>NZ_CP141103.1:0-4800000 GCF_041228755.1 Nocardiopsis sp. LDBS0036
CCCGTGAGTACGATCCTCGTCCGGCGCCCCCCGCGGCGCCCCGGGCCGGACCTGCCCTCGGGCGAGGTCAGCCTCCAGGAGCCCCGCGAGCTGCCCGAACGCCAGGCCAACGTTTCGTCGGTGTTCACCTACCTGCCGATGGCCCTGACGTCGATGGCGATGCTGCTGATGCTCGTCCGCCCGGAAGGATGGGTGACGGCAGCAGCATCATGCCCTATCTGGCGGGCGGCATGATGCTCGTGGGTGCGGTGGTCATGATCGGCGGCCAGTACCTGCGCAGCATGCTGGAGCGCCGACGCCAGCTCAACGACGACCGTCGGAGCTACCTGCGCTACCTCAAGCAGATGCGCACCCGCCTGCGGAGCGTGGTCACCGAGCAGCGCGACGCGATGCTCTGGCGGCGCCCACCCGCCCTGTGGTCGATCGTGCGCACTTCCCGGCTGTGGGAGCGCAGGGGGACCGACGACGACTTCGCCGAGGCGCGCATGGCCGTGGGCGAACAGGCGCTGTCCATGACCATCTCCCCGGTCTCCTCCAAACCGGTGGAGGACCTCGAACCCCTCAGCGCCCACGCCCTGCGCCGCTTCATCCGCGCCTACGGCACCGTCGAGGACCAGCCGGTCCAGATCTACCTGCGCGGCTACTCCCGCATCACCATGCGCCGGCGACCTGGACACCAGCCGGGGCCTGGTCCGCGCTCTCCTGGGCCAGCTCACCGTCTTCCACGCCCACGACGAGCTGCGCGTGGCCGTGTGCTGCTCCCAGGAGTCCCTGCCCCTGTGGTCGTGGACCAAGTGGCTGCCCCACAGCCAGCACCCCACCGCCCGCGACGGCGCGGGCCAGGCCCGGCTGCTGTGCACGGACGCGATGGAGCTCGAACAGCTCCTCCCGGACCTGGCCGACCGCCCCCGCTTCGACCCCACCGCCGCCCCCAGCCGCGAGGAGCCCTTCACCGTCGTCGTCGTGGACGGCGGGCGCATCCCCCCGGGGTCGCGCATACTGGGCGGCGGCTACCGCAACGCCGTCGTCATCGACGTCGCCGACCCGATGCCGCCCGAGGACGACCCCTACACCCTGGCCCTGCGGGTGGAGACCGAGCGCCTGGTGATGCTCTCCCGCGACAACAGCGGCCGCGACACCGAGGAGGTGCTGGGCCGGCCCGACACCCTGAGCCTGACCCGCGCCACCTCCCTGGGCCGCCTGCTCTCGCCCTACCGGATCGGCATGGTCGTCGAGGTCACCGAGCCGCTCCACCACCGACTTCGAGCTGACCACGCTCCTGGGCATCCCCGACCTGCACCGGCACGACAGCGAGCGCATGTGGAGCGAGCTGCACGAGAAGGACCGGTTGCGCGTGCCCATCGGCATGAACTCCGACGGCGCGCCGCTGGAGCTGGACCTCAAGGAGTCCGCGCTGGGCGGCATGGGCCCGCACGGCATGCCTCATCGGCGCCACCGGTTCGGGCAAGAGCGAGCTGCTGCGCACCCTGGTGCTCGGCCTGGCCCTGACCCACTCGCCGGAGACCCTCAACTTCGTGCTCGTCGACTTCAAGGGCGGCGCGACCTTCATCGGCCTCGACAAGCTCCAGCACACCTCCGCGCTCATCACCAACCTCGCCGACGAGGCCATCCTGGTCGAGCGCATGCAGGACGCCCTGCACGGCGAGCTGGTCCGCCGCCAGGAGCAGCTCCGGGCGGCGGGCAACTTCAGCTCCGCGCTGGAGTACGAGAGGGCCCGCGAGACCAACCCCGACATGGAGCCGATGCCCACGCTGTTCGTGGTCGTCGACGAGTTCAGCGAGCTGCTGGCCGCCCACCGCGACTTCATGGACCTGTTCGTCATGATCGGGCGCCTGGGCCGCAGCCTCGGCGTCCACCTGCTGCTGGCCTCCCAGCGACTGGACGAGGGCCGCATGCACCAGCTGGAGGGCCACCTGTCCTACCGGATCGCGCTGCGCACCTTCTCCGCCATCGAGAGCCGCGGTGTGCTCGGCGTGCCCGACGCCCACCAGCTCCCCTCCGCCCCCGGCAACGGCTACCTCAAGACCGACACCGAGACCCTCACCCGGTTCAAGGCCGCCTACGTCTCCGGTCCCTACCGCGTCAAGCGCCGCGCCACCCGCAGGAGCACGGTCGGCGGCGAGGTGGTGCTCTTCGCGGACACCGCCGTGGCCGCGGCCGTCCCCGAACCCGAGGAGCCCGAGGTCCAGGAGGAGGAGACCAGCGAGTCGCTCCTGGCGACCGCGCTGGCGCGGATGGACGACCTCGGCCCCGCGGCCCGCGAGGTGTGGCTGCCCCCGTTGGAGGTGCCGCTGCTGGTGGACGAGCTGCTCGCCATGGTCGGCACCCGCCTGCCCGAGGGCGGCCTGGCCTGGAGGAAGGAGACGACCCTGCGCGTGCCGCTGGGGATCATCGACCGCCCCTTCGAGCACAAGCGCCTGCCCCTGGTCGCCGACCTGACCGGAGCCGGGGGACACGTCGGCATCGCGGGCGGCCCCCAGAGCGGCAAGAGCACCATGCTGGCCTCGCTCATCCTCACCCTCGCGGTGTGCAACACCCCCGCCCAGGCCCAGTTCTACGGGATCGACTGCGGCGGCGGCGTGCTGACCTCGCTCAAGGACCTGCCGCACATGGGCAGCGTCGTCACGCGCACCGACGAGCGGCGCATCGTCCGCACCATCATGGAGATGAACGAGATCCTCACCAAGCGTGAGGTCTTCTTCGCCGAGAACGGCATCGACTCCATGGGCACCTACCGCAGGCGCCGCGCCGCCGGGGAGTTCGCCGACCAGCCCCACGGCGACGTCTTCCTCGTCATCGACGGCTGGGGCACCATCCGCCAGGACTACGCGGATCTGGTGGGCTCCATCGTCCAGATCGTGCAGCGCGGCCTCAACTACGGCGTGCACGTCGTGGTCGCCTCCCCGCGCTGGGCCGACTTCCACACCGGCGTCCGCGACCTCATGGGCACCCGCTTCGAACTGCGGATGGGCGACCCCGTGGACTCCATGGTCCACATGCGCGCAGCGCAGACCGTGCCCCGCGTGCCCGGGCGCGGCATCACCGACACCAAGCACCACTTCCTCACCGGTCTGCCCCGCGCCGACGGCGACCCCGACTCGGTCACGCTGTCCGAGGGCATGACCGAGCTGGTCGACCGCGTCCGCGCGGCCTGGGACGGGCCCTCCGCCCCGGCGGTGCGCACCCTGCCCGCGATCCTGCACGCCCGTGAACTGCCCGGGTCCGAACTCACCAAGGCGGGCGGCCTCAAGGTGCCCATGGGCCTGGAGAGCCGCCGGATGCAGCCGTTCTGGCACGACTTCGGCGTCACCCCGCACATGCTCGTGGTCGGCGACACCGAGACGGGCAAGACCACGCTGCTGCGCCACATCACCAACGCGATCCGCAGCCACTACGGGCCCACCACCGCCCGGGTCGTGCTGGCCGACCAGCGCCGCCAGCTCTACGACGCGGTGCCCAAGGAGATGCAGCTGGGCTACGCGGTGTCGGGCGAGAACGTCAAGGAGATGATGGCCGCCGCCGCGCAGGCGATGAAGGCGCGCCTGCCCGGGCCCGACATCACCCCCGACCGCATCCGCAAGCGCGACTGGTGGACGGGCCCCGAACTGTTCATCCTCATCGACGACTTCGAGATGGTCTCCGGAAGCGGGCCCAGCCCGCTGGCCCCGCTCCTGCCGATGCTCGGCCAGGGCGCGGAGATCGGCCTGCACGTGGTCCTCGTGCACGCCGCTGGCGGTTTCAGCCGGGCCTCCAGCGATCCCGTCATCCGGACGCTCATCGACTCCAACACGCCCAGCATCCTGCTGTCCGCCCCGCCCTCGGAGGGCATGATGTTCGGCAGCGTCCGGGCGCGGACGATGCCCGCGGGACGCGCCCTGTGGATCGCTCGCCGCGACCCGGTCGAGGTGCAGCTGGCCATCGCCGAGGGCGCCGAGGAGTGACACGCCGGACCCGCCCGCGCGGCGCGGGCGGGTCCCCGCGCGGCGCGGGCGGGTCCGGGCTCCCCGCCTCTCCAGGAGGGGAGCCCGGCCCCAGAACGTGTTCGGGGGCGTCCGGTACGCCGGACGCCCCCTCCCGTGTCTCGGTGTCAGCGCACCGGTTCGTCGGAGCGCATCGGCACCGGCTCGCCCGCGGCGGCGGGACGCCACTCGCGCGCGCGCCCGAGCTTGACCACCGCTCCGCCCAGGACGCACAGCACGATGAGCAGGAGCCCGACGGACACCACGACCGCCGTGGACGGCGCGTCCACCGAGCCCTCGGGGGAGGGGTCGGGGACGAACCCCTCGCCCACCACCCCGGCGGGGGCGCCGCCCGGGGCGATGGCCATCGCCGCCAGCGGGTCCACCCTGCCGTGTCCCGACAGCGGGTCCGCGTCCCCCCGCGGCGAGGCGTAGGCCGTGGTGGTCAGCCGCTCGCGCACCTGCGCGGCGCTCAGGTCCGGCTCCCGCGCCATCAGCAGGGCCGCGGCCCCCGCCACGAAGGCCGCGGCCACGCCGTCGCCCGCCGTGGCCACGTGGCCGCCGCCCGGGCCGGTCCCCACCACCCGGTCTCCCGGCGCGGTCAGGTCCACGCGGGCCAGGTCCCCGCTGGGCAGGACCAGAGGTCGCTGGGCCACGGGGAGGCCCTCCACGTCGTGCGCGGCCACGCTCAGCACGGACGCGTGCTGGGCGGGCTGGCCCGGCAGCGGCCCCCGGGAGGTGGGGACCGTCGCGGGGGCCACGACCACGGCTCCGGCCTCCTCGGCGGCGGCCACCGCCGACTCCAGGGCCGACGACGCCTCCCACGTGCCGGTGCCCACCAGGACCACGCGGGCCCCCGAGTCCACCGCGCTCCCGATCCCGGAGGCGATCTCCTGCGCCGAGGCCAGACCGGTCTGCGGGCTGCCGGTGGCCACGGCCGTCACCGACGAGTCCGGAGCCACCCCGACCAGGCCGCTGTCCTCCACGGACCGGGCGGCGACCACTCCGGCCAGCGACGTGCCGAACCCCAGGCAGTCGGCGGACTGCCCGCCCTCCACGGCGTCGGCCAGCGCGGGGACGCCGCCGTCCACCTCCGGGGCCAGCAGCGCCACGCCCACCCCCTCGCCGGTGCTCAGGTCGTGGGCCCGCGACAGGCCCAGGAAGTGGTGCGTCCAGGGCCGCTGCTCCACGACGTCCCCGCCGGTGGCCGCGCACGGCTGGTTGTCGGCCTTGAAGGGGTGGACCTGCGCGAGCGAGACGGGGTCCTGGGGCGCCTCGGCCGCCGCCGGAGCAGCCGGGAGGGGGGCGAGGAGCCCGAGGGCCAGCGCCGCGGCGGCGGTGCGGCGGCGCCGGGACCGGGTGGTCCCCGGATCGGTGTGTGCGGTCACCTGACGTGTGCTCCAGACTCTCTGGGGGTGTCCTGGGGGCGCTTCGCGCCCGGTGGGGCGGCCCGACGGGGCGCGGGGCGCCGTCCCGTCGGAGGCCGCGCGGGGGAGCGGGACGGGGGCCCGACCCTACGCCAACCCTCCGCGGAACGCCGGACCGGGAGGCGTGCGCCGACGCGGGGCCTCTCCGCCGCCGCGAGGGGGTCCTTCCGCGCGCGGGGCGGGGCTGCGGCCGCCGCGGGGGCCGCGGTCCGTGCGGGCGGGGCCCCGGACGGGAGGGCCGACTGCGGTAGCGTACTCGGTTTCCCGTGTACGTTCCATGAGCGCCTGGTGACCGGCCCGCGTCGTTTCCCCCCGGAACGGGCTCCACGGAGGCGGGGGCGACGGCTTCGCGACCCCGGTGCGGGAGCGCGACCGCCTCTCAGAGCCAGGGGGCGGGGTGCTCCCGGCCGGTTCGGGGGTCGCGGGCCAGGCGTGCGGGGGGCCTGCGCTCCTCGCGGGCGATGTTTCCGGCCTGGTCGAGTTGGCGGACGATGACGCGGTTGCCCAGGGCGTCGTGGACGATCTCACGGAGGAGGCGTCCTTGTTCGTCCCACTGGTGCCAGGGGCCGACGGGGCCGTGGGGGTGGCGGGTGATGCCCTGGATGACGAGTTTTCCGCTGGGAGCCCAGGTCAGGGTGGGGCCGTCCTCGACGCCCTCGATGAAGGTGTGCATCTCGATCCGGCCCCGGCGGTCGAGGGTGACGGCCTCCCCGGTGAAGGGTTCGCCGTCGTGCAGGACCCGGCGGCCGAGCCCCTCGACCTCGGCGGTGGTGAGGTCCGCGGCGCCGACCGCGGGCAGGGAGCCTCCGCGTTCGGGGGCCCGCATGCCGGGGGCGAGCCTGACCCTCTGCCAGGGCAGGAAGGACTCCTCGCCGGTGCCGGCGCCGCCGGCGTGGTCCTCGTGCCGCTCCTCGCCGACGAGGTTTCCGGACTCGTCCCACTCCCTGGTGACGCGCGGGCTTCCGGACGCGTCGTTGACGTGTTCGTACGCGAGGTTCCCCTCGGTGTCCCAGTAGTGCAGGGGGCCGACGGGGATTCCGTCGGCGCGGGTGTTGCCCAGAGCGATGAGCTGCCCGTTCTCGTGCCAGGAGAGCTCGGGGCCCTTCTGGATGCCCTCGACGAAGGTCTGGGCGCTGGTCTCGTGCGTGCTCGTCGTCACGGACTGTCCGGTGAAGGGCCTGCCGAGGTGTGTCACGCGTTCGCCCGGGGGGAACCGCAGCTCCGTGTGGTCAGTTCTGCGCATCGGCGGGGGTCCAGTCGGGGTAGACGATCCTGTAGTCGGGGTGGCCGACGGGATGGGTGTTCTTTCCGGCGCGCGGGGCGGGAGCCCCCCAGGTGATCCTGCTGCAGTTCGCGCAGCAGGGGCAGCCCGTGCGGGTCCACTCGTCTTCCTTGAGCGTGAACACGTTGTCGATCTGGAAGTCGCTGATCCGGGCGTTCCTCCTCGCCATGAGGAGCGCGTTGACGGCTTTGACCTCGGCGTGGCGGTCGGGTGCGTCCGGCAGGGGGAAGTGGTGTTTCTCGCCCGTCGGCTTCTTGCCCTTGTAGACGTCGTATCCGCCGGGCTTCTTCATGGCGGCGATCCTTCTCCTGATTTCGGGGTGTTCCCTGTCGGGCGGGATGAACGAGGTCCCCCTTCTCCCGTTCATGCCCTCGGCGACGAGTCCGGAGACGCGGTCGACGACGATGGAGTTGACCGCTCCGGGCTCCCCTCCCAGGTCCTGGGCTTCGAGGGGGACCCTGCCGTCCCTTCCCGGCCTGAACCCCGGCCTGAGCGAGGTGATCTTCACCCTGGCCCCGTTCTCCAAGAGGTCCCTGACCTCTTTCGCGCGTGCCTCGACGAGGCCGAACTGGAAGTCTGCGAGGGGCTTTCCGTCGACGGTGGTGATCTTTCCTTCGGCGTCCCTCGTCACGCGCGTTTCGGGAATCCTGCCGATGACGCGGCCGTCGTTGAGGTTTTCCGGGAACCGGTGGTCCTCGGTGGTGGTGTCGTCGAGTCCGGCGAGGTTGATGGCCGAGCCGGGGTCTCCCCTGCGGGACGGGGCGCTGCTCTGCGGCGCGGGGGCCTGCGTGGTGTCCCCGGTCGGGTTGTCGGGCGCGCCGGCGGGCTGTGGGGTTCCGGTGCCGCCGAAGAGGTGTTGGGAGGCGCCGCCGCCCCAGACGGGGCGCGGGGGAGCGCTGGCGGGAGGCTGCCCGCTCGCGCCCGCCGCGGGAGGCCGGCCGGCGCCGCCGCTCTGGGCGGGTGGCTGTGCCGGTCCGGACGCGGGCGGAGGGCCGCCTCGGCCGGCCTGGCTGCGCGGGGGCGTGCCGTACCCGCGTCCCCGCGACACCGGTCCGCCGCCTCGGCCGCCTCGGCTGCCGCCGCGTCCGCGGGGCTGCCCGTCGCCGCCCCGGTCCGTGGAGCCGGCGGGTGTGTTCGAAGGTGCCTGGTCGTTCCCCCACGGGTTGCGGGGCGGGTCGCCCTGCGGGTTCCCCGAGCGGCCGTCGTCCCCGAACACGGGCATGACCAGCAAGTCGGTCGTCGAGCTGGGCAGCGGCTGGTCGAAGTCGGCCTTGGGGTTGAGCAGCCCCAGGAAGTCGTCGGGGAAGGGCTTGGAGCCGAGGGCGTCGGGCGAGCCGTTCTCCTTGTCCGAGGTCTTCCGGTCCACGGAGTCGGAGGGGGAGCCGTCCTGGTCCGACGGCGGTCGGACCAGCGGTTCGTCGAGCGTTGAGCCGCGGGGCCGCTGTACCGGTGTGTCGGGGAGGTCGTACAGGGACAGGTCGTCGTCGCTGTCGTAGCCGTCCGAGTCCGTGTCCGGGACCAGGTCCGGAACCGGGTCCGCGTCGGTGCCGGGGCGGGCCGGGCTCTCGCCGCGGCCGCGGTTCGTGCCGCCCTGGTGGGCTCCACGCGGGGAGCGGTCCTCCCCCTGCTTCCCGAGGTCCTTCCCCCCGGAACCGTCCCGGTTCCCGGAACGGTCACCCTCACCGGTCCTGCCGCTGCCACCGCTGCCACCGCTGCCGCCCTGGTCGCCTTCGCCTCCGGAGCGGTCCTGGCCGGAGCCTCCGTTGCCGCCGGTCCGGTCCCCGCTGTTCCCCCCGGAACCGCCCTTGTCGGGGCCGCCGTCGTCGCCGCCTTCGTCCTTGCGCTGGTCCTTGGAGTCGGTGGGGGCGTCTTCGTTCTCCTCCTCGGTGTCCTCCTCCTTCTTCTCCTCGTCCTGTGTGTGCTCGGGCTCCTTCGCCGTTTCCCCATCCTCGGGCTCGTGCTGTCTCCGGGACGGGTCGGACCCGGTCGCCTCGGGCGCTGTCCCGGGGGCCGAGGTCTCCTGGGCCCGGCCGTCGTTGACGGCCGGGGCGGGCCGGGTCGTCGTCCCCCCGCCGGAGGGTGCGTGCGCGGTGTCCTGCGCGGGGACGCCGCCTCCGGTGTTCGCGGGACCGTTCAGCTCCTGCTCGAAGAACGCGAACAGGTCGGACTCCGGGTCGGCGGCCGGGGGAGTCTGTTCCGCCGAGGGCACGCTCCCCTCCTGCCGGGAGGTGTCCGTGCGCTCCTGGGGCAGGGTGGAGGAACCCTCGTCGTCCCGGTTCCGGGTGAGGGGCTGGGGGACGGGGGCCTGTTCGGGCGCCGGTCGGGGCTGGGTACTGGAGGTCTCCTCGGGGGACGGCTGGGACCGGGTGCTGGAGGCCTCTTCAGGGGGCGGTTGGGTCGGTTGCGTGGTCGTGCGGTTCTGCTGCGGGCTGTCGGGGTCCGGGTTCGCCATGGCCGGGGTGGAGGAGCGCGGCCCCTCCCCTGCCGGGGCGGTCTCCGTCTGCGGGACGGGCCGGTTCCCAGGGGCGCGATCCGCCTCGGTCTGGCCAGGGGAGCGCTGGGGACCGTGGCCGTTCGTCGGGCCGGCGTCGTCCTGGGAGGTTCCGTTCTCGCTCGGCCGGGTCGTCGCCGGTAGCGACCACTTGGCCCTCCAGTCCTCTCGTAGACGCTGCCTCTCCTCCGGTGTCCGCGCCTCGTGCTCCCAGTTGGTCCGCCAGTCCTGGATGGCCTGGAGCCGGTTGTTCCACTCGTTCCGGTCCGGGTTCGCGGAGGGGACGCGCAGGACACGGGGCTGCGGACGGCGGAGGGCGGGCCGGTCCTCGGAAGCGGGGTTCGTCCCAGTTCGGTCGGGGGAGCGCTGTTCCTCCGGTGCGGGGTCGATCTCCGGCGGCTGGGGAGCGCGTTCGTCTCCGGGGTCGGTGGAGGCCGCCTCGGGGTGACGGTTCAGCTGGCTGACGTGTATCACGCTCTGCGGCGCCTCGGCGGACAGCGGCTGCTGTCCGTCCTGGTCCCTACGTGTACGGAGCCAGTCCTCCAGCCCCTGCGGCTCCGTCTGCGCGGGGGAGGGCTGTGGGCCGTGGTCGCCCGTCGGACCGGTGTCCTCGGGGGCCGGCCGGTCGCCCTCGGAGGGGGCCGGGTCCGACGACATCAGCCGCTCCAGTCGGAGCCGCATGTCCCTGAGCGTTTCCGAGTCCACTGAGGACGCCTCGGAGAGGGTGTCCTGGTCCGGCTGGGGGAGGGTGTCGTGATCGGTCCCGGTCCGCGTGTGGAGGGGGAGGCGCTGTCCGTCGAAGGTGGACACCGCGTCCTCGGCGGCCCGGGCCAGCGCGTCGTCCTCGGACGGTGCCGGCTGCGGCCGCTGGTCCTGGTCGTCGAGGGGGCGGTCCTGCTGCTGCGGTGCACTCGGGATCGTGGAGGGCCCGGGCAGGGCGGTGGTGTCGGACTCCCAGGGGAAGCCCTGTGCTCCCTGGGTTTCGAGCCAGGCGGCGTCGACGGGCCCGCCCAGGTCCATGTCGTACCGGAACCCTTCGGGGACGGGCGGGCCCACCGCCATGGACCGTTCCATGAGCGACCGCATCAGCTCTGCGCGTTCCTCCTCGCTGAGCGAGGCCGCCTCCGGGTAGTGCCTGTCGAGCCAGCGGACGCGCGGCGCCTCCTCCTCGTCGCTGGACTCCTGGTCGGTGGCGTCGTACAGGTTCTCCTCGTCGTTCGCCGTGTACCCGTCGGCGGGGTCGTCGACGCGCTCCGGGGCGGGGCCGCGACCGGTTCCGGCCTGGTCGCCGGATAGGGCCGCATCGTGTTGGGACGGCCCGTTCCCGTCCTCCCCGGTCGGCGTCGTCCACGTCCTCGGCCTCCGGACCGTCGCGGACCCGGGCCGGGCGTGGGTTTCGGAGGACGGGCCCGAACGCTGGTCCGTGTGGCTGAGGGGCCCCTTCGTCTGGTTGCGTGAGTGGCGTTCCGGGCGGTTGTCGGTGGGGGCGGTCCCGTTCCGGGAGGAGCCCTCCTGGCCTTGGAGGGCCCTGCCCATCACCATGTCCCGCGCCAGTCTCTGCCGCGCCCGTTCGAGCACCTCGGCCGGGCTCGGCTCGGGTACTCTCCTCGGCACGTCCTCCTGCGGCCGGTCGTCGCGCTCGGGCGACTCGGTGGTCGCGGGGTCCGGGGTGTTCCGCTGCTGGGTCTGGGGAGGCGCTTCCTCTCCGGCCTCCCGAGGCCGGATGCTGAGGTCCGAGCCGAGGGTGTCCAGGAGGTTGGGTGCGGTGTCGCCCCGCTCGGGCCGCCGTCCCTCCTGCCCGGGCTGCCGGTTGTTCCGTTCGGGCAGCTCGATGGCCTCCGGATCGGCGGCGGGGTCATCGGCGTTCCGCTGCGGGGCCGGGGGAGGAGGCGGCTCCTCCTGGATGGTGTCGAGGTCCGGTGCGGTCGCGGTGCGCGGCCTGGGCAGGGACGAGGGGTCGCCCAGACCGTCGCGCAGCTCCTGGAGCGCCGTCACCCAGTCGCGCACAGCCCCCTCGAATTCCTGCCGCCGGTCCTCGTAGGCGCCCTCCAGGTCCTCGTAACGCTGCCGGACCCGCGGGTCGTCGGGTGCGGCGATGCGGTCGGAGGCCGCCTGGTCCAGGGGCCAGCGCGCTTCCAGGTAGGCCTTCTCCGCGTTTCCGAGCGCCTTCTGGATCCGGGCGAAACGCTCGGTCAGGGGGGCGATCCGGGTGGCGTGGTCGGGCGTGATGACACCCATCCGCACCGCGTCGCCGTGGGAGATCCACCGGGTCGTCTTGACGGTGGTCCGGCCCTGCTGCCACCGGGCGGGGCGGGTCGGGACGGGCGAGGGGGTGCGCCGGCCGCCGAAGGCGCCGCGCACCGCCCGGCCCGCGGACGCGGCCTTGTCCCCGACGTAGCGCGCCGAGCGCTTGTACCAGGGGCCGCTCAGCTCGGTCCTGGCCCCGATGAACACGTCGGTGTCCATCTCCACCAGGTAGCCGGGTCCGGTACGGACACGGTCGGAGTGGGGAGGCTCCTTCGGCCTGCTCCCCCGCGCGGTGTCGCCTCCGGACGTGGACGATCCCGTGTTGCTGGCCGAACCGTAGTGGGTGGCCGTCGTCGGAGGGCCCGTCCCGGTGCGTCCCGAGGGGCGCGCCTCGAAACCCATGGTCGTCGTGGACGACTCGTTGTGGAACGGGGAGAAGGTCCTGCTCGTCTCCGAGGAGTCGGTCAGGCGCACGCTCGGGTTGTAGTCCTTGATGAGCGCCGTCTCCGGGTGGGGTATGGCGCGCATCATCCACGTGGTCGGACCCAGCTCGGGCAGTTCGGCGCCCTTCTCCGAACTGGCCTCGGCGAAGGAGGCCTTGATGCCGAGCTCGGTGAGCGCGTGGTCGATGGCGTTGTTGCGGGAGTTCAGCTTGAGCTTGTCCGCCGCGTAGTCGGCCGCCTTCTCGACGGCCTGCGGGGTGTAATGCCCGTCGGCGACCGCGTTCGCGGGCGGGTTCCAGCCCAACGACTTCGCCAGGACGATCCGGCCGAGGTCGAGGATGTCCTTGCCCTTGTTCTCGACGGATTCGAGCAGGGTCACGGCGTCGTTGAAGGCGTCCCGGGTCCGCGGGTCCATGTCGCGTGTCAGGGAGCGCGCCATGTCGGTCAGCGAGGCGTGGTTGTCGTTGGAGGGGTTCTCCGGTGCGGTCCGGTTCCCGGTCCGCTGCCCGCCGGGCTGTCTGTCGTTGTCGCCCCGGTCGGTCGTCCGGGTGGTGTCGGCGGCCTCGGGTGTGGTGCGGGGGGTGTTGTTTCCGTCGGTGGTCGTCCGGGTGGTGTCGCCACCCTCGGGCGTGGTGCTGGGGTTGTTGTCGCCCTGGTCGGTCGTCCGGGTGGTGGTGTCTCCCCCGGGTGCGGTGCGGGGGTTCTCGTTCCCGTCGGTGGAGGTGCGGGGGGTGTCGTTCCCCCCGGTCGTGCTCGCCTCGTTGCGCAGGTCGAGGGAGAAGGCCGGGTACAGCTCCTGCGCCCGGCCCGAGTTCCCCGTGCCGGTGAAGTCGCGCGTGCGCGAGCCCGGGGTCTCCCCCAGAAGGGAGTTGGCCGTGCCCTGCTTCTCCGAGATGTGCAGGTCCAGCGTCAGCTGGGTGTCCGACGACACCCGCGCGTAGGGCGTCTCCATGGTCAGCTGGGTGGAGCGCTTGTCCGTGTCCCGGACGACCCCGCCCCCGCCGCGCGCGTTCGTCGTGGTGCCGTCACCCTGCAGGCCCATCAGGTAGGGGCGGCTCGGCGGGGTGGTGCCCCCGGGCTGGTCGCCCCCCGACTGGGGCAGCGGTGTCAGGAGTGAGCCGTGGGCCCCCTGGAACGCGGAGCTCTCGTTGCCCTGCTGGAGCCGGTCCCCTTCCTCCGACCCCTGACGCTGGCGGTACTCCGTCTTGCCGCCCAGGTACTCGACCTTCGCGTTGCTCCTGTCGAGCCGCAGCTTCACGGTGGCGTCCAGGGACAGCGGCGCGGTCGTCGGGGCGTTGAGGTTCCCGATCGAGTGGTCGATGGGGCTGATCTTCAACGTCACCGGCACCCCGGTGTTGGGGTTGAGCCCGGTGTGGGAGTCGAGGGCCTTCAGGATGATCTCCCGGCTGCCCTTGGTCAGCTGCCAGCCCTGCGAGGCCAGGTCGTCGACGAGGCTCTGGATGGCCTCGTCGGGGTTGACCGGGTCGAGCATCATGCCGGAGTCCTCGAAGCCCGGGCGCGGTTTCACCGACCCGGGCGCCTCCGGCTCGGGCTGGGGGCTGCGGACCAGTTCACCGTCGACCTCCTCGACCTTGTCCTCGACCATGCCCGACGCGTGGGCGTCGCGGATGTGGATCAGCCCGGTCTCCAGGTTGTCGGAGTCGGCCTGCCAGCCCCGGTAGCGCGCGGAGCGGGGGAAGGTCGGCCCGATGCTCCAGCTCTTGACGAACTCCAGCGCCTGCGTGATGCGCCCCGAGGCGGAGTAGGAGTACGACATCGGGATCTTGGGGTGGAACTCGACCGACTCGTTGAACCTCGACGTGGGCTTGGTGATGGTGTAGCGGTCGAACAGGCTCTTGCCCGCGGAGGGGCCGAGCTGGATCAGGGGGGCGCTCGCGGAGTTGGGCGCGGGAGCGGTCCCGCCCGCGGGCTGCTCGGCGGGTTGGATCGGGTTGGGGTTGACCCGGCCTCCGCCCGTGGCCAGGAAGGTCAGGTCGGTCCGCCTCCCGTCCCTGGAGAACGTCTCCAGGGTGTTCTTGCTCTTGAAGACGACCGCGCCGTCGGACTGCTCGAAGCGGTCGACCGAGTCGATGTCGAACCGGGTGGACGACGTCGTGCGGAGGTGCATCGGGGAGAGTGGGCCCCCGCTCGTCTCCGTGCGGGTGCGCGCGCCGCCGGAGGAGCGCGCCGCCGGGTTGTCCGCGAGGTTCTCCGGGGAGAGCGCGTTCTCGTAGAACCGTCGGCTTCCCTCGCCCCGCTTCAGGAAGTGCCGCAGCTTGCGCTCGAAGCCGAGCCCTCTGGAGGGGCGCTGGCCGCCCGTGTCCCTCTCCCAGGGCGCGATGGAGGAGAAGCTCTCGTAGGTGGCTTCGAGCAGGCTGCTCACCCGGTTGCCGTCACCCGTGGTGAACCGGGTGTTGACGTTCTCGACGGTGGTGGGGGTGTCGCGGAGCTTCTCGGCCCGGCGCTGTTCGATCGGGCGGGTGTCGGGGGCGTTCTCCGCGGGGTTCCGCTGCCCGGTGGTGGTCTGCGCGGTCTCGGTGTCCGGTGCCGGGACGGTGTCGGTGTTCTGCTGTCCGGTGGTGTCACCGGTGGTCTCCGTCGCCGGCGGTGTCCGGACGTCGCCGCTGGTTTCCGTCGCCGTTGGTGTCCGGACGCCGTCGTTCTGGGAGCCGGTGTCCTGCTGCCCGGTGGTGTCCGCAGCGGTCTCGGTGTTCTGTTGCCCGGTGGTGTCCTGCGCGGTTTCGGTGTTCGGCTGGTTGGTGTTGGTGTTGGTGTTGGTGTTGGTGTTGGTGTTGGTGTTGGTGTTGGTGTTGGTGTTGGGGGCGGGCGTCCGCTGGCCGTCACCGGTCTGGGAGCCGGTGTCCTGCTGCGCGTCGGTGTTCTGCTGGCCGGTGGTCCGCGCGGTCCCTGAGCCCGGTGCCGGGGCCGTACCCTCTTCGGCCGGGGGACGCTGGCTCCGCTCCCCGCCGAACAGCCTCTTGACACCGCCGGTCAGGTCGCGCGTCTTGCGGACCCTGTCCGGCGTCGGCCTCGTGGGGCCGTCGATCATCTCCTGGGCCTGGTCGACCGGTATCGGCCGGATCCGGGTGACCCTCGGGGCGGGGGCGGTCTCGTCCCGGCCCCCGCGTTCCCCGCCCGGAACCGCCTTGGCCGTGTCCATCGTGGCCATCGCCTCGATCGGGCGGCTGAGCAGGTCCTGTCCGCGCTCGGCCAGCGGTGTGTCACCGCCCAGGACCATGCCGAGGTCGTCGTCCTGGTAGAGCCTCGCCTTGAACCGGACCCCGGAGTTCCAGACGCTGGAGTCCTCCGCGTACTGGACGGTCCTCTCGCTCTGGGACCTCATTCCCAGGCCCCGGCTCTTCCCCTTGGTGTCGCTCAGCTGGAGGGAGACCGAGAACACGCCGCCGTCGCTCGGGTTGCCGGCCGCGTCGACGGCGTCGATCCGGCGGATGTAGCCGCCGGAGGAGAACCGGACCGTCTTGCGCTTCTGCGAGCCGTCCGCGGTGCTGATCTCGGACGAGCCCGCGTACTCGCCTCCGGTGCCCCTCGTGGTCTCTCCCGCGTGCCTGAGCGAGGAGAAGTCCGCGCTGACGCGTACCGCGACGAACGGCGAGCGCATCACTCTCTGGCCGGACTTGAAGAGGGCGCTGGGGTCGAACCTCCCGGTGTCGATCAGGTGGACGGGCTGGCCGTGCAGTGTCAGGCCGTCCGTGCCGCTCTTGAACTCGGACGCGGCGATCGCGTCGATGATCCTGTGCGTGTTGAAGACCGCGACCTCGTGGTCGCGCCGGAAGGGGCGGTGCTCGCGCGTGGAACCGGTGAACGGGCCGCTGTTCTCGTGGCCGGGGCGCCTGGCGAAGTTCTTCGGGTCGCGGGCCATGTCGGGCAGGACGATGCCGGGCAGCTTGTCGGCCAGCCCGGTCAGCACCTGGTGGGCGATGTGCTGGTAGATGCTGCGCTGCTGCCCGTCGACGTCGCGGTACTGGCTGCCGTCGGGCCAGGTGAAGTCGCGGGGCACGGCCCCGTGGAAGGTGACCGGGTTCTCCTCGGCCAGGTTCGGGCGGGGAGGCCGCAGGGCCTCGGGCCGTCCCTCCCCGTCGGGGCGTTCCTCGGTGGGCTGCTGCCCGGGCGGCCGTTCCTGTTCCGGGGCGTTCTCCCGCTGCCGACCGCGCTCCTCGGTCCCGGTGTCCGCGTTCCGGTCGTCGCCGTCCGGTGCGTTCCGGCTCCTGTCGGTCCCGGTCTCCCGGTTCCCGTCGGTTCCGGTCTGCTGGTCCCCGGTGGTGCCGGGCTGCCGGTTTCCGTCGGTCCCGGCCTGCTGGTCCCCGGTGGTGTCGGTCTGCCGGTTTCCGTCGGTTCCGGTTTGCTGGTTCCCCGTGGTGTCGGGAACGGTCCCGGGAGGGTTCACCGCCTCGGGCGCCGTACCGCTCCCCTCGGTCCGGACGGGAGCCGGAGGCGCGGGCACCTTGTCCGAGGGCTCGTCCCCGTTCAGGATGCGGGCCTCCTGGACGGTGAGGATCTCGACGGTGTCGCCCTGGAAGCGGTACACCTCGGTTTCGCCGTCGAAGTGCACGTAGTAGTTGCGCTGCACGTCGTAGGCGGACGACTCGGTCTTGCCGTAGTTCATGCGGTTGACCGCCCCCGACGACAGCTGCGAACTCTCCGCGGTCGACCGGCCCCGCAGACCCCCCTCCACGGCTATCGCGTCCACACGGGCCCTGTGGGTGCCGCCCACGGCCCCCGCGTCGACGCTGACTCCCGCGCCCAGGGTGCCGCCGAGGAAGTCGCTGTGCCGGACGGAGCTCCCGCTCTCGCGTTCGGCCTTGTTGCCCTTGATGTACTTCGCGGGCTGGATGGTGTGGGGCTTGACGTCGTAGGCGGTGGGCACGGACTGGATGCTCACCAGCCGGGGCCTGCCCGAGGGGTCGGTGACCGTGAAGACCGCGGGCCCCGAGGTCATCTCGGGCAGGTTGTTGCGGATGGACTTCTTGGAGAAGGTCCCCCCGACCTGGTCGTGGAAGGCTTCCAGCTTCTGCTGCCTGCGCCTGTCGACGAACCCGGGCGTCACCTTGTCGACCGCGGACTTCCACCACCCGCGGTCCTGCTCCGGGGACCACAGGTGGTCGGCGATCCAGTCGGGGAAGGATCTGTCGGAGGACCCGTCGCTCAACCGGATGTCGCCGACCGACACGGGGTGGCCCTTGTCCGCGTGCGGTCCCACGGGCCTGTCGTCGTCGTTCCGGCCGCGCTGGTGGTCCTGGGTCGCGAAGGGGTCGCGCAGGCGGATCGTCTCCGGGCCGGTGTTGGCCGCGACCGCGCCCGGAAGGACCAGGACCACCCCGTTGGCGGACTCGGCCCGGGCGTTCACGGCCCGGTCCGGCGGGGTGGTGCCGTTCGCCGGTGCGTCGCCGTTCGGAGCGTTGTCGTTGGGAGCGGTGTTGTCAGCGGGAACGTTGTTGTTGTCGGTGGTGGTGTTGGGGGCGGTGCCGTCGACCGGGACGTTGCGGTTCGCCTGGGCGGTGCCGCTGCCCGGCGCCCGCGTCTGGGGGACGTGGACGGGCGTCAGCTCGAAGGACATGGTCAGGTCGGAGGCGTAGATCTCGGGCTTGCCCTTGATCTCGTAGCTGCTGTAGCCGTCGTGGAGGCTGACCGCCGTGTCCACGGACTGGCGCTGGCGCGTTCCCCCCGAGAAGCTGAACGTGAAGCGGGGGCCGATGTCGGCGCCGCCCACCGTTCCGAGGAGCAGGGGGGAGACCTGGAACCCCATGCCGATGAACTTGGTGCCGCCGTGGCTGCCGCTGCCCTCGGCCGGGTTGGCCTCCCCGGCCTCGTCCACCAGCTTCAGGTCCGTGGGGCCCGAGCCCTCCTTCGGCTGGGTGGGCGCGTGGTGGAAACCCTCACGGGAGGGGTTCAGCCGCAGTCTCGCCTGCCACCTGGAGCCGTCCGCTCCGTTGACCGTCGTGGAGAAACCCTCCGGCTGGAAGAACACGCCCGTCTGCTCGCGCGCCTGGGCGTCGATCTGTTCCCTGACCGTGTCGCGCACCGTGGCGTCGACGTGTCCGGCGTCGTTGGCGAGGGTGTCGTCCACGAACGAACGCAGGTGCTCGGCGTGGATCATGCTGGAGTTGACCAGGTTGGACGTCAGCAGGTAGCCGAGGTCGTAGGGGGTGCCGGTCCGCTCCGGCCGCACGGAACCCGGGTAGTCCCGGGGCGGTGGCTCCTCGCGTCGCCGCGTGTCGCCGGTGTCGGTCTGCGGGCGCTCCGTCTCCGTGCCGTCGGTGGTGGTGCGGGGGTCCTCCTCCGGAGGCGGGGGAGGGGGCGTGCGTTCCGCGTCCTCGGGGTTCGTCGTGTCCGCGGTGGTGCCGGTGTTCTCCTGCTGGGGCGGAGGAGGCTGTTCCGTGTCCTCGGTGTTCGTGGTGTCGGTGTTCTCCTGCGGGGACGGGGGAGGTTGCTCCGTGTCTTCGGGGTTCGTCGTGTCCGCGGCGATGTCGGTGTTCTCCTGCTGGGGCGGCGCAGGTTGCTCCGTGCCCGTGGCGTCCACCGTCTCGACGGGGTCTGCGGTGGTGTCGTGCTCATGCTGCGGGGATGGCGGGGGCGCGTGCTCCGTGTTCGTGACGTCGGTGTCGACGGGCCGCACCGACGGCTTCGGTTCGGTGCCGTCGTTCTCGGTCGGAGCGGGCGGGGGAGGCGCGCCCTCCTCGTGTTCTCCGCTCCTGGTCCGTGTCTCCTCCGTGGGTACGCGCGTCTCGGCCCCGGGCGGCGCGGACGGGCGCACCGCCTCCGCCGTCGTATCCCCGGTCCCGGTGGTCAGCGGGCCCGGCGGTGTCGCCCGTTCCCGCGAAACGCCGTTCTCGGCAGGGGCATCCTCGGTGGTCTCGTCGCTCGTGTTCGGCTCGGGCGCAGACTGGGTCGGAACCGGCCGCGGGGACGGCGCGGCCCCGGGGTCGGAGGACTCCTCCCCGGTCACCGGTCCGCTCCGGCCGGGCGGGGTCTGCGTGTCGAGGGTGCTGTGGAAGGTGTCCGGCAGCGGGTCCGCCGCGGGGTCCGCCCCCGGCTTCCGCTCCGCCGGGGCGCTGGGGGGTGTGCCGGTCGCGGGCCCGGACGCCTCCGACCGGGCTGACTCCGTGTCGTCGGTGCCGGTCAGCCCCAGGCCGCGGGCCAGGGAGTCGAGGTCGGCGCCGCTCGTTCCGGTGCCCTCCCCGTCGGGGTCCCGCACCTGCCCGGCGATGTCGGTCACGGCGAAGGCGAAGGGGTTGTTGGAGCCGAACGGGCTGGAGAACCCCGGCATGTTCATGCGCATGTCCAGCCTCGCGCGCGCGACGGAGCCCGGAGGGGTCAGGTCGGCGATGGACCGCGCCCGGTCCAGGGCGGCCGCCCGCGCGGCGGCGTCGCCGCGGGAGGAGGCCGCGTCGCCGAGCGCGATACCGACGGCGATGTTCGCGGCCACGTTGACGGTACGGGTCAGGCTCTCGTGCCGGTCGGCCGCGTCCTGGGCGGCCGCCGTTGCGTCGCGGCGATGGGTGTCCGCCCTCTGGGCGGCCGCGCGGGCCTCCCCGACCCGGGCCCCGTCCCCGGCGGTGCGGGTGGCGGTGTCGGCGGCCTCGTAGGCGATGTGGGCGGCGCGTTCGGCGTCCTGGCGGGCGGTGTCGGCCTCCCCGGCCCGGGTCAGGGCCGTGTCGCGCTCGCGTGCGGCGTCGGTGATCCGGTCCGGGTTCTCCGGGTCCACCTCGGACGGTTCGGGGATCGCGTCGCGGGCCGCGGCCGCGTCGGCGCCAGCGCGCGCGGCCACGCTCTGCGCGGCGGCGGCCAGGTCCGCGGCCAGAGCGACCGCGGCGGTGACCGCTTCGGGGGCGGTGTCGGCGATCTCCCCGGCCCGGTCCGCCAGGTGCTCGGCCGCGTCTCGCAGCCCTTCGAGGCGGTCGATCGTCGCGGTCCGGTCGGGGCCGTCGGCATCCCGGAGAGTGGAGGCCAGGTCAGCGGTGAGGCGTTGCGCCGCCTGGCGTATCCCGGTCAGGGCCGCTGCCGTGTCATTCGCGTTCAGGGCCTGGTCGATGCGCTCCAGTGCCTGGCCCGTCCAGGCCGGGGCCGTGGTGGTGGGCCCGTCGTCGTGGGTGGGGGGCAGGATCCGGGCGTGGAAGAGGTAGCCGCGCCCCCAGGGTTCGACCGCGGTGATCTGGTAGCGGGTCCCCCGGGTGAGGATCACCTCGCGTTCGCGGGGGTGTTGGCTGCGGTCGCCGACCCACAGCCCGTGGGAGCCTTGCGGCACGGTCAGCCGCATCAGGTCGATGGAGGAGCCGCCCGCCGCGGACGGAACGGTACCGAGGGACGCCGAGAAATACCCCGGACTCACGTGCGTGGTCCCCGCGAGGGTGTAGGGATCGGTGTTGCCCTCGCCCAGCAGGTGCTGGTACTCGTACGTGCCGCGCACGGCCTCGAAGCCCTCGGGGAAGGGGTGGCCGGTGGCGCGGTCCAGGCGCCGGAACAGAGCCAGGACTTCCGGGGCGTCGGGGAAGTGCGCCGGTTCCCCGCCCAGGGCGAGGGATTCGGCGATTTCGCCCGCGCGTCCGGAGTGTACGCGGAGGTTCTCCAGCGCCGCCTCCGGATACCGGTTGTCGAGGACGCCCCGCACGATCCGCTGCTGCTCGGGGCTCAGCCCGCCCCGCTGCGCGGCTTCTCGTAGTTGCGTGAGGTCGGGCCAGCGGCCGCCGCCGATCTCGTAGACCTGCCATCCGGGGTGGGACCGGCTCTCCTCCCGGATCCGGTCCAGTTCGGCCTGCACCGTCGCCTCGTTCAACGGGTGCAGCCGCGCGAAGTCGTTCAGCCAGGCGGACCAGGTGTAGGCGGAGACCGCGTCCTGGGTCGCGGTGGGGAGGGCGTCGAAGGTGTTGGGGTTGTAGGCGGGGTCGTGCAGGAGGTCGCCGTAGCGGTCGGTTTCGGCCCCGGTCGGTAGCCGGCGGATCATCCCGGACCCGGACGCGGCGGGGTCGTTGTTGTCCGTCGCTGTGCGGTCCGGCGTCGACGATTCCCCGGATCGTCCTTGCGGGGCCGGTGCGTCTCCGTCGCCGTCCACCAGCGCCGTGTTGACGGTCGTCACCGGGGCCGGTGCGCCGTAGGGGGAGGGGCCCCGGTCGGCTGGGTCCTGCATCGCGTAGCGGACGTAGTCCGTCGTGAGCCGCCCGCCGGGCAGCCAGAGCCGGGCGCGGACCGGGTCGTGGCGGTCCCGGAGGTGGCGGTCGATGCCACGGGCCAGGGTCTCGGCGTCCCGGACGCGTTCGGGAGGGATGGACTCGCCGCTCAGCGGGACGCGCCTGTCGGAGGGGTCGGAGAGGACGTACACCAGTGCCTGCGCGAGGGTGTGCGCCTCGCGGATGGAGCGGTTCTCCGGGGCCGGACCGTCGACCGGTCGCAGTGATCTCCAGAATTCGGCGCCCAGCGCCCGTGCCCTGGGGATGTCCTTGTCCGCGAGGGCCCGGGTGAGTTCGGGCAGGCGGTCCAGGACCGACGCGGCGCGGGCGTCGGCCCTCGGGTCGATCCCGGAGACGGCGGGGTCGGTGCGCGTCTTCGCGGGGGTGTCGGAGCCGCTGTCCGCCGCGCGCTCGGGTCCGGCGGCGGGCGGTGCCGCAGGCGCGTCCGTGTCCGTGCTCCGGGCGGGGGCCGGCGTGTCCTCGGCCGTGTCGGACGTCGTGGTCTCGGCGGCGCGCGCGGGGTCCCCGGCACCCGGTACCGGCGCCCCGCTGTCCTCGTCGCGCTCGCCGGACTGTTCCGCGTCGCGTTCGGCACGGGGGTGCTCGGTGTCCTCCGTGTCCTGAGGGGGTCCGTTCTCCGACGTGGGACCGGTGTCGTGCTGGTCGCCACCGCTCTCGGTGACGGGCGGCGGAGGCGGTGCGTTCTCCGTGCTGAGGTCGGTGTCGCGCTGGCCGTCGCCGGTTTCGGCGACGGTCGGTGTGGACGGCGGGACGTCCTCCGGTGTGGTCCGCTGCTCAGCCGTGGGCGCGGTATCCGGTTGTGACGTGCTCTCGGCGGTGTGCGCGCCGTCGCTGATCGACCGCTGGGGGGAGGAGTCCGGTGTGCTGTCGTCGTTGGTGCGTTGGGGCGAACGTCCGTCGCTGTCGCCCCGCTCCTGGCCGTCCTCCGCGTCGGTGGACTCCTCCTCGTGCACGGACTCGGCGTCGTCGTCCGCGCGTTCGCCGTCCCTGTCCTTCTCGCCGTCGGATCCGTCGCCCCTCTCGTCCCCGGACCGGTCCCGGCCCTCGCCCGAGCCTTCCCGACCGTCTCCGGAGCGGTCGCCGCTCTCCTCGCCCGACCGCTGGCCGTCGCCGGACCGGTCATCGCTGCCGCCGGACTGGTCCTTGTCGCGGTCCTGGGAACGGTCGTCGTCGCGGGAGGTGTCCTCCTCGCGATCGTCGGGCCGTCCGCCGTCGCTTTCGGAGGGGGTGTGCCCGGTGTCCTCCGTGTCCTGGGGCGGTCCGCTCTCGGTGACGAGAGGAGGGGGCAGCGGGACGTCGGCCGGAGAGGGGGCGTCGGGGGCGGGTGCGGTGTGGGGGTTCGCGCGCTGTTCGTCCGTCGAGGTGACCTGGTCGTCCTGCCCGGTGGTGTCGCCGGTGGTCACGGTCTCCATAACGGGAGGCGCGCTCTCCGTGGCGACCTGGGGGCCGTTGCCGGTCGTCTGTCGGGTGGACGGGTCCTGGGCGCGGGTGTCACCGGTGCTCTGGGAAGGACGTCCGCCGCCGCGCTCGGTGGGTGTGGAGCGCTGGCCGGTGTCGGGGGTCGGGTTCTGTGGTGCGGGTGCGGGTGGTGGGGCCGCCTGGCCGACCGGGGGCGCGACGGCGACGGGGGCGGTGTCCTGCTGCTGCTCCTGTTCGGGGACGGAGCGGTCAATCGGGTCCGCGGTGTCGCGGTCGCCGGTGTTCCCCGTGTTCGGTGTGGTCTGCTCGGCGTCGGGGGGTGTGGCCGCCATGGGGTTGTCGGGGACGATGGCGTTGAGGAAGTCGGCGGCCAGGGGGCCGTTGTTCGTGCCCGGCAGGAAGGGGGCGTCGCCGGTCCTGGGGTCGGGGGAGTCCACTCCGAGCGGCTCGTTCCGCGGCCCCGGGACGGAGGGGGTGTCGGGTCCGGGTTTCCCGTTCGGTTTCTCGGTGGTGGTGTCCTGCTGGGGGGTGGCCTCGTCGGTGTCGAACAGTGAGGCCTCGTCGTCGCTGTCGTAGGGCGAGGAGTTCTCGTCCCGATCGAAGACGGAGGATGTGTCGCTGTCGGAGTCGCTGTCGTACAGGGATTGTTCGTCGTCCCGCGAGGACGGGGTGGGTTCGCCGTCGCGGTCGTCCGTTTGCTGGGTTCCGTCGCCGGGTGCGGGTGCGGGGGAGTTGCCGCTGTTGCGTTCGGGGGTTCGGTCGCCGTTCTGGCCGGGGTCGTCGTCCCCGCGCCACCAGGGGTCGGTTGCGCCGGGGTCGGTGCGGTCGTCGGTGGGGTTGCCGGAACCTCTGCTCTCGGTCTGGGGCGGGGGTGTGTTGAGGTCGGGTTTGTCCTTGTCCTTGAACAGGTCGGCGCCGTGCAGGATGCCGTCGGTGGCGCCCTGCTGGATGCCCGCCTGGGTCGCACCGGATGTGGCGGACCAGACGGAGGCCTCCCAGCCGCGTCCGTCGGCCATGCTGCCCAGGCCTTCACCGAGGTAGCCCTCCAGGGCTCCGGTGCCGATGCTGCCACCGGTCTGTTGGGCGTAGGTGCTGGTTTTGGAGAAGTAGTCGTTGAGGGGCTGTTGGAGGGTGACCGGTACATCGGAGAGGTGGTCGCGGGCGGTGGGGGGTAGGCGGTCGCCGATGGTGTCGCGCAGGTGCTGGGCGAGGTTGGGGTCGGTCCAGTTGCGGGCGAGGGTGTCGGCGTAGTCGCGTCCGAGGTCGCGTGCTGCGGCGTCTCCGATGTGGTCGCCGAAGTGGCGGGCGAACAGGTCGGCGAACTCGTTGCGTGCTGCGGCGGCTTTGGCGGCGTTGTCGAAGACGCCCGCGCCGATGGGGCTTGCGGGGTTGTAGGGGACCAGGAACTCGTCCTTGTGGCGGACGAAGACCTCGGCGAGGTCCTTGTTCAACGAGGGCGGGGGCAGCGGCCCGTCCTTGGGGGCGGGTGTGGTTTCGGGTGTGGTTTTGGGCGCGGGGGAGTCCGGTCCCCGGTCGGGGTTCGTCGCTGGCGGGTCGTCCTTGACCGGGCCGGAGGGCGGCCCGTCCGGCCCGCCGCCGGGCGGTGGTGGCGTGTCGGTGTCGCGGTTGGGGTTGCCGGGAGGCGGGGTGTCCTTGACGGGACCGGTGGGCGGCCCGTCGGGTCCGCCCCCGGAGGGGGGTCCGGGAGGCGGAGCGTCGGGGGCGTCGTTGAGGGGGCCGGTCGGGGGCGGCCCTCCACCGTCGGGCTCGGTCCGGACCAGGGGCGGTGGGTCGGGGAGGTCGGTGATGCGGGCGACGCGGTCGTTGAACAGGTCGGTGAGTTGTTTGCTGAAGAGTCCGTCCATGCCCGCGGAGAAGACGGCGGACAGGGCGCCTTCGATGGTGGCGCCGATGTGGGCGCTGCGGGTGAGGTTGGGGTCTTTGTGGTGGCGGGTGCCTCTTCCGATCTGGATGCGTTGGATGATGCTGTCCATGCTGGCGAAGATCTGGCTGATGATCTGGTGGCCGGGCACGGTGATGAGCAGCCAGGTCAGGATGCGGCGGATGGCCAGGCTGCGGATGGCCTTGAAGATGGGGATCCACTTCAAGGAGGCGCCGAAGGTGAACTTGGCGGTGGCGATGGCCCAGGCGATCTCGGCCAGGAGTTGGACGAACTGGCCGATGACCATCATGTGCATGTACTCGACGTTGGCGCGGGCCTTGAAGAGTTCGCTGGACATGGTGGCGGCGTTGGAGCGGGCGGAGCCGACGTAGTCGTTGTCGCCGGTGGTGAACTGGTCCAGGGAGTGTTCGTAGTTGCGGGCGGTGTTGCCGTTGAAGTGGCGTCGGGCGTGGACGCGGCTGAGGTCGAACAGGTCGTCCAGGACCTTGATGCGCTTGTCGAGTTCGGCGTAGACCTCAGAGCCGCGGCCCAGAGTCGCCAGGCTGGCTTTGGGGACCTCGATGCCGGTGAGGACTTTGATCGCGCCGCGTGAGGAGTCGGACATGTTGTGGTCCAACGGCATACGCGTCTCCCCCTCTACCCCCTGGTGCCGCTGCGCGGCCACGAAGGTAACACCGGAGAAAACGCGCGAATCGGTGGTTCGTTACCCGGAGCCGAACCCCGGTCCAAGGGATCCCCGGCGAATTTCCGGAGGTCACGGGCGCGCTATGGAGGCGGGGGAAGTTTTCTGCAACATGTTCCACCGGGTTGGCGCGCTGAGTATTTCCGCAACGGTTCTCCTGGGACCGGGTGGATATTCTTTTCCCGTTCCCCTCGCGTCAGGGCTCGTTCCGGGGGAGGCCGCTCCGGCGCTCGGAGGCGAGGCCTGGTGGCGGCGGGTCGGAGGCTGTGCGCCGCTGCCTGCGGGCCGGTGCCGACCGGCTCCGTTCACCGTGTTCGGGGGAGCGTGTCCGGAGGCGAAGAAGGGCGGCGGGCGGAGCGGATCACGCCAAGACACGGGTCCGCGATCGGCCCCGGGGAAAAGGGAATCCATTCCCTGTTCTGTGGGAATTCGCCTACTGGATTCGAGGAGTACACCCCGGCGTGCCGAAGCCGGGCCCGGTCACTCCGGTTCTTCGAAGTAGCGGACGTAGGCGTTGGACTGCGCGGCGCACTCGTCGAATATCCGCTCGCCGGACCAGCCGCGCGTGGCGCGCAGGCGCGGGATCGCGTCGGCCGTCTCCGGGTCGTGGGCGGTGAGGGTGCCGTCGTCGTGCAGCGTCAGGAACGGCCGTGTCCACTGCGTGCGGCGGTCCTGGGCGTAGAGCACACGGGTCACCGGTCACCCCCTGAGAACAGCCCGGTGGTTCCCCGCGCGTTGTGGGCCAGCTTGTCGAAGCGCTCCATCATCTCGTCGAACCAGTCGGACCGGCCCAGGCGGGCGAACTCGCCGGAGAGTCCGGCGAGCCGGGCCCGCAGGAACCGGATGTCGGCACGGGTCAGCGGGTTGGCGATCCACGCGTTGGCGTCGAAGTCGTAGAAGGGCCGCATGCCGTTGGTGTAGGCCAGCCCCTCCAGGTCGGTGGGGTCCTCCGGCGTGTACTCGTACTTGAACCAGGCCTTGCCGTGGTCGATGCCCGCCACGCGCCCGTCGCCCTGGTCCAGCCAGTTGCCCGGGTTGCGGTCGCCGTTGGCGATCAGCAGGTCCAGCAGGCCCAGCACGTGTCCGTCCCGTGTGTTCAGGAGCGGGGATCGCGGGTTGTCCAGGTGGGCGAACCCGGATTCGCCGTTCATGAAGTGCATGAACACCTCGGTCTCACCGATGCGCAGGACACCGGGCACGTTGGCGCCGATGGCGCGGCCCACCAGCGAGGCGAGCTGTTCGGCGTCGGCGCGGTCGCGGGCGAAGGTGGCCCCTTCGGTGTCCTTGTAGACCGCCTGCGCGCCGTTGGCGAAGCGCATGAGGGTGGTGCTGCCGTCGGAGCCGTCCTCGACGAGCGCCTGCTGGCTCACCACGTCGAATCCGGTGGTTTCGGCGAGGTCCTCGACACCGGCGAAGGTCCCGTTCCACAGCATGAGCGCCGCGATCCGCTCGTCCTGGTCACCGTCCCGGTCCTGCGCGGTCTCCTCGGTCGAAGCCGCGGGCTGCTCGCCGTACGCCGCCGCGGAGGGGTCATGGAACCCGGTGGTGTACTGGTCGTTCTCCCCGTCCGCGGATGTGTCCCCTCGCTGGCCCGGGGCCCCGGTCATGGGGTAGGCCACGATGTCGGTCAGCGAGCTGGGCAGGGGGCGGTCGCTTCCGAAACCGGAGTCCAGGAGGCCGAGGGGGGCGTCCAGGGATTTCGGGTCGAGGAAGCTGAGGGGACCGCTTCCGTAACCGGAGTGCTTGGGGTCCAGGGAGTCGAAGGCGTGGTCGTCCCGGGCCCACAGGGGCTTGAACTGGTGGTCGTCGTCGAACGGTGTGCGGAAGGGCCGGTCCTGGACCGGTGTGTCGGGGGAGTCGTACAGGGACAGGTCGTCGTCGGAGACCAGGTCCGGAACCGCGTCCAGGTCCGGGGCGGAGTCCGTGTCCGAATCGGTGTCCGAGTCCGAGTCGGGGAACGGGTCGCGCTGGTCCGCGGGCGCGCTGCCGCGGGGGCCCCGGCGGTCCTGGCCGTTTCCGCGCGAGGAACGGCCCTCGCCCCCGCCTCCGGAACCGCGCCCGGTGCCGGAGCCGCCCCCGCCGTCGGAACGGTCGTCGCCGCTGCCGGACCGGTCGCCCTCGCCGCGGGAGCGGCCGCCTCCGCCGCCTCCGGTCCGGTCCTTGCCAGAGCCCTCGCCGCCGGCGCCGTCCTCGTCCCCGCGTCGGTCCTTCGGGGGGCCGTCGTCGGAGGACGTCCTCCCCGGCTCCACGGCCGCGTCGATCCTCTCCAGCAGCCTCCGTACGCTGTCGGCGCGCTTGCGGGCGCTGTCGGCGATCTTCCCGGCGTCGTCGCGGGCCTCCCGCGCGGTCTCCGCGGCCTCCTCCGCGCGCTCGGCCGCGGTCTCCGCCTTCTGGGCGGCCTGCTGCGCGTACTCATGGGCGCGGCGGGCGTCGGCGGCGGCCGCGTCGGCGGTCCTCACGGCCGAGTCGGCTGCCCTCCGGGTCTCCTCGGCGATCCCGCGTGCCTCGTTCGCGCGGGCGGCGGCCTCCCGGGCCTCCCGCGCGGTGGTCTCCGCCCTGGTGCGCAGGTCCTGTGCCTGCCGGGTCAGCCGGTTCGCGTCCTCGGTGGCCCGGGCGGCGCGCTCCGCCGCGTCGCGGGCGGTCTGCCGGGCCTCCTGGGCTCTGGCCCGTGCGTCCTGTGCGGCCCGGCGGGCGTCGTCCTGCCGGGTGTCCGTCGTCCTCGCGCGGTCGTCGGCCGTGTTCGGCGCGGTTCGCGACCCCGTGTCGCCGGGGGCCGTGTTCGGCGCGTTCGTCGTCCCCCGGGTGCCGGTGCCGCCCGGCGCGGTACGCCCGCCGGAGGAGGTCCGGGAGGCGTCCGCCGCCTGGGCCGCGAGGTCCGCGGTGGTGCGGGCCGTGCGGGCGTCGGCCTCGGCCTGTGCGGCGTTCCCGGCCACCTCCGCGGCGTTCGCCCGCACCTCGTCGGCCCTGGCCGCCGCCTCGTTCGCGGCGGCGCGGGCCTCCCCGGCCGCGCCGGCGGCCCGCCGGGCCGTCTCATGGGCGTTGCGCGCGTCCTGGGCGGCCCGGTCCGCGCTGTCCCGGTGTTCGGACGCGCTGGTGCTGAGCCCCTCGGCCCAGGTCCGCAGGGCCTCGGCGTCCGCGGCCGTCCGGTCGGCGTTCGCCTTCGCGGCGTCGGCCTCCGACTTCGCCTTCGCGGCGTCGGTCCGCGCCGTCTCCGCCGCGTCCCGGGCGGTGTCGGCCCGCTCGGCGATGTCCTCCAGGTCGGAGACCAGGCTGTCGGCCTCCTCGCGGGCCTCCCGCGCGGCCCTGTCCCGGGCGTCCTGGGCGGCCGGGTCGCCGCCGACGGGCCGGTCCCGCCCGGACAGGCCCTCCACGGCGGTGCTGAGCGCCCGGTACCGCTCGGGGGTCGCGTCGAGTTCGTCCACGAGGTCGGCGACGGCGTCCTCCTGCTCGCCCGCGGCCTCCCGGGCGCTGGTCGCCGAGGTGTCCGCGTCCGCCGTCTCGGAGACGGTCGTCCGGACCCGTTCGATGAAGGCGTCGCGGTCGGGTTCGGGCATCCTCGCGCGGGCGTCGTCGCGGGCGGTGGTGAAGGCGTCGCGGGTGGTGGTGGCGTCGGTGTGCGCCGTGTCCGCCGCCGTGCGCGCGTCGCGTGCCTGCCGTTCGGCCCCCGGTGAGGGGGCGCCGTCGGTCCCGGACGCGGGCGCGCCTCCTTCCGTCCCGGCGGCGGGTGCTCCGCCCTCAGAGCCGGTGAGGACGCGGGTGCCCTGCCGGATGTCGGCCCTGCCGTGGTCCAGGGAGGTGGAGAGGCCGTTCGCGGCGTCGCGTGCGTCACGGGCCTCCCGGATCGCCGTGTCCGCGGTGTCGGAGGCCTGCTGGACCCGCGCGTCCACGGTGTCCGTGTTCTGCTCCTGTCCGTCCCGGAGGCCGCTGGAGCCGCCGGGGTCCCGGACGGGGGTGTCGGGCTCCGGCGCACGCAGGTTCAGCTCCGACATGAAGCGGTCGACCAGTGTCTGGTTTGCCCCCGAGGGCGCTGGCGACGGGTCCGGCGGGGTCACGGTGACGGTCGGCTGGGGCTCTCTCGCGGCCGTGGTGGTGCCATCGGTGTTGCCGGTGGTCGTCGTGGTTCCGGAGGTGACGCCCCTGTCGCCGGTGGTACCGGTGGTCGTTTGGCCAGCGGTCGTGTTTCCGGTCGTGCCGGTCGTCGTGGTGACAGTGTTCCCGGTGTTCCCCGTCCTGTTGCCGGTGCTCCCCTCGGTCCCCGTGGTCGTGTTCCCGGTGACCGGTGTGCGGGTGGCCGTCCCGTCGCCGCTGACCGCGTGCACGGGGGGAGCGGTGCCGCCGTCCGGCCCCTGACCGGCCTCCCCCAGCGTGGTGCGCGTGGTGTTCACGGTCTCGACCAGGGCGTCGATCTGGCGGTCGAAGTCGCGCAGCGCCTCCTTGTACTTGTCCTCCTGCTCCTTGTACGCGCTCTCGGCGCTCTCGTCGCCCGGTTCGGCGGCGAACCTCTCGGCCAGGCCCTCCAGCGGTGCCCGGGTGTCGGCGTACGCGGCCTCCGCCTTGCCGAACTCCTCCCGCGCCTGGTTGAGCCGGTCCATGGCGGGGGCCATGCCCTTCGCCTGGTCCGGCGTGAGGAAGCCCATCGCGATGGCGTCGGCCTCCGAGAACCAGCCGGCCATCCTGACCGTGACGTCGTCCACGCCCCAGCGGGTGGGCCGGGAGTAGAACGGGGTCGGCGCCAGGCTCGGGTCGTTCTGGTGGAAGGCGGCGGGCGCCTTGAGCTTGCTGCCCGCGGCGAACGCCCAGGTGGCGTCGTACTCCACCAGGTAGACGGGTCCCTGGCGGAGCTTGTCGGACTCCTGGTAGCCCTTGACCGCCTGGTTGGAACCCCTCTCGGAACCGTGGGACGAGCTGGTGTTCACGGCCGCCGAACCGGTGTGGATGCCCTCGTGGCCGTCGTAGGGGACGCCGCCGGTGGTCAGCCCGGACGGGCGGAACTCCCCGCCGCGGCCCTGGCTCCCGCCGTGGGAGTCGCCGGCGCTGTTCGTCCTGGGCTGGACGCGGGAGTCGCTGAGCTGGCTGCCCGGCAGAGCGTCCAGGATCTTCGCCCCGCGGTTGCTCGGCACGACCTTGGCGCCCCACTCCGTGCGGCTGATGTCGGTGAACTGCACCCCCTCGGAGTTGCGCGAGGCCGACGGGTACACCGCCTTGAGGGCCTTGTCGCTGAGGCTGTGGTCGATCTCGTTGTACACCGGGTCCTGGCCGTAGGCGTCGGCGAGGTAGGCGCGCGCCGCGTCCGCCGCGGCCCGGGTGGGCTGCCCCCCCTCGGGGGTGCCGGGGGGCGGCTGCCAGCCCAGGGACTGCGCGATGACGACGTTGGCCTTGTCGCGCAGCGCCTGTCCGCCGTCCTGCACCATGGCCGGTTTGGTGATGGCGCTGTCGTTGCCGGGCCGGGGACCGGCGTCGTTCGTCCAGGCGCGCAGGGCCTCGGACACGGACGCGTGGACGGGGGCGGCGGGCCGCCGCGTCGTGCCGCCGTCCTCCGCGGTGGCGGGGGCTCGGTCGTTTCCGGTCGTGTCGGTTCCCGTCCGGTCGCCGGTGGCGTCCTCGCCCTCCGGGGCCGGAGCGGTGTTCCGGTCGGCGGGAGCGGTCCGCGTGGAGCCGGTGCCTTCCGTGGACGTGGTGACGGCGGGGGGAGGCGCCGACAGGTCGGCGCCGGTGCTCCGCGCGCCGTCCCCCGTGGTGGTCGCGGTGGTGGTCGTCGCCGGGGGGTCGAAGGTCATGTACGCGAACGGGTACAGCGTCTCGACCCGCCCGCTGTCGGCGGTGCCCGTGTACGTCGAACGCGGCGGGTTGCCGTTCTCCCCGCCCTTGGGCTCGCCGAGTTCGAGGGTGAGGGTCAGCCTCGTGTCCGCGCCGACCTTGGCGTACGGGGTGTTCAGGTGCAGCTCGGTGGTGCGGGCGTCGTCCTGTGACTGCCCGGAGGAGCGCCCGTCGTTGCCGGAGGAGGAGACCGCCCCGGCGGGGGCGCCGAACAGCGGGCGGTGCTCCGGCTGACCCTCCGAGCCCTGGTCGTCCTGGGCGTAGGGGAGGGGTTGCAGCAGCACGCCGTCCGCGCCCACCGTCGTCCCGGTCCCCCTGCTCCGGGAGTCCGCGTCGGTCGCCTTCCACGTGTGCGACTCGATGTAGTAGCCGGACTGGCCGACGTACGAGACCTCGGTGCGGCTCGGGTCCCTGGTCAGGTTCACGTAGACCTTCGCCGGGGTGGCCGAGCGCATGGCGTGCGGACGCGAGTCCGAGGTGGGCTCCGGCCCCAGTGCGCGGACCTTGACCGGCACCGGCACGGTGGAGTCCGGATTCTGACCCAGGTGCGTGGTCAGTTTCTGGAGCAGGAGCTCCCGGCCGCCGCTCGTCAGCTCCAGTCCGTTCGAGGCGAGGTCGTTCACCAGCTCCTGGATGGCGGCCTCGGGGTCGGCGGGCTGGATCTGCCTGCCGTTGTCCTCGAACCCGGGACGCACCCGCGCGTTCTCGGGCTTCTTGGGGTTGGGCTGCGGGCTCAGGTCCACTCTGTCGCCGTCGCGCGTCGCCTGATCCAGCACCAGCCCCTCCTGCTGGGCGTCGCGGGAGTGCACGTAGCCCGCGAGCAGGTTCTGGACGGGGGCGGTCCACCCGTGGAACAGGGTCTTCCAGTTCAGGGGCGGGCCGATGGTCCAGTTCTTCGTGAACTCGATCGCCTGGGTGAGGCGGCCGGAGGCGCGGAAGGCGTACACCCTGGTGTTGTCCGGGATGAACAGCACCGACGACGTGAACGAGGTCGACTGGGTGTGCGAGGTGCCGCGGGAGAAGAACGTGCGGGAGAGGGAGGTCCCGAACACCGGGATCGGTCTGACGGCCTCGTTGGGCAGGGAGTCGTCGGAGGGGTGCGGGTTCGGGTTGCGGGTCCCGCTCCCCCCGAACCTGAGGCCGAGGCCGCCGGTCAGGGAGGAGGTGGTGGACAGGGTCACCTCGCTGCCGCCGTTCCACCGCATCTGGGCGCCGACGGGCCGGAAGTCGGTGACGGTGTCGATGTCGACCCTGGTGGCGACGGTGGCGCGGACGTCGTGCGGTGACCAGAGGCCGCCGCTCATCTCCTGGCGGATGCGGGAGCCCGACGGCGTGGTCACGCTCCTGCTCGCGGCCAGTTCCTCCGCCGACAGGTGGTTCTCGAACTGCCGGCCGCCCCCGGAGGAGTCGGAGAGGAACGACTCCAGCTTGCGCCGGTATCCGTCGTGGAGGCCGCTGCGCGTGTCGGAGAAGGTCCGGTAGGTCTCCTCCAGCAGCCCGCGCATGCCCCGGCTCCCGGCGTCGAAGTGGGTGTTCACGCGCTCGAAGGTGCCGCCGATGCGGCGGATCGCCTGGGCGCGGGCCTGGTCCAGGGTCAGTGGGCCCTGCTGGGGACGGTTGGACGGGACGTCGTCCCCGTCCCGGTCGCCTCCCGTCCGGGTGTCCTCCGGCGTCGTCCCGGTGCTGGTGTTCGTGGTGTTGCCGGGGGAAGCCGGTGTGGTCAGGGCGGCGGACCGGTCGGTGCCGGTGGTGTTCGCGGTGCCGCCGGGAGGAGGCGGTGAGGTGAGGGCGGCGGGCTGGTCGGTGCCCGTGACCGTGGTGGTGCCCGCGGGAGGCGCGGTGGTGGTCTGGGAAGCGGTGACGACCTCGGTGCCCCCGCCGAACAGGCGTCCCCAGGTCTGCACGACCCCGTCCCGTACGACGGTCCACCGGCCCGCGCGGTCGTCGCCCGCCGTGCCGTCGGCGCTGATCCGCGGGACGAAGCTCCGGACGATCATGTCCCGTGCCTGCTCGGGCGTGAGCGGTTGCCGGACGCCCGTCGTGGCGGGCGCCGTGTTCCCGGTGGTGTCCGTCTGGGCGGAGTCCCCCTCCCGTGCGGCGGTGGCGTCGGTGGCGGCGGTGGTCTCGGGGGCGTCGCGCGTCTCCCGCCCGTCGGAGGAGGTGGCGGTCTCGCCATCGCGGGTCGTGTCCGCGGGGCCGGACACGGTCTGCGCAGAGTCGGAGGCCGTCGGCGGAGTCTTGGGGGTGAGGAGGACCATCTGGGCGTCCATCCCCTTGCCCAGGAGCGGGATGCCGTGTTCGCGCTGGGGCCGGTCGTCGCGCGCCATCCCGATGTCGTCGTGCTCGAACAGCCGCGCGGTGAAGCGGGTGCGGGACGTCCACACGTCGGAGTCCCCGTTGAACAGCACCGTCTCCTCGGAGCTGTGCGAGAGGCCCTGGCTGGACCCCTTGCCGTCGTTCAGGGACGCGTTCAACGCGACCGAGGGGTTCCCCATCACCCGGGGGACGCCGCGTGCGTCGGCGCCCGCGTCGGTGCGCACGCTGGCGCCGACGTTGACACCGAGCGAGTGGCTGACGCTCGACCCCTTCGTGGTGGTGATCCCCGCCGAGCCCGCGAACCGCGCGCCCCCGCTGGCGGTCGTGTCGAACTGGTGCTCCAGGCGGTCGAAGTCGCCGTAGACGCGCACGGTCACCGTCTCGGGACGGCCGCCCCTGTCCTTGCGGATCATCTTCGGGTCGATGACCGCGGATTCCTTGAGGCGGACCGGGACGCCGTTGCCGGGCAGGTCGGGGGCACCGCTCCTGAGCCCGGACTCGGAGAGCGCGTTGATGACCTTCAGGGTGTTCTCCCGCGCCACGTCCACGTTGCGGCGCAGACCCCAGCGCTCGCGGAAGCTGCGGACCGCGTCCGACTCCATGTGGCTGGGGCGGACGGCGTAGTCCTTGCCGGTCCGCGCGAGGTCCGGGATGACCATCCCGGGGCGCTTCTCGGCGATGTCGCTGAGCACGCGGTAGGCCAGGTCGTCGTAGAACGGGCGCTGCGGTGAGGGAGGCGTTCGGGTGTCGCCGTCGGCGCCGTTGTTCCCGGTGCCTTCCGTCGTCCCGCCGTTGTCCGCCGGGACGGGTGAGGGGAGGTGGCCGAAGCCGCGTACGGTGGCCCCGCTCAGGTCCGTGGGGCGGTCCACCGCGAGGTTCGGGAACGGGGGGCGGGGCGGCGCGGCCGGTCCGTCGGCCGGGGACGGGGGCTTGGGGAGTTCGCCGTTGAGCTGGCGGGCGTCCTCGACGGTGAGCAGTTCGACGGAGTCGCCCTCGAAGCGGTGCGGTCGCGGCTCGCCCTGGATGTGGACGTAGAAGTCGCGCTTGACGTCGTAGGCCGCGTGGCCGGACGGGGCGTGTACGACGTGGCTGCTCGTCCCCGAGGTGTTGAGCGCGGTCCCCGTGCTCTTCTCGAAGGTCGCCGAGTACTCCACGAAGGGCAGGTCGAGCCGGACGCTCTTGCCGTTGGGCAGTTCGAGCCAGATGCCGAAGCCGCCGCCGATCGAGCCGGACGCCACGCTGGAGTGCTTCACGCTGGAGGAGTCGCTCTTGACCGCGGTGTTGCTGTGCACGAAGTCGGCCAGGCCGGGGGCGAAGTCCTTGCGGTCGTACTGGGTCGGCACCGACCACATCCGCATGATGCGGGGATGGCTGCCGGGGATCTCGATGCGGATGTGCGCGGAACTGTTGGACATCTGCGGCAGGTACTGCTGCAACCGGTCGTTGTCGAAGGTCGCCTCGATCCGCGCGCGGTACTCGTCGTTGCGCTTCTCCTTGCCGGAGGGGGTGCGGCCGCCGCCCCGGTTCCCCTCGGGCGGGGGGAGGATGTGGTCGGCGAGCCAGGTGCCGAGGGTGCTCCCGCCCGGCCTGCCGCCGCCTCCCGTGGTGGCGGTGCCGCCGTGGCGGTCGCCTCCGCCCCTGCGGTCGGTCCCGTCCCCGCGGTCGCCTTCACCGCCGCGGCCGTCCTCTCCGCCGCGGCCGGTCCCGCCGTCGCCGGACGCGGTGCTCACACCGGTTCCGGTGCCGGACACCGCCGGGGCAGGGGAGAGGCGGGTGATCTCCAGCGGGTGGCCGGTACCCGTGAACGGCCGGTTCACCGGCTCGTGGTGACCGTTCGCGTCCTTCGGTCCGTTGTCGGGCACGATCCGCCGGGGGGCGTCGGAGGTCACCACCTCGCCGGGCAGGTTCATGGCCAGCCCGTTGTACGCGGTCCCCTCCTGGACGCGCGGCGCGGTGAGGCCGGGACCGGTGACCGACGCCCTCATGCCGAGGTCTCCGACGTAGACGTTCGGGGCGCCGAGCAGTTCGATGCCGCTCGCGGCGTTGGCGCTGGCCGAGGCCGATCCGGAGGTGCCCCGGACCCTCGCGCCGCCGCGCCCGCCGACGGCCGCGATCGGCCCGGCGTCGTTGCCGTCGACGCCGGTCACGTAGAAGGGGCTCATCGTGAACTTGCCGCCGACGGTCTTGCCCGCGCCGCGCGACCCGCCGTCGCTGGAGTCCACCCCGGGCCCCGCGTCGTTGAGCCGCAGGAACCTGGAGTCCCCGCCGCCGCTCAGGGCCTTGGCGTCGACGTGGTAGAAGTCGTCGCCGAGGGAGCGCAGGTCGATGTCGGCGCTCCAGGTCTGCCCGCCCTGGGTGGTGTTGACGGTGCGCCCGCCCTCGCGGAGGAAGGGCCGCGGCCCCTCCCTCGTGAGGATGTCGACCACGCCGTCCACGATTCCCTGCCGTGCGGTGTCGGGCATGCCCGGCGTGTTGGCCAGGACGTCGTCGACGAACCCGGGCAGGTGCTCGGCGAAGAGCATGTGCGGTCCGAGGAGGTTGGACGTGGTCAGGTAGCCCAGGTCGTAGCTCTGACCGCTCCGGTCCGGCACGAAGCCGCCGTCGTAGGTGAGGGCCGGAAGCGGCGGGGGCGGCGGTGCGCCCTCCGGAGGGGCCCCCTCCGGTGATGTGTCCCCCTGGCGGACGGGTGGGTCGGTGTCGGGGGGGCCGAGCGGGATGTCCCTGCTGGTCCCGCCCAGGGGGACGGGGCCGGTGTCGCCGCTCGGGCCCGCGGGGGGCGTCATGACGGTCATGACGGTGATCGGGTTCCCGGGGCGCAGCAGGTCGGCCTGCATCCGGGCGAAGTCGCGGTAGTTGAGGTAGGCCTCGTTGGCTTCGCGCTGCGTCTGGTAGGCGCGGGCGCGCAGGTCGGCGGCGTCGGGGCGGCCCCGGCTCTCGGCCTCCCGGCTCTGGCCGACCAGGTCCTGGGCGCGCTGGTAGCCGTTGAGCGCGTCCTTGATGCTGGCCGAGGCCATCTCCCCGAGCCGGATCGCGGTGGTGATCCCGTCCGACACGGCCTGGGGGGAGGGGCGGCCGCGGCCGCCGGTGTTCGCGGCGGCGGAGCGGTCCTGGTCGCCTCCGCCCCGGGAGCGGTTGCCGTGGTCCGGTTCCGTGCCGCGGCCCCTGTCGCCGCCCTCGGTGCCGGGACCGTGCTGGTCGTCGGAGCGGTCACGGTCCTGGCCGCTCCGGTCGCCGCCGTCGGCGCTGTTGCCGTTGTCGCCCGAACCGTCCTCGTCCCGGCCGCCGTCCTTGTCGTCGTCCTTCTCCCGGCCGTCGTCGGAGGACGTCCTCTCCGGCTCCACGGCCGCGTCGATCCTCTCCAGCAGCCTCCGTACGCTGTCGGCGCGTTCGCGGGCGCTGGTGGCGATGTTCTCGGCGTCGTCGCGGGCCTTCTCAGCGGTCCTCGCGGCTGCCTCGGCGCTCTTGGCCGCGGCCTCCGCCTGCTGGGCGGCCTGCTGCGCGGACTCGTGTGCGCGGCGGGCGTCGGCGGCGGCCGCGTCGGCGGTCCTCACGGTCGCGTCGGCTGCCCTCCGGGTCTCCTCGGCGATCCCGCGTGCCTCGTTCGCGCGGGCGGCGGCCTCCCGGGCCTCCCGCGCGGTGGTCTCCGCCCTGGTGCGCAGGTCCTGTGCCTGCTCGGTCAGCTGCTTCGCGTCCTCGGCGGCGCGGGTCGTGGTCCGCACCGCGTCGCGTGTGGTCTGCCGGGCCTGCCGGGCCCGCTCCCGTGCGTCCTCCGCGGTCCGGTGGGCGGCGTCCTGCCGGGTGTCCGCCGTTCCCCGGGCGTCGGTGCCGTCCGATGTCGTCTGCCCGCCGGGGGAGGGCTGGGGAGCGTTCGCCGCCGCCCGGACCGCGCGGTCCGCGGCGGTGCGGGCCGCGCGGGCGTGGTCATCGGCCTGCTTGACCCTGTCGGTGGCGGCCTCCGCGCGGGTGCTCACCTCGGCGGCCCTGTCCGCGGCGGCGCGGGCCTCCTCAGCCGTGTCGGCGGCCCTCTGCGCCTCCTCCGCGGCCCTCTGCGCGTCCTGGGCGGCCCGGTCCGCGCTGTCCCGGTGTTCGGACGCGCTGGTGCTGAGCCCCTCGGCCCAGGTCCGCAGGGCCTCGGCGTCCGCGGCCGTCCGGTCGGCGTTCGCCTTCGCGGCGTCGGCCTCCGACTTCGCCTTCGCGGCGTCGGTCCGCGCCGTCTCCGCCGCGTCCCGGGCGGTGTCGGCCCGCTCGGCGATGTCCTCCAGGTCGGAGACCAGGCTGTCGGCCTCCTCGCGGGCCTCCCGCGCGGCCCTGTCCCGGGCGTCCTGGGCGGCCGGGTCGCCGCCGACGGGCCGGTCCCGCCCGGACAGACCGTCCACGGCGGTGCTGAGCGTCTGGTGCCGTGCCAGGGCCCCGTCGAGGTCGTTCCCGAGCCCGGCGACGGTGTCCCTGTGCTGGTCGGCGGTCTCCTGCGCGGTGGCGGCCGCGCTCTCGGCCGCCGTGGCGGCCGTCTCGGCCTGTTCGAGGGAGGCGTCCCCACGGGGTGCGGGTCTCGTGGTGAGGGCGTCGTCGCGGGCGGTGGTGAAGGCGTCGCGGGTGGTGGTGGCGTCGGTGTGCGCCGTGTCCGCCGCCGTGCGCGCGTCGCGTGCCCGCCGTTCGGCCCCCGGTGAGGGGGCGCCGTCGGTCCCGGACGCGGGCGCGCCTCCTTCCGTCCCGGCGGCGGGTGCTCCGCCCTCGGAGCCCGTGAGGATGCTGTTGCCGTTCCCCAGCTCGGTCGTGCCGTTCCCCAGGGCGGTGGAGAGGTCGTTCGCGGCATCGCTTGCGGCACGGGCCTCCCGGTCAGCGGTGTCCGCGGCGTCGGAGGCGCGCTGGACCCGCGCGTCCACGGTGTCCGTGTCCCGGACGGAGGTGTCGGGCTCCGGGGCGACGAGGTTCAGTTCCGCACGGAAGCGGTCGGCCAGTGCCTGGCTCGGTCCCGTGGGCGCGGGCGCCGGGTCCGGTGGCGGGGTCACGGTGATGGTCGGCTGGGGCGCGCTGGTGGTCGTGGTGGCGCCATCGGTGTTGTCGATGGTCGTGGTGTTTTCGGAAGTGACCCCTGTGACGACGGCAGTGCTGTCGGTGCCGGTGGTCGTGTCTCCGGTCGTGCTGGTGGTCGAGGTGGTGTTGGCGGGGGCCGGCGCACGGGTCGTCGTCCCCCCGCTCGACGGGCGCCCGGGGGGAACGGTGCCGCCGTTCGTCCCCTGGCCGAGGCCCCCCAGAGCGGTGCGCGTGTCGTTCAGGGTCTGGATCAGGGCCTTGATCTTCTGGTTGAAGCTGGCCAGCGCCTTCGTGTACTCCTTCTCCTGGTCCTCGTAGGCCTTCCTGGCGCTCTGCTCGTCCGGCTTGTCGGCGTACTTCTGGGCCAGGCCCTCCATCGGGGCCCGGGTGTCGGCGTACTCGGCCTCCGCCTTGCTGAACTCCTCCTGCGCCTTGTGGATGCCGTCCTTGACGGGTCCCAGGCCCTTGACCTGGTCCGGAGTGAGGAAGCCCATCGCGATCGCGTCGGCCTCCGAGTACCACTTGGCCATCCGGATCGTGGTCTGGTCCACGATCCATCGGGTGGGCCGGGAGTGGAGCGGGGTCTGCGGAAGGCTCGGGTCGTTCAGGTGGAAGGCGGCGGGCGCCGTGAGCTTGCTGCCCGCGGCGAACGCCCAGGTGACGTCGTGCTCCACGAGGTAGAAGGGCCCCTGGCGGAGCTGGTCCGACTCCTGGTAGCCCTTGACGGTCTGGTTGGAGCCCGACGAGGCCCCGTGGGACGAGCCGGTGTTCGCGGCCGCCGCGCCGGTGTAGATGCCCTCGTGGCGGTCGTAGACGGGACTCTCGGTGCTTATCCCCGCGGGGCGGAACCCGCCGCCGAAGCCCTGGCCTCCGCCGTGGGAGCTGCCGGAGCTGTCCGTCCGGGGCCGGACGCGGGAGTCGCTGAGCTGGCCGTCCGGCCGCGCGTCCAGGATCTTCGCACCGCGGGTGCTCGGCAGGGCCTTGGCGCCCCACTCGGTGTGGTTGCTCCGCACCACCCTGTCGATCCACCCGGGGAGTTCGATGTCCTTGAAACTCACCCCCTCGGGATCGAGCGAGGCCGACGGGTCCATCGCCTTGATGGCCTCGTCGCTGAGGCTGGCGTCGATCTCGTTGTAGACCGGGTCCAGTCCGTAGACGTCGGCGAGGTGGGCCCGCGCCGCGTTCGCCGTCTCCTCGGTCGACTTCCCCTCGGGCGGCTTCCAGCCGGCGGACCGCGCGACGACGATGTTGGCCTGCTCGCGCAGCGCCTTTCCGTAGTCCTGCACCATGGTCGTCAGTGCGAGGGCGGAGTCGGTGCCGGGACGTGGACCCGCCTCACGGGTCCACGTGCGCAACGCGTCGGCCTGGGAGGCGTAGATGGGTGCTCCGGACCGCCGCGTCGTGCCGCTCCCGGTCCGGTCGTCGGCGGTGCCGGTGGTGTCGCCGCCTTCCGGTGCCGGAGCGGTGTTCCGGTCGGGCGGAGCGGTCCCGGTGGAGCCGGTGCCGTCCGTGGACGTGGTGACGGCGGGGGCCGGCGGAGGCGACAGCGTGTCGGTTCCGGTTCCCTGCGTGCCGCCTTCCGGGGTGTCCGCCGCCGGGGGGTCGAAGGTCATGTACGCGAGCGAGTACAGCGTGTCGACGCGTCCGCTGTCAGCGGTGACCTCGTAGGTCGATTTCGGCTTCCTGCCGCTCTCCCCGCCCTTGGGTTCGTCGAACTGGAGTTTGAGTTTGAGGGTCGTGTCCGTGCTGACCTTCGCGTACGGGGTTTTCAGGTGCAGCTCGATGGTGCGGGCGTCGTCCTGGGACTGCCCGGAGGAGCGCCCGTCGTTGCTGGACCCGGAGATCTCCCCGGCGGGGGTGGTGAACAGGGCGCGGTGTCCCGGCTGTCCGTCCGGCCCCTGGTCGTCCTGGGGATAGGGCGGAGGTATCAGCAGCGCGCCGTCCGAGCTCACCGTCCTGCTGGTCTCGTCGCTCCGCGAGTGCGCGTCGGTCGCCTTCACCGTGTGCGACTCGATGTAGTAGTCGGCCTGGTCGACGTGCGAGACCTTGGTGCTCTTCGGGTCCCTGATCAGTTCCACGTAGAGCTTCCCCGTGAAGCTCGAACGCTGCGGCCGCGGCTTCGAGTCCGGGGTGGGCTCCGGGCCCAGCGCGCGGACGTTGAGCGGCAGCGGGGCGGTGGGGTCCGGGTTCTGGGCCAGGTGCGTGGTCAGCTGCTTCAGCAGGGCCTCCCGGCCGCCGCCGAGCGTCAGCTCCAGTCCGTTCGAGGCGAGGGAGTCCACCAGGGCCTGGGCGGCGGCCTCGGGGTCGGCGGGCTGGATCTGCCTGCCGTTGTTCTCGAACCCGGGACGCACCCGCGCGTTCTCGGGCTTGTCCGGGTTGTCGTGGGGGCTCAGGTCCACGCTGTCGCCGTCGCGGGTCGCCCGGTCCTGGACCATCCCTTCTTCCTGGGCGTCGCGGGAGTGCACGTAACCCGAGGCCAGATCCGAGACCGGACGGGTCCACCCGCGGAACAGGGTCTTCCAGTCCAGGGTCGGGCCGATGCTCCAGTTCTTCAGGGACTCGGTGAGGAGGGTGATGCGGCCGGAGGCGCGGAAGGCGTAGGCCTTGGTGTTGTTCGGGATGAACAGCACCGACGACGAGAACGTGGACGACTGGTTGTGCGACCTGCCGCGGGAGAAGAACGTGCGGGAGAGGGAGGTTCCGAACACCGGGATCGGCCTGACGGCCTGGTTCGGCAGGGAGTCGTCGGAACCGGGCGGGTTCGGGTTGCGGGCTCCGCCCCCGCCGAACCTGAGTCCGAGGTTGCCGCTCCGTGAGGAGACCGCGGACAGGGCCGTCTCGCTGCCGCCGCCCCACCGCATCTGGGCGTCGACAGGGCGGAAGTCGGTGACGGCGCCCATCTCGGACCTGGTGACGTTGGTGACCCGGACCTTGTGCGGTGACCAGAGACGGCTGCTCATCTCGTGGCGGGAGCGGGAGCCGAACCGGCTGGTCGTGCTCTTGTCCGTGGCGAGTACCTCCGACGACAGGGACTGCTCGATCCGCTGACCGTTCCCGGGCGACCGGGAGAGGTACGACACGCGCTTGCGCGTGAATCCGTTCTCGGAGAGGGCCCGGTACACCTGCTCCCGCAGTCCGGGGGTCTGGTCCCTGTCGCCGAAATGGGTTCTCACGTGCTCGAAGAAGGCACCGGCGCGGTGGAGAGCCTGGGCGCGGCGCTGCCCCAGGGTCGGCGGGTCCTGCGGCGGCCGGTCGTTCGGGGAGTCGTCCCCGCCCCTCTCGCCTCCGGGGGGAGCGGTCTCCGGCGTCGTACCGGTGGTGGTGTCCGTCGTCCCTCCGGGGGGAGGCGGCGGGGCGGGGAGGACCGTCTGGTTGCCGTCGGCGCCCGTGACCGTGGTGGTGCCCGCGGGAGGCGCGGCGGTGTTCCGTGAGGGTGCGGCGGTATCGGCGCCTCCGCCCAACAGGCGTCCCCAGGTGTGCACCGCCCCGTCCCGGACGGCGGTCCACAGGCCGCCCCGCCCGGCGCCCGTCGGGGTGGGCCTCAGGGTGAGCATGTCCTTCACCCGCTCGGGCGGGAGTGCCTGCCAGTCGTCGGTCGTGTCGGTGCCGGTCGTGTCGGTCTCGGTCCGTGCGGGGTCCGGGGCGGTCGGGGACGTCTTGGGCGTGAGGAGGACCACCTGCGTGTCCATCCCCCCGTCTTTCAGGAGCGGTGTCCCGTGTTCGTGCTGGGACCTGCCGTCGCGTGTCATCCCGAGGTCGTCGTTCTCGAACAACCGGGCGGTGAAGCGGGTGCGGGACGTCCACACGTCGGAGTCCCCGTTGAACAGGACCGTTTCCTCGACGCTGCGGGAGATGCTCTGGGCGGAGTCCCTTCCGAAGCCCAAGGAGGTGAACAGCGCGACCATCGGGTTCCCCAGCGTGCCGGGAACACCGCGTGCGTCGCCCCTGGCGTCGTCGCGCACACTGCCGCCGACGGTGAAACTCAGCGAGTGGTTGAGGTTCGACCCCTTCGTGACGGTGACGCCGGACGAGCCGGTGAACCGGCCGCCCCCGCTGGCCGTCGTCTCGAACTGGTGTTCGAGTTTTCCGAATTCGCCGTAGACGCGCAGGGTCACGTGGTCGGGGCGCAGACCCCTGTCCGCGCGGACCGTCTTCCCGTCGATCACGGCGGTTTCCCTGAGGCGGACCGGGATGCCGTCGTAGGGCAGGTCGGACTTGCTGCTCTTGATGCGGGACTCGGAGAGCGCCTCCCTGACCTTCTGGGTGTTCTCCCGCGCCACGTCCGCGTTGCGGCGCAGGCCCCAGCGCTCGCGGAAGCTGCGGACCGCGTCCGGCTCCATGTGGCTGGGGCGGACGGCGTAGTCCTTCCTGGTCCGCGCGAGGTCCGGGATGACCATACCGGGGTGCTTCTCGGCGATGCCTTTGAGTACTTCGTACGCCAGGTCGTCGTAGAACGAGCTCTCCGGTGAGTTGTACGTCTTGGTGTCGCCGTCGGTGCCGTCGTTCCCGGTCCTGTCCGTCGTCGTGTTCGCGGTCCCGGTGTCGTTGGTCCCTGTGTTCCCTGTGGTGCTGCTTGTGGTGTTGGCGTTTCCGGTGGTGCCAGTGGTTCCACTGTTGTTTTCCGGAGCGGGCGGGGGGACGTGGCCGAACCCGAGCACGGTGGACCCGCTCAGATTCGTGGGGCGGTCCACCGCGAGGTTCGGGAACGGGGGCCTGGGCGGCGCGACCGGTCCGTCGGTCGAGGACGGGGGCTTGGGGAGTTCGCCGTTGAGCAGGCGGGCGTCCTCGACGCTGAGCAGTTCGACGGAGTCGCCCTCGAAGCGGTGCGGTCGCGGCTCGCCCTGGATGTGGACGTAGAAGTCGCGCTTGACGTCGTAGGCCGCGTGGCCCGACGGGGCGTGCACGATATCGCTGATCGCCCCCGAGGTGTTCAGGGTGGTGCCCGTGCTCTTCCTGAGCGTCGCCGAGTACTCCACGGCGGGTGCTTCGAGCCGGATGCTCTTGCCGTCCGGCAGTTCGAGCCAGATGCCGAAGCCGGTGCCGATCGAACCGGACACCGTGGTGGAGCGCTGCACGTCGGAGGAGACGCTCTTGACCGTGGTGTTGCTGTGCACGAAGTCGACCAGGCCGGGGGCGAAGTCCTTGCGGTCGTACTGGGTCGACACCGACCACATCCGCATGTACCGGGAAGGGCTCCCGGGGATGTCGATGCGGATGTGCGCGGAACCGTTGGACATCTGCGGCAGGTACTGCTGTACCTGGTCGTTGTCGAAGGCGGCCTCGATCCGCGCGCGGTACTCGTCGTTGCGCTTCTCCTTGCCGGAGGGGGTGTGGTCGCCGCCCCGCTTCCCCTTGGGAGGGGGGAGGAGGTGGTCGGCCAGCCAGGTGCCGAGGCTGTTCTGCCCCGGTCTGCCGCCGCCGCCCGCCGTCGCGGTGTCGGTGCTGTCACCGCGGTCGCCGGAGGCGGTGTCCCCACCGGTTCCGCCGTCGGATGCCGGTGGGGCCGGGGAGAAGCGGGTGATCTCCAGCGGGTGGCCGGCACCTATGAACGGGCGGTTCACCGGCTTGTGGTGCCCGTTCGCGTCCGTCTTCCCGTTGTCGGGCGTGATCTGCCGGGGACCGTCGGAGGAGACCGCCTCTCCCGGCAGGTTCATGATCAGCCCGTCGTACGAGGTCCCCTCCCGCACACGCGGCGAGGTGAGGCCGGGTCCGGTGACGGACGCCTTCATGCGCAGGTCGCTGACGTAGACGTTCGGGGTGCCGAGCAGCTCGATGCCGGTACCGGAGTTGGCGCTGACCGAGGCCGTTCCGCCGGTGCTCCGGACCTGGGAGCCGCCGCGTACGCCGATGGAGAAGATCGGCCCGGCGTCGCTGCCGCTGACGTTGGCCAGGTAGATGGGGCTTCCCGTGAACTTGACGCCGACGGAGCCGCTCCCGTTCTGGGAACCGGATTCGCTGGAGGACACCCCGGGTCCGGCGTTGTGGAGCCTCAGGTGCCTGGAGTCCTCGCCGCTCAGGGACTCGGTCTTGAAGTGGTAGAAATCGCCGTCGAGTGAGCGCAGGTCGATGTCGGCGCTCCACGTCTGCCCGTCGTGGGTGGCGCTGACGGTGCGCCCGCCCTCGCGGAGGAAGGGGCGCGGCCCCTCCTTCGTGAGGATGTCGGCCACGCCGTCCAGGATCTGCTGGCGTGCGGTTTCGGGCATGTCCGGCGTGTTGGTCAGGACGTCGTCGACGAACCCGTGCAGGTGCTCGGCGAAGAGCATGTTCGGACCGAGGAGGTTGGACGTGGTCAGGTAGCCCAGGTCGTACGGCTTGCTCCGGTCCGGGGTGAAGGTGCCGTTGTAGGTGGGGGCCTGGGGCTCCTGCGGCGGGGTCCCCTCCGGCGCTGTCCCCTCCGGCGCTGTCCCCTCCGGCGGTGTGCCCTCCGGTGCGGTCTCCTCCTGGTGAACGGGGGAGTCGGTGTCGCGCGGGCCGAGCGGGATGTCCCCGTCGGTACCGCCGAGGGGGACGGGTCCGGCGTCGTCGCTCGGGCTCGCGGGAGTCTCCAGGACGGTCATCACGGTGACCGGCTGGTCGGTGCGCAGCAGATCGGCCTGCATCCGGGCGAGGAAGTCGTAGGTCCGGTAGGCCTCGTTGGCCTGGCGCTGTGCCTCGTAGGCATGGGAGCGCAGGTCGGCGGCGTCGGGGCGGCCCTGACTCTCCGCCTCCCGGGTCTGGCTGACCAGGTCCTGGGCGCGCTGGTAGCCGCTGATCGCGTCCTTGATGCTGGCCGAGGCCATCTCTCCGAGCTGGATCGCGGTGGTGATCCTGTCCGGCGGGGTCTGGGGGGAGGGGGTCCTCTGTCCGTTGGCGGCCGCGGGAGCGGGGGCGGACGGATCGGCCTGAACGGGCGGGGGCGCCATGGCGGGCGGCGGGACGGGCGCGGCGGGAGGAGTGCCGTCCTGCTCCTCCGCACGGGGCGGCGGAACGGCGTCCCGGTCGTCCCGGGAGTCGGTCGGAGGGGCGGGTTCGGGGGAGCGGTCGTCCAGCGTCCCGGGGAGGGGGTCGCTGTCCTCGGTCTGCGGCGGCGGTCCGTTCTCCGTCCTGACGGTGGTATCGCTGTGGTCGGCGCGTTCGTCGGCGCGTTCGTCGGCGCGTTCGTCGGCGCGTTCGTCGGCGCGTTCGTCGGCGCGTTCGTCGGCGCGTTCGTCGGCGCGTTCGTCGGCGCGTTCGTCGGCGCGTTCGTCGGCGGCGGGCGGCGAGGGCGGCGGACCGTCCTCCGACTCCGTCCGCTGCTCGGAAACGCTCACGGTGTCGGGGTTCGCGTGCTGTTCGTTCGTCGGGCTGCCGTGGTCGTCCTGCCCGGTGGTGTTTCCGGTGGTCTGGGTCTGGGGTGTGGGGTCTGGGGTGGGGGTCTGGAGGTCGTCGCCGGTGGTCTGTTGTGCGGTGGTGTCGGGGGTGGTGGTGTCGTTGGTGCGTTGGGGTGAGCGTTCACCGCCGCCGCGCTCGGAGGACGCGGGGCGCTGGCCGGTGTCGGGGGCCGGGTTCTGCGGGGCGGGTGAGGGTGGTGGAGCCGCCTGGCCGACCGGGGGCGCGACGGCGACGGGGGCGGTGTTCTGCTGCTGCTCCTGTTCGGGGGCGGAGCGGTCGCCGGTGTTCCCCGTGTTGGGCGCGGTCTGCTCGGTGTCGGGGGGTGCGGCCGCCATGGGGTTGTCGGGGACGATGGCGTTGAGGAAGTCGGCGGCCAGGGGGCCGTTGTCCGTGCCCGTCCGGAAGGGGTCGTGGCCGGACCCGGGGTGGGGGGAGTCCACCCCGAGCGGCTCGTTCCGCGGCCCCGGGATGGAGGGCGCGTCGGGGCCGGGCCCCTTGTCCGTCTTGGTGTTGGTGGTGTCCTGCTGGGGGGTGGCCTCGTCGGTGTCGAACAGTGAGGCCTCGTCGTCGCTGTCGTAGGGCGAGGAGTTCTCGTCCCGATCGAAGACGGAGGATGTGTCGCTGTCGGAGTCGCTGTCGTACAGGGATTGTTCGTCGTCCCGCGAGGGCGGGGCGGGTTCGCCGTCGCGGTCGTCCGTTTGCTGGGTTCCGTCGCCGGGTGCGGGTGCGGGGGAGTTGCCGCTGTTGCGTTCGGGGGTTCGGTCGCCGTTCTGGCCGGGGTCGTCGTCCCCGCGCCACCAGGGGTCGGTTGCGCCGGGGTCGGTGCGGTCGTCGGTCCGGTTGTCGGAACCGTTGCTCTCGGTCTGGGGCGGGGGTGTGTTGAGGTCGGGTTTGTCCTTGTCCTTGAACAGGTCGGCGCCGTGCAGGATGCCGTCGGTGGCGCCCTGCTGGATGCCCGCCTGGGTGGCGCCCGCGGTCGCGGAGTAGCCGGAGGCCTCCCAGCCGCGTCCGTCGGCCATGCTGCCCAGGCCCTCGCCGAGGTAGCCCTCCAGGGCTCCGGTGCCGATGCTGCCACCGGTCTGCTGGGCGTAGGTGCTGGTTTTGGAGAAGTAGTCGTTGAGGGGCTGTTGGAGGGTGACCGGTACATCGGAGAGGTGGTCGCGTGTGGAGGGGGGTAGGCGGTCGCCGATGGTGTCGCGCAGGTGCTGGGCGAGGTTGGGGTCGGTCCAGTTGCGGGCGAGGGTGTCGGCGTAGTCGCGTCCGAGGTCGCGTGCTGCGGCGTCTCCGATGTGGTCGCCGAAGTGGCGGGCGAACAGGTCGGCGAACTCGTTGCGCGCCGCGGCGGCTTTGGCGGCGTTGTCGAAGACGCCCGCGCCGATGGGGCTTGCGGGGTTGTAGGGGACCAGGAACTCGTCCTTGTGGCGGACGAAGACCTCGGCGAGATCCTTGTTCAACGAGGGCGGGGGCAGCGGCCCGTCCTTGGGGGCGGGTGTGGTTTCGGGTGTGGTTTTGGGCGCGGGGGAGTCCGGTCCCCGGTCGGGGTTCGTCGCTGGCGGGTCGTCCTTGACCGGGCCGGAGGGCGGCCCGTCCGGCCCGCCGCCGGGCGGTGGTGGCGTGTCGGTGTCGCGGTTGGGGTTGCCCGGGGGCGGGGTGTCCTTGACGGGACCTCTGGGGTCGGGCGGGGGCCCGGTGGGCGGTCCGCTGGGCGGCCCGTCGGGGGTCTCCCGGATGGGCGGTCCGGTGGGGGGTCCACCGGGCCCTGGTTCGGGGACGGGTCTGGTCAGGGGCGGTGGGTCGGGGAGGTCGGTGATGCGGGCGACGCGGTCGTTGAACAGGTCGGTGAGTTGTTTGCTGAAGAGTCCGTCCATGCCCGCGGAGAAGACGGCGGACAGGGCGCCTTCGATGGTGGCGCCGATGTGGGCGCTGCGGGTGAGGTTGGGGTCTTTGTGGTGGCGGGTGCCTCTTCCGATCTGGATGCGTTGGATGATGCTGTCCATGCTGGCGAAGATCTGGCTGATGATCTGGTGGCCGGGCACGGTGATGAGCAGCCAGGTCAGGATGCGGCGGATGGCCAGGCTGCGGATGGCCTTGAAGATGGGGATCCACTTCAAGGAGGCGCCGAAGGTGAACTTGGCGGTGGCGATGGCCCAGGCGATCTCGGCCAGGAGTTGGACGAACTGGCCGATGACCATCATGTGCATGTACTCGACGTTGGCGCGGGCCTTGAAGAGTTCGCTGGACATGGTGGCGGCGTTGGAGCGGGCGGAGCCGACGTAGTCGTTGTCGCCGGTGGTGAACTGGTCCAGGGAGTGTTCGTAGTTGCGGGCGGTGTTGCCGTTGAAGTGGCGTCGGGCGTGGACGCGGCTGAGGTCGAACAGGTCGTCCAGGACTTTGACGCGTTTTTCGAGGGCGGCGTAGACCTCCGAACCGCGACCCAGGGTGTTGATGCTCGCCTTGGGGATGGGGATGCCGGTGAGGACCTCGATCGCCTTGCGTTGGGAGGCGCTCATGTTCTCGTCGAACGGCATGCGAGCCCTCCCCCCTCCACGACCGCTCCCCCGGGAGAGATGAAAATAACACTATTGCAGCCAGATGTGGAACCAGTTGCACTTATGTTTCCGTTCCCGTCCGTGTGCGTTGCCTTGTGTCCCCTTCTGCTGTGGTAGAAGACCCTGCCGAGGATTTCCCTCCCTCGCGCCGCCGCTCCGCCACCGCCGAGGTGCCCGACCCGCAGGTCGGCGGCTCCCGTACGAGGCCCGCACCCAGGGTGACGTTGCCATTTCGCAACGGTTTTCCCCGAACAGCGGGGGTATTCGCATACCGTTCCCCTTCGGCCGGGATGCTCTCTTCGTGAGGAAGCAGAGGACCCGATCGCATTCACTCGCCGGGCCGGGGCCCGTCGCCCCCTCGGCCGAGGGGTTGACCATCGACGGATCGGAGGACCTTGTGAGTGGTCTCAGCGGTGGCGCCACGGTTGTCAGGCAGGCAGCTGGAGCGAGCGCCACGACGACACCGTCCGGAACGGGGCGGCTCTCGGTCGCCGAGGGCAGGATCGCCAGGGCCGCCCTGGAGGAACTGCCGAAGGACGGGGTGATCATGCTCGACGCCGGGCCGATGGCGGAGCGGATCGCGTGGTTGCTGCCCGCCGGGTGCGGGCTGAGCGTCCTGACCAACTCGGTCCCGGCCGCGCTGGGGCTGGCCTCGCGCCGCGACCTCTCCGTGCACCTCCTGGGGGGCCGGGTGAGCGCGGCGGCCGGGACCACGCTGGCCTCCGTGCGCCTGCTGGAGCAGCTCCACGTCGACGTGGCCTTCATCGTCGCCGACGGCGTGTCCCCCGGGCGGGGCCTGACCTGTGCCGATCCCGCGGAGGTGATGACCAGGCAGGCCATGGTGCGGGCCTCGTCCAGGACCGTGCTGCTGGCCGACCACACCAGGATCGGCGGCGACCGCATCTCCCGCTTCGCGCGCCTGCACGAGGTGGACTGCCTCATCACCGACAGCGGCACCGATCCCGAGGACGTCCGGAGGCTGCGCGGACGCGGACCGCGCGTACGCGTGGTCTGATCCCGCCCGGCGCCGGACACGCCCGGTGACGAACGGGTCGGCCGCCGGACGCGTCCGGCGGCCGACGGATGTGTCGCGCTCCACACCGCGGCGCCCTCCCCGCCCCGTCTCCGACCAGTCCCGCGGGTCGGAGACGGGGCAACCGGCTCCAACGGCGGTGTCGTTCAGATGTTGTTTTGCGTGTGTTTGTCGCAGGGCCGCGGATGCGTGTTCTTCTCGGGGTGCCGTGAGGCTGATGTCCGGAAGCTCCGCCGGTCCACAGTCACAGAAGGGGCACGGGGGTTGTTACGACAGGCGACTTCTCTATAAGCTCACGCAAGGACAGATAAAACCCAACCAATACCACGTGGTTTCGGTCAGTCCTCGGGCTCCGCCCCGCGCGACTCGGGTCACGCCGACCCGCGGCGGACCGAACCCGGGCGAGGGGGTCCCCTCCTCCGCCCGTTCCGCTCAACGGCCTCCGCGTCCGGTCCCGTGACCTCCCGGCGCAGGAGACCGCCCCCGCCCCTCGTCGGAAGGGAAAGGGCCCGTTCACCGGGTCGGTTCCGCCATGCTGCACCACCCCTCCCCTTCCCCGGCAGTGGAGAACGCACCGATGACGACAGCCGTGAGAAGAACCGGCGCCGTCCCGCGCGCGGCCGCGATCGCGGGATGCTGTGCGGTCCTCGCCCTGGCGGCGGGCTGCTCATCCTCCGAAAGCGGGGTCTCCGAGGGCGCGGTCTCCGGGGCGGAGGCCGCACCGAGTTCCCCGGCCGCCCCGTCCGGCGACGAGGAGGCCGCGGCGCTCGCCGCCTACACCGGCATGTGGGACACGGTCGTGGCCGCCTCCCACGAGGGCGGCGAGGTTCCCCCCGAACTCCGGGACTACGCCGTGGGCGGCGCCTACGCCCTCATGAGCGCGGCCCTGGAGGGGGCCCGTACCGCCGGTGCCCAGGTCACCGGCGAACCCGTCCTCGACCCCGTCGCCGCGGTCGAGGGACCCGACAGCGCGACGGTCGACGACTGCCTCGACGACTCCGGCTGGAACCTCGGCATGGGCGCCTCCTCCGGGCAGGGCCCGCGCCTCGTCGAGGCCACACTCATTCACGACGGACTCGCCTGGCGCGTGTCCGACCTCAGGATCTGGGAAGCGGGATCATGCTGAGACTCGTACGACCCACGGCCACGGCCGCGGTACTGACCCTGCTGGCGGCCGGAGCCGCCACCGCCCCCGCGCACGCCGACGACGGCTCCTTCCTCGGGCAGATCGAGTGCGGCAGCTCGGGCGGGAACGGCTGCTCCATCCTGCTGCGCTGGTGGCAGAGCCAGGCGGGCCAGCAGGGCTCCGGCGGTTCGGGCGGCTCGGGGGGCTCCGGCGGCTCCGGAGCCCAGGACGACCCCTACGCCCACGTCGACTGGGACGCGATCGACTGGTCCCAGGTGGACTGGAGCGCCATCGACTGGGAGTCCATCGACTACGAGCAGGACGGGGAGGAGGGGCAGGAGGGCACCGACATGGTCACCGCCCTCCAGGAGGCCATGGCCTCCTTCGAACTGCCCCCGCCCCGGATCGAGACCTCCCCGGGCAGCGACTCCCTGGTCCTGGTCAACACCCCCGTGTGGCTGTGGGTGGAGTCCCAGGACTGGGAGGCCACCGAGGCCTCCGCCGAGCTCCAGGACTCCTCCTTCACGGTCAGCGCCAGCCCCGTCTCCACCGTCTGGACGCTGGGCGACGGCACGCAGATCAGCTGCGAGGGCCCCGGGACGCCCTTCGACCCGGCCGTGCACGACCCCGAGTCGGCCTCCCCCGACTGCGGGCACGTCTACACCCTGCCCTCCGACGGCCAGCCCGGCGGCGCCTACCCCGTCACCGTCCAGGTCGGATGGAACGTGGGCTGGGAGATCACCGAGGGCGAGTTCGCCGAGGGCGCGACGGGCGAGTTCGACCCGCTCACCACGACCTCGCAGGTCGAACTCCAGGTGGCCGAATCCCAGGGCCTGGTCACCGGCACCGGCAACCGCTAACACCGAAAGAAGACGACAGACGTGGTGGACACGAAGACGGCACCGGCCCCCGCGGCCTCCCCGCGGCAGGGGGAGACCCCTCCGGTGCGGCTCCTGGGCAGCGGACCCCGCCGCTGGCGGTGGCTGGTCCTGGCCCTGGGCATGATGACCGCGGGCGGCCTGACCGGTGTTGTGGCCCTTGAGCAGATGGACGACCGGCAGGGCGTGCTCGTCGCCGACACCGACCTGCCCGCGGGCCACGTGGTGACCGCGGAGGACCTGCGGGTCGCGCGGATCTCCGTCGCCGACGGGGTCTCCTTCGTCGGCGCCGACCGCCTGGAGGCGACCGTCGGCCAGACCCTCACCGTGCCCGTCACCGAGGGCGGCCTCCTCCCCGAGGCCGCCCTGGGCACCGAGGCCGCCTTCCCCGAGCGGGACCGCGCCGTGCTCGGCGTGGCCCTGCGCGTGGGCCGCTTCCCCGCCTCGATCGGCCCCGGCGCCGCGGTCTCCGTGGTGGTCCACCCCGAGGAGGGCGCCACGGGCGGCGGCGTCGAGGCCTACCGCGCGCTCGTGCGCGACGTCCAGCCCTCCGCCGCCGAGGACGGCTCGGTGGAACTTGAACTCGTCGCGTCCTCCGCCGACGCCGCCGCCATCGCCTCGGCCGCCGCCGTCGAGCGGGTCAGCGTCGTCCAGGTCAACCCGCGGGGAGGCGCGTGATGCCCCGGACCGTGGCGCTCTTCTCCCTGGGCGGAGCACCCGGCGTCACCTGCGCGGCCATGGCACTGGCCGCGGTCTGGCCAGGCGAGGCCGGAGCCGTCCTGGTGGAGACCGACGCCTCCGGCGGCGACGTCGCCACCTGGCGCCGCCTCCAGCCGGACCCCGGCCTGACCGGCCTGGCCGCCGCCGCCCGGCACGGCGGGGCCTCCGCCGACCTGGCCGCGCACACCCAGATCCTCCCCGGAGGGCTGTCGGTGTGCCACGCGCCCGTCACCGCCGACCGCGCCGAGGGCGCCGTGCGCCTGCTCGCCCAGAACCCCGGCGTGCTCGTCTCCGCAGACGGGCCCGCGGTCGTCCTGGACCTGGGCCGCCTGACCCCCGGCGCGTCCGCCGCCGCACTGGCCACGTGGGCCGACGAGGCACTGCTGCTCGTCGCCGACGACCTGGCGCAGCTGCGCCGGGCCAAGGAGGCCTCCGAGGCCCTGACCCACAGCCTGCCGCGCCTGCGCACCGTCGTCGTCGGCGGCTCCGGCAACGTCCGCGAGATCGAGGGCGCGCTGGGCCCGGGCGTGTGGGGGCGGCTCCCCGACGACGCGCGCTCCGCGGCCTTCCTGCGCGGGGAGGCCAACCCGCGCAAGCCGCAGCGCAGGCCCCTGCTGAAGGCGGCGGCGCGTCTGGCGAAGGACCTCGCCGAGGGCGTCCGCCCCGCTGAGCCGGCCGACGGCGGCGGAGCCCCGGCGCCCGCGCCCGAGGCGACGGGGGTCCACGCATGAGCAGCGGACACGACGCCGGATACGACATCACCGACGGCTACTTCCTGGACACCGACCGGGCCCGCACCGTGGCCGACCGCGTGGAGCGGACCGTCACCGAGGCCACCCGGCGGCTCAGCGAGGAGACCCGCGGCCAACCCGAGGACACGCCCGAGGAGTACCGCGCCCGCGCCGAACGCGTCATCGCCCAGATCCTCGACGAGGACGCGAGCCGCGCCCTGTCCGAGGGCAGGCAGGTGCTCGACGCCACGACCGAGGCCTCCGTCGCCGCTGGCGCCCTGGCCCGGGTGTGCGGGCTCGGACCCCTCCAGCCGCTCCTGGACGATCCCGGGATCGAGAACATCAACATCAACGGCGTGCACGTGTGGGTGCGCCGCGCCGACGGAAGCCGCGAGCGGCACGACTCCCTCTTCGACGACCCCGACGAGGTCGTCGCCCTGGTCCGGCGCCTGGCGTCGGAGTCCGCCACGGGGGAGCGCCGCTTCGACCCGGGCGCGCCCATCCTCGACATGCAGCTGCCCGGCGGCGAGCGCCTCAACGCGGTCATGGAGGTCGCCCGGCAGCCCTCGGTGTCCATCCGCCGCCACCGCTACGGCCGCACCACCCTCGAACAGCTCCACGGACTGGGCACGATCGACGACACCCTGGTCGCTCTGCTGCGCGCTGGGGTGCGCTCCCGCCGCAACATGGTCATCACCGGCGGCACCGGCGCGGGCAAGACCACCCTGCTGCGGGCCCTGGCCGCCGAGATCCCCGTGGACGAACGCCTCGTCACCATCGAGGACGTCTTCGAACTCGGGCTGGACCGCGACCGCGACGCCCACCCCGACTGCGTCGCCCTCCAGGCCCGACCGGCCAACGTCGAGGGCGTCGGCGAGATCACCATCGCCGACCTGGTGCGCACGGCCCTGCGCATGTCGCCGGACCGGGTCATCGTCGGTGAGACGCGCGGCCACGAGACCGTCCCGCTGCTCAACGCCATGAGCCAGGGCAACGACGGCAGCCTCACCACCCTGCACGCCGCCAACTCCGCGGGCGCCTTCACCAAGCTGGGCGCCTACGCCGCCCAGTCCGCCGAGCGCCTGCCCCTGGATGCCACCGCGTCCCTGGTGGCCGCCGCCGTGCACCTGGTCGTGCACGTGTCGGCGCTGCCCACGGGCGGGCGCATGGTCACGAGCGTGCGCGAGGTGGTGGGGGCCGAGGGGCAGAACGTGGTCTCCAACGAGATCTACCGGCGCGACCGCAACGGGCCCCTGCCCGCGGCGCCGCCCAGCCCCAACACGCTCGACGCCCTGGCCGAGGCCGGGTTCGACCCGGCGATGCTGAGCCCGGACACGGTGGGGTGGGCACGGTGACGACTCCTGTTCTGCTCGTCGCCGCCGCGGGCGTCCTGCTCGGCGCGGGGCTGTGGCTGGCCCTGGCGTCGCTGGCGGCGTCCGGTGGTAACTCGCGTACCTCGCGGGTTCCGCAGTGGCGGGCGCTCCTGTTCGGCCGCCAGCGCCCGTTGAGGTTGGTCGCTGCGGTCGTCGGCGGCCTGCTGGTCTGGTTCGTCACCGGGTGGCCGGTGGCCGGTGTGCTCGCCGCCGCGGGCTGCTGGTGGGGCCCGGCGGTGCTGGGTCCCGACCGCGGTCATGAGAAACAGGTGGCGGGGGTCGAGGCCGTCGCGGCCTGGACCGAGATGCTGCGCGACCTGATGGCCGGTGCGGCCGGTCTGCACCAGGCCGTGGCCGCCACGGTGCCCATCGCGCCCGAGCCGGTGAGGGAACCGGTCGCCAGGCTGGCGGAGCGGCTGCGGGCCGGTCAGCCCACGCAGGGTGCGTTGCGGGCCTTCGCGGACGAGGTGGACAACCCCACCGCTGATCTGGTTGCTGCCGCTCTGAGCACGGCCGCCACTAGGCACGCCACCGACCTGGGCACACTGCTCGGCAGCCTGTCGGAGGCCGCCCGGGAGCAGGCGGCGATGCTCGTGCGTGTGGCGGCGAGCCGTGCGCGGCTGCGTACGTCCACTCGCATCATCGTCGGTACGACCGTGGGCGTAGCGGCGTTCATGTTGGTGACCAACCCCGACTACCTGGAACCGTTCGACGGCTTCGTCGGCCAGGTGGTACTCGCGGGCATTGGTGGCCTGTGGGCGGCGGCGCTCATCTGGCTGTCCCGAATGTCCCGCTTTGACCTGGGGCCCCGTGTGCTCGCACCTGCTTCTTCCCGCACCACGGAGGCCGTTCGATGACCCCTGTTCTGGCTGCGGCGCTCGCGGGTGCCGCCCTCGGGCTGGCCCTATGGGCGCTCTTCGCCGCTCGCTGGGCTCGGCCCACGCTCGCTGAACGTCTGGCCGCGCCGCCACCTCCCCGACCTGTCATGGTCGCTGGTCCGGACACCGGGGTGCTGACACGCCTGGGAAAGATCGGTGCTCCGATCCTTGAGGGTTTCGGAATGCCAGGACCCCGCACACGGCGCAATCTGCGAGTGTGCGAGCGTTCACCGGAGTCCTATCTCGCGGAGAAGTTCACCAGCTTGCTGTTGGGCCTGGCCCTGCCACCCTTGCTGGGAACGATTCTCTCGTTGGCTGGAGTGCGGCCGTCCGCTACGGTCGCGGCGGTCATGTGGGTGTTGTTCGTTCTCGGAACCTGGTCTGCACCTGACATGTCCCTGCGAGATGAGGCGAACAAACGTCGGGAGCAAATGCGTCGTGCTCTGGCGAGCTTCGCTGACCTGGTGGTGGTGTCGCTGGCCGGGGGAGCGGGTGTCAACGGCGCTCTGTCCGATGCTAGCGCTGCAGGAAACGGATGGGCCATGGCCCGTATCCGGGAGAGCCTACGCGAGGCAACGCTCATGCGTCAGTCGCCCTGGACTGCGCTACGCGACCTCGGTGAGCGCTACGACACCCCCGAATTCGCCGAGCTCGCGGCCAGCCTCCAGCTTGCCGGAGCCGACGGCGCGCGCATTCGCAGTTCTCTGGCCTCCAAAGCCAAGACACTGCGTACCCAGTTCCTTGCTGAGATGGACGCCGAGGCCCAATCCGCTACCGAGCGGATGAGCTTGCCGGTGGTCCTCCTCTTCGCCGGATTCCTCGCCCTCCTGGGGTATCCGGCTATAAGCCACATCCTGTTTAGCTCATGAAAACTCGACACACCTTGGAGAACCCCGATGCAGCGCATCACCGCCTATCTCAGCTCCCGGCTGCTCAGCCGGAGGGACGACGGCTACTCGACCGAGACAGTGATCATTACCGCGGTCCTCGTACTCGCCGCTGGCGCGGCGGCTGTCGCTATCGATGGGGTCATCAGGGAGAACATCACCGCTATTGGCGGCGGCTGATCTTGTCCTTTGCCCGGGACGACCGCGGTAACGCCGAAATGGCCATAGCCGCGCCTGTGCTGCTGGCCCTAGTCATGTTGGTCATCCAGACGGCCCTGTGGATGCATGGTGACCACGTTGTCGCCGACATCGCACGCAGGACCGCTGAGCAGTCGCGTACTGCGGGTGGTGGCACGTCGGTGGCTGAGCAGGCCGGAGGTTCCTTCCTCTCCGGTCTCGACGTGTCCGTCAGCCGCAGCGCGCAGGAGGTACGCGTGGTGGTGGACGCCGAGGTGCCCAGCCTCATCCCCGGCTTCAGTTGGCCGGTGGGCCACGAGGTCACCGCACCCGTGGAGCGTTTCGTCCCCTCGGAGGCAGCCCCGTGATTTGTGCGCACTCCATGGACTCCGAGCGAGCTGACCGGGGCTCGGCGACGGTGGAACTGGTACTCCTCACTCCCGCCCTCCTGGCGTTCGCCATGCTCATGGTGCTCGCCGGGAGGGTGGCGGACGCCAACTCCACCGCCGACCAGGTGGCGCACTCCGCTGCCCGGGCGGCCTCCCTCGAACGCAGCGTCGCCGCCGCAGAGGGAGCGGCCTCAAGTACCGCGGCGAGTTCCCTCGCCGAGAACGGCCTGGTCTGCGGCGACCACTCCGTCACCCTCGACCACGGCGGTCTGACCCCTGGAGGGGCGGTCACCGCCGTGGTCGAGTGCCGCGTCGGACTGAGCGGCCTGACCGGGCTGGGCGTCCCCGGAACCATGACGATCACCGGGGACGCCACCGTCGTCGTCGACACCTTCAGGGGGCAGCCGTGAGACGCACGGACGACAGGGGCCAGACCACGGCGTTCGTCGCCATCCTGGCCTCGGCCTTCCTCCTCTGCCTGGGCCTGGTCACCGACGGCGGCGGTCTGATGCGCGCCCGCAACGAGGCCGCCACCCTGGCCCAGGAGGCCGCGCGTGCGGGCGTCCAGCAGCTCGACTGGTCCTCCTACCGCGAGGGCACGAACGAGGTCGCCCTCGACCCCTCGGCGGCCTCCGCCGCCGCGCAGTCCTTCCTCAACGCCGCCGGTGCCACCGGTACGGTCGCGGTCAGCGGCGACACCGTGACCGTGACCTGCTCGGTGGACTACTCCTTCACCCTCCTACCGATGGGCTCGACCACCGTCGACGCCACGGCCACCGCACGTCCCCACACCCAGCCGACTCCCTAGCTCCAGTGAGGCGGACATGACCCAGATCCGACGGCTGAGCGCCCTCCTGCTCGCAGCGGCGATCCTGCTCGGCATCCCCTACCTGCTCCTGTGGCATCTGCCCTGGCCGGAGCTGCCGGACTCCTGGGCCGTGGCCGCGGCCCACCTGCGCGGCTGGCGTCTGCCGCCGGGTGTGTTCACCGCCCTGCTCATCACCGTGCTGTGGGCCCTGTGGGGTCTGTACGCGGCCGGACTGGTCGTGGAGACCTTCGCCCGCCTGCGCGGCATGCCCCGCAGGCTGCGCCCCCTCGGGCCGCTCCAGGTGGTGGCGGCGGCCGCCGTGGGAACCGTGGCGGTCGCCCCGGCCACCGCGTTCGCCGACACCGTCACCACGCAGGAGGACCGCGAGGCGGACGGGCAGCAGGACGCCGACGCGCCCCCCGCCCCCGAGGAGGCCCCGTCCGCGCAGCCCGTCGAGCGGGTGCGCACCGTCTCCGGTTTCGGCGTCGGCTCGGCCGAGCTCACCGAGCAGATGCGCGACGACCTCGCACCGGTCGCGGAGATGATCGACTCCTACGGCGACACCGAGACGCCCGTGCGTATCACCGGCCACACCGACCCCAGCGGGAACGCCCAGACCAACCAGGAGCTGTCCGAGCGCCGGGCCCAGGCGGTCGCCGACCACCTCGACGAGGTCCTGGGCGAGGAGGCCCCGGAGATGGAGGTGGAGGGCGTCGGCTCCGAGCAGCCCCGCGAGGGCGGCGCCGCCGCCCAGCGCAGGGCCGAGGTCGCCTACACCGTCGTTCCGCAGCCGACCTCCCTCCAGTCGCGTGTGATGGCCGCCGAGACGCCGGACCCCGGTGCCGGGGAGACCGCTGCCCCCGTCGAGGAGGACGACCCCGTGGAGGCGGCGGCCGCTGCCGCCGCCGAGGCCGCCGGGGACGGCGAGAACGTGCTGGTCGTGGAGATCCCCGACGGCGCCGTCACCGGAGCGGTGGCGTTCGCGGGCCTGGCCGGGGGATACCTGCTGGGCAAGCGGGGCGTCCGGATGCCCGGCGTCAGCCTGAGCCTGCCCCGCCTGCCGAGGGCGCCCCGCCGTCTGGCCCTGACCGCCCCGCCGCCCCGCCCCACCCCCGGGGACGAGATCGACGAGCGGGTGACGGTGGAACTCGACCACGTGCCCGGCCTCGGCATCACCGGGCCGGGTGCGGCGGGGGCCGCCCGGCGCCTCATCGTCAACGCGCTCGACCGCCTCAACGGCGACGCCGTGCGCGTGCTGCTCACCGAGGCCGAGGCCGCCCGCCTGGTGGGCGACCGGGGCCGCGACCTGCTGCGCGCGCATCCCTGCGAGCCCGTGCGGATGGTCGGCACGATGGAGGAGGCCCTGACCGTCCTCCAGCGCGAGCTGCACCAGATCGTCGAGGAGCCGGGGGAGCGGCCGCACACGCCCCTGGCCCTGGTGACCTCGCCCACCTCCGAGCACGAGACCGCGCTGTCGGGTCTGCTGCTGCACGGGCAGCAGCAGGGCATCACGGCCGTGGTCCTGGGCCGCTGGCCGCTCGGGGGCAGCTGCGTCATCGAGGAGGACGGTCTCATCACCGAGACCAGCCCTCCGCTCAACTCGGTCTTCCACTGCTCCTGGCCCGGCGCGACCGCCGAGGAGGTCATGGACGCCGTCCGCGCCTACCGCCACTCCTCGCCCGCCCTGGAGGAGACCGGTGACCGGGTGCCGAGCCCGGAGGCCGCCGCGGAGGCCGCCGCGGAGACCGTCCCGGACGTCGCGCTGGAGGAGGCCGGTTCCTTCGCGGAGCCGTTCCTCGGCGCCCTGGGGGAGCAGACCGCTGTTGAGACGGCGGAGGCGAACGAGCCGGTAGAGACGGCTGAGTCGACCGAGTCGACCGAGTCGACCGAGTCGACCGAGTCGACCGAGTCGACCGAGTCGACCGAGTCGACCGAGTCAGTCGATGCGGTTGATGCCGCTGTGGGCGAGAAGGACCAGAAGAGGGCCGAGGCGGCCGCGAAGCCCAGGAGGACCAAGGGGATCAGGAAGGCCAAGGCGGCCGACGCCTCGGAGGAGGGCTTCTGGGACGCCGACGTCTGGAACACCGACTTCTGGGAGACCGACGCGCCCGCGGCCGGGAAGGCCGACACCGACCGGTCCGAGACCGAGTCGGCCGAGGCCGCGCCGTCCGTGCCCGAGCGGCCAGGTGCACTGTGGTCCGAGGCCGAGCCGGACGACACGGCCCGCTTCGGGGCCGCGTCGGAGGTCTCCACGCGGCCGGACACCCGGTCGGACGGTTCCGTCATCGGGCGGCCCGCCGTGGAGGAGAGCACGACGCGGCCTTCCTCGTCCGCACCCTCCGTTTCCGAGGAGGTGGTTTCCGGATCGTCCGCGGACGCGGAACCCGCGGGCACCGGAGCGGACCGCTCCGCCCCCGAGCCGTCCGCCGCCGAGGAGGCCGAGCCCCGGCCGTCCGCGTTCGAACAGCTCGCCGCCGAGGAACAGGTGTCCCGGGAGACCGTGACGGGACCGTCCGAGTCCGCGCGGCCCACCGCCTCCGCACCCGCTCCGGAGAAGGCCGCCGCCGAGGAGTCCGCGCCCGAGCAGAGTGCGTCGGAGCGGTCCGCCCGGGAGGAGGGTGCCCCCGTGGCCTCCCCGTCCGAACGGCCCTCCGCCGAACAGTACGCCGCCGAGCTGTCCGCGCCCGCGCCGTCCGCGACCCGGGAACAGCGCGCGCCCGAGGAGACCGCGTCCGAGCCCGCCGAGCCCCGGGAGAACGCGTCCGCCCAGGTCACCGCTCCGGCACGGACGGAACAGCCGAAGGAGAACGCACCCGCGGAGCCCCCAGCCCAGCGCCCCGCGTCCGAGGAGGCCGTCCCCGCCAGGCCCGCCGCCGAGCGGCGTGAGCCGGAGCCCGAGCCCGCCAGGCCCGCCCCCGGGCGTCCGAGCACCGGCACGGTTCCGTCGGTGGTCGCCTCTCCAGCCCGCGCCCAACGCCCGTCCCAGCAGACGCGCACGGCGCCCGCCCAGCAGGAGACGGCCTCCGAGGAAGAGACCGCCCCCGTCCGCAAGGCCGCCAAACGCGCCGTGCGCTCCCGCCTCCCGAAGCCGAGCGGGACCGCGTCCGCTCCGGCGGCCCAGGCGTCCCCGTCCGCCCCGGCGGCGCGGTCCGAGCAGCCCCCGCTCCCGGACCAGCCCGCCCGCCCCGAGCGGGCCCGCGCCCGCGCCCAGAACGCGGCCGCGTCCGGCGCGGAGCCCCTCACCAGCCGCGCGGAGCGCATGGAGAGGCGCACCAGGGCCGAACGCAGGAACGCCACCGCCCCCGCCGGAGCCGTCGCCGAGCACCCCGTGCCGGACACCGATGGCGGGGAGTCGGACGGGTCCCAGCCGTCCCGGCCCCTGCTCCGCAAGCCCAAGAAGGCGGGACGCGGAAGGAGCTGGCGCCCCAGGGACAACTCCTGACCCGGGGCCCGCACCCAGGTGTCGTGGCGCGGACGGCCGGAGCCGACTCCGTACACTGCACGGACAGTGTGCGCGGCTCCGGCCGCGTCCCGCCAGCGTGACGAGGGGGTCGCAGATGAGGGCCAACCAGATGCCCACCGAGGAGATCACCCGCGACCCGGCGGCCTTCGCCGACCGGGTCACCGCAGACGGCCGCTTCGGCCGCCGCGCCGAGCCGGGCCGTTACCGCCTGGTCGTCAGCCGCGCCTGTCCCTGGGCGCACCGGGTCGTCATCACCCGTCGGCTCATGGGTCTGGAACAGGCCGTCTCCCTGGCCGTCACCGACCCCCGCCAGGAGGTCATCGAGGGCGACCCGCACTGGGTGTTCACCGAGGCGACCGGCAGCCCCGGCGACAGGGACCCCGTCCTGGGCATCCACGCCCTGCGCGAGGCCTACCTGGCGCGCGACCCCTCCTACGACGGCGGGGTCAGCGTCCCCGGCCTGGTCGACGTGGAGAGCGGCCACCTGGTGACCAACGACTTCGACCAGCTGGTCCGGGACATGGACACCGAGTGGGGCGGCCTGGTCAGGGACGGCGCCCCGGACCTGTACCCGTCCGCGCTGCGCGACGAGATCGACGCCCTGTCCCGGGAGGTCTACACCGACCTCAACAACGGCGTGTACCGGGCCGGGTTCGCCCCCGACCAGAGGCGCTACGACGCCGCGGTCGCCGCCGTCTTCGCCAGGCTGGACGCGCTGGAGGAGCGCCTCTCCGGTCGGCGCTACCTGGTCGGGGACTCGATCACCGAGGCCGACATCAAGCTCTTCCCGACCCTGGTGCGCTTCGACGCGGCCTACCACGGCCACTTCAAGTGCAACGTCCGCAAGCTGTCGGAGTACCCGGCGCTGTGGGCCTACGCCCGCGACCTGTTCCAGACGCCGGGGTTCGGCGACACCACCGACCTCGACCACGTCCGGATCCACTACTACTGGGTCCACACGGGGATCAACCCCACGCGGATCATCGCCGCAGGACCCGATCCGCGCGGCTGGCTCACCCCGCACCACCGCGAGGAGCTGGGCGGCAGCCCCTTCGGCGCCGGGACCTCCCCGGGGCCGGTTCCGAGGGGCGAGCGCGTCCCCGACATCTCCTGACCCTCGCGCCCCGGCCGCACCCCTCCTGGCGCGTCTCCGATCCGCTGGTGGACGTACCGGAACCGTGGCCGGTGTGACGCCAGTGGCCCTGAACCGCGATGGCGGGTTTGCCGCCGCTAACGGGCCGCGCGCGCGGGGCCGCGGCGGGCGAACCCCGGTATGTGCTCGGGGCGCAGGCCCTTGCCGATGAGGTAGGCGGGCACGAACGACAACCAGGGCATGCGGTCCAGGGCCGCCAGCACGGGCTTGGGCGGACCCTGCCGCTCGCCCCTGATGATCGGTTCGGCCAGCCCCCGGTGCATGAGGCGCTGGAGCGTCTGGACCGCGACCGTCGGCACGATCCGCCGCCTGCGCACCGCGGCCAGGTCGCGGGAGGCGAGCGAGCGCCCCTTCAACGGCCGGGCCAGCAGTGTCGCGGCGGCCACGGCGTCCTGCACGGCGAGGTTGATCCCCACGCCCCCGAGGGGGGACATCGCGTGGGCCGCGTCGCCGATGCACAGCAGGCCCTCCACGTGCCAGCGGCGCAGCCGGTTGACCCGCACGTCCAGGTGCTTGACCTCGTCCATGGACCGCAGGGCCCCCACCCGGTCGGCCAGCTCCGGCATGAGTTCGGCGAGGTCGCGCCGGAAGGCCCCGATCCCGCGTGCGCGCAGTTCCCGGTCGGTGCCCTTGGGGCCGATGTAGGCGATCTGGAGGTAGCCCTCACGCGGGATGACCACGGCGAACCTGCCCGGGGCCGCACGCGGGGTCAGGGTCGCGCGGTCACCCGACTCACGGGGCAGGCGGAACCACCACGCGTCGATCCCCACCGGGAACTCCCGGGACACCAGACCCGTCTCGCGGCGGGCCAGCGACCACCGCCCGTCACAGGCCACCGTCAGGTCGGCGCGGATCTCCCCGTCGCCGTCGAGGTCCCGGTAGCGCACGCCCGCCACCCGGCCGGACTCGTGCAGCAGCCCCGTCACCTCGGTGTCCATCCGCAGGGTGAAGGCCGCCTCCTCGCCGCCTGCCTCGGCGATGAGGTTGAGGAAGTCCCACTGCGGGACCATCGCGATGTAGGGGTGGGCGAGCCCCCGCAGCCTGCGGAAGTCGGCGACGGTCACGGTGCGGCACCCGCCCAGCGGGAAGGCCACCTCGTCCAGCCTGCTCTGCGGCAGCCGGGCGAACCGCTCGTACAGGCCCAGCTCCTCCAGCAGCTCCAGGGTGGAGGGGTGCACGGTGTCCCCGCGGAAGTCCCGCAGGAAGTCGGCGTGCTTCTCCAGCACGGTGACCTCGACACCGGCCCGGGCCAGCAGCAGGCCCAGAACCATTCCGGCGGGGCCGCCGCCGACGACCACGCAGGTCGTACGCTCGCTCGTGCGTTCACTCATGGCGACTCCGCTCGTTCAGGGCGATTGTGGTGACGTGTCGGCGGTGTTCGGATCGGTCGCGACGGCGCGCAGGAAGGACTCGGCGAACACCGCGCTGACCTCCTCGATCCCGGGGAACTCCACACCCTCCACTCTGTCCAGGGCCGGGCGCAGCATGCAGTGCACGGCGATCGGGGCGAGCATCTGCTGGATCAGCAGGGGGACCGTCAGGTCGCGGACGCGGCCCGCGGCCACCTCCCCGGCCAGCCACCCGCCCAGTCCGGCGAGCAGGCGGGGGAAGAAGAACCGGACGAGCAGGTCGGAGGTGGGTCCCTCGGGGCGGGCGAACACGTCGGCGAGCATGGCGGGCAGCACCCGGGGCTCGCGGCTGAAGGCCTTGCCCAACAGGCGGTAGATCGCCCGGACCCGGTCGGCCAGGTCACCCGCCGGTCCGCTGAGCACCGCCTCCAGGTCCAGGATCGGGCCGTAGCGCTCGAAGACCGCGCGCAGCAGCTCGTCCCGTCCGCCGAAGGTCGCGTAGAGGCTGTGCACCGAGCACCCGGCGGAGGCGGCGACCGCCTCCAGGGTCGCCGCGGCCAGTCCCTGTTCGCTGATGAGGCCGCCCGCCGCCTCGACCGCGCGTTCCCGGACGGGGCGCTGCCCGCCCGGGTCCACGCCCGAGGCGCGCACCGCCTCGTCCAGGGCCCGGCGCGAACCCCCCACACGGCGCAGGAGGGTGCTGCGGGAGATCCCCGCCTCCTCCGCGATGGCGATCAGGGGCACGTCGGCCACGTCCTTTCCCAGGTTCTCCGAGGCGCGGACCGCCGCGCTCACGAGGCCGGTCGGGATCCGTGGACTGTTGAGCTCTGACATCATGGCAAAGGTAACACGTAGGCGAGTATCAGGGAAGGGTGGAAACCCCTCGCCCTCGAAGCGCCGGAGCCGGTCCGAGCCGGTCCGGTCCGCGCTCCCGGCGGGCCCGGGCCCCGGCTGAGGGACCGACCGGAACTGTTGCCCCTGTGCTCCGCGAGCCCAGAGCCGCGGTGCGGCCCCGGGCTCGTGCGGCGGGTCCGGGGCCGTCCGCCTTCCCGCCCGCGGCCGTGAACGGCCACCGCACGGACACGCCGCCGGAGAGCCGCGTGTGCGACGGGGCCCTGCGCGCGGGCAAGGACGCGTCGCCGGACCCCCTCGGGCGGACGTGCCCTAGTGTTGGCCGCTGGGGGAGGGTCCCGTGCGCGAGGGCCGGTGCGGGCACCGGCTACCGCCGCCCTCGCCCCGCCGGTCGAGCGGCCGGTCCGACGCCGACAGGGAGACAGAGGGAAGTGAGCGGCCGGTGCTGAGACTGCGCGGTCGGGAGTACGACGCGGACACGACGCTGGTCATGGCGATCGTCAACCGCACCCCCGACTCCTTCTACGACAGCGGTGCCACCTGGGACGACGGTCCCGCCTTCGAACGCGTGCGCAGGGTCGTGGCCGAGGGCGCCGACATCGTGGACATCGGCGGCGTCACCGCGGGCTACGGCCAGCCGGTCGACGCCGACGAGGAGAAGCGCCGCGTGGTCGACTTCGTGGCTGCCGTCCGCGCCGAGTTCCCCCAGCTGGTGATCAGTGTGGACACCTGGCGCGCGTCCGTGGGCCGGGCGGTGTGCGAGGCGGGCGCGGACCTGCTCAACGACGCCTGGGGCGGGTACGACCCGGAGCTGGCCGAGGTCGCCGCCGAGTTCGACGCCGCCCTGGTGTGCACCCACACCGGCGGCGTGGCCCCGCGCACCCCGCCGCACCGCACGCGCTACGAGGACGTGGTGCGCTCGGCCGTCGAGGACACGGTCGCCCTGGCCGAGCGCGCGGTCTCCCTCGGCGTGCACCCGGCGTCGGCGATCATCGACCCCGCGCACGACTTCGGCAAGAACACCTGGCACTCCCTGGAGCTGACCCGGCGCCTGGACGAGATGACCGCCACCGGCCGACCGGTCCTGGTGTCGCTGTCCAACAAGAACTTCGTCGGCGAGACCCTGGACCTTCCCGTCGGCGAGCGCCTGACCGGCACACTCGCCGCGACCGCCGTGTGCGCCTGGCACGGGGCGCAGGTCTACCGTGTGCACGAGGTGGCCCAGACGCGGCAGACGCTGGACATGGTCGCCAGCATCCGCGGGGTCCGTCCCCCCGCGCGGGCCGTGCGGGGACTGGTGTGAGGGAGGGGAGAGCGTGATCGTCGCGACCGCCGTCTGTCCGCATCCGCCGCTGCTCCTGCGCGAGCTCGGCGGCGGCCTGGACCCGCTCGCCGAACTGCGCGAGGAGTGCGAGTCCGCGGTGAAGGCCCTGGCCGCGGCCGAACCGGACCTCCTCGTCGTCGTCGGCGGGCACGACGTCTCGGCCGAGCACGCCGAGGCGCTCGTGCCGGTCCGCGAGTTCGGCGGAACGGGGAGGCGGGTGCCCCGGGAACGGACGCTGCCGCCGAGCCTGGGCGTGGCGCGGCGCCTGCTCGACACCGTCGGCTACCGCGGACGCGTGGAGATGCTCACCGTGGCCTGGGGCGCCTCCGCCGCCGAGGTGGAGGAGCTGGGGCGGCGGATCGCCGCCCGCACCGGACGGATCGGCCTGCTCGTCATGGGCGACGGCAGCGCCCGGCGCGGCGACAGGGCCCTCGTGCGACCGGACGAGCGCGCCTTCGCCTTCGACGAGGAGGTCCGCCGCCGCCTGTCCGAGGGCGACTGGGAGGGGCTGGCCCGGCTGGACCCGGCCCCGGCCGCCGAGCTGATGGCGCAGGGCCGGGCCGCGCTCCAGGTCATGGCGCACGCGCTCGCCGCCGACGCCGACGACGGCCGGGGCGGCGAACCGGCGCGGCCGCGGGTGCTCTACGCCGACGACCCCTTCGGGGTCATGTACTTCGTGGCGGTGTGGCCGTGCGGCTGCTGATGAACGACGCCGCCCCCGGCGCGGCCTCCCCGGGCCAGACCCTGGACGCCTCCGCCCTGGAACGGCTCTACGCCTACCCCGACCGGCCGTGGCTGCGCGCCAACATGGTCGCCAGCCTGGACGGTGCGGCGGCCGGGAACGACGGCCGCACCGAAGCCCTCAACACCCCCGCCGACCTGGTGGTGTTCACGCTCCTGCGCGACCTGGCCGACGTGGTCCTGGTCGGCGCCGGAACCGCGCGCGAGGCGGGCTACCGCAGGACGGGCCCGCGTACCGGCGACCGGGCGGCCCGCGCCGTCGCCGAGGGCCGCGCCGACCGGCCCGAGATCGCCGTGGTCAGCGGCAGCGGACGGGTTCCGCCGCTGCTGGCCGAGCCGGCCGGGGAGGGCGGCGGGGTGCTGCTGGTGACCTGCGGGGCGGCCGGGAACGAGGCCCTGGACCGGGCGCGCCGCACCCTGGGCGAGGACCGCGTGCTGGTGTGCGGGCGCGAGCGCGTGGACCTGCGCGCGGCGGTCGGGGCCCTGGTACGGCGCGGACTGCCCCGGATCCTGTGCGAGGGCGGGCCCCGGCTGCTGGCCGACGTGGCCGCGGCCGGTCTGCTGGACGAGATGTGCCTGACGGTCGTCCCGCTGATGGCCGGGGGAGTCCAGCAGCGCGTCGCGGTCGGCACGGCGGCCGACGCGCCGCTCGTGCCCGGTGTGCTCATCGAGTCCGAGGGCACCCTGCTCCAGCGCTGGCTGCGCCCGCCGAGCTGACCGCCGGGCCCGCGCGCGGAGCGCCTTCCACGGGCCCCGGCGGGAGCGATCGCCGACCGCTCGGCGGGCCCGGTACCCGTGGCGGACCCCGGGCGGCCCTTCCGCGGGGTCGGCCCCTCCACGGGGCGGGACCGGTCGCGCCGGGACTCCTCCGCGGTCGGCGGACCCGGTTCCGGAGCGGTGCCGAGACCCCGTGCGGTCACCGGCGCTCCTCGCGGTCGGCGGGCCGGAGCGCAGCCGCTCGGCTACCGGCGCCCTTAGCGGTCGGCCGCTCCCGTCCCGACCCCGTCCACCAGCGGGGCCAGCACGAAGTCGGCCAGCGGGAACGCGTGCTCGTCCACGTGCTCGCGGGCGCGTTCGCGCTGGCCGGGGCCCATGGTCAGCGCGTGCACCAGGACCGTCCCGTACAGCGCCTCGGTGAAGGGGGCGGTGTCGGCGCCCGGCGGCAGCTCGCCGCGTTCGACGGCCCTGCGCACCATGTCCGCCATCCCGTCGCGGTGCACGCGCACCAGCCGTTCCTGGAGTCCCACGAAGGTCTCCATCCCCGTGGTGGCGTCTACGGCCACGCGCAGGGTGACCCAGCCCGACGGGGCCAGGAAGTGGTCCAGCAGGGCCGAGGCCAGCGCGCGGGTGTCGCCGCGCAGGCTGCCGGTGTCGGCCGCGGCGGGCGGCCGGGTGTGCTGCTCGATGGCGTCGGCGAGCAGGCGTTCCTTGGTCGGCCAGCGCCGGTACAGGGCGGCCTTGCCCACCCCCGCCCGGCGGGCCACCCCGTCCAGGGTGAACGCGGCCCAACCCGCCCTGCCGTACTCGGCCAGCGCCGCCGCCATCGCCCGCGGAGTGAGGCTGGGGTCGCGCGTGCGCCCCCGCCCCGTCCTCGGCGGTGTCGTCCCCGTGCCCCTCCGTGCTCGCTCACCCATGGGGCACGTTATGCCCAGGTAACGGCCGATGAAAATCCGCGGTCGCCTCCATCCGGGCGTTCGCGGGCCGGGACCGGTGCCGTCCGCGCGTCCCACGGCCCGCCCGCCGTCCGGTCGGCCCGCTGCCCGCTGTCCGTTCCGCTCGCCGTCCGGTCGGTCCGCGCCCGCCGGTCACGGCGTCCGGCGCACCGCCCGGTCCTCGGCGATCGCCAGCATCTGCTCCTGACGCCTCTCCACGGCGGGCCGCTCCGGTTCCGCCACGCGGCTCAGCTCCCCGACGCGGCCGCGCCGGTTGGCCAGGGCCACCGCCGCCGACCGCCGCATGCCCAGAGCCCCGCCCTCGGAGGCCAGCGTCGCGCGCACCCGGCGCCGGTAGGCGTGCCGGACGGTGAAGTACACGGCCATCGTGGTCAGGAAGACCGCCGCGACCTTGAACACGACACCACCGAACCCGGCGAACAGCGGCGAGTCCAGCAGCCAGTGCAGCGCCATCGCCAGGAGCACCAGCAGGGCGGCGGCCCCGGCCCTGCGACTGCCGGGCCGCCACGCCACCGCCGCCAGCAGGCCCACGGCGGTGCCCGCGACCGCCGACATCGCCCAGTGCGAGCCCAACCCCGTCAGGACCAGCCGCACCACGGTCGTCTGCGCCACCGGCACCAGTCCGCCGGTGCCGCCCGACTGGACGATCGCGTTCATCGAGTAGACGAAGTTCTCCGTCACCTCGAAGCCCAGACCCACCAGGGACCCGATCACGAACCCGTCCACCGGACCGCGCACGGCGGCGGGGAAGGCCACCGCCACCAGCACGATCCCGGCGAGCTTGAGCACCTCCTCGTTGAGGGGGGCGGTCATGGCCGCCCCCCAGACCCCGGAGAAGGGCAGCCCCAGGCTCTTGGCCCAGATCGAGCCCAGGCCCGCGTTGGCGACGACCCCGCCCGCCGGCGCGGCGGTCAGACCCCAGAGCACCGCGACCACGGAGGCGTCCAGGGCGGGGTCGCGCACCGGACGGATGCGGCGCAGTACCCAGAACCCGAAGGCCAGCGTCACCAGCCCCAGGAACACCGCCAGCGCCGCCTCGGAGAAGAAGACGCGCACCAGCCCGGTGAACCGCACCGCCAGGTAGCCCAGGCCCACCGCGCACAGCACCCCGATCAGGACGAGCGCGGCCAGCGCGGGCAGCCGCTGCCCGCGGGCGCGCCCGCCCCCGGTCGGCCGCTCCCAGGCGTGCCGGGGACCGGAGTCCTCCTGGCGGGCGCGGCGCGGCGAGGGCACGGAGCCCCGGTCGGTCGCGGCCGGACGGTTCTCGGGTTCGGGGTTCACGAGCCCTCCCGGGTGAAGGAGACCGAGCGCACGACGTCGGCGACCGCGCTGAGGTCGGCCGGGGTGGCCTCGCGCCCGGCCAGGGTCATCTCCACGGCCAGCTGTCCGTCGGGGGAGGGGTAGACCACCGCGGAGCCGTCCCCCTCCCGGCTCTCCAGGGCCCCGGCGAGCCCCTCGACGCCGCTCCGGGTGGAGATGGCCTCCGGGGCGCCCAGCCTCGCCGTCGCCTCGCCGGCGCGCACGACCCGTCGCAGGCCCGCCCACAGCTCCTCCAGGCTGGGCGGCGGCGAGGTCACGGGGGTGATCGAACTGAGCGTCAGCTCCACGGGCCCCCGGGTGAAGCGGTAGATCTGCCCGGCCTGGCTGGAGCCGGTGTTGAGGTGCCAGCCCTCCTGGGGGAAGGTGAGGGAGGCCCGGTAGTCACCCGCGGACCCCACGGGCACCGGTTCGCCGGAGGGGACGGACTCCGAGCCGGGCAGGAGCGCGTTGACCAGCGGCCAGGCCACCACCAGCAGCGCGATCGCCGCCGCGGCCACGCCCAGTGGCACCCAGTTGCTGCGGGGGCCGCGCCGCTGTGTGCGCGCGTCCTCCCCGGTCGCCTCCGCCATGGCGTTCCCCCTCGTCACCCGCGGTGATGCCCTGTCACGGCAAGCGAAACATTCGGGAGTGTGTGCTTTGGTGGCACGGCGCCGACTTGGCACACGTTTACGGTGATTTCACCAATGCGGGGGATCGGCGCGGGGGCGCGGTGACCGGCCGGGAACGCTCAGAGGCCGGTGGGCATCGGGCCCCCGTTCCACTCGACGGTGTCGGACAGCGCCGCCGCGAGGTCCATGTCGGTACCGGTGAGGTCGGCGTGGGCGCGGTGCAGGTTGAGCACGATGCGCTCGGCGTCGGCCCAGTCGCGGAATCCGCCCAGGTCGCAGTCCCTGGCGTTCTCCAGCGGGGTGAGCCCCCGGGCGACCCCGTCCCGGGCGGTCTCCAGCACGAACCGGTAGTAGCGCTCGTGCTCACCCAGCACCGCGTCCAGCCCGGCGGCGCCCAGCAGCGGGCCGTGCCCGGGGACCACGTGTTCGGGGCCGAACGCGTACAGCCACTCCAGCGAGCGCAGCGCGCCCTCCAGCGAACCCATGAACACCAGCGGCGTCAGCCCGTGGAAGACCAGGTCGCCGGTGAACAGCACCCGCTCCTCGGGCAGCCAGGCCACCACGTCGCCGGGGGTGTGCGCCGTGTGGCCGGGGTGGCGCAGCTCCACCCGCCGCCCGCCGGTGTGGACGGTCAGCTCCCGGTCGAACACGATCGACGGCAGGCGCCGGGTGACGCCGCCCCAGTCCGGAAGGGGCGACCAGAACGGAGGGCAGGCGTCCAGGATCGGGTCCTGCGCGAGCGCCTCGCGCATGGCGGCCTGCCCGATGAGCGCGGCGGACTCGGGCAGCAAGCTGTTGCCGTAGGTGTGGTCGCCGTGGTGGTGGGTGTTGACCGCCCACCGGACGGGCGCGCCGCCGGTGGCGCGCGCCAGGGCGCCGAGGAACGCGCGGGTGCGTGCCTCGGACGCACAGGTGTCCACCACCAGGAGCCCGTCGCCCCCGGCGACGGCTCCCGCGTTGTTGACCCACCAGGTGCCGTCCGGCTGCACCCAGGCGTACACGCCGTCCACGACCTCTGTCAGGCTCGCCGCATCCGGCCCTGTCCGTGCGGTCCGGTCCATGGGGTCCTCCCTCGCGCTCGCCGACTTCGGGGAAAGAAGGAAGAGGCTACAACAGCGCCCCCGCGGAGCCCACCGTGGCCGGTACCGGCCGAAGAGGGAAACGGCCCCCATACGCGCTGTTATCGTGACGACCGCATATCCGGTTCGTGCGTCCGTGGGCGCACGCGCACGCCCTCGGACGGGCCAGGGAGCAGGGACACACGTGAACAGCGAGGCGGGTATTCCCGCGGGCTTCTCCCGGGAGGGGAACGCCCACGGAGCCGGAACCGAGCACCGGGACGCGAGCGGTTCCGAGGAGGGACCGGAGCACCGGGAGGGCCCGCAGCGCCGCGATGACGAGGCGCTCCCCCGGTCCGGAGACCAGCCGGGACCGCTCCGCGCGGCCTGGCCCCTCCTCTCCGCCCTCCTCGCCTGGGCCGGAACGGGTCTTGTCGCCAGCGCCCTCCTGCTGTCGGTGGTTTCGCTGTTCCCGGGGGACTCGCCGCAGGACTTGGGGCTCGGCCCCTCCCTGCTCGTGGCGTTCTCCGCCGGACTGGCGCTGCTGGTCCTGGTCCTGCGCCACGCGGCGTCGCGGGAGACCGGCCCGGACCACGACCGCAGGGGGCTGATCCGCCTCACGGCGCTGGCTGCTGGGGCCGCGCTGCTGTCGTACCTGGCCTACCGCTCCTTCCCGCTCGACGCCTTCGCCCGGCTCACGGAGAGCAGGGACACCTGGGCCCCGTCGGTCCCGGGCAGCCTCCAGTGGGTTGTGCTGTGCGCGTTCGCCCTGGGCTTCCTGGCGCTGCTCCTCGCCGTCCACAGTCCACGGTCCCAGCCGGGCGGGCGTGCCTGGACGGGCTTCGCCGCCGGTGTCCTGGCCGTGGTCACGGCCGGGTGGGCGGCCGTCTCCGAGACTACCCACCAGCCGCTGGAGCACGCGGTCGCCGCCCCCGGAGCCGCCCCGGGCATGCCGACCACGGTCACCCGGGTGGGCTGGGCCTGGGAGAAACCCGAGGACGCCAGAATCGAGCGGGTCGTGGCCGGACCGCGCGGGCCGGTCGTGCTGCTCGGGGACGGGCTGGTCGGCCTGGACGGTGCGAGTGGTGAGGAGCTGTGGACCTACCGGCTCCCCTTCGGCTGGTACACGAGCACAGACGCGTCCCTGGGGGGCGACCTGGCGTACGTGAGCTACCGACAGGTCCCCGACGACATCGAGAGCGGGCGGATGACCGCGGTCGACACGGCCACCGGCGAGATCACCAGGGAGGTGCCGGCACCGCCTGAGGAGCGGTCCGTTACCGGGGACGACCACTTCATCGGTGTCCTTCCCACGGGCAGTCTCTACACGGGCTCCGACGAGGAGCCGGGAACTCTGATCGCGTACGGCGATACCGGAGAGGACGAGCTGTGGACCTTCACTCCCACTCCCCAGGAACCGGAGACCATCTGTGATACGGAACGGCGGGTCCTTCTCCATGAGGACCTGATCCTGGCGGCGTACCTGTGCCGGGGGGAGTCGGATGTCCGGCCTCTCGTCGTTCTCGGCCTGGACGCGCGTACCGGGGAGCAGAGGTGGCGCACGCAGATCGGGGACCCGTACCCGAGCGGCTCCATGCGGATCTTCTGGGAGGGGCGCGTCGTGTCGGAGGGGGAGCACCCCGTGGTGGGAGTCGGTTCCGACTCCGGTCCCGTCACTCTGCTGGATCCGCGCACGGGCGCGGTGGCGGGCGAGTTCCCGGAGTTCCTGATGGAGGATGACGACGAGGCCAGCCAGGAATACCGGGCGATCCGTTCGGGATACCGGGGACGCGTCCACGCCGACACCGGAGGCGCGGTCTACGTCGAGCGGGACGGGAACGACGGGCACCTCGTCCACCGCGTCGACCCCTCCGGCACGCTGGTCCGCACCACCATGGTCCCCGAACCGCCTTCGGGGGATGACGAGATCAGCGACGCCCTCGTCGTGGGGGACACCCTCCTGGTACCGCACCAGGAGCAGCCGGTGTGGGGCGGCGAGGTGGCGGCGTCCGTGCGTGTGATCCCGCTCGGGGAGGGACCGGACGAACCGGAGGACGGCGGCACGGTGATCGGGATCGACTCCGCCGTGAACCTCCGACTGCTGCCCGTCCCCGGGGCCGTCACCGCCTACGACTGGGACGAGGGCACCACCGTGTACGGCCTGGTGCCCTGACCCGGCACCTCCACAACCCCCTCCGGATCTTCGTCGGAGCCGGGCCCACTCGTCTCCTCGGGGAGCCCCCGAAAGCACGCCTGGGACGCCCGCAACGCCGTGGGACGGGCGCTCGAGCTGCCCGCGGACCTGGTCGCCGACGGGGTCGACGAGTTCCTGGCGTTCATGCTGGCCCTGGGCAGCGGGCCGCCCGAGGGCTTCGAAGCGGTGGTGTGCCTGCGGACCGCCGACTTCGGGCGGGCCTGGACCGTGGTCCCCTCAGCGGGAACCTGGCGGACGCGGCCCGTCGCCGAAGACGGTGCGACGACCACGGTCGAGGGCACCGCCTCCGACCTGATGCTCCTTCTGCGGGGGCGCACCGGCACCTCCCGGGTGCGTGTCGACGGGGACGCCCTCGCGGCCCTCCTCTCCGCCGCCGGAACCGAGTAGGCCGAGCGGTCCGAGGGCGCCGCGCCCGGACGGAAACGCGGTGCTCCCCGCCCATCGTTCCTCCGTCCGCGCCGATGAGTGAGCGCGGCGCCCCGCGCTCACTCCTCCGCGGTGCCGGACCCGGGCTGGATGACGTGCCCCGCCGCCTCCAGGCCCGCCGTGGCCGCCGCCACGAACACCGCCACGCTCGCGTGCCTGCGGCGGGGCGGCCACACCACCGACGTGCGCCACGCCAGCGGGCTGCCCTCCAGCGGTGACCACACCAGTCCCTCGGGCAGGCCGCCCAGCGGATGCTCGTTGAGGTGCACGCCCCGCCCGGCCAGCACCAGCCCGTTGACGAAGTGCGGGTTGCGCGCGTGCCGGATCGCGCCCGGCCGGAACCCCTCCGACCTGCACGCCGACATGATCTGGTCGTAGAGCATCGGCGCCATCGCGCGCGGGAAGACCACCAGCGGCATCCCGTTGAGGTCGCGCAGCCGCACCGGCCCGCCCGCCGCCAGACGGTGCTCGGCGGGCAGCAGCACCCCCAGCCTGCGGCTGGCCACCGGGCCCGACTCCAGCCCGGTGGTGTCGGAGGGGTGGCGCACCATCCCCACGTCCAGTTCGCCCTCGCGCAGCGCGGCCAACTGCTCGTCCGTGGTCAGCTCGTGCAGGTCCACCAGGACGTCGGGCGCCAGGCGGGCCAGTTCGGCGGTCAGCGTGCGCAGCGTGACCGCCATGGTGTCCGGCGGAATCCCGGCGCGCAGTATCCCGCTCCGCCCGGGGCGGATGCGCCGCATGGCCTCGCGGGCGGACTCGGCGCTCTCCAGCACCGGCCGCGCGTGCTCCAGCAGCAGCGCCCCGGCCTCGGTCAGCCGCACCTGGTTGCGCCCCCGGTCGAACAGCCGCACCCCCAGCTCCCGCTCCAGGTCGCGGATGCGCTGGGACAGCGGGGGCTGGGCCATGTGCAGGCGGGCGGCGGCCCGGCCGAAGTGCAGTTCCTCGGCCAGCACCGTGAAGTAGCGCAGGTGGCGCAGTTCCATGCGGCGACCCTACCGGCCATATCACTGCGATATCGCGTGAGGTCGCAACTGGTGTTGGACGCCGGAGCCGACGGGCTGTTCTCATGGCGTTCACCGGAAGGACGAACCGGCTTCCTCCCCGCCCCCGGCGCGGCGGCCCCCTCGTCCCCGGCACCCCGGCGAACACGACGGTGTACGTCGACCACCCTTGCTTGTGAACATGTGAAAGGACTCCACGTGTCCGACGAACTCGTCCTGGCGCACCGCGAACCCCTCACCGAGGGCCACACGACCGTCATCACCCTCAACCGCCCCGCCAAGCTCAACGCCTGGACCTCCGCCATGCGGGCCCGCATCGTCGAGCTCCTCACCGAGGCCGGAGCCGACCCCGACTGCCGCGCCGTCGTCCTCACCGGCACCGGAGACGCCTTCTGCGCCGGTCAGGACCTCGCCGAGACCCGGGCCATCGACCCCGGGGACCACGCCGCCGCCGAGGCCTGGATCGACGAGTTCGACGTCCTCTACCGGGCCCTGCGCGGCGTCGACAAGCCCACCGTGGCCGCCGTCAACGGCGTCGCCGCCGGGTCGGGCTTCCAGCTCGCGCTCCTGGCCGACCTGCGCGTGGGCCACCCCGGCGTCCGCATGGGCCAGCCCGAGGTCCGCTCCGGCATCCCCAGCGTCACCGGCATCTGGGCCATGTGGGACATCCTCGGCAAGGCCCGCACCATCGAGTTCACCCTCACCGGCGACCTGGTCGACGGCACCGAGGCGCACCGCCTGGGCCTGCTCACCCGCCTCGTCCCCGAACGCGGGGACGTGCTCGCCGCGGCCCTCGACCTCGCCGCCTCCCTGGCCTCCCTGCCCCCCGGCGCCGTCGCGCTCACCAAGGCCCGCCTGCGCGAGATCGACGACGCCGCCCTCACCGACGCCGTCACCGCCGCCAAGGACGTCCACGCCCGGGCCTACGCCAGCGGCGAGCCCCAGCGCGAGATGGAGCGGTTCCTGGCCAAGCGCCGCTGAACCGCCGCTCCACCGCCAAACCACAGCAGGAACAGGGGAAACCACCCGATGACCACCACCGGAACCGAGGCCGCCGCCTTCGAGACCCCCGGCCCGGACGCACTCGCCGAGGGGGAGCGCCTCTACCGCCGACTGCGCTCCGAGCAGCGCTGGGAGGTGCCCGAGCGGTACAACATGGCCGTCGACGTCGCCGACCACCACCCCGGGGACCGGGTCGCCCTCGTCTTCGAGGACCACACCGGGCACCGCGACGAGGTCACCTGGGACCGCGTCCGCGACCGGGCGGCCCGCGTCGCCGCCCACCTGCACGCCCTGGGCGTGCGCGAGGGCGACCGCGTCGCGGTCCTGCTGCCCCAGCGCCCCGACACCCCCGCCACCTACCTGGGCGTGCTGCGCACCGGTGCCGTCCTGGTCACCATGTCCCTGCTGTGGGCCGACGACCCCATCGCCTACCGGCTCGCCGACTCCGGCAGCACCGTCCTGATCACCGAGGACGCCGCCCTGGAACGCGCCGCGGGAGCCGTCCGCGCCGCCCGCGCCTCCCACGGGCTCGACGCCGACGTCCGCGTCGTGAGCGTGGACGACCCGGCCGTGGCCGCCCGCGAGCCCCGCCACGAGGCCGCCGACACCGCCGCCGACGACCCCGCGCTCATCTTCTACACCTCGGGGACCACCGGCGCGGCCAAGGGCATCGTGCACGCCCACCGCACCCTGCTGGGCCACAACGAGTTCCGCTACTGCCACGACCTGCGCCCCGGCGACGTGTTCTACGGGGCGGGCGACTGGGCCTGGTCCATGGCCAAGCTCATGGGCCCGCTGCGAGCCGGGGCCACCCACCTGGTCCACCGCCCCCGCGCGGGCTTCGATCCCGAGGGGCTGCTCGCCGCGATGGCGCGCAACCGGGTCACCACCGCCCTGGTCAACCCCACCCTGCTGCGCAAGCTCCGCGCCGGGGTGCCCGACGCCGGACGCCGCCACCCCCAGTCCCTGCGCGTGGTGTGCTGCTCCAACGAGCCGCTGACCACCGACCTCATCACCTGGTTCCGGGAGCAGTTCGGCGTCACCCCGTTCGACTACTACGGGTCCACCGAGTCCTACCCCCTGCTCGGGAACATGCCCGGAATCCCGGTCAAGCCCGGCTCGGTGGGCCGCCCGCTGCCCGGCTGGGACGTCGTCCTGCTGGACGCACAGGACCGCGAGGTCCCCGACGGGGAACCCGGCGAGATCTGCCTGCGCGCCCGCAGCAACCCGCAGTTCCCGCTGGGCTACTGGAACCGGCCCGAGGCCTCCGCCGAGACCTTCGGCGGCACCTGGTACCGCACCAAGGACCAGGCCACCCGCGACGCCGACGGCTACTTCTGGTTCCTGGGCCGCACCGACGACGTCATCAAGACCTCCGGCTACCGGGTCGGACCCTACGAGGTCGAGGCGGCCCTGCGCGAGCACCCGGCCGTCGCCGACGCCGGGGTCGTGGGCCTGCCCGACCCGCTGCGCGGACAGGTCGTCAAGGCGTGGATCGAACTGGCCGACGGGTACGAGCCGAGCGAGGAGCTCGCCGACCGGATCCGCGCCTTCGCCCGCGAGCACCACTCCCTCTTCGCCTACCCGCGCCTGATCGCCTTCGAGGAGCGCCTGCCCCGCTCCGCCACCGGCAAGGTCCAACGCGCCGAGCTGCGCCGACGCGACACGGCCTGAGATCCGTGCGGTGGCGGCGGGGGCCGCCACCGCACCCGGCCGCGCCCGGCCACCCCGGCGGGCCGCCCCCTCTCTTGTCCCCCCTACCATCGAATCCGGGCCAGGCCCGGACCAGTGAGAAAGAGGAGTTCGGGTACGGTGCTCAACGACCCCAAAGCCCCCGCGACCCCGCCGGAGGACATCGGCCGCGTCCGCCGCCGCGTCACCGTCGCCACCGCCATCGGCAACTTCGTGGAGTGGTTCGACTCCGGCGCCTACGCCGTCATGTCGGCCACCATCGCGGTGCTGTTCTTCCCCAACTACGACCCCGCCGCCGCGCTGCTGGCGACCTGGGCGATCTTCGCCGCGGGGTTCATCGCCCGCCCCCTGGGCGCCCTGTTCTTCGGCCACTACGGCGACCGCATCGGCCGCAACCGCGCCCTGGCGCTGAGCGTGCTGTGCATGAGCGGGGCCACCCTCGCCATCGGCCTGCTGCCCACCTACGCCGCGATCGGCCTGGCCGCGCCCCTGCTGCTCCTGCTCATGCGCGCCGTCCAGGGCTTCTCCACCGGCGGCGAGTACACCGGCGCCTCCTCCTTCATCATGGAGTACGCCCCCGAGGGCCGCCGCGCCCGCTACGCCAGCGCCGTCCCCATCACCGTGGGCGTGGCCGCCGTCGTCGGCTCGGGCGTGGGCGTGCTGCTCACCGGCACCCTCAGCGAGGAGGCCCTGATGTCGTGGGGCTGGCGGGTGCCGTTCCTGATCGCCGGGCCGCTGGGCGCCATCGGCCTGTACCTGCGCTCCCGGCTCGACGACACCCCCGTCTTCCGCGAGATGGCCCGGGAGGACAACACCACCCGCAGCCCGCTGCGCGAGGCCTTCCGGGTCTCCGGCCGCCAGATGTTCACGCTCTTCGGCTACAGCATCACCAACGCCGTCGGCTACTACTTCATGAGCAGCTACATGATCAGCTACATGTCGGAGTCGCTGGACTACACCAAGACCCAGGCGCTCACCACCAGCGTGGTCGCGATGCTGGCGTACACGCTGATGTGCCCGCTCATGGCCAGGGCCAGCGACCGGTTCGGGCGCCGCCCCATGCTGATGACCGCCTGCGCCGGGTTCGTGCTGCTGACCTACCCCGCGTTCCAGCTCATGGGCACCGGGCTGGCCGGGGCGATGCTGGGCACCTCGGCGCTGGCCGCGCTCGTGGCGGTGATCGGCACCTCCAACGTGCCGATGATGGTGGAGATGTTCCCGGCCCACCTGCGCGCCAGCGGGTCGGCGGTCGGCTACACCACCGCCTACGTGCTCTTCGGAGGCACGGCGCCGTTCGTGGCCACCTGGCTGGTCGCCACCTCCGGCAGCGCCCTGACCCCGGCGTTCTACCTCGTCGGCGTCGCCGCGCTCAGCCTCCTGGTGGTGCTCACCCTGGTCCGCGAGACCCGGGACCTGTCCCTGCACCGCACCACGCTGGACTGATCCGCCCCGGGGACGCCTCCGAAGCCACACGGGCGTCCCCGGGGAGCAAATTCCCGGCCGCGGCGCGGACCGGCTGGTAGTTTCGCCGCATGCGCGAACGGCTGACGAACCTGGAACCACGCCTGCACGACGCGCTGGCGGCGTGGGGCGTCCACGCGACCTCGATCGACCACGTCCCCCTGGGTTTCGGCGACCACCACTGGAGCGTCACCGACACCGCGGGCCGCCGCTGGTTCACCACCGTGGCCGACCTCGCCCGCAAGTCCTTCCTCGGCCCGGACCCGGCCGCCGTGCGGCGGCGCCTCACCCGGGCCATGGACACCGCCGCCCGGCTGCACGACGACGAGGGGCTCGGCTTCGTCGTCGCGCCCCTGCGCACCCCGGGCGGGGACACCGTCGTCCCGGTCGGCGACGGGTACGCGCTCAGCGTCTTCCCCCGCGTGGAGGGCGAGTCCGGAGACTTCGGCCGGGAGCTGTCCGCCGACCGGCGGGCCCGGCTCCTGGACACCCTCGCCCAGCTGCACCGCAGCGCACCGGGCGACGCGCCCGCCGTGGAGACCCGCCTCCCCGGCCAGGACCGGCTCGCCGCGCTGCTGGACCGCCCCGCCGCCGTCGGCGACGCGGGGCCCCACGCCGGGCCCACCGCCGACCTGCTCGCCGAGCACGCCCCGGCGCTGCGCGAGCGCCTGGCCGAGTCCGACCGCGGCGCGGCCGCCCTGGAGGACGCGGCGGCGGTCCTCACCCACGGCGAACCCCACCCCGGCAACCTGCTGTGGCGCGGCGACCGCCCGCTGCTGGTCGACTGGGACACCGTCGGCCTGGCCGCCCCCGAGCGCGACCTGTGGCTGGTCACCGACGACCCCGCCGAACTGGAACGCTACGCCGAGGTCAGCGGGCACGAGCCCGACCGCGCACTGCTGGACCTGTACCGGCTGCGCTGGGACCTGCGCGACGTCGTCGAGTTCGTCGACTGGTTCCGCGCGCCCCACGAGGGAGGCCCCGACACCTCCCAGGCCTGGCGGGACCTGGTCCGCATCGTCGAACGCCTCGGCGCCGGGGAGCGGTCCGGCGCCCGCTGACGCCGCCCGGATCCGGCGGCCCGGCGGGTCGCGGCCCGCCCGCGCTGTTCGCGGTCGGTAACATCTCCCTGACTCTTGGCGACCGGAAAAGACCTGTTGTCGGTGCGGCCGGGCCGGAACCGGCCGACCGGGCACGCCACGGACCCGACCAGCTGTTGGAGCGACATGAACCTGCCCCTGAGCACCCGCGACCTGCCGCTGCGCGTCATCACGGGGGCGTTCGTCCTCAACTCCGGGCTGGAGAAGCGCGGCGCCGACGAGGAGGCCGCGCAGGGCCTGCACGGCATGGCGGCGGGGACCTACCCCTTCCTCAAGGACGTGGACCCCGTCACCTTCGCCCGGCTGCTGTCGGCCGGTGAGATCGCCCTGGGCGCCGCCCTGCTGATCCCCGTCGTCCCGAGCCGTGTCGCGGGCGCGGGCCTGACCGCGTTCGCCGCCGGGCTGCTCGGCCTGTACCTGCGCACCCCGGGCATGCGGCGCCCCCAGAGCCTGCGCCCGACCGAACAGGGGCTGCCCCTGTCCAAGGACGCGTGGCTGCTGGGGGCGGGGCTCAGCCTCCTGCTGGGCGGCGACACCGGTAGGGACCACTCCCGCGGCCCGCGGCGGTGCCGCCGCTGACGGTCGTGCCGACGCCGCTCGCGGTGTTCACCGGTCGGTCTCGACGGCGGGCACGAACACCCGCAGGGCCGCGTGCCGCTTGGTGAAGACCACCGTGCGCGAGCCCTCCACGACCTCGCCGTCCACGGCGAGCAGCCTGGGCTCGCCCGGGATGGTCAGCGTCAGCCCCGTGGTCAGCCGCTCGGAGTACCCCTCGCCGTGCGCGAACTTGCCCAGCAGCACGTCCGCGACGGCGCGCAGCCTCGGGAAGGGCGCCCGCGCGGTGAGCACCCGCACGTCCAGCCGCCCGTCGTCCAGCTGCTCGCGCAGCGCGGGCACCCGGCCGTGCGTGCGGTACTGGCAGTTGCCCACGAACGCCCACCACACCTTGGCGGGCTCGCCGTCCACGACCGCGGAGATCGGGCTCACCTCCCGCAGGTCCTGCCACAGGGCCAGCGCGAACGCGGGCCACTTGCCGATCCGCTCGGCCCACTTGTCGCGCCGGTCCACCATGCGCGGGTAGGAGCCGAAGGAGGACGTGTTGAGGAAGATCCGGCCGTCCACCTCGCCCACGTCCACCCGGGCCAGCCGCCCGTCGTCGAAGGCCCGCAGCGCGATGTCCACCGAGGACAGCCCCAGGGTGCGGGCGAAGTTGTTGAGGGTGCCGTCCGGCAGCACCAGCAGCGGGCGGTCGTGGTCGAGCGCCGCCTGCGCCCCGGCGTTGACGGTGCCGTCGCCGCCCGCCACCGCCAGCACCTCGCTGGTGCGCGCGGCCTGGTCCATGACCCCGACCACGTCGTCGTCGGCCGACAGCGGGATGATCCGCGCCTTGGGCAGCGCCCGCGCCACCCTGCTCGTGACGTCGGCCGCGGTCAGCCCGGGCACCGTGCCCGAGGCCGAGCGCGGGTTGACCACCACCGTCACCCCGCCGCCCTCGCGGTCCACGTCGGTCTCCCCGTCGGCGACGGTGCGCGCGCCGAAGACCAGTTCGGGCCGGGGCGGCACCACCGTTCCGGCGAGCAGGGCCGCGCCGCACCCGATGGCCACTCCGGCGAGCACGTCGCCGGGGTAGTGGACGCCGCTGTGCACGCGGGAGAACGCCACCCCGCCCGCCAGGAGGGCGACCAGCCCGGCCAGCGGCTTGGGCGCGTCGGTCATGACCCCGGCCGCGTAGGCCGCGGCCGCGGCGGTGTGCCCGGAGGGGAAGGAGGTGCTCGGGTAGGAGCGGTAGGGGCTGCGCGCGGCCGGGACGGCCGAGTTGTCCGGGCGGGTGCGCCCCGAGATCTGCTTGATCCCCGCCGAGACCAGGTTGGCGGTGCCCGCGGCCAGGATGGCGCGCAGGGCGGTGCGCCGCAGCCTGGGGCCGCCGGTGGCGGCGAGGGTGGCCGACATGAGGAACCACGGCGCCATGTTGTCCGTCGCCTGCACGAACTTGGGGGTGTAGGCGTCCAGGGACGCGGGTCCCAACCCCGTCACGTGGTCGTAGACCTTCTTGTCAGCCCGTTGGAGTCGACTCATAAGGCTCATTGCCCCAGATTGGGCAAAGCGCCGTCAGATGTCCATAAGGGCGCGCCCGCAGGAGAGCCTTCAGTGTGTTGATGACATCACACACGATGTTGGTTTCGGTGGGACGCGGTCGCCGGAAGCGCGATCCGCGCGGTGCCGTACGGCGCGACCGTCCCCGCCCCGGCTCCTTCGCTTTCGAGACCTTTTCGTGATGATGCGGACCAATCCGCCTGGTTCCCGGTACCGAATCACTTCCGCCACACAGACCCCGGAAGTGAAGAGGACGCATTGGGTACAGGGCAGCACACCCTCCACCGGCGCAGGGTCGCGGTCATCGGCTCCGGCGTCTCCGGACTGACGGCGGCGCACGTCCTGCACCGGGACGACGACGTCACCCTGTTCGAGGCCGACGACCGCCTGGGCGGGCACGCCCACACCCACCGGATCGACGGCGGACCGGGCGGCGAGATGCGGGTCGACAGCGGCTTCATCGTGCACAACAGGCGCACCTACCCCCACCTGCTGCGCCTGTTCGACGAACTCGGCGTGTCCACCCAGCCCACCGAGATGAGCATGTCGGTCAGCTGCCGGGGCTGCGGCCTGGAGTACGCGGGCGCGCGCGGCGTGCGGGCCATGCTCCCCAACCGGTCCCGGCGCAGCCCCGCCTACCTGCGCATGCTCACCGAGATCCCCCGCTTCCACCGGGCCGCCCGGCGCCTGCTCGCCGCGACCCCGCCCCCCGGCGCGGCCGAGCCCACCCTCGGCGCCTTCGTCCGCCACCACCGGTTCACGCCCTACACGGTCGCGCACTTCCTGCTCCCGCTGGTGTCGGCGGTGTGGTCCTGCCCGCCCGGCACCGCCACCGACTACCCCGCCCGCTACCTGTTCTCCTTCCTGGCCAACCACGGCATGCTCAGCGTGTGGGGCTCGCCCCGCTGGCGCACCGTCACCGGCGGCTCGCACTCCTACGTCGAGCGCGTCGCCAAGAACCTGCACGCGGTGCGCACCGCAACCCCGGTCACCTCGCTGGCCCGTACGGCACAGGGGGTGCGCCTGCGCGCCGGGGGAGAGGCCCTGGACTTCGACGCCGCGGTCGTGGCCACCCACGCCGACCAGGCCCTCGCCCTGCTCGCCGACCCCACCGACGCCGAGCGCGAGGTCCTCGGCGCCTTCGGCTACTCGCGCAACCGCACCCTGCTGCACACCGACGCCTCCGTCCTGCCCGCCGACCGCGACGTCTGGGCCAGCTGGAACCACCGCCTGGCCTCCTGCGAGCCCGACACCGGGCCCGTGCGCGTGAGCTACCACATGAACCGCCTCCAGCGCCTGGACGCCGACGAGCAGTACGTGGTCACCCTCAACGGAGCCGACGAGGTCGACCCCGACCGGGTCGTGGCCGCCATGGACTACGCGCACCCCGTCTACACCCCCGCCTCCCTGGCCGCGCAGCGGCGGCTGCCCGAACTCAGCGACCGGGTCGTCGCCTTCGCCGGGGCCCACCACGGGTGGGGCTTCCACGAGGACGGGTGCCGCTCGGGCGTCCGGGCCGCCGCGAGCCTGGGGGTGCACTGGTGACGCCCTCCCCGGCGCCCGCGCTGTACGAGGCCACCGTCCGCCACGTCCGCTCCGAACCCGTCCGCAACGCCTTCGCCTACGGCACCTACTACTGGCTGGTGGACCTGGACGACCCGCCGCGCCCGCGCTGGCCGCTGAGCGTCCTGGCCGGGTTCCGCGCGAAGGACCACGCCGTGGACGGCGACCGCGCACCGGTCGTCACCCGCGCCTCCGCTGAAGCCGGTGCCCCGACCGTCACCTGCGTCCCAGCCGGCACCGGCACCGGCACCGGTGCCGCGCGCCGCGACCGCGCCGGCGCCTGGGCGCGGGAGCTGCGCGCCGACATCGACGCCCTCCTCGCCGAGCACGGCGTGGACCTCGACGGCGGCCGGGTGCTCATGCTCGCCCACGCCCGCGTCCTGGGCCACGTGTTCAACCCCCTGACCGTCTACTGGTGCCACCACCGCGACGGCCGCCTCAGCCGCGTCGTCGCCGAGGTCCACAACACCTACGGCCAACGCCACCGCTACGTCCTGGACGTGGACGGCCGCGGCCGGGCCGAGGCGGACAAGGCCATGTACGTCTCCCCGTTCAACGCGGTGGACGGCCGCTACCGCCTCAGCCTCCCCGAGCCCGGTGAACGCCTCGCGCTCACCGTCGCCCTGCACCGCGACGGGCGCCCGCCCCTCACCGCCTCGGTGCACGGCGTCCGACGCCCCGCCACCACCGCGTCCCTGCTGATCAGGGCGCTGCGCCACCCCCTCGCGCCGCTGGTCGGCGCGCTGCGCATCCGGCGCCAGGGCATCGGCCTCTACCTGCGCGGACTGCCCGTCCAGCCGCGCGGGCGCACCCACACACCAGCGACCGAACGGAAGACCGGAACACGGCCATGACCACGACCAGCCCCCACACCCACCCGCCCCTGGACGCACGCCGCTGGCCCGACGTGGCCCGGGTGCCCGGCGGACGCCTGCGCGCGGCCGTCGCCCGCGCCATCGTCCGCCACGCCACCGCGCGCTCGGGCGTGCGCGTGCGCACCGGCTCCGCCGCGCCCGCCGCCGACGACGGCGCGCCCGTCCTGGAGCTGCGCGACCCCGACGCCTTCCACCGCCGTCTGGCCGCGGGCGGCCTCATCGGCTTCGGCGAGTCCTACATGGCCGGGGAGTGGGACTCGCCCGACCTGGTCGCACTGCTCACCCGCCTGGCCGCTGACTACGACAACCTCGTGCCGCGCCCCCTCCAGCCCCTGCGCCACGTCACCCTGCCCCGCAGACCCGCCTCGGACCGCAACACCCGCGCCGGGTCCAGACGCCACATCAGCCACCACTACGACCTGTCCAACGACCTCTTCGGCCTCTTCCTCGACCGGACGATGACCTACTCCTCCGCGCTGTTCGAGGACGGCGAGGCCCGCGACCGCGACACCCTGCCCCGCGCCCAGGAGCGCAAGACCGACCGCCTCCTGGACGCCGTGGGCGTGGCCGAGGGCGTCGAGCTGCTGGAGATCGGCACCGGCTGGGGCGAGCTGGCCGTGCGCGCCGCCCGCCGCGGCGCCCGCGTCACCACCGTCACCCTCTCCGCCGAACAGCGCGACCTGGCCGTCGAACGCGTCGCCGCAGCCGGGCTCTCCGACCTGGTCGACATCCGCCTGTGCGACTACCGCGACGTCACCGGAACCTACGACGCCGTGGTCAGCGTGGAGATGATCGAGGCCGTCGGCGAGCGCTACTGGCCCGTCTACTTCGCCGCCCTGGACCGGCTCGTGCGCCCCGGCGGACGCGTGGGCCTCCAGAGCATCACCATGGAGCACGCCCTGATGCGCGCCTCGCGCGGCTCCTACACCTGGATGCACAAGTACGTCTTCCCCGGCGGACTCATCCCCTCGGTCACCGCCGTCGAGGAGCGACTGCGGGCGGGCACCTCCCTGCGCATCACCGACCGGCTCTCCTTCGGCCGCGACTACGCCGACACCCTGCGCGTGTGGCGCGAGAACTTCACCGACGCCGCCGAACAGGTGGAGGCCCTCGGCTTCGACGCCACCTTCCGCCGCATGTGGTCCTTCTACCTCGCCTACTGCGAGGCCGGTTTCCTGTCCGGAATCATCGACGTCGAGCAGATCACCATGGAGAAGGCCCGATGAGCACCACCGCGACCCCCGCCCCGCCCCGCGGAGCCGCCCACTTCCTCGCGCCCCTGGCCGCCGGGCTGTTCAACGGCGTGCTCCCCGTCCGGCTGCGCGCCTGGGACGGCAGCGAGGCCGGTCCCGCCGACGCCCCGCTGGCCCTGCTGCGCGACCGCGACGCCCTGCGCCACATCCTGGCCCGCCCCGGCGAGCTGGGCCTGGCCCGCGCCTACGTCACCGGATCGCTGGACGTGGAGGGCGACCTCACCGACGCCCTGAGCCGGGTGTGGGCGAGCGTGCGCGAGAACGGCACCTCGCTGCCCGGCCCCGCCGAGTGGGCCCGCGCGGCCCGCACCCTCCTGGCCCTGGGCGTGGTGGGCTCCCCGCCGCCCGTCCCTCCGGCCGAGGCGCGCCTGCGCGGACGCCCGCACTCCAGCGAGCGCGACGCCGCGGCCGTCTCCCACCACTACGACGCCGGGAACGACCTCTACGAGCTGCTCCTGGACGAGTCCATGGCCTACTCGTGCGCCTACTGGACCAGCGACGACCCCGGCTACACCCTCGCCGACGCCCAGCGCGACAAGCTCGACCTCGTCTGCCGCGGACTGCGCCTGGGCGAGGGCGACCGCCTGCTCGACGTGGGGTGCGGCTGGGGATCGCTCACCCTGCACGCCGCCCGCCACCACGGAGCGCGCGTCACCGCCGTCACCCTCTCCGCGCGCCAGCGCGACCACGTCGCGGCCCGCGTCCGCGAGGAGGGCCTGTCCGACCTGGTCGAGGTGCGCCTCCAGCACTACCGCGACGTCACCGACGACGGCTTCGACGCCGTGGCCGCCATCGAGATGGGCGAGCACGTGGGCCGGGACGAGTACGCGCCCTTCGCCCGCCGCCTGCACGACCGGCTGCGCCCCGGCGGGCGCCTGCTGGTCCAGCAGATGTCGCGGCGCGGCGCCCAACCCGGCGGCGGCCCGTTCATCGAGCGCTACATCGCCCCCGACATGCACATGCGCCCCCTGGGTGAGACGGTCGGGCTGCTGGAGGGGGCCGGACTGGAGGTGCGCGGCGTGCGGGCCATGCGCGAGCACTACGTGCGCACCGCCCGCGCCTGGCTGGAGGTGCTGGAGCGCCGCTTCGACGAGCTGGTGGCCCTGGCCGGACCCGAGACCGCCCGCGTGTGGCGGCTCTACCTGGCCGGGGGCGCGCTCGCCTTCGAGGAGGGGCGCATGGGAGTGGACCAGATCCTGGCCGTGCGCCCGGACCGCGCCGGGAGCCGCTGATGGACGTCTCCGCGCTCCCCCTCACCCTGGGGCTGTCCGCCCCGGCCGTGCTGGCGCTCATGCTCGCGACCTTCGCCCTCGCGCTGCGCCTGGGCAGGCACAGCGTGGTGGACGCGGCCTGGGGGCTCGGGTTCACCGCCGTGGCGGCGGTCGGCGTCCTGACCGCCTCGGGCGACCCCGCCCGCTCCTGGCTGCTGGCCGGGCTCACCGCCGTGTGGGGGCTGCGCCTGGCCGCGCACATCGGGCTGCGCTCCCGGGGCAAGGGCGAGGACCCCCGCTACGAGCGCCTGCTGTCCGGGGCGCCCGGGAACCGCGACGCCTACGCCCTGCGCGTGGTCTACCTGCTCCAGGGGTTCCTGGTGTGGATCGTCGCCATGCCGGTCCAGGTGGCGGTGCACACCGACGCGCCCCTCCTCGGCTCCCCGCAGGTGTGGCTTGCCGTCGCCGGTGCGGCCGTGTGGCTGCTGGGGTTCGTGTTCGAGACGGTGGGCGACGCCCAGTTGGCCCGGTTCAAGCGCGACCCCGCCAACAGCGGGCGGATCATGGACCGCGGCCTGTGGGCGTGGACCCGCCACCCCAACTACTTCGGCGACGCCTGCGTGTGGTGGGGGCTGTTCCTGGTCGCGCTGTCGGGGTCGTGGTGGGTGCTGCTCACCCTGCCCGCGCCCGTGGTGATGACCTACCTGCTGACCCGGGGGTCGGGGCAGCGGCTGCTGGACGAGCACATGTCCGGTCGGCCCGGCTGGGCGGAGTACGCCCGGCGCACCAGCGCGTTCGTGCCGATGCCGCCCGGCAGGGGCTGAGGATCCCGGGCACGGGTTCCCGTCCTCCCGTCCCGGGGCCTCCCCTTCCGTGAGGGCCACGGGACGGGCCGCACACGGGCACGGCGCTCCGGCGGCCCGCCGCTTCCACCGCGCCTTCCCGCGCGGTCGGCTCCGGCGCGCCGCCCGGGGCCCGCCGGTCGTGCGAACCCCCTGGGCGGTCGCCCCCGGTGCGCGTCGCGCCGGCCCGCCGGTCGGGCGGAGTCGCCCGGGGCGGTCAGCCCTGGTGCGGCACCACCACGGCGCGGCCGAAGACCTCCCCGGCCTCCAGCCTCCGGTAGGCCTCCAGGGCGTCCCCCAGGTCGAACCTCTCGACCTCCGGACGGATCTGCCCCGCCTTGTACATGTCCACCACCTCCCACAGCTCTCCCACCGTCCCCCAGTAGGTGTTGGTGATGTAGGACTCGTACGGGTTGGTGAAGAACGAGAACTCGTGCGTGCCGCCCGCGATCCCGACCACGGTCAGCCGCCCGCCCCGGGCCATCGACGCCGCCGCGGTCGCGATCGTGGGGGTCACGCCCACGAAGTCGAAGGCCGCGTCCACGCCCCGGCCGCCGGTGATCTCGCGGATCTCCTCGACCTGGTGCGCGCCCGCCCCCACCGTGACCGCGCCGTTGCGCTCGGCCCAGGCCCGCGGCTCGGCCTTGACGTCGGTGGCGATCACCGTCGCGCCGGTCAGCGCCCTGAGGATCTGCACGCCGATCTGCCCCAGCCCGCCCAGGCCGATCACCAGGGCGTGCCGACCGCCGCCCTCCAGGTGCGGCAGCGCCTCCTTGATCGCGTGGTACGGGGTCAGGCCCGCGTCCGACAGCGGCGCGGCCTCCACCGGGTCGGCGTCGCCCAGCGGGACCAGGTGGTGGGCGGGCACGGTCACGTACTCGGCCATGCCGCCGTCGCGTCCCAGGCCCACCGCCAGGTAGGGCATGGTCGCCGCGTTCTCGCAGTAGGTGTCCTGGCCCCGGACGCACATGCGGCAGTGTCCGCAGCCGATCGGGCCGTAGGCCATGTAGGCGTCGCCGACCCGTACGCGCTCGCTCACGCCGTCGCCGAGCGCCTCCACCCATCCGGAGTTCTCGTGCCCCAGGACGAACGGCGGTTTCTGGGCTCCGGCCTGCCCCTCCTTGAAGTGGCGGTACACGCTGACGTCGGAGTGGCAGGCGCCCGCCCCCGCCACCCGCAGCAGGACCTCGCCCGGCCCCGGCTCGGGCACGGGAACGTCGGTGAGTGACGGGAACCGCTCGTAGTTCTCGAAGACCACGGCTCGCATGGAGTACCCCCAGGCTCTCGCGGAGAGCGGGCACCGGCGCGCGACGACCGTATTTCTCGGCGCCCGTATGGCCGCTCGACACTGTCCGTCCAGTTCACGGCTGTCCGCCCACCACCTACCCGAAAGCCTTTCGTCTTATTTGTCGCTTTAGTCGGAATTTGACCGTGCGCCGTACGGCCGGGTGTGGTGCCACCACTACCGAACCGGGTGGTCAACGCCAGACCCGGTTCGGGGGGACAGCGCCATGGAGGCCGACCCCGCCGCGGACCTAGCGTGAAAAGGGTCCGTTCCCCCCACCTGTCGGCACTCGAACTTCCCCAGGAGAGTCATGATCGCGGCGGGCCCACGTCACGCTTCGCCCCCCACCCCCCTGCGCTACGAGGAGCGCGAGTGGCACGGCCTGCGGCTCCTGGCCCACGACGAGGCCGGAGACGGCCGCATCGTCGAGGCGCTGGGCGACGTGGCCGCCGCCGACCACATCGTGGTCCTGGTCCCGGGCAACGACAACTACCTGGGCAACTACTTCGACGCCAACCGCCCCACCCGGCCCCGGGTCAACGGGGGGACGGTCCTGCGCACCATGCGGGCCCTCGCCCCCGAGGAGCGCTCCGCCGTCGTGGTCTGGGTCGGCTACGACACCCCGCGCGGCTTCGCCGAGGCCGCCTTCCGGGGACCGGCCGAACGCGGCGCCGAGGACCTGGCCCGCCTGACGGCCTTCCTGCCCCGCACCGCCCGCATCACGCTGGTGGGGCACAGCTACGGCACCGTCGTGTGCGGGCTGGCCCTGCGGCACGGGCGCGTGGACGAGTGCGTGGCCCTGGGCAGCCCCGGCATGGGCGGGAACTCCGTCGCCGACCTGGGCTTCACCGGGAACCTGTGGGCGGCGCTGGGCCCCGCGGACTGGATCCGCTTCTTCCCCCGGGGACGCTGGCGGGACCTGGGCCACGGGCCCTCGCCGCTGCGCCCCGGGTTCGGCGCCACCGCCTTCGCCACCGGCCCGATCCCCGGCCACTGCTCCTACTACGCCGAGGGCAGCGAGTCGGTGCGCAACATCGCCCTCATCGGCCTGGGCCGCCACGACGAGGTCACCCGGCCGGACGTGCCCGCCCAGCGCACGCGCCCGGGCTGGCGCCCGGCCGCCGGGGCCCCGGTCGAGGGGGCGGCGTCGTGAGACCCGCACCCGCCGTCGACGACCGTGCAGCCGGGCACCGCACCGCCGACCCGGTGATCCTGGCCCGGGACGTGCGCAAGGCCTACCCCGGAGCCCGCGGCCGCGCCGCCCTGGACGGCTTCGACCTGGAGGTGCCCCCCGGCGCGGTGCACGCGCTGCTGGGGCCCAACGGCGCGGGCAAGACCACCGCCGTGCGGATCATGTCCACCCTGCTGCGCTTCGACTCCGGACAGGTGCGCGTCGCCGGGTTCGACGTGGCGCGCCAGAGCGCGCGGGTGCGCTCGCGCATCGGCTTCGCCGGTCAGTACGCGGCCCTGGACGAGGTCCTCGACGGGCGGCGCAACCTGGAGATGTTCGCCCGCCTGCACCACCTGCGCGCGCGGGCGGCGCGGGCCCGGGCCGCCGAACTCCTGGAGCGGTTCGGCCTCACCGACGCCGCCCGCCGCCCGGTGCGCGAGTACTCCGGCGGCATGCGCCGCCGCCTGGACCTGGCCGCGAGCCTGATCCCCGACCCCGCCGTGCTGTTCCTGGACGAGCCCACCACGGGCCTGGACCCGCGCAGCCGCGCCGAGGTCTGGCGGGCCGTGCGCGACCTCGCCGAGGGCGGCACGACCGTGCTGCTGACCACCCAGTACCTGGAGGAGGCCGACCGCCTGGCCGACCGGATCTCGGTGGTCGACGCCGGAAGGATCATCGCCGAGGGCACCCCCGAGGAGCTCAAGTCCCGGGTCGGGGGCGGCCGGGTGGAGGCCGTGGTCGCCGACGCGGACGCGCTCTCGCCCGTCGGGGAGGTCCTGGGCCGCGTGGCCGGGGCCCTGCCCGAGGTGGACGCCGACGCCCTGCGGGTGTCGGTGCCCTTCGACGGCCGGGGCGCGGGACTGGCCAAGGTGGTGCGCGCCCTGGACGAGGCCGGGCTGGACGTGGAGGACATCGCCCTGCGCCGCCCGACCCTGGACGACGTCTTCCTGGGGCTGACGGGCCGTCAGGGCACGCGCGGGGAGGGTTCATGATGTCCGTGACCGAGGCGGGGCCGCCGGCCCCGGAGGAGGGAGGCGTCATGGCGTCCGTGACCGAGGTGGAACGTCCGGTTCCGGAGGAGCCCGGACCCCTGGCGCGGACGCGCTGGGCGGTGGCCGACACCTGGGTGGTGGCGCGCCGCTACCTGCTGCACCTGGTGTACAAGCCCGACGAACTCGTCGGCACGCTGATGGTCCCCGTCCTGGCCGTGCTGCTGTTCGGCTTCGTCTTCGGCGAGGCCATGGGCGCGGTCATGGACGCGCCCGGCGAGGAGTACCGCGAGTTCCTGATGCCGGGGCTGTTCGCGCTGACCATGGCCTTCGGGATCGGCAACACCACGATCGCGGTGGTCACCGACGCCGGGCGCGGCGTGGTCGACCGGTTCCGCACGCTGCCGATGGCCCCCGCCTCCCTCCTGGCCGGGCGCAGCCTGGCCGACGTGCTCTCCGCGGTGGTGGACCTGGCCGTGCTGGCCGGAATGGGGCTGTTGGTCGGCTGGCGGTGGCACGAGGGCCCGCTCTCCGCGCTGGCGGCCCTGGGGCTGCTGTTGCTGCTGCGCCTGGCCTTCACCTGGATCGGCATCTACCTGGGGCTGGTGGTGCGCAGTCCGGAGGCGGCGATGAAGTTCTTCTCGCTGGTCTTCCCGCTGGCCATGGTCGCGGACACCTTCGTGCCCACCGACACCATGCCGGACTGGCTGGTGCCGGTGGCCGAGTGGAACCCGTTGTCGGCGACGGTGATCGCGGCCCGCGACCTGTTCGGCAACCCGGTGGCGGCCAACGACTCCTGGATCGCGCAGAACGCGCTGCTCATGGCGGTGGTGTGGCCGCTGGTGCTGATGATGGTCTTCGTGCCGCTGGCGCTGCGGCGCTTCCGGCGGCTGAGCCGCTGAGGCACTGACACGGCGCTACCCGGAACGTCTCCGGTCCAGGCCGATGAGTTCTCTCAGCCTTCGGAGTCCGTACACACGAACGAACCGCACCGTGCGGATCCGACGGACGAGGACGACCACGATGAACGGCGCGAAGCCGACCCCCGCACGCGCGGGAGGGCGCGAGTGGCTCGGGCTCGGGGTGCTGGCCCTGCCCACCCTGCTGCTCTCACTGGACATGAGCGTGCTCTACCTGGCGCTGCCCCACCTGGCCGCCGACCTGCGGCCCTCCGGCAGCCAGCTGCTGTGGATCATGGACGTCTACGGCTTCATGATCGCCGGGTTCCTCATCACCATGGGCACCCTCGGCGACCGCATCGGCCGCAGGCGCCTGCTCATGATCGGCGCCGCCGTCTTCGGCCTGGCCTCCGTGGCCGCGGCCTTCGCGCCCAGCTCCGCCGCGCTCATCGCCACCCGCGCTCTCATGGGCGTGGCCGGAGCCACCCTCATGCCCTCCACCCTGGCCCTGATCAGCAACATGTTCACCGACCCGCGCCAGCGCGCGGTGGCCATCTCGGTGTGGACGAGCTGTTTCATGGGCGGCACCGCCATCGGACCGGTCGTGGGCGGACTCCTCCTGGAGTGGTTCTGGTGGGGGTCGGTGTTCCTGCTCGGCGTCCCCGTCATGCTGCTGCTCCTGGTGTGCGCGCCCCTGCTGCTCCCCGAGCACCGCGCGCCCGAACCCGGTCGGCTGGACCCGGTCAGCGTCGCCCTGTCCCTGGCCGCCATCCTGCCGGTCGTCTACGGCCTCAAGGCCGTCGCCGAGGGCGGGCCGCTCCTCGGACCGCTCGCCTCCCTCGCCTTCGGGCTGGTCATGGGCGCGGTGTTCGCCCGCCGCCAACTGCGCCTGCCCGACCCGCTGCTGGACCTCGCCCTGTTCCGCCAGCCCTCCTTCGGGGTCGCGCTGGGCGTGATGATGGCGGGCGCGGTCACCATGGGCGGCACGTTCCTGCTGATCAGCCAGTACCTCCAGATGGTCGCCGGGCACTCCTCGCTGGTCGCGGGGATGTGGCAGGTGCCCCCGGCGCTGGCGATGATCGCCGCCACCATGGCCGGAGGGCCGCTGGCCGCGCGCGTGGGCCGGGCCAACGTCATCGGCGGCGGCATGCTGGTGACCGCGTCGGGGTTCGCCCTGCTGTTCCTGGTCCCCGTCGAGGGCGGAACAGCGCTCGTGGTCGCCGGGCTGCTGCTGGCCTCGGTGGGGCTGGGGCCCGGCGCCGCCCTGGTCACCGACATCGTGGTGGGCTCCGCGCCCAGGGAGAGGGCCGGGGCCGCCGCGTCGATGTCCGAGACCAGCGGGGAGTTCGGCGTCGCCATGGGCGTGGCCCTGCTGGGCAGCCTGGCCTCGGCGGTCTACCGCGCCGAGGCCAGCGTTCCCGAGGGCCTGCCCGAGGAGGCGGGCCAGACCCTGCCCGCCGCCGTGGCCGTGGCCGCGGAGCTGCCCGCGGGCCTGGCCGAGAGCCTGCTCGGTCCGGCGCGCGAGGCCTTCACCTCCGGCATCAACCTGGTCGGGGTGATCGGCTGCCTGGCCATGGCCGTGTTCGGAGTGGCCGCCGTGGTCCTGCTGCGCCCCGCGCCGTCGGGGACACCGCCGGAGCGCGAACCGGCGGAGGCACCGGTGGACGCCGAGGGGGAGAGCGCCGCGGACACGCCCGAGGCCGGGGCCGCGAGCGCCCCGGCGCCCGGACCGGCGGGCGGCTGACGGGAGGGGAACCGGTGGCGGTGGGCCCCGCCCGAAAAACGGTGGCGGCAGAACCGCCGCGGGCCGATGAGTCCGCGCACCCCGGCGAGTCAGTACGGGTGAGCGGCACCGAGCACCGGATCTGGACCCGCCCGGGACCGAAGGCCCCCGGCAGGGGTCCCGGACCCGGCGGGCCCGGGACCGGCGGTGCCGACCGGCACTGCGGCCCGCACCCGATGACGCGGACCCGGACACCACCCGGAGGACATCATGGAACGCCCCAACCTCGACGGCATGCTGCTCGCCACCACCGACCCCGACCGCCTGCACGACTGGTACGCCGACGTCCTCTCCCCCCAGGACGACATCGACATGGACGGCTACCGCGTCCTGCGCCTGGGCACCTTCCACCTGCTCATCGACCGCCGGGACGACGTCGCGCCCAGGGCGGGGGACCCGACCCGCATGATCCTCAACGTCGACGTGGACGACGCCCGCGCCGTCGCCGCCCGCGTGGACGCCCGGGGCACCGGGTGGCTCGCGCCCCTGGAGGACCGCGACGGCAGCCTGTTCGGCACCGCCGTCGACCCCGACGGCAACCACGTCCAGATCATCCAGCTCAGCGACGAGCACCGCGCCGCCATGGCGCGCGAGAGTTAGGAGAGGACCGTGTTCGACACCACCAGGGCCTTCGGCTCCTTCGCCGTCCGCGACCCCGACCGGGCCAGGGAGTTCTACGGAACCACCCTCGGGCTCACGGTCGGGCCCGTGGAGGGCATGGAGGAGCACGGCCTGCTCAGCATCGACCTGGGGGAGGGGCGGGCGGTCCTCGTCTACCCCAAGCCCGACCACGAGCCCGCGGGCTTCACCGTGCTCAACCTCCCCGTGGACGACATCGACGCCGTCGTGGACGAGCTCGCCCGCCGCGGCGTCGGAACGCTCCGCTACGAGGGCTTCGACCAGGACGGCAAGGGGATCTCGCGGGGCGTCCCGACGGTGGCGTGGTTCGCCGACCCGTTCGGGAACGTGTGTTCTGTCATACAGGAGGCGTAACGTGACGGTCGTGGTGGAACACGCGTCCGACCAGGACTTCATGAGTGCCGCCGATCCCTACCGGCGGGAGCTGTTCGCGCACTGCTACCGCATGCTGGGGTCGGTGCACGACGCCGAGGACCTGGTGCAGGAGACCTACCTGCGTGCCTGGAAGGCCTACGACCGGTTCGAGGGCCGCTCCAGCCTGCGCACCTGGCTCCACCGGATCGCCACCACGGCCTGTCTGACCGCCCTGGACAGGCGCCGACGGCGGCCCCTGCCCACCGGGCTCGGCGGGCCCGCCGCCGAGCCCGAGGGCGAACTGGCCGACCGCCCGGAGCTGCCCTGGCTGGAGCCGGTGCCCGACGCCCTGGTCGGCGCGGACGACCCCGGCACGGTCGTGGCCGCGCGGGAGAGCGTGCGCCTGGCCCTGGTCGCCGCGCTCCAGCACCTGCGACCCAGGCAGCGGGCGGTGCTGATCCTGCGCGACGTGCTGCGCTACAGCGCGGCCGAGGTCGCCGACACCCTCGGCGTCTCCGTCCCCGCGGTCAACAGCCTGCTCCAGCGGGCCCGCGCCCAGCTGGCCCGGGTCACCCCCGCCGAGGAGGAGGTGGCCGAGCCCCGGCCGGAGCAGCGCGAGGTCCTGGACCGGTACGTCGACGCGTTCGAGTCCTACGACATCTCGGCGATCACCGAGGTGTTCACCGCCGACGCCGTGTTCGAGATGCCGCCCTTCGCCACGTGGGTGCGCGGCGCCGGGCACATCGGCCGCCTCATCGCCGCCCACTGCCCGGCCAGCGGGCCGGGCGACATGGCGCTGGTGCCGACCGGGGCCAACGGGCAGCCCGCCTTCGCGCTGTACATGCGGGGCGGCGACGGCGTCCACCGGGCGTTCGGGATCCAGGTGCTGGAGCTGGCACCCGGGGGAGACGCGGTCGCCCACGCGGTGATGTTCTTCGACACCTCGCTCTTCCGGCACTTCGGGCTGCCCGCCGTGCTGTCCCCGCGCCGCTGAGGCGGCGGGACGCGCGGGCGGCCGTCGGCGGTCGCGGGAAGCCGGGGCCAACGCGTTCTCCGGGCGGATCGTTACCACGTTTCTCCGTGCCATGTGACACACGGTATTTCTGTGGCACGGGAGAGAAGGTGTGCTAGATTCAGTGAAGTTGCAGTCGTGATTCCCGTTGGATGTACATCTTTTTCGGGTTATTGCCGCAGTGACGGGAAAATCGTCAGACCGCGGTTTTCTTCATACTCCCGAACGAGAGGAACACCCATGGCGACCGGCAAGGTCAAGTGGTTCAACGGCGAAAAGGGCTTCGGCTTCATCGAGCAGGACGGCGGCGGCCCCGACGTCTTCGCCCACTACTCCGCGATCCAGGCCAACGGCTACCGTGAGCTCGCGGAGGGCCAGAACGTCGAGTTCGACGTCACCCAGGGTGCCAAGGGCCTCCAGGCCGACAACATCACCCTGATCTGACCGATCTGAGACTCCTTCCGGGGCAGGGGCCCGCCCTCGCGGCGGCGGCCCCTCCCCGGTTTTGTTTTTCCCGGACCGCTCTTCTGGCCGTCGTTCTCCGACAGGCGCTGGTCCGGTCCTCTGCCACGACCCCGGGTTCTCCGTGCAGGCCGTGGATCCCAAGACTCTTTCCGGCGCACACCCGGTGTCACACGCCGAAGCCCCCGAGGGCTTCCCGCCAGGCACGCGTCGGCGGCGAAAGGCCCCATATGAACCAACCCCGCACCAACACGCGTCGTGGCCGCCCCTCCGGTGGCTACGGCCGTCAGCGCCCCCACCAGTCCGGCGGCCGCCCCCAGCGCGGCGGCTTCGGCGGACGTTCGGCGGGACGCTCCTCCGGGGAGTTCGCGCTCCCCGTCTCCACCACCCCCGCACTCGACCCGGTCCACGCCTTCGAGGACCTGGAGATGCCCGCGCAGCTGAAGTCGACGCTGGCCCGCCAGGGCCTGACCACCCCGTCGGCCATCCAGGCGGCGACGCTGCCCAACTCGCTGGCCGGACGCGACGTCCTGGGCCGCAGCCAGACCGGTTCGGGCAAGACCCTGGCCTTCGGTCTGGCGCTGCTGGCCCGCCTGGAGGGCCGCGTGGCCGAGCCCCGCCGCCCCCTGGCCGTGGTGCTCGCGCCGACCCGCGAACTCGCCCAGCAGGTGAACGACTCGCTCGCCCCCTACGCCCGTTCGCTGCGCGTGCGCACGACGACCGTGGTGGGCGGCATGCCCATCAGCCGCCAGTCCCGCGCCCTGCGCCAGGGCGTGGAACTGGTCGTGGCCACCCCGGGCCGCCTGCGCGACCTGATGGAGCGCGACGACTGCGTTCTGGACCAGGTGGACGTCACCGTCCTGGACGAGGCCGACCAGATGACCGACATGGGCTTCATGCCGCAGGTCACCGCGATCCTGACGGAGGTGCCGACCGGGGGCCAGCGCATGCTGTTCTCGGCCACCCTGGACCGCAACGTCGACACCCTGGTCCGCCGCTTCCTGAACGACCCGGTGGTCCACTCGGTGGACCCGTCCGAGGGCGCCGTCTCCACCATGGAGCACCACGTCCTGCACGTGTCGCACATGGACAAGCAGGACGCCGCCACCCGCATCGCGGCCCGCGACGGGCAGGTCATCCTGTTCCTGGACACCAAGCACGCCGTGGACCGGATGGCCAAGCACCTGCTCAACAGCGGAGTCCGGGCGGCACCGCTGCACGGCGGGCGGTCCCAGCCCCAGCGCACCCGCACCCTCAAGCAGTTCAAGGAGGGCACGGTGACCGCGCTGGTCGCCACCAACGTCGCCGCGCGCGGCATCCACGTGGACGGGCTGGACCTGGTGGTCAACATCGACCCGCCCACCGACCACAAGGACTACCTGCACCGGGGCGGACGCACCGCGCGCGCGGGTCAGACGGGCAGCGTGGTCACGCTCGTGCTGCCCAGCGAGCGGCGGGACATGGACAGGCTGATGCGGCTGGCCCGGATCGACGCGCACGTCGCCCAGGTGAGCGCCAGCGACCCCGAGCTGGCCCGGGTGACCGGCGCCCGCGAGCCCTCCGGCGTTCCGGTGACCCTGCCCAGCGCTCCCCGGGAGGAGCAGCGCCGCCAGGGCGGTCGCGGTCCGGGTTCGCGCGGCGGATCGCGCGGGTCGGCTGGGCGTGGCGCGGCCTCGGGTAGCGGGTCGGCCTCGCGCCGCCGCGGTCCCCGCCGCCCGGCCTAGAAGCGCTTAGCGCACCGGTTACCGGTGCACGGGCCCCGGGTGTTCGGCTCTGCGTGTGCGAGGCCGGGTGCCCGGGCCCGCGTGCTTGGGCCTCGCGTGTTCGGGCCCGGATGTCCGGCCCTGCGTGCTCGGACCCGGGTGCCCGGTCTGGCCCGGGGGCACGAGCGTCCGGGCGCTTGGACGCCGTGCCCTGGGCGCAGGGGAGTCCGTCCACAGGGGCGGATCGGGGCTTGTCCGGGTGGCGGCGGGCCGGGGACACTGGATTCGGGGGCGCATGGCGCGCTCATGGGCGGCGCGACAGCCCCCGGGTTCGAGTCTACGTATCCCGGCGGTCACCGCACCAGCCCACATCATCCGCCTGTGGAAAGGCAACCGGTCCGTCCGCCTGCGGAGAGGCGTCCGCCCCGCTCACGCGGGGCGTGACCGGGCACCGTATGCCCGGCCGCGCAACCCCCGGTCGGGCACGCGGTCCTCGGCCCACGACGACCGGGCACACGGTAGGGGTCGTGGAGCGCGGGGTCTGCACTAGCGTTCCTGGTGCAGCGAAGACCGCCGGACCGTGAGCGCGGAGGGGACCGTCATGGCGTGGAGCACCCGTCAACTGGCCGAACTGGCCGGAACGACCCTGCGGACGGTGCGGCACTACCACGAGGTCGGTCTGCTGGCCGAACCCGAGCGCGGCGCCAACGGCTACAAGCACTACAAGGTCGAGCACCTGGTGCGGGTCCTGCGCGTCAAACGGCTGTCGGACCTGGGGTTCTCCCTGGTGCAGATCGCCGAGATGGGGGAGGCCGACGCCTACCCCGAGCAGGAGCTGCGGGCCCTGGACGACGAACTCGCCCAGGCCATCGAACGCCTGAGGCGGATGCGCGAGGAGCTGGCCCTGGCACTGCGCGGGTCCGGGCCGACCGAACTGCCGCCCGACATGGCCCTGGCCACCGCCGGGATCGCCATGACCGAGGCCGACCGTTCGCTGGCCGCGGTCATGGCGCGCCTGTTCACGCCGCAGACGCAGCGGGCCCTCACGGAGTTGGCGCGCGCCTACGGCTCCGGTGCCTCCGACGAGGAGTTCGACAACCTGTCGGCCGACGCCGACGAGCGGACCCGGCAGGAGCTCACCGAACGGCTGTGGCGCGCCTCCCGCGACCTCCTGTCCGACCGTCCGGAGCTGCGCATCTCCCAGGCCACGACGGCCATCGACCGGCACAAGGCCGCGCAGGCGTTCACCACGGCGCTGAACGACCTGTACAACCCCGCCCAGATCGACGTCCTCGACCGCCTCTCCCGCGCGGCGATGGCGGACCAGCGGGCCGAAGAGCGGGCAGACCAGCAGGCCGAAGCGCAGGCCGACCAGCGGCCCTGACCGGTCGCGGGGCCCGCGGGCCCCGCGACCGCCGGTCCCGCCCGGCCGGGACACGGTGGAGGGCTGGGCCCCTGCCGCCCCCGTGCGGCCGGGGCCCAGCCGGGCTCAGCCCCTGCGTCCGCCGAGGTGGCGGGCGAGGAAGCGCTCGGCCGTGCGGTGGAGGTCGAGCTGGTTCTCCGGGTTGACGAACCCGTGTCCCTCGTCCTCCTTGAGCAGGTACTCCACGTCCACGCCGCGCTCGCGCAGCGCGGCGACGATGTTGTCGGACTCGGCCTTGACGACCCGGGCGTCGTTGGCGCCCTGCGCCACCATCAGCGGCGCGGTGATCCGGTCCACCCTGCTGATCGGTGAGCGCGCCAGCATGTCGGCCTCCTGCTCGGGGACGGCCGGGTCTCCGACGTAGCGGTACCAGTTGTTGGCCAGCGCGGGCCGGACGAACGCCGGTTGGTTGCGCATGAAGTTGGCCAGGTCGGAGATGCCGACGTAGTCGACGGCGGCGGCGAAGCGGTCGGGGGTGAAGGCGACCCCCACGAGCGCGGCGTAGCCGCCGTAGGAGCCGCCGAAGATCGCCACCCGGTCGGGGTCGGCGTAGCCCTGCGCGACGGCCCAGTCCACGGCGTCGATGAGGTCGTCGTGCATCTTCCCGGCGAACTCGCCGATGGCGGCCTTCATGTGGGCCTTGCCGAACCCGACGGAGCCGCGGAAGTTGACCTGGAGCACCGCGTAGCCCCGGTTGGCCAACAGCTGCACGGTCGGGTCGAAACCCCAGGCGTCCCGCGCCCACGGGCCTCCGTGCACCATCAGCACCATCGGCAGGTTCTCGGGTTCGACACCCACCGGCAGGGTCAGGTACGAGGGCAGTTCCAGCCCGTCCCGGGCGGGGACCGTGACGGCCGTCATCGGCGCCAACGCGTCGGGGTCCAGGTGCGGGTGGGGGCGGAACAGCAGCCGGGACTCCCCGGTGGAGTGGTCGTAGAACCAGGTCGCGCCCGGGTCGCGGTCGTGGGTGAAACTCACGATCCACCGCCGCCCGTCGGCGTCGGACGACAGGCCCGCGACATCCCCCTCGGACAGCTTCTCCAGGTTCGCCAGCACCTCGGCGAAGTGCGGGTCCAGGGCGTGGACGACCTGTCGCTCGCCCAGGTAGCGAACCCCCAGCAGCTCACCCCGGTGGTCGAGGATCAGCGGCGGGGGAAGGGTGGAGACCTGTGCGCGCGTGTCGATGTCGAAGTCCGGGTGGCCGTCGACCTCGGTCTCCTCACCCGTGGACAGGTCGGCTCTCACCAGGCGGGTGCGGTCGGTGCCCCGGCTGGAGCCGACCCACATCCCGGTCCCGTCCGGGGTGACCTGCGCCGGGAAGACGCCCAGCGGGTAGTCGGCGCCCTCGTACACCAGGACGCTGCTCGTGGTGTCCGTCGCGGAGTCGTGACGGGAGATCTCGAAGTCGCTGTTCTCGTTGAGAGTCGTGGAGAGCAGCTCCCCCTCCCTGCCCCGCGTCCAGATCCTCGCGGCGCCGGGGCTCTGGGCGAGCATGGTGAGCTCGCCGGTGGCCACGTCGAGTTCGTGCAGGTCGAACTCGGCGGCGTCGCGGGCGTTGAGCGACACGGTCATCCTCCCCGGGCGTCCCCGGGAGGGCTCGAAGCTGACGACCCGGGCTCCGGGGAAGGGGGTCAGGTCCACCGCGGTGGGCTCGGGGGCCTCCAGGTCGACCCGGAACAGGTGCCAGTTCTCGTCGCCGCCGCTGTCCTGGAGGTAGAGCAGCCAGCGCGGGTCGTCGGTCCACTGGTAGCTCTGCACGCTGCGGGTCTCGTCCGCGGTCACGCAGCGCGGGTCGCCGTCGAAGCCCCCGGACGGGGTGAGGTCCTGGACCCAGACGTTGAGCCGGTCCTTCCACGGCGCCAGGTAGGCGATGCGGGTTCCGTCCGGCGAGATCGTCGCGTCAGCGCGCTCCGGCGGGCTGAAGAAGTCCTCGACCGGGATCAGGTCGGGCAGTGCCATGTCGTTCCTCTCGTTCGTGCTCGGTCAGACAGGCGAGCTGGGAACCAGGAGAAACCATGCCGACGCGGCACACTCAAGGATCCGTACGTGTGACGGGAGACACCATTGCGGATCGGGGGAGGACGCCCGGCGTTCACCGGAGGCGGGGGCGGAGGGCGCGCGGCTCCGAGCGAGGCGGCCGTCACGTGCGGCCGTCCGCGAGGCCGTCCGCGCCCAGCCGACGGGAGTAGTCGGGAAACGCGATCGGCGCCCCGATCTGTTCGAACGGCAGGTCGAGTACGTCCACGAGAGCCTCCGCGTCGACCTCGCCGAGCAGGGACCGGCGCAGGTCGAGCATGACCAGGTACTCCTCGCGGGTGAGGCTGCCGTGGGCCAGGTGCTCAGCCGCCCTGTCGCCGATGGCGTCGAGCGCCCACAGCCCGAACAGGGGCGAGAGGAGTTCCCCGGCGGGTGACCCGGCGAGCGGGGCCGCGGCCTCCTCGAAGGACTCGAAGGCCACCCGCCGCGAGTGCGCGGAGGCGAGCGCGAGCAGCAGCCACAGGTGCCTGTCCCACTGTCGCGGGGGCGCGGCCGCCCCGGCGGAGCCGCCGAGGACGGAGCGGGCGTGCGCGAGCAGGCGCCGCTCGTCCTCGGCGAACAGGTACGACCACATCCGCGGGTCTCCCGGAGAGCGGCCCGGCGGAGGCTCCGGGCGGGGCCGCTCCCCGTCCTCCTCCAGCACCAGTGCGCGCCCCACGTCCAGGAGGATGAGCCGGTTCTCCCCGCCCGCGCTGTTGTAGACGTGGGTGAGGGCCTCGTAGGAGGAGATCCTGTTGGCGTCCAGGGCGCCCTGGGCGCCGCAGCGCCGCCGGGACTCGGCGCAGGCCCTCTCCGCCGCCTCGGTGGCCGCGGTCTTGGCCAGGGACAGCTCCCGGCTCACCGAGGCCCAGGGGGTCCAGGCCGCCGCGCCGCCGTCTCGTCCGCCGCCCTCCGGTCCGACCCGGGGCGGACCGCCGCGTGCGCGTGCGCCGCGGACCAGGAAGGTGGTGGCGTAGGCGGCGGCGAGCGCCCCGTACACGGACTCCTGCTGGATCCCGTAGCCGATGACGGGCACCTCCCCGGCGTGCGCGCTCACCGTGACCCGGTGCCGCGAGTACCGGTAGGAGATGCCGGCGGTCGCCCGGGTCACCGCCGCCAGGGCCGTGGCGCCGGCCGCCGAGGCCGCGGAGGAGACCGCCAGCGAACGCGTGAGCCGTCCGCCCCGGTGGGAGGGCGGTTCCTCGAAGAGCCCCTGCCGGGAGATCCCGGCGCTGTCCCGCAGCCAGCGGCCGAATGGTACGGGCGCGTCCCGGAAGGAGACCAGGCAGTGGTCCAGCGGGGAGACACCGCTGTGGGGCAGGCGGGTCACCCGTACGCCGGGGCGGGGTCCGTGCTCGTCGCTGATGTCGACCAGGAAGGGGAAGACCCCGTGCTGGCCGCCGCCGGTGCACAGCTGCGCGTACACCAGGCCCGTCTGCGCGATCCCGGGGGTCCCGACCGTGCCCATGAACTTGGCGTCCTCCGGTTCGGGGGTCGTGATCCTGAAGCCGGGCAGGCTCGGGTCGTACTCGGCCCGGGTGCGTACGGAGACGTGGCTGCCGCCGCGCCCGACCTCGGTGATCAGGACGCTGCCGACCGAGGAGAGGTCGTCGAGCCGGTCCACGGCCTCGCGCAGACCGGGGTTGTCGTCGCCGAGGGTGAGGGCGGCGTTGAGGCACACCTCGTAGTGCACCATCGCGCGGAGGAAGAGGGAAGGGTCGACCACCGCGGCGTGCCCGAGCACGTCGAGGAGTCGTTCGGGCGAGCGCAGGGCCTGCCTGCCCCCTCCGACGCGCCCGTTGAGGACGCGCAGGCGTTCGTAGGTGAGGTGGTGGAACTCCTCCGCGGAGGAGAAGCCGGCCGGCGCGAAGACCGGGTGGTCGAACAGGGCGGCGATCTCCGCCCCGCCGCGGGGCGCGCCGTGCAGGAGCGCGCGGAGCCGGTCGCGCTCCCCGGTGGTCGTCGGTGGCATCTGCCCTCCTCAGCCGGACGCGGTCCGGCTCTCGTCGCGGGCGCTTTCGATCACCCTCCGTGACTGGCTCTGTTCTATGCGGTGGATGACGGGAGGGTCGAAGGCGTGGAAGGAGAAGCGTCCCGTGGCGGCGACACGCCCCTGTTGCAGGTAGGAGACCTCCGCGCGCAGCGGTCGTCTGTCGCCGGAGGCCGGTCCCTGGGGGACGAGGGTGACGCGGACCTCGACCGGCAGCCAGAACAGGAACCGCTCGAAGCCGAACGCGCACTCGTGCATGACCGGGTACGGGGGGAGCCGTCCCTCCCCGGACGGGTACAGTGCCCGGGTGGCCCAGGTCGTGGCCTGGATACCCGCCTCGATGAGCAGCATGCCCGGCAGGTGCTGCCGCTCGGCGGTGTGGTCGTGCATGATCTCGTTGCCGTCGGCGACCACCAGGTCGCACCCGACCGTGTGGCCGCTCACCCGCGGCCGTGCGATGACCACGTTCTCCTGGATGGTCTTGAGCACCTCGGCGCGCGGGAGCGGCGCGGGAGGAGGTGCGTCGAGGAACACGGTCCGCGACCGCCCCGCCTCCGCGACGGCCTGGTCCAGGTACTCCCAGTCCCGGGGGCCGACGCCGAGGGCGGGGAGCAGGTACCCCTCGCGCAGCTCGCCGGTACGGAGCGCGTGGAGGACCTCCCGGTAGGTTCTGATCTCGGGGTGGAGCCGGGGCGTGGGGAACCCGTCGCCGACGACCCAGAACCGTTCATCCATGCGGGGCCTCCTGAGGGGGCGCGGGCTGGGGCATGGCGGGGAAGGCCGACAGGCCCCCGTCCACCGCCAGGTACTGGCCGGTGACGAAGGCCGCGGCCGGGGAGCAGAGGAACACGGCGGGACCGGTGACGTCCTCGACCCCTCCCCACCGGCGCATCGGCACGTTGGTGAGGGCGGCCCCGGCCATGGCCTCGGTCCCGTGGACGGGCCTGGTGAGCTGGGTGCGCACCCAGCCGGGGCACAGCGCGTTGACGCGTACCCCGTCCCCGGACCACGCCACGGCCAGGGAGCGCGTGTAGGAGAGCAGGGCGCTCTTGACCGCCCCGTAGGACTCCATGCCCGGAACGGCGACGAGCGCCGCCGCGGAGGACATGAGCAGGACGCAGGCGCGTTCGGAGCGCCGCAGGTGGGGGTGGGCCGCGCGGCACAGTCGCACCGCGGCCAGCAGGTTGAGGTCCACGACCCCCCGCCACTCCTCGTCCGAGGTCTCGGTGACGGGGCGCAGGACCATGCTCCCGTCGGGGTCGGTGTGGGGGCCGCCCGCGTTGTGCACGAGCAGGTCCAGCCCGCCCAGGGCCGCGGCGGTCGCGTCCACGGCGTCGGCGGCCGTCGACGGCTCCCTCAGGTCCCCGGGCACGACCACGGCCTCGCGCCCGAGGTCGGAGATCTCCCGTGCCACCTCCTCCAGGGCCGGCCCGTTGCGCGCGCACAGCCCTACGTGCGCCCCCGCCTCGGCCAGCGCGAGGGCGGTGGCCCGGCCGATGCCCTGGGAGGCGCCGGTGACCAGTGCCCTGGCACCGTCGAGGCGGAACCCCTGCGTGACGCTCATGCGCGATCCCCTCCGTCTTCGTCGCGGGTGCGGCCGCGTTCGGTCCCGGTCCAGGTCAGCAGGCCGCAGCCCCAGGTCATGCCGGCGCCGAAGGCCATGAGCAGGACGCGGTCCCCCTCGCGCAGGCGCCCGGTGGCCTCGGCCCGGGCAAGGCCGAACGGCACCGACCCGGCGCCGATGTTGCCCACGAGGTCACCGGTGATGAGGACCCGTTCGGGGGGCACTCCCGCCTGCGCGCAGGCCCTGGCCAGCAGCAGCGGGTTCGGCTGGTGCGATACCACCAGGTCGATGTCATCCAGGGCGAGGGCGTGCTCCTCCAGGCACTCCTGGACCATGCGCGGCAGCACACGGAGGGTGAACTCGCTGATGGCCCTGCCGTTCATGCGGATGGTGTGGCCGCCGGAGGCGACGGTTTCCGGGGAGGCCGGGCGCCGGGTGCCCCCGGAGAAGACCCCGACCAGGTCGGCCCCCCGCCCGTCCGCTCCCAACCGGAGGGGGGACAGCCCCTCCCCGCCGTCCCCCGAGGTCAGCACCACGGCTCCGGCCCCGTCCGCGAAGAGGGAGGCCGTGGCCCGGTCGGCGGGGTCGACGAAGCGCGAGTACACCTCGGCTCCGACCACCAGGGCGGGCGGGGCGTCCGGCCTGGCGTGCAGCCAGCACCGCGCGACCTCGAGCGCGTACAGGAATCCGCTGCACGCGGCTCCCACGTCCATGGCGGCCGCGTCGCGGGCGCCGATGCGGCTCTGGATCCGACAGGCCACCGAGGGGCCCAACTCGTCGGGCAGGGACGTGGCGCTGACGATCAGCCCGACCTGGTCCGGACGCAGTCCGGCGGAGGTCAGCGCACGCTCGCAGGCCCGCGCGGCCAGGTCCGAGGTCGCCTCGTCCGGGGCCGCGCGCCTGCGCGCCAGCACCCCCGTGCGCTGGTTTATCCATTCCGCGGAGACCCCCGCGTGTTCTGAGATCCGCTCGTTGGAAACCTCTTCTGCGGGCAGGTATTCGCCTACTCCTGATATTCGAACGGGCAAGGGGGCTCCAGGGCGCTGGGCGAGGCAAAGGGGAAAGCGAAAAGCATCGTTCCCGTCGGATGTCGCGGCAAAACTCCTTTTCTTCTGGTAAGCGAAGAAGGAGGATGCTTCCTCTGGGGTGCTGTGAATCCAGGAGTCGTGAGGTCAGGCGGGCTGTGGTGACCGTGCGGACTCCGGGCGCGCGGGAGGGTTTTCGAGGGTGGTCCTTCGTTGTTCCGGTGAGTGTGTGAGGGTTCGGCGGGCCCCGGTCTGTTCTGGGTATTCGGGGGTTGCGCGCCCTGGCCTGTTCCTGTGCGGGAAAGGGTCGGATATGATTCCGGGCCGCGGTGAGAATATTTCCTCCGGGGGAGTTCCGTCTTCGGATGAAACGCCCGGACACGGTAGGTGCGTAGCTGGTGGATATGTGTGCGAGATGACATGGGAACGGTCTGCCGCCGGCGCTTCGCGGGTGCCGGGCGCGACTGGACGGGACTACGCCGCCCGGCCCCGCTCACGTGCCGGGCCCCATGGCGGAGGAGCACTCCACGACTGGGCGGGGGAACCTACGCCGCAGGGGAGGAGGACCGGTGCGGGGGTCGCCTGCGGCGGCGCGGGGAACGGGCGGGGAGGAGGAACCACCGCTGGACGGCTCGGAGACCGCGGCCCCGGGCCCAGCTCCAACCCGGGGCCCGCGCCCCTACGCCGCCACCCGGCGCGGGCTCCACCGCGGCGCGAGGTCGAACTCGGCCCAGATCACGCGGCCCCCGTCCTCGCCCGGCGCACCGGCCCGACGGGTTCCCCAGCGGGCGGAGAAGTGGCCGATGAGCAGCAGCCCCTGCCCCAGCGCGAGCTCCCGCCAGTCCTGGTCCGCCTCCGGACCCGGCACGCTCGCCAGGGCGCCCGGAATCCACCGGTCCGCCACCGACAGCCGCAGGACGCGGCGACCACCGGGGTCATGGCGCAGCACGAGCGTGCGCACCACCTCCGCCCCGCTTCCGCCGGGCAGGACCCGCCCCATGGCGCTGGTCAACATCTCGCTGGCGCACAGCACCACGGCCGCGACCAGTTCCTCGTCGGCGCCCGAGATCCGCGACAGGTCGGCGCGCAGGTCGGCCCGGGCTCTTCGGATGGCCGCCAGGTTGGCGGGGTAGCTGCGGCGCTTCCAGCGTCTGTCCAGGTCGAGCGGTCGCCGTGGGCGTGGCAGGACGGTCATCTGTCTTCTCCTCGGTTCGTGCGACGGCGGCACGGGCGGTTCCCACGGGAACGGCCTCCACGGTCCGTCGGGTCCTGGTGTTCTCTCGTGTCTGTGTGCCTTCATGCCTCGGCGTCCTCCGAGGCCCCGGGAGCACGCGGCCCCGGCGCTCCGCCCGCCCCGTCACCTCATGGCGGCGAAGACCGTGGCCTCGTCGTCCAGCCACACCAGCTGGTGTTCGGCCGACACCGTCAGCCCGAACCGGGTGTGGGAGGGACGCCCCGCCTCCACCCACAGCAGGTGGGCCGCCTCCAACTCGTCGAACAGCCTGCGGGGGCCGTGCTGGCGCACCTCGTAGCCCTGGTCCCGGTGCCCGGGGTCGATGTGCCATGAGGCCCACGACCAGGTCGAGGAGTCCAGCAGGTACACCGTGAACCGCGGATCCTCGGGACCGCCCCCGAGCCGGACGATCCTGTGCACGTCCGGCATCTGCAACCCCACCGCGAAGGCCCCGTCGGAGTCGCCGACCACCTCTCCCGGATGGAGCCGGGAGAACGTCGTGGTGTGCTCGTCGTCGTCCGGCCGGACGTAGGTCTCCAGCAGGTGGCGCGGGGTGCGGTCCGCGCGCGCCCACATGCGGTCGGTGTGCCCGGCGAACCTGCCGCGCGCGGTCCCGTGCGGGCCGACCACGAGATCGGCCGTCACCCCGTGGTGGAAGGCGGTGCCCCACGGCGTCAGGACGCGTCCGCCGGGCTGGCACTGCGCCACCCAGGCGTAGGGGACACGCTGCACGGTCACCGCGCTGACCACCCGGTCGTAGGGCGCGCGCCCGGCCCAGCCGCGCATGCCGTCCCCGCTGACCACCAGAGGTGTGAGCCCCGCGCTCATCAGCCGCACCCGCGCCTGTTCGGCCAGTTCGAAGTCGATCTCCACCGAGGTGACGGCGTCGTCGCCCAGGAACCGCGCGAGCAGGGCGGCGGTGTACCCGCTGCCGGTGCCCACCTCCAGCACCCGCATGCCCGGCGCCAGCCGCAGCCGCTGCACCGTCTCCGCCACCGAGGACGGCGCCGGGGACGAGGACGTGGGCTCGCCGGGGCCGTAGCGGGCGCCGTCGTCGACCTGGGTGACGACGGGAACGTCGGCGTAGGCCGCCTCCAGCCACCGCAGTTCGCCGCGGTAGCGGTCCACGGGCACGCCCGTGTCGGGGTCGGCGATCTCGTCGGGCAGGAACAGGTGCCGCGGCACCGCCGCGAAGGCCCCGCGCCACTCCGCGGCCAGAGCGCCCTCCTCGACGAGGCGTTCGACCATCCTCTCGTGCGGGGGGATCATCTGCCGCACCTCCCGCACCGTCTGACGCACTGTGCGCTGACGCCCCGGGCACGCCGGGCGTGCCCGACGTGTCCGCCGTACTCGATGCGCTCGCTGTAGCCGTCAGGTCCGGAGTGTCCGGCGGACGGAGCACGCCCGGCGTGCCCGGGAGGCTCGACGCGTCCGATGTGTCCGGGGCGCCCGCTCAGGTCGTGCCTTCCGCGCCGACGGACGGGCGCGTCACTCGTGTGAACAGCACCGACACCGGCTCCGGACCCGTGGCCCGCGCCGCCGCCGTGCCCTGCCTGTGGGGTGGAGGTCACCGCTCTTCTCCTCGGGGGGGGGTCCCCGGCATGGACGAACCAGGGTCTTGCGTCCATTACGGGGACGGGAGTTTCCGGGTAAGGATTACTACGGAAGATGTAACGCCGTTCGTCCACGAGGACGGAATTCCGTGCCGATATACACCGGCGGTATGCATGACGAAATCCCAGGTCGGTCCACGTCTTTCCCCGTCACGGGCTTTCTGGGCCCGTGCCGACGTCCTGCGGTCGCTGGCCGAGCACGACGCCGGAGCCCTGTTCGGGCTCGTCCGACAGCACACCGGCGCCAGCCAGCAGACGATCGGCTCCGCCGTCGACATGGCCCAGCCACACGTGAGTGCGATCATGGCGGGAAGGCGCCTGGTCACCGCGCTCAGCACGTGGCAGCGCATCGCCGACGGCCTGGCCATGCCTTCCGAGGCCCGCCGGACCCTGGGCCTCGCTGATTCGGGTGACGAGTATTCGAAGGGCGTTTCCTGGACAGAATCCTCTCTGCAAGAAGGCGATTTATGGTCCGCGTCCAGAACGGCGCAGGACATCGTCGACATCACGCTGAAGGACCTGATGAAACGCAGAGACGCATTCGCGGTCGGCGGCGCGCTCCTGATGGGCGCCGCGCTGACGGAGACGCTGGAACACTGGCTGCTGCCCGGCCCGGCCGCCCCCGGCCTGGTCCGCGGCACCATCGGAGAGGCCGAACTGGGGCGCATCGAGGCCGCCACCGTGGCGCTGCGGCACTGGAACGACCGGTGGCGCCTGGGCGTGCGCCGCAAGGCCGTCGTCGGACAGCTCTCGGAGGTGTCCGAACTCGTGGAGACCCCCCAGCCCGCCTCCGTGCAGAACCGGCTGTTCGCGGTGATGGCCGAACTGTCCAAGACCGTCGCCTCGATGTCCTTCGACGCCGGCGACCACCCCACCGCGCAGCGGTACTACACCCTCTCCCTGCGCGCGCTCCACCAGGCCGGACCCGAGCACCGCCCCTACGGCGTCGGGGTCCTGGCCGACATGGCCCGGCAGATGCTCGACCTGCACCGGCCCGAGGACGCCCTGGACATCTCCCGCCTCGCGCTCGACAGCGCGGACTCCACCGGCGCGCCCGCGCTCGTCCGGGCGATGCTGCGCACGCGCGAGGGCTGGTCCTACGCGCGGATGGGCAGGTCGGAGGCCTACCGCCGCACCGTCATCCAGGCCGAGGACCTCCTGGAGGGCGCCAACGGCGAGGAGGTGCCCGACTGGGTGGGCGGCTTCGACCACGCCGAGCTGGCCGGGGTGGTCGGCGCCCGCTACCGCGACCTCGCGGTGCTCCAGGAGGACCCGGGCGCGCGCCGCAGGCACGCCGAGTCCTCCGCCGCCTACATCACCAAGGCGCTCCAGCTGCGCGCGCCCTCCGGCAAGCGCGGCCGCGCCTTCGACCTCATCGGGCTGGGCCGCACCTACCTGCTGCTCGACGAGCCCGCCGAGGCCGCCCGGGTGGTGCGCCAGGCCGCGGCCCTCGAACCCTCCCTGGGTTCGGGCAGGGTCCGCAGACGCCTGCGCGACTGGTACACCGAGTCCGCCACGCACCACCGCGACCCGCACGTGGCCGCGGTCCGCGATGAGTTATCACATACGCTGCTGCACCATCAGCGAAATGTGAAAGGGATGACGTGACTCGTATCGGAATCACCGGTCATTCGAATCTTTCCGGCGACAGCGTCACTTTGGTGCGCAAAGCGCTGGTGGCGGCACTCGACCCCCACGCCGACGACAGGCTCGTCGGCGTCTCCTGCCTGGCGCGCGGCGCCGACCAGCTCTTCGCCGAGGCCGTGCTGGACGTCGGGGGCAGACTGGAGGTGGTGCTGCCCTCGGCCGACTACCGCGAGGCCAAGGTCAAACCCGCCAACCTCGACCGCTTCGACGACCTGCTCGTGCGCTCCTCACTGGTGCGCTACATGCCGCACCGGCGGGCGGGCCGCGCCGCCTACGAGGACGCCAACGAGGCCGTCCTGGACTGGGTGGAGCTGATGTTCGCGGTCTGGGACGGCCAGCCCGCCGACGGCAGGGGCGGGACCGCCGACGCGGTCGAGGCGGCGCGGGTGAGGGGCGTGCCGGTGGAGGTCATCTGGCCGGAGGGAGTCCGGCGGGACTGAACCGGGAGCCCCGCCCCGCCCGCCCCGCCTTGCGCGGCGCGTGGCGGGGCGGTACGGGCCGGTTCCGGGGCGCGTGCCTGAGCGGACAGGCCGGACCGCTCGGTCGTGTGCGTCCGAAACCCCGGCCGGTGTCGGGAGAGGGCGTGGTCGGGACCGGACGGTCCTGACCACATCCGGCCAACGCCGCTCCGGCCGGTCGGCACTGCCCCGGTCGGTCAGCGCCGCTCCGGTGTGCCGTCCAGCGCGCCGTGCAGTGCTTCGGCGAAGGCGCGGGGATGGGTTCCGAAGCCCGTGTGGTCGCCCGGGAAGGCGACCGGCTCCGTGCCCAGGAGCCGCACCAGCGCGAGCCCGATGTCGTGGATGGGCTTCCCGGCGGAGGCGTCGCCCAGACCCACCGTCACCGGGACCCCGCCCTCCCGCAAGGCCTCCACGTCGGGCCGGTACAGCGACAGCGGCATCAGCCCGTGGGCCAGGAAGTACCCGAAGTTGCCGCTGACCCGCTCGAAGGTCTCGGGGTCCTCGTGCATCGGCCCCTCCGTCGCGGCGCCCTCCGGCTCCGGCCCGTCCTCCTCCCGCGCCTCCCCGTCCTCCTCGTCCAGGCCGTTGAGCGCCATGAACTTGCCGATCGCCGCCTCCACGCCCTCGCGCCGGTAGGTGTCGTAGACCTCCCGGTCGCGGGCGAGCACCTCGGAGGGGTCGTCGAGCAGCATGACGCAGGGCGGCTCGTGCGCGAGCAGCGCGCGCACCGCCCCGGGGTGGCGCACGGCCATGTCGAGCCCGATCTGGGCGCCCGCGCTGTTGCCGAACACGTAGGCCGGCCCCCCGCCCACCTCGGCGACCAGCCTGGCGGCGTCGTCGCTGTGCACCTCCACGCGCTGGTCCTCGGGCTCGCCGTCCAGCGTGCTGCGCGAGTTGCCGCGGGGGTCGTAGGCCACGGTCGTGTAGCGGTCGGCTAGCTGCTCGGCCAGGGCGGTGTAGACGCCCGCGTCCTGCGGGCCGCCGGGGATCATCAGCAGCACGGGGCCCGAACCGCGGACCTCGTAGTGGATGCTGGCGCCCGGCACCTTCAGCGTGTGCGCTCCCGGTGCGTGGCGCGAGTGGTGCGACATGTCTGCGTCTCCCTGCCTCTTGCGTGCCCGGCGGTCAGCTGTCGCTGAGCACCATGCGGTTGCCCTCGCTGTCGCGGAACTCGGCGGCCGTGACCCCCGGCTGCCACATCGCCTCCCCCGGTTCGGTGACGATCTCCACGCCCGCGGCGCGCAGAGCCTCGACCGTGCCCTCGACGTCCTCCGTCACCAGGACCATGACCGGCTCGGCTGACGGGTTCTCGTCCGCGCGGCGCTGGAAGTGCAGGCGGGTCCGCGAGCCGGGGAAGCCGAGCTCGATCCACCGCCACCCGTCGTCGGACATGGGCGCGTCGGTCGCCACGGTGCAGCCGAGGCGGTCGGTGTAGAAGGCCTTGGCCCGCTCCTGGTCGAAGACGGGGAGTTCGGCGAACTTGACGTACATGGGGCTTTTCCGTTCCCTCTGACGCGCTACCGCGTTCGGTCCGCCTTCAAACTGGACCGTCCAGTACCGCGTGTGATGTGAAACTAGACCGTACAGTACCCATAGGACAAAAGGGTCGAAGCGAAACCTGGAACGACGAAGACGAGGTGTTGAGCAGCGTGAACCCGCCAGCGGAGGAGGAGCTGAGCCGCTCGGCCCGCAAGCGCCGGGCCATCCTGGGCGCCGCCGAGGAGGTCTTTCTGAGGGGCGGTTACCTCGGGACCAACATGGACGAGATCGCCGCGCTGTCGGGGGTGTCGAAGCAGACGGTCTACAAGCACTTCGGCAGCAAGGAGGGGCTCTTCGTCGAGATCGTCACCAGCATGACCTCGGGCGCGGGGGACGCGGTGCGCGACGAGACGCCCGAGCCCGACCGGGTCGAGGACGTGGAGGCCTACCTCAGGGACTATGCGCGTCGGCAGCTTGCGGTGGTGCTCACGCCGCGGTTGATGCGGTTGAGGCGGATGGTGATCGGCGAGGTCGCGCGGTTCCCCGAGCTGGCGCGGGTGCTGTACGAGTGCGGGCCGCAGCGGGCGATCGAGGGGCTGGCGGAGAGCTTCGCCCGGCTGGGGGAGAGGGGGCTGCTGGCGGTGGGGGATCCGTCGCGGGCGGCGTCCCACTTCAACTGGCTGGTGATGTCGGAGCCGGTGAACCGGGCGATGCTGCTGGGGGACGGGGCCATTCCGACGGAGGCGGAACTGTGCCAGCATGCGGAGGAGGGCGTACGGGTGTTCCTCGCCGCTTATGGGGTCGGCGGTCGTTAGGGGAGTTGTGGGGCTTCTGGGACCTGTGTCTTCGGTGTCTGTTTTTCGAGAAGTTGGAAAAATGGCTGCTTGCCGCTGGTAAGTTCGCAGGTCGTTGACTGTGCTCCCCGCGCACGCGGGGATGGTCCCCCGTACAGAGTCCGTGCTGCCATGACGTAGCGGTGCTCCCCGAGCACGCGGGGATGGTCCCCCCTACAAGAAGGTGTGGCAGGAGGATCTGAGGTGCTCCCCGCGCACGCGGGGATGGTCCCTCGTTCAGGCCGAAGGCGATGGCGTCCCAACCGTGCTCCCCGCGCACGCGGGGATGGTCCCGCGACGAGGGCGGCGGCGAGGCTCTTGATTTCGTGCTCCCCGCGCACGCGGGGATGGTCCCTCCACCACTGGCGAGGAGGGCGCACTCCCCTAGTGCTCCCCGCGCACGCGGGGATGGTTGCAGTTCACACCGCTTTACGGGAGTGAAGCCTTCTCAGCCGCACCGCGGTTCGCCTTCTCCAGGGCCGCGTCGATCAGTACCTCGGCGGCCTCGCGCGCCCGGTCGGCCGCTTCCGCCTGGCCGGTGATCGCTGCGGTGGTCTGCGCGCCCTCCGCCAGCAGAGCGAGCTGCGCGGCCAGGGAGGAGTCCACGCCGATCCGTTCCACCAGTTCGCCCAGGTAGCGCTGGAAGGACAGCTTGTGCTCGCGGGCGATATCGGCGACGTCGGAGTTGACCGCCCCCAGTTCGGCGAAGGCGTTGATGAACCCGCACCCCCGGAAGTCCTCCTCGCAGAACCAGTCGGACAGGAACGCGTAGACCGCCAGCAGCTTCTCCCGGGGCGTCCCGGCCGCGTTCACGTGCTCGTCCAACCCCTCGGCCCATATACGCCTGCGCCTGTGCAGCACCGCCATGACGATGTCGTCCTTGGAGGGGAAGAGCTGGTAGAGGCGGCGCAGTGAGACCCCGGCGGCGTCCCGGAGCTGGTCCATGCCCACGGACGAGAAACCCCGCGTGTAGTAGAGCCGGTCGGCCGCCGCGACGATCTGCTGTCGGTACTCCTCGTTGTCCATGCCACCAGTGTACTTGCGCCGAGAACGATCGTTCTCTAAGGTGTGGAGCAAGTGAGAACGCTCGTTCTCGCACACGGCTTCGGATGAGAACGACCGTTCTCATTGAAAGAGGGGGTTCACCATGGGCCGTATCACCGTCGGAACCGAGAACAGCACTCCGATCGAGCTGCACTACGAGGACCAGGGCAGTGGTCAGCCCGTCGTCCTCATCCACGGCTACCCGCTCGACGGTCACTCCTGGGAGAAGCAGACCGCCGCCCTGCTGGACGCCGGTTACCGGGTCATCACCTACGACCGCAGGGGTTTCGGCCAGTCCTCCCAGCCCTCCACCGGCTACGACTACGACACCTTCGCCGCCGACCTCAACACGGTCCTGGAGACCCTCGACCTCACCGACGTCGTCCTGGTCGGCTTCTCCATGGGCACCGGCGAGGTCGGCCGCTACCTGGGCACCTACGGCTCCGCCCGCGTCGCCAAGGCGGCCTTCCTGGCCTCCCTTGAGCCGTTCCTGCTCCAGACCGAAGACAACCCCGCAGGGGCCGCGCCCCGGGAGTTCTTCGAGGGTGTCGTCGCGGCGGTCAAGGCGGACCGGTACGCCTACTTCACCGACTTCTACAAGGACTTCTACAACCTGGACGAGAACCTGGGCACCCGCATCAGCGAGGAGGCCGTCCGCAACAGTTGGAACGTCGCGGCGGGCTCGGGTGCGGTGGCCTCGGCGGCGGCCCCGTTGACCTGGTTCACCGACTTCCGCGCGGACATCCCCAAGATCGACGTTCCCACGCTGATCCTGCATGGCACCGCGGACAACATCCTGCCGATCGACGCCACCGGCCGCGCGTTCTCGGCGCTGCTGCCCTCGGCGGACTACGTCGAGATCGAGGGTGCGCCGCACGGCCTGCTGTGGACCCATGCGGAGGAGGTCACCGAGGTCCTGCTGGCCTTCCTGGCCAAGTAGGGCCGGAGGCTGTCAGGGGGCATGCCGTGCCCCACGGTCCCGGGAACGCGTCAACGGGGGCGCTCCTGGGACCGTGGTTGTCTCAGAACTGATAAACCGCGTTATGTTGCTGTGGGCGAGGTGGCTCTGGGGTGTCGCGGCGACGCGGGTCGTTTCAGGCTGCGTAACCTGTTGACGTTTAAGGGTTTTCGCGTCCTATGGGATTTTGGTGGCTGGTGTCTGTTTTTCGGGAAGTTGGAAATTCGGCTGCTTGTCGCTGGTAAGTTCCCAGGTCGTTGACTGTGCTCCCCGCGCACGCGGGGATGGTCCCGAGTGACAGGGCGTTGGCGCCCTTCCACCCAAGTGCTCCCCGCGCACGCGGGGATGGTCCCGTCGACACGGGTCATGAAGTCGATGCCCCACCGTGCTCCCCGCGCACGCGGGGATGGTCCCACCGGCCTGTACTACGTCACCCACCACACCGAGTGCTCCCCGCGCACGCGGGGATGGTTCTGGGATCCAAGCTTTTGTCGTCTCTCGTCAGGAAGGCAAGGAACCACGCCAACCACGCCAGGTTGGCGTCTTTTTAGGGCATGATGGAGAACATGAACGCTGACACCAGCCATATGCACGAACTGTCTGTGACCGAGGCTCGCGATCACTTCTCCGAACGCGTCAACCGCGCCGTCTACGGCGGCGAGGTCACCTTCGTTACTCGCGGACGTCGTCACCAACGGGCTGCCGCGATCGTTCCGGCCGACATGGTCGATCATTACGAGGAGCTGTTGGACGAGCGTGACGCCCGTATCGCCGCCGAGCGCTTGGCCGACATCGAAGCGGGACGATCGACGGTCGTTCCCTTCGATGAAGCGATGCGCCAGCTCGGGCTGACCGAAGACGAGCTGGGCCGGTGAACGAGCCCTACGCTGTTTCATTTGCTGACCCAGCGCTTAAGCAGCTCGGCAAGCTCGACAAACCGATCCGACTTCGAATCGCGCGCAAGGTCCGAGAACTGGCAGTGGACCCACGCCCGGCCGGGAGTATCCCGCTCAAGGGAGACACCGAATCCTGGCGCATCCGGGTAGGCGACTACCGGATCGTGTACACGATTTACGACGGTCGGTTGGTGGTCCTTGTGCTGAGTGTCGCTCATCGCCGTGAGGTCTACCGGGACCTGTGACACCTCTCCCCCCGCACGCGGGGATGGTCCCGCCAGCTCCTGCCCAAGAATCGTCGCGCCACCGTGCTCCCCGCGCACGCGGGGATGGTCCCGACCCGACGGGCCCGCACCTGCGTCTTCGCCTGTGCTCCCCGCGCACGCGGGGATGGTCCCATGTTCGGCCGGGTGGAGATCTCCAAGCCGACGTGCTCCCCGCGCACGCGGGGATGGTCCGGGGCGGCCCTCAGGCCCACCGAGTGCAGCGTCAGGCGCTCTCCTCGCTCAGGGTGCCGCCGAAGCTCCTGCGCCGTTCCGCGTAGGTGTTGACGGCGCGCACCAGGTGGGGGCGGTCGAAGTCGGGCCAGAGGGCGTCCTCGAAGACGAGTTCGGCGTAGGCGGTGTGCCAGGGCAGGAAGTTGCTGGTGCGCTGCTCGCCAGCGGTTCTGATCAGGAGGTCCACGTCGGGCAGGGTGGGATCGTAGAGGTACCCGGCGAGGTCGGACTCCGCCATGCGCGTCGGGTCCAGCCGCCCCGAGAGCGCCTCGGCCGCCGCGTGTTTGACCGCGTCCACCATCTCCTGGCGGCCTCCGTAGTCCAGGCAGAACGTGAGCGTCACCCCGCTGTTGCCCGCCGTCAGCTCCTCGGCCCACTCCAGCCGTTCGCGGAGCGCCGCCTCGATCCTGGTGCGGCGGCCGTACCAGCGCATCCGGACGCCCCGGGCGTGCAGGCGCCCGGTGACCCCCGTGACGCGCCGGGCGAACACCTTGAACAAGGAGGACACTTCTTCGGGAGAGCGCGACCAGTTCTCGGTGGAGAAGGCGAAGGTGGTCACGTACTTGATGCCCAGGTCCCCGGCGGCGTCCACCAGACGGTACATCGCCTCCTCCCCGGCCATGTGCCCTTCCACCGCGGCCAGCCCGAGTGCCCCGGCCCAGCGCCGGTTACCGTCCATGATCACGGCCACGTGCTCGGGGACCGCGGCGGGAGGGCCCCCGGGCTCGGAGGAGGGGGTGGGCGACCGCCGTTGCCGCGTCCCGGAGGCGACCGGCAGGACCTCGACGGGTGTCCTCCGGGTCTGTGACAACCGGGCGGGAACGGCTGTCCGCGGTGGAGCGTCCGGCCGGACCGCCGGGAGGTACTCGCACTCGTCCAGGCCCGTCCGCAGCCCGACCAGCATGGAGGCGAGGAAGGGGCGGCTGGAGGGGTGCGCGGCATCGACCACCTCCTGACCCCGATCCAGAAGCCCGCGCGCCCGTCGCACCTGCAGGGCGATCAGTTCCCGACAGGCGTCCGTGCCGAGCGCGCCGATCAGGCCGTCCGCGTCCAGGCCGAATCGCTCCAGGTCCTGGCGGGGCAGGTAGCAGCGGCCCTGTCCGAGGTCTTCGGGCAGGTCGTTGAGGATGTCGATGTACTGGAAGACCTCGCCCAGCAGCGACATGAGCTCCGGGGTGTCCTCTCGGACCGGCTCCAACACGGTGCCGAACAGCTCCGCGACGGTGCCGCTCATACCGCGCAGGTAGCGGCGCAGGTCGGCGAAGCCGGGGAAGTCGGGCGGTCGGCGGCTGTCCTGTTCGAGTGTGGTGAGAAGCTCCTCCAGCACCGGCACGGGCATGTCCCACGCCCGCACCGTGTGGACCACGGCGCGCTGGACCGGCGGCAGGCGAACGGGCGCGCCGGGTCCGTCGGCCAGCGCGGTCAGGATCTCGGCGCGGAACCGGGCCAGGGCCGGACCGCGCTCGGAGACCTCCCCCTCGTCGGCCAGCCGATCGGCCCATATCCCGAAGGCGGCCAGTGCGTGCGCGTAGGGGCGCTTGTGGGCGGGCAGCAGATCGACCACCCGGGGGGAGACGTGGTCCGCACCCGTGTGGATCCTGCGGCAGACCTCGAAGGCACGCGCCAGGCCGGTGTCGGCGCCCCGCTCCGCGATCAGCGGGGGACCCGTCCTCGTGTAACCGCTCATCGCCGTTCCTCCTCGGTGGCCTGGGGAGGGAGCCCTCGCCTCCGTGAACCGTGTGCGGCGAAGGGGTCCGCCTGAGCCCGCACCCCCGCGAACACCGAGGGGATCTGAATAATCACGAGGAGTAGCATAGTGGTTTCCGTGATGACGAGTACCTGCCCGCCTCGATCACCGACGCCACCGGAGCGGTGTGGAAGACCGCCTGCGACGACGACCAGCTCTTCGGTCCGACGGTGCCCGACGGCACCGGGGAGGGGGCGCGACCTCCTGCGACCACGGTGAGCCCGGCGGCAGGAGGGAAAGGGTGTTTCCCGGGTGCGGGGACGGCCCACCATCCGACGGGCCACTCTGCCCGGTGGGCGCCTGAGTCCGTCCGGGGCAAGGGAAAAGCCCCCGCGCGACGAGGTGTCGCGCGGGGGCTCCCGCGTCTCGCCGGACCGTCGCGGATCCCCCGAACCGCCGGTCCGGCGCGGGTCGTGCGCGCTCACCCCCGAGAGGCGCCGACCCGGCACCCGCGCCGCGTCGTCCCGGGCCGTACGGCCGTGGAGGCCGTCCCCGCGGCCCGAGGAGCGCGCGGGTGCACACCAACCTGTCTACCCGTCCGGCGGCGGGTAAACATCGTCCCTCCCGGCCTCCGTCGGGAGCGCGGTACGGCCAAACCTCCTCAGGCGGGGACGGCGCCGCTGGAGGACACCGCGTCGTCCCCCTCGGGTCCGATCGCGATCAGCACCTGCTCGTGGTCGGGGTCCACGCTGAACCCGTAGCTGAGCGTCGCCTCCTCGCCGTGGGGAAGCGGTTCGTCGAGCGATGAGGCGCATGACGGCCGTGAGCTGCTCGCGGGAGAGCTGGAAGCCCTTGGTCTGCTGCCACACCTTCAAGGCGCGGGGGCCTCGGCCCGGCCAGCTCCGGGAAGCGGGACGGAGCCGAAGACCGTGCGGTCACGGGCGCGGTCCCGGAGCACGTCGCAGCCGAGGGGGACTCGCTGGTCGCGCGGGTCACGAGCGCCGCCAAGCCGACTGTGTCGCGCATCACACCCGCCGCGTGTCACGGATAGGCGGGCAGCTTCCATCTGGTGGTCGTCGGCAGCAAGTGGAGGAAGGCGGAACGATGAGCGCACAAGACGAGGCAGGCATGGCGGCCGCACACCGTGTTCTGATCCTGGGGGCGGGTTACGCGGGCATGTCCGCGGCGATCCAGCTCGCGGCCCGGTTCAAGCAGCACGAGGACGTGCGGGTGACCCTGGTGAACGCGCAGGAGCGGTTCACCGAACGGCTGCGGCTGCACATGACGGCGACCGGGCAGCAGCTCGCCGAGCTGAGCATCCCGGAGCTGCTGGAGGGGACGGGTGCGCAGTTCGTACGCGGCTGGGTGACGGCGGTGAACACGGACACGAGGAGCGTGCGGATCGACGACGACCGCATCCTGCACTACGACACGCTCGTGTACGGGTTGGGCGGCGTGGCCGACACGGCGGCGGTGCCGGGTGTCGAGGAGCACGCGTACACCCTGAACAGCGCGCAGGACGCCGAGGCGCTGGCCGACCGGCTGGCGCGGCTCGGCAGCGGCACGGTGGTGGTCGCCGGCAGCGGGCTCACCGGGGTCGAGTCGGCCGCGGAGATCGCCGAGCAGCACCCGGAGCTGAACGTCGTGCTGCTGGGCCGACGCGAACCCGGTGCGACCATGAACCCCAAGGCCAGAACGTATCTGCGGTCCGCGCTTCAGCGCCTGGGCGTCCGGGTGCGCAGCGGGGTCGAGGTGGCGAAGGTGCTGCCCGGTGCGGTCGAGCTGGTGGGCGGGGAGAGCATCACCGCCGACGCGGTCTTGTGGACGAGCGGTACGCGGGTGTCGCCGCTGGCGGCCTCCGCCGGGCTGACCGTCGACGAGCGCGACCGCATCGTCACCGACGCCGCGCTGCGGTCGGTGTCGCATCCGGAGGTGTACGCCATCGGCGACGCGGCCGCGATCCTCCAGGGCTACGGCGTGATGCACGGCACCTGCCAGGGCGGCATGCCGACCGGTGTCCACGCCGCGGTGTCGATCGTCCGTACGCTGAAGGGCAAGCAGCCCAAGCCGTTCCGCTTCGGCTACTACCACACGCCGGTGAGCCTGGGCCGGCGCGACGCGGTCGTGCAGTTCACCCGCCCCGACGACAGCCCTCGACGGGTGTGTCTGACCGGCCGCATGGCGGTCCGCTATAAGGAGACGGTGACTGCTTCGCCCTGGCCCACGTGGGGCCGTATGAAGAAGATGCCCGCCTCGGGCGCGTTCTGGCCCCGCGGCGGCCGTTTCACCCGGATCCGGGAGGCGCGGTGACCCACCCTTCCCCGGACCTCGACCAGCAGGTGTTCCACCGGCATCGCAACCTGCTGTTCTCGGTGGCCTACCGCGTCCTCGGCACCGCGGCCGATGCCGAGGACGCGGTCCAGGACACCTGGGTCAAATGGTCGGCCGCCGACCGCTCGCAGGTGGCCGACCCCAAGGCGTACCTGACGCGAATCGTGTCGAATCTGGCGCTGGAACAGCTGCGCTCCACGCGGCGCAAGCGTGAGACCTATGTCGGGCCGTGGCTTCCGGAGCCCATCCTCACCAGCGGGGACGCCGCTGAGGCCGTCACGGACGCCGAGTCGGTGTCGATGGCGATGCTGGTGGTGCTGGAGACGCTGAGCCCGCTCGAGCGCGCGGTGTTCGTGTTGAAGGAGGTTTTCGGCTTCAGCCATGCCGAGATCGCGGAGGCGGTGGAGCGGTCCGAAGCCGCGGTGCGGCAGGCTGCGCACCGCGCTCGTGAGCACGTGCGGGCCCGTCGGCCGCGCTTCACCGCGGACCGTTCAAGGCGGCGCGAGGTCACCGAGCGGTTCTTCGCCGCCGCGACCGGCGGTGACATCAGCGCCCTGATGGAGTTGCTGTCCCCGGACGTCACCCTGTGGACCGACGGCGGCGGCAAGGTCCGCCAGGCCATGCGTCCGGTCGTGGGCGCGTCCACGGTGGCCTCCTGGTTCGCGGCTATCGGCACCGTCACCTACCAGGGCGTCGAGCCTGCCGACATGAGGGCCGAACTCGTCGAGGTCAACGGCGGGCCGGGCGTGGTGTTCAGCGGCTCGGACCGCGTGATCGCCACGGTCACCTTCGATTTCGACGCCGACGGCCGCATCACCGCCGTCCACAACGTGGCCAATCCGGACAAACTCCAGGCCATCGCCGACGGCATCACTCACGATGTCGGGACGCGGTGAGCCCTGTTCGGGGCGGGGCCTGAGGAACAAGGGCTCCGCCCCTGGCCACGGACTGGAGGGCCGACCTCGTGCGGTAGGCCGGATTGCATGAGACGCGAGGATCTTCCACCCGATGCAACCGGTCGGCGGATCACCCGTCGGTGGGCGGGTGGGTGACGGCCGCGTCCGAGTCGGCTGCAGGGGTGTCCGAGGCGCCTGCCGTGCGTTCGCCGTGTGAGGACGGACTTTCGGCGGCCCGGAGACGAGCCCGACGCCGGTGCGCCGTCCTGGTCCTCCTGTCACCTTGTCCTCACGATCCGTGTTACTGGTCTTGACAGGTCTAGACCACCCTTGCTTTGGTGACGGCACCCCCAGCGGCGCGCGGTCGGACGTCGCGCCGCACCCTAGGAGTGTGAACACGTGATCCGTCGTCTCCTGAGCAAGCTGGCCGCGCTCGGCGCGCTCGCGGCTGTGCTCGTCGTCCTCCCCGTGACCGTCGCGCAGGCCGCCGCCACCTGCGCGCCGGCCTGGAACTCCTCCGCCGTCTACACCGGCGGCGGGCAGGTCTCCTACGACGGCCGCAACTACACCGCCAGGTGGTGGACGCAGAACGAGCGTCCCGGCACCTCCGAGGTCTGGACCGACCAGGGCCCCTGCGGCACCGACGGCGGCGGTGAGGAGCCCGGCCCCAGCGGGTTCGTCGTCACCGAGGCCCAGTTCAACCAGATGTTCCCGAACCGGAACCCCTTCTACACCTACAGCGGCCTCACCGCCGCCCTCAGCTCCTACCCGGCCTTCGCCAACACCGGCAGCACCGAGGTGAGGAAGCGCGAGGCGGCCGCCTTCCTGGCCAACGTCAGCCACGAGACCGGCGGGCTGGTGCACATCAGGGAGACCAACGAGGCCAACTACCCGCACTACTGCGACTGGAACCAGCCCTTCGGCTGCCCGGCCGGTCAGGCCGCCTACTACGGGCGCGGCCCGATCCAGCTCAGCTGGAACTACAACTACAAGGCCGCCGGCGACGCCCTCGGCATCGACCTGCTGAACAACCCCTACCTGGTCGAGCAGAACGCCTCGGTCGCCTGGCGGACCGGCCTCTGGTACTGGAACACCCAGTCCGGACCCGGCACGATCACGCCGCACAACGCCATCGTCAACGGACACGGCTTCGGTGAGACGATCCGTGCGATCAACGGCTCGATCGAGTGCAACGGGGGCAACCCGGCGCAGGTCCAGAGCCGCATCAACAAGTTCACGCAGTTCACCCAGATCCTCGGCACCACCACCGGATCGAACCTGAGCTGCTGATCCCCGGACGCGGCCGAGCGCCCGCCGGCCACGTCCGGGCGGGGGCGCTCCCGGCCATCACGGCCGGGAGCGCCTCCGCTCCGGTCTTCCGGGAGCGCGGGTCCGGACCACGACGACCTTGTCCCATCTCCTCCGGGCGGCGGCCTCTTCCGTCCCACCCGGACCGTGACGGGGCCGCCCGACGGACCGTGCGCACACTAGGCTCCAGCGATGGACCGAGTCACCGATGTACCCCACACCCCCGCCCGGGCCGCGCATCCGGCCCGGACGAACGACTACGACGGTTTCGCCGAGGCGTACGCGGCGGACAACGAGGACAACATCCAGAACGCCTACTACGAACGGCCCGCGATGCTGGCCCTGGCCGGGGACGTGACCGGCCGCCGCATCCTGGACGCGGGCTGCGGCGCGGGCCCCCTGTCCGCCGCCCTGCGCGACCGGGGCGCCGACGTCACCGGTGTCGACGCCAGCGCCGGAATGCTGGCGCTGGCCAGGCGCAGGCTCGGGGAGGACGCGGACCTGCGCGTGGCCGACCTGAGCGATCCCCTCCCGTTCGCCGACGGCGCGTTCGACGACGTGGTCGCGTCGCTGGTGCTGCACTACCTGGAGGACTGGGGCCCGACGCTGGCCGAGTTCCGGCGCGTGCTCAGGCCCAGCGGTCGGCTGATCGCGTCGGTGCAGCACCCGTTCACGGACTACGCGATCCAGGACCCCCGGCCCGACTACTTCGCGACCACCAGCTACAGTGCCGAGTTCGCGTTCGGAGGGCGGACCGTTCCGCTGAGGTTCTGGCGCAGGCCGCTGCACGCGATGACCGACGCCTTCACCGCCGCCGGGTTCCGCCTGTGCGCCATCAGCGAGCCGCAGCCCGATCCGGCCGCCCGTGAGCTGTTCCCCGACGAGTTCCACGCCCTGTCGACCAGGATCGGCTTCCTCTTCTTCGTCCTGGAGGCGCCGCCGTCGCCCGCCGGTGCGTGACGGCCGGGACCACCGCGCGGCCCCGGCGCGGGTCAGCACGCGCGTAGCGCCTCGATGACCGGACGTTCGACCGGGGTGGGCCGCCGCGCGTCGAGGTCGAGTTCCCCCAGGGGCAGCAGCGGCGGCTGGGCCATGAAGCGCGGGGCGGCGCCCCGGTGCGGCTGGGCGGCGTGCACGAGGAACGGGTGGCACAGGAAGACGTCCCCGGCCGCGCCGGTGGCCAGTGCCTCGGGGCGGCCCTCGCTGGCCGGGACGGCGGCGCCGCACAGGTCCATGAACTCGCGGCCTTCGTCACCGGCGTCGGCCAGCAGCGGCGGCACGTCGCGGTGCGAGCCCACCCGGATGCGGGTGGGGGCGTCGTCGGGGCCGACGTCGGAGAACAGGAAGAGCATCAGCAGGGCGCGGCCACGCGAGCGGAGGTTGACGCGGGGCTCCCCCCGGGCACCGGCGAACGACGCGTCGAGGTGCCAGCCGGCGTCCCCGGGGTCCTCGTCGCTGGGGAAGCGCACGGGGAAGGTGCCGAGCCCGCCCGGGCGCTGCCAACGGCCCTCGCCCACCAACCGGTCGAACGCCTCGTGCAGCGCGGGGGTGGTGGCGGCCTCCCGGAACGGCGGGTCGTGGTAGCCGCCGAGGCGGACGACCGGCCGGGTCCAGGTGGCGGGGTCGTCGGGCTCGCAGCCGAGGTCGGCCCACAGCCGCTCCCGGCCCCGGTCGGCGAGTTCGCGCGGAAACGCCCCGCGCAGGGCGACGAACCCGTCCTCGACGAAGGCCCTGATGTCGTGATCGGTCAGCATGAACCGGTTCCCCTCTCGTTCACCGGCCACGTTAGGGAGCACTCCGGGGGAGCGACCCGACAATCGCGGTTCGCCTCCGGTCGGGAACTCCGGCCCACGGCCGCTCGCGACACACGGAGTCCGCCCTTCCCCTTGGCCGACCCCCTCGCCGGTCAGGGCGGCGGAGACCCCGTGGCGTACGTCCGGGGCAGGAACGGGTGCTCCTCCGGCGCGTCGATCCTCCGGGAGGCGGCCCGGTGAGCCTGTGATCGGCAGGTCCTGGATAGGACCGCGCCGTCCGTCCAGGATCGGTACCAGGGCCCGAGCGGGACCCGGGAGGGCGTGCGGACGCGTGCTCGCCCACCGCCCCGACGTGCCTTCGCCCACCGCCCCGGAGCGGTCGCGGGCGAACGCCACCGACGCCTTCGCCGGTGGCGCGGCCGTCCGCTCCGGGAGCACCCGCACCGGGACCACCCGCGCGGACCGGGGCCGCCGGACCGACCCGGCGACGGGGACCCGGCGGCGAACCCCAGCCACGACATGAGGGAGAACGACCATGCCACGTCGAACCATCGACATCACCGTGCCCGACCTGACCGGGAGGCGCGCGCTCGTCACCGGCGCCAGCGACGGGATGGGCCTGGCCATGGCCAGGCGCCTGGCCGCCGCGGGCGCCGAGGTGATCATGCCCGTCCGCAACACACGCAAGGGAGAGGACGCGATCACCGCGATCCGGCGGACGGTGCCCCGCGCGAACGTCTCGCTGCGCAGCCTCGACCTGTCCTCCCTCGCCTCGGTCGCCGCCCTCGGCGACACCCTGCGCGGGGAGGGCCTGCCGATCCACATCCTCATCAACAACGCCGGCGTGATGAGACCCCCGAACCAGCAGACCACCACCGACGGCCACGAGCTCCAGTTCGGCACCAACCACCTCGGCCACTTCGCCCTCGTGGGCCACATCCTCCCGCTGCTGCGCGCGGGCCGGGCGCGGGTGACCTCGCAGATCAGCGTCGCCGCGCGCCGCGGCTCCATCAACTGGGACGACCTGAACTGGGAGCGCTCCTACAACGGGATGCGCGCCTACAGCCAGTCCAAGATCGCGTTCGGGCTCTTCGGCCTCGAACTGGACCGCCGCAGCACGGCCCACGGGTGGGGCATCACCAGCAACCTCTCCCACCCCGGGGTGGCCCCGACCAGCCTCCTGGCCGCCCGCCCCGAGATCGGCCGCGGCGAGGACACCCCCCACATCCGCCGGATCCGGGCCCTGTCTGCCCGCGGAATCCTGCTGGGCACCCTCGAAACGTCGAAGCTGCCCGCGCTCATGGCCGCGACCGACCCGGCCGCCAAGCCCGGCGCGCTCTACAGCCCCAGCGGCCTCGGGAGGCTGGGCGGCCCGCCGTCCGAGCAGCGGCTGTACCCGCCGCTGCGCAGCGCCCGGGAGGCCGCGCGCGTCTGGCAGGTCTCCGAGGAGCTGACCAGGGTCTCCTTCCCCGCCGCCGTCTGACCGCCCTGTCCGACCGCCACCGCCTGCCCGACCGCCCCACAACCCACGGAGACCGCATGAGTACCGCCGCCCCCCGCACGCCGAGACCCAGGAGCCCCTGGTGGGTGCTCGTCGGCAGCGGCACCGCCAACGCCGTCGGCCCCCAGATGTACCTGGCCACCATCGGCCTGTTCGTCCTGCCGATCGTGGAGGACACCGGCTTCAGCCGCACGACCGTCACCGGGGCCTTCTCGGTCGCGGCGGTCGGGATGGCGATCGGCCTGGTCATCGTCGCCCAGCTCGTGGACCGCTTCGCCGCGCGGTACATCCTCGTGCCGGGGTTCGTGCTGTTCGCGGCCTCGATGGCGCTGATCGGGCTGGTGCCGCCGGTCGAGTGGGTCTACCTCGTCCCGTGCTTCTTCGTGGGCTTCTTCGGGGCCGGGACGGCCGTGCCCGCCACCAGGGCGGTGGTGAGCTGGTTCGACAACAACCGCGCCCTCGCCGTCGGAGTGGTGACGGGCATCATCGGGCTGGGCTCGGCCCTGGCCCCGCTGCTGGCCGGAGCACTCATCGAAGGCGTCGGATGGCGGACGGCCTACGGCCTCATGGCGCTGATCTCGGTCCTGGTGTCGGTCACGATGGTCACCCTGTTCGTGCGCGCCCGCGCCGAACGGCACGTGCGCGGACGACTCGTCCGGGAGGCCCGGGTGGAGGGCCGCGAGGTCAGCCTCGAACTCCCCGGCCTGACGGTCGGCGAGGCGGTCCGCACCCGGCAGTTCTGGGGCATCGCGCTCGGGCTGGGCCTGGTCGGGGTCGTCGTCTACGGCCTCCAGGTCCACCTCGTGCCGATGATGACCGACCGCGGGCTGAGCGCCGACCAGGCCGCCACCCTGCTGGTCGTCTTCGGACTCGCCTCGCTGGTGGGCCGGGTGGCGGGCGGCCTCATCCTCGACCGGGTGCACGCGTGCGTCATCGGTCCGATCGTGATGATCGCCCCCATCGCCGGGATGTTCTTCCTGGAGCCGCCGTTCGGTGCCGCGGCCGTCGCGGTCGCCTTCATCGGCGTCGCCTTCGGCATCGAGGGCGACCTGCTCGCCCTGCTCATCACCCGCTACCTGGGCACGCGCTACTTCGGCCGCATCCTGGGCCTGGTCCAGGCCGCGTTCCTCCTGGGCAGCGCGCTGGGGCCGCTGCTCCTCGGGCTGGGGTACGACCTGCTGGGCTCCTACGACCCCGTCATCCCCGTCCTGATGGGCGTCCTCGTCGTCGGCGCGGTCCTCATCGCGACCCTGGGCCGCTACGTCTACCCCGCCGTCAACGGCTTCGACCGCCTCGCCGCCCGTGACGAACTCGCCGCCTCCGAGGTGCTGAGCGACATCGCCGGGAGCGGCGACGCCCACGGCTCCCCGGACAGGCCGCGGGCCCGGGCACACGGCTGAGCGGCCCGAGAACGGCACACCAACCGGGCCGCCGCGGGTCCGGGGACCGTGATCCCGTCCCGTCCCGTCCGCCCGGGCCGGAACCCGTGGGCACACCACCCGGCCCGGGCGGACGGCCGACACCCGACTGCCAACCCGACTGCCAACACCAGACCGCCAAGGAGAGAGCATGACCGAGCAGAGCCCGTGGCCGACGCGGAGGGCGGGGCGGCAGACCGTCCTGGCCCAGTTCGGCCAGGCCCGAGCCGACCTGATGCAGTGGGCGCTGACCACCGGTGACGTGCTCGCCGACGCGGTCGTCGCCGAGATGCACGAGATCGGGATGCCACAGGCCAGGCCCGTGGTGAACAAGGGCATCCGGGAGGGCCTGACCTCCCTCACCGACCCGCCCCCGGCACTGGAGGCGCTGCTGCGGCAGACCGAGAGCCCGCCCGGCTACGTGGACGACGCCCTGCTCGACCAGGGCCCCATGCCGTTCTACACCTCGCCGCCGCCGGTGCACATCATCGCGCTCAACGCGGGCTCCCTGATCCGGGTCTACGAGTCGCCGTCGATCTCCGAGGTGCTGACGACGACGGGTCGGCTGGTCGAGTCCGCGCAGCGGCGCATCCAGGAGACCGGGGCTTGGCTCACCCGGACCATGCTGCCCGGCAGCCTCCGCGTCGGACAGCCGGGTTACGTGGCGACCCTGGAGGTGCGGATACTGCACGCGCACATGCGAAGGCTCGCGCTGAACCGCGGCTACGACAGCTCGGCGGACGGCTGCCCGATCAACCAGGTCGACCTGGGGCGGACCTGGATGGACTTCACCCTGACCGCCTACACCGCCGAAGAACTTCTCGGGTTCGGGCTGAGCAGCCGCGAGCAGGCCGACCTGTACCGCTACTGGTGGTACGTCGCCCACCTGCTGGGGATCGACGCGCGCCTGGTCGAGGGGATCACGGGCAACGAGGCCGCCGCACGCCTGGACGCCGTGTTCCAGGCCGTGACCGGACCGGCAACGGAGGAGTCGGCCGTGCTGGCGGACGCGACGCTGGCCTCGGCGACCTCCGCCCTGCACGCGATGCTCAAGGTTCCCGGCGAGCTGGCCCGACCGGCGCTGAACGCGATCGCCCGCCGCATCCACGGCGACGGAGCGTGCCAGGACCTGCGGATACCTCCGGCCCCGATCGCCGACGCGTGGCTGGGCCCGGTGCTGTCCGGGTTCGCGCTGGCGCGCGAACACCGCCGCAGGGACCCGAGGCGATGGCAGGCCGCGATCGACCAGAACCTGGCGGCCGCCCGCGAGCTGGTGGCCAGGCCCGGCCAGCCGACCGCCTACCAGCGCGGCGCCACCGGCGCCGAGGACTGAGGGGTCGGCCGCGAGTACGGGCGTTAGGGGCCGGAGGGGTTCCAGCAGACCAAGGGGCCGGTGTTCGGCACCGACACTGTCGGCCCCGGTGGGTACCGCTGACGGAAGCGGGGCGGTCCGCGAACTACTGCTGGCGGGGGTCCTGGTTCCAGGAGCCGTGCTGCGGTGGCTGCTGCCCGTAGGGCTGCTGCGGGTACTGCTGGGGCGGGTAGTAGCCCTGGTTCACCTGATGGTGCGGATGGTGGGTGTACTGCTGGGCATGCCCCTGACCGGCGGCCTGGGCGTGGAACGCGAAGAACCACCGGGACACGGGCCGGTGCAGCAGGACCGCTCCGGTGATGGCCAGGGGGAACAGGAGCAGCGCCCAGAGGACGCTGTTTCCGCCGAGCAGCATCATGGACTGCAGCACGATCTGGATGATGAGGACGACCTTGGCCATGGTCCGGGCCCAGGAACGGCCGCGGGTGACGGGGAACGCCGCCACCGCCATGAGCACGCCGATGACGGTGTGGGGCAGCGAGGCGCCGAACGCGTACCCGGGATCGACGCCGAACATGGGCGCGGTGGTCATGTTGATGACGAGCACGGCCAACGAGATGGCGGCGGAGCTCCAGAGCACCGCGGCCAGGCCGCGTACCGGCCCGGGGACGGGGATCCGCTCCGGGAACGCGGTCGGGCCTTGCTGTGGGGGCTGGGGTCGCATGGGGGCCTTTGCTGGCGGGGGAGAGGCGGGCCGGAGAACGGCGGGGCAGGAGTCCGCCACGGTCGGCTCATACCGTGCCCCGTATGGCGGGTCTCCACGGCGGCGGAGCCGTCGAAGCGGAACCAGAACGTAGTTTAGTGTCCGTTCCGACACGCATCGTGGCGGATCTCCTGGCCACATGTGGCCGTGTGCGCTTCCGTCGCGCCCGGGGTGGCCCCGCCTGGTGTACGACGGCCCCGCCCGGCGCCCGTGGTCCCGAGCGGGGACGCGGGCGTCCGAGTGGGCCGGGCCCCGCTCCGGAACCGGGAGCGCTGCGCCGCCGGGGGCGGGAACCAGGAGGGGGCCGCCGAGGGCCGCCCGCGCGAGGTCCCCGGCGGTCCGGCGGGCGCGGGCCCGCCACCGGAGCCGGACCGCCCCGGGTGCCACCGCCTGGGAGGGGTCACCTCGCAGCCGGGGTCGGCGGTGACGGAGGCGTGTCCAGTCCCGGTTCCTTCCCCCGGTCCGGATCGAGACCGGGCTCGGCTCCAGTACCGGCCCCGGGGGCCGCAGCGCCGGAACGGTAGCGCTCGTCCTCGCGGAGCCAGCGCACCAGGGAGGCGGCGACCAGGCTCAGGATGAAGATCAGCGGGAAGGCGGTCACGACCGACAGGGTCTGCAACGCGTCGGTGCCTCCGGCCGACATCACCGAGACCGACACCGCGGCCAGGACGATCGCCCAGAGCACGCGGTTGGCCCGGGAGGGCTCGACCTCGTTGGGCAGGTCACGGGAGGTGGCAGAGCCCATGATGTAGGACGCGGAGTCCAGCGTGGTGGCCAGGAAGACCAGCAACAGCAGCAGGAACAGCGGGGTGATGATCCAGCTGAGCGGGAACGCCTCCAGCGTGGCGAAGATGGCCGGGACCGCGCCCTCGGCCTCCAGGGTGTCGACGATGGGCGCCTGTCCGCTCAGCTCGAAGGCCATGCTGGAGTTGCCGAGCAGCGCGAACGAGAGCCAGCAGCCCAGGCTGCCGAAGCCGCACATGCCGACGATGATCTGCCGGACGGTGCGCCCCTTGGAGATCTTGGCGCAGAACATGCCGACGAAGGGTCCGTAGGAGATCCACCAGCCCCAGTAGAAGACCGTCCAGATCTCCTCGAAGCCGGACCCGCCGACCGGATCGGTGTAGGTGCTCATCCGCACGATGTTCTGGGCGAGCATGCCGACGCTGTTGGTGAAGGTGTCGATGACGAAGACCGCCGGGCCCAGCACCAGGACCAGGACGCCCAGGGCGGCGGCCAGGTAGAGGTTGAGGTTGGCCAGGCGCTTGAGGCCGCGGTGCAGGCCCAGGGCGACGCTGCCCCCGAACAGCACGGTCCACAGGCCGATGACGATGGTGTTGAGGGTGGGGCCCGGCTCGAAGCCCAGCATGCGGGAGGCGCCCTCGGCGACGGTGGGCACGGCCAGGGCCAGCGAGGTCCCCGCCGCCCCGATCATCCCGAGGATGAAGAAGACGTCGATCAGGCGCCCCGGCCAGCGGTCGACGCGGTCGCCGAGCACCCCGCGGCAGGCCTCGCTCAGGCGCAGGCGGCGGATTCTACGCACGTGGTAGGCGTAGGCCAGGGCCAGGGTCGGTACGCAGAAGACCGCCCAGGCGGTGGGACCCCAGTGGAAGAGGGGGTAGGTGGCCGACCACTCGGCGGCCTCTGCGCTGTGCGGTTCGAGTTGGAACGGGGGATCCACGTGGTAGTGCGCCCACTCGATGATCCCCCAGTACATGAGGCCGCCGCCGATCGCGGCGGTGAAGATCATCGCGAGCCAGGTGGGGGTGGAGAACTCGGGGCGGTCGTCGGGGCCGCCCATCCTGATGCGGCCGTACCTGCTGAAGAGCAGCCAGACGAGCAGTACCGCGAGTGCGGCGACGAACCACATGTACACCCAGCCCAGGTCGGACTGGAGCCGGGACAGGACCTCGCCGAGCAGGCGTTCACCCGTCTGCGGCGCGATCACGAACGGCGCGCTGAAGCCGATCACCATGATCAGCGCGGGCCAGAAGACTGTTTTGTCGATGTTCCAGCGGATAGCTCGGGTCACCTCCGGGGTCGAGGGCGTGGGCTATCCAGTTACTACTGTGTTGCGCTTGACTAATCAACCAGTCAGAATCGCCTCACCGCTGTTCTCGGTCCACCGCTGTGCGCTGCCGTTATGAGGAAAAGCGTTTGGTGGCAAGGGTTTCCTGGGTAGTGGGGCGCTCGGGCCGATGCCTCTGTAACGAAGTGACAACCACATCCGCGTTGCGAAAATCGCCATCGTGCTGTTACGTTCCCACCGTGAGCGACAACGTGGCCGACGACGTGCGCGGCAGGGCCCGCGAGGCGATCCGCCGATCCGGCCTCTCCCAGCGCCAGTTCGCGACCAGACTCGGCATCGACCCCAGCAAACTCTCCAAGTCCCTGACCGGCACCCGGCGCTTCACCGCCCTGGAACTGGCCGGTATCGCCGACGAGACCGGGGTGACGGTCAACTGGCTGCTCAACGGCAAGGACGACGCGGAGACGGTCTCGGCGGTACCGCGCGACTCGTCGGCGGTACGGCCGACCTCCGCGAGCCTGGCGGGCCACCCCGCGGCCGCCCGGGAGCACAGCCGCAGGCTCCAGATCATCGAGGCCGCGTGGACCCTCATCGCCGAACGCGGCCTCCACTCGGTCCGCGTCGCCCAGATCGCCCAGGCCTGCGGGACGTCCAGCGCCACCGTCCACTACTACTTCCCGACCCTCAACGACCTGCTGGTGGAGGCGCTGCGCCACTCGGTGAAGCAGGCCTTCGACCGCCAGGTCGCGGGGCTGCACACCATCGAGGACCCCTACGAACGCCTCCTGCGGCTCATCGAACTCCAGCTCCCCGACTCCGAGCGCCTGCGGCTGGAGTGGTCGATCTGGCTCCAGGTGTGGACGGCGGCGGCGCTGGACCCGCGGATGCGCGGGCTGCACACCGACTCCTACCTGCGCTGGCACGAGACCATCGCCCGCACCCTGCGCGAGGGCAGGGAGAGCGGGGTCTTCGCCGACTTCGACGTCGAGGAGATGACCAGACGCCTCACCGCCCTCATCGACGGCATGGGCATCCAGGTCATGACCGGGATGCCCGGGCGGTCGGTCGCCCACATGCGTGACACCCTGCGCTCGGTCATCGACAGCGACGTCCTGGGCCGTCGCGGCGCCCCGGGGGACGGCGATATCCCGGGCGGCAGTGGCGCCCCGGGGGACTGAGCCAGCCCGCATTCGACCCGGCCCGTACCCGCCCCGGCCCCCTCCGGAGCCCTCACCTCGGTTCCGCGCGCCCGAAAACGCCCCCTCCGGCCCCGGGGGCCGCCCGTCCACAGCATCCGCAACACCGCACACACACGGAGACGGAGCACCGCCATGAGCGACACCATGAACCCCAAACCCATCCTGACCTGCGCCCTCACCGGCGCCGGGGACACCGTCGGCCGCAGCGAGCACGTGCCGGTGACGCCCGAGCAGATCGCCGCCGCCGCGGTCGAGGCCGCCGAGGCCGGTGCCAGCGTGGTGCACATCCACGTCCGCGACCCCGAGACGGGCGCCCCCTCCCGCGACAACGCCCTCTACCGGGAGGTCGTCGACCGCATCCGCCAGACCGGCGTGGACATCGTCATCAACCTCACCGCGGGCATGGGCGGCGACCTGGTGATCGGCCAGGAGGACCCGCTCGAGTTCGAGGAGGGCACCGACCTCGTCAACGGCCTGGACCGCCTGCCGCACGTGGAGGAACTGCTGCCCGACATCTGCACCCTGGACTGCGGCAGCCTGAACTTCGGTGACGGGAGCCAGGTGTACATCTCCACCCCGGACATGCTGCGCGCGGGCGCCAGGCGCATCCAGGAACTCGGGGTCCGCCCGGAGCTGGAGATCTTCGACACCGGCCAGCTGTGGTTCGCCAAGACCATGCACGCCGAGGGCCTCATCGACGACCCGTCGCTGTTCCAGCTGTGCACCGGCATCCCCTACGGGGCGCCCTCCGACCCGGGCGTCCTCCAGTCGATGGTGAACCTGCTCCCCGAGGGCGCGCAGTGGGCGAGCTTCTCCATCGGCCGCAAGCAGATGCCGTGGGTGGCGCAGTCGGTGCTGCTCGGCGGGCACGCCCGGGTGGGGCTGGAGGACAACCTCTACCTCAGCCGCGGGGTGAAGGCCACCAACGGCCAGCTCACCGAGAAGGCCGTCAACATCATCGAGCAGCTCGGCGCCCGGGTGGCCACACCGGACGAGACCCGCGCCATGCTCGGGCTCCGCCGCGCCGCCTGACCACCGCCCCACACGAACCGCCGACCACACGAGGAGCACGATGACGGAGAACGCGAGAACCACCCCCGAGGCCGTGCGCACGGTCGCCTGCGTCGGAGCGGGTGTCATCGGGGGCGGCTGGGTGGCCCACTTCCTGGGCCGCGGCTACCGGGTGGTCGCCTGGGACCCCGCCCCGGACGCCGAGAGCAGGCTGCGCGGGCTGGTCTCCTCGGCCTGGCCCGCCCTGGAGGAGCTGGGCCCGGCCGAGGGGGCCTCCATGGCGAACCTGCGGGTCGTGGACACGCTCGCTGAGGCCGTGGCCGACGCGGACTTCGTCCAGGAGAGCGCCCCGGAGCGCCTGGACCTGAAGATCGACCTGCTGGCCGAGATCGACGCCGCCACCCCCGAGGGCGTGGTCATCGCCTCGTCCACCTCCGGCTACAGCATGAGCGAGATGCAGGTGGGGGCCCGCACACCGGGGCGGCTCGTGGTCGGACACCCGTTCAACCCGCCCTACCTGGTGCCCCTGGTCGAGGTGGTCGGCGGCGAGCGCAGCGAGCGGTGGGCCGTCGACTGGGCCTCGGACTTCTACCGCGCCGCGGGCAAGTCGGTGATCACCATGGAGCGGGAGCTGCCGGGGTTCATCGGCAACCGGATCCAGGAGGCCGCCTGGCGCGAGGCCCTGCACATGGTCGCCGAGGGGGAGGCCACCGTCGAGCAGATCGACCTGGCGATGACCAGCGGCCCCGGGCTGCGCTGGGCCTTCTTCGGCCCCTGCCTGACCTTCCACCTGGCCGGGGGAGAGGGCGGCATGGCGCACATGCTCGACCACTTCGGCCCGTCCCTGAAGTCCCCGTGGACCCGCCTGGAGGCGCCCGAACTCACCGCCGGACTGCGCGACCGCATGGTCGCGGGCACGGACGAGGTCGTGGCCGGGCGCTCCACCGCCGAACTGATCGCCCAGCGCGACCGCCGCCTGATCGCGGTGGCCCGCGCGCTGGAGGAGGTCGAACGCGCCGAGGCCGCCGAGCGGGCGGGGGCGGACGCGTGAGCGCGACGCTCACCCAGCGGCTGCGGCCCGAGTGGATCGACTACAACGGCCACCTCAGCGAGGCCTACTACGTCCTGGTCTTCGGGTTCGCGACGGACGCGCTGATGGACCGGGTCGGCTTGGACGCCGCCTACCGCGAGCGGTCCGGCCGCTCGCTGTACACGGTGGAGGCGCACGTGCGCTACCTGCGCGAGGTCGCCGCGGACGACGAGGTCGAGGTCCGCACCCGGGTGGTCGGTCCGGGCCCGGACCGACCCGGCGCCAGGAAGGTGCGGATCTGCCACGAGATGCGGGTCGGCGACGCCTTGGTGGCGACCGAGGAGCTGATGGCGCTCCACGTCGACCAGGCGCTGGGCCGGGCGGTCCCCTTCCCGGAGGAGGCCGCCGCACGCCTGGCCGCCCTCGCCGAACCCGCGCCCGACTACGCGGGCCGCGCCGTCGGGGGGTAGCCCGCCGTCGGCCCGCGGGCGTCGAGTCCGACGACCATGCCGCGTCCGGCGAAGAACCCCCCGAAGGTCTGCGGCGCCAGGGCCGCGGACCGGGAGGCGGGGGTGTGGCCCGGGCGTCCCCCGCGTCGGCGGGGACCGGCTCGGCGTCAGCGCCGACGCGCGGGCACCCGGTCGTCGTGGGCGGCCGGGTGCTCCGCTGGCGGTCCCCCGTCCGCTGACGCTTCGGGATCAGCCCGTGAGCATGCGGGGGACGATGTAGACGAGTTCGAAGGCCTCGTAGGCCGCGCCGACGACGAACAGCGCCAGCGCGGGCAGACCCAACCAGCCGGCCTGCCGGAGGCCGTGGAGGTAGCCGCGGCGGCGGTCGGGGGCGCCGACCGCCGCGGGGCGCAGCCAGGCCCTCCCGAGGAGGTAGGCGCCGAGCATGAGCAGGGCGTAGGCCTGGAACTCGATGACGAGCGTGAGCGAGTGCGGGATCATCAGCGTGGCCGTGGTCGCGTCGAGGGGTGCGAGGATCACGCCGGTCTCGTACGCCTTGTAGGCGAAGAGGGGGATTCCGGCGAAGGGCACGATCATCGAGGGCAGCATGATCCTCAGCAGGGCGACGGTCAGCACGTTGACCCCGAAGATGGTCAGACCGAACAGCCAGGGGTTCGCGAACAGCTCCCCCACCAGGTCGGCCGTCCCGTCCTCCTGCTGGGAGCCGACCTGGGCGGCGTTCAGTTCGGGGAAGGCCAGGGCCGCCCCCACGCCGACGAGGAAGACGCCGTAGGCGATCGCGTTCATCACGAGGTAGGCGCCGAGGTTCGCGCGGATGATCCGGAAGGGCTCGCGAAGGCTTCGCATGTGTCTGGCTCCGTGTTCGATGGGGCTGTTTCGATGGGGTCGGGTGAGCCGCCGGGGCTCGCGGTACTCGGTGCCGCGCCGCGCGAACGCGCGCCCCGCGGCGTCGGCGTTCAGCCGCTGCCGTCCAGCAGCGCGTTCCAGCGCAGCCGGGTGGCCCGCTCCACGCTGGAGGCCGAGGCGCACAGCCCGAGCGCGACGTTGAGCCACAGCGGCAGGTCGACGGGTGAGGTGAAGGCGCCGAAGCGCTCGGCCACCGGCGGCACCCGCGAGACCGCCTCGACGACTTGGGGGACGACGAGAAGGATCGGCACGACCAGCAGGACCAGAGACACCGCCCTGACCAGGCGGCCCAACGCCGGGCGCTCGCGGTCGAGGCGGGCGCGGCGGCCCTCCGCCGAGCGTTCGTCCGGAACGAGCTGGCGCTCGTCGCCCCCGGCGGTCACGTGGTGGCAGCGTTTGAGCCCGAAGGCCGTCGACTCCACCTCGACCACCCCTCCCGGCACCGGGAAGACCGCCGGGAGCGTGGACTCCAGGTGGTGCCTGCCGTCCAGGTAGAGGTGGGCCCTGCCCTTGCCGTCCTCGGTCATGACCCGCTGCCAGTAGGGCACGTCGACGGAGTAGACCGCGCGCTGTCCGCCTCCGTCGGTCAGGGGCAGGTGGAACAGGGCGCGCGAGAGCGGCTGCCACCAGCGGAAGCGTTTGAGCGGACGGCCGTCGCCGTCCCTGATCCGCTTGGCCGCCTCGCGCCGTCTGCGTTCCTTGATCACTTCGGGCTCCCTGTCCGCTCGTGAGGGCCGGTGGCCGACCCGACGCGGTATCGCGACCGCCGCGTGCCCGTCGCCGCTGGGGCGCACCTGGCATGCCCGGTCGCGAACCGGTCACGATCGGCACTCGTGCCCATTCCAGAGGCTGCCCTCGGGGCAGGGTCAAGCCCGGGAGCCGTCCCGCGTCGAAGACGCGGGGCGAACGGGGGCGAACGAGGGGGCGCCGCTTGACCCTGCCCCCGGGGCAGGGTGTGGACTGTGTGTCCGCGTGGGGCGTGACGCCGCCCGCGGTCGCGGCGGAGGAGGAGGCATCGCGTGGCCTGGAGTACTCAGCAGCTTGCCGAGCTCGCCAACACGACGGTCAAGGCCGTCCGGTACTACCACGAGGTCGGCCTGCTGGACGTGCCGGAGCGGACGGCGAACGGATACAAGCAGTACCAGGTCTCCCACCTGGTCCGTCTGCTCCAGATCAAGCGGTTGAGCGATCTGGGCGTCCCGTTGTCGGAGGTGGCGTCGATGGGACGGGCGGACGAGGACCCGGACGAGGCGATCCGCGTGCTGGACAAGGAGCTGGAGGCGACGGTCGACCGGCTCAACCGCGTGCGGGCGGAGCTGGCCGTCATCCTGCGCCACCGCGCACCGGCCTACGTTCCCCCCGCGTTCGCGCCGGTCTCCCACGAGCTCTCCGACCGGCAGCGATCACTGCTGATGGTCTACTCGACCGTTCTCAGCGAGAGGTCCGTCGAGAAGTTCCGCGAGCTGATCAGCGACCCCGACGAGACGGACGAGGAGTTCGAGGCCCTGCCCGAGGACGCGGACGACGCCGCGATCGACCGCCTCGCCGCGCGCATGCTGCCGGTCGTGCGCAGACGGAGTGAGGAGAACCCGTGGTCGGCCGACCCCGCCGCCGACGCGCCGGGCGGCGCGGAGCGCGCCGAACGCACGATGGCCGAGGCCATGGCGCAGTTGTACAACCCCGCGCAGCTGCGGGTGCTCAAGCATCTGAGCGCCCTCCTTCGGGAGGGGGTTCCGGACGGGGGCGGCGACGCGCCCTGACGCGGCGCCGAGGAGCCGGAGTCCGAGGGGTCAGCGCTCGCGCCCGTGCCCCTGGCGGGTCCGGGCCGGAGCGGACCCGCTCGCGGCGGGAGGCCGTACCCTCACCAGCTGCGCGAGCAGGGCCAGCACGGGCAGTTCCACCAGCGGTCCCACGACCAGCGCCACCGCGATCAGGGGCCGGTCGGGGAAGGCCGCGACCGCGACGGCCAGCGCGATGGGCGAGTTGCGGGCCGTGGTGGTCATGACCAGGGTGACCCCCTGGTCCGCCGGGAGGCGCAGCATCCGGGACAGGCCGGTGGCGATCAGGGGCAGCGCCACGAAGAAGACCGCCAGCGGCGGCAGCAGGGCGAGCAGGTCGGCGCCGTGCTCCAGGACGGTGCGGGCCTGCCAGGCGAACATCGCCAGCACGGCCGCGTACAGCAGCGGCAGGACCAGGCGCGAGGCCGGACCGGTGACGTACCGCTCGCGCCAGGCGGCCCCCTTGAACCGGTATGAGGCCCACCGCAGCACCGAGGCCAGGGCCAGCGGGACGACGAGGACGAGCAGCACCGACTCGGCCAGGGTGGCGGCGTCGACCATCGCGGCCCGGCCGCCCAGCAGCAGCACGTACACCGGCAGCAGCGCGAGCTGGAGGACGAGGTTGACCGGCAGCAGGGCGGCGGCGATGCCGGTGTGCCCGCGCGCCACGGCGGTGAAGACCAGGTACCAGTCCGTGCACGGGGTCACCAGCAGCAACAGCAGACCGATGCGCAGGTCCGGTTCGCCCCCGAGCAGCCCCGCTCCCAGGGCCCAGGCCAGGGCCGGGGTGAACACGAAGTTGAGCGCCAGGCTGACGGCGACCAGGGTCCTGGCGCGCCCGACCTCGCCCACGTGGGCGGCGTCCATCTGCGCGAACACGGCGGTGAGCATCGCCAGCAGGGCGGGCAGCACCACGTGCTCGGCCGCCGGACCGACGGGCAGCAGCAGGCCCGCGGCCAGCCCCGCCACGGCGGCCAGGGCCACGAACAGGCTCTGGAGGCGTTCGGCCAGCGACATCTGTTCAGTGCTCCTCGGCGGTTTCGAAGACCCGTATCAACACCATGCGCCCACGGTAGGCCTTCGCGCCGACCCGAGGACCGGGCCCGGCACGCGCCGCGGCCGGGGCCCTCGCGCGCACGCCCATGTGCGCGGCCCCGCGGAGCCCGCCGATCCGAGCGCCCACGGTCGGGACCGGCGTCGGGGTACGGCGGCGCGCTGGTGCGCACGGTGCGCCGCGCCGGTGCCGCCCGCCGGTCAGCGCGCTCACGCTCCTCCGCCGGTGGTCTCGGAGCGCGTGCCTCGGGCAGACCCCTCCTGAGCGGGGTCCCTCCCCTCGGAGCCCTTCGGCCCGCGCGCCCGGCTCCACTGCCAGACGCCCGCCGCGAGCAGGGCGATCCCGGCCGCGGCGAGGACGAACACGTCGATCCCCGCCCCGCCGACGGCGAAGAGCCACTCCTGGACCCGGTAGCTCTGGTCGTCGAACGCCCCGACGCCGCCGAAGAGGGACGCCGTTCCGTCATAGCGCAGGAACACCACGCCGATGGCGACGAACAACAGGCCCGACAGCGTGCTCGTGGTGTGGACGCGCACGGGGCCGAGGGAGACGGTGCGTCCGCGCAGCCAGCGCTTCTCTCCCAGGTCGTAGCGGTCCCACAGCAGCGCCAGCACGAACAGAGGGCCAGCCATCCCCAGAGCGTAGACCGCCAGGAGCAGGGCACCGCGCAGGGGACCGCCGGTGGCCGCGACGGTCAGGACCGCGCCGAGGATCGGCCCGGAGCAGAAACCGGCGAATCCGTACACCGCGCCCAGCCCGAAGACCGAGACGGTGTTCGTGCGTCCGGAGAAGCGCCCCTGGAGACGCCGGGCCAGCCGCGAGGAGAACCCGAAGCCCACGATCTGCGCCACGCCGAAGGCGATGACGAGCGAGCCCGCGACGGTGATGAGGAGTTCGCGCTCTCCGTAGAACAGGCGGCTGACCGCGGCCGATCCCGCGCCGAGTGGAACCAGCGTGGTGCACAGGCCCAGGTAGAACACGCCGGTGCGGCCCAGGAGGCGGCGCGGGTCGCGGAACGCGTACCCGAAGAACGAGGGGAGCAGCAGGGCGCTGCACGGGCTGAACAGGGCGAGCACGCCGCCCGCCAGGGCCGCGACGAGACCGACGTCAGCCATCGCCGTCCCTCCCGGCGTCCGCCAGCGCGTCCTCGATCGCCGACACGAACACGGAGAGCGGTTGGGCACCCATGAGGGGCTGGCCGTTGACGAGGAAGGCGGGGGTGGAGGTGACCCCGATCCCCTGCGCCTCCGCGAAGTCGCGGCTCACCATCGAGGCGACCTCGTCGCCGTGCCGGTCCTCCTCGAAGCGCTCGGGGTCCATGCCCAGCTCCGCGACGATCCCGTCCAGCACCTCTTCGAGGGCCTCGCCCTCGAACTTCTCCCCGTGGGCGAAGTAGGCCTCGTGGAACTCCCAGAACCCGCCCTGCATCCCGGCGGCCCGGGCGGCGTGGGAGACCGTCTCCGAGGAACCGGTGATGATGGGGAAGTCGCGCCACTCGATGCGCAGGTCCCCCCGTTCGACGTAGTGCATCAGCTCGGGTTGGGTCTCCCGGGCCCAGCGGCCGCAGTAGGGGCAGTTGTAGTCGGAGTAGGCCACCATGACCACTGGGGCGTCGACCTCGCCCATCGCGGCGGGGTCCTCGGGGTCCCGGCGGGCCAGCAGGGCCCCGAACTCACGCTGGTCGGGGGTCTGGTCGTCGGCTCCGGCGGAGTGGGGAGCGGAGTCGGCCGCCGGCTCCCGCGCCGCGGGTTCCTGCGCCCGGTCGTCCACGGCGCGGTTGGCCACGAGCAGACCCGCGACGACCAGCAGGGCGAGGCCGGCGAACAGGAGGCCCCGCCACGAACCGCCGCCCCCGTCCGGGGTACGCCCCCGCCCGCGCTCCGCGCCCGGCGAGGGCCGGGCGTTCACCTGCTTCTTCCCGCGGCCGGGTCCGGACCCGGATGAGCTGGACATGTGGGTGCCCCTCGGTCGACTCACGCTGTTTCTATCCAGCTTAGTACAGTTTCTATGTCAGATAGAAGAAGCGTGCGGAGGACGGTGAGCGGTGTCTCCTCCGGGACGGGACCGCGGGCGAGCCGCCCCCGGCGAGCCGCGCGCGGGGACGGGCACGGCGCACCGGGCGCGCCCCGGCCGGGGCGGTCGGGGTGGCCGGGGCGCCTTCCGGCGCGGACCGCGGACGGAGGAGTCAGTAGGCCGCGCAGTCGCAGTACGGGAGGAGGACCCCGGCCAGCGCCGAGGCGACCGTGATCAGCAGGGGAGCCGAGACCAGGGCGGCGACCAGCGCGGTGCGCGCACGCGCCCTCCACCGTCGGCATCCGGCGAGCGGTGCGACCTGGCGCCGGACCCGGTCGACCGGGCGGGCGCCGTCGATGGACAGGACCTGCGGGGAACGGCTCCGACCGGCCTCCGCCAGGGCTCCCAGGGCGTGCACCAGCGGGCGCACGCCGACCTCGCGCACGGCCCGGTCGTCGGCGGCCCACTCCACGAGGACGGGCACCTCGGACGCCGCCGCGCGGAAGAGGGGGACCCGGGGGAAGGCGGAGTCGAGCAGGCGCACCCACCCGACCACGAGGTGGTGGCGTTGGCTCAGGTGGGCCTTCTCGTGGGCCAGGACGGCGCGTACCTGGGGCCCGCTCAGCACCTCCAGAGCACCCCGGGTGATGACCACGCCCCCCTGCGCGCCGGGCACGCAGTAGGCCCCGCTCTCGGCGGAGTCGACCAGCCACACCCGCTGACCGTGCAGGAGGCGGCGCCGCGCGCGGGAGAGCAGGTCACGGTGGTGGGAACGCCTCCAGGAACTGCCCGCCCTCCCGCGCCGCACCCCCGTCCACAGCAGGCGCAGCGCCGCCGCCAGGACCAGCGCGGCGCTGACGCCCACGCCCCACCCGGCGTTGTCGCGCTCCAGGGCCTGCAACACGCTCAGGCACGCGGCCAGGACCGCCTTGACCGAGGGCCCCAGGAGTTCGGCGGCGAACACGGCTGCCAGAGCCGCACAGGAGGCCGACCAGACCGCGGTCGCCAGGGTCCACAGCGCCAGCATCGTCCTCGGCCCGGGGCCGCAGGAGCGCGAGGCGCGGCGCAGGAGGTCCGGCCCCCTGACGCCGAGCGCGACGACCGCGCAGACGGCGGCCAACGGCCAGATCACGCCTCCTCCTCGGGAGGGAGGCCGTCGAGCAGGGTGCGCAGGGCGCGCACGTCCTGGGGGCTCATGCCGTCCACGAACCGCAGCAGTGTGGCCTCGGAGTCACGGCTGCCGGTCAGCGCCTCGTGCATCACGTCGGCGGCGTGCGCCGAACGGTCCCGCACGGGGCGGTAGAACCACACGCGGCCGAGCTGTTCGCGGTCGACCCACCCCTTGCGCCTGAGGTTCTCCAGAACGGTGGAGATGGTGGTGTAGGCGGTCGCGTGGTCGGTGAGGCGCTCGCGCACCTGCCGCACCGCCAGGGGTTCGGACGCCTCCCACAGGACCTCCATGACCGCCGCCTCCAACGGTCCGAGTCCAGGAATCATGACGCCCGTGTCCCACCTTTCGCCGCGCGGATCGGGTTCAGCATAGTGGTGCCCCTCTCAGTCCCGTTCGGGCCCGGAGCGGGCCACGGCGACGTAGGAGCCGTCGCCGTCGCCCGCCTCCACCAGTACCGGGCCGCGCTCCGGCCCCGCCACGGGGATCTCCCACGTCCCCTCCTCCAGGGTCCGCCCGTCGGCCGTGGACAGGACGCGGTTCCCGTCGTCGGCGGCGGTGTACAGCAGGCCGCCGACGACGCGCACGGGGCGTTCGCCGGGACGGGCCTCCACCGACCAGAGCCCGTCCCGGGATGGTCCCCCGCGGCCCAGGAGCACGGGCGCGCCCGTCGCCGCGGAGACGCCCGCGACCGCCGCGCGCCCGGATCCGTCCGCGACCGTGACGGGTTCGGCGCGCGAGGACAGTTCAGCCAGGGGACGGCCGTCGCGTACGTCGTGCACGGTGTACACCGCCGCCCCGCCGCGTTCCCAGCGCAGGGTCACGAGCCCGGCGGAGTCGCTCGCGGGACGGTGGCCGTAGGTCAGGGTGGTCTCCCCCGTCCCGCGGGCCAGGGAGTCGGGGACGGGGAGTTCGGAACCCCGCCACAGCTGTTCGCCCGAGGAGGTGTCGATCGCGCGGAGTCCGCCGTCTCGATGGACCAGGAGGGTTCCCTGGTACTCGTGGAGCACCGCGTCACCGTCCTCCTCGTCGGCCGCCACCGCCCCGGTGTCCGCTGCCAGGGCGACCCTGGGGCCGGTCTCCTCGCTCATGACCGTGTGCGAGACCCGTGCGAAGACCAGGCCGGGGCCCACCCACGTGCCCGGTACCTCGGTCGGCCCCCAGACCCTGCGCCCGGTGGAGGGGTCGTAGGCCGCCGCGGTGACCGTGGCGGCCAGCAGGCCGCGTTCGGGCGCGGCGTCGCTGTCCAGGAGCACGACCAGCTCCCCGCCCCGGCCGCCGCGGGTCGTGGTGAACCCCGTGCAGCTCGGGTTGCGCGGCGTCGACCAGCGGGTGCGCCCTCGGGCGTCCACCCCGAGGAAGCGCAGGTCCCCGCCCCCGTCGTCGGCGACCAGACCGACGAAACCGTCGTCGGTGGCCTTGGGCTCGGAGGAGTAGGGGGAGGTCCACAGCCCACGGTCGCCGAGCACGCCGGGGACGCGCGCGGCGTCCACGGCCACCGGGGGAACGGGCGGTTCGTCCAGGGGCCGTGCGTCCCGGGGAGCGGCGAGTCCGGGCCTGCCGCAGGCGGTGAGCACCAGCAGCAGGCACGCCGCGGCGGCCGTGCGCACCGGGTTGCGTGCCCGTCGCGTACGGCCCGGCCCGGGGGCGTTCCGGCGGGGCAGGGGCCGTCCGGGGGACTGAAGGGGAGTCATGGTCACCGCCCGGCCGCGCGCAGCGCCGCGTCGATGCTGTCGGTGAAGGCCTCCAGGGGCTGGGCGCCCAGCACGGGGTCGCCGTTGACGAGGAAGGCCGGTGCGCCGCTCATCCCCATGTCCTGTCCCTCGGTGAAGTCCCGTTCCACGGCCGCCCCGGCCTCGGCGGCGTCCAGGTCGCGGGCGAAGGCGTCGGTGTCCAGGCCGATCTCCTCGGCGGCGTCGCGCATGCTCGCGCGCACCTCGTCCGCGTCGCCGGTGAAGTCCTCAGGGGCGGCGTAGACGCGGGCGTGGTACTCCCAGAAGCGGTCCTGGTTCCCGGCGGCGACCGCCCCCCGGGCGAGCAGGCGGGAGCCCTCTCCGAGGTAGGGGAACTCGCGCCATTCGATCCGGACCAGCCCCGGGGCGACGTAGGCCTCGACCAGTTCGGGCTGGGTCCGGTGGACCCAGTCGGCGCAGAACGGGCAGAGGTAGTCGGAGTAGACGATGAGCACCACCGGGGCGTCGGCGGTCCCCATCGCGTGGGGGTCGGCCGGGTCCCGGCGGGCCAGTTCCTCTCCCGCGGCCCGTGTCTCCTCGCTGACCGTGTCGGCGGCGGTCCCGCCGGGGGAGCCCGCGGCCCCGGAGTCCTCGGCGTTCACGAAGAGGGCCGTGAGCAGCAACAGCGCACAGGCGCTTCCGGCCAGCAGGAGGGCCGGGGCTCTGTTGCGTCGGGATGGCTCGGACATGGTCGGGGGCCTCGCACGCGGTAGCTTCTATGGACGATAGTTTTTATTCTATCCAGGATAGAACAACGTCCGTCGGCAGGCCGGGCTCCGGTACACGCCGAGCCGCGGGCGGGGCGGGGACCGGTCGCCGGGGACGCCGACGCCCGGGGCGCTTCGGCCCGCGCCCGTTCCGGTCCGGGGTGGGCCCGCCCGGGCGGGGCTTCCCCGTCGTCGTGACCGTCGTGGACGGGGAAGCCCTCCAGTCGTGCGCGTTCGGAACGCCCCTATGGACGTCAGGCGTCGTCGAGGTCGACGGTGGGCAGGGGCTTGACCGCCGGACCGTTGAGCACGCTGCCGTCGGTGTCGTACCGGGAGCCGTGGCAGGGGCAGTCCCAGCTGGTCTCCGCCGCGTTCCAGGCCAGTCGGCAGCCCAGGTGGGTGCAGTTCAGGCTGACGGCGTGGAGCCCGCCCCGCTCGTCGCGGTACGCGCCGACGGAGTCGCCGTCGACCTCGACGACGCCGCCCTGGCCCCGGTCCAGGTGGCGGGCGTGGTGGGGGTACAGCCGGCCCAGGTGTCCGCCGACCATGTCCGCGCCGACCTTGAGGTTGTCCTTGATCAGCCGCCCCACGGCCTTGGCGTCACCGACGCGGGTCGCGTCGAACATCGCCAGCCAGGGGTTGTCGCGGCCCTGGAGGAGGTCGCTCAGGATGACGGCGGCGGCGGTGCCGTTGCTCAGGCCCCACTTGTTGAACCCCGTCGCCACCAGGATCCGGTCGTTCATCGACGAACGACCGATGTAGGGCACCTGGTCGGCCGTGGTGTAGTCCTGACCCGACCAGCGGTACTCCACCGCGTCCACGTCGAAGGTGGACCTGGTCCACTGTTCCAGGTCGTCCCACAACGCCTGGGTGTCCTGCCCGGTGCCGGTCTCGTGACCGCCGCCCACCACGATCAGCCCGTTGGGGCCGCGGTCCGGCCACGGCCGCGTGGACCTGCTGGGCGAGTCGATGGAGATCGCCATCTCCTGGGGTGCCGGACCGTGGAGCCGGGCCGCCAGCCCGAAGGACCGGAAGGGGCGCGTCCTGGCGAAGTACCCCCCGATCATGTTGATCGGCAGCAGCGTCGCCACCACCACGGAGCTGGCGCGGACCGTCGCGTCGTCGGTGCGCACCCGCACGGTGCCGTCCCGCTCCTCCTCCACCTCCAGCACGCGGGTGTGCTCGAACACCTGCCCGCCGGCCGCCGACAGCGCCTCGGCCAGACCGGCGACGTAGCGGCCCGAGTGGAAGTGCAGCTGCTGGTCGAACCGTACCGCCGCCTCGATCCCGAAGGGCAGGTCGGTCGTCTCCACCAGCGACGCCGGAAGGCGCAGGCGCTGGGCCGCGGCCGCCTCCTCCTCCAGGGTCCGGCGCTGCGCGGGGTCGCGGGTGTAGGCCACGGCGGGTGCGCGGGTGAGGTCGCAGTCGATGCCGTACTCACCGGCGAGTTCGGCGACCAGTTCCACCCCGGCCTGGTTGGCGTCGGCGTACACGCGGGCCAGGTCCTGGCCGTACCGGTCGATCAGCCCCGCGTAGACCAGCCCGTGCTGGGAGGTGACCTTGCCGGTGGTGTGCCCCGTCGTGCCCTGGCCCAGGCGCCCCGCCTCCAGCACCGCGACGCTGCCCGCACCGGCCCGCCGCGCCAGCAGCGCGGTGGTCAGCCCGACGATGCCGCCTCCCACCACCGCGACGTCGACCTCCACGTCCTGGCTCAGACGGGGAAACTCCGGTCGGTTCTCCACGACCGTCCACACGCTCCTGTGCTGCATCCTCTGCCCCTCCCGATCAGGTCCAGACGCCGTCGGCCCCCGTGCGACGGACAGCGCCTACACCAGCTACCCAGCGTTCCCGGTCGCTACCGCCGGAGCCTCGGGTCGGGGCATGGACCCGCGCCGCTTCCAGAGCCGGGGGAGGGGTGCGTGGCGAACACGGGCTGGGCGAAAGGAGAGTGGTGGTGTGCGGTGGTTCCCCGGCAGAGGGGGATAGCGGTCTGTAGGTTGGGTCTTCTGGAGCTACAGCGTTTTGGTGGTTGGTGAGTTTTTGGTTCTCTTGGGGCCTGTGGTGCGTGTGTCTGTTTCTGAAGAAGTTGGAAATTCGGCTGCTTGCCGCTGGTAAGTTCGCAGGTCATTGACTGTGCTCCCCGCGCACGCGGGGATGGTCCCCGCAACGGCTACCGCCGCGACCGCGTCCAGGAGTGCTCCCCGCGCACGCGGGGATGGTCCCTCACCGGTGGCCGACCCTTCCTGCACGCCATCGTGCTCCCCGCGCACGCGGGGATGGTCCCCAGGCGGGCATGCGCAACAGGGCGGGCCGGGTGTGCTCCCCGCGCACGCGGGGATGGTCCCCGACTGCCCTCTACCGACTGTTCGACGCTGACGTGCTCCCCGCGCACGCGGGGATGGTCCCCCCACCGCGAGCCCCCGTATGCGAAGGCTCGCGTGCTCCCCGCGCACGCGGGGATGGTCCCGAGCCGACCGCCACAGTCAGTCCGACCAGCCAGTGCTCCCCGCGCACGCGGGGATGGTCCCGTGGGTGGGGCCGGGCGGGGGAAGTGGAAGCGGTGCTCCCCGCGCACGCGGGGATGGGGCCCGATCCCCACTGACTTCCGCGTTCGTCGTCCCCGGAAAACCGCTCGACGGCTTCGGGGCGACCTGACACAGTGGCGCACCATGACGGGTTCCGAACTTGTGACCGCCGCGGACGTGCGGCTCATGCAGGGGCTGGCGCAGCGCGTCACCGCGATCCGCCCCGACCTGGTGAACAGCGACGCCTCGTTCGGCGAGCTGGCCTGGAACTGGGGCCGGGGGCACGCCAGCGACGGCGCGACCTGGCCGCGTCGGCTGTGGTTCTCCGGCGGGGAACTGGTCGCGTGGGGCTGGCTCCGCCTTCCGCGCCGGGTGAGGCTGAGCGACGGCTCGGTCAGGGACGTCACCGGCGCCTACCTGATGCACCAGGTCCACCCCGACCACGCCGGGCTGGTCGACGAGGTGATCGCCTGGTACGACGCCACGGCGGCGGGCCTCGAACGCACGGTGCTGCCCAGCGCCGCCGACGGGTTCGCCCTGGAACGGTGGGCGGCGCACGGCTACGGGACCGACCCCGAATCGCTCGGCGACGACGGGACCTGGACCCAGCTCAACGAGCGCGACCTCACCGACGTGGAACAGCCGGTGCTGCCGACCGGGTTCCGGTTCCGCACCGCCGACGAGGCCGGGCCGGAGGCCGCGGTCCGGGCACATCTGGACGCCTGGGCACCCTCGGCGTACACGGCCGAGGCCTACCGGGGCGTCCGGCGGACGGCGGGTTACCGCGGCGACCTGCACGTCCTGGTGGAGGCGCCGGACGGGACGATGGCGTCCTCGACGATCATGTGGCTCGACGAGGCCAACGGAACCGTCGAGTTCGAGCCGGTCGGCACCCATCCGGACTACCGGCGCCGGGGGCTGGGCAGGGCGATGCTGCTGCACGGAATGCGCCTGGCGAGGGCGGCCGGGGCCACGCACGCGACGGTCGCCTGCCTGGGCGCGCCGGGACACCCCGAGGCGCGCGGGCTGTACTACGGCGTCGGGTTCCGGATGCTCGTGCGGGACGCGCCGCTCGTCAAGCCGGCGACCGCGGAGTGAGATCCATGTGACTCCTGATGCGTGAGGTGCGCGTGTGGTCTCCGGCGACCTCGGGTAGGGGCGGGCCAGTCACCCGACAGGGAGGAGAACCGGACATGAGCGTTCCGGAGGAGTCCAGGCCCAAGACCACGGACACCGACCAGGTCGTCGACGCCGACCACAGCGACGACGCCCGCGAGCCGGACACCCGAGGAGAACTGGAGGCCGAGCTCCAGGACAGGATGGAGGAGCAGGACCTCAGCCGCGAGGACTTCGGCACGGAGTGAACCGGCCGCGGTCCCGGGGCCGCACCGACCGACGGCGGCTCCGGGACCGGCCTGTCCGCGCGGCAGACGGATAGGCTCCCCGCATGAGCGACCCCTCCGCGCACGCCGCTCCCGGGCCTCGGGACCCCCTCACCCGTCTCCGCCTCCGTGCCAACCGGAGCGAACGCAGCAGGAAGGTCTTCTACGGTCTCCACCAGGGCCTTTCCCTCGGCTGCGTCATGGGCTTCGCCCAGTTCCTGCTGCTCGGGTCCGACCCGTGGACCTCGCTCCTGTACGGCATCGTCGCCGGAGTGGTCTTCAGCTCGTTCATGGCCCTGTTCACCACTCCGCCGCGTCCGCGTGTGTCCCAGGACCCGGCGGTGCAGGCCGCCGTCTCCCCGGAAACCCTGCGTGCCGCCACGGACCGGCTGATCCTCGGCCGACCCGGCGCCGACCCCGAAACCAACCGTGTGGCCGCCCTCCAGGCCGAGCAGGTGCTCGACGCCCCCTCCGTGAGGATCCCGGTGGCGGTGGCGGCCCTCGTCGCGGCCGCCTGCGCCCTGGGCGCCCTCGCACTGCCCTCCGATGAGGCACTGGACTTTCCGCGCGCCCTGCTGGGGACGGTCACCCTCGCCTGTGTCCTGACCCCGTGCCTCATGCTCCCGGTGTGGCTCCTGCGCAGGCGGCGCAGCAGGGAGCTCCTGGCACTTCACACCCCGTCCGACCGGGACCGCTCCGACTCCGGCCGTGACTGAACCGAGGCCCCGCCCGGGACCGCGCGTCGGCCCCGCCCGGCCCCGCCCACAGGCGGATACGCTGTCCCGGTCCGCGCGAGGCGCGCGCGGACCCGCGAACAGCGAAAGCGAGAAGATGAGCCCTTCGATCGCCACCAACACCCGTGTCGACCTCGACGGCCTGCTGGAGTTCGTGCGCCCCCGCCACCACGCGCTCCTCATCACCCGCCGCGCGGACGGCGGGCCCCAGGCCTCCCCGGTGACCTGCGGCGTCGACACCCAGGGCCGGATCGTGGTCTCCACCTACCCCGAGCGCGCCAAGACCCGCAACGCCCGGCGCGACCCCCGGGTCAGCGTCGTGGTCCTGTCCGACGACTTCGACGGCGCCTGGGTCCAGGTCGACGGGGAGGCCGAGGTCATCGACGGGGAGGACGCGGTCGAGCCCCTGGTCGAGTACTTCCGGGTGATCTCCGGCGAGCACCCGCACTGGGACGAGTACCGCGAGGCCATGCGCCGTCAGGGCAAGTCCCTCGTCCGCGTCACCCCGAAGCGGTGGGGTCCGGTCGCCACCGGCGGCTTCCCGGCCGACCGGGTCTGAGCCCGGCCGCCGGTCGCGGCCTCGGCCCAGGGCTTCGCCGACCGGATCCGGGACCACACGCCCAGCCGCCGCGGAGCCCGGGTCACCGCCCCGCGGGCGGCGGTCGCCAGTCGTCGTCCGGAGGCGCGGCCCCCCGGTCGGGCGGGTCCCCGCCCTCGGGCGGCGGCTTCCAGTCCTCGCCGGACGAGGTCCCCGCGGTCCCCTCCCCGGGCCGGGCGGTCCCGAGCCCCGGCATGCTGTCCCTGTCCCAGCCGGTCGGGTACCGCCTGCCCTCGGGCCGCTCCTTCCAGTAGTCCGGCGAGCGCACGGCCTCCTGCTTGCGGATCGTGTCCCGGCGGATGATCCACAGCACCAGGAAGATCACCCCGATCGGGATGACGAGGGCCATCAGGATCCCGAACAGCGCGCCGGGTGTCGCCCACTCCATCGCCTTCCTCCTTCGGGTGGGGGCGCGGTCCTCACAGGGCCGCGAGAAGCTCACGGCACGCGCACTCGCAGCGGCGGCACGCCTCGGCGCACACCCAGCAGTGCTCGTGCCGGGCGGCGTGGCGGTCGCACTCCTCGCCGCACAGGCGGCAGGCCTCCGCGCACGCCTTGACCAGTGTCCGGACGAGGGTGTCGTCCTCCCCGGTCCGTCGCGAGAGCACCCGCTGGGTGGACTCGCACACGTCGGCGCAGTCCAGGTCCAGGCGCACGCACGCGACCAGTTCGGCCACCGCCCGTTCGCCCAGGCAGGAGTCCGCGCACAGCACGCACGCCTGTGCGCACGCGCCGCAGGCCTCGATGCAGGCCCGCACCCTCTCCTCGATCCCGTCGCCCCGGCGGTCGGAGCGGGTGTCCAGCATCTGTTCGACGACGCTCATGACTCCTCCTCGAACGTTTCCGGTCCGGACCCGGGGCGGGCCCGGACCGGGGCTTTCACAGCGAGAACCGCAGCGCGAAGTGGTTCAGCGAGGCGGGGAGCCCCGACGCGGGCAGCGGCCCGCCCGCGTCCACGCGGGTCAGGTTCCGGCCCCGGAGCAGGGCGCGCAGGAACAGCGACACCGTCAGCGGAACCAGGTCGCGCGCCGCGCACCCGGCGGGGCCGTAGCTGAAGGGCACGATCCCCGGCTCCGCCTCGGCGCGCCCGTCGAGCCAGACCTCCGGCTCGAACGCGTCCGCGTACGGAAGCCGGGAGGAGTCCCGGTGGAAGTAGGAACTCACGACCAGGAAGGCCGTTCCCGCCTCGAACACCTCCTCCCGCCAGGCCGTCTCCCGCGTGCTCTCCCGGATCACCATGAGCGTGGTCGGCCACAGCCGCACCGACTCGCGCACCGTCGCCCGCAGCAGCGGCAGGTCGAGCCCCTCGCGGCCGTCCGCCTCCTCGCGGGCCGCGTGGGCGCCGGGGCTGAGCGAGGTCAGCAGCGCCAGGGAGCGGAACGCGGCGACGGCGGCCGCGTCGAAGGCGAACAGCCAGTGCGCCACCTGGTCCTCCGGGTGTACGTCCGCGCCCTGGCCGTCCCCGCCGTGGGGGCACCCGGCGGCCGACTTCGCGGCGGCCGACCCCGCGACCAGGCGGGCGGCGAGGCTGCCCGGTGCGGCGCGTTCGATGTTGGCGCGCACCCGCCCGAGGAACTCCTCCCTCGCCGCGTGGTCGGCCGGGGCCGCGTAGGCCCAGTTCGCGCGCGAGCGCAGAGTGTGCAGGAGTTCGGTCGTGCGGCGGTCCTGCGCGGCGAACGAGCCGAAGACCACGCGCCGGGCCATGGCGTGGAAGGAGTCGGCGAACCTGCGCCAGTCCAGGACCTCCCCGCTCCGCAGTGCCAGCCTGAGCGCCAGCGCCTCGTCGTCCGCCTGTCCGGCGACGACGTCCCCGTCGGGGTGGATCGTCTGGCCCGGCACCAGGGCGGCGACGTTGGCCGCGCGGCGCCCGGGCCGTGCGTCGTGGTCGGAGATCAGCACTCCGTGCGGCTGGAAGTGGGAGAGCGCACCGCGCTTCTCCATGCCGCCGGGGGAGAAGGGTTCGGGCGTCTCCCGCAAGAGCCGGCCCACGTCCTGCGGGGACAGGACCAGGGCGAGCCGCCGTCCCGCCAGGCGCAGCGGCAGGGGGTCGTCGCCGTGGCGTTCGCGCAGGCCGCGCAGGAGGGAGACCGCCCTGCGGTCGGCGTCCAGGCCGGCGACCAGGCCCGTCATCAGCGGGCGGCGTACGATCACGCCCCGCGCCAGGTTGGGCAGCAGAACCGAGGACAGCACGCGCGCCTCCTCCGCGGCGGTGGGGCGGCGCGCCCCCCGCCGGAGTTCCGTCTCCGGCCGGGAGCCCGCGTCCTGTGGCGGATGCGCTCCCCGGCGCCGGTGTGCCTCCTGGTGTTCTGTGGGCATCGAGACCGTCCCCTCGATCGGTTCGCTGCGGTGGATTGCTGTTGTCGGCCTTGGGTCCCTACGGCTGCCGGTCCTGGCCCCGCACCGGGTTCTCGCAGCTCTCACGGCTCCCGTAGATCCCACGGCCCTCATGAGTGCCGGTGAGCTGGTTACCTTGTTCCCAGGCCGGGTGAGGTGCGGGCCTGCCGGACCCGGTTCTCCCCGCCTTGACCGCTCACGTGCCGGTTCCAGGTTTCTACTCCGTCCCCTGCCCCGGTCCGGGCGTGTCCGAACAGGGACGCACGGGACTTCTGCGACTTGCGGGGTCACCGTGCGCCGCCCGGCCTCCGCGCACACGGCCTTCGCACACCCGGCCGCTTCGGATCCGGGGCCTCGCGGTCGCCCGCCGGGGGTTTCGTGCCCCTGCCCGCCCCGACGGGCCGGGGCACGCGAGGTGCCCGAACCCCTCGAAGCCGCGGTCCGGCGCTCCCCGCCTCGATGGGGCCGGGATGTCTTTCGCGCACGTGCGCCCCGCCTCCGCGGGACCGGAGCGTCCCCGCGCACACGCGGGCGCCCCGGTCCGGTGAGGACCGGGGCGCCCGCCGTTCCCCGGCCGCGAACGGCCGCGGGTCACCGGCAGCGGATCACAGGTAGTCCCGGGGCAGCGTCTCGGTCCACTGCCGGGAGAAGACCCGCTCGTCGTTCTCGAACGCGTCCAGAGTCGCGTACACCCGGAACTCGGTCTCGGTGCACTCCAGCGACGTGTGGGTCTCGGTCCGGGTCCGCCACCCGTCCCGCGCGAAGCGCATCGTCCACGTCGACTCACCGCGCGCGGACGTGAAGTCGCCCGCCACGGACTCGTAGTACTCGTAGGCGCGCCGACCGACGTCCAGGTCGATGTCGTCGAAGTGCAGGATGCCGCCGTCCTTGACGATCTCCAGGGCCGACCGGGTGTCCACCAGGTCCCTGTAGACGGTCCAGCTGTGCTCCGGCTTCTCCCGGCGCGTGGTGGAGATCTCCGGCGCCGCCTCCGGCTCCCCGAAGGGCTCCGGGTGCGGCTCGTCCGCCTCGGAGTGAGGACGCACCGGCAGCAGCAGCCTGCTGTTCTCCGGGTGCACGGTCAGCAGGGCGGGCTTGGGCGGCGGCCAGGCCAGCGGCCAGTAGGAGGTGGACAGCGACAGCCGGATGCGGTGCCCCGCCGGGAACGCCTGCGCGACACCGTTCATCGTGACCTTCACCCGGTAGATCTCACCGGGTTCGAGCTTCTCGGGGTGCTCGTGGCCGTCGCGGTGGGTGAGGTTGAGCAGCCCGTAGGTCACCCGCGTGGCGCTGCCGTCCGGCGCGACGTCCACCAGCCGCGCGGCGACCATGGCCACCGGTTCGGTGACCGACACGTCCAGCTCCACCTCGGCGGCGCCCAGGATCTCCACGTCCTCCGACAGCACGTCGCTGTCGAAGACCAGGGAACCGCCGTCCTCCTCGCGCTGGTCGTAGGGCAGGTCCGGCGGGGCGTTGTAGGAGGCCCACTTGCCCGCGAACTGGCCCACGGTCAGCGGCGACCGCACGGTCAGCGACTCCGAGTGCACCTCCTCTCCGGGGCGGCCGATCCGGTACCTGGCCAGCGGGTAGCCGCGGTACTCCACGCTCGGCGAGGGCCACACGTCCTCGCGCACCCACCGGCCGGGGCGCTCGGTGTAGGCGGTGGAGGGGAGCACGCTGTCCTGCATCCACGCCCACAGGGACGGGCCCTCGTCGACACCGTTCTCCCTGCCCTTGAGCCAGCGGTCCAGCCAGCGCACGACCTCCTGGAGGTAGCCGATCGCCGGGCCGGGGCTGCCCATGTGCGGGTAGCGGTGCGACCACGGGCCGATCAGCCCCCGCCTGGGCGCCTCCAGGTTCTCCAGCAGCCGGAAGACGGCGTTGGAGTAGCCGTCCGCCCACCCGCTGGAGGCCAGCACCGGGCAGCGCACCTTCGAGTAGTCCTCGCTCACCGACGCGTGCCGCCAGTAGTCGTCGCGCCGCTGGTGGCGCAGCCACTCCAGGACCCACGGTTCGGTGGCCTCCAGCCGCTCGTGCCACATCCGCCGCCAGTCGTCGCCGACGGTCACCGGGTCCGGCGGGCAGGTGCCCGCGGAGAACATCGTCCCCGCCTCGGCGAGGTTGTCCGACAGCAGACAACCGCCCATGTAGTGGAAGTCGTCGCCGTACCGGTCGTCGGTGAAGGAGCTGATGACGATCGCGCCCAGGCTCGGGGGCTGGCGGGCCGCCACCTGGAGCGCGGCGAACCCTCCCCAGGACAGCCCCATCATGCTGGTCTTCCCGTTGCACCAGGGCTGCTCGGCCAGCCAGGCCAGCACCTCCTCGGCGTCCAGCTGCTCGCGCTCCAGGTACTCGTCGGTGAGCACGCCCTCCGAGTCACCGGTACCCCGCAGGTCCACGCGGACGCAGGCGTAGCCGTGCCCGGCGATGTAGGGGTGGTGCATGGAGTCGCGCACCGACGTCAGGTCGCGCCTGCGGTAGGGGAGGTACTCCAGGACCGCCGGGACGGGGGACACGTCGGAGGAGGTCGCCCGCCACACCCTGGCGGCCAGGTGCACACCGTCCGACATCGGTATCCACAGGTGCTCGTCCTCCTGGACGGCGTTGGGCAGGTTGTTGACCACGTGCATGGACCGGGGACCCTCCTAGTGTTCGGCCAGCTTGTCCTTCGTCCCGTGCTCGTCCTCGAACTCGAAGACCAGCTCGTCGACGCAACGCTCGTACTTGGCGCGCATCGCGGTCTCGTCCTCGGCGCCGATGGTGATCTTGGCGAGTTCGAAGCTGTAGCTGTCCTGGGCGGTCATGTCCGAGAGCCGCTGCCCCTGCTTGGGCACGATCTCGATCGTCACGCCGGGCAGGGACTCCTCCAGCGCGGACACCTCCTCGGGGGTGGGCACGCGGGCGGCGACGCCGTCCTCGAAGCGGCGGTGGTACCACTCCGCGGCCACCCGGTACTCGCCCCGGGCGTCCTCGTCCAGGGCGGGGTCCTGCCCGAAGCCCAGCCGCAGCATGCGCTCGTGGTTGGCGACCCCGTCCACCAGCTCGAAGAGTTCGGCGTGGGACTGGGAGTGGCGCGTGTTCACCTCCAGCAGGCCCAGCTTCTCCTCCACGGGGTCGTAGAAGAACTCGACGCTGAACGTGGAGTTGTCCATCCCCACCCGCTCGATGACCTTGGTGGCGACCTCGGACATCCAGCGGCACACGTTCTCGGGGAGGCCGGAGGGGTACTGGTGGCGCAGGAACACCGAGCTGCCCGGGTAGTCGACCGAGTCCAGGGCGCCGTAGACCACGACCTCGCCCTTGTACACGTAGCCCTCGACGGCCGCCTGCACGCCCTGCATCGCGGCCTCGGCGAGGGCCGTGCGCCCGCCAACGGAGGAGATCTCGGGAGGCAGGTCCACCATCTCCAGGATCTGCTCGAAGGGGCGGCCGATGCGGTCGACCCCGTCGCGGAGGAGGGACACCGCCTGCTGGAAGGCCTCGTCGTCGCCGACCTTGTAGGCCAGCTCGGAGGAGGCCGACTTCACCGGCTTGAGCCACATCGGGTAGGACGGGCTCTCGGGGGGCGCGGGGTTCTCCTCGGACAGCTCGACCAGGCCGAAGGCCGGGTACTCGTCGATGACCTTCTGCTGCTCCAGTCTGCTCCAGTACTTGTGCTCACACTTGACGAAGGACTCCAGGGAGGACGAGGGGAGGCCGCGGCGGGAGCAGAGGATGGGCACGAACAGGGTCACCGGGAAGTCCCAGTAGCCCACGATCGCGTCGACGCTCCCGTCGAAGTCGTCCAGGATCCTCTCCGCCTTGGCCAGGAGTTCCTGGATGTCGATCTCGCCGACCTGGAGCTCGTCCAGGTTCAGCAGCTGGTGGAACTCGCAGTGCTGACCTGTGGGGGTCCTGCGCAGGATCTCCAGGTTGTGCTCGTCCAGGCCGACCACGAACACGTTCTTCACGGTTACCTGCACCGCCTTCCTCTTCTGGGCTCCTCGGAGCGGGGATGCATACGCATGCGCCTAACCCGTGCCGGGTGCTCCAAACGCGGGCGTGTCGCGCCTCACGCCGCGGAAGCGCTGGTCGTCGCGCCGCGACGCGCGCGCCGCGACGCGCGCGCCGCGACGCGCGCGGCGCGCACGCGCGGGCCCCGCCGCGGACGGTCGCGGGTCCGCGGCGGGGCCGGTGGGGTGGCAGAGGACGTTGGTGCGGAAGGGGACAGCCGGGCGGTAGGGACGTCAGCGCGCGGAGGCGTACCCCCGCGCGCCCTCGTGGAGTGCGAGGTCCTGACCCACCCGCTCAGCGCGGGGGTACACCTCGCGGCGGGTGCCGATGTCGGCCAGGTCCGCCACCCGCTCAGCGCGCGGGGGCACCTGTCCACCGCCCTGGCCAGGAACGGGCGGACCACCCGCTCAGCGCGCGCGGGGAGCGTACCGGTCGATCTCGGCCAGCTCCCCGGCGTCGAACTCCAGGTCGGCCACCGCGGCCACGTTGTCCTCCAGCTGCTCGACGCTGCTCGCGCCGATCACCGCCGAGGTCACCCGGCCGCCGCGCAGCACCCAGGCCAGCGCCATCTGCGCCAGTGACTGCCCGCGCCGCCGGGCGATCCCGTCGAGCCCGCGCACCCGCTCCAGCACCTCCTCGGTGATGCCCTTGGCGTTCAGGAAGGGGCTGCTCCCGGCCGCCCGCGAACCCTCCGGCACACCGTGGAGGTAGCGGTCGGTCAGCAGCCCCTGTGCCAGCGGGGAGTAGGCGATGGAGCCCGCGCCGACCTCGTCGAGCACGTCGAGCAGCCCGTCCTCCACCCACCGGTTGAACATCGAGTAGGAGGGCTGGTGGATGAGCATCGGCGTGCCCAGGTCGCGCAGGATCGCCGCGGCCTCGCGCGTCTGCTCGGGGGAGTAGTTGGACACGCCCGCGTACAGGGCCTTGCCCTGGCGCACGGCCGTGTCCAGCGCGCCCATGGACTCCTCCAGCGGGGTGTCGGGGTCGGGCCGGTGGTGGTAGAACACGTCCACGTACTCCAGGCCCATGCGCTCCAGGCTCTGGTCCAGGCTGGACAGCAGGTACTTGCGCGAGCCCCACTCGCCGTAGGGGCCGGGCCACATCAGGTACCCGGCCTTTGTCGAGACCACGATCTCGTCGCGGTAGCGGCGCAGGTCCCGGGTCATGACCCGCCCGAAGTTCTCCTCCGCGGAGCCGGGCGGGGGGCCGTAGTTGTTGGCCAGGTCGAAGTGGGTCACGCCCAGGTCGAACGCGCGCAGCAGGACGGCTCTCTGGTCCTCGATACCGCGCTCGTGGCCGAAGTTGTGCCACAGCCCCAGGGACAGGGCGGGCAGCCGCAGGCCGCTGCGGCCGCACCGCCGGTAGGGCATCGTCTCGTACCGCTCGGGGGCGGCGACGTAGGTCATGGCATCTCTCCCTCGTGTGGCTGTGCGCCGGGTCCCCGCGCGCGGGCGGGCGGACCGGCGTGCGGAGAGTACAGCGCGCGGGACAGGCGCACCAACAGCGCCCCCGCGTCGGCGGTTCGGGGCATCCGGAACCGTGCCGGCCACGGCCGCCCCGTCGCTCCCGCCCGTGCCGAGGAGTCCCGCCGCCGGGGGGCCGGAACCCGTCCCCGCCACGGCCACCTGCGGTTTCGTGCGGGGGCTCACGGGTAGCCCGTACGCCTGTCACCCCGGTTCCGTACAGACAGAAGAGGGAGTGAACGTCGATGCATCACGAGACCCAGCCCCCGATCGAGGGCTACGAGGGCCTTCCGCTGGGGACGCTCCAGCACCGTGTCCGCTCGCTCGACGCCGACCAGATGCGCCAGCTCATCCACTACGAGTCCGAACACGCCAACCGGATCAACGTCCTGGAGATCCTGGAGCACCGCCTGACGGAGCTGGAGCAGGGCGCCGAACCCTCCGGGGGCTCGCAGGACTTCCAGCCCGAGCGCCCGGGGCCGCCCGCCGGCGGCTCACCGGTGAGCGAGGACACCGCAGCTCCCGCGTTCAGCCCGCCGCCGCAGGGCGTCCCCAACCAGCCCGCCAAGCCCAAGGGCGACTACCGGCCCGGCGGCCAGTGAGGCGGTCCCCGGCCCCGCCGGGACACGGGGGCGCGGAACACCGCTCCCGTGTTCGCGGCGGTGTCCGCGGTCCCCGCCGCCGCTGACGGGAACCCGGCCCGGGGACGCGGACCGGAGCGCGGCCACCGGTCGTTTTCGCTCCGCCGCCTCGGGTAGCCGTACACCCACATCCCCCTGGAACGCTCTTCTCCGACGCACAGGGAGTGACATGGCGCTGGCATCCACCGCGGGCCCGGCCCGCGGCCACGGCGGACGGGGCGGCCGGTGATCCGCGGCAGGGCGCCCCTGGTCCTGGCCGGTGCGGGCTGGGCGGCGTCCCGAATCCGGGACAGGCGTGACCGGTGGGACGAACCCGAACCGCGGCGGCGCCGCCGACGCGGCGGGACGGTCCCCTGGATGGTGGCGGGTGCCGCCCTGGGCCTGGGAGCCGCGGCGCTGGCCGGTCCGCGACGGCCCGCCCTGCTGGACGGCAGGGTCGCGCTCATCACCGGCGGCTCCCGCGGGCTCGGACTCCAGCTGGCCCGCGAGTTCGGCCGGCGCGGCGCGTCCGTCGTGATCTGCGCCCGCGACCAGGACGAACTCGACCGTGCGGTGGCCGACCTGGAGCAGCGGGGCGTGCGGGCGCGCGGCGTCCGGTGCGACGTCCGCGACCCCGAGTGCGCCCAGGAGCTGGTCGAGGAGGCCACCGCGGCCTTCGGCCACCTGGACTTCGTCGTCAACAACGCGGGCATCATCCAGGTGGGGCCGCAGGAGACGCTCTCGGAGAGCCACTTCCGCGACGCCATGGAGACCATGTTCTGGGCGCCGCTGCGCATCTCCCGGGCCGCCATCGGCCCGCTGGAGCGCACCCGCGGCTCCCTGGTCACCATCACCTCCATCGGCGGCCACCTGAGCGTGCCGCACCTGCTGCCCTACTCCTGCGCCAAGTTCGCCGAGGTCGGCCTCTCCGAGGGACTGGGAGCCGAGGTCGCCCGCCGTGGCGTGCGGACCACCACGGTGGTCCCGGGGCTGATGCGCACCGGTTCCCACAAGGCCGCCGTCTTCTCCGGAGACCCCGAACACGAGTACACCTGGTTCTCCCTGGGCGCCGGGCTGCCCCTGGTCTCGGTGAGCGGGGAGCGCGCGGCGCGCCGGATCGTGGAGGCGGCCGCGCGGGGGCGCAGCTACCTGGTGCTCACGCCACTGGCCCGGGCGGCCATCGTCGCGCGGGGGCTGTGCCCCTCCTTCGTCCAGGGCGCCATGCGCGTCATGGACCGGGTCCTGCCGGATCCGGGCGGATCCGTGGAGCGCAGGCCCGGGCGCGAGGCGGACGACACCGTGGTCAACCGGGTGCTGAAGCTGCCCACGGCGCTCAACGAGCGCGCGAGCAGGCGCCTCAACCAGAGGGACGACGAGGGCGGCGGCACCTCCGGGGACCGGGGGCCGGACGCCGACGGACCGGAAGGGTCCGGGCCGGGACCGGGCGGGCCCGGCCGCTGACCGGAGGCCGCCGCGGTGAACGGCGACCGGCGACCGCGAATCGGGGGAGCACGACGTGACGCGTTTCGGATACTTTCTCGCCAGCGAGGAGCACGGGCCCCGGGAACTGGTCCGCCAGGCGCGGGCCGCAGAGGAGGCCGGGTTCGACTCCCTGTGGATCTCCGACCACTACCACCCCTGGCTGGACGCGCAGGGGCAGAGCCCCTTCGTGTGGTCGGTGGTCGGCGCCATCGGGCAGGTGACGTCCCTGCCGGTCACCACGGCGGTGACCTGCCCCACCACGCGTGTGCACCCGGCGGTGGTCGCGCAGGCCGCGGCGACCGCCGCGTCGATGGTCCGGGGCGGGTTCACCCTGGGCGTGGGCACCGGCGAGGCGCTCAACGAGCACATCCTCGGCCAGCCCTGGCCGCCCGCGGCCCGGCGCCTGGAGATGCTGGAGGAGGCCATGGAGGTGATGCGCAAGCTGTGGACCGGCAAGCTCGTCACCCACCGGGGCCGCCACTACGAGGTGGACACCGCGCGCCTGTACACGCTGCCGGAGGAGCCGCCGGGGATCTACATGTCGGCGTTCGGCCCCAAGGCCACGGGGCTGGCGGCCAGGGAGGCCGACGGCCTGATCCAGGTGGCACCCAGCGACGAGACGGTCGAGAACTTCCGCGCCTGGGGCGGCGACGGCAAACCCGTCCAGGGCGGGCTCAAGGTCTGCTGGGCGCCGAGCGAGGCCGAGGCCCGGCGGGTGGCGCACGAGCGCTGGCCCAACGAGGCGCTGGCGGGGGAGGCGCCCCAACTGCTGCCGCTGCCCCGACACTTCGAACAGCTCACCCAGGGGCTGGTCACGGAGGACATGGTGGCGGAGGAGATCGCCTGCGGACCCGACCCGGAGGTGCACGTGGCGGCGATCCGCCCGTACCTGGAGGCCGGTGTGGACGAGGTCTACGTCTGCCAGGTGGGCGACGACCAGGACGGCTTCTTCGCGTTCTACGCGGAGGAGGTTCTGCCCCGGCTGCGGGCCGGGGCCTGACGAGCGGTGCGGCGCGCGGGCGGCAGAGTCCGCGGGCCGCGCCCGTGAGGAGGACAGATGCACACCCGTACCCGTGACGGCACCCTGCGCGAACCGGGGCCGATGCCGCCGGATCCGTTCCCTCCGACCCCGATGCCGCCTCCCTCCCCGCCCGAGCCCGTGCCCGAGCCGGAACCGCCCGGCCCGGGACCGCTCCCCGAACCGCCGGGACCGGAGCCCCAGCCCGAACCCGCCTGAGACACCCGCCGGACCTTCGCGCGGGTGGGACCGCGGGGCGCGCACCGCTGGTGACCCGCGCGCCCCGCGGTCCGCCGTGCGCGGGGAGGCTCCGTCCGGCCCGCGTGTCGCCGGACGGGGCCGCTGAGCGGGGGGGAGCGCCGACCGGACGCCCGGCGCGGGCGTGCACGAAAGTGAATCCGTCGCGTCAGGGGGATTGTCCCGTGCGTGACGATCGGCCTAGGTTGCACGGGAAAGACTCCTTCCGGTTCGGACCGCCCGCCCGGGCGGCACCGGGCCGCCACCTGCTGGAGGAACCACAGTGGCGCAACCCCCCGCCCCCGCCCGACGGCGTCCCGCCCCCGTCCGCGCCGCCCTCGCCGGCGCGCTCCTGCTCGCACCCCTCGCGCTCGTCGCCGCGCAGGGCACGGCCGCGGCCGCCCCCGCCTCCTCGGCGGCCGAGGCGCCGGTCCGGGCCGCCGCCAGCCCCGTCGAGACCCACGGCCAGCTGCGGGTCTGCGGCCTCAAACTCTGCGACGAGAGCGGAGAGACCGTCCAGCTCACCGGGATGAGCTCCCACGGCCTGCAGTGGTACAGCGACTGCCTCACCGACGGCTCCCTGGACGCGCTCGCCCACGACTGGAACGCCGACGTCCTGCGCGTGTCCATGTACATCCAGGAGGGCGGCTACGAGACCGACCCGCGCGGCTTCACCGACCGGGTCCACGAACTGATCGAGGAGGGCACCGCACGCGGCATGTACGTCATCGTCGACTGGCACATGCTCACGCCCGGCGACCCGAACCACAACACCGACATGGCGCGCACCTTCTTCTCCGAGATCGCCTCCGTCCACGCCGGCAAGGACAACGTCCTGTACGAGATCGCCAACGAGCCCCACGGGGTCTCCTGGGACGCGATCCGCGGCTACGCGGAGGAGATCATCCCGGTCGTGCGCGCCGAGGACCCCGAGGCCGTCGTGCTCGTCGGCACCCGCGGCTGGTCCTCCCTCGGCCTGTCCGAGGGCTCCGACCACACCGAGATCACCGCCGACCCGGTGGACGCCGACAACATCATGTACGTCTTCCACTTCTACGCCGCCACGCACGGCGACTTCCACCGGGAGGGCCTGCGGGCCGCGGCGCGGGACCTGCCGCTGTTCGTCACCGAGTTCGGCACCCAGGAGGCCACCGGCGACGGGCCCAACGACTTCGCCTCGGCCCAGGCCTACCTCGACCTCCTGGCCGAGGAGCAGATCAGCTGGGTGAACTGGAACTTCTCCGACGACTTCCGCTCCGGCGCGGTGTTCGAGACGGGCACCTGCGCCGCCGACGGCCCCTGGACCGGAACCGAGTCGCTCAAGCCCGCGGGGGAGTGGATCCGCGACCGCATCCGCGAGAGCGGGGTCGTCCCGACCGACCCCACCGATCCCACCGACCCGGACGCGTGCGAGACCCCGGCCTGGTCCTCGGGAGAGGTGTACACCGGCGGCGACCAGGTCAGCCACGGCGGGCGCCTGTACCGGGCCCAGTGGTGGACACGGGGGGAGGAGCCCGGGACCACGGGTGAGTGGGGCGTCTGGCGGGACCTCGGCGCCTGCTGACCGACCCGGGCCAGGCGGTCGGGCCCGGGCCCTGAAGCGGAGGCCCTACCAGCCCGGCCGGGGCCGCGGCCACCCGCCCACGGCCGGGGCCGCGGTCCCGGCACCGGGGGCCCGGCCCATTCACGGAGGACACGGGGTGCCGCCCACGCCGAGCGCGGGCGGCACCCCGTCGTCTCCGGGGGAAGCCCTCACCGGAACCCGGTCGCGGGCGGATCCGCTCCCCGGGGTCGTCGTCCGGTTTCGCGGAGCCCGCTCCGTCCTGCCCCGCCGGGCGCGGCGGTCCGTCCCTCAGTACGACTGCACGGTGGAGATGCGCAGCTCACCCTGCTCGTCCACGTCCACCAGGACGTGGTCGCCCGCCACGAGCTGCTGGTCCAGCACCATGCGCGAGAGCCTGTTGCCGACGTTGCGCTGGATGGTGCGCGCCAGCGGCCGGGCGCCGTAGGCGGGCTGGTAGCCGCGCTCGGACAGCCACCCCACCGCCTCGTCGGTGAACCGCACGGTGATGTCCTGCGCCTTGAGCCGCTCCTCGGTGCGCTCCAGCAGCAGCCGGGTGATCCGGCCCAGCTGCTCCTCGCCGAGCTGCTTGAAGACGATGACCTCGTCGATGCGGTTGATGAACTCGGGGCGGAACTCCTCGCGCAGCCGCCGCATCACCCGCTGCTCGGTGTCGGGGTCCATCTGGCCGTCGGCGGTGAAGCCCATCGGCGCGCCGCCGGTGATCGCCTCCGACCCCAGGTTGCTGGTCATGATGACCACCGTGTTGCGAAAGTCCACGGTCCGCCCCTGCCCGTCGGTCAGGCGGCCGTCGTCCAGCAGCTGGAGCAGCAGGTTGAACACGTCCGGGTGGGCCTTCTCCACCTCGTCCAGCAGCAGCACCGAGTACGGGTGGCGGCGCACCGCCTCGGTGAGCTGGCCCGCCTCCTCGTAGCCCACGAACCCCGGGGGCGCCCCGGTCAGGCGGCTGGCGGTGTGCCTTTCCTGGAACTCGCTCATGTCGATGCGGACCATGGAGTCCTCCGACCCGAACAGGGCCTCGGCCAGCGCCCGCGCCAGCTCGGTCTTGCCCACACCGGTCGGGCCCAGGAACAGGAAGCTGCCCACCGGCCGGTCGGGGTCGCCCAGACCGGCCCGCGAGCGGCGGATCGCCTCCGAGACGGCCGTGACCGCCTCGTCCTGGCCGATCACCCGCTCGTGCAGCACCTCCTCCAGGTTGACCAGCCGGTCCCGCTCCTCCTGGGTCAGCTGGGAGACCGGGATGCCGGTGCTGCGGGAGACCACCTCGGCGATGTCGGCGCTGGTCACCTCGGGGACCGACGAACCGGTTCCGCGCGCCTGGTGGATCGAGCTCCTGGCGGCGGCGATCTCGTCGCGCAGCGCCGAGGCGCGCTCGTAGTCCTCCTGCTGGACCGCCTTCTCCTTCGCCTCCTCCAGGTTCTTGAGCCTGCCCTCCAGCTCGCGCAGCCCGGAGCTGGAGGACTTCAGGCGCAGGCGCACCCGCGCGCCCGCCTGGTCGATGAGGTCGATGGCCTTGTCGGGCAGGAAGCGGTCGGTGACGTAGCGGTCCGACAGCTCGGCCGCCGCCACCAGGCTCTCGTCGGCGAACCGCACCTGGTGGTGGGCCTCGTAGCGGTCGCGCAGCCCGCGCAGGATCTCGACGGTGTCCTCCACCGACGGCTCGGGCACCTGGATCGGCTGGAAGCGGCGCTCCAGGGCCGCGTCCTTCTCGATGTTCTTGCGGTACTCGTCCACGGTCGTCGCGCCGATGATGTGCAGTTCGCCGCGGGCCAGCGCGGGCTTGAGCATGTTCCCGGCGTTCATGGACCCCTCGGCGGCACCGGCGCCGACGATGGTGTGGATCTCGTCGATGAAGACGAGCAGCTGGTCGGACTGGGCGCGGATCTCGTCCACGATGGCGTTCAGGCGCTCCTCGAAGTCGCCCCGGTAGCGCGTGCCCGCCACCACCCCGGCCAGGTCGAGCTGGACCAGGCGGCGTCCGAGCAGGGTCTCGGGGACGTCCTCGTCGAAGATGCGCTGGGCGATGCCCTCCACGATCGCGGTCTTGCCCACGCCCGGGTCGCCGATGAGCACCGGGTTGTTCTTGCGCCGCCGGGCGAGCACCTCGATGCACTGCTCGACCTCGTCGTCGCGGCCGACCACCGGGTCCAGGCGGCCCTCGCGGGCCAGCCCGGTCATGTCGGTGCCGTACTCGTCCAGGGTCGGGGTGGCGGAGGGCTCGCCCTCGCCGTGGTCGGCGGCGGGCGGCGCCCCGGCGGCCTTCTGGAGCGACTGCGGGGTGATCCCCGAGCTGCGCAGGAGCTGGCCGACGGCGCTGTCGGTGTTGACCGCCAGCGCGAAGAGCAGGTGCTCGGGGGTGATGCTGGAGCTGCCCGTGGCGCGGGCGATCTGGAGGGCGTCGAGGAGGGCGCGCTTGGCGACGGGGGTGAGCCGGGCGGACCCGCGCACCGACCTCGGGGTCTGCGACACCGCCTGGTCGATCACGTCGATGACCGGCTGGGCGTCGGAGCCGCTGTTCTGCACCATCTCCCGTGTGGGCGGGTAGCGCAGCAGGGCCCACAGCAGGTGGACCGCGTCGACGTCGGCGCTGCCGGCCTCCAGGGCGCGGCGCACCGCGGCGTCGGCCACCTGCTGGGCCTCGGGGCTCATCAGCTTGGACAGGTCCACGCGGCGGACCGGTCCCCGGGCCCCCAGGAAGCGCGCCAGGAACTCGTCGAAGGAACCCGGGTCGCTGCCGCGGTCGTCGGGAAGGTCGTGTGTCATGGCGTCTTCGTCCCCCGTGCGTGCGGTAGTGGCTTGATCACTCTAAGTGAGTATCCGGAGTTTGTTCGGTAGCGGTCGTCGGCGTGGGGACCGAACGCGCGGGGGCGGCCGGTCCGTCCTCCCGCCGCGCCGGACGTTCCCGCCGAGGGCCGCGCCGGGCCGGGTCGTCCTCCGTCCCGGCCCGCTACCCGACCCGGCGCGGGGATAACACCCGGCGAGGGGACGCGGGAGGCCCGTCACATCCGGTGAGCGGTCCGCCCCGGCCGACCGCACGTCGGTCCCGGCACGGGGCCGTTCGGTGCGCCTGGACGCGGGCCCCGGCACGTGTGCGCGCCGGGGCCGCGCACGGGCTCCGGCGCGCACACCTGCTGTCCTGCGGTCAGTCGGGGCGGTGCCGCCACAGCCGTACCGACACCAGGACGACCGTGCAGGCCAGCGCCACCGCGCCGACCACGGAGACGGTCTGGAGCGCGGTGCCCAGCGCCGTCTCGGCGGCCCCGCGCAGCGCGGCCCCCACCGCGCCGCCCAGGTCACCGGCGACGGCCGCGGCGGCGCCGACGCCCTCACCGGCGGTCTCGGCCGCGTCCGAGGGGACACCGGCGGGCACGGAACCCTCCAGGACGCCCCGGTACACCGCGAGCCCCAGCCCGCCCAGCAGCGCCAGGCTCAGCGTCTGCCCCATGCCCGAGGCCACGTCCACCACCGCCGAGGCCGTCCCCGTCCGCTCCCGCGGCGCGGCGGACAGCGCCAGCTGGCTGCCCAGCGTCATCGCCGGGCCGCCGCCGAGGGAGAGCAGGACGGTACCGGTGACCAGCCCCCACAGGGACCCGGGACCGGCGGACGCCGCCATGGACACCAGCCCGACGAGGGCGACGGGCATCGACAGCGCCAGCACCTGCCCCGCGGTCGCCCACCGCAGCAGCAGCGGGGTGAGCATGGTGCCCGCCAGGCCCGCCACGGCGGGAAGGACCAGCAGCAGGCCCACCAGGCCCGGCGGCACCTCCAGGGCGGACTGGAGGAACTGCACGAGGAACAGGTTCGGGCCGCCCGCGACCAGCAGCATCAGCAGGGTCAGGGACACCGCCGCCCCGAAGCCCCGAGCGGAGAACAGCCCCGGGGGCAGCAGCGGGTCGTCCAGCCGCCGCTGGCGGCGCCAGAACAGCCAGCCCAGCGCCAGGCCCCCGGCCACGGCGGCCAGCAGCGGCGGCTCCGGCCCCCGCGACACGGCCTCCTGGAGGCCGAACACGACCAGGACCAGGGCGGCCGTGGACAGCAGGACGCTCGCGGGGTCCAGCCGCCCCGCACCGGGGTCGCGGAACTCCGGCAGCAGGAACGGCAGGGTCACCAGCGCGAACAGGGCCACGGGCACGTTCACCAGGAACACCGACCCCCACCAGAGGAACTCCAGCAACAGGCCGCCCAGCGGCGGACCCAGCGCCATCCCCACCGAGAACGCGCTCAGGTACAGCGCCACGGCGGTGGCGAACTGCCGGGAGTCGGGGAACATCTGCCGCAGCAGCGCCAGCGCGGACGGCGAGATCACCGCCACGGACGCGCCCAGCACGGCGCGGGCCGCGATGAGCGTCACGGGGTCGGGGGCGAAGGCTGCCGCCGCCGAGGCGGCCGCGTACACGGCCAGGCCGGTCAGGAGCAGCAGGCGCCGCCCCACCCGGTCGCCCAGGCGGCCCATGGTCAGCACCAGCCCGGCGCCCAGCAGCTCGCCCACGTGCAGGATCCACAGCGACTGGGCGGCCGAGGGCAGCAGGTCGGCGCCGATCCGGGGCAGCGCCAGGTAGAGCACCGACACGTCGTTGGCCATCATGAACACGGGCAGGGTCAGGATCGTCAGTCCGAGCCACTCGCGCCACGTCGCGCGGCGGTGCGGGGCCTGGATGGTCATCGGTTCTCCGTGGGTCGTCGGGCGGCTCGGAGGGGTCGGCCGCGGGTCATGGGGTTGTCCGCCCCCGGCGGCGGGGGAGCGGCCGCTCGGGCCGGGGGCTGCGGGACGGGTGTCAGGCCGGGTAGGGGACGGCCGCGCGGTGGGAGCGCAGCGCCCGCGCCCACCAGGTGAGCTCGTCGAGCATGCGCGCGGCGGCCTCCTCGGCGGCCTCGGGCTCGGAGGGCCAGCCGCCTTCGGCGTCGAACCGGTCCCAGAAGTCGGCGAAGGACACCGAGTCGCGCACCGTGACGGCGCGCAGCTCGGCGAAGACCTGGCGCAGCTGCTCCACCGCGCGCAGGCCGCCGGAGACGCCGCCGTAGGACACGAAGCCGACCGGCTTGGCCCGCCACTCGTCGACGAACCAGTCGATGGCGGTCTTGAGCGGGGCCGGGAAGCTGTGGTTGTACTCGGGGGTGACGACGACGAACGCGTCGGCGGCGGCCAGGCGCGGCGCCAGCGCCGCCACGGCGGCCGGGGGCTCGCCCTCCGTCAGGCGTTCGGGCAGGCGGGTCCCGGCCAGGTCGACCGGGTCCACCGCGACACCGCCGTGCCCGCGGGCCCGCTCCCGGAACCACGCGGCGGCGGTCGGACCGAAGCGGCCCTCCCGGGTGCTGGCGACGATGACGCACACGCGGGCGGGCGCGTCACCGGACGCGGCGGCGGGGGCCCTGGCGGTGGTGTCGGCGGACACGGGGATCACTCTCCCTCGGGGGCGGTGTGTCGTCGGCGCCCACGCTCGCCGCCCCCGCACTCGGTCCGGCCCCGGTCCGCACTCGGTCCGGCCCCGGGCGGCCCCGGTCAAGGCGCTCGCGCATGCGGCGCGTGTCCGACCGGGGGCCTCGCGTTCGGTCCGCACCGGGCCGGGGGTCTCCGCACCGGGCCGGGATTCGCGCGCCCGGCCCGCACCGGGTCGGCGTCCCCGCCCTCGGCTACGGTGAGGCCATGCGCTTCGGTGTCCTGGGTCCCGTCCGCGCGTTCACGGACGGCGGCCGGGCCGTGCCGATCCCCGAACGCAAGGCCCGCGTCCTGCTGGCGGCCCTGCTCGCCCACCGGGGCTGGCCGGTGTCGGCGGACCGGCTCGTGGAGTGGCTGTGGGCGGACGGGCCCCGGCCCGGCAGCCCCGAACGCGCCCTGCAACGCAAGGTGTGGGCCCTGCGCCGGGCGCTGGAGGAGGCCGAACCCGGCGCCCGCGACCTGGTCCGCCACCGCCCGCCCGGCTACCTTCTCGACGTGCCTCCCGCCTCCGTGGACGCCGAGCGCTTCCACCTGCTGGCGGACGCGGCCCAGGACGCCGCCGGTCCCCGCGAACGGGCCCGGCTGCTCACCGAGGCCCTGGAACTGTGGCGGGGCCCCGCCTACGCCGACGTGGCCGACGAGGAGTTCGCCCGGCCGACGGCCGCCCGGCTGGAGGAGCGCCGCCTGGGCGCGCTGGAGGAACACGCCCTCACCCGGCTCGACCTGGGCGAGCACCGCGGGGTGACCGGTCCGCTGGGCGCCCTCGTGGCCGAGCACCCCCTGCGCGAGCGGCTGGTGGCCGCGTACATGCGCGCCCTGTACGAGGGCGGACGCCAGGCCGAGGCACTGGCCGCGCACACGGCCCTGGCCGGGCGCCTGCGGGAGGAGCTGGGGGTGGACCCCGGCCCCGAGGTGGCCGAGCTGCACGGCCGCATCCTGCGGCATCAGCCGACCTCACCGGTTTCCGGGGGCGTCTCCGAGTCCGGAACACCGGCGGAAACCGTGCCCGCGACGGCACGCGCCTCCCGAGTTCCGACGGAACCCGCGCCGCGCGCGGGGGCCGTCCGCGCGACGCCGGGAGCGCCTGTGCCGGGGCCGGGAGGCGCCGCCGCGGCACCGGGGGAACCGTTTCCGCAGGCAGGGAGCTTCCACGGGACGCCGGAGGAGCCCTTTTCCGCGCCGGGGACCGCGTCCGGACCGCCGGGGGAGCCGTTGCCGCAGGTGGAGGGCGTCCACGGGGCGCCGGAGGCACCTGCCTCCGGTACGGGGAACACGCCCGGAACGGACTCGAACGTTCCTCCCCGGGCGGGGGACGCCCGTGGAACACCGGAGGCGCCCGCTCCCGGACCGGGGACCCCGCCCGGAACCCGGGCCGCGCCCTCCGCCGGCGCCGCCCCGGCGCACGCGCTCACCGGCCGCGCCTTCCCGACCCTGCCGCTCACCGCGCTCGTGGGCCGCGAGGAGGAGCAGCGGCGGGTGGCACGGCTGCTGGCGGAGGTCCGCCTGGTCACCCTCACCGGGATCGGCGGGGTCGGCAAGACCCGCCTGGCCCTCGCGATCGCGCACGAGCTCGCCCCCGGCTTCGGCGGCGGGGCGCACATGGTCGAGTTCGCGGCCCAGCGGGCCGCGCCGGGCTCCCCCGCGTCCGAACCGGACCCGGTCACGGCCCTGGCCCGGGCACTCGGGGTCCGCGACGGCGGCGGGACGGACCCCCTGCGCCACGTGCTGGGCGCGCTGGAGGGCAGGCACGCCCTGCTCGTCCTGGACAACTGCGAGCACCTCGCGGGCGAGGTCGCCGACCTGGTCTCGGCCCTGCTCGGCCGCCTGCCGGACCTGCGCGTCCTGACCACCAGCCGCGAACCCCTCGGCGTGCCCGGAGAGGTCCTGTTCGGCGTCGAACCCCTGCCCGTGCCCTCCGCCGACACACCGGCCGACCGCGTCGGCGACTCCGGCGCGGTGCGCCTGTTCGCCGAACGCGCCGCCGCCTCCGCCCCCGGGTTCGCCCTGACCCCGGACAACGCCGCCGACGTCGCCCTGCTGTGCCGCCGCCTCGACGGCATCCCCCTGGCCCTGGAGCTGGCCGCCACCCGCGTGCGCGCCCTCGGCGTCACCGGTGTGCTCTCGCGCCTGGACGACCGCTTCCGGCTGCTGGCCACCGCCCGCCGCCACCTGCCCCCGCGCCAGCGCACCCTGCGCGCCATGGTCGACTGGAGCTGGGAACTGCTCGACGAGCGCGAGCGCGTCCTGCTGCGCCGCCTCGCCGTGTTCACCGGCGGGTGCGCCCCCGAGGACGCCGAGGCCGTCTGCTCGGGCGGGGGCATCGACGCCGCCGACGTCGTGGACCTGCTCACGAGCCTGGTCGACCGCTCCCTCGTCGCGACCGTGGACGACCCCCTCACCGGCCGCCGCCACCGGCTCCTGGAGTCCGTCGCCGACTACGCCTGCCAGCGCCTGTCCGAGGCCGGTGAGGCGCACGTCCTGCGCGGGCGCCACCTGGACCACTACACCGCCCTCGCCCGCCGGTACGCGGGACGGATACTGGGCCCCTCCCAGGGGGAGGCGCTCCGGCGCCTGGACGCGGAGGCGTCCAACCTGCGCGCGGCCCTGGACGAGGCGGTGGTGCGCGGAGCCGGAGGGCACGCCGCACGCCTCGTCAACTCCCTGGGCTGGTACTGGTACATGCGCGGCCGCTACCGGGAGGGCCGCAGCCTGACCCGGCGCGTCCGCGACGCGGTGCGCGGGTCCGCCTCCACGGAGGCGGCCATGGCCGGGGCGACCGCCGCGGTGTTCGAGATCCTGGCCGGGGACGGGGGTGACCACACCGCCCCGGCCCGCACCGCGCTCGGGGCCTTCGACGGCCTGCCCGGGGCGTCCGGCGACGCCGTGCTCGAACGCGCCCGCGCCGCCTGGATGCTCGGGTTCGTGCTGTACAGCCGGGGGGACCGGGCCGTCAGCGAGGACCTGGTCACCCGGGCGCTGGCCGTCTTCCGCGAGCGCGACGACCGCTGGGGGCTGGCCGCCGCCCTGACCGCACGGGCCTCGCACGCCCTGGGACGCGGGGACCTGGACGCGGCGGGCGTCCGCGGGCGTGAGGCGCTGGAACTCTTCCGCGGGCTCGGGGACCGCTGGGGCCAGCTGAACGCCCTGACCGTCCTGGCGACGCCGGCCGAGGTCACCGGCCGCCTCGCCGACGCGGCCCGCTTCCGCCGGGAGGCCCTGGGCATGGCCGAGGAGCTGGAGCTGTGGTCCGAGGCCGCCGGGGCCACGGCCGGGCTGGGCCGGATCGCCCTGCTGGAGGGGGACCTCGACCGCGCCGACGAACTCCACCGCAGGGCGCTGGACCTGGTGCGGGGGCAGGGGGACGTGCCGGGGGAGCGGTACGCCCGGCTCGGTCTGGGGCTCAGCGCGCGGCGCCGGGGAAGACTGGAGGAGGCCGAGCGGTACGTGCGCCCGATCGCGGAGTGGTCGGCCCGGGTGGGCTGGCTGCCGGGCGCCGCCCTGGCCCTGGCCGAACTGGGCTTCTCGGCGGAACTGCGGGGCGACGCGGCCGAGGCGCTGCGCCTGCACCGGGAGGGGCTGGCCGCGGCCCGCCTCAGCGGCGACCCGCGCGCGCTGGCGCTGGCGCTGGAGGGCGTGGCCGCCGCGCACACGCTCACCGGCCGCCACGGCGAGGCCGCCGGGCTCCTGGGCGCCGCCGAGGCCCTGCGCGAGGGCGCGGGCGCGCCGGCGCCCGCCGCTGAACGGGGCGACGTGGACCGCGCGACGGCGCGCGCACGGGCGGCCCTGGGCGAGGCGGAGTTCGCGCGGGCGTTCGCCCGGGGGCGGACGCGCCCGCCCGCGGACCTCGCGGACCTCCTCGACGGCGGGGAGCAGCGCCCCGACCCGGCCTGAGGGCACGAACACGCGTGCGGCGGGGAGGACCCGAGGGCCGGTTCCCGTGCCCCGGGGCGGTGCGCGGGTCCCCTGACCAGCCCGCTCCCGCGCGGCCGCGCCCGTCTGCGCGCCGACCTCCTCCGCGCCCGCTTCCGCGACCTCCTCCGCGCTCCCTCCGCCCCGCCGCGCCACCGCCTGCGCGGTCCGACCCGGGCCTCCCTCCGCGTGCCGCCGTGCCCGCCTCCAGGCAGCCGCGACGCCGTGTCCGCAAGGGTTGCGGTATGCCCTGCGCCACCCGAAAAATAATTAATTACTATTTATTCTTGACGTTACCTGAGTCACTCTGGCATGCTCTCCTGCAGTTGAGGAAGGCGTCCGCGCAGGTGAGCGCGTACGCCCTACGCCAAGGAGGACCCCATGGGCAGACGACCGCCGCGCCCCCCGGGCCGCGCGCTCGCCGCTCTCACCGCCGCCCTGTGCGTGCTGCTGCTCGCCGGATGCGGCGCCAGGCTCGGCGAGGACGGCCGCATCGGCGTCGTCTACATGGACGCGCAGGGCTTCTACGCGGGAGTCCGCGAGGGCATGCAGAACTACGCCGACGACTCCGGACGCGAGCTCCAGCTCCTGGAGCTCAACGCCCGCGGAGACGCCTCGGAGGAGAGCACCTTCGTGGACGTCGTCTCCTCGGCCGACGTCGACGCCCTGGTGCTGTCCCCCGTCTCGGCCACCGCCTCGGTGCCCGCCGTGCGCCTGGCGCACGAGAGCGGGATCCCGGTGATCTGCTACAACACCTGCATCGAGGACGAGGCCGCCAAGGAGTACGTGACCTCCTACATCCTGGGCGACCCCCACGAGTTCGGGCGCCTGCTGGGTGACGCCGCCGCGGACCACTTCGAGGACGAGGGAGTGGAGGACCCCCAGATCGGCGTCCTCAACTGCGAGTTCGTCGAGGTCTGCGTGCAGCGCCGCGAGGGCTTCGAGGAGGCGCTCTTCGCCCGCCTGCCCGACGCCCGGATCGTCGCCAACCAGGAGGGCGCCACCATCGACGAGGCCGTCAACGTGGGCGAGCGCCTGCTCACCGCCCACCCCGACCTCGACGCCTTCTACGGGGAGGCGGGCGGCGCCACCATGGGCGCGGTCCGCGCCGTCACCAATCGCGGCCTGGCCGGGGAGGTCGTGGTCTTCGGCAGCGACATGTCCACCGACGCGGCCCGCGCGCTGTCCGACCACCGCATCCTCAAGGCCAACGTCGACATCTCCGGAATCGCGGTCGGCCTGCTGGCCGGGGAGACGGTCGAGCGCATCATCGCGGGCGAGGCGCCCGAGGAGTTCGTCACCGAGGCGCCCATCGACCTCTACACCACGCCCGAGGACGGCGAGGAGTGGCTGGAGGAGCACCCGGACGGCGTCCCCTAGACCGGCCGTCCGAGCACGTCCGCCCCCTTCGTCCCACCTGTGGAGTACCCATGAGCGACACCTCCGCCGCGCCCCCGGCCGACACCGACGTCGTGGCCCGCGTCCGCGGCGCGACCAAGAGCTACCCCGGCGTCCGGGCGCTGGACCGCGCCGACTTCGAGATCAGCGCCGGAGAGGTCCGCGCGCTGCTCGGACGCAACGGCGCCGGAAAGTCCACCCTGATCCGCCTGCTGTCCGGCGTGGAGACACCCGACGAGGGCGAGATCGAGATCGGCGGCCAGCCGCTCGGCCAGGGCGGCATCCGCCGGGCGGCCAAGCTCGGCGTGGGCACCGTCTACCAGGAGCTCAGCCTGGTCCCGGAGCTGTCGGCGGCCGAGAACCTCTACCTCGGCACGTGGCCCAAGGCCGCCGGGCGCATCGACTACGGCCGCATCAGGGCCGGGGCCGAGGAGGTCTTCGCCGAACTCGGCGTCGACATCGCCCCCGACACCCGGGTCGGCGAACTGCCCCTGGCCCAGCAGCAGCTCGTGGAGATCGCGCGGGCCTTCCGCGCCCGGCCGCGCCTGCTCATCCTCGACGAGCCCACCAGCGCGCTCGCCGCCGGTGAGGCCGAGACCGTCCTCAAGGCCGTCGAGCGCGTCGCCTCCCGCGGCGTCGGCGTCATCTACGTCAGCCACCGCCTGGACGAGATCCGCCGGGTCGCCGACACGGTCACCGTCATGCGCGACGGCGCCGTCGTGGAGACCACGCCGGTCCGCGGCGCCACCACCCGGCACATCGTCTCCCTCATGCTCGGAGGCGAGACCAAGGAGGAGAACAGGCCGGTGCGCCGCGCCGCCGCCTCCGGAACACCGCTCCTGTCGGTCCGCGACCTGGCGGTACCGCCCAAGGTCGACGGCGTCTCCTTCGACCTGCACCCCGGCGAGGTCCTGGGCCTGGGCGGCCTCATGGGCTCGGGGCGGACCGAGATCCTGCGCGCGCTCGCGGGCTTCACCCCCTCACGGGGGACCGTGGAGGTGGACGGCTCGCCGGTGGCCCGCCCCACCCCCCGCGCGATGAAGCGCCTGGGCGTGGGCATCACCCCCGAGGACCGCAAGGGAGAGGGCGTCGTCCCCCTCCTGGGCGTCTCCGAGAACATGGTCATGACCTGGTTCGGCGGAGCCTCCAAGGCGGGGACCGTGCTCCCCTCCCGCGTCTCGGGGATCGGCCGGGGCCTCATCGACCGGCTCTCGATCAAGGCCGCCGCGACCGACACCCCCATCGTCAACCTCAGCGGCGGCAACCAGCAGAAGGCCGTCATCGGCCGCTGGCTGCACGCCGGGAGCCGCATCCTGCTGCTGGACGAGCCCACCCGCGGCGTGGACGTCGAGGCCAAGGCCCAGATCTACGCCATCGTGCGCGAGCTGGCCGGACAGGGGGCCGCGGTCCTCTTCGTCTCCAGCGAACTGGAGGAGCTCCCGCTCGTGTGCGACCGCGTGCTCGCCCTGCGCGGAGGACGGCTGCAAGGCGAGTTCACCGGCGACGACATCACCCTGGACAACATCATGGCCGCCGCGATGGCGGCGTGAACGGCGAGGTAGACCAATGACCACCACCACCAAGGTCACCGGCGAGGCGGTCTCCGCCCGCGGCGACCTCATCGGCCGCTACGGCCACCGCCTCAACGAGATCGGCCTCCTGGCCGCCATCCTGATCCTCTACGTCGTCCTCGGGCTCTCCGCCTCCGGGTTCCTGAGCCTGGACAACCAGCTCGGCCTGCTGCGCAACGCCGCCACGATCGGCATCGCGGCCTGGGGCGTCACCCTGGTGATCATCGCCGGGGAGATCGACATCAGCATCGGCCCGGCCGTCGCCTTCGCCTCGGTCATCGTGGCCAAGGGCGCCACCGAGTGGAACCTGGGCGTGATCGGCGCCATCGTGCTCACCCTGGCCATGGGCGTGCTGTGGGGCGCCCTCGCCGGGTGGCTCCGGGCCCGGTTCAACGTGCCCTCCTTCATCACCACGCTGGGGCTGTGGAGCGTCCTGGGCGGTATGGCGCTGTACATGACCGACGCGCTCCCCGTGCCGCTGCCCGAGAGCGGCCTGCTCGACGTGCTCGGCGGCTCCGTCCTGGGCGTCCCGACCGCCGCGCTGGTCATGCTCGTGCTCTTCGCGGTCTTCGCCTACGTCGCCAAGTACACCGCCTACGGCCGCTCCGTCTACGCCACCGGCGGCAACGCCGCCGCCGCGCAGCTGGCCGGGCTCAACGTGGCCCGGGTGCGCGTCCTGCTGTTCGCCACCACCGGCCTGCTCTCGGCCATCACCGGCGTGCTGCTCGCCGCCCGCCTGGGCTCGGGCAACGGCGGCGCCGCCGCGGGGCTGGAGTTCGACGTGATCGCCGCCGTGGTCATCGGCGGTACCGCCCTGGCCGGCGGACGCGGCTCGCTCGGCGGTACCTTCCTCGGGGTCGTCTTCATCACGGTCATCGCCAACGGCCTGGTGCTGCTCGGCGTCAACTCCTTCTTCCAGGACGTGGTGCGCGGCCTCATCATCGTGGGCGCCGTCCTGATCAACGTCGTCATCAGCAGGCGCAGCGCGGCCAACCGCCTCGCCTAGCCGCTCCGAACGGGGGAAACACAGTCATGAACACCACGGCCGCCGCCACCGCACTCCCCGAGACCATGCGCGGGGTGCGCCTGCCCGGGGACTCGACCGCGGTCCTGGACACCCTGCCCGTGCCCGAGCCGGGCCCCGGACAGGTGCTGATCCGGGTCGGCGCGTCGGGCATCTGCGGCAGCGACATCGGCTTCATCTACCACGAGCACAAGACGCACCGGGGGGTCGAGGGCCCCGCCTACCAGGGCGTCGTCGCGGGCCACGAGCCCTCGGGCACGGTCGTGCAGGCCGGGCCGGGGTGCCGCAGGTTCGGCCCGGGCGACCGCGTCATCGTGTACCACATCGCCGGGTGCGGGCTGTGCGACAACTGCCGCCGCGGCTTCATGATCAGCTGCACGGACCCCTCCCGGGCGGCCTACGGCTGGCAGCGCGACGGGGGCCACGCCGAGTACCTGCTGGCGGAGGAGTCCACCTGCGTCCCCCTGCCCGACGAGCTGTCCTTCGTGGACGGCGCGCTCATCGCCTGCGGGTTCGGCACCGCCTACGAGGGGCTGCGGCGCATCGGGGTCAACGGCGACGGCGACCTGCTCGTCGTGGGCCTGGGCCCGGTGGGGCTGGCGGCCGGGATGATCGGCCGGGGCATGGGCGCGGCCCGCGTGATCGGGGTGGAGCCCAACCAGCGCCGCCGCGAGTGGGCCGCCGGCCTGGACGTCTTCGACGCCCTGGCCTCGCCCGAGGAGGCGGCCGACGAGATCGCCCGCGTCACCTCCGGCCGGGGCGCGGCCACGGCCATCGACTGCTCCGGGTCGCGCCCGGGCCGCTCCCTGGCCCTGGAGAACGCCGCCGAGTGGGGCCGCGTCTCCCTCGTCGGCGAGGGCGGCGCCCTGGAGACCGAGGTGTCGGACACCCTCCTGCACAAGCAGCTCACCCTGTACGCCTCCTGGGTGACCTCGCTGCCCGCCATGGCGGAGCTGTCGGTGAACCTGGTGCGCTGGGGCCTGTCCCCGGAGCGGGTGGTCTCCGACCGCTTCGACCTCGCCGACGCCGACGCCGCCTACCGCCTGGCCGCGGGCGAGAGCCGCGGCAAGGTGTGCCTGGTCAACGGAGCCGAGAGGTGAGCCGCCCCGTCGAGGTGCGGCGCGACGCCTCCGGGGCGCACGAACTCGTGGTCCTGGACAACGGCGTGCTGCGGTTGACCGCCGCCCCCGCGCTGGGCGGGCGGCTCCTGTCGGTGCGCCACCGCGGCCGCGAGCACCTGTACCGCAACCCCCGCCTGCTGGGCGAGGACCTCCAGCCGGTGGAGGGCGTGGTGCTCGGGCCGGTGGACGGGCCCATGAGCGCGTGGAACAACGTCGGCGGCGACAAGACCTGGCCCGCTCCCCAGGGGTGGGACGGGCCCGACGAGTGGGCGGGGCCGCCCGACTCCGTGCTGGACTCGGGCCCCTACACCGCCGAGACCTCGACCGCCCCCGACGGCTCCGCCGTGCTCACCCTCACCAGCGGGGACGACCCGCGCTCGGGGCTGCGGCTCGTCCGCCGCCTGACCCTGGCGCCCGACAGCGCCGCCTACCGGCTGGACCTGGAGGCGGTCAACGTCTCCGGCACCACGCGCAGGTGGGCGCTGTGGAACGTCACCCAGCTCGACGGCGGTCCCGGCGGCTCCGGTGGCTCTCGTGGGACCGACGGGCCGAGCGGGTCCGACGGGCAGCAGGACGGGCCCGGCGGACCGGACGGCGCACGCGGGGTCTACGTGGGCGTGAGCGGCCCGGGCCCGCACACGGTTCCGCTCGTCGCGGGCAACGGCCGCCCCCGGGTGGTGGAGCACACGCCCTCCGTGGTGCGGGTCCCCCTCCAGGACGTGGTCGGCAAGGTCGGCTTCCCCACGGCCTCCGGATGGCTGGCCGACGTGGGCGCCGAGGGCACCCTCACCCAGCGCTTCGCCGTGCGGGAGGGGGCCGAGTACCCGGACGGCGGCTCCAGGGCCGAGGTGTGGCTCGAATGCCCCGTGGACCGGCCCCTGGAGCACCTGGGCGGGCTGTGCCCGGTGGACCGCGTCACCGAGGTCGAGGCGCTGGGTCCGCTCACCGAGCTCGAACCGGGGCAGTCCACCTCCCTCGCCGTCGAGTTCGGCTTCGGCACCGGCACGGGGCCGGTGACCGAGGTGACCCCCGACGGCTTCTGGAGCGAGGAGCCCCGCTGGGGCGCCCCCGAGCCGGGAGGGCGGCGCCTGGGCGGGGTCTTCACGTCCTCGCGCGCGGGCGCGCTGGTCCACCGGGCGTCCGGCCGCACGGTCGCGCACACCCGGCCGGGCGAGCCGGCGCGCTTCGACGCCGTGGTCCCCGAACCCGACACCGACACCGCGCCCGCCGTCGTGTTCGCGCCCGACCGGGCCTGAGCACCGCGGCGCAGCAGAGCAACGACCGCTCCCGGCCCGGCCGGGGACGCAGCAGAGGACGGAGCGACATGACACACACCAGGCACCGCGGAGTCACCGCCGTGGTCACCGGCGCGGCCCGCGGCATCGGGGAGGCCACCGCCCGCCGCCTGGCCGCCGAGGGCGCCTCGGTGGTGCTGACCGACCTGTCCCCGAGCCTGGAGGAGACCGCCGAACGCATCCGCGCCGAGGGCGGGCGCGCCCTGGCGGTGCGTGCCGACGTGAGCGACGAGGCCTCCTGGGACGGGGTCGTGGCGGCGGCCCGGGACGCCTTCGGGCCGGTGGGCGTCCTGGTCTCCAACGCCTACACCTTCGAGCAGGCGCCCGCCCACGAGACCACACTCGTGTCCTGGGAGCGCCAGCTCGCCGTCAACCTCACGGGCGCGTTCCTGGGGGTGCGCGCCTGCCTGGACGACCTCTCCGCCAGCGGCGGCAGCGTCGTCATCACCTCCTCGGTCCACGCCTGGTTCGGGCTCCCCGGCCGACCGGCCTACGCCACCACCAAGGGCGGGCTCACCGCCCTGACCCGCCAGCTCGCCGTCGAGTACGGGCCGCGGGTGCGCGTCAACTGCGTGCTGCCCGGCCCCATCCTCACCGCCGCCTGGGAGGGCGTGGGCGAGGAGGACCGCCGCGACAGCGTCGCGCAGACCGCCGCGGGCCGCTTCGGCGACCCCGACGAGGTGGCCTCCGTCATCTCCTTCCTCGCCTCCGCGGAGGCCTCCTACGTCACCGGGACGAGCCTGCCGGTCGACGGAGGGTGGAGTATCTACAAGGCGTCGTCGTGACGGGACGCCCGGAACGGAGGAAGTGATGGCGGCCTACTCGGGGCGCGGTGTGCACGGCCAGACGGTGCGGTTGCTGGGGGAGCGCGTGCTCTCCGGACGGATCGGCGAGGGGGAGACGATCGACCTGGCCGCGCTCAGCGGCGAGCTCGACCTGAGCCTGACCGCGATCCGCGAGGCGATCAAGGTCCTGGCGGCCAAGGGCCTGGTCGGCTCCCGGCAGAAGAAGGGGACGTTCGTGCGCCCCCGCGGCGACTGGAACCTGCTCGACCCGGACGTGGTCCGGTGGCGGATCGCCGCGGGCGCGGGGGACGTCTTCTTCGGCGAGCTGGCCGAACTGCGCGACGCCCTCGAACCCGCCGCGGCGCGCCTGGCCGCGCTGCGCCGCACCGACGCCGACGTCGCCGAATTGCGCGCGGCGCTCACCGACATCGCCGACACCGGCCGCGGCCCGGCGGAGGAGGCCGCGCGGGCCGACCTGCGCTGGCACCGCGCGCTGCTGGCGGCCACGCACAACGAGCTGTTCACCCGCACCGACGTCTTCTTCGCCGCGGGGCTCTCCGAACGCGACCGCCTGGTCCACGGGGGCGCCCACGACGACCCGGTGCCCACCCACGGCGCGGTCACCGATGCCGTCGCCGCGGGCGACCCGCGCGCCGCCGAGTCCGCCATGCGCTCCCTGCTGGAGCAGGCCAGGGAAGACCTCCTCCGCGTCACCGAGGACGACGCGGCCGTAGACGATCTGGAGACACCTCAGTGAGAATCACCCGTATCGAGACCTTCCTGGTCCCGCCCCGGTGGCTGATGTGCCGGGTGGAGACCGACGACGGCGTCGTGGGCTGGGGCGAGCCCGTGGTGGAGGGGCGCGCGGAGACCGTGCGCGCCGCGGTCGAGGAGCTGTCCGAACTCCTCCTGGGCCAGGACCCCGCGCCCATCGAGTACCACTGGCAGCGCCTCACCAAGGCCGCTTTCTACCGGGGCGGGCCCATCCTGTCCAGCGCCGTCGCGGGGCTCGACCAGGCGCTGTGGGACATCGCGGGCAAGCGGCTGGGCGTCCCCGTCCACCGGCTCCTCGGCGGCCCCGTCCGCGACCGGGTGCGCGTGTACGGCTGGGTCGGCGGCGACGACCCGGCCGAGCTGGCGGAGGCGGTCGCGGCCCGCGTGGAGTCCGGTCTCACCGCCGTGAAGATGAACGCGTCCGGGGTGATGGGGCGCTCGGCCACCGTGCGCGAGATCGACGGCGTCGTGGAGCGACTGGCCGGGGTGCGCGACGTGCTCGGCCCGGACCGGGACGTGGCGGTGGACTTCCACGGCCGCTTCAACGCGGCCACCGCCCGCCGGGTCCTGCCCCTGCTGGAGCCCCTGCGCCCCATGTTCGCGGAGGAGCCGGTCCTGCCCGAGTACGGGCACCTGCTCGGCGACGTCGTGCGGTCCAGCCCGGTGCCCATCGCCACCGGCGAGCGCCTGTTCGGCCGGACCGAGTTCCTGCCCGCGCTCCAGGCGGGGGTCGCGGTCGTCCAGCCCGACCTCTCCCACGCGGGCGGGGTTTCCGAGGTGCGCCGGATCGCCTCCCTGGCCGAGACCTACGACGCCCTGCTGGCCCCGCACTGCCCGCTCGGCCCCGTGGCCCTGGCCGCGAGCCTGCAGGTCGCCTTCGCCACGCCCAACTTCCTCATCCAGGAACAGAGCATGGGCATCCACTACAACCGCGACGCCGAACTGCTCGACTACGTCCTGGACACCGAGGTCTTCGCCTTCCCCGACGGGCACATCCACCGCTCCGAGGCCCCGGGGCTGGGCGTGAGCGTGGACGAGGACGCCGTGCGCGCGGCGGACCGGATCGGCCACCGCTGGAGGCCGCCGGTGTGGAGCCACCAGGACGGGTCCTTCGCGGAGTGGTGAGGAAGGGAGTGACGCGCATGCTGTGCGAACCGTGGAGCACCGACCGCTTCGAACTGGGGGAGGGGCTGCGCCTGCGGGGCCGGGACCTGTTCATGGTGGACATCCTCACCGGCCGCCTCCTGCGGCTCGACCCCCGCACGCCGGGCCCGGCCGAGGTGGTCGCCGCCCTCGACGTCCCCCTGGGGGCGGTCGCCCCCGTCCGGGGCGAACCGGGGAGGTTCGTCGCGGCGGCGGGCACGGGCGTGGCGCTGCTGTCCGAGGGCGGCGCACCGGAGTGGCTGGCCAGGCCCGAGGACGGCGCGGCCACGCCGATGCGGATGAACGACGGCTGCTGCGACCCGAGCGGGAGGTTCTGGGCCGGGTCGATGGCCTACGACGGCACCCCCGGGGCCGGTTCGCTCTACCGCGCCGACCCCGACGGCCGGGTCACCCGGGTCCTGGAGGGCTACACCGTCCCCAACGGTCCCGCCTTCACCGCCGACGGCGCCCGCATGTACCTCGCCGACAGCGCCGAGGGCCGCATCGACGCCTACGAGATCTCCCCGGACGGCGCCCCCGGTGCGCGGACCGTCTTCGCCCGGGTCGGGGACGGCAGCCCCGACGGGATGCAGGTCGACGCCGAGGGGCACCTGTGGGTCGCGGTCTGGGGCGCGGGGAGGGCGCACCGCTACGACCCCGACGGAACCCTGGAGCGCGTGGTGGACCTGCCCGCCGCCCAGCCCACCAGCGTGTGCGTCGTCGACGCCCCCGACCCCCGGCTGTTCGTCACCTCAGCCGCGACCGGCCTCGACCGCCCCGGGCCCGGCGACGGCGCCCTCTTCTCGGTTCCCGTGGACGTGTCCGCCCCCGCGGCCCAGCCCTTCGGAGGAAACCCGTGACGCCCCAGGTCACCTGTGTCGGCGAGACCATGCTGCTGCTCACCGCGGCCGAACCGGTCCCCCTGGACGGCGCCCCTCTCCTGTCCATGGGCACCGCGGGCGCGGAGTCCAACGTCGCGTGCGCCCTGGCCGCCCTCGGGCACCGGGCCGCCTGGCTCAGCGGCGTGGGGGACGACCCCTTCGGGCGGGTGGTCACCCGGAGCCTGCGCGAACGCGGCGTGGACGTGTCCGGCGTGCGGACCGACCCCGACCGGCCCACCGGCCTGCTGGTCAAGGACCCCTCACCCTCGGGCAGCGCGGTCCACTACTACCGCGCGGGGTCGGCCGCCTCAGCCATGGGCCCCGAACTGGCCGAGCACCCCCTCGTCCGGACGGCGGGGGCGGTGCACCTGTCGGGCGTCACCCCGGCGCTCTCGCCCGGCTGCGACGCCCTGGCCGAGCGCCTGCTGGCCGACCCCGGCCTGACGGTGAGCTTCGACGTCAACCACCGGCCCCGCCTGTGGAAGGAGGGGCAGGCGGCCCCCCGCCTGCTGGAGCTGGCCCGGCTCGCCGACGTCGTCCTCGTCGGCAGGGACGAGGCCGAGGAATTGTGGGGCACCCCCACCGCCCGCGACGTCCGCGCGCTCCTGCCCGACGTGGACCGCCTCGTGGTCAAGGACGCCGAGCACGGCGCCACCGAGTTCCACAGCGAGGACGAGGAGTACGTGCCCGCTCCGGCGGTGGAGGTGGTCGATCCGGTGGGAGCCGGTGACGCCTTCGCCGCCGGGTACCTGGCGGGAGGGCTGCGCGGCCTCGACGCGCGGGGCCGCCTGCGGCTGGGGCACCTGTGCGCCGGGCGCGTCCTGCGCGTGGTGGGCGACCTGGCCGACCCGCCCCCGGCGGGGTCGGTGGACGAACTGCTCGCGGTCCCCGACGACCGGTGGACCGACCAGGCTTCGGCGGCCGTGGCCGCGGTGAGAGGAGAAGGACATGAGTGACCAGGGACTGGACGGGCTGTTCGGGGGACACCGCGTACTGGCGATCCTGCGGGGCATGCCGGTGGACACCACGGTCGAACTGGCCGAGCGCGCGTGGGACCTGGGCGTCACCGCGGTCGAGGTGCCCGCCCGCGACGCCCAGGGCCTGGAGGCGCTGCGCGCGACCGTCAGGGCTGGGGCCGAGCGCGGCCACCCCGTGGGCGCGGGCACGGTGATCACCCCCGAGCAGGTGCGCGACGTGGCCGACGCCGGTGCCGCCTTCACCGTCGCGCCGGGCTTCGACGCGGAGGTCATGGCCGCCTCGGAGGCGGCGGGGATGCCCCACCTGCCCGGTGTGGCCACCCCCAGCGACATCCAGGGCGTGATCAGGGCGGGCGGCCGCTGGGTGAAGGCCTTCCCCGCCACGTCGCTCGGCACGGCGTGGTTCCGCGCCATGCACGGGCCCTTCCCCGAGCTGCGGATCGTGGCCACCGGCGGCATGGACGCCCGCAACGCGCGCGAGTACCTCGACGCGGGGGCGCGGATGGTGGCGGTCGGCTCGGCCCTGGCCGACCCCGAGCAGATCCCCCTGCTGGCCGAACTCGTCTGAACGCGCCCGGCGCCCCGGGGCCCGGGGGCTTCCCGAGACCGGGGCGCCTCCTGGGCTCGGGGAGTCCTGGGCCTCTGGGACCTCTCCGCGACCCCGGGGCCCGGGCGCCCAGTCCTCGGGACTCACGCGGGGCCTGCGCGGCCCGGGGAGCCTGCAACCCCGGCCCGCCGGGCCGGGGCTTGCGGAGTCCGGGGCCTCAGGCGTCCTCGGGCGGTTCCGGGTCGGTGGCCCTGGTCAACAGGGCCGCGGACTCCTCGTCCAACCGCAGGTGGTTGGCGGGCAGGAGGTCGGCCAGCTGGCCGGTGTCGCGGGCGCTGGCCAGCACCGAAGCCACGGACGGCCGGTCCGCCAGCCACGCCAGCGCCACGGCCGCCTGGGGGGCCCCGCACCGCTCGGCGACCGTGTCCAGGGCCTCCAGCACCCGCCGACCGCGCGGTTCGTCCAGGTAGGCGCGGGCCTTCCCGGCGCGCGGGCTGTCCACGTCGGCCGAACCCGGCCGGTACTTGCCGGTGAGGAACCCCCGGGCCAGGCCGAAGTAGGGCAGCAGCGCCAGACCGCGTTCGCGCGCCAGCGGCACCAGGTCGGCCTCGATCCCGCGTTCCACCAGGTTGTACAGGGGCTGCACGCACACCGGGGCGTGCAGGCCCCGCTCCTCGCACACCTCCAGCCACGCCCGGATGCGGCCGGGCTTGTGGTTGGACAGCCCCACGTGGCGCACCACGCCCTCGTCCACCAGCTCGGAGAAGGCCTCGGCGCTCTCGGCCAGCGGGGTCTCGGCGTCGTCGAAGTGCGCGTAGTACAGGTCGATGGTCTCCACGCCCAGCCGTTCGAGCGAGGCCTTCGCGGCGGCCTTGACGTTGGACGCGGACAGGCCGCGGAAGTCGGGGTGCTCGCTGACCTTCGTGGCGATCACCATGTCGGCGGGGCGTCCGCGCGAGGCGAGCCAGCGGCCGATGACCGTCTCGGACTCGCCGCCCCGGTGGCCCCCGACCCACGCGGAGTAGGAGTCGGCGGTGTCGAGGAAGTTCCCGCCCGCCGCGGTGTAGGCGTCCAGGATCTGGAAGGAGGCGTGCTCGTCCGCGGTCCAGCCGAAGACGTTCCCGCCCAGGCACAGGGGGGACACGCGCAGGGATGACCCTCCCAGTTGGCGAAGCCGTACGTGGTTCATGTTCGCCCCGCTTTCGTCGAATGGTGGATGCGCCGACAGGCTAGGCCAGCATGTGCCGGGAAACCGGTGTTTCCTCCCTTCTCGGGGTGTCACACCGGGTGGCCGTGGCCGGAAGCGGTCACCTTCCGGCCGCGCGGCCGGGTCGTCCGCGGGCCGCTGGGTAGGCTTCCCGTGCCCCAGCAGTGACGCGGCCGTGAGGTGACCCTTGAGCGACGACAGGCGTGACGACGAACGGTCCGCGGGCACCCGCAGCACCGCGGGGGGCGTCTCCGGCCACGGGGCGCTGCTCCAGGGCAGGGACTTCTCGTTCACCGTCCTCCAGGGCGGGGCCCGGGAGGGGAGCGGGACCGAAGCTCCGCCGCGCTACGCGGTCCCCGCCCCGCCGCTCTTCGTCAACCGCGTCCGCCAGCTGGCCCGGGCCCGCGCCTTCGTCGCCGACGGCGGCGCCCACGCCCGGGTGCTGGTCGTCCAGGCGTCGCACCGGGGCGGCGGGGCCAGCGCGTTCGGGCTCAAGGCCCTGCACGACTCCTACTCCGAGGACCCCCACCGCTTTCCCGGCGGCTACTTCTTCGCCGACGTCGAGCGCGACGGGGTCATGGAGTCCGTCAGCGAGATCCTGCGCCGGGCCGAGGTCCCCGAGGAGGAGATCCCGGCCGCCCAGGACCGGCGGCGCCAGCGGCTGCGCGGCGAGTTCGACCGGCGCGGCGCGGTCGCCGTCATGGTCGACGGCCCCGGTTCGGTGAACGACGTCCTGCCCTTCGTCGCCACCAGCCCGGGGAGCCTGACCCTGGTCGCCACCGCGCACGACCTCGACCTCGGCGAAGCCCTGCCCCACGTCCACGAGGAACTGGTCGAACTCGACGCGCTGGACGAGGAGCACTCCGCCGAACTGCTGTGCGCCAAGGCGCGTCTGACCCCCGGCCGCGAGGACGAGCGGGCGGCGGTGGCCGCACTGGTCCGGCTCGCCGGAGGACGGCCCGAACTGCTGCTGCGCTACGCTCGCAGGCTCTCCCGGGCCCGCCGCCGGATGGGCGTACCGGAGGCGCTGGAGGCCGTGTACCGGGAGGCGGTCGGGGAGGCGTGTCCCTCCGGGGCCTCGCCCGGGCTGTGGCCTGGTGGGAGGAGCGCCCACGAGAGGCCGTCCACCGGCGCGACCCCCGACGGGGAGCCGGGAAGCGTCCCCGGCCGCAGGACGCGCGACTCAGGGGAGGAGCCGGACCGGCCCCGGCCGGTCGGTCAGAAGCACGCGTCCGCTCCAGGACCGCGGAGCGATGGGGGGACCGCTGACCGAAGGCCCTCGGACGGCGCGACCTCCGACGGGGGATCGCGAACCGTGCACGGGGACGCCGAGGAGCCCCGGGAGCGTGCGGAGTCCGTGGCCGAGGTGGCTCCCGGGGCTCTGGCCGTCGCGCTGGCCTGCCACCCCGACACCGACTTCGGGGAGGCGCTCGCCCTGCGGCTGGCCCGCCTCGGACCTCCGGCGGAATGGGGGCGGGGGCCCGAGGCGGCGGGCGGGAACGGCGCCGACGCCGACGCGGTGCGGGAGGCGCTGGCCGTGCTGGTCGAGGAGGAGGTCCTGACCGTGTCCGGGGAGGGCTCCGGGCGCCGCCACCGGTTCCTGTCCGCGCGCGTCCGGCAGACCTGCGCAGCGCGGGCGCTCGACCGGGACCGGATCCTCCGGGAGGTGCTCACCCACTACTTCGAGCGGGCCGCGGCGGCCCACCGGCTGCTGCTGTCCGGCCGCTGGCTCCAGGCCGACCTCGACGGCCGCTCGGCCTTCCCAGCAGGCGCGGCCACCGCGCACGCCTTCGCTGACCGTGAGGCCGCCCGCGCCTTCCTGGACACCGACCGCGCGGCCCTGCGCGCCACCGTCATCGAGGCGTCCGGGCGCGGCGAGTACGAGCGCGCCGCCGAACTGTGCGAGCACCTGTGGGCCCTGTGGTTCACCTCCGGCCGCTTCGCCGACGTGGTCGACACCCACACCGAACTCCTCAACCAGACCCTGGGCACCCACCGGCTGTCCCCGGCCCGGCTCTCGCGGCTGTGCGTGCAGCGCTCCATCGCCTACCGGCGCGACGACAGCCTCGCGCGGGCCCGCGAGGACGCCGAACGGGCCCTGGAACTGGCCCGCGCCGTCGCACCGCCGCAGCCGCTGGTGCTGCTCACCGCGCTGGAGGCGGTCGGCGACGCCGCGCTGCGCGGCGGCGGGACCGAGGAGGCGGCCGACCGCTTCGCGGAGGCGCTGGAGGCCGCCGGGGTCGCGGGCGACCCGCGTGCGGTCCGCAACGCGCTGCGCAAGCTCGGCGGGGTGCGGCTGGAGCAGGGCAGGGACGCGGAGGCCGAGGAGCTGCTGGTCCGGGCCTTGGACCCGGCCGCCGGGGACCCGGCGGACGACCTCCAGAACCGGGCGCGGCTCGGCGCGACCCTGGGCGACCTGCTGCTGCGGCGCGGCCGCCGGGACGAGGCCCTCGACCGGTGGGCGCGGGCCGCCGAACTGCACGGGCGCCTCGGTGACCACCGCCGGGTCGGCGACATGCACCTCAGGCGGGCCGAGGCCCTGGAACCGGTGGACGCCGCCGCCGCGCGCGCCGCGCTGGAGGAGGCCCTGGCCGGGTACGAGGCGGCCGAGGACCTGCGGCAGGCCGAGCGGGTGCGCGCCCGGCTGGAGGCGGGGCCGGGGAGGTGAGGGCCGCCGGTCCCCTTTACCGAACCGATCTCCGCTGCCGCCGGGGAACCGGCCTACACACCACGACCTCCGCGGCGTCGTACCGCCGGGTCCGGGGTTCGTCGGCGTGCGTGACCGTGTGCGGTCGGCGCAGGGACAGCCGAGCCGTGACCGCTGGTTCGGTCGGGTGACGGGCCCTCGCCCGGACGCCCGGGCGGGGGAGTGCCCGACCCCTAGAGGCCGTGGGCGGAACGGCGCGCCTCGGCGTAGCGCTCGCGCACGTGCGGCGCGTCCACGGGCTCCGCGGCGGCCTCCGGCTCGCCCGGGTCCCAGGTCGGCGCCTCGGCGGTCCCCGCCAGCGTCCAGGCCGCCTGCCGGGCGGCGCCCACGGCCACGTACTCGGCGGGCCTCGGCACGACCACCCGCGCGCCCAGGACGGTCGGCGCGACCGCGCGCACGGCGGCCGACCGGGCCGCCCCGCCCACGAGCAGCACCCGGCTGACCGGGATCCCGGTGTCGGTCATCGCGGACAGCCCGTCGGCCAGCCCGCACAGCATGCCCTCCACCGCGGCGCGGGCGATGTTCTCCGGGCGCATGTTGGACCGGCGCAGCCCGTGCAGCGAACCCGCGGCGTCGGGCAGTACCGGCGTGCGCTCGCCGTCCAGGTAGGGCAGCAGCACGACGCCCTCGGCGCCCGGCTCGGCGGCCAGTGCCAGCTCGTCCAGGCCCGCCAGGTCCACGCCCAGCATCGCGGCGGTGGCGCCGAGCACCCGGGCCGCGTTGAGGGTGCACACCAGCGGCAGGTACCGGCCCGTCGCGTCGGCGTACCCGCAGATGATGCCGCTGGGGTCCTGGGTGGGGCCCTCGCTCACGGCGAACACGGTGCCGCTGGTGCCCAGGGAGACCACCGCGTCCCCCGGGCGCAGTCCCAGGCCCAGGGCGCTGCCCATGTTGTCCCCGGTGCCCGGGGCCACCAGCGCGCCCGAGGGGGTGCGCCCCACGGCCTCGGCCGGTCCGGCCACGCGCGGCACCCGGATCTCGCGTCCGAAGGCCCGCGCCAGCAGGTCGGGGCGGTAGGCGTCGTCGGTCGCCGACCAGTAACCGGTGCCGGAGGCGTCGCCGCGGTCGGTGGTGGGCTCGGATCCGGCTCCGGTCAGCCGCCAGGTGAGCCAGTCGTGGGGGAGCATCACCGCGGTCGTGCGGTCGGCGTGCTCCGGCTCGTGCCGGGCCAGCCAGCGCAGCTTGCTCACGGTCAGGCTGGCGTTGGGCACGTTGTCCACGGCCTTGGCCCACTCGGCGGGGCCGCCCAGCTCCTCGATCAGGTCCAGGGCCGTCCCGGACGAACGGGTGTCGTTCCACAGCAGCGCCGGGCGGACCACCGCGCCGACCTCGTCCACGGCGACCATGCCGTGCTGCTGTCCGGCGACGGAGACGGCGGCCACGTCGTCGAGCAGGCCGGAGGAGGCCTGTTCCAGGGCCGACCACCAGGCGTCGGGGTGGACCTCGGTCCCGTCGGGGTGCGGGGCGCGGGCCTCGCGCACCACCGCGCCGCTGTCGGCGTCGCAGACCACGACCTTGCAGGACTGGGTCGAGCTGTCGATTCCGGCGACCAGGGGCATGGTTCTCGCTCCGTGAGGGCAGGGTGGGGGTGGCAACCCCCACAACCTAGAGGATCGGGGCGGGTGCTGGAAAGCGTTGTCACTGTCCGTTGTCCCGTTGTGACCGTTTTCCATCACGGTGCTCCCCGGCTCGGCGGCCTTTAGGCAACTAAACCGATAGGGAATGTGGTTAACTGCGCTCATGGCAGTCAGCGCACCACCACCGCACCCGCGGGCGACCGTCTTCGACGAGCGGTGTCAGCGGCCCGTGTGACCGACAAGGACCGCTCACGACCTTCCGAAGGACCACGCCATGACCGACACCGCAGCAGCGCCCGCCGCGGCGCCCACCCCGCTCACCCTGGACCGCCTGTCCGAGCTGACCGCCGAGGTCGCCCGGGAGGTCCGGGAGGGGCTCCACGAGGTCCGCTTCGACGCACGGAACCGCTGGTCGGTCCGGCTGCGCGCCGACGACCACACCGACGTCTGGCTGATCTCCTGGACCCCCGACCAGTCCACCCGCCTGCACGACCACGCCGGTTCGCTCGGCGCGCTCACGGTCGTCGCCGGGGACCTGGTCGAGCGGTACTGGGACGCCGGGCTGCGCGAGCGCGCCCTGCCCGACGGCGGGGGAGGCCGCTTCCCGCTCGGCCACGTGCACGACGTCGTCAACGCCTCCGACTCGCCCGCCGTGAGCGTGCACGCCTACTCGCCGCCGCTGACCGCCATGCACTACTACGAGGTCGGCGGCGACGGGGCGCTGCGCCGCACCCGGAGCGTCCTGACCACCGACCCCGAACCGGACGCCCCCGTCCTGGAGGACGTGCCCGCCAGGGGAGGCCGCCGGTGAGCGCCGTCGAACGGCTCCTGGAGAGCGGGCGCGCACGTCTGGACCGGCTCTCGCCCGCCGAGGCGCTGGCGGCCCAGCGGGCGGGCGCCCTGCTGGTCGACACCCGCCCCGCCGTCAACCGCGAGGCCGAGGGGGAGATCCCCGGTGCGCTGGTGATCGACCGCAACGTGCTGGAGTGGCGGCTCGACCCCACCAGCCCGGACCGGATCCCCGAGGCCGACTCCGCGGACCGGCTCGTCGTGCTGTTCTGCAACGAGGGCTACGCCTCCAGCCTGGCCGCCGTCCAGCTCCAGGAGCTGGGCCTGACCCGGGCCACCGACATGGTCGGCGGCTACCGCTCCTGGCGGGCCCGGGGGCTGCCCGTCACCGGGCCCGCGCTCGGCGGCTGACACCCCCGGACCCCGACCCGGTGCCCTCCGCGCGGCCCCGCTCCCGGGGCCGCGCGCGGGCTTCTCAGGCCCCGACGGCGGACACCGACGCCGGAGGCCCCTCGTAGACGTAGCCGACCCTGCGCACGGTGGTGATGAGGCCCCCGGCGGGGCCGAGCTTGCGGCGCAGCCGGTGGACGTGCACGTCGATCGTGCGCGAGCTCTGTCCCCTCCGCGCGCTCCACACCCGCTCCAACAGCTCCTCGCGGGGGATGGCGCGTCCGGGCGAGGCGGTCAGGCAGTCCAGCAGCTCGTACTCCTGGTAGGTCAGCTCGACCTCCCTGCCGCCCGACCAGACCCGGCGGGCGCCGCGGTCCACGAGCAGCCCGGCGCGAACGCGGGGCGGCGGCCGGTCGGGTGTGCGCGGCTCGTCCACGACGACGCCGTAGACCAGCATGTACCTGTCGCCGCCGGGCAGCGGCAGCACGCCGAGGAGCGAGTGCTCGGAGCCGGGTCCACCGGCCGTGGGCGGCGGGTTCCGGGGCGGTGCGGGGGCGGGTGGTGCGCCGAGAGGGCTGTGTGCGCTGGGCATGCTCCCCATGATGCGCGCATAACCCTATAATTTCTACCGCTTTAGTGGGGAATATGATCCGTGTGGCCGATGCCACGTGCTCGGAGTCCGAGAAGTGATAATTCCTACCAATTCGGTGGATTAGGCTCTGATCAGCCCCGCGGTACCCCACACGGTCCGCGGAGCCGCACCCTCGCCGGCACCCGTACCGGCCGCCGCGGGGCCCGTCCCCGCGATCCTCCATCCACGATCACGAAGGAGCGCACCATGCGCACGACTCCAGCCGCACTCGGAGCAGCCGCCCTCACCCTGGCGCTCGCCGCCTGCGGCGCGCCCAGCGAGCAGGCCGCCGAGTCCGGCGGCGAGGGGGACGTGCTGCGGGTGGGCGTCAGCCCGGTGCCGCACGGCGACATCCTCGCCTTCATCGAGGAGAACCTCGCCGAGGAGGCCGGGCTGAACCTGGAGATCGAGGAGATCTCCGACTACAACGTCCCCAACACCGCCCTGGTCGAGGGAGAGCTGGACGCCAACTACTTCCAGCACCGCGCCTTCCTCAACGAGTGGACGGCCAACGGGCCCGACGCCGAGCTCACCTACCTGACCGACGTCCACATCGAGCGGCTCGGCCTGTACTCCGAGAGCGTCGAGAGCATCGACGACCTGCCCGACGGCGCCGAGATCGCGGTCCCCAACGACCCGGCCAACCTCGCCCGCGCCCTGGGCATCCTGGAGGCCGAGGGCCTGGTGACCGTCGACCCCGAGGCCGGGGAGTCCGCCACCGAGAAGGACATCGTCGACAACCCGCGCGACATCACGGTGACCCCGCTGGAGGCCGCGCAGCTGCCCCGCTCGATCTCCGACGTGGACGCCGCGGTGGTCAACGGCAACTACGCCATCGAGACCGATCTGCCCGAGCAGTCCAACGTCCTGGCCTGGGAGCCCGAGGGCGACGACTACGTCGAGTCCTACGCCAACGGCCTGGTGACCCTGGCCGAGAACGCCGAGGACGAGCGCATCCAGCTGCTCGCCGAGCTGCTGCACGACGAGCGGGTCCTGGAGTTCATCCAGGAGTCCTGGCAGGGCGTGGTCCTGGCCGTGGACGCCGAGGGCGACATCGTCGAGACCGCTGCCGGCGACGACGCCTCCGAGAGCCCCGAGGCCAGCGCCGACGACGCCACCGAGAGCCCCGAGGCCGACCAGGAGTAGCCGGGGGTTCACAGGTACGGGTCGGCGCCCCAGCAGGGACCGCCGCCCGCACACCCCGTCCGTTCGCGAGGGCGGTGGAGCGGTCGGCTCCACCGCCCTTCGCCGTGTCCGGAGGTCGGGGCCGGACGGGTCGCGCGGCGGGAACGAGTCCGGAGCCCCCTGGCGCGCGACGCGCCCATCAGGCGGAGCCCGACCCCGGACGCGCCCGCACGGCGGACCGGATCAGCGTGCCCGGGTGGCGGACTCCGGGCGCCCCGTGCGCTCCCGCGCCGGGTTCCACCCGTCGTCCCCGGCCAGGTAGGCCTCGATGGTGTGCCGGGCGGCCTCGGTCGGGTCCATCTGCGGTCGGTCCGCGGTGACCAGCGCGCCGGGACCGGAGTTGCGGTACTCCAGCATCCGGAACCGGCGCCAGTCGTGGCCGGAGGCCATCGCGATCCAGCCCTCCCCGCGGAAGTGGCGGCCCATCCAGGAGTCGCGCACCAGCACCCGCGGCTCGGCGTCCGGATGCGAGCTGGGCACCCACGGGCGGCCCAGGTAGACGGTCCCGGCGGGGGCGTCACCGGTGAAGCGGCCGCGGGTGACCAGGAAGCCGAACTCCCGGCCGGGCCGGGTGCTCGGCGCGGTCACGTAGCCGTTGTCGGTGTCGCTGCCCCGGCCCAGGGAGTGGAACACGCACCCGTCGAACACGGCCGTGGCCCGGCCGAAGACGAAGTCCACGTCGCCCTCGACGTAGCAGCCGCGGTAGTACTGCCGCGCGGGGGTGTCCGCGTCCGGCGAGTCCGCGTACAGCGTGTCCTGGTGGCCCAGGAAGCGCACGTTGTCGAAGACCAGCCGGTCCCCGGTGGCGCGCAGCGCGACCGCCTGGGTTCCGGTGACGCCGGGGTGCTCCTCGCGCAGCCAGGAGTTCGCGAAGGTCAGGTCGCGGGCGTGCGTGCCGTCCCCGGAGATGAGGACGCTGGCGCTGCCGGACGTGCCGTGGACGCCCCCGCCGGGCCCGGGGGTGCCCGCCGCACGGTCGTAGGTGAGGACCACGTCCCGGGGGTCGCCGGTCGCGCCGAGCAGGGTGATCCCGGGTTTGTCCGCGGGAACCACCACCGGCTCGCGGTAGACGCCCGCCCCGACGCGGATGGTGACGCGTTCGTCGCCGCCCGCGGGCACGGCGTCGATCGCGGCCTGGACCCCGGTGTGGTCGCCGGAACCGTCGGCGGCCACGGTGATCACCCGGCCCTCCGCTCCGGGGGCGGCGGGGGAACTGCGGCGGACCATGGGCAGGCCCCTCTCCTGGGGTGAGCGCTTTCGCCAAGGGCGGTGCCGGTACTGCAACCGATTGCAGAACTGTCCCCGACGCGGCCGCGCCCCGTCAACCCCTGAGCGCGTCGAGGGGCCCGGCGCGACCGCCGGGCCCCTCGTCACGTGTGTCCGGGTCTAGGTGCGCACCAGCGGGGTGTCCACCAGGTGCTCGGCCACGAACCAGGCCTGGAGCTCGTTGGTGCGGATCACGTCCGACACCAGCAGGTCGTTGGTGCCGTCGTCCCCCAGCTCCTGTGTGCGCGCGGCGGCGTCGTGGCAGTCCTCCAGGATCGTCTCGTGCGCCTCCAGCAGGCGGGAGAGCATCGCGGGCACCTCCTCGGCGCCGTTGGGCGGGCGCGGGATGTTGGTGATCTCCGCGACGTGCCGGGGGTCGCCGACCGCCACCCCGCCGAGGGTCTGCACGCGCTCGGCCAGGTCGTCGATCAGCGCGGTCTGCTCGCCGGCGTGCTTGTCCATCAGCAGGTGCAGCTGGTAGAAGGTGTGCCCGCGCATGAGCCAGTGGTGCTTCTTGTACAGGTCGTGCAGGATGCGCGTGTCGCACAGCACCTGGTTGAGCCGCTGGCACGAGTACATCCGGGTGTCGTAGGACAGCCCGACCGGGAACTGGCGGACCGTCCCGAACTCCTGGATCTCCTCGCCGCTCTGGTGCAGCCACGGCTGGCTGCTCCTGGGCTTGGGTGCTCCGGTCTTGCGCTCTGCGGTCGTCACTCTGGTCCCCCTCCAGTCGGTGTGACTCGTGTCGCGGGGAGCGCGCACGGTGGCCGCGCTCCGCCTGCCAGTCTCGGCTACCCACCGCTTCCGGGGGTCTAACCCCGCGCCAACCGAGGGTAAGTTTCGTGTGCTTTCACTGGTCGGAGCGGTCCGCCGGGGCCGGGGCGGCGTGTGCCGGGCCGCGGCGCACCGGGACCGTCGCAGGCGGACGCTAGTGTCCGGCCGGAGCATCCCCGTGAGAGAGGAGTCCCATGAGCTGGGACGTACTGCTGACGTCGGCGCCCGCGGAAGCGAGGTCCGTCGACGACCTCCCCGAGGACCTCGGGACCGAGTCCATCGCGCCGCTGCCGCGGCTCCTGGCGACGCTGCGCGAGGCCTTCCCCGAGGCGGACCTGTCCGATCCGGCCTGGGGCCACCTCCGGGACGAGGAGCAGGGGTGGAGCGTGGAGCTCAACATCGGCGCGGAGGATCCGGTCAGGACCGTGATGCTCCACGTCCGCGGCGGCGACGCCGTGCCCGCCATCCTCCGCATGGCCCAGGTGCTCGGCTGCCGCGCCCTCGACTGCTCGAGCGGCGACTTCCTGTGCGAGGACGGCGACGGCGGATGGGAGTCCTTCCGGGAGTACCGCGACCAGGTCCTCCAGCAGACGCCACCGGAGGGGACCGGGCCGTCCACGGCGCCCTGATCCGCGCCGGAACCGGTCAGGGCGCGATCGCGCAGGCGGTCTCCAGCACGAACCGCTGCCAGGGCCGGTGCGGGTCGTGCCCGGTCAGCTCCCGCACCCGGCGCAGCCGGTAGCGCAGCGTCTGGGCGTGCACGTGCAGCGCCTGCGCGGCCGTGGTCGCCGCGCCCTCGCGCAGGTAGGCCCGCAGCGTCTCCAGCAGGTGGGCGTTGCCCTCGGCCAGCAGCGGCCCCAGCACCGTGCGGCGGACCGCGGCCGGGGCGACCGGGCCGCCGTTGAGCAGTGCCAGCACGCACGCGTCGGAGGTCCCGAGCAGCCCCCGGGAGTCGAAGGCGTGCGCGGGCGCGGTCTCCAGGGCGCCGTCGGCCAGCCGGTAGGCGGCCGACATGTCCGTCAGCGCGCGCGGCTCCAGCACGCACCCGCGCCAGGGGCGTCCGCCGAGCACGGCGGCCACCCGGTCGGCGTCGTCGGGGCGGACCAGCAGCACCACGCGTCCCGAGCGCGTGGTCACCAGCGGGTCGGCGCCCGCCGGTTCCACCAGGCCCAGCAGTTCCATCCCGGCGGCGAGCGCGGCCGACCGCGGCGCCCCGTCGCAGGGGCCGCCGTCGGCCTCGGCCACCACCAGCACCGCCGGGTCGGGCGGGGCGATGCCCAGGGTCCGCGCCCGGTCGCGGATGGCCCCGCGCGAGGCCTGCCGTCCGATCAGCAGGTCGTCCAGGAAGGCCCGGCGGGCCCGCTCCAGGTCCGCGTCCAGGCGGCGCGCGGCCTCGGCGTGGCCCGCGGACAGGCTCTCGGAGATCTGGTCGATCGAGGTCAGCCACAGTTCGCCCAGGGCGAACACGTCGGCGGCGTCGAGCCGGTCGGAGGCGAGTTCGGCGACCAGGCGCACCGCCGCCGCCGAGCCCACCCGGTGCGCGCGCACCACCGCGCCGATCGAACGCCCGTCGGCCGCCCGGGACCGGCCGATGCCGCGCAGCCGCTCCACGTCCTCCGGCGGCAGCCGCGTCGCCCCGGCCGCCCACAGCTCCAGTGAGCGGCCCATCAGCCACCCGGTGATCGCCCGGACCTCGGTGAGCTGGGACCCGTGCAGCGCGCGGTAGGCCGGGACCTCGGCGTGCACCTCGGCGACGATGCGCTCGACCAGCCCGGCCCGCTCCCGCGCCAGCTCGGCGCCGACCCGGGCACGCTGTTCGTGTCCCATCGCCCCACCTCCAGAACGGCCAGGGAAGCCTATCGGCAAGCCCTCGTGCGCAGGGGAGGGAAGAGCGTGCGGGCAGGACCGGCCCCACCGGGGTAGGGGGAGAGAGGAGAGAACACAGTGACGAGTGGGAGGCGCCGCCGGGGCGGAGGACGGCACCGGGGGAACCCCGTGCCGCTCCCACCGGCGGCTCCCTCCGCCCGCGCGGAGAACTCGGTGTCCGGGATGTCCCCACACGTCGGCTGTCACCGGGCGTGAACGGTAAAAAGCCCGCACAGCCACGGCGCATCTGGGACCGCGACCCGCCCGGACGTGGCAGTATGCGACTGCGGTAGGGGGAAGACCGCATGTTGGAAGAGCAAGGCAGACCGTTCGGAGCCGACGGGGGATGAGACAGATGCAGCAGACGACCGTTCCAGAACTCACTCTGGGTAATGGCCTGCGCATTCCGCAGCTGGGCTTCGGCGTGTGGCAGGTGTCCCAGGAGGAGGTCGTGGCGGCCGTCTCCACCGCGCTGGAGGCGGGCTACCGCAGCATCGACACCGCGGCCGCCTACGGCAACGAGGAGGGGGTGGGCGAGGCGCTGCGCCGCTCGGGCCTGGAGCGCGGCGAGCTGTTCGTGACGACCAAGCTGGCCAACCCCGACCAGGGCTACGACGCCACCCTGCGCGCCTTCGAGGCCAGCCTGGGACGCCTGAACCTGGACACCGTCGACCTGTACCTCGTGCACTGGCCCATGCCCCGCCGGAACCTGTACGTGCCGACCTGGAAGGCGCTGGAGCGCCTCTACGCCGAGGGCCGCGTCCGGGCCATCGGCGTGTCCAACTTCCAGCGCCCGCACCTGGAGCGGGTCATGGAGGAGGGCGGCATCACGCCCATGGTCAACCAGATCGAGCTGCACCCGCTGCTCACCCAGGCGGACATGCGCTCCTTCGACGCCAAGCACGGCATCGTCACCGAGGCGTGGAGCCCCCTGGGGCAGGGCAAGCTGCTCGGCCACCCGACCGTCGTCGCGGTCGCCGAGGCGCACGGGCGCACGCCCGCGCAGGTGCTGCTGCGCTGGCACATCCAGCTCGGCAACGTGGTGATCCCCAAGTCGGTGACCCCCGAGCGCATCCGCTCCAACTTCCAGGTCTTCGACTTCGAGCTCTCCCGCGCGGAGATGGACCGCATCAGCGGGCTCAACACCGACAGCAGGTTCGGCCCCGACCCCGACGACTTCGACGGCGCCTGAACCTCCCCGCCGCCCGCCGGGGCCAGGAGGGGCCCTCCTAGCCGCGCAGCTCCCGGTGCCTGCGGGCCCCGGCCAGGACGGCCTCGGTGCCGTTGCGGCGCATGCGGCCGACGTAGACGGCGCCGCCGACGAAGATGGCGGCGAAGACCCCCAGCACGGCGACGAGGGCGAGGGCGGACAGCAGCACAGTGATCGACATGCGCTCATCGTAGCCGCACGTGCGGCGGGTTCCCAAAGGGCCCGTCCGTGACGGTCGGCGGGCGCGACACGGGCAGGAGGGGCCGCCGATGGGCCGGACACCGCACGAGATCGTCAACCCGCTCACCCTCGCCGAGCCGACGGGGTCCTCCCACGCGCTCGTGGTCAGCCCCGGGCGGGTGGTCCACGTCGGCGGGCAGCGCGCGCACCGCCCCGACGGCAGGATCGTCGGGGAGGGCCTGGCGGAGCAGTTCGACCGCGCGCTCGCCAACGCGGTGGAGGCGCTGCGCGCTGCGGGAGCCGAGCCCGCCCACGTGGTGGACATGCGCGTCTTCACCACGTCCATGGCGGCCTACCGTGCCCACGGCCAGAGCATGGGCGCGGTCTACCGGCGGCACATGGGCCGCTTCCACCCGCCGACGACGGTCCTGGGGGTGGTGGACCTCCTGGACCCCGACGCCGTGGTGGAGGTGGCGTGCACCGCCGTGGTCCCCGACGCGGCCGGGAGCGGACCCCTGCGCGCGGAGCAGGTGTGGAGACCGGTCGAGGAGGCCGGACGGCCCGGGGTCACCGTCTCCTCGGACGGGGTCGGTCCGCTTCCGGCCCGGGAGCGTCCGTAGCGCCCCCGGTGCCGCGTTCCGGGGCCCGGGCGGGAGCAGCGGCGGCGGCCTCGGCCCGTCGCCCCGGTAGCCGGTCGGGGGTGCTCGTGGTGGAACCGGCCGTGCGTTTCGGTTCCCGGTCGGGAGCGCCGGTAGCCTTCGCGTCCGTCCGGGCGGCCCGGCTCCCGGTCCCCCCGGTGCTCACCAGCACCACGGCCACCGCGCACACCGCCATCCCCGCCAGGGCGGCTGGCCCCACGGGATCGCCGAACATCAGCCACGACCACACCAGCGTGGTGGGCGGGGTCAGGTACAGCAGGGCCGACACCCGGGCCACGCCCGAGCGGGCCAGGACGGCCCAGTACAGGCCGTAGCCGCCCAGGGTGGACAGCACCACCACCCACGCCACCGCCGCCCAGAACCCGGGGTCGGCGGGCGGCGCCAGCGTCCCGGTGACCGCGGCCAGCCCCGTGAACAGCACCGCGCTCACCGCGCACTGCACCGCCAGGGCCTGCACCACCGAGCCCCCGGGCCGCGCGCGGCGCTCCAGCAGGGTCGCGGCCACCAGGGACAGCATCGCCCCGAACGGCAGCAGGTAGCCCCACCACGGCGCCGCGCCCGGCCGGAACAGGTCCGCGCCCACCACCAGGCCGACCCCGCCCAGCCCCAGCGCGAGGCCCGCCAGCTGGCGCGGCCGCACCCGTTCGCCCAGCAGCGGGACGGCCAGGGCGGTCGCCACCAGGGGCTGGAGGGCGGCCACCAGCGCGCTCGTCCCGGCGGCCACGCCCGCCTGCGCGGCGGCGAACACCCCGTACAGGTACCCGGACTGGGCCAGCAGGCCCAGCACGGCGTGCGCCGCCAGGTCCCGCCGGGACATCCGCGGGCCCCGCCACAGCCACCACCCCGCCAGCAGGGCGGCCACGACCAGGAAACGCCAGGCCAGCAACGTGGTCGCGGGCGCGTACCGGGTGCCCAGATCCGCGCCGACGAAGCCGGAGCTCCACATCACCACCAGTCCGGCGGCGAGCAGGAGGGGCGGTACGGAGCGGCGGGGACGTGTCTCGGTGTGTTCCATGCGGGCAGGTAAACACACCGGTCGGTATACTCACAATGTAGTCCGAACGAGGCGCCCCGGCGGCGGGGCGCGAGGGAGGGAGTGAACACCGTGCCCGGTACCGCGACGACACCGCTGACCCCGGCCGCGCGCCGCGTCCTGGACGTGGCGACCGAGCTGTTCTACACCCGCGGGATCAACACCGTGGGCATGGAGCTGGTCGCCGAGCGGGCGGGGGTCACCAAGAAGACCATCTACGACCGCTTCGGCTCCAAGCAGCAGCTCGTCGTCCACTACCTGCGCGCACGCGACGCCCGCTGGCGCGCGTACCTGGACGGCTACCTGGAGCGGGCCCGGACCCCGAGGGAGCTGGTGGCCGCCACGTTCGACGCCCTGGACGACTGGACGGGCGAGGAGAACCCGCGCGGCTGCGCCATGGTCAACGCCTACGCCGAGCTCTCCGACCCCGAACACCCCGGCCGCGCCGTCGCCGAGGAACAGAAACGGTGGCTGCGCGGCCTCTACACCGACCTCGCCGAGCGGTCGGGCGCCAGGGACCCCGGGGCGCTCGGCGACGCGCTGGCCATGCTGCACGAGGGCGCCGTGGTGGCCCGCAACGTCACCGGGGTCGCCGACGCCGCGCGCACCGCCCGCGCCGCGGCGGACGCCCTGATGACCGTGCACGGCGCGGACTGAGGGCGCCGGAGCCGGGGCGTGTCCGGCCGTTCCGGGCGGGGGAGCGGGGATCGGGGCCCGAGGGGTGGGGCCGGAGCCCGTCCGGGCCCGCGAACAGGGGACCGGGGCCGCGACGGGCGCGCTCCGGTCCCGCCGGGGCTCAGGTGTAGCCGAGCCGGGACAGCTCCGTGCCCGCCACCTGGCGCACGTCGCCGTACTGGTCGCGCGTCAGGCGCTCGCGCCACGACCCCACGCCCCAGGACTCCGCGGTCAGCAGCTCCGAGGCCGACACCCGCGCCCCGGTGAACTCCCGCAGCCGCTCGGCCGCCTCCACCTCGCCGCCGTGCACATCCTCGTAACGCAGGGTCATCAGCTGCTCGGCGCCGATGGAGCGGCGCAGCAGGGCCGACATGCGGATCGCCCCGCGCCAGCGCATCGCGCACTTGGCGGCGGTGGAGCCCTCCGTGAACGCGGACAGGTCCGACTCCTCCTCCAGGCCGAAGAAGTGGTTGGGGAACTCGTGGTCGAGCTTCATGAAGCTCGGCTTGAGCCAGGCCAGCGAGCGCTCGTCCTCCATCATGTCCGCGATGACGTCGCGGCCGTCCCGGATGACCTGGACGAACAGGGCGTCGGGGAAGGCCGCGTGCAGGGCGGTGGCGCAGAACAGCAGGTCGGGGCTGGCGTCGCCGTAGCGGCGCACCTCCGCGCTGTGCTCGCACGGCTCGGCGGCGGCGTTGGCGGGCACGCGCGCCCACGGTCCCGGACAGCGCGGGCAGGTCAGGGGCGTGAGCTGCCAGGCCTCGGCGTAGGCCTCGCGCAGCAGGCTCGCCGTCCCGGCGACCTTCTCCAACGCGAGGGAGGGGCGTCTGGCCACGGCGTAGACGGCGTTGAGCACGCCCGACGAGCCCGCGCCCAGGTGCAGGCCGGGCACGCGCGACAGGGCCCGGGCGACCTCGGCGACTCCCGAGTGGGGAGCGCCCAGGACGAACACCGGGCGCTCGACCTTGGTCCCGTTGACCACGAGGATGTAGGACGGCTGCTTCATGACGGTGTCGATTTTCGCACCCTTTGCCCACCTCGTGTGCATCGGCAGGGGATGTGGCCTCCGTGCCCTTCCTGTGCCCCCGAGATTACGCTCCGGTTCGGACCGGCGCCGCGCACCGCCGCGGCCCGGGGCGGTGCGCCGGAGCGTCGCGGGGCGCGCCGTGCGCGGCGGCGGGCGCGGTGGGGCGAACGGTGCCCCGCCCGCGTAAGAATGGGGGGTATGGCCTCGACGACCACCGAATCAGCGCCCTTCTCCGACCCAGGGGAGTTCGAACGGGCCGCTGAACTCCTGGAGTCCGCCGAACGCGTCACGGTCCTCACCGGGGCGGGCGTGTCCACCGACTCCGGCATCCCCGACTTCCGCGGACCGCACGGGGTGTGGACCACCGACCCGGACGCGCAGGCCCTCTCCGACATCGACATCTACATGGGCGACGCGGACGTGCGCCGCAGGGTGTGGGCCCAGCGCCGCACCCACCCGGTGTGGCGGGCCCGCCCCAACGCCGCGCACCGCGCCCTGGCCGACCTGGAGGCCACCGGGCGGCTGCGGGCCCTGATCACCCAGAACATCGACGGCCTGCACCAGCGGGGCGGGACGTCCGAGGACGCGGTCATCGAGGTGCACGGCACCATGCTGCGGGTGGTGTGCATGGCGTGCGGCCTGCGCACGCCGAGCGAGACGGTGCTGGCGCGACTGGACGAGGAGTCCGACCCCCGCTGCCCGGAGTGCGGCGGCATCCAGAAATCCGACACCATCTCCTTCGGGCAGCGGCTCGACGCGGACGTCGTCGACGCGGCCAGCCGGGCCGCCCGCGAGTGCGACGTGTTCCTGGCCGTGGGCACGTCGCTGACGGTCCACCCGGTGGCGGGGCTGTGCGACGTGGCCATGATGGCGCGGGCCAGCCTGGTGGTCGTCAACGCCGAGCCCACGCCCTACGACGACTTCGCCGGCGCCGTGGTCCGCGACCCCATCGGCACGGCGCTCCCCGCCCTGGTGGAGCGGGTGCGCGCGGCAGGGTAGGGGCGGCGAAGACCGTCTCGGCCGTGCCGGGTTCCGGCACGGCCGGTTGCCGGGGCGGCGCGCTCAGCCCCCGCTGCTGCTGTACCGGCCCGTCGGGGAAGGCGTTCGGCGCAGCCCGGGGACGGTGTCGGCGGCCTGTTCTCCGATCCGCCCGACACCGCCGACGGCACGGGGGCCGTGTTCCGACGCCCACGAGGCCCGGGCGAGTCCGAGGACCCGCTCGAAGACGTCCTCGTGCGTGTACGGGGCCAGGACCCGCAGGACCGGGACGACCGTCTCCTCCCGGAGCTGGGGCCCGACCACGACCGTCCGCACACCGTTGAGGTAGAGGTTGACGACATCCATGAGTTCGGTAGCGAACGCGGACGCCTCGGACACCAGGGCCAGGTCCTCCGCCGCCTGCCTGAGCACCACCAGTTCGAGGCGTCCGAGGGCCCGCTGCGCGAGCAGGCGCCGGTAGGTGCGCAGGCGCTCCCCGGGGTTTTCGGCGGCGGGCTCCAGCCGCAGCCGCATGACCTCGTGGGCCTCCGTCCACGTCGCCTCGGAGTGGACGTCCGAGTACCAGGTGCCCAGGTCCTCCGACACGTGGCCCAGGTAGGGCAGAAGCCCGAACATGAAGCGCGCGGCCGTGCCGTTGACGCGCATAGCCATCGACCGGAGCAGACGGGAGGCGACCGTGTCGTAGGACACGGAGATGCCGTAGGGGTCGGTCACGGAGGGCGCGGCGTCGTTGTTCTTGCGCAGTTCGAACCCCATGCACTCCCCGACGTTGACCGGTGCGCCGTCCTCCCTGCCGATGACCGTCACGGGGCCGTCGGCCTCCCAGCCATCCAGGTGGCGGACGCGGAGCACGGACACGATGCTGAACCACTCGGCGCCGGGCAGGGTGCGCCACATCGTGGTGGTGCCCTGGAGGGTCTGGTCGGGCTCGTGCGCCTCCGGGAAGAGCTCGCGCGCGTCCACCGGCTCCTCCCGCACCAGGCACAGCAGGATCATGAGGTTGCTGGTGTAGTTGGCCTCGCGCTGGGTCACCGGCAGCCGCGTGGGCTCGTAGGCACCGTACGAGCGGTTGGGGGCGGGGAAGGGCGCCTCCTGGAACAGCTCCACGAGCAGCCGCGCGTAGTCCTCGCGGGCCTCCGGCTCCTCGGTGAACCGCCGTTCCAGGAGTTCGGAGAGGAAGTCCACGACCTTCTCCCTGCCCGCGTAGCTGGCGAAGGAGGACAGGGCGTACAGCTCGCCGTCGTCGGGACGCGTACTCCGCGCCCGGCGCCGTGAGGAGCGCGCGCGTGAGGCGTCCAGCTCGTCCAGGGCGACGATCACCGCCCTGGCCACCAGGTACTCGCCGAAGGTGGCGTGCAGGAACTCGAACACGCTCGCGGTGCCCTCGCCGCGCCTGGCCCGGGACTCGTGGACGAAGAAGAACCTGCCCAGCACCTGGTGGGCGGGGTCGATCCGCCCGTGCAGGTCGGTCTCGGCCGCGCGCACCGCGGCGTCGGGCATGAGGACCGCGAGGTCCCGGTCCAGCTCGTCGGCGCTCACACTCTGCTTGCGCCGGGTGAACATCGCCAGCGCGGCGATCTCCAGACGGCGCAGCTCCTCCTCGACCGCGTCGTCGAAGTCGTTCCTGCCCAGACCGGAGTGGTGCTTGTCCACCTCGCGCCTGGCGAACATCGTCAGTAGCCGTTCGTACAGCTCCCCGTGGGACAGGGCGTGCGAGGCGCGCCGCAGACCGTTGTCCCCGGCGTCGTAGATGAGCAGCATGAGCAGCAGCAGGGGCTGCTCGGCCAGTTCGCGGTAGGGCAGGAGGGAGTCGACGGACAGCGGTTCGAGGCCCCGGGAGGCCAGGGCCCGCGCGTTCGCCTCGTTCCACACCCGGACCATCTGTCCGATCTGGGCCTCGGTGAAGGGTTCCAGCCGGACCACGGTGGTGCCCAGGGGGAAGCGCGTCCGGTCCGCCACGACCGTGCGGCTGGTGACGATGACGGCCACGGGCTGCCCCAGGGCCTCCTGCTTGTGCTGGAACTCCTCCACCCGCTCCAGGTAGTCGGAGCGGTCCACACCGGTCGCCTGGAGGAGTTCGTCGAAGCCGTCCAGGATGATGACGGGCAGCGCGCCGTCCGCCGACTCGGCGAGTTCGCGCCAGGACACGCGGGTGTGGAGCGTCTCGGCGAGTCCTTCCTCGATCTGCGCGTGGATGGGCGCGTTCGGCTGGACCGAGCGAAGCTCCACCCGGATGGGGAGGAAGTCGGCGGCGGGCAGGTGGGCCGCGAGCATCTCGGTGAACTTGGACTTGCCCGCGCCCGGGTGGCCCAGGACGACCGTGGGGGTCTCGACGGAGTCCGCATGGATCAGGTGCAGCGCGAAGAAGCGCCGGAGGTCGTCCACGAGTGCGGCCTCCTGCCACGCCTCCTCCGTGGAGGGGGAGCCGTTGGTGTCGGCCCTCAGCACACGGCCGCACGGCGGCACGTAGGCGTCCTCCAGGGCGGGCAGGACCAGCCCCGACGACGCCTCGTCCGAGCGCAGCACGGGCTGGCGCAGCACCGCCCGGTAGGAGGCGGCGAGTTCCCGCCTGCGCTGGTCCACCGGTCGGCCGGAGCCCGCCAGCTCCAGCAGTCTGCCCAGCTCCCCGAACCCGTGGGCGAGGACCTGGCGGGTGTGGTCGTGCTCGTAGAGGTGCACCCACATGCCGAACTCGGGGACCTCGGCGGCGAGCTGGCGCAGGTACTCGGTGAGCCGCCGGGCGGCGTCCTCGGGGACCTCGTCGATCAGCCGTGCCATGAGGGGGTGGTCGTGGTCCACAGCGTGTGCGACGGCCTCGGGGTGGCCCACCAGGATGTCGCTGAAGCTGCCCGTGAGGAGGTGGAAGACCTGGAGGATCTCGTAGGGTTCCACGTCCTCGGTGTGCACGTCGGCGGGGGCGGGGAGCGCCCCCAGGTCCTGGAGGGCCGAGTCGAAGGACGTGAACGGTGCGGCGTCGCCGAGCCTGAGCGCGTCCAGGGAGAAGGGAGCTTCGGCCCTGTCGAGGCACTCCTCCACCGCCTCGAAGAACGAGATGACGACCAGTACCTTGTGGGCCGCCTCGATCTTCTCCGTCCGGGACAGGCGGCTCTCACCGCTGATCTTGTCCCGGATGCCCTCGATGGCCTGGCGGCCCTTGCTCACCAGGAAACCGCGCAGGCCGAAGAGGTCGGGCACCCCCACCAGCCCCAGCCCGCCGTCCGCGAGTTTCTCGGCGAGGTTCATCACCTCCGAGTCGTTCTGGCCGAGGACCTTGAGCGCGTCCGCGTAGGTGAGCCGTTTCGCCATCAGGGTGCCTCTTCCGGCTTCGAGGGAGGTGGGGGAAACACGGTCGGACCCGGCACCGGGGGTGGTGCCGAGTCCGCAGGTCAGCATGGGTTTCGGGGGTGAGGGGGCACGAGAGCGGTCCCGTGGTGGGATCCGCTAGGGCAGCTCCCAGTTCACCAGGTCGGAGTTCTGCTCCTTGAGCATCTCGTTGGCGCGGCTGAACGGCTTCGAGCCGAAGAACCCGTTCCGTGCCGACAGCGGGCTCGGGTGCGCGGACTCCACGCACGGCACGCCCGGCATCAGCGGGCGCAGGTTGCGGGCGTCGCGCCCCCACAGGATCGCCACCAGCGGCTTGTCGCGCTCGGCGAGCGCCCGGATGGCCTGCTCGGTGACGGCCTCCCAGCCCTTGCCGCGGTGCGAACCGGCCTTGCCCGGCTCCACCGACAGCACCCTGTTGAGCAGCAGCACGCCCTGCCGGGTCCACGGGGTCAGGTCGCCGTTGGAGGGCATGGGCACGCCCAGGTCGTCGACCATCTCCTTGTAGATGTTGCGCAGGCTCGCGGGCAGGCGCACGTCCGGGGCGACCGAGAAGCTCAGACCCACCGCGTTGCCCGGGGTCGGGTAGGGGTCCTGGCCCACGATGAGCACGCGCACGTCCTCGAAGGGCTGCTTGAAGGCGCGCAGGACGTTCTCACCGGCGGGGAGGTAGGTGCGGCCCTCCGCGACCTCCTGGCGCAGGAAGTCGCCCATCGCGGCGATCTGCGGCGCGACCGGCTCCAGGGCCTCGGCCCAACCGCTGTCCATGATTTCTTTCAGGTCCTTCGGCATGGCCAGAACACTAGCGGCAGCGGGCGACATCCACGTCCGCTTCGGGCCCGCCCCGTTCCCGGGAGCGCGCTTTCTCACCCGAGGACGCGGAGCCGGGAGCCGGTCTCGTCCACCCGGCCGGTCGTTCGCCCACACGGTGGCGCGGGTGGCGGGGAGGTCCGGAGCGCGCTGGCCTCACGCGTCGGGGACGAGCACGACCTTCCCGACGACCGTGCGGGACTCGGCGAGGGCCAGCGCGCGGGAGGCCTCCGAGAGCGGGACGCGGGCGGCCACCTGCGGTGTCAGGACCCCGTCGGCGAGCAGCCGCAGCACCTCGGTCAGGTCCTCGCGCAGCCGGGCGCGGAAGGCGTCGGCGCGGCGGGCGCGTCCGGCCCAGAAGTTGTAGAAGTGGGCGCTCCGGCCGTTGGGCAGGGCGTTCCACACCAGGAGCCGGCCGAAGAGCGCGAGCACGGGCAGCCGGGAGTCGCCCTCGACGTCCTTCGTCGACGCCGTGCCGTAGGAGACGAGTGTGCCGCCGCGCCGCAGCAGGCGCCACGACCGGACCAGGTTCCCGCCGCCGACGTGGTCGAACACCGCGTCCACGCCCTCGGGCGCCAGGTCCCGGATCCTGTCGTACACGTGCGGGTCGCGGTAGTCGACGGGGGTCGCGCCGAGCGCGCGCACGGCCTCGTGGTGGCGCGGCGCGGCCGTGCCGATCACGGTGATCCCGGCGTGCAGGGCGAGCTGGACCAGGACCGTGCCCACGCCGCCGTTGGCGCCCAGTACGACGACGGTGCCGCCCCGTCGCACGCGGGCCGTGCGGTGCAGCATCTGCCAGGCGGTGATGCCGTTGACGAGCAGCGTCTCGACCTGCGCCGGGTCCGTCCCCTCCGGCACCGCCACGAGATCGCGTGCGTCCAGGACCAGGTGGCTGGCCCAGGCGCCGGTCTTGGTGACGGCGGCGAAGCGGCGCCCGACGAGGGAGGCGTCCACGCCCGGACCGGCGGCCTCGACGGTGCCGACGACGTCGTAGCCCGGGACGAACGGGAACGGGGGCTGGTCGAAGTACTTGCCCCGGCGCATCTGCTGCTCGGCGAACGATACCCCGGTCGCCTCCATGCGCAGCAGGACGTGTCCGGCTCCGGGAGCGGACAGTGCTCGGGGCCGAACCTGGAGGCCGGAGGGTTCGACTCGGCCGGGCAGCAGGACCTGGGTGGCGGTGGTGGCGGCGACGGCGTTCATGGGGCCTCCTGTCGGAACAGTCTTGCTAACGCTCGTAAACTTACATGCGTAAACTCAAGGGTGCAAGACGGGCCCGACGACTTCCAGCCGTAAGGTGACACCATGGACACGAAGGAAGCCTCCGCGCCGCGCACCCGTAACCGCCGGGGCCAGGGCGGTCGCCTGCGCGAGGAGATCGTCGACGCCGCGGTGGAGATGCTCGACGAGACGGGGGACGAGCGCGCCATCACCCTGCGGTCCCTCGCGCGCCGCGTCGGGATCGCGGCGCCGTCGATCTACCCGCACTTCGCGGACCAGCCCGCCATCATGCTGGCCGTGGTCCGCCGTGCCTTCGACGAGCTGGAGGAGGCGCTGAACGCGGCGGTGGCCCGGGCGGGCGGCGACCCCCGCGCACGCCTGTACGCCGCGTGCCACGCCTACCTCGGCTTCGCCCGCTCACGCCCCGAGCGGTACCGCACCATGTTCGGCGGCCTGTGGATGCCCACGCTCGGGGACTCGTCGGTGACCGAGCAGGACCTCGTCAGCCTCGGGGACGCGAGCCTGCGCGTCCTCGGCGAGGCGCTCGCCGCCTGCGTCGAGGCCGGGATCTCCACCAGCACCGACCCCGGGGCCGACGCGGTCGGGCTGTGGCTGGGCCTGCACGGGCTCGCCCACCAGCGCGCCGTGACCCGGGTCTTCCCCGGCCCGGAGGACATCGGCGAGCGGATGATCCCGGCGCTGGCCCGCCTCCGCCGGGACTGAGCCCCCGCGCCGCTTCGGAGCCCTGACCTGGCGGAGCCGCTCCCACGTCCGGTGCGCCCTGCGGTCGCCCAGCATGGGCGTCAGGCGACCACGGCCGTGTCCCGGACACGGCGACGCCCCGCGCCCCGGTCCCGGGGACTCGGGGCCGGGGCGCGGGGGCGCGCGTCCGCTCTGGTGCACGCCCGCTCCGGTGGGGGACGGAAAGCGGGCGGGGGAGGGGGCGGGGGAGACGGATCGGTGCGGGGGCGGCCGGGCGGCGCGGCCTACTCGGCGCGCCATCCCCCCTGGCGGGTGGACAGGTTGAGCGCGGTGGTCACCAGCGGCACGTGGCTGAACGCCTGGGGGAAGTTGCCGACCTGGCGGTTCTCGCGCGGGTCCCACTCCTCGGCCAGCAGGCCCACGTCGTTGCGCAGGGACAGCAGCCGCTCGAACAGCTCGCGGGCCTCGTCCTGGCGGCCGATCGACAGCAGCGCGTTGGCCATCCAGAAGCTGCACGCCAGGAACGCGCCCTCGTTGCCGGGCAGCTGGTCGGCGGAGTCGTCCAGGTCGGTGCGGTAGCGCAGCACGAACCCGTCCACCATCAGGTCCTTGCGCACCGCCTCGATGGTGCCGACCACGCGCGGGTCGTCGTAGGGCAGGAAACCCACCTCGGGGATCAGCAGGAGCGCCGCGTCCAGCTCCTTGCTGCCGTAGTACTGGGTGAACGTGTTGCGCTGGGGGTCGTAGCCGTACTCGCACACCTCGGCGTGGATGGTGTCGCGCAGGGCCCTCCAGCGTTCGATGGGCCCCTCCTTGCCGAACTCCTCGATGCTGCGCACCGCGCGGTCGGCCGCCACCCAGGCCATCACCTTGGAGTGCACGAAGTGCTGGCGGGGCCCGCGCACCTCCCACAGGCCCTCGTCCGGCTCGTCCCAGCACCACTCCAGGTAGTTGACCAGCGAGCGCTGGAGGCCCCACAGGTAGTCGCCGCCGCGGATGTTGTGGCGGCGGGCCAGGTGCAGCACGTCCATGACCTCGCCGTAGACGTCGAGCTGGTACTGGCCCACGGCGGCGTTGCCGATCCGGACCGGACGGGAGGCCTCGTAGCCCGGCAGCCACTCGGCCTCCCACTCGGTGAGTCTGCGCTCGCCCCGGATGCCGTACATGATCTGCATGAGCTGGGGTTCGCCCGCGATCGCCCGCACCAGCCACTCGCGCCAGGCCAGCGCCTCGTCCTTGTAGCCGGAGCGGATCATCGCCTCCAGCGTGATGGTGGCGTCGCGCAGCCAGCAGTAGCGGTAGTCCCAGTTGCGCACCCCGCCGATCTCCTCGGGCAGGGAGGTGGTGGGGGCGGCGACGATCCCGCCGGTGGGGCGGTAGGTCAGGGCCTTGAGCACGATGAGGGAGCGGATCACCGCCTCGCGGTAGGGGCCCTCGTAGGTGCACTGGTTGACCCACTTCTCCCAGAAGCGCTCGGTGCGCGAGAGCGCCTTCTCCGCGTCCAGGTGGTCGGACTCCTCCACCTGGGAGGGGTGCCAGGTCATCACGAAGGGCACCCGCTGGCCCGCGGTGACGGTGAAGGTGGCGTCGTGGGTGAAGTTGTGGCCCTGGAGGGAGATGGGGGTGCTGAGCCAGATGGCGTCGGGTCCGGCGATGGCCACCAGTTCGGCCCCGGTCCGGTGCACCCACGGCACGACGTGGCCGTAGTCGAAGCGGATGCGCATGGTCGTCTCCATGCGCACGGAGCCGCTCAGCCCCTCGACGATGCGCACGATGTGCGGGGCGCCGCCGCGCGGCGGCATGAAGTCGATGACCCGGACCGACCCGGAGGGGGTGTCCCACTCCGACTCCAGGATGAGCGTGTCGCCCCGGTAGCGGCGGCGGGTGGCGCGCGGTTCGCCCTCGGCGGGGCGCAGGGTCCAGCAGCCGTTCTGCTCGTCGCCCAGCAGCGCGGCGAAACAGGCCGAGGAGTCGAAGTCGGGAAGGCACGCCCAGTCGATGGACCCGTCGCGCCCGACCAGCGCGGCGGTCTGCATGTCGCCGATCATTGCGTAGTCCTCGATCCAGCCTGGCACGCGGCTCACCCCCATCAGGTCGTCATGGTCTCTGCGGTCGGCGCCTCGTGGGGTGCGCGGTGCCCTGCGACGGCCGCCCGCGCGCGCACCCGTGTGCGCGTCCCGCCGGGGTCCCGTCTCCTGCCCGCCATGGGGGGCGGCACCGCCGCCAGGCGCCGTTCGGGCCACGTTCCGCCTCCGCACCAGCCGCCGCTCGCCTTCCACCCGGTAATGTGCCCAGGTGGAGGCAGCCGAAAAGGCCGGTGCCCAGGAACCGTCCCGAACACGGTCCTTTCCGTTCACCGCGGTCCCCATCTTCCCCCCTCCTCCGGAGGGGCGCCACCCGCAGTTGCACGTGCACCGGCAGGTGCAGCGAAGTATGTGGCGGAATGGGGGAGTTTGTTGGACCAGAAGTTATGACGCGGTGATCAAGATCCGGTGACGGGAAGGCCAAGGCCAGCCGGAATGGGCGTACTCGGCGCGTCCGCAACCCCGCCGGGCCTCCGGAGCCGAGCACCCGCGGCGATACGGGGCGCCCGCCGCGCACAGGGCGCCCCGTGCGCCGGGAGTCCGCCACGAGCGGCCGCGTCCGCGGCCGTACGCGTGGCGGTACCGCTCGGTGCCGACGCCCCTCCGCACGGGTTCGCTCCGGGACGGCTCACTCCGGGTGCACGGGCCCCGGCGCACTCCCGCGCTCGGCTCCCCGGGACCGGCGGGGACCGGACCGCCCGGCGACCGGATCGGGCACGCGCATCAGGGGCAGGAAGACCTGGGCCAGCGGCCCGATCGCCACCGCGAACACCAGAGTGCCCACCCCCACGGTCCCGCCCAGGAGGAAGCCGGTGACCACGACGGTCACCTCGATCACGGTCCTGGCCAGGCGCACCGACCACCCCCGGCCCGCCAGGCCGGTCATCAGCCCGTCCCGGGGACCCGGCCCCAGCTGGGCGCCGATGTAGCACCCGGTCGCGACCGCGCACACCACCACCCCGAGCCCCAGCAGCAGCACCCGCACCACCAGCGAATCCGCCTCGGGCAGCAGCCACAGGAACAGGTCCACCGTCATCCCCACGACGACCACGTTGCTCAGCGTGCCCAGACCCGGCTTCTGGCGCAGCGGAATCCACAGCAGCATCAGCATCGCGCCCACCAGCACGCTCCACGTGCCGATGGACAGCCCCGTCTGTCGGGACAACCCCTGGTGCAGCACGTCCCAGGGCATCGCGCCCAGCCCCGCGTGCACCAGCAGCGCGCCGCTCAGCCCGTAGAGGACCAGGCCCGCGTACAGCTGCGCCAGGCGGCGCAGCCGGGGCCGGGGCAGGGCGGGGGTGACCAGCACCCGGCCCAGCAGAGCGGCGGCCGCGTCACGGGCGGGGCGGGGCTGCGCGGTCACGGAAACACCTGTCTTTCCTGGGATCATCGGATGAGAACCCGCGCGGGAACACGGGCACGCGGGGCCGGTGGCGGCGGCCCGGGGCGGCGATCGGACGGGGTTCGGGGCACACGCGGCGACCGGCCGCCGTTCGCCGTCCCCGTTGGCTCCCCCGCCGGGCCCGGGTCCAGTAAGGGGGCCACCTGGGTATCGTGGCGGATGCGGCGCCTGGAATGAAGAGCCAATCCAGGTAACTGGCCCTTTCAACGCGGCGGCAGGGGACGGCATGGCGAGACAGGGCGCTCACCGCGCGGCGGAGCGTTCCGGGGGCGGCACCCGGCGGATCAACGGGCGCCTGCTGGCGCGCCTCATCGGCGAGGCGCCCGTGGAGCGCCCCTTCTACCTGGCCATCGCCCGCGCCGTCAGCGGACTGGTCCTGGACGGCCGCGTGCCCACCAACACCCGCCTCCCGGCCGAACGCGACCTCGCCGCCGCCCTCGGGGTCAGCCGCAACACCGTCACCGCCGCCTACGCCTGGCTGCGCGACAACCGCTTCCTGGAGAGCAGGCAGGGCGCGGGCAGCTGGACCGTCCTGCCCGACTCCGCGACCAGCGAGCCCTCGCCCTTCGTCCCCACCGCCGAGCACATCGACCTGGGGGTGGCCGCGCCCCCGGCGGTGGAGGGGCTGCGCGCCGCCGCGTTCCGGGCCGCCGAACAGCTCGCCGCGCACGTGGGAGGGCTCGGCTACTACCCCTACGGGCTGCCCGAGCTGCGGCACGCCATCGCCCGGCGCTACGTCGAGCGCGGGCTGCCCACCACCCCGGAGCAGATCTTCGTCACCAACGGCGCCCAGCAGGGCGTCGCGCTGGCCGTGGACATGCTCGTGCAGTCCGGCGACGAGGTCCTGGTGGAGTCGCCCACCTACCCGCACGCGCTGGACGCCATCCGGCGGGCCGGGGCGCGGGTGCGCACGGTCGGGGTGACCCCGCAGGGCTGGGACATGGAGTACCTGGTCGACGCGTTCCGCCAGTGGAAACCCCGACTGGCCTACCTGATCCCCGACTTCCACAACCCCACCGGCGCCCTGATGGACGACGAGGAGCGCCGGGTCCTGGTGCGCGAGGCGCGCCGGGCGGGGACCCACCTGATCGTCGACGAGACCGTCGCCGAACTGGCCATCGACTCCGGCGACCTGCCCGCGCCGGTGGCCGCCCACGACACCGACGGCCGGGTGCTGACGGTGGGGTCGGTGGCCAAGCTGCTGTGGGGCGGACTGCGGGTGGGGTGGGTGCGCACCACACCGCCGATGGTGGCCCGGCTCATGGCCACCCGCCAGCGCTTCGACCTGGCCGGGGCGGTGCTGGACCAGCTCACCGCCACCCATCTGCTCTCCGACGTGCTGCGCATCCGGGCCGAGCGCAGCCGCCAGCTGCGCCGCAACCGCGACGCGCTGCTGCACGCGCTGCGCGAGCGCCTCCCCGACTGGCGGCCCAGCGTGCCCGGGGGCGGGCTGGTGCTGTGGGCGACCCTGCCCCACCCGGTGGCCAGCGCGCTGGCCACGGCCGCGATCCGGCACGGGGTGCACCCGGCCGCCGGGCCGGTGTTCGGCGCCGACGGAACCCTGGAGCGCTATCTGCGCCTGGCCTACACCCAGCCGCCGGACGTGCTCGTGGACGCCGTGGAGCGCCTGGCCGCCGCCTACACCGAGACCCTGGTCCACCCGGCGCAGCCCCGGGGACAGCTCTACGTGTGAGGGCACGCCGAAGGGAGGGGAAGGACCGAGGTCCCCTTGCCAACAGCTCACCACGCCCGGCCGCCCCGGCACCACCCCGGATCCGCGCCTGTGGACACGTCGGCGCCGGGCCGGCGGCCGCTCCGGCACGCCCCTCAGACGCCGCCCGCGGGCACGGCGAAGCGCTGGGCGAAGCGGACCACCTCACCCAGCACCTCGTCGCGGTTGGTCTCGTTGAACACCTCATGCCGGGCGCCGGGGAAGACCCGCGCGGTGAAGTCCTCGCCCATGATCGCCATCACGCCCACCCGCGTGCCCTCCAGCGGTACCAGCCGGTCGTCGGAGCCGTGCACCCACAGCAGCGGCAGCGGTCCCACGCTCCCGGCGGCCAGACCCCGCTCGATCTCGGTGAGCATGGCGTTCACCGTGGCGCGTTTGAAGGGTCCGTGCCAGACCAGCTCGTCGGCCACGTACGCCTCGCCCACGGCCGGGTCCCGCGAGAGCGTGGACGGGTCGATGGGGGCGTCGGGGATCTCCTCGGCGGCGGCGATCCGCTCCAGGGCCTCCCACCGGCCCAGCACCGGCCCGGACAGCACCAGCGCGCTCAGCCGCTCGGGGTGGGTCTGGGCGTAGCGGGAGGCGATGAGCCCGCCCATGGAGTGGCCGATGAGCACGAGCGGCAGCGTCCGGTAGGCGGTGCGCGCCTGGGTGACGAGCCGGTGCACGTCCTCGACCACGCCCGCGTAGTCGTCGATCAGCACCCGCTCACCGGAGGAGCCCCCGTGCCCGCGGTGGTCGGCGCCGTAGACCACCGCGCCCGCTCTGACCAGGTCCTCGGCCACCGCGTGGTATCTGCCCAGGTGTTCGCCGTAGCCGTGCACCAGCACCGCGAGCCAGGTCGGCTCGCCCTCGGCCGGGGCCCACGCCCGCGCCGCCAGCTTCCCGGAACCGTCCGGTCCGCCCGCCAGGGCCCACTCGCGTGTGGTGATCACCGTGTCCCGCCTCCTCGCCCGAGCCTTCGTCTGCGACGATCGAAGCCGTGTACGACCGTCGGATGGTCACCCTACGGCGCGGCGGGGCCGGTGCGCAGCAGGGCGGGGCGGGACCGCGCGGCCCGTGGCTCCGGGGGGTGTGGGATCACCCGATACGCCGACCGGTGTCTCGTGTTGGCCCACGAAAAACGGCATATGGCACGATCAGGACTGCCCGCCGTTTAAAGGGATCTTCTACGCTTATCTATGGGTACCCCTCGGGCCGGGTACACCTTCGTACACGGACCGCCCGACAACCCGGACTGGAGAGGGTGACGCCCGTGCTGGCCGACTCCTACGGACGAGTGGCGACCGACCTGCGGGTCTCGCTCACCGATCGCTGCAACCTCAGGTGCACCTACTGCATGCCACCGGAGGGCTTGGAGTGGTTGCCCAAGCCGGAACTGCTCACCGACGACGAACTCCTGCGCCTCATCCGCATCGGTGTCACCCGCCTCGGCATCACCGAGGTGCGCTTCACCGGCGGAGAACCCCTGCTCCGCCGAGGCCTGCCCGGCCTCGTCGCCGGAACCACCGCGCTGGAGCCCCGCCCCCACACCGCCCTGACCACCAACGGCATCGGACTGGCCCGCATGGCCCCCGCCCTCGCCGAGGCCGGGCTCGACCGCGTCAACGTCTCCCTCGACACCCTGCGCCCCGACGTGTTCGAGACCCTCGCCCGCCGCCGCAGGCTCGGCGACGTCCTCGAGGGCCTGGCGGGCGCCGCCCGGGCCGGGCTCACCCCCGTCAAGGTCAACGCGGTGCTCATGCGCGGAGTCAACGACGACGACGCCCCCGACCTGCTGCGCTTCTGCATTGAGCACGGCTACGAGCTGCGGTTCATCGAGCAGATGCCGCTGGACGCCCAGCACGGCTGGCGGCGCGACACCATGATCACCGCCGAGGAGATCCTCGCCACCCTCGAAACCGAGTTCACGCTCGACGCGGCCGACGCCGACACGCGAGGCAGCGCCCCCGCCGAGCTCTTCCACGTGCGCGGAGCCCGCTTCCCCAACGGGGAGCAGGCCACCGTCGGCGTCATCGGATCGGTCACCCGGCCCTTCTGCGGCGCCTGCGACCGCGTCCGCCTCACCGCCGACGGACAGGTGCGCAACTGCCTGTTCGCCCGCGAGGAGTCCGACCTGCGCTCCCTGCTGCGGGGCGGCGCCACCGACGAGGAGATCGCCCGGAGCTGGACCGCCGCGGTGTCCGCCAAGCTGCCCGGACACGGCATCAACGACCCCAGCTTCCTCCAGCCGTCCCGGCCGATGTCGGCCATCGGCGGCTGAGCCCCGCCCGCGGCACGCCACCGGTGCGCCCGGACCCCGCGCCCGCCCCGCCCTAAAATCCGTTGCCTCCTCAGACCGGCTCTGGCTTGATGTCCCAGGGGCGCGACCGCGTACGCGCCCCGTACGAACGACCGCGCAGGCCGTGCCGGGAAGGGGAGGTGGCCTGAACATGCCCTACACCGAGGTTTCCGGGGAACGCGTCCCCATCCGCATGTGGGCCGCGCCCGACGAGGTCGAGGCCGCGGCCATGGAGCAGCTGCGCAACGTCACCCGCGTGCCGTGGGTGCACGGACTGGCCGTCATGCCCGACGTGCACTACGGCAAGGGCGCCACCGTCGGATCGGTCATCGCCATGCGCGACGCGGTCAGCCCCGCCGCCGTCGGCGTGGACATCGGCTGCGGCATGACCGCCGTGCGCACCGACCTGACCGCCGAGCGCCTGCCCGACGACCTCCGGCGGCTGCGCTCCGCCCTGGAGGCCGTGATCCCGGTCGGCTACCACGCCCACGACGAACCGGTCGACCCCGCCGCCGTCCCCACCCTGCGCGAGGCCGACTGGTCCGGCTTCTGGGCGGGGTTCGACGCCCTGGCCGACGCCGTGCGCCCCCGCCGCGAGCGCGCCCTGCGCCAGATGGGCACCCTCGGCGGCGGCAACCACTTCCTGGAGGTGTGCCTGGACGACGGCGGCGCCGTGTGGCTGGTGCTGCACTCCGGGTCGCGCAACATCGGCAAGGAGCTGGCCTCCCACCACATCGAGCGGGCCCAGGCGCTGCCGCACAACCAGGACCTGCCCGACCGCGACCTGGCGGTGTTCGTCACCGGCACGCCCGAGATGGACGCCTACCGCCGGGACCTGTTCTGGGCCCAGGAGTACGCGCGGCGCAACCGCGACGTCATGATGGGCCTGGCCTGCCGCACCCTGGCCGAGCAGGTCCCGGGCACCCGCTTCGAGCAGTGGATCTCATGCCACCACAACTACGTGGCCGAGGAGACCTACGACGGGGTGGACGTGCTCGTCACCCGCAAGGGCGCCATCCGCGCCGGTAAGGGCGACCTCGGGATCATCCCGGGGTCCATGGCGACGGGCACCTACATCGTGCGCGGACTGGGCAACCCGGCCTCGTTCAACTCCGCCTCGCACGGGGCGGGACGGCGGATGAGCCGGAACAAGGCCCGTAGGACCTTCACCGAAGCCGACCTGGTCGAGCAGACCAGGGGAGTGGAGTGCCGCAAGGACCGGGGCGTCGTGGACGAGATCCCCGCCGCCTACAAGGACCTGGAGTCGGTGATCGAGGCCCAGGCCGACCTGGTCGAGGTGGTCGCCCACCTGCGCCAGGTGGTGTGCGTCAAGGGCTGAGGCGGTGCGCGGGTCCGGCCCCCGAGGCGTCCGCTTCCGGAGCGCTCCGTCCGCGCGGACGGCGTCCCGGGAGCGGCGTACCCTTCCCTGCATGGGACACCGACACCCGAGCAAACTCAAGAACTCCGAGGTGAGCCACGCCCGCGCCCGCTGGCTGCTGCGGGCGGAACTGGACGGCTGCGACGAGTGCCGCCGGGAGGGGGACCGCGAGGCCCTGGCCGACCTGGCCACCGGCGGCGTGTTCGACTCGCTCCTCACCGGGTTCGTGCTGTCCCGCACCCAGCACTGGTACTCCCCGAGCAGGCCGGTCACGTACCCGGCCACGGTGTACCGCATCGCCCCCGTCGAGGAGCGCGACTTCTGGCGCCAGCCCACCCAGCACTGCATGCGGGTGTGCACGGTGCGGGGCTCGGAGGGCACCAGCGTGGACACCGTGCCCGCGCTCAAGGAGCTGCGGCTGATGTCGATGGACCACCGCCGGACCGTCCTGGACGACGTGATGGACGGGCTCGCCGAGACGGAGGGGTGAGCGCGCCGCCGACGCCGTGGGCCATGCTGGAACCATGAACGAGACCCTGGACGCCGTCGTCCTCGCCGGGGGCGCGGCCCGCCGCATGGGCGGCGCCGACAAGCCCGGGCTGTCCGTGGCCGGACGCACCCTGCTGGAGCGGGTCGCCGACGCCGTCCGCGCCCACAACGCCGGGACGCGGGACGGGGGACGGGTGATCGTGGTCGGTCCGCCCCGCGAGAGCCCGCGCGCGCTCTACGTCCGCGAGGACCCGCCCGGCTCCGGCCCCGTGCCCGCGCTGCGCGCCGGACTGCCGCACGTGCGCACGCCCCGGTTCGCGCTGCTGGCCGCCGACCTGCCCCACCTGGAGCCCGGACACCTGGCCGCCCTGCGCGCCGCCGCCGACCAGGACGCCGACGGCGCGGGCGCGGTGTTCGCGGACTCGGCCGGACGCGAGCAGTGGCTCACCGGGGTGTGGCGCACCGGGACCGTGCGCGCCGCCCTCGCCGACTACCGGGGGCGCTCCCTGTACGGGCTGCTCGGCCCCCTCGCCCCCCGCGCGGTGGCCCTGGCCGACGACCTGGCCGTGGCCGACTGCGACACCCCCGACGACCTCGACCGGGCCCGCCGGATCCTGGAGCCGCCGACCGGCTGAGCGCCGCCCCGGGGTTGCGCGGGCTCGTCACGGTGGTCCATGATGTGCGCCATGACGATCAGGAAGGGCGGATCCCGCCCGGGCCGTTGAGCCCCACCGCGCCGACGTACGGGTCGGCCACCTCACTCCTCCGCTCCGTGGAGGACCGCGCCGTCTCCGTGCGCATGCGCGCCCTGGCGCTCCACGCCCGCGACCACGCGGGCACACCCCACCTCACCGGGATCCTCCGGCAGCTCGAAACCGCTGGTCACGGACGCCTCGCCGTGCACATGGCCGCAGCCGCGCGCGACACCGACACCCTGGCCCTGCATCTGGCCGGACCCGACCCCGAACTCCGCCGGGCCGCACTGCGCGCCCTTCGCGAGTCCTCCCTGCCCGACGAGGCCGTGCCGCCCGTTCTGGACGACGCGCCCACCGGTCTGCGCCGGGCCCTCTACCGCGCCCTGTACCACGCACGGCGCACCAGCCTCGCCGACTCCCTCCTGTCCCGCGTGCGCGCGGAGTACGGCGACGCCGAAGCCGCAGCCCTCCTGCCCGCGTGCTCACCCGAACGGGTCGCCGAAGACCTGCCCGGCCTCCGCCACGCCGTGCGTTCCTGGCGGCGGCTTGCCCGGCGCCACCCCGACGCCCTCCTGGACCTGCTCCGGGAGACGCACTCCCGGGGCGGCTGGACGTTCGAGCGCTTCACCGACCTGAGGCGCGTCCTCCAGGCGCTCGACCCCGTCCGACCGGCCGAACTCGCCACCCTGCTCGGGGAACTCGGCGAGAAACGCCGCAACCTCACGCTCCTCGCACCCCGCACCCACCGGCTGCTCCACCGCGACGGCGACCAACGCCACTACTCCACCCGCTATCCCGCCGGTCCCGGCGGCACCCGTGACATCCGCGGTCTGCTCAGGTACGCCAGGCACACCCCCGCGCAGGTCCTGCCCGTCCTGCGGGCCATGCCCCTGCCCGTGCGCACCGCCCACCTGGACCGGATCGCCCGGCGCGGGGACGGCCGCGGGGCGCTGCTCCTGCTGCCCTACCTCGACCTGCTTCCCCGAGACCGCGCCGAGGCCGAGGCCCGCCGCGCACTGGCGGAGACCACCGCCTTCCAGAGCCGCAGCACCCGCTACGGCGACCCCGACCAGGACTTGGACGCGATCGCCCACCTGCCCTACGGGGAGGCGGCAGGACCGCTGGAGGAGGCCGCCTCGGCCGGAGACCCCGCCCGCCGTGCGCGCGGCCTGGCCCGGCTGGTGGAGGCCACCGCCCGCACCGGCGACCCGGACCTGCTGGCCCGCGTGCTCGCCGAGCGGGCCGAGCGCTCCCGGGCCGAACGCGACCCGGTCCGCCGCTCCCTGCTGGGCGCCCTCTCGCGGGTCGCCCCCGCGCTGCTCGCACGGGCGTCCCTGCCCGCCCTGCACCGCGTGCTCGCCGACACCCTGGGCTCGCGCGACACCTCGGCCGACACCCGCCGGGCCCTGCGCGACCTGGCCGCAGCCCTGCTGCGCCACCCTCTGACCAGGCAGGACGCGGAGGCGGTGGACTGGGCGCTGGAGGCCTACGCCGGCCTGGTCGCGCGCTTCGGCGCGCGGGGGCTGGGCGAGCGGGGCCGTCCGCGCTCGCGCCCCCCGTGGTGGAGCGCGCCGGGCCGCCGGGCCGCCCGGATCGACCTGGACCCCGCCCTGGACCAAGTGCTGCCCCGGGGGCTGGAGCGGGAACTGTACCGGCGTCTGGCCCCGGCGCTCGACGACGCCCGCGCCCGGGGCGACCTCGGTCCCGCCGTCGCCCTGGCCCGCGAACTCGGCCGCCGCGTGCACGGGGTTCCGGAACTGCGCGAGCACCTGGCGGCCGCCCTCGGCCACGACGCGTCCGCTACGGGTTCCACAGACACCACGGACCCTTCTGGTATCGGGGGTGCCGTGGTTCCCACCGGAACCGGGAGTACCACCGGTCCCTCCAGCCTCCGGTACACCGGCGTCCCCACCACCGCGGAGGCCGCGGCCACCGCGCGCGAGGCGGCGCGGCTGTACCTGACCGGCCCCGGCGCCCGCGCCGACGCACGGGCGCTGTTCGACGCCGACCCCTCAACGGCCCGAGTTCCCCGGGTGTGGAGCCTCCTCGTCCGCCACGCCGAGCCGTCCGCGCTCCGCACCGCCTTCGACGCTGGCGGGCAGGGCCCCGCTCCCGACGCGGGCGCCTGGGTGCCCGACCTCGACCGGCGGACGGTCCGGGACTGGCCGGAGACACTGCGGGCCCGGGCCGCCGACCACCTGGCGGGGATCGCCGCCGACCCCTCCCAGGCGATCGACGACCGCGAGCGCGCCCTGCGGGGTCTGGGCGCGCTGCCCGGCGCGGCCGACCGGCTGGCCCCCTACCTCGACGGTCCCGACACGGTCCTGCGCGAGGCCGCCCTGAGCGCCCTCGGCCGCTGCGACGAGCTCGAACGCGCTCTGGGCCTGGTCCTGGCGCACGCCCACGGCCCCCGGTCCCGGGCCGCCGGTCCGGCGATGTCGCGCTGCGCGACGGGTGTCGCCCCCTCCCGCCTCGGTCCGGCGCTGTGCCGTGTCCTGGACGGTCCGGCCAAGGTCACCGTCCGCAAGACGGCCGCCCGGCTGCTGGAGCACCACCGCCCGCCCGGCGGGATCGAGCACCTCGCCCGTGTCCTGGACACCGGCGACGGACCGCACCGGGACGTGCGCGCGGCCGTGGCGGGCGCGCTCATGCGCGCCCTGGACCACCCCGCCGCGCTGCCCGCCCTGACCCGAGGCGCGCCCGGGTTCACGCCGATGGAGATCCAGTTCGCCGTGTTGCGGGTCTCTCCGCTGACCTGTCCGCCGTCGCGGAGGAAGGGTGCCGCCCTGGTGGTGGCCTCGCTGCCGGAGCCCTCCCGCGACCACTGGCGGTTCCCCGGCTGGACCAGCCGCTGGGCGCCCTGGACCGACCACGACCCGGACGCGCTGGCCGAGGCCGTGTGCGACATGGACCGGGACGGCGAGCGGGCGGTCCGCGCCTTCGAACAGCTGCTCCTGGACGGACGCGGGACCGACCGGATCAGCGGGATGCTGGCCCGGCTCCTGAGGGCCGTTCCCGGACCCGGGCACGGGGTGCCCGCACGCGGGCCCCGCCGGGAGGCGGAGGACTCCGCCCACCGGAGGGTGAAGAGGCTGGTCGGGCTCCTCCAGAGCCGGATGTCGAAGGACGGGGAGCGGGATCCCGTGCTGGAGGAGCAGGCGGACGCTGTGCTCGGCATGCTCGGGATCCGGAGGGAGTACGCCCCCGAGGCGCTCCTCCTCGTCCAGCGCAGGCTCGCGACCGAGTGCGACGCCCCGGACGGCGCTCCCCGGGCGCGGCGGCTCGTGGACCTGCTCCTGGCCGGTGCCCACCTGCTGGCCCGGGGGCCCGTCGGCCGGTGGGAGCTGGACCGGCTCCTGACGCCGCTCCAGCCCTCCTACGGCGCGTCGGAGGTCGAACCGCGGACGCGGGAGGAGGTGGTGCGCCGCCTGTTCGCCGCGGCCTCGGCGACACGGGGCGCGCCGGGGGAGACGGCGGCCCTCCTGGGACTGCGCCTGGTGGAGCGGGCGGGCGCCGAGACCGGCTGGGCCGGGCCCTGGCCGCAGCTGCTCTCCCGCGCGGGCGACCTCGGCCATGAGAGGGTGCGCGACGCGGCCTGGCGGATGGTGGTGTAGCGGAGTCCTCCCGGGCGGGGCGGGCGCGGACCGCGCCCGCCCCGCCCGGAAGGGGCGGACCGTCGCGGAGTCCCACGCCGATCCCGTTACCCGGAGGGCGCGACGGCGGGTCCCGCCAGCCGATCAGCCCTCGAACTCGTCCATGGGGACGGTCTCGCGCAGGAACCCCCGCATGTCCAGGAAGGAGGACAGGTACTCGCGGTGCTCGTCGCAGGCCGTCCACACCTTGCGCCGGTCGGGGGTGTGCAGCTTGGGGTTGTTCCACACCAGCGCCCACGTCGCCTCGGCGCGGCACCCGCGCCGCGAGCACTGCGTCTCCGCCGGTTTACCCAATGCTGACCCCCAAGCCGGGAAACTGCCTCCATGGTCAAGCCACGGGCACGTTCGGGTCTTCGCCTCCGGCCGCCCGCGCGGGCGGCCCGGGGCCGGACGCAAGGCGACGCCGGGTGGTTACGGGGGCAAACCACCCGGCGTCGCAGGCGGTGCTCCAACGGGGGCTCGGAACACCGCTCCCGCGCTCCGACGGGGGACCGAAGCGCTAGGACCCAATGTACACCGATGCCCCCCGGTGTACGTCAAGAGTCAGTTACGACGTTGTCTCGGGAGAGTCCCGCCGATACAGGGTCTTAAGTCCCATGCCGTCAACTACCTGGCATTTCGCTTATATCGCCTGGTATGCGGGGTGCGATCACGGGTCAAGCCAGCCCCAACAGCGTTCCCCGGAAGCCCCCGCCAACGGCAAAGCGCCCGGCCCCTCCGCGTCGGCGCGAGGCGGGTGCGCCGGGAGGGCTCCGTGTGGTTCCGGGGGATTGGGGGGAGGCAGGAGGCGGGGGGTCGCGCTCCGCGCGGCCGAGAATCGACCACGCAGGGGGTCCCACATGTCCCACAACACCTACCGCGTCACGGAGATCGTCGGAACCTCGCCGCAGGGGATCGACCAGGCCATCCGCAACGGCATCGACCGCGCCTCGGCCACGCTGCGCGGCCTCGACTGGTTCGAGGTCACCGAGATACGCGGCCACATCGAGGAGGGCGACGTCGCCCACTTCCAGGTCGGCCTCAAGGTGGGCTTCCGCCTGGAGGAATGAGGACGGGCGGTCGCGGTCACGGCCCGTGTCCGCCGTGACCGCGACCGCCTCACCCCTCGTGCCCGCGGCGGTCCCCCGGTCTTCTGTCCCCGCGGCCGCTCCCGTGCCCGCACCCGCGCGCTCCGTCGTGGCCCCGGCTGCCTTCCCCGGCGCCCGCCGCGGCTTTCCGGCCGTCGTCGCTCCGTGCGCGGCCTCCCGCCCGCGCCGTCGCGTGCGACCCGTGGACGGGGGGCCGGGCCCGGCCCCCTCACCCGCCCTCGGGGGCCTCCTGCCCGCGCTGCACGTCCACGTGCACGTGGTCCAGGTGGCGCAGGATCTCGTTGTCGGGGTCGGCCTTGTAGTCGCGCCACCCCAGCGACGGGAAGCTCGTGCTCCAGATCCGGTCGTCGAAGATGATCACGTCGATCTCGTAGTCCGGGGCGTGCGCGATCAGCCAGTGCGCCATCACCCAGCCCGCGCGGCGGTTGTCCTCGTTGACCGGCCGGTAGAAGACGTCGATCGCGCGGCCGTCGTAGTGCGCCGAGTCGTCGCCGTGGCCGGTGTCGAAGCCGCCCGGCTCGTAGCCGCCCAGGCTCAGGCCGGAGAAGTGCGCCTCCATGCCCTCCAGCAGGTGCTGGGCGCGCGGCTTCAGGCCCGAGGGCTCCAGCCCCTCCTGTACCTCCAGGTCCGGGTTCTTGGTGGAACGACAGGTCAGCGAGGGTCCGGCGTCCTCCTCCGGGCCCTCCTCCAGCAGCGTCATCACCGTCTCGGGGATGTCGCTGGTGTCGGGCGCCCCGATCGGGGCGCTGTCGCCCTGCACGGCGACGGCGGCCGCGGTGGTCGCCCGCCGGGCCTGGTCCCGGTCCAGGCGGACGTGCACCTCGCCCGTCCACACCGAGCACTCCGGTCCCCAGGGCGTCGAGGCGGGGAACAGGTCGATGTTGCGCGCCACCCAGCGCGCGCTCACGACGGCGACGACGGCCAGCACCAACAGAACGGCCACGGCCATGAGCACGCCGGTCCACCGGCGTTCGGGCCGCGAGCTGCTGTGTGTCATGCCCCGCTCCTCCGTGTTCGTGCCGGGCGGTGCCCTCACCGCCGGCGCGTTTTCAGAGAGACAACTCCCGGGAGGACCCTCGGGTTTCCGGCACCGCGGACATTTTTCCCCCGTCGGGGCGGCTCTACCGTCCCCGGAGGCGGCCGTCGCGGGTCACCGGATCGACCACAGGACGAACAGCCCGCCCAGGACCAGGGTCAGCGCCCAGATCCGGTCCATGGTCACACCGCGCCAGCGCAGCGCGTGCACCCCCAGGAAGTCGTGCGCGAGCAGCGCCGCGACCCCCGCCGCGCCCAGCATCGCCAGTGTGTGCACGCCGGTCGCGGCCAGGCCGACCAGGGTCGCGTCCCAGAGGGTCCAGGCCCCCTCGGCCACCGCCCCGCCCGCCGTCTCCGCGCCAGTGCCTCCGGCCGTCTCCGCCGCCGGGCCCTCTCCTCCGCCGTCTCCGCCCGCCAGGGCCGGTTCCCGCGCCCCGCCGCCCGGGGCCGCGTCCTCCTCCGCGGGGGCGCCGTGCCCGCCGTGTCCGCCGGAGTGCGTGTGCGCGAGTCGGCCCGCCAGCACCGGCATCACCATCAGCCCCGCGCCGTGCGCCGACGACATCAGGAACGACCACGCCGACAGCTGCCACAGCGGCAGCCGCACCTCGCGCCAGTGGAAGTGCCGACGCGACAGCAGCATCACCAGCCCCACCAGAACGATCAGTGTGCCGCCCGCCACCGGAAAGAGCACCGACGCGGTGACCGAGCCGGTGGCGGTGATGGCCACGGCCGCCACCGCCACGCTCGCGGCGTGCCCGGCGGCGATGGCGGGCAGCGACCGCAGCACCTCCGCGCGACCGCCCTCCTGGAGGCCGCGGCTCACGGCCAGCAGCCAGCCCATGCCCGGGTGCAGGCCGTGGAAGGCGCCCAAAGCGACGAGGGTCCAGATCTGCGCGGGGGTCACCGCGTCAGGGTCACACGGCGGTGAGCGGCCCGCAACGGTCCGCGTTCCTCTGACCGACACCGGTCACGCGGGGTTGCGCGCGGCCCCCGCTGGGGAGCGGGGGCCGCGCACCGGGTTCAGCGCCCGGTCAGGGGCACAGGGCCTCCAGGTTGCTGGGCTCCTCGCCCACCTGGCGGCCCGGATCGGCGGGCTCCTCCTCGTCGAGGCCCGTGTACTCCTGCCACTCGGTCAGCCCGTCGTCCTCCGTGGGCTCGGCCGGCTCGGAGGGCGCGGCGGACTCCTCCTCGGAGGGGGCGCCGGAGGGCTCGGCGGCCACGTCGTCGCCCTCGGGCCCGCCACCGGTGATGGCCTCGGCGACCAGTGCCTTGACCTGCTCCCAGTCCGGGTTGGCCGTGTTGACCTGGGGAGGCGACAGCTGGAACGTGCTCATGCTCCCGGTGTCGGTGACCCTGTCGGCGAGTTCGACGAACGCGGGCACCTTGGCCTGGGGGATGTCCGTGCTCAGGGTGCGCTCGGTGGCGCCCGCGAGCCTGCGGTAGCTCGTCAGGACGGTCATCGGGTCCACCTGCTCGGCCACGTACTTGATCAGGCAGCCCTGGCGGCCCATCCGGCCGTAGTCGTCGCTGTTGGTCCGCGAGCGGCCGTACCAGAGCGCGTCGTGGCCGTCGAGGCGGCGCAGGCCCGGCTCCAGCACCCCGCCGTGCACGCCGTAGGGGATCGGCTCCTCGATGAGCACCTCCACGCCGCCGATCGCGTCGATCAGGTCGCGGAAGCCCATCATGTCGACCATCGCGTAGTAGCCGATCTCCAGGTCGAGGTTGTACCCGATGACCTTCTTGAGGGTGTCGGCGGAGGGGTTGGCCGCGTCCGGGTTGAGCGCCAGCTCCTCGGGCTCCTCGGCCACCGTCTGGTACACGTCGTTGAGCAGCAGGTCGAAGCCGTAGGGCTCGGGGTAGCGCTCGGCCAGGGCGCTGTCCTCCGGGAAGTGCACGTTCTCCAGGTTGCGCGGCAGTCCCACCAGCACGGTGTCGCCGGTCGCGGTGTCCATGCTGGCCACCATCATGCTGTCGGTGCGCACCCCGTAGCGGTTGTCCGCGGAGTCCGCGCCGATCAGCAGCACGTTGACCCGCTCCTGGCCGTTCCAGGGGTCGGCCTCGTCGTGCGGGGGCATGAGGGGGTCCTCCTCGGCGTGGAAGACGCTGTTCAGCGTCTGGTAGGCCGTGTAGCCGCCGTGCAGCGCCAGCGCCGAGGGCGCCGCGACGGTCAGGCACAGCAGCAGCACCACGGCCGCGCCGAGCACCCGCGAGTTCCGGGGCGCCCCGGCGGGCCGGGTGATCACCCACGAGTGCACGATGACCGTCAGCCACAGCACCGCCACGACGAACACCACGCCCATGGCTCCCAGCAGCCACTGATCCTGGAGCGCCATGGTGGCCAGCCGCGCCATGGTGTTCGCCTCGTCGGCGCCCAGCCGCCACGCCCACACGACCAGCCCCAGGATCCCGGCCAGGTAGACCCCCAGGATCACCGCGCCCGCGACCCTGCGGCGCATCCGCAGGTGGGCCAGCCCGGGGAGGGGAACCGACGCCGCGGTCCACAGCAGCGCCCGGCCCGTACCCGGGCGCGCGGGCGCCTCGTCCCGCTGATCGTCCTCCGCTGTCACCGGTGGTTCCTCTCCAGCCGCGGGGCGGACCGCCCCGTTGTCTTCACCGTGCCCGCCGCGGTCGCCGTGCGGTGCCACGCCGCGGGCACGGACTCGTGTCCGAAACCTTTGTTATGTACACGCCGGAGAAGGGTCGTCCGATTCCCCTACGGGCCTACCCGTGCTTTTCGGACGTACCGTGCGGGCCGTCCTCCTCCGGGCGTGGAGAGCCCGCGGGGTGCGTGTGCGGGCCCGACAGTTCTCAGTGTGGCGCTTTGCGCGGGTTTGTGTGCACCGCTACTCAGTCATGAGGGATGTTCTATACAAGTCTGTTATGTGTCTCGCACGCGGTGGATGGGGCGTTGGCCGACCCCTCCGGCACCGCCAAAGGGGGAGATCAACCGATTTCTTTGGCGATCAGTAGTGCGCGCTCGCCGCAGCTGCGATGATCTGGCCGCAGGAGGGGGCGCCGTCCGGGGGAAGGGCGGCGTCATGGGAACGAAAGGCAAGCCATCGTGCTCGATGCGGTTGACACCGCGCTCATGCGCGCGCTGCAAGGGGACGGCCGAGCGACGTTCCAGGCACTGGCCGACGGGGTCGGCCTGTCGAGGACCGCGGTACGCGCCAGAGTGCGCCAGCTCGTGCAGTCCGGGGCGATCAGGATCGTCGGGGTGCTGCACGCCGGGGTCGTGGGAATGGAGGTCCTCAGCCACGTGTCGTTCCGCGTCAGCGGCCCCGTGGGGCCGATGCTGGACGCGCTGGGGGAGAGGGAGGCGGTGACCTTCGCCGCGCACTCGGCCGGGCGGTTCCCGGTCGTGGCGCAGGTACGCGTCGCCGACGACGCCGCCCTGACCAAGGAGCTCTCGGAGCTGCGCGCGCTGCCGGGGGTGGACGGCGCGGAGGTCTTCCGCGCCAACTCGGTGTTCAAGGACGCCCACAGCAGTGTGCGGGAGCTGCGCGACATCGAACTGGACGCCCTGGACTGGCGCCTGGTGCGGCAGCTGCTCAGGGACGGCAGGTCCTCCTACGCGGACCTCGCCCGCCAGGTGGGGCTGTCGCAGGCCGCGGCCCGCTCGCGGGTGGTGCGGCTGCTCGACTCGGGCGTGGTGCACGTGACCGCGCTGGTGGAGCCCACGGCGGTGGGGGCCAACGAGCGGCTCGGTTTCGGCCTGCGCTGCCGGGGCGACGCCGAACTGCTGGGGGCCGCGCTGGCGAACATGCCCAGGATCTCCTTCCTGGCCAGCGGTTTCGGGCGCTACGACGTCATCGGCACCCTCACCGCGCCCGACCGCTGCCAGCTGGTGGAGGCCCTGGAGGGGGTGCGCGCCACCCCGGGGGTCGGCTACGTGGAGTCCTGGGACCACCTGTCGGTGCGCAAGGAGCGCAAGGGGGGCGACCGTCCCCTGGAGTGGGTCGCGCCCTAGGGGTCGACGATCCGCGGCGCGACGCGCGGAGAGGGGCGCGCCGCGGGCCGGTGACCCCGGCGGCGGGCACGCTGGGTAGGCGCGGGCGGCCTCTTCCGTCCGTATCTGTAACCAGCGGTAGCATTTTTACGTGTTTCCGGCGTGCATGGCTTGCGTCACGCTTAAGTTACCGGTGAGTATGGGAAGGGGTCGGTCCGTACCGGCCGCACCGGGCGCGGGTGTAGTGGGAGGCTGACGTGGCATTGGCGGAAACGTTGACGGCTGTGGGCACGGTGGCGCTCGCGCGGTGCGGCGGCCGACCGTTCGGGACGCACCTGTTCTCCGTCTGGCCGGGGGCCGCCTTCGCGGCGACCGCCTTCCCGGTCCGCTGCACCCCGGGGGACAACCTCGCCATCCACGTCGCGGTGGCCCAGGCCCCGCCCGGCTCCGCCCTCGTGGTGGACGTCGCGGGGGAGGCCGAGTACGGCTACGTGGACGAGATCCTGGCCGTGGCCGCGAGCACCCGCGGGGTCGCGGGCATCGTCCTGGACGGCTGCGTCCGCGACATCGCGGCCATCGCCCGGTGCGCCCTGCCGGTCTTCGGGGCCGGGGTCGCGGTCCGTGAGGCCGCGCACGAGGCGGGCGGCTCGGTGGGCCGCCAGATCAGCATGACGCCGGGCGGCCCCGCGCCCCTGCCGGTGCGCCGGGGCGACTGGATCGTCGCCGACGACGACGGCGTGGTGTGCCTGCCCCGGGGGCAGGTCGGCTCCATCATCGCCGCGACCGTGGACAGCGTCTCGCGCGAACGCGAGATCATCGACGCCGTCTACGCGGGGGAGAGCACCCTGGACCTGCTCGGCCTGGACCCCTCGCGGGTCGCGGGCTGGGAGGACCGCTCCGAGCACCGCTCGCGGCGCCCGGGGCGTCCGCGGACCCTGGGCGCCCTGCGCGACACCGCCGCGCGCGGCGCCGAGGGGCATCCTGCGGCCCGTTCGCGGTTCTCGCCGCGCTCCGCCGTGGGCGACCCCCGGGAGTGAGCCGCAAGGCCCCTCAGCGGCGGCCGGGGGCCGAGCCGGAAGGCGTTCCCCGGCCCCGGGACGCCCACGGCCGCGCGGCGCGCCCGCCGGGCCCGCACGGGCCTTCTGGGGCGGACGGAACCCGGTGCGGACGCACCGGCCCGGAAGCGCGTGGGAACGCTCCCAGGCCTTGGGGGCGCCGCCCGGCCGGACGGGGGCCGACGCGGGCCGCTCAGTCCTCGGTGAACGAGAGCAGCTCGTCGATGTAGCAGGTGGCCTCCCGCGCGGCCCCGGCCGCGTCGGCGTCGCGGATCGCCTCGGTCAGCTTGGAGTGGTCCACGCCGTCGGTGGCCGAGGAGGGCCGGTCGGTCGCCTCGGCGCCCTGCTCGTAGGCCGTGTGCGCGATGCTCGCGTACACCACCTGCGCGATGTCGTCGTACAGGTCGATGAGCAGGGTGTTGTGGGTGGCGTTGACCACCGCGCGGTGGAACGTGAAGTCCGCCTCCACGAACGCGCCCATGTCGCGCTCGCGCCAGGCGGCCTCCCGCAGCGCCATGGCGCGGTCGATGTCGGCCATGTCCTCCTCGCTGTGGCGCAGCGCGGCCAGCCGGGCCGCCTCCACCTCCAGCGCGCGGCGCACCTCCAGGTTCTCCCGCAGGCGGGAGCGCTCCAGACGGCGCCGCAGGGCGCCGCCGAGTTCGCTGGAGGCCCGCACGAAGGTGCCCGCCCCCTGGCGGATCTCCAGCAGCCCGGCGTGGGCCAGGGCGCGCACCGCCTCGCGGACGGTGTTGCGGCCCACCTCCAGCTGGTCGGAGAGCTCCGACTCGGTGGGGATGCGGTCGCCCACACCCCACTCGCCCGAGTCGATCTGTGCTCGTAACTGACTGATGACCTGGTCGACGAGACCGGTCCGGCGTGTCGAGGCGAGGGGCACGCGTATACCTCCTAGGGGCGGGTCGCCGGATGACTGGGCCAGCGCACAGGTACGGAACGGTTAAGGCCGGAGCTTAGACCAGTTGCGGTCGGGAATTGGCTTCGAACGATAATGCGTTATCCTCATGAAGTACATCGGGTCATCCTATGAATTTCTGCGAGTCGCCTCCATGAGCGCCGGACCAGCCCCCCGCACCCCCGTGACGAGCGGCCCCGCCGCAGGCCGGACCGCCCCGAGCCGTCCACCGCGCGCGGCACTGCTGCTGCTCGCCGCCGGAATCGCCCTGGCGGCCCTGAACCTGCGCACCGCCATCACCAGCGTCGGCCCCGTGCTCGGCGAGGTCACCGCCGGGCTGGGCATGACCGCCGTCGGCGCGGGGATCCTCACCACCCTGCCCGTGCTGTGCTTCGCGCTCTTCGGCGGCCTGACCCCCGTCCTGGGCCGCCGCCTGGGCGAGCACCACCTGCTGGTCTACGCGCTCATCGCCCTCACCGTCGGCCTCGCCGCCCGGGCCGCGGCCCCCGAGCCGTGGATGTTCCTGGCCCTGAGCGTGGTGGCCCTGTCCGGCGGCGCGGTCGGCAACGTCATCCTGCCCGCCCTGGTCAAGGAGCACTTCCCCGACCGCGTGGGCCTCATGACCACCGTGTACACCACCGGCCTGGCGCTGGGCACCACCATCGCCGCCGCGGCCACCGTGCCCCTGGAGCAGTCCACCGGCGAGTGGCGCGCGGCCCTGGGCGCCTACGCCCTCTTCGGCGTCGTGGCCGCCGTCCCCTGGCTGCTGGTGCTGCGCCACGAGCCCGCGCGCGGCGACGCCTCCCAGGCACTGGGCTTCGGCCAGGTGCTGCGCACCGGCCTGGGCTGGCAGTCCGTCCTCTACTTCGGCACCCAGTCCTCGGTCGCCTACATCATGTTCGGCTGGTACGCGCAGATGCTGCGCGACCAGGGCATGGACGCCCAGACCGCGGGCCTGGCGCTGTCCTACCTCACCGTCCTGGGCATCCCCATGTCCCTGGTACTGCCCACGCTGCTGACCCGGACCAGCGACCAGCGCCCCTTCGTGCTGGCCTTCTCCGCCGCCTACCTCGTGGGTCTGGTCGGGCTGTGGTTCGCCCCGCTGTCGGGGGTGTGGGCCTGGACCACACTCGTGGGGATCGGCATGGGCAGCTTCGTCTTCGCGCTGACCGCCTTCGCGCTGCGCACCCGCACCGGGGCGGGGACGGCGGCGCTCTCGGCCGTCAGCCAGAGCCTGGGCTACCTCATGGGCGGGGCGGGGCCCTTCCTGTTCGGACTGCTGCGCGAGGTCAGCGGCGGCTGGCACGCGCCCCTGCTCCTGCTGGCGGTGCTGGTCGTGGTCAACCTGGCCACGGGCCTGTTCCTGGGCCGTCCCCGCTACCTGGAGGACGCCATCGCCGCCCGCGGCCTCACGAGGGCAGCCAGTCCAGACGGCCGATGAGGTAGACCGAGCCCACGAAGGCCACGACGTCGATGACCGTGTGCGCCACCACCAGGGGCATCACGCGTCCGTAACGCAGGTAGAACCAGCCGAAGACCAGCCCCATCACCAGGTTGCCGAAGAACATCCCGACGCCCTGGTAGAGGTGGTAGAAGGCGCGCAGCACCGAGCTGGCCAGCACCGCCTTCCACGGCGTCCACCCCAGCTGCCCCAGCCGGTGCAGCAGGTAGCCGACCACGATCACCTCCTCCAGGATCCCGTTCTTGGCCGCCTGGAGCACCAGGACGGGCACGTCCCACCAGTTCCCGGCCAGGGTGCTGGGCCTGATCGTGACCGTCAGCCCCAGCTGCCAGGAGACCACGTACAGCGCGAGGCCGCTCAGGCCGATCAGCGCGGCCAGCAGGGCGCCGGTGCCCAGGTCGAAGCCGGGGCGGCGCACGTCGAAGCCGATCGTGGCCGAGGAGTCGCCCGAGCGGCGCAGGAGGTAGGCCACCAGCAGCACCGGGACCAGGGCGTTGGCCAGCGCGAACAGCTGCCACGACAGGTCCAGCCAGGGGCGCTCCCGGTCCGCCCGGGGGCGCACCAGGCTGGCGGTCTGCTCGGCCAGTGACTGGGGCTCGGTGAGCACGCCGAGGAAGGAGATGGTCGCCGAGACCGCGGCGGCGCCCAGCGACAGGGCGAGCACGCACAGGATCTCCCAGCGCAGCAGGCCGCGCTCGACGGGGGCGGCGGGGGCGGGCGGCGCCCCCGCGGGCAGTTCGGCGTCCGGGGTGTGGGTCTTGTCGGTCACGCGTTGCAATGTACGCGCTGTCGGCGGGGGCCGGTGACCTGGGGGAGCGGGGCGGACCGAGGACGCGCCGGGGCGCGGCCCGGGGGCCCGCCCCGGCGCGTGCGGCCGCTGCGCGGGGGGCGGTCAGCCGTTGTCGTTGTTCTCCATGTCGCCCTCGCCGCCGTTGTCCTCGTTCCCGCCGTCGTCGTCCTCTCCGCCGTCCTGGTTGTTCTCCTGGCCGCCGTCGTCCTCGTCGCCCTGGTCGTCGCCCGGCGTGTCCACGGTCGGGGCGTCGGCCCCCTCGGGGTCCTCACAGGCCGCGACGCCGAACACGGCCACGGCGGCGATCGCCGAGCCCGCCAGCGCCCGGCGCAGGGCGGTCAGGGTCCGGCTGCTGATGTCCTCGAAGCTCATCGCTGACTCCCTCGGGTCGCGGCTCGTGCCGGGGGTCCGCCCGGGCCTGGGCGGCGGGCACGAGCCGGGTGTTATCCGTCCGTGACCCACACTAGGGCGTGTTCCGTGTCCGTGGCCAGGAAAGCGCGGAGAGTGACAGGCCGCGGTGTGGCGGGGCCGCGCCGTCCGGCGGACGGGGGGAGGGGCCCGAACGGGCGGGGAAGAGGGCCCTGTCCGGCTGCGGGTGCGGACCCCGGCCGAGGGGCCCGAACGCGCGGAGGAGGGGGAGGCCGACCCGCGCCGCCGTCCGGGCGAGCCCGCACGGCGGCGCGGGTCAACGGAGCGCGGGCTCAGTCGTCACCGTCATCGCCGTCGTCGTCCCCGTCATCACCGCCGCCGTCTCCGCCGTCCCCGCCGTCATCTCCACCGTCGTCTCCGTCGTCGCCCTGTTCGACGTCCACGTTGGGCATGAGGTCGTCGCAGGCCGCGGTGCCCAGGACCACGACGGTGGCCAGGGCGCCCACGGCGAGCACCCGGCGCAGTGCGGCCAGGGCGGTGAGGAGCGGTTCGAACGCCTTCAACATCTTCTAGCGAGGAACCCCGGCTGTTCATGGCCGGGAGGAATCGCTTCCCTCACCCGAACGGGCGGTTAGTCTGGGCGTTTTTGCTGGTCGATGTACTCCGCGATCACCGACAGCGGCGCGTCCCCACACGAGGCGGCGAAGTAGGACGGCGACCACAAGTGGTTGCCCCACAGGAACTGTCGCACGTGGTCGGGGAACTGCTTGCGCAGGTAGTGCGCCGAGGTGCCCTTGAGCCGGTTGACCAGTGTCGAGACAGGGAGTTTGGGCGGGTAGTGCACGAGCAGGTGGACGTGGTCATCCTCGCCGTTGAACTCGCGCAACTCAGCTCCCATGGTCTCGCACACCTGGTGCATGACCTGTTCGCAGTGGTTCAGCATCTGGTCGGTGAGGACACCACGCCGGTACTTGGTGACGAAGACAAGATGAGCTTGAAGGTCGGATACGACGCTTCTTCCACGCCTGACATTGGGATCTGGTTTCCACCTTGGTGACATGGATAAGACGGTAACCTGTGGGTGTGAAGATCGTTGTGCAGGTGAAGCTGCTCCCCGACTCCGCTCAGGAGGCGACGCTGTGGGAGACGCTGAAGTTGTGCAACCAGGCGGCCAACCGGGCCTCGCGGAGTGCGCACGAGTCCGGGGTGAAGGCGAAGACACCGTTGCAGCGGCTGGTCTACGACGACCTCAAAGCGATGGGGTTGTCCGCGCAACCGGCGATCCACTGCGCACGCAAGGTCGCCGGGGCCTATGCCACGCTGAAGGCCAACCTCAAGGCCGGAAACCACGGCTGTGAGGGGTCCAAGCGGCGTACCCGGGTGGAGAACACGCCGGTTCGGTTCCGAAAAGACGCCGCGCAGCCCTTCGACGACCGGTGCCTGTCCTGGCAGATAGACGCGCGCACGGTGTCGATCTGGACCGTGCACGGCCGGGTGAAGGGCATGGCGTTCGCGTGTTCACCGGACCAGGCCAAGGTGCTCACCGAGTTCCGCAAGGGCGAATCCGACCTGGTCAAGCGCGGCGACAACTGGTACCTGTACGCCACCTGCGAGGTTCCCGAGGCCGACGAGTACACCCCCGAAGGTTTCGTGGGTGTGGACCTCGGCATCGCGAACATCGCCACCACCAGCGACGGCACCGTTCACTCGGGCAAACAGGTCAACCAGGTCCGCCACCGCAACCGCCACCTCAGGCGCCGTCTCCAGAAGAAGGGAACCAAGTCCGCCAAGCGTGTCCTGCGCCGCCTCTCGGGCCGCGAGGCGCGGTTCGCGGCCGATACCAACCACCGCATCGCCAAGCAGATCGTGACCGAGGCTCAACGCACCTCACGGGGTGTCGCCCTGGAAGACCTGGGCGGCATCCGCAAGAGGGTACGGCTACGCAAGCCCCAGCGGGTCACGCTGCACTCCTGGTCCTTCGCTCAACTGGGCGCTTACATCGCCTACAAGGCGAAACGGGTCGGAGTGCCGGTGGTGTACGTGGACCCGGCCTACACCTCCCAGGGGTGTAGCGCGTGTGGCCACGTCGACAAGAGGAACCGGCCGAGCCAGGCCACTTTCCGATGCACGTCGTGCGGTTTCGCTGGGCACGCCGATGTGAACGCGGCCCGCAACATCTCCTCCAGGGGTGTGGCGGGCTGGGCAGTGAGTCACGCTGCCGACGACGCGGCCTGAAGCACACCTGCCAGGTGTGTGGAAGAGCTGCAAGCTCGGTCCTTCAAGGCCGAGAAGCTGACGCCAGACCTCCGGATCTGCGGGCGGGCCGCGGGGGCGCGGCCCCGTGCAGCGGCCAGCCTAGGACCTGGTCGCGCGGGTGGTCGGGGCGCCCCCGTCCCTGCGGGGGCCGGGCCCGCGCCCGGGGAGGCCGGCAACGGACACGGCGGACGCCGCGCACAGGACGAGCCGCCGGCCATGCGCGTGTGACACGGAGCGCGCATGGCCGACGGCTAGGGGGCGGAGGCCGCCCGCCCCGCCCCAGCCACGAAAGCGGGGAGGGACGGCCTCCTGGGAACGAAGACCAGTGTCAGTGAGCCGCTGAGAACTGGTCTTCCTCGGTGGAGCCGGTGAGAGCCGTGGTGCTGGCCTCGGGGGAGATGGTCGTGCTGATGGAGTCGAAGTAGCCGGTGCCGACCTCGCGCTGGTGGCGGGTGGCGGTGTAGCCCTGCGACTCGGCCGCGAACTCGGCCTCCTGGAGCTCGACGTACGAGGTCATCCCGTTCTGGGCGTAGCCCTTGGCCAGGTTGAACATCGAGTAGTTGAGCGAGTGGAAGCCCGCCAGGGTGATGAACTGGAACTTGTAGCCCATGTGGCCCAGCTCGCGCTGGAACTTGGCGATGGTCGCGTCGTCCAGGTGGCGCTTCCAGTTGAAGGACGGCGAGCAGTTGTAGGCCAGCATCTGGTCCGGGTACTCGGCCTTGATCCGCTCGGCGAAGTCGCGGGCCACCTCCAGGTCGGGGGTGGCGGTCTCCATCCACAGCAGGTCCGAGTGCGGGGCGTAGGCCAGGCCGCGCGCCACGCAGGCCTCGACGCCGTTGCGGAAGCGGTAGAAGCCCTCGGCGGTGCGCTCGCCCGTGATGAAGGGCTGGTCGCGCTCGTCGACGTCGCTGGTGATCAGGGTCGCGGCCTGGGCGTCGGTCCGCGCGATGACCAGGGACGGGACACCGGCGACGTCCGCGGCCAGGCGGGCGGCGTTGAGCGTCTTGACGTGCTGCCCGGTGGGGATGAGGACCTTGCCGCCCAGGTGGCCGCACTTCTTCTCGGAGGCCAGCTGGTCCTCCCAGTGCACGCCCGCCGCGCCGGAGGCGATCATGCCCCGCATCAGCTCGTAGGCGTTGAGGACGCCGCCGAACCCGGCCTCGGCGTCGGCCACGATCGGGGCGAGCCACTCGGGCGCGCTGTCGTCGCCCTCGGCCCAGGTGATCTGGTCGGCGCGCATCAGCGCGTTGTTGATGCGGCGGACCACGGCCGGGACCGAGTTGGCCGGGTACAGGCTCTGGTCGGGGTAGGTGTTGCCCGAGAGGTTGGCGTCGGCCGCGACCTGCCAGCCGGAGAGGTAGATGGCCTTCAGTCCGGCACGGACCTGCTGGACCGCCTGGTTGCCGGTGAGGGCGCCGAGGGTGTTGACGTAGTCCTCGGTGCGGAGCAGGTCCCACAGGCGCTCCGCGCCGCGGCGGGCCAGGGTGTGCTCCTCGGTGACCGAACCGCGGAGCTTGACCACGTCGTCGGCGGAGTAGGTGCGCTCGATACCGGCCCACCGGGGGTTGGTCTCCCAGTCGCGCTGGAGTGCGGCGCTGGCTTCCTGTCGTCGAGCGCTGGTGCCCATGTTCGATCCCGCCTTACGTGTAGTCCCCAAGTGTTCGCACCGGTCGAGAAGGCCGGGTCAGAGCCAGGGGGTGAGCCCTGAGCGGTAAGTTCCCCGCCGGTAACTAGATTCTTGGGCAACTTCCGAGGCTTTTCCATGGGAAATCTTGCGAAGATCGACGTTTCTTTCCGTACTATGAAGCCATGGCGTACTTTGGTGCTGAAGAAATACCGTCTTTGACAGGTGACCTGGATCTCGTCACCTTTGGTCAGCGGCTCCGCCACCTACGGCGGGCGCGCGGCCTCACCCTCTCCGACCTGGGCGAACGCGTCGGCCGGGCCCCCTCCCAGCTCTCCCTGCTGGAGAACGGCAAGCGCGAGCCCAAGCTCTCCCTCCTCACCTCCCTGGCCTCGGCACTGGGCGTCTCGGTGGAGGAGCTGCTGTCCAAGCAGCCCCCGAGCCGCCGCGCGCAGCTGGAGATCGCGGTCGAGGAGGCCCAGCGCGACACGCTCTACCAGGACCTGAACCTGCCGCACCTGAGGATCGGCAAGCGGGTCCCCAACGACGTGCTCGAACACATCGTGGGCCTGTACGGGGAGCTCCGGCGGCGCAGCGCCAAGCCGACGGCCACCCCCGAGGAGGCCCGCCGGGCCAACGCCGACCTGCGCCGCCAGATGCGCGAGCGCGGCAACTACTTCGAGCACATCGAGAAGGCGGCGGCCCAGACCCTCGACGCCGTCAACTACACCGCGGGGGCCCTGTCACAGGGGCAGATCCTCGCCATCGCCACCCACCACGGGTTCTCCCTCAAGTACGTGCAGGACCTGCCCCGCTCGGTGCGCTCCCTCACCGACCACGTCAACCGGCGCATCTACCTCAAGCGCGAGACCACGCTGGGCATGCACAGCCCGCGCACGATCCTGCTCCAGACCCTGGGCCACGTCGTGCTGGGCCACGGCAGGCCGCGCGACTTCGGCGACTTCCTGCGCCAGCGGGTGGAGGCCAACTACTTCGCCGCCGCGGTCCTCATCCCCGAGTCCACCGCCGTGCGCTACCTCCAGGAGGCCAAGCAGGCCCGCGACCTGTCGGTGGAGGACCTGCGCGACGTGTACTCGGTCTCCTACGAGATGGCCGCGCACCGGTTCACCAACCTGGCCCACCGCCACCTGGACCTGGTCTGCCACTTCATCCGCAACGACGAGACCGGCATCATCTACAAGGCCTACGAGAACGACGGCCTCGTCTTCCCCACCGACGACACCGGGGCCATCGAGGGCCAGCGCATGTGCCGCCAGTGGTCAGGGCGCCAGGTCTTCGCCTCGCCGGACCGCTACTCGATCTACTACCAGTACACGGACAAGCCCAACGGCACCCACTGGTGCGTGGCGCACGTGGACCCCAGCCGCGAGCGCAACTTCGCCATCACCCTGGGCGTGCCCTACAAGGAGTCGCGCTGGTTCCGCGGTCGCGAGACCACCAACCGCACCAAGTCCAACTGCCCCAGCGGCGAGTGCTGCGTGCACCCGCCCGCGGACCTGGCCGCGCGCTGGGAGGGCAACGTGTGGCCGTCGGCCCGCGCGCACTCCCACGTGCTCTCGGCGCTGCCCTCGGGGACCTTCCCTGGCGTGGACGAGCACGACGTCTACACCTTCCTGGAGAAGCACAGCGCCGACTGAGCGACGGGCCCGGCGGGGGACGCGGAGAGGGGGGTCGGCGCGCGCCGACCCCCCTTTTTTCCGCGCGTGCCGCCGCGCGGCGGACCGCCGGGGCCTCAGCGCACCGGCAGGCCCGTGACGGCGCGGCCGATGATGAGCTTCTGGATCTCGCTGGCCCCCTCGAAGATGGTGAAGATCGTGGCGTCGCGGTGCCAACGCTCCACAGGGTAATCACGCGTGTACCCGTTGCCACCGAGGATGCGCACCGCGTTCTGGGTGACGAACGTGGCGGTCTCGCTGGCGTAGAGCTTGCTCATCGAGCCCTGCGCGCTGTCGAAGTCCTTGTCGTTGCGCGCCATCCACGCCGCGCGCCACACCAGCAGGCGGGCCGCGTCGATGCGGGTGGCCATCTCGGCCAGGGTGAAGGCCACGCCCTGGTTCTCGCCGATCGGACGGCCGAACTGCTCGCGCTGGGTGGAGTAGTCGCGGGCGTACTCGTAGGCGGCGCGGGCGCAGCCCACCGCCATCGCGCCGACCGTCGGGCGGGAGGCCTCGAAGGTCTTCATGGCGGCCTGGCCCTTGGACCCCCTGCCCTCGCGGGCGCGGGCCAGGCGCTCGTCGAGCTTGTCCTTGCCGCCCAGCAGGCACGAGCCGGGCACGCGCACGTCGTCCAGGACCACCTCGGCGGTGTGCGAGGCGCGGATGCCGTGCTTGGCGAACTTCTGCCCCTGGCTGAGCCCGGGCGTGTTGGGCGGCACGATGAACGTGGCCTGCCCGCGCGAGCCGAGCTCGGGCTCCACCGAGGCGACCACGACGTGGATGTCGGCGATACCGCCGTTGGTCGCCCAGGTCTTGGTGCCGTTGAGCACCCACTCGTCCTTGACCTGGTCGTAGACGGCGCGGGTCCGGATGGCCGAGACGTCGCTGCCCGCGTCGGGCTCGGAGGAGCAGAACGCGGCGAGCCGGATGTCGTCGGGGGTGCCGAACATCTGCGGCGTCCACTCGAAGAGCTGTTCCTGGGTGCCGTTGGCGGCGACGGACACCGCGGCCAGGCCGGTGCCGGTGATGGCCAGGGCGATGCCCGGGTCGCCCCAGTACAGCTCCTCGAAGGCCACGGGGATGCCGACGCCGCTGGGCTCCAGCCACTGGTTGGCGAAGAAGTCGAGGGAGTACAGGCCGATCTTGGCGGCCTCCTGGATGATCGGCCAGGGGGTCTCCTCCCGTTCGTCCCACTCGGCGGCGGCGGGGCGGATGACGTCGGCGGCGAACCCGTGGGTCCAGTCCCGGACCTCGCGGACGTCCTCGCTCAGTTCCAGGCTGAAGCCGGGCGCGGTGGCCTCACTCATGCGCTCACATCCTTTGTCGGGGGCCCTCCGGGGGAGGGGGTCAGTATGTGTTACCAACGGTAACAGTTGACTTCGCCTGCCACAACGCCGTGCCCGAGCGTGGGGCGCCCCGGGCTCCTTTGGGCCCTGACGGCGTTCGGTGGCGGAGCGTCCCTTCCGGCCCGGGTGCCCTGCGGTGCGCTCCGGAGCGTGACCGGGCGGTCGAGCGTCCCGGAGGCCGGGGCCGAGGCGGGAGGCGGACCGCCGATCCCCACCTCCACGGCACACGCCGACCGGGAGGGGTGGCGGGGGCGGACCGGGACGCCTGGCCGGTCCGGACATCCGACCTCTAATCTGGCTCGCATGAACGCCACCGCGGGCAACGGCGCCCCCACCCTCACCATCCCCATCGGATACAACGGCCCCGACGGTTCGGGCAACGGCGGCTACACCGCCGGACTGCTCGCCGCGCGGCTCACCTCCGTCGGCGGACCGGCCGTGCGGGTCACCCTGCGCACCCCGCCGCCCCTGGGCCGCCCGCTGACGGTGGAGAGCGGCCCCGAGGGCGCCCTGCACCTGACCGACCCCGGCGCCGGGGAGGACGCCCGCCTGGTGGCCGAGGCGGTGACCGCCGACCTCCCCCGTGACTCCGCCATTCCCGGCGGCCCCGTCACCGTGCCCGAGGCCCGCGAGGCCGAGGAGCGCTACGCGGGCCTGACCGACCACCCCTTCCCGCGCTGCTACAGCTGCGGCCCCGAACGCGCCGAGGGCGAGGGCCTGCGCCTGTTCGCCGGTTCCGTGCGCCCGGGCACCGGCCCCGACGGGGTCGGCAACACCGTCGCCTGCGCCTGGACCCCGCACCCGTCCCTGGACGAGGGCTCCGACGCGGTCGGCCCCGCCCAGGTGTGGGCCGCACTGGACTGCCCCGGCGGCTGGTCCAGCGCCATCTCCGGCCGCCCCGCCCTCCTGGGCCGCATCACCGTCCGCGTGGACGAGCTGCCCAGGATCGGTGAGGCCCACGTGGTGATGGGGTACCTGGAGGCGGTCGACGGCCGCAAGATCACCACCGCCAGCGCCCTCCACGACGGCGAGGGCCGCCTCCTGGCCCTGGCGAGGGCCACCTGGATCGCGCTCCGGGCCTGATCCGGGGCTCCGCGAGCCGCTACGGTGAACCCTTGTGGCACTCGAACGCGCGCGGCCGGCCGCGCTGACCGACAGCAGTGACGCCTCCGGCGCGCCCGCGCCGCAGGCCTCGGCCCCGCGCGGAGGGCGGGGCGCGCGCGGACGCGACCCCGAGCGGCGCCGCGCCATCCTGGACGCGGCCGACCGGGTGATCCAGCGCGACGGCCCGGACGCGTCGATGGTGGTCATCGCGGCCGAGGCCGGGATCAGCAAACCGATCCTGTACCGGCACTTCGGTGACAAGGGCGGCCTGTACCGGGCACTCGCCCGGCGCCACGTGGACCCGCTCATCGAGCGCATCCGCGAGGAGCTGCACCAGCACACCGAGTTCGAGGTCCGGGCCCGCGCCACGGTCGGCGCCTACCTGTCGATGATCTCCCAGAACCTCAACCTCTACCGGTTCCTGATGGACCGGGCCACCTCCGAGGACTCCCGGACCCGCGGCGACCTGGGCATGATGGTCCGCCGCCTGGGCGAGGAGCTCGCCGACCAGCTCGTCGCCGAACGGCGCGTCGGCGACCGCCCGCGCTCCCAGATCGTCGCGCACGCCGTCGTGGGCATGGTGCAGGCGGCGGGGGAGTGGTGGCTGGAGCACCCCGAGGTCGGCGAGGAGGAGATCATCGACGACCTCACCGCCGCGGTGGTCGGCGCCATCCGCGCCGGCGAGACCTAGACGGTTTTTTCGTTCCCTCCCTTGACCTGGAGTGCGCTCCAGGTCCCATGCTTTCTGTTCATGAGGGACTACTACACGCCGGGCCAGGTCGCGCAGCGCTTCGACCTCACCCTGGACACCCTGCGCTACTACGAGAAGGCGGGGCTGCTGCGCCGGGTCGAGCGCTCTCCCAGCGGGCACCGCCGCTACCGGGCCGACGACGTCGAACTGCTCGACATGATCCGGTGCCTGCGCGAGACCGACATGCCCATCGTCCGGCTGCGCGAGTTCGCCGAGCTCATCCGCGAGGGCGAGCACACCGTTCCCGACCGCCTGGACCTGCTCCAGGGCCACCAGGAGCGGCTGGACGAGCGCATGGAGGAGATGCGCCGGTGCCAGACGGTGATCCAGCACAAGATCGACTACTACCGCGGCGTGCTCGCCGCCCGCGCCCCCGAACCCCTCAAGGAGACCTCCTGATGCGCTACACCACCATCGGCGACCGCCGCGTCAGCGCCCTGTGCCTGGGCGCGATGAAGTTCGGCAGCGAGACCGACGACGCCACCTCCGCCGCGCTGCTCGACCGCTTCGTGGCGGCCGGGGGCACCTTCGTGGACACCGCGGACTGCTACCAGTACTGGGTGGAGGGCTTCGAGGGGCACGAGAGCGAGACCTTCCTGGGCCGCTGGCGGCGCGAGCGCGGCGTCACCGACGAGGTGGTCATCGCCACCAAGCTCGGCGCGCAGCCCACCGTGCCCGGCACCGGCGCGGAGACCAAGGAGGGGCTGTCGGCGCGGGCCGTGGCGACGGCCGCCGAGCGCAGCCGCGAGCGCCTGGGCATGGACCGCCTGGACGTGCTCTACGCCCACAACGAGGACCCCAGAACCCCGCTCCCGGAGACCCTGGAGGCCTTCGCCGCCCTGGTCGGCGAGGGCGCCGTCTCCCACCTGGGGCTGAGCAACCACCGCGCCTGGAAGCTGGAGAGGGCCCGCGCCGTCACCGAGGCCCGGGGGTGGCCGCGCCCCCGCGTGCTCCAGTACCGGTACAGCTACCTCCAGCCCCGCCTCGACCTGCCGCTGCGGTCCGCGGGCCACATGCACGCCACGCCCGAACTCCTGGACTTCGTCCGCGCCGAGGCCGCAGAGGGCCGCGAGTACACGCTGGTCGCCTACACCTCGCTGCTGTGGGGCGCCTACACCCGTCCGGAGAAGGCCGCCGAGCTGGACCGGGCCTACGACCACCCGGGGACCCCCGCCCGCCTGGCCGTCCTGGACGAGGTCGCCCGCGAGACCGGAGCCACCCGCAACCAGGTCGTGCTCGCCTGGCTCATGGGCAGTGACCCGAAGGTGGTGCCGCTGGTGGGGGTGAGCTCCCTGGAACAGCTGGACGAGGCGATCGAGGCCACCGACCTGGTGCTCAGCGACGAGCAGTGGAGGCGCATGGCCGAGGCGGGGTAGCCGGTGGCCGACGGAGAGGGCCGGGCCGCCGCGTCGTCCGCAGGGTGAGGGCCCGACCCGGCGGGCGGGAGGGCGGCCGGTCACACTGGAACCGGGGGCACACACGGTGCCCACAGGCGAGGCGCAGCGCCCCCGGATCAAGGTCAGGCCGTCTCCGCCGGGCGGCGCCAGCCAGCCCCTCACCCTGTGGACGACCCGGCCCCGCCTGCTGGCTGCCGTCTGTCGCCTGCCCGGAAGGACGGGCATGGCCGGGGCCGGTCACCAATCCCAGACAAACCACGTGTAACACCTCATAAGTATTCATGCGCGGTTTTCGCCATCCTTTGACCGGATACCTTCCCTAGTGGCGGCGGAGCGGCCGCGCCGCCTCGGTCCGCGAACCCGTGGGAGGGGCGACTTGCCCGACAGCACGTACCACCAGATCCACTTCGCCTGGGCCGAACCCACCCTCCTCGGCCGGTTCGGACCCGGACCGGCCGCCTCCTCCCTCCCCGAGGCCGAGCAGCCCGTCCTGCGCTCCTGGCGCGACCGCCTCGTCCCCGCGCTCACCGCCGACTACCGCTCCGCGCTGCCCGACACCGACCCGGGGGAGTACCCCGAGACCCTCTGGGCGCGCGCCTACCCCGACGGGCAGGCCGCGCTGGTCTACCGCTGGCCCGGCGACGCCCGGTCCGCGCACGCCTGGGCGATCGTGGGGCCCGCGCACGGCCTGACCCTGCCGCGGCTGCTCTCCCTGCACGAGAACCCCCACACCCGCCCGGCCCCGCGCCGCCCGCCGGAGCCGGGCTGGGCGACCATGGACACCCTGCCCACGCCCGAGCCCTGGGAGCGCACCGCCGCACCCGGGGCCGTGCGCACCCGGGACCGGCGCGCCGCCGAGACCACCGTCGGGGACGAACCCCTCCTGGTGGGCGCGGTGGCCGCCGCCCTGTACCGGCCCGAAGCACCGATCCACATCGCCCTGGCTCCCGAGCGGGCCGACCTGTGGCAGGCGGTGCAGCTGCGCTTCCTGTGGGGCATGCACCGGATGCTGCACGACGTGCTCACCCCGCCCCGCGCCATCCCCGCGGCCGGGTGGAGCTGGTCGTTCTCCACCTACGACCCGGTGCTGGGCACCCCGGACGGCCAGCACCTGGCCTTCGGCCCGCCGGTCGCCGACGCGCCCGGGCCCTTCCTGCGTCCCCCGGCCCCCGACTACCGCGCGGTCGCGGAGGGTCTCGTGTCGGTCCTGCGGGAGGAGGGCGGGGACGCGCTCGCCCGCCACCTGGCCGAACGCGGCGTCGCCGAGGCCCCGACCTTCGCCGACCGGCGCGCGCTGCTGCGCGACTGGCTCGACCCGCGGCCCCGGCGGTTCGACGACGTCCCCGTCCCCGAACGGCTGCCGGACGGGGACGCCGTGTACGGCGGTGCGCCCCTGCCCGACCTGCCCGAGGTCGAGGCCCCGGGGGAGGAGGAGACCGGTCCGTGGCCGCTCCCCGTATCCCGCGTCCCGGTGGGCCGCCCCGGCCTGGAGACGGACGCGGTTCCGGGTGTACCCGGCGGCCAGCGCTCCCTGAAGGGGATCACCGAGGAGGACGTGGAGCCCTCCTCCGCCGGGGCGGTCACCGGACGGCGCGGGGACGACCGAGCGGACCCCGCCGCGCACGGGGCCGAGGGAACCCGCGGAGGCGACGAGGCCCACCGGGAGCACGGGACGCGCGAGGGCGGTGAGCCGCACAGGGACAAGGAGGCCCACGGACAGAGCGGGAAGCGCGGGGGCGGTGAGACGGACGGGGACAACGAGGCGCTCTGGCCCGAACCCGCGTCCGAACGCCTGTCCGAGGAACCGGGGACCGACGGCCCCGGCGACGCCCCGCCGCGCCCGCACCCGCGCATCGCACCCGCCCGGGGGCAGGCGGCCGCGGCCCCGGAGGGCGTCTCCGCGCGGTCCGGCGTCTTCGGGGCGCCCGAACCCCACCGCAGGCCGCGTCTGGTCCCGGACACCGGCGGCGAACCGGTCTCCGACCGGGCCTTCGAGCCCCGTGAGCCCGCATCCGGGGCCGAGGAGGCGGAGCGGAGCGGGTCGTGGTCCGCCGGTGCGCCGATGCCGGACGGACCGGAGGAGCAAACGTCCCGGGAGGGCGGATCGCGGACCCTCCGGAGCGGCCGGGAGACCCTCCGGTTCCTCGGCCGCGGCAGACGCGCCGTTCCGGAACCGGACGAGTCCGCGATCCGGGGCGGACCGCCAGGGGACGAGGCCGCGCCCGCCCGCGGAGCGCAGGAAGGCGGGGCTGGATCCGCGCCCGGATCCCCGGACAAGGCGTTCTCGGACGCGTCCGACCCACGGACCGGAGCCCTGCGCGAGGAGACCGCGGAGCCGTCACCGGCCCCGGCCCAGGACACCTTCGGAACGGGCGGGACGGTAAGCCTGGCCCGCGAGTCCGCACCGCCCCCCGAATCCCTCCACCAGCCCCCCGCTCCCACGGACGAGTGGACCATCGCCGCCTCCCCCAGAACACGGGGGCCGTCGCCGGACCGCGGGACCGCGGATCCCGACCCGGCCCCGGGGCCCGGCCTCACGGACGGCCCCGAGGACCGCGCACCCGCCGACGCGCCGCCCCTGCCCGTGGTCCCCGACCAGGAGACCGACCCCCCGCAGTCGGCGCCGCTGGACTACGCGGCCGAGACCGAACCCGACCTGGAACACTTCCCCGACGACGAGGTCCCCGAGGACAACTGGCCCACCCAGTACGCCGACCTCCCCCTGGCCCGGCTGGAGCGCTGGCACTCCCGGCACGGACCCGAGGGCGCCCGCATCGACATCGTCGACGCCCGCGCCGCCGTCCGGGCCGAACGCGCCGAACTCCAGCGCGTCCGCGAGGAGCGCGATTACTACCACGCGGAGGTCCAGGACCTGCGCCGCGAGGTCGCCCGCCTGGACCGGCCCTGGCTGGACCGGGCGGACGAGGAGGAGGACGCCCCCGAGGCGCCCCGCCCCCGCCGCTGGCCCTCCCGCGCCTTGGCCCTGATCCTCCTGGCGGCCTTCCTGGCCACCGGCCTGGAGGCGGGAGCCCGGTTCGGCCTGGGCGCCCTGGACCTGTTCGGGCTGCTGGGCGCCGCGATCACCGGCGCCTCCTGGTGGCCCCTCTGACCGGCGGCACCGGAACCCGCCCCACCGGCCGGGCCCCCGCCTGCCCGCCACCGTGCGCGATTCCGTCCCGGCGTACCCGCCGCCGGGTGCGGACCGCCCGGTCTCACCCCTGGGCGGCCCCGGCCAGGCGTCCCAGCACCCGAGGCAGCTCCCCGGTGTGGGCCACCGCCAGCCGCCGCGTGGCCCGGGTGACCGCCACGTACAGGTCGTTGCCGCCGCGCGGCTGCGCCAGCACCGCCCCCGGTTCCACGACCACCACCGCGTCGAACTCCAGCCCCTTGGACTCGGTCGCGGTCAGCACCACCACCGCCTCCTCCAGGGGGTCGCGCACCCGCCCCGGGGCCGCCGTCCCCGGCCGCGCGGCCCCCGGCAGCGCCGCCGCCACCTCGTCCGCGTGCCGGTCCGCGGTGACCACCGCGACCCGGCCCTCACCGATCGCGGTCGCCTCCTCGGCCACCAGCGCGGGCAGCTCCGCCAGCGACGCCAGCCGCACCGCGCGCGGCGGGTCGCCCTCCTCGCGCACCGACTCCGGCACCTCCTCGCCCGGAGCGACCATCCGCAGCACGTCGGCGGCCACCGCCATGATCGGCTCCGGCGTCCGGTAGTTCACCCGCAGCCGCTCCACGTGCACCTTGCCGGGCGCGTAGGGTTCCAGCGCCTCCAGCCACGAACGCGCCCCCGCCGCGCTGCCGGTCTGCGCCACGTCCCCCACCACGGTCAACGACCGGGTCGGCACGCGCCGCATCACCGTGCGCCAGGCCATCGGCGACAGCTCCTGGGCCTCGTCCACGATCACGTGTCCGTACGTCCACTCCCGGTCCGCGCCCGCCCGGTCCGCGGTGGTGCGCGCGGCCCCGGCGTCCCGGTGGCGCGCCGCCAGCGCCGCCGCGTCCATCATCCTGTCCTCGAACAGGCCGGTGAACTCCAGCACCCCCTGCGCGTACCGCTCCTCCTCGGCCCGCTCGGCGTCCTCGCGGCGCTCCAGCGCCCGCGCGGCGCCCCCGTCCTCCCCGAGCAGCTCCGCGGCCTCGTCCAGCAGCGGCACGTCCTCCACGGTCCACGGCTCCCCGACGGAGCGCGCCAGGAGCGCGCACGCGTCCCCGCCGAACCCGGCCCGCGCACCCACCCGCTCCAGCGCGGCCGGGTCGGCGAACAGCTCCCGCAGCAGCCGCTGCGGGGTCAGGTGCGGCCACAGGGCCTCCAGAGCCTCCCGCACCGGATCCTCCGACCACAGCCGTGCGCCCGCGAACTCCAGGTCCTCCTCGTCCGCGGGCCGTCCGAGCAGGCGCGACTCGGCCCGGGCCAGCTCCGTGAGCAGGGAACCGACCACGTACTTGCGCGCGGTGTTGTGCGGCAGGCGCAGTCCCCGCGCGGTCCGCAGCACCCGTTCGCACAGCGCCCCCGGCACGGTGAGCGCACCCGCGTCGGTCTCCACGACCAGGTCCGCGCCGCCGAAAGCCTCCAGCGGCGTGCGCTGGCGGTCGGCCACGGCCGCGTGCACCAGGTCGGCCATCGCCAGGCAGCCCTTCACCGCCGCCGCGGCGTGCGCGTCGCGGCGGGAGGCCGCCACCCCCGGGAACAGCTCCCCGACCGTGCGCATCACCGCGTCGGTCTCCCCCAGGGAGGGCAGTACGTCGCCCACGTAGCGCAGGAACGCCGGGTTGGGACCCACCACCAGCACCCCGCGCCGCTCCAGCACGGCGCGGTGGGTGTAGAGCAGGTAGGCGGCGCGGTGCAGCGCCGCCACGGTCTTGCCGGTGCCGGGCCCGCCCTGGACCACCAGCACCCCGGCCAGCCGGGCGCGGATGACGCGGTCCTGCTCGGCCTGGATGGTGGCCACGATGTCGCCCATCCGCCCGGTCCGGCCCCGGCGCAGCGACGCCAGGAGCGCGGCCTCCCCGACCAGCTGGCGGCGGTCGGCGTCGGTCAGCCCGTCGGGGTCGAACACCTCGTCGTCGAGTCCGAGCACCCTGCGGCGGCGCACCCGCAGGTGGCGGCGGCGGGTGACCCCGTGCGGGTCCCCGGGGGTGGCCGCGTAGAAGGGGCGTGCGGCCGGCGCCCGCCAGTCCACCAGGATGGTCTCGTAGTCGGCGTCGCGCAGCCCGATCCGGCCCACGTACCGTGTCTCGGGTCCGCCGCCCCCGTGGGAGAGGTCGACGCGGCCGAAGCACAGACCCTCCTCGACCGCCCCCAGCTGGGCGCGGCGGCGCGCCTGCTCGTAGGAGCGGGTCTCGCGCTCCACGAGAGCCGCGTACCCCCCGCGTTCCTGGAGGTGGGCGGAGGCGAGCTGTTCGGAGGTGTGGGCGCGCAGGGCGTCCAGGCGCTCGTACATCGTGCTGATCCTGGCCTGTTCCACGGTCAGGGCCGACGAGGCGCCCTCGTCGGCGCCGGTTTGACAGAACTCCATCGGCTTGCTATGCTCCGTATATTGGGACTTTTGTGAGTGAGGTCCAAAAGCGACAGCGGGTTACGCACACTAGCACAGCGCCGCGCGTCCGCGCGAGAGCGCTTTCGTGCTCTCCCCTCGACGCTCCGCCGCACGCCCCACCCTCTGCTCCGGGCGAGTTCCCCGCACGTCGCGGCCGGAAAACCTCCGCGTCGGTCTCCCCAGCGCACACCGCACCCGCTACACTCGTGCCCATGCGACAGACGAACACCCAGGCTCAGTGGTGGCGCCGCCCCTAGGCGGTGCTCCGAGTTCGCATACCCATGCAGCGACCGCCCCGGACCGGCGGTCGTTTCGTGTTCCACGGCCCCGGACGGTGCGGCCCATCCGACCGCGCAGCCAAAAGGACCGGCCGTGAACCCCAGCGACGCACAGACCAGCACGTACCTCACCGAGGGCGGCGTCACCGTCCACCGCAGCGCCACCCCCTGCGATCCCGAGATCCTCACCGAGCTCGTCCGCTCGGTCGAGCTGCGCCGCGGCGGAGTGCTCTCCTCCGGCATGGAGTACCCGGGCCGGTACGACCGCTGGCACCTGGGCTACGTCGACCCGTGCCTGGAGATCACCACGCGCGGGCGCCGCGTCACCGCCACCGCCCTCAACGCCCGCGGCCGCGTCCTGCTGCCCGTCCTGGCCGGGGCCCTGTACTCCGTCGGCCTCCCCGACCCCGACAGCACCCTGGCCGACCTCCAACACGGCAGCGTCGCCGTCACCGTCCCCGAACCCGACCCGGGGGAGTTCTTCACCGAGGAGGAGCGCAGCCGCCGCCCCAGCGTCTTCACCGCGCTGCGCGCCGTCATGGCCGCCCTGCGCAGCCCCGAGGACGCCAACCTGGGCCTGTACGGCGCCTTCGGCTACGACCTGGCCTTCCAGTTCGAGCCCATCGAGCAGCACATCGCCCGCGACCCCGGCGACCGCGACCTGGTCCTGCACCTGCCCGACGCCGTCATCGTCCGCGACCGCAAGCGCGAGACCTGCGTGCGCTACACCTACGACTTCACCGTCCCCGCCGACGGCGACCGCGCCGAGGCCACCACGCGCGGCCTGCCGCGCGAGACCGAACCCACCCCGCCCGTGGTCGCCGCCGAGGTGCCCGAGGGCCCCGAACCCGGCTCCTACGCCCGCGTCGTGGCCGAGGCCAAGGAGAAGTTCCGGCGCGGCGACCTGTTCGAGGTCGTCCCGGGGCACCGCACCTACGCCCGCTGCTCCTCGCCCGCCCGCTTCTACGAGCTGCTGCGCGAGCGCAACCCCGCCCCCTACGAGTTCTTCTTCAACCTCGGCGAGGGCGAGTACCTGGTCGGCGCCTCCCCGGAGATGTTCGTCCGCGTCACCGGCGAGCCCGGCACCGGACAGCGCGTGGAGACCTGCCCCATCTCGGGCACCATCCGCCGCGGCGAGGACGCCCTGGGCGACGCCGAGAACATCCAGGAACTGCTCTCCTCGGTCAAGGAGAAGTCCGAGCTCACCATGTGCACGGACGTGGACCGCAACGACAAGTCGCGCGTGTGCGAGCCGGGCAGCGTCCGCGTGATCGGCCGCCGCCAGATCGAGATGTACTCGCGCCTGATCCACACCGTCGACCACATCGAGGGCACCCTGCGCCGCGACTTCGACGCCCTGGACGCCTTCCTCACCCACATGTGGGCGGTCACCGTCACCGGCGCGCCCAAGACCTGGGCGATGCGGTTCATCGAGCAGCACGAGACCAGCCCCCGACGCTGGTACGGCGGCGCCGTCGGCGTGCTCAACTTCGACGGCTCCATGAACACCGGCCTGACCCTGCGCACCGCGCACATCCGCGACGGCGTGGCCGCCGTGCGCGCGGGCGCCACCCTGCTCTACGACTCCGACCCCGAGGCCGAGGAGCGCGAGACCTTCCTCAAGGCGCGCGCCCTGCTGGAGACCCTCGCCCTGGGCGAGCGGGAGGACTCCCCGGCGCAGGAGGACAGTGGGACCGAGGCCGGGTCAGCCGAACTCCCGGGGGAGGGCATGCGGGTGCTCCTGGTCGACCACGAGGACTCCTTCGTCAACACCCTCGCCGACTACGTGCGCCGCCACGGGGCCGAGGTGACCACGGTCCGCTACGGGTTCGACCCCTCCCTGCTCGACCGGCTCGCCCCCGACCTGGTCGTGCTCTCGCCCGGCCCCGGCCTGCCCGAGGACTTCGGGATGTCGGCCCTGCTGGACGCGCTCGCCGCCCGCAGCCTGCCGGTGTTCGGGGTGTGCCTGGGGCTCCAGGGGATGGTGGAGCACGCCGGGGGAGAACTGCGCACCCTGGACGCGCCGGTGCACGGCAAGCCCGGCCGCGTGCGGGTCCACGGCGGGCGGCTCCTCACCGGCCTGGGAGGGGCGGACGCCTTCCCGGCCGCCCGCTACCACTCCACCTACACCCTCCCCGAGCTGGTCAAGCACTTCGAGGTCACCGCCGTCCTGGAGGGCGGGGCGGATGAGGAACCCGTCGTCATGGCCGTGGAGGACCCGGCCGCGCGGTGGTACGCGGTCCAGTTCCACCCCGAGTCGATCCTCACCGCGACGGTCGGCGAGGGCATCGTGGCGCGGGCCCTGCGCCTGGCCCGCGGCTGAGGGCCGCGGCGGCGCCCCGGGGAGCGTCCCCGGGGCCGCGGACCCCCGCGCGCAGGGCGTGCGCGGAGGGTCACGCGGGCGTTCCGGGGAGTGCGGCGATATCCGGTGCGGGGGCGCTCACCTGCACCAAGACGCCTTTCCCAAATCACATCCAACCGAAAAGTTTGATCAACCCGTTACGGGACAGTGGTTGTGTATGGGTATTCTACTGACAATCCTCGGAATCATTCTCATCGTCGCCGGTGTTCTCGGGGTGCTGCGCGGGCAGCTCCTGTGGGGCATCATCGCCATCGTCGTCGGGCTCTTCGTGGCCCCCGGCTACTTCTACGGCTTCTAGCGAGTTGTCCCTCCTCTCCACGACAGGACCGCACGACCAGGAAGCACGCACAGCACCGATCGCGGGCCGGGTGCCTGACCGGGAGAACCCGGCGGGCACCCGGCCCGCGCCCTGCCCCCGGCCGACCCCCGCCGACCCCGTGTACCCTCGGGGAGGGCTGGTCAGCCCCCGCCCCCGTCACGCCCTCCGCACCCCGCGCCGCCCGTCGGCCGCGGTGCTCAGGCGTGCGCACGGGGAGCCGGGAACACGAACGGGAGGCATGCTGTGAAGAGGGTCGAGCCGCAGGTCCGTCTGGTGGCGCGTCCGCAGGTGGACTACGACGCCATCGCCGACTACCTCAAGGAGGTCGGCGGGGAGGCGTGGCTGGAGCGGTTCGACCGCGGTGAGCTCGACGCCCACCTCAACGACCCCCAGAACCTCGCCGAGTTCGCCGGGCGGCTGTGCTACCGCTCCTGGGAGCCGGGCCTGAACCCCAACGTGACCCGGGTGCGCACCGACCAGGACGCCTACCTCGGCAACATCCTGGCCAGCATGCACGGCTCCGTCCTGGAGCACATCAGCTTCAGCTTCGTCCTGCACAACGTCTCGCGGGTGCTCACCCACGAGCTGATCCGGCACCGTCCGGGCGTGGCCGTCTCCCAGGAGTCCCTGCGCTTCGTGCGCCTGTCCGACCTGCCGTTCTGGTTCCCCGACTGGGCCGAGGACGACCCTGAGCTGATGGAGCGCGCCACCGCGATGCTCCGCCAGATGGAGGAGTTCCAGCTCTGGATGGCCGACCACTTCGGCCTGGACGACGAGGGCGTCAAGTTCGCGGAGAAGAAGCACAAGACCTCCTTCATGCGCCGCTTCGCCCCCGAGGGCGTGGCCACCGGCCTGGTGTGGACCGCCAACGTGCGCACCCTGCGCCACACCCTGGAGGCGCGCACCGCCCCCGGCGCGGAGGAGGAGATCCGCCTGCTGTTCGACCTCATCGGTCGGACCCTCCAGGAGGAGGCCCCTGCGCTCTTCGGCGACTACGAGGTCCGGGACGGCGCCTGGGTACCCAGGTACCGCAAGGTCTGAGCGCCCATCGGACACGGCGGCCCGCCCCTCGGGGCGGGCTTTTTTGTGCGCGCAGGAAACCGGGACTTCCTCCCTCCTGGCGGGTGCGCGGCCCGTTGCGCCCGGTGCGGGGCGGGGGAGCGTCCGGGCCGCCGGCTCCACGCGCGAGTCGCCGTCACAGGAGCTTCCCCAGCCCTTTACGCCCCCTACACGCCCCGGAAAACCCGCCCGTTTCGGGCCCCTTCCTCACGGAGAGCGCACCTTTCCGGCGATAAAGCCACCTAAGGTGCGAGCGGCGCATACCTCAGTGAAGGCATGGAAAGTATTCTTTTCTGTATTTTTCTTTCCCCGGTGCTTTCCCTCCGATTCGGCTCCGGGTAGCGGTTGCCCGGAATCCTCCGCTGAGTCACACCGGCTCTGGTCTTTGTGGTGCCGAAGGGGCAGGATGTCCGGGTCGGCTTCGCCGTATCGGTGATATGTGCGGGCCGATCCTTCGGAAAAAGTGCGGAACGAAAATGGAGGCAATCGGAATGAGGGCTCTCGTGTCCGCCGCGGCGGCACTCGCGTTCGCGGTGGGCGGATCCGTGGCGGGCGCCGCTCCGGCCCACGCCGCGACCGGTGAGGTCGTGGTCTTCACGACCGAGTTCGAGGAGCTGCGCCGCTACCCCCAACCCCCGGCGGGCACCTGCCAGCGGCTCCCCGAGACCGCGCACGTGCTGGTCAACCTCACCGACGCGGACGTGCGCATGCACGCCGGCACGACCTGCTTCGGGCCGTCGGTCCTGGTCTCGCCGAACCACGGCTGGCACGCTCCGCCCAGCGGGCTGTTCAGCTTCTCAGTGGCCTGACCCCGACCGGTCCCGCGACCTCCGCCCGGCGGTCGCGGGACCGCGCGGCGCTCCGGTGGAGGTGCGCCCGCAGGGGAGAAAACGCCACGAAAATACGCATTTCCTTCTTGCTCTACGGGTGGAAACATGTCCGTTTCCGAGTTTTCGGACGCAGGAACCCGTTCTCCGTTTTGACGCTTTCGGTGCGATGTCCGAGTGTGGTGGGGGAAGCGTGTGGCCGCTGCGTTCCGGGATCGGGCAGCGCACCGCCGTGGAAGCAGAAGGGAAAGGTGCCCGTACGTTATGCTGCACACCCTCATCGTCGGTCTGGGCAGATCGGGAGAAGGGCTGCACCTGCCGTCGCTGGCCAAAGCGCGGGCACAGGCCCCCGCCCTGTTCGCCGCGGGGCCGGTGGTGGGATTCGACCCGTTCCGGGGCCCCGTCGAGGGGGTCCTCACCGCCGACTCCCTGGAGGAGGCGGCCCGCTGCGCGCCGCCCTCGCGCACCGTGGTCCACCTGTGCACGCCGCCGCACCTGCGCTCCGGTCCGCTGGAGCACCTGGCCCGCCTCGGCTACCGCATGGTCGTCGTGGAGAAGCCGCTGGCCCTGGACCTGGTGGACCTGGCCGCCGTCGCCCGGCTGCGGCGGCGCTGGGGCCTGGACCTGACCGTCACCACCCAGTGGCTGGACAGCGCGCTCACGCGGCGACTGCGCGCCGCGGTGCGGGGCCGCGTCTTCGGCGACCTGCGCGCCGTCACGGTCGTGCAGAACAAGCCCCGCTTCACCCGCACCGCGCAGACGCCGGGCCACCCCACCGCCTTCGACGTGGAGGTCCCGCACGCGCTGGCCGTGGTGATCAGCCTGGCCGGGGGAGCGGACGTCACCGCGGCCTCCCTGGAGGACATGGTCACCGAGCAGTCCCGGCTGCCCGGACTGGGCCGCGCCCGCCTCGACCTGGCGCACCACGGCGGGGTGCGCAGCCGGATCGACTCCGACCTGACCTCCCCCGTCCGCGAGCGCCGCATCACGCTGGAGTTCGACCGCGCCGTGCTCACCGGCCACTACCCGTGCAGCGCGGCCGACCACACCGCCCAGCTGTCGGTGGACGCCACCGGGCACCGGGCCTCCCACTCGGTCTTCGCCGACGACGCCCTCCCCGCCTTCCTCCGCGCCGCCTACGCCCGCTACGCCCGCTCCTTCCGCGGCCCCGGCACGCTCCCGGTCCAGGTCGAGGCGGTCCGGCTGCTCACCGAGGCCAAGGGGCTGTGCGCGGCCCACGGCCGCAGGCAGGAGGTGGGCAGTGCCGTCGGCGCCTGAACACACCGCTCCGCCGCTCGCCGGGATCGGCGACGAGGCGGCGCCCGACCTCGACGGACAGCTCGCCGCCCTCGACGAACTCGGCTGGAACCGCCTGGAACTGCGCACCGTGGACGGGACCGCCCTGGCCGCCCTGGACGAGCGGGCCTTCGACCGCGCCGCCGGACGGATCCGCGAGGCCGGGACCGACGTGGTCGCCGTCGCCTCCCGCATCGCCGACTGGTCCAGGCCCGCCACCGGGGACTTCGCCCCCGACCTGGCCGAACTGGACGTCCTGGCCCGGCGCTGCGCGGTGCTGGGCACCCGGCTGGTCCGGGTCATGTCCTACCCCCGCGACGGGCTCCCCGAGGCCGAGTGGGGGCGGCGCGTCCGCGTCCGCCTGCGCGAACTGGCCCGCCGTGCCGAGGACGCGGGCCTGGTGCTCGTGCACGAGAACTGCGCGGGCTGGGCGGGGGACCGCGCCGACCGCGCCCTGGAACTGCTGGCCGAGGTGGACAGCCCGGCCCTGCGGCTGCTGTTCGACACCGGCAACGGCGTCGCCCACGGCTACCGCGCCCCGGAGATGCTGCGCGAGCTCCTCGACCACGTGGCGCACGTGCACGTCAAGGACGCCGTCACCGCGCCCGACGGCGGGGTCGACTACGTCCCGCCCGGCCGGGGGGAGGCCGGAACCGTCGAGTGCCTGCGGCTGCTGGCCGCGCACGGCTACACCGGAACGCTGTCCATCGAGCCCCACCTGCACCTGCGCCCGCACCTGCGGGTCTCGGGCGCCGACCCCGGCCGCGGCGACCGGCCCGCCTTCGTCGCCTACGGGCGCGCCCTGGAGGACCTCGTGGCCCGCACCTGGCACACCGGAGGCGGCCCCGCCAGGGGCACGGGCCACCATGGCGGGGACGCGGACCCTCACGCCGCGACCGGGGCCGCCCGTACCGCCGACGGCCTCCACCGCACCGAGGGGGTCCGGTGACCGCCGCGCTCACCCCCGACGACCACGACCTGCTGCTGCGGCTGCTCGAACTGCCCACCGCGGGCCCGCTGGAGACCGGCCCCGACGGGCCCCCGCCGCTCCTGCGCGAGGCCCAGCTCCTCTACGCCCGCGCCGCCGCCGGAGCCGGGTTCGACGTCGTGCACCACGCCCCGGTCCGGCCCGCCGACATGGACCGACCGGACGTCCCGGCCCCGGTCCGCGAGGCCCTGGCCCGCCCCGGCTTCCTCGACTGTCAACCCAGCCTCGTGCTGCGGCTGGGCCCCGACCTGCCCGCCGAGCGCACCGTGATGTTCAACGTGCACTTGGACACGGTCGCCGGGCGGCAGCCGGTCGGCTTCGACGGCGAACGCTTCCACGGGCGCGGCGCCATCGACGCCAAGGGCCCGGCGGTGGCGCTGCTGGCGGGGGTGCGCGCCGCCCGCGAGCGCGACCCGGCCGTCGGCCGCGACGTCGCGGTGCTCGTCCAGGCCGTGGCCGGGGAGGAGGGCGGCGCCATGGGCACCCTCGGCACCCGGCCGCTGGTCGAACGCGGCCACACCGGCCGCCTCAACATCTTCTGCGAACCCACCGGGATGCGGTTCCTGACGCGCAGCACCGCGGCGATGACCGCCCGGATCTCGGTCCGCGGGGACGACGCGATCGACGACCGCCCGCACACCGGGCACAACGCCTCCGTCCTCCTGGGCCACCTGGCCCGGCACCTGGGCCGCGCCCTGGACGCGCACGCCCGCTCCGGCGCGGTGTGCCTGGCCGGACTGCACACCGGCACCCTGCACAACAGGGTCTACGGCAGCGGGTCGCTGCTGCTCAACCTCGCCTACGGCGACGCCGCCGCGGGGCGCGCCCTGGAACGCGCCCTGACCGACGCGCTCGACGCGGGACTGGACGCCTTCACCAAGGAGTTCGCCGACACCGCGCTGTTCGCCCGCACCGCGGCCGACGCCCGCGCCCTCACCCGTCTGGAGTGGACCAAGCGCGGCCTGCCCGCGCTGGACGACCACGACCCCTGGGGGCCCGCCCTGCTGCGCCGCGCCGGAATCGCCCCGTGGCCCGAGGACGAACCGGCCTTCACCTGCGACGCGATCTGGATGTCCGGGGTCGCCGGAGCCAGCACCGCCGTGCTGGGCCCCGGCGACCTGGCCGCCAACAACGCGCACGCCGACGGCGAGTTCGCGCGCGCCGACGAACTCGACGGGTTCGCCGACGCGGTGGCCCGCCTCCTGGCCGCCTTCACCGGCCAGACCCCGCGTCGGGCCCCGAACCCCGACGCCCCGCACGAGACCCAAGAGCCCCGCACCACCGACGAGGAAGGCGACGAGGACATGCGCGCACACCACACCCCCGCCCGGGAGGCCAGGTGACCACCGCGGCCCCCACCCAGGCCCCGCCGGAACGCGAGGCCGTGCGGGTACGCCACGACGACCTGGTCGCGTTCGCCGCCGGGGTGTTCACCGACCGCGGCCTGCCCCCCGACCGGGCGGCCGAGGCGGCGCGCGCTCTGTGCCACGGCGACCTCGCCGGGCCGCGTTCGCACGGTCTGGCCAACCTGACCCGCCTCTACCTGCCGCTCCTCGACGAGGGCAGGGCCGACCCCGCCGCGGAGCCGCGCGTCCTCGCCGACCTCGGCGCCGCCGTGCTCTGGGACTCCCGGCGGGCCCTGGGCCTGTGGGCGGCGAGCGAGGCCATGGACCTGGCCGCCGAGCGCGCCGCGCGCCACGGCATCGGGCTGGTGTCCGTGCGCGGCGCCACCCACCTGGGCTGCGCCGGGTACCACGCGCTGCGCGCGGCCGAACGCGGCATGGTGGGCCTGGTGGCCAGCAACTGCGGACGCCAGCGCATCGCCCGCCCGCCCGGCGGCGCGGTCGCGATGCTGGGCACCAACCCGCTCAGCGTCGCCGCCCCGGCCGGGGAGCACCCGCCGTTCCTGCTCGACATGAGCACCACGGCCGCGCCCACCGGCCGGATCCGCCAGGCCGCCCGCGAGGGCCTCACCCTGCCCGAGGGCCTGCTGTGCGACGACACCGGCGCGCCCGTCACCGACCCCGCCGCCTTCGACGCCGGGCGCGCGCACCTGATGTGGCTGGGCGGCGAAGCGGGACGCTACAAGGGCTTCGGCCTCGGACTCATGGTCGAGGTGCTCTCCGCACTGGTCCCGGGGGCCGGGACGGGCCCCCACCCCGACGCCCTGGACGGGGACGGCGGCCCGAGCGGACGCGACGACGACATCGGCTTCTTCGTGGCCGCGATCGCGCCCGGCGCCCTGCGGCAGGGCGCCGACGACGACGCGCGGGAGCTGTTCGGCGCGCTGCTGGCCTGTCCGCCCACCGACCCGGACGCGCCGGTGCGCTACCCCGGCTGGCACGAGTACCACCGGGCGCGGGAACTGCGCCTGGCGGGCGTGCCGCTGGAGGCGGAGCTGTACGCCGAGCTGGCGGAGCTGGCCGACCGGACCGGCCTGCCCTTCGAGGCGATGCGGGAGGAGACGCGATGAGCGCCCCGCTGCGCACCGGGCTGGTCGGCCTGGGCGTGATCTCCCGCTTCTACCTGGAGGCCCTGCGCACCGCGCCCGGCCTGGACCTGGTGGCGGTGTGCGACCGCGACCCCCGCGTGCTCGCCGCCCACCCGGTCGGGGCGCGGGGCTACACCGACCACGTCCGGATGCTCGACGAGACCGGACTGGACGCGCTGGTGGTCACCGCGCCCAACGACGCCCACGCCCCCGTCTGCGCCGACGCGCTGCGGCGCGGGGTGGCCGTGTGCGTGGAGAAGCCGCTCGCGCTGGACGCCGCCCAGGGGGAGGCGCTGGCCGGGCTCGCCCGAGACCGGGACACGGTGCTGTTCACCGCCTTCCACCGCCGGTACAACTCCGCGCTCGCGCGGCTGCGCCGGGACCTGGCCGGACGGCAGGTGGAGGAGTTGACCGTGCGCTACCTGGAGCGGATCGAGGAGCACGCCGGCACCGACACCTGGTACCTGGACCCGGCCCGCTGCGGCGGCGGGTGCGTGGCCGACAACGGACCCAACGCCTTCGACCTGGTGGAGTGGCTGCTCGGCCCGGCCGAGGCCGAGTCGGCGCACGTCACGCGGGACGCCGCGGGCACCGACCGCCGGGCCGAGGTCGTGCTGCGCGCCGCGGGGGCGCGCGCACGCGTCCTCCTCGACTGGTCCCATCCCGGCGAGCGCAAGGACGTCGAGGCGCGCACCGCCGACGGGGCGGTGCTCACGGCGGACATGCTGGAGGGCCATCCCGGGTTCAAGGACTCCCTGTGGCACGAGTACGTGGGCGTGCTCGCCGAGTTCGAGCGGCGGGTGCGCGGCGGCGTGGTCGAGGACCCGGGCGGACCGTCCGCGCTGCGGCTGGTCGGGGACGCCTACCGCTTGGCGGAGGCCGCGGAGCCGACGAGGGAGGAGGCGCGATGAACCCCCGTGAGGACGGTCCCAAACGGGACGTCACCGCGACGCTGGTCAAGGTCCTGGTGCACCGCAGGAGCGAGCGGGGTATGCGGCTCGAACCCCACGCCAGCCGGTGCGTGCGCGCGGGGGAGGTGCACGAGCTGGTCGCCACCGACCACACCGAGACCGTTGCGGGGGCCCGGATCGACCGGGTGGGCTTCCTCGGGTTCGCCGAGATCACCGGCGCCGGGGTGGTGGACCGGGGCGACGAGGTGTGGATCGGCCCGCGCCGGGTGGGGACGGTGCTCGGCTTCGACGCCTGCCACATGCCCAACCACTACAACGTGCTCATCCACGCCGACCCGCTGCCGACCGGGCGGGACCTGGGGTTGGCCTCGGGTGAGGGTTTGGTGTTCCGCCAGGGGGCGCCGGTCGGCGACGGCCCGCCCGCCGAAACGGTTTCCGAAGAATCTGGCATTTGCTGAAAATGTCCGATATAAAAAATCAATTGCACTCATGGATTCTTCTGAGCCCCTTTTGTGGGGCACGCTCACAGGCTAATCTTCTGGGTGTGGGGAGGGTCCGGTCGGACTCGGTCGGAGGGTCCTTTCCTGTGCTCGGAGAGAGCATCGTACGTCTGTTTTTCCATAGGGATCGAGAGGGAAAATAAATGACGACCGCAACCAAGGCCAACAGCCGCCTCGAAGAGCGCTTCCGCCTCTGGGACGCCAACGGCAACGGGGCCGTCGAGCGCTCGGACTTCGAGTCCGAGGCGAACGACATCGTCTCGCGCCTTGGAGCCGAGGGCACCGCCCAGGGCAACGAGCTCAAGAGCGCCTACCTGGCCATGTTCGACCACCTGGCCTCCGCCGCCGGCACCCAGCGCATGAGCCGGGAGCAGTTCGTGCAGGCCGCCGAGCAGGAGATCATCAGCAAGGGCGACGCCGGCTTCGCCTCGGTCGTCCAGCCGACCATCCAGGCCATCGTCAACGTGCTCGACGTCGACGGTGACGGTGAGATCAGCCCGACCGAGATGCAGAAGTGGTTCGCCGCCATCGGTCTCCAGGGCGCCGACGCCGACCGGGCCTTCGCCGACCTCGACGCCGACGGCAGCGGCAAGCTGTCCACCTCCGAGCTGGTCGACGCGGTCCGCGACTACCACCTCGGCCGCAACGACATCCCCCTCCTCGGGAACTGAACCCCCTCGTCCCGGCCGCGGCCGACCGCCGCGGCCGGGACCATTTCCCGCCCCTCTCCCCTCTGCGGTGCGAGAACACGGGAAAGCGAAGTGCACCGGCCCTCCCGTTCCGTCTTTCCCGAGGCGCGCGGGAAGGGCTTTATTCGGCGTGGAAAACGTTCGGATTCCGGTTTCGGGTGCCCTTTTCGAATGCAGGTATGAAGTCGTGCTTCTGTTGTCCCACGGAAGAAGTGAGGGAAAGCCCGTGACGACCGCCACCAAGACCACCAGCCGCCTTGAGGAGCGTTTCCGCCTCTGGGACGTCGACGGCAACGGGGTGATCGAGCGCTCGGACCTCGCGGCCGAGGCCGACGGCATCATCTCGCGGCTCGGCGCCGAGGGCACCCCCCGGGGCGACGCGCTCAAGGCCGCCTACCTGGGCATGTTCGACCGCCTGGCGGCGGCCGCGGGCACCGACCGGATGGACCGCGACCAGTTCATGGAGGTCGCCGGGCGCGAGATGGTCGGCAGCGAGGACGGCTTCGCCGAGGTCGCCCGGCCCACGCTCCAGGCCACCATGGACGTGCTCGACACCGACGGCGACGGCGAGATCAGCCGGAGCGAGATGCGCCGGTGGCTCGACGCCGTCGGCGTCAGCGCGCGGGACTCCGACCGCGTCTTCGACGAACTCGACACCGACGGCAGCGGCACGCTCTCCGCCTCCGAGCTGGTCGACGCGGTCCGCGACTACCACCTCGGCCGCAACGACATCCCCCTCCTCGGCGGCTGAGCCCCCGACCAGGCCGAGGCCCGCCGCCCCGGCCGCCGACCGCCCCCTCCCGCAGCGTAGAAACGTGGAGAAGTTGAAGAGAACGCTCGAACCCCCCGAGGCGGCGCCCCCCGGCAGAACACGCCTCCCCGTCCCCTTCTTCGACCAGTCCCGGAGCTTCGCGGAACTGTGGCCGCGCATCCGGGACAACTGCCTGCGGGTCATGGACCGGGGCAAGTTCTCGCACGGGGCCATGGTCGCCGAGTTCGAGGACGCCCTGGCCCGCTGGACCGGCGCCCGGCACGTGGTCGGCGTCAACTCCGGAACCGACGCCCTCGTCATCCTGCTGCGCGCCGCCGGGCTGCGCCCCGGCGACGAGGTGATCGTCCCCGCCTACTCCTTCGTCGCCACCGCCAGCTCCGTCGTCCTCGCCGGAGGCGTCCCGGTCTTCGCCGACATCGAGGAGCACGGGTACGGCATCGACCCGGCCTCGGTGGACGCGGTGGCCACCTCCCGCACCCGGATGGTCATGCCGGTCCACCTGTTCGACCGCCTGGCCGACATGGAGGGCGTGCGCGAGGTCGCCCGGCGCCGCGGCCTGACCGTGCTGGAGGACAGCGCCGAGGCCATCGGCATGCGGCTGCGCGGCGTGCACGCCGGGCTGCTGGGCACCGGCGGCGTGCTGTCCTTCTTCCCCTCCAAGACCCTCGGCGCCATCGGCGACGCGGGCGCGCTGCTCACCGACGACGACGCCGTCGCCGAGACCGCGCGGGCGCTGCGCCACCACGGCCGCTCCGGACGCACCCTGGACGACTTCCCCGGCATCGCCAACCCGACGGTCGTCGCGGGCTGCAACAGCAAGATGGACGACCTCCAGGCCGCCGTGCTGCTGGCCAAGCTCTCCCGCCTCGACGCCGACATCGCCCGCCGCGCCGAGCTGTCCGCGCGCTACGACGCCCGCCTGCGCGACCTGCCCGGGATACGCGCCGTGCCCGGCGCCGTTCCGCCCCACCCCGGCGGCAACCGGGTCGTCTACGTCCACCTGGTCGAGGCCGACGACCGCGACGCCCTGGTCGCCCACCTGGCCGAGGCCGGGATCGGCACCGAGACCTACTACCCGATCCCGCTGCACCTGCAGCCCTGCTTCACCCACCTGGGACACGCGCCCGGCGACTTCCCGCGCGCCGAGGTGGCCTGCGAGGGGGCGGTGGCCCTACCGCTCTACCCCGACCTGACCGACGCCCAGGCGGACCGGGTCTGCGAGGAGATCGAGGACTTCTGCCTTCGGAGGCACGGATGACCACGGCGACCGGGCACCGCATCCCCTTCTTCGCCCCCGACCTGTTCGACGCCGACCGCGACGCCCTGCTGGAGGCCGTCCACGCCACCGGCACCGGCGGCGCGCAGAAGTTCATCCTCGGCGAGCGCACCGCCCGCCTCGAACGCCAACTGCGCGACCGCCTCGCCGCCGCCGACGTCGTCGCCTGCTCCAGCGGCACCTCCGCGCTCACCCTGGTCCTGGCCGCCATGGAGATCGGCCCCGGCGACGAGGTGGTGGTACCGGCCTTCGGCTGCGCGCCGCTGGCCAGCACCGTCGTCGAACGCGGCGCGCGCCCGGTCTTCGCCGACATCGACCCGGTCTCCCTGACCCTGGACCCGGACGCCGCCGAGACCGCCCTCACCGCGCGCACCCGCGCGGTCATGCCCGCGCACCTGTTCTCGATGATGGCCGCCATGCCACGGTTCCGGGACCTGGCCGACCAGTACGGGCTGCGCCTGGTCGAGGACTCCGCGCTGGCCCAGGGCGGAACCCTCGGCGGCCGCCCCGCCGGGCTGTGGGGCGACGCGGGGGTCTACTCCTTCGTCCAGGTCAAGACCTTCGGCATGCCCGGCGAGGGCGGCGTGGTGGTCACCTCGGACGCCGAACTCGCCGTGCGCGTGCGGATGCTGCGCAACCACGGCCAGGACGGCACGCACCGCTTCCTGCACCACCGGATCGGCCTCAACAGCCGATTCGACGAGGTGATGGCCGAGTTCCAGCTGCACCGGCTGGGCGGGCTGGAGGACCGGCTCGCCCGCCGGGCCGAGATCTCCACCTACTACTCCAGCCGGTTCGCACGACTGGCCGGAGCCGGGATCACTGCGCCGCCCACGGGCGGCGACGGGCGCTGCCACTACGTCTACACGCTCCTGGTCGAGCAGCGCGACGACCTGCGCGTCCACCTGTCCGCGCACGGGATCGACACCCACGTGTACTACCCGCGCGCCCTGCCCGCCCAGCCCGCGTTCGCCCCGTACGCCCGGGCCGGGGCCCGCTGGCCCAACGCGGAGTCGGCGGCCCGGCGCAACATCTCCCTGCCGCTGTACCCGCACCTGGACGACGCCCAGGTGGAGCACATCGCCGACACCGTGTGCGCGTTCGCCGACCATTCTGGAAGAGCAAGATGACCGACCACACCGCCGCGCCCCCCGCCGGACCGGCGCCCGCAGCCGCGCCGCCCCGGGGCACCCCGGCCGCCTACGCCCGGCTGGCCAAGCTCGACATCTACGACTACTACATCGGCCTGCCCCTGGTACTGGCCATGCTCGCGCCCGCGCTGCGCTGGGAGCCGGGCACGCTGGGGCTGCTCCTGCTCATCCTGCTCGCCGAGGTGGCCGTGGTGGCCGCCATGGTCGCCTTCGACGACGTCACCGGTTACCGCGACGGCAGCGACGCGGCCAACTACGGCTCGGACGCGGCCCGCCGCCGGCTGGCCCGCAAACCCCTCGTCGCCGGGACGCTCACCGAACCGCAGGCCCTGCGCTTCGCCTGGGCGGCGACCGCGGCGAGCGCCCTGCTCTGGGGTCTGGTCGTCCTGGTCGCCCCGCACCGGCCCGCCTGGGCGGTGGCCCTGGCCGTCCTGTGCGTGGTCGCCTCGGTCCAGTACTCCTGGGGCCTCAAGATCAGCTACCGGGGCTTCCAGGAGATCTTCCTCATCGGTCTGGGCGTGGGCTGGGTCCTGGTGCCCTACGGTCTGCTCACCGGGGAGCTGAACGGCTTCGTCGTGGTGCAGGCCCTGCTGTTCGGCTTCGGCCCGATGCTCTTCGGCCTGTACTCCAACACCAACGACGCCGCGGGCGACCGCGCCGCCGGGCGGATCACCGTGGCCGCTCTGGTGCCCAGGCGCCTCAACACCGCCTTCATCATCGCGGCGACCGCGGCCGAGAGCCTGCTCATCAGCGGCTCCACCCTGGCCGGGATCTCCCCGTGGTGGTTCCCGCTCGTCCTGGCCCCCGTCTTCCTGATGCGGGTGGCCCAGCTGTTCATCGGGTTCGTCCGGGGCGACATCCTGCGCGCTCGCCGCCTCGCCATCCACACCCACCGGGTCACCGTGGTCCTGCTCATCGGCGCCCACCTGCTGGCCCCCGTGCTCCTGGGAGGCGCCGTATGAGCCAGGGGCTCGACGTCGCCGTGGTCGGAGCGGGCCCCGCCGGACTGGCCACCGCGCACGCGCTGGCCCGCGCGGGCCGCTCGGTCCGCGTCCTGGAGGCCGACGAGGCCGTGGGCGGACGCATGCGCACCCTGCGCGAGCACGGCTGCCTCATCGACACCGGCGCGGAGATGCTGCCCCCGGCCAAGGCCTACCCGGCCACCTGGCGGCTGATCCGCGAGGTCGGTCTGGACGCCGACCGCGGCGCGGTGCCCCGCATCCGCGGTGCCCTGGCGTCCTGGCGCGAGGGCCGGGCCCGACCGCACGTGGGCCGCCCCCTGGGCCTGCTCACCGGCGCCGGGCTGTCCCCCCGCGCGCGGGCCGACCTGCTGCGCCTCCAGATCCAGCTGGCCCGCCTCGGCCCGGACCCCGAACACCCCGAGCGCTCCCCGCTGGGCGCGCGCACCCTCGCCGAACTGCTCCGCCCCTACCATCCGGAGCTGCGCTACCGGCTGCTCGGCGCCCTGGCCGCCGGGTTCTTCGGCTGGGACCCCGAGCACACGGCCGCCGCCCCCTTCGCCGCGCACCTGGTCTCCGCGGGCAGCAGCGCCCGCTGGCGCACCTACCGCGACGGCATGGACACCCTCGCGCGGATCCTGGCCGACCGGCTCGACGTGGTCACCGGCCACCCGGTGACCGCTGTGTCCGCGGGCCCCGACGGGGTCAGGCTGGAGTCCCCGGCTGGCACGGTCACCGCCCGCGCGGCCGTGCTGGCCGTGCCCGCCCCGGTCGCGGCCGGGATCCACCCCGGCGCGTCCGGCGTCGAGCGCGCCTACCTGGAGGCCTGCGAGTACGCGCCCATGCTCCGCGTCTCCCTGGTCCTGGACCGCCCGATGGAACCGGCCGGGGCGCGCGGCGGCTTCGCCACCCTGGTGCCCGCCCTGGAGGACCCGCTGCTCAACGTGGTCACCGCCGACCACAACAAGCACCCGGGCCGGGTGCCGCCCGGACGGGGCCTGGTCTCCCTGGTGGCCTCCCCGCGCGGCGCCGCCGAACTCCTCGACGCCTCCGACGCGGTGGTGGCGGAGCGGCTCACCGACCGCGCCGAACCCCTGCTGCCCGGCCTGTCCCGACGCGTCGAGGCCGTCCGCGTGCACCGCTTCCGCCACGGCCTGCCCGCCGCGGGGCCGCGCGCCCTGCGCGAGCGCTCCGCCTTCGCCGTCCGCCCGCCCGCGGCCGTGGACTACGCCGGGGACTGGATCTCACTGCGCCCGTGCAGCGAGGGCGCGGTCTCCTCCGCGACCACGGCCGCCGCGCGGGTCCTGGCCTTCCTCGCCTCGACGGCCCCGACCCCCGTTCCCACCCCCAGTGAGGACCGACGACGATGACGCTGTTCACCAAACCCCTGCACCTGGGCACCCTCTTCGACGACCTGGTCGCGCGCGGCTCCACGACCGCCGTGCACCTGAGCAGGCCGCTGGACATCGCCCCCGGCCTGGGCACCGAGCTGGACGTGCCCCGGGTGGCCGAACTGGTGCGCGAGGCGGCCGGATGGCTCGCCGCGGCCGGTGTGCGGCCCGGCGACCGCGTCGCGATCGCCAAGCGCAACCACTGGGACTACGTACTGCTCAACTGCGCCGCCGCCCGGCTGGGCGCGGTGCCCGCCTCGCTGTCGGCGCACCTGGAACCGGACGCGCTGGAGGTCCTGCTCAAACGGCTGGACCCGGCGCTGCTGGTCACCGACACCGCCCTGCTCGCGGCGTCCCGGGAGGCGGGAGCCGACCCCGCCGTGCACGCGACCCGCACCCTGGTCGTCGACGGCCCGGCGGGGGCCACGGGTCCGGGCGGGAACGGAACGCCGGTCGGGGACGGGGTTCCCCTCGGGGGAGGGGGCCCGGCCGGGAGCGTCCTGCACCTGGACGACGTGCGCGGCACCGACGCCCCGCCGCCGCGCAGGCCGCACCTGGACGCGCCCCTGGCGATCATGCACACCTCCGGCACCACGGGCGTGCCCAAACTGGTCCCGCACTCCACCCGCACGATCATGCGCCGCCTGGCCGGGTTCGAGGCGCACCGCTGGCCCGTGCTGAGCAGCCGCCGCGACGACACGGTGACGGGCGCGTACTCCTTCGCGCACGGGCGCGCGCTCGCCTGGACCGCCAGCGTGCTGTGGCTGTCCCCGGCCGCGCTGTCCGTCGTCACCGGCGCCTCCTGGGCCGAGGCCGGGCCGCTGCTGGAGCGGCACCGGCCCACCACCCTGGAGGCCGCGCCCGCGGTCTTCGCGCGCTGGCAGAACCAGGCGGAGCGGCAGGACGCCCCGTTCGACCGGGTGCGTCTCTACGTCAGCACCTTCGACGCCGTGCACCCGCCGACCGTGCGCGCCTTCCTGGGCGCCACCGGCCACCGGCGCCCGGTGTGGATGCAGGGCTGGGGCCAGAGCGAGACCGGGCCGCTGACCTTCCGGTTCCTCACCCGGCGGGCACTGGTCGCGGCGAACGAGCGCCACCCGACCACCCGCCACCTGGGCCGCCCCATCCCCACCCGCACCAAGCTGCGCACGGTCGATCCGCGCACCATGCGCCCCGTCCCGGCCGGTACACCCGGTCTGGTCTTCTGCCGCACCGAGGCCCTGTGCCTGGGCTACGTCGGCGAGGAGGGCCGGTGGCGGTCCAAGCTGGTGGGCGCGTGGTGGAACACCGGCGACATCGGCGTCCTCAGCCGCACCGGCGCACTGCGGTTGGTGGACCGCGAGGTGGACGCCCTGCGCGAGGGCGGCTGCCTGGAGGTGGAGGACGTCGTGGACGACCGCCTGCCCGAGGTGCTGGAGTGCGTCGTCCTGAGCGTTCCGGACGGGCCCCCGGTGCCGGTGGTGGCCACCGAGAGCGGGGGTCTGGACACCGTGGCCTGGCGCGGCGCCGTCGCCGACCTGCCCGAACTCGCCGACCCGGTGGTGCTGACCTGGGACGAGCTGCCGCGCACCGGCACCGGCAAGGTCCGCCGCTCCGTGCTGCGCGACCAGTTGGGCCTGCGCCCCGACACCTGCGGAACGGGGAAGTGGACGTGACCGCCGCACCGGTGGGCGCGACCGTGCTCCCGCTGGCCGGGGCCGCCGCGCGGGCGGTGGGCGACTCGGTCGCGCTGCGGATCGCTGCGGCGCGCCTGGAGGCGCTCGGCTGCGCGGTCTCCCGGGTCGTGGGGCCCCTGCCCCCGCAGGCACCGGCCGGGTGGGTCGGTCTGGTGGCCGTCCCCGGTGAGTGGGGTCCGGGCGGGAGCGGTTCCGGCGCGGGCCTGGGCGAAGACGGATCCGGCGGAGAGGGAACCCGGGTGCTGCCGGTACCGGTCGGCTGCGCCATCGGCTGGTCCGGGCCGGTCGCGGCGCCCCTGGCGGGGGAGCGCGACGTCCAGGCCGCCTGCGGGCTGGCGCACCTGCACGGCCGGGCCCGCGGGGCACCCCGGTTCCTGGCGGTGGACTACGCGTCGGTGTGCGCGGGGGTGCTGGCCGCGCAGGCGGTGGCGGCCTGCGCGCTGGCCCTGGCGCGCGGCGGTCCGGCGCTGTCGGCGTCGGTCTCCGCGGCCCAGGCCGCCCTGCTCGCGGCGGGTCCCTACGTCGCCGCGGCCACGGCCCCGGACCAGAGGGCTTCGGCGGGCCCGACTCTTTCCAGTGGGACAGGAGTGACGCCCGGTGCCGGAACCGCCCCGCCGTTCCGCTCCGTTGACGGAGCGCGCTTCGAGATCGAGACCCTGGACGCCGAGGTCTGGCTGCGGTTCTGGACCGACCTGGGAGCCGCCCCGTCCGCGATCGCCGCCGGGTGGCCGCCCTTCCAGCGGCGCTTCGCCACCGCGGTGTGCCCGCTGCCGCCCGAACTTCCCGCCGCGATCGCGGTCGTGGACCTCGCCCGGGTCCGCCTGGCCGCCCGCGACACGGGCATGAGCCTGGCCCTCGTCCGCGACGCCCGGGAGGCAGAGGAGCCCGACCCGGCCTCGGAGTGGCGGCTGCGCGCGCGGGACGCCACCGGCGCCCCGGCCGCCCCGCTGGCACCGCTCGGCCCTGACGCCGCCGCGCCCCTGGCCGGGCTGCGGGTGGTGGAGGCCACCAACCGCGTGCAGGGCCCGCTCGCCGGGCTGCTGCTCGCCATGCTCGGCGCCGAGGTCGTGCGGATCGAGCCCCCGGGCGGCGACCCCATGCGCGGGGTGGCGCCGATGGCGGGTGACCGCTCCGCCCGGTTCCTGGCCCTGAACCGGGGCAAGGGCGCGGTCGAGGCCGACCTCAAGACCGAAGCCGGGCGCCGGACCGCCCGCGACCTGGCCGCCACCGCCGACGTCCTGCTCTACAACTGGCCGCCCGGCCGTGCCGAGGGGTTCGGCCTGGGCCCCGACGACCTCGCCGACCCCGCCCCAGGCCTGGTCCACGTGCACGCAGACGGGTGGGGCGGTCGGGCCCCCGAACCCGGCGCGCTGGCCACCGACTACCTGGTCCAGGCGCACGGCGGGGTGGCCGACCTCCTGACCGGACCCGGGCAGGAGCCCGCGCCGTCCCTGCTCACCCTCACCGACGTGCTCGGCGGAATCCTCGCTGCCGAAGGGGCCGTGGCCGCGCTGCTGCTGCGCGCCCGCACCGGCGCCGGGGTTCGCGCCCGGACCGCCCTGTCGGACGCGGCCCGGCTGCTGCGCCGCGCCGGACGCGGCACCGCGCCCACCGAAAGGAGCGGCTCGGCGCCCGGTGGTCGGAGCGGCCCCGTCCTCGTGGAGGACCTGGCGGCGATGGCCGACGAACCGGCGTTCGCGGCGGCCTTCGACACGGTCGGCGGCGCGTCCTGCGTCCGGGCCCCGTGGAGTTTCGCACCCGCCGCCGACGCCCCGAGCGCCGAGACGCGGCTACGTGACGCTGCCGCACGCCGGGGCGCGCCCGTCCGGAACGATCCTGCTTCCGGTGTCACCGTCGGCGCCCGCTGTGGCGCCAGCGGTGGCACCAACAGCAGGATCACCGGCCAAGAGATCCCACACGCCACACCGTCAACGTCTCCGTGCGGCGCCGTGGCCACTCACACGCCTGCGGAGAACCGATGACCTGGACCTCGTCCAACGGCCTGGAACTGCGCGACCTGGTCCCGGCCGCCCTGCGCGCGCGGTGGACCGCGCGCGGCTGGTGCCCGGGCCGGGACCTGTACTCCCTCTTCCGCGAGCACGCGCTCGCCCACCCCGGACGCGACGCCGTCATCGACGACCGCGGCACGCTCGACTACGCCGGGCTGGACGCCGCCGTGCGCCGCGCCGCCGCCGCGCTGGCCGCCGGGGGGACGGGGGAGCGCGACGTCGTCGGCGTCCTGCTGCCCAACGGGCGTGAGGCCGTCGTGGCCGAACTCGCCGTCGCCGCCGTCGGCGCGGTCGCGCTGCCCGTCCCCGACGGCCGCTCCCCGGCCGACGTGCGCAGTCTGCTGGACCGCTCCCGTGCCGCGGACCTCGTCACCACCCCGGAGCGGGCCGAACGGATCCGCCGCGCCGACCCGCCGCCGACCCTGCGCCGGACGTGGGCGTTCGGCCCGGCCCGCCCCGGGACGCTCAGCCTGGACCGGCCCGACGCCGGGACGGTCCGGGGCTGGCGTCCCGCCCGGCCCGACCCCGAGTCCCCGGCCCGCGTCCTGGTCTCCTCCGGCTCGGAGGGCGAACCCGGCATGGTCGCCTACAGCCACAACGCCATGGCGGGCGGCCGGGCCAACTACGTGGCGGCGCTGCACAGCGGACCCGGCCCCATGCGCAACCTGGTCCTGGTGTCGCTGGCCTCCTCCTTCGGCTCCTGCGGGGTGCCGGTGACCCTGGCCGGGCTCGGCGCGACCCTGGTGGTCCTGCCCCGCTTCGACCCGGCCGCCGCGCTGTGCGCGATCGAGCGGCATCGCCCCACCCACCTGATCGGCGTGCCCACCATGCTGCGGCGGATCGCCGCGCTGCCCGAGCGGGCCGACACCTCGTCCCTGCGCGCGGTGGTGGCCAGCGGCGCCCCGCTGCACCGGGAGGTCCGCGACTCCTGCGCCGCCCGCTTCGGGAGGCCCGTGATCAACGTCTACGGTTCCACCGACGGGGTCAACTGCCACACCGCCCGCCGCCCCGAGGCGTGGGAACCGGGCCTGGCCGGGCATCCCGCCCCCGACGTGGCCGAGGTGAGCATCCGCGACCCGCGGGGACGCCCGGTTCCGCGGGGGGAGACCGGCGAGATCTGGGCCCTGGGTCCGATGACACCGCTGTGCCACGTCGCCGCGCCCGAACTGGACGCCGAGCGGCGGGCCCCGGGCGGGTGGGTGCGCACCGGTGACCTGGGCCGTCTGGACCCCGACGGCGCGCTGCGGGTGGTGGACCGCCTGCGCCGGACGGTGATCCGGGGCGGCGTCAACATCTTCCCGGCCGAGGTGGAGCGCGAACTCGGAGCCCACCCCGCCCTCGCGGAGGCCCACTGCGTGCCCGTGCCCGACCCCGACCTGGGCGAGCGCATGTGCGCCTGCGTGTCCCCCGCCGAGGGGGCCGCCGCGCCCTCCCCGAGCGAGCTCATCGCCTTCCTGCGCGACGAACGCGGCCTGGACGTCCGCTCGCTGCCCGAACACGTGGTCGTGCTGCCCGAACTGCCGCTCGGCCCGACCGGGAAGGTGTGCACGGCCACCCTCGCCCGCGTCGCCGCCGAGACCGTCGGCGCGCACCGCCCGCCGAGCCGGGCGGCGGCGGACGGCGGTTCGGCCCCGCCGGGCCCCGTAGCCCGACCAGCCGGACCGGCCCCGACGACCCGACCGACCTGCCCAGCCCCGACGACCCGACCGACGCCGAGGGAGACACCCGTGACCGACGCCGCCGAGGACCAGCGCTACGTCTTCGACAACCACAGCGAGCACGCCTTCGACCAGCACCGCTTCCTGGCCGCCGCCTACGACCCCATGACCACCGAACGCCTGGAACAGACCGGTGTCGGGCCGGGGTGGAACTGCCTGGAGGTGGGTGCCGGGGGCGGCAGCGTCGCGCTCTGGCTGGCCGACCGGGTCGCCCCGGGCGGAAGCGTGCTGGCCACCGACATCAAGCCCGAGCGCGTCCCCGCCGCAGAGGGCCTGGAGGTCGTCCGCCACGACGTGGTCCGCGACCCGCTGCCCGAGGCCGCCTTCGACCTCATCCACTCCCGGCTGGTGCTGCTGCACATCCCGGAGCGGATCGCGGTCCTGGACCGCCTGGTGCGCGCGCTCAAGCCCGGCGGCGTGCTCCAGCTCGACGAGTTCGACATCACCTACGGCCCGGCGCTCCTCATGCCCGACGCCGAGTCCCAGAAGCTCTACGAGGAGTTCCAGGAGGCCAAGACCAGGCTGATGATCCGCGCCGGAGCCGACCCGGCCTGGGGGCGCAACGCCGCCGAGGCGATGCGGGGCGCGGGTCTGGTGGACATCGACCCCCAGCCCCGGCTGGAGCTGTGGAACGCCGACTCCCCCGGCGTGCACCTGATCGCTCACCACACCCGCCACCTGCGTGACGCCTTCGTGGACGAGGGGATGACCGACGAGCGGCTCGCCGAGGTGCGCGCGCTCCTGGCGGACCCGTCCTTCCGGGCCAGCTCCTGCGCGATCTACTCGGTCCAGGGCCGCCGCCCCCTCCGATAACCGCCGGTCGGCCGGTCGCGCCTGGGATGAGCCGCCGCGCCCGGTGCCCGGTCCTCACCCCCCAGCGGGACCGGGGGCGGGGCCGGAGGCGGGGAACCCCGGCGGGCGTCCGCCACCGGCGCGTCCCAAGAGTCGGATGCCGGGCACGGTGGGGCCGGGCGGGGCGCGCCCGGTCTGTCGGCGGTGTCGGCTAGGTTGCCCGCGTACACGCACAGCAGTGTTCGAGGAGGGCGACCATGGCATCGAGACCACCGCGTACCGACCGGGGGAGCAGGACCGTCCGCGCCTCCGCGGCGGCGGTCTACGCGGCGATGACCGAGCCGGACGCCCTCGCGGCCTGGCTGCCGCCGGAGGGCATGACCGGCCGGATCGACCGCTTCGAGCCGTGGCCGGGGGGCGGCTTCCGCATGGTGCTGACCTACCTCGACCCGGGGGCGGGGCACGGCAAGACCTCGGCGACGGAGGACGTCACCGAGGTCGCCTTCGCCGAGCTGGTGCCCGGGGAGCGGGTCGTGCAGCGGATCGACTTCGAGTCCCCGGACCCCGACTTCGCCGGGACGATGACGATGACCTGGACCCTCACCGCGGACCCGGAGGGAACCCTGGTCACCGTCGAGGCCGCCGACGTGCCCCGGGGCATCGACCACGCCGTCCACGAGGAGGCCCTGGCCTCGTCCCTGGCCAACCTCGCGGCCCACGTGGAGCGCTGACCCGGCGACCCGGTCCCGGACGGAGACGCCCGCCCGGGACCGGACCGCCCTGCCAGGCATCGGCGTGCTGTACCACCGGGCCACCCGTCCGACGGCCTCGCCCGCCGCCTCCGGTCCCTCCTCGGCGCGGACCCGCTCGACCGCGTACAGGCGAACCAGTTCGTGCAGGCGGTAGTGGTCCTCGCGCGGGCGCTCCACGAGGTTCGCGCGGGTCAGGCGGTCCAGGAGCCTTCGGGCCTCCGCCTGCGGGGCGCCGGTGAGCGCGGCGGCGGCCCCGCAGGAGAACTCCGGCCCCGGGTGCAGGCCCAGACGCCGGAAGAAGCGGGCGGTGTCGTCGTCCAGGGCCCGATAGGAAGCCGTCATCACGGCGCGCAGATCACTCAACTCGTCCTCCTCGGAGAGGGCGTCCAGACGTGAATCCTCGGCAGCCAGTTCGCTCAGCGCCGCGTCCGGCCGGTCGAGCAGCCGCTCGGCCGATCCACGGGAAACCGGGGAGGTCGGTACCGCTCCTGCCAGGAGACGACGGCGCCGGGTTCCCCAGATGCTGCGGAACCCGGCACCGAAGGCGGTCAGCCCTGTCTTTGGCGGTGGAGTTCGACGGCGGCGAGAACGACCTCGGGGGAGATGCGGACCGCGTTTTCCCCGGGCAGGGGATTCTCCACCTTCGCCCAGTCCTCCGGTGCCAGAGCGGGGCCCTGGACGACGAACTCTCCGGTGTCGCTGAGGTAGACGGAGGGGCAGCCCTTGCCCCCGGAGGCGGGGTCCTTGGCGAGCAGTTCCAGTTCCATGGATCTCCGTTCAGGCTTTGCGAGGGGCCTTCAGGGGACGCCGAAACTAGCACGCAGGCCTTGCGCCACAGGGGTTCTGGCCGTTTCCGGTCCGTGTGGTCCTGACCCCTTCTCCGTGCCTGCTCCACTTCCTTCACTGGTGTCTCGTCCGACACGAGCGTGTACAGCTCTGCGGGGTTCATGGTTGTTCTCCGCTCCTTCGCAGCGGTGTGGCGGGCGGGGCGCCGCGACCGGTTGTCGGTAGCGGCACCGCTGAGAGTCAGGAGTTCCGTTGGAACCCGCGGAAGGGGAGGTGCCCGGTGCTGCCGTGACGGCGGCGACCGAGCGGATCAGCTCCTCGGGGGTGTCGGCGCAGACCAGCCGCATGCGGCCGGTGTGCGCGGCCCAGTACTGGCGGGTGTGCTGGTCGAAGACCGTCCAGCCGTGGTGGAGCAGCGCCGCGAGCCTGCTTCCGGGGCTTCGTGACGCACGGCTTCTCCCCGACCTCGTTTCAGTGCAGGTCGCCTGGTGCGCGTAGAGGACCGCGCAGATTCCCCGCCCCTCCACCCTCCGGAACCCGGTCCCTTCCCGACCGTAGTCGCACGGCTACCGTAAAAACGTTTTTCGTGTTAGCTTCCGGTGCAATGGGAGCGCTCCCCACCCCCCACTCCTTCCGGACACCGCCGTCCGGAGTTCGCACAGAGGAGCAGCAGTGCCCATCAACCCCCCGCTTCCCCCCGGCGCGCCCCGGACCGCTCCGCCGTCCTCCCCGCCCTCCCGCAGACAGCTCTCGCGCCTGTCGCGCCTGCGGCGGCTCCTGTACTCCGCCCTGGCCGTCGTCCTCTGCGCGAGCGGCCTCTCCGCCGCCGCCGTCACCCCCGCCCGGGCCGCCGACATCGACACCGGCGCCTACTACGTCCTGCGCAACCAGCACAGCGGCCTGGTCGCCGACGTCGAGAGCGCCGGAACCCAGGACGGCGCGCGGATCATCCAGTGGGAACGCACCGACCGCCCCTGGCAGCAGTTCCGCTTCGTCCCCTCCGGCGACGGCTACTACCGCCTCGTCAACCGCCACAGCGGTAAGGCCGTCGACGTCTGGGAGCACTCCACCGCCAACGGCGCCGAGATCCGCCAGTTCACCGATCTCGGCAACGCCAACCAGCAGTGGCGCCCCGTGGACACCGGCGGCGGCGTCCAGCTGATCAACCGCCTCAGCGGCAAGGCCCTGGAGGTCTGGGAGTGGAGCACCACCCCGGGCGACCGCCTGTCGCAGTACGACTCCCTCGGCGGAGCCAACCAGGTCTGGGACCTGGTCCGCGTGGACGACACCGGCGGTGGGGGAGACGGCGACTGCGGCAGCGGCTCCCACCACGCCGAAGCGGTGCGGAACGGCTCCACCTGGACCGCCCGCAACGGCGGCAGCACCGTCTACACCGGCGGCGACATGCTCGCCGCCATGCGCGCGGCCGTCGGCAGCCTCGACTCCGGCCGCACCTCCCAGCAGCGCGTGGTGGTGCGCGGATCCGGTTCCATGCCCGCCAACACCTCGCTCGACCTGCCCAGCCACACCTCACTGGAGGTCTGCGGCACCATCCACGTGTCCGGGTCGGTGGGCGCCGACCACGCCGCCGTCCGGATCCGCAACGCCCAGAACGTCTCCGTCCCCCACCTGTCCGTGACCGGCTCGCCGTACTTCGGCGTCTTCGTGCGCGGCTCGCAGAACGTCCACTTCGGCCAGATCGACCTGCGCCTGTCCAGCGGCCTGGGCATGCGTATCGACAGCCGGGGCAGCGACGCCAACCGCACCACGCGCGACATCAGCATCGACGACGTGTACGTGTCGGGCACCGACAACCACGGCGTGGAGACCTACAGCGTGGACGGCCTGGACATCGGCACCGTCACGGCCCGCGACACCGGCTACTCGGGCCTGCTGCTCAACAACACCGTCAACGCCACGGTGGACCGGGTGGACGCCGAGGGCGCCGGGACCGGAACCGGCTACGCGGCCTTCCGCATGGCCAACCGCAACGGGCGGATCGGCAGCGACTACCCGACCAACATCCGGGTCGGCGAGGTCCGGGCCCGCGGCGGCGGCCGGGGGGTCTTCTGCGTCTCCGAGAGCGGCGGCGCGGTCATCGACCGCGTGGACATCGCCCAGACCGGCAACAACGCGGTGCTGGTCGAGAACTGCCACAACGTCACCTTCTCCGGGGGCACGATCGCCGGTCCGGGCAGCGTCCGGATCGCGGCCCGCTCGGAGTTCGCCAACACCTCGAACGTCACGTTCCAGAACCTGACGCTGGCCAACACCTCACTGGTCGAGAACCCGTGCTCGGTGAACCTGACCGTCCGCAACGTCACCTTCCAGAGCAGCAGCGACCAGACCTGCTGACCACACCTCGACCACACGCTGACCACGGCCGGAACGCGCCCTGACCACGCGTGACGCCGGGGCCCGACCCCCTGGGGCCCCGGCGTCGCCCGCCCCGGAGCGCCCGGCCCCGCCCGGCACTCAGCCGCGCGCGGCGGCCAGGCGCTCCGCCAGCCAGGCGGGGACGTACTCCCCCGAACGCGGGTAGTACGCCTGGTCCAGGGCGTAGTCGAAGTCCAGCGGGGCCATGTCGAAGGCGGGCTCGGAGTCGTGGTCGGCCTCCACCCGGCTTCCGTCCAGGTCCACGGTGTACCGGAGGCCGAACCAGGCGCCCCGGTCCGGCCGGTACATGCCCGCCCGCAGGTTCCGCACCAGGTCGGGGAGCCGGTAGTGCCCGCGCCCCTCGCGCACGGTCCCGTCCTCCAGGACCACCCTCACCCGCAGCCGTTCGTAGCCGACCAGGAACCGGGCGTCCAGCACGGCCTCCCGCCAGCCCTCCGGCCTCGGCAGGAACCCCGCGATCCTCTCCAGCAGCTCACGCTGCCCCTCCTCGTCCAGGACGGCCACCGGTCGGCTCGGCCGTTCGGACGGCGTCGGGGCGGGCGGGCGCACGAGGGTCTCGTCCTCCACCAGCTCCGCCCACGCGGGCCGCCACTCCGGAGCCCGCAGGGCGCCCTCCCCGTTCAGCCGGTACGCCGTCTCCGGCAGGTAGCCGACGAGGTGTTCGTGAGCCTCCTCCGGCCAGCGGTCGTAGCGTCGCCGGGCGTCGTACCCCTCCTCCGACACGGCCAGTCGCAGGTACAGCCACCGGCCGCGTCCCCGGACGTCCTCGGCCGCGCGCAGGGCGTCGAGGCCGTCCATCAGGTCCGTGTCGTAGTCCTTGAACTCCTCGCCGGACGCGTCGAGGACCCTCCGTTCCCCCGCGAAGGTGTACTCCACGACGGCCTCGCCGCCCTCGGCCAGACCCAGCGCGCGTACCCGTTCCAGGACACGGAGAAGCTCGCCGGTCTCGGGGACCGGGGGCCGGTCCCGTTCCGGCTCCCGGCGGAGCGCGTCCCACAGCAGCAGCGACCGCGTCCTCTCACTGATGACCGGGCGCGCGGGGCGTTCGGGCCCGGCCTCGCCGAGGGGGAGGAAGGGGAGGCGCGACCCCGGGGTCAGCCCGAGCCGCTCGGCCGCCGCCAGCGCGGCCCCGGCGTCCCACCCGGGGGCCTCGTATTCGTCGTCCTCGTCCGTGTACTGGGTGTCGAGGACGCTCAGCACCGCCGCGAGCGAGTCCGCGTCCACCGTGCCCTCCCGCGCGCGCCTCATGAGGGCGGCGCCCGGCTCCGGGAGCAGCGCCTCCCCGTGCTCGTCCTCGGGAGCGAACCCCTCGAAGAGCAGCCCGACGACCGCGTCCACGGCCGCCTCCACCGACGCGTACCGGTCCAGGCGCAGCCCGTCGCCCTCCCAGTCGTCGGGGTAGGGGCCGCGCGCCCACGCCCGCCCGTCCCACCAGTAGGCGAACCCGACGTTCGTGCGCGCCTCGTGGGCCGCGATCCACTCCCAGGGCAGCCAGTCGGGCGCCTCGGCGAACAGGTCGACGGGGCGCTTGCCGTTGTCCGTGCTGTCGCTGGTGTCGCGGTCGTAGCCGACGATCACGGCCCGGCCGTCACCGCCGCACCAGGCCAGGTACCAGTCGCTGCTGCCGCCGTCGTGGTAGCGCAGTACCCCGTCCTCCAGGGAGAGGATCCCGAGGTCGTCCTCCAACCCCGCCATCAGCGCGGCCAGCGCCCCGGCGCGGGCCCACAGCACCTCCGGGCGGGGCAGGTCCTCGGGGCGTCCGGGGCTGTGACTCATGGGGCGGCCTCTCCTGTCGGGAACACTGGTGCCGGGGGCAGGGGTTCCCGTTCTAGCGGACGCTCCCGACAGACCCTCCTCCCGGGCCGCGGAACGCGGCGGCCGGTCCGCCGGTACGGCGTCTCCGCCCACGAACCCCCACCAGGGCGAGGGGTCGGCCGAGCGAAGCCTTCGACGGCGCCGCTCCGCTCAGAGCGGTGACCCGCCCGTCCCATGTCTCCTGGCTGTCTCCTGGCGTCCGGGCCGTCTGCTCACGTCCTCCGCCCCGCGCCTTCCGGCCTCCGGGCCGCCCGCCCGGGAGAGGTCCGGCCCCGCCCGTGCCCGCCGTGCCCGGTCGCGGGTCACCGGCTCAGACGCAGACCGACTCCAGCGCGCCGGACAGGGCGGCCGAGGCCAACCGGTCGAGTCCGCGCGCGGCCGCGGTCTCGTCCGTGCTCCGCGCGAGCCGCGCCGCGCAGCCGGGGGCGGTGCGCTCCTCCTCGGCCGCGGCCAGCTCCTCCACCAGCGCGGGGGTGATCCGGTCCAGTTCGGCACGCACCCCGGCCAGGTCCGGCGCGTGCTCGGGCCGCCGGTCGGCCTGTGCGTACCACTGGGCGTGCAGGCCGCGCTGGACCACCTTGTTGGCCTCCATCTGGTCGCGCGTGACCGCGACGGCGGACGCCGGGTCCGCGCCGAGTTCATAGGCCCGCCGCTCGACGGCGGCCAGGACCCGCGCCTCGCGCTCGGGGGACTCGACGGGGTCGCCGGTGTGCCACTTGGCCGCGGCCACCAGCGGAGCGGTGTCGAGCCGGTCGGCGGCCAGGAGCACGACCGCCTCCAGGCCGTTCGGCGGGGCGGACGCGGCGGCGGTGGGGGAGACCAGGAGCAGGGCCGCGACGGCGGCGGCGAGGGTGGCTGCGGTGCGCATGGACGAGGACCTCGGGGCGACGGCGGGAGCGGCGGGACCCCCGTATCCTAGCCCTGCGTGTCGAAGCGCGTGCGAAGGGTGGTGGCAGGGGATGCGCGTTCCCTTTCCCGACGCGCCGTGGCCGTCTATCCTTCGGGCAGCGGTAACCGCCGCGATCACGGGTCGCGGCGGCTCCCGCGTCGCAGGACCGCCGTCGCCGCCGTGGTCCCTGAACCCCCGCGACCGCCGCCCCCCGTGACCGTCCAGCCCCCCGCGGCCGCACAACCTCCACGACCGTCGCCCCCGTGACCGCCCGCCACCCGGCGGACCGACCTGAGGACCGAACCCGTGCAGATCCTCGAACCCGTCACCCCCGACACCGTCATCCGGCGCTTCCGCGCCACCCACCCGTTGGAGGACGAGGTCTCCCGTGCCACCAACACGTACGCCGAGAGCGCCCTGACCCTGGCCACCCGCCAGCTCGGCGGGACGTGGCACCGGGTCGCCCTGGACCGCGAGGACGTCCTGTCCGTGCTCCTGCCCTGGCACACGGGCGAGTACGGGGAGCGCGAACTCGTCCCCCCGGCCGGGGCGACCGTCGCCGAGACCCTGGGCACGCTCACCGACTGGGGCCGGGAGTACCCCGCCAGCAACCCGGTGTGCTGGGGCAAGCTGGACTGGCACACCGGCGCGGCCCGCGCGCCGCTGTTCCTGAGTTCGCGCGCCCTCGACCACCCCTTCTACGAGCGGCTCGAACGCACGGACGCGGTGACCCACCTGGACGGCCTGCACCGCATGCTCGCCTGGGCGCTGGCGGACCGGCTCCCCTCGCGGCCCCTCCTCGAGGCCTATCTGGCCGGGCCCCTGCCCGACCTCCGCGACCCGGACGCCCCCTCCGCGGCCCGTCCCTCCGCGACGGCCCCAGCCGAGGCCACCGCCGACACCAAGGAGGCTTGACCCCGAGGGGTCGAGCCTCCCGACGCCGTCAACGCGCGGCCGCCCGGGGCAAAGGGAGCGCCAACACTCGCCCCGGACTCGGTAGCGGCTTGGGTGAGCCGTTAGTCCGCGCAGCTCACGGCGGGTAGGGGGTGGGCGGACAGCGTTGGGGCACCCGCCCCTCGACCACGCGAACCACTAGGGGGACATCGTGGCACGCGATCGCACACCCGCAGACCTGATCGGGCACCACGTCCTCGATCGGGAGGGCCACAACGTCGGCAAGATCAACCAGGTCTACCTCGACGACAACACCGACCAGCCGAGCTGGGTGTCCGTGCACACCGGCCTGTTCGGCAGGCACGAGACCCTCGTCCCGCTCCAGGGCTCCCAGCCCGTGGAGGAGGACATCCGGGTCCCCTACGACAAGTCCGTCGTCAAGGACGCCCCGCACATTGACGCCGACCGGCACATCTCTCCCGAGGAGGAGCAGACGGTCCGCCAGTACTACGCGCAGCACGGCGGCCCCCCGATGCGGGGTGAGGAGACCGCGATGGGCCGCGGCCCCGGGCCGCAGACCACCGGCCGGGAGGACGTGGCCGGGGGCGCCGCCGGAGGAGCGGCGGGGGGCGTGGCCGGCGACGCCGGCATGCGCGACCGCGACCCCGCGAGGGCGGACGAGCGCGACGACATCTCGATGACGCGTTCGGAGGAGCGCGTGGACATCGGCGTGGAGCGGCGTGAGGCCGGGCACGCCCGCATGCACAAGTACGTCGAGACCGAGCAGTTCGACGAGACGGTCCCGCTGCACCACGACGAGCTCCAGGTCGAGCGCCGCCCGGTGGACGACCCCTCCGCGGTGCGCGAGCCCCGGGAGATGGGCGAGGACGAGGAGACCTTCACGCTCTACGAGGAGCGCCCGGTCGTCTCCAAGGAGCAGGTCCCCGTCGAGGAGATCCACGTCCGCAAGCGCGACGTGACCCGCGACGAGCACGTCCAGGGCCAGCGCCGCCGCGAGCGGGTCGAGCTGGAGGACGACGAGGGGGAGCCGCCCGCCAACGCCTGACCCGGCCGCACGGCCGGGCCCGGCCAGGGCCGGAGTCGTCCCCGGACACGCGGTCCGGGGACGACGCGTGCGCACCGCTGTCGCGCGCCCACACGGAGGGGGAGGTACATGACTGAGCCGGGGGACGTCAGCGAGGAGACCACCGAGGACGGGGGCGAGGAGAGGGAGCAGGAGACGGTGTCCCCGCCGCGCGGGCGCGAGGCCGGACCCGGGCGCGGGCACACCATCGTGGTGGGCGCGGGCGTCGCCGGGCTGGCCGCCGCCGACCGGCTCGCCGAGGAGGGTGAGCGCGTCACCGTCGTGGAGGCCCGCGACCGCCTGGGCGGGCGCGTCCACTCCCTGCGCGAGTGGGACGGCACGTCGGCCACCCTGGACGTGGGCGCCTCCTGGATACGCGGCGAGGAGAACAACCCCTTCGCGCGCCTGGTCCGCGAGATCGGCGTCCGCACGACCGTGTTCAACCGCTCCACCGAGACCGCCTACGACCCCAAGGGCCGCAGGCTGCTCTTCGACCGCCACCGCCGCAACATGGAGGACGTCAACCTCCTGCACGAGCACATGTACTGGGACAACGTCGGGGCCACACCGCAGGAGTCGATGGAGGAGGGCATCAAGCAGGCCCTCTACGACGCCAACCTGGTGCGGGCCAGGGCCCGCGACGCCAACGAGATCGTGCACCGCCTCGTGGAGGGCGACCACGGCGCCGACGCCGACGAGGTCGCCTTCACCGCGGTGGCGGCCCTGCACGAGTTCAGCGGTGACGACGTCGTCTTCCCGGACGGCATGGCCCAGGTCACCGACCACCTGGCCCGGGGGCTGGACGTGCGCCTGGAGCACGTGGTGCGGTCGGTCTTCCACGACGGGGACGGCGCGGGCGTCCGCGTGGACACGCCCGAGGGGGAGGAGACCCTGACCGCCGACCGGGTCCTGGTGACACTGCCCCTGGGTGTGCTCAAGGCAGGAGGGGTCGACTTCGACCCGGCGCTGCCCGAGGACAAGACCGGAGCCGTCCGACGCCTGGGCAGCGGCCGCCTGGAGAAGCTGTTCCTGCGCTTCGAGGAGGTCTTCTGGGGCGACGCCGAGGTCCTGGTGCACCTGGGGACCGAGGAGGGAACCTGGTTCCACTGGTACGCGGGACAGCGGGTCATGGGGGCGCCGATCCTGGTCTGCCGCAACGGCGGCAACGCGGCCCGGTTCCTGGAGGCGAAGGACGAGGCCGACGTGGTCGGGCACGCGCTGGACTCGCTGCGCGGCCTGTTCCGCAAGGTGCCCGAACCCGTCGGCCACCACCTCACCCACTGGATGGACGACCCGTTCGCCCGGGGCAGCTTCTCCTTCACCGCCGTGGGGTCGGGGGACGAGGACAGGGTGGCGTTGGGCGAGCCGGTCGGCGAACGGCTGTTCTTCGGGGGAGAGGCGACCGAGACCGAGCACACGGCCACCGTGCACGGCGCCCTGCTCTCGGGCCGCAGGGAGGCCGAGCGCATCCTGGAGCTGTGAGCCCGCCACCGCGCGACCCGGGTGGACCGGTGGGGCCGGGACCGGAGCAGCGGACCGGGAACCCCGCCGGGCCGCCCCGCGTTGGACGGTGGTGAGGGGCCGCGTCCGGGAAGGCCGCAAAGCGTACACGGTACGATCGGGGTGCGGCCGTCCTCCGACCAGGGCCGGTGGACCCACGATGGCGGGAAACGACCCTCCCGCCCGTTATCGTTGGCGCCATGGGGCGATCCGCGCAAGAAGGCAGACACACGGCGGGGGGCGATGTGGTCAGCCCGGCGGTCAGTGACCGCGTCTGGACGGTTCCCAACCTACTGAGCATGCTCCGGCTGTTGGGCGTGCCCCTGTTCCTGTGGCTCGTGCTGGTGCCCCAAGCCGACTGGTGGGCCCTGCTCGTGCTGGCCCTGGCGGGCCTGAGCGACTGGCTCGACGGCAAGATCGCCCGCGCCTGGAACCAGACCTCGCGCCTGGGAACCGTGCTCGACCCCCTCGCGGACCGGCTCTACATCTTCGCGGCCCTGCTCGGCCTGGTCATCCGCGGCATCGTGCCCTGGTGGCTCATGGGCATCCTCGTGCTGCGCGACGTCCTCATCCTGGGCGCCCTGCCGCTCCTGCGCCACTTCGGCTACGGACCCCTGCCGGTCAACTTCGCGGGCAAGGCCGCCACGCTGTGCCTGCTGTACTCGTTCCCGCTGCTGTTCCTCGCTGGTTACGCCACGATCGCCGCAGATGTGGCGAGGATTATAGGTTGGGCCTTCGCGCTCTGGGGAACTGCTCTGTACTGGTGGGCCGGACTGCTCTACGCCGTACAGGGACTGCGCCTGATGGCCCAGACCCGCCGCGACGAAGGCGCTGATCGCACCGGCGGCCCCAGGGCCGTGGGCGACAGCGACCCCGTGCGCGGTCACGCCCAGGACCGACCCGGTCCAGCCGCACCGGCGACCGCTGACGGCGATCCCGGCGCGGCCGCCGAGGGCGCGGACCGACCGATCCGCCCGGACCAGGGACGGACCGGCCCCTGATCCGCACGCGGACCGGCTCACCACGAGTCCTGTCGGATCGAGAGGGAGTGTCGTCTCCGCATGAGAACATGTCCCGCCGCCCGCAACGGCGTGCGCTCCGAACACCATCCCCCCGCGGCGCGCACCGGCGGCCCAGCGGTACGGAGGTACCGGCGATGAGCCAGGCCGCAGACACCACCCCGGAGGCCACCGTGCCTCCGATGAAGGCCGTCGTGATGGCGGGCGGCGAGGGAACCCGCCTGCGCCCCATGACGGCCAACCAGCCCAAACCGCTTCTGCCGGTGGTCAACAAACCCATCATGGAGCACGTGCTGCGCCTGCTGCGCAAGCACGGCTTCACCGAGACCGTGGTCACCGTGCAGTTCCTGGCGACCCTCATCCGCAACTACTTCGGCGACGGCGAGGAGCTGGGCATGAAGCTCAGCTACGTCGCCGAGGAGGTGCCGCTCGGCACGGCGGGCAGCGTCAAGAACGCCGAGGAGCACCTGCGCGGCGAGCCCTTCATCGTCATCTCCGGTGACGCCCTCACCGACATCGACCTGACCGACATGGTCCGCTTCCACCGCGAGAGCGGCGCCAAGGTCACCATCGGCCTCAAGCGGGTGGAGAACCCGCTGGAGTTCGGCATCATCATCGTCGACGAGCAGGGGCGCGTCCAGCGCTTCCTGGAGAAGCCCACCTGGGGCCAGGTCTTCTCCGACACCGTCAACACCGGCATCTACATCATGGAGCCGGAGGTCCTCGAACGCGTCGCCGAGGGCGAGGTCGTCGACTGGTCCGGCGACGTCTTCCCCCAGCTGCTGGAGGAGGGCGAGCCCCTCTACGGCTACATCGCCGACGGCTACTGGGAGGACGTGGGCACCCACGAGAGCTACCTCAGCGCCCAGGCCGACGTGCTCTCGGGCAAGGTGGACGTGGACATCGACGGCTTCGAGGTCTCCCCGGGGGTGTGGGTCGGCGAGGGTGCCGAGGTCCACCCCGAGGCCGTCCTCAAGGGCCCGCTCTACATCGGCGACTACGCCAAGGTCGAGGCGGGCGCCGAGCTGCGCGAGTTCACCGTGGTCGGCAGCAACACCGTCGTGCGCTCGGAGGCCTTCGCCCACCGCACGGTCCTGCACGACAACGTGTTCATCGGCCGCGGCGCCAACCTGCGCGGCGCCGTCATCGGCAAGAACACCGACGTCATGGCGGCCGCCCGGATCGAGGAGGGCGCGGTCGTGGGCGAGGACTGCGTCGTCGAGTCCGAGGCCTACCTGCACAACGACGTCAAGGTCTACCCGTTCAAGACCATCGAGGCCGGTGCGGTGGTCAGCACCAACGTCATCTGGGAGTCGCGCGGGCAGCGCTCGCTGTTCGGCCCCCGGGGCGTGTCCGGCCTGATCAACGTCGAGATCACCCCGGAACTGGCGGTGCGCCTGGCCAACGCCTACGCCACCACCCTGAAGAAGGGCGCGATCGTCACCACCTCGCGTGACGTCTCGCGCGCCGCCCGTACGCTCAAGCGCGCGATCATCAGCGCGCTCACCGCGGCCGCCATCGAGGTGCGCGACCTGGAGGTGGTGCCGCTGCCCGTGGCCCGCTTCCACACCTCCCAGAGCGGCGTCAGCGGCGGCATCACGGTGCGCACCACCCCGGGGGACCCCGAGTCGGTCGACATCCTTTTCCTGGACGGCGACGGCGCCGACCTGTCGCCCGGCGCCCAGCGCAAGCTCGACCGGGTCTTCTCCCGCGCCGAGTACCGCCGGGCCTTCCCCGGCGAGATCGGCGAGCTGACCTTCCCGTCGCGCAACGTGGAGAGCTACTCCCACGAGCTGCTGCGCAAGGTGGACACCTCCGGCGTCGCCGAGGCCGAACTCAAGGTCGTGGTGGACTGCGCCGGGGGCAGCGGCTCGCTCATCCTGCCCTCCCTGCTGGGCCGGATCGGCGTGGACGTGCTCACCGTCAACAACCGGCTGGACGAGTCCTCGCCCACCGACACCGTCGCCAAGCAGAACCGCGACCTGGGGCGGCTGGGCGAGCTGGTCTCGGGATCGGGAGCCGACTTCGGCGTGCGCTTCGACCCCGTGGCCGAACGGCTGTCCATCGTGGACGAGAACGGCGCCCTGGTGCACAGCGACCGGGCCCTGCTGGTCGTCCTGGAGCTGGTCTGCGCCGAGTACGGGACCGGGACGGTGGCCCTGCCCGTCACCACCACCCGCGTCGCCGAGACCGTGGCCGCCTCGCACGGGGTCAAGGTCCACTGGACGGCCACGGCCACCGACGAGCTGACCAAGGCGGTCCAGGCCCAGGACGACGTCATCTTCGCGGGCGACGGCCGCGGCGGGTTCATCGTGCCGCGGTTCAGCCCCACCACCGACGCCATCGCCGCCTTCGTGCGGCTGCTGGCGCTGGTGGCCAGGACCCGCCGATCGCTGAGCCAGATCGACCGCACGATCCCCCAGGCGCACCTGCTGCGCCGTTCGGTGCCCACCCCGTGGGCGGTCAAGGGGAGCGTGATGCGCGCCGTCGTGGAGGCGGCTGGCGGCCGCGAACTCGACACCACCGACGGCGTCCGGGTGATCGAGCCGGACGGGAGCTGGGCCCTGGTCCTCCCCGACACCGCGGAGGCCGTCACCCATCTTTGGGCCGAAGGTCCCAACTCCGACACCGCACACCGTCTGCTGGACGAGTGGGCGGCCGTCGTGGAACGGGCCGAGGGCTGAGGCGGGCCGCGCGGGCGCGGACGGGTCGCCCGTCCGCGCCCGCGCGGCGCGTACCCGCGTCGTCACGCCCGGTGCGCGGGCGCGGCCCCTACCGTGTGTGACCCCGCGGGTTAAAATGGGCATACAGGCAGGTCGTGGCGGTCCGGTGAAGTCGGCGCGAATCCAGGGGGATCCGTGGAGAACCAAACCCGCCGACACGGCATCAGCACCAGGACAGGCGTGTTGCCCCGACCCGGCCCGCCGCCGTCGCCGGACACCCTCCGCGACGGCGGGCACACCGCTCGGCGATCCGTTCCCGACGGGTCGTCCACAGTGGGCGGGGGAGGAGCAAAACCCTTCCTGGACAGGGATATGGTTTAAAGTCGAGTGTTCCCCGAAGCGCCGCGTCGCCTATCGGACCGGGTATCCCGGCAACGGCGGACACCCTCGCCGGTGGTGACAAGGAGTGCGACACGGGGGATGAGACCTAGCGACCGACCGCGTGAGGCGCACCGCTGCCGCGACAGCGGGCCGTCTCACCGCGTACCGGACGGCGTGCGGGCCGCGTGCCCGCCCGACGCCCGGTACGTGCCACCGATCAGCCCAATCAAGCACCGCCCCGTGCGGTAGGAGGCCGAGCCGACCTATGTCGAGCGTTTACTGCACGCAGTGCGGTCACGCCGTTGCGGATGATGCCCGTTTCTGCTCCCACTGCGGAACTCCGATCCGCAGAGCCGAACAGCAGGGCCCCCGACCCGGCACTGGCAGGGACTCCGGCGGAGACGTCACGTCCACCATCTCCCTCTCGGGCATACAGGCCCTGGAAGAGGAGGAGTCCGGCGACGAGCTGGGCGGCGACGACCCCGCCAACCCCGACGCTCTGCCGCCGGGCACGGCTCTGCTGGTGGTCAGGCGCGGCCCCAACGCCGGGAGCCGTTTCCTGCTGGACAGTGACGTGACCACCGCCGGCCGCCACCCCAACAGCGACATCTTCCTGGACGACGTCACCGTCTCCCGGCGCCACGTGGAGTTCTTCCGCCGCGGCGACGGGTTCGGAGTCCGCGACGTGGGCAGCCTCAACGGCACCTACGTCAACCGCGAGCCGGTCGACGAGGCCCAGCTCGGCGGAGGCGACGAGATCCAGATCGGCAAGTTCCGGATGGTCCTGCTGACCAAACCGCGCCGCTGACCGGCGCGGGGACGACCGCGGGAGCGGCGGGTGGGCCGATGAGGTTTGCGGCCCCCCGCCGCCGGAGAACTTTGTAACGAAGGGTGCCGATTTCGCCCTCGGGTCCTGATCCACAGCGGGAGCAGGGACGAGCGCCCATCCGGCATCACGACTCGTGGGACGGAGACGCTGTGAAGCACATGGAGGTCGTCGGCGTCCGTGTTGAGATGCCCTCGAACCAGCCGATTGTCCTGCTCAAGGAATCCGAAGGCGACCGCTACCTGCCTATCTGGATCGGCGGCGTGGAGGCCACCGCGATCGCGCTGGCCCAACAGGGCGTCGCGCCGGCCAGACCGCTCACCCACGACCTGTTCCGGGACGTCCTCGACGCCCTGGACACCGGGCTCAAGACGGTGAACATCACCGGCCTCAGCGACGGCATCTTCTACGCCCAGCTGGTCTTCAGCAACGGTGTGGAGGTGAGCGCGCGCCCCTCCGACTCGATCGCCCTGGCGTTACGGACGGGCACGCCCATCTACGCGCACGAGGACGTGATCGACGAGGCCGGGATGCCCATCCCGGACGAGCAGGAGGACCAGGTCGAGGCGTTCCGGGAGTTCCTGGACAACATCTCGCCCGAGGACTTCGGCAGGCGCACGGAGTAGTCCGGTGACGCACGTGCACTCCCCCGGGGCCCGCGCCCAGGCGCGGGTCCCGTGCCGCTGCGGTGGCGCGGGCCGGGGAGGACACGCCCCGACCTGCGGCTTCACCCGTGGAGCCGGTGATAGATTGGGTAACGGAAGTGGTCGTAATGATCAGGGCCGAAACCCCCGGGTGCGCGTCGGGCGCCAACGGGGAGGCCCCGGCACACCGGCGCCGCGCGCACTTGGCGACGCGCCGCGTGGTGTCGTTGACGCTGCCGGTCGGCCGTCCTACCTTCAGTGCAGTGGAACCCACGGCGCACCCGTTCCCTGAGTGGACATCCCCTGTCGAGACCGCCGTGGGACGAGAAGCCGGAGGTCGGCGTGGCGGTAGCGAGCGGCAAGCGGGATCCCCATGACAGGCGGTCCGCGCTGCGGCTAGCGGGGCAGCAGGGCCTACTGTGCGAAGAAGACTTGGTGGCGCTGCCTATGGACGTCGGGTATCGGGGCCCCGCGGCGTGTACGGCCGCCGGGATCAGCTACCGCCAGCTCGACTACTGGGCCAGGACCGGCCTGGTGGAGCCGAGCGTGCTCACCGGAGCCCACAACGCCCCCCTGTACAGCCTCCCCGACATCCTGCTGCTCAAGGTCGCCAAACGGCTCCTGGACACCGGGATATCCCTCCAGCAGATCCGCACCGCGGTCGACCACCTGCGCGGCCGTCCCGCCCCCGACCTGGCCCGCATCACCCTCATGAGCGACGGCGTCAGCGTCTACGAGTGCACCTCCCCGGAGGAGGTCGTGGACCTCATGCAGCGCGGGCAGGGCATGTTCGGACTGGCGCTGGGCAACGTCTGGCGCGAGGTGGAGGAGGCCCTGGGCGTGGTGCCCGCGGAGGAGCGGGCCGACCTGCCCGCCGCCGCGCCCCAGCCCGTGGACGAGCTGGCCAGGCGCCGCCGGGAGCGCCGTACCGGCTGAGACCGACAGGCGCCGCCCCCAGCCCCGGGGCGGCCGTGTGTCGGCAGGGGGCGCGGGTGCTTCGGGGCCGCGGTTATTTGGACGAACCTCCAGGTTCTGGGTGTGATGTGGGCGAAACGCCTGCCCGGAAGAGCCGCCCGGGGCAGCCATCGAGTACGGTCGTAGTCACAACAGGGATGAAAACCGACATTCACCCTGCTTGTACACACGTACAGATCGTCAGCTGGCTGTCGACACCGCGCGAGAGAGACCCCGCAACGGGGCGCCGACGGGGCAATACTCCCCAGTAACCTCTCAGGCACCATGGACCGCGTGGAGGAGGCCGCTCTGAAGCCTGGGCGCCGTCGTGCCCGGTGACAGAGGGGGAGACCGTGAGGAACACCGCCGACCCGACTCGGCCCTGTCACCAGGAGGTCTCCGTGCCAGACCAGCCCGTGCACACCCCCGGCGCACCCGCCCGGGTGTTCGCCGACCGCCACATCGGCCCCACGCCCGCCGAGGTCCAGGAGATGCTCAAGGCGGTCGGCTACGGCTCCACCGCCGAACTCATGGCCGACGCCGTGCCCGAGTCCATCCTCACCGGCCCCGGCCGCAGCGCGCCGCTTGACCTGCCCCCGGCGCTGAGCGAGGCCGAGGCCCTGGCCGAGCTGCGCGACCTGGCCTCCCGCAACCAGGTGCGCACCTCGCTGATCGGCCAGGGCTACTACGGCACCCTCACCCCGCCGGTCATCCTGCGCAACATCATGGAGAACCCCGCCTGGTACACGGCCTACACGCCCTACCAGCCCGAGATCTCCCAGGGCCGCCTGGAGGCCCTGCTCAACTTCCAGACCATGGTCTCGGACCTGACCGGCCTGCCCGTCTCGGGCTCCTCCCTGCTCGACGAGGCCACCGCCGCCGCCGAGGCCATGACCCTGGCCCGCCGCGCCTCCAAGAGCAGGGCCGACGTCTTCGTCGTCGACGCCGACGTCTTCCCCCAGACCCTGCACGTGCTGCGCACCCGCGCCGAACCCCTCGGCATCGAGGTCGTGGTCGCCGACCTGTCGCAGGGCCTGCCCGAGGGCGACGCCTTCGGCGTCCTGGTGCAGTACCCGGCCTCCAGCGGCGCCGTGCGCGACCCGGGCCGGGTCATCGCCCAGGCCCACGAACGCGGCGCCCTCGCGGTGGTGGCCGCCGACATCCTGGCCCTGACGCTGCTGCGCAGCCCCGGCGACCTGGGCGCCGACATCGCCGTCGGCTCCACCCAGCGCTTCGGCGTCCCGCTCGGCTTCGGCGGCCCGCACGCCGGTTACATGTCCGTGGGCGAGAAGCTGCGCCGCCAGCTGCCCGGCCGCCTGGTCGGCGTCTCGGTGGACAACGCGGGCAAGCCCGCCTACCGGCTGGCGCTCCAGACCCGCGAGCAGCACATCCGCCGCGAGAAGGCCACCAGCAACATCTGCACCGCGCAGGTCCTGCTCGCCGTCATGGCCGGGATGTACGCCGTCTACCACGGTCCCGACGGCCTGCGCGCGATCGCCCGCCAGGTGCACACCCGCACCGCCGCCCTGGCCGACGCCCTCGCCGAGCGCGGCTTCGAGGTCCTGCACCGGGCCTACTTCGACACCCTGCGCGTGCGCGTGCCCAGTGCCGCCCGGGTCGTGGAGTCCGCCCTGGAGGCCGGGTACAACCTGCTGGCCGCGGACGAGTACACGGTCGGCGTGAGCGTGGACGAGACCACCACCGAGGCCGACCTGGAGAAGGTCCTGGCCGCCTTCGGCGAGGCCGAGCGCGGCTCCTCGCGCGTGCGCCTGAGCGTGGACGAGGACGCCGACCGCCTCCCCGCCGAGCTGGCCCGCCAGGTGGACTACCTCACCCACCCGGTGTTCGGCACCCACCGCAGCGAGACCTCGCTGCTGCGCTACATGCGCCGCCTCTCCGACCGCGACCTGGCCCTGGACCGCACGATGATCCCGCTGGGCTCGTGCACCATGAAGCTCAACGCCACGGCGGAGATGGAGCCCGTCACCTGGCCCGAGTTCGCCGGGCTGCACCCGCTGGCGCCGCTGGACCAGGCCGCCGGGAGCGTGACCCTGATCCGCCAGCTGGAGGCCTGGCTGGCCGAGGTCACCGGCTACGACGCGGTGTCCCTCCAGCCCAACGCCGGGTCCCAGGGCGAGTTCGCCGGGCTGCTGGCCATCCGCGGCTACCACCGCTCGCGCGGCGAGGCCCACCGCGACGTGTGCCTGATCCCCAGCTCCGCGCACGGCACCAACGCCGCCAGCGCCGTGATGGCCGGTATGCGCGTGGCCGTGGTGGCCTGCGACGACAACGGCAACGTCGACCTGGAGGACCTGCGCGCCAAGACCGGCAAGCACGCCGACGACCTGGCCGCCATCATGATCACCTACCCGTCCACGCACGGCGTGTACGAGGACACCGTCACCGAGGTGTGCCGCCTGGTCCACGAGGCGGGCGGACAGGTGTACGTGGACGGCGCCAACCTCAACGCGCTGCTGGGCTGGGCCAAGCCGGGCGAGTTCGGGGCCGACGTCAGCCACCTCAACCTGCACAAGACCTTCTGCATCCCGCACGGCGGCGGCGGTCCGGGCGTGGGCCCGGTCGCGGTCCGCTCGCACCTGGCCGGTTTCCTGCCCAACCACCCGGGCCAGCCCGAGGCGGGCCCGCACACGGGGGTCGGACCGGTCTCGGCGGCCCCGTTCGGCTCGGCGGGCATCCTGCCCATCTCCTGGGCCTACGTGCGCATGATGGGCGAGGAGGGGCTGCGCTCAGCCACCGAGGTCGCCGTGCTGTCGGCGAACTACCTGGCCAAGCGGCTGGAGCCCTACTTCCCGGTGCTCTACACCGGTGCGGGCGGTCTGGTGGCGCACGAGTGCGTCGTGGACATCCGCCCGCTCCAGAAGGCCAGCGGCATCAGCAACGAGGACCTCGCCAAGCGGCTCATGGACTACGGCTTCCACGCGCCGACGATGTCGTTCCCGGTCAACGGCACCCTGATGGTGGAGCCGACCGAGAGCGAGAACCTCGCCGAGCTGGACCGCTTCGTGGAGGCGATGGTCGCGATCCGCGGCGAGATCGACAAGGTGGCCTCGGGGGAGTGGGACGCGCAGGACAACCCGCTGCGCAACGCCCCGCACACCGCTGAGGCGGTGACCGCGGACGAGTGGTCGCACGGCTACACGCGCGCCGAGGCGGCCTACCCGCTGGCGTCGCTGCGCACGGACAAGTACTGGCCCCCGGTCGGCCGGATCGACCAGGCCTACGGTGACCGCAACCTGGTCTGCTCCTGCCCGCCGCCGGAGGCCTTCGAGCTGTAGGGCGGCCCGGGCCGCGGGAAGGGGCACCGGTCCGAGGACCGGCGCCCCTTCCCTGTTGTCCCTTTGTAGATCTACGTCGTAAAAGTCCGTTTTGTTCTCTACCTCGGCAGGAGAGGGGTGAAGAGCGGGGCGTGCCCACCGGTCGCGGCGCGGGTCCCCGGTCCCCGGCCGCCGCAGGCGTTAGAGTTGCGGCGACACGGATCGCGTTCCCACCACGCGGACCGCCACCCCGCCACCCCCATGGAAAGCGGAGAGCATGACCACGACGTCCGGACCTTCCGCGCGCTCTGGCCCCGCCGACCCGCCCCCGGCCACCGATCCCCGGGACACGGACGAGGCGCAGGCGCCGACCGGGCAGGGCGCCGCCGAACTGTGCGACCAGGCCCAGGACCTCGCCGGGAGCGGCCACCTCAAACGCGCGGCCAGGCTCTACCAGCAGGCGGTGGCCGCCAACCCCCACCCGCGGGTGCAGGCCCGCGCCCTGCTCGGCCTGGCCGTGGTCGAGGACCAGCGGGGAGACCTGGCCGCCGCCCGTGAGGCCGCCCGCCGCGCCCTGGCCACCGGCGACCCGCGCTACGCCCCGCGCGCCGCCTACCACCTGGCGCTCTCCCTCGAACAGGACGGCGACCACGCCGAGGCCGACCGCGTCTGGCGCCGCCTGCTCGACCTGGGCGGGGCCGACTACACGGCCGTGGCGCACTACGGGCTGGCCCGCTCCGCCGAGGGGCGCGGCGACACCGGCGGGGCCGAGGAGCACTGGGAGGCGGCGCTGGCCCTGCCGTCCGACCCCGGTTCGCTCGGCCGCCTGCACGCGGCCACCGTCGTGGACGCCTCCCGCGACCTGGCCGAACGCCTGCTGGGGCGGGGGCTGCCGGGCGCCGCCGCGGCCGCGGTCGAACGCGGCCTGTCGGTCGCCGACGACCCGGGCCTGCGCCTGCTGCGCGCCGCCACCCACCTGGAGCACGCCATCGCCGACGTCGGCGCCATCGTGGACCCGGACGCGGCCTTTGAGGACGCCGAGGAGCCGGGGGTCGCGCCTGGCACCTTCGCCGCCGCCGTGGAGCTCCTGGCGGGGCTGCTGGCGCTGCGCGGGGACCCCGGCGCGGCCGAGCGGGTCTGGCGGCTGGGCCTGGGGGACCGGGACCCGGACACCGCGGGGCAGGTGCGCCAGAGGCTGCGCAGGGCCTTCGCCGGGCCCGAGGAGGACGGCGGGGCCGGGGAGGCGTGGTGGGACCCCTACCTGGAGGAGGCCGCGGCGACCGCGAGCGCGCCCGCGCTGGCGGGGGAACTGTTCGCCGTGGTCACCCAGATGCACGCCCTGCTGGCGCTGCCGGTGGCCGAGGGGGAGGCGCGCCCGGCGGCGCTGCGGGCCGTCATGGAACAGGCGCTGCGCACGCCGAGCGGACTGGTGTGGGGGCCCGGAGTGCACGCCGACTTCCGGCGTCGCCTGAGCGAGGCGATGGGCGGCCAGGACGTGCTGCCGGAGGGGTGGCCCGACGCGGTCCGGGAGTGAGGCCGGGGACGGGCCCCGGCGCTCGTGCGGTCACCGGGGGCCGTCGGGGGACACCTCACCGCCCGGGGGTGCTTGCCGGGCGGGGTACGTCGGCCTCGCGGCCGCGGTGTGCGGGTGCGGCCGGGCGTCAGGCGGCGACGCGGGGCCGGTGCGGGGCGACGACCGCCCCGTCGGGAAGCAGCTCACCGGTGTCGTCGAAGAGGACGACACCGTTGCAGAGCAGGCTCCAGCCCTGCTCGGGGTGGCTGGAGACGACCCGGGCCGCCTCGCGGTCGGTGTCCTCGAAGGACGGGCAGGCAGGTTCGTGGCTGCACATGGGACAGGCCTTTCGGTCCAGAGGTGCTCGTCGTTGAGCTGACGCCAAGAGTAGTGGTTCACATCACATGCTTGTCGCGGTTTAACACGGATGTGTTCGCCCCGCCGCTGTCGTCCGCTCTCGGGAGGTGAGACACCCCCAGGCCAGCAATGGTTCTGCCCCGTCCGTCCTCGGACACGAGGAACTCAGTACCCGCCGCGTGTCCGGCGCGCCGCAGGGCGGCTGCGCATCCCCGCGCCGGCCAGCCCGCCGTGCTGGAAGGCCCTGACCAGCTCGCCGCCGAGGTTGACCCCCGCGCCCAGCGCCAGGCCCACCGTGACCGCCTCCGCGAGGCTGAGCAGCCCGGCGGAGGGGTCGCCCTGCGTGATCTCGATCAGGCCCCGGTACAGGATGCTGCCGGGCAGCAGCGGGGCGATCGACGGGACCAGGTAGGGCAGCACCGGTCTGCGCGTGCGCCGCGCCAGCCAGTGGCCCACCACGCCCACCGCGACCGCGCCCGCGACCGTGCCCACCACCGCGGGCACGTGCAGCAGGTCGCGCATGCTCGCGTAGATCACCCAGATCATCACGCCGAGCACGCCGATCATCGGCAGCATCCGGGGCGGTACGGCGAGCGAGATCGCGAAGGCCACCGCGATCCCCGCCGCGCCGATCAGTACGGGGACCTCCATCGAGGTTCCCGCGGAGGGGAGGTCCTCCAGGTTGATGTTCACGCCCAGGCGCTGGGCGGTGTAGGCGACCGCGCCCACGCCGGACACGATCGCGCCCAGGATGAAGAAGGTCTCCAGCAGGCGCGCCGCCGCCGACACGTAGGTGCCGCTGATGCCGTCCTGGAGGCTGGAGACCAGCGGGCGTCCGGGCAGCAGGGCCATGATGTTGCCGGTGATGATCGCCCCGGCCTGGAGGCCGAGGTCCAGCGTGGTGCTGGCCCACAGCAGCGCCACGCCGATCGTGGCGGCCACCACCGCGGCGCCCGCCATCTGGTAGAACTCCGCGACGCCCCGCTTGGCCAGGAACACCGACGTGCGGTCGCCCATGACGGTGGCCAGGAAGGCCGCGGTCGCCACGATCAGGCCGCCGCCCACCATGAGGCTCGCGCTGGAGGCGATGAGGCCGAACCCGACCGCGATGAGCCAGTTGGGGTAGGGCATGCGGGCGCGCCTGATCTGGGTCAGGCGGGCGGCGGCGTCCTCCAGTTCCAGCAGGCCGAGCGCGCACTGCTGCACCAGGGTGTGCAGTTCGTTGACGCGGAAGTAGTCCAGGGTGCGGCGGCGCACCACCCGTTCGCCGGTGATCGGGGGGTGTTCGCCCCCGGGGTGGGTGGACAGGGTGATGGTGGTGAAGGTGACCGAGACCTCCGAGCGGGGCAGGTCGAAGGCGACCGAGAGGCTGAGCATCGCCTCGCTGACGGCCTCCGTGCCCTCTCCGCTGGCGAGCATCAGCTCGCCCACCCGCAGCACCAGGTCGATGGCGCGGGCGTCGGGGAGGTTGACGTCCTCGGTCTCGTCGAAGCCGTCCGGGGTCAGCTCCCGCTCGTGCGCCTCGCGCCAGTCCCGCATCCTGCTGAGCAGGCGGTCCTCGCTCGGGGGCACGGGTCGCTCCCGCTTGCTTGGCATTCCTGTCTCCGTCTCCTCCCCGCCTGTACCCGTGGTGACCGGCGTGCTGTGGACAACCCATGAGGGGACGCGGTACCGGAGGGTGGGGTTCGCCCGGAACGGGGCTCGTGGCCGGTGAGTTCGATCACCGGATCATCCTGTCAAGGCCGGGGGCCCGTCCACAGCGACGCGCCGGGGTCCCCGGCGCCGCGCCCGGGGCCCGTGTTCGGGGGGGTCCGGGGCCGGGCCGGAGCCTGTGCGGGGCGGGGGTTCGCGTGCCGGGGCCGTGTGTCCGCGCGGACCGGTGAACCTGGTGGCCCGGTGCGTGTGTCGCGGGCGGGGTCCGCGGGACCTGGTGGCCAGGTCCTCCCGGGACGCGGGTCGCGGGTGTCAGCCGGAGTGGGGTCCGGAGCCGTGGTCGCGCTCACCGGGGCGGACCAGTCCGTGCTCGTAGGCGTAGACCACCGCCTGGACCCGGTCGCGCAGTTCCAGCTTGGTGAGGATGCTGCCGACGTGGGACTTGACGGTGGTCTCGCCTAGGACCAGGTGGGCGGCGATCTCGGCGTTGGACCACCCGCGTGCGAGCAGGCGCAGGACCTCGTGCTCGCGGGCGGTCAGGGTGTCCTCGGCGGGTTCGGTGGCGGGGGAGGCGGAGGGCAGGAGCGGGGCGAAGCGGTCGAGCAGGCGGTTGAGCACCGCGGGGGAGATGGCCGCCGCCCCGTCCGCGACCACCTCCACGGCCGAGACGAGTTCGGCGGGCGGCGCGTCCTTGAGCAGGAACCCGGAGGCGCCCGCGCGCAGCACCTCGACGGCGTACTCGTCCAGGTCGAAGGTGGTCAGCGCCAGGACCCGTACCCGGTGTCCCAGGGGCCGCGCCCACGACACGATCTGCCGGGTGGCCTCGATCCCGTCCATGCCGGGCATGCGCACGTCCATGAGGACGACGTCGGGCAGCAGGCCGCGGGTCGCCCGGACCGCCTCGCGGCCGTCGGAGGCCTCGCCCACGACGGACAGGTGCGGGGCGGACTCCAGGATCATGCGGAAGCCGGCGCGGACGAGGGGCTGGTCGTCGACCAGCAGTACTGAGACGGGCACAGGGGGAATTGTGCCGTATCCCGGGCGGTGCGCGGGTCCGAGCCCGGGGTCACCCGTGTCAGTGGACTGTGGGCGCGGCGCGGATGGGGCGGGGCCGTCCCCGATGCGGGGCCGGACCCCGCGTCCTGCCGGTGCCCGGCCGGGTCACGCGCGCGGTCGGCGTACGGGCGGGTCACCCGCGTGGGCGGTCCGTCGGCGCGGGCAGGGGCGGCGGGGTGCCGCCGAACTCCGGGCACAGCGCCTGGTGCTCGCACCAGCCGCAGAGCTTGCTCCTGCGGGGCTCCCACACCCCGGCGCGTCCTGCCGCCTCGATCCGCGCCCAGATGTCGGCGATCTCGGACTCCGCGGCCCGGAGTTCGTCCTCGGTGGGGTCGTACCAGCGCACCGCTCCGTCGCCGCCCAGGTAGACGAGTTGGAGGCGGGTGGGGACGACGCCGAGGTCGCGCCAGATCATGACCGCGTAGAAGAAGATCTGGAAGCGGGCCTTGTCCTCGAACCGGGGCGCGGGGGACTTGCCGGTCTTGTAGTCCACGATCCGGATCTGGCCGGAGGGGGTGGCGTCGATGCGGTCCACGTAGCCGCGCAGCCGCAGGCCGGTGGGCAGGGACACCTCCAGGCGCATCTCGCGGTCGCGGGGCTCCAGGGCGGTGGGGTTCTCCAGGTCGAAGTAGCGGCGGACCAGGTCGCGGGCGGACTCCAGCCAGGTGTCGCGCTCGGCGTCGTCGGCGAACAGCTCGTCCAGCTCGGGCTTCTTCTCGCGCAGCTTCTTCCACTGGGGCTCGACGAGGCCGACGGCGTTGCGCGGGTTGCGCGACTCGGCGGGCAGCTCGTACAGGCGCTCCAGGCAGGCGTGGACGAGGGTGCCGCGCAGGGCCGCCGCGCTGGGCGCCTCGGGGAGGCGGTCGATGGTGCGGAAGCGGAACAGCAGCGGGCACTGGAGGAAGTCGGAGGCCCGGGAGGGGGAGAGGGCGGACGGGAGGAGCGCGGTGGTCATGGATCGAGCCTATGAGAAGGTCGCGACAGGCCGCGAGGGGAGAGGGCGGCCTGTGGACGAGCGGCCCGTGGAGAGAGCGGTCTGTGGAGAAGCGGCACGGGTGCGGGAGGCGGTCCCGAATCCGGGAAGCAGGGTGCCGACCGGTCCCGTGGGCCCCCTGTATCCAGGAAACACCGGCGGCCCGGCGTAGCGCCACGGGCGGATCGGGCCTGTGGACAACCGGGCGGGCGGTGCGGCGCGGAGCCGGGCCGTGGGCGCCGCGGGGCCGGGGCGGGCGGGCCGTAGGCTGGGGGTGTGACGACCGGTAGTGACCCATCCGCGCCCAGACCCCGCGAGCGTTCCGCCAGACCGGGGTTACTGATCGGCCGCCCCTTCGGCATCCCCGTGTACGTGACCTCCTCGTGGCTGATCGTCGCGGCTCTGATCACCCTGGTCTACGGCGGCGTCGTCCAGGGCCGCCTGGCGCTGGGGCCGACCGCCTACCTGCTGGCCTTCGTCTTCGCCGTGCTGCTCTACGCCTCCGTGCTGGTGCACGAGCTGGCGCACGCGGTGGTCGCGCGCATGTACGGCCTGCCGGTCCGGCGCATCGTGCTGTACGTCCTGGGCGGGGTCTCCGAGATCGAGCGCGAGGCGCCCACGCCGGGGCGTGAGTTCTGGATCGCGTTCGCCGGTCCGCTGTTCTCCCTGCTGCTGGCGGCGGGCGGGTTCGGTCTGTACCTGTTCACCGAGCCGCGCACCGTGGTGGGTGAGCTGCTGTTCCAGTTGTGGATCGCCAACCTGCTGGTGGGCGCGTTCAACCTGCTGCCGGGGCTTCCGCTGGACGGCGGGCGGCTGCTGCGCGCCGGGGTGTGGAAGGCGACGGGCAGGCCCTTCGCGGGGAGTGCGGCCGCGGCCTGGGGCGGTCGGGTGCTGGCGCTGCTGGTGGTGGCGCTGCCGTTCCTGATCACGTGGTGGGCGGGCGGTCGGCTCAGCCCGTGGAGCGTGGTGTGGGGCTTCGTCCTGGGCGGTTTCATGTGGATGGGCGCCTCCGACGCGCTGCGCTCCGCCCGGGTGCGGGAGCGCATTCCGCGCCTGCGGGCCCGGGACCTGGCCCGGGCCTCGGTGACGGTGTCGGCCGACACGCCGCTGGCCGAGGCCGAGCGACGGGCCCGGGAGGCGGAGGCGGTGGAGGTCGTGGTGACCGACGCCCGGGGCGTTCCCACGGCGGTGGTGCACCCGGCGGCGGCCGGGGCGATCGAGCCGCAGCGCCGGGCGTGGGTGCCGGTGTCGAGCGTGTCCCGTGCGGTGACCGAGCATTCTCTGGTGCCGGTGGGTCTGGAGGGTGAGGAGTTGCTACGGGCGCTGACGGGTCATCCGCTGCCGGAGTACGTGGTGGTGGACGAGGCCGGTGGGGTGCGCGGGGTGCTCAGGGCCGCGGACGTCAACGCGGTGGTCTCGGGCGGGCGCTGAACCGGCCGGGGCCGGACGGTGTCGGCGGGGCCGTTTTTCTCCTTCGCGGCGGGGCGCGCGGCGCGGGCGGTGGACGCTGGGTGGTGGGAGGGTGCCGATCTTCTCCTTCGCGGCGCGGGTGGGGGTCGCGCGGCGCGGTTGGCGGGCGCCGAACCGGGGATCAGCGGCGGGCGCCCTCGGGCCACAGCACCGAGACCGGGCGAAAGAGCGAGCGCGCGTAGGCCACCACGTCGGCGGTGCCGCCGGGGCCGCGCGCGGGCTGGCCGTCCCAGACGGCCACGAGCTGGTCGCAGCGCCGCACGAGCAGCCTTCCGGCCTCCAGGTGAGCCTCGGGGGTGGACTCGGTGCGGGGCAGCGTGTGCACGAGGACGGCCTGTCGCAGGAGGCGGTCGTAGACGGGGCGGTGCTCCTCGGGCAGCGCCTGGCGGTAGCCGGAGGCGGGGATGACCGCCTCCAGCGGGGCTCCGGCGGCGACGACGGCCTCGGCGAAGACGGCGTCGGCGCCGTCGGCCAGGCAGGACAGGCCCACCATCTCGCAGCCGTAGGGCTCCAGGTGGGCGGTGAGCAGCGCGGTGACGGTGCGTCGCACGCCGGGGGCCAGGTCTCGGTGACCGGTGACTCCGATGTGGATCACGGGACCTCCCTGATGGTCGCTTCGCGGTTTTCCTACCCCTGGGCGGCGGCGCCCCTCACCAGGGACAGGAGCCGGTCGTCCAGGTCGGCCACGCAGCGCGCCCGCGTTCCCGAGCAGCGGCGGCGAAAGGCCCGGACCCGGCCGATGATCCGCTCGGACTCGTAGCGCACGCCCGTGTTCAGCGCCTCGTGGACCAGGCGGAAGGCCTCGTCCACGTCCCCCGCGTCGGCGTGCGCCGAGGCCAGTTCCACCTGGAGGACCGCGGACTGCTTGGGGTTGCCCCCGTTGGGCGCGAACGCCTCGGCGAAGGCCCGCCGGGCGTCGTGCGGCTGGCGCAGCCGCACGCCCACCCGGGCGCGGTAACCGGCGACCTTGGTCTCGTCGAAGGCGAACACCCACGGCCAGGGCGGGTCGGTGTTGGCGGAGCGGGCCACCTCCCGCTCCGCCCGGCCCAGGGCGCGCGCGGCCGCAGCGCCGTCCCCGTTCCCGGCGTGCGCGAGCGCCCCCACGCAGGCCAGCCAGGCGCGCGCGGTGGGGTGGGCGGCGGGGCCCAGGACGTGTTCGGCCTCCTGGACCAGCCCCAGGCCCAGGTGGTGGTCCTCGGCGGTGTCGGTCTCGAAGGCAGCCAGGGAGCCCAGCATGTACACGTCGAGCAGGCGCATGTCCGCCTGGCGCGCGCGCGTCACGGCGGTGCGGTAGTGCGCCCTGGCCGACCCCATGTCCCCCCGGTCCGCGTGCAGCCAGGCGGCGAAGCCGGAGGCCTCGCTGGCCGCGGCGCTCAACTCGCCGTGGAAGGGCGTCCCGTGCGCCTGCCCACGCATGTGCTCGGCCAGATGCACGTGCGCCACAGCGCTGGGCAGCAGGTGGCGGGAGGGGGAGGTGGCGTCCATGCGGCGCTGGCCCCCGGTGATGGCGCGCAGGGAGGGCGCGGTCGTCTCGTTGACGGTGTCGGGGTACGGGTCCGACGCCACCGGGGCCGGAGCCGCACCGGTGGTGACGGTGGTGGCGGTGAGCAGGGCTCCCGCGGCCACCGCGCGTCCGAAGTCGCGGCGCCTCGTGGTGTCCACCCCCTTCTCGGCGGGACGGGCCTGGGGCGCGGTGCCGCCGAAACGCAGCATGTGCAGCGGGATGCCCAGGCGTCGGGCGAGGTCGTGTACCTGGCTGATGGTCAGCGACTGCTGGCCGTTGACCACGCGCGAGACCCAGCTCTGGGAGTAGTCGATCGCGCGGGCGAGGTCGCCCTGGGACCAGCCGTGCGCCGCGCGCACGCCCTCGATGATCGTCGCCATGTCACAGGTGGCCAGGGCACCCGCCATGCGGGGGCGTGTCCACAGGTCCGGTGGAAGAACGCCGTCTGGTTGGGACATGAGCTTAGGTTAGGGAATCCGGGCGCCGCTGGTGGCTATGTGTAAGAAAGAAGTACGTATGCGTGATCCGCATAGGACCGGCGGTTTTTCCTCCGGATACGGCAGAGTGCAAGGGTCGTTGGTCCCAGAAGGCGTCTGGGAAGGGGAGGGGAGTCCCGTTGACCGTTGAGACCCCGCCGACGGGGAGTCCGAGCCTGAGGTGTGCCCCGGGTACGGCCGGGCCGGTGGACCGCGTGGAGCTGACCAACCTCGCCCTGCGCGGGCTGGCCGCCGAGCTGCGCTCACGCGGGGTGGAGGCCCGTGAGGACGGGTTGTGCGGGGCGGTGGACGCCGGCCCCAGCACCCGGCCCCACCGCGCCCTGCTGCGGCCCCACCGCGGGGACCTGTGGTGGTGGATGCGCTGGCCGCTCCAGGACGGGCTGCCCACGGCGTTGGCGGGCGTGCCCATCTCACCGGTCGCGCACACCTCCACCGCCGCGCGGCGGATCGTGGTCGCCCTGTCCCTGTCCGTCGGCGAGGGCTGAGCGGGCGCGGTCCGCCGCGCGGAACGCCCCCGGCGTGATCCCGTAGGAGCGGCCGAACCACCGCGTCAGATGGCTCTGGTCGGTGAACCCCGACCGCGCGGAGGCCTCCGACAGCGGCACCCCCGCCGCGCACCGGCGTCCACGCCCCCGGCGCCGGGGACGCGGCGTCCGCACACCCGTGCGTTTCGACACCGGGGGCGCCGTGGCCGTGTACGGGCCCAGGGGGGACGTGGACAAGGCGGTCAGGGGGCTGCGCCCGCACCCCTAGGGCCGGGTGGCCCGGGCCGCCTCAGCCGGTCTCGGACTCGGCGGCGGCCAGGGCGGCGCCGACGATCCCGGCCGTGTTGAGCAGCGAGGCGGCCACCACGGGCGTGCGGATGTCCAGCAGCGGCAGGAACTTCTCCGCCTTGCGGCTGACCCCTCCGCCGACCACGATCAGGTCCGGCCACAGCAGGTCCTCCACGACCCGGTAGTAGCGCTGCAGCCGCTCGGTCGCCCACTCGCGGTAGGACAGCTCCTCGCGTTCCTTGGCGCCCGAGGAGGCCCGCGTCTCGGCGTCGTGGCCGTCGATCTCCAGGTGCCCGAACTCGGTGTTGGGCACCAGGCGCCCGTCCACCACCAGGGCGGTGCCGATCCCCGTGCCCAGGGTGGTCATCAGCACCACCCCCGGCACGTCCTTGGCCGCGCCGTAGCGGCTCTCGGCCACGGCGGCGGCGTCGGCGTCGTTGAGCACGCGCACCGGGCGGCCGGTGGCCTCGGCGAACAGCGACCGCGCGTCGGTGTCGATCCAGCTCTTGTCCAGGTTGGCCGCGGTGCGCACCACGCCCCCCTGCACCACGCCCGGGAAGGTCACGCCCAGGGGCATTCCCGCCGCCTCGGGGAAGTGCTCGGCGATCCCGTGCACGATCTCGGCCACCGCCTCGGGGTCGGAGCGGTCGGGGGTGAGGACCTTCATCCGCTCCTTGAGGAACTCGCCGGTGGTCAGGTCGACCGGCGCGCCCTTGATCCCGCTGCCGCCGATGTCGATTCCCAGCCCCGTGGTCAGCTGTGACATGGGTTGTCTTCTCCCGTGGTCCTCGTGTGGTGGTCGGGCGCGGTCAGGGGCCCGTCAGGCTGAATACTGCCCTGGGCGCGGGGATTTCGCACGCGGGGGCGCCCCGTGCCCGTTCGCCGCGGTACCGGGGGGCCGATACCCTGGGCGATCGCCCTGCCAACCAATAGCGACGTGGGAAGACGAGAGCGACGTTGACCGGTATCCATGGCCGCCGCGGCCCCTTCACCGACGGCGACACCGTGCAGTTGACCGACCCCAAGGGTCGCATGCACACCATCACCCTGCGAGAGGGCGCCGCCTTCCACTCCCACAAGGGCAAGGTCGACCACGACGACCTCATCGGACAGCCCGAGGGCAGTGTGGTGCGCTCCAACACCGGCACGGCCTACGTGGCGCTGCGCCCCCTGCTGATCGACTACACCCTGTCGATGAAGCGGGGCGCGACCATCGTCTACCCCAAGGACGCCGCCCAGGTGCTCGTGGAGGCCGACATCTTCCCCGGCGCGCGCGTGGTGGAGGCCGGGGCGGGCTCGGGGGCCATGTCCAACTGGCTGCTGCGCGCGGTCGGTGAGAGCGGCATGGTGCACTCCTACGAGCGCCGCGCCGACTTCGCCGAGATCGCCCGCAAGAACGTGGAGAGGTTCCACGGCGGTCCGCACCCGGCCTGGAAGCTCACCGTCGGCGACCTGGTGGAGGAGCTGGACGAGACCGACGTCGACCGCGTCTTCCTGGACATGCTCGCGCCCTGGGAGTGCCTGGACGCGGTCGCCGACGCCCTCATCCCGGGCGGGCTGGTGTGCTGCTACGTCGCCACCACCACCCAGCTCTCGCGCGTCGTGGAGCAGCTGCGCGAGGACCCCCGCTTCTACGAGCCGCGCTCGTGGGAGACCATGCTGCGCACCTGGCACGTGGAGGGCCTGGCGGTGCGCCCCGACCACCGCATGATCGGGCACACCGGTTTCCTGGTGGTCGCGCGCCGCCTGGCCGACGGGGCCGAGGCCCCCGAGCGACGCCGCCGTCCGGCCAAGGGCGCCTACGGCAAGGACTTCACCGCCGCGCGCGAGCAGGACCGGCGCGCGGACGGAGCGCGGGAGGCGACCCCGGCCGGGGAGGTCCGGGCGCTGGCCACCGACGCGGCGGTTCCCGAGGCGCCCCGGGGTGCCGAGGAGTCCGGCGGGGCGGCCGACGCCTCCGGCCCGCAGACCCCGGAGGGCGCTGTCGACCCTCAGGCCCCGGAGGACGGCGCCCGCGGCTGAGCTCCCGGCCCCTCACCCGAGCCCACCGACTGAGCCCGCCCGCGCGGGACGCACACCGCTCCTCACCGTGCGTCCCCGGCGCGGTCCCCACGGGGACCCGCCCGGGCGGGCTCCGGCGTGTGCGGGCGGGTCCGCTGACGTGCGCGGGGAGGGAGCGCCCGGAGGGGCGGACTCCTTGCCCGTGGCCGGACCCAGAGGTTACGTTCTCATTACGTCGGGTCATCCGCTAGCACTCTGACCTGTGCTGACGCAAGACCTGGAAATGAGGCCTACGACACTCTGCGGCCTTGGGAGGTTAGGAATAGGGCGAGGGTAGGTAGGCTCCGATGTAGTTCCTCATAGGGAGGTGGCGGACGTGGCTGAGCGCGACGACGAGCGTCAGAGCGACCGGGACCGTGAAGTCGAAGAACTCACGGCCCAGGTCTCCTACATGGAAAAGGAACTCAGCGTTGTTCGGCGCAAGCTCGCCGATTCGCCCCGGCATGTACGCCTGCTGGAGGAGCGGCTGAGGGAGGCACAGGCCAACCTCGCCGCCGCCAACGGCCAGAACGAACGGCTCGTCTCCACTTTGAAGGAGGCGCGCGAGCAGATCGTGGCGCTCAAGGAGGAGGTCGACCGGCTCGCCCAGCCGCCGTCGGGCTTCGGCGTCTACCTCGGTTCGCGCGAGGACGAGACCGTCGAGATCTTCACCAACGGCCGCAAGATGCGGGTCAACGTCAGTCCCTCGGTGGACCTGGACAACCTGCGCCCCGGCCAGGAGGTCATGCTCAACGAGGCCTTCAACGTCGTCGAGGTGGAGTCCTTCGAGACCGTCGGCGAGGTCGTCATGCTCAAGGAGATCCTTGAGGACGGCGAGCGCGCCCTGGTGATCTCCCACCACGACGAGGAGCGGATCGTCCGCCTGGCCGAGCCGCTGCGCGACGAGGCGATCCGCCCCGGCGACTCGCTGCTGCTGGAGCCGCGCTCGGGCTACGTCTACGAGCGCATCCCCAAGTCCGAGGTCGAGGAGCTCATCCTCGAAGAGGTCCCCGACATCGCCTACACCGACATCGGCGGCCTCTCCGGGCAGATCGAGATGATCCGCGACGCGGTCGAGCTGCCCTACCTGTACAAGGAGCTCTTCTACGAGCACAAGCTGCGCCCGCCCAAGGGCGTGCTGCTCTACGGCCCTCCCGGGTGCGGTAAGACGCTCATCGCCAAGGCGGTCGCCAACTCGCTGGCCAAGCAGGTCGCCGAGCGCACCGGCCGCGACGTCGGCAAGAGCTTCTTCCTCAACATCAAGGGCCCCGAGCTGCTCAACAAGTACGTGGGAGAGACCGAGCGGCACATCCGCCTGGTCTTCCAGCGCGCACGGGAGAAGGCCTCCGAGGGCACCCCGGTCATCGTCTTCTTCGACGAGATGGACTCGATCTTCCGCACCCGCGGCTCGGGTGTGTCCTCCGACGTGGAGAACACGATCGTGCCCCAGCTCCTGAGCGAGATCGACGGTGTGGAGGGCCTGGAGAACGTCATCGTCATCGGCGCCTCCAACCGCGAGGACATGATCGACCCGGCGATCCTGCGCCCCGGCCGCCTGGACGTCAAGATCAAGATCGAGCGGCCCGACGCCGAGGCGGCCCGCGACATCTTCGGCAAGTACATCACCACGGACCTGCCGCTGCACGACGAGGACCTCGTCGAGCACGGCGGTTCGGCCAGGGCCACGGTGGACGCCATGATCCAGCGGGTCGTGGAGCGCATGTACACCGAGGGCGAGGAGAACCGCTTCCTGGAGGTCACCTACGCCAACGGTGACAAGGAGGTCCTGTACTTCAAGGACTTCAACTCCGGCGCGATGATCGAGAACATCGTCTCCCGGGCCAAGAAGATGGCCATCAAGGACTTCATCGACCAGCAGTCCAAGGGCATCCGGGTCTCGCACCTGATGCAGGCCTGCGTCGACGAGTTCAGCGAGAACGAGGACCTGCCCAACACCACCAATCCCGACGACTGGGCGCGCATCTCCGGTAAGAAGGGCGAGCGCATCGTCTACATCCGGACCCTGGTCACGGGCAAGAAGGGCGCGGACTCCGGTCGGAGCATCGACACGGTGCCCAACACCGGCCAGTACCTGTAGGAACACGGCTGCAAGAGCGCTCCGAGGGGCCGACCGGACCACCGGTCGGCCCCTTCCCGTGCCGGTTGTCCCCGGGTCCCGTGACGGCAGGGTGATGACACTTTCCCGGAGGCGGAGCGGGCCGAGGAGTGCCCTCGCCGACGCCCGTTCGAATCCGGCTGACAGCCGAGGGCGGTTCCCGGGCGGGGTTGTGAGAGGCTCTGGTGCCACGGCCCGAACGGGTTCCGTGCCAGAGCACTACAGCATCGGAGACGACAGCAGTTATGGAAAGCTACGGGGTTCAACTCGGCCTCGTCCTTGTCCTCGTTCTCGTCAACGCCCTGTTCGCGGGGAGCGAGATCGCCCTGATCACCCTCCGGGAGGGGCAGATCAAACAGTTGGCGGCGCGGGGTCCCGGCGGCCGGGCGGTGGCTCGCCTGGCACGGGACCCCAACCGTTTCCTGGCCACCATCCAGATCGGCATCACCCTCGCGGGCTTCCTGGCCTCGGCCACCGCGGCCGTGTCCCTGGCGCAGCCCCTCATCGAGCCCCTGGGCTTCCTGGGCTCGGCCGCCAGCCCGGTGGCGATCGTCCTGGTGACCGTGCTCCTGTCCTTCGTCACGCTGGTCTTCGGAGAGCTGGCGCCCAAGCGCATCGCCATGCAGCGGGCCGAGACGTGGGCGGTGCTGGTCTCCCGACCGTTGGACCTGCTCGCCATGCTCTCCCGCCCCGTGGTGTGGCTGTTGAGCGTCTCCACCAACCTCGTGGTGCGCCTGACGGGCGGTGACCCCTCCGCGGCCAAGGAGGAGGTCAGCGAGGAGGAGCTGCGCGACATGCTCGCCACCCAGCGGGGCATGACCCGGGAGCAGCGCACCATCATCTCCGGAGCCTTCGAGATCGACGACCGGCGCCTGCGCCAGGTCGTCGTTCCCCGTGGTGAGGTGTTCACCATCCCCGCCCGCACGCCCGCGGCCCAGGCGGCGCAGATGCTCGCCGAACACGGGCACTCCCGGGCGCCGGTGGTCAACGACGACGACCTGGACGACGTGCTCGGTGTCGTGCACTGGTCCGACCTGGTGCGCGGTGGGGCCGACGCCGGAGAACTGGCCCGCGAACCGCTGCTCCTGCCTGATTCCCTGGTGGTGTCGTTGGCCCTGCGCCGCATGATCGCCGAACACCAGCAGCTGGGCGTGGTCATCAACGAGGTCGGTGGCGTCGACGGCATCGTGAGCCTGGAGGACCTGCTGGAGGAGATCGTCGGGGAGATCTACGACGAGACCGATTCCGACATACGCACCGTGACCCGCAACGCCGACGGGTCCTTCACCCTGCCCGGGACCTATCCCGTGCACGACCTGCCCGACATCGACATTCATCTGGACGACCTGCCCGAAGGGGACTACGTCACCGTCGCCGGGCTGGTCATCGCGGTGCTGGGCCACATCCCCCAGGAGCCGGGGGAAGAGGTGGTGCTGGACTCCTGGAAGGCCAGGATCGACCAGGCCAACGGGCGCACCGTCACCCAGGTGACCATGTCCCCCGCGGCGTAACACCGCGCGGCCCGCCCGGACGCGCTGTACCGCTGCCCTGGTACCGGCCAGTGCCTGTGGAAACGCACTCCGAGAGCGCCTTGGGGGGCCGACCGGACCACCGGTCGGCCCCTTCCCGCGCCGGTCGCGTCCGGTCCCCGTGACGGCGGGGCGATGGTGCTCTGGGTCCCCGCGCTGGTTGGCCGGGCGCGGCACGGGCCAGGCGCTCCGGGCACATCAGGTGAGCGGTCGCCGGGGGCGGCGGCCCCCGGCTCCGCGTCCCGCTGACCGGGACGCCGCCCCCGCCCGGCGGGAGCGGACCGGCGCCGACCGGGTGTGGGGCCTTCGTACGTCGTGACCTGCGAGGGGGCGGCACGCCGCGGTACCGCGCAACGCCCCAGAACACGGCACTTGGGCCACAATTGGCGCGGAAGCGTTCAAGACCACGCCTCGGTGGATAACCTCTCACCATGAGTGTGCGGCGGATTATGGGTATCGAGACCGAGTACGGGATCTCCGTACCAGGCAACCCCGGGGCCAACGCGATGGTCACCTCCACCCAGGTGGTCAACGCCTATCTGGCCGCCTCGGCGGCCCGGGCGCGGCGCGCCCGCTGGGACTTCGAGGAGGAGAACCCGCTGCGCGACGCGCGCGGCTTCGACCTGGCGCGTGAGGTCGCCGATCCCACGCAGCTCACCGACGAGGACCTGGGCCTGGCCAACGTCATCCTCACCAACGGCGCCCGCCTGTACGTGGACCACGCCCACCCCGAGTACTCGGCGCCCGAGGTCACCAACCCGCGCGACGCGGTGCTGTGGGACAAGGCGGGGGAGCGGGTGATGGCCGACGCCGCCGCGCGGGCGGGCGCCACCCCGGGCATCGAGCCGATCCAGCTGTACAAGAACAACACCGACAACAAGGGCGCCTCCTACGGCTGCCACGAGAACTACCTGATGCACCGGTCGACGCCGTTCGGCGACATCGTCCGGCACCTGATCCCGTTCTTCGTCTCCCGCCAGGTGGTGTGCGGGGCGGGCAAGGTCGGCATCGGCTCCGACGGGCAGGGCAGCGGGTTCCAGATCTCCCAGCGCGCCGACTTCTTCGAGGTCGAGGTGGGGCTGGAGACCACCCTCAAGCGCCCCATCATCAACACCAGGGACGAACCGCACGCCGACCCCGACCAGTACCGGCGGCTGCACGTCATCATCGGCGACGCCAACATGAGCGAGATCTCCACCTACCTCAAGCTGGGGACGACGGCGCTGGTGCTGTCGATGATCGAGGACGGGTTCCTGAGCGCGGACCTGTCCCTGGAGACCCCGGTGGCCGACCTGCGGGAGGTCTCGCACGACCCCGGCCTCACCCACCGGGTGCGGCTGCGCGACGGGCGGCGGATGACCGCGCTGGAACTCCAGTGCGAGTACCTGGACCAGGCCCGCAAGTACGTGGAGGACCGCTTCGGCACCGACGTGGACCCCGACACCGCCGACGTCCTGGACCGCTGGGAGTCGGTGCTCAACCGGCTGGGCGCCGACCCGATGAGCCTGGCCGACGAGCTGGACTGGGTGGCCAAACTCAAGGTGTTGGAGGGCTACCGCTCCCGTGACTCCCTGGAGTGGTCGCACCCCCGCCTGCAACTGGTGGACCTGCAGTACTCCGACGTGCGGGCGGACAAGGGCATCTACAACCGGCTGGTGGCGCGCGGGCGGATGAAGCGCCTGCTGGAGGAGGCCCAGGTGGACCGGGCGGTCACCGAGCCGCCGGAGGACACCCGCGCCTACTTCCGCGGGCGCTGCCTGGCCAAGTACGCCGACGAGGTGGCCGCCGCCTCCTGGGACTCGGTGATCTTCGACCTGCCGGGCTACGACTCGCTCCAGCGGGTGCCGACCCTGGAGCCGCGCCGGGGCACCAAGGAACACGTGGGGAAGCTGCTGGACGCCTCCCCGACCGCGGCCGACCTGGTGGCGGTGCTCACCGGAGGCCGCTGACCGGCGGGAGTCCGCCCCCCGGGGGCCGCGGACGCCCGCCCGCGTCCGCGGCCCCCGCAGGGGCGCCTCAGGTGTGCCAGGTGCCGTCGTGGCAGCGGACGGGCTCCAGGCTCAGGGCGGTCCACAGCTCCAGCCGGGTGCGGGGCTCGTCCAGGCGGCGTCCCATGACCCGCTCGGCGGCGCGCAGCCGCGAACGCAGGGTGTTGCGGTGCACGCCCAGGTCCCGGGCGGTCGCCTCCACCTGTGCGCTGTTGTCCAGGTAGTGGCGCAGGGTGTGCGCCAGTTCCGTGCCGTTGCGGACGTCGTGGGCGCGCAGCCTGCCCAGGACAGCCTGGTCGAAGGCGCGCGCCCCCTCGGCCGGGACCGCCGAGCGCAGCAGCGCCCAGGCGTCGGTCTCGTCCACGTGCCGGTACCCCTCCGTCGCGGCCTGGCGCGCCCGGTCCACGGCCGAGGACAGGTCCTCGGGTCCCCGGGCGGTGCAGGCCCCGGCCGCGACCGGGCCCCCGTCCGGGGCGGACAGCGCCTCGAACAGGCGCCTGCCCGGGCGGGGTGCGCCCCCGCCGTCGGGCAGGACGGCCACCAGCACGTCCTCCAGGACGCACAGAGCGCTGTCGCGCGCGGCGGCGGTGTCGCCGAGCACGTCGGTCAGCGCGTCCGCCGCGTGGTCCAGCAGCCGGTCGGGCGAGGGGGTCCGCAGGCACACCACCTCCCAGGGCGGGACGGGCAGGGGCAGGGGCGCCCGGGGCCGCCCCGTCACCGCGGCGAGCAGGACCGGGGCGCGTTCGCGGTACAGCGCCCGCCGGGCGTGGCGCGAGTGCAGCAGGTCCACCGCCAGCAGTGAGGCCGCGTGGTTGGCCAGCATGCGCACGTGCGGCGTCACCGGGGACGTGCAGCGCAGAGCCAGCCAGCCCAGGGTCCGGCCGGTGGGCCCCAGCGTCTGGAGGAGGACGCTCGCCTCCCCGTCGGCCAGCACCGTCATCCCGCGCGGGCGCCCCGCCAGGGCCGAGCGCACCAGCGCGTGCCAGGGGGGTTCGGTGTCGGGCACGGCCGCGCTCGTCATCCCGTTGCGGTCCAACAGCAGCGACGCCCCCGAGGTGGCCGAGGACAGCTCGCCCATCACCCCGGCCGGGCCCGAGCGCAGCGACGCGCGCGCCATCGCGTCCTGCGCGGTGAGCACCCGGTGCTGTTCGCGCGTGCGCTCGGCCGCGTAGTGGTCGGCCACCGCCTCCACCACCGCGACGAAGGGGGTCTCGCCCTCCACGCGCAGGATCGGCAGGCCCAGGGCGTCGCCCTCCTCCAGAACCTCGGGAGGGACCTCGCGCCGCCACACGTCCACGGCCAACCCCAGGCCGGCGCACCCGGCCCCGTGCAGCCGGCGCACGTAGGCGCGGCGCGCCCGCTCGTCGGCGCCCAGCCCCAGCCCGACCGTGAGCACCAGCTCCCCGCCGCGCAGCCAGCGCACCGGGTCGTGCAGCTCGATCACGTGCGCCCAGCGGATCGCCCGGTCCAGGCCGGAGCGGCCCGCCGCCACCCGCACCTCCAGGTCCGGGTCGGCCGTGATGTCGCGGACCGTGATCGCCAACGCCCCTACCTCCTGCCTCGCGGGTTGTGCACTGTGCACATGTGTAACAGCTGGCGCGGTGCACACCGTCCCGGCGCGTACGGCTGGGGAGTGTCTACGGTCACAACAACACCCGAACCACCGGTCGTGACCCGCGGTGGCGCCCGTCCGCGACGTGTCGGCGGCGCCGCGCCGGTCCGCGGCGCCGCCGACCGGACGACCCGGCCCGGGGCCGCACCGAACGCGCAACGGAGTACACATGTCAGAGCGGACCGCCCCCACGTCCTCGCACCCCGCGCGTGCGGCCGTGGCGGCCTTCGTCGGCACCACCATCGAGTGGTTCGACTTCTACGTCTACGCCACGGCCGCCAGCCTGGTGTTCGGCACCCTGTTCTTCCCGCCCGGCACCGACCCGGTGATCGGCTTGATGGCCTCCTTCGCCACCTTCTCGGTGGGCTTCTTCGCCCGACCGCTGGGCGGCCTGGTCTTCGGCCACTTCGGCGACCGCCTGGGCCGCAAGTCCGCGCTGGTCGTCACCCTGTTGATGATGGGCACGGCCACGTTCTGCGTGGGTCTGCTGCCCACCTACGAGCAGGCGGGGTTCCTCGCCCCGGCGCTGCTGGTCCTGCTGCGCTTCGTCCAGGGCATCGCCGTGGGCGGGGAGTGGGGCGGCGCCGTCCTGATGGCGGTCGAGCACGCCCCCGAGGACCGCAAGACCTTCTACGGCTCCTTCGCCCAGCTCGGCAACCCGGCCGGTGCGCTGCTGGCCACGGGCTCGTTCGGGCTCATCGCCGCCTGGGACGCCGACCTGCTCCACACCTGGGGCTGGCGCCTGCCCTTCCTCGCCTCGGTCCTGCTGGTCCTGGTGGGCCTGTTCATCCGCCTGAAGGTGGAGGAGTCGCCGGTCTTCGAGGCCATGCGCGAGGACACCGACCAGCCGCGGGAGCTGCCGCTGCGCGAGGCCGTGCGCGGTTCCTGGCGCCCGCTGCTGCTGGGCATCGGCGTCCTGCCGGTGGCCGTCGGCGGCTACTACGTCGTCACCACCTTCCTCCAGGCCTACGGCGTCACCGAGGTCGGCATCAGCGAGCAGGTCATCCTCAGCGGCCTGAGCCTGGCCGCGTTCGTCGAACTCGTCGCGACCCTGGGCGTGTCCTGGCTGGGCGACCGCTTCGGCACCGTCCGCGTCGTCACCATCGGACTGGTCGGCGTCATCGTGCTGGCGCTTCCCCAGTTCCTGGTGCTGGAGACCGGCAGTACCGTGCTGATCTTCGTGGTGCTGTGCGTGATGCGCCTGGCCATGGCCGCGGTCTACGGGCCCATCGCCCGCGTGCTCGCCCAGATGTTCCCGCCGCGCACCCGCTACACCAGCATCTCCATCGCCTACCAGGTCGCGGGGGCGATCTTCGGCGGCCTGTCGCCGATCGTGTGCACCGCCCTGCTCGCCGCCACCGGCAGCATCCTGCCGGTGGCGGGCCTGCTCATGGCCATGGCCGTGGTGAGCATCCTGTGCCTGGCCCGGGCGCCGCGCCACCGCGACAGCGACCTCGCCACCGCCTGAGGCCCCCGTTTCGTGCCCGCAGGGGGCCGGGGGAAGCGACCTCACACCCCTGTGGCCGCGGGCCCCGCGGCCCGCACCGCCGTGGCCCGCACCGCCGTGGCCCGGGCCGCCGCGCCCGCGAGCGGCGGCCCGACCGCCGCGCGGCCCCTCCGGGCGCCGCGCGTCCCCCCCCCGCACCGCCGCCGGGCCGACCGGTCCGGCGCCAGCCCACCGAGGAGGAATCCCACCCGTGTCCGGTCTGCTCATCCACAACGCCAACGTCCTGACCATGGACGACGCCAACCCCCGGGCCCGCGCCGTGGCCGTGCGCGAGGGCCGGGTCCGCCTGGCCGGGGACACCGAGGCCGCCCGCGCCGCCGCGGGCCCGGGCGCGGTGGAGGTGGACGCGGGCGGACGGACCGTCCTGCCCGGGTTCATCGACCCGCACAACCACCTGCTCTCCACCGCCGAGTCGCTGGCCGCCGTCGACGCCGGGTACCCCCGGGTGGGCAGCGCCGCCGACCTGGTCGCCGTCATCGGGGCCGAGGCCGAGCGCACCCCGCCCGGCCAGTGGATCCGCGCCTTCCACATGGACGACGCCAAGTTCCCGGGAGGGCGGCCCACTCGCCGCGACCTGGACGGGGCCACCGGGGAGCACCCGGTCATCGTCTACCACGTCTCGGGCCACCAGGCCGTGGTCAACTCCGCCGCCCTGGCCTGGAGCGGTATCGGCGAGGACGTCCCCGACCCGGCGGGCGGCTCCTTCGTGCGCGACGAGGGCGGGCGCCTGACGGGCATGGTCCTGGACTCGGCCATGGAGCTGCTGCTGCCCCTGGCCGTGGACATCGGCTGCCACGGCCCCAACTTCCACACCGACCTGCCCGCCGAACAGCTCCTGGGCTGGTTGGCCGCCGCGGCCGACCCCTACCTGTCGGCCGGGGTCACCACCGTGTGCGACCCGCAGGTCTCGGCACGCGAGCTGCGCGTGTACCGGGCCGCCCGCGCGGCCGGGACCCTGCCGCTGCGCACGTTCGGCATGCCGCTGTCCCACCAGCTGGACGCGCTCACCTCCGCCGGGCTGGCCAGCCCCTTCGGCGACGACTGGCTGCGGCTGACCGGCATGAAGTTCTACTCCGACGGCACCCTGCTGGGCGGCACCGCCAAGTTCAGCGTCCCCTACGGCGAGCACGGCGAGTTCGCGGGCAGCCTCTACCACCACCCCGACCAGCTCGTGGACCTGGTCACGCGGGCCGCCGCGGAGGGCTGGCAGGTGGCCGTCCACACCCAGGGCGACGCGGCCATGGACAACACCCTGGCCGCCATCGCCTCGGCCGCGCGGGTGTCGGGCCCCGACCCGCGCCCGCGCGTGGAGCACTGCGGTTACCCCACCCCGGAGCAGGCCAAGCGCTTCACCGACTACGGCGTCATCCCCGTCAACCAGCCCAACTTCCTGTACGACAGCGGCGGCGACTTCCTGCGCCGCCTGGGGGAGCGGGCCCACCGGCTCCAGCCCATGCGCGAGGAACTGGACCTGGGGCTGCGCCCGGTGCTCTCCAGCGACTCCTTCGTCTCCAGCCTGCGCCCGATGGACACCGTGGCCAACGCGGTGTGCCGCACCACCCGCGAGGGCCGGGAGATCGGCGTCGAGCAGGCCGTCACCCTGCACGAGGCCCTGCGCGCCCACACCCTGGACGCCGCGCACGCGCTGGGCGTGGAGGACCGCCTGGGAGCGCTGCGCCCCGGACACCTGGCCGACCTGGTGGTGCTGGACCGCGACGTGGAGGCCCTGCCCGCCGAGCGGCTGCGCGAGGTCGACGCGTGGATGACGGTGCTCGACGGCCGCGTCGTCCACCGCGCCCCCTGAGTCCCGGCCGGGACCGTGCCCGGTCGCGCCTCCCGCCGGCTTGCGCCCGCCGTCCGCGCGAGCCCCCACGGTTTCCGGCCGCCCGGGGCCGCCGGACACGGGCGTCCCCCGCCCGCGCCTGCGCGCGGACGGGGGACGTGCTGGAGGGTGTGTCAGCTGGTGCGGATCCTGACGCCCCAGGAGTTGATCATCGGGGTGACCTCCTGGTAGTAGGTCGTGCCGCCGACGGAGCAGTTGCCGGAGCCGCCGGAGGTGACGCCCTGGGCCTGCGAGCCGGAGATGAACGAACCGCCGGAGTCACCGGGCTCGGCGCACACGTTGGTACGGGTGAGCGAGTAGACGGTGCCCTGCGGGTAGCGCACGGTCTGGTTGCGGGCCTGGATGGTGCCGCAGTGCCAGCCGGTGGTGGAGCCGGAGCGGCACACGGCCGAGCCGGCCGGGGCCTGGCTGGTACCGGTCACCGACTGGTAGCCGCCGGAGTTGTAGCGCGAGACCAGGTTGGTCAGGGTGAAGTTGGAGGTACCGCGGACGAAGGCGGCGTCGTTGCCGGGGAAGACCGAGTTCTGGAAGGTGCCGGTGCCGTTGCCGATGGTCACGCCGGTGCCGACGGTGCCGCAGTGGCCGGCGGTGACGAAACCGGGCTGACCGGCGCTGTTGGTCGCGGCGAAGCCGACGGAGCAGCGGCCGCCCATGTAGTAGGCCAGGCCGCCGATGATGTCGGCGTAGACCTGCGGGGCCTCCTCGGTCTCCTCCACCCGGACCGAGGAGGAGTCCACACCGGCGTCGGCGAGCAGGGCGGCGACGTCGGCGTCGGAGCCCTCCAGCACCTCGACCACGACGGTGTCGCTCTCCACGTCCGGGTACCAGCCGAGGACGCTCTCGGGAACCTCGGCGCCGTTGAGGTCCTCGACGACCTCGGTCAGGCCCTCGGTGCCGTGGGAGACGACGGTGGCCTGGGCTCCGGTGGCCTCGACCGCCTCGACGGCGGAGGCGTCGGTGACCAGCACGGTGAGTTCGAGGGTCTCGGTGTCGAACAGGGAACCGCCGTAGGCCTCGCCCGCGGCCTCGGTGGCCTCGGCGTCGGTCTCGATGGCGGCTTCCTGCGCCGAGAGCAGCTCCTCGGCCTCGGCCGAGGTGAGGTCGAGGTCGCGCTTGAGCGCCTCGGTCATGCTGGCGGCGCTGTCGTCGGCGACGGGGGTCTGGGGGACGGGGGCCGGCGCCGCGAGGGCTCCGGGGGCCATGGCCAGTGCCATGCCGAAGGCCAGGGCTCCTGTGCCCACGGCGGAGATGATGCTGGAGGGTCTCATGGGGGTCCCTACTCTCCAAGGGGGATAGACGGGGGATTCAGGGCTTCGCGTTCCTGTAGGAGCGAAAAGCCCCTTTCGGGGATCGAAGTTGATCCGATTCCCGAAATTCACCGAGACGTCCGGTAAACGATCACCAACATAAGTGCACACTTTGACGCTGCAAAGACCCGTGTGGTGTGTATTCATTCAGAAGGATGAGGGATTGTCCCATGACCCTTCGTTTCGCGATGGCTACGCGTAGTCGCTCTGCGTGCGACCTTGCGATCCTCGCGTTCGTCCGGTGACGGAGTGAAGCGGGGTCGTCGTGTCAAGGAGTGCTTCGTGGCCGGATGCGGACGCCGGTACCGGGTGCCATCCGTAACACCACGGCTACAGGGGTGTAACTCCAAAGGTCAAGGGTGGCCCTCCGGGGCCTTTCGGCCAGATGCGGCCCCGGGGGAGGGTGGACGCGCCCGTGGCCGAACCCGGACACGCAGGGGGCTTGCGGGGCGCCTGAGGCTCCCGCGCGTGCCCCCGGAGTGGCGTCCGCGCCGCGCCGCCGCGATGGTGTGAGCGGCCTCGCGCGTGCTCCCGGAGAAGGGCGGGTCCGCGCTCGTGCGGCACGGCCCGAGGGCTCGCGCGAATCCGGGAAAGGGCGGTCGTGGACGCGCGCGCACGAATACGGGGCGCGCCCACGATAGATGCCGCCACGTGAGGCGCCCCCACGAGAGGTGCCCCCACGAGGGGTGTCCTCATGAGAAAAGGCGCCCCCGTCCACGGCAGTGGACGGGGGCGCCGTGGGCGCTACCGGAGCGTTACCCGGTCACCAGGGACAGCCCCCAGCTGCTCAGCAGGGGAGTGACCTCCTGGTAGTAGGTCGTGCCGCCGGAGGTGCAGTTGCCCGAGCCGCCGGAGGTGACGCCCTGGGCCTGCGAACCGGCGATGAACGAGCCGCCGGAGTCACCGGGCTCGGCGCACACGTCCGTCCGGGTCAGGTCCTGGACCGTGCCCTGCGGGTAGCTCACCGTCTGGCCGCGGGCCTCGATGGTCCCGCAGTGCCAGCCGGTGGTGGAGCCGGAGCGGCACACCGCCGAGCCCTCCGGGGCCTGGCTGGAACCCGACACCGCCTGGGGGCTGCCGGAGTCGTACCGGCTGACCAGGTTGGTCACGTTCCAGTTGGAGGTGGCCGCGACGAAGGCGCCGTCGCTGCCCGGGAAGACGGACTCCTGGAAGGTTCCGGATCCGCTGCCGTCGGAGCTCTCGGCGCCGGTGCCGACGGTGCCGCAGTGGCCCGCCGTCACGAAGCCGCCCGCGCCGGAACCGTCGGTCACGGCGAACCCGACCGAGCAGCGTCCGCCGCCCATGTAGTACGCCTCGCCGCCGACGATGTCGGCGTACAGGCGCGGCGTCTCGCTGGTCTCCTCCACCCGGACGGCGGAGGGGTCCACGCCCGCGGCCTCGATGAGGCCGTCGGCGCTGGCGCCCTCGGCGACCTGGACCACGACGGTGTCGCTCTCCACATCCGGGTACCAGCCGACGACCCCTTCCCGGCCGCCGGTCTCGTCGAGCGCGTCGACCACCTCGGCCAGGCCCTCGGTGCCGTGTGAGACCACGGTGGCCTCGGCGCCGGTGGCCTCCACCGCCTCGACGGCCGAGGCGTCGGTCACCAGCACGGTGAGCTGGAGGGTCTCGGTGTCGAACAGGGAGCCGCCGTAGGACGCTCCCGCGGCCTCGGTGGCCTCGGCGTCGGTCTCGATCGCCTCTTCCTGCGCCGAGAGCAGCTCCTCGGCCCCGAGCGGGGTGAGGCCGAGGTCTCTCTGCAGCGCTTCCATCATCGTCTGGGCCTCGCTCGCTGGCTCGGCCGGTACGGTCGCCGCACTGGCGCCCGGCGTCACGGAGAACGCCAGACCGAACGCGAGTGCGCCGGTGCCGATAGCGGAGATAGCGGGGGAGGGTCGCATAGATCCCTACTCTCCTCGGGGAACTGACGGGGGTTCGGGGCCCGACGCCCGCCGGCGAGGACGTCGGACTCCGGTGGGGCCGTGCAGGGGGCCCGACCCCACGATGCGTCCACCGAGAGCCCTGTCTCCAGGACAATCGGTAAACGGACACACACCATAAGTGCACAACCTGGATAGCGGAAGAGCGGATGCGAGGGTCTGTCTTTCCAGGGATGATTGGGCCATCGGATGACCATATGAATTGCAATATGTGACGCATGGTGATGGTGTGTCTGACCTTGTGCTTCTCTGCCGTATCGCTTCCGCAACACGGAAACGCGGTGTTGGCAAGGGGTGTCTCGTGGCCGGATGCGGCCATCGGAACCGAGTGCCATTCGTGACCGCGCGGACACGTAGGAGTAACCCCGAAGGTCAGGGCGGTGACCCGCGGGTAACTCCCGTGCGCGTAGCGAACAGCCGTACCTGTGGCGGCCCTTCCCAGGCGGCGCGGCGTGGGATCCCGAGGGGACGGGCGGCGGGCGGGAGCGGGTTCTTCCGCGCCCTCCGTGTCCTCCGCGCGGACGGACCCGCTCCGCTCCGGGCCTGAGGAGGCGCGGGTCCGGCGGCCCCGCCGACGCCGTGCGGCGTCGTCCGTGACACGCCCGGGACGCGGCGCACACGCGTACGAGCACGTGCGCGCGCACATGGGACGATCCGAGGTAACTAGCGAGTATCGGGCCCCGGGAAGGGGGTTGAGGCGCCCGGTGTTGGGCCAAGATAAGGGCAAGAGCCCCGAACGGGGAGCCCGAACGGGAGGTAACAGGCTATGGCGACGAAGGACACGGGCGGCCAGAAGCACGCCTCGCGCCGCGACGAGGAGGTCGAGGAGACCGAGGCCTCGGCGGACGTTCAGGAGCGCAAGGACCAGTTGGACGAGGACGTCGACGACATCCTCGACGAGATCGACGACGTGCTGGAGAGCAACGCCGAGGACTTCGTCCGACAGTTCGTGCAGAAGGGCGGCCAGTAGCCGACCCGCGGCGGTTCGCTGACAGCGCACTCCAGCGCCGCCAGCCCCGCCGCGCACAGGACTAGGGTCAGTTCCAACGGTCGGCGCACAGCCACCGCAGACAACAAGGACAACAGGCGCCCCACCCGCCCCCATGACGGGGTGGGGCGCGCGTGGAGGGAGTCGCGTGTTCGAAGGGTTCGAGGGCGGACGGTTGCCCGCCGCTTTCATGAGTGCGGGAACCTCGTCCTTCACCGAGTTTCTCAGTTCGGTCCGCCCCGAGATGCTGCCCGGACACAAGCTGCCCCCGGGCGGCGGGACCGAGCACCTCACCCCCGACGCCACGACCATCGTCGCACTGACCTTCCCCGGCGGCGTGCTCCTGGCGGGCGACCGCAGGGCCACGCAGGGCAACATCATCGCCAACCGCGACATGGAGAAGGTCTTCCGCACCGACGAGTACTCCGCCGTGGCCATCGCGGGTTCGGCCGGATTCGGCATCGAACTGGCCCGCCTCTACCAGGTCGAGCTGGAGCACTACGAGAAGATGGAGGGCCGCTCGCTCTCCCTGGAGGGTAAGGCCAACAAGCTCGCGCAGATGGTGCGCGGCAACCTCGGCCTGGCCATGCAGGGCTTCGTCGTCGTCCCGCTGCTGGTCGGCTACGACGAGAACACCGGACAGGGCCGCGTGTTCAGCTACGACGCCACCGGCGGCCGCTACGAGGAGCAGCGCTACCACTCCATCGGCTCCGGATCGGTCTTCGCCAGGGGCGCGATCAAGAAGCTCTACCGCGATGACCTCGACCAGACCGGCGCCGCCAAGGTCGCCCTGGAGGCCCTCTACGACGCCGCCGACGACGACTCCGCCACCGGCGGCCCCGACCTGCACCGCAAGATCTTCCCCCTCGTCGACGTCGTCACCGAGGACGGCCACCGCCGTCTGCCCGCCGAGGACGTGGCCCGCCTGGCGACCGAGGTGGTCCAGGGACGCGCGGCCGACCCCGACGGCCCCACGGCCACGCTGGGCTGAACCGGCCCCGTCCCACACCAGACATCTCCCGACTAGGTAAGGAAACGATCCGCGGTGTCGATGCCGTTCTACGTCGCCCCCGAACAGCAGATGAAGGACAAGGCGGACTACGCGCGCAAGGGCATCGCGCGCGGCCGCAGCGCCGTCGTCCTGCAGTACGAGGGCGGGATCCTCCTGGTGGCGGACAACATGTCCCGCACCCTGCACAAGATCAGCGAGCTCTACGACCGGATCGGCTTCGCCGCCGTCGGCCGCTACCCCGAGTTCGAGAACCTGCGCCTGATGGGCGTGCGCTTCGCCGACGTGCGCGGATACCAGTACGACCGCCGCGACGTCAGCGGGCGCCAGCTCGCCAACATCTACGCCCAGACCCTGGGCACCGTGTTCAGCGAGAGCCTCAAGCCCTGGGAGGTGGAGATCGTCGTCGCCGAGGTCGGCGACACCGCGGCCGACGACGAGATCTACCGCATCACCTTCGACGGCTCCATCGTGGACGAGCAGGGCTTCGTGGCCGTGGGGGGCTCCTCCGAGCACGTGTCCGGCGTGCTCAAGGACCGCTTCGCCGCCGACGCCCCCCTCAGCGCCGCCCTCAACGCGGCCACCCACGCCCTGGCCAGGGAGAACGGCGAGGAGCGCGAACTGGAGGCCACCAACCTGGAGGTCGCGGTCCTGGAGCGGTCCAGGGAGCACCGCAAGTTCCGCCGCATCCACGGCCAGCGCCTGACCGACCTCATCGCGGAGGGCAGGACGGCCGGAGGCGGCACCGCAAGCACCGGAACCACCGGAAGCACCACCACGGGCGGGACCGACGAGTGACCTGGAAACGATGATTCACGGTGCGGCGCTCCCGAGGCGCCGCACCGGCCGGGCGGGTGTGGACGGCGCGGCCCCGTCGTCCACACCCCGGTGACGGGAAGTTGGTGAGGCCGCGTGGAACGACGGATCTTCGGGCTGGAGAACGAGTACGGGGTCACGTGCACCTTCCGTGGACAGCGCCGCCTGTCCCCGGACGAGGTCGCCCGCTACCTCTTCCGCAGGGTGGTCTCCTGGGGGCGCAGCAGCAACGTGTTCCTGCGCAACGGCGCCCGCCTGTACCTGGACGTGGGCAGCCACCCCGAGTACGCCACCCCCGAGTGCGACAGTCTCGTGGACCTGGTGGCCCACGACAAGGCCGGCGAGCGCATCCTGGAGGGGCTGCAGGTCGACGCCGAGCAGCGCCTGCACGAGGAGGGCATCGCCGGGGACATCTACCTGTTCAAGAACAACACCGACTCGGCGGGCAACTCCTACGGCTGCCACGAGAACTACCTCGTGGGACGGCACGGCGAGTTCGGACGCCTGGCCGACGTGCTCATCCCCTTCCTGGTCACCCGCCAGATCATCTGCGGCGCCGGAAAGGTGCTCCAGACCCCCCGCGGCGCCCTGTTCTGCGTCAGCCAGCGCGCCGAGCACATCTGGGAGGGCGTCTCCTCGGCCACCACCCGCTCGCGCCCCATCATCAACACCCGCGACGAGCCGCACGCGGACGCCGAGCGCTTCCGGCGCCTGCACGTCATCGTCGGCGACTCCAACATGAGCGAGACCACCACCCTGCTCAAGCTGGGCTCCACCGACCTGGTGCTGCGCATGATCGAGGCCGGGGTGGTCATGCGCGACTACACGCTGGAGAACCCGATCCGGGCCATCCGCGAGGTCAGCCACGACATGACCGGCCGCCGCAAGGTACGCCTGGCCAACGGGCGCGAGGCCAGCGCGCTGGAGATCCAGCGCGAGTACCTGGACAAGGTGCAGAGCTACGTCGACCGGCACGGCACCGACGCCACCGGCAAGCGCGTCCTGGAGCTGTGGCAGCGCACCCTGGAGGCGGTCGAGACCCAGAACCTGGAGACCGTCTCCCGCGAGATCGACTGGGTGGCCAAGTACCTGCTGCTGGAGCGCTACCGCGACAAGCACGACCTGTCCCTGTCCTCGCCGCGGGTGGCCCAGCTCGACCTGACCTACCACGACATCCACCGCGACCGGGGACTGTTCTACCTGCTCCAGGGCCGCGGCCAGATGGAACGGGTGGTCGGCGACCTCAAGATCTTCGAGGCCAAGTCGGTGCCGCCGCAGACCACGCGGGCCCGGCTGCGCGGCGAGTTCATCCGGCGCGCCCAGGAGCAGCGCCGCGACTTCACGGTGGACTGGGTGCACCTCAAGCTCAACGACCAGGCCCAGCGCACGGTGCTGTGCAAGGACCCCTTCAAGTCGGTGGACGAGCGGGTGGAGAAGCTCATCGCCGGTATGTAGGACTTCCGGTCCCCTGCTCCCGGAGCCCCGTCCGGCGGTCGAAGGCCGTCCGCGGCGGGGCTCCGGCGTTCGTGGCGTTCCAGGGGATGGTTACGGCCCCTCTTTTCGGTAGTGTGACTCTGTCCCAAGCCGGAAATCAGAGGTTGTGACCCATGCACCGACGTGCTGCCGCCCTCGCGGTGCCGCTGACCGCGATCGCCCTGGCGGTCTCAAGCTGCGGAAACATCCCCGAAGAGTGGCGTACTCCCGCCTTCATGCGTATGGGGGAGGACCAGCTCGACCCGCGGCTTCCCGAAGTCACCGGCGAGGTCGGTGAGGAACCGGAGGTCGCCTTCCCCGACGAGGAGCCCCCCACCGAGCAGATCGCGGGCGTCGTCGACGAGGGCCCGGGCGAGAACGAGCTGGTGCGCGCCGACGACCTCCTGATCGCCAACGTCGTCCAGTTCCAGTGGACCGGCCCCGGCGAGGGCGCGCCCGTCGAGGGGCAGTCCAGCTACGAGACCGGCGCCCCGGACCTGATCCGCATGGAGCAGATGCCCGCGGAGATCAGCGACGTGCTGGTCAGCCAGCCGGTCGGCAGCCGGGCCGTGTACGTCTTCCCGCCCCTGACCGAGCAGGAGCGCCAGCAGGCCGAGATGTCGGGACAGCCCGTCCAGGAGGGCGCGAGCGTCCTGGTCATCGACCTGATGGACCGCTTCAACAAGGGTTCGGTCGTGGAGGGCCAGCAGGTCACCGACGGCGGCGACGGCCTGCCCACGGTGACCCAGGAGGGCCACAGCGAGCCCACCATCGAGGTCCCCGACACCGATCCCCCCGAGAACCTGGAGGTCGTCCCGCTCATCGAGGGCGACGGCGCCGAGGTCGAGGAGGGCCAGCAGGTCATCGTCCAGTACAGCGGTGTGCGCTGGGAGGCCGACGACAACGGCGAACACCCGGTGTTCGACTCCACCTGGAGCCGCGGCGGCGACCCCTTCGACACCACGATCGGCGCGGGCGCGGTCATCGAGGGCTGGGACGAGGGCATCGTCGGCCAGCCGGTCGGCAGCCGCCTGATGCTGGTCGTGCCCGGCGACATGGCCTACGGCGAGACCGAGGAGGAGTCCGGGGGAGCCCCCGCCGGGACGCTGGTCTTCGTCATCGACATCCTGGGCGCCTACGACAACCCCCCGGCCCCCGAGCCCGCAGAGGGCGAGGGCGCCGGCGGCGAGGAGGCCGCACCGGAGGAGTCCCCCGCGTCCGAGGAGGGCGGGGAGTAGCCCTCCCGGCGCGGTCCCGTGCACGCCCGGGGCCGGGGAGCGGTCCCCGGCGCAGCCGGGCGCGCACACCCGGAGAGCCGACACCGGACGCCCCCGCGGGGAGGGAACCCGCGGGGGCGTCCGCGTGTCCGGCCCGGTCCCGCCTGGGCGGACACGCCCAGGTACCGCGTTCCACTGCCCTTCCCCGGCCGGTGCGTAGAGTCGAATCCATCGGTGGACGGGCGAGGGGGGAGCTCATGTCAGACCGTCGGCGCTACTGCTACGCCTCCGGGCTGGGCCTCGGTGTTCCGGCGCTGGAGGAGCTGTGCGCCCGAGGCTTCCCGCCCGGTCTGGTGGTGTCCCACCCCGCCGAGTTGGCCCACTGCTCCGGCTACCACGACTACGGGGCCCTCGCCGACCGGCTCGGTCTGCCGCACCTGCGCGCCGCCCTCGACTCGGGCGAGGTGCGCGAGGCCCTCACCTTCCACGGCATCGACCTGATGGTCGTCGCGGGCTGGTCGGGAACCGTCCCGGAGGAGGTCCTGTCCTCCCTGGCTCTGGGCGGGGTCGGGCTGCACCCGGCGCCGCTGCCCGTCGGCCGGGGCCGGGCGCCCATCCCGTGGACGATCCTGCGCGACATGCGCTCCAGCGCCGTGACCCTCTTCCACATCGAAGGGGAGGAGCACAGCGGCGACATCGTCGACCAGGCCTGGTTCGACGTGGCCCCGGACGCCACCGCCGCCGGTCTGTACGAACGCGTGGGGCTCCTCCAAGCGGAACTGCTCGTGCGCCACATGGAGGGCCTGCTGGAGGGCACCGCGCCCCGGCGGCCGCAGAGCGGCCACGCGTCGGTGTGGCCGCGCCGGCGCCCCAGCGACGGCCACCTCGACCTCACCGCCTCCGGAAGCGACGTGGACCGGATGGTGCGCGCGCTGGCCGAGCCCTACCCGGGGGCGTTCGCGATGTTCGGCAGCGCCCGGATCACGCTGTGCTCGGGACGCCTGGTGGGCGGGGTCGCCGGCGGGGCGCCCGGGCAGGTGGTCGCGACCGGCCGGGGGCGGGAGTGGGGGATCACCTGCGGGGACGGGGCCGTGTTCGTGCCCGAGGTGCTGCGGGTGGACGAGGGGGTGCGCGCCCGGCCGACCTCGTTGGCGATGTTCCGGCCCGGGACCTTCTTCGAGGCCCCCTCCCAGCACATGCTGGAGGGCACCCGGCGGGCGCCCCTGCCCGGACAGGCGCCGAGCGGACCGAACAGGGTCGTGCCCGCCGCCCGGACCGCGCCGGAGGCACGGGCCGCGGAGCCCGGGGTCCCGGGGGCGGGGGAGGGCGGCGCGCGGTCGCGGGCTCCGGCCCCGGAGGAGGGGGCTTCCGGGGCGAACGTGTCGGGGGCACCGGACGCGTCGGGGACTTCGGGTGCGGCCGGGGAGGCCGGGGCGGAGGTTCCGGAGGCCCGGGGGTCCGAGCAGCGGGTTTCTGAGGGGCGCGTCCCGGAGGCGCAGGCGCCGCAGGCAGGGGTTCCCGACACGCGGGGGCCGGAGCCCCAGACCCCGGAGGCGCAGGCGGGGGACGGTACGGACCTCGCGCCCGGGATCATGGCGGGCGACCCCGGTCCGGCCGACCAGCGCTGAGGAGCGGGGCGGCCGGGAACCCGTGACTTGGGGTGGGGCCCGCCGTGCCTCGGAGCCCGCGGTTCTGGGTGGGACGCGCCGGAGCCCGGAGCCCATAACCCGGGGCGGGACGTGCCGGAACCAGGAGCCCGGAGTTCGGAGTGGGAGGCGCGGTGCCCGTGACCCGGAGCCTGGAACCCGCGGTTTGGGGCGGGGCGCGCCGGGACCAGGCGCCTGAGGCGGGAGGCCCGGAAGCCGGAGTTCGGGGCGGGACGCACTGCAACCCGTAACCCGTAACCCGCAACCCGGGGCGGGAGGCGCAGAAGCCGGGGGTGCGGACCCCGGCGCTTTGGCGGGGCGCGGCGAGGGCCCGGAGCCCGGCGCGTTGGGCCGGGCCGGGCCGGGTCTGTCGAAGGCCGGGCAGCACGGGGCGGGCGGGGCGCGAGCGCCCCCTTTAACCAGGGTAGAAGCCCGGACCCAGCTCGAACCAGACCGTTCCGGAGCCTGTGGACAACCCGCCCGCGCCGCCCCTGACCCGCGCCTACAGCAGCGCGGCCGCGTGGCGGCCCGCCGCCGCGGCGCTCAGGAAGGCCGCGCGGTCCTCCTCCAGGCCACGGCCCATCGTCGACACCTTCACCGGAAGCGTCCGCACCGCCTCCTCCAGCCCGTCCACACCCACCTCCACCAGGGTGTGCCGCTCGCCCAGAGCCCCGGCCTGGACGCGCACGCGCTCGCCGAACACCCCCGGCAGCAGCGGCACCACCACCTCCGCCCGCGCCAGCGCCACCCGCCCGTAGGCGGTCAGGCTGTGGTGCGACACCCCCCGGTGCCGCTCGCGCGCGTCGGCCTCGCTCACCCGCAGCGACGCCACCGGACGCCCGCCCAGCACCGCCGCCGCGTTCACCGCCTCACCGCACGAGACTCCCGAGAACCCCCACGGCGTCCCGGTGCCCAGGTTGCCCGGACCCTGGCACACCACCGCCACGTCCGCACCCAGCACGTGCCGGGCAGCCAGCAGCCCCGAATGCACGGTCACCGCCTCCAGGTCACCGCCGAAGGACTGCCCCGTGGTCACGCACCCCGCCAGCAGACCCTCCTCGCGCAGCGCGCCCACCAGCCGCGAGAACGCCGCGGGCAGCGCGCCCCCGTCCAGCATCACGTGGACGATCCGCGCCCCCGGCCGGTGCGCGCGCACCCCCGCCACCACGGCGGGCAGCGCCGAGTGCAGGTCGGCCACCACCACCGGCATGCCCTCCACGCCCTCGGCCGAGCGCAGCACCTCGTGGTGGGGCGAGCCCTGCTCGTCGGCGCCCAGCACGGTGGCCTGCAACGGCGTGTAACGGGCCTTGACCAGGTGGCCGGGCCCGCGGGGGTCAGGGGGCAGCCGGTCGGGCACGGCCACCACCAGCGCGTACCCGCCCGTCCCCAGCCCCAGGTCCAGGGCGCCGGTGTTGAGCAGCACGGTGTCGCCCGCCTCGGGCGCGCCCACCAGGTCGGTGTAGGCCAGCGCGCGGCACGTCACCTCTCCGCCCGCTCCCGCGGCCCCGCGGCCTCTGCGGTCCGCTTCGGCCACGGGCTCCAGCGCCACCGCGCACAGCACGACCCCCGGCCAGGAGGGGAGGATCTGACGGACTTCACCACGGCGCCACCGGATCATGCAAGGCACGGTACCGTCGTTGCTGAACCGGTGCCCGGGCGACGCGCCAGCGTCAGCCGCCGCCGGTCCATCCACCACGGGCGAGAAGGGTGCGGACGATGTCGCGCAGGAAGACGGAACGACAGCTGAACCTGGTCATCTGTCTGTTGTCCACGCGCCGCCACCTGACCGCTCAGGAGATCAGGAAGACGGTGCACGGCTACGCCGAGGCCGAGACCGAGTCCGCCTTCAAGCGCATGTTCGAGCGCGACAAGCGCGAACTGCGCGACAGCGGCATCCCCATCCAGGTGGGCACCGGCGACGCCATCAGCGGCGAGGAGGGCTACCGCATCTCCCGCTCCGACTACGAGCTGCCCGAGATCGAACTCCTGCCCGACGAGGCCCTCGTCCTGGGCCTGGCCGCCCGCGCCTGGCGGCACGCCTCCCTCGGCGAGGCCGCCGCCAACGCCCTGTTCAAGCTGCGCTCCGCCGGGGTCCCCGTCGACAGCGAGGCCGCCCCCGGACTCACGCCCGCCATGCGCACCGACGAGCCCTCCTTCGGCCCGGTCTGGCAGGCCGTGCGCGACCGGCGCCCCGTCTCCTTCGCCTACCGCAAGCCCGGCCAGACCGAGGCCGAGACCCGCGAGGTCGAACCCTGGGGCATCGTCAACCTGCGCGGACACTGGTACGTGGTCGGTCACGACCGCCTGCGCGACGCCCGCCGCGTCTTCCGTCTGGGCCGCATCCGCGGTGAGGTGACCATCCTGCGCGGCGGCCCCGACGTCGTCGTCCCCGAGGGTGTGGACCTGCGCTCGGTGGTCGCGGGCCACAGCGCCGAGTCCGAGCGCACCGCCGTCCTGCGGGTGCGCACCGACTCCGCGCACGCCCTGCGCCGCAGCGCCCTGCGCGTGGTGCCCGGCGAGCGCGACAGCTCCGGCGTCGGCTGGGACACGCTCACCCTGCCCTACACCGACACCCCCGACCTGGTGCGGCGCGTGGCCTACTTCGGCTCCAACGCGGTCGTCGTCGAACCCGTGGGCGCCCGTGAGGCCATGGCCGCCCACCTGACGGCCACCGCCGAGACGGCCCCCGCCGCCGAGGCCGCGGACGGTCCCGGCACGGTGGAGGAGACCGAGGCCCCCGTCCGCGGTCCCCGCTCCGCCGACCAGCTGCGCCGCCTGCTGATGCTCGTCCCCTACGCCCTGGGTCGCGACGTGCGCGTGCCCGAGGTGGCCCGCCACTTCGGGCTCAGCGAGAAGCAGGTGGTCGCCGACCTCAGCCTGCTGTGGATGTGCGGCCTGCCCGGCTACACCCCCGGCGACCTCATCGACGTCGACCTCGACGCGGCCAGGGAGACCGGCGAGATCATCATCGCCAACGCCGACACCCTCGCCCAGCCGCTGCGCCTGACCGCCGACGAGGCGGCCAGCCTGGTCGTGGGCCTGTCCCTGCTGGAGGCGCTGCCCGAGACCGAGGGCCTGGAGACCGGCGCCCTCAAGCGGGTGGGCGAGAAGCTGCGCGCCGCCGCGGGGGCCGCCGTGGGCTCGCTGGCCGACTCGGTCCAGGTGCGCGTGGAGGGCGACGAGCAGGTCGCCCAGACCCAGCGCCGCTGCGCCGACGCGCTGGAGGCGGGCCAGCGCCTGCACCTGCGCTACCTGTCGGGCTACCTGGACCAGGTCACCGAGCGCGACGTGGACCCCATGGGGCTGGTGGTCCAGGACGGCTACCCCTTCCTGGAGGGCTACTGCCACCTGCGCCGGGACGTGCGCCTGTTCCGCCTGGACCGGGTCCTGGAACTGACGGTGCTGCCCTTCGCCGCCGAGGTGCCCGCGGGGGTGGGCCGCCGCGACCTGTCCGGGGGCGTCCTCCAGCGCTCGGAGCGCGACGCCCTGGTCGTCCTGGACCTGGAGCCCGCGGCCCGCTGGGTGACCGAGGACTACGTGTGCGAGTCGGTGACCGAACTGCCCGGGGGAGGGGTCCGCGCCACTCTGCGCACTCCCGCTCCGGCCTGGGTGGTGCGGCTGGCGCTGCGTCTGGGGCAGCAGGGGCGCGTGGTGTCTCCTGTGGCGCTCGCCGAGGAGGCCCGGGCCGAGGCCCGCCGTGCGCTGGAGCACTACCGGACGTCCCAAACCTCCGCGAAATTGGTCGAGACCACTTCGTCGTCCGAGTGAGGCCCAGACGTTCACCCCGGGGCAAGGGACAGGTCGGTCCGGAAAGGATAAGGTTGCAGCGTGATAGTCCTCGCTGTCCTGTTCGGTGTGGTCGCGGCCGGACTCGTCGCCATCGGAGCCCTGGCGCTGCGCGCACGCCGCGCGGCGGGGGTGCTGTCCCTGGCGGTGGCACGGGCGTCGGACGAGTACCGGGCGAGCAACGCTGACCTGCGTGAGCGCGTCGGCCGCGGCGGCGCGGGGCCGTGATGGCCCCGCGTCCGAATGCGCGTACCATCGAAGGCGCTTGGTCGCGCCCCACAGAGAGGTAGAACCATGGGACCGTTCAACGGACCTACCATCGCCATCCTCATCGTCCTGGCGATCCTGCTCTTCGGAGCCAAGAAGCTCCCGGACCTGGCCCGCTCCCTGGGGCGCAGCGCGCGCATCCTCAAGGCCGAGAGCAAGGGCCTGGTCGACGACGACAACAACGAGTCCGAGGACAACGCGGACACCCGCGCCCAGACCCACCAGCAGCAGGCCCCCCAGCAGAACGCGCCGGGCCAGCCCCAGCAGGGTTACCAGCAGCAGGGCTACCCGCAGCCGCAGCAGCCCCAGCAGCAGGGCTACCCGCAGCTGCCCCCCGGCCAGCGCATCGTCGACGAGTCCGGTGAGACCACGCACCGCACCTACGGCAACTAGCTTCCCGGAGGCCGTGGAGCGACGCGCGCGCGGGCTCCGCCCCGCCCCGGAGTCCAGGGCCCCGACGCCGAGCGGCACGGGGCCGGAGCAGACGACGAGAGAGTGACCGCACGATGAGGGCACGAAGCCGGGCCACCAACCCCGAGGCCCGGATGCCGCTCATGGACCACCTGCGCGAGCTGCGCAACCGCCTGGTGAAGGCGATGATCGCCCTCGCCCTGGGCACGGTGGTCGGCGTCCTGACCGACGACTGGGTGTGGGACTTCCTGGTGGAGCCCTACTGCTCCCTGCCGGTGTCCCAGGTGAACGGTCCCGACGACTGCTCGCTCATCGTCACCGGGCCCTTCGACGCCTTCTTCGTCTCCATGAAGATCTGGCTCTTCGTGGGCGCGCTCGTCTCCGCGCCGTTCTGGCTGTACCAGCTGTGGGCCTTCGTCGCCCCGGCCCTGCACGGTCGCGAGAAGCGCTACGCCTACGTCTTCGCTCCCCTGGCCGCGGTCCTGTTCGCGGTGGGCGCGACCCTGGCGTACTTCATCACCTCGTACGCGCTGACGATGCTCTTCGGGTTCCTGCCCGAGGACGCCGATCCCTTCCTCACCATCAGCGAGTACCTCAACTACATGCTCATCATGATGGGCATGTTCGGCCTGGGCTTCGTGCTGCCGCTTCTGGTGGCGCTGCTCAACATCATCGGGATCCTGCCGCACGCGGCCATCGCCAAGTGGCGCCGCGTCATCATCTTCGCGGTGTTCGTGATCGCGGCCGTCATCACCCCGGCCGAGCCGATCTCCATGCTCGCGCTGGCCGTTCCGCTCGTCGTCCTCTTCGAGGTGGCCGAGCTGTTCGCCTTCCTCAACGACCGGCGCAGGAAGCGCGACGACCCCTACGCCGGCCTGGACGACGACCAGATCTCCGAACTCGACGAGACGCCCTCCGAGCTGGACGAGACCCCCTCGCCGCTCGACGGTCCCGACGTGGGCGAGGAGAGCGGAAGGCGCTCCTGAGCCCCTCCGGCACACGCTAGGGTCGGGCGGTGGGACAGGCCGCGGCGCTGTCCCGTCGGCCCGGGCACCCCGGCCGACGCCGGTTGCTGGGAAGAGGAAGTGCGATGAGCGAGCGGACCGGGACCGGGCGGGAGCTCCCGCCCGAGGCCATGGGCAACGAGAAGTGGCACGACACCACCGACGCGGTCTGGATGCGGTCCTCCCTGTCCAAGGAGGAGTCCGAGGCCGTGGTCGAGGTCGCCACCTTCGACGACGGCTTCCGCGCGGTGCGCGACGGCAAGTCCCCCGAGAAGGGCACCCTGTTCTTCACCCCCGCCGAGTGGGAGGCCTTCGTCCTGGGCGCCCGTGACGGCGAGTTCGACATCCCCGAGGAGTACCTCACCGAGGAGGAGCGCCGCATCCAGCGCGGCGAGGTCGACACCGAGGTGGCCTGGGTCCCCTCGCCGCTGAACACGCCCAAGGCGATGGAGGAGTACCACCGCCGCCAGCGCGAGGAGGCCGGGCAGGGCGACGCGGGGGCCTCCGGGTAGGAACGGCCCGCCAGCGCTCCGGGCGCCGCCGTGCTGGCGGCGCCCGGAGCACGCGGAGTGGGACGGGTGCCCGGCCGGAGCAAGACCCGGAGCCGGAGCCTGACCCGGCCTCGGAGCGGTTCTCCGCCCGGCGGCCTGCGCTCCGCAGGTCCGCCCCTCCTCCGGTCCCCCTCCGGTTGCTACTCCTCCTCTTCCACCTCCTCGGGCTCCTCCTCGCCCTCGAACGCGTCGCCGATCTCGTCCACGACCTCGGCCGCCACGTAACCCGCCGCGAGGCCGCCCGCGACACCGAGAGCGACCCCGCCGACGGCGCCGAGCACGCCGCCGCCCCCCTGCTCCCCGTACTCCCCCTCGTGCCCGGAGAACCCGCGGCGCCGGTACAGCGCCTGCCCGATCCACTCGTCCACCGCCCGCGCCCAGTCGGTGTGGTCGGCCTCGGAGTGCTCGGCCCGGAACCAGCTGGGGGCGCCTCCCTCCGAGAACCCCTCGGCGTGGCGGTCGAAGACGAAGCCCACCCCGACGCCCGCCGGGTCGGCGGCGAAGAGGACCTCCACCTCACCCACCTCGTGCGCGTGGTGCTCGGCGGGGTGGAACACCAGGGTCTGGAGGAACGCGGACTCCTCGTGGGGCCCGGGCGCCGGCCAGCCCTCCACCCGCACTCCGGCGAACACGGCCCCCAGCCGCAGCATCGCCTCCAGCACGCGGTCCTGGATCGGCAGCGGGTGGACGTGGACGCGGTCGAGGTCGCCCTTGTCCGCGTCCCCGTCGACGATCACCTCGGTGCGCAGCCCCGCCAGGACGCCGGGCAGCGGCGAGCCCCCGGCCTCGGTGAGGGGCGCCTGCCAGGGGACGGGGTGGCTGAAGGGGATCGACAGGTGCTCCCCGGCGTCCAGGCTCACGCCCGCCGCCACGGGGACGCGGGTGCACTCCGCGCCGCCGGTGGCCTCCCCCTCCTCGTCCTCGGTCCGGGCGACCAGCACGAGGACGATCTCGGCGATCTCGGTGCGGCTCCCGCCGCCCGTGAGCTCGACGCTGCCCTCCAACAGGTCCCCGGGGCGGGTGTGGGGGTGCGGCAGGACGGTGTCGACGGTGGGTCCGTCGTCACCGAAGGCGGCGAGCAGGCGTTTGAAGACCATGGTTTCCTTCCGGGAGGCGTCGTGTGCGCCCCGGCGCGCGGATGGCCGGTGCGCTGGTGTCGCCCGCCCAACGCGGACGCGGTGCGCGCCGGTTCCGCGAGGACCGGGCCCGGATTCCGGGGGAGGGCTTTGGGGGCGTCCGCAAACGCGCCCGTGCGCAGTGTGGCCGGGAGTGTGCGAACGGTGCCCGGCGATGGCGCCGGTGAGACCGGCGGGTCCCGCAGGTCCACGGTGGGCCACGCCGTGGCCGGGCTGTGGCAGATCCGTGGCAGGACTGAGCGGCTGTGGCCCGGCCGATGTCGTTTGGGGCGGGCCGCAACACGGCTGCCCTGCCGCAGCGTTGCCCCGCCGCACCCCACCCCGCCCCCGCTTCGCTGCCGTAGCCCTTGGCCGGAAGCGGCCAGGGGGTGCGCTGACGGTGGGGCGGGCCTAACCTTGTCCCCATCCTGTGGCCGACCCGACCCGACCCGACCCGACCCGACGCGCACGGTCACGGCATTCGGCGAGCCGTGCCCGGACGGTCCTCCCGACCCCGAAGGTGCGTGATGGTGCGATTCCTTATCGCGGTCCTCCTGCTCGCGGCGGTGACGGCGTGCGCGGGTGCCGACGGAGGTGCTGACGACGGCGCCGCTCCTTCCTCTTCCCCGTCGCCCTCGGCTGTGGAGGCGGTGACGCCGTCCCCGTCTCCTTCCTCTTTCCCTTCCCCCTCGCCCTTCGCGTCCGCCGCGGCCGGTTCCGAGGCGGACGCCACGGCCGACGTCTGCGGCAGAGCCGTCGAAGCGGCCCAGGCCCGGGAGGACGGCGCCGTCCAGATCGCGGAGAGCGGGGAGCGGCTCGCCCTGATGGCGGTGGCGGCGGCGCCCGCGATCGACGAGGAGGTGCTCCAGATCTACAACGACAACTCCGACCAGCCGCAGGAGGCGGTATCGCTGATCGCGGACTGGTGCGAGGAGAACGGCTACTAGGTCATTGTGGGGAGCGCCCCGGAGCGATCGCGGGCATGAGGCAGGCGGTCAACGCTTACTGTGCGCGTGTGGTTGCTCGCTCCGGCGGTGGCGCCAGCTGCCGCGTAGTGGTGCGGGAGGGTGATCAACGGTTGGTGTTCGCGCGTGGTGGGGCTTTGCTGCGTTGGCAGCGAGGGCGGCGGGTGTCTGGGGCTCCACTCAACGACCTGGTTGCGGGTGGTGGCGGTAGTGGCGGCGCCTGCTGCCGCGTAGTGGTGCGGGAGGGTGATCAACGGTTGGTGTTCGGGGGTGGTGGGGCTTTGCTGCGTTGGCGCCAAAGGCAGCGGGGCTGTCGGGCCTCGGGCAGCGGTACCGGCCCCCGGGGTGGGGGCGGGCGACGGTGGCAGCGACCACGGTGGGCGCGAGGCCCGGGCCGCCCGTCGGGCGCGGGCATGCCGGGGTTCGGCGTGCCCGGAGGTCATTCCCGGGGTGGTGGATCCGGCTCCCCGCCGGGTGGGTGGTCTCCTCCCCGTCCCCGCCGCCGTCCTTGGTGGTGTGTGCGCAGTTCGCGTTGGTACTTGGCCCGGTTGTGCGGCCCGCACAGCGGTTGGAGATTGGCGACCACCGTGCGTCCGCCTCGGGAGAACGACTGCACGTGGTCGGCTTGACAGAGGGCGACTGGCACTTCGCATCCGCCCGGGTGCGCGCAGGTGGCGTGTCCGTGGAAGGCGGCGGTGCGTTGGCGGGTTGAGGCCAGGCGGCGGCTGTGGCCCACGTCCAGCACCTGTCCGGTGGGCGGTGCGGTGAGCATCCGCACCACCTCAGAATCGGCGGCCAGTTCGTGCACCAGCCCGACCGGAATCACTCGACCGTGCTTGTCCAACGCGGGCCTTTCCTGACCCTGAGCGTCCAGGTAGGTCTGCACGGGCACCACGATGCGGATCTGCGCCAACGGAGCCGGAGCGTTGTCACATCCGGTGTGGGTGGTGGCGAAACGCAGCGCCGCGATGAGCGCGTCGTGCTCACGCTGGGACCGGGACCGGGTGTCGTCCTCGCTGGGTGGGGTGGTGAAGGTGTCGATGGCCGCGCGCACGACCAACGCATCCCCAGACCCACCCCAGGCCTGGAGTTGGTAGCTGCCCTGGAACGTGTCATGGACCGTCAGTCCACGGGCGGCATGGGCGGCTTCGTGGTCGCGGTCCAGGCGGTGGGGGTCCAAACGGTAGGCGACCTGGCGGGCCACCGACTGGAGCTGGTTGACCGACAACGCAGGCCGCTCCGCCTTGGCCGCCACCAGAGCCGCTTCGAACCCCTCCCGGTACTCCCCCTCATCGGGAAAGTGGTCCTCATCGCGGGTCTGGACGGCCTTGTCAGTGGCCTTGGCGATCGCCACCGCCTCACCCAACACCACCCTGCCCTCAGCTACTGCTTGGGCAGTGGCGGGCAACGTCTCCTCCTGCACGTGCTGGGCCAAACGAGCCAAATCCTTGGCCTGGGCAGTGGGGACCTTGCAGCGATGGGTGATCCACTTGTCCAACGTGCTGTAGCCGCTGTAACGGGCGACCTCACCACGTGCGTACAGGCGCGCCATCTGTGCCAACGCCTGATAGCGGATCTGGTCCAGCTGCGCCCACAGCGCCGCGATCTCCTCAGCGGCGGCCTCGTCGGCCCCGGGTGGCACCTCGGCGTTCAACGCCTGGTGGATGATCTCGCGCGCACCGGCCAGCGCGGCCACGGCCGGGGAACATTCCCCGGGGGCCGCCTCGGGCGCTGCGGTCGTCATCTCCATGCTTCTTATTATAGGCCAGCGTCCGCCATTTCTCCACTATTCACAGCATCAATGGCTGACTTTCTTTCCGGAGACTGCTTTTGCTTCTTCTGCCACAATTAGACCGGACTCAAAAGGCGTCCGAAAATGTGGCCCAGAATGTCACCTTAGCCTTGGCGCGATCGTCGCCCGCGCTGACCACGGGGGCCGGGGTCGTTGCCCGAGGCTGGAGGGCCTGCTTGCCGTTGGTGCCGACGCAGCAGAGCCCGGCCATCCGTACACCCTGGGCGTTGGTCGCCCTCCGGTGGCCGCTCACGCCTTTGGTGCCGCTGTTCGTCCGATGCCCAACCCTTCACCGGCCCCGACCGCTCTCCGCCGTCCGTACCCTTTCGCGGCAGCTGGCGCGCTTTCGTTGCCGCCAGAAACCCCCGACAGGAATGGCGTAGGGAGGGGCCCTGAAGACGGCCCCTCCCTGCCCTCCAATTCATTACCCCCGTGAGCACAGGGCGCTTAAGGGCACACCAAAACCTCCGTGGGTGGGATCCCCCCTATTTCCAGGAAACCATCACCACCCCACCCGCGACCACCCCCAACCCCCACATGTGGAAAAACCAGCCGCCTCTAGAAAACCCGGGCACCACCGACCCACCCCGACCCAACCCACCCCGGCCCACCCCACCCCGACCTCCTCCCGATCCGATCCACTCCGGTCCCTCCCGCCGCACCCCACCCCGCCCCTCCCGGCCTCCCCATCCCGGCGCTCACCACCCCGGGACGCCGAGGCGTAGGGACTCCGTTAGCGTTCGCGCCCCGCCCGCATGGAAACCGTTAGGACGCGCTCCGTCCGCTTTCGCGGGGACTTGCATGGGTTCGGGTCCTTCGGGACCCGCGTCCTCCGCCCTGGAGGACGCACCCGTCCGCGCCTTCCCTGGAGTTCCACCGTGCTCGACGCCGTCTACCTCCTCGGCGCCCTCGCCGTGTTCGCGCTCGTGGGCGTGATCGGCCGGGGGGTCGAGAAGCTGTGATCGTCCTCGACCTCCTGGCCGCCGCGCTCGCGGTGGCCGCGATCGCCTACCTCGTGTGCGCCCTCGTCAGACCGGAGTGGTTCTGATGACGGTGCTCCTCGCGGCCCTGCCCGTCGCCGCCCTCGCCCTGATCCTGGCCCTGCTGTACCGCCCGGTGGGCGACTACACGGCCCGGGTCTTCACCTCGCCCAAGGACCTGCGGATCGAGCGCGGGTTCTACCGCCTGGTCGGCGTGGACCCCCGCTCCGAGCAGTCCTGGCCCGCCTACCTGCGCGCCGTGCTCGCCTTCTCGGCGGTGGGCCTGGTCCTGCTCTACCTGCTCCAGCGCCTCCAGCACGTCCTGCCCCACGCGCTGGGCCTGCCGCCGGTCCCCGAGGGGCTGGCCTTCAACACGGCCGCCTCGTTCGTGACCAACACCAACTGGCAGTCCTACTCGCCGGAGCTGACCCTGGGCTACACCGTCCAGTTCGCCGGGCTCGCCGTCCAGAACTTCGTGTCGGCGAGCACGGGGATCGCCGTCGCCGTCGCCCTCGTCCGGGGCTTCGCCCGCCGCCGCTCGGGCACGATCGGCAACTTCTGGGTGGACCTGACCCGCGGCACGCTGCGTCTCCTGCTCCCCGTCTCCCTGCTGGCCGCACTGGTGCTCGTCGCGGGCGGCGTGGTGCAGAACCTCAACGGCTTCACCGAGGCCACCACCCTCACCGGCGCCACCCAGACCGTCCCCGGCGGCCCGGTGGCCTCCCAGGAGGCCATCAAGATCCTGGGCACCAACGGCGGCGGGTTCTTCAACGCCAACTCGGCGCACCCCTTCGAGAACCCGGCGCCCTGGACCAGCCTGTTCCAGGTCCTGCTCATGGTGATCATCCCGTTCACCCTTCCGCGCGCCTTCGGGCGGATGGTGGACAGCCACCGGCAGGGCTACGCGATCCTCGCCGCCATGGCCGTCCTGTTCACCGTCTCCCTGACCGCGCTCACCCTCCTGGAGGCCCACGGCGCGGGCACGGCGCCCGAGGCGGCCGGGGGCGCCTGGGAGGGCAAGGAGCAGCGGTTCGGCGTGTACGCCTCCACCCTGTTCGGGTCGGCGAGCACGCTGACCTCGACCGGAGCGGTGAACTCGATGTTCGACTCCTACACCGCGCTGGGCGGCATGATGCCCATGGTCAACATGATGCTCGGCGAGGTCGCGCCGGGCGGTGTGGGCTCGGGCCTGTACGGGATGCTCGTGCTGGCCGTCCTGGCGGTGTTCGTCGGCGGCCTGCTGGTCGGGCGCACCCCCGAGTACCTGGGCAAGAAGCTCGGGCCGCGGGAGATCAAGCTCGCCAGCCTGTACATCCTGGTCACCCCGACCCTGGTGCTGGCCGGTACGGCGCTGAGCTTCGCCGTCCCCGCCGTGCGCGCCGACGTCGTGGCCACCTCCCTCCTCAACACCGGACCGCACGGGCTCTCGGAGGTGCTGTACGCGTTCACGTCGGCCTCCAACAACAACGGCTCCGCCTTCGCGGGGCTGACCGCCGACACCCCCTGGTTCAACACCGCCCTGGGCGTGGCCATGCTGTTGGGCCGGTTCGTGCCCGTCGTGTTCGTCCTGGCCCTGGCGGGCTCCCTCGCCGCCCAGGACAGGGTGTCCGCCACACCGGGGACCCTGCCCACCCACCGGCCGCAGTTCGTCGGCCTGCTCGTGGGCGTCACCGTCCTGGTGACCGCCCTGACCTACTTCCCCGTTCTCGCGCTGGGCCCCCTGGCGGAAGGACTGTGAGCACCGTGTCCCTGACAACGCACGCCCCCGACACCGACCGGCCGACCGGCGACGGTCCCGCCCCGAGGAACGCCCGGCGGGCCTTCGGCCCCCGCCAGCTCGCCGCGGCCCTGCCCGGCGCGCTGCGCAAGCTCGACCCCAGGTCGATGCGGCACAACCCCGTCATGTTCGTCGTCGAGGCGGGCGCGGCGCTCACCACCGTCCTGGCGGTCGCCGAGCCCTTCCTCGGCGGTCCCGAGCCCTCCGGCGGCTCCCCGGTCCCGGTCGGGTTCACCGCTGCCATCGCCGTCTGGCTGTGGCTGACGGTCCTGTTCGCGAACGTGGCCGAGTCGGTGGCCGAGGGGCGCGGCAAGGCCCAGGCCGACAGCCTGCGCCGCACGCGCACCAGCACCACGGCCAACCGGGTCCGCGCCTACGACCCCGCGGCCGACCCCTCCGCCGAGCACGCGGTGACGGACCCGGTCGCCTCCTCCGAGCTGGCCCCCGGCGACGTCGTGGTGGTCTCGGCCGGTGGACTCGTCCCCGGTGACGGCGACGTCGTCTGGGGCATCGCCTCGGTGGACGAGTCGGCGATCACCGGCGAGTCGGCCCCCGTGGTCCGCGAGTCCGGCGGCGACCGCAGCGCCGTGACCGGCGGCACCCGGGTGCTCTCGGACCGGATCGTGGTGCGCGTCACCTCCCGGCCGGGGGAGACCTTCGTGGACCGGATGATCTCCCTGGTCGAGGGCGCCTCGCGCCAGCGCACCCCCAACGAGATCGCGCTCAACATCCTGCTGGCGAGCCTGTCGGTCGTCTTCGTGGTCGTCGCGCTCACCCTGAGCCCGATCGCCGCCCACGTGGGCGCGCCGGTGAGCGTGCCCGTCCTGGTCGCCCTCCTGGTGTGCCTCGTCCCCACCACCATCGGCGCCCTGCTCTCGGCCGTGGGCATCGCCGGAATGGACCGGCTCGTGCGCCGCAACGTCCTGGCCGTGTCCGGCCGGGCCGTGGAGGCCGCCGGGGACGTGAGCACCCTGTTGCTCGACAAGACCGGCACCATCACCCACGGCAACCGCAGGGCGAGCGCGTTCCTGCCACTGGAGGGCGTGCCCGAGGCGGACCTGGTCCGCGCCGCCGCCCTGTCCTCCCTGGCCGACCCCACGCCCGAGGGCACCTCCGTCGTGGAGCTGGCCGCCGCGCGGGGGGCCGACGTCGGCCCGGCGGCCCGGGGCGAGGTCGTGCCCTTCACCGCCCGGACGCGGATGAGCGGCCTGGACCTGCCCGACGGCACCCGCATCCGCAAGGGGGCCGCCTCGGCGGTCACCGCGTGGGTCGGTGAGGAGGGCCCGGTCGGCGCCGTGGTGCGCACCGACCTGGAGGCGCTGGTCGTCGACGTCTCGCAGGGCGGGGGCACCCCGCTGGCCGTCGCCGTGCGCGAACCCGGGGGAGGGGCCCGCGTCCTCGGGGTGGTCCACCTCAAGGACGCGGTCAAGGAGGGCATCGCCGAACGGTTCGCCGAACTCGGGGCGATGGGCATCCGCACCGTCATGGTCACCGGCGACAACCCGCTGACGGCCCGGGTGATCGCCGCCGAGGCCGGGGTGGACGACTTCCTCGCCGAGGCCACCCCCGAGGACAAGCTCGCCCTCATCCGCCGCGAGCAGGAGGGCGGCGCCCTCGTCGCGATGACCGGCGACGGCACCAACGACGCCCCGGCCCTGGCCCAAGCGGACGTGGGCGTGGCGATGAACACCGGCACCTCCGCCGCCAAGGAGGCCGGGAACATGGTCGACCTGGACTCGGACCCGACCAAGCTCATCGACGTCGTGCGGATCGGCAAGCAGCTGCTCATGACCCGCGGCGCCCTGACCACCTTCTCCATCGCCAACGACGTCGCCAAGTACTTCGCCGTCATCCCCGCGCTGTTCGCGGGCGCCTTCCCCGGCCTGGCCGCGCTCAACGTGATGGGGCTGGGTTCTCCGGCCTCGGCCGTCATGTCCGCGGTCGTGTTCAACGCGCTCGTCATCGTCGTCCTGATCCCGCTCGCCCTGCGCGGCGTGCGCCACCGGCCGCTGAGCGCGTCCCGCGTCCTGAGCCGCAACCTGCTCCTCTACGGCCTGGGCGGCGTGGTCGCCCCCTTCGCCGGCATCGCACTGATCGACCGCGTCGTCAGCCTCCTCCCCGGATTCTGACGCGCTCCCACGGGAGGCAACACCCACCATGAGCTCCACACGCGCCATCCTGCGCCAGTTCGGCGCCGCCCTCCGTGCGGTGCTGGTCCTGACCCTCGTGCTCGGCCTGGCCTACCCGCTGGCCGCCACGCTCCTGGCCCAGACCCTCATGCCCGCCCGCGCCGACGGCTCGCTGCTGCGCGCGCCGGACGGGACGGTCGTGGGGTCCGCGCTGATCGGCCAGTCCTTCACCGGCTCCGACGGCCGTCCCCTGCCCGAGTGGTTCCAGTCCCGGCCCTCGGCCGCCGGGGACGGCCACGACGCCGGGGCCTCCGGCGGCAGCAACCTGGGCCCGGAGAACCCCGGGCTCGTCGCGGCGGTCGAGGAGCGCCGGGAGGCGGTCGCCGCCTTCGAGGGAGTGGATCCCGACCGCGTCCCAATGGACGCCCTGACCGCGTCCGCCTCGGGTCTGGACCCCCACATCAGCCCCGAGTACGCCCTGCTCCAGGTGCCGCGGGTGGCCGAGGCGCGCGGCCTGCCCGAGGGGGAGCTGCGGGCCCTGGTCGGGCGTAGTATCGAGGGCCGGGACCTGGGATTCCTCGGCGAGGAGAGGGTCAACGTCCTGGAGTTGAACATCGCGCTCGACCGGTGGGGAAGCTGATGAGGCGGGGACGGCTGCGGGTCTTCCTCGGGGCGGCCCCGGGAGTGGGCAAGACCCACACCATGCTGGAGGAGGGCAGGCGCCTGCGCGACGAGGGCCGCGACGTGGTGGTCGCCATCGTGGAGACCCACGGCCGCGAGGCCGTCGCCGCCCTGCTCGACGGGATGGAGACCGTCCCCCGCACGGCGGTCTCCCACCGGGGCGTGGGCCTGACGGAGATGGACCTGGACGCCGTCCTGGCCAGGCGGCCGCAGGTCGCCCTGGTCGACGAGTTCGCCCACACCAACGCCCCCGGCGCGCGCCACGGCAAGCGCTGGGAGGACGTGGCGCGGCTGTGCGCCGCGGGCGTGGACGTCATCACCACCGTCAACATCCAGCACATCGAGTCCCTCAACGACGTGGTCCAGCGCATCACCGGGGCGCCCCAGCGCGAGACCGTCCCGGACCGGGTGCTGCGCGCGGCCGACCAGATCGAGCTGGTCGACCTCGCGCCCCAGGCCCTGCGCGACCGGCTCGCGGCGGGCCGGGTCTACCCTGCCGAGCGCATCGACGCCGCCCTGTCGAACTACTTCCGCCTGGGCAACCTCACCGCGCTGCGCGAACTGGCCCTGCTCTGGCTGGCCGACGAGGTCGACAGCGCGCTGATGGACTACCGGGCCGAACACCGCATCGACAGCACCTGGGAGGCGCGCGAGCGCGTCGTGGTCGCCCTCACCGGCGGCCCCGAGGGGGAGACGCTGCTGCGCCGGGGCGCGCGCATCGCCGCCCGCTCGGGCAGCGGCGAACTCCTGGCCCTGCACGTCAGCGGCCAGGAGGGCCTGCGCGACGCCCGTCCCGAGGCTCTCGCCGCCCAGCGCGTCCTGACCGAGCGGCTGGGGGGCACCTTCCACCAGGTGGTCGGCGACGACATCCCCCGCTCGCTGGTGGAGTTCGCCCGCGCGGTCAACGCCACGCAGCTGGTCATCGGCATCAGCCGCCGCGGCCGCCTCCTCACCGCGCTCACCGGACCCGGGGTCGGCGCGACCGTCATCCGCGAGTCGGGCCCCATCGACGTGCACATGGTCAACCACGCCGCGGCCGCCAGGGGTCCGGCCCTGCCGCGCCTGGGCGGGGCGCTCAGCCTGCGGCGCCGCCTGGCCGGGTTCGCGCTCTCGCTCGTGGCGGGACCGCTCCTGACCTGGATGCTGGCGGCCGAGCGCAGCCCGGAGGCGCTGGTCGCGGACGTGCTGACCTACCAGCTGCTGGTGGTGGTCGTGGCGCTGGTCGGCGGCATCTGGCCCGCGCTCTACACCGCCGTGATGTCGGCCGTGACGCTGGACCTGCTGTTCATCGAACCGGTGCTGCAGATCAGGATCGACCACCCCGTCCACCTGGGCGCCCTGGTCCTGTACGCCCTCAACGCGGTCCTGGTCAGCTACGTCGTCGACCAGGCCGCGCGCCGCACCCGCGCCGCCCAGCGGGCCGGGGCCGAGTTCGAGCTGCTCGCCACCGTCGCGGGCAGCGTCCTGCGCGGCCAGGACGCCCTCAGGGCCCTGGTCGGCCGCACCCGCGAGGCCTTCGCCCTGGACGCGGTGCGGCTGCGCTCGGACGGTGCGGTCCTCAGCTCCGCGGGCGAGGCCCCGCCCGGTGCCGAACCCACGGTCGTGGCCGTGGGCGAGCGCGCCAGCCTCGAACTCCACGGCGCCGAGCTCGGCGCCTCCGAACGGCGGCTCCTGGAGGTGATCGCCACCCAGATCGACGCGGCCCTCGAACACCAGGACCTGCGCGCCACCGCCAGCGAGGTGGGCCCGCTCGCCGAGAACGACCAGGTCAGGAGCGCCCTGCTCTCCGCGGTCAGCCACGACCTGCGCCGTCCGCTGGCCGCCGTGACCACCGCGGTCAGCAGCCTGCGCCTGTCCGGGGTGGACTGGTCGCCCGGCGACCGCGACGAACTGCTCGCCACGGCCGAGGAGAGCCTGGCCACGCTCACCGCCCTGGTCACCGACCTGCTGGACGTCAGCAGACTCCAGGCGGGCGTGCTGGCGGTCTCCGCCCACGACACCGACGTGGACGAGGTGATCCTGCCCGCGCTGGACGAGCTGGGCCTGGGCCCCGCCGACGTGGACCTGGAACTGGACCCCGACCTGCCCGCCGTGCGCGCCGACGCCGGGCTGCTCCAGCGGGCCATCGTCAACCTCCTGGCCAACGCCGTGCGCTTCTCCCCGCCGGGGCGCGGGGCCCGCGTGGCCACCAGCGCCTTCGGCGCCGCCGCCCAGATCCGGGTGATCGACCACGGCCCGGGCGTCTCCCCGGACCGTCTCGACCAGCTCTTCGTCCCCTTCCAGCGGCTGGGCGACACCGACAACACCACGGGCCTGGGCCTGGGGCTGGCGCTGTCCCGGGGGTTCGTGGAGGGGATGGGCGGGCGGCTCACCGCCGAGGACACCCCCGGCGGCGGGCTGACCATGGTCATCTCCCTGCCCCTGGCCGAGCGCCCCGGCCCTGGGGAGGACGCGTGAGGATCCTCGTCGCCGACGACGACCCGCAGATCCTGCGCGCCCTCAGGGTGACCCTGCGCGCCCGCGGCTACGACATCGTGGTCGCCACCAACGGCGCCGACGCCCTCAACGCCGCCGTCGACCAGCGCCCGGACCTGTACGTGATCGACCTGGGCATGCCGCACCTGGACGGGGTGGAGGTCATCGAGGGGCTGCGCGGCTGGACCAGCGCCCCGATCCTCGTCGTCTCCGGGCGCACCGACTCCGTGGACAAGGTCCAGGCGCTCGACGCGGGCGCCGACGACTACGTCACCAAGCCCTTCGCCATCGACGAGTTCCTGGCGCGGGTGCGGGCCCTGACCCGCCGGGGCGCGGGCGGCGACGCCGAACCGCTCGTCAGGCTGGGGGAGCTGACCGTGGACCTGTCGGCCAGGACCGTGACCCGCGAGGGCGGTTCGGGCGCGGAGGGCGTGCGGCTGACCCCCACCGAGTGGCGCATCCTGGAGATCCTCATGCGCCACGCCGGGAAGCTCGTCACACGCCAGAGGCTGCTGGCGGACGTGTGGGGGTCCGAGCACGTCACCGACACCGGTTACCTGCGCCTGTACGTCTCCCAGCTGCGCAAGAAGCTCGAACCCGACCCCAAGGCGCCGCGGTTCCTCATCACCGAGCCCGGCATGGGGTACCGTTTCCAGCCCCCCGGATGACAAGCGCCGCACGCGTGGTTCATCGTTGTGTTGAGCGGCCGTGGACCCGGGGGGACCGGGCACCCGAGCCGAGGAGGCCGTGCCACGGGGCACGCCGCGGAAGAAGGAAGTGAGAACGATGGGTTTCGGGGCACGTGAGATCCTGATCCTCCTGGTCATCGCGCTACTGCTGTTCGGAGCCAAGAAGCTCCCGGACCTGGCGCGCTCCCTGGGCCGCAGCGCCCGCATCCTCAAGGCCGAGACCAAGGGCATGCACGACGACGCCGACGGCGCGCGGCCCGCCGAGCCGGAGCGGGCCGCCGCGCAGCCCCAGCCCCAGCAGCCGGTCGCGCAGCCGACGCTGGAGGGCAGGATCATGACCGCCGAGGAGTACGGCACCGCGCGGCCCCACACCGCCGGGAGCTGAGGCCGCCTCGCGGGCCCTTCCTTCGGGGATGCGCGGGGGCGTGATCCGGGATGACCGAAATCCGGGGCCTTCGGCGGGAGCGGCGGGGCGCCGCACGGGGCCGCCAGAAACCTGGTGGCCGGCTGGTGCGGCGGCGGGGCCGGTGTGGGTAGTGTGACCCATCAGGTACCCCGGCCGGGCCCGCGGTCCGGTTCGGGAAGCCCGTAGCCACACCGCCGTGCGCCGTTCCCGCCCCCGTGGCCGACGGGAGACGAGCGCACCGGGCACGGCGCGCTCCGGCGCACCCCGCGCCCCCGTTCCCGCTAGGACTCCCATGCCCCCACACATCGCCCTCCTGGTCAACCCCAACTCCGGGCGGCGCCGCGCGGCCGTCGTCGCGGTACGCCTCAAGGAGGCGCTGCGCGAGGCGGGAGCCAGAGTGCACGTCTACACCGGCCGCTCGGCCGCCGACAGCCGCCGCATGGCCCGCCTGGCCGCCTCCGACCGCCCCGACGCGCTCGTGGCCGTGGGCGGGGACGGGCTCGTCCACCAGGCCCTGCAGGCGGTGGTGGGCACCGGGGTCCCCCTGGCCGTGGTCCCCACCGGGACCGGCAACGACATCGCCCGCGCCTTCGGCCGCCCGAGAGGGTCGGCCAGGGACGTGGCCGAGGCGGTCCTGCGGGGGCGCACCCGCCCCGCGGACGCCGTGCGCCTGACCCTGGCCGACGGCACGCAGCGCTACTTCCTCAGCGTCCTGGCCTGCGGCTTCGACGCCCGGGTCAATGAGCGCGTCAACGGGTTCCGCCACCGGATCGGCCGCGCGGGGTACGTGGCCGGAATCCTGGCCGAGCTGCGCTCCTTCCACCCCATCGACTACGACATCGAGGTGGACGGGCGCCGCATCGCCGAACCCGGGATGCTCGTCGCGGTCGGCAACACCAGCGCCTACGGCGGCGGCATGCACGTGTGCCCCGACGCCGTCCCCGACGACGGCCTCCTCGACGTGGTCTTCGTCCGCCAGGCCCCGATCGGCCGCTTCCTGAGCGTGTTCCCCCGCGTCTTCAACGGCAGCCACACCGGCCTCGACGAGGTGGTGGTCGAACGCGGGCGCACCGTCACCATCCGCGGCGCGGCGGGCGTCGCCTACGCCGACGGTGAACGCGTCGGGGAACCGCCACTGGTCTGCGAGGTGACCCCCAAAGCGGTCGAGATGTTGGAGCTGACCTCATAGGCTGGAGGCCATATGAGTAGTCACGCTGAGCGGTACGCCGCCTTCCGTCGGCGCCAGGGGTCCTCCAGCGCCGCCATCGAGGCCTTCCAGGGCCTCTACGGGTTCGAGTTCGACCCCTTCCAGATCCGGGCCTGCAAGGCGCTGGAGAACGGCCACGGGGTGCTGGTGGCCGCGCCGACCGGCTCCGGCAAGACCGTGGTCGGCGAGTTCGCCGTACACTTGGCCCTGGGCGAGGGCACCAAGTGCTTCTACACCACGCCCATCAAGGCGCTGTCCAACCAGAAGTACAACGACCTCGTCAAGCGCTACGGCGCCGACCAGGTCGGCCTGCTCACCGGTGACAACAGCGTCAACGGCGAGGCGCCCGTGGTGGTCATGACCACCGAGGTGCTGCGCAACATGCTCTACGAGGGCTCGTCCACCCTCGGCGGACTGGCCTACGTGGTGATGGACGAGGTGCACTACCTCGCCGACCGCTTCCGCGGCGCGGTCTGGGAGGAGGTGATCATCCACCTGCCCGAGTCGGTGCGCATGGTCGCCCTCTCGGCCACCGTCAGCAACGCCGAGGAGTTCGGCGAGTGGCTCCAGCAGGTGCGCGGCGACACCACCGTCATCGTCGACGAGAAGCGGCCCGTGCCGCTGTGGCAGCACGTGATGGTCGGCAACCGCGTCCACGACCTGTTCGTGGACATGGAGGAGGACACCGGCCCCGGGTCCGGGGACGGGGAGGAGCGGGAGGGCTCCACCGGGCGCGCCAAGAAGCGCAGGCGTGAGCGCCGCCGCCAGGGCTGGCAGCCCCGCGAGATCGAGGTCGGCGGGCAGAAGCTGCGGATCAACCCCCGGCTGACCCGGTTCGCCGAGGAGGACTCGCGCATCACCCAGCTCGCCAACCGGCGCCGCCACCCGCAGTCGCGGGCCCGCGGCAACGTGCGGCCGCGCTCGCGGTTCGCGCCGCCCTCACGGCCCACCATCATCGAGGAGCTGGACGACGACGGCCTGCTGCCCGCGATCACCTTCATCTTCAGCCGGGCGGGGTGCGACGACGCCGTCCGCCAGTGCCTGGCGGCCGGGCTGGTGCTCACCACCCCGGAGGAGGCCGACGAGATCCGCGAGTACGCCGAGACGCGGTGCGCCGACATCCCGCCCGCCGACCTGGCCGTGCTCGGCTTCGAGCAGTGGCTGCGCGCCCTGGAGGCGGGCATCTCCTCCCACCACGCCGGGATGCTGCCCACCTTCAAGGAGATCGTCGAGCACCTGTTCTCGCGCGGCCTCATCCGCGCGGTGTTCGCCACCGAGACCCTTGCCCTGGGCATCAACATGCCCGCGCGCACGGTGGTCATCGAAAAACTCGACAAGTGGAACGGCGAGACCCACGCCCAGCTCACCCCCGGCGAGTACACGCAGCTCACCGGACGCGCCGGGCGGCGCGGCATCGACGTGGAGGGCCACGCGGTGGTCGTGTGGCAGGCCGGGACCGACCCCGAGTCGGTGGCCAGCCTCGCGGGCACCCGCACCTACCCCCTCAACTCCAGCTTCCAGCCCTCCTACAACATGGCGGTGAACCTGGTCGGCCAGGTCGGCCGTCAGCGCAGCCGCAACATGCTGGAGGCGTCCTTCGCCCAGTTCCAGGCCGACCGCGCCGTCGTGGGCCTGGTCAAACAGCTGCGCAAGAGCGAGGAGGCCCTGGAGGGCTACGCCCAGGCGGCCGAGTGCCACCTGGGCGACTTCATGGAGTACGCCGCGCTGCGCCGCGCCCTGAGCGACCGCGAGTCCATGCTCTCCAAGAACCGTTCGGCCCGGCGCCGCGACGAGGCCCTGGAGAGCCTGGAGAAGCTGCGCACCGGCGACATCATCCGCATCCCCTCGGGCCGCTACTCCGGACACGCGGTCGTGCTGGACCCGGGGCTGCGCCACGACCTGCCCGCGCCCCTGGTGCTCACCGTGGACAAGCAGGTCAAGCGGGTCAACGCCAGCGACTTCACCGTGCCGGTGCACCCCTCCGGGCGCATCCGCGTGCCCAAGTCGTTCTCGGCCAAGTCGCCGCGCTCGCGCCAGGACCTGGCCTCCACGCTGCGCAACAAGCTCAAGGAGCGCGGCACCGACCCCGTCTACGAGCGGGGCTCGCGCGACGCGGGGGAGGACTCCGAGGTGCTGCGCCTGCGCGGGGAGATGCGCCAGCACCCCTGCCACGGGTGCGCCGACCGCGAGGACCACGCCCGCTGGGCCGAACGCTACTTCCGCCTGCGCCGGGAGACCGACGGCCTGCGCCGCCGGGTGGAGGGGCGCTCGCACGTCATCTCCCGCACCTTCGACCGCGTGTGCGGGGTGCTGGACGACCTGGGGTACCTGGAGGAGGACAGCGTCTCCGACGACGGGTCGCGGCTGGCCAAGGTCTACTCCGAACTGGACCTGCTCGTGGCCGAGTGCCTGCGCCGCGGCCTGTGGAAGGGGCTGACCCCGGTCGAGCTGGCCGCCTGCGCCGCCTCGCTGGTCTACGAGGCGCGCCGGGGCGACGACGCCTACCCGCGTCTGCCCGGCGGGCGGGTGGACGAGACGCTCGCGGAGATGGTGCGCCTGTGGGGCGAGCTGTCCGAGGTCGAGTCCCGGCACCGGGTGTCGTTCCTGCGCCAGCCCGACCTGGGCTTCGTGTGGACGGCGCACCGGTGGGCGGGCGGCGACCGGCTGGACGCCATCCTGCGCCAGGCGGACATGCCCGCCGGTGACTTCGTGCGCACCGCCAAGATGCTGGTGGACATGCTCGGCCAGATCGCCGGGGCCAGCGGCGACGCCGAGGTGCGCACCACCGCGCGCAAGGCCGGTGACCTGGTGCGGCGCGGGGTGGTGGCCTACTCCTCGCTCACCTGACGCGCCGACCGGACCGTCGCCGGTGTGACCGGGGGTTCCGGCCTGCGGCGGCCTGGCCCCCGGCGGCGCGACGGGCCGTCGGCGGCGCCCCCGGGAGCAGGGTCGTCCCGGCGGCCCCGTCCGGTCGCCGCTCCGGGCACGTCCGGGTCCGCTCCTCCCGAGCCCGAGCCCGAGCCCGAGTACGGGCCCGGGAGGGCCGTCAACGCGGGTCCGGCGGGGGGATCTCCCCGGACCCGCGCACGACGAGCGCGGTGGGCACCCGCTCCTCGCGGGGCGGGCCGTCGTCGCCCGCGATGCGCGCGAAGAGCCGCCGCACCGCCAGGGCGCCGATGCCCATCACGTCCTGGGCGATCACGGTCACCCGGGGCGTGAGCAGGTCGGCCATGGGGAAGTCGTCGAAGCCCACCACCGCGACGCGCTCGTGCAGGCCGCGTTCCTGGAGGGCCTGGATGGCGCCGATGGTCACCAGGTTCTGGGCGGTGAACAGGGCCGTGGGCGGGTGCGCGGAGTCCAGCAGCGCAACGGTCGCCCGCGCCGCCGCGGCGGAGCCGCCCAGGCCGCACACCACGCGCCCGGGGCGCTCGGGCAGGCCCCGCTCGTCCAGGGCGGTCCGGTAGCCGGCCAGGCGCTCGCCCGCCGTGCTGATCCCGCGATCGTGGCCCAGGAAGGCGATCTCGGTGTGCCCGTGGTCGGCCAGGTGCAGCACCGCCTCGCGGGCCCCCTCGGCGTTGGCGGCCATGACCGCGTCGGCGTCCAGGCCGCGCGGCGGGCGGTCGGCGAACACCACCGGGGTGCCGGTGCGGATCTCGCGGTGCAGGTAGGCGTGGTCGGGCGCGGCCGGGACCAGCAGGATGCCGTCCACCCGGTGCAGGGTGGCCGCCCGCACCAGCTCCAGTTCGCGCCGGGGGTCCTCGTCCAGGCTCCCGGACAGGACCAGGGTGCCGTGCTCGCGGGCCACGTTCTCCACCGCCCGGCTCAGCGTGGCGGAGAAGGGGTTGGCCACGTTCTCCAGCAGCAGGGCGATCTGGCGGGTGGCGCCGTCGGTGCGGCGCAGGCTGGAGGCGGCCAGGTTCGGCCGGAAGTCCAGCTGGGCGACGGCCCGCATGACGCGGTCGCGCAGCTCCTCGGAGACGGTGGAGACGTCGTTGACCACGCGCGAGACCGTCTTGACGCTCACCCCGGACAGGGCCGCGACGTCGCGCATGGTGGCCCGGCGCACCGGGTCCGCCGTGGGCCGACCGCCGTTGTGGTCCACCGCTACCAACCCCCTCGTCCCGACACCGGCCGCGGCCCCCCGGCACGGGGGCGGGGCGCCGCGCGCGGTGCCCCGCCCGGGGGCTCAGGGAGGTCCGGGCACGCGCGGTCCCATTGTGCCCCAGCGACCCCGGCCGGTGAGCGGGAACGCCGCAGACGCCTCCCCGTCGGCGCAGGGGAATCGGGGGCGCGTGGACGGAGGAAGGCGTCCGGGTGGCGCACGCCACACGCGGAACACCCCGGTGGCGTGCGATGTTGGACGCGATGGCGGACCCCGGTGGCCGGAGCGGCACCCGGAGGGGGTCATCATGGAGAGACACGGGACCCCTGGGCCTGTAGTTCGCAAGACACCTGAAACGAGGCTTGAGCAGTGCTGCGCACCCTCATCAACGGCAAGATCCACCGCGCCACGGTCACGCAGGCCGACCTGCACTACGTCGGGTCGGTCACGATCGACGCCGACCTGATGGACGCCGCCGACATCGTCGACGGCGAGCAGGTCCACATCGTCGACATCGACAACGGCGCCCGGCTGGTCACCTACGCGATCACCGGCGAACGCGGTACCGGCGTCATCGGCATCAACGGCGCCGCCGCCCGGCTGGTCAGCCCGGGCGACCTGGTCATCATCATCTCCTACGCCCAGCTCACCGAGGCTGAGCGGGCCGAGCACGTCCAGCACATCGTGCACGTGGACCGCGACAACAGGATCATCTCCCTGGGCGAGGACCCGGCCGAGCCGGTGCCGGGCAGCGCGCTGGTCTCCGGGCGCTGAACCCGGGCCGACCGAACCCGGTCCTCCCCAGCCGGAGCGCCGGACCCGGCCCCGCCCGCCGGACTCCCCACGGTGCCCGCGCCGACGCCCCCCGCGTCGGCGCGGGCACCGTCTCCGTATGGGGGTGTCCTCGCAGGCGGGACGCGCCTTCGGAGCGGGGGTGCGGCGCCCGCGCGGCTCCCGGACCCGCTTTCGTGCGGCCGAAACCTCCGAAGCGGGAGACCGAATCCCGTGTTCGGCAAGGGTCGCAGGTCACTGGTGCCGTGGCCGGTTCCGGCCTGATCACCCCTGCCCGTGCCGGGTATGTCCTCCATCGGCATGGACAGGACTGGGGAGCAGGAACAGCGCCGGATCGCCGAACACATCGAGTGGCAGAAGCAGGGTGCGTGGGTGGTCCTGTGGGGTCCCTACACCCGCTGTTTCTGGGCGTTCGCCTGCTGGCCGGTGATCCCCGCGGGCGGTGTCGTCATCAGCGCGCGCGACCCGCACACCCTGTACTCGGAGATGCGCTACGTCGAGCGCGAGCACGACTACCTGCGGTGGCGCTACGGACGTCACTGAGCGGCGTCCGTCAGGGGCGGTGTTTACGACATGGCGGACATAACACGCTTCTGGCTAGGATTCCTCCGTTGGTAGGACCAAACAGAGGACGCACGCGTGTCGACACACACCGCTCAGCCAGGGGACGCCCTCACCGAGTCCGAACGGGCCCGGCTCCAGCGGCGCACCGTCCTGGTCCTCATGCTCGCCCAGGTGGTCGGGGGCGTGGGCATGGGCGCGATGATCGCGGTGGGCGCGCTCATCGCCCTCGAACTCACCGGCTCCGACACCTGGTCCGGCATGGCCACCACCATGATCACCCTGGGCGCCGCGGTGTTCGCCCTGCCCCTGGCCTCGCTGGCAGCCCGGCGCGGCCGCCGACCCGGCCTCGCGCTGGGCTGGATGCTCGGCGCGCTCGGCGGCACCGTCGTCATCGCCGCCACGGTGCTGGAGGCGTTCGCGCTCTTCCTCGTCGGCATGGTCCTGGTCGGCGCCGGGACCGCCACCAACCTCCAGGCGCGCCACGCCGCCGCCGACCTGGCCTCCGAGCGCAGCCGCGGCCGGGACCTGTCGATCGTGGTCTGGGCGACCACCGTCGGTTCGGTGGCGGGCCCCAACCTCACCGGCCCCGGCGCGCGCGTGGCCGACCTGTTCGGCCTGCCCGCCCTGCTGGGCCCGGTGCTGTTCACCACCACCGGGTTCGTCCTGGGCGGACTGCTGATCCTCGCCCTGCTGCGCCCGGACCCGCTCCGCGCAGCCACCGCGGACCGCCCCTCCGGCGGCGCGGCCCCCTCCGGAGCCCGGCTGTCCGTGGCCGGGGCGCTGCGGGTGGTCGCGGCCGGCCCGGGGGCGCTGCTCGCGGTGGTCGGCATCGTGGCCAGCCACACCGTGATGGTCGCGGTCATGACCATGACGCCGGTGCACATGTCGCACCACGGAGCGGCGCTGACCGTGATCGGCCTGACCATCTCCCTGCACATCGCCGGCATGTACGCCCTGTCGCCGGTGGTGGGGTGGCTCACCGACCGGTTCGGGCGGGTGCCCGTCCTGCTGGCCGGTCAGGGGATCCTGATCGCCGCCGCGGTGGTGGCGGGCACGGCCGGGCACGATGAGGCCAGGGTGACGGTCGGTCTGGTGCTGCTGGGGCTGGGGTGGTCGTTCGGGCTGGTGTCCGGGACGGCGCTGCTGGCGGAGTCCCTGGCGGCGGACGTGCGCCCCCGCGTGCAGGGTGTGAGCGACCTGGTGATGAACCTGGGCGGCGCGGCGGCGGGCGCCCTGTCGGGTGTGGTGCTGGCCCAGGCGGGCTTCGGCGGCCTCAACCTGTTCGCGGCCGTGTTCACCGTGCCGGTGTTCGTGCTCGCCGTGCGCGCCCGGCTGGCCCGGGCGGACCGGCGGGAGCGGACCGGGGAAGCGCGCTGACCGCCGGTCGGCCTGTCGCCGCCGAGCGCGGTGACCGGGCTCCGCGGCCCCTGTCGTGCGCCCTTTGCCCGGGCCTTACCGAAAACGCCCCGTGACCTCCACGCGCGGGCCCGCCCCCGCGGTTACCGTGCAGGCGTGAGGCGCCCGACGGCGGTGAATCGGCGGGCGGACCGCGCTGACATGAGGGGTGTTCTCAGTGTCCGATCGGGAGTCCGAGGGTGTGCCGCCGGAGCAGTCGGGACAGCGCCCGGACCCGGTGAACCACCGTCCGCCGGAGGAGTGGCGTCCCGGCGACGCCGGTGACCCGATCGAGGGCGGGCCGCAGCCGCCGGGGGAGCCGCCGCACCGCTTCCCCCGCAGGGAGACGCCGTCCGGAGAGGACCGGCCCGCGGGAGGCGGAGAAGGAGGGTCCCCGCGCGGCCCCCAGGACGCGCCGCCTCCTGGCGGAGCCGACGGAGGCCCCCGGGAGCCGCTCGCGCCGCCCGGGGAGGGACAGCCCCCGCGCGGCCGCCACGAGAGCCCTCCCCCGACGGGGGCCCACGCCTACGGGGAACCCCCGGCCGGGCGCGCCCCCGGAGACGTCCCCCCGGGCGGGCACCCGACGGGCGCGCCGCCCGAACCGGTGACCGGCGAGCTCTCCGAGGGACCCAACGGTCCCGGCCAGGCAGGATACGAACACGCGGGCTACGCCCCCGGATACGGGGAGTCGGACGGGCCCGCGCCCGGCGCGGGCGGTCAGCCCCCCGGCGGGCCCCCGGGCGACTTCAGCTCCGGTCAGGGGCCGGGCTACGCCGCGGCGGGCGGCTACCCCTCGGGTCAGGGGCCGGGGTACGCGCCGGGGCGGGCCGGCGGTTACGGACAGGCCTACGGTTACGGGCCGGAGCCCGGCGCGGGCCAGGGCTACCCGCCCCAGGGCGGCTACGGGCCGCCGGAGAGCAGCCCCACCCCGTGGGGGAAGATCCTCGGCATCGGCTGCGGCGTCCTGCTGCTGCTGATGTTCGTCATCGCCGGGTGCACGACCGTCGCCCTGTTCGCGGCGGCCCACAGGCAGCCCCCGGCACAGGAGACCGAGTCCCGGCAGGAGGGCGGCGAGGCGGCCGGGCCCCGGGTCGAGCTCACCGCCTCACCCGCCGACTTCGACCCCGGGCCGCTTTATACCGAAGGGGATTACACCAGCATCGACGTGTCGGTGACGAACACCGGCCAAGAGGACATCGAGGTCAACCCGCTCTACTTCCGGGTCGTGGACGCCCGGGGCGACCAGCACAGCACCTCCGAGGCCGTCGGCATGGACGCCGACGAGATCGGTGCGCGCACGCTCGCCCCCGGGCAGAGCGTCTCGGGGGTCATCACGGTGGAGGGCGACGTTGACCCCGAGACGGTGGTCTTCTCCCCGTTCTTCGGCGAACCGGTGGAGGTGCCGGTCAGCTGACCGGCGGCGCCGGGGGAGGGCTCAGGGGGCCAGCGCCGGGTCGCGCAGCCACTCCGACAGGTCCTGCTGGCGCTCGCCGTCGCACTTGAGCGGGCACGTGGTGCAGTAGCCGTGCTCCGGGTCGCCCTTGTAGTCGAAGCAGCAGGTGCCCCGCACCGCCCAGGTCCCGCGGGGGTGGTCGGGGGCGAACGGGAACAGGCGCGGGCGCCTGCGGGTCACCGCGCCCGCCGCGACCACCGCGTCGCCCAGGCGGGTGGCCAGCTCCCAGGCCTGTCGGGGGTCGCGGCCCAGGTAGCGGGCCGGGTTGAGCATGTAGAAGTGCAGGGTGTCGAGCACCCAGCCCCACAGCGTGCGCTTGCCCGAGCGCGTGTGCCCGTGCAGGGCGTCGATGATCGGCTCGAACGTGGCGAACAGGGCCTCGGCGGCCATCCGCAGCTGGGCGTCCTCGTCCTCGGCGACCACGGTGTCGGGGTGGCCGACGGCGGGGTCGTCCGGCAGGACCGCGGTCCGCGTGCCGACCGAGGCGGGCGTGCCGAAGCGCGCCAGCCCGGAGTCCCAGGGCAGGTAGAGGGTGTCCGGGCTCAGCAGCGGGGCGCGACCGGTCAGGTACAGCGAGGCCGAGACCAGGAAGATGGGCTCGCGCAGGGTCACCCGCAGGAAGTTCGTGGCGGCGGGGAGGCGGTGGCCGGGGCCGTGCTCGCTGCGGAGGCGGTCGTACAGGACCGGCAGCCAGCCGTCCTCGGCCATGGCGCCCGCCTGGTGCCAGTGCACGCGGCCGCGGGGAACGGCGGAGAGCTCCTCGAAGGAGAGCAGGTCGGGCAGGGGCGCGAACTTCAGCGGCGCGCAGGCGTCGCGGAACGCGTCGAGCGGGTCTGGTGTCACCGCTGAACCTGCCCTTCGTCGCACGATGTCGTCATGTCCGGGGGTCGTGTGAGTGCAGTGACCTTCGGGGGACGAGTACATCTGCGCCTCTTAAGTGAGGCTACCCTAACGAGCACGTGTGCCGCAATGATCATCGGATTATCCCCTAACCGAAACGCGGGCAAAAGATGCAGGTCCGGACGGTTTTCTCCGGATACGGGTCAGGGGTGGCGTAGGTCACCGGTGCCGTTTTCGCTGGCTCTGCGGTGTGACGCGGGTGTCTGAAGGGACAGCAGAGACAGACTCACGCGTCCCTCCAGCCCCACGCGGGGACGGTGCCGAACGCGGACGCCCGGGGCCGCGCACACCGCCCGGACGCGGCCGAGCGGGGCACGGGCCTGGGCCGGACGCGGTCGAGCCGGTCGCGGGCCTGGACCGGTCGCAGACGCCGCGGGCCCGGGGATGCGCCGGGGCCCGCCGGAGGCGCCGTCCGAGGCGGGTACACGGAAGGGACCCTTTCCGCGGTCGGGCCGCGGGGAAGGGCCCCTGCGGAGGGTTCAGGCCGCGGCGCGCGGGCGCCGCCCGCGCGGGCGGCGGTACTTGAGCCACCACTCCACCAGCAGCAGCGGCACGATCCAGGACAGGAAGGCGTTGGCCGGGGCGATGGCCAGCCCCAGCGCATCGGCGTCGCCGCCGTAATCGCTCTCCAGCCGGGGCAGATGCGCCATGACCAGCACGACGGTGAGCACCCGGCTGAACGCGATGCCGTAGATGAGGGCGAAGCTGCGCAGCATCCACTCGCGGTGCTGGGCGAAGCGGCGCCGACGCGCCATCCGGTACCCGATGACGGTGAAGGACAGCCACAGGAGGGCCCAGATGACGTTGCTGATCTGGACGCTGGTGCCGAAGTGGCTGAGCGGGGCGATGAGCAGCCCGGGGACGCCCACGAGCGGGATTCCGGCCAGGACGTAGACGCGGCCGCTCCAGCGGTGCACGGCCGGGTGGCGGGCGCGCAGCCACGGCCACACCTGGAGGATCACCAGCAGCGTCAGCAGGGAGCCGCCGAAGACGTGGGTGACCAGTACCGGGTAGTACCAGGCGACGTCCCCGGGGAGGCCCACGCGCGCCTGGGCGGGGTCCAGGCCGAGGTAGGGCGGTAGGGCGTAGACCAGGAAGGTCGCGCTGAACAGGGCCAGGGGCAGGATCCAGGGGCGCTGCCACCAGCGGGGGCCGGGGCGCTGGGCGGTCCGCTCCGGAGGGGCGGCGGTCGCGGTCATGTCGTTCGTTCCTCTGCGGGAGACGGGTTACGGGGAGGGGACCGCGGCGCGGGGCCGGGCTCGCGGCCGGGTCAGGCTGTTCGGGTCAGCGGCTGAGCCGCCGGAAGCGGCGCACGGCCAGCGGGGTGACCAGGAGCATGACGGCCACCGGCAGGGCCACGGCCACGAGCAGGGCGTTCTCCGCGGGCCAGGCGTCCGAGGGCAGGGACGGGTTGCCGAACAGGTCACGGGCGGCGGTGACCACCGCCGACAGCGGGTTCCACTCGGCGACCGGGGCCAGCCAGGAGGGCATGGCCTCGGACGGGACGAAGCTCGTCGAGAGCATGCTGAGCGGGAACGTCAGCGGGTAGACGATCATGCTCACGGAGTCGGCCGTGGGCAGCACCAGACCCAGCAGCACCCCGAGCCACACCAGGGCCAGCCTGAAGAGCAGCAGCACGCCGACGGCGGCCAGGGCTCCGGAGAGCCCCTCCCCGGCGCGCCAGCCCATCGCGAACCCGACCAGGAGCAGCAGGGCCACCTCCAGGCAGGCGCGCGCCATGTCCGCCAGGGCGCGGGCGCCGAGCAGGGCCGCGGGGGACATGGGCATGGACCGGAAGCGGCTCATCACGTCGCGGGCGGTGTCGCGGGCGATCCCGGAGGCGGTGCCGCCGATGCCGTAGAGCATGACCATCGCCAGCATCGCCGGGACCAGGAACTCGCGGTAGTTCTCCGTGCCCGGGGGCGCCATCACGTCACCGAACACGTAGCCGAACAGGAGCACCACCACCACCGGCATGGTGATCGCGATGGCCGGTTCGAAGGGGTCGCGGACCATGTGCCGGAAGTTGCGGCGGGTCAGCACCAGGGTGTCGGCCCCCGCCTTGCGCAGGCGCTGGGCCCGGGTGGGCCGGCGGGACGGCAGGCTCCCGTGGGCCAGCGGGCGCGGGGCGGACGAGGGGGCGGTGGCGGCGGTCATCGGGACACCTCCTGAGGGGCTTGGCGGGCGCCGTCGTGGTCGGCGGCGGTCGTTCCAGTCAGGCCGAGGAAGACCTCGTCCAGGCTCGGGCGGCGGACGCCGATGTCCTCCACCCGCAGGCCGGAGCCGTCCAGGGCGCGCACGGCCCGGGTCAGCGCCTCCATGCGGTCCTCGGCCGGAACGCTGACGCGCTGCTCGTCGCGGTGCACGCTGGCCCGCGCGGACACGGCCGCGCCCAGGAGCCGCGCGGCGGTGTCCAGGTCGGCGGGGTCGCGCACGACCACGTCGAGGCGGTCGCCGCCCACCTGCGACTTGAGGGAGTCGGGGGTGCCCTCGGCGATGACGCGGCCGTGGTCGATGACGGCGACGGCGTCGGCGAGCTGGTCGGCCTCCTCCAGGTACTGGGTGGTGAGCAGCACGGTCGTTCCGGAGGCGGTCAGGGCGCGCACCGACTCCCAGACCTGGAGGCGGCTGCGGGGGTCCAGCCCGGTGGTGGGCTCGTCCAGGAACAGGACGCCGGGCTCCTGGATGAGGCTGACGGCCAGGTCCAGGCGGCGGCGCATCCCGCCGGAGTAACCGTCGGCGCGGCGGTCGGCGGCCCCGACGAGGTCGAAGCGCTCCAGCAGGGCACGGGCGCGCTCGTCGGCGCCCCGGGGGGTGAGGCCGTACAGGCGGCCGAACATGACGAGGTTCTCGCGCCCGGTGAGGAGTTCGTCGACCGAGGCGTACTGGCCGGTCAGGCCGATCTCGGCGCGCACGCGGTCGGCCTGGGCGAGCACGTCGTACCCGGCGACGCGGGCGTGCCCGGAGTCGGGGCGCAGCAGGGTGGCCAGGACACGCACGGCGGTGGTCTTGCCGGCGCCGTTGGGGCCGAGCAGGCCGAAGACGCTCCCGGCCCCGACGGTCAGGTCGAGGCCGTCCAGGGCGCGGGTGGCCCCGTAGCTCTTGCGCAACCCCTCGGCGCTGATGGCCGGGGTCGTGTGGGACATGGCGGTGTGCTCCATAAACTGTTTATGCCATACATGTATTGGTGTAAGTAATACACAGATCTAGGATGGTGTCAACGACGCAGTCGACGACGGGTGGGGTATGACGGCCGAGCACCAGGGGACGAGCCGGATGGAGCGGGATGTCGAGCTCCTGTGGGGACTGCGCCAGCCCGAATCGCGGAGGGGACCCAAGCCCCGGCTCAGCCGGGAGGCGGTGGTGGAGGCGGCGGTCGCCCTCGCCGACGCCGAGGGCCTGGAGGCCGTGTCCATGCAGCGGGTGGCCAAGGAGCTGGGCTACACCACGATGTCGCTGTACCGGTACGTGGACAGCAAGGAGGACATGCTCGTCCTCATGAGCGACGCGGCCATGGACGGCGATCCGCCCCCGCCGCGCGAGGACGTGGACTGGCGGACCGGCGTGGAGGAGTGGGTCCGCGGGTTGGTCGCGATGTACCGCCGCCACCCGTGGGCGGTCTACCTCTCCCTGAACGGGCCGCCCAGCGGACCCAACGGGTTGCGCTGGATGGAGTCGGGGCTGCGCGAGGTCTCCCGGTCCGGCCTGGACCTCGGCTGGTCGCTCCAGATGCTGACGATGCTGTCCGCCGTCCTGCGCGAGACGGTCCGCATCGAACTGGACATCAGCCGCGCGGCCCGGGCGGCGGGCGGCACGATGGCCGACACCGGGCGCGACTACAGCAGGGGGCTGCGCCGGGTCGTCACCGCGGAGGGGTTCCCCACCATCGACCGGCTGCTCCGGGAGGGGGTTCTGGAGGAGTCCCCGGACACCCCGCGGGAGGACGCGGGCGGACCCGCGGAGGACCTGGACTTCTCCATCCGCCGGATCCTGGACGGCATCGAGGTCTACGTGGAGCGCCAGCGCGCGCAGGAAAAGCCGGAAGGCCCCGCGGGCGCGGGGGAATGAGCGTCGGCGTCCACCCCGCCCCGGCTGCCCCGAGTCGAACGGCCCCGGGCGCGGGGGAGCGGCGGGACCGGCCACCGGGGGCGAAGGGGCCGCGAACGCGCGCGGGTGCTAGCTTCCTGTGCCGTGACAGAGCACCAGGAACAGACCAGGGCGGGCTACGACGGGGTCGTGGAGCTGTACGCGTCGATGTTCGCCGACCGGCTGGAGACGCAGCCGTTCTCGCGCAACATGATCGGTACCTTCGCCGAGCTGGTACGCGCGACGGGGAACCCGCGGGCGGCCGACGTCGGCTGCGGGCCCGGGCACCTGACGGCCATGCTGTGCGAGCTGGGGCTGGACGCCCGCGGGTTCGACCTCTCCCCGGGCATGGTCGAGCACGCCCGGCGGGCCCATTCGGCGCTGCGGTTCGACGAGGCGCGGATGGAGGCACTGCCGGTCGGGGACGGCGCGCTCGGCGGCGTGCTGGCCCACTACTCGATGATCCACACCCCGCCCGGGGAGCTGCCCGCGCTGCTCGCCGAGCAGGTGCGCGTCCTGGCGCCGGGGGGCCTGCTCCTGGCCTCGTTCTTCGCGACCGAGGGACCGGAGCCGGTCCGCTTCGACCACAGGGTGGCGCCCGCCTACAGCTGGCCGGTGGACCGGTTCGCGGAGCTGCTGACCGGGGCGGGGCTGGTGGTGTTCGCCCGGCTGCTCCACGACCCGGCCTCCGAGCGGGGCTTCCTGGACGCCCACGTGCTGGCGCGTCTGCCTTAGGGCGTCCGCCAGCAGGTGCCGGGCGTGTACCGGACGGAACCGTCGCCGGTGCGGCGCGCGTGCCTCTGACCCGCGTCCTGGCGAGGTCGGACCGTCGAACCTCGCTGTAAGTGCAAGACCGCAGTGAAAGGGGAGCGCGCCCCGGCCGCCGGGGCGCGCGCGGTACCGCAGTGCGCGGGCAGCGCGAAGCCGGCGGGGTGGGGACCCCCCTACTACCACGGTAGGCGCGCGCGGGCCGGGCCCACCAGGCCCTTCGCGCGCCTGTGGACGGCTACCGCACCACCACCAGGTGGTGCCGCGACAGCGCGGACACGACCTCCGCCGCCCGCTGGACCTCCGCGCCCGCGCGCTCGGCCAGTTCGGCCACGGTCAGCTCCCGGTGCTCGGCGAGCGCCTCCAGGACCGGTCCGACCACGGCCGGGAACCGGTACCGGCGCCCGCCCACCGTCACGGCCACCCTCTCGCCGTCGTGCGACAGCGGCGGCGGCAGGATCGGCACGAACTCCACCCGCGCGTGCGCGGGCGGCGTCCTCTCCTCCACCGGCCACGGCAGCGAGAACGAGGTCCGGCGCGGGAAGCGCGCGTCCCGCTCGGCCAGGAAGCCGTCCAGGTCCAGCTCCTCGGCCAGCTCCGCCATCCGGGCCGCCAGCGCCCTCTGGTGCTTGCGCCGCACGTCCGGGTCGGCGAAGCGCGGCAGGTCCCTGCGGAACACCTCCTCCTCGAACAGCCGCCGCACCAGCGCGTCCGCCCACTCCACCCCGGTCGCCCGGGTGAAGCCGAAGGTCAGGTGCATGCTCACCCCGCCGGTTCCGGTCACCGTGTGCCACCAGCCGCGCGGCACGTGGATGACCTGGCCCGGCCGCAGCACGCCCTCCCACACCAGGTGCAGCTCGCCGTCGGCGTCACGCGGCGGCGTGTGGGCGTGGTCCACGTCGTTCTTCATCGGGTACGGGCGCGACCCCGGGCCGTGCACCTGCCAGTGCTTGGTCCCCTCCACCTGGACGATCACCGTGTCGTGGTCGTCCCAGTGGGTGTCGAAGCCGCGCGAGCCGCCCCAGATCAGGTACAGGTTGGCCTGCGCGCGCTCGCGCACCAGCCGCATGAGGTCGTCGGCCGCCGCGCCCACCGGCGGGTGCATCCGGTCCACACTGTCCAGGACCAGGCTCGCCCCCTCCCGCAGCTCCCGGTACAGCGCCTCGGGCCGCACCACCCGCCGCGCGCTCCGCGAGGAGGTCGCCGCCTCGGTGTAGCGGTCGGCCGGGACCGGGGACCCGTCCCGGTGCAGGCGCAGTCTGGGCGGCTCGGGGGAGCACGTGGCCAGCAGGTCGTTGAGGTCGTCGAAGGTCAGCAGCGAACGCACCGCGTCCGCGCCCAGGTCGGCGAAGACGAACTCCTCGGACAGGCGCTCGGTGAGGGCCTCCCTTCCCACGACGTCGCTCAGGGTCCGGGTGAACAGGTGGCCGGGATCGGTCATGAGGGGGCGTCCTCTCCGTGCACGGGGGCTGGGCCCCGCCCGACCCGGGGGGACCGGGCCGGGCGGGACGCGATCAGATGAAGTCGGAACTGGAGTCGGTGCCGTCACTGTCGCCACCCGCGGTGATGTCGCGGGAGGTCACCTCGGCCAGGTCCTCGGTCTCGACCTCGATCGGGTCCATACGCACCACACCTCGCTTTCTGTGTGCCGTTTCTCTTGCCAGGGCCGCCTTCCGCGCTCAGCGCGGCGACAGCCCCGTCCGGTGGGCCGCGAACGCGTGCGCGTCGGCGGCCAGTCCCACCGCCCGGCTGACCGCGCGCGGGCCGTGGCCCACGTCGCGTTCGTACCGGAGCAGGACGGGCGGGCGCCCCTCCTCCCGCGCGGCCGCCGCCAGCAGCGCCGCGCACATCTTGCGCGGGTGGGCGGCGTCGGTGCGGGTGTCACCGTGGAAGCCGGTGAGCAGGACGCTGGGGAAGCGCCGTCCCGGCCCGTCCCCGGCGCCCTCCAGCGCCCGGTGGTAGGGGGAGTAGGACATCAGGGCGGCGAAGTCGTCGGGGTCGGCGGCGGTGCCGAACTCGCGGGTCCACATCCGGCCCAGGCCCATCCGCTCGAACCGGGCCATGTCCGCCAGCGGCGCGGAGGCGATCACCGCCCCGCACAGGTCCGGGCGCGCGGTCGCGGCGGCCAGGACGAGCAGCCCGCCCGCCGAGCCGCCCGACAGGCACAGCTGTTCGCGGGTGCACATCCCCGCTCCGACCAGGGCCGCCGCCGCGGCCACCAGGTCCTCCACGGCGCGCGGCTTGTCGCGGCCCGAACCGGCCAGGTGCCAGTCGCGGCCCGCGTCCCCGCCGCCGCGCACGTGGGCGACGGCGTACCGGCCGCCCGAGAGCAGCCAGGCCAGCACGGTCGCGCTGAACCCGAACTGGCGCGGGCGCCCGAAGCCGCCGTAGGCGTGCAGGAGGGTCGGCTCGGGGATCAGCCCGCTGCCGGGCGCGGCGTGGTCGCCGCCCGCGGCGGTGAACACGGTCACCGGTACCCGCGTGCCGTCCGCGGAGCGGCACCAGACCACCGAGCGCTCCACGTCCGGGGAGGGCGGGGCCCCGGCGGCGCCGGGCGGCCAGGGGCGCGGGGTGCGCTCCCCGGGGGCCAGTCGCAGGACCCGCTGCTGGGTGGCCACGTCCGCGTACCCCAGGTACACCGACCCGTCGGGCGCCGTCTCCGGCGCGGAGACCATCCCCTCCCCGGGCAGGTCCACCGTGTACAGGAGCCCGCCGGTGCGGGTGTCGTGGACGGCCGCGGCGCTGATCCCCAGGCGGGTGCGCGCGACGAACAGGGCGGTGCCGCCCTCGGGTCCGGCGGGGCAGGGCGCGAAGGCGTCCAGGGTCGCCCCGTCCTCCTCGGGCACCACCTCGCGCCAGTGCCCCACCCCCGGCTCCTCGGGGGAGACCGCGCAGATCCGCCGCCAGGGCGCGCCCAGGGTGGTGCGCAGGTACAGGAGGCCGTCCGGACCCAGCCGGGCCTCTGTCTCGGCCTCCTCGCCCACCTGGACGGGCCGCAGCGGGGACCGCTCGGGGAGGTCGGCCGGGCCGGTCTCACAGGTCGGGGCGCTCGGGTCGGCCGGAGCCGCGGGTCGGTGCGGGCCGGTCAGGTCGGCCAACCACAGGTCGGTGCGGTGCCCGGTGCCGTGGCTCTCGGACACCAGCAGCCACCGGCTCCCCAGGACGCGCACCCCGGGCACGGTTCCGGACGCCGCGCAGGCGTGGACCAGCGTCTCGGTGCCGTCGAGGACCCGGCGCAGCCACACGCCGCGCACGCCCCTGGCGCCGTCGCGGCGCACGTAGTAGAAGGCGGGGACGCCCCGGGGCGCCCAGGCCACATGGGAGTAGCGCACTCCGGGCACGGCGGGGCCCACCGGCTCCCCGCTGGCCGTGTCGATCACTCGCAGGGCACCGCGCTCCACGCCCCCCGACGAGGTCTGCACGGCGACCAGCCCCCCGTCGGGGGAGGGTTCCCAGGCGTCCAGGGTGGTGTGTCCGGCGGGGTCCTCGGCCACGGGGTCGTAGACGGTGCGCGGCGGGCCGTCCCCGCTCAGGACCACCAGGCGGGGGTGCTCGCCTCCGGCCGGGCGCACGGTGGCGAACACCGCGCCGGGCCGGTGCACCGGCGGGCTCCACAGGTCGGTGTCCACCAGGGAGCGGATGAGCCCGGCCAGGCGGTCGCGCAGGGGCCAGGTGAGCGCCTCGGCAGCGTACTCGCGGCCCCGCTCCTCCAGCCAGCGCAGTGTCCGGGGGGAGTCGGCGGACTCCAGCCACCGGTAGGGGTCGGGCACGGGTCGGCCGTGCAGGACGTCGACGGCGGGCTCGGGCTCGGGCTCGGACTCGGTGACGAGAGCGGCTCCGGGGGCTCGGTTGGACACCACACAATCGTTGGGGTGCGCTCATCCGGGGGTCAAGAAACAGATGCCTTGCCCGCAGGTGCGCGACTGTGTCCTCGGAGCAAGGTTTGCCCCGGTACGGACTGGATAAGGTCCGCGCCCCGCCGGGCCCGTTCCCGCGGGTGCGCGACGGTGGTCGAGATCACCTGCCCCACCTGTCCTGCCCGCCTCACCTGCCCCGCCGGTCGCGCGGGTGCGTTCCACCGCGCCCTCGGGGACCCCGCGCACGGGTGCGCCCCGCCGGGCCCCTCCCGGAGGAGGGGAAGAGGGCCCGGCGGGGCGCTGGGGGAGGGGCTCAGACGTTGTCGGGGTGGCCGATGGCCAGGCCGCTCTGCGGGTCGAAGAAGTGCAGCTGGCTCACGTCCACCGACAGGCTGACCGGCTGACCCGGGCGCACGCTGCTGCGGGGGCTGACCCGGGCGGTGAACAGCGAGGTGTTGCCGCCCAGCGGCAGGCCGTCGCCCTCACCCTCCTCACCCGCGGCGTCCTTGGCCAGGGCGGCGGCGTCCTCGTGGCGCACCGGCGGGGCGTCCACGGTGAAGATCACGTTGATCTCCGTGCCCAGCTCCTCGGTCACGCTCGCCTTGACCTGGATCTGCGGGTCGCCGTTGCCGTCCAGGTCGGCGTCGTTGAAGTCCGAGGGGCGGATGCCCAGGATGAGGCTGCGGCCCAGGTAGTCGCGCAGGCCCTGGCGCGCCTCCAGGACGCTCGCCGGGACCGGCAGCTTGTGCTCGGCGAAGGTGAGCACCGCGCCGTCGCCCTCGGCGACCAGCTCGGCGTCGACGAAGTTCATCGCCGGGGAGCCGATGAACCCGGCCACGAACAGGTTGACGGGGGCGTCGAACAGGCGCTTGGGGGTGTCCACCTGCTGGAGGCGCCCGTCGCGCATCACCGCGACCCGGTCGCCCAGGGTCATGGCCTCGATCTGGTCGTGGGTGACGTAGATGGTGGTGACGCCCAGGCGCTCGTGGAGCTGGTTGAGGGAGGCGCGCATCTGCACGCGCAGCTTGGCGTCCAGGTTGGACAGCGGCTCGTCCATGAGGAACGCGCGCGGCTCGCGCACGATCGCGCGGCCCATGGCCACACGCTGGCGCTGACCGCCGGAGAGGGCGCCCGGCTTGCGCTTGAGGTAGGTCTCCAGGCCCAGCATCTCGGCCGCCTCCTTGACACGGCGCGCGATCTCGGGCTTGGCCACCTTGCGCAGCTTGAGGCCGAAGGCCAGGTTCTGCTCGACGGTCATGTGGGGGTAGAGCGCGTAGTTCTGGAAGACCATCGCGATGTCGCGGTCCTTGGGCGGGCGGTCGTTGACGATCTCGTCGCCGATGACCAGCGTGCCGCCCGTGATCTCCTCCAGGCCCGCGATCATGCGCAGCGCGGTGGACTTGCCGCAGCCGGAGGGGCCGACGAGCACCATGAACTCGCCGTCCTCGATCTTCAGGTTCAGGTTGTCGACGGCCTTGACGTCGCCGCCGTAGATCTTGTCAACGCCATCGAGGACGATCTCCGCCATGGTTGTCAGCTCCCGGGCCGGGGTCGAGATGTGGGGTGACGCGGATCATCGGGGCGTCCGCGCCGCCGACCTGGAACTTTCGCAATTGATCGAACCAGGCCGTTGTGCTGATCACATCAGACATGATCCTGATCGAAAAGTCCATACTTGAGTCGATGTCGATCCGATTGCGGTCAGACACAAACCCCGTCCGCCCAGCTGGCGTGGCGGCCCCAGGTGCGTTAGCCTGTCCGACGGTTCCTTCCTTTCTCCCCTCCACGCCCTCGGGGCGGCGGCCACGACACGGCAGCCGGGTTGAGGCATCGGGTCGGGGAGTCTGGGTAACCTAACGACCAGTCCAGCACTGGACGGACCGGTTGTGCGGCCCCCACTCGTCCGATCGGACGCTGCATCACGCGCCAGGTGCAGCTGGGATCGGGTGAGGGGTGGAGTACCGCGACCGGGCGGGGGGTTGGACCCGGAAAAGGCCCGAACATCCAGTAGACAACGGTCTTCCGAGCTCGCCGCCGACGGGACGGAGCCGGTCCGAAGGGTGGCTCGGGCCTTTTCCGCGTCCCCCCATATGCTGACCGCGAGCACCTCTCACCAGCAAGCGGAAAGCGAGCACCCCACGTGGTTGCCGAGCACACCGAGCAGGGCAGCGCCCACGGCTCCGACAGACCCTCGCCGGAACCGGCGGGGCGGGAGCGGACGGCGAACCCGGCACGCTCCTTCGCCTCCGCCTTCGCGCCGGGGCACCGCTGGGGACACCGCGATCTGCTGTGGCGGGTGCTCGCCGCGGTCGGATCCGGTCTGGCCCAGCTCTTCGCGCTGCCGCCCTACGGCCTGTGGTGGCTGGGCCCGCTCAGCGCCGCGCTGCTCGCCCTCGCCGTGGCGGGGGCCCGGACGCGCCGCGCGGCCTGGCTCGGCGCCCTGTCCGGGGCCACGCTCATGGTGCCGCTGGTGCACTGGCAGGACATCTTCGGTATCGACGTGTGGCTGCTCATCGCCGGAGCCGAGACCGTCTACTTCCTGCCCATGGCGATGGGCCTGGCGTTGGCCATGCGCCTGCCCGGCTGGCCGCTGTGGACCGCGGCCCTGTGGGTGGCCCAGGAGGCCGTGCGCGCCCGCTGGCCGCTGGGCGGCTTCCCCTGGGGCAAGCTCGCCTTCGCCCAGCCCGACACGCCCTTCGTCGGCTACGCCGCCCTCGGCTCCTCCGCCCTGGTGACCTTCGCGGTCGCCCTCACCGGCGGCCTGCTGCTGTGGAGCGCGCTGCGCCTGGCGGGCGCCCGTCGGACCGGACACGGTGATCAGGACGACCGAAACGATCGCAACGCCGCGCACGAGGCGGGCACGGGCCGGGGAGGCCCCGCCCGCACGGGCGGCCCGCTGCGGACCGGCTGGGTCCCGGCCGTCCTCGGGCTGGCCGCCGGAGCGGCCGTCGTCGCCGGCGGCGCCCTGGCCCCCGCGATCGGCCGCCCCGACGTCTCGCACACCGTCACCGTCGGCATGGTCCAGGGCAACGTCCCCAACGTCGGACAGATGTCCGTCGCGGGCGAGCGCATGCAGGTCCTCAACAACCACGCCGACGGGGTCCACGAGCTCGCCGACGCCGTCCGCGCGGGGGAGTACCCCCAGCCGGACATGGTGCTGCTGCCGGAGAACGCCAGCGACATCGACCCCTTCCGCGACCCCCAGGCGCGCGAGACCATCGACGCCGCCGCGGCCGACGCGGGCGTCCCCCTGCTGTGGGGCATGAGCCGCTTCAACGACGACGGCACCCGCTACGTCAGCAGCGTGGTCTGGGACCCCCGGAGCGGGCCGGGCGAGATCTACGACAAGCGCTACCTCGTCCCGTTCGGCGAGTACGTCCCCTTCCGCGACTTCTTCACGCGGTTCGTGGCCCGTCTCCAGCAGGTCAGCTCCGACGCCGTCCCCGGCACCGAGCCCGGCGCCCTGGACGTGGGCGGCACCACCCTGGCCGTGGGCATCTGCTTCGACGTGGCCTTCGACCTGCCGGTGCGCGAGTCCGTCGCCGCGGGCGGGCAGGTCATCGTGATCCCCACCAACAACGCCAACTACAACTTCACCGGCCAGACCAACCAGCAGCTGGCCATCACCCAGCTGCGCGCTGTCGAGCACGGCCGCCCGGCGGTGGTCGTCTCCACCAGCGGCGTCAGCGCCGTGGTCAACCCCGACGGGAGCCTGGCCTACAGCTCGCCCGAGGCGGTGCCCGACATCCACGTGGCCGAGCTGGAGGCGATGGAGGGCACCACCGTCGCCACCCGCCTCGGCGCCGCGCCGGAGGCGCTCCTGAGCGCCCTGGGGCTGGGAGCGGTGGTCGTGGCGGTGGTCCTGGGCCGCCGTCGCCGCGCCTGAGGGGGACACGCCCGCGCCGCGCCCGGCAGGCACGGGGCCGGCGGAAGGGCTCTGCGCGGGCGCGTGCGGACGCCGAGGACGGCGCATCTGAGGGGCGTTCGCGCGGACGCCCGGCCGGGAAGCACGTGCACGGGGAACCCCGGCGCCCGCGCGCGCGTTCTCTCCTGTAGGGGGAGCTCCCGCCGACGACCCGGAGGATGGTTACGCATGCCGCTGCTGACAGTGCTGGCGCTGATGGCGCTGCCCTTCCTGGAAGTGTGGCTGATGATCGCCGTCGGCGGCTGGATCGGCGTCCCGTGGACGCTGGCCGCGCTGGTCTCGCTGATGGTCCTGGGCGTGGCCGTGCTGCGCCGGGCCGGGACCAGGGCCTTCCGGGACGCGGACCAGGCCATGCGCTCGGGCGAGCAGCCGCGCGGGGGCCTGCTCGACCCGCTCATGCTGATGGCGGGCGGCATCCTGCTCGTGATCCCCGGGTTCATCACCGCCGTGCTCGGCCTGCTGATGGTCCTGCCCTTCACCCGGCCCGTCCTGCGCTGGGCCTTCGCCTCGTGGGCGCGGCGCCGCGTGCGCGGGATGCAGGAGCGGATGAACGAGGAGTTCGTCGTCCGCGGGTCCACCGCCCCCGGCCCGGGGGCGGGTCCGGCCGCGGGGCCGTTCGGTCCCGGCCAGAGCCCGTTCGGCCCCCGCAGCGACGGGGACGCCGCCCCGGAGAACCGCGGCCGCGTCATCCAGGGCCGGTTCGAGCCCCGCGACGACGACAAGGACTGACGACGCCCACCGCGCTGACGGTCCTCACGAGCCGACAGCGCTCACCGCGCCGACGGCCCCGCCCGCGCTCAGCGCGGGCGCGGCCGTCGACGGGCTGGGGGGAAGGCGCTGGTGTCAGTCCCGGCCGTGGAAGCGGGCCTGGAGCGACCGCACCCGCGTGACCAGGGAGTCCACCGGCCCCTCCACCGCGATTCCGGGCACGATCTCGCCGACCGGCAGGGGCCGCACCGGTGCCGGGGGCACGCCCCACTCCTCCAGCCACGAGACGAGCTGCGCCGAGGAGCTCGCGTACACGATCCGGCCCAGCCCCGCCCAGCCGTGGGCGGCCGAGCACATGGGGCAGTGCTCCCCGGAGGTGTAGACGGTCGCCGCCGCCCGCTCGCCGGGGCTCACGCGGGTGGCCGACCACCGGGCGATGGCGAACTCCGGATGCTGCGTCGGGTCGCCGCCGGCGACGCGGTTGCGGTCCTCGAAGAGCACCGTCCCCTCCCCGGACACCAGCACCGAGCCGAAGGGCTCGTCACCCGCCTCCAGGGACTCCTCGGCCAGATCGACCGCGCGCCGCAGGTGGCGCATGTCGGTTTCGCTCAGCATGTCCTGCCTCTCTCCCTCTCCAGGCCCCGCCGTGGACCCCGAGCGGACTGCCCCCGCGCGACCGGGCCTTCCGGGGCCGTACTCCGGGGACCGCGCCTTCCGGGTCCGTGCTTTCCAGGATGGGGCCTCCCCCGGCCGCGCCCCGCAACCGGGTCCCGGAGCGAAGACCGGTGTCACCCCGCCCTGCGCACGCGCTCTCACCGGGGCGGGGCGCCGGGGGGACCGGGGTGCCTGTACCCGGCCCCTCCGCCTCCCGGAGAACCGCTGTCACACCGGCTCCGGGGTGCGCTCCTCGGCCTCGCGCTCGTCCTCCCCCTCCGCCGCACGCGCCTCCGAGCGGGCCACCATCCGGTCGTCCACCACCCGGATCACCGTGATCACCACGATCGCCACACCGGCCACGGCCAGACCGGTCAGCACCTTGGTCGGGTCGCTCACGTCCAGGTCGAAGAACCACTGCCCCAGCGGTGTCACCATCGCCAGCGTCAACAGGCCCACCATGGAGCCCACCATCAGCACCTTCCACCACACGTACGGCTTGGCCACCAGCAGCAGCACCCACAGCGTCGTCGCGCACAGCGTGATGACCACCGCGGTCCGGTCGGCCGGGTCGGGCACCGTCCGGCCGCCCAGCACCAGCAGGTAGGTCGTCACCGCGGCGAAGCCCGCCACCATGCCCGAGGGGATCGCCAGCCGCAGCGTCCGCATCACGAACCCCGGACGGGCGATGTCGGTGTTGGGCGCCAGCGCCAGGAAGAACGACGGGATACCGAACGTCACCGCGTTGATGAGCGTCGCGTGGCGCGGGAAGAAGGGGTAGGCCACCGCCAGCAGGCCCACGATGATCGCCAGCGTCATCGTGTACACGGTCTTGGTCAGGAACAGGTTGGCCACCCGCTCGATGTTGCCGATGACCCGTCGGCCCTCGGCCACCACGCGCGGCAGCACCGCGAACCGGTTGTCCAGCAGCACCAGCTGGGCCACCGACCGCGACGCCGGGCTCCCCGAGCCCATCGCCACGCCGATGTCGGCCTCCTTCAGCGCCAGCACGTCGTTGACGCCGTCACCGGTCATCGCCACCGTGTGCCCGCGTTCGCGCAGGCCCCTGACCATGTCGCGCTTGCGCTCGGGCGTCACCCGGCCGAAGGCCGAGCGCCGCTCCACCTCGCGGGCCAGCTCGTCGCCGTCCTCCGACAGCGCCCGCGCGTCCACCGGCTGGTCCGCGCCCGGCAGCCCCAGCTCACGGCCCACCGCGCCCACCGACGCCGCGTGGTCGCCCGAGACGATCTTGACGTCCACACCCTGGTCCTCGAAGTAGTCCAGGGTCGGACCGGCGTCCTCGCGCAGCCTCTGGTCCAGCACCACCAGGGCCGCCGGCAGCACGGTCCCGGGGGCCTCGTCGGAGTCCACCCGCGCCGACGCGCGGGCCAGCAGCAGCACCCGGTGGCCCTGCGCGCCCAGCCGGGCCGCCTCGGCCGCCGCCGGGTCCCGCGGGGAGACCAGCACGTCGGCCGCGCCCAGCACCCAGTGCTCCTCGCCGCCGGAGGCCAGGAAGCTGGCCCCGCTCCACTTGCGGGCGGACGAGAACGGCGCCAGCGCCGTGACCGTCCAGTCGGGAGCCGTCTGGCCCGCGGCCTCGCACCCGCGCGCGATCGCCGCCATGCTCGCGTTGTGGTCGGGGTCGCTGGCCGCCAGCGCAGCCAGCACGAGCGAGGGGGAGTCCTCCCCGCCGTGCCCGCCCAGGTCGCGGATCCCGGCCAGCTTCATGCCCGCCTCGGTCAGCGTGCCCGTCTTGTCGGTGCACACCACGTCCACACGGGCCAGGCCCTCGATCGCGGGCAGCTCCTGCACCAGGCACTTGTGCCTCCCCAGCCGGATCACCCCGACCGCGAACGCGATGCTGGTGAGCAGGACCAGGCCCTCGGGGATCATCGACACCAGGGCCGCGACCATGCTGCGCAGGGCGTCCGCCAGCGGGCCGGAGATCTGGCCGCCCGACGTCGACTCCTCCAGGCCCACGTGCCCGCCCAGGACCAGTTGGCTGTAGATCAGCAGGGCGCCGATCGGGAACAGCGCGTAGGTGATCCAGGTCAGGATGCGGTTGATGCCCGACCGCAGCTCCGAGTGCACCAGTGAGAAGCGGCTCGCCTCCTCGGCCAGCCGCGCCGCGTAGGCGTGCCGCCCCACCTTGGTGGCCCGGAACCGGCCGGTGCCCGCCACCACGAAGCTGCCCGACATCACCGTGTCCCCGGGCCGCTTGACCACCGGGTCGGCCTCGCCGGTCAGCAGCGACTCGTCGACCTCCAGCCCCCCGGCCCAGGTGACGGTGCCGTCGACCACGATCTGGTCGCCCACGCCCACTTCCAGGACCTCGTCCAGGACGATCTCCTGCGTGGCCACGTGCACGGTGGCGCCGTCGCGCACCACCCGGGGCCGGGCGGCGTTGACGATGGCGAGCTTGTCCAGGGTGCGCTTGGCCCGCAGCTCCTGGACGATGCCGATCAGCGTGTTGAAGAGGATGACCATCGCGAACAGCCCGTCCTGCACCGGGCCGATCACCGCGATGATCGAGAACAGCACCGCGACCATGGCGTTGATCCGGGTGAACACGTTGCCGCGGATGATCTGGCCGACCGTGCGGCTCGCGCGCACCGGCACGTCGTTGGTCCGCCCCGCCGAGACCCGCTCGGCGACCTGCTGGCTGCTCAGCCCCGTCTCGGGCGGAGGGCCCGCCGGGCCGCTGGGGCCTGCGGGGGCGGGCTCGGCGGAGGCCCCGGCGGGGGCTCCGGCCGTCTCGGGGGCGCCGCCGCCCGCCTGTGGTCCGGGGACGGCGGAAGCCGCGTCCCGCGGCCTGTCCGCGGTGCTGTCCGCACCGCCGTCGGTCCGGTCGGGTTGCTCGGGCACGCACTACTCCTGTGTGGTCCGGGAAACGAGACGGGCGGGAGGCGCCTTGGACGCGGCATCCGCCCCGCACACGCGAAGGGGGAGGGAGACTACAGACTAGAAGACTCCCGGGCCGGGAACAGGCACACCGTCCCCCGGACCCGGGGTGGTGCCCGCACCACCCCGGGCCCGCGCGGAGCACCACCGGGGGCACCCTCCGGGTACGGTTGCGTCTACCTCCTGTCCACATCCCCGTTCCGCCCGCACCGTCGCGGGGACCGCACCACACCGGGGACCCACAGCAAAGGTCACAAGGTCGTCATGTGCACTGTCATCGTCGGCTTCGACCCCGGCGCGGACACGCCCCTGGTCATCGCCGCGCTCAGGGACGAGATGTCCTCCCGGCCCTGGGACGGGCCCGCCCGGCACTGGCCCGACCGGCCCGACCTCGTCGGCGGCCGGGACCGCCTCGCGGGCGGCACCTGGCTGGCGGTGGACCCCACGGGCCCGCGCACGGCGGCCCTGCTCAACGGCTGGCCCTGGGACGGGCGCATGCCCTGGGAGGGCACCTACCCGGCCAGCCGGGGCGAACTGCCGCTGCGCGCCCTCGCGCAGGCGGGCAGGAACCCGGGCCGCGACCCTCTGCACGGCGACGACCCCACCCTCTACGCGCCCTTCCACCTGCTGGACGCCGACGCCCGCCGGGCCGGACTGCACAGCTGGGACGGCCGGTGCCTGGACACCCGTCCGCTTCCGGTCGGCGTGAGCATGGTGGTCAACACCGGACTGAACCCGGACGATCCGCGCGCCGCCCGCCACACGCCCGAGTTCGCGCGCACCCGGCCCGAACCGGCCGACCTGTCCCGGGCGAAGGGGGTGGAGGAGATCTGGGGGGAGTGGCCGCGCCTGGTCAACGAGGCCGCCAACTCCGCGCCCCGCTCGGCGGGCCCCGACGAGTCCGGCGACCCGACGGGCCTGGTCGCCCGCGCCGACCTCGGCGGGGGCAGGACGTGGGAGACCGGGTCGGTGACCCTGCTCGCCATGGACCGCGAGACCGTGCGCTACGCCTTCACCGACGCCCCGGCCGATCCCGGGGCGTGGCGGATGGTCGACACCTCGGCCCCCCGGTTCTGAGACACGGGGGCCGAAGGCGCCGCCGGCCGCCCGAGCAGTGGCGGGCGGCGGGGCGCCGCCCGCCGGAGGGGTCGGCGGGCGGCACGGGGTAGGGGTCAGCCGTTCAGGCTCCAGCGCTGGACGGCGCTGCCGTCGCAGTCGGCGATCACCATCCGGGTGCCGTCGCTCTGCGCCCGGCCCTGGGGTTGCAGGCAGCGGCCCGACTGCGGGTTGCGCAGGGCCTGCGTCCCGCTGTCGTGGGTCCACCGCTGCGCGCCGGTCCCGTTGCAGGTCCACAGCTGTACGGGGGTGCCCGCGGCGGTGGCGCCGCCCGCCACGTCCAGGCACTTGTTGAACGCCCGGAACGTGCCGTCGGAGCCCTCGGTCCACTGCTGGGCCTGGTTGCCGTTGCAGTGCGCCAGCTGGATCGGGGTGCCGTCGCCCGTCTGGGCCCCGGCGACGTCGAGGCAGATGCCGTTGGAGGCGGTGATCGTCCCGGTGCCGCCGCCGGGGCCGCCGCCGTCCGAGTAGATCCGGACGTAGTCCACGAGCATCTGCTGGGGGAACTGGGTGGTGCCGTCGGGGTAGCCGGGCCAGTTACCGCCCACGGCGATGTTGAGGATCATGAAGAAGGGCTGGTCGTAGACCCAGGGGTTTCCGCGCGTGTCGGCCGGGGTGTAGGTCTGGTAGGCGTTGCCGTCCACGGACCAGGTGATGGAGCCGGGGCTCCAGTCGATGGCGAAGGTGTGGAAGTCGTCGGCGAAGGACCAGCCCTGCGGGTGCATGTAGGAGCCGGTCAGGGGGTTGCCCCCGGAGTAGCCGGGGCCGTGGAGGGTGCCGTGGACCAGGTGGGGTTCGCGGCCGATGTTCTCCATGATGTCGATCTCGCCGGAGTCGGGCCAGGGGGTGTCGGGGAAGTCGGCGCCGAGCATCCAGAAGGCGGGCCAGATGCCCTGGCCGCGGGGGATCTTGATGCGGGCCTCGATGCGGCCGTAGGCGTGTTCGACCTTGTTCTGGGTGGTCATGCGGGCGGAGGTGTAGCCGCCGTTGGCTTCCCTGCGTGCGGTGATGACGAGGTTGCCGTTGCCGTCGAGGGCGGAGTTGGCGCGGCTGCTGGTGTAGTTCTGGAGTTCGTTGTTGCCCCAGCCGTGGGCGCCGGTCTCGTGGTTCCAGTTGGCGGGGTTGGGGGCGCTTCCGGCGGCGCCGTTGAACTCGTCGGACCACACCAGGGCCGCCGCCTGGGCGGCTTCGGCGGACGCCGGGGCCGCCGTGTCCTCGGGGACGGGGGCGGCCGAGGCGGCCCCGACCGGGATCACGAGCGCGGCTGCGGTGAGGAAGGACAGGGCCGCGGAGGCGAGGGACCTGCGGGGCCGGTGCGCGATGCGCATGGGTTACTCCGGGGGGAAGCCCCGCCGCGGCGGGGCGGTGACGGGCGGAGTCGGCCCGGTGCACGGCGGGCGTGCGCGGGACCAGGTGGGCGACTGCGCGCAGTCGCCGTGTTACGCAACGAATCTAATCGGTAAGTTACTGTACGTTTAGTTTTCCTTCGGCACAAGGGGGGTGCGCGGGGCAGGAGCGTGGGGATGACAGCGGCTCCTGGCGCGAACCGCTCGGTCGGGTGTGGAACCGCCCGCGCTCGGGCGGACGGCGGCTGGCCGGGAGGCCGGTCGGCGGGCGCGGGCGGCGGGGGCAACGGGGCAGGTTCTGTCGGGCGCGGTCGGGTCCTGATTCCGAAGACGGACATGGGTGGCTTTGATGCGCCAACTCTGTGCATTCCGGACGGAACAACGGGTAGGGGACAGGAACACCGTGGGCGCTCCCTCCCCGATTCCCCGTTGACCTGGGGTGGAGCGAAAGGATTCCGAAACCGCGCTGGAGGCGGGCTACGGGACCGTGTTCACGGTGAACCCGGGGCGCGGAGGCAGCGTCACACCGTGACCCGGGCTGCCCCACAACCGCCGACCCACCCCCGAAGGACCATCCATGAGCGCTATGCCCGTCCGTGACCAGGCCGCCCCCTCCCGCCACGCCCTGAGCCCGCGCGGGGGGCGCCGCGACGTGTCCCGCGCCCGGTGGCGGCTCCGGGCGGTCCACGCCGACATGGTCGAGTTCGGCCCCGCCGGGGACCCCGAGCTGGCGCGCACGGCCGAGGAGTTGGACCTGCTGGAACTCGCGGACGCGGCCCGGCCCTGACCCCGGGCGGCCGGCCGGGGAGCGGTCCGCCCGCTCCGGCCCCACCTGCTCCGGCGCGGCCCGCCTCAGCCCTGACCAGGGTGGGCGTGCGTCACCGGTGCGCATAACCACCGTCACACCCCCGGGTCGCGACGGCGTGTCAACCCCGAGAGTGACCACGGCGTCTCAGAGAGAGACGGCGTGTGCCGTCAGGCTCGCGTGAGGGCACGCGTTCACGGCAGGGGGCACGATGGAGGGCCGTAACGGCAACCTGGTGGAGAGCGGAGCGTACTGGCTCCTCTACGTCGTCTCGGTCAGCGGCGCGCTGCTGCACTGGCGTCTGGGCAACGAGGGGATGGCCGCTCTGTGCGCCGCCGTGGCGGTGTTCGGCGCCCTGCTCATCAGCAGGAGGCACCACAACCTCGCCGCGTGAGCCCCGGTCCCGGGACGTGCGCACCCTCCGCCGCCCGGGCTGCGCCCGGCTTGTCCCCGCCCCTTGCGGGGTGCTCATCACGCGCGGTGCCCACCCTCCCGCGCGCGTCCGGTCGTAGTACGGGAGACCACCGCCCACACGGCACGAGAGACCACCGCCCTCCGGTTCGGTGATCCCCCGTGTCCCGTCACCGGTCAGCTGTCCCGCCCTCGCCTGCGCGGCAGGGGTGGGACGTATCCCGCGCGGGTCTCGATCACCTGGGCCACCAAGAGGTCGAGCCTGTCCCGCTGGACGTACTTCCAGGTTCCGTGCTGGCCCTGCCATCCCCAGGTCCAGTCGTCCTTGAGCCCGATGGAGACGTTTCCCAGGTAGGCGGGGCCGATGAGGGCGCGGTCGACGTCCGCGCCCCACGTCCAGGGGAAGCGCCTCCATTCCAGGGTGAAGGCGAGTCCCCGCCGGGAGAGGAAGGCGTCGCGGGCCTCGGTGAAGGGGTCCCGCCGTGTGTTCGCGTCCGTTCGACGCTGCTCGATATCGTTCATGCCTCCAGCGTCCGACCGAAACCCCGTGTCCCACAGAAAGTGCTTTGTGTCCTCCTCGGGACTGGTTGTGAGTGAGACAACTTGCATAGCGTATGGGACATGGTGGATCACAGTTTCGGGTCATACCTCTCGGGTGAACGCAAACGCGCAGGTTATACGCTGCGCAAGCTCGCGACTCACGCGAAGGTTTCTTCGTCAACCCTTTCCCGCTGGGAAAATGACCATTATGTCCCAGCACGTGACGACGTTGCGAAGCTCGACAAGGCGCTGGAGATGCGCGGCGCGCTGGTCCGCAAGTGGGAGGGTTTCACCGCTCCGTCCGCGTTGCTCCCGTGGATGCAGGACGCGGGCATGCTCGAAGAAGCCGCCTCCTTGATCGAGTACGTCTCTCCCGTGCTGGTTCCCGGATTGCTGCAATCACCCGGATACGCGGAGATCGTCTTCCGGGAGGGCCAACCGTTGTCGTCCGCGACGGATATCCGACGATTGGTCGCGTTGCGGTGTTCTCGTCACGAAGTGCTTCGAGTGCGCAACGACCCCGGGGTGTCGGCTGTGTTCCCGGTGTCCGCGCTGGAATGCGTTACAGACGCGGTCCGTACCGAACAGGCTCAACACCTGCTGTCCCTGATTGACGGGGGCCGGGTGTCCGTCCACCTGGTACCCGAGGGTTCGGCGTTGATCGGGATCACCTCCCCCATGCTCATGGTGCGCCTCAGAGGGGGCGGAAAGGCCGCGAGCGCGGACCACCTGACCGGTAATGTCGTCTACGGCGAAACTGACGACTTCGAGCGGCTGTCGGAACTGGTCAAACGCGCGTTCGCGTTGGCGCTCCCCGCCCAACAGTCGCGAAAGGTACTGGAGGAACTACTTTGAGTGACTGGCACAAGTCCAGCTACAGCAACACGGGTGGTCAGTGTGTCGAGGTTCGGGAGACCCCCCAGGGCGCGGACGTTCGCGACACCGTCAACCGTGCAGCCGGGCACCTGACGTTCCCCGCGTCGGAGTGGGCCGCCCTGCTGCGCACCCAGACGCGCTAGAACTCGCTCCGGGCGAAGGCTCTGACCTGGCCCGGGACCAGCGCGGAACCCCCAACCCGAGGACGGGCGGGGGTTCCGTCCCCGTCCCGGCTTATTCCCACCTCTTCTGGGGTGATCATCACGCGCGGTGCCCACCCTCCCGCGCACGCCTCCCGCCCACCCGTCCGGATAGGCTGCGCGGTATGCGTTCATGGTCTGCGCCTGACATCGTCCCCCTGCCGGGTACCGGCGGTCCCCTTCGTGTCCACGACACCGCCACCGGCCGGATAAGGACGACGACGCCGGGCCCCCGGGCCGGGATGTACGCCTGCGGCATCACCCCCTACGACGCCGCCCACCTGGGACACGCCTTCACCTACCTCACCTTCGACCTGGTCAACCGGGTCTGGCGCGACGCGGGCCACGACGTCAACTACGTGCAGAACACCACCGACATCGACGACCCGCTCCTGGAGCGCGCGGAGGCCACCGGCGTCGACTGGCGCGACCTCGCCCACCGCGAGATCGACGTCTTCCGCGAGGATATGGCCGCCCTGCGGATCATCCCCCCGACCTCCTACGTCGGCGTGGTGGAGTCCGTCGACCTCATCAGCGACCTCGCCGCCCGCATCCGCGACACCGGCGCCGCCTACGAGCTGGACGGGGACCTGTACTTCTCCGTCGCCGAGGCGCCCGAGTTCGGCGAGATCAGCAACCTGGACCGCGGGCAGATGCTGGAGCTGTTCGGAGAACGCGGCGGCGACCCCCAGCGCACCGGCAAGAAGGACCCGCTCGACTGGCTGCTCTGGCGTGCCGAGCGCCCCGGCGAGCCCGCCTGGGACAGCCCCCTGGGCCGCGGGCGCCCCGGCTGGCACATCGAGTGCAGCGCCATCGCCCTGGACCGGCTCGGCCCGGCCTTCGACCTCAACGGCGGCGGCAGCGACCTGATCTTCCCCCACCACGAGATGGGCGCGGCCGAGACCCGATGTGCCACGGGCGGACCCAACGCCCACAACCACCTGCACGTGGGCATGGTCGGCCTCGACGGCGAGAAGATGTCCAAGTCCCTGGGCAACCTGGTCTTCGTCTCCAAGCTGCGCCAGCAGGGCGTGGACCCGGCCGTCATCCGCCTGGCCATGCTCGCCCACCACTACCGCGCCCCGTGGGAGTGGACCGACGCCGAACTCCCCGCCGCCACCGCCCGCGCCGAGCGCTGGCGCTCCGCCCTCGCCCTGGGCGCGGCGCCCGACGCCGCCCCGGTGCTCGCCGCCGTGCGCGCGGCCCTGTCCGAGGACCTGGACTCCCCGGCGGCCCTGGCCGCGGTGGACGCCTGGGCCGACACCGCCCTCACCGAGGGCGGCGCCGACACCGGCGCGCCCGCCCTGGTGCGCGCGACCGTGGACACCCTGCTGGGCGTGCGCCTGTAACCTCGGGCCGCCTGACGCCACCGGACGCGACCGGCGACACCGAAGGCCTTCGATGCCGCCGGTCCGCCGCCCTAGGGAGCGGAGAGTCCGGGGTGGTGCTCACCGGCGGCCCCCGCGGGGGTCAACCGGACGACCGGGATGTCGTTCCCGATGTCCGCACCCCTCCGCTCGAACCACTCCTCGCTGTCGTCCACCTCGTAGCCCAGCGCGCGCAGCAGCGCCACGGCGGCGGCGGGGTGCCGCTCGGCGTAGCTCACCAGCGCCTCACCGGACTCCTGCGGCGACAGGACGGTGGCGGTGCCCCGGCGGCGCCGGTTGCCCAGCTGGAACAGCACCCGCGGCTCGTGCTCGACGTTGCGGAACCACTGCGACCGCCTTCCGTACCCGGAGGCCACCAGCACGGTTCCCGCGGCGTCGTCGCCGCCGATGACCTCCAGCACCGCCTGGCGGGCCTCTCCCGTGGTCCGCCCCCTGTGGGTGAGCAGTACGAACCGGCGGCCCATCAGTCCGCCCAACCCTGTCCGGTAGATCCAGATGGGGGCGCGGAACAGGGCCCGGCGCAGGGGTGTGGTGGGCGGCTGGGCGAACGACATGGTGTGGCCTTCCTTGGGGGGCGGCCCCGGAGTCGGGGGCCCGAGTATAGCCAGACCGTTCCCGGCGCTCCCCGGCGGCACACCCGCGGACCGTCGGTGGGCGCTGCCACAATCCGGGACATGCAGACAGGACCGGACGTACTCCACACCACCGACTGGACCCGCGCCTTCCACGCCTACGGCTCCGGCGCCGACACCCCCGGGCACCTCGCCAGCCTGCTCACCGGCGACGCGCGTGAGCGCGAGCGCGCGCTGGACCACCTCCACGGCGCGCTCCTGCACCAGGGCACGGTCTACCCCGCCACCGTCCCCGCCGCCCTGTTCGTCGCCGGGATCCTCGACCGCCCCGAACCCGACGACCCGGCCCGGGGCCCGCTCCCCGAGGCGTCGGACGCGGCCCCGGGTGCCCCGCGCCGCGTCCTGCTCGACTTCCTGGCCGCCGCGGCCGAGGGCGCACTGCACCAGACGCCCCCCGGCCCCGTGCCCGAACCCCCCGCCGGGGCCGAGCTGGACCGGGTCTACGCCGCACTGGCCTCCGACGACGAGGACGAGGCGGTCGGGGTCTGGGAGACCCCCGCCGTGGACGCGCTCATGCGGAGGGTGGGCCCGGACATGCGCGCCGCCGCGCCCGTGCTGTACGCGGCGGTCGAACCCCACCTGACCGCCTCCGACGCGCACACGCGCATGTGCGCGGTGGAGGCCGCCTCCGCCCTGGCCCGGCTCGGCGGGCTGGAGCCCGACCTGTCCGGCGCGGCCGACATGGCCGAGACCCGCGACGAGGGCGCGGTGATCGTCCTGGCCCTGGGCGCCTGCGGCGCCGACACCACCGAGTTCCTCGCCCACGCCGACCCCGCCATCCGCGCCTGCGCCGCGCTGGCGCCCGGCCAGCGAGCCAACCCCGCGGCCACCGCGGAGCTGGCCGCCGCGCTCGCGGACCCGGAGGCGGCCGACGCCTGGTTCACCAGGCGTCCCGCCCACTTCACCGGCCACGTGCGTTTCGCCCTGGTCCGGGAACTCGCCGAGCGCTCCACCGCCGAGGACGCCGCGCGCCTGCTCCCGGTGCTGCGCGCGCTGGCCCCGCTGACCTCACCCCTCACCGCGGCGGCCGACGCCGGTCCGCTGCTGGACCTGGCCTTCCGCGCCGCCGACACGGGCCGCGGCGCGGCCGCCGACGCGGACGACGGCACCACCGCTGACGCGGGCGCCGAAACGGGTCCCGACGGGTCGGCGGCCCCGTCCGCCACGGGGCCCGCCGCGCCGCGCGACCCCGCGGAGCTGACCGCCGTCCAGCGCGACTACCTCCGGGTCCTGGCCGACCACGACGGCTTCTGGGACGGCCGGTTCGCCAACTTCCTGGTCGTGCTCGCCCGGCTGGGGCTGCCCCGCGAGCGCCGCGGGCTCCGCGCGCTGCTCGCGGCCTGAGCCGGGCGGGCGCGGAGCCCCACGGCGGGCGGACCGGCAAGCATCGCGACCGTTTCGTCCCCACACGTCTCGTTGGACACGTACACGATGACCACCTGTGGCCACGGGCTCGCGAAAACGCCGGTATCCGGGGGCCGGCCGTGGTGGGATAGCCCCCATGACGACCCCCACGCGGCACAGCGCGGCCGCCGAACTCATCGCGGACTTCGTCTCCACCGGTGCCGGACTCGCCGACCGGGCCGACCTCGCGCGGTTCCTGCGCGAGCACCGCCTGGCCACCGAGGGAGCCATCCCCATCACCCTCGCCGACCTCGACGAGGCCATCGCCCTGCGCGACGGCATCCGGGCGGTCCTGGAGCGGCGGGCCGAACCCGACCACGAGGCCATCGCCCGGGGCCAGAAGGTCCTGGACGGCCTCCGCGTCACCGTGCGCCTCCAGGCCTCACGCGAGGCCCCCGTGCCGCTGACCCCGGCGGTCGTGGACGAGGTCCGCCGCGGGCTGGCCCGCATCGCCGGGGCCTGGGCCGTGGTGCTGTCCACGGGGGAGTGGCGCCACATGCGGCTCTGAGGGGACCGCGGCACACGCGGGGACCCGGCCCCGGGCCGGAGGGGTCCGCGCGGGCCCGCCCGCGGCGCGGGAGCCCCCGTTCCGCGCCGCTTTCCACCGGCCGCGGCGGCCCCGCCGGGGCCGCCGCCGGGGTTTCAGCCCTCGTCGTGGCGGCGCAGGTAGCGCTCGAAGTCCCGGGCGATGGCGTCACCGGAGGCCTCCGGCAGGTCGGCGGTGTCCTTGGCCTCCTCCAGGCCGCGCACGTACGCCGCGATGTCCTCGTCCTCGGCGGTGAGCTCGTTGACGTTGGACTCCCACGCCACCGCGTCCTCGGGCAGGTCGCCCAGCGGCACCCGCGCGCCCAGGAAGTCCTCCACCCACGCCAGCAGCGCCAGGGAGGCCTTCGGGCACGGCGGCTGGGCGACGTAGTGGGGGATGGCCGCCCACAGCGACGCGGTCTCGATCCCCACCGCGCTGAACGCCTCGTGCACCACGCCCACGATCCCGGTCGGGCCCGAGTAGGTGGTCGCCTCCAGCCCCAGCGCCGAGCCCAGCTCCACGGGCGAGGCCATCCCGGTCACCGGGATCGGCCGCGTGTGCGGGGCGTCCGCCAGCAGCGAACCCAGCATCACCATCCGCGTGACGCCCAGCTCCCGAGCCACGGCCAGCAGGTCGGCGGCGTAGGAGCGCCACCGCATGTTCGGCTCGGGGCCCGTCACCAGCACCACGTCGCGCTCCGACCCCGGCGGCGTCGCCACGCGGACCCGGGTCGTGGGCCACTCGACCTCGCCCACCACGCCGTCCACGATCGACATGCGCGGCCGGGTCACCTGGAAGTCGTAGTAGTCGTCCGGTGCCAGCGCGCACAGCTCGTAGGCGTCCCACTCCCTCGACAGGTGCTCCACGGCCAGGCTGGCCGCCTCACCGGCGTCGTTCCATCCCTCGAACGCCGCCACCATCACGGGATCGACAAGCTCCCGGACGAGCTTGGTCATGTGGCTCCTCCCTGCACGCGAACGGAGTCCACCCTACGTGGTGCCGACCCGCCCGGGGAACCGTTCGGGGGCGCTCGTCCGAGGGCTTCCGGCCGCCACGACGCGGGACACCTGTCTCACCTACTGGAACAGCCGATGGGATAACCTCACAGACAGCGACTGACAAGGACACCGCCGTCCCCGGACGACCGACCCGCCCCGCACCGCGGGTCCGCCCAGTGCCACGCGTCACGGGGACACCAACTGGGCCGCCGCGGTGCTCCGACGTAGAGTTGCCAGATATGAGAGCCAGCCCCACCTTCCGCGAAACGCTGTCCCGCCGTGTGGTCGTGGCGGACGGAGCGATGGGCACCATGCTCCAGGCGCACGATCTCGACCTCGACCAGTTCGAGGGGCACGAGGGATGCAACGACATCCTCAACCTCACCCGTCCCGACATCGTCCGCGACACCCATGCCGCCTTTCTTGCCGTGGGTTCGGACGCCATCGAGACGAACACCTTCTCGGCCAACCTCGGCGGGCTCGCCGAGTACGGCATCGAGGACCGCACCTACGAGATCGCCCACGCCGGAGCGCAGGTGGCCCGCGAGGCCGCCGACGCCTACTCCACCCCCGACCAGCCCCGCTACGTCCTCGGGTCCGTGGGCCCGGGAAACCGGCTGCCCACCCTGGGCCACGCGCCCTACACCCAGCTGCGCGACTACTACGAGCAGTGCGCGCGCGGCCTGATCGACGGCGGATCCGACGCCATCCTCATCGAGACCTGCCAGGACCTGCTCCAGGTCAAGGCCGCCGTGGTGGCCGCCCAGCGCGCCCGCCGCGCCGCGGGCAGGGACGTGCCGATCATCGCCCAGGTGAGCATCGAGACCAACGGCACCATGCTGCTCGGCTCCGAGATCGGCGCCGCGCTGACCTCCCTGGAGCCGCTGGGCGTCGACGTCATCGGCCTCAACTGCTCCACCGGCCCCGCCGAGATGAGCGAGCACCTGCGCTACCTGTCGCACCACTCGCCCATCCCCATCTCCTGCATGCCCAACGCGGGCCTGCCCCAGCTCGGCCCCGACGGCGCCTTCTACGACCTCTCGCCCGCCGAGCTGGCCGACGCCCACGACTCCTTCACCTCCGAGTTCGGACTGAGCCTGGCCGGCGGCTGCTGCGGCACCACCCCCGAGCACCTGCGCCACGTGGTGGAGCGCGTCCAGGGGCGCGGCATCAAGAACCGCAAGCCCCTGGTGGAGGCGGCCTCCTCCTCCCTGTACCAGAGTGTGCCCTTCCGCCAGGACGCCAGCTACCTGGCCGTGGGTGAGCGCACCAACGCCAACGGCTCCAAGAAGTTCCGCGAGGCCATGCTGGAGGGCCGCTGGGACGACTGCGTGGAGATCGCGCGGGACCAGATCCGCGACGGCGCCCACCTGCTCGACCTCAACATCGACTACGTGGGCCGCGACGGGGTCAGCGACATGCGCGAGCTGGCCTCGCGCCTGGCCACCTCCTCCACGCTGCCGATCATGCTCGACTCCACCGAGCCGCCCGTCCTGGAGGCGGGCCTGGAAGCCCTCGGCGGCAGGAGCGTGGTCAACTCCGTCAACTACGAGGACGGCGACGGCCCCGACTCCCGCTTCACCCGCATCATGGGGCTGGTCAAGGAGCACGGCGCCGCCGTCGTGGGCCTGTGCATCGACGAGGAGGGCCAGGCCCGCACCGCCGAGTGGAAGGTGCGCGTCGCCACCCGCCTCATCGAGCAGATCACCGGTGAGTGGGGGCTCAACACCAGCGACATCATGATCGACTGCCTCACCTTCCCCATCACCACGGGGCAGGAGGAGACCCGCCGGGACGGCCTGGAGACGATCAACGCCATCCGCGAGCTCAAGCGGCTCTACCCGGACGTGCAGACCACCCTGGGACTGTCCAACCTGTCCTTCGGCCTCAACCCGGCCGCCCGCATCGTGCTGAACTCGGTGTTCCTGCACGAGGCGGTCCAGGCCGGGCTGGACTCGGCGATCGTGCACGCCTCCAAGATCGTGCCGATCAACCAGATCCCCGAGGAGCAGCGCGAGGTCGCCCTCGACATGGTCTACGACCGGCGCGAGGGCGACTACGACCCCCTCTCGCGGTTCATGGAGATGTTCGAGGGCGTGGACGCCAAGTCCATGAAGGCATCCCGCGCCGAGGAGCTGGCCGCCCTGCCGCTGTGGGAGCGCCTGGAGCGGCGCATCATCGACGGCGAGATGACCGGGATCGAGGCCGACCTCGACGAGGCGCTGGAGTCCAAGCCCGCCCTGGCCATCGTCAACGACACCCTGCTCTCGGGCATGAAGACCGTCGGCGAGCTGTTCGGCTCCGGCCAGATGCAGCTGCCCTTCGTCCTCAAGTCCGCCGAGGTCATGAAGGGCGCCGTCGCCTACCTCGAACCCCACATGGAGAAGAGCGACGACGACGGCAAGGGCCGCATCGTCCTGGCCACCGTCAAGGGCGACGTCCACGACATCGGCAAGAACCTCGTGGACATCATCCTGTCCAACAACGGCTACGACGTGGTCAACATCGGCATCAAGCAGCCGGTGTCGGCGATCCTGGAGGCCGCCGAGGAGCAGCGCGCCGACGTGATCGGCATGTCCGGCCTGCTGGTCAAGTCCACGGTCATCATGAAGGAGAACCTGGAGGAGATGAACTCCAGGGGCCTGTCCGAGCGCTTCCCGGTCCTGCTGGGCGGCGCCGCGCTCACCCGCTCCTACGTGGAGCAGGACCTGGCCGAGGTCTTCGACGGCCACGTGCGCTACGCCAAGGACGCCTTCGAGGGCCTGCGCCTGATGGACGCGTTCATGGCGGTCAAGCGCGGTGACGAGGGCGCCGAGCTGCCCGCCCTGCGCCAGCGCCGGGTCAAGACGGGGGCCAAGCTCAAGGTGAGCGAGCCCGAGGAGGTGCCCGCCCGCAGCGACGTGTCGACCACCAACCGGGTGCCCAAGCCGCCCTTCCTGGGGGACCGGATCAGCAAGGGCATCCCGCTGGCCGACTACGCCGCCTTCCTCGACGAGCGCGCCACCTTCATGGGCCAGTGGGGGCTCAAGGCCGCCCGCGGCGGCGAGGGCCCCAGCTACGAGGAGCTGGTGGAGACCGAGGGCCGCCCCCGGATGCGGATGTGGCTGGACCGCATCCAGACCGACGGCCTGCTGGAGGCGGCCGTGGTGCACGGCCACTTCCCCTGCTACAGCGAGGGCGACGACCTGGTGGTGCTGGACGAGGAGGGCGCCGAGCGCACCCGCTTCACCTTCCCGCGCCAGCGCCGGGACCGCCACCTGTGCCTGTCCGACTTCTTCCGGCCCAAGGAGTCGGGGGAGCTGGACGTGGTGTCCTTCCAGGTGGTGACCGTGGGCTCGGCGATCAGCCGCGCCACCGCCGAGCTGTTCGCCAAGAACGCCTACCGCGACTACCTGGAACTGCACGGGCTGTCGGTGCAGCTGACCGAGGCCCTGGCCGAGTACTGGCACACCCGGGTGCGTGCGGAGCTGGGCTTCGCGGGCGAGGACCCGGCCGAGCTGGACGCGTTCTTCAAGCTCGGCTACCGGGGGGCCCGCTTCTCCCTGGGCTACGGGGCCTGCCCCGACCTGGAGGACCGCGCCAAGATCATGCGCCTGCTGGAGCCCGAGCGGGTGGGCGTGACCCTGTCGGAGGAGTTCCAGCTGGTGCCCGAGCAGGCGACCGACGCGATCGTCGTCCACCACCCGGAGGCGACCTACTTCAACGTCTGACCGGCTCGTCCGAGGCGGACCGCCCGGCGCGGCCCCGTCCCCCGACCGGGGGCGGGGCCGCGCGCGTGTGCGGGAGGCGCGCGGTCCGCCGCGCACGCCCCCGGGGCCGTGCGCGTGCGGGAGTGTGGGGCAGCTCTCCACCCGCAGGCGTCCGAGTGTTCGTAGTGTGGAAAGGACGCCGACAGGTCCTCTTCACGGCGCGGGCGCCCCGCGTCCCGCACGATGATGACGCACAGCCCGGGTGTCCCGTGGGCCAGCGGGCAACCCATGACACACGAGGGGAGAGCGTGGCGCCGCCCGGTCCGGAAGGCGCCACCGAACCTATGAGCGAACAGAGCACGCTGAGTCCCGAAGCCTCCGACACCCAGGCCCCCCAGGCCGGACGCCTCCAGGCCGTACTCCTGGACATGGACGGCACCCTCATCGAGAGCGAGCACCTGTGGGGTGAGGCCGAGGCCGACCTGGTCGCCGAACTGGGCGGCGTGTGGACCGAGGAGGACCACCAGCGCAACGTCGGCAACGCCGCCGAGCCCGTGGGCCGCTACATCATCGACCTGACCGGCGCGCACCACCTCACCCCGCGCGAGGTCGCCGACCGCCTCTACGAGAGGTTCCGCGCCAGACTCGCCGAGGGCGCCGACCTGCGCCCGGGTGCCAAGGAGCTGGTCACCCTGCTGTCGGAGTCCGGGGTCCCGGTGGTCCTGGTGACCTCCACCGAGAGGACGCTGGTGCAGGCGGCGATCGGCGGGATCGGCCTGGACAACTTCGACGACTCGGTGGCCGGGGACGAGGTCGAGGCGAACAAGCCCCACCCCGACCCGTACCTGAGGGCCGCCCGGCGGCTCGGCGTGGACCCCGCGCGCTGCGTGGCCTTCGAGGACTCGGTGGTCGGCGTGACCTCGGCGGCCGACGCCGGGTGCGTCACGGTCGCGGTGCCCAACCACGTGCACATCCCGCCGCGCGAGGGCGTGGTGTTCCGCGACAGCCTGGTGGGCGTGGACCTGGACTGGCTGGAGTCCCTGGTCGCCGACCGCTGAACCCGGGTCCGCCCGTCCCCCGGCCTCGCGGCTCTCCCCGCCCCCACCAGCCCCGACGCCCTCTTCCGTGCCCCGGCCGCCCGTCCGGGGTACGGGAGTAGCGTGGGCGTACAGGGGCCTCGCCTCCGGGGCCTGACCTAGGGCATGTCCGGCGGACACATACCCTGCTGCGCGACGGGCGGCATCCACCGCACACGCCCTAGGGGATCGACCGGATGTGCGCTCCGGCGCCGGATGGGAGACTGGGCCCATGCCTGAGAACTTGACGTGGATGACCGGTCTGGTCCTGGGAGGCGGACTCACCCTCGCGGGACTGGTGATCTCCTTCTTCGTGTGGCGCGCCAAGGGCGCCGCCTCGGGTCTGCGCGGCGTGGCGTGGTCGCTGCTGCCGCTGGCCGCCGGTCTGATCGGGCTGATGAACGCCGTCTGGCAGTTCGCCATGAACATCTTCGGCATCCTGGTCGGCCTGCTGTTCAACCCGGCGGTGTGGGCCGGTGTGGCCCTGGCGGGCCTGGCGGTGGTGCTCTACGTCGTCTCGGGCGTCATGCGCGCCCGTGACGTGGGCACCCGCCCCGCCAGGGCCAAGGAGCCCAAGGCCACCGGCGGGGCGGGCGGCGCGGCCGAGCCCGGCGCCGCCAAGCCCGGTGCGGCCCCCGCGGCCCCGGGCGCCAAGGGGAAGGTGGGGCCGGCCCCCAACAAGGCCGGGGCCGCCGACGACCTCTCCGACCTGGGCGACATCGAGGAACTGCTGCGCAAGCGCGGCATCGAGTGACCACCGCGGGCCCGGCCCGCGCACCCCTGCGACGACGGTTCCGCACGCGCGGGGCCGTCGTCCTCGCGTGCGCCGCGACCGTCACCGTACGTGTCCGTGGCGGTGCCCTGGCACGCTCGTGACCGTCGCCCTACGCACTCGGATGGACACGCTGAGACGTATAGCACTTGCCATAGCGTCCCTCTCGGGGGGTCGAACCGGTGCATATTCGGACGTATCGTGGGCGCGGCGGTGGAGGACGTCGCCGCAGCTCGCGGCCGGTCGTCGGATGAATGCGAACTCTGTAGCCTTTTGTTGTTATATAGGCTTTTTAACGTTGTTTGTCACGATTTAGATACATGATCGGATATTGGACGCTATGCGTTCAGATCGCGAGTAAGTTGGTCGCTGTGTAACAGCCCGGGCGCAACGGTCCCGGTGTGTCCAACTCCTCAGGTGATGTGGCGCACTCCCGCGGACCGGGTCTGCGGAGGCGGGTCATCCGCCCTCCCCGCCGACACGCAAGCCCACGCCAGCCAGCGTCGAGAACCGGCCGGCCCCACCGCGCGCGAACCGCAGGTCACCCCTCCTTGCGGCCGTACGCGTGGGTTCTGTCCCGTTCCCCTCGGCCAGAAGCGTATGAGTGGAGAGTGGTGGCCTGATGAGCGCGCCCTCGCATGCCCCCGATTCGGCGGAGCAGGCGGAGCAGAACGACGCCGTGAACGTCGCTGCGCAGGCCCACGGGGTCCGCGGAGACTCCGACAACCGGTCCCTGCGCCAGATCGCCTGGCAGCGGCTGCGCAAGGACAAGGTCGCGATGGTCTCCGGCGTGGTCGTGGTCCTGCTCATCCTCGCCGCGATCCTCGCGCCCCTCCTGGCCAAGTGGTTCGGGCACCCGCCCACCCAGTTCCACCAGGACCTGATCGAGCCCGGCACCGGCCTGCCGGCCAACGACCCGGCCAACCCGAGCCCGTTCGACACCGACCCCTGGGGCGGTATCAGCGCCGACCACCTGCTCGGCGTGGAGCCGGTGACCGGACGCGACCTGTTCAGCCGCATCCTCTACGGCGCCCAGATCTCCCTGCTGGTGGCCTTCCTGTCCACGCTGCTGTGCGTGTTCATCGGCACTGTCCTGGGCATCGTCGCCGGGTACAAGGGCGGCTGGGTCGACACCCTCATCAGCCGGGCCATGGACATCTTCCTGGCCTTCCCGCTGATGCTCTTCGCCATCGCGCTCGTGGGCGTCATCCCCGACGGCGTCCTGGGCCTGAGCGGCAACGGCCTGCGCATCGGCGTCATCGTCTTCATCATCGGCTTCTTCAACTGGCCCTACATCGCGCGCATCGTCCGGGGGCAGACGCTCTCGCTGCGCGAGCGGGAGTTCGTGGAGGCCGCCAGGAGCCTGGGCGCCAGCAACCGGCACATCCTCTTCCGGGAGATCCTGCCCAACCTGGTCACGCCGATCATCGTCTACTCGACCCTGCTCGTCCCCACGAACATCCTGTTCGAGGCGGCCCTGAGCTTCCTGGGCGTCGGTATCAACCCGCCCACGCCGAGCTGGGGCAAGATGCTCTCCGACGCGGTGCCGCTGTACGAGAAGGCGCCCTACTTCGTGGTCTTCCCGGGTCTGGCCATCTTCATCACCGTCCTGGCGTTCAACCTGTTCGGCGACGGGCTGCGCGACGCCTTCGACCCCAAGACCTCCGACTGACCCACGGTCGGTGGAGGCTGACCCGCCCGGCCTCCGCAAGGCAGGGATCCGACGACAGGTTGATCCCATCATCACCATCAGGTTCGCATGAGAGGCAGTTCCTTGAGGAAACGCACCCTCGGCTTCGTCGCGCTCGGCGCGGCGGCTTCCATCCTCCTTTCGGCGTGCGGGGGCGGTGGCTCCAACGGCGGAGACTCCGCGTCCGACGCCGCCTTCGACCAGGGCTCGACCGAGGTCGTCAACGCGTCCGACCAGACCGGCGGCACCCTGCGCTACGCCATCTCCTCGGACTTCGACTCCACCGACCCGGGCGACACCTACTACGGGTTCAGCTGGAACTTCACCCGCTACTACGCCCGTACGCTGCTGGCCTTCACCCCGGCGCCGGCCCAGGAGTCCACCGAGCTGACCACGGACATGGCCGCTGGCATGCCCGAGCCCAACGAGGACTTCACCGAGTGGACCATCAAGATCCAGGAGGGCCTCAAGTACGAGGACGGCTCCGAGATCACGGCGCAGGACATCAAGTACGCCATCGCGCGCTCGAACTACAACGGCGGTGAGCTGCCCAACGGTCCGCGCTACTTCGAGGCGCACCTGGACCAGGAGCCCTTCAACGTCTACGAGGTCGACGACCCGCTGGAGACCTTCACCGCGGTCGAGACCCCGGACGACTACACCCTGGTCTTCCACCTCAAGGACCCCTTCTCCGAGTTCCCCTACGTGCTGACCCAGCCGCAGACCGCCCCGGTGCCCGTGGAGGCCGACCGCGGCGCGCTGTACAAGGAGAAGGTCCTCTCCTCGGGCCCGTACAAGTTCGAGGGCAACTACGAGCCCGGCGTCCAGCTCAACCTGGTCCGCAACGAGCACTGGGACGCCGAGACCGACCCGATCCGCCCGGCCCTGCCGGATGAGGTCACCGTCCAGATCGGCATCGACCAGGACGAGATCGACCAGCGCCTGGTCAACGGCGACCTCGACGTCGACCTGTCCGGCGTCGGCGTCGGCCCGGCGATGAAGAGCAGCCTGCTCACCGACGAGGACGCCCAGGCCAACCTGGACAACCCGTACTCGGGCGCCCTGCGCTACGTCAACATCCACACCCCGGTCATCGAGGACGTGGCCTGCCGCCAGGCGATCATGTACGCGGCCGACCGGGACAGCCTGCACCGCGCCTGGGGCGGCGAGACCGGCGGCGACATCGCCACCAACCTGCTCCCGCCGACCATCCAGGGCTCGAACCCGGAGTCGGACCTGTACCCCTCCGACGACGACAAGGGCGACCTGGCCGCCGCCGAGGCCAAGCTGGAGGAGTGCGGCGAGGCCGAGGGCTTCAGCACCACCATCGCGGTCCGCGACGGCCGTCCCAACGACATCGCCACCGCGGAGTCCCTCCAGGAGTCCCTCAAGCGCGTGGGCATCGAGGTCGACATCCAGACCTTCCCGGCCGAGGACTTCTTCGCCCAGTACGCGGGCTCGCAGGACTACGTCCGTGAGAACAACATCGGCCTGAGCGTCTCCGGCTGGATCCCCGACTGGGCCACCGGCTACGGCTTCGCCTCCAAGATCACCGACGGCGACGCCATCCAGGCCACGGGCAACTACAACACCTCCGAGCTCGACGACCCGGAGATCAACGCCCTGTGGGACGAGGCGCTGGCCACCGAGGACCCGGACGAGCGCGCCAGCATCTACGAGCAGATCGACACCCTGGTCATGGAGCAGGCGGCCATCCTGCCGGTCGTCTTCGACCGCGCGCTGTTCTACCGCTCGGACGAGCTGACCAACGTCTACTACACGTCCTCGTACGCGATGTACGACTTCATGGCCCTGGGCGTGGACCGGGGTTAGTGCTCCGACCGGCCTGAACTAGTACGAGAAGGCAGGTGATGGCGGCGGGGGTGCCACGGCCCCGTGGGTACCCCCGCCGCCGACCGCGATGCTGAACTATATTCTCCGCCGCCTGGGTGCGGGACTGCTGCTGCTCGCCGTCGTCACGGCGGTGACCTTCTGGATCTTCTACGTCCTGCCCCGTTGGGCCGGCGTGACCCCGCGCGGTATGGCCGCGATGTACGTGGGCAAGGCCCCCACCCCCGAGGCGCTCGACGCCACGGTGGCGCGCCTGGGCCTTGACCAGCCCATCGCCGTGCAGTTCATGGACTTCGTCAAGGGTCTGGTCCTCGGCTCCGAGTACACCTTCGGCCGGGAGACGGTGGAGTGCGCGGCGCCCTGCCTGGGTTACTCCTTCACCACCAACAGCCCCGTGCTGCCCCAGTTGCTCGACCGCCTGCCGGTCACCGCCTCGCTGGCCCTGGGCGCGGCCGTCATCTGGATCATCGGCGGCGTGGCCGTCGGCGTCCTCTCGGCGGTCAAGAAGGGCAGCATCTTCGACCGCATCGCCATGAGCGCCGCCCTGGTGGGCGTGTCCATGCCGATCTACTTCACCGGTCTGCTCGCCCTGGCCTTCCTCGTGCACAAGTGGGAGCTGTTCCCGGTCTCGCGCTACGTCCCCCTCACCGAGGACCCGGTCGGCTGGTTCCAGGTGATGTTCCTGCCCTGGGTCACCCTGGCCTTCCTGCACGCGGCGCAGTACGCGCGCCAGACGCGCGCGGGCATGCTGGAGGTCCTGGGCGAGGACTACATCCGCACCGCCCGCGCCAAGGGGCTGAGCGAGCGCCGCGTGATCTTCAAGCACGCGCTGCGCCCGACGCTGACGCCCATCGTGACCATCTTCGGCCTGGACGTCGGCCTGGTCCTGGGCGGCGCGATCCTGACGGAGAAGGTCTTCTCCCTGAACGGCATCGGCGCCTACGCCATCGACGCGATCATCGGCAAGGACCTGCCCGTGGTGCTCGGTGTGACCCTGATGGGCGCTGTCTTCATCGTCGTCTGCAACCTGATCGTCGACCTGCTCTACCCGGTCGTCGACCCGCGCGTGCGCATCGCCGCCTGACGACCGACAGCGTTGAACAGAGCAGCTCTAACGAAGGAAAGTGACATGGCCTCGACCGACCCCGTCGTCCGCGTGGACGACCTGCGGGTGACGTTCCCGACCATGGACGGCGACGTCCACGCGGTGAAAGGGCTGTCCTTCGAGGTGCCCGCGGGCGGTGCCCTGGGCATCGTGGGCGAGTCGGGCTCGGGCAAGAGCGTGACCTCGCTGGCCCTCATGGGCCTGCACCGGGGCAGCAAGGCGAAGATCACCGGCTCCATCGAGGTCGCGGGCCAGGACGTGGTCAGCGCCTCGGACAAGAGGCTGCGGCGGATGCGCGGCAACGACATCGCCATGGTCTTCCAGGACCCCATGCAGTCGCTGCACCCGCAGTACACGATCGGCAACCAGCTGATCGAGGCCTACCGCATCCACCGGCCCAAGGCCACCAAGGCCGAGGCGCACGCCCGCGCGGTGGAGTCGCTGGAGCGGGTGGGCATCCCCGAGCCCGCCAAGCGGATCAACTCCTACCCGCACGAGTTCTCCGGCGGCATGCGCCAGCGCGTGGTCATCGCCATGGGGCTGATGTGCGAGCCCAAGGTGCTGCTGGCCGACGAGCCCACCACCGCCCTGGACGTGACGGTGCAGGCCCAGGTCCTGGACCTGCTGGACGAGCTGCGCCGCGACCTGGGCATGGGCCTGATCCTGGTCTCGCACGACCTGGCGGTGGTGGCGGGTTCGGTGGACGAGGTCGTGGTCATGCGCCACGGCGTCGCGGTCGAGCGCGGCGACGTGCGCAAGGTCCTCTCCGAGCCCGAGCACCCCTACACCCAGGGGCTCTTGGCCGCCGTGCCGCGCGTGGAGGTCTCCCGCGCCCAGCGGCGCGCCCAGGACCGGGCCGACCGGGTCGAGCGCGACAAGCGCGAGGGCAGGGTCACCGAGCCGGGCCAGTTCGCGGCCTTCACCCCCTCCGCCGGCGGCGAGGGCTCCTCCGAGGAGACCCCGCTCCTGCGGGTGGAGGACGTGGCGCAGCGGTTCAAGGTGCGCGGCGGCACCTGGGGCAAGGCCACGGACTTCTGGGCGGTCAAGGGGGTCTCCTTCGACCTGCACCGCGGTGAGACGCTGGGGATCGTGGGGGAGTCGGGGTCGGGCAAGTCCACGCTGTCGCGGATGGTGATGCGTCTGCTGGAGCCCACGCGGGGCCGGGTGGAGTTCGAGGGCCGCGACATCACCCACATGCCCGAGCGGGCGTTGCGTCCGCTGCGTCGGGACGTGCAGATGGTCTTCCAGAACCCCTATTCCTCGCTCAATCCGCGGGTGACGGTGGGGGACGCGATCGGGACCGCGTTGCGGGTGCAGGGGGAGAGGGACACCAAGAAGGTGCGCCGTCAGGTGCAGGAGCTGTTGGAGCGGGTGGGGTTGGAGCCCAATCACTACAACCGGTTCCCGCACGCGTTCTCGGGTGGTCAGCGTCAGCGGATCGCGATCGCGCGGGCGTTGATCCTCAAGCCGAAGCTGATCATCTGTGATGAGCCGGTGTCGGCGTTGGACGTGTCGACGCAGGATCAGGTGTTGCGGTTGTTGTCGGAGTTGCAGGACGACTTCGGGTTGACCTACATCTTCGTGGCCCACGACCTGGCGGTGGTGCGTCAGGTCAGCGACCGGGTCGCGGTGATGCGCGCGGGTGAGGTGGTGGAGATGGGTGACAGCGACGCGGTGTACGAGAACCCCACCAGCGACTACACCCGCCAGTTGCTGACTGCCGCTCCGGTCCTGGACCCCGACGAGGCCCGCCGTCTGCGCGCCGGGCGCGTGGAGAAGCGCGCCGAGGGCAAGGCCGTCGCCTGACGCTCCTCACGGGCTCAACGGTCCTGACGGACCGGTAGCCGACCGGCAGAACGACCCAGCGCCGGTGCCGCCGCGGAACCCCGCGGCGGCACCGGCGTTTCGCGTGTCCGGGACGGGGGCGCCGATGACAGTGCCGGGCCGCGCGTTGGCCCGCCGGGCCGCGCGCCGAGCCGGGTGCTGGACCCGTCACGGCGGGCGCGCCCGTGCGCGGCGGGGGACTGCCAGTACGGGCGTCCGGTCCGCGGCGGTTCCGGCGGCTGAACGCCGTCGGGCGGGGGTCGTCCACAGGGGAGAGATGACCCGGCCGAATCGGGAATGAAAACGGTTATCATTGACTTGTAACGCGTGGGAACCCTGAGGAGGCATCCATGGCACGCAACGAGATCCGGCCGATCATCAAGCTCAAGTCCACCGCGGGGACGGGCTTCACCTACGTCACCCGCAAGAACCGGCGCAACACGCCCGACCGGCTCACCCTGAAGAAGTACGACCCGCGCGTGCGCCGCCACGTCGAGTTCCGCGAGGAGCGCTGAGCCGGGCCGCGCCCCGGCCGCCCGTTCCCGGAAAGGCCGGGCCCCGGCTGACCGGCGCCCCGACCGGCGGCGGTGCCGCCGATCCTGACGGGCGTCCTCCCGTCGCACGCCGCCGAGCAGGCGGACCGCCGCGCCCAACGACCACCCCAAGGGGGCACACATGAAGCAGGGAATCCACCCCGACTACCACCCGGTCGTCTTCCGCGACCGCGCGGCCGACTTCTCCTTCCTCACCAGGTCCACCGCCACCAGCGACAAGACCATCGAGTGGAGCGACGGCCGCACCTACCCGCTGATCGACGTCGAGATCTCCAGCGCCAGCCACCCCTTCTACACGGGCAACGCCCGCGTGGTGGACACGGCGGGCCGCGTGGAGCGCTTCCAGCGCCGCTACCAGCGCAAGGGCTGACCGACACGAGCGCGAGGCGGGGCCCGTCGCCCCGCCCCCGACCACCCGAGAAGAAGGCAGAGGTCCCATGGCCGTACCCAAGCGCAGGATGTCGCGGTCCAACACCCGCACGCGCCGTTCCCAGTGGAAGGCCGCCACCCCCGACCTGGTGCGCGTCCACATCCGCGGCCGCGAGTACCTCGTGCCGCGCAACCTCGTCCGCGCCTACGAGCGCGGACTGCTCGCGCCGCCCGAGTAGCCGGACCCGGCACGGCCCGCCGGCCCCCGGTCCGGCCGCGACACCGGGCCCGGGCACCGCGGACGCCGCCGCGCGTCCGCCCGCACCGCCGCGCGCCGGGACCCCCTCCCGCCCGGCGCGCGGCGGTGCGGGCACCGCAGGCGAGCAGCCGGGCGGGGCGGCCGAGCGCCGTAGGGTGGTGGGCATGCCAGCCCGAACGCCCCCTACCGCGCCCGGCGGCGACGCCCCGGGGCTGCGCGCCGACGCGCTGCACAACCGCCACCGCATCGTCGAGGCGGCCCGCGCGGCCTTCGCCGAACGCGGGATCGACGTGCCGATGTCGGCCATCGCCCGCCGCGCCGGAGTGGGGGTCGCCACCCTCTACCGCCGCTTCCCCACCCGCGAGGCCCTGGTCACCGAGGTGTTCGCCGACCAGCTGACGGCCTGCGCCTCCCTGGTGGACGACGGCCTCGCCGACCCGGACCCCTGGCGGGGCTTCTGCTCGGTGGTCGAGCGGGTGTGCGCGATGCAGGCCGCCGACCGGGGCTTCACCGGCGCGTTCCTCACCACCTTCCCCGGCGCGGTCCCCTTCGAGGAGAAGCGCGAGCGCGCCGAACGCGGCCTCACCGAACTCATCCGCCGGGCCAAGGCGGCCGGGCGGCTGCGCCCCGACTTCGCGCTCGCCGACCTCACGCTGGTGTTCCTGGCCAACTGCGGGGCCGCCTCCGGCCCGCCGGAGGCGGCCGCCGCCTCCTCCCGCCGCCTGGTGGCCTACCTCCTCCAGTCCTTCGAGAACACGGAACGGCGCCGCCCCCTGCCAGCCGCCCCCGAGATCGGGCTGGACCAGATCCCCGACCTCTCCACGGGCTGAGCGCGGACGCTCCCGCGAAACGCACCGCCCCTGGCCCCCGGCCCCCTCGGATTCGGGCAGTCTTAAGGGTGTGACAACGCGAACCGACGAGATCCCCCCGCCGGACCCACGGACACCGAGAGCCCCGCGCAGGCCCGTCGACCTCCTCACGGGAACGGTCGGCCTGATCGTGGTGGCGGCGATCATGATCGCCGTCCGCGTGGTCACCGACGGTGTGGAGGGGACCGATCCCGACCGGCTCCGCGCGCTGCTGCCCTCCGGCCTGCTCCTGCTCGTCGCCGCGGGCGCCAACCTCCTGCTGATCGTCCTGGTCAGCTACGTCGTCCTGCGCACGCTGTTCACCGGGCGGCTGCGCTCCCTGGTCCGGCCGGTCGCCGCCGGAATCGCCGCCTACACACTCGCCTCGCTGATCAACGCCACCCTCTTCGCGCTGATCGGCCCGGAGCGGTTCCCCGACGCGCTCGCCCCCGACGACGTGTTCACCAGCGCCACCCTCGGCTACGTGGCCGCCGTCCTGGCCTTCATCCGCACCATGCCCACCGGGCTGCCGCGGGTCCGCTCGATCCTGTGGGCGGGCAACACCACCGTCGCGGTCTGCGCCCTGCTGGCCGGGGTCACCAGCCTCCTCGCCCTCGTCCTGACCGTCCTGGTCGGCCTCACCTGCGCCGCCCTGGTCCGGTACGCGCTGGGGGAGAGGCCGCCGCCGCAGACCGACAACGGACTGGACGCCGAGCTGCGCCGGTTCGGGCTGGCCGCCACCGGCGTCTCCCGCGCGGACGACGACGAGGAGGGCAACCCCCGCCACCTGGCCGAACTCGACGACGGCCGCCGGGTGGAACTGGTCGTGCTCAGCTCCGAGAACACCGCCGGGTTCTGGCGGCGCCTGCGCGACCTGCTGTTCCTGCGCGGTCCCGTGGCGCCCCGGATGCTCTACGGCGTGCGCCGCCGCGCCGAGCACGCCGCTCTGATGAGCTTCTCCGCCCGGCAGGCGGGGGCCGCCGTCCCCCGGGTCCTGGCCGTCGGCGAACTCGGGCCCGGCACCGTCCTGCTGGTCCGCGAGCTGCCCGCCTTCCGCGCGCTGGACGCGCTCGACGACGAGGAGCTCACCGACGAGCTGATCGACCTGTGCTGGCGCGAACTCGGACTGCTGCACCGCCACCGGCTCGTCCACGGCAACGTCAACGGCGCCACCGTCGGTGTCCTGGACCAGCCCTGCGACCCTGCCAGCGCCTCCGTCCCCGAGGGCGCATCAGAACCGGCAGACGCCGCCACCTCGGCAGGCACCTCCGAAACCGCGGTCCCGCCGGTCCCGGCGGCCTCTCATGAAGCGGCGGTCCTGCTCACCGGCCTGGACCGCGGCGGCGTGGCCGCCCCCCAGCTCCAGGTCTGGCTGGACCAGGCCGCCATGCTCACCCTGCTGGCCATGCGGGTGGGGTCCGGGCGCGCCGTGGACTCGGCGGTGCGCGCGCTGGGCGTGACCGCCACGGCCGCGGTCCTGCCCTTCCTGCAACCCGCAGGCCTGCCCTACGCGCTGCGCAGGGGGCTGCGCGGGGACCGCGGGCTCCTGGCCAGGCTGCGCGAGCGCGTGGTGCGCATCGCCCCGGAGGCGCCCTCCGAACCCGCCCGCCTGGAGCGCATGCGTCCGCGCACCGTGGTCAGCGTCATCGTCGCCACCGTCGTCGGCCTGGTGCTGCTGTACCAGCTCACCGGCGTGGACTTCACCGCCATCGGCCGGGCCGACCCGGTGTGGACGCTGGCCGCGCTCGCCGCGTCGGTGGTGTGCACGCTCTCCGCCGCGATGATCCTCATCGGCTTCGTGCCCGTGCCGCTGCCGTGGTGGCGCACCGTCATGGTCCAGTACGCGGGGTCGTTCGTGCGCATCGCCGCCCCCGCCGGGCTGGGGTCGCTCGCGATCAACACCCGGTTCGTCACCAGGGAGGGGGTCTCGACCTCCCTGGCCCTGTCCGCGGTGGGCCTCACCCAGCTGGTCGGGTTCCTGGTGCACGTACCGCTGCTGCTGGTGTGCGCCTACCTCACCGGCACCTCGTACTGGACCGGGTTCACGCCCTCCCCGACCGTCGTCGTGATCAGTGTCGCCGGAACGGCCGTGGTGGGGGTGGTCCTGCTGCTGCCCCGGCTGCGGCACGCCCTCGGCGCCCGGATCCGGCCCTACCTGCGCGGGGTGCTGCCGCGGCTGCTGGACATGCTCCAGAGCCCGTCCAGCCTGCTGCTCGGCTTCGGCGGAACGCTGCTGATCACCGCGGCGTTCGTGCTGTGCCTGCAGTTCTCGGTCCTGGCCTTCGCCGACCCGGGCGCCCAGGTGAGCCTGGTGGCGGTCGCGGTGGTGTTCCTGGCGGGCAACGCCATCGGCTCGGCCGCGCCCACGCCCGGCGGCCTGGGTGCGGTGGAGGCCGCCCTGATCGGCGGCCTGACCACCGTGGCGGGCGTCCCCGCCGCCGTCGCGCTGCCCGCGGTGCTGCTGTTCCGGCTGCTGACCTTCTGGCTGCCGGTCCTGCCGGGCTGGGGGGCCTTCTCCTACCTCCAGCGCCGCGAGGCCATCTGAGCGGGCCGGGCTTCAGGAGACGCCGGAGCGGGCGGGCACGAGCCTGCCGATCCCCCAGGCGACCAGACCGGTGACGGCGCCGACGGCCGCCCCGGTGAGGAGGCTGCTCACCACCGCGAAGCCGCGGATGACGACCGCGTGCGCGAGGGGCGGCAGGTCGCCGAGGTTGCCGCCGAGCCTGGGGGGACCGCCCTCCCAGGCGGTGTTCCACAGCAGCTGGTGCCCTAGGGCGAGGAGGACGCCGTAGAGCAGGCCGACCGCCAACAGCGTCAGGAACGGGTTCGGCGCCCGGGCCAGGACGGCCACCGCCACCCACACGAGCGGGGGGACGAACACGAACAGGGCGTTGACGAGCGTTCCCTCCTGGATGACGCCGAGGTCGTGCAGGATCACGCGGGGCGCCGCGAGCAGGGCCAGCAGGGCGATGACGGTCCAGGGCAGGCCGAGGGCGGAGCGTTTCTGTGCGGTCATGCCCACGACCCTAGGGAGACCGCCGCGCCAGCACATCCGCGTTCGGTATCGACCGTGTACGCCCGTGGTCGTACCCGGGGCCGCGCCCCGTCGTTAACCGGTTGAGCCCGCCCCGCCGGGTGCGCACAATGGCCGGATGACGACGAGGAGGCGGGAACCCGTGCGAGACTTCGACGACCTGGTGGAGGAGGCCGTCCGGCGGCCGACCTCCGGGTGGGACTTCCGTTTCCTGGACGGGAGGGTGGTCGAGGACCCGCTGCCCTGGTCCTACGGGGAGCGCGCCGGGCGGCTCGTGCGTACCGTGCGGGCGCCCGTCCTGGACCTGGGCACCGGGGGCGGAGAGTTCCTCTCCTCGCTGGCGCCGCTGCCGCCCGGCTCCCGGGCCACCGAGGGGTGGCCGCCGAACGTGCCCGTCGCGCGCCGCAGGCTCGCGGCCCTGGCGGTGGACGTGGTGGAGCCGGGGCCCGACGGGAGTCTGCCCCTGCCCTCCGGGGAGTTCGGCGCGGTGCTCGACCGCCACGAGGCCTACGACCCCGCCGAGGTCGCCCGGGTCCTGGCCCCCGGCGGGGTCTTCGTCACCCAGCAGGTCGGCGGAGACGACGGGTACGAACTCAGCGCCCTCCTGGAGGGGCCGCCCCCAGACCGGGACGCGCGCTGGAACCTCGACGCGGCGGTCGCGGGCCTGGAGGGGGCGGGCCTGGCCGTCACCCGCGCCCGCCGGGCCCGGACCCTGCGCCGCTTCCACGACGTGGGCGCGCTCGTGTCCTACCTGCGCATGGTGCCGTGGCAGGTGCCGGGCTTCGACGCGCACACCCACCGCGGGCCGCTGCTGCGGCTGCACCGGGACATGGCGCGGGGGATCCCGCTCACGTGCACGGTGGACCGCTTCCTCGTCGAGGCGGCCCGGCGCTGACCGGCGCTCACTCGCCCAGCGTGATCGCCTCGGCCTCGGCCCGGGCGGACTCGGGGCCGTTGTCCACCCTGCGCAGCGCCCCGCGGCCCAGGAGCACGATCCCCGCGGCCAGCGCCACGGACACCGCCGCCGCGTACATCGGCGCGCCGGGGGACAGGGCCGCGGCGAGCGCGGAGGCGGCCGGGGGAGCGGCGGCGCCGCCGAGGAAGCGCACCGCCGAGTAGGACGAGGACGCCACCGAACGCTGCAGGTCGCTGGCCTCCATCACGCACTCGGTCAGCACCGTGTTGAGCACGCCCAGCAGCAGGCCGCCCAGCACGATGGCGGTGATCAGCCCCGCCGTGGACGAGATGAGCGCGCCCGCGGCGACCAGGTCCGCGGCCAGCAGGAGCAGGGTCGCCCACAGCACCTGCGTGCGCGGCCACCGGCGGGTGAGCACCGGAGCCACGAAGACCGAGGTCACGGCGACCGCCAGGCCCCAGCCGAAGAAGGTGAACCCCAGGCCCATCTCGTCCAGCCCCAGCGGGAAGGGCGTGTAGGCCAGCAGGGCGAAGAACCCGATGTTGTAGAACAGCGCGGCCAGGGCCAGCACCAGGATGCCCGGGACGCGCAGCGCCGCGAACGGGGCCGACAGCGGCACCGGCGCGGTCCGCTCCGCGGCGTCGCTCCTGAGCAGGACGGCGATCGCGACGAACCCGACCGCCATCAGCGCGGCGGTACCGAAGAAGGGGCCGCGCCAGCTGACGCTGCCGAGCAGTCCGCCCAGGAGCGGGCCCGTGGCGATGCCCAGGCCCAGCGCCGCCTCGTAGAGCACGATCGCGGAGGAGGCCCCGCCGCTGGCGGCGCCGACGATGGTGGCCAGGGCGGTGGAGATGAAGAACGCGTTGCCCAGTCCCCACCCGGCCCGGAAGCCGATGACGGACTCGACGCTGCCGCTGGCCCCGGCCGCGGCGGCGAAGACCACGATCAGCGCCAGGCCGACCAGCAGGGTGCGCTTGGCGCCCAGGCGGCTCGACACCCAGCTGGTGACGAGCATGGCCAGGCCGGTGACCAGCAGGTAGCTGGTGAACAGCAGCGAGGTCTGGGTCTGCGTGGCCTCCAGGCTGCGGGAGATCGCGGGCAGGATCGGGTCGACCAGGCCGATGCCCATGAAGGCGATCACGCAGGCGAACGCCACGGCCCACACGGCGCGCGGCTGCCGGAGGATGGAACCCTCCGGCGCGTGTCCCTGGTCCGCGCCTCCGGGCGGTGCTGTACGCGGGGTGTCGGTCTTCGCCACCATGTTCTCGCTGCTCCCTGTCGTCGCTGATGGTGGGGAGGACGGCGGCCGATCCGGTCGGGGCCCTCATTCACATAGGTAACCTATGTTAATCCCCGCGCATTCCCGACCGGCACGCGAGGGGCCCGAGGGAGGGGAGGTGTCGATCACCGGAACCGCGGGAGGGCACGTGTGCGGCGGGCGCGAGGGCGGTGCGAGCCGAGGGTGTGACCGGGCTCCGGGAACGGAACCGCCCGCTCAGGCCCCGCCGCGGCGCAGCCGCTCGTCCAGCAGCCGCACCGACTCCGACAGCAGCTCCCGCTCGCGCGCGGACAGGTCGGAGAACAGCGGCTCCAGCGCGTCGCCGATCCGTTGCCGCCAGTCCTCCAGCGCCGCCGCGCCCGCCAGGGTCAGCTCGTGCAGCTGGGCCCGCCGGTCGTCGGGGTCGGGACTGCGCGCCACGTACCCGGAGGAGAGCAGCGACTCCACGATCACCGTCATGGTCGGCTGCCTGACCCGGCAGTGCTCGGCCAGGACGCCCAGCCGCAGCGGCCCCTTCTCCTGGAGCACGCTCAGCGCGCGCCATGTCGCCGGGGACGTGCGCTCACCGGTCTCGTGCGCGGCGTAGCGCCCGATCCGCTGGCTGATGTTGAGGAGGCGGACCAGGAGGTGGGCGACATCGGGGCCCCGGCCGTCCCCGGCGTCCGCGTTTTCGGTGTGCTCGTCGTCGTGGTGCACGCCGCAAGGCTAGGGCATCTTCGGCCGGCGTGCTCCGCCGTGGGACGGGCGCTGTTCCCCGCGGCGCGGTACGCCGCGGGGAACAGCGGTCACGGGCGCCTGCGTGCCCGCGCCACGGAGCCGTGCGGGGGCGGCCTCACGGCCGCCGTGGTCGGCAGTCCCGGTCCCGGGGTCGGAGGCGACCAGGCCCTGTCCACACGCCCGGACGCGCCGCCCCCTTCCCGGAGCTCACAGACCGTGGCGGCCCTCGCCCGCGACCAGCTCGCCCACACGCGCCTCGGACTCGGCCGAGAAGGCGTCGCGGCGGGCGGCGACCGCCCGGCGGGTGTCCTCGTTGACCAGGTCGGCGTTGATCTGGGCCCCGGCGGCGGCGCCCGAGGCCGCCGACGCGCCGACCTGGGCGGTCAGGTCGGTGACGTTGCCCGCGGCCCACACCCCGGGCACCTCGGTGCGGCCGTTCTCGTCGGTGGGGACGTACTCGCCGACCCCCATCGGATGCTCCCGCGCCCGCAGGCCGAGCGTCTCCAGGAAGGAGGCGCGTGCCACCATCCGCGTTCCGACGGCCACCACCTCCCGGTCGACCACCGTGCCGTCCGCGAGCCGCAGCCCCGTGATCCGGCCGTCGGCGGTCTCCAGGGAGGCCACCGGACCCTCCACCACGCGGATGCCGCGGGCGGCCAGCTTCTCGGCGTCCTCCTCGCCCGGTGAGGGCGTGGTGTGGGTGAAGAGCGTGACGTCCTCGCTCCACTGGCGGAACAGCAGCGCCTGGTGCACCGCCATCGGACCGCTGGCCAGCACGCCGATGGCCCGGTCGCGCACCTCCCAGCCGTGGCAGTACGGGCAGTGCACCACGCCCGCGCCCCACTGCTCCCGCACGCCCGCCACATCCGGTAGTTCGTCCACAAGCCCGGTGGTCACCAGGACCCGGCGCGCGTGTACGCCGCGGCCGTCGGCCAGTTCCACCCGGAACCCGCCGCCGTCGCGGGTCACAGCCGTGACCTCCCCTGTGTTCACGTGGCCGCCGTAGCCGCGCACCTCCGCCCGGCCCCGCTCCAGCAGTTCGGCCGGGGACATGCCCTCCCGGGCCAGCAGCCCGTGCACGCCCGACGCGGGCGCGTTGCGCGGGGCGCCCGAGTCGAGCACCGCCACCGAGCGCCGCGCCCGGGCCAGCATGAGGGCGCCGTTCAGTCCGGCGGCGCCACCGCCGACCACCACCGCGTCGTAGCCGTTCTCCAACTGATCGTTCACCGCGATCACCTCCATGCCCCCACCATGCGACCCCTCGCCGGTTCGCGCAATCTTTGTTGCCGTTATGGCAAAATGGCGGCATGGAACACGACCTCGACCAGGCGCTCGACGCGGTCGGACCCCGGCTGCGCGCACTGCGCAAGCAGAAGGAGACCACGCTGACCGACCTGTCGGCGGCGACCGGCATCTCGGTGAGCACGCTGTCCCGGCTGGAGTCGGGTTCTCGCCGACCCACCCTCGAACTGCTGTTTCCGCTGGCCAGGGCGTACGGGGTCACCCTCGACGAACTCGTGGACGCGCCGCCCACCGGCGACCCGCGCATCCACCTGCGTCCGGTCAACCGCCACGGCATGACCATGCTGCCCCTGACCCGCCGCCCCGGCGGCATCCAGGCGTACAAGCTGGTGATCCCGGGCCGCGACCGGCCGAGCCGGCCCGACCCGCAGACCCACGAGGGCTACGAGTGGCTCTACGTCCTCAACGGTCGGCTGCGGGTCGTGCTGGGCGAGCACGACCTGGTGCTCGCCCCGGGGGAGGCGGCCGAGTTCGACACCCGCGTGCCGCACTGGTTCGGCTCCGCCGACACCGAGGCGGTCGAGTTCCTCAGCCTGTTCGGCAGACAGGGGGAGCGCGCGCACCTGCGCGCCCGCCCCAAGACGGAGAACGCGTCCGGCGACGCCGACGCGTGACCGGGAGGGCGCGCCGACCCGCGCCCACCAGGGGCGGTCCTGCTCCCAGAGGCGCGGTGGACCGCTGACAGCGCCCTCGGGGGCAGGGCCACCGCTGCGGAACTCCCGTGCGTCACATCGTCCACGCTTTCGGGCAGGGGGTCGGCGCTCGGGAGCCGGGGACCGCCTGTTCGGCGGTGGGGCGGTCGGAGGCGCACACGCTCCGGCACGCGGCGACGACCTCCTCCACGCCGATCGCGTCCAGTCCCGGGTCCAGTTCGGCGGCGTGCGGATCGCCCAGGCGACCCGCCCACAGGCACACGTGGACGTCCCGGTCCACCCGCGGGCCCCACAGCCGCGGGGAGACCGGCCCGAACAGGCGCACCGACGGCGTGCCGTAGGCCGTGGCCAGGTGACCGACCCCGGTGTCCCCGCACACCACCAGCCGAGCCTCGCCGACCAGCCGCGCCAGCAGGTCCAGGGAGGTGCGCCCGGCCAGCACCGCCCGACCGCCGAGCCCGGCGGCCTCGGCCACCCGCTCGGCCAGCGCGGTCTCGTTCGGCGAGCCGGTCACCAGCACCCGCAGCCCCGAGGCCGCCAGGGCCCCCGCCACGCGCGCGAAACGCTCCGGGGGCCAGCGCCGCGACCCGGAGGCGGCCCCCGGGTGGACGATCGCGGTGTCCCCCTCGACCACCGCGCCCCGCCCCCGCGACGGGTCCGGCCACCGCAGGTCGTCCGGGTCGGCCGCCACACCGTGCGCGAGCAGCAGGCGGCACCAGATCTCGGCGTCGTGGACCCCCTCGGGCCACTCCGGGCCCGGCCACTGCGGGGCGGACGGGTGGCCGTGCGTCCACAGCCGCTCCGGCGTCAGCGCCGCCAGGGCCGCGGTGCTCTGCGGCCCCCGGCCGTGCAGGTTGACCGCCAGGTCCGGAGAGCGCGTGTCGGGCGCGCGCAGCGGCTCGGTCGGCAGGACCTCCCAGTCCAGCCCGGCCAGCGCGACCAGGTGCCGGTACCAGGAGGGGCCCGCCAGGGTGCGCCGCCAGGACGGCAGCGCCCGCTCCAGCGCGCGCAGCGCGGGAACGGCCGTGGCGAAGTCGCCCAGCCCCAGCGCCCGCAGCGCCAGCAGGGTCGGCCGCCCTCCCGTGCCGGGGACCCGGCCCCCGTCCGGGCCCCCGTGGCCGGGGCCCGGGTTCTCTCCCACCGGTTCCACCGGATACCTCAGCGGTTGGGGTCGGCGGCGCTGACGTCGGCCAGCGCCGAGTCCTCGTCCACGGCCCGCGCCAGGTCGCCCATGGACACCACGCCCACGACGCGGTCGCCGTCCACGACGGGAAGGCGGCGCACCGCGCTGGTGCGCATGACGTGCACCGCGTCGGCGATCCCGCTCTGCGGCGGCACGGTGGCCACCTCCGAGCTGCACACGTCGCCGACGCTGTGCTCGCTCGGGTCGCCGCCCTCGGCCACGCAGCGCACCACGATGTCGCGGTCGGTCAGGATGCCCATGATCTGCCTGTCCCGGGTCACGACGACGTCGCCCACGTCGGCGTCGCGCATGATCTCCGCGGCCTCACGCAGGGACGTGTCCGGCGAGACCGTGCGGACCGGGCTGCTCATCACCTGGTCGATGGTTCGCACCACCATGGTCCTGCTCCTTTCGTGCCGGTCGTGCCTCTTCCGTTCTCACCGGTCCCATAGCCCGCAACCGTGGGGGCAAACATGACGGCTCCCCCGCCGCCGCGGGGCGGACCGCGGGTGCGCTGGCGGCGTGCACGGAGCGGTTTCCACGCGCGCGTCGGTGCTGGTGAGCGGGTTCCGGTTCGCCTGTGGCCGATGTTTAGGCGTCGCTGCTGCTGGTAGTCGAGTGGGTGCGCTCGGCGTCTGAGTCGCAGACCGGGCCTGAGGAGGGAGCGGTTACATGCGTGTCCTCGGTGTCAACGCCGTCTTCCACGACCCGGCGGCGGCGATCGTCGTCGACGGCCGTACGGTCGCGGCGGCGGAGGAGGAACGGTTCTCGCGGCGCAAGCACGGCAAGGCCGCGGTCCCCTTCTCCACGTGGGAGCTTCCGGAGCAGGCGATGCGCTGGTGCCTGGAGCGCGCGGGGCTGCGCCCCGACGACCTGGACGCGGTCACCTACTCCTACGACCCCGCGCTGGCCGACCCCGACGGGCCCGGACAGGACCGCGGCTGGGAACGCCTGCGCCTGTTCTACGTCGAGCGCGCGCCGCACTTCCTGGCCACCGCGCTGCCGGGCCTGGACCCGGCCAAGGTCACCTACGTCCCCCACCACGTCGCGCACGCGGCCTCCGCCGGACTCGCCGCCCCGCCCGAGGCCGGAGGCGGCGAGTGCGCGGTGTTCGTGGCCGACGGCCGCGGCGAGAGCACCTCGCACATGGCGGGCGTCTACACCGGCGGGAAGCTGGACGTGCTGGTCCGCCAGCCGCTGCCCGAGTCCCTGGGGCTGGTCTACGAGGAGCTGACCGAACACGTGGGCTTCCACCGCTCCAGCGACGAGTACAAGGTGATGGCCCTGGCCTCCTACGGCGAGCCCACCATGCTCGACGCGGTCCGCAAGTGCGTGCGCTACGAGGGCGACGGCCTGGTCCGCGCCTCGGGCCTGGACTGGAACTCCCTCACCGACCCGTGCGAGCCGGGGCAGGAGCCCTCCAAGGAGCACGCGAACCTGGCCGCCAGCGTGCAGGCCGCCATGGAGGAGACCCTCCTGGCCGTCGTCGGCTGGCTGCACGAGCGGACCGGCCGCCCGCACCTGACGATGGCGGGCGGGGTCGCGCTCAACTGCGTCGCCAACAGCCGCATCGTCCGAGAGGGGCCCTTCGAGAGCGTCTGGGTGCAGCCCGCCTCCGGAGACGCGGGCACCGCGCTCGGCGGCGCCCTGCACGCGGCCTCGCTCGTGGAGGACGTGGCGCCCATGCCCGGGGCCGCCCTGGGCCGCTCCTGGGACGAGGACGAGCTGCACGCGATCCTGCGCGAGGCCGACGTCGCCTTCGAGCGCCCCGACGACCTGGCCGACACCGTGGCCGAGGCCCTGGAGCGGGACGCGCTGGTGGCCTGGTTCCAGGGCGCCGCGGAGTACGGGCCCCGAGCGCTGGGACACCGGTCCCTGCTCGCCAACCCGTCCAACCCCGACAACCTCGAACGGCTCAACCGGGTCAAGGGGCGCGAGCAGTTCCGCCCCGTCGCGCCGATGGTGGCCGAGCACAGGGCGTCGGAGATCTTCTCGGGCGGGCCCCTGCCCAGCCCCTACATGCTCTTCGTCCACGAGGTGCACCCCGACTGGCGCGACCGCCTGCCCGCCGTGGTGCACGTGGACGGCACGGCCCGCGTCCAGACCGTGGCCGAGCGGGACGACCCGCTCACCGCGCGCCTGCTGGACCGCTTCGAACGGCGCAGCGGCCTGCCGGTCCTGGTCAACACCAGCCTCAACACCGCCGGGCGGCCCATGGTCGACTCCCCGCGCGACGCCCTGGAGTGCTTCGGGTCCGCGCCCGTGGACCTGCTGGCCATCGGCCCGTTCGTCGTGCGCCGCCGCGCGGGCGAGGGGGCGCACCGGTGAGCGCTCCCCGCTACTCCGTGGTCGTGCCCACCATGGGGCGCGACACCCTGCCCCGCGTTCTGGAACCGCTTCTGGACGCACCGCCGCGGGAGGCGCCCGAGGAGGTCGTCGTCGTGGACGACCGGCCGCCGGACGACACCGCGCGGCTGCCCGGGACCGACCACGCCCGGGTGCGCGTCCTGCGCACCGGGGGAGGCGGCCCCGCAGCCGCCCGCCAGGCCGGGTGGCACGCCTGCGCCACCGAGTGGATCGCCTTCCTGGACGACGACGTGGCCCCGCCCGCGGACTGGCCGCGGCGCCTTCGCGCCGACCTGGCCGACCTGCCCGCCGAGGTGGGCGCCAGCCAGGGCCGCATCACCGTGCCCCGCCCGCGCGGGCACCGGCCCACGGACGCCGAACGGGCCACCCTGGCCCTGGAGGGCGCACGCTGGATCACCGCCGACATGGCCTACCGCAGGAGCGCCCTGGAGACGGTCGGCGGCTTCGACGCCCGCTTCCCGCGCGCCTACCGCGAGGACACCGACCTGGCCCTGCGGGTCGTGGGCGCCGGGTTCGTCCTCGTGCCCGGCGAACGCGAGTGCGTGCACCCGCTGCGCGGCGGCGGGCGCTGGGCGAGCCTGGCCGCCCAGCGCGGCAACGCCGACAACGCGCTGATGGACCGCCTGCACGGGCGCGGCTGGCGCAACCGGGTCGGGGAGGGCCCCGGCGGGCTGCGCGGGCACGTCCTCACCACGGCCGCCCTGCTGGGCGCCGCTGGGGCGGCCCTGACCGGGCGCCGCGCCGCGGCCGCCGCGTGCGCCGCGCTGTGGACCGCGCGCACCGCCGCGTTCGCCCGGCGCCGGATCCGAGGCGGACCCGCCACCCGCGACGAGGTCACCGACATGCTGGTGACCAGCGCGCTCATCCCGCCCCTGGCCTGCTGGCAGCGGCTGCGCGGCGAGATCCGCCACGCCGGGGCGCGGCCCGCCCCGGGGGTGGCGGCCGTGCTGTTCGACAGGGACGGCACCCTGGTCGAGGACGTCCCCTACAACGGCGACCCCGACAAGGTGCGCCCCACGCCCTCGGCCGAACGGGCGCTCGCCCTGGCCCGCGGCGCCGGACTCGCCGTCGGGGTGGTCAGCAACCAGTCGGGCATCGCCCGCGGACTGATCACCCGCGACCAGGTGGACGCGGTCAACCGGCGCGTGGAGGAACTGCTGGGCCCCTTCGACGTGTGGCGCGTGTGCCCGCACGGCGAGGAGGACGGCTGCGGATGCCGCAAGCCCGCGCCCGGCATGGTCCGCTCCGCCGCGGCCGAACTGGGCCTGCCGCCCTCCCGCTGCGCACTGGTCGGCGACATCGGCGCCGACGTGGACGCCGCGCGGGCCGCGGGCGCGCGCGGGGTGCTCGTGCCCACCGCCGCCACCCTGGACGCCGAGTGCCGTTCCGCGCCCGAGACCGCGCCCGACCTGGAGGCCGCCGTCCTGCGCCTGCTCGGAAGGGACGCTTCGTGAGCGGGGGAACCGTGATCGTGGCGCGCCTGGACAGCATGGGGGACGTCCTGCTGTCCGGACCGGCCGTGCGCGCCGTCGCCCACGGAGCCGACCGGGTCGTCTACCTCGCCGGACCCCGTGGCGCGGAGACCGCCGCGACGCTGCCGGGTGTGGACGGCGTCCTGACCTGGTGCGCGCCCTGGATCGCCGCCGACCCGCCGCCGGTGGACGCCGCCGACGTCACCCGCCTCGTGGAACGCCTGTCCGGCCTCGGCGCGGACGCCGCCGTGATCCTGACCTCCTTCCACCAGTCGCCGCTGCCGCTGGCCCTGCTCCTGCGCATGGCCGGGGTGCCCCGCGTCTCGGCCGTCAGCGAGGACTACCCGGGCAGCCTGCTCGACGTGCGCCACCACGTGGCCCACGCGATCCCCGAGGCCGAGCGGATGCTGTCCCTGGCACGCGCGGCCGGGTATCCGCCGCCCCCCGGCGACGACGGGCGCCTGGCCGTGCGCCGCCCGCTGCCCGACACCCGGGAGCTGACCGGGCCCGACGGGTACGCGGTGGTCCACGTCGGCGCGGACGCCCCCTCCCGGGAGCTGCCGCCCGCCCTGGCCGCCAAGACCGTCGCCGCGCTGGCCGAACGCGGCCACCGGGTCCTGGTCACCGGCACCGCCGGGGAGGCCGAGATGGCCCGCGAGGTCGCCGCGCACGGCGCGGCGGACCTGGCCGGGCGCACCACCGTCACCGAACTGGCCGACGTGCTCGACCGCGCCGCCGTCCTGGTCTCGGGCAACACCGGCCCCGCCCACCTGGCCGCCGCCGTCGGCACACCCGTGGTCTCGCTCTTCTCCCCGGTCGTGCCCGCCTCCGCGTGGGCGCCCCACGGCACCGCGGTCCGCGTCCTGGGTGACCAGCTCGCGCCCTGCGCCGACACCCGGGCCCGGGTCTGCCCCGTACCCGGCCATCCCTGCCTGAACTCCGTCTCCTCCGACGACGTCCTGACCGCCGTCGACGAACTCCTGGGGGCACGATGACCATCCACCACCCGACGCCCACGATCCCGGCGCACGCACCCCGGGGCATGGCGCAGGGCCGGGCCCGGACGCCCGCGCGCGTGCTGCGGATCCTGCTCTGGCACGTCCACGGCTCGTGGACGACCGCGTTCGTCCACGGCGGGCACACCTGCCTGCTGCCGGTGACCCCGGACCGGGGGCCCGACGGGCGGGGCCGCGCCCGCACCTGGGACTGGCCCGCCAACGCCGAGGAGCTGCCCCTTGGGGCGGTGCGCGACAGCGAACCCGACCTGGTGGTCCTCCAGCGACCGCACGAGATCGCCCTGGCCGAGGAGCTCCTGGGCCGCGTGCCGGGCCGGGACGTGCCCGCCGTCTACGTCGAGCACAACACCCCGCGCCGGGACGTGCCGGTCACCCGGCACCCCGTCGCCGACCGCAACGACATCCCCGTCGTCCACGTCACCCACTTCAACGACCTGTTCTGGGACTGCGGGCGCGCGCCCACCCGCGTGGTCGAACACGGCGTGCCCGACCCCGGGTACCGCTACACCGGCGAGGTCCTCCGCACGGGCGTGGTGCTCAACGAGCCCCTGCGCCGCTGGCGCTTCACCGGCACCGACCTGCTGCCCGCGCTCGCCGGGAGCGTGCCCCTGGACCTGTTCGGCATGGGCGTGGCCGGGATCTCCGAGCACCTCGGGCTGGCGCCCTCGCGGCTGCGCGCCCACGAGGACCTGCCCCAGGACGCCATGCACGACGAACTGGCCCGCCGCCGCGCCTACGCCCACCCGCTGCGGTGGACCTCGCTCGGACTGTCCCTCATCGAGGCGATGATGCTGGGCCTGCCCGTGGCCGCCCTGGGCACGACCGAGGCCTACGAGGCCGTACCGCCCGAGGCGGGCACCGTCTCGACCGACCCCCGAGTACTCGCGGAGGCGCTGCGCGCGTTCCATGAGGATCGCGACCTCGCCCTTCGCACCGGCAAGGCCGCCCGTGCGGCGGCACTGCGCCGCTACGGGCTCACCAGGTTCCTCGACGACTGGGACCGGGTGCTACAGGAGGTGACGTCATGAGGATCGCCATGGTCTCCGAACACGCCAGCCCGCTGGCGGCGATCACCGGAGAGGACGCGGGCGGCCAGAACGTCCACGTGGCCGAGCTGGCCGCGGCGCTCGCCGCGCGCGGACACGAGGTCGTGGTCCACACGCGCCGCACCGACGCCGAGCGGCCCGACAGCGTCTCCCTGGGCCCGGGCGTGCGCGTGGAGCACGTGCGCGCCGGACCGGCGGCCCCGATCAGCAAGGACGAGCTGCCCCAGTACATGCCCGAGTTCGCGCAGCGGCTGCGGGCGGCCTGGCGCGTCCAACGGCCCGACGTCGTCCACGCCCACTTCTGGATGAGCGGTTTCGCCTCCCTGCGGGCGGCCGGCGCCCTGGGCCTGCCCGTGTTGCAGACCTTCCACGCCCTGGGCACCGTCAAGCGCCGCCACCAGGGCACGGACGACACCAGCCCCGCCGAGCGCGTCCCGACCGAACGCGCCGTGGCCGGTCAGTGCGACATGGTCGTGGCCACCTCCACCGAGGAGCGGCGCGAACTCGCCGAGTGGGGGATCCCGCCCGCGCGCGTGGCCGTGGTGCCCTGCGGCGTGGACACCTCGCGCTTCACCGCCGAGGGTCCCGCCGCCGAGCGCGGCGACCGCCCGCGCCTGCTCAGCCTGGGCCGCCTGGTCAGGCGCAAGGGCGTGGACACGGTGATCCGCGCGCTGGCCGAGGTGCCCGAGGCCGAACTGGTCATCGCCGGAGGAACCGCCCGCGAACGCCTGTGGACCCAGCCCGAGGCGGTACGGCTGCGCATGGCCGCCGAGCGCGCGGGCGTGGACGACAGGGTCCGCTTCCTGGGCTGCGTGGACCGCGCCGAGGTCCCCGCCCTGCTCAGGTCGGCCGACGTGGCCGTCAACGTGCCCTGGTACGAGCCGTTCGGGATCTCCACCGTCGAGGCGATGGCCTGCGGTGTCCCCGTGGTCGCCTCCCGCGTGGGCGGCCACGTCGACACCGTCGTGCACGGGGAGACCGGGCTCCTCGTCCCGGCCAGGTCGCCCGAGCGGCTGGGCCGCGCCGTGCGCTGGCTGCTCTCGGACGAGGCGACCAGGATCTCCTTCGCCGACGCCGCGGCCGAGCGGGCGCGCGACCACTACTCGTGGGCGGAGGTGGCCCGGCGCACCGAGGAGTGCTACCTGCACGTGACCACGACCGCGACCGGTGCGGCCGTCCCCGCGCCCCGCGCGGGGCTCAGCACGCCGGTCGCCACCACCACCGGGGGAGGCGAGGAGTGATGCACACCCACCTGAGACAGCTCAGCTCCGCGCTGGACGGCACGGACGCGGCCCTGGTCGAGGAGTGGGGACGCCGCGCCGCGCGCGCCCTGAGCGGGGGGCAGCGCCTGTTCGCCTGCGGCAACGGCGGCAGCGCGGCCGAGGCCCAGCACCTGACGGCCGAACTGACCGGACGCTTCGAGGACGAGCGCGAGCCCCTGTCGGCCATCGCGCTGCACGCGGAGACCTCCAGCGTCACCGCCATCGCCAACGACTACGGCTACCACCAGGTCTACGCGCGCCAGCTGCGCGCCCACGCCCGCCCGGGCGACCTGCTGGTGTGCCTGTCCACCAGCGGCAACAGCGAGAACGTCGTCGCCGCGGCCAAGGCCGCGCGGGAACTCGGCGTCACCTGCTGGTCCCTGACGGGCCCCGGACCCAGCGCCCTGGAGTCGCTCAGCGAGGAGACGGTCTCCGTCCCCGCGCCCAGCACCTCCACCGTGCAGGAGGTCCACCTGGCACTGGTCCACGTGTTCTGCGCCGCGGTGGACGCCGAGGTCGCCGCCCGCGCGCACGGGGTCTTCGTCCCCGAGGGGAGGGCGGCCACATGAGTGGGGGAACCGTGGTGGTGGTCGGCGACGCCCTGCTCGACGTGGACCTGCGCGGCGTGTCCCGGCGCGACTGCCCCGACGCGCCCGCGCCCGTGCTGGAGGAGCCCGAGCCCTGGTACCGGCCCGGAGGCGCGGCCCTGGCCGCCCGCCGCGCCCGGCAGGACGGCCGCGACGTGGTCCTGGTGACCGCCGTGGGCCGCGACGCGGCCGCCGACGAACTGGCCGCGCTCGTGGGGGAGGGCGTGCGGCTGGTGGGGCTGCCCCTGATGGAGCACACGCCCACCAAGACCCGGGTCCAGGCCAACGGCTGCACCGTGGCCCGTCTGGACCAGGGGTGCGAGGGCGTGGAACTCGACGCCCGCGCCGAGGACGTCGCCGAGGCCCTGGCCGGGGCGGCGGCCGTGCTCGTGGCCGACTACGGGCACGGGCTCACCCGCCAGCGCGCCGTACGCCGGGCCCTGGCGGCCTGCGCGCGGCGCGGCGTCCCGCTCGTGTGGGACCCGCACCCGCGCGGCGCCGACCCCGTGCCCGGAACCCGCCTGGCCACGCCCAACGCCGCCGAGGCCGGGGTCGCCGGGGGGACCGGCGAGCGGGCCCTGCGCCGGGCCGGTGAGCTGGCCGGGGCGTGGGACGTGCACTCGGTGGCCGTCACCCTCGGCGCGCGCGGCGCCGCCTGGTCGGACGCCGGGGGCGGGTGCGCCCTCCTGCCGGGCACACCCGTCGACGCGCCGACCGACACCTGCGGCGCCGGGGACGCCTTCGCCGCCGCCTGCGCCACGGCGCTCGCCGACGGCGACGACGTACGCGACGCCGTCCGACGCGGGGTCGCCTCCGCCTCGGCCTTCGTCGCCGGGGGCGGGGCCTCGGCCTACGCCGCCCCGAGCACCGCCACCGCGGTGCCCGGCCCCCGCGCGGGCGAGGGCGGCCGGGCGGAGAGGGTCGTGGCGACCGGCGGCTGCTTCGACGTCCTGCACGCGGGTCACGTCGACCTGCTGCACCGCGCCCGCGCCCTGGGCGACCGCCTCGTGGTCCTGCTCAACAGCGACGCCTCCGTGCGCGCGCTCAAGGGCAGCGGCCGTCCGGTGGTCGCCGAACAGGACCGCGCCCGCGTGCTGGGCGCGCTCGACTGCGTGGACGAGGTGGTCGTCTTCGACGAGGACACGCCCGTGCGCGCCCTGGAGGAGCTGCGGCCCGACGTGTGGGTCAAGGGCGGCGACTACGAGGTGGAGGACCTGCCCGAGACGCCCGTCGTGCGGAGGGCCGGGGGGGAGGTGGTCACCGTGCCCCTCGTGCCCGGCCACTCCACGACCGGGCTGATCACCCGCATCCGCGGCCGGGGCCGCGACGGGGTACCCGCCCGCTGAGGGCCCCGGGACCGGACGCCCCGGCCCCGGAGCCCGGGAAGTCGGAAACGAACGACGGACAGCGACGAACGACGACGGAGAACGAGGGAGACAGATGCGTCCACTCGGAAACACGCTGATCACCGGAGGGTCCTCGGGCCTGGGAGCGGCCACCGCGCGGGCCGTGGCCGACGGGGGCGGCCACCCGATCATCCTGGACCGGCAGCACCCCGGCAACAACCTGTCCTTCTACCAGGTGGACCTGGCCGACCGCGAGGCGGTCGAGCGCGCCGTACAGCAGGTCAGCGTCCAGCACGGCCGCATCGACGCCCTGGTCAACGCGGGCGGGACCGACGCCTGCGGCACGCTTACCGACGTGTCCGCCGAGGACTGGGAGCGGGTCATCCAGGTCAACCTCATCGGCACCGCCGCCGTGACCCGCGCCGCCCTGCCGCACCTGCGCGCCTCCCGGGGCACGGTGGTCAACTGCGCCTCCACGCTCGGCCTGCGCGCGCTCAGCGACGCCACGGCCTACTGCGCCTCCAAGTTCGGGGTCGTGGGCTTCACCCGGGCGCTGGCCGCCGAACTCGCCGGACAGGTCGGGGTGACGCTCCTGGTCCCCGGGGGCATGAGCACCTCCTTCTTCGACGACCGCCCCGACCAGTACAAGCCGGGACCGGACGCCAAGCTCAACGCGCCCGAGGACGTGGCCCGCGCGGTGGTGTTCGCGCTGAGCCAGCCGCCCGGCTGCGAGGTGCGCGAGATGGTGATCTGCCCCTCGCAGGAGACGTCCTGGCCCTGACCGGTGTCTTTCGGGGCCTCCGCTTCGCTTCGGCCCGCGTTCGGGCGCCCGAAGCACGGGAACCTTCGGTGTCTCCGGTGAGACGGCTCGTTCCTCGCGGTCTCACCTGCGGCACCTCCAGAACCCCGTGGGCGCCCGAACCACCCCCCTCACGCCAAGACTCCGTTCACAAGACAGGCCCCAGGGGCCACAGAACAGCACCCAGGTAAGCGGTGAGACCATCCGAGGAGGTGGGCGACGATGCGCGAGCACGCGTCGAGAGGTAGGGCCCTGGTCACCGGTGGCGCCGGGTTTCTCGGCTCCCATCTGTGCGAACGGCTGCTGGAGAGGGGCACACGCGTGGTGTGCCTGGACAACTTCGCCACCGGCCGGGCGCAGAACGTGGCGCACCTGGCCGGGCACCCCTGGTTCGAGCTGATGGAGGCCGACCTCACCGAACCGTTCACGCTGGAGGAACCCGTGGACACGGTGTTCCACCTGGCCTCGGCCGCGTCCCCGCCGGACTACCTGCGCCTGCCGGTGGAGACGCTGGAGGTGGGCAGCCTGGGCACCCGCAACGCGCTGGAGTGCGCCGAGCGCCACGGCGCCCGCCTGGTCCTGGCCTCCACCAGCGAGGTGTACGGCGACCCGCTGGAGTACCCGCAGCGCGAGACCTACTGGGGCAACGTCAACCCGGTCGGCCCGCGCAGCGTCTACGACGAGGCCAAGCGCTACGCCGAGTCGCTGACCATGGCCCACCACCGCGCCCGCGGGGCCGACGTGGGCATCGCCCGCATCTTCAACTGCTACGGGCCGCGCATGCGCGCCGACGACGGCCGCATGGTGCCCACCTTCGTCAACCAGGCGCTGGAGGGCAGGCCGCTGACGGTGGCGGGCGACGGCCACCAGACGCGGTCGCTGTGCTACGTGGACGACACCGTGCGGGGCCTGATCGCCCTGGCCGACAGCGAGACGACGGGGCCGGTCAACATCGGCAGCGACGAGGAGCTGTCCGTGCTGAACCTGGCACGCGTCGTCCTCGGCGTCACCGGGACCCGGTCGGAGATCACCTTCGTCGAACGCCCCGAGGACGACCCGCACTTCCGGCGCCCCGACATCCGCCTGGCCGAGCAGGCCCTGGGCTGGAGGCCGCGCGTCCGCCTGGACGAGGGGCTGCGCCGTACCGTCGCCTACTTCGTGGACCAGCGCGACCGCTACGAGGACCTGCCCGAGGGGACCGCGCCCGCCAACTGAGGGCCGGACCGGAAACGGTACCGGTGTGACGCCAGAGGTCCCGGTTCGCGGTGCCCTCGTACTCGTGGCGAGTCCGGAGCGCCGGACCCCGCCACGAGTACGGAACCGCGGCGAAGGCGCGGATCGGGACACGAGAGGGGAGAGAGGGCCAGCGTGGGGAATCCGGAGCGCTCACGGGTCACCGTGGTGGTGGCCACCCGCGACCGGCGCGAGGAGCTGCTGCGCACGCTGGGGCACCTGGAACTGCTGGAGCCCCGCCCGCCCGTGGTGGTCGTGGACAACGCCTCCACCGACGGCACCGCCGAGGCCGTGCGCGAGGGGTTCCCCGACGTCGAACTCGTGCGCCAGGACCGCAACACCGGCTGCGTCGCCCGCAACACCGGGGTGGCGCGCGCCCGGACGCCCTACGTCGCCTTCTGCGACGACGACTCCTGGTGGGCGCCGGGGGCGCTGGAGGCGGCGGCCGACGCCCTGGACGCCCACCCGCGCCTGGGGCTGGTCGCCGCGTCGGTGTTCGTCGGCGAGGAGGGGCGGCCCGACCCGCTCAACGGGGCGCTGGCCCACAGCCCGCTCCCGGACGGCGACGGCCTGCCCGGCCCGCGGATCCTCGGGTTCCTGGCCTGCGCCGCCGTGGTGCGGCGCGCGGCGTTCACGGAGGCGGGCGGCTTCAGCCACCTGCTGTTCTTCGCCGGGGAGGAGGCACTCCTGGCCCAGGACCTGGCGGCCTCGGGGTGGGAGCTGTGCCACCTGGAGCACGTGCGCGTGCACCACCACCCGTCCTCGGCGCGTCCGCCCGGCCTGTGGCGGCGCACGCTGGAGGAGCGCAACGCCCTGCTGACGGTCTGGCTGCGCCGCCGCCCCGGCCTGGCCCTGGCGCGCACGGCCCGGCTGGCCGGGCGCTCGCTGCGCGACCCCGTCTCGCGCGGCGCCCTGACCGGGGCGCTGCGGGTCCTGCCCGCGGTGCTGGCCCGGCGCCGTCCGGTGCCCGCGCACGTGGAACGGGACCTGGCCCTGTTGGAGGAGGCATGAACCGGAGCGCGCGCGTGGGCGTCGTGGTCATCACCCGCGACCGCCGGGAGGAACTGCTGCGCACCCTGGACCGGCTGGCGGACCTGCCGGGGCCGCCGCCGACCGTCGTCGTGGACAACGCCTCGCGCGACGGCACGGCCGCGGCCGTCGCCGAACGCCACCGGTGGGTGCGGCTCGTCCGGGCGGGGGCCAACCTGGGCTCGGTGGGCCGCAACGTCGGGGTGGAGGCCCTGGACACGCCCTACGTCGCCTTCTGCGACGACGACACCTGGTGGGAACCGGGCTCCCTGGAGCGGGCCGCCGACCTGTTGGACGCCCATCCCGGGCTGGGTTCGGTGACGGCGCGGCTGATCGTGGAGCCCGGGGGCGGGGAGGACCCCCTCACCCCGGAGCTGCGCCACTCGCCGGTGCCCGGGCCGGACTGGCTGCCGGGTCCCGCCCTGCTCGGGGTGCTCGCCGGGGTCACCGTGTTCCGCGTCCGCGCCTTCTGGCAGACGGGGGGCTTCTCCCGGCGCCTGTGGATGGGCGGGGAGGAGGAGCTGCTGGCGCTGGACCTGGCCGCCGCCGGGTGGTGGATGTGCTGGGACGAGGACACGGTCGCCCACCACGCCGCCTCGCCGGTGCGCGACCCCACCCGGCGGCGGCGCCTGGGCATCCGCAACACCCTGTGGACCGCGTGGCTGCGGCGCCCGGTGGACGGGGCGTGGCGGCACACGTGGTCGGTGCTGCGGTCGGTGCCGCGCGACCTGTCGAGCGCGATGGCCGTCGCCGAGGCGCTCGGGGGGCTGCCCTGGGTGCTGAGGGAACGCGCGCCGGTCCCGCCGGGTGTGGAGCGCGGGCTGCGCACCCTGGAGGCGCCCCGCAGGGAGTCCCGGGCGCGGCGCTACGTGGGCTGAGGCGTCCGGGGCGCGGGTCGCCCGGGATGTGGGCTGCCCGGAACGCGGGACGCCCGGGCTGCCACGGCCGTGAGCCGCTCGGGACGTGAGTTGTCCGGGGCGTGAGCCGTCGGGGACGCGAGCCGTCCGGGTCCCTGGCACGGAGCCGCTTAGGGGACGCCCGGAACGGCTCCGGGTTCCGGGTGGACGCCTGCCCGCGATCCCGGGGGCGGCGCTCGTCCGGGGGCGGCGCCGTCCTCTCCGTGTGTGGTGGGGGGACTGGTCCCCATTCCGGGGGACAAAAGCTGGAATTCCAGGTAAGCGACAGATAGCCATTCGGTGAATACTCGGTGTAGTGGCGCGGGTATGTACACGAACGTGTCACCTGTCCGTTCGATCCCTGGGTCTGCCCCTCCCAGGGCGAGGAGTCCCCCGTGCAAGCGCAACGGAACCCTGTCCCCGTTCCCCCGCTTCCCCCGAACACCCGACCGGCACCGCGCGGGCGGCGCGCATGACACACCGACCCCTCCGCGCGTCGGGCCGGGCCCCCTCCGGCACGGACGCGCGCAGGGCGTTGGCCGCCCTGTGCGTCACCGTCACCGCCAGCCAGGGAGTGCTGTTCTACGCCTTCCCCGTGCTGGCGCCCGCCATCGCCGAGGACACCGGCTGGTCCCTGCCCGCCGTCATCGCCCTGTTCTCCGGGTCCCAGGTCGTGGCCGGACTGGGCGGGCCCCTGGTGGCCCGCTGGCTGCGCGTGCGCGGCCCCCGGCCGGTGATGACCGCGGCGGCCCTGCTGGGCGCGGTCGCCGTCGCCGGACTGGCCCTGGCCCCGAACCTGTGGTTCTTCGGCGCGGCCTGGCAGGTGGCCGGAGTCGCCGTGGCCGGGCTCTCCTACCCGCCCGCCTTCGCCGCCCTGACCCGCTGGTACGGGCCGGGCAGGGTCCGGGCGCTCACCGCCCTCACCCTGGTCGGCGGGCTGGCCAGCACCGTCTTCGCCCCGCTGACCGCCGCCCTGGAGGCGCAGGTCGGCTGGCGCGGCGCCTACCTCGCCCTCGCCCTGGTCCTGGCCCTGGTGGTGCTGCCGCTGCACGCCCTGGCCCTGACCCCGCCCTGGACTCCCGGCGGCACCGCCGACCGGGCCGGGCACCGCCGGGCGGTGCGCGGGGTGGTCCGCAGCGGTGCGTTCTGGGCGCTGACCACGGCGCTCGCCCTGGGCACCCTCACTGTGTACGCGGTCGTGGTCGGTGTCGTCCCGCTCATGGAGGGGCGCGGGTTCGGCACCGCCGAGGCCGCCTGGACGCTCAGCGCCGTGGGCGTGGGCCAGGTGCTGGGCCGCCTCGTCTACGCCCCGTTGGCGCGGTACAGCGGGGCGGTGCACCGGATCGCCGCGGCGCTCCTGGCCTGCGCCGGGGCGACCGGCCTGATCTCCTTGGTCAGCGGGCCGCTGTGGCTGGTCATGACCGCGGCGGCGCTGGTGGGCGCCGCGCGGGGCGTGCTCACCCTGCTCCAGGCCACGGCCGTGGCGGACCGCTGGGGGGAGGAGCACTACACCACGCTCAACGGCATCATGCACACCCCGCTCATGCTCACGATGGCCCTGGCGCCGGGGGCGTGCGCGCTGCTGGCCGGGCCCCTGGGCGGCTACCCGGCGGTGTTCCTGCTGCTGGCGGCCCTGTCGGTGCTCGGCGCCCTGGTCGCGCTGGCCAGCGGTCCGGCCCGCCGTTAGCGCTGTGACCGGCGGGGTCCTCCGGGGCGCGCCCCGGAGGCGATCCCGCTCCCCGCGGCACCCCCGACGGCCCGCGGTGCCGCCGGGAGCGGGAGCACCGGCGAGGAACCGCACACGTCACACCGGACACGTTCTCGGCCCGCCGTGATGAGCGCCCCGCCCACCCGTCCTCGGCGGGTGTCAGACCTCGGACGCCGACGCGACCCGCAGCAGCCGCAGCTGCCCGAGCTCGGCCACGTTCTTCATCAGCTCGCCGTTGACCCAGGCGGCCGTGTGCTCGACCGACAGCCCGGAGTCCGGCGGCCAGGGGAACGCGGCGGGGCCGTCCAGGTCCGGGCCGGTGAGCCCCTCCAGCACCTCCAGCCACTGCGTCCGCAGTGCGCGCAGCCAGTCGGCCGCCTCCTCCGGGCCCGGCCAGTGGACCTCCTCGCGCCCGCGCGGAACGCGCCCCCGCAGGTGGTCCAGGGCCGTGGACCACCACCAGCCGATGTGCCAGGTGACCCAGGCCGCGGTGGGGACGGGCACGGGGTCGGGTTCGGTGTCCGCCCAGTCGGGCACCCAGCGGCCCCCGCCGTCCCGGCGCACCGTCCAGCACAGGGGGCCGGGCTCCCAGAGCAGGTCGCCGGGCTCCAGGCGCTCCAGGTGGTACTCGAACAGGGACCAGGTGAAGTCGAACTGCCAGCGAAGCAGCGCGCGACGAGGATCGGACATGGGCCCAGCCTGGCACAGGGCCCCGCCCGCGCCGAAGCGGTTTTCCCGCGTCTGCCTCCACACGGGGCGGGCTGGACCACACGGCCCGCTGGTCCCCGCGTCCGGGTTTTCCCGCGTCCGCGCGGGCGCGGGAAAACCCGGACGAGAACGTGTTGCGGTTGACGTAGCGTCAACGCCTAACGTCGTTCCCCGGGCCGGAGGGACCGGCCCGACGAGGGAGAGACCGCGATGTCCTGGTCGATGGGAGAGGTGTGCCGTATGAGCGGCGTCACCTCCCGCACCCTGCGGCACTACCACCGGATCGGCCTGCTGGAGCCCGAGCGGATCGGCCCTGGCGGGATCCGCCACTACGGGCACGGCCAGCTGCTGCGCCTCCAGCACATCCTGGTGATGCGCGAGCTGGGCATGGGGCTGTCGGACATCGCCCGCGTGCTGGACGAGCGCGGGGATCGGACCGGGGCGCTGCGCGACCACCTGCGCGCCCTGCTGGTCGAGCGGGACCGCGTCGACACCCTCGTCGCCACCGTGCGTCGTACCGTCGACGCATTGGAGGAGGCAGACGCCATGAAGGCCGTACACCACCCCGAGGACCTGTTCGCCGGGTTCGACACGTCCGACTACAGCGAGCGCGCCCGCGTCGAGTGGCCGCACACGTGGGAGCGGGCGCGGCGGACCACGGAGGGGATGACCGAGGACGACCGGGAGCGGTACCGCGACGAGGCCGCGGACCAGCTGCGGCGCATGGCCGCCCACCTGGTCGCGGGCATCCCGCCCGACGACCCGGCGGTCCAGGCCGAGGTGCACGTCCACTACCTGGTGGTGAGTCGGATGTGGGCGTGGACGCCCGACGCGGGCGCGTTCGAGAACCTGGGCCGGAGCTACGCCGAGGAGGGACCCTGGCGCGAGGTCTACGAGGGCTGTGCCCCGGGACTGGCCGACTACCAGCACGAGGCCATGGCGTTCTACGCACGCCAGCGGCTCGACCGGAAGGAGGAAGCGTGATCCCCGAGGACTGGCCGGTGCACCGCCGCGACGAGGACGGCGAGGTGCTCGGCTACCTCGAACCCGCGGGGGAGGGGCGCTACCGCCCCGTCACCCCCTTCGGCCGTCCGCTCGACGGTCCCGGTGACGAGGACTCCGCCCGCGCCGTCCTGGACGCCTGGGGACTGTCCTACCTGGCCGACCCCTGGCTGCTCAGCCTTCCCGGGCGGGAGGAGCCGATCAGGGTGCGGATCGTGGAGGTCAGCCCCGAGCGCGTGCGGGTGGCCAACATCGACCACGGCTACGAGGAGGCCGACCTGGGCCGCGTCTTCGTCCTGGACGTGCCCGAGACCGAACGCCTTTGCCCGGTCGGGGGCTGAACGGCGCAGTCCTTCCTTCGTTGGGGCGTTCCGCGTCCGGGGGCCGGGAGGCCGGGGCATACGCGCCCCGGCCTCCCCCGCCGCCCCTCAGAGGACGTCGGGCGAGACGTCCAGCACCGTGCGGTCGCGCGAGGCCACCAGGTCGAACTGCGGCCCGGTGCGCGGCAGCTCGTGCCGGAAGAAGTACGCCGCCGCGGCGCGCTTGCCCTCGTAGAAGCCGCCCTCGCGCCCGTGCGCGGCCACCAGCTGCTCCAGCCACATCCAGGCGACCACCACGTGTCCCACCGCCTCCAGGTAGGGGGTGGCGTTGGCCAGCGCCACCGCCGGGTCTCCCTCGGCCCAGGCCTCGGCGGCCGTCTCCGCGGTCCGGTCCAGGGCCTCCGACAGCAGCGCCGCGTACTCGGCCTCGCGCCCGCCCAGCTCCCGGGCCCGGTCCGCGGTGGCGCGCGCGGTCTCCACCAGCAGCGACAGTCGGGAGCCGCCGTCGAGCACGGCCTTGCGGCCCAGCAGGTCCAGGGCCTGGACGCCGTGGGTCCCCTCGTGGATCGGGTTGAGCCGGTTGTCCCGGTAGTGCTGCTCCACGTCGTACTCGCGCGTGTACCCGTACCCGCCGTGCACCTGGATGGCCAGGCTGTTGGCCTCCACGCACCACTGGGAGGGCCAGCTCTTGGCGATCGGCGTGAGCACGTCCAGCAGCAGGTGGGCCCGCTCGCGCGCCTTGTCGTCCTCGGCACTCGCGGTCTCGTCCACCAGCCGGGCGCAGTACAGCACCAGGGCGAGCGCGCCCTCGACGTAGCTCTTCTGGGCGAGCAGCATCCGGCGCACGTCGGTGTGCTCGACGATGGGGACCTGCGGCCGCCCGGGGTCCTTGTCGCCCAGCGGGCGGCCCTGGAGGCGTTCGCGGGCGTAGGCCAGCGACTTGAGGTAGCCGGTGTAGCCGACGGCGGCGGCGCCCGCGCCCACCCCGATCCGGGCCCCGTTCATCATGTGGAACATGTACTTCAGCCCCTGGTGGGGCTCGCCGACCAGGTAGCCCACCGCGCCCGGCCGCCCGCCGGGGGTGTGGCGGCCCTCGCCGAAGTTGAGCAGCGCGTTGACGGTGCCCCGGTAGCCCATCTTGTGGTTGAGCCCGGCGGGCACGACGTCGTTGCGCTCGCCGATCGTCCCGTCGGCCTCCAGCAGGTACTTGGGCACGGCGAACAGGGAGATGCCCCGGACCCCGGGCGGACCGCCGGGGATCTTGGCCAGCACCAGGTGCACGATGTTCTCGGTCAGCTCGTGGTCGCCCGCAGAGATCCACATCTTGTTGCCGAACAGCCGGTAGCCGCCCTCCCCGTCCTCCTCGGCGCGGGTGGTGATGTCGGCCAGAGAGCTGCCCGCCTGCGGCTCGGACAGGCACATGGTCCCGGTGAAGCGCCCCTCCACCATGGGGCGCACCCAGGTGTCGACCTGCTCGGGGGTGCCGTGCGCCAGGAGCAGGCGCGCGTTGCCCGAGGTGAGGAAGGGGTAGGCCGAGGTGCCCAGGTTGGCGGCCTGGAAGTAGGCGCCGCACGCGCTGGAGACCACGTGCGGGACCTGGGCGCCGCCCACGGAGGCGGGCATCCCGGCGGCGCTCAGCCCGGTCTCGGCGTAGACCTCCAGGGCCCTCCCCACCTCGGGGATGACGTGGACGCGCTCGCCGTCGAAGCGGGGCTCGTTGGCGTCGTTGGTTTTGTTGTGCGGCGCGAAGTGGTCGGTGGCCACGCGTTCGGCCAGCTCCAGCGCGGCGTCGAGGGTCTCGCGCGAGTGGTCGGCGTAGTGGGGGCGTCTGGTGAGCGCCTCGGTGTCGAGCCACTCGTAGAGCAGGAAGTGCAGGTCGCGCGTGGACAGCAGGGTGGACGCCACGGGTCGCCTCCTCGGAATCATGGACCGACTGGTCGGTATGCTACCCCGTCCGCGGGACTCCGGGGCGACCGGGGCCACGGCGCCGCCCGGGCCCTAAGCTTGCTGCCACCGACCCGAGAAGGAGCGCTGACCCGCATGTCCGCTGTGTCCGACCCCTCCCGCACCGTCCTGCTGCTCAACGGCCCCAACCTCAACCTGCTGGGCACCCGCGACCCCGGGCAGTACGGCACCACCACCCTGGCGGAGGTCGAACGGCGGGTGGTCTCCCTCGGCGAGGAGCTGGGCGTGCGGGTGGTGTGCGCGCAGAGCAACAGCGAGGGCGTGATGGTGGACCGGATCCACGCCGCCCGCGACTGGGCCGGGGTGGTGCTCAACCCCGGCGCCTACGCGCACTACGGCATCGCGCTGCGCGACGCGATCGACGCGGTCGAGGCGCCCGTGGTGGAGGTGCACATCTCCAACGTCTACGCGCGCGAGGAGTTCCGGCACACCTCGGTGACCGCGCCGGTGGCCGCGGGCTACGTCGCCGGGTGCGGGGTCTTCGGCTACGAACTGGCCCTGCGCGCGGTGCTGCGGCGCGATGCCGAGCGCCGGGAGGCGGACGGCGCCCAGGCGGGGTGAGCCGGGCGGCAGGACCGCGCCCGGCCCCTCGGGGGCGTCCTCCGCGGACCGATCGGACCAGGGGTCCGCGGGGCTGTGTGCGCTCCGGCCCCGACCCGCGAGGGCGCGGGCCGGGCCGGAGCCGGGAAGCCGGGGGCCGCACGCGGTCGCACCGGCCGCCCAGGGGGCGGTACCAACCGGTCGGTTTGCACCGGGCGCGCGTCGGGCCGCACGTGCGTTCAGCGGTAGGTCATCAGCGCGGGACCGCCCTGTTCCAGGTGGGCGTGGTCGTTGAAGGACAGCAGTCGGGTGCCGCCCCGGCCGTGCAGCAGCTTGCTCACCGAACCGTTGACCACCACGCGGTTCAGGGCCAGGAACCCGGCGGGCGCCGTGCCCAGCAGGGTCGAGCACACCGTCGCGATCACCCCGGCGGAGGTGAAGACCAGCGCGGTCTCCCCCCTGCCCAGTCCGGCGACCAGGTCGTCCAGCGCCTGCCGGACCCCGCTCCGGAAGCCCTCCCAGGTGCCCGGACCGCTGCCCCCGGCCTCGATCCACGAGGACAGGGAGGCGTCGAGCCGCTCCTGGAGCGAGCCGGTCGCGCCCGGGTGGGCGCCCAGAAGGCCGAGGTGGTCGTACTCGTTCCACCGCTCGTCGCCGACCGGCTCCAGGTCCAGGCCCGCCTCGGCCAGGGCCGCGGCCGCCGTCTGGCGCTGGCGGCGCAGTGCGCCGGTCACCACGCGGCCGACGCGGGGGCCGCGCCGCCGGAGTTCGGCGCCCAGCAGGCGCGCCTGCTCGTAGCCGGTCGGGCTCAACTCGTCGTAGTCCTCCGCCTCGGGGGAGGCCTTCCCGTGGCGGATCAGATAGATCGCTGGCATCGCACCAGGGTACGAGCGGCCCCGCTGACGCCCCCACGCCGGGGGAGGCGATCGGAGGGACGGGCGAAGGCGCTGACGGGGTCCGGGAACGGGCGCCCGTCGTTCGGGAACGCCCGCGCACACGGCGTTTTCGCTTGCGTCACGCTTTCCGCGAGCAGGACAATACGGGCGCGAACCGCGCTTCCGGTGAGAGGGCACACCATGACGGACACACCCCCCATCGACACCACCGGGGCACACTCCGCCCGGGTGTGGAACTACTGGCTGGGGGGCAAGGACAACTACCCGGCCGACCGCGAGGTCGGCGACTACGTGTTCCAGGCCTACCCGGAGATGGTCACCGCGGCCCGCGCCGACCGGGAGTTCCTCATCCGCGCGGTCACCCACCTGGCCCGGGAGGAGGGCGTCCGCCAGTTCCTGGACGTGGGCACCGGGCTGCCCACGCACGACAACACCCACGAGGTCGCCCAGGCCGCCGCCCCCGACGCCCGGGTGGTCTACGTGGACAACGACCCGCTGGTGCTCACGCACGCCCGCGCGCTGCTGGTCGGAGAGGGGGCGGGGAAGGTCCACTACGTCGACGCCAACCTGCACGAGCCCGAGCAGGTCCTCAAGGCGGCCGCCGCCCACCTGGACTTCGGCCGGCCCATCGCGCTCACCATCCTGGGCACCATGGGGCACACCCCCGACAACGCCCGGGCCTACGCCACCGTGCGCGCCTACGTGGACGCGCTGCCCCCGGGCAGCTTCCTGGCCCTGTGCGACGGGACCGACACCAGCGAACCGATGATCGAGGCGTCCCGGCGCTGGAACGAGACCGCGCCCCTGCCCTACCACCTGCGCAGCCCCGAGGAGATCGCGGGCTTCTTCGACGGGCTCGACCTGCTGGAGCCCGGCGTGGTCCCGGCGCCCTTCTGGCGGCCCGACGCCGCGGAGGTGGGCGAGATCGTCGCGGCCGACCAGTACTGCGGCGTCGCCCGCAAGGCCTGACGGTCCGCCGGGCCCCGGGGAGCGCGCCCCGGAGCCCGGACGACCCGCCGGGCCCCGGCGGGCTGACCGGAGGGGTCGCCGGTGTGGCGCGTGGGGCCCGGCGAAGGGACGGATCGGGGCGCCGTTCCGGTCACGGGGTCAAACGGCCCCGGAGTCGGGTTCGAAGCGCACCACCACCGACTTCGACGTCGGCGTGTTGCTCACCTCGGCCGTGGAGTCCAGCGGCACCAGCACGTTCGTCTCCGGGAAGTAGGAGGCCGCGCACCCGCGCGCGGTCGGGTAGTGCACCACCCGGAAGTGCGCCGCGCGCCGCTCCCTGCCGTCGTGCCACTCGCTCACGAGGTCGGTGTAGGCGCCGTCGGCCAGCCCCAGCTCCCGCGCGTCCTCGGGGTTGACCAGCACGACCCGGCGGCCGTCCTTGATGCCCCGGTACCGGTCGTCGAGGCCGTAGACCGTGGTGTTGTACTGGTCGTGCGAGCGCAGCGTCTGCAACAGCAGCCGCCCCTCGGGCACCTCCGGCGCGTACGTGCCGTTCACCGTGAAGTTGGCCAGCCCGGTCGCGGTGGGGAAGCGCCGGTCGTCGCGCGGGGCGTGCGGCAGGGTGAACCCGCCGGGCCTGCGCGCGCGGGCGTTGAAGTCCTCGAACCCCGGCACCACCGCGGCCACGTGCTCGCGCACCCGGTCGTAGTCGGTCAGCTCCGACCACGCCACCGGGAAGTCGCCGAGCACCCGTTCGGCCAGGTCGCAGACGATGTCCACCTCCGAGCGCATGCCCGGCGACAGCGGGGCCAGCACGCCGTGGGAGGCGTGCACCTTGCCCATGGAGTCCTCCACCGTCACCCACCGCGGCTCGCCGTCGCGCAGGTCGCGGTCGCTGCGCCCCAGGGCGGGCAGGATCAGCGCCCGCGTCCCCGTCACCACGTGCGAGCGGTTCAGCTTGGTGGACACGTGCACCGTCAACCCCACCCGGCGCATGGCGTCCTCGGTCACCAGCGTGTCCGGGGTGGCCGCGACGAAGTTGCCGCCCATCGCGAAGAACACCCGCACGTCACCGCGCGCCATGGCGCGGATGGCGTTGACGGTGTCGTACCCGTGCTCACGCGGCGGCGCGAAGCCGAACTCGGCGCCCAGGGCGTCCAGGAACTCCTCGGCCGGGCGCTCGAAGATCCCCATCGTGCGGTCGCCCTGCACGTTGGAGTGGCCGCGCACCGGGCACACGCCCGCGCCCGGGCGGCCCACGTTGCCGCGCAGCAGCAGGAAGTTGACCACCTCGCGGATGGTGGGCACCGAGTGCCGGTGCTGGGTCAGCCCCATCGCCCAGCACACCACGATGCGCTCGGAGGAGGTGACCATCGCGAAGATCCGCTCGATCAGCTCCCGCTCCAGGCCGGTGTCGCGCTCGGTGCGCGCCCAGAACTCCTCGTCCGGCTCGGCCAGCAGCGCCTTGGCGAACTGCTCGAACCCGTGGGTGTGGGAGGAGACGAACTCCCGGTCCAGGGCCGGCTCACCGCGCTCGTCGGCCTCCAGCAGCAGGCGGTTGAGGGCGGAGAACAGGGCGAGGTCGCCGCCCAGCCGCACCTGTGCGAACAGGTCGGTCAGCTCGGTGCCGCGCCCCAGCAGGCCGCCCGCGCGCTGGGGGTTGCGGAACTCGCGCATCCCCGCCTCGGGCAGCGGGTTGACGGTGACGATCCGCGTCCCGGACTTCTTGGCCCGCTCCAGGGCGGTGAGCATGCGGGGGTGGTTGGTGCCGGGGTTCTGCCCGGCCACGATGATGAGGTCGGCCTCGCGCAGGTCCTCCAGGGACACGCTGCCCTTGCCCACGCCGAGGGTCTCGGTCAGGGCCGAACCGGACGACTCGTGGCACATGTTGGAGCAGTCGGGCATGTTGTTCGTCCCGAGGGCGCGGGCGAACAGCTGGTAGCAGAACGCCGCCTCGTTGCTGGTGCGTCCGGAGGTGTAGAACACCGCCTGGTCCGGGGAGTCCAGCGCCCGCAGGTCCTCGGCGACCAGGTCCAGCGCGCGCTCCCAGCTGACCGGCTCGTAGTGGGTGGCGCCCTCGGCCAGGTACAGCGGCTCGGAGAGGCGGCCCTGCTGCCCCAGCCAGTACCCGGACCGCCCGGCCAGCTCGGAGACCGGGTGCTCGGCGAAGAACTCCCCGGTCAGAGCCGTGGCCGTGGCCTCCTCCGCGACGGCCTTGGCGCCGTTCTCGCAGAACTCGGCCCGGTGCCTCTTGTCCCCCTCGGGCCAGGCGCAACCGGGGCAGTCGAAGCCGCGTTTCTGGTTGATCGCGAGCATGGCGGGCAGTCCGCGCCGCACGCCGGTGTGCTCGTTGAGGTGCCGGAGGCTGTTGAGCACGGCGGGGAGTCCGGCCGCGCTGCTCTTGGGCGGGCTGATCCGCGGGGAGTCCTGGGCGGGGTCTGCGTTGTCCGAGTGCTGGTGTCTCACACTGCGCATTCTGGCACTGACCATCCGATGGTGGGACGTCCGGGTGAGCGTCACCGGCCCGGGCGGGGCGCGGAGCGCACGGAGGCCTTCCCGCGCGGGGCGTCGCGCACCGCCCGCCGGAACCGCCGCAGGTCCGCGGGATGACCCCCGGGACCGGCACGCGTCACGACTCGTCGGGATATCCGATGAGCCGCCGTACGGCGGTCGGAGGCCCGTGCGCGCCGGAGGCGGGGTCGAAGACCAGGTCGTCGCGGAAACAGAAGTACAGCCGCTGCCAGATCCCCCACGCGCGGGCCCTGAGGGGCGCGTCCCGCTTCCTGCGCGCTTCGGTGCTCTGGACGTCCCGCAGGACCAGCGCGGTTCCCGCTCCGATCACCAGTGTCCACACGACCATGCCGAACACGAAGGAGGCGAACTGCTCCACTCCTCCGAGCAGGCTCAGGGCGCCGTTGGCCACCAGGCCCACGAGGAGGAGGACCGCGGCGGACGCGATGAGCGCTCTTCTCCACTCCCAACCCAGCAGCCAGCGCAGAACCAGACCGGTGGCCACCGCCGGTACGGCGCCGAAGACACCGAACTGGATCACCAGCGGGGCGGCGAGCACGAGTAGGGCGATTCCGATCCACCGGGCGAGCCCGGGCGCCGTTCCGGGCGGCGCGGGGAAGCTCAGTTGCGCCGCCAGGGTGCTCTGGGAGTGGGAGGTGGAGGAGTGCCGGGCCCGGGCGATCGTCGTTTCGCCGCGCAGCCACGACCATTCGTCATCCCCGCGGACCGTCGATGATCCGGCGCTCCGCGTGGTCGTCGTGCCCTCACGGACCACGGCGGACACCTTGACCGTCCGATCCTGCCGTGAGCACACCGGGCAGTTCGCCACCGGCCGCCTTCCTCCCGCGTCCCCGTGCCATCAGACCTCCAGCCGAGGTTAACCGTTGGCGGGGCACCGCGGAAAGGCTTTTCCTCCCGGTTCCGGGGCCCGGCCGGGCCCCTCCCGCGGGTCCGCCGCGGTGTTCGCGGGCGCCCCCTCGGGCGGTGGATGACATGCCGCCGACTCCGCAATGCGCTCCCCGGGCCGCCTCGCGGGGCAGACTGACGGCGCCGGTCATCAGGAGAAACGTGGGTAAGCGAACCGCATGGGTGTCTTCGATCGCAGCCTTCGGACGGCCCCGGCGGGGCCGCGGCCAACTCCCGCGCGGCGGCGCGGCAACCGGAGGGCGGCGCGATGAGCGACGACGGCTGGCCGCTGGAGACCGGCCTGCTGCGCGCGGTGTTCGACAGCGTGGGCGCGGGGATGTTCGTCATCGACACCACCGGCCGGATCACCGCCGCCAACCCCTACGCGCAGCACATCCTCGGCCGGCCCAGGGAGCGGATGCTGGGCCTGGACCTGCACGATCTGCTGCACCGCGACGCGGAGGGGGAGAGGAGCTCCAGGGAGGACTGCCGCGTCCTGGCCGTGCTCGCCAGCGGCCACCCGGCCGAGGGGAGCAGCGAGTCCTTCCTGCGCGGGGACGGCACGCTCGTGCCCATCATCTGGGCGACCACCCCGCTCCAGCACGAGGGACGCCTGGAGGGCGCGGTCATCGTCTTCCACGACTTCCGGGCGCACCGCGACGCCGCCGAGCAGACCGCGGCGCACCTGGCGGCCCTGGAGGAGCTCACCGGCCGGTTGAGCCTGGTCGCGGAGATCTCCGTGGTCCTGGTCTCCACCCTGGACGTGCCCGAGATGCTGGACAGGCTGGTCCGGCTGCTGGTGCCGGAACTGGGGGACTGGGCGGTGGTCGACATGGTCACCGACGGGCGCACCAAGGAGGTGGAGCGCGTCGCCGTGCACGCCCTCGGCGACCAGGACACGGCCGAGGCGCTCAAGGGCACGCTGCCGCCGCTGTCCTCCGACGCCCACGCGGCGCTGATGCGCGCCCTGTACAGCACCCAGCCCGTCCTGTTCGTCGCCGGTGACCTCGCCCGTGAACCGGACGAACCGCTCGCCCGGGCGCACCGGCGGCTGTTCGACCGCCTGGGCGGGCACTCCGCGGTGGTGGTGCCGCTGCACACCCGCAGGCAGGTCTTCGGGGCGCTGACCGTGGCCCGCACCGGGGAGCGGCCCGCCTACACCGACGCCGAGATCCTCGTGCTGGGGGACGTGGCCCGGCGCGCCGGTCTGGTGATGGAGAGCGCCCAGCTCTTCGCGCAGCAGCGCCACGTCGCCGAGACCATGCAGCGCCAGCTCCTGACCCCCCTGCCGCAGGTCGACCACCTGCGCTTCGCCGCCCGCTACCAGCCCGCGCAGCAGGCCGCCGAGATCGGCGGGGACTGGTACGACGCCTTCCTGCTCGCCGACGGCGTCATGACCATGGTCATCGGCGACGTGGTCGGCCACGACCTCCAGGCCGCCGCGCACATGGCCGAGGTCCGCAACATGCTGCGCGCCCTGGCGTGGGACCGCCAGGAACCGCCCAGCCTGATCATGCGGCGGCTGGACGAGGCCATGACCAACACCAGCGACGCCCCCATGGCCACCGCCGTCTTCGCCCGTATCGAGGGCCCCGAGGGCGGGCCCTGGTGTCTGCACTGGGTCAACGCCGGACACCCCCCGCCGCTGCTCGTCACCGCCGACGGCCGCACCCGCTACCTGGAGGACGGCCACGGACCCCTGCTGGGCATGAGCGCCGCCCTGCACCTGGGACTGGACTGGCCCGACGCCCGCGAGGAGATCCCCGCGGAGTCCACCCTGCTGCTGTACACCGACGGCCTCGTCGAGAGCCGCGACCACCCCATCGACACGGGCCTGGCCAACCTGCGCCGCCACGCCGCCGCCCTGGCCCGCCGCGACGTCGAGGACTTCTGCGACGAACTCCTCGCCCGCATCTCCCCCCGCGGTGACGACGTCGCCCTGCTCGCCCTGCGCATCCCGGCGGCGGGAGAGGGGGCGGGCGAGGACACCGCGCCGCCCCAGCACGCGCACAGCCCCGCCGCGCCCGACCGCGGGGCGCCCGGCGCGGCAGTCGAGGACAGCCCGGTCAGGGACACCTCCGAGCGGGGGTGAGCGGGAGCGGACCCGGGCGGGGTACGGGCCCGGTGCTCGGACCCGGAGCGCCGGTCCACGGCGCCTCGGTCCGGTGCGCCGACCGGCTCCAGACCGCACGCCGGGCCCACAGCGGACCGGTTCCGGGGCGCCAGCGACTCCCGTTTCCGCCGACACGGGCCGGGTAGTGGCCGAGGGCAGCCCAGGGGGCCGTGCGCTCCCCAGGCGACGACCGCCACCGTCGTGAGACCAGGGGGAACCAATGAAGGCAGTGGTGTGGAACGGGACCAGGAACGTCGACACCGTGACCGTTCCCGATCCGCGGATCGAGGAGCCCGGTGACGCCCTCGTCCGGATCACCAGTTCGGGCCTGTGCGGATCCGACCTGCACCTGTACGAGGTGCTCGGGCCGTTCATGACCCCGGGGGACATCCTCGGACACGAACCCATGGGCGTGGTCGAGGAGGTCGGTTCCGGCGTCACCTCCCTCACCCCCGGCCAGCGGGTCGTCATCCCCTTCCAGATCTCCTGCGGGCACTGCCTCATGTGCGACACCGGCCTCCAGAGCCAGTGCGAGAACACCCAGGTCGAGGAGCAGGGCATGGGCGCCGCGCTCTTCGGCTACAGCAAGCTCTACGGCTCGGTGCCCGGAGCGCAGGCCGAGTACCTGCGGGTTCCGCGCGCCGAGACCACCGCGGTCCCGGTGCCCGACCAGGGCCCCGACGACCGCTACCTGTTCCTGTCCGACGTGCTGCCGACCGCCTGGCAGGCCGTCCGCTACGCCGACGTCCCCGAGGGCGGGTCGGTGGCCGTCCTGGGGCTGGGGCCGATCGGCGACATGTGCTGCCGGGTCGCCCGCCACCTGGGCGCGGGCCGGGTGTTCGGCGTGGACCCGGTGCCGGAGCGGCGCGCCCGCGCCGCCGCCCGGGACGTGGAGGTGTTCGACTCCTCCAAGGGCACCGACGACGTGGTCCAGGAGATCCGCGACCGTACGGACGGGCGCGGCCCGGACGCGGTCATCGACGCGGTCGGCATGGAGGCGGCCGGGCACGGCTCGGCCAAGTTCGCGCAGCGCGTGGCCAACCTCATGCCCCGGGGCGTGGCGGCCAAGATGATGGAGACGGCCGGGGTGGACCGGCTGACCGCCCTGCACACCGCCATCGACCTGGTGCGGCGCGGCGGGACCGTCTCCCTGATCGGGGTGTACGGCGGCATGGCCGACCCGATGCCGATGCTCACGCTCTTCGACAAGCAGATCCAGCTGCGGATGGGGCAGGCCAACGTGCGCCGGTGGGTGCCGGAGATCCTGCCGCTGCTGGAGGGGTCCGACCCGCTGGGGGTGGACGACTTCGCCACCCACCACGTGGGCCTGGACGCGGCCTCGCTGGCCTACGAGAAGTTCCAGAAGAAGCAGGACGGCGTGTTCAAGGTCGTCTTCCGGCCCTGACCCGCCGGAGGCGGGCGCCCCGGGCCGGGGGGATCCGGCCCGGGGCGCCGTTCTGTTCGCCTCCGCCCGTCCGGACTAGTTCTCGTAGACCCGGACGTAGTCGACGACCATCTGCTGGGGGAACTGGGTGGTGCCGTCGGGGTAGCCGGGCCAGTCACCGCCCACGGCGATGTTGAGGATCATGAAGAAGGGCTGGTCGTAGACCCACGGGTTGCCGCCCACGTCGGCGCTGGTGAGGGTGTGGTAGGCGTTGCCGTCCACGGACCAGGTGATGGAGCCGGGGCTCCAGTCGACGGCGAAGGTGTGGAAGTCGTCGGCGAAGGACCAGCCCTGCGGGTGCGTGTAGGAGGAGCCGATGCCGTTCGCGCCCGAGTAGCCGGGCCCGTGCACGGTGCCGTGCACCATGTGCGGCTCGTACCCGACGTTCTCCATGATGTCGATCTCGCCGGAGTCGGGCCAGGGGGTGTCGGGGAAGCCGGCGCCGAGCATCCAGAAGGCGGGCCAGATGCCCTGGCCGCGGGGGATCTTGATGCGGGCCTCGATGCGGCCGTAGGCGTGTTCGACCTTGTTCTGGGTGGTCATACGGGCCGAGGTGTAGGAACCGTCCGCCTCCTGGCGGGCGGTGATGACGAGGTTGCCCTGGCCGTCGAGGGCGGAGTTGGCGCGGCTGTCGGTGTAGTTCTGGAGTTCGTTGTTGCCCCAGCCGTGGGCGCCGGTCTCGTGGTTCCAGTTGGCGGGGTCGGGGGCGCTTCCGGCGGCGCCGTCGAACTCGTCGGACCAGACGACGTCCCCGGGCGCGGCGCTGAGTTCGGCGTTGGCCTCGTCCACGTCGGCTCCGGTCCACTGCGGTGCGGTGAGGATCGCCGCGGCCAGCGCGGCGGAGGCGGTCACCGCCGTGGCGACGGTGGCGGTGCGGCGGGTACTGCGGCGGGCGCTCTTGGTCATGGCGTACTCCGGTGAGCGGGGGGACGGGCGAGCCCGGCGCCGCGACGCGTGCGAAATAGCGGGTCCCGCACGTGCCGCGAGGGGCTTGCCCGCGTGGGCGGACGCCCACTGAACAAGCGTTAAGTGACTGTACGTACGCGACCGCTCGCGGACAAGGGGGGTCGTGCGAAAAAGTTGGGATCGCTCCCATGGGGCTGGGGTGAAACGTGTGGTCTGTGTGCTTTTGGGGTGGTGTGGTCTTCGCAGGAGAGGACCTGTGGGGCGCGCCGTGTCCCGGCGCCTGAGTCCCAAGCCCTCGTGCTTACGGGGTCGGGCCGGATTCGGGTCACGCGCCACACGGCGGTCGGCCCACGTCCTCGTGCTCGCGGAGACAGGTGTTTCGGGCGTCCCTGCCCAGGCGCTCCGGACGCCCGTGCCCCCGCGTTCCTGCGCGGGCCGCCGGGACGAAAGCGCGAGCCGCGCGACCGTCGGCCTTCGGGCCCCGACGACGACGGGCCCCGCGGAGCGCGCGCTCCACGGGGCCCGGCAGGCGGGGCGTCAGCCGTTCAGGGTCTCCTGGAGCAGCGGGACCAGCTCGTCCAGCGCGTGGGAGATGCCCGGGTACGAACCGCTGGAGAAGGCGTTGGCCAGCTCCGGGTCGTCCAGGATGACCAGTCGGCCGTCCTCGGCGGAGGGGATGCCCTGGAGCACCGGGTCCTCGCGCAGGTGGTCCGCCGTGCCGCCGATGGGGAACATGACCGTCAGGTCCGCGTCCAGGACCTCCAGCCGCTCCGGGCTCAGGTCGACGTAGAAGGCGCCGTCGGCCATCTCCTCGACCTCGGGCTCGTACTGGAAGCCCAGCTCCTGGAGCAGGTCCACCCGGGAGTCGCCGGGCACGTAGGCGCCGTACTGGCCGTCGAAGTAGGCCCCCACGGTCAGGGTCATGTCGGCGAACTCGGGGTTCTCCTCGCGGATCCGGGCGAAGCGGCCCTCCAGCTCCTCGATGAGCTCCTCGGCGCGCTCCTGCTCGCCGACCACCTGGGCGACCTGTCGGGTCTGCTGCTGCCAGGTGGTGCCGTAGGTGACCTCCACCCCGGGCGGCGGGCCGACCACGGGGGCCACCGGAGAGAGCGTGTCGTAGCGCTCCTGGCTGTTGTCGGAGCGGGTGTCGAGGATGACGTCGGGCTCCAGGGAGGCGATCGCCTCCAGGTTCGGCTCCATGGTGCCGAGCTGGACCGGCTCCTCCTCGAACATGTCGGCCGCCCACGGGCCCACGCCCGTGCCGCCGTAGGCCTGCCAGTCGGCCACGCCGACCGGCTGCACGCCCAGCGCCAGCGCGGTCTCGGCGTCGGACCAGCCCATGGCGACGACGTTGGTCGGCTTGTCCGCGATCTCCACGTCGCCGAAGAGGGTCTCGATGGTGACCGGGTACCCCTCGGCGACCTCGCCGTCCGAGCCGCCCTCCTCGGAGCCGGAGGTCTGGCCGCCGCAGGCGGCGAGCAGCAGGAGGGAGAGCGCGCCGGCGGCGATCGCGCCGCCGCGGGTCAGCGGACCGGGGTTCATGGGGCCTCATTCGGTCGAGTGGATGAGCTTAGCCTTGCCTAAGCAAGGTTATGGTGCTGGAGGCGTCCGTTTTGCGCAAGCCCGTGGTGGGAGGGCGTGGAAAACCGCGTATGCCGGTGAAGCCCGTTGTGCACGGTCGTCGGCGGGGCCGCGCGGCGCTCCTCGCGGGCCGGTGCCGTGTCGAGGGTCACACCGTCACGAGTAGGCCGCCACGCCGTGGCGCCAGTAGCCGATGAAGGCGATGTCGTCCTTGGGAACGCCGTGTTGGCGGACGAGGGTGCGGCGCAGTTCGGTGGGGAGGGCGTTCTCTCCGGCGACGAAGCAGTAGGGGCGTCCTGGGGGGAACTCGGCGGTGCGTACGGTTTTCAGGGCGAGTCGTCCGGGGACGGTGTGGGGGTCGGTGCGGGCGAGCCAGTGCACGTCGACTCCGGGCGGGGCCTGGACGGGGCGTACGTCTTCGGGGCAGGGGACTTCGAGGTAGGCCTGTCCGCGCAGGTGGGCGGGGGCCTGTTCGAGGATGGAGAGCAGGGCGGGCACGGCGCTCTCGTCGCCGACGAGCAGGTGCCAGTCGGCCTCCTCCGGCGGCAGGTAGTAGATCCCCTCGGCGTACAGGCCCAGTTCGTCGCCGGGCCGCGCGGCCAGCGCCCACGCCGACGCCGGGCCCTCGTCCCCGTGCGCGACGAACTCGATGTCCAGCTCCAGCGCCTCGGCGTCGAAGCGGCGGACGGTGTAGTTGCGCACGTGCGGGCGCACGTCGTCGGGCATGGCGCGGAACGCGGCCACCCACCCGTTGCCGTCGCCGCCGCTGTCGGCGACGGGCAGGTGCAGCCTCTCCTGGCCCGGCCGGGCGAAGAGGATCCGCGTGCACTGGTCCAGGCCCAGGAACTCGAACCCGGTCAGCTCCTCGCCGGTGAGCGTCACGGTGAGGAAGTGCTCGCTGGTCCGCTCGGTGCGCGCCACCCGGGTGCGGATCATGCTGCGGTGGCTCGGATACCTGATGCGCAAGGCGCGGCCCCTTCGTTCGGGTCGGAGAGCGGCGGGTGTCGGGTTCGTCCGGTCTCGGGGTGCTGTGACCGTATACCGACTCGGGAAAGGTTAGCCTAACCAAGCTTGGTGTGGCACGGTGGTCCGGGGGCGCTCCTTCCCGGTTCCGCGGGCGCTCCGCCAGCCCACTAGCCTTGCCCAGGGCACGACACAGCGGGGGGAACGGGACATCGGATGAGTAGACGTCTGTACGGGGCCGCGCGCCCCGCGCCGAGCGGACGCGCCGTATGAGCGCCGCCCCCGCGACCGCCCCCGCCGCCGAGCGCGAACGGCGCTCCCCCCGCACTCCCGGGGGCGGGGTCCCCGACAGCGTGCGCGCCCTGCGCCGCCGCACCCTGCGGCGCAACCGAGGCCGCGTCCTCGTCGGCGTGGTCCTGCTCTCCCTGCACCAGGTCGCCGAGGCCCTCGTTCCGGTGGCCATCGGCCTGACCATCGACTGGGCCGTCTTCTCCGGCGACGTCGGCGCCCTCGCGGTCTGCGTCGCGGGCATGGTCGTGCTCTTCACCGTCCTGGCCCAGGCCTACCGCAACGGCGCCCGCTTCACCCTGCGCGCCGTCGAGAACGAGGCGCACCTGCTGCGGGTGGAGGCCGCCCGCCGCGCCCTGGACCCGCGCGGCGAGCGCAGCGGCCTGCGCGCGGGCGAGGTCCTGTCGGTGGCCACCTCCGACGCCGAGCAGGCCGCCCTGTACGTGCGTGCCTGGTCGGCCTCGATCGCCGTGGCGGTCGCCATCATCGTCACCACCGTCGCGCTCCTGGCCGTGGACGTGCCCCTGGGGATCGGCGTCCTGGTCGGCGTCCCCCTGCTCATGCTGCTCCTGCGCCTGCCCGCCGCCCGCATCACCCGGCGCAGCGAGGCCAAGCAGGCCACCGCCGCCGGGGCCACCGCCCTGGCCACCGACCTGGTCAGCGGCCTGCGCGTCCTCATGGGCATCGGGGCGCGGCACAACGCGGCCGCCCGCTACCGCCGGGCCAGCGCCCTGGCCTTGGACGCCTCGGTCGGCGCCGCCGCCAGCAACGGCGTCTACCGCGGCCTGGTCACCGCAGCCAGCGCCGTCTTCCTGGCCTGCGTGGCGGGCGTGGCCGGGTGGATGGCCCTCCAGGGACGCCTCAGCGTCGGCGAACTCGTCACCGTCATCGGCCTCGCCCAGTTCCTGGCCGAACCCGTGCAGAGTCTGGGCATGGTCGGCCAGCTGTTCGCCACCGCCCGCGCCTCCGCCCGGCGGCTGGTACGCCTGCTCAACGCCCCCGACGCGGTCACCCCGGGCGAGCGCGCCTGTGCGGAGGAGCCCGTGGTCGCGCTGTCCGGGGTCAGCTACCGCACGCTGCGCGGGGTGGACCTCGAACTCGCCCCCGGCGAACTCGTCGGCGTGCTCACCACCGACCCCCGCGACGCCGAGGCGCTGCTGGAACTGCTCTCGGGCCGGGCCGAACCCGCTGCCCTGGACGGCACGCTCACGGTGGGCGGCGTCCCCGTCCCCGAACTCGCCCTGGACGCCCTGCGCGAGGCGGTCCTGGTGGAGGAGCACGGGACCACCCTGTTCGAGGGCACCCTGCGCTCCAACCTGGACACCGGCGCGGACGGCGACGAGGAGCGGTTGCTGGACGCCCTGCGCGCCGCCTCGGCCGCGGACCTGGTCGAGGGCCACCCCGAGGGCCTGGACCGGCCGGTCGCCGACCGCGCGGCCAACCTCTCCGGCGGCCAGCGCCAGCGCGTGGCCCTGGCCCGCGCCCTGGTCGCCGACCCGCCCGTCCTGGTGCTGCACGACCCCACCACCGCCGTGGACGCGGTCACCGAGGAGGCCATCGCCCGGGGCACGGCCGCCGCCCGCGCGGGTGCGGCCAGGTCCACCCTGGTCGTCGCGAACAGCCCGGCGCTGCTGGCCCGCGCCGACCGCGTCGTGGTGCTGGCCCAGGGGCGGGTACGGTGCACGGGCACGCACGCGCGGCTGGTCGAGGAGGACGCGGCCTACCGCGAGGCGGTGCTGCGGTGACCGCCCCGCCGGGTGCGGCGCCGACGCGGTGCGCCTCACGGCCGTTCGCGGCACACCGGAGCGCCCCGCCGCTGACCGCCGACCCGGGGCGCCGCGCCCCCCTTCCCCGCCCCCACGACCCCGAGGACGACCGATGAGCACGCCAGTGGAGGACTCCGCGAGCGAACACGGGGAACTGCTCCCCACCGCCTCGGCCCGCCGCACGTGGGCCGTGCTGGGCGAGGGGGTGCGCGGCACCGGCTGGGGCGCCCCGCTTGCCCTGGCCACCGTGCTCGCGGGCAGCGCCGCCGGACTGGTCGCCCCCTGGGTGCTGGGCCGGATGGTCGACGACATCTCGGCGCAGCGGGGGCTGGACACCGTCCTGTCCTCGGTCCTGCTCATCGCCGGGGCGGGGCTGCTCGGCGGCCTGCTCACGGGTGTGGGCAGCTGGCTGGTCAGCCGGGTCGGCGAGACCGTCCTGGCCCGCCTGCGCGAAAGCGTCATGGACCGCGTGCTGCGCATGCCCGCCGCCCGCCTGGAGCGGGTGCGCATCGGCGACCTGCTCTCCCGGGTCGGCGACGACGTCGCCGTGGTCACCGCCAGCATCGCCCGCAGCGGCCCCGACGCGGTCGTGGCCCTGGCCACCGTCCTGCTGACCGCGGTGGGCATCACCGCCCTGGACTGGCGCCTGGGCCTGGCCGCGATGCTGTGCGTGCCGGTCTACGTGACGGCCGTGCGCTGGTACCTGCCCCGTTCGGGCCCCTACTACGCCCGCGAGCGCGTGGCCATGGGCGAGCGCTCGCACGCGATGATGGGAGCCCTGCGCGGGCGTTCCGCCGTGCGCGCCTACCGCCTGGAGGACGAGCACGAGTCCCGGGTGCGCGACCGCTCGGCCGCCGCCATGGACATCACGGTGTCGGTGTTCCGGCTGTTCACCCGCTTCGGGTCGCGGCTCAACGCCGCCGAGTGCGTCGGACTGACCTCGGTGCTGGTGGCCGGGTTCTGGCTGGTGCGCGCCGACCTGGCCAGCGTCGGCATGGTCACCGCCGCCGCCCTGTACTTCCACCGCCTGTTCGGCCCGCTGATCTTCCTGGTCATGAACTTCAACGAGGTGCAGTCGGCCGGGGCGAGCCTGGCCCGTCTGGCCGGCGTGGTCGACCTCCCGGTGGAGGCCGACCCGGGCGCGGAGGAGGGCCCGGCCGGTTCCTCGGTCCGCGTCGCGGGGGTCACCCACTCCTACGGCAGCGGCGGCCCGGCCGCGCTGGAGGAGGTGTCGCTGGAGGTCGCCCCGGGTGAGCGCGTGGCCCTGGTCGGGGCCAGCGGCGCGGGCAAGACCACGCTGGCCGCCCTGGTCAGCGGCCTGCGCACGCCCACGACCGGAACCGTGTACCTGGGCGGGATCCCCCTGGAGGAGCTGGGGGAGCGGCGGGTGCGCGAGCACGTCTTCCTCGTCAGCCAGGAGACCCACGTGTTCGCCGGAACCCTGCTGGAGGACCTGCGCCTGGCCCGCGCCGGGGCCGACGCGGCCGAGGCGGAGGCCGCCCTGGAGGCCGTCGGCGCCCTGGAGTGGGTGCGCGCCCTGCCCGAGGGACTGGACACGGTGGTCGGCGAGGGCGGGCACGCCCTGACCGCCGAGCAGGCCCAGCACCTGGCACTGGCCCGGCTGGTGCTGGCCGACCCGGACGTGGCCGTCCTGGACGAGGCCACCGCCGAGGCGGGCAGTTCCGGCGCCCGGCGACTGGAGCGCGCCGCCGCCGCGGCCACCGCCGGGCGCACCACGCTGGTGGTGGCGCACCGGCTGACCCAGGCGCAGACCGCCGACCGCGTGGTGGTCATGGACCGGGGCCGCGTCGTCGAGCAGGGGACGCACGCCGAGCTGGTCGCCGCCGGGGGGCGCTACGCCGACCTGTGGCGCAGCTGGCGGGGCGCGCCGGACGACGGGGAGCCGCTCTCCCGCTGACCGCGCCCGGGGGCGGCACGCCGGTGCGCCCGGCCGGGCACGGTCAGCGCCGCACGCGGCCGGGTCAGCGCCGTTCGGAGCGCGGGTGCCGGGGCGGGGAGTCCGGGAGGGGGCGCCGTCCGTACCCGCGCCGCCCCGGGCGCGGGACGGGCCGGGTCACAGCTGGAGTTCGCTCTCCACGCGCCGGAGGGTGTGGCGGGCCATGGCCAGGTTGGCGCGCTGGCGGTCCAGCGCCAGGTAGAGGAAGACGCTGCCGTGCGACTTCTCCAGCAGGCGGATGAGGTGGTACTGGCTGCTCAGCGTGATGAGGATGTCCTCGATGCGGTCGTCGAGGCCGATCGCGCCCAGGGCGCGCGTCTTGGCGCGCACGACCTCGGTGTTGGCCGCCGCGGCCATCTCCAGGTCGAAGTGGCCGCCGCCGCCCATGGTGCCCAGGGACATGCCGCTCTCGTAGTCGACGACCGCGACGCCGATCGCGCCCTCGATCCCCATGGCTTCCTTCATCGCCGCGTCGGCGTTCATGGCGTCTCCTCACGCTCGGTGTCCACCGCGGGAGCGGCGATACATGACGAAAATTAGCGAAACGCCCGGAGGGTGCGTAAGTGGACAGTTTGTGGCGGGAGTCCATCGTTACCACAGTGTGTTCTCTTTGCTCCTCTTTGACTGTTAAATGTCTTTTGGAGGCAACCAGACACCGGGGGGCACGTGTCGAGCACAGCTGTATCCACGGAGCGTTACCTGAGCTGTGACGGGGTCGTGGCCGCGATGCTCGTGGACCGCGCGACGGGTCAGGCGCACGCGCGGTCGGGTGCGGTGTCGGCGCTGCCCGACCCCGAGCACGTCGCGGACTCCCACCACCTGGCCCTCGACCTGGCCCTGGCCTCCCGCGAACCGGCGGTCCGGGAGAGCGTGGTCACCACCGACGGGCACCACGTGCTGACCCGCGCCGTGCCCTCCCCGGGCGCGGACGAGGTCCTGCTCGTCCTGGTCTTCGACCGCGCGCGGACCAACCTCGCGCTGGCCCGCCTCCAGGCCGACGAGCACACCGCGGCGCTGCTGTCATGAGCGCCGCCGAGCCCCCGCGGGCCCTGGCCGAGCCCCTGCTCCGCGCCCGCGAGGAGGGGTTCACCGGAGCCCTGCGCCTGACCGGCCCGCCCGAGGCCCTGGTCCACCTGACCGCCGGGCGCGTCACCGCCGTCACCACACCGGCCGCGCCCACACCCGAGACCCTCCTGGTCAGGTCCGGCACGGTCCCCGCCGGGGCCTGGGCCGCCGCCTACGAGGCGGCCGCCCACACCGACAGCCTGGCCCGGGAACTGCTGGACCGCGGCGCGGTCTCGGCCGCGGTACTGGAACTGGCGTGCGCCACGGCGCTTGCGGACGGCGTCCTGGCGCTGTGCCTGTCCCCCGAACCCCGGGTGGAGGCCGTGCTCTCCGACGCCGCGCCGCCGCTGCTGGGCCTGGAGCACGGCCTGGACCCCGAGGAGGTGCTGGCCGAGGCCGGGCGCCGCCTGGCCTTCCTCGCCGACCGGTGGGGCGCGCCCGCGGACCTGGCCCGCCGTCGCCCCGTGCCCGCCGGGCCGGTACACGACTCCCTCCCCTCCGCCTACCGGCTCCTGCTCGCCCAGGCCAACGGCCGCCGCACCCCCCGGGACCTGGCCTTCGCCCTGGGCCGGGGGCTGACCGGGGTCATGGCCGACGTCGCGCGCCTCACCGAACGCGGGCTGCTGGAGGCCGCCGCCCCCGGCGGGGCGGACGGCCTCACCCGCCGCACGCCCGAGGCCGCCGCCCCGGACGAGGGCCCGTCCGCGCTGGCCAAACGGCGTCCGGGGGCCAACACCGTGCGCCCCGCGCCCCCGTCCTCCTCCGTCCCGGTCCCCGGGAACGTGCGCGAACGCCTGCGCTCACTGGGCGCCGACCACGGGACGGCCGCGGCGGTCGGGGAAGAGGCGGCCCGATGAGCACGACCGGACACCCCTGTCCGGCCCGCGGCGGCGAACCGCCCGCCGGGGGACACGAGGCGGGCGGCCTGACCGCACTGCCCAAGCGCACCCCCTCCCCGGTGCCCCGGGGACCGCGCCCCCGGCCGGGCCTGTTCGGCCCCAAGGAGCCCGAACCGGGGCCCATCGCCGCCCTGCGCCGCGCGCAGCGCGCCGCGGTGCCCCTGGAGAGGGTGCGCCGCGCACTACAGGACCTGGACGCCCACACCGGCCGCGCGCCGCGGCCGACCGACGAGCACGGGAGCGAGTAGATGGTTCAGGGTCAGATCGCCGAGGAGCTGGCGCGGCTGCGCGAGCACGTCGTCGGCGTGACCGACAGCGCCGTGGCCGCCTCCGACGGCATGCTGGTGGCCTCCGACATCCAGGGCGGACGTCCCCACGCGCTGGCCGCGCTCGCCGCCGCCTCCCTGGGCCTGGGCAAGCGCACCGGTGACGAGACGGGGCTGGGACCGCTGCGCGAGGTCGTCACCCGCTGCCAGGGCGGCTACGCGGTCGTCTACGCGGTCGGGATGGAGGCCCTGCTCGTCGTGCTGGGCGACGAGGGCATGGACACCGCCGCCCTGCGCCGCGAGTCCCGGCTGACGGTGGAGCGCGTGGGCTCGCTGCTGGAGGTCACCGCCGCGGGCTGAGGCCCCGGCGGCGGGGCCCTCCCGGGCCCGGCCCGCCGCCCGACGGACAGCGGACCCGGCACGGGCCAGGGGCCGCCTGCTTCGCGCGCGGGCCGGTCAGGCGCCGACGTAGGCCGCGAGGTGCTCGCCGGTGAGGGTGGAGCGGGCGGCGACGAGATCGGCGGGCGTGCCCTCGAACACGACCCGGCCGCCGTCGTGGCCCGCCCCGGGGCCGAGGTCGATGATCCAGTCTGCGTGCGCCATCACCGCCTGGTGGTGCTCGACGACCACGACCGACTTCCCCGAGTCGACGAGCCGGTCGAGCAGGCCGAGCAGCTGCTCGACGTCGGCCAGGTGCAGGCCGCTGGTCGGCTCGTCCAGGACGTAGACGCCGCCCTCCCCGGCCATGTGGACGGCCAGCTTGAGCCGCTGCCGCTCGCCGCCGGACAGGGTGGTCAGCGGCTGGCCGACCCTGAGGTAGCCCAGGCCGACCTCCTCCAAACGCCGCAGGATCCGCGCGGCCGCGGGCACCTTCGCCCCCTCGCCGTCGAAGAACGCGTGCGCCTCGGCCACCGACATCGCGAGCACCTCGCTGATGTCGCGGCCGCCGTCCGGGCCGCCCAGGCGGTACTCCAGCACCTGCGGCTGGAACCTCCTGCCCTCGCACTCCTCGCACGGCGAGGCCACCGTGTCCATCATGGCCAGGTCGGTGTAGAGCACCCCGGCTCCGTTGCAGGCCGGGCAGGCGCCCTCGGAGTTGGGGCTGAACAGCGCCGGTTTGACGCCGTTGGCCTTGGCGAAGGCCTTGCGGACCGGGTCGAGCAGCCCGGTGTAGGTGGCCGGGTTGCTGCGCCGTGAGCCGCGGATCGCGCCCTGGTCCACCGACACCGCGCCCGCGCCCGCGGGCATCGACCCGTGGACCAGCGAACTCTTGCCGCTGCCCGCCACGCCGGTCACCACGCACAGCACGCCCAGCGGCACGTCCACGTCCACGCCGCGCAGGTTGTTGGCGTCGGCGCCGCGGATCTCCAGGGCGCCCCGGGGCGTGCGCACCCGCGGCTTGAGCCGGGCCCGGTCGTCGAGGTGGCGGCCGGTGAGGGTGCCGCTGGCGCGCAGCCCCCCGACGCCGCCCTCGAAGACGATCCGCCCGCCGTCGTCACCGGCGCCGGGGCCGAGGTCGACCACGTGGTCGGCGATCGCGATGGTCTCCGGCTTGTGCTCCACGACGAGTACGGTGTTGCCCTTGTCGCGCAGCCGCAGCAGCAGGCGGTTCATCCGCTCGATGTCGTGCGGGTGCAGTCCCACGGTGGGTTCGTCGAAGACGTAGGTGACGTCGGTGAGCGAGGAGCCCAGGTGGCGGATCATCTTGGTGCGCTGCGCCTCGCCGCCCGAGAGCGTGCCCGAGGAGCGGTCGAGTGAGAGGTAGCCCAGCCCGATCTCCACGAAGGAGTCGAGCGTGTGCCCCAGTTTCTCCAGCAGCGGCCCCACGGAGGGTTCCTCGAGCCCGCGGACCCACGCGGCCAGGTCGCTGATCTGCATCGCGCACGCGTCGGCGATGCTGATCCCGCGGATCCTGGAGGACCGGGCCTCCTCGCTGAGGCGGGTGCCGTCGCACTCGGGGCAGGCGGTGAAGGTGACCGCCCGGTCCACGAACTCCCGGATGTGCGGCTGCATCGCCTCCCGGTCCTTGGACAGGAACGACTTCCGGATCTTGGGGATCAGCCCCTCGTAGGTGAGGTTGACGCCCTCGATCTTCACCTTGACCGGTTCCTTGTGGAGGAAGTCGGCGAGTTCCTCCTCGGTGTAGTCGCGGATCGGCTTGCGGGGGTCCACGAAGCCCGACTCGGCGTAGACCCGCACCGTCCAGAAGTTGTCCGACTTCCAGCCGGGGATGGTGAACGCGCCCTCGGCGATCGACTTGGAGTCGTCGTAGAGCTGGGTGAGGTCGATGTCGGAGACCGTGCCCCGGCCCTCGCAGTGCGTGCACATGCCGCCGGTGCGGCTGAAGGTCTGCTTCACGGCCTTGCCGTTGCCCACCCTGATGGCGCCGCTGGCCTGGACCGAGGCGACGTTGAACGCGAACGCGTTGGGCGAGCCGATGTGCGGTTTCCCGAGGCGGCTGAAGAGGATGCGCAGCAGCGAGTTGGCGTCGGTGGCGGTGCCCACCGTGGAGCGGACGTTGGCGCCCATCCGCTCCTGGTCGATGATGATCGCCGTGGTCAGCCCGTCGAGGACGTCGACGTCGGGCCGGGCCATCGTCGGCATGAGGCCCTGCACGAAGGCGCTGTAGGTCTCGTTGATCATCCGCTGCGACTCCGCGGCGATCGTGTTGAACACCAGGGAGCTCTTGCCCGAGCCGGAGACGCCGGTGAACACGGTCAGGCGGCGTTTGGGTATCTCGACGCTGACGTCCCGGAGGTTGTTCTCACGTGCGCCGTACACGCGGATCAGGTCGTGGCTGTCGGCGGCGTGCGGCTCGGGCGCCTCCGCGTCCGCCCTGGTGGCCGTGCTCATCGTGATCTCCCTCGGTCGGGTGAGGCCTCTGCGTCGGCGTCGTCTGGGTCGGCCCACCAGCGCCGGGCGACGGCCGTCGCGTGCCGGTCCGTGTGACCGGTGGGGTCCGTGGTGCCAACGCTAGACGGGGGAGCGGGGGCGGCGCTTCTCGATTCCTGACCGGAGGGCCCGGAGCGCCTAGTCCATGGCGGCGCGGCCGTGGCGCCAGTAGCCGATGAAGGCGATGTCGTCCTTGGGGATGTGGTGTTGGCGGACGAGGGTGCGGCGCAGTTCGGTGGGGAGGGCGTTCTCTCCGGCGACGAAGCAGTAGGGGCGTCCTGGGGGGAACTCGGCGGTGCGTACGGTTTCCAGGGCGAGTCGTCCGGGGACGGTGTGGGGGTCGGTGCGGGGTAGCCAGTGCACGTCGACTCCGGGCGGGGCCTGGACGGGGCGGATGTCGTCTGTGCTGGGGACTTCGAGGTAGGCCTGTCCTCGCAGGTGGGCGGGGGCCTGTTCGAGGATGGAGAGCAGGGCGGGTACGGCGCTCTCGTCGCCGACGAGCAGGTGCCAGTCGGCCTCCTCCGAGGGCACGTAGTACACACCGTCCGCGAGCATGCCCGCCTCGTCGCCGGGAGCGGCGGCGCGGGCCCAGGCGGAGGCGGGACCGGCGTCGCCGTGGTCCACGAACTCGATGTCCATCTCCAGCGCCTCGGGGTCGAAGCGGCGCACCGAGTAGCTGCGCACGTGCGGCTGGCGGCTCGGCGGCATGGCGCGGAGCTGCTCGAACCACCGCTTGCCGGCGTCGGCGGGCATGTGCAGCCGGTCCTGGCCCTCGCGGGGAAGGAACAGGCGCACGAACTGGTCCCGTCCGAGGAAGGCGAAGTCGGCCAGCTCGGCGCCGCCCAGGGTCACCGTGACGAAGTGCTTGCTCAGGCGCTCGGTCCGCACCACGCGGGTGCGGATCATGGCGCGGTGGCCGGGCTGTTCGACGCGCACGGGACCTCTTCCTCCTGGTTCGGGGGCACGGGGGTGGACCGCCTCCAGGTGAGGTTAGCCGAACCTTGCTTCGCCTGCGTTATCCCGATTCCGAACCCCGGGACCCCTCCAGCGGCTGGGCCGCGCGCGTAGCCCGGACACCCGGCCGGTCAGTCCCGGGACCCGGCCCGCACCCACCGCCACGGGCCGCCCGCCCGGTGGCCATGGGGCCGGGTGGCGCGTCTTTCGCGCCTCTTGTCCAAGTTATGAATCTACGTGGTAAAGGTGCCACTTGTCCGTTTTTCCGTTGAACAGAGGAGTCTCTTCACGAAACCGGGCAGCCCAACGGGACACGACTGTCGGCACCGTGCCCGAGAATCGGCGTATGACACAGCCAGCACACCGACACCACGCCATCGACTACCTGGAGCTCACGGTCACCGACCTGGACCGGGCGCGGCGCTTCTACGCCGAGGCGTTCGGATGGCGCTTCAACGACTACGGCCCCGGCTACGCGGGCATCCAGAACCCCGAGGGCCCGGACGCCCCCGAGGTGGGCGGCCTCGCGCTGGGCGAGGAGACGCGCGCGGGCGGCCCCTTCGTCCTGCTGTACTCGGCCGACCTGGACCGCTCCGTCGAGGCCGTGGAGGGCGCGGGCGGCCGTGTGGTGCGGGGCCCCTACGCCTTCCCCGGCGGGCGCCGCTTCCACTTCACCGACCCCAGTGGCAACGAACTGGGCGTCTGGGCCGAGGCCTGATGGGCGGGCAGGGGCACGAGGGGGGCGACCCCGCCGTGGAGCACCTGACCGCGACCCTGCGCCGCCGCAGGGAGGAGCTGGCGGGAGCGGTCGGGGTGCGGATCGGCAACGCCCTGGTCGTGCACGCGCTCGCCACGCACATGTGGGCGGGGGTGCCGGTCCCGGCCGTGGCCTGTCACGCCTCCGTCGACCCGCTGCGGCTGCGCGCCTCCGCGGGGCCGGTGACCTGCCGCAGGTGTCTGGCCCAGAGCGGCCAGGAGCGGCAGCGGCAGGTGCCCGGGCAGACCGAACTGGAGGTGTGACCGGTCGCGGCTCGGGGTCCGTCGGGGCGCGGGGCGGCGGCGTGTCCCCCCGCCGCCCGCGCCCGGCTCCTTCCCCGCGCGCTCCCCGCCGCCCGGCTCAGGCGGTGTGGCCGGTGTGGCGGGCGACGGCCTCGTTGAGGACCGCGCAGGCGCGGCGCAGGTCGGCGCGGTGCGCCGACCCGTAGCCCAGGACCAGTCCGTGCACGGTCGGGGCGCCGTGGCTGGCCCGCGAGGTGTCGTCCACCAGCACGCCCCGTTCGGCGGCCTCGGCCACTACGGGGGCGACGGCGTCGGCGGGCAACGGGAGCAGGACGTGCAGGCCCGCGGTGTCCCCGACGGGGCGGGTGGTGAGGAGGTCGATCAGCAGCCCGCGGCGGCGGGCGTACTCCAGGCGCATGCGGCGCAGGTGCCGGTCGAGGTCGCCGCGTTCGAGCAGCAGGGCGGTGGCGGCCTGGACCGGAACGCTGGTGCGGTCCGACAGGTCGTGGCGGACGGCGGCCAGGCGTTCCAGCAGCGGGGGTTCGGCGACGATCCAGCCGATGCCCAGGTCGGGGGAGAGGGTCTTGGACAGGGTGCCGAGCAGGATGACGCGGTCGGGGCCCAGGCCGTAGAGGGCGGGCAGGGGCGCCACGTCGTAGCGGAACTCGGCGTCGTAGTCGTCCTCCACGATCATCGCCGCGTTCCGGCGGGCCCAGGCCAGGAGGCGTTCGCGGCGCGGGACGGGCAGCCGTCCGCCGAGCGGGTACTGGTGGGCGGGTGTGGTGTGGACGAGGGTCAGGTCGTCGGGCAGGTGCTCGGTGAGGATGCCGTCGTGGTCGACCGGGCAGGGGAGCACGCGGGCTCCGCGGGCGGCCAGGATGGTGCGGGCCTTCTGGTAGCCGGGCTCCTCCACGCCCGCGCGGGTGCCCGCGCCGAGCAGGGCGGCCCCGACCAGGTCCAGGCCGTTGCCGGTGCCGCGGGTGACCATGACGTTCTCGGGGCCGATGCGTACTGCGCGGGTGCGGCGCAGGTGGTCGGCCAGGAGTGCGCGCAGCCGGGGCAGGCCGCGGGGGTCGGGGTCCTCGTCCAGGGGTTGTTCGGCCGCGTGCCGCCATGCCCGGCGCCAGGCGGCGCGGTCGTGGTCGCGGACCCAGGGGGCGCCGGGGCGCAGGTCGATCATGCCCTGGCTGCGGGCCTGTTCCCGGGAGGGGCGCGGGGCGGTGGTGCGCACGGCGGGGCTCGCGGTGGCGGACGGGGCGCCGTGTCCGCCGTCGTCGCCGCTGATGGTGTGCTCACGAGCGCCGCGTCCGTCGGCGGAGGGCCGGGAGGGGGAGGGCGGTGAGCTGTCCTGGGCGACGAACGTGCCCGAGCCGTGGCGTCCCTCCAACCAGCCCTCGGCGTAGAGCTGCTGGTAGGCCTCGGTGACCACGGTCCTGCTCACGCCCAGCTGCGCGGCCAGGGCGCGGCTGGAGGGCAGGCGTTCCCCGGGTGCGAGCGTCCCGCCGGACATGGCCTCCCGCAGTGCGTCGGACAGCTGCGTCGTAAGGGGGCGGGCGGCGGAACGGTCGAGGTGGAAGGCCGGTTCGGCCAGGGGGCGGGGCACAGTGGTCCTTCGTTTTCGGGCAGAAGTGGCCATGGTCGTAAGGTCCACTTGCTTTCTAGGCTACGGTCATGCTCTCCACGACAGAACGCACCCGGCTGCGCCGCGGCAAGCACAAGGCCCGCACCGACCGGGCCGACCTGTACGACCTCCTGGACGAGGGGATGGTGTGCCACCTGGGGGTGGTGGTCGACGGCGCGCCCATGGTGGTGCCCACCGCCTACGGGCGGATCGGGGACACCCTGTACCTGCACGGTTCGACGGGGGCGCGGTCGCTGCGCGCGGGCGGTGAGGTGTGTGTGACCGTGACCCTGCTGGACGGCCTGGTGCTGGCCAGGTCGCTGTTCCACCACTCGGTCAACCACCGCTCCGCGATGGTCTACGGCGTGCCTCGGGTGGTGGAGGACGAGCGGGAGCGGCTGGAGGGGTTGCGCGCGCTGGTCGAGCAGTTGACGCCGGGGCGGTGGGAGGAGGCCCGCCAGCCGACCGCGAAGGAGCTGGCGGCCACGCGCGTGCTGGCGCTGTCGCTGGAGGAGGCGTCGGTGAAGGTGCGGACGGGGCCGCCGGCGGACGACGAGGAGGACCTGGCCCTGCCGGTGTGGGCGGGGGTGCTGCCGGTGCGGCGGGTGTTCGGGGCGCCGGAGCCGGATCCGGGTCTGGCTCCGGGGCTGGAGGTTCCGGCCTCTGTGGCGGGGCGGTCGCTGTTCCCGTCGCCGCTGTCCTGAGGTCGGCCGTTCCGGGAAAACGGTACGCGGGAAAACCGCGGGGCCGACCCGTCGGACATTCTTTGGTCTATTGGATAGGCCAATAGTCCTTTATTGCGGTGCGTTCGCCAGCCGGACACCGTCCTGGTCACCGCCGCCGGGGGAAGCGGCCCTGCGGTGTGGCGAATCTCGCGTGAAACGGGGGTCGGGCGGTGTGGCCGAGCGTTTTTTGTGGGGTTCCCACAACGCATCGGCTTCGCTATGCGTGGTTCGGCCCATTGGTGTACCGGGCGGTAACCGACCAGGGTAGAAAGGTAGGTGCAGGCGACGCTCCGAGACCCGGACGTCGCCTTCTGCGTGTGGTACTTGGGAGGCTCAACCGGTGTTCAGTCGTGTCGCCATCGTCAACCGTGGAGAGGCCGCGATGCGGCTCATCCACGCTGTCCGGGACCTCTCAGCGGAAACCGGCACGCGGATCGAGACGGTGGCCCTCCACACCGACGCCGACCGCGACGCCACCTTCGTCCGCGAGGCCGACGTCGCCTACTCGCTGGGTCCCGCCTCGGCCCGTCCCTACCTCGACCACGCCGTCCTGGAGCGCGCGCTGGTCCAGACCGGCGCCGACGCGGCGTGGGTGGGCTGGGGCTTCGTCGCCGAGGACCCGGCCTTCGCCGAGCTGTGCGAGAGGATCGGCGTCACCTTCGTCGGGCCCAGCGCCGAGGCCATGCGCAAGCTCGGCGACAAGATCGGCGCCAAGCTGATCGCCGAGGAGGTCGGCGTCCCGGTCGCGCCGTGGAGCCGCGGCGAGGTCGCCACCCTGGAGGAGGCGCTGCGCGCCGGTGAGGAGATCGGCTATCCGCTGATGCTCAAGGCGACCGCGGGCGGCGGCGGTCGCGGTATCCGCATGGTCGCCTCGGGCGAGGACCTGGCCGAGGCCTACGAGCGCACCAGCCAGGAGGCGCTGCGCGCCTTCGGCTCCGGCGTGGTCTTCCTGGAGCGCCTGGTCACCGGCGCCCGCCACGTCGAGGTCCAGATCATCGCCGACGGACAGGGCACGGCGTGGGCGCTGGGCGTGCGCGACTGCTCGGTGCAGCGGCGCAACCAGAAGATCATCGAGGAGTCGGCCTCCCCGGTCCTGGACGCGGAGCAGACCGCGCACCTGAAGGCGTCGGCCGAGCGGCTGGCGCTGGCCGTGGACTACCGCGGCGCGGGCACCGTCGAGTTCCTGTACCACCCGGGCGAGAAGCTGTTCGCGTTCCTGGAGGTCAACACCCGCCTCCAGGTCGAGCACCCGATCACCGAGATCACCACCGGCACCGACCTGGTCCGGCTCCAGTTGCACGTGGCCAGCGGCGGCAGGCTGGAGGGCCCCCAGCCGGTCGAGTCCGGCCACGCCGTCGAGGCCCGGCTCAACGCCGAGGACCCCGACCGCGACTTCGCGCCCGCCCCGGGCCGCATCGCGCGCCTGGTCCTGCCCTCCGGTCCGGGCGTGCGCGTGGACACCGGTGTGCGCGAGGGCAACACCATCCCGGCCGACTTCGACTCGATGATCGCCAAGGTCATCGCCTACGGCCGCGACCGCGAGCAGGCGCTGGCCAGGCTGCGCCGCGCGATGGCCGAGACCACGGTGATCATCGAGGGCGGCGCGACCAACAAGAGCTTCGTGCTCGACCTGCTGGACCAGCCCGAGGTGATCGACGCCAGCGCCGACACCGGCTGGATCGACCGCGTGCGCGCCCAGGGGCGCCTGGTCAGCCACCGCCACTCCGCGGTGGCCCTGGCCGCGGCCGCGATCGAGGCCTACCAGGACGAGGAGGAGGTCAGCCGCCAGCGGCTGCTGTCCACCGCGCACGGCGGCCGTCCGCAGGTGCAGCACGAGAGCGGCCGTCCGCTGGACCTGAAGCTGCGCGGCGTGGGCTACCGGGTGAGCGTGGCCAGGGTCGGGCACCGGCGGTTCCGCGTCGGCGTCTCCGGAGGCGGCGACGTGCACCCGGCGGACGTGGAGGTCGAGCGCTTCGACGCGCACAGCGGCCAGATCGTGGTCAACGGCCACCGGTTCCGGCTGGTGTCGGCCACGCACGGACCGGTGCACCTGGTCGAGGTGGACGGCGTCACGCACCGGATCAGCCGCGACGAGGGCGGTGTGCTCCGCTCCCCGGCGCCGGCCCTGGTGGTGGCGACGCCGTTGGCGGTGGGCGACGAGGTCGAGTCCGGCGCGCCCGTCCTGGTGCTGGAGAGCATGAAGATGGAGACGGTGCTGCGTGCGCCGTTCCGCGCCCGGGTGCGCGAGTGCCCGGTGTCGGTGGGCAGCCAGGTCGAGACCGGTGCGCCGCTGATGCGGTTGGAGCCGCTGTCCGACGGGGACGCCGAGGAGGCGGAGTCGGGCCCGGAGGCCGTGGCGATCGAGCTGCCCGAGGAGGCCGGGGAGGCGTCCGCGGCCGAGCGCGTGGAGCGCGGCCTGCAGGACCTGCGCGGTCTGCTGCTGGGCTTCGACGCCGACCCGCACGACCGAGGGCGGGTGCTGGCCGACTACCTGGTCGCGCGCGCCGAGATGGGCGGTCGTCCGGTCGAGGGCGAGCTGGACCTGTTCATGGTGTTCGCCGACCTGTGCGAGCTGAGCCGCAACAAGCCGGGCGGGGAGCCCGACACCGAGCCGCACAGCTCGGTGCACAGCCCGCGCGAGTTCTTCCACAGCTACCTGCAGAGCCTGGACGTGGAGCGCGCCGGGGTGAGCGAGGGCTTCCAGGCCAAGCTCACCCGGGTCCTGGCCCACTACGGGGTCTCCGACCTGGACCGCACGCCGGAGCTGGAAGCCGCGGTCTTCCGGATCTTCCTGGCCCAGCAGAACACAGGCGCCGCGCTGGCGATCGTGTCGGAGCTGCTGCGCCGCTGGCTGGCGGGCGGGCCGCCCGCGGAGGCGCTCAGCGAGCGCGCCGGTCTGGCCCTGGAGCACCTGGTGGAGGCCACGCAGGTGCGCTTCCCCGCGGTGTCGGACCTGGCCCGCGGTGTGGTCTTCCGCTGGTTCGCCCAGCCGCTGCTGCGCCGCAACCGGGCACGGGTCTACGCCGCGGTGCGCGACGACCTGCGCCACCTCGACCGCGACCCGGACGCGCCGGACCGGGCGGAGCGGATCCAGGCCATGGTGGCCAGCGCCGAGCCGCTGGTGCGGCTGGTCGGCCAGCGCATGGGGCGGGCCGGGCGCGACCACGCCCCGCTGCTGGAGGTGCTGACCCGCCGCTACTACGGCAACCGCGGGCTGTCCGGGGTCGCGGCGCGCGAGGTCGGGGGCTGCCGGTTCGTCACCGCCGAGCACAATGGCGCGGGCGGCCTGACGCGCGTGGTCACGACCGCCGTCGACATCGCCGCCCTGCCCGACGCCCTCGGCGCGGTCGGTGAGCTGGCCGCCGACGTGGCCGAGCGCGGCCTGGTGGCCGACCTCTACCTCACCTGGGAGGGCCAGCCCGACGCCGACGCGATGGCGGTGCGGCTCGGGGGGCTGCTGGCCGAGCACCCGCTGCCCGCGGGCGTGCGCCGGGTCACCGCCACCGTCGCCGGTACCAGCGGCGCGGTGATGCACCACCACTTCACCTTCCGGCCCGAGGGGGACGGCTTCGTCGAGGACCGGCTGATCCGCGGCCTGCACCCGCAGATCGCCCGGCGCCTGCAGTTGCAGCGCCTGCGCGAGTTCGACCTCACCCGGCTGCCCTCGGCCGACGAGGAGATCTACCTGTTCCGGGCGGTGGCCAAGAGCAACCCGGCCGACGAGCGCCTCTTCGCGATGGGCCAGGTCCGCGACCTGACGCCGCTGCGCGAGGCGGACGGGCGCCTGATCGCGCTGCCCGCGCTGGAGGACACGGTCACCGGGTGCCTGGACGCGATCCGCAACATCCAGGCGCAGCGCCCGCAGAACCGGCGCTTCGACACCAACCGCATCATGATGTACGTGTGGCCGGCGACCGAGCTGACCCCCGAGGAGCTGGACACGCTGGTCCAGCGGCTGCTGCCGACCACGGCAGGGGCGGGGCTGGAGGAGGTCCAGTTCCTGGCCCGCCAGCGCACCTCCTCCGGTGAGCTGACCGAGGTCGCGGTGCGCATCAGCCTGGACCAGGGCCAGGACGCGCGGGTCCACGTCGAGGAGCCCTCGACCGAGCCGGTGCTTCCGCTGGACGACTACCGCCAGAAGGTGCTGCGCGCGGCCCGGCGCGGGACCGTCTACCCCTACGAGCTGACCGGCCTGCTGTCGGGTCCGGGCGGCGGTTTCACCGAGTACGACCTGGACGACAACGGTGTGCTGGTCCCGGTGGACCGGCCGCGCGGGCACAACTCCGCGGCGATCGTGGCCGGTGTGGTCACCACGCCGACCGTGCGCCACCCCGAGGGGGTCACGCGCGTGGTGCTGCTGGGCGACCCGACCAAGGCGCTGGGCGCGCTCTCCGAGCCCGAGTGCTCGCGGGTGATCGCCGCGCTGGACCTGGCCGAGTCGATGCGGGTGCCGCTGGAGTGGTTCGCGCTGTCGGCGGGCGCGCGGATCTCGATGTCCTCGGGCACCGAGAACATGGACTGGGTCGCGGCCGCGCTCAAGCGGATCGTGGAGTTCACCCAGGACGGCGGCGAGATCAACATCGTGGTCGCGGGCATCAACGTCGGCGCCCAGCCGTACTGGAACGCCGAGGCGACGATGCTCATGCACACCAAGGGCATCCTGGTGATGACGCCGGACTCGGCGATGGTGCTCACCGGCAAGCAGTCGCTGGACTTCTCCGGCGGGGTGTCGGCCGAGGACAACTTCGGCATCGGCGGCTACGACCGGGTGATGGGGCCCAACGGGCAGGCGCAGTACTGGGCGCCGAACCTGGCCTCGGCCCGTGAGATCCTCATGGCGCACTACGACCACACCTACGTCGTGCCGGGGGAGGAGGCGCCGCGCCGGGCCAGGACCCTGGACCCGGTCGACCGCGACGTCTCGGCGTTCCCGCACGCGGTGGCGGGCAGCGACTTCGCCACCGTCGGCGAGATCTTCTCCGCCGAGCACAACCCGGACCGCAAGAAGCCCTTCGACATCCGCACGGTGATGCGGGCGCTCTCGGACCAGGACCACGCGGTGCTGGAGCGCTGGGCGGGCATGGCCGACGCCGACACGGCGGCGGTGCAGGACGTGCACATCGGCGGTTGGCCGGTGTGCCTGGTGGGGATCGAGTCGCGGTCGGTGCCGCGGCACGGCTTCCCGCCCACCGACGGCCCCGACACCTACACGGCGGGCACGCTGTTCCCGCGTTCGTCCAAGAAGGTGGCGCGGGCGATCAACGCGGCGTCGGGCAACCGGCCGCTGGTGGTGCTGGCCAACCTGTCGGGGTTCGACGGCTCACCGGAGTCGCTGCGCAAGCTCCAGTTGGAGTACGGGGCCGAGATCGGCCGGGCGATCGTCAACTTCGACGGCCCGATCGTGTTCTGCGTGATCTCGCGCTACCACGGCGGCGCGTTCGTGGTGTTCTCCAAGGCGCTCAACCCGAACATGACGGTGCTCGCGCTGGAGGGCTCGTTCGCCTCGGTGCTGGGCGGGGCCCCGGCGGCGGCCGTGGTGTTCGCCGGTGAGGTCAACACGCGTACCGCGAGCGACCCGCGGGTGACCGGGCTCCAGGAGCAGGTGTCGGCGGCCAGCGGCGCCGAGCGGGCCGCGCTCAACGCCCGGTTGGCCGAGACGCAGTCCTCGGTGCGGGCGGAGAAGCTCGGCGAGGTCGCGGCGGAGTTCGACCGGGTGCACAGCATCCAGCGCGCGGTCGAGGTGGGTTCGGTGGACGCGATCATCAGCGCCGCCGAGATGCGGCCGCGCATCATCGAGGCGATCGAGCACGGCATGAAGCGTTAGGGCCGGTCGTGGGCGGGGCGCGGGTGGACCGCGGCCGCCCGCGTGGGGCGGGGGTGCGGCGGCAGACCGCGGCCCCGCCCCGTTCGTGTTGTCAGCGGATCTTCTCGCCGTACACGTGGTCGACGGGCATGGTCATGAGCACCCTGCGGTCGGAGACCATGACCGACCGGTACTCCTCCCAGTCGGGGTGCTCCCCGGCGGCGAGGCGGTAGTAGTCCACCAGTGACTCGACCTCGGGGCCGTGCGGGTCGGTGCCCGGCCCGGTGAGGGTGGCCACGCCCTCGGCGGTGGCCCACGCCCAGCCGTCGGCGCTGGTGACCTGGAGCGTGGCGCGCGGGTCGCGGCGCAGGTTGGCGGTCTTGGCCCGGCCCTCGGTCATGGAGACGTGCAGCAGGTCGGTCTCGGCGTCGTAGAAGGGCTGGACGGGGGAGAGCTGGGGGCGGCCGTCGGCCTTGATGGTGGCCAGGACGCCGAGCCTGCTCTGGGCGAGCAGCGCGCGCGGGTCGAACGTCGTCGTGGTCATGTTCCAGGACCCCTCTCTGCCGGATGCTGGTAGTGCGCGGTGGTGCGGGGCCGTGTGCGGCCGGTCACGATCGTACTCCCGGTGTGTGCGCCGGTCCCGGCTCCGCCGCGTGGTCCGCGCCGCCGTGTCCGCCGGCCGCGGCCCGCGCGAGCGGGCCCGCCATCCGGTGTTCCGGGGCGCCCGCGTCCGTGTCGGCCGGAGCGAGGGCGCGGCCCCAGCGCTCCACCGGCTCCCCGGAGCCGCGCTGACCGGGGCGGGCACCGGAGCGGTGGCGCGGGCGCGGCCCCTGTGCGCCTTCCGGCCGTGAGGGGCCGAGGGGGCCTTGATAGTCTGCCGGGGCCAGTCGTACCACGTACGTGGTCAGGGAATCCGGTGCGAATCCGGAACTGACGCGCAGCGGTGAGGGGGACGGGCGGGGTACTCACGCCACTGGGGCGGAGGCCGCGGCGACCACGGAGTCGAGGCGGCACCGACCTGGGAAGGCACCCCGTCCGGGCGAACCCGAGTCCGAAGACCTGCTGGCCCCTCCGCGTCGAGTGCGCGGAGGCGTCCCGTGCCAGGCTCCGCGTTCGAGCCCCGACATCCAAGGCATGCCCATGCTGCGTCGCGCCCCGCGCCCCCTTCCCCTCCTGCTCGCCTCCGCCCTGCTGCTCACCGCCTGCGCCCCCTCCCCGGAAGGGGGGAGCGGCGGCACGGAGGCCGCCGACGCCGACGGCGCCCGCGCGGTCGACAACTGCGGACACCGGGTGGGCGTCGACGCCCCGCCCGAGCGCGTCGTCTCCCTCAACCAGGGCAGCACCGAGATCCTGCTCTCCCTGGGGCTGGCGGACCGCCTCGTCGGCACCGCCACCTGGACCGATCCGATCATGGAGGGGTTGGAGGAGGCCAACGGGGGCATCCCCCGCCTGGCCGACAACGCCCCCTCCTTCGAGGTGGTCCTGGACGCCGAACCGGACTTCGTGACGGCCTCCTTCGTCTCCACGCTCGGCACGGGCGGTGTCGCCACCCGCGAGCAGTTCGAGGAACTGGGCGTGCCCACCTACGTCTCCCCGACCGACTGCGCCACCGGCAAGGACAACGACAGCGGGGGAGACGGCTCGCGCAGCGAACCGCTCACCCTCGACGCCGTGTACGGCGAGATCCGCGACCTGGCCCTGCTGTTCGGGGTCGAGGAGCGCGGGGAGGAGCTGATCGCCGGGCTGGAGGGGCGGGTGGCGGCGGCCACCGCGGACCTGGACGCCTCCGGCGTCTCCCTCATGTACTGGTTCGCCAACTCCCAGTCGCCCTACCTCGCGGGCTGCTGCGGCGCCCCCGGCGCCATCACCCGCGCGGTCGGCGCGCGCAACGCCTTCGACGACACCCACGACGAGTGGCCCCAGATCAACTGGGAGACCGTCGCCGACCGCGACCCCGACGTCATCGTCCTCGGCGACCTGACCCGCGACTCCCAGACCGCGGAGTCCGCCGACGCCAAGATCGCGTTCCTGGAGTCCCACCCCGCCACGAGCAACCTCACCGCCGTGCGCGAGGAGCGCTACGTCCTGCTCAGCGGCCAGGCCATGAACCCCTCGATCCGCACGGTCGAGGGGATCGAGCAGGTCGCCGAGGGTCTGCGCGGCCTCGGGCTCGGCCGGTGAGCGGTGCGCGTCTGGCGCTGCTCTCCTGCGGTGGACTGGTGCTCCTGGCGGTGTCGGTCTCGGTCGCGGTGACCATCGGCCCCGCCGACATCACCACGGCCGAGGTCTGGAGGTCGGTCGCCGCGCGGCTGGGGTGGGGTGAGAGCGGCCTGTCGCCGCTGCGCGAGGGCATCGTGTGGGACCTGCGCATGCCCCGCACCCTGCTCGCCGCAGTGTGCGGGGCGGGGCTGGCGCTGTGCGGGGCGGTCATGCAGTCCCTGCTGCGCAACCCGCTGGCGGACCCCTTCGTGCTCGGGGTGTCCTCGGGGGCCTCCACCGGGGCGGTCGCGGTGCTGGTGCTGGGCTGGGGCGGCGCGGTGGTGTCGCTGTCGGCGGGCGCCTTCGTCGGCGCGCTGGTCTCCTTCGGGCTGGTGGTGCTGCTCTCGCACACCCTGGGCGCGAGCATGGACCGCGTGGTGCTGTCCGGGGTGGCGGCCATGCAGCTGTTCTCGGCGCTGACCTCGTTCATCGTGCTGACCTCGGCCGACGCCGAGACCACGCGCGGGGTGCTGTTCTGGCTGCTGGGCTCCCTCAGCGGCGCCGGGTGGGACGACGTGGTGCTGTGCGCGGCGGTGCTGGCCGGTGTGCTCGCCGTGTGCCTGGCGCACACCACCACCCTGGACGCGTTCGCCTTCGGTGAGGAGGCCGCGGCGAACCTGGGCGTGCGGGTGGCCCGCGCCCGCATGGTGCTGCTGTGCGCCACCGCGCTGCTCACCGCCGCCCTGGTCAGTTCGGCCGGGGCGATCGGCTTCGTGGGGCTGGTCCTGCCGCACGCGGCCCGCGCGCTCACCGGCGCGGCCCACGCCAGGCTCCTGCCGGTCACCGCGCTGGCGGGCGCCGTCTTCCTGGTGTGGGTGGACACGGTCGCCCGCACCGCGCTGGACCCCCAGGAGATCCCGGTGGGGGTGGTGACCTCCCTCATCGGGGTGCCCGCCTTCGTCGCCGTGCTCTACCGCGCCAGGAGGCACACATGACCCCATCCGACCAGGCGGTGGCGCGCGGCCGCGACGGCGCGTCCTCCGCGGCGGCGCCGGGGAGGGACGCCGCTCCGCTGGCGCTCGGCGGGAGCGGCCCGCCCGTGCGCCAGGCGCCCCCGACCGACGGCCGACGGCCCGAAGGAGGGGACCGGACGCGGCGCGGCGCGCCCGCCGGGGCCGGCCTGCACGCCGAACGGGTGAGCCGCCTGATCGGCGGAGGGCTCGTCCTGGACGGCGTCACCCTGGCTCCGCGCCCCGGCGAGACCGTCGGCCTGCTCGGCCCCAACGGTTCGGGCAAGTCCACGCTGCTGCGGCTGCTCTCCGGTGTCCTGGCGCCCTCCGCGGGCGTGGTCGCCCTCGACGGGACGCCGCTCGACCGGACCGCGCGCCGGGCGGTGGCGCGGCGCGTGGCCGCCGTCGAACAGAACGCGCACACCCAGACCGAGCTGACCGTCCGCGACGTGGTGGCCCTGGGGCGCGTCCCCCACCGCCGCGCCTGGACGCCCATGTCCGCGGCCGACGCGGACGCCGTCGCGGCGGCTCTGGAGCGCACCGGCCTGACCGGTACCGCCGACCGGTCCTGGCACACGCTCTCCGGCGGTGAGCGCCAGCGCGCCCAGATCGCCCGCGCCCTGGCCCAGGAGCCGAGCGAGCTGCTGCTGGACGAGCCGACCAACCACCTCGACATCCAGTACCAGCTCGACCTCATGGAACTGGTCGCGGGCCTGCCGGTCACCACCGTCATCGCCCTGCACGACCTCAACCTGGCCGCGATGTACTGCGACCGGCTGCTGGTGCTGTGCGGCGGGCGCGTCGTCGCCGAGGGCACGCCCCCGCGGGTCCTGACCCCCGCCCTCATCGAGGAGGTCTACGGGGTCCGGGCCGAGGTCGAACCCGGACCCGGGCACCCGGTGATCCGCTTCCTGCGCCGCGGCTCCGAGCCGCCGCGCCACAGTGACGCCCCCGCCGCCGAGGCGCGGACGACCCCCGGACCCGAACGGTCCGACCGACGATGGGGAGCCAACCCCGAAGGAGGAATCCGGCCATGACGGTACGGATCGCACTACTGTCCACCTCCGACACCGATCTGCTCTCCGCGCGGGCCAGCGACCGCGCGTACGCGTGGGCCAACCCCTCCCGCGCCTCCGACGCCGAACTCACCGGCGTCGTCGAGGGCGCCGACCTGGTGGTGGTGCGGCTGCTCGGCTCCCCGCACGACCTGTGGCCGGGCCTGGCCGCCGTCCGGGAACGGGGCACGCCGCTGGTCGTCCTGGGCGGTGAGCAGCAGCCCAGCGCCGAACTCATGGAGCACTCCACCGTCCCGATCGGCCTGGCGGCCGACGCCCACCGCTACCTGGCCGAGGGCGGCCCGGCCAACCTCGCGCGCCTGCACGCCTTCCTGTCCGACACCGTGCTGCTGACCGGCGAGGGGTTCGAGGCTCCCGCGCCCGTCCCGCTGTGGGGACTGGCCGAGCGCGACCGGCCGCGCGGCTCCGCGCCCGCCTCGTCCGCCACCGCCTCCGACGAGGGTCTGCCGAAGGTGGGCGTCCTCTACTACCGGGCGCACGAGGCGGGCGGCAACACCGCCTTCGCGCACGCCCTGGCCGACGCCGTCGACGCCACCGGGCAGGCCGTGGGCGTGCCCGTGTTCGCCGGGTCGCTGCGCTCGGCGCCCGACGAGCTGTACGAGGCGCTCGGCGGCTTCGACGCCCTGGTGGTCACCGTCCTGGCGGCCGGCGGCAGCGTGCCCGCGTCCGCGAGCGCGGGCGGGGACGACGAGGCGTGGGACGTGGAGCGGATGGCGGCCCTGGACGTTCCCGTCCTCCAGGGGCTGTGCCTGACGAGCCCGCGCGCCGACTGGGAGGCCTCCGACGACGGCGTCACCCCGCTGGACTCGGCGAGCCAGATCGCCATCCCCGAGTTCGACGGCCGCATCATCACCGTCCCCTTCTCCTTCAAGGAGATCGACCGCGACGGCCTGCCCCGCTACGTCGCCGACCCCGAGCGCTGCGCCCGCCTGGCCGGGATCGCGGTCGCCCACGCCCGGCTGCGGCACGTGCCCGCCGCCGACAAGCGCGTGGCGGTGGTCCTGTCCGCCTACCCCACCAAGCACTCCCGCATCGGCAACGCCGTCGGGCTCGACACGCCCCGCTCGCTGGTGCGCCTGCTGCGCCGGATGCGCGCCGAGGGCTACGACCTGGGAGAGCCCGGCGCCCTGCCCGGCCTGGACCTGCCCGACGAGACCGAGGCCGGGGACGCGCTGATCCACGCCCTGATCGCGGCGGGCGGCCAGGACGAGGACTGGCTGACCTCCGTGCAGCTGACCGACGCCCAGGTGCGCATCACCCCGGAGGAGTACGCCGCCTGGACCGAGGGACTGCCCGCCCCGCTGCGGGAGGCGATGGCCGAGGCGTGGGGCGCCGCGCCCGGCGGCCTCTACGTCAACGACGCCGGCGAGCTGGTCCTGGCCGCGATGCGCGCGGGCAACGTCGTCGTCCTGGTCCAGCCCCCGCGCGGCTTCGGCGAGAATCCGATCGCCATTTACCACGACCCCGACCTGCCCCCCAGCCACCACTACCTGGCCGCCTACCGGTGGCTGGAGCACGGCTTCGGCGCCCACGCCGTCGTCCACCTGGGCAAGCACGGCTCGCTGGAGTGGCTGCCGGGCAAGAACGCCGCGCTCTCGGCCGCCTGCGCCACCGACGCGGTGCTCGGCGACCTGCCGCTCGTCTACCCGTTCCTGGTCAACGACCCGGGCGAGGGCGCCCAGGCCAAGCGCCGCGCCCACGCCACGGTCGTGGACCACCTCATCCCGCCGATGGCCCGCGCCGAGTCCTACGGGGACATCGCCCGCCTGGAGCAGCTGCTCGACGAGCACGCCAACATCGCGGCCATGGACCCGGCCAAGCTGCCCGCCGTCCGCGGCGAGATCTGGTCCCTGATGCGCGCGGCCGAGATGCACCGCGACCTCGGCCTGGAGGAGCGGCCCGACGACGAGGAGTTCGACGACTTCCTGCTCCACGTGGACGGCTGGCTGTGCGAGATCAAGGACGCGCAGATCCGCGACGGCCTGCACGTGCTCGGCGAGGCGCCCGAGGGGGAGGCCCGGGTGAACCTGGTCCTGGCCGTCCTGCGCGCCGCGCAGGTGTGGGGAGGGGTGGGCGCCGCGGTGCCCGGTCTGCGTTCGGCGCTGGGCCTGAAGGAGGACGCGCCCGCCGTCGAGGTCGACCGGGTGGAGGCCCTGGCCCGCGACCTCGTGGAGCGGATGGAGGCCGCGGGCTGGGACCCGGCCGCCGCGTCCGGCCTGCACGACGACCCCGGGGTGCGCGCCGTCCTGGAGTTCGCCGCCGCGCAGGTGGCGCCGCGCCTGGCCCGCACCACCGACGAACTCGACCACGTCGTCCACGCCCTGGCGGGCGGCTTCGTCCCGGCGGGCCCCTCCGGCTCCCCGCTGCGCGGCCTGGTCAACGTGCTGCCGACCGGCCGCAACTTCTACACCGTCGACCCCCGCGCCGTCCCCTCCCGGCTGGCCTGGCAGACCGGGCAGGCGATGGCCGAGTCCCTGCTGCGCCGCCACCTGGAGGAGACCGGGACCTACCCCGAGTCGGTGGGTCTGTCGGTGTGGGGCACGTCGGCGATGCGCACCTCCGGCGACGACGTGGCCGAGGTGCTGGCGCTGCTGGGCGTGCGCCCGGAGTGGGACGAGGCCTCGCGCCGGGTCTCGCGGCTGGACGTGGTGCCGCTGGAGGAGCTGGGCCGCCCGCGCGTGGACGTCACGGTGCGCATCTCCGGCTTCTTCCGCGACGCCTTCCCGCACGTGGTCGCCATGCTGGACGACGCGGTGAACCTGGTGGCGGACCTGGACGAGCCCGAGGAGGGCAACTTCGTGCGCGCCCACACCCGCGCCGACCTGGCCGAGCACGGCGACCGGCGCCGCGCCACCACCCGGATCTTCGGCTCCGCGCCCGGCTCCTACGGCGCGGGCATCCTCCAGGTGGTGGAGTCGGGCACCTGGCGCGACGACCGCGACCTGGCGGAGGTCTACACGGCCTGGGGCGGCTTCGCCTACGGGCGGGGCCTGGACGGCGTCGCGGCGGCCGACGACATGCGCGCCAACTACCGCCGGATCAAGGTCGCGGCCAAGAACGTGGACAGCGCCGAGCACGACATCGCCGACTCCGACGACTACTTCCAGTACCACGGCGGCATGATCGCCACCGTCCGCGCCCTCACCGGCGCCGACCCCAAGGCCTACGTCGGCGACTCCACCTCGCCCGACGCGGTGCGCACCCGCACCCTGGCCGAGGAGACCGCCCGCGTGTTCCGGGCCCGGGTGGTCAACCCGCGCTGGATCTCGGCCATGCGCCGCCACGGCTACAAGGGAGCCTTCGAGCTGGCCGCCACCGTCGACTACCTCTTCGGCTTCGACGCCACGGCCGGTGTGGTGCACGACTGGATGTACGACAGGCTCGCCGCCGAGTACGTGCTCGACGCCGACACCCAGGAGTTCCTGCGCCGCTCCAACCCGTGGGCGCTGCACGGTATCGTCGAGCGGCTGCACGAGGCCGCCCGGCGCGGCCTGTGGGCCGAGCCGGACCCGGCGACGCTGGAGGCCCTCCAGGAGGTCTACCTGGAGGTCGAGGGAGACCTGGAGGACCGGTCCGAGTGAGGGTGCGCATCCTGGGCATCGGCATGGGGCCGCGGCACGTCACCCCGGAGGTCGCCGACGCGCTGCGCGGCTGCGACTACGCGGTGGCCGCCCGAAAACGCGGGGACGACGGGCTGCTGGCCCTGCGCCGGGCCGTGTGCGAGGCGCACGGCGTGCCGCTGGTCGTGGTGCCCGACCCCGAACGCGACCGCGACGACCCGGCGGACTACGCGGCCGCGGTGGCCGCCTGGCACGAGGCGCGGGTCGCCGCCTACGAGCGGGTGCTGGGCGAACGCGGCGGCACCGCGGCGTTCCTGGTCTGGGGCGACCCGGGTCTGTACGACTCCACGCTGCGGATCGTGGAACGGATCGCCGAGCGGGGGGCCGTCGCGGTGGAGTACGACGTGCTCCCCGGCGTCAGCGCCCCCCAGCTCCTGGCCGCGCGGCACCGGATCGTGCTGCACGAGGTGGGCCGTCCGGTGCACGTGACCCCCGCGCGCCGCCTGGGCGAGGCGGTGGCGGCGGGGCAGGACAACATCGTCGTCATGCTCGGGGGCGAGGCCGTGCTCGGGGGCGAGCTGGCGTTCGGCGAGCTGAGGGACTGGACGGTCTGGTGGGGCGCCAACCTGGGCACCGACACCGAGGAGCTGGTCGCCGGGCGGGTCGGCGCGGCGCAGCTCGACATCGCCGCGCGCCGCAGGCGGGCCAGGGCGCGGGCGGGCTGGGTGATGGACGTCGCGCTGCTGAGGAGGCCGAAGTGAACGGAACCGGGCCGGGGGCTCCGGCCGGTGGTGGTGGCCCGTCCCCGCGCGGAGCGGTCCCGCCGGACGACGGCGGGCGGCGAGGAGGGGAGGACCGCGTGCGGAGCGTGTCCGTTGAGGGTGGTGGCGGGCCGCAGGCCCCGGTGGGCTGCGGCCGTGGAGGAGGACTGCTGGTCGCCGGGACCACCTCCGACGCGGGCAAGAGCGTGGTCACCACCGCCCTGTGCCGGGCCTTCGCGCGCCGAGGCGCGCGGGTCGCCCCCTACAAGGCGCAGAACATGTCCAACAACTCGATGGTCTGCCACGGCCCCGACGGCCGCCCGGCGGAGATCGGCCGCGCCCAGTGGGTGCAGGCCCTGGCGGCCCGCGCCGTGCCCGAGCCCGCCATGAACCCCGTGCTCCTCAAACCGGGCACCGACCGGCGCAGCCACGCCGTCCTGCTCGGCCACCCCGCCGGGGACGTCTCCTCGGCCGACTGGGAGGCGGGCCGCCGCCACCTGGCCGAGGCCGCGCACGCCGCCTACGACGACCTCGCGTCCCGCCACGACGTCGTCGTCGCCGAGGGCGCGGGCAGCCCCGCCGAGATCAACCTGCGGGCGGGCGACTACGTCAACATGGGCCTGGCCCGGCACGCGGGCCTGCCCGTGGTGGTGGTCGGCGACATCGACCGGGGCGGCGTCTTCGCCGCGATGTACGGCACGGTGGGTCTGCTGGAGCCCGCCGACCAGGAGCTGGTCGCGGGCTTCGTGGTCAACAAGTTCCGCGGGGACCCCGGACTGCTGCGGCCCGGCCTGGAGGACCTCCAGCGGCTCACCGGCCGCCGGGTCTACGGCACCCTGCCGTGGGACCCGGGGCTGTGGCTGGACTCCGAGGACGCCCTGGACCTGGAGGGCCGCCGGACGCGCGGGGGAGCGGGGCTGAGGGTGGCCGTGGTGCGCCTGCCCCGGATCAGCAACTTCACCGACGTGGACGCCCTCGGGCTGGAACCGGGCCTGGACGTCGTCTTCGCCTCCGGTCCGCGCGACGTGGCCGACGCCGACCTGGTCGTCCTGCCCGGCACGCGCTCCACCCTGGCCGACCTGGCCTGGCTGCGCTCGCGCGGACTCGACCGGGCGATCGTCGAGCACGCCCGGCGCGGTCGGCCGCTGCTGGGGATCTGCGGCGGGTTCCAGATGCTCGGCCGCACCGTCACCGACGCCGACGGGGTCGAGGCCGCACCCGGGGCGCGCGCGGACGGCCTCGGGCTGCTCGACGCCCGGACCGACTTCACCGCGGACAAGACCCTGCGCCTGCCCTCGGGGGAGGCGCTCGGGGCGCCCGCGCACGGCTACGAGATCCACCACGGCCGGGTCACGGTCGGCGGCGGCGCGGAGGGGTTCCCGGGCGGCGCCCGCGCGGGCAACGTCTTCGGCACCATGTGGCACGGCAGCCTGGAGGGCGACGCCTTCCGCGCCGCCTTCCTGGCCGAGGCGCTGGGCTGCGCGCCCTCCGGGGTGCGCTTCGCCGCCGCCCGGGAGCGGCGCCTGGACCTGCTCGCCGACCTGGCGGAGGAGCACCTGGACGTGGACGCCCTGCTGGCCCTGGCCCGCGAGGGCGCCCCGGCGGGTCTGCCCGTGCTGGCCCCGGGAGCCCCGCCCGCCGCACGCCCGCGGCGCGGGCCCGGAGCGGAGGTGTCCCGGTGAGGCTGCTGCTTCTGGGGGGAACGTCCGAGGCCCGTGAGCTGGCCGCCCTCCTGGTCGACGCGGGGGTGGACGTGACCACGTCGCTGGCCGGGCGGGTGGCCCGGCCCCGCCTGCCGGTGGGCCGGGTCCGGATCGGCGGCTTCGGGGGAGTGCCGGGTCTGCGCGCGGCGCTGGCCTCCTACGACGCGGTCGTGGACGCCACCCACCCCTTCGCCCTGGGCATGACCGCCAACGCGGCGGCCGCCTGCACGGACCTTCCCCTGCTGCGGCTGGAGCGGCCGGGCTGGGACCCCGACCCGGCCTGGCGGTACGCCGCCACCCACGAGGAGGCGGCGGAGCGGGCCGCGGAGCTCGGGGAGCGGCCCTTCCTCACGGTGGGCCGCCAGGAGCTCGCCCGCTTCGTGCCGAGGCTGGAGCGGCGGGCGGTCCTGGCCCGGGTGGTGGACGTCCCCGAACTCGCGCTGCCCGGCACGTGGTCCCTGCTGACCAGCCGGGGGCCGTACACCCTCGACGGCGAACTGGACCTGATGGGCGGGCACCGCGCGGACGTGCTGGTCACCAAGGACTCCGGCGGCGCCTACACCCGGCCCAAGATGGAGGCGGCCGGGCTGCTGGGCGTTCCGGTCGTGGTGGTGCGGCGCCCGCCGGGTCCGACCGGCGTGCCCACCGTCCACGACGTGGCCGCCGCGTTCGCCTGGGTGACCGCCCTGGGGTGAGGGGAGACCGTGGGACGGTCGCGGCCGTCGCCACCGGTGCGCGCGGGCCGCGTCAGCGGGCGAACCGGCTCTTCAGCTCGTCGGTGTCCAGGATGATCCCGGTGCCGGGGATCTCGACCCTGTCGCCGTAGACGTGCCTTGACCGGTCCTGGTACTCACCGTGTTCGGGACGGGAGTGCACCACCACGGCGTTCACGTCACGGTCGACCAACAGGTAGGCGGGGATTTCGGTGGCGGCGTAGGCAGCGGGCTTCTCGACCCGGTCGCGGGCGTGCGTGTCGGCGTCCCAGGAGGTCACCTCGATGACGGCGAGAACCCCGTCGGGCTCGGCCCATTCGCCTTGGCCGTCGAAGTAGCCGACCGGTGTCAGGATGCCGTCGGGGCGGGCGCGTCCGTTGCGGTAGGTGTCGACCTTCAGGCCTTGGCCCTGTGTGAGGTCCAGGTCGGGCCGGTGTGCCATGAACTGGCGGAACAGCCACGTCAGGATGCTGTTGTGGTCCCCGTCGGTCACGCCTTCGGCCCAGATCTTTCCGTTGACGTATTCGAGTTTGACGTCCTCGCGCTCGGCAGCCAGGGCGATGGGCTCGAACTGTTGGACGGTGACGGATGGGTGGGTGGGCGGTGGGTGGTGGTCCGCAACGGTCATGGTGGGCTCCTCCAGCGCACATTCTAGGCCAACGCTTCGTGCAGGACACGTGTGCTCCCCGAGGGGCTCGACGCGTGGACTCCGGGCGATGACCGGGGCCGGTACCGCCATGCGAACCCGGACACCGTCGAACCCGGGAAAGGTGACGCTCGGGACGCGCGGACGCGCACGGCTCCCGTGCCCGGCTGGTCAGGGCGTGCGTTCCGGTTCCGTTGAGGGGGTCCCGGCCCGGGGGCCGCGCAGTGCGGGCATCAGGACGCCGTCCACCAGCGACACGAGGAAGTCCCGGTCGAAGGGCCTGCGCTGGACGAGCGCGCGGTAGGCGGCCATCGACGCGACCACCTGGGAGAGGGTGTCGACGTCGGCCGCGGCCGAGGCCTCCCCGCGCTCGACGGCGCGCCGCATGAGGAGGCGGTGGGCCTCGGCCCAGGGCTGGACGATCGCGGCGCTGACGGCGTCGGCGGACGCCTCGTCCTGGACGAGCATCGAGGCCAGTCCCGCCATGATCCGGAGCCTGCGCTCGCCCTCCCGTGCCGACTGGGGCCGGAACAGGCCGAGCAGGTCCTCCCGGAGGTCGCCGGTGTCGGGCAGGCTCCCGGTGTCGACCTGCTCGCGCTTCATGCGCGCCACCGCGTCGACCACCAGTTCCGTCTTGGAGGGCCAGCGGCGGTAGAGCGTGGCCTTCCCGGCTCCGGCCCGGGCCGCTACGGCGTCCATCGTCAGCCGGGCGAACCCGGCTTCGGCCAGGACCTCCAGCGTCGCGTCGAGGATGGCGCCGTCACGGGAGCTGTCCCGCCTGCGGCCGGGGCGCGCGGGACCGCCGCCGGGAGCGGCGGGGGCGCGGGTGTCGCTGTCTCGCGTCATGGCGGTCTCCTCCTCGTCTCACCGCTGGTCGGAACGATACACACCAGTTCCGGAACAGAGTAGTTCAGGAACGGAAGAGTTCCGGAACTGGCGCGTATCGAAATGTCCGGACGGTGTGGCACGATGAGCCGATGCACCACGTGAGTGACGACGAACGGCGCGCCCGCATCGGCGTTCGGCACGCCCTGGCGGCGGGTTTCCACGCGGACTCCCCGGAGGCGGCCACGCGGGCGGTGACCGCGCTGCACGCCACCGAACCGGCCACCGTCTACCTGTCGTGCCGGGCGCGCGTGCCCTCGCTGACCGTGGCCGACCTCGACAGGGCGCTCTACGAGGACCGGCGGCTGGTGAAGCAGCTGGCGATGCGGCGCACGCTCTTCGTGTTCCCGCGCGAACTGCTGCCCGCCGTGTGGCCGAGCGCCTCCGCGCGCGTCGCCGCCGCGGAGCGCGCCCGCATGCGCAAGGACCTGGTCAGGGAGGGGATCGCCGACGACGGCGACGCCTGGCTCGACCGGGCCGAGGCCGAGGTCCTGGCCCTGCTCGCCGACGAACCCGAGGGACTGGTGGCCGCCGACGTGCGCCGGGCGGTGCCGAGGATCGACGTGAGGGTGACGGGGTCGGCGGGTGAGGTGTGGTCGGCACCGCGGGTGCTCACCCTCCTCGGCGCAGCCGCCGACATCGTGCGCGGCGCCAACACCGGCCGCTTCGCGGTCTCGCAGCCGCGCTGGACCCTGACCGGGCACTGGCTCGACGGCGTTCCCGCCCCGTGGAGCGCCGCCGAGGGCTACCGGGAGCTCGTCCGCCTCTGGCTGCACAGTTTCGGACCGGGGACCGAGGACGACATCGTCTGGTGGCTGGGGTCCACCAAGACGGCGGTGCGCACGGCGCTGGCCGAACTCGGCGCCGTCATGGTCTCCCTCGACGGCGGCGCCACCGGCTGGCTCCTGCCCGACGACCTCGGCCGGACGGCCGACCCGGGCCCGTGGGTCGCCCTGCTGCCGGTGCTCGACCCGACCGTCATGGGCTGGCGCGGCCGGGACTTCTACCTGGGCCCCCACCGCCAGCAGCTCTTCGACAACCGCGGCAACGCGGGCACGACCGCCTGGGCGGACGGCCGCGTGGTCGGGACGTGGGTGCAGGACGGCTCCGGCGCGGTCCGGGTGCACCTGCTCGAACCGGTGTCGACGGCCACGCGCCGGGCCCTGGGGGAGGAGGCGGCGCGCCTGACCGAGTGGCTCGACGGTGTGCGGATCGGCACCGGCTACGTGTCGCCCGCGATGAGGGCCGCCCGGGCCGCGTGGGAGTGAGGGCGGACGACCCCGCGAGAGCCGCGGCGAGGGTGCCCGTGGTCAGCTCGTTGGGATACGCGGCCTTCCCGGGAGGCCAGCCACCGCTGGGGCTGCTCGGAGGGCTCTACGGTATCCAGCAGGCGATACTCGTGGTCTGCGCGGCGCTCGTGTCGGCCTTCCTCGCGGCCGGGTCCACCCGGCGGGCCACCGGCGCCGGGAAGGCGGGCGACCCCGGCGGGCCCCGCTGAGAGGGCCGCCGCAGGGGTCGCCCGGCCGGGTGCCGCTGTCCGCGGCACCCGGTCAGACGGCGGCGCGCACGGCGTCCGCGAAGCGGGCGGCGAGCCGGGGGTGTCCGGCCCAGTGGACGTGCAGGTAGGAGGCGTGCAGCGTCGGTGAGGCGAAACCCTCCGGCGCTCCCTCGATCTCCCACGCCGGGAGGTCGCCGCGGGCACCGGGGGTCAGGGCGGTGCGGTGGAACTCGTGCCCAGTGACCCGCTCTCCGGCCCGGGTCAGCAGGGTGTCCCCCGGTGAGACCGCCTCGGGGTAGCGCAGGGTGAGCCGCCCCGTCATCCGGGCGCGCGCGGGGACGGCCCCGGCCATGGGCTCGCCGTCCAGGGACTCGGCCAGGTAGAGCAGACCCGCGCACTCGGCGACGGTCGGCACCCCGTCCCGCGCCGCCTCGCGCAGCTGGGTCAGCAGGCCGCGGTTGGCGGCGAGCTCACCGGCGTAGACCTCGGGGAAGCCGCCGCCGAGGTAGACGCCCCGGGTGCCCGGGGGCAGCGCGGTGTCGCCCAGCGGATCGAACGCGACGACCTCGCACCCGGCGGCGGTGAGCAGTTCCTCGGTCTCGGCGTAGCGGAAGGTGAAGGCCCGGCCGCCCGCCACCGCGACCACCGGCCGCCGGGACGCGGGGGGTTCGTGGGGTCCGTGGTCGGTGTGGGCTGTGTGGCGCTCACCGGGTCCTCCGGGGGCACGAACCGTGTGGGTCTCGTGGTCCGTGTGGGCTGCGTGGGGAGCCTGGGACTCCTCCCGCGTCCGCGCCGGGTCTTCGGGCGGGGTGCCGGGACCCGAGTTTTCCCATGCCCGTGTCCGACCTTCGAGCGGAGTACCGGGAACCGATGTCTCCCGCGCCTGTGCCGGGTCCTCGGGCAGGGACCCCGGAGCGGGTGTTCCCAGTGCCAGTGCCGGATCCCAGGACCGGGCGTCCAGCGCGGGCGCGGAACGGGCCACCGCGAGCAGCGCGTCCAGGTCCACCTGGCGCGCGACGTGCTCCCCAAGCCGTTCGACCACGCGCGCCGACTCCGCCCGCTCCGACGCCGGAACCAGTCCCAGGTGCCGGGACGGGCTGGCGAGCCGCTCGTCGCGGTGGACCACGCCGAGGACGGGCAGGTGCGTGGCCCGGGTGATCTCGGCGACGTTGCGCACCGAACCCGCCTGGTTGAGGATCACCCCGACCACCTCGACCGCCGGGTCGTAGGCGGCCATCCCCGCCACCAGCGCGCCCACCGAACGCGACATCCGCGACACGTCCACCACCAGCACCACCGGTGTCCGCGTCAGGGCCGCGACGTGCGCGGACGAGGCGAACCCGTCCGTGCCCAGCCGCCCGTCGTGCAGGCCCATCACACCCTCGATGACGGCGACGTCCGCGCCGCGCGCCCCGTGCAGCAGCAGCGGCGCCATCCGCTCCACGCCGACCAGGTGCGGGTCGAGGTTGCGGCCCGGACGCCCGGTGGCCAGGGCGTGGTAGCCGGGATCGATGTAGTCGGGGCCCACCTTGTGGCCGCTCACCGCGTACCCGGCGTCGCGCAGCGCCGCCATCAGCCCGGTCGCGACCGTGGTCTTGCCCTGCCCGGTCATGGGCGCGGCGATCATCAGCCGGGGCAGCGCCGTCGGCCGTGCACGCGGTGTCGGCCGGAGCAGCCCTGTCGGCCGGGCCGACGGCGTCGGTCCGGCCCCCGCTTCTCCGGTTCCCGCGTACTCCCCGGCGGCCTCCGCGGGCCCGGCCGTCCGGCTTCGCGAACCCTCCGAGGTGCCCCGGGAGGTCACCACTCGATGCCCCGCTGCCCCTTGCGCCCGGCGTCCATGGGGTGCTTGACCTTGGTCATCTCGGTGACCAGGTCGGCGGCCTCCAGCAGCCGCGGGTCGGCGCGGCGGCCGGTGATCACCACGTGCTGGCGGCCGGGGCGGTCCCGCAGGGCGGCCAGGACGTCCTCGACGTCGACCCAGCCCCAGTTGAGCGGGTAGGTGAACTCGTCCAGGATGAGCAGGTCGTGCGTCTGGTCGGCGAGCCTTCGCCTGATCTCCGCCCAGCCCTCGGCGGCGTCCGCCGCGTGGTCCTCGGCGTCGCCCTTGCGACGGCTCCACGACCAGCCCGAACCCATCTTGTGCCACTCGACCGGACCGCCCTCGCCGGTCTGCTCGTGCAGCTCACCCAGGCGTTCCAGCACGGTCTGCTCGCCGATGCGCCACTTCGCCGACTTGACGAACTGGAACACCCCGATCCGCCAGCCCTGGTTCCAGCCGCGCAGCGCGAGGCCGAACGCGGCGGTCGACTTGCCCTTGCCGTCACCGGTGTGCACGGCGAACACGGGCTGGTTGCGGCGCTGGCGCGTGGTGAGCCCGTCGTCGGGGACGACGAGCGGCTGTCCCTTGGGCATCAGGCGGCCCTCTCTCGTACGGCGGTGCCCAGCGCGTCGGCGCTGACCTCGCTGACGGGCATGTGGTCGGCGCCCAGGCGGGCGGCCAGGGAGGCGGCCAGGCCCAGGCGCAGCGGCCCGGACTCCCCGTCCACCACGACGGTGGTCACGCCCAGTCCGGCGACGTGGTCGGCGGCGGCCATCGCGCGGCCCACCGCCCCCTTGCCGCCGGTGGCCCGGCCGTCGGTGACCACGACCAGGAGCGGACGCAGCCTCGGGTCCCGCAGCCGCTCGCGGCGCAGGACGCGGGCCGCCTCCTCCAGGCCCTCGGCCAGCGGGGTGCGCCCCCCGGCGGGCAGGTCGTCGAGGCGGGCCGCGGCCACGTCCACCGAACGGGTCGGCGGCAGCGTGAGTTCGGCCTCGCGTCCCCGGAAGGTGACCAGGCCGACCTTGTCGCGGCGCCGGTAGGCGTCCAGGAGCAGGGACAGGATCGCGGTCTTGACCTCGGTCATACGCCTGCGCGCCGCCATGGAGCCGGAGGCGTCCACGCAGAACAGCACCAGGTTGGTCTCCTGACCCTCGCGGACCGCGACGCGCAGGTCGCGGGGGCGCAGCCGCAGTCGGCCGCCGCCCTGGGGCCGCAGCGCGGCGGCCCGCACGGTCTCCACCAGGTGGACCGCGCTGCCCGCACCCCGGCCGGGCTCGGCGGCGCCGATCCGCCGGCCCCGCGTGCCGACGGCCCGGCTGCGCCTGCCGTCGGCGCCCTCGCCGGAGCCCCGCACGGTGAGCAGCCGGGTCCGGTAGGGGGCGGCGGCCCTGGCGGTGGTCGGGGAGGCGCCGGAGGGGCGGGGTTCGGGGGAGTCGCCCTCGGCATCCTCGGGCGCGTGCTCGGCTGAGGCGGGGGAGCGCTCCGGGTCGGGCTGTTCGCCGCCGGAGGTCTCGGCTTCCCCGGTGTCCCCGGCGTTGTCCGGGGGACTGGCGTTGTCGGAGGGATCCTGTGGGTCCTGTGTGTCTGACGGGGTTTCGGAATCGTCGCCGTCGTCGGTCCCCTGCGGGCCCGGCGGCTCCGGGGGGTCGGGCGGCGGTTCCTCGTCGCCCAGGATCCGGTCCAGGAGCTCCTCGTCGAGTCCCGGCGCGTCGAAGGGGTTGCGTCGGCGCCGGTGCGGCAGGGCGAGCGTGGCTGCGCGGCGGATGTCGGCCCGGGTGACCGAGGTTCGGCCCGACCAGGCCGCGTGCGCCATCGCCGTGCGCGCGGTCACGATGTCGGCGCGCAGGCCGTCCACGTCGTAGGCGGCGCACACCTCGGCGATCTTCAGCAGCGCGGCCTCGGACAGGCGCACCCGGCCCAGTGCCTCCCGGGCCGCCGCGATGCGTTCGGCCAGCGCCTTCTCGGCCCCGTGGTAGCGCCCGGCGAAGGCGGCGGGGTCGGCGTCGTGGGACATGCGCCTGCGCACCACCTCGGCGCGGATCGCGGGCTCGGACGGCGCGGCGACCTCGACGGTGAGTCCGAACCGGTCCAGGAGCTGCGGGCGCAGCTCGCCCTCCTCGGGGTTCATGGTGCCGATGAGCAGGAACCGGGCCGCGTGCTCCACGGAGAACCCGTCGCGCTCCACGGTGACCCGGCCGGTCGCGGCGGCGTCCAGCAGCAGGTCGACCAGGTGGTCGTGCAGGAGGTTGACCTCGTCGACGTAGAGGATGCCGCGGTGGGCCCGGGCCAGCAGGCCGGGTTCGTAGGCGACCCTGCCGTGGGTGAGGGCCTGTTCCAGGTGCAGGGAGCCCAGGACGCGGTCCTCGGTGGCGCCGACGGGCAGTTCGACCAGGCGCACCGGGCGGCTCTCCACGGCCGTGCCGGACCCGAAGGGCCCGTCGGGGGAGTGCTGCGCCGGGTCGGCGGGGTCCACGGAGAACCGGTCGCCCTGGTAGACGTCGACGGGCGGCAGGAGGGAGGCCAGGGCCCGGACCGCGGTGGACTTGGCGGTGCCCTTCTCGCCGCGCACCAGGACGCCGCCGATCTCCGGCGAGACGCTGGTGAGGACGAGGGACAGGCCCAGGTCGTCGAGTTGCTCGGCGTCGCAGCCGACGATTGCGGAAAAGGGGTAGTGCGGTGACCGCAATGGCATGTAGAGGCTCCCGCTCATGTCGCCATCGGTAAGGGACGGGCGCGAGGCCGGTCTTCGGACTTGCCGGGTCCTTCCTGGACGGAAGGCTCGGTTCACCGCAGCGGGCCTGTGCCGGAGTCTCACCGGGCTTCCCAGATTCTCCCCGCCGGCCGTCCCCACCGTTTCCGATGGCTGGGCCGTTGGGGCACCTCATGCCTGCCGCCACGATAGCGTCCGAGGAATGAAGGACGACAGCCGCCCTCCCGTCACCCACCACCGCCCGGATGCCGCTGCGCGGGGGAGTGGTGCACCCTCAACGGACGCCTGCGGCGCGGAGCCTGCTTCCGTCACCCACCGTGCCGCTGCGCGGGAGGACGGGGTCTCCCCGCCCACCGGGCGCCGGATCACCGTCGTCGGCATCGGCGCGGACGGCTGGCCCGGCCTGCCCGAGCGGCTGCGCGCGCTCGTCCTGGCCGCCGACACGGTGCTCGGCGGGCGCAGGCACCTGGCGATGCTCCCCGACCGGCCCCGGCAGCGCCGCCTGGCCTGGCCCTCACCCCTGCGCGAGGGCCTGCCGCCTCTGCTGGCCTCGCTCGACGCCGCCTCCGCCGACCCAGCTTCCGCCGACAGCGCCTCCCCTGACGGCCCCTCCACCGTGGCGCTGGCCTCCGGCGACCCCCTGGTGTCCGGCATCGCCACCACCCTGATCGACCTGCTGGGCGCGGACGCCGTGCGGGTGGAACCCGCCGTCTCCTCGGTCGCCCTGGCCCGCGCCCGCATGGGCTGGCCCGCCGAACGCTGCGCGGTGGTGGGCCTGGTCGGCCGCGACCCCCGCCTGCTGCTGCGCCAGCTCGCCCCCGGCCACCGCGTCCTGGTGCTCTCCTCCGACGGCGCCACCCCCGCCGCGGTCGCCGCCCTGCTGGTCGGCGCGGGCTACGGCGCCAGCCGGATGACCGTGCTGGGCGACCTGGGCGCGGACTCCGAGTCGCGCCTGGAGACCACCGCCGACCACTGGCTCGCGTCACCTCCCGGCACGGTGCCCCCGCTGCACGTGCTGGCCCTGGAACTCCTGGGCCCGCCCGGCCACGGCCTGGTCGCGGGGCTGCCCGACGACGCCTTCGAACACGACGGGCAGCTCACCAAGCGCGACCTGCGCGCCTCGGCGCTGGCCCGCCTGGCCCCCTCGCCGGGCCAGCACCTGTGGGACGTGGGCGCTGGCGCGGGCTCGGTGAGCATCGAGTGGATGCGCGCCCACCCCTCCTGCACCGCCACGGCGGTGGAGGCCCACCCCGAACGGGCCGCGCGGATCGGCCGCAACGCGGGCCGCCTCGGCGTTCCCGGCCTGGACGTGGTCACCGGCCGCGCGCCGGACGCGCTGGCCGGGCTGCCCGCGCCCGACGCGGTGTTCGTCGGCGGCGGCGCGACCCGGCCGGGCGTGCTCGACGCCTGCCTGGGGGCGCTGCGGCCGGGAGGGCGGATCGTGGTGCACGGGGTGACGCTGGAGACCGAGCACCTGCTCGCCGACGCCCACCGGCGCCACGGGGGCGAGCTGACCCGGATCGCCGTCGAGACCACCGCGCCCATCGGCGGGTTCACCGGCTGGACGCCCGCCCGCACGGTCACCCAGTGGTGTCTGGCGGTGCTGCCCTGACCCTCCGCTGCGCTGCTTCGCGCCCAGGCGCCGGAGGCACGGGAGCCCTCGACCCCCACGCACGCCCCTCCCTCCACGCGAACCCGCCCGCGGAGCCTCCGGAACCCCTTCGGGGCCCTCCCTACCCGCTGGCCCGCGGCCGGGCCGGGTCGTAGAGGTAGGACTCACCGCCCGCCCCGGGATCGAGCGCCCGCCCCACCAGGATCACCGCCGCCTGCCGGAACCCGGCCTCCTCCACCGCGTCGGCGACGGTGGAGACCGTGCCGCGCAGCACCGCCTCGCCCGGCTGGCTGGCCCGGTACACCACGACCACCGGGCAGTCGCCGCCGTACTCGGGTTCGATCTCGGCCATCAGCTCGCGCACCCGCCGGATCGCCAGGTGCAGCACCAGCGTGGCCCGGGTCGCGGCGAACGCGGCCAGCGACTCGGTCCCGGGCATGGCGGTCGAGCGGGCCCGCGTGCGGGTCAGCACCACCGACTGGGCCACCAGCGGCACGGTCAGCTCCCGTCCCGCCAGCGCCGAGGCGGCCGCGTACGCGGGCACCCCGGGCGTGACGTCCCACGGAACGCCGTGCGCGTCGAGCCTGCGGGTCTGCTCGGCCAGCGCCGAGTACAGCGACGGGTCGCCGGAGGTGAGCCGTACGACGTCGCGGCCCGCCGTGTGCGCGCGGACCAGGTGGTCGGTGATGCGGTCCAGGTCCAGGCCCTGGGTGTCCACCAGTTCGGCGCCGGGCGCGCAGTGCGTCAGGACCTGCGGGTCCAGGTAGGTGCCGGGGTAGAGGACCACGTCGGCCCCGGCGAGCATGCGTGTGGCGCGCACGGTCAGCAGGTCGGCGGCTCCGGGCCCCGCGCCCACGAAGTGCACGGTCACGGCTTCACCCACCTGGGGGTCCACACGCGGCCCGCCCCGGTGACCCGGGTTCCGGACGCGCCGACGATGAGCAGGCAGCGCATGTCCACGGCGGCGGGGTCGAGTTCGCCCAGGGTGGTCACCGTCAGGGACTCGCCTTCGCGGCCCACGTCGCGGCCGACGACGACCACGGTGTCGGGTTTGCGGTGCTCCAGCAGGATCCGGCGCGCGGTGACGATCTGCTCGGTCCGGGACCGGGAGGCGGGGTTGTAGACGGCCAGCGCCAGGTCGGCCTCGGCGACGGCGCGCAGACGCCGCTCGACCACCTCCCACGGCTTGAGGCGGTCCGACAGGCTCATCACCGCGAAGTCGCCGCCCACGGGGGCGCCCGCGCGGGCCGCGACCGCCTGGACGGCGCTGACCCCGGGCAGCACCCGGACGGGCACGTCCCGGTAGGCGGGGTCCTCGGCCGCCTCGAACACGGCGGTGGCCATGCCGAAGACCCCGGCGTCCCCGCCGGAGACCACGGCCACGCGTTCGCCGCGCCCGGCCAGGTCGAGGGCGAACCGGGCGCGCTGGAGTTCGACGGTGTTGCCGGAGGCGTGCCGGGTGAGCCCGGGGCGCTGCGGTACCCGGTTGACGTAGGGGCCGTAGCCCACCACGTGGTCCACCTCGGCCAGCGCCGCGCTCGCCTCGGGGGTGAGCCAGTCCTCGGGGCCCGGGCCCAGGCCCACGACCAGCAGTTCGGCCGCCGGTCCGGTGGTCGCGGACGCCGTGTCCGCCGCCGGTACGGCGGAACCGGGCCCCTCTTGGGTCGCCTGTGCCGTCTGCTCCGTCTGTGCCGTCTGCGTCCGCGCGGCCTCGCCGACCTTGCGGGAGCGCGGCCCGTTGCGGCTGTCCCCGGTCACCAGCACCAGGGAGAAGTAGGGCACCGTCGCCGGGTCCACCTCGGCCACCGGCAGCCGCCGCTCCCCGCCCATCGAGGCCCGCTCCACGTACACCGCGTGTTCCAGCCGCCCGGCCGCGGCCAGGGCGCGGCGCACGGCCGGGAAGGTCCGGCCCAGTTTCATGACCACGGCCGCGTCGGTGTCGGCCAGGCGGCGGGCCAGTTCCGGTTCGGGCAGGGTGCCGGGCAGCACGGTGAGCACGTCGGTCTGCCGGGCCAGCGGGGCGGCCGCGGCGGCCGTGGCGGCGGCGAACGCCGGGACGCCCGGCACGATCTCGGTGGGGTAGCGCTCGGACAGCCGGTCGTGCATGTACATGTACGACCCGTAGAACAGCGGATCGCCCTCGGAGAGCAGGACGACGTCGCGCCCGGCGTCCAGGTGGGCGGCCAGCCGGGCGGCGGACTCCTCGTAGAAGTCGGCCAGCGCCCCCGCGTAGCCGCCCGGGTGGTCGGTCGCCCCGGTGGTCACCGGATAGGTCAACCGCTCCTCGACCACCCCGTCCGGGATCAGCGCGTCGGCGATGCGGCGGGCGTTGGACTCCTTGCCCACACCCGCGTGGTAGGCGACGACGTCGGCCGCGGCGATGAGCCTGGCCGCCTTGAGGGTGATCAGCTCGGGGTCGCCCGGGCCGACGCCGACGCCGTGGAAACGGCCGGTCACTCTTCCTCCTTGGCGAGTGCGTTGAGGGCCGAGGAGGCCATCGCCGAACCCCCGCGACGGCCGCGCGCGGTCACGTAGGGGACGTCGAGGCCGTGCCGGTCGCGCAGCTCGGTCAACGCCTGCTTGGACTCGGCCGCGCCGATGAAGCCGACCGGGCAGCCGACGATCGCGGCGGGGCGCGGAGCGCCGTCGATCAGCATCTCCAGCAGGTGGAACAGGGCGGTGGGCGCGTTGCCGACGGCGACCACGGCGCCGTCGAGCAGCGGCTCCCACAGCGACACCGCGGCGGCCGTGCGGGTGGTGCCCCACTCCCGGGCCAGGCCGGGCACCCGCTCGTCACCCAGGAGGCAGAGCACCTCGTTGTCGCTGGGCAGGCGGCTCGCGGTCACGCCGGAGGCCACCATGCGCGCGTCGCACAGGATCGGCGCACCGGCCCGGAGGGCGGCGCGCGCCGCGGGGACCAGGTCGGGGTGGACGACGAGGTCGTCGGCGAGGTCGACCTGGCCGGTGCCGTGGATCATCCGCACGGCGAGCCGCTCGGCGTTGGCGGGCAGGTGGTCGAGCCGGGCCTCGCGCCGGATGGTGGCGAAGGAGTCGGCGTAGATGGCGGGCCCGTCGTCGACGTACTCGTAGTGCCGGTTCGGTCTTCTCGGGGAGGTCACCGCGCCTCCCCGGGGACGTGGTCGGGCTGTCCGGGAATGTGCTTGTCAGCCGGGACCGGCCTGTCGGGGCCGGGTCCGTGTTCCTCGGGGGCGAGCCTGTGCCGCCCGGACGCGGTCCCGTGTCCTGCGGGGACGAGGACGGCGCGCCACGGCGTGACGACGAGTTCGCCGGATCCGGCCTCGACGGCTTCGGCGGCGAGCGCGTCGGCGGCGGTCCGGTCCAGGCCCTCCTCGGGCACGGGGACGTGCCGTCCGATCCCGGGCACCGGGCCGTGCGGCAGCGGTGGCGCGGGCTCGGGCAGCCCCGGGGCGGGCGGCGCCGGGTCGATCAGGGGCGAGGGGAGTTCGGCCACGTGCCAGGGGGCGTCGGGGCCGTCCCCGCGCAGCTCCAGGAACCGGTCGGCGAGGCGCACGAGCGCGGCCGGGGCCTCCTCCAGCGGTGTCAGCGGGCCCCAGTGCTCCCCGACCCTGAGCTGGGCGGTACGCGCGTCGAGGGCGACCGCCCCCAGGTCGCAGGAGCGCTCCAGCAGGTCGCCGCTTCCGTCGTCCAGGACGAAGAGGAATCGGCCGGGCAGGGCGGCGCGGCGCGGTTCGGCGCACAGCAGCCCGTCCAGCTCGGCGGCCACGGGCCGCAGGTCCGCTCTTCCAGCCCCGAGCCCCGTGCGGGGGGAGACCATGATGTTGCGGACCAGCTCGTGGGAGGGCGAGGGCAGCAGGCCGGTGCCCTCCAGGGCCCGGAGCACCTCGGGGGACAGCCGCCCCCCGCTTCCGGGCAGGGCGCGCAGTTGCAGGTTGGCCCGCCCGGTGACGTGGATCCGGCCGTCGCCGTACTCCCGGGCCACGGCGGCCAGGGCGCGCAGCGAACGGACGGGGAGCCTGCCGCCGACGAGCCGGAGCCGGACCAGCAGCCCGTCGTCGGCGGGCCAGGGCCGCAGGGCGCCCGGGCAGCGGTCGCGCCGGGCGCGGACGGTGGGGGATGGGGATGGGGAGCCCATCGGGGACATGCGCGTCCTTCTGGTCAGGGACCCGTTCGCGGGGTCCTCGGTTGACCTGGCGGCCCGTCACCGCCAGCGCCAGCAGGTCTTCGGACTCGGGATCGACCGGTGCGGAGCGCCTTCCCGGAGCGTGCGCTCCAGTGGCTGTCCCGGGGAACCGCGTCCCCGGGGCGTGCCCGCCCGTCACCCTCACCGCTGCGCGTCAGCCCCGGATTCGCACCGGGTTCCCTGCCCCACGAGGTGGAGTTCGACTGGCTCGACGAGGGTACCGTTCCCCTCCCGGGCCAGGTCCGGGGGCCTTCCCCCGTCGCGGTCCCGGCGTGGCCCCGGCATGGTCCCGGCGTGGCCGGAGGCGGCCAGTCGCGGGCGGGAGAGCGCGGCCGGCACCGCACGACACAACCGGCCGATACGGTACGTACCGCGTATTCCTCGCACGGTCCGCGCCGCCGTGCCCTCACCCCCCGGGAGCCGATGGATGTACACGGTCCGAATCTCGCAGACCGACCCCTACGCCTTCCCCAGTCTGGACGCGGCGCTGCGGGCCCCGATGTACGCGGGAAGTGACCTGTACCTGCACGTCGAGCCGGGCCACTACGCCGAACCCCAGGTGATCGGTGTGAACCGGCACGTCATCGTGGTGCCCCTCCAGGGCCCCGGCACCGTGACGGTCTCGGCGGGCGACACGAACGTGTTCAACGTGCACAAGGGGCGGCTGGAACTGCACGGTGTGCACGTGCGCAACGCATCGGCCGAGTACCCGCCCGTGTACGTGCACCCCGAAGCCTTCCTGAAGGCCGTCGACTGCGTCTTCTCCGCGAGTACGCAAGTGAACGTGAAGAACACCGAAGCCGAGTTCACCAACTGCGGGTTCGCGGGCGGCGGACTCTACATGGACGGCTCCACGGGCAAGGTGGACGGCTGCCGTTTCACCGACGCCGTGCTCGTCGTCGAGGGCCCGGGCTCCCCCGAGATCCGCCGGACCACCTTCACCGGGGGCCACGACACATGGCACACCCTGCACATCTCCAAGGCCTCGCCCACGGTCACCGACTGCGTCCTGACCGACTGCGGAGGGGAGAGGACCCAGGCGGTCCACGTGCGGGACTCCGCCGCTCCGAAGTTCACCAACCTGACGATCACCGGGGACCGGGGCTGGCCGGTACGGGTGACCGGGCGCTCCAGGGCGGAGTTCCACCGCCTCAGGGTGGACGGCGGCCGTGCCGGAGGCGACTCCGTGTACGCCTGGGACGACTCCGAGCTGACCATCACCCACGGCCGCATCACCAACGCCAGGGCCAGCGCCCTGGCGACCGTCGGGGGCGCGTTGACCGTCCGGGACCTGGTCATCGAGGACGTTGCCCGGACAGGCCTCCACGGGGAGGGGGCCAGGGTCAGCGGTGAGGGGCTGTCCCTGGCCCGTGTCGATGGGAACGGGGTCTACGTCGAGGAGTGCCGGACGACGCTCTCCGACGTCGAGCTGCGTGACAGCCCCCAGGAGGCACGGGAGAAGTGGAGCGTGTTCGCCGCGCAGAAGGGGAGGTTCGAGGTCACCGGGTTGCGCGCCTCGAAGTCGCCGACGATGGTGCACATCGTCGACGCGCGGGGAAGCCTGACCGATCTGACCGGGGACGACGTCGAGGGCGGCCTCCTCGTCAGGCAGGACAGCACGGTCACGGTCAGCACGGCGACGGTCACCAACAGCAGACTCAACGCGCTGACCGTCAACGAAGGGTCCGAGGTCGAGGTCGACGGGATCCAGATCTCGGACTGTTCCCTGCACGGTGTCTACGCGGGGGGCGAGTCGCGCCTGGTCCTGCGCTCGTCGACGGTGAGCGGGTGCGCGTCGGCCGGAGTCGGCGTGGAGAACGGGGCCGTGGTCACGTTGGAGGACACCGTGGTCCGTGACGGGGACGGCTCCGGGCTGGCCGTGTACGGCACCAGCCGGGTGCGCCTGGTGGGGTGCACGGTCTCCGGCAACGCCGCTGAGGGGGTGGACGCCGAGGACACCGCCACCGTGCAGACCGAGGACACCGAGATCACCGGGAACGGGGGCGGTGACCGGGTCCAGGCGCGGGCCGCGACCGGCAGCGGCGGCGCGGCCGTGCCGGACGCGCCCGAGGGGGAGGTGCGGCCGCTGGAGGAACTGCTGGCCGAACTGGACGCCATGGTGGGCCTGGACGGGGTGAAGAAGGAGGTCCGCGCCCTCGTCAACTTCCAGCAGGTCAGCGTCAAGCGTGCGGCGGCGGGGCTGCCCGCGCTCAACGTCAGCCGCCACCTCGTCTTCTCCGGGCCGCCCGGAACCGGCAAGACCACCGTGGCCCGGCTCTACGGGCGGATCCTGCGCTCCCTGGGCGTGCTGGGGAGCGGCCAGTTCGTGGAGGCCGCCCGCCCCGACCTCGTGGCCGAGCACCTGGGCGGCACCAGCACCAAGGTCACCGAGGTGGTCGAGCGGGCCCGGGGCGGTGTGCTGTTCGTCGACGAGGCGTACGCGCTGTCCCGCAAGTTCGGCAGCGGATCGGACTTCGGCCAGGAGGCCATCGACACCCTCATCAAACTCATGGAGGACCTGCGCGAGGAGGTCGTCGTCATCTTCGCCGGGTACTCCAGCGAGATGCGCGGCTTCCTCGACGCCAACCCCGGGCTGCGGTCGAGGGTCGCCCGCACCGTCGAGTTCGAGAACTACTCGCCCGAACAGCTCACGACCATCTTCACGGGGATGGCGGACAGGCAGGGCTACACGCTGGGGGAGGGCACCCGGGAGCTGCTCATCCGGCACTTCCAGGCGCAGAAGCGCGACGAGACCTTCGGCAACGGGCGCGAGGCGCGCCGCGTGTTCGAGGAGACCGTCCAGACCCAGGCGACCCGGATCGTCGACGGCGACTTCGGTTCGGCGCGGGACCTGTCACTGATCCTGCCGGAGGACCTCGCCGACGTCGTGGACGGCGGGCTCTCCGCCAGGGTCGCGGAGGGGCCCAGGGACGCCGGTCAGGTCGAGGAGCTGATGCGCCGCCTGGACGCCATGGTGGGCCTGGCGGCGGTGAAGCGGGAGGTGGCCGACCTGGTGAACCTGATCTCGGCCGGACGCCGGCGGCAGGCGGCCGGGCTGGAGGCCCCGCTGCCCTCGCGACACCTGGTCTTCGCCGGGCCTCCGGGAACGGGCAAGACCACGGTCGCGCGGGTCTACGGGGAACTGCTGGCGGCCCTGGGGGTGCTCGCCCAGGGGCAGGTGGTGGAGGCCAGCCGGGCGGACCTGGTGGGCTCGTACGTGGGCCACACCGCCCAGCGCACGCGTGACGTGTTCGACCGGGCGCGCGGAGGCGTGCTGTTCATCGACGAGGCGTACGCGCTCGCCCGGCCGGGCGGCAGCGGCTCCGACTTCGGCCAGGAGGCCGTCGACACGCTCCTGAAGCTGATGGAGGACCACCGCGACGAGGTGGTGGTGATCGCCGCCGGTTACACCGGGGAGATGCGCGAGTTCATGGCGAGCAACCCGGGGCTGGAGTCGCGGTTCTCCGGGACGGTGGAGTTCGCCCCCTACGACGCGGACGAGCTGGTGCGGATCTTCGTCGGGATGGCCGAGGGCAGCGACTTCCTGGTGTCCGAGGAGACGCGCGGGGCGCTGGGCGCGCTGGTGGTCGAGCGGGCCGGGGTGTTCGGGGACGGCAACGGGCGCGAGGTCCGCAAGCTGTTCGAGGAGAGCGTGATCCGCCAGTCGCGGCGGATCGAGACGGCGGCCCTGGCGGGGGAGGTCCCCGGGGTGGCGGAGCTGCAGACCCTGCGCCCCGAGGACGTCGTGGGAGCTCCGTAGACCTCATGGGGGGCGACGGCTCCCCCCCCCACGCGGAGCGGTGGGTTCCGCAGCCTTGGAAACACGGCCCGCCCCCGGACGCGGAGGTGGGGCGGCGACGCGCGTTCGCGGGCCCGGCCCCGGTTCGTGTTCGGGCGGAACAGCGGTGGTGACGGCGGGCGTGGAGCGTTTCGAGGGTTTTGCGGGGATTTTAGGGTTTCTTGTTTCGGGCAGGGGACGGGGAGAGGGGCGGTTCGCAGGCCAGTACGCCGCTCCTCACGGGAACCACCGAAGGAGGAAGAGCGTGAGCGCCACCGAGAAGGGCCGCAGCCAGGCCGAGATGGTCAAGGGCAAGGCCAAGGAGACCACCGGCAAGGCCACCGGCAACGACCGCATGAAGAACGAGGGTCGCGCCGAGATGGCCAAGGGGCGCCTGCGCCAGGGCAAGGAGGACCTGAAGAAGGGCCGGTAGGTGCCGCCTTCGCGGACGGTCGCGGACGGCCCCCCGCCAGCGGGAGCCTCCCGCCCGACCAGCCGGACGGGGGAGGGTCGCGAGCCCCGGTCCCGCCGCGGCCGCCGACCTGACCGCCTTCGCGTCCGAGGGGAGCGGAGCACGTGCCCCGCACGTGCTCCGCTCCCCTTTCGCGTGGCCGCCCCGGGCGGGGCTCACGTCGTGGAGCGCTCCCGCTCCGGTTCGAGGCGGCGGATGCCGAAACCCCGGGTCAGCGGCGCGAGGAAGGCGATCAGGGCGGAGAACAGGAAACCGCTCCAGTTGAACACCGCCCACGGCAGGAACTCGAAGTTGGCCACGCCCAGGGTGGTGGCGAAGAAGACGCCCGACACCGTCCAGGGCATCAGCACCTCGGTGATCGTGACCGAGTCCTCCATGCTGCGCGACAGATTGACCGGGTGCAGGTTCCTGGCCCGGTAGGCGTCGCCGTAGACGTCCTTGACCAGGAAGAAGGTCACCAGCGCGTTGGAGGTGCCGTTGATGATGGTGAAGCCGGAGAGCAGGGTGGTGAGGATGAGGCTTCCCGTGGACCGCAGCCTGGCGATGAGCCCCTCCAGCAGGACCCGCAGCACGCCCGACTTCTCCAGCGCCGAGGCGAAGAAGAAGGCGCAGAAGACGAAGAACGCCGAGTTGTACATCGAGTACAGCCCGCCCCGGTTCACCAGCTCGGCCAGGACGTCGGAGACCCCGTCCCCCTGCGGCAGCATGTCGGTGGTGAAGCCGGAGACGACCGCGGCGAACAGGTCGCCCACGCTCGCCCCCTGGACCAGCAGCGCGATCAGCAGCGCCGTCATGGACGACGCGAACAGCACGACCAGCGGAGGCTTGCGCATGATCGACCCGGCGAGCACGACCACCGCCGGGATCAGCAGCAGCGGGTTGAGGGTGAACAGCTCGTTCAGCTCGGTGACGACCTCGTCGATACCGCCCAGACCGGCGGACGAGGTGGTGATGGTGGTGCCCGCGAGCAGGAAGACGACGGCGGCCAGCACCGACGAGGGCACGGCCGTGTAGAGCATGTGCCGGATGTGCTCGTAGAGGTTGGCGCCCGCCGCGAGCGAGCTCATGTTGGTGGTGTCCGACAGCGGCGAGAGCTTGTCCCCGAAGTAGGCGCCGGACACGACCGCGCCCGCCGTGATCGCCAGCGACACGTCCATTGTCTGGGCCACCCCGATCAGGGCGACGCCGATCGTGCCGCCCGAGCCCCAGGAGGTGCCGGTGAAGGTGGAGACCAGCGCGGTGGCCAGGAAGGCCAGCACGTACAGGTAGGACGGGTTGATGAGCTCCAGGCCGTAGTAGACCATGAGGGGGATCGTCCCGGCGATCATCCACGAGCCGATGAGCATGCCGATGCTCAGCAGGATCAGGACCGCGGGCAGGGCGCTCCTGAGCTTGTCGCCCATGTTCGTCAGCACGTCGTCCCAGCGCACGCCGTGCCAGAGCGCGAAGAGGGCGAACACCACCCCCGCGAAGATGAGCATGAGCTCGGCGGGGTACTTCAGGACGCCGATGCCGCCGACCAGAATCGCGACGGTGATGACCACGGGGACGCACGCCGCCGCCACGCCGGGTCGGCGGACGTGTTCGTCCGGGGGGTTAGCCATCTACTTTCCTCTCGGTGATGACCGCTTTCGGTCCTCTACAGTGCGGTGAAGGCCCTTTCGAGATCCTCGATCTGGCTGTCGGCCCCCTCCAGGCCCACGGAGAGGCGGACCATTCCGGGGGAGAATCCCCTCTCCCGCATCGCCCCCTCGTTTCCGGGCCGGACGGGAGCGGTGACCAGGCTTTCGTAACCGCCCCAGCTCGCGCCGATCCGGAACAGCGAAAGACGGTTGATGAAGGCCGCGACCTTCTCGAAGGAACCGTCCTTCAGGTCGAAACTGAGCAGCCCGGAGAAACCGCTGAACTGGTCCTTGACCAGGGGGTCGTCGGGCCGGTGGTCGTGGTGGGGGTGGTGGATCGCCGCCACCTCGGGCCGGGTCGCCAGGTAGTCGATGACCCGCACGGCGCTGCGCTCGTGCTCGGCCATCCTGATCGGCAGCGTCCGCAGCCCGCGCAGCACCATCGACGCCTCGACGGCCGACATGACCGAGCCCAGGAGCTGGAACCCCGTGTAGAAGAGGTCGCGCACGAAGGAGGCCGGGCCGATCACCGCCCCGCCCAGGACGTCGCTGTGACCGCCGATGTACTTGGTGCACGAGTGGATGACGATGTCCACCCCGGCCAGGATCGGCTTCTGGAAGAGCGGCGTGGACCAGGTGTTGTCCATCACGGTCCAGACGCCCCTGGCCCGTGCGGTCCGGGTGATCGCGGCCAGGTCCAGGACCTTCATCCGCATGGTCCCGGGGCTCTCGACGTAGACCAGCGCCGTGTTCTTGCGCAGGTGGGGCTCGATGTCGGACGTGCCGTCGGGCAGCACGGTGTGGTCGATGCCGAAACCGCGCAGGTGCTCGGCCATCTCCAGGGCCGGGCCGTAGGTGCTGTTGACGAAGAGGATGTGGTCCCCGCCGCGCAGCAGGCTCATCAGGACGGCGCTGATGGCCCCCATTCCGGAACCGAAGCACTTACAGGCCTCGCCGCGCTCCAGAAGGGCCAGCCTCTCCTCCAGAAAGGCCACCGTGGGATTGGCGCCGCGGCTGTAGACGTACCTCTCGTGTTCCTGTTCCTGCTCCTGGATGAACGCCTCGAACGAGGGTTTGGTGAAAATGCTGGTCTGGAAAACCGGAGGGGCGACCGCGCCGTGGACGTTCTCCGCCCCCTCCCACGCGCTCATGCAGATTTCCCTGTCGGACCTGTCCACCGTTGCCCTCCGGTCGGCTCGTGGGCGCGCTCGTGCGGGTGCGGTGGGGGGAGGTTTCCGACCCGCCGCCGCGCCCGCCGTCGCCGCCCGTGTGCGGGCGGTGCCCGCGCTCGTGTCGGTGCGGTCGGCGGTCGCCCGTGGCAGGCGACACCGCTCGCACGCGTGCTCACGGCAGGGCCGCGCGGTCGAGACGACGCGGGGCCCGTGCCGGTGCGGTCATCTTGTAGTACAAGCTGCTAAGTAGTCAATGGGGTGGTGCTGGTCAGCCCGCGGGTTCCGGTCTCTGTACGCTGGGGAGTCGGCACATCCCTCCAGCGAAGGACGAGGCGTACACGATGGGATCAGCGTCGCCGGGAACCCAGGGCGAAGGGCTCGCGGGCCGGTCCCAGCCGCGGCACGCCCGGCCGAACTCGCTGACCTCGCAGGTCGTCGCCTTCGTGGAGGAGCTGTGCGTGGGTCCCGACGCGCGGCCGGGCAGCCAGCTGCCCTCGGAGAAGGAACTCGCCGAACGCTTCGGCGTGAGCCGGGTCGTGCTGCGCGAGGCCCTGAGGACCCTGGAGGCCAAGGGCCTGATCCACCGCCGCCAGGGCAAACCCGCGGTCATCGCCTCGCCCAACGCCCTGCCGGTGGAGAACTTCGTGGCCCTGTCGGTGCTGCGCGACCGCCGGGCGCTGATGGAGTTCACCGAGATCCGCAAGGCGCTGGAGGTGCACGGCGCCCGGCTGGCCGCGCAGCGCATCGCCGGACCGGAGGAGGAGCAGACCCGCGAGGACATCGCCCGGGCCCGCCAGGCCATCGCCGACATGCGCGCCGCGCCCCTGGACGTGCCCAACCGCGTGCGCACCGACTTCGCCTTCCACCAGGCCCTGATCTCGGCCTCGGGCAACCGGAGCCTCACCCAGATCCTGGACGCGCTCGAACGGTCCCTGGCCGACAGCCGCGAGCAGAGCCACCGCCGGTTCCTGGCCACGGCGCAGGACCCGGCGGTGTCCGCGACCGAGCACGAGGAGGTGCTGGAGGCGGTGCTGAGCGGCGACCCCGCCCGCGCGGTGGCGGCGATGGAGGAGCACCTCCAGGTCACCCTGCGCGAGATCGAGACCCGCCCCAAGGCGGAGGGGACGCGGGAGGACCCGGCCTGACCGGCCGCCGGTCGCCGCTGTCCCGGGGGCGCGCGCCCTAACCCGCCGCTCCCGCGACGGGCAGCACCAGGCGCAGCGTCAGACCGCCGCCCGGGGTGGTCTCGGGCAGCAGCGAGCCCCCCATGGCCTCCATGAGCCCGCGCGCGAGCGCCAGGCCCAGCCCGAGCCCCGTCGCCGCGTCGGTGTCCCCGAGCCGCTGGAAGGGCACGAACATGCGCTCGCGCTCGTGCTCGGGCACCCCGGGCCCGTGGTCGGCCACCAGCAGTTCCACCTGGTCGCCCGTCCAGGAGGCGGTGACCGAGGGCGGCCGGTCGTGCGGGCTGAAGCGCAGGGCGTTGCCCACCACGTTGGCCAGCACCCGCTCCAGCAGGCCGGGGTCGGCCGCGACCTCCGGCAGCTCCTCGGGCACCCGCACCCGCACGGCGCGCCCCTGTTCGCCCAGGTCGTCCAGGACCGCGAACACCGACTCGCGCAGCGACAGGCCCGTGACCGTCACGCCCAGCACGCCCGCCTGGAGGCGGCTCATGTCCAGCAGGTCGGTCACCAGCCGGGTCAGGCGGTCCAGGGACTCGTCCGCCGTGGCCAGCAGTTCGGCCTGGACCTCCTCGCTGAAGCGCACCTCCCGGCTGCGCAGACTGGTCACCGACGCCTTGGCCGAGGCCAGGGGGGCCCGCAGGTCGTGGCTGACCGCGGCCAGCAGCGCGGTGCGCATCCGGTCGGCCTCCGCCAGCGTTCCGGCCGCGGCCGCCTCCTGAGCCAGCCGCTCCTGGCGCAGCGCGACGGCGGCCTGCGCGGCGAAGGCCTCGATGATGCGCCGCTCGCCCGCGCGCGGCCGGTGCCCGTGCAGCACCAGGGTCAGCCCCTCGTCCACCGGGACGTCCACGTCGGCCCCGCCCGGGGCCGAGTGGGGAAGCTCCCCGACGGAGGCGACCGCCTCCCACGCGCCGGGGTCGTTGCGGTGGTCGGGCCGGGAGGAGGCCTGCGGCCTGCGCTCCAGCAGCGCGACCGACTCCAGGGAGAAGGTCTCGCGCAGCCTCTCCAGCAGCGCCTCCAGGGGACGCGAGCCCCGCAGCACGCTTCCGGCCACCGTGGCCAGGGTCTGGGCCTCGGCGCTGGCCCGCGCCGCCTCGCGGGTGCGCCGGGCGGCCTTGTCGACCACCACGCTCACCGCCACGGCCACGAACACGAACACCACGAGGGTGAGCAGGTTGCCCGGCTGGTTGACCACCAGCGTCTCGTAGGGCTCGGTGAAGAAGAGGTTGAGCACCACGAACCCGCTGAACGCCGCCGCCAGCGCGGGCCACAGCCCGCCGACCAGCGCCGTCGCCGTCACGGTGGCGAACACCAGCAGGATTCCGCCGCTGAGGTACTCCTCGCTGTGGGGGACGCCGGTGCCGAACACCAGCAGCGCCAGCGCGGTGAGCGCCAGCGCGTACCCCGCCAGCCTGCGGCGGCGCGAGACCGCTCCCGAGCGGGCCCGTCCGGAGCCGCGCTCGGCCTCCTCCAGGATGACCAGGTGGACGTCGATGGACTCCGACAGCGCCGCGGTGGCCGCGCCCACCCCCGGCCGCAGCAGGCGGGCGAGCCTGCCCCGCCCGCTCGCGCCCAGGACCAGCTGGGTGGCGTCCACCCCCTGGGCGAACGCGGTCAGCGCGGCGGGTACGTCCTCGCCCAGGACCTGGTGGTAGGTGCCGCCCAGGTCCTCCACCAGCACCCGCTGCCGGGCGAGCATGGCGGGGTCGGCGCCCACCGGGCCGTCGCCGAGCGCCACGTGCACGGCCAGCAGCTCGACGCCCCTGCCGCGCCCCGCGATCCGGGCGGCCCGGCGGATGAGCGCCTCCCCGCCGGGGCCTCCGCTCAGGCCCACGACCACGCGTTCGCGGGTCTGCCACGCCGAGGCCGCGCGGTGCTCGCCGCGGTGGCGCCTGAGCTCGTCGTCCACGCGCCCGGCCAGCCACAGCAGCGCCAGCTCGCGCAGGGCGGTCAGGGTGTCGGCCCGGAACCGGTGGCCCAGCGCGGCGTCGATCCGGTCGGGGCCGTAGACGTTGCCGTGCGCGAGCCGACGCCGCAGGGCCTCGGGCGTCATGTCCACCAGTTCGATCTGGTCGGCCCCGCGCACCCACGCGTCGGGCACGGTCTCGCTCTGGCGGGTGCCGGTGACGCGCTCCACGACGTCGTTGAGCGACTCCAGGTGCTGGACGTCGAGTGTGGACAGCACCGTGATCCCCGCCTCCAGCAGGGCCTCGATGTCCTGCCAGCGTCGGGCGTTGCGCGCGCCGGGGGCGTTGGCGTGCGCGAGGTCGTCCACGAGGACGACCTGCGGGCGGCGGGCCAGCACGGCGTCCAGGTCCATCTCCTCCAGGCGGGCTCCCCGGTGGGTCAGGACGGCGCGCGGGATGGTTTCCAGGTCGTCCACCATCGCCTCCGTCATCGCCCGGCCGCGGCTCTCCACGAACCCGATGACCACGTCGGCGCCGCGGTCGCGGCGCCGGTGCGCCTCGTCCAGCATCCGGTAGGTCTTGCCGACACCGGGCGCCGCGCCCAGGTAGACGCGCAAGTGGCCGCGTGTCATCGTGTGCCCCCTTCCGGCTTCCCCATCCTGACTGGTCACGGAGGTGTTTTCGGACATTTCACTGCTAACAGGGCGCTAAATCCGGCCCCCGGGCTGCCAAGGGAGCGTTAGCGTTCCCCTCGTGCCGGCCGCCACCGCGCGGAGTCGTCGCGGCGCCGGTGCCGTCGCGACCTGCGGACACGGCGTCCGTGCCGCGGCGACCCGCGGGGGCGGCGCGTCTGGCATCGTGAGCGCGGAGCCCCGTCCGGGGCGTCCGAACGGGGGAGACACGGACCAGTATGGACACGGACACCGGCACCGGCGCGGACAGAGCGCCCTCGGTCCTCGTCGTCGACGACGACCCCCTCATCCGCAGGACGCTGGAGGTGAACCTGCGGGCCCGCGGCTACACCGCCTACCTCGCCGACACCGGTGAGCACGCGCTGCGGCTGGTGGCCCGCCACCATCCCGACCTGCTCCTGCTCGATCTGGGCCTGTCCGGCATGGACGGCCTGGAGGTCCTGCGGGGGCTGCGCGGGTGGACGGACGTGCCGGTGGTCGTGCTCTCGGGGCGCGACACCGAGCCCATGAAGGTCCAGGCGCTGGACCTGGGCGCCGACGACTACGTCATCAAGCCCTTCGGGATGGACGAGCTGTTCGCCCGGGTGCGCGCGGCCATGCGCCGCTCCGCGGTGCCCGAGTACGAGGCGGCGGTGGACACCGCCGACTTCACGGTGGACCTGGCCGCCAAGCAGGTCCTGCGCGGCGGCGAGCCGGTGCGGCTGACCCCGCGCCAGTGGCACATCGTGGAGGTCCTGGCGCGCAACCCCGACCGCCTGGTCACCCACAAGCACCTGCTCAACGAGGTGTGGGGACCCGCGTACGGGCGCGAGACCAACTACCTGCGGGTGTTCATGACCAAGATCCGCCAGCGCCTGGAGCCGGACCCGCCCCGGCCGCGCTACTTCCTCACCGAACCCGGGCTGGGCTACCGGTTCCGGCCGGGCGGTGGCGGCGCCGAGGGAGGGGCCGCCGGGGGCGCGTCCGGGGCGGAAGGTCGTGAGAGCGGGCCGGAGGGCCGGGAGACCGGGACGGAGGGTCCGGAACCCGGGCCGAAGGATCAGGAGAACGGCCGGTGAGAACGGGAACCGGGCAGTACCCACCGGGCCCACGGGCACCACGGGTCCCGAGGATCCCGGTCCGCGCCGGTGTCCGCGCGGACCGGAGGCTGCGCGACCTGTCCGGGTGGATCAAGCCGCCGCAGCTCACGGCGGCGGCCTTCGCCGCCCTGATCCTGATCGGCGCGGGCCTGCTGTCGCTGCCCGCCGCCACCGAGGCCGGGGAGCGGGCACCCTTCGACACGGCCCTGTTCACCGCCACCTCGGCGGCCAGCGTGACCGGCCTGGCGGTGGTGGACACCGCCTCCTACTGGTCGGGGCTGGGCGAGGCGGTGATCCTGGTCCTGATCCAGGTCGGCGGGTTCGGCATCATGGCGCTGGCCACCGTCCTGACCCTGGTGGTCGGGCGGCAGCTCGGGCTGCGGATGGCGGTGCGCACGGGCTCGGAGGCCAAGGTGGTCACGCTGGGCGAGGTGCGCCAATTGGTCACCGGGGTCCTGGTGGTGACGGTGGTGTTCGAGACGACCCTGGCCGTGGCGCTGACGCTGCGCTGGTGGCTGGGGTACGGGCTGTCCCTCCCCGAGGCCGTCTACACGGGCGTCTTCCACGCCGTCTCGGCCTTCAACAACGCCGGGTTCGCTCTCTACGCCGACAGCCTCATGGGGTTCGCCGAGGACCCGTGGATCACGGTCCCGGTGGCCCTGGGGGTCCTGGCCGGAGGGCTCGGCTTCCCGGTGTGGGTGGAGCTGTGGCGCTTCACCCGGCGCCGGGCCGAGCACCGCCACTGGACGCTGCACGTCAAGATCACCCTGGTGATGACGGGGCTGCTGCTCGTGGTGGGGTTCGTGGCCTTCCTGGCCCTGGAGTGGTCCAACCCGGCGACCATGGGCGGGCTCGACCTGCGCGGAAAGCTGCTCACCGCGTTCTTCCAGTCGGTGATGCCGCGCACGGCGGGCTTCAACAGCCTCGACTTCGGTCAGATGAACACCCAGACGCTGCTGGTCACCGACATCCTGATGTTCGTCGGAGGAGGCAGCGCGGGCACGGCCGGGGGCATCAAGGTGACGACCTTCGCCGTGCTGGCCTTCGTGATCTACGCCAACGTGCGCGGTGAGCCCACGGTCCACGTGTCGGGCCGCCGCCTGGCCGAGGGCACCACCTCGCAGGCGACCACGGTGGTGCTGCTGGCGCTGGGCCTGGTGCTGGCGGGGACGCTGACCCTGATGACGATCACCCCGTTCACCCTGGACCAGATCCTGTTCGAGACGACGTCGGCCTTCGCCACGGTCGGGCTGTCCACCGGCATCACGGCCGACCTGCCGCTGCTGGGGCAGGCGGTGCTGATGTTCTTGATGTTCGTGGGCAGGATCGGGCCGATCACGCTGGCCTCGGCCCTGGCGCTGCGCCGCCGCCCCCGCCTGTACGAGCTGCCCGAGGAGCGGCCGATCGTCGGTTGAGCGGTGAGCGGTGAGCGGTGAGCGTTCAGCGGTAGGCGCTGGTCAGCGCGCGGTCAGCGGTGTGCGGGCTGCCGGAGTCCGCGTCCCCGCTCCTGCCCGGTGCCACGCCGGCGGCGGGGCTTCGAGCCCCGCACGGGCCGCGACGGCCTGGGGGTCGGTGGCCCCGCCCTGGTCGGCGTCACGCCGCTGGCGCGCGCCGCTGTCAAAGCGGCGTTCGCCGGGGGAGGGCAGCGGCCCCCAACCCTTTCCGGAGAGCGCCGCGATCCCTACTCCCGCCGGGCGAGGGCGGCGGTGATCTCGGCGACGGTGGCCTTGGCCGTGCGCCCTGCGCCGATGAGGGTGGCCGACGCGGCACCGGTCCAGTCCCCGTAGCCCAGCAGGAACAGCCGGGGTTCGGCCACGGAGCGGGTCCCCTCCAGCGCGATCCGGCCACGGCCGTCCGCCAGCCCCAGCGGGGCCAGGTGGTCCAGCACCGGCCGGAACCCCGTGCACCACAGGACGGCGTCGCAGTCCAGGGAGGTGCCGTCGTTCCAGGCCACACCGGTGCGGGTGAGGCGGTCGAACATCGGCTCGGCCTTGAGCGCGCCGCGCTCGCGCGCCTCGCGGACCGTCGGCACCACCACGATGTCCCCCAGATCACCGACTCCCTCGGGGGCCTCCTCGCCCCGCTGCGCCGCCCGCTGCGCGCGGGTGGCGACGCCGAACAGGGCGCGCCCGTCCAGGTCGTCGGGCAGGAACCGGGGCGGGCGCGCGGTGGCCCAGGTGGTCTCGGCCACCTCGGACAGTTCGGCGAGGATCTGGGCCGCGGAGTTGCCGCCGCCCACGACCACGACCCGCTGCCCGGCGAACTCCTCCGGCCCCCGGTAGCCGACCGTGTGCAGCTGCCTGCCCGCGAACAGCCCCCGGCCCGCGACGTCGGGGACGTGGGGCGCCCGCCAGGTGCCGGTGGCGCTGATGACGTGGCGGGCGCGCCAGCTCACCAGGGGGGACCGCTGGGCGGGGGAACCAGGGGAGCCGGGGACGGCCGGTGGCCGCCCGCCGCCGTCCACGGGCCGCTCCGCCGCGGAGCGGGGCGCCCCCGACAGGAGTCCGCGCCCGGTCCCCTCCCGGGCGAGCACGCGCAGGGCCCCGTCCTCACGTTCGACCGCCTCCACACGGACCGGGCGGCGCACGGGCAGCTCGTAGCGGCGCTCGTACTCGGCCAGGTACCGGGCCACGTGCCGCGCGCTCGGGTACTCCCGCCCCTCCTCGGCTGGCATCCACCAGCCCGGCAGCATGCTGTGCTCGGCGGGGGAGAACAGCCGCAGCGAGTCCCAGTACTCCGTCCAGGACCCGCCCGGCCCCTCACCCGCGTCCAGGACGGCGAAGTCGAGCCCGGCCCGCCGCAGGAAGTACCCCGCCGCGAGCCCGGCCTGCCCGCCGCCGACCACCACCACGTCGTGCACGTGCTCCGCACCGTCCATTCCCCGTCCCTCCGTCAGCGGTGCCGCGGCACCCGGGTTCAGCAGACGCTGTCGCCCGGCTTGGGCACGCCCAGGCCGAACAGGCTGCGGGCCCGCAGCCCCGCCCAGGTCCCGGCCAGGGCGAAGACCGCCCACAGCCACCCGTGCAGGCTGCCCGAACCGATTCCGGCCAGGTAAGCGCCGATGTTGCAGCCGCCCGCCAGCCGGGCGCCGATGCCCATGAGGATGCCGCCCAGGAGCCCGGCGGCGACGAGCTTCCAGCTCAGGCCGGTGTGGAGCTTCCACGCCCCGGCGGCGGCCGCGGCCACGGCGGCGCCCAGGATGATGCCGATGTTGGTCAGGCTGGTCTTGTCCTGGAGCACCGGACCGGCGAGCTGCGCGGCCTGCTGGGGCTGGTTCCAGAACGCCCAGGTCTCGGGGTGCGCGCCCAGCAGCTGGAGCGCCTTGGCGCCCCACAGGTTGAAGGCGGAGGTGACGCCCCAGGCGCCGCCGGAGACCAGCAGCACCGCCGCGCCGAGCACCGACAGCACCAGGGCCCCGGCGATCATGGGCCAGCTGCCCCGGACCACGCGCAGCAGGCCCCGCGCCGAGGGCGGCGTGCCCACGGGCGGCGGGACGCGGCGGTTCTGCACGACGCGGGTGCCCACGACCACGGCCGCGAGCACGGCGATGGTGATCGCCCAGGATCCGCCCCATCCCACGTGGTCGGAGAGCAGGAACGGCGGCAGCGCGGGCAGGTCGTTGACCAGCGGCCACGCGGCGCTGTAGATCACCGATCCCGCGATGAAGCCGACGAGGGTGATGACGATGGCCGACTGGCCGGAGCCGACCGCGAAGAGCGTGCCCGAGGCGCAGGCGCCACCCAGCTGCATGCCGATGCCGAACAGGAACGCGCCCAGGAACAGGGCGATGCCGATGGGTCCGGCCGAGGCCTGCGGGTCGTTGCCGAACAACCCGGTTCCGGTGCCGATGACCAGCGCGAACAGGGTCGCGGTGGTGCCCAGCAGCACGGCGTGCGCGCGCAGGCCGGTGCCGTTGCCCACGGCGAGGAACTGCCGCCAGGCGGAGGTGAAGCCGAACCGGGAGTGGAACAGGGTGAAGCCCAGGCCCGTGCCCAGGAGCAGCAGGACGGCGGGCAGCGCGCCGTGGGTGTTCCACACGTAGGCGGCCAGGCCCACGGCCACGGCCAGGGCGATGCCGAGCGGCCACCAGCGGACCGGTTCGGCCTCGGCCGCGCGGGGCTGCGGCACGGACAGGGTCGGCCGCCAGCTCAGGGACAGGGCGGGCGAGACGGGCGCGGCGGCGTCCGGTGCGGTGCCCGCGGGGGCGGGTTCGGTGGCGCCGGGAGGCGCGGAGGGGTGAGTGGTCACGGGGCAGCTGTCCAAACGGTGACGGAGCGGGTGTCGGCCGTGGCCGAACGGGGACGGGGACACCGGTACCGCGGGGACGCCGGGCGCGGAGGAGACCGCGCGCAGGGGGAGGGGGACGGGGCCCGGTCAGCGCACGCCGTCGCGGCACCGGCGGCGACAGAGTCCGTCGTCGGTGCTCGTCAGCGACATGGAGATGAGCACCATGCGCAGGAAGCGGGCTTTATCGGACACGGGGCTCAGTGTAGGACAAAGTCCAGTGGGGGTGAGGAGACCGTGACGAAGCGCACGGGCGCGCGCTGGTCCAGAACGCTGGGTGTGTCGTCCCGGAGGCGGTGACGCGTACCGGCGCGCGAACGGGACGCGCCGTGGAATGTGTGTGATCCACCGGGAGACGTTGTCCCTGGTGGGGCGGTATCGGGGCTCGTGGCGCCCGCCGATCACGGCGGGTGGCGGGGCGGGCCCATGTTTACCCGAGGCAGGCCGGGTAGACAGGAGGGTGTGCACCTGCGCACCCCGCGGACCACGGGGGCGGCCGTCAAGGCCACGAGGTCCGGGGGACACGGCGCGGGTGCGGGGTCGGGCGCCTACGGGGGTGGGCGCGACCGGCCCGCGCCGGACCTCCGCTATCGGGGGATTCGAGAGGGTCCGGCGAGACGCGGGAGCCCCCGCGCGACCCGGTCGCGCGGGGGCTTTTCCCTTTTCCGGCTCGGTTGGCCGCTACGTGTAGTTACCAAGAGTTGCAATATAACTACTCTTGGTAAACACTGGATGTGTTCCGTCGCCCTGGCCCGTCCGCGGGCCTCCATCCGAGAAGGAAGAACCCTCCCCGTGCCCATGACACTGACGCGTGCCGCCCTCACCGCGGCCGCCGCCCTGGCCCTGGCCGGGCTGGCCGGCGCCCCCGCCCTGGCCGACGAGGCCACCGCCGAGCCCACCACGGAACCCTCCTGCGGCAGCCCCCTGGTGCTGCTCTCGCCCGGTGCGAAGGTCGAGGGCAGCAGCTGCTCAGTGGTGAGCACGGTCGAGCAGGAGCTCCAGAGCGTCGGTTCGGGTGGCCTGTTGCCCAGCATGCCCAGCATGGCCGGTATGTCCGGCATGCCCGGCACCGGCTGGGGCTGATCGCGGGCTCAGTCCTCCTCCGCGTGCCGGGGCACCACGACCACGGGCACCGGCGAACTGTGCATCACGCCCTGGCTGACCGAGCCCAGCAGTGCGCCGCGCACACCGCCCCGGCCGCGCGAGCCCACGACCACCAGGTCGGCCTCGGCGGCGGCCTCCACCAGCGCGTCCACCGGATTGCGCTGGGTGCGCACGGCGGAGATGTCCACATCGGCGGTGGCGTCGTCCATCACCTCGGCCAGCACACCCGAGACGAGTTCCTCGGACTGGCGTTCCAGCAGGTCGTCCGGTGGGGTCCACCCCGACTCGGTCAGGGAGGCGGTGGCGAAGGGCAGCGGAACCTCCCAGCTGTGCACCACCACGACCGAGGAGCCCTCCTGGAGCGCGGCCCGGTGCAGGGCGAAGTCCAGTGCGCGCCGGGAGTCCACCGAGCCGTCCACGCCGACCGCGATCCGCAGCGGACCCGACAGTCGCGGCGCGCGCTCCTCGGTGCCGGGGACGACGACCACCGGGCAGAGCGCCTTGGCGGCCAGCCGCATTCCGGCCGCGCCCGCGAGCACCGAGCGCACCGGCCCCATGCCGCGCGAACCCACGACGACCAGGTCCCCGTGGCCGGTGCGGCGCAGCAGCGCCAGCGGCGGTTCCTCCAGCCCCAGGGCGGTCTCCACGCGCAGCTCCGGCCGCAGCGAGCGCACGTGCTCGGCGGCCTCCTCCAGGATGCGGCGGCCCTGGGCGGTCATCTCCTCCGTGGGAGGGAAGCGGGTGGGACCGGCGTAGACCGACATCACCAGCGGCATGGACAGGGCGTGCACGACGTACAGGGGTAGCTGCCTGAGCTCGGCCTCCGCCGCGGCCCACTCCAGGGCTCCGCGCGCCGACGCCGATCCGTCGACGCCCACCGCGACCTTGGGGGAGGGGATCGGGTCATCGGCCATGGTTTCCTGCCTTCTCGTCGCGGGACGTGTTCTGCGGGTTCTGCGGGAGGCGGATCCCTCCCACCGCAGAGCGTGCCCTACGGCGGGGGTTCGCACCCGCCGCGGCGGCGGTGTGGCGCGAAAAACGTCCGCCTTTCCGCGTGGTTCTCCTACCCGGGCCGTCCGCGCGGACGCACTGGTGTGAGTGGTGAGTGGTGTCGTGTGCTGGGTGAGGATGTACGTCGAGGCCAAGAGTGTTTCCCCTAGCTCCGCAGCTCCGCGCACGCGGAGGCGAACCGGGCTCCGGGGAGCGCGACAGGGACACCCGACCCGCACGGACGCCCCTGTCCGCATTCGGCCACGACCCCGTACATCCTTACCGGGTACATCTCCGTGTGGAGGTGGTCATGTCAGGCAACTGCCCAGCGGGCCAGCACGACTGGCAATCCGGCCCCAACGGCACGGCCAAGTGCAGCAGATGCGGAGCGATCAGCTCGAAGAACTACTGACCTTCGACCTCGCAGGCCGGGGGGTGGCAGTCCACACAATCCTCCCGGCACGCGCCGTAGTTCGTCATCGACATCGACTTGCACCGGGTGCACAGCAACCGCTTCCCGCCCGGCGGGTCGTGCCGCCACCGGTGGTGGTCCCGGCGGCAGATCCCGGACGGTTGGATACGGGTGCGGTCTGTGGAGGTCTCCATGGATGCTCACCGTAGCCGTGACGGGACAGGCGGGGAAGGCTAATCGGCCACACCCGCACCCATCTCCTGGCGTTCGGGTGGACCAACAGCACCCCCGACGCTGACAGGAGCCACCCGTGGCCCAGCGCTCCATCCGCAAAGGTGAAGGCACCGTAGTGATCGAGTCCGACGGAGACGGCAGCGGCGGCGGTCGGACACACCGCCAGGTGGTCACGTGCAGCGGCTGCAAGGGAACGGGGGAGACGTGACGGATGACCTCGACGCGCTTCACACCGCCCTGGTGGAGCGTCTGGACACCACCGCCACGATCCGAGACGCGTTCGCGGCCCATCCCCGCCACCTGTTCATCCCTGATCTGGTCTGGCCTGACGCGACCGGCCTGCCCCTGCACCGGACCTCCGATCCTGGCCGGTGGACGCGTCTGGTGTACGGCTCCGACGCGGTTACCACCCAGGCCAACGACGGCGGTTCGGGGCCGCGCAACGAGCCCAGTTCTTCGTCGTCAGCGCCCCAGGTGATGGCGGACATGATCGCCGCGGCCGGGATCAGCGAGGGCATGCGGGTTCTGGAGGTCGGCACCGGCACCGGGTGGAACGCCGCGATCCTGGCCTCCCTCGTGGGGGAGAAGGGGTCTGTCACCAGCATCGAGATCGACCCCGGTGTGGCGGCCCTGGCCCGGGAGCGGCTGACCGGAACCGGCGTCACCGTCCGCACCGCCGCCGAGCCGCCTCCCGAGGAGGTGTACGACGCGGTCATCGCCACCTGCGCGGCGACCTGGATACCGGACGGGTGGTTCGCCGCCGCTGAGAGTGCGGTGCTCGTGCTTCCCTGGAGTCCGCACCCGGCCGCCCACAGCACGCCGATCGTCGCCCTTTCCGTTCGCGAGGGGCGCGGGTCGGGGCCGTTCGTGCGCGAGGCCGCGTTCATGCGCGACCGCACGCAGCGCCCGGGTGACCTTCCCTTCCCCGGCCTCGGGCAGCAACCGACTCCGGCTGCCGACCTTCCCGTCGGATCGGTGGAACTCATCGGCTCGGGGATGATGACCCAGCTGATGTTGATGATGCCCGGGGTTCGTCTGGGAACAGGGCTGAGGCCCTTCCGGGGTGAGCCCGGACGGATCGTGTGGATGGGTGTTGGGCAGGCGTGGGCGTACGTGTGGCCGGACGGCACCGCCACCGGCGGCGGTGATCGCGCCTTGGGCGAGGAGTTGGGGCACGCCTACCGGCTGCTGCGGGGCGCCGGGCTCCCGGGTCTGGAGAGCTTTGCCCTGCAAGGCGGCGCGGGTCAGGATTCCTGCCGGGTGGTGTGTGCGGCCCTGGGACAGCACTGGGATCACCCCGTATCGCCCTGACCTTCTCGTCTTGCTCATCCTGCTCTTCAGGGCTGTTTCTCCGGGCCGGGGGCCTGCGACCGCAGCCCAGGCATGGAACGCCTGTGTGCCCGGCGCAGTAGTGGGGATGAGCGCCGCCGTGCACTGTGTGAGGATGTACGTCGAAGCCGGGAGTGCTCAGCATGTCCAGGGCCAAGGTTGTGGCGAGATAACGGCCCGCATTGCCGCAGGTCGTTAAGCGTGAGCCCCGCGCACGCGGGGATGGACCGCTCGGGGTCGTCCACCAGGTTGCCAACGAGGGGTGAGCCCCGCGCACGCGGGGATGGACCGCCCGCTGCCCGCTTCATCGACGTCATCGCGCCGTGAGCCCCGCGCACGCGGGGATGGACCGGCGGACGCGACTCCCTGATCAGGCACCTGCTCGTGAGCCCCGCGCACGCGGGGATGAACCGCAGGACGACTACCTCGCGTTGCACCGCATCCTGTGAGCCCCGCGCACGCGGGGATGAACCGCTGAACTGCTTCACCCTGCGACCCTTGAGCAGGTGAGCCCCGCGCACGCGGGGATGGACCGGCTTTCCGCATCGCCTCCATGGCCACGTCCCCGTGAGCCCCGCGCACGCGGGGATGGACCGGTGACCGTGAGTGGCCACTGTGCGTTCGTGGCGAAGCGTGGTGTCCTCGGGGCGGCGGACGCAGAGAACCCCACCTCCCAAGAGAGAGGTGGGGTTTGTTCGCTGTGCCCGAGGTTAGACGGCGGGGTTCTCCGTCATGCCGAGCTGACCGAGGTCGAGGCGCTCGGCGCGGCGCGCGAGCAGGTACAGGTGCCCCGAGGTCCGGTCCATCTCGCGGATGAGCGTGAACCCCTGCTCCTGGTAGTACTTCGCCAGCTCGGGGAAGAAGCACCCTTGCCGCACCCACTGGCGTTCCTCTCGCGCCGCCCGGTCCACCGCCCACAGGTCGATCAGGGTGCCCGGCTTGTGCTCCCGGTAGTCGGGGTGGGTGCAGGTGGAGAACAGGTACAGGCTCGGCTCGTCGGCCTCGTCGGGGGTCCAGTCCTTCGGCGGCGCGTGCTCGGTCACCGTCGTGCACCCGACGACCCGGTCTTCGTCTTCGAGCACCCACATGAACCCGGCCGCGGCCTGCCCGGCGAGATCGGCGACGGCCTCGCGCCACGACTCCAGTCCGCGCTCCTCCATCCAGTCGCAGCGAGCGGTGATGACCGACGCGACCGCGCTGGTGTCGGCCTCGGTGGCGGGACGCATGGTGAACATGGTCGGGATCCTCTCAGCGCAGGAAGGCGGTCGCGGACAGGTGCAGGCTCAGGACTTCCAGGAGCTTCGACTCCCGCTCCTCCTGGTAGTGCTCGGCGGACAGCCGCTCGGCCGCGGCCCGCAGCCCATCGGGGTCGACCAGCCCGTCATCGAACAGGGGCGATCCGTCGGCCAGCATATGGGCGAACAGGGGCGGCGCATGGGAGATCAGGGCGTGCTGGATGACCTCCGCGAAGGACTCGCGTTCGGCCGGGTGCACGACGTCGTCGCTCATGCCGAGTGCGGCCATGCGCCTCCGCTGAAGCTGCTTCAGCTCTCGCCAGGCGAAGGAAAGCTGCTCGCCGAGTTCGACCATGTCGGGGTCGGCGAACGGGTGCACTGGCCACAGCCCTTCTCGCAGCAGGGCGGGCGCGGCGCCGGATCTGCTGTGCGCGCCCAGGGCCGCCGACCAGCAGGGTGGCGGTGGGGAACCGGTCGGGGTGGCGCTCGGCCGCGCGTGGGGTGCGCGACATCGGGGAGCATGTGAACCGCGGGGGCGAGAAAGGTCGGGGCGACGCGCGCCCCGCCCGGCTCCGGCCGCTCCGGACGCGCCCACGGGTGCGGTGCGCGCGGCCAGGATGAGCGGCGAGACGTCCCGCGCGCGCATTCTCACGCACCCGGACGCGCACCCGGACGCGCATCTGAGGGGCGTCCGCCGAGGACATCGGCGAGGCGGTGAGGCTCTCCGCGTCCCGGGTTCGCCGTCAGCTCAAGGTGATCCGTGAGGAACAGAGCGGCTCAACGCGCCACCCCCGCATGCGGGTGGGGCCTTCCGCGTTACCTCGCGGGCTTGGAATCCCGAGCCTCATGCATCCACGCCAGCGAAGCCCGCTCCAGCGCGAGCTTGCCGAGTCGCTGCGCCGACGCCGTTCGCAGTGCTGCCAGGGACGTGTCGATCCACGCCTGGGTGTCCGTGCCCTGTTCCCGGTACTCCACGGCCTGGAGGAGGCACTCCAGCTTGTCAGCGTCCTTGGCGCACACCGCCTCGGCCGTCTCGCGGGCCTCGTACTCGGCTTCCGCGTCGCCGATCAGCCGCGCCAGCCCTTCCGGCATACCCGTCGTCTGGTCGGCGGTCACCTCGGCGTTGGACGCGGCCTTGAGGTAGCGCTTCCCGATGTAGGGGATGTCGGTCAGCCGGGTCTCCTGCGTGTCGTGGAACAGCGCCAGGAACGCCGCCCGCTGCGGGTCCGCGCCTTCCAGTTCCGCGATGACCGCGGCCACGACGGCGGTCCGGTGCGAGTGGTCCGCGATCGACTCCGGCGCGGGCACCCCTGCCACCACCCACCCGGTGCGCTTGTAGCGCTTCAGCAGCCCCACCTCGTACAGGTAGTCCAGTGCCCGCACGTCCTGCTCGTCACCCATCGGGGCCCTCTCTAGCGTCGGTGGATCATCCGTAGAGCGTAGAGGACCTCCTCCAACTCTCGCCGTGACCGAGGAGAGAGCATGGTCGAGTCGAGGATCTGCGACACGGCTCCGACCAGTTCTCCGGCGGCCCGGGTGTTCAGCAGGGACGGCTTGCGGATGATGAGCGCCCACAGGGTGTGGCACACGACGTCGGCATAGGTGTTGATCGGGGTGAGGCGTCTGGTGAGGTGCTTGAGCAGCCGGTCGCCGTGCCAAGCATCCAGGTCGAGTTCAACCATGAACGTGTCCGCGAGCTGCGGGTCGCTGATCTCGCCGAGCCGGTACGCCCAGTAGTTCAGGTTCGCGATCTCGCAGGCGTCCGTGCGTTGTGTGAGGATGTACGTCTAGGTCAAGAGCGCTCAGTATGTCCTGAGTCAAGGTTGCGGGGAGATAACGGCCCGCGTTGTCGCAGGTCGTTAAGCGTGAGCCCCGCGCACGCGGGGATGGACCGGGCCGGTGCGACCACGAGGGCCGCCTCGCGTGGTGAGCCCCGCGCACGCGGGGATGGACCGGCTCACCGGACCGGCCGGGGTTCCGGCGCGGAGTGAGCCCCGCGCACGCGGGGATGGACCGTCGGGCACGGCCATGTTCAAGCTCCGCGTGCGGTGAGCCCCGCGCACGCGGGGATGGACCGCGCAGCGGGATCGCGTGCCGCTCTGCGGGCTGGTGAGCCCCGCGCACGCGGGGATGGACCGGCTCACCGGACCGGCCGGGGTTCCGGCGCGGAGTGAGCCCCGCGCACGCGGGGATGGACCGTCGGGCACGGCCATGTTCAAGCTCCGCGTGCGGTGAGCCCCGCGCACGCGGGGATGGACCGCGCAGCGGGATCGCGTGCCGCTCTGCGGGCTGGTGAGCCCCGCGCACGCGGGGATGGACCGAAGCGCGTCCCCGGGCTTCCACGCGCCTTAGGTGAGCCCCGCGCACGCGGGGATGGACCGGGGTTGGTGTACGTGTTTCCGCAGGTGCCGCAGTGAGCCCCGCGCACGCGGGGATGGACCGAGGAACTGCCGACCCTCAACCCCCGACGCCCAGTGAGCCCCGCGCACGCGGGGATGGACCGCCGATGAAGTCGTCGGGGAGCACGTCGTCGTAGTGAGCCCCGCGTACGCGGGGATGGACCGCAGCCGGGGACGATGTCGGGCGTGGCGATGGCGTGAGCCCCGCGCACGCGGGGATGGGCCTGTCTTGGGAAACTCCCGCCTGGTGGGGCGCGGTCTCGGTACGCTCACCGGGATGGTGACACTGAGACGCAAGGGGCCTGTGATGAGGGAGATCGAGACGAAGTACCGGGTGGCCGATCTCGAAGCGCTGCTGGCCGCGCTCAAACAGGCCGGGGTGTACATGAGCGACCCCGCCTACCAGGACGACCAGGCCTACGCCCCCGCTGGCTGGCGGCCGGAGTTGGGCAAGGTCGGCCACACCTTCGCCCGTGTGCGCACCCAGGATAGCGTGCACCTGCTGACCACCAAGACCCCGCTGGCCAACGCCATGGAGTGCGTGGAGTACGAGACCATCGTCGCCGACCGCGAGCAGATGCACGGCGCCCTGCTGGCGCTGGGCTACGAACCCACGGTGCGCATCGTCAAGCACCGTCGCACCGGCACCACAGGGCTCATCGGGGTGTGCGTGGACCTGGTCGAGGGCCTGGGCGCCTTCGTCGAACTGGAACTGGTGGTCGACGACGACCGCGACGGCCTGGCCGCCCAGGCCGAACTCGACGCGTGGGCGCGAGGGCTCGACGTGACCCTGGAACGCACCACCGACACCTACGACACCCTCGTGCGCGCCGCGACGGCCTGACGGCTTCACCAGCCGTGCGGCACGAACCGGGCCCCTTCCAGCCAGGCCCGAACGCCTGCGGCGGGGTAGGGGATGGTGTTGGACGGCAGCACGTTCGGGTCGGCCCACACGAGCTTGCCCGCCTCGGACGGTTCGGCGTTGTGGGGTTCGCCCCGCCACCGGGTGGCCACGAAGAACGCCCCCACACGGGCGTGGCCGGGCTCCTGTAGGTGGTGGACCACCGTCGCCAGTTCCAGATGGTCGGGGTCGATCACGACCCCGACCTCCTCGTGGGCTTCCCGTACCGCGGCCTGGTGGATGGGCTCGCCTGCCTCCAGGTGCCCGGAGGGCAGGTGCAGCATTCCGTCGCAGTAGCCGGTGTTCTGCCGTTCCAGCAGGGCGATCTCATCTGCCTGGTGCAGGATGATGTGGACATCGACGACGCTGGTGTAGGGCGGCACGGGCGGGGAACCTCTCTCAGGCGGCGGCTTGGCCCTGTGACCATAGCGCCCTGATGAGGTCGCTGAGGTGTGACGCCACCTGCTCCACCCCGGTAGAGGTGTCCACGACTTCGGTGGGTATCCCTTCGCGGAGCAGCTGTTGAGCAACCTGGTCGTACAGGTCGACCTCCCGCGCGGCGCTGGTCGGGTCGTCTTCGAACCGGCCGTGTGATCCGCGCACGGTTAAGCGTTCTCGTAGTTCCTGGGTGGGGGCTGTGAGGATCACCTGGAGGTCGGGGGAGGGGGCGTAGCTGTTGAGCGCTCGGACGAAGCCCTCGGGCACCTGGTCCAGGCCCGCCTGTAGAACGAGTGAGGACGCGGTGTAACGGTCGCACAGCACGAGTTCGCCCCGGGCCAGCGCGGGCCGGATCAAGGTGTCCAGGTGGTGGTAGCGGTCCGCTGCGACCAGGCACGCCAACGTCAATCCGCTGAGTTCATGGGTGGCGCCGCGTGCGAGCTGCCCGATCACCCCTCGCGAGGGCTGGGTGGTGGCTACTACCGGCAACCCGTCAGCGGCCAACCGTTCGCCCACTGCGGCGACCGTGGTGGACTTCCCGGCGCCGCCGGGTCCGTCGAAGACCACGAACAATCCCGTCATATCCCTGCCGCCCTTCGTCCGTGCTCGCCACGGGACAGCTCGACTAGTGCGGCTCGTACCTCGTCCACGGACGCTTCACCGAACTGGATGTTGGAGGAGAAGTTGAACTCGTCTCTTGCTCGCATGGCCTCGTCGACGCCCTGCTCGGTCAGGTCGATCGGGGTGTAGTCCATCAGCTCGGCAGGCGTGTGACGGCCGGTGGCCATGAGGCGGTGCCACTCGGGAGTACCGGGGTAGGGACGGAACTCGAACACTGAGGAACGGAAGCGGCCGGGTGCGTTCTCGGTCAGGTCCCACAGCTGGCGGACCAGGTCCACGGTCTGGACCATCTCGGTGCGGGTCTCAGTGGGAAAGCCGAGGATGAAGTAACCCTTCACGTCGATCCCCCGGTTCACGAGCCGGGTGACGGTTGAGCGGATCATGTCCTGGGTGATGCGTTTGTCGATGTAGGCCAGCATCCGTTCGGACCCCGACTCGATCCCCAGCGCCACCTCGCGCAGACCGTTGGCCACCAATTTGTCCAGGACGTCGTCGCCTTCGCGGGCGAGCACGTTGATGCGCCCGGTGGCGTCCCACACCGCCCACTCACCCACGCGGTGCTGGGAGAAGCCGTCCGTCATCGTGCGAATGACGCGTCGGGCCCCGAGGAAGAGGTCGTCGACGAACCGGAACGCGGTCACCCCGAGGGTGGCGCGCAGGTGTTCCATCTCGGCGACCACGTTCTCGGCCGAGCGAACGCGGATGGTCACGTCCGGATTGGCCGACACCGCGGCGCCACAGAAGGAGCAGTCGTAGGGGCAGCCCCGGGCGCCGACCATGTTGGCTTCCCACCTGTCCGCCTCCAAGTGCGGATCCTGGGTGAGAAAGGCCCGGTCGACGAACGGCATCGTGTCGATGTCGGGCGCCAGGTGGTGGTTCTGACCCGGTCGGCCACCGGTCACCGGAGTCTTCAGGACCGGATCAAGCCACATCACCCCGGGCAGGTCGCCCCGGGAGCGGTGGTCGTGGAGGAGTTCGACGGTGCGGGTCTCGCCCTCGCCGATGACCAGGGCCTCACAGCGGGCCATGCGCGGGTCGGTGAGGATTTCGACCGGCATCGCCTTGGCCTGGTGGCCGCCGAGCATGACCTTGATGTCTGGATGCAGGGCCGCGGCGATCGTCGCGGAGACCTCGTAGGTGGGAGCGAGAAGGTTGAACCCGACCCACCGGGGGCGGACGGTGTTCACCGTTCCAACGACGTCGGCGACGGGCAGCCCGAGCGCTTCGGCGTCCAGGACCCCGACGTTGAACCCGCCGCGCTGGGCGGCGTAGGTGGCGATGTAGCCCATTCCCAGTACCGGCAACGTGAAGTCGTTGACCCGCGGCCTGATGGCGTAGTCGCGCAGGGGAGCGTTGACGAGCAGCAGATCGAGGGACTGCCTGGGACGGTGTCCGCTGATCAGATCATGAGGGGGCTGGGTCCTGTCCACGGGATCCTCCCAGTGCGAGGGTGAGCACCGTCAGAGTGGAAAGCTGATGAGGTGTGGCGGTGAAAGACCGCCACCAGTGAGCGAAGGTGGATTCGTCGGTGGGCCAGGCGACGTCGGGGACCACCCGGGCGGCCCAGGTGCGCACGGCCAGGTCGCCGTAGGGGTAGAGGGAGAAGTCGCCGGTGACGTCAGCGACGGCCGCCCCCGCGGTCCAGGGGCCTATGCGGGGCACTGCCTGTACCTCCGCCACCAGGTCCTCGGGGGCCAGGTCGGCCCACTTGGCCCCAAACTCCAGGTAGGCCTCAGCGGCCGCGAGCAGCGGGCGGCGTTTGAAGGCCATCCCCAGCTCAGCGAAGTCGTTTTCGGTCAGGGTTAGTACCGTCTCGGGGCGGGGGAAGGCCGCAGGACCGTCGGCGAATCGAGCACCGTGGGCGTCGCAGAACCGGGCGAACATCTTTCGTGCCTGGTCGGCCCGGATCACCTGGCGGATGATCGCTGTGGCCAGGGCCTCCCACAGGTCAGGGGTGCGCAGCCGCCGCACTGGCCCCTGAGCCAGCAGTGCTTCACTCAGGGCACTGGGGCACTGCGATCCCAGGGCATCAGGGAAGTAGGTGTCCACGACCGGTGCCGGACCGGAGCCCTTGCCCAAGGGGGCCACCGGCAGATCCGCGCCAGCCGTCGCGGTCCAGACGCCGTGCTCGGTGCACACCGTGCGTTGGCGGCCCGAAGCAGTGGTGGTCCAGCCGGGGTGGTCGCAGATCACGTGCATGTGGTCCTCCTGAGACGGTGGTGGGCTGTCACTATCCCAAGGACCCGCCTCCGGCGTCAGGGGCATCGCGCTTTATGTGTGTAACGACTATGGCCAGTGCCCGCTCGCCGTAGAACCTACGGTCGGATCCCGGTTGGGGCTCCTCGTTGGACAAGGGAGCAGTTGGACAAGGGACCAGTGGGAAGGCGTCACCGAGGCGGGTGATCTGCGCGCGGGACTCTCCATCTGGTGATTCCAACAGCGTTGAGAGGCTCTCGGGGGACATAGGGCATTCCTTTCGCTCGGACACCTCGCGCCAGGACAGGGCGGGGGTTTCCCGGTTCCGCTCGGATGGTGTCCACGGAACCGGGGAGCTTTCGCGGTGCGGCCGAGACGGTGTTGTTCACGGGATGTCGGCAGGGGAGGCAGGCTGTATCGGATGCGCGGATCGGCTCGTGACGGTTTCAGGGGGCGGGGGCGGACTCATCCGGCTGGTTGAGGAGTGCCGCGATGTGTTCTTTGGGGTAGCGGCGTGCTCCGCCGGGGGTGCGGAAGGGTTTGAGGACGTTGTCCCATTGGCCTCGGTGGAGGCTGCGGGGGCGGATGTTGAACAGGGCGGCGACTTCGCTGGGTGTGAAGACGTCGGGGCGGCCGTCGAGGAGGTAGCTGTAGTCGGGCATGAGGGGCTTTCCGTGTCCGGTGTGGTGTGAGTGGTCGATCGGGTGGCCCCGCCTCCCCGGGGAAGGAGGAGGCGGGGCTTCGGGCTGGTGCGCAGGGCACCGGCCCGTCCGCACCGGCCCGGGGGACAGGTCGGGTGGTGCGGAGTCTGGAAGGGCTCGCCTGCCGGGGAGCGGGTTACCAGGGGAAGACGGCGCGGACCGTGATCGCGCCGCACGAGTGCTGCTTCCAGTCCCAGTAGGAGCACAGGGCCTCGACCAGGCGTAGCCCGTTGCCGCTGGGGCGCAGGGGTTCGGGGTCGGGCACGACCGGGAAGCTGGGTTCGTCTCCGGGGCGGGAGCCGTTGTCGGTGACCCGGAGTTCGAGGTGGCGTGAGGTGCGCTCGATCTCGACGCGGATGGTGCCGCCGGGGAGCCCGGAGGCCGAGTGGCGCAGGGTGTTCGTGACCAGCTCGGAGACGGTGATGCTGACGGGTTCGGCCAGGCTGGGGCGGGAGCGGGTGGCTTGGGCGGCCCAGCGGCGGGCGATCTTGACGTGGCCGAGTTCGGGGCCGAGCAGAATGCCTGATTTGGTGGCGGTTCCGCACAGTCGGCGTGGAAGCGTCGGGGCCTGGACGATAGGCTTGTTCATGTCTCACCTCGGGTATTCGGGGTGGGGCACTCTGCCTCGGAGATCGCTCTCACCTTCGGTCTCCGGGGCTTTTTCGTGCCCTTGTAGATATTTGGCCCGATATGGGCTGCGAAGCTTTCTGTATTTGCTTCGTCACGAACCTTGCCAACTGGTCTGTCTTTGGCGCTATGCTTATTACCTAAGACGGTAAAAATTCTATGGCCAGCGATATTTTTGGTTGGCCTGGTGGTGTGATGGTGCAAGAAGAAGATGCCGACAAGGCTGCACAGCTTCGTTTCGGCAAGTTGCTCCGCAAACTCCGAGGTCAGGCGGGTCTTACTCAGCAGGAACTCGCTTCCCTGGCTATGGTGTCACAGAGCACCGTCAGCGATTTGGAACGCGGGAAAAAGGGGACGCGGAGAGATCCAGTAGTACGACTCGACAAAGCCCTTACCGCCCGGGGCATGCTCGTGGACGCGTGGGACGCGGTGTTCTCCGGAGTTGGGGTGACCGCGTATTTTCGCGAGGTGGCCGAGGCGGAGCAGATGGCTCTCAAGATCCGCGACTACTCCTACGGCCTGGTTCCTGGACTGTTCCAGGTCGAGGAGTACGTGCGGGCCATCAGTGAACTCTCCAACCCCGAAGCCACCACGGAGGCCATCGACCAGATCGTCAAGGCCAGGAAGTACCGACAACAGATCCTGGACCGGCCCCACCCGCCGACGATCACGGTGCTCCTGGACGAGGTGGTGCTGCTGCGACGGTTCCGGAAGCCGGAGGTGATGAAGGAACAGATCGATCACCTCATTGACCAGTCCCATCGCCCGCGAGTGAACCTCCAGATCGTGCCGATCGCGACCGAGGGACATCCAGGTCTGTTCGGGTCCTTTAGGCTGATCGACGTGCCTGATTCGAGCACATTCGCCTATATCGAAAGCCAGAGGACAGGGGTGTCACTGAAGCAGCCGGACGTTGTGGCAAGCTACGACCGGATATTCGCGGAGCTGAGGAGCGCCGCCCTGCCGGTGCCCTCGTCACGGTCCCGCATGGAAGAGATTCGAGGCAGCATCACATGATGACTGAGGGTTGGAGTAAGTCCAGCTACAGCAACGGCGAGGGCGGCGATTGCGTGGAGGCCCGCCGCGACCAGGCGGCCGTCCTAGTGCGCGACACCCAGAACCGGTCGCTCGGCCACCTCGCGACCCCCACCGTCGAGTGGACGGCCCTGGTCAGCGCCGTTCGCGCCCAGTAGTCCACAGACACGACCGGCCCCGCCCAGACGCACCGGGCGGGGCCGCTCACTGTCCGGCCGCGTAGTCCCGGGGCGATGACCCCAGCACGCGCAGGAACATCGTGGAGAACGCCGACGGGCTCTCGTACCCCAACTCCATCGCCACCCTGGTCACCGGCTCACCTCTGGCCAACAGCGGCAGCGCGTGCAGCACGCAGGCCCGCTGCCGCCACCGCGCGAAGCTCATGCCCGTCTCCGCCCGGAAGAGCCGGTGCACCGTCCGCTCGCTGACGTGCAACCGTCCCGCCCACCGTGCGGGCGGATCGTGCACGTCCGGCGCCCCGAGGAACTCCTCGCACATCCGCCTCAACCCCTCGTGCCCGGGCAGCGGCAGATCCAGCGGCAACGGCACGAGCCGACGCAGTTCGTGCAGCACCAGCGCGAACACCGCCGCGTCCCTGCCGTGCGGGGAGTAGCGCGGCTCCAGGTCCACCGTCGTCAACAGCAGTTCCCTGAGCAGCGGCGACACCTCCACCACCTGGCAGCGCCCCGGGAACCACGCGACCGCGCTCGGCTCCAGGTACAGGCTGCGCGTGCTCACCTCCGTCATGACCACCCGATGATCGGTCCCGGCCGGGATCAGCACGGCCCGGTGCGGCGGCACGGTCCACTCCCCGTCCGCGGTCTGGACCCGCATCACCCCCGTCGCCCCGTAGAGGAACTGCGCCCGCCGGTGCCGGTGAGCGGGCAGCACGTGCTCGGGCGGGTAGTCGGTGCCGATCGCCAGGACGGGCCGGTCGATGGAGTCCACCTCGGCGACGGGGATGTTGCGCATGGGGTGGACGCTACCGGTGTTGTCCGCTGCGCGAAGGACAGTGGCGTTCTTTCGAAAGCGCGCCAGCGCCCGTCTGCCTAACGTGGTCCGGGTGCTCACCTTCGTCCTTCCCCTGCTCGCCCTGGGCCTGCTGACCGGCGTCACCACCGTCCTGTTCGGCTTCGGCGGCGGCTTCGTGGTCGTCCCCGTCGTCTACTACGTCACCCGCGCCCAGGCCGACCCCGGCGTGGACCCGATGGCCGTGGCCGTGGCCACCTCCACCGCCGTGATGGTCGTCAACGCGCTCAGCGCCACCCTCTCCCAGCACCGGGCCGGGCGGCTGCGCCGCGACTACGTGTGGCCGCTGGCCGCCTACATCGGTGTCGGCGCGGTGCTGGGCTCCCTGGTCGCCACGGTCGTCGGGGGAGGGGCCCAGCGCGTGCTGTTCATCGCCTACATCGCCGTCACCCTGCTCGACACCCTCCTGCGCAAGGGCTTCCTGACCCGCGACCCCGACACCGGGCCCCGTCTGCTGGGGCGGCGCACCACCACGGCGGGCGGGGTCGCCATCGGCGCGGTGACCAGCTTCCTGGGCGTGGGCGGCAGCGTCATGACCGTCCCCCTGCTGCGCCGCCGGAGCCTGCCGATGGGGGAGGCGACCGCGATGGCCAACCCGCTCAGCCTGCCCGTCGCGGTGGCGGGCACGGCGGTGTACGCGCTGTTCGGCGAGGGGGGAGGCGCCGGGCCCGGCCACCTGGGCTCGGTGGACCTCGTGGCCGGGGCCCTCCTGCTCGCCGGGTCGCTGCCCGCCATCGCCGTCACCCGCCGCCTGGTGGGCCGGGTGCCCGACCGGGTGCACGCGGTCTCCTACGTCGTGCTGCTGGCGGTGGTCCTGGCGGCCTTCCTGTTCGTGTGAACGTTCGGCCTCGGGGCGTCCCGCCGCTGGCCCTACCGCCGCGTACCGCTGGCCGCCGGGGCGCTCCGGCGGAGGGGCCGCACCAGTGCCCGGGGGCGCGTGTCGGTGACCGGTCCCCCCGCCACCTGCGGAAATACTGGCCGTATGGATCTTGAGGGAGCCCGAGTCCTGGTGGCCGGGGCCACGGGCGTACTCGGCGGGCACATCAGCAGGGCACTGAACCGGGAGGGCACGCGGGTCGTGCTCGCCGGACGCGACGAGGAGGCGCTCGACGCGCTCTCGCGGGAACTCGACGGGTCCTCCACGGCCGTGTTCGAGGCGGCCGACACCGAGGGCTGCGCCGCACTCGTGCGCCGCACCGCCGAGGAACAGGGCGGTCTGGACGGACTGGTCATCGCCTTCGGCGTCGTGGCCTTCGACACCGGCCCCGACTCCGAGGGCGGCATCGAGGACGCCGCGGTCGAGAAGATGTTCCAGGTCAACACGCTCGCGCCGATGGCGATGCTGCGCGCGGCAATCGACGCGGTCAAGCCCGGCGGAGCAGTGGCGGCGGTCACCGCCGTGACCGCCGAGTACCCGACCCACGGCATGGCGGCCTACTCGGCCAGCAAGGCCGCCCTGTCGGCCTGGCTTACCGCCGCCCGCGCGGACTACCGCGCCAGGCACGTCGCGGCCCTGGACGTGCGCGCGCCGCACATGGACACCGGCCTCGCCGACCGCCCCCTGGCCGGGACCGCGCCCGGGAACCTGCCCGAACCCCACCCCGTGGACGAGGTGGTGGACGCGATCGTGCGGGCCCTGCGCTCCGACGCCAGGTCGGTGGCCTTCGACCCCCGGGAGCGCAAGCTCACCGTCCGGTAACCGCTGGCGTCCGGCCCTGTCGGCGGCTGGGCTGCCAGGCTGCGGAGCGGGCGTCGTACCGTGCGCCGTCCGGTTGTCGGGCTGCGGGCCCTGTGCGGTGCTCGTCGGTGGCCGGGAGGAGGTTCGAGCCTTGTGTCGTGCTCGTCGGTAGCCGGGCCGCGGGGTTGCCAGAGGCAGGGCTGCGGGGCGGGCTCCGGGCCCGTGACTACGCGCGGTCCGGTGGCCGGTCGGCCGCCGGAGGGCGGGTGCGGCGGCCGAGGGCGTGCTCCCGGGCCGCCGGTGACACCCGTGCCGCCGCCCTGTGCCAGGGTTCGGCTGTGAGCCCCCGACCCTTTGCCCATCTCCCCGCTTCCCCTCGGCCCGACGAACCGGCCCTCGCCGCACTGGGCGCCCTGGTGGACCGCTCCGTCGTCCAGATCGCCGAGGCCGCACGCGACGCGCGCACGTTCGACCGCGAGACCGTCCGGGCCGTCTCCGACCTGTGGGACAACGCCGTTCTCCCCCTGTTCCGAGCCGCGACGGGCCGCCCCGGGCCGGAACGGGAACGGCGCGCCCGCGCGGCCCTGGAGTGGACGGCGCTCCTGCGGCCGACGCGCTGGGACTGGATGGTGGAGCAGGCCGCGCTGTGCGGGCACCGCCTCGACGGGCTCGTCCAGCCCCCGCCCGTGTACTTCGACAGGCCCTACCGCGACTACCGGGGCGAGGTCCGTCCGGCGTACTCCCGGTGGGCACCGCAGGCGCTGGCCGACCTGGCGGAGGACTACGCACTCGGCACCGCCGCCCTGCGCCACGTGCGGATCGAACGGGAGGGCGTCCGCCTGTGCGGGTTCCTGACCCTGGAACCGGCCCGCTCCTACGACCCCGGCGGCGCTGCTCCCGGCGACCCGCCCACGCTCGACGTGCACCTGGAGGACCTGACCGAGGTGGACGTGGACACCGACTCGGCGCACGGGGCGCGCCTGGACTCCGACGTGGACGGGGTCGCGGTCGGCCTGGGAACCGGGGGAGTACTGCGGGTCCGGGCGGCCTCGCTGCGGCTCGCCGACGGTTCCTGGCACCTGTCGGGGGCCGGTCGCCGCGCCGACGCGCGGACCCCGCCCCGCGAGGACGGGTTCCGGCCCGCCCAGCCGCCGCAGGAGGGGAGCGTGGAGGGCTCCGCCCGGGGCGCGGCGACCTTCCTGCGCTGGGCCATGCTGATGATCCGCCGAGTTCGTTATCCCGGAGAGGTCGCGCGGGTGCCGGTGGGGGCGTACTGCCGTGCCCTGGAGGGGGCCGGGCGGGGCGTCCTGGCGGCGGGGGCGCTGCCGCCGCCGAGGCGCGAGGCCGCCTTCCGGTCCCTGACCGCCGAGTGGCTGCGGCGCGGCGGAGCCGAGCTGGCGGCTGACTGGAAGCTGCTGCTCAGCGACGTTCCGGACGCCGGGGAGCTGGCTCGCGGCGTGCGCGACGAACTGCTCGCGCGAGGAGAGGCCCCGCCCGCCCCCGTCGCCCCCGAGGAGGTCACCGACTTTCCGGAACGGGCCCCGTTGCGCATGGTCTCCTACACGGCCGAGCACACCGACGGGCGCGTCCGCCGCGAAGCCGGTGCCATGGTGCACCTGGCCGTGCCCGGCCAGGACCGGGACGGACCGTGGCGGATGCGCGTCCTGACCGCGACCGACCCCGTCCGGCTGCGGGTGCGGACCGGGGCGTTCGACGGGACCGGCCGCGCCCGCGTGGACCGGGGCGGGGGCGGGCGGGAGGTCTTCGCGGTGGACGGCGACGCCCTGTGCGTGGACGCCCGTGCCTGGGTCCAGGAAACCCCGCCGCGCTGACCCGAGGCCGGGCCCTCACCTCAGCGCGGTGTTCTCCGGCAACGACGACGGCGTGCCCTCCCGCTCCGGGCGGGCCGCCGTCGTCGGCGGTGCGTCAGCCTTCAGGGTTCAGCACCGCCGCCGCGGCGGCCAGGTCGGCCTCGGCGCCGGTGGTCAGCGCGTACAGGGCGTACCCGATCGGGGAGGCGTCCCACAGGTGCCTGGCCTGCGCCGCCAGGCCGGGGTGGACGTGCCCGCCCGCCCGCTCGTAGGCGGTGAGGGTGGCCCGCAGCATCTCTTCGCCCGCGGCGCCGTACTGGGCGGACAGGTCGCGTGCGGGGTCGTCCACGCGGGCGGTCGTCCAGTCCAGGACCCCGGTGACCGCGCCCTCCTCGTCGAGCAGCACGTGCGCGGGGTAGATCTCGCCGTGGGTCATGACGGTCCGCTCGGGCCAGCAGGTGTCGTCGTCGAGCCACGCCCTCCATGCCTCGGTCAGGGCGGGGGAGACGGTGAAGGCCTCGCTCACGCGGGCGATGTCGTCCCGCCACGCCTGACGTACCCGGTCCGGGGTACGGACCTCGACGCCCGCGGCCTCGGCCCGCTCCGGGGCGATCGAGTGCAGGCGGGCCAGCAGGCGCCCCAGGCGCTCGGCGTAGTCGGGGCTGGCGGGGTCCATGTGCCAGACGGGCTCCCCGGAGCCGGTCAGGGTCAGGCCCGGGGCGCCGGGCAGGGCCGGGTAGGCGATCAGCTCGGGGGAGCGGACCCGCCAGTCGGGGACCGCGACGCCGTCCTCGGCCAGAACCGGGGCGACCAGGTCGAGGACGCGCGTCTCGGCGGCCATGCCCTCGGAGACGTCGGCGCGGCGGGGTACGCGCAGCACCCACCTCCGGCCGGTCGCGTCGCGGGCCATGACGACGCGGTAGTCCAGGCCCGCCTCGTTCACCGTGGCGTCCCGCGCGGACAGGTGTAGGCCGTGGGCGGCGGCGAGGGTGATGGTGTCGTCGATGGTGCTCATGGGACCAAGTTCCCATCCGCGCCCACGTAACGCGAGGCGACGGGTCGTGCGGGTGCCGCCGAGGACGGAGCGGGCGGCCGGATCACCCGTCCGTTCGACGGACCACCCAGTCCGGGGTCCACACGTCATCCGGGGTTCGCGGGCCCGAGGCGCGCAGGTACTCGCGCAGCGCGCTCAGCACGGGGTGCCGCTCCCCGCTGCGGGACAGCAGCACGTGCGGGTAGACCGGCGTCGGGTCGCGCAGGGGGACGCGCCGCAGGTCGTGGCCCTGGGGCCACAGGTACCGGTCCCCGCCGCCGACGAGGGTGGCCAGGGAGGCGGAGTCGGCCAGCGCGTCCATCAGGGCCTCGTCGCCGAAGTCGGGGCCGAGCGCGTCGATGCTCAGACCGAAGGCCTCCGACAGCGCCCGGTAGAACTCCGCCCACTCCGTGCCGGGCCTGATCCCGGGGATCCAGATCCGGTGACCGGCCAGGTCCGCGGGCCTGACCTCGGGTGCGTCCGCCAACGGGTGGGTGGGCCCGACCAGGAGCTCCAGGGGTACGTCCAGGAGCCGTTCGGCGCTGATCCCGGCCGGGACCCGCTCGGCCGCCAGGGCGCGGAAGGACGCGTCGACGGTTCCTTCGAGCACCGCCCGGGAGGCCTGGGCGGCGTTCTCGCCGCCCAGCGCGACCGCGTCCAGGTCCATCCCGGGGTGGGAGCGGTAGAACCGGTAGACGGCCTGGGCCGGGGCGATGCGCCGGTTGAGCACGTCCACGCGCAGGGGTCGGCTGCCGGGGCGCACGGCCCGCTCGGCCTGCTCCAGGGCCGCGAGGACCCTCCGGGCGTGCGGCAGGAGGACCTGCCCGTCCAGGCTCGGTCTGGAGCCCCGGGAGGTCCGCACCAGGAGCGCGGCCCCCAGGTGTCGCTCCAGGGCCGCGATCCGCTTGGAGACCGCCTGCTGGCTGATCCCGAGCTCGTCCGCCGCGGCCTGGAACTGGCCGGTCCGGGCGACGGCCACGAACGTGCGCAGCGCTTCGACATCCACGGCCCCAGCCTACTTGCACAACCTCTGGTTGTGTCCGGTGGATCGTGCGGTTGTTTGACCGGGCGTTCCGCCGGGTGGTGGGATCAGCGCATGTCCACACGCACAGAGCAGGTCATGTACGTCCAAACGCCCGAGTTCGCACGCCACGTGGAGCGCATCGCGGAGGTGACCGACGCGACGTCCCGGCTGAACGTGCTGCCGTTCAGCGACGGCGAGGGCCGCGCCGAACTACTTTCGGTTGTGTTCGGCGGCCCGCTGCCGGAATCGGTGACGATCTACCCGCCGTTCTTCACCGAGTACGGGCTCAACACGACCTTCGGGGAGGACGTCTTCGTCAACCAGGGCTGCACGTTCATGGACAGGGGCGGCATCCGCCTCGGCAGCCGTGTCATGATCGCGCCGAGGGTCAGCCTCATCACCGGCGGGCACCCCCTGCCCCTCGCCGAGCGCCGCGAGTACCTCTCCTTCGCCCCCATCGTCATCGAGGACGACGTCTGGATCGGAGCGGCCGCCGTGGTCACGCAGGGGGTGACCGTCGGCGCCGGTTCCGTGGTCGCCGCGGGCGCGGTGGTCACCCGCGACGTCCCCGCCCGCACCCTGGTCGGGGGAGTCCCCGCCCGCGTGATCAGGGCGATCGACTGAGCCCGCCCCGGGTCAACCGGCCCGGAGGGGGCCGGACTCCGGCGCCGGGGCGGCGAAGTACTCGTGCGCCGTGCGGGCGAGCAGCGTGGCGCCGTCGGAGATGACCCCGTTGGCGGCCTCCCCCACGCAGACGGCGGCGAACTCGGGCTGGTGGTTGCTGACCGGGAAGCAGCCCAGGCCGATGTAGGGGTGGATGGCCGGAACGTGCTGGGAGACGTTGCCCATGTCGGTCGAGGCGCGGTTCATCGTCTGGTGTTCGGGGGGCGCGTCGAACCGCCGCCCGAGCGCCAGGGCGTGACGCGTGTAGATCTCCAGGGCGCGCTCGTCGGTGCGGAACTCCGAGTAGGGCTGCGACTCCGGAGTGAACTCCAGGGCGGTGTCGGTCGCCAGCGCTCCGGCCCGGAAGCACTGTTCCACCCGGCGGCGCAACGGCTCCAGCTGCTCCAGGCTCTCGGCCCGGGTGTACCAGCGGCCCTCGGTCACCGCGGGGATGGCGTTGGGCGCCTGCCCTCCCACCGTCTGGATCCCGTGGACGCGGGTGCCCGGCGGGAGCTGCTGGCGCAGCAGGCCGAGGGCCACCTGGGCGACCACGAAGGCGTCGTTGGCGTTGCGGCCCTCGTGCGGGTAGGCGGCGGCGTGGGCCGACCGGCCGGTGAAGCGGACGTGGTCGTGGGCGACGGCGTAGGGCTCGGCCCGCGGTGCGTCCACCGGCCCGGGGTGGGCCATCAGCGCCAGGTCCAGGTCCCGGAAGGCTCCGGCGTCCAGCAGTTCGATCTTGCCGCCGCCGCCCTCCTCGGCCGGGGTGGCGATCACGTCGATACGCAGGTCGAGCCGGTCCGCCCAGGGGCGCAGCGCGATCGCCGCGCCCGCCGACATCGCGGCGATCAGGTTGTGCCCGCAGGCGTGGCCCAGACCGGGCAGCGCGTCGTACTCCACGACGAAGCCGACCCGGCGCCGACCGGACCCGTAGGTGGCGTGCAGCGCGGTGGGAAAGCCGAGGTAGGCGTTCTCGACGGCGAAACCGAACCGCTCCAGCAGCTCCGCCGTCCACCGCGCCGCGCGGTGCTCCTCCCAGGCGGTCTCGGGGTGGGCGTGCAGCGCCTCGGAGTAGGAGACCAGCTCTGGCAGGTGCTCCGTGGCGCTCGGCAGCGCGCCGTGTTCGGGCGCGCCGGGTTCAGCGGTCATCGCCCGGCACCCCGTATCCCGGTGAGGCGGCCGGTTCCAGGCCGCGCCGGACGTAGTCGTCGCGCTGGGGGAGCCAGACCTTGAGCAGTTCGCCCAACTCCCCGATCGGGTCCTCGCGCCAGTCCACGCGCAGGTCCGTGTCGCGCCAGCCGTGCGCGGACACGGTGGACAGCCCCGCGGAGTACACCGGTCCGGCCTCGCCTCCGGCGGCCAGGCCCGCGGCCAGGGCGGTGAGCAGGCGTTCCTCCAGCTCCCCCCGGGCCGAGCCGAAGGCCTCGCACATGGCCGCGGGGACGCCCGGGTCCGAGAGCATGTTCCCGGCGGCGGCGCAGTGGGGGCCGGTGGCCTCGCCGTGGACGCCGAGGGTGAGGCCGCCGCTGAACGTGGCCGCGGCGCCGGAGGCGTCCACCACCGTGAGCTGCCGGTAGGCGATGTCCGGTGCGGTGGCGGTCACGGCGTCGAGCGCCGCTCGGGGGCTCGCGCCCTCGGCGAGCCGGTCCAGCAGCGCCGTTCCCAGCCGCGGGTCGGTGATGTTCTGCGAGGCGACCGCGCCGACGGAGTCGCGCAGGTGGACGACCCGCGCGGCGACGGCGGGGGAGGACGAGGACGCGGCGACGCCGAACCTGCCGTCCTGGTGGGCCGCGATGGAGAAGGTCACTTGTCGCCTCCCGAGATCACGGCGGTCGCGTCGATCTCCACGAGCCATTCGGGCCGGGCCAGGGCCTGGACGACGATGCCCGTGGAGACCGGGTGGACCCCCTTCAGCCAGCGCCCCATCTCGCGGTAGACCTCCTCGCGGTAGCGCGGGTCGGTGAGGTAGACGGTCACCTTCACGATGTCCTCCAGACCGCTGCCCGCCTCCCTGAGCAGGAGGTCGATGTTGGCCATGGCCTTCTCGGTCTGCGCGCGGACGTCGCCGACGCCCACGGACTCGCGGGTGTCCAGGTCCTGGCCGATCTGGCCGCGCAGGTACACGACCCCTCCGGCCACCACCGCCTGGCACAGGTCGTTGTCGAGGTTCTGCTCGGGGTAGGTGTCCCTGGTGTTGAACTTGCGGATGCGCGTGTGCGTGGTCATGGTGTGATCACCCCTGGGTGTGGGACGGGTGCGGGTGCGCGTCGTGGTGTTCCATGTAGCCGCGCTGGATGCAGATCTGGTCGGCCACGTACTTGGCGTCGTGCCAGGCCCCCCAGATGAAGCTCGAACCGCGGCGGGACTGCCACGGCAGCCCCATGAAGTAGACGCCGGGCTCGGAGGAGACCCCGCGCTGGTGCCGGGGCCTGCCGTTCTCGTCGAAGGCGTCCACCCGCAGCCAGCCGTAGTCGGCGGTGAAGCCGGTCGCCCACAGGACGGTCCGGACCCCGGCGGCGGCGAGGTCGAGTTCGCGGAGGGGGTCGGTCACCGACTCCGGGTAGGCGCCCAGGACGCGGGCCCCGGGCTCCTCGGGCAGGTCGAGTCCGTTGCGTTCGACGTAGGCGTCGGCCTCGTCCAGCAGCGACAGGTAGTTGGCGTCGCCGCGGGCGATGTTGTCCCGCAGGTCGGGCGCGAAGCGGACGGTTCCGGCGTCGAAGGACTCCGTCCGGCCGACCAGCGTGATGCCGCGCTGAGCCAGGGCCCGGAAGTCCACGGTGTGGCCGCCGTGCGCGCCGCTGACCGCGATCGTGACGTGCTCGGCGCCCTGCGCGGGGGCCGAGGCCTCCCACTTGCCGAGGACGCCCAGCCACCAGACGAAGTCGTGCCCCCGGTACCGGCGCGGCGGGCGGTCGTGCGGACCGACGGACAGGTACACCCGTCGGCCGCTGGCGCGGAGTTCGTCGGCGATCTGGACCCCCGAGGAGCCCGACCCGACCACGAGCACGCCGCCCTCGGGCAGTTGCGCGGGGTTGCGGTAGGCGCTGGAGTGGAGCTGGACCAAACCCGAGTCCTCGGGGATGAGCGGGGGGACGACCGGCCGCTGGAACGGGCCGGTGGCGGCCACGACGTAGCGGGCGTCGATGTCACCGTCCGAGGTCCGGACCCGGAACCCCCGGCGTCCGGTGTTGCGTCGCACCGAGGTCACCTCGACCCCGCACCGGATCGGCGCGCCGATCTTCTCGGCGTAGGTCGCCAGGTAGTCCGCGACGCCGTCCTTGGAGGCGAAGTCCTCGGGGTCCAGGCCGGTGAACTCCAGGCCGGGGAACCGGTCGTGCCAGACGGGCCCGTTCGTGACCAGCGAGTCCCACCGCTCCGAGCGCCAGCGCTCGGCGACGCGGCTCCTCTCCAGGACGACGTGGGGCACCCTGCGGTCGCTGAGGTGCTCGCTCATCGCGATCCCGGCCTGCCCCCCTCCGACGACGACGACCTCGATCTCTTCCAGTGACATGCACAGCCTCCAGGCTCTGGTCAACGCGTGTGTTCGGGACGGGTGCGCCCCGCGTGCCTCCCCGGCCGCGCGGACGCCGTCCCCCGGGTCCGGCCGCGGCCGGACCCGGACGGGTGGGGGGAGGGTTCAGCGAGAGGCCCGGTCGCTCTCGTGCAGCAGGTCGGAGCCGCTGGTCTCGGGCATGGTGCGCAGTGTGACCGCGCCGATGACGCCGATCACGACCATGGTGAAGGCGGGGACCATGCTGCTGCCGGTGAGGGAGATCAGCCAGGTCATCAGGTACGGCAGGGTTCCCGCGAAGAACGCCCCGGCGACGCTGTAGGCCATCGACAGCCCGCTCTGCCGGGTCCGGGTCGGGAACAGCTCCGCCACGGCGGACGCGTGGGTGCCCAGGATGACCGCCAGGATCGCGGCGAGGCCGAAGGTCGCGGCGAACGCCGCCCACGAGGTCTGCACCTGCATCAGCCAGAACAGCGGCACGGAGGCCGCGATCAGCAGCGCGGCGGCGGTGTAGAGCACCGGCTTGCGGCCCACGCGGTCCGAGATCCTGCCCGAGAGCGGGATGATCCCCATGGCGACGACCGAGGCCACCGCGGAGAGCAGGGCCGCCCGGTCGGCGGGCACCCCCACGATCTCCTCCTGGTAGGTGATCAGGTACACCAGGACGATGTAGAAGGTGGAGTTCATGAAGGTCTCGATGCCGACCGTCTGGAGGAACTGCCTGCCGTTGGAGCGGAACACCTCGACGACGGGCTGGCTCGGGACGTTGTTCATGTCCTCCAGCGCGCGGTACTCGGGCGTGTCCTCGATGCGCAGGCGGATGTAGAGGCCCACCGCGGCCATGGGCACCGTCAGCAGGAAGGGGATCCGCCACGCCCAGTCGAGGACGACCTCGGCCGGGAAGGACGCGTGCAGGGCCCACACGGCGAACGACGCGCACAGGAACCCGCCGACCGAGCCGAACTCGATCCAGGAGCACCCGAACCCGCGGCGCTTGGGCGGCGAGAACTCCGCGAGGAAGGCGGCGGCCGAGCCGAACTCCCCGCCCGCGGCGAGCCCCTGGATGATGCGGGCGACCACCAGCAGGATCGGCGCGAGGATGCCGACGGACTCGTAGCTGGGCAGCAGCCCGAGCATGAGCGTGCCCGCCGCCATCGAGATGATGACGATCGACAGCGTGGTCTTGCGCCCGAAGCGGTCGCCGAGGTGGCCGAAGAGCACCGAGCCGAGCGGACGCACGAAGAACGCCACGGCGAAGACCGCGAAGACCGACAGCAGGGCGGTGGTGCCGTCCTGCTCGGGGAAGAACACCTGCGCCATGGTGGTGGCCAGGTAGGCGTAGACGGCCCAGTCGAACCAGTGGACGAAGACGCCCACCGCCCCGGCGAACACACCCCGCCGCAGGTCCTTCTCGTCGACCTGCTCCGCGACCTCGCTCGTCATCTCTTCTCCTGGGGTCTCGTCCTGGCGCGCACCGGGGTCGGGGAGGCCGCGGCGGCCTCCCCGGTCGGGGCGTCCCTGTGCATGGTCAGGAGGCCGCTCGTTCGCGGGAGTGTGGTCTCGAACGCCTGGCGGGAGCGGGGTGGGGCCCACGGCGCCGTCGGTATCCGACCTGCCTGTGTCATGGGTCACCACTATCCAGGCGGGGCCTAGGATCTGTAAAACACATAGTTCCGAAGATCTCCTTCGGAAAAAGCGATAGCTCCGAAGGGAGGGCCGGACCGATGGGCGACGTGAGCCTGCGGCAGCTGGAGTACCTGAGGGCCATAGCCAGGCTCGGGTCGGTGACGGCGGCGGCGCGGGAGCTGTTCGTCTCGCAGTCGACGGTCTCGACGGCGTTGTCCGATCTGGAGGCCGCGCTGGGGGTCACCCTCTTCGTCCGCTCTCCGAAGGGGATGCGCCCCACCGCGTCGGGGCAGCGCGCCCTGGCCGTGGCCGACGACGTGCGGGCCAGCCTCGAACAGCTCCGGGAGACCGCCAGCCGGGAGAGGGAGGAGGTCGAGGGGGACCTCACCATCGGCTGCTACGCGACCATCGCGCCGATCCTGCTGCCGAGGGTCATCGCGGAGTTCTCGCGCCGGTATCCGCAGGTGCGGCTCTCGTTCGTCGAGGCCTCCCACGGAACCCTCCTGGACGACCTGCTCAACTCCCGCATCGACCTGGCGATCACCTACCACTACGAGCTGGCGAGCGTCCGCCCGGCGGTCGGCGTGGCCTCGCAGTGGCTGCGGTCCGATCCCCCCTACGCGCTCACCCCCGTGGACGGACCCCTGAGCGCGAAGGGGGAGCTGACCCTGGCGGACCTGGCGGTCGAGCCGCTGATCCTCTTCGACCTGCCGCCCGGCGGCGACTACTTCCTCGGCCTGTTCGACAGGGCGGGGCTGACGCCCAACGTGCGCTTTCGCACCACGAGCTTCGAGATGGTGCGCGCCCTGGTGGCCCGCGGCCTGGGCAACGCCCTGCTCACCCAGCGCACCGTGCTGGAGCGCAGCTACGAGGACCTGCCCTACGCGACCAGGGAACTCGACATCCGGTCCGAGGGGCTCGGGATCGAGGTCATGCGGCTCGCGGGGCGCAAGCCGGTGCGGCGGATGGAGGCCTTCGTCGACGTGTGCAGGGAGGTCGTGGTCTGATCCGCCTGGGCGCCGGGGGCAGGGCGGCCCGGGGCGGAGCGCTCACCCGCGCGCGGTGTTCTCCGGGCCCGGCACGGGGGCCAGGTGCGGGAACTCCGCGGCGGTCGTGAACCGGCCCTCGTCGTGTCGGACCGTCAGTTCGCCGCCGCTGTCGGCCACCCGTTCGCGCAGGGTGGCCAGCCCCCGCAGCCGGGTGGGCGGTTCCTCGGCGGCGCCGTCGTTGACGATGGTGATGCCGGTCTCGGTCAGGGTGATGCGCACCCGCCTGGCCTGGGCGTGGCGCAGGATGTTGGTGGTGGTCTCGCGCAGCACCTGGCCCAGCAGCTCGCCCGCGCCCGGGGCCACCTCGGCCTCGCGGTCCACGCGCACGTCGATCTCGGCGGCCTCGAAGAGGTTCTTGGCGTTCTCCAGCTCCGCGGACAGGTTCAGGCGACGTTGGGCGTGGGCCAGTTCGCGGGTCTGGGTGATGGTGTCGCCGACCAGGGCCTGGATCTCGCCCAGTTCCTCCTCGGCGCGGTCGGGGTCGGCGCGCACCAGTTTGCGGGCCAGCGCGGTCTTGAGTTTGACCACGTGCAGGGTGTGGCCCTGGATGTCGTGCAGGTCGCTGGCGAAGCGCATGCGCTCCTGGGCCACGGCCAGCTCGGCCTCCCGCTCACGCGCCGCCGCCAACTCCGCGATGAGGCCGTGCATCGCGTGGACGAGGATCGTGAGGACGACCCCTCCCAGGGCGACGCCCGCCGAGGCGACCACGTACTGGAGCAGGAAGTCGACCACGCCCTCGCGCGACACCACCAGTTTCGCCGTGAGCCCGGCCGCGGCGAAGGCGGCGATCCCCGCCGTCGCCGCCCGCTGGTGGCGCGGCAGGTCGAGGATGATGATGGTGGCCACGATGGCGAACCCGTAGGCGGGCATGGAGACGTCCACCAGGAGCATGCCGAACAGCCACAGGAGCGCGGTGACGACCAGGCCGGCGAGCGTGGCCCGGGAGAGGCGGCCCACGTGCCATCGGCTGACGACCAGCAGGGTCGCGGCCAGGCTCACGGCCATGAGGATCGCGTCCTGCCACGAGCTGGCGTTCACCGCCACCAGCAGCGCTCCGACGGCGGAGACCGCGCCGGTGATGAGGTCCACGTGGAGCTTGCGCAGCCGTCCCTGCGTCTCCTCGGTCTTCTCCGAAGTCACGCGTGTCCCTTCCAGGTTCGTGTCCACCGCGCACGGTCCTTCGCCTCGGCCCCTCCGCCGCCGGAGCGGCGGCGCCCGGGCCGCGGGGGCCGGGCGGAGCGCGGGTGCGCCGCCCTCCTCGGAAGCGGGAGGCCCGCGTCCGCGCGAGTGGGCGCCGGGTGCGCCCCCAGTATTCTTCCGGCTCCGCCGCGCGCACCAGTGACGCCGCGTCATGACCTGGACCCGACAAACGTCACGGCCGGGTGGTGACGTGGTCCCACTGCCGCCGGAGCGCGGCGACGGCTGCAATGGAGACAGTCCCCCGAACGCAGACCGATCGCCGCGAAGACCCTCTGGAGCCCGTCACCATGACGACCGACCGCGCCGAAGGCCCGCCCTCCGTCCCCGGAGACCCGCCCGCAGCCGCCGCCGACACCCGGGCCCCGGCGGGTTCGACGCCGGTGGCCGAACGGGCCCTGGCCCCGGACCTCGCCCGCGGCATGATGCTGCTGTTGATCGCGCTGGCCCACGTGCCGTGGTTCCTGTACCAGGCGCCCACCGGCCTGGCCATGCTGCACCCGGTCGGCGGCAACCTGGCGGACAGGGCCGCGCAGTTCATGACGATCGTCGTCGTGGACGCCCGCACGCACACGATGTTCGGCTTCCTCTTCGCCTACGGCATCGGGCAGATGTACCGCCGGCAGAGGGCGCGCGGCACCAGCGAGGGGGAGGCCCGCGGGCTCCTGCGCAGGCGCCACCTGTGGATGCTCGTCTTCGGCGCGGTCCACGCCGCCCTGCTGTGGCAGGGCGACATCCTGGGCACCTACGGCCTGATCGGCCTCATCATGGTGCCGCTGTTCCTCAACCGCAGCGACCGCACCCTCAAGATCTGGCTGTCCGTCCTGCTGGCCCTGGGCGCCCTGGTCACCGTCGTCTCGGCGGCCTCGGTCCTGCTGGCGCCGGACGCGGTGTCCACGGCCGCGGCGACCGACATGCAAAGGGCCAGTATCGCCGAGACGGGCTACCTGCTCTCCGCCGTGTTCCGCCTCCCGGCCTGGTTCTTCGGGCTCTTCTCCGGCCTGTTCACCCTGGCCCTGCCGACGGTGTTCCTGATCGGCCTGCTCGCGGCGCGGCACCGGTTCCTGGAGGACCCGGCGCGACACCTGACGCTGCTGCGCCGGGTCGCGGTCCTGGGCATCGCCGTGGGGTGGGCCGCCGGAGCGGTGCTGGGCCTCCAGCACGTGGGCGTCCTGGACGCCACCCACATCTCGGCGGTCGCCTCGGTGCACTTCTACACCGGGATCTTCACCGGGGTGGGCTACGCCGCGCTCTTCGGGCTCCTCGCGCACCGGCTCTCCGCCCGGGGGGCCCAGCGGTCCCTGCCGGTCCGGGCGCTGGTGTCCCTGGGGCGGCGCTCCCTGAGCGGCTACCTGGCCCAGTCGGTGGCCTTCGCCCCGTTCCTGGCCGCCTGGGGCCTGGGCCTGGGCGTGCACCTGTCCAGCTGGTCGGCGGTGCTGGTGGCCGTGGGCACCTGGCTGCTGACCGTCGCAGCGGCGTTCCGGCTCGACCGCGCGGGCAGGCGCGGACCGGCGGAGGTCCTGCTGCGGAGGCTGACCTACCGCAAGCCGTGACGCGGGGCCGTGGCGCGCTCCCGCGACGGGGCGGCGCCACCGCCCCGGCATGACTTTCCTCCGCTCCGGCTGATGATGCGGTGTCAGCGGTGGCACCGCGGAGCCGGAAGAACACCGAAAGACGGATTCCAGCCGACGCCGCGGAGCCGCGGACGGACGCGGGGGCACGGCCCTCCCGATCCGCGGCTCCCGTCACCGAACACCGACGAAAGGAACGACATGGCACTGCCCGCGAGGATCTCGGTCGAGGACTTCTTCGGTTCGCCGGAGCGCGCCGGTGCGACGATCTCGCCGGACGGCGCGCGGATCGCCTACCTGGCTCCGTGGAGGGACCGGCTCAACGTCTGGGTCCAGGACCTCACCCCGTCCGGGGACTTCGACGGCGAACCGCGCTGCGTGACCGCCGACGAGGTCCGCAGCGTGCAGAGCTACCAGTGGACCGAGGACCCGCGCTGGCTGCTCTACCTCCAGGACAGCGGCGGCGACGAGAACTGGCACCTGTTCCGGGTCGACCTGGAGGCCCCCGAGCCCACCGCCGTGGACCTGACCCCCTTCCCCGGCGCCCGGGTGGTGGGCTTCGAGCCCTCCCGGGGAAGGCCGGGGAGGATGACCGTCCTGCTCAACGCCCGCGACGCCGCCGAGTTCGACCTGCACGAACTCGACGTGGCCACCGGCGGGCTCACCATGCTGGCCCAGAGCCCCGGCGCCACGGGGACCTGGTTCCAGGGCCGCGAGGGGGAGCTGTTCACCAGCTCCCTCAACGCCGACGGCGACTTCGAGGTCTCCCGCCGCGACCCCGAAACGGGCGCCCTGCACCCGGTCCTGGTCCACGAGGGCGCCGACTACCCGGTGGGAGTCTTCCCCACCCAGGTCACCCCGGACGGGACCGGGATGTGGATCGGCTCCAGCAAGGGCACCGACCGCACCCGCCTGGTGCGAGCCGACCTGTCCACGGGTGAGGAGACCGAGGTGGACAGCCACCCGACCTTCGACATCGACATGCGCGCACAGGTCTTCCCCACCTTTCCCCCGCCGCTGATCCGGGACCGGCGGGGCGAGCTGTTGGGCGTGCGCTACACGGGTGAGCGCCAGGTCGTCCACGCCCTGGATCCGCACTTCGCCGAGGTGCTGGCGAACCTGGAGAAGCTGTCCGAGGGCGACCTGGCAGCGATCTCCTGTGACGACGGCGGGCGGCGGTGGGTCGTGGGCTTCACCCACGACCGGGACCCGGGTGTGACCTGGTTCTACGACCACTCCACCGGGGAGTCCCGGCTGCTGTTCCGCGCTCACCCGCACCTGGACCCCGACGCGATGGCCCCCATGCGGCCGGTCACCGTCACCGCGCGCGACGGGCTGGAACTGCCCTCCTACCTGACCCTGCCGGTGGGCGTGGAGCCCGAGAACCTGCCGATGGTGCTGATGGTGCACGGCGGTCCCTGGGCCCGCGACAACTGGGGGTTCAACGGTTCCGCGCAGCTGTGGGCCAACCGGGGCTACGCGGTGCTCCAGGTCAACTTCCGCGGCTCCAGCGGGTTCGGCAAGGCCCACATGAAGGCCGCCATCGGCGAGTTCGCCGGGAAGATGCACGACGACCTCATCGACGCCGTGGACTGGGCTGTGGAGCAGGGCTACGCCGACCCGGACCGGGTGGCGATCCTGGGCGGCTCCTACGGCGGCTACGCCGCGCTGGTCGGGGCGGCCTTCACCCCCGACCGCTTCGCCGCCGCCGTCGACGTCGTCGGCATCTCCGACCTGGCCAACTTCATGCGGACCCAGCCCGCGTTCGTGCGGCCCGCGCTGGTCAACAACTGGTACCGCTACGTCGGAGACCCGGCCGTCCCCGAGCAGGAGGCCGACATGCTGGCCCGCTCACCGATCAGCAGGGTGGACCGGATCGCCGCGCCGCTGATGGTCGTCCAGGGGGCCAACGACGCCCGCGTGGTCAAGGCCGAGTCCGACAACATCGTCGCGTCGGTGCGCGGGCGCGGCGTGGACGTGGAGTACCTGGTCTTCGACGACGAGGGGCACGCCATCGTCAACCCGGAGAACCTGATCACCATGTTCGGCGCCATCGACCGCTTCCTCGCCCGCCACCTCGGCGGACGGTGAACCCCTGACCGGGCCCGGCCGCGTCCGCCGTCCCGTCGGCGCCCGCGGGGGATGGCGACGAGGGTGCCGCACCGGGCGGGGGGTTCCGGCTCCAGGGCCGGGTGTCGGGGGAGCGGCCCCCGACCCGGCTCCGGGCCGGGCCCGCGATCGGCTGGGGACGCGGTCGGCGGGGGACGCGTGCGCGCCGCGCCCTCCGCGTCCCGGGAACCTTGATCAGTAGGGAACGCGGTTGCGCCCGACGAGGAACCACAGGACGGCCCCGATCAGGGGCGCGATACAGACGAAGATGAGCCAGACGACCTTCATCGCCCCGTCCACCCGCGACGTGAGGATGCTGAACACCGCCGCGATGATCAGCACGACCGCCACCAGGGACACCACCGCGACCCCGACCAGCAGCAGGATCGGGAGCACGGTGGTGAGGAGGCCCGAGTCGTTCAGCGCCAGGAGTGACATGTGGTTCCCTTTCGAGGTCCGGGGTCGGGCGTCGTGTCCCCTGACCGGCCGCGGTGGATCCGCGGACGGACGGGCTCCCGGCGGTCCGTCGGTGCGGGCCGGCCGGGCGCCCCCGCGGGGACGAACACCACGCTAGGTGCGTGACCCGGGGGGAGGCATCCCTCTGGAGAACCCACCGTGTCGTCTCCTAAGGCGGCACGCCCAGGAGAGCGGCGTCGCTTTGGTCGGTGCGCCGACCGACTTTCGTCGGTGCCCTCCGGGCGGGCGGTTCCCGGAGCGGGTCGGACCCCTGCGGCCCCCGTCCCCCTTGCGGCCCGGACGGACCGGCCGCCGCCCGGGACCGCGCCCGGCGCGGGGGCCGCCGCGTCGCGGCGGAAGATCAGGTGGCGTGCGTCACTTTGGCTTGCGCGCGGGCGGTGCCGGGTAGAAATTGGGACGGGCGTCCCAGTTTTTTGGGTTGGGGCGTTCCCGTCACGAACCCCCCACACACACACGCGGAAGGACCCCCGCGCCATGCCCAATCCGTACGCGCAGATCTTCGCGGTGCGTGGAGCCAAGGGCTTCACCGCCGCCGGGCTCATCGGGCGCATGCCCGTGGCCATGACCAACATCGGCATCATCACGATGCTCTCCACCACCCATGGCAGCTACGCCCTGGCGGGCGCGGTGGCCGCCGCCTTCACCCTGTCCATGGCGCTGATCACCCCGCAGGTCTCGCGTCTGGCCGACCGCCACGGACAGCGCCGCGTCCTGCCCCCCGCGGCCGCCGTCAGCGTCGCGTCCCTGCTCCTGATGCTGCTGTGCGTGCGGTTCGACGCGCCGTACTGGACGCTCTTCGCGTTCGCGGTCCCCGCCGGGACCATGCCGAACATGTCCGCGATGTCCCGCGCGCGCTGGACCGAGCTGCTGCGCGGCTCGCCCCGGCTGCACACCGCCTACTCCTTCGAGTCCGTGGCCGACGAACTCACCTTCATTACCGGCCCGGCGCTGTCGGTGGTGCTGAGCACCATGGCCTTCGCCCAGGCCGGTCCGCTGGCCGCGGCCGCCTTCCTGGCCCTGGGCGTCACCCTGTTCGTGGCCCAGCGCGGTACGGAGCCGCCGCTCCAGGCTCCCGAGGCGTCCGGGACCAAGGGCGCGGGCGCGCTCAGCGGCGCCCTCCTGGTCCTGGTGCTGACCCTGCTCGCGGGAGGCGTCATCGTCGGCTCGGTCGACGTGGTCGCGGTGGCCTTCGCCGAGTCGCTCGGCGTGACCAGCGCCACCGGCGTCGTGCTGTCGGCCTACGCGCTCGGGTCGGCGATCTCCGGGCTGACCTTCGGGGTGCTCGACCTGCCCTGGCGGCTCCACATGATGCTGATCGTGGCCGTGGCCGGGACGTTCGCGACCACCCTCCCCTTCCTGGCGGTCGGTAGCATCTGGACCCTGTCCGTGGCCGTGTTCTTCGCGGGGATCTTCTTCGCCCCCACGATGATCCTGGTGATGACGCTGATCGAGCGGACCGTACCGCCGTCCAAGCTGACGGAGGGCATGACCTGGGCCCTGACCGGCCTGACCATCGGTACCGCGATCGGCACCTTCTCCTCGGGGCTGGCGGTGGAGGAGAGCGGCACCACGGGCGGCTTCCTCGTCGCGGTCGCGGCCGGCGCCCTCGCCCTGGTCCTGACCCTGGTGTTCGCCCCCCTCCTGGCCCGGGCCCAGGCGAGGGCCGAGCGGGCGCAGGAGGAACAGGCCGCGGAGGAGGCGGCCGGTACCGCCGGGTGAGCGCTCCCGGGGGCCCGCGCCGACCTCCGCCCCGCGGCGCCACCCGACCCGAACCGGAGGAGAAGCGTTGAAGCAGTCGGACGGACGCCGCCTGAAGGGCGAGCAGCGCCGCCAGGCCCTGATCGAGGCCACCCTGCGCGTCATCGAACGCGACGGGGTCGCCGGGGTCAGCCACCGCACGGTCTCCCAGGAGGCGGGGGTGCCCACCTCCGCCACCACCTACTACTTCACCGGCCTGGGAGACCTGCTGACCGCGGCCCTGACCGGTGTGATGGACGAGGACTCCGAGCGGATGCGCCGCATGTCCTCGGGGGGCGACCGCCGACGCGACCTGGCCGAGCTGCTGTCCAAGGTCGCCTCCGACCCTGGCCGACTGCTGGCCGAGTACGAGCTGTTCCTGCTGGCCGCCCGCCAGCCCCACCTGCGTGAGGCCACGGACCGCTGGCTGGCCGCGGTCTCGGCCTTCGCGCGGTGCTACACCGACGACCCCGTACGGGTGCGGAACGTGGCGGCGGTCATCGACGGCATCCTCCTGCACACCCTGCTGAGCGACCACAAACCCGACGCCGACGAGTTCGAGGCCCTGCTGGAGGACGTCCTTCCGCGCGCGCCCCGGACCTGAGGCGGGCCGTCCGCAGAGCCCCCCTCCTCTGTGGTGCGGGGCGCGCCCCGGAAGGAGGGGCTCAGGCCGTCCGGGCGGGCGCGCGGCCCAGGAGGGCCGTGGTGAGCGCGCCCAGGGCCAGCGCGGCGGCCAGCCACAGGAGCGCGGTGCCGCCCGCGCCGTCCAGGACCGGGCCGCCCACCAGCGCGCCCAGCGCGATGCTGCCGTTGAACACGCCGACGAACAGCGACGAGACGGCCTCGCGCTCCTCGGGGGCCGCGCGCATCATCCAGGTCTGGGCGCTGACGGACACCCCGCCGTAGGCCAGACCCCACACGACCATGAGCACCCCCGCCCCCAGGACCGTGACGCCGATCCAGGGGAGGAGGAACACCGATCCGCCCAGGGCAGCGCTGAGCACCACGAGGGTGGCGCGCGGGGCCCGGACGGCGCGCGGGCCGGAGGCGAAGTTGCCGACGACACCGGCCAGGCCGTAGACCAGCAGCATCGTGCCGATCAGACCCGCGCTGACCCCCGCCGTCGTCTCCAGGACGGGGCGGACGTAGGTGTAGGCGGCGAAGTGGCCGGTCACCAGGAGCACCGCGAGGAGCAGGCCGGTGACCACCCTGGGGTTGCGCAGCAGGCCGGTCACGCCGCTCAGGCGGGCCGCCCGCTCGGAGGGCAGGCGCGGCAGCAGCACGACCATGGCGACCGCGACGGACAGGGCCAGCACCGCGAAGGCCGCGAAGGCGGCGCGCCAGTCGGTCAGGGCCCCGATGTAGGCGCCCACCGGCACGCCGAACACCGAGGCGACGGCGATCCCGCTGAAGACGGCGGCGGTCGCCGACCCCACCGACCGCTCGGGCACCAGCCGGGGCGCGAGCCCCGCCGCCAGCGCCCAGACACCGCCCATGCCCAGGCCGACGAGCACGCGTGCCGTGACCATGACCGCGAAGTTCGGCGCCCACGCCGACAGCAGGTTGGCGGCGGCGAGCAGGAGCATGAGAGCCACGAGGACGGCCTTGCGGTCGGCGCGGCCGACGAGGGTCGGGACGAAGGGCGCGGTGGCCGCCGCCACCAGGCCGGTGACGGTCAGGGTCAGCCCGGCGGTGCCCTCCGTGACCTCCAGGGAGGCGCCCATGGGGGTCAGCAGTCCGACGGGCAGCATTTCGGTGGTGACGACGGTGAAGGTGCCGAGGGTCACCGCGACGACGGCGGACCATCCCCGGACGGGGGAGGGCACGGGTGGAGAGGCCTGGGGAGACGAGGTCGTGGACATGCCCCGAGTCAAGTGCCCTCCCGGTCGCCGAACAACGGCGAATCCCTCATACTTCGATCAGCCGGGCTCATCGATCCCGGAGTCCGCGGCCGCGGCGCCCGGGCACCGACGCCGGAAGGGTACGGCCGTGGCGCGTGAGATCGACTTCCACGAGATCGAGTGCTTCCTGGTGCTGGCCGAGGAACTCCACTTCGGCCGTACCGGCGAACGCCTCCGCGTCTCCCAGAGCCGGGTCAGCCAGCTGATCCGCTCGCTGGAGGGCCGGGTCGGCGCGCGCCTGGTGGAGCGCACCAGCCGCCGCGTCCGGCTGAGCGAGTTCGGCGCGGACTTCCTGGAGTCCCTGCGCCCGTCCTACGGTGCGCTGGTCAGCGTGTTCGAGGACGCCCGCTCCCGGGCGCGCTCCACGGTCGAACGGGTGCGGATCGGATTCCAGGGGGCCGTCTACGAGCCGCTGGCGCGGGCGCTCACCGTGTTCGAGCGGCGCAACCCCCCGGTCGCGGTCGACCTGGTGGAGATCCCGCTGGCCGACCCCTTCGGCGCCGTGCGGGAGGGCGGGGTGGACGCGGCCGTGGTCCTGACCCCCGTGCGGGAACCCGACCTGACCCTGGGCCTGACCTTCTCCCGGCAGCCGCAGACCCTGGCCCTGTCCAGCTCCCACCCGTTCGCCGGGCGGGAGGAGATCGGCGCGGAGGAGCTGGCCCGTGTGCGGCTGGTCCCGCTGGCCGGACGGGCGCCCGCGTACTGGCGGCAGGTCAACTCGCCCCGGGTGACCCCGGGCGGGGCGCGCATCCCCCAGGAGGGAGGGGCGGTCACGCTCCAGGAGGGGTTGTCGCTGGTCGCGGCGGGCCGGGGCGCCCTGCTGGTGTGCGGAGCCGCCGCCGAGTACAACCGCCGGCCGGACGTGACCTACGTGCCGGTCACCGGCCTGGCCGCGTCGGAGCTGGCGCTGGTCTGGCGGACCGCGGCACGGGGGTCGCGGCTGACGGCCTTCGCCGCCGTGCTGGCCGAGACGGTCGCCTGACCCCGGGGACGGACGATCGCCCGGCCCGGGGACGGACGCCTTCGCGGTGTCCGGGTTCCCCGGGGCAGGGGCGTGTCGCCGACCCGCGGGCCCCCTCGGGAGCGGAGTAGCCTCGGCGGGGAGAGGGAGGACCACCATGACAGGACAGGGCAGGACACCCGGACCCGACCACCCGATCACCGTCGAACCCACGGGTGCGCGCGTCGTCGCACGGGTCGGGGACCGGGTCGTCGCCGACACCGAGGACGCGCTGACCCTGCGGGAGTCCGTCTACCCGCCGGTTCAGTACGTTCCGCTCGCCGACGTGGACTCCGCGGTGCTGCGGCCGAGCGCGACCACCACACACTGCCCCTACAAGGGCACCGCGACCTACCGCACGCTCGCGGTCGGGGAGGGTGAGGAGCTGGTCGACGCGGTGTGGGCGTACGAGGAGCCCTACCCGGCGGTCGCGGAGATCGCCGGGTACGTCGCCTTCCAGCCGGACGGGGTCCGGGTCACCGTCGATTCCTGAGAGGTGGCACGGCGGGCGGCGCTCACTGGAGGCCGTCTTCGCTTCGGTGACCGTGCGGTGCGAGAGCTGGTCCGGGGACCCGCGCCTGTCCGCCGGATGAGCCGCACGCCGGTGCCGCCGTGCCCCGTGCGGCAGCTGTGGCACCCGGTGTGGTCACCGTGTCGTACCGGTCGCGGCGGGCTCCGGTCCGGCGCTCCGGACCGGAGCCCACCGGGTCATCGCGCGTGCGCGTCGCCGTGCTCGCGTGGAGCGGGGGTGCCCGGGTCGGCCCCGGAGCGCTCGGCGTCGCGACCTTGGCGGCTGCCGCGTGGCGCGGGTGTTCAGGGGTGCCGCGTCCAGGTTCCCCCGGGCGCCGTCAACAGCCGTGTTCGTCGGGCGAGGGGCGGAGCCGCCGCCCCTCGGGGGTGAAGGTGAAGGCCGCGCGGAACGGGCCGCCGCCGAAGCGCACGGCGAGCAGGACCGGCTCGGGGCGCGCGGGAGGCCAGGAGGGCGCGGCGCCGGGTTCGGTGCCGTTCCAGAGGTGGAAGAACACCACGGGCTGACGCCGGTCCTCGGTGAGGTAGCCCAGCGTCTTGCCGGAGAAGGGGCCGCCTCCGCCGAAGAGCACCGACGGGGGACCGAACTCGGCGACCACCCCCGTCCACAGGCGGTCGGTCTCCGCCCAGCGGCGGACGCGGCCCCTGAGCGCGTCGTAGGCCCGGGCGTCCAGGACGCGGTCGGGTTCCAGCCAGCCGCGCCGGTGCGCGAACTCGGCGTGGACGGAGGCCATGCCGTGCTCGTAGTCGCCGCCCGGGACAAGCCGCCGGAAGGCTCCGGTGACCCCGGTGGGGGACCAGGCCCCGCGTTCCTCCAGAAGCCGCTGGTGCTCGGCCTCCGCCCGCGGTTCACGCTCCATGAACAGCAGGTGGTCCACCAGCATGCGCAGGGTGGTCTCGCCTCCGTACATCCCGGGCCGCCGCAGGGCCAGGTTCAACTGGCCGACGAGGTGGGAGTGCATGTCCTCGGACGCCACGAGTGTTCTGGATGTGCCCATGCGCGCATTCTTCCCGCTGAGCCGCTCCGGTGCCTCCACGGGCTCCGGGCTCCAGCGGAAGGGATTGACGAACTTGTGTTAGCGAGTATCACTTCTTGTGTCGGAACCGGTCGGGGGAGGGGCGGACATGGACCAGCGCACGCGCCGCAGGCAGCGCAACAGGGCCGCCATCCAGGAGGCCGCCCTGCGCCTGTTCGAGCGGCAGGGCTACGAGGCGACCACGGTCGTCCAGATCGCCCGTGAGGCGGGCGTCTCGCACATGACGTTCTTCCGCTGCTTCCCCTCCAAGGAGGACGTGGTCCTGCGGGACGAGTACGACCCGATGCTGGAGGAGCTGGTCCGCGAGCAGCCCGACACGCTCCCGGCCGTCGAGCGGATCCATCGGGCCACCCTGGTCGGACTCGGCCGGGTCTACGAGGACAACCGGGAGGCGCTGCTGGCCCGGGCCCGCCTCCTACTGTCCATCCCGGCCCTGCGCTCGCGTATCGGCGAGAACCTGGCCTCGGCGAGCACCGCCTTCGAGCGCGGTCTGGCCCCCGCCCGGGGTGGGGCCTTCGACCCGAATCCGCCTGGAAGTGGAGCCTCTGGTCCGGATTCGCCTGCAAGCGAGGTCCCCGCTCCGGATCCGCGTGGAAGCGACGCCCCCGCTCCGGATCCGTCTGGAAGCGAAACCCCCGGCCTGGCTCCGCCCGGAACCGAGGACCCCGCACCCGTCCTGGCTCCGCCCGGGACCGAACCCCCCGACCTGGAGACCAGGGCCGTCGCCGCCGCCTGTTCGGCGGCGCTGTCCGAGGCCGTCGTCGCCTGGGTCGACTCGGACGGGCAGGACGAACTGCCCGCGCTCGTCGACCGGGTCTTCCTCGCCCTGCGCGCCGCCCCACCCTCCCACCACCGATCCTGAGGACCCCCCATGACCGACCAGGTCATCACCGTCGAGGACCTCCTGGTCCGCTACCCGAACGCCGACCGGCCCGCGGTCGCGGGGATGAGCTTCTCCGTGGCCCGCGGCGAGGTCTTCGGCTTCCTCGGCCCCAGCGGCGCCGGGAAGTCCACCACCCAGAGGGTGCTCACCCGGCTGCTGCGCCGTTACGAGGGCGAGGTGCGCGTCCTCGGCCGTCCCCTGCGCGACCGGGGCGCGGACTACTTCGAGCGCGTGGGTGTGGGCTTCGAGCTCCCGGCCGGGTTCGGCAAGCTCACCGCCCGCGAGAACCTCGCCGCCTTCGCCTCCCTCTACCGCGGACCCGTCGAGGACCCCGGCGAACTCCTGGCCCGGGTGGACCTGGCGGACGCGGCCGACCGCAGGGTCGACGACCTGTCCAAGGGCATGCGCATGCGGCTCAACCTGGCCCGGGCGCTGGTCAACAGACCCGAACTCCTCTTCCTGGACGAGCCCACCTCGGGCCAGGACCCGGTGCGCTCCGCCCTGCTGCGGGAGGTCGTCCGGGAGGCGGCGGACCGGGGGTGCACGGTCTTCCTCACCACGCACGACATGGCCACCGCCGACCTGCTGTGCGACCGGGTCGCCTTCGTGGCCGGGGGACGGATCGTCGCCGTGGACACACCGCGCGGCTTCAAGCTCCGCCACGGCCGTCCCGGACTCGTGGTCCGGGTCCGGGGGCAGGCCCCCCGGGAGATGCCGATGGAGGCCCTGACCGGGGACGCCGAACTCCTGGAGCTGCTGAGGCGGGGCGAGGTGGAGACGCTGCACACCCGTGAGGCCTCGCTGGACGAGGTCTTCGCGACGGTCACCCGGGAGAGGCTGTGAACCGCCTGCTCGCGGCTACCGCACTGGAGTCGCGGGTCGGGCTGCGCTACGGCGTCGTACCCGTGGCCGCCGCCCTCGGCGCCGTGTGGACCCTGGTCCTGCTCGCGGTCCCCGCCGAGGCGGCCGGGACGGTGGCGTCCTACCTGCTCTTCCTCGACACGGCGGGCTTCGGCGCGCTCTTCGCCGCGGCCCTGCTGCTCTTCGAACGCACCGAGGGAACGCGTTCGGCGCTGACGGTGACCCCGCTGCGCGCGGGGGAGGGGGTGGCGGCCCGGCTCGCGGTGCTCACCGCGCTGACGCTGCTCATCGCCGTGCCGATGCTCGCGGCGGCGCTGCGGGGCCGGTTCGCCGACCTCGCGCAGGCCCTGCCGCCGGTCCTGGGCGGGGTGGCGCTCACCTGTCTGCTGCTGCTCACCGTGTGCCTGGCGGTGGGCGCCCGCTCCCGGGACCTGTCGGGCTTCCTCCTGGCGGCCCCGCTCACCGTCGCGCCGCTGGTCCTGGTCCCCCTCGTACACGTCAGCGGAATCCTGGAGCACCCGCTCCTGTACGCGGTGCCGACCACCGCGGGCGCCGACCTCATCCGCCTGGGGGCCGCGCCCGGCTCCCCCGACGCGGCCCCAGCGGCCCTGGTCGCGGGCACCGTCTACGCCGTGGCGTGGGCGGCGACCGGGGTGGTCGCCGCCTCCCGCGCGGTCGGGCGCGGAGCGGCTCCCGCTCCCCGGAGGCACGCGAACGGCAGGGGCGCGGGCGGGCCCGCCCGGCCGGTCACCGGGCCTGTCCACCCGCGCCCCGGGCGCGGCGGCCTCCCGGTGATCGTGCGCTTCGCCCGCGTCGACCTCTTCGGCACCGGGCGCGACCCCCTGCTGCCGCTCATGCTCGGCGCCCCGGTCCTGCTGGCGCTGGTCATCCGCTTCGCCTTCCCGGCGGCCTCGGAGTTCGTCCTCGGCTCCTACGGGTTCGACCTCGCGCCGCACACCCCCGTGGTCCTGGCGGCGCTGGTCCTGCTGCACGTGCCCATGATGTTCGGGGTGGTCGGCGGCCTGCGCGCCGTCGAGGACTCCGACGAGAACGTCCTGCTGGTGCTGCGCGCCTCGCCGGTGTCCGTGCCCGCCTACCTCGGCTACCGGACGGTCCTGGTCACCGTCCTGTCCCTGGCCGGGCTCGCCGCGGCCCTGCCCCTGAGCGGGCTCATGACCTCAGGGTGGACCGCGCCGGTCGCGGTCGCCCTCGTGCTCGCTGCTCTCCAGGCGCCGCTGCTGACGGCGTCGATGACCGCGCTGTCGGCCAACAAGGTGGAGGCCCTGGTCGTGGTCAAGGGGATCGGCGCGCTCCTGGTCCTGACCCCCGTGGCGGCCTGGGTCCTACCCGCGCCCTGGAACCTCCTGCTGCTGCCGCTCCCGCCGTCCTGGCCCGCCCTGGCCCTGCCCGGTTACGACGCCGGACCGCTGGGGCCCTGGCTGTGCCTGGCGGGCGGGGTCCTGGTCTCGGCCGCCGCGCTGGCGCTCCTGCTGCGGCGCACCGTGCGGCGGATCGAGGGCGCGTAGGCCGACGCGCGGGGGAGGCGTCCCCGGCCCCGCGGTGAGGCCGCGGACCGGGGCCACCGGGACCTCCCGTGGCGCAGGGAAGCCCCGGAGGCGGACGAGCGGTCACCCGTGGCGTTCAGGCGGGCAGGTCGCGGCGGCGCAGCGCCCACAGCCCGACGGCCGTGAGCACCGCGGCCAGTGCCGCCAGCAGCGGGTAGGAGGCCCAGGTCCCCCGGTAGTACGGGTTGACGTGGGCGAAGGGCGAGACCAGCGTGAACACCGCGTCCGGCACCAGGTTCACCTTGACGGCGATCTCGGTCAGTACCCCGAGGGCCAGGAACCCCCAGCCCACCGCAGCGCACGCGCGCGGAACCGTCCCGTAGGCCAGGAGGGTGACGGCCACGACCACCCACACCGCCGGGGCCAGGGACAACGTCAGCGCGGTGAAGCGCCCGACGTCGAACCAGACCCGCTCACCGCCCAGACCCGCGCCCAGGCCCACCGCGACGCCCAGGGCGGCCAGCAGGACCACGGGGGCGGTGAAGGCCGCCGCGGCGTGCGCCAGAGCCCAGGCCGTCCGTCCGGTCGGCCCCGCGAGCAGCAGCTCCCCCGTTCCCGCGTTCTCCTCGGCGCGCACGCGCAGGGCCGTGAGCACGGCGTGGGCCGCCACGGGGAACACGAAGGCGAAGACGACGTAGACGAAGAAGGTGTCGGCGGGCTCCACACCGAGTTCGGCGGCCATCGCGCGCACCCACGGCATGTCGGCGTACTCGGCCATGGCCTGCGCACCGGTGCGGCCCATCGCCAGTCCCATGACCGCGAGGGCGGCCGCCCACACCAGCACGGAGCCGCGGTGCAGCCGCCACACCAGGGCGGGCACCGACCGCAGCCACCGGGCAGCCCGCACGGGACCGCCCCGCCGGGAGAACAGGGCGAAGCCCAGGTCGCGCCGTTCCGCCAGGGCGAAAGCGGCCCCGACGGTCAGCGCGATCCAGGCCAGGACCGGGAGCAGGGCCCACCACCGCTCGTCGGCGAAGGGGCGCACGTTCTCCAGCCACCCGTTGGGCACCGCCCACGTCAGCCACAGGGCGCCCCCGCCCGCCGCGGCGCCCGTGCCGCGCACCATGTGCATGACGTAGAACGCGCCCAGAGCCAGCCCCGCCGCGGCCCCCGGGCGGGCGGTGCACTGCACCGAGACGGCGGCCAGGCCCGCGCCCACCCCCGCCGCGGCGGCGGTGACCAGGGCCAGCGCCACCGAACCCGCCACGGGCAGCCCCAGGGCGAGCAGGCCCGCCGCGATGACGGCCGCCAGTACGGCCGCCGAGCCCAGCGCTACGGTCAGCGCGCCCGCCAGGCCCGCGTGTCGGCCCAGCGGCGCTCCCCCGAGCAGTTCGCTCCGGCCCGAGGCCTCCTCGGTACGGGTGCCGCGCACCACCAGCAGCACCGCGCCCAGGGCGGCGCACATGGTGGCGGCGGCGAACGCCTGTTGGGCCACCAGGGCCTCGGCGCTCGCGGCGAAGGCCCGGCTCTGGAAGAGGGCGAACATGGGCACGCTCTGGAGCTGCTCCCACCGCTCCTGGCGCGCTTCGGGGGTGGGGTAGGTGGCGTCGGCCGAGACCGCGCCCCCCAACGCGATGCCGACCGTGACGGCCAGCCACACGGTGACCAGGACCCGGTCGCGGCGCAGGGACAGCCGCACCAGGTGCCGCGTTCCGGCCGGTAGCGGGCGGAAGGCCGTGCGGGCGGACCGTGCGGCGATGGGCGCGCTCATCGGACCCGCTCCGGGTGTTCACCGCCGCGGTCTGCCGCGGTGTAGTGACGCAGGAACAGCTCCTCCAGAGTGGGCGGCCGCACGGTCAGGTCGCGCACCCCCAGCCCGGCCAGGCGCGCGCACAGCGGTTCCAGGGCCGACGGCTCGGCGTGCAGGCGTACGCGTGTGCCCTCCACCGCCAGGTCGTGCACACCGGGCAGGGCGGCGAGCCCGCCGGGGGACCCGGTGAGTTCGGCGGTCACGGACAGCCGGGACAGGTGGCGCAGCTCGGCCATGGTCCCGCTCTCCACCGTGCGTCCGGCCCGGATGATGCTGACCCGGTCGCAGAGCGCCTCCACCTCGGACAGGATGTGGCTGGAGAGCAGAACGGTGCGTCCCCGGGCTTTCTCCTCGGCGACGGTGTGGCGGAAGGCCTCCTCCATGAGCGGGTCCAGGCCCGACGTGGGCTCGTCCAGGACCAGGAGTTCGGTGTCGGCGGCCAGCGCGGCCACCAGCGCCACCTTCTGCCGGTTGCCCTTGGAGTAGGCGCGGCCCCGGGTGCGCAGGTCCAGCGCGAAGCGGTCCACGAGCGCGGCGCGGCGCCGCGGGTCGGCCCCGCCGCGCACGCGGCCGAGCAGGTCCAGGATCTCCCCGCCGGAGAGCCCCGGCCACAGGGCGACGTCGCCCGGGACGTAGGCCAGTCGGCGGTGCAGGGCGGCGGCGTCCCGCCAGGGGTCGCCGCCGAGCAGGCGCGCGGTACCGGAGTCGGCCCGGGCCAGGCCGAGCAGGACGCGGATCGCCGTCGTCTTGCCCGCGCCGTTGGGACCGAGGAAACCGTGCACCTCCCCGCTTCGTACGCGCAGGTCCAGTCCGTCCAGGGCCCTGGTGGACCCGAAGTGTTTGGTCAGGCCCGCGACCTGGATCGCGTCCGTCATGGTTCTTCTCCCGGGGGGTCGGGGTCGGGGTGGGGGAGGGCGTCGGTGATCCGCCGCCCCTGCTCGCCGGCGAAGAAGTCGGCCATCGCGGTGTAGACCCCGGCCATGGCCGCTCCGACGCGCGGAGCGTGGGCGGGATCGAGCGAGTCGGCCGCCATGCGGCGGGACAGGTGGGCGTGCAGGACCAGCGTGCCCAGGTGCATGGCGCCCATGACCGCGGCGGTGTCCCGTGTGACCCGCGCTCCCGGCGGATAGCGGTCGGGCCAGCGCTCGCTGAGGAAGCGCTCGGCGAAGTCGGCGCCGGTGTCGAAGAACTCCGAGGCCGAGGCGGACCCCTCCACCAGTGCGCGGGCGAGGTAACGGGTGCTGGTGTGGCTGGCCTGGTACATCGCCGCCCCGAACCCGGGGGCGGACGCCTCCTCGCCCAGACCGCTGCGGGCCTGTTCGAGCAGGGTGCCGATGGCGTACGCGTCGCAGGCCGCGCGCAGGCCCTCCTTGGAGCCGAAGTGGTGGCGGATCAGGCCGGTGGACACCCCCGCCTCGGCGGCGATGGTCTGGACTGTCGCGCCCTTGATCCCGTGGTCGGCGAAGACCGCCAGGGCGGCGTCGCGGATGCGCGCCCGTCCGGTGAGGTCCTCGTTGGGCGGTGGTGCGGAGCTCATGCGACTAGACTACATGTTCGTGTAGCGAACTACACGTTCGTGTAGCACTTTTTGCCCAGGGTCGACCGGTCGACGTGAAGGCGGGTGACTCCCGTGCTCGGTGGGGCGGCGGTGCTTCCTGACCGGACCGGTCATGCGCGGGACGGGGCCGGACCCGGGCCGAGGGGACTTCTGGCCGGACGACCGCGTGCGGGGCGGCGAGGGGCCGGGCCTGGAAGGGCGAGGGGTGTGCACGGGACGGTGGAGACCAGGACCGAGGCGGCGAGGGGCGGTCCCGGGCCGCTGGGGCCGCACGCGGGACGGCGGTCTGCGGCGCGGTCACCAACGGCGCGCTGAAGGGCGGTGTGGGCCGCGCGGGGCGGCGAGGGGCGGCGAGGGGCCGGGGGTGGGGCGCAGGGGACGGCATCGCCGTCTCCCCGTCCCGGCCCGCCGGACACGGCGCGGGGCCCCGCGCCCCTTCCCGGGGCCCCGCGCCGCGGACCCTAGACCGGCTGGTCGAAGCGGGGCGTGCGCGCGAACAGGTCGGTCACCTCGCCCGACACCTCGAAGGGGGCCGTGCCGCGGCGGAAGACGATCGCCGGGCCCGGCGCGTCCGGCTGCACCGCGGCGCCGCCCACGGTCGCGCGGACCACGTCCGACCCCGCGCCCCGCACGCGCAGGTGCGTCCCCTCGCGCAGGCCGAGGACGTCCACGTCGTTGGCCTCCAGGAACTCCGTCAGTCGGGTCTCACGGGTCTCGCCCTGGTGCGTGGACCGGGGGTCGGCGTCCAGGTAGTGCGGGTTGATCTGGAACGGGACGAACCCCAGCGCGGTGAAGGACGGCGGCTCCACGATGGGCATGTCGTTGGTGGTGCGCAGCGTGGGGGCGGTGATGTTGGTGCCCGCGCTCGCCCCCATGTAGGGCAGCCCGGCCAGGACGCGGTCGCGCAGGTCGTCCAGGAGCCCGGTGCGCTGGAGGGCGGCCACGAGGCGGAACGTGTTGCCCCCGCCCACGAAGACGGCCTGCGCCTCGTCCAGGACCCGCGCGGCCCCGGCGTCCGCCGGGACCCCCGTCACGCGGATTCCGCGCGCCGCGAAGGCCTCGGCCACCCGCGCGGTGTAGGCGCCGTGGTCGCCCCCCGCGAACGGCACGAACGCGACCGCGTCGCGGCCGTCGAGGAAGGCCTCCACCTCCTCCCACGCGTGGTCGAGGTAGCCCCGGCCGTGGTTGGTCGAGTTGGAGAAGAGCAGCAGCTCGGGCATGGTCCCCCTTCAGGGAGCGGTCGGGCGCGGGGAGGGGCGGGAGCCGTGCCCCCGCCTCCAGTTGCGCGTGGGCGGTGCCGGGCGGCGGTTGGACAGCAGCCCGGTGAGACCGTCGGCCGCGGCGCGCAGCGGCGCCAGGTGGTCGAGCAGGTCGTCGTCGTGGTCGGAGTGCTTGTTCTCCACCAGCGTCACGGAGCCGACCGGGCGCTTGCCGCCGAACACGGGGACGGCCAGCGCGCGGGACGCGGCGTCGTACTCGCCCTGGGAGAGCGCGTAGCCCTGCTCGACGGCCTCGTCGAAGAGCTCCTCGACCTGCTGTTCGTCGAAGGGCGTGAGGTCGGAGAAGCGGGCGGAGGGGCGCCCCGCCAGCAGGGCCCTGCGCTCCGCCGGGTCCAGGAAGGCGAAGTAGGCCCGGGAGGTGGCCCCGGCGTGGGCGGGGTAGAGCTCGTCGAGGAAGGGGTGGGAGCGGCGCGGGCCCTCCGAGCCGCCGACCGCGGCGATGCAGCGCACGTGCGCGCCGTCGGGGACGCAGAACAGGCAGGTGCGGCCGCTGGAGCGGGCCAGATCGGCGAGCAGGGGTTCGGCCAGGACGGAGAGGCCGCCCGAGCGCTCCCACAGCCCGGCCATGCGCCACATGGCGGGGCCCATGCTGTAGCGGCGCGTGTTGGGGTCGGCGCGCAGGAACCCCTTGCCCGCCAGGGAGGCCAGGAGGCGCTGGGCGGTCGACTTCGACAGGCCGAACTCGTCGGCGAGTTCGAGGACGCCCCAGCTCGTGCGGTACTCGTCGAAGCTGAGGAGGACGTCGAGCGCCCGGTCGACCGTCTGGAGCGGGCCGGTGCGTTCCGTGGAACCGGTGGACATGGAAGCCCACCCTACGTCCCGCGGAGGGACCGGCACCCCCGGCTTCGGGGATCGAAATGTGATCTTAACTCCCACATAGTGGGAAACCTTTGCCCCGGCGGGTGAACGGGAGGCAGCCTGGGCGTGACGGGCCAGGACGCGGCAGCCGCGCACCGCAGGCCTTTGACCAGCGACACTCCGTCCTCGACGGACGTGAGCCATCCCTGAAGGACACACATGGAACCGTCGGCACCTGGTTCGTCCACCGAACCGCAGACCCCGGGAAGCGCCCGCCACCCGCGCGCGTTCGAACCCGTCGTCGTCATCGTCACCGTCCTGGTGAGCCTCCTCGGGGCGGTGATCGGCATCCACATGATCACGACGCTCGGGGTCTCGCCCAACACCAGCGTCATCGGCGCGGTCGTGGCCATGCTCATCGGCCGGATCGGGTTCCTGGGGCTGCGCTCGATGCGCAACACCAACCGGCAGAACCTCATCCAGTCCTCGATCTCCGGCGCGACCTTCGCCTCGGCGAACTCCCTGCTCACCCCGATCGCCATCCCGTTCCTCTTCGGCCGCCCCGACCTGGTGTGGCCGATGCTGCTGGGCGCGTCCCTGGGCCTGCTCATCGACGTGTTCGTGCTCTACAAGGCGTTCGGCTCCCGGTTCCTGCCCGCCGACGCGGCCTGGCCGCCCGGGGTGGCGGCGGCCGAGACCATCAAGGCCGGTGACCGGGGCGGACGCCAGGCGGCCATCCTGGTGGGCGGCGGCGCGGTCGGGCTCGGCGCCTCCTTCCTGGGCATGCCGATGTCGGCGGCGGGCATCGCCATGATCGGCAACGTCTGGGCCCTGCTCATGTTCGCCGTGGGCCTGCTCGTCGCCCAGTACTCCCCGGCGGTCATCGGGATCGACCTCAACTCGATCTACGTGCCGCACGGCGTCATGATCGGCGCGGGCGTGGTCGCGCTGGCGCAGATCGTGGTCATCCTCGCCGGCCGCCAGAGCCGCAGGGAGAGGGAGCGCGAGGCCGCCCGCGACCGCGCCGCCCAGGACGACCCGTCCCTGGCCTACACCGTGGACCGCGCCACCCTGGGCCGGGCCCTGGGCTCGGGCTACGTGCTGTTCGCCCTCGGCGCCCTCGTGCTCGCGGTCACCGGCGGGATCTGGGCGGACATGAGCTGGCTGGGCATCCTCGGATTCGTCCTGTTCGCCGCCGTGGCCGCCCTGGTCCACGAACTCATCGTCGGCCTGGCCGCCATGCACGCGGGCTGGTTCCCCGCCTTCGCGGTCACCCTCATCTTCCTCATCCTCGGCCTGGCGCTGGGCATCCCCGGGGTGCCGCTGGCCCTGCTCGTGGGCTACTGCGCGGCCACCGGCCCCGCCTTCGCGGACATGGGCTACGACTTCAAGGCCGGGTGGGTGCTGCGCCGCGACCGCCGCCCCTACACCGCCTTCGAGCTCGACGGACGCCGCCAGCAGCTCATCTCCTCCATGATCGGGTTCGCCGTCGCCATCGGCATGGTCGCGCTGCTCTGGCAGGGCCTGTTCGAGGACGGCGCCGTGCCGCCCACCTCGATCGTCTACGCCGACACCATCAAGGCCGGGCTGAGCGACCCCTCCGTCCTGCTCCAGCTCGCCCTGTGGGCCGTGCCCGGCGCGATCGTGCAGCTCCTGGGCGGCCCCCGGCGCCAGATGGGCGTCCTGCTCGCCACCGGCCTGCTCGTGGCCACGCCCAACGCCGGATGGCTCGTCCTGGCCGGGCTGGCGATCCGCCTGGTGTGGGAGCGCCGCCGCGGCGAGAAGGGCGAGCAGGAGATCGCCCTGGTCGGCGCCGGGCTCATCGCCGGGGACTCCGTCCACTCCGTCGGCACCGTCTTCAGCCGCTGAACCCGGGAGGAACCATGACACGACTCGGAGTCGTCACCATCGGCCAGGCGCCGCGCACGGACCTGACCCCGGAGATCACCGCCCTGGTGCCCGAGGCCACCGTGGTCGAGCGGGGCGTCCTGGACGGCCTCACCCGCGACCAGATCGAGGCGCGGCCGGTCGCCCCCGACGACCACGCCCTCACCACCCGCCTCGCCGACGGCACCTCCGTCGTCCTGGGCGAGTCCCTGGTCATGGAGCGCCTGCCGGGACTGCTCGCCGACCTGGAACGCGAGGTGGACGCGGTGCTGCTCGCCTGCACCGGCGCCTTCCCGGAGCTGGAGCACACCAAGCCGCTCTTCGTGCCCGACCGGATGATCGCCTTCGGGGCCGCGGCCCTGCTCGGCGACACCGGGCGCCTGGGCGTCGTGTGCCCCCTGCCCGAGCAGAGGCGCGACACCGAGGCCAAGTTCGGCCGCCGCCTGCCCGCCGGGGCCCGGGTGCTCACCGACGTGTGCTCCCCCTACACCGGCACCCCCGACGGCCTCGCCGCCGCCGCACGGCGTCTGGCCGACGCCGGAGCCGACCTCCTGGCCCTGGACTGCGTCGGCTACACCGAGGAGATGCGCGCCCGCGCGGCCGCGGCCTCGGGCCTGCCGGTGGTCCTGGCCCGGTCGGTGTGCGTGCGCCTGGCCTCGGAGGTCCTGGACTCGCTCGGCGCGCGGACGGGGGCGGCGGCATGAGGATCGGCGTCATCCGGGTGGTCACCACCGACGACCGGGAGCAGCTCGACGCGCACGGCCGCGTCATCCGCGAGGAGCTCGGCGTGGACACCGTCTCGCGGTGCCTGCCCGACCAGCCCGACGGCGTGCACGACGACGCCACCTTCGCGCTCGCCTCGGCCAAGGTCGCCGACCTGGCCGCGCGCATGGAACGCGAGGACGGCGTGGACGCGCTGCTCGTCAGCTGCGCCGCCGACCCGGGCCTGGCCCTCGCCCGCGCCGCGGTCGGCGTTCCCGTCGTCGGCGCGGGGGAGGCCGCGGCCCGCCGGGCCCTGGAACTGGGCTCGAAGGTCGGCGTCCTGGACCTGACCACCCGCACCCCGGACTCGGTCACCTCCGTGCTCGGACCCGCCCTCGTCGCCGCGCTCGTGCCCGAGGGCGTGCGCCGGACCCACGACCTGCGCACCGACGCGGGCCTGGCCGCCTCGGTCCGGGCCGCCGAACGCCTGGTCGCCATGGGCGCGGACACCCTGATGTTCGCCTGCACCGGCATGACCACCATCGGCCTGGCCGCCCGCCTCACCGACCGGGTCGGCGTCCCCGTCGTGGACGCCGTCCGCGCCGGGGCGCGCGCCGCCGTGCGTGCGGCCGAAGGCGCGGCGGAGGGCCCGGCCCGGGGCTGAGCCCGAAACCGCGACAACACGGCAACGCGCCAACGCGACAAGCCGTGTCGCCCGCGCGCACAGGCCGCGCGGCGACCACCCGAACGACCGCCCCGGCCGGGGCGCCGACCGCGGTGCCCGGCCGGACCGGGCGGTCCACCACCTGAGAGAGGGAACCCATGTCCTGGAGCCACGTCATCGAGACCCACGACCTGCTCGACACCCCGACCGCCGACGGGGCGTCCGTGGCCGAGTACCTGCGCCGCCACGGCGCGGCCGACGGCGAGGTGCTCGTGGAGACCGTCGCGGGCGAGGGCGGGTCCACCGACTTCGTCCGGGTGACGATCGCCGGCACCGACGGCGCCGCCTCCGGCGGCTCCGCGCCCACCCTGGGCATCCTCGGCCGCCTCGGCGGCCTGGGCGCGCGCCCGGAGCAGATCGGCTTCGTCAGCGACGGCGACGGCGCCCTCACCGCAGTCTCCGCAGCGGCCAAGCTCCTGGACATGCGCCGCCGGGGCGACACCCTGCCCGGCGACGTCGTGCTGGCCACCCACATCGACCCCGACGCCCCGACCCAGCCCCACGACCCGGTCCCGTTCATGGGCTCGGTCGTGGACCAGGACGTCAGCAACCGGCACGAGGTCCTGCCCGCGATGGACGCGATCCTGTCCGTGGACACCACCAAGGGCAACCGGATCTGCAACCACCACGGCATCGCCATCACCCCGGCCGTCGTCGACGGGTGGATCGTGCGGGTCCCGGAGAGCCTGCTCGACATCGTCTCCCGCACCACCGGCCGCGCCCCGGTCGTCATGCCGCTGACCATGCAGGACATCACCCCGTACGGCAACGGCGTCTACCACGTGAACTCGATCCTGCAGCCGTCCACGGCCACCAGCGCCCCGGTCGTGGGCGTGGCCATCGTGACCGAGGAGGCCGTGGCCGGGTCGGCCACCGGCGCCACGGACCTGCGCAGCGTGGAGAGCGCGGTCCGGTTCGTCATCGAGACCGCGAAGGACTACGGCCGCGGCATCGCCCGCTTCGTCGACGCCGACGAGGTGCTGCGGCTCCAGGAGCTGTACGGGAGCATGTCCCACCTGCGCGGCGCGGGCGAGTCCGCCGCCTCCTGAGGCGCTGAGCCTCGGAGGTCTCGGGGGACGCCGTCCCGCCCGGGCCGCGGGGCGGGACGGCGTTCCCCGTTCCCCGGCAGGGCACGGCACGGGCCCGGACCGGTCGCCGGCGCCGGACCCGGCCCGGCTGGTCGGCGCGGCGAGGTCCCCGCCCGGTGAGGACGCCCACCGCGACGCCTGCGCCCGGGGAGCGGCGCTGCCGCGTCGCGGGAGGAGCCAGGGGGTCGACGCGGCCCGCCGTGCGCACCCCGGCTGCCCCCGCCGCAGGTGGGAGACGGGACGGGCCCCGCCGACCCCCTCGCGCCGGGGAGCGGCGGGGCCCGCCGTGCTCGGGCCCTCGGGGCGGTCAGGCGCCGCCCAGGGTCGAGGCGTCGATGACGAACCGGTACCGCACGTCCGAGGCGAGCACCCGCTCCCATGCCTCGTTGATCTGGTCGGCGCGGACGATCTCGACCTCGGGGGCGATGCCGTGCTCGGCGCAGAAGTCCAGCATCTCCTGGGTCTGGGCGATACCGCCGATCTTGGAACCGGCGAACGAGCGGCGGTTCTCGAACAGCGTGAACAGCGTCACCGCCACCGGCTCCGGCGGCGCGCCCACGCTCACGATCGCGCCGTCCAGGGCCAGCAGGTTCAGGTAGGCGTCCAGGTCGATGGGCGCGCTGACCGTGTTGACGATCAGGTCGAAGGTGTTGGCCAGCCGCTCGAAGGTGTCCGGGTCGCTGGTGGCGTGGTAGTGGTCGGCGCCGAACCGCAGCCCGTCCTCGCGCTTCTTCATGCTCTGCGAGAGCACCGTCACCTCCGCCCCCATGGCGTGGGCGAGCTTGACCGCCATGTGCCCGAGGCCGCCCAGCCCGACCACGGCGACCTTCCTGCCCGGCCCGGCGTTCCAGTTGCGCAGCGGCGAGTAGGTGGTGATCCCCGCGCACAGCAGCGGTGCGGCCTTCTCGAAGGGGATGGCCTCGGGGACGCGCAGCACGAAGTGCTCGTCCACGACGATGCGCTGGGAGTACCCGCCCTGGGTCACGGTCCCGTCCCGGTCGGTGCCGTTGTAGGTGTCGGTGAACCCGCGCAGGCAGTACTGCTCCACACCGGCCAGGCAGTTCGCGCACTCCCGGCAGGAGTCGACCATGCAGCCCACTCCCACCCGGTCGCCGACCTTGTGGCGGGTGACCTCGGAGCCGACCTCGGCGACCACACCGGCGATCTCGTGCCCCACGGTCAACGGGTAGGGGACCTCGCCCCAGTCCCCGCGGACGGTGTGGATGTCGGAGTGGCAGATCCCCGCCCAGGCGATGTCGATCAGGACGTCCTTCGGGCCGACCTCCCTGCGCTCGATCGTGCCCGGCGCCAGGGGCGCGGTCGCCGACGAGGCCGTGTAGGCGTGAACGAGGGACATGGATCTCCTCAGAAGAGTTCGTGTTGGACGCGCGTCGAACCCCGTACGAGGGCGCGGTCAGCCCTTCGGGCACGGGTCGACGGGGACGGCCGACCGCGCATGCCGCGTCGGCCGCCTCCGGCAGTCAAACACCCCGACGACGCGTTTGGGAGGTTCTGTCAGTGCCCGTCACGGCAGTGCCCCCTTCCGGTGCTTCGCCGTCCTTTCCCGGAGGGCGGCCTCCCGGGGCCCGGCGGGTCCGGGACCGAGGCGGGCCGCGCCGCCGGCGGCGCGCGTCCGCGTCCGCCGCCCGGCGGATCCCCCCGGAGCGGCCCGCGGCGTCGAACGCCTCCGCCCGGACCGCCACCGGCGGACCCCGTCCGGCGGCCGAGGGAGTTCCTCCTGTTCGGGGTAACGACAGGACCTCCCACGAGCGTGTTCGGCTTCCTAGCCTGGAGGACATGGACCACCGCAACCAGATCCGGGACTTCCTCTCCACCAGACGGGGGAGGATCACCCCCGAGCAGGCGGGACTCGTCGCCTTCGGCGGCAACCGGCGGGTGCCGGGCCTGCGCCGCGAGGAACTCGCCATGCTCGCCGGGGTGAGCGTGGACTACTACACCCGCATCGAGCGGGGCAACCTCAAGGGCGTCTCCGAGAGCGTCCTGCACGCCCTGGCCGAGGCGCTCCGGCTCGACGACGCCGAGCGCGCCCACCTGTTCGACCTGGCGCGCACGGCGGGGGAGGCGCCGGGCAGGCCCCGACGCCGGTCGGCGCGCCAGCGCGTGCGGCCCGGCGTGCAGCGGATCCTCGACGCGATGACCGGCGCACCGGCGGTGGTGCAGAACGGGCGGCTCGACATCCTGGCCGCGAACCGGCTCGGCCGCGCCCTGTACGCGCAGGTCCTCGACATGTCCGGGCGGCCCGCCAACTACGCGCGGTTCGCCTTCCTGGACCCCCGCGCGCGGGACTTCTACCCCGACTGGGAGCGGGCGGCCAACGACACCGTCGCCGTCCTGCGCACCGCTGTCGGACGCGACCCCTACGACCGTGCCCTGTCGAACCTGGTGGGAGAGCTGTCCACGCGCAGCGAGGACTTCCGGACCCGGTGGGCGGCGCACAACGTCCACCAGCACCGCACGGGCACCAAGACCATGCACCATCCCGTCGTGGGCAGGCTGGAGCTGGGCTTCGAGGCCATGGAACTGACCGCGGACCCCGGCCTGTCGCTCTTCGCCTACAGCGCCGAGCCTGGCTCGCCCTCCGCGGAGGGACTGGACCTGCTGGCGAGCTGGGCCGTCACCTCCGAACGCGAGCGGGACGGGGCCCCGGCGGCCGACGGCGACCCGGCCGCCTCCTCCCCGCGTTCGGACACCTAACGTGTCCGGAGCCGCCGGGGGAGCCCGCGGCCCCCGCTCCCGGACCGGGGAACAGACGGACGACCTCGCCCCCCCCCGCGGGGGCCCGTTCGCCTTCGCCCCCGAGGTGTCCGCGTGCGGGTCCGCCGCGACCGGACCCGACCGCCGAGACCGCGGCCGTGCGGGGCACGGCGGACCCACCACACCCGACCCGAGGAGGGGAAAGCAGCACGATGACGACGTGGACGAGTGAGGAGCTCGCCAGGATCACGGACGCGGAGGAGCTGCGGCTCGCGCCCCTGCGCGTCGACGGACGGCCGGACAGCCGCGGGCGCGTCTGGGTCGTGCGTGACGGCGACGACCTCTACGTCCGCTCGCTGAGCGGGCGCGTCTCCGACTGGTACCGGAGCACCCGGGTGCGCCCCAGGGGACGCGTCCGGGTCGGCCGGGTCGCCAGGAACGTGGTCTTCGTCGACGCCGACCCCGGCCTCAACGACCGGATCGACGCCGCCTACCGCGCCAAGTACGGTCACTACGCCACCAGCCACCTCAGGGCCATCACCAGCCCCGAGGCGGCAGCCACGACCCTCCGTCTCGTGCCCTACCCCGACTGCCGCCGGTCCGGCTCCCGACGGCACGCGGGCTGCTGAGGGCCGCGTCCGGGTGCGGCGCCCCCGCCCTGTGCAGGGCCGGTCCGCCCCGGGCGCGGCGTGGGATGATGGCGTCCATGGCCGACAGGGACGCACGGGAACAGCGGTTGCGCGACATCGCCGCCATCCGCCGTGTCCGCGACAGGATCGACCGCGAGTACGCCCAGCCCCTCAACGTCGAGGCGCTGGCCCGCGGGGCGCACATGTCGGCCGGACACCTGAGCAGGGAGTTCCGCCGCGTCTACGGTGAGTCGCCGTACTCGTACCTGATGACCCGGCGGATCGAACGGGCGATGACGCTGCTGCGGCGCGGGGACCTCAGCGTCACCGAGGTCTGCTTCGCGGTGGGCTCGTCCTCGCTGGGCACGTTCAGCACGAGGTTCACCGAGCTGGTCGGCGTGCCGCCGAGCGTCTACCGCCGCGACCACTCGCGGGCGGCGGCGGGCATCCCGCCCTGCCTGGCCAAACAGGTGACCAGACCGGTCAGGAATCAAGAAGCGCGCTCCCCGTAGCCGGACCTAGCGTTGGGGGCATGGACATCACCATTCACCACGCCTTCCTGCCGCACACCGACGCCGAGGCCGCCCTGGGCTTCTACCGCGACCTCCTCGGGTTCGAGGTCCGCAACGACGTCGGCTACGAGGACATGCGCTGGATCACCGTCGGGCCGGTCGGACGGCCCGCGACCTCCATCGTGCTGCACCCGCCCGCCGTCGACCCCGGCGTCACCGAGGACGAGCGCCGCACCGTCCTGGAGCTGATGGCCAAGGGCACCTACACCGCGATCACCCTGGCCACCGACGACCTCGACGGCCTCTTCCAGCGCCTGGAGGCGGCCGGGGCGGACGTGGTCCAGGAACCCATCGACCAGGACTACGGGGTCCGCGACTGCGCCTTCCGCGACCCGTCCGGCAACCTCGTGCGCGTCAACCAGACCGTCTGAACGGGGGGTTCGTACGGCCCCCCGCACGACCTTGCGGCCCGGCCTTCGGCCCGCCCACCGGTCGAGGCCGGTCCGATCGGGTCCGGTCCCGGCCGGGGGTCAGCGCGACCGCTTCCGGGCCCGCCTCACCTCGCGGTCCACGGCCCAGGCGTCGGCGACCGGGCCGAGGTGGCCCAGTTTGTCGGGGTTGATCACCCCGCGCACGGTCTGGACCCGCCCGTCGAGCACATCCAGGACCAGCGCCTGGAGGACCCGGCCGTCCCGGTCGCGCAGGAGCGCACCGGGCTGGCCGTTGACCTCGTGCGGCTCCAACGACACGCCGATCCCCAGCAGCTCGGGGAAGACCGTGCCCAGCAGACGGGCCACGCCCGCCGCGCCCGTGACGGCCCTGGCCAGCTGCGGGGCCCGGCCGCCGCCGTCCCCGACCAACTGCGCGTCGGCGGCCAGCAGGTCCCGCAGGCCGTCCACGTCGCCGTTCTCCAGCGCGTCGAAGAAGCGCGTCGCCAGCTCCCGCTGCTCGCGACGGTCCGCCGCGAACCGCGGCCGCCCGGTCGCCATGTGCCGCCGCGCCCGCACGAGCAGCTGTCGGCACGCCGCCTCCGAACGCCCCACCGCCGCGGCGACCTCGTCGAACCCGAAGGCGAACACCTCCCGCAACAGGAACACCGCCCGCTCCAGCGGGCTGAGCCGCTCCAACAGCAGCAGCGCCGCCATCGACACCGAGTCGGCCAGCTCCACCGACCGCGCCGGGTCCTGGTAGGGGTCGCTCAGCAGCGGCTCGGGGAACCACGGGCCGACGTACTCCTCCCGCCGCACGCGCGCCGAACGCAGCACGTCGATCGAGATCCGGGTCACCGCGGCCGACAGGAAGGCCTTGGTCGACGCGGGGCGGGTCGTCGAGCGGTCGAAGCGCAGCCACGTCTCCTGCACCGCGTCCTCGGCCTCGCTCACGCTGCCCAGGATCCGATAGGAGATCGAGAACAGCAGCGGCCGCAGCTCCTCGAAGTCCTCCACCTTGCCCACGCCGACCCGCCCCTCTCCCAAGCCCTTCCGCCCGGCCGTACTCCCCGGTACGGGCGGCTCGCGCCGACCGGTCCGCCCCCGGGCCCGGGGCCGGAACCCGAAGTCCGCAGCCGCCGGGCCCCGTGCCGGAACCTAGTGGAACTGCCCGGGCTCGTAGCTTCCGGCGGGCTGCCGGGTGATGATGTTGAGCCGGTTCACGGCGTTCATGAACGAGACCAGCATGACCAGGGCGGTGAGCTGCTCCTCGTCGTGGTGCTCGGCGGCGCGCTCCCACACCTCGTCGCTGACCCCGCCCGCCGCGCCCGCGACCCGGGTGCCCTCCTCCGCCAGCTCCAGCGCGGCGCGCTCGGCGTCGGTGAAGACCGTGGCCTCCCGCCACGCCGCGACCAGGTTCAGCCGCACGGCGGTCTCACCGGCAGCGGCGGCGTCCTTGGTGTGCATGTCCAGGCAGACGGCGCAGCCGTTGATCTGGCTCACGCGCAGCGCCACCAGTTCCTGCGTCGCCTTCGGCAGCGCCGAGTCCCTGAGGGCCCTGCCCACGGACATGAAGGGCTTGACGGCCCTGCCCGCGGCCGGGCTGGTGAAGTAGTCGAGTCTCGCGTCCATGGGGTGCTCCTTCGCGGTCGTCGTCGGTTACACCCCCTGAGACGAGACAGCCCGACAGCCTGTGACACGGGTGGTTGTGACCCGGGTCTCCTGTGGGTTCGGGGGTTGGCCGACGTGCCCCCTGGGGCGGGACGGCCCGTCGCCCCGCCACCTGGACGCGCGTGACCCGGGCCCTCCCGCCCGGGAGCCGGTCGACGTGCTCCCGGGCGGGCCGCGCGACCGGTTCCGTCCCTTCCCCCGCGGGGGCGGACGGTCAGCCGCCGTTGGACTGGCGGATCCCCTCGGCGAGCGCGTCGAAGGAGTAGACGAACCCGCCGTCGTCCCCGCTGACGGTCATGTAGGCGTCGGTCGTCCCCGGTGCGATGGCCACGTTGGTGGCCGAGTACAGCCCCTCGGCGGCGTCGGCCGGGACGCCGACCGTCGCCAGGTGCTCACCGAGCGGGCTGTACACGAAGATGCGCGGCTGGCCGTGGACGGCCTGGTAGAGGTTGCCGTCGGCGTCCACCGCGATGGAGTCGATCCGGCTCGTGCCTCCGTCGAAGTACAGGGCGGCGTGGGAGGTCTCCACCTCGGTGCCGTCCTCGTTCAGCGCGTAGTGGTCGACGCGGTTGGCGCCGTACTGGCCGACCCACAGCCCCGAGAAGTCCGCGGTGAACGAGATGCCGTTGGGCGCGGGCAGCTCCTCGGCCAGGACGGTCGCCTCCGCGGTGTCGCGGTCGACGCGCACGACCCTGCCCCGGGCCTCCCACGCCGGACCGTCGAACCCGGCCGAGTCGCTGACGTACATGTTCCCGGCCTCGTCGAAGGCCAGGTCGTCGGGGTTCATCGGCGCTCCGTCGACCTCCCCGGAGAAGAACGTGGTGTGGTCCTCGCCCTCGGGGGTGATGCTGTCGATCTTCCCACCGGCGAAGTCGGTCAGGTAGAGCCGGTCGTCGTGCGGACTGAACTGCGCGGAGGTGTAGGCGCCGGTCTCGTCGGTGAACACCGGGGTCACCTCCCGGGTTCCGGTGTCCACCCGGAGCACCTTGGGCTCCCCGGCGGGGGCGGTGACGTCCACGACGAGCAGGCGTCCGTCGGCGTCGAAGGTCGGGCCTTCGAGCAGGGTCATCCCCGTCTCCTCGTGGACGGAGGTCACCTGGACCAGGAGTTCGGCGGTGCGCTCGGTTCCGCCGTCCTGGCCGTCCTCGCCGGTGGCGGCGGGGGCGGCGCATCCGGCCGCCGCGCCGGTCAGGGCCAGTGCGGCGAGTGCGCGGGCGGCCACCGTTCGTCGCGGCCTGGGGCAGTGCTGTTCCATACGTTTCCCTCGGGGTCTGGGATCAGGTGTCTGGGGTCCGGGAGCGTGTTCGGCGCACGTCCACCCCGCCGCGCGGCGGGGCGGACATGCGCCGGACACGCCCCGGAGGGTGGGCGCCCAGGAAGGGGCGCCCACGGAGGCGTCCGGGCCGGCTAGGACCGCGCGTTCAGGACCTCGTGCATGCGGCTCCCGCGCCAGTCGGCCAGCAGCCGGTGGAAGGCCACGGGGCCGGGGCTGTAGGAGAACCCGCCGTGCACGCCCGCGCCCTCGCGGTTGTAGTAGCCGGGCGTGCACTCGGCCTGGAACGCCGAGTTGTCGTGCGCGCTCTCCCGGACGGTCCGGCCCCACGCGTCGGCGGCCTCCTGGGAGGGCTCGACCACCGGGGCCCCGGTCTTGCGGGCCTCGGCGACGACGGCGGCGATGTGCTCGGCCTGCTCCAGCAGGATGTGCGCGAAGTTGACCGAGTTGGCGTTCTGGAGCGCGCCCAGGTGGAACAGGTTCGGGAACCCGTTGCTGTAGAAGCCGTGCAGCGTGCTGGGCCCGCGGCTCCAGGACCCCAGCAGGTCGCGCCCGCCGCGCCCGCGCACCGGCAGCGTTCCCGACATCACCCCGGACACGCCCACGTCGAACCCGGTGGCGAAGACGACGCAGTCCACGGGGTACTCGGCGTCCCCGACGACGATCGCGTCCTCGGTCATGCGGGTGACGCCGCCGTGGTCGGCGGTGTCCACCAGGGTGACGTCGGGCCGGTTGAAGGTCTGGAGGTAGTGGTCGCTGAAGCAGGGCCGCTTGCACATGTAGCGGTACCAGGGTTTGAGCAGCTCGGCCGTGGCAGGGTCGTCCACGACCTCGTCCACGCGCGCCCGGATCTGGTTCATCTTGCGGGCGTCCACGAGTTCGTCGATCCGCTCGCGCTCCTCGGCCGGGACGCTGGTGTCCAGCGCGCCGGAGATCATCTTGCGCTGGAGCCGGGCGGTGGAGGTCCAGCCGTCGCGGGTCAGGTCGGTCTCGACCCGCTCGCCGGAGACGATCGCCAGGAAGTTCTCCATGCGCTCGCGCTGCCAGCCGGGCTTGAGGGAGGCCGCCCACTCCGGGTCGGTGGGGCGGTTGTCGCGCACGTCCACCGAGGAGGGGGTGCGCTGGAACACGTACAGGTGCTTCGCGTCGCGTCCCAGGTGCGGGATGACCTGTACGCCGGTCGCGCCGGTGCCCACGACCGCGACCCTCTTGTCGGCGAGGCCGGTGAGGCCGCCGTTCTGGTCGCCTCCGGTGTAGCCGTAGTCCCAGCGACTCGTGTGGAAGGTGTGGCCCCGGAAGGTGTCGATCCCCGGGATGCCCGGCAGCTTGGGCTGGGTGAGCGTGCCCGAGGAGGTGATGACGAACCGCGCGCGCATCCGGTCGCCGCGGTCGGTCTCCACTACCCACTCGTCAGCGCCCTCGTCCCAGGTCAGCGCGGTGGCGCGGGTGTGGAACAGGGCGTCGCGGTACAGCCCGAAGGTCTCGGCGACGGCCACGGCGTGGCGGCGGATCTCCTCGCCGGGGGCGTAGCGCCACTTCGGTACGTAGCCGACCTCCTCCAGCAGGGGCATGTAGGAGTAGGACTCGATGTCGCAGTGGATGCCCGGGTAGCGGTTCCAGTACCAGGTTCCGCCGAAGTCGCCCGCCTCGTCCATCATCCGGATCGACTCCACGCCCGCCTGGCGCAGCCGCGCGCCGGTGGTCAGGCCGCCGAAGCCGCCGCCGATCACGAGCACCTCCACGGTGTCGGTCAGCGGTTCGCGTTCGGTCCGGGGGGTGTAGGGGTCCTTGGCGTAGTAGCCGAACTCGCCCGCGGCCGAGCGGTACTGGCCGGTGCCGTCGGGGCGGACGCGGCGGTCGCGCTCGCGGGCGTACCTGGCCCGCAGCGCGTCGAGGTCGATCTCCCCGGTGCGGTCGTCGGTGTCGGCGGTCGTGTCGGAGGCTGTGCCCATGTGCCGTCCTCACTTCGTTGCCGTCGCATCGCGACGCGGACGCGGCGCCGGGCTCGCGCGGGGGATGGCCGTGGTGCTCACGGGAGCGTGGAACGGGATCCGGGCGGCTGCCATCCCGATGCGGCGGCGGTGTCGTTGAACCGTGCGCCAAAAAGCTTAGCATCAGGCTAAGTATTTGGGGTCGGGGGGCGCCCGTCGCGGCGCTCTATCATGGCGGCTATGCGGCAACAGGCGACCGAACAGGGCGAACACGAACGCGAACGCATCGTGCGCGAGATCCAGACCCTGAACGGGATGATGGAGGAGACCGTGATGGCCGCCCTCCTGCAGAACCTGCTGTCGATGGACCTCACCATCCAGCAGCTCAGGGTGCTCATGGTCCTGGTCACCACGAAGGAGGGCGCGACGGGCAGGGGGCTGTCGGAGTCGTTCGGCGTCTCCATGGCGTCGATGTCGGGCGTGCTCGACCGGCTCGTGGCCCACGGTGTCGCCGAGCGCTCGGCAGACCCCGACGACCAGCGCGTCCGCCGCCTCCGCGCCACGCCCCTGGGCGCCTCGGTCGTGCGGCGGCTGATGGTGGCGCGGCCCTTTCGCGACGACATCCTCATGGGCCTGCCCATGGAGGACCTGCGCGCCCTCGAACAGGGGTTTCGCGCGGTGAGCAAGGAGATCTCCCGGCTGGGCGCAACGGACTGACCCCGCGCGCCGGGCGGGCCGGTCACCGGGCGGCCCCATGTCCGGGGCGACTGGGGACAGGGGCGCGCCCCGCACGTGCGGGGCGGGAGGGTTACCGGCCCGACCGGGCGGACAGCCGTGGCGAGACCATGCGTCCGACCGCGCGCAGCAGGGCCCGGAACTCGGCCCCGTTCGGGCGCACGCCCAGACCGGCGTACATGAGCGCGTTCCCGTACTCGGCCATGAGGACGATCCGGCCGTCCTCGACGTCGAACCGCGTCACGTAGGTGTTGCGGTAGGGCTGGCCCGTGCGCGCGACGACCATGTCGCCGACGCCGTGGAAGAAGAGCTGGCGGCCGTCGGGCGAGACGCGCCACGCGTGGTCGCGCCACCGCAGCGGGGCGAACTTGTCGAACAGCGCGCCCGTGTAGGCCAGGACCTCGCTCCTGCCCTTGACGTCCGCCACGCACAGGCCCCGTGTGCGCCCCTCGATGATGTCCGTGACGCCCTCGGGGGTCGTGGCGCCCCGGGCGTGCATGAACAGCTGCCGCGCGTCGTCGGCCAGGGTCCGGGCCACGGCCTCGATGTCCTCGGCCTCGACGGCGCGGACGAACTCCCGGGCCACGGCGAGTCCGGCGTGGGTGGCGGGGGTCAGCCTCTGGTCGTGCATGGAAGTCTCCGATCGTCGTGTTCCGCCGCGCGTTCCGGGCGGTCCCGGTGCGCCCGGTGCGGTGTGCTCTCGATGATCCGGGGAGCCGGACGGGGGAGGAAGACCGCGTCGAGGGTGGTACCGGCAGGACCAGGCTCGCCCGACGGCACGGGGCGCGGGGCGGGGACAATGGGGGGCATGTCGAGCAGCGATCGGACCGAGTTCGGGGAGTACCTGCGGCGGCGCAGGGCCGCGATGAGCCCTCCGGAGCCTCGGGGCGGTGTGCGGGTGTCCCGTCGGCGGGTTCCGGGGCTCCGCCGCCAGGAGGTCTCCGACATCGCGGGTATCTCGGTGGAGTACTACACGCGCCTGGAACAGGGCCGGGCGCCCCGCCCCTCGCGTGAGGTCCTCTCCTCGCTGGCCCGGGCGTTCGGGCTCTCGGACGCCGAACGCGACCACCTCTTCCGGCTGGGGGGCGAGCCCCCGCCCGAACCGGCCTCGCCCTCCTCGGTCATCCGCCCCGGGCTGCTGCGTCTGCTGCGCGGCCTGGACGAGACGATGCCGGTCACCGTGCACGACGGGCGGCTCGACCTCCTCGCCCGCAACAAGGCCGCGCGGGAGCTGCTGGGGTCCTCGACCGGCGGCGGTCCGTTCGATCGCAACATCGCCTACCAGGCCTTCACGACCGACGTGCTCACGCAGCTGCTCGGGGGCGGGGGCGCGGACCGGTTCCTGCGGGCGGCGGCCGCCGAACTCCGGACGGCGCTGAGCCGGTACCCCGAGGACGCCTACCTTCGCGCCCTGCTCGCCGAGCTCACCGCGACCAGCCGGAGCTTCCGCGACCACTGGGAGGAGGGGGAGGTCGGCGTTTCGAGGTCCGCGGTCAAACAGATGCGCCACCCGGCCCGGGGGTGGTCCCGCTTCGAGATCGAGGTGCTCCACGACCCCGAGCGGGACCACTGGATCATGCTCTACACGCCTCACGGCGAGGAGTAGCCCTCCGTGCCGTGAGGGGCGTCAGTCCCTGGGCGCGACGGCGTGGTCGAACCCCAGTTCCCGGAGGGCGGTACGCAGCCGCTCGGCCGAGCGGTCGAGGACGCTGTGGTCCGTCTCGGTCTCGACGCCGCTGAGGTCGAAGTCGGACATGTCCCAGACGGGGGCCACGTGGACGTGCATGTGCGGCACCTCGAAGCCCGCGACGAGCAGCCCGGCGCGGGGCGCGTTCCAGGCGGCGCGAACGCCCCGGCCGACGGCCTGGGCCACTTCCATGCACCTGGTCAGGAGGGCGGGGTCGGCATCGGTCCAGTGGTCGACCTCCGCCCGGGGGACGACCAGGGTGTGGCCCGGCCGGAGCGGGGCGATGGACAGGAAGGCCACGACCTCGGGGTCCTTCCACACGAAGTGTCCGGGGAGGTCGCCGGCGATGATCTTGGAGAAGAGGGTCGGCAAGGGTGGGAGGCCTTTCCAGCGCGGGTGGGAACAGACGGTTCCTCACAGTGTGGGGGTCAGGACCCGGTGGGGCGTCCGGAACCGGCGGGCAGTGCGGGGCGGCCTGTGGCCACCGACCCCAGACAGATCCACGGTTCCGACCCATCTGAACTGGTGTTTCCTCATCTCGGTGTCGGCGGTCAACCGGGCCGAAGGTGCCGTGGACGCGTTGGGCCCCGGCGGTTGGATCCCTCTACCGCGTGGTCCGATCATCGGCGTGTCGCGCACTCGCCTCCCGGGAGAGGGCCAGTGCGGCGACACCGGCTGCTGTGAGCATGAGCCCCGCGAGCAGCACGAGCACGGTTGTGTGGGAACGACTGCCCACAGCACCGACCAGGGATCCGATCCCGGTGACGCCGAGTGCCGCGCCGAGCTGAACGACGAGCAGGACGGCCGTGGTGCCCCTCCCGGCCATCGCTGCCGGGAGTATGCGGTAGATGCTGGCGAAGGTTGGCGCGGAGACCGCTCCGAACGAGAGGCCGGTGAGGCACAGAAGGAGCGTGCACACCAACGCGGGGGAGGGCAGGAGTTGCGCGCAGGCCGCCAGGAGAGCCAGGGAACCCGCCGAACAGGCCGCTGCGGTGGTGACGATCCTTCGGGATCCGACGCGGTCCGAGAGCGCTCCAGCGACGCTCATCGACACCAGCATCCCCGTTCCGAAGGCCGCCAGTGGCACGGCCTCGGTGAGCCCGCTGAGATTCCATGACCGTGCGGCCAGCAGGGGCACGAGAGTGAGTGTGGAGAACAGCAGCACGCCACCCATACCCATGATCGCGGCGGCTCCGGAGAAGCGACGGTCGGTGAAGAGCCGCGGGTCGATGATCGGCGCGGGTACGCGCAGAGAACGCCGGACGTAGACCACCAACAGCAGTGCGCCCAGTACACCCGCGGTGAGCGTTGACCATGGCGTTCCAGCGGAGAGCCGACCGATGGCGAACAGGCTTGCGGTGAAGCCGAGACCGAGCAGGGCCAGGCCGACAAGGTCGAACCGGTGGGCCTGAGCTGCCCCTGGGGCTGATGAGTCGGTGCCGGGGGACGTTCTCCACTGACCCAGGGAAAGAGCCAGGAGCACGCCAGCCAGGAGGGTGGGCGGTACGGCGAAGAGGAAGACGCTGCGCCAACCCGCGGCGGACAACAGAGCGGCGCCGATGACGGGTCCGACCGCCGGGGCGAGGTTGATCACCATGGACATCAGCCCCATGACCGCGCCGATGCGTCGGCGATCGGTGATCTGCGAGATCAAGGCCAGGCAGGCGGGCTCCAGGACTCCGCCGCCGAGCCCCTGCACGGCACGTGCCGCGATGAGCTGTTCGAACGTCACCGCCGATCCGCTTCCCAGCGCACCCGCCGCGAAAACCGCGAGACCCACCAGCAGCACCGGGCGGCCGCCGAACCGGTCCACGGCCCACCCGGCGAAGGGGAGCGCCAGTCCTGCCGTCAGCAAGAAGACCGTCGTAACCCACACGATCGAACTCATGGAGGTCCCCAGAGCCTCCGCCAGGGTGGTGAGCGCCATCGACGTGACCGAACTGACCAGTACCGAGACGAAGCCGATGACCGCCAGCGCGGCGACCGCCAGGGGGAGAAAACGCGCGGAGACGCTTGTCGGCATCATCGGTCCCTTCCGTGCCAGACGGCGACCAGCGCGGTGACCCCCGGGAGGGCGAGGAGGCAGAGCAGGGCCAGGCCCAACCACAGGGGAACGATTCGGTCGTACGCACCGCCTTCGGCCCCGGCACTGAGGATGAGCACTCCCATGCCGACCGTGAACAGGGTCGTGACCACTCCGCGTTCCCACCATCCACGCCGAACCGCCGCCAGGGCGAAGAGCCACCCCAAGAGCCCTGTCGCGCCGACGATCACCAGGTAGAGGATGATCGCTGTCCGCTCGGCGGCTATCTCGACGGCGTCCCACTGGGGGTAGGCGGCCAGTACGTGACGCTCCACCGACCCGAGGAACCACAGGTCCAGGACCGGCAGCAGGATGCACACCACCTGCAAACCGGCACCGATCCGCAACGCCTGTGCGAGGTTCCCACCGCCCCCGTTGCGGCGTTCCTGCTTCTCAGCTGACATGGCGCAACACCTCTCTTACGGCGTATGAGACGGCTTGATGCTACTCTTACGGCGTAAGAGAGGTCAATCGAGGGGTGGCATGAGCCAAACGCGCGTCCAGGGCAAGCACGCCGGTCTGAGTCGGCGCCAGGTACTGCGAACCGCCGTGGGGCTGGTCGACGCCGAAGGAGTCGCCGCGCTGTCCATGCGGCGACTGGCGCGTGAACTCGGGGTGGAGGCGATGACCCTCTACCACCACGTGCGCAACAAGGAGGCGCTGGAAGACGCCATCGTCGAACACGTCCTCGCCGAGTCGATCCGTGAACCCCAGGCTTCAGACTCGTGGCAGGAGGCGGTCACCGGTTACGCGCTCGATGTGCACCGAGGCCTGCTCGCCCATCCGGGGGTGGCCACCCTCTTCGCCACCCGCCCTGCCCTGACCAGCCGGAACCTTCGCGAACTCGAAGGCCTCCTGCGTATCCTCACCGCGGCGGGTTTCGCCGCTGGGACCGCCCTGACCATCGTGCACGTGACGGCCTCGTCCGTGCTCGGACAACACCTGACCAAGCAGGGCGAGAACTCCGGCGACCCTGTTCCCGGAAGTGCCGACCTGCCCTTGGTGAACAAGGCCCTCGAAGCAGGGCTGCCCGGTGTCGACGCCCGGATGAGGTTCACCCTGACCGCACTCGTCACCGGTTATGAGAGTCTTCTGTGAAAGTCGCGGGATTCCCGGCGCACCGCACGTCGCCGTCCTCCACTCGCTGATAGGGCACTGAGCCGGGGCGTGCCTCCAGGCGCCTCCGTTCCCGCCGGTCCTGAATCGGTGCCGGTCGCAGGAGAGGAAGCCGAGGGGAGATGCCGGAGGCAGCCGCGCGCTGGCCGGTCCCGCAGCGCTCGTCGAGGCCCTCCTGAGCGACGCCGGGATCGAGGCGGTACGGCTGCCCTGGGCCCGGTGGGCCGGGGCGCCCGACGCCGGGTCCGGCAGGGCGTCCCCGGCTGCCGCGGACCCGGGGCGGCCCCGCCTCCGGGGCGTCCGATCGGGGAAGGCGGTGCGAGAATCCGATCCGCGGACAGGCTCCTGGGGCCGGTGTGACCTACGCGACTGGCCGCGCGGATACACCCGGGGGTATGGTGGGGGCACGGGCGGAAGGAGACCAGATGAAGCCTGAAATGGTGGGCGACGCCATCACGCGACTCAAGCGCGCGCAGGGCCAGCTCTCCGGTGTCATCTCGATGATGGAGGCGGGGGAGGACTGCGCCGCCGTCCTCCAGCAGTTGGCCGCGGTCTCCCGGGCCCTGGACCGGGCGGGGTTCAAGATCGTCGCGAGCGGCATGCGGCACTGCAACACCGCACGCGAACGGGGCGAGGAGCCCGAGCTCACCGAGGAGGAGCTGGAGAAGCTGTTCCTGGCCCTGGCCTGAGGGTTCGTGGGCGCCGACCGGGTGTCGGGCGCCCGCGCGCCGCCTTTCGCGCGGAGTCCCCCTCCGGCCTCGACCGGAGCGTCTCCATGGCCTCTGGATACTCCCCCCAGTATACGGGGGCGGATATCGGGCAGTCCGGGTTCCCGCGTGTCCGGAGTCCCGGTCCGTCCACTGGATACCCCCGGGTGTATCCAGATCCACTCCCGCACCACCGAAGGAAGGAAACACATGAGTGACCACGGCATCGACGTGCGCGCCGTGCGCGTACTGCTCGAAACCGACCCCCGCGCCCTGATCGTCGACGTGCGCACCCCCGCCGAATACGAGGGCTCACACATCCCGGGGGCCGTCAACCTGCCGCTGGAGCAGGTGGACGCCCACCTGGAGCGCATCGTCGCCGGCGCGGGCGGCCGCCTCGTCCTGGTCTGCCGCTCCGGCAGGCGGGCCGGGCGGTGCCGGAACACGTTGGCGGGGGCGGGCCTGGGCGACACGGTCGTGCTGGAGGGCGGCATGAACGCCTGGGAGGCGCAGGGGGCGCCCCTGGAGCGCGGCCGCGAGAGATGGGCGCTGGAACGCCAGGTCCGACTGGTGGCGGGCGGCATCGTCCTGGGCTCGGTGCTCGCCTCCCCGGTGTGGTTCCCGGCGGTGGCGGTCGCCGGTGTCGTCGGTGCGGGGCTGGTCTTCGCCGCCGTCACCGACACCTGCGCCATGGGCATGGCCCTGTCCCGCCTTCCCTACAACCGGCCGAGCGGGGAGGTCGACATCGAGGACTCCCTGGCCCGCATCGCCGCCGGCCGATGAGCGCACGCGAACAGGACCTCCTTCTGCCCTCTGGATACTCCCCCCAGTATCTGACCAGGGCTGACACGTCACACAGCACCCACCGGACAAGGAGCAGAGCATGCTGCTGGAACGCCTCTACGACGACGACCTCGCCCAGGCCGGCTACTTCGTCGGCTGTCAGGCCAGCGGAGAGGCCGTCGTGGTCGACGCCCGCCGCGACATCGACGACTACCTCGGACTGGCCCGCGCACACGGCATGCGCATCGTCGCCGTGACCGAGACCCACATCCACGCCGACTACCTCTCCGGCACCCGCGAACTCGCCGCGGCCACCGGCGCCACCGCGTACGTCTCCGGCGAGGGCGGTCAGGACTGGCAGTACGGATTCGACGCCGAACGGCTGCTCGACGGTGACGCCATCACCGTCGGCAACATCACGGTCCGCGCGAGCCACACCCCCGGGCACACGCCCGAGCACCTCTCCTTCCTGGTGACGGACGGGGCGTTCAGCCGCGACCCCGGCTACCTGCTCTCGGGTGACTTCGTCTTCGCCGGCGACCTGGGCCGTCCGGACCTGCTCGACGAGGCCGCAGGGGGGAGCGGCACCCGGTTCGAGGGCGCCCGCCAGCTCTTCGAGAGCCTGCGCCGGGTGTTCCTGAACCTGCCGGACCACGTCCAGGTCCTTCCCGGACACGGTGCGGGCAGCGCCTGCGGCAAGGCCCTCGGCGCTCTTCCGGCCACCACGGTCGGGTACGAGCGGCTCAACGCCTGGTGGGGTCCCTACCTGCGCGCCGGCGACATGGAGGGCTTCGTCGCGGAACTGCTCGACGGACAGCCCGACGCCCACGCCTACTTCGCGCGGATGAAGCGCCAGAACAGGGAGGGGCCCCGGGTCCTGGGCCGCCTCGCCCCGCCGCCCGCGCTCTCCGACGAGGAGGTCGGCAGGTCCCTGAACGAGGGCGGGAGCGTCCTCGTCGACACCCGGCCCCACGTCGAGGTCCACCGGGGCACCGTGGCGGGGGCGCTGAACATCCCGGGTCCGGACAAGGCCGCGACCTTCGGGGCCTGGGCCCACGACCCCGAGTCCGAAACCCGCCCCCTGGTGCTGCTCGCCGACGACGGGGACACCGCCCGCCGGGTGCGCGACCACCTGCTGCGGGTCGGCATCGACCACGTGTCCGGTTACACGACCAGCACGGAGGGCCTGCCGAGGACCGTGCCGCCGCGCGTCACCCCCGAGGAACTCGAACAGGCCGGTGCCGCGCTCCTGCTGGACGTGCGCACCAGGGGCGAGCACGCCGAGGGGCACATCCCCGGTTCGCGGCAGCTCAGCGCGGGCCGTGTGCTGTGGAACCTCGACGCGCTGCCGACCGACGGCACCATCGTGAGCTACTGCCAGTCGGGCGCCCGCAGTTCCGTGGCGGCCTCGGCTCTGCGCCGCGCGGGATACGACGTCGTCGAACTCGACCGGGGTTACGGCGCCTGGGAGGACTGGAGGCGGGACCGGGACGCGCCGGTGCGCGCTGGTGCCGACTGAGGCACGCGGCGGGGCCGCGCCCGCCGCCCCCGCAGCGGGGCGCGCGTGGGCGGGCGCCGCCCCCCGCGTCGTCCGGGCGGCCTCCGCGCTGTCCGGACCGCCCCCGCGCCCCACCATCCCCGAGCCATCGGCCGCCCGCGCCCGCCGCGGCGAGCCACGGAAGCGGAGTCAACATGGAGTTTCAGATCGTCCTCGCCCTGGGCCTCGCCGCGGTGGTGGGGCTCGCGCTCGGACTGCTCGGCGGAGGCGGTTCCATCCTGATGGTGCCGCTGCTGACCTACGTCGCGGGCATGGACCCCAAGGAGGCCATCGCCGCGTCCCTGTTCGTCGTGGGTCTCACCTCGCTCGTCGGCGCGCTCGCGCACGCACGCGCGGGAAACGTGCGCTGGCGTACCGGGCTGGTGTTCGGAGCCGCCGGGATGGCGGGGGCCTTCGTCGGCGGCGTGGTGGGAGCGCACGTTCCGGGCGCCCTGTTGATGACCGCCTTCGCCCTCATGATGGTCGCGACCGCCCTGGCCATGCTCCGGGGCGGGAACGCGACCCCCGGCCGGGGGTCGGACGCCGTGGCGCCGCCGCTGGGACGCGTCGTCCTCGACGGGGTGGTGATCGGCGCGGTCACCGGGCTGGTCGGCGCCGGAGGAGGGTTCCTCGTCGTGCCCGCCCTGGTGCTGCTGGGCGGACTGGCCATGCCGGCCGCCGTGGGCACCTCCCTGCTCGTGATCGGCATGAAGTCCTTCGCCGGACTCACCGGTTACCTGACCGCCGTGAGCCCGGACTGGGCCCTGCTCGGCGCGGTCAGCGCGCTCGCGGTGGCCGGTTCACTCGTCGGGGTGCGCCTGAGCTCCCGCGTGCCCGAAGCCGCCCTGCGCAAGGGGTTCGGCGGCTTCGTACTGCTCACGGGGGTGTTCGTGCTGATCCAGGGGCTCTTCGACCCCCTCGGCGCGGCCCTGGTCGCCGTGGCGGCGGGTCTGGCGGCCCTGGCCCTGGTGTGCCGCCTGGTCGGTGACCGCTGTCCCCTGGTCCCCCTCCTCCGGCCGCGCGCGGGATGAGCGGGATGACCGAGGCGGATACGCCCGGTCCGGTCGTGGCCCTTGTCCGGCCGCGCGGGACGATCCCTCCCTCCGCCGGAGGCGCGGCGGCCCCGTGCGGAGGCGGACGCCCGCGCGGTTGGCGGCGGCCCCGGCGGACGGGGCCCCGCTGCCCGCGAGGGCCGGTTCCGTCCGGGCGCGACGGGGTGCGCGACGCCCCGGGCCTCGGCCCGCCGATGCGGACCGAGGCCCGGGGCCGTCGGTTTCGGAGCCGGGGCGCCCGCGCGGGCGCGGTCGGCTCAGAAGCGGTCGACCAGGAGCTGTCCGTCGGCGGCGCGCTGGCCGCTCAGGCCGCTGCCGTAGTTGGCCTCCACCCGCGAGCGCTCGGAGGCGTTGGGGTAGCGGCTGGTGCAGTTCACGCCGCCGGTGGAGCCCGACATCAGCGACGAGCACGGGCCGGGCTTGGCGTCGGGCAGGCCCAGGCTGTGGCCGAGTTCGTGCGCGGCGATGCGCACCGCGTCGTAGCCCTGGGCGGTGCCCTGGCGGCCCATCCAGACGGTGACCTGTCCGCCCGGGCGCACCGGGCCCAGGTGGGCGCGGGGCCAGCCGTCGTCGGCGACGATCCGGATCTCGGCGCGCCGTCCGGCGGAGGCCGGTTCCAGGCGCACGTTGCTGACGCTGGAGTTCCACACGTTCACGGCCGAGGCGACGGCGGAGGTGTACTCCGCGGCCCTGCTGGCGTCGTAGTACAGGACGGTCTGGCGCAGCGGCTGGGTCTGCTCCGCGGGCGCGGCGGTGGCCGGCGCGGTGCCCACCAGCGTCAGCGCCAGGGCGCTCAGGGCGATCAGGACGGGCATGAGGACACGTCTCAGCATGGGGGTCTCCCGGGGGTGAGGGTGCTGATGTTGCCTGGTGACCCGGTGGGGTCGGGTCGATGCTATGTGTAGCGGTGTGCCGCCACAAGATGTGCGGAGCGCCTAATTGAGGCACCGCGTACCGGCCCGGGGCCTCTGGGGGAGAGGGCGCCGTTCTGTCGCAGACCTCCGATAAAACGGAGGAATCCGTACGCCACGACCGCCGCGAGGTACCCCCTGATGGACCGCCCCTCCCTGCCCCTGCCGCCCGCCGACGACGCGTCGCACGTGCCCGGGATGCTGCTCCTGCGCACCGACCACGACGACGAGGCCTGGGACGACGTCCTCTCCCGCATGGGCGAACTGCCCGGCCTGGTGGCGCCCGCCCCCGGCCAGGAAGCCCCCGCGGTGTCGGAGGCCCCCGTTCCCCGGCGCCTGGTCGTGGTGGACGACCCCGCCTGGCGGGGCGCCACCCCCGAGGAGGTGGGCGGGGCCCTGGGCCGGGACGGGGCGTGGACCCCGGACGTGGTCCTGCTCGCCAACGACAGGACCACGGCCAACGCCGGTCCGCGCCCGCTGCTGGCGTTTCGCGGCACCGGCGGGGAGGTGTTCCGGATCACGCCCCGCCAGGCGGCCCTGACCTACCTGGTGATGCACTGTCAGGACCTGGACACGGTCCTGGACGACTTCGAGGAGTGGGCCCCGGCCGAACCCGAATGGGAGGCCGAGGAGGACGAGACGGTGGAGGACTGGGAGTCCGGCCTCCCCGATCCCGTGGGCGCCCACCTGGAGGACCTGGACGCCCCGCCCCGCTACGAGCCCCCGGCCCGGCCCCTGCCCCCGCTCACCCACGTCAACGACGGCCTGCTCGTGCGCACCGACTTCACCGACGAGGCCGCCTGGACCGCGCTCCTGGACACCGTGTACCGTCCGGGGTCGGGCTACGGGAATCCGATCGACGACTTCGGCGACTACGTCGGGGTCGTGGACGACCCGGTGTTCGAGGGCGCCACCCCCGAGCAGCTGATGTCGCTGGTACGCGCCGATCCGGAGGACTCCGACGAGGGCGTCGCGGACGCCCTGCTGGTGGCGGACCGGGCCGCCATGAGCGATCCGGAGCACCGGCTCCTGGTCGTCCCGCTGGAGGAACACGTGGGGCGCGTCTTCCGGCTCGTCCCGGAGAAGGCCGGGCTCATGCTGGTCAACCTGGCCATCGCCAACCAGGACGTCGAGGACTACATGGACACGGAGACGAAGGCCCGCATGCACGGGTGGTGACCCGTGAAGGCGGGGCTCTGCCCGGCCGGGCACGGAAGGGCGGAGCCGGAGCGGCCGCGGTGCGCGCGGGCCGCCGCGCGGTAGGTTGCGGATATGGATGAGAGCGGGAACCGCCGTGCCGACGAGGGCGACGCCGAGGTGCTGCGCGCCGTGGGCGCGCGGCTGCGGCGCCTGCGCAACCGCGCGCGGCTGACCCTCGCCGAGCTGTCGGAGCGCACGGGGGTCACCCCGAGCACGCTGTCGCGTCTGGAGACCGGGCGGGTGCAGCCGACCCTGGGCCAGCTGCTCCCGCTCTCGCGCGTGTACCGGGTGCCCATCGACGAACTGGTGGACGCGCCCAGGGTGGGCGACCCGCGGGTGCACCTGCACCCGGTACGCCGCTTCGGCCTGACGTTCGTCCCGCTCACCCGGCGCGCGGGCGGGGTCCAGGCGTACAAGGTCCTCTACCCGCCGGCGCGGACGCTTCCGCCGCCCGAGCTGCGCACACACGAAGGACACGAGTGGTTCTACGTGCTCTCGGGGACCGTCCGGCTGGTCCTGGGCGCCGAGCAGGACCTGCTGCTGGGCGCGGGGGAGGCGGCCGAGTTCGACACCCGGACCCCGCACTGGATCGGCAACCCGGCCGAGCACGAACCGGCGGAGACCATCGCGATCTTCGGCACCCAGGGCGAACGCGTCCACCTGCACGGGACCTGAGGGGGACGGGCGCGCGGAGCGGCCGGGCGCCCGCTCGCGGCGGCTCCGCGACCGGCACGCCGGAGGCGCGGCCGCCGGGGGAGAGGCCCAGGACCACCGGGGACGCGCCGCGCGCACGTGCTTTTGCAGTTCTGCACGAGAGCTGGCTCCGCTGCCCCGGCGGCGCGAACACTGGCGTCCATGGAGACAGACAAGAACACCTCGCCCAGCCGGGAGTTCTGGGAACCCCGCTACCGGGGCGGGGACCCCTCGACGCCGCCGCCCGGCCCCAACGCGGCCTTCGCCCGCCTCGCCGGGGAACTGGCCCTGGTGCCACCGCCGGAACCGGAGCGCGGGGCGGACGCGCGCCGCGCCCTCGAACTCGCCTGCGGCCGGGGCGGGGACGCCCTGTGGCTGGCGGGCCGGGGATGGGACGTCACGGCCGTCGACGTCGCGGAACACGCCCTGGCCGTGCTGGCCGAGCGGGCCCGCCGGGCCGGGGTAGGGGACCGCCTCACCACGCGGCGCCACGACCTGGCGCTGTCGGTGCCCGACGCCGGACCGTGGGACCTGGTCTACGCGAACTACTTCCACACCCCGGTGGACATCGACCGTGACGCCGTGCTGCGCCGGGTCTCGCGGTCGGTGGGCGGGGGCGGGCTGCTGGTCGTGATCGACCACGCGTCCAGTGCGCCCTGGTCCTGGGAACAGCGCGACGACTTCCCCGCCCCCGAGGAGCTGTGGCGGTCGCTGGACCTGGGCGCGGACTGGACCGGCCTCGTGTGCGAGCGGCGTTCGCGGCTGGCCCACGGCCCCGACGGCCGCAGCGCGCGGGTGAGCGACAACGTGGTGGTGGCCCGGCGCCGTACGGGGGCGACGCCGAAGGGTTCGACGAGGACGGCCGATGCACCCTCGCGCCGACGCGACCAGCCCCCGCCCGGGACGGGGTCCGCGGAGAAGGAGGTCCTCACGGGGTTCCTGGCCTACCTGCGCGAGAGCGTCCTCGCCAAGCTGGACGGCGCGCCGGAGCAGCACGTGCGCACTCCGGGCGTCGCGTCCGGCACGAACCTGCTCGGACTGGTCAAGCACCTGGCCCACGTCGAGCGCGCCCTCTTCCTCGGGGAGGAGGTCGGCGACTGGCAGGCCACGTTCCACGCCGACACCGGTGAGACCACGGCTGGCGTTCTGGAGGGATACCGCGCGGCCGTGGCCGCCGCCGACCGTGCCATCGCCGACTGCGACGACCTCGGCGGGCCCGCGCACGCGGGGCGCCGGAACGGACCGGCCCCGTCGATGCGGTGGGCGCTCGTGCACATGATCGAGGAGACCGGCCGCCACGCCGGGCACCTGGACATCCTCCGCGAACTGGTGGACGGCCGGACCGGTCGCTGAACGCCGCCGCGACGTCCCCCGCGCCCCTCCCCCTGCCTCATGGGCGGGGCCGGGGCGGGGGCGTCAGCGGTCCCCGGCCGCGGGGGAGGGGTCCGCGGTGACCGCGCCGGGGCGCCACAGGCCCGCCGCCGCCAGGGCGCACGCGCCCGTGAGCACCCCGGCGCCGCCCAGCACCAGGACCGGTTCCAGGCCCCCGGCCCACCCGGCCAGCGGGTAGGTGAGCAGGAAGCAGGCGTGGGAGAGCGAGAACTGGGCGGCGAAGACCCCCGCCAACGCGCCCTCGGGAGCGGCCTCGCGCAGCAGCCGCCCCGTGGGCGCGGACACCAGCGCGCACCCCGCGCCCAGCACCGCCCATCCCGCGCCGAGCACCAGCGGTCCCGGCGCCAGGGCCCAGCCCGGCGCCAGGGCCGCCGCTCCCGCCGTGAGGACGCCGGGACCGGTGAGCATGAGCGCGCGCGTGCCGAACCGCTCCACCAGCGCCCCCAGGGCCAGCGCCACCGCCATGGAACCGCCGCCGAAGCAGGCCAGCACCAACGCCACGGCGGTGTCGCCGCCGCCCAGGTGGGAGCGGACGAGGACGACGGTGTCGACCAGGACCAGGGCGGTGACCACGGCCACCGCCGTGTTCAACGCCGTCAGCGCCAGCAGGCGCCGGTCGGTGCCGAAGGCCCGCCAGCTCGCCACGGCCCGGCGGGGACTCCGCGACCCGGGCGTCGGGGCGGGCAGCGCCGTGGCGGCCACCAGGGCGGCGGAGGCGGCGAAGCCGAGCGCGGTCAGCGCGAACAGGCCGTCGAAGGGGATCGCGAGCAGCACGAGAGCGGCCAGCAGCGGCGAGGCCAGCGCCTCCAGGTCATAGGCCAGCCGCGACAGGGCCAGCGCCGAGGTGTAGCCGCGGTCGTCCACCAGTTCGGGGATGACCGCCTGGAAGGTGGGGGTGAAGGTCGCCGAGGCGCACTGGAGCACGGCGATGAGCGCGTACACCTGCCAGACCTGGTCCACGAACGGCAGACAGGCCACCGCCAGGGCGCGCACCGCGTCCGAGCCCACCAGCACCGCCTTGCGCGGGGCCCGGACCAGGGCCGCGGTCAGCAGCGGCCCCGCGCCCACGTAGGCGAGCATCTTGACGGTCAGGGCGGTGGCCACCACCTGCCCCGCCCGGCCCGGAGCCAGTTCGTAGGCCAGCAGCGCCAGGGCGACCGTGGCCAGCCCGGTGCCCGCCAGCGCCACGACCTGGGCGTAGAACAACCTGCGGTAGGAAGCGAAGTCCGTCAGCACCCGCCACACCACGACCACCACCCGGAGAAGAAGGAAGAGCACGACCAGGCGCACCATATACGTGCGCAAGTACGCACATGATGTCATATTCCGCGGGGTCCTCCCTCCTCCGGGCCCTAGACTGCGCACATGCGCACCAGCGACGAGCAGGCCGTCCCCAGCCGCGTGCACCCGGCTCCGCCCGAACCCGAGCGGCTCGCCGTGGCCGCGAGCGTGTTCGCCCTGCTGGCCGACCCCACCCGGCTGCATCTGCTGTGGACCCTGGCCGGGGGCGAGGCGGACGTGGGCCAGCTGACCGAGGCCTGCGGAGCGTCGCGCACCGCCGTCTCCCAGCACCTGGCCAAACTGCGCCTGGCCGGTCTGGTGGAGTTCCGCAAGGAGTCCCGGCACGCCATCTACCAGCTGCGCGACGGCCACCTGCGCCGCCTGGTGCTGGAGGCGCTCAACCACGCCGACCACGTCGTGACGGGCGAGCCCTTCCACGACTGAGGCCGGGCCAGCGGGCACCGCACGGCGCACACGGCGCGAACGGGCCGCGCACCCGCCCGGAGCGGGGCCGAAGGGCGGAGCCCGGTCCGGCAGGCCGCCCCGGGGCGGCCGCGCCGCCGCGGGGCCGAGGCGGCCGCGAGGCCCGCGCCCCGGCCCGGGGGAAGTCCGACGAGCGGTTCGCGCCTGCCGGAGCCCTGCTCGCGGGAGGCGCTTCCGGGCCAGGGGCCCACCGTCAGAACCCGTGGCGGTTCCCCCTATCCCGTGGCCGCCGAAGGCCCCGGCGACACCACCGCTACAGTTCCTGGCATGGACCGGCACACCTCCACGCGGCGACAGCGCACCCTCGCGGTGCCGCTGGTCGCGCTGGTGCTCATGTGCTTCATGTGCGCGCTGTGCCACAGCACGGACCCGGTCGCCCAGGTCGTTCCCGCAGCCACAGCTACCACTGCCGCCGCGACGGCCGACTGCCCGGAGCGGCCCCGGGAGGCCGCCGCGGTCACCGACGCGGCCCCGGCCCCGGCCCCGCAGGCCGCGCACGCGTGCGAGGTCACCGAGGGACACGGATTGCCCACCGCGCCGCCCCTGTTCCTCGTCGCGCTCGGCGTCGCCCTGGTCCTCGCGCTCCTGCTGGCCCCGCGGCCGGGACCGGCCCCGCGCCCCGTCAGCCGCCCGCCCCTGGCACCCCACGGGTACGGGCTGCTGACCCTGCTCTGCGTCCAACGGGTCTAGGACACGGTCACCCGCCCCCTCCCCGCGCCCCGCGCGAGGGGGCCCAGCCGCGCCTCGCGCGGCCCCTCCCCGTGACCGTTCCCCGGGCGCGCTCCGCCGCGCCCCGCACCCCAGGACACCCACATGAGCAAGAACCTCGGCATCACCCTCGGCCTGATCATGGTCGCCGTCATCGGACTGGGCCTCCTCATCGCCCTCGACGACCGGGGCGGCACCGCCCCCGCGGCCCCGGACGGCTCCGCCGACCCGCAGGCCGCACCCACCGCACCGGCCGGGCTCCTGGTCCGCGAGGACAGCCGCCACCTCGACCGGGTGGAGGAGGCGCCGGTGACGGTCGTGGAGTTCCTCGACTTCGAGTGCGAGGCCTGCCGCGCCCAGTTCCCCGTCATGGAACGGATCCGCGAGGACTACGACGGGCGGATCAATACGGTCATCCGCTACTTCCCCATGCCCGGGCACACCAACGCCGAGCCCGCCGCCGCGGCCGTGGAGGCCGCCGCCCAGCAGGGCGCGCTGGAACAGATGTACGTCCGGATGTACGAGACCCAGGCCGAGTGGGGCGAGTCCCGGGACTCCAAGGCCGAGGTGTTCGTCGGCTTCGCCGAGGACCTGGGCCTGGACACGGAGGAGTTCGCCCGGGCCGTGGAGGATCCCGCCACGCTGGAGCGCGTGCGGTCCGACTTCCGGGACGGCGTGGCCCTGGGCGTGCGGGGCACCCCGACCATCTTCGTCAACGGCCGTCCCACCCCGAGCATGCCCGGCTACGAGGTGCTCTCGGCGATGATCGACCGGGAGCTGGAGGGTTGAACACCACTACCGCGCCCCGCCGCGCCGCGGCGTCCCCGCCCGGGGCCGCGACACCCGTCATCAGCCGGGCCCTGCCCTGGCTGCTCACCCTGGGCGGCGGCGCCGGGCTGCTCGCGGCCCTGGCCCTGCTGGTGGAGAGGATCCGGGTGCTGGCCGACCCCGGGCACGTGCCCGCGTGCAGCCTCAACCCGGTGCTCTCCTGCGGCACCGTCATGGCCACCCCGCAGGCCGAGGTCTTCGGCGTGCCCAACCCGGTCATCGGCGTGGTCTGCTTCGCCGTGGTCACCACCGCGGGCGCGGCGCTGGCCGCCGGGGCGCGCCTGGACCGCTGGTTCTGGCTCGGACTCCAGGCGGGCGTGGTGTTCGGCGCCGTCTTCGTGCACTGGCTGATCTTCCAGAGCCTGTACCGCATCGGCGCGCTGTGCCCGTACTGCCTGGTCGTGTGGGCGGTGACGATTCCCCTCTTCTGGTACGTCACGCTGCACAACGTGCGCTCCGCGCACCTGCCCGCGCCGGCGTGGGCCGCCGTACCCCTGGACCTGCTGGCCCGCAACCACACCGTCGTGCTCACCGTGTGGGCGCTGGCGGTCGTCGGCGCGGTCGCCCAGGCGTTCTGGACCTACTGGTCCACGCTGCTGTGAGCCCGTCATCCCGGGCGGGCCGCCGCGCGCGTCGGCGGATCGGCGCCGACGCGCGTGGCGCAACCCGTGACGGAGCGTGCGCGAAACGTAGGTTGGGTCCATGCGCGTACTGGTCACGGGTGGTGCCGGGTTCATCGGATCGAGGGTCGCGGAGGAACTCCGCCTGGCCGGGCACGAGGCGGTCACCCTCGACGCCTACCTGCCCCAGGCCCACACCGGGAGGGACACCGAGCACAGAACCGTGGACGTCGTGGGCGACGTCCGGGACGGCGAGATCGTCGAACGCGCCCTGCGGGGCGTGGACGCGGTCTGCCACCAGGCGGCGATGGTGGGGCTGGGCTCCGCGGACTTCCTGGACGCCCCCGACTACGTCCGCTGCAACGACCTGGGCACGGCGGTCCTGCTGGCCGCCATGGCCAGGACCGGCGTCCGCGACATCGTCATGGCCGGTTCGATGGTCGTCTACGGGGAGGGGCGGTACACGTGCCCCGAGCACGGCGACGTCCGCCCCGGTCCGAGGGCGGAGGCGGACCTGCGGGCGGGGGTGTTCGACCCGCCGTGCCCCCGGTGCGGGGCGCCGCTCGTGCCCGGCCTGGTGGGGGAGGACGCGCCGAGCGACCCGCGCAACGTCTACGCCACCACGAAGCTGGCGCAGGAGCACCTGTGCGCGGCGTGGGCCCGGTCCGTCGGCGGACGCGCGGTGTCGCTGCGCTACCACAACGTGTACGGGCCGGGGATGCCGCGCGACACCCCGTACGCGGGCGTGGCCTCCTTCTTCCGCTCGGCGCTGGCCCGGGGCGAGGCGCCCCGCGTGTTCGAGGACGGCCGCCAGCGGCGCGACTTCGTGCACGTGGGAGACGTGGCGCGGGCCAACGTGGCGGCCCTGGAGGCCGTCGCGGGCAGGGCCCCGGGGGAGCTGTCCGCCTTCAACACCGGCAGCGGGACCCCGCACACCATCGGCGAGATGGCCCGGGCGCTCGCGGACGCGCACGGCGGCCCGGAGCCCCTGGTCACCGGCGAGTACCGGCTCGGCGACGTCCGGCACATCACCGCCTCCTCCGACCGGCTGAGGCGGGAGCTGTCCTGGCGGCCCAGGGTCGGCTTCGCCGAGGGGATGGCCGAGTTCGCCCGCGCCGAACTGCGCGGTTCGACCGGTTCGGCGGCGCCGGAGGCCGAGGTGTCCGCGTGTCGCGACCGCCTTTCCCGGCCTGTGTCCACATGACTTCGTAGCGTAACCAGGGTGAGTACAGAACCACACGAGTACGGCCAGGACGAACCGGCGCAGGCGCCGCCCGACACGGCGGGCGGCGACCCGCCGCCACCGGTCGACGTGGTGCTGCCCTGTCTGGACGAGGCGTCCGCCCTGCCCTGGGTCATCGAACGCGTCCCACCGGGGTGGCGGGCGATCGTCGTGGACAACGGGTCCACGGACGGCTCGGCGGGCATCGCCGCGGAGCTGGGGGCCCTCGTCGTCTCCGAACCCCGCAGGGGGTTCGGCGCGGCGTGCCACGCGGGCCTGTCCGCCGCGACCGCCGAGTTCGTCTGCTTCTGCGACTGCGACGCCTCCCTGGACCCCGCCCTGCTCCCGCGGATGGTGGAACGGGTGCGGGTCGGCGGGGCGGACCTGGTCCTGGGCAGGCGGCGCCCCGTCCGCCGGGGGGTCTGGCCGGCGCACGCCAGGATCGGCAACGCCGTCGTCGCGCGGATGCTGCGTTCGCGGACCGGGGTGCGGGTGCGCGACATCGGCCCGATGCGCGCCGCCCGCAGGGTGGACCTGCTCAAGCTGGGGATGACCGACCGGCGCTCGGGCTACCCGTTGGAGACGGTCGTGCGCGCCGCCGACGCCGGGTGGCGGGTCGACGAGGTGGACGTCCCCTACCTGCCCAGGTCGGGGGCCTCCAAGGTGACGGGGACGTGGCGCGGCACGTGGACCGCCGTGCGCGACATGACGGCGGTGCTGCGCGAGCCGCCGGGCCCGGAGGGCGTGCGCGCGAGGGGAGGGCGGCCATGACCCGGGCCGGTGACCCCGACCTCCCGGCAGGGGGGACCACCCTGCTGGTGATCGCCAAGGAACCCGTCCCCGGACGGGTCAAGACACGGCTGACCCCCGAGTACTCGCCGAGGGAGGCCGCCGCGGTCGCCGAGGCCGCCCTGGCCGACACCCTGCACACGGTGCGCTCGCTCCCCGCCAGCAGAAGGCTCCTGGTGCTGGAGGGGCGGCCCGGACCCTGGCTCCCGCCGGGGTTCGAGGTGGTCCCGCAGTCGGGCGGCGGGCTCGACGAACGGCTCGCGCACGCCTTCGCCCGGTGCTCGGGCCCCTCCCTGCTGATCGGTATGGACACCCCCCAGGTGAGCGGGGAACTCCTGGGGCCCGCCCTGGCCCCGGACGCCTGGGAGCGCGCCGACGCGTGGTTCGGCCCGAGCGAGGACGGGGGCTTCTGGGCGCTCGGCCTGGCCGACCCCGACCCCCGCCTGCTGCGCGGCGTCCCGATGTCCACGCGGCACACCGGGCGGTTCCAACGCGCGCGACTGGTCGAGGCCGGGCTGCGCGTACGCGACCTGGACGTGCTCATGGACGTGGACACGCCCCGCGACGCCGCGCTGGTGGCCTCGCTCGTCCCCGGCAGCCGCTTCGGCAGGGCGGTCGGGCTCGCCAGAGCGGGGTGTCGGCGGTGAGCGCGACCGAGACCGGGGTCGACACGAGGCCGGCCCCGTGGCTGTGCGACCCCTACTCGCGGGCGCTCGCCGACGGCCGCGGCCCCCTCTTCCTGCGACGGCCCGACGGGTGGATGCTGCGCCTGGACGTCGAACGCTGGTGCGGGGGGACCGACGCCGCGGACGAGAGCGTGCTGGAGCGCTGTGAGGGCGACACGCTGGACGCCGGGTGCGGGCCCGGGCGCATGGTGGTCGCGCTCGCCGCCCGGGGCCGCCGGGCGCTGGGCGTGGACATGAACCCCGTGGCCGTGTCGCGCGCGGTCGAGGCGGGCGGCCGGGCGGTGTGCGCCTCGGTGTTCGACCCCCTGCCCGGCGAGGGGGGCTGGCGCACCGCGCTGCTGGTGGACGGCAACATCGGTATCGGCGGAGCCCCCGGGGGCCTGCTCGCCCGCATGCGTGAGGTCGTGCTGCCCGGCGGCCTGCTCATCGTCGAGACCGCCGCCCACGAAGTCCACGAGTGCGTGACGGTGCAGGTCACCGACGGCCGGGGGGAACCGGGTCCCCCGTTCCCGTGGGCGCGGATCGGCCCCCGCGCCCTGCGGTGGTGCGCGCGGGAGAGCGGGTGGGAGTGGTCGGAGGCCTGGCAGGTGCGGGGGCGCCGGTTCGCGGCACTGCGCGCGCCTCGGGGCAACCCGGCGCCGGGACCCGTCCGTCCCGCGGTGACGGCGTGACGCGGCCCGGGCTCCACCAGCGCGACGTCCGGGGCGTGGTCGGCACCGCTTGGACGGGAGCGCGCGCCGACCTGTCCGCGGCGGCCCTGGCCGCGCTCCTCTTCGCGGCGGCCGCGGTTCTCGGCACCCGCATCGAGCGCGCCCACGGAGTCCTGCACGTGGACTGGCCGCCGCTGTACGCGTCCTGGTTCCCGCACACGGGGCCCGGCACGGTCCCCGCCCTGGCCCTGGCCGTTGTGGTGGCGGTCTGCGGTCCCGCGGTGGCGCGGGCCCTGCCCTGGCGCGTCCTGGTGTGGGCCGTCTGGGCCGCGTCCGTGCTCTGGACCACCGCGCTCGCGCTGGTCGACGGTTGGCGGCGCGGGATCGTCGGCCGCCTGCTGTCGCCCCACGAGTACCTGGCCTCGGTCGACCGCTTCGAGGACGTGGGCGCGGCGCTGAGCACGTTCACCCGGCACATCCTCATCGGACAGCCCGACAACTGGCCCACGCACGTGGCCGGACACCCCCCGGGCGCCGTCCTGACCTTCGTCGCGCTGGACCGGATCGGCCTGGGCGGCGGGGCGTGGGCCGGGATGTGGTGCGTCGTGGTCGGCGGCTCGGCCGCCGCCGCGGTCCTGGTCGCGATGCGCGCGCTCGGCGCGGAGTCGGCGGCCCGCCGGGCGGCCCCGTTCCTCGTGCTGCTGCCCGCCGCGGTGTGGGTGGGCACGTCGGCGGACGGGTACTTCGCGGCGGTCACCGCGTGGGGCCTGGCCCTGCTCGCCGTGGCCGCGGCGCCCGGCGCGCGGGCGCCGCGCGCCACCGCGCTGGCGGCCGGTCTGCTCCTGGGGTGGTCGGTGTACCTGTCCTACGGGCTCGTCCTCATCGGGATCCCGGCCGTGGCGGTGCTCCTGTGCGCGCGGACCGCGCGCCCCCTGCCCTACGCGCTGCTGGGCGCCCTGGCCGTCGCCGCGGCCTTCACGGCGGCCGGTTTCCGGTGGTGGGAGGGCTACCACCTGCTCGTGGAGCGCTACTACCAGGGGTTCGCGTCGGTGCGGCCCTACGGCTACTGGGTCTGGGCGAACCTGGCCGTGGCGTGCCTGACGACCGGACCCGCGACGGCGGCGGGCCTGCGCCGGGTGCTGGCGCGCCTGCCAGGAGCGGTGCGCGGCCCGCGCCGGGCGCCGTCCCGGGAGGAGGCCACGACGGCCCTGCTGGTGGCCGCCGCCCTCGGCGCGGTCGTGGCCGCCACCCTGTCGGGGATGAGCAAGGGCGAGACCGAACGCATCTGGCTGCCGTTCGTGCTGTGGCTCGTCCCGGCCGCCGCCCTTCTTCCGGACCGCCACCACAGGGCCTGGCTGGCCGCCCAGGCGGCCACGGCGCTCGCGGTCAACCACCTGCTGCTCACCGGTTGGTGAGCCGGGGCGCTCCGCGGGGCCGGTGCCCGAAGCCCCCGGCGTCCTCGCGGGCACCGGCGAAGGAACGCGCCCGTGGCGCGCCGGGGGCGTCTCCGGGTGTGACCGGCCGTGGGTTGACGGAGTCGGCGGACAGCGGGCGTAGGCCGGGTGTCTCCGGACGCGACCGGACGTGGGGACGCCGAGGGGCGGGACGGGCGGTGCCGTCCCGCCCCTCATCGCTCCGGAGTGGCGATCGTCCCCGACCGTGTGCTCAGGCGGTGTCCTGGAGCCGGTCGAGGGTTTGGGTCCGCGAGCGCTGGACCTCCTCGTCCAGTCCCAGGCCGGAGGCCCCGGACGCCCCGCAGGAGACGTCCCGCTCCGGGAACTCGCCGTCGACCAGGTAGCTCGTGGCCACGTCCCAGGCGCAGGGGTTGTCGCCGTAGACGTAGGCGCCGTGACCGCTGTCGTCGACGCTCACCAGCCGGGAACGCTGACCGAACTCCTCGTCCAGCAGCACTCCGCCCAGGTGCGGCGTGGCCGGGTCGCGCAGGTTCTGCATGATGAGGACGTTGGCCGGACCCTCCCCGGTGATCTCCACCGCGGGTTCGGACGGGGCGTCGTTCCAGTAGGCGCAGGGCATGACGTTGGCGCTGGCCGCGCCGTACATCGGGTATCTCTCCCGGTCCTCGGCCACGCCCTGCTGGTACGCGGCCAGGTCCTCGGGCCACTCGACGTCGTTGCAGGTCGTCGCGAGGAACACCGACCAGGCGTTGTCGGAGGGCCACAGCTCGCCCGTCGCCGCCCCGGCGCCGCCGAGCCCGCTCTCCTCCATGTGCCGCCGCACCGCCTCCTCGTCCGCGAGGCGCACCGACTGCCACAGCTGCGCCGTCCGCCCGTAGCTCCGCTCGTTGTACAGCCCCACGAAGACGGCCAGCCGGAAGACGTGGCCGTCGACACCGGCCACCGGGCCCTCCTCGTCGAGCCGCTCGGCGGTCTCGAAGTAGGTCTCCCGCACCTGTTCGGGAGAGCCGCCCAGGCCGTAGCTGCCGTCGCGCTCCGCCGCCCACGCGGCGAAGTCGGGGAAGGTCTCCTCGAAGCCCAGGGCGAACCTGCGCATGCCGTCGTAGTCGAGGAAGGTGTCGCCGATGTTGCTGTCGAGCACGATCCGGTCGGTGCTCCCGGGGAACATCGAGGCGTAGGCCGCGCCCAGCGCCGACCCGTAGGACAGCCCGAAGAAGCTGGCCTCCTCCTCGCCCAGCGCGGCCCGGATCCGGTCCAGGTCGCGGGCCATGTTGGCCGTCGAGATGTGGCGCATCAGCCCGTTCCCGTCGCTGCGCGCGCACTGGTCGGCGACCCCCTCGGCGACCGCGGCCTGCTCGGTGACCGCCGTCTCGTCGACCGCGTAGGGCGGGATGTTGCCGAAGTACTCCTGGTCGGTGGTGAAGCCGCAGCTCACCGCGGAGGAGTGCCCGACCCCGCGGGTGTCCATGCCGATCAGGTCGTAGCTGTTCAGGACGCTGGCGGGCACGCCCAGGGAGGCCAGGTCCGCGGGCATCGACAGCCCGGACCCGCCCGGGCCGCCCGGGTTGAGCAGCAGCACGCCGCGCCTCTGGTCCGGCTCCGTGCTGGCCAGCCGCGACACCATGATCTCGATCCGGTCGCCGTCGGGGTCGTCGTAGTCCACGGGCACCGGCACGGTGGCGCACTCCAACGGGTACGTCCCGGTCGGGACGTCCTCGGGGCAGGCACCCCACTCCAGTGCCGTCGTCGGCGCCCCGCCCCGTTCGTCGGCCGCCGCCGGCACCGGGGCGACCAGCGAACCGGCCAGACATACCGCCACCATCGGGAGCAGGCTCCGGCCCGCGCTCCGCCTTCGTCCCATGTCCCCAGCCTCCTGGATCTCGATTTCACCGGCGTCCTGGCGGGCACAGCTCTTCCGCCGTCCGTCGCGGGAGGGCCGTGACCGCCGTCGCCGGAGGCACGTGTCCAGCCTGCTGTCACTCCGACGAGTCCACCAGTGACACCGTGTCATGGGATGACGGTGAGAACCTCACGGGAAAACCGTGACAGGCACACATCGTTCGTGGGTGGTGTCGGCGTGTGACGGGGCCGGGGTGCCGCGCGGCGGCACGTAGCGGGGGAGCGGTGCATGGACCCGCCTTCCGTGCTCAGGGCGCGCGCGAGCGCGGACTCCCCCGCGGATCAGGCAGGTCGTTGCGGGGAACGTACCACCGCTCCCGGAGACGCAGGACCGGCCACGGGCGGTAGCCGGGACGCGGAGCCCGCTGACCGGGTTCCGCGTGCGCGGCGGATCAACGCGCGGCGGGAGGCCGTGCCCGGTGGGAGCCCGCGTCCGGTGGGATCAGCTGGTGACGTGCCGGTCGAGCCAGTCCATGAGGGGGCCGGTGGCCCGCCAGTCCGCGCGCACGGTGTCCAGGAGCTTCGCGGACAGCGGCACGTCCGACCGCCGCACGTTGTGCTCGGCCCCCAGGGAGCGGTGGCGCAGCAGGTGCACGCGCGGGTGGTCGCCGCTGTACCCGCGCGGGTGGGTCTTGAGGGTGTCGCCGACGATGTCGAAGCCCCGGGCCTTCAGCTCATCGACGATCCGCGCCAGCCGCGGCCCCTGGCGCTCGTCGTCCACGCCGTCGCGGTAGCGCTCCACCTGCGCGCCCGACATCGCGTGGTAGCCCGCGCCCACCGAGAGCCCCTCCAGGCCGAGCTGGAGGTAGTAGCCGACCGGCCCCTGGGACTGGCTGACCAGGCCCACGTGGGTCTTGTACGGGCTCTTGTCGTGGGAGAAGCGCACGTCGCGGTTGGGGCGGCCCACCTTCATCGGGCCGAAGTCCTCCTCCAGCGCCTCGGCCAGGGCGCGCGCGGGCTCTCGCACCGCGCGCACGTACACCTCGTGGTGGCCGTGGAAGTAGTCCTTGGAGTTGTCCCGGGCCAGGCCGTCGAAGAACGCGAAGGTCTCCTCGGTGAAGCCGGTGAAGTCCATCCCTCTCCTCGTGCTGTGGCGGACGCGCGCCCGCCGTCCTACCCCGCCGGCGCCTACCCGAACCCGGCCACCGACCGCAGGGCCTGTCAGGGGCGGTCTCCAAGGCCGCCTGGAGCGGGTGTGGCGCGCGGCGTGGTGTCGGGCTTGGAAGTGTCCGCGAACGAGGGCGAGGAGTAAGGGATGACGAGGAACGAAAGCTCGCCTTCTGTGTCGAAGCCGATGTCAGCGGACCAAGGGAGAGGGAAGACGGGCCGGGGCTTTGCGAGGTCCCGAACGGTGGGACGCTGGATGTTGTCGGAAGAACACTGTGTTCTGGAGGGAATCGATGAGATACGTCAAGGTCGCATGGATCCATGATTTTTCCAACGAGCCGGTGCTCTATTTTAGTGAACTCGACGAGGGCGGATACGAAACCCGCAGGGTCCAGATCTATCGAGACGGGAGAGCCGAGTGGGCGGATGAAGATTTTGAGACCGGGGCCGTCGGTCTTGCGGAAATACCGTTCCCCCCTGTCGAAGAGATTTCCATCAGGGGAGAATTCGCTGCCGAGGAGATCGGCTCTGAGGAGTTCGGTCGCGCTTGGAGCGAAGCCCGTTCGAGTTCTTGACGTCCAACCGAATCCCGCGGGGTCGGTGCGTGATGGCGGGTGAGCGATAGTGGTCTCGCCCGCCGTGCAGCTTGCCTGGTTCGCGCCTGCGGGGTCCGCGGTGGGGGAGGCTCGGAGGGATTCCCGCGAGGACGTCGGCGCGTGGGTACTGAGCGCGGTGCTCTTCGTGGCGGGGGTGTTCCTGGTGTTGCGTCCCCCGCGCAGGCGCTTCGTCCGGTTCGGATGTTGACGGTCTGGAACCCGTCTGTGCGGTGCCCGTGCGCGCAGACGGATCCAGGCGCCATCGTGGGGCGGTGCGGTCTGGCCTCAGACCGCACCGCCCCAGGAGAACAGGGGTTGAGGAACACGGGAACCGAAACCCGCGCCGAGGGCCACTCGCCGGTCACATGTCCTGTCTTCGGGTATTCGGGAGAACGCCCCCTGCACGAGGGACGGCTCCCCCAGCGCGCCGAGGAGGCGAACGAGGCCCTCCAGTCCGTCGTAGAGGCGATACCCCGCTGGTGAGCGCTGCGCCGCGGGCAGGCGCGCTCCTCGTAGGAGCCCGGGTAGCGCACGCTCACCCGCGGTCCTGACCCCGCGGCGGTGGACAGGCCGGGACGATGCTCGTCGCGCCGTTGCGGGCTCAGGCGTCGGCTCTGGCGGGGGCGCGGCGGATCAGCGCGCTGAGCCCGAGACCAAGCCCGGCGGCCGCAGCGGCGGCGGCCGGGACCAGGCCGGGGCTCGTGGCGACCGCCGCGCCGCCGAGCACTCCGCCCAGGGCCGCCCCGACGTACACCGAACTGCTGTGCACCGCCATGGCCTGCGAGGCGGCGCGTGTACCCGCCCGGTCGAGCATGAGCGTCTGCAGGCTCGGCGGCACCGCCCACGCGGCGGCTGACCAGACCATGAGCAGGGGCACCACCGCCCACACGGGCACCGGGGCCACCAGCCACAGCAGGGCCATGGCGGACATCGTCAGGCAGAAGAGCACGACGGCGCACAGGAAGGCGCGGAAGGGCCCGAGGCGGTCCACCAGGCGGCCCGACGCCTGCGTGCCGAGCAGGCCGCCGACGCCGGAGCACACCAGCAGCACCGCCAACAGGGCGGGGGTGACGCCGGAGAGCCCGGAGAGGACGACCGCGATGTAGGTCTGGAAGGCGAGGTTTCCGGCCACGGTCAGGACGGTGATCGCCAGGACGACGGCCACGGTCCGGTTGACCAGAGGGCGGACGAGGTCCGCCGGGGCTTGGGGTTCCTGGTCGGTACCGTCCGCCCCGGCGGGCAGGGCGCGGGCGGCGAGGGCGAGGGAGGCCAGTCCCAGGAGCCCGCCGAACACGAAGGTCGCCTGCCAGCCCAGCAGGGCGCCGATCCACGTCCCGAGGGGGACGCCGATCAGGATGGCGCCGGTCAGGCCCGTCATGACGGTGGCCAGGTAGCGGCCCCTGCGCTCGGGCGGGGCCTGTGTGCTCGCGATCGCCAGGGAGGCGGGCAGGACCACCGCCGCCGCCAGCGCCGCCACGACCCGCAGGGCCACGAGCGGGAGGTAGCCGTCGACGAGCGGGACGACCACGTTGGCGGCCGTGAACACGGCCAGGGCCCAGAACAGGGCCCGTCTGCGGGAGATCCGGGCGAACAGGACCGCCCACAGGGGTGCGGTGAGCGCGTAGACGAGGGAGTAGACGGTGACGAGCTGTCCGGCCGCGGCCTCCGACACGTCCACATCGAAGGCGATCGAGGGGAGCACGCCGATGATGATGAAGTCGTCCGTCTGGACCGCGAAGGCGGCCAGTGCCAGGGCGAGGAGCCACAGGGGAGGCCGTTGGGAACCACTCATGGGATAACGGTAACAAGTGTTTCCCTTATCCGTGTGCCAAAGTGGCCTTCCGGAGGTGGGGCACCATGCCACGGATCGCGGACCCGCGCCGTCGCCGGGACGTCGTCGACGCGGTGATCGGCCAGCTCTCCCGCACGGGCATCGGTAACTTCTCGCTGCGGGCCCTGGCCGAGGGGCTCGGGCAGAGCACCCGTGTGCTCACCCACCACTTCGCGGACAAGGACGCCCTCGTCGCCGCCGTGCTGGAACGGCTGGACGAGCAGCAGCACGAGGCCCTGCGCGCCACCCCGGGCTGGGAGGACCCCTCCGTGCCGGTCGGCGCCATCGTCCGCTCCACGTGGGAGCGCAACCTCGGCTCCGGTGAGGTGGCCACGACCCGCCTGATCCGCGAGATCGAGGGCCTGGCCGCCAGCGGCAGGCTTCCGTGCCCGGTGCCGGGCTTCGCCCGCAGGCGCGCGGAGTTCGTCGCGGCGTGCCTGGCCGCGCGCGGCCTGGACCCCAAGGCGGCCCTCGTGCACGCCACCGTGCTCAACGCCGCCTTCGCCGGTCTGGAGACCGACTTCCTCATCACCGGTGACCGGGAGCGGACCGAGGCCGCCCTGGAGGACCTGTGCGCCTGGATCGACTCCCGCGTGGCCGGAGCACGACCCGGCGGGTGAGGGGGAGGGCCCGGCGCCCGGCGGATCGCCGGGTGCCCGGCCCGCGCACCCCTCCTCCTGGTCAGGGCCCCGCCCGCGCACCCGCCGGAGGGGTCGGGCGAGTGGGTGCGTCCGGCTGCCCGGAGCCGTCGCCCGCGCCCGCCCGGGGCTCCCGGAGGGCCGGGCGGTCGAAACCAGAACATACTGAGATCCTGTTCACATCCAGTGCGCGGCGCCCTCGTCTGGCCCGCGTGAAGTAGCAGCTGGTACGGTGGCACCCGCTGTGACCCAGCGAGACGTGAGAGGAGGTGCTGTGATGTCCCGGTCAGTGGCCACGGCGCCCCCGTCGCGTCGTCACGCGCCCGTACTCCTCGAAGGCGCCCGCTTCCGCGCCCTGGACGTCTACGCCCGCGTCGGCCGTTCGCGTTTCGCCGAACGGCACAAGCTGCCCGTGCGCAACCCCCGCCCCCTGGGCACCAACGGCTACTCCACCTCGTGGGGTACCAACGCCCACGGCGAACTCAGCTCCTGCCCGCCCGGACGCAGCTGACCCTCCCGCCTCGCCCGAGGCGTCTTCTCCTTTCCGCATGACGGTCGCCCCGTGTCCGCGCGCCGTCGGGTACCGGCCTGCCTACGGCACCGGTATCTGACGTCGGCGTCCGCGGTCCTCTTCGGGTACCGGTCTGCCCACGGCACCGGCATCCGACGTCAGTGCCCGCGGTCCTCTTCGGCTTCCGTCCTGCGCGAGGCACCTTTCGCGTGCCCTCCTCCACCTTTTTTCGCTGAACGCCGACCGTGCCGCACCCCTGTGCGCCACGGCCGTCCCCGGCGTGTGCCCGCATGCCCGGGGACCGGCGCGCAACCGTGAAAGGACAGCGGCGTGCTGCTGCTCCTCCTTGCCGTACTCACCGTCACCACCCTGCTCGTCCCGCTGCTGGGACGCCCGCTGGGCCGCGCCGCGGGGTGGCCCATCGCCCTGGTGCTGACCCTGGCGGCCCTGTGGGTCGGCGCCCGGGGGCCCTCCCTGTGGAACCACGACCGGGTCCTGGAGGCGTCCCTGCCCTGGATGCCCGCCCTCGGCGTGGGCCTGCACCTGCGCATGGACGGCCTAACCTGGCTGTTCTGCGTGCTCGTGCTCGGCGTGGGCGCCCTGGTCATGGCCTACTCCACCCGCTACTTCCCGCCCGGGCGCAGGACCGGCTTCTACGTCCTGATGAGCGCCTTCGCCCTGGCGATGACCGGTCTGGTCCTGGCCGACGACGTGGTCCTGCTCTTCGTCTTCTGGGAGCTGACCACGATCTGCTCCTTCCACCTGATCGGACTGTCCGGACCGGGCGCCTCACGACCGGCCGTGCGCACGTTCCTGCTCACCGCCATGGGCGGCCTGGCGCTGCTGACCGCGGTGGTGCTGCTGTGGGTGCGCACCGGGACCACCCGCCTCAGCGCGATCCTGGGCGACCCGTCCTGGACCCAGGACACCGCCTTCACCGGCACCGTGGCGGTGCTGGTGGTCATCGCGGTGTTCACCAAGTCGGCCCAGTTCCCCTTCCACTACTGGCTGCCCGACGCCATGGCCGCGAGCACCCCGGTGAGCGCCTACCTGCACGCGGCGGCGATGGTCAAGGCCGGCGTCTACCTGGCGATGCGCTTCTCACCGGCCTTCGCGGACACGCCGCTGTGGGGTACCACCCTGGTCGTCGCCGGCCTGACCACCGCCGTGGTCGGCGCCGTGCTGGCCCTGCGACGGCACGACCTGAAGGAGCTCACCGCCTACTCCACGGTCAGCCAACTCGGCTTCCTCGTCGCCGTCATCGGTGTGGGGACCCCGCAGGCGCTCGTCGCCGCCGTCGTGCACACCGCGGCCCACGCCCTGTTCAAGTCGGCGCTGTTCATGTCGGTGGGCGTGATCGACCACCAGACGGGAACCCGGGACCTGCGTGAACTCGGCGGTCTGCGCCGGGCGATGCCCGTCACCGCGGCGGTGAGCGCGCTCGCCGCCCTGTCCATGGCCGGGGTCCCCCCTCTCCTGGGGTTCGTCAGCAAGGAGAACCTCTTCGAGGCGCTTCTCCAGACACCGGGGCCCGCCTGGGCCGGTCCGGTCGCCGGGGCCGTCGCGGTCGTGGCGGCGTCGTTGACCTTCGCCTACGCCTTCCGCTTCGTGTACCTGGCCTTCGGCGGGAGCGGCAGACGCCGTCCCGACCGGGAACCGCCCCGGGAGGCGGGCGCGCTCCTCCTGGCCGCCCCCGTGGTCACCGCGGCGGCGGGCCTGGTCCTGGGGCTGGGAGCCACGGCGCTGAACCCGGCCGTCTCCTGGGCGGCCGGCGACGCGGTCCTGGCTCCCGCGGACTCCCACCTGGCGCTGTGGCACGGACTCAACCCGGCCCTGGGGATGTCGGCCGCCGCCCTGCTCCTGGGCGCCCTCCTGACCTGGGCCTCCCGCTCCGGGGAGAAACTCGCCGGGCGCCGGTTCCTCCCCGTCCGGGGCACAGGCGTCTTCGAACGCGTGCACGCGGCGGTCATCGCCCTGGGAACGCGCGTGGGCGACCTGACCCGCACCGACGCGCCCACCCGCCACCTGGCCGTGCCGTTCGTCATGCTCATCGCGCTCGCCGCCGTGGTCTGCGCTCTCGGACTGGACTACGGGCTGCCGCCCGCTCCCACCTCACGCGCGCTGGACTGGCTCCTGGTGGCGTTGGTGGCGGTCGCGGTGCTCACCTCGGTGGTGACCCGCTCGCGGATGGCCGCCCTGGCCCTGGTCGGGGTCGCCGGGTTCGCCACCGCGCTGTGGTTCGTCTTCCTCGGCGCCGTCGACGTGGCGCTGACCCAGTTGCTGGTGGAGACCCTGACGGTGGTCGTGGCGGTCCTGGTGCTGCGCCGGCTCCCCCGCGAGTTCCACCGGGTCCGCCGCTCACGCACCGCCCTCACCGCGGCGGTCGCCCTGGCCGCGGGAACCGTGGCGGGACTGGGCGCCTACCTGCTCACCGGCCGCAGGGAGCCCTCCGGGGTCAGCGACTACCTGCTCTCCCACGCGCCCGAGGACACCGGCGGCACCAACGTGGTCAACACGATCCTGGTCGACTACCGGGCCCTGGACACACTGGGCGAACTCACCGTCCTGGGGGTGGCCGGCCTGATCATCATCGCCGTCCTGCGCTCGTCCGGTCTCACCGCGAACGGCGAGGTCTCCTCCCGCGTGGCCGGGACCAACCCGGTCTGGGACGCCGACGACAACACCGTCATCATGCGCACCGTGGCGCGCTGGCTCATCCCGCTGCTGGTGCTGTGGTCGCTCTACCTCCTGCTGCGGGGCCACAACGCCCCGGGCGGTGGCTTCATCGCCGGACTGGTCGGCGGTTCGGCCTTCGCCCTGGCCTACCTGACCGCGCCCAGCGCCTCGGCGGCCCGCATCCGCCTGGCCTACCCGGCCTTCATCGCCGCGGGAGTCCTCACCGCCGCGGCCACCGGGCTGCTCGGCTACGCCGACGGGTCCTTCCTGCGGCCCCTGCACGCCGAGATCCCCCTGCCCTGGGGCGGTTACTACCACTTCACCAGCGCGCTCGTCTTCGACGTGGGCGTCTACCTGGCCGTGGTCGGCGTGCTGCTGACCGCGCTCAACCAGCTGGGGCTGCCCCGGAGCGGGCGTAAGAGCCCCCCGGAGCCCGACACGCACCGCACACACGACCCCGTCCAGCACGGTCCGGCCACCGGAGGCACCCGATGACCCTGGCCATCACGATCGGCGTCCTGACCGCCGGAGCCGTCTACCTGATCCTGCAACGCGGCATGGTCCGCGTCGTCCTGGGCTTCGTCCTGCTCAGCCACGGGGTCAACCTCCTGCTGATGTCGGCGGGCGGCGCCTTCCGCCGGGGCGAACCCCTGTTGGGGCGGGACACCGGCGCCGCCATGGCCGACCCCCTGCCCCAGGCGTTCGTGCTCACGGCGATCGTCATCGCCTTCTCCATCACCATCTACATGCTCGCCCTCGCCGCAACCGGTGAGAGCGACGACACCGAGGACGCCTCATGATCCCCGTTCTCCTGCCCGTGCTGGTCGCGGTTCCCCTCCTGACCGCCGCGCTGCTGGTGCTGCCCCTCGCACGCGGGGTGGCCCGCGCCCTGTTCCTGGGGGCCAGCGCCTTCGCGCTCGCCGCCGGTGCCGTACTGGTCTGGTGCACGCGGGAGGGACAGGTACACGCCCACCAGGTGGGTCTGTGGCCCGCCGGGGTGTCCATCCCCTTCGTCGCCGACACCTTCAGCGCGCTGATGGTCACCACCACCGCCCTGTTGGTGCTGGTGTGCTCGGCCTTCGCCGTGGCCACCGGCGAGGCCGGTCGGCGCTTCTTCCCGTCCCTGGTGCTGGTGCTGTCCGCCGGGGTGTACGGGGCGCTGCTCACGGGCGACCTGTTCAACCTCTTCGTGTTCGTCGAGGTGATGCTGCTGCCCTCCTACGGGCTGATGGCCATCGCCGGGACCCTGCGCGGCCTGCGGGGCGGACGGACCTACGTCGCGGTCAACCTGCTCACCTCGACCGTGTTCCTGGCCGGTGTCGCCCTGGTCTACGGCACCGCCGGAACCGTGCAGCTCGGCGAACTCGCGGGCGCCGCCCAGGAGTCGCCCGTGGTCGCGGCCGCCATGGGCGTGGTGCTGCTGGCGATGTCGGTCAAGGCCGCCGTCGTGCCGGTGCACGGCTGGCTGGCGCGCACCTACACCGCGCCCTCCCCGGCGGTGACCGCCCTGTTCTCCGGTCTGCACACCAAGGTCGCCATCTACGCGATCTACCGCCTCTACGCGGTGGTCTTCGGCGGCGAGTCCTCGCTGCTGTGGGTGGGCCTGGTGCTGTTCGGCGCGACCATGCTGATCGGGGTCCTGGGCGCGGTGGGGGAGGACACCACCCGCTCGATCCTGGTCTTCCACATGGTCAGCCAGATCGGCTACATCCTCCTCGGCGTCGCCCTGTTCACCGAACTGGGACTGATGGCGGGCATCTTCTACCTCATCCACCACATGGTGGTGAAGGCGTCCCTGTTCCTGTCCACCGGCGCGATCGAGCACGTCCACGGCACCGGCAGACTCGACCGGCTGGGAGGCGTGGCCCGCCGGGAACCGCTGCTGGCCCTGGCCTTCCTGGGCGCGGCCCTGTCCCTGGCCGGACTGCCGCCCTTCTCCGGGTTCGTCGCCAAGCTCACCCTGGTCGCCGCCGCCTTCGCCGACGGCCAGTGGGCGGTCGCCGCCGTCGCCGTCGCCGTCAGCCTCATCACCCTGATGTCGATGCTCAAGATCTGGGGCTCGGTGTTCTGGGGCCCCGACCCGGGCTCCGGGCCCGAACCCGGGGGCGGACGGTCGGCGCAGGGGAGCGGGACGGTCACCGCGCCCCCGGCCGCCACGAGGATCCGCGCGGGCCTGGTGCTGCCCGCGGCGGCGCTGACCGGCGTCACCCTGTGCGTCGGCCTGGGCGCCCAGGTCCTGCTCGACCTGAGCGCCCAGGCCGCGGCCCATCTGCTGGACACCTCCACCTACGTCGAGGCGGTGACGAACCGATGACCCCCTTCCTGCGCAGGATCCTGCGGATCGCGTGGTTCCCGTTCTTCTACGGCTCCCGGGTGGTGACCTCCACGCTCCAGGTCGCCTGGGACATCCTCACCCCGGGCAGCGCGTCCGTGCCCGCCCTGATCGAGGTCCCGTTGCGCTGCCGCACCGACCTGGAGATCACGGCCGTCGCCAACATGGTCTCCCTGACCCCCGGAACGGTGACCGTGGCCACCCGCACCGACCCGCCCACCCTGTGGGTGCACGGCATGTACACCGCTGACGAGCGGGCCTTCCTCGACGACATCCACCAGATGGAGGACTACCTGTTGGGCCTGACGCGCGCCGGACGGACGCGGGCCGAGCCCCGCGGGGAGGAGACCCGATGAACCCCGTCGACATCGCGCTGCTGCTGCTCGGCGCGTCCATGGTCCTGGCCGCGTACCGGATCCTCTCGGGCCCCGACCGGGCGGACAGGGCCGCCGGGGCCGACGTGGTCCTCTTCGGCTTCGTCGGCCTCGTGGTCGTCCTCGGCCTCCGCGTCGACTCCGCCCTGGTGGTCGACATCGTGCTCGTGTGCGCCCTCGTGGGGTTCCTCTCCGCCCTGTCCCTGGCCCGACTGATCTCCGGAGGCAAACGATGACCCCGTTCGAGACGCTCGCCGTGGCCTGCGTGATCGCGGGCGCGTCCGTGTTCACCGTGGGAGCCCTCGGCCTGGTGCGCCTGCGCGACTTCTACGCCCGCCTGCACGGGGTGTCGGTCTCGGCCGGACTGGGGACGGCCCTGCTCCTGCTCGGTCTGCTGCTGTGGTTCCCCTCGGTGGAGAACGCGCTCAAGATCGGCCTGGCGCTGCTCGTGCAACTGGCCACCGCCGCGGTCGGCGGCAACGCCCTGGCCCGGGCGGGATACCTGGCGGGAACACCGCTTTCCCCCGCCACCCGGCACGACGCCCTCGCTGACGCGGACGCGGACCGCTCGGAGGAGGGCTGACCCTGCTCCGTGCCGGTGGCCCGTCACCACGGCCGCCGGCACGAGGAGGCGGTGACTATGGATGACATGTTCGTCGGTGGAGCGCGGACCGCGCTCCAGCTCCTTGCCCTGCTGGCCACCGTGCTCAGCGCCCTCCTGCTCGCCCGCGTGCTGCGCACGCGCGCACGGTCCACGAGGATGCGCCGCTCCCGGACACCTCCGCTACGGGACCTGCCCCGCTCCGGTACCCCGGTCCTGGTCGACGGGAACGCCGTACCGGGGTCCTCGGGACCGCTGGTGGCCCCCTACTCCGGGACCAGGTGCGTGTGGTACCGGACCGAGGTGTGGGACCACCGCCCCGGTGAGGGCTCGCGCCACGAGCGCCTTCGCGTGAGCCTGGTCCACGCGGAGCAGAGCGAGGCGCCCTTCCTGATCGAGGACAGGACGGGGAGCGCGTGGTGCCACCCCCGTGGAGCCGTCACGGACAAGGTCGCCCTCACCCACGACTCCTTCGTGGTCGACCCCCTGGCGGAGGGCGCTCCGGGCAGGGCGGAGGCGAGGCGGGAGCTGCGGCCCGAGCACGCGCATTCGAGCACCGGCCGCTCCTACCGGGAGTGGGCCATCGCGCCCGGGACCCGTCTGCTGGTCAACGGGACCGCGTACGAGTGGAACGAGGAGACCCTCGTCGCGAGCTCCTCCGACGGGTACCTGCTGCTCTCGACGCGCACCGCCCCACAGGTGTACGACGCCCACCTGACGCGGCAGGTCCTGGCCGGAGCCGCCTTCCTCGGATCCCTCGCGCTCACCCTGTGGCTCCTGTGACCCGGCGATCGCGGACGCGACCATGCCGAAACTGCGCCGCGGCCGACGCCGCCGGACTGCGGACGGGAGGAAGTGTCCCGGTCAGCGGTCGCAGGCGATCGACGACCGCTTGGCCGGGGCGCCGATCAGCCAGCGGGCGGTCGGACGGTGGCGCACCTTCGGTCCAACCCCCGGCGGGTCCCTCGTCAGACCGCCGGGCGAAGGGATCCGCCACCTCGCCCGGCGGCGCGCCCTCAGCGGCCCCGCCACCGGGGAGGGCGTTTCTCGGTGAACGCCCGGGGGCCCTCCCGCGCGTCCTCGCTGCGCGCGCGCCGCTCCTCCCAGAAGAAGCGGCTGCCGAACGCCTGCTCCACGGACAGGTGGGACGAGCGGGCGACGGCCTCCTTGATGGCCCGCACCGACAGGGGCGCGCTGCGCAGGAGGTCGTCCACCCAGCCCTGGACGCACGCGTCCAGCTCCTCGTGCGGGACGACGTCGTTCACCAGGCCCAGGTCCGCCGCGCGGCGCGCGGACATCCGCCGCCCCGTCAACAGGTGGCCCATCGCGATCCGCGCCGGGATCTGCCTGGTGAGCCGGAAGACGCCGCCCGCCCCGGGGACCAGCCCCAGCCGTGCCTCCGGCAGGGCGAACGTCGAGCGCTCGGAGGCGACGATGACGTCACACGCCAGGGCCAGCTCGAACCCGCCCCCCAGGGCGTACCCGTCCACGCGGGCGATGACGGGCTTGGCGAACGCGTGGCGTTCGGTCAGCCGGGGCCAGCCCGGAGCCCCCCGGCTGCCGAAGGTGGTCCCCTCGGCGCCACCGGAGTCCAGTGCCGCCCGTTCCCCCAGGTCCTGGCCCACGGAGAACGCCCGGTCGCCGGCCCCGGTCAGGACCACCGCCCAGACGTCGTCGTCGGCCTCCACGTCGTCCCAGACCTCGGCGAGTTCCTCGTGGGTCCGCAGGTCCATGGCGTTCAGGACGTGGGGGCGGTCGATGGTCACGCGGGCGACCCCGTCCTCCTTCACGTACCGGACCCGTGGCGGGGCGGTCTCCTGCTCTGCGGACATGGTCCTCCGTAGGTTGGCGGGCGGTCCGGCCCGGCGCGGCGGGCCCTCCGGTCCGATCTCAGGCGCGCGCCGCGGTGAAGCGGCCGGTCTTGGTGATGACGTCCTCGCTGTACAGGCGCAGCGACTGCTGGAGCGCGAACTCCGACATGTAGGCGCGGAAGGGCTCCGCCGGGTTCTCCGCCAGCTGGAGCATGCGCCTGTTCGTGACGACGGCCGGGCTGTCCATGCGTTCGGCCGCCTCCTCCACGGCGGCGTCCAGCAGGGCCGGGTCGACCACGTGGTCGAAGAGCGCGGCCGCCTGCGGCTCGGTGGCCCAGATCCGCCGGCCCCAGAGGATGACCTCCCGGGAGAGCCGGGTGCCGCCGACGCGGCCGAGCCGGAGGTTGGCCACACCGGGGACGATGCCCTCCTGCGCCGCCGGGAGGCTGAAGTAGGAGTCCTCACCGGCGATCACCCTGTCGAAGACCAGCAGCAGCTGGGCCCCGCCGCCGATGGCGAAGGCGTCGACCGCGGCCACCCACGGCTTGTGGACCGTCGGAGCCCGCCACGAGTCCGGTCCCTCGACGGCCAGGCCCCGGACGATCTTGTTGATGTAGCCGAGCTCCCGCCGGAGCAGGAAGTCCACGAGGGAGATCCGTCCGGCGTGCAGTTCCTTGAGGTTGATCCCCGCGCTGAACACACGCCTGCCCCGGTGGCGAGGGTGCTCCATCGGGCCGCCCCGCAGTACGCCGACTCCCACGTCGGGGTCGAGCAGCACCAGGTCCACCGCGGTCTCCATGGAGTCCACCTGGTCGTTGTCCTCGGCGTTGAGCCGGTCCGCGCCGCACATGGTCACGTGCGCGGTGGAGCCGATCCTCTCCAGCCGGACGGAGCCGAGGTCCGCGACGCCGGTCCTGCGGTACTCGGGGTACAGGGCCCGGGCTCGGCCGGTGGGGCGGAGCATCGAGTCGACGAGGTGCCGCCCCGCCGCCTCGGAGCCCAGGACGGCCCGGAAGAAGATCCCCTGGTCGATCTCCAGGCCCTCCTTGTGGGCTTGGAGCCGGGCGGACTCGGTAGCCATCTGATCGGGGGTCGGCACCAGGCCGGGGAACCGGGTCGCAGCGTCCGTGACCAGTTCGCGCAGGCGCGGGCGCCGCCGGTGGCCGTCGGTGAGGTCACCGTAGACGCTGTCCACGTGCGCGTCGAGGAACCGGGAGCGGACGGCACGGAGGGTGTCCTTGGCCCGGGAGACGGCCTGGTGCTCCTCGGGCGTGCGCCGCGCGGGCTCGGCGGCCGCCGCGAGCACCTCGTCCAGACGCAGGGCGGCGTCACCGAGGACCCCGGCCGCCGTCGGCAGGTCGTGGGGGAGCGCTGTGGCGTCGACCTTGGCCAGAGCGTCCGCCGCCGTGAGCAGGGCGTTCATCGTTGAGGACTCCGAAGTGGGGGAAGGGGGCCGGAGGGCGTCAGAAGCACCAGTTGATCTGGGCGGGAACGTCCGGAAGCGGGGACGCCGTCTCCTTCGGGCCGGTTCCGGCCTCGGAGCACAGGCGGTACAGGCCGAGCTGGTGGGCCCTGAGGCCGGCCTTGAAGCGGGACGAGGCCCCGAGCGCGGACATGACGCCCGCCACGTGGCGGCGGTAGGTACGGACGGACACGCCCATGCAGCGGGCCGCGGACTCGTCCTTCATCCCGGAGCACAGGTAGTACATCGCCCGTGCCTGGTTGTCGTTGTCGAGGATGCCGAGGGCGTCCCGCAGGTTGGAGAAGCCCACCGCGCGGTCCCAGAGGGCGCACTGGTAGCGGATCATCCAGTCGATCATCCCCGGGGAGCGCACGACGCGCAGCTTGGTCGCGTCGTCGGCCCGGTTGGACTCGACGAAGCCGACACGCGAGCCGATCACCAGCATCGTGGGGAACCCGTCGGGGGCCACGCGGACGCGCACGCCCCGGTCGGAGAGGAGCGCGATCGCCCGCCGGTTCCCTCCTTCCAGCAGGTCCGAGTGGGTGGCCGTCATTCTGAGGTCGATCCTGCGGGAGGGACCTGCGGACTCGGTGATCCTGGTGACGGCGGAGGCACCGAGGATCGAGGCCGAAACGGTCGTCATCCGAACCTCGGGGAGGGGGTCCCCGAGCAGTTCCACCTCTTCCCAGAACCGGGCCGTGAGGTCGCGGGCGTCGACATCCTCGTCCCCGCCGTCCAGGGGAGGAGCCAGATTCATCTTCCAGTGGGCACCAGGGTTTTCGAGATGGTCGTTCGGGGGAGTGGGGGATTCGGCGCCCTCCTCGAGAGAAACGTCGATGCAGGGTTCCCGAATAGCCGGTTCATTCATTTTTGAAAGATGTCTCGCTGGGGGTTCGCGATATAGTGAAGTGACCATATTGAGTGTTCCAGTATGGGCTGTTTCCATCAATGTCTTGGCCAGTTGTGGACATGGTGACAACGCCGACCACTTCGCAGGCGGACGCCGGGGCGCGGGTACGACGGGTCGCGTGCGCCGGTCTGCGGAAAACCGCTGCGAAACCGGGACCGACGCGGCGCGGCATGGTCACCCGTGACCTCCCCCTGCTCCGCCGTCCTGCCCGAGCGGGCCGATCGCGCGCGTGGAAAGCCGAAGGACGGCCCGGCCGCCAAGGACGCGGTCATCGAAGTCCAGGCCGGCCGGACGATCGCCCCCGAAACCGGGAACACCGGGCTCGAACGCCGGTCGGGACCGGACTCGGCCGACTCCGCCGCGCCGCTCCCGACCGATCCCACCCCCGCTCACCGCGCACGTCCGGTGGCGGGAAAACGGGCGAGCAGCCCGGAGGGCACGCCCCGGCCCGCCGCCGGGATCCCCGCCAGCCCGTGCGGAGCGTAGGCCCCCGCCGTCCGGATCGCCGAAAATTTCTGGACAGCCGCCACCACCCGAATAGTCGCCAGCGCCGAATGGATGGAGTTTTGGGCGGATTTTCGTTCAACAATGCAGGCGTTTTCGGTACCGCGTTCCGGAATTCGGCCGGGCGCCTTCCCCCGCGTGAGGGGCGCCCAGCCGGATGCGCGTCACACGCGTGCCGGTTCCTCCGACGGGGTCTGGTCCCGCAGACGCCTCAGCTCACGGTCACAGGCCGACAGGTGGCGGCCCAGGGCGTCCTCGAAGGCCGTCGAGGACGCCTCCATCGCCAGGCGGCGACGGATCGCGAACTCCGGCCCGGAGCGGGCGGCGACCGACGCCAACAGGGACTCCACCCTCGCGTCCGCCGGGTCGAGCACCTCGTCCACCAAGCCCAGCCCACGGGCCTCCTCCGCCGGGAACGGAAGACCCAGCAGCGCGCAACGGCGGGCCGCTCCGTGCCCGGCCTGCTGGCGCAGGCGGTACAGGACCATGCCGGGCCACGCGGTCTCCTCCGTCGCGGGGAAGCGCAGGCTCGACCCGGGCGCCATGATCCTGAGGTCGCTGGAAAGGAGGAGTTCGGCCGCGACCCCGCCGCAGTCCGCCTCGACGATCGCCACGGTGGCGATATCCACCCGCTCCAGACGGCGCAGCGCCCGCTCCCACTTGTTCACCGTGTGGACGGTGACCTCGTCGGACACGGGAAGGCCCGTGGGGACCCCCCGGAGGCGAAGCGTTCCGACGGTCCCGGGGCCCGCGTCCTCACACGCGTCCGCGAACGCGTTCACCTCGGCCACGAGCGCGGCGGACAACGGAAGTGAGCCGTCGATCCGCAGGTCCGGCGCGTTGCCGTCGTTGGACGTACTGGTCACTGTGTCTCCTCTGTTCGAAGGGGTTGTCACCACTGGCACAGCGCTGCCTCGATCGTCGATCCGGGACCCATGGTCATGAGGACGCCGTGGTCGCCGGGGGAGGCGACGCCCTCCTCCAGGAGCTGCTGGTACGAGAACAGGAAGGAACCGCTGGACAGGTTGCCGTAGTCGCGGAGCACGCTCGTCGTGTGCCGGACGTCGTACCTGGTCAGGCCGAGGTTGACCATGACCGAATCGATGACCTTCTTGCCGCCGGAGTGCACCGTCCAGTGCCGGATGTCGCTGCGGCGCAACCCGGTGCCGTCCAGCAGGCGGTCGATGATGATGTTGGCGTGGGCCCCCACGACGTAGGGCACCTCGGGGTCCAGGAAGAAGCTGAACCGGCCCTGCTCGGAGTCCCAGTCGTAGCGCATGGCGGGAAGGGCGTCCACGATGATCTGGCTGGAGAACTTCAGCAGACGCGGACCGGTGGGCTCCGGGCGGTCCGCGGTGTCGCCGGAGACCACGGCGATCGCGGCCGAACCGTCTCCGAACAGGCTGTTCACCACGGACGTGCGCATCGTCCCGTCGAACACGTAGGCGGCGGAGCAGGCCTCGATGCACACCATGACGGCGAGCTTGCCGGGGTGGGCCCGCGCCCACCCGGCGACGGCGTTGAGCGCGTTCAGCCCCGCGTTGCAGCCCATTCCGACGACGTCCAGACGGCTGGCGCTGGAGGGGATGCCCAGCTCACGGATGAGCAGGGCGCTGAACCCCGGGGTGAGGAAGCCGGTTGTGGTGACACAGCACAGGTAGCCGATGTCGGACAGGTCGGCCCCCGCCCTCTTCAGGCACTCCTGGAGGGCGCGGGCTCCCATGTCGACACCCTGCCGCCTGTGCTTGTCCAGCAGCTCTCCCTGGACCTCCATGACCCGTCCGCCGTCCGGCCCCTCCGGGGGGAGGGTGAGGTGGCGCCGGTCGATGGCGCTGTTGCGGAAGACCGAGCGGATTCTCGGATCCCGGATGTCGAAGATCTCCAGGAGTTCGTCCTGGGAGTAGGAGGTGGGCGGGACCGCCGTTCCGACACCGACGATCGCCGCGGGGGCTCCGCCACGGTCGGCGGCTGCGGGAGCCCGGCTCTCCGGAGCGGTTGCGAGATGTGCGTTCACACGGGAATCCATTTCTTGTGGATACGGACCTGGGCGTGATGGGCGGGTGGGCGTCAGCGGTTCGGGGTGCCGTCCAGCCGGTCCACCTGGGGAAGGAGAGAGGCGACCAGGGGGCCCACCGACCCGGCGGACCGGGGCGAGAGCAGGGCGAAGTGGTCGACCGCGGTGGCACGGACACGCACGTCCGAACCGAGGAGGTCCGCCCAGCCGTGCGTGGCGGGGGGTTCGTCCCCCTCCTGACGCGCCTCCACGAAGGCGGTCGGCACGTCCGTCCCCGCCGAACGGTGCGCGGCCATCGCCGCCACGTTGTGGCGCGCGATCTGGAAGAGGCGCTCCAGGACGGGGCCGTCCAGGGACGAGAGAGCGCTCCCCCTCGCCTCCAGGGCCGCGCGTACGTCCGGGGTCCGCGGCCGGTCGTCCGCGGGACCGACCGGCACCACGAGGCCGTCGAACGCGGCCGAGCACACGTCCTCCGGGGACGGGTCGGGGTCGGTCCGGTCGGCGCCGCCGACGTGGGCGTCCAGGAGGATCAGCCGGTCGGGGGCCTCCCCGGCCTCGGTCAGCTCGCGCGCCGCCTGCTGGGCCACGGTGCCGCCGAAGGACCAGCCCAGCAGCACGCGGCGACGGTCTGAGGAGAGTTTGCGGATCCGTTCCGCGTGGTGCGAGGCGAGTTCCGCCACCGTGAGGGGAAGGACCTCGTCCGTCTCCAGGCGCGGGTCGTGGAGGATGTGGACGGGGCGATCCGACGGCAGGTGCCCCAGCAGACTGGAGTAGCACCAGCCCAGGCCGTTGACGGGTGGGAAGAGGAAGAGCGGGGGCAGGTCGCCGTCGCCGTGGTAGGTCACCACCCCGCCGATGCCGGGGGAGCGGCCGTCGCGCTGGAAGAGGCCGTCCGACAGCAGCCGTTCGGCCAGGCCGGCCACGGTGGGGGTTTCGAAGAGTGCACGCACTCCGGCGCGCACGCCCAGAACCGAGCGGACCCGCCCCATGAGTCGGGTCGCGGACAGTGAGTGCCCGCCCAGGGCGAAGAAGTCATCGTCGATCCCGACCCGCTCCACACCGAGCACCTGGGCGAACAGCCCGCACAGGACCTCCTCACGCGGGTTGCGCGGAGCACGACCCGTACCCGAAACCACCTCCGGGGCGGGCAGTGCGGTTCGGTCGACCTTGCCGTTGACGGTCAACGGCAACGACTCCAGCCCGACCACGGCCCAGGGCACCATGTACTCCGGCACCACCCGACCCAGATCACGACGCACCCGCTCAGAATCGATCGTCCTGCCCGGCTCGGGGACCACATAGGCCACCAGGCGTTTGTCGCCGTCCGCGCTCTGATGCACCGAGGCCACCGCGTCAGCCACCCCGTCCAGAGCCGTGGTGGCGGCCTCGATCTCACCCAACTCGATACGAAAACCCCGCACCTTGACCTGGTCGTCGGAGCGGCCCACGAACACCAACTCGCCCCGCTGGGTCCAGCGGACCAGGTCCCCGGTGCGATACATCCGCTCACCAGGAGCGAAGGGACAGGCCACGAACCGTGAAGCGGTCAGGGAGGGCTGGTTGACATACCCCCGGGCCAGACCCGCACCAGAGATGTAGAGCTCGCCCACCACCCCGGCCGGGACCAGGGACAACCCCTCATCCAGAACGAACACCTCGGTACTGGCGACCGGTCCACCGATGGTCACGGGACCGTCCTGCCCAAGCGGCCGCAGGGGTTCCGACACCGTCGCACACACGGTGCCCTCCGTCGGCCCGTAGGCGTTGTGCATGCTGCGACCCGGCGCCCACAGATCGACCAGGTGCTGAGGGCACGCCTCCCCACCGACGACCAGTCGGCGCAGTGAGGGGAGGCCGTTCCCGGGCATCGTCGCGAGCACCGCGACGGGCACGGTCAAGGAGGTCACACGCTGCTCCGCGACGAACTCCGAGAGCTCGAACCCGGTCAGGCCCTCGTCGGGGATGACCAGAGTGGCGCCCTGGCAGAGCGGCGCGTAGATCTCCTGGACGGAGACGTCGAAGGCGGGCGAGATGCACAGGGCGACCCGGTCGCCCTCTCGCAGAGGGTTGCAGGAGACGAGCCGGTCGATTCCGGTGTGGGTGACGGCCACCCCCTTGGGCACACCGGTCGATCCCGAGGTATGGATGACATAGGCGGTGTTGGCCAACCTCAACGCAGACACACGGTCGCGGTCGCTCAAGGGCCCGCACGCATACCCGCTCAGGTCCAACTCCTGGAGGAGGACGGACTCGATCCCCTCGGGCGGCACGTGGGCGGCCCCATCGACCAGCGCCAGGCGGGCCCCGGTCCCGGACACGATGTGCCGCTGACGCGCAGACGGATAATCCGGATCCACGGGCACATACACGCCACCCGCCTTCATCACCGCGAGCAGGCTCACCACCAGCCCCACACCCCGGCCCATCGACACCACCACGGGCACTTCCGGACCCACCCCACGCGCCACCAACCACCGCGCCACACGATTGGACCGCGCGTCCAACTCCGCGTACGTCAACCGCTCCGAACCCGACTCGACCGCCACCGCCTGGGGCGAGTGCTCTGCCTGGGAGCGGAAGGAGTCCACGATGGTGCCCGGTGTGTGCGCGGTGGTCGGGCCCGTGCCCCAGGCGCGTAGCCGGTGGTGTTCGTCTGCTCCCAGGATGTGCAGGTCGCGGACCGCCACGTCCGGGTCCGCGCACACCTGCTCCACCACCCGCACCAGGCGCTCACCCAAAAGACGGGCGCTGGCCCGGTCGAACAGATCCCGGGAATAGACCACACTCACCCGCAACCCGCCCGCGGCATCCACCCCGAACCCGAAGAACAGATCGAACTTGGCCGCCACCTCAGCGACCTGCACCGACACACCCTCCACCCCGGGAAGCTCCACACCCGAATACCCGCCGTCCTCCTCCCAAGCCACCGACACCTGGAACAGGGGATGGCGGGCCAGCGACCGTGACGGGCGCAGTGCTTCCACCACCCGCTCGAAGGGCACCTGGGCGTGATCGAAAGCCGCCAGATCCGCCTCCCGCACCCGCCCCAACAACTCCGCGAAAGACGGATCACCGCTCAGGTCGGTGCGCAGCACCACGGTGTTGACGAAGAACCCCACCAGGTCCTCCAACGCCGGATCCTCACGCCCCTCCACCACGGTGCCCACCACCACGTCGGTGCCAGCACCGAGCCGGCTCAGCAGGGCGGCGACCGCGGCTTGGGCGATCATGAACACCGTGGCGCCGCTGGCCCGGGCGAGTTCACGCACCCGCCCCAGCGTCCCTTCCGGGGCGGGCACGCTGATCTGTCCTCCCTGGTAGGAGGAGACAGCCGGGCGGGGCCGGTCGGTGGGCAACACCAGCTCCTCCGGAGCCCCGGCCAGGTGCTGACGCCAGAACTCGACCTGCTCCCGAGCCAGGTCGGTGGGTTCATCGTCGCTGCCCCACAACTCGTGCTGCCACAGCGCGTAGTCCACGTACTGCACCGGCAGCTCCTCCCACCGGGGAGTCTGACCGCTGCACCGGGTTTGGTAGGCCTGGCCCAGATCCCGGGAGAGCGGCCCCATCGAGGCGCCGTCCCCCGCGATGTGATGCACCACCAACACCAACACCCACTCCTGAACAGCACCCGTTTCAGGTAGCACCCGCACCAGATGGGCGTGCACGGGAATGTCGTGTTCCAGATCGAACAGATGAGCCGCGTGATCAGCCACCACCGCACCCACCCGACCGGGCGGGCACTCACTGACCCCCAGCTCCACCCGCCCCCCGGTGTCAGCCTCCAGCACCCGCTGCACCGGTTCACCGTTCACCTCGGCGAACACCGTCCGCAACACCTCATGCCGACCCACCACGTCATTGAGCGCCGCACCCAACGCACCCACATCCACCGGCCCCCGCACACGCGTCACCACCGGAATGTTGTACGTGGCCGAAGCACCCTCCAACCGCGACAAAAACCACAACCGACGCTGAGCAAACGACAACGGCACCACACCAGGCCGCCGCCCCACACGCGACAACCCCACCACCCCACCCGAACCCCCCGACCCCTCCAACCGCGGCAACAACCCCGCCACCGTGGGAGCTTCGAAGAGTGCCCGTACTCCCGCGCGCACGCCCAGAACCGAGCGCACCCGCCCCATCAACCGAGTCGCCGACAGCGAATGCCCGCCCAGAGCGAAGAAGTCATCATCGATCCCGACCCGCTCCACACCGAGCACCTGGGCGAACAGCCCGCACAGGACCTCCTCACGCGGATTACGCGGAGCACGACCCTGGCCCGAGGCCACTTCGGGTGCGGGCAGTGCGGTTCGGTCGACCTTGCCGTTGACCGTCAACGGCAACAACTCCAGCCCGACCACGGCCCAGGGCACCATGTACTCCGGCACCACCCGACCCAGATCACCACGCACCCGCTCAGAATCGATCGCCCTGCCCGGCTCGGGGACCACATAGGCCACCAGGCGCTTGTCGCCGTCCGCGCTCTGATGCACCGAAGCCACCGCGTCAGCCACCCCGTCCAGAGCCGTGGTCGCGGCTTCGATCTCACCGAGTTCGATACGAAAACCCCGTACCTTGACCTGGTCGTCGGAGCGGCCCACGAAGATCAGCTCGCCCCGACTGGTCCAGCGGACCAGGTCCCCGGTGCGATACATCCGCTCGCCGGGTGCGAAGGGGCAGGCCACGAACCGTGAAGCGGTCAGGGAGGGCTGGTTGACATACCCCCGGGCCAGACCCGCACCAGAGATGTAGAGCTCACCCACCACCCCGGCCGGGACCAGGGACAACCCCTCATCCAGAACAAACAGCCGAGTACCCGCCACCGGACCACCCATCGACGGGACGTCCCGCTCGGTGATCCGGGCGCTGGTCGCGTTGACGGTCGTCTCCGTCGGGCCGTAGTAGTTGTAGCCCGACGTCTCCGATCGGGCCAGCCTGTTCCACAGCGATTCGCCTATCGCTTCGCCACCGGTTGACACGATGGCGGGGCGGTGCCGGGGATCGTCCAACAGGCCCGCGTTCACCAGGTACTGGGCGAGCGTCGGTGTCGTGTTCAGGAAGTCGATGCGCTGCTCGACGACGTAGTCCTTGAGCAGGTCGGCGTCATGCCGGACCTCATCGCTGATCAGGTGCAGCTCGTGACCGGCGAGCATGCCCGCGATCTCGTCCCAGCAGGCGTCGAAGGAGAAGGGCGCGATGAGCGCCAGCCGCATCCGGCTCTTCCCCGCGGACCGGCACTCCGGTGCGAGGAGTCCGTCCCGGATCGATCCCAGGTGGGCCCGGAGGGATCGGTGTTCCACGATCACGCCCTTGGGGACTCCGGTCGAGCCGGACGTGTGGATCACGTAGGCCGGATGTTCTGGAGAGGGGCGGTCCTCGGGCCCGGGGTCGTCGGTGGACTGGAGGTCGATCTCCGCGCGGACGTCCTGGCTGTCCAGGACGAGTCTGGGTACGCCGAGCTCCCGTCCTTGGCTCCAGGCGCCGGTGGTCACGATCAGCGAGGGGCGGTTGTTCGCGAGGATGAGGGCGGTCCGGTCCGCTGGAGAGTCGGGTTCGACCGGAACGAAGGCGCCGCCCGCCTTGAGCACGGCCAGCATGGAGACCAGCAGGTCACAGGTGCGGGGTAGCGCCAGAACCACCCGGCTCTCAGCTCCCACGCCTCGCTGACGGAGCACGGCCGCGAGTCGGTTCGCGCGCGTGTTCAACGTCCTGAAGTCGAGTTCGCCGTCCTGCGCGACCAGGGCGATCTCGTCGGGGGCCGTCTCCACCTGGGCGCGGAAGACGTCGAGGACCGTTTCCAGGGGGGCCGCGGCGGCGGGCTCGGCCGTCCCCCAGTCCTGGAGAAGGGTCTTCCGCTCCTCCGGGGCCAGGGAATCGAACTGGCTCACCGCGGTGTCCGGATTCGCGCACGCCTGTTCCAGCATCCGCACCAGGCGCTCACCCAACAGCCGGGCCGTCTCCTCGTCGAAGAGGTCCCTCGTGTAACCGACGTTCACGCTGAGCTGGAGACCGCTCCCGTCGAGGGCTTCCGCCTCCTCGAAGCTGAATTCGAGGTCGAAGTGCACGGCATCGCTCTGTACACGGTGAGCTGTGCTCACCAGGCCGGGCAGCGACATCATGTCCGCGCCGCCACTGGTGTACGACACGAACACCTGGAACAGGGGATGGCGAGCCAGCGACCGAGACGGGCGCAGTGCTTCCACCACCCGCTCGAAGGGAACCTGGGCGTGATCGAAAGCCGCCAGATCCGCCTCCCGCACCCGCCCCAACAACTCCGTAAAAGACGGATCACCGCTCAGGTCGGTGCGCAGCACCACGGTGTTGACGAAGAACCCCACCAGGTCCTCCAACGCCGGATCCTCACGCCCCTCCACCACCGTGCCCACCACCACATCGGTGCCCGCACCCAACCGGCTCAACACCGCGGCCACCGCCGCCTGGGCGACCATGAACACCGTCGCGCCGCTGGCCCGGGCGAGTTCACGCACCCGCCCCAACGCCCCTTCCGTGGCGGGCACGCTGACCTGTCCTCCCTGGTAGGAGGAAACAGCCGGGCGGGGCCGGTCAGTGGGCAACACCAACTCCTCCGGAGCCCCGGCCAGGTGCTGACGCCAGAACCCGACCTGCTCCCGAGCCAGATCAGTGGGTTCATCGTCGCTGCCCCACAACTCGTGCTGCCACAGCGCGTAGTCCACGTACTGCACCGGCAACTCCTCCCACCGGGGAGTCTGACCGCTGCACCGGGTTTGGTAGGCCTGGCCCAGATCCCGGGAGAGCGGCCCCATCGAGGCGCCGTCCCCCGCGATGTGATGCACCACCAACACCAACACCCACTCCTGAACAGGACCTGGCGCGGCCTCCTGGCTAGAACCTGGATCGGCCTTCTGCTCAGCACCCGCCGCGAGCTTCTGTTCAGCACCCGCCTCAGGTAGCACCCGCACCAGGTGCGCATGGACAGGAATGTCATGTTCCAGGTCGAATAGATGAGCCGCATGATCAGCTACGACCGCGCCCACATCCTCAGGAGCGCACTCGCTGACCCCCAGCTCCACCCGACCCCCGGTGTCAGCCTCCAGCACCCGCTGCACCGGTTCACCGTTCACCTCGGCGAACACCGTCCGCAACACCTCATGACGGCCCACCACGTCATTGAGCGCCGCACCCAACGCACCCACATCCACCGGCCCCCGCACACGCGTCACCACCGGAATGTTGTACGTGGCCGAAGCACCCTCCAACCGCGACAAAAACCACAACCGACGCTGAGCAAACGACAACGGGTACACGGATCGGCCTCTCTGAAAGGGGTGCGGGCGTGGGGAGACACGGAAAAGGTCAGGTTTGCGGAATGGGTGACGGACGCCTGCGGTTCATCTCCTCCGCCGTGTGCGGGCAGCGTGAATTCAGCTGCCGGCGTGGTCGGTGACGAACGAGGCGAAACGTTCGACACCGAGCGCGATCCTGTCCTGGGTGAGATGGCTGAAGGAGAGCCTGATCTCGTTCCGTGGAATTCCGTCGCCGTGGAAGTGGTGCATGGGGGTCCACAGCACACCGTGCTTTCGCGCACAGACGCCAAGTGCCTCGTCACTCGCTGGGAAGGGGACCTTCAGGGTCAGGAAGAATCCGCCCGACGGGGTGTTCCAACTGACGCCGTGGCCCTCGCCTTCGGGAAACCTCCGGGACATCTCCTGGAGGAGGCGGGACAGGTTGCCCTGGTAGACGTTCCTCTCCCGGGTGTTCGCCGAACGGAGGCTGAACCCGTTCATGATCAGCTTTCCCCCCATCACCGCCTGAGTGATCGGGGAGGTGTTGATGTTGAGCATTCCCTTGGCCTTGGCCAGGTGGTCGGCGAAAAGGGTGTCCGATGATTCGTGCGCCGACACACGCTGATCGGCGACGACGTAGCCGACCCTCGCTCCCGGGATACCGGACTTGGCGAAGGAACCGAGGTAGACCACGGACCGCGACGCGTCCAGGGACTTCAGGGTGGGGGTGCCGCTCTCCTCGGGGCCGAAGATGCCGTAGGGGTTGTCCTCGATGAGAAGGATCCCCTGTTTCTCGGCGCTCTCCAGCAGGCTCCGCCGGGCGGCCACCGACAGGCTGCGGCCGGTGGGGTTGGCGAAGTCCGGGATCACGTAGCAGGCGCGGGGGTTGAGCCCTTCCCGGCGTGCCTGCTCCGCGGCTTCGGTGAGGCTCTCACCGTCGATTCCCGAAGCCGGCTCCCGGACCGGGTGGACCCCCATCTCCACCAGGCGCGCCGCCGCGTCGAGCCCCGAGTAGTTCGGCCGCACCGCGAGCACCACGTCCGACGGGCCCCCGCGCAGGGCGCGCAGCACCAGGAAGAGGGCCTCCTGGCAGCCGGAGGTGACGACGACGGCACGGGGGTCCACCCGGATACCCTCGTCCGTCTCCAGGTTGCGGCAGATGAGGTCGTTGACGATGCCCCTGGCGCTGCCGTACTGGAGCAGCGTGCGCCGGACCTGCTCCCCGCTCTGCCCCCGCTCCTCGGCGAGGTGGGCGCGGAACGCGTCCAGGTAGTGGTGGACGGCGTCGAGGTCGAAGAAGCCCTCGAACGGCTGCCCCGCGGCGAACGAGATGGCGTCGGGGTAGACGTTCCCGATCTCGTTCAGGAAATTCATCGACTCCGTGGTCGGTGAGTCAAGTGATGCGTGCATGTCGGAGAGCGCCAGGTCCACTTCGTATCCCCACCGTTCGTTCTTTTCCTGTTCCAGGTGATGCTGCGTGGACCCGTTTTCTCAGTTCTTCTCGTCCGAGAGCATGGCGTCGACCAGGCTTTTGGGGCGCATGTCGGTCCAGTTCTCCTCGATGTAGGAGAGGCATTCGGAGCGCGGGGAACTCGGGACCCGGACTTCCCACCCTTCGGGGACGTCGGCGAAGGCGGGCCAGAGGGAGTGTTGGCCTTCTTCGTTGACGAGAACCAGGAAAGAGAGGTCCTCGTTGTCAAAGGGGTTGCCCATGGCGCTCTCCGGGGTGTGGTGGATGGTGAACGAGCCTTGCTCTGACGGCTTCGTGATGATTTGCCGGTGTCTAAGGAAGCGTAGGTAGACCCTCTCCGGAAGGACAAGGAGGGTATCGAGAAACTCCATGTCAGGAACCTGCCACGGCTCCCTCCGAGCGTTGATCAAGGTTTGACCTGCGAAAACGAAGGGGTGATCGGAAAGAGCGCCGGGTTGTCCGGTTGATGACAGGGAAAAAGCGCACTCGTGGAATATGCTTCGGACTGGCAAGCGGGTGACCAGCTGTTTTTCCTATGGCGGGTGCCCCGGCGGGAGGCGATCGGGAGCAGGGGAACCGCGTGGAAGACGAAGGACGAAAGGAAGCCGGGGCGCCGCCCGTGGACGTTCCGCTACGGCGGAACCGCAGGTTCCAGCTCCTGTGGGTGGGGTCGGCGTTCTCGTTCTTCGGGCTGGAGGTCTCCGAACTCGTCTACCCGCTGGTTGTCCTGGCCCTGACCGGTTCCCCCGCCTGGGCGGGCGCCTTCGGCGGCGTGCAGATGGTCGCCACGCTCCTCGCGGCCCTGCCCGCGGGGGAGCTCTGCGACAGGTACGACCGGCGCGCGCTCCTGCTCCTGGCGGAGGGCACCCGGGCGGCCGCCACGCTGAGCGTGGTGGCGGCACTCCTGTTCGCGACACTCACCCTGCCCCACCTGCTGGTCGTCGCGGCACTCCTCGGCCTGGTCACACCGCTGGGCGGCTCGGCGCGCATGCTCCTGGTCCGCGCCGTGGTGCCCAGGGAACAGCTCACCTCGGCCCTCACCCAGGAAGAGGTGCGCAGCAACGGCGCGGCCATGGCGGGTCCTCCGCTGGGCGGATTCCTGTACGCGGTGAGCATGGCGACGCCCTTCGTGTTCACCACGGTCACCTTCGTCCTCTCCGTCGTGTGCGTACTGTTCGTCCGCCCGGTCCCACCCCGGCCCGGGGGCTCCGAGGAGGACGCCGACGGATCGGCCTGGACCCGGATGCTGTCGGGTCTCAGGACGATGGCCGCCGCCACCGAACTGCGCCGGGTCCTGCTCTTCACCGTCCTGATGAACGCGGTGAGCGCGCCCTTCCTCCTGATCTCGGTGGTGGTCCTGGAGGAACAGGGCGCGTCCTCCACGGTGATCGGTTTCGCCATGATGGGCCTGGCGGCGGGCGGCCTGGTCGGCGCCTTCCTGGTCAAGCCCCTGCACCGGCTGCTGCCCCCCGGCGGGGTCATGCTCGCGGTGGGCGGCAGCACCGTCCTCCTCATCGCGCTCTTCGCCGTCCCGTGGGGCCCCTGGTGGCTGGCCGCCCTCCTGTTCCTGCTCACCGTCGGCGTCCCGGCGATGCGGATCCTGGTCGACCTGCTGATCTTCCGTCAGGTGTCCGACGAGATCAGGGGAAGGGTGATCGCGGCGGCGATGACCCTCTACGGGGTGGGAGGCGCCGTCGGCATGGCCGGGGCCGGTCTGCTCCTGGAGTTCCTGCGGCCCGGCCACGCGGTCCTCACCCTGGCCGCCGTGCTCGCCGTGTGCGTGCTCCTCGCCTTCGCCCACCGGGGCTTCCGGACCATGGCGTGGCCCGTGGAGTCCGCTGACGGCGACGGTTCCCCGGAGAGGTCCACCAGCGAGGCCGACCCCAACTGACCAGGACACCAGCGGAGAGACGATCGGGGATTCATGATGGCGACCAACAGTGCGGTGAGCGGCCTGGAGGGGAAGACCTTCCTCGCCGGCCTTCTCGAACGCCAGGCCAGGAACCAGCCGGACGCGACCGGCCTCGTGTATGCGGGCCGCGCCCACACCTACGCCGACCTCAACGCGAGGGCCAACCGGCTCGCGCGTGCGCTCATCGACGCCGGGGTGGGGCCGGAGACGCGCGTGGCGGTGTCGATGCGGCGCTGCCCGGGTGCGATCGTCACCCTCTTCGCCGTGCTCAAGGCGGGCGGCGTCTACCTTCCGATCGACGCCACCCACCCCCGAGAGCGCATCGGATACGTCCTGGCCGACAGCGCCCCGAAGGTCGCCGTCACCGATGACCGGGGCGCCGACGCCCTCGGCCGCCACGGTGTGCCGATGACGTTCCTGCGCCTGGGGGAGGACGGCGACACCGGCGGACACCCCGCCGACCACGACGTCCGCGACGAGGAGCGCCGGTCACCGCTGCGCCCCGACAACCTCGCGTACGTCATGTACACCTCCGGCTCCACGGGCAGACCCAAGGGCGTGCAGATCTCCCAGTCCAGCCTGGGCCTGTACAGCCGCCACTACGGCCGGTTCTTCGACGAGGTGGACGCCGGACGGCGCCTGCGCATCGCCCACACCGCCGCGCTGACCTTCGACGTCGGCTGGAACTCCGTCATCGGCTTGGCCGCGGGCCACGAGATGCACCTCTACGCGGAGGAGGACTACCGGGACGTCGATCGCTTCGTGCGGATCATGAGCCGACACCGACTCGACTGCGTCGTGTTCACCGCGTCCTACTGGGGGGCGCTGGTGCAGTCCGCGGAGTGGGGCAGGGGGGAGCACACGCCGCGGGTGCTGCTCTCCTGCGGGGAGGCGTTCCCGAACGCCCTCTGGCAGCGGCTCCGGGGGATCGAGGGAACCCGCGTGATGAACACCTACGGGCCGACCGAGGCCACCGTGGAGGCGGTGGCCACCGACACCGACGCCACCCCCCGCCCCACGCTGGGCACACCGATCCCGGACACGGGCATCCACGTCCTGGACGACGCGCTCGCGCCCGCGCCGGCCGGGTCGCCCGGCGAGCTCTACATCACCGGCGCCCGCCTCGCCCGCGGGTACCTCAACCGACCCGGGCTGACCGCCGAGCGGTTCGTCGCCTCGCCGTTCGCCCCGGGAGAGCGCATGTACCGGACGGGTGACGTCGTCCGGCGGAACGACGTCGGCGATCTGGAGTTCCTCGGGCGCGTCGACGACCAGGTGAAGATCCGCGGCTTCCGTGTCGAGCCGGGGGAGGTCGAGGCGGTGCTCGCCTCCCACCCCGCCGTCTCCCGGGCCGCGGTCGTGGTGCGGGAGGACCGGGACGGGGCGCGCGGTCTCGTCGGCTACTTCGTCGTGGACGGTGGCGGCGTGGACGAGGCCGAACTGCGCCGGCACCTGGGCAGGGCACTGCCGGACTACATGGTGCCCTCCGCCCTGTTGAGGGTGGACGAGATGCCGCTCAACGCCAACGGCAAGCTCGACAGGGGAGCGCTCCCGGAGCCGACGAGGAACGCGGAGCGCGCGCCGGACCGGGCGGACACGGTCGAGGAGGTCCTCCTCCACATCCTTCGCGAGGTGCTGGAAGAACCCGGGCTCGGGCCCGGGGACCTCTTCACCGAACGCGGAGGCGACAGCATCCGGGCGTTCCGCGTGGTCACCCGGGCCCGGGACTCCGGAGTCGTGGTCTCCACGACCGACGTCCTCAGGCACCAGTCCGCGACGGCGATCGCAGGGGCGGTCACCGTGGACGCCGGGGCCGGGTCGGACGGGGCCGGGCCGACCACGCGTGTCCCGGACCGCGAGGTCAGCGAGCTCCAGAAGGAACTCGGCCTGTGAACCCGCACCCGCGGTCCTGACGAGGAGACCGTCCGCCCCAGCCGCCCGGACGCGGTGAGAAACCCACCCCCCATCCCACCCCCACCCTGAGGTTGGTACCCATGGCCAAGCCCGCCGTCGAAGACATCGTCGCGCTCCTCCCAGCGCAGCAGGGGATCCTCTTCCACTCCCTGTACGACGAGGCCGACCGGTCGCAGTACACGCAGCAGGTGGCCGTCGACATGGACGGGCGCCTGGACGCGGAGCGGCTGCGCCGCGCGGCCCAGCGGCTCGTGGACCGGCACGCCGCCCTGCGCACGAGCTTCCACCAGAGGCGCGACGGGGAGACCGTCCAGGCCGTCAGGGAGACCGCCCCGGTCGCGTGGGCCGAACACGTGGTGGAGGGGGAGGACTTCGACGGGGAGTGCCGGGAGATCGTCGAGAAGGACCGCCGAGTCGCGTTCGACCTGGAGCAGGCACCGCTGGTCCGCTTCCTGCTCTTCTCCACCCCGGGGGGAGACGCCTGGCGCCTGGTCCTGAACCAGCACCACATCGTCGTCGACGGATGGTCCACCGACGTGCTCCTCGACGACCTGTTCACCCTCTACCAGGAGGGCCCGGACGCGCCCTCGCTGTCACCGGCGGCCCGCTTCTCCGACTACGCGCGGTGGTTCTCCGCGCAGGGGAGGGAGGAGAGCACCCGGCTGTGGCGTGAGGAACTCAGCGGGGTCGAGGGACCCACGCACCTGGACCTTCCGGGGGGAGAGGACGGGCCCGCGGCCTCCGACTCCGGGCAGGTGAGGTTCGAGGTCGACGCGAAGGTGTCGGCCGCCGTCGAGTCCCTGTGCGCCGAGCACCGGGTGACGGTCAGTACGTTCGTCCACGCGGCGCTGTCCGTTCTGCTGGCCAGGCTCATGGGGAGGTCGCAGGTGGTCTTCGGAGCCACCAGCCATGGACGCGACCCCCGCTTCGACGGTGTGGAGGGCATGGCGGGGCAGTTCGTGACGACGATGCCGGTGCGGGTGGACCTCACCGACGCCACCGCGTTCGGTGAGCTGCTCGGGGCGCTGCACCGCAGGCACCTGCGGCTGCTCGGCCACGAGGACCTCGGGCTCTTCGCCGCCCAGGAGGCGGCCGGGATCTCCGGTGAGCTGTTCAACGTGATGGTGACGTCCGAACAGTACGCGGGGGCGTTCCGGGGCGACGCGGTCGACGGGTTGCGCATCACGCGGCCGGAGGTGACGAACGCTTCCCACTACCCGCTGGTCCTCGCCTACCGGACCGAACCCGCGTTCGGGTTCGACCTGAACTTCCGGACCGACTCCTTCGACGAGGGCACGGTGCGGCTGATGGGCGAGCGTTTGCTGCGGGTGGTGGAGCAGGTGTGCGCCGATCCCGGATCGGCGGTCGGCGCGCTTGAGGTCCTGGTCCCGGGGGAGGGGGCCCGGTTGCGCGCCTGGGGCACGGGCCCGACCACCGCGCACACACCGGGCACCATCGTGGACTCCTTCCGCTCCCAGGTGGAGCGTTCCCCTCAGGCGGTGGCGGTCGAGTCGGGTTCGGAGCGGTTGTCGTATGCGGAGTTGGACGCGCGGTCGGATGTTTTCGCTGGTGTGTTGCGTGCGGCTGGTGTGGGGCGTGAGGTGTGTGTGCCGGTGGTGATGGGCCGGTCGGTGGATGTGTTGGTGGCTTTTCTGGGTGTGCTCAAGGCGGGTGGTGCGTATATGCCGTTGCACTCGGGGTTGCCGGTGGGTCGGGTGCGTGAGTTGGTGGGTGGGTCGGGGTCGCCGGTGGTGGTGGTCGATTCCGGGTTCGTGCGGGATGGGGCCTGGCCCTGGGGGGAGGGGGAAGGGCCCCAGCCGGTGGTCTGCGACCACACGGGGTTGGCGGCTCCCACGGTGACGGGCACGGACGCCGGTGGTGTGCGGCCTGGTCAGTTGGCGTATGTGATGTTCACGTCGGGGACCACGGGGGCTCCGAAGGGGATCGCGGTCACCCATCAGGGTGTGGTGGATCTGGCCACGGACACCTGTTGGGGTGTGGGCGCTGCCAGCAGGGTGTTGTTCCACGCTCCGCATGCTTTTGACGCGTCCACCTATGAGATCTGGGCCGCGTTGTTGTCGGGTGGGCGTGTGGTGGTGGCTCCTGCGGGTGAGGTCGACGCCGAGGCGCTCTCCCGGCTCATCCCGGCGCACGGGGTGACGCATCTGAGTCTGACCGCGGGCATGTTCCGGGTGGTGGCCGAGGAGTCGGTGGAGTCCTTGGCGGGGTTGGTGGAGGTCACCACCGGGGGTGATGTGGTTTCGGCTTCCGGTGTGGGTCGGGTGGTCGAGGCTTTTCCGGAGATGGTGGTGCGGACGACCTATGGTCCGACCGAGGTGACGTTGTGCGCCACGCAGGTGCCCTGGCGGGGTGGGGTGCGTCCGGGTGAGGTGGTCCCGTTGGGGTCGGGGCTGGACAACACGTCGGTGTTCGTTGTGGATGAGGGGTTGTCCCTGGTTCCGGCCGGGGTGGTGGGTGAGCTCTACATTTCTGGTGCGGGTCTGGCCCGGGGGTATGTCAACCAGCCTTCCTTGACCGCTTCACGGTTCGTGGCCTGCCCCTTCGCACCCGGCGAGCGGATGTATCGCACCGGGGACCTGGTCCGCTGGACCAGTCGGGGCGAGCTGATCTTCGTGGGCCGCTCCGACGACCAGGTCAAGGTGCGGGGTTTTCGTATCGAACTCGGTGAGATCGAGGCCGCCACCACGGCCCTGGACGGGGTGGCTGACGCGGTGGCCTCGGTGCACCAGAGCGCGGACGGCGACAAACGCCTGGTGGCCTATGTGGTCCCCGAACCGGGGTGTGAGGTGGACCCTGAGCGGGTGCGTGGTGATCTGGGTCGGGTGGTGCCGGAGTACATGGTGCCCTGGGCCGTGGTCGGGCTGGAGTCGTTGCCGTTGACGGTGAACGGCAAGGTCGACCGAACCGCACTGCCCGCCCCGGAGGTGGTTTCGGGTACGGGTCGTGCTCCGCGTAATCCGCGTGAGGAGGTCCTGTGCGGGTTGTTCGCCCAGGTGCTGGGTGTGGAGCGGGTCGGGATCGATGATGACTTCTTCGCTCTGGGCGGGCATTCGCTGTCGGCGACTCGGTTGATGGGGCGGGTGCGCTCGGTTCTGGGCGTGCGCGCGGGAGTACGGGTGTTGTTTGAGGCTCCGACGGTGGCGGGGTTGTTGCCGCGGTTGGAGGGGTCGGGGGGTTCGGGTGGGTTGGTGGGGTTGTCGCGTGTGGGGCGGCGGCCTGGTGTGGTGCCGTTGTCGTTTGCTCAGCGTCGGTTGTGGTTTTTGTCGCGGTTGGAGGGTGCTTCGGCCACGTACAACATTCCGGTGGTGACGCGTGTGCGGGGGCCGGTGGATGTGGGTGCGTTGGGTGCGGCGCTCAATGATGTGGTGGGTCGGCATGAGGTGTTGCGGACGGTGTTCGCCGAGGTGAACGGTGAACCGGTGCAGCGGGTGCTGGAGGCTGACACCGGGGGGCGGGTGGAGCTGGGGGTCAGCGAGTGCGCTCCCGATCGGGTGGGTGCGGTGGTGGCTGATCACGCGGCTCACCTGTTCGACCTGGAACATGACATTCCTGTCCATGCGCACCTGGTGCGGGTGCTACCTGAAACGGGTGCTGAACAGAAGGCCGATCCGGGTGCTGTTCAGGAGGCTGGGGCAGTTTCGGGCCAGGAGCCTGCGGCGGGTGCTGACCAGGAGGCCGCGCCAGGTCCTGTTCAGGAGTGGGTGTTGGTGTTGGTGGTGCATCACATCGCGGGGGACGGGGCCTCGATGGGGCCGCTCTCCCGGGATCTGGGGCAGGCCTACCAAACCCGGTGCAGCGGTCAGACTCCCCGGTGGGAGGAGTTGCCGGTGCAGTACGTGGACTACGCGCTGTGGCAGCACGAGTTGTGGGGCAGCGACGATGAACCCACTGATCTGGCCCGGGAGCAGGTCGAGTTCTGGCGTCAGCACCTGGCCGGGGCTCCGGAGGAGTTGGTGTTGCCCACTGACCGGCCCCGCCCGGCTGTTTCCTCCTACCAGGGAGGACAGGTCAGCGTTCCCGCCACGGAAGGGGCGTTGGGGCGGGTGCGTGAACTCGCCCGGGCCAGCGGCGCCACGGTGTTCATGGTCGCCCAGGCGGCGGTGGCCGCGGTGTTGAGCCGGTTGGGTGAGGGCACCGATGTGGTGGTGGGCACGGTGGTGGAGGGGCGTGAGGATCCGGCGTTGGAGGACCTGGTGGGGTTCTTCGTCAACACCGTGGTGCTGCGCACCGACCTGAGCGGTGATCCGTCTTTTACGGAGTTGTTGGGGCGGGTGCGGGAGGCGGATCTGGCGGCTTTCGATCACGCCCAGGTTCCCTTCGAGCGGGTGGTGGAAGCACTGCGCCCGTCTCGGTCGTTGGCCCGCCATCCCCTGTTCCAGGTGTCGGTGGCTTGGGAGGAGGACGGCGGGTATTCGGGTGTGGAGCTTCCCGGGGTGGAGGGTGTGTCGGTGCAGGTCGCTGAGGTGGCGGCCAAGTTCGATCTGTTCTTCGGGTTCGGGGTGGATGCCGCGGGTGGGTTGCGGGTGAGTGTGGTCTATTCCCGTGACCTGTTCGACCGGGCCAGCGCTTGTCTTTTGGGTGAGCGCCTGGTGCGGGTGGTGGAGCAGGTGTGCGCCGATCCGGGGGTGGGGGTCCGCGACCTGCACATCCTGGGAGCTGAAGAGAAACACCAGATCCTCACCGAGTTCAACAACGCGCCGGGTATCGAGCCGCGAACCTTCCCCGCTCTCTTCGAGGAATGGGTCGCCCGCACTCCGCACGCTCCCGCGTTGGAGGGCGAGTCCCAACGGTTGTCGTATGCGGAGTTGGACGCGCGGTCCAATCGTGTGGCGCGGTGGTTGGTGGCGCGTGGGGTGGGTCCGGAAGTGCCCGTGGTGGTGTCGATGGGCCGGGGTGTGGGGCTGGTGGTGAGCCTGCTCGCGGTGATGAAGGCGGGTGGTGTGTATGTGCCTGTGGATCCGGATTATCCGCCTGCGCGTCAGCGGCACATCGTGTCCGGGACCGGGGCCCGCCTGGCGCTGGTCGATGGGGCCGCCCACGTGCCGCCCGAGGGGATCGAGTCCGTCCTCCTCCAGGAGTTGGACCTGAGCGGGTATGGGTGCGGGCCCTTGAGCGACCGCGACCGTGTGTCTGCGTTGAGGTTGGCCAACACCGCCTATGTCATCCACACCTCGGGATCGACCGGTGTGCCCAAGGGGGTGGCCGTCACCCACACCGGAATCGACCGGCTGGTCAAACGCCACTCGATCGACCTGTCGGCGGGGCCGGGGAGTCGGATCATGCAGACCGCGTCGATCGGGTTCGACGGGTCGGTGTGGGAGATCGCGATGGGGCTGCTCACCGGTGGCTGTGTGGTGGTCGGTCGGCCGGAAGACCTACTGGACGCCAAGGGAGTGACGGGCGAGGCCGGGCGGATCACCCATCTGACGGTGACCCCCTCGATGCTCGCCGCGCTCCCCGACGACGGTCTGCCTCCGGGCGCGGTGGTGGTGACCGCGAGCGAAGCGGTCACCGAGCATGTCGTCCAGCGGTGGGCACGTGACCACAGGCTGGTCAATTCCTACGGTCCGACAGAAACGACGGTTTGTGCGAGTGGTACGGAGCTGCGGCCGGGTGAGCCGGTGACTATCGGTGGTCCGGTGGCGGGTACTCGGCTGTTCGTTCTGGATGAGGGGTTGTCCCTGGTCCCGGCCGGGGTGGTGGGTGAGCTCTACATTTCTGGTGCGGGTCTGGCCCGGGGGTATGTCAACCAGCCTTCCTTGACCGCTTCACGGTTCGTGGCCTGCCCCTTCGCCCCCGGCGAGCGGATGTATCGCACCGGGGACCTGGTCCGCTGGACCCAGCGGGGCGAGCTGATCTTCGTGGGCCGCTCCGACGACCAGGTCAAGGTGCGGGGTTTTCGTATCGAACTCGGTGAGATCGAGGCCGCCACCACGGCTCTGGACGGGGTGGCTGACGCGGTGGCCTCGGTGCATCAGAGCGCGGACGGCGACAAGCGTCTGGTGGCCTATGTGGTCCCCGAACCGGGGTGTGAGGTGGACCCTGAGCGGGTGCGTGGTGATCTGGGTCGGGTGGTGCCGGAGTACATGGTGCCCTGGGCCGTGATGGCACTCGACGCACTGCCGTTGACGGTCAACGGCAAGGTCGACCGAACCGCACTGCCCGCACCCGAAGTGGCCTCGGGCCAGGGCCGTGCTCCGCGCAATCCGCGTGAGGAGGTCCTGTGCGGGCTGTTCGCCCAGGTGCTGGGTGTGGAGCGGGTCGGGATCGACGATGACTTCTTCGCCCTGGGCGGGCACTCGCTGTCCGCGACCCGACTCATGGGCCGGGTCCGCTCGGTTCTGGGCGTGCGCGCGGGAGTACGGGCACTCTTCGAGGCTCCGACGGTGGCGGGGTTGTTGCCGCGGTTGGAGGGGTCGGGGGGTTCGGGTGGGGTGGTGGGGTTGTCGCGTGTGGTGCGGCGGCCTGGTGTGGTGCCGTTGTCGTTTGCTCAGCGTCGGTTGTGGTTTTTGTCGCGGTTGGAGGGGGCTTCGGCGACGTACAACATTCCGGTGGTGACGCGTGTGCGGGGGCCGGTGGATGTGGGTGCGTTGGGTGCGGCGCTCAATGACGTGGTGGGTCGGCATGAGGTGTTGCGGACGGTGTTCGCCGAGGTGAACGGTGAGCCGGTGCAGCGGGTGTTGGAACCGGGCGCGGCCCGGGTGGGGTTGGGGGTGAGTGAGTGCGCTCCCGGTCGGGTGGGTGCGGTGGTGGCTGATCACGCGGCTCATCTGTTCGACCTGGAACACGACATTCCCGTCCATGCCCATCTGGTGCACGTGGTTCCGGGCGCCGATGGGTCGTGCGGGGAGGAGGACGCCGTTCGCGGGAGCGACCCGGTCGGAGCCTTCGCGGATGCCGCATCCTCTGCGGACGCCGGGGTCGGATGTGTGGCCGATGTCGGTGAGTGGGTGGTGGTGTTGGTGGTGCATCACATCGCGGGGGACGGCGCCTCGATGGGGCCGCTCTCCCGGGATCTGGGCCAGGCCTACCAAACCCGGTGCAGCGGTCAGACTCCCCGGTGGGAGGAGTTGCCGGTGCAGTACGTGGACTACGCGCTGTGGCAGCACGAGTTGTGGGGCAGCGACGATGAACCCACTGATCTGGCTCGGGAGCAGGTCGGGTTCTGGCGTCAGCACCTGGCCGGGGCTCCGGAGGAGTTGGTGTTGCCCACTGACCGGCCCCGCCCGGCTGTTTCCTCCTACCAGGGAGGACAGGTCAGCGTGCCCGCCACGGAAGGGGCGTTGGGGCGGGTGCGTGAACTCGCCCGGGCCAGCGGCGCGACGGTGTTCATGGTCGCCCAGGCGGCGGTGGCCGCGGTGTTGAGCCGGTTGGGTGCGGGCACCGATGTGGTGGTGGGCACGGTGGTGGAGGGGCGTGAGGATCCGGCGTTGGAGGACCTGGTGGGGTTCTTCGTCAACACCGTGGTGCTGCGCACCGACCTGAGCGGTGATCCGTCTTTTACGGAGTTGTTGGGGCGGGTGCGGGAGGCGGATCTGGCGGCTTTCGATCACGCCCAGGTTCCCTTCGAGCGGGTGGTGGAAGCACTGCGCCCGTCTCGGTCGCTGGCTCGCCATCCCCTGTTCCAGGTGTCGGTGGCTTGGGAGGAGGACGGCGGGTATTCGGGTGTGGAGCTTCCCGGGGTGGAGGGTGTGTCGGTGCAGGTCGCTGAGGTGGCGGCCAAGTTCGATCTGTTCTTCGGGTTCGGGGTGGATGCCGCGGGTGGGTTGCGGGTGAGTGTGGTCTATTCCCGTGACCTGTTCGACCGGGCCAGCGCTTGTCTTTTGGGTGAGCGCCTGGTGCGGGTGGTGGAGCAGGTGTGCGCCGATCCGGGGGTGGGGGTCCGCGACCTGCACATCCTGGGAGCAGACGAACACCACCGGCTACGCGCCTGGGGCACGGGCCCGACCACCGCGCACACACCGGGCACCATCGTGGACTCCTTCCGCTCCCAAGCAGAGCGTTCCCCCCAGGCGGTCGCGATCGAGTCCGGCCCGCAGCGGTTGACGTATGCCGAGCTGGACGCGCGGTCGGATGTTTTCGCTGGTGTGTTGCGTGCGGCTGGTGTGGGGCGTGAGGTGTGTGTGCCGGTGGTGATGGGCCGGTCGGTGGATGTGTTGGTGGCTTTTCTGGGTGTGCTCAAGGCGGGTGGTGCGTATATGCCGTTGCACTCGGGGTTGCCGGTGGGTCGGGTGCGTGAGTTGGTGGGTGGGTCGGGGTCGCCGGTGGTGGTGGTCGATTCCGGGTTCGTGCGGGATGGGGCCTGGCCCTGGGGAGAGGGCGAGGGACCCCAACTGGTGGTCTGCGATCACACCGCACCTGTTCCGGAGGTGTCGGAGGCGGACTCCGGCCTCGGGGACAGAGGCCATGCCTTCCCCGACCAGTTGGCGTATGTGATGTTCACGTCGGGGACCACGGGGGCTCCGAAGGGGATCGCGGTCACTCATCAGGGTGTGGTGGATCTGGCCACGGACACCTGTTGGGGTGTGGGTGTGGACAGCAGGGTGTTGTTCCATGCTCCGCATGCTTTTGACGCGTCCACCTACGAGATCTGGGCCGCGTTGTTGTCGGGTGGGCGTGTGGTGGTGGCTCCTGCGGGTGAGGTGGACGCCGAGGCGCTCTCCCGGCTTATCCCTGTGCACGGGGTGACGCATCTGAGTTTGACCGCGGGCATGTTCCGGGTGGTGGCTGAGGAGTCGGTGGAGTCCTTGGCGGGGTTGGTGGAGGTCACTACCGGGGGTGATGTGGTTTCGGCCTCTGGTGTGGGTCGGGTGGTGGAGGCTTTTCCGGAGATGGTGGTGCGGACGACCTATGGTCCGACCGAGGTGACGTTGTGCGCCACGCAGGTGCCCTGGCGGGGTGGGGTGCGTCCGGGTGAGGTGGTCCCGTTGGGTTCGGGGCTGGACAACACGTCGGTGTTCGTTGTGGACGAGGGGTTGTCCCTGGTCCCGGCCGGGGTGGTGGGAGAGCTCTACATCTGTGGTGCGGGTCTGGCCCGGGGGTATGTCAACCAGCCCTCCCTGACCGCTTCGCGGTTCGTGGCCTGCCCCTTCGCCCCCGGTGAGCGGATGTATCGCACCGGGGACCTGGTCCGCTGGACCCAGCGGGGCGAGCTGGTGTTCGTGGGCCGTTCCGACGACCAGGTCAAGGTGCGGGGCTTTCGCATCGAACTCGGTGAGATCGAGGCCGCCACCACGGCCCTGGACGGGGTGGCTGACGCGGTGGTTTCGGTGCACCAGAGCACTGACGGCGACAAGCGTCTGGTGGCTTATGTGGTGCCCGAACCGGGGTGTGAGGTGGACCCTGAGCGGGTGCGTGGTGATCTGGGTCGGGTGGTGCCGGAGTACATGGTGCCCTGGGCCGTGATGGCACTCGACGCACTGCCGTTGACCGTCAACGGCAAGGTCGACCGAACCGCACTGCCCGCACCCGAAGTGGCCTCGGGCCAGGGCCGTGCTCCGCGCAACCCGCGTGAGGAGGTCCTGTGCGGGTTGTTCGCTCAGGTGCTGGGTGTGGAGCGGGTCGGGATCGACGATGACTTCTTCGCCCTGGGCGGGCACTCACTGTCCGCGACCCGACTCATGGGCCGGGTCCGCTCGGTTCTGGGCGTGCGCGCGGGAGTACGGGCACTCTTCGAAGCTCCCACGGTGGCGGGATTGCTTCCCCTGCTGGACGAATCCGGGCCCGAGCAACCCAGCCTGCTGAAGAAGCGCCGATAGGGAAAGGGCGATCCTCCTCCGGGAGAAGCGTTCTCGGAATGCCGTTTCTCTCCTGCTCACGTGTGAACGGCTGTGCATTTCACTGTATTTTCCATGGACAATGGGGAGTGGGATTTGAAAACTCTGCCGACCCTGGTCAAGGGTGACGAGCTACTTCTTGACGATTCACTCGAAGACGTCTACGAGGCTTCTCGGGACATCTCGAAGTACCTGCTGATGCACTACGGGTCCCTGGAGGACGTCTTCGGGGAGCGCGACCATCCCCTGGCCATGGCGCACGGGTATCCGCAGCGCCTGTCGCGGGTGCTCCAGCTCGCCGCTTCGCGGACGGAGACGAGGGTCCTTCGAGCCCTGGACGTCGGATGCAGCGTGGGAGGGGTCTCCCACGCGTTGAGCGGCTGGGTCGAGGAACAGGTGCTCGGACTCGACGTGAGCGCACGCTCGATCGATGTGGCCTCCTCGTTGACCCTGCATGGCGGGGGGACCTTCGGCGTCATCCAACAGGGCCCGTTCAGCCAGGAGGTCACCTTCCGGGTCCGGGACGAATCGGAGCGCTGCGAGGTGGGTTTCCAGGTCGGCGACGCCTGCGACCTGGACGGCCTGGGCTCCTTTGACGTGGTGGTCCTGTCCAACGTCCTGGACCGGGTGCCGGACCCCGGCGGCTGCCTGGACCAGTTCCTCACCGAGGGCGGCCCGTTGAACAGCGGCGGCCTGCTCGCGGTCGCCTGCCCCTGGTCCTGGTATCCGGAGTTCAGCAAGCCGGAGAAGTGGTTCGGGTCCCCCGACGGCTCGATGTCCAGCGAGGACCACCTCAAGGAGAGGCTGAAGGCCGGATTCTCCCTGGTGCACGAGGGGGACGAGCCCGCCGTGCTGCGCCAGAACCCCCGGGAGTACGACTACTTCAACGCGCACGTGACGGTCTGGAAGAAGTTCTGAACGGTGCTCCGACGTCGGACGGCACCCTGAGCCCGGGTCGTCGGGAACCGTTCCCGGCGACCCGCGGGCGACCCGCGGATTCCGTTGGTCGGCGGAATTCCACACCGCTGTGGGAAAACGGTGTGTGGAGCGGCCGTTCGCTGATCCGTCCGGTTTCCTGCCCGCGTCAGCCGTTGCCGTGCTGGTCTTTCGGGGGGAAACGCCGGACCGCGGTGATCTGTTCGGCCATGCGGCGCAGGGCGAGAAGGAGGGGTTCGGCCAGCGCCGTGCCCAGCACCACGTACCGAACCGCATCTTCGGGGTCGTCGACCGGAATGTCGGAGACCTCGGCTGCCGCGATGGTCTCCACGGCCCTGACGTACGCGGTCATGACGTTCGGGGAGATCTCGAACCCGGCCCGGCGCAGGGTGTCGAGGGACCTCGCGACGTCCTCCAGGCACTCACGCTCACACATCCCCGGCTGCCATCCGAGCCGTTCGGCCAGCCGCTCGGCGTCGGCGAGGTCGATCCCGCCCTCGCTCCGGGGTAGGACCGCGGCGTGTGCGGCACCGATCAGATCGGACACGTTCTCCGGCGGGTCGTCCAGGGTGGCGATGACCTTCCGTGCTCCGGCCACGCTCACTCCGGCGTCGATCAGCGCGCGAACGACCCTGAGGCGGTGGAGGTGGATGTCCCCGTAGGTCGCCCGGGTCGCCGACGTTCGCACTCCCTCCGGTAGCAGGCCCTCTCGCAGGTAGTACTTGATCGTCGTCACGGGCACACCGGACTTCGCCGACAGTTCCGCCATGAGCATCGTGGCACCCCCTTGCTTTGGAGAGTAGTGCTATCTAGTATTCGATAGTGCCACTATCTAGCAGGGGGAGCGTCAATGGCCAAGGTTGTCCCGGGACGGGTCACGCACCAGTACGCGGGGGAGCTGGTGGTGTTCCACATCGGTGCGACGTTCAACCACTGGTGGCGGCCGGACCTCTGGTTCACCGTCGAGTCCGCCATGCGGCGGATGCTGCGCGAGCTCTCCGAGGACCCGGACTCCGGCATGCTCGGCTACGACATGCTGTTCAACCACCGCGGGCCGTACATCGTGCAGTACTGGTCCTCGGTCGACAAGCTCTACGACTACGCCTCCGACCGGTCGTTGAGCCACCGGCCGGCGTGGACGGAGTTCAACGCCATGGTGAGGAAGAACCCCGACGCGATCGGGATCTGGCACGAGACCTTCGTCGTCGAGCGGGCCGAGAGCATGTACGTCGGGACCCCTCCCATGGGGCTGCCGGGGGCCACCGGGATCCGGCCCGTGGAGAAGCGGCACCACCGGGCCCGAGCGCGCCTGGCGGACGGGGCCACCGTGCCGGCGGAGAAGCCGGTGAAATGACGCCCGACCGCCCGAGCCGGTCCGGATTCGTCGGTCTCCCGGTCACGAACGCCCGCCGCCCTAGCCTCGCAGCAGGTCCCCGAACCCGGCTACCGCCCGCAGGGCCTGGCGGGGGTTGAGCCGGGGGTCGCACGCCGAGCGGTACCGCCGGGGCCCCCGCGCGCGCAGGTCGGACAGCTCCGCGCACTCCAGCACGTCGTCGGGGGTGATCTCCAGGTGCAGCCCCGCCGGGGGGACCCGGTGCGAGCGCAGCACGCGGACGAAGTCCTCGATCTCCGACAGGACGCTCTCGACCAGGCGCAGCTTGCGGCCGTCCGCCCAGCGCTGGGTGTTGGCGTGCAGCGGGTCGCACAGCCACAGGACGGGCGCGCCCCGCCGCAGCGTCTCGGACACCAGGTCCGGCAGGTGCCGACGCACCCGCGACGCGCCCAGGCGCACGATGAAGGCGAGGTGGCCGGGGACGCCCTCGGGGTTGAGCGCGCGGCTGAGCCGGACCGCGTCCTCGGGGGTGGCGCCGGGGCCGAGCTTGACCCCGACGGGGTTGGCCAGGCGTGCGGCGAAGGCCACGTGCGGACCGGCCGGGTCGCGGGTGCGGTCGCCGATCCAGAGGGTGTGCGCGGAGCAGGAGTGGCGTCCGCGGACCAGGGGTTCCTCGTAGTCCAGGAGCAGGGCCTCGTGCGAGGTGAACACCCGTGGCTCCCCGGCCGCGCGCACCGCCTCCAGCACCTGCCGGGAGTGGTGGAGGGCGCGCAGCATCCGGAGCGGGTCGGCGGCGCGGGCCCGCGGGTCGGGGGCGTCGTCGTTGACGGCGTCGCCCCGGTAGCTGGGCAGCACGGTGCCGTCCGCCGTCTCCTCCCAGGGGGAGGAGCGGGGTTTGGCGTACTGGCCCGCGATGCGTCCGACGGTGACGACCTCGGTGCCGCCGCGGCGGCCCAGGAGAGAGGCGAGGTCACGCAGCTGGGCCAACCGCTCCGCCGTGCGCGGCGGCGTGGCCTCGGCGAAGCGCTCGGCGCACTCCCCGGCCTGGAGGACGACCGCGTCGCCGCGTGCGGCGCGGGCGTAGCGTTCCCCGAGGTCGCGGACCTCCTCCCCGGTGACCAGGGCGGGGGCCAGCGCGAGGGAGCGGCGCACACGGTCCAGGAGGCCGGGGTCGGTTCCGGCGGGGAAGGCCGGGTCCGCCACCCCGGCGCTCACCGGGTCCCCCGGTCCGCGGCTTCCTCCAGGCCGCGGCGCAGCCATTCCTTGTCCACCTTGCCGACCCTGGTCAGCGGGAGCTCCGCCACGTTCTCGATCCGGTCGGGGACCTTGAAGGCGGCCAGCCCCAGCGAGCGCAGGTGCCGGGAGACCTCCTCGGAGGAGGGCGGCGGCCCCGAGCAGACGAGGAAGGCGCAGGAGGCCTCGCCCAGGAGGGGGTCGGGCACGGACACGACCGCGCAGGAGCGGACGGACGGAAGGGCCGTGAGGGCGTCCTCGACCTCGGCCGCGGCGATCTTGTCGCCCGCCCGGTTGATGACGTCCTTGGTCCTGCCCTCCACGACCAGGTGGCCGTAGCTGGTCAGGCGGGCCAGGTCTCCGGTGCGCAGGAAGCCGTCCGGGGTGAAGGCGGCGGCGTTGGCCTCCTCGGCCCGGTAGTAGCCCCGGATCGTGTAGGGGCCGCGGACCTGGAGGCGTCCGGTGGTGCACGCGGGCAGGGGGCGGTCGTCCTCGTCCACCACGCGCACCTCGTCGGCCGGTGACAGGGGGCGGCCCTGCGTGGTGGTGCGCATGCCGAAGGAGTCGTCGGGACCGGACTGGCTGAGGATGCCCTCGCCCATGCCGAAGGACTGCTGGACGCGGCACCCCAGGGCGAGTTCGGTCTCGGCGACGTCGTCGGCCGAGGCCCTGCTGCCGCCGACCTGGACCAGCCGCAGGGTGGAGAGGTCGTGGTGGGTGAGGTCCGCGGCCTCCGTCCACAGCGCGGCCAGGGAGGGCACCAGGGCGGTGACGGTCACGCCCTCCTCCTCGACCAGGGCGAAGGCGTCCTCGGCGTCCGCGCTGTCGCTGAGCACGACCGTGGCGCCGCGGGAGAGGGCGCCGAGCACCCCGGGGCAGCCGAGGGCGTAGTTGTGCGAGGCGGGCAGGACGCACAGGTAGACGTCGTCGGGGGTGAGTCCGGCGTTGTCGGAGGTGATGCGGACGTTGTAGGCGTAGTCGTCGTGGGTCCGCGGGATGAGCTTGGACCGGCCGGTGGTGCCGCCCGAGAGCAGGAAGAGGGCGACCTCCCCCGGGTCGGTCGCGGCCGCCGGAGCCGGCGGGCCGGTCACGTCGGCCAGGCGGGTGAAGGCGCCCGGGTCCCCGTCGACGATGACGTCCAGGCCGCCCCCGGCGTCCGCCCGTACCCGCGCGGCCTCCTCCCGGTGGTCGTGGCCGCGGTGCCGGTCCGGGACGAGGTGGGCGACCGCCTCCGAGACCCGGCACAGCTCCAGCAGCTCGGCGCGGCGGTGGGAGGTGAGCGCCAGGACGGGGATGGCGCCGATCCTCAGCAGCGCGCACAGGGCGGTCACGAACTCGGCGGTGTTGGGCAGCTGCACCAGGACCCGGTCGCCGCCGCCCAGCCCGCGCTGCCGCAGGCCCCCGGCCGTGCGGGCGACCCGCTCGTGCAGTTCCCGGTAGGTCCAGCGCCGGGAGCCGCAGACCAGCGCGGTGCGCTCCGGGTGCGCGGAGCACCAGGTGTCGAAGAGTTCGGCCAGGGACCGGCCGAGCCAGTACCCCTCCCGCCGGTACCGTCGGGCGAACTCCTCCGGCCAGGGGACGCATCCCTCGAGCACGGCCGTCTCCTTCCTCGGGGCCGGTGCGTCCGGCCCCGCCGGGTCGTCAGGGGGACATCCACTCGGTGGTCCAGGGGGCCCCGGCCCCCGGACGCCGGTAGAGCACGCGGTCGTGGACCTCGTCGCTGCGGCCCTGCCAGAACTCGACGCTGTCGGGGACCAGGCGCAGTCCGCCCCAGAATTCGGGGCGCGGGACCTCCTGGCCCTCGAAGCGCCCGGCCACCTCGGTCAGGCGCTCGTGGACGGACCCGCGTCCGGCCAGGGGGCTGCGCTGGTCGGTGGACCAGGCGAGCACCTGCACCGGTCGGGGCAGGGAGGCGAACCGGTCGTCGGAGTCCAGGGGGGACAGGCGCTCCACCACTCCGCCGACGCGCACCTGCCTGGCCAGCTCCAGCCAGCCGAAGCACAGTTCCGCGCGGGGGTGGACGGCCAGGTCCGTGCTCTTGCGGCTGGTGTAGGCGGTGAAGAGGACGAAACCGTGGTCCACGTGGGCGAGGTCGATCCAGCGGGCGGAGGGCCGGTGCCGGTCGTCGGTGGTGGCCAGGACCGCCGCCGCCGGGTCGTGGGGGTCCGTGGCGCGCCAGTCGTCGTGCCAGGCGGAGAACAGGTCCAGGGGCGAGTCGGGCAGCGCGTCGGCGTCCAGACCGGTCCGCCGCAGAGCAGCGCGCCGCTGGGCGATGGCCGTGTCCGTCATGGCTTCCTTTCCGGGGGGCGCCGAACGGGTTTTTCGAGGCGGCCCGTTCCTACATGTCGCTTATATATGGACTTGTTCCACAGTAAAGCATATTATGGTGCGCGCCGGAAGTGTCCGACGGAAAAGGAGGAGCGCCATGCGCGGCCCCGGAAGAACGGTGGACCTGCTCAGGGAGAGGCACGCGGCCATTGAGGAACCCGTCGAATTCGAACTGCTCGGGCGCCGCTGGCACGCGCTCCCGGGGGTCTACGCGCCCCACCTGACCACCTCCGCCGCGCTGTACTCCGCCTGGGTCCCCTTCCCGGTCAACGGGGCGTTCTGCGAGGTCGGATGCGGTACGGGCTACCTCTCGGTGCTGGCCGCGCTCAGCGGATGCGCCACCGTCACGGCCACGGACATCAGCCCGGAGGCCGCGGAGAACACCCGGATGAACGCACGCGAACACGGCGTGGAAAGCAGGGTAAACGTCTACTGCGGCGACATGTTCGAAGCCGTTCCCGAGGGCGTTCTCCACGATGTCGTCTTCTGGAACTCCAATTTCCTCAGCGCCGCCCCGGAGGGTGGTGTGAAAAACGGTTTCGACCGTTCCCTGTTCGATCCCGAATACGCCTCGCACCGCGCTTTCATGCAGAACGCGGAGAGGGTGCTGGCCCCCTCGGGCCGCCTCCTGCTGGGGTTCACCGACCTCGGTGACGCCGACCTGCTGGAGTCGGTGGCCGCCGACTGCGGCTGGCGCACGGTCCCGCTGCGGCGGCACCTGGGCCGTTACCCCGAGGGGTCGGTCCTCTTCGAGCTGCGCGAACTGGTCCGGCTCTGATCCTCCTCCTCACGTGTGGGCCCGGGCCGCTCAGGCCCGGCGCCGCAGGGACCGCAGGGCCAGAGGCACCAGCAGGGCCGTGGCCGCGGCGAACCACAGGGCGCTGACCGCCAGGGGGGCGGCCACCGGCCCGCCCGCCGACAGCCCCATCAGGACCTCGTGGGTGCTCGACATCGGGTTGAGCCGGATGACCGGCTGGGCTGCCGGCGGGAACGCCTTCAGCGGGACCAGCCCCGACGACAGCAGGAGCAGCAGGGTGATGGGCGAGGTGAGCGCGCCCGACACCGCCTGCTCGCTCCGGGCGCGCAGCGCCACCACCAGCGCCAGCCACAGGAACATCCAGGCGAAGGCCATGACCACGCCGAAGAAGGCGAGCGCGGCCCAGAACCCGGCGGTGAAGCGGAACCCGAACAGGTACGCCGCGGCCACCGTCACCACCGCCACGGTCAGCAGCCGTGCCAGGTCGCCCAGAAGCCGACCGGCCAGCAGCGCCGGACGCGACAGCGGCATGGTGTACAGCCGGTCGAGGAACCCGGTGCGCACGTCGGCGTGGTACCCGACCCCGGTGCCGACACAGGCGTAGGCCGTGCCGAACAGCACGATGGCCGGAGCCAGCCGCGCGATGTAGGACTCGCCCGTGGCACCCGAGACGACCTCGCCGAAGATCACCAGGAGGGTGACGAGCAGGATGAGGGGGAACCCGAAGGCGTCCCCGAGCAGTTGCGGGCTGCGCAGGAACCTGCGCAGTCCCCGGCCCGCGAGCAGGGCGCTGTCGTAGAGCACGGTCACACCGCCTTCCGGAAGGAGCGGACGGCCGCCCACGAGAAGACGGCGCCCAGCGCGGCCGTCCACACCAGGGCGGGCGCCACGGCCCCGGCCACGCCCTCGCCGGTGGCGAGCGCGCGCAGCGCGTCGATGACCACCGAGACCGGCGAGGCGGCGATGACCGGTTCGAGCCAGCCGGGGAAGGCCTCGGCCGGTACGAACGCCGTGGACAGCATCAGCAGGGGCAGGTAGACGAGGTTGAGGACGGCCGACACCGACTCGGGGTCGCGTGAGGCCAGCCCGACGGCGCTGGTCCCCGCGGTCAGCACCAGCCCGAACAGCACCGCGAGCGCGACGAAGCCGAGCGCGGCGGGCACTCCGCCCCCGAACCGGAAACCGGCGACGAACCCGCACAGCAGGATGACCGCCACGGAGGCCAGGGCCCAGACGGTGTCCGCCAGGAAGCGTCCGACCAGCAGGGCGCCCCGGTTGACCGGCATGGAGCGGTAACGGGCGATGAGGCCGTCGCGCCGGTCGGCGGCGAGCATCGGCGCCGCGCTGTTGGCCACCGAGAACATCCACTGCACGATGATCGCGGGCGGCAGGAACTGGGCGTAGTCGACGCCCTGCTGGCCGAGCAGCCTGCCGAAGAGCAGCAGGAAGCCGAAGACGAAGACGGCCGGGAACACCCCCAGGGTCACCAGGGCGCCCGCGTCGGCCCGGGCGCGGATGTTGCGCCCGGCCGTGGCCGCCCCCTGGGCCAGGAGGTTGCCCAGTCCCCGCTCCGTCGCGGCCGCGGTCGGTGGAGCGCTCACCGCGATCCCTCCCCGGTTCCGCCGGCGGGCGCCTCCGCGTCCCGGGCCGGGCCGCCGGTGGACGCCTGCGCGCCCTCGGACGGGTTTCCGGTCAGGTGGAGGAAGACCTCGTCCAGGGTGGGTCTGCGCAGGCTGAGCACCTCGGGTTCGATCCCCGCCCCGTCCAGGGCGCGGGCCAGGCGGGCCACCGTGCCCGCGTCCGGCGCCGGGACGACCAGCGCGCCGTCCTCCTCCTGGACCCCGGCCGCCTCCGAGCGCAGCAGCTCCCGGGCGCGCCCGCGGTCCTCCGGGGGGACCCGCACCTCGCACACCGATCCGCCGACCCGCGCCTTGAGCTGCTCCGGGGAGCCCTCGGCGACGAGTCCTCCCCGGTCCACGACCACGACGCGGTCGGCGAGCCGGTCCGCCTCCTCCAGGTACTGGGTGGTGAGCAGGACGGTGGTGCCCGCGTCGCGGCGCTCGCGCACCGCGTTCCACAGGTCGCCGCGCGTGCGGGGGTCGAGGCCGGTGGTCGGCTCGTCCAGGACCAGGACCGGACGTTCCACGATGAGGCTGGCGGCCAGGTCCAGACGCCGCCGCATCCCGCCCGAGTAGGAGCCCACGGAGGCGTCCGCGGCGTCGGACAGGCCGAACCGGTCGAGCAGCTCCCCGACCCTGGCCCTGGCCCTGGCCCGGGGCAGCCGCAGCAGCCGGGCGAAGAGCATCAGGTTGGCCCGGCCGGTCAGGACCTCGTCGACCGCGGCGAACTGGCCGGTGAGGGCGAGGGAGGAGCGCACCCCGGCGGGGTCGGTGCGCACGTCGTGTCCGTCGACGACCGCCGTCCCGCGGTCCGGGACGAGCAGCGTGGAGAGGCAGTGGACGAGCGTGGTCTTTCCGGCGCCGTTGGGTCCGAGGAGCGCGGTCACCGTTCCGGGGGGCACGTCGAAGGTGACCCCGTCGAGTGCGGTCACCTTTCCGAACGTCTTTCCGATTTCCTCGACCCGTATTCCCTGAACACCCACTCGGTGGTCGCCTCCTTGTGTTCCCTGGTGAACCCGTCACGCCCTTTTCCCCCGCGGCGGGGGCTGCCATGATGCCACAGCCGAAGCCTCGCGAAGAAAGGGTCGCGAAAGGCGGATCGCCGTCGGGACGGCGACCCGCCGCGGGCGGCGCCGATCAGGACGAGACGGGCGTCTGCTGGTGGAACAGCAGCCGCCAGGCCCCGTCCCTGCGGGCGTAGACGCTGGTCATGTACAGGCGGTAGACCATGTCGCGGCCGGTGACCTCCGCGGTGGCCCGGTAGGTCAGGACCGCGCTGTCGTCGGTGATGCGCACCAGTTTCGGATTTTCCAGGGTGAATCCGACGAACGGGCTGTCATTGGCCTCGATCTCCTCCACGAGGTCCTGTCCGGTTCCGACGCCGTCGTGTTCGACGACGACGGTGTCATCGGTGACCATTTCCCGGTAGAAGTCCGCGTTCGCGCTGGAGATCGCCTCCCATCCGCGGTGCTCCAGATCGAACAGTTCCTTGAGCAGGGCGTCGGCGGTGTTGTCGGACATCGTTCTCTCTTTCCTTTTCTCGGCGTTCTCGTCACGGTTCTCAGGGCGTGGAGGGCCAGGGGTCGTCGGCCGGGGCCAGGCCTACCTGCGCGAGCAGCGCCCCGACGACGTCCCCCGGCCGGTCGATGAGGTAGAAGTGCCCGCCGGGGAACTCCGCCGAGCGGAACTCCCCGTGGGTGACCGCGGCCCAGTCCCGCGCCTCCTCCGCGGTCACCTCCGGGTCCCCGGTGCCCCGGACGGCCAGGACCGGCGTGGCCAGCGGCGGCCCGGGGCGCGGGCGGTACCCCTCGATGAGCGCGTAGTCGGCCCGGATGGAGGGCAGGACCAGGTCGCGCACCTGCTCGTCGCCGAACAGCGCCGGGTCGGTGCCGCCGAGCCTGCGCACGTCCTCCAGCACGGCGGCCTCCCCTCCGGCGGAGACGGCGGTGTCGCGCTGCGTCCGGGGCGAGGGGCGGCCGGACACGACCAGGGACCCCAGCGCGCGACCGGTGCGCGCCTCCAGCGCACGCGCGACCTCGTAGGCGACGGCGGCCCCCATGCTGTGCCCGAAGAGCACCAGGTCGGGGCCGGCGGCCGGGGCCAGCGCCTCGGCCAGCGGCCGTACCAGCCCGTCCATGTCGCGGGCCGGGGGATGGGCGATGCGGTCCTGGCGCCCGGGGTACTGCACGGCGTGCAGCACGGCCCGGTCCGGCACCAGCCTGGCCCAGGGGCGGAAGAAACCGGCGGTCCCGCCGGCGTGCGGGAAGCACACCACCGAGACGGCGCCGGGCGCGGCCGGAGCGCCCAGACGGCGCAGACCGGCCGCGGTCGCCTCAGGTACGGACACGGCGGTGTTCCTCCTCGGCCTCGGACGGCACGCGTGCGCGCAGCTCCTCCAGGGAGAGCGGCACCGGTTCGGGTTCGTGCAGCGGCTCCGGCCGGCCCAGGGGGCCGGAGGCCTCCTGCCAGACCCGGGACAGGGTCAGGTGGTACTGCCCGCGGCGCAGGGGGTCCTCGGCGGTGTCGGCCGCCCGGCTCAGCTCCGCCAGCCCCAGCGCGGCGGCCCGCGGCCAGAGCCCCGTGAGGATCTCCCGGTACCCGGGCGCCGAGGCGGGTCCCCACGGCTGGACGCTGGGCAGGTCCAGATGCGCGGCCTCGGCGTCGCCGTAGTCGGCCAGCTCCCGGCCGGAGCGGGGGAAGTGCGGCCGGGGGCTCCACAGGACCGGGCCGTGGGCGTTGGCGAGCAGCAGGTGGCCGCCGTCGGCCCCCGCGGTCACGCGCAGGAGGACGTGGGCGTGGTTGTCGGGGTCGGCGGGGTTGAGCTGGTTCTGCACCCGCAGGGCCACCGGGACCCCGCCGACCGCGCCCTCGACCGTGCGGAACGGCCCGCCCGCACCGGTGGCGTCCGCGCCGGTCGCGGCGGCGAAGGACCAGGGCCGCCACCGGCCCACGGCCGCGCCGACGATGTCCAGGGCGTGGTAGAGCACCTGGAGGCCGCAGACGACCTCGACGTAGCGCAGCGGCTGGAGCGAACGCAGCGCGCGCACCCCGTCCAGGAAGCGGCGCACCGGGGCGACCCGGTCGTAGTGGGTGCTGACGCGGTAGGCCGCCCCGCCCTCGCGGGCCGCGCCCAGGGTGGCCGCGAGTTCGTCGTGGTGCAGCGGGCCCTCCTGGATCACGTGCACCCCCCGGCGCAGCAGGGCGCGGGCCAGCTCGCTGCCCGGTCCGCCGTTGACTCCGGCGTAGACGGCGACGCAGGCGAAGCGCACGCTCGCGGGCAGGTCGTCGACGGAGGTGTACAGGGGGACCCCGGCCGCGCGGGCGCACTCCGCCGACCTCGCGCTGCCCCGGGCCAGGACCCCGGCCAGGCGCAGGTCGGGGTGGTCGCGCAGGGCGGCGAGGTAGACGCGGCCGAAGCCGGTCCCGCACACGACGGTCTCGCCGCGCCCGTCTCCGGTGCCCGTCACAGGACCCCCTCCTCGACTCCGGAGTGCGCGTCATCGTCGTCGGTGAGGCGCAGGAACGCGACTCCGGGCGCGTTTCGCAGGCCGTCGAGGACCCCGGCGGTCGGCAGCGCCTCGCCCGCCCAGTGCGTTCCGTCCGCCGCCCCGCCCCCGGCCGCGAACCGCACCGCCAGGGCCGCGGCCTCGGCGCTCAGGGCCGGACCCGCGCCGGTGAGCGCGAGGACCCGGGTGCGCTCACGGCCGCCGATCCGGCCCCCGGCCCGCAGCACCAGCGCCTGGTACTGGGTGCGGCCGAACACCTCCAGGCCGGAGGCGCGCACGAGCAGGTCCGCCAGGGCGTCGGGGTCGGTGACACCCCGGCCCCGCGTCCCGGCGAGCGCGTCGGTGGTGCGCGTCCCCTCGAAGACGTGCCACCAGTCCAGGCGCTCCAGGGACAGGGCGCGTGCCAGGCGCTCGGCCTCGGGGCTCAGGAAGGGGTGCAGGGACACGGGCCGGGGCAGGAAGGGCAGCCGCGCGTCCGCCTCGGGCCGCAGGGCGCCCGCGACACGGCGGCCGCCGCGCCAGGCCGCCAGCGAGCGGTCCGCGCCGGAGGCCAGCCCCGCGACGTAGTCGCGCGCGGCCGCCGGGGTGAAGCGCTCCAGGCCGCCGGAGTGGACCGTCATGTCCGTCACCCGGTCGAAGCCGTCGGCCAGCACGCGGGGCAGCAGTGTGCTCAGCCCCGGCAGCAGGCCCGCCCCCAGCAGGGCGCAGCGGCCCGGCGCCGGGCCGGGGTCGTCCGGTCCCGCGGGGGAGAGGTGGTCGCGTCCGTCGTCCCCCACCGACACGTAGTGGGCGCCGGCCGCGGCCGCGGCCCGCAGGACCCGGTCCCCCAGGAGCGCGGAGGGGCCCGCGCAGTTGACCACCACGTCGTGGGAGGAGCAGAACTCCGCCAGCCCCGCGGGGTCCTCGGCGTCGACCACGCGCACGGCCGCCCCGGGGGGAGGGCCGGACAGGCGGCCGGGGTCGCGTACGCCCGCCGTCAGGCGCGCCCCGGTACCGGCCAGCCGCGCCAGCAGCGCGGAACCGACCGCCCCCGCGGCGCCGAGTACGCCCACGCGGGTCATCGCGGCCCCCTCCGTCCCGTGCCGTGCGGCGCGCGTCGGCCCGCCGTGAGGAGGAGCCGCGCGGTCGTGTCCACGTGCGGCTCGCGCAGGCAGGAGAAGTGGTCCCCGGGCACGTCCTGCACCGTCAGCTCGCCCAGGCACAGGTCCCGCCAGAACCGCGTCATGTCCTGGCGCAACCAGGGCAGGAACCTGGTGTCGGAGGCCTCCCGCAGGAACACGGCGTCGCCCGCGTAGGGCTGGGGCCGGTGCGCCGCCACCGCGGCCATGCTGTGGCGGTACACGGGGTACAGCGCCGCGACGTCCTCGCCCGCGAGCCCCGGACCCACCGCTTCGGCCATCGTCTGGAAACGGGCCGCGGCCCCCTTGTCCGCGAGGGCCCGGAACGCCCGCGCCGCGTCGGCCAGGCCCTCCTCCTCGGGGAGCCGGGCCAGCGCGCCCTCGGGCACCCGTCCCGGCGTCCGCGCCAGGACGGCGTCGAAGGCCCGGGCGAGCACCGCGTCGTCGGGGTAGCCCAGCTTGGCGGTGTCGGCGCCCAGCACCCGGGCGAAGACGAACTCCAGGACGAGCTCGTCGCGGACCTCGTGGGGCAGCCGGTAGCTGCTGATGATGCTCAGGCTGGCCACGTCGGCCCCGGCCTCGGTGAGGTTGCGCGCGACCTCGGTCGCCAGCAGCCCGCCCATGCAGTAGCCGACCACGTGGAAGCGGCCCCCCTCGCGGAGCAGGGACTCGGCGTAGTCGGCGGCCAACCGGTCGATGTGCCCCTCCGGGGGGTCGTCGTCGATCCGGCCGCCGTCCAGCGCGATCCCCAGGAGCGGGCCGTCCGCGGCCAGCAGGGGCGACAGCGACCGGTAGGGGTTGAGCGTGCCCGTGCCGTCGTGGACCAGGACGCGGGTGGCCTCCGCGCCGGATCCGCCCGTGCCCACCAGTGAGAACCCGGGGGAGCGCCGTCCGGACCCGGCGGGCGCGGCCGTCCCGGCGTCCTCCCCCAGGGCCGCGGCGAACCCGGAGACGGTGGGGTGGTTGAGCAGGGTCCGCAGGACGGTGTCGTAGTAGTGGGCCCCGACCTCGGGGACGCTCTCGCGCATCCGCCCGGCGACCTGGGCGATGAGCAGGGAGTCCCCGCCCAGCTGGTAGAAGTCCTCGTTGCGGCCCACACGGGAGACCGGCAGCAGGTCGAGCCAGACTCGCGCGATCCGCTCCTCCAGGCCTTCGCGGGGCTCCTCGGCGGCGTCTCCGCCGCCGCCGGAGGCCCCGGGCAGCGCCCCCGCGAGGCGTTCGGCGTCGACCTTGCCGTTGGAGGTCAGCGGCAGGGAGTCCAGCACGGTCACGCTCGCGGGCACCATGTGGGCGGGCAGCGCGGCGGCCAGCCGCGCGCCCAGTTCGGCGGGGCGCGGGTGCGCCCGGTCGCTCTTGTACACGGCGGTGAAGACGTGCTGGCCCAGGGAGTCGGCGGGGTCGTCCGGGCCGGGCAGCACCGTCGTGGCGTCCGCGCCCGACTCCGCGAGCAGCCTGCTCCACTGCGCGACGGACAGGAAGGTCTGGTCGGTGCCCCGGCGCTCGTCCCGGTAGTCCCACTCCCGCGGGTCGTCCTCGGGCATCATGAACTCCATCGAGGTCATGATCTGGAGGTTCTCCCGGGTGGTCTCGATGAACACGAGCCGCCCACCGGGAGCGAGCAGGCCCGCGAGGCGTTCCAGCACCTGCCCGGCGTCGCGCGAGTTGTGCAGCACGTTGGCGGCGACCACGACGTCGTGGCTGTTGGGCGCCAGGCCCTGCTCCCTCGGCTCCCGGTTGATGTCGAACAGCCCGTAGTCCACCCACGGCAGGTCGCCGTGGCGGGCCCGGGCCTCGTTGAGGAAGAACTGGGAGACGTCGGTGAAGGTGTACCTGACGTGGGCGTCGGCCAGGCGCGGGATCAGCTCGCTGCTGGTGCCGCCCACGCCCGCGCCGACCTCCAGCACGCGGCAGGGCCGGTCGGGGCCGAAGGCCGAGGCCGCGCCGACCACGCTCTCCACGGCGGCGGCGTTGACGTAGCGGCTGATGACGTTGTCGCGGTAGGCGGCGTGGGAGACGTCCACACGCCCCTCGGGGAACAGCAGGGGCAGCGGGTCGGTGTCGTCGCGCAGCAGTTCGGGCAGCCGCAGCAGGCTCTGGCGGAAGTAGTCCAGGAGCAGCCGGGGGTAGGCGTCCTCGCGCTGGAGCCGCATCGCGTGCGTCCAGGCGCGGTCCCGCGCACCGGGGTCGAACGGGAGGGCGGCGCTGAGCAGGTCGCCCTCCCTGCGCAGCAGTCCGTCGCGTTCGAGCGCCAGCAGCCAGCGGCGCAGCAGCCGGTGGTGGCGGGGCGCGGCGGCGGTGGCGTCCGCGATCTCGTCCAGTGTGTGCCCGCGCCCGGGGTCGGCGAGGACCCCCTGGGACGCCAAGGCGTGCAGCATGCCCCGGCGGCAGGCGTCGTCCAGCCGGGACATGAACGCGGCGGTCTCCTCCGGGTCGACGTCACCGACGGCCGCGGAGGCGCGGGCGTGCGCCCGCGCGCGCTCGGCGCCGAGGTCGGGGCGGACCGCGCCGGGAAGCGGGGCGGGCTGGACGAAGGCGGCGAGCCTGCGGGTCAGCGGGCTGTCCCCGACGGGGAGCACGACGGCCGCGCCGACCTCCGGGGCCTCCATGAGGGCGGCCTCGACCTCCCCGGGTTCGATGCGGTGGCCGCGCACCTTGACCTGGCGGTCGCTCCTGCCCAGGAACTCGATCGTGCCGTCGCCGCGGTAGCGGCCCAGGTCGCCGGTGCGGTAGAGGCGCTCCCCGCTCCCGGGGCGGGTCACGAACCTGTCCGCGGTCCGTTCCGGGTCGCCCAGGTAGCCCGACGCCAGTCCCGCCCCGCCGATGTACAGCTCGCCCGGCACGTGGTCGGGGCGGTCGCGCAGGGCGTGGTCGAGGACGTGGAAGGTCTGGTTGGCCAGCGGCCTCCCGTAGGGGATGGAGGCCCAGGCGGGGTCGACCTCGTCGACGGGGAAGGCGATGGACCACACGGCCGCCTCGGTGGCCCCGCCGAGGGAGACCACCCGCAGGCCGGGCGCCCGGCGGCGGATCCGGTCGGGCAGGGCGACGGGGATCCAGTCCCCGCTGAGCATGGCCAGCCGCAGGCTGCCGACGTCCCGGCCGCCTCCGGAGGCGAGGTGGTCCTCCAGCATCTGCATCTGGGCGGGCACGGAGTTCCAGACGGTGACGCCGTGGCGCTCGACCAGCTCGGCCCAGTGGGAGGGGTCCCCCCGCCGGTCGGCGTCGGGCAGGACGAGGCAGGCTCCGGCGCCGAGGAGCCCGAAGACGTCGAAGACCGACAGGTCGAAGCCGAGGGAGGCCAGGGCGATGCCGCGGTCGTCGGCCGTGACGCCGAAGCGCCCGCGCACGTCGTGCAGCGTGTTGAGGGCGGCCCGGTGGGAGACCATCACGCCCTTGGGCCTTCCGGTGGAGCCCGAGGTGTAGATGACGTAGGCCAGGTCGTCCGGGCCCGCGCCGGTCGGGTCCGGCACGTCCGACGGCTCCGGGACGGAGTCCGCACCGTCGTCGTCCACGGTCAGGACCCGGGCGCCGGTACCGGCCGCGGCTCCGTCGGCCGTCCACGGCTGGGCCAGGACGAGGCCCGCCCCGGCGTCGCCCAGCAGGAGCCCGCGGCGGGCCGCGGGCTGCCGGGCGTCCACGGGAAGGTAGGCGCCTCCGGCCAGGAGGACGGCGAGGACGGCCACGACCTCCTCCCAGCCCTTGTCCATGACCACGGCGACGACGTCCCCGCGGCGCAGCCCCTCCCGCCGCAGCCGGTCGGCCAGGCGGACGGCCCGGGACAGGACCTCGCCGTGGGTCAGGACGCGCGTTCCGCACACCAGGGCCGGGCGCTCGGGGTGGGCCCGGGCGGCGGCGACGGCGTCCTCGTGCAGTAGCCCCTCGGGCAGGGGAGCGGCGGTGTCGTTGGCGGCGCGCCTGGTCCGGGCCTGGTCCGCGGGCAGCGCCACCGGCGCGGCCTCGTCCCAGGCCCCTCCCTCGGCCAGGCGGCCCAGGAGACCGTCGAAGGCGGCGAACATGGCCTCCACGACACCCTCGCGCAGCACTCCCCGGCGCACGTCCCACCGCGCCGACAGGCGGCCCTCCTCGGCGACGGCCTGGGCGTCGATCCACACCTGGGGGGTCTGGCTGCGCCCGTAGGTCGGGGTGCCGAGGGTCCCCGGTTCCCGCTGCTCCGCCTCCTCCATCCCGACGGTGCTGGTGAAGACGACCGGCATGAGGGAGGCGCCGGGGCCGCGTGTGCGGGCCGTCTCGCGGATGACCTCGACACCGCTGAAGGAGCGGTGTTCGAGGTCGGTCAGGAGCTGCTCCTGCGCGGCACGGGCGCGCCCGGTGAAGGAACCGGCGGAGTCGGTGTGCAGCTCCAGCAGGTTCACGGAGGTGAAGTCGCCGACCAGGCGGTCCACGTCGGGGTGGTGGGCGTTGCGGTTGAGCAGGGTGAGGTTGAGGCAGAAGGCCGGTGCGGCGCTCCAGGCCCCGACGACCTCGGAGAACGCCGCGAGGACGGCGGTGGACGGGGTGATGCCGCGTGCCCGGGCCTGTTCCTGGAGGTCCCGCCAGGCGTCGGGGTCCAGCCCGGTCTCCCACCGGTCGAACCGGCCCGGCGCACCGCGGGCGGCCCCGGGAAGCACGGGGAGCTCCGGTCCCGGGGGGAGGCTGTCCACGCGCCGCGCCCAGTAGGCGCGGTCGCGTTCGTACACGGGCCCCTCGCGCAGGCGGTGCTCGGCCAGCAGGTGGTCGCGGAAGGTGATGCCGAGCTCCGGCAGTTCGGCCCCCGGGTCGCGGTGCAGGAGGTCGAGTTCGCGCACCAGGACGCGCACGCTGGCGTAGTCGGCGGTGAGGAAGTCGATGGAGACGTGCAGGAGGTCGCCGTCGTCGGCCCGGGTGACGCGCACGTCGAACATCGGCCACGTGCCCGGCTCGTAGACGCGGTGGTCCATCTGCTCCCGGACGCGCAGGCGGAGCGCGCTCACCTCCTGCGGGGGCCGCCCGCGCGCGTCCTCCACGGCCACGGTGTACTCGGGGACCTCGGGCCGCACCCGCTGGTGGCCTTCGGGGTCCACGACGGCCCTGAGCATGTCGTGGCGGCGCACCAGCGCGTTCCACGCCCCTTGGAGGCGGTCGGGGCGAAGGTCGCGCACGGGCATCTCGGCGTAGACCTGGCAGGGGGAGCCGCCGTAGTCGAACGCCCCTCCCCGGCCCAGGAGGTAGGAGGACTGGACGTCGGTCAGCGGGAAGGGGTCGTGGCGGCCCTCCGCGTCGTGGTGGACCGCGGCCGAGGCCTCCTGGAGGCGGGCGATCAGTCCTTCCCTCCGCGCGCTCAGGCGCTCGCGCAGAGCCGGGTCCAGGACCCCCCGGGGCGCGCGGAAGCGCAGCCGTCCGTCCTCCACCCACAGGTGGACCCCGAGGTCGTGGAGCTCGGCGAGGAGCTGTGCGTGGCCTCCGTTGTCGGAAGTCATAGGGTTCCTTCCTCGAACTCGTGGTCGGCTGAGGACGGGCCGCGGTCCAGCAGGGCGGCCAGCGCCCGGACCGTGGGCGCCTCGAAGACGCGGCGCAGGGGCAGTTCGGCGCCGAAGCGGCGGCGCAGGGCCTCGGTCATGCGGGTGGCGAGGAGGCTGTCCCCGCCCAGCGCGACGAAGTCGTCGTCGCGGTTGACGGTGTCCAGGCCGAGCAGGTCGGCCCAGATGTCGGCCACCGCCCGTTCGGTCGGGCCCTCGGGCGGTGCGCCCGCGGCGGCGTCGTTCCCGGCCCGCTGTCCGGCCAGGGTCGTCAGGGCTGCCCGGTCGACCTTGCCGTTGGCGTTGAGCGGCATCCGGGGCACCGTCACCACGTGGGCGGGGACGGCGTGTTCGGGCAGCCGTTCGGCGAGGAAGTCCCGCAGCGAGTCCGGAGCCTCCCGGCCCTCCACGGCGGTCACGAACGCGACCAGGCGGGGTGAGGGTGCGGGGGAGACCACCACCGCGGCCGAGGTGATGCGGGGGTGGGCGCGTGCGGCGGCCTCGACCTCTCCGAGTTCGAGCCGGTGGCCCCGGATCTTGATCTGGTGGTCGTCGCGGCCCAGGAACTCCAGTCGTCCGTCGGGCCGGTAGCGTCCCTGGTCGCCGGTGCGGTACCAGCGCACTCCCCGCTCGTCGGTGACGAAGCGGGCGGCCGTGGTGGCGGGGTCGCCCCGGTAGCCCACGGCCACGCCCGCGCCGCCGATCCACAGCTCGCCGGGTACCCAGTCGGGTCGGTCACGGCCGTCGGGTCCCACGACCCGGAAGCACTGGCCGGACAGGGGGCGGCCGTAGGGGATCGAGGGCCAGTCCGGGTCGAGCTCCCCGACTTCCTCGTAGTTGGACCAGATCGCGGCCTCGGTCGCCCCGCCCATCGCCACGAAACGGCAACCGGGGGCCAGGTCCTCGATGCTCCGGGGCAGGTCCAGGGGCACCCAGTCACCGGAGACCATGACCACGCGCAGCCCCGCCAGGGACTCCGGGACACCGGCCGCCGTCTCCGTCAGCATCTGGGCGAGGACCGGCACGGTGTTCCAGACCGTCACGCCGTGTCGGCTGACGGCCCCGCACCAGGCTGCGGCGTCCCGCCGCTGCTCCTCTTCGGGTACGACCACCGCGCCGCCGACGCCGAGGAGGCCGAACACGTCGAAGACGGACAGGTCGAAGTCCAGTGCCGAGACGGCGAGGACGCGGTCGTCGGGGCCGATGCCGAAGCGTGCGCACACGTCGGTCACGGTGTTCACCGCCGCCCGGTGGGTCACCTCCACACCCTTCGGTTCGCCCGTCGAGCCGGAGGTGAAGATCACGTAGGCGGACGCGTCCGCCCCGACCCGGGCCGGTCGCTTCCAGGGCTTCGCCGCCAGGGCGGGGCCCAGGTCGTCCAGGACCAGCGCGGCGTCGGCGCGGCGGAGCATGCGTTCGCGGCGCAGGGCGGGTTGGTCCACCCCCACCGGTACGTAGGCGCAGCCTGCGGCGAGGACGCCCAGGACCGCCGCGACCTGGTCGGGGCCCTTGGGCAGGCTCACCGCGACCGTGTCGCCGGGGCGGGCGCCGTGTTCGTTCAGGTGGGCGGCGGTGCGCAGGGCGCGTTCGGCCAGTTCGGCGTAGGTCCACCGGCCCCCGTCCCAGACCACGGCGACGCGGTCGGGTTCGCGTTCGGCCCACGCGAAGAAACCGCCGTGCAACAGGTCCGAAGCCGGACGCACCGGGGTGTCGGCCGCGATCCGGTTCACCCGCTCGCGCGTGAGGAGCTGCTCCGGCGGGGGAGTGTGCACCGGACGCCGCGTCCAGTCGCCGTCCAGCAGTTGGCGCAGCACGCGGCCGTAGGCGTCGAACATCGCGTCCAGCACGCCCTCGGGGAACAGGCCCGACACCGCGTCCCACACCAGGGCCAGACCGCCGTCGCGCTCCACCACCTGGTGGTCCAGCCACACCTGCGGCGTCTGCGACACACCCCAGACCGGCTCGGCGAAGGAGGGGCGTACGGCCGCGTCGCCCGTTCCGGTCGCGCCTATCGTGCTGGTGAAGACCACGGGCATCGACACGTCCAGGGAGCCCCGGTGGCGGGCCAGTTCGGACAGGACCCACCGGGCGGTGACCTCGCTGTGGTCCAGGTCCTGTCCCATCCGGCGGTGCAGGCGCGTGACGCGCTCGGCCCAGCTGTCCTCCGGTTCGGGCTGGTAGCCCGCCAGGAGCAGGGAGGTGAAGTCGCCGACCAGGGACCCGACGTCGGGGTGGACGTCGCGGCGGTCGAACAGGGTGAGGTTGATCGTCAGGTGCGGGTTCGCGCTCCAGGCGCCGAGCGTCTCGCAGAACGCCGTGGCCAGCACGGCCGAGGCGGTGACCCCGTGGGCCCGGGCCGCGGCGAGCAGGGCCTCCCGTTCGCGGGTGTCCAGCCACTGCTCGCGCCGCTCGAATCGCGGGGCCCGCACGAGCGAGGGGTCGGTCGCCAGCGGCAGCTCCGGCGGACCGGGCAGGGCGCGGACCCGGGCGGCCCAGTGGCGTTCGGCGCGTTCCCGTCGTTCCGGGGACGGGTGCACGCCCAGCACGTAGTCGCGGAAGGTGAGCCCGAGCGGTGCCAACCGGGCCTTCGGGTCGGCGTAGAGGCGGTCCAGCTCGCCCAGGAGGATCATCGCGCTGAGCGCGTCCACGGTGAGCGCGTCGATGCTCAGGCCCAGACGGACCCTTCCGCCGCCGTAGCGCACCGCGCGCAGGTCGAACAGCGGCCAGGTGTGCGGGTCGATGAGCTGGTGGGACATGGCCGCGCGCAGGTCCGCCAGGGCCTGACCGGCGTCCTCGTCCGAGGCGTCGGTGACCGGGACGGCGAACCGGGGCACCTCGGGGAGGACGCGTTGGCGTCCGTCCGGGGTGAGCACGGCCCGCAGCATGTCGTGACGCAGGATGAGCAGGTTCCAGGCCTCCTCCAGCCGTGCGAGGTCGATGTCGGCACCGTCGTACTCGGTGTAGAAGTGGCAGTCGACCCCGCCGAGTGCGAAGTCGTCGCCGCGGCCGATCCGGTACGCCTGCTGCACCGAGGTCAGCGGGAACGGTTCGTGGCGCTCCTCGGGGCGTGCGACCGGAGCGCTGAAGCCCGCTTCACCGGTCCCGTCCCGCAGCCCCCGGGCGAACTCCCGCAGCGAACCGGCGGAGAACAGCAGGCCCAGGTCCGCTCCGCGCAGCCCCCGGTCGTTGAGGCGGACGATCATGCGGGTGGCGAGGAGGCTGTCCCCGCCGAGCGTGAAGAAGTTGTCGTCGCGGTTGACGGTGTCCAGGCCGAGCAGGTCGGCCCAGATGTCGGCCACCGCCCGTTCGGTCGGGCCCTCGGGCGGTGCGCCGGTCGCGGCGGTTCGTCCGACCTGTTCTCCGGCCAGGGCCGTCAACGCGGCCCGGTCGACCTTGCCGTTGGCGTTGAGCGGGATCCGGGGCACCGTCACCACGTGGGCGGGGACGGCGTGCTCGGGCAGCCGCTCGGCGAGGAAGTCCCGCAGGGCCTCCGGTGCCGTGCCTCCTCCGGTCACCGTCACGAACGCGACCAGGCGGGGTGAGGGTGCGGGGGAGACCACCACGGCGGCCGAGGTGATGCGGGGGTGGGCGCGTGCGGCGGCCTCGACCTCTCCGAGTTCGAGCCGGTGGCCCCGGATCTTGATCTGGTGGTCGTCGCGGCCCAGGAACTCCAGGCGGCCGTCGGGCCGGTAGCGTCCCTGGTCGCCGGTGCGGTACCAGCGCACTCCCCGCTCGTCGGTGACGAAGCGGGCGGCCGTCGTGGCGGGGTCGCCCCGGTAGCCCACGGCCACGCCCGCGCCGCCGATCCACAGTTCACCGGGTACCCAGTCGGGGCGGTCACGGCCGTCGGGTCCCACGACCCGGAAGCACTGGCCGGACAGGGGGCGGCCGTAGGGGATCGAGGGCCAGTCCGGGTCGAGCTCCCCGACTTCCTCGTAGTTGGACCAGATCGCGGCTTCGGTGGCCCCGCCCATCGCCACGAAACGACAGTCCGGAGCCGCCCGCGTGACCTGCCCGGGCAGGTCCAGGGGCACCCAGTCACCGGAGACCATGACCACCCTCAGCCCCGCCAGGGACTCCGGTGCGCCGGTGGCCGCTTCCACGAGCATCTGGGCGAGCACGGGGACGGTGTTCCAGACCGTCACGCCGTGTCGGCTGACGGCCCCGCACCAGGCGGCGGCGTCCCGCCGCTGCTCCTCTTCGGGTACGACCACCGCGCCGCCGACGCCGAGGAGGCCGAACACGTCGAAGACGGACAGGTCGAAGTCCAGTGCCGAGACGGCGAGGACGCGGTCGTCGGGGCCGATGCCGAAGCGTGCGCACACGTCGGTCACGGTGTTCACCGCCGCCCGGTGGGTCACCTCCACACCCTTGGGCTCACCCGTGGACCCCGAAGTGAAGATCACGTACGCCGACGCCTCCGGGGGGACCTCGGTCGGGCCGTCCCACGGCCGCGTCTTCGACACCGGTTCCAGGTCGTCCAGGACCAGTGCGGCGTCGGCGCGGCGGAGCATGCGTTCGCGGCGCAGGGCGGGTTGGTCCACCCCCACCGGTACGTAGGCGCAGCCTGCGGCGAGGACGCCCAGGACCGCCGCGACCTGGTCGGGGCCCTTGGGCAGGCTCACCGCGACCGTGTCGCCGGGGCGGGCGCCCCGCTCGCTCAGGTGGGCGGCGGTGCGCAGGGCGCGTTCGGCCAGTTCGGCGTAGGTCCACCGGCCCCCGTCCCAGACCACGGCGACGCGGTCGGGTTCGCGTTCGGCCCACGCGAAGAAACCGCCGTGCAACAGGCCCGCACCGGCGGCGACACCGTCCGTCAGCGGAGAGGCGGCCATGGCGGCCTCGTTGACCCGCGTCCTCACCGCCAGGTGGTCCCGTGTCGGTACGGCGACCACCGGTATCGACCAGTCGCCCGCCAGGACCTGTTCGAGCACGCGGCCGTAGGCGTCGAACATCGCGTCCAGCACGCCCTCGGGGAACAGGCCCGACACCGCGTCCCACACCAGGGCCAGACCGCCGTCGCGCTCCACCACCTGGTGGTCCAACCACACCTGCGGCGTCTGGGAGATCATCCACCCCGTCTCGCCCAGGACCTCGCGGACCCGCGGTTCGATCAGCTCGCCCATGCCGACGGCGCTGGTGAACACCACGGGAGCGGGGGCGGGCGGCCCGCCCCGCCGGGTCAGGTCGCGCAGCACCTCCACACCGCTGTAGTCGGAGTGGGCGACGTGCTCGCGCAGACACGCCTGGGCGGCGGCCACCCGGTCGGCGAAGGAGGCGGTGCCGGTGAGGTCGAACGCCACCAGGACGAGGTTGGTGAAGTCGGCCACGACCCCCTCGATACCCGCCCCCGCCCCGTCCAGGGCCTCGCGGTCGAACAGGGGCAGGTTGAGCAGGAAGCGGGGTGTGGCGCTCCACGCGCCGACCACCTCGGCGAAAGCGGCGGCCAGGACCATCGGCACCGTGGCCCCGTGCGCACGGGCGAGTCCGGCCAGCCGTTCCCGGCGCTCGGGGCCGAGCCGGTGCTCGCGCCGCTCGAAACGCGGAACACCCGCCCGGGCGGGGTCGGCCGCCAGCGGCAGCTGCGGCGGACCGGGCAGTTCGGGTACCCGCGACGCCCAGTAGTCGCGGTGCGCGTCACGGGAGGGGGCCCGGCGGCTCTCCCGCGCGGCGAGGTAGCTCGCGAAGTCCGTGCCGAGCGGGGGCAGCTCGTCCCGGGGGCTGCGGTAGAGCTCCGCGAGTTCGACGAGAGCGATGCGGATGCTCTGGACGTCGGTGGCCAGCAGCTCGAAGTTCAGGTGCAGCCGGTGCCCGCCGTCCGGCAGCAGGGAGAGGCAGGCTGCGAGCACCTGCCCGGAGGCGATGTCCAAAAGGCGGTGGGAGAGGCGCTCCCTGCGCTCCTCCAGGCGCCGGTCGGCCTCCGCCTGGTCGAGGTGGCGCAGGTCGTCGGTCTCCAGCGGCTCCACGCGGGGCTCGGGGAGGACCCGTTGCCCGCCGTCGTCGGTGTAGGCCGTGCGCAGTGCGGGGTGCCGCTGGATCAGCGCGCGCAACGCCCTCTCCAGGCGCCGGGGGCGCAGTCCGCGGCCGTCGAGTTCGACGTAGAAGTGGCAGGCGACGCCGCCGAGGACCTGGTCGTCGCGGCGTCCGATCCAGTAGGCGTGCTGCACGGGCGTCAGGGGGAAGGGTTCGCCCTCGGCCGCGGCCGGTCCGGCTCCGTCCGGGGAGCCCGTGCCGGGCGAGAGCGCGAGCAGTTCGGTCCACGCGCGCACGGTGGGGCGGGCGAAGAGGTCGGGGAACCGTACGCCGAACCCCTTCGCCCTCTGGTCGTTGGCGAACTGCATCGTGCGCAGTGAGTCGATGCCCAGACCGATGAGATCGTCCTCGGGCCCGACCTCGGAGAGGGGGCGGCCCAGCAGCGCGGCCACCGTCTCGCGCACCTCCTCGACGTCCACCGGTCGGGATGGGGCGGGCGGCACCGGCGCGCGGGCCCCGGGGGCGGGTGCGCCGGTCGCGGCGACCGGCAGGAAGTCCGTGTGGAGGGCCCCGTCCAGCGCGGAGTGCAGTATCCGCGCGGGCACCGGCGCCTCCGCGTCGTCGCGGTCCGCGACCGCGCCGCGCGGCAGCACGACCACACCGTCGGGGACGAACCCGTAGGCGTCGGCGGTGGCCGCGCGCACCCGGCGGGCGGCCGACCGGTGGTCGCCGCCGTGCCCGTCGTCCTCCACGAGGACGTACACGGGACCGCCGTGGAAGGGTTGCAGGACACGGACCCGAGAGGGCGACAGGGAAATGCTTCTGCCGATCCCGGCCTCGACACTTCCAATTCCGTGCCGTTTACCCTGGACGAGGACACAAAGCGTGTCCGCGTCTCGTTCGCTGTTTAACACATCGCCAATCGTGCCAAGTGCGGAGTGGGTCTTCAACCCCCTAATCCGGTTACCCGGAGGCCCGGAGAGAAAACACCGCCATGCTTGGCCTTAACCATTCAGGGGCCTCGAGCCGGTCGCCGGTGCCTCCTGCCGGGCGGGCTCCGGCCTGTGCCGACCGGCGCAGGAGCGACCCTGCTCAGAGGGCTTTCGACCGACGTGGAGAACCCTTTTCCGTGTGCTTCGCCGGGGCGGGGCGCACGGGCGTGGAACCGGTCGCGGATGTTTCCGTGCGCCGGTCCGCCCCGCGTGGGCCCCGCCGGGCCCCGGGGCCGCGCCGACGCCCGGGGCGGGGTGGCCGTGAGCGGGTCAACCCCTTCGCGCCGGTCCGTCATCGTGGACCGCATCCCTTACGGAACAGGGAACCGCGGTGACGGCGCCGGGGTCCGCGTGCTGAGCCGCCGGAGCCGCGGCGGACGCGTCCGCGGGTGCGATGACCTGCGCGGCGACCCCCGGGGCGGGCGCCCGACGGCGGTGCCGCGATCGGCGGGGCCGTTCCGGTGGGATGGGCGAAACCGCTTTCCTTTTCGTCACTCAGAGTAGGGAAAGCGACCCAAAGAAGTGAAACGGAAGGGCCAATCCTATAGTTCCGGGCAAACGGCGGACGAGAAGCAAGGGAAGGCATGCCTAATTTATGCAAACCTTGGTAGCCATATGGGCACTTGCGCCTGAACAGAGTCTTCATATATTGAATTATGGTCGACCCAGAGTGCACCAGGGAGGTGCCTGCGATCATTTCCTCATATAGAGAAAAACCTCCGGTCCCAGAGCCCGGTGAGATCGGGGGGCCCGAGGAGGCATTCGCGCTCGGAGACGAATACGTCGAGTGCCTCGGAAAGATCATCAACAGCCACGTGCGCAACGAGAGGGCCGGAGCGGCCGCGTTCGACGAGCCCTCCATCGCGCACGCGCCCACCGCCAAGGACAAGTGGCTGGCCTGCCGGATGGCGATGGAGGAGTACGGCCACCACCTGCAGTTCAACAAACTGGCCGCCGCGCTCTCCCTGGAGGACCCCTACACGCGTCCGCCCCTGACGGTGTTCGAGGAGGAGCTGTCCAGTTGGCCGGAGTACGTCCTGTCCAAGGCGCTGATCGACCTCGCCGAGATCGTCCTGATGGAGGACCTGTGCTCCTGCTCCTACCGGCCGCTGCGCGACCTGTGCGTCTCCCTGATGCCCGAGGAGCGCTTCCACGTGCGCTTCGGGCGTGACGGCTCGCGCAGGCTGGCCCGTGACCCCGCCCGGCGCGGGGAGATGCAGCGCGTCGTGGACGGCATGGTCCCGGTCACGATGACCTTCTTCGGGCGCAGCGACTCGCCCAACAACGCACGGTTCCGCCGCTGGGGGATCAAGCGGCTGACCAACGACGAGTGCCGGCGGATCTTCTCCGAGCGCGCCCGGTCCATCGTCGAGGACGATCTGAACCTGGTCTTTCCCGAGGTGAAGCAGACATGGAACGGCTCTATGAACTGAACCGTCCCCCCGAGGACACCGAAGCCCTGCTGGGCGCGGGCGGCCCCCGGGTCGGTGCGCTGCTCCGCGGCCTGTGCGGGGGTAGGGCGGTCCCCGTCGCCGGGAGGGCCCGGGCGGTCGGCCTGGCGGAGGCGCTGAGCCTGGCGGACCGGGTCGACCCCGCGTGGGTCGCCGGTGTGGAGGGACGCAGCGACCGCGCCCGGACTCGTCTGCTCGACGCCGGACGCGGCGCCGACCTGGAACTGGCACTGCACATGACCATGCTCCTGTGCACGCCCTGTCTGGACCCCGCGGACGACGAGGACGTGGACGCCCACGCCGTCTCCGGCGCCCTGCTCTGGCTCGCCTGCCGACTGGTGGGGCCCGCCCTGTGCGGCGACCCCGACCGGGAGGGCCTGGAATCCCTGTTGGCGGGCGGTTGGTGGCCGCTGGGCCGTGTGGACGGCGCGCTCGTGGCCACCGCCTACCGCGGCCCCGGGACGCGTGCGCTGTTCGCCGCGCCCGGGCCCGAGGCCGCGCACACCCGGGCGCGCACGTGTTGAACCTCGCCCACGACCTGTCCCGCCTGTGCGGGGAGCGCGGATGGCGCGACCGCCCCGCCTGCCTGGAGGACGGCGCGGTCTGGACGCACGGCCAGGTGCACGCGACCGCCGCCCGCTGCGCCGCGGTCCTGGCCGGGCGCGGGGTCGGACCGGGCGACCACGTGCTGCTGGCCCTGCCGGACGGTGCGGCGTGGGTGGTGTCCTTCCTCGCCTGCGCGCGGATCGGGGCCGTGGCGGTCACGGTCAACCCCGACCTGTCCGGGCGCGAACACCGCTACATGGCCTCGGACTGCGCTCCCGTGCTCGTCCTGGCCGAGGAACACCTGCACGAGCGGTTCCCGGACGCGCCCGCGCTCACCGGCGCCGCCCTCCTGGCGGAGGGCGCGACCCGCGCCCCCGCCCCTCCCGTGCCGACGGGCCCGGACGCCCCGCTGTACGTGCAGTACACCTCCGGGACCACCGGACAGCCCAAGGGGGTCGTGCACCGGTGCGCCGACCCCGCCTCGTACATGGAACTGGTGGGGCGTCCCGTGGCGGACGTGGGGCCGACGGACGTGACCCTGTCGGTGTCGAAGATGTTCTTCGCCTACGGCTTCGGCAACGCCTTCGTCTTCCCGCTGCTGTCGGGCTCGGCCGCGGTGTACACCGCCGGGCGGCCCGGGGCCGCCGAGGTCGCCGGCCTGGTGGCGCGGCACGGTGTCACCCTGCTCTACGGGGTGCCCTCCTTCTACGCCAACCTGGTGCGCGAGGCCTCGCCCGCCGACCTCGCCAGCCTGCGCCTGGCCGTGTCGGCGGGGGAGCGGCTGGCGCCCGACCTGGGGGAGCGGGCGCGCGGCCTGCTCGGAGTGCCCCTCCTGGAACAGCTGGGATCGACCGAGGCCGGGCACGGCTTCTGCTCCAACACCGTCTCGCGCGACGTGCCCGGCACCGTGGGCCGCGTCCTGCCCGGGTTCCGCGTCCGGGTGCTGGACCGCGACGGCGCCCCCGTGGCCCCGGGCGGCACCGGCGAACTCCACGTCACGGGGCCCACCCTGATGCAGGGCTACCTCAACCTCCCCGAGGACACGCGGCGGACCCTGCCCGAGGACGGCTGGCTGCGCACAGGCGACCTGGTGACCGCGCTCCCGTCCGGGGACCTGGTGCACCGGGGCCGGACCGACGACCTGGAGATGGTCGGCGGCATCACCTTCTCGCCCGTGGAGGTGGAGGACCTGCTGCGGTCCGACCCCCGGGTGCGGGAGGCGGCGGTGACCAGCCTGCCCGACGAGCGGGGGGCCACCCGCCTGCACGCCTTCGTGGTCCCGGCCTCCTCCGCGGACTCCGCCGAGACGCTGGAGAGCGAACTCATCGACGGTCTGCGCGGACGGGTCGCCCCCTACAAGGTGCCTCGGAGCGTGCGCCTGGTGCCCGACCTGCCGAGGACGCCCACGGGCAAACTCCGCCGGTTCCAGCTCCGGGCCTCCCTGGCGGCCGCCTCCCGGCACGACCCCGCGCGGAGCGCCCCCGGCTCGCCGCCGGCGGGCCCCGCCCCACTCCCGTAAGCAGTGAGAACGGCTCGGAGAGCCATGCACACGTTGCTCATCGACAACTACGACTCCTACACCTACAACCTCTTCCAGCTGATAGCGGCCACGACCGGGGTCGAACCCGAGGTGTGCCGCAACGACGACCCGCGGCTCCTGGGCTCCGGTCCCGACCCCGACGCCGTGGTGGTCTCACCCGGCCCGGGGCGCCCGGACCGGCCCTCCGACCTCGGACACGCCTCCGCGTTCCTGACCCGCACACGCGCGCCCGTGCTCGGCGTGTGCCTGGGCCACCAGGCCCTCGGCTGGCTGGCGGGCAGCCCCGTCGTCCCCTCGCCCCGGCCCAGGCACGGCGCGGTCGAGCGCGTCCTGCACAACGGCCGCAACCTGTTCACCGGCCTCCCCCAGGGGTTCCCGGCGGTGCGCTACCACTCCCTGTGCCTGCCGGACGGGGTCAAGGAGCACCTCGACGTGGACGCCCGGACCGAGGACGGCGTCGTCATGGGCGTCAGCGACCCCCGGCGCGCGTGGTGGGGGGTGCAGTTCCACCCGGAGTCGGTCGCCACCGAGCACGGCGCCCGGCTGGTGGGGAACTTCTTCTCACTGGCCCGCCCCACGGCGCGCGGCGGATCGGCGCTCGGGAAGGGGAGGGCCGCCGACCCCGCGGTGCGGCGCGCGCCCTCCCCGGAGACCCGCCCCCGGACGCCCTGGCTGCTGCGGTGGCGGCGGCTGGAGCGCGCGCCGGAGGCCGAGTACCTCTTCCGCCTCCTGTTCGCGGACCTGCCGTACGCCTACTGGCTCGACAGCAGCCGCCTGGTCGAGGGGTTCTCCCGCTTCTCCTTCCTCGGGGCGCCGTCGGGGCCGGACGCCGAGGTCCTGACCTACGACGCCGGTGCGGGCCGCCTGCGCGTCGGCGACGGGGAGGGCGCCCCGAGGCACACCGAGGAGGGGTCGGTCTTCGACCTGCTGGAGGCGCGCCTGTCCGCCGCGCGCACCCCCTCCCCGCGCGAGCTGCCCTTCGACTTCAACGGCGGTTACGTGGGCTACATGGGCTACGAGGCCAAGGCGGACTGCGGGTCCCCCAACCGCCACACCGCGCACACCCCGGACGCGCTGTGGATGTCGGCCACCAGGACCGTGGCCGTCGACCACCGGGACGGCGCCACCTGGCTGCTGGCCTCCTGCCGCGACCTGCCCGCCTCGGTGGAGGCGGCCGACCAGTGGCTGGACAGCGTCCAGGCGCTGGCGGAGGGAGGCGTGCGGCACTCCCGGCCCGCCCCCGCGGCCCCGGACCCGGTGGAGCCGACGCCGTTCCTGAGGCGTCGGCGCGCGGGGTACCTGGCGGACGTGCACTCCTGCCTGGAGGAGCTCAGGGCGGGGGAGAGCTACGAGATCTGCCTGACCAACGAGGTCAGCCTCCCCTGCTCGGGCGACCCGTTGGAGACCTACCTGCGGATGCGCCGGGCCAATCCGGCCCCCTACGGGGCCTTCCTCCGCGCGGGGCCCGCGAGCGTGCTGTGCTCGTCACCGGAGCGCTTCCTGCGGGTGGGCGAGGACGGCACCGCCGAGTCCAAGCCGATGAAGGGGACCGCGCCGCGCCACCCCGATCCGGCCGCCGACGCCCGGCTGCGCGCGTCCCTGGCGCGGGACCCCAAGACGCGCGCGGAGAACCTCATGATCGTGGACCTGGTCCGCAATGACCTGGGACGCGTGTGCGAGGTGGGCGGGGTGAGCGTCCCCCGCTACATGCAGGTCGAGTCCTACACCTCCGTGCACCAGCTCGTCAGCACGGTCGAGGGCAGGCTCAGGCCGGGGGTGGGGGCCGTCGGGGCGGCACGCGCCTGCTTCCCCGGCGGATCGATGACCGGCGCCCCCAAACTCCGCACGATGGAGATCATCGAACGCCTGGAGGGACGGGCCCGCGGAGTTTACTCGGGCTCGCTGGGGTACTTCGCCCTGAGTGGGGCGGCCGACCTGAACATCGTCATCCGCACGGCGGTGGTCGCCGACGGCCGGATGATCGTGGGAGCGGGGGGCGCCATCGTCCTGGACTCCGACCCCGAAGCCGAGTTCCAGGAGATGGTCCTCAAGGCCCGGGCCGGACTGTGCGGAACCCGGGCGGACGAGACCGGGCCGGCCGACTCCGAACCCGGACCCTCCCCGCGGCCGTCGCGCGCGAGCCGCGACACCGCGCGGTGACGGCCAGCGTTCCCGCCCCGCCCTCCCATCCGACCGGCAAGCACGAGGAGCCGTTATGACCTCCACCCATGAGCACGTCGACCAGCTTCCCGTTCCCTGCGCCCCGGAGAACGGCCCGCCCCTGATCCCCCTGTGCGACCGCGAGCACGAGACCATGGTGGTCGGGCCCGACTCGCCCAGTACCGAGGCCACCCTGCGCGCGCTGCGCTCCATGGACTGCACCGCGGGCGTCCTGGCCCACTTCGACTGTCCCGCCGAGGCCATCGCGCACCTGGGCCGGCGCGGATGGGACTTCGTCTTCCACGTCCGCCGGTCCGGCGCCGAGGACACGGCGGCCCTGCGCGAGGCGGCCCGGGGGGCACGGGGCAAACACCTGTCCGTGCTGTCGGCGTCCGACCGTTCACCGGGGTGCCCGCTCAACGAGACCGGCACGGACGCCCTGGTCTCGGTGGACGAGCTGTCCCCGGCCGACCTGCACTTCGCCTTCTGGCAGCTCGAACGGGGCCGCGTCTACCTTTCCCCCGGTCTGGTCGACCGGGCCGCCGCCCACGGGCGGCGCCTGCACGGCGTGCCGGGCCCGGCCACCCGCCTGACCGAACGCGAACGCCAGACGCTGGCCCTCATGGCGCGCGGGCTGGAGAACAAGGAGATCGCCGCCCAGCTGCGGATCTCCCTGCACGGGGCCAAACGCAACGTCGCGCAGGTCCTGACCAAGCTCGACTGCACCAACCGGACCATGGCCGTGGTCAAGGCGATGAGCGGGACGGCGTGCGGACTCGACCACCTGGCGCGGGGGAACTGAGGCGTCCCCGGGTCCCGTACCGGCGCCGCCCCGGGCCCGGCCCGTCGAGGCGCGGCGGCACGGGCGGTACCGTCCCGCGCGCGTCCGCACCCGCCCCGGCGGCGTGCCCTTCCGGCACCGGCCGCCCCGGGTGTCAGCCGCCGTCCTGTTCGAGGTCGAAGCGCTCGCGTGCCCGCTCGATCTCGGGCGTGTGCGCCGAGATCCAGTCGAGCAGCACGTCCACCGGGTGCCGGAGCGTCTTGCCCAGCGGGGTGATCCGGTACTCGACGGCGACCGGCCGCGAGCCGACCACCGCGCGGTGCACGATGCCGTTGCGTTCGAGGCGGCGCAGGGTCGCGGTGAGCGACTTCTGGGTCACCGAGGGGATCGCGCGGCGCAGTTCGTTGAAGCGCGAGGGGCGCTCGCAGAGCACGTTGAGCACCTCCATCGACCACTTGTCCAGGATCTGGTTGAGGAGCTCGCGGTGCGGCGCGGTGATGCCGATGTCGTCGTGGGCTGCCTGCCCGGTATCCGTCATGACACCTGGTTTCGTTGAAGTTTCCTTTTGATACCAGGTATCAACGTTAGACCAAGTCGGTACCAGTAGCGAGGACACAGGCGATGGCCGTTCAGCGTTTCACCCCCGAGGGCATGATGCAGCCCACCCCGTACCACCACGTCGCGGTCGGCACCGGTACGCGCCACGTGCACGTCAGCGGACAGGTCGCCCGCCGCGCCGACGCGACCCCGGTGGCCCCGGGCGACCTCGCCGGGCAGGTGGCCCAGGTGCTGCGCAACACCGCGGCGGGCCTGGCCGGGGCGGGAGCGACGTTCGACGACGTCCTGCGGCTGACCTTCTACGTCACGGCGTGGGAGCCCGGCAAGATCGACGCCTTCATGGCGGGGGTCGCCGAGGTGGCCGAGGAGATCGGTCTGCCGACGCCGCTGCCGCCCTCGTCGCTCATCGGCGTGGACTACCTCTTCGAACCCGACGTGCTCGTCGAGGTCGAGGCGACGGCCCTCCTCGACTGACGACCGCCACCGGGCGCGGCGGGCGGAGGACGCCACGTCCTCCGCCCGCCGGGTGGGAAGGGGGCGGTCGCCGGTTCGCGGCACGGGGGCGCGACCCGCGGGCGCGGCGGCCTCGCACGCACCCCGTTCGGGTTGGCAGAGGGGCTCTGACGTGGTTATTTGTCGTGTGACAACAAAAAATTCGCTCTGCGGCTTTTGAAGTCGTTTCTGTGGGAACAGTAGTGGTCGCACCGGCGCCGCCCGCCGGGCCGCGGCACCCGAACCGCGGTCGCGAACGGGTCAGCGCACCGGTGTCTGCCGAGGCAGACAGACAGGAGCACACAGGACCAGAGCACCGGGGGTTTCCTCTTGTCCACCACGTTGAACAAGGACACCGTGTCGCAGGCCGACACCGACCACACGACCCTCGTCCCCAGGACGCGCACGTCCTCGCCGGGTAAGGAGATCCCGGCCGAGGAACTCCTCGCCGAACTCCACGGTCTGGACGACGACGACCCGCGCGCGGTCAGGCTGCGCGAGGAGGTCGTGGTCCGCTACCAGCCGCTGGTCAACAAGCTCGCCCGCCGCTACAACGGCCGAGGTGAGCCGTTGGAGGACCTCAAGCAGACCGCCATGGTCGGCCTGGTCAAGGCCATCCGCGGCTACCGGCCCGACCGCGGCAAGCCCTTCATCTCCTACCTGATGCCCACGGTCACCGGTGAGATCAAGCGGCACTTCCGCGACCACACCTGGGCGATCCGGGTTCCCAGGCGTCACCAGGAGAACCGGATCAAGCTGCGCCAGGTCCTCAACACCTTCCAGCAGACCCACGCGCGCGTCCCCACCAACGCCGAGATCGCCAAGGAGATGGGGCTGGACGAGGAGGAGGTCGTCGAGCTCGTCCAGGCCTCGGAGTCCTACCGCTCCCTCTCGCTGGACGCCCCCGACTCCTCCGACTCCGACGGCCAGGAGGGCTCCCGCCTGGAGGACCACCTGGGCAGCGAGGACGAGGGCCTGGAGCGGGTCGTGCAGCGCGAGTCGCTCAAGCCCGCCCTGGCCCGTCTGCCCGAGCGCGAGCGCGAGATCCTCAAGCTGCGCTTCTTCGGCGACCACACCCAGACCGAGATCGCCGACCGCATGGGCTACTCCCAGATGCACGTCTCCCGGCTGCTGAAGAACACCCTGGAGCAGCTGCGCGAGGACGTGGGCGAGCGCGGTCCCGCCCGGGGCTGAGGACCCCGCCCGCTGTCCGGAGGGCGCCACGGGGGCCGCCCTCCGGACAGCGGAACGACCCCGGTCCGCCTTCTGGCCGGTGCGGCGCCGCGGGGAGTCCGCCCTCGACGGGCGCGGCTGCGAACCGCTCAGCCCGTCAACCGCGCCGCTCCGGCGTCCTGCTCGGCCGCCTCGTCCTCCGCCTCGGTCCGCCCGCCGCCGAACACCTCCTCGACGAGCCTCCGCGTCGCCTCCTGGAACGTCTGCGCCAGGGACAGCTCGGCGTCGTCCACATAGGTCAGCGAGGCGGTCAGGATCCTGCCGCCGTCGGCCGTGGCGTACATCAGCGCCGCCGAGCCCGCGATACCGCCGTTGTGGTGGAAGAGGGTGCCGCCGTCCGTCTCCTGGACGAACACCCCCAGGCCGTAGCCGACCTTCGCCTCCGGCGTGCGCATCTCGGCCAACAGCTCGGTCGGCAGGAGCCTGCCGCCCATCAGCGCGGAGAAGTACGTCTGCAGGTCCCGGGTGGTCGAGATCATGTCACCGCCGCTGGAGATCCAGGAGGGGTTCTGCCGGGTGACGTCCACCGTCTTCTCCCCGCCGTCCTCCTCGTACCGGTAGTAGGCGTGGGCGTGCGGCTCGGGGACCTCCGTCCCGGTGGTCGGCACCACGGTGCCGGTCATTCCCAGCGGCCCCAGGAACAGCCGGTGCATCTCCTCGGCGAGCGAGCGGCCGGTAACCCGTTCGATCAGCAGCCTGGCCAGTACGTAGTTGGTGTTGGCGTAGCTCCAGTCCGTCCCCGGCTCGAACCGGGACGGCTTGGACAGCGCCAGCCTCACCAGCTCCTGCGGCGGGTAGGTCCGGAACCGGTCCTCCACCCACTCCCGGCCCGCCCAGACGACCCCCGGCGCGAACGTCCCGTCCTCGTAGAGCTCGCCGGTGTGGTTGAAGATCCCGCTGGTGTGCTGGAGCAGCATCCGCACCGTGATCCGCCGGTCCAGCCCGAACTCGGACAGGTGGTCGGCCACCTGGTCCTCCAGTCCGATCCTGCCCTCGGCCACCAGCATGAGCACCGTGGTCGCGACGAAGTTCTTGGTGGCGCTGCCGATCCGGAAGTGCCCGTCGACCGGCGGCCGCTCCGGCTCGCCCAGCCTGCGCGCCCCGGCGCTGCCGACCCACTCGCCGTGCTCGTCGTGCACGCGCAGCTGCATCCCGACGAAACCGGAGTCGACGATCTCCCGCATGGTCTTGTGCAGTTCCGGGCGGTCCTGCCCGGTGGGGGTGAGGGACATGGTGGTGTGCTCCTTCGAAGCGGTGACGCGGTCGAGGTGTGGGGGAGGGGATGCCGCCGGGGTGGTGGCGCGGAGGTCGGGTCCGGTGGTGCCGTTGGCCTTGAGGGCGTTCGGCGCTTTTCCTTCCTCAGGTGCGGCGCTGGTACGGCCCGATGTTTCTGATGATGGAAAAGCTACGTTGCGTTCATGGTTGTGGCAATAGAAATTCCATGCGGGATCCCCATATGTGCAGGTAAACGCCGGGAAATTGTTGCAATGGTTTGGAATCTAATGCAACGGACTCCACCAGTGCGTTGCAATGGCTGGAAATCGAACGCTATGGTCGCCCGTCCCCGGCGATCACGGCGAGGCGGTGCGCGACGGGGGCCGGCGCGCCGTGGCGGGGCGGCCCCCGTCGCGGTCGTCGGCTCCGCTGGTACGCGCGCGGCCGATCACCCCGGCCTTCGCTGGCGCCGCCCGCGCCTCGACGCGGCTGGGGGCCGTCCCCCCGCCCCTCCCGGCTCCGCCGTGGGCGCGGTCACGACCCGAGGCGCCGGGAGGGCGTGCGCCAGGAGCCGGTGAAGAACGCCGGCGACGTCTCCGGATCCTCGAAGTTCCCGATGCGCTGCCCCTGGAGGAGCTGGAGCGCGGGGAACCTGCCCTTCTCGAACAGGAGGATGTTCAGCGAACCGCCGTACTTGAAACACCCGATCTCCTCCCCCTTGTCCACGTCGACGGGGTCCTCGCGAGTCACCTTGGCGAATTTCTGCCTGAACTCGACGGAGGCGATCGAGTTCAGGCCGACGGGGACCATTCCGACGAGACCGTTGCCGTTCCCGCCCGTGGCGATGACGAGATAGCCCCGGCGGAAATGCTCGAACATGCTGTAGTCGTACCCGTATCCGATGTTGCCCTTGTTGAGCATCTCGGGGAAATTGCGCATTCCGTAGTAGACTCCGCCGACGTCGTCGCGTGATTCCACCACGCGCCCCGCGACGGGGGAGTGGTACCGGTGGTACGACTTGGGCAGCAGGAAGCAGGACACCGCCGTGCCGCCGACGAACCTGCTGGCGTAGTCGGATCCGTCGAGCAGCTGCCTGACGTTCATGGTGACCGTCTTGACCGGGATCCGCGTCTCCTCGGTCAGTTCGCCGACGATCATGTTGACGACGCAGTCGGCCGGAGCGACCACCACGGACCCGTCACCGGGCGCGTCGACCGGCCGCTTTCCCCGTTTGACCCCGCGGACGAAGAACTCGTTGAAGTTCCTGTAGCCGCCGGCCGGGACGACGTAGTCGTCCATCCGCGGCCCGAGTTCCCTCATCCACTCGTCCACCAGGCCGAGGGATGCCTCGGAGTCCATGTAGCGCCCCTGCAACTCCGTGAAGAGCGCGGTCATCCGGCATCCGGGGCCGGAGGTGAGGAAGACCATGCCGTAGTCGTTCTCGTAGCTGATCCAGCTGAACTTCTCGATGTAGTCCAGCCCGTTGGAGACACCCGGCCGCCACCTCTCCCACTCGCGGAAGAAGTCGCACAGGTCGTTGATCGTCCTTCCGCGCCAGTCGTGGCGGACCTCCTCCGGTGCGTCTTCGGGGACCGGCCGCACGTGCCTGATCGCGGCGTCGTACATGGTGGCGAAGCCCCCGAAATCCTCCCTGTACCAGCTCTCGATCAGTGCGACGAATTCGTCGATGTCCTGGATCTGGTCCTGCGGCAATGTTCCCCCTCTGTCGCGTCTGCCGGGCTTGCTCGGCTTCGGCGCGATGGTCGGCGATCAACCGTTGGGCGCGTTTCCGCCGGATGTGGAAAACGGTGGAGCGGGCGCGGCTCCCGTTCGAAGGGCCGACCCCGCCCGCGATGCGGTGCGTATGCGCGACATCGAGGATTCCCGGGGTTCGCGGGGCCGTAACCCCGGGGCGCCTTTCTGCTTTTTCCACGGCAGGATTGGTGATCGCTATTCCTTTTTGGGGCGGCGGTGCGAGGGATTTGTCCGTGTGCTTTCGGCTGGGCTCCGTCCGGGTTTCCCGCATGTCCGCGTGGGGGGTCTCCGCGCCGGGTGGCACGGTGCGCGCTGAACGCGCCCTGCTCACCGGGCCGCGCGTCGCGCCCCCGCCACGGTGACCACGGACGGGACCGCGCCGTCCGGTCTGACGGGGGGCTAGGGTCGTCCCCCGGAGGTGGTCCGCCGTGGACATGGACTGGGACGGATTCGAGGCCGACCTCACCACGGAACTGGAGGGCTTCGCGCGCTCCTGCCTGGCGCGGGGCGGTCGCGTCTACGCGGTGGCGGTGTACCTGTTCTACGCCGAGACCTGCGGCCGGATCATGCTTCCCGTCTTCGCCGCCGCCACCGAGGAGTGGTTCGAGGAGCACCTGGCCGTCGACCGGCGGCAGCGGGAACACCCGCCGAGCCCGGAGCGGGACCTGCGCTGGGACCCCGCGGACTGGCCCCACCAGCACTTCGACGCGGACTGGTCCGACCCCGGGGCCTTCTGGACCTGGAGCAGGGCCCTGACCGAGGCCGCCTCCGGCGACGGGGCCTGGGACGGCGGCCCCGAGGAGGGCGAGGAGTGCGACGAGGAGCACTGGGAGCGGGTCCACGACCGCTACACCGACGTCGTCGCGCGGGCCTGCCGCGGGGTGGCCGCGACGCTGCGCCGTGAGCGGACCGCGCCCGACGGCCTCGTCGTGGTCGCCCTGGACGAGGGGGAGGAACTCGTGCCGCGCACGCTCACCGCCCCCGAGATCCGCCGACACTTCCCCCACCTGGACGCCGACCACAGCTGAGGCCGGGGGCGGGCCCGCCCGGGGCGTGGACGCCCAAGCCCGGCCGTACACTACGGGGCCGGGGCGGACGCCCCGTTCCGCACTCCTGGGAAGGCAGCACCGACCATGGCCGGTTTCTTCGAACGTCTCCTCGGCCCCGAGCCCGTGAGAAGGCCGATCGACCAGGGCACGGTCGACGAGGCGCAGGCCCTCGTGCGGGCGGGCCGCAAGGTCGAGGCCATCAAGCTCGTGCGCGAGCGCACCGGCGCGGGACTGGCCGAGGCCAAGCACGTCGTCGACGCCGTCGAGCAGGGCCACCGGATCCCGGTCGAGCCCACGCCCGGTCAGAGCCTCGCCGACCGGGCCCGGGAGCTGCTCGCCCAGGACCGCGCGGCCGACGCCGTCACGACGGTCTCCCGCGAGACCGGGATGACCGAGGCCGAGGCCTCCCGCTTCGTCGACTGCCTCGACCGCTGACCCCGGGGGCGCCGACGCGCCGCCCCGCCGCCTGACCCCGCCCGGTGCGATGGCACCGGAGGCGCACCGAGGACGTGCCGGACCCCGGACCGTTCCGCCGGGCCGCCAGCCGCAGGGCGGGATCCACCGCCGCGCGCCGTCCTCCGGAGGGCCAAGACCGTCCCGCTCCGGCGGTGCGTGGCGGGGGTGAGACGATATGCGGGAGATGTCAGAGAGCCAGCCGTGCCGTCCGTTGCGCGCCGGGGTGTTCACCCTGGTGTGCGCGAGCGTGTCCGCGCACGGCCACGCCCTCGGCTCCGGCCACGACGTCCCCCTCGCGGGTCTGCTGTTGGGCTGCGCCGCCGTCCTCGGCGTGTCCTGGGCCGCCGCCGGACGCCGCTACGGCCCGGTGATGCTCGTCGGCTGGATGCTGTGGGGACAGCTCGCCCTCCACGTGGCCTTCAGCTACACCCAGAACACGGGGCGGGACCAGAGCGCGCACGGCGCCCACTCCGCTGACGCGGTCACCCACTCCGCCCTTTCGGGGTGGCAGATGATCGCCGTCCACGTGCTGGCCGCGCTGGTCAGCGCGTGGTGGCTGCACCGGGGGGAGGACGCGCTCTTCGCGTTCCTGCGCTTCATGGCGCTCACCCTTCTCCCGCTCCTGCTGGTCCTGGCCGGGGCGCCCGCGCCGCCGGTCCGGGCGGGCGGCCCCGGGCGGTGGAACGACGAGCGCCCGCCGTCGCTCCTTCCCTACCTGCGCCACACCCGGGTCCTGCGGGGTCCGCCCTCCCCGCTCGGCGCCGCCTGAGCCTCCAGCGCCTTTCCGGGCCGCACCCGTGCCGGGTCCGTCCCCGGCGCACGGAGCCGTCGTGCGCGCCGTGGCCTTCCGCCCGCGCCCTCGGGCGCGGTCGTTTCCCGTACCCGGTCCGCCCCGCGTCGCCATCCGAGGGCGTCCGCCGACGGGCACGCCCAGCCCCTGGTGACCCGGCCCCGGTGATTCGGCCGCGGTGATCCGCCGTCCCCGGTACGCCCGGGCGGATCCCGCGCCGCCTCGCGCGCCGTGTACGGCCCCACGCGCCCACGGCGCGGGGCTCCCGTGCGCCCTGCGCGGCGCGCGTGCGCCGCGACCCGCTGCCCGTGCCCGGTGTGGCCCGCGCGCGGGGAGCCGTGCGGGGGAGGGACGGTCACCCTGCGGAGCCACCCGAGCAGAGCCACATCAGCCACATCCGGCCCTTCCGGGCCGTCCAACGACTTACGGAGACACACGATGACCCGCTCTCCCCTCTCCCGCACAGTACGCGGTGCGCTGGCCGCGGCGGCCTCACTGGCCCTGGTCACCTCCTGCGCCGCGGACCCGGCCGACACCCTGGCCGAGACCGAGTACTTCCTGGACCTGTCCGACGAGCCGATGGCCGCCTCCACCGTCCGGCTGGCCACGGTCGAGGGTGAACCCTGGACCTTCGCCGACGTCGCCGACGACCGCCTCACCCTGCTCTTCTTCGGCTACACCAGCTGCCCGGACGTGTGCCCGATGACCATGGCCGAGATCAACCTGGCCCTGGACCAGGCGGGGGAGGAGGCCGGGGACTACGACGTCGTCATGGTCAGCACCGACCCCGGGCGCGACACCGACGAACAGCTGCGCTCGTGGCTGGACCGCTTCGACCCGGCCTTCCAGGGGGTGCGCGGGGACATCGACGCCACGGTGGACGCCGCCGCGGACTACGGCATCCCGGTCGAGGCGCCCCAGGAGAGCGAGGGCGAGTACCTGGTCTCCCACGGGGGCCGGATCGTCGTCCTGCTCCCCGACGGCAGAGCGGCGGGCATGTTCGACGAGGGCACCGAGGCGGACCAGATCGCCGCACTCCTGCCTGAACTCCGGGGCGCGCTGCTGTGACGGGGGACGCGCACGAACCGCCCCGTTTCTCCCGGCGCGGTCTGCTCACCGCCGTGGGGGCGGCGGGGATCGCCGGAATCGGCGCCGGAGGGCTGACGGGGTACGCCTCCGCCGCCGCGGGCGCGGAGGAACGGGACGCCCCCGCCCTCGACCCCGCCCGCTCCAGGACCGGCTCGCGGGAGGGACGCCCTCCCGCGCTGCTGACGCCCACGCCCGCGCACGTGCGGGTGGTGGCCGTGGACGTGAACGCCCAAGACGCGGCGGACGTGCGCGTGGCGGCGCGCGAGGTCCTCGGCGCCTGGAGCCGTGAGGCCCGTTCCCTGCACGAACGGGGCCCGGCCGCGCTCGGGGAGGGGGCGCCCTCCCAGGGCCTGCACCCCGCCTCGCTGGGGGTCACCCTCGGGCTGGGCCCCTCCCTGCTGGAACGCGCGGGGCTGGCCGACCGGCGTCCGCCGCACATGGAGGACCTGCCCGCCTTCGACTCCGACCGCCTCGACCCCGCCTGGTGCGGCGGCGATCTCATGCTGCACGTGGGAGCCGAGGACCCCCTGGTCCTCAGCTCCGCGGTCGACCACCTGCTGCGCGCGGCCCGGGGCCGGGTCGGGGTCCGCTGGTCGCTGTCCGCCTTCCAGCGGTCGGCTGCGGCCGCCGCCGACCCCGCCGCCACACCGCGCAACCTCATGGGCCAGATCGACGGGACGGTCAACCCGCGCCCCGACGAGGCCCTGTTCGCCACCCAGGTCCTGGCCTCCCACACCGAGCCGTCCCTGGCCTGGATGGACGGGGGGTCCTACGTGGTCGTGCGGCGCATCCGCATGCTGTTGGACGACTGGTTCGCCCTGGAGACCCGACGGCGCGAGGACGTCATCGGACGCCGCCTGTCCGACGGCGCGCCCCTGGGCGGGGACCGCGAGTACGACCGGCCCGACCTGTCGGCCAGGGACGGCGCGGGGGAGCCGGTCATCGCCCGTGACGCCCACATCAGGCTCGCCAGCCCCGAGAGCACGCTGGGAGCACGGATGCTGCGCCGGGGCTTCAGCTACGACCTGGGCTGGGACGCCGACGGCCGCAGGCAGGCGGGCCTGCTCTTCACCGCCTGGCAGGCCGATCCGCGCACCGGGTTCACGGCGGTGCAGCGCAACCTCGACGAGGGCGGGGACGCGCTCGGCGCCTACGTCAGACACGAGGGCAGCGCACTGTTCGCGGTGCCGCCGGTGCGGGAGGGGGAGCCCCGTGTGGCGCACACCCTGCTGTGAGACCGGGGGATCCGGGAACCGGAGCGGTTCCCGCGACGACATCACGGTCGGGCCCGGCAGCGGGGCCCGACCGGACGTGGGGGAGAAGAGGCGAGTGAGGACCATGCCGCGTACACAGGCTGACAGGCGACGTAACGCACGCCGCGCCGCACCGGCCGCCCTGGGGGTGCTGCTGTGCGTCACCGCGTGCGGGGGCGGACCGGGCGCCTCCGGGGAGACGGCCTCCGCCGCTCCCGCGAGTGAGCGGGGCCGGGCCGAGGCCGGGCACCTGCTGGTGACGGAGGCCTGGATGCCCGAACCGGCCAACCCGGAGGTGGGGGTGGTCTACCTGCGAGTGTCCAACTCGGGGGAGTCGGACGACGCCGTCACGGGGGTGTCCACCGACGCCTCCGACGACGCCGACCTGTGCAGTACCGAGACCACCGACTCCGGGGCCGCGCGCATGCGGGTCGTGGAGGAGATCCCGGTTCCGGCCGGGGGAGCGACCACCCTGGTCGAGGGCGGCTACCACGTCATGGTCAACGACCTGCCCGAAGCGCCCGTCGTCGGGGACGAGGTCACCGTCACCCTCTCCTTCGCCAGCGAGGAGGAGCTGGCGGTCACCGTCCCGGTGGAGCCGATGACCGCGGAGAGCGAGGACGGCGGCTCCGAACACGAGCACCACTGAACCACCCCGCTGGGTGCGAGGGAGCTCATCGCGTCTGACCCGACCGCTCCGCTAGGGGTGGTCGGGTGGGACGTGTGACTTGCGCCCCGCGTGCGCAACGACGCCGCAGTCCCGACAGACGAACAAGGCCTGTGAGACCCGGTTGGCCTTGTGAGTGTAGGAGCATGCGGCGCACTCGCGTGAGGAGTGCGCCGGGTCCACGAACACCACCGGCACGCCCTTCAGGCGCGCTTTGTAGGCGATGAAGGCGCCCAGTTGGTGGAAGGACCAGGAGTGCAGCGTGACCCGTTGGGGCCTGCGTTGCCGTACCCGGGCGCGGATCCCCCTGAGATCCTCAAGGGAGATACCGCGCCCGGTGCGTTCGGCCTCGGCCACGATGCGTTTCGAGATCTGGTGGTTGATGTTTCTGGCGTACCGTGCTTCACGGCGGAGCCGCTTGTTGGGCAGGCGCTTGGCGGACCGGCTGCCCTTGGCCTGCAACTTCTGGCGCAGCCTGAGCTGCCGACGGCGGTACCGGTTGATCTGGCGCCCGGCCATGACCCGGCCGTCACTGGTGGTGGCGATGTTGACAATCCCCAGATCCACCCCGAGAAACCCGTTGGGGTCGATCTCAGGAGCGTCGGGCACCTCGACGGTCACCGCGAGAAACCAGGCATCGTCGCGGCAGAGCAGGTCGGCCTCACCGCGTTTGTGTTCGGCCAGTATCTTGATCTGGTCGGGGGAGCCGACGAAGGGCACGTCCTTCAATCGGCCCTGGAAGGTCCACAGTGAGATCGTGCGCGCGTCCATGGCGAAGGACAGGTCGCGCGCGTCGTAGGGGTGCGCCGAGTCGGGGCGGAAGGCGATCGGTGTGGATTCGATCCGCTCCCGGAGGGCCGATCCTTGGGGTCCGTAGTTGCCGTTGTTCAGATTGGAGCGGCGGGCGTGGTAGGCGTCGCACACCTTCTTGATCACGTGCTGGGCCGCTTGCGAGCCCACCCCGGCCTCACGCAACTGCTGGTAGGTGTGTTTGCGCAGCTCGTAGTCGCGCATCACACCCTGCTCGTGGGCCACCCTCGCCACCCAGGTGGTGTGGGCGTTGAGATCGCGCAGGGTCGAGGTCAGCACCGCCGCCTGCTCGGGCGACGGCGTGAGCTTGAGCTGCACGACGATCTTCGACACGCCCACCATCATGTACTCGACTAGTGACAGAACGCAGCCAAAGCAGGCCGTTGTGCCCCCCGTCACTGGCGGGCCGGTGGGGACTGGGCGGCGATTTCTCCCGGGGCTGGAGTTCCGGGGTTCCTCGCCACAGCAGAGCTGAACCCGCCGCTCCGCGCCGGTCCGGGGGTGGCCGCCCGGCGCGGCGACCGCTCCCCGGCCCCGGACCCCCGGCCAACGGGTCAGGCGGACCCGTGGCCGCCCGTCACAGGTTCCGCGCCCCGGACGCGGGCGCGCCCGCGGACTCGGGTCCGGCCTGCCCGTCGGCACCCGGAGCCCGGCCGCCCGGCGCGGAGCCCCCTGAGGCACGTGACCGGGCCCGCCACCCGAGGACGGCGTCCACGGCCAGGAACACCAGCAGCGAGGCGCCCAGCAGCGGCGCCGCCCAGCCGACCAGGGCCGTGACCGCCACCGCCGCGACCCTGGACAGCGGGGACAGGGCCGTGAGGGAGCCGCGCGGGTAGGGGCGTCCCACGCCCAGGACTCGGGACCGTGTGGGGCGCCGCTGCCACCACATGCGGTAGCCCAGCACGATGACGGCGATCAGCCCCGCGGCCAGGGCGGACAGCACCAGCTGGTTCGGCACGCCGAACAGCACGCCCATGTGGGCGTCGATCCCCCACCGGCTCAGCTTGGCCATGACCGGGTAGTCGGCGAAGCGGACCACGTCGGTGACCTCGGCCGTATCCGGGGCGACGGCGGCCGAGTCCACCCGCGTCGGCCAACCGCGGTCGATCTGGCTCACCACGTAGGGGGAGGTGTGGTCCTCGGGCAGGGCCACCTCGACGGGGCCGTCCAGGCCCGCCTCGCGCGCACTGGCCAGGACGGCGTCCACTCCCGCGTCCACCCCGGGCGAGGCCACCGGCGCCTCCGTGGACACCGCGGGGGTGCTCCAGTCCAGCCGCTCGCGCAGGTCGCTGATGTTGGCCCCCGCGTACTGCGACCACGTCATCCCCGTCGCCGACAGGAACAGCAGGCCCACCAGAAGCCACAGACCGGCGGCTCCGTGCAGCGAGACCGACCTGGACCGTTCCCCGGCGGTGCCCGCGCCGGGCAGCAGCAGGCGGCGGAGACCGCCGCGCGGACGCCGGTTGCGCGCGACCCACAGGGCGACACCGCCCAGGGCGACCACCCACATCCAGCTCGCCGCGAGCTCGCTGTACAGGCGTCCGACGTCGCCCAGGTGCAGGCTGCGGTGCAGGGTGTCGACCCACGTGCGGGCCGGGAGGGCGCCGCTGGTGCCGTAGGTCTCCATCACCCCGAGCACCTCGCCGCCGTAGGGGTCGACGAACACCGTCGTCCTGTGGCTGGCCTCCAGCCCCGGCACGTCGAACAGCACCCGGGTGGAGTCCTCCGCGCCGGTGGCCGGTCGCACCGCGTCGAGTTCGGCTCCCGGCAGCTCCTCCTGGGCGACGCGCACCTGTGCGTGGAGCGGGACCGGTTCGCCGGAGGGCTCCACCCGCAGCTGTTCGGCGTAGACCGCCTGCTCGATCTGGGGCGTCCACACGTACAGCAGCCCCGACACGGCGGCGACCAGGATGAAGGGGGCGACGAGGACCCCCGCGTAGAAGTGCAGGCGCAGCACCAGGGGGCGCAGCGCCGCCCAGGTGCCGCGCCGGTCCGGCTCCGCGCGCGTCCCGTCCTGCGGGGGCGCGCTGTCTTCCTGTCCCATGGGGCCGCTCTCCTCCTGGCTGGCGCGACCGTTGCGGTGGCACCGCGGTGCTCCCCGGCCGGTGCGGGGCGCGCCGATCGTGATGGTTTCCTCCTGTTCGGGTCGTCCCGGAGGACGGGGGAGTTCCCGGTGGGGGCGATTTCCCCGGAGCCGCGCACGGGCCGCCGTGCCCCGGTGGCCGTGGGACGGACGTGCTGCCGGTCCGCGCGGCGCGGGACGTACGGCCGCCCCGCGCCGTCAGGGGCCGGCTGCCGGGGAATCAGCAGGAGGAAACCGGTCGCTCCGGGGCCGGGCCGGTGGCCTCACACTCCGTCGGGCGCGGTCGGCGGGGCCGCGGCGACGCGGGAGCGCGCGTGGTGCGCCGCCGCGAGGGAGGACGCCACCAGCAGGAGCGCGAAGCTGCCGACGAGGGCGGCCCGCAGGCCGAGGAGGGCGAGCAGGCCGCTCACGGCGATGATGCCGAGCGAACTCGCGGTGCGCAGGAGCGCGAACATCTCCGCGCGGCGGTCCGGCGGCGCGAGCCCGTCCAGGGCGAGCGAGTAGAACGTGCCCAGCATCGGCAGGAAGAGCCCGATGACGGCCGCGCCGGCGAGCGTCAGGGAGAGGTGCCCGCCGACCAGGACCAGCCCGGAGCCCGCGGTGGTCGCCGCCAGGAAGGCGACGACCTGCCAGGGGGCGGGCGTGCGGTTGCGCACGCTCACCCAGACCCCGCCCGCGACCGAGCCCGCGCACAGCACGAGGGCGAACAGGAAGGCCCAGCCCGGTTCGAGTCCGAAGGACAGCGCGAAGGAGACCGCTCCGACCTCGACGGCCGCGACAGCCCCCGCGCTCGCGGCCGCGCAGAACAGCCACAGGAACACCGCGGGGGGTACCGGCGTCCGCACGCGGGGAGCCTCTCCGCCCTGCGGCCCGCGGGCCCCGGGTACGCGCGGCATCAGGAGCAGCGGGCCCACGCCCAGCGCGGTGACCGCCGCCATGGCCCAGACGGGCGAGACGGCGCCGAGAACCGAGGCGAGCACGGGGGACAGAGCGAAGCCGACCTCGTTCAGCGTCGCGGCCACGCCCAGCGCGCGGGGGAGCCCGGACGGTTCCACGAGGTGGTTGAGCAGGAGCCGCTGGTAGCCGTACGCGGCGCCGTTGACGGCTCCCGCCGCGGTGACCGCGACCAGGAGCAGCCCGAAGGGGGCCTGCACCGCCGCCAGCACGGTGACGGCGGCGAGCGCGAGCGTTCGGACGGCGATGAGTGCGCGCAGGTAGTGGACGCCGTTGAACCGGCGGCCCAGACGGGACACGGGGACGGCGCCGAGCACCTGCGCGGCCGTCATGGCGAAGACCAGAGCCGCGCCGGACTCGGCCGTGCCGGTGATGGGGAGGGCGAGCAGGGCGAAGGCGATGGGGGCGGCGGCCTGGGGCACGCCGAACATCCCGTACCCGACCTGCCAGCGCACGACGTCGAGCCGGGAGCGCGACGCGCCGGTGTCCCGCCCGGGCGGCCTCGCCTGGGTCCGTGCCATCAGGGCCTCGCATCCTCGCGTTCGCACGCGGTGGGGTCGGCCCGGAGCCGAACAGGGCGGACGATGGGCAGCATAGTGCTCACCGATGTGACCGTCGACGGAACCGCTGAGCGAGGACGCGCGGCCGAGCTGGTACGACCCGGGGTGGCCGTCCTCATGGGCAGGCGCATCCGCGTCCGGTCGGGTCCGGCCGGCCCGCGTGTGGGGGAGGCCGGGCCGGCGCGGACCGCGAGCGGTTCGGGGCACACGTTCGAGGCCGCCTCGGACGCGGTCGACCTCCTGTGGGTGGTGACGGTTCCCCGCACCGGCGGCTGCCGGGCGGTGCCGCGGGAGCGGTCCGCGAGCCGACCGGGAGGGCCCGGTCCCCACCGCGGCGGGGACCGGGACCTCAACTCACAGGCCCTCGCCGAGGAAGGCGACGGCCTCACGGGGGTAACCGGCGGCGGCCAGGGGGGCGACCACGTCGCGGTCCAGGTCGGGCAGGTAGCCGAACAGCACGTCGGCCGGGCCCGCGATCTCCACCTCGCCCAACGCGGCGGGCAGCAGCAGCGTCCGGGCCCGGCCCAGCTCACCACGCCAGTCGCCGCAGCGCACCCGGACGGGCGCCCCGACGTTGGTGAGGACCTGCGCGGTGGCGAACGTGTGGCGCAGGGGCTCGGCGGTGCCCGCGTGCCAGCGTTCGAGCGCGAAGTGCGGTCCGGCGCAGCAGAACACCCGCTCCACGCCGTCGCCGACCCCGATCCTCAGCCCCGGGTGGAAGTCGGGCCTGTGCTCCGGCCGGACCTGGGCCATCAGCGCCTCCAGGTTCGCGCGCCACCGCTCGTCCGGGACCGGTGAGCCGTCCTCCATCTCCCAGCGCATCGCGTGCTGCTGGACGTCGGAGGTCTGCTCGATCTCGTAGACCAGGGTCCGGGGGCCGAAACTGTGCACGGTGCCGCCCGGGACGTAGACCGTCTCGCCGGGCCGCACCGGCAGGCGGCGCAGCACGGCGTCGAAGTCCTGGTCGAGCAGTGCCTGGTGGAGCCGCTCCCCGGTCACCCCGCTCCTGACCCCGCACAGCGCGGTGGCGCCGGGAGGAGCGTCGAGGATGTGCCAGGCCTCGGTCTTGCCGTTGGGCTGTCCCTCCAGCCGCCGGGCGGTGGCGTCGTCGGCGTGCAGGTGCACCGGCAGCGTTCCGGAGGCGTCGATGAACTTGGTCAGCACCGGGAAGACCTCCCCGGACCAGCCCTCGCCCACCAACCCCTCCGGCCACCGCGCGACGAGCTCGCGCAGGGACCGGCCCGCGAGGGGCCCGTCGAGTACCGTGCTGCCGTTCCCGTCGACGTCGCTGACCTCCCAGGTCTCCGCGACCGCCCAGTCGGGCAGCCCCTCCCGGCCCAGGTGGCGGGCGATGGCGTGGCCGCCGAACACCAGCTGTCGGGCCGGGGCGCTCACCCTCAGCGGGTACCAGTCCACGGCCGCCCCCGTCACAGGACCGGTTTGCCGCCGGTGACCGCGATGCGGGCGCCGGAGACGTAACTGGACTCGTCCGACGCCAGCATCACGTACACCGGAGCCAGTTCCGACGGTTGCCCGGCGCGGCCCATCGGCACCTGGGAGCCGAAGCCCTCCACCTGCTCGGGCGGCATGGTCGAGGGGATCAGCGGGGTCCAGATCGGCCCCGGCGCCACGGAGTTGGCCCGGATGCCCCTGGGCGCCAGCATCTGGGCCAGCGTGGCGGCCATGTTGGCGATGCCCGCCTTGGTGGCGTTGTAGGGCAGCAGGGTGGGCGGCGGGGAGTCGGAGTTGACCGACGTGCTCGCGATGATCGAGGAGCCGGGCCGCATGTGCGGCACGGCGGCCTTGGCGAGGTGGAAGAACGCGCTGAGGTTGGTGGTCAGGGTGTGGTCCCACTCCTCGTCGGGGATCTCCTCCAGCGTCTCGTGGGTCATCTGGAAGGCGGCGTTGCTGACCAGGACGTCCACCCGGCCGAACTCCTCCACCGCCTTCGCGACGAGGGCCCGGCACCGGGCCGGGTCCGCCAGGTCGCCGGGGAACAGGACGGCCCTGCGGCCCGCCTCGCGCACCCAGCGCTCGGTCTCCCGCGCGTCGTCGTGCTCGTCCAGGTAAGCGATGAGCACGTCGGCGCCCTCGCGGGCGAAGGCGATGGCCACCGCCCGTCCGATGCCGCTGTCGGCGCCGGTGATGACGGCCGCCTTCCCTTCGAGCCGCCCCGACCCCCGGTAGGACTCCTCGCCGTGGTCGGGTCTGGGGTCCATGGCGTCGGTGCGACCGGGCGGGGTCTGCTGCTGTGACGGCTGCTGGGGCACGAGGTCCTCCCGTAGACGAAGTCACCACAAGGCTACGTTCCGTGCGCGCCGGTGGCGGGGAGGGGCGCGGCGCTCCCGGTGAAAACCGGGCCGCGCGCGGGCGCCTCCCCGTGGCCCGCTTCGGCGGCGCGTCCACGGACGTGACCACCGGTCAGCGCACGTCCTGGGACCGGCCTCCGGGACCGGACTGTCGCCGCGGGTCCGGATGTCCTAGGGTGTGTGGTCCGTTCCGTGAACGCCGTACGAGGAGGTGGTCGTGATGGGGATGTTGACCTAGCCGCCCGCCCGGAGGGTCCGGGAGAGGGCGGCGGGTTCCGGAAGGAACGAGATGTCCCGTACGGACAAGACCAAACCGCTGTGGGTGCGCCAGCGCGAACACGGAGCGGTGGCGCTGCACGACCACAGCCACGGCCCCTGCGACCTGCCGCCGGAGCCGACGCGTGCGACGCCCGACACGCGGTGCCGGTGGGCGCACCCCGATGCGGTGCCGATGGGCCACGGATGCTGTTCCGGGTGCCACAGGCGCGGATGCACCGCGGAGTGGCAGCGGTACGTCAAAGCCGGCAACCGCAGGCGCCGCCACGGTGACCGCCTCCTGACGCACCTCTGGGTGCGCGAGGCGAACAGCCGCTGAGGGGGCTCTTCCGCGTCCCTCCGCGCGGGTGCGTCCGTCGCGCGGAGGACGCGGTCCCGTCCCACCCGGCGGGCCCCAGCGGCCGGAGGGACGGCACGGGCCCCGGGGGTGAGGGGTTCCCCGGCGTTCTATTCTAGTGCTAGAATATGGGGTGTGGAGCTGACACCCGCCGAACTCACCGTCCTGGGCCTGGTCATCGAGCGCCCCCGGCACGGCTACGACCTGGAGCAGGCCATCGAGCTGCGCGGCGTCCGCCAGTGGACGGACATCGGCTTCTCCTCGATCTACTACCTGCTCGCCAAACTGGAGAAGCGGGGCCTGGTCCACGTCCCGGAGGCCCCCGCCGCCGCGAAGTCGCGCCGGGTGTTCCACGCCACCGAAACCGGAAGGCGGGCGGCGCGCGACGGCGCACTCGACCTCATCCGACAGCCGCGGCCGGTGGCGCACCCGCTACTGGTAGGCGTCGCCAACCTGCCTCTGCTCTCCGAACGCGAGTACGCCGAGGCGCTGCGCGACCGGCTGGCCGGGGTGCGCGAGCGCATCGCCGCGGTCCGGGAGGCCGAGCGGGCGCAGGCGCCCTCCGCGCTCGCGGCGCGCGAGGTGTTCTCGTACTCACTGAGCCTCCTGGAGGCGGAAAGGTCGTGGCTCGCCAGCCGAGTCCAGGTGCACGATGACGGACAAGACCGACTTCAAGAGAACCCTTGACGCCTACCGGGCGCGACGGGACCGGTTCCGGATCACCCGGGTGCCGGACCTGCGCTACCTCATGGTCGACGGCCACGGTGACCCCAACACCTCACCGGCCTTCACCGAGGCGGTCGAGGCGCTCTACCCGGTGGCCTGCCTCTCCTTCGCGAGAGTGTCACCGGCTTCAGTCGGTGGGTGAACCGTCAGTCACGAAACGTCACACCCCCGCGCTAGGGTCGACCCAGACCCGGCAGGAGGTGACACATCAAACGCGAACGCGGCCACAAAGCCCGCCTCTACCCCACCAAGGACCAACTCTCGGGGTTGGAAACCCAGGGCCACGCCGCCCGCGCCCTGTGGAACCTCCTGCACGCGTGGTGGACGATGTCCTCCGAGAACCGGCGGGTGTCCCTGGCTGACGCTGATGCGGCTATCCGCCAGGCCCGCAAGGACATCCCCTGGCTCGCTGACCTGCCCGCCCAGGCGGCGCAGCAGGTGCTGAAGGCCTACTTCCGGGCGTGGCAGAACTGCTGGGCGGGCCGTTCCGGGCCGCCCGTCTTCAAGGCCCGGTTGCGTGCACGGATGTGCGTGGACGTCCCCCAGGGGCGGGACTTGGCCATCGAGCGCCTCACCCGCACCTGGGGGAGTGTGAAGATCCCCAAGATCGGTGTGGTCCGGTTCCGGTGGACCAAGGACCTGCCCGTGGGCAAACACGCCGACGTGGCGAACAAGGTCACCGGGGCGCGGTTGGTGCGGGAGGCCAACGGCTGGCACGTGGTGCTGCGTGTGCGCACCCAGGTCAAGGAACCGGCCCCGCACTCCGGCCCGGGGGCGGGCATCGACCGGGGCATCGCCCAGCCGCTCGCCCTGTCCGACGGCACGTTCCGTGAGCATGGGCCGTGGCTGTCCGGAGGGGAAACCCAGCGTCTGCGCCGGTTGGAGCGCAAAGCCGCACGCCAACGCCGTCACCGCACACCCGGACAGGCGACCTCGAACCGGCTGCGTCGCACCTATGACCAGATCGCCGGGGTGCGCGCGAAAGCCAAGCGCCGCGCCCTGGACTGGCAGCACAAGGTGACACACGCCCTGGCCCGGGAGTTCGGCGTGGTGGGGGTGGAGGACCTGCACATCACCCAGATGACCGGGTCGGCCCGGGGAACGGTGGAGACCCCGGGCACCAACGTGACGCAAAAGCGTGGGTTGAACCGGGCCATCGCCGGACAGGCGTGGGGACGCACCGTCACCCTGCTGGAGTACAAGCTCGCTGATCGGGGCGGGCGCCTGGTGCGGGTGCCTGCCCCGAACACCTCGCGGCGCTGCTCGCGGTGCCAGGCCATCACCGAGGGCAGCCGGAAGTCGCGGGACCGGTTCGTGTGCCAGGCACCGGGGTGCGGGTATGCCGCGCACGCCGACACCAACGCCGCGCGCAACATCGAGCACCTGACCAAGCAACAAGCGCCCCAGGACATTGTGGGTGCCAGGACGTGGAGCCCTCGCCGCCAGGCGGGCTTTGAAGCGTAGACCACCAGCGGCGGACGGGTTCCGTTAGCTGGATTCTCCCGCCTTCAGGGGGGAGAGGATGTCAAAAGTGGATCTGCGAGTTCCACGGCCGCGCCCTGTTCAACAACGACTTCTCCCCGATGAGGTACGGGTGGCTGGAGACGGTCGACGCGGGCCTGAACGCACTGGGCGTGACCGCGGTCGGCGTCGAGGAGTTCAGCTTCGGCGGCGCCCCCTCGCCGATCCCGGCGCCCGAAGAGTTGCCGGGCTACGGCGAGTGGAGCCTCACCGAGTGCCGCAAGGCCCTCGAACAGTGGGAGGCCGCCACCGACGAGGGACGGGCCGCACTCGACCCCGCCGTCCTGAGCGCCGCCGAGTCCTGCATGGACTGGTGCCGGACCGCCGCCGCGGCGGGAAGGGGCGTGGCCGGTTTCTTCAGCTGACCGGCGGCCGGGCCCGTCCCCGGCGGGGGTTCCCACGGGGCCGCGCCCCACACCGGGACCGGCCCCGTCGGCGCGGGGACGGTACGAGCGGGTGGCCCGGAGCGCTCTGCCGTGCGCCCGCGAACACGACCACTCCCTCCACCGGCCAGGAGCACCGCCGCCGCGGTGCCGCCCCCGGAGCGGGCGGACGGGGCGCACCGGATCCCGTAATCCGGGGGAGTCCGCGGACGCCTGGCGCTCGGCTTCAGCGGAGCCCGCTCGGGTGCTCCCGCGCCTGGTCGCGTCCGGTCCCTTCGTCCTCCGAGGGGTCCGCGCGCTGGTCGGGGGCCGCGGGCGGGGGTTCGGGCCGGTCGAGGTCGGCCGGCCTGCCCCGCCCGGGCAGGAAGGCGGCGACGGCGAAGGCGGCGAGCGCGGCGAGGGCGCCCAGGCCCAGGAGCAGGGTGAAGGCCTCCCGGGCGGGGAGGACCTCCGCGCCCGCGGTCATGGTCACGTTGGCGATGACCACGCCCGCGACGGCGCTGGCCACGGAGGTGCCGATGGAGCGCATCAGGGTGTTGAGGCTGTTGGCCGCCGCCGTCTCGGTCCGGGGCACGGCCGCCATGACCAGGGCGGGCATGGCCCCGTAGGCCAGGCCCACGCCCGCGCCGATGACGGTGGAGGCGATCACGAGCTGCCAGAGGGCGGACATGGACACCAGGCTCAGGCCGTAGCCGAGCGCGACCAGCAGTGCGCCGACCATCAGGGTCGTCTTGGGACCCCTCGCCCGGGAGATACGCGCCGAGACCGGGGACATCGCCATCATCACCAGCCCGTTGGGCGCCATCACCAGACCCGCGACCAGGATCGTCTGTCCGAAGCCGTAGCCGGTGACCTCGGGCATCTGGAGCAGCTGCGGGACGACCAGGGACATGGCGAACATGGAGAAGCCGAACACCAGGGACGCGGTGTTGGTGAGCAGGACCTGGCGCCGCGCGCTGACGCGCAGATCGACCAGCGGGTGCGGCGTACGCAGCTCCCACCAGCCCCACACCAGGAGCACCGCGACCGCGACCGCGAGCATGGCGGCGGGGACACCGCTGCCCCAGCCCCAGTCCGAGCCCTTGGAGACCGCGAGCAGCAGCAGGAGCAGCGCCACGGACAGGCCCGCCGACCCGGGCAGGTCGAACCTGCCGCCCGCGCGCACCCCGGACGCGGGGACCAGGGCGCGCACCAGCACGGCGGCCCCGGTCGCGAGCCCGGCGGCGACCCAGAACAGCACGTGCCAGTCCGCCTCCTGCACCACGAGCGCGGCGGCGGGCAGCCCGAGCGCGCCGCCCACCCCGAGCGAGGCGCTCATCAGCGCGGTCGCCCCGCCGAGCCGTTCGGGGGCAGCACGTCGCGCATGATGCTGATGCCCAGGGGGATGACCCCGGCCGCCAGGCCCTGGAGGGCGCGGCCGACGACCATCGGCACCAGGCTGTGGGCCAGGGCGCACAGCACCGAGCCGGCCACGAGGACGGCGAGGCTGAACAGCAGCATGCGGCGCTTGCCGTACATGTCGCCCAGGCGGCCGACCGTCGGGGTGGCGACCGCGGCCGCGAGCAGCGTGGCGGTGATCGCCCACGCGGTGTCCCCGGGCGTGGCGCCCAGCAGGTCGGGCAGGACGGGCACGAGCGGGATGACCAGGGTCTGCATGAGCGAGACGACGATCCCGCCGAAGGCCAGGACGGCGACGATCACATTCGTCCGTAGGGGAGGAGCGGCGTCACCGGGCGCTGTCGCTCCGCCAGGGGCATGGGTCATGGAGTGGGTCCCCGTTTCCGGACGTACGAAAGCGCCCACTTTTAAGTCAGGCGCATGACTTACGCTAACAGCACGTACCCCGACGGCGCCCGCTGTCGGGCGCGGAGGTGAGGAGGGACACAGTGGGCGGATCGTTCGGCGGCGTCCGCGTTCCGGCGGGGAGCGCCCGTGCCGGACGCGCACGGTGTCGGGGGCGGGGCCGGATCCCGGAGCGGCCGGAGCCGGTGGGCGGCCGGATTCCGGGATCGGTACGGTGGTCCCTGTGAACGGCAGGGTGACGAGGTCGGACCGGGTCGCCGCGACGCGGGAGGCGATTCTGGCGGCGGCGGAGCGGCTCTTCGCCGAGCACGGACTGGCCGGTGTCTCCAACCGGCAGATCAGCCAGGAGGCGGGGCAGGGGAACAACACCGCGGTCAGCTACCACTTCGGCTCCAGGGAGGGGCTGATCCGCGCGATCGTGCGCAGGCACAACGACCAGATCGAGGAGCTGCGTCTGCGCATGGTGCTGAGGTTCGACGGGTCCGACCGGGTGAGGGACTGGATCGCCTGCATGGTGGAACCCCTGGCCCAGCACCTCGCCGACCTGGGCACACCCAGTTGGTACGGGAGGTTCAGCGCCCAGGCCGTCAGCGACCCCGCCTACCGTGCGACCGTGGCCGGCGAGGCCCTCAACTCCCCCTCCCTGGTCCGGGTGGGGGAGGAACTGCTCAGGTGCCTTCCCGACCTGCCGACCGAGGTCCGCGGGGAACGCCGGGACATGGCACGCCATCTCATGGTGCACATGATCGCCGAGCGCGAGCGCGCCCTGGCCGAGGGGGCCGACACCCCCAGGGAGTCCTGGCACCGGGCCGCCGTCGGGTTGACCGACGCCCTCACCGGCCTCTGGCTCGCCCCCGTCACCGGGTCCGGGGCGCGGGCCGGCGAGTAGACGCGTCCGTCCACCGCGGGGGACCGGGCGGAGTGCGGGCGGCGGGAGCCCTGACGGCCCGGCGCTCGCCCGGCGGTTCGGCGCCACCGGCGTCGTCGACGGGCGCCGCGCGACCAAGGTGCTGCTCACCCTCTGCCCCGTGCGCTCCCCGTTCCGGGCGCCGTACCCCGTCCCGCGCGAGGGGCCCGCTTCGGCGCGGGGAGCCCCGTCGTGGGCAGGGGCGCGCCGGATCGGACCGGGGTCTCACATTGACCCAACATATCAACGAGCGTTAGTTTGTTGGTATGTCCTCCGACTCCTGTGAACTCCTCTGCCTCGACCTGCCCCAGGCCGAGGCGGTCCGCGCTCGCGTGCCCGCCGACGATGACGTCCGGCTCGCCGCCGACCGGGCCCGGGCCCTGGCCGACCCCACCCGGCTGCGCATCGCCCGCGCGCTGGCGGTCGGCGACGAACTGTGCGTGTGCGACCTGGCCTGGGTCTGCTCCGCCTCGCAGAACCTCGTCTCCCACCACGTGCGCCAACTGCGCACCGCCGGTCTGGCCGCCTCCCGGCGCGAGGGCAAGCTCGTCATGTACCGCCTCACCGACGCGGGTCACACCCTGCTGGCCCTGCTGCTGCCCGACCCCGAACCGGCTGTGGGAGAGGGCTGAACCGTGTCCGACCTGTGCTGCGGCGGCGACGGGGTGCCCGAGCCCCGCCGGGGCCGCCCGACGCCGAACCTGACACCCGCGCCCGCGTCCCGGGCCCCCGCCTCGGTCACCTGCTCCTGCTGCTCGGGCGGCGACGCCCGCGGGCGCCCCCGCCCGGTCACCGCCGACAGTGCCTCCGACGGCGGTCACGCCGGTGCCGGTGAGACTGCCGACGCCGACGGCTGCGGCGACCCCACCTGCGGCGCCGGCGCCCCGGAACCGGAGGAGAACCCGGGCGCGTGGTGGAACTCGGCCACCGTCCGGTGGGCGGGCCTGGCCGGTGTCCTGTGGCTGTCCGGACTGGTCGGCGAGTGGCTCGCGCCGGTGCCGGTCCTGGCGACCGTGCTGTTCGCGGGGGCGATCGCGGCGGGCGGGTGGACCTTCGTCCCCGGCACCCTGCGCGCCCTGGTCCGTGGAAGGCTGGGTGTGGGCACGCTGATGACCGTGGCCATGGCCGGAGCCGTCCTGCTCGGCGAGGTGGGCGAGGCCGCGATGCTCGCCTTCCTGTTCTCCCTGGCCGAGGCCCTGGAGGACCATGCCGTGGCCCGCACCCGCCACGGCCTGCGCGCCCTGCTCGACCTGGTCCCGCCCCGGGCCACCGTGCTGCGCGAGGGCCGCGAGACCACCGTGGACCCCGCCGAACTCGACGTCGGGGACCTGCTCCTGGTCCGGCCCGGCGAGCGCATCGCCACCGACGGCGTCGTCCGCGCGGGCCGCTCCACCGTGGACACTTCCACCGTCACCGGTGAGTCCGTCCCCGTCGAGGCCGTCGAGGGGACCGGGGTGTTCGCCGGGACCGTCAACGGCGGCGGCGCCCTGGAGGTCGAGGCCAGCGCCCGGGTGGCCGACAACTCCCTGTCCCGCGTCGTGCACATCGTCGAACGCGAGCAGGCGCGCAGGGGCGCCGCCCAGCGCCTGGCCGCCCGGATCGCCCGACCCCTGGTGCCCGGCATCCTCGTCGCCGCGGCCCTGATCGCCGTCGCCGGTTCCCTGTTCGGCGACCCGGGGGTGTGGGTCGAGCGCGCCCTGGTGGTGCTGGTGGCCGCCTCCCCGTGCGCCTTCGCCATCGCCGTCCCCGTCACCGTGGTCGCCGCGATCGGCTCGGCGAGCCGGTCGGGCGTGCTGGTCAAGGGCGGGGCCGCCCTGGAGTCCTTCGGAACGGTGCGCGTGGTCGCCCTGGACAAGACCGGCACCCTCACCCGCAACGCGCCCGCCGTGGTGGCCGTCGCACCCGCGCACGGGCGCACCCGCGAGGAGGTCCTGGCCCTGGCCGCCGCGCTGGAGGCGCGCAGCGAACACCCGCTGGCCGCCGCGATCCTGGCCTCCCACCCCGACCCCGCACCCGCCCGGGACGTGGCGGCGGTGGCCGGAAACGGCCTGACCGGCACCTCGGCCGACGGCACGCCCCTGCGGCTCGGCCGGCCCGGCTACATCGACCCCGGGCCGCTGGCGCCGGAGGTGGCCCGACTCCAGGAACAGGGCGCCACCACCGTCCTGGTCGAGGCCGACGGCCGCCTGGTCGGCGCCGTCGCGATCCGCGACGAGCTGCGCGGCGAGGCCGCCGAGGCGGTCGCCGCCCTGCACCGCATGGGCGTGCGCACCGTGATGCTCACCGGCGACAACGAGCGCACCGCCCGCGCCCTGGCGGCGCGGGTCGGCATTGACGAGGTCCACGCCGACCTGCGTCCCGAGGACAAGTCGGCCCTGGTCAGCGCTCTGCGTCGCCACGGGCCGGTGGCGATGGTCGGCGACGGCGTCAACGACGCCCCCGCCCTGGCCACCGCCGACACCGGGGTGGCCATGGGCGCGATGGGCACTGACGTCGCGATCGAGACCGCCGACGTCGCCCTCATGGGCGAGGACCTGCGGGCGCTGCCCCGGGCCCTGGCCCACGCCCGCCGGGCCCGGCGGATCATGCTCCAGAGCCTGCTGTTGTCGGGGGCGATCCTGCTGGTCCTCATCCCGCTGTCGGCGTTCGGGGTGCTGGGTCTGGCGGCGGTCATCCTCACCCACGAGCTGGCCGAGGTCCTGGTCATCGCCAACGGAGTGCGCGCCGGGCGCCGCGCTCCGGTCACTGTCTCCCCTTCCGCCTCCTCGGACGCGGACGCCGCGCGGACACCGGAGCACACGTGAGCGCCGCCGTCACACCGGTCCCCTGCCGCCCACCCTCCTGGCGGTGCTGCTGCCCGTCGCGCCCTGCGCGGTGTCGCTGTCGGCGGTGGCATCGGCGAGCCGGTCTGTGGCATCGGTGAGCCGGTCTGTGGGGTCATGGACCCCGCAGGCGGCACGGGCGACCCCGTGTAGGCGCCGCCACGACGCCCCGTTCCCGCCCGCGCGGCGGGAGCGGGGCGTTCGCGTGCGCGGCGCGTTCCCGCGAGAGGAGGCGGACCGGCGCGTACGGGCCTGACCGACAAGGCGGGCCGAGCCCCGGGTCCGTGTGGACCGGAGGCCGCGCCTTGCCCCGAAATCACGGTCTCGCCCGGCCTTCCTCGGTACGGTCGAACCCTCACGCCGAGCGCATCCGGAGGTCACGTGCAGCCCTTGTCCCTCGCCCAGATCGCTACCGCCACCGGCGGCCGGGTCACCGACGCCGATCCCGCGACCCAGGTGACCGGGGTCGCCTTCGACTCCCGCGAGGCGATCCCCGGTGACCTGTTCGTCGCACTGCCCGGACAGGGCCGCGACGGACACGACTTCGCCCCGTCCGCCGTCGAGGCCGGGGCGGTCGCGGTGCTCGCCGCCCGCCCGCTCGGCCTGCCCGCCGTGGTGGTCGAGGACCCCCTCGCCGCGCTGGGCGCCTGGGCCCGCGCCCACGTCGAGGCGCTGGCGGACCTGGACGTGATCGCGGTGACCGGTTCCTCCGGCAAGACCTCCACCAAGGACCTCATCGCCCAGGTCCTCGACCGCGCCGGAGCCACCGTCTTCACGCAGGGGTCGTTCAACAACGAGATCGGCCTCCCGCTCACCGCCCTGGAGGCCACCGCCGACACTCGCCACCTGGTGGTGGAGATGGGCGCACGCGGGCAGGGGCACATCGCCTACCTCACCGGTATCACCCCGCCCCGGATCGGGGCGGTGCTCAACGTCGGCACCGCGCACGCCGGGGAGTTCGGCGGCCCGGACATGACCGCGAGGGCCAAGGGCGAACTGGTCGAGGCGCTGCCCGCCGCGGCCGAGGGCGGCGTGGCCGTGCTCAACGCCGACGATCCGCGGGTGGCCGCGATGTCCGCGCGCACGAAGGCCGAGGTGGTCACCTTCGGGGTGGAGCGCGCCGCGGACGTGTACGCCACCGGCGTCGCCCTCGACGGGCGGGGCAGGGCCTCGTTCACCCTGCACACCCCGGCCGGGCAGGCCCCGGTCCGCCTTCAGGTGGTGGGGGAGCACCAGGTGCCCAACGCGCTCGCCGCCGCCGCGGTGGCCGGGGCGGCGGGGATGGACGTCGAACAGATCGGCGGGGCCCTCACCGCGGCGGTGCCGGTGTCGGAGGGGCGGATGCGCGTCACCGAACGCCCCGACGGGGTGACGGTGGTCGACGACGCCTACAACGCCAACACCGACTCCACGAGCGCGGCGCTGCGCGCGCTGGCGCACCTGGGCCGTGAGAGCGGCGGACGCACGATCGCCCTGCTGGGGGAGATGCGCGAACTCGGGGACGGCTCGGAGCGGGAGCACCGCAGGGTCGGCGCGCTCGCCGCGTCGCTGGGCGTCGACGTGCTGGTCGCGGTGGGCCGGGCGGAGGCGCACGCGCTCGCGGACGAGTACGGGCCCGGCGGTCAGGTGGTCGCGGACAGGGACGCGGCCGGGGAGTGGCTGGAACGGTACGGCCTCCGGGCCGGGGACGTGGTGCTCGTCAAGGGCGCCAACGCCCTGAAACTGGGGGAACTCGCGGACGCGCTCGCGGCCCGGTAGGCGACCGGGGCCGGGCGGGGCCGCCACGCCGCCCCGCCCGGTGGGGCGCCCGTGGCCGCCGACCCGTCGGCGGAGGAGCGGCTTCGGAGGAGCGGATCTGGAGCAGCGGTGACGCGACCTCGTCGGCGGATGCGCCACAATCACCCGATGACCGACGACCGCTTCATGCTGATCCACGACCCCGAACTCCAGGCCAGGGGCGAACGCGTCTTGGGCGCCGAGTTCCGGGCGATGAGCGAGAGGGTGCTGCGGGCCACGGAGCTGACCTCCCGCCTCAACGTCCTCCCGTTCGACGACGAGGAGGGGAAGGCGGCGCTGTTCGAGCAGATCCTGGGCCGCCCCCTCCCGGCACGGGTGACGATCTATCCGCCCTTTTACACCGACCACGGCCTGCGCCTGGAGTTGGCCGAGCGCGTCTTCGTCAACCAGGGCTGCACGTTCCTCGACTACGCGGGCATTCGCCTGGGCGAGGGCGTGATGGTCGGCCCGAAGGCCACGTTCATCACGGTCGGCCACCCGGTGGACCCCGGCGAGCGGCGCCGGTTCCTCAGCGGCGCGCCCATCGACGTGGCGGAGAACGTGTGGATCGGCGCCGGTGCGACGATCCTGCCCGGCGTCAGCATCGGCCGCGACGCCGTGGTCGCGGCCGGGACGGTCGTGGCCGACGACGTTCCGGCCGCGAGCCTGGTGGCCGGGCCCAAGGGCACGGTGCGCCGACGCTGGTAGCGCCGGACCCCTCAGCCCGGACGCACGTTGCCCAGGAACCGTTCCACGGCGATCTCGATGACCACTCGGTTCGGGTTCTCCCGCGGCGTCTTGTAGCGCTCGCCGTAGCGGCGCACCGCCTCCGCCACCCGCTCGGGGTCGTCGGAGACCGTCGCGGAGCCCTCCACCGTGCACCACGCGCGCCCCTCCACCTGCGACACCGACACCCTGGCGCCGGGGTGGGCCGCGAGGTTGCGCGCCTTGTAGCTGCTGCCCGAGGAGATCACCCGTACCAGGCGCGCCTCGGCGTCGTAGGTCGCCCCCACCGGGACCTGGTGGATGGACCCGTCCGGGCGCGGCGACGCCAGCATGCACAGTCGCCGCTGCGCCCAGAACCGCGTGAATTCGTCCTCGTCCATCCTGTCCTCCCTGGTCCGACCGCCCCCAGCATCCCACCGCCCCGCCCCAGCCCTCCACCGGGGCGGGGACACCGCTGTGACCCGAGCGGTCTGGGCGGTCGGTGCCCGCTGACCGAAGCCCGGGGACGGGCACCGCGGCCGTCCCCGCCGGACATCCGGACCGCCGTCCACGCCCCGCATGCCGGTGGCCGACGAGCCGACACGCCACGGCCCGGGCACCACCTGCGCGGGGACCGGCAAGCCTGGCAGTGCGGGCGTTTCCACGCCACAATCGGCGCCATGACACGTACGCGGTGGGTCCGGGCGGGTGCCGCGGCGACCCTGTTCCTGGGCGCGGCGGCCGTCCTCCTGTGGCTCGTCGGCGGCCCCGACCCGCTCCGGGCACGGGCCGCCGCCGGTGTCGGCGCCGCCGCCGTGCTGACGCTCGCCGTGACCGCGCTCGCCCGGACGGGGCGGGCCGTGCCGCGCCCGACGGCACCGGCGACCGGCGAGGACGCGGCCAACACCCTCACCGGGCGCGTGAGCGGCGGCACCGTGATCCAGGGGCGCACCCTCACCGTGCACCAGCCGAGGCACCACACGGTCATCGACACGCAGATCGTCCACGCGCCGACCGCCGGGCCCGACTGGCCCGTCGTCGTCGGGGTCCTGCCCAACGAGGCCGACCACTTCCAGGAACGGGACCTGACCGGTCGGATGGACCACGCGGCCCGGGGCCGCCCCGGGGCCGTGCCGGGCCTGGTCCTGACGGGGATGGGCGGGGCGGGCAAGACCCAGCTGGCCGCCCACCACGCCCGCGCCCTCCTGGCGAAGGAGCGGGTCGACCTGGTGGTGTGGGTACCCGCGGCCGAGCGGTCCGCCATCACGCAGACCTACGCCGACGCCGCCCGCCGGGTCGTCTCCGGCCACGTGGACGAGGACCCCGAACGGGCGTCCCACCAGTTCCTCGCCTGGCTCCAGACCACCGACCGGCGCTGGCTGGTCGTGCTGGACAACCTCGACGTCCCCCGGCACGCGAGCGGCCTGTGGCCGCCCAACGCCACCCCCGCCGCCCACGCACCGGGGCCGCAGGGCCGCCTCGTGGTCACCACCCGCCGCACCGACACCGCACTGGCCGGTCGGGGCCGCACGTTCGTCGGCGTCGGCACCTACGCGCCGCCGGAGTCCCTCGCCTACCTGGCCACCGCGCTCCGCGACCTGCCCCGGGTACCCGGCGGAGCGGAGCTGAGGGCCCTGGCCGACGAACTGGGCCACCTGCCGCTCGCCCTGTCCCACGCCGCCGCCTACGTCCGCGACCGCAGGGACGGCATGACCTGCGACTCCTACCGCGCCCTGCTCCGGGACCGGCGGCGCACCCTGGCGAGGGTGTTCCCGGAGGGGGAGAGCCTGCCCGACGACGGATCCCGGACGGTGGCCGCCACCTGGGCGGTCTCCGTCGAGCACGCCGACACCCTGGCCCCCGAAGGGCTGGCGCGGCCGATGATGCGGCTGGTCAGCGTGCTGGACCCCACCGGCATCCCCGCCGCGGTCCTGACCTCGGAGCCCGTTCTGGACCACCTCCACCGTGCACGCCCCGACGGCCCGCGGCCCACCGCCCAGGACGCCGACGACGCCCTGTCCGCGCTGGCCAGACTGCACCTGGTCACCCGCACGGGGTTCGGACACGACGCCGTGGTGGGCGCGCACCGCCTCGTGCAGCGCGCCACCCGGGACCACCCCGCGACCGCCGTCGACCGCGACACCGTGCACACGGCCGCCGAGGCGCTCCTGTCGGTCTGGCCCGTGCGCGTGCACGCCAGCCCCCTGGGACAGCGGCTGCGCGCCAACGCCGCCGCGCTGGACGAGCACGGCGGCGAGTGGCTGTGGGGGGACGGCGCGCACCGGGTGCTGTTCGCGCTCGGGAGCAGCTTCGGCCGTTCCGGCGCGCTCTCCCAGGCCACGGCCCGGTTCGAGTCCCTGATGGAGGCCGCCGACCTCCGGCTGGGCCCCCGGCACCCGGACTCGCTGGCGGCCCGCCACGAACTCGTCCTGTGGCGCGGCATGGCGGGCGAGGCCACCGACGCCGCCCGGGGCTTCCGGGACCTGGCCGAGGACATGACGCGGGCCCTGGGCGCGGACCACCCCCAGACCCTGGTCACCCGGGTCCAGGCGGCGCGGTGGCGCGGACGGGCGGGTGACTCCCTAGGCGCGTGCGAGGCGCTGGAGGACCTTCTGCCGGGCCTGCTGCGCCGCCTGGGCCCCGACCACCCCGAGGCGCTCGCCGCGCGCGGCCACCTGGCCTCCCTGAAGGGTCGGGCGGGGGACGCCCGGGCCGCCTTCGAGACCTACCGGTCGCTGATCGGGGACCACCGGCGCGTGCTGGGCCCCGACCACCCGAGCACCATGGTCATCCGCGGCCAGACCGCCCGGTGGCGGGGGAGGGCGGGTGACGTCGACGGGGCCATCGCGGGCTTCGAGGCACTGCTCCCCGACCAGCTGCGCCTCCTGGGGCCCGGCCACCCCGACACCCTCAGCACCCGCGGCCAGATCGCCGCCTGGCGGGGCGTCCGAGGAGACCACGCGGGCGCGCTGGACGGGCTCGGCGAACTCCTGACGGACCAGGTCCGTTATCTGGGCGCCGACCACCCCCACGTCCTCACCACCCGCCACAGCCTGGCCCGTTTCCGCGGTGAGGCGGGCGATCCCGTGCGGGCGGCCGAGGCGATGGAGGCCCTTCTGCCCGACCAGCTGCGGATCCTGGGGCCCGACCACCCCAGGACCCGGGAGATCAGGGCCGACCTGGAGCTGTGGCACCGGAGGGCGCGGGCCGGCGGGGGAGGGTGACGCGGTGGCCCCGGCGGGGCCACCGCGCTCCCGGACGCCGCGCTCAGTCGGCGAGGTTGTCGATCAGCGCCGAGGTGACGTCCTTAGTGGAGGCGCCGCCGCCCACGTCCGCGGTCAGCACGCCCTGGGCGCACGTCGCCCGGATGGCCCGCTGCACTCGCGCGGCCTCCTCGTCCAGGCCGAAGTGCTCCAGCATGAGGGCGGCGCTGCCGACGGCGCCGATCGGGTTGCACACGCCCCTTCCGGCGATGTCGGGGGCCGACCCGTGCACCGGTTCGAACATGCTGGGGTAGCGGCGCTCGGGGTTGAGGTTGGCGCTGGCGGCCAGGCCCAGGCTCCCGGCCAGGGCGCTGCCGAGGTCGGAGAGGATGTCGGCGTTGAGGTTGGAGGCCACCACCACCGACAACTCCTCCGGGCGCAGGACGAACTTGGCGGACATGGCGTCGACCAGCACGCTCTCGGTCTCCACGTCGGGGTAGTCGGCGGCCACGCGTTCGAACACCTCGTCCCACAGCACCATGCCGTACTGCTGGGCGTTGCTCTTGGTCACCGACGACACCTTGCGCCGACCGCGGGTGCGGGCCAGGTCGAAGGCGAAGCGGATGATGCGCTCGCAGCCGGTCTCGGTGAAGACCGCCGACTGCACGGCCACCTCGCCGCCCCGGCCGCGGGCGGAGAAGTTGCGGCCGCCGAACCCGCCGTACTCGCCCTCGGAGTTCTCACGGACCACGACCCAGTCCAGTTCGGTGGTGTCGGCCTTGCGCAGGGGGCTGGTGACGCCGGGCAGGAAGTGGACGGGCCGGACGTTGGCCCACTGGTCGAAGCCCTGGCACAGGCGCAACCGCAGGCCCCACAGGCTGACGTGGTCGGGGACGGTGGGCCAGCCCACGGCGCCGAAGTAGAGCGCGTCGAACTCCCTGAGCCGTTCGGGGCCGTCGTCGTCGATCATCTTGCCGGTGCGGGCGTAGAAGTCCGAGCCCCACGGGAACTCCTGCCAGGTGAAGCCGAGGGTGCCGTGCGAGGCCGAGGCCAGGGCGTCGAGCACCTGGCGGCCCGCGTCGACCACCTCGCTCCCGACGCCGTCACCGGGGATGGCGGCGATGCGGAAGTGGCGGGTCTGGGTCATGTCTCCTCCGTCGGTCGGGTTCCCCGGAAGTCAAGCGCGCCGCCCCCGGCCGCGTCCAAGACGCATCGGCGATGTGACCCATAGGCGGTGCCTATGCCTGCGCGGAACCCCCCGGCTCCGCTTCCGGACGGGTCCTGGCGTAGTGCTCGGCGACGCCGAGGAAGGCCTGCGCGGCGGGCGTCATCCGCGAGGCGCGGCTGACGATGACGACGCGCAGGCGGGAGACCGGTTCGATGAGGCGGACCCGGGCGCCCATGCGCGTGGCGATGGGCTTCCAGGAGGAGGGCATGACGGCGTGGCCGAGCCCGGACAGCACCAGGGGCAGGATCGAGGTGCGGTGGTCGACCTCGGCGGCCAGGTGCGCGTCGGTGCCGCCCGCCAGGATGTCGTCCACGATCTGGCGCATGAGGCTGCCGCGCTGGGAGGCGATCAGCCGCAGACCGCCCAGGTCCGCGCGGTCGATCCGGTCCGGGACGGGACCGGTGCCGCCGGACACGGTCCGCTCCGGCGGGGCGCCCTCCTTCTCGGGCGGGGACAGCAGCACCAGGGGCTGCTCCTCCACCGGCAGCACCCTCAGGTCCGCGGTGCGCGGGTGGCCCGCCGAGCCCAGCAGCCCGATCTCGGCCGCCCCCGAGCGCACGTGCTGGACCACCTCCTCGGGGGTGAACGCCCCCGCCACGTTGACCGTCATCAGCGGGTACTCCCGCGCGAAGGAGGCCATCAGCGTCGTGAGCGGCTCGATCCCCGGGGAGGGCGTCGAGACCAGGTCCACCCGCCCCCGCCGCAGCCCGCGGGCCGAACGCGCGGTGTCGCGCACCGCCTCCAGGTCCCGGACCACCTGGCGGGCCGGTTCGATGAGGCGGGTGCCGGTGTCGGTCAGCACCACGCCCCGGCCCACCCGGTGGAACAGGTCCACGCCCAGCTCCCGCTCCAGACCCCCGATGGCCTGGGACAACGAGGGCTGGGCGATGTGCAGGTGCTCGGCGGCCCTGCCGAATCCGCCGTGGTCGACGATGGCCAGGAAGTAGGACAGCTGTCGCGCGTCCATGTCAGCTCACCCACCGATTCATAGGCGCAGTCTATGGGTCTGAGAGAAACTACGTCTTGGACGTGATGGCGGTCACACGTTGAGAGTGGTCTGCGCACCGACCGAAGGAGAGCGCATGTCATCGGAGACCACGCCCGCCGAGGAGCGGTTCGAACGGGGCCGGGCCACACTGGGGTGGGTCCTGGCCCCCGCGCTCGCGATCGTCTTCGCCCTGCTCCCGCTGGGGATGGACCGGCAGCAGCAGCTGCTCGCCGCGGTCCTGCTCGGGGTGATCGCCCTGTGGATCTGCGAGAGCGTGCCCATCCCGATCGGCGGCCTGATCGGGGTCGCCGCGATCGTCCTGCTGGGCGTGGCGCCCCCCGACGAGGTCCTGGCGCCCTTCGGGTCCACGACCGTGTTCACCTTCATCGGCGTGTTCGTCCTCGCGCAGGCCATGCTCAAACACGGGGTGGCGCGGCGCCTGGCCTTCTTCGTACTCGCCCTGCCCGGCGTGGGCTCCTCGACCACCCGGATCATCCTGGCCTTCGGCGCCATCACCTGCGTGGTCTCCAGCTTCATCTCCAACACCGCCACGGTGGCCATGCTCATGCCCACGGCGCTGGGCATCCTGGCGGTCATCGCCCGCCTGATGCAGGACCGCGGGGCGGTGCGCCCCGGCTTCGACCCCAGACGGCTGCGGGTGGGCGCCGCCCTGATGCTGATGCTCGCCTACGGGGCCAGCGTGGGCGGCCTGCTCACCCCGGTCGGGGCCCCGCCCAACCTCATCGGCCGCGCCCTCATCGAGGAGGCCACCGGCGAGCGCATCCCGTTCACGCAGTGGGTCCTGACGGCCCTGCCCCTGGTCGCGGGCATGTTCGCCGTGCTGGCCGTGGTGCTGCTGCTGATCAACCGCCCAGAGATCCGCCGCATCGAGGGCGTGACCGAGTACATCCGCGAGCAGCGCGCCGCCCAGGGGCCGATGGGCCGGGCCGAGAGGAACACGGTCCTCGCCTTCGGCACCACCGTCGTCCTGTGGCTCACCCCGGCCCTGGTCGGACTGTTCACCGGCACCGACGCCGCCCTGTACACGCTGGTCGACGACCGCCTCAACGACGGCATCGTCGCGGTCCTGGGCGCCTGTCTGCTCTTCGTGCTACCCGTCAGCTGGAAGCGGCGCGAGATGACCCTGAGCTGGAGCGACGCCGCGCGGATCGACTGGGGCACCATCCTGCTCTTCGGCACCGGCATCATCTTCGGCGCCCTGCTCTCCTCCACCGGGCTCGCGACCACGATCGGCCAGGCGGCCTCCTCGGGGCTGGGGATCACCAGCGCCCTGGCCATCACCGCGTTCGGCGTGGTCCTGGCGGTCGTCATCTCCGAGACCACCAGCAACACCTCCTCGGCGGCCGTGGTCGTGCCGATCGTCATCCCCCTGGCGGTGGCGGCGGGGGTCGACCCGTTCGTGCCCGCCCTCGCGGCGACGTTCGCGGCCTCCTTCGGGTTCATGCTGCCCGTCTCCACGCCGCAGAACGCCATCGTCTACGGCTCGGGCTGCGTGCCGATCACCCGGATGATCCGCTCCGGGATCTGCTTCGACGTCGTCGGCGCCGCCCTGATCATCGCTCTCGTCCCGGTCATGGTCGCGCTCACCGGCATCGGGGCCTGACCCGCCCCCGCGCGGCGGGGGGCCGCCCGGGCCGGTGTTCCGGGCGGCCCGCCGCTCCGCGTGGGCTCGTGGGTCATGGCGGGGTCTCCTCGTCGCGGCGTCACGGCCGCCCGAGCGTACTCTCCCTGGGCACCAGGGCGAACCCCGGGCGCACGCGGCGCGACTCGGCCGCGCCCTCCGCGCCGCCCTCCAGCCGGGCCAGCAGCGCGTCCACCGCGGCCCGCGCGATGGCCTGCTTGTGCGGCGCGATGGTGGTGAGGGCCGCCGTGCAGTAGCGGCCCTCCTCTATGTCGTCGAAGCCCACGACCGCGACGTCCTCGGGCACCCGCAGGCCGCGTTCGGTGAGCGTGCGCATGGCGCCGATCGCGATGAGGTCGTTGTAGCAGAAGACGGCGTCGGGCGCGGTCCCCGAGTCCAGGAGGCGGGCCATCGCCTGGGCGCCGTCCCGGCGCGTGTAGCCGTCGGTGCCGGCCACCAGGGCGTCGTCCGCCGCCGCCCCCGCCGCGGTGACGGTCTCGCGCCATCCGCGCAGGCGCAGGTGGGCGGGCTGGCGCGAGCGGCCGTGGCGGGCGCCGATGAAGGCGATGCGGCGGCGGCCCAGGTCGAGCAGGTGCCGGGTGGCGGTGCGGGCGGCGGCCACGTTGTCGATGGCGATGTGGTCGTAGGGCGCCTCGTACTCGCGCTCGCCCAGCAGGACCAGGGGGGCGTCGTGCCCGCGCGCGAGCAGGTCCTCGTTCTCCAGCTCGATCGGGCTCAGGATCAGCCCGTCGATCAGCCGGGCGCGGAAGCCCTGCGCGAACAGCACCTCCTGGTCCCTGCGGCCGTAGGTGTGGTCGAGGAGGACGATGAGGTCGAGCCCGGCGGCGTAGTTGATCACGGCGTCGGCGAGTTCGGCGAAGTAGGGGTTGCCCAGCTCGGGCAGGGCCAGCGCGATGATGCCGGTGCGGCCCTTGCGCAGGTGGCGCGCGGTCAGGTTGGGCCGGTAGCCGAGTTCGTCGATGACCTGCTGCACGCGCTGGCGGGTGGCGGGTGTGACGTGGCGGTAGCCGTTGACCACGTTGGACACCGTCTTGACCGAGACGCCCGCGTGTTCCGCGACGTCCTTCAGGCTGATGGCCACAGCGTCTCCTCCGCACATGGTGCACACGTGCACGACCGTGCGCGTCCCCGCCGCCCCGGCGGCGTTCCCGCGCCGCCCGCTGGCCTCCCGCCGCCGTCGCCGTCCCGACGATCGTCCGCCTGCACGCGCATCCGTGCGTTCTCCGGCGATTTTTCTATCGTTATACAGCACGTGACGGCCCTCCGTGCGACGCTTCCGCCCGGGAACTCTCCCGATCGCGCGCTCCGGAGCCGCTCCGGTCAGGGTTCTTCCGGTCGGGTTTCCGTGTCCGGGCAGGCCGGTGTGACCGGGGTCTCATCATGTGGAGGTCGGTTTTCTCACGTTGTAAAAGACGCGACGGCGCCGCGCACGGCCCCTCCGCCCCGGACCACGGGACGCGGCGGGCACGGGGAAGCCCCGGGCAGCGGCCGCGGTCCAGTACCGCGTCCGCGGCCGTCCAGCGGGCCGTCCAGCGGTGCGTCGAGTCCGCCCTCCCATCCTCACGGTGACGGCCGCATCCGTGCGGAATCTGCTGGAAGGGAGCTTCGGATGGGGAACTCGGAATGGGCCCGCGCGCCGATCGGGATGGACGCGGGGCGGTGGACCACCTGGGGCGGGTGCCGCCGGGTGCTGGCCGTGGCGTGCACGGTCGCCGACGCGCAGCGTTTGATGGACCCGGTGGCGACCGTGGCCTCCGACCCGCGCGTACAGGTGGTCTTCACGGTCGCGCCCGACCAGGTGTTCGGGGCCGGGCTCGCCACCTGGCTGGCGCGGGCCGGGGTCGTGGTGGTGCCCTGGCAGCAGGCGGTCAACACCCGCTTCGACCTCGCCCTGGCGGCCAGCACCAGCCGCGTCCTGGACCGGATCCACGCGCCCGTGGTGCTGTTCTCGCACGGCGTCGGCTTCAACAAGCTCACCCCCGCCCACCTGGGCGGACAGGGCTTGCTCGCCCGCGCCACCTACGGCCTGGGACGCGAGGGCCTGGTCCGGGACGGCCGCCTGGTCGCGGAGCGGATCGCGCTCGCCCACGACGACGAGGCCCTGCGCCTGGCCTCCGCGTGCCCCGAGGCGGTCGGCGGCGCCCGCGTCGTGGGGGACGCCGCCGCGGACCGGATCCTGGCCTCGTTGGAGCGGCGCCCGTGGTGCCGGTCCCAGCTCGGTCTGGGCCCCGACGACGTGTGGGTGGTGGCGGCCTCCACCTGGGGGCCCTCGTCGCTGCTGGGGTCCCGGCGAACCCTGCTCGGACGCCTGGTCGTGGACGCGGTGTCCGCGTCCTGCCGGGTCGGTCTGCTCGTGCACCCGAACGTGTGGGCCGCCCACGGCGACTGGCAGGTGCACCAGTGGCTGGGCCCGCTCATCGCCCAGGGGCTGGAGGTGGTGCCGGTCGACGCCGAATGGGCCAGCGCCCTGGCCGCCGCCGACGCGGTGGTGGGGGACCACGGTTCCACCACCGTCTACGCCACCCTGACCGGACGGCCCGTGCTGGTGGCCGACGACGGGCGGGCGGACGTGGACACGGCCTCGCCCATGGGGCAGGTTCTGCGCACCCTTCCGGCCGTGCGCGGGGACGCCCCGCTCGTGGGCCGGGCCCTGCGCTCCGTGGAGGCCGCCGAGCGGGAGGCGCTGCGCGCCGTGGCCGCGCGGATCACCTCCCACCCCGGCCGCTTCGCCCAGCGCACGCGCGCGGTGCTCTACGAGGTCCTGGGGTTGGACGAACCCGACATCCTGCCCGCCGCGCGCCCGCTGCGTCCGCTGGGCTGGGACATGCGCGGGTGGGCGGCGTGACCCCGGAGGCCTCCCCGGTAGGGGCCCGGCACACGGCGGCCGCCGACGCCGGGGAGCACGCGTTCACCGCCGACCCGTCCCGGGGGCTTCTTCCCGCGGGAGCGGGGGCTCCCGATCCGTTCCCGGAGAGCCTTCCCGTGGGAACGAGGACTTGCGCTCCGCGCCGGGAACGCGTCCTCGCGGTGCCGGGCGCCCCCGACCCGCTCCGGGGGCACCTCCCCGCCGGGCTGGACGCCCCTTTCATCGCCGACCCGTGCCACCCGTCCGAGCGGCCGGACATCGCCGACGTCCTCCTGTGCCGCTGCGGGCGCGTGTCCCCCTCGCCGCGGGAGACGGGGCTCGCACTGCTGCGCGCCCACCCGGGCTGCCTGGTGGCCGCTGTGCACGGCCCCGACGGCCGGGGCGTCCTGGCCACCCCCCGGGGGCTCGTCCTCGTCACACCGGTCGCCCCCGCCGGAGGCGCCGCTCGCGGCGCGGACCGGTGGGGGACGGTCGCGGCCGCGGCCCTCGTGTACGCGTGGCTGGTCAGCGGTCGCGACCCGGCAGCGCTCCCCGACACCGTGCTCAGGTCCGCACGGAACCCGTCCGTCCCCCCACCACCCGACACCGGCGGAGACGGCGCCCCCGCCCCGGAACCCGCCCCCGTCCCGGGAGGGCCGCCCGTCCACGAGGTGTGGGTGCGAGCCGAACCCCGGTGACGGGGTCATCCCAACGCCTCCAGGCGTTCCTCCACACGCAGTCTGGCCGGGTCCGTCGGCAGCAGCAGCTCCACCGCCCGCTCGTAGGCCTCGCGGGCCCGGCCCGGCTCCCCGCGGCGTTCGGCGAGTTCCCCGATCGCCTCCAGGGCCTTGCCCTGGCCGGAGGCCGAGCCGCGCTCGCGCATCACCTCCAGCGCCCGGTCCAGTTCCGCCGATGCGGACGCGAACTCCTCCATGGCGGCGAGGACGGTGCCCAGGACGATCCTGGTCCGGGCCTGGTTGTAGGCGTCCCCGTCCAGGAGGGGGAGGGCGCGCTCCAGGGCCAGGCGGGCCGGGCCGAGGTCCCCGAGGGCGTGGCGGGTCCGGCCGAGCATGAACAGGCTGATGGCCAGGTTGTGGGCGACCCCGGTCCGCTCGTCCGTCGCCACGGCCCGGGCGAGGTGGTCGGCGGCCTGCCCGGGGAGGTGGTTCTGGAAGGCCACGATGCCCCGGCGCTGCTGGGTCTGGGCCAGGCGTTCCAGGTCCTGGTGGCGCCGCCAGACCCGTTCGGCGGCGTCCAGGTCGGCCATCGCCTCCTCGACGCCGGCGAGGTGGCTGTGCACCAGCGCGCGGTTGTTCAGCAGCCGCGCGACCGTCGTCTCCTCCAGGTCGGCCGAGGGCTCCCCGAGCACGGGCGCGGCGGCACGCAGCCACAACCGCGCCTGACCGTGGTGCAGGAACAGCGACCACAGGCCGTCCAGCAGGCGCGGCACGTGCTCGTGCGCTCCCAGCCGCGGCGCCAGTTCGGCCAGGGCGGCGAGGTTGTCGCGCTCCCGGTTGAGCCAGGCCGTGGCCTGCGCGGCGTCGGTGAAGGGTGAGCCCGGCACCGCCCGGTTGCCCGCGTAGGGCCGCAGCACGGCGTCGGCCGACACCGCCAGGTCGGCGAACCCGGACACCAGCCGCGTCAGCGACCGGTGGCGGGCGCCGGAGTCCTCCTCGGCCTCGGCCTTCTCCGCGGCGTGCAGGCGCAGCAGGTCGTGGAAGGAGAAGCGTTCGGCGCTGTGCTCGGTCAGCAGGTGGTGGCGGGTGAGGGCGGCCAGCCCCGCCTCGCACTCGGCCGCCGGGCGGCCGGTGAGGTGGGCGGCCAGCTCACCGGTGACGTCGGGGCCCGGGTGCCAGGCCAGACGCCGGTAGAGCAGGGCGGGAAAGACCGGGAGGGAGGCGTAGGACAGGTCGAAGGCGTTGCGCACGGACACGTCCATACCCATTTCCCTGCTCGCGGTGTCCAGGTGGTCGAGCCGACGGGGGGCGGAGCGCAGGCGCCGCTCGGTGTCCCGCCAGGTCCGGCTGCGGGTGCCGTGGTCGACGGCGACCGTGCACACGGCCACCGGCAGCGCCGAACACAGGGTGACGACGCCGTGCATGGCCTTCCGGTCGGCCTCTCCGGCGGGGGAGCGGCCGCTGAGTTCGGAGAGCAGGGCCACCCCCTCGGCCCCCGTCATCGGATGCAGGTCCACGAACTGCCCGCCGTCCAGGCGCAGCCCGGCCAACCGCAGACGCGTGGTGACCACCACCGTGCCGCGGTCGCCCCCGGGCAGCAGGGCGCGGACCTGGGCGGCGGAGAGGGCGTCGTCCAACAGCAGCGACACGGGCGCGTGCGCGGTGGCCGACCTCCACCAGGCCGCGCGTGTGGCGAGGTCCGCCGGTGCCGTCCCGATCTGCACGCCCACGGCGCGGAGCAGCACGTCCAGCACGTCGTGGGGGTCGGCGGGCTGTCCGGGGGAGAAGCCGTGCAGGTCCACGAACAGCTGTCCGCCGCCGCCCAGTTCCGGGTGCGCGCGCAGGAACTCCGCCGCCAACGCGGACTTGCCCACCCCCGCCGAGCCCGTGATCACCACCAGTGCGTGGCGGCCCCGGGCGTGGGCGCGAGACACGGCCGCCTCCAGCGCCCGCATCGGATGGGGCCGGTCCACGAAGACGGCGGGCGCTGCGGGGAGTTGGCGGGGGACGCGGTCGGCCGCGGATGCCAGGTGCAGGTTCACGTCCCCGCGGAGCGAGCCGACCTGGACGGCGGTTCCGCTGATGTCGCCGCGCACGGTGTTGGTCCGGACGCTTGGGTCGTTGGTCGGGGAGGTGTGACCGGGGGAGTCCACGTGGTCTCCTAAAACACCTGTGACAAATGGTGTGTAAGGGGCTCCTGGTGAGCCGGGTTTCAGTCCTCTCCAGCCAGTGTTGAATTTCTTTCTTCGAAGGGCAACTTGCTGATCGTTCGGGTTAGTCCCGGGCGAGGTTTGTGTCTTGCATATGCACGTGCTAATGCGTTCGCTTATGCAAGAATGCGAGGTCATGGCCAGCCAGGACACGGTTTGATGCAGTATGAGAGGCCCGCCGCTTTGGGCGGCGGGCCCCTCTCGAATGCGCCTAAGGGGTTAGGCAGATGTCGCCGCAGGGATAAGGGGAGCACCCCAAATAACCAGCCAGGTCATTGCGACCAGGACCGAAAGCGCGGCTACAGTAGGAGAGCTCATCGGACTCTTTCTTTGTCGGTTCTTGCATCGTTTAGATCGCGCTGCTATGGAATCGTGAGGTGTTCGGTGAGGGCGGGGCGTTCCAGTGGCCTCTGGGCGTCCCGCCACTTGCCGTGCTATAAGCACGCAGACCGGTGAACGAGTACCGAGCTGGCTCTGAGCATGCCAAATCCTATCTTTGGCGACGGGTGCGCGCGCCAGAAAAAGCCGGTCCGTTATGTGTTGCCCAGAGTTTCGAGCAGCGACCGGGTGATCTGAGCCTCGGGAGCCTGAAGTGCCTCGAAGATTTCCGCGGCCTGGCGCAGGCACGCATTCGCTTCGCTCCGCTCACCGTGGACACTGAGGTGTTGGCCCAGAGCGAGCAGGGCTGTGGCGTGCTCCTTGCGCAGACCGTGCTGCCGCGCCGTCGAGGCGGCCTGGCGCAGGTGGGTTACCACGTCATGGTGCCGTCCGGCCGTCCCCTCCAGTCGGGCCAGGCCCAGTAGAGACTCGGTCCGCGCCGGAGGAGTGATGAACCCGCGCATTGCCAGAGCGCGACAGAAGCAGAGGCGGGCCTGGTCCGGCTGGTTGGCTGCGGCGTGTGCTGTGCCCAGGTTCGTCAGGATCGTGCTCTTGGCCCAGGGGTCTCCGAAGGATTCGAGGATCTTCAACGATTCCTGAAGACGCGATACGGCCTGCTCCGGCCGCTCCCGGTGCAGGGACAGCTTGCCCAGATTCGTCAGAGCGACGGCCGCCCTGCGCCTGTCACCGCGCCGACGGGCGGTCACCAGGACCTTTTCGCACAGCGACCAGGACTGGTGGTGGTACCCCAGTTGTTGGAACGCGCCCGCCAGGTTCAGTTGCATCTCCATGAGCAACTGCTGGTCCTGTGAGCGTTCCAGCAGGGTCGACGCGTCACTGAAGTCCGCGATCGCCTCGTGGGACGCGCTCACGGCGAAGTGGCACAGCCCGCGCACACGCAGGCAGAACACTATTCCGGGGCGGTGTCCGCGCGCCTCGAACGTCTCCAGAGCCCGTTCGACGAGGGCCCGGCTGCCCGCGTAGTCGTTGGCGACGTAGGAGATCATCGCCCCTTGGGCCACGGCCCACGCCTGTCCCAGGACGTCCCCCGCCTCGGACCACCGCTCATGGGCCGAACGGCTGTGTTCTCCGGCGCGGTCCACCTCTCCCACGCGCAGAAGGGCGCGGGCCAGGTCGAAGTGGGCCCTGGCCCGCTCACGGTCCTCCCCCTGATCGCGTGCCCACTCCACCATGGCGGTGTGCAGGGTGACCGCCTCGGACCAGGGACCGTGCGCGTCCATGTGGTCGCACACCACCCGCGCCAGTCGCAGGGCGGTGCGGCCCGCGCCGTGCCGGTCCGCCTCCGACAGCATGGTGAGCACGGTCGCCAGTTCGCGCCGGAACCACGCCATGGCCCTCTCCTCCGGCCATCGCTCCCCGATGGGAAGTGGCTCGTGGTCGTCGCGCCCGGGCCGGTGCGGGTGCAGGGCCCGGTCGGCCAGGCTCGTCAACGACAGGTAGGCCGCGTGCATCCTCTGCTTGGCCGCATGGGCCCGCTCCGGGGACAGACCGTCGCGCGCGCGGTGGCGGGCGTGAACCTGGAGCAGGGCGTGCATCTCGAAGCGATCGGGTTCGGGCTCGTTCAGGAGGTGGGCGCTCACCAGGTCCATGAGGGCCTGCCGTGAGGCGTGCTCGTCGGGGCCGACCAGCGCCGCCGCCACCCGCCCGTCCATACCGCGGGTGGGGTGCAGGCCGAGCAGGAGGAAGGCGTCACGGGCCCTCGGGTCCATGGCGTCCACGGACACGTCGAAGATGCGTGAGAGGTCCCGACCCCCCACCCGGAAGGCGCTCAGTCCCGGGAAGGACGGTGAGGGCAGCCGGTGCAGCAGGTCGCGCGGCGACCACGACGGATGGAACTGGGCCAGGTTCGCCACGAGCCCGACGGCTATCGGCAGCCTGTCGCACCGGTCGATGATCTCGGCGAGGGTGTCGGCCTCCTCCTCGCCCCACGGCCGGTCGAGGGCGGCGGTGAACATCTCGGTGCACTCCTCGTCGGAGGGAAGCCCGAGCGGCAGGTGGTCGGCGCCCTCCACCTCCGGGAGGAAGAAGCGGCTGGTGATCACGACCGCGCACCGGGTCCCGCTGGGGAGCAGCGGAAGGACCTGTTCGGCGCTGGCGGCGTCCTCCAGGAGGAGCAGCAGGCGCATCGACCGCGTGTGCTCGCGCCACAGAGCGACGCGTTCGGCCAGGCTCAGCACGGTGGGCGGCACCGGCACGCGCAGCAGGCGCATGAGTTCGGTGAGGGCCTCCTCCGCGCTCAGCGGAGCGGCCCGCTCGTCGTGCCCGCGCAGGTCCACCGACAGCCGCGCGTCGGGGTAGAGGTCCTTGACGCGGTGGGCCACGTGCAGGCTCAGTTGGCTCTTGCCCACCCCCGCCATCCCGCAGACGACCCACAGGTGCGCGAAACCGGACTCCGTCTCCCGCAGCCGCGAGCAGAGCAGGCGGGTCTGCGCGGTGCGCCCCCGGAAGTGCCGGGGCTCGCGCGCCAGGTTGTCCACGATCGTGCGCGGCCTCCCGGCCGCGGGAGGCGGGGCCTGCGACCCGCCGACCCCGTCCGACCCGCCGTCCCCGTCTGACCCACCGTCCCCGACCGGACCGGCGGTGGCCCGCAGCAGCAGTTCGAACCGCCGCCGCAGCGCCGGGGAGGGGTCCACGCCCAGCTCCTCCGACAGCCGCTCCCGCAACCGCTGGTAGGCCGCGAGGGCGTCGGCCGTCCGGCCCAGGGCGTGCAGCCCGTGCAGGAGGTGGCCGTGCAGGGACTCGTTGACGGGGTAGGCGACCAGGGCCGAACCCAGGGCCTCCACCGCCTCCGCGTGGTCGCCCTCGGCGATGGCCAGCGAGGCCCACACCGCCAGCGCGTCCTGGTGGGAGCGTTCCATGGACACGCGCAGCTGTTCGACCCAGCGTCCGCCCACACCGGGCAGCGCGGGCCCCTTCCACAGCGCCAGCGCCTCCTCCAGGGCCGCGCGCGCCTCGGCGGAGCGGCCCGCCTGGTGCAGGGCGCGGGCGCGTGAGCGCAGGCTCCGGAAGCGCTCCCAGTCCAGCGCCTGGGCGGGGAGGCGCAGCAGGTAGCCCTCGGCGGTGTGGGTCAGGATGCCGCGGTCCAGCCCGGCCGCCTCGATCTTGCCCCGCAGGCGCGTGACGTAGGTGTGCAGTGTGCTGCGGTAGCCCTCCGGGGGAGAGCCGTTCCAGAGCCGGTCGGCCAGCTCCCGAAGGGGTAGCCGTCCCGGGCCCGTCAGTGCCAGGGCGGCGAGGAGCGCGCGTTCCTTGCCCGTGGTCGGGGTGACGCGGCGTCCGTCGCTGCTCAGATGGATGGAGCCCAGAACACAGAGTCTCACCGGCGGATCCTTGGGAAGTGCCCCCGTTTATTGCTCTCGCCTATATGTGTGCCCTGCTGGGATTGTTGAAACTTCTTTTGGTCCCTTTGTAATGGTGCTCGATATTCTGCACGTGCATTTTCTGGTGAAAGTACTTATCGGCAATATCGAATGTTGCCGGAGGTGGCCTGTGTGGTTTATGTGTGCCCGGATGGCGGTGGGTGTTCCTGTCCTTTCCTCCGGAAGACGTGCTGGTGAGGTGGGTTGCCGTGCGTCGCGGAATTGCTTCGCGAAGCTCGTTTTCGGGGGTCCGCGTGTGCGGCGGCACCGCGAGCGGGAGGAGGGTCGGACGTGTGCCTCCGTTGCGCGCTTCGCTGCACCACCGCCCGCCCGTGAGGCTCCCAGGCCCCACCCCTCCCGCGCGGCGCGTCGGTGCCGCGCCACTGTTTCCGGGAACGCCGATTCGACGGCCGGACACGTTCCGCGCCTTCCCCGCGCTCTCCCTTCCCCGCGGGTGCCGTTCTCCGTTCGGCGGAAGGGACGCCGGAGCGGTGGGCGGACCACGGCCGCGTCCCGCCCGCGCGGGGGCCGGTGTGGCCGTCCCCACCCCGGCTGGAGCGGGGGGCGTACCGGGACGGGTCCGGCGGCGGCTACGGTGCTGTTGGGCACAGGACGAGCGCCGCGCCGCTCCGTGTGGCCCTTTTCTTTGTCGGTAGCTTCTTGCGGCCCCGCTCCGGGGCATCCTCCGGGAGGAACTGGTGAACAGCGGCAACCCCCCTGCACGGGACATGCGCCTGATCGTGACCGGAGGAGGAACAGGCGGGCACACCTATCCGGCCCTCACCGCCGTCCGCGCGCTGCGTGACCGGCTGGCGGCGGCCGGGGTCGCCCTGAGCGTGCTGTGGGTGGGCACGGCGGACAGCCTGGAGTCCCGGGTCGCCGCCGCCAACGGCATCCCCTTCGAGTCGGTCGCGACCGGCAAGATCCGGCGCTCGAAGAACCCCCTCAAACTCGCCTCCCGGGCCAACATCAAGGACATGAGCAACGTCCCCCGGGGCGTCGCGCAGGCCCGCGCGCTGGTCTCGGACTTCGCCCCCGACGTGGTGCTGGCCACCGGCGGCTACGTGGCCGTGCCCGTGGGCCTGGCCGCGAAGATGTGCCGCCGTCCCCTCGTGGTGCACGAGCAGACGGTCCGGCTGGGCCTGGCCAACAAGGTCCTCGCCCGTGTCGCGGCCCGTGTGGCGGTGTCCTCCCCGTCCACGACCGAGCTGCTCCCCGACTCCGCGCGCGACAGCGCGGTCATCACCGGCAACCCGGTGCGCCCCGAGGTGCTGACCGGGCAGGCCGACCGGGCGCCCAAGGCGCTCGGGTTCACCGGCTACGACTCCTCGCTGCCCACCGTCTACGTCACGGGCGGGGCGCAGGGCGCCGTGCAGATCAACGGCATGATCCGCGACATCCTGCCCTGGCTGCTCGCGCGCGCCAACGTCGTGCACCAGTGCGGACCGGCGAACCTGGAGGAGGCGCGCCGCAGCGCCGCCCAGCTCCCGCCCGGCCTCGCCGAGCGGTACCACCTGACGGACTTCGTCGGCCCCGAACTCCCCGACGTGCTGGCGCTGGCCGACGTGGTGGTCTCCCGCAGCGGCGCGGGGACGATCGCTGAGCTGACCGCGCTGGGCAAGGCCGCCGTGTTCGTTCCGCTGGCCTCGTCGGCGGGGGACGAGCAGCGCCACAACGCCCGCCACCTCCAGGAGTCGGGCGCGGCGGTGGCCCTGCTGGACCAGGTCAACGCCCAGGGGCTCCAGGCGGCGGTGGAACCGCTGCTGGCCGACCCGCGGCGGCGCGCGCAGATCGCGGAGCGGGCCCGCGAGCACGGGCGTCCCGACGCCGCCGACCGGTTGGTGGACGTCCTGCTGGCCGCTGCCCGGGGTTAGCGGGCGCGGAGGGCATCGCCGGGTCGGCGTGCGCCGGGCTCCGGTCCCGTCGCGGCCCGGACGCGGGTCGCGGCAACTGAGTCCCCGGCGGGCGCGGTGAACCGCTCCGTTCAGATCCAGCCGTGTTCGGCGGCGATGTGCGCGGCCTCGTGCCGGTTGGCGGCGTCGAGCTTGGCGACGGCGGCCGCGAGGTAGTTGCGCACCGTCCCCCGCGAGAGCGAGACGCGCCGGGCGATCTCCTCCACGGGTGCGCCGTCGCGGGCCAGGGCCAGCACGTCGGCCTCGCGCGGGCTGAGCGGGGAGTCGCCCGCGCTGATCGCCTCGGCCGCGAGTTCGGGATCGACGTAGCGGCCTCCGGCCGCGACCTTGCGCACGACCTCGGCGAAGGTGCGCGAGGACACGGTCTTGGGCAGGAAGCCGCTCACACCCGCCGCGAGCGCCGACTTCAGGTAGCCGGGGCGGCCGTGGGAGGTGACGATGACGCACCGGCATCCGGGCAGCTCGGTGGCGAGCCTGCGGGCGATCTCGATGCCGTCGGGGCCGGGCAGTTGCAGGTCGAGCAGGGCCACGTCCGGGCGGAGTTTGAGGGCCATGGCCAGCGCCTCGTCGCCGGAGGCCGCCTGGGCGACGACCTCGAAGTCCTCCTCCAGGTCGAGCAGTCCGGCGACGGCGTCGCGGATGAGGTGTTCGTCGTCGGCGACGAGGATGCGTGTCATCTGGGGGCGTCCTTCGGAAGCGGGAGCACGGCGTCGAGCAGGAACCAGTCTCCGTCACGGCGCGCCGTGACGTGCCCGCCGAGCGCGTGCAGGCGCTCGGACATCGCGCGCAGCCCGGTGCCCTCGCCGTCCCGCGCGGACCGCGGGGGACCGGCTCCGTCGTTGGCGACGGTCAGGTGCACCTCCCCGTCCTCGTTCGCGGTCGCGAGGGTGACCTGGGTGGCCGAGGCGTGGCGCAGCAGGTTGGTGACGCCCTCGCGCACGACCCACGCCAGGGGCTCCGCGCACCGCTCGGGGACGGGATCCCCGGTCACCGTGCAGCGGATACCGGCGGACCTGAGCAGAGAACGGGCGCCCGAGACCTCGTCCTCCCAGGTCGTGCGCAGCTCGCCGCGCACGACGCGGCGGACCTCGGTGCCCGCCTCCTCGGCCAGTCCGCGGATCGCGGAGATCTCCGTCGCGGCCCGTTCGCCGTGGCCGCGCTGGACGAGTTCGGAGGCCAGCGAGCTCTTGACCGCGATCGCGGCCAGGGTGCGGCCGAACACGTCGTGCAGGTCGCGGGAGATGCGCAGGCGTTCGTTGGCCAGGGCGAGCGCGGCGCGGTCCTCGTGGGCCGCCTGGAGTTCGAGCAGCACCCGCAGCATCCACGCGCTGGACCAGCACAACCACAGGACGGCGCTGATCATCAGCGCCCCGACCAGCAGGACCACGACGTCCGCGAATCCCACGAGCGCGGTGTTCAGCACCAGCGCCGCCGCGTGGAGCAGCAGCGCCCGGCGGGCGTGGAGGGCCGGTGCGAGGCTCGCGGCCGCCGAGGCGATCGCCGCCGCGACCGTCATGTCCATCGCGGGAAGGGGAAGCATCAGGGCCACGGCGACGAACGCCGCCAGGACCAGGGCCCACCCGACGACGGCGGTGACGGGGAACCCCCGCGCGCGTCCGACGACGGTGTCGATGCTCCACTTGGTGACGAGGACGTTCCCGCCGACCAGGAGCAGGCACAGCACGGCCGCCGCGACCAGCGCGGTCAGGGGCGCTCCGGTGAGCCGGTCGGCCTCCACCGCGCTCCGGAGGAGTGTTCCGACCGGAGTCGCGACGGCCAGGTAGGTGGACCAGCGCACGTAGGTCTCGAACCTGCGCGCGCCGACCAGCGGCGGATTGCTCATGGACGTGATTCTCCCGTCATACCTGCGCCGGTCACGGGCCGGAGGGGGTCAGGGCCGGTCCCGTCCCGCGCGTGCGCCACCACACCACCGCCGCGACGGCCGCGACGGCGACGCAGAGCACGGCCAGGGCAGCGGACCCGGTACCCGCCGAACGGTCGAGCGCGGGGTTCGGATCGGCGTGCAGAACCGTGAGGACCAGGGCGGCGAGTGTGTTGTGCAGAGCGTGGACGACGACCGCGATCTCGATGCCGCCGGTGCGCCAGGTGACGACGGCCAGGCTGACGGAGAGCGTGAGGCACCAGAGGTTGAACCACGGATCGGTCGAGAGGTGGACGGCGGTGAACGCCAGACCGGAGACGAGGACGCCGAGGAACAGCGCCGTACGCGGGCCGCGCCCCCAGCTTCCGGCGACGCGGAACACGAGCCCGCGGAAACCGTACTCCTCACCCGCCGCCTGGAGGGGCGTCAACAGGAGGTTGACGGCGAGGACCGTGAGGAGTGTGGCGGTGGACCAGTGGACCTCGCGCAGGGGCATGACGGCGGGGCCGATGAACGAGAGGAACAGCCAGAGGGGGCCGATGAACAGGAGCGCCCGGCCGAGCAGGTCGAAGCGAAGACTCGACAGCACCGAGTGCAGCGAAGGGCCGCGCACCCCGTAGAGCCACCGTTGGAGCAGCATGCTCCACGGGATGAGCAGGGCGATCGACACCAGGTTCGCGGCGAGGAAGAGCGGTGTGTAGTCGGTGCCGCCGAAGGTCGGGTTGGTCCTGCCCATCAGGCTGTCGGCGAAGGCGGCGGCCACGGCCAGAACGATGTTGGAGGCGAACAGCCCGGCCACCAGGAGCGCGATCGCGAGGACTCCCCGGCCGATCCGGCGCCTGTCCCCGGCGAGTACCCGGTGGTACTCCACGCCCGGCGGGAGGGGACACGGGCCGCGGCGGCGCGGGTGCGGCGCGGCCGGGCCGGAGGGTGTGCGCGCGGGCGCCTGCGCCCTCCCCGCACCCGAGGGTGCGGGGAGGGGGGCCTCCGTCTGCGGAAGGGGAGCCCGGGGAGCGCGGCCGTCGTTGCTGTGCATGGTTCGACGCTAGTACGGAGTGTGATCGCCGCAGGGTGCCGCGGGTCACGAGTTCCCTCCGCGTTCCGCACGGGCCGGGCATGACAGATGTCATGCGCCGACGGGGCCCGCCCGGTCCGGGCGCGCACCGGTCGTATGTCGGCGGGGGCGTCTAGCATCGGCCCCATGACCACTCTGTCCCAGCTGCGCAAGGCCGCGCTCGCCCTCCCGGAGGTCGAGGAGGGCACCCGCTCCGGCACGGTCGCGTTCTCGGTGCGCGGCAGGGTCTTCGCCTCGGTGAGCGGGGACGGCCGGGTGCTGCTCCGCCTCCCGGACGCCGAGACCGAGGCCGCGGTGGCCGCGCACCCGACCGGGGAGCGGTGGGTGCGGGCGGGCAGGCCCGTCGGCTTCGGCGTGCCCTTGGCCGACGTGAACGGCCAGGACCTCAACGCCCTGGTCCGGCGGGCCTGGCTGTCCCGTGCGCCCCAGCGGTTGGCGGCGTCGGCCGAGGCAGCCGCGTCCGCGGTCCCGGGTGAGGTGGGGGACCTGCCCAGGGCCATCGGCGCACCGGCGACCCGGGCGCTCGCGGGGGCCGGACTGACCACCCTGGAACAGGTCGCCGCGCTCACCGGGGCCGAGCTGGGCGCGCTGCACGGGGTCGGGCCCAAGGCGGTGCGGATACTGCGCGAGGCCCTGGCCGAACGCGGGCTGTCCCCGCGCTGAGCGGGCCGGATGCCGGTCGGCGCCGGACAGGAGGGCGCGGGCCCCGGCACGGCCGGTGTTTCGGCGGGCCGGGGCGGGCGGTGTTTCGGCGGGCCGGGGCGGGCGGTGTTTCGGCGGGCCGGGGCGGGCGGTCCGCGTTCCCGCGCGAGCCGGGCGCTGTGAGGCGTTCGCCGGTCCTGGCCGACCCTGGCCCCGCGGGACCGGGGGCGGCGGATGCCGGTCGGCGCGCCCTCTGACGTGGTGGGGCGCTTCGGCGGGCCGGACCGCCTAAGGGTCAGGCCGCTCCGCCGGACCGGTCCGGCAGCCCGGCGGCGCGTCGCAGGCGCGCGAACTCCCCGATGAGCGGCCCCAGCTGCCAGTGCGCGTTGCGGCCGCTGGGGTTGGGCAGCAGCCACACCCGGGCGCCGCCGATCTCCGCGTCCTGGGGACCCACTGCCGCGCGGCGTTCGGCGAAGGCCTCCCGGTAGGCCGTCACGCCCAGGACGGCCAGCCACCGGGGCCGCCACCGCAGGACCTTCTCCCGCAGCCTGCGCCCGCCCTCCACGTACTCCTCCCGGTCCAGCTCGTCCGCCTGGGCCGTGGCCCGCTCGACGACGTTGGTGATGCCCAGGCCCAGGGACAGCAGTTCGTCCTCCTCATCCGGCCTGAGCTGGCGCGGGGTGAAGCCGGACCCGTGCAGGGAGGGCCAGAAGCGCGTACCCGGCTTGGCGAAGTGGTGCCCGACCGCGCCCGAGGTCAGGCCGGGGTTGATCCCGCAGAAGAGCACGCTCAGGTCCTCGGCGATCACGTCCGGGACCAGCCTGTTCCGGGCCGCCTCCAACTCCGCCTTGCTCGGGCCGGGCCTGCGCGGTGCGGAGCGTGCGCGCGCACGCGCGGCCCCGGCCTTCGCTCCCTCCTTCGCCGCGCCCTCGGCTCGTCCACTCGCGGAATCCATGTGCCACCCTTCCGTGTGCGCTGTCGGTGACGCGGGCGACCGCGTCGCTGTCGCGGTCACCTGCCCGGGACCACTGTGCCCCAAGCACCGGAAGGGGTGAGCGCCCTCCCCGGGAACGGTGCTAGGTGTACTGACCTGAGAGGTTAGGAACGCGGGAGGCGGGAGGGCCGCTGATCGCGGTGTGGAACCGGTGGTGATTGTAGTGATGCAACCACCCGGGGAACGCCTCCCGCCTTTCGCTCTCGGATTGGTAGGGGCGGGCGTAGGCCCATTCGTCGGCCAGGGTGCGATGGAAGCGCTCCACCTTGCCGTTGGTCTGGGGCCGGTAGGGGCGGGTGCGTTTGTGCTTGATGCCCTGGCCATAGAGCAGGCCGCGCCACAGGTGGGACGTATAGCAGGCCCCGTTGTCGGTTAGCACCCGCTCCACCACGACCCCCGCTGAGACGAAGTAGGCGTGCGCTCGCTCCCAGAACCCGGTGGCGGTCTCCTTTTTCTCATCGGCCAGGATCTCGGTGTAGGCCAGGCGGGAGTAGTCGTCGATGGCGGTGTGCAGGTAGCCGTAGCCCAGCTTGGGGTTGCCGTGGTTGTTGCGCGGGGCGTGCGCGGTGGTGGTGCGATTGCGGCGGCCTTGAGCGCGTCCCTGGGTACGGTGTCCGCCCCCGGCGGGGATGTTGCCGAGCTTTTTGATGTCCACATGCACGAGCTCGCCCGGTCGAGCGCGCTCGTAGCGGCGTACTACCCGGTGAGTGGCCCGGTCCAGGTGGGACAGTCGGGGCATGCGGTAGCGGGTCAGGATCCGGTGCACGGTCGAGGGATGCATGCCCAGGTGGCCGCCGATGCGGGCCGGGCCCCATCGGCGGGTGCAGCGGAGTTTGATCACGCGGCGTTCGCGGCGGGCGGGGGTGCGCTGGGGTGAGCGGTGCGGGCGACTGGAGGCGTCGTCCATCCCGGCCTGGCCTTGGGTGCGGTAGCGGTCGGCCCAGCGTTTGGCGGTGGTGGTACTGGTCTGGAAGCGTTCGGCGGCACGCCTGAGCGGCCAGTCGTCTTCGACCACGCAGCGGGCCAACGCCAGGCGCCCTGCGGGTGTGAGTGTGGCGTTGGCGTGGGTAGTGTGGGGCATCGAGGGCCTTCCGGTTCGGTGGTAGATGTCGCAATCCACACCGATACCGGAGGCCCTCTTTGTGTGTGTCAGGCGGGGTGGGTGTTACCAACCTCCGTGGTCAGTACAGCTAGGCCTCCACCGCGGGCAGCAGGCGCAGCACCAGCGGGGCCGATCTCGGCTCGGGCAGTTCGGCGCCGTCCAGGACGACCAGACCGGCCCCGGGCGGCACGGGAGCCTCCGCCCCCTCCCCGGGAGGGACCCGGCGGAACCGGAACTCGGGTTCGCCGACCTCCTCGCGCATCGCCGCCTCGTCCTCGGGGCCGGGCTGCCGCGCGGTCGAGCGGCTGGTCCGCCCCACCGCCTCCGAGGAGCCCGGGGCGGCGGCGCCACTCCCTTGCGGCCTGGGCGGCGGCGTCCCGGGCACCAGCCACAGCGTCTCGCCGGGCGTGCACAGCCCGGCGAGCAGGCCGGGCAGGGTGTCGCCGGGGCCGGTGAGCCGCAGCGACGCGCTGCGGCCCTCGACCAGCCGTTCCAGGGCGGCGGCCTGCCCGTCCGAGAGCGCGACCGCCTCCAGCAGTTCCGCCGCCTCCTCCACCGGCGTCGCCGCCGAGGTGCCGCGCCGCAGCGGCCACCGGGGGAAGACCGGCCGGGGCCAGACGTAGGGCAGACCGCCGGGCGTGCCGGGGAACAGCGGCGCGTAGTGCGCCGGGTCCTTGTACACCAGGGCCGAGCGGTGCGACAGGTGCAGCGCGTCGTCGCCCAGCCACGGCGGGAGCATGTCGCGCTCCCACAGCTCCTCCTCCTCGGGGACGCGGTTCCCGGTGAAGGCCAGCAGCGAGGGCAGCACCGAGTCGGCGTACCCGCGGCGGCGCCACTCGCGGCACACCGCCACCCCGTAACCCACCAGCGCGGGCACGAAGCCGCGCCACATCGCCACGGCGGGGTGGCGCTTCCACCCGTACTCGGGCCACACCAGGGCCCGCAGCACCTGCATGGTCTCCACCCGCTGCTTGCCCAGCCTGCGGTCGTCCAGCGCCCGCGCGCACTCGGCGAACCCGGGTTGGGGCAGGAAGGTCTGCATCGTCCCCCCGTCCGGCCCGCGGCGTTCTCGCCGGTCAGGCCTGTCGTGCGGTCCGCTACCCGTCCGCCGCCGGTGCTACCCCTGTCGCCGGTCCGCCCCTCCCCGGGCGGTACCCGACCGGTGTTCTCACCCACCTCTCACCCTCACCCCTGACCACGCGCCCACCAGGGGCTGCGGCCCCGGCTCTCAGGAACCTCTCAGGAAGTTCTCCGCCTCTTCGCAGGGTCGTCGGGTTGTGTCCTTCCCGTCGTCACCACCCTCAGGAAAGGAGGCACCGTGGTACCACCACGCGACCCCGGTCCCGCCGGGAACGCCGGGAACGCCGGGCACGCCGCGAAGGCCGCACCGGCCGGTACCCCGACCGGCACCGCCGCCGGGGACCGGCTGAGGGCGCCGAGCAGGCTCCACGCCTTCAACCGCTACGAACTCAAGTACCTCGTCCCCGCCGACCAGGCCCGGGACGTGCGCGCCGAACTCACCGCGCGCATGCGGGCCGACCGCAATGCCGGGCCCGACGGCTACGGCGTGTGGAGCCTGTACTACGACACCGACCGGCTGCGCTTCTACCATGAGAAGATCGAGGGCCTGAGGTTCCGCCGCAAGCTGCGCGTGCGCCGCTACGGCGAGGTCGGCCCGGCCGCCGAGGACACCCCCGTCTCCGTCGAGATCAAGCAGCGCGTCAACCGCGTCACCCAGAAGCGCCGGGTCATGCTGCCCTACCACCTGGCCCGCGACCTGTGCGACCGGCGCGTGCGCGTGGAGCACCCCGGCGCCGACCAGGCCTTCGTGGACGAGGTCCTCGACCTCGTCCACCGCCTGGACCTGCGCCCGACCGCGATGACCGGGTACCGGCGCGAACCCTACGTCGGCACCGGCTCCGACCTGGGACTGCGCGTGACCCTGGACCACCGTGTGCGCGGGCGCGACCGGGACTTCGACCTGCGCGCCGAGGCCGAGAGCCGCTACATCATCAGCCCGCACCTGGCGGTCATGGAGGTCAAGGCCAACGAGCGCGCCCCCTACTGGGTCACCGACATGGCCGCCCGCTTCGGCCTCCAGGTGCAGCGCGTCTCCAAGTACTGCCAGAGCGTGGAGGCCCACGGCATGGCCCCGCGTTCGGTCTTCCACCTGCCCGAGGAGGACGTCGTGGCCGAGGCGCGTCCGCTCGGTTCCGTGGTCGAAGCGCCTCCGCCCGTCCCCACGGCCGGGGGCGCGTCCTCCGGCCCCCGTTCCTGAACCCCGGTTCCCACCCGCTTCGTAAAGGCACACCCGCACCATGAACCTCGATTTCGGCGTCACCGACCTGTCCGGCACGTTCAGCGTCATGGACGTGGTCCTGTCCCTGACCCTGGCGTTCGTCACCAGCCTCGTGGTGGCCTGGACCTACCGCGCCACCCACCGCAACATCAGCTACTCGCAGAGCTACGTCCACACGCTGATCATCCTGGGCATGCTCATCGCCCTGATCATGCTGGTGGTGGGCTCCAACATCGCCCGCGCCTTCGCCCTGGTCGGCGCGCTGTCGGTGGTGCGCTTCCGCAACGCCATCAAGGAGACCCGCGACGTCGGGTTCATCTTCCTGGTGATGGGCGTGGGCATGGCCTGCGGCACGCGCTTCTACACCCTGGCGGTCATCGCCACCGTGGTCATCTGCGCGGTCGTGCTGCTCATGCACCGCTTCAACTGGTTCGCCCTCAACGTGCAGCGCCAGGTGGTCAAGGTCCAGGTCCCCGCGGACGGCGACGACTACGGACCCGTGATCGACGACGTGCTCATCCGCTTCACCGACGAGTACGAACTGATCAGCACCGAGACCGTGCGCGGCGGTTCCCTGCTGGAGACGGCCTACACCGCACGGCTGAAGAAGGGCGTCAAGCCCGGCGACGTCGTCCAGCGCCTGCGGGAGATCAACGCGGGGCAGAAGGCGACCGTCCTGACCGGCTACGACCAGACGGACCTGTGACATGCGCGGACTCGATGATGAGGAGGGCGGCGGCGACACCGCTGCCCGCGACACCGCCGCCGGGCGGCGCCAGCGCGGGCCCGCGCGCCTGCGGCACCGCCTCCCGGTGCGCCTGCGCCAGCACTGGAGGAGCACCGCCGTCGTGTGCGCCGCGCTGCTCGCCCTGGTCCTGGTCTTCGGCGAGGCGCGGGTGCGCCCCTACGTCACCTCCGAGTTGGTCTCGCGGGACGCCGTCACCCAGAACATCGAGGGCGAGGGCGACCTGTTCGACGGCGGGGAGCACACGATCGAGGTGAGCTTCGACCAGACCGAGTACGCCGACATGATGAGCACCTTCCGCGAGGAGGGCGAGAAGGAGTACATCCGGGCCGACGTCACCATCGACGGCACCACCGTCGAGGACGTCGGACTCCGCCTCAAGGGCAACTCGACCCTGATGAGCCTGCGCGGCGACTCCGGGGCAGGGGCGGCGCCCGGCCAAGGGGGCCGGCAGCGGGAGGAGACCGGTACGGACACCGGCACCGGGGACGCCGGCGGGGTCGCTGACGGGACGACCGGCGCGGCGGCCGACACCAGGGGTGAACAGGGGACCGGCCCGGGCGGCGGGGGAGCGGCCGGGCCGGGCTCGGTCACCCTGTCCGAGGACGAGCCGGAGAACCTCCCCTGGTTGATCAGCTTCGAGGAGTTCGTCTCCGGCCGGGCCTACCAGGGGCACACCGAGATCGCCCTGCGCCCGGCGACGGCGACCTCCGACACCGCGCTCAACGAGGCCCTGGCCCTGGAGCTGACGGCGGCGGCCGGGCAGACCACGCAGGACTACACGTTCATCTCGTTCGCGGTCAACGGCGGTGAGGGGGTGCCGCGCCTGCTGCTGGACGCGCCCGACGCCGCCTGGGCCGACGGGTACGGGGACGGCGTGCTCTACAAGGGCCGCGCCGGGGGCTCCTTCGACTACCTGGGCGGGGACGCCACCGACTACGAGGAGGCCTTCAACCAGATCAACGGCGAGGGCGCCCACGACCTCCAGCCGGTGATGGACCTGCTGCGGTTCGTGGCCGAGTCCGACGACGAGGAGTTCGCCCGCGAGCTGGACGAGCACCTGGACACCGAGTCCTTCGCCCGCTACCTCGCGCTGCAGAGCCTGATGTCCAACAGCGACGGCATGGACGGCCCGGGCAACAACTACTACCTGTGGTACGACACCGCCCAGGAGCGGTTCACCGTCCTGTCCTGGGATCTGAACCTGTCCTTCGGCGGTATGGGTGGCATGGGCGGCGGTGTGGGAGCGATGCCGGAGGGGGCGCAGTTCCCCGGCGGGGGCACACCCCCCGGTGGGACGTGGCCGCCCGAGGGCATGGAGGCGCCCGGGGGAATGCCCGCGCCAGGAGAAGGGGAGGCGGTCGGGGGCGGCATGTCCATGGGCGGCAGTGGGGCGCTCAAGGAGCGCTTCCTCGCCGACGAGGGCTTCCACCGCCTCTACGAGGAGGCCTACGCCGACCTCTACCAGGACCTCGTCGGGAGCGGCACCGCCGCCGAACTCCTGGAGTCGGCCGTCTCCCGGGCCGGGGCCACTGGCGACACGGGGGCCGACGCCGCGGGCGAGCAGCTCGCCGAGCGGATCGCCGCCGTCTCCCCGGCAATCGAGTGAGGCGGGCCCCGAGGGCCTCCCGCGCGCGAAGACGTCCTTCGGAGCGGCTCCAAGACGGTGTGGGAGGTTCCCGTCTCCCGAAACCTCCCGCCAGGACCCGGACCGGTCCTTCCCGGGCGCCGACCGTGTCCCCGGGGGCTCCCCCCCCGGGGTCACGTCTGATCACTGTTCAGGAACGGTCAGACCCCGAACGCGGCGGGGTAGCCGATGGTGCCGGTCGGGACGGGGTGGTCACCGTTCAGGACCATGGCCATCATTGCCTCGTCGGGAACCTCGAAGGGCGCCCGGATACCGAAGCGGGAGGCCGGGGTGAAGCCGAACCGCGGGTAGTAGTCGGCATGGCCCAGGACGAGGACGAGGTTCTCTCCCATGGCCCGGGCGGCGCTCAGGGCCGCGCGGATCGCGGCCGAACCGGCCCCGGTGCGCTGGGCGGAGGGCGCCACCGCGCACGGGGCCAGGGCGAGGGCGGGTTCGCCGTCGACGTGGCAGCGGCTGAGCAGCGCGTACCCGACCGGAGTGCCCCCAGAGGTCGTGGCGACCATCGACAGGCCCTCGACCCACGCCCCGGGATCGGCGCGCAGGGCGTCGACGATGTCGGCCTCGGCTCCGGTGGGGAAGGCCGCCAGGAGGATGTCGCGGATGGCGGGGATGTCGTCGGCGGTCTCGGTGCGGGTGGTCCAGGTGGTCATCTGTTTGTTGGGCGTGTTCTCCCCGTCCTTCAGGGCGGGGAGAACACGCCCTCTCCCTTCTCGTGACTTTCTGTCGGATTCGCCTCACGCGACCGCACAGCGGTCGCTACGGTGTGTGCCATGACCAACAAGAGCGTGAAGCGGGCGTTTCGGTACCGCTTCTACCCGAGTGATGCGCAGGCGGCTGAGCTGTCGCGCACGTTCGGGTGCGTGCGCCTGGTCTACAACCGCGCCCTGGCCGAACGCAGCACCGCCTGGCACCAGCGCCGGGAACGGGTGGGCTACTCCCACACCTCGGCCATGCTGACCGCTTGGAAGAAGACGGACGAGCTGTCCTTCCTCACCGAGGTCTCCTGCGTCCCCCTTCAGCAGACGCTGCGCCACCTGCACACCGCCTTTCGCAACTTCTTCGACCGGCGCGCGAAGTATCCGCGGTTCAAGTCCAAGAAGACGTCGCGTGCCTCGGCGGAGTACACCGCGAGCGCGTTCCGCTACCGCGACGGCCACCTGACCCTGGCCAAGATGACCGAACCCCTGGACATCGTGTGGTCGCGCCCCCTGCCTGAAGGAGCAAGGCCGTCCACGGTGACGGTGTCCCGGGATGCGGCCGGGCGCTGGTTCGTGTCCCTGCTGTGCGAGGACACCGTCGAGTCGGCTCCGGCCGCCAACGACGCGGTGGGTGTGGACATGGGTGTGACGTCGCTGGTGGTGTTGTCCACGGGGGAGAAGGTGGCCAACCCCCGCCACGAACAACGCGACCGCGCCAAGCTGGCCCGCGCCCAGCGGGCGCTGGCCCGCAAGGCCAAGGGCAGCGCGAACCGGGACAAGGCCCGCCGCAAGGTCGCGCGGGTGCACGCCCGCATCACCGACCGCAGGCGCGACTTCCTGCACAAGCTCTCCACTCGACTCGTCCGCGAGAACCAAGTGGTCGTGATCGAGGACCTGACGGTGCGCAACATGGTCAGAAACCGCAGACTCGCCCGGGCGATTTCGGATGCGGCCTGGCGTGAGCTGCGCACGATGTTGGAGTACAAGTGCGCCTGGTACGGACGCGATCTGGTCGTGGTGGACCGGTTCTTTCCCTCCTCCAAGTTGTGTTCGACGCCCGGGTGCGGGTACCTCAATGTGTCGTTGCCGTTGCGTGTACGGGAGTGGACGTGCCCCGGCTGCGGGACCACCCATGATCGGGATGTGAATGCGGCGAACAATCTCGAAGCCGCCGGGCTGGCGGTGTTGGCCTGTGGAGCTGGTGTGAGACCTCAACGGGAGTCCTCCCGGACGGGGCGACCGGCGGTGAAGCAGGAAGGCCACGGGGCGACCCGTGACGAGGCGTTGGCCTCGAACCACCGGTAGGTGGTTCCGGATTCTCCTGCCTTCAGGCAGGAGAGGAAGTCAAGGTTCCGTTCTCGGTGTCGTCGTGGGGGCGGAGCAGGCGGGCGGGCCGCCTCGGCAGCGGGACTGCCCGGGAACGCCTGTGTCACCGGGTCGTCGTCGGTGCCCCGGCGGGTGCCGTCGGTGTCCCTCACCGCTGGCGATCCCGGAACCGGTAGGTGGCGCGCAGGTGCCGGGTGATGTCCTTCCTGGCGGCCTCGCGGTCGGCGCGCAGCCTCGCGTCGGTGCGGGAGGCGGCGTAGGCGTTCTCCCGGAGCAGCTGGTGGTAGCTGTCCAACCTGCGGCGGGGGATCTCTCCCCCCTCGACGGCGGCCAGCACCGCGCAGCCCGGTTCGCTCGTGTGGGAGCAGTCGGTGAACCGGCACTCCTGTGCGAGGTGCTCGATCTCGGCGAAGGTCTGTTCCAGGCCGCCCCGGGAGTCGTGCAGGCCGATCGCCCGCAGGCCGGGGGTATCCAGCAGCACGCCTCCGCCGGGCAGCGGGAGCAGCTCCCGCCGGGAAGTGGTGTGCCGTCCCCTGCCGTCCGCCTCCCGGACGGCGCCGGTGGCCAGCAGGTCCTGGCCCAGCAGCCGGTTGCCCAGGGTGGACTTGCCCGCCCCGGAGGGGCCGAGCAGCACGACGGTGCCGTTGAGGGCGGCGGCCAGGACGTCCAGGCCCTGCCCCGTCTCGGCACTGGTGACCAGCACGTCCACACCGGCGGCCACCTGTGACACCTGTTCCTGCGCCGAGGGCAGGTCCGCGCACGCGTCGGCCTTGGTCAGGACCACGACCGGCTGGGCGCCGCTCTCCCACGCCAGGGCGAGCATGCGTTCGGTGCGGCCGTGCTTGAGCGGTGCGGCCAGGGAGACCGTCACCACGACGGTGTCGACGTTGGCGGCCAGGAGCTGGCCGTGCGAGGTCCGTGAGGCCGAGGCGCGCACCAGGGTGGTGCGTCGCTCCAGGACCTCGTGCAGGAGCGGTGCGGCGCCGGTGAGGGGGCGCAGCGCCGCCCAGTCGCCGGTGCACGGCGCCGTCAGCGGATCGCTCCGGTCCGCGGCGCCGGGGACGTCCGCGCGGACGGTTCCGGTGTCGGTGACAACTTCGCACGAGCCGCGGTCCGCCCGGACGACGCGGGCCGGGATCAGCCCGTCGGCGCGACGGGGGGTGAAGGCGCGTTCGCGCGCCCGGTCCCAGCCGTAGTCCGTCAGGGAGTACGGCTGAGCATGACGCGAAAGGGATTGAGACAACGTAGAGACCCTAGAAAAGGGGCCCCGATGAGCACGGAGCACTGCCTCCTGTGAGCCGTCAGGGCTCGGACAGGGGGTCAGCGTCAGGTCAGACCGGGGCCCGGGACGTGAGGATGGTCCGACGGGCGCCGCGCAGGGCAGCGGCCTTCACCGCAGACATCAACTCACCTCCCACTTCTGGTCCCGCAGCCGACCGGGTTGTCTCTGCGCCGACGATGGTAGCACGGAGGCGGGAAGCCCTCGGCCCCGTCGACGAGGCGGTGGGGTTCGGGCGCTTCGGTCAGACCGGTGAGCATGCCGGTCAGCGGCCCGCCGATCCCCTCCCGGACGGCCATGCGCCGTCCGGCGGGCCGGTCGGCCCGGGTCCGGGGCAGCGGCAGGAGACGGCGGGGAAGCCCGACGCCCGTGCGCACGACGGGGCCGCCCTCGTTCCACGCGGTCAGCTCGAACGGGCGGGAGGTGTCGATGACGAGACCATCCCGTCGGCCGGGCCTTGGACGAGCGGTGCCACGGGGTCAGCCCAGCGGCAGCACCACGGTGAAGACGCAGCCCCCTCCCGGCGGCGACTCGACGGTGACGTAGCCGTCGTGGGCGGCCACGAAGGCCGCGCTGATGGCCAGGCCCAGCCCCGCCCCGGCCCGCTCGCGGGGCCCGTCCGCCCGGTAGAACCGGTCGAACACCCGGGGCAGCTCCCCGGCGGGGATGCCGGGCCCCTCGTCGCGTACCGCTATGACCGCCACCTCCGCCACCCCCGGCGGTAGCGCGCCCGCGCGGGCCGGTCCCGGAGGCGGCGGATCCTGGGTCCGGCTCACCGACACCCGCACCGGCGTGCCCTCGGGCGTGTGGGTCAGGGCGTTGCCGACGAGGTTCTCCAGCACCTGGCGGATCCGGTCGCCGTCGCCCACCGCCCGCACGGGTCCCTCGGCCTCCAGCGCCACGGGCGTGCGCGGGGCCCGGGCCCGGGCGCTGAGCACCACCCGCTCCGCGATGGCGACCAGTTCCATGTCGGAGTGCTCCAGCCGCGGCGCCTCGTCCAGGCGTGAGAGCGTCAGCAGGTCGTCCACCATGCCCCCCATCCGCCCGGCCTCGTCCTCGATCCGCGACATCCACCGGTCCGCCCGGGCGTCCTCGGCGACCAGCCCCCGACCCCTGCCCTGCCGGTACAGCTCGGCGAACCCCCGGATCGAGGACAGCGGCGTGCGCAGCTCGTGGGAGGCGTCCGCGACGAAGCGCCGCGTCGTCTCGACCGCGCGGTCCCGCTCGCCCAGGGCCCGGGTCAGCTCACCGAGCATCGTGTTGAGGGAGGCGCCCAGCCGACCCGTCTCGGTGGCCGGGTCCTGGGGCGGGATCCGCCGGTCCAGGTCGCCCCCGGCGATGGCCCGCGCCGTGGACTCGATCTCCCGCAGCGGCCGCAGCTGGAACCGCACGATCGCCGCGGTACCGAACCCCACGGCCGCCAGCACCACCAGCCCCGTCACGGCCTCGATGAGCACGAGCCGGTCGAGCGTGCCCTCGATCCCGTCCAGGGACTGGGCGGTCATGAAGACGCCGCCGTCATCCCGGGCCGTGGTCAGCACCCGCCAGTCGCCCTCGCCCCCGGTTCCGGGCAGCGTGAACGGCTCCCCGGACCGCGCCCGCAACTCCTCGGCCGGTACCGCCGACACGTCCGGCAGGCCGTCGTCGGAGCCGGTCTGCCCCACGCTGTCCACCACGTCGCCGTCGGCGCCGATCACCAGCGTGCGCAGGTCGGTGGGCAGCGGAGGCGGCTGCGCCCCGACGGGCGGCTCCACCCGCTCGGCCGCGTGCCGGGGCGCGGGCAGGGTCCGCAGCCGGTGGTCGACCTCCTCGGTCAGCGAACGCTGGAGCAGCAGGGTGGCGACCGCGCCGAAGGCGACCAGGCACACGGCGGTCAGGCACAGCACCGCCAGGGGGATCCGGCCGCCCAGGCCCCGTGGCCGGTGGAGCCCACGGCGGCCGCTCACCCGTTCCCCCCGGCCGCCAGGCGCAGGCTGTAGCCCACGCCCCGCACGGTGTGGATCAGGGCGGGGCGGCCCGCGTCGACCTTGCGGCGCAGGTAGCTGACGTAGGTCTCCACGACGCGGATGTCGTCGCTCTCCCCGCCCCACACCCGGTCCAGGATCTGCGCCTTGCTGACGACCTTGCCCGCGTTGAGCAGGAGGTAGCGCAGGAGCGCGAACTCGGTGGGCGAGAGCCGCACAGGCGCGCCCGCGCGGCGCACCTGGTGCCCCTCCTCGTCCAGTTCCAGGTCGGCGTAGCGCAGGGGCTCGGTGCCCTCGGAACCGCGGCGGCCCGATCTGCGCAGGATCGCGTTCAGCCGCAGCACGACCTCCTCCAGGCTGAAGGGCTTGGTGACGTAGTCGTCGGCGCCGGCCCGCAGGCCCGCCACCCGGTCCTGGACCGTGTCGCGCGCGGTCAGGAACAGCACCGGCAGGCCTGGCACGACCCCGCGCAGGTCACCGGCCAGATCCAGGCCGCTGCGGCCGGGCAGGGTCACGTCCAGGACGGCGATGTCGGGGGTGAACCCGTCCAGCGCGGCCAGGGCGGCCTCCGCGTCGGGCGCGCCGCGCGTGGCGAAGCCGCTCAGCTCCAGGGAGGCGGTGAGCAGTTCGAGGATGTTGGGCTCGTCCTCGACGATGAGGGCCCGGGCCGACGGAGCGGCGGTGCCGGAGGGCGCGTGGGGCATGCGGGAGTCCTGAAGGTTCGTGGTGCGTACGAACACGAAAGGTTACGGGCCGCGGGCAAGAGTTCGGTGAGAACCCTCCGGCATCAGGGGACACCGCCGTGTCGGTCTCCGGGAACGGTTGACGCACGGCGACGCGCGGTATACCGCTGGTAGGCGTTCGGGACCGGGAGGGTTGGTCGTATGGGTGGTGTCCACGGGTTTTCCGCAGGTCGGGTCCGCGCAACCCGGCCGGGGGATGCGCCTGAGTCCACGGCCGGACCCGCGCCGCACGCACTCACCCGGACCCGCCGACCCCGGGCGGGCGCCGCGTGATCGTCGTCGGCCTGTCCTCGGGGACCTCGGCCGACGGCATCGACGTCGCCGCCGCCCGCTTCGCCCTGGACGGGGACCTCGTCCTCCTGACCCCGCTGGGGCACCGCACCGAGCCCTACCCGGGCGACCTGCGGGAGGAGATCCGCGCCGCGCTCCCCCCGGCCCGCACGACCATGGAGGCCGTCTGCCGGCTCGACACCCGCATCGGCCGGGCGTTCGCCGACGCGGCGCTGCGCGCGGTCGGCGAACTCGCCGGGGGACGGGCCGACCTGGTGGCCTCGCACGGCCAGACCCTGTTCCACTGGGCCGATCAACGGGCCGACGGCGCCACGGTCCACGGCACCCTCCAACTGGGCCAGCCCGCCTGGATCGCCGAGGCCACCGGCCTGCCCGTGGTCTCGGACCTGCGCACGGCCGACGTGGCGGCGGGCGGGCAGGGCGCGCCGCTGGCCAGCCTGCTCGACGCCCTCCTGCTCGGGGCGCGCCCCGAACCCACCGCCGCCCTCAACCTCGGCGGCATCGCCAACGTCACCGTCCTGCGGGCAGGGGAGGCGCCGCTGGCCTTCGACACCGGCCCCGGCAACGCTCTGCTCGACGCCGCCGCGCGCCGGGTGAGCGGCGGACGCGCCGACTTCGACGCCGACGGGGCCCTGGCCCGCTCCGGCCGCCCCGACCCCGCCCTGCTCAAGCACCTGCTCGCCGAGCCCTACTACCGCCTGCCCCCGCCCAGGACCACCGGGCTGGAGCTGTTCGGCCCCGGCTACCTCGACGCGGCGCTGCGCGCCACCGGCACGCCCGACGACGGGGACCTGATGGCCACCCTGGTCGAACTCACCGCCGCCACCGTCGCCGACGCGCTGCGCCCCCACGGCGTGGTCGAGGTGCTCGCCTCGGGCGGCGGCACCCGCAACCCGGTCCTCATGGAACGCCTCGCCGACCGGCTCCGACCGGCGAGGCTGGCCGCGTTCGACGCCCTGGGGCTGGACAGCGACGCCAAGGAGGCCTACCTGTTCGCGCTGATCGGCTTCCTCACCTGGCACGGGCTCCCCGGATCCGTGCCCTCCTGCACCGGAGCCCGCCGCGCGCCGGTGGCCGGACGCCTCACGCCGGGCGCCTCACCGCTCCGGCTCCCCGAACCCGCGGCCACCGTCCCCGCGCGCCTGCGCGTCGGGGCACGGGACCGGCGGGCCCCCGACCCCCACCCCCCGGAGTAGCGCAGTGCAGACAATCGACCTCGTGGTCATCGCGGTGTACCTGCTGGGATCGGCCTGGCTCGGCCTCAGGCTCTCCGGCCGACAGCGCGATATCAAGGACTACTTCATCGGCAACCGGCAGCTGCCCTGGTGGGCGGTGTGCCTGTCGGTGGTGGCTACCGAGACCAGCGCCCTGACCGTGATCAGCATCCCCGGCGTGGCCTACCTGGGCAACGTCACCTTCCTCCAGGTGGCGGTCGGCTACCTGATCGGGCGGGTGGTCGTGGCCTTCGTGCTGCTGCCCCGCTACTACCGGGGCGAGATGACCACGGCCTACGCCTACCTCGGCATCCGCTTCGGCCGGGGCATGCAGGGCACGGCCTCGGTCGCGTTCCTGTTCACGCGGCTGCTCGCGGACGGGGTGCGGCTGTTCGCGGCGGCCATCCCCGTCAAGATCATCCTGGGCTCCTACGGGGTGGACCTGTCCTACTTCGCGATCATCGCCCTGCTGGGCGCGGTCACGGTCCTGTACACCTTCGTCGGCGGCATCCGGGCCGTGGTCTGGGTGGACGTCCTCCAGATGGCGGTGTACGCGGTCGGCGGCGTCGCCGCCCTGGCGGTCATCGCGGGCAGCCTCGACGCGGACTTCCTGGCGGTGGCCGCCGACGCGGGCAAGACCCAGTTCCTCGACTTCACCTCGAACCCGGTCTCGGCCCCCTACGCGACGGTCACCGCGGTCCTGGGCGGCGCCCTGCTCTCCACCGCCTCCCACGGCGCCGACCAGATCATCGTGCAGCGGCTGCTGGGCTGCCGCAGCCTGCGCGACGCCCAGAAGGCGGTGATCGGCAGCGCCGTCGTGGTGTTCTTCCAGTTCGCCCTGTTCCTGGCCGTGGGCCTGGCGCTGTACGCCTACTACGAGGGCGCCTCGGTGGAGGAGCTGGGCCTGGCCAACTCCGACGAGCTCTTCCCGACGTTCATCGTGGAGGGGCTGCCGGCCGGCCTGTCGGGCCTGCTGCTGGCGGGGATCCTGGCCGCGGCGATGAGCACCCTGTCGTCCTCGCTGTCGGCGCTGTCCTCCTCCACCATGGCCGACCTGTACGAGCGGTTCAGCAGGCGCACGCTCACCGACGCCCAGGGCCTGCGGCTGGGCAGGCTGTTCACCCTGGGCTGGGGGCTGGTCTTCATCGGGGCGGCGGCGATGTTCACCGGCACCGACAACCCGGTCGTGGAGCTGGGCCTGTCCGTGGCCAGCCTGACCTACGGCGGCCTGCTGGGCGCGTTCTTCCTGGGGCTGTGGGTGCGCCGGGCCCGCCAGCTCGACGCGATCGTCTCCTTCGCGGTCGCGGTGGCCACCATGGTCTGGCTGTTCCTCTTCCAGCCCGACCTGGTCGGCTTCACCTGGTACACCGCCATCGGCACGACCATCGTGCTGGGCCTGGGCTACCTGCTGTCGCTGCGCCACCGCGACGCCGCGCCCCGGCCGGAGGAGATGCCGGGGGAGCCCTCCGACACCGGAACCGGGGAGCCCTCCGACACCGGAACCGGGGAGGGCTCCGGCGCCGCGACCGGCCGGGCGCCCCGCGCGGAGGGCGAGCCCACCCCGGCGGACGAGGGGGAGCGGCCCTGACCCCCGGTCCGGCCCCGGCCCGCGCCGAGGCTCCGCCGCACCGGCGGACGGTGTGCCCGCCTTCGCACCCGTAGCGGGGGCCGGCCCGGAACACGCACCCGTCGGGCCCCGTCCCCCGTGGCGCGGGCGGGTCAGGAGACGCTTTCGACGATCCACGAGACCAGCGCGTCGTGGCCGTGCCCGCTGACGTGGTCGTGCAACCCGTCCTCGGCGACCGCGGCACCGCACAGCGGGCACCCCGGGGGCTCCTCGACGGGGGTCTCCTCCACGGGCGCGTCCCGATCGGCCGGATCGACGCCCTGGCCGCGCAGGTCGGCGTAGACGGTGTCGCGGGTCACGCCGTAGGCGTCGGCCAGCCTGGTGACGTTGCGGTGGCCGCGCCGCCAGCTCTGGGCCACGGACTCGGCGCGCACCCGGGCGGCGAAGCGCCGGATGTCCAGGGGGCTGCGGGGGGCGTCGTCGGGTTGTGCCATGCGCGCAGACTACGGCGGGTCACCGACACCGCCGTCCGGCGTGCCCGCCTCCGCGCACACGAGAAGGGCCGGTCCGTGGCAACCCCCCGGACCGGCCCCCCGCGCACGCGACGCTCACCCCGCGTCGACGGTCTCCTCGCGCCGCGCCTCGCGCGAACGCGCACGGGCGCGGATCCGCAGGAAGGCGACCAGGGCCACGGCGGCCACGAGGACCGCGTAGATCCCGATCGTGATCGGCCCCGCGAAGAGCACCCCCACGTCGCCCTGGCCGATGGCCAGGGCCCGGCGCAGCTCCGTCTCGGCCAGCGGACCGAGGATGACCGCGATGAGCACCGGCGCCACCGGGATCTCGTAGCGCCGCATCATGAACCCGAGCAGCCCCAGAATGATCAGCAGCCACAGGTCGGTGATGGAGTAGGACGCGGCGTACACGCCCAGCGCCGCGAAACCGGTGATGCCCGCGTACAGGTAGCGCCGCGGGATCAGCAGCAGCTTGGCCCACAGCGGCGCGAAGGGCAGGTTGAGGATGAGCAGCATGACGCTGCCGACGAACAGGCTGGCCAGCAGGGCCCACACCAGGTCGGCGTTGCGCTCGAACAGCAGCGGTCCGGGCTGCATCCCGTACTGCTGGAAGGCGGCCAGCATGATCGCGGCCGTGGCCGAGGTCGGCAGGCCCAGGCCCAGCAGCGCGCCCATCGCGGTTCCGGCGGTGGCGCTGGCGGCCGACTCGGGCGCGGCCACGCCCTCGATGGCGCCGTCGCCGAACTCGTCGGGCCGCTTGCCCCGGCGCGCCCGGAGCTGGGAGAGCTTGCGTTCGGTGCCGTAGGCCAGGAAGGTCGGGATCTCCGAGCCGCCCGCCGGGATCGCGCCGAAGGGCAGGCCGAAGCCCAGCCCGCGGATCCACGCCGGGATCGCGCGGCGCAGGTCGCGCCCGCTCAGCCAGGGGGTGCCGGTGCCGGTGATGAGCTTGTCGCCCACGCCCCCGCCCCGGTGCACGCGCGAGACCACGTGCAGCACCTCGCCCAGCGCGAGCAGGCCCACGGTCACCGTGACCACGCTGATCCCCTCGAACAGGGAGGGGACACCCAGGGTGAAGCGGGCCGCGCCGCTCTGGGCGTCGATGCCCACCATCGCGATGGCCAGGCCGATGGAGAGCGCGATGAGCCCGCGCACCATGGACTGGGCCACCACCGCCGAGGTGGCGACGAAGGCCAGGACCGCCAGCGCCAGGTACTCGGCCGGGCCGAAGCGCAGGGCGATGTCGATGATCACCTTCGAGAAGAAGGCCACCACCGTCGTGGCCACCACCGCGCCGGTGAACGCGCCGATGGCCGACGTGGCCAGGGCCTGGGAGGCCCGGCCCTTGAGCGCCATCCTGTGCCCCTCGATCGCGGTGGCGATCGCGGAGCTGTTGCCGGGCGTGTTCATCAGGATCGACGTGGTCGAGTCGCCGAACAGGCCGCCGTAGTACACGGCGGTGAACATGATGAAGGCCCCGGTGGGGTCCAGCTTGAACGTGACGGGCAGCAGCAGGGCGACGGCCATGGCCGAGCCCAGGCCGGGCAGCACGCCCACGGCGGTGCCCAGCAGGACGCCCACGAACGCCCACAGCAGGTTCTCGGGGGAGAGCGCGGCGGCGAACCCGCCGCCGAGCAGACTCAGGGTCTCCACTTACAGCACCCCTCCCAGGATTCCGGCGGGCAGGTTGAGGCCGAGCCCGCCGACGAAGGCGAGCTGGACCACGGACGAGTAGGCCAGCGCGACGGCGGCCTCGAACAGCGGGCGCCTGCCGCCGAAGGCCCAGGTCACGCCGAAGAACAGCAGCGCGCCGGACAGCAGCCAGCCCACCGGCTGCAACAGCAGGGCGAAGAGCACCACCGCGCCGAGCACGGTGCCCACGGCGCGCCAGTCGCTGTGGGCGGCGGGGGCGCTCGCGGACGGGCCGCGCCCCTCGACCAGGTCGCCGACCACGCCCGCGTCGCCGCCGGGGTGGTCGGTCCCCTCCGGCTCGGGCGCCGCGGGGCGCAGGGCCACCTGGACGACCAGGGCCGCGCCGAGGACGAGCATCAGCACCGCGACGATCGCGGGGAAGAGCTGGGGGCCGGGGGAGGCCGAGTTGTCGGGCACGTGCATGGTGAGCGTCTGCACGCCCACGAACACGCCGATGCCGATGGTGAGCAGGCCGACGAAGATCTCGCTGCGCCCCCTCCACCAGGTGGGCCGCTCCTCACGCGGCCGCGCGCCGGGCCCGCCCGGGGCGGTGGGTGTCGTGCTGTGCTGGCTCATGAAAGCCCCAGGTCCTCGGTGACGTCGGTGATGCGTTCGATCTCGGCCGCGAGGAACTCCTCGAACTCGGGGCCGCTCTGGAAGGTGTCGTCCCAGCGGTTGCGCTGGAGGGTGTCGCGCCACTCGTCGGTGCGCACCATCTCCTCCACGATCGCGGTGAGCTCCGCCCGCTCGGCCCCGGTGATGCCGGGCGGGGCCATGAACCCGCGCCAGTTGGGCAGCACCGCGTCCACGCCCTGCTCGGGCAGGGTCGGGGCGTCGATGCCCTCGACGCGCTCGTGGGCCGAGACACCCAGGACGCGGATGTTGCCCGCCTCCACCTGGTCGCTGAACTCGTTGTAGCCCGAGACGCCCACGTCGAGGCTGCCCGAGAGCAGCGAGGTGAGCGCCTGCGCGCCGCCCGCGAAGGGGATGTAGTTGACGGCCTGGGGTTCGACGCCCTGCGACTGGGCGGCCAGCCCCGCCAGGAGGTGGTCGGTGCCGCCCAGGGAACCGCCGCCGACCGCGACCGCGCCCGGGTCCTCCCGCCAGGCCTCGATGAGGTCGCCCATGTCCTCCAGCGGGGAGTCGGCGGGGACCACGAAGACCTCGTAGTCGTCGGCGACGCGGGCGATGGGCACCACGTCCTCCAGGGTCTGGGCCGAGTCGTTGACGATGATGCCGCCGATCATGACGGTGCCCGTGGTCATCAGGGTCGTGGCGCTGCCCTCGCGGCGCACCGTCTGCGCCAGGCCGATGGTCCCTCCCGCACCGGGGAGGTTGAGGACCTGGGTGTTGTCGACGATGTCGTTCACGCGCAGGGAGTGCTGCGCCTCGCGCGCCACCAGGTCCCAGCCGCCGCCGGGGTCGGCGGGGACGACGATGTCGATCCTGGCGCGGGCCTCCGACGCGTTCGTGTCGGACAGCGCGGCGTTCGTCGCGGCGGCGCCCACCAGGAGCGCGGTGGCCACGGCCCCCGACGCGCGGAGGATCCGCTGTCTGTTCATCCTTCACTCCCTTTCGGCCCACTGGTCCACCAGGTGGTCCAACGGGACCGTTTCGTGGTCTGGGAAATCATGCGAGCCCCCGTGAGCACTGTCAATGCCGATTCGAAACCTTTTGTTAACGAGTGTGTTGCGGCGCACAGTCCCCTGTTGGTCTTCCCTTCTGCGCAGGCCAGTCCGGTTCCCGCCAATGGAGGTGCTCTTCGGGGAGGGGCTGGCCGTGCGCCGAGGGGTTGCGCTACGCTGACGGCGCGATTCCACTTAGCGGTCCTTATGAACCACCTAGTGGACCAAACGGAAGGGGGAGGGATGCCTGACGGCGACTCCGGCGGCACCGTGCGCAGCGTCGCGCGCGCCCTGGACCTGCTCGACCTGTTCGACGAGAGGAACCAGCGCTACTCCACACGGGAACTGGTGGAGCGCACCGGCCTGGCCAAGACCACGGTCCTGCGGCTGGTCGCGACCCTGGAGCAGCGCGGACTGCTGTGGACGGCTCCCGACGGCAAGGTCGGTGTCGGCCCCAGCCTGCTGCGCTGGTCGCGCCTGGCCCACGCCGTCTGGCAGGTGCCCGAGGCCGTCCGGTCCGTCATGCGCGAACTCGTCGCCGACACCGCCGAGACCGTCAACCTCTACGTCCGCGCCGACGCCACCCGCGTGTGCGTGGCCAAGGAGGAGGGCCCCCAACGGCTGCGCCACGTCGTCAACGTCGGCGACGAGATGGTCCTGTGGGGCGGGGGCGCCAGCAAGGTGCTGCTCATCGGCGCGGGGGAGTCCCTGCTGCTGCGCGTGGCCGCCGCATCCCCCCACGGCCCCGGGCACGTCAGCCGCCTGCGCGGGGAGGTGGAACTGGCCCGCACACGCGGCTTCGCCGTCAGCCACGGCGAGCGCGAGCGGGGCGCCTCCGGCGTGGCCGCGCCCGTCTACGGCCCCGCCGGCGGGGCGCCGGTCGCCGCGCTGGCCGTGGGCGGACCCACCGCCCGCTTCACGGACGCCGCCGTGGAGGGCTTCACCACGGCGGTGGTCGACGCCGCCCGCCGCATCACCGACATCGGGCTCGACCCCTCGGGAGGGACCGTGGGACCCGGAACACAGGAGAGACGTTGACCGACACCGACACCGACACAGGCTCCGAGGCCGGGGAGAGGACCCTGCCGCTCGCGGGGGTGCGCGTCCTGGACATGACCAACGTCCTGGCCGGGCCCTACGCCGGGTACCAGCTGGCGCTCATGGGCGCCGACGTGGTCAAGGTCGAGGTCCCCGGCTCCGGGGACCTGGCCCGCCAGCTCGGCGCCTCGGCGGAGCTGAACGGGCGCGGACTGGGCGCGTCGTTCCTGGCGCAGAACGCGGGCAAGCGCTCCCTGACCCTGGACCTGAAGACCCCCGGCGGCCGGGAGACCATGACCCGCCTGGTGCGCCGCTCCGACGTGCTGCTGGAGAACTTCCGGCCGGGCGTGCTGGAGCGCCTGGGCTTCGGCTGGAAGGACCTGAGCGCGGTCAACCCCGGCCTGGTCTACTGCGCGGTGTCCGGGTTCGGCTCCGACGGCCCCCTGAGCGGGCGCCCGGCCTACGACCAGATCATCCAGGGCCTGTCGGGGATGATGAGCACCACCGGCACGCCCGGCACCGGCCCCCTGCGCGCGGGCTTCCCCATCGCCGACGTCCTGGGCGGCCTCGCCGCCGCCTTCGCGATCAGCACCGCCCTGGTCAGGAGGGAGCGCACCGGCCGGGGGAGCAGCGTGGACGTGTCCATGCTGGAGACCGCGATCACCGCGATGGGCTGGGGCGTGTCCAACTACCTGTCCGCGGGTGTGGAACCGGTCCCCATCGGCAACGAGAACGCCACGGCGGCTCCCTCGGGCACCTTCGCCACCGCCGACGGCGCGCTCAACATCGCCGCCAACAAGCAGGAGCAGTTCGAGGCGCTGTGCGCGGTCGTGGGCGCGCCCGAACTGGCGCGCGACCCCCGCTTCGCCCAGCGCGAGGACCGCAAGACCCACCGCGAGGCCCTCCGCGAGGCCCTGGAGGAGCACCTGGGCACCCGGACCGCCCTGGAGTGGGAGCGCGAGCTGGCCCGGGTCGGGGTCCCCGCCGCCCGCGTGCTGACCGTGGCCCAGGCGCTGGAACTGGACCAGGTGGCCCACCGGGGACTGGTGCACACGCTGCCCTTCCCCGGCGGGGAGGACCGCGAGCTGCGCGTGCTCGGCAGCGGCGTCCGCGTGGACGGCGCGCCCCTGGGCCCGCGCACGGCGCCGCCCCTGCTGGGCGAGCACACCGAGCAGGTGCTGCGCGAGGCGGGGTTCAGCGACCAGGAGATCGACGCACTGCGCGAGGAGCGGGCCGTATGAGCACGATCGACACGCCGTCCATGACCCACGACGAGATCGGCCTCTGGTGGCGGACCGGGCTGATCCGGATCGCCCCCGGCGAGATCGAACCGGGTGGCTATCCGGTGCAGGAGCTGATCGGCCGGGTCTCCTTCGTGGACACGGTCTGGCTCATGCTGCGCGGCGAGCTGCCCGACCCGCGCCGCTCCCGCCTGTTGGAGGCCGCCCTGGTCGCCGCCGTGGACCACGGCCCCCAGGCGCCCTCCATCGCCGCCGCCCGGATGGCGGCCAGCTGCGGGGTGGGCCTGAACAACGCCGTCGCCACCGGCGTCAACCTGCTCGGGGACGTGCACGGCGGCGCGGGCCAGCAGTGCGTCGCCCTCCTGGAGGAGATGGCCGGGCGCGTCGCCGACGGGACCCCGGTGGCGCGGGTGGCCGAGGAGGTGGTCGCCGAGTACCGCGGGCGCGGCGCGTACGTGCCCGGCTTCGGCCACCGCTTCCACCCGCGCGACCCACGCCGCGACCCGCTGCTGGGCCTGGTGCGCGAGGCGGTCGAGGACGGCCTCGTCCCCGCCGGACCGCTGGAGGCCGCCCTGGCGCTGGAGGAGGCGCTGGCCAGGGGGCGCGGACGCCCCGTGCCGATGAACATCGACGCCGCCACCGCCGTCGTCTACGCCTCGCTGGGCTTCCCCTCGGAGCTGGCCCGGGGGCTGTTCGTCCTCTCCCGTTCCGTGGGCATCCTCGCCCACGCCTGGGAGGAGCACCAGAGCGGGTCGCGCATCAAGGGGCCCCTGCCCAGGGCGGTGCTGGCGGGCTACGACGGCCCCGCGACCCGCCACCTCGCCGCCGACGACCCGCGGCTCTCTGCGGACCCCGGTCGGGACTGACCGCGCAGAGTCCCCCCGACGGCGGGCGCCGGATACCTCCGTCCGGTCCGGTGCCCGCTCCCCCTCCGCGTGACCTGGCTGGACGGCCCGGGTCCGCGGTCGCCGGGCTGTGCTCCGCGCGCCCGGGACGGTGCCGGGGCGGCGTGCTCGTGCCGGTCGGCCCCGGGGCCGCGCGTCCCGCCGCCCCGTCAACCTGTGTGGACCACCATGACGGGGCAGGGGGAGCGGTGCAGTACCCCGTGGGCCGCCGAACCCAGGGCCAGGCGGGTCAGTCCGTGCTCGCCTCCCGCCCCGACCACGAGCAGCCGCGCTGCTCGCGCCGCGTCCGTCAGCGCCGCGACGGGGCGGCCGTCCACCACCTCGGTGCGCACCTCCACCTCCGGGTACCGGGCACGGAGGGGCCCGACCGCGCGCTCCAGGGCGAGTCCATCGCCTGGGCCGCTCTCCCGGGCCCGGGGAGACGACGCGACCGCGGGGGGAAGGAACGGCAGCGCCGACTCCCGGACCCGCACGACGCGCAGCGGCCCGCCCCCGGTGGAGGCTGCCTCGAACGCCTCGGCCACGACCCGCTCCGCGGAGGCCGACCCGTCGTCCCCCACCACCACCTCGGCGCTGGCGTCGGCCGCGGGCCGCGGCCCCACCACGACGACCGGCACCGACGACTGCGCGGCCACGCGGTAGGCCACCGACCCCACCCTCAGCCCCGAGAACCCGCCGCGCCCCCTGTGCCCGACGACCACCAGGGCCGTCCCGTCCTGCCCCGCGCGCTCCAGCAGCGCCCGGCCGGGGGAGTCCATCACCACCTCCCGGTCCACGGCCGTACCGGGGGCCGCGGCCGACGCGCGTTCCTCGGCCAGGTCCAGGACGGCGCGCGCGCTCGCGCGGATCTCCTCCTCGGGCCAGACGAAGGCCGCGTCCGGCGACGGCGCGGGGAGGGCCGTGAGCGTCCGCAGGCGGCAGTGCCGCCGGGCGGCCTCCGCCGCGGCCCACTCCACCGACCGCAGGCTCTCATCGGAACCATCCACCCCGACGAGGACCGACCGCTCCATGACAACCTCCACTGGTCTCGTCACCACCGCGTCACCCACCATCATCACCAGGAAGGGCTCCAGGAGCGGCCGCTCCCGGTTTCCGGGCGAGTCCCGCCCGGTCCGCCCCGGCCCGCTCCCCGGGACCGGGGCGGGCGTGCCGCACACGGCCGCGGGGCGGGCCTCCAAGGGGCCCGCCCCGCGGTGTCATGCCGTGGCGTCACGCTGTGTTTTCCGGAACCGTCGTCCTCCGCGCCCGGCGCCCGACGCGCCGAACCGGGTCCGCCGCCCGGGGTCAGATGCGGGGCCTGCGCCTCCGGGTCAGGGAGTTGATCCACCGCAGGGCCTGCCCGCCGGGGCTCCGTCGGCCCGGGGGCGTCCGGCGCGCCGGACCCCGTAGCGGATCCGGGCCGCCGCGCCCCATCGGGCTGCCGCCCCGGGACCGGGCCGCGGACCGGGCGAACCGCTGGGCCATCGCCAGGGGGTCGCTGCCGCGTCCACCCGTTCGCCCACCCGCACGCGGGCGCCCGCCCGGTGCCGGGCGGGCCAGTCCGGTGCGCCGCATCAGCTGGTTCTTCGCCGTCCTCAGGGGGTTCCTCATGGCGGTTTCCTCCTCGTCTGTCGGTCCCGTGTCCCGGTCGGCCACCCCGCCGCCGGGCGGATGATGACGAACGGAGCACGTTCCTCGTTCCTGTCTGTTGCGCTACCCCCAAGTGTGATATTGATGCGTCTTTCCTCGATCGGGCTGGCGGAGTGACCCCGGCGGGGAAGCCCGTCGGCGTGTCCCCCGGGAGGGTCAGCGCAGGTCAAAGGGGTTCTTGAACCTTCGGAGGGCTCACGCGCCCTCGGACGGATCCCGTCGCGTTTCGCGCGGCAGTACCGGTGTCAGGGCGGCCGCCACGAGCTGCACGGCCGCGAGCAGGCCGAAGACCAAGCCGTACGCCTCCCCTTCGGGTGCGTGCCCCGAGACGGCCGTCGTCATCAGCGCGGCCAGGCCCAGGGCGCCGCCCGTCTGCTTGGCCGCGTTCATCAGGCCCGAGACGGCCCCCGCGTCCCCGGGGGCGGCGCCCGAGGTCACGACGGCGGTCAGCGGAGTGGTGAACAGGCCGCCGCCCACGGACATGAGGACCGCGGGCCCCAGCACCGCCGCGGCGTAGGTCTGCTCGGTCACCGCCGCGGCCTGCCAGGCGAAGCCCGCCGCGGCGGTGAGGCAGCCGACCCCGATCAGCGTTCGCGCCCGCACGAACCCCATCAGCCACGGGGTGACCAGCCAGCCCACGGCCATGGTGACCAGGGTGTGCGGCAGGAAGCCCAGGCCGGTCAGCAGCGGCCCGAAGCCCAGCTCGTCCTGCATGTAGAAGGTGAGGAAGTACCACATGGGCACCTGGAAGCAGACTCCGGCCAGGAACACCATGGCGTTGCCCGCCCAGACCGCGCGGCGGCGCAGGAGCCCCGGCGGCAGGAGGGGAGCGGGCGCACGGGACTCCACCGCGGCGAACAGCGCCAGGGCGAGGACGCCCGCGGCCAGCACCGCCACCGCGGCCGGGTCCCCCCAGCCGTGCTCCGCCGTGCGGGTGAGGCCGTAGGTGAGCGCGACCGTCCCGCCGGTCGCGGTCACCGCCCCGGGCAGGTCGATCCGTCCGCCGCGGCCCTCTCCCGGGCTCCGGCCACGCGGGTCCCGGCCAGGAGAACCCGTGCTGTGAGGGGCGCGGTCGTGGCGCTCCCGGTCACGCTGACCCGTGTTGGCCGGGTCGCGGTCGTGGCGTTCCCGGCCCAGGAGGTAGGGGGTCATGGCCAGCGCCGCGATGCCGACGGGCACGTTGACCAGCAGGACCGACCGCCAGGACAGCGCCTCGGTCAGCGCGCCGCCGAGGAGGTTGCCGACCGCGCCGCCCGCCACGCTCACCGCGGTCCAGGCGGCCAGCGCACGCACGCGGGCCCGCCCCTCGGGGAAGGAGGCGGTCAGGATGGTCAGGGTCGCGGGGGCCAGTACCGCCGCGCCCGCTCCCTGGAGCGCGCGGGCGGTGACCAGCAGTACGGGGGAGGGGGCCGCCCCGCCCAGCAGGCTGGCCGCGCAGAACAGCGCGAGCCCGGCGGCGAACACCCGCCGGTGTCCGTACAGGTCGGCCAGCCGCCCGCCCAGCAGCAGGAGGCCGCCGAAGGCCAGGGTGTAGGCGTGGGCGACCCAGGGCAGCCCCGTCGCGGAGAACCCCAGGGAGGAGCGGATCGAGGGCAGGGCGACGTTGACCACCGACACGTCGAGCACCACCATGAGCTGCGCGGCGCACACCAGGGCGAGCAGCAGGCGCGCGGTCGTCTCCCCCGTCCGGGTTCGGGGCACGTGACACCTCGTTCCAGCAAAGCAATGTGGTTACATTGATTTGAACGGTAGTGTCGACGTGGCCACAAAGCAATGTGCATACATCGATAAGGGGGTCGGATGAGCGCACCGACGCGCGGGCCGGGAGCCGAGCACGAACAGCGCCGCCTCCAGATCGCCGACGCGGTCCTCGCCGTGGCGGCCGAACACGGCATGGCGGCCGTGTCCCAGACCAGCGTGGCGGCCCGCGCCGGGGTCTCACCCGGCCGAGTCCAGCACTACTTCCCCGCCAAGCACCAGATGATCGAGGCCGCCTTCGACCGGGGCAACGCCCTGAGCTCCGCGCGCATCGCCGCCAAGGCGGGCCCGGGCGACGACCCGCGCCGCCTCCTGACGACCGTGCTCACCGAGCTGATCCCCTACGACGACGCCACGCGCGCCCACATGCGCGTCCGCCAGGCCTTCACCGCGCTCGCCCTGTCCGACGAGGCCATCGCCCGGCGCATGCGCGAGGAGTACGCGCGCTTCCACGGCCGGGTCGCGGACCTGCTGCGCCGCGGTCAGGACGGGGGAGCGGTGCCCCGCACCCTGGACCCCGCCGAGCGTGCGGTCGCGCTCGTCGCCCTGGCCGAGGGGCTGGCCTACTACGTGCTCGTGGACGTCCACCCGGCCGGGGCGGCCCGGGAGCGGGTGCTCGCCGAGATCGCCGCCCTCCACGTGCCCGGCCCCGGCGCGGAGGGCTGACCGGCCCCCGGCCGCCGCCGTTCCGGCCGCGAGCGCGAACACGGGTTCCGGCACTGACGGGTGGTCGGGAAGGAGGCCGGACCGCGCGGCCGGGTCGAGGACGAGGCCCCTCGCGGTGGTCTCGTCGGCCGGACCCGCGGCGCCGGCTGACGTCGGCTTCGCCGCGCCCGACCAGGAAGGCCTCACATGTCCGACGACCAGCACTCCCGAGGGGCGTACCCGCATGACAATCAGTGTCCAGCGGCTGATCGAGGCGGCACGCCCGGCGCCGCCGGCCGACCCGTTCGACTGGGAACAGGTCGAGCACCGGATCGGGGCGTCCGTGCCGCAGGACTACCGTGACCTCCTCGACGCGGGGGGCGGCGGACTCTGGCTGGGCTTCCTGAGGCTCCACGTTCCGGCGCCCGGCCCCGGCCTCAGGCACGTCGATCTCGAACGGTCGGGGCTGGAGTACCGACAGCTCCAGGACCTGTTCGAGGACGGGGTCGTGGAGCCGCCCGACGACCTCGCCCCTGATTCCGGACTGCTGCCCTGGGCCTCGACGGGAGCGGGGGTCACGCTCTACTGGCAGGTCTCACCGGGGACGGCGGCCGACGCGTACCCGATCCGGATCTCGGACCGGAGCGGCGAGGTGTGGGAGAGGCACGACCTGCCCACCACCGACCTTCTCCTGGGAACCGTCCGGGGCGAGGTGCGCGGTGAGCTGCTCCACGAGTCGTGGACGGAACGCGACGTGCTCTTCAGGTCCTACGCGCGGGAAGCGGCGCACGGCGGGTGACGCGCCCCATGCCGCGGTCGCCTCACCCCGTTCGGGGACGCGGCCCCGCGGCACACCGCGCTCCGGACGGCCACCGGAAAACCCGTCGCGCCCCGGGCGGCCTTCCCCGTAACGTGCTCCTCGCCGACCCCCGGCTCCTGCCCCTCCACGGCATGCCCGGCTTCCGAGAGGACCCCCCCATGTGCGCCACCACCGCGCCCCCGGCCGCCTGTGACCTCGACGACCGGGGGCGGGCGTGACCGCGGGCACGGACCGTCTCCAGCCCCCGGTGACGCGGTGGGTGCTTCCCGCCCTGGTCCGGTACTCCTTCTCCGTGGCACCGGGTGCGGCCGCCCTGACCATGATGCTGGCCGTCCTCGCCGGTGCGGCCCCGGTCGGCATCACCATCGGGGTGGGCGCACTGGTGGACGGGCTCACCTCGGCCGCCGGCCAGGGGCTGGACGGTCCGGCGGCGCGGGAGTGCTACCGGTGGGTCGCCCTCATCGCCGTGCTCTTCCTCCTCACCCACGTCACCGAGTCGGCGCGCACGGCCCTGGGACGGGCCCTGGGCCGCCGGGTCACCGGCCGACTGAGGGAGCGCGTGATGGCGGCCGCCTCGGAACCGGCGACCGTCGGCCACCTGGAGGACCCGGCCTACCAGGGCAGACTCGGGCGTGCGCGGGGCGAGGGGACCATCGACATGCCGCCGGGGGAAGCGGTCTTCGGCCTGTCGGCCAAGGCCTCGTTGTGGGTGACCGCCGTCGGCTCCGCGGCCCTGCTCACCCAGGTCGCCTGGGGACTGGGGCTCATCGTCTTCGCGGTCTTCGCGGTGCTCCACCTCCGGCTGGTCCGCAACTACCGGACCGCCGTCGTCGAGACCGTGAACCAGACGCGGAAGCTGCGCCGTACGTCCTACCTGCGGGACGTGCCGACCACGCCGGACGCGGCCCGGGAGGTGCGCGTCTTCGGGCTCACGGCCTTCTTCCGCGACGCCTACCACGCCGAGTGGCGCGTGAACATGACCGAGGTCTGGCGGCGACGGCGCGAGCACCGCGTGTTCGTCGTCGTGGTCGTCGTGGTCACCGGCGTCACGGTCGCCTCGGTCTTCTACTACCTGGCACACCGGGCCGCCGCCGGAGGCACGACGGTGGGCGACCTGGCGCTGGGCGGCCTGGCCCTGCGGGCCCTCCTCCAGGTGCTCCGGGCGGACGAGGACGACCTGCGCACCAGCTTCGGCTCCAAGGCGGCCGCCGAGGCGTTCGCCCTTCCGGAGGCCGACCCGCCCGGCGGGTCCGACCCCGAGCCCTGGACGGAGCCGGTAGCGACCGTCTCCTGCGAGGGTCTGCGCTTCCGCTACGGCGGCGCCGCCGACGAGGTGCTGCACGGCATCGACCTCGACGTCCCCGAGGGGCAGTCGCTCGCCATCGTGGGCCTCAACGGGGCCGGAAAGACGACGCTGGCCCGGCTCCTCGCCGGTCTGGACGCTCCGAGCGGGGGCCGCCTGCGCGTCGGCGGAACCCCGGTGGAGGACGCCAACCGCCGGAGCTGGCAGCGCCGGGTGGTCGCCGTCTTCCAGGACTTCGGCCGCTACGAGCTGACCGTGCGGGACAACATCGCCTTCGGCTCCCTGGCCCACGCCGACGACGAGGAGGGCCTGCGGGAAGCGGCGCGCCAGGCCGGACTGCTGGAGTTCGTCGAGGGACTCCCGAAGGGCTGGGACACGGTGATGTCCAGCGGGTACGAGGGCGGGGTCGACGCGTCGGGCGGCGAGTGGCAGCGCGTCGCCATCGCCCGGGCGCTGTTCGGCCTGCGGCACGGCGCACGGCTCCTGATCATGGACGAGCCGGCCGCGAGCCTGGACGCCCGCGCCGAGGCCCGGCTCTACGACACGTTCCACGAGCTCACCGCGGGGGCCACGACCGTCGCGATCTCCCACCGGTTCGCGACCGTGCGCAGGGCGGAGCGGGTGGTCGTCCTCGACCGGGGCCGCATCGTCGAGGACGGCACGCACGAGGACCTGATGAGCGCCGACGGCCGGTACGCCGAGCTGTTCCGTCTGCAGGCGAAGCGTTTCGAGGAGGCGTCATCGTGATCAGCGCCCTGCGCTTCGTCCTCACGACCGGACCCCGCGTCGACGGGTTGCGTTCCCTGGTCGTGGTGGCGATCGCGATTCTCGAACAGGCCACCGGGATCGGTCTCGCCGTGGCGATCGGGCTGTTCAGCGAGGCGGCGAGCGGGGGCCCGACCAGCGGCCTGGCGGTGCTCGCGCTGTGCGTGGCGGTCTTCGTCATGCTCACCCAGGGCACCTTCGTCGCCGGCTACTTCACCCGCCTCCGGCTCCAGGAGCAGATCCAGAGCCACGTCGACCGCCGGTTCGTCGACGCGGTCGGCACGACGCCGACGCTGGAGGTCCACGAGCGTTCGAGCCGCTCCGACAGGGCGGCGGCGGTGCGCGGGGCGCGGGGCGAGATCGGCCCGGGTTTCGACCGGCTGATGTGGCTGGCCGGAGCCGCGCTGGCCCTGGTCGCCTCGGCCGCCCTGATGGCCTCGGTCGTCCCCGTCCTGGCCCTGCTGCCGCTCTTCGCCCTCCCCGCCGTGCTGGCCACCCGGGCGGCGGACAGGAGGCGCGGCCGGGCCGAGGAGCGCGCCACGCCCAGGACCCGGCTGGCCGGTCACCTGTTCACGCTCGCCACGGCGGCCGCGCCCGGTCGCGAGACCCGCCTCTTCGGGCTGGCGGGCGAGTTGCGGCGCAGGCACCGCCGGGAGTGGGACTCCGCGGGCCGCGACATCGCCCGGACCGACGGACTGTCCCGGGTCCCGGTCGCGCTGGCCTGGCTGCTCTTCGTGCTGGCGTACGCGACCGCCGTCGCCCTGATGGTGCGGGCCGGACTGGTCGGCGACGCTCCGCTCGGCCTCATCGTCGCGGCGGTCGCGGTCAGCAGCCAGATCACCGGGCAGGTGCAGAGCCTGCTGAACCTGTCCTTCTGGACGCTGGAGTCGCTCCGGGCCACCCGGGCCTTCCTCGACGTGGTGCGGGACGGCGACGCGGAGCGGGCGGCCCTCGTGCCGACCGCGCCGGTGGCGGTGCCCGCCCGCCTGGAGAGCGGCATCAGGGTGGAGGGTCTGGGCTTCCGGTACTGGAACCGCGATCGGCCCGCGCTGAGCGACATCGACCTCGAACTCCCGGCCGGGGCCGTGGTGGCGCTGGTCGGGGAGAACGGCGCGGGCAAGTCGACGCTGGTCAAGATGCTCAGCGGCCTCTACCGGCCCGGTCAGGGGCGCGTCCTGGTGGACGGGACCGATCTCGCGCGGTTCGCCCCGGACCAGTGGCGCGCCCGGATCACGGCGGCCTTCCAGGATCCGGTGCGCATCGAGCTGTCCCTGCGGGACGCGGTCGGGCTGGGGCGGATCGAGGACCGCGGCGATTCGGAGCGGATCCTCCAGGCGCTGCGGACGGCCGGCGGGGACGGGCTCCTCGCCTCGCTGCCCGGGGGCCTGGACACCCGGCTCGGGCGCGGGTCGTGGGACGGCGAGGGGCTGTCCGGGGGCCAGTGGCAGACGGTCGCCAACGCCCGTGCGGCGATGCGGCGGGCGCCGCTGCTGCGGATCATGGACGAGCCCACCGCCAGCCTCGACGCGCGCGCCGAGGAGCGGCTGTTCCAGCAGTACGCCGACCTGGGCCGCCAGGAGGGCGGCGTGACCGTGCTCGTCACGCACCGCTTCACGACCGCCCGGGCGGCCGACCTCATCGTGGTGATGGACGGCGGCCGGGTCGTGGAGACCGGCACCCACGACACGCTGAGCCGGGCCGACGGGCTCTACGCCGAACTGTTCCGCCTCCAGGCCCGGTACTTCGTCTGACCGGCCGCGCCGGACCCGGACTGACGTGCTCCCCCTCCTGGAAGAGAGGGGTACCGACCGTCCACGACGGGACGGCCCCGCCCGGGCGGGGCCGTCCCGCGACAGCGGTTCCCCGCCGGTGACAGGGAGCCCTCGTCTCCACATGAGCGACGGGCTGTCACCTCATCCCGAGGTCAGTGTCGGAACCCGGCGATACGGGTGGTGCGAGCGCCGTGTGCCCGGGGACGACGGGGCGCCGAACTGTCGGAGGCCCGGGCCATAATCCCGGCGTCCGCCCACCACCGTGGGGGCGAGGCGAGAACCCGTCCCGAGGAGAGCCCGATGACGTCACCGACACCCCGCCCGTGCCACGGAACCCGCCGCCGGTGAGCGGCCGCGCGGACCTGTGGCCGCTGATCCACCGGGAGCGGGCGGCGCTGGCCGACGACTTGTCGGAGCTGACCGAGGAACAGTGGGCGACGCCGTCGCTGTGCGCGGGCCTGACCGTGCGCGAGGTGCTCGCGCACCTGACGTCGTCGGCGAGCCTCAACGGGCTGCGATGGCTGGCCGGGGTCATCCGCTGCCGGTTCGACTTCGACGCCCAGGTCGCGATGCGCCTGGCGGAGCAGATGGGGACCTCCGGCGCCGACACCCTCGCGCGCTTCCGGGGGATCGTGGAGAGCACGACCTCACCGCCCCTGCCCAAGCCCGCCATCCTGGGGGAGGTGATCGTGCACGGCGAGGACATCAGGCGGCCCCTGGGCATCGTCAGCGCCCGTCCGATCGCCGCGCTGACCCTCGTGGCGGACTACTACCGGGGCTCGGACCAGGTCGTCGTCGCCAGGAGCCGGATCCGGGGGTTGAACCTCCAGGCCACCGACGGTCCGTTCGCCTCCGGCGCCGGGCCGCTCGTCCGCGGGAGCACGCTCGCCCTGATCATGGCGATGACCGGCCGCTCCGCGCACCTGGACGAGCTCACCGGCGACGGTGTGGAGATCCTGCGCGAACGCGCGGAGGGCTGACCCGCCACAGCGGGGGGAGCGGGGGACCGCGGCCGCACCGACCGGGCGTTCGAGGTCCCCTCCAGGCGGACCGGACCGGCCATGAGGCGCGGGGGCCTCGGCGTCCGTTCCGCGAAGGCCACCGCAGTGCGGGTCGCGCCGCGACACGGCGTGTCCCGACTCGACATGCAAGCGTTCACTTGCCTATCATGGTGGCCGTGGCAGACGACCTCTTCAAAGCCCTGGCCGACCCGACCCGTCGCACCATCCTCGACGAGCTCACGGAGAAGTCCGGCCAGACACTGTTCGAGATCTGCTCGCGGTTGGCCATGAAGCACCAGCTCGGCATCTCGCGCCAGGCGGTCTCCCAGCACCTCGCCGTGCTGGAGGCCGCCGGGCTCGTCGAGACCAGGCGCGAGGGCCGTTACAAGTTCCACGACCTCAACACGGCCCCGCTGCGGCGGATCGCCGAGCGATGGCTTGCGCCAGACACATCCGGACCGGAGGAGAGCAACCCGTGAAGATCCACCTGACCAGCATCTTCGTCAACGACCAGGCCAAGGCCGAGCACTTCTACACCGAGATCCTCGGCTTCGTGAAGAAGCACGACGTCCCGGTGGGGGAGAAGGACCGGTGGCTGACCGTCGTCTCGCCCGACGAGCCCGAGGGCACCGAACTGCTCCTGGAGCCCGCCGGCCACCCGGCCGTCGGCGCCTACCGCGACGCCCTGGTCAAGGACGGCATCCCGCTCGCCCAGTTCGCCGTCGCCGACGTGCGGGCGGAGTACCAGCGCCTGAGCGGCCTCGGCGTCCGCTTCACGCAGGAACCCCTGGAGATGGGCCCGGTCACCACCGCCGTCTTCGACGACACCTGCGGCAACCTGATCCAGATCGCGGCCGAGCCCCGGTAGGCGGTCGCCCGAACCCGGACGCGGGGCCCGGCCGCACCCGGCGGCCGGACCCCGCCCGGGCTGCTCGGGCCAGACCTGGTCCCGCCCGCGCCCGGTCGCACGGTGGACGGCCGACTACCGCGTCGTTGACCACGTGCGTGCTGCGCCCGCGCCCGGACGCACGCACGCGTACGGGCGGCCGTGGCCGCCGCGCCCGGGCGGATTCACCCCCTGGCGGCACGGGTAGGGGACCGGCGCACAACCGCTACTTCGTCCCGGGGGACACTCATGGCACACCTGACCGAACTGCACGGAACCGCGATGGGGGAGTTCGACCGGCGGGTCCGCGAGGTCAAGCTGACGGACTGGGCGCTGCCCACGCCGTGCGCCGACTGGGACGTGCACGACCTGGTCAACCACCTGACCACCGAGCAGCTGTGGGTGCCGCTCCTGCTGGGCGGCGCCCGGGTCGAGGAGGTCGGCGACCGCCTCGACGGCGACAACCTGGGCGAGGAGCCCATCACCACCTGGGAGGTCGCCTCCCGCGAGGCCCGCACCGCCTGGCTGGCGCCGTCCTCCCTGGAGAGCACGGTGCACCTGTCCTTCGGCGACGCGCCCGCCGAGCTCTACCTGTGGCAGATGACCTTCGACCTGACGGTGCACGCCTGGGACCTGGCACGCGCCCTGGGCACCGACGAACGCCTCGACCCCGACCTGGTCAAGGAGGTCCACGCCTGGCTCAGCGACCAGGACCTCGGGCCGGGGCCGATGTTCGGCGCCCCCGTCGAGGTCGGTCCCGACGCCAGTCCCCAGGACCGCCTGATCGCCCGCACCGGCAGGACCCCCTGACCCTCCGCGCGGCCCCGGCCGGGTTCCGCCCCCGGCCGGGGCCGATTTGCGCCCGGCGCGCCCCGCGCACGCGGGCGCCGGGTGTTTAGCCCCTCCCCTGCGGGTTACGCGCCACAGTGGCGGCTCCCCGGACGCCCCCTTCCCGGCCCCGCGCGCCGTGTCGGCTTCCGGGAGCCCCACGCCTGTCACAGACTGTGACGAGTCCCTGGCGCGGTGCGCCGGGCGGGCCGCGTGGACGGCGGCGCGTAGGACACCGACCCACACACGAGGAAGGGCACTGCCGGTGGAGGCCACGATCACACTGCACGTCGACGGGGAGAAACGCGAACTCACCGTCGACACACGCACCACCCTGCTGGACGCGCTGCGCGACCGGCTGGGCGTCACCTCGCCCAAGAAGGGCTGCGACCACGGCCAGTGCGGGGCCTGCACGGTCCTGCTGGAGGGCCGCCGCGTCGTCCCCTGCCTGACCTTCGCGGTCGCGCACGACGGCGCCAACGTCACCACCGCCGCCGGACTCGCCGAGGAGGGGCAGCTGCACCCCGTCGCCCGCGCCTTCGTCGAGAACGACGGCTTCCAGTGCGGCTACTGCACGCCCGGCCAGGTCTGCTCGGCCGTGGGCATGCTGGAGGAGGCCGCCGCCGACTGGCCCAGCCACGTCACCGAGGACCTCCAAGCGCCGGTCGGCCTCGACGACGACGAGATCCGCGAGCGCATGAGCGGCAACCTGTGCCGCTGCGGCGCCTACGTCAACATCGTCGCCGCGATCCGGGAGGCCGCGCAGTGAAACCCTTCCACTACACCCGCCCCGCCGGGGCCGCCGAGGCCGTCACCGCGGTCGCGGGCGACCCCTGCGCCTCCTACATCGGCGGGGGCACCAACCTGGTCGACCACATGAAACTCGGCATCGCCGAGCCCACCTCCCTCGTGGACGTGCGCGACCTGCTCAGCCACCGGATCGAGGAACTGCCCGACGGCGGCCTGCGCGTGGGCGCCGCCGTGCCCAACAGCGACCTGGCCGCCCACCCCGGCGTCCGCCGCGCCTACCCCGTGCTCTCCCAGGCCCTGCTGGCGGGCGCCTCCGGCCAGCTGCGCAACGCCGCCACCACGGGCGGCAACCTCCTCCAGCGCACCCGGTGCGTGTACTTCCAGAACACCGCCATGCCCTGCAACAAGCGCGAACCCGGCACGGGCTGCTCGGCGATCGAGGGCTACGGCCGCTACAACGCCGTCCTGGGAGCCTCCGAGCACTGCGTGGCCACCCACCCCTCCGACATGGCGGTCGCCCTGACCGCCCTGGGCGCCCGGGTCCACGTGCTGGGCCCCGCCGGGGAGCGCACTGTGGACATGCCCGGCCTGCACCGCCTCCCGGGGGACGAACCCCAGCGCGACACCGTCCTGGAACACGGCGACCTCATCACCGCCGTCGACCTGCCCCGCCTGCCCCTGGCCGCCCGCTCGGCCTACCGCAAGGTCCGCGACCGCGCCTCCTACGCCTTCGCCCTGGTGTCGGTGGCCGCGGCGCTGCGCGTGGTGGACGGCACCGTCGAGGACGTGCGCGTGGCCTTCGGCGGCCTGGCGCACGCGCCCTGGCGCGCCAGCCGCGCCGAGGAGGCGCTGCGCGGCGGACCGGCCACCGAGGAGGCCTTCCGCGAGGCCGCCCGGGCCGAACTCGCCGACGCCGCCACCGGCCCGGACAACGCCTTCAAGGTACCCCTGGCCGTCAACACCCTGGCCGCGACCCTGCGCGACCTGACCGCCGAGGAGGCACGATGACCGGGACGCTGGACGCGCGGGCCATGGGCCAGCCGCTGCCCCGCCTGGAGGGCGCCGACAAGGTCACCGGACGGGCGCCCTACGCCTACGAGCACCCGCTCGCCGACCCCCTGTACCTGCACCCGGTGCTGTCCACCGTCGCGCGCGGGCGCGTCACCGCGGTCGACGCCTCCGCCGCCGAGGCCCTGGCCGGTGTGCGCGCCGTCCTGACCCCGGACAACGCCGAACGCCTCGCCGACACCGAGGACCGCGAGTTCGCGGTGCTCCAGTCCCGCGAGGTGTCCTTCCACGGCCAGTTCGTCGCCGCGGTCGTGGCCGACACCCCCGAGACCGCCCGCCAGGCGGCCGGACTCGTGAAGGTGGACTACGAGCGCTCCGAGCACGACGTGGTGCTCACCGCCGACCACCGCGGCCTCTACCGGCCCGTGGGCGAGGACGACGAGGGCCCCGCCTCCGACACCGAGCAGGGCGACCCCGACGCGGCCCTGGCCGCCGCCGAGGTCGTGGTCGACCAGACCTACAGCACGCCCACCGAGCACAACAACCCCATGGAGCCGCACACCACCACGGCCCTGTGGGAGGAGGCCACCGGCGACCTCACCCTCTACGACTCCACCCAGGGCGTGCACGTGGTCCGCGCGTCCGTGGCCGGGGTGTTCGGGCTCGACCCCGAACGGGTCCGGGTGGTCGCGCCCCACGTGGGCGGCGGCTTCGGCTCCAAGGGGGAGGCGCACGCGCACGACGTCCTGGCCGCGATGGCCGCCCGCGCCCTGCCCGGGCGGCCGGTCAAGTTCGCGCTGACCCGCCAGCAGATGTTCTGCCTGGTGGGCTACCGCACACCCACCATCCAGCGGGTGCGCCTGGGCGCCGACCGCGACGGGCGCCTGTCCGCGGTCGTCCACGACTCCGTGGAGCAGACCGCCAGGATCAAGGAGTTCACCGAGAACAGCGCGATGTGCTCGCGGTGGATGTACGCCGCGCCCCACCGCCGCACCACCCACCGGATCGCGCCCCTGGACGTGCCGGTCAACTTCTGGATGCGCGCCCCCGGCGAGGCCCCGGGGATGTACGCGGCCGAGGCCGCCATGGACGAACTCGCCCAGGCCTGCGGCGTCGACCCCGTCGAGCTGCGCGTGCGCAACGAGCCCGAGACCGACCCGCAGAGCGGTTCCCCGTGGTCGGACCGGCGCCTGGTGCGGTGCCTGCGCGAGGGCGCCGAGCGCTTCGGCTGGCACGGGCGCGACCCCCGGCCAGGCGTCCGCCGGGAGGGGGACTGGCTGGTGGGCACCGGCGTGGCCTCGGCGAGCTACCCGCACCTGTTCAACCCCGGATCGGTGGCCCGCGTCCGCTACGGCCGGGACGGCCGTTACGAGGTGTCCATCGGCGCGGTGGACATCGGCACCGGGGCCTGGACCGCGCTCACCCAGATCGCCGCCGACGCGCTGGGCCTGCCCGCCTCCGACATCCGGCTGCGCATCGGCGACACCGCCTTCCCGTCGGCCTCGGTCGCGGGAGGCTCCAGCGGGACCAGCTCCTGGGGGACGGCCATCGTGACCGCCGCCCGGGCCTTCCGCGACCGGCACGGGGACTCCCCGGCCCCGGGCGCGGAGGCCGAGGGCAGCGGGGCGGAGGACACCGTGGACGAGTCGTACTCGGTCTACTCCTTCGGGGCGCACTTCGCCGAGGCGCGGGTGAACGCGGACACGGGCGAGGTCCGGGTGCCGCGCATGTACGGCCTGTTCTCCATCGGCCGGGTGGTCAACCCGCGCACGGCGCGCTCGCAGTTCCTCGGCGGGATGGTCATGGGCCTGTCGATGGCGCTGCACGAGGAGAGCTTCCGGGACCCGCGGTACGGCCACATCGCCAACGGCGACTTCGCCGAGTACCACGTCCCCACCAACGCCGACGTGGGCGACCTGCGGGCGGAGTGGCTGGACGAGGAGGACCCCCGCGCCACCCCCATGGGGTCGCGGGGCGCGGGCGAGATCGGCATCGTCGGGTCCGCCGCGGCGGTGGCCAACGCCGTCCACCACGCCACGGGGATCAGGGTGCGGGACCTGCCGGTCACGGCGGACAAGCTCCTGCGGTGACGGCCGGTCGTGGTGCGCCCGCCCGGGCGCACCACGACCGGGCACGCCCCGGCAGGGCCGCCAGGGGCGGGAGGCGCGGTCCACGGGAGGGGTCCGTCCGCGTCGTCCTCCTCCGGCCCGCGGACGCGGAGGACCGGGGCCCTTCGCGCCTCGTCCGGGGCCAAGGCCCGCAGTGGGGCGGCCGGGCCGAGCGGGTACCCGGCGAGGCCGTCCGTGCCGGGCCCGCCGATCCCGACGGCGGTGGCCGCGGGCCCCTCGGCGCGGTGGGCGCCGACCGTCGGAGGGGCCAGCCGCAGCGCACGCCCCCCGGTGGGCGCGGAACGCTACGGCAGGAGCTGCCCCGGCCGGGGAGCGGGCAGCAGCGAGGGGCACACGCCGGTGTCCACACCGGGCGACCACAGCACCGACACCGGCTCTGGGTCGTCCACGCGCACACCCGCCGCCCGGAGCAGGTCGCCCTCGTAGGCCCAGGAGTGCGCGCGGAACAGCGGCCAGCGCGGATGCGCCACCCGGATCCACCACGTGCGCCCCGCGCGCCTGGTGTGCAGGCCCCAGCGCGCGGTCACGAAGCGCTCCAGCGGGGACTCGTGCTCCACCCGCTCCCCGACGGTCGCCCGCCACCGCCCCCGGGCCCCGCCCAGGGGCAGGCGGCGGCGCACCGCGCCCGCGTGCACGCCGCCGCGGCCCGCGTACAGGGACACGTCCGACCACATGTAGGGCACGCCCACCAGGGCCCGGGCGGCCAGGACGTTGTGCGCGGAGCTGGCGTCCATGGACAGGAAGACCACGCCCCGGCGGCCGTACCCGTCCACCGAGTACAGGCGCACGTTGACCTCGCCGAACCCGCCTACGGGAACCCCGGCGGCCGTGGTGTAGGGAACACGGAAGGGCACGAGTCCGACGTAGGTGGTCCCGTCCAGCACGTCGGGTCGGGTGTGCTCGGGCAGCAGCGGCGCCACCCGTTCGGGCGGGACGGCCCAGTGCACGAAGAGGGCGTTGCGCCACCCCTGGTACAGCGGCGCGGGCCCCGGCAGGGGCGGCGGGTCCAAGGGCGGCAGGGGTCGGCGGTCCGCGCGCGCTGGCTTCTTCCGCACCGGACGGACCTCCCGCTCCGCAGGGGCGCGGACCGCGCCCGTGTCGTGGCCGAGCCTACGCCCGCGTCGTCCGGGTCGGGACGCGGCCCCGCCCGTGTGTCCGGGAGAGCGGCCGTCCGTGCCGCGGGGTCGGGACGCGGCCCCGTCCGCGCGGAGCGCGGGGACGCGGGCGAGCCCGGCCGCGCCTGCGATGCGGGGAGGCGGCCACGCCTGTGGGCTGCGGTCCTTCGGCCGCCCCCCCCGGGCCGCTGCGCCGGGTTCGTGCCCGCGCGTCCGGGGTCCGGGCCCCGTTTCACCCGGCGCCGCTCCGCCTGTCCGCGGTGCGGCCCCTCAGCGCGGACATCCCCCGAAACGCGGGACCGCCCGCCCCGCGCGGAACGGGACGGGCGGACGGGAGAGCCGGTTCAGGTCACTCCAGGGTGTCCTTGAGCTTGTCCACGAAGCCCTCGCCCTTGGTGGCCTTGGACGGGCCCTTGACCGAGCCCTCGCCGCTGGGGCCGCCGTCGGTCCCGTACAGCGCGGGGTCCGGGGGCGGCGCGGAGGCCGGGCCGCCGAGCGGCTGGGGCTGGTCGAGGTAGCGCAGCTCGTGGCGGCCGTCCGGCGCGGGCCGGTGCGACCAGCCGCCGTTGGCGGCCGCCGTGCCGTCCGACAGGCCCCAGATCGTGTTGGCGTGCTCCTGGTTCTCCTCGTCGAAGAGCGCGTTGGGCGCGATCTCGCCCTCCATGCCGTCCTCCTGGAGCTCCTCGATCGCGGCCAGCCACATGTTCTGGTGGACGGTGTCGCGGGCCAGGTTGAACTGGAGCATGGCCTTGACACCGGGGTCGTCGGTCATGTTGTACAGGCGCGCGGTCTGGAGCCTGCCCTGGGCCTCGGCCGCGGCGTTGGCGCGGAAGTCGGCCAGCAGGTTGCCGCTGGCCACGATGTACTTGCCGTTCCAGGGGGTGCCGCCGGAGTCGGCCGGTACGGCGCCGCCGCCGGCGACGATGGCCTGCTGTGGGTTCATCCCGCCCACGACCGCGGCCACGGCCGGGTCCTTGACGGCCTTGGCCACCGTGGTGGCCGGAGCGCCCTCCAGCAGGCGCGCCACCATCGTGGCGAGCATCTCGACGTGGCCGATCTCCTCGGTGGCCACGTCCATGATCAGGTCCTTGTACTTGCCCTCGACGCGGCAGTTCCACCCCTGGAACAGGTACTGCATGGTGACGGTCATCTCGCCGTAGGCGCCGCCGATGAGCTCCTGGAGCTTGGCCGCGTAGAGCGCGTCGGGAGCCTCGGGCTTGGCCTCGAACTGCAGGTGTTTGGTGTGCCGGAACATGTCCACCTCATCACTGGGGGATGTGGCCGTCGCACTGCGTGCTTCCGACTCCGGCTACCCAGGGCCTCCGGCCGGTAACGCTGATTGGAGGGGATTTGGCCTTTCCGTGTACCCGCCCGTGTACCCGCGCCTGCCGTCCCCGGCCGCTCGGCAGAGGCCCCTTCCGACGGCGGCCCGCCCGCGTCCGCTCGGGTTTGTCGTACAGGGAGGGGGTAGATGCCGGTCCGCAAAGCACAACAGAAGGAAGAGGTGGACATGCTGGAGGCTTTATCTCCCCCCTGGCCGCTGGGGTGGAGCGTCGCGATCTTCGTCCTGGTGGCCGCGGTGACCGTGGTGGCCAGTGTGCGGATGACCTCCCTAGGCGACGTCCTGGCCGACCGCACCGGCTGGGGCGAGGCGGTCTTCGGCGCAGTCTTCTTCGGACTGGCCACGTCCCTGTCGGGGATCGTGATGACCGCGGTCAGCGCCCTCGGCGACCAGCCCGGACTGGCCTACAGCAACGCGGTCGGGGGCATCGCCGCGCAGACGCTGGCGCTGGCGGTGGCCGACTTCTTCTACCGGCGCGCCAACCTGGAGCACGCCGCTGCCTCCTCGGCGAACCTGCTCTTCTGCTGTCTGCTCATCGGCCTGCTGTCCGTGGTCGTGCTCACCGCACTGGGCCCGGACGTGACGCTCCTGGGGGTGCACCCGGCCTCGGTGGGGATGATCGCCTTCTACATGGGCGGGCTCTGGCTGATCAGGCAGGAGAACGAGCAGCCCATGTGGCAGGCCGTGCGCACCCGGGAGACCGTGGTGGACGTCCCCGACGACGACGGCACCGACGAGGAGGACGGCACCGGCACGGGCGTGCTGTGGGTGCGCTTCCTCGCGGTGGGCACCGTGGTGGCCGTGGGCGGGTGGGCGCTCGCCGAGGCTGCGGGCGTGATCGTGGAGTCCACCGGGCTCAGCGCTGGGCTGGTCGGCGCGGTGGCCATGGGCGCGGTGAACGCCATCCCCGAGACGGTCGCGGCGGTCGCCGCGGTCCGGCGGGGCGCGATGACCCTGGCGGTGTCCGCCATCATCGGCGGCAACAGTCTGGACGCGCTCAACGTGGCCGTGGGCGACGTCTTCTACCGCGGGGGTTCGCTGTACCACGCCGCCAGCGCCGACGAACTCTTCCTCACCGTCGGCGCGCTGCTGATGACCGTGGTCCTGCTCGCCGGGCTCATCATCCGCCAGACGAAGGGCTGGGGCCGGATCGGATTCGAGGGCGTGCTGCTGATCGTGCTCTACCTGGGAATCCTCGGCGTGCTCACGTTCTGACGCCGTCCGCGCCCCCGGCGCGGGCCCCGGGCTCCCCTTCAGCCCACCCGGTGCAGCCGGACCCCGTCCAGGCGCCCGTCCTCGGCCACCAGCGTCATGTACGTGTGGTGGGGCTGCCTGCGCCGGTCGGTGGGGGAGCCCGGGTTGAGCAGGCGCAGACCGGAGGGGGCCGTGGTGTCCCACGGGATGTGGGAGTGCCCGAACACCAGCACGTCGCAGTCGGGGAAGCGCTCCTGACAGCGCTTCTCGCGCCCGCGCGCGTCGCCGGTCTCGTGCACGACCGCGAAGCGCACCCCGCCGAGCGTGGCGCGGGCGACCTCGGGCAGCCGCTCGCGCAGGTCGGCGCCGTCGTTGTTGCCGTGGACGCCGACCAGGAGTTCGGCCCGCGCGTCGAGGCGTTCCAGGCTGGCCAGGTCGCACCAGTCCCCGGCGTGGATCACCGCGTCGGCCCGGTCGACCTCGCGCCAGACCTGTTCGGGCAGGTCGCGGGCGCGGCGCGGGATGTGGGTGTCGGACACGATCAGTACGCGCATGCGCGCAAGCGTAGGCGACGCGGGCGTCGGCCGCGCGCGGGTCGCTGCGCCGCTCGTGCCCGCGCGCTCACCCGCGCGGACGCGCTCCGGTCACTCGTCGGCGCCGAGGGAGTTGTACCCCTTGGCCCGCTCCTGACCCGACAGCGCGTGGATGGAGTCCATGATCCGGTCGGTGATCTCCCGGCGCGCCTTGCCCGGGGCGAGGTGGTCGTAGCCGGTGGAGAAGTCCAGCGGTTCGCCGAAGCGGATGCTGTAGGGGCGCGGGCGCGGCATGGAGGCGCCGACCGGCTGCACGTCCTGGGTTCCGGCCACGGCCACCGGCACGACCGGGGCCTTGGACTCCATCGCCAGCAGGGCCACGCCGGTGCGGCCCCGGTACAGGCGTCCGTCCCGGGAGCGGGTGCCCTCGGGGTAGATCACGCAGGCCTCGCCCTCGTTCAGGCGCTTCAGCATCATCTCCAGGGACAGCATGGCCCCGCGCGCGTCGCGGCGCTGCACCGGCATGGCGCCCAGGGAGGAGAACACGGTCTTGGTCACGCGCCCCTTGATGCCGGTCCCCTCGAAGTAGTCGGACTTGGCCAGGAAGCGCACCCGGCGCTGGGTGACCGACAGCGGGATGATCACGCTGTCGATGAAGGACAGGTGGTTGCTGGCCAGCAGGACCGCTCCGTCGGCGGGGACGTTCTCACGGCCCTCGACGGTCGGACGGCACAGGGTACGGGCGAGTACCGACACCGTCTGCCGCAAAGCACCGTAGAACACGTGTTCTCCCTCACCAATGGTCGGATGACGGAGTCCAATGTAAGGCCGACCCGTGGGTAACAACGGGTCGGCCACGAGGAGAGTGTTCCAGGTCACCACGCGGGGAGGGCGGGCGGAACAGGCCCGTGACGTGCGGGTTCCTGTGGGTTCAGTCGGCGCGGCGCCATTCGGCGTTGGCCCCGCACACCACCAGGCACGGCCGCTCGCCGGGGACGCGCCCCGCCAGCCAGGCGGCGAAGGGCACGGCCGCGGCCGGTTCGGTGGCGATGCGGAACTCCTCCCAGAGCCGGTCCTGGGCCCGCAGGATCTCGGCGTCGCTCACCAGGGCCCGGGTCACCGGGTGGGCGCTCAGCACCTCGAAGGGGACCCGGCCCAGGGTGGCCGCGCCCAGCGCGGAGGAGGCCACCGAGTCCACGGGGGTCTGCACGGGGTGCCCGGCGGCCATCGCGGCGTGCATGCTCGCGCAGCCCTCGGGTTCGGCGCCCACGACCTCGCGCCCCTCCGCGCCCAGGCGCACCCCGGCCACCAGTCCGCCGCCGCCCACCGCGACGACGATGGTGTCGCACTCGGGCGCGTCGGCGGCGATCTCCAGTCCGATCGTGCCCTGACCGGCCACGACGAGGGCGTCGTCGAAGGCGTGCAGGTAGCGCACGCCCTCGGCCTCGGCGCGGGCGCGGGCAGCCTCGGCGGCCACCGCGTAGTGCTCTCCCACCCTGACGACCTCGGCGCCGGTGGCGGCCAGCGGCGCCGCCTTGGCCTCGGGGATCGACTCGGGGACGTAGACCGTCGCGCGCACGCCCAGCAGGCGGGCGGCGGTGGCCACCCCCAGGCCGTGGTTGCCGCCGGAGGCGGTGATCACCCGGTCGGCTGCCTCCCCGCCCAGCAGGGCGTTGAGGGCGCCGCGCAGCTTGAACGCCCCGGTGCGCTGGAGGTGCTCCAGCTTGAGCGTCAGCGGACGCCCGTCCACCTCGGCGTGCATGACCGGGGTGCGGCGGGCGTAGGGGGCGATGCGTTCGGCGGCGGCACGGACATCGGTGGCCGTGGGCGCGGCGTGCGCGGTCGTGGTGCTCATACAGCCCACTGTGCCCCTACCGGCCATTAACTTAAAGTTGGGTCTGCTAAAGATCGTTAAGCGAAACTTTGTACCTGGCTTTGTGTGAAAGGAGGGCCGCCGTGCTGGACGCCAACCGGGTGCGGGTGCTCGTGGAGATCGCGCACGCGGGCTCGATCGCCGCGGCCGCCGAGCGCCTGTCCTTCACCCCGCCCGCCCTGTCCCAGCAGCTCACCAAACTGGAGCGCGAGGTCGGCTGCACCCTGGTCGAACGCGGCCGCACCGGGGCCACCCTCACCGAGGCGGGCAGGGTCCTGCTCGAACACGGCGAACGGGTGCTGGGGGAGCTGCGCGACGCCGAGGCCGCCGTGCGCGCCGTGGCCGGCGAGTCCCCCGAGCGCCTGTCCCTGGGGGCCTTCGCCAGCGCGGGCAAGGTCCTGCTGCCCGCCACCCTGGCCGCCTTCGGGCGCCAGCACCCCCAGGTGCGGCTGTCGCTGTCCGACATCGAGCCCCCGGGCGGGTACGGCCTGGTCGCCTCCGGGGACCTGGACCTGCTCCTGACCCACCGCTACCCGGGCGTGCCCCTGCCGCGCTCCGGGGGCCTGCACCGCGAACGCGTCCTGGTGGACCCGCTGCTGGTGGTCGTGCCCGAGGGCCACGCCCTGGCCGACCGCGACGTGGCGCTGGCCGACCTGGCGGGCGAGGAGTGGATCTGCGGGGCCCCGGGCATCTACAACCGGATCAGCCTGGACACCGCCGCCGCTGCCGCCGGGGTGAGCCTGAACGTGGCCTACGAGACCCGCGACTACGAGGTGGCCCTGGCCCTGGTCGAGGCCGGGGTGGGGGTGGCCCTGGTCCCGCTGAGCATCCTGCGCTCGGACCGCCGGGGCGGCTGGGTCAGCCGTCCGCTGCGCGGCACCCGCCTGGCCCGAGAGATCTACGCCGTGCACCGGCGCCGCCCGCCCGAGCCGGTCCCGGCGATGGTCGAACTCCTGCGCGGCGTCGCGTCCCGGGCGCTGGGCGGAGTCGGGGACGCGGCCGGGGCCCGCGGCGGCGGGGAGGCGGCCGGGACGGGCACCGGCGGCTCTCGCCCGGGCGGGGGAGCGGGAGACGAGGGCACCGGCGGGTCTCACAGCGGAGGGGAACCCGGCGGGCTGGGCGCGTTCCAGCGGTAGAGCAGCGCCAGCAGCCGCACGGCGAAGCACAGCACCGCCCCCACCACGGCGATCCACCCCCAGTTCAGGCCCGCCCAGTACGCGACGGCGACCAGGCCCGCGCCCAGCAGGGCGGGGACGGCGTACAGGCGCGAGTTGGCGCTCAGCACGGTCGGCACCCGGTTCAGCAGGACGTCGCGGATCGTGCCGCCGCCCACCCCGGTGACGACGCCGAGCAGGGTGGCCTGGAGGGGGCCGAAACCCAGCTCCAGGGCCTTGGTCGCCCCGATCACCGCGAACAGGCTCAGCCCGGCCGCGTCGAAGACGAGGATGGGCCGGTTCAGGTGGGTGAGCTGCCTGCTGAGGAAGAACGCGGCGGTCGCGCCCAGCAGCGCCGTGCAGATGTAGCGCCAGTCCTGGAAGGTCGCGGGGGTCACGCCGAGCAGCAGGTCGCGGATGACGCCGCCGCCCAGGGCGGTCACCACGCCCAGGGCCAGGACGCCGACGATGTCCAGGCGCGCGGTGCGGATGCCGGTCAGCGCCCCGTCGACGGCGAAGGCGAGGATGCCGACGAGGTCCAAGGCGAGGATCAGGGTCTGCGTGGACATGCGCGTGCGCCGGGGACGGCGGTTCCTTTCGGACGGGGCGGCGGCAGGGATGCCGATCGGCTATTCCACCACGTCCGGGACGCGTGTGACGCGCGCGGGTGCTGTGACGCGCCGTACAGAGGTTCCGCGTGCGGGCACGCGCTCTCCCGCCCCGGGTGGCGGAGCGTGTGGACACCAGCGGTCCGCGCGTCGGCGCCCCGGCCCGGGGCGTGTGCCCGCGCCCGGGCTCCGGGCGGAGGGACGCCCCGTCGGCGCGGTGCGCGGTGGCGCGTGTGCCGGGGGCGGCCCGAACCGAGGCGCGCACGGCCGCGACCGGGGCACCGTCGCCCCGGCCCGGACCGGACCGCGCGAACCCGGAGAATGACGGCGTGTCGGGACTTCCCCGGAACACGGGCAGGCGACACCATCGGGGGTGACCGGGACCCGGGCGGAACGAGGACACATGCAACACATGGACGCGATCGTCATCGGAATGGGGCCGGGCGGTGAGACCGTCGCGAGTCGGCTGCTCGCCGCCGGCAAGCGCGTGGCGGTGGTCGAGCGCGAACTCATCGGCGGCGAGTGCGGCTACTGGGCCTGCATCCCCACCAAGGTGCTGCTGCGCCCGCCGGAGGTGCGCCAGGAGGCCGACGGCGCCGCCGGGGTCTCCCGCCCGGACCTGCGCTGGCCCGAGCTGCGCGACTACCGGGACCAGATGATCCGCCACCTGGACGACTCCGCGCAGGTCCAGGGGTACCGGGACCAGGGCGCCCTGGTGCTGCGCGGCGAGGGGCGCGTCATCGGCCGCGACCCGTGGCGGGTGGCGGTGGGCGACACCGAGCTCACCGCCGACCACGTCGTCGTGGCCACCGGTTCGGAGGCGGTGCGCCCGCCGATCGAGGGGCTGGACGACCTGGACCCCTCCGTGGTGTGGACCAACCGCGAGGCCACCACCCTCACCGACGTGCCCGGCCGGGCCGTCGTGGTCGGCGGCAGCGCCGTGGGGGTGGAGCTGGGCCAGTTCCTGGCCCGGATGGGCTCCCAGGTCACCCTGGTCCAGCGCGGCCCGCGCCTGGTGAACCGCGAGGAACCCCGTCTGTGCGAACTGATCAGCGACCAGTTCGACCGCGACGGCGTCACCGTGCACCTGAACACCCAGGTCTCCGCGGTGGCCCGGGACGGGGACGGGATCCGCGCGACCCTGGACAACGGCGAGCACGTGGAGGCGGACGTGATCGTGCTCGCCACCGGCCGCCGCCCCCGCGGCGGCGGCCTGGGGCTGGAGGAGGTCGGGGTGGAGCTGGACCGCGCCAGCCTGCGCGTGGACGAGCGCTGCCGAGCCGCGCCCGGGCTGTGGGGGGTCGGCGACGCCACCGGCCGGGCCCTGTTCACGCACGTGGCCAAGTACCAGGGGCGCGTGGTCGCCGACAACATCCTGGGTAAGGACCGGGCCGCCGACTACACCGGCGTGCCGCGCGTGATCTTCTCCTACCCCGAGATCGCCGGGGTGGGGCTCACCGAGGCCCAGGCGCGGGAACAGGGGATCGACACGGCCACCGCCGAGGCCGACCTGCCCCAGACCCTGGCCCGGCCCTGGACCTACGACACCGACCCGCGCGGCACCCTGGGACTGGTCGCCGACCGCCGCCGCGGGGTGCTGGTGGGCGCGTGGGCGTTCTCCCCGATGGCCTCGGAGTGGATCCACACCGCGGCGCTGGCGATCCGCACCGGCCTGCCGGTCGCGGCGCTGCTGGACTCGATCCCGCAGTTCCCCACGTACAACGAGGCCTACCTCATCGCCCTGGAGAACCTCGAAATGTGAGGCGGCGGCACCGGCGTCCGGCGGGGAGGCCGGACGCCGTCCGGTGCCCGCGGCCCCGGTGCCCCGGGACGCGGACGCCTCGGGGGAGAGGCCAGGGTCGGCCGGTGCCCGAGGCGCGGACCTGCCCGGACGCGGAACGCACCGGGGGTGCGGGCCCGCCCGGCGGGGAAGGTCAGGCCCTCCCCGCCAGGGCGGCCTCCTCCTCGGCCTCCACACCGCGGTTCCACTCGGCCTTGCTCGACTGCCAGCCGTCCTCGTCGCGGCCCAGGCGCCAGTACCCCGACACCGACAGCTGTTCCTTGGGCAGACCGTGCTCGACACGCAGCAGACGGCGCAGGTCGCGGACGAAGGCGGCCTCGCCGTGCACGAACGCGTGGACACGGCCCTCGGGGAAGTCGAGGGCGCGCACGGCGGGGACCAGGACCGAGCCCACGGCCTCGTCCCCCCGGTGCAGCCAGTGCACGTGGACGCCCGGGCCGCCCTCCAGCTTCAGCTCGTCCTCGGGGCCGCCGACCTCGACGAACACGTGGGCGGTGGCGTCCGGGGCCAGCGCCTCCACGGCGGTGGCGATGGCGGGCAGGGCGCTCTCGTCCCCGGCCAGCAGGTGCCAGTCGGCCCCGGGGTCGGGGGAGTAGGCGCCGCCGGGACCCATCAGGCGCAGCCGGTCGCCCGGCCTGGCGCCCGCCGCCCACACCCCGGCCAGTCCGGTGCCGCCGTGGTGGACGAAGTCGAGGGTGAGCCGCCGGGCCTCGGCGTCCCAGTCGCGCACGGTGTAGGTGCGGGTGACCGGCCACTCCTCGCGGGGGCGCTCGGCGCGCACGCGCTCCAGGTCGAAGGGCTCGGGGTCGCCGGGCGCGGGCGGGGGGAAGAGCAGCTTGACGTAGCTGTCGGTGTGCCCGTCGGTGGAGAACGCGTCCAGGCCCTCCCCGCCCAGGACGACCCTGACCATGTGCGGGGTGATCTGCTCGACCGCCTCGACCCTTCCGGTGTGGACGGTCCTGGCCCGTCCCTGCCGCTGTGCCACGGCGCCCTCTTTCTTCCGGGGTGAGTTAGGTAAACCTAAGTAGGACTTACCGTAAGGCACAGGGACGCACCAGGGCAAAACCTGAGCCCGGCGGCAGCGGAACCGGTCCGCGCGGCGCCGCCGCCGGGCGGCTGCGGCAGCCCGCCCCGGGGCGGGACCGGCTCGCGCCTGCGGGGTGGTCAGATCGGGGCCGGAGCCCGCGCCTGCGGACCCGGGCCCGCTTCCGCTGCGGGCGGTCGACCGCGCCGAGTCGGATCGCGCCCGCCCGGGACGAGTCCGCTACCAGGGCCACCGCCGACACCGACAGCGACGCCGGTAGCGAGATCGCCGTGGGAAACCCCGCTGTCACGGCGCAGTGCGGGCGTGCGCCCTCAGGCGGCGTCGGGGCGGTCCTTGCCCGGGGCGCGGCCGACCACGGTGAACGCCGCGTGCAGCCGCCGGTCGTCCTCCGGAGCCCCCGCTCGCAGGGCCGCCAGCCAGGCCGCCGCGCCCGCCGTGCACCCGGCCGTGGCGACCTCCGCCCCCGACGCGGACAACGCCAGCTTGCGGGTGAGCGCCGAGCGCACCGGCTCGGACCGCGAGAGCACCCCGCCGGCCAGCACCACCGGCAGTCTCTCCCCGGGCGAGCGCACCTGGTGCACCGAGTGCGCCAGGTGTCCCGCGGCGGCCTCCACGATCACCTCGGCCGCCGGATCGCCCTGCGTGTGGGCCTCGCTGACCAGGGGCGCCAGCGCGGCCAGCGTGACCGGGGCGGCCGTGGTCAGGACCCGGGCGAAGTTGCGGGCGTGCTCCTCGGGCAGGTGGTTCCCTCCCTCCGAGGGACGCTGGCCCGGGATGACCTGCTTGGCCACCGCGCGCGCCAGCGGACTCAGCTCCCCGCCCCGGGACAGCTGCCGCGCCGTCTCCCGGGCCGCCTGGTGCCCGATCCAGAACCCCGACCCCTCGTCGCCGATGAGCCACCCCATGCCGTCCGCCGAACGGGTCCGCCTGCGCTCCTCGACCCGGGTGGCGATCGCCCCGGTCCCCGCGATCAGCACCGTGCCGTCGGGCCCCGGGGTGCCCGAGGCGAAGGCCACCTCGTCGTCGCCGGTGAACGCCGTGTTCTCCGGCGCCAGTCCCGCCCCGGCCAGAGCCCGCTCCAGGCGAGCGCGCACCGCGTCGTCGCGCAGCGCGGACACCCCCGCCAGGCCGACCACGCCGAAGGCCACGGCCCCGCGCGCCCGCGGTCCGGCCGCGTCGAGCGCTCCCGCCACCGCCTCGGCCAGCCGCTCGGCGGCCCGGTCCGCGCCGTGGGAGTTGGGGTTGGCGCCCCCGGCCCGGGCCTCGCCCAGCCGCTCTCCGGAGAGGGTGGCCACCAGCGCCCGGGTGGCGGTGCCCCCGGCGTCCACCCCCAGGACGAGTCCGCGCCGGTCGCCCGACTGGTCGGATCGGGCACGGGAAGAAGAGGAGATCGTACGTGTCACAGGGGAGAGGTGCCCCGTGGCACCGCGTATTACTCGTCACGGCGGCCCGGTCCGCGCGGCGGACGGGGAAGAGGCGGTCTGCCGCGGCGGCCGAGCACGGGGGGAACAGGCGTCCGCGCCGCGCGGGGGAGGTGCGCGGCACGCCGGGAAACCCACTGGCGCCCTCCCCGTGGCGGCTGAGAGGCTCGGTGCCATGACAGGAGCGCCACAGCACGACCCCTCCCGCCGAGACGACGCCCCCGCGTGGACCGTGCGCGAGGGCACGGAGAAGGACCACCCCGAGGCCGTCAGGGTCTTCTGCGAGGCCCTCAACCTCTCCGCCCGGGAGATCCTGGACAACGAACGCGACCACCCCACCACCGAGCACGACCGCACCCTGCTCGCCGTGGACGGCGACCGCGTCGTCGGTACCGCCCTGTCCCACGGCTTCGAGATGACCATGCCCGGCGGGCCCCGCCGCGTCGCGGGCGTGAGCGGCGTGGGCGTGTGGCCCACGTACCGCCGCCGCGGCGTGCTCAGCGCGCTCATGCGCCGCCAGCTCGCCGAGGTCCGGGACCGGGGCGAGAACCTCGCCGCGCTGTGGGCCTCCGAGGGCGGCATCTACGCCCGCTTCGGCTACGGCCTGGCCTTCCGCGAGACCAACGCGACCCTCCAGCGCGCCCACGCCCGCCTGCGCCCCGACGCGCCCCGGGACCCCTCCCTCACCCTCGAACTAGCCGAGACCGCCGAGGTCCGCCAGGAGGTGGAGCGGGTGTACCGCGAGGCGCTGCCCCAGCGCGCGGGCCAGCTCGCCCGCGACGAGCACTGGTGGAGCCTGATACTCCAGGACAAGGAGGCCGGCGGGCCCGGACGGCTGCGCGCGGCCCTGGTGCGCGGCCCCGACGGTCCCCTCGGGTACGCGCTGTACCGCGTCGTCAACCGCTGGGAGGACGGTCTCGCCTCGGGGCGGGTGGTGGTGCGCGAGCTGGCCTCCGTCTCCACCGCCGCCCGGGTCGCCCTCTACGAACACCTCCTGGACCGCGACCTGACCAGCGAGGCGGTCTTCGAGAAACTGCCCGGGGACGACCCCCTCACCGTCCTGCTGGCCGACCCCCGGCGCCTGGTCCGGCGGGACTTCGACGCCCTGTGGATGCGCCTGGTGGACCTGCCCGGCGCCCTGTCCGACCGCCCCTACGCCACCCCGGTGGACACGGTGCTGGAGGTCGCCGACCGGTACGCCCCCTGGAACGCCGGGCGCTGGCGCCTGGAGGCGGACACCGGCGGCGCCCGCGTGCGCCCGACCGACGCCGCCCCCGACCTCGCCCTGGACGCCTCCCACCTGGGCGCGGCCTACCTGGGCGGACGCACGCTGACCGCCTTCGCGGACGCGGGTCTGCTCACCGAGCACGTCCCCGGCGCGGCGGCCCGCCTGGACACCGCCCTGCACGCGCCGCGCGCGCCCTTCTGCGGTACCGACTTCTGAGCGCCCGGCCCCGCGCACCGGTCACGGTGCGCGGGGCACGCGGTCCCGTGCGTCCGTCATCACGCGGGCGACGGTCGGCTCCATGCGGCGGACGCCCCTGGGAGCCCAGCGGCCCCAAGCACCCCAGGGACCTCCAGTGGTACCAGGCACCCCGCGACCCTAGGGACCCCGAGTAGCCCCAAGCACCCAGGGAACTCCAGTGGTCCCAGGCGCCCCCGTGACTCCAGGGACTTCCAGCACCCCCATGACCCCAGGGATCCCCAGTGGCACAGACACCCCCCGGGACCACCGGGACCCGCTGGTAGCATGACGGCCATGGAGCTCATCGAGGTCGACAGACTCTAGCCACCGAACCGCCGGTGGCCTTCATCCGCGAGGGCGCGTACCGCGCCCCGGTGAACGACCTCGACCTCGTCGGGGGCGGTCCGTCCGCGTACGCCCCGCGGCGTCGCCGACCCGCCCCTCGACCCGGTCCCCTCCGGCGCGTCCATGACGCCGACCACCCATCGCGCCCCCGTGCGCGTGGTGACGTCCGCCCGCCTTCGAGAGCGGAGACGATCGGCACCCCGTCCGCGTGCGCGCGGCGACGGCCAAGGAGCCGTTGACGCGTTGACGGCTTCCGCCTCGTCCGCGTGCGCGCGGCGACGCCGATCCGACCGCCTCTTCGGCCCGCCACGGGTCGAACACGCACCCGCCCGGCACCACTCTGCCGGCGTTCGCGTGTTCCCCCGCCATCGACCCCGCCCCGCGGCCCGACCACGGAGTCGTCCGCCGCCGGGGACAAGGAGAGCTCCCAGCATGTCCACCAAGTCCGCCGTCACACTCACCGACCTCACCTTCGCCTGGCCGGACGGCACGGTCGCGATCGACCACGTGAGCGGCACCCTCACGACCGGGCGCACCGGGCTCGTCGGCCGCAACGGCGCGGGCAAGTCCACCCTGCTGCGCCTGATCGCCGGTCACCTGCGCCCCACCTCGGGGCGCGTCGACGCGGTCGGCGACGTCGGCTACCTCCCGCAGACCCTGACCCTGGGCACGGAGGCGACGGTCGCCGAACTGCTCGGCATCGACGCCACCCTCGCCGCGCTCCGCGCGATCGAGGAGGGCGACGCCGACGAACGCCACTTCGACGCGGTCGGCGACGACTGGGACATCGAGGCGCGCGCCGACGAGGCCCTGCACGAGATCGGGTTCACCGCCGCCGACCTCGACCGCCGCGTCGCGCAGGTCTCCGGCGGTGAGGCGGTACTCATCGCCGTCACCGGCATGCGCCTGCGGCGCACCCCGATCACCCTGCTCGACGAGCCCACCAACAACCTCGACCGGCCCACGCGGGCCAGGCTCGCCGCGTTCGTCGACACCTGGCCCGGCACCCTCGTCGTCGTCAGCCACGACCTCGAACTGCTCGAACACATGGACAGCACCGCCGAACTCCACGCCGGGAGCCTCGACGTGTTCGGCGGCCCCTACAGCGCCTGGAAGGAGCACCTCGAACAGGAGCAGGCCTCCGCCGTCCAGGCGGCCCGGTCCGCGCAGCAGGCCCTCAAGGTCGAGAAGCGCCAGCGCGTGGAGGCCGAGACCAAGCTCGCCCGCCGCGAGCGCACGGCCAGGAGGACGCAGAAGGACGGCGGCATCCCCAAGATCCTCGCGGGCAACCGGGCCAGCAAGGCGCAGGCCTCGGCCGGGGCGATGCGCTCGACCCTCGACGACAAGGTCCAGGCCGCGCAGGCCGCGGTCGACGCCGCCGACGCCCGCGTACGCGAGGACGAGCACATCCGCCTCACGCTGCCCGATCCGGACGTGCCGCGCGGCCGCCGCCTGGCGGAGTTCCACGCCGAGGGACGCACCGTCGTCGTCCAGGGTCCCGAACGCGTCGCCCTGGTCGGCCCCAACGGCGCCGGGAAGTCGACCCTGCTCCAGCAGCTCGTCCACGGCGGCGATCCGGTTCCGGGCCGCGCGCACGGCACGCTCCTGACCGACCGCGTGGGGTACCTGCCCCAGCGCCTGGACGGCCTGGACGACGCCGCGAGCGCGCTGGAGAACGTGCGGGCGGTCGCCCCCGGCACGCCGCCGGGGGAGGTCCGCAACCAGCTCGCCCGCCTGCTGCTGCGCGGGGACGGCGTCGACCGCCCCGTCGCCACGCTCTCCGGCGGCGAGCGGTTCCGCGTCTGCCTCGCCACGCTGCTCCTGGCGGAGCCGCCCGCGCAGCTGCTCGTCCTGGACGAGCCGACGAACAACCTCGACACCTCCAGCGTCGAGCAGCTCGCCGAGGCCCTCGACGCCTACCGCGGCGCGCTCCTGGTCGTCAGCCACGACCACGGGTTCCTGCGCAGGATCGGGATCGACACCGTCCTGGAGATCGGCCGGGAGGGCGGCCTGCGCCAGCGCGCCGAACTGGGGGACTGACAACGCCGTAACCTGCCGCCTATGCCCGAAAGCCCTGTGTAACAGGCGTTTCTCGGAGGGCGCCCGTTCGGTTGAGCGCTTCACGACGTCCTCCGGGGATCCCCGGAGGACGTCTGTCCCGGCTTGCGCGCACAGTGCTGAAGGGAGCGCCGACCGGAGACCACCACGACGCCCGCCGCTCCGGAAACCGTGGTCAGCGGCGGGCGGGTCGCGGCCGGGGTCCTGACAGACCCCGGCCGCGACCGAGCACGGGAGGGGAGGTGCGCCCCTGCCGGGTACTACGGGCGCCCGAGGTCGGCGGCCCCTACTCCACGGGGACCTCGAAGGTCCCGAAGTCCGCCGCGTGGAGCGTCACGGCGTCCGTCTCCGTCGGCGGCGCCGGGAAGTAGACGAAGACGCGTTCGGTGTGGCCGGTCTCCAGAGGCTGTACCGGCCACTGCGGGGTGGACAGGTACCGGGCGCGCTCCAGGTCCTCGGTCGGCCGGGGCCCACGCGCACGGCCCGGTAGCGCACGTCCTCGTTCCCGACGATGGTGAGGTTGAACGCGGTGAACCGCCCGCCCGGGTAGTCCCGGGAGTTGAGCGGGCGCAGCACCGGCGGGACCGTGCCGCCGGTGTCCATGTGGCGGATGTCGAAGACCCCGACGAGGTAGGCGCCGTCCCGGTACAGCGGACGCACACCGAGTTCGTACTCGGCGTTGCCCTGGACCAGGCCCGCCTCGGCCGTGTCGATCACCTCACCGTCCTCGGCGCGGAAGGGCGCCGGGGGAGCAGCGGCGCTGGTCCGGCCGTCGAGCGACCCGGTCCGCTGTTCGGTACCGGTCCGGGCGTCGCCGGGCTGCCTGATCTTGTAGGAGACCTCCACACGGCGGTTGGTCGCCCGTGCCTCCTCATCGTCGGCGCCGCCCTCCTCGACGAGGGGTTCCTCGGCGCCCCGCCCTTCGGTCTCGTACTCGTACTCGGTGCCCAGACCCTCTTCGAGGACCTCCAGGACGGCCTGGGCGCGGCGCTCGGACAGGTCCTGGTTGTAGTCGTCACCGCCCCTGCCGTCGGTGTGGCCGACGACGCGGATGGGCGGCCGCGACGGGTCGGCGTTCTCCCGGGTCTCCTGTACGACCTCGGCCAGCACGTCCTCGGCTTCGGGGGTGAGGGTGGCCTCGTCGAAGTCGAACAGTACGTCGGCGTGCAGGCCGATGGTCTCCTCGTCGGTGGTCGAGGTCCGGGTTCGGGAGGAGTCCTCGATGATGCTGTACAGGTCGCGGGCGTAGTCTTCGGGCTCGGAGGTCATCTCCGCCTCGCGCAGGGGGACGGCCACCGTGTCGCCGGGGTTGATGTCGGACGGGTCGATGCTGTCGCCGGGCGGTTCCGCCGGGGGTTCGCCGTCGATGACCGGGATACCGGTGAACTCGCCGAACGAACCGTTCACGACCAGGGTGATCCGCTCGGTGTCCTCGGGCAGCGGGGGAAAGTGCACCTGGTACTCGTAGTCGGCGTCCATCACCCAGTGCGGGACCACCTCGCTGCCGATGGTGGTCTCCCCCGACTCGTCGCGGACCGGCGAGTAGAAGGCCTGTTCAAGCGGATCGACGAGGTTGAAGGCGCTGTGCTGGCGGTCGAGGGCCCCGGTGCCGAAGGGGGCGGGCAGGATCAGGTCCTCCCTGTCCTCGTCCTGGTCGTTGAGGGGGGTCACCGTGAACCGCAGGACGCTGCGGTCCTCCCAGCGTTCGACGTGGTGCACCGAGATCCGGGTCCGGAACAGGTTGGACCCGATCAGCCCTTCCCGTACGTAGGGCCCCTCCGGGTAGTCCGCGGTGTCCTGCCGTCCTTAGCTGTCCGGTTCGGGGCGGGGCTCGTCCCGGGAGCCCGGCAGGGTGCAGCCCGAGACCAACAACGTCACGCACGTGAATACGGCCAGCCATGATCGCAATGCCATGGGTTCCTTCCTCAGGGGGTGGTCTGCGCGGTGTTGGATGCCCGGCGCGTACGGTCGGTTTCCACCTGCCTACGCCCGTACCGGCCCCGCTCCGGACTACCCGGCGTCGCGGGTCCACCGCCCCATGGCGGGCCACTCCCTGTCGGGATCGTGCACGGGAGTGAACCCGCACCGGAGGAAGAACTCCACCCTGCCCTCGGCGCCCTCGCCCTCCTCGGGCAGCAGGAACACCCACTCGACCCCGGCCGCGCGGGCCCGGTCCACGAACCCCTCCAACAGGCCCCTGCCGACCCCGCGCCGTCTCCACCCGGGGTCCACCACCACCGCCAGCACGTACCCGTGCGGCGGCGGTGCCGGGCTCCCCGACCCCTCGTAGACGCCGTCCAGCACGCCCTCCACCCACCCCACCACCGCACCGTTCCCGTCCGCCTCCGCGACGAGCACCACCATGTCCTCGGGCAGCAGCGAGGCCGGGTAGCCCTTCTCGTCCAGGTGCGGTGAGGCGCGACCGATCAGGGCGGCGATGCCCGGGCCGTCCCCGGGGCGGGCGGAGCGCACGATCATGCCAGCAAGGTAGTGGCCGGACGCGGTCGGCCACCAGCCCGCACACCGGGCCGACCCCTGACCGAACCGGACCGATCCGCGCCCGTCCGCACCGGTCCGCGCCCGTCCGCACCGGTCCGCGCCCGTCCGGGCCGGTCCCTGTCCGCCCCGGAACGCCGCACGTCCGCCCGAGCGGAGCCGGTCCCTCCCCACGCAGGCCCTGAGGGCAGCGCGCCGCGACCGCATGGTCGGCCTGGAGCCGCACCGCGAAAAGGAGTGGCACGCCCTCCGGTGGAGTCCGTACGTTGTGGCTCTGGCCCTCCGGGCCCTGTGCGCCGTGCGCCGGGACCCACGGGCGCGCTGTCCGGGCCTGGGGCCTGGGCCCCATGTCCGGAACATGCCAGTATCGACCTGAACACGAAGTGGAACCCGGGCCCGTCCCGCCCTCGCCGCGAGTGCGCCGGTCCCCGGTTCGAAGAGTGGAGGACCGTAGCCGTGAACGCCGGAGGGGACGTCACCCCGACCGAATGGACCGTACGGGGAACCGACCGCGACGAGTACTCCGAGGTGATGCGCGTCGTCGGCGAGGCGCTGCTGTCCTCGGACCCGCCCGAGGACCGCGAACCCTTCCTGCGCCCCCTCCTGGACGCCGAGGGCTACGACCGCGTCCTGGTCGCCGTGGACGGGGACGAGATCGTGGGCGCGGTCAACGACTTCGCCTTCGAGATGGCCCTGCCCGGCGGCCCGCGCCCGGTGGCCGGGGTGACCGGCGTGGGCGTGTGGCCCACGTACCGCCGCCGCGGCGTGCTCAGCGCGCTCATGCGCCGCCAGCTCGCCGACATCCACGCGCGCGGGGAGCGCTACGCCGCGCTGTGGGCCTCCGAGGGCGCCATCTACGGCCGGTTCGGCTACGGCCCGGCGGTCACCGAGATGGAGACCGCCGTCCGCCAGCCCCACGCCCGCCTGCGCGCCGACGCGCCCCGCGACCCCGCTCTGCGGGTCCGCCTGGCCGACCCCGGGCAGGTGCGCCCGGACCTGGAACGGGTCCACCGCGAGGTCGCCGCCGTGCAGGTCGGCCAGTTCCAGCGCGCCGCCCACTGGTGGGACCGGGTCCTGCGCGACCAGGCCCAGTTCCGCGAAGGCCGCGGCCCGCTGCGGGCCGCGGTGGTCAGCGGCCCCGACGGGCCGCTGGGCTACGCGCTCTACCGCACCCGCAACAGGTGGGAGCGCGACGGCTCGCGCGGAGAGGTGTACGTCAAGGAGATCACCGCCACGACCCCGGCCGCCTGGACCGCCCTGTACGACCACCTGTTCAACCGCGACCTGGTCACCGAGATCACCTTCGACTTCCTGGCCGTGGACGACCCGCTGCGCCACCTGCTCGTGGACAGCGGCCGGGCGGCGCCCACGCTCTACACCTCCTTGTGGGTGCGGCTGGTGGACGTGCCCGGAGCCCTGTCCGAACGTTCCTACGCCGCGCCGGTGGAGGCGGTCCTTGAGGTCGCCGACCGGTTCGCCCCCTGGAACGCCGGACGCTGGCACGTCAAGGCCGACACCGGAGGCGCCCGCGTGGAGGCCACGGACGCGGCCCCCGACGTCAGCCTGGACGTGTCGCACCTGGGCGCCGCCCACCTGGGCCAGACCACCCTGGACGGCTACCTGCGCGCCGGCCTGATCACCGAGCACACCCCGGGAACGGTGGAGCGCCTGGACGCGGCCCTGCGCCGCTCCCGCGCGCCCTTCTGCGGTCTGATCTTCTGATTCCCGGGGTTCAGCGGTCCGGCCCCGCCCACCGGCGGGGCCGGACCCGCGTCCTCAGCCCTTCAGCACCTCAGCCCTTGAGCGCCTTGACCAGCCGGTCCACGTCGGACTCGTCGTTGTACAGGTGGAACGCCGCGCGCATCCGCCCGTTGCGGGCCGCCGTGACGATCCCCGCCTCGGCCACGCGCTCCACCGCGCCCTCGGGCACCGGGACCGACACGATCGCCGACCCGGCGGGCTCCATGTCCACGGCCTCGCGGAAGCGGTCTCCCAGGGCGGCATTGTGCTCGCGGATGACCTCCACGCCCACCTCCTCCACCAGGGACAGGGTCTCCTCCAGGCCGACCCACGCCCCCCACACCGGCGCCAGGTCCAGGCGCCGCGCGCCTTCGGCCAGCCGCAGCGGGCCGCCGTAGAGCGACTTCCAGGGCTCGTGCGCCCCGTACCAGTTCGCGGCCAGCGGTGAGAGCTTGGCCAGCGCCTCCTCGGTGCCGGTGAGCAGGGCCGAACCGCGCGGGCCCAGCAGCCACTTGTACGTCGCGCACACCGTGTAGTCGACCCGGTCCACGGGCAGCGGCAGCCACCCGGCGGCCTGGGTGGTGTCCAGCAGAAGCCGCGCCCCGTGGTCGGCGCAGGCCGCGATCAGGTCCTCGACCGGGGCGATCGCGCCGTCGGCGGACTGCACGGCCGAGACGGCCACCAGGTCGGTGTCCGGCCCCACCCGCGAGGCCAGGTCGGCCAGGGGCACCTCGCGCACGCTGATCCCCGCGTCCGCCCTGGCCATGAAGGGGTGGACGACCGAGCTGAACTCGTCGGCCGCCGTCAGCACCCGCGCCCCCGGGGCCAGGCTGGCGGCGACCGTGCCCACGAACTGGGAGGCGTGGCTGCCGATGGCCACGTGGGAGGCGGGCACTCCGGTCAGGCGCGCGTAGGCGGAGCGGGCGCGCTCGATGCCCGCGTCTGCCCCACCCGGCTGGAACCGGCCCGCGGCCACGTCGCGGGTGTGCTGCTCCAGGGCCCGTAGCGCCCGCCGGGGCGTCAGGCCGTGCGTGGCGGTGTTGAGGTAGGTGTTCTCGGCAGCGAACTCCTGCTGCGCGGCCCGCAGGCGGGCCCGTCCGGCTTCGTCCATGCCCCCGATGCTCACAGCGCGGCGGGGACCGCTCAAGGTCCATTCCGGCCGGGAAAGGACTGCCTTTGGCGGCGGTGCCCCCGGCGGCCTCAGTTGCGGAACTTGGCCTTGGCCTCGGTGGAGCCCGCCATGAGCTTGTTGAGCAGGCGCACGAGTTCCCGGCGCTCGTCGGGTTCCAGCGCTTCGGCCCAGGCGCTCTCGCGCCGGTTGTGCGCCCGGAAGCCGCCGAGGATCGCCCGGTACCCGGCCTCGGTGAGGCTGAGCTGGAGGGCGCGCCGGTCGTGGGCGGCGCGCTCGCGCACGATGAGCCCGTCGCGTTCGAGGGTGTTGAGCAGCGCGGACAACGCGGCCCGGCTCATCCCCGAGATCTCGGCGGTGGTCTTGGCCTCCATGGGCCCGGCCAGCCACAGCGCGAAGATCACCCGGAACCCGGGCCAGGTGAGACCGCGCGGGCGGTGCACGGACGACTCCAGGTCGTAGACGACCATGCTCGTCGCCCGGTTGAGGGTCAGGACCATCCGCATGGCGTCGGCGTTCACGGAGGGCAGTTCCTGCTCGGCCTTCCGCACCGCGTAGTCCACGAAGGACCAGAAGGTGAGTTCGGGGGCGGTGTCGTGGGTCACGTCGGTCAGCCTAGTGCCTGATCTCCCGCCGGGACCGGTCGCGCCCGGCCCCGCGCGTCCGCGCCGTTCGGGAGCGCCCGCGCCCGGTCCGGCACACGGCGGGCGGCCCGGCGCACGCGTCGGCACCGGTCGCAGCCGCCGCGGAGCCGCCGTGCGGCTGCGTCCGCCCCGCCCGGGCCGCGCTCGCGAACCGCCAGGTGGGAGGTCTGCGGACACGTCCGCCCCCGTCGTATCATGTGATCTGTATCACTCAGTAGCGGGCTCCAGGCCTCTTGGTCCTGTGGCGTGGAGCACGTTATGGTCAGGATCATCAAACCTTTGATCAATTGGGCGGCGGCAGCCGTCCGGAGCGAGTGAAGGGCCCCGACCATGGCAGCCAAGCCGTTCGCCTCATCCGCCGACACCGAGGCCAAGGAGCAGACCCTGGAGGTCCTGGCCGACGGCGTCTACGCCCTCACCGCCGAGGGCGACCCGAACGTGGGCGCCATCGAGGGCGAGGACTTCCTCGTGGCCTTCGAGGCCCTGGCCACGCCCGCCGCCGCGGGGGAGTGGCTCGCCAAGCTGCGCGAGCACACCGACAAGCCGATCCGCTACCTGGTGCTCTCGCACTACCACGCGGTCCGCGTCCTGGGCGCCAGCGCCTTCGACGCCGAGATCATCCTGACCCACGAGAAGACCCGCGAACTCATCCGCGAGCGCGGCGAGGAGGACTGGGCCAGCGAGTTCGCCCGCATGCCGCGCCTGGCCAAGGACGCCGACTCCGTGCCCGGGCTGACCTGGCCCACCCAGACCTTCGCCGACCGCACCACCATCGACCTGGGCGGCGACCGCGGCGAGCTGGTCCTCCAGTACTTCGGCCGCGGCCACACCGAGGGCGACATCGTCGCCTGGCTGCCCAAGCAGAGGATCCTCTTCGCCGGTGACCTCGTCGAGGCCCAGGCCGCCCTCTACACCGGCGACGCCTTCCACCACGACTGGGCCGGGGCCACCCTGGACGGCGTCAAGGCCCTGGAGGCCGAGATGCTCGTCGGCGGACGCGGCGCGGTCAGCCGCGGCCGCGAGGAGGTCGACGCCGCCATCGAGCAGACCCGCGGCTTCCTCGACGTCATGATCCGCGAGGTCGGCGCCGTCCACGGACGCGGCGGCACCCTCAAGGAGGCCTTCGAGGCCACCCACGCCGCCCTCGTCGGCGACTACGGCCACTGGCCCATCTTCGAGCACTGCCTGCCCTTCGACGTCTCCCGCCTGTGGGACGAGTTCTCCGGCATCGAGCGCCCGGTCATCTGGACCGCCGAGCGCGACCGCGAGGTCTGGGACCAGCTCCAGGGCTGACCCGCCGCCCCGCCCACCGACTCCCGATCCCTTCCACGCCCGTACGGGGCGTCCACGCCGAACGGAGCCACCAGATGCGACCCCCCGCTCCACGCACCCCCGCGGACACCGCCGCCGATCCCGTCCTGGTGCTCGGCGCGGGCCCGGTCGGCCAGACCGCGGCCCTGCTGCTGGCCCGGCGGGGCGTCCCCGTACTGCTCATGGACGCACGGCCCGAACGCGACGCCGTCGGCTCCAAGGCCATCTGCCAGCAGCGCGACGTGCTCGACGTCTGGGACTGGCTGGGCGCCGGACGGGTCGCGGAGGAGGGGCTGACCTGGGACACCGCCCGCACCTTCTACCGCGACAGCGAGCTGTTCAGCGTCCGCCTCCCCGACCCGGGAGCCTCGCCCCTGCCGCCGTTCGTCAACATCTCCCAGTCCCGCACCGAACAGGTCCTCGACGAGCGCCTGGCCGCCGCCGGGGTGCGCACCCTGTGGAACCACCGGGTCACCGGCATCTCCCAGGACGCGCGCGGCGTCACCGTCGAGTGCCGCACGCCGGACGGCCCCGTCCGCCTGCGCGGCTCCCACGCCCTGTCCTGCCTCGGCGCCCACGGCGGGGTGGTCCGCGAGGCCCTGGGCCTGTCCTTCGACGGCACCACCTTCGACGACCGCTTCCTCATCTGCGACATCCGCGCCGACCTGGCCGGATGGGAGCGCGAACGCCGCTTCTACTTCGATCCCGAGTGGAACCCCGGCCGCCAGGTGCTCATCCACCCCTGCCCCGGCTCGGTGTACCGCATCGACTGGCAGGTGCCCTCCGACTTCGACCTCGACGCCGAGGAGGCCAGCGGCCGACTGGAGGCCCGCATCCGCCAGATCATCGGCGAGCGGCCCTACGAGATCGTCTGGCACTCGGTCTACCGGTTCCACACCCGTGTGGCCGAACGCATGCGCGCGGGCCGCGTCCTGCTGCTCGGCGACAACGCCCACCTGGTCGCCCCCTTCGGCGCACGCGGCCTCAACTCCGGGGTCCAGGACGCCGAGAACGCCGCCTGGAAGCTCGCCTACGTCCTGGCCGGATGGGCGGGCGAGGAACTCCTGGAGAGCTACCACGCCGAGCGCCACGCCGCCGCCCTGGAGAACGCCGACGTCACCAGCGCCACCATGCGCTTCCTCGTCCCCCAGGACGAGGAGGAGCACCGCACCCGCCTGGCCGTGCTCGAAGCGGCCCTCACCGAGGAGGCGGCCCGCGCCCGGGTCGACTCCGGACGCCTGGCCGAACCCTTCTGGTACACCGACTCGTCCCTGACCACCCCCTGCCCCGAACGGCCCTTCGGAGGCAGGCCCCCGCGCGGCCGGGCCCCCGCCCCCTGCCCCGGGGTGGTCCTGCCCGACGCCCCCGTGGACCTGCCCGGCGACGACGCCCCGGCGCGCCTGCGCCCCCTGCTGCGCGAGGGCCTGACCCTGCTGGTGGGCGCCGCCCCCGAGGGCGCCGACCCCGACGCGTTCCTGGAGGGCGTGCGCGCCGCCGCGCGCGGGGCCACCCCGGCGCCCGTCACCGCCCTGTACCTGGACCGGATCGACACCACCGGCGCGCTGACCAGGGCGCTGGTACCCGAGCCGGGACAGGTGTGGCTGGTGCGCCCCGACGCCCACGTCGCCGCCGTCGTCGCGGGCGCAGACCCCGACGCCGTGCGCGCGGCCGTGCGCACCGCGCTGGGGTTCGCCCCGGCTCCGGCGGTGCCCGCCTCGACGGACGGCGCGAGCGGTCCGGCCGCCGACAGGACTTCCGACCCCAGGGCCTCCGCCGCCGCGGACCGCCCCGCAGGAACCGTGCCCGACCCGCGCGGCGACGAGCCCGCCCCGACCGCCTGACCCGGACCCACTCCACACGGAAGGGACAACACCGCCATGGCCTACTACCGCCAGGTCGGCGAGGTGCCCCGCACCCGCCACACCCAGCACCGCACCCCCGAGGGCGGGCTGTACTACGAGGAGCTGATGGGGGAGGAGGGCTTCTCCGCCGACTCCTCGCTGCTCTACCACCGCGCCATCCCCTCGGCCATCGTCGACGCCGCCGAGTGGGAGGTCCCCGACCAGTCCCGCACCCGCAACGCCCCGATGGTGCCGCGCCACCTCAAACTGCACGAGCTGTTCTCCGACCAGGAGTGGAAGGCCGCCGACGTCGTCGAGTCGCGCCGCCTGGTCCTGGGCAACGACGACGTGCGCATCTCCTACGTGGTCGCCGGGGCGCCCTCGGAGCTGTACCGCAACGGCATCGGCGACGAGTGCGTGTACGTGGAGTCGGGCACCGCCCGCGTGGAGACCGTCTTCGGTCTGCTGGAGGTCGGCCAGGGCGACTACGTCGTCCTGCCGCGCGCCACCACCCACCGCTGGGTGCCTACCGGCGACCAGCCCCTGCGCGCCTACGTGGTGGAGGCCAACAGCCACATCGCCCCGCCCAAGCGCTACCTGTCCCGCTACGGGCAGTTCCTGGAGCACGCACCCTACTGCGAACGCGACCTGCGCGGCCCCTCCGAGCCGCTGCTGGCCGAGGGCGAGAACGTCGACGTGCTCATCAAGCACCGCGGCGACGGTCCCGGGGGCATCTCCGGCACCCGATACACCTACCCCACCCACCCCTTCGACGTCGTGGGCTGGGACGGGTGCCTGTACCCCTACGTCTTCAACGTCGCCGACTTCCAGCCCATCACCGGCCGCGTCCACCAGCCGCCGCCCGTGCACCAGGTGTTCGAGGGCCACAACTTCGTCATCTGCAACTTCGTGCCGCGCAAGGTGGACTACCACCCCGGCGCCATCCCGGTGCCCTACTACCACTCCAACGTGGACTCCGACGAGGTCATGTTCTACTGCGGCGGCGACTACGAGGCCCGCAAGGGCTCCGGGATCGGCCAGGGCTCCATCTCCCTGCACCCCGGCGGCCACTCCCACGGCCCCCAGCCCGGCGCCTACGAGCGCAGCATCGGCGCCGAGGCCTTCGACGAACTCGCCGTCATGGTCGACACCTTCCGCCCGCTCGACCTGGGCGAGGGCGGCCTGGCCAGCGACGACGGAGTCTACGCCTGGACCTGGGCCGGGGGACGGAGGGAGCGGCGGTGAGCGCCGAGCTGTACCGCGGCCTGTTCGACGACGCCGCCCTCTTCCCGCCCGGCAACGCCCCCATGGGCGGGGCGCTGCCCGCCCACCGCGCCCACCGGGCCGGACAGCGCGCCGAGTACGTCGGCCCGTTCCTGGTCTCCGACGCCCGCGTGGGCGAGCTGCGCGCCGTCCTGGCGCGCGAGGAGCCGGGCCACGGCCCGCTCGCGGTCGTGGTCACCGTCCCCGGCGGCGCCGAGGGCGTGGGCCCCGCCGTCGCGGCCGCGACCGCCGACCCGGCGCTGCGCCTGACCGGGGTGGAGGCCGCCGCCGCGCCCGGGACGGCCGCCGAGGTCGCCGCGCGGCTGGACGAGCACCTGCCCGAGGGGGCCGAGGGGTTCGTGGAGGTCTCCCGCCAGGCCGACGTGCCCGCCGAACTGCGGTCGCTGGCGGGCACCGGCCACAGCGCCAAGTTCCGCACCGGGGGGCTCACCGTCGAGGCCCATCCGAGCGAGGAGGAGCTGGCCGAGTTCCTGCACTCGGCCGTGGAACTGGGCGTGCCCTTCAAGTGCACGGCCGGGCTCCACCACGCCGTCCGCCACACCACCGCCGAGGGCTTCGAACAGCACGGTTTCCTCAACGTGCTGCTGGCCACGGCCGCCCTGCTCGACGGGGCCTCCGAGCGGGAGGCCGCCCTCGTGCTGGCCGACCGCGACGGCCCGCGCCTGGCGGCCCTGGCCGCCAAGCTCACCGACGAGGAGGCGCGGGCGGTGCGCGGCCGGTTCCGCTCCTTCGGCACGTGCAGCGTCACCGAACCCCTGGAGGACCTGGTCGTGCTCGGGGCGCTGCCCGCCTCCCGCGCCCGCTGAAGCGTCCGGTCCCGGAGCCCGACCGCTCCAGGGGCCGGTCCGTTCCGAGGGGCCGATCGCTTCGAGAGCTCGCCCGCTCCGAGAGGCCGTCCACTTCGGGAACCTGCACGCCCCGAGGCCCGGCCGCTCGGAGACCCTGTCCATGTGAAGAGCCCCCCGCTTCGAGAAACCGTCCACTCCAAGAAAGCGAACGCCATGCCCGACAGCTGGCTCGACCTCGCCCCGGACACGCAGTTCGGCCTGGCCACCCTGCCCTACGGCGTGTTCGGCACCGCCGACGATCCCGCGTCCCGCACGGGCGTGGCCATCGGTGACCACGTCCTGGACCTGGGGGCCGCGGCCCGCGCTCTGGACGCGCCCTTCGCCGACACCGTCGACCGGCCCAGCCTGGACGCCCTGCTGGCCGCCGGACGGCCGGTGTGGGACCAGGTGCGCGCCGCGCTCACCGACTGGTTCACCGACCCCGCGCGCGCCGCGGCCGTGCGCCCGCACCTGGTGGACCGGGCGTCCGTACGCATGTATCTACCCTTCACGGTCGCCGACTACGTGGACTTCTACGCTTCCGAGCACCACGCCAGCAACGTCGGCCGCATGTTCCGCCCCGACCAGGAGCCCCTCACCCCCAACTGGAAGCACCTGCCGATCGGCTACCACGGGCGTTCGGGCACCATCGTGGTCTCGGGGACCGACATCGTGCGCCCCACCGGCCAGCGCAAGCCGCCGACCGAGCCCGCGCCCGTCTTCGGGCCCTCGGTCCGCCTGGACATCGAGGCCGAGGTGGGCTTCGTCGTCGGGACCGGAACCGAGATGGGCGAGCGCGTCGCGGTGGACGACTTCGCCGACCACGTGTTCGGGGTGTTCCTGCTCAACGACTGGTCCTCCCGCGACCTCCAGGCCTGGGAGTACGTGCCGCTGGGGCCGTTCCTGGGCAAGTCGTTCGCCACGTCGGTGTCGCCGTGGATCGTGCCGCTGGCCGCGCTGGAGTCCGCGCGCGTGGAGCAGCCCGCACAGGACCCCGAGCCGCTGCCCTACCTCCGGGGCGACGGCGGGCCCTGGGGCCTGGACCTGCGCCTGGAGGTGCGGCTGAACGGGCACCTGGTGTCCACGCCGCCGTTCTCGCAGATGTACTGGACGGCGGCCCAGCAGCTCGCGCACATGACCGTCAACGGGGCGTCCCTGCGCACCGGGGACGTGTACGCCTCCGGCACGGTCAGCGGACCCGAGCGCGGGCAGCGGGGCTGCCTGCTGGAGCTGACCTGGAGCGGGAAGGAGCCGCTGAGCCTGCCCGACGGTACCGAGCGGACCTTCCTGGAGGACGGCGACGAGGTGACTATTACGGCTACGGCCCCGGGCCCGGACGGGACCACCGTGCACTTCGGTGAGGTGACCGGCAGGATCCTCCCCGCCCGCTGAGGTGTCGGCACGGCCCCGCGCACCCTCCCCGAGGGCGCTCGGGGCCGTTGCACTGTGGCGTCCCCCAGATGACCGGAAACGTTTGGGTCGATCCCCGGCGACGGGGGCGTCATACCCACGCGTTGCTGGCACAGCCAGAGGACACGGTGTTCTCGATCGCCAACCCTCTCGGCGCGTCGAGGCCGGGCTGTACAAACACGTCCCTGGACTGCTTGCTGACTGCAGTGCGCTGGAAGTCCACGCGGATCAGCAACCGCTACTGGCCGTGGCGATGCTGCGAGGCCAAGGCGGCTCTTGCGCATATCACCAAGCCCTCGTTCGGGAAACCGGGTTTCGCTGGCCCGATGCGGCCACTCGGCGAAACAGCCGCTTGATCTGCATTTGTTCAATCCCTTGTTCCTGTGTGAATGGATTCTTGGTCGGCTTCGCGCCTTTGTCCTCCAGAAAAAGTGCTGTGACCTGCAGATTTAAGAAACTGTGGCTGCCATGCATAGTCCACGGGCGCGTGCTAGGGTGATGCAGTCAGTTACCCAAAATGCGGAGATCCCCTTGCATAACGGAAAACTGAAAGCCATCGCGCCCTTCGCTGCTTCTGCTTTTCTGCTCGGGCTCGCCCCTGCTGCGCAGGCGGAGGAAACCGACCCCGGATTTGAACTCGTTTCCACGAGCACTGTTACGCTCGAAGAAGCGATGCAGCAGGATCGGATCACGACGTTCGCCGCCAACGACGCCATCGAAACCTATGTCACAGAGCAGGCGGCTGAAGGTAGAGAAGTCGACCCTGAAAATGTGACAGCTATCGAGTTCGAAGAGCCGACCACTGGCGAACAAGTGACGGCAGTGTGGGACGACGGCCTGACGCCTACGAGGTTCGATACAGCAACGGCGCAATATTCTGAAGGCCATGAGCAGGTTGCCTACGGGGTCGGAGTCGAACTCGACCCTGCAGAGGCAGCTTCCTCGGACGTGTCGACCAGTAGTAATTTCGGCGTGGAAACCGAAGGAATGGCGGAGGAAGGCGATGCATGCGTTCGCATCGAATTTACTCCTGACTATGCCACGGAGCCCGGAACCCGTGAAAACCACGTTCTCGTGAGTTGCTACGAAAAATACCGCGCCCTCGAAATCGAGACTCCGGATGCGCGTGACTGGGCCTACTACCGGTACGGGAATTTCACGACCGCTGAGCCAAGGTTCCCGGAGGTCGTGCCAGAGCCTCGGATCGTTGACTTTTCACTGCGGACGCAGCCCTGGGAAGGGAACGCGGACGAAGACGTGCGCAGGATGACTGGATTCGCGCCACAGACTCCGTCGAATGACTGCAACGTGGGAAACCAGCTCCAACTCACCGTGGGTCCGGCCTCGCTGACGTTCCCAACACTTCAGTGTGATAACCTTCGCGTCGATATCAAGCCTAATGCTGGCGCATATGGTTTGATCTTCGATGGAAGCGAAACCGTGCAGATCGCAAGCAGCTACGCGATGGCACTCGAGGCCACTGCCGCTGGACGTGAAGTGGTCATGAGTGACTATGCCTGGGCCGAGGTCAACTACGGTGGTGGAAGCGGTCCCATCTGGGAAGACGCCTACATCTGGACCGACGGCGGGTGGACCCCCTGGAATGATCTCTAAATTCCTGTGGTTTAAAGTATGAAATCAGGGGCGCGGGATTCTGTTCCGCGCCCCTGCTTATCGCCCTCGGATAACGTTTACTGCGGCAGCTACAATGCCACACATGGCAAGGAAAAAGCCAACTCTTCCTTCTCTGATGACTATATGGACAGGGTGGCCCAGGTTGGGGCTGTAGGATAGTCTGAAAATGCCGACGTCGTAATGCCCGCCGTAGCCGCTATGTACTGAAATCCAGGCGAGGGCGAACCCGACGTTCAGCAAAACCAAACCCGCTAAGAGGCCAAATAGAAACCCGTAGATTAACCTTCTGCCGCCGAAATTGCTCACGCCATCACCTCACGGGGGAGTCAAGTTTGGTCTAGGGTCATCATACATTGCTGCTCTTCAAATGTCACCTTCGCTCTAAACCACAGGTAAGAGGCTCGCAGTGCTCGCGGTGAAGAACCTTCATGATGCCTAGTTCCACTACTGAAGCGCACTCATCGGCATCCATTTTCTGGAGAACTATGTGGAGGAGGCGAACGTTTTCCTGGGCTCTGCAGAAATTGATCAGTGCGAGGATATTCACCTTGGTAATGGCATCTCCTGCGCCTCGGGTTCCCCGACTGGTGAGGCGGTGGTCGTCCCGCGCGGTCGTGAGACCGCGCGGGACTTTCACCCCGGCTCAGGTGTCGGAGAGGTCGGCGGAGGCGCAATCGTCCGGCTGGTTGAGGAGGGTGGCGATGTGTTCTTTGGGGTAGCGGCGTGCTCCGCCGGGGGTGCGGAAGGGTTTGAGGACGTTGTCCCATTCGCCTCGGTGGAGGCTGCGGGGGCGGATGTTGAACAGGGCGGCGACTTCGCTGGGTGTGAGGACGTCGGGGCGGCCGTCGAGGAGGTAGCTGTAGTCGGGCATGAGGGGCTTTCCATGTCTTCGGGGGGTCGGTACTCGGCGCTGAGTGTTGTGCGGGTGGCTGGTGGGGCGGCCCCGCCCTCCCGGGGAAGGGGAGGGCGGGGCTTCGGGCTGGTGCTCTTCGCATCGGCCCGTCCGCACCGGCCCGGGGGACAGGTCGGGTGGTGCGGAGCATGGAGCGTTGAGCGCTCACAGGGATGCGTGGGTTACCAGGGGAAGACGGCGCGGACGGTGATCGCGCCGCAGGAGTGCTGCTTCCAGTCCCAGTAGGAGCACAGGGCTTCGACCAGGCGCAGGCCGTTGCCGCTGGGGCGCAGGGGTTCGAGGTCGGGCACGCTCGGGAACGTCGGTTGTTCGCCGGGGCGGGGGCCGTTGTCGGTGACGTGGAGTTCGAGGTGACGTGAGGTGCGTTCGATCTCCACGCGGATGCTGCCGCCGGGGAGCCCGGATGCCGAGTGACGCAGGGTGTTCGTGACCAGCTCGGAGACGGTGACGCTGACGGGTTCGGCCAGGCTGGGGCGTGAGCGGGTGGCTTGGGCGGCCCAGCGGCGGGCGATCTTGACGTGGCCGAGTTCGGGGCCGAGCAGGATGCCTGATTTGGTGGCGGTTCCGCACAGTCGGCGTGGAAGTGGAAGGGGTGGAGCGGTAGACTTCATCGGTCTCACCTTTGCTCTTTGTGGACAGGTGGGGCATTTGCCCCGGAGGTCGTTAGTGGCGACCTTCGGGGCTTTTTGTGTCTAGGTCTTGTCTTCGCGAGTCGGTTTCGCGCGTGGCCGCCCAGTGAAGGAAGGAGTCGGTAGGTTCCCGATGCCCCAGCGATCCTCACCTGGGGGCCAGGTGCGTTGGTCTCGTCCTTTGAAAGCCACAGGTTTACTTTCGTGGAGACACCCTGCCTGACCAGCGAAGAAGTTCTCTAGGCCCGGGTCCAAATTGCATCCTTGCTCATTCCCCCCGTGGGCGTCCGTGGTCGGTTGTGGTTACCTGTGGCTATGCCTCCCAAGATCACTGCTTCTCAGCAGGCCGCAATGAATCAGTTCGGCGCAACGCTGCGACAAATGAGAGAATTGGCTGATTTGTCCCAAAAGAAACTAGGTGTTCTCACTCGAACCTCCAAGCAGCAGGTGGGGGCTATCGAACGCGGGGAACGGAGGCCGTCCAAGGAGTTCGCGAAGCTTGCAGATGCTGCCCTGGAAGGCCACGGTTCACTGCTCGGTCTGTGGCCAGGGGCGAGGCGTGCGCAGCCCTGGTGGCTCCAGGAGTTTGTGGTCATCGAGGAGAAAGCCCAGGTCATCCAGGAATTCCAACCTCAGGCTGTGCCCGGGCTGCTTCAGACTGAGGACTACGCACGCCAGGTAGTGAGTGCAGCGTTCCCTCCGCTGGGAGCTGAGGAAAGCGAGCAACTCCTGCAGTCGAGGATGGAGCGGCAGGCGATTCTTGACAGGCCGAAGCCTCCCCTCGCCATGTTTGTCATCGAGGAAGGGGCACTGCGCCGCACGGTCGGTTCCCCGAGTCTCATGCAAGCACAGAGGGAAGTCCTTCTCCGCAGGGCTAGGCAGCCTCACATCGAGGTGCAGGTGGCTCCGTACCATCGCGGTGCGCATGGTGCCATGGATGGGGCGTTCATGGTGATGCGGATGTCGTTCGCGGAGTACCTGGTGTACGCAGAAGTTCCGGGCAAGGGCCAGATCATCACGGACGCCGAGGTCGTGGCAGACTGCCAACAGCGGTTCGGGGCGCTTCGTAGTCTGGCGCTCTCACCCGCTGAAAGCATCGACTTCATCGCGTCGCTTTGAGGAGCAGGTAGTGAAGGAATGGCACAAGTCCAGCTACAGCGGAAACCAGGGGGCATGTGTGGAGGTGGCTGAAGGCGACAAGGTTCTGGTGAGGGACACGGAGAACCGTAACCTCGGGCATATCGAACTTACGCCGGACTCATGGACCGCGTTGGTGAAGGCCCTCTAGAGCGCATCGCAGAGACGGCTCCCTGCCATCCCCTGGCAGGGAGCCGTTTTTGTGCTCAGTGGCAGCGTTCTGGTTGATAAGGATGTCGTTCACGGAGTAGCTGAAGTGTGTGGAAGTTTCTGGAGAAGTCGAATACTACGGCTGCCGGATACGTGACAGACTGCCAGGAACGATGGAGCGCTTCGTGGTTCGGCGTTCTCACCGGCGCAAAGGATCTACTTCATCGCCTCGGATTGAGGAGCAGGTAGTGAAGGAATGGCACAAGTCGACCTACAGTGATGGCGGGGGCGGTAACTGCGTCGAGGTTGCGGAGGGCCCGGTCACCGGCATCCGCGACACCCAGAACCGGCCCTGGGCCACCTGTCGGCCCCGGCTCCTGAGTGGGCGGCGCTCCTGGCCGCGGTGCGCGTCCAGTAGCGGCACAGCGTGAACCGGTCCCGCCCGTAGTGGGCGGGGCCGGTCTTATCTGTTTGCTGGGCGTGGGCACCCCGTTCCACAGAACGGGGCAGGCGGGAAGCCTCCCGCGGCGCCGTCGCCGCGGGAGGCCGTCACCTGTCGCGGACCCGGATCAGGGCTGGTCGCCGGTGTAGCGGTAGATGTTGTTGTTGGCGTTGACGCCCCAGACGGTTCCGTCGGCGGCCGCGCTGATCTCGGTCAGCCCTCCGGGGATGTTGACCCAGGGGTTGGCGTCGTCGTTGGTGAAACGGTAGATCGCGTCACTGCTGTTGACCCCCCACACGTTGGTGCGCGATCCCGTCGAGATCCCCGTGAGAGCCCCGGAGATCTGCTTCCAGTGGGAGGAGCCCTGGTCGCCGGTGTAGCGGTAGATGTTGTTGTTGGCGTTGACGCCCCAGACGGTTCCGTCGGCGGCGGCGCTGATGTCGACCAGTCCTCCGGGGATGTTGACCCAGGGGTTGGCGTCGTCGTTGGTGTAGCGGTAGATGGCTCCGTCGGCGTTGACGCCCCACACGTTGGTGCGGGAGCCCGTCGAGATCCTGGTCAGTGCTCCGGAGATCTGCTTCCAGTGGGAGGAGCCCTGGTCGCCGGTGTAGCGGTAGATGTTGTTGTTGGCGTTGACGCCCCAGACGGTTCCGTCGGCGGCGGCGCTGATGTCGACCAGTCCTCCGGGGATGTTGACCCAGGGGTTGGCGTCGTCGTTGGTGTAGCGGTAGATCGATCCGCTGGCGTTGACGCCCCACACGTTGGTGCGGGAGCCCGCTGAGATCCTGGTCAGTGCTCCGGAGATCTGCTTCCAGTACGCCATGTCAACCTTCTCCGTCCATTCGGGGGACTGCGCTGAACTGTCAGGAACACATGTGGCACAGCCGGTCCTGGGGAGACCGGTGCACCTGTGGGGCGACGGTGGACGCGAAGAATTTCGACGGCTCGCGGACATCGGCCGCTCGACCTTTCCTCTTCCAGAAAGGAATTCTCTGAATGGGGCTGGTGCGACGATGTTCCGCGTCTTCTCGGTGGAGCCGTGGAATCTTCGCCTTTCCCGGTCTCGCGCGTCGCTGCCGTTGAGATGCCCGAGGGTGGGGGAGTGCAATCCCTTTGGACCCGTTTCGGCCAATGTTCAGAAAATTATTCCCACGCAAAAAGATCCGTGATATGGAGATGGCAAATCCACTATAGGAGAAAAAGTATAAGATTCCCGGAATGTATTCCCGTGTGCCGACGGTGGTCCAGGGGCATGGAGCGTCCGGAGGCCGGTCGTCGTTCGGCCGACGTCGTTGCCCGCGTGGGCTGTTGCGGCGGCGGCACGGGAACTCATCGCGAAGCGGTTCCGATCAGGGTTCCCACATGGTCGGCCTCCGGGGCCGCCTCCTCCCACACACGCACCTCACGGAACCCGTGACCAACCAGGATCTCCTCCCACACCGCGGGCTCGTAGGCCCACCGGTACACCCACACCTCCCGGCCGTTGAACCCGCCTCCGTACATGCCCTGCACTCCGTACGACCCGGGAACCGCGGGGGCGCAGGAGAACACGAACCTTCCACCGGATTCCAGACGGTCGTGCACCAGCGGGAACAGCACGCCGGGATCGGTGAACCAGGCCGCTCCCCACACCGAGTAGACGGCGTCCCACCGCTGGCCGGTCCCCGCCAGGAACTCGACCGCGTCCGCGTGGTGGAACTCCGCGCCCAGGTGTCCCCACTGGTGGCGGGCGTGCTCCACCGACACCGGTGACACGTCCACTCCCGCGGCTTTCACCCCTCGGGAGGCCAGCGCGGCGACGGCGTTGCCCCGCCCGGCCCCCAGCTCCAACGCGGAGGCGGGTTCCCCCAGCAGTTCGAACCCGGGACCGTGCCCCGGGTACTGGGTCCACTCCAGGGCGGTGGCCAGAGCCTCCTCCGGGTCCTGTGGGGTGACGCCCTGGGCGTAGCGGTCCCAGTAGCTCGGGACGTCCGTGGTCGGGTTGCCCATGGTCGTGGTCCTCGTGACGCGGCGTGCAGGAACCGGACCAAGGTAGCCACGCCGCGGCCGGGGCAGCAGGGGAATGGCGAAACAGACCGCCACCCGCGCAGGTGTCTACCTCGCCCGGGTCCGGCGCGGAACAGGCAGCGGTGGACCGACCCGCGGGTGCACGGGGCGTCCTGGAACGCGAAGCCGCAGCGTGCCCGGGTCGGGGTTCGCGAAGTCGGGTGTTTCCGGCCGTTTCTGCGTCTTTCCGAGGCGATCCCATGCCATGATTTTTGGGGTTCGCTGATGGGAACCGCCGACTACTGATGGGGAAGACACGTGGCTGAGCGCCAGACCGGCACGGTGAAGTGGTTCAACGACGAGAAGGGGTACGGCTTCATCACGCCGGAGTCCGGGCCCGACCTTTTCGTTCATTTCAGGGCGATCGAGGGCACCGGCTTCAAGTCGTTGCAGGAAGGCCAGACGGTCAGCTTCGAAGCTGTCCAGGGCCAGAAGGGCATGCAGGCGGACAAGGTTCAGGTGGAAGGGTAGGCAAGGCCCGCCTGAACTGAAGCGCGCGAAGCCCTCGAACCCGGTCTCCCGGGCGCGGGGGCTTCGTCGTGTGCGGCGCGAACCACCCCGGCCGGTGGTGTCGGCGGCGTCCTCATGGGCCGCCCGGTCGAGTCCGGAGCGTCGCGCCGGGTCGGGGATGGCTACCGGGCCCGGCCCTCCGGGTTCTGTTCCTTTTTCGTGCCAATCGGAAAACACAGAGCAAAACCGTTCTATGTGAATTGTTGCGCAAAGCAGACAGTTCAGGCTTCTGGCATGTGCGGACTTGACGGAAAATTACGCGAACCCGTGTTCGCTGCGCTAGCGTGTTCCCCGAAAAGGAAAATCCCGGCCGGTGCTACCAACACCGAGCCGGGATTTGGCCGACGCCTGCGTGAACAAGCGTCCGGCCGTGCCACCTGCCTGCTAGAACCAGGAAGGCGACTCGTCGTGGAGTCTACCGCCCCCGCTCCCCGTGCCACCACCGAACGCCGTGATTCGGGCCGGTTTTTCGGCCCGCGTCAACGCCCCCGCAAGGCAATGCACGGAATTGGTTTCATACCGGACATCTGGGTCAATGAAGCCCGCGAAGCCGGACTCTTCCCCACATCCCGCGCTTTCATCGCCGCCACGGTCATCGCCCGCGCCGCCGACCTCGACGGCCGCTGGTGCTTCCTCTGCCTGGACACCCTGGTCAGCCGGTCCGGCCACCTGCTCAGCCTCTCCGTGGCCAAGCGCGCCATCGCGGACCTGGTCGCCGTCGGACTGGTCCGCAAGCTCGACCCCGGTCAGACCCGCGCATTCTTCGCCGGGGACATCAAGGAGCGCACCCGCTCGCACGACCGGCTTCCGATCGTCCTCGAACTGCTGATCCCCGCCGAGGACTTCCCCGAACCGGTCCGCGAGGAGATCAACGCCGTCCGCGCGGCACTGGGGGAGGAGCCCCTGGACGAGACCACCCGACCCAGGATCAGGAAGGCCGCGACGGTTCGAATCGACCTCGGCGACGGGTCGAATCGACCCACACACCTATATCCCATTCACCTCTCCTCCGACGAGCGCCCCGATGCGGCCCCTGCCGGTCGGTGCCGGGCGAACTCCCGCGCCCACCGGCCCCGCCCCGACCACCCGAGCCGAACGGGGCGGGGGAGGGGCCGGACGTCGAGGAGCTGTCGGGGGAGGGAACCCCCGCACTCGAACCGGCCCTCACCGAACGCATCCTGGCCTCGCTCATGGGAGGCGGGCCGATCGCCGCCGACGAAGCCCCCGCACCTGGGACAACACCAGTGCACCCGCCCGGGCGTCAGGTGATCATCGACCGGATCCGCTGACGGCTCGCCGCATGAGGCCCCAGTGGCAGACACGGCACGGCGGCAGACGCGGCCCGGCGGACACGCGGCCCGTCACCGGGCCTGGAGCGAGGCGAGGAACTCGTCGGTCCTCCGGACCTCGTCGCGGTCGTAGGTGCTGACGTTGGCGAGCACCTCGGAACCGCCGGTGCGGTCGAGGAGGTCGGTGAGCGCGTCCGCCACCTGTTCGGGAGTGCCCGCGATCGCGGAGTCCATCCAGCCGTGCACCTCCCTGCGCTTCCTGTCGCGGCTCGTCTCCCCCAGCAGCCGACGCACCTCCTCGACGGGGCGGAGCGCGCGGAACTCCCCGGCCTCCCGCGAGTCCGCGTACGCCCACGCCTCGGGCAGCAGCAGGTCGCGGGCGCGCTCCTCGGTCTCCGCGACGGAGACGTCCACGTTCACGACCAGGTAGGGAGCGGGCGCGGTCCGGCTCGGCCGGAAGTCCTCGAAGTACGCGGCGATCCTGTCCGGGTCACGAAGGACCGGCCCTCCGATCACCGCCGGAAGTCCCAGCTCGGCGGCGAGTGCCAGCCCCTCCCGGACGGCGAGCAGGAACACCGGCGGAGGCGCGACGCTGGGCCTGGCGGTGATCCCGGCCCGCCCGCTCAGATACTCGCGCACCCTTTCGACCTCGGCCGGGTACTCGCCCTCGCCCAGGGCGGTGCGCCCGAGCGCACGCCGGATCGGAGCGGTGAAGCCGAGCGAACCGCCCAGTCCCAGGTCGATCCTGCCGGGGAAGAGCGCTTCCAGGAGCAGCGCCTGCTCGGCGACCACCAGCGGGCTGTGGTTGGGGACCATGACCCCGCCCGTGCCCAGGCGGATATCCCGCGTGCGGGCACCGATGGCCGCGAGCAGCACGGTGGGGGCCGAGCTGGCGATACCGGGCACCGCGTGGTGCTCGGCGGTCCAGAACCGGTGGAACCCGAGTTCCTCCGCGCGCACGGCCCTCTCGACGGTCGTCGCGATCGTCTGCGCGTCGGACTCGCCGCTGCGCGTCCGTGAGCGGTCAAGCAGGGAGACCCGCATCGGTCCTCGCCTCCGTCCGTGTGGTGGGACAGCGCATCGTCCTCCTCCGCCCGGAGCGTACTCCCCGCGAGCCCGTGTGCGGGTTCCGGACTCGGACTCCGGACTCCGCGCTCGTCAGCGGTTCCCTCAGTCCGGTTGCGGACCGGTGCACACTCCCACCGGTCCGTCCGCGCGACCGGCCGTCTCCGCAGGGGACGCGGACACGAGCGGCCCCGGGCGACGAACCGTCGCCCGGGGCCGCACGCGCCAGCCCGTGTCAGACCCGGGTCATGGTGGAGTCGTAGCCGCCCCCGCCGGGGTAGACCCATGCGCCGGTGACGGTGCCGCCGTCGGCGCTGAAGGTGCCCTCGTAGTAGGCGGGGCTGCCCTTCGCGCCGCCCCAGATGGTCAGCCTGTCGCCGACCAGCTCGTAGGCGTAGTCCAGCGTGTTGCCGACCGAGTCGTAGAAGCGCGAGACCACGTCCGCGCCGACCGGCTCCCCGAAGGGGCGCAGGTTGCCGATCACCTCCATGCCGGTGACGGCCTGGCCGAACTGCGAGAGTTCGACGTGCTGGAGCAGGAAGAAACCGCCGGGCATCCACTCGTAGCGCACGGTTCCCTCGGCTCCGCCGGTGACCGTCCAGGTGCCGACCAGGCGGTCCAGGGCCCTGAGGTCGGTGCTCGGCTCGTAGGTCTCCGGCATCCCGTGGTTCTCCGACGTCTCGTGGGTCTCGGTCATCTCGGACATCCCGTTCTCCTTGTGTGTCGTGGTGGGTGTTCGCCGTTACCTCGGAGGCGCGGGCCGATCCTCGACATGCTTTTTGTGTGTCCTAGGTCACGCTCTGATCGTGTCGAGAACCCGGAACCCGCCACGAGGTAGCGGCAGGAACCCACCAAGGAGGAACCCATGGCCGCTACCGCCACCGCTGCCACCACCGCGACCCGCCGCTCGTCCGCGCCCCTGCTCCTCGCCGGAGCCCTGGCCGGACCGGTCTTCTTCGCCTCCGCGACCGCGCAGATGCTCACCCGCGAGGGCTTCGACATCACCCGGCACCCGATCAGCCAGCTCTCCACCGGCGACCTCGGCTGGATCCAGATCGCCACCTTCGTGCTCGCCGGTCTGGGCGGCCTGGCGCTGGCCGTCGGTGTCGGGCGCACCCTCACCGAGGGGGCCGGGCGCCGGGCGCTGCCCGTCCTCATCGGGATCTTCGGCGCCGGGATGGTCGCCGCCGGAGTGTTCACCATGGACCCCCAGTACGGCTTCCCCGCCGGGACCCCCGACGCCCCGGCGGCCCAGATGTCCTGGCACGGGATCGCCCACTCGGCCGCGGCGGCCGTCTCCTTCACCGCGCTGGCCGTCGCCGCCGTCGTCCTGGCCGTGCGCTGCGTCCGCCGCCGGGCGGTGCTGCCCGCCGTCGGCAGCGGAGCCGCCGCGCTCGTCCTGCTGCTGCCCATGTCTGCGGAGCACATGAGTGTCCAGATCGCCGTCAACGGCCTGGTCGCCTTCACCTGGACGACCGTTCTGTCCCTGTCCCTGCGCCGTGCCGCCTGACCGACCCGTACTCTTTCGCCCGAACGTTCGACGGAAGGAACCGCCATGAAGTACCTGCTGCTCAGCTACACCCCGGCCGCCGCCTGGGACGCCGCGACCGCCGACACCCCCTCCGAGGAGGCGCTGGCGGCGTTCGCCGCCTACCAGGAGTTCGAGCGGGAGCTGATCGAGACCGGCGAGTTCGTCAGCAGCGAGGGCCTGGGGCACCCGGCGGTCAGCACCACGGTCCGCGGGGCCGAAGGCGGCGTGGTGGCGACTGACGGGCCCTTCGCGGAGCTGAAGGAGGTCCTGGCCAGCTTCGCCGTGATCGACGTGGCCAGCCAGGAACGGGCCGTGGAGATCGGTTCGCGCATCGTCGAGGCGCTGGGTGAGCCGATCGAGATCCGGCCGATCATGGGCGAGGACTTCACGGCGTGAACGACCGCGACCGTGCGCAGCGGCGCCCGCCGGTGGCGGACGGCCAGCGCGACGGCGGGCGGCGGACCCCCGGCGTGGACGCGGACATCGAGCACCTGCTGGGCACCGAGGCGCCGCAGGTGCTCGGCGCCCTGGTGCGGCGCTTCGGCCGGTTCGACGCCGCCGAGGACGCGGTGCAGGAGGCGCTGCTCGCCGCGAGCCGGGCCTGGCCCGCCGACGGCGTGCCGGAGAACCCGCGCAGCTGGCTGATCCGCGTCGGCTACCGGCGCCTGGTCGACCTCCTCCGCGCCGAACAGGCCAGGCACCGGCGCGAACAGGAGATCGGCGCCGCCGAACTGGCCATGCGGGAGCCGGACCGGAGGGCGGGCCCCGCCCGGGAGAGCGACGACAGCCTGGCCCTGCTGTTGCTGTGCTGCCACCCCGCGCTGAGCGCCGCCTCCCAGGTGGCGCTCACGTTGCGCGCGGTGGGCGGCCTGACCACCGCCGAGATCGCGCACGCCCACGGGACCTCGGAGAACACCATGGGCACGCGGATCAGCCGCGCCAAGCAGCAGCTGGCCCGGGTCGGAGCCCGCGTCACCCCGCCGACCGACGCCGACCGCGACAGCCGGATCACGGCGGTGGCGAAGGTGCTCTACCTGGTCTTCAACGAGGGTTACACGACCTCCGAGGGCGACCAGCTCGCCCGCGTGGACCTGACCGGCGAGGCCATCCGGCTGACACGCATGCTCCACGACTCTCTGCCCGACGACGCCGAGGTCACCGGCCTGCTCGCGCTCATGCTGCTCACCGAGGCGCGCCGTCCCGCACGCACCGGCGACCACGACGAGCTGGTGCCCCTGGACGAACAGGACCGGTCGTTGTGGAACGCCGACCTCGTCCGCGAGGGCACCGCGCTGATCGACGGCGTGTGGAACCGCGGTGAGGTCGGCCCCTACCAGTTGCAGGCGGCGATCGCGGCCGTGCACGCGACGGCCCCGGCGCCGGAGCGGACCGACTGGGTGCAGATCGCGGTGCTCTACCTGTGGCTCGAACGGCTCAGCCCCACCGCTCCCGTGCGGCTGAGCCGGGTGGTGGCGGTGGCCAAGGCGTACGGCCCGGCGCGGGGACTGGCCCTGCTGGACGACCTCGACCGACGCTTCGGGCTCGGCCGGGACCCCCTGACCCGGCAGCGCGAACGCGCGGTGCGCGCTCACCTGCTGGAGAGGACCGGGGAGGGGGAGGGCGCGGCGGCGCTGTACCGGGAGGCGGCCTCCCTGACCGGCAACCGGGTCGAGCGGCGGTTCCTGCTGGACCGCGCCGACCGCCTCGGTTGAGGGGCGGGGCCGTGGCCCTGTCCGATCGGGTTGGCCGCTGATGCTCCCGCCGGAAGGGTGTCCGGTCCCGGGGGCGCGGCCCCAGTCCTGTGCTCACAGGTGTTCCGCACTCACGGGCAATGGTTGCGATCTACGCCGTAAAGACAGTGGTTCATCACGCCCCTCCGAAGCCCGATCCCTCCCCTCACAGCGCACGCCGATGGGAACGGGCTCCGATGCTGACGCCGTGGTGCGGTGACGGCTTCCACCCGGAGGGTGCGGGCCCCGGCCGCGCAGGCGGCCGGGGCCCGCTTCCGCGGCACCGTCAGGGGTTGGAGTACATCTGCACCACGACGCGGTCGAAACGGCGCGCCTTGAGGTCCTCACGGGTGATGGTCCAGTACAGGATCCCCATCGGCACCCCGACCCACTGCGCGAGCAGGACCCAGTCCTCAGGGCTGGACCACTGCTCGCCCTCCTCCGGGAACGCCGAGGCGCGCGCCGGGTCCCCGTAGCCGTCGAAGTCCGCGGCGTAGCCGCCGATCTGCCACTCGCCGCCCCCGTCGGTCTGCTCGGACCAGACCTCCTGCAACGTCTCCGCGTGGGGGTGCAGGGCGAGGTCCCCGTCCTCGACGGGGCAGGAGGGCAGCCCCACGCCGGGGACCAGCCGCAGGTCACCGGTGCGCCGCAGCTCCTCGTCCAGGGCCTCGGGGGAGTCGTACTCGTAGGGCTCGTAGCTCGGTGAGGACTCCCGCTCCTCCACCGGCGTCCCCGCCGGTACGTACGCGGCGCCGCCCGGGATGACGAACTCGTCCAACTCGACGTTCGCGAACAGGAGCAGGTGGCCGTCGGGCGGCAGCGGGATGTCGGTGGCCTCCGGCGGGATCGCGGCCAGGTCGAGCGTCGCGATGAGCTGGTGATCGTCGCGGTTGCCGGGGTCGTCGTCCCACACCGTGCCCGGGGTGGGCGCGTCCGGCGGGAGCATCAGCGGGCTGCCGAGCCTGCCGACGACCGTGCCGCCGCCGTCGCGCGCCGTCCGCAGCTTCGGGCGGGCCAGCCCGAGCCACCGGTCCACGTCGTCCGCCGGAACCCCCTTGTCGAGCGCCTGCTCCCGGAACCGGTCCAGCCAGGAGAGCACCGACGCGGGCAGGGCCCTCACCGACGGGTGCAGCACCCCCGCGCCGAACTCCCAGCCGGGCTCCGGCGCCACCACGCCCGGCTCGCCCAGCCCCGCGAGCCACTCCGCTGCGGACGACCGCGTCCGGGCGTCGGCGTCCGACAGCGCGGCCGCCGCTGCCGCCCGGGCGTCCGGGTGGTCGCCGAGCACGCGCCGGGCCGCCAGCCGGTGGCGGTTCGCGCCGAGCGCGAGCGAGGTCAGGCGCGGGACCAGAGCCTCGGGGGCGGCGGGGAAGCTTTCGAGGACGGTCAGGATCATCGTCCTCGTGTCCACGGCGGGCTGGTCCGGGTGCCGCCTCCCGTCGCCGCCGTCGAGGTACTCGTCCGCCAGGTCCAGGCGCTCGGCGAACAGGGGCCACCAGCGCTCGGCGTCCTCCGGGGTGAGGAAGGCGCCGATCCTGCGTCTGCGGGAGTCCGTGCGGGTGACCAGGAGCGAGGCGGTCCGCCGGTCCGCGTCGGACATCCCGGCGGCGCGGAACGCGTCCCGCAGGGCGCGGACGTCGGGCATCAGCGCCACCCTCCCCTCGACGCCGTTCCAGGAACGGTCCCCGTCGGACCCGCCCCCGGCCCCCAGCGTCCGCAGTTCCTCCGCCAGGTCCGCGTCCTGCGGTGCGGCGACGTCGGGCACGGGGACGGCGGCCTCCGCGGTTCTCAGCGCCCGCACCCGGGAGGCGGCCCGGCGCAGCAGCCCCTCGCGCCCGGGGTCCTGAGTCCCGTCGCCGCCGTCGGCCAGGGCCTCCTCGATCGCCGCGACGCCGCCGTCGAGGTCGGCCAGGCGGGCCAGGACGTCCGGCAGACGGTCCGGCGGCGCGGTCCGCAGGTGCCGTCGCAGCAGGTCCACCTGCCGGGGGCCGTCGGTCCGGGCCAGCGCGGACAGCGCCTGAGCGCGAACGCTCGCCTCGGCGTCCACCGCCAGTTCGGCGGCGAGTTCCGCGTGCGCCTCCGGCCGGTGCGCGCACCGGTCCGCCACGTACCTGCGAGTGTTCGGACCGGACCCGGTGACGACGTCCGCGAGCGCGTCGGCGTGCCGGGCGAGGAACGCGACGCCCGCCTCGCTCTCCAGAAGCCGGTGCCGACGGAACGGCCAGTGGCCGGAGCCCGAGTACAGCAGCGCGGACAGGGCGGCGTGCACGGGAGTCCGGCCGGGTGCGCCGCCCGCCCGGGCGACCTCGGTGAGGGTGTGGGGGTCCCACCGCCGCCGGACGTCGTCGGCGTCGGTCCCGTCGGCGGCGCCGTGGACACGGAGCACGTCGTCGGCCAGCACGAGGAGCCACGACGGCTCCCCGGACGTCGGGGCGTTGCCGGTGACCGCGTGCAGCACCTGCCCGAACCGGACGAGCAGGTCGATCGGCGCGAGCCGGTAGAGCACCAGCCGTGCCGCGTCGGCCTCCCGCAGTGACCAGCCGGGATGCGCGTCGGCGACGGCGGTCAGCCGGTCGGTCCGCCAGACCGCGTCCGGTTTGGCGACCATGTCGGCGCCGGTCGGCCGCTCCCGCAACGCCGCCAGGGCCTCCGGTCGGGTGCCGCTCAGCACGTGCTCGACGACCGGTTCGTGGACCTCGGACAGCCGCAGCGGCGCGAGGCAGTCCCGCACCGCCGCCGCCACCCGGGCAGCGGTGTCCGTGCCGCCGCCCGAGCCGGCCGTTCCTGCTTCAGATTCGTACATGCCGGAAGACTAGGGGCAGAGTCGGACACGCGGTTTCGCCGCCGATCCTTCGGCCGGACCCGCGTCTACCGGATCGGGAGGTGACCACCGAGGCACACGGCGGCGGGCGCAGGGCCCGGCGCGTCAGAGCAGCCCCTTGAGGTAGGGGCCCGTGCGGCTGTCCGGGGCCGCCGCGACCTGTGCGGGCGTGCCCTGAGCGACGATCCGGCCCCCCTGCGATCCGCCGCCCGGGCCCAGGTCGATGACGTGGTCGGCGGTGGCCACGACCCGCATGTCGTGCTCGGCCGCCACCACGGTGGCGCCCGCGCCGACCAGGTCGCGCAGGCGGCCGACGAGGACGTCGGTGTCGTGCGGATGGAGACCGGTGGTGGGCTCGTCGAGCAGGTAGACCGTGTCGGCGACCCGGCGGCGCTGGAGTTCGGTGGCCAGTTTGATCCGCTGGGCCTCGCCGCCGGACAGCTCCGTCGCGGGCTGGCCCAAGCGCAGGTAGCCCAGGCCCACCCCGGTGAGGGTCTCCAGAGAACGCCGCACCGACGGCTCCTCGGTGAAGAACCCCGCCGCCTCCTCCACCGACATCGCGAGCACGTCCGCGACCGTGCGCCCCCGGTACCGCACCCGGAGGGTGTCGTCGTTGTAGCGCGAGCCGCCACAGGCTGGACAGGGCGCGTAGGTGGTGGGCAGGAACAGCAGCTCCACCGACACGAACCCCTCGCCCTCGCACTCCGGGCAGCGTCCCCCCACGACGTTGAAGGAGAACCGGCCGGGCCCGTAACCGAGCGAGCGGGCCTCCTCGGTGGCCGCGAACAGCTTGCGCACTGTGTCGAAGAGCCCGGTGTAGGTCGCCAGGTTGGAGCGCGGCGTCCGTCCGATGGGCTGCTGGCTGACCCACACCACCCGGCCGTGTTCGGCGGCCCGGTCCCCGACCTCCGCCAGCAGGGAGGACTTGCCCGAGCCGGACACGCCGGTGAGGGCGGTGAACACGCCGAGGGGGACGTCGGCGTCCAGCCCTTGGAGGTTGTTGCGGGTGGCCCCGCGCAGTTCCAGGTATCCGCCGGGGGTGCGGGGCCGGTGCTCCGGGAGGGTGTCGCCGAACAGGTAGCGGCGTGTCACCGACTCCGGGACCCCGCGCAGGCCGGGGACCGGGCCGCTGTACAGGACGCGCCCGCCGTGCTCGCCCGCCCCCGGCCCGACGTCGACGATCCAGTCCGCGCCGCGCACGACGTCCAGGTCGTGCTCGACGAAGCACACGGTGTTGCCCCCGTCGCGCAGGCGCCGCAGGGTCCTGGAGAGCGCCTCGGCGTCGGCCGGGTGCAGGCCCGCGGAGGGCTCGTCCAGGACGTAGACCACCCCGAAGAGCCCCGTGCCCAGCTGGGTGGCCAGCCGGATCCGCTGGAACTCCCCGGTGGACAGGGTCGGCGCCGGTCGGGCCGCGTTCAGATAGCCCAGGCCCAGCTCCGACAGCACCCCGACCCGTGCCGCGATCTCCCCGACCAGAGCCCCCGCCGCGCCCGGGTCCTGCGCCCAGGGGCGCAGCAGGGCCACGAGCTCGGTCAGGGGCAGCGCCGCGAGTTCGGCGATGGTGTGCCCGGCGAAGGTGACGCGCAGCGCCTCCTGCCGCAGCCGCCGACCGCCGCACTCCGGGCAGGTCCGGTCCACCATGAACTCGGCGGCCCTGCGCCGACGGGCCTCGCTGGCGGAGGAGGCGTACGCCTTGAGCACCAGCCTGCGCGCGCTGCTGTACCTGCCCTGGTAGGGCCGGTGGACACGCCCCGCCTCGCGGACCGGGTGGACGGTCACCACGGGCTGCTCCTCGGTGAACAGGATCCAGTCGCGCTCGCCTTGGGGCAGCTCCCGCCAGGGCCGGTGGATGTCGTACCCGAGGGTGTCGAGGATGTCGCGCAGGTTCTTGCCCTGCCATGCCCCGGGCCAGGAGGCGACCGCCCCGTCGGCGATGCTCAGCCCGGGGTCGGGCACCAGCGACCCCTCGGTGACCTCGTGCTCGACCCCCTCCCCGTGACACGTCGGGCAGGCCCCGGCCGCGGTGTTGGGGGAGAAGGAGTCCGAGTCCAGGCGCCGCGCCCCGGGCGGGTAGTCGCCCGCCCGGGAGAAGAGCATGCGCAGTGTGTTGGACAGCGTGGTGAGGGTGCCCACGGTGGAGCGGACCGAGGGCGCCGAGCGCGGCTGGGCGAGCGCCACGGCGGGCGGCATCCCGGTGACGTCGTCCACCTCCGGGGCCGGGAGCTGCTGGAGCAGGCGCCTGGCGTACGGCGCCACCGACTCCAGGTACCGGTGCTGGGACTCGGCGTAGAGGGTTCCGAAGGCCAGGGAGGACTTCCCCGACCCGGAGACGCCGGTGAAGGCGACCAGGGCGTCGCGGGGCAGCTCCGTGTCCACGTTCTTGAGGTTGTGGATGCGGGCGCCGCGCACCCGGATGCGGTCGTCGTGGTTGTCCATGGGACAAGGATTACCCGGTCACGGGACCGGAGCGGACCCGCGGACCGCCCGGGCACGGCGCACCCCGGCGCGCACCGGCCCTCTCTCCGGGGGATGCGGGCGGGGCGGGCCGGAACCGGCGGGTTCCCCGCCCACGCCGACCGCCCCCGACGAAGAAAGCCCCCGACGCGGCCGACCTCCCCGCTCCGAGGGGCCGTCGCCCGTGTGGAGCGGCGGCGGGTGGGCGGCGTCGCGTCGCCGCCCACCCTTCACCGGGTGCCGGGGCTGCCTGCCGGGTGGCCGGGACCGGGACCGGGGTCAGCGGCGCGCGGCCCACACGGCGCGTTCGGTGCGCACGGCCAGGTCGTCGCGGCGCAGGATGCTGTGCGGGCCGTCGGCGTCCAGGAGCCGGTCGAGCGCGGCCAGGTCCTCGGGGGAGAGCTCTCCTGCGACGCCGGTGCGGATGCGTCGCAGGCCGCTGAGCGCGTAGCGGCCGACCGCCTCGCTCTGGGAACCCTCGATGTTCACGGCGATCGTGCGCTCACCCTCGACCGTGAAACCGGCGGCGGTCAGCATCGGACCCCAGTCGGCCCCGCGGTGGGGCATGTGCTCGGTGTGGAGGCGGTCGGCCGCGGCGTGGACGCGCTCCTCCAGGCCGGGCCGCTCCTCGGGGGCGTCCTCGGGCAGGAAGCGGGGGAACCCGGCCAGCTCGACGACGGCGAACAGGCCGCCGGGAGCGAGCGCGTCGTGGACGCCGCGCAGCGCGCGGTCGGGACGGGCCATGTGGTGCATCGAGGCCGAGGCCCACACCAGGTCCGGTGAGCCCAGGTCGGGCCAGTCGGAGGAGTCGAGGTCGGCCCGCACGGTGCGCACGCGCTCCTCGACGCCGAGGGCGCGCGCCTTGGCGTTCAACCGCTGGAGGTGTCCGTCGGAGGTGTCGACGGCCGTGACGCGCGCGCCGGGGAAGCGGTCGAGGAGGGCGAAGGTGCCCGCGCCCGTGCCGCAGCCCAGGTCCACGATCCGACGCGGGTCCGCCGTCAGCGGCAGCCACGCGGTGATGGAGGCCGTGTGCTCGGCGAGGACCTCGGCGTCCAGGTCGAGGATCTCCGCCTGGACGTCGGCGTCGTACTCCTGATGGCCGTGTTCCCGGTGGTGGTCGTGCTGGGCGCCGTGGCCGTGGCCGTGACCGTGGTCGTGGTCGTGGTCGTGCGAGTGCGTCTGGTTCATGGTCTCCACGGTAGGACGCCCATGCGCACCGAGCATGAAGGTTCCCGTTTTGCGCAAGACATTGACCGGATGTGCTGCCCGACGCGCAAGACGCGGTCCTCGCGCGGTCGGCGCGGCCGCTCCCTCAGGTGTCCTGGGCGCCTGGGCCGTCCTCCTCCCGCTGGTGGCCGCGGCGGGCGTCGCGGTCGAAGATGCCCAGGATCTCGCACGGTCCCCCCTCGGCGCCGATGGCGTGCGGCGTCATCGTGGGGAACTCGGCGGCCTGGTTGGTCTCGACGCGAAAGCGCCGGTTGCCGAGCATGAGCGTCGCGGTGCCGGACAGGACGACGAGCCATTCGCGCCCGGGGTGGGCGCGCATGCGGGCCGGGTTGTCGGGCGGCGGTTCGGTCACGCGCTGGCGCACCACGCTCATGCCGGGGTCGCCCTTGACGGGCCAGCGCATCCGGCCGCGGGCGCCGTCGACCATCGGGCTGATGACGACGTCGTCGTCGGCCGTCTCCACGAGCTGGTCCAGTGTGGTGTCCAGCGCTCGGGCGAGGGTGACCAGCTGGTCCAGGGCGAGGCGGCGCCGACCGTTCTCGATGCGGCTCAGCGAGGACTGGCTGAGGTGGGCGCGTTTGGCCAGTTCCTCCAGGGACCAGCCCTGCGCCACCCGCAGGGCGCGGATGCGCCTGCGCACGAGGCCGTCCAGCTCTCCGTCTTCTTGCGTCATGGGCATCATGGTATGCCTTGGATGCAAAGTCGAAGGCGGTGGCCGGTCGCGGCGAACGCGAGGGCTCGGCCGAGACCGGTCGTGGACCGCGTGAGGCCGGGGCGGACCCTACCCCGGGTGAGCGGTCGTCGGGAGGGCGTTCTCGACCAGGTCGCGCAGTTGGGAGCGGGCGGTGACACCCAACTTGGGGAAGCTGCGGTAGAGGTGTGAGCCGACCGTGCGCGGAGAGAGGAAGAGCTTCTCGCTGATCTCCCGGTTGGTCAGCCCGCGGGCGGCGAGCCTGATGATCTGCTGCTGTTGCGGGGAGAGCCGGGAGAGCGCGTCGGGGGCCGCGTCCGTGACGTCGAGGCCGGCGGCGCGCGACTCGGACCGGGCGCGCTCGATCCACGGGCGCGCCCCCAGCCGCCGGAAGACCTCCAGAGCCTCGGTGAGCGGCCCCCGCGCCTCGGTGACGCGTCGACGGCGCCGCAACCATTCGGCCAGGTCCAGCAGGGTCTGGGCCCGCTCGAAGGGCCAGTGCTCCAGCCGAGGATCGACCAGGGCCGCCCGGAAGTGCGCCTCGGCGTCCTCGGGGTCCGCCAGGAGGGCACGGGCCCGGCTGATCAGCGCGCGCAGCCGGGGCGAGGCGCCGTCCGCGAGCGCGTGTGCGCAACGCCCGACGATCGCGGCGGCCTCCGCGCGCCGACCGCTGCGCGCGGCGGCGGCTGCCAGGTCCGCGAGGGCCGGGTAGGAGGCGTGGTAGTGCACCGGGGCGCCGTCCGAGGTGAAGACCGTGCGGAGTTGGTCGTACGCGTCCTCGTACCCGCCTTCCGCGACCGCCGCGGCACCGAGCGCGCGACGGGCGTAGACGGACACGGAGCGGCTCTCCATCGGATCGATCAGGGCGAACACGTCCCCGACCCGGTCCCGGGCCGCCGCCGTGTCCCCCTGGTAGGCCAGCACGGTGGCCTCCACCGCGGCCGCGCACGCCACGGCGTGGTCGAGACCGGCCCTCGCCCCGACGGCGGCGGTGCGGGCGCAGGCCTCGCGTGCCCGATCCCACCGCCCCTGCTCCACATAGCTCCAGGCGGCAGCGCCCTCCAGGCCCTCCGGAAGCGGCCCCTGCGACTTCCAGCGGTCGAACGCCTCGTCGAAGGCGCGGACGGCCTGCGGGGTCTCGTCCAGGAGCCACGCCATGACCGCGAGAGCGGTGAGCCGGTCGGGCTGGCGCTCCGCCTCGCAGACCAACCGAGGAAGCAGGGAGAGGAGTTCGGCCCTGCCCTCGAAGGGGTCCGACACGGCCCTCACCCAGGCGCGTGGCCATGCGTGTGACGCGTCCCCGGGGAGTCGCTCCAGGACGGCCCGGATCCGGCGCCGTTGGGCGTCCTCCCCGGAGTAGAAGCGGACCACGGCGGCATCGGCCAGCAGGTCCAGCGCGGTGGCGGGCCGCGAGACCGCCGCCTGCTCGGCGGAACGGACCAGTCGGGAGAAGACCACGGTGTGGCGCACGGTCAGCACCGCCAGCCGTCCGACCTGCGCGGTGACGGATGCCAGGAGCGATGGGTCCTCGGTGTGCGCGCGTGCCTCGGCGGCCAGTTCCTCGACCCAGGAGATGTCGCCGGTGAACACGGCCGCCGAGGCCGCTTCGACCAGCAGCCTGGCCCTGTCCTCGCGCCGCGGTGCGAGTTCGGCGGCGCGTCGCAGGGCACTGGCCGCCGCCGCGTGGCCGCCGCGGCGGCGGGCCCGGTCGGCGGTCCGCTCCAACTCCGCCGACACGGCCGCGTCGGGGCCTAAGCAGGCGGCGGCGAGGTGCCAGGCACGCCGATCCGGTTCGTCCCGCAGTATCCCGGCGAGTGCGAGGTGGGCCTCGCGCTGTGAGGCGGGGGAGGCGGCGTGGTACGTGGCGGACCGGGCCAGAGGGTGGCGGAACCGGACGCCCCGACCGGTCCGCCGGACCAGCCCGGCCCGTTCGGCGGGCAGCCACGCGTCGTCCCCGGCGTGCGGCAGCCCGACGGAGGCGACGACCGCGGAGTCGACGCTGTCCATGGCGGCCAGGAGCAGCAGGGCCTGCCCGCTGGCGGCGGGGAGGTCGTTCAGACGGGCCGCGAAGACCCCCTCCAGGTGATCGGTGAGCGGGAGCGGACCCGGGGAGGGCGGCCCCGCGGCCGCGTCGTGCGCGGCGGACGCCCTCGTCAGTTCGGTCAGCGCCAGCGGGTTGCCGCCGGCCTGGTCGAGGATCCGCGCTCTGACCCGGCCGACGGGGCTGCCCGGCTGCAAGTCCAGCAGCCGGTTGGCGGCGGCGTCGCCGAGCGCTCCCAGCGCGAGCGTCGGCAGGTGGCGGTCGAGCCCCGGCAGGCGGTCGCCGGCGCGGACCCCGAACAGCATCGTCACCGGTTCGCCCTCCAGCCGTCTGGCGGCGAAGGACAGCACGTCCAGGGAAGCGCGGTCGAACCACTGCGCGTCGTCGAGCACCACGAGCACGGGACGCCGGTCGCCCAGGGCCGAGAGCAGACTCAGGACGGCGACCCCGATGAGCATGGGGTCGGGCTCCGCCGTGGCCGACCCCGCGCCGAAGGCGTCGCGCACCGCCGTGCGCTGCCTCTCCGGCAGCGCGTCCACCCGGGCCGAGACCGGCCTCAGCAACTGGTGCAGCGCGGAGAACGCCAGGCCCGACTCCGACTCGCTCCCCTCGGCGCGCAGGACGCGGGCGCCGCCCGCTTCGGCTCGGCGCGCCGCGGAGCCCAGCAGCGCGCTCTTGCCCGTGCCCGGGTCGCCGACCAGCACCAGGACCCGGTCGGTCGACGTCGAGTCCACCGCGCGGAAGAGGCGCGCCAACTCCGTGTCCCGGCCGACGATCGGTTCCACCGGATCCGGGTCCGGCCACGTGACCGCACCGGGGCCGCCTGTGTGCTCGCCCACGGGGTCTCCAGGAGTCGTGGCTCCCCGGTCGGAGCCGCCTTGCCTTGGCCCACCCAGGCTACAAGCGGCGGAGCCGGTGCCGGGGCGTGTGCGCAGGTGCAGTCACGTGACGGATACCGCGTGCGCCGAGGCCGCCCCTAGGGTCCCAAGAAAGCATCCGAATCACTGAGGAACCCTCATGGAACAAATGCAACTCGGCAATGTCACGATCACCCGGGTCCGGGAGTACTACGGTTCCGTGGAAATGACGCCCGACACCTTCTTCCCGGAGGTGTCCAAGGAGGTCTGGGACGACGGTGCACCCCTGCTGAGTCCGCATTTCGTGGATTTCGAGGCCAATACGGTGAACTCGGCTATCCAGACCTGGGTGCTGCGCAGCGAGGGAAAGACCATTCTCGTCGACACCGGTGTGGGCAATCACAAGGAGCGCCCGTACGCGCCCGTCTGGAGCCGTCTCGAAACCGACTTCCTGGCCAATCTCGCCCGCGCCGGAGTCGCACCCGAGGACGTGGACATCGTGGTCAACACACATCTGCACATCGACCATGTGGGCTGGAACACGTACCTGGACGGCCGGAACTGGGTTCCCACCTTCCCCAACGCCACGTACCTGATGCCCAAGGACGACTTCGACTTCTGGAACCCCGAGAACGGCCACCAGCCACGGCTCGGCCGCGGCAACCAGAACGTCTTCGAGGACAGCGTGGCCCCCGTGCACGAGGCCGGCCAGACGCTGCTGTGGGAGACCAGCCACCGGATCGACGCCGACCTGCGCCTGGACGCGGCTCCCGGGCACACCCCCGGTTCCTCCGTGCTGACCCTGGCCTCCGGAACGGACCGGGCCGTGTTCGTCGGCGACCTGCTGCACAACCCGGTGCAGATCCTCGAACCGGACGCCAACAGCTGCTTCTGCGAGGACCCCGCGGGCGCCCGCGCCACCCGCCGCGAGGTCCTGGGCAGGGCGGCCGACGACAACACCCTCGTGATCCCCGCGCACCTGGGCGGCCACGGCGCCGCCGAAGTGGTGCGCGACGGAGACAAGTTCGCCGTCAAGGGCTGGGCGCCCTTCGCCCCGTACACCCAGCAGGGCTGAGGCCAGCGGAAAGGCATGCCTGTGAACCACCACCCCGACCCCGTCGTGACCACCGCGCAGGGAGCGGTCCGCGGTCGACGCCGCAACGGCGTCACCGCCTTCCTGAACATCCCGTACGCCGCCGCTCCCCGCGGCGCCGACCGGTTCGCGCCGCCGCGACCGCACGAGCCCTGGGACGGCGTACGGGACGCCACCGTGCCGGGGCCCAACGCGCCCCAGGCCGAACGCGGACTCGGCGGCGTGGACATGTCCCCCTACTTCGGCGACGGTTGGAGCCGCGGAGACGACTACCTCACCGTCAGCGTCTGGGCGCCCGAGACAGCGGACGGCGGCCTGCCCGTCATGGTGTTCGTCCACGGAGGGGGGTTCGTCGCCGGCTCCACACGCTCCGCGATGTACGACGGCAGCGGTTTCGCCCGTGACGGCGTCGTCCTCGTCACCCTGAACTACCGGCTCGGTATCGCCGGGTTCCTCGACATCCCCGGAGCACCCGCCAACCGCGGCCTGCTCGACGTCGTCGCCGCGCTGCGCTGGGTCCGCGAGAACGCCGCCGCCTTCGGCGGTGACCCGCGCCGGGTCACCCTCTTCGGCCAGTCGGCCGGAGCGACCATCGTCGGCGCCGTCCTCGCCACCCCCGAGGCCGCGGGCCTCTTCCGGCGGGCGATCGTCCAGAGCGGCAGCGGACTGGGGGCGTTCACGACCGAGCAGGCCGCCCGCGTCACCGGCGCCGCGGCCGAACTCCTCGGCGTCCGGCCCCATGCCGACGCCTTCGCGCAGATCCCCGACGACCGCCTGGTCGAGGCCGCCTCCAAGCTCGCGGGCATCGACCTGCGGACCGGGACGCACCACGACCCGCTGATCGGACTCAGCCCCTTCAGCCTGGTCCTCGACACACAGCCCGCCGCATCCGTCGCCGCCGGGCTCGGCGCGGACGTCGACCTGCTCATCGGGACCAACACCGAGGAGGGGAACCTCTACCTGGCCCCCGTGGGCGCCTACTCCACCTCGACCGCGTCCGACGTCGACGCGGCCGCGGCGCGCTCGCACCCGGATCCGGCGCGGCTCGTCCGGACGTACCGGAGGGCACGCCCCCAGGCGTCCTTCGGCGAACTGCGGTCCGCCGTCATGGGAGACGCGCTGTTCGGCGCGGGCAGCTGGGCCCTGGCCCGCGCCCACGCCTCCCACACCGCGTCCGCCACCTTCGCCTACGAGTTCGCGTGGCGCTCCGACGCCCTGGACGGAGAACTCGGCGCCGCCCACGCGGTCGAGCTTCCCTTTGTCTTCGACCTCGCGCACCTGCCGCGGTTGCGCGGACCGGGCGGTCTGCTGGGGCGCGGCGAGCCCCCCGCGGACCTGGCCGCCCGCGTCCACCAGACCTGGATCCGGTTCGCCGGGACCGGCGACCCCGGCTGGGCCCCCTACGACGACGAGCGCCGGGTCACGATGCGCATCGACACCGAGTGGACCCAGGTCGACGACCCCCGGAGCGCTGAGCGGCGGGCCTGGACGGCGCCGTGACGTTCCGGGGCCGCCGTACCGCTCCCGCCCGCCCGAGCCGAGGAAGGACCGCTGGTCCCTCGGCCCGGCGGGACCGCGGTTCGTGGAGCACCCGTGCAACCGGCTGTCGCGTCGGCTCCGGCGTCGTCCGGGCAGAGGGAGGAGCAGCTCCCGCTAGCGCCGTGACGAGGGCTCGGGGACCGCGAGACGGAGCTGGAGGCGGGTGAGCTTGTCGTGGTCCAGGGTGCCCGGCTCCGCGCTGAACACGACCACGCGCAGGTCGGTGCCCGGCACGGCCAGGGTTTGGCAGTCGAGGTCGAGCACGCCGAGTTCACCGTGGTCCACGCGCTTGCGCAGCGTCGCACGCGGCCGCACGTCGTGCCGCCGCCACTGCGCCGCGAACCCGGGATCGCGCTCGGCGAACTCGTCGACCAGCCGCCGCAGCGCGGAGTCGTGCGGGCGGCGGGCCAGCGCCTCGCGCGTCTGGGCCGCCGTCTGCGCCGCGAACCCGCCCGCCGACTCCGGCGGCGCCGAGCACACCGTTCCGCCCAGGCGCATGGACAGCCGCAGCACGTTGCGCTCGGCCGGGGCCAGCGCGGCGAAGTCCGTGATCAGCGCGGACGCCAGGCCGTTCCAGGCCAGGACGTCGTGGCGGGCGTCGCAGACGTAGGCGGCGACCGGGCCGAGCCGCTCCAGCAGGGCGAGCACCCCCGGGGGGACCTGTCCGTCCGGGCCGGGCCGGGCGGGCGGCGCGTGCCCCGCGAGCCGGGACAGGTGCGCCCGCTCCGCCTCCGACAGCTCCAGGGCCCGCCCGATCGCGTCGATGACCTGCGGTGACGGGCGCGGCGCCCGGGCCTGCTCCAGCCGCTCGTAGTAGTTCACCGAGACCCCGGCCAGGTCGGCGACCTCCTCGCGCCGCAGCCCCGGTGTGCGCCGCGCGCGCCCGCCCGCGGTCTCGGGCAGGCCGACGTCGGCCGGGCGCAGGGCCTCGCGGCGGGCGCGCAGGAATCCGCCGAGTTCTCGTCTGTCCACGCCCCCAGCCTGCCACGCGCGCGGGCGGCCAACCACGGACCACCGGTCCGGGGACGACGCGGCCGTTCCCCCGCGCGCCGCGCCCCGCCAGTGTGGCGGACGACGGACCGAACGACACGGACCGGACGACGCAGGCGCGGACGGACCGAACACCCGAAGGGACCGAAGACATGAGCATCCTCGTCACCGGCGGCACCGGCAACACCGGCCGCCCCCTCACCGAGACGCTGCGGGCCCGAGGCGCGCACGTGCGCGTGGCCAGCCGCGGGCCGGGGCCCGGCGGCGTGCCCTTCGACTGGGCTGACCCCGACACCCACGCCCGGGCACTCGACGGGGCGCGGGCCCTGTACCTGGTGCCGCCGCCGATGACCCTGGACCCCATGCCGGCGGCCGGACCGTTCCTGGCGGCGGCCCGGGCCGCCGGGGTGCGGCGCGTGGTGCTGCTCGGCTCGCTGGCGCGACTGTCCGGGGCCCCGGGCGTCGCGGAGCTGGGCGAGGCCGTGCGGTCCTTCCCGGAGTGGGCGGTGCTGCGTCCGTCGGGGTTCATGCAGAACTTCACCGGGGCGCACCCGGTGGCGGCGGGCATCCGCGAGCGCGGCGAGATCCGCTCGGCGACGGGCGAGGGGAAGCTGGGGTGGATCGACGCCGCCGACATCGCGGCCGTCGCGGCACAGCTGCTCCTGGCGCCGGGGCCGGTGGCCGGCGAGCACGTGCTCACCGGCCCGGAGTCGTTCGGGTACGCGCGGGCGGCGGCGGTCATCGCCGAGGCCACCGGTCGGCCGGTGCGCCACACGCCCGCCCCGGCGGCCGAGCTGGTCCGGCGCAACCTGGACGCGGGCATGTCCGAGCCCTTCGCCTCGGCGCTGGTCCGGGTGGACGCCGACATCGCCGGGGGCAGCGAGGACCTCGTCACGGACACGGTCCACCGCCTGACCGGCCGCCCGCCCCGCACCTTCGCCGCCTTCGTCCGTGCCCGTCCGCGGGAGTGGTCCGCCGCGTGATCGGCCGGGCGGGCCCGCCCGCTGGTCGGCGGTGCGGGGCCGTCACCCGTTCCCGGGTCCGGCCCGGCACTGTCCGGGCCCTGTCCCGGCACGCGGACCGGCGCCCCCGTGTTCCCCCTCGTCCGCCGAGGTGAGGCGGGGTCACCGCACCCGGGGCACTGGTGTACGTTCTCTGACGTAGTCGTGGCTGGTCGCAGGCCGGTGCCGGGAAGGAGCTCCCGGCACCGGAGTCCCGCCAGTGCCGGTTGCGGTGAGACCTGTCCAGCCCGTCGAACGGATATGAGTGTCTCCGGCCCCGCCCGCGGAGGGCGGTTCCTCGTGGGCGTGGCAGGTACACACCGGACATGCCCGACCCTCGGCCTGGGGGTGTGCGAAGGTCCGTCGGACAAGGAGACGCTGTGGACGAGGATTCCGGTACGTACAGCGATTCGACCGGTGTGTCAGGTCAACACCGGCTCCTCGCGGAGGCGCTGGACAGCCTGAGCGCGGGTGTGTACGCCGTCGACGAGAGGGAGCGGATCGTCGCGGTCAACGCCACCGCCCTGCGACTGCTGGCCCGTTCGGCGGACGAGACGCTCGGGCAGGACCTCCGGTCGTTGCACCGGGACGCCCGGGGGCAGGCGGTCGTCAGGGAGGCACGCGACGCCTCCCAGGGGGCGCCGTCCGGTTCCCTCTCCCGCGCGGGGGAGTCCTGGTTCCAGCGCGGCGACGGCACGCTCCTCCCCGTGTCGTGGTCCGCCGTGCCCTGTAAGCCCGACGGTTCCCAGGTCACGGAGCTGGTCTTCTTCCAGGCCGTCGAGCAGGACGAGGGGACCCCCGGGCGCTCCACCCCTTCCCGACGGACACTGTCGGAGACGGAGCGGCTGGCCCTGCTGGCCGACACCACCGCACACCTGATCAACAACGTCGACGTGGAGAAGTCCCTGCTCCGGGTGGTGGAGCTGATGCTTCCACGACTCGCGGACTGGGCGATCATCGACCTGATCACCGAAGGCGACGAGGTGTCCCGCTCCCTGGTGGTCCAGGCGGACCAGGGCAGGACCACGGTGCGCGAGGACCTCCAGGGACCGATGCCCCCGGTGCCCCCGACCTCCAGCATGCCCCTGTCCAAAGCCCTGCGAGGCGCCGCCTCCACCCTCGTCAACCGTGAGATCTACTCCGGTCCGCCCGACACGGGTATCGCGGTGGAGCAGCGCAGGCTGTTCGAGGCGACGGGCATCAACACCGCGGCCATCGCCCCCATCCGCGGGCCCCGGGAGGTGCTGGGCGCCGTGACCCTGGGGCGCACGGGCTCCCAGCACCCCTTCGCCCGCGACGATCTCGCCCTTCTGGAGGACATCGCCCGACGCATCGGCCTGGCCCTGGAGAACGCGCGCCACTACCAGCGCCAGCGCCAGGTCGCCGAGACCATGCAGCGCTACCTGCTGCCCCAGCTCCCCCGGCTGGCGGGAGCGGAGATGACCGCCCGGTACCTGCCCGCACCAGACGTCTCGCACGTGGGCGGTGACTGGTACGACGCCTTCCCCCTGCCCCGCGGCGACACGGCCCTGGTCATCGGCGACGTCGTCGGCCACGACCTGGACGCGGCGGCCGGGATGGCCCAGCTCCGCAACATGCTCCGGGCCTACACCTGGGCACAGGAGCAGTCCCCCCACCGCACGCTGGAGCGCATGGACCAGGCCCTGGAGCACATCAGCGACGTCTACATGGCGACCCTCGTCCTGGCCCACCTGACGGTCGACGAGGCCGGACGGTGGGAACTGCTGTGGTCGAGCGCCGGCCACCCCCCGCCCCTGCTCGTCCACCACGACGGCATCGCCCACTACCTGGAGGAGGGGAGCGGGGTCCTGCTCGGCACGGGGATGGCGCGGCCGCGCGCCGACGCGCGCATCGCCCTGCCGCCCGGGTCCACGCTCGTGTTCTACACGGACGGCCTGGTCGAAGCCCGGGGGCAGTCACTGGACACGGGCCTCAGACGTATGCGCCAGCACGCGGCCTCCCTCGCGCACCGCCCCCTGAACTCCTTCGCCGACCAGCTGCTGGAGCGCGCACGGCCGAGAAGCAACGACGACGACGCCGCCCTGCTCGTCATCCGTATTCCGGCGGACGCGACCGACGGCTGAAGCGACGGCCGCCCGCGGGCTCCACCCTCCGGGCGGTGACGCCGGAGACCATCCCGGGGCGCGCGACCACGGCCCGTAAGCGCCCGGCCCGCTGGAGAGGTCCGCCACCGGTTATAGGTAGACTGGTTTACCTAGTCCGATAGCGGAGGTGCACCATGGCGCAGGTCGAGGAGGCCCGGCCGCGTGCGGGATCGGCCAGGGAGAAGCTGCTCGGCGCGGCGGCGCGGCTGTTCTACGCCCACGGCATGACCGCCACCGGCATCGACGCGGTCACCGCCGAGGCCGGCGTGGCCAAGATGAGCCTGTACAACAACTTCTCCTCCAAGGAGGAGCTGACGCTGGCCTACCTCCAGGAACGGCACCGGGAGTGGCTCGACCTGTACCGGCGCCGACTGGAGGAGGCCCACACCCCCCGGGAGGGGGTACTGGCGGTGTTCGACGCCTACGTCGACCACGCCTCGGCCGCCTACGAGCACGGGTTCCGCGGCTGCGGGCTGCTCAACGCCGCGGCCGAACTCCCCGCGGGCGCACCGGGCAGGGAGCGGGTGCGCGAGCACAAGGAGCAGGTCGAGGCGCTCGTGGCCGGGCACCTGGAGCAGATCACCGACCCCGACACGGCGGCGCGCACCGCCCGGCACTGCTCGTTCCTGCTGGAGGGCTCCATGGCCCGGGCCGGACTGGAGGGAGCGCCGGACCGGCTCCTGGAGGCACGCGCGATCGCCGCGGCCCTGGTGGACGCGCTGTGAACCGCCACCGGACGCTGGGCATCGCGGCCATCACGGTCACCTCCGTCCTGTGGGGCACGACCGGCACCGCCGCCACCTTCGCCCCGCAGGCCGGGCCCCTGGCCATCGGCTCGGCCGCCCTGGGGATCGGCGGCCTGCTCCAGGCGCTGATCGCCCTGCCCGCGCTGGCGGCGGCCCGCCCCCGGCTGCGGGAGAACCTGCCCCTGGTGGCGGTGGGAGCCCTGGCCGTGGGCGTCTACCCCCTGGCGTTCTACGGCTCGATGCACCTGGCGGGGGTGGCGGTGGGCACCGTGGTGTCCCTGGCGTCGGCACCGCTGGCCTCCGGCCTGTTGGAACTGGTGGTCCAGCGCACACCGCTGAGCCGGTGGTGGATGCTGGCCGCGGCGGTGGGCATCGTCGGCGGCGTGCTGCTGTGCGTGTCGAACACGGCCGCCCCCGCCGCCTCGCCCGGCGGGACCGCGGCCGGTGTCGCGCTCGGGCTGGTGGCGGGCCTCACCTACGCCGCGTTCTCCTGGGCGGCGCACACCCTCATGGGGCGCGGCGTCGACCGGGCGGCGTCCATGGGGGCGGTCTTCGGCTGCGGCGGCGTGCTGCTGATGCCGGTGCTCGTGCTCACCGGCGCCCCCCTCCTGGCCTCCGCGCAGGCCTTCACGGTGGCCGCCTACATGGCGCTGGTGCCCATGTTCCTGGGCTACCTCTTCTTCGGCTTCGGCCTGACCCGGGTCTCGGCGAGCACGGCCACCACGGTCACGCTGAGCGAACCCGCGGTCGCGGCGCTCCTGGCGGTCCTGGTCGTCGGGGAGGCGCTGACCGGCGCGGGGTGGTTCGGGCTGGGGCTCATCGCCCTGGTCCCGGTCACGCTCGCCCTGGCACCGGCTTCCGGCCCGGGAACGCCGCCCGTGGAACCGGCCCGTGCGGCGGGCACACCCGCGAACGCGGACCGCGAACCGGCGTGAGCGCCGGGTCGCGGGGCCTCACGGCGCCAGGGAGGCGATACCGCCGGTCTCCAGGGCGACCCAGACCGTTCCGTCCGCGGTGACCGCGACGCCGTGGGGTTCGCGGGAGGGCGCGGGCAGGTCGAACAGGTCGATGTCGCCCCCCGCCGTGATGTGCCCGACGCGGTTCGCGCCCCACTCGGTGAACCAGCAGCCCCCTTCGGGGTCCGCGGTGATGGCGTGGGGGCGTGAGTCGCGCCGGGGGAGGGGGAACTCCCGGATGCGTCCGTCCGTGGTGAGGCGGCCGATCTGGCCCGCGGCGATCTCCACGAACCACAGGGCGCCGTCCGGACCCGCGGTGATACCGACGGGTCCCGCCTGGCCGGTCGGGAGGGGATGAAGGGTCACGTCCCCGCCGACGGTGACGCGGCCGACGGCGTCGGCCTGGTTGAGGGTGAAGTACAGGGCTCCGTCGGGCCCGGAGGCGATGAACGACGGGAACCCTCCCCTCGTCGGCAGGGGGAACTCGGTGACCTCCCCGTCGGTGGTGATACGGCCGATGCGGTCGGCGTTCATCTCGGTGAACCACAGTGCCCCGTCGGGCCCGGCCGTGATGCCGAAGGGCTGGGCGCCAGGGGTCGGCAGCGCGAAGGAGTCGGCCTTCCCGTCCGCGGTGATGCGGCCGATCCTGTCGTCCTTGGTACGGGTGAACCAGAGCGCGTGGTCGGGGCCCGTGGTGATGAGCGAGGGCGCGCACGCGGTGGAGTCCAGCGGGTACACGGTCGTGGAGCCGTCCGGTGTCATACGGGCGATCCGGCCGTGGTGGACGAGCGTGACCCACAGCGAACCGTCGGTCCCGGCGGTGATGCCGTACGGGCCGGAGCCCTGCGCGGCCACGGGGTACTCGCGTACGGAACGCTGCTGGAGGCGGTGTGTCACAGGTGTTCTCCGGTTATGCGGTGGGTCGGGCGCGCACGACGTCCCAGATGACGCGGGCGAGTTCCTCCGGGCGGGCCATGGGCACGTTGTGGTGTGTGCGCATCTCCACGAGTGTGCGTTCCGGGCGTGCGGCGACGAGGGCCCGTACCTCGTCGCGGCGCGCGGCGTAGAAGCCCCCGTCGGGAAGGACGACCGTGAGCGGGCAGGTGAGGCGCTCGTAGACGTCCACGCTGGGGTAGACGGCCGCGTCCGGCGCGGGGGCGCTGATCACCGCGATCTGCTCGGCGGTCGGACGCCGCAGCCACGTGTGCTGGTCCCTGCTGAAGGAGCGCTCCAGCACGCCGCGCACCAGGCCGGGGCGGCAGTCCCGGTTGAGTTCGTCCCCGGGGGCCTCCCGCACACCGCGCTCGATGTACTCGCGCGCCTGTTCCGGGGTGGCGGCCCACCCGTAGCCGAACCGGGCGCGCACCCGCTCCATCGCCTCGGGCGTGGTCCAGCGTTCCTGGTTGGCCACGGCCTGCTCCCGGGTGTCCAGGACGAGCCCGTCGACGACGCACACCGCGGCGGGGCGGACCAGCCCGCTGGCGGCCACGGCGGTGACGGCGTAACCGCCCAGCGAGTGCCCGACCAGGACGGGGTCCTCCCAGCCGAGGGCCCGGACCGCGCCGGCGAGGTCGCGCCAGTACTGCTCCGCGTCGTGGGAGTCGGCCCTGGTCCGGCCGTGTCCGCGCAGGTCGACGGCGACGACCCGGCAGCGGTCGGTCAGACGGGCCGCCACGTCCGTCCAGGCGGCCGCGTTGTGCCCGCTGCCGTGAACGAGGAGGACCGGGGCGCCCGCGCCGCCGAAGTCCAGCGCGGCCAGGGCCTCGTGGCCGAGGTCGAGTGTGGTCTCTCGGGTCTGCACCGGATCATCCTGGGCCCGGTGCGTCCCGGCCGCAACCGTATTTCCCGTGTCGCGGCGCGGACCGCTGGCTGCGGGGCTGACGGGTGGGCGAGAGCGCCTCCAGCGGGGCCGCCGAGGCCACGGGCGGGCGGAGCGCACTGTTATGTTGTCGATCGCGAATCCGACTTTCCTCCCCTCCCGGGCCCTGGAGTCGGGCACGAGTGCGGTGAGGAACGAGGACTGCAGGTGGAGAACGAGTCTCGGGTCACCAGCCGAGTCCGTCCGGAGACGGTGAGCTGGGTTGGTTTGGGGCTGGTCAGCGGCGGAATCCTGCTCGCGGCCGTCGACATGGTGCGATTTCCTCTCATGGAAGAGGAGTTGACGACTCCCGACGGCGGCCTCTGGTGGCTGGCGGCCGTGCTCCTCGGCGCGATCGTGCTCTGCGTCGTGTTGCGGCGCGACGCATGGGAACGCCAAGCCGGACCAGCCACACGCCTCGACCGGACCCGCGCGGTGCTCCTTCTGGCCGTGATCGTGTTGTTGCTGTACGTGGCCTACACCGCCTTCTCGCCGATGGCGTTCTCCTGGACAGCGGAGAACCCGCGGTTCTACTTTCCCGATGCGGCCGGAGTCTCCCTGTGGACGGCAACCCTGGCGATCACCCTCGGCGCGATACTGATGGCGGCCACAGCCCACCAGCCGAGGCTTCGGCCCCTGCCCGGTTCCGTGCCGCCCATGGCCGGAGGACTGGTCCTGGTGCTGCTGTTGGAGTTCGGGCTGGGTGCCGCGACCCTGTACCAGCCGACGGAGCACACGGTCGCCGACGCCTTCCCGGACACACCTGCCCCGGTGCCGGGCGACGTCAGCGAGGTCGGTTGGGAGTGGGAGGTACCGCAGGACGTGTCCGTGCGGGGCGTGGAGCCTGGACCGTTCGGCCCGCTCCTGACGCTTGAGGACGGTGTCGTCGCCCTGGACGGCTCCTCCGGCGAGGTGCTGTGGAGCTACCGGCACCCCTACAACAGTTGGGTGCGCGTTGTGATCTCCGACGGTGGAACGCGGGCGCTCGTCACCCGACAGCCTGTCGCGGACCGATCGGGTGATCATCACGTCACCGAGATCGACACCGTTACCGGAGGGATCCTTCGCGAGTTCACCGTGCCGCCGCTGCTTGAGGAAGGCGAGGACGAGGAGACCCGCGTCGACTTCCTCGCGGGCACGTCCGAGGTGAGCCTCTACTCCTGGCGGGACACCACTGAGGAACAGAGGGTCCGTGTGCACGCGGCGGACTCCAACGAAGAGCTCTGGTTCCCCACCGTCCCGGAGTCGCGAGACCGCACCTGCGTGAACTTCGGAGGCTGGCAGAGCGGCGAGAACCTCCTGCTGCACGAGGACCAGGTCCTCATCACGTACTTGTGCGCGGACGAGGACCGGCTCGACGAGGACACCACGCTCCGGGACCTGACCTTGGACAACCGTGAACCGCTGACCGGTGTCGTCGCCGCCTTCGACGCCCGCACGGGTGAGGAGAACTGGATCCGTGAGTGGGACGACACGAACACGGAGCTCAGCATCTCCGTGGACCGGCCCGTCCCAGGCACGGACTCTCACCCCGTGGTCGTGGCGCAGGGCCGCTACCGGAGCGACCTCCCCCGGGCGCTGGACCTGCGTGACGGTTCGGACTCCCTGGAGCTTCCTCCGGAATTGATGGACTCGGAGACCGCCATGAGCGACGACTTCGAGCAACTCGTGCGAGTCGGCTCCGAGAGCACGGTCCTCCTCTCCCGCGGCCCCGCGGACCAGGGGAACGGTGACGAACGCGAGCCTTTTCTGTTCCACCGTGTCTCCGCTTCCGGCGAGATCACCGCCACGGCCGAGATGCCGTTCAGTACGGTCTTCCTCGATCAACTGCCCGAAGCCATCGCTCTGGGGGAGGCCGTGATCATTCCGCGCCTGGAGTACGAGGAGACGGGCACGCAGGAGACCATCCCCGCCGTGGTCGTCATCCCCTACGACGCCGGACCGGACGCCGTACGCACCATCCGGTTCGACGAACCCGAGTTCGCCTCGGAGCCCGGCATGGACGGCGCCCGTACCGGTGACCACCGGGCGATCCCCGTCCCCGGGGCGGTCGTGACCTACGTCCGGGACACCGAAACCACGATCGTCCGCGGGCTGGTGGGCTGAAGCGGACAGCTGTCACCCTCGGGAGGACCGCGTCCCCGGGCTGCCTGGGTCGGCAGTGCTCATATTGACAGCCATCAGCACGCTCAGCCGGATGCTCGCAGCAAATGAGGTTGCAGGCGGCCACACGCTCTCGTGGGGGACGTCCCCACAGGCGCCGTTCAGGCCAGGCCCAGCTGTTCGACCACACGGGCCACCCGCTCCCGCTCGGCGGCGGGCAGTCCCAGGATCGGGCGGGGCAGGCAGCGCGGGGCCACCAGCCCCAGGTGTTCGGCGATCGCGGCGACCACGCGCAGGCTGCCGTGGGAGGCGAACAACTCCCACAGCGGACGCAGCCGTTCCGACTCCGCCGCCGCCCCCTCGGCGTCACCGCCCAGGGCGGCGCGGACCAGGGGCAGGGCGGCGGCGGGCAGGGTTCCGCCCACCACGGAGAACCAGGCCCGGCAGCCCGCGTTGAGCCCCGTCGCGGCGACGCCGTCACCGGAGACCCCGACGCTCACGTGGTCGGGCACGGCCGCGCGGACCGCCGCCACACGCTCGCGGGCGGCCACCGGGTCCGCGGGCACCGGCGGGATCTTGATCGCGGCCACGGCGGGCAGCGCGGCGACGCGCGCGTACAGTCCGGTCGAGAAGGTGAAGCGCGTCGTGCCGGGGTTGTCGTAGACCACCAGGGGCACCGACAGCTCGGCGGCGACGGTCGCGTAGAGCGCGAACACGTCCTCGTCGGTGAGCGGCTGGTAGCTCACCGGAGCCAACAGCACGGCGGACGCACCGGCCTGCTGGGCGTCCTGGGCCAGGGCCTGCACCTGGGAGGTGCGCAGCGCGCCGATACCGACGACCACCGGTGTGCCGTCCGCGTGCTGTACCGCCGTCCGGGCCGCGCGGCGGCGCTCCTCCCGGTCCAGGTAGGCGTAGGAACCGGTCGAACCCAGCGCGCCGATGGAGTCGACGCCCGCCTCCGCCAGGCGGGTGACCAGCCCCGCGTAGGCCCGCTCGTCGAAGCGGTCGTCGTCCAACGGGGTCAGCGGAAAGGCGCTCAGGCCGGTGAACATGATTTCTCCTCACGTGTGCGGGGCGGGTGTGGCGGCCTGGCGCTCCGCCCCTGCTGGTCGCGGGGGCCTCGGCGTCGGCGAACGCCACCCGCCCGGTCGCGCTACCGGGACCGCTGCTGCGCCTTCCACGCCTGGTGGAGTTCACGCCGGCGCTCGTACTCCCTCTTCGCGCGGTGCTGCGGATCGGTCTCGGGGGTCAGGGACGCCGGGCCCATGACGTGCAGGAGCGCGTAGTTGATACGGAACCCCGTCCTGTACAGCAACGAGAACGAGTCCTTCCCACGCGGCTTGTCCATGGCCGTCCACCTCACTGTTTCCGGGATCGCGGACGCGCGCCGCGAGAGTGCGAGAGAGCGGGGAGTCCATCGCCGCGGAAGCGGCGGCCCTCCCCGCTCAGCAGCGTATCCGCCCGGTTTCCACCGCCCCGTCCGACCCGTCCTGTACGAGTACGGCCTCCGAACGGCTTCGCGGCTTCCGGCACCGCGGCACCCGAACCGCCGTCCGGGCCGCGCGGCGGCGGTCGTCCCGCTCCCCCCGCCTGTGGGGCGGGCCCCTCACCCGGGTCGGCGGACATCGGCCCAGGTCAACCTCTGTTGACCGCTGGTGTCGGCCGTCATACCGTGGGAGCGCGCGGTCGGCCGAACCGGCGGCGCCCCCTTCTGTGAAAGGCACCCACATGGCCACCATCCTGGTCACCGGCGCGTCGGACGGACTCGGCCGAGCCCTGGCCGAGGACCTCGCGGCGGCAGGGCACCGGCTCCTGCTCCACGGCCGCGACACCGGACGGCTCGCACAGGTCGCCGCGGACACCGGCGGCGAGGTCTACCGGGCCGACCTCTCCTCCCTCGCCGGGGCCAAGCGGCTCGCCGCCGAGGTCGCCGCCCGCCACGACCGGCTCGACGTGCTCGTCAACAACGCCGCGGTGGGCTTTCGGATCGACGGCGCCGAGCGCACGACCTCGGCTGACGGCCACGAGTTGCGCCTGGCGGTCAACTACCTGGCGCCGGTGCTGCTCACGAGGGAGCTGTTGCCGCTGCTGCGCCGGTCCGCTCCCTCACGGGTGGTCAACATCGCCTCCCGGGGACAGCAGGAGTTGGACCTGGAGGATCCGCAGTTCGAACGCGGCTTCACCGAACCCGCTGCCTACCGCCGGTCCAAGCTGGCCCTCATCAGCCACACCCTGGACCTGGCCGGGGAACTGGTCGGCAGCGGGGTCACGGTCAACTCCCTGCACCCGGGGACCTACATGGAGACCTCCCTCACCAGGGCCGCGGGCGTGGAGTTCCACGACCCCCTGGAGAAGGGGGTGGCCGCCACACGCCGTCTGGTGGACGCGCCCGAGCTGGAGCGGGTCAGCGGACGCCACTTCGACGACGGCGTGGAGACACCGCCCTCCGTCCCCGCCGCCCTCGACCCCGGGTACCGTCGTCGTCTCGCCGAACTGACGAACGAACTGCTGGAGAAGTCCGGCGTCTGACCGGCGGGGCGGGTCGGCCCCCGACGTCGGCTGAACGGCGGAGGCCGGGGCGGTGGAGTCAGCGTTCCTCGGTCCCGGTCTCCGACACCTCGACGCGGTCTTCCCGTGCCACCACGGCCCCTTCGGGGGTGGTCTCCGAGGTCTCACCGGTGTCCGGATCGTAGCCGTCGGCCCACTCCCCGGTCCCGAAGTCGAAGCCGACCGGTTCGCCCTCCTCATTGGTGCGCTGGTACCACTCCGTGTAGCTCTCGTCGGTGGAGTCGATGCCCGCCCCGGCTCCGTCCCCGGGCCGCGATTCCACGACCTTCAGGGAGAAGTCGTCGCCGTAGCGGTCCACCCCCTCCGTCACGGCGTTGTCCATCGCCGTGTCGATGTAGTGCATGCGCAGGGTGAGGGGATCGGTGCGCAGCTCCCTGAACCACGCGACGACGGCGAGGACCAGCACGAGCGCGAAGGGCACCGCCGTGACGATCACCAGCTGCTGCAGGCCCGTCAACGCCGTCGCGTCGCCCAGAAGCAGCATCACGATCGCGATCCCCGACATGACCAGGCCCCAGAAGACGACCACCCACAGGCGCGGGTTCTGGTCCCCCTGCGTGGTGAGCATGCCCATCACCACCGACGCGGAGTCGGCGGCGGTGATGAAGAAGATCGCGAGCACCACGATCACGACGAAGGGCAGCCACTCCACGTACGGCAGGTTGTCGATGAGGGCGAAGAGCACCTCGGGCGCGGGCATGCCCTCGGTGAGACCGGGGGCGCCCTCCCGGTACATCCAGATGGAGGTTCCGCCCATCACCCCGTAGGCGACGAAGAGCAGCGAGGACGGGATGATGATCGTGCCGAGGGTGAACTGGCGGATGGTGCGGCCGCGGGAGATGCGCGCGAGGAAGATGCCCACGAAGGGCGACCAGGAGATCCACCACGCCCAGTAGTAGACGGTCCACAGCGACTGGAACTCCTGCGTCTCGGGACCCCACGAGAGCGATCGGCCCATCATGTCGAACAGGGAGCCGAAGTACTCCATGACCGCCGAGGGCAGCAGGTTCAGGAGGAACAGTGTGGGGCCGAGGAAGAGGAAGACCGCGACGATGCCGATCGTGAGCACGATGTTCACGTTCGACAGGAGCCGGATGCCCCGTGCGACGCCCGAGACCGCCGAGACGACGAAGCCGACGGTCAGGACCGCGATGATGACGACCAGGGTGTTGTTCGTGAGGTCCCCGGCGCCCGACACGATGCTGACGCCGGAGCCGATCTGCATCGCCGCGATACCGAGGGCGGCGGCGGTGCCGAAGAGCGTGGCGATGATCGCGAAGATGTCGACGAGCTTTCCGGCGAAACCCTCGGTGAGCCGTCGGCCGAACAGGGCGCGGAAGATCGAGGACATGAGCAGGGGACGGCCGCGGCGGTAGGCGGCGTAGGCGACGGCCCCGCCGACCAGCGCGTAGACGGCCCACGCGTGGAAGCCCCAGTGGTAGTACATCTGAGCGAGCGCCGTGTGCATGGCCTCGACCGACTCCGGCTCGTTCGTCAGCGGAGGCGGTGAGATGAAGTAGCCGAGCGGCTCCGAGGGCCCCCAGAACAGGACCGCCACACCCAGCCCGGCGGCGAACAGCATGGCCGTCCAGGAGAACGTGCTGAACTCGGGCCGCTCGCCGTCCTTGCCCAGCGGGATCCTCCCGTAGGGCGAGAACGCTATGCCCACGGTGGAGACGAGCACGACGATGGCCACGACGTTGAACATCCAGCCGAGGTTGTCGGTCGACCAGTAGAACGCCGTCTCGGCGACCGCGGCGACGCTTCCCGGCGACCAGATGCCCCAGACGACGAAGGCGACCGTCAGCGATCCGGCGACCGCGAAGACGAGCCAGTCGACCCGGTAGCTGCGGCGCTGGTCGTCGATCGAGATGCCCGGGACGAGGACCGGGTGTGTGTCGTGGGGATACGTGGGGTGCTGGTAGTCCAGGCTCCCGAGCGCGGTGTGGCCCGTCCGGCTCCGCGACGCCGAGGCCCGGTCCTTGCCTTTCTCGTCTTTGTGTTCCTTCCTGCGACGGCTCGTTTGCTCTTTGTCTTTATGTGGTTTTTCGGGCATGGCGAACACAGCCTCACGAATAGTGGAGCAGGGGCGCGAACCGTGCCCGGGGGCACGAACGCACGCCGGAAAGGTTGATGAAAAGGGTGGGAGAACCGACGACCATGTCGCCTGGACCCGGCGGAACTAGCAGCCGCTGCCGCCGGGCGTGCCACCGCACAATACGTGTGCCTCGCCGCGTACGCGCTGATGCTGGGAAGCTCCGATCACCGTTTGCCGCGATGCCGATCGGATGTCCCGGAGGGCTCCTGGCCGCGGCTCACCGTGCCTGACCACGGGCTGTTTCCGGGGCTCACCGTGTCGGTCGGGTCGTGGGGCGGCCGGGTCGCCGGGTGCGGTTCGGGCCGTAGGTCCTCTTGTGAGCCCGGATCCGGGTCGGCCTTCCACCAACGATGCGAATTTCGACATAAGCGACGACAATAACTGTGGCGTGGGCAGTTGTCAACCGGAAGGGCGAAAACTCGGTGCGTCGATCGGATGGCGCGTTCGCGGTCGAGGCTTTTTTCTTGGTTCTTCTTGTCGGTGAATTCCTCTGCGGGGTCAGGTGTGCGCGTTTCCTTCGGGCCGCTGTGGCGGGCTTGGTCATCGTTCGCCTCGCGGGCCGGGCGCCGCCCGGTCGCCTGCCCGCCATAACGGTGAACGCCATCGTCGGCAGAGGTCGGATTCCGTACTCCGGCCCCGCCCCGGAGTGCGCGCCGCCGGGTCCCCTGTGTGGGTAACGTCCATAAGCGAACAGGGTTCGGATCGACGGCGTGCCGGAACTGCCGGAAGGACAGGGGGCCGCAGTGTCATGGGTCGGACGGATCGCCGACGCCGTCGAGCGGCGTCCGAGGAATGTCGACATCGCGTGGGATGTGGTCGAGGCGCGCCTGGGCACGGCGCTTCCCGCCGACCACAAGGAACTCTGCCGGTGTTCCGGCGCGGGGGAGTCCAGCGGTTATGTGCATGTGTACGGTGCGCCGAGGGCTGTGCCTGCGAGGGGGCCGGTGGGCGTGTGACCAGCTTGATAGACCCCTGGCCGCTGGATCTTCGGATGAGTTGCCAGACCGACGCTCCCCCTCTTCACCAGAGCGAACACCGTCATGTCTCGAGCGCGGAGGAATGGGCCAAGGTCGAGTAGCTGCGATTCCCTCCTACAACGAAACGCGCTCACCCCGGGCCCGACGCTTCAAGTACTCCTGCTCGAAGCGAGTCCCCCTGACACGCCGGCTTCCGGGGTAGTGGTTGTAGCCGCGGTACTCGCGGCCACGAGCGGTTACGGCGTAGGCGCCAAGCCAGAACTGTTCCGACTCCTTGCCGGCCTGGTATCTGGAGAAACCGGCGAGTGCGGTGCTCGGAACCTCCCGACTCGCATGGCCTCGCACCGTCAGTGGAAACTCCACCTCTGGTGCTGTGATTCTTGCCAGATCGACGCCCGTCTCGCGTGGTGCTCGGCGGAGAACGAACCCGGCCTCGGCGATCACCAGCGGCGCCGGAAGTTTGTTCCGGATGCTGAGTCGGTAGGTCTCGGGTTCCTCCCACGGCCTCCAGAAGAAGTCCCACGGCGCTGCTCTCGGGTCGGGGGAGCGGCCCGAGAAGCTCCAGCCGGGGCTGACGCTCGCATCGTTGGGTCCGTGCGATTCCCCGACGTTCACGATCTGGATCACGTCACCGTGCACCACGCCAGCTTGCACGACTGGCCCGTGAGGATCTCCGGTGAGGTGGTTGCTCGTCTCCATACGTACATAGTGGTACGCCTCGGAGGTTGTCGGATCGAAGGGCTGACGTGCGGCCGGACACGTGGGTCCAGGGTGTGCCTATCAATCTTGGACGAGTGGACCTCACACGGGGTTTCTCAGCCCGATGGGTGCGTTTGACTGAGGTTGAACTGAAGAGCGCGTATGGAGCACACATCGCCCAAAAAAAGCTGTGAGGTCCTTTTGCGGGATCCTCGTGCACTCCGTCTGAGCTGGGTTTTCGTGGCGTACCCGGCAGGGTTCGAGCCTGCGGCCATCGGATGAGAATTTCGCTGGATACGTACCGTCACGTGTCGCTTTGCAACCGTCGGTCCCCTACCATCCGATCAGCCGTGCCGTCGGATGCCGTGTGGTGACGCCCGGTGTCGTCCCAGTCCGCAACTGCGGAGCGCGAACGGAGCGCACGCCGGCCCCTGGCGGTATCCGATGGCACCTCGCGAGGTCCTGGTGCGCTGCGGCGGGTTCTCGCGCGAGTCCGTTGAGTGGCCCTTTCGGTCGCGTCTGTCGTGCGTGTGCGTCTCAGTCCTTGGCGAACATCCCGTGGGTGAGCAGCCGCTGGTTGGCCGCGCTGCGTTCGGCGACCACCGAGGGGTCGAAGACTGGTGTGTCCAGGCCCGGTCGCATCACCGGTTCCAGGAGCATGGGGCCCAGGACGAGGAAGAGTACCTGGTAGGGGGCCCACCGCTCATCCGTGCCGCCCATCGTCGAGAGCCGTACCCGTACCCCCTCCAGCAGACGGGCGAAGAGGCGGGCGCTCAGGTCGCTGCCTTCTGCCAAGGCGCGGCGGAGGTATTCACGCCGGATCGCGTCCGTTCCGAACAGCCTGGCGCTGGCCTCGCCGAAAGCAGCGAGGCTCTCCGGTGCGCCTTCCCGCTCGCCGATGTCGGAGAGGACCGTGTCGAAGGCGTCCAGGACGTCCTCGTCCACGGCCTCGCGCAGTTTCTCCTTGGAACCGAAGTGGTGCCGGACCAAGGCGTGAGAGACCCCGGCGTCGGCCGCGATGGCGCGGAGCGAGGTGCTGGAGAAGCCGTGTTCGGCGAACAGGCGCAGCGCGGACATCCGGATGCGGGCCCGGCCGGTGAGATCGGCACTGTGCGTCATGGGCGCACAGCCTAGCCGTCCCACCGGCGGGGCGCCGTTCACAGCACCCGGCGCAGGTAGGGGGTTCGACTGGCGCCCCAGGCCAGCGCGAAGCTCAACACCAGGCCACCGACGGCGGACAGGGCGAAACCCTCCCACGGGCCCGCGGCCAGGGCACCCGCCGTGTACTGCAGGGCGACGACCACTGGAACGTGGACGAGGTAGACGGTGAAGGCCAGCCCCGCCAGGGCGAGCGGCAGCCGACTCGGCCGGGCGGCCCACCGGCGGAACAGCACGAGCAGGCCGATGGACAGGGAGACGCACATCAGCGTCTCCACGGTCGACCACAGCAGGGAGCCGGTGTTCCAGCCGCCTGTGGTGTACCACCTGTCCAGTTCCTCACCGAAGGCCAGGTGGGCTCCGGCGAGCACCGTGCCGAGGGTGAGCCAGGCATACCCCGCGCGGTCGGGGAAGGCCGTGAGCCAGCCCTGCCGGTAGGCGAGGAGGCCTGTCACGAAGAAGGAGGACTGCAGGGCCAGGTCGCCGGGCTCGGCTTGGATGAACTCCAGGAGCGGGACCCAGGTGTCCACGGGATACCAGACCCGCAGTGCGAAGGTCGCCAGCGCCACCAGGGCCACGAAGAGCAGGATCGCGGCGGTCGAGGGGGCCCGGGGAGCAGTGTCCGTGGAGGAGGGCGCCCGGCTGCGCAGCCGGGCCGTCAGAGCGCGCCACAGGGCGTACAGGAGGGCATAGACCAGCAGGTGCTGGATGAACCACAGGTGGGCGAACTGGCGGTCCGGCCAGATGGGGCCGGACCAGCCCTGCGGTCGATCGGCACCGCCCATGTAGACGTCGGCGTAGTAGGCGGCGAAGCCGAGGTCGGGGTGAGGACGGAAGTTCAAGTAGTAGGCGTACATCAGGACCGGGACGACCACCAGGAATCCGACGAGGACCAGCGGCAGGAACCGCCGGAAGCGGTCGCCCAGGAAGGCCTTGGGGCCCTTGTGGTCGTAGGCCGCCGGGACGAGGTAGGCGGAGATCAGGAGGAAGAGGCTCATCAGAAAAGTGCCCGCGACGAGTGCGGCGTTGGAGAGCAACGGCGCCTGGGCCTGGTCCTCGAAGTACCACCAGTCGGCGGGGCCGTAGGGCTGTGCCGCGTGGAGGAGTACGACGAGTGCGATGAGCAGGAGTTTGAGGTGGTCAAGGTAGTACAGCCGACCGTTGTCGGCCTGCGGGTACTGTCCAGCTGGATTCTTTACTGTCCACATGGACAGTACGCTAAGCGGGCGTGTTGACGGCTGCCAGGGGTTCGCGTTGATATCAGGGAATTCTCCGGGATCTCCCTTGGGGTGCGTGGGCTGTCGGTGCTACGGCCTCAACGGCGGGCTGTCACCCGGGCGGGTTGGTGGAGTTGGCGCCCAAGAGCGCGGCGAGCCGCCGCATGCTCGTGCTGGACCACACCACCACCGGGGTGTTGCGCCGTCACCAGTGGCATCAGCAGAAGGAGGCTGAATCTCATAGTCGGGTGTGGGATGCGCGCGGGTTCGTTTCACCGCTGTGCGGGGTGGTCCGCTGGCTCCTCAGCGGTTGTCCCGGCTGTTCCGGAAACTGAACACGGAGAGTGGGTCGCCGCCGGTGCGGTGGCACGATCTGCGCCACGGTGCGGCGACGTTGGCGCTGGCGGCGGGGGTGGAGCTGAAATGTGGTGCAGGCGATGCTGGGCCATGCCAGCATCGTGCTCACCGCGGACACCTAGTCCGGGGCGCATCCCGCGCAGTGCTGTTGCCGCCCCTGGTGGCGTATCCGCGAGCCCCGCGCCGGGGTGCCCTTGCGCGGCACAGGGCGGAGCAGTCCATGGGACTGGCCAGGGACCAAGGCCGAGGGCGGGACCGCGGGGGCGCAGTAGACGGGGCTGCGGCGCCCCCGGCCGACCCCTCAGAAGCGGCTGCCGGGCCTGGCCACGCTCACCGGGCCGGAGAACCCGCGTGCCGCGTGCAGGGCGCCCTCCTCCCACATGCCGGGGTCGGCGAAGTGGGTGAGGACCAGGTGGTCGACCCCGGCCTCCGCGGCCAGGTCACCGGCCATCGCGGCGGTGAGGTGGCCGTGGCCGGTCAGGGCCTGGTCGTCGGCCTCCAGGTAGGTCGACTCGCACACGAACAGGTCGGCCCCCTCGGCCGCGCGCACGACGGCCTCGCAGTACCCCGTGTCGGAGGAGAAGGAGACGACTCTGCCGCCGTCGGGGTCCTCGAACCGCAGCGCCGCCGAGGGGACGCTGTGGTGGGCCCGGAAGGAGCGGAAGGAGGCTCCCGCCGCCTCGTAGCGGGTGGTCCCGTCCATGGCCATCTCCCTGGGCTCGAAGGACTGGGCGATGGGGCTGTTCATCGTGGGCAGCGTCGGGATGCCGAAGACCGCGTCGAAGGCGGCCAGGCGCTCTGCCTCCCCCTCCGGGTAGTACAGGGGGATGCGCGGCAGGACCTCGGGGAAGGTCCACCGGTAGGCCCAGGCCATGAGGTCCAGGCTGTGGTCGGCGTGCAGGTGCGTCACCACGATCCCGCGCAGCCGGTCCAGCCCGTAACGCGCACAGTAGGCCAGCAGGGACCCCGGCCCGGCGTCGACCAGCAGGACGCCGTCGTCGGTGTGCAGCAGGTAGCAGGAGGCGGGACCCTCCGGGGTGGGAGCGGTGGCGTTGGAGCCGAGGATTTCGAGTTCGAGCACGGGTTCCTCCGTCGTGGGGTGGTCCGGCGGCATCGGGGGCGGAGCCGGGGTGCTGCTCTCAGCGAGCGGTGCCCTCAGCGGGCGGTGTCCTCAGGGCACGTTGGTCTCAGGGCAGGCTGGTCTCAGGCCGCGGGAACGAGCAGGGTGGCGCGGCCGGGAACGACCGCCAGCGACACGGAGCGGCCGATCCGGGCGTCGGGCGGAACCCGCACGCCGAACACGTGGCCGTGCGCGTCGACCGTGAGGCGGACGGCGTCGCCGACGAACTCGGCGTGCGTGACCTGTGCGGTCACGGCTCGGGCGTCGTCGCGGTCGGTGACGGTGAGGCTGTCGTCGCGCAGGAGCAGGCGGGTGCGGCCGTGCCGGGTCGGCCCGGTCCGCAGGTCCGACGCGGGGATCCTCCACCGGCCGCCGAGCACCGCGGCCTCGCCCTGGGAGGGTTCGGCGTCCAGCAGGACCGCGTTGGCCAGGAAGTCCGCGACGAAGGCGTCGGCGGGATCCTCCCAGAGCTCCCGGGGCGTCCCGAACTGCACCAGGGACCCCTCGCGCATCAGGGCGATCCGCGACCCCAGGGACAGGGCCTCGCGCTGGTCGTGCGTGACGATCAGCGTGGCGCACCCCGAGGAGGAGAGCATGGCGGACAGCTCCCGGCGCAGGCCGCCCCGCAGCTGCGGGTCCAGGGCCGCCAGGGGCTCGTCCAGGAGCAGGACGTCCGGCTCGACGGCCAGGGCCCGGGCCAGGGCCACGCGCTGGCGCTGGCCGCCGGAGAGCTGGTCGGGCCGCCGCCCCGCGAGTTCGGTGAGCCGGGTCAGCTCCAGCATCTCGGCGACCCGGCGGCGCCTGCGGTCGGCGGGGAGCCGCCGGGCGCGCAGGCCGTAGGCGATGTTGCCCGCCACGCTCAGGTGCGGGAACACGGCGTAGTTCTGCGGGACCAGGCCCACGCCCCGGCGGGCCGGGTCCAGGTGCGTGATGTCGCGTCCGCCGAGGCCGATGCCCCCTTCGGCGACCGGGGTGAGCCCCGCCACCGCGCGCAGGGTGCTGCTCTTGCCGCAGCCGGAGGGGCCCACGACGGCCACGGTCTCGTCGGGCAGCACCTCCATCGACACCCCCCGGACGGCCTCGGTGTCTCCGTAGCGGATGGTCAGGTCGGACACGGTGAGGCCGGACGCGCGGGCGGCGTCGTCGGGCGTGGGAGCGGCGGGGTCGGACGCGCGGGTCCCGGGTTCACGGAGATCGGTCACGGAGTGCTCCTCAGGGCGTGCCGCCGGGCCAGCACGATGGCCGTCAGCACCGGGGCGACGAAGGCGATGAAGATGATCGACTGCGCGGACGCGGGTTCGAGCCTCTGGGTGGAGTAGGAGTCGAACAGGGCGAACGGCACGGTGGGCGTGGCGGGCGGATTGACGAAGAAGGAGATGTTGAACTCGCCGAAGGACAGGGCGAAGACCATCGTCATCGCCTGGGTGATGGCGATGAGGCAGCTGGGGACGGTGACCGTGGCCAGCACCCTGGCCGGTCCGGCCCCCAGGCTGCGGGCGACCTGCTCGTTGAGGCGCAGGCCGTCGTCGGCCAGCGCGGGCACCAGGGCGGCCAGGGTGAAGGGCAGCGTGAACACCACGTGGCCCATGACCAGCAGCAGCCCGCTGGGGCGCAGCGCCGCGTAGGCGCTCACCAGGGCGACGCTCAACGCGATGCCCGGCACGGCCAGGGGCACGTTGACCAGGTACCCCGTCAGCCGGGTCAGCGGCGAGGGGTGGCGGGCCACCCACCAGGCCAGCGGACCGCCCAGGGCGAGGTTGAGCACCACCACCAGCGCCGCCACGGCCAGGCTGCGGCCGATGACGGGAGCCAGCGGGGGCCAGGAGTACGCGAACCAGTCCAGCGTGAACCCGCCGCCCCAGGGGCCCTGGGAGAAGTCCACGCTGGTGGCCACCACCAGGGTCGCCAGGATCGGGACGAGGACGAAGGCGCAGACGGCCCAGGTGACGACGCGGTTCACGAGGCCACCGCCCGTCCGACCAGGCGGCCCAGGCCGCGGCCGAGGACCAGCGCGGCGACGGCCATGGCCGCCAGCAGCACCGCCAGGGTGGAGGAGGCGGCCAGGCGGTAGCCGGTGGTCAGTTCGTTGGCGACGTTGAGCGGAAGCAGGCGGATCCCCTCCGAGAGCGTGGCGACCGTGCCGTACCCGCCCAGGGCGATCGCCGCCGCCGTGCCCCCGGTCTCGATGAGCGCGGGCAGCAGCAGGGGCAGGGTGACCGTGAACAGCACCCGCACCCTGGAGGCGCCCAGGGTGCGGGCGCTCTCGGTGAGCGAGGGCGCAAGCCCGGCCGCGGCGGCACGCAGCGGCCCCAGGACCCGGGGCAGCGAGAAGTAGACGTAGGCCACGAGCAGGCCGGGCAGGGTGTAGGCCAGCCCCGCGAAGCCCTCCCACAGCGGCGCGAGCAGCCCGGTCCTGCCGTTGAGCACGATCGCGAAGAACCCGATGATGATGCCGGGCAGGGCGATGGGCAGGGTGAGCAGGGCGTCGGTGGCGGCCCCGCCGCCCCCGGCACGGTCCTGCCGTGCCTGGTGCAGGACGACGGGGACGGCGATCACGAGCGTGGCCAGGACCGCCACCCCGGCGACCAGCGCCGACGCGGCCAGCGACTCGCGCACGGCCGCCGAGGACAGGGCGTCGGCGTAGTGCTCCAGGGTGGGGCCCCCGTCGGCCGGGGACCGGCCCAGACCGAGGGAGTTGGCCACCAGCACCGCGACCGGGTAGGCGCTGAACAGGCAGACGAGGGTGAGCGCCGGGAGCGCCGCGGACCACGGGGGCGGTGTGCCGCGGCGCACGCGCGCGGTACCGGGGGACACTAGAAGCCGACCTCGCTCTGGTACAGGTCGATGAACTCCTGCTGCCGCTCGCCCTGTTCGAGGTAGTCGATGGTGATCGCGCGCTCGTAGTCGGACTCGGGCAGGACCCGGTCGGCGAGCTCCTCGGGCATCTGGCCGACCACCGGGCGCATGTACCCGTCCGCGAAGAGGCCCTGTCCCTGCTCGGAGAAGTAGAAGTCCAGCAGCTCCCTGCCGTTGTCGGCGTTGGGGGCGCCCTCGACCAGGCCGACGATGTAGGGGATCTGCAGCGAGCCCTCCTCGGGGATGACGACGCTGACGTCGGCGCCCTCGTCGCGGAGCTTGTAGCCGTTGAAGTCGGTGTCGATGAGGATGGGGATCTCGCCCTGGGCGACCTTGGCGGTGGCGGTCTGGGCCGAGGTGGAGGCGCCGTTCTCCTTCAGCTCGGCCAGGTAGTCCAGGCCCGGCTGCCAGTCGGACAGGTCGCCGCCGAGCGCGTGGTTGACCGCCGTCGCGGCGGAGTAGCCCACGGCCGCCTGGGTGGGGTCGAGGTAGCCGACCTTGCCCTCGTAGGCGGGGTCGAGGAGGTCCTCCCAGCTGCTCGGCACGGGCGCGCCGTCCAGGTGGTCCTCGTTGACGATGAAGGCGATGGTGCCGGTGTGGACGGCCGTCCAGTTCCCGTCGGGATCGCGCAGGTCCTCGGGGACCTCCTCCGCGCCCTCGGGCACGTAGGACTGCAGGACCCCGGCCTCCACGAGCTGTCCGGCGAAGGCGATGCCGGTGTAGGCGACGTCGGCGACGGGCGCGCCCTTCTCGGCCTGGAGCGCGGCCAGGGCCTGCCCGGAGTTCTTCGGGTCGTTGGGGGCCTGGATCCCGGTCCGCTCGGTGAAGGCGGCCAGGACCTCGCCGTAGTTGCCCCACTCGGCGGGGGAGTTGTAGGTGATGACGGTGCCGCCGTCGCCGGTGGCCGCGGCCGGGGGCAGGTCGGCGTTGCCGCAGGCGGTCATGGCGAGGACGGAGGTGATCGCGGCGGCGCTCAGGACGCCGCGTCCGCGGGTGAGGGTCATGGGGACTCCGGGTTCGGGGTCAGCGGTGCCCGCCGGACACCGCTGTGCGGAAGTGCGTGATTAAACGATTAATCAGTGCGGTGACCTGTTGTTTCGCAAACGGTGACCGGAGGCCGAACACCGGTGGAACAGCGTCCCGCGCCCTCGACCCGCCGGTGCCCGCCCCGAGCGGGCGCGCGGTACTTTCGAGTCCACGGTCACAGCCCCCCGAGGAGAGCCATGCCTGAACCGACCAAGCGCGCGACCCTGCGGGACGTCGCGGCGGGGGCGGGCGTCTCGGTCGCCCAGGCCAGCTTCGCCCTCAACGGCACCGGCCGCGTGGCCGCCGCGACCGCCGAGCGGGTCCGCCGGATCGCCGCGGAACTCGACTACCAGGCCGACGGCCGGGCCCGGGCGCTGCGCACCGGTCGGCGCTCCGCCTATGGCGTGGTGATCCGCAACATGCGCAACCCCTTCTTCCTGGACGTGCTGCGCGGCATGGAGACCGTCGCGCACCGCGAGGGGGCGCTCCTGCTGATCATGAGCTCGGACTACGACCAGGAGCGGGAGAGCGCCGCGCTGCGCAGGCTCGCCGCCGAGGCGGTCGCCGGGATCGCCATCGCGCCCATCGGGCGGCGCGACCGCCTCCTGGAGTGGATGGACCGCCACTCCCACGTTCCGGTGGTGGCCTTCAACTGCACACCCGAACCCGACCGGGAGGGCACCGCCAGCCGCCTGTCCACGGTCGGCCCCGACGACGAGGAGGCCGTCGCCCGGGCCGTGGCGCACCTTGCGCAGCGGGGCCACCGCGAGGCCACGCTGCTGATGGCCCCCGAGCACCTGGCCGCCGACTGGGGGCGCGAGGAGGCCTTCCAACGCCACTGCGCCGAGCACGGGGTGGCCGGTTCGGTGGCACGCGGACCCCTGGACTACGAGGCGGTGGCCCGCAGGTCCGCGGAGATGATGGCGCGCCCCGGGCACCGCGCCCTGGTCGTCAACTCCGACCACCTGAGCGCCGCCGTCTACGACGCCGCCCGCTCCCTGGGCCTGCGCGTGGGGCGCGACGTCAGCGTGGTGGGCCACGACGACCTGCCCACCTCGGCCCTGCTGGACCCCGGCCTGACCACGATCGCCGTGGAGCGCGAGGTACTGGGGGAGCGGATCATGAACCTGCTCGTGGAGGGCCCAGGCGCCGCCGTGCGGCTGCCCGTGCGCCTGGTGGAACGGGGGTCGGTGGCGGTCCTGGAGTGAGGCCGCCGACCGTTCCCTCCCCGCCGTCGCGGACCGCTCCCCGAGGCGGCGGGGACCTTCGCGGTGTTCCCGGCTTCAGCTGACGGCAGGGCCGACGCACGCGACGAGAAGCGGCTTCCCGCGCCCGTCCGCGGTCCTGCGGCACAGTGGAGGAAGCGGACACCGTGAAATCCGTCGGAAAAAAGTCACCGCGGGATGTCGAGAACCCGCGCGCGGCTCCGTCCCCGGAGTGAACACGGCCCGCGACGGGCCGCACCGCACCCGGCCCGCAGGGGCCACGAGAGCGACCCACGGAGGACATCATGGCCAAGTACCTGCTGCTCAAGCACTACCGAGGCGCACCGGCACCGGTCAACGACGTGCCCATGGACCAGTGGACGCCGGAGGAGGTCTCGGCTCACATGCGGTACATGCGGGACTTCGCCGACCGGCTGGAGGGCACCGGCGAGTTCGTCGACGGCCAGGCGCTCTCCCCGGAGGGCGCGTTCGTCCGCTACGACGGCGAGGGACGGCCGCCGGTCACCGACGGCCCGTTCCCCGAGACCAAGGACCTGATCGCCGGCTGGATGGTGATCGACGTCGAGACCTACGAGCGGGCCGTCGAACTGGCCGGGGAGCTGTCGGCCGCACCCGGGGCGGGCGGGAAGCCGATCCACGAGTGGCTGGAGGTGCGCCCGTTCCTGACCGCGCCCCCGACCATCACGGAGTGACCCGCCATGGATGAGGCCCTTCTGCGGACCCTCACCCCCACCGTGATCGCCGTCCTCGGCCGCCGCGGAGCGGACTTCGCCGCGGCCGAGGACGCCGTACAGGAAGCCCTGGTCGAGGCCGTGCGCGTGTGGCCGGACCACCCGCCGCACGACCCCAGGGGCTGGCTGGTCACGGTGGCCTGGCGCAAGTTCCTCGACGCCGCCCGCGCCGACACCTCCCGACGGCACCGCGAGGTACGCGTCGAGGCCGAACCCGTACCCGGCCCGGGCGAGGCGGTGGACGACACGCTCCGGTTGTACTTCCTGTGCGCGCACCCGTCCCTGACACCGGCCTCGGCCGTGGCGCTCACGCTGCGCGCGGTCGGCGGCCTGACCACGCGCCAGATCGCGCGGGCCTACCTCGTGCCGGAGGCGACCATGGCCCAGCGCATCAGCAGGGCCAAGCGGACCGTCGCTGGCGTCCGGTTCGACCGGCCCGGCGACGTCGCCACTGTGCTGCGCGTGCTCTACCTGGTCTTCAACGAGGGCTACTCCGGAGACGTCGACCTCGCCGCCGAGGCGATCCGGCTCACCCGCCAGCTCGCGGCCGCGATCGACCACGAGGAGGTCGCGGGGCTGCTCGCGCTCATGCTTTTGCACCACGCCCGGCGCCCGGCGCGGACCGGACCCGACGGCAGGCTGGTGCCCCTCGCCGAGCAGGACCGCGGCCTGTGGGACACCCGCATGATCGCCGAGGGCGTCGGTGTGCTCCAGACGGCCCTGGCCCGCGACCGCCTGGGCGAGTACCAGGCCCAGGCCGCGATCGCCGCCCTCCACGCCGACGCCCGGACGGCCGAGGAGACCGACTGGACGCAGATCGTCGAGTGGTACGACGAACTGGTGCGCCTCACCGACAGCCCCGTGGCCCGCCTCAACCGGGCCGTCGCGGTCGGTGAGGCCGACGGTCCGCGGGCGGGTCTGGCCGCTCTGGCGGAGGTGGACCCCTCCGTGCCCCGGCACAGCGCCGCCGCCGCGTACCTGCGTGAGCGCGACGGCGATCCGGCCACCGCGGCGCGGCTCTACGCCGAGGCCGCCCGGTCGGCGCCCAACCTGCCCGAACGCGACCACCTCACGCGGCAGGCCGCACGGCTCAACGCGCGGCTGCGCGGCTGAGCGTTCCCCGGGGGGCGGCCCGGCCACCGACCGGGCTGGTAGGCCCGCCCATCCGTTGTTCGGACGGGCGGACCGTGCCGTGCGAAGGCGGTGGTCAGTCCAGGAGCCGTTCCCGGAGGACGGCCAGGTCCTCCTCCGCGACCCCCGCCGCCAGCAGGTAGGCGTGCGCGTCCAGCCCGCGCAGGGCGTCCAGGACGGTGTCGCGCAGGGTCAGGCCGCGCTCGGACAGCACGGCCTCGATCACGGGGCCCTGGTCCGGTTGCCCCATCGCGGCGAAGAGCGGGACGAGTTCGGTCGTGGACAGCTCGTAGTCGTCGGCGATCGCCTCGGCTCCGACGTCGGCCAGGGCGAGCAGCAGCAGGGCGACCAGACCGGTGCGGTCGCGTCCGGCCCCGCAGTGGAACAGGACGCCGCCGGGCCCGGCCTGGGCCAGGGCGGTGACCACCGCGGCGCACCGTTCGGCCTTGCGGTCGAGGAAGGGAGGGTAGTAGAGCGGGCTCCCGTTCAGCCGTCGGCGGTTGACGTCCTGCCAGAACCCGACGTCCTCGACATGGTCCAGGGCCACCTCCAGGCGCGTCATCCCGGCGGGCAGGGGAGTCGGGGCCGAATCCGCGGGGAAGGCGGCGGACCCGCCCCGGCTCGTGGGGCCCTCACCCGGAGCCGGTCGGATCTCGTCGGGGTTGCGCAGGTCCACGACGGTGCGCACACCCGCCTCGTAGGCGGCCCGCCAGCCCCTGTCGGTGACGAAGCGCGGGTCTGCGGAGCGGATGAAGGCGCCCCGGCGGACGCCGCGTCCGTCCCGGCTCGGCAGGCCGCCGAGGTCGCGGGTGTTGAAGAAGCCCTCCCAGGTGATCCTTCTGCTGTCGCTCATGGACGAAGGGGTACTTCACCTGACGGAGGAAGAAAAGTTCCTTGGTCCCTTGCCGGGCGGCGGTCAGGCGGTCGGTGAGGAGGCCCCCGAGGCCCCGACGTGGTCCGCGAGCAGCTCGGCGGCGCTGCGGGGCTCGCGGCCGAGGAGTTCGGTCAGCAGCGGGTGGTGTCCCGCGAAGTACCCGTCGCGGGCGGCCCGCGACATCATGAGCGTCAGCCCGACCACGTGTTCCGGGACTCCGCTCGCGACCTGTTCGGCGCTCCAGCGCTCGTCGTCCACGACGACGCGTTCGATGTCGCGGCCGGTGAGTTCGGAGGCGATCCGGGCGAAGTCGCCGAGGGTGACGGGCCCGGGCGGTGCGAGGGTGACGGGTCCGTCGAAGGAGCGCTCACCGGTGAGGATGACCGCCGCGGCCTCGGCCAGGTCGGCGCGGTCGGCCCAGGGGAGGGGGCCGTCCGCCGGTTGGGCGATCACCCCGGTCCGCTGCCACGGGCCGAGCAGGAGGTCGAGGCTGCCGAAGAACCCGTAGCGCAGCGCGGTCCAGGCGGTTCCCGACCCGGCGAGGATCGCCTCGGTGGCGGCGTGCAGGCGCGCCGGGAGGTAGGGGCTGTCGGCGGCGGCGCCGTGCTGGCTGGTGTAGAGGATCCGCCGGGCGCCGGCCGCGACGGCCGCCTCGATCGCGACGCGGTGCTGGCCGACCACGTCGGCCTCCGTGTCGCCGGAGGAGACCAGGAGCACCTGGTCGGCGCCCTCGAAGGAGTCGCGCAGCGCGGCCGGGTCGTCGTAGGAGCCCTGTCGCACACGCACCCCGCGGTCGGCGAGGTGCCGCGCCCTGGCGACGTCGCGCGCGCTGACGCCGATCCGGTCGGCCGGGACGCGCCTGAGGAGGTGCTCGACGGTGGCCCCGTTGAGTGCGCCGGTGGCGCCGGTGACGACGATCATGCCTGTGGTCCTCTCCATGTGTGTCCGTGCCCGGCCAGGTGGGCGGGTCGCGGCGGTGCCGGGGAACCCGACGCCCCGGCGGGGTGCGCGTACGGCGGTCCCCGGGCCCGGGCGGAAGCGGCACGGGTTTGGTGGTCGGCCACCCGCGCTTAAGTTGACCAGATCGGTCAACTTCGCTCGCGCCGATGACACTAGGTAAACTGACCATATGAGTCAAGTTGTTGTGACGGCGGTGGGGGACGGTGGGCGGCCATGACGGGTGCGGCGTCTTCGGGGCCCCGCCTGCGGGCCGACGCCAAGCGCAACGCCGAGCAGATCCGGCGCGCCGCGATCGACGTCTTCCGGGGGCGGGGCCTGACCGTGCCGCTGGAGGAGGTCGCCCGGGCGGCCGGGGTGAGCAAGGCCACGATCTTCAACCGGTTCGGCGGCAGGGTCGGCCTCATCGAGGCCGTCGTCGAGGAGGTGGTCGCGGCCGAGCTGTACGCCGCCATCGACCGCACCCGGGCCCTGGACGACGCCGGGGAGCGGATCGCCCACTACGTCACCGCGATGCGCGACCTCCTGTACCGCCAGCCCGCCGCGATCGACCTCCTGTTGCAGGCGTATCCGCACTCGCGGCGGCTCCTGGAGATCTGCCGGGCCGCGGGGGAGATCAACGACGAGCTGGTCGCGGCGGGCAGGGCCTGCGGCGCGCTGCGTCCCGCGTTCGAGGCGGACGACCTCCACGCGCTCGTCGTGGACACCGCGCTCGCCCTCAAGCACGGGACCCGCCCGCCGCGGGAGGACTACGACCGCCGCACCGCCTTCCTCCTCGACGGGATCCGCGGGCGCCGGGAGTCCGACTGACCCCCGGGGACGCACGCCCCGGGAGCCGGGGGAGCGAAGCGCCCGAGCGCGCGGGGTGCGGCGCGCCCGGGCGTTCTTATGAATCTACGATGTAAAGGCCATGGTTCCCAACGCCTTGCTCCACCTGAATCCCACACCTCTCATTCCGAACCGCCGAAGGCCCGGCCGTCCTCGGGCAGCACCTGGCCCCCGTCGACCACGATGGTCTGCCCGGTGATGAAGGAGGCTCCGGGACCGGCCAGGAACAGGCAGGCCGCGGCGATGTCCTCCACCTCGCCGATGCGTCCCAGCGGGATCGCCGCGCGCATGCGCTCCAGGTAGTCCGGCCCCAACTCCTCCAGGCCCTCGGTGCGCACGTTCCCCGGCAGCACCGCGTTGACGGTGATGCCCCGGGGCGCGAGCTCCAGGGCGGCGCTGCGCATGAACCCCAGCTGGGCGGCCTTGGTGGCGCCGTAGTGGGACCAGCCCGCGTATCCGGTCAGCGGTCCGGTGATGGAGGAGGTGATGACCACCCGCCCCCGCCCGGAGGCGGTCAGGGCCTCCACCGCGGCGCGCACCGTCAGCACGGTGCCCTTCACGTTGGTGTCCACGACCCGATCGAGTTCGCCGGGGTCCATCGACACCAGCGGGGACGAGGGGAAGATCCCGGCGTTGGCGCAGACCACGTCCAGGCCGCCGGTGCGCCGCACGGCCTGCTCCACGACGCGTTCGCAGTCCTCGGCCCCGGCCACGTCGCCGACCACCCACTCCGCCCCCGGGACGCCCCGGGCGGCCTCGCGCGCCCTGGCCTCGTCGCGCCCGACGATCACCACCCGGTCCCCGGCCTCGGCGAACCCCTTGGCGATACCGAGTCCGATGCCCCGGGTCCCGCCGGTCACCAGAACTGATCTGTCCACAGTCGTCTCCTGCGCTCAGGCCGATCACTGCTCCGTCCCGCCCAGGATTCCGTACGGGGGCGCGCTCTCGCCCGGCTTTCCCGGTGAACGGGCGGGGGCCGCGCGGCTGCCGACGCCGACCCCCGGCCCCCGACCGGCCGCGGTCCGCCGAGGGACGCCTGCGCCACCGACGCCCGGCTTCCGGCACACGGACTCCCGCCACCCCGGCTCACGGCAGGACGGCCGGTGAACACGGAACGGCCGGACGTCCCTCAGTCGAGTGCCGGGCGCGGCGGCGCGAGGGAGTCGGTGATCCGCACCTCGGTGGGCAGCCTGCGCCCCCGGGGGCGGGTCCCCGCGGGCCCGTCGACCAGCTCGACCAGCGCCGACACCGCCGCGCGGCCCAGCTCGTCGGCCGGGGCCAGCACCGCCGAGATCGGCGGCCCCGGCAGGTCGGCCAGGGCGATGTCGTCGGCCGCGGCCACGCTGATGTCCTCGGGCACCCGCACCCCCATGCGGCCGAACTCGAACATGGCTCCCAGCAGCAACAGGCTGTTGTAGACCAGCATCGCCGTGCAGCCCGAGTCCACGATCTCCCGCGCCGCCGCGGCCCCCTCCGCGAAGGCCGGTCGCACGGGCCCGAAGACCCGCACCCGCAGCCGGGACCGGGCGGCGTGCTCCACCAGCTCCTCGCGCCTGCGCCGGTCCATCCACGAACTGGGCGGCCCCGCCAGGTAGGCGACGTCGCGGTGCCCCAGCTCCACCAGGCGGTCGTAGACGGTGCCCAGACCGCCGGGGGTGTCCACCGTGAACGAGGTCAGTCCGGGCACGCGGCGGTTGATCACCACCAGCGGCTTGCGCCGGTGCGCCTCCTTCAGGTCGGCGGCCGAGCCCACCGGTGACTGGAGCGCGAATCCGTCCACCTGGCTCTCCAGTTCGCCGAGCACCTCGGCCTCGCGGGCCGCGTCGCCCCCGGTGACGGCGATGATCACCCGGCGCCCGCTCCTGCCCGCCAGCTCCTGCGCGGCGGTGGCGGTGGTGGAGTAGAAGGGGTTGTCCAGGTCGGGGACGAGCAGGGCGAAGAAACCGCTGCGACCCGTGGTCAGCGCCCGCGCGGCGGGGTTGGCCCGAAAGCCCAGTCTCTCCGCGGCGGCGCGGACCCTGACCAGGGTGGGCTCGGAGACCATGGACGGCCGCGACAGGGCCCGCGAAACGGTGGACGCCGACACGCCGGCCTCCCTGGCCACGTCGTCCAGACTCGCCATTGCAGCTCCTCACGCCCGGTGGTGCCCCCTGTCACACTCGCGACCCGGGGGTTGGCTCATGTCCCCGACACAGGCTACGGTGTGCAAGCGCTTGTGCAAGCGCTTGCAGATGTTTTTGCAGATGAAGCGCTGTTCAGATCAGGCATCGTGCAGGCGAATCCTCGCGTAGACACGGCATCGCGCAGCTCGGGCGCCGTGCCGAACCCAGACCGTCCCCTCGACAGCGACCGGGAGTGGAATTGCCCCGCCCGTCACCCACCGTCGGCGCCGACGCGGCCGCTCCGCGCCGCGGCCGCCTCCCACGACCACCCGTCACGGTCCTGCTGGTCCCGGGGCTGGCCGTGGTCCTGTTCGCCTTCTGCTACCCGGTCGTGGCCACCCTGGCCTGGCCGCCCGACGGCGACCCCGCCACGGTCGCGCGCGAGACGGGCGGCCTGCTCACCGACCCCTACCTGCTCCCCGTGGTCGCGCGCACCGTCCGCGTGGCCGTGGTGACCACCGCGCTGTGCCTGCTCATGGGCTTCCCGGTGGCCTACCTCATCTCCCGGGCCCCCGGCCGCTGGCCCGGCCGCCTCCTGGCCCTGGCGATCTTCCCGCTGCTGCTCAACACCGTCGTGCGCACCTACGGCTGGATCATGGTCCTGGGCGGCAACGGCCTCATCAGCGGCATCAGCGAGGCCCTGGGCATGGGCCGGGTCCAGCTGCTCTACACCGAGACCGCCATCGTGCTCGGCCTGGTCCAGCTCTTCCTGCCGCTGATGATCCTGTCCTCCTACTCCAGCCTCGCCCAGCAGGACCACCGCCTGGAGGACGCCGCCCGCGGGCTGGGCGCCTCGCCCGGCCGGGCCTTCCGCACCGTGGTCTTCCCGCTCGCCCTGCCCGGGGTGCTGGTGGGCTGCACGCTCGTCTTCGCGGGCGCGGTCACCGCCTTCACCACGCCCCAGCTGCTCGGCGGGCCGCGCGAACGCCTTCTGTCCACCCTGCTCTACAGCCGGGTCAACGTCAGCCTCGACTGGCCCTCCGCCAGCGCCGTCGCCCTGGTGATGACGGTGCTCGTGCTGGCGGTCAGCGCGCTGTCCGGCCGGCTCGGCAAGATCGGGAGCACCACGTCATGATCCTGAGACGCCCCTTCCTGTCGCTGCTCGCGGCGGCGGCCTTCGTCCTCATGCTCGGCCCCGTGGTGATCCTGGTCGGGGTCGCCTTCACCGCCGGGAGCACCCTGGCCTTCCCGCCCGAGGGCCTGTCCCTGCGCTGGTTCGCCGCCGCCCTGGACTACGGGCCCTTCGTCGACTCCTTCGGCACCAGCGTCGCCGTGGCGCTGGCCTCCACCGCGATCGCCCTGCTCCTGGGCGTTCCGGCGACCCTGGCCCTGCACCGGGGCAACCCGCGCGGGCGCAGGGTGATGGAGAACCTCTTCTTCGCCCCGATCGTGGTCCCCGAACTCGTCCTGAGCCTGGCCCTGTTCCAGCAGCTCATGGTGGGCATGCGCGTCACCGCGCTGGGCGCGCTGATCGTCGGGCACACCGTCCTGCTGCTGCCCTACACCGTCCGCGTGGTGGGCGCCTCGCTGTCGCTGGCCGACGCGCGCCTGGAGGAGGCCGCCCGGGGGCTGGGGGCCGGGCCGGTGCGGGCCTTCTTCACCGTGACCCTGCCGGTCATGGCGCCGGGCATCCTGTCCGCCACCATCCTGGCCTTCATCACCTCCCTGAACAACGTTCCCCTGTCCCTGCTGCTCACCGGCCCGGGCGTGGCGACGCTGCCGGTGGAGATGCTCAACTACGTCCAGTCCTCGTTCGACCCGGTGGTCGCGGCGGTCAGCGTGCTGCTCCTGGTGCTCAGCGTCGCGGTCGCCTTCGCCACCGAACGCATGGTCGGTTTCACGAAGGTCTTCGGCCGCTAACCGGGAAGAAGGACACACCACTTGACTTCCTCTCCTGCCTGAAGGCAGAAGAATCCGGAACCACCTAACGGCGGTTCGAGGCCAACGCCTCGTCACGGGTCGCCCCGTGGCCTTCCTGCTTCACCGCCGGTCGCCCCGTCCGGGAGGACTCCCGTTGAGGTCTCACACCAGCTCCACAGGCAACAACCGCCAGCCCGGCGGCTTCGAGATTGAGCGCCGCGTTCACATCCCGGTCATGAGCCACCCCACAACCGGGACACGTCCACTCCCGTACACGCAGCGACAACGACGCATTGAGGTACCCGCACCCGGGCGTCGAGCACAACTTGGAGGAGGGAAAGAACCGGTCCACCACGACCAGGTCCCGCCCATACCAAGCGCACTTGTACTCCAGCATGCTGCGCAGCTCACGCCAGGCCACATCGGAGATCGCCCGGGAAAGCCGACGGTTCTTGACCATGTTGCGCACCGACAGGTCCTCGATCACGACCACTTGGTTCTCACGGACGAGTCGAGTGGAGAGCTTGTGCAAAAAGTCCCGACGCCGGTCGGTGATACGGGCGCACACCCGCGCCACCCTGCGACGCGCCTTGTCCCGGTTCGTGCTGCCCCTGGCCTTACGCGACAGCGCCCGCTGAGCCCGGGCCAGCTTCGCCCGGTCGCGTTGCTCGTGGCGGGGGTTGGCCACCTTCTCCCCCGTGGACAAGGTCACCACGGAGGTGATTCCGGCATCGACACCGACCGCGTTGTTGACGGCCGGGGCCGACGTGATGGTGTCCTCGCACAGGAGCGAGACGAACCAGCGCCCGGCCGCATCGCGCGAGACCGTGACCGTGGAGGGGCGTGCTCCTTCGGGCAGGGGCCGCGACCACACGATGGCCAGGGGTTCGGCCATCTTGGCCAATGTCAGACGGCCGTCGCGGTAGCGAAAGGCCGACCGGGTGTACTCCGCCGAGGCCCGGGACGTCTTCTTGGACTTGAACCGCGGGTACTGCGCGCGGCGGTCGAAGAAGTTGCCGAAGGCGGTGTGCAGGTGGCGCAGCGTCTGTTGCAGCGGGACGCAGGAGACCTCGGTGAGGAAGGACAGCTCCTCAGTGCTCTTCCAGGCGGTGAGCATCGCCGAGGTGTGGGGGTAGCCCACCCGTTCGCGGCGCTGGTGCCAGGCGGTGGTGCGTTCGGCCAGGGCGCGGTTGTAGACCAGGCGCACGCACCCGAACGTGCGCGACAGCTCAGCCGCCTGCGCATCAGTGGGATAGAAGCGGTACCGAAACGCCCGCTTCACGCTCTTCCTGGCCATGGCACACACCGTAGCGACCGCACTGCGATCGCGTGAGGCGAATCCAACAGAAAGTCACGAGAAGGGAGAGGGCGTTTCCTCCCCGCCCTGAAGGACGGGGTATCCACGCCCAACAAACAGATGACACCCGTCGTCGAACTCGACCGCGTCACCCACCGCTTCGGCGGACGCAAGGGCAAGGACGGCCCCGCCGCCGTCGCCGACCTGGACCTGGCCGTGCAGCGCGGCAGGTTCACCACGCTGCTGGGCCCCAGCGGCTGCGGCAAGACCACCACCCTGCGCATGATCGCCGGGTTCCTCCAGCCCACCTCCGGCAGGATCCTGCTGGAGGGGGAGGACGCCACCCGCACCCCGCCGGAGAAGCGCAACATCGGCATGGTCTTCCAGTCCTACGCGCTCTTCCCGCACATGACCCTGCGCGACAACGTCGGCTACGGGCTGCGCACCCGCAGGATCGCCGCCCAGGAGGTGGCCAGGCGCGCGGGTGAGGCGCTGGACCTGGTGGGCCTGGCGCACCTGGCCGACCGCAAGCCCGCCGAGCTGTCCGGCGGCCAGCAGCAGCGGGTGGCCCTGGCCCGCGCCGTGGCCATCCGACCCTCGGTGCTGCTGCTGGACGAGCCGCTGTCCAACCTCGACGCCCAGCTGCGCGTGCAGATGCGCCGCGAACTGCTGCGGGTCCAGCGCGAGACCGGGCTGACCGCCGTCCTGGTCACCCACGACCAGGACGAGGCGCTGGAGCTGTCCGACACCATGGTCATCCTCAACGAGGGGCGCCTGGAGCAGCAGGGCGCGCCCCGGGAGGTCTTCCCCGCGCCCGCCAACCGCTTCGTCGCCGAGTTCCTGGGCTACGACAACTTCCCGCGGGTGCCCGGGCACGGAGCCGTCACCATCCGGCCCGAACACGTGCGCCTGCTGCCCGCCGGAACCCGCGAGGGCGAGGGCGAGACCGGCCTGGGCGGCACCGTCGGCGAGGTCACCTTCCAGGGCAGCAACTGCCTGGTCGAGGCCCGCATCGACGGCGTGGAGGGGCCCGGGTCGGTCCTGCGCTCCCTGCACCCGGCCGACGACCTGCGTCCCGGCGACCCCGTGCGTATCGCCCTGCCCCACCGCCACCTGGTGGAACTCGCCGAGGAGACCGGATGAGCCGCACCGCACGCCCGCGCCGCATGCTCGCCGCGCTCGCCGGGACGGCGGCGCTGGCCCTGGTGAGCGCCTCGTGCGCACCGGTGCGCGAGGACGACCCCGACACGCTGGTGGTGAGCACCTTCGCCTTCGCCACCGAGGAGTTCACCGAGGTGGTGGCCGACCCCTTCGAGGCCGAGACCGGGATCCGGGTGGTCCTGGACACCGGCAACAACGCCGGGCGGCTCACCAAGCTCAGGATCAACGCCGAGACGCCCGACACCGACGTCGTGCTCATCTCCGACTACTACGCCCAGATCGGCAAGGACATGGGGCTGTTCGCCCCCGTCGACCCCGCCGACGTGCCCAACCTCGACGCCATCCAGCCCTGGGCGGTGGACCCGGACGGGTACGGCCCCGCCTACACCTTCCAGCTCCTGGGCCTGCTCTACCGCACCGACCTCGTCGAGGAGGCCCCCGACTCCTGGGACGACCTGTGGGCCGAGCCCGAGGGAGGGTACGTGCTGCCCGACATCTCGGTCTCGGCCGGTCCGATGTTCGTCCTGGCCGCGGGCGAACACTTCGGCTCGGGTCCCTCCGACCCCGACGCCGGCTTCGAGGCGATGGGCCGGATCGGCGCGGACGCGCTCCAGTTCTACACCGGCTCCACCGAGCTCACCAGCCTGCTCGAACGCGGTGAGATCGCCATGGCGCCCGGCCTGGACAACTTCGCCATGGGCTCGGTGGAGGCCGGGCAGCCGATCGGCTTCGCCGCGCCCGAACAGGGCCGGGTGATGACCGCCAACACCGTCCAGGTGGTCGACGGGGCGCCCAACGAGGCCGGTGCACTGGCCTTCGTCGACTTCCTGCTGCGCCCCGAGATCCAGGAGGGGATGGCCGAGGCCCTCTACGACAAGCCCGTGGCGCTGGAGGCCGACCCCACCCCGCTCATGGAGCGGGTGTCGGGACAGGCCGCCTCCTCCCCGTCCGACAGCGGCTACCACCAGGGCGACCTGGCCCTCATCGCGCAGGAGCGCTCCACCTGGCTGGACCGCTTCACCGAGGAGGTGGCGCGGTGAGCGTGCCCATCGTGATCGACTGCGACCCCGGCGTCGACGACGCCCTGGCCCTGCTGCTCGCGCTGGCCTCCCCGGAGCTGGAGGTGCGGGGGGTGACCACGGTGGCCGGGAACGCCTCCCTCGCCGACGTGGACCGCAACGCCGCGCACGTGCTGGACCTGGCCGCGGCCCCGGCCGACCTGCCGCTGGTGTCGGGGCTGGCCGGGCCGATCTCGCGGACCGCGCGCCTGCGCGACGAGCCCATGCACGGGGCCGGCGGCCTGGGCGGGCTGGTCCCCGCCTCGCCGCCCCGGGCGTTCGGTCCCGGCCACGCGGTCGACTGGCTGGCGGAGCAGGCCCTGCGCTCGCCGGGGGAGCTGACCCTGGTGGCGATCGGCCCGCTGTCCAACGTGGCCGCCCTGCTCGCCCGCCACCCGCAGGCCGGACCGGCGCTGCGCGAGATCGTCGTCATGGGCGGCGCCGCCTTCGCCCAGGGCAACATCACCCCGGCCGCGGAGTTCAACTTCCACGCCGACCCCGAGGCCGCCCGCTACGTCCTGGAGTCGGGCCTGCCGGTGCGGATCGTGGGCCTGGACGTCACCCGCGCCGCCCTGTACCCGCTGCGCGAGGCCGAGGAGCTGGCGGCGCTGCCCGGCACCGCCGGGATCGCCGGAGCACTGCTGCGCGACTACGCCCTGCGCTACCTGGACCGCTTCGGCGTCGCCGCCGTGCCGGTGCACGACGCGCTGGCGGTGGCCGCCGTCGCCCATCCCGGACTGCTGGGCTGGGAGGAGGGCACCGCCTCGGTGGAGTGCGCCGGAGAACTCACCCGCGGCGCCCTCGTGGCCGACCTGCGCACCCCCGGCCGCGCACGGCACGTGCGCGTGGCCCGCACCGTGGACGCCGACGGGTTCGCCGCCCGCCTCACCGAGGGCATCGCCAGCTACGCCGCAGAACCGAACGACAGCGCGCGGACGCCGTGAACCGCGACCGCGCACCGGAAGGGGAACCGACTCCGATGCTCACCGCAGACCTGCTCATCCGCGGCGGAGACGTCGTCTCCGTCCACACCGGCCAGGTGTGGCGGGCCGACGTCGCCGTGGTCGGCGACGCGATCCGCGCGGTGCTGCCGCCGGGCACCCCCGTCGAGGCCCGCGAGACCGTCGACGCCGACGGGCTCGTGGTCGCGCCCGGGTACGTGGACGCGCACATGCACATCGAGAGCTCCCTGCTGGCCCCGGCCGAGTTCGCCCGGGTCACGCTCGCGCGCGGCACCACGACCGTGCTCGCCGACGCCCACGAGATCGTCAACGTCGCCGGGCGCGAGGGGCAGGCGTGGATGATCGGGCAGGGCGAGGCCACCGGGCAGACCATGCGCTGGGCGGTCCCCTCGTGCGTGCCCGCGCTCGACGGGTTCGAGACGGCCGGGGCCCGCCTGGACGCCGACGACGTCGCCGAGATGCTGGACTGGGAGGGGGTCACCACCCTCGGCGAGGTGATGGACTACCGCGCGGTGGTCTCCGGCGACCCCAGGATGGGCGCCATCATCGCCGCGGCCCGCAGCCGGGGCGTGCGCCTGGACGGGCACTGCCCCAACCTGTCCGGCGCCGAGCTGGGCGAGTACCTGTGGGCCGGGATCGACTCCGACCACTGCAAGAACACCGCCGAGGTGGCGGTGGAGAAGGCCCGCCTGGGCATGCTGCTGATGCTCCAGGAGAAGTGCCTGACCCCCGAGGTCGTGCGGGCCCTGCTGGACCTGCCGCACCTGCCCGACTTCTGCCTGGTCACCGACGACATCGTCGTGGACGCCATCGTGAGCACCGGTCACCTGGACCGGGTGGGGGCGGTGGCCCTCGAACGCGGACTGCCCCCGCTGGCGGTGCTGCGGGCGCTCACGCTCCAGCCCGCGCGCAGGCTCGGCCTCGACGACCGGGGGACCGTCACCCCGGGCAAGCGCGCCGACCTGGTCCTGCTGCGCTCGCTCACCGAGCTGACCCCCGTGGTCGCGATCGCCGGCGGCACGGTCGTGGGCCGCGACGGCGCCCCGCTCACCGGACCCGGGCCCGCGCCGGAGCACCCGTTCGGCGGCACGGTGCGCATCGGCGCGCCCGACGCGCGGGCGGCCCGCTGGCGGGTGGACCTGCCCGACGGCGACCACGCCTTCCGGGCGCTGCGGGTGAACCCGGTGGACACCTACACCGAGCCGGACGAGGTCGTGCTGCCCGTGCGCGGGGGAGTGGTGCACTGGCAGGGCAGGACCGCGGTGGTGGCGGTCTTCGAGCGCCACACCGGGGCGGGCGGGGTGGCGTTCGCGCCGGTCACCGGGCAGGAACTGGGCGCGGGGGCCTTCGCCACCACCTACGCCCACGACAGCCACAACCTCACGGTCGTGGCCACGAGCGAGGACGCGCTGCGCGAGGCCGCCGCGCGGGTGGTGTCCTGGGGCGGGGGCATGCGCCTGGTCCGCGAGGGCGGCGCGGGCGCCGGGATCGCCCTGCCCATCGGCGGGGTCATGTCGGAGAGGCCCGCCGACGAGGTCGCCCGGGCCACCCGGGAGCTGCGCGCGGAGCTGGCGGCGTGGGGCTGGGACAACCGCAACGCCTTCATGAGCCTGTCCACGCTGACCCTGGCGGTGTCCCCGAGCGTGAAGATCACCGACCGGGGCCTGGTGCGCGTGGTCGAGCGCGCCTGGGAACCGGCGACGGTGGGCTGACCCGTTGCGCAGGGCGGAGCCGCGTACCTTCCCCGGGTGCGCGGCTCCTCGTGCGACCGCGGCTCCGCCACCGCGGCGGGAGCCGAACCGGTCCGGCGGACCCGTCCGCCGAGGCTGTACCCGAGCTGACGGAAAATAAATCTACGCCGTATAGGTGGGCTTTCCGGTAACAACGAACCCCGGACAGACCAGACACTGACAGACCACCGGTCACAATCAGCTCCGCCCGGAGAAACCCGCGCCGGGCCGCTGTCCTCGTCCGGGGCGCGATGGAGCCCCGGGTCGTGGCGGGAGCCCGTCGTCCCCCTGGGCGGGCCGCCCCGCCCTCAGTCGGTGCGGGTGTCCAGGACCTCCCGGTGGCCCAGGGCGCGCAGCAGGTAGGGCAGGAGCCGGTCGGCGATGCCGTGGCCGGGGGAGGCGCCGGGCGCGGGCGGCACCAGGAACGTGTGGCTGACCATCGGGCCGATCACCATCTCCGCCACCACCAGGGGATCCTCCACCGGCGGGATCTCCCCGCGCGCGACGGCGCGTTCCACCACCGCCAGCACCCGTTCCTGGAGCGGCACCACGAAGTCGCCGAAGAGCGCGTCGGCGAGCGCCTGGTTGTGCGCGGCCTCGCCCAGCACCGCGCGCAGCAGCCTCCCGGAGGCCCCCTCCAGGGCCGCGGCCTTGTCGTGCAGGAGCCGGGACAGGTCCGAGCGCAGCGCGCCGGTGTCGAGGTCGGGCCCCAGGTTCTCCGCCCAGTCCCGGGCGGCTCCCAGCACCAGGTCCTCCTTGGAGCGCCAGCGCCGGTAGAGGGTGGCGGTGGAGACGCCGGCCCGCCGGGCGACGGCGGCCGTGGTCAGGCCGCCGTACCCGTGCAGTTCGAGCTCGGCGAGGGTGGCGTCCATCAGCGCGCGGTCCCGGGACGCGTCGCGCGGTCGGCCCCGGTGGGGGGCGCGCGAGGCGTCGGGCAGATGGTCGGTGGTCATGCCCGAATCCTATGTGAGCGAGGCCTAGGGAAACGAAAGCGTTTCGTTTAGTATCGCTCCATGACCGACACCCAAGGCGCCCCCGCCGCCGAGGCCGCCCCCCGGCCCCCCGCCGAGCCGCTCACCCTGACCACCGAGATCCCACCGGTGGTCGCCCGCCTGCGCGCCGCCTTCGCCTCCGGCCGCACCAAGCCCGTCGCCTGGCGCCGCGCCCAGCTGCGCGCGCTGCGCCGCATGCTCACCGAGGAGCGCACCGCGTTCGAACGCGCGCTCAAGGCCGACCTCGGCAAGAGCCCCATCGAGGCCCACACCACCGAGATCGGCTTCGTGGTCAACGAGATCGACCACACCCTCAGGCACCTGGCCTCCTGGCTGCGCCCGCAGCGGGTGCCCGTGCCCGTCGCCCTGGCCCCGGCCAGGGCCCGCCGCGTGCGCGAGCCGCTGGGCACCGTGCTGATCATCGCCCCGTGGAACTACCCGGTGAACCTGTCCCTGGCGCCCCTGGTCGGCGCCCTCGCCGCGGGCAACGCCGCCCTGGTCAAGCCCAGCGAACTGGCCCCGGCCACCTCCGCCGCCCTGGCCGAGCTGCTGCCCCGCTACCTGGACACCGAGGCGGTCGCGGTCGTGGAGGGCGGCATCCCCGAGAGCACCGCCCTGCTCGATGAGCGCTTCGACCACATCTTCTACACCGGCAACGGCACCGTGGCCCGCATCGTCATGGCCGCCGCCGCCAAGCACCTGACCCCCGTCACCCTGGAGCTGGGCGGCAAGAGCCCGGCCATCGTCGAACCCGGGGTGGACCTGGCCACCACCGCCCGCCGCCTGGCCTGGGGCAAGTTCACCAACACCGGTCAGACCTGCGTGGCCCCCGACTACGTGCTCGCCGTCGGCGACACCGCCGAACCGCTCCAGCGCGAGCTGACCGCCGCCATCACCGAGATGTTCGGCGAGGACCCCTCACACAGCGCCGACTACGGGCGCATCGTCAACGAGCGCCACTTCGCCCGGATCACCGCCCTGCTGGGCAGCGGCACCGTGGTCACCGGCGGACAGCACGACATCGACCGCCTCTACGTCGCCCCCACCGTCCTGGCCGACGTGGACCCCGACTCCCCGGTGATGTCGGAGGAGATCTTCGGCCCCGTCCTGCCGGTCCTGCGGGTCCCCGACCTGGACGCGGCCATCGCCTTCGTCAACGCACGCGACAAGCCGCTGGCGCTGTACGGCTTCACCGACTCCGAGGAGACCAAGCGCCGCCTGACCACCGAGACCTCCTCGGGCGGCCTGGCCTTCGGTCTGCCGATCGCCCACCTGGCCGTTCCCGACCTGCCCTTCGGCGGCGTGGGGGACAGCGGTATGGGCGCCTACCACTCCGCGGCCTCCCTGGACACCTTCTCGCACACCAAGTCGGTGCTGGACAAGTCGCTGTTCATGGACACCATGCGCATCGCCTACGCGCCCGTCACCGACCTCAAGCAGAAGCTGCTCCGCCGGCTCCTGTGAGCGGGGGGCGGGGGCGGGAGCGGCCGCCCCCGCCCCCCGCCCGCGCGGGTCAGCTCCTCGGGGCGCTCTCCTCGCGCCCGGAGTCCAGGGCCCGCGACGCCACATGCGGGTGGTTCAGGTCGAACGCGGGACGCTCGGAACGGATCCGCGGCAGCGACGTGAAGTTGTGCCGCGGCGGCGGGCAGGACGTGGCCCACTCCAGCGAGCAGCCGTAGCCCCACGGGTCGTCCATCCCCACCTGGGGAGCGTTGCGCGCGGTCACGAAGACGTTCCAGAAGAAGATCAGCGTCGAGGCCGCCAGCACGAACGAGGAGACCGAGGAGATCTGGTTGAGCTCGGTGAAGCCGTCACCGGGCAGGTAGTCGGCGTAGCGGCGCGGGAAGCCGGCGGCGCCCAGCCAGTGCTGCACCAGGAACGTGCCGTGGAAGCCCAGGAACAGCAGCCAGAAGTGGAACTTGCCCAACTTCTCGTTGAGCATCGTCCCGGTGAACTTGGGCCACCAGAAGTAGAAGCCCGCGAACATCGCGAACACCACCGTGCCGAACACCACGTAGTGGAAGTGGGCCACCACGAAGTAGGAGTCGGTGACGTGGAAGTCGATCGGCGGGGAGGCCAGCAGCACACCGGTCAGACCACCGAACAGGAAGGTCACCAGGAACCCGATCGAGAACAGCATCGGCGTCTCGAAGCTGATCTGGCCCCGCCACATGGTGCCGATCCAGTTGAAGAACTTCACCCCGGTCGGCACCGCGATGAGGAAGCTCATGAACGAGAAGAACGGCAGAAGCACCGCACCCGTCGGGAACATGTGGTGCGCCCACACCGTCACCGACAGGCCCGTGATGGCGATGGTCGCCGCCACAAGCCCCTTGTAGCCGAAGATCGGCTTGCGGCTGAACACCGGCAGGATCTCGGTCACGATGCCGAAGAACGGCAGCGCGATGATGTACACCTCGGGGTGGCCGAAGAACCAGAACAGGTGCTGCCACAGGATGGCCCCGCCGTGCTCGGCGTTGAACACCTGCGTGCCGACGATGCGGTCCGCGCCCAGCGCGATCAGGGCCGCCGTCAGCACGGGGAACGCGATGAGCACCAGCACGCTGGTCAGGATGATGTTCCAGGTGAAGATCGGCATGCGGAACATCGTCATGCCCGGCGCGCGCATGCACAGGGCGGTGGTGATGAAGTTGACCGCGCCCAGGATCGTGCCCAGACCCGACACCACCAACCCCATGATCCACAGGTTGCCCCCCACCCCCGGTGAGTGGACCTCGTTCGACAGGGGCGTGTAGGCGAACCAGCCGAAGCTGGCCGCGCCGCCCGGGGTCAGGAACCCGGCCGAGACGATCAGCCCGCCGAACAGGAACAGGTAGTAGCCGAACAGGTTCATCCTCGGGAACGCCACGTCGGGCGCGCCGATCTGCAACGGCATGATCACGTTGCCGAACCCGACGAACAGCGGGGTCGCGAAGAGCAGCAGCATGATCGTGCCGTGCATGGTGAACAGCTGGTTGTACTCCTCGTTGGACATGATCTGCATGCCCGGAAAGAACAGTTCGGCGCGGATGAGCACCGCCAGGATTCCGCCGAAGACGAAGAAGGCGAAGGCGGTGATGATGTACATGTACCCGATGACCTTGTGGTCGGTCGAGGTCAGCCAGCTCACGATGATCGACCCCTTGGGGGCCTTCACGGAGGAGGACTCCTCTGCCTCGGTTTTCGCTGGTGCCACTGCTCGTGCCTCCGTGCGGAAGATGGGTGCGGGCGAATGGGAAAAACGAGGCTTTTCCTTTTGGGGGTGATTCGGGAAGGGAGTGTCCCAGGCCTCGGAAACGCAACCTAGCCCATCGGGTCCGCCGGAGCCGGTAAACGCCACCAGCGTTTTCCTCGCCGGACGGAGAATGTCCTCTTTGTTTGCGAAAAGGCGGCGGGGCCGCACCCCCGCCGGCGCCCTTCCGACCCCCGGCGGGGTTCTTCCGGGCACGGCCCCCGGCGCCGCGGCCCCCCGTGCGGGGCCCGCGGGCACACCGTCCCCCGCCGCCTTCCCGCCGGGGCCCGACCGCCGCGCGGGCGCGGGGCCTACGAGAGCCGCGCGTCGGTGTACACGTCGCCCGACTCCATGCCCTGGTAACCGAAGATGTCGGTGACCGTCACGAAGTGGTAGCCCTGCCGGTGCAGCCCCGCCAGCACGTCCGGGATCGCCTTCACGGAGGTTTCGTGGATGTCGTGGAAGAGCACCACGCTCCCCGGCACGGTGTTGTCCAGAGCCGCCTCACTGACGTCCTCGGTGTCGCGGCTCCTCCAGTCCAGCGTGTCCACGTCCCACAGGACCAGGGGCTGTTCCACCGTCTTGCGCACCGTCCCGTTCAGCGACCCGTAGGGCGGCCGGATGGTCGGCGGTTCCACCCCGGTCACCTCGCGCACGGCCGCGTTGGTGCGTTCGATGTCCTTGCGGATCCCGTCGGCCGACATCTTCGCCAGGTCGTCGTGCTTCCAGGTGTGGTTGCCCAGCTCGTGGCCCTCCTCGGCCATGCGCTCCACCGGTGCGGGGAAGTCGTCCACGAGCGAACCCAGCACGTAGAACGTGGCGTGGGCGTCGTACTCGGCCAGGCTGTCCAGCAACCGGTCGGTGTGCTCCCCCGGCCCGTCGTCGAAGGTCAGCGCCACGCACTTGAGGCGCTCGCAGTCCAGGGTGTGCCCCTGGGCGCTCAGGCCGCCCCCGTCCTGCGAGAGGTCGTCGCCCAGGCCGTCCCCGCTCAGGGCCGCCTCCCGGGCCAGGTAGCCCAGCTCGGACAGCAGCCCCTCGACCTCGGCGGCCTCCACCGGAACCAGCACCTCGCCGACCCGGCCCGCGCCGGGCACCGCGTCGGGGTCCATGCGCACGGCCAGGCCGCCCGCGGTGCTGAAGGCCAGGTCGCCCAGCGGCGAGCCCGCCCAGCGCTCGGCGGCCTTGCGGGCCTGGCCGGGCTCGGACAGGTCGAGCGGCTCGGAACCCCCGTCCGCCCCACCGTCGGCCGTCCCGTCCCGGCCGTCAGCGGACGCGCCGCCCTCCGGCGCGGTCCGCTCGCCCGAGGCGACCTCGCCGACCAGGCCGGGCAGCTGGTGCTCGGGCAGGTCGTACCCCTCCTCCAGGACGTCGGCCAGGGCCAGGTGGGCCTGCTCGATCGCCTCCTCGTCCCGGAACAGCGAGGTCCAGGGCAGCACCTCCTCGCTGCCCGCGTCGTACCACAGGGTGTCGGCCTCGAAGGTCTCGTCCCCTCCCGCGGAGGCGGTCGCGGTCAGCCGCGCGCCCACCACCTCAGGGGAGGCGGCGAGGATGACCGTGTCCTGGTGCAGCTCGGGGGACCCCCCCTCCGGCAGGTCCTCCAGGAAGGCGGTCTGGCGCGCGGCCATGGCGGTGCGCGCCTCCACCGTCAGCGGGTGGTTGTCGCCCAACCGCGGGTAGCGGTAGCTCACCACGCTGTCGTCGGTGGTCACCGACACGGTGCTCGCCTCCATCCCCGCCAGGTCGTCGGGCGAGGAGCGGACCGGTTCGGCGTAGGGAAGCTCCTGTTCCACGGCACGGCAGCCGGGGACCAGGAGCAGACCCACGGCGGCGCTGACGGAGAGTTTGCGTCGTAGTGAGGTGACAGCCACGAGGGGGACCATATCCGAGCCGCTCACCTCAGCGTGAATCGCCTCGCAGGCGTCCGCGTACTCAGCGTGTCCGGTGCGTGGTCACTCTCTGTTCACCCGTCCCGCCTCCGGTGGCCCCCCTGGTGCCTCCGGGAGGGCCCGGGAGGGGGATCGCGCGGCCAGGTCCCCGGTAGGCCGGCGGCTTGGCTCCGGGCCCGTTTCCGGGGATTTGCGGACCCGTGCCGACACTGTCCGAAACCCGGTGCGGACACGGGGGCACCGGTCCTCGGCGGGTCCGCGTTCCGGCCATACTGATCCCGAAGGGGCGTACACCGTTCTCCCCCGCGAATCCGGACGCCGGTGACACGCCCTCCTCCGTCGGAGCGCCCGCTCCGTCCACCCCTGAAAGGCACCCATGAGTTACGGTCCCGGAACCGGCGGCTACCTTCCCCCCGGAGGGGGGAGCGGTGGCTACCAGCCCCCTCCCGGAGGAGGCGGAGGGTATCCGCCGCCCGGCGGCGGCCTCCCCCCGCCCCCCGGAGGCTGGTACGGCGGCCCCGGTTTCCAGCCGCCGCCTCCGCCCGCGAGCCAGGGTTCGGCCATCGGCGCACTCATCGCCAACATCTTCGGCCTGTGCCTGTGCTGGATGCTGTCGATCGTCGGCCTCATCCTGGCCATCGTCGCGCTGACCATGACCACCACCAACCCCCAGTCGGCCAGGACCTGCACCATCATCTCCTGGGTGCTCTTCGCAGTCGGGACCGCGCTGTACGCCGTGCTGTTCTTCGTCTACGGGGCTGCGGGGCTCATGAGCGTCTTCGCCACGAACTCGGCCTACTGAGACGGGCGGGGGCGGGGGAGGGGGTCAGCCCCGCCCCGCCTCCTCCCGGGGCTCGGCCGCGTCGGCGGCCACGGCCGCCACGATCCGCCGGACCTGCGCCAGGACCTCGGCGTTCTCCCGAGGGGAGGCCACCTTGGGCAGGTGCACGTGCCCGGCCGCGATCCGCCGCCCCGCCCGTTCCCGCAGCAGCGTGTTGCGGTAGGCGATCTCGTTGGACAGGTAGTCCCCGCCGCCCCCGCGGCGCGCCGCCGACCCCTCCGTGGGGCCGTCCGGGCGCACCACCACCCCGCGGCCGTCCGGCGCGGCCTCGGCCACCTCGGTGTTGACCACCACCGGGTAGGGGTCCTCCCGCGCCGCCGCCAGGATCCGTTCGTGGGGCAGCGAGGAGAGCGTCCACTCCGGGACGCCGGGGCCCGGCACCGGTGCCCGGCCGGTGCGCGACACCCGCAGGTTGTCCTCGCCCCCGCCGCGCCAGACGCCGTTCCACACCTCCAGGTCGAAGCGGCCCGGCCGCCCGCGGCTGAGCGTGACCACCGCGTCCGCGCGCCGGTGCTGCTCGGCCAGCGCCTCCTCCACCAGCCCGGCGTCGAAGTCCGCCCAGCGCACCGGGAACACCGCGGTGCGCACCACGGCCGTGCGCCCGCCCACGGGGAACGTCCACCCGTTCAGGTCCAGCGCCGCCGCGCCGGAGGGGTTGGAGCACGCCGGGTCCTCGTCCAGGCGGAAGGGGTCGAAGCCGGTCACGACCACCCGCACCCACCGGTCGCCCGGCGGGAAGTCGAGGTCGGCGATGCCGCGCGAGCCCGTCTCCAGCAGGTGCAGCAGGTCGGCGCGGTCGGCGTCGGACACGGCGAAGTCCGGCCGCCAGGAGCGCAGCCGGGTCGAGAGCACCAGCCGCGCCCAGTACAGGGGGCGGTCGTCGGCGCCGTCGCGGGCGGCCTCCGTCCACAGCCGGGAGGCGTGCGCGGCGACCGCCTCCCGTGCCTGGGCGAGGTCGGCGCTCGCCCGCAGATCGGCGCTGAACAGGGGCTCGGCCGCGCCGAAACCGGAGCGGGTCAGGACCAGGCGGGGCTCGGGGAGACCGGCACGGTCCTCTTCGGGAGTGGTGTGGTGGTGCACGGGGGTCGCTGTCCGTCTCAGGGGCGTCGGGAGGGCCGCCGGGGGAGGGGCCAGCCGAGTCTAACGCCGCCCGCGACCGCCCCGGGGACGGCGTGTCCGGCGCGTCCGGCCGACGAGACACGGGGGCTGGACCGGCGGGGTCGGACTTGGCAGGGTGTGAGGTGACCGCCCGTTCCTCTCAACGGAGAGAGCAGCACATGCCGATTTCCGCCCTCCCCACCACCGCCTCCCTCGCCGACCGCGCGCGGGCCGCCCTGGACCGGTGCCGCGTCGCCGCGCCCCAGGAACCGGCCGGGGCCGGCGGCGCGGCGAGGTCGCCCATCACCGGCCGGGAGCTCTTCGCCCTGGGCCACGAGTCCGCCGCCGACGTCGAGCAGGCCGTCACCGAGGCCCGGGAGGCCTTCGCCGCCTGGCGCGACACCCCCGCCCCGGTGCGCGGGCAGCTCGTCCACAGGCTCGGCGAGCTGCTGCGCGAGCACAAGGCCGACCTGGCCGAGCTGGTGACCATCGAGGCGGGCAAGATCCGCTCCGAGGCCCTGGGCGAGGTCCAGGAGATGATCGACGTCTGCGACCTGGCCGTGGGCATGTCCCGGCAGCTGTACGGGCGCACCATGCCCTCCGAGCGGCCCGGCCACCGGCTCATGGAGACCTGGCACCCGCTGGGCGTGGTCGGCGTGATCACCGCCTTCAACTTCCCCGTGGCGGTGTGGTCGTGGAACACGTGCGTGGCCCTGGTGTGCGGCAACACCGTGGTCTGGAAGCCCTCGGAGCTGACCCCGCTCACCGCGCTGGCCTGCCACGGCCTGCTCATGCGCGCGGCGCAGGAGGTCGGCGCGCCCGCCCGGGGTCTGCACCGGGTCGTGCTGGGCGGCCGCGAGATCGGCCGGGCCCTGGCCGACGACCCCCGGGTGGCCCTGCTGTCGGCCACGGGATCGACCGCCATGGGCCGCGAGGTGGCGCCCCGGGTGGCCGCCCGCATGGGCCGCTACCTGCTGGAACTGGGCGGCAACAACGCGGCCGTGGTGGCCCCCTCCGCCGACCTGGACCTGGTGGTGCGCGGCAGCGTCTTCTCCGCCGCGGGCACGGCGGGTCAGCGCTGCACGACGCTGCGCCGCCTCATCGTGCACGAGGACGTGGCCGAGGAGGTCACCCGGCGGATCGTGGACGCCTACAAGCAGCTGCGCGACCGCGTCGGCGACCCCTTCGCGGAGTCGACGCTGGTGGGTCCGCTGGTGGGCGAGCGCGGGTACGCCGCGATGCGCTCGGCGCTGGAGCGCGCCGCGGCCGAGGGCGGCCAGGTGCTGGTCGGCGGCGCCCGGGTCCTGGAGGAGGAGGCCGCCGACGCCTACTACGTCGAGCCCGCGGTGGTGCGCATGCCCGGCCAGACCGCCGTCGTGCGCGAGGAGACCTTCGCGCCGATCCTGTACGTGATGCCCTACCGCACGCTGGAGGAGGCGGTGGAGCTGCACAACGGCGTGCCCCAGGGGCTGTCGTCGTCGATCTTCACCCAGGACCAGTCCGAGGCCGAGCGGTTCCTGTCCGCGGCCGGTTCGGACTGCGGGATCGTCAACGTCAACATCGGCACCTCCGGCGCGGAGATCGGCGGCGCCTTCGGCGGGGAGAAGGACACCGGCGGCGGCCGCGAGTCGGGTTCGGACTCCTGGAAGGCCTACATGCGCCGGGCGACCAACACGGTCAACTACGGCGGCGAGCTGCCGCTGGCCCAGGGCGTGAGCTTCCTCTGAGGGCCCCGGTGCCCGCGCCCGGCCGGGCGCGGGCACCCGCGACACACCAAAAAAGTTGCGCACGATCATGTTGCGTGCAACTTAATTCTGTTACGGTGGTGCCCACCGAACGGTTCCGCACGCGCAGGAGGGAACACCGTGGCCGACGAGCAAGGGGAGAACCCCCTCGCCCTGGACAACCAGCTGTGCTTCTCCCTCTACGCGGCCTCCCGGGCCATGACCGGGCTCTACCGGGAACTGCTGGGCGACCTGGAACTGACCTACCCCCAGTACCTGGTCATGCTCGTGCTCTGGGAGCGCGGAACGCTCACCGTCAAGGAGCTCAGCCGGGCCCTGCACCTGGACTCGGGCACGCTCTCGCCGCTGCTGCGCCGCCTGGAGTGCGCCGGGCTCCTGACCCGCGAACGCAGTTCCACCGACGAGCGCGTCGTCGAGGTCTCGGCCACCCCGAAGGGCGACGCGCTGCGCGCACGTGCCGAGGAGGTCCCCGAACGGGTCATGTGCTCGGCCGGGCTGCCCCGGGAGCGGGCCCGGGAGTTGCAGGAGGCGCTCGGCCTGCTCACGCGTTCGGTGGAGACCGCCTCCCGCAGGCACAGCCCGTGCTGAACGGGACCGCGGGCCCCCACCCGTACCACCACACCGATCACGGACCACGAAGGAGAGAGGCAACCATGGCCTACGACGTGATGTACACCGCCAACGCCACCGTCACCGGAGAGGGCCGCAAGGGCACCGGTCGCACCGACGACCGCCGCCTGGAGGTCGACCTGTCCGTGCCCAAGGGCATGGGCGGCGACGACGGCCCCGGCACCAACCCCGAGCAGCTCTTCGCGGTCGGCTACGGCGCCTGCTTCCACGGCGCCCTCAAGGCCGTCGCCCGCAAGGAGAAGGTCGACGTCGACGGCTCCACCATCGACGCCCAGGTCAGCCTGGGCAAGGCCGACGACGGTATGGCCCTGGCCGTGGCGCTGACCGTCACCATCCCGGGCGTGGACCAGGCCAAGGCCGAGGAGCTGGTCGAGGGCGCGCACCAGATGTGCCCCTACTCCCGCGCCACCCGCGGCAACATCGAGGTGACCCTGACGGCCAAGACCGCCTAGCGACACCTGCGCGGAGCCCCCCGAGGACATCCCCGGGGGGCTCCGTCCTGTCCGCCCGCCACCGCTCGCGGGCGCGCCCCGCGTCGAGGCGGCCGCCGCTCCCCACCGGCGCCCGCGGCGCGGTCCCGCCCCGCCGATCCGCCTCCGACACCCCTCCAGCCCCGAGGGCACCCCGACCAGGGGGGAGGGCGCGCACCGCGCCCTCCCCCCTCGGCATGTCCGGGGCCGGGGACGACCGCTGGGCCGCACCTCCTCCGAAAAGTTCCCGTGGTGCGGCCTATGTGATAAAAACGATTCCTTTGTGATGCTTGTTACAAACAGCTGGCCCTGAGTGACAGGCGTCCGGCGGTCCCCGACCCGACCGGAGCCCCGAAGCCACGAAGAGAGAAGGAACGGATGTCCTCTGTCCCGACCCGCGGCCCAGCGGAGGCCGGGTCCCCCCGGCCGCGGTGGACGCCCCGCAGCATCGCCGTCTGGACCGCCGTCGCCCTCGTCGGCGCCGTCGCCTGGGGCATGATCGCCATCGGCCGCGGAGAGGAGGTCTCCGCCGCCTGGCTGGTCTTCGCCGCCCTGGCCTCCTACGCCATCGGCTACCGCTTCTACGCCCGGTTCATCCAGTACAAGGTGCTGATCACCGACGACACGCGGGCCACCCCGGCCGAGCGGCTCGACAACGGCGCCGACTACCACCCCACCGACCGCCGGGTGCTGTTCGGCCACCACTTCGCCGCCATCGCGGGCGCCGGTCCGCTCGTGGGCCCCGTGCTGGCCGCACAGATGGGCTTCCTGCCGGGCACCATCTGGATCATCGTCGGCGTGATCTTCGCCGGCGCCGTCCAGGACATGGTGGTGCTGTTCTTCTCCACCCGCCGCAACGGCCGCTCCCTGGGCCAGATGGCGCGCGAGGAGATCGGCCCGGTGGGCGGCGTCGCCGCCCTCGTCGCCGTCATGGCGATCATGATCATCCTGCTGGCCGTCCTGGCCATGGTCGTGGTCAACGCGCTGGCCGAGTCCCCCTGGGGCTCGTTCTCGCTCATCATGACGGTCCCGATCGCCCTGTTCATGGGCGTCTACCTCAGGTTCCTCAGACCCGGCAAGGTCATCGAGACCTCCGCCATCGGCGTCGTCCTGCTGCTGCTGTCCATCGTGGGCGGCGGCTGGGTGGCCGAGCACGCCGTGCTGAGCGAGCTCTTCCTCTTCAGCAAGAACGAGCTCACCTTCGGCCTGATCGTCTACGGCTTCGTCGCCTCGGTCCTGCCGGTCTGGCTGCTGCTGGCCCCCCGCGACTACCTGTCCACCTTCATGAAGGTGGGCGTGGTCGTGCTCCTGGCCGCCTCCATCCTCATCGTCGCCCCCGACCTGCGGCTGCCGCGCTTCACCGACTTCGCCTTCAACGGCGAGGGGCCGGTCTTCGCCGGGTCGCTGTTCCCGTTCGTGTTCATCACGATCGCCTGCGGCGCCCTGTCGGGCTTCCACGCGCTGATCTCCTCGGGCACCACGCCCAAGCTCATCGAGAAGGAGAGCCAGGTCCGGATGATCGGCTACGGCTCCATGCTCACGGAGTCGTTCGTGGCGATCATGGCGCTGATCACCGCCTGCATCATCGACCCCGGCGTGTACTTCGCCATGAACATGCCCGCCACCGCGCTGGGCGACACCGTCCAGAGCGCCGCCGCGGCGGTCAGCCAGCTCGGCTTCACCGTCGACGCCCAGACCCTGGAGCGCACCGCCGAGCTGATCGGCGAGGAGTCGATCCTGGCCCGCACCGGCGGGGCCCCCACGTTCGCCCTGGGCGCCGCGCAGATCTTCTCCGCGGTCTTCGGCGGCCAGGCCATGATGGCGTTCTGGTACCACTTCGCCGTCATGTTCGAGGCGCTGTTCATCCTCACCACCGTGGACGCGGGCACCCGGGTGGGCCGCTTCATGCTCCAGGACACCCTGGGCAACGTCTACAAGCCCATGCGCGACCCCAGCTGGCGCCCGGGCGCCTGGCTGTGCAGCGCCCTGATCGTGGGGGCGTGGGGCTACTTCCTGTGGGCCGGGGTCAACGACCCCCTGGGCGGCATCAACCAGCTCTTCCCGCTGTTCGGCATCGCCAACCAGCTCCTGGCGGCGATCGCCCTGGCGGTGTGCACCACGCTGATCATCAAGTCCGGACGCGCCAAGTACGCCTGGGTGACCCTGGTGCCGCTGGCCTGGGACGCGGCGGTCACGCTGACCGCCAGCTACCAGAAGATCTTCTCCTCCGACCCCGCCATCGGGTTCTTCGCCCAGCGCCAGCAGTTCTCCGAGGCCCTGGCCGCGGGGGAGACGAGCGTGGGCGCCATCCAGGGCGTGGAGGACATGCAGAGGGTCGTGCTCAACACCACCGTCAACGGCGTCCTGTCGGCGCTGTTCGCGATCCTGGTCCTCATCATCCTGGTCGACTCGGTCCGGGTGTGGATCAGGGCGCTGCGGGCGCCGGAGGGCACGCTGCCCACCAGCGAGGCGCCCCACGAGACGTCCCGGCTGTGGGCCCCCTCGGGGCTGGTGCCCACCCGCGAGGAGCGTGAGCACGCCCGCCGACTGGCCCCGGCGGGGGAGGGCGACGTCACCGCGCGCAGGGAGGAGTAGCCCATGGAGCGGGTACGCGCGCGGCTGGGCCCCGCCCTGCTGCGGGGCCTGCGCGAGGCGTGGCAGATCGTCCGCGGCGTGGCCGGTGAGCGCGCCTACGAGATCTACCTCGACCACCACCGGCGCACGCACCCCGGGCAGGAGCCCATGAGCGAGCGCGCCTTCTGGCGCCAGCACGTGGACCGGGGCGACACCGACCCGGGGTCGCGCTGCTGCTGAACACGCGCACACACACGAGGGGCCGGGAGGGGGATCCCCCTCCCGGCCCCTCACGGCCTCACGGCCCCGCTCAGGCGGCCGTGTCCAGCAGCAGCAGGCGGTCCAGGATGTCCTGGAGGGTGACCAGGCCGATCACCTCGCCGTCCGTCTCCACCAGGGACAGGTGGCTGCGGCTCTCCCGCATGATGCCCATCGCCGCGTACATCGGCGTCTCCGCGGCCAGGGTGAGCACCGGCCGCATCAGGTCGGCCGCGGTGGTCCCCTCCGGGCCCGTCAGCGCCTCGCGCACGTGCAGCACGCCCACGGGTTCGGTGCCGTCCATCACCACCAGGCGCAGGTGCGTGGACTCCCGCGACACCTGCTTGATGTCGTCCACCGTCGAGTTCGGGGACACCGACGCGATCTCCTCGCGCGGTGTCACGATCTCGCTCAGCGGACGGGAGTTGACCTCCAGCGCCGTGGCCAGCTGGGCGCGGCGCTCGGGGTCGAGCGCACCGGCCTTGGCCGAGTGCTCCACCAGCTCGCGCACGTCGTCGGGACCGTGCCCGGACGACATCTCGTCCACCGCCTCCACGCCCAGCCGGTGCAGGCACCAGTTGGCCATGCCGTTGAGCATCAGCAGCAGCGGACGGGTGAACCACATGAACGCCCGCATCGGCACGGCCAGCATGATCGCCGACTTCTCCGGGTGCGAGATCGCCCAGGACTTGGGCGCCATCTCACCCACCACCAGGTGCAGGAAGGTCACCACGATCAGCGACAGCACGAACGAGACCACGTAGCCCACCGCCGCCGGCAGGCCGCCGAACAGCGGCTCCAGCATGTGGTGGACGGCGGGCTTGGAGATCGCGCCCAGCGCCAGGGCGCACAGGGTGATCCCCAGCTGCGAACCGGCCAGCAGCAGCGACAGGTCGCGGGCGCTCCTGACCGCGGCCCGTGCCGAGAAGCTGGACTCGGCGGCCTCCTCCAGCCGGTAGCGGCGCGCCGCCACCAGGGCGAACTCGATCGCCACGAAGAAGGCGCTCAGCGCGATGATCACCGCGGTCAGCGCGAGCGCCACCCACACGTTCATGTCACTCATGCCGACGCCTCCTGCGACTCGTTGCCCTGCACCTCGTGCAGACGCAGCTCCACGGTGTGCGGAACGTGCCTCTGCACCGCGCTGACGACCATGGTCAGCCCCATGTCGGGGTCCTCGTCGTGCGCGCTGGGCGGTCGGGGCAGGGCGATGGAGACCCTGTCACCGGCCTCGGGGAGCCGGTGCAGCTCGTGCACCACCAGACCGCCCAGGGTCTCGTAGTCCCCCTCGGGCAGGTCGTGGCCGAGCAGCCGCTCGACCTCGTCGATGTGCAGAGCGCCCGGGACCAGGTAGGAGCCCTCGCCCTCCAGGTAGGAGGGGGACTCCTCCGCGGGGCTGTGCTCGTCGGCGATCTCGCCGACCAGCTCCTCGGCCAGGTCCTCGGTCGTGATGACCCCGGCCAGGCCGCCGTACTCGTCCACCACGCAGGCGAACTCCTCGCCCGCCTCGCGCAGCTGGCTCAGCGCGGAGGGCAGCGGCAGCGACGCGGGAAGCATCACGGTGGGCCGCGCCACCTCGCTGACCTTGGTGTTGGCCAGGTCCCGGTCGCCCAGCGCGAGCACGTCGCGCAGGCAGATGACGCCGACGATGTCGTCCACGCCGTCACCCAGCACCGGGAAGCGCGAGTGGTCGGAGGCCATCAGCTCCACGACCCGGCTGACCGGGTCGCCCTCCTCCACCGTGGCCACCTCCGGACGCGGGATCATCGCGTGTCCGGCGGTGCGCTCGTGGAAGTCCAGGGTGCGGTCCAGCAGGGTGGACAGCTCCGGCGGCAGGTCGCCGCTGGCCTTGGACTCGGCGATGATGCTCTCCAGGTCGCGCGCGGTCGCCGCGTGCTGGACGTCCTCGACCGGTTCGATCCGCACCGCCTTGAGCAGCAGGATCGCCGCCTGGTCGAACAGCCAGATGACCGGGCCGAAGATCTTCAGGTAGATCCCCGTGGACAGCGCCAGCCAGCGCGCGACCGGCTCGGGCCGGGCGATGGCCAGGTTCTTGGGGAAGAGCTCTCCGAAGACCATCTGCACGACGGTGGAGAAGAGCAGGGCCAGGACGGTGCCGATGGCCACGCCCGTCCCCGTGGGGATTCCGGCGAGGCCGAGCAGCTCACCGACGCCCTCGCCGATCATGGGCTCGGCCACGTAACCCACCAGCAGGGCGGTCACGGTGATGCCCAGCTGGGCACCGGAGAGCATGAAGGACGTCCGGTTGGTGATGCCCAGGGCCCTCTGGGCCCCGGCGTCCCCGGCCGCCGCCTTCGCCCGCAGTCGCGAGCGGTCCACGGCCATGTAACCGAACTCCTGGGCGACGAAGTAACCCGTCGCCACGGTGATCAGGAAGACCACCACGATCCCGAAGGCGATACTGAGGATGGTGCTCATCATCGGGCACGCACCGCCTGGTTCCGCTTCGGGCTCGGACTCCTACGAGGGTGCGCACCCTTCGTAGAAGGGGGCTCGTCGTCTGTGTCGCAGCGTCCGTTCAGGACGCTGCCGGTACTTCGGGACGGGTCCACTGTTCCTCTCTCTGCGCCTGTTGCGCTTTGTGGTGATATGTGACTACCAGGAATAAAGACGATCGGCCTGGGGCGGTTGTTCCCCGGCGGCGGATGTTTCGGAGCGGTCAGCTCCCGGCGGGGGCGTCGGCCTCCCCGCCGAGCCCGGCCCACTCCCGGCGGCGGGCCTCGGAGAGCGCGATCGCGGTGGCCACGGCCACGTTGAGCGATCCCACCCGTCCGATCTGGGGAACGTAGGTGACGGCGTCCGCGCCCGCCAGCAGGGCGGGGGAGCATCCGTGGTCCTCGGCGCCCACGGCCAGGCACACGTCCGGCTCCAGGGGAGCCGCGTGCAGCGGGAGCGCGCCGGAGGCCAGCTCGACCGCGACCACCCGGTACCCGTCCGCGCGTGCGGCGGCCAGGGCGTCGGCGGTGGAGGCCATCCGGATGTGCTCGACCTTGGCGGCGGTGCCCAGGGCGGTCTTGCCGACCTTGGGGTCGTCGGGGTCGGCGCTGTTGCCGGTCAACCAGAGCTGGTCGACACCGAAGGTCGCAGCCGTGCGCAGGATCGAGCCCAGGTTGTAGGGCTGGGTGACCGATTCGACGAGAAGGGCGAGTCGCCCCTCGGTGCGCCTGCGCCACTGGCGGTTCAGGCGTTTGACGTCCGTGGGACGCAACTGCGTGCTCAACTGCGGTGTTTTCCTCGGCGGGTGTTCCCGGGCTGGTCCCGGAGGCCATCTGTTCGCCACAGAGTACAGGTCACCGTGCGTGGGCGCACGCATGACCCGTGACACACCACGGCAAAAGCCGCGTCAAGCCACGGAACGGCGCACCGCGAGCACCCGGAAACCCGCTCGGGAGGCCACCCGTTCGGCGGGCAGGCCCTGCTCGTCCAGCCACTTCTGCAACGAGTCCGAGCCCAGGTGGCGCTGGACCACGAGGTGGGCGACGCCCTCGGGGGTGAGCCGCCCCAGCCACGTGCGCAGCATGGAGTGCAGCACGCCCTTGCCCACCCGGATGGGCGGGTTGGACCACACCGCGTCGAAGGGGCCCAGCAGGTCCTGGGCGGTCACGTCGTCCCGCGCTGGCGCGCCCTCCCCGGACGCGCCCCGCTCCACCGACAGCCCGCCCTCGGGCTCCACCACCGCGAACCGCGCGTTGTCCAGCCCGTGCTCGGCGGCGTTGCGCCGCGCCAGCCCCACGGCCCGCGCGTTGACGTCCACGCCCAGCACCCGCGCCCCCGGCGCGCGCGAGGCCATCGTCAGCGCGATGGGCCCGTAGCCGCAGCCCAGGTCGAGCAGGCGCCCGCCCTCGGGCGGCGGCGGGACCGACTCCAGCAGCACCCGCGTGCCGAGGTCGACCTTGTCGGGGGAGAACACGCCACGGTCGGTGCGCAGCCGCAGGTGCAGGTCCGGCAGGACCAGGTCGGCGGTGGAGGGGCGGCTGGCGGCGCCCGGATCGGAGTCGAAGTAGTGCTGAGCCACGCCGTGACGCTACCAGGGGCGGCCCCGACCACGGCACACGGCAAAAACCTCCCAGTCCCACGCCAACAAAGGCCCAACCCCCGCGCCGTGGGGCGCCGGGGTGCCGAAGATGGAGGTATCCGACGTTTGCGGGGGAACCCATGCGAGCACACGTAGGGGACCAGCTGGTGGTCGAGAGCCCGCGCGCCGACGCCCACCGCAGGACGGGCGTCGTCACCGGCGTCGGGGGATCCGACGGGGAACCCCCCTACCGGGTCCACTGGGCCGGCGCCGAACAGGGCCACGACGACCTGGTCTACCCGGGTCCGGACGCGCACATCGAACACCCGCCCGGCTGCACGGGCGCCAACGCAGAGGGGGCCGATGCCATGCAGACGACCAAGCGCTGGAACGTCGACGTCGTCGTCGCCGAGGAGAACGAGGGCGACAGCGCGCGCACCTGGGCCGAGGTCGGCCTGGTCGCCGACGACGGGACGGCGCTGCGGGGCCACGGGATGGCCCGCAAGCACCCCACGGACCTGGACGTCCCCGAGATCGGTGAGGAGCTCGCGGTCTCGCGCGCCCTGTCCGACCTCTCGCGCCAGCTCCGTCAGGTCGCGGCGGAGGACATCACCGACAACACCGGAACGCCCTGGCGCCCCACCTGAACCGGTGGCGGCCCCGCGGCCGACCGCGGGGGACGGGAGCGGGCGCGGGCCCGGAACGGCGGGGGCCGTTCCGGGCCCGCCGCGCTGCGCCGGGGCGTCCCGCGCCACCGCGTGGACACCGTACGGACCGATACCGGCCACCTTCGTCATGGCCGGACTGCTCCCGGTGGTCACCGGGATCGGGCACACTCGGAAGTCGGACACGACCGCCGCCCCGGCGGCGCAGCCGAGCCCCGGCCCCCGAAGCGCCGGGACCCCGCGTCGTGTCCGGTCAGGACGCGACGGGGGGAGGGTGCGCCAGCCGGGCACACGAGGTCCGCCGTCACGTCCCGAGGTACCGCTGTGCTTTACCGGAGGCGTCCGGGGAAGGGAGCGTTGCCGCCCGGCGCGAGCCGGGAGTACTCACGCAAGGGAGACCCCGTTGACCACCTCCTCCTCCGGCCCCCAGGCCAGACCCGCCCGCGTCCTGGGCACCGTCGACGCCGTCGCCATCGGCGCGGGCGCGATGCTCGGCGCCGGGGTGTTCACCGTCTTCGCCCCGGCCGCGCTCGGCGCGGGCGCCTGGCTGCCCGTGGCCATCCTCATCGCGGGGATCGTCGCCTACTGCAACGCCGTCTCCTCGGCCAGGCTCGCCGCCCGCCACCCCGAGTCCGGCGGCGCCTACGTCTACGGCCGCGAGCGCCTGGGCGACCTGTGGGGCTACCTGGCGGGCTGGTCCTTCGTGGTCGGCAAGACCGCCTCCTGCGCGGCCATGGCGCTGACCTTCGGCGCCTACCTCCTCCCCGGCTGGGAGAAGGCCCTGGCGGCGGCCACCGTGGTCGCGCTCACCGCGCTCAACTACCGCGGGATCCAGCGCTCCACGATGGTGATCAAGATCCTGCTGGCCGCGGTCCTGGCCGTCCTGGCCGCCGTGTGCGTTGCCATGCTCCTCAGCGGGCGCCTGGCCGCCGTCGCCCAGGTGGAGGGCCTGGGGCCCTGGCCCGGCTCCTTCGGTGTGCTCGGCGCGGCCGGGATGATCTTCTTCGCCTTCGCCGGGTACGCCAGGGTGGCCACCCTGGGCGGCGAGGTCCGCGACCCCCAGACCACGATCCCCCGCGCGGTCAACATCTCCCTGGGCGGCGTGCTGGCGCTCTACCTCGTCATCGGCACCGGACTGCTGATCGTGCTGGGCCGCGAGCGCCTGTCCACCACCGACACCCCGATGGTCGACGCCGTCCGGGTGGCCGGGTTCGACTGGCTGGCCCCCGTGGTGGTCGCGGGCGCGGCCGTGGCCAGCCTGGGGGCCCTGCTCTCCCTCATCCTCGGGGTCTCGCGCACCACCGCCGCGATGGCCGCCGACGGACACCTGCCCCGCTCCCTGGCCTCGGTCCACGAGCGCCACGGGGTGCCCCACCGCGCCGAGCTGCTGGTCGGCGCCGTCGTCATCGCCCTGGTCCTGGTCACCGACCTGCGCGGCGCGATCGCCTTCTCCGCCTTCGGAGTGCTGGTCTACTACGCCATCACCAACGCCTCGGCGCTGCGCCTGGGCCCCGACGAGCCCCGCCCGCCGCTGCTGGTGCCGCTGACCGGGCTGGGCGGCTGCGTCGTGCTGGCGTGCAGCCTGCCGCTGCCCACGGTCATCACCGGCATGGCGGTCCTGGCGGTGGGAGCCGGGCTGTGGTGGCTGCGCGAGCGCTTCGACCTGCGCTTCTAGGAGTGCGGGCGGGGAACACGCCAGCCCGGAAGGGGGGCGCGGGTTCCTCCGCGGTGAAGGCGCGGCCGAAGGCACCGCGTTCGGCGACGAACACGTAGCGCCGCTCCGGTCGCGGCCGGTGCGCTGGTGTGGCCGGAGCGGACCCGACCCGTGACCCCGAAGGCGGTCAGCCCCGCCGGCGGGCCGCCGTGGCGCGGTCAACCACGAGGGGACTCCTCCGGTGCGACCAGGCGGCGTACGGCGTCGGTGATGATAGTGCGTCGCTGCGCGTCGGTGACGAGGTGGCTGACGTCCTCGGTGCGGTGCTGCCACATGTTGGCCAGCGTCAGGACCAGGGCGAGGATCTCACCGGCCGGTCTGTCGGATCTGACGGTGCCGCTCCGCTGTGCCGCCTCGATGGCCGTGATCTTCTCGTCCACGGAGCGGGCGACGATCTCGGAGACCGGTCGTTCGGCGCGTTCGAGCGCGTACCACGTGAGGAACCGCATGACCTGCGGGTGCTGTGCCGCGGCGTCGTGCAGGCGGCCGGCGTATCCGGGCAGGTCGTCGGCGTCGATGGGCACGGCGCCCACCGTCTGCTCGACGATCGCCTCGTGGACGGCCTCGAACAGGCCCTCCTTTCCGGCGAAGAACGAGTACACGAGGCCGGGGCTGATACCGGCGCGTTTGGCGAGCCGGTCCACCCGGGCGCCGGCCACGCCGTACTCGGCGAACTCGGCCAGGGCCGCTTCCATCAACTGCTGCCGTTTGCGGTCGGGATCGCGCGTTGCCATGCCTCCATCCTCCCTTAATGAACGTTCATTTGACAAACCCGGCTCGGGCGAGCATGCTGAGCTTGATAAATGAACATTCATTTAATAGGTGTGTGATGACCGCGCAGCACTGGACTCCCGCCGACATTCCGCCGCTCGACGGCCGGACCGCTCTGATCACCGGCGCCAACAGCGGCATCGGCTACCGCACCGCCCGGGCCCTGGCCCGGCACGGCGCCCGTGTCCTGCTCACCGGGCGCCGTCCGGACGCGCTGGCCGAAGCCGCCGCCCGCCTGCGCGGCGACGTGCCCGGCGCGCGTCTGGAGACCGTGGAGCTCGACCTCGGCGACCTGGCCGCGATCCGCGACGCGGCGGCCCCGCTCGCCGCCGAGGAGACGATCGACATCCTCGTCAACAACGCCGGAGTCATGAACGTCCCCCAACGCCGCACCACCCGTGACGGCCTCGAACTGACCGTCGGCACGAACCACCTCGGCCACTTCGCGTTGACCGCCCATCTGATGCCCGCCCTGACGCGTTCGGCGGCCGCGCGGATCGTCACGGTCAGCGCCATCGCCGCCACCTGGCGCTCAGGCGACCTCACCGACCTGATGAGCGAACAGCGCTACCGCCCGATGGGCGCGTACGCCAAGTCCAAGCGCGCCAACATCGTCTTCACCCGGGAACTCGCCCGCCGCCTCGACGGCAGCGCGCACCGCGCCCTGGCCGTGCACCCGGGGTCGGCCGTCACCAACCTGCAGCGCCACACGTCCACGGGGCGGGCGGGGCGGCTGTTCGTCGCCCTGGCCGCGCGCACCCTGATGGGCTCGCCCGAGGGCGCCGCCTGGCCCTCCCTGTACGGCGCGACCCACGCCGCGGCCGCCAACGGCGCCTTCCTCGGTCCCGCCGGACGGGACCAGACCTCCGGGACCCCCGAGCCGACCCCCCTGCCCGCCGGGGCCGACAGTCCCGAGCAGGGTTCCCGGCTGTGGCGTGAGAGCGAACGGCTGACCGGGGTCGCGTTCCCGGTCCCGCGGACCTGACCCCCGCGCCGCACGGTGCGGCCGGGCGGCTCCCCGTGCTCGACGGCGCCGCCGCTCTCGCGGCGCACTCCGGCCGGCGGCCGGGGCCTCAACCGCGTTCTCGCAGGTACGCCTCCAGCTCGGCGGCCCCGGCCAGCATCGCCCGCCCGCGCGCGGACAGCCGGGCGCGCCAGTCGCGCAGCGCGCCCTCCAACGGCTCCAGCCCGCCGGCCGAGCGCACCTGGGCGATCAGCGGGGCGATCTGCTCCAGCAGGTAACCGCCCCGCCTGAGCTGGTGGACCAGCAGGGCGTCGCGCACGTCGGCCCCGCCGTAGACGCGGTACCCGGTCCTCGGGTCGCGGCGGGGACGCACCAGCCCGGCGCGCTCCCAGGCGCGCAGCGTCGCGGGCCGGACGCCGAGCCTGCCCGCCAGCGGTCCGATGAACGTGGCGTCGGGCTCCGCCGCCCCGGCCGTCCCGGGCTCCTTGGCCGGTCGTGGGGGTGGAGCCGCCCCGGCCCGCCCACCGGAGCTGGTCCGCCCGCCGGATTCGATCCGGTCGGCGGACCGGGACCGCGCGCCGGTCTCCAGGCCGCGCAGCGCCTCCTCCACGGCCCGCAGGGTCCGCCGGTCGTCCAGGAGCTGGGCGTGGCCCTCGTCGATGAGGCGCAGCGCCTCATCCGCCCGGTCCCCGTTCACCGCCCGCATGATCGAGGCCGCCCCCTGGTGGCCGTGGCCGGGTACCAGGGCCACGAACGCGCTCAGGGCCCGCGCGTGCAGCGGAGTGTAGGTGCGGTAGCCGTGACGCGTGCGGTCGGCCGCCGGAAGGATCCCGTCCTCCTCGTAGTTCCTGACCGCCTGCGTGGACAGGCCGTGCCCGCGCGCCAGGTCGATCGGCCTGAGCCGATCACCGCTTTGAAGGTTCTTAGCCATATCCCCGCCGCTGTACCGAAAAACTCTCAACCGTTACTTCAACGATACCGTCGAAGGTATGGACACTGGCACCACGATCACCGCACACACCTTCGAGGCCGCGGCCGCCATGGGGCTGCTCCCGGCCCGGCCGCGACTGCTCGCCCTGGGCGAGCCCACCCACGGGGAGGACGCCCTGCTGGACCTGCGCAACGGGCTCTTCCGCCAGCTCGTCGAGCAGGAGGGCTACCGGACGATCGCCGTCGAGAGCGACTGTCTGGCGGGCCTGGCCGTGGACGCGTACGTCACCTCGGGCACGGGCACCCTCGACGAGGCCATGGAGCACGGGTTCAGCCACGGGCTCGGCGCGTCGGCGGCCAACCGCGAACTCGTACGCTGGATGCGCGCCCACAACGACGGCAGGCCCGCCGCCGAACAGGTGCGCTTCGCCGGTTTCGACGGCCCGCTGGAGGTCACCGGCGCCCAGAGCCCCCGGCGGGCCCTGACCGCGCTCCACGACTACCTCGCGCGCTGGGTGGAGGCGGACCAGCTCCCGTGCGACGCGCGGACGCTGGACCGCCTGGTCGGCGACGACGCGCGGTGGACCAACCCCGACGCGATGCTGGACCCGGCCGAGTCCGTGGGGCGCTCGGACGACGTCCGGGAGCTGCGCATGCTCGCCGACGACCTGGCGGCGCTGCTCGACGCGCACACGCCGCGCCTGGTCTCGGCGACCTCGCGCGAGGACTGGGACCGGGCGCGCCTGTACGGGCGCACCGCCACCGGCCTGTTGCGCTACCACTTCTGGATGGCCGACACCTCCTCGCGCCGCATGACGCGGCTGGAGGACCTGGGCATGACGGTCGACACCTCACCGAGCCGGATGACGCGGCTGCTGGGCCTGCGCGACCAGATGATGGCCGACAACCTCTTCGCCCTCGCCGAGCGGGGCCCGGTGCTGGTCCACGCCCACAACTCCCACCTCCAGCGCGGCATGAGCACGATGCGGATGGGCGGGCCGCCGCTGGACTGGTGGGGCGCCGGGGCGATCGCGGGCGCCCGCCTGGGGCAGGAGTACGCCTTCCTGGCCACGGCCGTGGGCACGATCCGGCACCGGGGCGTGGACACCCCGCCCCCGGACAGCGTCGAGGGCCTCCTGTACGCCCTCGGGGAGGAGCGCTGCGTGGTCGACGCGCCCCGGCTGGCCGCGGACCTGGACGGCGCGATCCCCGCACCCCGTGTGTCCCCCTGGTTCGGCTACGCCCCGCTCGATCCGGCCCGTCTGGCCGACAGCGACGGGATCGTGTTCGTCAGGGACCTCCGGCAGGGCTGACGGCCCGCCCGGAGGGGGCGCCGGTGCGACGCACGAGGCTCCCACCTGCGGTGATCCTGTACCTGTGGCGTGTTCGGCCGCCTTGCTGCCAAACGGCTGTCGCGACGGATACGAGATCACGGCGTCCGCGTCGGTCCTGTGCGGGCACCGCAGGGGAGCCGGTGCCCGGCCGAGGGCTCAGGCCGTGCCGGACAGGCCCAGGTAGGCCAGACCGCGCCGGGCCGTGGTGGACAGCCGCAGCCCGGCGACCTCACCGGGGGCGAACCAGCGCGCGTCGGCGGTCGAGCCGTTCTCCTCCAGTACCCGGGCCGGACCCGGGTCGCGGACCAGGACGCGGAAGAACGCCCACACCGCGTAGATGTCGTGGCCGCCGGAGCCCTCACGGCGGTGGCTGGACACGGTGACCAGCTCCCCGACCAGGCCGTCCTGGCCGGTCTCCTCGACCACCTCGCGGCGCAGCGCGGCCCGCACGTCCTCGCCCGCGTCCACGCCGCCGCCCGGCAGGTGCCAGGTCCCGGCGCCGGGGAACCCCTCGGCGATCAGGCTCAGCAGCACGTTGCCGTCGGGGTCGGTGACGATCCCGTAGGAGGCGAACCGGCGCAGCGGCGTCAGCCCGTTCTCGGGCGCGGCCTCCTCCACGGCCAGTTCGGCGGGGGAGGGCCGCAGACCGGCGCCCGCGGCCGAGGGCCAGGAGGCCTCCGCCCCGACTCCTGCGAACACCACCCGGTCGATGTGCAGCGGGGCGCCGCCGGGCGCGGACGCCAGCTCGGTGAGCACGTCCAGCGCGCGCAGGGGAGCGTCCGGGGCCAGGCCGCCCAGGCCGCGGGCCACGTCCGCGGGGTCCTGGCCGAACAGCACGCGACCCCCGAGCACCGCGGGCGCACCGGCGGTGACCAGGTGCGCGGTGACGCGCCGTCCCGGAGCGCCCGGGGAGGCGGCGGTCACAGCGATCCGGCGGCGGGGGTCGCGCTGGGCAGGCCCACCAGACGCAGCAGTTCGTCCAGGTTGGCGATGGTGGTCACCGACTCGAACCGCTGGTGGCCCCGGCGGTCGATCATGATCGGGCGCATGCTCGCGGCCGCGGCGCCCACGCCGTCGGCCTGGATCTGGTCCCCCACGTGCCAGCACGCGGTGGGGTCCACACCCAGGCGCTGGGCGGCGGTGTGGAAGATGCGCGGGTCCGGCTTGCCCGTTCCGACCGTGTCGGTGCACACCACGGCGTGGAAGTAGGGGGCCAGCTCCATGGACTGGAGCTTGGCGTGCTGGAGGGACTCGATGCCGTTGGTCACCACGGCCAGGCGGTATCCGGCCGAGGCCAGCGCGTTCAGCGCCGGGATCGCGTCGGGGAAGACCTGCCACGCCGAGCGGTGGGCCTCCAGGTAGATCCGGTACAACTCGTCGCAGTGCTGGTCGGCGAGGTCGGGGTGACCGGCCTGGACGGCCAGGGCCCGGATCCGCTCGCGGCGCTGCTGCTCCAGGCTCAGGCGTCCGCGCAGGTAGGAACCGAAGGAGATCTCGGTCTGCACGTCCCACAGACTGCGGGCTGCTCCGAAGTCCGGGTGGCCGAGCCGGTCCATGACCGCGCGGAGCCCCGTGGACGACGCGGCGAGATCGTCGATCAGGGTGTCGTCCAGGTCAAAGCAGATCGCCGTCGGCACTGCGGGTGTGTTCGGCATCGTTCCTCATGTGATGGGCAGGACAAAACATGCCCACGCTAACCCGTGGACATAACAGGAACGGTGTAAACCCCACCTAAAGGGATGTGGCCCACGTCACCCGAGGCCCGTGCGGGAGGGGGTCCGCGGACCCCCTCCCGCTCACGGGAGCCGCTGGAACCACAGGAGTGACGTCACGGCGGTGGCCATCGCCAGGACGATCGCCGCCAGCACGAAACGTGTGACGATTTCCTCGTGCACCAGCTCGGTGCCCAGCGACGAGCCGATGTCCTCGTAGACCTCGTCCAGCTCCGTCTCGCTCTCCGCCTCGTAGAAGTGCCCCCCGGTGTCCGAGGCCAGACCGCGCAGCGCCTCCTTGTCGATGTCGGCGGGCACCTGGTAGCCGTCGATCTCGATCATCGCCGCGCCCGTGCCGAACGCGATCGTGGAGACCGGGACCTCCTGCTCCGCCGCCATCGCCACGGCCTGCGAGATGTCGCGGCCACTGGTGTTCTCCCCGTCCGAGAGCAGCACGATCGCCGACGGCGGCGGGTCCACGTCCGCGTCCTCGTCGAAACTGCTGATCGACTCCAGCGAGGCGAACACCCCCTCGCCGATCGCCGTGCCCGGACCCAGCTGGAGGTTCTCGATCGAGCCGATCACCGCCTGGTGGTCATGGGTGGGGGAGGAGACCACCGTCGCCGTCGAGGAGAAGGCCACCAGGCCCACGTTGAACCGGTCCGGCAGCGTCTCCACGAACCCCTGGGCCGACTTCTTGGCCGCCTCCAGCCGGTTGGGGTCGATGTCGTTGGCCGCCATCGACAGCGACACGTCCACCGCCACCATGATCGTCGCCCGCTCACGCGGCTGCTGCACCGGCATCGCCGGCAGCGCCATCGAGGCGATCAGCACCCCGATCGTCACCGTGAACAGCACCGCCGGCACGTGCCTGCGCACGTCCGGGCGGTGCGGCGCCACCTGGTCCAGCAACGCCAGGTTGGTGAAGCGCATCGTGTACTCGCGCCGCCGGGTCTGCGCGAACACGTACGCGGCGACCAGTACGACGACGAGGAGCAGCCACCACAACCTCTGGGGCTCCAGGAAGGTCATGACTCAATCCCCCGTGCCTCGGCTCTGTCCCGCGGGTCCGCGCCCGCGCCCTCGTTCGGTTCCTCGGTGGGGCCCGCCGCGCTCACCGGGGCGTTCCCGGAGTGTGGCGGGCCAGGTGGTGCGCGGTACGCCTCTGGTGGATAACGAAGCGTGCCGTATCCAGTACCCAGTCCCGGTCCGTCCTTAGCATCAGGTGGTGCACCCCGCACCGGCGCAGCGCGTCGCGCACCGCGCGGCGCTGCCCCTCGGCCGCCTGACGGTAGCGCTCGCGCACCGCCCGCGTCAGCCGCACGTCGCGCACCATGCCCGTGCCCGGATCGCGCAGCGTCACGTCGCCCACCTCGGGCACGTCCAGCTCGCGCGGATCGATCACCTCCACCACCAGCACCTGGTGGCGCGCGGCCAACTGGCGCAGGGGGCGCTCCCAGGTCACCTCGCCGCCGAAGGCGGGGGTGTCCAGGAAGTCGGAGATCACCACCCGCAGGCCGCGCCTGCGGCGCACCCGCACCAGGTCACCGATGGCGTCTGCCAGGGACGCCCGGTGCGGCGAGGGCTCGCGCTCGTCACCGGTCGGCGCCGCGGCCACCGTGGCCAACAGCGCCAGCAGGGCCTCCTTGCCCGAACGCGCGGGCCAGCGCCGGATCGTGCCCCGGTGCAGGAAGTGGGCGCCGAAGCGGTCGCCCACCCGCTGGGTGAGGAGGTTGGCCGCGACCATCGCCCCGACCGCCACCTCGTGCTTGGAGCGCAGGCCCGTGCCGAAGTCCATGCTCGGCGACAGGTCCAGCAGGGTCCAGCTCTCCAGCTCACGGTCGGCGACCAGGTCGCGCACGTGCGGGGTGTCGGTGCGCGCGGTCACCGACCAGTCCATGAGCCGCACGTCGTCCTCGCCCGGCTGGTACAGGCGCGCCTCGGCCGCCTCCGAGCCGGGCCCCAGGCGCAGCCCGAGGTGCTCACCGTGCAGCAGCCCCTCCAGGCGGTGCACGATGCGCAGGTCCAGACGGCGCAGCGCGGCGCGCAGCCGGGGGTCGGTACCGATGGCGGGTGCGTTCACCGGCTCACCTCGCGGAGGCGAAGGAGGCGGTCTCCCCGCTGGGCGGCTCGTCCCAGATCACCCGCGGCGCCAGCACGGTCGACAGGATGCGGTCCACCACCTGTTCGGCGGTGATCCCGTCGGCCAGGGCGTCGAAGGTCAGCACCAGGCGGTGGGCGATGACGTCGTGGGCGAGCACCCGCACGTCGTCGGGGAGCACGTAGTCGCGCCCGCGCAGCAGGGCCAGGGCCCGGGCGGCCGAGACCAGCCCCAGGGTGGCACGGGGGCTGGCCCCCATCTCCAGCACCTGGCGCAGGTCCGGCATCTGGTGGTTCTCCGGCTCGCGCGTGGCCATGACCAGCCGCACCACGTAGTCGGCGATGAGCTGGTGGACGTGGACGCGCTGGGCGTCGGACTGCAGCTCGCTCAGGGTGACGGGGTCGAGCACCTGGTGCGCGGTGGGCGGGGTGGTCGACATCCGGCGCAGGATCTCCATCTCCTCGTGCGCGCGCGGATGGCGGACGTTGACCTTCATCAGGAACCGGTCGCGCTGGGCCTCCGGCAGCGGGTACACGCCCTCGGACTCCACCGGGTTCTGTGTGGCGATGACGATGAACGGGGAGGGGAGCGGGTGGGTGGTCCCGCCGAGGGACACCTGCCGCTCGGCCATGACCTCCAGCAGGGCCGACTGCACCTTGGCCGGGGCCCGGTTGATCTCGTCGGCGAGCACGAAGTTGGCGAAGACCGGCCCCAGCTCCACGTCGAACTGCTCGGTGGAGGGATGGTAGATGCGCGTGCCGACGATGTCGGAGGGCACCAGGTCCGGGGTGAACTGCACACGGGCGAACGAACCCCCGGTGACCTTGGCCAGGGTGGACACCGCCAGGGTCTTGGCGATTCCGGGTACGCCCTCGATCAGGCAGTGCCCTCCCGCGACCAGGGCGATCAGGGAGCGCTCCACCATGCGCTCCTGGCCCACGATCACCCTGGACACCTCGTGCAGCGCGGCGCGCAGCAGCCGGGTCGGTTCACCCGGAGCGCTGTCCGGGCCCGCGGAGGGCGCTGAGCCGTTTCCGCTCTCTGCCATGTGCCGCCTTCCTAGCAGGGAGCCCCGACGCGGGGGCACCGGATAGGTTGTGGATCACTCACCTGTGGTGACACTACCCGTTTCGCGGGCACCAGTCCGGTACACAACGCGGCGAAGCGGACGGCCGGAGTGGAGGGCAAGGGGGATGACATGGCGGTTCCCACGATGGGGCTGAACGAGGGTGATCCACGTCAACTGGGCGGTTACCGCCTGCTGGGGCGGGTGCGCGACTCCTCCCTCGGCGTGGTCTACCTGGGCAGGGACGGGTCCGGGAACCAGGTGAGCGTCGCCGTGCTCGACTCCGGCGCCGCGGGTGACGGCGGCGCGCGGGAGCGGTTCGCCGAGGCGGTGCGCCGCAGCCCCGACGTGGTCGCGGCCCGCACGGACGGGCGCTCGGCGCTGTGGGTGGCCCTCGCCCACGACGGGACGGGCGCGGCGGCGGAGGACTTCCTCAAGGTGGCGGCGCGCTCGGGCAGGGCGGCCGCGCGCGGCCCGGTCGTGATGCCGCACTGGGCGGGTTCACGCGGCCCCGTCTCGGTGCGGTGGGCGCCCTGGGCCGGGCGCAGGGACAGCGCCGTGGCGGCGGGGGAGAGCAACTGGTGGCTGATCGGCGGACTGGGCCTGGTGCTGGTGCTCATCCTGCTGCTGGTGTCGCTGCTGTACTGGTGGATGCTCCAGTTCCCGCCGCCGGAGATGCCCAGCCCGGCGCAGCCCCCCGAGGCGCAGGAGAGCCCGGAGAGCCCGCAGGGGCCGGGGACGCTCCCGGGGGAGGGGGACGGTGAGGACGGGGGAGCGGAGCCGACGCCGGTCATGCCCACGCCGGGGGAGGGCGGAGGCGAGTGGGGCGACGACCCCGAGGACAACCTCTAGCGGGGGAAGCGTGCGGCTCGGAAAACGCGTGAGGGGTCCGGTTTCGGCGCCGGGCCCCTTCCTTGTTCCTGTTAAAAATCTACGTCGTAAAGGTGGTGGTTCTTTTCTTGAAAAAGAAAAAAGAAGAGAAAGACGAGATCGCGCGGCTACGCCGCACCCTCCTCACAGGTCTCCCTTTTGAAAGCCGCTCGGCGTGTCGCGGCGGACGGGGACGTTGCCTAGAACGTGTTCAGCGTCCTTTAGCGGCGATGGCGGGAGGCGGTTCCGGTGCGGTGGAGGGGCGGCGGGCCGCGGCCCCGTGCGTCCGGCTCAGCGACGGACCCGTCGAGGCGGCGGTGCGCGAGCGCTCCGTGCGCTGCCTATGCTGGTCCGCGTGCTGAGAAAGGTGGTCGCGACGCGGTACGTGCTGCCGCTGCGCGAAGGAGGTTCGCTCCCGGGGTTGGTCGAGGCCGACGACCTGGGGATGTACGTGGTCAAGTTCCTCGGGGCGGGGCAGGGGCGCAAGACGCTCGTGGCCGAGGTCGTCGCGGGGGAGCTGGGCCGCGCCCTGGGGCTGCCCGTTCCGGAGCTGGTCACGGCGGAGTTCGACGCGGTGATCGGCCGCAGCGAGCCCGATCCCGAGGTGCAGGAGCTGCTCAAGGCCAGCGGCGGGCTCAACCTGGGGATGGACTTCCTCCCCGGTTCGCTGGGCTTCGATCCGCTGACCTTCGAGGTGGACCGGGGGTTCGCCGGGCGGGTGCTGTGGTTCGACGCGCTGACCGGCAACGTGGACCGGTCCTGGCGCAACCCGAACATGCTGCTGTGGCACGGGCGCCCCTACCTGATCGACCACGGTGCGACGCTGATCTTCCACCACAACTGGGCCAACGCCGACCGGTTCGTGCACCGCCCCTACGACGCCTCCGACCACGTGCTGTCGGGTGCGTCGCCGGACCTGGCCGCCGCGGACGCGGACCTGGCGCCCTTGGTGGACGAGGGTCTGCTGCGCCGTGTGGTGGAGTTGGTGCCGGACGAGTGGCTGGTGGACGAGCCCGGGTTCGACGGTCCCGGGGATGTGCGTGCGGCGTATGTGCGGTACCTGCTGGCCCGGGTGGCCGAGCGTTCCTGGCTGCCGGAGGTGACGGGATGAGCGCCCCGAGGCGTTACAGCGACGCGGTGACGACCGGTCGTGTGGGTGAGCGGCGTGAGCGTGCGGTGTTCGAGTACGCGCTGTTGCGGGTGGTGCCGCGGTTGGAGCGCGGTGAGTGTGTGAACGCCGGGGTGATCGTGTACTGCCAGGAGCGGGGGTTCCTGGGCGCTCGTTCGGCGTTGGACGAGCGGCGGTTGCTGGCGGTGGACGCTGAGGCGGACGTGGCGGGTGTGCGGCGTGCGCTGGAGGCGGTGGAGGTGATGTGCCGTGGTGGCGCGGGGGCGGGTGCGGCCGGTCGTGAGCGCCCCGGTCAGCGGTTCCGGTGGTTGACGGCTCCGCGGAGCACGATCGTGCAGCCGGGGCCGATCCACGGTGGTCTGACGGAGGATCCGGAGGGCGAGGTCGTGCGGTTGCTGGACCGGCTCGTAAGGTAACCGTTCGGGTCGTAACGGACATCACAGGCGTTCTGGGGGATAAAGAGGAGGCGATCCGCGGGGTCGGGATGTTGGGATGGAAGTGTCCGTCGTCGGCGGGGTTCTTCCTTCCGGCGCTTTTCCCGTTCCTGAACTGGAGTGCCTGTGCAGTCCCCGAACTCCCCCTCCGCGGTCCCTGACCGGGAGGCGGTCGAGAGGTCCTCTTCCCCTGTCCCGGTTTCTTCCCCCGCCCCCGAGCCGGAGGCGGGTGAGCGCTGGACGCCCTCGCGCAAGTCGGTGGCGCTGCTGGTGCTGGTGCTGGGTGTGCTGACGGCGACCGGGCCGTTGGCGACCGACATGTACCTTCCGGCCTTCCCCCAGATCACGCGGGATCTGGGGACGAGTGAGGCGCAGATCCAGCTGACGCTGACGGCGATGATGCTGGGCCTGGCCGTGGGTCAGCTGGTGATCGGGCCGTTGAGCGACGCCGTGGGGCGTCGTGGTCCGCTGTTGGTGGGCGTGGCCCTGTTCACGGTGACGTCGGTGCTGTGCGTGTTCGTGCCGGACGTGACGTTGTTCATCGTGCTGCGGTTCGTGCAGGGTGTGGCCGGTGCCGCGGGTGCGGTGATCGGTCGTGCGGTGGTGCGTGACCTGTTCGCGGGTGATGACGCGGTGCGGTTCTTCTCGCGTCTGGCGCTGGTGATGATGCTGGCTCCGCTGTTGGCTCCGTTGGCGGGTGCGCAGTTGCTGCTGGTGGGTCCGTGGCAGTTGAGTTTTTGGGTGCTGGCGGTGATGTCGGCGCTGAGCTTTGTGCTGGTGTTGGTGTGGCTGCCGGAGAGTCTGCCGGTGCAGGACCGTCGTCGGCAGGGTCCGCGTCAGTTGGTGGTGACGGTGGGTGGTCTGCTGCGTCAGCCGCGTTTTGTGGGTCCGGTGCTGACGATGGGGCTCAGTTTCGGGATGTTGTTCACGTACGTGTCGGCGTTCTCGTTCGTGTCGCAGACGGAGTTCGGTGTCTCGCCGCAGTTGTACGCGGGGCTGTTCGCGGTGAACGCGCTGGGGATGATGGCGGGTACGCAGCTGAACGGTTTCCTGGTGGGTCGTGTGGAGACGCTGCGGCGGCTGGGGATGGGTCTGGTGCTGGCTCTTGCCTCGGTGGGTGTGTTGGCGGCGCTGGCGGTGCTGGGTGTGGCCCAGTTGTGGATGGTCGTGGCGCTGCTCGCGCTGATGATGCTCAGTGTCGGTTTCATCATGCCGAACGCGACGGTGACGGCTCTGGACGGGCAGCCGGCCGCGGTGGCGGGTACGGCTTCGGCGTTGATGGGTGCGTTGCAGTTCGCGCTGGGCGGTGGTGTGGCGTCGCTGGCGGGGCTGACGGAGACGGGTGAGCCGTCGTTGGTGAGTATGGCGGTGGTGATGGTGTCGGTGGCGGTGCTGTCGCTGCTGGCGTATGTGTGGTCGGTGCGCACGAAGGTGCGGTGAGTGTTTTTCGGTGGTGTGGGCCCGGGCGCTGTGGGTGGGGTGTGCCGGGGCCCTGGGGGTGCCGGGCCGGGTGGGTCGTGGCCGTGGTGTGTGCTGGGGCGTTGCGGGTCTGCGTTCCGGGTTGCCGTGTGGTGGGGAAATGGGCACAGTAGGTCGCAATCCCCCGATTGAGGTGGGCCTGTTCGGCCTGTCTTCCGATGCGGCAAGAGGATGAGTGGGTATGGGCGGTCCGAGTGTCACTCCTGGTATGTGGGCCCGGGGTCTTTCCGGGCTGAGCGACCTGGTGTACGGGGTGGCCACGGAGGAGGCCCATGCGGAGGTGTTCTCCGTGCGCGGTGAGCGCGGCCGGTGGGAGCGGGTGAAGGCCGGCGGGTTCGCCACGGAGGTGACGGCGGTCGCCAAGGGTCTGGTGGCGGCCGGTGTGGGTGAGGGCGACCGGATCGTGGTGGTGTCGGGGTCGCATCAGGACTGGGTGCGGTTGGCGTTCGCCGTGTGGTCGGTGCGTGCGGTGTTGGTGCCGTTGCCGGAGTCGGTGTCGGCGGAGCGTTTGACGCATGTGGTGCGGCAGACGCGTCCGGCGGCTGCGGTGGTGCAGGGTGAGCGGTTGTTGCGCACGGTGTCGGGTTTGCAGCGTGAGTTGCCGGACCTGGGTCGGGTGTGGCGGATGGACGCGGGTCTGGCGGGTGTGGTGTCGCTGGGTGCGTATATGGACGCGTCGTCGGTGCGGTTTCGTCGGGACGGGGCGGTGGCCGAGGATGTGGCGGTGGTGCTGTATCCGGTGAGTACGGTGTCGCGGTTGACGCGGGGTGTGGTGTTGTCGCACGGGGCGTTGTTGTCGGCTGCGGCGGATGTGGTGGACCGGATGTGGCCGCGGTTGTCGGAGTTGCCTGAGGGCCGGGCGAGCACGTTGTTGGATCTGCCGTTGTCGCAGATCTCGGGGTTGGCTTCGTTGGTGGCGTGCATGGTGGGGCGTGTGCGTGTGGGGTTGGCGGGCCCGACGGGTTTGGTGCGGCAGATGGAGGCGTTCAAGCCGACGGTGCTGGTGTGTTCGGCCCAGGTGTTGCAGGGTGTCTTCGATGCGGAGCGGGGGAGTGCGCGTTCGACGGGGTGGGACTCGTTGGGCACGTTCAACGCGGCGGTGGAGTCGGCGGTGCAGTTCGACCGGTCGCCGCGCAGGAGTGCGTGGCAGCGGTTGTCGCGGACGATGTATGACTGGCAGTTCTCCCGGGTGCGGGAGTTGTTCGGTGGCCGGGTGCATCTGGCGGTGTGCTGGGGCGGTGGGCTGTCGGACCGGTTGGACTCCTTCTTCGGCGGTGTGGGGATTCCGGTGGTGCAGGCGTTCGGTACGGCCGAGGCGGGGGGTGTGTTCGCGGCCGGTGCTGTGGGGGACCGGGTTCCGGGGACGGTGGGGCGTGCCCTGGAGGGTCGTGAGGTGTGGGTGTCGCGTGAGGGCGAGATCCATGTGCGCGGCGGTGCGGTGTTCTCGGGGTACTGGGGTGAGGGTGAGGCCTCGCGGAGTGCGTTTCGTGAGGGGTGGTTGGCGACGGGGTACGCGGGTGAGGTGGACGCGGACGGGGTCGTGAGTGTGGCGGGCCGGTTGCGGGTGCAGGCGGCGACGGAGGAGTTGGTGGGGCGGTTCGTGGCGCGCGGGGCGGATGAGGCGCCTGCGTTGGAGGGCCGTGTGCTGCCGGAGTCTGAGGGGCGTGTGCTGGAGGGTCGTCCGGTGCAGGAGCAGCGGCGTGACTCCGAGGAGGGTGTGCGTCGGCGGGATGCGCGTGCGTTGGAGGGCCGCGCGTTGGAGGCTTCGGTGGAGCAGGAGCCCGGTGCGGCCTCGGATGGGGGTTCGGGGGAGATGCTGGCGGTGACGGCGGCGTTCGCCGCGGTGGATCCGGCTGGGGGCGGGGAGCCCGCCGTGGTGGAGCCGCAGGACCAGCGTGTGGAGCGGGGGGACGCGGAGCTGGTGGCGGAGTTCGAGGCGCGGTTGCGTGCCCATCCGTTGATCAGTCAGGTGTTGGTGATCGTGGAGGGGCGGCCGTTCGCGAGTGCGTTGGTGACGTTGGTGCGTGACCAGTTGGAGTACTGGCGGTTGGTGAACGGTCGGCCGTTGGCGATGGCTCCGGAGGAGATCGCGGGGGACCGTGAGCTGCTGCGTGAGGTGCAGGGGTTGGTGTACGAGGCCAATCGGAGTGTGCCTCGTCATCTGGCGGTGCGGTCGTTTCATGTGTTGGCGGAGGAGTTCACGGTGCAGTCGGGGTTGGTGCACGCGTCGGGGGAGTTGCGGCGTGAGGCGGTGTTGCGGGCGTTCGCGGAGGAGATCGACGGGTTGTACCGGGTGCGGCGTGAGCAGCAGTAGGGGGTAGTAGGCGGCGGTGTCGGTGGCCGCGGTCCGGGCCGGGTGGTCTGGGCCGCGGCCTTTGGTGTGTGTATGGCGGTCGGTGCGGCCGTGCCGGTGTGTCCGTGGAGTGCCTGGGCCGGGGGTCGGGTGCGGTGACCGCCGTGCTGGTGGCGCGGTAGCCGGTGTTGGACGCTGTGGGTGCACACGTGTGGTCCGGCCGGGGGTGTTGGGCGCCGAACCGGTGTGAGGGGGATGGTTACTGGCCGTTGAGGAAGGCCAGGACGGCCAGGACGCGGCGGCTGTCGTCGGAGGAGGGCGGCAGGTCGAGTTTGGTGAAGATGTTGTTGATGTGCTTGCTGACGGCTTTTTCGGTGATGTAGAGGCGTGCGGCGATGGCGGAGTTGGAGCGTCCTTCGGCCATTTCGGACAGGACCTCGCGTTCGCGGGGGGTGAGTTGGGCGAGGGGGCCGCTCTGGTCCTGGCGGGCGAGGAGTTGGGAGATGACGGCGGGGTCCATGGCGGTGCCGCCGTCGGCGACGCGGCGGACGGCTTCGATGAACTGGCCGATGTCGAAGACGCGGTCCTTGAGGAGGTAGCCGACGCCGCCGGTGTCGTCGGAGAGCAGTTCGCGGGCGTAGAGCTGTTCGACGTGCTGGGAGAGCACGAGGATGGGCAGGCCGGGGATCTGGGTGCGGGCGGCGATGGCGGCTTGGAGGCCTTCGTCGGTGAAGGTGGGGGGTAGGCGGACGTCGACGACGGCGACGTCGGGCTTGTGTTCGGTGAGGGCGGTGTGCAGGTCGGGGCCGTTGTCGACGGCGGCGACGACGGTGAAGTCGTGTGCCTGGAGGAGTCGGATCAGGCCGTCTCTGAGGAGGGCAAGGTCTTCGGCGATGACAACACGCACGGGATCTCCAGGGTCACGATGGTGGGGCCGCCCGGTGGGCTGGTGATGTTCATCGTGCCATCAAAGGCGTCCAGGCGTCTGCGGATGCCGGCCAGGCCGCTGCCGGGGGCGGGGTCCGCGCCGCCGGTGCCGTTGTCGGTGACGGTGATGACCAGGCGGTTGCGGCCGTGGTTGATGTGGATCCAGGCGTGGGTGGCGTGGGCGTGTTTGGCGGTGTTGGTGAGGAGTTCGGCGATGGCGAAGTAGGCGGCGGACTCCACGGGGTCGGCGGGGCGGCCGCGGAGGTCGATGGTGACGGTGATGGGCAGGTGGTGGGTGAGGGCGAGGGCGTGGACGGCGCCGTCGAGGCCGCGTTCGACGAGGACGGGTGGGTGGATGCCGCGGACGAGGTCGCGGAGTTCGGTGAGGGCGTGGCGGGTGGTTTCGCGGGCTTCGGTGAGCATGGCGCGGGCGGTTTCGGGGTCTTTGTCGACGATTTGTTCGGCCATGCCCAGGTTCATGCCCAGGGCGACGAGGCGGGCTTGGGCGCCGTCGTGGAGGTCGCGTTCGATGCGGCGGATCTCGGATGCCTGGGTGTCGATGGTGTGGGCGCGGCTGGTGGCCAGGTGGGCGACGCGGGCGGTGAGTCGGGCTTTTTCGGAGGGGGAGAGCAGGAGGCGGTTGAAGCGTAGGTAGGTGTCGGCGGCCAGGGGGATGAGGAGCCAGCCCAGGGTGATGAGGGCCAGGGCGGGGATGAGGATGATGAGTTGGTTGAGGGTGGTGGTGGGGGTGTAGGTGTCGTAGAGGGTGGGGCCGGTGAGGTTGAGGGCGAAGAGGAGTTGTTCGATGCCGTGGGCGATGAGGGTGAGGGGGGTGGCGACGAGGAGGAAGCTGGCGGCTCCGGAGATGAGCCAGAGCAGGTCTCTCCAGGTGGCGGGGTCGGTGATGATGGCGGTGCCGCGGCGGGTGATGCCGGTGGGGGGGATGGGGCGGTAGGCGGAGACGATGGGGCGGTGTAGGGGGCGGGTGGTGGGGGTGGGTAGGCCTGGGGTGGCGGTGCGGCTTCGGGGGGGTTTGCTGTTTTTGATGAGTAGGTGGCTGAGGGTGCGGCGTTGGCTGTCAGCGAGGGTGCGCAGGAGGAGGGCGGTGAGGATGACGAAGGGGAGGCCGACCCAGGTGAGGGTGAGTACGGCCGAGAGCAGGACGAGGGGGAGCAGGAGGAGGGCGGCGATGTTCTGGGAGAGCAGGAGGAAGAGGTAGGCCAGGGTGGTGAGGCGGCCTGCGCGGTGGTGGGGTGCGGTGGCCATGGGTGGTCTCTTCCGTTCCTGCGTGTGCGTGTGCTGGTGTCTATTGTGTCCTGTTCGTGGGTGTGGGTGCGGTGGTGAGGGCTCCCCTGTCGGGTGTGGTGGCGCGGGGTGGGGGCACGTGTGAGGGAGGGCCTCCGCGGTGCGCGGGGGCCCTCCTGGCGGGTGTGGGGGTCTGTCAGGGCCAGCGCATGTCGGTGGCGGGGCCCAGGTCGCTGACGCGGGTGCTGCTGTGGGCGTCCAGGGCCTTCTTGAGTTGGTCCCAGGACTGCTGGGGGGTGTTGTCGGTGTTGTTGCAGGTGCGCTGTTGGCAGGCGGTGTACTGGGACATGGCTCCGGCGAAGCGCAGGGGGTCGTTGGCGTTGGTGTGGCCCCAGCGGCTGATGTTGGCCCACTGGTCGGCCTGGATGCCGTCGGTGCGGTAGATCTGGGGGATGACGTGGACGCGGGGGTTGCCTCCGCCGGCCATGTGGTGGACGTCGGCCAGGCGCCAGCCGTTGGCGCAGTCGCCCGAGCCGGTGGTGGGGCAGGAGTCGGCGGAGTTGGCGGCGTAGAGCGGTGTGGTGGTGGCCTGGGTGTAGGCGGCGAGCCAGTCGCGGGCCCAGGCGGGGGTGGACCAGGAGGGTTCGGCGTCCAGGGCTGCGGTGATGGTGACGGCCTCGGTGGTGGAGGCGTCCTTGACGGTGGTGACCAGGTCGGCCCAGCGCTGTCCGGCGTGGGTGCCGGTGATGCCGCCGTCGTCCTTGTTGTTGACGCCCAGGGCCAGGTGGGCGGTGGCCTGGTCGGTGCGGCACTCGGTGAAGCCCTGGGCCCAGTGGTGGGCGTAGGCGGCGGCCTTGCTGTAGGCGGAGCGGGGTGTGGTGGAGTTTCCCGCCCTGCCGGGTTCTCGGAGGGTGTCGTCCTTTTCCTGGGTGCCGAAGAAGAGGATGCGCGGGCCGGTGGCGCCGGTGCGTCCTTCGGTGCATCCGGCCTCGTGGGCTTGGGTGGAGGTGGCGTCGGTGAGGGGGACGTAGCGGCTGGTGGTGTGGCCGGGGTAGGCGGTGGTGGTCGCGGTGGTGGCGTGGGCCGGTGCGCCCAGGGCGGTCAGGGCGGCGGCGAGCGCGGTGGTGGCGAGCATGCGTGCGGTGGAAGCCATGGGGTCATTGTGTGGGATAGTGATCGGTTGTGCACGCATCGTGATATGGGTGGCGTGTTCGGTGTTTGGGGTGGTGCGGCGGGTGCGGGTTCGGGTTTTTGGCGCAACTCGCCGCCGACGATTTCCCGTGGGTTGCCACGACCTGTGATGATCAGGAGTGTGTGGCGTGAACTGATCCTGGAGATGTATCCCGAGGCCGATCTGAGCGATCCGGCCGATGAGGTGACCCTGGCCGAGGTGGAGAAGCACCTGATGCTGCCCCTGCCCTTCGAGCTGGCCTCGTTGCTGCGTGAGACCGATGGGGTGACCAACGAGTACGGGGACGCGGTGGTGTGGAGTGCGCGGCGTTTGGTGGAGGACAACCTGGCGATGCGCCGGGAGCCGGACTATCTGGAGCTGTACGCGCCCTTCGACGAGATGATCTTCTTCGGTGATTCCGACATGGGGCCGCAGTTCGCCTACGTGCACACCGACTACGGTCCGGGGATTGTGGTGTGGGACCATGAGAGTGACCGGCGACGCCTGGTGGTGGTGTCGTTGCGCGACTACCTGGCGCGGTGTCTGATCCAGGGCAACTCCTGGTTTCGTTGAAGTGTGGTGAGAGTAGGACCATGTCGGAGCATGGCGGGGTTGGCGTCGTCGTTCAGGGCCGGGAGGTCGCGGATTTCCCCGAGTGGGCTCCGGAGGCGGCGCGCGGCCGGGTGCGGCGGATCACCGTGACGGGTGAGGAGGTGCTGCACCGGCGTGGTGTGGATGTGGCGCCGCAGATGTGGGGTTCGGCGGAGTTGGCCGGGCTCATCGACGACATGTTCGTGACGATGTACGCGGCCGAGGGTGTGGGGTTGGCGGGCAGCCAGGTGGGTGTGGACCTGCGGGTGTTCGTCTATGACTGCCCTGATGATGATGGTGTGCGTCATGTGGGGCATGTGGTCAACCCGGTGTTGGACGAGCGCGATCCCGATGACGCGGTGGTGGTGGAGTCGGAGGGGTGTTTGTCGGTTCCGGGGCCGCACGCGGATCTGGGGCGGGCCGAGCACGCCACGGTGCGGGGAGTGGACCGGGACGGCAATCCCGTGGTCGTCAGCGGTAGCGGGTACTTCGCCCGGTGTTTGCAGCACGAGACCGATCACACGTTGGGGCGGTTGTACGTGGACCGGTTGAGTGCGCGTGAGCGCAAGCGGGTGCTGAAGAAGATGAACGAGATGGCCAACGACGTGTTCGCGCGCCGTGAGGAGCGGGCCGAGGAGCTGGCGCGGGAGCTGGCTGGCTGAGCGGGGCTGTGTGCGGGGGTGTTCCGGGTGCGGAACGCCCCCTTTTTTTGTGGGGCGGGGTGGTTGGTTGGTGTGGCTGTGGGGGGTCCTTTGGCTGGGTTGACGGGCCGAAGTGGCGGGTGTGGGGGCTCCATTGGGGGTGATTGGCTCCTTTTGTGGCCCCGTTGGCGGGAGTTGTGGCCTTTTCGTGACCGTAGGGGGCGGTAGATTGCCCGGCATGCGTAACGGGGACGAGGTCGGCCAGGAGCCGACGCAGCGGGTGGTCATCTACACCGACGGGGCGTGCAGCGGCAACCCCGGTCCGGGCGGGTGGGGGGTGTGGCTGCGCTACGGCGGCCACGAGAAGGAGCTGTACGGGGGCGAGGCGCAGACCACCAACAACCGGATGGAGCTGATGGCGGCGATCCGGGCGCTGGAGAGCCTGCGCCAGCCGCTGCCGGTGCTGGTGCACACCGACTCCTCCTACGTGCGCAACGGGATCACCTCGTGGCTGCACGGGTGGAAGCGGCGGGGCTGGCGCACGGCCGACAAGAAACCGGTCAAGAACGTGGACCTGTGGCAGCGCCTGGACGAGGTCGCCTCGCGCTATGAGGTGGAGTGGCGCTGGGTGCGCGGGCACAGCGGGGACGAGGGCAACGAGCGCGCTGACGCGTTGGCGCGGCGCGGACGCGACGAGGCCGCCGGGGTGTAAGGGGCGGTACGGCAGGCGGCGGGCACCGGGTGTTCGCCGCCTGTGTCGTGTGTTCAGCCTGTTTCGCGTGCCAGGGCGTTGACCATCAGGCGGCGCGGGCCGGGGCCGGCGGAGGCCAGGGCGTCGTCGGGGTTGGACAGGGTGCAGGTGTCCAGGGACAGGCAGCCGCAGCCGATGCAGTTGGTCAGGTCGTCGCGCAGGCGGATGAGTTGGCTTATGCGGGCGTCGAGTTCGGTGCGCCACTGCTGGGACAGGCGGGCCCAGTCGTCACGGGTGGGGGTGCGGTTGTCGGGCAGGGTGTCCAGGGCCTGGCGGATGCGTGCCAGGGGCATGCCCACGCGTTGGGAGATGCGGATGAAGGAGACCCGGCGCAGGGTGTCGCGGCGGTAGCGGCGCTGGTTGCCGGCGGTGCGGCGGCTGTGGATCAGGCCCTGGCGTTCGTAGAAGTGCAGGGCGGAGACGGCGACTCCGGCGCGTTCGGCGACCTGGCCGACGGTGAGTTCCTTGACGATGGGTGCCACGTGCTCATCCTAGGGCGTGGCCGGTGGTGCGGTGGGTGCCGGTGAGGGCGTACAGGCGTGCGTAGGCGCCGCCGCGGACCAGGAGTTGGTGGTGGGTGCCGGTTTCGGTGACGCGTCCCTTGTACAGGAGCAGGATGCGGTCGGCGGTGCGGGCCAGGGTGGGTTGGCGGGTGAGGGTGAGCAGGCCGGTGTCGGGGGTGGCGGGCGGGTGGGCATGGTCGTGGGCGGGCGGGTCGGTGAGTACGAGCAGGCGGGTGTTGGTGCGTTGGGCGTAGAGGGCGCGGGCCTGGTGGACGCGGGGGAGCAGGGCGGGGGGTAGGGCGTCCAGGGGTGTGTGCAGGCGGTGTGCTTCCAGGCGGGTGTGGGTCAGGGCGTGGGCCAGGTGGGGGTCGTCGGCTTCGGGGGCGCTCTGGCCGGTGATGGTGTGGGCCAGGGTGGGGTGGGGGGTGAGGATGTGGGCGCGGGTGTGGGTGGCCAGGCGTCCGTGGGTGGGGGTGGTCTGGCCGGTGAGCAGGCGGGTCAGTGCGGTGGTGGCCTCGTGGGTCAGGCCCACCAGGGCCACGTGTTCGCCGGGGTGCAGGGTCAGGTCGAGGTGGTCCAGGTGGCGGGTGCGGTTGTGGGTGAGGGACACGTCGTGGAACTCCACCAGGGGTGGCAGGGGGGTGGTGCTGGGGTGGGTGGTGCGGCTGAGCTTGCCTCGGTGGGAGATCCTCACGGGTGTCCGTTCGTGTGGTGTGGTCGTCACCAGCCTGGGATTGGCCTGCGCGGGTGAGAGTTCTCGTGATCTGTTCGTGTCCTTGGTCTCGCTGGGTGGAACGGCTGGTGGGGCTGGTTGGTTCCCGGTGGCGGCAGGAAGGGCGGGGGTGTGAGGGCTGTCTTCGGCGGGTGGGTGAGCGCGGTCACGGGGCGGCGGGTGCGGGGGCGGGGTAGGAACACCGCACCTGTTCCCCCCAAGTGAAGGAGTGCGGCCGTGGAGCATGTCGCCGCCGTGGACGCGTCTGTGGACAGCATCGTGAGGCAGTACCGGGGTTTCGCGGACGGCTACGCCCAGGGCGCGGCTCCGGCGTACGCGCGTATCGCCCGGGCCCTGGTCGGGGACGAACACGTGCTGGGGTTGATCGCCTCCCTGCCCGCGGGCAACAAGCGCCAGCCCAACCTGTTGCTGGGTGCGGTGCGGTTCCTGGGCGGGCCGGTGGGGGAGTGGGCGGATTTTCGGGCCTGGCTCCTGGAGCACTGGGAGCAGGTGCGGGCGGTGGTGCTGGAGCGCTACACCCAGACCAACGAGGTGCGCCGGTGCGCCACCCTGCTTCCTGTACTGGCCGGTCTGGAGGGGCCGTTGGCGCTGGTGGAGGTGGGGGCGTCGGCGGGGTTGTGCCTGTACCCGGACCGGTACCGCTACTCCTTCGACGGTGGGGCGCCGATCGGTCCGGCCCGCAGCCCGGTGCTGCTTGAGTGTGCGACCTCGGGTCCGGTTCCGGTGCCCGGGCGGGTGCCGCGGGTGGTGTGGCGGGCGGGGATCGATCTGAACCCGTTGGACGTGCGCCGCGAGGAGGACGTGCGGTGGTTGGAGGCGCTGGTCTGGCCGGGGCCGTATGAGGCCGAGCGGCGGGAGCAGTTGCGGGCGGCGGCGCGGGTGGTGGCGGCCGAGCCTCCCCTGTTGGTGGCCGGTGACCTGGTGCGGGAGTTGGAGGCGGTGGCGGCGCGGGTGCCCGCGGGGGCGCGGTTGGTGGTGATGCACAGCGCGGTGCTGGCCTACCTGGACGAGGCGTCGCGGGATGCGTTCGTGGAGGCCGTGCGGGGGTTGGAGGGGCACTGGGTGTCGAACGAGGGTGCGTCGGTGCTGCCCGCGTTGGAGGGTCCGCGTCCGCCGGTGGGCACCGATTTCGCGTTGGCGTTGGACGGGCGTGTGGTGGCCTTCGCCGGTGAGCACGGTCAGCGGTTGACCTGGGCGGGTTGAGGCGGCGGCGCGGGTGGCCGCCTCCGCTGGGCCGGAGGCGGCCGTCCGCGGGTGCGGCGCCGGTGGAGGAGTGCTGGTGGGCGGCCCCGCCCCGGGGGCGCGGGGCGGGGCCGCGGTCGTTACCAGGGGTGGGGGTGGGCGTCGACCTCGGCGATGAGCTGGGCCTTGCGCTGGGGGGTGAGGAAGGAGGCGGTGAAGGAGTTGCGGGCCAGTTGGCGCAGCTGCTCGGCGCCCAGGCCCAGGTGGGTGTGCAGGGCCTGGTAGTTGTCGTGGACGTAGCCGCCGAAGTAGGAGGGGTCGTCGGAGTTGACGGTCACCAGCAGTCCGGCCTCCATCAGGGCGGGCAGGGGGTGCTGGGCCAGGTCGGGCACGGCGCGCAGGCGCACGTTGGACAGCGGGCACACGGTCAGCGGGGTCTGGGTGGCGGCCAGGTGGGTGACCAGGTCGGGGTCCTCCAGGCAGCGGATGCCGTGGTCGATGCGTTCGGCGCCCAGGAGGTTGAGGGCCTGCCAGATGTAGGAGGCGGGGCCCTCCTCTCCGGCGTGGGCGACGCGGCGCAGGCCCAGGTCGCGGGCGGCGGCGAAGACCTCGGTGAACTTCTCGGGCGGGTGGCCGACCTCGGCCGAGTCCAGGCCGACGGCGCTGATGTGTTCCAGGTGGGGTCGGGCCTGGTGGAGGGTGTCCAGGGCTTCGGCGGCGGGGCGGTCGCGCAGGAAGCACAGGATGAGTGTGGTGCTGATGTTGTGGGTGTGTTCGCTGGTGTTCAGGGCGGCCGTGAGGCCGTTGACGACCGTGTCCAGGCTGATGCCGCGGCCGGTGTGGGCCTGGGGGTCGAAGAAGATCTCGGCGTGGCGTACGCCCTGGGCGGCGGCGCGGTCGAGGTAGGCGGTGGCCAGGTCGGTGAAGTCGGCCTCGGTGCGCAGGACGTCCATGAGGGCGTAGTACAGGTCCAGGAAGGACTGCAGGTCGGTGAAGGAGTAGGCGCGGCGCAGGGAGTCGACGTCGGGGTGGGGCGGGGTCAGGCCGTTGCGTCGGGCCAGGGCGAAGGCCAGTTCGGGTTCCAGGGTGCCTTCGATGTGGACGTGGAGTTCGGCCTTGGGGATGGGCATGGTGGTGCTCGTGCCTTCGCGGTCGGGGTTGTGTGTTGGCCATTGTGGCTGATGGGTGGGGGTGCCCCGGCCGGATCGGTGTGGGTTGTGGGGCACATGCGGGGGCCCGGCCGTGCGGGGTGCGCGGCCGGGCCTGGTGGGCGTGCGGGATTACCTGCGGCCGGGGCGGTCGTTGTGGCCGGGGGTCCAGTTCAGGGCGCTGGCGCGTTCCATGAACTCCTCCACGGTCAGGTCGCCGCGGGCGAAGCGGTCGGCCAGGGTGCGGCGGGCCTCCTCCTCGGGTGAGGCGGGGCGCGGCGCCCAGGGCGGGCGGTGGCCGCGTCGGGCCAGGGTGAAGGCCAGTGCGCCGAGCAGGACGAGGGTGAGCAGAAGGAACATCAGGGCTCCGGGGAAGACGAAGGCGGGCGGTCCCTGCCCCCAGTGGGGGTGGGCGGCCAGGGCGGTCGCTGCGGTGATGGTGTTCATGGGTTCACTGTCCGCGGGGCGGGGGGTCGCGGTCATCCCCCCGCGGGCGGCACCTGTGCTGCGTCCGGGTGCGTAGGGCGCCTACGCCTGTGGTGCCACGACAGGCGGGGGCGGGCGGCCTAGGGTCGTGGTGTGAGTGGTGACAGGCGGGTGCGCCGGGTGGTCGTGGACCTGGTGCTGGGTGTGGTGCTGGGCGCGGTGGCGGTGGGGTTCGTGCGCGGCCAGGTGGTGTGGCAGCGGCGCGGCGGGGACGGGCACGGCCCCTGGCGGGGCGGGCCTCCCCCGGGGTGGGACGTGGACTGGGGTGCGGTGGTGGTGCCTTGGTCGGTGTGGGTGGGTGTGGGGGTGTTGGTGTGCGCGGTGGCGGTGCGTCGTGTGTGGCCGGTGGCGGCGTTGGTGGTGGCCGCGGTGGGTGCGGCGGTGTTCGTGGGGGCGGGTCACCCGGTGGGTCCGGTGTTGGTGTTGCCCGCGCTGGTGGTGTTCTCGGCCGCGATCCGGCTGGGCGCGGGGGTGTTCTTGGCGTGGACGGCGCCGTTGGTGGTGGGGGTGGGGTTGCTCTCGCGGGTGCGTGAGCCCTGGTGGGGGTTGGTTGACGGGGGTGCGCTGGTGGGGGTGGTGTTCGCGGTGGGGGTGATGGCCTTTCCCGCGGGCGGTGGGGTGTTCGTGCGTGCGCGGCGTGAGGCGCGTCGGCGCGCGCGTCAGGAGGAGGTGGACCGGCACCGCTACGAGGAGCGGTTGCGTATCGCCCGGGAGGTGCACGATCTGGTGGGGCACAGTCTGTCGGTGATCAGTATGCAGGCGTCGGTGGCCCTGCACGTGGTGGATCGTCGGCCCGAGCAGGCGTCGGTGGCGTTGGCCGCGATCCGGGACAGCAGCCGGTCGGCCCTGGAGGAGTTGCGGGGCACGCTGGCGGTGTTTCGGGGCGGGGCCGAGGTGGCGGGTCGGGGTCCGTTGCCGGGGTTGGGGCGTGTGGAGGCGTTGGTGGGGGAGTTGCGCGGGGCGGGACGTCGGGTGGAGGTGGTGTGGGAGGGGGAGGCGGTGCGGGTGCCCGCGGCGGTGGACCACGCGGCGTTTCGGATCGTGCAGGAGGCGTTGACGAACGTGGTGCGCCATGGCGGTGAGGGCGCGTCGGCGCGGGTGCGGGTGGTGTACGGGGAGCAGGAGGTGCGGGTGTGGGTGGTTGATGAGGGAGTGGGTGTGGTGGGGCCGGTGCGTGAGGGGTCGGGGATCGCGGGGATGCGTGAGCGCGCGCGGGCGGTGGGCGGGTCGGTGAGGGTGGGGCCTGGTGAGGGCGGCGGGTTCGTGGTGGGGGCGTCTTTGCCGTTGGGGGGTGAGCGGTGAGCGTGCGGGTGGTGGTGGCCGATGACCAGGCGCTGGTGCGGATGGGGTTGCGGGTGCTGTTGGAGGGGGAGGCGGACCTGGAGTTGGTGGGTGAGGCCGGTGATGGTGGGCAGGCGGTGGAGCTGGTGCGTCGGCTGCGTCCGGATGTGGTGTTGATGGACGTGCGGATGCCGGTGGTGGACGGGTTGGAGGCGCTGCGGCGGATCGCGGGTGAGGAGGCGCTGGCGCACACCCGGGTGGTGGTGTTGACGACGTTCGAACTGGACGAGTACGTGTTCGAGGCGTTGCGTGCGGGGGCGTCGGGGTTCTTGATCAAGGACAGCGACCCGCAGGAGATGTTGGCCGCGGTGCGGGCGGCGGCGCGGGGTGAGGCGTTGCTGTCGCCGTCGGTGACGCGGCGGGTGGTGGCGGCGTTCGTCTCGCGTGAGCCGGGCGGGGGCCGGGTGCCGCGATTGGAGGTGTTGACCGAGCGGGAGCGTGAGGTGGTGGGGCTGGTGGGTGAGGGTTTGAGCAACGAGGAGATCGCGGCCCGGTTGGTGGTCTCCCCGGCGACGGCGCGCACGCACGTGAGCCGGGCGATGGTCAAGCTCGGGGCGCGGGACCGGGCGCAGCTGGTGGTGTTCGCTTTTCGGGCCGGGCTGGTGCGCTGAGGGGGTTGGCCGGGTAGGTTCGGCGGCGACGGTGCGGGGTGTGTGGGAGGGGCGGGCTGGATGGGCGTGGATGTGGCTGCGGTGCGGGCGGACACCTCTGGGGTTGGGCAGGCGGCGCATCTGGACAACGCGGGGTCGTCGTTGCCGCCGGACGTGGTGGTGGAGGCGGTGGTGGATCACCTGCGCCTGGAGGCGCGGGTGGGGGGTTACGCGGCGGCCGAGCTGGCGCAGGCGCGGGTGGAGGGGTTCTACACCGCCGTGGCGCGGTTGGTGGGTGCGCGCCCGCAGGAGATCGCGTTCACCGAGAGTGCGACGCGGGCGTGGGAGTTGGCGTTCGGGTCGGTGGTCTTCGCCGAGGGGGACCGGGTGCTGACCACGGCCAGTGAGTACCCCAGTAACGCGTTGGGGATGGTCAAGGCGGCCCGTGAGCGGGGTGTGCGGGTGCAGGTGGTGCCCGACGACGCCGACGGGGTGATGGACGTGGGGGCGCTGGAGCGGGAGTTGGCGCGGGGCGGGGTGCGGGTGGTGGCGATCAACCACATGCCCACGCACAACGGGCTGGTCAACCCGGCCGAGCGGATCGGGGCGCTGTGCCGCAGGTTCGGGGTGTTGTTCGTGTTGGACGCGTGCCAGTCGGCGGGCCAGTGGGATCTGGACGTGGAGCGGCTGGGGTGTGACGTGTTGGCGGTGACGGGGCGCAAGTTCCTGCGCGGGCCGCGGGGGACGGGGTTCGTGTACGTGCGGTCGGGGGCGGACCTGGGGGAGCCGCCGGTGGTGGACGTGACGTCGGCGCACTGGGAGGGGCGCGGGTACCGGGTGCGTGAGGACGCGCGCCGGTTGGAGAGCTTCGAGCGCAACGTGGCCGGTCAGATCGGGTTGGGTGTGGCCGTGGACTACGCGTTGGCGGTGGGGATGGAGCCCATCCGGGAGCGGGTGGGGGCGCTGGCCGAGCAGGCCCGGGACCGGTTGGGGCGTCTGGCGGGGGTGCGGGTGCTGGACCGGGGGAGGGTGCGGTCGGGGATCGTGACGTTCGCGGTGGAGGGTGTGGCGGCAGAGGGGGTGCGTGCGGCGCTGGGGGAGGCCGGGGTGCGGGTGAGCGTGTCGCGGTTGTGGAACCAGGTGTGGGAGCCCGGTGTGGGGGTGGACGAGGCGGTGCGTGCCTCGGTGCACTACTTCAACACCGAGGCCGAGGTGGAGGCGTTGGCGGACGCGGTCAGGGGGGTGTAGGCGCGCCGGGGCCGCGGTCTTCGCCGCGCGAGGGTCGGCGTGGCGGGCCGGGTGGCGGATGGTCCGGTCGTGGGCGCCGGGCGCTCGGGACGCGAGCGGGTGTTGACGGTGCCCTTGGGGCAGGGGCCACACTCGCATCCATGAGCACCCCACCGCCCCGCGAGGGGCTTTCCCGGGGGGAGTTCGCCCGTGCGAGCGGGCTCTCCCCCAAGGCGTTGCGGTTGTACGAGCGCTCGCGTCTGCTGGTCCCCCACCGGGTGGGGGCGGGCGGGCACCGCGTCTACCTCGCCGCCCAGGTGGAGCGGGCCCGGAGCATCCGCCTGCTGCGTCAGATGGACATGCCCCTGGCGGTGGTGGCCGAGGTGATGGCCCAGGAGGGCGGGCAGGCCCTGGAGCGGGCCGAGGCGTGGTGGCGGGCCCAGGAGGAGGCGCTGCGTTCGCGGCGCGCGGCCCTGGCCGAGCTGCGCCTGTCCTGGGGCGGGGCGGCCGAGCGGGCCCCGGAGCCGGTGTGGCGGGTGCGCGGTGAACACGTGGCGGCGGCCAAGGTGGCGGCGGTCCGGGTCCGCACCGACCAGCAGAACCTGGTGGCGACCCTGCACGGGCGGGCGCGGGCGCTGCGCCGCCTGCTGGTGGGGCAGGGCGCGCGCCCCGGCCCCGGGTTCTGGGTCGTCTACCACGGTGCGGTGACCCCGGACGGGCCCGCGCCGATCGAGGTGGCGGTGCCCTTCACCGGACAGGCCGAACCCGAGGGGGAGACGGTGATCCGGGTGGAGGCCGCCCACGTGCGCGCGGTATGCGAGGTCAGGCGCGGCGACTGCTTCTATCCGCGGATCATGGGCGCCTACCGGGCGGTGGAGCGGTGGATGCTCCAGCGCGGCGCGCACGCGGCGGGGCCGCTGCGTGAGGTGTACGAGGCCTCCTGGGACGAGGTGGACCGGGACGCGGTGTTCGCGCTGGTGGCGCGGCCGATGAGACAGGCGGGACGCGGATGAGCGCGGTGGACGTGGACCGGTGGGCGGCGCACACCCCCTACAGCGATCCGGGTCGGCACGCCGGCGTGCTGGCGGGCCTGCCGGGGGACGTGGCGGGGCTGGGTCGGGTGCTGCGCGGGGTGGTGACCCACTACCGCGGCGGCGGGCAGGTGTTCACCGGGGCGCGGTTGGCCGAGATCGACCACCGGTGGGTGGAGGCGATGCTGGCCACCGACCAGGCCCGCTGCCCGGGGCCGTGGACGCGGCCCCGGGCGCGGCCGCTGGTGGGGTGCTGTCGTGATTTCGCGCTGGTGACGGTGGCGGCGCTGCGGGAGCGGGGGGTGGCGGCGCGTACCCGGGTGGGGTTCGCCTCCTACTTGCACGAGGGGTTTGGGACCGACCACGTGGTGAGCGAGTACTGGGACGGCGGTCGGTGGGTGTGGGCGGACACCCAGCTGGACCCGGCGGGTTCGTGGCCGGTGGATGTCCTGGACCTCCCGCGTGCGCCCGCCGCGCGGGGCGCGGTCTTCGCCAGCGCGGCGCAGGTGTGGCTGGCCCACCGGGCGGGGGAGGTGGACGCCGACCGCTACGGGGTGCACCCGGACCTGCCGTGGCGGGGTGCGGGGTTCGTGCGCGCCTACGTGTTGTTGGAGTTGGCGCACCGTCAGGGCGAGGAGGTGTTGTTGTGGGACACCTGGGAGGCCATGCAGGCCGAGGACGACGGGGTGTTCGACGAGGTGGCGCGGTTGCTGGTGGCCGCGGACGGCGGGGACGGGGCCGCCGAGCGGGAGTTGGCGTGCCGGTACGCCCGTGGGGGGCGGTTGAACCCGGGAGGGCGGGTGCTGTGCGCGTCGCCGTCGGGGTTCGTGGGGTGGGTGGACCTGGAGCGGCGGGTGGTCGAGCCCGGGTGAGCGGGTGCGGGCCGCCGGGGCGGGGGCGGCGCGGTTCACACCGGCAGGAGGATCAGCAGGGTCGGCAGTGCCAGGAGGAGCATGAGGCATCCTCCGGCCGCGGGGGTGGTGGCTCGGGGCGCGGTGGCCTCCATGTCCGCGATCATGTGCTGTTGGGCCGGGCAGCCCGGGGTCACGACGTCCTCACGGCTGAACACGCGACAGGGCAGCCCCGTCATGAACTCGGCGTCGTACTGGCGCCCGCACAGGGAGCAGCGGGGGTCGTTCGGCTTCACGGTCGTGGTCCCTCTCGTCGGAGTTCGGCCCGTGCCGCGCAGCCCTGGCGTCGGCCCCTGGGCCTGGTGGTGGGGGCGTGGCCGACCGGTGCGGGCGCACGGCACGGCTTCACGTTCCTCTCGGACAGGACGGTGCCGGGGCGGCCCCGGCGGTTCGTGTGAGCGCGGCCCTCGTCGTCGGTGCGGCGGGTTCTGCCGGTCGCTCCGGGCAGGCCGCGGTTCTCCCCGGCCGGGGGTGGGCCCGTCGCCGCGTCAGGGGCCGCGGTGGACACGGTCGAACGCGTGCCACGGGGGGTTTCAGTCGCGGACGGTCAAGGGGGTGTGCTCGTGTACGGCGGGGGTGGGCTTGCCGGTGAGCGCCCCCGCCAGCAGGCGGCTCGCCCCGGGCAGGCGGGTCAGGCGCAGGGCCAGGCGGCGCAGGAGCAGTTGGGCGCGGGTGGGGGGCAGGAACCAGCGGGCGGTGCGGCGGGCGGCGCGCTGGCGCTGTTCGACCTCGGGGCGCCACTGGTGCTCGTAGCGGCTCAGTCCCTCCTCGACGGTGGGGGCCGAGGCCAGGTGTTCGGCCAGGACGAACGCGCCGCCCACCGCCAGGGAGGCGCCCTGGCCCGCGAGCAGGGAGACCGCGCCGCAGGCGTCGCCGAGCAGGACGGTGCGTCCCCGGCTCCAGCGGGGCACCACGCTCTGGGAGACCTGGTCGTAGTAGACGTGTTCGGGGTCGGGGCAGTGCTGGAGGGCGCGGGGCACCAGCCAGCCCAGGTCGGCGTGGGTGCGGCGCAGTTCGGCGCGCGGGTCGGCGGGCCGGTCGGGGGTGGGGCTGCGGTGCACGGTGAAGGCGGCTACGCGGCCGTCGCGCAGCCCGTACAGGCCCATCTGGGCGCCGGTGGTGTCGGTGAGGTAGAAGCCGCCGTCGATCCGGGCGTGGATGTCGGGGTCGGTGAAGACGAAGGCTGCGGTGTGGAAGCCCAGGTAGCGCAGGTGGTCGGTCGCGGAGCCGAAGACCTGGGCGCGCACGGTGGAGTGGATGCCGTCGGCGCCCACGAGCAGGTCGCCGGTCAGGGTGCGGCCGTCCGCGAGGGTGACCTCGACGGTGTCGCCGTGGTCCTGGACGCGGTGCAGGGCCGCGTCGTAGCGCACCGGCACGTCGGGGGGCAGGGTTTCGCGCAGGGCGCGTTCGAGGTCGGGGCGCATGAGGGAGACCACGCCCAGGTGGGAGAACTGTTGGATGCCCAGCGTGGCGCGGGGGGCGCCGTCGCGGTCGACGAAGGTGGCGTGGTCGATGTCGTAGCCGAGTTCGCGCAGGCGGGGCAGTAGGCCCATGAGTTCGGCGGCCCGGTAGCCGGGGCCGAAGAAGTCGATCATGTAGCCCTGGGTGCGGGGGCCGGGTGCCTGTTCGAGGACGGTGACCTGCCAGCCGTGGGTGTGCAGGCGGTGGGCCGCGGCCAGTCCGGCGATTCCGGCTCCGCAGACGATCGCTCTCATGGGTGTGCTCCTGGGGTGTGGTGGGTGAGCAGGCGGCGCAGGACGGGTTCGATCTCGGTGGAGGTCAGGTCCGGGGTGAGGGCGCGGTGCAGCAGGACGCCGTCCAGGGTCGCGGCCAGGACGGTGGCGGTCTGTCGGGGTTGGGGGACGCCGGCGTGGGCGAGCCAGTCGGTGAGGTGGCGGCGCATCAGGTCCAGGACGCCGGTGACGGCCCGGCGCAGGTGGGGGTCGCGGGTGGCGGCCAGGTAGGTCTCGGTGACCAGGTGGGAGGCGGGGTCGTCGCCGGGGTAGCGGTCCAGCTCGCGCAGGATCAGCGCGAGTCCCTGGTGGGGTGTGGTGGTGGGGCCCAGCAGGTGGACGGCCTCCTCGACGATGGCGGTGATGGCCTGGGTGGCGGCCTGGGTGAGCAGGGCCTGGAGGGAGGGGAAGTGGTAGTGGACCAGGCCGGGGCCCACGCCCGCGCGGTCGGCGAGTGTGCGGGTGCTGACCGCTGACCAGCCGCGTTCGCTGATGAGTTCGGCCGCTGCCCGGAGCAGGCGGCCTTTGACGTCCTCGCCGCGTGGTGCCATGTGCGTCCCGCTTCTTGGTCGATCGCCTTGGGCGAATGTATTGGTCACTCGCCCAATTCCGAGAATGGCACAGCGCCCGCCCCCGGGGCAAGCCGCGGAGGCGGGCGCGCACGAAGAAGAAGGGGGTGTGAGGTCCCCCGTGGTCCTCACACCCCCTGTCGGTTCTGCCGGGTCAGGCGGTGGCGCCGCCCTGGCCCAGGAGGATCTTGCGCGGCTGGGCCTTGGTGGCGACCGGGACGCGCAGGGTCAGGACGCCGTCGGTGTGGTCGGCCTCGATGTGCTCGGTGTCCAGGTCCTGCCCCAGGCGCAGGCGGCGGGTGACGGTGCCGGTGGGGCGCTCGCCGACCAGGACGCGGCCCTCCTCGGTCCGCTCGGGGCGCTGGGCGCGGACGGTGAGCACCGAGCCCTCCACCTCCAGGTCGATGCCGTCGGCGGGCACGCCGGGCAGGTCGATCCGGACCACGAGGGCGTCCTGGGTGCGCACCGCGTCCATGGCGGCGTTGCGCGCGGCGGAAGCGGTGGAGGTGGTGACGTCGAAGGGGATGGTGCGGGTGAGAAGCATGGAAGAACCCCCGAAAAACCTCGGCTTGATGCTGATGGACTCAAGTTTATTGACGACTTTGGGCGCGTCAAGGCGGTGTGGGCCACCCCACACGACGACGCCCCAGGCCCCGTGTGCGTCGGGGTCTGGGGCGTGGAACGCGTGGTCAGCGGGTTCGGGCCAGGGTGATGATCTCGGGGCTGGACGCGGTCAGGGGCGAGCGGTCCCAGTTCCCGAACCGCTCGACGGCCCGCAGCCCGGACCGCTCCAGCAGCAGGTCCAGGTGGTCGGCCTCCACGAAGCGCAGGGTGCTCACGGTGCGCAAGGGGAGGGAGGAGTCGGAGCGGGTGGTGGTGCTGGTGAAGGTCACCAGTCCTTCGGGTGTGGGAGCGGCGGCGTCGTGGACGTCGCTCACGCGCACACCGTCGGCGGTGGTGACCTGGTGCGGGTGGGCGGGGGTCCACCTCTGCCAGGCGCGCGCGGCCGGGTTGCGGGTCTCGAAGGCCACCAGGCCGCCCGGGGCCAGGGCCCGGCGCATCGCCCGCAGCGCGGCGCCGACCTCCTCGTCGGCACGCAGTTCCTGGAAGGCGTGGCCGGTCATGGTGACCAGGTCGAACTCCTCGTTCCAGGTGTGGGCGGCCAGGTCGCCGCGCACCCAGGAGACGGCGTCGGTGCGCCCGCGGGCCACCTCCAGCATGGCCCGAGCCGGGTCCAGACCCACCAGGTGTCCGGTGTGGCCGCGGGTGCGGGCGCGGTGGAGCAGACGGCCGGTGCCGCACCCCGCGTCCAGCACGCGCGGGGCGGCCATGACCAGGTCCAGGTAGAAGTCGTCGCCGGGTCCCCACGGGCTGAGGACGTCGTAGAGGGAGGCGACGTCGGGGGAGTCGTAGGGGTTGTGGCTCATCGCGCCAGTGTGGCAGCGGGGCCGGGGGGCGACCACCGGGTTTTCGCCCGTCCCGACCGGCGCGGGGTGCGGCCACAGCAGGCGGGGCAGCCCGCCCCGGGGGCGGACCAAGTACGCCGGAAAGCGGCCTCCGGGAAGGCCGCGTCGACTTCGTCGGGGAAGCCTCCCGCGGCCGTCCCCGGCAGCGTTGCCCGGGGCGCACACGGCCCGGCGCGCGGCGGGGGCGCGGCCCTCTGCCGCCTACCGGGCCCGCGTACGGGCGCCGAGCTGCTCGGCCAGCCGCGCGAGTTCGGCCGCCTCTGCGGGTGAGGTGTTGCTGAGTCCGCTGTGCACGGCCGTCGGGCTCCGCAGGAAGCGCCGCAGCGCGGCCACGAGCAGGCCTTCCGGCAGGGTGTGCAGCGCGGCCAGCCCGCGGGGCACCGGCGGCCCGGGCAGGGCGGTCAGGCTCCGCCGCATGAGGCGCAGCATGGCGCGGACCGCGCCCGGGTCCTGGGACAGCGCCACCGGGCCGCCCGCCGTGTGCACCGCCTGCCCGAGCGGTACCCCGAACGCGGCGTGCGTCGTGAGCCAGGCGTCCATCCTCGGCTCGATCCTGGTGTTGATCCCGGCGGTGCGGAACGTCCGCACGATGCGTTCGAGTCGCGGGGTGGTACGGCCGTCGGGCTCGCCGATCGGTGTCGCGACCCGGCAGGTGAGGAAACCGGGCGCGCGGTAGCGGACCACGTCGCCGTCCATCGTGCCGCCGGCCGTGCCGAAGCCGAGCAGCACCCGCTCGTGCCCGATCACCGCGCCCAGCGGCTCCGGGCCGCCAGCCCAGTTGTGCAGGAACAGCACGTCACCGTCGAGGCCGGCGAGCGACTCCAGCACCGCGTCCGCCTGGTGGGCCCGGACCAGGACTGCGGTCAGGTCGTACCCGCCGTCCGGCTGCTCGACCACCGGAACCGGCACCCGCCGGACGGCCCGGCCGTCCTCCTCGACGAGCTGCACGCCGTGTCGGCGCAGGGCGGCCAGGCGCCCGCCCCGGGCGAGGAGGGCGACGTCGTGCCCGGCCTCATGCAGGCGGGCTGCGAACACGCTGCCGAGGACCCCGGCACCGTACACGAGTATTCTCATGGCCACCTTTTCCGTACGTTCGTTTAAATCATACGTTCGTTTGAATCAGATGTCTGTAGTGTACGCAGGCATGGCACCACCTGACACCCGCACCCAGATCCTCGACGCGGCCGAGCGCCTCTTCGCCGAGCGCGGCTACCGCGGCACCTCGGTCCGCGCGATCACCGACCTCGCCGGAGCGAACCTGGCCGCCGTCGGGTACCACTTCGGGTCGAAGGCGGAACTCATGTCCGCGGTCGCCCGCCGGGTGGTCGAGCCCATCAACGCCGCGCAGTGCGCCGGGCTCGACCGGCTACTCGCCGAGACCGCGGACCCCGGGGTCACCGAGCTGGTGGAGGCGTTCGCGGGGCCGCTGTTCGACGGGATGCCGGCCGGCGACGAGGGCGGCGCCCGCCGGTCCCGGCTGATCGTGATGATCCTCAGCGACCCGGCCGAGGAGGTGCGCAGCTGGGCCGGTGCGGGTCAGGACACGGTCCGTGAGCGCTACCTGGCCGCCTTCGCGCGCGCACTGCCCGGCCTCTCCCCGGAGGAGCTGTGGTTCCGGATGCGGGGTGTCCTCGCCGTGACGGCCGTGGACCGTGTCGAGGTCCACCAGCGGCCCACCCCGGACTGCCCGTCCCCGGAAGCGGGCGAGGCGGCCCGGCGCTGGGCGGTCACGTTCCTGGCCGCGGCGATGGGCGCACCGCCGACGGGGCCCTGACGGGCCGGGACGGCCGCGGTCGGACGGGCGGTGGCGCAGGTCGTGGTCCGCATGGTGCGCCCCCTCCCTGCTGGTCAGGGAGTGTCGGCGACTGCCATGAGCCGCGGGATGTCCCCGACGATCACGCCCGCGGCCATCGCGGTGATCTCGCTGGGGTCCAGGCGCGGTGCGACCTCGGCCATGTCACCGCCCACTGCGCGAACGGGCCTGCGCCGCTTTGGGGGCCGACCGGCCGGGGCTGGCGCGCGAACTCCACGCGCTCGTCGACGGCCTGGCCCTGCACGTGGTGCCCCTCCCCGGCGACGACGGCCGGTGGGCACCGGAGGTGCTGCGGCTGCGCGTCCAGCAACTCCAGGCAGGCCGGGGCTGAGTCCCGCTCCGCCGCCCTCCCGTGTCGGGGAAGGCGGCCGACCGCGACGGTGGGGCGGCGGGATGCGCGCCCGGCGGGGCGCGCCCCCCCGTGTTAGGGCTGGAGCAGGGCCTTGGCGGCGCGCTCGGCGTCGTCGAGGGTGTTGTACAGGTGGAAGGACAGGCGGGTGCGGCCCCCGCGCTCGGTGGTCACCACCCCGGCCCGGGCCAGGCGCTCGGAGGCGCCGGGCAGGTCGACGCTGGTGATGGCCGAGTGCGCGGGCTCCTGCCCCAGCGCCGCGCGGAAGTGGTTGGTCAGGGCGGTGTTGTGGGCGCGCACCCTCTCCAGGCCCGCCTCCAGCAGGACCCGGCTGGAGGCTGCGGCCGCCACGGCCGCGAACCAGTTGGGCGAGGTGTCGAAGGCGCGGGCGGTCGGCGCCGGGTCCATCCGGGCGGCGTACATCGCCGAGGCGGTGTCGCGGGCGGCGGCCGGGCCGGCGTTGTTGGGGCGCAGCCGCGCGCGCAGGCCGGGGGACAGGTAGGCCAGGGCCAGGCCGCGCGGCGCCATGAGCCACTTGTAGGCCGAGGCGATCAGGGCGTCGAAGACGGTGGCGTCCAGGGGGGTCCATCCGGCGGCCTGGGTGGCGTCGGCCACGACCAGGGCGCCGTGGGCGCGGGCGGCCGCGACGATGTCGCCGGTGGGGGCCAGGAGTCCGTTCGCCGAGTGCACCGTGCTGAAGGCGACCAGGTGCGTGCGCGCGTCCACGGCCTGGGCCAGGCGGTCCAGGGGGACGGCCTCCACGGTGACGCCGCGGTCGGCCTGGGCCTGCCAGGGGAAGACGATCGAGGCGAAGTCCCCCTCGGGAACCAGGACGCGGGCGCCGTCGGGCAGGCTGGCGGCGATGGTCCCGGCGATCTGGGCGGTGCTGGCGCCCAGGGTGAGGTCGTCGGCGGGCGCGCCCACCAGGGCGGCGAGGTTGACGCGGGCCTGTTCGAGTTCGCGCCCCCAGGCCGCGGGGTTCCCGGTGGCGGTGTGCCAGGAGCGCACGGCGTCGGCCAGGGCCTGGTGGGCGGGCCGGGGCGGGATGCCGTACTGGGCGGTGTTGAGCCAGACGGTGTCGGTGCTCCACAGGTCGGTGATGGTGTCGTCCATGGGTACCGAGTGTGTCAGGCGGTGGTGGCCAGCGCGATGTGGAGGCTGTGCTCGACGATGCCGAGCATGAGGGCCCGGTCGGGGTAGCCGCCGTCGAGCAGGCGCAGGGGACCGGCGACCAGGGACAGGTGCAGGGCCAGTTCGTACAGGGCGGTGCGGGCCGGGTCCAGGGGGCGGGTGGCCAGGCGCGGGTGGTGCCCGCCGAAGCGCAGGCGCAGGAAGGCGTGCTCCCACTCCACGTCGAAGAACATCAGCCCCTCGATGTCGATCAGGACGGGGGCGCCCTGGGCGTCGACCAGGACGTGGTCGGGTCCGAGTTCGCCGTGGATGAGCGCGTGTTCGCGGCGGGGTTCCACGCGCGCGGCCAGGGTGTGCAGGGTGGCGGTGAGGCGTTCGCGGCTCCGGCGCATGCGCGGGTCGCGGTGGGCGGCCTCGTCCAGGTCGGTCAGGGCCCGGTCCAGGACCAGCTGGTGGCAGGAGGGGGCGTCGGCGGCGCCGCCCGCGTCCAGGTGGGCGACCTTGCCGAAGGCGGTGTCGGTGCTCGCGTGCATGGTGCGCAGGTCGCGGCCCAGGCGGTCCAGGACCGGACGCGCGGCGCGGGGGTCGCGGTGCAGGAGTTCTTCGAGGGTGGGACCGGGGACGTCCTCGAGGACGGCCAGGCAGCCGGGGCGGTGGGCGCCGCTGGTGTCCAGGGCGTACAGGCGGGGGACGCGCACGCCCAGGTCGGTCAGGGCGCGGTGGGCGGCGGTGAACAGGTCGGCGCCCGAGGCGTGGGAGAAGGGGTCGGCCGGGTCGGCGCCGTGCGCGGTGGCGGGCCAGTAGTCCTCGCTGTCGTGCCACAGGTAGGCGATGACGGTGGTCTGGTCCAGAGCCAGGCGGTAGACGCCCTTCTTGGAGCCGCCGCGCAGGCGCTGGACGGCGCGGGCGGGGCCGGGGCGCCCGAGCAGGTCGGGGACGGCGCGGGCGAGGTCGACGGCGGGCGCGCTCATGGCACTCCTGAGGGGTGTGGTGGGGTGGGCGGCCATCCTCGCACGGCCCCGGCGGGGTGTGCCCGTGGTTTTGGCGCCGACCACTCGCCGCGGGCCGGAGCCGCGAGCCCGGCTCAGTCGACGCGGCCGTCCCGGCCGGCGGCGGGTGGGGCCGCGCGCCGCCGGCGCTCGTCGGCGCGGGGTTCAGGCGCGGTCGATGGGGGACAGGACGCGGGAGAGCAGGTCGGCCAGCTGGGCGCGTTCGTCGCCGGTCAGGGGTCGCAGGAGGTCGGCCTCGCGGTCGAGCTGTCCGGCGAAGAGGGTGTCGGCCAGGGCCTGTCCGCGTTCGGTGAGGCGGACCTGGACCTCGCGGCGGTCGCGTTCGAGGGGGGTGCGGGTGATGAGCCCGGCGGCCTCCAGGCGGGTGAGGCGTTTGGTGGTGGCGGCGCCCGAGGAGATGGTCTCGCGGGTGAGCTGGCGGGGGCGCAGTCCGTGGGGGGAGCGGCGCAGGGCGGCCAGGACCTCGAACTCGGGGCGTGTGACCTCGGCGTCGGCGAGTCCGTCCTCGGTGGCGTTGTTCATCAGGGCGGCCAGGCGAAGGACGCGGCCCATGGCGGCCATGCTGGTCAGGTCCAGGTCGGGGCGCAGGCGCGACCAGCTGTCGAGGAAGCGGGAAACGGCGTCGCTCATGGTGTCCTTCGCGTGTGCGGCGGGGCCGGTCGCCGGGTGCGGGCGGGCGTGCCCGTGGGCGGGGTGCCGGGCGGAAGTGGGCGGTCTCTCCCCCCGCGGGGGTTCGTCCGGCCCGCAGAACATCCTAAGATAATTTACTTGTGAATTACTTTTATCGCCTGTGGGGTGCGCTACGCCGCACCCTCACCACCCGCGGGGCCTTCGCGCCCAGGCCCGTGCGCGGCAACGTCGCCGTCACCGCGCTGCGCGCCGGAGTGTGCGTGGCCCTGCCCCTGCTGGCGCTGCACGCCGCGGGGCGCATCGACCTGGCCCCCTACGCCGCCATGGGCTGCTTCACCGCCCTGTACGCGCGCGACGACACCTACGCCCGCCGCGCCCGGCTCCTGGCCGTGGTCGGCGCGACCCTGACCCTGGCCGTGGCCCTGGGCGCGCTGGTCTCGGCCGCGCTCCCCCACCCCCTGGCCGCCATCACGGTCGTGGCCCTGGTCGCCGGAGGGGCCAAGTACCTCTCCGACGCCCTGGAGTTCGGCGCCCCGGCCGGGCTGATGTTCGTCTTCGCCGCCGGGGTGGCCGCCTACAACCCCCAGCCCCTGACCGCGCTGCCGGTGGTGGCGGCCACCACCGCGGCCGCGGCCGCCCTGTGCTGGGCCCTGGCCCTGGTCGGCGCCCTGGTCCATCCCACCGCCCCCGAACGCCTGGCGGTCGCCCGCGCCCTGCACGCCCTCGCCCGCCACCTGCGCCGCCCCGCACCCCCCGCCCGCACCGGTGCCGAGACCGCCCTCCACCAGGCCTGGCACGTCCTGCTGTCCTCCCCCGGGCACACCCCGACCCGCCAGGCCCTGGAGGTCCTCACCGCCCGCGCCGAAACCCTGCTCACCGGAACCGGAGACCGCGTCACCGACGCCCGCGCCGCCGCCGAGATGAGCGAACTGGCCCGCCGCCTGCGCACCGAACGCGCCGTCGAACCCCTGGTCGGCGCCGACGAGCACGCCGCCCTGTCCCAGGCCGCCGCACACCTGCGCCGCCACCACGCACCCCCGCCCGGGGCGGTCGAGCGCCTGCGCGCCGCACTGCGCGCGCCCTCGCCCACCCCGGTGTCGGTGGTGCGCATCGTCCTGGCCTGCCTGCTGGCCGGTGCCCTGGCCTGGGCGCTGGGCATGGGACACGGCTACTGGGCCGCCGTCTCGGCCGGATCGGTCCTGCAGGCCGTCAACGTCACCACCACCTGGCACCGCACCCTGCAACGCGGCGCGGGCACGGTCGTGGGCGTGGCGCTGGCCGCCGTGCTCTTCAGCCTGGACTACTCCCCGCTGGGCGTCATCGCGCTGGTGGTGGCGTGCCAGATGGCGGCCGAACTGGTGGTGACCACCAACTACTCCTACGCCATCGTGTTCGTCACCCCCCTCACCCTGGCCCTGTCGGGCCTGGCCGACGCCGACCCGGGCGCGGACGGGCTGGCGGCCGAGCGGCTGTGGGCCACCGTGCTGGGAGCCGCGGTCGGGCTCCTGGTGTGCGCGGCGGTCGCCAACCGCCGCGCCGGGGACCACCTGAGCCAGGCCCTGGCCGCGTGCGAGCGCGAACTCGCCCGGGCGCGGGAGTGCGCGGGCGCCGACGCGGCCGCGCGCCGACGCCTGGCGCGCAGCCTGGTGGCGCTGCGCGCCTCCCACGCCCTGGCCGAGGGGGAGCCGTGGCTGGCCGGGGCGTGCGCGCGGGAGGTCCAGGACGTGGAACGCCGCGCCCGCGCCCTGCTGGACGGGGCCGCCCTGCCCGGCCGAGCGGTCGGCGCCCTTCCGGAGTGAGGCGCAGGACGGAACCCACGGCAGGGCGAGGCCGCCGGCGGCTGCCAGCGCGGGCCGGGAACGCCGTCGACCACCGCGGTCCATGCCGCGAAGCGGGGACCACACGAGGCCGCGGTGCTCAGCCGAGCGCGGCGGCCCGCACCCCCAGGAGTTCATACCAGGCCCGCTCACCCCGCTCGGTGATCCGCAACGCCCTCCCCGAACCCACGCGCGCGCACCACCCCGCGTCCAGCGCGTGGCGGCACAGCGCCGCCCCGGCCGTTCCGGCCAGGTGCGGCAGGCGTTCGGTCCAGTCCAGGCACGAGCGCACCAGCGGGCGCTTTCCCCCGCGCGCCAGCGGTATCCGCTGCTCGGCGAACCAGGCCACCCCGGCCTCGGTGAGCGCGAACCCCGTGTCCTGGGTCAGCAGGCCCCGCCCCGTCATGGCCCGGGTGACGGCGCAGCCCAGCCCTCCGGCCAGGTGGTCGTAGCAGGTGCGCGCCCGCGCCAGGGCCCGGTCGGCGTGCACGGTGCGCAGGGTGCGCGGGCGCTGGTGGGCCGGGCCCGGGTCGGCGTGCGCGGCCAGGGCCTCCACCAGATGCGCCACCGCCTCGTCGGCCAGGCGCACGTAGCGGTGGCGGCCCTGGCGTTCCTGGGCGAGCAGACCGCCCTCGACCAGCCGGGTCAGGTGCTCGCTGACGGTGGAGGCACCCACACCGGTGTGGCGGGCCAGCTCCCCGGCGGTCCAGGCGCGCCCGTCCAGCAGCGCCAGGCACACCCCGGCGCGGGTGGGGTCGGCCAGCAGGGCGGCCAGGGCGGCCAGGCGGGTGGCGTCGGGAGCGTGCATACCTCCAGGATGCGTCGTACACGGTGCGGCGGCGACCGAAACGTGGCGCGCGGCCGGTCCGCACGAACCGGCAGGCCGGAAAAGGGGCGGCGCCCCCACCCGCGGGTAGGTAAGGGGGGAGAGGTCACGCCCATGGACACCGGGCCCACAAGAGTGGCGCCTCCGACCCGGCCCCGCGACGAAGCCTCACGAGCGGCAGCGCACCGCCGTACCCGAACGCAGCGACCCCGTCGCCTCCAGGAGGAACTCCGTGAGCACCACCTCGATCACCACCACCGTCAAGCTCTCCATAAGCCAACCCAACGCCGAGGACGTCAAGGTGTTCTGGCGCCGGGACCACCCCGACCTCCTGGCCCTGGCCCTGGTCGACGTGGCGCCCGGAGTGACCCTGCACCTGCATGACGACAGCGGGGACCGCCCCTACCTGGACAAGCTGATCCAGACCCTGACCCAGGTACGCGACCGGATGTCCGAGAGGTCCGACGACCAGGACACCTGACCGCCGTGCCCGGGCGGGGCGCGGCGACGGTCCACCCGGGCACGGCGTACACGGGGGTCCGGACGGTCAGCGGGTGCCCGTCACCACGGTGGCCTCCCACTCCGGGCAGGAGACCACCTCACAGGCCAGACCGCCTCGGACGAAGGCCTCCCGCGCGGCCAGAACCTGCTCCTGACCCACCTCCACCAGCACCCGGCCGCCCGGAGCCAGCCACCGGCCGGCGTCGGCTGCCACACGGCGCAGCAGGTCCAGCCCGTCCTGTCCCCCGTCCAGGGCCCGCCGGTCCTCGTGCACGCGCGCCTCGGCGGGCAGCAGCGCGATCCGGTCGGTGGGGACGTAGGGCACGTTGGCGACCAGCACCTGGACGCGGCCGCGCAGATCCGGGGGCAGGGCGTCGTACAGGTCGCCCCGGTGCACCCGGTGCCCGGGCAGGTTGCGCCGGGCGCAGGCCACGCTGGCGGCGTCGATGTCGGCGGCGTGCAGGGTGATGTCGGCGCGGGTGTGCGCCAGGACCGCGCCCAGGGCCCCCGAACCGCAGCACAGGTCCACGGCCACGGCGCCGGGGGTGAGCAGGGCGCGGGCCTGGCGGGCCAGGAACTCGGTGCGCGGGCGGGGCACGAACACGCCCTCGTCCACGCGCACGCGCAGCCCGCAGAACAGGGCCCAGCCCAGGACGTGTTCGAGGGGCAGGCCGGCGCAGCGGCGCCGGACCATCCGATCCTGTTCGTCGGGGGTGCGCGCGGCGGAGGCGATCAGGTCCGCCTCCTGCTCGGCGAAGACGCAGCCCGCTTCGCGCAGACGGGCGACGAGGGCAGGGGAGACCGGGGAAGGTGGGGATGCCACGAGAGCCTTTCGACGAACTGTCGGGCGCTCCGGCTACGACGCGGGTGCGTGACCTCGCGGTGGGAACGCCCCTCCTGCGACAGCGGAGATCGTCCTCACCCCCTCGGTTGTGCGGTTCGGTGCCCCGGAACTCTACCCGACCGGGCCCGTCTCAGGAGTCGCGGGGCGGCACCGGCAGGCGTTGCAGGTCCTGGGCCAGCGTGAGGGGCCCGTCGAACTCGGCGGCGGCCTCGGCGAGGAAGCGGGCGTCGTCGCGGTCCTCGTAGCGTTCGGAGATGTGGGTGAGCACCAGGGTGCGCGCCCCGGCGCGCGCGGCCACGCGCCCGGCCTGGCGGGCGGTCAGGTGGCCGTAGGCGCGGGCCAGGTGCTCCTCGGTGTCCAGGTAGGTCGACTCGATCACCAGCATGTCGGCTCCGCGCGCGAGTTCGACCGCCTCCTCGCACTCGGCGGTGTCCATCACGAACGCCATGACCTGGCCCCGGCGCGGCCGCGCGCAGTCGGCCAGCTCCACGCGGCGCCCCTGGGCGGTGGTGACCGACCCCCGCCGCTGGAGTTCGCCGACCATGGGGCCGCGCACGCCGTGGGCGGCCAGCCGTTCGGGCAGCATCCGCCAGCCGTCCGGTTCGGCCAGCCGGTAGCCGTAGGCGGTGGTCGAGTGGCGCAGCGGCAGCGCGGTGACGCGCAGGTCCGACTCGCCCAGCAGACAGGAACCGGTGCCGCCGACCGGCTGGGGGAGTACGACGTCGGTGTCGTGGAAGGCGGTGGCGTGGCGCAGCCGCCGCCAGTAGCTCTGGCCGTCGGCGGGGTAGGCCACGCGCACGGTGTGGGGCACCCGGTCGCGGGCGATGCGCTGGATGGTGCCGGGCAGGCCCAGGCAGTGGTCGCCGTGGAAGTGGGTGACGCAGATGCGGGTGATGTCGGTGGCGGCCAGGCCCGCCAGGCGCATCTGGCGCTGGGTCCCCTCGCCGGGGTCGAACAGGACGCCGTGGGTGTCCCAGCGCAGGAAGTAGCCGTTGTGGTTGCGGCGGCGGGTGGGCACCGCGCTGGAGGTGCCCAGGACCACGAGTTCGCGTACGGACATGGGAGGGATCCTGCCACAGTGCGGGTCGGGGCCCCTGCCAGGAAACGTGCGGGTCCGCGCGTACCCGCGAGCGGGTGCCGACCCTGCTCCCCGTCGCCCGGGAGAGGGGCCAGGACGTCGCCCCGGCCCGTCGGCGCCGACAGGGCCCGCGTGCCGCACGCGCTCACCGCCGACCGGCGGGCCGGGGGAGGGCCCCGCTTACCGGGGGCGGCCTTCGTCGCCGCCGGGACGGAGGGCCCTGGGGGCCACGCGACGTTAGTACAGCCCTCGCTGTATCCATCGCGTTTTCGGGCCCCGGCCAGCAGTCCCCGAGGGCGCCGCCAACGAAACTCCGGGCTCCCCCGCCCTCTTTGTAGCAACACATGTAGTAACACCTTATAAGGTTCACTTATCGGAGGTGAGAACGCGGGGGCGTCTGGACCTTCATTGCGTGTGCGGATTGGCTTTACGTTAACTAATAACGTAACCAACGAAACGTTATTAGTTCCACCGGAGAGCCGACCTGCCAGGGCTCTGCGGTCAGGTGCCCCTGGCGGCCGTCAGTGACGGTCGCGACCTGGGGGAACGGCCCTGGTCGGGATCCAGGACCAGCGCCGTGACGCCGCTGACGGTCTCGGGGCGTGAGCAGGATCGTGCGCTAAGCGCCCTGCACACAGGTCGGCCAGGCGTGGCCTCCTCGCCGTGACGGCGCCGCGGAAAAGCTCTCGCCCAACGACCACAGGCCCTGGCCAGACAAGGGCCGCGCACTGGGGTCAGGCACCCGCGGAGTCGAGCACCAGGCCCAGCGCGCTGAGCCCCGCACGGGAGGGTCAGGCGTCTCCGTTGAGCATGGCGGCGGTCAGGACGCCGCCGGCGACGCCCCAGCCGCCGTCGGCGACCTCCTCGACCAGCACGACGGTGGTGGGTCGGGCCCGCTCACCGTAGATCTCCACGTACAGGTCGGTGGTGCGCTCGACGAGTTTCTTCTTGTCCTCGGGGGTGATGGTGCCCGCGGGGACCTTGAAGTTGGCGAAAGGCATGGGTGTTCCTCCTTGGTTGGGTTCTCCCGTGATGCGGAAGCATGTGTCCGAGAACGTGTGGCCACGGTGCCGTTCTCGGTTGGTGTGGGCGTTGGCAGGTGCCGACGCGGGGGTCAGCGGTTCGTCGGTGCCGAGCCGTTGGCGGGACCGCGCCCGGATCCGGGCGCACATGAGCGGCTCCACCTCGCAGCCGTCGCGGCTGGGGGCGCTGCGTGCGTCAACGGCTTGCGTCGGCGAGGGAGAAGCGGTCGGTGCCGCCCGGCCGGACGCCGGGGGCGACGGGGTGCGGCGTCCGACCGTGGCGTCACACCAGGCCCCCGTTGGCCCGGATGACCTGGCCGTTCACCCAGTGCCCTGCCGGGCTGGCGAGGAAGGCGACCACCTGGGCGATGTCCTGGGGGGTGCCCAGCCGCTCCAGGGGCGCCGCCTTGGCGAGCTGGTCGATCTGCTCGGGGGTCTTGCCTTCGAGGAACAGGTCCGTGGCCGTGGGGCCCGGGGCGACGGTGTTCACGGTGATGTCCCGCCCGCGCAGCTCGCGAGCGAGGATCAGCGTGACCGACTCGACGGCCGCCTTGCTCGCCGCATACGCACCGTAGGCAGGGAAGCTGGTGCCGACCACGGAGGTCGAGAAGCCCACGAACGAGCCTCCCGCGCGCAGTCGTCGGGCGGCCTGCTGGGCGACGACGAAAGCGCCACGGATGTTGGTGCGGTGTACGGCGTCGAGCACCGCCAGGTCGAGGTCGGCGATGGGCGACAGAGCGAGTCGGCCGGCGCAGTTCACCACGGCGTCCACCTCGCCGAACACCTGCTCGGCCCGGTCGAACAGCTCGGCGACCGCGTGCTCGTCCGCCACGTCCGCCCGCACCGAGACCGCCCGCCCGCCGGCGGCGGTGATCGCCGCCACCACCTCCTCGGCGGCGGCCGCGTCGCGGGCGTAGTTCACCACGACGGCGAGGCCGTCCTGGGCGAGTCTGAGGGAGACCGCTCGGCCGATGCCGCGTGATCCGCCGGTAACGACGGCGACACGCGCGTCCGGCGAAGGGGTGCTTGTGGTGTGGTCCGTAGTCATGTCCTCCACGGTGCACGCCGCCGACCGGGGGAACCAGGGGATCTCATCCCCTGTGTCGGCGTCCCGGCCGGACGCAGAATGGATGACATGGGTTCTGTGAGATACACCGAGCTGGGAGCTTTCCTGCGCTCGCGGCGTGAACGCATCCGTCCGGCCGATGTGGGACTTCCCCACGGGCTCCGCCGCCGGGTGCCCGGGCTGCGCCGCGAGGAGGTCGCCCAGCTCGCAGGCGCATCGGTGGACTACTACAACGAACTCGAACGCGGTGCCGGATCCCAGCCCTCCGAGCAGATGGTCGCCGCTCTGGCGAGGGCCCTGCGCCTGACCGCCGACGAGCGCGACTACCTCTACCACCTGGCCGACCGCCCGGTGCCCGCGCACGGCGGACCGGCCTCGCACGTCCACCCCGGCATGCTCGACCTGCTCATCCGTCTGACGTCGACACCCGCGCAGGTCATCACCGACCTGCACGTCACCCTCGTGCAGAACCCGCTGGCGATAGCGCTGCTCGGGGACCACTCCGGCCTCCGCGGCGCCCGGGCCAGCTTCGTCCACCGGTGGTTCACCGAGCCCGGCGCCCGGCAGATGTATCCCGAAGCCGACCACGAGGGCCAGTCCCGGGCCTTCGTCGCCGACCTGCGGGCAGCCGCCGCCAGACGAGGCGCCAAGGACACCGAAGCCCGTTCGATGATCAGCTCGCTGACCGACGCCTCCCCCGAATTCGCCGCCCTGTGGGCCGAACACGACGTGGCGTTCCGGCGCGACGACCGCAAACGCCTCAACCACCCCACGCTCGGCCTGATCGAGGTCAACTGCCTCCACCTGTTCAGCGAGGACGGCCGACAGCGGCTGCTCTGGTTCACCCCCGCGGTCGGCACCGACAGCGCCGACCTCCTTGACCTGCTCGCCGTTCTCGGTACCCAGGAAGTCACCGGACCGGCGCTCTGAGGACCCCCGACCGCGATCCCGGGGCCGTGCAGCGCCCCTCACCGTCCGGGTTGGAAACGGGCGGTGCGCAGCGACCGCGTCACCCACCAGCCCACCACGCGGCGGGAGGACACACCGATCACGAACGCGGCGTAGACCCACCCGGCGGCCGTTGCCCCTTTCGGGCCTGCTGGGTCCCCTCCGGAGGCGACGGGGCCCTCGGGGCGTGCGCATGCCGGCAGCGAACGCGGCCGGACCGGTGAACTACTGTTGCTTGCCATGGCGCACCCCCCGATCGGCCTCACCGCGGAGTTGGTCCGAGGTCTGCTGCTCGAACAGCACCCCGACCTCGCCGACCGCCCCCTGCACTCGGGATCGCGGGGCTGGGGAAACCAGATGTGGCGGCTGGGTGACGACCTCGCCGTCCGGCTGCCCTGGTCATGGCGGTCCACCAACGCGCTGATGCAGGGAGAGCTCCCCTGGCTGCCCGCGCTCGCCCCGCGCCTTCCCCTGCCGGTCCCGGTCCCGCTGCGGCTGGGCGTGCCCAGCCCCCGGTTCGAACGGCCCTGGATCGTCACCACCTGGGTACCGGGCACACCCGCCGACCTGGCCCCCGCCACGGACGCCGAACGGGCGGCCGAGGACCTGGCCGCCTTCCTGACCGCTCTGCACCAGCCCGCCCCCGACAACGCCCCCGCCAGCGGCAAGGGCGGCCCCCTCACCGACTGCGCTGAGCAGTTCCGCGAACAGTTCGCCTCGGCCACCGCGATGGGGCTGGTCGAGGATCCGGACGCCGTCCGCGCGATCTGGAGGAACGCCGTCGCCGCACCCGCGTGGCGGGGCCCCGCGCTGTGGCTGCACGGCGACCTGCACCCGGCCAACGTCCTGACCGCGGACGGCACCTTCTGCGGCGTGGTCGACTTCGGCGACCTGTCCACGGGCGACCCGGCCTGCGATCTGGCCGCCGCCTGGATCCTGCTGCCGGACGGCGCCGTCAGGCGCTTCTACCGCGCCTACCGGCCGACCCCGGACCCCGCGACCCTGCGCCGGGCCCGCGGGTGGGCCGTGCTGTGCGCCCTGGGCGGCCTCCTCGTCGGCGAGGCCGGGGTCCGCGGACGCGCGGGCGGCCACGCCAGCTGGGGGGCGCCCGCCCGCGCCGCGCTACGGCGCCTCACCAAGGGCTGAACAGGGCCCCGGCGGGGAGAAAGGCGTGCGCCGGGCGGGTGCTCGGCCCGGCGCACACCCCCTCCGCGCGGGGTCAGCCGTTGTAGGGGGCCGCGACGTCCAGGACCCAGACGACGCCGAAGCGGTCCTTGAGCATCCCGTAGAGCGGCGCCCACTGGGAGGGCTCCAGCGGCTGCACGATGGTCGAGCCCACGGACAGCTTCTCCCAGAAGCCGGTGATCTCGTCGGCGCTGTCACCGCGCACGGAGACGAAGACGGCGTTCTCGCCCTGGTCCCACGGCATCGCCGAGGGCACGTCGTAGGCCATGACGCGGAACCCGTTGTCCGCGACCACCTGGCCCCAGACCACCCAGTCCGCCTCGTCGGGGTTGGTCACGTTGCCCGCGTCCTTGTAGGTGACGGCGACGACGTCCCCGCCGAAGACGGAGTGGTAGAAGTCGAGCGCCGCGCGGGCGTCGCCGCGCAGGTTCAGGTGGGTCGTGGTCGTGACGGACATGCCGGCTCCCTGGTCGTGTGGGTGTGGACATGCGCCGAGCGGGTGCGTGTCACGGGCGGACGCCACCGCTCCCCTTGGCGGCGGGCACCTGGTGCCCGCCGCCGATGGGCCGTGACCCGCGATGACCGCGCCTGTGTCGGTCCCCGTCGGCGTCTGCGGTCTCACATTGGCAGGGGTAGGGGCCAGGGTGTGTCCTCTATTTCCAGCAGGATGGATCCCATGGTGATGAAGACTTCCGCCCGCCTGCTGGCGCTGCTCTCCGTGCTCCAGACCCGCCGGGACTGGTCGGGGCAGGACCTGGCCGACCGGCTGGACGTCAGTGCGCGCACGGTCCGACGTGACGTGGACCGTCTGCGCGAACTCGGCTACCCGATCACGACCTTCAAGGGGCCCGACGGCGGGTACCGGCTCGACGCGGGGTCGCGGATGCCCCCGCTGCTGTTCGACGACGAGCAGGCCGTCGCGCTGGCCGTCGCGCTCCAGGCGGCCACGGCCACCGGCGCCGGGATCGGGGAGGCCGCGGCGCGCGCCCTCAACACCGTTCGACAGGTCATGCCCGCCCGCCTGCGCCAACGGATCAACGCGGTCCGGGTCGCCGTGGTCGCCCCGCCCTCCGCCCCGCGGGCGCGGGCCGACGGCGGGCTGCTCACGGCGATCAGCGCCGCCGTGCACGCCCGCGAGGAACTGCGCCTGGACTACGCCCCCGCCTTCCGGTCCGCCTCCCGGGACGAGGCCGCCGTGGGCCCGCGCCGGGTCCAGCCCCACCACCTGGTCACCTGGGCGGGGCACTGGTACCTCCTGGCCTGGGACGTCGAGCGCGAGGACTGGCGGACCCTGCGGGTGGACCGCATCGCGCTGCGCAGTCCCAACGGCCCCCGGTTCACCCCTCGGGAGGTGCCCGGGGGTGATGTGGCGGCCTTCCTCATCGGCAGGTTCCGGGGCTCGGACGGAACGGTCGACTGGCCCTGCCGCGGTGAGGTGATCCTCGACCTGCCCGCCCGCGCCGTCGCTCCCTTCGCGCACGACGGGCTGGTCGAGGAGGTGGGTCCCGAGCGCTGCCGCCTGGTCCTCGGCTCCTGGTCGTGGGTCGGCCTGGCCTCGGCCGTCGGCCGCTTCGACGCCGACTTCGAGGTCGTCGGACCGCCCGAGCTGGAGGACGCCTTCGCGCGGCTGGCCCGCCGTTACGCGGGCGGCGGCCGTCAGGCCCGCGCCCCCGAGCGCTGACCGCGCCGGAGGGCGGATCGCCGCACTCCGGGGCGCGGGCGGCCCCGGCCCCGGACGGGTGAGACCGGTGGGGGTTCGAAGCCCCGGCCGGGAGGCCTTTGGTGCGCGGAATCGGGCGTACAGAAGGGGATGCAGCGCCCATAATGATGGTTCGTGATCATAGACAAGGCGATTTACCACGACGGCAGGCGCCAGGAGATCGAGGGCGACATCAGCGACGCCTTCGACGAGGCCCGCCGCGAACAGGGCGACTGCTTCGTGTGGATCGGGCTCCACGAACCCACCGCGGAGGAGTTCGGCCTCATCGAGGAGGAGCTCACCCTCCACCCCCTGGCCGTGGAGGACGCGCTCACCGCCCACCAGCGCCCCAAACTGGAACACTACGACGACACCCTGTTCGCCGTGGTCAAGACGCTCGCCTACCACGAGGAGACCTCCGACGTCGAGGTCGGCGAGGCGACGCTGTTCATCGGCGAGGACTTCGTGGTCAGTGTCCGCCACGGCGCCGCCAATCCGCTCGACCGCGTCCGCAGGCGTCTGGAGGCCGATCCCACCCTGCTGGCCATGGGCCCCGCCGCCGTGCTCTACGGGGTGTGCGACGAGATCGTCGACCACTACGGCACGGTGGTGCACGAGATCGAGTCCGACATCATCGAGCTGGAGCGCGCGGTCTTCCGTCCCCGCGGCTCGGACGTGACCGAGGACATCTACCACCTCAAACGCGAGGTGCTGGAGTTCCGCAGCGCGGAGAGCCCGCTCATCCCGGTGCTGGAGGAGATCGCCAAGGGGCGCATCCAGCGGTTCGAGGAGACCAGGGAGTACTTCCGCGACGTCCTGGACCACCTGCTGCGGGTGGACGACCAGGTCGACGACCACAACGAGCTGCTCACCAGCGCGCTCACCGCCCACCTGGCCCTGCTGGGCAAGCAGCAGAACGAGGACGTCCGCAAGATCTCCTCCTGGGCGGCCGTCATCGCGATTCCCACCATGATCGCCGGGTTCTACGGCATGAACTTCGACCACATGCCCGAACTGCACTGGCTGTTCGGATACCCCCTCATCATGGGCGTGATGGTCGGCGCCTCCGGCCTGGCCTACCACCGGCTGCGCAAGAACGGCTGGTTGTAGACGCCCCGGGCCGGGGGCGCGGCTTCCTCGCCGGTCCGGGCACGGTCCACGAACGCGGATCCCCTCTCCGCACCGCACAGGCTCCTCCCTGATACGCACAACCCCTTGCCTAACACCCTTAGGAAAAAGTACAGTGGTTTCCGGCAGAGAGGGGAGAGGTTATGGCACGCGCGGGACTGACCACCGAACGCCTCACCGAGGCGGGAGCAGAGCTGGCAGACGAGGTCGGCTTCGAGCGGGTGACCGTCTCGGAGTTGGCCCGGCGCTTCGACGTCAAGGTCGCCAGCCTGTACTCACACCTGCGCAACTCCCAGGACCTGAGAACACAGATCGCCCTGCTCGCCCTGGAGGAACTCGCCGACCGGGCCGCCGACGCCCTGGCCGGACGGGCGGGCAAGGACGCCCTGACCGCCCTGGCCAACGTCTACCGCGACTACGCCCGCGAGCATCCGGGCCGCTACGCCGCGGCCCAGCTCAGACTCGACCCGCAGACGGCCGCCGCCAGCGCCGGTGTCCGGCACGCACAGATGACGCGGGCGATCCTGCGCGGCTACGACCTGACCGAGCCGGACCAGACCCACGCGGTCCGCCTGCTGGGCAGCGTCTTCCACGGCTACGTGACCCTGGAACTGGGCGGAGGGTTCAGCCACAGCGCCCCCGACACCCAGGAGACCTGGACACGGACCCTGGACGCCCTCGACGCCCTGCTGCGCAACTGGCCCGAGCCCTGACCGCGGCCCCCGCACCCTCCCGCCGGCGCCGAGCCGCGCCCGCCGACCCACCAGACTTCACGACGACCCCGACCACCAGGTTGACACCATGAACACCCAGCAGCACTGGACCACCACACCCCTCACCGCGGACCTCCTGCGCGGCGCCCTCGACCTGGAGCGCACCGAGCGCGGCGTGCTGCCGCACCGGCTGCCCGCGCGGGCCCGCGCCCAGTGCGGGGACCCGCAGCTGCTCATGGCCGAGTCCCAGCCCTCCGGGGTACGGCTGGCCCTGCGGACCCGGGCCACCGCCCTCGAACTCGACACGCTGCCCACCAAGCGCGCCTACACGGGGGCCCCGCCCCGCCCGGACGGCGTGTACGACCTGCTCGTGGACGGACGCCTCGTCGACCAGGCCACTGCGACCGGCGGCGACACCCTGACCGTCGACATGGCCACCGGCTCGGTCGAGCACCGGCCCGGACCCGTGGCCACCGTGCGCTTCACCGGCCTGCCCGACCGCGTCAAGGACGTCGAGATCTGGCTGCCGCACAACGAGACCACCGAACTCGTCGCCCTGCGCACCGACGCGGCCGTCGAACCCGCACCCGACCGGGGACGCAGGGTGTGGCTGCACCACGGCAGCTCCATCAGCCACGGCTCCAACGCCGCCAGCCCCACCACCGTCTGGCCCGCGCTGGCCGCCTCCCTCGGCGGTGTGGAACTGGTCAACCTCGGCCTGGGCGGCAGCGCCCTGCTCGACCCGTTCACGGCCCGCGCCATGCGCGACGCCCCCGCCGACCTGATCAGCCTCAAGATCGGCATCAACCTGGTCAACGCCGACCTGATGCGCCTGCGCGCCTTCGGTCCCGCGGTGCACGGCTTCCTGGACACCCTCCGGGAGGGGCACCCCAGCACACCGCTGCTGGTCGTCTCGCCGATCCTGTGCCCCATCCACGAGGACACACCCGGCCCGTGCGCCTTCGACCCGGACTCCCTGCGCGCCGGGGAACTGCGGTTCCGGGCCACCGGCGACCCCGGCGAGCGGGCCGCCGGAAAGCTGACGCTCACCGTCATCCGCGAGGAGCTGTCGCGTGTCGTGCGCCAACGCGCGGCCGAGGACCCGAACCTGCACTACCTCGACGGCCGCGAACTCTACGGTGAGGCGGACAACACCGAACTGCCGCTGCCCGACGACCTGCACCCGGACGCCGCCACACACCGGCGCATCGGTGAGCGCTTCGCCGAACGCGCCTTCGGCGCGGGCGGCCCGTTCCACGGCCACAGACCCTGAAGGCCCGACCGGCCCGCCCTTCCCTCGCGGGTCAGGCCGGTCCGGAGCGCGCGGACACCAACTTCTGGGCCTCGCGCACGATCTGGGCCAGCCGGGAGTGGTGGGCGCCGGGCCAGTACACCCGCTCGCACCCGGAGCAGCGCGCGAACACGTCGTAGGTGGCGCGGGTGCCCGCCTCCAGGTCCTCGCGTACCTCCTCCTTGGCGGCGTGCACCAGTGCGCCGTTGCACGCCGGGCAGCGGGTCCAGGGCCGCAGAGGCGGAGCGAAGCGCTCCAGCACCTCGCGCAGCTGCTCGGCGGGCCGCTGCTCGCGCACGTAGCCGCCCGCCCGCAGGCCGCTGCGGCTCAACAGTCCGCGGTCGCGGGTGAGCAGCACCCTGTCCTCGGCGTTGGCCTGGCGGAACAGGGAGGGGTCGTCGCGGTCGTTGTCGTAGGCGGTGTCCAGACCCAGCAGGCGCAGGCGCCGGGCCAGGGTGCCCAGGTGCACGTCGAGCAGGAACCGCGGCTCGGCGAAGGGCAGTCGCTGCGGGTACTGCACGGGCAGGACCTCCACGGCCTCGCCCGGGGCGGGGATGTGGGAGGCGGGGGTGGTGCGGCCGTCGACGCGCAGCGCGCCGACCTCGGTCAGGGGTACGCCCAACGACTGGACGACGTGTCCGAGGGTGGAGGTGGAGTCGCCCTCCAGGCGCACGGTTCCGCTCCGGTGCCGTGAGGGCAGGAAGAACCGCAGTTCGGGCGCGAAGCTCAGGTCCAGCATCGGTTCTCTTCCTTCCAGCGGGCCGTTCCCGCCCGCGGACCATGGGGCCGATCGGTCGCGGCGGGCCGCGGTGCGGCAGGTACCCGGCGCGGCCGGTGCGCGGTTCAGGACAGGAGCGGGCGGACCCGTTCGGCGGTGAAGCGCACGAAGCCCTCGGGGTCGGGCTCGTCGGCCGTGGGCTGCAACACCACGGTGTCGGCTCCGGCCTCGGCCATGTGCCGCACCGCCTCGGCGACGCGGTCGGCGTCTCCGGCCACGCCGGTCTGCGGCGTCAGGCCCTCGGCGCGCAGTTCGGCGGCCATGCGCCGGTCGGCGCCGGGGCCGGTGGCGGCGAGCAGGTAGACGGTCACGGGGTGGTGGCCGGGACGCCCTGCGGCCTCGCGCCCCTGGTCGACCAGCCTCCGTGCCCGTCGCACGCCGTCCACTCCCGCCGCGGCGTCCAGGATGGTGCCGTCGGCGGCCTGTCCGCTCAGGTGCAGGGTCCGCGGTCCGCGGGCACCGGCCAGTACGGGGACGGGGGCGGTGGGAGGGTAGTCCAGGGCGACGTCGTCCAAGGTGACGTAACGGCCCCGGGAGGTGACCCGCTCCCCGGCCAGCAGGGCGCGCAGCGCGTCCAGGTGTTCGCGCAGGAGGGCGAGAGGGGAGTCGGGGCGCGCGCCGACCTGGGCCATCCAGTCCTGCACGCCGTGGCCCACGCCGATGCGCACGCGGCCGGGGAAGAGCCGGTGCAGGGTGGCGGTCTCCATCGCGGTCAGGGCGACGTTGCGCAGGGGGACGGGGAGCAGGCCCACGCCCACGGTGAGGTTCTCGGTCCAGGCCAGGGCGGCGGAGGCGGCGGCCACGCCGCTCTCCAGGAAGCAGTCCTCCCACAGCCAGAGCTGGTCGAGTCCGGCCTCGTCGGCCGCGCGGGCCACGGAGCGCAGGCGCTCGGGGGGCAGTTGGGGGCGGAAGACGGCTCCGAGTTCGGTCATGGTGCCGTTCTACCGGGCGGGGGTGGGCGGGGACAACGACTTTTGCCCTCTCCGCCGCCGGTGACGCGGGCCGGGGCCTCCATCGGCGGGGAAGGGCCCGGTCGGTCGCTCAGGGCGCGAGGCGCACCACGCCGCCGGAGTCCGTCACCGCGACCAGGGTGATCTCGAAGCCGTTCATGACGAACACGCCCCCGGGCCCCTCCCCGTCCGGGGGCGGGAGGCGACCCGACAGGGTGGTGCCGGGGCCGTAGCCGCTGACGTCCAGCCCGTCCTCGCCCACGGCGTCGACCACGAACCGGTCCACGCCGTGGGAGCCGTCCATGGCGAACTCGTCGCCGCTCTCCACCAGCACCTCGCAGTCGGCGTCGGCGCAGGCCTGCAGGTCGGTGCCGTCTGCGGCCTCGGGCGGCGCCGGGGCGGCGGGAGAGGAGGGGGCGTCCCCGGGAGGGGAGGCGTCGGCGGCCGAGGGACCGGAGTCCGCCGCGTCCTGCTCCTGCGCTCCGGCGCAGCCGCCGAGCAGGGCGGTTGCGGCCCCGGCGGCTGCCAGGACGCGGATCCGGTGGAGGGTGGTGGTCATGGTGCCCCGTCCATGGGTCGGGCCGCGCACACCCGGGGGCGGGGGGAGGCCGCGCGGCGGTGGCCTCGTCGCCGACGGTTGTGCCCCGGCCGTGCGGTGTCCATACCCCCGCCGATGTGGTGCGCGTCACTCCAGGGCGGGTCGCGCCGACGGCACTTCCGGTCACGAGCCCAGCCCCCGGGGGTTGGGCTCGTTAGGCTGGGGTCCAGTGCACCCGAGCGAAGAGGCGGCGCCCATGGGCCCGGTGGTGGAGTCGGTCAGCTGCGGTTCCGGACACACCTTCAGCAAGGAGGTCCTGCCACGGATCCGCCTTCTGGCCGGGCTGGGCGTGGAGGGTGACGCCCACCTGGGCGCCACCGTTCAGCACCTGTCCCGGATCGCGGTGAATCCCGACCAGCCCAATCTGCGCCAGGTCCACCTGGTGGCCGCCGAACTCCTGGAGGAGGTCGGCGAGGCGGGATTCGCGGTCTCCCCGGGCCAACTGGGCGAGAACATCACCACCCGCGGTCTGGACCTGCTGTCCCTGTCCGCGGGCACCGTCCTGTCCTTCGGTGACGGGGCCAGCGTGCGGGTCACCGGCCTGCGCAATCCCTGCGCGCAGATCGACGGTTTCTCCCGGGGGCTGCTCAAACAGGTTCTGCGTCGCGGGGAGGACGGCACCGTGGTGCGCAGGGCCGGAGTCATGGGCGTCGTGCTGACCAGCGGCACCGTCGAACCCGGTATGCCGGTGCGCGTGCGGGTGCCCCGGGGCGCCCACACACCTCTCGAACGGGTGTGAGGGGAAGTCCTCAAGGTCTTCGACGCCCGTGAGGCCGACAGCTCGGTTCGGCGTGCCGGGCGGCGCGTTCGCCGACGTACTTCTCCGCGCAGGCGCTGCGGCGGATCAGGGCCGGGCGCGACCCGCAGGGCGCGGTCCAACCACCCCGTGCCGGGCTGAGGCGGTCACGGTCCGGGCGGCCACTGCCCGGACCGTGGCCGGTGCCTCAGCTCTCGCCGCGCCGCAGGAGGCGGTCGTGGCGCTGGCGGGCGGCCTGGGCCGAGCCCAGCCCGAGGCCGAAGGCGATCTCCTGCCAGGTCATGCCGCGCCCCTTGGACATCTGCAGCAGTCCGGCCTCCAGCTGGTCGAACTCGGCGCGCGCCCAGGGCACCAGGGTCAGGGCGGCGGTGAGGTCGTCCTGGTCCACGGCCGGAGCGTCGGGGTCGGGCTGGGCGCCGCCCGCGGCCAGGTCGGCGACGCGCCGCAGGGCGTCCAGGGGCGCCATGGGCATGCGCGCCTCGTCCCAGCGCGTGCGGTGCTCGCCGGTGGCGTGGCGTTCGGTGATGCGCAGCAGCGCCTCGTGGGTGCGCATGCGGCGGGCGCTTCGCGGGTCGGGTCGGGTGAAGGCGCTCTCGTGCTGTTCCTCGCTCATGCCTCCAGGATGAGGGCGCAAACACCCTGTTGTCAACTAATGGTTTTCAACGACTTGTTCACTCCGGGTTCCGGTCGGCCAGGAACTCCGCGAAGGTCACCTTGCCCACCGCCCGGTCCGGGGCCAGGTGGCCTCCGGCGCGGTAGGCGGCGAAGACGGCGCCCGGCAGGCGTACGGGCACCGTCCGCAGGTCCGTCCCCGCCCAGCGCTGGTAGGCCGCGGCCAGGTCGCGGAAGGACTCCACGCGCGGGCCGCCCATGTCCGCCACGCGCCCGGCCGGAGGACGGTCGGCCAGGTGGGCCAGGCGGGAGGCGACCTCCTCGACCGCCACGGGCTGCACGTCCACGTCGGGGACGGGCATGAGGGGCAGGCGGGCCGCGCCCGCGCACAGCCTGCGCACCAGGTCGTGGAACTGGGTGGCGCGCAGCACCGTCCACCCCAGACCGGAGGCCGCCAGCGCGCTCTCCACGGTGTGCTTGGTCCCGTAGTAGCCCAGCGGAACCCGGTCCACGCCGACGATGGAGACGTAGACCAGGTGCGCCACACCCGCCTCGCGGACCGCGCGGATCAGGTGGGTGGCCGCCTCGATGTCGCCGCCCGAGGGCGTGCTGGCGCAGTGCACGACGGTGTCCACGCCCTGGACCGCGTCGGACAGCCCGGTGCCCCGGCGCAGGTCCACGGCGAAGGACGCGGGGTCCTCCGGATCGGGGTGGCGGCTCAGGCTGCGCACCTGGTGCCCGGCCCGGCGCAGGCGTTCCACGACGGGCCGTCCCAGGGTGCCGGTGCCGCCGGTGACGAGGACTGTCTTCATGGGCGCTCCTTCGCTTCCCGGAGGAACCATGCTAGGTCTCGGGGGACCGGGCGCGTCGGTCCCCGCTGGGACGCCCCCGGGCGTGTCCGCGGCGGGGCGCGCCGCCGACCGCCCTGACCAGGGGGCGGTGGTGTCTTCGGCGCCCGGTGTCCGGTTAGAGTGCTGGCGGCGTCGGCGCAGCGGAGCGGCCGAGCGAGCGGTGAGGGAGTGTGCCATGTCCGGGATCGCCGGGAGACTGACGGCAGCGGTCGGCGCGGAGCAGGTGGTCACCGACCCCGCCGTCCTTGAGGGCTACTCCCACGACGAGGCCGAGTGGGCTCCCCACGGCAGCCCGGCCGCGCTCGTGCGCCCCCGCCACACCCAGGACGTGGCGGCCGCGGTGGCCGTGTGCGCGGAACTGGGCGTCCCCGTGGTCGGGCGCGGAGCCGGGACGGGGCTGTCGGGTGCGGCCAACGCCGTGGACGGCTGGGTCGTGGTCTCCTTCGAGCGGATGAACCGTGTCCTGGAGGTCGACCCCGTACAGCAGACCGCCACCGTGCAGCCGGGCGTGGTCAACAACGACCTGCGCGAACGGGTGGCCCGGGACGGCCTGTGGTACCCGCCGGACCCGGCCTCCGCGCCCTGGTCGACCATCGGCGGCAACGTGGCCACCAACGCGGGCGGCCTGTGCTGCGTCAAGTACGGGGTCACCCGCGACTACGTGCTGGGCATGGAGGCGGTCGTGGGCTCGGGCGAGGTGGTGCGGCTGGGCCGGACCACCGCCAAGGGCGTGACCGGCTACGACCTGTGCGGGCTCATGGTGGGCTCGGAGGGGACGCTGGGCCTGGTCACCGAGGTGACGCTGCGGATGCGGCCGCTGCGTACCGGCACCGAGCACACCGTGGTGGGCTACTTCGACTCCCTGGTGGAGGCCGGCAGGGCCGTCGCGGCGGTCTCGGCGGCCGGGGTGGTGCCCTCGGCGATGGAGCTGATCGACCGGTTCTGCCTCCAGGCGGTGGACGAGTGGAAGAACATGGGCCTGTCCGCCGAGGGCGAGGTGCTGCTGCTGGCGCGCAGCGACCAGCCCGGGGCGGCGGGCGAGGAGGAGGCCGACCGCATCCTGGCGTGCTTCGAGGCGGAGGGCGCGGTCTACGCGGTGCGCTCCACCGACGAGGAGGAGGCCGAGGCCCTGTTCGAGGCCCGCCGCCTGGCCTACCCGGCGCTGGAGCGGCTCGGCCCGCTGCTGACCGAGGACATGTGCCTGCCCAAGGCGAAGGTGCCCCTGATGCTGGAGCGCATCGAGGCGATCGGCAGGCGCTTCGACACCCGCATCGGCAACATCGCGCACGCCGGTGACGGCAACCTGCACCCGCTGTTCATCGTCCCGGCCGGTGACGAGGACGCCAAGAAGCGCGCACAGGAGGCCTTCGAGGTGATCGTGGACGAGGCGATCGCCCTGGGCGGCACGGTCACCGGCGAGCACGGCGTGGGCCTGCTGAAGATGCGCGGCGCCGCCCGGGAGATGGGCCCGCACGTGCTCGCCATGCACCGGGCCGTCAAGGACGCCCTGGACCCGCGGGGCATCTTCAACCCGGGCAAGGTCTTCGCCGCGTCGTAGCCGACGGGGGCCGACCGCGCGGGGCCGGGCGCGGGCGGGCCGCGGACGGCGGGGTGCGGGGTCGTGAGAAGGGTGGAACCGGTCGGGGAGCGGGCGGCGTCTCAGTGGGCAGGAACCGCACCGCGCACGAGGAGACCCCCATGGAGACCACCACCGTCCTGGTTCTGGTGATCGCGGCCCTGGTGGTCGTCGGCGTGGTCGGAGCGGCGGTCGCGGGCTCGGCCGCCGAACGCCGCCGCTCCCGCGGCCTAACCCTGTGGGCCTCGCGTGAGGGGTGGCGCTACGACCGCGAGCGGCCCGAGCTGGTCGACCGGTTCGAGGGCGTCCCCTTCCTGGAACGGCGGTCCAACGCCCGGGCCAGGCACGTGCTGTGCACCGAACTGCGCGGTCGCCGGGTCCTGGCCTACGAGTACGGCTACACCGCGCCCCATCCCCAGCAGCGCCACCGCACCGTCGCGCACGTGTACACCGTGGTGGCGGTGGCCCTGCCCGCGGGCGTGCCGCTGCTCCAGGTGGAGGAGGCGGGCACCGGAGCCGGTGCGCCCCAGCCCCGTAACGGCGGCGCCCGCGCCTGGAGCGCGGGCGAGGCCGCCTTCGACGAGCGGTTCGCCGTGGTGGCCGCTGACGGGGCCTTCGCGGCGACCGTCCTGGGGGAGCCGGTGCGGGAGTGGCTGCTGTCGCGGGAGGGCGTGTGCCCGTTCCGCTTCGGCGGCCGGTACCTGGTGGCCTGGGAGCGCGGAGCACTGGAGACCGGCCGTGTACGGGAGCGCGCCGACGCGGCGATCAGCCTGCTGGAGCGGGTTCCGGCCGGTGTCTGGGAGAGCGCGCAGGACACCCTGGGGTAGGCGTCCCTCACTCCCCGGGTGCGGTACCGGCGAACGCGGTGCGCAGGCGGCGCACCCCCTCGGTGATCTCGGCGGTCCCGGCCGCGCCGCCGTAACTGAGCCGCAGGTGCGGGGCGGTCGGCTCCGCCGGGAAGTAGGCCTGGCCTGCGGCCACCGCCACCCCGGCGCGCAGCGCCGCGGACACGAGCGCGGCCTCGTCGGTCTCACCGGGCAGCCGCAGCCACAGGTGGTGTCCGCCCGCGGGCAGGTGCGGCGCCGCCAGTTCCGGCAGTTCACGCGCCAGGGCCGCGGCCATGGCCGTGCGGCGCTCGCGCAGGCCCGCCGCCACCGCGCGTAGGTGGCGGCCCCACGCGGGCGAGCCGACCAGCTCCAGCACGGCCTCCTGCAGGGGGCGCGCCACGAAGAAGCTGTCCACCAGCTGGATCGCGCGCAGGCGCCGCGTCACCGGTCCCCGCGCGGCGATCGCGCCCACGCGCAGGCTGGGCGAGGTCGCCTTGGTCAGCGACCGCACGTGCACCACGGTGCCGTCGGGGTCCTCGGCCGCCAGCGGGGGCGGCGGAGCCGCGGCGTCAGCGTGCGCCAGGTAGCGGGCGAAGTCGTCCTCCACCACGAAAGCGCCCGCGGCGCGCGCGATCCGCACCACCTCGCCCCGCCGGGCGGGGGCCAGGACCGTCCCGGTGGGGTTGTGGAAGAGCGGCTGGCACACCAGCACCCGGGCGCCGGTGGCCGCGAACGCCTGCTCCAGCAGGTCGGTGCGGATCCCCTCGGCGTCCACCGGGACGGGGACGGGCCGCAGGCCCGCGGCACGCGCGACGGCCAGCAGACCGGGGTAGGTGGGCGACTCCACCAGAACGGGCGCCCCCGGGTGGGCCAGGGCGCGCAGCGCGGTGGTCAGCGCGCTCTGCCCGCCCGCGGTGACCAGCACGTCGGCCGCGCCGACGGAGCCGCCGATCTGCCGGGCGAACCAGCCGCGCAGCTCCTCCACTCCTTCCGCCGGCGGGCGCGCCCAGGCTCCCGGCCGCCGTCCCGCCCGGGCCAGTGCGGCGCCCATGGCCTGCTCGGGCTGGAGGGCGGGGTGCAGGTAGCCGCCGTTGAACACGACGACCCCCAGGTCGGGCGGGGTCAGGGTGGCCAGCACCCCGGAGGCGTCCACGGTGCGCGGGACCGGTTCGCCGGAGGCCGCCGCCGTCTCGGCGCTCAGCGCGACCTCCTGCCAGGAGGTGTCGCCGACCGCGCGCCCGGGGACGCTCCCGCCCGCCCGGAACGCCCCGGCGCCGGGCCGGGTGACCACCACACCCTCGGCGACCAGCGCCGCGACGGCCCGCGACACGGTCACCGGGCTCACGCCGTAGCGCTCCACCAGTGCCCGACTCGACGGCAGCTTTTCTCCGGGGGAGTAGCGGTCGACCTCCCTGCGCAGGAAAACGGTCAGTTCCCGCACACTGCTACGCTGTTTCATGAAGGCTAAAGATAGCGCTATCGCACCGCCCGGAGTAGCGGTGCTCGGCGCGACACTGTGCGCCGCGCTCGGCGTCCTCGGGTTCTCGTTCACCCTTCCGGCCACCGCGTGGGCCCTGGAGGGCTTCGGTCCCTGGAGCGTGGCGGTGGTCCGGTGCGCGCTGGCCGCCGCGCTGGCGGGCTGCTGTCTCGCGGCGGTCCGCGCCCCGTTGCCCGACCGCGCCCACCGGCCGGGCATCGCCGTGGTCGCCCTGGGCTGCGTGGCGGCGTTCCCGCTGTTCAGCACGCTCGCCCTCCAGGTGTCCTCCACCTCCCACGCCGCGGTCGTGATCGGGCTGCTGCCGATCACCACCGCCGTGTTCGCCCTGCGCCGCGGCCCGGCGCGCCCCTCGCGCCGGTTCTGGGCGGCCGCGGTGTGCGGCGCCGCGGCCGTCGTCGCGTTCGCGCTGGTGCGCGGCGGCGGAACACCCGGCCCGGCCGACCTGTACCTCCTGGCGGCCCTGGTGCTGTGCGCCGCCGGGTACGCCGAGGGCGGTCGGCTGGCCGCGAGCATGCCGGGCTGGCAGGTGATCGCCTGGGCGCTGGTCGCCGCCGCGCCGCTGACCGTGCCCGCCGCTCTGTGGGCGCTGGCCGCCGAGCCGGTGGACGCCGCGCCGCGCGCGCTCGCGGGCATGGCCTACCTCGCCGCGGTGTCGCAGTTCGGCGCGTTCGTGGTCTGGTACCGGGGGATGGGTGCGATGGGGGTCGCCCGGGCCAGCCAGCTCCAGCTCGCTCAACCGTTGTTGACCCTGGTGTGGGCGGTGCTGCTGGTGGGAGAGCCGCTGACCCCGGCCGCGCCCGCCACGGCCGTCGTCGTCCTCGTGTGCATCGCCGTCACCCAGAGATCGCGCGGCTGAGCACGCGGATGGGCGCCAGCCCGGCACGGCGTGCGGCTCGCGGATCCGGCGGGTCAGGGACCGCCCAGGACGCGGATCTCATCCCAGGTGCGCGGTGTCGTTGAAGGCCAGCACCGATGCCGGGCGGCCCGGGGGGTAGCGCAGCACGGTCAGCGCGGCGTTGGCCGGGGCCAGGGTCGTCCAGCGCCAGGCGGGAGCACCGAGTGCGACACACACCAGCCATCCGACCAGGTAGGAGTGGGTGATGACCGCTTCGTGCCGTTCGTGCTCCCCCTCGACCGGGCCGGTGAAGCGCTCCAGCGCGCGGTGGGCCAGCGCGGGTCCGGGTAGGCGCTCGTGCTCGGGCAGGGAGGCGACGAAGTCGAGCACGCCGTCGGCGTGCTCCTGCGGCAGTTCCGCGCGCAGGGGCAGGTGGGGAGCGTAGTCACCCGCCTCGGGTGCCCGCACGGGAGTGGCGCCCAACTCCCTGGCGACCAGTCGCGCGGTCTGGGCGGTGCGGGCGAGGGGCCCGTGGTGGAGCCTGTCCACCCCGGCGCGGCGCAGGCGTCGGCCGAGTGCGACGGCCTGGTGGCGGCCCTTCCCGGTCAGCGAGCCGTTCTCGTGTTCGGCCTCGGCGTGCCGGGCCAGGTAGAGGTGGCGGGTCGCGGGCACGGTGGTCTCCTCCTGTGGGGGGCTTCGCCGGTTCGACTCCGCGCGGACGGGTCCGGTTCGCGCGGTCGAGCCCCCGAACGTGGCGTGCGCCTCCCCGGCGGGGCGTGTGAGAGGACGGCCTGCGCGGGTAGGGGCGCCAACGCGGCACGCAGGGTGCCGGAAGAGTCCAGCTGAGGGGGCAGCCATGGCCGACACGCTCAACGGCCGTCGGGTCGCGATTCTGGCCGCGGACGGGGTCGAGCAGGTCGAACTCGTCACACCGCGCAAGGCGCTGAGCGAGGAGGGCGCCACCATCGACCTGGTCTCGCTCAAGTCCGGGCGGATCCAGGCGATGAACGGCGACATCGAACCGGCGGACACCTTCGACGTGGACCGCGTGGTGTCCGAGGTGGGGGTGGACGACTACGACGCCCTGGTGGTCCCCGGCGGGACCGTCAACCCGGACAACCTGCGCTCGGACGAGAACGCGGTGGGGTTCGTGCGCGACTTCGTGGCCGCGGGCAAGCCCGTGGCCGCCATCTGCCACGGGCCGTGGATCCTGGTGGAGGCCGACGTGGTGCGGGGGCGCACGGTGACCTCCTACCCCAGCCTGCGCACCGACATCCGCAACGCGGGCGGGACCGTGGTGGAGGAGGAGGTGGTCACCGACCAGGGGATCACCACCAGCCGCAACCCCGACGACCTGCCCGCCTTCTGCGAGCGCATCGTCCGCGAGTTCGCCGCGAAGTAGGCGGCTCCCGCGAAGGCGGGAAAACGACGACGGGGCGGTGGGCGCCCGACCGGCGCCCACCGCCCCGTCGCGTTCGGGCGCGGTTACCCCTCTTCGGGCTTCTCGGGGTGGCGGCGCAGGTGGACGATGGCCGCGATGAGCCCGCCCCACAGCAGGATCATGGCAACGACCATCATGACGATCGCGCTGGTGGTCATCAGCGGTCCCCTTCCTTGGTCACGGCGTCCTCGGTGTCGGCGTCCTGGCGGGCCAGGGCGTCGGCGCGCTTCCAGGGGAAGAGCGAGACGACGATCCCGAAGACGATCGCCCCGATGGCCAGGCCCCATCCGGCGGCCAGCAGGAACCCGGTCGAGTAGCCCGCGTAGTTCTCGGTCAGCTCCGTGCGCAGGCTGTCCCACATCATGAAGCCGAGCAGGATCGGGGTGACCACGCCCAGGACGACCTTCCACCACAGGCCGAGCCGGATGGAGGAGATCGCGTTGGTGTGCTCCTGGAACATCGGCAGCCTGCGCGCGATCCAGCCGAAGACCACGATCATGACGAGTCCGGCCAGTGCGATGCCGTACTGGTTGATGAAGTGGTCGAACACGTCCAGGAAGTGCAGCCCCTCGGGCGTGGGGAAGAGCAGGATCGAGGCCAGCGCGGTGGCGCCGCCCACCAGCAGCACGGTCTGGACGCGGCCCAGGCCGGTGCGGTCCTGCACCGCGGAGATGATCACCTGGACGATGCTGATCAGCGAGGTCAGGCCCGCGATCACCAGGGAGCCGAAGAAGAGCACCCCGAACAGCGCGCCGCCGATGGGCAGGGTCGAGATGATCTGCGGGAAGGCGACGAAGGCCAGTCCGATGCCGTTGGCGGCGACGTCCTCGACCCCGGTGCCCGCGGCGGTGGCCATGAAGCCCAGGGCGGCGAACACGCCGATGCCCGCGAGCAGCTCGAAGGAGCTGTTGGCGAAGCCCGCCACCATCGCCGAGCCGGTCAGGTCGGCCCTGCGGCGCAGGTAGGAGGCGTAGGTGACCATGATGGCGAAGCCCACGGACAGGGAGAAGAAGATCTGCCCGTAGGCGGCGATCCAGACGCTGCCGTCGAGCATCGCGCCCCAGTCGGGCGTGAACAGGGCGTTCAGACCGGTCGCGGCCCCGTCCAGGGTGAGGGCCTGCACGACCAGGACCAGGAACAGCACCACCAGCAGCGGGATGAAGACCTTGTTGGCCTTCTCGATGCCGTTGCGCACGCCCAGCGCCAGGATGAGCAGGACCACGGCCCACACGCCCACGAGCGGCCAGGCCACACCCGCGACGTAGCCCGAGACCATGCCGGGCCCCTCGCTCATCTGGAGGAAGTCCTCGAAGAAGAAGGCGTTGGGGTCGTCGCCCCACTGCTGCCCGATGGAGAACCACGCGAACCGGGCGGCCCAGGCCACGATCACGGCGTAGTAGACCGCGATGACGAAGCAGATGGCCACCTGCCACCAGCCGATGGCCTCGGCGGGCCGGGTGATGCGCCGGTAGGACAGCGGAGCGGAGGAGCGGTAGCGGTGCCCGATGCTGTACTCCAGGATCAGCAGCGGGATACCGGCGGTGAGCAGGGCGATGAGGTAGGGCAGCATGAAGGCGCCGCCGCCGTTCTCGTAGGCGATGTAGGGGAATCGCCAGATGTTGCCCAGACCGATGGCGGAACCGATCGCCGCCATCAGGAAGCCCGCGCGCGATCCCCACTGCTCGCGAGTCTGTTGGACCATGTTCAGGTCTCCTAAATCATCCCGTAGTTCGCGATCCGCACGGTAGCAGGAGTTGGCCTGGTCAGCATTGTGGGGCGGGGAGCCTGGCCAGGGTGTCGCCTCACGACGCTCCTTTCGTTTCCTTCTGTCCAGACTCGCACGATGGACAGAAACGACAAGGGGCGCTTACCGGAAACCTTCAGCCGACCTTGCCCGCGCGCGTGGCGGCGACTGCCGGGCGGGGCACCCGTGACGGGGGCCGACCGGTTTCCGGCGGGTGCAGGCCCGGGGCCGCGAAGGCGCGGCCGGGGCTCGCGGGTCGTGGCACGCGGACGCGCCGCCCCGGCGGGCCCCGGCCGACCGTCCCGGGGTTCTACGCGCCGCGGTGGCGCGGGCGCGCGCGCAGGCGCGCGTTGGGCAGCTCCGGAGCCGGGAGGGGTGCTCCGTCGTCGGTCGCGACCGCGGCGAAGCGCCGCCCGCCCGCGTCGTCGGCGTCCTCCCGGTCGTCCTCCCAGGCGCGGCGGGCCCGCACGATCTCGTCGTGGTCGCGGCCGACGAAGTTCCACCACATGACCAGGTCCTCGGTGAAGGGCTCGCCGCCGATCACCAGCACGTGCGCGGTCTCCTCGGCCCGCAGTTCCACCTCCGTGCGCCCCTCGCCCGCGTAGAGCAGCGCACCGGCCTCGACGGTGTGGCCCAGGACCCGCACGGGCGAGTCCAGGGGCAGGACGCCGTGTTCGAAGGACGCGTCCAGGGGCAGGCGCACCCGGGCCCCGGGTTCCAGCACGACCTCGGCTCCCATGAGCGGGGTGTGCACGCGGGCGGGGGAGCGGCGGCCGTCCACCTCTCCGGCGATCACCGTGACCCTGGCCCCCGGCGCGTCCGTGCCGGGCAGGTCGAAGGCGGGCAGGTCGGCGTGGTGTTCGAAGCGGGCCGGTCCCTCGCGGTCGTCCTCGGGCAGGGCGATCCACAGCTGGGCGCCGTGCAGCAGCGGCGGGGCGTCGGCGGGGGAGCGCTCGGAGTGGGCGATGCCGTGTCCGGCGGTCATGAGGTTGAGTTGGCCGGGGCGGACCAGCTGGTCCGAGCCCAGTCCGTCCATGTGGTGGACCGACCCCCGGACCAGCCAGCTCACGGTCTGCAGGCCGATGTGGGGGTGCGGCGGCACCTGCATGCCGGGGCCGTCGGCGACGCCGGTGGGTCCGTAGACGTCGGCGAAGCACCACGCGCCGACCATGCGGCGGTTCTTCCCGGGCAGGGCGCGGCGGACCAGCATGGCGCGCGGGCCGCCGAGCGGGACCTCGCGCGGTTCGAGGAGTTCGGTGTCGCCGGAGGCGGCGGTGTCGGCGGGGTCGACCTCTCCGCCGCAGACGCGCTCTTCGGCGGGATGGGTGTCCAGATTGCTCACCCTGCCGAAGGTAGTCGAGGCGGCTCCGGTCCGGCACCTGTCGGGGAACGCGCCCGGGGGCGTTTCGCGTCACCGTCGCGGGTGGGCGTGTTCGGCGGGGCGGGCAGGCCCCCTGCGGAAGGGGCGGGCGCGCCCCCGCCGGGGCGGACCGCGCCGGTGCCGCTGCCGAAGGGATGGCGGGTGTCGCCGACGTGGGTCCCGGGGCCCGCAGTCCGCCTCGCGGGGGCCGGTGTCGAAGCGCTTCGCGTCGTGGCAGGTCCGGGGCCCCTCTGGTGCGCGGGGGTGTTTTTGCCGTAGGCTGGAAAGCGCTTTCATACGGAAAGGTGGTAACAACCCATGGGTGATCACGTGCTGGGTGTCGCCATGAACGGCGTCACCGGACGCATGGGGTACAGGCAGCACCTGACCCGGTCTGTCCTGGCCATCCGGGAGGCGGGCGGCGTACGCCTGCCCGACGGCTCCCGGATCATTCCCGAGCCCGTCCTGGTCGGACGCTCCGAGCACAAGCTGCGCGAGATCGCCGAACGCCACGGAATCGAGCGCTGGTCCACCGACCTGGACGGTGTGCTCTCCGACGACGACATCACGGTCTACTTCGACTCGCAGATCACACACGCCCGCGAGGCCGCCGTGCGCGCGGCCATCGCCGCGGGCAAGCACGTCTACGTCGAGAAGCCCACCGCCAGCACGCTCAGCGCCGCCCTGGAGCTGGCCAAACTGGCCCGCGACGCGGGCGTGCGCAACGGCGTGGTCCAGGACAAGCTCTTCCTGCCCGGCCTGCTCAAACTGCGCAGGCTGGTCGAGAGCGGCTTCTTCGGCCGGATCCTGTCGGTGCGCGGCGAGTTCGGCTACTGGGTCTTCGAGGGCGACTGGCAGCCCGCCCAGCGCCCCAGCTGGAACTACCGCGCCGAGGAGGGCGGCGGCATGGTGCTGGACATGTTCCCGCACTGGCACTACATCCTGGAGCACCTGTTCGGCCCGGTGCGCGCGGTCACCGCCAAGGTGGCCACCCACATCCCGCGCCGCTGGGACGAGGAGGGACGGCCCTACGAGGCCACGGCCGACGACTCCGCCTACGGCATCTTCGAGCTGGACGGCGGCGTCATCGCCCAGATCAACTCCTCCTGGAACGTGCGCGTGGCCCGCGACGAACTCGTGGAGTTCCAGGTCGACGGCACCCACGGCAGCGCCGTGGCGGGGCTGCGCTCCTGCCGCGCCCAGCACCGCTCGGCCACGCCCAAGGCGGTCTGGAACCCCGACCTGGAGGACCTGGGGCGCTACCGGGAGCAGTGGGAGCCGGTGCCCGACAACACCGAGTTCCCCAACGGGTTCCGCGCCCAGTGGGAGGACTTCCTGCGCCACGTGGTCCTGGACACCCCCTTCCCGCACGACCTGCTCTCGGGCGCGCGCGGCCTCCAGATGGCCGAGGCCGGACTCCAGTCGGCGCGCACCGGCCGCACGATCGAACTGGACGAGGTCACCCTCGCATGAGCACACTCCTGCTACCCGCCGCCGACGGCACCGCCGCCCCCTACACCCTGAGCGGCACCCCCGTCGACGCCTCCCCGCTTCCCCCCGCCCGCTCGCGTACGGCCTACGCGGCGGCCCACGTGGTCGCCGACCCCCTGGCGGCCAACGCCCCCGGCGCCCCGGCCCGCCTGGACTGGGAGGCCACCCTGGCCTTCCGCCACCACCTGTGGGACCAGGGCCTGGGCGTGGCCGACGCCATGGACACCGCCCAGCGCGGCATGGGCCTGGACTGGGCGGCCACCGCCGAGCTGATCCGCAGGTCGGGTGCGGAGGCCGCCTCGCGCGGCGCCGCCCTGGCCTGCGGGGTGGGCACCGACCAGCTCGACCTTTCGCAGGCCGATCTGGAAAGCGTTATCACCGCGTACGGTGAGCAGCTCGACGTCGTCCAGGGCGCCGGAGCCACCCCCATCCTCATGGCCTCGCGCGCCCTGGCCGCGGTCGCCTCGGGCCCCGACGACTACGCCAAGGTCTACGCCGACCTGCTGGGCCGGGCCGACCAGCCCGTCATCCTGCACTGGCTGGGCACCGCCTTCGACCCGGCCCTGGCCGGGTACTGGGGCTTCGCCGACCCGGCCGAGGCGATCGAGCCGGTGGCGGCCCTGATCGCCGAGCACGCGGCGAAGGTGGACGGCATCAAGGTCTCCCTGCTCGACGCCTCGCTGGAGGTGCGGCTGCGGCGGCTGCTGCCCGAGGGCGTGCGCCTGTACACCGGCGACGACTTCAACTACCCCGACCTCGTCCTGGGCGACGAGCAGGGCCACTCCGACGCCCTGCTGGGCGTCTTCGCCGCCATCGCCCCGGCCGCCGCCCGCGCGCTGGCCGCCCTGGACGAGGGCGACACCGCCCGGTACCGGGCCCTGATGGACCCCACGGTCCCGCTGGCCCGGCACCTGTTCACCGAGCCCACCTTCTACTACAAGACCGGCGTGGCCTTCCTGGCCTGGCTCAACGGCCACCAGAAGGGCTTCCACATGGTGGGCGGGCTGCACAGCGCCCGCGACCTGCCCCACCTGGCCCAGGCGGTGCGCCTGGCCGACGCCGCCGGGGCCCTGACCGACCCCGACCTGGCCGCGGCACGCATGCGGGCGCTCCTCCAGGTGTCAGGAGTGGACCAGTGAGCACCATCCCCGAGGGCGCCGCGGCGCCCCCCACGCCGACGGCCGCGCCCGCGGCCACCGTCGCGGCGGTCGTACCCGGCGCGGTGGACGTGCCCTCCGGGCAGCCCGCCGCGGTGCCCACCCCCGAACCGGGCGACCCGCGCCTGGCACGGCTCTCGCTCAACCAGGCCACCGTCAAGTACTGGAACCTGACCCAGGCCGTGGACGGCTGCCTGCGCGCCGGACTGCCCGCCATCGGGACCTGGCGCGAGCCGGTCGCCGAGATGGGCCTGGCCAAGGCCGCCGCCCTGCTGCGCCGGGCCGGGCTGCGCGTGTCCTCGCACTGCCGAGGCGGCTTCCTCACCGGCCCGGACCGGGCCGCGGCGCTGGAGGACAACCGGCGCGCCGTCGACGAGGCCGCCGAACTCGGCGCGCCCTGCCTGGTCATGGTCGTGGGCGGTATGCCCGACGGCGAGCGCGACCTGGTCGGCATCCGCGAACGGGTGGCGGACGGCATCGCCGAGCTGGCGCCCTACGCCCTGGAGCGGGGGGTACAGCTCGCGCTGGAGCCCCTGCACCCGATGTTCTGCGCCGACCGCGCCGTGCTCTCCACACTGGGCCAGGCCCTGGACCTGGCCGAACGCTTCGACGCGGCCGCCGTCGGCGTGGTGGTGGACGCCTACCACGTGTGGTGGGACCCCCAGGTGTGGGAGCAGATCGCCCGCGCCGGGGCGGGCGGGCGCATCGCCTCCTTCCAGGCCTGCGACTGGGAGCTGCCCATCCCCGCCGACGCCCTGCTGGGGCGCGGCATGGTCGGCGACGGCCACGCCGACGTGCGCGCCCTGCGCCGCGCGGTGGACGCGGCCGGTTACGACGGCGACATCGAGGTGGAGATCTTCAACGAGCGGATCTGGTCGGCCGACGGCGACGACGTCATCGCCACCCTGGCCCGACGCCACGTCCAGCACGTCCTGTGAGGCCCCCGGGGGCGCACGCGCGCCCCCGGTCCCCCCGAGCTCAAGGAGCAAGCATGAACTTCGACGGAATCCTCTTCTTCCCCCTGACCCCCTTCGACTCCGAAGGCGAAGTGAACGAGGACGTGCTGGCCGAGCACGTCGCCTCGGGCGTGGAGCACGGCGCGGGCGGGGTGTTCGCGGCCTGCGGCACCGGTGAGGTGCACGCCCTGTCGGCCGCCGAGCACGCCGCGGTGGTGCGGCGGTCGGTGGAGGTCACCGCGGGCCGCGTGCCGGTGGTGGCCGGTGCGGGCGGCAGCGTGGGCACCGCCATCGAGCAGGCCCGCGCGGCCCGCGAACTGGGCGCGGACGCGATCCTGCTGCTGCCGCCCTACCTGGTGGGCGCGCCGCAGTCGGGGCTGGTGGACTACGTGCGCACCGTGGTCGCGGCCTCCGACATCCCGGTCGTGGTCTACCAGCGCGGGTCGATGGTGTTCACCCCCCAGAGCGCGGCGGAGCTGGCCGCGATCCCGCAGGTGGTGGGGATCAAGGACGGGGTGGGCGACCTGGGCCGGATGCACCAGATCGTGATGGCGGTGCGCGACCTGCGCGGCGAGGAGTTCACCTTCTTCAACGGCCTGCCCACGGCGGAGCTGACCGTGGCGGCCTACCGGTCGGTGGGCGTGCCGCTGTACTCCTCGGCGGCGTTCGCGTTCGTGCCCGAGGTGGCCGACGCCTTCTACCGCGCCTTCCACTCCGGCGACGCGCTGGCCGACACCCTGATGCGCGAGTTCTTCGAGCCGCTGGTGCGGCTGCGCGACCGGACTCCGGGGTACGCGGTGTCGCTGGTCAAGGCGGGCGCGCGGCTGCGCGGGGTGGACATGGGCGGGGTGCGCGCGCCGTTCCGCGACCCCACCGCCGAGGAGGAGTCCGCGCTGGCCGAGCTGATCGAGACCGGCCTGTCCCTGGTCAAGGAGGGCTGAACGTGCGCGTCACCGAGGTCGGCGCCCGGGCCTTCCGGCTGCCGCTGCACCGCTCCTGGGACGGGGGCGTGGACCGCAACGACGTCGTGGTGGTGCGGGTGGCCACCGACTCCGGGCTGGTCGGCACGGGTTTCGCGTGGACCCCGCTGATCGGGGCCCGGGCGGTGGCCGCGCTGGTCAACGACGACCTGCGGCCCGCGCTGGTGGGCGCCGAGGCCCATCCGGCCCGGTGGGACGAGCTGCGCTGGCACCTGCGCGAGGCGGGCACCAGCGGGCTCACCCTGATGGCGCTGGCGGGGGTGGACATCGCCCTGTGGGACCTGCGCGCCCGCGCGGCGGAGTCGAGCCTGGTGGATCTGGTGGGTCGGCGCCGCGAGTCGGCGCCGGCCTACGGCAGCGGGGTCAACCTGGACTACTCCCTGCCCGACCTGGTGGAACAGGTGCGCGGCTGGGTGGAGGCCGGGCACGTCGCCGCCAAGGTCAAGGTCGGCTCGCCCGATCCGGCCCGGGACGCCGAGCGGGTGGGCGCGGTGCGCGAGGTGCTGGGCCCGGACCGGCTGCTGATGGTGGACGCCAACCAGCGCTGGGACGTGCCCGGGGCGGTCCGGGCGCTGGACGCGCTGGAGGAGTTCGGCCCGCACTTCGTGGAGGAGCCCCTCCCGGCCGAGGACCTGGAGGCGCACGCCCGTCTGCGCGAGCGCACGCGGGTGCCCTTCGCCGTGGGTGAGAACCTGCGCACGGCCGCCGAGTTCGAGCGGGCCGTGGAGCTGGGGGTGTGCGACGTCGCCCAGCCCAACGTGGTGCGGGTGGGCGGCATCACCCCGTTCCTGCGGATCGCGGAGTCGATGGCGCGCCGCGGCGTGCCGGTGGCTCCGCACCTGTTGCCCGAGCTGTCGGGGCAGCTGGCGCTGTGCCTGCCCCGGGTGGCCATGGTCGAGGACATCGACCGGGCCTCCTTCGCCGCGCTGGGAGCGTTGGCCCGCCCCAGCGGGGTGGAGTTCGACCGGGGCCGGGTGCGCGCCGACACCGGCCACGGCCACGGCCTGGTGTTCGCCGACACGCTCACACCGGTCGCGGACGCTTCCCCCTAGCACCGGGTCGCGACCGGAAGGGGGCCGGGACGCCCCGTGGCGGTGGCGTCCCGGCCCTTTCGCGCCCTCCCGGTGCCTGGCGGGCGACGGGAGGGCCGCGGGGCGACCCGTGACGGGGCTCCGGCCTCGCGGCCACCGGTGGGCGGTTGCGCGCCCTCCCGCTGTCGGGCGGCAGGGGAGGCACCAGAGTAGGGGTACTCAGGGGGACCGGGTGCGCGTACCGATGTAGGCGGGGCGGCCCGGTCCTAGATTCGGGGCATGACCTCCCTCCTGGTGGGCCACGCCGCGGCGGCCCTGCACTTCGGTTTCCTCGCCTTCGTCGTGTTCGGCGGCGCGCTGGCCTGGCGCTGGCCCCGGATGTTCTGGGTGCACCTGGCGGTGGCGGCCTACGCCCTGGGCATCGTCATCGTCGACTGGCCGTGCTTCCTGACCGAGATCGAGAACTGGTCGCGGGCGCGCACCGGAAGGGCGGTGATGGAGGACGGCTTCATCGACTTCTACCTGACCGGGAACCTCTATCCGCCCGAGCACCTGCTCACCTCGCGCCTGGTCATGGCGGGAATCGTGGCGCTCACCTGGGCGGTCGCGGGGTGGCTGGTCCTGCGCCGCCGTGCGGCGCTAAGGGCCGGGGTGTGAGCGGTCGGCGCCCGCCTCGGCACCGGACGTGCGGCGGCGGCCCGGACGGCCCGGGGCGGGCCCGGTCGGCTCGCCCGCGGCCCCCGCGGTAGGTTCTGGTGCGTCGGGCGCTCGCCGGGCCCGTCGCCCCCGATCGTTCGCGGACGGGCCGGGCGATCGGAAGAACCCCCTCGGAAGGCCGCCACGGTTCACGGTCCGACGGGCCGACGGCACACCCAGCAAGGAGCCACGCGTTGAGCACCCCGCACGCCTTCCCCCTGGAGCCCGCTCCGATCCACGTGCCCGACGGGGTCCTGGACGACCTGCGCGCCCGCCTCGCGTCGACCCGTGCGCCGCTGGACGAGGGAAACGAGGACTGGTCCTACGGCGTCCCCGACAGCTACCTGCGTGAGCTGGTCGCCCACTGGCGGGACGGCTACGACTGGCGCCGGGCCGAGGCCGCCATCAACGCCCACGAGCACTACCGGGTGAGCGTCGCCGGTGTCCCGGTGCACTTCATGCGCGAGCCCGGCCGCGGACCCCGGCCGATCCCGCTGATCCTCACCCACGGCTGGCCGTGGACGTTCTGGCACTGGTCGAAGGTGATCGGCCCGCTCGCCGACCCGGCCGCGTTCGGCGGCGACCCCGCCGACGCCTTCGACGTCATCGTGCCGTCCCTGCCGGGCTTCGGTTTCCCCGGCCCGCTCACCGGCTTTCCCGACGTCAATTTCTGGAAGGTCTCCGACCTCTGGCACACCCTGATGACCCGGACCCTGGGATACGAGAAGTACGCCGCCGGGGGCTGCGACATCGGCGGGATCGTCTCCAGCCAGCTCGGCCACAAGTACGCCGACCAGCTGTACGGCGTCCACATCGGCTCCGGGCTGCCGCTCGACTTCTTCAACGGCCCCCGGGCCTGGGACTTCGCCCGGAACCGGCCCCTCACCGACGACCAGCCCACCGACGTGCGCGCCCGGATCGTGGAGACGGACCACCGCTCGGCCTCCCACCTGGCCGTCCACATGCTCGACGGGGCCACCCTGGCCCACGGGCTGAGCGACTCGCCCGCCGGGCTGCTCGCCTGGCTGCTGGAGCGCTGGAGGTCCTGGAGCGACAACGGCGGCGACGTCGAGTCGGTCTTCACCAAGGACGACCTGCTCACCCACGCCACGATCTACTGGGCGAACAACTCCATCGCCACGTCGATGCGCTACTACGCCAACGCCAACCGCTACCCCTGGGTCCCCGCCCACGACCGCACCCCGGTCGTGCAGGCCCCGGTCGGCCTCACCCTGGTCACGTACGAGAACCCGCCCGGCGTCCACACCGCCGACGAGCGCGTCCGGGCGTTCAGGGAGGGCCCACAGGGCGCCTGGTTCAACCACGTCAACGTCACCGCCCACGAGCGCGGCGGCCACTTCATCCCCTGGGAGAACCCCGACGCCTGGGTGGACGACCTGCGCCGCACCTTCCGCGGCCGCAGGCCCTGAACGACACGGACACGGCCGGACCCGTCCGCGCCTCCCGGCGCCGCTGGCAGGGGACACCGCGGACACGGGGGCGGAGTCCTCGGCGGGGCCCGCCGCCGGAGCGGCGGCCGGGGTCAGGCGAGTCCGGCGTCGTGGGCCAGCAGCGCGATCTGGGTGCGGTTGTCCATGTCGAGCTTGGCCAGGACGCTGGAGACGTGGGCCTTGACCGTGGCCACGCTCATGTACAGCTGCGCGGCGATCTCCGCATTGGTGCGGCCCCGGGCCACGGCCAGGGCCACCTCGTGCTCACGCGGGCTGAGCCGGGCCAGCGCCGTGCGGGCCCGCTCGTGGGACCCGGCCTGGACGGCGGTGCGGTCCATCAGGCGGCGGGTGACGCTCGCGGACAGGATGGGCTCGCCCTCGGCCACCCGCAGGACCGCGTCCACGATCCGCGCGGGCGGGGTGTCCTTGAGCAGGAAGCCGCTGGCCCCGGCGCGCAGCGCGTAGAGGATGTTCTCGTCGGTGTCGAAGGTGGTCAGCACCACGACCTCGGGCGGGGGCGTGCGCGCCCGCAGCCTGCGGGTGGCGGTGATGCCGTCCACCCGGGGCATGCGCAGGTCCATCAGGACCACGTCGGGCCGGTGGGCGTCGGCCGCGGCCAGCACCTCGTCCCCGTCGCGGGCCTCGCCGACCACGGCGATGCCGTGGACCCCGTCGAGCATCATGGTCAGCCCGCCGCGGACGAGGGCGTCGTCGTCGACGATCAGGACACGCGGCGCACGGTTCATGCCGGCCATGGTAGCCAGGCGTGCAGGTGGAAGCCCTCGGGTGTGCGCTCGTGGTCCAGACGCCCCCCGGCCAGGCGCACCCGCTCGGTCAGGCCGACCAGCCCGGTTCCGCTGCCCGGCACCGGAGGGGACCCCTCCCCGGCCGGTGTGGCCCCGGCGGGCCCGGTCACGGGGTTGCGCAGGTCGATCACCAGGCCCTCGCCGGGAGCGCCCTCCACGCGCACCCGCACCGGCTGGCCGGAGGCGTGCTTGCGGGCGTTGGTCAGGCCCTCCTGGACCAGGCGGTAGGCGGTGCGGCCGGTGGAGGCGGGAAGGCGGTCGGGGTCGGCCACCGCGTCGCGCAGCTCCACGCGCTCCCCGGCCCCGCGCGCCTCCTCCACCAGACGGGGGACGTCGGACAGGACTGGCTGTGGGCGCCCGCCCGCCTCGGGTTCCTCCTCGCGCAGCACGCCGATCACCTCGCGCAGCTCCTCCAGGGCCTGGTGGACCCCGGTGCGCACCACCCCGGCGGCGCGGGCGAGCTGCTCGGGCGGGGCGTCGGGCCGGTACTCCAGCGCCCCGGCGTAGGTGGCCAGCAGGGACAGCCGGTGGGCGAGCACGTCGTGCATCTCGCGGGCGATGCGGGTGCGCTCCAGCATCCGCGCCTCGGCCACCCGGCGGCCCTGTTCGGCCTCGGCCCGGCGGGCGCGCTCGCGCAGCGACATCACCAGCGCGCGGCGGGCCCGGGCCAGGGCGCCCCAGCCCACCAGAGCACCGGTGGCGATGGTGATCAGGGCCAGCCACCAGGCGTAGGAGATCTGGGCGCTGGGCTGGAACAGCCCCTGGACCGCGTGCGCGGCGACCGCGGCCGCGGCGACCGCGAGGGCCAGCGGCAGGGGGCGCCGGTGGGCGACCTGGAGCACGCCCAGCGCCGCCGCAGGGGTGGCGGCGGGGGAGAGGACGGCCAGGACGGCCGCGCCCAGCGCGCCGGTGACCGGCCACCGCAGCAGGACGGGGGAGAGCACGCAGACCACGAAGCCGACGGCCAGGTCCAGCTCCCGCGTCCAGGGCTGCGTGTGGCCCTCCCAGCGGGCCCAGACCACCGCCGCGACCTGGAGGCAGACCAGGACGACCACGGCGGCCAGGGCCCGCGGCGAGCTGCGGCGCGCGGGCCGGGTCTCGTCGTCGATCGGGCTCGGCACCAGGTCAGCGTAGCTCCGGGTGTTCCCGCCCCGACACCGACCAAAGTCGGATACGACCTCGTCCGCGGTCGGCCCCGTCCGCGCCCCGGGACCGATGCGGCGGCGGTGCCGGTGCGGGGAGTGTGGGGCGTGGGACGTTCGGGGGCCGACACCGCACCGGTGCGGTCCCGGTGTCCCGGCGGCGCGGTCCGGGCGGCCGGGACACCGGACCGGCTGGGAGTTCACCTCCGGGGGGACGCGGACGGACCTTCCGTCCAGCGGCCCGGGACGAGGCCCGGACCGTGCCGCACCACACGACGACGTTGGGAAAGACCATGGCCACCACAGAAACCACCGCCCGCACCGCCTCAGCCGTCCCCCGGCGGCTACTCACCGCGACCGCCGCGGTGCTCGCTCCGCTGGCCCTGTGGGCCCTGGCCGTGCCGCTGATGGGCGTGGACCTGACCGCCTTCCCGGGCGGGCAAGCCCGGCCTGTGGGGCCGGGGGCCGTGGCCTTCGCGGGTCTGCTCAGCGCCGCGGCGGCCTGGGGACTGCTCGCGCTGCTGGAGCGCACGGCGCGGCGGCCCCGGCGGGCGTGGACGGTCACCGCCTGCGTGGTGCTCGCGCTCTCCCTGGCCGGACCCCTCACCAGCGGCGCCGCGCCGGTGGTCGTGCTGGTGCTGGAGGGGATGCACGTCCTGGTCGGGGCGGTGCTGATCCCGGGCCTGGGCCGCTCGGCCCGCGCCTGAGCCCGCGCCCCCCGCGCAGGGGGGCGTTCGCGGAGCGTCCCCGCCCGTGCCGGCCTCCCCGCCGGGACCGCAGCGGCGCGGGACGGCCGTGGGCGGGGTTGCGGAGTTCGCACCGGGCCTGCCCCCGCCCGGTGCGGGTCACCGGGCGGGGCGCGGCGTCACCACCCGGGCCGGGTTCGTGGCCGAAACGGCACGGGGCGCCGGGCGGGGTGCGGCGTCATCCCGCGCGGCGGGCCCGCAGGACGGTGTCGTGGGTGTGGCGTGTGCCCTCGGGCGCGGGGGCGGGTCGCGCCCGGGTCTCGTCCACCAGGACGGTCCAGCCGTCACCGAGGAGCCCGGCGACCTCGGCGGGCTGGTAGAAGTCGCGCGGGTCGGGGCCGTCGTGGTGCGGCGGCAGGTCGGCGAGGTCGTGGCTGACGAAGAGCAGGGTCCCGCCGGGGGCGACGGCGGCCAGCAGGCCGCGCAGCGCGGCGTGGTCCGCTCGGCGGGGAAGGGGGAAGTAGTGGACGGACACCAGGTCGAACGAACCGCTGGGCGGCGGCACGGCGGTCAGGTCGGCGCGCGTCCACGCCACGCGGTCGGTGCCGGTACCCGTGCGGGCGGCACGGCGCAGCGCGGTCCAGGAGATGTCGACGGCGGTGACCAGCCATCCCCGCCGGGCCAGCCAGAGCGCGTCCGCGCCCTCGCCGCAGCCCACGTCGAGGGCCTGCCCCGGCGGCAGGTCGGCGGTCTCGGCGACGAGCACCCCGTTGGGCTCGCCGCTGAAGACCTGTTCGCGGCTGCCGTACATCTCTTCCCAGAACTGTGCGTCCATCGTCCTTCTCCTCACTCGTGGGCCCTGGTGCGCGGACCGTGGCCGTCTCGGGCACCACACTGTTCCCCCGGGGGGGAGGGATGACAAAGTTCTTTGCGGAAACCGCAAGGAAGCGGGCACAGTCGAGCCATGGACGACGAGTTCGACGCGGTCCTGAGCGCGGTCGGCCCCCGGCTGCGCGCGCTGAGGCACCGCCACGGGATCACCCTGACCGCACTGTCCGAGACCACCGGTATCGCGGTCAGCACCTTGTCGCGGCTGGAGTCGGGACAGCGCAGACCGGGCCTGGAACTGCTGCTGCCCCTGGCCAAGGCCTACAACGTGCCGCTCGACGAACTCGTCGGGGCTCCGGCCAACGGCGATCCACGGGTCTACCCGCGGCCGACCGTGCGCAACGGCATGACCGTCATCCCGCTGTCCCGCAACCCCGGCGGGCTCCAGGCGTTCAAGCAGGTCCTCCCGGCCGGTCCCGACGACCTGGAACCCGATCCCCGCTCGCACGAGGGCTACCACTGGCTGTACGTGCTCAGCGGACGGCTGCGCCTGGTGCTGGGAGACCAGGACATCGTCCTCACCGCGGGCGAGGTCGCCGAGTTCGACACCCATCTGCCGCACTGGTTCGGCAACGCCGAGCCCCGGCCGGTCGAGTTCCTGAGCATCCTCGGCCCGCAGGGCGAGCGTTTCCACATCAGGGCCCGTTACCAGCCCTCATGAGGGGCGCCGGGCATGCCCGGGGAAACGCACCGCACACGTGGGGCGTGCGGGAGCCGCCCGCGGAACTCAGCGGGTGGGCGGCGCGGTGCTCTCGCGCTCGACGACCTCGCCGCGCACGGTGACCACGCGGGGCTGGTCGCTGGGATCGCCGTCCAGGGCGAGCACAGCGGCGCGTTCGCCCATCTCCTCCAGCGGCAGGCGCACCGTGGTCAGGGCGGGGGTGAGGTCGCGCAGGGTGGGGATGTCGTCGAACCCGGCCACGGACAGGTCGGTGGGCACCCGCAGGCCCAGGTCGCGCAGCGCGGCCATCGCCCCCGTGGCCATGACGTCGTTGACGGCGAACAGACACGTGGCGTCGGTGCCCACCGCCATCAGGCGGCGGGTGGACTCGTAGCCGCCGTCGCGGGTGAAGGCGCCGTGCACCACGTTGTGGTGGGCCAGTTCCAGCCCCGCGCCCGAGAGCGCGGAGTGGAACCCGTCCAGGCGTTCGCGGGCGGTCTGGAGGTCGGTGGGCCCGGCCAGGATGGCGAACTCCCGGTGCCCCTGGGCGATGAGGCGGCGGGCCAGGTCGGAGGCCCCGGTGTGGTTGTCGGGGGTGACCGTGTCCGCGGGCAGGCCCTCCTGGGACACGCACGCCACCCGCCCGCCCTGGCGGCGGAACATGCGGATCTCCTCGGACAGGCGCCGGTTGCTCTCCTCGTCGGTGGAGCGCGAGCCGACCAGCACCACCGCGCGGGCCCGGTGCGCGCGCAGCGTGGCCAGGATGCGGCCCTCCTTCTGCGCGGAGCGGTTGGTGGTGCCCAGCACCAGGACCAGTCCCTGTTCCTCGGTGTGGCGGGTGACCCCGGCGGCGATCGAGGAGAAGTAGGGGTCGGAGATGTCGTGGACGAGCAGGCCGACCAGGGCGCTGCTGTTGCGGGCCAGGGTCTGGGCCGAGGCGTTGGCCAGGTAGCCGAGTTCGCGCGCGCTGGCGGTCACCTTGTCGCGCAGGCGCTGACTGACCTGGCGTGTGCTGCCGTTGATCACCCTGGACGCCGTGGCCAGGGACACCCCGGCGTGCTCGGCGACCTGTTCCAGCGTCACGTAACCGGACTCCACGCCGCTCCCTCTCCTGCCTCGGCCCATGGGAAAACTCTTTCCTACCCTAGCGGAGCCCTCGACCAGCTCACGGACGCTCTGATGTCCCACGGGCCCCGTCAGCCACGGAACCGGCCTCGGAGGCGCGGCTCTCCCCGGAGCGCAGTTGCGTGCGCCAGGTCCGGGAGGGGGCCCAGCCCAGCGCGGTACGGGCCGCCTGGGAGGAGAAGACCGCGCGGCCGTCGGCCAGGGCGGCGGCCACCGGGGCGGTGCCGGGGTGGTGCAGGGGCAGCAGGGCGTCGACGGGCACCTCGGACAGCGGGTCGGGGGCCATGGCGTTGAACACCTGGCCGCCGCTGACCTTGGCCGGGTTCTCGATGACCAGCGCGAACAGCTCGGCGGCGTCGCGGGCGTCGACGTAGTTGAACAGGGAGGTGGCGGCCAGGGCCGGGTCGGCCAGCCGCTCGGCCATGGTGTGCCCGAGCTGGGTGGGCGCGCCCTCCCACTCCTCGGGGGCCACGACGTAGCCCGGGCGCACGCACGACAGGACGCAGGTGGCGGAGGTGCGGGCCAGGGCCCGCACGGTGTCCTCGATGATCGCCTTGCTCAGCCCGTAGGCGTGCCAGGGCGTGACCGGGTGGGCCTCGTCCAGCGGCAGGTAGCGGGGCGCCCAGGAGGGGGTGTTGTACCCGTAGACGGTGGGGCTGGAGGCGGCCACCGCCGAGTGGGCGCCGTGGGCGACGGCGGCGGAGAGCACCGCCCAGGCCAGGCCGGTGTTGACCTGGAGGGTCTCCACGTCGGGTCGGGCGAAGGGTACGGCGATCCCGGCCAGGTGGACGACGGCCTCGGGGCGGGCCCGGGTGAAGGCCGCCTCCAGTGCGGCCGGGTCCAGCAGGTCGGCGGTGACCGCGTCGACTCCCTCGGGCAGGTCGGCCGCGGCGGTGTCCACGGAGGTCACCTGGTGTCCGCGTGCGGCCAGGGTGGCCACGACGCTGCGGCCGAGCCGTCCGGAGCCGCCGGTGACGAGAACGCGCATGGGTGTTGTCTTCCTTCCCTCGCCCCCGGGTTCGGGGGGTTGTCCACAGGTCGTGCGGGGCACTGGTGCCGCCCCGCGCGGCGGGCCTAACGTTGATATCGGGGGCTCCCCGGGCCCGTCCGGTTTCGTGCTGCGCTCCTCGTGCCCGGGCCGCCCGACCCCTCCGGAGCGGGCTCCGGTCAGAACCGGTCAGGCCCGACCGGACCCGCCCCGCGGAGCCCGTCCCCGCGGGGCGTACCTCGAACCGCGCCTCGCAGGCCGGATCCCGTGGGCCGGGCCCCAAGGATCCGGACCCCACCGGCTCGGCCCGCGGCCCCACCTCGGTTCCGCCCTCAGTTCCGCCACAGCCGCGGAGCCCCTTTCCCCGTCACCTCCCGGGCACGGACCCGGGGCGGTTGGCGGGCTGGCCGCCCCGGGGTGGGTGCGGCGGAAGGGGGCCAGCCCCCGAACGGCGCACAAGGGAAAGGAGCGGTCCGGTGCCCTTCGCGGTCACCGCACCGGGGCGGATTCCGGACTAGGGCAGGTTCCGGGCGGCCTCGGCCAGGGCCGCCAGCTCCCCGGCCCCGTCGGCCCGCCCGTCGCGCACCGCCACGCGCAGCCGCCGCTCCAGGCGCCCGCCCTCGGGCAGGGGCAGCCGCGTGTCCCACGCCAGCGCGGGCCCCACCCCCGGGTAGTCCTCGGCCCGCAGGAACCACGGGTCGGTGTGCTCCCCGGGCTGGAGGAAGACCAGGGTCCACCCCCCGCTCGCGGTCGCGCCGCCGTCCCCGGCACCACGGCCTCCGGCACCCTCACCGCCGACCAGGGCCAGCCACTCGGCCCGCGAACCGTGCAGGGCCTTCTCTCCCTCCAGCCCGCCCGCGCCGACGACGACGGGCGGGGCCGCGGCCACGGGCGCGCGCCAGAACAGGCCCCCGTACCCGGCGCCGGGCCTGCCGTTGGTGGCGGGGCTGCCGATGCTCAGGTCGCGCCCCGAGGTGTTGCGCAGCTGCGTGCGCACGTCCAGCACCCAGGTGCGCCCGTCCAGGCCCGCGGCCCGTACGGTGCGCTCCTCGCTCAGCATCTCGGCTCCGTCCGGGCCGGTCCACGACAGCGCCTCCACACGGCGGTCCGCGGCCAGCTCCAGCCAGGACACGTGCCGCTGACGGCCGTGGTTGTCCAGCAGCACCGACCCCCGGTCGCGGGTGAAGGTGCGTCCGCCCCAGAAGCTCACCCCCGACACGTCGGGCACGGCCACGCCCACCCCGAAGTGGTGCAGGTGGTCGGCGGGCCGCTCCTCGGTGACCGGCACCCCGGCGAGGGTGCGCACCGGGTGCAGGTAGGGGCGCGGCGACAGGGTCGGCTCGATGTCGGTCCCGTCCCTGAGGACGGCCAGGACGCAGCCGTCCAGGGTCAGCGTGTTCACGGCGTGGCCTTCGCGTCGGTCGCTCCCGTCCGGGCCGCGGGGGACCAGGCGGGGTCGAGTTCGGAGAACAGCGCCAGGTGCTCGGCGCTGCGGTGGATGAGGGCGTCGATGCCGGGGACGATCCGGCGCACCCCCTCCTCGGTGCGGTACACGTGCTGCATGCCCGCCGGCAGCGCCACCGGGTCGGGCGCGGTGCGCACCGCTTCGAGCACGTGCATGAACGCCCGGGTGGCCTGGGGCGGCACCAGCAGCGGCTCGCCCCCGCGCACGTGCTCGACCAGGTTGGACAACAGGTGGGTGCGCGGGTGCGTGGTGGTGGCCGGGGGCCGGCCCGGCCGGTGCACGGTGACGCGGTCCAGCGTGTACTCGAACTCGATGCGCCCCAGGTCGCCGTGGACCACCAGGCGCGGCGGCAGGTGCTCGGGCGCGCACAGGGTCACCGCCAGGGTGATGGGCAGCCCGTCCGCGGTGCGCACGCGCACGCACGAGGTGTCGTCGGCCTCGATGGGGTGGGCGTGGAACATCTCCAGCTCCACGTCCCGCGGCGCCTCGGTCGCGGCTCCGGCCACGGCCAGCGCGGTGGCCAGGGCGTGGGCGAAGGGGTTGGTCAGCGCCCCGTCCACGACGTCGCGCCCCTGGAGGCGGCGGCGCCCCGCCCAGGGTGCGCGGTCGTAGTAGGCCGAGGTGCGCACCCACGTGCCCGCACCGCCGATGCCGCGCACGCGCCCCACCGCGCCCTCGCGCACCAGGGTGCGCACGGCCTCCACCGCGGCCGACCCCAGGCTCTGGAAGCCCACCTGGCAGGCCAGCCCGGAGGCGTCCACGGCCGCGGTGAGCTCCTCGAACTCGGCCAGGGTCGCGGTGGTGGGCTTCTCCAGCAGCAGGTGGGAGCCGTGTTCCAGCGCGGTGCGGGCCAGGGGCAGGTGGGTGTGGATGGGCGTGGCCAGGACGGTGATCCGCGCGCCGGTGCTCTCGATCGCCTCGCCCAGGTCGGCGTGGCAGGGCAGCGCGCCGTGCCCCTCCAGGTCGTCGTCCTCGGCCACGGGGCGCTGGTCGCACACGCCCACGAGCCGGATCAGGCCGCTGCCCGCCAGCTCGCGCAGGGAGCGCAGGTGGGCGCGGCCGTGGCCGTGGACCCCGGCCAGCAGCACGGGCACGGGTTCGCCCATCAGCTGCCCCCGAGCAGGTCGGCGACGCGGACCGGCGCCCCCGAGGCGATGGAGGCGTTGGCCGCCAGCCCGGTGAGCAGGGCGTTGCCGCCGTCGGAGTGGTCGGGGCGGATGCCGTCGTCCTCGCCGCCGAACAGCGAGTCGAGCATGAGCTGGTCGCCGCCGCCGTGGGTGCCCTCGCCCACCGCCACGGGGATCTCCTCGGGGGGCTGCCAGTGGCGTCGCAACCACAGCCGGGCGCTGGTGTGCTCCTTGGGGGCGGGCATGCCGCGCACGGGCGTGGTCTCGTCCTGCTCGGGCGAGGTGTACTCGAACTCGGTCATGTCCAGCTCCAGGCGCCCCCGGCTGCCGGTGATCGCGATCCGGTACCCCTCCCAGGGCGCGTAGGCGACCAGGTGGTAGGTCAGGCGCGCACCGGTGTCGTAGCCGACCAGCACGGACATGTCGTCCTCGATGGTGATGCCGGGTCCGAAGACGTTGAGGTCGCGCCGGTAGCCGTCCTCGTGCTCGGCGTCCAGGTACAGGGCCCTGAGGTCGGCGCTGTCGTCCATGTGCAGGGCGAAGGGGTCGCTCTGGGCGGCGTCCTCGCCGTGGCCGCGCTCGTAGTCGGCGGCCAGGCCGTGGCGGCGGCCGTTGTCGTCGCCGTAGAAGAACAGCCTCCCCGACGCGAACACGTCGGTGGGGCGGGCGCCGATCCACCAGTTGACCAGGTCGAAGTGGTGGCTGGCCTTGTGCACGAGCAGGCCGCCGGACTGGGTCTTGTCGCGGTGCCAGCGGCGGAAGTAGTCGGCGCCGTGGCGCAGGTCCAGCAGCCACTCGAAGTGCACCGACCCGACCTCGCCGATCACCCCGGAGGCGATGAGGTCGCGCAGCTGGCGGTGGACGGGGTTGTAGCGGTAGTTGAAGCCGACGGTCACCCGCCCCCCGGTGCGCTCCTGGGCCTCGTTGATGCGCCGCAGCCCCTCCAGGTCGGCGGTCATGGGCTTCTCGGTGATGGCGTCGAGTCCGGCGTCCAGGGCCGCCACGACGTAGTCGGCGTGGGTGCGGTCGACGGTGCAGACGATGACCTCGTCGACCCTCTCCTCCTTGAGCATGCGGACGAAGTCGTCTGGGGAGTAGGTCGGCACGGCGTCGAGCCCGGCGTCGGTGACGATGCGGTTGTGCACGGTCATGCGGGTGCTGTTGGTGTCGCAGAGGGCGACCAGACGTCCCCGGTCCCGGTGGGTGCCGGTCAGGGCCCGGGTGTACATCCGGGCGCGGGATCCGGTGCCGACGATCGCGTACCTGCGTGGGGTGGTGTGGTTCACACAGGGCATGGTAAACGCTTTCCCATCCGGTCGACAAGGGTGTCGACCAAGACGTGTCCGAGCGTCCGCACTCCCGTGACGCGCGACGGAGAGTGGCATATCCACTTCGGAGGGTGGGATTTCTCGTGCGAACGAGCGCGGGGGAGGAAAGCGCGCGGCAGAATCCGCGCCTCCGGGGCCGCCGGAAGCGTAACGATATGGGGCTTGGATCACAGTTCTCGGGAAACCTGCCGTTGACACCCATGTAACCCGGTGCTAGAAACTGAACATCTTAGTACGTGGATAGCGCTTACCAGAACATGTTTCGGCAGTTCATCACGTGTTCTCGCCCACAGCGTACGCGTCTCCGAACGAGATTGGCAGTTTCCATGAATCCAGGACCGCACGCGCCCGCCAGCGCTCCGGCGGTGGCCCCACAGGAGGGTGGATCCCCGTGAGCGCCCTCCTGCAACGGCGGCCCGCCAAGGCCCCCGACGCCCCGGCCGGCGCCAAGCCGCGCCGCAGGGTCGGCAAGAGCCCGGCCCCTGGCAAGCGGCGGAACGAGAACCTCGCCGCCTACGGCTTCCTGGCCCCGTGGTTCGTCGGCCTGGTGCTCATCACCGCGGGCCCCCTCCTGGCCTCCCTGTACTTCTCCTTCACCGACTACAACCTCATCGGCGACTACGAGTGGGTCGGCCTGGAGAACTACCAGCGGATGTTCGACGACGAGCGCCTGCACAGCGCGCTCAGGGTCACGTTCGTCTACGTCTTCGTGTCGGTGCCGCTCCAGCTCGCCCTGGCCCTGGCCCTGGCCATGATCCTGGACCGCGGCGTGCGGGGGCTGCCCCTGTACCGGTCGGTGTACTACCTGCCCTCCCTGCTCGGCGGCAGCGTGGCCATCGCCATCCTGTGGCGCCAGGTCTTCGGCGCGGAGGGCCTGATCAACCAGGTGCTCGCCTTCTTCGGCATCCAGGGCGAGGGCTGGGTCTCCCACCCCGACTACGCGCTGGGCACCCTGATCGTGCTCAACGTGTGGACCTTCGGCGCGCCCATGGTGATCTTCCTGGCGGGTCTGCGCCAGATCCCCGCCATGTACTACGAGGCCGCCGCGGTGGACGGGGCGGGCCCCCTGCGCCGCTTCTGGAACATCACCGTGCCGATGCTCACCCCGATCATCTTCTTCAACATGGTGCTGCAGTTCATCAACGCCTTCCAGACCTTCACCCAGGCGTTCGTGGTCAGCGGCGGCACCGGCGGCCCCTCGGACTCCACGCTCTTCTACACGCTCTACCTCTACCTGCGCGGTTTCGGCTCCTTCGACATGGGCTACGCCTCGGCGATGGCCTGGCTGCTGCTGCTGATCATCGGCGGGTTCACCGCGGTGAACTTCATCGCCTCCAAGTACTGGGTCTTCTATGGCGACTAAGACAATGCCCCCCGTGACCTCGCAGAAGCGCACGCGGGCCGAACACACACGACGGCTGATCACGCACATCGGGCTCATCGCCTTCGGGCTGGTCATGCTCTACCCGCTGCTGTGGATGCTCTCCAGCTCGTTCAAGCCCACCGAGGAGATCTTCCGCGCCCCGGGCCTGATCCCCGAGACCTTCACCCCGGGCAACTACACCGAGGGGTGGAACGCCCTCCAGTTCCCCTTCCACCACTACCTGCTCAACTCGGCGATCGTGGTGGCCGGGGCGATCGTGGGCAACCTCATCGGCTGCTCGATGGCGGCCTACGCCTTCGCCCGGCTGGAGTTCCGCGGCAAGCGGCTGTTCTTCGCCGTCATGATGGCCACGATCATGCTGCCGATCCACGTCGTGATCGTGCCGCAGTACATCCTCTTCGCCGAGCTGGACTGGATCAACACCTTCCTGCCGCTGATCGTGCCCAAGCTGCTGGCCACGGACGGGTTCTTCATCTTCCTCATGGTGCAGTTCATCCGCGGACTGCCCCGCGACCTGGACGAGGCGGCGCGCATCGACGGCTGCGGCCACGTGCGCATCTTCTTCCAGATCATCATGCCGCTGTCCCTGCCGGCCCTGGCCACCAGCGCGATCTTCACCTTCATCTGGACCTGGAACGACTTCTTCAGCCAGCTGATCTTCCTCACCGACCCGTCGATGTACACCGTCCCCGTCGCCCTGCGCACCTTCGTCGACTCGACCTCGCAGACCTCCTGGGGTCCGCTGTTCGCCATGTCGATCGTCGCCCTGGGCCCCGTCTTCGGTTTCTTCCTCGCGGGTCAGCGATACCTCGTCAAGGGCATCGCCACCACCGGAATCAAGTAGTCGAAGGGAACCGAACACATGCACGCACACCCTGGCAACGGGCGCCCCCAGGCCCGTCGCCGCAGCCCTTTCCTCTCCGTGGCCGCGGGAGTGGGCGCCGTCGTCATGGCGGCCACCGCCTGTGGCGGCTCCGAGCCCGACGACGGCACGGTCGAGCTGCGCTTCTCCTGGTGGGGCGCGGACGACCGCCACTCCACTACACAGCAGGTCATCGACCTGTTCGAGGCCGAGAACCCGGGCATCACCATCGTCCCCGAGTACACCGACTGGGCCGGGTACTGGGACCGCCTGGCCACCAGCACCGCCGCCAACGACGCCCCCGACATCATCACGCAGGAGGAGCGCTACCTGCGCGAGTACGGCGACCGCGGCGCCCTGCTCGACCTCAACGAGGTCGAGTTGGACCTGTCGGGGATCGACCCCCTGGTGGCCGAGAGCGGCGACCTGGACGGGCAGACCTTCGGTGTGGCCACCGGCGTGAACGCCTACGCGATCCTGGCCGACCCCCAGGCCTTCGAGGACGCGGGCGTGGAGATGCCCGACGACGAGACGTGGACCTGGGACGACTACATCGAGATCTCGGCCCAGATCAGCGAGGCCACCGACGGCGAGGTCGTGGGCACGCAGAGCATGTCCTACAACGAGACGGGCTTCCAGATCTTCGCCCGCCAGCGCGGGGAGAACCTCTACGCCGAGGACGGATCCCTCGGCTTCTCCCAGGAGACGCTGGAGGAGTGGTTCTCCGTCACCGAGCAGCTGGTGGAGAACGGCGGCCAGCCCGGCGCGGCCGAGAGCGTGGAGATCGAGGCGGGCGGCCCCGACCAGTCGGTGCTCTCCACCAACCAGGGCGCGATGGCCCACTTCTGGACCAACCAGCTGGGCGGCATCTCGGCCTCCTCCGGCCGCGACATCGAACTGCTGCGCTACCCGGGTGAGAGCACCGAGGACCGCACCGGCATGTTCTTCAAGCCGGCCATGTTCTACTCCATCTCCGCGGGCACCGAGCACCCGGAGGAGGCGGCGCTGTTCGTGGACTTCCTGCTCAACAGCGAGGAGGCGGCCGAGCTGATCCTGGCCGACCGCGGTCTGCCCGCCAACGTGGACGTGCGGTCCCACATCATCGACTCTCTGCCCGAGGCCGACGCCCGCAGCGCGGTGTTCCTGTCCGAGATCGAGGGCACGATCGTGGACGGCAACCCGCCGCCGCCGATCGGCGCGGGGCAGGTCGTGGACATCACCAAGCGCGTCACCGAGGACCTGACCTTCGGCGAGCTGACCCCGGCCGAGGCCGCGGAGCAGTTCATGTCGGAGGTCGAGGCGGCCACCGGCGAGGCCTGATCCGAGCCGCGTACCCGGCACCACCGCACGGGCGGGCCCGGCGGGAGGAGACCCTCCCGCCGGGCCCGCCCGCGTGTGCGGCCCGCCCGGTGGGGCGTTCCGGTGGCGTCCGTGCGCGGTCGTCCGTTCCTCAGGATGAGGCGGTGACAGGCGGTTGCTCGGGGTCGGACTCCGGCGGCGCGGGGGCCGGGGGCACGGCGGTCTGGGCGACGAGGGCGCCCGCGACGATGACGGCGGCGCCGACGGCCTGCACGGGGGTGAGCGCCTCACCCAGCAGCGCCCAGGCCAGCACGATCGCGGTGACCACCTCCAGGTAAGCGACCGCCCCGGCGACCTGCGGGGACAGTCGCCGGACCGCCGAGATTCCGAGGAAGTAGGCGAGCGCGGTGCACACCAGGCCCAGCCACAGGGCGGCCGCCCAGCCGGGGAAGGAGAACCCGCCGAGCGCGACCGGGTCGGCGAGCATGTGCCAGGGCAGCGTCCAGGGCCGGGCCAGGACGCCCAGCAGCGCCGCGGCGACCAGGGAGCCGAAGGCCACCACGGCCAGCGGGTGGGTGTCCTCGCCCATGCTGTCCGAGAGCAGGAAGAAGACGGCCTGCGCCGCGGCGGCTCCCAGCGCCAGCCCGACGCCGACCGCGTCCAGGCGCACGCCCGCCCACACCTCCAGCAGCAGGCCGAGCCCGGCCACGGCCAGGACCACGCCGACCACGGCGGCGGGGGAGACCCGGGTGCGGCGCACCACGCGCAGCCACAGCAGGACCAGGACCGGACCGAGGAACTCGATGAGCAGGGCGATGCCCACGGGGATGCGCGCGATGGAGGCGAAGTACAGCGCCTGGACCCCGGCCATCGGGAAGACGCCGTAGGCCAGCACCAGCAGCGGGCGGCGGCGGGCGGTGCGCCAGTGGGTCAGGGCCACGGGCAACAGCAGCAGCGCCGCACCGGCCACGCGCAGCCAGGTGACGTGGAGGGAGTCCATCCCCGCGTCCAGCAGGGGGCGGGCGAAGACGCCCGAACCGCCGAAGGCGAGTGCCGAGGCGAGCGCGAAGGCCAGCCCCGAGCTCCGGTGGCGCGCGGGTGGGACGGACACGGCGGTGCTCCCGGGGGATGGTGGGGACATGGGACCGTTGACGAGCATACGGCCGGGATCCGACGGAGGTTTCGTGCGGCGGGGTGGCCTCCGGCGGCGAGCGCCGTGCGCGGGGGCGTTCACGACCGGCAGCGGACACGGGAGGCGCTTGGGCACGGGCTCCTTCGGCTGTCTGCTGGCGCCGGGAGCGGACACGGGGTCGCGCCTCCCGCCGCGGGCACGAACCGCGTGGGGGTCGCACCCCTTCGGCGCGGGCTCCCATGGCTGTCGACCGTGCCGGGGACGAACAGGCGGCTGCTTCCCTCCCGGGTTGTCGGGCGACGGCGGCTCCGCTCCGACCTGCGCGCGCCCGCTGCCGCGACGGCCTCAGCCCTGTGCGGGGGTGAGGCCGATCTGGGCCCAGGCGACGTCGTGCCAGGCGTCGAACTTGCGGCCCACCCGGCGCATGACGCCCACGTCCTCGAAACCCAGGGAGCGGTGCAGGCCCAGGCTGGCCTCGTTGGGCAGGGTCATGCACGCGACGGCGGTGCGCATGCCGCGTTCGGCCAGACGGGGCAGCAGCTCCCGGTACAGGGCGCGGCCCGCGCCGGTGCGCCTGCGGCCCATCGCCAGGTAGACGCTGACCTCGCACGACCACCGGTAGGCGTCGCGGGTGCGGAAGGGTCCGCCGTAGGCGTAGCCGACGACCCCGTCGGCGTCCTCCAGCACGATCCAGGCGTGCCGCCGCTGGGCCGCGGCGATCCGTTCGGCCATCTGCTCGGCGGTGGGCGGCTCGTACTCGAAGGTGATCGCGGTGTCGGTGACGTAGGGGGAGTAGATCGCCGCGCACGCCGGGGCGTCCGCGGGGGTCGCGTCGCGGACAGTGAGGGTCGGCATCGAAGTCATGTCGACCATGGTATTCAGTCGTGCTCCCTATAGTGAACGTCATGAGCGACACACTGGGAACGGCCCTGGCCTCGACCCTGCGAGAGCTGCGCCGGGCCCGCGGACTGAGCGGAGGGGCGCTGGCCGAGCTGTCCGGTGTCTCCCGGGGCATGATCAGCCGGATCGAGAACGGCGAGGCCCAGCCCACCGCCTCCCTGCTGGGGCGGCTCGCCGCCGCGCTCGGCATCACCCTGTCGGAGCTGATCGCGCGCGCCGAGCAGGGCGACCGCCGCCTGGTACGCGCGCGCGAGCAGCCCGTGTGGACCGATCCCGGGACGGGATACCGGAGGCGCGCGGTCTCGCCCGCGTCCGGCGGCCCGATCGAACTGGTGGAGGTGGAGCTGCCGCCGGGGGCGCGGGTGGGCTTCCCCGCGCAGGCCTACGCCCTCACCCACCACCAGATCTGGGTGCTGGAGGGCACGCTCGCCTTCCGAGAGGGCGGTGTGGAGCACGTGCTGGAACGGGGCGACTGCCTGCACCTGGGCCCGCCCGAGCCGTGCGAGTTCCACAACCCGACCGGTGCGGACTGCCGGTACCTGGTGGTCATCTCCCGGCGCGGAGCCTGAGGCCGCGGACGGGCCCGGGCGCGCCTCGGGACCGGTGCCGGTGACCGCACGGGGGAGGCCGCGCCGCGTTCGAGGCCGTCCCGGAGGAGGCGAAGGCCCGATCGGAGCAGGAGGACCGGGTACCGGGGCGGGCACGAGCGCTCCCGGCACCCCGGGGCTCGGCCGTACGCCCCGCCCGCGGGACCAGGGAGCCGTCAGACCCCCGGCTCAGGACACCAGCGCTCCGACGAACACCGCGCGCTGGTCGGCCAGCCAGGCCTGGCGGCGGTCCCAGCGCTCCCACCCGCCCGTCCGCTCCAGGTCGCGGGCGAACAGGCCGTCACCGTTCTCGACCCGCTCGGCCACGAAGACGCGGGCGACGGCCGTGTACTCCTCGACCGTCCCCGGCAGGGCGCGGCGGTCCTCGGGGGAGAGCCCGTAGGCGTCGGCGAGGAGGCGCAGCCGGTGCGCGACGTCGCTCCCCTCGTGCGGGGTCCCGGCGGCCGAGACCGGGTCGAGCGCGGGCACCAGGTAGTAGGCCAGTGCCGCCACGTCCCAGACGGGGCGGCCCGGCGCGGCCAGGTCGAAGTCGATCAGGGCCGTGGCCCGGCCGCGGCGGAAGACGATGTTCTCCAGGCAGGGGTCGTTGTGGCACAGGATGGGACCGCCCTCGGGGTCGGCCATCCTGGTGGAGCCGGTGTTCCAGGCGGCCGAGGCGTCCACGGGCACGCGTGCGGCGGCGTCGTGGTAAAGGCGCAGCAGTTCGGCGCACGAGCGCAGGGTGTGTTCGGTGAACGCCCAGTCGGGGAACGGCGGGAGGGCGACGTCCCCCTCCACGAAGGTCAGCTCCTCCCGGCCGTCGTCGCGCAGCCGCAGCGGCACCGGAGCACCCCTGAATCCGCTCTCGCCCAGGGCGCGAAGGTGGGCGTGGATGGCGGGCGCGGCGGGTGTCGCGGTGCGCACGACGTGGCCGCCGTACCGGAACACCGTGGTCATCATGCCGCCGGCCAGCCGCTTCCCCCTGTTGTCGGTGCCGCTGTCGGTGTCGGTCGGATGGGTCATCGCTCTCCTCGGCGTCGAGGACCTGCGGCGGCGGGTCCACTCCGAAACTAGTGCCAGGAACCGTCCGAGGGGAGGCCGCGCCGCGTCACAGGTCGCCCCGGAGCGGGAAAGAGTCCGATCACAGCGGCGGAACCGGGACCGGACACGACCCCCGGGCCAGCGACTCGGCCCCGGCCACCCCGACCAGGGAGGCCGCCACGGCCGCGCGCACCGGCACCAGCGGCTCGGCGCCGTGCTCGACGGTGTCGCGAAAGCCCCGCAGCAGGCGCACCGTGCCCTCGGCCCCGCGTTCCACGGGCTCGCCGTCCAGCGACAGCGCGGGCGGGACGCGTTCCTCCTCGTGGGCGTCGCCGTCGGGGCGGGTCCACCCCTCGTGGCGCACGCGCACCGACCAGGCGCGCTCTCCCCGCGCCCGCACCGACTCGGCCAGCCCGCGGGTGCCGCGCACCGACACCCAGCTCCAGTGGCTGTCGGGTTCGCCCTGGAGGAAGCCGTTGCGGGTGACGGCCAGGGCGCCCGTGGACAGGCGCACCACCATGGTGCTGGCCTGGCGCGGCGCGGCCTCGTCCACGGTGAACGCGCTGACCTCCACCGGGTGCGCACCGGTGATCGCCAGGATCGGTGACAGGGAGTGGGTGCAGTAGGCGGTGGGGGCGATGCGCCCGCGCCAGTGGGCGGGGTCGCCGGTCAGCCCGGCGACGCCCTCGGGGGACATGCCGTGCAGGTAGTCGGCCTCGATGAGGCTGATCCGGCCCAGTTCGCCCGCCCGGACGGCCTCGCGGACGAGCAGCACGTGCGGGTGGAGGGTGTAGTTCTCGGCCAGGGAGTAGGTCGCCGACGAGCGGTCGGCCGCCGCGACCAGCGCCCTCGCCTCGGCCTCGTCGGCGCACGCGGCGGTCTCGGAGAGCACGTGGACGCCGCGGTCGAGGAAGGCCAGGGCCAGGGGCGCGTGGGCGTCGAAGTCGTTGGCCAGAATGACCCCGTCCAAGTCCTGGTCGAGCAGGTCCCGCCAGCGGTCGGTGAGGGTCGCGCCTGGCAGCCGCTCGCGGGCCGCGGCGTGCAGGGAGGGGTCGCGGTCGCAGGCCGCCACCACGTCCATGCCCAGTCTGGCGGCCCACACCGCCAGGTGCAGGCCCATCCCCAGTCCCACCACTCCCACGCGCATAGGGGCATCATCGTCCCCGGGCGGTCGCGGGGCAAAGGGATTACGCCGCACGCGCGGTCCGGGGGCGGGCCCCGCGCCCCGTGTGGCCCGCCCCGCCGCCCCGTGGCGGGGCGGGCGGCCCCGCGGTGCGGGGCCGGAGCCCTGGTCAGTCGGTGAGGGCGTCGACGGTGGGGACGACCGTGCCGAACAGGTCGGCGATGGTGGTCAGGGCGGCAGCCTGGAGGGTGGCGGCGGGCAGGACGGTGCCGTCCGGAGCGGTGAGGGCGCGGGTGGCGGTGGTCTCGGCGACGACGCTGGGGCGGTAGCCGAGGTTGAAGGCGCCCTGGGCCGTGTAGTTGACGCACATGTGCGTCATGAAACCGGCCAGCACGAGGTCCTTGCCGCTGCCCGGGGCGGCGCCCAGGGCGGTCAGGGTCCTCTCCAGTTCGGTGAGGTGGAAGGAATCGGGGAACCGCTTGACCACGACCGGCTCGCCGTCGGCCGGGGCGACCTCGTCGCTGATGGCGCCGATGCGGGCGTGGATGTCGTAGGGGGTGCCCTCGCCCCCGTCGTTGACGACGTGGACGACGGGAGTGCCCGCGGCGCGGGCGCGCTCCAGCAGCCGGGCGCTGGCCGCGAGGGCTTCCTCGGCGCCTTCCAGCGCCATGACGCCGGTGCGGTAGGTGTTCTGGATGTCGATCATGACCAGGACGGCGTCGCCCAGACCGGGCGGCTGGTCGTCCAGACCGATGACGCGGCGCAGGGTCGTGGATGGCTGGTTCGTGCTCATGGGATGCCTTTCGGGAGAAGCGGGGCATGGCGAAGCTCTCCGTCCTGCCGGTGCAGGAGGGGAGTACTGGTGGGCGCGGGGGTCAGGCGGCCTGGGTGCGGAAGCGGCGGCGGTAGGCGGCGGGGGTGGTGGCGAGCTGTCGCCTGAACGCCCGGTGCAGGGTCTCCGTCGAGCCGAACCCGGCCCTGGCCGCGACCCGGTCGAGCGGGTCGTCGGTGGTCTCCAGCAGGCGCCGGGCGGCCTCGACCCGGACGCCCTCGACGTAGGCGGCGGGACCGGTGCCGGTCTCCTGGGCGAAGACGCGGGCGAAGTGCCGTTCGCTCAGGTGCATCCGGGCCGCCAGCACCTCCGCGGACAGGTCCTCGTCGAGGTGGTCGGAAATCCACAGCAGCAGCTCGTCGATGTCGCGGCGGGCGGAGGCGGGCCGGCTGAGCGGCACGGAGAACTGGCTCTGCCCGCTCTGCCGCTTGAGGTACATCACCAGCTGCCGGGCCACCGCCAGCGCGACGTCCTCACCCAGATCCTCGGCCACCAGGGCGAGTGCGAGGTCCAGGCAGGCGCTGATCCCGGCGCCCGTCCACAGCCGTCCGCGGTCGGCGCGGACGAAGATCGGGTCCGGGTCGACCGTGACGGCCGGATGGTCGGCGGCGAGCTGCGCGGCGGTCGACCAGTGCGTGGTCGCGGTCCTGCCGTCCAGCAGTCCGGCCGCCGCCAGTACGTGCGCGCCCACGCACACCGACGCCACCCGCCGGGCGCAGGGGGCGGTCTCCCGCACCCACGCCACGACGTCGGAGTCGATCCGGGCCACGGGGCCGTCGTCGCTCATGTCGACCGCGCCGGGTACCAGCAGCGTGTCCACCTGTCCGCCGACGTCGTCGAAGGACACGTCGGTGAGCAGCCGCACGCCCGCCGACGTCCGCACCTCGCCGCGGGTCGGCCCGGCGAGGAGGACCCGGTAGTCGGCACGGCCCGGGGCCTCCTGGTTGGCCAGCGCGAAGACCTCGGCCGGGCCGGTGACGTCAAGGAGGTCGACGTCGGGGAAGACCCCGATGACGACACGGTGCGGAAGGGACATGGGTCCATCCTCACCGCCGCCGACCATGACCGCAATGACGACCGGCTGTCACATCCGGACACTGGTCCGGTCCTGCGGCCAGGCCCGGAAGCGTCTCCTGCGGCTCGGCGCCGGGGCCCGCGAGGTGGGACCCGTCCCCGGGCGGCGTCACGTACGCGCAACGCGACGGAAACACGCGCCGCGCGGCGGCCGGGGGTCCCCTTCCGGTGACGACTCCGTGCGAGCACGCGCTGACCTGTGGCGACACCGGTTCCCCGGAGGGGGCGGCCGACCGTGGCCACGGAGGATTTATGTTTACATCGAGGTAATACACTCCTCACACAGCCACGATCCGCAGGCGTGAGGACCTCAGGGCCTCGGATCACCACCATGTGTTGCGCCAGCGTGCGCTTGTTCGAGGTTCCCGACACAACGGCGTGTGGGGTGCCCGTTCCACCTGTGCTGAAAGGAACGTTCACCCATGCCCTTCGCCGACGAGGCAGGCCGTGACCACCACCCCGGAGTCCGATCCGCCTACGAGCACGTCGTGCGCCGCAACCCCGACGAGCCGGAGTTCCAGCAGGCGGTGCTGGAGGTCCTGGACGACCTCTCCCCGGCCCTGACCCGGCACCCCGAGTACGCCGAACAGCGCATCCTGGAGCGCCTGTGCGAGCCCGAGCGCCAGGTGGTCTTCCGGGTGCCCTGGCGCGACGACCAGGGCCGGGTGCACGTCAACCGGGGCTTCCGGGTGGAGTTCAACAGCGCGCTGGGCCCCTACAAGGGCGGGCTGCGCTTCCACCCCAGCGTCAACCTCGGCGTGATCAAGTTCCTGGGCTTCGAGCAGATCTTCAAGAACGCCCTGACCGGCATGAACATCGGCGGCGGCAAGGGCGGCAGCGACTTCGACCCCAAGGGCCGCTCCGAGGCGGAGATCGAGCGGTTCTGCCAGTCGTTCATGACCGAGCTGCACCGCCACCTGGGTGAGCACACCGACGTCCCGGCCGGGGACATCGGCGTGGGCGGCCGCGAGATCGGCTACCTGTTCGGCCAGTACCGGCGCCTGGCCAACCGCTGGGAGGCCGGGGTGATCACCGGCAAGGGCCTGGAGTGGGGCGGCTCACGGGTGCGCACCGAGGCCACCGGGTACGGCAGCGTGCTCTTCACCCAGCGGATGCTGGAGCGGTCGGACCGCGCTCTGGACGGCCAGCGCGTGGTGGTCTCCGGGTCGGGCAACGTGGCGATCTACTCGGTGGAGAAGGCCCAGCAGCTGGGCGCGAACGTGGTGGCCGTCTCCGACTCCGGCGGCTACGTGGTGGACGACAAGGGCCTGGACCTGGACCTGCTCAAGCAGGTCAAGGAGGTCGAACGCGCCCGGATCAGCGTCTACGCCGAGCGTCGCGGCGGGGGCGCCCACTACGTCGAGGGCGGCAGCATCTGGGACGTGCCGTGCGACGTGGCGCTGCCCTCGGCCACCCAGAACGAGCTGGACGCCGACGCGGCGCGCACACTGGTGCGCAACGGCGTGGTGGCGGTGGCGGAGGGCGCGAACATGCCCACCACACCCGAGGCGGTCAAGGTGCTGCGCGAGGCCGGTGTGCTGTTCGCGCCGGGCAAGGCGGCCAACGCCGGCGGTGTGGCCACCAGCGTGCTGGAGATGCGCCAGAACGCGCGGCGCACGTCGTGGTCCTTCGAGCACGCCGAGGCCGAGCTGGCCGAGACGATGGCGGGCATCCACGACCGCTGCGAGGAGGCGGCCGAGCGCTACGGGGCGCCGGGCGACTACGTGCTGGGCGCCAACGTGGCCGGGTTCGAGCGGGTGGCGGGCGCGATGCTGGCCCAGGGCCTGATCTAACGGTGGGGCGGGGTGTCACCGACGATTGGGAGGAGGCGGGCGTGTACGTCCGTGAGACCGGCGACGCACACGCTTCTCCTGTCCTGCTGCTGCACGGCGGCGGCGTCGCGGGATGGATGTGGCGTCCGGTGCTGGAGCGGCTCGGGGGCGCGGCCCGCGCGATCGTTCCCGACCTTCCCGGCCACGGACGCAGCGCGGACGAGGCGTACCGCTCACACGAGGAGACCGCCCGGGCCGTGGCGGAGGTCCTGGAGGAACGCGCGCCGCGCGGCGCGCTGGTCGCGGGGTTCTCCCTGGGGGCGCAGCTCACGACGCTCCTGGCCGCGACCCGGCCCGACCTCGTCACCGGAGCCGTCGTCGTGAGCGCCCAGGCCAGACCCCTCCGGTTCCCGGGCGCGACCCTGGGCCTGCTCGCCGCGACCGCGCCGCTCGCGCGACAGCGGTGGTTCGCCAGGCTCCAGGCGAGGGAGCTGTTCGTCCCGGACGAACTCCTGGACGACTACCTCCGCGACAGCGCCCGCATGAGCCGTGCGACCCTTCTCGCCAGCGTCGGCGAGAACATCCGCTTCACCCTTCCCCCCGGCTGGTCCGGTTTCGGGGGCCCGGCGCTGGTGATGGTCGGGGAACGGGAGCGCGGACTGATGCGCGATTCCGCGCGCGGCATCCGTGACGCCCTCCCGGGCTGCCGGCTGGCCTCCGTGCCGGGATGCGGTCACGGCATACCCCTCCAACGCCCGGACCTGTTCGCCCGTGTCCTGGCCGCCAGGGTGTGAGCGGCCCGTCCGGGCGCGGCTCCGGGGCCAGGGCGCGCGTCGGCGCCCCGGCCCCGGAGCCGTCAGGCGGGGGCACCCGGGCGTCGGGGCCCGGAGGCGGTCACGCGTTCGTCACCACAGGTGGTGGACCTGGGGCCGGACGAGTTCGTCGTAGACCTCGGCCACCCGGGCGCGGACCTCGGGGTCGAGCGGGGCCAGCTCGGCGGCGGAGGCGTTGCCGCGCGCCTGGTCGGCGTTGCGGGCGCCGGGGATGACCACGCTGACCCCCTCCTGGTCCAGGATCCAGCGCAGTGCGAACTGGGCCATCGTCACGCCCTCGGGCACCAGCGGGCGCAGGCGCTCCACCGCCTCCAGTCCGGTCGCGTAGTCGATGCCGGAGAAGGTCTCGCCCTTGTCGAAGGCCTGGCCCTCGCGGTTGAAGTTGCGGTGGTCGTCCTCGCCGAAGGCGGTGTCGGCGCTGAACCTGCCCGACAGCAGACCGCTGGCCAGGGGCACACGGGCGATGATGCCGACCCCGGCCTCGCGGGCGGCGGGCAGCACCCTCTCCAGCGGCTTGTGGCGGAAGGCGTTGAGGATGATCTGCACCGTGGCCACGTTGGGCCGGGCGATCGCGGTCAGGGCCTCGTCCACGGTCTCCACCGACACGCCGTAGGCGCGCATGCGGCCCTCGGCGACCATGGCGTCCAGGTCGTCGAAGACGGCGTCGGTGGCGATGACCCGCGAGGGCGGGCAGTGCAGCTGGACGAGGTCGATCGTGTCCACGCCCAGGTTCTGGCGGGAGCGGTCGTTCCAGGCGCGGAAGTTGTCGGGGTTGTAGTTGTCGGGGGTCTGGTCGGCGCGGCGGCCCATCTTGGTGGCCACGGTGATGCCGGGGCGCTCCTTGAGCAGCTGGCCGACGAGCCGCTCGCTGCGGCCGTCGCCGTAGACGTCGGCGGTGTCGAAGAAGGTGACACCGGCGTCGGCGGCCGCGTGCAGGGCGGCCAGGGCGTCGGCCTCGCTGACCTCGCCCCAGGAGGCTCCGATCTGCCAGGCGCCGAAACCGATGACGCCCACGTTGTTGCCGGTGCGGCCGAGTACGCGTGTTTCCATGGGTGCGATCCTAGGCCCTTGGGAGCGTTCCCATCTGCGTGGACTCCCCTGATCGCGTTCCGCTCCGGCGGCGGGGTTGACCCTGACCCCGGGTCAACCCCGCACCATGGCGGCATGAACACCGAGAACGCCACGACCAAGACGAACGGGCCCCACGAGCCGTACCGCGGACGGGGCCGCGGTGAGGAGCGGGACGGACGGGGCGCCGGGTCGCTGCGGCGCTTCACGGTCCACCACGACGGTGTCACCATCCCGGTGACCCGGGGCGGCCGGGGGCGGCCGCTGGTCCTGTGCCCCGGCCTGCACACGACACAGGCCGACCTGTGCGAGCTGGCCGGGCTGCTGCGGCGCGACCACGACGTGGTGACCTTCGACCTCAGGGGTCACGGCCTCGCCTCCGCCGCCGACCGGTACTCCTTCGAGGCCTTCCTCGGCGACCTCGGCGCCGTGCTGGCGGAACTGGAACGGCTCGGCCCGCCCGAGGCGCCCCTGCTCGTGGGCTACTCCCTGGGCGCGGACCTGGCCGTGCACCACGCCTCCGAGCACCCCGGCGGCGTCGCCGGACTCGTGCTCCTCGACGGGGCCAACCCGGTGCCCGAACCGTTCGTCACCGAGGCCGACCTGCCGCTCTTCCGCGCGATGTGGCAGGAGCAGGCGGCACGGCACGAGGCCGAGCGGGGCACCGCGCGTCAGGTGCTGCTCACCGCCCAGGAGGTCTTGGACCTGAACACGGAGATCGACGGGGTCCGGTCCACGATCCTCGACCGCTACGACAGGATCGACCTGCCCGTCAGCATGGTCGTGTCGACCGCGATGGCCGGTGACAGGGGCGGGGAACACGCGACACGGTTCAACCGGAACTGGCGTGCCGGTGTCGCGCGGCTCGTCCGCGCGCAGCCGCGCATCGCCGTGCACCGGCTCGACGCCGACCACCAGCTCGTCTTCACCCACGCCCCGGAGATCGCCCGTATCATCCGGGACACACGGGGCACGGGCGGGCGAGCCGAACCCTCGCACACACCCTGACCAGGAGGGATCGGTGCGATGCTGACCATCGGCGAACTGGCGTCGTACGCGGGGGTGACGGTGCGCGCGGTGCGGCACTACCACGCCAAGGGATTGCTGCCCGAGCCCGAACGCGACCGCTCCGGCTACCGCAGGTACGGCGCCGACGCCGTGGTCGAGCTGATCAGGATCAGGACCCTCGCCGGGGCCGGAGTCCCGTTGGCGCGTGTGCGGGAGCTGCTACGGGCCGACGAGGAGGAGTTCGCCGCGGCGGTCGCCGACATCGACGCGCGGCTGCGCGCGGAGATCCGGCAGCGGCAGCGGCACCGCGAGCAGGTCGCCCGGCTCAGAGCGGGGGACGGCCTGGCGCTGCCGCCGGAGGTGGTCGACCACCTCGCCCGGCTGCGGGGGCTCGGGGTGCACGAGCGGATCGTCAGGGCCGAGCGCGAGGGCTGGATCCTGCTGGCCGCGCACTCACCCGAACGGATCGCGGAGTGGACGGCGCGTAAGCGGGAGCAGCTCGCCGATCCGCGGTTCGTCGACTTCTACCTCGTGCTGGGCCGGGCGCTCGGCCGGAGCGGCGACGACCCGCGGTTGGCCGGGCTGGCCGACGAACTGGCCGACTACCTCACGCGGATGGCCGACGAACGGGGCGAGGACTACGTGGACGACACCGATGTCGAACCGGCGCTCGCCGAGCTGATGGACAGGCTGGTCTTCGACACGGTGCCCCCGGCGCGGCGGCTGATCGAGCTGCTGAAGGAGCGGGGCTGGTCCGGCTGGACCAGGCTCGAACGCGTGGACCCCGCGCCGGACGCGGCGCCCCGGAGGGGATGAGACGGGAGGACACGGCGGGGAGGGAGCCGCGGCCGCGGCGCTTCGGGGGGAGCGCCGGGGCCGAAGGCAGCCGGGTTCGGGGGCGGCTGGCCCAGGGGCCACCGGCACGGGACCGCCGGGTCCGGGCCCCTCCGCTTCGGGGGGCACCGATCCGGAGCGCCCGGTAAGCCCACCGCCGCGGGGCCGACGATCCGGAGTCCGCGGTACGGGGCCACCGGTCCGGGGATCGCGGGCACGGAAGCCGTCGGTGACGGAGGCGGCCCGGTGCCCTGCGCCTGTAACAGCGGTCATGCCCGGCGTTCACCGTGCCGCGACGGATCGTCCCCGGGCGTTCACACCGCGTTGCGCGCGGGCGGTTACCTTCGCTGCGTCAGCGTTCCCCCGGCAGAAAGGCACCCCCCGTGTCCCGCTTCGCCGCCCGACCCGCCCTCGCCCTGCTCGGCACGACCCTGCTGGCCCTGACCCCGGTCGTCGCCAACGCACCCGCCGCGTCCGCGGCCACCGCGCCCGAACGCGTGATCCTCTCGCCCACGGCCGATCCCGCCACCTCCCAGACCCTCGCCTGGCGCTCGGACGGCTCCGGGTCGCCGGTCATGCAGATCGCCCCCGCCGCCGACCCCGGCCGGGTCACCACGGTCGAGGGCGCCGACACCGGCTCGGCCAGCGGCACCTTCCACGCGGCCACCGCCACCGGTCTGACCCCCGACACCGCCTACCGCTACCGCGTCGGCGACGGCACCGCCTTCAGCCCCTGGCGCACCTTCACCACCGCGGCCTCCGGCGCCGAACCCTTCACCTTCCTGTACTTCGGCGACGTCCAGAACGGCATCTCCACCGGCGGTGCCACGGTGGTGCGTGCCGCCCTGGCCGCCGAACCCGACGCCGAGCTGGTCGTGCACTCCGGTGACCTGGTCGACTCGCCCAACAGCGAGTCGCAGTGGACCGAGTGGTTCGGCGCCTTCGGCCCCGAGGCCACCGGCACCGTCAACCACCTCGCCGCCCCCGGCAACCACGAGTACTCGCTGCTCTCCCTGAGCCGGTACTGGAACCCGCAGTTCCCGGGCGCGGGCAACGGGCCCGCCAGCGGACGCCACCTGCCCCAGACCGTCTACCACACCGACTACCAGGGCGTGCGCTTCGTCGTCCTCAACTCCAACTACCGCAACGCGGCGCCGCTGAGCGCCGACTCCTGGCTGGACACCCAGCAGCGCTGGCTGGAGGAGGCCCTGGCCACCAACCCCCACCCCTGGACGGTGGTCACCTTCCACCACCCGGTCTTCTCCAACAGCCCCAGCCGCGACAACGGCCCCCTGCGCGACTCCTGGCTCGACACCCTGGAGGAGCACGACGTGGACCTGGTCCTCCAGGGCCACGACCACTCCTACGGCCGGGGCAACCTGACCGCGAACCGCACCGACGACCCCGACGTGCAGACCGGCCCGGTCTACACCGTCGCGGTGACCGGCACCAAGATGTACGACGCCTCCGCCTCCAACTGGACCGACAACGGCGCCGAGGTGCGCGTGCAGCTGACCGACACCTCCACCTTCCAGGCCGTGGAGGTGGACGGCGCCCGCCTGCGCTACACCGCCCGCACCGCCGACGGCGCGGTCGTGGACTCCTTCACCATCGACAAGGGCGACGGCAAGCGCGTGACCGACACGCTCTGAGCCCCGGCGCGGCGCCCCCGGTCCCTCGCCGGGGGCGCCAGGCGCGACGAAGGACCCCGAGCGCCGGTACGGCGGGCGCCCGGAACGCCCTCGGAACGGCCCTCAGCCGTCGAAGCCGGTCAGCGCGCCCCGGCCGTCGAACCTGGCCGCCGACGCCCAGGCGATCTCCCAGCGGTTGCCCTCGGGGTCCGCGACGTACGCCGACCGGCCTCCCCAGGGGCGCTCCACCGGTTCGGCCACGACCGTGGCACCGGCCCGCACCGCGGCCGCGAAGGCGCTGTCCACCTGCTCGGGGCCGTCCACGTTGCAGGCGAGCGTGATCCCCGACCAGCCGACGGGGCCGGGGGCGCCGTCCGCCGCCTCGGCGGCCAACTCCTCCACGGGGTACAGGGCCAACAGGACGCCGCCCAGGAGGAAGGCCGCCCAGCCGTCACCGCTGGCCGGGACCTCCTCCCAGCCCAGGGCCCTGTAGAACCGGCGGAGCTCAGGCAGGTCCCGGGCTCCCAGCGTCACGACGGACAAACGCGCGGGCAGGTCAGACATGCCCGGAGGCTACGCGTTCGGCGTCCGGTGAGGGAAGGACCGGAGGGCCTGAAGTCCCAGCCAGCTGCCTCGGCCCGAAGCGTTCCCGGTAGGCGGAGGGGCTGACCCCGGTGTGGGCGCGCACGCTCGCGCGCAGGTTGGCGGTGCTGCCCAGGCCGCTGGCGCGGGCGACCGTCTCCAGCCCCATCCCGCCCGCCTCGATCAGGCGGCAGGCCAGCAGCACCCGCTCGGCGCGCAGCCAGGCCAGCGGGGTCGTGCCCAGCTCGGCCCGGAAACGGCGGTGCAGGGTCGCGGGGCTGACCGACGCCCGGGCGGCCAGGCCGGCGACGGTGAGAGGGGAGTCCAGGCGCTCGCGCGCCCAGTCCAGGAGCGGGGACAGGGAGGTGTCGGCTGCCTCGGGGACGGGCCTGGGCACGAACTGGCGCTGCCCGCCCTCGCGGTGGGCGGTGAACACCAGCCGTCTGCTGACGGTGTTGGCGACCCCCTCCCCGTGGTCGCGGCGGATCAGGTGCAACCCCAGGTCCAGGGCGGCGGCGCTGCCCGCCGCGGTGAGCACACGGCCCTCGTCCACGAACAGCACGTCCCGCTCCAGCCGGACGCGGGGGTAGGTCCGGGCGAACAGTTCCTCGAACCGCCAGTGCGTGGCGGCCCGGCGGCCGTCCAGGACCCCGGCCGCCGCCAGGGTGAACGCGCCGCTGCAGAAGCTCACCAGACGGGCGCCTCGCCGGTCCGCCGCGCGCACGGCCTCCACCACCTCCGGGGAGGGCGGCACCTCGGGGTCGGGGCGGTTGGGCACGATGACGGTGTCGGCCTTCGCGACCGCCTCCAGCCCGGCCAGGCCGCCGAGGGTGAACATGCCCCGGTGCACGCGCACCTCGGGCACGGCCGCGCACACCGTCAGGTCGTACCAGGGGCGGTCGATCTCGGGGCGGCGCAGCCCGAACAGCTCCGTGGCCACGCTCATCTCGAAGGGATTGGAGCCCTCGTCCACGACGAGGGCCACGCGGTGCGAGGATCCTTGCGGCATGTGCGATTCCTAGCACTTCCCCGGGCGGTGCGCCATCGCCAGGATGGCCCTCATGAGCGAACAGCCGATCAGCCTGAACGACGCGCTGGACTCCTTCGAGCAGCTGTGGAGCCCGCGCATCGTCACCCGGGTCAACGACTACGACGTGCGCGTGGCCAAGGTCCGGGGCGAGTACGTGTGGCACGCCCACGACGACACCGACGAGTTCTTCCTGCTTCTGGACGGGGACCTGCGCATCCGGTTGCGCGAACGCGCCGGGGGAGCCGAGCGGGTGGTCACCCTGGAGAGGGAATCGGTCTTCGTGGTGCCGCGCGGGACCGAGCACCGGCCCGAGTCCGACGGCGGGGCCGCCATCCTGCTGTTCGAGCCGACGGGAACGCTGACGGTGGGCGACCGGCACGAGGAGGTGCCCGACCACGTGGACGCCACCACCGGGCACGCCCTGGACGCGGGCTGACGCGGGGGACCGGTCGCACCGGTTCGCACGCGGGGCGCTCCGTAGCGTCGGTCCCGTCCTCCTTCGCCCCGGCCCGGGCCTCCCTCCGGCCCGGAGCCGCCGTGGAGACCCTGTTCGTCCGCCCCGGAGCGCGGGCCCCGCGCTCCGGGGCGGAGCGCGGAGCCCGTCAGGAAGGGTCTCGTACCGCGGTCGCTCCGCGCCTCAGGAGCCGTCCCGCAGTTCGGCCAGGCGCTCGCCGGTGAAGCGGATGCGGTCGAAGGTGACGGCGCAGCCGTCGCCGGTCGGCGACTGGGCCTCGAACCCGATCCGGGCGGACGCGGCGTCGTCGATGGCGAAGAACCGGATCATCCGCCAGGCCGTGCCGTCCAGGGAGGCGTGGTAGGCGAAGGTCCGGCCGATCCGCGAGACGCGCAGCCACACCGTCCGGCCTTCGACGGTGAAGCCGTTGGCGTCGTCCGAGACGCCCCGGGTGACCACGGAGACGACCATGGGTTCGCGGTCGGGGGAGTACTCGAAGCAGAGCTTGCCCCAGTGGCGGTCATCGATCCACAGGAGCAGCACTCCGGCGTCGAAGGCCGACGCGAAGTCGACGGTGACACGCGCGCTGAACTGGAAGTCGCCTTCCGGGGGGACGCCGAGCAGGGTCTCGGCGTTGAGCGTGGCCGCGGCCTCGACCCGGGGGTCGGTGTCCGGGGAGATGAAGATGTCGCTGCGGGCGGTCGCGGCGGCCGTCACCGCGCCGGTCTCCTTCTCGACCGCCCATGCTTCCTCGGAGGACGGGGAGAGGGCGAAGGGCAGTCCCGGTACGTTCCAGGCGAGGGTCATGACTGCTTCCTCCGGTGCGTGGTGCCAGGGGGTGGAAGGCCCCAGGCCCCGCCGGACTGCGGGGTGGGGCGGGGTCTTTCGACAGCTGCCGCGGGGGGAGCGGACCACGTAAGCCTAGAAGGGGTCGGGCGCGAAGGCTCACGCGGGCGCCGCCGACCGGCCCGCCAGGAGAGAGGCCTCCGGGTCCGCCCCCTGCTGACGGGAACGCTGGCATCGGCAGAGGGCGCTGGGCGCCCGTCCACGTGGACGCCACCACCGGGCACGCGCTGGGCGCTCAAGCAGTCGTGACCGTCGGACCGGACGCACGTGCGGTGCCGCCGCCCGATCCCGCGCGGCTTCACCTGAGGAGATCCACGCGCCGGTGCTCTCGAACGCCTCGCCCAGGTCTGCGTGTCACAGCAACGCGCCGCATCCTCCTTCCTGGTCTGAGCACACCGTGCCGGGGCCCGGGCTCCGCACCGGTCCGGCGAAGCCCGGCAGGCACTCGCGGAGTCAGGGTCGGTTCTTGGACAGGTCCTGGACGATGGTCCGTTCGGGGACGAAGCGGACGAGTCGTGCGTCGTCGTCGAAGTCCTTGAAGTCGGCGGGCCAGGTGGACTCGTCGTCGCCCAGGTAGCGGCGGAGCTTGCGTCTGGAGCGTTCCTCGTCGTAGGGCACGACCTCGGCCTTACCGCGCATGATGACCTGGAGGAACTCCAGCCTCTCCAGGTCACAGGTGTCCACGACCAGCGCGACCCGGGGGTCCTTGGCCAGGAACCGCGACATCCGCGAGTAGGCGCCGGTGATCCACCAGACCGCGCCCTCCTCCCACAGGAACCACACCGGACGCACCGTGGGCGCGCCGGAGGAGTCGGAGGCGGCCACCCTGGCGACCAGGGGCCGGGCCAGGAAGGCGTCGACGTCGAAGGGGTGCTCGTGCTGGCTGAGGGTGCCGGGGGTTTCGCTCACAACATCAGGCTAGGCGGCCCGGGGCGGCGGGAGAAGGAGCTTTTCCCAGCTGTGGACAACCCGTCGTGGGGGTGTGCGGTGGCGGATCGGACGGAGCTGCCGCGACCACGAGAGCCCCGCCGAAACCGGCTCCGCGCCCAGAGCCCTGATCAGGGGTGAGGGGACCGCCGCAGCTTGGCCGACTCCTCCTCGCCGAAGTCCTTGGAGAGGCCCGGGACGGCCGAGGCGGCCCCGACCTCGGGTGGGGCCAGTTCGGGTTCGTCGTTCTGGAGGGCGAACGCGGGTGCCCAGCGGGCACCGTGGTCCGGCGCGTCCACCACGGAGTGGAGGTACAGGTGCTGCCGAAGCCGCCGTGGGCGATGTGCATGAAGAAGCTCGTGCCGTCGGCGCCGCTGAACAGCTGGGCGTAGGAGGAAGCTCAGGGACCGCCGTACTCGGCGAACGGACGCCGGTTGAACCCGGCACGGCGACGCAGTCCGTCCGGTCCTCCTCGACGGCCCGGGTGGCGCACGCTTCGTTGACGGGGTCGGGTCCCGGCGCCCACGCGCCGTCCCGGTAGTGCGGTGCGGTGGTGGTCATGGGGGTCGTGCTCGCAGGTAGACCCGGTTCGCGGGCGGAGTCGGCGGTATCGGCCGGCCCCGGACGACGACCCGGCGCGCAGAAGCCCGGTGTGCCCCGGTCCGCCCCGCCCGCCAGGCCTGGAACCGGTGGGGGCGACCGCTCTACGCACTTTCTCGGTAGCGTGCGGAGGATGACCCCCCACGCGACCACTCGTACGGTCCGGACCGCCGACGCGGACGGGCTCGTACCGCTCTACACGACGCTGTCGCACCCCGCGACGGCCGCGCAGATACGTAGTCGCCTCGAACGGCTGACTGGTGACCCCACCTACGAACTCTGGGTCGCTGAGGCCGCCGCAGGAGAGCTGCTGGGCTTCGCCGCCGGACACCTGCTGTTCCCGGTGGAGGACGATGCCCCGGCCGCACAGCTCATCGCGCTGGTCACCGCCGAAGAGGCACGAGGGAAGGGCGTGGGCACGGCGCTGTGCGCCGCGTTCGAGGCCTGGGCCGTGGAGCGGGGCGCGGCCCGAACGATGCTGAACTCCTCGACCAGACGGACCGAGGCCCACGCCTTCCACACTCGGCGCGGCTACACCGCGTCGGGAGTGCGGTTCTCAAAGTTCCTGTGGTACCAATCAACCGGGTACGGCGAGGGCCTCGGTCGGTAGCGCCGCGTGTTCGCGGGCGCCCAAAAACCCGGTGACGGTGGGGGAGCGGTCGGCCACAATGGCCCGATGGTCGACCGACACTTCTCCCAACCGGACCTGGCCGAGCTCTACGACTGCTTCCACTCCTGGCGGAGCTCGCCCCAGGACGACTTCTACCTCGACCTCGTCATGGACGCCCGCTCCGTCCTGGACGTGGGCTGCGGGACGGGCAAGCTCCAGCGGGTGGCGCGCGAGCGCGGCCACACCGGACGCCTGGTCGGCCTCGACCCGGCCGACGCGATGCTGGAGGTCGGGCGGCGCGACCGCGACGACGTCGAGTGGATCCTCGGTGACCTGGTCCGCGGCCCCTACGGCGAGGAGGCGGGCGGCCCCTTCGAGGGCGAGTTCGACCTGGTCGTCATGACCGGCCACGCCTTCCAGGTGTTCCTCACCGACGACGAGGTGCGGGAGTTCCTGGCCGCCGTGCGCCGCGCCCTGACCGACGACGGCCGGTTCGTGTTCGAGACCCGCAACCCGGCCGCGCGCGGCTGGGAGGCGTGGACCCCCGAGCGGGTGCGCACCGTGGACGGCCCCGGAGGGCGCAGGGCCACCTGCGTCCACCGGCTGGAGAGCGTGGAGGGCGACCTGGTCACCTTCACCTCCGACTACCGCGTCGAGGACTGGGACGAGCCCCGGAGCAGCCGCAGCACGCTGCGCTTCCTGGACGCCGACGCCCTGAACGGCTTCCTGGCCGAGGCCGGATTCGACGTGAGCGCGCAGTACGGCTACTGGGACCGCAGTCCGCTCACCGACACGGGCGCGGAGATCATCACCTTCGCCCGTCCTCGGTGACCGGCGTCCGTCCCGGAAACCACTGCCGCGCAGCCGTCGCACCCGCGCGCCGGGCGGGTGCGAGGTGGCGACGAGCCCGAAGACACCCGGCCGGGCCGGCTGGTGGCCGCCTTCCTGGTGGTCCCCCGATCCCGGCCGTGCCGGTCACCCCTGGCCACCTTCCGCGACGGGCGACCGGCGCGGTCACCCGCGCGGGCCGAGGCTGGCCTGGAGCCCGTCCAGCAGAGCGTTGAGCCCGAACAGGAAGGTCTCCCACGCCTCCTGCTCCAGGTAGGGCTCATTCTGGTTCTCGTTGCTGAACGCCCCCTGCTCCGACATCAGGGTCAGCACGGGGAAGCGCCGGTCGAAGTCCGGGGCGACCCGTTCCAGCTGCGCGGAGCGTTCGTACCACCAGGCGTTCTCGGCCACACCCGTGACCTCCGGGGCGCGGCGCGACTCCGAGGCGATCTGCACGGGTCCGCGCACGAGGGTGAACAGGTTGCCGTAGGCGCTGCGGATCTGCGTGGGGCCCAGCCCGGCGCGGTGCAGCACCACGGCCAGCGACTCGAACAGCCGGTACTCGTTGGGGCCCAGCACCGGCCGGGCCTGGGAGACCTCCAGGGTCCAGGGGTGGCTCAGGTAGAAGTCCCACAGCCGGGTGGCCCAGGATGTCGTAGCCGTGCGCCAGTCTGGTTCGGCGTCGGCCTCGGCGGCGTCGGCCAGTTCCGCGAAGACGTGGTCGTACATCAGCTCCACGAGTTCGTTCTTGCTGGCCACGTAGGTGTACAGCGACATGGCGGTGCGCCCCAGGCGCTGGCCCACCGCGCGCATGGACAGCGCCTGCATCCCCTCGGCGTCGGCGAGGGCGATGGCGGTCTCCACCACCAGGTCCACGCTGAGTTCGGGCTTGGGGCCGGGGGCCGTGCGGGCGCCGTCCCCGTCGCGGGACCTCCACAGCAGCTCCATGGTGCGACGGGCGTCACCCTGCCCGGCGTAGATCACCACTTGCATCTCCTTACGCCATAAACTAATGTTCTCCAGCCATCAGCTTACGCCATAAGGACTCCTGAGGAGCAGTGTGTCTTCCCACCCCACCACAGCGGACACCCACGACACCATCCAGGTCCGGGGAGCCCGGGAGAACAACCTCGCCGACGTCTCGGTGGACATCCCCAAACGGAGGCTGAGCGTCTTCACCGGCCTGTCCGGCTCGGGCAAGTCCTCCCTGGTCTTCGGAACGATCGCCGCCGAGTCCCAGCGCCTGATCAACGAGACCTACACGACCTTCGTCCAGTCGTTCATGCCCACGATGGGGCGGCCCGACGTGGACAGCCTGCGCAACCTCAGCGCGGCGATCATCGTCGACCAGGAGCGGATGGGCGCCAACTCCCGCTCCACCGTCGGCACCGCCACCGACGCCGCCGCCATGCTGCGGATCGTCTTCAGCCGGGTCGGCACCCCGCGCCTGGAACCCTCCAGCGCCTTCAGCTTCAACAACTCCGAGGGCATGTGCGGTGAGTGCGGGGGACTGGGGCGCACCAACCAGATCGACGTGGACGAACTCGTCGACCGCGACCTGTCCCTGAACGAGGGCGCGATCACCGTCCCGGGCTACGGCGTGGGCAGCTGGTACTGGCAGGTGTTCGTCAACTCGGGCCTGCTGGACGCCGACAAGAAGGTGGCCGACTACACCGACCAGGAACGCCACACCCTGCTGTACCTGCCCGTCACCAAGATCAAGGCGGGCACCAACTCCTTCTCCTACGAAGGGCTGGTCCCCAAGATCAGGCGCACCTACCTGGCCAAGGACCGCGAGAAGATGCAGACGGCCGTGCGCGCCTTCGCCGACCGCGCGGTGACCTTCTCCACCTGCCCCGAGTGCGACGGCGCCCGCCTCAACGCCCGGGCCCGGGCGGTCAGGGTCGCCGGGCGCACCATCACCGAGTGCTCGGCCATGCAGGTGGACGAGCTGGCCGGGTTCGTGCGCTCCCTGGACGAGCCCTCGGTCAAGCCCCTGCTGGACAACCTCGGCCACACCCTGGAGTCCCTGGTGCAGGTGGGGCTGGGCTACCTGAGCCTGGACCGGGAGTCGGGCACGCTCTCGGGCGGCGAGGCGCAGCGGGTCAAGATGGTGCGCCACCTGGGATCCAGCCTCAGCGACGTCACCTACGTCTTCGACGAGCCGACCACCGGCCTGCACCCGCACGACATCGAGCGGATGAACAACCTGCTGCTGAGCCTGCGCGACAAGGGCAACACGGTGCTGGTGGTCGAGCACAAGCCCGAGACGATCGCCATCGCCGACCACGTGGTGGACCTGGGGCCCGGCGCCGGGCCCTCGGGCGGACACGTCACCTACACCGGTGACGTAGCCGGACTGCGGGCCTCGGGCACGCTCACAGGCGACCACCTGGACCACCGGGCCACCCTGCGCGAGCGGGTGCGCACACCCCGGGGACACATCTCCATCACCGGAGCGAACTCGCACAATCTGAAGGACGTCAGCGTGGACATCCCCACCGGGGTGCTCACGGTGGTCACCGGCGTGGCGGGTTCGGGCAAGAGCTCGCTCATCCACGGTGCCCTGCCCGGGCGCGAGGACGTGGTGGTGGTCGACCAGTCGGCGATCAAGGGGTCGCGGCGCTCCAACCCGGCCACCTACACCGGGCTGCTCGACCCGATCCGCACCGCCTTCGCCCGCGCCAACGACGTCAAGGCCTCGCTGTTCAGCGCCAACTCCGAGGGCGCCTGCCCCGAGTGCAAGGGCGCCGGCGTCATCTACACCGACCTGGCGATGATGGCCGGGGTCTCCTCGCCGTGCGAGCACTGCGAGGGCAAGCGGTTCCGGGCCGAGGTGCTCACGCACAAGCTGCGCGGCAAGGACATCAGCGAGGTGCTGGCGATGTCGGTGGTGGAGGCGCGCGAGTTCTTCCCCGGCGGCAACGCCCGCACGATCCTGGACCGGCTGCACGACGTGGGTCTGGGCTACCTGGGCCTGGGCCAGCCGCTGACCACCCTGTCGGGCGGTGAGCGCCAGCGCCTGAAGCTGGCCATCAACATGGCCCGCGACGGGGCGGTGTACGTGATGGACGAGCCGACCACCGGCCTGCACCTGGCCGACGTGGACCGGCTGCTGGCGCTGCTGGACCGGTTGGTGGACGACGGCAACACGGTGGTGGTGATCGAACACCACCAGGCGGTGATGGCGCACGCCGACCACCTCATCGACCTGGGTCCGGGCGCCGGGCACGACGGCGGCCGGATCGTGTTCGAGGGCAGCCCCGCCCAGCTGGTGAAGGAGGGCGACACCCTCACCGCCCGCCACCTGCGGGCCTACCTGGAGCGCTGACCGAGGTTCTCCGGGAGGGCCTGAGCGGCGGACACGCGTGCTGAGGGCCCTCGCGTGCGGCGGGGACAGCCGGGCGCTGTCCCCGTGTCCGTCCCGGCGCAGCCGGTGCCGGGACGGACGTACCGTGCCCCCCGACCGGCCGACGGACTCGGTGGTCCCCGACGGGACCGGGCGACTCCAGTCCCCTCGGATCCCTGCCCCGGAAACGGTCGGGCACCGGCGGGGGTGGCGCGGTCGCGTCCGTGCCGCTCCCGCCTCGGGAACGGAAACGGACTGGCAGCGGGGTGGCGGCCGGGCGCGGTGGCCCCGGCGCGTCGCCCACGTCCTAGGCTGAGCCGGTGAGCGAACCGATCATCGTGGCCCGTGACGTGGACGTGGAACTGGGCGGCGTCCCGGTCCTGCTCGGAGTCGACCTCACGGTCGCGCCCGGGGAGGTGGTCGCGGTGCTCGGCGCCAACGGCGTCGGCAAGACCACCCTGCTGCGCTGCCTCGCCGGGCTCCAGCGGACCGCGGGCGAGGTCAGCGTGCTGGGTCGGCCCCCCGTGGACGAACCCGGGTTCTGGCGCGAGGTCGCCCTCGTCGGCGACGAACCCACCTGGTACCCGGGACTGACCGTGCGCGAGCACCTGGAGCTGATGCGGGCCGTACACGGCCCCGGACGGCTGGAGGCAGCGGCGGCCGTGGAACTGTTCGAGCTGTCCGGCTGCGCGGACCGGGCCCCGTCCTCGCTCTCGACCGGGCAGCGCCAGCGGCTGTCCCTGGCCATGGCGCTGCTGCGGCCGAGCCGGTTGCTGCTGTTGGACGAACCCGAACGCGGACTCGACGCCGCCTTCCGCGGACGGCTCGCGGAACTGCTCACCGAGTACGGCGGCACGGTGGTGATGGTGACCCACGATCCGCGGTTCGCCGAGGACGCCCGCCGCGTCGCCCTGGAGGCCGCCGCGTGAACGGGACCACGCGGACACGAGGGGCGTGGACGGGAGCGACACGGGTCCGGGCCTTCGTGCGGGCCCGGAACCGCCGACACCGCAGCTGGTCCGACCGCTACGTCATCCTGCTGGCCCTGGGGCTGCTGGTGGTGACGGTGTCCCCGGTGATCGGACGCGCGGTGGCGGCCGTGCCCGACGCGGTCGATCCGGCGCGTGCGGGTGCGGGCCTGGCGCTGGTCGCGCTGCTGCTGGCGGCCTCCCTGAGGCTGGCGCGCGCGGTCGGGCCGGTGGCGGTGTCGGCGGCGGACGCGGCGTGGCTGGTGCTCTCGCCGCTGCCGCGCCGCGGGGTGCTGGCCCCTGCCCTGCTGGTCATGGCCGTGGTGTGCGCCGTGGTCGGCGCGGTGTTCGGCCTGGCGCTGCTGAGCGCGCTCGGCGCCCCCGACGCCCTGGCGCTCCGGCTGCTGGCGTCCGTGGTCCTGGCCGTGTCGTGGACGATGGGCGGGACGGCGACGGCCGTGCTGGCGCAGGCGTCGCAGCCCTGGGACGAGCGGCTGACCGCGCTGCTCGTCGCCCTCGTCGTCGCGGCGGCCGCCGCGACGGTGATGGGCGCGGGCCCGGGGCGCGGGGTGCTCGTGGGCATCGCGTCGGCTCCCGTGTCGGCGTGGGGCGCGGCGGCGTGCGCTTCGGCCGGGGTGGCCGCCGCCCTGGCGTGGCGGGCCTGGCGGGCACTGGCGCGCATCCCGGCCCGCGCTGTCCTGGAGGCCTCGTCCAGGGCGGAACTCGCGGCGGGCGCGCTCATGGTCATGGACCCGGGTTCGCTGTCCTGGATCGCCGAGGACGCGCACTGGCGCTCACGCGTGCTGCGCTCGCGGGCGTGGCCGTCACGGCTGCGCGGTGCGGCGGCGGTGGCCTGGCTGGACTGGCGGCGGCTGGCGCGACGACCGGGGATCCTGGCGCTGGTGGCGGCGGCGACCGTTCTGCCCGTGCTGGCCGCCCGTGCGGGCGCCGGGGAGACGGGCGCGCTGGTCGTCCTCGCCGTGGGCGCGCTGGCGGTCGCCGCGACGGGCACCGCGGGGGCGCGCCGGGACGCCGGGGACGCGGCGCTGGCGCGGTTGCTGGGCACCGGTCCGCGCGCGCTCCTGGCGGCGAGGGCGGTGCTGCCCGCCCTGCTCGGCGGCCTGTGGCTGACCCTCGCGCTGGTCGGACTGGACCTCGCTGGTTCTGGGGGGCTCTTGTGGCCGCTGGGACTGCTGTGCGCCCCGGCGCTGGCGGCGGGGGCACTGCGGCTGGCGCGGCGCCGACCCGTCGAGCACACGATGCCCGTCGTGGACACGCCCCTGGGCCCGGTGCCGTTGGGGCCGGTGGTGTGGGCGCTGACCGGCGCCGACATCGCCGTGCTCGGATGCCTGCCCGCGCTCCTGGCGTTCGCCACCGGGGTGACCGGGCCGCTGCTCGCGGCGCAGGCGGTGTGGGGCGCGGTGGTGCTGGCGGCCTACTGCGCCGCTCCGAGACGCGGGTAGACACGCGTACCGGAGAAGGCGGTCGGGTCCCCGCTGAGGCGCAGACCCCGGATGCGGGGGGAGATGCGGGATCGGGGCACGCGCGGCCTGCCGCGCCGTCCAGAGACGTGCGTAGGGGCCAGTCCGCTGTATACGCCTTTCGTCACCCGCGGCCTCAGACGCGGATGGAGGCGCGAGAGCAAGACACAGGCCGCCTGCTGCGGATGCGGACGGGTCAGGGCCGGGCGCAGACCACCTTCTCGCCGCCCCCAGGCTCGGAGGGGGACGCGGGACCGGGGCACGCGCGGCCTGCTGTGCCGCCCCGGGGCGCGCGGGGGAACGTGGTCGGGTCGTGGGAGCGGGGCCGTTCCCCTCGCGGTCGGCCGCTCAGGGTTCGGGTTCCTCGCCGCCCGGCTCGGCCGGGTCCGCCGCGCCGGCCGACAGCAGCCTTCGCGCCAGCACGCGGCAGCGTCCCGCCAGCTCCGGCGGGTCGAGCACCTCGAAGTCGTGGCCCAACAGGAGCACGTGCATGAGCACGAAGTCGAGGTCGTGGCCGCCGCTGACCACCTCGCATCGCCCGTCGCCCCGGCCCCGCACGACCGCCGCCGACGCGGGGATCTGCGCGCGCACCGTCTCGGCCGACGCGTGTACGAGGAAGCGCGCCCGGCGCGGGTAGACCCGGCTGGCCACGCCCTCCTGCACGTACGCCGCCGCGTCGGGGGCCGCACGGGGGTGGAAGCGCCAGGTCCGCGCGACCACGGCGGTCATCCGGTCCACGCGGAAGCTGCGCCAGTCGTCGCGGTCCAGGTCGTAGGCGAGCAGGTACCAGCGCCGTTCGGAGGCGACCAGGCGGTGGGGCTCGACCCGCCGCCGTCGCACCCCCCTCCCGGACGGATAGTCGAAACCGGCCTCGACCCCGTCGCGGCAGGCCCGGGCCAGCGTCATGAGCACCTCGGGATCGACCGGCACGCGGCCCGGGCCGAAGGACTCCACCGAACCGGAGAGCGCGCGCACCTCGTCGCGCAACCGGGTGGGCAGCACCCGGTCGAGCTTGGTCAGCGCCCGCAGCGCGGCGTCGCCCGCGCCGCCTTCCGCACCGTCCGCGCCGCCCGCTCCGGCGAGCAGCGAGACCACGGTGGCGATCGCCTCCTCGTCGTCCAGCAGCAGCGGCGGCAGATCCTTGCCCGGACCGAGCTGGTAGCCCCCGCCGACCCCCTGGCTGGCGTGTACCGGATAGCCGAGCGCGCGCAGGCGGTCGACGTCGCGCCGCACCGTGCGCGGCGTGACCCCGAGCCGGTCGGCGAGTTCGGGGCCGGTCCAGACCCGGCGCCGCTGCAACAGTCCGAGCAGCGTGAGCACCCGTTCCGTCGTACCGCGTTCGTCTGCGCCTGCCGTGTCCATGCGGTCCACACTGTCAGAGATAGCGGACCGATCCTGTCCGCCAGTGGTGCCAGAGTGGCCGCATGGACACCACAGAACCCGACTGGAACCAGACCCTGCGCGAGCAGTGGGAGTTCCACTGGAACCACCACATCCGGCCCCGCCTGGAGGGCCTCACCGACGACGAGTACTTCTGGTCACCGGTGCCGGACTGCTGGAGCGTGTGGCCGCGCGGCGGTTCGACGGCGCCCGTGCAGGCGGGTTCGGGGGACTTCACGATCGACTTCGCCTTCCCGGAGCCGGACCCCGCGCCCTTCACCACGATCGCCTGGCGGCTCGGCCACGTCATCGTCGGCGTGCTCGCCATGCGCAACGCGTCGCACTTCGGCGCACCGGCAGCCTCGTACGAGACGTGGGAGTACGCCGGAAACGCGTCCGACGCGCTCGACCAGCTCCAGACCCAGGTCGACGTGTGGCTCGCTGGAGTGCGCGGCCTGGACGCGGCCGCGCTGCGGACCCCGGTCGGCGCGAAGGAGCCCTACCCCGAGGCGCCCATGGCGGACCTGGTGCTGCACATCCACCGCGAGCTGATCCATCATCTGTCCGAGGTCTGCCTGCTGCGCGACCTCCACCTGCACACGGCGGCAGCCGCGAACGGAGCGAACCGATGAGCCTCGACGTCCAGATCACCTTCGACACACACGATCCCCGGGCGCTGTCGTCCTTCTGGCGCGACGTGCTGGGCTACGTCCACCCCGGGCCGCCCGGGGCCGACCTGCCCGAGGGCGCCGATCCGCTGGCCGCGTGGGACGCCTTCCTGGAGCAGGTGGGCGTGCCCGAGGACCAGCGCAACACGAGGTCGGCCATCGAGGACCCCGAGGGGCGCGGCCCCCGGCTGTTCTTCCAGCGGGTGCCGGAGGACAAGGTGGTCAAGAACCGCCTCCACCTCGACGTGCGCGTGGCGCCCGGGCTGCTGGGGGAGGAGCGGATGGCGGCGCTGGAGGCCGAGTGCGCGCGGCTTCTGGCGCTGGGGGCGACGCGGGTGCGCCGCCACGAGCCGGAGCCGCCCATGGAGACCGGCTTCATCGTGATGGCCGACCCCGAGGGCAACGAGTTCTGCCTGGACTGAGGCCCTCCGGCCGTGGTCGTGGTGCCCGTGTCCCTCCGGGGGCGCGGGCACCCTTGTGTGTCCCCGCGGTGTTATCCGCACGCCGCACGGGAGGCTACGGGGCTGTCACCAGCGGGTGACGTGCCAAGCAGTGCCCTCAGTGGTGCGCTCGTCGCCCTGCACGCCCCGGAGGAGGGAACAGGGGCGGGCCCCGGGAGGGGTGGGTGGCGGTCCGGGGTCGGGTCAGGGACATCCCCGATAGTTTCCTGACCGTGCGTGCTAGATTCTGGCCATGCGGTCAAAAAACGAACCAGGCGAACAGAAGCGGTCCTTCATCGAGGAGGCCCGCAGAGCGCAGATCACCTCGGCGGCGGTCGAGACCATCGCCGAGGTGGGCTACCCCAACGCCTCCCTGGCGCGGATCGCGCGCACGGCCGGGATCAGCAAGGGCGTGATCTCCTACCACTTCGCCGGAAAGGACGAGCTCATGGACCAGGTGGTGACCGACGTCTACACCGAGATCGCCGAGTCCGTCCTCCCCGGGATGCTGGAGCAGACCAACGCCGCCGACATGCTGCGGGCCCACGTGCGCGGCGTGGCCGAGTACGCGCTGTCCCACCCCGAGCGCATGGCCACGCTGGCGCAGATCTTCACCCACGCGCGCAAGGCGGACGGCTCCCCGCGCTACGGGGCGGCGGAGTCCGACGTGCTCTACGAGTCCCTGGAGGGCCTGTACCGGTCCGGACAGGAGAGCGGCGAGTTCCGCGACTTCGACGTGCGGGTGATGGCGGTGACCCAGCAGACGGCTATCGACGCGATGTTCGCCTACTGGAGCGCCCACCCCGGCCACGACCTCATGGCGCACGCCCGCGAGCTGGGCGAACTGCTCGTGCGCGCCACCCGCGCCGACCGCTCCCCACCCCCGAACGACTGACGAGGACACCATGACGCAGCACGCCAGCCCACCCCTCCTCCCGGACCCCGCGCCGCCCGCGCGCGGGCGCCTGCACCACGTCGACAACCTGCGGGTCGCGCTGACCGTGCTGGTCGTCCTGCACCACGTCGCGCTCACCTACGGCAACATCCCGGTGTGGTTCTACCTCGAACCGGCCCAGGACCCCTCCGGCGGCCTTCTGGACCTGTTCGTCTTCCTCAACCAGACCTACTTCATGGGACTGTTCTTCCTGCTCGCGGGCTACTTCGTGCCCGGAGCGGCCGACCGCCGGGGCGGGCGCGGGCTGGTCCGCGAGCGCCTGGTGCGCCTGGGGGCGCCCTTCCTGCTGTTCGTGCTGCTGGTCCGCCCGTTCCTGATGATCCCCAACTACGGGCCCGCCGTCGAGATGTTCGCGGCCGAGGGCGGCGAGCTGCCGTTCTGGCTGTTCCTGATCGTGACCTACGACCCCGGGCCCATGTGGTTCGTGGAGGTCCTGCTGGTCATGACCCTGGCCTACGTGGCCGTGCGGAGCCTGCGCGAGCGCCGCGCCCGGCAGACGGGCGCGGCGGTCGAGCCCCCCGCGCGGCCCGCCGACACCGCTCCGCTGCGCTGGGCCGTGCCCGTCGCGGCCCTCACCCTGGGCCTGGCACTGGTCACCTTCGCCTGGCGCTACCTGGCCCCGGCCCCGTACTGGCCGATCGTGGGGCTGCCCAGCCCCGGCTTCCTGCCCCAGTACGTCACCCTGTTCGTCCTGGGCGTGCTGGCCTACCGGGGCAACTGGCTGGTCCGGCTGCCCGGCGCCGCCGGGTGGTGGGGCGCGGCCCTGGCCCTGACGGGTCTGGCGGCGGGAGCGGCGGTCACGGTCCTGCTGGGCGAGATCACGCCCGCGTCGGGCACCTGGCAGGCGCTGGCGCAGATCACCTCCGAGTCCGTCCTGGCCACGGGCGCGATGCTCATGCTGCTGGTGGGCTTCCGGCGCTTCGCCAGCGGGAGCAACCGCCTCACGCGCTGGCTGTCCGACAACGCCTTCGCCGTGTACGTCCTGCACCCGCTGGTGCTGGTAGGGCTGGGTGTGGCCCTGAGCGGTTGGGAGGCCAGCGCGCTCGTGAAGTTCCTCGGCATGGGAGCGCTCGCGGTCCCGGCCTGCTGGGCGCTGGCCACCGCCGTGCGGTCGGTTCCCGGAGCGCGTCGGATCCTGTGAGGGACCGGTCGGGGCCCGTCTCCGGATTTCGCGGAGACGGGCCCCGACCCGCGTGTGCGCCGGGCTAGGGTCGGAACGCGACCGACACGAAGGGACCGTGGTGACCAGCCAGAAGGAACGCATGCTCGCCGGTGAGCTCTACCAGGCGGACGACCCCGAACTCCAGGCCGACCTCGTCCGGGCGGAGAGGCGCGCGGAGGCGTTCAACAACGCCTCCGTGGACGACCCGGACCGCCGGAAACTCCTGGCCGACCTCGTGGGCGGGCTGGGCGAGGACGCCTGGGTCCGGCCCCCGCTGCGGGTGGACTACGGCTCCATGATCACCATCGGCGCGCGCACGTTCGTCAACTGCGGCGCGGTGATGCTGGACGTGGCCCCGATCAGTATCGGCGCGGACGTGCAGATCGGCCCCAACGTCCAGCTGCTCACCCCCACCCACCCGGTGGACCCCGACCAGCGGCGCGACAAGTGGGAGGCGGCCGAGCCGATCACCATCGGCGACAACGTGTGGCTGGGCGGCGGGGTCATCGTCTGCCCGGGTGTGACGATCGGGGAGAACACCGTGGTGGGCGCCGGGGCGGTGGTCGTGCGCGACCTGCCCGCCAACGTGGTGGCCGTCGGCAACCCGGCCCGCGTGGTGCGCCACATCTGACCCGTTTCCGGCCTCGGGGAGGGTTCCGGCACGTCCCCGCGTGCTGACCGGTCACGGAGAACCGTCCCCCGGTGTGGCGCCACCGGGGGACGGGGTCTGCGGCGGCGGAAGCCGGCCCCTTTTCGGGGCGCCCGCCCGAAGGAGGGGGAAGGCTCCGTCCGGGCCTTCCCCCGCAACTCCTCTAGGACACCGCCTGTCCGGCGGAGACCCCCGCGGGGTCGTCGGCGGCGAACTGGGTCCGGTACAGCTCGGCGTAGCGGCCACCCCGTGCCAGCAGTTCGGTGTGGGTGCCGCGCTCCACGATCCGTCCGGCCTCCACGACCAGGATGGCGTCGGCGGCGCGGACGGTGGAGAGCCGGTGGGCGATGACCAGCGCGGTCCGCCCCTCCAGCGCCTCGGCCAGGGCGGCCTGCACCGCGGCCTCGGAGGTGGAGTCCAGGGCCGAGGTGGCCTCGTCGAGGATGACCACCTCGGGTCCGGCCACCAGCAGGCGGGCGATGGTGAGGCGCTGGCGCTCACCGCCGGAGAAGCGGTACCCGCGCTCGCCGACCACCGTGTCCAGACCGTCGGGCAGGGCGGCGACGAGCTGGTCCAGGCGGGCGCGGCGCAGCGCGTCCCACAGTTCCTCCTCCGTGGCCCCGGGCCGGGCCAGCGACAGGTTGGCGCGCACGGTCTCGTGGAACAGGTGCCCGTCCTGGGTGACCATGCCCAGGGTGGCGCGCACGGAGGCGAAGGACAGGTCGCGCACGTCCACCCCCGCCAGGCGCACGGCGCCCGAGTCCACGTCGTACAGGCGCGGGGCCAGCTGGGCGATGGTGGACTTGCCCGCGCCGGAGGAGCCCACCAGGGCGACCGTCTGCCCGGGTTCGATCCGGAAGGACACCCCGTGCAGGACCTCGCGCTGCTCGGCGGTGTCCAGGACGGCGACCTCCTCCAGGGAGGCCAGCGACACCCTGTCCGCGGAGGGGTAGGCGAAGGAGACGTCGTCGAACTCCACCGACACGGGCCCGGCGGGGACCTCGCGGGCCTCCTCCCTCTCCTCCACCAGGGGCCGCAGGTCCAGGACCTCGAAGACCCGGCTGAAGCTGACCAGCGCGCTCATCACCTCCACCCGGGCGCTGGCCAGGGAGGTGAGCGGGGCGTACAGGCGGGTGAGGAGCATGCCCATGGACACCACCGTGCCCGCGTCCAGGCGGCCGGTCAGGGCGTAGAAGCCGCCCAGGCCGTAGACCAGGGCCAGGGCGAGCGCGGAGACCAGGGTCAGGGCGGTGAAGAAGACCTCCTGGACCATCGCGGTGCGCACGCCGATGTCGCGGACCCGTCCGGCGCGGCGGGCGAACTCGGCCGACTCCTCCTCGGGGCGGCCGAAGAGTTTGACCAGGGTGGCGCCGGGAGCCGAGAAGCGTTCGGTCATCTGGGTGCCCATGGCCGCGTTGTGGACGGTGCGCTCGCGCTCGATCCTGGCCAGGCGCGCGCCCATGCGGCGGGCGGGCACCACGAACAGCGGCAGCAGCACGAGCGCGAGCAGGGTGATCTGCCAGGACAGGGCGAGCATGACGGCCAGGGCCAGGACCAGGGTGACCAGGTTGCTGAGCACCCCGGAGAGCACGTCGCTGAAGGCGCGCTGGGCGCCGATGACGTCGTTGTTGAGGCGGCTGACCAGGGCGCCGGTGCGGGTGCGGGTGAAGAAGGCGACCGGCATGCGCTGGACGTGGTCGTAGACGGTGGTGCGCAGGTCCAGGATGAGCCCCTCGCCGACCCGGGAGGAGAGCCAGCGCACCACCAGCCCCAGGGCGGCTTCGAGGACCGCGACGGCGGCGATGAGCCCGGCCAGGAACAGCACGGGTTCCAGCGGGCCGCCCTCGGTGATGGCGGTGACGACCCGTCCGGCCAGGAGCGGGGAGGCCACGGTCAGGGCGGCGGTGACCACGCTCAGGGCCGTGAACCAGGCCAGCTGGCGCGCGTGGGGACGCGCGAAGGAGGCGATCCGGCGCAGGACGGGCAGGGAGAAGGGTCGCTGGTCCTCGCGGGCGTGCATGGCGTGGTACATGGAGGTCCACGCGGCCATTTCCATACTCATGGTCGTCCACCGGATCTGTCGGAGTTGGTGACTTGAACCGTAGAACCTCAACAAATGTTGAGGTCAAACTCCCGCCCACCACCGCCCGGAGACCGCTGCGCGGGGGAACGGGACACCCGCGGCCGACACCCGTGCACCGGCTGCGGTGGCCGGATCCGGTCCCCGTACACCTCTTCTCCGGCCGCCGGCGCTCTGGTAGAACGGCCCGGTGGACCCCCAAGGACTCCTCGCGCTCCTCATCCTGGCCCTCTTCTCCGTGTACTCGGTCCACTCCGGCTCCAAGGACCTGTCGGCGGCCCTGAGGGTCCGGCGCGACGCCCGACTCCTGGACCGGACCGGCGTGCGCGTGCGGGGAGTCGTCACATCGGTGCACCCCCTTACCCGGAGTCCCCACGGCCACACCGTCACCGTGGCCTTCCGCGACGCCGACGGCCGGGAGCGGGAGGCGGTCGACACTTCGGGACTGGGCGGATACCTCGTCCGCGAGGGCACCCCGGTCGAACTCCTGCACTCGGCCGACGACCCGCGGCTCGTCCGGGTGGAGAGCGCCGCCCTGCCCGGCTCGGCGTCCGAGCACTACCCGGTCCGCCTCGGGCACCGCCCCGGCGGCGCGAAGGCGATCGCCGCCGCGCTCCTGACGATGCTCGCCGTGCCCGTCTTCACCGCGGTCGTCGTCACGCTGTCCCTGGCCGGCGGGAACGGCGGTGGTCTCCTGCGCTACCTGCCGTTCCTGTTCACCGTCGTCGGCCTCGGCATGCTCCTCTCCGCGACCGTGTCCGCGGTGCGCGACCGCGCGGGCGGCCGGGGCTACACCGGGGAGGCCGACGGGACCGTCACCGACTCCTGGCGGGAGGCCAGCAACGCCACGGTGAACCGCCGCCGCGTGTACACCCACCCGTTCACCGTGCACTTCTCGGCCGGTGACGGACGCGAGGTGCACCGCCGTTACCGCCGCTCCAGCACCTCCTACCGCCCCGTCGCGGGGCAGAGCGCGCGGGTCAGGTACGACCCCGGGGCCCCGGCGCGATTCTCCGTGCCCGAAGCCCACCGCTGGGGGTGCGGACCCGGCGCGGTCATGGTCGTCGTCGGCCTGGGCTTCGTCCTCATCGGAACGTTCGTCGGCCTCATGCTCCTGCTGTCGGGTTCCCTCTAGCCAGGCGAGTGGTTCCGTGAGCCGTCCCGTCCCGAGCGGCGCGGCCGCCCGGCCCCCGCCGGACGGCCGCGCCGGGGGAGGGGCCTCCTGGCGCGCCCCGCGGTCAGGGCGCTGACGGCGTTGGCGGCCACCACCGCCCCGATCGCCGCCCAGTCCGGACCGTCCAGCTCCTGGCCCAGCACCACCAGCCCCGCCAGGGCGGCCATCACCGGGTGCACGCTCATGAACAGGCCGAAGAAGCGGGCCGGGACACGGCGCAGGGCGAACAGGTCCCCCAGGAACGGGACTGTCGAGGACAGCACCCCCGCCGCCGCGGCACAGGCCAGGGCCGCGGGCGTGGGCGGGTGGTGCGCCAGCACCCACGCCCCGACCGGCACGAACAGCAGCGCGGAGACCCCGGCGGCCGCGGCCGAGCCCTCGATGCCCGCCACCCTCCGCCCCACCGTGCGGTTGAGCAGGATGTAACCGGCCCAGCAGGCGGCGGCCACCAGGGCCAGCGCCATGCCCAGGTGGTCGCTGCTGGGCTGCGGGCGCATCAGCACCGCCACCGCGCCCCCGGCCGCCAGGGCGCACCCCAGGTCCACCCACCGGCGCGAGGCGGCCAGCGCCACGGCCAGGGGGCCGAGGAACTCCAGGGTCACGGCCAGGCCCAGACCGATCCGGTCGACGGCGAGGTACAGGGTCAGGTTCATGGTCGCGAAGACCACGGCCATGGACAGCACCGGCCACCACTGCGGCCAGGTCAGGGAGCGCAGCCGGGGGCGCCCCAGCGACATCAGCACCAGTCCCGCGACCCACTGGCGCACGGCCACCACACCGGCCGGGCCGATCACCGGAAAGGCCAGCGCGGCCGTGGAGGCGCCCAGCTGGTTGGACATCCCGCCGCACAGCATCACCAGCGCCCCGGCCAGACGCCCGCGGGCGCCCGGGTCCGCTCCGGACGCGGCCGTCAGCCGTGCCGTTCCCGCCGAGGTCTCCATGGGACGAGGATGCGACCCGGCGGCGCATACGCAAAATGCATGTGGAAGGCCGTCTATACGCTGTGCGTATGGATATGGAGCTGCGTCACCTGCGCTGCCTGGTCGCCATCGTCGACACCGGGAGCTTCACCGACGCCGCCCTCGAACTGGGCACCTCCCAGGCGGCCGTCTCGCGCAACCTCGCCGCCCTGGAACGCTTCCTGGGCGTGCGACTGCTGCACCGCACCAGCCGCGACGTGGCCCCCACCACGGCGGGCGTGCAGGTCCTGGCCCGGGCACGGGCGGTGCTGGCCGAGGCCGACAACCTGGTGCGCGAGGCCAGCACCGGGCACAGCCGCCTGCGCCTGGGGCACGCGTGGTCGGCCGTGGGCCGCCACACCGCCGAGTTCCAGCGGCTCTGGGCAGCCCGCCACCCCGACGTGGACCTGCACCTGGTGCGGACCAACTCGCCCACCGGAGGGCTGGCGGAGGGACTGTGCGACCTGGCCGTGGTCCGCGCCGCCTTCGACGAACGCCGCTTCGACAGCGCTCTGGTCGGCTGGGAGCGCCGTTACTGCGCGATGGCCTCCGACGACCCCTGGGCCCGACGCCGCTCCATCCGCCTGGCCGAGATCGCCGAACGCCACGTGCTCACCGACCGCCGCACGGGCACCACCACCGCCGAGCTGTGGCCCGAGCGGGCGCGCCCGGCCCTGGAGCACGTCAACGACATCGACGACTGGCTGGCCGGGATCGCGACCGGGCGCAGCGTCGGGATCACCGCGGAGAGCACCGTGACCCAGTACCGACGCGACGGCATCGCCTTCCGCCTGGTGGGCGACGCCCCGCGCGTCCCGGTCCGGGTGCTCTGGCGGCGCCACGACCCGCACCCGGCCACCTTCGCGGCCGTGGCACTGCTCTCGGAGCTGTACGGGGAGCGGAGGCGGTCCTGAACGGCACGGTCACGCGGCACCGTCCGGCGCCGCCGCCCGACCCACGGGGCGGGCGGCGGGGGTGCGCCGGGCGGCGGGCCTCACACGCCCGTGACCACGGGCTCGGTGTTCCGACCGTGCGGCCGCGCGGTCTCCTCCTGGCGCGGCGCCGCGGTGTACACGCCCACGCAGGGGTCCTCGGGGGCCAGCAGCAGGGCCCGGCCGAGCGTGGCCCGGGTGTGGGCACAGGCGCGCGCCACCAGGGGCAGGGTGAGGGCGAACAGCACCCCGGCGAGCATGTGCGCCGCCGTGGTCGCCAGCACCGGGTACGCGGGCAGCAGGTAGGTGCCCACGTCGGTGTAGCCGGGGATGGTGTACAGCGACCAGCCCCACAGCGGTTGGAGCAGCCCGGCCAGGGCGCCCGCCCACCAGGTGGCGGTGAGGCAGAAGCCGACCGCGGCCACGGGCGGGAGCACCAGCGCGTGCAGGGCGTCCAGCCAGCTCTGCGGGCAGGTCAGCGGGGTCAGGGCCCGGCGCAGGGGACCGGACCCGGGGGCGGGGGAGCGGTAGGGGCGGCGCGCCACCGGTCGGCGGCCCAGGTCGGCCAGGCGGACGCGTTCGACGTGGGCGAACCCGCGTGCGGCGTACAGGGTGCCCGTCATCAGGAACAGGCCCGCCATGACGACGGCGGTGCCCGCCCCGGCGGCCAGGCCCGTCAGGACGACCACGAAGGCGATGAGGGCCAACGGCAGGCCCAGGAGGATGTGGCGGGTGTCGGTCAGGAGCCGGGCGACGGCGTTGCGGGTCGTGTCCATGGCCCCGAAGTTACGCCCGGCCGGGCCCGGAGTCAGGGCGGTACGGGTGCGGACCGGGGGTGGTGCTGGCTCCACCCCTCGTCGGCGCCGCCGCGTTCGGGCCCTTCGGTCACAGGCCGCCCAGCAGGGCGGCGGCCTCCAAGGTGACGGGTCCGAGGCTGATGGCCCCGTCGAAGACCCCCGCGAGCCACAGCCCGTGCCGCAGGACCAGGAAGCCGACGATGCCGATGATCCAGCCCAGGGCCTCCCGGGAGCCGGACTCGACCTTGGTGCGCCAGCGCTCCATCCGGGGCCGCAGCCGCTCGCCGAAGGCACGGTAGGCCAGGTAGAGCAGGATCGGCGGGAGCACCATGACGACGTTGTAGGCCGCCAGCAGCGGCACCCAGGCCGCGGCGGAGAGCCCGGCGGTGGTCATGATGCCGATGGCGCCGAAGTAGGGCAGCGCGGTGCCGCCCTCCAGCAGGCCGGTGGCCAGGCCCAGTGCGACCATCGCGCCGGTGCGCAGCGAGGCGGGCCTGCGCTGTCGGCGAGGTCCGCTCGGCATGAACAGCGCGTAGGCGAGCATGCCCCCGCCCAGCACCACCATCACCCAGCCCAGGACGGGGCTGTCGGCGATGTCGTCCAGGGCCTCGAACGCGAAGCCGAGGCCGAGCATGAGCGCGCAGCCCAGGGCGAAGTAGAAGGCGGCCACGGTGGCCAGGTAGACGAACAGGGGGCGGGCCACTGACCGCGCCCCGCTGAGTAACACGTACAGCGAGACCCCGATGGTGGCGGGGCTCAGGGTGTCCAGCAGCGCCAGTCCGGCGACCGGCAACAGCACTTCCAGTGACGGCATGGTGGTCTCCTCCCGCTCGCGTTTTCACACGGCTGTGCCAAATAAAATAACACACATGTGCTAGAAAGGGGAGGTGCCCAAGATCGTCGACCACGAACAGCGCCGCCGGGAGCTGGCCGAGGCCCTGTGGCGGGTCATCGCCGAGTCCGGCCCGGCCGCCGTGTCCATCCGCTCCGTCGCCGCCGAGGCGGGCTGGTCCCCCGGAGCCCTGCGCCACTACTTCCAGACGCGCGAGGACCTGCTCGTCTTCGCCATGAACCTGTCCGAGGAACGCGTCACCGCGCGCGTGACGGCCCTGAACGGCACCCAGGACCCGAACGCCCCGCTCCTGGACCGCATGGCCGAGTACGCCGAACAGCTCCTGCCCCTGGACGCGACCCGCCGCGCGGAGTACCGCGCCTGGGAGGCCGCCGGGCTGCTGGGGGAGTACGACCGCGACCGGGAACAGCGCTGGAACAGCCAGCGCAGGCTCTACCGGCTCCTGATCGCCGCCCTCACCGGGCAGCCGGTGGAGGATCCCTTCCAGCCCCACCCCGACCCGTGGGTCGAGGAGTGGTCCGGGTACCTGCACACCCAGGTGGACGGGCTCGCCCTCCAGCTGATGGTCACCCCGGGCATGAAGGGCCCCGAGGGGGCGCGGCGGGAGCTGCGCGCCTTCCTGGCCCGCACCGAGGAGGCCTGGCTGCACCGCCAGGCCTCCTGAGCGGCCGGCGTGCGGGGGACACGAAGCGGCCCACCGCGCCCCGGTCAGCCGCACCCCGGGCTCCGGGGACCTCACACCGCCCGGCCCGGGCCGGGCGGTGCGTCCGGCCTCGGCGTCAGACCAGCCAGCGGCCGTCGCGCATCAGCTCCCGTCCGGACATCTCGTTCACCTCGCGCCAGGCCTGGACGCGGAGCGGCGTGACGCGGAACCAGAGGTAGGGGGCGGCCAGCGCGCGCGGGTCGAAGCCCGTCCTCCCGGCGAACCGGTCGCCCCGCTCCCGCGTCAGCGCGTCCATCCCGAGGACCTCGACCCGGCCCTCGATCATGGTCACGTCGCGGGTGCCGCCCAGCCCCAGCCGGACGGTCCGGGTGGCGGCCAGGTTCCTGCCGGTGGGGCTGCCCGCCGCGGTGGCCACCAACAGCGACTCGCCGTCCCAGTCGAAGGACAGCGGCACCAGGTGGGGCACGCCGTCCTCCGAGGCACTGGCCACCCAGACGTCGACGTCGCGGGCGAGCCGCTCCTCGGTGTCGCGGCGGCGCCGGGCACCGGAGCGGGGCTCGGCGCCCGCCGGACCCGGTGCCGTCGTGGTCTCCTGCGCGTGAGAGCTGGTCACGGTCACTCCCCGTGGTCGTGGTTCGCGGTCGGCCCGGCGGGTTCGGCCGGGTGCGATCGCCGTGGTCCCAGCCTCCCCCGGCCGGGGCGCGGACCGCCTCCGTACCGGCCACGGAAACCACCACCCATATTGACTCCCTCTCCTGCCTGAAGGCAGGAGAATCCGGAACCACCTACCGGTGGTTCGAGGCCAACGCCTCGTCACGGGTCGCCCCGCGGCCTTCCTGTTTCATTGCCGGTCGCCCCGTCCGGGAGGACTCCCGTTGAGGTCTCACACCAGCTCCACAGGCAGATGCCGCCAGCCCGGCGGCCCTGAGGTTGTGCGCCGCGTTCACATCACGGTCGTGGACCACCCCGCACCGGGGGCACGTCCACGTCCGTACGTTCAGCGGCAACGACGCGCGCACATAAGCGCACCCGAGAGTCGAGCACAACCGGGAGGAGGGGAAGAACCGGTCCACCACGACCAGCTCCCGCTCATACCAGGCGCACTTGTACGCCAACATGGTGCGCAGCTCACGCCAGGCCGCATCCGAGACCGCCCGGGACAGCCTCCTGTTCTTGACCATGTTGCGCACCGTCAAATCCTCGATCACGACCACTTGGTTCTCGCGGACGAGTCGAGTGGAGAGCTGGTGCAGGAAGTCGCGCCTGCGGTCGGTGATGCGGGCGTGCACCCGCGCCACCTTGCGGCGGGCCCGCTCCCGGTTCGCGCTGCCCTTGGCCTTACGGGCCAGCGCCCGCTGCGCCTTGGCCAGCTTGGCGCGATCGCGTTGTTCGTGGCGGGGGTTGTCCACCTTCTCCCCCGTGGACAACACCACCAGCGACGTCACACCCATGTCCACACCCACCGCGTCGTTGGCGGCCGGAGCCGACTCGACGGTGTCCTCGCACAGCAGGGACACGAACCAGCGCCCGGCCGCATCCCGGGACACCGTCACCGTGGACGGCCTTGCTCCTTCAGGCAGGGGGCGCGACCACACGATGTCCAGCGGTTCGGCCATCTTGGCCAGGGTCAGGTGACCGTCGCGGTAGCCAAAGGCGGACCGGGTGTACTCCGCCGAGGCGCGGGACTTCTTCTTGGACTTGAACCGCGGATACTTCGCGCGCCGGTCGAAGAAGTTGCGAAAGGCGGTGTGCAGGTGGCGCAGCGTCTGCTGGAGCGGGACGCAGGAGACCTCGGTGAGGAAGGACAGCTCCTCCGTCTTCTTCCAGGCGGTGAGCATCGCCGAGGTCTGGGAGTAGCCCATCCGCTCCTGACGCTGCTGCCACGCTGCGCTGCGTTCGGCCAAGGCGCGGTTGTAGACCAGGCGCACGCACCCGAACGTGCGCGACAGCTCAGCCGCCTGCGCATCGGTCGGGTAGAAACGGTACTTGAACGCCCGCTTCACGCTCTTCCTGATCATGGCACACACCGTAGCGACCGCTCCGCGACCGCATGAGCCAAATCCAACAGAAAGCCACAGAAGGGAGAGGGCGTTTCCTCCCCGCCCTGAAGGACGGGGTGTCCACGCCCAACCAACAGATGAGTTCGGTGTCCAGTCCAGTGGTCTCGGCTCGGGAAGTCGAAGTACTCGCCCTCCTCGGGGAGCACCTCAGCAACGCGGAGATCGCCGCGCGCCTGGTCCTGTCGGTGCGCACCGTCGAGTCGCACGTCTCCTCGCTCCTGCGCAAACTGGCGCTGCCGGACCGGCGGGCGCTCGCCCGGCACGCGACCGCCTCCGCACGCGCCGAGCGCGAGCGGTCGGCGCCCGCCCTGCCCGCGCCGTTGACGTCGTTCGTCGGCCGGGTCCGCGAGCGCCGGGAACTGGCCGGGGCTGTGACGTCGCACCGGCTGGTGACCGTGGTCGGGCCGGGCGGGGTGGGCAAGACGCGCCTGTCCCTGGCCGTGGCGGCGGACGTGGCCGACGACTTCGCCGACGGGGTGTGGTTCGTCGACCTGGTCCCGGTCACCGAACCGGGCCGCGTGGGGGCCGCGGTCGCGGCGGCCGTGGGTGTGGGCGAGCAGCCCGGAAGCGGCGTCGACGACACGGTCCTTGCCGCGCTGGCGGACCGCCGGGCCCTGCTGGTCCTGGACAACTGCGAACACGTGCGCGACGGGGTGACGCCGTTCCTGGAGCGACTGCTGGCGGCCTGCCCGCGGCTGCGGGTGCTCGTGACGAGCCGGGCCCGGCTGATGGTGCCGTTCGAGCGTGTCCTCCCGGTCCCGCCGCTGTCGCGGGACGGCGGCGAGGAGTCGGACGCGGTGGCCCTGTTCATGGACCGGGCGGCCGTGGGCGGCTGGCCGCAGGGGCCCGCCGCGAGCGAGGAGGTCGTGGCCGTCTGCGAACGGCTCGGCGGCATGGCGCTGGCCATCGAACTGGCGGCGGCGCGGTGCTCGACGCTGGGGCTGGACGGACTCGCCGCCGGGCTCTCCGACCAGCTGCGGGTCCTCACCGGCGGTTCCCGGGCCGACGACAGGCACCGGTCGGTGCGGGCGGTGCTGGACTGGAGCCACGATCTGCTGGAGCCGCGGGACCGGGCCCTGCTGCGCCGGGTGTCGGTGTTCGTCGCGCCGTTCACCCCCGAGGCCGCCGCCGGGGTCGCCGGGTTCGCCCCGCTGGACCCGGCCTCGGTCGTCGACGGGCTCGGCAGACTCGCCGAGCACAGCCTGCTCTCCGTGACACCGTCCGCGACCGGCACCCGCTACCACGCGCTGGAGACCATCCGCCAGTACGGGGCGGAGCGGCTCGCCGACACCGGCGAGCTGACGCGCGTCCGCTCCCGGCACCTGGACTGGTGCCTGGCCGGTGCGGCCGCCCTCACCGCGACCGCGGGCGCGGACTGGCGCGCCCGCTTCGACGCCGTGGCGGAGGACATGCGGGCCGCCCTCACCTGGGCCTGCGACCAGCCCGAACAGCGCGCGGACGCCCATCGGCTCGCCCGCGCCGTGGCCGAGCTGTCCTTCACCCGCACCCTGCTCGGCGAGGCCCAGCAGCGGTTCGAGCAGGCGGCGCGGCTCGCCGACACCGGCGCCGTCGCCGACGCGCTGCGCCAGGCCGCCGCGGTGGCCGGATGCCGCGACCTCGACGACGACATGTACCGCCTGCACCGTGCCGCCGCGCACGCCGCCCTCCGGGCCGGGGACACCGCGGGCGCGGGCCGCGACCTGGCGGCCGCCGCCACCGTCGCGTACCGGTTCTCCAGCTCGTTCACGCGGCTTCCCGCCGTGGAGGAGGTGAGGGACACGCTCGCGCGGGCGCGGGAGCTGTCCGGCGACGCCCCGGCCGCCCGGGCCGCCGTCGCGCTGGCCGAGGCGGCGGTGGTCGCGGACGCGTTCGGCGCGGTCCAGGGGGATCCGGACAACACCGCCGGGGAGACGGTCGAGAGCGCCGAACGGGCGGTCGCGCTCGCCCGTGGCGCGGGCGACCCGGTGGCCGAGTCCGCCGCCCTGGACGCGCTCTCGGGCGCCCAGAGCTGGGCCGGGAACGCCTTCGCCGGTGCGGCCGCCTCCCGGCGCAGGGTCGACATCCTGGCCCCGCGACCGCCGACCCCCGCCAGCACGCACGAGCTGATGGACGCCCTGGCCATGGCCGCCGGAACCTCCCTCGGCGTGGGGCGGCTGCCGGAGGCCCGCCGGTGGGGCAGGCAGCTCGCCGACCACCCGCTGCTGGCCGAGGCGGGCCACAGCGCCACGTCCTGGCTCCTGGTCGCGGACGCGTTCAGCGGCGACGTCGACGGGGTGCTCACCGGCAGCACGAGGTTCCTCGACGCGTGGGAGCAGAACGGCCGACCGCGGACGCGCTCCCTGGGGCCCGCCGCCGCGTCGGTCGCGATGGTCCACGGCCTGCGCGGCGACCACGACGCACGGGCGGACTGGCTCGCGATCGTCGACCGGGCCGGGTCCGAGGCCGACCACCGCCTGGGCTACGGCGCGGTCTTCGACACCATGGTCCTGCTCCACCACGGGGACGCGGAGTCCGCCCTGGAACGCGTCGAACCGGAGCCGGACCGGGTGTGGAAGTGGGTGTGCTGGGTCTGGCTCCACTGGTACGTGGCGCTCAGGGCGGAGGCGGCGGTGCTCGCCGGGCACCCCAAGGCCCGGGAGCGGATCGCCTCCGCCAGGGCCGTGGTCACCGGCAACCCGGTCGCCGGTGCCCAGGTGGACCGCGCGGAGGCGCTGCTCGACGGCGACCCGGCGGGGCAGCTCGCCGCCGCCGCGGCGTTCGACGCGGCCGGTTGCCGCTACCAGGCGGCGCGCACGCTGGTGCTCGCCGGGGGTGAGCACGCCGCCGCCGGCGGGGCCGCGCTCACCGGCCTCGGCCTCGCGCCCGGCCGGTGAGCGCGCGGGGGCCGGGGCCGGTGACCGCGTGAACCCGGTGACCGCGCCTCAGCTCACCGCACGCCTCACCAGTTCGGCGATGCGCGCCTCCGTCTCGTCCGTCACCTCGGTCAGGGCGAAACCGGTCGCCCACATCGTGCCCTCGTCCAGCTGGGCCAGGTCGCTGAACCCGAGCGTCGCGTAGCGCGTCCCGAACTTGGCCGCGCCCTGGAAGTGGCAGACGACCTTGCCGTCCAGCGCGTAGGCGGGCATCCCGTACCAGAGCTTCGGCGCGAGGGCCGGGGCGTTGGCCGTGACGACGGCGTGGACGCGCTCGGCCATGACCCGGTCCGAGTCCCGCATCCCGGCGATCTTGGCGAGCACGTCGCGCTCCGCCTCCGCCGCCTTCTCCGCGCGCGAGGCGCGGCGCGCCGCCTTCTTCTGCTCCCGGGCGTGGTCCTTCATCGCGGCCCGTTCCTCGGCCGAGAACCCCTCGTACGTGCCGTTGGCGGTGCTGGTCATGGTCACTCCCTCGGTTGCGGGCCGCGGTCGGCCCGGTGTGTGCGGCCGTGCCGGCCTCCGTGTCCACAGCCTCTCCCGGCGGGGGTGCGCGGCGCCTCCGTGCTGACCACGGAAACCACCACGGACCACGGGGTCGGTGGCGGCCCCGCGCTCACACGGCGCCGGGATCCCCTTGCACGGTGTTCCTCCGCCGCCGTGATCCGGATGCCCCTTGCGCCCCTCTTGTCCCAGGGGTCTGTGTTCTTCGCTATGTCCGGTGGCCGATACTGGGGGTGCCAGCGGCCGGAACCAACAGGGGAGATGCGTGTGACCACCAGCAGTGAGACGGCTTCGGGGCCCTGGACCGACCTGGTCTACAGGACCGCCGTCACCGATGACGTCCCCGAGCTCGTCGAGCTGGTCAACTCCTGCTACCGCGGCGACTCATCCAAGCAGGGCTGGACCACCGAGGCCGACCTGCTCGACGGCCAGCGCGTGGACGCCGGGGGCATGGCCGAGCTGCTGGCGCGCACCAACACGATCGTGCTGGTCGCCGAGGCCGAGGGTCGGATCGTGGCCTGCTGCGAGCTCCAGCGCGGCGTCAACGGCGCCTACTTCGGTATGTTCTCGGTGCGGCCCGGCATCCAGGGCGGGGGCCTGGGCAAGCGGGTCCTGGCCGAGGCCGAGGACACGGCGGTGCGCGAGTGGGGCTGCCGCCTGATGCGGATGAAGGTGCTCAAGCAGCGCCCGGAGCTGATCGCCTGGTACGAGCGCCGCGGCTACACCAACACCGGCAAGACCGAACCCTTCCCCTACGGTGACGCGACTTTCGGTCTGCCCAAGCGCGCGGATCTGGCCTTCGTCGAGCTCACTCGGGAACTGCCCGCCCCCTGACCGGGACGCGGCCGGGCGGGGTCCGGCCGCGTCAACCCTGTTCGAGGTTGGCCGACATCCGCTCCAGCACGTCGACCGCGGTCCGGTACTCCTCGTCGCTGATCCCCCGCGAGATACGGCGGCGGGCCTCGTCGACCCTGGCGAAGAGGGTCTCGTGCGCGGCCTCTCCCGCCGTGCTGAGGTTCAGGGAGACCAGGCCCTCCACCCAACCGCGCCGACGCAGCTCCTCCACCACCGGGGTGACGCTGTACTCGTCCTCGTCCAGGAACGCGGCGAGCCTGCGGTCCAGGTCGGCGATCGTGCCGGGGTCGGTGTGCAGGGAGTGGAGCACCTGCCAGTGGCGGCGCCCCAGCGACTCCGCGGCCAGGGTCCGGTCCAGGTCGTTCTCGATGAGCCGGTCCAGGTGCTTGAGCCAGTAGCCGATCGGCAGGTCGGACATGGTGCTCCCTCCAGCGGGGACTGCGCGGGCGTCCACTCTTCGAGACACGTCGAAGATAGATCGCCGCACGGCGCACCGCCAACGACCGGCGGCGGTGTCGGCGCGCGGGGGCCCGGGGGCGGCGGGAGGCGCGCCCGGGCCGCGGACCCCTCGTGGCGGGTCAGGCCCGGCACAGGATCGCGCCGCGCGGGACCACGAACACCCCGTCGGGGTCCTGGCTCCAGGTCGTCCAGCCCGCCGAGATGCGCTCCAGCTCCTCCCGGGTGGCGTGGCCCTCCGCGACCGCCTGGCGGCCCATGTCCGACTCCAGGATGCGCCGGGACCACATGCCGCCCCACCAGGCGCGGCGCTCGGGGGAGGAGTGGTTCCACACCTCGGCCACGTAGGTGACGTCCTCGAACCCGGCCTCGCGGGCCCAGGAGGCCATGCGCCGCCCCGCGTCGGGCTCGCCGCCGTTGGCGCGCGCGACGCGCTGGTACAGGTCCATCCACGCGTCCAGTTCGGGCAGGCGCGGGTACCAGTACATGCCGGAGTAGTCGCTGTCGCAGGCGGCCACGACCCCGCCCGGCCTGGCCACGCGGCGCATCTCGGCCAGGGCCCGGACCGGGTCGGCCACGTGCTGGAGGACCTGGTGGGCGTGGACGACGTCGAAGGCGTCGTCGGGCAGGTCCAGGTCGTGGACGTCGCCGACCCGGAACTCGATGTTGTCCGCTCCGGCCTCCCGCGCGCTGGCGCGGGCCAGTTCGACGGCCTCGGCCGAGGCGTCCACGGCGGTGACCCGCCCGGGGGCGACCCTGCGGGCGAGGTCGGCGGTGATGCTGCCCGGGCCGCAGCCCACGTCCAGCAGCGAGCGGCCGGGGACCATCCGGTCCAGGGCGTAGGCGGCGGAGTTCTCCGCGTTGCGCCAGCGGTAGGAGTCGGTGACCGTGGGGTGCTGGCCGTGGGTGTAGCGCGTCATCGGAACGCCCTCTCATGGGTCGCAGGCGGGAGCGAACACCTGGGACCCTACACCGATATCTCTTTGAATGAGATTTCATTCTCGCCATATGAGACAAGGGGTGGGGTGCCCTGTTCGGAGGGGTGCCTCCCGGGGCCGCGGAGGCGACCGGCCACGGAACGGGCGAGAGGGGCGAAACTCCTGGGAAAAACCCCGCCCGGGCCGATGAGTTCCGCCGCCCGGACGCGTCATCACGGATAGGGCGGACGCGCGCAGGGCCGCGCCGCACACCGAGAGGACCAGACCATGACACGGCTCAACAAGATCACCCCCTGCCTGTGGTTCGACACCCGCGCCGAGGAGGCGGCCCGCTTCTACGTGGGCCTGTTCGACAACTCGCGCATCCTGCGGGTCCGGCACTTCGGCCCCGACGGGCCCCGGCCCGCCGACATGGTGCTGACCGTGGACTTCGAGATCGACGGCCAGCAGATCACCGCGCTCAACGGGGGCCCGGAGTTCACCTTCTCGGAGGCGGTCTCCCTCCAGGTGATCTGCGACAGCCAGGAGGAGTCCGACCACTACTGGGCGAAGCTCGGCGAGGGCGGCGAGGAGGGCCAGTGCGGCTGGCTCAAGGACCGCTTCGGCTTCTCCTGGCAGGTCTTCCCGGCCGAGCTGGACGACCTGCTGGCCGACCCCGATCCCGGCCGGGCCGGACGCGCCATGCAGGCCATGCTCAAGATGGGCCGGATCGACCTGCCCGAGATCCGGAGGGCCGCGGACGCGGCCTGACCCGCGGCGGCCGTCCGCGCCGGGAGACGGCGGCGCGGACGGCCGCGTCCGGTCTCAGACCCGGGCGAGGGACAGGTAGGCGAAGCCGAGCGTCTCCCGGGTGCCGCGCAGCCAGAAGTGCCGGTGCCGGTCGGCCCTGGCCCGGACCTCGTCGGCACCGGGGGAGCCGGGGTTGCGCTCCAGCCACTCCTCCCAACCCCGGGCGTGCCGGGACTCGAAGTCGTCCCACTCCTCCAGGGTGGCCTGCGACAGCGCCCGCAGCCGGAAGCCGTGGGAGAGGGCGAGGTCCACCAGGTCGGGCAGCGACCGGTACTGGGCGCGGGGGATGTCGGTCATGGCCTCCAGCTCCCCGGGCGTCGGATCGTGCAGCCAGAAGCACTCACCGAACAGGAACCGGCCGCCGGGCCGGAGCAGACCGGCGACCGCCTCCAGGGCGTTGACGGTGTGCGTCACAGGGTCGCCGCCCCACACGTGGCTGGCGCCGTTGTTGACCACCACGTCCGCGTGCGTGCCGGACCAGGCGCCCGCGTCCCCGACCGCGAGTTCGACGCGGTCGGCCAGGCCCCGGGCCACGGCGTTGGCGCGCCCGTGCTCCACGGCCTGCTCGTCGAGGTCGATGCCGAACCCGGTGGCGGTCGGCTCGCTCTCCAGGGCGCGCAGCAGCAGTTCGGCCCAGCCGCAGCCGATGTCCACGATCCGTCTGCCCTCCAGGCGGCCCAGGTCGCGGATGAGTCCGGCGGCTCGGGCGTCGGAGAGCGGGCCGTTGAAGTCGACGTCGCGGTACAGGGGAGGCACGGGCGGTGTGGTCATCCGAACACCCTGGCGGGGGAGCCGCGGCCCGTCCATCGGTTTCCGGGGCCGCGCGCCCCGCGAGGACCCTGTCGGCGCGCCGGGCCCGCCGGTCATACCCGGGTCTGACGCCTGGATCCAGCCCCCGGTCCGACGCCGAGGACAGGCCCGGCGGGGCATCGTCGGGGCATGACTCCTCCACCACGCACCACCCACGGCACCCCGCACGCCGCGAGCGGCCCGGGCCGCGTACTCCCCGTGGAACGCGCGGACGCCTTCCCCGGCCGCTGGGTGGGCGGCGTCGCCATGGTTCTGGGGCCCCTGCTGATGCTGGCCGGGGCCCTGCTGCGCGTCCGCTTCGACTTCTTCTTCCCCGGGCAGCTCGCCGCGTACGAGCGGCACTCCGGCCTGACGGCCACCGCGTACGCCCTCTTCGCGGTCGGCAACCTGCTGCTGTGGCCCGCCGTGGCCGTGCTCGCCGCCCGTGTCGGCGCACGCGGTCCGGGATGGGGACTGTGGGGCGGGCTGCTGGCGATGTCCGGCCTGTTCGCCCGTACCTTCCACGCCGGAGCGGACCACATGGCCTTCCGGCTGGTCGTCGCCGAGGGCGCCGCGACCGCCACGCGGATCGTCTCCGACACCTACGGGGCCTTCCAGATCCTCTCCGTCCTGAACCTCGCCGTCCTGTCCGGCTGGGTCGTGCTCGCGCTCGGCGCCTGGCGCACACGGGTGCTGGGCCCGGTCCGCGCGTTCGCCCTCGCGCTGACGGCGGCCCTGCCGCTGGGCGTACTGAAGGGAACCACACCGTGGTCGCTGGTGGCCCTGGCCGGTCTGGCCGTCGCCCTGCTGCCGCTGGGGCTGGCTCTGCTGCGCGAGGGACCGCGGCCCCGCCGCTCAGCGGTGGTGCTCTGGGGCCTGGTCGCGCTGGGCACCCTGGGACTGATGTTCGCGTTCGGGCAGGCGGGTTGAGGGGAGTGGGCCGGTACTGTCGGGCGATGCACCGCATCACCGGCCGCCACGCGTACGCCGCCGACCTGGCGGCGGCCCTCGTCCTGACCGCGGTCTACGCCGGATTCGCGCACCTGTCCCCGGTCGACGGGCAACCCGCCTACGACGGCCCGGTCTGGCTCCCCTGGGCCGTCGCCGCGGCCGTGGGCCTGCCCGTCGCGGTCCGCCGCCGCTGGCCGCTGCCCGTGCTGGGCACGGTAATGGCCGCCCTCACCGCCGCCACCCTCCTGGACCTGACCCGGGAGCCCTACACCGCGGCGGGTCTGGCCGCCTACCTGGTGGGGTTGGCCGAGCCGGCCCGCCGTGCGGTCCCGGCCCTGGTCGCCGCGCTGGCGACGGCCGCCGCCGGAGTGTACGTCGGGGAGGCGGTCGTCACCCCGGCGGGGGACCGGCAGGACGCGGTCGGCCTGGCCTCCCTGGTGGTGCTGGTGGTCGGCGGCGCCTGGGCGGCGGGCTTCGCCGTGCGCTCCCACCGGGCCCGGGGGCGGCGGCGGGCCGAGCGGGCGCTGACCGAGGAACGGCTGCGCATCGCCCGCGACCTGCACGACGTCGTCTCGCACAACCTCGGCCTGATCGCCGTCAGAGCGGGTGTGGCCGCACACGTGGCGGAGGCTGACCCGCGCGAGGCCCGGGTCGCGCTCAGGGACATCGAGGAGGCCAGCAGGTCCGCTCTGACGGAGATGCGCCGCGCCCTGGGGGTGCTGCGCACCGAACAGGCCCCGCTGGCCCCGGCGCCGGGCCTGGACGGTCTCGACGGACTCGCGCGGGACGCCCGCAGGGCCGGGGTCGACGTGCGCCTGACGGTCCGCGGCATGCGGGGTGTTCCGGAGGGCACCCGCCTCATGGCGTACCGGATCGTGCAGGAGGCCCTGACCAACGCGGTCCGGCACGCGGCTCCGACCCGGTGCGAGGTGACCGTCGCCTCGGACGGCGCGGCGGTCGACATCGAGGTGGTCGACGAGGGGCCCGCGGAGGGCTCCCGTCGCCCGCCCGGGGGTCCCACGGGCGGACACGGCCTCCTGGGCATGCGGGAACGGGCGATGATGTGCGGGGGCGCTTTCACCGCGGGACCCCGTCCGCAGGGCGGTTTCGCGGTGGCCGTACGACTGCCGACCGGACAGGAGAGCACGCCGTGACCCGACCGACGCGGGCGACGGGGGCCGGAGAGGGCACCGGGGTCACGCGCGTCCTCGTCGCCGACGACCAGGCGATGGTCCGCGGCAGTTTCCGCGTCCTGGTCGACCACACCCCCGGGCTGAGCGCCGTCGGCGAGGCCGCCGACGGAGCCGAGGCCGTGGAACTCGCCCGCCGCGAACGGCCCGACGTCGTCCTCATGGACATCCGCATGCCCGGGCTGGACGGCATCGGGGCCACCCGGCGTATCTGCGCCGATCCCGCGACGGCGGGCGTCCGCGTCCTCATCCTCACCACCTTCGACCTGGACGAGTACGTCTACGCCGCCCTCCGCGCGGGCGCGGCGGGCTTCCTGCTGAAGGACACGCCGCCGTCGCGGGTCCTGGACGCCATCACCGTCGTCGCCGCGGGGGACGCCCTGCTGGCCCCCTCGGTCACCCGGAGGCTCATCTCCGAGTTCGCCCGCCTCCCCGAGCCGGGACGCCCTCCGGCCCGCGCCCTCGACGGCGTCACGGACCGCGAGGTGGAGGTCCTCGGGCTGATCGCCCGCGGCCTGTCCAACACCGAACTGGCCGAGCACCTGCACCTGAGCCTGGCCACGGTCAAGACGCACATCGGGCGGCTGCGGGCCAAACTCGGGGCGCGCGACCGCGCGCAGCTGGTGATCACCGCCTACGAGACGGGCCTGGTGGGCGACCGGCGTCCCGGGGCCGGGGGACCCCGTGACGGGGAGCCGTGTTGAGCGCTCCGGCCCGGGCGGCACACGGAGCGGCCGGGTATTTCCGGTGCGCCGACCCGGCGGCAGGGTCTAGACTGCCGCGCATGATGGCAGTCGCAGTCACGGAGTAGGCGGGCGTCCGCGCCCGCCGCGCGCCGCGCCCGGTCCTGGGAGGACGGGCGGGGCCCGCTTGGCGTACCGCGCGGGCGGAACGGCTTCCCTTCCGTTTCCCGGCCCGCCTCGACGCGGGTCCGACCCGATCGGCCATCATGAACTCCTTCCGAACTCCCGACGCGCGCTCAGGCCGCCGGGAGCGCCCCGCCGCTGCCCGCCGCTGGTGGGCGCTCGCCGCGGTGTCGATGCTCCAGTTCCTCATCGCCGTGGACGTCACGGTCGTCAACATCGCCCTGCCCTCCATCGGCGCCGACCTGGGCGCCGGACCGCAGGGCCTGACCTGGGTCGTCGCCGGTTACACGCTGGTCGGCGGCGGCCTGCTGCTGCTCGGCGGGCGCGTCTGCGACCTGCTGGGGCGGCGGCGCATGCTGCTCCTGGGCGCCGCCCTGTTCGGCGCCGCCTCGCTCGTCGCGGGCGCCGCGCCGGACCTGCCCTGGCTCCTGGCCGCCCGCTTCGGGCAGGGGGCCGGTGAGGCGCTCGCCTCCCCGGCGGCGATGTCGCTGATCGCCGTGCTCTTCCCCGACCCCCAGGAACGCGCCAGGGCCCTCGGCGTCTGGGGCGCCATCTCCAGCTCCGGCCTGGTGGGCGGGGTGCTGCTGTCCGGCGTGATCACCGAGCTGCTGCACTGGCGGTGGATCTTCCTCGTCAACCTCCCCGTCGTCGCCGTGGTCCTGGTCGCGGTCCCGCTGCTGGTCGCGCCCGACCGCGTCCGCGGCGCGGTGCCGGGTGCCCAGGCCCCGGTCGCTCCGGCCGCCGAGACCGGCGCCGCACGGCGCCGCCCCGACGTCCTGGGCGGACTGCTGCTGACGGCCGGTCCCCTGGCCCTGGTGCACGGGGTGCTCCAGGCGGCGGAACACTCCTGGACGGAGCCGCGTGTGTACGTCCCCGTGCTCGCGGGTGCCGCGGCGATGGGGCTGTTCGTCCTGGTCGAGGCCAGGTCGCGCAACCCGCTGGTACCGCTGTCCTTCTTCGCCGACCGCACCAGGCTGGTCGCCAACGGGGCGACGGTGCTGCTCAGCGCGGCGCTGTCGACCTCCTTCCTGCTGGTGACGCTCTACCTCCAGCACGTGCTGGGGATGAGCCCCATGCAGGCGGGGCTGGCGTACGTGCCGTTCTGCGCGGCGATCCTGGTCTCGGCGACCGTGGTCGGCCGGATCATCGGAGCCCTGGGCCTGTCCGGGGCGGCGATCGCGGGCCTGCTCTCGGCCGCGGCCGGGACCGCCTGGTTGTCGCGGCTGCCGGTGGACGGCGGTCTGTGGGCCGACGCCATGCCCGGCATGCTCCTGGTCGGCGTCGGCATGGGCGTCGGCCTGATCGCCCTGCAGAACGCCGCCCTGCACGGGGTGACCGAGGCCGACGCGGGGGTCGCCTCCGGCGTCCAGCGCTCGGTCGACCAGCTCGGCGGGGCCACCGGCATGGCCGTCCTCGTCGGCGCGGCCGTCGCCGCGGGCGCCTCCGGTGACGTCGCCGCCTCCGTCGAGGGCTACCGCACCGCCTTCTCCTGGGCGACCGTCGGCGTCCTGCTCGCCGCCGCCGGTGTGGCCCTGTCCGCCTGGCGGTCCGGCCGCGCCTGAGCGGCACCACCGCCCTTCCGGGGCCGCCTGTCGCGCGGCGGCCCCGGAAGGGCGTACGGCCGCGGTCAGATGTGGCGGGCGCCGCCGGACCCGTCCGCGGGACCGGGGCGGTCCACGTAGTGCAGGATCACGTCACAGCTGTACTGGAACTCGTCCATGAGACGCTGCGCCTCGATCAGGAGCACGCCGTAGGGCAGCCGGAGGTCGTCGAAGGGCGGGGCGTCCTCGCCCTCCTTGGCCCGCACGAGGTCGTCGTAGCGCTCCCGGGCCTGCTCCGCGAGCCGGCACAGCCTCCTGGCCTGGGGGCCGAGCCGGTCCTGGTCCAACCCGCTGAGCTCGCGGGTGATCTCGGCGATCGAGACGAGGAAGTCCCCGTAGAGGCTCAGGAAGTCCTGGTGGACGGAGCGCTCCCCGTCACGGCTCCACAGGTGGATGCTGCGGGCCAGGGAGCCCAGCTGGTGGGTGGTGCGCTCCAGGGCGTCGACCAACTGCTGGTAGCCCTCGAAGGCGACGTGGTGGCGGTGTCTGCGCAGGAGCCTGGCCGGGTTGAGGTAGACGCTCTCCCAGGCGGTGTCCACCGCCGAACGGGTCTGCCGGACGGTCGACGCGAGCCGGTTGGCCCGCTGGCGCCAGTCCTCGGCCTCGTCCTCGGTCAGCTCCCCCCGTTCCATTCCGCGCCGGATGTCCCCGATCAGGTCGCACTCGGCGTGCGCGAGGGAGCGGATGGCGTACTCCGCGCTGCGAAAGCGCATGGGCGGCAGCACGAGGACGTTGACCGCGGTGCCGATGGCGCAGCCGATGAGCACCAGCAACAGGATCTGGGCCAGGTCCACCAGGCGCCCGGTGTAGCCCTGGGAGGACAGGAAGGTGGAGAAGGCGAAGAACGCGGCCGTGACCACCTGGGACCCCTGGCTGCCCAGGGGCCTCCACCGGCCGATGACCAGGGCGATGAGCGTGACCACGACGAAGGTCAGCATGTCCGGGCCCGCGGCGAAGCCCAGGACGGCCTGCACGGTGATCCCCAGCGCCACCGCGCCCACGTAGCGCAGCGACTGGACCACCGACTGGTAGACGGTGACCTGCATCATCAGGACCGCGGTGAAGGGCGCGAAGGCCGGTGAGGCGGCCTGGATCAGGTGCTGTGCGACGAACCACGCCAACGAGGCGGCCAGGGCGCTCTTGCCGATGGACAGCGCCGTGTGCCGTTCGTGCCCGTCCGAACCCACCGCACGGCTCACCCACGCGCGTGCGCGGGCCACGGCCCCGTCCGCGCCCGCCCTGTCCCGACCCGTCATGGGTTCCTCCCACCGGATTCCCTCGCCGACCGTCGTCCACGGCCGCAGCTACCCCGGACCGGGGACGGCGAAGCACGGGGAGGGGACGGGCGTGGGTCACTCAGCGGCGCAGGGCGCAGTCCCCGCAGTACCCCGCGCCCGGAACCCGGTAGTACAGGCAGCACGTGGTGCGCCGGAACACCCCCAGTCCCGAGGCGTCCACCCCCGTGTGGCCGCCGGTCCCGGCCAGGGAGGGGCGGCCCAGCAGGTCATCGGCCACCTCCCGGGCCCGCACGCGCACCGCGGGCCGGTCGGCGCCCAGGGCGCGTACGGCCCCGGCCAGGGCCGCGGCGGTATTGCCCCGCAGCAGCCCCGGCGCCACGCTGCCCGCCCCGGCCAGTCCCCGTGCCGCACGGGCCAGGACGCCGAGGACCACCGTGTGCTCGACCCAGTCGGCCAGTTCCGCCGTCCCCCCGGTCACCGCCGCGGCCCCCTCCTGCGCGGTGCGCAGCACCACCGGCCCCTCCCGGCGCGGGTCCCAGTGGAACCGCGCCGCGTCCACCAGCACCCCGTGGCACAGTCCGGCCGCCAGCACCGGCGACAGCAGCCGCGTCGCCAGCCCCTGCTGGAACACCGACGCCGCCACCCGCCACTCCACCACCGCGTCCGGCCGCGCCGCCAACCGCGCCAGGTGTCCGCGCACCCGCTCCACCTCGGCCGCCAGGGCACGGGGCTCCAGGGCCCCGCCGCCTCCCAGCGGCAGCCAACCCGGGCCGGGAGGGACCGTCTCCACGGCGAACAGCGTGTTGACCCGACCGACCTCCGCCAGGACCGGCCGCACCGCCGTCGTCCCCGCTCCGTCCACCCCGTACCCGCCCTTCCCTTCGCCCGGAGACGCCCGGGTGGTGCCAGCACCACCGGCACTCCACGTGCTGTTGGGTTCGTGCCCCCGGGCCGCCGAACCTAGATTGGTTGCGTGACCGGTCAGAACACGCGCACCAGAGCCAGGAACGGCGGGAGAGGAGGGTTCCTCACCGCCCTCTCCGCCCTGCCCCGCGTGGCCGAAGCCTACGGGGCCGGCTGGCGCGTGCGCGTGGTCGAGGTCCTGCACCTGATGACCTCGCTGGCCCTGGCCCTGTGCTACCTGGTGCCCGCGTTCATGCTGGTGGTCTCGGCCACCTGGGTCGGCTTCGCGGTCTCCGGCCCCTGGCTGCCCGAGGTGTCCCGGCTCGTCCCCGACCGGCTGCTCTCGGACTCGCTCGCCTTCCTGGTCGGCCTCCCGGCCCTGGCGACCCTGCTGGCCCGCCTGTCCTGCCGGGTCCAGCGCAACCGGCTGGACAACGTGTTCGGGATCGTGGAGACCAGCCCGCCCGACCCCCTGGCCCACGACAAGCCGCTCGTGCGCGCCTGGCGGTTCGTGTTCGGCCGCGACGCCTGGTCGGCGGTCGTCTACAGCACCGTCGCCGGGATCCACGGCCTGCTGGCCGGGGGCGTGGTGGTGGCGCTGGTGGTGTGCGGCGGGGCGTCGGTCGCGGGCGCCCTGATGGGGATCGTGTTCGTGCTGGTGATGGGCTCTCCCGGCGACCTGGTCGGACCCCTGGTCCTGGTCGTGTTCGGGCCGCTGTGCGCCCTCGTCGGACTGCGCCTGGCCCCCTACATGGTCGCCACCGAGGTCCTGCTGCACCGCAGGCTGCTGTTCGAGGCGCCCGAGGTGCGCATCCGCCGCCGCCTGCTGCACGTCCAGGACAGCCGCCTGCGCATGGTCGACGCCGCCGAGGCCGAGCGCCGCCGCATCGAACGCGACCTGCACGACGGCGCCCAGCAGCGCCTGCTCGCCCTGACCATGACCCTGACCCGGGCGCGCTCGCGCGTGGCCACCGACCCCGACACGGCCCTGGAGCTGATCACCGAGGCCCAGCGCGAGTCCCGGGAGGTCATGGACGAGCTGCGCCAGGTGGCGCGCGGACTCCACCCCCGGGTCCTGACCGACCACGGACTGGGCGCGGCCCTGCCCGTGGCCGCCGGGCGCGCCCCGGTCCCCGTGCGGGTGGACGTCGAGTTGGAGGAGCGCCCCTCCCCGCGCGCCGAGGGGGTGGCCTACTACGTGGCCTGCGAGGCGCTGAACAACGTCGCCAAGCACTCCGGCGCCACCGGGGTCACCGTGGCCGCGGAGCGGGTGTCGCGCCCCGCCCGCGACGGCGGCGACCTGCTGCGGCTCACCGTCACCGACGACGGCTCCGGAGGGGCCGCTCCCCGGGCGGGCACGGGCCTGAACGGCCTGTGGGACCGCGTGGACGCGGTCGACGGCGTCCTGACCATCCACAGCCCGGCCGGTGAGGGCACCGTCCTGACCGCCGACATCCCTTGGGAGGCATGACCGTGTACACCGGTGCGAACCCCGTCCAGCCCGCGGAGAGAGGGCCCAGGGTGGTCATCGCCGAGGACTCGGTGCTGCTGCGCAGCGGGATGGCCCGCCTGCTGGAGGACGCGGGGGTGGAGATCGTCGCGCAGGTCGGCGACGCCGACGCGCTGATGCGGGCGGTGGAGGAGCACCCCGACGTGGACCTGTGCCTGGTCGACATCCGCATGCCGCCCACCTACTCCGAGGAGGGCATCCAGGCGGGTATCGCCATCCGCCAGAAGTACCCGGAGGTGGCGGTGCTGCTGCTGTCCCAGCACGTGGTCAGCCGCTACGCCGCCGACCTGCTCGGCAGCGGGGCCAGCAGGGTCGGCTACCTGCTCAAGGACCGGGTCGCCGACATCGACGAGTTCCTGTCGGTGCTGCGCCGCGTCGCCGGGGGCGGCGCCGCCATCGACCCGGAGGTGGTCTCGCAGCTGCTCAGCCGACGGCGCGACAACGCCCTGGCCCGGCTCACCCCGCGCGAGACCGAGGTGCTGGAGCTCATGGCGCAGGGGCTGAACAACGCGGGCGTGGCCTCGCGGCTGACCGTCACCGAACGCGCCGTGGAGAAGCACATCCGATCGATCTTCACCAAGCTGGACCTGGGCCACGACGACCACGACCACCGCAGGGTGCAGGCCGTGCTGCGCTACCTGCGCGGCGCGGACCGGGACTGACCGCGGACACCAGAGGGGGCGCGAGCCCAACGAGGAAGGAAGAACAGTGACATTCAAGGCACGGGGCCTGTACGCCTCTTCGAGCAAGGAGCCGCGCGGGTTCCGCGTGGGCCCGTGGCTGCTCCTGGGCGCGGTGCTGGTGCTGGGCGTGGTGGTGGCGACCGCCGTCTCCGTCCTGGGCAACGTGGGCGTGGACCGCGGCACACGCAGCGACGCCTACGGCGCGCCCCAGGCCGTGGAGATCGAGAACGGCACCGGCGGCGACGTCGTCCTCACCGGCGGCTCCGAGCGGGTGCAGGTGGACCGCACCCTGCGCGGAACCCCCCTCACCGAACCGGAGGAGGACATCGAGGAGGACGACGGCGCCCTCCAGGTGGAGGCCGCGTGCCTGGGCGTGCCGTTCTTCGACGGCTGCCGGATCGACTACGAGGTCGCGGTCCCGGTGGGGACCGCGGTGAGCGTGGAGACGGTCAACGGCCGGATCAGCGTGGAGAACGTCGACGGCGAGCTGGAGCTGGGCAGCATCAGCGGCGAGGTGCGGGTGGACGGCAACAGCGGCGACGTCACCGCCGAGTCCGTCAGCGGCACGATCGACGTGACCGGGGTGGAGGGTTCCGTGGTCGCGGAGACCACCAGCGGCCGGATCATCGCCGAGGGGGCGGGCGAACACCTCCAGGCCGCGAGCACCTCCGGTGACGTGGACGTGTCCGGGTTCGGCGCGCGCACGATCGTGGCCGAGTCCACCAGCGGCGACGTCCGGGTGGGCGGGGGCTTCACCGAGGCCCAGGTCTCCACGGTCTCGGGGGGCATCGGGGTCGCCACCGACGACGCCTTCGACCTGATGAGCCTGGAGAGCATCAGCGGCGGGATCGACGTGCGGGTGCCCGAGGGCGCCTACGAGGTCACCGGGGAGTCCGCGTCCGGGGAACGCCGCGTGGACGTGGACACCTCCCCGGAGGCGGAGGCCCGCATCCAGGCCGACACCGTCAGCGGCGCGCTCAGCGTCACGTCGGGTTAGACCGGCCCGCTCCGGCGCGTTCGAAGCGCAGTGCCGCCCAGTCCGAGTCGATCGGCACCTGGGCGGTACCGCGCCACCCCGAGTCCAGGAGCGGATCCCAGCCCCGGTCCGCGGCCAGGTCGGTGATGATGGTGCCGCCGCGCCGGGGATAGCACACCCACAGGCGGGTGCCCGGCCCCACCACCTCCAGGACGCGGGGCGCCTCACGGCCCACGGTGCCCCGGTCCAGGGCGAACAGGTGCACGTCGTCGTAGTCGGCGCCCTCGATGGGGCCCAGGTCGATGTGGATGTCGGGGGGCGGTTCCAGCAGCCGCAGGTAGCGCTCGGGGGCGTTGAGGACGAGCAGCCGGTCGCCGGGGCGCACCCCGAGCCTCTGGGCGAGAGTGCCTGGGTTGTCCGACATATCCCCCTCCGTTCGTGGCCTGCGGGCGCCTCGCCCGTCTCCTGGCCACCGTACGGGCCGCGGCCGCGGAAACCGAGCACCTTCCCCGCCCGCACCCCGGCGAGGCCCTGTTTTTTAGGATGCTCCCATGACAGATGAAAACGGCGTACTGCGCTGGGGCGTGCTCGGGACCGGCGGTATCGCCCACTCCTTCGCCGAGGCGCTCGGGTCCACCCCCACGGCCCGGCTCACCGCGGTCGGCTCGCGCACCCCCGAGCGCGCCGAGGAGTTCGGCCGGGCCTGGGACGTCCCCGAACGCCACGGCAGCTACGAGGCCCTGGCCCAGAGCCCGAACGTGGACGCCGTGTACGTGGCCACCCCCCACCCCTGGCACCACCCCAACACCCTGACCTGCCTCAGGGCGGGCAAACACGTCCTGGTCGAGAAGCCCATGGCGATGAACGCCCTCCAGGTCTCGCAGATGGCCGAGGCGGCCCGCGAGGGCGGCCTCTTCCTGATGGAGGCGATGTGGACGCGCTACCTGCCCGCCTCCCGCCTGGTCCGCGACCTGGTGGAGGACGGCGCGATCGGCGAGGTGCGCTGGCTCTCGGCCGAGTTCGGCTTCAACGCCCCCTACGACCCCGACCACCGCCTCTTCAACGCCGACCTGGGCGGCGGCGCCCTGCTCGACCTGGGCGTGTACCCGCTGGCCTTCGCCTCCCAGCACCTGGGCGAGCTGACCGTGGTGGGCGCCACCCGCCACCTGTCGCCCGACCGGATGGTGGACACCGCCACCACCGTGCTCGTGCGCGGTGAGAACGGGGGCACCGGCTCGCTGTCGTGCGCCTCGCGGACCACGCTGCCCAACCGGGGGGTGCTGGCCGGGACGAAGGGCAGGCTGGAGATCCCGAACTTCTGGATGGCCACCGACGTGGTGCTGCACCGCGACGGCCACGAGCCGGAGGCCTTCTCCCGGCCCTTCCGCGCCAACGGCTACGAGTACGAGGCCGAGGAGGTCGCGCGGTGCGTGGCCGCCGGTGAGCTGGAGAGCCCCGACATGCCCTGGGCCGAGAGCCTGCGCCTGGCCCGGATCATGGACCAGATCCGTGACGTGGGCGGCCTGGTCTACAGCCCGGCCACGGTCAAGGCCGTGCCCCTGGCATGATCCCGGCCGCTCCCTCCCTCTCCTTCTTGGGAGCGGTCCCACGCCCTGGTTCCCCGGCGCCCGCGGGAAGGTCCCCGGCCTCCCGCGGGCGCCGACGCGCGTGCAGCAGGCGTGCGGCGGTGGCCCGTGCCAGGGCGGGCACGCTCATGCGTACCACCATCAGCACGGCGTCGCGGGGGCCGACCTCGTGGGCGAAGTAGTCGTCGAGAGCGAGGTGGCCGCTGCGGGGCCGGGTGCCGTAGATCCGGCCGTCGAACACGCGGTAGGCGTCGTGGATCAGCAGCGTGTCGGGGTCCAGGTTGGGCCCGTCGCCCAGCCACTCGGCGGCCTCGCCCGCGACGCGCCGGACCCGAGCGGGGAGGGGCCGGAGTTCGTTGGGGAAGACGCGCGCGTCGCCCAGGCTCTGGCGCCACGCGGCGTAGACGGCCGGGTGGCGGGTGCGCAGGACGACGTAGGTGGTCCGCAGCGGGTGGGCGAGGACCTCTCGGGTCAGGAAGTGGATCATCAGGGCGGCGGACAGGCCCGAGCGGCGGTGGGCGGGGACCACGCCCGCCGCGTCCAGGTACACGGCGCGCCGGGAGGCGAAGCGGCGGCGGTGGTAGCCGCCCCAGCCGACGGGGGAGCCGTCGGGGCCCAGGATCAGCGCCAGGGAGGCGACCTGGTCGAAGAACCCGGCGTCGATCCGGGCGCGCCAGTAGGACGAGTGGTCGGCGCCGAAGGCCCGCGCGGCCAGGTCGCGCAGGACGCGGTGCAGGCGTTCCCGGCAGGGCGGGGCCAGGGTCGCGGGGGAGTCCCAGCGGGCGAGGCGGTAGCCGGGGCACAGGTCCCGGACGGTGGGCGGCGCGCTCAGGTCGCGCAGTTCGGGTCCGTGGTCGTGGATGGTCACCTGCACCACTACTTTCACTACTCTCCGGAAAGAAACGACTCCCTAAAGTAGTGGTTTTGGCGTGCGTTCGGGCGAACTCCGCCCTGTCAGAGGCGGGGCGGGCTACGATTACCGCACAGGGAACTCCCACGACGGGTAGGCGGGTATGTGCGCACAGCCGGTACCGGACTGGCTCATCCCCCCGAGCAGGGGATTCAGAGCCGAGGACCTGGACACTCTGCCCGACCTCCCTCCCCACACAGAACTGATCGACGGGAGTCTCGTCCTCGTGAGTCCCCAGATGGGCTTCCACAGCGTTGTGATGGACCTGCTCACCATCGGTCTACGCCACACGGTTCCAGCTCACTACCGTGTGCGCCGTGAGATGACCGTGACGCTCGGACCGCGCCAGCGCCCCGAGCCGGACATCATGGTTGTGGCCACCGAGGCGGTGGACAACCGGCAGAGCACCTTCCTCCCGGATGCGGTGGCGCTTGCGGTCGAGGTGGTGTCGCAGGAGTCCATGGAGCGGGATCGGCACCGTAAGCCCCAGCTCTATGCCCAGGCGGGCATCCCCCACTTCTGGCGGGTGGAGAACAACGACAGCTCGCCCGTGGTGTACGTGTACGAGCTGGACCCGGCCAAGGCCTGTTATGTGCCCACCGGTATCCACCACGACCGGCTCAAGGTCGAGTTCCCCTACCCCGTGGACATCGACCTGACCGAGGTCCACCGACTCTGAACGCGCGGGCTCAGCCCGAGGCCGCCGCGCGGCCGAACCTCTCCGACAGGCGCGACATGTGCCCGCGCAGTTCGGCGGGCTCCTCCACCTCCATCTCCACGTCGAGCATGCCCAGGTAGCAGGCCATGTGGAGCAGCGAGTCCCCGGAGCACACCAGAACGCACGAGCGCTCGTCCACCGGCTCGATCCGCCCGAAGCCCGCCGCCGTGCGCTCGGCCTCCTCCGCCGGGACGAACAGCCTGATCCGCGCCTGCACGGGCCACATGTGCACGTCGATGCGTTCCCGCAGGTAGGCGGCGACCCCCTGCTCGGGCGGGTCGCGCGGGGGCACCCGCGGTCCGGTCGGCGTGAGCGGGCGCATCCGGTCCACCCGGAAGGTGCGCCAGTCGTCGCGTTCGGTGTCCCAGGCCACCAGGTACCAGCGCCGCCCGCGCGAGACCAGCCGGTGGGGCTCCACCACCCGGCGCGAGGCGCTGCCGTCGTGGCGCTCGTAGTCGAAGCGCAGCCGTTCGCTGTCCCGGCAGGTGGCGGCCACCAACGCGAGCACGTCGGCGTCCACCGTGGGCCCGTCGGAGGGCATGGGGACGGTGAAGGCGCCCAGGGCGTCCACCCGGCGCCGCAGCCGCGAGGGCAGCACCTGCAAGAGCTTGGCCAGGGCGCGCACCGAGGTCTCCTCGATCCCCGACACCCCGCCCTGGGCGGCGGTGCGCAGCCCGACCGCGACCGCCACGGCCTCGTCGTCGTCCAGCAGCAGGGGCGGCAGGGCGGCGCCCGCGCCGAGCTGGTAGCCGCCCCCGGTACCCATGGTGGCCTGGATGGGGTAGCCCAGCTCGCGGAGGCGGTCCACGTCGCGGCGGACGGTGCGCGGACTCACCTGGAGGCGGTCGGCGAGTTCGCCGCCCGGCCAGTCCTTGCGGGTCTGGAGCAGGGACAGCAGGCGCAGCAGGCGCGCGGAGGTCGCTCTCATGTCGGCAGTGTGCCAGGAGCGGAGGACGCTTTCGGTCCTCCACTCCTGGCGCCGGCCGGTCGGGCGGGATACTCAGGGCGGGGGAGGGATGCCTCAGCCGGTCACGGCGACCGCCTCCACCTCGACCAGCTGGTCGTCGTAGCCGAGCACGGCCACCCCGAGCAGGGTGCTGGGCGCGTCGTGCCCGCCCATGTGCGCGCGCACCACCTCCCAGGCCGCCAACAGGTCCTCCTGACGGTCGGAGGCGACGTAGACCGTGGTCTTGACGACGTCGGCCAGGTCGGCTCCGGCGTCGTTCAGCGCGGTGCGCAGGTTGCGCATGACCTGCTCGGCCTGGCCCGCGTAGTCGCCGACCGCGACGGTGCGGCCGTCCCCGTCGAGCGGGCAGGCGCCCGCGGTCCACACCACGCGCGCGGGCGCCCGGACCGTGGCGGCGTAGGCGTAGTCCACGGCCTCGGTCAGGGTCTGGCTGCGGATCAGTCGGACGGCGCTCATCGTTCTCCCGGGGGTTTCTGTCGGTCTCCGGCACCCCCGTCAACGACCGCGCGGGGGCCGCGGGTTCCGGTTCTGCCCACGGCAGAGGGCCCGCCTCCCCCGCCCTGAGGGAGGGGGCCGGGACCGAACGGCGTGCCCTCCCGCGCCGATCCGCGCCGCCGACCTCTCAGGACCGGTTGGGGATCAGGACGCTCAGGCAGGTCACGCACGCCTCCAGCTTCTCGAACTCGGAGACGTCCACCGGCAGCACCCGCCACCGGTCGGCGCTCAGCTGGTGGATCGTCTCGTGCGCGGCGGCGCTGACCAGCACGTCGCGTCCGCCCAGGGGCAGCACGTGTGCGCCCCGCTCCTCGGCCGCACGGCGCACGGGAGGCAGCGCGCCGGCCTCCACCAGCTCGGGCAGGCCCACCAGCGTGCCGTCGGGCAGCGCGGTCACCGCCGACTTCAGGTGCGGTGCCGCGCCCATACCCACGCGCACGACCTCCCGGCCCAGCGGCTTGAGCAGCTGTTCGAGCTGGGCGGCGCCCTCGGCGTCGGTGCGCCCGCCCACCCCCACGTAGACGGTCGACCCCACCTGGAGCACGTCACCGCCGTCCAGGGTCCCGGGCGCCTCCACCCGCGCCACCCGCAGGCCGAGCCTGCGCACCGCCGCCTCGACCCCCTCCACCTCGCCGCGGCGCTCACGCGCGCCGGGGCGGGTCAGGACCGCCAGGTCCTCGCACACCACCACGGTGTCCTCCACGAACACCGCGTCGGGGTGCTCGGGCGCCGGTTCGACCTCGCACACCCGCCACCCGGCCGAGGCGACGGCCTCCTGGTAGATCGTGTACTGGCGCGCTGCCAGGACCGGGTCCACCTCCGTGCGGGGGGCGGCGCCCCGTGCCAGGTCGGGGCCGGGGCGGCGCATCAGGGCGACCCCGTAGTAGGTGTATCCGTCCACGTACACGTCCTCCAGGGGTGCGGCGCCGGGATCTGGGAAGAGCACAACCTATCGCGCACCCGTACCCTTTTTCCGGACGCGGCACGCGGGTCGTTCGGCTTGTTCGCCGGTGCGGGCGGGGGCAGGGTGGTGGCCATGGACGTGATCATTGTCGGCGGCGGGATCGTGGGGACGAGCGCGGCGTTCCACCTGGCCAGGAAGGGCGTGTCCACCGCGCTGGTGGACGCCTCGCACCCCGGGCAGGCCACGGCCGCCGGGTTGGGGGTGGTCTTCCCCTGGCCGCTGCCGTGGGACGAGCCGCCGGTGTGGGACTTCAAGGCCCGCGCGGCCGAGCACTACCCGCGGCTGATGGCCGAGCTGGCCGAGGACGGCCAGGCCACCGGTTACGAGGTGGTCGGGGGCCTGTCCGTGGACCGGGAGGGCGACGACGCCGGGTTCGACCTGCTGCGCAACCTGTCCGAGCGCCCGGAGTTCGCGACGATGGGCGCGGTGGAGCGCCTGGCCCCGGGCGGGCCGCGCGAGCGGTTCCCGCTCCTGCCCGAAGCCTACGGCGGGGTGTTCGTGGAGGGCATGGCCCGGCTGAACGGGGCGGCGGCGCGGGTCGCCCTGTTCAACGCCGCCGAGGAGCGGGGACTGCGCTACTTCAAGGGGGAGTGCCGCCTGCTGTGGGACGGCCGCCGGGTGGGCGGTGTGCGGGTGGGGAGCGAGGCCCTGGAGGCGCCCGTGGTCGTGGTGGCCGCGGGCGCGTGGTCGGCCGGACTGCTGGCGACCGCCGGTGTGGACCTGCCCGTGCACCCGGTGCGCGGGCAGGTGACGCACTTCGCGCTGCCGGGGCGCGACACCCGCGCCTGGCCGGTGGTGCGGTTCGGCGAGCGCGGGTACTTCGTGTCGGCCTTCGGCCCCGACCGGGTGGTCACCGGCGGCACGTGGGAACCGGAGGCCGGGTTCGACCGGCGGGTGACGGCGTCGGGCCTGCTGCACAACCTCTCCACCGCGGTCGAGGTGCTGCCCGAACTGGCGGACGCCACGGTGGTGGAGACGCGGGTGGGGCTGCGGCCGTGCACGCACGACGGACGGCAGCTGCTGGGGACCGTGGAACGGCTGCCCGGTGTGGTGGTGGCGACCGGGCTGGGCGGCGAGGGGCTGACCTTCGGGCCCTTCCAGGGGCTGGTCGCCGCCCGGCTGGCCATGGGGGAGGACCCCGGCGTGGACCTGTCCCCCTTCCGGCCCGACCGGCCCATGGCCCCCGCCTGACCCCGTCCGCGGCGGGAGCGGCCCGGACCGTCCGGGGCCGGCGGGGCCAGGCGTGGAGTTGAGTAGCGGTACTCAGGCGCGCGGTCGGGGGAGCCGTCAGCATGGACGCATGAACCCCTACACCCCCCAGCCCCGGTCCACCCCGCAGTTCTTCCTCCAGTCCGTCCTGTCCTTCGGCGCGGCGTCGGTCGGAGTGGGCGCGGGGATCGTCTACCTCCCCGTCGACCTGTGGATCCGGGCCTTCCTCGGCCTGGGCCTGCTCTACGTGGTCACGTCCACGTTCACCCTGGCCAAGTGCGTGCGCGACCGGCAGGAGGACGCGCTGGCCGCCGAGGCCGCCCAGAACTACCAGCAGATCCCCGTCTGGAACGCGGAGCAGCCCGTCCCGCGCTCCTGAGCGGGACGGGTCGGCGCGGCGCGCGGGGACGGAGCGCGCCGCGCCCCGGGCCGCGCCGGTGTCAGGCGTTGGGCGGAAGAGCGGTTCCGGCGCCCCTCCGGCGCGGCCTGAGCAGGTCGTGGCGCTCCCTGGGCAGGGTGGGCTCGCCCGCGCCCTGCACGGTGAAACCGGCGTCCTCGATCATCTCCAGGTCGGCCCGGCCCGCCTGTCCCTCGCTGGTGAGGTAGTCGCCCAGGAACACCGAGTTGGCGATGTGCAGCGCCAGCGGCTGGAGGGAGCGCAGGTGGATCTCGCGGCCGCCCGCCAGGCGCACCTCCACGTCGGGGAAGACGAACCGGGCGGCGGCCAGGACGCGCAGGCACCGCTGCGGGGTCAGCTCCCAGGTGCCCTCCAGCGGGGTGCCCTCGAAGGGCATGAGGAAGTTGACCGGCACCGAGTCCGGTTCCAGTTCGCGCAGCGCGAACAGGGCGTCGACCAGGTCGTCGTCGCTCTCCCGCATCCCGGCGATCAGCCCGGAGCAGGGGGACAGGCCCGCTTGCTTCGCCCGGGTCACGGTGTCCACCCGGTCGGCGAACGCGTGGGTGGTGCAGATGTCGGCGTAGCGCTCCTCCGAGGTGTTGAGGTTGTGGTTGTAGGCGTCGGCCCCGGCCCGGCGCAGCCGGTCGGCCTGGCCCTCGGAGAGCAGACCCAGGCAGGCGCACACCTCCACGCCGGGGTGCTCGCTCTTGATGCCCTCGATGGCGGGGGCCAGCCGTTCCACGTCGCGGTCGGTGGGGCCGCGCCCGCTGGCCACCAGGCAGACCCGGGTGGCGCCCGCCCTCACCCCGTGGGAGGCGGCCTCGCGGGTCTGGTCGGGCCTGAGCCAGGTGTACCTGACGATTCCGGCGTCGGAGCCCAGGCGCTGGGAGCAGTAGGAGCAGTCCTCCGGGCACAGTCCGCTCTTGACGTTCACGAGGTAGTTGAGCTTGACGCGGCGCTCGAAGTAACGCCGTCGGACGCGGAAGGCCGCGGCGACCAGGTCCATCAGGTCGTCGTCGGAGCTGCTCAGAACTCCGAGGAGTTCGGCGCGGGTGGGCGTCTCGCGGCGAAGGGCCTTCTCGGCCAGGGGAAGGAATGTGGTCACGGGGACGATCCTGGGGCTCCGGACGCGGACGGCGCAGTCGCCTAACCAGCCAAAAACGCGGCGGAAGTCTTGTGCGGGGCGGCTGTTTGCCCCGTCCCTCCTCCCGCCGGGGGCTCCGCAGGGGGCTCCGGGCCGCCCGGTGGCCGCTGGCGCCGGTCTTCGTCGCCTGGGGCCGCCGGGCGCGGGCCGGGGCGGCGGGAACCGCTGAGGGCGTGAGGCTCTGGTCAGCGGCTTCCGCCGGGACACCCCCCGGTCACCGCTGGAGCGACGCGGTGAGGCGCCGCAACGAGGCGTGGGCGGGCGGTCCCCAGGTGGCCTTGCCGCCGGGGCGGCCGTGGACCCCGGCGTCCCCGATGTGGATACCGCTGAGGGCGCGCAGCACCGCCCAGCCGCGGGCGCGGCGCAGGGTCGCGGCGTCCGGGCCCGGCCGGTAGGCGGCGTGGAAGAGGTCGGCGGCGCCGTCCGGCAGCAGGATCCACGCGGCGGCGAGGTCGCAGGCGGGTCACCGGCGAAGAGGTCGCCGAAGTCGATCACGCCCGAGAGGTCGCCGCCCGTGGTCAGGACGTTGGCAGGGTGCAGGTCGCCGTGGAGCCACACCCGCGGGCCCGCCCACTCGGGCGCGGCGACGGCGTCCTCCCAGACCGCGCGGACGGCGTCCGGGTCGCGGACCAGACCCCGTTCGACGGCCGCGGCGAGTCCTCGGGTGAAGTCCTCGGCGGTCTCGGCCAGCGGGTTCCCCCGGTCCCGGCCCGTCGGCGCGTCGTCCGGGGCGGGGTGGTGCAGGGCCGTCAGGAAGGCGGCCAGGGTGGCGGCGGCCTCCTCGGCGCGCGTCGCGGGGGCGCGGTCGGCGGGTTCGCCGGGCACCCAGGTGGTGACGAGCCAGGGCCGCGGGAACCGTGCGGAGGGCTCGGTGAGGCGCTGCGGGACGGGGACCGGCAGGGGAAGGAGCGGGGCGAGGGCGGGCAGCCAGGTGTGTTCCTTGCGCAGCAGCGCGTCCGCGGACCGCGTCGCCCAGGGCAGCCGGACGGCGAGGTCGTCGCCGAGCCGCCACACCTGGTTGTCCCAGCCGCGCGCTCCGAGTCTGAGGGGCAGGTCCGCCAGGTCGGGGTGCCGCTCGCGCAGCAGGTCCCGGACCAGGTCCTCGGTGATGTCCGTTCCGTGGGTTGTCATCAACGGCAACGATAGAGGGGCGGTGGGTTCGGCCGGTGGACGGTTACCGGCCGTGGGGGCGGGCGCCCCGCAGGAACTGCTCGACCGCGGTCTCGACCAGCCCGTCGAGCCTGTCCGCGTCGATCATGCCGCCGTTGACCATCGTCGCGATGCCCTGCACGGTCGCGTACAGGATGATCCCGATGCGCTCGGGGTCGCCGTGTTCGAGCGCGCCGCGCTCCTGGCCCTCCTCGATCAGCTCGCTGACCTGCCCGAAGGCGGCCTCGGCCGCCTCGACGAGCCGTGTGGCTCCCGGCCGGTGTTTGCCGGAGTTCATCAGTTCGAGCAGCGCGGCGTTCTCGGTGGCGAAACGGGCGAAGGCCAGCACGGCCCCGTGCACCCGTACGTCGAACGCGTCCCCGGCCTCCGCCAGCGCGGTGCGCAGCGCCTCGCCCAACCGGACGAACCCCGCCTCGGCCAGGGCGTCGAGGAGCGCCTGCCGGTCGGCGAAGTGCCTCCGCGGCGCGGCGTGGCTCACGCCGACCTCCCTGGCCAGGTCCCGCAGGGAGAGCTGGTCCGCTCCGTGCTCGCGCAGCTGGCGCGCGGCGGCGTCGAGGATCGCGCTGCGGAGGTTGCCGTGGTGGTAGGGGCGCTGCCCGGCGGGTGGGGTCACGTCCGCCATCCTAACACGCGATGTTTGCATTGACATCATTGTTTGCACTGACTACATTCGGGGCCATGCCACCGTTGTCCGTCGAAGACGTCCCTTCCATGACCGGCCGCACCGCCGTCGTCACCGGCGCGAACAGCGGGATCGGACGCGTCACCGCCCGCGTCCTCGCCGAACGCGGCGCCCGGGTCCTGCTCGCCGTCCGCGACCTCGACAGGGGCCGCGCCGCCGCCGCGACGATGGCCGGTGACGTCGAGGTCCGCGAACTCGACCTCGCCGACCTGTCCTCGATACGGGCGTTCGCGCGGCGGCTCACCGAGCCCGTCGACCTGCTCGTCAACAACGCCGGCCTGTCGCTCCCGCCGTTGTCCCGCACCGCCGACGGTTTCGAGTCGCAGTTCGGGACCAACCACCTCGGCCACTTCGCGCTCACGAACCTGCTGCTGCCGCGGATCCGGGGAAGGGTCGTCACGGTGGCCTCGCTCGCGCACCTGATCGGCTCGATCGACTTCGCCGACCTCAACTGGGAGCGCAAGCCCTACCGGGCCTATCCCGCCTACGGCCAGTCCAAACTCGCCAACCTCCTGTTCGCCTCGGAACTCCAGCGGCGCCTCGCCGAGGCCGGTTCCCCGGTGACATCGACGGCCGCCCACCCCGGAATCTCCGCCACGAACCTGATGAGGACCGAGGGGCGCGGCCTGTGGCTGCGGGCGAGCCAGGCACTGATCGGTCTGGTCACGCAGAGCGCGGAACAGGGCGCCCTGCCCACGCTCTACGCCGCCACGGCGGACGTCCCCGGCGACAGCTACGCCGGTCCCCGCCGCATGATGGGGCTCCGGGGCGCACCGAAGCTGGTCCCACGCGCGGCGAAGGCGCGCGACGTCGACGCCGCGCGCCGACTGTGGCGGGCCTCCGAGGAACTCACCGGAGTGGCCTTTCCGCTGAGGACACCTCACACCGCCTGACATCCCCAGCGGCGCCATGAACCCGACCGTTCACCGACTCCGCCGCCGTCGACACCGGCGCGCCCCAGGAAAGGAACGTCCCCTGACGCGGACACACCACACACGGCCCCACGACGCCGAACTCAGGCGTCTGCTGGACCGGGCCGAGATCAGCGAGGTCCAGACCCGCTACGCCACCGGAACCGACTCCCGTGACTGGGAGCTGTTCCGCTCCTGCTTCACGGACGAGGTCGAGGTCGACTTCGGCGAGGGCTTCGGCCCGCCGGCCGTACGCCTCACCGCCGACGCGTGGGTCGCGGGTACCGCGCCGCGGACGGAGTCCTTCCAGGCCGCGCAGCACATGCGCACGAACCACGTGGTCACCTTCGACGGGGACGACCACGCCACGTGTATGGCCCACGTGCGGGCGAGCCACCACCTGCCCAACAGCCTGGGCGACAGCGACCGGGCGGGAGAGGATGTCAAACGAACCGGTTCGCCCGCACCCTGAACGGCTGGCGCGTCGCCGGCGTGAAGCTGACGCCCCTGTGGATGACCGGGAACTTCGGCGTCTTCCAGTCCGCCCTCGCCGCAGAGGACGCCGCCTGAGACGGCGGTACCCGAGCCGAGCCCCGGACCGCGCGGCGGACGGGGCTCAGCCCGCCGGAGCGGACTCCCAGCGCGCGAGGCCCTCGCGGAACCCGTCGGCGGCGGTGAACACGTGGCCGCCCATGCCCAGCGCCTCGGCGGCCCGGACGTTCTCCTCGCGGTCGTCGACGAAGAGGATGCGCCCCGGCTCCACGCCCAGGGCCTCCTGGCACCACCGGTAGGCGCCCGGTTCGGGCTTGGCTCGGCGGATACGGCAGGAGAAGGCGCGCACGTGGAAGCGGTCGAGCCAGGGGTGGTGCGCCTCGTAGTGGGCGGCCAACTCCTCGGGGATGTTGGACAGCAGCCCGATCCGCCGGCCGGAGGCCGCGAGCTCCCCGACCAGGGCGACCATGGTCTCGTCCACGGCGCTCCAGCTGGCGACGTCGGCCTCGACGAGCGCGGCGATGCGCTCCCCGTCGAAGCGCGTGCCCAGGTCCTCGCCCACGCCGCGCCAGTACTCGGCGGCGCTCACGTCCGCGCGGTCGTAGGGCTGGCGCCGCGCCCAGTACGCCTCCCAGAAGGCCGGGGCTGGTGCGCCCGCGATCCGGACCAACCGGTCCCTGCCCTCCTCGGACTGGTGGCGGGCAAGGACGCCGAACAGGTCGAAGAGCACGGTCAACAGGACACACCTTCCTCACGGCACCGTCGGGAACCCGTCCAGATCGTACGCGGTCGGGCACCGCGTGACCGATACACGTCGCGGGCCAAACGATGGACATCTTTTGGCCCGTGGGCGTTTTGTCCGTGACCCTCGGCTTCCCGACGTGTCCACTCTGGGGACGAGCACTGTGCGACGTGGAAGGGACACCAGACGTGAGCGGAGCCAGACAGGCCGGGGACGAGTCGGTTCCGGCGGGGGAGGGCAACATCGTCCACGTGACGATGATCGCCGCGGCCGCGGCGATGGGCGGTTTCCTGTTCGGCTACGACAGCGCGGTCATCAACGGAGCGGTACCCGCCATCCAGGAGTACTTCGGAGTGGGCCCCGCCACGCTGGGCTTCACGGTCGCCGCCGCGCTCCTGGGCTGCGTGGTGGGCGCCGCGGTCGCGGGGGCCCTGGCCGACCGCCTCGGCCGCATCCGCACCATGCAGATCGCCGGTGTGCTGTTCGCGATCAGCGCCGTCGGCTCGGCGCTGCCGTTCAACGTGTGGGACCTGACCGCCTGGCGGATCCTGGGCGGTGTCGCCATCGGCCTGGCCTCGGTGATCGCCCCGACCTACATCGCAGAGGTGTCGCCCGCGGCCTACCGCGGCCGCCTGGCGTCGTTGCAGCAGCTGGCCATCGTGCTGGGCATCGCCGCCTCGCAGCTGGTCAACTACGGCATCGCCCAGATGGCCGACGGCACCGCGAGCGGCATGCTGGGGCCGATCCAGGCCTGGCAGTGGATGCTGGGCGTCGAGGTCCTGCCCGCCCTGGTCTACCTGGGGCTGAGCGTGCTCATCCCCGAATCTCCCCGCTACCTGGTGCGCGTGGGGCAGACCGAACGCGCCCGCCGCATCCTGGCCGACGTCGAGGGCGGCGGAGCCGAGCGGGTGGACAAGCGCATCGGGGAGATCCGCGAGGCGCTGGGCTCGGAGGTCCGGCCCAGGCTGAGCGACCTGACCGGCCGCTACGGTCTGCTGCCCATCGTGTGGATCGGCATGGCCGTCTCGGCGTTCCAACAGCTGGTCGGGATCAACGTCATCTTCTACTACTCCAGTTCGCTGTGGCAGTCCGTGGGGGTGGAGGAGTCGGCCTCGCTGCTGCTGAGCCTGTTCACCTCCATCGTGAACATCGTGGGTACGTTCGTGGCGATCCTGCTGGTGGACCGGGTCGGCCGCAAGCCGCTGCTGCTGGTGGGCTCGGCCGGGATGACGGTGGCGCTGGCGCTGGCCGCCTACGCCTTCAACCACGCGGTGGTGCGGGGCGAGGAGGTGACGCTGTCGTTCGGCTGGGGCGCGGTGGCGCTGACCGCGGCCAGCCTGTTCGTGCTCTTCTTCGCGCTGTCGTGGGGCGTGGTCGTGTGGGTGCTGCTGGGGGAGATGTTCCCGCTGCGCATCCGTGCCGCGGCGATGGGCGTGGCCACCGCGACCCAGTGGCTCACCAACTGGCTCATCACCGTGAGCTTCCCGAGCCTGCGCGACTGGAGCCTGAGCGGCACGTACCTGATGTACGCGTTCTTCGCGCTGGTGTCGTTCTTCTTCGTGCTGAGGTTCGTGAAGGAGACCCGCGGCAAGACCCTGGAGGAGATGCGGGGCTGAGGGTTCAGCGCTCCAGGTCGATCTTGCGCTGGAGGAACTCCTCCCGGTCGATCTGGCCGCGCGCGTATCTGAGCCGCAGCTCCTCCTCCGCCGCGTCCACGGCCTGCGGCGCGGGCGCGGCGGGGGTCCGGCGACGCCCCGGCCGGGCCAGGTCGGCACGGGCCGCGCCCGCCACGGACGCCACCGTGACGACGAAGAAGACGCCCAGCGCCACCATGATCATCATGACGACCGCGGCCATGACGTAGGTCATCGTCTGCTCCCCACTCCTGGAAGAAACGCTCCTCTCCTTCCTGTGTACCCCTGACCGGGGTTCTTCTCCAGGGGTCCTTCGCGCCTGTGGACAACCGCCCCGTCCGGATCGCCGTAACCTGGATTGTCGGGATACGGACGAAAAGGGTGGTTATGCGCGTCCTCCTCGTGGACAACCACGACTCCTACACCTACAACCTCTTCCAGCTCCTGGCGCGCGTCCTCGGCCGGACCCCGGCGGTGCTCACCCACGACGACCCCCGCTGGGACCGGCTCGACCCGGCGGACCTGGACGCCGTGGTCGTCTCACCGGGCCCGGGCCGCCCCCAGAACCCCCGCGACCTGGGCCGCGTCCCCGAACTCCTGGCCCGCACCCGGCTGCCCGTCCTGGGGGTGTGCCTGGGCCACCAGGCCATCGCCCACCTGGCCGGGGCGGACGTGGTCTCGGCCCCCCAGCCCCGCCACGGCCACCTGTCCCGGATCCGGCACACCGGCGCGGGCCTGTTCGCGGGCCTGCCCCAGGGCCTCACCGCCGTCCGCTACCACTCCCTGGCCGTTCCCGAGCCCCTGCCCGAGACGCTGACGGCCACCGCATGGGCCGAGGACGGCGTGGTCATGGGCCTGGAGCACCGCACGCTGCCCCGCTGGGGCGTGCAGTTCCACCCCGAGTCGGTGGCCAGCGAGCACGGCGCGGAGCTGGTCGCGAACTTCCTGGACCTGGCCCGCCCGCACACCGCCCTGGCGGCCGCGCCCCCGGGCCCGCCCCCGGAACGGGACGCGGCCGCCCGGGGCGGGAAGGCCCCGACGGCGGTGCCCGGAGAGCGCCCCGACGCCCCCGCGGCCGCGGGGGCTCCGACCGTCCGCATGCGCGAACTCCCCATGGCCGTGGACACCGAGGCCGCCTTCGCCCGCCTGTACGGCGACGCCGAGTACGCGTTCTGGCTGGACAGCTCCCGTCCGGAGGGCCCCGCGCGCTTCTCCTTCCTCGGCGCCGCCACCGGCGAGGTGCTCACCTACCGCGTCGGCGGCCCCGTCACCGTGCGCGCCGCGGACGGCACCGAGCACCGCGAGCCCGGCAGCGTCTTCGACGCCCTCGACCGCCGCCTCCCCCCGCCCTCTCCCTCCGGCCTGCCCTTCGACTTCACAGGAGGGTACGTCGGCTACCTCGGCTACGAGCTCAAGGCCGACTGCGGCGGCGACAGCGCCCACACCTCGTCCGAACCCGACGCGGTGTGGCTGCGCTGCGACCGGTTCGTGGCCGTCGACCACCACCGCGACCGCACCTACGCGGTGTGCGCCGACGACCTCCCCGGCGGCGACGCCTGGCTCGACGCGACCCTGACCGCCCTCACCGACCTGCCGCCGCTGTCGGCACCCGTCCCCGCCGCCCCGTCCGCCGACCTGGCCCGCCTGCTGGAGCGCCCGCGCGAGGACTACGTGGCCGACGTCAAGGAGTGCCTGGCCGAGCTCACCGCCGGGGAGAGCTACGAGATCTGCCTGACCAACCGGGTCCGCCTGCCCCACGACGGGGGAGACCTGGACTCCTACCGCCGCCTGCGCGCGGCCAGCCCCGCGCCCTACGCCGCCCTGCTGCGGCTGGGGCCCACGAGCGTGCTCAGCGCCTCGCCCGAGCGCTTCCTGCGCGTGGACGGCGACCGCGCGGCCGAGAGCCGCCCCATCAAGGGCACCGCGCCGCGCCACGCCGACCCGGCCACCGACGCGCGCGCGGCCCGGGAGCTGCGCACCGGCGCCAAGACCCGCGCCGAGAACCTCATGATCGTCGACCTGCTCCGCAACGACCTGGGGCGGGTGTGCGAGGTCGGCAGCGTCGAGGTGCCCGCGTTCATGTACACCGAGTCCTACGCCACCGTGCACCAGCTGGTCTCCACCGTGCGGGGCGTGCTGCGCCCGCGGGTGTCGGCCGTGGAGGCGGTCCGCGCCTGCTTCCCCGGCGGGTCGATGACGGGCGCGCCCAAGGAGCGCACCATGCGCATCCTCGACCGCCTGGAGACCTCCGCGCGCGGGGTCTACTCCGGCGCGCTGGGCTACGTGTCCTCCTCCGGCGCGGCCGACCTCAGCGTCGTCATCCGCACCGCCGTGCTCAGCGGCGGCGAGCTGACCATCGGCGCGGGCGGAGCGGTCGTGCTGGACTCCGATCCCGAGGAGGAGTACGAGGAGATGCTGCTCAAGGCCGACGTGCCCGCCCGCGCCCGCTGACCGGTCCCCGGCGTGGGCGGAAAACCGCTTGCCTCGCCCGGTTCCCGGACACCACGCTGGGCCCATGGACGTCCCCAGGCACCAGATCCGCGCGCTCCACACCGACAGCACGGTCACCGTCTACCAGGCCTACGCCCCCTCGCTCGGGCTGGCCGCCGCGCGCGAGGGACGCTTCCCCTCCGCCTGGAAGCGCGACCGCATGACCTGGATCAAGCCTTCGTTCCTGTGGATGATGTACAGGTGCGGATGGGGGCTGAAGAGGGACCAGGAGACCGTGCTGGCGGTGGAGATCACCCGAGCGGGCTTCGCGTGGGCGCTGCGCAACGCGTGCCTGTCGCACCACGCGCCCGCCGTCCACCCCGACCGGGAGACCTGGCGCGCGCGGCTGCGCGAGGCGCCGGCCCGTGTGCAGTGGGACCCCGAGCGCGACCTGTACCTGACCCCGCTGGAACACCGCTCCCTGCAACTGGGGCTGGCGGGCGAGGCCGCGCGGCGCTACGCGGACGAGTGGATCGTCTCGATCACCGACGTCACCCCGCTCGCGCACCGGGTGCACACCCTGGTCCAGGAGGGGGACACCGCCGCGGCGGCCCGGCTGCTGCCCGCCGAGCGCCCCTACCCTGTCGCGCAGGGGGAGCTGGACCACCTGCGCCCCGCCCGTGAACACGACGCCGCGGTGTGACCGCGCACCGCCCGGTCGGTGTCGCCGTGGTCGGACAGCTCGGACGGGGGTCGGTTGTGTACGGAGCCGCAGACGGGGCGGGCGAGGCGGTCCAGCGGGTGATCGAGGGGGAGCTGCGGCTGCTGGAACCCCACGTGCGCGCCTCGCGCAGGCTCGCCGGGGAGCTGCTGGACCCCGAGTTCACCGAGGTGGGCAGATCGGGCAGGCGCTGGGACCGGGAGACGATGCTGGCCGAGCTCCCCTCCATGGACGGCCCGGACACGACGGGGCCGCAACGGCGCCGGGTGCGGGTCGGCGACATGGTGGGGCGGCTGCTCGCCCCGGACCTGGTGCACCTGACCTACGCCACCGAGGCCGACGGGGCGCGGGCCCTGCGCAGCTCCCTGTGGCGCCGCAACGCGGACGGCGCGTGGCGGCTGTACTACCACCAGGGCACGCCCGCGCCCTGAAACGCCGAGCCCGCACCGCCATGCGCGCGGCGCGGGACACGCGCCCGGCCGCGTCGGCGGTCGGGGACCGCCGCCCTCAGCGGTAGGAGTCGACCAGCCGGGCCAGGTGCCTTCCGGCGATCTCCAGCGGCGCCTCGCTCCGGGAGACCTGCGCGGACATCTCGGCCCCCTCCAGGGCGGCGACCACCGTGTGCGCGAGCTCGTGGGCGTCCTCCTCCCCGAACCCGGAGCGCAGCAGCTTGTCGCGGACCAGGCCGCGCCAGTTCTCGAAGGCCCGCGCGGCGGCCTCCTGGATGTCGGGGTCGAGTCCGGCGCTCTCCAGGGCCACGGTGGTGATGGGGCAGCCGTCGAGCCAGCCGGAGGCGCGCAGCCCCGCGGCCAGGTCCCGGGTGCAGGCGACGATCGCCTCGGCCGGGTCGTCCACGCGCGCGAACACCTCGCGCAGGGCCAGGGCGAACTCCTCGTCCCCGTGGCGGACGGCCTCGACCGCCAGCTCCCGCTTGCCCCCGGGGAAGAAGTGGTAGACCGAGCCCAAAGTCGCCTCGGCCTCACGGGAGATCTCCTTGAGTCCGGTGGCTCCGTAGCCCTGCCTCTGCATCAGGCGGGAGGTCGCCCGGACGATCCGCTCCCTCGTACCGATCTCGTGCTGGGTCCTCATGCGCCCAGCCTAGTGAATAGAACGTCCGTTCTAGGACTGTGCTACTGTCCCCAAGACTGAGTAGAACGTTCGTTTTAGAAATGTGGAGGGCATGATGAGCACCGGATCGGTGACCGTGATCGGCCTGGGCCCCATGGGCCGGGCCATGGCCGACGCCTACCTGGACAGCGGCTACGCGGTGACGGTGTGGAACCGCACCGCCCACCGGGCCGACCCGCTGGTGGCCAGGGGCGCCGTGCGGGCGGAGAGCGCGGAGGCGGCGCTGAGGGCGAACCGGCTCGTGGTGCTGAGCCTGACCGACTACGCAGCGATGTACGACGTCCTCGGCACCGCCGACCCGTCGGCGCTGGCCGGGCGCACCCTGGTCAACCTCAGCTCCGACACCCCCGACCGCGTCCGCGAGGCGGCGCGCTGGACCGCCGGGCGCGGAGCCGTACAGGTCACCGGCGGGGTCCAGGTCCCGCCGCCCGCCATCGGCGGCACGGACGCCATGACCTACTACAGCGGCCCGAAGGAGGCCGTCGAGACCCACCGGTCCGCCCTGGAGGTGCTGACGGGCATCGAGTACCTGGGGGATGACCCCGGTCTGGCCGCGCTGTTCTACCAACTGGGCATGGACATGTTCTGGACGGGCCTGGTCGGTTACGTGCACGCCCAGGCCACGGCCTCGGCCAACGGCGTCTCGGCGCGGGAGTTCCTTCCCATCGCCCTGAAGACCATGGACTTCCGGTACTTCCTGGAGTTCTACGCGCCGCGCGTCGACGCGGGCGAGCACGGGGGCGACGTGGACCGCCTGACCATGGCCGCGGCCAGCATGGAGCACGTGCTGCACACGGTGGAGGCCTCCGGCGTGGACGGCTCCCTGCCCGCCGCCGTGTTGGACGTGATGCGCAGAGGGGTCGCGGCCGGGCGCGGCGGGGACAGCCTGACGAGCCTGACCGAGGTGCTGAGGGGCTGACACCCCGGGCCCGGAGCGCGCCTCCCGGAGGCGATCGGCTCCGGGTCGGCGGGCGCCCGGAAAATCCCGGCGGGGCGGGCGCGCCGAGCTGTACCATCGGGCGGCGCGTCCGACGGCCGGGGGACCCCGTCCCCCGGCGGGCAGGACACCGGTGCGGGCGGGCGCCGCCCGTGCGCACCACTTCCCGAGTACACGGAGCGAGGCGGCCAGACGTGAGCGAGCACGACAGGGCGATCGCCCAGAACCGCGCGAACTGGGACCAGCGCGCCGACGTCCACGCCCGGTCCGCGATGTACGACGTCGACGGGCTGATCGCGGACCCCTCCCGCCCCTCCCCGGTCGTGCGCAACGACCTCGCGGTACTCGCGCCCCACCTGGAGGGCGGCACGGTGGCGGGGAGGTCGCTGCTGCACCTGCAGTGCCACATCGGCACCGACACCGTCTGCTGGGCCCGCTTGGGCGCCGTGGACGTCCACGGCCTGGACCTGTCGCCGAACTCGCTGGCCCACGCCCGGCGCATCGCCGACGCCGTCGGCGCCGACGTCACCTGGGTCGAGGGCGACGCGCGCACCGCCTCCCGGGTCATCGACCGCACGTTCGAGGTGATCGTGACCAGCGCCGGGACGATCGTGTGGCTGCCCGAGCTGCGCTCGTGGGCCCGGTCGATCCACGACCTGCTGGAACCGGGCGGGGTGTTCGCGATCCGCGACGACCACCCGATCCTGGGCGCCATGGACTTCGAACCGTGGCAGGTGAGCGGCGACTACCTCAGCGGCGGGGGCGCCAACGTCTACGAGGACGCGGCCACCTACACCGACGGACCCACGGACTCCATCACGCAGACCGTCAACCACGAGTGGCGCCACGACCTGGCGGAGGTGACGGGCGCGCTGCTGGAGGCCGGGCTGGTCGTCGAGGCGCTCGGAGAGCACCCGTTCATGGACTGGCCCGCCTTCTCCGGCCTGGTGGAGTGCCCGCAGGGGTGGCGGCTGCCCGAGGGCGCCCCCAGGATCCCGCTGAACTTCTCGGTGGTCGCGCGCCGCCCTGGGTGACCCCCACGCGAGCCGCCCCGCCAACAGCAGGGACAGGGGAACGCGGCGACGGCGTGCGTACCACTCCCCGCTCCCGTCGAAGAGCACCGGCCGGAGCGGAGCCAGCACGCGACCCTCGGCGGCCGGGCGCCCCCGTCGGCGCGGCCGTCCCGCGCCGGCTCCGGACGCCCGGGAGTACCGCGCCTGAGGTTGTCCACAGGGCCGATGCGCACATGGTGGCCGGTGAGCCGTCCGCGATACGGTTGGGATCATGGACAACGCACCGACACGACCGTCCACGTCGGTTGAGGACTACGTGAAGGTCATCTACGACCTCCAGGAACGCGGCAACGGGCCGGTGACCATCTCCGGCATGGCCGAGCGCCTGTCGGTGTCCAACTCCTCGGTGTCGGGGATGCTGCGCAAACTCAGCGAACTGGGCCTGGTGGAGCACCGGCGCTACGGCGCGGTCAACCTCACCGAGCCGGGCACCAAGGCGGCCCTGTCGGTGCTGCGCCGCCACCGTCTGCTGGAGACCTACCTGGTCGCCGAGCTGGGCTACTCCTGGGACGAGGTGCACGACGAGGCCGAGATCCTCGAACACGTGGTCTCGGACAAGTTCGTCGACCGCATCGCCCACCACCTGGGCGACCCCGTGGTCGACCCGCACGGCGACCCCATCCCCACCCGCGACGGCCACATCGTCGAGCGCGAGAGCCTGCTGCTGTCGGAGGCGGAGAAGGGCGTCAGCGGCGTGATCGTGCGCGTCAACGACACCGATCCCGACCTGCTGCGCTACCTGGCCGACATCGAGATCGGCATCGGGATGCGGGTGGAGGTGGCCGAGCGCCGCCCCTACGCCGGGTCGATGCAGATCACCGTGGGCGCCGACGCGGGCGCTCCCCAGCGCTCCCAGGCCCTGGGTCTGGTGGCCGCCGAGGCACTGTGGATCAGCCCCGACGACCAGGGGTAGGACTTTCCCGGAAACGCCGTCGCTACCCGAAGGACGTGGCTACCGTGGGTGACGAGAACGATCCGACGACCGGAGGCAGCGACATGCCCGTTTCCCCTGTGGCCGAACGCCAGTCCTCCACCGGATCCCGGTACGAGCCGCTGACCCCGCCTCCGGAGGGATTCACCGCCGACGACCTGGACAGCATCCCGGATCTTCCGCCGCACACCGAACTCATCGACGGAAGCCTGGTACTGGTGACCCCTCAACGCAACTTCCACACGGTCGTGCTCTCGGTCCTGGACACTCGCCTGTTCGAGCAGGCCCCCGACCGCCTGCGCGTGCGCAGGGAGATGACCCTCAAACTCGGTCCGCGGCAAAGGCCCGAACCCGACCTCATCCTGGTACAGGCCCAGGCCACCGGGGGGACGGAACAGACCTGGTTCGCACCCGAGGCGGTGGAACTGGTGGTCGAGGTGGTCTCTCCCGAGTCGGAGCTGCGCGACCGTGAGCGCAAACCGCAGCTGTACGCCGAGGCCGGTATCCCCAACTTCTGGCTGATCGAGCAGGACCGGGGCGAAGCCGTGGTCTACGTGCACGAACTCGCGCCCACCGGCGGCTACACCAGGCCGACGGTCCACCGACAGCGCCTCAAGACTTCCCGGCCCTTCCCCGTCGACATCGACCTGACCGAGATCCAGCGCCGCTGAGCCGGTCCCCCCGTCCCTGGTCGGGCGGCGGGTGGCGCGCACCCGCCGCCCGGGCCCGTGTCAGGGTTCACCCCTCCATGCGCACGCCCGCCACGCCGTCCTCGATCACGAACCGCGCACGGTCGCGGATGGGCGAGCCCGGCTCGCTCACGTGGTCCACGACGCGGTAGTCGGCCGTCCACTCGGTGGGCGTGACGACGTTGCGCACGTAGCCCCGCTTGCGGTTGACGAACCTGATGTGCGGGTTCTCCCGCAGCTGAACCTCGTCGCCGGGGGCCTGTTCGGTGCCGTCGCCGCCGCTGGTGACGGACGTGCCCACCAGCTCGGTGGCCACCGTCGGCGACTCGGGGGCGTCGAAGTCGGCCTTGACGTCGCACACGTAGTTGGCGTGCACGTCCCCGGTGATCACCACCCCGTTGCGCGTGCGCGCCAGCTGGTCGCGGACCTCGTCGCGGTCCACGAGGTAGTTGTCCCAGGCGTCGTTGCTGAAGTCGGTCGCCCCGCCCTCGGCGAAGTCGCGCTGGGAGAAGAACACCTGCTGGGCGAGCACGTTCCAGCGGGCCCGCGACGAGGACAGCCCCTCCCGCAGCCACTGCTTCTGCCGGGCGCCGAGCAGGGTGCGCGAGGGGTCGCCGCGCTCGGCGTCGGACACCTGCGGGTCGCGGTACTGGCGGGTGTCGAGCAGGTGCATGTCCACCAGGTCGCCGAAGGCCAGTCTGCGGTAGAGCTGCATGTCGGGGCCGACCGGCGTCTGGGCGAAGCGCAGAGGCATGTGCTCGTGGTAGGCCTTCAGCGCCTGGGCGCGCCGGCGCAGGAACTCCTCGGGCGGGACGTCCTCGCCGTTGGAGCGGTCGTCGGCCCAGTTGTTCTCCAGCTCGTGGTCGTCGAAGACCACCGCCCACGGGAAGGCGGCGTGCGCGGCCTGGAGGTTGGCGTCGCTCTTGTACTGGGCGTGCCGCACGCGGTACTCGGCCAGGGTGCGGACCTCCCGGTCGGGGAGGTGGCCCCGGCCCAGGCTCCCCTGTCCGCCCGTCTCGTAGATGTAGTCGCCCAGGAACGCGACCAGGTCCAGGTCCTCCTCGGCCAGGTGCGCGTGGGCGTTGTAGTGCCCGGCGGTGTAGCTCTGGCAGCTGGCGAACGCGAAGGAGAACCGGTCCGTGCGGATCCCGGGGGGAGGGGCGGTCCTGGTACGGCCGACCTGGCTGATCTCGTTGCCCACGCGGAACCGGTAGAAGTACTCGGTGCCGGGCCGCAGCCCCTGCGCCTCCACGTGCACCGAGTGGGCGGCGTCGGGGCCCGTCTCCACGGTTCCGGAGGCGGAGAGCAGACCGAAGCCCTCCTCCCGTGAGACCTGCCACTCGACCTCCACCCGCCGGTCGGGCATGCCGCCCAGTCCGTCCTCGGCGAAGGGGTTGGGGGCCAGACGGGTCCAGAGCACGACGCTGCTGTGGAAGGGGTCGCCGGAGGCGACGCCCAGGGTGAAGGGCTCACCGATGCCGCCCGACCGGGCGGGGGCGTCGGCGCGGACGGAGGCGTCGGCCCGCACGCCGGGACTCCAGGAGGCGCCCAGCGCGACGGCGCCCAGGGTGGCCGCGCCGCCGACCAGGGCCTGGCGCCGTGTGGTGCTGCTGACGGTCGGGTCGGGGACGGGAAGGGGGGCGGGGGTGCGAGGGGTTCCCGGCATGGGCGGTCTCCTGATCGGGTCGCGGGGGAGCCCGACCCTCTGTCGGGCCGGGCGGGGGACCGTCGCTTCTATCCGGCCATGGCGAGCGGAACGTCCCAACCACCGGGTGGTGAACGTTGGACCCCTTAGCGTGACTAACAGGTGACAGCCTGTTGCGGCGCAGGTCAGGCCCGCAACACGCCGGAGGACCGGAAAACTCGTCGCGCCGCGCGCGGACGGCGGCCGTCCGCGCGCGGGAAGCCCACCCCGAATGGATACTTCGGGCACCCGAAATAAGATGGGTTCCAGAAGGCCCTCCCCGCCACCCCCCGAGGAGTCAGCATGCGCATCACCGTCCTGGGCGCCACCGGAGGCACCGGGCGCCACGTCGTGGACCAGGCCCTGAACGCGGGACACCGGGTCACGGCCCTGGTCCGCGATCCGGCGCGGCTGCCCGTCACCCACGAGCGCCTGGAGACGGTCCGGATGCCCGTCCCCGAACCCGACCGGCTGCGCTCCCTGCTCTCCGCGACGGACGCGGTGGTCTCGGCGCTGGCCGCGAGCGCCAAGGGCGGATTTCCCGCCACCACCTGGACCGGCGCGGTGCTGAGCGCGCTGGAGGACGACCGCGCCACACGTCTGGCCGTGGTCAGCGCCTCACCCGTCGGCCCGGAGGAGCCGGGCGGACCGCTGCCGCAGCGGCTGCTCATGCCGCTGATCGGCAGGCTCTTCCGCGACGCCTACCTCGACCTGGGGCGGATGGAGGCCGCCCTGGAGGCCAGCGGCGCCGCCTGGACCGTCGTACGCCCGCCCCAGCTGACCGACGCCCCGGCCACGGGGGAGTACCGCCTGGTCCTGGACCGCAACGTGCCCTCCGGCTACCGGATCTCGCGCGCGGACCTGGCGCACGCGCTGCTGCGGGTCCTGGACGACCCGGCCACCGTGCGCCGGGCCGTCGGCGTCGCCGACTGAGCCCCGAACGACCACGTCACACCGTTCCTGAACAGTGATCAGACGTGACCTCGGGGGTCACTTTGGCACCGCACCCATTCCGAACGGTTCTGGATGGGCTGGGTCACCGCGTTCCTGCCCCGTCCGGCCACGCGCATCGTGTGCACGCGCCGTGACGGGTGGGCGGTTTCCCTCACGCCTGTGACTGCCCGGTGCGGCCTGGGCGGTCCGATGCCCCACACCATCACCCTGGTGGTGTGGGGGCGGTGCCGTCCGTCGCCGGACCGGGTGGCCCTGGGCGCGCCGCCCGACCGCGATGCTGGCCGCATCGTGCCGGGAGACCTTCCTGCGTTTGGTGGTCAGGGGTCGCTGCCAGTGCTGGGCGCCCCACCTTGATGTATACGCGGGGTCCACGGCGATGACCGCCACCCCCAGGGTGTGGGCCATCGACACCAACCGGGACCGCAGCCGAGCCGTGGGAAAACCACTGACCAGCCGCCGGAACTTCTTACGCCGCCCGTGTTTCTCCCGGGACTTCTCGCGGGCGAAGTCCAGGTCCTCCACGGCGATGGCTCGCACACCGTGTGCGGTGGCCCAGCGCAGCAGCCGGGACAGGGCATAACGCACCTGCGCGTCCCGCTGGGAGGCGCTGCCGGACAACTCGAAGGCGAACCGTCGCGGGTTCCCGGTCGGGTTGCCGTGGGTGTCGATCTGCCAGGCGGCCAGGTGGTCGGCGTTGGCGTCCACCCCGACCACCCCGTGGGCCAGCGCCGCTTGCAGAGGCAGGGCAGGCACCGCTTGTGGGGTCCAGGACACGGTCACGTACCACCGGCCCCGCCCGGTGTCCAGGTGGAGGCGGTAGGCCACCGCCCCGTCGGCCTCGACCCGGTCGGCCCACTCGGCGCCCCGGTGGGCGAAGGCCACCCGGCCCGAGAGCACATACCGACCACGGGCAGCGTTGGCCAGGTGCGCCAACGGGGCGGGCAGCCGGATACTGACCTGCCCCTCGGGGGTGATGCGGATGGTTTCGTTGCCGTGGCGTTTGCCGGACTCACCATCAGCTTGGAGGAAGAAGCGTGCGGCCTCCCACCGGGCCCGCCATCCGGCCTCGGTCAGCTGCGCCCGCTCCAGGTGGTGGCGGCTGTGCAGCAACCGCTTGCCGCCGCGCACCACCCGTACACGGCCCTCCTCCCAGGCGGCCACCGCCGCCGCATGGCGATGTTCCAGGGTGGTCAGGCGTCGGGACTTGGCGTGCCACTCCTGACGCGAGGCGTACCCGCCCGGCGCGCCCCGGGTGCCCGGGGTTTTGAGGGGTTGGGACAACCGGTGGCGCAGGGTGTCGATCCCCGTTTGGAGGCGGTGCAGGTGGGCGAGTTGGCTGCGGCGGGTCAGCGCCCACTGCTCGTTCGAGGCCCTGGTCAGGGCTCCGGCCCACCGCGACGAGGACTCAGGGGTCAACTCCCGTTTGCGGGCCGCCCAGGCGTCCTTGTCGTGGTTGGTGCCATGCGCACACCGGGCGGCCAGGTCCGTGGAAGCCAAGGACCCCAGGTGCGCGCCCACCGCCCGCAGGACCGTCTCGTCCCGTGGGGTGAGGCCCTTGAGCCGGTCACGCACACTCACCCCGGTCGGTGCGGGGGCCAGGAACGGGTCAGCGATCGACCGCAACCGCCGCGCGCCAGTACCCGCCATCCCTTCCCACCTCCCGATCCTGCCGGTTTCGTCTCTGTGTTCGAGACGACCGTAGCCAGGACCGGGGGCGCTTGTCCGGAGAATCAACGAACTCCTCGGACAGACTTTCCTGGGCGGGCCGTCCACCGGGATGGGGACACACACCACACACCGCTTTTCGACAGCAGTAGGGGCTCACTCCTGTGCCCTTGTGTGCGCTTGAGTGGCTTCCCGATCCAACAGCAACAACCCCCGGTAGCATCGGCGCATGGAGCAGGGGGCGGGCCGGCAAGAGGCCGACGACACGCGCGTTCCGGACCGCGCGGCGGTGGAGGGGGCACTGCGCTTCGTGCCCCTGATCGAGACCTACTACCGCCGCGCCCACGCCGAGATGCCCGCCGAACTGCGGCGGCTGTTCACCGACCACCACCTGACCGCCCGACACGGCGCGGTGCTGTCCCAGCTCGTCCACGGCCAGGAACTCGGCATGGGCGAACTCTCCTCCCGTCTGGGGGTGGGCCCCTCCACCGTCAGCGAACTGGTCGGCGACCTGTCCCGGGTGGGGCTGGTGGTGCGCCGCGAGGACCCCGCCAACCGGCGGCGCGCCCTGGTGTCGCTGGCCGACGAGCACCGCGAGCTCATGCGCGCGTTCGTGGCCAGTCGAGCCCGGACCCTGCTGCGGGCCTTCGACCGGCTCTCTCCGGAGCAACGGGAGGGGTTCGCCGCCGGGCTGGAGGCCTGGGCCCGCGAGCTGCACGGGATCTGACCCGCGCCCCCTCCGGGGACGTCCGCTTTGCCAGGGGGCTCCCGGCGCTCACGTGCGGTCGCGCACGAGCCCGCGCGCTCCCCCTGGCCCCCACGGGGCGGTCGGGGCTCAGCGGACGCCGCCCGGCTTGGGCAGCGGCCTGGCGCGCCGCACCGAACGGGGCTTGGGGATCTCGTCGCGGTACCTGCGCCGGGGCTGGGGCTGGGGCTGGGGAGGGGTGAAGGGCAGGGTGATCTTCGGGCGGACCTCGGCGGACGGCGCGGCGGTCAGGTCCAGGCGGAGGGAATCGGCACGCATGGGGTTTCCTCTCAGTTCTACTCACTCCGTAGTACTCTGTGTGGAGTGGTAAGAACATAGTACTACGCTCGAAGTGGTGTCAACTTCGTTCTGAGGAGAGAACCGACATGAGGCAGAATCCGGCACGCCGGGCGGCCCTGCTCGACGCGGCCATCGAGGTGCTCGCCCGCGAGGGCGCGCGGGGGCTGACCTTCCGGGCCGTGGACACCGAGGCGGCCGTCCCCAACGGCACGGCGTCCAACTACTTCAACAACCGCGACGACCTGCTCACCCAGGTCGGCCACCGCTTCTACGAGCGTCTGGACCCCGACAACAACGTGATCGCCGCGGCCCAGGCGGGACCGCGCGACCGCGACAGGGTCGCCGAGCTGATGCACGAGATGGTGGGGCGCCTCACCGACTTCCCCTCCGGCTACCTGGCCCTGCTGGAACTGCGGCTGGAGGCCACCCGCCGACCGGAGCTGCGCCAGTTGCTCACCGAGCGCGTCCGCGCCGACCTGGACGCCAACATCGCCTTCCACACCGAGTCCGGCATGCCCGGCGACGCGTCCACCGTCGTCCTGCTCTACCTGGCGCTGAACTGGCTCATCCTGGAGCGGCTCACCCTGCCCGACCTCTTCTCCCAGGACCGGTTTCACGACCTGGTGACCGACGTGGTCGAGCGCATCGTCCCCGGCCCCGGCCGCGCGGACTGACGGCTGCGAGCGCGGGGCCGCGGGTGCGGGCACTCGGGCCCGCTCGGCGGCCCCGCGCACCCGTGCACGACGTCCGTGACCGGGTTGTCCACACCCCCTGTCGCTGCGGCTGGCGCACCCCTATCCTGGAGGCATGTTCCAGCGACATTAAGTCCCCAGCCGGTCCTCGGTCCGAGCACGCGGTCCACCCCGGGCGGTCCCCGCCCCGGTGCCCGTCTCCGCTCGACCGAAAGACCTCCATGACCACTCTGTCCCCGCGTGCCCCCGGCATGCGTGCGTCCCATCTGACCCGACCCCTGTACGCCTACGCGGCCCTGGGGGAGTTCGTCCTCCTCTACCCGCTGTACGCGCTGCTGTTCGACGAGACCGGCCTGACCGTCGCCCAGATCAGCTCCCTGTTCGTGATCTGGTCACTGTCCTCGGTCCTCGCGTCCGTCCCCGCCGGGGCCTGGGCCGACGTGGTGCCGAGGCGCTACCTGCTGGCCGCCGCGCCGCTCCTGGCCGCGTGCGCGTTCGTGCTGTGGCTGCTGTGGCCCGGCTACTGGACCTTCGCGCTCGGCTTCGTCCTGTGGGGCGCGGGCGGCGCGCTGTCCTCGGGCTCCCTCGAAGCCCTCGTCTACACCGAACTCGCCCGCCGCGACGCGTCCGACCGCTACGCCCGGGTCATGGGCGTGACCCGCGCCCTGGACGTGGCCGCCGTCGGCGCCGCCACCCTGCTGGCCATCCCCGTCATGGCCCACGGCGGCTACGCGGCGGTCGGCGCGGCCAGCGTCGCCGTCTGCGTGCTGTGCGCCCTGGCGGCCCTGGCCCTGCCCGAGCACCGCGCCGCCGAGGGCGGCCCCGCCTCCGCCGACGGCGCCGCGGAGGCCGGGGAAGCGGAGGAGGGGCCCTCCGGCTACCTGGACGCCCTGCGCGGCGGACTGGCCGAGGCCCGCTCCAGCCGGCGGGTGCGCGGCGCGATCGTGCTGGTGGTCGCGGTGACCGCGTTCTGGGAGGCGCTGGACGAGTACGTCCCCCTGCTCGTCGCCGAGTCCGGCGTCCCCGCCGCCACCGTTCCCGTGGCGGTCCTGGTGGTGTGGGCCTTCGTGCTCCTGGGCGGGCTGCTGGCCGGGCCCGCCTCCCGGCTGCCCGTGCGGGCCCTGGCCGTCCTGGTGGGCCTGGCCGCGCCCGCCATCGCCGCCGGAGCCCTGCTGGACGGCCCGGTGGGATGGGTGCTGATCGGCGTGGGCTTCGGCCTGTGCCAGACCGCGGGCGTGGTCGCCGACGCCCGCCTGCAGGACCGCATCACCGGGTCGAGCCGGGCCACGGTCACCTCCCTGGCAGGTCTGGGCACCGACGCCCTCACCACGGCCTCCTACCTGCTGTACGCGGGGGTGTTCGCGGTGACCGGGCACGCCCTGGCGTTCGCCCTGTTCGCACTGCCCTACCTGGTGGCGGCGCTCTTCCTGGGCCGCGGTACCCGCAGGGCCCGTCCGGTCCGCCGCTCCCCTGACCGGAAGGGGGAGGCGCGGCGGTGAACCGCGTCCGAACCCGACGGCGTCCGGGCGCGTCTTCCCCGTAGCCGGACGCTCCGCGTCCGGCGCCGTGTGGCGGGCGCGCCCGCCACGCCGTACCGCGCCCGAGAACGGCGGGACGCGGTACCACCCGCGGGCCGTAGGTGTCGAGGGACCACCTACGGCCCGGCCGTGACCCGGCTCTGGGGGACCCTCGGTGGCCAGGGCCCTTGCACGCCTGAATAGCATCGGTTCCTGTGGCACATCAGACGACGAACACGGCGAGCAGTGAAGGCCCGGGCATCGCCTCCGTGCGCGGGATCAACGTCACCTACACCGACCGCGGCGCCGGGTACCCCACCCTCCTGATCCACGGTCACCCCTTCGACCGCACCATGTGGGAACCCCAGGTCAGGGCCCTGGCGGGACGCGGTTACCGGGTGATCGCCCCCGACCTGCGCGGGTACGGGAGCAGCACCGTCGTCCCCGGGACCACGACCCTGGACACCTTCGCCCGCGACCTGGACGCGCTCCTGGACCACCTGGGCCTGGACGTGGTGAGCGTGGTGGGGCTGTCGATGGGCGGCCAGATCGCCCTGGAGCTGTACCGGCTCTTCCCCGACCGCGTCGACTCGCTGACCCTGGCGGCCACCAACCCCAGCGCCGAGACCGAGCGGGGCCGTGCCGCCCGCGTGGCGCTGGCCGAGCGGCTGCGCGCCGAGGGCATGCGCGGCTACGGCGACGAGGTGCTCGTGGGCATGATGACCGCCGACAACGTGCGCGAACTGCCCGCGGTGGCCGACCACGTGCGCGCGATGATGTACGCCGCCCCGCCCGAGGGCGCGGCGGCCGCCCTGCTGGGCCGCGCCAGACGCCAGGACTACGCGCCCCTGCTGCGCCGGGTGTCCGCGCCGACCCTGTTGGTGGGGGGCCAGCACGACGTGTTCACCCCGCCCGATCTCACCGAGTCCATGCACGTGCTGGTGCCGGACTCGGTCGTGGAGATCATCGAGGGCGCCGGGCACCTGCCCAACCTGGAGCGGCCCGAGCGGTTCAACGAGGTGCTGCGCCGCTTCCTGGACCGCTGCCGCACCCGCGTCTAGGAAACGGCCGCCACGGCCGGTCCCGTCAGCGGCCGCGCGCCCTCGCTGGGCCGCGGGGGCGCGTCAGAGGCGCTCGACGGGCAGCCACAGCTCGGCCTCGGCGGTGGCGCCGTCCTCGGTGTAGGAGACCCGCAGGATCTCCGGCCCCTCGGTGACCCGGTAGGCCGTGTTGGAGGGGAACCACCGGCCGAAGGCGTCCGCCCACATGTGCTGCAACCCCTCGGGGCACCGCTCCACGGGCACCGACTTGGGGAAGACCACCCAGGTACCGCTCGGCACCTCCAGCGCCTCCATGCCCTCCGCGCCACGGGCGGAGGTCGCCGCGGCCTCGTAGTAGTCGATCAGGCTCCCCTCCCCGCGGTCGGGGGACAGCGCGGCGGTGACGCCCAGGACACCGCGCGGTTCCTGGTCGGAGAGCTCCGCGACGCGCGCCCGGACCCCCTTGTCCAGGCTCCTGACGAACTCCTCCATGGCGTGGTTGCGGCCCTCGTGGACGATCGGCACCCGTGCCTTGGGGCCCACGAGGCGGAAGGCCTCCTTGTCCACGATCCGGTAACGCATGGTGGTACTCCCCTCGACGGTCAGGCGGAAGGACATCCTCGGTTGCGAGACGAGCACCGCGCCGGTCCGGCGCGCCTCGCCCGGCCCCACACCGTGCATGGCGCGAAAGGCCCGGGCGAAGGCCTCGGCCGACCCGTAGCCGTGGCGCACCGCGATGTCGAGCAGGCTGTCGCCGCCCCCGAGCACCTCGGCCCCGGCGAGGGTGAGCCTGCGCCGCCGAACGTACTCCGACAGGGGCATCCCCGCCAGCGCCGAGAACAGGCGGCGCAGGTGGTGCTCGGAGGTGAGCGCGATCCGCGCCATCTCCGCCACGTCCACCGGCCGCCCGGTGTCCTCCTCGACCTTCTCCAGGGCCCGGTTGAGCCGGTCCAGCATGGTGCCCTCCTCTGCTGCGTCACCGACGCTAGCGACGCGGGTCCCCTCCGCGCCCGACAGCCGGCGACCCTCTTCTGTGAGTTCGTTGTCCCTCTCCGCCCATGTCCGGCGGCCGACGGGGTAGGGGGCCCGTCCAAGGACAGGAAATCCTTGGGCAAGAAGCGCGTCTGTGCCGACGTGGCGTGCCCCGAGGCAAGCATCACGGGCCCGAGGATGGCCCGCAGACCGACCCCGAGAAGGAGGTGGGCGGGGCGGGGACACACGCCCCGCGGACACATGGACCTGGGTTTTCTGCGACCTCTGTACGAGAGCGACGCTCCGGTGGCCTCGGTGCACCTGGACACCAGCCGCGACAGGACCGACGCCGGCAAGGAACTCGAACTGCGCTGGCGCCACCTGCGGGACGAACTCTCCTCGCTGGGCACCGACAAGGCGACCCTGGACGTGCTGGAACAGGCGGTCAGGGACGGGTCCTCCCGGGCCTTCGGCAGTCACGGCCACTCCCTGTTCGCCTCCGAGGGGCGCCTGCTCGGCGCGTACACGCTCTCCGAACCGCCCGCGCAGAGCCGCGCCCTGCGCATGCCGGTTCCCGATCCCCTTCCCGTGGTCGTGGACCGGGGGCGCTACCTGCCCTACGTCCTGGTGGCGCTGGACCGGGTCAACGCCAAGGTGTTCTCCTACACCGGCCACCCCTCCAGCGAACCGGCCTCCGAGAAGGACTTCTCCGGTGCCGACCTGCGCAACATCGACCCGATGGGCCGCGGCGGGCCCGGTGTCCTGAGCGGGTACAACGGCCGCTTCGACGGCAAGCACTACCCCATGGAGACCTGGCGGGAGAACACCGCCCGGATCGCCCAGCAGGTGCGCGAGGCCGTCGCCGAGGTGGACGCCCGGATCATCTTCGTCGGCGGTGACGAGGAGGCCATCGCCTACCTGCGCGACAACCTGGGCGAGCGCAAGCTGAGCATCCCGATCAGGCTGGTGGCCGGCGGACGGGGCGGCCCCGACGCCGAGGAGCGCCTGCACGCGGCCGCGGCGGAGGCGCTGCGCGACTTCGTCATCGACGGCCATGACGACATCATCGCCGACTACCACCAGAAACTCGCCAACGACCAGGCGGTGCGCGGCACCGAGCCCACCCTGCCGATGCTGTCGGAGGCGCGGGTGCGCACCCTGCTGCTGGGCGCCGACCGCGACGGCGAACCCGAGCTGTGGGGCTCACCGGGCGAGCCGGTGCTGGTGTCGAAGAACCCGGCGGACCTGGACGACCCCGACGCGGCGTTCCGGGCACCGGCCAGCGCGCTGATGCTGCGTTCGGCGATGGCCGCCGACGCCGGTTTCGGCGAGGTCCTCGACCACGGCCACACCAGCAACGAGAACGGCGCCATCCTGCGCTTTCCCACGTCGCCGAACGAGAGGGTCTGACCGACTCCACGGGGCCGCCCGCGTCCGTCCCGGGGCGCGGGCGGCCCCGTGCGCACGGACCGGCGCGGCGCGGCACCCGGCGTCAGGCGGCCCCGGCCGGAAAGCGCACGTCGGTGACCACCGCCGTCCTCAGGCCCGCGGACGCGGGGCGCGCCCCGGTCAGGGGCGGGTGGTCATCCCCAGCAGGGCCAGCAGTTCGGCCTCGGTGACCAGGTCGATGCGCTGGCCTCGCTCGCGGTAGGTCTCGGCCCGCAGGTGCTTGGCGGTCTTTCCGGGGCCGCCGTGGCCCCCGAGGACGAGCATGTCGGTCTTCCTGGTGACGTTCTTGGCGGGCCGCCCGCCCGCCTCGGCCACGCGCCGCCACACCTCGGGCTTGTCCATGGACTCCAGGTCGCCGGAGACGCACACGGTGCGCCCGTACAGCGGCCCGGTGGGGTCGGCGTCCGGGGAGGGCTCGGGCAGCGGCGTCCGGGCGTCGCGCTGCCACCGTCCGAACCGGTCCTCGGGCGCGGCAGCCGCGGCGGACGCGGCGAGCAGCGCGGGCTGGACGGGCGCGGCGGCGGCCGGGACCGGGGCGGGCACCGCGCTCCCGGGCGAGGCCTCCACCCGGCGCAGGTCCGTCCGCGCGGCACGGGTCAGGTCGGCCAGCGACGGGGTGCCGTAGCGCTCCATGGCGGCGATCACGATGCGCGCGGCGGCCTCGGCGTCGGCGTCGGCGCGGTGGTGGTGCGTCACCCGGTGCCCGATGTGGGCGCACACGGTCGGCAGCTTGTGGTCGGGCAGCCCGCTCCAGGTGCGCCGGGACAGCGCCAGCGTGCACGCGTACTCCCACGCCGGGTGGGACAGCCCGGTGTGTCCGCAGGCCTGGCGCAGCACCCCCATGTCGAAGGCGGCGTTGTGCGCCACCAGGGGGCCGCCGTCGGCGAACTCCACGATGCGCGCGTGCGCCTGTTCCCAGGAGGGGGCGTCGGCGACGTCGGCCGCGGTGATGCCGTGCACGGCGATGTTGTGGCGGGAGAAGAAGTCCACCTGCCTCGGCGGCCGGATCAGCGTGGTGTACCGGTCCACGACCGCGCCGTCGCGCACCCGCACCAGGCCGACCGCGCACGCGCTGCCGCGGTCGTGGTTGGCGGTCTCGAAGTCGATCGCGGTCCAGGTCCGGGACACCGCGCACCTCCTGCAAACGGGGAACGGACCGAGGCTATCCGGGCCCGAACGCCTTCGGGGACGAAACGGCCCCACCGGTCCGGCGGCGACGGCGCGGCCTCGTCCCCTCCCTGAGGAAAACCCCACCCCCGCCCTGGCGCGCACCGCACCCGACCTGGCGGTACGCACCATGGCCCGGCCGGGGTCCGGGTTCCTAACGTGGTCACCGCCGCACGAACGACGAGACGAGGGCCGCACATGATCACCCTGCGGGGACTGACCAAGCGCTACGGGGAGACGCTCGCCGTGGACTCGCTGGACCTGGAGGTCCGCCCCGGCCGGGTGACCGGCTTCTTGGGTCCCAACGGCGCGGGCAAGACCACGACGATGCGGATGGTGCTGGGCCTGGACCGGCCCACTGCCGGACAGGCCCTGGTCGGGGGCCGCCCCTACCGGGAGCTGGACCGGCCCCTGCACCACGTGGGCGCCGTCCTGGACGCCCGCGCGGTGCACCCCGGACGCAGCGCCCGCTCCCACCTGCTGGGGCTGGCCCGCACCCACCGCATCCCCGACCGCCGCGTGGACGAGGTGCTGGAGGCCGTGGGGCTGGCCGAGGCGGCGCGCAGGCGCGCGGGGGCCTTCTCCCTGGGTATGAGCCAGCGCCTGGGCATCGCCGCCGCCCTGCTGGGCGATCCGGGTCTGCTGCTGTTCGACGAGCCCGTCAACGGCCTGGACCCCGACGGCGTGCGCTGGATCCGCGACCTGATGCGCTCCCTCGCGGACGAGGGGCGCACGGTGTTCGTCTCCAGCCACCTGATGAGCGAGATGCAGCTGACCGCCGACCACCTGGTGGTGCTCGGCCGGGGGAGGCTCATCACCGACGCGCCCCTGGCCGATGTGCTGGGCAACAGCGCGTGGACGGCCGTGCTGGTGCGCGCGCCCCACCCCGAGGACCTGGTCACCGCGCTGGAGGCGGAGGGGGCCGGGGTGGAGCGCCCCGGCCCGGGCGAACTGGTGGTCACCGGCGTACCCGTCGAACGGGTCGGGGAACTGGCCCACCGGGCGGGGGTGGCCCTGCACCGGCTGAGCACGCGCGACGCGTCCCTGGAGCAGGCCTACCGGGAGCTGACCGCCGACAGCGTGCAGTACACCACCGCGAACAGGAGCCGACCGTGACGACCTCCACCACGACCGGGCAGCCCCCGGCCCCCTCCGCCGACCGCGCCCCCGGCCCGGCCCGGGCCCTGTCCGACCTGGCCGCGGCCGCCTCGGCCGAGTGGGTCAAGCTCCGCTCGGTGCGCTCCACCTGGTGGGGCCTGGCCGCGGCCCTGCTGCTCATGGCCGTGGTGGCGCAGGGCGCGGCGGTCTCGACCGTCGGCAACATGCAGAACGGGAACCTGCCGACCGCCGAGGTCCCGGCGTCGGAGATGGCGGTCTACGCCGCCGTGTGGGCCGTGCAGTTCGCCGTCATCGCCGTGGCGCTTCCGGTGATCACCTCCGAGTACTCCTCCCGCTCCATCCACCCCACCCTCCAGGCGGTCCCGGTGCGGGTGCGCGTGCTCGCGGCGAAGGCCCTGGCCGTGGCCGCCACCGTGTTCGCGGCGTCGCTGGTGACGGGGGCGGTCGGTACGCTTCTGGCGCACCTGGTGATGCGGCACCCCTACCTGGAGGGGTACGGCACCCTGGACCCGGGGCAGGCCGCCGCGGACGTGGTGCGCACGGCCGTGTACCTGACCGCCGTGGCCGTGGCCACCGTGGGGGTCGGCTCCGCGCTGCGGTCGGCCGCCGCGGCGCTGACCACGGTGTTCATGCTGATTCTGGGCCTGCCGGTGATGTTGTTGCTGATGGGCAGCGAGGTGGGTGTCTACCTCGCCGGGCGCATGCCGTTCCTCGCCGGGATCTCGTTCGTGGACAGCGCCTTCGTGATCGGGCGGTTCGACCACGCGCTCACGCCCGCCGCGGGCGGCGCGGTGCTCGTGTACTGGACCGCGGCGAGCCTGGCGGCGGGCGCCCTGGTGCTCCGGCTCCGGGGCGCCTGAGGCGGCGGATGCGGACGGTCGGAAGGGAAGAGGGGGAGGGGCGGATGGCCGAGTGGGCCGGGGACGGGGACGGTCCCCGCGCCTGGGCGCGTGCGGCGGCCGCGCCGCTGGCACGGGCCGGGCGCGAGTTGACGGGCACCCTGCTGGGGCTGTGCACCGCCGTGCTCACGCTGGTGTGGGTCCTCGCGGCGGCCGCGGCGCTGGTGTGCGCCCCGTTCCTGACCTCCCGGGCCCGGCACCGGTTCCGCGGCGTGGTGACCCGGTGGGCGGTGCGCCTGGGCGACGCGGACCTGGCCCGCCTGGCCCGGTGGTCGGGGGGCGGCGTGGCCGGCCCGGGGGTCGAGGCCGCCCCGCGCGTGGCCTACCTGCTGCTGCGCCTTCCGGCGGCGCTGCTGTGCGGCTACCTGGCGCCCACGGCGCTGATGCTGGTGGTGGTCTTCGTCGGCGGGGCCGCACTGGAGCTGTTCACCGGGGGCGGCACCCACGTGCCGGTGCTCATGCCCGGCGCGCGGGTACACGTCTCCAGCATCAGCGTGGGCCTGCTCATGGGCCTGGTCGTCCTGGCGGCGACGTGGCTGGTGGTGGCGGTGGCCTCGGCCGCCGACCGCGCCCTGGCCCGCCGTCTGGTGGGTCCCAGCAGCGAGGACCTGCTGCACCGGCGCATCGACGAGCTGACCTCCACCCGGTCGGGCATCGTGCGGGCGGTGGACGAGGAGCGGCGGCGCATCGAACGCGACCTGCACGACGGGGTCCAGCAGCGCGTGGTGGCGCTGGCCATGCTGCTGGGGCGGGCCCAGCGCGGCCACGACCCCGAGCGCGCGGCGCGGCTGGTCCACCAGGCGCACACCGAGACCCGGGTACTGCTGGACGAGCTGCGGGAGGTGGCCTGGCGGGTCTACCCCACCGCGCTGGACACCCTGGGCCTGGAGGCGGCGCTGACCGAGGTGGCCGAACGCAGCCCGCTGCCGGTGCGGGTGCGCGCGCGCCTGTCGGCCCCGCCGCCCCGCGAACTGGCCACGGCGGTGTACTTCGTGGCGCGCGAGGCCATCACCAACGCCGTCAAGCACGCCGGGGCCGAGGTGGTGATCCTGCACCTGGACGACGCCGACGGCGTCCTGGACCTGCGGGTGCTCGACGACGGCCGCGGCGGCGCCGACCCCGCTGGCGGCGGACTGACCGGCCTGGCCAGGCGGGTGCGGGCCCTGGACGGCACACTGGCGGTACACAGTCCCCGGGGCGGTCCGACCACGGTACGCGCCGCGCTGCCCCTGACCACGATACGGAGCCCCCATGCGCCTGGTGATCGCTGACGACTCGGTCCTGCTCAGGGAGGGCCTGGTGCGGTTGTTGGAGGAGGAGGGCCACGAGGTGGCGGCGGCGGTCGGCGACGCCGACGCGCTGCTGGCCGCGGTCGCCGAGCACGCGCCCGACGCCGCCGTGGTGGACGTGCGGATGCCGCCCACCCACACCGACGAGGGGCTGCGGGCGGCGCTGCGCATCCGCGCCGAGCACGGGAGGGTCGCGGTGCTGGTGCTGTCGCAGTACGTGGAGCAGCGCTACGCCGCCGAACTGCTGGCCGGGGCCTCGGGAGGGGTGGGCTACCTGCTCAAGGACCGGGTGTCGGAGGTGGGGGAGTTCCTGGAGGCCCTGGAGCGGGTGCGCGCGGGCGGGGCGGCCTTCGACCCCGAGGTGGTGCGCCAGCTGCTGGCGCGCACCACCCACACCGACCCGCTGGCCCGGCTCACCCCGCGCGAGCGCGACGTCCTGGAGCACATGGCGCAGGGGCTGAGCAACGCCTCGATCGCCGAGCGGCTGTACGTGTCGCTGAGCGCGGTGGAGAAGCACGTCAACGCGATCTTCGACAAGCTGGGTCTGGGGCACGCCTCCGGTTACAGCCGCCGGGTGCTGGCGGTGCTGCGCTACCTGGGCAGCTGAGCGCGGCCGCGTCGCCGCTCCCGCCGACCCCGCACCACGGCGCCGGAGTCCGGGGAGCGGGGCGGGCGGACCGGACCGCGGTGGTGCGGGCCGGAGCGGGATCAGGCCGGGCCGAAGGACTCCATGGCGGCGGTGCGCTGGGCGCCCTGGTCGGCCCACGAGGCGTCGGTGGAGGCCCAGGCCAGCGCGTAGTACACCCCGGGCGCCACCGCGATGTTGCGGGTCAGCACGCGGCGCGTCTCGCCGGTCTCGTCCCGCCAGGTGAACTCCCACTCGGCGGCCGAGTGGAAGCCGGTGTCGTCGGTGACGTCGGTGATCCGCACCCGCTCGTAGCCCGGCAGCCGCCCCGAGTCGTACACGCCCTGCTCCTGGTCCAGGACGTGCTGGTACTCGTCGTCGGTGGGGTGCTCGGCCATGTCGATCTGGAGGTAGTCGGCGTTGTCGGGGGACTCGAAGAAGACGCTGCTGCCGTCCACCCGGCGGATCCAGCCCTCGGGGACGCTCAGACCGAAGCCCTCGGGGTCCTCGGTCCAGGTCGTCCCGGGCACGGGGGCGCCGTCGGCGCCGCCCTCCTGGGGCGTGCCGGTCTCCTCCGGGGCGGTGGCGTCCCCCTCGTTCCCGCCCCCGGCCTGCTGCTCTCCGGCACCGGGTTCGGGGGACTCCTCCGTGCCCGTCCCGGAGGCGGCGGCACCGGTGTCGGACCCCCACGGGTCGAGCACCACCACCAGCGCCGCCACCGCCACCAGCGAGGCCAGGCCCAGGGTGAGCACCACCATCGGCCAGGACAGCCGTCCGCCCCGCCGCGGTTCCGGCGCCGCCGTGACCGTGGTCTGCGGCGGGACCGCCGCGGGGCCCCGCGGAACCGGTCCCGGGGATCCGGGCGGGACCGGCCCCGGGGTGACCGCGCGTGCGGGCGCGCTCAACGGCCGTGTCGGCACGGACACGGTCGTGGCCGAGGGGGCCGCGGCGGCGGTGCCCGCCTCCGCCTCTGCGGTCAGCAGCGCGCGGCAGCGGTCGGCGTCGATCCGCCCGGCCGGGTCCTTCACCAGCAGGCCCCGTACCGCCTGGCCCAGCGGGCCCCGGCCCAGGACGTCGGGCGGCTCCTCGGAGGTGACGGCGTGCAGTGTGGCGGGGATGCCCTCGCGGCGGAACGGGGAGGTGCCGGTGGCCATGTGGTACAGGGTGGCGCCCAGGGACCACAGGTCGCTCGCCGGGGTCGCCGGACTCATCGCCAGCCGCTCGGGGGCCAGGTAGGCGGGGGAGCCCATCACCCCGGCCGTCTGGGTGACGGAGGAGGTGTCGGCGATGGTGGCGATGCCGAAGTCGGTGAGCACCACCCGCCCGGCGTCGGTGACCATGACGTTCTCGGGTTTGACGTCGCGGTGGGTGATCCCCTGCCCGTGCGCGGTGCTCAGCGCGCTGAGCAGGTCGAGCCCCCACCGGGCGGTCACGCGGGCGCCGCGCGGGCCCTCCTGGCGGACCAGCGCGTGCAGGGAGCGCCCGCTGAGGAACTCCATGACGATCCACGGGCGCCCGTCGTCCTGGACGATGTCGTGCACGGTGACGATGTTGGGGTGGCCGCCCATCGCGGTGGCCTGCGCCTCGCGCCGGGCCCTGGCGGCCATCCGGTCGCGCTCGTGGTCGTCCAGGCCCGGGCCCAGGAGGATCTCCTTGACCGCGACGGTGCGGTTGAGCTCGGTGTCGTGGGCGCGCCAGACCCGGCCCATCCCGCCCCGGCCGATCTCGGCCAGCAGCTGGTAGCGGCCACGCAGTGTGCGGTGCGGCTCGGCCCCCATCGGACTCCCTTGCGGTGCGGGCCGTCGTGACCCCGTGGACGTCGAAAAGCCCGCAGGGACAGCGGTCCTCCATGCGAGCGGAGCGACCATAGTACTGAGGTACGACGGTGCTCCGGCCTCGTGGGAGCCCCGTCCCTGGTCAGTCCGCAGCGCCGGAGTCCCGGGGCCGGCGCGGGCCGCGGCGCGGTGCTCCCCGGGGGGTGTGGAACGGTCAGCCCAGGTCGGCGAGTTTGCGCTCCAGCACCTCCCGCTCGCGCTCGTTGCCGCACCGGCGCACGGCCAGCTCCAGTTCGGTGCGCGCCTCACCGGTGCGCCCCAGGCGCACGAGCAGCTCCCCGCGCACGTTCGGCAGCAGGTGCGAGTCCGCCAGCGCCCCGGCCGCCGCCAGCTCGTCCACGATCCGCAGCGCCTCGGCCGGTCCCCGGGCCATGGAGACCGCCACCGCCCGGTTGAGGTCCACCACCGGGGAGGGCGCCAGACGGCCGAGCGCCTCGTAGAGCAGCACGATCCGCTCCCAGTCCGTCTCCCGCACCGAGGGGGCGAGCGCGTGGCACTCGGCGATCGCGGCCTGGAGGCCGTAGGCGCCCAGCCCCCGGCCGGTCCTCCCCGCGCGGGCCAGGGCGGCCCGTCCCCGGCGGATCGCGGCGCGGTCCCAGCGGCGGCGGTCCTGGTGCTCCAGCAGCACCGGCCGCCCGTCAGCCCCGGTCCGGGCGGGGAAGCGCGCCGCGGTCAGCTCCAGCAGCGCCAGCAGGCCGTGGACCTCGGGCTGGTCGGGGACCAGACGGGCCAGCACCCGGGCCAGGCGCTGGGCCTCGCCCGCGAGGTCGAGCCGGAGCAGGTCGCCGCCGGAGCTGGCCGAGGAGCCCTCGGTGAAGATCAGGTAGACCACGTTGAGCACCGAACCGAGCCGCTGGGGCCGTTCCTGGGCCGGGGGTACCCCGAAGGGCACCCGGGCCGCCCCGAGGGTCCTCTTGGCCCGGGTGATCCTGGCCTGCACGGTCGCGGTCGGGACCAGGAACGCCCTGGCGATCTCGTCGCTGGTCAGACCGCCGACCACCCGCAGGGTGAGCGCCACCCTGGCCTCCCGCGACAGCACGGGGTGGCAGGCGGTGAACATCAGCGCGAGCACGTCGTCGTCGATCCGGTCCGGATCCCACAGCACGTCGTCGGCCTCCCGTGCGGGGTCGGCGGGCGCGCTGCCCGAGGCGGCGCCGCCCTCGCCCAGGTCACGGGCGAGGACGGCGTACCTGTCGTCCAGGGCGGAGCGGCGGCGGAACGCGTCGATCGCGCGGCGGCGGCCGACGGTGAGCAGCCACCCCGCCGGGTTGCGGGGCACGCCCTCGCGCGGCCAGGTCACCAGCGCCTCGGCCAGCGCCTCCTGGCCCAGGTCCTCGGCCAGGGCGAAGTCGCCGGTGTAGCGCGCGAGCGCGCCGACGATCCGCGCCGAGTCGATCCGCCAGACGGCGGCTACGGCCTCGCGGCCGGTGGGGTCAGCCATCTCCGGTCGGTCCGCTCAGAGCTGGCCGGTGGCCTCGCGCCAGGCCCGCTCCCTCTGGATCCACTCGTTGTCCTGCGGGAACTCGTCGATCGTGGTGACCCGGCGGATCTCGGTCTTGAAACCGGGGCCGGTCATCGGCGACCGCTTGGCCCACTCCACGGCCTCCTCCTTGGAGGCCACGTTGAGGATGTAGAACCCGCCGAACAGCTCCTTGGTCTCGCCGTAGGGGCCGTCGGTGACCACGGGCGGCTCGGAGGAGTAGTCGACGACCACGCCCTCGGCGGCGTCGTCGAGGCCCTCCGCGGCGAGCAGCACCCCGGCGCGGATCATCTCCTCGTTGTACCGGCCCATGGTCGCGAGCATCTCGTCGAAGTCGATCTCGCCCATTCCCGCGAAGGCCTCGTCGGTGGCGCGCATGATCAGCATGTACTTCATGGCTCTGTCTCCCTGGGTGTCGCGGACCCCTTCCGGGCCCTTCCACCCCTAGGTCGAACGGGGGTGCCGCGGATCGACACGTCCACCGATCTTTTTCCGAGGAATTCTGACAGAGTCCGGATCCGCTGGTGGGGCGACGCCCCGCCGGACCGCGCCAACCGCCCTCCAGGGCACTGGCGCCCAGCTCAGGGCGTGCCGGTGAGCCTGCCCATGACGTCGTACACCTGCCGGGGAGTCATCGGGGCGCCGGGAAGCGGTCCCCGGGCGGCGTCCGCGCGCAGTCCGCCGAGCACGAGGGCCAGCCCGCGGCGCCAGGCGTCGGGCGCGGCGTCCCCGGCCGCACGGGCGAGCAGGGCGTCGGTGCCGAAGACGATCAGGAGGTCCTCGCCGGTGAAGTCCGGGCGCAGGGCGCCGGCCCGCCGCGCGCGCTCGACGATCCGCGTGGTGGCGTCCTGTGCCCTGGCGCAGACGGACATCAGGCGTTCGGCACGCGGATAGCGACCGCTGGCCACGTCGGCGAGCGCGGGGTCGGTGACCTGGAGTTCGCAGACCCTCTCGACGTAGTACACGAACCCCTCCCAGGCCCCCTCGAAGGCCAGGGCGTGCTCGGCTGCCTGGTCGAGGCGGTCGGCGGCCAGGTCGGTCACCACTTCGTCGATGAGCGCCTCGCGGGTGCCGAAGAGGTTGCAGAGGGTGCCGTGGCTCACGCCCGCCCGGCGGGCGATCTCCTTAGTGGACCGAACGCGGCGACGGCGCCTTCCTGCTGGCCCGGGGCTACTCGGCGGCGCGACCGATGCCCGACCTCAGCGGCCTGGGCCCGGTGATGGCGGCCACCCGCAACTACCTGTGCTCCCTCCACGCCGAACTGGCCGACAAGGGCGTCTACGCCGGCGCCCTGACCATCGCCTCCCTGATCGACCGCAGCGAGGTGTCCGCCGCGGCCCGGGCCGCCTTCGACGCGGCCGACGGCCCGCGGTTCCCGGTCGCCGACCCCGACGACCTCGCCGAGCACTGCTGGAACATGTACACGGTCCGTGACCGCGCCGAGCGGTTCCACCCCGAGTCGCTGACTCCGCCGACCACGGCGTAGCAGCCGCAGACGCCGGGGGCGCCTACCGGGCCAGCAGGCCGCGCAGCGCCCCGACCACCTCGGCCGGGGCCTCCTCGGCCATGAAGTGGCCGCAGGTCACCGTGCTGTGGTGCAGGTCGGGGGCCCAGGCCCGCCACACCGCGGCGGCGTCGTAGCCCAGCGCCGCGCCCCAGTCCTGCTGGAGCACCGTCACCGGCATGGCCAGGCGCCGCCCGGCCGCGCGGTCGGCCTCGTCGTGTTCGACGTCGATCCCGGCCGAGGCCCGGTAGTCGGCCACGATCGAGGGCACGGCCTCGCGCGAGGCCCGCAGGTAGGCGGCGCGCACCTCGGCGGGGATCGCCTCGGGGTCGCGCGTCCAGATGTCCAGGAAGTGTCCGAAGAACGCGTCCGGGCTGGCGCCGATCAGCTGCTCGGGCAGGCCCGGGGGCTGGGCCATGAGGTACAGGTGGAAGCCCACCGCTGCCGAGGCCCCGCGCATGACCTCCCACATGTCCAGGGTCGGCAGCACGTCGAGCGAGGCCAGGTGCGTGACGGCGCCGGGGTGGTCCAGCCCGGCGCGGATCGCGACCAGGGCGCCCCGGTCGTGGCCCGCCAGGGCGAAGCGCTCGTGGCCCAGGGCGCGGGCCAGGGCGACGACGTCGGCGGCCATGGTGCGCTTGGCGTAGCCGTGGCCGTCGGTGTCGGCGGGCTTGTCGCTGTCGCCGTAGCCGCGCAGGTCCGGGCAGATGACGGTGTGGTCGGCGGCCAGGTCGGCCGCGACGTGCCGCCACATCAGGTGGGTCTGGGGGAAGCCGTGCAGCAGCACGAGGGGGCTGCCCGAGCCGCCGACGGCGGCGTTGAGCGCCACGCCCTCGGCGACGGGCACGCGCTGGTAGTCGAATCCCGGGATCCTGGGTTCCACGGTGGTCTCCTCCGTCGGGTTGGAGTCGGGTCCCCGGCGGTCGCCGGGGAACTCGGTCGTCCACGAGCCTGCCGGGAGCCGATGAGCAGCCGATGAGCAGCGGTTGAGCGGGGGCGTCGGCGGCCCCGTCCGGCGCGGACGGCCGGATAGATTGGCTGCCATGGGGGGAGAGGCGACGCAGGCGGCGGTGTCCTTCCGCGTGCTGGGCCCTCTGGAGGCCGTCGGCGCGCACGGGCCGCTCGCCCTCAAGGGGCCGCGGCACCGCGCGGTGCTGGCTCGGCTCCTGGTCGCCGAGGGCCGTGCCGTGCCCGTGGACCGCCTCGTGGACGACCTGTGGGAGGCGCCCGCCGAGGGCTCCGTGGCGGCGGTGCGCACCTTCGTCTCCGCGCTGCGCCGGTCCCTGGAACCGGACCGGCCCGCGCGGCGACCCGCCCGGCTGCTGGTGACCGCGCCACCGGGTTACGCGCTGCGGGCCGGACCCGACGCGGTCGACGCCCGGCGCTTCGCCGCGGCCGTGGCCCGCGGCGGAGCACTGCTCACCGAGGACCGGCCCGGAGCGGCGCTGGACGGGCTGGAGGAGGCCCTCGGGTGGTGGCGGGGGCCCGCCTACGCCGAGTTCGCCGCCTACCCCTGGGCGCGGGCCGAGGCCGACCGGATGGAGGGGCTGCGGCTGCTGGCGGTGGAGCGGCACGCCGAGGCCCTCCTGGCGCTGGGCCGTGCGGGCGACGCCGTGCCCACCCTGGAGGCGCACGCCCTGGCCCACCCCCTGCGCGAGAACGCCTGGCGGCAGTGGGCGCTGGCCCTGTACCGCTCGGGCCGCCAGGGTGACGCGCTGGCCGCCCTGCGCCGCGCCCGCCGGACCCTGGCGGACGAACTGGGGGTGGACCCCGGCCCCGAACTGCGGCGGTTGGAGTCCGACGTCCTGGCCCAGGCTCCCCACCTCATCCCGCGTGCTGCCACCGCGGTTCCGGCACGGGTGGAGAGCGCGCCCGAACGCGCCCAGCGTCCCTTCGTGGGCCGGGCCCGGGAGCTGGAACTGCTGGAGGGGGCCGCCGCCTCCGCCGCGCCGCGCGCTCCGGCCCGGGTCGCGCTGGTCTCCGGCGACGCCGGGGCGGGTAAGACGGCCCTGGCCGAGGAACTCGCGCGGCGGCTGGCCGGGCGCGGGTGGACCGCGGCCTGGGGGCGCGGCCCCGAGCACGAGGGGGCGCCCGCGGTCTGGCCCTGGACGCAGATCGCCGCCGTGCTGACGGCGGCCGCGGACACCGCGACCCACGGGGTCGCCACCGGCCCGGCACAGGCCGCGGAACACGCCGCCGACCCCGGCGCCCCGCGCGCTGCCACCACCGACCCCACCGGCACCGGATCCGGGGCCCCGCGCATCGATACCGCCACGGCCACGGGCATCACAGCGCCCAGCGGCACCGCTGCTCCCGCCCGGGACGACGACACCACAGCGCCCGGGGTCGCCAGCGCGGACCCCGCCGCGGCCCGGTTCGGCGTCCTGCGCCGGGCCGCCCGCCTCCTCGCCTCGGCCGCGCGGCGCGGCCCCGTCCTGCTGGTCTTCGACGACCTGCACCGGGCGGCGGAGGAGACCCTGGAACTGTTCACCTTCCTGGCCGCCGAACCGCTCCCCGGGCCCGTGCTGCTCGTGGGGACCTACCGGACCGGCGAGGTCCTGCCCGCGCTGACCGCGGCCCTGGCCCGGCTCGCCCCCGGCGAACCGGCCCGCGCCTACCTGGGCGGGCTGGCCGAGGACGCGACCGGCGCGCTCGTACGGGCCCTGGTCGGCCGCGACGTCGACGGGCGGGCGCTGCGCACCGTCCACCGGCGCAGCGGCGGCAACCCCTTCTTCGTCCGTGAGCTGGCCCGGTTGCTGTCCGACGGGGACGGCGCCGCGCTCGACGCGGTCCCCGCCGGGGTGCGCGACGTCATCCGCCACCGCCTGGGCTCCCTCATGCCCGGGGCCCGGGCCCTGCTGCGGCAGGCCTCGGTGATCGGCCGCGACATCGACCCCGACGTCCTGTCGGCCCTGTCCCCGGACGGGGACGCCCTGCTCGACGCCCTGGACGAGGCGCTGGAGGCGGGCTTCCTCACCGACCGCGCCGAACCGGACGAGCCCGACGGCGCCCCCGGCCTGCGCTTCGCGCACGTGCTGGTGCGCGACACCCTCTACCAGGACCTCTCCCGACCGCGCCGGGCGCACTGGCACACGGCGGTGGCCGAGGCCGTCGAGGCGCTGCACCCCGACCGGGCCGACCTGCTCGCGCACCACTTCGGGCGGGCGGGAACCCGCGCCACCGCGACCCGGGCCGCCCACCACGCCCGCACAGCCGCCCTGCGGGCCGAGGAGCGCTTCGCCCCGCACGAGGCGGCCCGGCTGTGGCGGGAGGCCGTCGCCGCCCACGACCGCTCCGGCGAGGACCAGCCCCGCGAACGCCTGGAGGCGGTCATGGGCATGGTGCGGGCGCTGGCCGTCACCGGCCGCCTGGAGGAGGCCCGCCACCACCGCGCCCGGGCGGTCGCCGCGGCCGAGGAGCTGGGTGACGCGGAACTGACGGCGCAGGTCATCACCGCCTTCGACGTGCCCGCCCTGTGGCCGCGCAACGACGACGAGGAGCTGGCCCGCCAGATCGCCGGGGCCGCCGAGCGCACCCTGGCCGCGCTGCCCGAGGACCGCCCCGAGCAGCGCGTCCGCCTGCTGTGCGCCCTGGCCCTGGAACTGCGCGGCACCGCCACCGGCCGGGGCCCGGACGCGGCCCGCCGGGCCGAGGAGGCCGCCCGCGGGCTCGGCGACCCCGCCCTGCTGTGCCTGGCGCTCAACGCCCGCTTCATGCAGTCCTTCCAGGGCTCCGGGCGGGCCCCGCAGCGCGTGGAGATCGGCGCGGAGCTGGTCGACCTGGCCTCTCGGCACGGCCTGGTGACCTTCGAGGTGCTGGGCCACCTCGTCCTGGTCCAGGCGCACTCCGCGCTCGCCGACTTCGGTGCCGCCGACGCCCACGCGGCCGACGCCGACCGGCTGGGCTCGCGCTACGGGATTCCGCTGGTGGGGGTGTTCACCCGCTGGTACGAGGCACTGCGCACGGCCGCGCGGGGGGCCGTCGAGGAGGCCGAGGCCGCCTACCGTGCCGCGAGCGTGCGGCTCGCCGACACCGGCATGCCCGGTGTGGAACAGGGCATCCTGCCCCTGGCGCTGCTGTGTCTGCGCCTTCAGGGCGGCCGACCCGCACCGGTGGACCCGCGCCAGGACTGGGGCCCCTACGCGCCCTGGGCCGACGCCCTGGCCTCGCCCGAGTCCGCGCCCCCGCCGCCCGACGCACCGCCCGGCCTGCTCGGGGAGGCTCTGACCTGTCTGGCCGCCCGGGCCGCCACCGCCGTCGGCGACCACCCCGCGATGGAGCGCGCCCACCGCCTGCTCTCACCCGCCGCCGGGGAGCTGGCCGGTGCGGGCAGCGGTCTGTTGACCCTGGGACCGGTCGCGCACCAGCTCGGCGACCTCGACCGCGCGCTCGGACGCCGTGAGCGGGCCGCGGAGCACTACCGGCTGGCCCTGCGCGTGGCCATCCGGGCCGGGTCGCCGCACTGGACAGCCGCGGCCCGGGCGGCCCTGGCCGACCTGGACTGAGCCGCGCGCCGTACCGGTGGCGGGGTTCGCGGGGCCCGCCGCTTCCGCGCCGTCTGCTCCATCGGCGCGGGCGGGACGGCGCCGTCCAGGACACGAGGCCCGGGCGACGACCGCGACACGCCCGCCGCGATGTGTAGTTTGGCCCTGTTGTGGTAAAAAGTTAGGCGTGCCGAACTTTCAAGATGAGGCTTCTTCACACTCCTGGTCGGCGAAGCTCCCCGCCGCCTCCCTCGCCCTGGTCCTGGGCCTGACCGCCTGTTCCTCCTCCGCCGGGCAGGAGCGCGACGACGGACGGCCCCTGGTCCTGACCACGTTCACCGTCCTGGCGGACATGGCACGCAACGTCGCCGACGGACGCGTGGAGGTCGCCTCGCTCACCCGGCCCGGAGCCGAGATCCACGGCTACGAACCCACCCCCGACGACCTCGTCCGCGGCCGGGACGCCGACCTGATCCTGGAGAACGGGCTCGGCCTGGAGGCATGGTTCAGCCAGTTCACCGAACGCGTGCAGGCCCCCACCGCCGTGCTCAGCGACGGTGTCGAGACCATCCCCATCTCCGCGGGGGAGTACGAGGGCCAGCCCAACCCCCACGCCTGGATGTCACCCGACAACGCCCCCGTCTACGTCGACAACATCCGCGACGCCCTCACCGAACTCGACCCCGAGGGCGAACGGGTCTACGCCGAGGCGGCCGAGGCCTACAAGGACGAGATCAGCGGGGTCGGCGACTACCTGGAGGACGAACTCGCCGGGGTCCCCGACAGCTCCCGCGCCCTGGTCACCTGCGAGGGCGCCTTCTCCTACCTGGCGCGCGACGCGGGGCTGACCGAGATGTACCTGTGGCCGGTCAACGCCGAGACCCAGGGCACCCCCCGGCAGACCGCCGCCGTCACCGAGTTCGTCCGCGACAACCAGGTGCCCGCCGTCTTCTGCGAGAGCACCGTCAACGACGGCTCCCAGCGCTCGGTGGCGCGCGAGACCGGCGCCGCCATGGGCCGGACCCTCTACGTCGACTCCCTGTCCGAGGAGGGCGGTCCCGTCCCCACCTACCTGGACCTGCTGCGCCACGACGCCGAGGCCATCGTGGCCGGGCTGCGGGGGGAGGAGCGGTGAACGCCGCCATCGAGGTCACCGACGCCACCGTCCGCTACGGCGACGTCCTGGCGCTGGACGGCGTGAGCCTGTCCGTCGCCCCCGGCCGCGTCTGCGGCCTGCTGGGCACCAACGGGTCGGGCAAGTCCACCCTGTTCAAGACCGTGCTGGGCCTCGTCCCCGCCGACGGGGGGCGGGTGCGGATTTTGGGGCACACCGGGGCCGCCGCCCGCCGCCGCGGGCTGGTGGGCTACGTGCCCCAGTCCGAACAGGTCGACTGGGCCTTCCCGGTCCGCGTGCGCGACGTGGTGATGATGGGCCGCTACGGACGCATGGGACAGCGGCGGCGCCCCCGCCCCGCCGACCGGGAGGCGGTCGAGCACGCCCTGGACCGCACCCACCTGGGCGACCTGGCCGACCGCCAGATCGGCGCGCTCTCCGGCGGCCAGCGCAAACGCGCCTTCGTGGCCCGCGCCATCGCCCAGGGCGCCGACGTGCTCCTGCTCGACGAGCCCTTCGCCGGGGTCGACAAGCGTTCGGAGGGGCGCATCACCGAACTGCTGCTGCAACTGCGCGGCGAGGGCCACACCCTGCTCGTGTCCACCCACGACCTGGCCCAGGTGCCCGCCCTGTGCGACGAGGCGGTGCTGCTCCAGCGCCGCGTCGTGGCGCACGGCGCCCCCGAGGAGGTCCTGCGCCCGGAGACCCTCATGGAGGCCTTCGGGGTCCACACCGACGAGGAGGGAACGGCATGGACGCGCTGACCGCGGTCGCGGAGTGGTTCACGGTGCCCCTGGGCTTCGACTTCGTCCGGCGCGCCCTGCTGGTCAGCGTGGTCGCCGGAGTGGCGTGCGCCGTGCTGTCGTGCTGGATGACGCTGGTGGGCTGGTCGCTGATGGGCGACGCCGTCTCCCACGCCGTCCTGCCCGGGGTGGTGCTGTCCTACCTGTTCGGGCTGCCCTTCGCCGTGGGCGCGCTGGTCTTCGGAGCCGGGTCGGTCTCCCTGATCGGGGTGGTCAACCGCACCTCCCGGGTCAAGGAGGACGCCGTCATCGGGGTGGTCTTCACGGCCATGTTCGCCCTGGGCCTGGTCCTGGTCTCGCGCGTGCCCAGCCAGACCGACCTGGGTCACATCCTGTTCGGCAACGTGCTGGGGGTGTCGGACACCGACATCTGGCAGGTGCTCGTCCTGGCCGGGGTGGTGCTGGCGGTGGTCTGGTACAAGCACCGCGACCTGACCCTGTACGCCTTCGACCCGGTCCACGCGCACGCGGTGGGCATCAACCCCCGCCTGCTGGAGACGCTGCTGCTGGGGCTGCTGTCGGTCACGGTGGTGGTGGCCCTCCAGGCGGTGGGGATCATCCTGGTCGTGGCCATGGTCATCGTCCCCGGAGCGACCGCCTACCTGCTCACCGACCGCTTCGAGCGGATGCTGGTCATCTCCGCTGCGGTGGCCGTGGCGGCGGCCGTGGCGGGGGTGTTCCTCAGCTTCCACCTGAACGTGTCCACCGGCGGGGCGATCGTGCTGGCCCAGTCGTCGGCCTTCACCCTGGCCTACCTGTTCTCGCCCCGCCAGGGCGTGCTCCGGCGGCGCCGCGCCGCACGGGGGGCCGGGGGCCGCGCGGTCGGCCGTGGGCGGACCCGCCCCGCGAAGGAACCGTCCTAGGTCCACCGCCGCCGACGGGCGCGGCCCGCCGCGTCGCCGCTAGGGGCGCCGCACGTCGATGACGTACTTCCCGCGGACGCCGCCCGCCTCCAGCCCGCGGTGGGCCTCCGCGATGTCGGCCATCGGGAGGACCGTGTCGACCATGGGACGGATCTTCCCCTCCTCGACGGCCCGGGTGAGCTCGGCGATGCGCTCCGCCGACGGGTCGTTGCTGAAGAGCTTGGTCCGGCCGGGCCGTACGACGGCCCGGAGCCCGGTGCCGAGCAGGGACCTGAGGACGCGGTCCGGGTCGAAGGCGAGCGCGACCATGCGCCCGCGCCGGTGCAGCCGCGCCTGGTAGGCGCCGAGGTCGGTGCCGACCAGGTCGACGATGACGTCGAAGCGGCCGAGGTCCTGCGGCCGGGTCGTGCGGTAGTCCAGGGCCTCGTCGGCGCCGAGTCCTCGGATCCAGTCGAGGTTGCGGGCCCCGGCGAGGGCGGTGACCTCGGCGCCGAGCGCCTTGCCCAGCTGCACCGCGACGTTGCCGACGCCTCCGGTGGCACCGCGGACCAGGAGCCGTTCACCGGGCGCGAGGCGGGCCTTGTCCGTCAGCGCGGTCAGGGCGGTGGTGCCCGCCCCCGGAAGGGCGGCGGCCTCCAGGAGGCCGAGGTTCCCGGGCGCGCTGGCGAGCCGCCGCTCGGGGACGACGACGTGGTCGGCGACGGCCCCGAAGACGAAGTGCGGCATGAGCCCCCACACCGCGTCCCCCGCCCGCCAGGCGCGCACTCCGGCGCCCACCGACGCGACGCGGCCCGTGAAGTCGACGCCCACGCCCCGGGGGAACCGGGCGCGGGTGATCCCGCGCATCCTGCCCGAGCGGAAGGCGAGCTCTGCCGCGTCCACGCTCGCGGCGTGCACCTCGACGAGCACCTCGCCCTCTCCCGGGCTCGGCGTGGGCACCTCGTCGACGCGCAACACCTCGGGCGGGCCGAATCGGTCGTACCGCACAGCGCGCATGGTCGTTCTCCCCGGTCTCTCGACAAGGAAGTGGGGTGGCACCCCACTTCGTTCCGCTAAGATAACCGGAGAACCACCCCACTTAGCAAGCGCAGGAGGTCACGGTGGTCGAGAGCGCAGCGCGAAGGCCCTTGCGCGCGGACGCCCGGCGCAACTACGAACGCATCGTCGCCGTGGCCGAGGAGGTGTTCGCGGCGCACGGGGTCGACGCCTCACTGGAGGAGATCGCCCGCCGGGCCGGAGTGGGCTCGGCGACCCTGCACCGGCACTTCCCCTCCCGCCGCCGCCTGCTGGAGGTGGTCTTCCACGACCGCGTCGAAGCGCTCTGCGCGGGGGCGCGGGAGCATGCCCGCACCAGCGGGCCCGGCCCCGCCCTCTTCGCCTGGCTGCGGGACCTCCACGCCTACGCCGAGGCCAGCCGCGGACTGGCCGCCTCGCTGCTGCGGGACGGCCGCGACGCCGACCTGCTGGAACGCGACGACGGCTGCGCGGCGATGATCACCGCCGCGGCCGGTGAACTCCTGGAGCGCGCCCGTCGGGCGCGGGCGGTGCGCCCCGGTGTGCGCGCCGAGGACCTGGTCGCGCTCGTCAGCGCCATCTCGCTCGCCACGGAGGACCACCCAGACGGCGCGCGGGCGGGCCGTCTGCTGGACATCGCGATCGCGGGGGTACGCCCGCAGGGGCCGGCGGCCGCGACCGGCGGGACCTCCTGAGGCCGGGGCCGGAAGTGGTCGCGGCCTGACGCGGGGACGTCACGCGGCACGTTCGGAGGCGGTGTCCCCCGCCGGGCGCGCGGGCCCGGCGGGACAGCGGTCGGCGGCCGACCGGGCACGGGCCCGAACAGAAACGGCGCGGCGGCACGGGGGAGTGGGTCCGTGCCGCCGCGCCCGAGGGGGCCGGGCGGGAGTCAGCCGCGGCCCGCCTCCACCGGGGTGTGGTCCTTACGCGCGGCCCGCCGGGCGCGCAGTCGGCCGACGGCCACGACCAGGCCGATCGTCAGCAGCAGCCCGTAGATGCCCAGGGTGATCCCGCTGTCCACGAGCACCGACACGTCGCCCTGCCCCACGGCCAGGGCGCGGCGCAGCTCCGTCTCGGCCACCGGGCCCAGGACGACCGCGATCAGCACCGGAGCCAGCGGAATGTCGAAGCGGCGCATCATCAGAGCCACCAGGCCCAGGATCAGCATCAGCCACAGGTCCACCATGGACGACGCGGCCGCGTACACGCCCAGGGACGAGAACACCGCGATCCCGGCGTACATGTACGGCTTGGGGACCAGCAGCAGCTTGGCCCACAGCGGCGCGAAGGGCAGGTTGAGGATGAGCAGCATGACGCTGCCGATGAACAGGCTGGCCAGCAGCGCCCAGACCAGGTCGCCGTCGCGCTCGAACAGCAGCGGACCGGGCTGCATCCCGTACTGCTGGAAGGCGGCCAGCATGATCGCGGCGGTCGCCGACGTGGGCAGGCCCAGACCCAGCAGGGTGCCCATCGCGGTTCCGGCGGTGGCGCTGGCGGCCGCCTCCGGCGCGGCCACGCCCTCGATCGCGCCGTCGCCGAACTCGTCCTCGCCCTTGCCGCGCCGGGCGCGCCGCGCGGCGAGCTTGCGCTCGGTGCCGTAGGCCAGGAAGGTCGGGATCTCCGAGCCGCCCGCCGGGATGGACCCGAACGGCAGGCCGAACAGGGTTCCGCGCATCCAGGCCGGAAGCGTGCGCCGCAGGTCGCGTCGGCTCAGCCAGGGAGTGCCGGTGCGCCGCAGGCCACCGCTGGCCGCGTCGCCCGCGTGGGCGGTGGCGGCCACGTGCAGCACCTCGCCGATCGCCAGCAGCGCCACGGTCACCGTGATGATGCTGAAGCCCTCGAAGAGCTGGGGCACGCCCAGGGTGAAGCGCTCGGCGCCGCTGAGGCCGTCGATGCCCACCATCGAGATGGCCAGGCCGATGCCCAGGGCGATCAGGCCGCGCACGGCCGAGTCCGAGACCACCGCGGAGGTGGCCACGAACGCGAAGACGGTGAGCGCGAAGTACTCGGCGGGACCGAACTGCAGCGCCAGCTGCACGATGACCGGTGAGAAGAACGCCACCAGCGCCGTGGACACGATCGCGCCGATGAACGCGCCGATCGCCGCCGTGGCCAGAGCCTGCGGAGCCCGCCCGCGCTTGGCCATCTTGTGGCCCTCGATGGCGGTGGCGATGGCCGAGGCCTGCCCGGGCGTGTTCATCAGGATGGCGGCGGTGGAGTCGCCGAACAGCCCGCCGTAGTACACACCGGCGAACATGATGAACGCGCCGGTGGGGTCGAGGTGGAAGGTGACCGGCAGCAGCAGCGCGACGGCCATGGAGGAGCCCAGGCCGGGCACCACGCCCACGGCCGTGCCGAGCATGACGCCCAGCAGCGCCAGGAAGAGGTACTCGGGGCTCAGCGCGTTGGCGAACCCCGCCATGAGGTTGGTGAGAACGTCCATTTAGAAGATGCCCCCGAGGATTCCGGCCGGCAGGTTCAGGCCCAGACCGGCGACGAAGGCGAGCTGGATGATGGAGGAGAACACCAGCGACAGCACGGCGTCGAACAGGTACCGGCGGCTGCCCAGGGCGTAGGCCACGCCGAAGAACAGCAGTGCCGCGGACAGCAGCCAGCCCACCGGCTGGAGCAGCAGGATGAACACCGTCAGCGAGGCGACGACGATCCCCAGGCAGCTCCAGTCGATGCGCACGGGCCCCGCCTCGCCGGCCGGGGCGCCCCCGTCGTCGGCGGTGGCGTCGGCGTTCTCACCGGTGGTCGGCGCCTCGGCGGTGCGGGCCGGGCGCAGGAAGACCTGTACGGCCAGGGCGACGCCCGTGACGCCCATGAAGATCGCGACCAGGGTGGGGAAGAAGCGCGGGCCGGGAGGTTCGGTGCCCGGCGGCACCGGCATGGCGGCGGTCTGCACGGCGATGAACCCGGCGATGCCCAGCACCAGGGCGGCGACCAGCAGTTCGGACCGGCCCCGCCACCAGGAGGGGCGGGGCGGCGGGGCGACGGGCTCCGTCGCCCGGGTGGGGGTGGTGGCGTCGGTACTCAAGACAGGCCCAGTTCCTCGGTGATGGTGGTGATGCGCTCGGTCTCCAGGGCGAGGAACTCCTCGAACTCCTCGCCGGTCTGGAAGGTGTCGTCCCAGCGGTTGCGCTCCAGCGTCTGCGCCCACTCGGGGGTGTCGTGCATCTCGGTGACGATCGCGGTCAGCTCGGCGCGCTCCTCCTCGGTGATGCCGGCCGGGGCCACGAACCCCCGCCAGTTGGGCAGGACCGCGTCGATGTCCTGCTCGGCCAGGGTGGGGACGTCGATGCCCTCGACGCGCTCGTGCGCGGAGACGCCCAGGGCGCGCACGTTGCCCGCCTCGATCTGGTCGCTGAACTCGTTGTAGCCGCTGATGCCCACGTCGACGCTGCCCGACAGCAGCGAGGTCAGCGCCTCACCGCCGCCGGAGAAGGCGATGTAGTTGACGTCCTGGGGGTCGACGTCGACGTCGGAGGCGATGAGTCCGGCCAGCAGGTGGTCGGTGCCGCCCAGGGAGCCGCCGCCGATCGCCATCCCGCCCGGGTCCTCGCGCCAGGCCTCGGCCAGGTCGCCCATGTCCTGGTACGGGGAGTCGTCGGGGACCACGACCACCTCGTAGTCGTCGGCCAGCCGGGCGATGGGGGTGACGTCCTGCAGGTCGTGCGAGGAGTTGTTGACGATGATGCTGCCGATCATGACCGTGCCGGTCACCATCAGCATGTTGGCCCGGCCCTCCTGGCGGACCGCCTGGGCCAGGCCGATGGTTCCACCCGCGCCGGGAACGTTGACCACCTGGTTGTTGGCGACGATCTCTCCCTCGCGGAAGGCGTTCTGCGCCTCGCGCCCCACCAGGTCCCAGCCGCCGCCGGGCGCGGCGGGCACGATCGTGGTCAGTCGGCTGCGTACGGCCTCGGCGCCGTCGCCGCCGGTCGACGAGGCGTTGACCGCCGCGGCGCCGATGACGACGGCCGCGGCGACCGCGCCGCCGACGCGCAGAATGCGCTGGATGCTCATGGGGTGGCTCTCTCCGTTGCTGCGGGTCCGCGGTGCGGGCGGGCGCTCGCGGGCCGACGGACCGCCCGAGGCGGGAGCGTGGCGGCCGTTACACCGCTCCGTGGCGCCGGTCGCATCCGCACCGGTTTCGAGAGCATGACCCACGGTTTGCCGACCGGTAAATCTTCTGGTCGTTTTGAACACAGAGATTGTTGTGGTCGCCCCGGGTTTCCGCCCGAGGCAGCGGCCGCGATGGCGGGCGGACAACCACCCTGTCCCGCTCGCGATGCGCGCAATAGCCTCGTTTCACCCGACGGGAAACGGCCGGTCAACGGCCTGGGGCGGGCACGGGGCTGCGGCCGGGGGTTCCCGGCCGCACGGGCTCCGTGCGCCCTCCCAGCGGCGGAACCGGCAGGTCCGCGCGGTCCCGGAGGGCGCAACGCACCCGCGACCGACGAAGGACGGCCATGACGCTCCTGCTCGCCCACATCAGCGACCTGCACCTGGACGGGACCGACCGCACCACCGGGCGCGCCGCCCGGACCGCGGAGTACCTGCGCGGCCTGGCCCAGGCGCCGGACGCGCTCCTGGTCACCGGTGACATCGCCGACCACGCCACCGCTGAGGAGTACCGCGAGGCGGCCCGGCTGCTGGACCTGCCCTTCCCGGTGCTGGTCTGCCCCGGCAACCACGACGACCGCGGGCGGATGCGCGCGTCGCTGCTGGGCCGGGAGCCGTCCGACGCGCCTTTCAACCAGGTGCACGAGGTGGGCGGCGCGGCGGTGCTGACCTGCGACTCGACGGTCCCGGGCGAGGACGGCGGCCACCTGGACACGGCCACCCTGGTGTGGATCAACGAGACGCTGAGCGCCCTGCCCGACGACCGGCCCGCCCTGCTGGCCCTGCACCACCCGCCCGTGCGGGTCCACCACCCGCTGCCCGACTCCATGCGGCTGGACAACGCCGACGACCTGGCCGGGCTGCTGCGGGCCCACCCCCGGGTGGCGGGGATCCTGGTCGGGCACGCCCACACCGGCGGGGCGACCACCTTCGCCGGGCGGCCCCTGCTGCTGGCGCCCGGCGTGACGTGGACGCTGAGCATGCCCTGGGAGGGCGGGCCCGCGGCCAACCGCGACCAGCCCCCGGGTGTGGCCTTCCACATCCTGGACGAGGACCGGCGCCTGACCACGCACTTCCGCGCGGTGGTCTGAGTTCGGGCTGGGACCCCGCCGAGGCCCGGTCGATGGTCCACGACCGGAACCGGGCGGGTCGGCTCCTCGGGCGGTGACGAGAGCAGCCATCGGCTGGCCCGGTCCGGTCAGGGGAAGCGTTCTCGGCGCGGCGCGGGTCGGCCCGCGCCGCGCCGAGAGCCTCCGCGCACCAAGGGGAGCTCCGATCAGAGGAGCATGGCCAGCTGGCGGCACTGGGCGACCAGGGTGCCCGTGCTGTCCCAGATCTCCATGTCCTCCTCGTGCAGGCCGCCGGAGACGTGCTTGGTGAAGACCCGGCAGGCCAGCCACCCCGGGGCGGGCCTGGCGCGCACGTGCACGCTCAGCTCGACGGTGATCGTCGCGAACTCGCCGATCTCCAGGACCGCGGGCGGAGCGAAGTCCACCATCGAGGCCAGCGCGTGGGTGTCGGGTTCGCGCCCGTCGGCGAAGCGCATCCAGAACTCGGCGTGCGGGCGGCCGTCCCTCCTGCCGTCCAACCAGCCCGGACGCCCGGGGTAGCGGTAGTCGACGCTGCGCGCGATGCCCAGGCCCTCGGGGTTGTCGAACTCGGGCGGAACGGGGCAGTCCTCGGGGACGGGCAGGCGCGGGGGCTCGTCCAGGGTCAGCACGCGGGCCGAGGGGTCGGGGGACAGGTCGCCGTAGGTGGCGGTGGCGCGCAGGATCTCCTTGCCGCCCTGCTCCAGGCGGACCTGGCCGGTGGCGGTGCGGCGCCCCTCGCGTACCACCTCGGTGCGCGCGGTGGCCGCGCCGGGGGCGGCGGGGCGCAGGAAGAACGCCGAGACGGCCAGGGGGTCGGGCTGGCTCAGGTTCTGGCGCAGCGCGTTGAGGGCGGCGCCCAGGACGTAGCCCCCGTTGGGGTGGGAGGTGAAGGTGGTCCAGGCGTCGGTGAGGGTGGCGGCGAACTCGCCGTCAGTCAGTTTCTCGACGCGGGTGTCCCGGTCGAACCGGAAGTCCTCGGTGGTGCGGTCAGGGCTCATGCCCCCAGATGTTACCGGCGAGTAAGGCCCGGTGGTGGACGCGGGACGGCCCGTCCGGGGAAAGTGGTTGACCCTGACGCGGCGTCAGGCCCTAGCTTCGGGCACACGTCACCACCAGCGAGGAAGCACCAGGACAGATGGGACACACCGTCGGCGAGGCCGCCCGGATGAGCGGGCAGACCGTCCGGACCCTGCACCACTACGACCGGATCGGACTGCTCGTTCCCGCCGAACGCACCCGGGCGGGTTACCGCAGCTACAGCGACCAGGACCTGGAACGGCTCCGGCAGATCCTGACCTACCGGGAACTGGGCTTCGGCCTGGACCGGATCGCCGCCCTGCTCGACGACCCCGCCGCCGACACCCGCGCCCACCTGGCCCATCAGCACCGGCTGGTGACCGAACGCATCGAACGCCTGCGCACGATGGCGCGCGGCATCGAACGCCTGATGGAGGCCGACACCATGCAACTCGACCTGACCGCCGCCGAACGCCTCGAACTCTTCGGCGACTTCGACGTGGACGCACACTCCGAGGAGGCCCGCCGACGCTGGGGCGGCACCGAGGCCTACGCCCAGTCCCAGCGCAGGGTCGGCTCCTACACCAAGGCCGACTGGGAGCGGCTCAACGCCGAGGGCGAGGAGATCTACCTGGCCCTGGCCGCGGCCATGAACGACGGGCAGGCACCCGACAGCCCCGCCGTGATGGACCTGGCCGAGCGGCACCGCGCCCACATCACCCGCTGGTTCTACGACTGCACCACCTGCGTCCACCGGGGACTGGGACGGCTGTACGTGGACGACGAGCGCTTCACCGCCACCGTCGACGCCCACGCCGAGGGGCTGAGCGTGTACCTGCGCGAGGCCTTCGCCGCCAACGCCGCACGTCAGGAGGCGTGAAACGGCGGAGGCCGGTGACCGGGCGCCCGGTCACCGGCCTCCGCCGGATGAGCATGCGAGAGCGGGGTTCGCACGCTCCACTGTCTGTCTAGGAACGGTCCGCTACCAGAGCTGGTCCACGATGATCTCGGCGTCGTCGACCTGGTGCTGGTACCGGTCGGGGTAGGCCGAGCGCTGCACGTCCTGGGCGACCTCGCCCAGGGGGGTGTCGTCCCAGCTGCCCTCGGGGTAGACACGCTCGAGCTCGTCGAAGAAGGCGTTGGTGGCCCAGGTGGGGTCGAGACGGTCCTTCTGCGAGCCGTAGTGGTCGCGCTGCTGGAACAGGCCGACGCTGTCGCGGTCGCCCCAGTCGAGGTTGTCCAGGTGGGTCTCGACGATGGAGGTGGCCACCGCCATGGCGGCGGCGTCCTCGCCCAGGTCGCGGTCCTTGGCCGCGTCGACCATCGCCCGGGCGTTCTCGACGTGCTCCTCGGTCATGTGACCGGCCATGTCATCGTTCAGCTTGTCGTTGAGGGTGTCGGCGATCTCCTTGGCGGAAGCCGTGTCCGCGGCTGCGGCGCCCGGTCCGGCCAGAAGCAGCCCGCCGGTGATGAGCAGGCTGGAGGTCGCGGTAAACGTCAACTTGGGTATCGATCGCATAAAGTTCACTCGTGCAACGTATGCGCTGGTCAGGGCTTTGAAAAGTGTTTGAAACCACTTGGGTCTGGTGGGAAAGACAACACCAAGCCCGAGCAACCCCCTGGTCAGGCGGCATGGGGCCGCTTCCGGGCCTCTCCGGCGTCCTGCGGCGGGCCGGACCAGCGCGAACGTGACCGTGCCAACAGTGGGGCCCGAGCACACCCGGACCACACCGGCCGCCGAAAGCAGGAGGCCCGCGTAGCCGCGCCGCGACGCTCGCGGCGGGCGGGGCGGCCGGGTGACGGGCGGTAAAAAGCGCGCCGGAACCCGGCCGGACCGCGCGGACCGACTCCCGCACGCGCGCACGCGGGCCGCGCAGGTCGATGAGGTCGGTTCGCGGCTCGGCGCCGACGGCTTCGCGCGCACGCGGGGGCATGCCAGTCTGGTGGTCCCGCTCCCCGCCAACGGAAAGGGCCGCCCGTGCGCTGGACCGTCCACTCGGAGAAGCCCCTGTACACCGACCCGTGGATCGACGTGCGGGCCGCGGACGTCGAACTGCCCGACGGGCACCGGTTCGACCACCGGCTCATCCGCCGACCACCCGGGGCCGGTGCCGTGGTGCTCGACGGACGGGGCCGGGCGCTGCTGCTGTGGCGGCACCGGTTCATCACCGACACCTGGGGTTACGAGATCCCCATGGGCGGCGTGCACCCGGGGGAGAGCCCCGAGCGGGCGGCCGCGCGCGAGGTGCTGGAGGAGACCGGGTGGCGGCCGGGACCGCTGCGCCCGCTGGTGTACGTCCAGCCCTCCAGCGGGCTGACCGACAGCGAGCACCGCGTCTTCGTCGCCGACACGGCGGAGAGGGTCGGCGAACCCCAGGACGCCTGGGAGGCCGAGCGCGTGGAGTGGGTGGCGTTGGACCGGGTCCCCGAGCTGATCAGGCGACGCCAGCTGGTGAGCGGCACATCCATGAACGCGCTGCTGTATTTGTACGCCACCGGCCGGGACTGAGGGGGCGCACCGACTGCCCGGCGCTGAAGCCCTCGGCCAGCGCCACGTCGGGGGCACGGGGCGGGCGGCTCCCGGTAAACCCTTTTCCGTTCGCGCGGACCGGTTGCTACCGTGAACTCGTGCATCTACCTCTGTACCTCTGATCCGAGCCTGAGCGCCCGCCCCGCCTCCGCGTGGCCGCGGGTGCCCGACGTGTACACCGACCCGCTTCCCGGGTCCTTCCCGTCAGCTCGAAGAGCTCCCGCACACCCCGCCGCCACCGCGCCGGGCGGAGCTCTGTTCGGAGGAACAGTGACCACCCTCAACCCCAAACTCGTGCTGCCCGCCGGTGAACGGGCGCAACTGACCGCGAACGGCGTCCACATCGACCGCGGCGGCCGCACGGTCCTCTCCGGTGTCGACATGACCGTCACACCGCGATCCCGCTGGGGAGTCGTGGGCGAGAACGGCCGCGGCAAGTCCACGCTGCTGCACATCCTCGCCGGTGCGCTCGAACCCGACTCCGGGACCGTACAGCGCATCGGCACCCTCGGCGTCGCCGAACAGGAGATGCCGGCGACCGGCGGCCGCACCGTCGGGGACCTGGTCGACATCGAACTCGCCGACGCCCGCGCGGCCCTGGCCGCGCTCGACGCCAGCGCCGAGGGACTGGCCGAGGGCGATCCCCGGGCCGCCGAGGAGTACACCGCGGCCCTGAACGCCGCCGAGGTGCTGGACGCCTGGGACGCCGACCGGCGCGTCGACCTCGCCCTGGAGAACCTGGGCGCCGTCACCGACCGGTCCCGGCCGCTGGCGGAGCTGTCGGTGGGCCAGCGCTACCGCGTCCGGCTGGCCTGCCTGCTGGGCGCCTCGCACGACTTCCTTCTGCTGGACGAGCCCACGAACCACCTCGACGCCGCCGGGCTCGACTTCCTGACCGCCCAACTGCGCGGGCACGGCAACGGCGTGGTGCTCGTCAGCCACGACCGCGCCCTGCTCTCGGACGTGGCCACGACGATGCTCGACCTCGACCCGAGCCGCGACGGCAGGCCCCGCGTGTACGGCGGCGGGTTCGCCGGGTACCAGGAGGGACGGCGCGCCGAGCGCGAACGCTGGGCCGCCGAGTACGAGCAGCAGCGGGCCGAGCACGCCCGCCTCACCCAGGACCTGTCCGAGGCGCAGAACCGGCTGGTCAGCGGCTGGCGGCCGGACAAGGGCACCGGCAAGCACCAGCGGGCGACCCGCGCGCCCGGACTCGTGCGCTCCGTCCACCGTCGGCGCGACGACCTGGAGGCGCACGCGGTCACCATGCCGCCGCCACCGCTGCGGTTCCGGATGCCGGAACTGGCGGCGCTGCCCGGCGTGACGCTGGTCAGGGCCGACGAGGTCACCGTCGCGGGGCGGCTGGACCAGCCGGTCACCCTGGCCCTCGACTCCGGTTCGCGACTGGTGGTCACCGGGGCCAACGGGGCGGGCAAGTCGACGCTGCTGTCGGTGCTCGCCGGGCGGATCGAGCCGACCGGCGGCGGTGTGCGCACCGCGCGCACCGCACGGGTGCGACTGCTGGCCCAGGAGTCGCCGCGGGCGGGGGCACGCCGTGCCCGCCAGGTGTTCGCCGCCCACCTGGGACGGCTCGTCAGCGAGGGCGTGCTCAGGGAGAGCGAGACGGTGTCGTTGAGTTCTCTGGGGCTGCTCTCGTCGGCGGACGTCAACAAGCCGTTGCGTGAGTTGTCCATGGGGCAGCAGCGCAGGCTCGACCTGGCCCTGGCGCTGGCGTCCCGGCCGCACGTGCTGCTGCTGGACGAGCCGACGAACCATCTCTCGATCGCCCTGGTCGACGAGCTCACCGAGGGCCTCGGCGCCACCGGGGCGGCGGTGGTGCTCGCCACCCACGACCGGCAGCTCCAGCGCGACGTCGCCTCGTGGGACCGGCTCACGCTGGCCCCGCGGGCGTCCGCGTCCGATCTGGTCGGCCAGTCGGCCGCACACGGCGGCGGCTGATCCGGTCGGTTGACGTGACGTGTGGGCCCGGCGGCGTTCCGCCGGGTCCTCCACGGCGGGTCGGCCGATCAGAGCGGCATTCCGTAACGGGCGGCGATCGCGACGGCTCGGTCGCGCAGGCAGGCGCGCAGCCACTGCGGGTCCAGGGCCTCCGCGTCCGTGGCGAGCTGCCACAGCGCCCATTCGGCGTGCCTCGCGTCCTGGAAGGTCAACTCCAGCCGCAGCCAGCCGTCCGCGTCGACTTCTTCGGCGCGGACGGCCAGCGCCGTACCCACCAGGTCCTCCCGCCGCTCCGGGGCCGCCCGCACCAACACGGTGACCTGGTCACCGCCGGTCCGGAACCGCGTGCTGCGCTCCTGCCAGACCCGGTCCAGGTCGATCCGCTCCGGCCGCTGCGCGGGTTCGGGGAGCTCCTCGGCTTCCAGGACCCGGGACAGCTTGTAGGTGCGGTCCTGGCCGGACCTGGTGGCCAGCAGGTAGCCCCGGTCGCGCACGGTGACCAGACCGACCGGGTCCACAGTGCGCCACTTCGGGTCCTGGTCCACAGCCGCGTAGCGGATGCGCAGCCTGTGCCCGTCGAACACCGCCCGCCGGATCACGGCCACCACGGTGTCGGGCACCTCCTCGACAGCCGGTCGACGCGAGAGCAGATCGGTCTCCGGGTCGATGAGCAACCGCTGGGCCGCACCGGCCGCGGTGGCCCGATCGCCTTCGGGCAGCGCGTCGACCACCTTGCGCATGGCCGAGGCCAGCGCCGCCCCGAGGCCGAACGCCTGCGCGCCCCGCCGCGATCCGGCGACCAGCAGGGCGAGCGCCTCGTCGTGGTTCAAGCCGGTGAGCTCCGTCTGGAAACCGGGCAGCAACGCGAAACCGCCGTGCCGACCGCGTTCGGCGTAGACCGGCACACCGGCCGCGGACAGCGCCTCGATGTCGCGCAGCACGGTGCGTGTGGACACCTCCAGCTCGCGGGCCAGCGTGGCCGCTGACAGCCGACCGCGCTGGCGCAGCAGCAGAACCAGTGAGACCAGCCGGTCAGCTCGCACACGAAGAACCTACCGGAATACATGACACAGGATGTCGTGATTTTCCAGGAGGCTTGTCAGCACGACGTCGAAGAACGCGGCCGCCGAGCCGATGGACGTACGTGCCTGTCGATGAACCGAACGGAGCTGATGTGGCGATGGAGCGAACGGTGGTCAACCCGTGGACGTGGTCGGTGGGGATGGGGTACAACCAGGGCGAGATCGTGTCCGGGAACGCCCGGACCCTGTACTGCTCCGGGCAGACCGCGATGAGCGGCGAAGGCGAGCCCCAGCACGCCGACGACATGGCGGCGCAGTTGGCGCTGAGCCTGGAGAACCTGGAGGCCGTCCTCGGCGAGGCTGGGATGTCCCTCGTGAACCTGGTCCGGCTCAACGTCTACACCACCGACGTCGACCTGCTCTTCCAGCACTACGGCGTGCTGGCGTCGCGGTTGGGCGCGGCCGGGGTCGCGCCGACCACCACGATGCTCGGGGTGACACGGCTGGCGATCCCCACCCTGATGGTCGAACTGGAGGGAACCGCCGTCGCGTGATGCGACCTCACCGCCTCCGCTGCCCGTACTGGTCGAACCGGCACGGACAGCGGAGGCGGGCGGTTTCCGGAGCACAGGGAACGGCAGCGCCACGGGACGCGTGTGGACCTTCGGCCCCGAGCGCGGTTCCCTTTAGCGGTGCCGTCCGGTCCGGCGGGCGGAGGCGCGGGCGCCGGGCGGGGCAGAACAGGCAAAACCCGTGGCACTCGACGGTCCGAGCGGGTTAGCGTGCGGGGTATGTCCACCCGCGACGGCTGGCGCACCCCGGAACTGGCCGAGACGATGCGCCTCATCCGCGCGGAGACCGACCGCGCCTGGGCCGAGGCGTGCGCCGAGTGGGACGCCGAGCCGGGCGGCGACGCAGAACGCGACCTGGCCGAGCTCGTGCTCTCCGACCCCGGTCAGTTCGCCTGGCGGGTGGTGGACGCGGCCATGGACCGCCTGGTCTGCCCCGAGTGCGGGCGGGCCCTAGGGTCGGGCGAACCGGGCTGCGGGCCCTGCGACCTGGCCGACGGGCACCGCTACCTGGCCCGGGAGCCCGACCGTCCGAACGTTCCCCCGGGCAACGAGCACGCGATCCGGGTCGGCTCGGTGGTCGTGCGCCAGTGGTACCGCTACCCGGCCAGGGCGGTGTGCGGCTGGGAGTTGGCCCTGCCCGAGATCCACCGGGGCTTCCTGCCGACCGGGGCGCAGGGGCGGGCGGCCAAAGCCCGGATCAACCGACTCACCGAACAGCAGCTGCGCACGGTGTCCTCCTACCGGGAACTGGAGGAGCTCACCGGGGGCGCGTGAGCGGACCCCGGGCCCACGCCCGTCCGGCCCCGCCGCTTCCCCGGCCGCGTGGCCGCGGCAGGCACACCCGCCCGCCGGTGGTCCCGCCCGACGCCTCCTCCTCCCGGGATGAGGAGGCGCGGGTCCCCTGCCCGCGCCTCCTCGCCCCCTCACGCGAGGGCCACCGGACTCAGCGCATCAGCGCCAGCTTCCCGGTGAGCTTGTTGACGGCGTTGCGCGCCCCGAAGACGGCCACCCCCACGTACTCCACGTCCTGCGGCTCGGTGACCGCGAGGGCGTCCAGGTACTCCACGTAGTCGCGGGAGCGGCGGGCCACCTCGTTGAAGCCCACCACCGTCAGGTCGCGCTCGTCGGCCCCGGCCTTGAGCGCGCGCAACTGCTCCGCCGAGGCCACCAGGGTCGGCACCGGGTGCGGGTTGAGCCCGGCGTGCAGGCCGCCGCCCGCGTCCTTGCCGTCGGCGGCCAGCGAGTTCTCCATCCGTCCGCCCAGCGCCAGGCCGAGCACCACCCCCGCGTTGGCGGCGAGCGCGGGCTCCAGGCCCTCGCGCAGGACGACGACGATCTTGGTGGACATCCCCATGGTTACCCCGTTCATATGGCTTGTGAACGGTGCAGAACCTAGCCATACGGTCGCGCTCATGGTTGCGGGACCGAATACTATTCGACCGAGAGGCTACCGTGGGGGCCATGGACGAACTTGATTCGGCGATCGTGCGCGAACTCCAGCAGGACGCGCGGCAGACCAACCGCGCCCTCGCGCACAAGCTCGGCGTGGCACCCTCCACCTGCCTGGAACGCGTGCGCCTGCTGCACCGGCGCGGGGTCATCCGGGGCTACCACGCCGACATCGACCCGGCCGCGCTCAACCGGGAGGTGGAGGCCTTCGTGTCGGTGCAGCTGCGCCCGCCCAGCCGCCAGGTCATCGAGGGCTTCAAGGGCGCGATGTTCGCCCTGCCCGAGGTGCTGGCGGTCTACGTCGTGGCGGGGGAGCAGGACTTCCTGGTGCACGTGTCCGTGCCCTCCCTGGACGCGCTGCACAGCTTCCTCATCGACCGGCTCACCCAGCGCCGCGAGGTGGCCAGCTTCCGCAGCCAGATCATCTACGACAGCGCCCGCAAGCACGTCGCCGCGCCCCTGGAGCCGCCGCAGTGAGCCGGAGCCCCCTCGCCGGGAACCGTGGACGGCGCCCCCGCGTCCAAGAACCGACACACGGCCACAAAGGGGACAGATGAACAAGGGCAAGAACAACAACATCGCACTGGGACTGGCGCTCGGCGTCTGCTTCGGCACCTCCTTCGGCCTGCTCATGGACAACCTCGCACTCGGTGTGGCGCTGGGCCTGTGCATGGGCGTCGCCTTCGGCGTGGCCACCGGCAAGAAGACCACCGACAAGGGCGAGTAGCCGTCGCCGGAGGCCGTGCACCCGGCCTTCGGCCCCGGCCGGGGACACCGCGGACCACAACGGTGCAACCCCCACCCGGCCCCGCTGGCCCACCGGGCTTCCCTCACCCCTGGGCCGCGGTGTCCAGCAGCCAGTTGTAGCGCAGGCGCAGGGCGCGCTCCGTGCTGGCCGCCGCGGCGCCGAGCGTGAGCGCGGTGTTGAGCCACACGGGCAGGTGGACGGGCGAGGTGAACGTCCCGAAACGCTCGGCCACGGGAGGCACCCGGAAGACCGCCTCGGCGAGCTGGGGGACGAGCAACAGCGCGGGGACGACGAGTAGGAGCAGCGAGAGGACACCGATCCAGCGGCTCAGCACGGGGTGCCCGCGGTCCAACCGCGCGCGGCGCCCCTCGCCGGAGCGGCGGTCCGGGACGAGCTGGTGCTCGGTCCCCTCGTCGGTGACGTAGTGGCAGCGCCTGAGACCGAAGGCCGTCGCCGCCACCTCGATCACCCCGCCCCGCACGGGGAAGGCGGTGGGGAGCCCCGACTCGGCGTGGTGCCTGCCGTCGAGGTACAGGTGGGCCCTGCCCTTGCCGTCCTCCGAGAAGAACCGCTGCGTGTGGTCGACGTGGACGGCGTAGACCGTCCGCCGACCGTCGGCGTCGCCCAGCGCGAGGTAGAACAGGGCACGGGACGCCAGCTGCCACCACCGGAAGGGCTTCAGCGGACGACCGTTCCCGGGCCTGACCCGTCGCACGGCCCGACGCCGACGCCGCTCCTCGAACATCCGGGGCTCCCTGCCGTCTCGTGGACTATCGTTCCGTGTTTCGAACCTAGGCCGGAGCGGGCCTGTGACGGAGTGTCACGGATCATGTGTTCCCTGTGCGGTCCGCACGGGTCGGGCATGACAGATGTCATGCGGCGGGGGAGCGCGACCGTGCCGGTTCCGCGCCCGGCACGAACCCGCGCGTCCACCGGCTTGCATCTCAAGCCGCTTGAGGTACCACAGTGGCTCCCATGCACGACCACGAGCTGTACCCCATCGGAGACGCCGCGCGCCGCAGCGGCCTGAGCGTCAGCGCCGTCCGCTTCTACGCCGACGCCGGAGTCGTCGATCCCACGCACCTGACCGACGCGGGCCACCGCCTCTACGACATCGACACCATCGCCCGCCTGGAACTCGTCCGCACCCTGCGCGAGTTGGACACCGACCTGGAGGAGATCCGCCGGCTGCTCGCGGGCGGCACGACCCTGCACGACCTGCTCACCACCCACCTGGAGGTGGTCGAGCGCCAGGAGCGCACCATGCGGGCCAGGAGAGCGGTGCTGCGGACCCTGATCAAGCAGGGCGCCACGACCGCGCGGGCCGACCTGATGCACAAGCTCGTCTCGATGACCGACGAGGAGCGCGAGCAGGTCATCGACGACTTCTGGAACGACGTCGGCGAGGGCCTCGACGTCCCCGAGGGCTTCGTCGACCGGCTGCGCGAGATGCGCCCGGTCCTGCCCGCGGACCCCACGGCCGCCCAACTGGAGGCGTGGATCGAACTGGCCGACCTGGTGCGGGACCCGGAGTTCCGCGAGGCGGTCCGCACCTACCTGCGCGACACCTACTCCACGGACGTGGGCAGGAGCATCGCCAGCCCGCGGTTCCAGGACTTCATGTACGGGAGCGGGACCGAGCTCATGAAGGAGGTCCTGGCCGCGCACCGCGACGGCGAGTCCCCCCGCTCCCCCCGGGCCCAGGAGGCCATCACGCGCTTCATGGAGGAGGCCGCGGGGGTGTCCGACACCTCGCTCACCCGCGAGGTCCGCGACCGGATGGCCGAGGCGTTCCGGCAGATCCCCGATATCGAGCGCCAGATCGCCGAGGAGGACGCCGCCTCCGAGGACCCCGTCTACGACGACACCCACGGCCGGTACCTGTCCCTGGTGGCGGCGGTCAACGGGACCCCGCCCGAGGAGGACACGCTGCCCTACTCCTGGATCGCCGACGCCATGCGCGCCCCGGCCGCCGACTCCTGAGCACCGCACCGCCCCGGGCACGGCGCCCGGGGCGGTGTCCGCACGCGTCAAGGAGGGAAGAATAGGGAGTCCCGGCGTGAGAGTGCGGAACCGCGCCCGATCGTTGCGAGCCGCTTCCGGGACATGGGTTCAGCCCGCGGGAGCGGGCGCCGCGCCGTCAGGGCGTGGTCACCGTCCTGGACGCGGCCACCGCCACCGTCGTGTACCGCATGGTGAACGCGCCTCCCATGCCGTCGACGGCGGCGCCGACACCTTCCAGCACCCGCTCCTGGAGGTCCGGCGGAACCCAGGTGAGGATGCCGAAGGTGGGCATCTGGTCCAGCCACGCGTCCCGGGTGTAGGACCACTCCCAGTCCCACCGCCACCACTCGGGCTCACCGAACCCGCCCGCCTCCCGGATACCGTCGGCCACCCCGGAGAGCAGTCCGGTGTAGTCGCTCCGGCCCCGCGCCGTCATCCCCCGCGGGTCGAACGGCGAGTCGGGCACCACCCGCTGGTAGACGTCGGCGAAGGCCTGCGCCACCTCGGGCGGGAGCTCGAACACGTTCCAGAACGCCGCCAGCACACCGCCGGGGCGCAGCACCCGGGCAGCCTTGGCCGCTCCCGCGACCGGATCCGTCCAGTGCCAGGCCTGGGCGGCGACGACCGCGTCGAACTCCCGGCCGTCCGGGTCCCAGTCCTCCCAAGCGGCCACCTCCACCCCGACCCCGAGCCGACGCGCCAGCTCGGCCATCCGCTCGTCGGGGTCCACGCCCAGCACGCGGCAGCCCGCCGCCTGGAACTGCCGGGAGGCGATGCCGGTACCGCAGCCGACGTCGACGACGTCGGGCCCGGGTGCGGCGTCGGTGACGCGCTCCACCAGGGCGTCGGGATAGCGGGGCCGGGCGCGGTCGTAGCGTTCGGCGTCCGCACCGAAGGACTCCGCCATCCGTCGGTGCCGGTGGGGCTCGTGCGTGGAGGGCCGGGGCCCTTCCGGTGGTAGAGTGGGCATGTGCCCATTAATAGTGGGCATGTGCCCACTCGTCAACCGGGCGGGCTCGGGCGAGTCGGACGGAGGACACACGGTTATGCCCACAGGGACGGCCATGCGCGACGCGCGCGAGCGGCTGTTCGATGCCGCGGAACGCGTCCTGCTCAGGGACGGGCCGAGCGCGCTGACCAGCCGGGCGGTCACTGACGAGGCCGACTGCGCCAAGGGCGTCCTGCACCGGCACTTCGCCGACTTCGACGCCTTCCTCGCCGAACTCGTGGCCGACCGTATCGCCCGGGTCGAGACCTGCTCCGCCTCCCTGCGCGACCGCGCGGGGACCGGCACCGTCGCCGACAACCTCGCTGGCGCGCTAACGGACCTGTTCGGGCCGGTCGCCGTGACGATCGTCGGCCTGGTGACCTCCCGGGACGGCCTGCGCGCCCGGCTGCGCCGGACCACGCCGACCGGTGTTCCGCTCCTGACCGAGGCCGCCGCTGGAATCGCCGCCTACCTCGCCCGCGAGCGCGAACGGGGCCGCCTCGCGGACGAGGCCGACATCGACACACTCGCACCCACGCTGATCGGAGCCGGACACCTGCTCTTCGCCGACCGCGGGGGGACACCACCCGGCCCAGAGGCCGTCCACAGGGTCGTCACCGCGGTCATCGCCGATGTCGTGCGCGAACCTCCGCCGTGACCGGGAGGGGAGGGCGCGGCCCCGGGACGGTCACAGCAGGGGCCGCAGCTCGTCCTGGCACCAGGCGGCCAGGGTGGTCGGCGTCGTGGTCGCCGCGGTACGGGGCTGCTCGGGGGTGAAGTCCTCACGCAGCCCGGTGGACATGCCCATGACCGCCTCGACGGAGCCCGGCCCCAGGCCCGCGCCCGCGAGCACCTCGCGCATGCGCTCGTCGGGAACGCGTTGGGCGCGCACGCGGCGGCCCGTCACCTCGGTGACCACGGCCGCGGCCCGCTCCCAGCTCAGGTCGGCGGGTCCGTGCACGGCCCGCACGGTCCGGCCCGCCAGATCGGGGTTGAGCAGCAGGCCCACGGCCGTGTCGGCGATGTCGCGCGGCGCCACCCAGGGCATCGGACGGTCCACGGGCAGCACCACCGAGACGGTGCCGGAGCGGATGGCGTCCAGCTCCATCAGCAGGTTGGTGAAGAAGAAGCCGCACCGCAGGTGCGCCACGGTCGCGCCGGTGCCCTCCAGCAGCTGCTCGGTGCGGGCCAGCCCGTCGATCTCCCCGGCCCCGCCGCGCTTCTCCGCGCCGACGCTGCTCTGGAAGACGACGCGGGAGATCCCGTTGGCGGTGACGGCGCGGGCGGCGTGCGCGCCCATCCGGGCGTGCTCGGCGACCGGGTCCTCGGCCGGGACCGGCGGGCTCACCCAGTACAGCGCGTCCACGCCCGCGGTCGCGTCCAGGACCGCGTCCGCATCGCGCTGGTCCACGGCCACCGGGTCGACCCAGTCGGCCAATGCCGGGTCCAACCGGGCCGGGTCGCGCAGCAGCACCCGCGGGCGCACACCCGCGCGGACCAGGCCGGCCACCACGTGGCGGCCGACGTTGCCGGTGGGCGTGGTCACGGCGATACGCATGACGGACTCCTCGTGCTCGACACCAGTGCCCCCACGCTAGGAAGGAAAGCGGTCGGATTCCGGCCACAACCCACGCTTTCCGTTCCCTCGGCGGCGCGAATGTCCGGTACCTTCCGAGGGCGGCGCCCGCTCACGGCGGTCCGCCGCACCCGGGAGCCCCGGGACGGGAACGCCTGCGGGCGGCCCCGCCGCCGGCGGTGATCCGCACCACAACGCCCGCAAGGAGGCCCGCCGCGCCGTGAACGCCCCTACCCCCTCCCACCAGGCAGAACAGGGCTTCTCACCGCGGCCGCGCGCTTCGGGTGAGCCGACTGTTTCCCGCGTGTTACGGCTGGACACCTCCAGGCAACGCGGGCTCCCTACCTTCGGTTTCGTCAGCAGCCGTCGAGCAGGAAGGCACGGCCGTGGCCTCACAGACTGGCCCGCGCGCACCGCGCACCGGTAAGAGCTGGATCTCCGCCTGGGACCCCGAGGACGAAGGGTTCTGGAACAGCGGCGGACGACGCGTGGCCCGCCGCAACCTGTGGGCCTCCATCGCCTCCGAGCACATCGGCTTCTCGGTGTGGAGCATCTGGTCGGTACTCGTGCTCTTCATGATCCCCGAGCACGGCTTCTCCACCACCCCCGAGCAGAAGTTCCTGCTCCTGTCGGTGGTCACCCTGGTCGGCGCGATCCTGCGCGTGCCCTACACCCTGGCTGTGCCCGCCCTCGGCGGACGCAACTGGACGGTCATCTCCACCCTGACCCTGGCCGTGCCCACCGTCGCCGCCTTCTTCCTGGTCCGCGACCCCGACACCCCCTTCTGGCTGCTGCTGGTCCTGGCCGCCACCGCGGGCGTGGGCGGCGGCAACTTCTCCTCCTCCATGGCCAACATCAACTCCTACTTCCCCGAACGGGAGAAGGGGTGGGCGCTGGGCCTGAACGCGGGCGGCGGCAACATCGGCGTGGCCACCGTCCAACTCGTGGGCCTGGCCGTCATCGCCCTGTTCACCACCTCCGCCGGACACCTGGTCCCGCTGTTCTACGCACCGCTGATCCTGCTGGCCGCCTGGTGGGCGTACCGGGCCATGAACAACCTGGTCCACGTGCGCAACGACGTCTCCGCGCAGCTGTCGGCCGTCCGCGACCGCCACTTCTGGATCATGTCGCTGCTGTACGTGGGCACCTTCGGCTCCTTCATCGGCACCGGGTTCGCCTTCGGCCTGCTGCTGCAGTCCCAGTTCGGGCTGGCGCCCGTGCAGTCCGCCGCGATCGCCGTGCTCGGCCCGGTCATCGGCTCCCTGATCCGCCCCGTGGGCGGCAGGATGGCCGACTCCCTGGGCGGGGCCCGCGTCACCCTGTGGGTCTTCCTGGCCATGGCCGCCTGCGCCGCCGTCCTGGTGCTCTCCGTCCAGGCCGCCCACCTGGCCCTGTTCATCGGCGCGTTCGCGGTGATGTTCGTCCTCACCGGCCTGGGCAACGGCTCCACCTACAAGATGATCCCCTCCCTGTACGCCGCACGCGCCGAGGACGCCATCGCCGCCGGGGAACCCCGGGAACAGGCCCTGGCCCGCACCAAGCGCGTGGCCTCCTCCGTGCTCGGCCTCATCGGCGCGGTCGGCGCCCTGGGCGGGGTGGGAGTCAACATCGCCTTCCGCGAGTCCTTCGCCGCCACCGGCTCCACCGCCCCGGCCTTCGTCGTCTTCGGCGCCTTCTACCTGGTGTGCGCCGCCGTCACCTGGGCGGTCTACCTGCGCCGCCCCGCCGCCGCCCCGGTCGGCGCCGCCAGCGTGGAGAGCGCCGACCGATGACCACCACGCACTGCCCCTACTGCGCGCTCCAGTGCGCCATGCACCTGGAGCCCGGCCCCGACGGGCGCCTGGCCGCCCGCCCCGCACCCTTCCCCACCAACCGCGGGGGACTGTGCCGCAAGGGCTGGACCTCCGCCGAGGTCCTCACCGTCCCCGACCGCCTCACCCGCCCCCTGGTACGCAAGGACCGCGGCGCCGACCTGGTCGAGACCGACTGGGACACCGCCCTGGACCACGTCGCCGAACGCCTGCTGGCCCTGCGCGCCGAGTCCGGCCCCGACACCGTCGCGGTCTTCGGCAGCGGCGGCCTGACCAACGAGAAGTCCTACACCCTGGGCAAGTTCGCCCGCCTGGCCCTGGGCACCTCCCAGATCGACTACAACGGCCGGTTCTGCATGTCCTCGGCCGCGGCCGGGGGCACGCGGGCCTTCGGCCTGGACCGGGGGATGCCCTTCCCGCTGACCGACGTCGGCGAGGCCGAGGTGGTCCTGCTGGCCGGGGCCAACCCGGCCGAGACCATGCCGCCGATGATGGGCCACCTGTCCGCGCCCGCCCTCATCGTCATCGACCCCCGCCGCTCGGCCACCGCCCAGGTCGCGCTCTCCGACGGCGGCATGCACCTGGCCCCCCGCCCCGGCACCGACCTGGCCCTGGCCCTGGGGCTGCTGCACGCCGCCCGCGTCCAGGGCTGGTGCGACGAGGAGTTCCTCACCGAGCGCACCACCGGGTTCGAGGCCGCATGGGAGCACGCCGCCGCCTGGTGGCCCGAACGCACCGAACAGGTCACCGGGGTCCCGGCCGCCCGCATCCGCGCCGCCGCCGACCTGCTGGGCCGGGCCGCCCGCAACCGCTCCGCCTACGTCCTGACCGGACGCGGCGCCGAACAGCACGCCAAGGGCACCGACACCGTCTCGGCCTGGATCAACCTGGCCCTGGCGCTGGGCCTGCCCGGCCGCCGGGGCTCGGGGTACGGGTGCATCACCGGCCAGGGCAACGGCCAGGGCGGGCGCGAACACGGCCAGAAGGCCGACCAGCTCCCCGGCTACCGCAGGATCGACGACCCCGCCGCCCGCGCCCACGTGGCCGGGGTGTGGGGCGTGGACCCCGACGCCCTGCCCGGCCCGGGCCGCTCGGCCTTCGAACTCCTCGACGCCCTGGGCAGCGGCGGCGGACCGCGCGCCATGCTGCTGTTCGGATCCAACCCCGTGGTCTCGGCCCCCGACACCGCGCGCGTACGCGCCCGCCTGGCCTCCCTGGACCTGCTGGTGGCCGCCGACTTCGTGCTCTCCGAGACCGCCGCCACGGCCGACGTCGTGCTGCCCGTGGCCCAGTGGGCCGAGGAGGGCGGCACCATGACCAACCTGGAGGGGCGCGTCCTGCGCCGGACCCGGGCCGCCGCCCCGCCCGAGGGGGTGCGCACCGACCTGGAGGTGCTCTCCGCGCTGGCGGTGCGCCTGGGCCAGCCCGCCGACCGCTTCCCCACCGACCCCGACGCCGTCCTGGCCGAACTGGGCCGGGCCTCGGCCGGGGGAGCCGCCGACTACTCCGGCGTCACCCCCGAACGCCTGGCCTCGGGCGAGGCCCTGCACTGGCCCGTGCGCGCGCAGGAACCGCCCACGCCCCGGCTGTTCCTGGACGCCTTCGCCCACCCCGACGGGCGCGCCCGCCTCGTCCCGGTCGCCCACCGCCCGCCCGCCGAGGACACCGACGCCGACTACCCCCTCGTGGCGACCACCGGACGGCTGATGGGCCACTACCAGTCCGGCGCCCAGACCCGCCGCGTCGGCGAACTGGCCCGGGCCGAACCGGAGGCGTACGTGGAGGTGCACCCCGACACCGCCGCGCGCGCCGGACTCGCCGCGGGCGACTGGGCCCGCGTCACCTCCCGGCGCGGCCACACGCGCGCCCGGGTGCGGCTGGTGCCCACCGCACGCCTGGACACGGTGTTCCTGCCCTTCCACTACGCGGGCGCCCAGTCCGCCAACAATCTGACGAACCCGGCGCTGGACCCCACCAGCCGCATGCCCGAGTTCAAGGTGAGCGCGGTGCGGCTGGAACCCGAGGACACGCACACACCAGGAGGCAGCAGTTGAGCACCGTGCAGGGCGCGTCCCCGCGTCAGATCGTGGTCGTGGGCAACGGGATGGTCGGCGCCCGCTTCGCCGAGGAGACCGCACGCCTGGACCCCGACGGAGAACGGGTCCGCGTGAGCGTGGTCGGCGCCGAGCACCACCCCGCCTACAACCGGGTCCTGCTCTCGGGCGTGGTCGCCGGGGACTACACCCCCGAGCAGATCCGCCTGCCCGTCCCCGACACCCCCGGCGTCACCGTGCGCACCGGCACCACCGCCACCGCCCTGGACACCGAGCGGCGCACCGTCACCCTGGACGACGGCAGCACGCTGCCCTACGACGAACTCGTCCTGGCCACCGGGGCGCGCGCCTCCTTCCCACCGGTCACCGGGGTCGCCGGACCCGACGGCGCGCCCGGCGACGGGGTGACGGCCCTGCGCGACCTGGACGACTGCCAACGACTGCTCGCCCTGGCCCGCCCGGGCGCCCCCGTGGTGGTCCTGGGCGGAGGCGTCCTGGGCCTGGAGGCCGCCCGCGGCCTGGTCGGACGCGGCATGCGCGTGTCGGTGGTGGAGTCCTCGCCCTGGATCATGCGCCGCCAGATCGACCAGCCCGCCGCGCGCATCCTGGCCGAACGCTACGCCGCCCTGGGCGTGACCGTGCACTCCTGGCGGGTGGCCGCCCGCTGGGTTCCGGGCACCGGCCTGGAACTGGACGACGGCCGCGTGCTGCCCGGCGACGCCCTGGTGGTCACCGCCGGGGTGCGCGGCAACATCGAACTGGCCAAGGACGCCGGTATCGAGGTCGAGCACGGCGTCATCGTGGACGACCGCCTCGCGACCTCCGACGCCCGCGTGCACGCCATCGGCGACTGCGCCCAGCACCCCGGCGGCGGAGCCGGACTCATCCAGCCCGGCTGGGAGCAGGCCGCCGTCCTGGCCCGGCGCCTGACCGGCGCCGCGCCGCACGCCCTCTACTCCGGGGCCAGGCCGCTGACCCGGCTCAAGGCGGAGGGGATCGAGCTGACCGCGTTCGGGCGGGTGCACGAGGAGGACGCCGACGGCCTGGAGACGGTGACCATCAGCGACCCCTACGGCGGCCGCTACGCCAAGCTGTCGGTGAGCGAGGAGAAGGTGGTGGGCGCGGTGCTGCTGGGCTTCCCCGAGGCCGCCGCGACCCTGGCCCAGCTCTACGACACGGGCGCCCCGGTGCCCGCCGACCGGCTGGCGCTGCTCCAGGGGCTGCCGACCGCCGCTGCGGAGCAGGCCGACGGCGCGGCCGCCGATGCGCTGGTGTGCCGGTGCAACGCCGTCAGCCGCACCGAGATCGAACAGGCCTGGCTGGACGGGGCGCGCACCCGCGAGGCCATCGCCGAACGGACCCGGGCCACGACGGGCTGCGGGGGGTGCGTGCGGGACGTGCGGGCGCTGCTGTCGGGGATGCAGGGCCAGGCCACCGCGGGGGTCTGACCCCGGGGGACGCGGCCCGGGGGAGCCGGGCGCGCCCGGGCGGAGCGTCCGGCCCCGAAGGGGGCGGGAGGGGGAGGGCCGGGGTGTCGCGGAGCCTGAGCCGGGAGCCGACTACTGGCCCCGGCGGCCGTCGACGCGCTCGCGCAGAAGGTCGGCGTGCCCGTTGTGGCGGGCGTACTCCTCCACCATGTGCACCAGAACCTGACGCAGGTCCCACACCCGGTCGTTGTGGGGGTCGGTCCAGGCGGGGCTCTCCAGGTCGGGGGCGCCGGCCACGAACGCGTCGGCGTGGGCGCACTCGGCCCGCCATGTCGCCCAGGCCTCCTCCACCACGGCCGGATCGGCCACCGCACCGTCGAAGTCCCCGTCGGGTTCGGACGCGCTGGCGTAGAGCAGGGGCGCCTGCTCGCGGCTCCGCCCGCCCAGGCGGCACCGGAACCAGGCCCGCTCCACCTCCGACATGTGCCGCACCAGCCCCAGCAGGGACATGGTGGAGGGCGGCACCGAACGGCGGGCCAGCGCGTCGGCGTCCAGACCCGAGCACTTCAGTTCCAGGGTCGTGCGCTGCAGGTGCAGGAACTCGACCAGGACGGCGCGTTCGCCGACGGGGCGGGGGCGGCCCTCGCGGGGGTCCTCGTCCGGGGCCAGGAACATGTCCGCGCGCTGTGTGCTCATGGGGGGGAGCATCATCCACCCGCCGCCGGTGCGCAACGGGTTTTCCCGCCCCGCCCGGCCGCCGTCGGGGTTTCGGGGGTTCCGGCTGGGCACGAGCGGGGGAGAGTCTGGCGGTGGGCGTACGCCGGGGTCAGCGCAGCGCGAGGACCACGCACAGGAACGCGACCAGGGAGGCCAGGGTGCGCACGTTGTTCCAGCGCACCCACACCGGCTCGAAGTCGGCGCGCACGGCGGCCGGGTCCGCGATCCGCTCGGCCGGGCCCTGCCGGTCCAGGACGTTGTTGCGCGGGACGTTGACCGCGAAGGTGGACACCAGGGCCACGACCAGGCAGAGCAGCGCCGCCCCCGACCACACGGCGGAGGCGGTCGCGCCGACGCTGGCGTGGAGCACGGCGCAGGCCAGCACCGCCACCGGGGCGCCGATGAAGACCACGGCGAAGAACGGGTTGAGGATGGCGACGTTGATCCCCTGCATCGCCTCGATCATCGCCCGGTCTCCGGACCTGCGCAGACCCGGCATCACCGCGATCGAGAACGCGAAGAACAACCCGGCGAACAGACCTGTCGCCACCACGGCGAGTACCGGAACGACCACGTGCACCATCTCCGCCACGCCACACCCCGGATTCTGTTGTCCTGCCCGCGTGTTATGGGCGGATTCTACGTGCCGCGCGGAACATCCACGGCACTCCCGTCACGGGCGGCACCACCGGCCCGTCCCGCGTACCCGCCGCACCGCCCGCCCTTCGGGCGACGCACCGCGTACCACTCCCGCAGGCCGCACACCGCTCCGCGCGACACCCACCGCGGGTGAACGGAGAGGGCCGGCCGCCGCCCGCCGCGAACGGGACCGCGCCGGGAACTGCGGGTCAGCCGTGCCACTCGCAGAAGAGCACCGTGGCGTCGTCGCCGAACCTGCCGTGGTGGTACTCCAGCACCGCGTGCACCAGGCGCCGCAGCGTCTCGGGAACCGGCATGTTGTCGGCCTGGTGGCGGATGACGAAGTCCACGAACCGCTCCACACCGAACTCGCGCCCCTCGGAGTCGCGCGCCTCGATGATGCCGTCGGTGTACAGCAGCAGCCGGTCGCCGGGTTCGAGCTGTTCGCGGCACACCGTCACCGGCAGCCCCAGGTCCATCCCCAGCGGGTGGGAGGGCTCGCACTCCAGGTCGCGGACCTCCTCGCCCCGGATGAGCACCGGCGGCAGGTGCCCGCAGTTGACCCAGTACAGCTCCCCGGTGGCCATGTTCAGCTCGGCCAGGATCGCGGTGGCGAATCGGGTGCGCACGAACTCCTGGATCAGGGTGTGCTCCACCCCCCGGCACACGTCGACCAGCGGGGTGCCCTTGCGGCGCTCGTTGCGAAAGGCCCCCACGGCCAGGTTCGCGATGAGCCCGGCGGCGGTGTCGTGGCCCATGGCGTCGAACATCGCCAGGTGGGCGGTCTCCCCGTCCAGGGCGTAGTCGAAGGAGTCCCCGGCGTTGTCGTAGGCCGGTTCGGTGGCGGCCGAGATCGTCACCCGCGAGTCGGCGAAGGTGCCGGGCGGCATGAGCGTCCACTGCATCTCCGCCGAGACCGACATGGGCTTGGTGCGGATCAGCCGGGCGTAGGCGTCGCTGTTGGAGCGCTTGGCGATGACCAGCAGCGCCACCATGGAGGCCAGGTCGCGCATCGCCGAGCGGTCGGGGTCGCCCGGGTAGCTCACGTGCAGCACGCCCAGGCGCTCGGCGCCGTCCAGGACCGGCACCCAGTAGCGCTGCTCGTCCTCCATCCGCACCGTCACACCCGTGACGTAGGCCTGACCGGCCGGGGAGTCGTCCACCAGCAGGTCCTCACCACCCCGGTGGGCGTCGATGCCCTCTCCCGTGACCTCGCGCAGGACCTGCTGCTGGTGGTCGGCCAGGTAGATGCGCGCCTGGGAGAGCCCGGCGCTGTCGGCCTTCTTGGCCACGAGTGCGGGTAGTTCCTCGAAGGTGGCCAGGTGTCCGGCCCGCACGAGGGAGACCATCAGCTCGTTGGACGCGTGTTGCACCGTCATGGCAGCACCCCGGAATCCGGCACGGCAGCCGTTCGTCTCACGACTCCCCGCCCGCCGTGCCATCTTTCGACCAGAAAATACATCTTCGCACGTGAGAGCCTGACCGAACAGGCCACGGCCCTCATCGAAACCTCCCTCGGAGCGCCCAGTCCGAAACCGCTCCCCCCTCGGAAAGAGCGGCGACTCCACGCCCGCTCACCGGTCGGCGGTGCGTTCCCCGCGTTCCCCCACCGCGCGGACGTCCGGCGCGTGGGGGACGGTGTCCGCGAGCGCGAGTTCGGGGGACGTCCGTTCCCGGGGCCGCGGACGCCCTTCGGGGCCGACCGGCTCCCGCCCCCGCGGGTCGTCCAGCGAGCGGAACACCGGGGCGACCAGGGCGGCGACCGCCGTGACGCCCGCCAGCACGGCGAGGACGGCTCCGGCGACGGGCAGCCCGGCCGCGGCGGCCACGGCCGCGAGCGGGGCGCTGGTGAGGGCGGGCGCGGCGAGCATGACCGTGTTCTGCGCCCCCAGGACCCGGCCGCGCATGCGGTCCGGGGTGGCCTCGACGGTCAGGACGCCGAGCACCGCCGAGGCCGGTGCGAAGGTCATCCCCACCAGGGCCGCGGCGCCCAGCACCAGCCACGGGGAGGCCATGGTGCCGACCGCGCCGAACCCGACCAGGGTGCCGCTCATGCCGAGGACGAACCAGCTGCGGCGGCGGACCCGCCCGGCGGTGGCGGCGTAGAGCGCGGACCCGGCGATGCTGCCCGCCGCGAGCGCGCTCAGCGTCAGCCCGGTGAGCCCGGGAAGCCCCTGACCGGTGAAGTAGGCGGGCATGAGGGTGGTCTGCAGCGAACTCAGGACGGCGACGAGCACCGCGCCGATCACAGTGGTGCCGAGCAGGAGCCGGGTGCGGCCCAGGAACCGCCATCCCTCCAGCAGGTCGGTCACCGCCCGGCGCACCGAGCCGCCAGGTGCGGCCGCGCCGGAGGCCTCAGCGGTGTCGGCCGGATCGGGGCGCCGACGGTCGATCCGACCGGTCCGCGGGTCCAGCAGGAGGGTCGTGGCCGCGGCGAGCAGGCTCGTGACGGCGGTCACCAGCAGCAGCGCCGAGGACAGCCCGAGCAGCCCCACGAGCAGCCCGCCCAGGCCGGGACCGGCCAGCAGCAGGACGCTGCCCATGGTCTCGCGGGTGGCGATCAGCCGGTCCAGCCTCCCCGGACCGGCGGCGCCACCCCGACCACCCCGACCACCCGGCCGGTCGGCTCCGAGTCGGGCCAGGGCGGGCAGCAGCGTCTCCTGAGCCGTCATCCCGGGCACGCGGATCACCGCCCCCACGACGGCCAGGGCCAGGAACCAGGCCATGTTCAGGCCCCACAGGGCGTCGACGACCGGCAGCGCCGCCACCGACAGGGCGGCGAGCAGGTCGGAGACCACCGAGACCCAGCGGCGGTCGATCCGGTCCACGATCAGACCGCAGACGAGCCCCGCCAGGGCGGAGGCCGCCGTGGACGCGGTCGCGAGCACGCCCGCCGCCAGCACGTCGCCGGTGCGTTCCAGGACGAGCAGCGGCATCACCACGCCGGCGATGCCCTTGCCCAACAACGACAGCCCGTACGAGGCGAAGTAGACCGTGGCGCTGCGGCGCATGACCGTCTGGCCTCCCATCGGTGTTCGGGTCGGGTGGTGCCGTTCCCCCCGCCTCCCGGCCGTGCCGGGAACGCGGGGTGAACCGTGTTCCAGCAAAGGCTGTGCCGTCGCGGCACACTCAAGACCCCGAACCTGTGGCGTGGGCCACTGCGCCGAAGAGAACCGACGATGCCCCGCCCGAACCGGGGAAGGCCCGCGCCCGGCGTGAGCCGGACACGGGCCTTCCCCGGGGACGCGGTCGTCAGGACGTGCGCGTGTCGGGCGCCGTACGCGCCGCTCCGACTCAGCGGGCCCCGGATGCCCTGAGGATGTCACCGGGCAGCACCTCGGGCAGCCCGCGCCCGCACCCCGCGCACTCCGCCCGGCGCCGCACCGCGTAGGCGGCCGTGGCCACCCCCAGCGCCGCGCCCCACACCGCCATCGACGCGAACGCCACCGTGTGCAGCGGCTCGGCGGTCAGCAGCGAACGCGCCTGCGCGTCCAGGAGCTCCACCACGACGCTGCGGCCCATCGCCACCAGCGCCACCGCCACCAGGGTCGCGGGCACCACCGCCAGCCCCACCGGCACCCGGCGACCGGCCAGACCGGCCGTCCACCACGGGAAGCGCACGCCCCAGCGCTGCACGAGCCCCAGCATCAGCACCACGCCCACCAGGCCGGCCGTGCCCAGCCCCACCCCGATGACGATCGTGCCGCCGTCGGCCGCCATGGCGTCGAACTGCTCCCGGCCGACCCCCACCGGGATCCCGAAGAGCCAGGGCAGACGCAGCGACGGGTAGAACAGGGCCACCACACAGGCCAGGGCCACCGCGATCCGGCCCACCCGCAGCGCCCGGGTCCGCGCCGCGCGCTCACGCCCGGCGTTCCACTCCGGCGCGCGCCCGCAGCGCTGGCAGGCGCCGCGCACCGCACGGCGGTGGGTGAGCGCCGCCGCCACCCACACCGCCACGCCCGCCGCGAAAAACAGGGTGGACAGGTGGGAGGCGGTGAAGGTCGCCTCCGCCCACAGCCGCAACAGGTCGGGCACGGCCCACCCCGCCACCGGCAGGATCATCGAGTACCCCAGCCAGGACAGCAGCTGACTGTCCACGAACACCAGCAGCACCACCGCGCCCAGCGTCCAGCAGACCGCCTCGACCACACGGCCCCCGGCTCCCCGCGGGCGCAGCATGAGCACGGCGCACACCGCGCCCACCGCGCCCAGCAGCAGGGACACCGCCCCCGGGACCGTCCGGGCGTTCAGCGGCCCCGAGGCGTCCGGGGCGACCAGGGAGAACAGCGAGCCGAACCCGCCCTGCCCGGGGACGCCCGCCGGGACCACCCCGCTCAGCCAGGCCAGCCCCAGGGCCAGGGCCACCGCCGACCAGGCCAGGGCCGTCCAGGGGGCGGCGGTGGGCCGCAGGTGTTCGTGGCGGGTCCGGGTGACAGATGGTGGGGCGGCCATGGCCTGCTCCTCGTCTCAGGTGCGGTCGTTACCACCCACACCCTCGCGCGCACGGCACCGGGCGCACCTCACCGTGCAGCGGGATCCGCCTCCCCCGGGCGGGGGAGATCGGGCGCCCCGCGCGGACGCCGCCCCGTGCCCGGCCCCGCCGTCGCGTCGGTCTACCCCCGGCCGGTCCGGTGGGCCTTGTCCAGGGCGGACAGCACCACCTCCACGGACTGGGCCCCCGAGATGCCGACCGCGCGGTCCATGACGAAGAAGGGCACCCCGGTCGCACCCAACCGGCGGGCCAGGGCGATGTCCTCGCGCACGTCCTCGGCGTGCTCCTCGCCCTCCAGCACCCGCCGCGCCTCCTGGGGCTCCAGCCCGGCCTCGGCCGCCACCTCCACCAGGACGTCGGCGTCGCTGAGGTCGCGGGCCTCCACCAGCTGGGCGCGCATGAACCGCTCCTGCGCCCGGCCCTCCAGGCCGCGGGTCCGGGCCAGGTGGATCAGGCGGTGGACGTCGAAGGTGTTGACCATGAACCCGCCCGCGAAGTCGTAGTCCAGGCCCTCCTGGGCGGCCACCCGCGTGACCTGCTCGGTCATCGACCGCACCTGCTCGCGGGGCGCCCCCATCTTGCGCGAGAGCGAGTCGTAGACCGGCTCACTCACCCCCGGCGGGAAGGAGGGGTCCAGCTGGAAGCTGCGCCAGCGCACCCGGACCCGGTCGGCGTGCTCGAACAGCTCCAGCGCCCTCTCCAGGCGCCGCTTGCCGATGTAGCACCACGGACAGACCACGTCGGACCACACCTCGACCTGCACAGGCCAACCCCCCACTCACCCACACGTTCCCCAGGCGCCTTTGCCGCTCCGGCTCCGAGCCACCCTAACCGGCACCCGGTACCGGCTACGGCGCGCGGACCCCGCGGCCCCACGGCACGACCCCTAGCGGTCGAGGCCGCCGTCCGCCAGCGCCCAACCGGGCAGCTCCTCGGTGCGCTCGGCCCACTCGGCGGGAACCCGGCCCCCGGGCAGCCCCGCACCCAGGATCCCCGCCACGATCGCGCAGGTGGTGTCCATGTCCCCGCCCGGAGCGACCGCCGCCCACATCGCCGAGGCGAAACTCCCACCGCCCGCACGCGCCCCCGACAGGACCCCGCCGTGCCGGGCCGCCACCCACAGCGTGAACGGCACCGTGTCCAACGCGCTGACCCGGGAGCCGTCGCCCAACTCGGCGGCCGCCCCCAACGGGTCGGCGGTCACCAGCAGCCTGCGGGCGGCGCCCACCGCCTCGCGCACGCGCCCCGGCCGCAGACACCCGGCCACCCCGTCCAGGAAGGGCCCGGGCCCCATCGGCTCGCGCCGTGCCACCAGCGCGGCGGCCACCGCCACCGCGACCGCGCCGTCCACCGCCTCGGGGTGGGTGTGGGTCACCCGCGCGCTCACCGCCGCCTCCCGGGCGGCCCGACCCGGATCGTCGGCGTACCAGGCGCCCAACGGGGCCACCCGCATCGCCGCCCCGTTGCCGAAGGAACCCGACCCCCCGAACGGCTCCGCGGCCAGCGTCCGCCAGTCCCCGCCCTCGCGCACCCGGCGCAGCAGCCGCCCGGTGGCCGGGCCGTACCCGCGGTCGAAGTCGTGGTGGCGGGCGAAGGAGCCCGCCAGCCGTTCGGGGTCCACCCCTTCGCCGCGCACCGCCTCCGCGTACACCGACGCCGCCATCTCGGTGTCGTCCGTCCACTGCCACGGCCCCGGCGGCAACTCCCGCTCCTCCAAGAAGCGCCGGTTGGCCGGAACGAAGAACTGGGAGCCGAAGGCGTCACCCACGGCCAGGGCGGACAGACAGGACAGGGCGCGCGCGGGGCGCGTGGCGGCGAACGTGTGCATCAGCGCCCATCCTGGCCGAGCCGGGGACCGCTGTCCACGCACCGCCCCCCACCGGGCAGGGAGGGACGGGGACACGGCCGAACCCGCGCGGCCCCTGCGGTGTGACCAACCACCCAGGCGGGGCCCGCCCGGCACCCACCCTGGCGCTTCACCCCGCATCACGCACCCGCCACCTGCGGTGGCAGCACATCGAAACAAGCGCGACACATACGGCTGACCGTCGGGAAACACCCGGGAGGTTGCCTGAAACCTGTCCGACCCCGCAGCAGGAGGAGCCCATGGAAGAACTCGTCGTCATCGGCAACGGCATGGTCGGCCACCGCCTCGTCGAGGCCCTGCGCGACCGCGACACCGCCGGACACTGGCACATCACCGTCGTGGGCGAGGAGCCCCGCACCGCCTACGACCGGGTGGCCCTGTCCTCCTACTTCGACGGCGCCAGCGCCCAGGACCTGTCCCTGGGCGACCTGAGCGGCCCCCACGTGGACGTGCACGTCAACGAACGCGCCGTGGGCATCGACCGCGCCAGCCGCACCGTCACCACCGCGAGCGGACGCGTCCTGCCCTACGACCGGCTCGTCCTGGCCACCGGCTCCACGCCCTTCGTGCCCCCCGTGCCCGGCCACGACCTGCCCGGCTGCCACGTCTACCGCACCATCGAGGACCTGGACGCCATCACCGCCTCCGCGCGCGGCGCGCGCACCGGCGTGGTCGTGGGCGGCGGCCTGCTGGGGCTGGAGGCCGCCAACGCCCTGCGCCTGCTGGGCGTGCGGGCGCACGTGGTCGAACTCGCCCCCCACCTGATGCCCGCGCAGATCGACGAGGGCGCCGGAGGCCTGCTGCGTACCCTGATCACCGACCTGGGCGTGCGGGTCCACACCGGCTCGGCCTCCACCGCCGTGGAGGCCGGCCCCGACGGCCGCGTGGCCCGCCTGAGACTGGGCGAGGGCTCCCTGGACGCCGACCTGGTCGTGTTCTCCGTGGGCATCCGCCCCCGCGACGACCTCGCCCGCGCGATCGGGCTGGAGGTGGGCGAGCGTGGCGGCATCGTCGTCGACGACACCTGCACCACCAGCGACGCCCACATCCACGCCGTGGGAGAGGCCGCCAACCACCGCGGCACCGTGTACGGCCTCATCGCACCCGGCAACGCCATGGCCGAGGTCGTCGCCGACCGGCTCGTGGGCGGCCGGGCCACCTTCACCGGCGCCGACACCTCCACCAAACTCAAGCTCATGGGCGTGGACGTGGCCAGCTTCGGCGACGCCCACGGCCGCACCCCCGGCGCCCTGGACGTGGTCGTCAACGACGCCGCCAGCGGCCGCTACGCCAAGCTCGTGGTCTCCGACGACGCCACCACGCTGCTCGGCGGCGTCCTGGTCGGCGACGCCTCGGCCTACGCCACCCTGCGCCCCCTGGTCGGCTCCCCCCTGCCCGGCGACCCCCTGTCGCTGATCACCCCCGAGGGCGCCACCCTGGGCGCCGACGCCCTGCCCGACACCGCCCAGATCTGCTCGTGCAACGCCGTCACCAAGGGCGAACTGACCGAGGCCATCTCCTGCGGCAACCACGACGTGCCCGCGCTCAAGGCCTGCACCAGGGCGGGCACCAGCTGCGGCTCGTGCGTGCCCATGCTCAAGCAGATCCTCTCCCAGGCGGGCATCGAGCAGTCCAAGGCCCTGTGCGAGCACTTCCCCCAGTCGCGCGCCGAACTGGTCGAGATCGTGCGCGCCACCGGCACCACCACCTTCTCCGGGCTCATCGCCGCCCACGGCACCGGACACGGCTGCGACGTGTGCAAGCCCACGGTGGCCTCCATCCTGGCCTCCCTGGGCAACGGGCACATCCTGGAGGGCGAACAGGCCACCCTGCAGGACACCAACGACCGCTACCTGGCCAACATGCAGCGCAACGGCACCTACTCGGTCGTGCCCCGCATCCCCGGCGGCGAGATCACCCCCGACAAGCTCATCGTCATCGGCGAGGTCGCACGCGACTTCAACCTCTACACCAAGATCACCGGCGGCCAGCGCATCGACCTGTTCGGCGCCCGCCTCGAACAGCTGCCCGTCATCTGGAAACGGCTGGTCGACGCCGGATTCGAGTCCGGACACGCCTACGGCAAGTCCCTGCGCACCGTCAAGTCGTGCGTGGGCACCACCTGGTGCCGCTTCGGCGTCCAGGACTCGGTGGGCCTGGCCATCCGCCTGGAGGAGCGCTACCGGGGCCTGCGCTCACCCCACAAGCTCAAGGCCGCCGTCTCCGGATGCGCCCGCGAGTGCGCCGAGGCCCGCGGCAAGGACTTCGGCGTCATCGCCACCGACAAGGGCTGGAACCTGTACGTGGGCGGCAACGGCGGCTTCACCCCCCGCCACGCCGAACTCCTGGCCTCGGACCTGGACGAGGACACCCTCATCCGCTACGTCGACCGGTTCCTGATGTTCTACGTGCGCACCGCCGACCGCCTCCAGCGCACCGCCCCCTGGATCGAGTCCCTGGACGGCGGCCTGGACCACCTGCGCGACGTCGTCGTCCAGGACTCCCTGGGCATCGCCGCCGAACTGGAGGAGGCCATGGCCCGCCACGTGGACTCCTACGGCGACGAGTGGGCCGCGGTCCTGGCCGACCCCGACAAGCTCGCGCGCTTCGTCTCCTTCGCCAACGCCCCCGACACCCCCGACCCCACCATCAGCTTCACCACCACCCGCGACCAGCCGGTCCCCACCGCTCCCGTCAGCCTGGGCATGCCCGCCCGCCGACCCCAGGAGGCCACCCGATGACCGTCACCACCCGAGCCCAGCCCACCACCTGGATCGACGCCTGCGCCCCGGCGGGCCTGCGCGTGGAGGACGGGGTGGCAGTGCTGCTCCCCGACGGCCGCCAGGTCGCCGTGTTCCGCACCCGCGACCAGCACCTGTACGCCGTCGACAACATCGACCCCTACACCGGAGCCGCCGTCATCGCACGCGGCATCGTCGGCGACCGCGCGGGCGAGCCCACCGTCGCCTCACCCATGCTCAAGAACGTCTTCTCCCTGCGCACCGGCCAGAGCCTGGACGACGAGCACGTGCGCCTGACCACCTGGCCCGTGCGCCAGACCGACACCGCCGTGCAGATCGGCGCACGCGCCCAGGAGGACACACCGTGAACACCTCCCTGGACGACGACACCGCGGCCCCGCCCGCCCACCGCCCGGCCGAACCCGCCACCACCGCGCCGCTGGCCGGGTTCACCGTCGCCGTCACCGCCGCCCGCCGCGCCGAGGAGATCAGCGCCCTGCTGCGCCGCAAGGGCGCCCAGGTCCTGGCCGCACCGGCCCTGCGCATCGTGCCGCTCAGCGACGACCAGCGCCTGGCCTCGGTCTCCGAACAGCTCGCCCGCCGCCCCGCCGACGTCGTCGTGGCCACCACCGGCATCGGCTTCCGCGGCTGGGTGGAGGCGTGCGAGACCTGGGGCACCGTCGACCCGCTCCTGGCGAGCCTGCGCACCTCGCGCCTGCTGGCCCGCGGCCCCAAGGCCAAGGGCGCCATCCGCGCCGCCGGACTCACCGAGGAGTGGTCGCCGCCCTCGGAGTCCTCCGCCGAGGTCCTGGACTACCTGCTCGCCCGGGGCGTGCGGGGTCTGCGCGTGGCCATCCAGCTGCACGGCGAACCCCTGCCCGACTTCACCGCCGCCCTGCGCCTGGCCGGAGCCGACGTCGTCGAGGTCCCCGTCTACCGCTGGACCCTGCCCGAGGACACCGCGCCCCTGGACCGCCTCATCGAGGCCGTCACCAACGGGGGAGTGGACGCGGTCACCTTCACCAGCGCCCCGGCCGCGGCGGGGCTGCTGGCCCGCGCCCACACCACCGGCCACCAGGCCGCCCTGGTCCGGGCCCTGCGCGGCGACGTCCTGGCCATGTGCGTGGGAGCGGTCACCGCACGCCCCCTCATGGCCCACGACATCCCCACCGTGTGGCCCCAGCGCGCCCGCGTCGGCGCCCAGGTCCGCGCGCTCGCCGAGGAGCTGCCCGCACGCTTTCCGACCCTGTCCGTGGCCGGACACCGCCTGCGCCTGCGCGGCCACGCCGTCCTGGTCGACGGCACCGTGCGCACCCTCTCGCCCACCCTGATGCGGGTGCTGCGCGAGCTGGCGCGCAGGCCCGGCCAGGTCCTGGACCGCACCCGCCTGCTCACCTGCCTGGGCGAGGACGCCGACGCCCACGCCGTGGAGACGGCCGTGGCCCGGCTGCGCACCGCGCTGGGCGACCCCCGCATCATCCAGACCGTGGTCAAACGCGGCTACCGGCTGGCCCTGGACCCGGCCGAACGCACCCTCTGACAGCGCACCGGCCCACCCGACCGAGGGAAAGGAAGAAGCGGACCCCGGCCCCGGCCGTCCGCGCCACGCGATGCACCGACACCCCACCCTGCTGCTGGCCGTCCACGGCACCCGCGACCCCCACGGCACCGCCGTGGCCCACTCCCTGGCCCTGCGCGTGGCCGAGGTGACGGGCCGACCCACCCGCCTGGCCTTCGCCGACGTGCTCGCGCCCAGCGTCGGCGAGGTCGCCGCCCGCACCCCGGGACCGCTGGTGGTCGTGCCCGCGTTCCTGGCCTCGGGCTACCACGTGCGCACCGACATCCCCCACCAGCTCGCCCGCGCCGGACGCGCCGACGCCGTCATCACCCCCGCCCTGGGCGATCACCCCGCGGTCCTGGACACCGCCGTGCGCCGCCTGGTCGGAGCCGGGTACCGGCCCGGGGACGCCGTCGTGCTGGCCTGCGCCGGGACCTCCGACCCCTTCGCGGGCGCCGAGCTGGAGCAGGCGGCCCGGCGCATGTCCCAGCGCCTGGGCACCCCCGTGGAGCTGGGGTTCATCGCCACAGGCGAACCCACCGTCGCCGAACGGGTGGTCCGCCTGCGCGAGCGGGGGCACCGCAGGGTGGCCGTGGCCAGCTGGCTGCTGGCACCGGGGCTCTTCCACGACCGCCTGGCCGGGGCGGGCGCGGACGTGGTGGCGCGCCCGCTGTGCCCGGACCCGGCCCTGGCCCACGCCGTGGCCGCGCGCTACCGCCAGGCCGCCATCGCCCAGCCCGTCTGAACCGGGGGCAGGCCACCGGGGCGGGGGAGCGGTACCCACCGGGTCGAGCACCGGTCCGGTGGGGGGAGGGACCCGCCGCACGGCACCGGCCCGCCCCGCCGCGCCCTGCCCGGGCATGGCCACAACCGGCCGCCGGGTGCGCGGGGCCGGCGGCCGGGGAAGACCACCCGTGGGCTCCCCGCCCATCCCGGTCCGCACCGCCCCCGAGGACAGCCATGCCCGCAGTACCCGCGCCCCTGCTCGACTTCCACGACCCCGCCAGCGACCGGGCCGTCGGCGCCCTGTTCGGCGCCCCGACCGCCGCCGCCCTGGTCGGCACCCCACCCTCCCTGGCCGCGCACGCCACCGGACCCGGCACCGCCCACGCCCGCCTGGTCCGCGCCGCGCTCACCGACCTGACCGGACCCGACCAGCCGCCCCGGCCCCCCGGGGACCCCGTCGAGCACGCCTGGGCCGCGGCGCTGCGCACCGCCGCCCGCACCGGCGCCCTGCCCTCCTTCGCCCCCGCCCTGGAGCACACCACCGCCGACGACCCCCTGGGCGCCTCCTGGCGTGCGTTGACGCGCACCCGCCGCCCCGCCGAGGACCCCGCCCGCGGCTCCTTCGCCTGCACCCACCTGGTCGAGGCCGTCTGGTCGGCCCACGCCGCCGCCGGGGACCGGGCCGCCCTGCACACCGGAACCCTGGCCGCCGCCCTGTGGGGCGCCTCGGCCCTGCCCCTGCACGCCCTGCGCCGCCTGTCGGAGACCACCGACCCCCACACCCTGACCACCACCGCCCTGACCACCGCCCGCGGCCCCCACCCCACCCTGTGGCCCGAGCACCCCGTCCTGGTCGACGAACCCCGCCGCCTGCCGCCCTTCGCCGTCCCCCACCCCCTGGACCCGGGCGTCCTGCTGGGCAACCTCGACCACCTGCGCGCCCACCCCGAGACCGTGGACGCCGCGGTCTCGCTGTGCCGCACCCACCCCAGCGACGCGCCCCACCTGCCCGCCGCCGACTGGGTGCGGGTGTGGCTGCACGACCGCCGGGGCGCCAACTCCCACCCGCACTTCACCCTGGACGAGGCCGCCGCCGCGGTCGCGGCCCTGCGCGCGGAGGGCAAACGCGTCCTGCTGCACTGCTGGGCGGGCGCCTCGCGCACCCCGGCCGTGGCCACCCGCTACGCCGTCGCCGCCCTGGGCGCCCCCGTCCTGCCCACCCTGGCCGCCATGATCCGCACCGTGGGCGGGCACCTGGACAACCCCAGCCTGTCCACCGCCGTCGCCCGGCTCAGCGGCGTGGACCTGCCCGACCCGGCCGCCACCCTCTTCCCCGAGGGCGTGCCGCCCCGGCGCCCCGAGCTGCCCGAGCCCCACATCACCGGGTGACGAACACCACCGACCCTTCAGGTGACAAGTTCCACAAACCCTCCCTTTCCGGTACCGTTACCCTCGCGTTACCCCTAGGATCTGCGCCCAGAACCCGCGCACCACCCGGCGGCCCGCTCCGGGCACCGCGCCCTCCCGCGCCCCGGGGCGCCGTACCACCCGCGCACCCTGCCACGGCAACCGCGCACCCCACCCCGGAGCACCCGCGCCGCCACGCCCTGTTCCCGTTCGAAGGACTATCCGTCGTGGGCACACACCAGCCCCAGAACCCGCCGGCCGACGAAGAGGCCACCCGCGCCGACGCGCCCGTGGGACCCCGCGTGGCCGCCAAACGCTCCCGCCGCAAGCGCACCCTCATCCTGGCCTCGGCCACCGGGGCCGCGCTCCTGGTGGGCGGCACCGCCGCCGCGGCCGTCATCGCCACCGGCGCCGACCCGGGCAGTGCCACCAACGCCGCGGGCGTCCCCCAGGCAGACCCGGACCCGCTGGTCGCCGACGACGCCACGCCCAACGCCGGGCAGGAGCAGCAGCAGCTCGCCGAGGAGGCCGTCAGCTCCGCCACCCAGCGCTCCAGCACCGACGCCTCCGACATCCTCGAAGAGCCCGAGGAGGAGGAGACCGAGGAGGCCGAGGAACCCGCCGCCGACAGCGGCGGCGACTCCGAGTCCACCGGTCAGGGCGGCACCTGCCAGGCCTCCTACTACGGAGCCGACTTCGCCGGACGCACCACCGCCAACGGTGAGACGTTCGACCCCAACGCCATGACCGCCGCGCACAAGACCCTGCCCTTCGGCACCCAGGTCCAGGTCACCAACCCGAGCAGCGGCGCGTCCGTGACCGTGCGCATCAACGACCGCGGCCCCTACGTGGACGGACGCTGCCTGGACCTGTCCACCGCGGCCTTCGACCAGATCATCGGCACCGGAGCCGGTGTGGGCCAGGTCGACTGGCAGGTCGTGGGGTAACACCCTCCCCACCCGCACGCGTGCGCGCCGCGGCTGCCCCGAACGGGCCGCCGCGGCGCCGCCGCACGCGGCACACCTTCGGCGCCCAGCCCCAAGACGGCCCCGCCGAACCCTCACCGCCCCTCCCACCGCACCCGCCGCGCGTGTGAGCCCCCACACGTCACCGCTTCGTGGCACAATCCCCAGCACCCACACCAACACCACACAGGGGAGCAGGGGCGTGTTCCGCACCACCACCGGTTGGGTCGTCTCACCCACCGACCTCGTCGACACCCTGGAGTGCGACCACCGCAGCGCCCTGAAGACCGCCCTGGCCGCCCGCGTCGAAGGCGCACCCGCCCCCACCGACATCGACCCGCTCGTGGCCCAGCACGGCCTGGCCCACGAACAGGCCGAACTCGAACGCCTCAGCGCCCTGGTCGAGGTCGTCCGCATGCCCGACCCCCGCCCCGAGGACGCCTCCCTGGCCGCGGCCGCCCAGGCCACCGCCGAGGCCATGGCCGCCGGAGTCCCCGTCATCTACCAGGGCAGCTTCCACCACCGCCTCACCGACCCCGACCCCGACGGGCACACGGTGTCCTTCCACGGCCGCGCCGACTTCCTCATCCGCTCCGACCTGGACCCCGCCACCGGCCGCACCCGCACCCCCGCCCCCGCGAACTGGACCTACGAACCCTGGGACACCAAGCTCGCCCGCCGCCCCGGCCCCGGCGCCGTCGTCCAGCTCGCCGCCTACGCCCACGCCGTCAGCGTCGCCACCGGCCACACCCCCCAGCACATGCACCTGCTCACCGGCGACAACCACACCCACACCCTGCCCACCGCCGACTTCACCCCCATCCTGAGCACCGTCACCACCCGCCTGCTCACCCTCCTGGCCAGCGAACCCGCCCTGCCCGCCCCCACCTGGGGCCAGCCCCGCCCCGCCTGCGAGGGCTGCGGCTACCAGGCCTGGTGCTCCCAGGGGCGCACCGCCGCCCGCCACCTGTCCCTGGTCGCCGGACTGCGCACCGACCAGGCCGCCAAACTCACCGACTCCGGACTGGACACCATCGACGCCCTCGCCCGGGCCGACGACGACCAGCGCCCCGCCACCCTGCCCCGCCGCTCCTTCGACCAGCTACGCGCCCAGGCCGCCCTCCAGGTCCGCCAAGACCGCACCCGCACCCCCGACAACCCCCAGGGCACCGTCACCGCCGAGGTCTTCGCCCCCGACGGCCTGGCCAGCCTGCCCGCCCCCAGCCCCGGCGACGTCTTCTTCGACATGGAGGGCTACCCCTACCACTCCCGCGAGGGCGAACGCGGCCTGGAGTACCTCTTCGGCGCCACCACCGAGGACGCCCACGGAGCCGAGACCTTCCACGCCTTCTGGGCCCACGACCGCGCCCAGGAGAAGAAGGCCCTGGAGGACTTCGTCGACTTCGCCACCGCCCGCGTGGACGCCGACCCCGGCGCCCACGTCTACCACTACGCCTCCTACGAGGTGGACCGCCTCAAACACCTGAGCTCGGAGTTCGCCACCCGCGAGGAGGAGGTCAACCGGCTCCTGCGCGAGAACCGCCTGGTGGACCTGTACACCGTCGTGCGCAAGAGCCTGCGCGTGTCCCAGCGCTCCTACTCCATCAAGTACCTCGAACCCCTCTACCTGCCCGCCGCCCGCTCCGGCGGCGTCACCACCGCCACCTCCAGCATCGACGCCTACGCCGCCTACCTGGCCGCCACCGAGGCCGGCGACCACGACCGGGCCGCGCGGGTCCTGGCCGACATCGCCGCCTACAACCGCGACGACTGCCACTCCACCGCGCGCCTGCGCGACTGGCTGGAGGACCACCGCACCCACCAGGGCATCACCGACCGCCCCCTGGTCCAGCTCGAACTCACCGAGGCCGAGGCCGAACGCGCCCGCAAACGCCAGGAGAAGGCCGCCCGCCACGCCGCCCTCACCGAACCCCTGCTCGACCAGGTCCCCGCCCAGGCCCAGGACCGCGAACCCGACCACCACACCCGCGCCCAACTGGCCGCCCTGGTCGGCTACTACCAGCGCGAGAACCTGCCCCCCTGGCGCGAGCACTACCGGCGCACCAGCGCCCCCCTGACCGACCTGGAGTCCGACACCGACTGCGCCGTGCCCTGGCAGGTGCGCGCGGGGGAGTGGATCGAACCCACCGGCCGCCAGCGCAAGTCCCGCCGCGAACTCTCCCTGCGCCTGGACACCGCCCACCCCCACCCCTTCACCTCCGGCCAGGACGTGCACCTGCTCTACCCCGGCGCCCCCGGGCAGCCCGCCACCACCACCCAGGCCAAGGTCGCCGAGGCCGACGCCGACACCCTGGCCATCACCGAGACCTGCGACCCCGACTCCACCTACTCCCGGCCCCCCGTCGCCGTCCTGCCCGGCTCCCCGGTCAACCCCGCCCCCAAGGACGGCGCCCTGGAGACGGTGGCCCGCACCGCCCTGGACACCCTGCCCGCGTGGCCCCACCACCCCGGCCTGGACGTGCTGCGCCGCATCCCGCCGCGCCTGAGCACCCCCGGCCCGCTCCCCGACCCCGCCGACCACGACGGCGACCTCATCCAGGCCACCATCACCGCCGTGGACCGTCTGGAGGGCTCCTACCTCGCCGTGCAGGGCCCGCCCGGCGCGGGCAAGACCTACCTGGCCGCCCAGCTCATCACCCACCTGGCCCGCCAGGGCAGGAGCGTGGGCGTGTGCTCCACCGGCCACAAGGCCGTGGAGAACGTCATGACCGCCGCCCTGCGCGCCGCCGAGGCCGCCGGGGTGGAGGTGGCCGCCGCCAAACGCGCCAAGGGGCGCGGCAAGGACACCGACCAGGACCTGCCCTGGGAACAGCCCTCCAGCCCCCAGGCCCTGGCCAGCTGGCGCGACAAGCACACCGCCCAGGGCCGCCCCGTCCTCATCGGCGGCACCGCCTGGGCCATGTCCAACGCCGCCATGCTCGCCGACCCCCTGGACGTGCTCATCATCGACGAGGCCGGACAGTTCGCCCTGGCCGACACCCTCGCCGTCTCCGCCGCCGCCCGCAACCTCGTCCTGCTGGGCGACCCCCAGCAGCTGCCCCAGGTCGTCCAGGGCACCCACGGTGAGGGCGCCGACGCCTCCGCCCTGCAACACCTCATGGCCGGACGCCAGATCATCGACCCCTCACGCGGCTACTTCCTCGACCAGACCCGCCGCATGCACCCGGCCGTGTGCGCCACCGTCTCCGCCCTGTCCTACCAGGGCCGCCTGCACGCCCACCCCAGCACCGCCGACCGCACCCTGGCCACCCTGGCACCGGGCGTGTACACCCTGCCCACCCCCCACCAGGGCCGCACCACCCACAGCCCCGAGGAGGTCCAGGCGGTGGTGGAGGTGGCCACCCACCTGGTCACCGACAAGGTCACCGACGCCGCCGAGGCGCACCCGCGCCCCCTGACCGGCCACGACATCCTCGTGGTGGCCCCCTACAACCTCCAGGTGCGCGCCCTGCGCCGCGCCCTGGCCCGGGCCGCCGACGACCACCCCGCCCTGGAGGGAGTGCGCGTGGGCACCGTGGACAAGTTCCAGGGCCAGGAGGCCGCCGCCGTCATCTGCTCGATGACCACCTCCAACGCCGCCGAGGCCAGCCGCGGCACCGCCTTCGTCCTGGACCGCAACCGCCTCAACGTGGCCCTGTCGCGCGCCCAGCTGGTCGCCGCCGTGGTCTTCTCACCCGACCTGCTCACCACCGCCCCGCGCAGCATCGACGAACTGCGCCTGCTGTCCTCCTTCACCCGCCTGACCGAGGGCGCCCGCCCCTGGCCCGCCCGGCGCTGACCGCCCCGCCCCACGGTTTCGGAGCTGCCTGAGTCAGTGCTAGCTTGGTGAGCGTCGATTCGGATGAGAACCAAGTCCGAATCGGCCTACCGCCGGGCTGGCGGGAAGTGATGTCTGTGGAGCTGATGTAAGACCGACGGGCGGTGTTCCGCCCTCCGAACAGTTCGGTTCGGCAACCAGCGACGAAGCAGAAAGCTCGACCCGCGAGGGAAGAATCCCCCTGCTTTGGATGGGAGAGAGGTCAAACAGCACCGCACGCGCCCCGGGCCCCACACGCCGGGGGCGGCGCCCTGCGTCTTCTGACGGCAAGAACCACCACCCGCACCCCGGTGCGGGCGTGCCCCCGCCCGCCCTGGACCGCCACCCGTTCTCGAAAGGCACCACGGCCCCCGTGTCTGACCGTCCCTCCGCCCCCGGCAACGGCCGCAACACCCGCCACCCCACCGGCATCCGCGTCGTCATCGCCCTGTTGGCCCTGATGTGCCTGGTGCTGGGGCCGGCCGGCTACCTCCGGGGACTCAGCGCCCAGGCCCACGCCGGCTCCGCGGCCGAGTGGTTCACCCTGGCCTTCGGCGCCGCCGTGGGCATCCCCCTGCTGGCCGCCGCCGTGGCCACCGTCGCCGGGGACCGCAGGGCCGCCCTGTGGTCGCTGGCCCTGCTGGCCTGGCCGGTGGTCTTCGTCGTGGCCATCCACCTGGCCCAGGCGCTGTGAACCCCGCCCTCCCGGCGCGGCCCGGCCCCCGCCCGAACCGGCGGTAGGCTACCCACGTGTCACCCAAGAAACGCAAGCGCCGCAAGGCCCAGCGCCCCGACACCGCCCCGCACCAGCAGGAGAGCGCCCCGGAGCCCGGCCCGCTCCCGCCCACGGCGGGCGTCAGCCGCACCCCGGTGGTCCTCACCGACCCGCCCGACCGCAGACTCACCGCCCTGTGGGCGGTGCTGGCCCTGGTGTGGCTGCTGGGCACCCCGCTGGCCCTGGCCAACCTGCTGTTCGTGTTCATGGACCTGCAGGAATCGGTGATCAACGCCGCCCCCGACGCCCCGGTGCCCCCCGAGAGCCTGGACCCGGTCGGCAACGCCCTGATCTGGGTCCTGGTCCTGGCCCTGGCCGTCCCGGCGGCCTCGGCCGTGGCCGCCCTGGTCCTGCGGCGCAGGATCGCCGCGATCGGGTTCACCGCGGCCCTGCTCGTCTCGGCCCTGCCCCTGCTGTGGGTCATGCCCCCGGCCGAACTCTGGGACGCCCTGACCGCCCACCTGTTCGGCTGACACACCGCCCCGACCGCTCCGCCGCCCCGGGCACCCGCGCCGCCTGCCGCCTTCGCACGGGCCCCTGGGCCATCATGGATGACCGTGAACACACCCCAGCCCACCCCCGACCCCGCGCCCGCCCACGAGATCGCCCTGCCCGGGGCCGTGCGCGCCCGCCTGGAACAGGCCACCCCCAGCGTCCTGGTCGACACCCGCGCCCTGGCCCGCGTCCGCGAGCGCTTCGACACCGAACAGGCCCAGACCCTGGGCCGCTACCTGGCCAGCGCCCAGTCGCCCAACACCCTGCGCGCCTACCGCGCCGACTGGACCTCCTTCACCGCCTGGTGCCTGGCCCAGGAACGCCAGTCCCTGCCCGCCGACCCGGTGGACGTGGCCGTGTACCTGGCCGCCTGCGCCCAGGAGCGCACCCCCGACGACACCGGCTGGGCCCTGGCCCCCTCCAGCATCGAACGGCGCGCCGCCGCCATCGCCGCCGTGCACGGCGCCCACGGCCTGGACTCGCCCACCCGCGCCGAGGTCGTGCGCATGACCCTGCGCGGCATCCGCCGCACCCGCCGGGCCCGCCCGCGCCGCAAGGAACCGGTCATCCTGCCCGTCCTGGAGGCGCTGCTGTCGGTGCGCCCGGGCCCCGAACACCCCCACGGGGTGGCCCGCAGACGCGACACCCTGCTGCTGCTGACCGGGTTCGGCGGGGCCCTGCGCCGCAGCGAACTGGCCGCGCTGACCTTCGACGACCTGACCCTGCACACCGACCCCGCCACCGGTGCCCCCGCCCTGGTGGTGGCACTGGGCGCGACCAAGACCGACCAGGAGGGCCGCCACGGCCAACGGGTCGCCCTGCCCCGGGGGCGGCACCGCCACACCTGCCCGGTGTGCGCCTACGCTGACTGGGCCGCCCTGGTCGAGACCCACCACGCGGGCGGTGAGGAGGCGGTGGCCGCCCTGCTGGAGCGCCCCCGCCCCGAGGGGGCCCTGGCCCATCTGTGCCAGGGCTGGCCGGGCACGGACCTGGCCGACGGCTCCGAGCGCCCCCTGCTGCCCGCCGTGGACCGCCACGGCCACCTCGGGTCGCGCCCGATGTCGGGCCGGGCCGTGGGGGAGCTGGTCAAACGCTACGCCCGCCGCGCCGGGCTGGACCCCGACGACTTCGGCGGGCACTCCCTGAGGGCGGGGTTCGCCACCCAGGCCGCGCTGGGCGGGGCCAGCGACCGCGAGATCATGCGCCAGGGCCGCTGGACCAACCCGCGCACGGTCCACGACTACATCCGCACCGCCAACCCGCTGGAGGACAACGCCGTCACCCGGCTGGGCCTGTGACCCCGCCCTCCTGGGCCCCTTGGGCATCTCAGCTTGCCAACAAACACACCAGTAGTACTCGAAATCACCAGTTAAAGTGCGATCCTTCCCTGATGAGACATTAGGTTGGTTCCGTGAGAAAGGGGACGGGCCCATGGTCGACGAGTTTCGCGCGGCGTTCCAAGAACTGATCGACGCCTCCGTCGCCACCGACCCCCAACACTTCCCCCCGGCCGTCCACAAGGTCTACGTGCTGGCCTCCCAGATCCCCGCCTCCGAACGCGAACTCGCCCTGGAGGCCCTGGCCCCCCTGCTCTCGGGAGACCACGCCGCCCCCGGCATCATCGCCGACCTGTCCGTGGTCGCCGGAGCCCTGGTCGAGATGGGCACCGACCCCGGCCCCACCGGCATCGAGGTCCTGCGCCGCCTGCGCACCATGGGCCGGGGCGCCATCGTCTTCGTCCGCGCCTGGGAACGCACCGGCAACGACGCCCCGCCCGACCCCGACGCCGTCACCGCCGACGCCGAGGCCCGCGTGAGCTCCGACCTGGGCAACGACGCCCCCGGCGCCACCATGTGCTGGTGGACCATCCGCCGCCACGGCCTGGCCGCCAGGACCATGCTCAGCGAGGCCCCCGTGCGCGCCCACATGCGCCGCGACCCCTCCCTGCACGCCGAACTCCTGGCCATCGCCAACCAGCTCGCCGACCTGCTCACCGAGTTCGTCCAGGTCCGCGACCTGCTGCGCATGGCCGAGGCCACCGGCGCCCTGGTCCTGGACCGCGCCTCCCAGCGCGCCTTCCGCGTCCGCTTCGAGGGCATCGGCGACAACGCCCAGCTGCACACCCTGCTCGCCGACGCCCTCATCGGCCCCCGCCGCCAGGGCCTGCCCGGGGACCCGCCCGACCCGCGCTGGGTCGCCGCCTTCCGCGACAGCGCCCCCGACCCCGCCGCCCAGACCGTGCGCGGCTGGTGGAACCTGGTCGCCCACGACGGCACCTGGGTGTGGAACGAGGGCCTGCCCGCCGAGATCCCCACCCTGGAGGGCGAACACCTGCTGGTCCTGGACGAACAGCCCTATCCCCGCTCCTGGAACGCCGCCCGGCGCCACCCCCAGGTACGCGGCTGGCTGGAGGTGGAGGCCGAACTGCCCCCCGAGGAGGCCGCGCTGTGGTGGAAGCGCGTCGCCCCGGCCGAACCGGCCATCCCCACCACCGACGAGGACCAGCACCCGCCGCTACCCGAACCGGTCGTACTCGGCACCGAGGAGGCCGAACCCCTCCGGGTCCGCGGCTTCCTGCCCGAGGAACCCCCCGCACCCGAGCCGGCGGCCCCGCCCGAGCCCCAGAGCGCACCCCGCCCCGAACCCGCCCAACCCCCACGCGCCCCGGCCCGGCCCGCTCCCTCCGAACCCTCCGCGCGTCCGCAGCGGCCCGAACCGCCCCGCGCACCCCGGCCTCCCGCCGAACCCACCGGCGGCAACGGCATCCTGCCGCCCCTGCCGCCCGGGGTGTCCAACAGCTCCGGCTGGGGGCCCGCCTGGCGCTGACCGCCCGCGCCGGACCCCGGACGTCCCTGTCTCAGGCCCGGTGCCGGGGGGTGTGGGGCACCGACTCGGCCGCACCGCGCGTGCCCCGGGGGTCCGGCTCGTCCTCGTACAGGCCCTCGAAGTACTCCTCCTCCTCCTCGGTGGGGCCCTCATCATCCTCACGGCGCCAGCGCTGCCCCACGAACACCGGGGCCACCAGCACCACCACCAAGGGCACGAACACCCCCAACGGCAGCAGCACCAGGGCGCCCTCGGTCCCGGGCAGCTGCGGCAACCGCTCCAGCAGGTACATCCGCCACACCGCCAGGCCGCTCAGCGACCCCACCGCCAGCGCCGCGCCCAGCGGCAGCATCGGCGTCAACCGCGGCGGCACCGCCACCATCGCCACCAACAGCCCCATACCCACCAACCCGGCCACCGCCAGGGGCCCCGAACCCTGCAGGGCGCCCAGACCGACCGCGTGCAGACCGCGCAGGTGGGTGAACGCCCACCCCGCCAGCAGGACCAGCAGCGGACCCAGGATCAGACCGGACAGGAAGCCGACGAAGTGTCGCACGGGGGTGCTCCTCTCAGAGGTTGCGCAGCACCCTAGCGACAAAACCCAGAAACGGCATCACATCACCTCAAGACGGGCATCCGTTCCGGGGGAGGGAACCGTATCCACGGCAACGGGGCCCCGCCCCCACCGGGAGCGGAGCCCCGCCAGACCGCCGCGTCGGTCGAAGCCCGGGCCGGAACCGCCACCGCGACCCCCGCCCGACCACCGTTCCCCGAAGCGCGCTAGTCGGCGCCCGGGTGACGGCGCAGCGCCTCCGCGTCGGGCCGGTCGGGCACCGCCAGCACCCGGTCCGTGGGCGGCGTACGCCCCCACCGGCGCCGGAACTCATAGGCCACCAGCGCCACCACCACCGACCCCACCGACGCCAGCAGCGCCTGACGCTGGTCGGGGATGACCACCATCGCCACGAAGATCGTCACCAGACCCCCCAGCACCACCCACGTCAGGTACGGGAACGCCCACATCCGCAGGGTCAGCCGCTGCGGCTCACGCCGACGCACCCGCGCCCCCACCACCAGCTGCGAGGCGCAGATGGTCAGGAACAGCACCAGCAGGATCGCGCCGATGGAGGCCACCAGGAACGGGAACACCCGGTCGGGCCACAGGTAGTCGGCCACCGCCGCCCCGTACCCCACCACGGTGCCGAGCAGGATCGCCCGCACCGGCACACCCCGCCGGTTGGTCCCGCGCAGCACCCGCGGGGCGTCCCCCTGCCGGGTCAGCGTGAACAGCATCCGCGAGGAGGTGTACATCGCCGCGTTCAACACGCTCAGCACCGCGATGAGGACCACGATCTCCATGATCAGCGCCGCCCCGGGCACACCCACGTGCTCCATCACCGCCACGAACGGGCTGCGCCCCGGATCCACGCTGTTCCACGGCAGCACCATCACCACCACCACGATCGAGGCCACATAGAACAGCCCGATCCGCCAGAGCACGTTGGTCACCGCCGAGGCCACACCGCGCTCGGGCTCGGAGCTCTCGCCCGCGGCCACGGTGATGATCTCCACCCCGCCGAAGGCGAACAGCACCACCACCGTGGCGGCCAGCACCGCCACCCACCCGTTGGGCGCCACCCCGCCGTGCTCCCACAGGTTGGCCACACTGGAGCCGTCCGCGCCGCTCCACAGACCCACCGCCCACAGGCCGCCGATCAACAGGAACGCCACGATCGTGGCCACCTTCACCAACGAGAAGAACGACTCGGTCTCGGCGAACACCCGCACCGACACCAGGTTGGCCACCGTCATCGACAACAGCACCAGCAGCGCCAGCGCCCACCCGGGCACCCCCGGCACCCACTGGCCCAGGATCGCCGCACCGGCCACCGACTCCGCGGCCACCAGCACCGCGTACATCCACCAGTACACCCACCCGATGGTGAAACCGGCACGGGGACCGAAGGCCAGGCGGGCGTAGTCGGAGAAGGAGCCCCCGGCCGGGACCGCCACCACCATCTCACCCAGGGCGCGCAGGGTGAAGAACACCAGCGCCCCCGCCAGGACGTAGGAGAGCACCGCCGCCGGGCCCGCCATCTGGATGACCGACCCGGAGCCGATGAAGAGCCCGGCGCCCACCGAACCGCCGATCGCGATCAGCGCCATGTGGCGGCGCCGGAGCGAGTGGGCCAGTCCGGCACCGGGGGTCTGCGTTTGGTTGGCCGCGCTCGGGGGCGGCGTCGCACTGCTTGTCACCTGGCCAACCTTAGGCAGCATCCCACCCCCTGGACAGGACCGGCCCCTCAAAAAACAGCGGATGACCCCATCATGTGCCATATGCAACAGTCACCGACGGGCCCTCACCTCCCGCGAAACGCCCACCGCACCCAACCCGGGCCCCGCTCACCCCGCACGCGGGGGACACACGGGGGAGGGGCGCCCGTCAACACCACACCGGGCGACGCCCGGGCCGCGAACACACCCCACCCCCGAACACACCCCCAGCCTCACCCCGCCGGGGGAGGCGCCACCGCCCCCGCCTGTGCCACGATCACCCACGTGCGCCACCTCACCCCGCTCCTGCGCCCGCTCACCAGCGCCCACACCTACCGGCGCTGGGCCTACCTCGTCATCGGCGGCGCGCTCCTGATGCCCTACGCCATGGCCGCCCTCGTCCTGGCCACCCTCGTCAACCCCACCCCCGCACCCGCCGCCTTCGCCCTGACCCTCACCGCGGCCCTGGCCGCCGTCGCCGCCACCGCCTACCTGCCCGGCACCCGCAGCGCCCAGACCCACCTGGCCCGCGCCCTGCTCCGCGGCCCCCTCACCTCCACACCCCGCCCCAACCCCACCTGGCGCAGCAACGCCCGCACCAGCCTGTGGCTGTGCCTGCACATGCTCACCGGCATGGCCGTGTGCCTGCTCACCATGGTCGCCCTGACCGAGGCCGCCCTCCTGGCCGTCGCACCCCTGACCCGCGACGTCGCCACCATCGCCCAGGGCCCCCTGACCTTCATGGGCCAGACCGCCCTGACCCCCGCCCAGCGCGCCCTGGGCCCCCTCATCGGCCTCGCCCTGCTCGCCGCCCTGGTCTACACCACCGCCCTGGTCGGCCACCTGCTCACCCTGGCCGCACCCCGCCTGCTGGGCCCCTCACCCACCGAACGCCTGGCCGCCGCCCAGGCCCACGCCCACACCCTCGCCGAACGCAACCGTCTGGCCCGCGAACTCCACGACTCCCTGGGCCACGCCCTGTCCGTGGTCACCCTCCAAGCCGCCACCGCCGCCCGCCTGCTCGACACCGACCCCGACTTCGCCCGACAGGCCCTCACCCACATCGCCGACCAGGCCCGCACCGCCACCGCCGACCTCGACCACGCACTGGGCATCCTGCGCGAGAACACCCCCACCCCACGCACCACACCCCCCGACCTGGCCCACCTGCCCCACCTGGCCCGCGCCACCCAACACACCGGCACCGACCTGACCCTGCACCTGAACGGCGACCCCGCACACGTCCCCGCCCTGCTCTCCCGCGAGACCTACCGCATCAGCCAAGAAGCCCTCACCAACGCCCTGCGCCACGCCCCCGGCCAACCCCTCACCCTCACCCTGGACATCACCCCCACCGCCCTGACCCTGACCCTCACCAACCCCCTCCCGCCCACCCGCGCCCACCGCACCCCGCGAGGGCGCGGCCACCACGGCATCACCGGCATGCGCGAACGAGCCCACCTGCTCGGCGGCACGCTCACCGCCGGCCCCCACCACGGCACCTGGCACCTGACCTGCCGCCTGACCTGGAAAGAACAACCGTGATCGCCATCAACCTCGTCGACGACGAAGCCCTCATCCGCGCCGGACTGGCCGCCCTCATCAACGCCGAGGACGACATGCGGGTCACCGGCCAGGCCGACGACGGCGCCGACGTACCCGACCTGGTCCGACGCACCCGACCCGACCTGGTCCTGATGGACGTGCGCATGCCCCGCCTGGACGGCATCCAGGCCACCCGCACCCTGCACACCACCCTGACCCACCCGCCCCGCGTCATCGTCCTCACCACCTTCGACAACGACGACTACGTCTGGGGCGCCCTACGCGCGGGCGCCCACGGATTCCTCCTCAAACGCACCCCGCCCGAGGACATCCTGGCCGCCATCCGCCTCGCCCACCGCGGCGACACCCTGCTCTTTCCCACCGCCCTGCGCCACCTGGCCGCCACCCAACCCGCCGCCCCCACACCCGCCGCCCGCGCCGTGGCCACCCTCACCCAGCGCGAGTCCCAGACCCTCACCCTCATGGCCCAGGGGCTCACCAACGCCGAGATCGCCGACCGCCTCTTCCTGGGCACCGAGACCGTCAAGACCCACGTCTCCCACATCCTCACCAAGCTCGGCGTCCGCGACCGCACCCAGGCCGTGATAGCCGCCTACGACTCCGGCCTCATCCGCCCCAACACCGGCCGCTGAGCCCTCCCGCGCACAACGACACACCCACCCCCAGATGAACACACGGCGACAACACTGCTACTTTCAGCAACCACACCGTGTCCATGCCGCACCCGGGGAAACCACATGCCCACCACCATCGACCTCGACCACATCCGCCACCTCTACCGCACCCACCGCGACGACCTGGCCCGCGTCCGCGACCAGATGCGCCACCACCACACCGCCAACCCCCACCTGCGCCCCTGCACCGACGACATCGAAGCCGAGATCACCTACCTGCTCCTGCGCGAGAACGCCCCCGCCCACACCGTCCAGATCGGCACCGACCACGGCTGGTCCACCACCTGGATCCTGTCCGCCCTACGCGACAACGGCACCGGCCACCTGCACTCCTTCGACACCCGCGACCACGCACCCCGCCACGTCCCCACCGACCTGGCCCGCACCCGCTGGACCTTCACCCACGGCGACATCCGCACCAGCACCGCCCACCTGCCCCCGCGCACCGACCACCTGCACATCAACGCCACCCACCAGGGCTGGTTCGCCCGCTGGTACCTGCACCACCTGCTGCCCACCCTGCCCCCGCACACCACCGTCACCGTCCACGACGTCTTCCGCCACCACTCCACCCCGCCCTTCACCGAAGGCGCCCACGTCATGGCCTGGCTCACCACCCACACCACCGGCTTCTTCACCGCCTCCGCCGCCCGCGCACCCCACACCCACCGCGCCCTACGCGAACTCAAGGAAGAACTCGGCCTGACCACACCCCTGCACCCCGGCCACCACAACCCCGCCATCTACTTCCGCCTGCCCGCACCCACCCCCTGACACGCGAAGGGGGGCGAAGGCACACCAACCCCCGCCCCCGCGGCCGCAGCGGCCTCAGCCCTCCCCGGCCTCCACCGCACGCCGCACACGCTCACGCCCCGACACCACATCAGCCGCGTCCGCGACGATCCGCGAAAAATTCACCGGCTGATCCAGACTCACCATGTGCCCCGCCCGCGGCACGTTCACCAACCGACCATCCACACACGAGTCGAAGAAACGCTTCTCATGGATCCGGAAGTGGTCCCGCGCCCCGTTGATCAACCACACCGGCCCCTCATACGACGCCAACGCCGCCAACACGTCCATCTCCGAGACCGCGTCGATCACCGCCGTGGCCGCCTCCACCGCCAAACCACCCCCCAACACCGCGTCCGCCGCACCATCACGCAACGTCAACCGGTGGAACCGCTCGTTGACCGCCGCACCCTTGTCCGGCAACCGATCCATCAACACCGCCGGGATCCGGTACACCTGCGCCAACAACTGCGCGGGCTTGGCCGTACACCCGGCCGCCACCAACCCCGCCACCTTCCCCGGAGCGGCGGCCGCCGTCGCGATCGAGACGAACCCGCCCAGGCTCAACCCCACCACCAGCGCCCGGCCGCCCACACTGTCGACCGCCGTCAACACCGCGTCCACCGCACGCCCCAGCGAGAACTCCTCACCCCGCCGCGACCCGTGCCCAGGAAGATCGGGGACCACCACCGTGCGCCCCTCGCTCTCCAACAACTCCACCTGCGGGCGCCACATAGTCCCCGACACCCGCAACCCGTGCACCAGAACGATCGGCACACCCATGACCGCCTCCTCCTACCGCACCCGGTAGCGCACCGTCACCGGAGCGTGATCCGACCAACGACCCGCATGCTCGGACGCACGCTCCACCCGCGCGTCCACCGCACACCCCGCCAACCCCGGCGTGGCCACCTGAAGATCAATCCGCCACCCCGCGTCGTTGTCGAAGGCACGACCACGGTAGGACCACCACGTGTAGGGCCCCTCCTGGTCCGGATGCAACGACCGCACCACGTCCACGAACCCCGCCTCACCCAGAACCCGCGACAACCACTCCCGCTCCTCGGGCAGGAACCCCGCGTTCTTACGGTTGGCCCGCCAGTTCTTCAGATCCACCTCGGCATGGGCGATGTTCCAGTCCCCGCACACCACCAGCTCACGACCGCGCTCCTCCACCTCGGCCCGCCGCTTGACCAGATACGGCAGGAACGCCTCCATGAAACGCTCCTTCTCCTCCTGGCGCTCGGTGCCCACCTCACCCGAGGGCAGGTACAGGCTCGCCACCGTCACCCCACCCAGGTCCACCTCCACATACCGGCCCGCGTCCTCGAACTCGGCATGCCCGAACCCCACCCGCACCTCGTCGGGCTCACGCCGCGAGTACACCGCGACCCCCGCACGCCCCCGCGCCGCGGCCGGAGCCAACACCACGTGCCACCCCTCAGGCGCCACCACACCCGCCGGCAACTGCTCGGCCTCGGCCCGCGTCTCCTGAAGGCACACCACATCGGCGTCCGTGCCCGCCAACCACCCCACGAACCCCGGATCCTTCTTCGCCGCGGCCCGCAACCCGTTCACGTTCACCGATGACACAGTCAAATAAGTCGTATCCACAGGCAAAGCCTAGCCACACCCCGACTCAGCCGCCCCCGCCCTCGGCCACCAGACGCCGCAGCACCCCGTACGTACGGTTCGACGACGCCGCCTCCCGCTGCGCCCGCGCCGTCACCTCGATGTAGGCCTGCGACGACGCCACCGACGCGTGCCCCAGCAGATGCATGATCTCCGACACCGACGCCCCGTCCTCCGCCAACCGCGTCGCGAAGGTGTGCCGCAACGCGTGCACCAGCGTCCCCCGCGCCACCCGGTCGTGCACACCCGCGTGCTTGTAACACTGCTGCACCAGATACTGCAGCCCGCCCCGGCGCAACCCCTCACCCCGGTTGTCCACCAACAACGGATCCGACCCCCGCACCACCCCGAACCGCTCACGCCGCGAGACCAGATAGGCCTCCAACAACGCCTCCAACGGCACCTCGATCGGCAGGACCCGCTCACCCCCGCCCTTGCCCACCACCCGGATACGGCGCTCACCCGAACGCCCGCCCACCGACTCCACCCGCAGCGACAACATCTCCGCCGACCGCATCCCCGTCAGCAGCGCCAACGCCAACACCGCCAGGTCCCGCTCCGGCCACGGATCACGCGCCTTGCGCGCACCCCGCGCCAACGCCTCCAACAACCGCTCCGGCGTGTCCTCGCCCATCAACGGCTTGGGCCCCGAAGGGCGCACCCGCGGCCGCGGCACCGCCGACATCGGATTTCCCGCCACCACCCCCTCCGACACCCAGAACCCGAAGAACCCGTTCCACGTCGACCACGCCCGCACCACGCTGGAGGCCGCCCGCTCCCCGGCGAACTCCGCGAACGCCGCCCGCAGCACCCCCGCCTCCAGGTCCTGCCACTCCACCTGCTCAGGCTCCACACCCATCACCTGCGCCACACACCCCAACACCCCGCGCAGATCACGCCGGTAAGCGGCCACCGTATGCGGGGAGGGCTTGGCCGCCCGACGCGCCACCAGGTACTGCTCCACAGCCTCGGCCACAGGCCCCGTCTGAGCACTCATACCCCCAGCATCCCCGATTCCGCGGGCGCTTCCACCGCCCGCCTCCACCGGGTGCCGAACACGTCCGAACCCGTCGGACACCCGGCAGCGGGGGAGAGGACACCACGACGCACCCGGGAACCGCACGGCAGCGGGGAAGAGGAGGAGGCACCCGACCACGACGGCACGGCGACACCCCGCACCCACCAGGAACCCCGGAAGCGAAACCGCGCGAAGAACCCAGACAAGGCACAGAAACCGGGGGAGAGGCACTCACCCCCCGCCCAGCACCCGCCGCACCCCCGCCGCGATCTCCACGTCCTCACGCGAGGGCACCACCAACGTGCGCACCCGCGCACCCACACCCGTCACCTCCGCCTCACCCTCCACAGCCGCATTCACCGCACCATCCACACCCACACCCAAGAAACCCAGCCCCCGCGCCACACGCTCACGCACCGGAGCCGCCGCCTCGCCCACACCACCGGTGAACACCAACGTGTCCACCCCGCCCAGCGCCGCCGCCATCGACGCCACACCCGCACACAACCGGTGCACGTACACCCCCAGCGCCAACCGCGCCCGCGCGTCGTCGCGCTCCAACACCTCACGCATGTCCTCGGTCCCCGCAAGCCCCAACAACCCCGACTCGCGCTCCAACCCCCGCTGGACCTCCTCCACCGACAACCCGCCATGGCGCACCAACCACACCACCAACCCCGGATCCACACTCCCCGAACGCGTGGCCATCACCACCCCCTCCAACGGGGTGAACCCCATCGTGGTGTCCACACACCGGCCGCCCGCCACCGCCGCCAACGACGCACCCGACCCCAGATGCGCGCTCACCACACGCTCACCACCGGTCAACTCCGCCGCCCGCCGCGACACATAGGCGTGCGAGAGCCCGTGGAACCCGTACCGGCGCACCCCCCACTCCCGTCGCCACCGCTCGGGCACCGCGTACGTCGACGCCACCTCCGGCAGACCGGAGTGGAAGGCGGTGTCGAAACACGCCACCGCCGCACACCCCGGCAACACCCGCCCCACCGCCTCGATCGCCTCCAACGCCTTGGGCTGGTGCAGCGGCGCCAACGAACCCCACGCCCGCAACCGCTCCACCACCGAGGCGTCCAACCGCACCGGATCGACGAACTCACCGCCCCCGTGCACCACACGGTGACCCACCGCGTCCACCTCGGGCACACCCTCCAGCGCCCGGCTCAGCTCCCGCGGGTCCCAGTGCCCCCCACGCGCCGCGAGCGACTCCGAGGCCAGCACCGCGCCGTCACCGTCCACCACCCCCAGCTTCAGGCTGGAGGACCCCGCGTTGACCACCAGAACACGCATCAGTACCGCCACACCCACTCACGGATCTCCGCCGGATCCTCACCGAACTCCCGGGTGTGGGCGCGGTGCCGCAACCGCTCGTCCACCATCCGCTGACGCACCTGGGCCGACCGCTGGCCCAGTCCCGGAACCCGGTCGATCACGTCCATGACCAGATGGAACCGGTCCAGGTCGTTGAGCATCACCATGTCGAACGGTGTGGTCGTCGTGCCCCGCTCCCGGTATCCGCGCACGTGCAGGTTCGCGTGGCCCGCCCTGCGGTAGGTCAACCGGTGCACCAGCCACGGATACCCGTGGAAGGCGAAAACCACCGGCTTGTCCGTGGTGAACAGGGCGTCGTACTCGGCGTCGGGCAACCCGTGCGGGTGATCGCTGTCGGGCAGCAACCGCATCAGGTCCACCACGTTGACCACCCGTACCCGCACCCCCGGCAACCAGCGGCGCACCAGGTCCGCGGCCGCCAAGACCTCCAACGTGGGCACGTCACCCGCACAGGCCAGAACCACGTCCGGATCCGCCCCACCGTCGGTACTGGCCCACTCCCAGATCCCGATCCCGCGCGCGCAGTGCGCCACCGCCTCCTCCATCGACAGGTACCCCAGCCCCGGTTGCTTGCCCGCCACCACCACGTTCACGTAGTCGCTGGAGCGCAGGCAGTGGTCGGCCACCGACAACAGCGTGTTGGCGTCCGGCGGCAGGTACACGCGCACCACCTCCGCGGGCTTGTTGAGCACCACGTCCAGGAACCCCGGATCCTGGTGGGTGAACCCGTTGTGGTCCTGACGCCACACGTGCGAGGTCAACAGGTAGTTCAACGACGAGATCGGCCGCCGCCACGGCAGATCCCGGGACACCTTCAACCACTTCGCGTGCTGGTTGAACATCGAGTCCACGATGTGCACGAACGCCTCGTAACAGCCGAACAGCCCGTGCCGCCCGGTCAACAGGTACCCTTCCAACCACCCCTGGCACAGGTGCTCGCTGAGCACCTCCATCACCCGGCCGCCGGGCCCCAGGTGCTCATCGGTCGCCAGCCGCTCGGCCTGCCACTCCTTGTCCGAGGCCTCGAACACCGCGTCCAACCGGTTGGAGGCCGTCTCGTCAGGCCCCATCAACCGGAACGTGCGCGGATTGGACCGGATCACGTCCCGCAGGAAACGGCCCAGCACCCGAGTCGCCTCACCGGTCTGCGTCCCGTTCCGGCCCACGTCCACCGCGTACCCGCGAAAGTCCGGCAGCACCAGCTCCCGACGTAGCACCCCGCCGTTGGCGTGCGGACTCGCACTCATCCGCCGTTCGCCCTCCGGGGCCTGCGCGCGCACCTCGGCCACCGGGGCACCCGACTCCTCGAACAACTCCTCGGGCCGGTAGGAGCGCATCCACTCCTCCAACTGCCTCAGGTGCCCCTCGTCCGAACGCACCTGGCCCAACGGCACCTGGTGGGAACGCCACGTCCCCTCCACCGGCACACCGTCCACCTCCGCCGGCCCCGTCCACCCCTTGGGCGAACGCAGGATCACCACCGGCCACACCGCGCGCCCGCGCACACCCGACACCCGCGCCCGGTGCTGGATCCGCGCGATCTCCTCCAGAGCCTCGTCCACCGCCTCGGCCATCCGCCTGTGCATGTACTCCGGATCCTCACCGCTGACCAGCAGCGGCCGGTACCCCAGCCCCTCGAAGTAGGACAGCAGTTCCCGCTCGGGGATCCGCGCCAGCACCGTGGGATTGGCGATCTTGTACCCGTTCAGGTGCAGGATCGGCAGCACCGCGCCGTCGTGCACCGGGTCCAGGAACGCGTTGCCGCGCCAACTGCCCGCCAGGGGGCCCGTCTCGGCCTCCCCGTCGCCCACCACGCACGCCACCACCAGGTCGGGGTTGTCGAAGGCCGCGCCCTGGGCGTGCGCCAGCGAGTACCCCAGCTCCCCGCCCTCGTGGATCGACCCCGGCGTCTCGGGCGCCACGTGGCTGGGCACCCCGCCGGGGAAGGAGAACTGCCGGAACAGCCGCCGCATCCCCTCCACGTCCTGGCTCACGTGCCGGTACACCTCGCTGTAGGTGCCCTCCAGCCAGGCGTTGGCCACCGCGGCCGGACCGCCGTGCCCCGGCCCCATCACGTACATCATCTCCAGGTCCCGATCACGGATCGCCCGGTTCAGGTGCGCGTAGCAGAAGTTCAGCCCCGGGGTGGTGCCCCAGTGCCCCAGCAGGCGCGGCTTGATGTGCTCGGGCCGCAGTTCCTCACGCAGCAACGGGTTGTCCAGCAGGTAGATCTGCCCGACCGACAGGTAGTTCGCGGCCCGCCAGTAGGCGTCCACGCCTCGTAGTTCGTCCTCTTGCAGGGCCATGCCTCGTCCTCCCGGGAGGGTGCCTTCGTGCGCGGAGGGGGAGCGGCGGGCCGGTGGACCGGGGGAGTCCGCACCCGATCCGACTACGGTAACCCTGTGTGATCGTCAGATCACGGGCGACGTGCCGCGGGGTCGTCCGGCCCGGGCGGGGAACCGTTGTTCGCCGCGCCGCCCTCCTGCCCGGGGCGGGGGAGGGGAAACGCGGGGAGCCGCTTCGCGTGCGACGCCGGACTCGAAGGTTCGGGCGGGGGCGAAGGAGCCCGGCGGGGCACGGGGTCGAGCGCGAAGGGAGGGGCGGCGGTCACCGGTGAGCGACTCGGCGGCCAGCCAACCGCCACGAAACTTCGCATAGAAGTACAAAACCCTACAAAATCATGCATAACACGGTTTATGCATGAAACATGGAGGAATCGGGAGAGGGGCGCGTTCGCAGGGGACACCCCGCCGCCCACCAGCGCCTTCTCCCTGGAGCCGACCCGCCGCACCGGGACCTCGCGCCCCGCCTGGACGACCACTGCGGGGGAAGACACCCGGGTCGCGGGCTGCCGCACGACGCCCGACATCGGGGCGAACGCGGCCCCCGGGGCGCCCACGCTGAGGCACCCGGCGCCGAGGCCGGCCTGGACACTCCGAAGGGATGGGTCGGTCTCCGCGCACCGGAGCGGGCGACAGGCCAGGTCGCAGCCGCGCCGAGGACGGCCAGCCAATCGCTCCCGTGCGCCAGCCTCCAGGGCCGGGACGCGGCCGCCATGGACTCCGGATACGCAGCGGCTCCGGGCTCCAGACATCCGGCCGGGCCCGCAACGGTCACCCGACGCCCGTGCGATGGCGTTCAGCGACCCGGCCACTCAGCCACGCCGTCGTAGGCGGGTCAGGATCCCGGCGCACTCCAGGCGGCGCGGCAGCGGCGAGAGCGCGCCCGAGTCCAGGTGCGGAGCCCGGCCGAGTCCGTCGAGCCGACGCCCACCCAACCCCGGACGCGCACACGTCCCGCAGAGCAGCGAACCCCTTCCCCGCAGGCACTCCCATATCGCCGATAATGCACATTATGTAAAGTAGAGCCGGAACAGCCCCTCTCCCGTCCACGCCCTCACGCCCCACAGGCCTGAACGGCTCCCCGCAACCGGACGAAGACCTCAACCTCCGCCCCGGCCCAGCCGCGCCCGACGAACCCCTCCCGCCGCCCCGCACCCCCGGCGACCGCCTTCCCCGGGACCCGCGGCGGTCGCGGGTCCCGGGGAACGCACACACGGTCCCTATCCGGGCAGCCGCAACCACCCCGTGCGCACCTGCCACGCACCCCCCGACTCCAACCGCTCCACCACCGCACGCTCCAACCGCGTACGCCGACCGGCCGCGGCCACGTCCACCACCGGCATCCCGAACACGAACCGGAACACGTCCGACTCCCCCGGCTGCCCGCGCCCCACCAGCGTGAACCGCCGCTGGAACCCCACGATGTTGGAGCCCTCCCCCAACACCTCCTCCCACTGCGGGTCCAGCAACCACGACGTACACGTGGCCACCACCGGATCGAACCCCAGGTGCGCCCGCGCGAACCCCCGCGCCCGCCCCAGCGCGTCGTCCACCGACGCCGGGTCCAGGCCCCCCGAAGGAATGTGCAACCGCAGCGCCAAGTCCCCGCGGCCCATCCCCGGGCCCAGCCGCGCCGCCTCCTCCCGGGCGTACCACTCCACACCGCCCTGGTCGGTCAGCACCCCCGGCTCCAGCTGCAACCCGCCCACCCAGTACAGGCGCCCCCGGAACTGCGCCGCCACCCACGCCGCCGTCTCCACGCCCAACCGGCCGAACATCCGCCGCGACCGCGCCACCTGCACGCCCACGTCGGCCAGCGTCGCCGCCGTCACCGCCGGATCCACGCCCAGCTTCGCGTGCGCCTCGAACTGCGCGGGCACCCGCGCCGCGAACGCCCACAGCGACGCCGCGCGCACCCGCGCGTCCTCGGCCTCCACCAACGACGGCCAGTCCCGCCACTCCCCCAGGGCCAGGTCCGCGTCCGCGCACAGACGCCGGTACATGCACCCCACCAGGTACCACAGCTCCGGCGGCCACTCCCCCGACGCCGAACCCGAACCCGGCCAGAGCGCCGCCACCTCGGCCCGGTCCACCGCCTCCAGCGCGAACAGGTCCAACACCCGCTCCGCCTCAGCACCCACCGGAACCTCCAGAGCCCTCACCGGCTCCGGCAGCCGCTCCGCCTCCTCCAGCCACAGGCGCACATCCGCACCCAGACCGAAACGTTCCACCACCGCGACGCTATCCATCCCCACATCATGTCCCAGCGCCCACGCGACGCGCGAGTGAGGCCAGGCTCACAGGTGGGCATAGTGTTGACGTAACCCGCGAAAGCCCCACACCAACCGAAAAAGAGGACCGCCACCGATGCCCGTGCCCGACCCGGAGCACCACGTCCGCGACTGGCTCGCCACTTACGACACACCCACCACATCGGTGGCCCACCTCCTCTGCGACCGCCACGACCCCCACGCCACCGCCACCACCGAGATCGGCCCCACCCTGGAGGCCACCACCCTCACCTTCGGCGAACTCGCCCGGCGCTCCCGCGACCTGGCCACCGGTCTGGCCGACCTGGGCATCACCAGCGGGGACCGCGTCGCCACCCTCATCCCCAAGGGCGTGGACCTGACCGTCACCGCCCTGGCCGTGTGGCGTCTGGGCGCCGTCCTGGTCCCCCTGCTCTCCTCCTTCGCCCCCTCGGCCATCAACGAGCGCCTCACCGACTCCGGCGCCCGCCTGGTGGTGTGCGACGCCGAGTACCGCGCCAAGCTCGTCCCCGGCGCCGACCGCCCCTGGCACATCGCCACCACCGCCGCCGAGCCCGCCCACGAGGGCGACCACACCCTCACCGGCCTGGCCGCCCGCGCAGCCGCGGCGCCGTCCGTCCCCGACGCCGCCGTGGGCGGGGACGGCCTGCTGGCCGTCGTCTACGTCTCCGGGGTCATCGGCCCGCCCCGGGGCGTGCGGGTGCCCGTGCGCGCCCTGGCCGCCATGCACGCCTACCACCACTACGGCCTGGGCGTGCACGACGACGACGTCTACTGGAACACCGCCGACCCCGGCGCGGCCTACGGCCTCTACCACGGGCTCATCTCGCCGCTGCTGGCCGGGCACAACTCCCTGGCGCTGCGGGCCGGGTTCTTCGACCCGGAGCTGACCCTGGACGTGCTGGGCGTGCACGGCGTCACCAACCTGGCGGCCGATCCCACCACCTACCGCACGCTGCGCGCGGCCACCAAGACCCTGCCGCCCGAGGTGATGGTGCAGAGCCTGGCCAGTGCGGGCGAGCCGCTGGCCCCCGACGTCATCGACTGGGTCACCGACGTGTTCGGCGTCCCGGTGCGCGACCACTACGGGCAGACCGAGCTGGGCTGGTGTGTGGGCGTGCCCAACGGCGACACCGGTCAGGGGCCGGCCGATCCGCCGCCGGGGGCGATCGGTCCCGCGCTGCCGGGCTGGCGGGTGCAGATCCTGGAGGCGATCTCCGACGACCCCGCTCCCCTGGGCGCCTACGGGCGTGTGGCGGTGGACCTGGAGCGCAGTCCGCTGGCCTGGTTCGAGGGCTACGTCGGTCAGGAGGGGGCCTCTCAGGTCAGGTTCACCCCCGACGGCGCCTACTACCTGACCGGGGACACCGGTATCCAGGACCGGCAGGGGTCATTGTTCTTCTCCACCCGTGACGACGGCGCCATCTTGACCTACGGGTACCGGATCGGTCCGAGTGAGGTGGAGTCGGTGCTCAACGCCCACCCGGCGGTGGAGGAGTGCGGGGTGTACTCGATCCCCGACGAGCTCGCCGGGCAGGTGATCGGTGCGCGGGTGGTTCTGGGCGCCGGTCACGAGGCCACTCCGGAGCTGGCCGAGGAGCTCAAGGGGTGGGTGGGCGAGCGGTTCGCCGCGCACGCCGCGCCGCGGGTGGTGGACTTCGTGGAGGAGCTGCCTCGTACGGCCTCGGGCAAGATGCGCCGGGCGCGCCTGCGCTGAGGGTCCGCCCCTGCCCCGCCCGGCGGTCCGGGGCGGGTGGGCGCGGTCCTGTGCGCTGCTCCCCCTGGGTCGGGGTCAGGGGATGAGTTCGTCCACGCGGGCGGCCAGGGACATGTCCTTGTCGGTGACGGCTCCTTCGGAGTGGGTGCTCAGCGCCAGGTGCAGGGTGTCGTAGCGGATGTCGATGTCGGGGTGGTGGTCGACCTGTTCGGCCGCCTGGGCGATCTCGTTGACCAGGGCGATGGCGGCCGGGAAGTCGGGCAGGCGCACGGTGCGGCGGATGGCGGGTGCGGCGGGGTCCAGTTCCCAGTCGGTGAGGCGGGTCAGGCCGTCGCGGATCTGTTCCTCGGTGAGTCTCATGGTGGGCCCTCTCCCCCGGTGGCGGTCGTACGCGCCGGTGCGTGTACGGGTGGCTGTTGGGGGCTACGTACCCGTGTGCGGTGTGGGGGTCACCTGCGGTACGCGTGTTCTGTGAGGTTGGAGCCTGTGGTGGTCGGTGCGGCGGAGCCGCTCCTTCTGTCTTTTTGGGGTTCGAAGGAGCTAAAGGCTCGACTGTACGACGTAGATTTTAATGTACTTAGTAGCTTAGTATTTCGCGTTACCAAGCTGAGGCCAGCCTTCCCACCTGCGCAGATCCTCCCCGTATGGGACACTGTGTCCCCCTCAGGCTTGCGCAATCCCCCGTTGAGCGGTTCACTCTGGGGAACTCCGGCCCCTCCCCCACCCCGGCGGACCCCCGCAGGTAGCCTCCGCCGCTCTCCCCCAAAGCGAGCCCATGCCCCACAACAAGCGCCGTTCGCTTCGCGCCCGCATGATCACGCTGGTCCTGTTCCCCAGCACCGTGCTGCTGGCCCTGTGGGCCGCCTTCACCGCCCTGCTCGTCGGCGACATCGGTGAACTGCGCACCACCGCCACCTTCACCGAACAGGTCGGCGTCCCCGTCGAGGAGACCATCAGCGCGCTCCAGCGCGAACGCCGCGCCACCATGGACGCGGCCTGGGGCACCGAGCGCACCGCCCTGTACCTGACCTACTCGCGCCAGCGCACCGACGAGGCCGTGGACGCCCTCAGCCGGAGCCTGGACGCCTTCGACGTGCAGGACCTGCCCGAACAGGCCCTGGCCTTCCGCGCCGCCGTCAACCGCGTCGACACCCTGCGCGCCCGGGTGGACGCCTCCTCCCCCACCGAGATCGACCTGGAGGAGACCTCCACCGTCTACGACGAGGTCATCGAACAGGGCCTGCGCGTGTGGGACGGCCAGGTCGAGCGCGCCGACCCCGCCCAGGCCCCGCACCTGCGCTCCCTGACCTCGCTGATGCGCACCCGCGAACTCCTCAACCAGCAGGACACCGTCCTGGCCCACGCGGTGGCCACCAACTCCTTCCCCGTCCAGGCCCACGCACAGTTCGCCGCCGCGGCCGGAGCCCAGCACTACACCTGGGACCGGGTCGTGGTCGAGATGAGCGAGGAGGACGGCCAGGACTACATCGAGCTGGAGTCCTACAGCGAGGTGCAGCGCATCTACCAGCTCCAGGAGAGCATCATCTCCATGCCCGTGCGGGGCGGGGCCACCGTGCCGGTCAACGCCACCGCCTGGCAGGGCGCCGCCGAGGCCGTGGACGCGCGCATGCGCGACGTCGAACAGGGCCAGATCGACCGGGTCATCGCCTTCAGCCGCTCGCAGTCGGCCGAGCTGCGCACCAGCGTCCTGCTGGTGAGCGTGCCCGCCCTGGTGGCCGCCCTGGTCTCCTCCGCGGTCGCGGTGGGCGCCACCCAGCGCCTGGGCAGGCGCCTGCAGGACCTGCGCACGGCCACCCTGGAGCACGCCCGGGTGCGCCTGCCGGAGGTGACCGCACGGCTGCGCGCGGGCGGCAGCGTGGACGTGGACGCCGAGGTGCCGCGGCTGCGGGTGGAGAGCACCGACGAGGTCGGGCAGGTGGCCGAGGCCTTCAACGACGCCCAGCGCGCGGCCGTGGCGGCGGCGGTGGAGGAGGCGCAGGTGCGCGCGGGCGTGCGCAACATGTTCCGCAACATCGCCCGGCGCACGCAGGCGCTGGTGCACCGCCAGCTGGGGCTGTTGGACGCGCTGGAGCGCGCCGAGACCGACCCCAAGGTGCTGGAGTCGCTCTTTCGCATCGACCACTTCAGCACGCAGATGCGGCGCAACGCCGAGAACCTGATGCTGCTCAGCGGGGACGCCCCCGTGCGGCGGGGACTGGCGCCGGTGCGCCTGCACGAGGCGGTGCGGGCCGCGGCCAGCGAGATCGAGGACTACGTGCGGGTGCGGGTGCTGGCGGTGCCGGCGGTGGCGCTGCGCGGCGAGGTGGGCGCGGACACCGTGCGGCTGCTGGCGGAGCTGCTGGAGAACGCCACGTCCTTCTCGCCCCCGGGCACGGAGGTGACGGTGCGCGGCCGGGCCGGGGAGGCGGGCGGGTGCGTGCTGGAGGTGCGCGACCGGGGGTTGGGGATGACGCGGGAGCAGTTGGAGGCGTCCAACGCGCTGCTGCGCGACCCGCCGCGCTTCGATCTGGCCCGGATGCGCGAGGACTCCCAGCTGGGGTTGTTCGTGGTGGCCACCATCGCCGCGCGCCACGGCCTGGAGGTGACGCTGAGCGCCGGGCCCGAGCGCGGCGCGTGCGCGGTCGTGGCCGTTCCCGCCGACGCGCTGGCGGACCAGGGCGCGGGCGCCGCGGAGCCGGGCGGGGACCGGGAGGCCGCGACCGCGCGGTCGCAGCGGCTGGTCCTGGCGGGCGGGGTCGAGGAGCGGGCGGCGCGGGAGGACGGGGCCCGGGCCGCGCCCGAGACCGCGGACGCGGCCGGGGACGAGGACACGGGCGATACCTACAAGGGTCTGCCCCGGCGGCGGCGCAAGGGCGTGCAGCCCTCCCCCGCGCCCGCCCCGGCCGCGCCCGGGCACCCCGGGGAGTCCGGGGGCCGGGAGGCGGCGGCCGAGCGGTCGCTGACCGAGATCCGGTCGATGATGAGTGCTTTCCAGTCCGGGAGCCTGCGCGGGCGCGCACAGCCCCTGGACGGGGATGGAGACGGCGTGCGCGGTGCGCGCCCCGGTGAGAGCTCGGAAGGGTGATGTCGATGACGGCGGACGCTGCGGCGGGAGACAGGACGGCCGAGGCGGTGGAGGGGCAGTCCCCGGCCAGGACGCTGGACTGGCTGCTGGGCGACCTGGTGCGGCGGGTGGCGGGGGCGCGGCACGCGCTGTTGCTGTCGGCGGACGGGCTGCTGCTGTCGTGCTCGGACGACCTGGGGCGCGAGCAGGGTGAGCGGCTGGCCGCGATCGCGTCCGGTTTCGCGAGCCTGGCCCGTGGCGCTCGGGGGCAACTGGGGGCCGCGGAGGTGCGTCAGACGGTGGTGGAGATGGACAACGTGTTCTTCTTCGTGCTGGCCGCCGGTCAGGGCGCGTCGCTGGCGCTGGTGGCCGAGTCCACGTGCGACATGGGCCAGGCGGCGTTCGAGGTGAACCGTCTGGTGCGCCAGGTGGGTCCGCACCTGTCGGCGCTGCCGCGGCGCGGGAGTGTGAGGAGGTGAGGGCGTGGACGCTGAGCCGTCCGGTGGGGCGTCGGGACGGGAGTGGTCGTTCGAGTCGAGTCTGATCCGGCCGTACTCGTTGACGGGTGGGCGCACGCGTCCTTCGCGTACGGACTTTTCGATGACCTCGCAGGTGGTCGCGGTCGCCCCGGCTCCCGCCGGGGAGGTGGACCCGGAACTGGAGCTGATCCTGTCGCTGTGCGCGCGGCCGGTGTCGGTGGCCGAGGTGGCCTCGCGGTCGGGGTTTCCGCTGGGGGTGACGCGGATCCTGCTGGCGGACCTGTTGGACCAGGGCCGTGTGGTGGTGCGCACCTCCGACTGGGAGCGGCACCGGCCCGACGCCGAGACGCTGCGCTCGGTGCTGGAGCGCATCCGTCAGCTGTGAGGGGCAAGGGTGGTGTCGAGGTGGAGTGGATGTGTCGTTGGTCGTGATGGACGCCGAGGGTGCGGGGCCGGTTCCCGACACCCTCAAGATCGTGGTCGCGGGGGGATTCGGGGCGGGTAAGACCACCCTGGTCTCGGCGGTGAGCGAGGTGGAGTCGCTGCACACCGAGGAGGTCATGACCTCCGAGAGTGTGGGCGTGGACGATCTGGACGGGGTGGAGGCCAAGGCGACCACGACGGTGGCCCTGGACTTCGGCCGGATCACGCTGGACGGGTCGACGGTGGTGTACCTGTTCGGTACGCCGGGTCAGCGGCGGTTCTCGTTCATGTGGGAGGAGTTGACCGAGGGCGCTCTGGGCGCGGTGGTGTTGGCCGACACCCGGCGGTTGGCGGACTCCTTCGACGCGATCGACTTCTTCGAGTCGCGCGGGGTGCCGTTCGTGGTGGCGGTGAACTGCTTCGACGGGCAGCGCACGCACCGGGCGGACGACGTGCGGGTGGCGCTGGACCTGGAGGAGCGGGTGCCGCTGCTGCTGTGCGACGCCCGGGACCGGGAGTCGGTCAAGGAGGTGTTGGTGGAGCTGGTGGCTCTGGTGTTGCGTCTGGAGCTGTCGGGCGCCTGAGAGGGGACGCCCCGAGGGAGGGGCGCGGTGGGGCCCGGGTCGCGTGGTGCGCCCCGGGCCCCACCTGTCGCCCAGGGCCTCGGGGGTCCGTTTCGGTGGTGGTCCCGGGCACCCGTCGGCGGGTTTCTGCGGGGGAGGCTCCCCTCCCCCGCCCCGCGCCCCCACATCCCCACCCCTGCGGTTCTGGCACCGGCGACGTGTCCAGTCCCTGCCCGCGCGCCAGGGGGCGGGGTTGGGCCCTGCGGGGCCTGGCGTGCCCCTCCCCCGCCGGTGCGTCCCGCGGCCGGGCCCGTCGGAGGCGGGGTCAGCGGGCGGCGCCGCGGCGGTCCACGGGCACGATCATCGGGGTGTCGGTCTCGGGATCGGGGATGATGCGCACGGGCAGGCCGAAGACCTCCTCGACCAGGGACGCGGTGACCACGGTGGAGGGGTCGCCCTCGGCGACGATGGCGCCCTCCTTCATCACGATCAGGTGGGTGGCGTAGCGGCAGGCGTGGTTGAGGTCGTGCAGGACCGCGACCAGGGTGTAGTCGCGTTCGGCGTGCAGCTGCGCGCACAGGTCGAGCATGTCCATCTGGTGGGCGATGTCGAGGTAGGTGGTGGGCTCGTCCAGCAGCAGCAGGGGGGTCTGCTGGGCCAGGACCATGGCCAGCCACACGCGCTGGCGCTGCCCGCCCGAGAGCTCGTCCACCGACCGCTCGGCCAGTTCGGCCACGCCGGTGGAGGCCATGGCCTCGGCCACGACCGCCTCGTCCTGCTTGGACCACTGGCGCAGGAACCCCTGGTGGGGGAAGCGGCCGCGGGCCACCAGGTCGGCCACGCCGATGCCGTCGGGGGCGATGGAGGTCTGCGGCAGCAGCCCCAGGCGGCGGGCGACCTCCTTGGCGGGGTAGGAGCTGATGGCCTTGCCGTCCAGGTGCACGTGGCCGTGCGCGGGCTTGAGGGTGCGCGACAGGGCCCGCAGCAGGGTGGACTTGCCGCAGGCGTTGGGTCCCACGATCACCGTGAAGGAGTTGTCGGGGATGGTGACGGCCAGGTCCCGGGAGATGACGCGCTGCTCGTAGGCCAGGGTGAGGTCGCGGCCGTTGAGGCGGGAGGCGGAGTGGTCGGCGATGGTCATCGTTCTTCCTCGGTTTCGGTCAGGCACGTCCGCCGCGCCATTCGGTGTAGAGCAACCAGATCAGGTAGCTGCCGCCGATGACGGCGGTGACCACGCCCACGGGCAGCTGGGTGGGGGCCAGGGCGCGCAGCGCGACCAGGTCGGCCACCGCCAGCAGGGCGGCGCCCATGAGCGCGGATCCGGCCAGGGTGGTGCCGCCGGTGCGCATCAGGCGGCGGGCCAGCTGGGGTGCGGCCAGGGCGACGAAGCCGATGGGGCCCGAGACGGCGATGGCGGCGCCGGTCAGGGCGCTGGCGGCGGCCAGGGCGGTCAGCTGGGTGGAGCGGGTGGGCACGCCCAGGCCGCGCGCGGTGTCCTCCCCCAGTTCCATGAAGCGCAGGCGCTGGCCCAGGGCGAGCAGGACCGGTCCCAGCAGGACCAGGCAGATCCACACGGCCGCGACCTCGGCCCAGCCGCGGCCGTTGAGGCTGCCGATCATCCAGATCTGGGCGCCGAGGGCGTCGGTGAGTTCGGCTCGGGTGAGCAGGTAGTCGCGGACGGCGCCGAGCATGGCGGCCATGCCGATGCCGACCAGGACCAGCCGGTAGCCCTGGACGCCGTTCTTGGTGGAGAGCAGGTACACGGCGGCGGCGGTGAGCATGCCCCCGGCGATGGCGCCCAGGGACACGCCCAGGCGTCCGGCGCCGAAGAGCAGGATGACGGCGACGGCTCCGGTGGCGGCGCCGCCGGTGAAGCCGATGATGTCGGGGCTGCCCAGGGCGTTGCGCGACAGGCTCTGGAAGACGGCTCCGGCGAGCCCTAAGGCGGCGCCCACGCCGATGGCGGTCAGGGCGCGGGGCAGGCGCACCCCTTGGACGAAGAACACGTCCAGGCGTTCGCCGTAGCCCGCGATCGCGGCGGGCACGGCGCCGAGCGGGATCTCGTAGTCGCCCACGGCCACCGAGACGATCAGGGCTGCGGCGCTGAGCGCGGTCAGGACGGCGGCGACGACGAGGGTGCGCGGGCGCACCAGCAGGGACAGGCGTTCGCCGAACAGGCGCAGGGCGAAGGAGCCGCGGGGTGTGGTGCGGGCGCGCTCGCGCGGGCGGCGGGGTGTCAGGGTGCGGCTCACAGGTGGGCCATTCTCGTGCTGCGGACCAGGGCGATGAACAGGGGGGCGCCGACGAAGGCGGTGATGATGCCGACCTCCAGTTCGGCGCCCGGCACGATGACGCGGCCCAGGGTGTCGGCGGCGGTGAGCAGGACGGCGCCCAGGACCGCGGAGTAGGGCAGCAGCCAGCGTTGGTCGGGGCCGGTGACCAGGCGTGCGGCGTGGGGGATGATGAGGCCGACGAACCAGATGGGGCCCGCGGCGGCGGTGGCGGCGCCGCACAGCAGGATGACGCCCACGGCGGTGGCGGCGCGGATGAGGGGGATGTTGGCGCCCAGGGTGGCGGCCAGGTCGTCGCCCAGGGCGACGGCGTTGAGGGAGGGGCCCAGGCACAGGGTGAGGACGATGCCCGCGACGAGGAAGGGCGCCACCTGCCAGAAGACGTCCAGGTCGCGTCCGACCAGGGAGCCGACCTGCCAGAAGCGGATGCGGTCGAAGACGAACTCGTTGAGGACGAACACGCCGTGGATGAGGCCTTGGAGGACGACGGCGACGGCGGTTCCGGCCAGGGCCAGGCGTACGGGGGTGGCGCTGGAGCGTCCGCGTGAGCCCAGGGCGTAGGCGGCGACGGCGGCCAGGGCGGCGCCGGCGAAGGCGGGCCAGACGTAGCCGGTGCCGGTGGCGCCGAAGGCGATGACGGCGATGACCACGGCCGCGGCGGCGCCGGAGTTGACGCCGAGGATGCCGGGTTCGGCCAGGGGGTTGCGGGTCAGGGCCTGCATGAGGGCTCCGGCCAGGCCCAGGGCGGCGCCGACGAAGACGCCGATGACGGTGCGGGGGACGCGCAGGCTGCGGATGACGTCGTGGTCGTAGGAGCCGTCGTAGGCGGTCAGCGCGGCCCACACGTCGGCGGCGGGGATGGGTTTGCTGCCGACGGTGACGCTGAGCAGGGCGCACAGGGTGAGCAGGCCCAGGGCGGCGACCAGCCCGAGGGGGCGGATGATGCGCCTGGTGAGTGTGGGGCGCGTGAGGGTGGGGGCGCGCAGGGCCACGGCTTCCCCGTTCGTTGTGGCGTGGGTGGTGGACGCGGCTGCCCCGGGGGGGTGCAGCCTGTGGGCGGCACCGGTGCACTGCGCGCCGCCTCGGACAGGTTAGCCTTACCTTCATCCTGTTCGCACGGAAGGGTGCCCGTTATGCCCGAGTTGTCGCGTCCTGTGCGTGCCCTGGCCACACTAACCGCCCTGGCGGCACTGACCCTGTCCGGCTGCGCCGCCCCGCCCTCCTCCCCCCGAACCGACGACGGGCCCACGCGCACCGTACAGGCCGCCAACGGAGAGGTGGAGATCCCCGCCGCACCCCAGCGCGTCGCCGTCCTGTGGCGCCCCACCCTGGCCGCCGCGACCCTGCTGGGACACGACGTGGCCGCCACCATGGGCACCCCCGGCGCACCCGAACAGGGACTGGCCCCCTTCCTGCCCCCGGGCGCCGACGGCGACGCCCTGACCCTGGTGACCAACTCCCCCGCCGAGGACGACGTCCAGCTCGAAGCACTGGCCAACGCCGCCCCGGACCTGATCATCGGCGTCCACACCCGGTCCGGCGCCCAGGCGCAGATGCTGTCGGACCTGGAGGCCATAGCGCCCACGGTCCTGCTGGAGTGGGAGGGCACCGGATCCTGGCGCGGCCACCTGCACCAGGTCGCCGAGGTACTCGACGCCCCCGAACAGGCCGAGCGTGCCGTGGCCGAGTACGAGACGGCCCTGGAGGAAGCGCGCGAGCAGATCACCGGGGCCGGGGTGGATCCGGCCGCCACCGAGGTCTCGCTCGTGCGGCTGCAGAGCCCCAGCGAGATACGCCTGGAGACGCCCGCCTCCTTCCCCGGACAGATCGTCCGGGACCTGGGCCTGGCCCGCCCCCGGGGCCAGCACCAGGCCCAGGGCGCCACCGACTTCATCGCCCTGGGCTATGAGCACCTGGAACGCGCGGACGGCGACACGGTGTTCGTCCTGGCCGGATCGGGCTACCCCGACGCGCCCCGCACCTTCTCCGAGGGGGTGTGGTCCAACCTGCGGGCGGTGCGGGACGCACGGGTGTACCGCATGGACCACGACGTGTGGGGCGCGGCCAACCACCACGCCGCGCACCGCATCGTCCAGGACGTGACCGCGGCGCTGACCGGACAGGCCGAACCCGCGGTGTGAGGGTCAAGGTCACAGATCGGGCGAACCCGCCGGTAACCCCGGGCGCGCCCGCCATCGTGGACGTACACGCCACGCGCTGACCCCGCCCGGCGGGGCGAGGAGCCACGCCGCCCGGGCACCCCGCGCGGCACAGCACGCACCGGGCCCTCCTCGGGCCCCACCCGCCGAGGGGGCCTGATGAGGGACCGCACCGCGTCGATCGAGTCGATGGAGCAGCTCACCCGGGTCTGGCGCACCCTGGTGCTGGACCGCGACCCCCACGCCGACGTGCGCGACCTGCCCGGCCTGGCCGTGCGCTGGGCCGACTGCCGGTTCGCCTTCTGGAACTGCCTCACCCTGACCGGCGTCGACACCGACGCCGCGGACCTCGAACACGCCCTGCACCAGGCGGAACGGGTGATGCGCGCCAAGAGGCGCCCCGGTTTCCTGTGGCTCTTCGAGGACCTGCTCGACCCACGGGCGCGCGAGCACCTGCGCGAGGCGGCCCACCGGGCGGGACTGGAGCACGCCTTCGGCGGCGTCGGCATGGCCGCGGACCTTGCGCACCTGCCCGAACCCTCCCACCCCGACCTGACGTTCGTACGCGTGAGCACCGACGCACACCTGCGCTCCTACGCCGACCTGAACTCCCACGCCTACGGCTTCACCCCGCAGGAGGGCCGCGACGGGCTCGTGGGATCCGCCCTGTGGAAGGACGGCGTCCACGCCTACCTGGGCATACGCGAGGGCGAGGCGGTCACGTGCGCCGCGACGGTACGCGCGCGGGACTGCCTGTTCGTCGTGCTCGTGGCCACCGCACCGCGGTGGCAGCGCAGGGGCTACGCCGAGGCCGTCACCCGCAAGGCCCTGTACGAGGGCGCCCGGGCCAGCGGCCTCAGGCGCGCCGTACTGCAGGCGACCGAGGCCGGAGCGCCCGTGTACCCGCGCATCGGTTTCACCGCCAACTCGCCGGTGCGCTTCTACCGGCTGCGCGACTGACCGCACCGCGCGCGGGGCGCGCGCCCCGCGCCTCAGGCGGCCTCAGGTGAAGATGTCCCAGCCCATGCGCACGAGCAGGGCGATGACCACCACCAGCAGCACCGCGCGCACGAACCCCGAACCCCGCCGCAGGGCCATACGCGCCCCGATCTGGGCGCCGATGATGGTGCACACCGCCAACCCCAGGCCCAGCAGCCAGTCGATGTGCCCGCCCAGACCGAAGACGACGAGCGCTCCCAGGTTGGTGCACACGTTGACGATCTTGGCCGAGGCCGAGGCCTCGACGAAGTCCATGCCGACCACGGCGGTGAAGGCGATGATGAGGAAGACGCCGGTGCCCGGGCCGATGAGGCCGTCGTAGAAGCTCACGCCCAGGCCCGCGACGGCCACCACCGCCAGGGCGCGGTTGCGGGTGCGCAGGCGGCGGTCGGAGGCGACACCCATGGCGGGGCGGAAGTAGACCATGAGGGCGACCCCGGCCAGGACCACCATGATGACGGGTTTGAGCACGTCGGCGGTGAGCGCGGCGGCCATGGCCGCGCCCAGCCCCGAGCCCAGCAGGGCCAGGGCTGCGGTGGGCGCGACCACGCGGCGGTCGATCCTGACCTTGCGGGCGTAGGCCAGGGCGGCGGAGGTGGTGCCGAAGACGGCGCCCAGCTTGTTGGTGCCCAGCAGGGTGGCCAGGGGTGTGGTGGGCGCGGCGACCAGCAGGGCGGGCAGCAGGAGCAGGCCGCCTCCACCGACGACGGCGTCGACCCAGCCCGCTGCGACACCGACCAGCAGGAGCAGGCCGAGGATCTCGGGGTCCATCTACCGCGCGCGCCCGAGGGAAGAGGTGATCATGGGTTCTTTTCGTGGCGGGGATGGCTGACGCACGCAGCCTACTCTTCGCCTCGGAGCGGGTGTGGTCCCAGGGTGTCCTTTGCCCGTGGCTTCGCGCCGGTGCGCGCGGCCGGGAGGGGATGGCGGGGGTGCCGGGGGCGGGTTCACGAGGGAAGGGGTGAACCCGCCGTGCGTCGCTGTGCCCGCTGGGTCCCGCTCCTCGGACGTCCACCCAGGGGAGGGACGACGTCGTGGACGTCCGGCGAAGGCGGCGGTCAGGCCCGCGGGGCCAGCGCTCAGACGGTGATGGTGATGTTGTCGATGATGTCGTCGAGGAAGCCCTCGTCACTGAAGAAGTGCAGGGGGCGGGAGAACCCGGTGGACACGGAGTCCGCCGAGGCCGGGGCGGTGCCGACCAGCAGGACGGTGGCCAGGACGGCACCGGCGGCGGCACCAGCCAGGGCACGTTGCGTCAAGCACATGAAAACCACTCCATGTCACGTTGGGTGTGCATTTCGCTGCCGATGGTATCCATTTTGGTGAGTGTCGCGCTGACTTTTTCGCGATAAACAGGAGTACACGGCCCACGACGCGCGAAGCGGCGACGCCCAGGGTCAGGGGACGCCGCCGCGGTTCGAGGAGAAGCGCAGGTCAAAACCGTGATCGGGCGAACCAGTCGCGGGCCCGCTCCAGCACCTGGGGCGCCACCTGGTGCCCGCCGGGGTGCTCCTCGACCTGCACCCGGGCCCCGCGTTCGCCCAGCTGGTCGGCCAGCAGGCGCGCCTGGTCCACGGTGGTGATCGGGTCGGCCGCGCCGAAGCCCAGGAACACCCGCACCCCCGACAGGTCCACCGGGTCGGGCCGGCGCCCCTGCAGCGGAGCCCCGGCCGCGAACAGGGCCGCGCCCCGCAGCAGGTGCGGGTGGAGCAGCAGCAGGGCGGCGCCGGTGTTGGCGCCGTTGGAGAACCCGCTGACCACGACCCGCTCCGGGTCCAGGTCGTAGGCGCGCACGGCCTCGGTGACGAAGGCGGCCAGGTCGGCGGTGCGCTCGATGAGGTCCTCGACGTCGAAGACGCCCTCGCGCACCCGGCGGAACCACCGGTTCATACCGTTCTCGTCCACCGTGCCGCGCGGTGAGAGCAGGGCCGCGCCCGGGGCCAGGGCCCGCCCCAGCGGCAGGAGGTCGTGCTCGTCGGCGCCGGTGCCGTGGAGCAGCAGCAGGGTGGGCGCGTCCGGGACCGTGGCCGGGGTGAAGACGTGGACGAGGTCGTCGACGCCGCTCACCGGCGGGTCTCCAGGGCGGGCAGGTGGGCGGCGATCTGCTCGCGGTCGGGCTCCAGCCACGGCGGGAGCCTGAGCGAGCGGCCCAGCTCCAGCAGAGGCTCGTCGTAGTCGAACCCGGGGCCGTCGGTGGCGATCTCCAGCAGCACGCCGCCGGGCTCGCGGAAGTAGATGGAGGTGAAGTAGCAGCGGTCGCGGACCTCGGTGACGCCCACGCCGTCGGCCTCCAGGCGTTGGCGCCAGGCCTCCTGGACGGGGCCGTCCGGAGCGCGGTAGGCCACGTGGTGGACCGTTCCGGCGGCGACCAGTCCGCGCGGCGCGCGGGGGTCGGCCACCACGTCGACGATGGTGCCCACGCCCTGGCCGGAGGCGTTGGTGTGAAAGCGGGTGCGCCCCCCGCTCTCATCCGCCAGGTGGAAGCCCAGCTGCCCGCCCAGCATCTGGACGGTGCCCTCCACGTCCTGCTCGGTCAGGGTCACCGCGCGGATGCCGCGGATGGCGTGTTCGGGCGGTACCGCTCCCCCGTCCCAGGGGTCGGTGTCGTGGTGGTCGGCGCTGGCGGCCAGTTCGATGACCAGGCCGTCGGGGTCGCGCAGGCTCAACACGTCCTCCTCACCGCGCTCGGCGGGACGGGTGGCCTCCACGTCCAGGGAGGCCAGGTGCCGGGCCCACCAGCCCAGGGAGCCCTCGGGCACGGAGAAGGTCGTGGTGGTGGCCTGGCCCGCGCCCACGCGCCCGCGGGGCGCGCCGGGCCAGGGGAAGAAGGTCATGATGGTGCCGGGGTTGCCCGCGCGGTCGCCGTAGTAGAGGTGGTAGGTCTGGGGCGCATCGAAGTTGACCGTGCGCTTGACCATGCGCATGCCCAGGGCGCGCAGGTAGAAGTCGGCGTTGGCCTGCGGATCGCTGGCGATCGCGGTCACGTGGTGGATTCCCGCGGGGCGCACGTCCATGTCCCTCACCCTTCGTCGAGTTCGCCGGGGCGCCTGCCAATGTAGTTTAAATTTAAACTACCACGGTGGTGTGCTCCCTTCCCACACTCCCCCCAAGACGGCCCCGGGGACAAGCACACCGCCCGCGCGGCGCCAGAGCGCGACACGGGCGGTGACGGCACCTACCGCAGACGGCGCAGACGCAGACCCGCCGCCGCGGCCACCGAGCACAACCCCAACGCGAAGACCACCGCCCCACCCCAGCCCACGGCGTCGTAGACCAGACCGCCCAACCAGCCGAACAGGCTCGACCCCAGGTAGTAGGCCAGCGTGTAGACCGCCATCGCCTGGGCCCGCCCCCGCACCGCGCGGGTACCCACCCACGCCGAGGCGGTGGCGTGCGCACAGAAGAAACCGAAGGTCATCACCAACAGGGCCGCCAGCAGACCCGGCAAAGCCGTGGCGAACATCCCGCCCAACCCGGCGGCCATCAACACGGTCGCCGTGGTGAGCACCGCGTACCCGCCCCAACGCGCGCTGGCTCCCCCCGCCACCGCCGAACCCAGCATCCCCGCCGTGTAGGACAGGAAGAGCAGCGAGGCCGCGGCCTGGGAGAGCCCGAAGGGCTCGGCCATCAGACGAAAACCCAACAGGTTGTAGACCGTCATGAAGGCGCCCATCAGCAACAGGGCCTGGGTGTAGAGGGCGATCAGCCCGGGCGTGGTCACCGCCGCACGCAGGCGCCCGCCCATCCCGCCCCCGCCCGACCCCCGCGACGGGGACGCCTCCCCCCGCACCGCGACGGTGCGCACGGCCCGCGGCCGACGGGGCAGGACCAGCGCGAACACAACCAGCGCGACCAGGGCCAGCAGGGTGTTGGCGGCGATCCCCCACTGCCAGCCGCCCAGATCCGCGGCGAACCCGGCCAGCAGACGCCCGCCCATCCCGCCCAACGGGTTGCCCGCGATGTACAGGCCCGTGGCACGCGAGGCGTCGGCCGGGTGGATCTCCTCCGACAGGTAGGCCACCGCCGCGGCCGGCACCCCGCCCAGAGCCGCACCCTGCAACGCGCGCAGCACCAGCAGCGGCCACAGATCGGCGACGAAGGGGATCACACAGCCCAGCAGCGTCGCGGCCAGCAGGGAGACACCGATGACACGCGCACGACCGAAGCGGTCCGCCGCCCCGCTCCAGACCAGGGTGAACCCGGCCAGGCCGCCCGTGGCCAGCGAGACCGCGAGCGCGGCCTGGGAGGCCGAGGCGCCGAAACCCTCCGCGATCGCGGGCAGGATCGGCTGGACCGCCCACAACTGGGCGAAGGTCGCCACGGCGGCGGCCACCAGCGCGATGACCGTGCGCCGGTAGGCGCCGGTCCCCGCACGGGGACGGGTGTCGTAATCAGGCGGCGAGGCACTGGTCAGGCTCATACCGTCCACGCTAGAAAGACCGGTTTCATACGTCCAATGCATGCTTTGGCGTTGACCCATACTGGAACGCATGGAACGCAGTGAACACGACGACACCGACGCCCTGGCCCAGATCCTGGCGCCCCGCCTGCGCATGGTGGCCGCGGTGGCCGCCACCGAGCACATCACCCAGGCCGCCGAAGCGCTGGGCACCCCCCAACCGACCCTGAGCCGGGCCCTGGCCCGAACACAGGAGGAACTGGGCATGGCACTGGTCGAACGCACCGGACGCGGAGTACGACTGACCCGCGCCGGAAGACTGCTACTGCCGCACGTGGAACGAGCCCTGGCGGACCTGCGCCAGGGCCTGGCCGAACTGACCGGAGCCGAGGAGGGCCGGGTCGCGCTGACCTTCCTGCCCACACTGGGCGTGGAAGTGGTCCCGGCACTCCTGCGGGACTTTCGCGCCCGGCACCCGGGGGTGCGCTTCTCCCTCACCCAGGAGCCCTGGTCGGAGTCCCTGCACCGGCTCACCGCCGGCGGCGCGGACCTGGCACTGACCTCACCGCTGCCCTCGGGTCAGGGACTGGCGGCGGCCACACTGCACACCCAGGTACTGCGCCTGGTGGTACCCGAACAACACCCGCTCGCACAGGAACACCAGACACCGGACGACGGGACGGCGGGCCAAGAAGCGGGCGCGGCACCGCCCGGGGTGACGGTGACCGCCGCGGCACACGAGGAGTTCATCCTGCTCAAACCCGGACGGGGCGTACGCCACCTGACCGACCGCATCGTGGAACAGGCGGGATTCACCCCCCGGGTGGCCTTCGAGGCCGACGACATCGCCACCGCACGCGGACTGGTCGCGGCGGGACTGGGGGTGTCCGTGCTCCCGGCCCGCCCCAAGGGACCGCTGAGCGGAACGGTGGAACTGGGCATCGAGGGCGTGGACGCCCGCCGCCCCATCGGCGTGGTCTGGCCCCAGCAGGGGTCGGGCGGCGGCTACGAACCCCCCGCGGTGGCACTGTTCCGCGACCACGTGCGGCGGGTGGGCCCGCGCCTGATCCCCGACCTGACCGGCTGAGGGCACACCCGCCCACCGCCCCACCCGGCGGTGGACCCGCCCAGGCCCGCGCTCACGCGAAAACCACTGGTGCGCGGCACAGGAGCCGCGCGAGTATCACCCCATGACGCACACACCACCCTCCCACCCGCCCCGCCCCGTCGCCCTGGTCACCGGCGTGGGCCGCACCATCGGCATCGGCTCCGCCGTCGCCCGCCGCCTGGCCGCCTCCGGATGGGACGTGGCCTTCACCCACTGGAACGCCTACGACGCCCGCATGGACTGGGGCGCCGAACCGGACGCGACCCGCACCATCCTGGACGCCCTGGCCGAGCACGGCGCCCGCGCCGTGGCCATCGAGGCCGACCTGGCCGACACCGCCACCGCCGCACACGTCTTCGACACCGCCCAGGAGCGGTTGGGCCCGGTGAGCGCACTCATCATGTGCCACTGCGAGTCGGTCGACTCCGGACTCCTGGAGACCACCGTGGACAGCTTCGACCGGCACTTCGCGGTCAACGCCCGCGCCACCTGGCAACTGGCCCGCGAATTCGGCCTGCGCTTCACAGCAGAGCACGGCACCGGACGCATCATAGCCCTGACCAGCGACGACACCGTGGGCAACCTCCCCTACGGCGCGAGCAAGGGCGCCCTGGACCGCATCGTGCTCTCCTGCGCGCGCGAGCTGGCCCACCTGGGGGTGAGCGCCAACGTCATCAACCCCGGCCCCGTCGACACCGGCTGGATGTCACAGCGGACCAAGGACGACTGCCTCCAGTACACCCCGCTGGGGCGCCTGGGCACACCCCAGGACACCGCGGACCTGGTGGAGTTCCTGTGCTCACCCCGCGGGCGGTGGATCAACGGCCAACTCCTGACCAGCGACGGCGGCATCTCCGCCTGACCCGCCCCGTGGGCGTCGGCGACGCCGACCAGGACCCACCCCGGACTCAGCCCCAGAAACCGAAGCTGTACAGCAGGCCGTTGGTCGCCGCGATCGCACCCAACGCCAACACCGCACCCGTGACGAACGACGTACGCAACGACCTGACCAGGTACTCCAACGACACCAGGTTGTTCAAGATGAAGTACCCCAGCATCATCGCGTGCCAGAAGGACTCCCACCGGAAGGGCTCGAACGCGTACGGCGCCCCCGTCCACACCTCGGTCTCGGTGGTGAACCACGCCCACGCCAACGCCGCCCCGTACCCCAACGGCACCTGGATCAGCGGAATGATCAGCAGCGGCAACAGCTTGACGAAACCCCACAGGCCCGGCTGGTCGGCATGGCGCGCCTGGCTCTGGGCGCGGCGCGCGGCCTCCTGCTCGGCCCGCACCCGCTCACGGTGGGCCCGCTCCGCCTCCTGACGGCGCCGGTGCTCCAGCCGCTGCTCCTGCTGCTGACGCTGCTGCTCCTCCGCCCGCCTGCGCTGCTCCTCCTGGTGGCGCTGCTGCTCCTGCATCCGCCGCTGGCGCTGCTCCTCCTGCTGACGCAACTGCTCCTGCTGCTGGCGGCGCGCGTCCGCGGCCGGATCACGCCGATCGCCGTACAGGTCGGCGTAGGCGTCCTCCTGGCTGGGCCGGTCCGGCTGCCGGTGACCCGCGGCCTCCTCCCGCCCGTGGGAAGCACCGCCCTGACCGTGAGCCGCCCCCTGGCCATAGGCCGTGGCGCCCTGACCGTACTGGGCGGTCGGCGGAACCTGCTGCCCCGACGGGAAACGGGCCGTGGCCCCATACCCCTGCTGCTCACCCCACACCGAGGTCGCACCGCCCTCGTGCCCCGGCGCCTGCGGCGTGACACGGGTGGCCGCCTCATCACCGAACACACCCGCACCAGCCGCAGCTCCCGCCGCACCACCCACAGCAGCAGCACCACCCTGCCCCAACACCTCCGTGCGCTGGTGCTGACCGGTGACACGCCCATCCCCAGCAGCGGCCGCCAACGCCCCGTTGACCTTGGCCACCTGCTCCTGGACCCCCCGCATCACCGCCGCGGGCAACCAGGTCGGCCCCGTGGCCACATCACCCAGGTAGTCCAGGATCTCCCCCGGCCCCGGACGACCCTGCGGATCCTTGGACAAACACGCCGCCACCAGATGACGCAACGACTCGGGCACACCCGACAGATCCGGCTCACGACTGATGATGCGCATGACCATGGTGGGCATACTGCCCTCACCGAAGGGACCCGTCCCCGCCGCCGCGTAGGCCAGCACCGCACCGTAGGCGAACAGGTCACTGGCCGGGGTGAGCGCCTCCCCCTGCACCTGCTCCGGACTCATGAACCCCGGCGTACCGATCACCGACTGCGTGGCCGCCGTACCGTCGGTGGCACGGGCGATACCGAAATCGATCACCCGCGGCCCGTCCTCGGCCAACAGCACGTTGCCGGGCTTGAGGTCACGGTGGATCAACCCCACCCTGTGGATGTCGGCCAACGCCTCGGCCAGACCCGCCGCGAGCACCCGCACACTCGCCTCCGGCAACGGCCCGTGGTCGTGCACCGCCGTGTCCAACGGCAACGACGGCACGTACGAGGTGACCAGCCAGGGCACCTCGTCATCGGGACCCGCGTCGATCACCGGCGCGGTGAACGCACCGCTGACCTGACGGGCGGCGTTGACCTCACGGGCGAAACGCTCCCGGAAGGAGGCGTCGGCGGCCATGTGCGGATGAATGCGCTTGACCGCCACCGCACGCCCCCCGGCCGAGCGGCCGAAGAACACCTGGCCCATGCCGCCAGAGCCCAAACGGCCGATCAGCCGGTACCGGCCGATACGTTCCGGGTCACTGGGATCGAGCCTAAGGGACACTACAGCCTCCACACACGACGTTTCGCCACCCCCGGGTGCCAGAGGATGACCACCGCCTCCCCCGGTGCCCGAGCACCCGCCGGAAAGACGCCTGCCCCCAACCTATCGGCGGGCGCGCCCCCAGCCTCCCCCGCCAACCCCGGCGTGTGCGCCGATACGCGCCCCCACACCCCCCGACACCGCCCCGACCCGGCACCCGCCCCGCACCTGTGACACCCCACCCACCCACCGGGTCCGCCCCGCCCCGGCCGACCACACCCACCGCCCCACACCCGCACAACCCCCCACAACCCCGACCACCTGCGACAACCCCACCACCACACCCCACCCGTCAACGCCGCACCCCAACGACGAACCACCCCGCAAAGTTCCCCCCTGACCGCAGGCGGCCAACTCACCCACCCGCCTGACCAGGCACCCCCCACCCGCCTAGGGTCGAAAAAACACGCGACAGGAGAACACACCATGCACATCCCCGACGCCCTGCGCACCGACGCCCACCTGCGCCTGGCCCACGCCACCTCCTGGACCGCCGCCCAAGCCGGCGACCACCCCAGCAGACTCCTGCACTACCCCTGGCGCGACAACCCCTACCCCACCTACCAACGCCTGCGCGACCAAGGCCACTTCGCCACCAGCAAACTCGGCTTCCGCACCGCCAACACCTACCAAGCCGTCAGCGCCCTGCTACGCGGACGCGAATTCGGCGTCCAACCCCCCGACGGCACCGCCCCACCCCAGCAGTTCGACATCCTGGACCTGTCCTTCCTCATGAAGGACCCACCCGAACACACCCGCCTGCGCCAACTCGCCCGCCCCGCCTTCAGCCCCCGCCGCATGAGCGAGTACGAAACCCACATCACCAAGATCACCCACGAACTCCTGGACAAGGCCACCGCCAAGGGCCACTTCGACCTCATGCGCGACTTCGCCCAACCCCTGCCCATCGCCGTCATCAGCCACCTGCTCGGCGTCCCCGCCGCCCAGGACGCCGAGTTCGTCCGCATCGGCCACGCCCTGGGCAGCGCCCTGGACGGCGCCCGCTCGGCGAGTCACCTGCGCAGCATCCACCAGGCCACGGCACAATTGGACCTGCTGTTCACCCGGCTCATGCGACAGCACCGCGCCGACCCCCGCGATGACGTGGTCTCCACCCTGGTCACCCAGGCCGACGACGGCCACCTCACCGCGACCGAACTGAGCACCATGTGCCGCCTGCTGCTGATCGCCGGGTTCGAGACCACCGTGAACCTCATCGGGAACGGGGTGATGGCCCTGCTGCGCCACCGCCACCAGTGGGAACGCCTCGTCGCCGACCCCGACCTGGCCCCAGGCGCCGTGGAGGAGATCCTGCGCTTCGACTCACCCGTCCAGATGACCAGCCGCTGGGTCCACACCGACACCACCGTCCAACGCCAACCCCTGCGCCGCGGCGGCTACACCATGTGCCTCATCGGATCCGCCAACCGCGACCCCGCACGCTTCACCGACCCCGACCGCTTCGACATCACCCGCCCGCACGCCGCCGACCACCTCTCCTTCTCCAGCGGCGTCCACTACTGCCTGGGCGCACCCCTGGCCCGCCTCGAAGGCCGCATCGCCCTACGCGCCCTGGCCGAACGCCTCCCCCACCTGCGCCCCACCGCCCCACCCACCCGCCGACCCACCGCCGTCGTACGCTCCCTGTCCGCCTTCCCCGTCACCACCGGCACCCGGTAGAAGGTGAGAGCCGACCAGATGCCCAGCACGGCCTCCTCCCCCTGGCGCCCGCTCACCCGCGGACGCGGAGCCCTGCTGACCGCCACCGCCCTGTGCGCGATCATCCTCCTGGTCACCGCGATCCTGGCCCTCACCCTGCCCGCCCAACCAGAATCCACCGGCGCCGCACAACTCCCCCACCTGGCCCGCCAGAGCGACATCGACCTGGGCGTCGCCGTAGCCGTCAACCCCCTCGTCCACGACCGCGAGTACCGCTCGGTGGTCACCGAGCACTACACCTCCCTGACCGCCGAGAACACCATGAAATGGGAGTACGTCCAACCCCGACGCCACACCTTCGACTGGAGCGGCCCCGACACCGTCGTCGACTTCGCCGAACGCAACAACCTCACCGTGCACGGCCACACCCTGCTCTGGCACAACCAACAACCCGCCTGGCTCGCACAAGGCACCTGGACCCCCGACGAACTACGCCAGGTCATCCGCGAACACATGCAGGCCCTCATGGGCCGCTACCAAGGACGCGTCACCTCCTGGGACATCATCAACGAACCCTTCGAGGACAGCGGCCCCCGCCTACGCGACAACCTCTGGTACCAGGTCCTGGGCGAGGACTACATCGCCGAGGCCCTCACCACGGCCCACGAGATCGACCCCCAGGCCCGCCTCTACATCAACGAGTTCGGCATCGAAGGCGGCGGCCCCAAGACCGACGCCCTCTACCAACTGGTCACCACCCTGCTCGAACGCGACGTCCCCCTGCACGGCATCGGCTTCCAGAGCCACTTCATCCACGGACACGTCCCCGACGACCTCGCCGAACAACTACGCCGCTTCACCGACCTGGGCCTGGAGGTCAGCATCAGCGAACTCGACGTACGCATCCCCGAACCCGTCCCCAACGGAGCCCTCCAGGACCAGGCCCGCGAATACGCACAGGTCGTCCAGGCCTGCCTGGACGTACCCCGCTGCGTACGCGTGTCCGTGTGGGGAGTCAGCGACCAGCACTCCTGGATCCCCGAATGGTTCCCCGGCTACACCGCCGCACTGCCCTTCGACGACTCCTACGCACCCAAACCAGCACTCAACGCCATGGTCCAGACCCTCTCCCGCCGACACCCCCGTCCCCCGACGCACTGAGCACACACACCCCCACCCGCCCACCCGCTACCCTCGAACCCCACAACGAACAACGAACGAGGTGTTCGGTATGCGTTAGACCCGTGGCCCCCCGGCGCTCCTTCGTCACCAGCCAAACCACAACGACGAAGGACACACCACATGCACGACGACACTCCCCCCATCCGCGTCCCCGACGCCCTCGCACCCCTGCTCGACCGCTTCTTCGGACCCCAGTGGACCCAAGGGCTGCCCGAACTCACCCGGCGCCAGCTCGAACGATGGGACCTGCACCCCGTGGGCGCGCCCATGCACGGCATGGTCGCCCTCGTCGTCCCCGTACGACTCCCCCACGGGGACTCCGCCATGCTCAAGCTCCAGCCGGTGGACGAGGAGAGCCGGGGCGAACCCGACGCCCTGCGCGCCTGGAACGGCGACGGCGCCGTACGCCTCCTCCGACACGACCCCGGCACCGGCGCCATGCTCCTCGAACCCCTCGACCCCGCACGCACACTCGACACCGTCCCCATCGACCAGGCCCTCACCACCACCGGCTCCCTCCTGGCCCGCCTCACCGCACACCAGGCACCACAGGGCATGCGCACCCTGGCCGACACCACCCGCGCCATGGTCACCCGCGCCCAACACCTGGCACCACGCCTGCGCACCGCACACGAACGCGACCGCATGAACGCACTCGCCGCCCGCGCCCGCGAGATGGCACCCGAAGCCGGAGACCGGCTCCTGCACTGGGACCTGCACTTCCAGAACGTGCTCGCCCCCCTGCCCGGCGCCGACCGCGAACCCTGGCTCGCCATCGACCCCAAACCCCTCGCCGGAGACCCCGGCTTCGACCTCTTCCCCACCCTGCACAACCGCTGGGACGAAGCCCTCGCCACCGGCGACCCCCGAAAAGAGACCCGCCGCCGCCTGGACCTGGTCTCCGAGGCCGCCCGCGTCCCCCGCGACCGCGCACGCGCCTGGACCCTCGTCCGCGTCCTCCAGGAATGCGTCTGGGCCATCGAGGACGGCGAACCCGGCCTGCCCCGCGTACCGGTGACCATCGCCGAAGCCCTGGGCGCCTAGGCTGTGTTTTTTTGAACCTCCGCTCCGCTGCGGTTCGTGCTCGGCGCCCCTAAGGGCGGGAACCTTCGGCCCTACGTCGACATCCTCGTTCCTCGGACGCCGCCTCCGGGCCTCCAGAACCCCGCCGGGCGCCTCGCCACCGCCCCGGCCGCCCCCGACGCACGAGGTTGTCGTCGGGGACAGCCGGGGCGGACCAGGAACACCACCGCAGCACACCCCGCCGTGTGGCGGCACACACCCGCCACACGGCACTGCCCCACACCCACACCCGCCCCCGACAATGGTGACGCACGACACACCACCAACGGAAGGCACCCGTGACCACACCACCCCGCCCCGCACTCGACCCCGAACTCGCCGCCGCCCTCACCCTCCTCGGCGACGAGATCACCCCCTCCATCACCCCCGACATGATCCCCTCCCTACGCCAACGACGAGCCCACCTCCTGCCCACCGACACCACCCTCCACCCCGCCTACACCGAAACCCCACACCACGCCCCCAGCCACGACCACACCCCCATCCCCCTCATCCACTGGCACCCCACCCACACCACCGCCCCCACCGGCGCCCTCTACTGGATCCACGGCGGCGGCATGATCATGGGCTCCCACCGCGGCACCGAGATCCCCGGCCTCCTCGAAACCGCCCACGAACTCGACCTCGCCCTCATCTCGGTCGACTACCGCCTGGCCCCCGAACACCCCCACCCCACCCCCGTCGAGGACTGCTACGCGGGCCTGACCTGGATCACCGACAACGCCACCGACCTCGGCCTGGACCCCACACGCATCGTCATCGGCGGAGGCAGCGCGGGCGGCGGCCTCGCCGCCGCCACCACCCTGCTCGCCCGCGACCGCGGCGGCCCCGCCCTCCAGGGACAACTGCTCATCTGCCCCATGCTCGACGACCGCAACGACACCGTCTCCTCCCACCAGATGGCCGGAACCGGCGTATGGGACCGCACCTCCAACGCCACCGGCTGGACCGCCCTGCTCGGCACCCACGCGGGCGGCCCCGACGTCTCCCCCCACGCCGCGCCCGCCCGCGCCCAGGACCTGTCCGGACTACCCCCCGCCTTCCTGGACGTGGGCTCCGCCGAGACCTTCCGCGACGAGGTCGTCGACTACGCCTCCCGCATCTGGCAGGCGGGCGGATCAGCCGAACTGCACGTGTGGCCCGGCGGCTTCCACGGCTTCGACGGCATCGCCCCCCAGGCCGCCCTCAGCCGCAGCGCCCGCGCCCAACGCCTGCCCTGGCTGCGCCGGATCACCGGAGCCTGAACCCGGGGCACCATGAAGGCATGAGAGAGCTCCTGGGCAGGATCTCCGCGCTGGACCCCGAAGCGGGCGCCGCCGTCAAGGTCATCGCCTACTTCGACGAACTCACCGGAGCCGGAGTCGAACCCGTCATCCGCGGCGCCGCCGTCCTGACCGGCGTCCCCGCCGGGTTCACCCACCCCGGACGCGGCCTCGCGCTGCGCGCCGACCCCGCCGGAGAGGTCCGGCGCACCGCCGCCGACCCCGACCCCTCCTGGCACTCGATCCGGGTCGGCGGCGGCGTGCTGTGGCTGGAACGCGCCACCGCCGGCCCCGGCCCGGTGGAGGCGATGGTCCTCGAACGCGCGGCCGCCGCCCTGCGCGCCCGGCTCGAACACGCCCCGCCCCCGGCGGGCGGACGCACAGCCCTGGCCCGGGCCCTGGTCGACGCCGACCTGCCCGAGGAGCAGCGCGCCCGGGCCGCCCGCCGGTACGGGCTCGCCCCGGGGTCCCGGGCCCGCGCGGTGGCCGACCACGGCGGCGGCGTGCGCGTCCTGGCCGCCGAGGAGCCCCCGGGCGCGCGGCGGGCGGGGGTGGGACCGGCCGTGGAGGCGCTGGACCTGCCCTCCTCCTGGCACGACGCCCGCAAGGCGCTGCGCTTCACCGCCCGGGGCACCGGCGCCGACCCGGGCCCGCGCGTGGTGTTCGCCGAGGAGTTGGGCGGGCTGCTGCTCCTGGCCGACACCGTGCGGCCCGGCGGCGAACCGGTGCCGGACGTCGCGGCCCTGGAACGGGTGGCACGCGAGGCCCCGCCGCTGCTGGCGGTCCTGGACGCGGTGGCCTCCTCCCCCAGTCTGCGGGCGGCGGCCCGGGCGCAGGGCCAGCACCACTCCACGCTCCAGGAAGGCCTGGGGCGGGCCGAACGCCTGCTGGGCTGGCCGGTGCGCGAGGTGTCGGGGCGGCTGCGCCTCCAGGTGGCACTGGCCCTGCGCCGGTTGTACTGCAATCTCTGATTGTCGTTCTTGTTTTTCCCCCAGTTGAGATAAGTGAAGGAAACAGGCACCTTTACGACGTAGATTCAAATATTCGGCCGACCCCTCACCGCGGTTCGGAGCACCTTGCGTCACGCCAGCCACGCTTTCGGTCAGCGCACCTTTGGCGAACGCTCCTACTCCATGACGGTGATGCCCAGGGCGGCCAGGATGGCGCCCGCCTGCACCGGACTGATGCCGGCCCCCCGCAGGTATCCGGCCTGCTCCAGGGTGGGCTCCCCCAGATCGGCGCCGCGCAGGTCGGCCCCCGCCAGCTTGACGTTGACCAGGTTCGCGCCGCGCAGCCGCGAGTCCCTCCACACCGTCTCACGCAGATCCGCGCTGGCCAGGTCGGCCTCGTCCATGCGCAGCCCCTCCAGGGTCTGCCCGCGCAGCACCAGGCCCTTGCAGCGGGCCAGCATGAGGTTGCAGTGCGCGAAGGTGTAGCCGATCCCCCGGAGCGAGTTCAGCGCGGCCCCGGTCATCCGGCAGCCGGTGAAGGCGGTGTCGGTGAGCAGGGCGCCCTGCCAGCGGGTGTTGGCCAGGTCTACCCGCTCGAACCTGGTCTCGGTGCACTCGGCGTGCGGGAACGCCGCCCCCGAGGCACTGCCCCCGGTGAACACCGCGCCCTCCAGGACGGCCCGCTCCAGGCGGGCCCCGTCCAGGCGGCAGTCGCGGAAGACGGCGTCGACCAGGTCGGCGTCGCGCAGGTCCGCCTCGGTCAGGTCGCAGCGGGTGAACACGCGCGGTGCGTCCAGGGGCCGGGACAGCTGGTCGCGCAGGTCGGCGCCGTTCAGATCGGCGTCGGTGGTCTCGGGGAGAAGGAGGTCGGTACTCATCGCCAGCACCCTAGCGGTGACCCGTGACACGCGTGCTCCGGCGCGCCCGTCCCCCGACGCGGGCCGCCCGGTGCGCGTCGCTCCCCTCCCCCGCCCAGCGGCCCCTCCCCCGGCCGGAGTCAGTCCCGGAGCTTGAGCGCCAGGAACAGGTCCACCCGGTGCTCCAGGCTGCTCAGATCCCGTCCGGTCAGCTCCTCCACGCGGCCGATCCGGTACCGCAGCGTGTTGACGTGCACGTGCATCGTGGCGGCGCAGCGCTGCCAGGACCCCGAGTGGGCCAGGAACTGCTCCAGGGTCCGCACCAGCTCCGAGCGGTGGTCGCGGTCGTAGGCCAGCAGCGGGCCCAGCAGCCGCTCGCGGTAGGAGGACTGCACCTCCTCGGGGACCGAGGCCAGCAGCAGTTCGTGGGAGTCGATCTCGGCTCCGGCGATCACCCGGGACCGGCCGCCGCGCAGCTCGGCCAGGCGGCGGGCGTGGCGGGCCTCCACGGCGGCGCCGCGCAGGTCGGGCACGCCCCGCACCGCCGAACTGAGGCCGATGGCCAGCCGGTGGTCGAGCAGGCCGCCCTCCAGGACGCGGGCGCGGTGCAGCAGCGCGGAGCGGACCTCCTCGGCGCGTGCGCGGGCGTCGGTCCCGGCCACCGGGACGACGGCCAGGGCGTCCTCGTCGCCGGTGACGACGGCGCCGGGGCGGTCGGCGACCAGTTCCAAGAGCACGCGCCGGGCCAGGTCGGGCACGCGCGGCTCGGGCAGCATGACGGCGCTGACCACGACGTGGCTGCCCTGGCCGCCGGTCGGGTCGGTGCCGCGCAGGAGTTCGGTGACCTCGTCGAAGCGCTGGGCGGCCAGCAGCCGGGGCAGTCCCTCCAGGTGGCGGGCGTCGGTCAGGGCGCGCTCCTCGGCGCGGCTGCGGGCGAGCCCGGCGATGGAGACGAGTTCGGCCACCGACTCGTGCTCCTCCTCGGTCCAGGAGGCGTGGTCGCCCTCGCAGACCACCAGCCAGGTGGCCAGGGGGTGGGACTCGCGGGCCTGGACGGGCAGGAGCGTGAGGGCGCGGTCCTCCCGCTGGGGGGTGCGGACGGTGTGGGGCAGGGCGGGGCCGGTCAGGGCGCGGGCGGCGATCCACCCGCGCTCGTCCTCGGGCAGGGGCCCGCCGGAGGCGGCGATGTGGCGGCCGGTGCAGGACAGGACCCAGGCGGCCCGCCCGGTCTGCGCGGCGGCCTCGGCGAAGGCCCGGGGGAAGTCGGCCCCGGCGGCGACGTCGGCCATGAGGCGGCGGTGGCGGTCGCGGGTCTCGGCGATGGTGGTGAAGCGGTGCTGGGTCAGGGAGCGCAGCACCTCCTCGGTGACCGCGCCGAAGGAGGTCTCCGGGGGCACCTCCACCAGGGGCAGGTCGTGCTCGCGGCAGGCCTCCACCAGATCGGCGGGGACCTCGCCCAGGGCGGTCCCGGCGCCGACGGCGACCGCCCCGGCCCCGGCGACGGAGGCCACGAAGGTGCGCGAGTCCTCGGGGCGGGTGCGCCACATCATCCCGGTGAGGACGAACTCGCCGCCGCGCAGGTAGCGTGCGGGTTCGAGCAGGTCGGTGGTGTAGGCCCACCGCAGGGTGCGGTGCGCGTGCTCGGCCCCCGACAGGAATCTCAGGTGCAGCCGTGTGACCGCGAGCAGCTCGCTGATCCGCATGAACGTCCCTCTGTCGCTCGTGTGGGCGGCGGGCGCCCGGGGTGGTGAGGCGGTGGATGTTACTCCGGTGACGCCACTTGTAGGAAACGCCCAACGATAACCGTTCGTTCCGCGGCCACTTCATGTCATCACTTGCTGGTAGTGACCGCGCTCCCAGTGGTGTACTTCACAGCATCGGCGATACCCACCAGGGAAGACGCGACCGACAGACCGCGCCGGGCCGCGAGCGAGCGGCGGCACGACCATGGCGACAAGAGGACCGAGCATGGAGTTCCTGAGCCCCTCCACACTGGAGGAGGCCCTTGAGGCGAAGAGCGCCCTGCCCGAGGCGGTGCCCATCATGGGCGGTACCGACGTGATGGTGGAGCTCAACTTCGACAAGAGGCGGCCGCCCGCCCTGATCGACCTGACCCGGATCCCGGAACTGGCCGACTTCGGACCGGACGGGGAGCACACCCGCCTGGGCGCGGGCGTGTCCTACACCAAGGTGATCGAGCACCTGTCGGAGCGGGCCCCCGCCCTGGCCAGGGCCTCGCGTTCGGTGGCCTCCCCGCAGATCCGCAACCGCGGCACCGTGGGCGGCAACCTGGGCGGCGCCTCTCCGGCCGGGGAGTCCCACCCGCCGCTGCTGGCCACCGACGCGGTCATCGAGCTGGCGTCGGTGCGGGGCAGGCGCCGGGTGCCCGCCCGCGAGTTCTACCTGTCGCTGCGCACGACCGCGCGCCGGGCCGACGAACTGATCACGGCGGTGCTGCTGCCCGAGCCGACCGGCCCCCAGCAGTTCGCCAAGATCGGCACGCGCAACGCGATGGTCATCGCGGTGACCTCCTTCTCCCTGGCCCTGGACACCGAGCGCCGGGTGGTGGGGACGGGCGTGGGCTCGGCCGGCCCCACGCCGCTGCGCGCGGAGGCCGCCGAGAAGTTCCTGGCGGCGGAGTTCGACTGGGAGGACGGCCGCCCGCTCGCGGAGCCGGTCGTGCGCGAGTTCGGCGCGCTGGTGGCCGCGGCCGCCCGCCCCATCGACGACCAGCGGGGCAGCGCCGAGTACCGCAGGCACGCGCTGTCGGTGATGGCGCGCCGCGCACTGAGCTGGTCGGTCACCGACTACCGGAAGGGAGCCACGCGATGCGCGTGAGTTTCAGGGTCAACGGCGAGGACGTCACCGCCGACGACGTGTGGGCGGGCGAGAGCCTGCTGTACGTGCTGCGTGAGCGGCTGGGGCTGCCGGGCAGCAAGAACGCCTGCGAGCAGGGCGAGTGCGGCTCGTGCACGGTCTACTTCGACGGCGTGACGGCGTGTTCGTGCATGATCGCCGCCGGGCAGGCGCAGGGGCGCGAGGTGCGCACCGTGGAGGGCCTGTCCGGGGGCGAGGGGGCCGAGCGCGAGCTGGGCACGGTGCAGGAGGCCTTCGTGGAGGCGGGCGCGGTGCAGTGCGGGTTCTGCACGCCGGGTCTGCTGGTGCAGACCGACGACCTGCTGGAGCGCACGGTGGGCGCGGGGCTGCCCGCTCCGGAGGACGCCGAGATCCGTGAGGCGCTGGCGGGCAACCTGTGCCGGTGCACCGGGTACGAGAAGATCCTCGACGCGGTGCGTCTGGCCGCCTCGCGGCGGATCGGGAGCGGCACGTGAACGCGGCGGAGGGCTTCGTCATCGAGGGCGCCCACGTGGTGACCGTGGACGGCGCGGAGTACGCCGACGGCCACGTGGCGGTGCGCGCGGGTCGCATCTCGGCGGTGGGCGCGGGACCGGCCCCCGGGGCCGAGGGGCTCCAGCGCGTGGACGGGCGCGGGTGCCTGGTCACGCCGGGTCTGGTCAACACGCACAACCACCTCTACCAGTGGGCGACGCAGGGGCTGTTCGCCGACGGCACGCTCTTCGAGTGGCTGGTGGGCTCCTACGAGATCTGGGGCCGTCTGGACGCCGACGTGGTGTCGGGGACGACCTCGGCCGGTCTGGCCCACCTGGCGCTGTCGGGGTGCACGACCGCCTCCGACCACCACTACGTCCATCCTTCGGGCCGCGGCGACGTCGTGGCCGCCGAGGTGGAGGCCGCCCGCGAGGTGGGCGTGCGCCTGGACCTGGCCCGCGGGTCGATGGACCGGGGGCGGAGCCAGGGCGGTCTGCCGCCGGACGCCGTGGTGGAGTCGCTGGATCAGGCCCTGGCGGGCACCGCCGAGGCCGTCGACGCCCACCACGACACCGCGCCCGACGCGATGACGCGGGTGGCGGTGGCCCCGTGCTCGCCGTTCTCGGTCTCGCGCGAGCTGATGGTGGAGAGCGCGGCGCTGGCCCGGGACCGGGGGGTGCGGCTGCACACCCACCTGGCCGAGACGCTCGACGAGGAGGAGCAGTGCCTGGAGGAGTTCGGGTGCACCCCCGTGGAGTACGCCGAGAAGCTCGGCTGGCTGGGCCCTGACGTGTGGTTCGCGCACGCCGTGCACCTGTCGGACGCGGCGATCGGGCGGATCGCGGCCACGGGCACCGGGGTGGCGCACTGCCCCACCTCCAACGCCCGCCTGGGCGCGGGGATCTGCCGGGTGCCCGAGCTGCTGGAGGCGGGCGTGCCGGTGGGTCTGGGCGTGGACGGCCCGGCCTCCAGCGAGCTGACGCCGCTGGCCGGTGAGATGCACCAGGCGCTGTTGATGGCCCGCGCCCGCAGGGGCCCCAAGGCGCTCAGCGCCCGCCAGGCGCTGGAGATGGCCACCCTGGGCGGCGCCCGGGTACTGGGCCGCGACGCCGAGCTGGGCTCCCTGGCGGTGGGCAAGCTGGCCGACATCGCCCTGTGGCGGGTGGACGGGTTCGGCTACGACGTGATCGGGGACCCGGTGGTGGCGGCGGTCTTCGGCCCCACCCCGCCCCTGGAGCGGCTCTGGGTCGGCGGGAACACCGTCGTCGACCGCGGTGAGCTGCGCACCCTGTCCGCGGAGACCGCCGCCGCGCGCGGCCGTGCGGCGCACCGCACCCTGACCCAGGAGGTGAGCCGCTGATGGCGGCGACGACCCGTACCGTGACGGAGCTGAGCAGCACGACCAGGGACGGGGTGGGCTCCAGCCCGCGCCGCCCCGACGGAACCCTGAAGGTCACCGGCGAGTTCGCCTACTCCTCGGACATGTGGATGGAGGACATGCTGTGGGGGGCGACCCTGCGCAGCCCCCACCCGCACGCCGAGATCCGCGGCATCGACGTCACCGAGGCGCTGAAGGTGCCCGGGGTGCACGCGGTGCTCACCCACGAGGACGTGCCCGGGAACAAGCGCTACGGGCTGGAGTACCAGGACCAGCCGGTGCTGGCCTTCGGCAAGGTGCGCTACAAGGGCGAGGCGGTGGCGATCGTGGCCGCCGACCACCCCGAGACCGCCCGGCGGGCGATGGAGCGCGTCCGCGTGGACTACGCGGTGCTGGAGCCGATCAGCGACCCCCGGCGGGCCGCGCTGGACCTCGACTGCCCGCCGGTGCACGAGCCGGGCACGGTCCCCGACCACCCCGAGTACAACCCGCGCGGCAACCGGCTGCGCTACCAGCCGGTGCGCACCGGCGCGTTCGCCGCCGTGGCGGGCTCGGCCGAGCGCGAGGGCGAGGTCCTGGAGCGGCTGCGCGCCGAGGCCCACGCGGTGGTGGCCTCCGAGTACGAGGTCGGTATGCAGGACCAGGCCTTCCTGGGCCCGGAGTCGGGTATGGCCGTTCCGGCCGAGGACGGCGGGGTGGACCTGTACGTGGCCACGCAGTGGCTGCACGTGGACCAGCGCCAGATCGCCCCGGCGCTGGGGCTGCCCGAGGACAAGGTGCGGCTGACCCTGGCCGGGGTGGGCGGGGCCTTCGGCGCCCGCGAGGACCTGTCGATGCAGATCCACGCGGCCCTGCTGGCGCTGCGCACGGGCAGGCCGGTCAAGTTCGTGTACAACCGCGAGGAGTCCTTCTACGGGCACGTGCACCGGCACCCGGCCAGGATGCGCTACGAGCACGGGGCGCGCGCGGACGGCACGCTGCTCTACGCCACGGCGGAGATCATCGTGGACGGCGGCGCGTACGCGTCGGCGACCCCCGCGGTGGTGGGTGTGGCCTCCTCCCTGGGCATCGGCCCCTACGAGGTGGAGAACGCGCTGGTGGACGCCTACGGGGTGTACACCAACAACCCGCCGTGCGGCGCGATGCGCGGGTTCGGCGCGGTGCAGGCCTGCTTCGCCTACGAGTCGCAGATGGACCGGCTCGCCGAGGAGCTGGGCATGCACCCGGTGGACCTGCGGATCAGGAACGCCATGTCGCAGGGCTCGCGGATCATCACGGGCCAGGAGATCGACATGCCGCTGCCGATGGCGGAGATGCTGGAGCGCTGCCGCGCCCTGCCGATGCCGCCCGAGCGCGACGCGCTGGCCGACCCCGCCGACCAGCGCACCCTGCCGGGCGGGGTGGCGGGCACCACGCGCGGCGAGGGCGTGGTGCGCGGTGTGGGCTACGGCCTGGGGCTGAAGAACCTGTGCTTCTCGGAGGGGTTCGACGACTACTCCACCGCGCGGGTGCGACTGGAGGTCGTGGGCGGCGAGCCGGTGGTGCTGGTGCACACGGCGGCGGCCGAGGTCGGCCAGGGCCTGGTGACGGTCAAGGGGCAGATCGCCCGGACCGAACTGGGCGTGGAGAGGGTGGTCATCGCCCCCGCCGACACCCGGGTCGGCTCGGCGGGCTCCTCCTCGGCCTCGCGGCAGTCGTACATGACCGGCGGCGCGGTCATGACGGCGTGCGCGTCGGTGCGCGCCGAGGTGTTCGCGCTGGCCCGCGAGCGCGGGATCGTGCCCGAGGCGCTGCCCGACACCGACCTGTCCCTGGACGGGGGCAAGCTGGTGTCGGCCACGGTCGGCGCGCTGGTGTCCCTGGCGGACCTGCTGGGGGAGTCGGCGCGCGGCGGCACGGTGGTCGAGCACACCCGCGAGTACCACCACCGGCCCACCGAGATGCTCGACCCCAAGCTGGGCCAGGGTTCCTCTCACAACCAGTTCGGGATGTGCGTGCACCGGGCCGTGGTGGACGTGGACGTGGAGCTGGGCCTGGTGAAGGTGGTCGCGCTCGACGCGGTGCAGGACGTGGGCCGGGTGCTGCACCCCCAGCAGCTGGCGGGGCAGATCCAGGGCGGCTCCACGCAGGGACTGGGCCTGGCGCTGATGGAGGAGGTACAGGTCAAGGACGGGGAGATCCGCAACCCCTCGTTCACCGACTACCTCATCCCCACCATCCTGGACACTCCGCCGATGCGCATCGACGTGCTGGAGCGGCCCGACCCGCACGCGCCCTACGGGCTGCGTGGCGCGGGTGAGCCGCCGACGCTGTCCTCGACCCCGGCCATCGTGGCCGCGGTGCGCGCGGCCACCGGCAGGGCCCTGACCCACGCTCCGGTGCGCCCGGAGGACATCGTGGGCATCGACCTGTAGCCGCGACCGGGCGACGCGGTCCCCCGCCGCGCCGCCCCCATGAACCGCCCGCCCCGGCCTCGTCGGCGCCCCGGCACCGGGGCGGGTGCCCTACGGCAGGACGGCGCCGTCCTGCGCACACCCTCGATTGAACACGAAGAGTTACAACCCCCCTACACATGGCGATGCCCGCCATGCTCATCTCCCTCCAGGAGGGGACATGACCCGACTCAAGGACTCCGGCCCGCACACGGGGGCGCGGAAGCCCACGGCTCGATCCTGGCTCGACCGCTTCTTCTTCGTCAGCGAGCGCGGATCCACCTTCGGGCGCGAGGTCCGCGGCGGACTGACCACCTTCATGGCGATGGCCTACATCATCGTCCTGAACCCGATCATCCTCAGCGGCGTCTCCGACGTGAACGGCGACGTCCTGTCGGCGGGCCAGCTGACCACCATGACCGCCCTGTCCGCCGGGCTGGTCACGATCATGATGGGGGTGGTCGGCCGGGCGCCGATCGCCTGCGCCGCGGCCCTGGGGGTGATGGCGGTCGTGGCCTACCAGGCCGCGCCCGTGATGGCCTGGCCCGAGGTGATGGGCCTGGTCGTGTGGCAGGGCGTGGCCATCATCCTCATGGTGGTGACCGGCGTGCGGACCGCGGTGATGAACGCGCTGCCGCACGACCTCAAGATGGCCATCGGCGTGGGCATCGGCCTGTTCGTGGCCCTCATCGGGCTGGACAACGCGGGCTTCGTCAGCGCCGGGGAGGGCGGCGGCCTGCTCCAGATCGGCGCGGCCGGGGCCGGCGGCCACCTCGACGGATGGCCGATCCTGGTCTTCGTGTGCGGCCTGGTGCTGGCCAGCGTCCTGCTGGTGCGCGGGGTGCCCGGCGCGATCTTCTACGGCATCGTCGGCGCGACGGTCCTGGCGATCGCCGTGCACTACGCGGCGGGCCTGGACGCCCGGGACTGGGGCGGGGCCAGCCCCGAGCTGCCCGGCAACCCGTTCGCGGCCCCCGACTTCGGCCTGCTGCTGCGGGTGGACATGTTCGGCGCCTGGACCTCGGCCGGTGCGACCACGGCGGGCGTCATCCTGTTCACCCTGGTGCTGGCCGGGTTCTTCGACGCCCTGGGCACCATCCTGGCCATCGGCACCAAGGCCGACATCGCCGACGCCGACGGGCACATGCCCCGGGTCAACCAGATCCTGGTGACCGACGGCGCGGGCGCCGTGGCCGGGGGTCTGACCAGCTCCTCGGCGACGCTGGTGTTCGTGGAGTCCACGGCGGGGGTGAGCGAGGGCGCCCGGACCGGTCTGGCGAGCGTGGTGACGGGGCTGTTCTTCCTCGCGGCGATCTTCCTGGCCCCGGTGTTCGGCGTGGTCCCGGCGCAGGCCGCGGCGGTGGCGATGGTGCTGGTGGGCGCCATGATGATGATGCACATCAGGGAGATCGACTGGTCGGACGTCGCCGTGGCGATCCCGGCCTTCCTGACCATCGCGATGATGCCGTTCACCTTCGACATCGCCAGCGGGATCGGCATCGGGATCATCTCCTACACGCTGGTCAGGTCGGCCCAGGGGCGCGTGCGCGACGTGGGCTGGCTGATGTGGGCGCTCTCGGCCGTGTTCGCGTTCCACTTCTCCATGCACGCGCTGGGGCTTTGAGCCGGATCCGCCACGGGGAGGCCGGGCCGCCGAGGGGCGGCCCGGCCTCCCCCTTTTTTCGCCGTGGACCGGCCGGGGCCGCGCGTGCCCGGAGCAGCCACGGAGCCGCCAGGGCCGCAAGTCGCGGCCGCGCGGGGCCCGGTGGCTCGTTGACAGCGTTCGGCGCCGCCCCTAAGTTGACAATGTCAACTTCACATCGAGGGAAGCCACCCCATGAATGTTCGAGTCAACGGCGTCTCCTCCCCCGCCCCCGACTCCCCCGACACCACGGCGGCCGAGCACATCCGCGACCGCCTCGGCCTGACCGGCACCAAGATCGCCTGCGGGACCGGGGTCTGCGGCGCCTGCACCGTCCTGGTGGAGGGCGCGCCCACCGCCTCGTGCCTGCTGCCCGCCGACCGGCTGGAGGGCCGCGAGGTCACCACCGTGGAGGGCCTGGGCGGCGACCACCCCGTACAGCGCGCCTTCGCCGCCCACGACGGGATGCAGTGCGGCTACTGCACGCCCGGGTTCGTGGTGGAGGCCTCCGCCTTCGTCGACTCCTGGCGCGCCGAGCACGGCGACGTCCGCCCCGGCCGCGACCGCGTGGCCGACGCCCTGGCCGGGCACCTGTGCCGCTGCGGCGCCTACGAGGGGATCTTCGCCGCCGTGGACGCCGCCTGCGCGGGTGAGTTCGACACCGAACCCGAGCAGGCGCCGCCGCGCGCGGACGCCCTGGCCAAGGTCACCGGCCGGGCCCGCTTCAGCGCCGACCTGGCCCCCGATGGCACCTGGGAGGGGGTGATCGTGCGCTCGGCACACGCCCACGCGCGGGTGCGCGCCGTCGACCCCGGCGGAGCGCGGAGCGCGGCCGCCCGCCGCCCCGGGCCCGGACAGCCCGTGGACCCGAACCCGGTCTTCACCGACCTGCTGGGCGAGGAGCGCACGGTGCGCTACGTCGGCCAGCCCATCGCCGCCGTGGCCGCGCCCACCGCGGCCCTGGCCCGCGCCGCCGCCCGTGCCGTGCGGGTGGACTACGAACCCCTGCCCTCCGTGCTCGGTGTCGAGGAGGCGCGCGCGCAGGACGCCCCGCGTGTCTACCCCACGCGCGCCGAGCGCCAGGCCGCCCCCTCCAACGCCGAGGGCCCCGGCCTCCCGGGCCGCTGGGACGGCAACACGCGCGGTCCCACCACCGTCGGCTGGCGCGGCGCGACCGCGGTGCGGCGCCTGCGCACGGCCGCCGAACGCCGGGATCCGCGCCTGGTGGCCCAGGAGTACACCACCGCCGTGCAGGTGCACAGCCCGCTGGAACCCCACGTGTGCGTGGCCTCCTGGGACCGCGACGGCTCGCTGACCCTGCGCGCGTCCACCCAGGCGGTGTCCAAGGTCGCCCAGAAGGCCGCCGAGCGCTGGAAGCTGTCGCCCGAGCGGGTGCACGTGCTCAGCGAGTACGTCGGCGGCGGATTCGGCGCCAAGGCCGGCCTGTCGGTCGACATGGTCGCCGCGACCGAACTGTCCCGGCTGGCCCACGCCCCGGTGCGCGTGTCCTTCGACCGCGCCGAGGAGCTCACCGACGCCGGGCACCGCCCCGGAACCCGCACCCGGGTGGCGCTGCTGGCCGACGACTCCGGGGACCTGGCGGCGCTGACCGTGGACTCCCACGGTGACGGCGGCGTCTCGGTGGGCTCCACCACGGCCGTCTTCGGGCTGTTGATGTACGGGCGCTCGCCGCGCCGGGCCCGCGACTTCGACGTGGTCACCCACCGCCCGCCGGGGGCGCCCATGCGCGCCCCCGGCGGCGCCCCGATGTCCTGGGCCGTGGAGCAGGCCGTGGACACGATGGCCCACCGGCTGGGCGAGGACCCCCTGTCCCTGCGCCGCCGGTGGGACGGCAACCACAGGCGCCGGGCGCTGTACGAACGGGCCGCCGCCCTGGAGCTGTGGCGCGAGCGCCCGCGCGGTGCCCGCACCGGCCGGTTCCGGCGCGGGGTCGGCGTCGCCGCCTCCAACTGGCTCTACCTCATGGGCCCGAGCGCGAAGGTCGAGTTGTCGGTCCGCGACGGCGCGGTGGTGGTGCGCTCCGCCACCCAGGACATCGGCACCGGGATCCGCACGGTCCTGGGCGAGGTGGTCGCCGAGCGGCTGGGGATGTCCGCCGCCGACGTGCGCGTGGAGATCGGTGACAGCTCCTCGGTGCACGGCACCGGTTCCTTCGGCAGCCGCACCACCACCTCGATGGGCCCCGCCGCCGCCGACGCAGCCGACCGGCTCCGCGCCGAGCTGCGCGAACGCGAGCCGGGGGTTCCCGCCTCGGGGCCCATCCCCGAGCACGCCCTCAAGGACGCCCTGGCCGCCGCCGAGGGGGTGCGGGTGGTCGGTGAGAGGGGCCGGGACCGCCGGGGCGCGCTCACCCCGAACATGGACGACCTGGCCGTGGGCCGGGGCATGACCGGCGCCGTGCACGTGATGGAGGTGGAGGTGGACACCCTGCTGGGCCGGGTGCGCCCCACCCGCTGCTGGGCGGGGCTGGCGGTGGGCCGCGTGTACGCCGAGCGGCTGGCCCGCAACCAGGCCGAGGGCGCCGTGGTGCAGGGCGTGGGGTACGCGCTCTTCGAGGAGCGCCGACACGACCCGGTCACCGGGGTGGTGCTCACCGACAACCTGGAGGACTACCGGCTCCCGGGGATGGGCGACGTCCCCGAGACCGAGGTGCACTTCCACCAGGAGGGCTTCGAGCACGCCGCGGGCGCGGGGGTGGGCCTGGGCGAGATCTCCCTGGTGGGCGTGGCCGCGTCCGTGGCCAACGCCGTGCACGACGCCACCGGCTGGCGCCCCCTGGACCTGCCCATCCGCCCGGACCGACTGCTGGAGGGACTGCGTTGACCGCGACCACACGCCCCGCGGGGCTGGAGGAGGCCCTGACCCGGCTGGAGGGCACGGGCGCCCGTCCGCGCGCCGGGGGCACCGACCTGACGGCGTGCCTGGCCTCGGGGGTCCTGGAGCCCGCGCCCGTGGTCGACCTGACCGGGGTGCGCGAGCTGCGCGGGGTGGAGTGGCGCCCCGACGGCTCGGCCCGGGTGGGCGCGCTGACCGGCGTCGCCGAGCTGTCCGCGGACCCCGCGCTGGCGGCGGCCTATCCGGCGCTGGCGGCCACGGCGCGGGCGCTGGCCACGCCGCAGGTGCGCAACGCCGCGACGCTGGGCGGCAACCTGCTCCAGCGCAACCGGTGCTGGTACCTGCGCAACCCGGCCTTCGACTGCTTCCAGACGGGCGGGGACTCCTGCCCGGCGCGCGGGGGCGACCACCTGTACGGGGTGGTCGTGGACCGGGGCCCGTGCGCGGCCCCGCACCCGTCCTCGCTGGCGGTGGCGCTGCTGGCCCACGACGCGTCGGTGCTGGTGGCGGGCGGGGGGCGGACCGAGATGGCGGTGGCCGACCTCTACGACGCCGCCGACCCGACCCGCGACCACGTGCTGGAGCCCGGCCGGGTACTGGTGTCGGTCGGGCTGCCGGTCCCGACCGCGGGTGAGCGGTCCGCCTACCGCCGTGCCACCGGGCGCTCGCGCGCGGAGTGGCCGCTGGTGGAGGCGGTGGTACGCCTGGCCCTGGCGGACGGGGGGTCAGGGCCGGTGACCTCGGCGGCGGTGGCCGTGGGCGGGGTGGCCCGCACCCCGCTGCGGCTGCCGGAGGTGGAGGCCGCCCTGGTGGGCGCGCGTACGGGCCGGGCGCTGGACGGGGGCGTGGTCGAGGCGCTGGAGGGACTGGCCGACCTGTGCTCCCCGCTGCCCGCGACCGGGTACAAGGTGGAGCTGCTGGGCGCCACCGTGCGCGACGCCCTGGAGCGGGCCCTGGACGCCCCGGGCGACTGAGTCCCCGGACGGCTGAGGCCCCGGATCGGACGTACGGCCCCGTTCCCGCACGACGCGGGGCGGGGCCGACGCCGTGTCCGGGACACACGCTTTTCGGATACGGATCCCTTCCAGGAAGACCATCCCTGCCGCGCATTTCGCGCATAAGGGATCACCGGGGAAATCCGTCGCCCCCGACCGCGACGAACACACAGGGGGCGCACGCGTCCGATGACGGCGCACCCTCCGAGGAAAATCGCATTCCCCCCATTTTCCGGAGAACCGGGCACCTCTTCTTTTCCCTCACGACCCAGAAGGGAGAAAGGGGACAAAAATACATTTTGACTCCGCTTTCCACACCAGCAACAACAGGGGGCAGCAGCGCCCGCAAACCGCCGTGAACAGCGCTGACACACTCCCCCACACCTCCCACGACCCTCGCGCGCGCACGTGTTCGCACATCCCCCACGGGATTCTTTTCCGACCTTCTTGACACAGAAGGGAACGGATGCAAAATTGATGCAGTCGGACCACGGAACACCGCCCTCCCGCGGAAATACCTCGCCATTCCCCCAGCGCCCGGTCGGCGGGAAACGAGAACGCCCTCCCACCCCCGGAACAGGACCAGCACGGCGATCCCCACGACGACCCGGCAGTCGTCCACCACCGAAGCGCGAATCACGGGTGACACTTTGACGCATGCGTTGTCCCAGGACGTGTCCGCGGCCGAGCGACGAGAGCGCTTCGCCGAGTCGGGGTACCTCGTCCTCCCCGGCCTCCTGCCCGAGAACCTCCTCCACCGGCTCCTCCCCGAGGTGGACCGCTGGGTGGACGAGGGGCTGCGCGACCGCTCGATAGCCGCCTGCCTCGACCCGGAGGGGGCGACCCCCGCCCGGCCCTGGAACTGGAGCTGCCCGCCCACGGCGAACTCCTCACCCACCGCCCGCTGCTGGAGGTGATCGCGGAGCTGCTGGAGGCGCCCTTCGTCTTCCACCACCTGCACAGCGCCAGGCACGACCCGGACACCGGGGGCAAGCCCTGGCACCACGACAACGAGCCCAACGACGTCGGGGACCCGGGCCTGATCATGGTGCACGCCCTGCACTACCCGGCGGGCCTGGACGAGAGCATGGGGAGTCTGGCCGTCCTGCCCGGGTCCCACCGTGAGGAGGCGGACAAGACCGCCCGCGCCCACCTGGGCACCTCGGAGCTGCCGGGCGAGGCCGTCCTCGACCGGCTCCCGCCCGGTTCGACCGTCCTGCTCAACTCGGCGCTGTTCCACGCGCGCAGGCCCGCCCCGCGGACGACCCGCCGCCCCCGCTACTTCGTCGACGCCTCCTACTGCCAGACCGGCGCCCGGTGGCGCCCGGTCAAGCCCTACTGGCGGCACATGCTCACCCGCGCCCGCGAACTCGGCCTCGACCGGGGCGGATGGCCGGAGCTGTTCTCACCTCGGCACTTCACCGACTACACCCCGGTATGAGGCTCCGGAGCCGGTCCCGGGCCCGACGGTGACGGACGCCCCCGCCACGGGGCCGCGCGAACCAGACAGCGGAGACGGAGCGGAGACGATGACGCACGTGTTGCGATCCACCCCCACACTGCCCGACATGCTCACGGAGGGGAGTCGGGCGCACCCGCTCCGTACGGCGCTGACCGACGGCGTGCGCTCCCTCAGCTACCGCGACCTCGACGCCGCCGCCGAACGGGTCGCCGCCCGCCTGGCCGCACGGGGCCTGGGCCGCGGCGACCGGGTGGCCCTGCTCGGGCCGCGCGACGCCCGGCTGTGCGCGCTCCTGCACGGGGTCCTGCGCTCGGGCGCGGCCGCGGTCGTGGTCGACCCGGAGTGGAGCGCCGCCGACGTCGCCGCGCGTCTGGACGACGTCGCGGTCGCCCACGCGCTCACCGCCGACCCGGACACGCGTGCTCCCGGTGAGCGCGACACCGAGGTCGTGGACCCCCAGACCCCGGCGGCGACCGCCCCCGCCCCCCCGCCGCGTCCCGGGCCCGGCCTCCGACCCGGCCTACCTCTCCTTCACCTCGGGTTCGAGCGGGCGGCCCAAGGCCGTCACGGTCACCCACGCCAACGCGGCGCACTACGCGCTGGCGCTGCGCGACCGCCTCGGCCTCACCCGCGCCGACGCCCCGGTGTTCGCGCACGTGACCACCCTGGCGGCGGACCTGGGCCACACCTCCTGGCTGCTCGCCCTGGCCACCGGGGGCCGTGTGCACGTCGTCCCCGACCGCGCAGCCCGGGACCCGCGGGCCCTCTGGGACTCCCTGCGCCGGGCCCGGGTCTCGGTGCTCAAGACGACCCCTTCCCACATGGCCGCACTGGTGGAGGAGCGTCCCTCCGCGCAGGAGCCGCTGCACACCCTGCTGCTGGGGGGCGAGGCGCTGCCCCGGTCGCTGGCCTCGGACCTGCTGGAGGGCGGTGTCGCGCACCGGGTGGTCAACCACTACGGGCCGACCGAGACGACCATCGGCGCCACCTGCCTCGTCGCCCGCTCACGCGCCGACCTGCCCGGCGACGAGCCGACGGTCCCCATCGGCGCCCCGATCGGCGGGGCGCGGCTGCACCTGCTGGACGCCGAGGGGCGGGAGGTCCCCGACGGCGCCGAGGGCGAACTCCTCATCGGCGGGCCCGGGGTCACGGCGGGCTACTTCGGTCGCCCCGAGGAGACCGCGCGCCGCTTCGTCGGCCGGGGCGGGGAGCGGGTGTACCGGACCGGCGACGTGTGCCGCCGCCGCCCGGACGGCGACCTGGTCTTCGTCGGCCGCACCGACCGCGAGGTCAAGGTGCGGGGGTACCGCGTGGACCCGGTGGGGGTCGAGCGGGTGATCGAGGGGTTCCCGGGGGTGGGGCTGTCCGCCGTGCTGGCCCGGGAGACGCCCGCGGGGACCGCCCTGGTGGCCGCCGTGCGCCCGACCGGCGCGCGGGAGGAGGCGGAGCTGCTCGACGCGCTGCGCGCCCACCTGCGCGAGCGGCTGCCCGGGTACGCGGTGCCCCAGCCCGTGGTCGCCCTGGACGCGTTCCCCACCGGCCCCAACGGCAAGCTCGACCGCGCGCGCCTGGCCGAGGCCGTGAACGCGGCCCTGGACGCGCGGGCACGCCGCACCGCCCCGGACGGGCCGGACCCGGACGCACGGCCGCTGGTCCGCGCCATCGCCGAACTGTGGGCGGGCGCGCTCGGACTGCCCTCCGTCGGCCCGGGCGCCGACGTGCTCGAACTCGGCGGGGACTCCCTCCTGGCCATGCGCACGGTGGCGTTCCTGCGCCGGTCCGGTCTGCGCGTGGCCTTCGAGGACTTCTACCGCCACCCCACGCCCGAACTCCTGGCCTCGGCCGCCCGCCCCGACGCGGGGGACCCGGCCGAGCGCGCACCGCACCCGGAGCACGCCCGGGCGCTGGCCCCCGCCCAGCGCTGGCTGCTGCGGCAGCCCCTGGCCGACACGCGCCACTGGAACCAGTCCGTCCTGCTGCGCTGCGCGGCGCCCGTGGACGCCCCGGCCCTGTCCGCGGCCGTGGGGGCCGTCCTGGAACGGCACCCGGCCCTGCGCACCCCCGTCGGCCCGGGCGGCCCCGGGCGTCCGCGTCCCGCGCGGGACCTGCACGCGGTGTCCTTCTCGCGGCTGCCCGGGGAGCCCGGCCGCGCTACGGGGGTGATCGGCGGCGCGTGCACCGAACTGCACCGGGGTCTGGACCCGGACTCCGGGCTCCTGCTGCGCGCGCACCTGTTCACCGGCCACCCCGACGGCGGGGACCGGCTCGCGGTGATCGCCCACCACCTGGCCGTGGACGGCCTCTCCTGGCGGATCCTGCTGGACGACCTCGCGCACGCCTACCGGTCGGCGCTGTCCGGGAAGGAGGAGTGCCTGCCCCCCACGGCCGACTTCTACCGGTGGGCGGCCCGGACCCCGCGCCCACCCGAGGCTCCCGAGACCGCGGCCCCGCCCCGGGGCGGGGCCGCGCCCGAGCGGGCACGGCCGACGGCCCTGGTCTGGGGCCTGGACGGGGCGGCCACCGACCGGCTCGTGCACCGCCACGGGCACGGCCAGGACCTGGAGGCGTTCCTGCTGGCGGCCTTCGCCGACGCCGTGCTGGGCCGCGGCGGGCACGCCCGGCTGGAGGTGGAGGTGGAGACGCACGGGCGCGACACCAGCGACGCGGGGCACGCCTACATGGACACCGTCGGCTGGTTCACCGCCGCGAAGCGGGTCGGACTCGACCGCGCCGACGGCGGCCCGGCCCTGCGGGCGCGGGCGGTCCGGCGCCTCCTGCGCGAGGCGCCCGAGCTGCCGATGGACTCCCCCGGGCCCAGGCCCGAGGCGGGGTTCAACTTCCTGGGGACGTTCCGGCCGCCCGGAGACCCCTCCCTCGGCTGGACCGTGGCCCCCGAACAGGCCGGGAACGCCCGCTGCTCCGGGGGCGACCCCCTCCAGCGCCTCCGGCTCACCGCCCGCGTCGTCGAGGGCAGGCTGGTGGCCGACCTGGTGTACGCCTGGCCCGACCTGTCCCACGAGGACGCGGCGGGCGTCCTCTCCGGCTTCGGCCGCCGCGTCGCGGCCGAGGCCCTGGCGAAGCCCCCGGCGCACAGCAGGTCGCCGGTGTCGACCTCGGGGCAGCCGATGCTCCACGGGGCTCCCCACCACGGCGCGGCCGTGCGGGTGCTCCGCGAACCCGCGCGGGTCCTGCTCACCGGCGCCACCGGCTACCTCGGCACGCACCTGCTCGGCGCGCTCCTGGAGCGGGGGGCGGAGGTCACCTGCCTGGTGCGCGCCGACAGCGACGCCGACGCCGTCCGGCGGGTCGGCGCCGGGTCGGGCGGCGTCGACGCCGTGGCCGGAGACGTCACCCGGGAGGGCCTGGGCCTGTCCGGGGACGGGCTGCGCCGCGTCAGGGGGGTCCACGCCGTCGTCCACGCCGCGGCGGACGTGCGCCTGGTGGCTCCGCCCGACGAACTCGAACGCGTCAACGCGACCGCGGTCCGCGCCCTGGTGTCCTGGATCGACGCCGAGGTCCCCGGGGCGCGCCTGCACCACCTGTCGACCCTGGCCGTGTGCGGCGGCGTCGAGGGGCCCGCGCGCCGCTTCAGCGAGGCCGACCTGCGCATCGGACAGAGCTTTCGCACCCCCTACGAGAGGACCAAGTTCGCGGCCGAGGAGATCGTCCGCTCCTGGGCCGCCTCGGGCCGCCAGTGCTACGTCCACCGCAGCGGCCACATCGCCGCGCACAGCCGTACCGGGGCGTTCCAGAGCAACGTCTCGGACAACCGGGTCTACCAGCTCGTGCGCGGTTACGTCCTGGCCGGGGCGGCGCCCAGGCGCCCGTCGACCTCCTTCGTCTTCTCCCACGTGGACACGGTGGCGGCGGGGATCGCGGCGATCGCCACGCACCCGTGCGCCGTGCCCGGCGCCTACCACGTCGAGTCGCCCCACCAGGTCCCCCACGACGAACTCGTGGCCTGGCTCGCCCGGCACGGCTACCCGGTCGCGCTGACCGGCGACGAGGCGTTCGCCGCGGCGCTGGCCCGGGCCGAGCCCGACCACCCGACGGAGATCCGCCTGGCGTCGGCGTGGTCGCAGCTGGAGGAGCGCAACGTCGTCGTCGACGGTTCGCGCACCGTGTCCCTGCTCGACCGCGCCGGTGTGCGCTTCGCGGCCCCCACCCCCCGGTGGTGGTCCGCGGCCCTGGGGTGGGCGGCCCGGACAGGTTTCCTGCCCCCGGTCGCCGTCCAGGACGGCGCCACCGCCCGCTGAACGCTTCGCGGCACTCCCCGCGAACCCGCCTGACGAAGGGAACGACCCATGTCCGATGACACCGTGACCGACCTGGGATGGAACACCGAGGTCCTGGAGGAGCGGCGCCCGCTCTGGTCGCTGCCGCTGGAAAAGGAGGACACGCGACTGCTTGCGGAGGCCGCGGCGGCCGACAGCTGGGACGGCGCCGAGGAGGTGCGCGACAGGCTCCGCGCCTTCGCCGTCGAGAGCGTGCGCTCGGTGGGGTTCGCGCACGTGCGCGGCCTGGTCTCCCCCGACGCGCCCTACGCCGTGAGCGAGGCGGTCATGCGGTTCGTGCTGCGCGAGCTGGGCGAGGTCATCCCGCAGAACGCCAAGGGCGACCTGACCCACGTGCTCCGCGACCAGGACGGCGACGGGGCCACCGAGCTGGGCTTCCACTGCGACACCTGCGACGTGCTCGTCCTGCTCTGCCTCCAGCCCGCGGTGGACGGCGGGGGCGACACCAAGCTCGCCAGCGCGCGGACGGTGCGCGAGACGGTGGCGGGCGAGCGCCCCGACGTGCTCGCCACGCTGGAGCGGGACTGGACCTTCGACCGGACCGGCCGCGCCGGTCAGCAGGTCGTCGTCTCGCCGATCCTCTTCGTCCAGGAGGACGGCTCCGTGGGCTGCTACTACCAGCCCCGCACGGTGCGGACCTCGCCCGAACGGGGCGGGCCGCCCCTGAGCGAGGAGCAGTGGGAGGCCCTGGGCTTCCTGGACGAGGTCCTCTACCGCCCCGAGATCGCCTTCCGCCTGCGCCTGGAGGCGGGCGAGCTGCTGCTCATCCGCAACAACCGGGTCATGCACGGGCGCTCGCCCTACGTGGACGTGCCCGGTCCGCGGGCCCGCCGCGTGCTCAGGGCCTGGATGAGCACGGAGGTGCTGTGACCCCCCGTCCGCGCGGCGGCGGGGTCGCCGTGGTCACCGGCGGCGGGAGCGGGCTGGGCCGGGCGGGCGCCCTGGCCCTGCTCGCGGACGGGTGGTCGGTCGCGGTGGCCGGACGGCGCGCGGGCGCGCTCGAGGAGACCCTGGCCCTGGCGGGGGCGGACGCGGACCGGATGGCGGCCGTCCCGACCGACATCAGGGACCCCGACGGGGTCGCGTCGCTCTTCGCGGCCGTGCGCGAGCGCTTCGGCCGGGTGGACCTGCTGTTCAACAACGCGGGCGCGGCCGTGCCGCGCAGGCCGGTCGAGGACATGCCCCTGGACGACTGGGACAGGGTGGTGGGCACCGTCGCCACCGGAGCCTTCCTGTGCTCGCGCGAGGCCTTCCGGGTGATGCGGGACCAGTCGCCGCGGGGTGGGCGCATCATCAACAACGGCGCCCCGTCGGCCCACGTGCCGCGGCCGTACACCATCGCCTACACCGCGGCCAAGCACGCCCTGCTGGGGATGACGCGCGCCCTGGCTCTGGACGGGCGCAGGTACGGGATCGCCTGCGGGCAGATCGACGTGGGCAACGTGGCGCCGGTGGACGGGGGGCCGCAGCCCGCGGCGGTCCAGGCGGACGGGACGAGGGCCGTGGAGCCGGTGATCCCGGTGGAGCGGTTCACCGAGTCGCTGACGCTGATGGCGTCGATGCCCCTGGACGCCAACGTCCAGTTCCTCACCGTCCTGCCGACCGCGATGCCCTTCGTCGGGCGGGGGTGAGGGGCCGGTGTTCGTCAGCTCCCGCTCCTTCGAGGAGTACCGGGCGATGTTCGCGCTCTCGGACCGGGACCTGTCGCTGCGGATCCTGGACTGCCCCGGCGGGGCGGCGGGGTTCGTGGCCGGGGCGCGGGGCGCGGACGCCGTCGCCGTGGACCCCGAGTACGCCGGTGACAGGAGGGCGCTGGGCTCGCTGGCCCTGCGCGAGGCCGAGCACCGGCACTCCCTCGTCGCGCGGGGGGCGGCGGATTTCGTGTGGACGTGGTTCGGCTCCCCCGAGCGGTACACGCGGTTGCGGACCCGGGCCGCGCGCGCCTTCGCCGCCGACCTCGCGGCGCGGCCGGAGCGCTACGTCGCGGGCGCCCTGCCCGACCTGCCCTTCGCCGACCGCTCCTTCGACCTGGTGCTCAGCTCGCACCTGCTGTTCTCCTACGGGGCGCGGCTCGACGAGGACTTCCACCGGTGCGCCCTGCTCGAACTGGTGCGCGTGGCCCGGTGGCAGGTGCGCCTGTTCCCCGTGGTGCTGCACACCAGCGGGGAGAGGTACGGTGCGCTCGACCGGCTGCGGGAGTGGCTGGAGGGGCGGGGCGTGCGCACCCGGCTGGAGCGGGTCGACTACGAGTTCCAGCCCGGGGGCGACGAGATGCTCCTCCTCGACGGCCTCTGCGGCGCCGCGGGACCGCGGACGTCCCGGGACGGGCGGGGTCGCGCCTTCGGCCTGGACCCGGTGCGCTGGCGCCACCTGGAGGCGGGGACGTAGCCGCCCGGGCACCGCCGCGACGGGGTGGGGCCACGGCGTCACCACGGCGCGGGGATTGCCCTGTCCCCTCTCCAGCGGCTCGAAGGGGTGGCCGGGGCTGTCAGGAGAGGCGCTCGGGCTCCCGGAATAGGACCGGGCCGGGGCCGCCGGGAACGGCGGCGCCCGGCCCGGACGCGTCGGCGGGGTCAGCCGCGCAGCAGCGCCTGGTGGGCCAGCTCCCGGCACGCGACCGCGAAGTCCAGCCCCGCGGCGGCGGCCCCCATCGGGAAGGTGGAGGTCTCGGTCAGGCCCGGGGCCACGTTGGTCTCCAGGAAGGTGACGCGGCCGTCGGTCCCCACGATGACGTCGGTGCGGGACAGGTCCCGCAGCCCCAGGACGCGGTGCGCGGTCAGCGCCACCTCGGTGGCCTCGGCGACCGTGGCGGGGTCCAGGCGCGCCGGGCAGAAGAACTCGGTGCGCCCGGCGGTGTAGCGGGCGGCGTAGTCGTACACCCCGCCGTCGGGCACGATCTCCACCGGCGGCAGCGCCACCGGCCCGTCGCCGGTGTCGAGGACGCCCACGGCCAGCTCGGTGCCCTGCACCTGCTCCTCGACCAGGGCCGAGTCGCTGTAGGCGAAGCAGGACACCAGGGCCGCCGACAGCTCCTGCACCGAGCCGACCGGCGCCGCGCCGAACGCGGAGCCGCCCCGGTCGGGCTTGACGAACAGCGGCAGGCCCAGCCGGTCGGCGAGCCGGTCCATCAGCGCCGGAGCGCCCAGGTCGTGGAAGGCCGACTTGGGCAGGGCGGCGCCGCGCGGCACCCGCACGCCCTCGGCGGCCAGCAGCGCCTTGGCGGCGGGCTTGGAGTAGGCCAGTCGGCAGCCCCCCGGCCGGGCGCCCACGTAGGGCACCCCGACCAGTTCCAGGACCTCCCGGATGGCACCGTCCTCGCCCGCGGCCCCGTGCAGGACGGGGAAGACCACCTGCGGCGGGTCCTGGACGAGGCGGTCCAGCAGGGTGGAGTCCACGTCGGCGACCTGGACCTCCACGCCGAGCCTGCGCAGCGCCTCGGCGACGCCGCGCCCGGAGTGGACGCTCACCTCGTGTTCGGGGGACAGGCCCCCGGCCAGGACGAGAACCCGGTCAAGGTCTGCCACGGCGCGGACCTCCTTCTGTGCTGCTGTCATGATGGGGTGCCCTCATGGGGTGTCAGGGCAGGTCCGGAGCGGGGGCCTGTGGGCCGTCTGCGCTCGGGGCCAGGGTGGTGCCGAACGTATCACGCAGGTCGATCTCACCCTCGATGGCTCCGACGAGGCGGCGCACTCCCTCGCGGATCTGCTCGGGTGTGGGGTAGCAGAAGCTCAGGCGCATGTTGGCCCGGCCGCGTCCGTCGGCGTAGAAGCCGGTGCCGGGCACGTAGGCGACCCGTTCGGTGACGGCCCGGGGCAGCATGGCCTTGGCGTCGATGCCCTCGGGCAGAGTGGCCCAGACGAAGAATCCGCCCTGGGGGCGGGTCCAGGTGCAGCCCGCGGGCATCATCGCGGTCAGCGCGTTGAGCATCGCGTCGCGGCGTTCGCCGTACATGGTGTTGAACGACTTGATCTGCTCGCGCCAGGGGAAGGTGTTGAGGTAGCGGCGCACCACCAGCTGGTTGAAGGTGGAGTGGCTGAGCATCGCCGACTCGGCGGCCAGGACGAGCTTGGCGCGCACCGCGGCGGGGGCGAGCGCCCAGCCGATGCGCAGGCCCGGGGAGAGGGTCTTGGACAGCGATCCCAGGTAGATGACGTTGCCCTCGCTCTGGGAGTAGAGGGTGGGCTCGGGGTCGCCGTCGTAGCGCAGCAGGCCGTAGGGGTTGTCCTCGACGATGAGCACGTCGTGGCGTTCGCAGGCCTCGGTCACCCGCGCGCGCCGCTCGGCCGTCATGGTGATCCCGGCGGGGTTCTGGAAGTTGGGGACGGTGTAGAAGAACTTCACCGGCCGCCCGTCCAGCTCGGCGCGGACGAGCGCCTCCTCCAGCTCCTCGGGGATCACGCCCTGCTCGTCCATGCCGACGTGGCGGATGTCGGCCTGGAAGGCGGCGAAGGTGTTGATCGCGGTGACGTAGGTGGGGGCCTCGGTCAGCACGATGTCGCCCGGGTCGACGAAGACGCGGGTGATCAGGTCCAGGGCCTGCTGGGAGCCGACGGTGACGATGACGTCGTCGGGGCTGGCGGTGATGCCCTCCAGCGTCATGTAGTCGCAGAGCTGCTCGCGCAGCACGGGGTCGCCCTGGGCGGAACCGTACTGGAGGGCCGCCGCGCCCTCCTCGGAGACGACGTCCTTGACCAGTTCGCCGATCTGGTCCAGGGGCAGAGCCGCGACGTTGGGCATGCCCCCGGCGAGGGAGACCACCTCGGGGCGCGAGGCGACGGCGAAGAGTGCGCGGACCTCCGATGCGACCATGCCCTGTGCTCGGCGTGCGTAGCGGCCGACGTGCGGGTCGATACGCGAACCCTGTTGGCTGGGCTGCTGCTCTCGGTGGTCAGCGGACACGGTCCACCTCCGAAGGAAGGTCGTTCTGTGGGGCAGGGCGGGGGGCCGCCCGGGAACTCCCTGCGTTCCCGGGTTCGACGCCCTCGCCGTCCCCGCGGTTCACACCCCGTCCACGGGAGCGGGCGCGGTGCCCGGGCTCGCGGGTGGGGCGGTCGGGTGGGCTGGGTCGCGGGTGAACACGACCCGGTAAATGCACCGAGTCTAGCCCAGCCTCGGAGGACGGGCACGGAACGGGCCCCCGCGTGCTGTTCGCCACACCGGTCACACCCGCTCCCCTCGTCCCTTCCGGTGGACTACCCGTCCGCGGCGGGTTCCACGGGGAGCGAGGCGAGAACATGGGCCGCTCTTTCCCCTGCCGTCGGCCGGCGCCCTCTGGGTGGAGGAGGTCGCGCGGACCGTGGGGCGGGGACTCTTCCGGGAACCGTCCCGGTGGAGCCCTGTCCGCCCACCGGGACGGCGGCTCACCGGGGGAGACATGGCGCGGGGGCGGGTCCCCCTGAACCCGCCCCCGCGCATCGGCACGCCCCGGGAAGCCGGGCTCCCGCGAGGGGCGTACCGTCGGCGCGATGGCCCCGGGGGTTCCCCCGAATCCCCGTGGTCGGCCATCCGAGCCCGGTGGCGCCTCTGCGTTACTCTCCCCCGGAACCCCCCTCAAGGTCCCAAGGCCGTGGAAGCGCCACGCGTTCCGTCCGCGGTCCGCCGCCGGGCCCTCTCTTGCCCCGCGGCGGCCACCGACGCCGGGCCGCGCACGCACAGTCCATCGCACGCCGCACGGCACGGCAACGGTTGCACTAGGTTGCGGTTCCGTCGCGCAGAGCCATGGGACAGTCGCCGTCGCGGAGCGCGTCCCGCAGCGCGCACACCCCGGGGGCCACCGACCCGGGCAGCAGGTCCACCGGTGAGGGGGGACGCACCACCCGCACCCGCACCTCCCCGCTGAACCGGTAGGGGCGGCTCTGGATGATGCCGCCCAGGTGGCGGCGCACGCGCGAGAGCTCGGCGCGCACCGTCACCACGTGCCCGCCCGCGCCGAACACGTCCTGGGACAGCTGCGCTCCGGTGCGCCCGGCCCGGTGCACGGCCAACAGCAGCAGCAGCTCCGCGTGGCGCGGGGTGAGCCGGTGCGCCCACTCCCCGCTGGGCCCGGCGACCACCATCCTGGGCGAGGGCCGGGTCAGGTCCAGGGTGACTGTGGAGGGCGCGCTCTCCGCCGCCGGACGCGGGCGCAGCAGCCATCCGCCGGGCAGGGGCTCCAGGGCGCACTCCCCCAGGGCGGGCAGCCAGGCGGTGCCGCTCCCGCGCTGTTTGGGCAGCAGCACCCTGCGGACCGGCTCCATGTGGACGGCGGCGGCGGTCCACCCGGCCTCGTCCACCACCAGCGCGCGTTCGCTCATCCCGGCCAGCAGGGGCGCGGCCACCGAGCGCAGCCGCTCCAGGTGGGTGTGGTGGAGGCTCTGCAGATGGGCTTCGGCCAGTTGGGCCACCGCGCTGACCAGGGCGAGGGTGGAGGGGTGGATGGTGGAGACGGGGCCGGTGACGTCGACGGCGCCGAGCAGGCGGCCGTCGCGGGGGTCGTGGATGGGTGCGCAGGCGCAGGTGAGGGCGTGCAGGCTGCGCATGAAGTGCTCGGCGGAGTAGACCTGCACGGGCCGCCCCACGACCAGGGCGGTGCCGATGGCGTTGGTGCCGGTGCTGCCCTCGTTCCAGAAGGCCCCCTCGACGAGCCCGACGCGGTCGCCGAGGGCGCGGACGCGGTGGGAGCCGTCGCGCCACAGGACCTGACCGGAGGCGTCGGTGACCAGCATGATGTGGTCGGCCTCGTCGGCGACCGAGACGAGGGAGCGGCGGATCAGCGGCAGGACCTCGGCGATCGGGGAGGCGTCCCGGTGCCGTTGGAGTTCGTCCAGCCGGGCCATGCGGGGCGGCGGGGCGCTGTCGGGGTCGATCCCGAAGCGTCGGCTGCGGGACCAGGAGTCCTCGATGACCGGCCGCAGGGCGGCCGGCGCCGGGCGCCCGGAGAGCGAGGCCTCGTGCACGCGCCGGAGCAGGCGGGCGTGCTCGCGGGCGTCGGCCCCGGCCGGCAGGGCCGTGTCCAGCGGCGGAAAAGACATGCGGTCCCCTGAGCTCGCGTTCGCAACGGCGTTCATCAATTTTCTCGGTTCGGCTTCGACAGGGTTGAGGGAACGGAAATACACACATGTTTCGGAGGCCGCTCTCGCTTCCACTTCCGTTTCATCACCGGATTATGCCCCATCGCGCACCCCGGGGCGGACGGGGATCCCGTTGCCGCGGGGAAGCCGCAAACCCCGTGGCGTCCGCGCGTATCCGGCGCGGTGCCCGCGTCCGCCGCCGCCGAAAGGCCGTGGACGCGTCCTCGAAAAGGGGACCGGGATCGAACGGAACAGCGGAATTGCCGAAAACGGCCGGTAATGCCGCAACGGCGCTTTCCCGGACACATGTCCGCGTCCCCGCGGGGGCCGCTCCGGGGTCGCGTCGGACTCGGGGCGGCGGAGCCCGGGTCAGTGCCGCCAGCGGGTGAGCGCGAACCACAGCCGCATGCGCTGCTCGGCGTCGGCCAGGTCCACGCCCAGATCGCGCTCGATCCGCCCGATCCGGTAGCGGACGCTGTTGCGGTGGGCGCCCAGGTCGGCGGCGGCCCGGTCCCAGTTGCCGTGCCGGGTGAGCCAGACCCGCAGGGTGCGGCGCAGCAGGCGCGCGGAGTCGGTGTCCTCGGCCAGCGGTCCCAGGACACGCCGGGCCAGGTCCTCTCCTCCCCCCGGCCCCAGGAGGGCGTCGAAGGGGTCGGCGGGCTCCTCCAGCAGCGGCCCGCCGACCGCGCGGGCACGGGTGAGCAGGGCGGCGGCCCGGCGGTCCGCGGCGGCCAGCTCCGCCGGGTCCACCGGCCCGCTCAGCGCGCCGATCCAGCCGTGGTCGAGCAGCCGGTCCAGGTGGGCCAGGTGCGCGGCCTCGCCCCGGTCGGCGAGGACGGCGCGCAGGTCCTCGCCGGGGCCCGCGTCCAGCAGCCGGGTGCCCAGGGGCAGCGCGGCGGGGGCGGTGTGGCGGCCCCGCCCGGCGGGCCGGGCGCGCAGGACCCGGTAGGCGGCGGGGTCCCCCGGCGCGCCCGCGGCGGCGGGGTCCCCCGGTGCGCCGGCCCTCGCGGAGGCCCCGGTCGCCGCCGGCCCCGCGAAGGCGTCCGTCGGGGCGGTGAGTTCGGCCAGCAGCGGCACGGCCGCGCCGGTGAGCCCGCCGTCCAGGAGCAGACCGGTGATCAGGCGGCCCGGGGCGGGCGGGGCGCCCCGGGAGGCGCGGGCGAGCAGGTCCAGCAGGGCGGTGGCGGTGCGCAGGACGGCCCGGTCGGTGACGTCCAGCGGCTCGGGGCGGCCGACCAGGACCACTCCGTGCTCCTGCGGCGGGGTGCCGACGGTGTGCAGGAAGACCTCGTCCCCCCGCACACGGGCCTTGGCGCCGCGCGGGCCGCGCGGCCGGGTGAGCCGGTCCGCGAGCCCGCGCAGTTCGGGGTCCAGCTCCGCCGGGGCGCCCGGCGTGCGGTGGGCGCCGCCCGGCACGGCGGGCGACGGGCGGGCCAGGACCGCCCAGCCGTCCAGGGCGTCGGCCAGGACCCGCAGGACCCGGTCCACGGGGGCGTCGGCGGTGACGGCCAGGGCCAGGGCCTGGTGCGCCTCGCCCAGGCGGCGCAGGTCGCGCAGGTGCAGCTCCTGGAGTTCGGCGCCCACGGCCTGGCTGACGGCGGCGAAGGGTGTGGGGCGGGGCACCTCCACCAGGGGCAGCCCCCGTGCGCGGCACTGCTCGACCAGCCCGGCGGGGACGGTGTCGTGCACCGGGGTCACACCGAAACCGAGGGCGCTGACCCCCGCGCCGACCAGGGAGTCCACGTAGCCGCGCAGCCCGGCGGGGGCGGCGGGCAGGTTGACGCCCGCGGTGAGCAGCAGTTCACCGCCGCGCAGGTAGGCGGCCGGGTCGGCCAGCTCGCTGGCCACCGCCCAGCCGATCCCCGGGTCCCCGGCGGCCACGAGGGTGGTCAGCCCCAGGTCGCGGCGGCCCACGACGGTGCTCAACGGGACCGTGTGGCCCTGCGCCCCGCTCTGTCCCGACACCCCTGACCCCCTTCGCGAACCGGCCCGCGTCCCCGCCCGGCGGACCGGAGAGGACAGATGCCTCCGGGTGCCCGTGTTCGGGAGCGCTGACCACGTGTTCTGGATACCTCATCCAGTACAACGCACCTTTGTGGATGGTTCGTCCACTGGAGGAGACCGCGTCGGCTGCCTAACCTGACCAGGGTTCGTGTGATCCGCCACGACATGGTCGCCTTCGTTCCCCCCACGCCCCTCCTCCCGCGCCCGGAGTGCCCGGACAGCCGCCGCGCGGCGGGACGGCCCCCGGCCCGGCCGCATGGGGGGCCGAACGCGGACGGCGCGACCGACGCGGGCCCGTACGCGCCCGCGGACCGTACCGAACACCGCACCGACGACGAGAAGGACACCTGTGAACGCACCGATCGGCCCCACCGACTCCAGCCTCGTACCGCGCTTCGCCGGACCGGCCACCTTCGCCCGGCTGCCCCGCATCGACCAGGTCGGGCACGCCGACATCGCCGTGGTCGGCGTCCCCTTCGACACCGGCGTGTCCTACCGCCCCGGCGCGCGCTTCGGCCCCTCGGCCATCCGCGAGGCCAGCCGCCTGCTGCGCCCCTACAACCCGGGCCTGGACGTGTCCCCGTTCGCCTCCGCGCAGGTGGTCGACGGCGGCGACATCGCGGTCAACCCCTTCTCGATCGGCGACGCGGTGGAGACCCTGGACCAGGGCGCCTCCGAGTTCGTACGGGCGGGCACCCGCCTGGTCACCCTGGGCGGCGACCACACCATCGCGCTGCCCCTGCTGCGCTCGCTGTACCGCCGGCACGGGCCGATCGCCCTGCTGCACTTCGACGCCCACCTGGACACCTGGGACACCTACTTCGGCGAGCCCTACACCCACGGCACCCCGTTCCGCCGCGCCGTGGAGGAGGGCATCCTGGACACCGAGGCCCTGTGCCACGTGGGCACCCGCGGTCCGCTCTACGGCAAGAAGGACCTGGAGGAGGACCGCCGCTTCGGCTTCGGCATCGTCACCTCCGCCGACGTCATGCGCAGGGGCGTGGACGAGGTCGCCGACGCGCTGCGCCAGCGCATCGGGAACCGCCCGCTGTACGTGTCGGTGGACATCGACGTGCTCGATCCGGCGCACGCGCCCGGCACCGGCACCCCGGAGGCGGGCGGCCTGACCAGCCGCGAACTGCTGGAGATCCTGCGCGGGCTGGCCTCCTGCAACCTGGTGGGCGCCGACGTGGTGGAGGTCGCCCCGGCCTACGACCACGCGCAGATCACCGCGACCGCCGCCTCGCACGTGGCCTACGACCTGGTCAGCGTCCTGGCGCTGAACCACGGGGGCTGAGTCCGCGCGCCGCGGCGGAGGCGCCCGGCCGGCGGCGGCGACCCGCCCCGCCCGGGGCGCCGGGGGTCAGACCTCGGCGCCCTCGCGGCGGGCGCGCAGGTGGGCCCAGGTCAGGTCGGTGACGTGCCGGGCCATGGTCTCGGGGCTCTCCTCGGGGTGCTCCAGGAACCAGTCGGCGAAGGCGTCGGCGGTGCTGACCGCGATGCGCGCCAACAGCTGGGCGTCCTTGGGGTCGAGGTCGCCGTAGCCCTCGCGCGTGCACGCGGTGACGAGGTCGGCCACCTCGGCCGTCACGCGGTCCCTGAGCCGCACGGCCTCCCCTGCGAAGGGCTCGCCCCGCAGGTCCGCGTGCCGGTAGAGCACGGTCCAGCTCGCGCGGTTGCCGGTGACGAAGACGAAGAAGGCGCGCATGCCCCGGTGCAGGGGGTCCTCCCCCGCCGGGGCGTGCGGATCGTGCGCCGCGGCGCGCACGGCCTCGATGAGCCGGTCGGTCTCACGGCGCACGCAGGCGGTGAAGATCCGTTCCTTGGAACCCAGGTACTGGTACACGGTGGGCTTGGAGGTCCCGGCCGCCTCGGCGATCTCCTCGACGCTCACGGTGTGGTAGCCGCCGCGCGAGAACGCGGTGACGGCGGCGTCGATCATCTGCTCTTCCCTGAGCTGACGCGGGAGTCTGCGCTGTGTGCTCTTCACCGTGTCTCCCGGAAGCTGCCCCGTCCTCCAGGGCTGGGAGGAATCCAGGGCACACGACCACCACATTTCCGTTCTGCCTTACCCATGATCTCCCTTGGTGTAATTTTTGCCGTATGCGGACGGCGTACAAGTGCCGGGCCTACCCGGACCCCGCACAAGCGGCCCAACTGGGTCGCACGTTCGGATGCGTGCGCCTGGTCTGGAACAAGACCCTCGCCGACCGCCACACCGCCTACCACCAGCACGGAGAGAAGACCTCCTACAAGCAGACCGACCAGGCGCTGACCGGGTGGAAGAAGACCCCTGAGCTGGCGTTCTTGTCCGAGGTGTCCTCGGTTCCCTTGCAGCAGACCCTGCGCCACCAACACAGCGCGTTCGCGAACTTCTTCGCCCAACGCGCCCGCTACCCCCGGTTCAAGAACCGGTCCGGTCGGCAGTCGGCGCACTACACCCGCAGCGCGTTTCGCCTCCGCGACGGTGCGCTGTTCCTGGCCAAACACCAGAGGCCGCTGAAGGTGGCCTGGTCCTGGCCCGAGACAGACCTGGCCGCCCTGGACCCGACCACGGTGGTCATCTCGCGTGAGGCGGACGGGCGCTGGTATGCGACCTTCTCCGTGGACACCGACGACCCCGACCCCGTACCGGACACCGGTTCTGAGGTGGGTGTGGACCTGGGAGTGAAGGACTTCGCGACCCTGTCCACGGGCGAGAAGATCGCCAACCCCCGCCACCTGGAGCGCAAAGCCCGCAACCTCAAGCGTTACCAACGACGCATGGCACGCAAGGTGAAAGGCTCGAACAACCGCCGCAAGGCCAAGCGCAGGGTCGCGGCCGCGTACCGCAAGGTCCGCCACGCCAGACAGGATTTCCTGCACAAGACCACCACCCGCCTGGTGCGCGAACACGACCTGATCGCGATCGAGGACCTGAACGTGCGGGGCATGACCTCCTCCGCACGCGGCACCGTCGTCCAGCCGGGAAGGAACGTCGCGCAAAAGCGTGGCCTGAACCGGTCGGTGCTCGATGCCGCTCTGGGTGAGTTCCGCCGCCAACTGGAGTACAAGGCCGAACGCTACGGTCGAACCCTCGTGGTGGTCGACCGGTGGTATCCCTCCTCGAAGACCTGCTCGAAGTGCGGGTACCTGCTGGATCGGCTTTCGCTGGGCACCCGGTCGTGGACGTGCCCTTCCTGTCGCACCCGACATGATCGGGACCTCAACGCGGCCAAGAACGTTCTTGCGGCTGGTCGAGTCGCAGCCCGAGAAGCAGTCTCGGGTGATGCCTGTGGAGCTGGTGTGAGTCGGCAAGGGGCCTCCCTTCCGCTGTCGGCTGCGAAGCAGGAAACCGGACCCGTGAGGGTCGCTGCGCGAGCGGCACCAGGCTTTTAGACTCGGTCGGAATCCCCCTTCTCCTTCGAGGAGAGGGAGGAAGTCAAGTACTCAGACTTTATTGCGGCGGGGCCGCCCGGCCAGGGGCGGTGGTCCCCCGTACGCGCGCCCGGGCGCGGTCCGCGGCGGGCCCGCGTGCGTGACCTGTGGCGTTAGCCTGATGAGCCCGTTTCGCGGTGGTATTTCCCACACCGGCCCGGCCCCGCGACGGGCCGAACGGCGGCGGGTCCACGCATCGGCGGGTCCGGGCGCCCCTGCTGCGGGCCTCCCTCACACGGGGGCGTCGCGCAACACCAGGGTGCAGCACTTGGCGCCGCCCCCGGCCCGGCGTAGTTCATCCAGCTCCACGGGGTGGACGGCGTAGCCCAGGGCTCGCAGGCGGTCGGCCAGGGCGGTGGCCTCGGCGGCGATGACGACGTTGCGGCCGTCGCACACGGCGTTGAGGCCGAGCACGGCGGCGTCCTCCTCGGTGGCCAGGAGCGCGTCCGGGAAGAGCGAGCGCAGCACCCGCCGGCTTCCGGCCGAGAAGGCACCGGGGTAGTAGGCGATCTGGTCCCCGGAGAGGGTGAACAGCGCGGTGTCCAGGTGGTAGAAGCGCGGATCGGTCAGCTGGAGGGTGACGACGGGGCGGCCCAGGAAGCGCTCGGCCTCCTGGTGCGCGGCGGCCTCGGTCCGAAACCCCGTGGCGGCCAGGACCACCTCGTCCAGGGTGAGGAAGTCGCCCTCGCCCTCGTTGACGTGCTTGGGCTCGCGGGTCTCGGTGTAGCCCGCCTGGCGGAACCAGTCGAGGTAGGCCGGGCCCTCGGGGGTGCGCTCCGCGCTGGCGAAGCGCGCCCCGTAGACCCTGCCGTCCACGACCAGGGCCCCGTTGGCGGCGAAGACCATGTCGGGCAGGCCGTCGACGGGGGCGATCTCGCTGACGCGGTGCCCCAGGGAGAGGTAGAGGTCGCGCAACCCCTCCCACTGCCGGATGGCGCGTGCGCGGTCGACGCCCGCCGCCGGGTCCATCCAGGGGTTGATCGCGTACTCGACCGCGAAGTAGGTGGGGCGGCACATCAGGTAGTGCCGCGGAACCGCTGCCGGACCGACCGGTCGAGCCATGGGACCTCCCGTACACCGTGCGGGACACTGGGCGGCCCCGGTGACGCGTGGGTTCACTGCGCCTCGGGTCCGCACGGACGAAAGGGGACATACCCCTCTGCGGCGCGAGTGCAACGCGGCGCGGCCCTTCCCGGAGGACCGCGCCGCGCCGGATCAGGCCGGGGAGCAGGCCGCGCCGTTGAGGGCGAAGCCGGACGGTCCGCCGGAGTCGCCGGTGTGCGTTGCCTGGTAGCCGATGCCCACACTGGCGCCGGGGGCGATGACGGCGTTGTAGGAGGCGTTGGCGGCGGTGACCGCGCCCTGGCGCGAGCCGTAGGAGGCGTTCCAGCCCGAGGTGATGGTCTGGCCCGCGGGCAGGGTGAAGTCCAGGGACCAGCCGTCGACGGGCTCGGCGCCGGTGTTGGTGATGGTCAGCGAGGCGGTCAGGCCGGTGTTCCAGGCGTTGGTGGTGACGGCGACGGTGCAGTCCCCGTCACCGGGCTCGGGGTCCGGGCCGGGTCCGGGGCCGGTGTCCTGGTCGAGGCCGAAGAAGGTGATCGCGTGGGCCGCCATGCCGTTGGCCATGAGGTTGTGGCCGACGCCCTGCATGCTGACGGCCTCCACCGGGGCCCGGTCGCCGGTGGCGCCGTAGCGGGTGCGGGTCCAGCCGGGCTGGGGGTGGTCGGTGGCTGCCGGGGTCTGGCCGAGGCCGTGGACGTCGGTCCACTGTTCGATCTCCTCGGTGAAGTTGGCGTAGCGCAGGACGTCGTCCTCGGTCCCGTGCCACAGCTGCATGCGCGGACGCGGTCCGGTGTAGCCGGGGTAGGAGTCGCGGACCAGGTCGCCCCACTCCTGCGGGGTGCGGTCGACGGTGCCGGTGGAGCAGGCGTTGTTCCAGCCGGAGCCGTCGGTGGTGGCGAAGCAGCCGAAGGGCACACCGCTGAAGGCGGCTCCCGCCGCGAACACGTCGGGATAGTTGGCCAGCATGACGTTGGTCATCATGGCGCCGGAGGAGACGCCGGTGACGAACACGCGCTCGGCGTCGGCGTCGTGGGCGTCGACGACGTGGGCGACCATCGAGCGGATGCCGACCGGGTCGCTGCCGCCGCCCCGGGTCAGCGCCTCGGGCGAGGACACGTCGAAGCACTGGCTGCTGCGCGTGGCGGAGGGGTAGACGACGATGAACCCGTACCGGTCGGCCAGCGAGGCGAACTCGGTGTTGGCGTGGAAGACGGGTCCGGTCCCGGTGCACCAGTGCTGGGCGACCAGGACCGGGGGATCGTCGGTGACGCTGTCCGGCACGTACAGGTACATGCGCAGACCGCTGGGGTTGGGGCCGAAGTCCTCGACCTCGGTCAGGGCGGCGGCCGAGGCCGGGGGCGCGGCGAACAGGAGTGCGGCCAGCATGGGCAGGACGACGGCGGCGAGCGCGCCGACCGTCCTGCCGACGGGGTTGGTGCGGGTGTGGGTCACGTGCGGGGCCTTCCCGACGGCGGGGGGTGGGGGCGCCCGGCCGACGGGTTCGGCCGACGGCGGGGCACAGGGCGCTCCGGCGGGGTCGCCGCCTTTTTTGGGAGCGCTCCCAACACTGTCCGTCCGCGCGCGGTATCCGTCAACCCCGGTAAACCCCCTCCGCGAAGGGCCGCCGCCGTGCTGGGCCGGGACGTGCGTGGGACGCGCACTGGTGGTGAGGCTCCGCCCCGGAGCCCCGGGGCCCCGGGGCGTCCGGGACGCTCCGTCCTGGAGCCGGGCCCCTCTCGGCGGCGAGGGACCCGTCCGGCGCGGTCCTCAGCGGCGGGCTTCGGCGCCGTTCAGCCCCACGGCCTCCTCCAGCTGCTCCCGGCTCATCTTCGACCGGCCCGGCACGTCCAGCTCCGAGGCCCGCTGGAGCAGTTCGCGCTTGGTGGCCCTGCCCTCGCCGCGCCGCTCGACCCGGGCACCGCGCGCTCCGGTCCCCCGGGGCTCGCGGGCCCTCCCGGCCCCCTCCGCCCCGGTGGACGCGCGCGGGCCGCGCGACCGCGCGCCCCGGGTGCGCTGGGCGGGCAGGCTCTGGCGCAGGGCCTCGCCGAGACCGTCCGCGTCCTCGGGGGGCACGGCCTGCTCGGGCCGGTGGGTGAACGTCCTGCCCCGGGCCTTGGCGCGCACCAGTTCGGTCAGGCGCTGGCCGTAGCTGTCGGAGTAGTCCTCGGGGTCCCACTCGATCGACAGGGACCTGACCAGCTCGCGGGCCAGTTCGAGTTCGCTCTTGGCCAGTGCGGCGTGGGCCACGGGCGGCATCACGTCGTCGGGTTCGCGGACCTCGTCGGGCCACCACAGGGTGGAGGCCGACAGTACACCTCGGTTCGGTTCGATCAGGACGGGGTACTCGCGGTCGCGCAGGACGATGGTGGCCACGCCCGTGCGGCGGGTCTGCTCCAGGGCCGTGTACAGCAGCTGGTAGGCCTTGGCGTCGGCCGCGGCCCTGGGCGCGACGTAGTAGGTGGAGGCGTACCACAGCGCGTCGACGGCGCCCTGGGACAGGAAGCCGGTCAGCTCCATGGTGCGCGAGCCGTGCGGGAGGATCTCCTCCAGCTCCTCCGGTTCCAGGACCACGTACTCGTCCTCGACCCCCGTGCGGGCCCCGCGCACGACGTCCTCGCCGGCGACCTCCTCACCCGTGCGCTCGTTGACGCGGACGTAGCGGATGCGGTCGGCCGTGCCCCGCTCGAACTGGTGCAGCACGGGCCCCCTGCGTTCGCGCGCGCTGTAGAGGCGCACGCCGACGGGCACCCTGCCGAACATGAGGGTTCCCACCCAGACCGGATTGACCATGACCCCCTCCTCTGCCCCCATCATTACCGTTACCAGGCAAAATGTCGGTCGATAACGGCAAAGGACCCCCAAGGCGGGAAGGACCGCGACCATCGGCGGGAACACGGGTCCGCACGCCCCGGGTCCTTGACCGACCGGTCGGTATTGCTACTGTCGCGGCAGTCCGTGATTGGAGCCTCCCATGAGTACGACCGTCAGGGCCGCCGTCTTCTCCGAGCGCGGCGCCCCTCCCCGGATCCGCGACCTGGTCCTGCCCGACCCCGGCCCCGGCCAGGTGCGGGTGCGCCTGGCAGCGGCCGGGGTGTGCCACTCCGACCTGTCCCTGTCCAACGGCACCCTGGCGCAGAAGTGGCCCGCGGTGCTGGGCCACGAGGGTGCCGGAACCGTCGACGCCGTCGGCGAGGGCGTCACGGAGGTGGTCCCCGGCCAGCAGGTGATCCTGAACTGGGCCCCCTCGTGCCGCGAGTGCTGGTTCTGCCGCCAGGGCGAACCTCACCTGTGCGAGCACGCGCTGGACCGCACCGTACTGCCCTACGCGGAGCTCGCCGACGGCACGCCCGTCTACCCCGGCCTGGGCTGCGGCGCGTTCGCCGAGGCCACCGTGGTGCCCGCCTCCGCCGTCGTGCCGCTGCCCGATGGGATCGACCCGGCGGTGGCCGCCGTGCTGGGCTGCGCGGTGCTCACCGGCTGGGGCGCGGTCCACAACTCCGCGGGCGTGCGCGAGGGCCAGTCGGCCGTGGTGCTGGGCCTGGGCGGGGTGGGCCTGTCGGTGCTCCAGGCCGCGCGTCTGGCCGGGGCCGACCCGGTGGTCGCGGTGGACGTCTCCCCCGCCAAGGAGGAGCTGGCCCGTTCACTGGGCGCCACCGAGTTCCTGCTCGCCGACGAGACCCTGGTCAGGGCCGTGCGCGCGCTGACGGGCAGGCGCGGCGCCGACCACGCCTTCGAGGTGGTGGGGTCGGCGAAGGCGGTGCGCTCGGCCTGGGACGTGACCCGGCGCGGCGGCACGGTCACGGTGGTGGGCGTGGGCAGGGTGGACGACGAGGTGTCCTTCAACGCGCTGGAGCTGTTCCACCAGGCGCGCACGCTGCGCGGGTGCGTGTACGGCTCCAGCGACCCGGAGCGCGACGTCCCGCTCATCGCCGAGCGGGTGCGTTCGGGGGAGCTGAAGCTGGCGGCGATGGTCACCGACGAGATCCCGCTCGAAGGCGTGCCCGAGGCCTTCGAGCGCATGGCCCGGGGCAGGGGCGGCCGGTCGCTGGTGCGCTTCGGGGCCTGAACCCGGCGGGCTCCGGCGGCACCGCGCTGACGCGGTACCGCCGGAGCCCGTGGTGTGCGGTCCGTGCACGACCGCGGCCGAGCCGGGAGGGTTTGTCACCTCCTGACAAATCCTGTGGCGCACGGCACACTTCGCCCTTGCCGCGCCGCAGCGGCGGCGGCACAGTCGTCACCATCGCGCACACCGTGCCCCGGGCACGGCCGACCTGAGGGGAACAGCATGGGTAGTAGCGGAGACGACCGCGCCGACGTCATCGTCGTCGGCGCCGGGCTCGCGGGCCTGACCGCGGCCGCCGAACTGGCCGACGCGGGCAGGAGCGTGCTCCTGCTGGACCAGGAGCCCGAGCAGTCCCTGGGCGGCCAGGCGTTCTGGTCCTTCGGCGGGCTGTTCCTCGTGGACTCCCCCGAGCAGCGGCGCATGGGCATCAGGGACTCCGCCGAGCTGGCCATGCAGGACTGGACGGGCACGGCGGGGTTCGACCGCCCCGAGGACGCCTGGCCCCGCCGGTGGGCCGAGGCCTACGTGGACTTCGCCGCCGGGGAGAAGCGCTCCTGGCTGCACCGGCAGGGGATACGGTTCTTCCCCCTCGTGGGCTGGGCCGAGCGCGGCGGCTACCTGGCCGACGGCCACGGCAACTCCGTGCCCCGGTTCCACATCACCTGGGGCACCGGCCCGGGCGTGGTCGCGCCGTTCGAGCGGCGGGTGCGCGCGGCGGCCGAGCGCGGCCTGGTCTCACTGCGCTTCCGCCACCGGGTGAACGAACTGGTGGTCACGGGCGGGACGGTCACCGGCGTGCGCGGCGCGGTCCTGGCCCCCAGCGGCGTCAGGCGGGGCGAGGCCAGCGGACGCGAGGCGGTGGGCGACTTCGAGTTCTCCGCCCAGGCGGTGATCGTCACCTCCGGCGGAATCGGCGCCAACCACGACCTGGTGCGCCGCAACTGGCCCGAGCGCCTGGGCACCCCGCCCGAGCACATGCTCTCGGGGGTGCCCGAGCACGTGGACGGGCGCATGCTGGCCATCACCGAGCGGGCGGGCGGGCGGATCGTCAACCCCGACCGCATGTGGCACTACACCGAGGGCATCCAGAACTGGGACCCCGTCTGGGCCCGGCACGGCATCCGCATCCTGCCGGGGCCCTCCTCGCTGTGGCTGGACGCGACCGGCAAACGGCTGCCCGCGCCCTACTTCCCCGGGTTCGACACCCTGGGGACCCTGGAGCACATCATGCGCAGCGGCCACGAGTACACGTGGTTCGTGCTCTCGCAGAGGATCATCGAGAAGGAGTTCGCCCTGTCGGGGTCGGAGCAGAACCCCGACCTGACCGGCAAGGACCTCGGGCTCGTCCTCAAGCGGGTGCTGCCGGGCGCGCCGGGGCCGGTGGAGGCCTTCAAGCGCAACGGCGCGGACTTCGCCGTCGCCGGCCGGCTGCCCGAGCTGATCCGGAGGATGAGGGAGATCGCGGGCGACGGCGTGCTCGACGCCGACACCGTCACCCGCGAGGTGGTGGCCCGCGACCGGGAGATGGTCAACACCTTCACCAAGGACCTCCAGGTGACGGCGATCCACGGGGCGCGCAACTACCGGGGCGACCGCCTGGCCCGGGTGGCGTCCCCGCACCAGATCCTGGACCCCAAGGCGGGCCCGCTGATCGCGGTGCGCCTGCACGTGCTCACCCGCAAGTCCCTGGGCGGCCTGCACACCGACCTGGACGCCCGCGTGCTGCGCGCGGACGGCACGCCGCTGCCGGGGGTGTACGCCGCGGGCGAGGTCGCCGGGTTCGGCGGCGGCGGGGTGCACGGCTACCGGGCGCTGGAGGGCACCTTCCTGGGCGGCTGCCTGTTCTCGGGCCGCACGGCCGGTCGGGCCGCCGCGGCGGCGCTGGGCTAGCGCGCTCCCCTCCCCGGGCCGTCGTCCCCCGCCCGGGGCCCGCGAATGGCGGCGCGGCCCGAAGCAGACGTCCCCGGGGCCGGCGCGCCGGGCGTACGCCGGTCCGGGCGCCCCACGGGCAGCCGGACCGGCGGCTCCGGCGGCGCCGTCACTTCCCCGGGCCGTCCTCCTGCTCGGGCTCCGGCTGCTCCGGCTCGGGTCTGCGCGGTCGGCCGCGGCGGGGGATGGCCCCCGCCTCCTTGGGCATCCGCCCCGCGTCGTCCAGCGCGCGGCGCAGCAGGAACTCGATCTGGGCGTTGGTGCTGCGCAGCTCCTGCCCGGCCCACCGCGCGAGCGCGTCGTGGACGGCGGGGTCGAGCCGCAGCAGCACCTTCTTGCGCTCGGGCACTGCCACCTCACGCGGTCACTGGTACAGGGTTCCGGCGTTGACGACGGGGCTGGCGGGGCGGTCGGAGCACAGCACCACGAGCAGGTTGCTGACCATGGCGGCCTTGCGCTCCTCGTCCAGCTCCACCACGCCCTCCTCCGAGAGGCGGGCGAGCGCGCGGTCGACCATGCCCACGGCGCCTTCGACGATCTCCTGGCGGGCGGCGATCAGCGCGCTGGCCTGCTGGCGCTGGAGCATGGCCTGGGCGACCTCGGAGGCGTAGGCCAGGTGGGTGAAGCGCGTCTCCACGATCCGCACTCCCGCCGCCTCGACCCGCTCGCCGACCTCCCGGGACAGCTGCTCGGTGATGAGGTCGGCGCTGCCGCGCAGGGAGCGGCTGGTGTCGGTGTCGTAGGAGTCGTAGGGGTAGTTGCCCGCGATGTGGCGCACGGCGGCCTCGGTCTGGATGGAGACGAACTCCACGAAGTCGTCCACCTCGAAGGAGGCGCGGGCGGTGTCCTCCACCTGCCAGACGATGACGGCGGCGATCTCGATGGGGCTGCCGGAGGCGTCGTTGACCTTCATCACGGAGGTCTCGTGGTTGCGGATGCGGGTGGAGACGCCCTTGCGGACGGTGAAGGGGTTGACCCAGCGCAGGCCGTCGGTGCGGACGCTGCCGACGTAGCGGCCGAAGAGCTGGACGACCTTGGCCTCGTTGGGCGCGACCATCTCCAGTCCGATGAAGAACAGGAAGCCGACCACGGCGAGGACCACGCCGACCGCCACCAGGGGCACGGGCAGTCCGACGATGGGCGACAGCGCGACGGCGACGCCGAGGAGGAAGAGCAGGATGCTGACCACCGCCATCACCATGCCGTTGATGCTGGCGGCGGGGTGTTCTCGGTACTGGGGCGCCGGGGTGGGGACCTGGCCGGTAGCGGTCATCTGAGGTTTCCGTTCTCTTCTGGGTGATGACGCGAGCATAGCATTGTGATATCACTTTTAAAAGACACCGGCCCGCCAGGGCCCCGAACCGAAGGAGGCGTGGACGCGATGAGCGCCGACACCCCCCGCCTGCGCCCACCCCGCCACCGGGTGGACGGGCGCGCCGTCCACTGGTGGACCACCCGGTCCCTGACCGTGACGGTCGTCCTCACCGCGATCCCCGTGGTGCCCGCGATCATCTGGGAGCCGCCGCGCGCGTGGTTCCTGGCCGCCGCCGCGGTGGTCGGCGGGATCGGACTCCTGATCACCGTGGTCATGCCGCGGTGGCGCTACCGCGTCCACCGCTGGGAGGTCACCGACACGGCCGTCTACACCTCCAGCGGCTGGCTCTGGCAGGAGTGGCGCGTGGCCCCGATGTCGCGCATCCAGACCGTGGACACCGCCCGCGGCCCCCTCCAGCGGGCGTTCGGGCTCTCCAGCGTCACCGTGACCACCGCCTCCGCCGCGGGCCCGATCGAGATCACCGGCCTGGACCACGAACTGGCCACGCGCGTGGCCGACCAGCTCACCGACACCACCCAGGCGACCCCGGGGGACGCGACATGAGCGACGGACACCGCCCCGGCCCCGAGGAGTTCCCTCCGGTGCCCGGGCAGAGCGAACCACCCGCCCCTCGGGCGGAAGGCCCCCTGGCCGGACCGGCCAGCGCGGTGCCGGGCCCCGCCCCGGCGGGAGCCTCGGCGCCCGCCGGACAGACCTTCGCCTCTCCCGCAGGGGACCCCGCCGCCTCCGCGGAACCCGTTCCCGCCGAGGAGACCCCCGTCACCGACTGGCAGCGGCTGCACCCGCTCAGCGTGTGGGCCAGCGCCGTCGTCGTCGGGCTGTTCCTCGTACCGAGCGCGATCGTGGTCGCCGTCGTGCTGGTGGTGGCCGGACAGTCCCTGTGGGCCCTGCTCCCGGTCCCCGCCGCACTGGCGTTCACCGCGCTCATGACCTACCTCGACCTGCTGCGCCTGCGCGCGACCCGTTACCGGGTCACCGACGAGCGCATGGAGATGCGTTCGGGCATCGTCGCCAAGTCCTACCGGTCCATCCCGCGCGAGCGCGTGCGCAGCGTCGACGTGGCGGCGCCGATCTACGTACGGATCTTCGGACTGTGCTCGGTCACGGTCGGCACCGGTGAGCAGGTCGGGGCCGGGGCCGACCAGCTCCAGCTGCTCTACGTCACCGCGGAGCAGGGCGAGTGGCTGCGCCGCGACCTGCTGCGCCGGGGCGCGCCCGCCGGCGCCGTGTCCGGTGCAGGTGAGGCCGCCGAGGACGGCGCGGGCGAGGAAGGCGAGACCGAACTGGCCCGCCTCGACCGCCGCTGGTTCGCCTACGCCCCCGCGACCACCGCGACCCTGGGCGTGGGCCTGGGCGCCATCGCCGGTCTGCTGGGCCTGAACGCCCAGACCGGCGGCGTGGGGTGGGACTGGCTCTCCGAGCGGGCCAACCTGCCCAGCGTGGAGGAGATGTCCTCGTTCGTGATGGGGCAGATCCTGATCGTGGTGCCCCTGACACTGCTGGGTCTGCTGGTGTCCGGTGTGGTGGTCCTGACCGCCGTCGCCGTGGAGACCTGGTGGAACTACCGCCTCACCCGAGAGGCCGACGGGACCGTGCGGCTGCGCCGCGGCCTGCTGACCAGCGTGTCGCTGTCGGTGGAGGGGCGCCGCCTCAACGGGGTGACCCTGCACGAGCCGTACGTGCTGCGGCTGTCGGGCGGGGCGGACGTGCGCGCGGTGGCCACCGGGCTGGCCGCGGCCGACGACCAGAAGACCAGCGCCAGGAGCCGCCTGTCCCCGGCCATGCCGCGGGAGCGGGCCCGGAGGCTGGCCGCCGACCTGATGGGCACGCCGGACTCGCCCCTGGACGTGGCGCTGGCCGTGCACCCCCGGGCCGCGCTGCGCCGCCGCTTCACGCGGGCCGCCGTGGTCGCCGTGCTGGGCGCGGTGCTCTCCGGCGCCCTGGCCTGGCTGCACACGCTGATCGCCGAGGCCTGGTGGGACGTGGTGCACGAGGTGGAGCGGGAGATCATCCCGGTGCCGCTGGCCACGAGCGCGGTGGAGGTCACGCCGAGCTGGGCCTGGGCGGTGCTGGCGGTGGCGATCGCGGCGGCGGCGTTCTGGTACGCCGTGGGCTCCTACCGGGGGCTGGGCCACGGGCTGCACCCGCGCTACCTGGTGGTGCGCAAGGGGATGGCGGTGCGCGACACGGTGACCCTGGAGCGGTCGGCGGTGATCGGCTGGCGGATCAACCGCTCGCCGTTCCAGCGCAGGCTGGGCCTGGCCGACGTGGCCGCCACGACGGCGGCGGGGCAGGGGATGTACGCGGCCAGGGACGTGGGGCTGGGGCAGGGCCTGGCCTGGGCGGACGAGGCCGTCCCCGAACTGCTGGCGCCCTTCCTGGTGCGCGACGGGCAGGAGGACGACGGCGGACGGGGCGCCGGGGGCGGGGCGTCCCGTCCCTGAGACGGGGGCTTCGCGCGGGCCGCGGTCCCGGTCCCCCCGTGCGGGGCGGGGACCGGGACCCGGTCACGGGAGTTCGGGCACCGTGTTGCGGATCGGGTCGCCGTCGACCCGCAGACCGCTGGTGTGCGTGAGCGCCATCTCCAGGAGGGGGTAGATCTCGAACACGCGCCCCATGCCCAGCGCCTCCAGCACACGCGCGGCGATGGGCGCGGGCTCGGCCAGGACCACGTGCCGCCCCTCGCGGGTGAGGCTCTTGTAGACCGCGACCAGGGCGCTGACGCCGCTCGCGTCGAAGAAGTCGAGCCCGGACATGTCCACCACCAGGCAGTCGCACCGTGAGGCGTGCGCGGCCTGGAGCAGCCGATCGCGCACGCGGTCGGCTGTGGCGAGGTCAACCTCGCCGTGGACGGGCACGACCGTCACACCCGTACAGGGGAAACGCTCCTGGGCAGAGAACCGGGCATTCCTCGCCACTCGGGCCACCTCTCACCGGACGTAACCTTTCCACTACGCAACCGCGTACGAGATCGTAACCTCTCCAGAGAGACCGTGGGAGCTTTTCGTGAGAAAAACCCGCGAAAACTCGCTGATGTGGCCGTAGGGACAGTCCCGTGTCACCCCGTCCGGCGGGTGGGCGGGACGCACCGCGCGCGACCGCGGCTTCGACCCCTCACTTCTCCTCTCGGACACTCCGGGCACGCCCCCGCGCGTGGCCTTCCGCGCCCGAGTGCGGTAGAAGCGGTACAGGTGGCACCCCCGCGTGCCCGCGCCCACGGGCCGGGCCCGGGACCGATCCCAGGGACAGCCCACGAGAAGGGAGGGAGCGGCGGGCCCCGGCCGACGGCCGCGGCGTTCCGCCGCGCACCCGATGACCGAAACCGCCGACACCCAGCCCGGCTGGTTCTCCCCCGAGGAGCTGGAGAGCATCCGCGGCCGCATGCCCGTCCTCTACGTCCAGGCGGTTCCCGTACGGGTGGACGAGGTGGGGCAGGTGACCCATGTCGGCCTGCTCATGCGGGCCGCGCCCGACGGCAGCTTCCACCGCTCGGTGGTCTCGGGCCGCGTGCTCTACCACGAGCGGATCCGCGACGCCCTCCTGCGCCACCTGGAGAAGGACCTGGGCCCGGTGGCCCTGCCGCGCGTCCCCGTCTCGCCGCAGCCGTTCACGGTGGCCGAGTACTTCCCCACGCCGGGGATCACCCCGTTCCACGACGCCCGCCAGCACGCGGTGGCGATGGCCTACATCGTCCCGGTCTCGGGCGACTGCCAGCCCCGCCAGGACGCCCTGGACCTGGTGTGGTTCACCCCGGAGGAGGCGGTCGGCGCGCACCTGCGCGAGGAGATGACGGGCGGCCAGGACGTGCTGGTGCGCCAGGCGCTGGCCCACGTGGGCCACGTCCCCTGACCGGGACCGCCGGGCCCGCCGGGGCCGCCGTCCCGGCGGGCCCGGCGGACACCGCCCCGGCGCGGGGCGCCCCGGGGTGCGTAGGCTCGTTCCATGTCCGAACCGCTCGTCGCCGACGCCCTCGCCCTGGCCGCCGCCACCGGCGGCCCCCGCCGCCGCGTACTCGGCCTGGTGGGCGCCCCCGCCGCCGGGAAGTCCACGCTCGCCCGCCACCTGGTGGCCGGGGTCAACGGCGTGCTGGGCCCGGGCGCGGCCGGGTACCTGCCCATGGACGGCTTCCACCTGTCCAACGCCCAGCTCGACCGGCTGGGGCGGCGCGACCGCAAGGGCGCGCCGGACACCTTCGACGCGCACGGGTACGCGGCCCTGGTGCGCCGCCTGCTCGCCGAGACCGACCACCCCGTCTACGTGCCCGACTACGACCGCGTGCTGCACGAACCCGTCGCCGCGCGGCACGTGATCGAGCCGCACACCCGGCTGGTCGTGACCGAGGGCAACTACCTGGCGGGCGGCGAGGAGCCCTGGGCCGGGCTGCGCGGGCTGTTCGCCCAGCTGTGGTACGTGGAGGCCGACGACGACCTGCGCGAGCGCAGGCTGCACCGGCGCCAGCTCGCGGGCGGGGCGACCGAGGAGGCCGCCCGGGAGTGGGTGGAGCGCAGCGACCGCCCCAACGGGGAGCTGGTCAAGCGCTTCCGGGACAACTGCACGCGGGTGGTGCGCCCGGGCCCCCTCCCCGAGGTCTGAGGGCCGCCCGCGCGGGATCCGCGCTTCCGGACCCGCGGAAAACCCCAGACGGACACAGAGAACGCATATGTCCATATAGTGAGACAAATGTTTCATACAGTGGCGAGCGGAGCTAGCATCCAGCCATCCGCACCCACTGACCTGGAAAGAAGTCCCATGACGGACGTCGCCCCACGCGTACCAGAAGAGGCCGAGCCACCGGCCAATCCCAAGAGGAAGGTCCTCACGGCCAGCCTCGTGGGGACGTCCATCGAGTTCTACGACTTCTACATCTACGCGACGGCCGCGGTCCTGGTCTTCCCCGCGCTGTTCTTCCCCGAGGGCGACATGCTGGCGGCGCGGCTGCAGTCGCTGGCCACCTTCGCCATCGCCTTCGTCGCCCGCCCCATCGGCTCCTGGGTGTTCGGCCACTTCGGCGACCGCGTCGGGCGCAAGGCCACCCTGGTGGCGTCCCTGCTGACCATGGGCATCGCCACCGTCGGCATCGGCGTGCTGCCCACCTACGCGCAGGTGGGCGTCCTGGCCCCGCTGCTGCTGGCGGTGTGCCGCTTCGGCCAGGGCCTGGGACTGGGCGGGGAGTGGGGCGGTGCGGCCCTGCTGGCCACCGAGAACGCCCCTCCCGGCAAGCGCGGCTTCTACGGCTCGTTCCCGCAGCTGGGAGCGCCGATCGGGTTCTTCCTCGCCAACGGCGTGTTCCTGGCCCTGAGCCAGTTCATGAGCGACGAGACCTTCCTGGCCTGGGGCTGGCGCGTGCCGTTCCTGCTCTCGACCCTGCTGATCGTGGTCGGCCTGTGGGTCCGCCTGACCCTGCACGAGACCCCGGCCTTCGCCAAGATCGTCGCCTCGGGCGAGCGGGTCAAGTCGCCGATGGCGGAGGTGTTCCGCACCAACTGGCCCGCCGTGGTGCTGGGCACGCTGATCATGCTCGCCACGTACGTGCTGTTCTACCTGATGACCGTGTTCTCCCTGGGCTTCGGCACCGACCCGGTGGCGGGCCTGGGCTACGACCGGTCGCAGTTCCTGGTGTTCCTGCTGGTGGGCGTGGTGTTCTTCGGGGTGTTCACCCCCGTCGCGGGCCTGCTCGCCGACCGGTTCGGCCGCAAGCCGGTCCTGGTCTGGGTCACCGTCGCGATCATCGTCTTCGGCTTCGCCATGGGCCCGCTGATGGGCGGCGGCGGCACGGTCGGCGTGCTGGCCTTCCTCATCGTGGGGCTGAGCCTGATGGGCCTGACCTTCGGCCCGATGGCCTCCGTGCTGCCGGAGCTGTTCCCGACCAAGGTGCGCTACACCGGTGCCTCGGTGGCCTACAACCTGGCGGGCCTGCTGGGCGCCTCGTTCGCCCCCTACATCGCGACGTGGCTGGCGGGCACCCTGGGACTGAACTGGGTCGGCGGCTACCTGGTCCTGGTCGGCGTGATCACCCTGGTGGCGCTGCTGATCAGCCGTGAGACGCGCGACGACTCCCTGGACGACACCCCGGTGCGGGTGACCGGCCGCTAGGGCGTCCCACCCCCGAGATACGGGCCGGGCGAGCGCATGCCGCCCGGCCCGTTCCCATCCTCACACGATCCGGTGCGGCAGCTCCCGGCCCCGGACGAAGGCCTCCACCGCGGCCGCCCACACCCGTCGGCGACGTTCCTGGCACTCGCGGGTGTTGGCGGCGAACCGGGAGCTGAGCACCAGGTTGTCCAGCGGCGGGTAGGGGTTGCGCTCGCCGACCAGGTCCAGCCCCGCGCCGCGCAGGCGCCCCGCGCGCAGCGCCTCCGTCAGCGCCCCGGAGTCGACGACCTCGTTGGGCGAGATGCTCACCAGGACCGCCGAGGGCTTCATCAGGGCGAGTTGGGCCGCGCCCAGCAGGCCGTGGGTGGCCGTGTCCAGCGGCAGGGTGAGGAAGACCGCGTCGGACACCGCCAGGAGCTCGTCCAGCTCCACCTGGACCGAGCCCTCGGCCCGGCGCGGACTGCGGTTGGCGTGGACGGCCGCCATACCCAGGCCGCGCACCATACGGGCCACCCGTGCGCCGATGCCGCCCATGCCGACGATCCCCGCGGTGCCGCCCGCGAGCTCCATCCCCTGCTCCCCCGCGCAGAGCAGGTCGCCCGACCGGACGCGGGCGTGGACGGGCACGACCCTCTTGGCCACGGCCATCATCAGCGCGACGGCGTGCTCGGCCACCGCCGCGCCGGTGTACCCGGCGGTGTTGCACACGGCCACGCCGCGCTCGCGGCAGTACTCCAGGTCCACGTACTCCACGGCCGTGGTGGTGGCCACCACCAGCTCCAGCTCGGGCAGCAGCCGCAGGTTCTCCGCGCCCAGGTCCGTGTAGGTGGTGACCAGGACCCGCGTGTCCGGGTGTCGCCGGAACTCCTCGGCCGGGTCCAGGCCGCCGTCGGCGGTCTGGACCCAGTGCGCCTCCAGCGCGTCGGACAGGTGGTCCAGGGTGTCGGTGGGAAGGGGGTGCCGGTCGTTGAGCACGAGACAGCGGACGGGCCGGGTCAAACCGTTCCTCCGGGGGGTGGTGGGGTGCGCGGTCGCGGCTCGGGCCTGGGCGCCGCCGCCGACCGGGTGTTCAGGGCCGGGGAGCCGACGCATCGTCCAGGACCTCCCCGACCTCCTTGTAGCGCTTCCAGGCCAGGCCGCGCAGGAACTCCTCGGCCCCCTCGCCGTGGGCCTCCCAGACGTCGGGGGCCCACTCCTGTTCCAGGTTGCGCCAGCCGGTGAGGGGATACAGGTGCTGGAAGGGCGGCGGCGGGGGCATCTCCGCCGCCACCCGCTCGGCCAGGGAGGCCAGACGCGGGCGGTCCACCTCCCCGACCAGGGCCAGCGCCTCGGCCAGGTCGGTGTTGCCGCCGCCCAGACCGTACCCGTGGAGGGAGCCGTCCACGAGGTCGAAGCCCGCCTCCAGCGCGATCCGGGAGTTGGCGACGGCGTGGCCGAGGTTGTCGTGGCCGTGGAAGCCCGCCAGGCCGGGCCAGGCGGCCCGTACCCCGGCGAAGAGCTCGGCGGCGTGCTCGGGCAGCAGCGCGCCGCGCGAGTCGGCCAGGTAGAGCCAGTCGGCGACGCCCGCCCGGGCGACGCGCTCGGCCGCCCCGGCCAGTTCCCCGGGTTCGTAGGCGGTGACGCTGATGAGGTTGAGCGAGCAGGTGACGCCGGAGGCGCGGACGGCCTCCGCCGCGGCGAGCACGTGGTCCAGCCTCTCCAGGAGGCAGGTCAGGCGGACCACGTCGAGCACCTCGGCGCGGGGCCGCAGCAGGGCGGCGACCTCGTCCGGACTCCTGCCGTTCACAGCGAGCATGGCGACGACGCGGGCCGGTCCGGCGTCCTCGCCGACCTGGCGCAGCAGGTCGGGCGCGCACCGGAGCGTGGGTTCGCGCCCGGGGTCGTCGCTGATGTAGCCGACCTCCACGTAGGGCACGCCCACCTCGCCGAGGACCTTGGTGTGCTCGCGCACGGTGGCGTCGGTGAAGCGCCAGTCGTTGAGGTAGCCGCCGTCGCGCAGGGTGACGTCCAGGATCCGGGGTCGCCGGGGTTCGGCGGCGGTGTGTCGAGCGGGCACGTCATGCCTCCTGACAGGCGCCGGGCATTCACCCTAAGTAAGTTGACCGATACCCAGGGGAATCAAACATCCCGCCCCGTCCGAGAACGCCCCGGGCCGCCCCTTCCGGCCCGGGAGGGGCCTCCCGGCTGTTTGCGCTGGTCGCCCCGGGGGGTAGTCGGGGAGCGGGGACCTTCGCCGACGGCGCGCGGGCCGCGTCCCCGGGCCCGCGAACCGCGCCGACGGCGGAGGGAGGACACGGGGGCACTCTTCTCGGGGGAGCTAGCGATGGCTGGATCAGAGGGCGCCGACCGGATGAAACCGCCGCCGGTGTCGGTCACGGGACCGGTCGCGCCGCCGGAGCAGCGGGGACCGTCCGACGAGTACGCGGGGACCGACCGCCTCGCCGACGAGCAGGAGCTGCTGGAGGGCGCCGACATCATCGAGGGCGACGACGGGGCCAGCTTCACCGTCCTGGAGCGCCAGACCTGCTTCAACCTGCTGGCCACGCGCGACATCGGGCGCGTGGCCTTCACCATCGAGGGGGACGCGGCGCCCACGGTCCTGCCGGTGAACTACACGATGGTCGACGGCGGCATCGTGTTCCGCTCCACGCTGGCCGGGGCCATCATGCGCCACGCGCGCGGGTACGCCGCCTTCCAGGTGGACAGCCTCGACGAGGAGCGCCGCGAGGGGTGGAGCGTGCTGGCCAGCGGGCCGTGCGCGTGGATCCGCGACGCCGCCGAGCTGGCGCGCCTGCCGCAGGGCGGCCTGCCCCGGCCCTGGGCCGAGGGGGAGCGCGACCAGGTCCTGAGGATCACGCCCGGCAGGCTGAGCGGACGGCGGATCCACCGGCGCTGACCCGGCGGCCCGACCCGGAGGGGTTCGGAGGCCGCCACAGGACCCGACGGGCACCGGGGCGGGCCCGGAACCCGCCGCCGCGCGGCCCGCGCGGCGGTCAGTCGGCGGGGCGGTGCAGCAGGAACGCCCCGGCGTAGACGGGCCGGTCCGCGCGCTGGCCGTCGGTGGCCACGTACTCGTCCAGGACGGCGACGATGCGGCGGTCCAGCTCCGCCACCTCCTCGTCCGACAGGTGCAGCACGAAGCGCGAGTAGGTGCGCACCGACTCCGGTCCGGCCTCGCTCAGCTCCTGCTGGAAGGCCTCCACCGGCGCGACGGCGGAACCGGCGTCGGTGTCCAGAAGGGGGCCGTCCAGCCACCAGGTCTCCCCGGTGGCGCGGTAGGGCTTCTCCAGCGCGCCGCTGGTCCCGGTACGCACGGGCGCGGGCAGCAGCAGGCCCGCGTCCACGAGCTGGCGGACGTGGTACAGGACCGTGCCCGGGGTGACCTCCAGACGGTCGGCCAGCTCCTTGTTGGTGAGCTCCCGGGTCAGGCAGAGCCGCAGGATGCGGACCCGCAGCGGGTGGGCCAGGGCCTTGGCCTCCTGGACCGTGGCCGGTCGTCGCGTGCGCGGGCGGCGGGCGGTCCCGCTCTGTTCCGGTTCTCCCATGTCCCGAGGGTAACAACGGTCGGCTTCCGGCAATCGATTGATTTTTATCAATCGATCTGTCATTCTCGACCGCATGACGGAAGCCGACCCCCCCGCACACCCCTCCCCCTCCGGTACCGCGCCCGCGCCCCGCGCCGATGGGCGCCGCCTTCTGGAACCTGTGGACCTCCTCCGCCCTGTCCAACCTCGCCGACGGCGTCCTGAAGACGGCGCTGCCGCTGGTGGCGCTGCGCTTCACCGACTCCCCCGTCCTCATCGCCGGGGTGACGTTCGCGCTGACCCTCCCGTGGCTGTTCTTCGCGCTCCCGGCGGGCGCCCTGGCCGACCGGCTCGACCGGCGCCGGACGATGCTCGGCGCCAACCTCGCCCGGGCGCTGCTGCTCGGTGTCCTGGCGCTGTCCCTGGCCCTGGACCTGGGCTCGGTCGGGCTGCTGTACGCGGTGGCGCTGTGCGTCGGGGTCACCGAGACCCTCTACGACACCTCGGCCCAGTCGATCCTGCCGCAGGTGGTCGGCCGCGACCGGCTCCCCCGGGCCAACGGGCGGCTGCACGCCGCCGAACTGACCGCGAACCAGTTCCTCGGGCCTCCCCTGGGCGGCCTGCTGGTGGCGGCGGGCGCGGCGGCGGCCTTCACCGCCCCGGCGGCGCTGTGGCTGGTCGCGGTGGGCGCGCTGCTGCTGGTGCGCGGCCGGTTCCGGACCGCGCGGACCGCATCCGCCACCCTGCGCGCCGACATCGCCGAGGGGCTGCGCTTCCTGTGGCGCGACCGGATCCTGCGCTCGTTCGCGGCGATGGTGGGCGCCAGCAACTTCGCCAGCAACGCGGCCTTCACCGTCTTCGTGCTCTTCGCGGTGGGTCCGGACTCGCCCATGGGCCTGTCCGAGCCCGCCTACGGCCTGCTCATGACCGCCGTCGCCGCGGGCAGCGTGGTGGGCGCCCTGTGCGCCGGGCGGATCGAGCGACTCTTGGGACGCACCCGGGCGCTGCGGACCTGCGCGCTGACCTTCGCCGTGCTCGTGGGCCTGCCCGCGGTGACCGCCGACCCCGTCCTGGTCGCGGCGGGCTTCTTCGCGGGCGGGGTGGGGATCGCGGTGTGGAACGTGGTCACGGTGTCGCTGCGCCAGCGGATCACCCCCGACCCCCTGCTCGGCCGGGTGAACAGCGCCTACCGTCTGCTGGCCTGGGGCACCATGCCGCTGGGCGCCGCGACGGGCGGCCTCATCGCGGAGTTCCTGGGACTGACCTGGGTGTTCGCCTCCATGGGGCTGCTGTGCCTGGGGCTGCTCGCCGGACTGGCCCGGTTGGACGACGCGGCCCTGACCGCGGCGGAGCACCGGGCCGACGAGAGCCGGCAAGCCCCCGGGGACCGGTGAAAACCGATGGACTCCCCCGACCGCGCGGTGGAGCATGGGGGACCATGACCCCACCCGAGGAAGAGGTGCTGGAGGGCGGCAACGTCGCCGACCAGGTGGTGCGCGTGGGACGGACCGTGCGCAAACCGTGGCGGCGCTCCTCCCCTTCGGTGCTGCTCCTGCTCACGTACCTGCAGGCGTGCGGCTACGAGGCGTCCCCTTCCGCGGTCGGCAGGGACGAGCGGGGCCGCCAGGTGCTCGGGTACGTGCCGGGGACGATGGCGGACCGGACGGCGCCGATGACGGAGGGGGAACTGCGTCGGCTGGGCGGGACGATCCGCCGCCTCCACGACCTGACCGCCGCGTACCGGCCCCCGGAGGAACCGGTGTGGGAGGCGCCCATCCCGCACGAGCGCGAGGAACTCGTCTGCCACAACGACCTGGCGCCGTGGAACCTGGTGCGCGACGGAGACGCCTGGACCTTCATCGACTGGGACAGCGCCGGTCCGGGCACGCGCATGGGCGACCTCGGATACGCCGCGCACGGGTTCGTGCCGCTGCACGAGGGCGGGGACCCCCGGCGCGACGCGCGGCGGCTGCGCGCCCTGGCCGACGGGTACGGGTGCGACGGGGCCCAGCGCCGTGAACTGCCCGACGCGGTCCTGGGGCGCGTGCGCGGCATGTACGACCTGCTGACGGAGGGCGCGCGGACGGGTGAGCAGCCGTGGGCGCGCCTGCACGCGGAGGGGCACGCCGACCACTGGGGACCGGCGTCGGAGTACGTCGAGCGCAACCGCCAGCTGTGGCGGGAGGCGCTGCTGCGCTGACGGGGGTCTCGCGCCGCCCGCCGACCCCCGCGGACGCGACGCCCGCAGACCCGCCCGCGCCTTCCACCCGGGCACCGTCCTCAACGGACGTTGGCGTACAGGCCCCCACCCGCCCTCCGCCCCGCCCCGCCCCGTGGACACGAGCACACCCCCGCGCCCGCCGTGTCCCGGCGGGCACACGGCGCCCCGGGCCCGCCGGGGTCGGGACCAGGGCGTCGGGTCTAGGACCCGGTCCACACGAAGGCCGCTGAGATCGGGTGGCCCCGGAACCTCTCCCACGTGGGCTTGGCCTCCACCCAGGTGTCGTCCACGGTGCCCTCCGCCATCTCGGCCAGCCGCCACCCCGCGGCCGAGGCGGCGCGGACGTGGTCGCTGATGAGGTGGACGTGGGTGGCGATGGCGATGTCCTCGCCGGAGGCGTCGGTGTAGTGGGTCGGCATCCCCGAGACCATCGAGAACTGCGGGTGGTAGGCGACCAGCACGCACGTCCCCCCGGGCCGGACGAGCCGCCGGGCCTCGGCGTAGAAGGGCGCCAGGTCCGGCAGGTGCTCGTCGATCAGGGAGGCGATGACCAGGTCGTAGGCGGCGCCGGGCAGGCCCGTGTCGCGCACGTCGCCCCGGGTGAGGCTGTCGTGGGCGCCGCGCCTCTCGGCCAGGGCCAGCATGCCGGAGCTGAGGTCGACGCCGTCCACGCGCCCGGCCCCGCGGCCGCGCAGCCACGAACCGGTGCGGCCGGTACCGCATCCCAGGTCGGCGGCGCGGGAGACCGCCGACCAGTCGGGGACGGTGAGGCCGTCCAGGAGGGCCAGGTCCATGGCGTCCAGGACGGAGTCCTCGTAGGTGCCGGACCAGCCGTCGTAGCCGGTGGCCACGTCGACGGTGCGGTAGTGGCGGGTGTCGAAGTCCGCGAAGTCGGGCATGGGGGCGAGTATGGCGCGGTCGGGCCGGGCGGGGCGAACCCTTTTCGGGCGGACCCGCCGACGGGAAAACCGGTTGCCGCCGCCGCGGGCGTGCTCCTAGGTTGGTCGCCATGTGCTGCTTCCAGGCGATCATCTGCCGGGCCCACGCCTGGCCGGTGAGCTGCCACACCCACGTCGTCCGGCCCCGGTCCCCGCACCTGGGCCGGTAGTCCGCCGTCCCGGCCGCCGCGGACCCCGCCCACGGGGTCCGTCCGGCCCGCCGGGAACCCCGCCCCTTCCTCCCTCCGCTTCGCGTGCGTACCCCGCCGCGTGTGCGGACGGTGCGGGAAGGGGCGCGCCGTCCGCCGCCGCTGGCGCGGGCGCGCCCACGCGCGCCCGCACGGCGGTCGGCCCGGCGACGACCGCGGACGACACCTCCTCCTTCCCGTGTGACCCTCCGGTCCAGGCACAGTCGCGTCCCTTCTTCCCTCGGACGGGCTGCCCGGACCTCCTTTCGCGTTGTCGCGCGCCGTGTGGCGCGCCCGTCCGTGCCGCCCGTCCTCGTCGGCCACCGCAGGGTGGCTGGAACGGACCTTCCGTGGCACGTACCGAACGCTCACGTCGCACGGGTGCCGGTGACAACCGGCGCCGCTTCTCCCAGAACTTCCTCGCCGACCCGGGCGCCGCACGCCGCGTGGTGGCGGTGTCCGGGATCGGCCCGGCCGACCTGGTGGTGGAGGTGGGACCGGGCGAGGGCGCCCTCACCCGCTTCCTGGCCCCGGCCGCCCGCCGGGTCCTGGCCTACGAGATCGACCCGCGCCTGGCCGAACGGCTCTCCGCGCGCTACCGCGAGCCCGCGAGCGGGGTGCGGGTGGTGCGGGCCGACTTCACCCGGGTGCGCCCGCCGCGGGGCGAGTTCCACCTGGTGGGCAACATCCCCTACGCGCGCACCGCCGACATCGTGCGCTGGTGCCTGGACGCGCGGGGCCTGGCCTCCGCCACCCTCGTCACCCAGCTGGAGTACGCGCGCAAGCGCACCGGCGGGTTCGGTCGGTGGAGCCGGTTGACGGTGCTGACCTGGCCGGAGTGGTCGTGGTCGCTGGCCGGGCGGATCGACCGGCAGCGGTTCCGGCCGGTGCCCCGGGTGGATTCGGGCATCCTGGTGTTGCGCAGGCGCCGGACGCCCCTGGTGGACCCGGGGCGGATGAACGGCTACCGGCGCCTGGTCGAGCTGGGTTTCGGGGGCGCGGGCGGATCGCTGGGCGCGTCGCTGCGCCGCGCCCACCCCGCCCGGCGGGTGGACCGGGCGCTGGCCCGGGCCGGGATCGCTGCCGGTACGCCCGTCGGGCACGTGGACCCGGGGCAGTGGCTGGAGGTCTTCCGGGCGCTGGAGGGCTGAGCCCGCGCGTCGCGCGACCGCCGTCCGCACGCCCGTCCTCGTCGGGAGGACGGGTGCGTTCCGCCCTATTCTGGGCGCATGCGCACCTCTCTCCTCCCCCTGTCCCTCGCCCTCGTCCTGTCCGCGCTCGGCTGCGCGGCACAGGAGTCGTCGGGGGCCTTCGACGAGTCGTACCGCGTCGCCCACCCCGTCGGCGCCTACGAGCACGAGTTCCGCGGGGAGGCCGACGTCGTCTACACCGTGGACGACGTCTCCTTCCCCGGGGGCGGGCGCGCGGACTTCACCCTGGAGGTGGAGGTGCCGGACCTGGGGCGGGTGCTCGGTTTCGGCGAGTTCGAGACCGTGTGCGAGGCGGGCGGAGCCGAGACGGCCGCCGAGGGCGAGATCGCCCTCGGCGAGACCGAGGCGGGCTCCTACGCGTTCCCGATGGGGTGCGACGTCGCGCCCGGGAGCGAGGAGCTGAGGATCGTCGTCCGCCACGACGGCGAGGAGATGGTGTTCACCGGGCCGGTCGGCTGACCGGCCCGGGCGCCCTCAGCCCAGGAAGTCCAGGAGGGCGGCGGTCAGTTCGGCCGGTGCGTCCTCCTGGACGAGGTGCCCGGCCCCGGGCAGGACGCGCAGTCGCGCCCCGGGGATCGCGGCGGCGAGCCGTCGGCCGCGGTCCAGGGGGAGCCAGGTGTCCTCCTCGCCCCACACCACCAGCACCGGCAGGTCGAGGTCGGCGTAGGCGTCCTCGACCTCGGCGGTGTGGCGCTCGTCCGCCTGCGCGATCTGCCGGTAGAACGCGGGCTGGCCGTCCGCGCCCAGCCAGGGGCGCACGAGCGCGTCCAGGACGTCGCCGCGGGGTTCGCGGTGCGCGGCGGAGGAGACGTAGGCGCGCACCAGAGCCTCGTGCAGGTGCGGGGGCAGCGCGGCGAACACGTCGGCGTTGGCGTTGACGAGGCGGAAGAAGTCGCTGCCCCAGGGGCGGACGCTGACCGCGTCGACCAGGGCGAGGCGGTCGTAGGCCGCCCCGTCCAGGACGGCCGAGCGCAGGGCCACGGCGCCGCCGAAGTCGTGCGCCACCACGGCGGGGCGCTCCAGTCCCCAGTGGTCGAGCAGGGCGGTGAACGCGGCCTGCTGGGCGGCCAGCGACACGTCCTGCCCCTCGTGCTTGGCCGAGGCCCCGTAGCCGGGCATGTCCCACACGTGGACGGTGTACCGGGCGCTCAGGGCGCGGGCGACGTGGCGCCAGACGTGGGAGGAGAAGGGTGTGCCGTGCAGCAGCACGACCGGGTCCCCGTCCCCGAACCGGGCCCAGCGCACGGTTCCGTTGGGAGCCTCGAAGCTCCGGTCGAGTGTCCAGGCGTCGCCGCTCATGTGCTGCCTTTCCGTCATGGGATCGCGGGCCGTACCGAGGTTAGGGGGCCGCGGTGACGTTCCGGCGCTCCCGGGCGGGCCCGCGCGCGGGAGCGCGCCACCGCGTCCCGCCCGGGCGGCTACACCCTCAGGACCGCGAAGCACTCCCCCGGCACGGTGACGGTGGACCCCGCGGTCCTGGGCTCGCCGTTGGCGAGCAGGAGTTCGCGCGGGGCCGCGTCCAGCTCCACCTCGGCGCCGTCGGCGTCCAGGTTGCACACCACGCGCAGGCTTCCCCGGGCCAGGACGAGCAGGCGTCCGCCGCCGCCCACCTCGACCGAGGAGCGGTCCAGGCGCGGGTCGGACAGCTCCGGTTCCACGCGCCGCAGGGCGATGAGCGCCCGGTAGGTGTCCAGGACCAGCCCGTGCGGTTCGCGTCCGGGCTCGGACCAGTCCAGGACGGCGCCGTCGCGGGTGGCCGGGTCCATGGGGTCGGGGATCTCCTCCTCGGCCCACCCCAGCGCGGCGAACTCGCGGCGGCGTCCCTCGCGCACGCCCCTGACCAGGTCGGGGTCGGTGAAGGAGGCGAAGAACGGCCAGGGCGTGGCGGCCCCCCACTCCTCCCCCATGAAGATCATGGGGGTGTAGGGGGAGCACAGCACCAGCGCGGCGCCGCAGGCGAGCAGGCCAGGGGAGAGGTGTTCGCCCATGCGGTCGCCCCGGGCCCGGTTGCCGATCTGGTCGTGGGTGCTCAGGTAGGCCAGGAAGCGGCTGCCGGGGACGCGCGCGGTGTCCACGGGCGCGCCGTGGGTGCGGCCGCGGAAGCTGGAGCGGGTGCCCGCGTGCCAGAACGCTCGGGTGAGCGCGGCGGGCAGCGCCCCCGGGTCGGCGAAGTCGGCGTAGTAGCCGTGCGTCTCCCCGGTGAGGGCGACGTGCAGGGCGTGGTGGAGGTCGTCGGACCACTGGGCGGTCATGCCCAGGCCGCCCGCCTCGCGGGGCAGGACGGTGCGGGGGTCGTTGCGGTCGGACTCGGCGACCAGGGACAGCGGCCGGTTCAGGGCGGTGGCGAGGGTGTCCACCTCCTCGGCGAGTTCGGCCAGCAGCGGGGTGGCGCGGTCGTCGCGCAGGGCGTGCACGGCGTCCAGGCGCAGCCCGTCCAGGTGGTAGTGGCGCAGCCAGTCCAGGGCGTTGTCCAGGACCGTGCGGCGGACCGGGTCGGAGTCGGGGCCGTCCAGGTTGAGGGAGGGGCCCCAGGCGTTCTCGCCGCGGAAGTAGGGGCCGAAGCGGGGCATGTAGGCGCCCGAGGGGCCGAGGTGGTTGTAGACCACGTCGAGCAGGACGGCCAGGCCGCGGCGGTGGCAGGCGTCGACGAGGGCCTTGAGGGCGTCGGGGCCGCCGTAGGGGTCGTGGACGGCCGCCCACAGGACGCCGTCGTAGCCCCAGCCGTGGGTGCCGTCGAAGGCGTTGACCGGCATGAGTTCGACGTGGGTGACGCCGAGGTCGGCCAGGTGGTCGAGGTGGTCGGCGACGGCGGCGAGGGTGCCCTGGGGGGTGAAGGTGCCCACGTGGAGTTCGTAGACGACGGCGCCCGCGAGGGGGCGCCCGGTCCAGTCGGCGTCGGTCCAGGCGAAGGCTGCGTGGTCGTGGACGCGGCTGGGGCCGTGGACGCCGTGGGGCTGGTGGAGTGAGCGGGGGTCGGGCAGGGGCTGGGGGTCGTCGTCCAGGAGGTAGGCGTACTCGGTGCCGGGCCCGGCGTCCTCGACGCGGACGCGCCACCAGCCGTCGTCGTCGGGCCGCATGGCGACGTCGCGCTCCCCCGTGCCGCCGTGCTCCGCGGTGCCGTACAGGCGCAGGCGGACGCGTTCGCGGTGGGGCGCCCACACGGCGAAGTCGCCGCGGACGCCGACCCCCGCGACGGCGGGGGCGGCGAGGGCGTCGGACGTGGTCGGGGTGGTCTGGGCTTCGCTCACGGAGGGTGGTCTACCCGGCTTGCGCGCCCGCCATCCGCGGCTGCCGGTGTTGCCCGGACCTGCCCGTTTCGGCCGCCGCGCGCCTGACGGCGGGTCCGGAGGGAACTCCTGCGACCGACCGTCCCCTGACCGGCCGCTCCCCCGGCCCCGGGGAGGGCTCGCACCCGGCAGGACTCTCCTGGGAGGGCCCCGCTCAGCGGAGCGGGCGGTAGAGGTGCAGGCGCACCGACGCCGTGACGGCCGCGGGTTCGGGCAGGGCGGCGATGCGGGCGCGCAGGTCCCCGGCGTCGATGTGGCGGGCGCTGGGCCCCATGCCGACGACGGTCGCGGCGTCGGCGTGGTCCAGGTCCATGGTGAAGCGCAGGTCCTCGGCCCCGGCGGGGGCGAAGTGGCCGTGCAGCGAGTCGGCGAGGCGTTCGTCCTTGCGCGGGTCCACCTCCAGCAGGCCCAGCGGTCCGCGCAGTTCGGCGAGGTGGTCGGCGGCGGGGACGAGGACCAGCAGTACCCCGTCGGCGCGCAGGACGCGGTGGAACTCGGCGGCGTTGCGCGGCGCGAACACGTTGAGCAGGGCGTCCGCGGAGCCGTCGCGCAGCGGCAGGCCCCGCCAGGCGTCGGCGGTCACGGCGCCGCCGCGCTCGTGCGCCCTGGCCGCCTTGCGTGCGGCGAACTTGGAGGCGTCGGCGGTCAGCCCCACGGCGTCGGGCAGGGCCTCCAGCACCCGGGTCAGGTGGTGCCCGGTCCCGCCGCCGATGTCGGCGACCAGCGGGGCGGGCGCGGTGAGCTCACGGGCCAGGGCGGCGGCCAGCGCGGCGGAGATCGGGTCGTGGTGTCCGGCCTCCTGGAACCGGAGGCGGTCGGCGACCATCTCCCGGCTGTCGCCGGTCCCGGGCGGCGTGGCCCCGGTGAGCAGGCTCGCGTACCCCTCCCTGGCCACGTTGAAGCTGTGCCCCGCGCCGCAGGAGAGCCCGCGCTCGCCCGGGTCGAGCCCGCGTCCGCAGGAGGGGCAGGCCAGGGCCGCCGCGACGGCCGCGGGCATGCGCAGCCTGGGGCCGGTGGTGTGTGGGGTGTCGGTACGCGCCATGATCGCGGCAAGCCTACCCGCGCTCCGAAGGGGCCGGGGCGCAGCGGCGCGACGCCCCGGTCTCCTCCGACGCGCCTCCCCGACCGCTCCACGCCGCCGTGCGGCGAGGCCCGCCTCAGGACGGCGCTCCTCACTCCCGTGTCAGGACCGCCACCGGGTACCGGTCGAGGACCCCGGCCAGGTGCGCCAGGGTGGGCCCGTCGGGGCTGTCGGACACCACGGCCCGGCCCGTGAGCCGGTCGGTCCACGTCCCCGGCCCCGAGGGCAGCGCCACGACCGTGTCCGCCCAGCCCCCCGCGTCGGCCAGCCCGACGGGCAGCCGGGTGGCGATCACCGCCAGGTCGGGCCGGTCGGCTCCGGCCGAGGTCCGCGCGAAGGCCAGCGCGTGGTCCCGGGCCGGGCCGGAGGCGGTGAGCGGCAGGTACCCCCGGGGGCGCAGCTCGCGGCGCGCGCGCAGGCACGTGCGGACCAGGTGGAGCTTGGCCGCGCCGGTGGCGTCCACCGGCGGGCGCCAGCCGTCCTCGATCCGGGTCAGCAGGTCCGCGCGGGCCTGGTGGTCCACGGGCCTGCGGTTGTCGGGGTCCACCAGGGACAGGTCCCACAGCTCGGTGCCCTGGTACAGGTCCGGGACGCCCGGGCCCAGCAGCTGCACGGCCTTCTGCCCCAGGGAGTTGCTCCACCCGGCCTCGCGCACCGACTCCACCACGGAGGCCACCTCCCCGCGCAGGACCCTGTCGCCCAGCACACGCGCTGGCCAGGAGCGGACGCGGTCCTCGAAGTCGGGGTCCGGCTCGGTCCAGGAGGTGCCCAGCCGCGCCTCGCGGGCGGCCTTGAGCAGGTAGTCGGCCAGGCGCTCCTCCCCGATGGGCCAGGCGCCGACCAGGGTCTGCCACCCCAGGAGGTTGAGCGCGGGTTCGGGCAGGGCGCACCGCCCGGTCCAGCGGCGCACGGCCTCGGCGAAGGGTTCGGCCACCTCCGACAGGGCGGCCAGGCGGGCGCGCACGTCCTCCGAGCGCTTGGTGTCGTGCGTGGACAGGGTGGTCATGGTGTGCGGCCGGGCGGCCTCGCGGCGGGCCGCGCCGTCGTGGAACTCGCGCGGCGTGACGGCGAAGTCGGCGGGGTCACCGCCCACCTCGTTGAGGGCGACGAACCTGGTGGTGCGGTAGAAGGCCGTGTTCTCGGTGCCCATGGCCACGACCATCCCGCTGGTCTGCTGGATGCGCCGCGCGGCCTCGCCCCGGGGGTCGCGCCGCACCCGCATGTCGAGGGCCTCCAGGTCGTGGGCCAGGTCGGGGCGGTGCCCCATGGCGGTCTCCACAGCCCGGGCCCAGTCGCGCTCGCCCTCGGGCAGGTAGGAGCGGTACACGTCGAAGGCGCACAGCAGCTCGGCCACGGCCTCCTCGCGGCGGCGCACCGCCTCGGGCGAGGGCGTCTCCCGCCCCCGTTCCGGCCGGGGCGGCAGCAGGGCGGCGATCCGCCGCACCTCGGCGCGCAGCAGCTCGGTGGCGGCGTGGCGGCGTGCGCGCAGGTCGGCCCGGGCGACGTCCACCTCCACCCCCTGGTCGAGGGCGAGGGTGGTGAGATCGGCCTCACCGGAGGGGTCGACGAACACGCCGCAGAGCTCGCGCAGGGCGTCGTACCCGGTGGTCCCGGCGACCGGCCAGGACTGCGGCAGGTCCTCGCCGGGGGCGAGGATCTTCTCCACCACGACCCAGCCGCCGAAGCGCTCGGCGAGGCGGCGCAGGTAGCCGCCGGGGTCGGTGAGCCCGTCCACGTGGTCCACCCGCAGACCGTCGAGCTGGCCGAGCTCGGCCCAGCGCAGGATCTCGGCGTGGGTGGCGTCGAAGACCCCCGTGTCCTCCACCCGCACGGCGGCCAGCTCGCTGACGTCGAAGAACCGGCGGTAGGTGAGCTCGCCGTCGCCGCGCCGCCAGGACACCAGCCGGTAGTGCTGGCGCTCGTGCACCGCCTCGACGGAGTCGCCGGGTTCGTGGGTGCCCGGGGCGAGCGGGTAGCGCTTGTCGTGGTAGGCCAGGCAGCCGTCGGCGAGGACGAGGTCGGCCAGGGCGGCCCGTCCGCCGTCGCCGTCGTCGCCCAGCACGGGGATGAGCAGGGGTCCGGCGTCGAAGTCGATGTCGAAGCAGCGCGCGTACACCGAGTCCCGGCCGTGGGCGAGGACGTCCCACCACCAGCGGTTGGCGTCGGCGCGCACCACGGACATGTGGTTGGGGACGATGTCGGCGACCACGCCCAGGCCCAGCTCGTGCGCCTTGGCGGCCAGGGCCTCGCGGGCGGCGTCCCCGCCCAGTTCGGGCGAGACCCGGGTGGGGTCGACCACGTCGTAGCCGTGCTGGGAGCCCGGCGCGGCGGCGAGCATGGGGGACAGGTAGACCGCCCCGGTTCCCAGGCGGTCCAGGTAGTCGAGCAGGTCCGCGGCGTCCTCCAGGGTGAACCCGGGGCGCAGTTGGAGGCGGTAGGTTGACGTCGGAGCGGTGGACGTGTCGTGCGTGCTCATCACGCATCTACCCGTGCCCGTACCGTCCGCGTGTCATGCACGCCGGTCCGCGTGAGCGCCATGCCACACGGGGCCGCCTTGGGGGTGGTGGTCCACCGATGGTTAAATTCTTCGGCGGTGCTCCATCACCAGCGACGACGCGCCCGTTCGGGGACGCGCGGCGGTGAACGCAGACCAGGACCACCGACACCGACGAAGGGGATAGAAGCAGTCGTGCTCCCGTCCAACAAGCGCACCAAGACCGGCGTCCTGCGCCACAGCGGGGCCTCCAGGGGGGCCGCGTCGGCCGCGCTGGCCGGCCTGCTGCTGGCCGTGACCGCCTGCGGCAGCGACCAGGCCGTTCCGGACAGCGCCGCGCCGGAGGTTCCCGAGGGCCTGGAGTGCTTCTCCGGCAGCCTGTCGGGTGCCGGCTCCAGCGCCCAGGAGAACGCGATGACGACCTGGATCGCCGGTTACCAGTCCGCCTGCGACGACGCGCGCGTCTACTACAACTCGATCGGTTCGGGCGGCGGGCGCAGCCAGTTCATCGACGGCGCGGTGGCCTTCGCCGGGACCGACGCGGCGATGGACCCGGACGAGAACGCCGACGCCGGGGAGCGGTGCGGCGGCTCGGACGTGGTCAACCTGCCCGCCTACGTGATCCCGATCGCGGTGGTGTTCAACCTGGAGGGCGTGGACTCGCTGAACCTGCGCCCGCAGACGCTGGCCAAGATCTTCAACCAGGAGATCACGCGCTGGAACGACCCCGAGATCGCCGAGGACAACCCGGACGCGGACCTGCCGGACATGGCGATCACCCCGGTCAACCGCTCCGACGACTCGGGCACCACGGAGAACTTCGCCAACTACCTCAGCGCCGCGGCGCCCGACGCCTGGCCGCACGAGCCGAGCGGGCAGTGGCCGCTCACCGCGCGCGAGTCGGCGCAGGGCAACAGCGGTATCGCCGACACGGTCGAGCGGGCCGAGGGGTCCATCGGCTACGTGGAGATGTCGCACGTGCACGGCATGTCCACGGTGGACATCGGCGTCGGCGGCGAGTTCGTGGAGATCTCCCCCGAGGCCGCCGCACAGGTGGTCGCCGAGTCCCCGCAGCGCGAGGACAACCCCAGCGAGTACGACCTGGCGCTGGACCTGGACTACGGCACGACCGAGGCGGGCAGCTACCCGCTGGTCCTGGTCAGCTACGAGGTCGTGTGCCTGGACTACCCCGACGACGCCCAGGCCGAGCGGGTCAAGTCCTTCCTGCGCTACGTGGTGAGCCCGGAGGGGCAGTCGGCCGCCTCCGAGGAGACCGGGTCGGCCCCGGTCAGCGACACCCTGCGCGAGAAGCTCCTGGAGTCGATCGACGCCGTCGGCTGAGCGGTCGCGGCGGTGACGCGGTGACGCGGCGGACTCGGGCCAGGCCCGGTCCGCGGTCGGGGACCGCGCGGCACTGAAGCGGCGGGGTCCGGCCGTGCGAGGCGGACCCGGACCGCGCGAGCTGCGGGAACGGACGTCACGGGCACGTCGCCGAGGCGGCGTGCCCGTCGCACACCCGGCGTCGGGTACCTTGAGTACCGGCCGCGTCGCCCTCGGTCATCCCCGGGATGCGGGGGCGCTCGGCGGGGTCCGCCCGCTCTCCGGGTCGATGTCTTCCCCCATCTGCCCGGTCGCGGTCGGACCCCGGGAGGCGGTCAGCCGCGCTCGCGGCGCAGCCGCTGGCGGGCCCGCGCCCATCCCGAGCGCAGCCACCCTCCGGACCGCGCGGCGCCGGTGCGCTCCTCCCCCGTCCCGCACTCCCACGTCCCGCACTCGCCCGCCGGGCGCTCCTCGGTCCCGGCCCGCGGGGACGGTGCGGCCAACTCCGCCGGTTCGGGTTCGGTGCGCGGGGGCGGCGGCACCGAGCGGTACAGCGACAGGTCGGTCAGCGTCTCCTCCCCGGCGTGGATCCGGTAGCGGCCGTGCAGCGCGGCGACCACGTCGCCCAGGTCCTCGCCCTCCTCGCGCACCCGCAGGGCCCGGGCCAGCGCCCGGGTGCGCCACAGCCTCACCCCGGCGTCGCGGGTGGGCGAGGCGGCCGGGAAGAGTTCGGTGAGTCCCGCCCGGGCGCGCTCGGCGCTGGCCAGCAGGCGCGACAGGGCCACCTGGCCCAGGCCCCAGGAGACCGGGACCTGGAGCAGGAAGGGTGAGGGGAAACCGGTGCGGGGCGCGGACGTGGCGAAGGAGATCCGGGGTTCGCGCAGGTAGTTGGCCTGGATCAGCCGCAGGTCCAGGTGGGGTCCGCCGACGTCGCGCCGGGCCCGGCCGTCCACCGCCCGCAGCCGCCGCGCCCCGCGCGCTCCCCCTCCCTCCTCGGCGCCCTCCCAGTCGGCGACCAGGGTCAGGGCCAGATCGGTCTCGGCGCTGTCCAGGAGCCGGTCCACACAGCCGCGGACCAGGTCGTAGGGCGCGCCGGAGACCTCGACCACGGCGTGCACGAGCGGGATGCGGCGCCGGTGGGCCGGTACCCGCTCGCGGTAGGCGTGCGGGTGCGGCATGAACTCGGCGAGGACCTCGGTGCGGAAGCGTTCGGAGGGCAGCCGGGTGCGCGCGGTGCCCGCGCGGCCCACGTGCCAGCCGGTGGCGGCGGGTTCGGGCAGCAGGACGGCGCCCGCCTGCCAGAGGCGGTAGCCGAACTCGGTGTCCTGGCCCAGGTCGAGGTCGGGGTCCACTCCCCCGGCGGCCTCGTACAGGCTGCGGCGCACGGCCGCCGCCGCGCCGACGTAGGCGTGGAAGCCCAGGTGGTCGGCGTCGCGCAGGCCGTCGCTCCCGGTGAGGACGCGCTCGACCCACGCGTGGTGGCGGCCGGTGTCCAGGGCGCCGTGCAGGGCGTCGGTGCGGGCCAGGGCCAGGACGTCGGTGGGGCTCTGGGGCCCGGTGTCGGCGAAGCGGACCCGGCCGAGCGTGACGGCCTCGGCGTGCACGTGGTGCCAGCGGGCCTGGGCCTCGACGAACTCGCGGCACACCACCATGTCGGCGTCCATCCACAGCAGGACGTCGCCGGTGCTGGAGTGGGCACCGTAGGCGCGGGCGTACCCGGCGCCCCAGCCGCCGTCGGGGACGGTCAGGACGCGGCAGTGCGCGGGGCGCAGGTCGGGCAGGCGCAGCGCCGGGGAGGAGTGGTCGTCCACGACCACGACCTCCATCAGGTCCTCGGGGTAGGTCTGCGCGGCCAGGGAGGCCAGGGCGAGGTCGAGGCGGCGCTGCCCGCCGCGCGCCGGGATGACGACGCTGACCCGCAGGTCGGGGGTCCAGCGTCCGATGTCGGGCGGTGTCAGCGCACTCCAGTCGTTGCGGAAGACGCGGGTGAGGACGCGTTCCACCCGGCCACGGTGCGACACTCCGTCAACATGAGACCCTACGTGCTTATTCAGTGACACATAGTAACCATACCCTCACTCGGCTCCACCGCGGAGGCCTTCGCCCATGTGTCAGGAAACGGGTCCGCGGCGAACGGACCGGGCACACGTGCGGGGACGCGCCGCACGGGTTCGGGCGGCGCGTCCCCGACAGGAGGTGCGCGGTCAGCGGTCCTGGCCGCTCTGCGCCCTGAGCATCCGGACGCCGAGGTAGACCACGCCCGCGAGCAGGGCGACCATCAGGAGCCAGACCAGGAGGCCGACCACGACGGACAGGATCCAGAAGAAGGCGATGACGACCGCGACCGCGGCCGCGACCCTGAACACGAGAGGTCCCATGGGCGGCAGAATACGCGGAGCGCACCGCCGTCCGGAACCCGCGTCCCCGACCCGCTCGCGAGAAGGATGCGTCGGCCGAACCCGTGCGGCGCGACCCTTGTACCCACAGCGCTTCTGGAGCTCCGGCACCGGCTGTGAGTACAGGACCACCGCGGGCCGGAGCCCTCGCGTCACACGAGTGACGGTTCCGGTCGGCCCACTAGCCGACGCGGACGGCGACGGTGAAGACGCTGTCCCAGTAGGCGGCCAGGGAGACCTCCTCCAGCGGCTTGGACGGGTTGGAGCCGTGGATCATGTTGCCGTTGCCGGAGTAGATCCCCACGTGGCTGGGCGAGGACTCGCTGTAGAAGAACAGCAGGTCCCCGGGCTGGACCTCGTCGCGCGAGATCCGGGTGCCGGCGTTGACCTGGTCGTAGGTCGTGCGGGGCAGGTTGACCCCCGCCTGGGCCCACGCCGCCTGGACCAGGCCCGAGCAGTCGTAGCCGTCGGGACCGGTACCGCCCCAGACGTAGGGCTTGCCGATCTGGGCGCGGGCGAAGTCCAGGACGGCCTGGACGTCACCGGAGGCCGCGACGGCCTCGCCGCCGCCCGTGGAGGCCTCGGAGGCGGTCGGGTCCTGCCCGTCCAGGCTCTCCAGGACCTCGGACTGCTCGTCCAGGGCGGCCTCGCCCTCCTCCTTGGCCGTCTCGGCCTCGGAGAGCGCGGTGGAGGCGTCCGCCTCCGACTCGGCCGCCTGGTCGCGCAGGTCCTCGGCGCGCTCCACCTGGGCGACGTAGTCGTCCAGGACGGCGTCCTGTCCCATGGACAGGAAGTTCAGGTCGGCGATGTTCTGCAGCGACGCGTCCGGGTCGCCGCGGAACAGGACCGTGAAGAGGCTGTGCGTGGACCCGGTATAGGCGGTCTGGGCGATCCCGGCGACCGTGCCGGACATGGTCTCCAGTTCCTCCTGGGCCCTGGCGAGCTGCTCCTCGACCTCCTCCAGTTCCGCCTCGGCGGCCGCGTGGTCCTCCTCGGCCTGGTTGTAGGCCTCGTTCAGGGCCGAGAGCTCCTCCTGGAGCTGCTCGTAGCGTTCGCGGGCCTCCTCTGCGGTGGGCTCGGCGAAGGCCACGCCCGAGGACAGGACGACGGCGCCCAGGGTGGCGCAGCCGACCGTCGCGACACGGCGCCTGCTGCGCCTTCCGGGCTCGGGGTTGCGAGTCAAGGGACCGACTGCCTTTCTCCCACACCCGTCTACCAGCGCAGGGCATCCCGAGGACGCGCCCGGGTGAGGACGCGTGGAATGCGGCGAGGGGGATCCCGGCGGGCGGCGCTCAAGGGGGCCGAGGGAGGTGTGCCGGAGTTCTGCGGTGGCCTCTGCTCATGGGAAAGGACTGCTCGTGAGCGAGAGTGCGACGGAAACCGGACGCCGTCACCCTTGTGGTGACTAACGGGGGCGTTCCGGCCTGAGGGAACACTAATTCACCACCGGGAGCGGTCGCGACCCTTTCGTTACCTTCCCTTGGGCAACCCTCTGACCAGCGGTTCCATAACAAGAGGCCCGGAAAGCCCGCCCGAGCGGGCGTGACGGGCCCTAGTTCTCCCCTCTGAAGACAGCCCAAAACGAGGCAAAGGCCGCAGAAAAAGTGGTGTGTATCACGCGAACCACTGGAAGGGGCGGGGGCGGTCCCCCGCCCCCGCGCATGTCACAGGTGTCGCTGCCACCAGTCCAGGACCGCCTCGAAGCGGGCGACGCGGTGGCTGGGCAGGCCCGAACGCGACAGCTCGTGCCCCTCAGCGGGGAAGAGCAGCATCTCCACCTCCTGACCGCGCAGCTTCAACGCCACGAACAGGCGCTGCGCCTGCTCCACCGGGCAGCGCCAGTCCTCCTCGGAGTGGATGATCAGGAACGGGACGTCGATCCGGTCGGCGTAGGTGAGCGGACTCTCCTCGGCCCAGGTCTGCGGCGGCCCGTACAGCGGCCCGGGGAAGAACGAGCCGATGTCGGAGGAGCCGTGGAAGCTGTCGATGGCGTTGACCGCGCGCTCGCTGATCGCCGCCCGGAACCGCTCGCCGTGGTGGGCGGCGATCCAGGTGGTCATGAACCCGCCGTGGGATCCGCCCATGACGCCCACCCGCGAGGAGTCCAGCCGCTCGTCCTCCAGCGCCGCGTCCAGGAAGGCCAGCACGTCGGTGGCGGTGGTCGCGCCCACCGAGCCGATGACGGCCCGGCCGTGCTCGTGCCCGTAGCCCGAGGAGCCGCGCGGGTTGCACATCACCACGGCGTACCCGGCCGCCGCGTAGACCTGCGTCTCGTCGAAGAGCTGGTGGCCGTACTGGGCGAAGGGACCCCCGTGGATCATCAGCACCACCGGGTGCGGGCCCTCGCCCTCGGGCACGGTGACCCACCCGTGCACGGGGTAGCCGTCGGCGGTGTGGGCCGTCAGCTCCCTCATCGGCAGGGGGTCCAGGGCGCCGGCGAACTCCGTGAGCGCCCGCGTGCCCCCGTCACCGACCAGGACCAGTTCACCGCTGCTGCGGCCGTCTGCGACCACCGCGACGGTGACGCCGCCCGCGCTGTCGAAGGACTGGACCTGCACCGGACCGCCGAGCACCGTCTCGGGCTCGCCGCCCCCGAAGGGCACCAGGACCAGGTCCACCGCGCCCCGGTTCTCCGCCAGACCGAGCAGGCCCTGCCCGGTGACCTTGGGACCTCCGGCCATCCGCGGGTTGTGGGAGGGGGTCAGCCGGACGGGCGCCGCCGAGGCGTCGGCGGGCACCGACCACAGGGCGCTGGTCTGGCCCACGAAGTCGTCCAGGTCCGGGCCGAGCTCGTCGCCGAGGAAGTAGACGGTGGCGCCTTCCTCGGAGAACTCGCCCCGCACGGCGTCCAGGTTCCCGGCGGTGACCCGGCGCGGCTCGGCGCCCTCCTCCGGCGCGCACGCCCACAGGTCCTCCACCAGATCCGTGTCACGGGTGGCGTGGCGCGCGGCCGCGAAGACCAGCTCGGTGCCGTCGGGTCTCCAGGACACGGACCGGTGCTCGAAGTCGCCCCGGGTCACCTGGACCGGTTCCCCGGCCTCGCCCGAGGGGTCCAGGGGCGCGGAGACGAACACGTGCGTGCGCCGGTCGTTGGCGAACCCGAGGTCGTCCAGCCGGTACTTGAGCTGCGTGATCCGCCGGGGCGGCTCCTTGCCCGGCTCCCGGTCCACGTAGCGGTGGGGCTCGGGGACACGGGCTGTGTAGGCGATCCGGGTGGAGTCCGGGCTCCAGCGCGGGGCGCCCGCGCCCAGCGGGTGGGAGGTGACCTTCCAGGGCTCGCCGCCGTCGGCGGGCAGGACGTGGACCTGCGGGCGCTTGTCCTCGTCGGGGCGCAGGAAGGCGATCCACCGCCCGTCCGGGGAGAACACCGGGCCGTTGTCCCTGGTGCCCCGGGTGAGCCGGGCGGGCGGCGCGGAGCCGTCGGTGGGCACGGACCACAGGGAGCCCAGGTAGGCGTCCTCCTCCAGGTCCGGCCGGGTCACGGCGAAGACCGCGCGGCGGCCGTCGGGGGACAGGGTGGGAGCGCCGATGCTGTGCAGGTGGGCGATGTCAGCAGGTTTCATACAACGGATGGCCGTCCCGGCGCGGGGAGCGCCGTGACCGCCCCCTCCTTTTCGCTTGGCGGTGGGACCGTCGTTGGGGGCCACCGCGTGCCGGGAACGGTCGGGCCGCGACGGACGCCGCCGTTCGAAGACGGGACGCGCTCCGGTCCGGAGAACACCCCAGGGGGACCCTATCCAGGCTTCTCTCCGGAAATCCAGGTGCTCTCCGTCCGGCGGAACCCGCGTCCGCGCCGGGCCCGGACGAACGGAGGACGCCCGCCCGCGGACCAGCCCACGGGACTCCGCGGGGAGGCGGGCGTGGGAAGCGGCGGCGACGCGGGCGGACACCGCCGGGCCGCGGGACCCGCGGCCCCGCGTTCGTCCCGCGGCCCGGCACGGGGCCTCACCCGGTCGGCTCGACGGGCATCCCGCCCCGGCCGCGCACGGCGCCGTCGGTCTCCAACCGGGTGCACACCCAGCGGCCGTCCGCCTCCCGCCGGGCCCGGAAGGCGAACACCCGGGAGCGGCGGTCGCAGCGGATCACGGCGTTGGCCTCCACGCCGTCGGCGTCCACGGGCTGGTGGTAGACCTGGGTCAGCCTCGGCGCCAGCTCGCAGGAGACCGTGCCCCGCAGACGGCGCAGCTCCTCGCGGACCGGGACGGTCACCTGGTCGCGCAGCGCCTCGGGGGTGCGGCGGCCGACCAGGACCTCCGCCACGCGCTGGGCCAGCAAATGCACGGGGCCGGGGGTGCGGTGGCCCGCCAGGAGTGGGGGCCCGCACCGGCGCACGGGCGCGTGGCGCGGAGGCAGGGGCGTGCGCGCGGGGGTGCGGACCGGCCGGTGGTACGCGGGAGCGCCGTGGGCGCACAGGGGCCGGGGGCAGGGGTGGCGGTGAGGGGTGTACGACATGAACAGGTCCCTTCCGGGAGGATGACGTTCCGCCTTCACCCTGCACAGAGGCGCCGCCACCGTCCCCGTGCCAGCTGGCATTCCAGGTTTCGGGAATGTTCCGCCGCCCCCGGGCGCAGGGCGCGCAGCCGCCCGAAACCGGCATACTGCATGCGTGACTTCCGCCTACCTCTCCTCCCCCGTGCCCGTGGCCCTCGCCCACCGCGGCGGGTGGCTCCCCGACGACCAGGGCGTGCGCCGCACCGAACTGGAGAACACGGCCGCGGCCTTCCAGTACGCCGTCGACCTCGGCTACACGTACCTGGAGACGGACGTGCACGCCACCAGCGACGGCGTCCTCATGGCCTTCCACGACCCCACCCTGGACCGCGCCACCGACATGCGCGGCGCGATCGGCGACCTGCCCCACCGCGAGGTGGCCCGCGCCCGGGTGGCCGGACGCGAACCGGTCCCGGTGCTGGAGGACCTGTTGGGGACCTGGCCGGAGGCGCGGTTCAACATCGACGTCAAGGCCGACGCCGCGGTCCTGCCCTTGCGTGAGGCGCTGCGCCGCACCAACGCCTGGGACCGGGTGTGCGTGGGCTCCTTCGACCAGCGCCGCCTGGACCGGGCGCGGCGGCTCTTCGACCGGCCCGTGGCCACCTCCTGCGGTCCCCTGGACGTGGTCCGGCTGCGGGCGGCCTCCCTGTCCCCGCTGCTGCGCTCCCTGGCCAGCCGGGTCCCGGTCTGCGCGCAGATCCCGCTGCGCCACGGCGCCATCCCGCTGCTCAGCCGGGACCTGATCGCCACCGCCCACCGCCTGGGCATGCAGGTGCACGTGTGGACCATCAACGAACCGGGGACGATGGAGCGCCTGCTCGACGCGGGGGTGGACGGCATCGTCACCGACAACACGAGCGCCCTCAGGGAACTCCTCGTCCGGCGGGGCCAGTGGCCCGGCCGCACCCCCTCCGACCCCACCGGCACCTCCAGCGACTCTCCCACCGACTCCCCCCAGCGGAACGGATAGCCCCCATGGCCACCACACCACCGGAGACGGACGCCACCGGCGCCCCCTCCGCCGATCCCGGCCAGCGCAGGCGCGAACAGCGCGGCTGGTACCTCTATGACTGGGCCAACTCGGTGTTCACCACCTCGGTGGTGACCGTGCTCATCGGCCCGTACCTGAGCAACCTGGCGTGTGTGTCGGCCGGGGCCCCTGACGCCGCGTCCTGCCTAGACCCCGCGCTGTCCATCAGCCCGCTGGGCCTGGACTTCCTCTCGCTGCACCCCAACGCGCTCTACCCGGCGCTGACCACGGTGGCGATCCTGCTCCAGATCCTGTGCCTGCCGATCGTGGGGTCGATGGTCGACCACTCGCGGCACAAGAAGCGGTGGCTGCTCTGGCTCGCCGTAGGCGGGTCGGCGTGCACGCTGGGGCTGTACTTCGCCACCGACGGCTACCTGGTGGCCTCGGTACTGTTCGTGCTGGCCAACCTGCTGTACGGGCTGGCGGGCGTGGTCTACAACGCGTTCCTGCCCGAGGTGGCCACGGCCGAGGAACGCGACCGGGTCTCGGTCACCGGCTGGGGCATCGGCTACCTCGGCGGGGCCCTGCTGCTCGCCGTCCACCTAGGCCTGGTGGTCGGCGCTCCGTCCCTGGGCCTGGGCACGGACGACGCCGCGCGCATCGCCTTCGCCTCCTGCGGCCTGTGGTGGGCGGGGTTCACCGTCCTGGCGGTGCGGCCGCTGCGCAACCGCTACGGCGCCCTGGCGGCGAGCAGCCGGGGGCGACCGAAGGTGGGACGGTCGCTGCGCCAGTTCGGGCACACGCTCAAGGACATGCGCAAATACCCGAACACGATTCTCTTTCTCCTGGCGTTCATCCTGTTCAACGACGGTGTGCAGGCGGCCATCCGCTACGCGGCGCCCTTCGCCACCCAGGATCTGGGACTGGACCAGAACGTCCTGATCGTCACCATCCTCATCATCCAGTTCGTGGCCTTCGGGGGCGCCTTCCTGACCGGCCGGGTGGCCCGGGTCCTGGGCAGCAAGAACACCGTGCTGGCCACGCTCGCGGTGTGGAGCTCGCTCGTGGCGGCGGCCTACTTCCTCCCGGTCGGGAACGTGCCGCTGTTCGTGGCCATGGGCGTGGGCATCGGCCTGGTGCTGGGCGGCACCCAGTCGCTGGCCCGGTCGCTGTACTCCCAGCTCATCCCCCGTGGGCGCGAGGCGGAGTACTTCAGTCTGTACCAGATCTCGGACAAGGGATCGAGCTTCCTGGGATCGCTGACCGTGACCGTGGCCGTCTCCCTCACCGGCGGCTACCGGATGGCGATCCTGTCGCTGATCGTGTTCTTCGTCATCGGCGGTCTGCTGCTGTGGCGCACGCGCATGCGCGAGGGGATTCTCGCGGTGGGCAACGAGGTACCGCGCAACCTGTAGACCGCCGAGGGGACGGGGTGTTGAGAGGTGCGGGGGTGTTGAGAGGGCGTAGGCGGCCACGTTTTCCACAGGTGGGTGTTGGGGGTGGCCGTGGGTGGCGTGGTGATGGTTTCCTGGAAATAGGGGGGATCCCACCCACGGAGGTTTTGGTGTGCCCTGAAACACTCGGCGACCAATAAGGATAATGGATCGAGGGGCAGGGAGGGGCCGTCCACAGGTCTCTCCCCTACGCCCTTCTTGTCGGGGGTTTCTGGCGGCAACGAAAGCGCGCCAGCTGCCGCGAAAGGGTACGGACGGCGGAGAGCGGTCGGGGCCGGTGAAGGGTTGGGCATCGGACGAACAGCGGCACCAAAGGAGGGAGCGACCACCGGAGGGCGACCAGCGCCCGGGGTGTAGGGATGGTCGGGCTCTGCTGCGTCGACACCAACGGCAAGCAGGCCCTCCAGCCTCGGGCAACGACCCCGGCCCCTGCGGCCGGGGAGGGCGACAATCGCTCTAACGTCGAGTGCTCATTCTGGCCGTGCCTTTTTGGACACCTTTTGAGCCCGCCCCAATTGCAGCCTTTCAGCCAAGGATGACCCCAGGAAATAAAGGCTTCTAATTCCGGCTGTGAATAGTGGAGAAATGGCGACCACTGGCCTATAATAAGAAGTATGGAGATGATGATCGCAGCACCCAAAGCGGCCCCCGGGGAATGTTCCCCGGCCGTGGCCGCGCTGGCCGGTGCGCGCAAGATCATCCACCAAGCGTTGAACGCCGAAGTCCCGCCCGGGGCCGACGAGACCGCCGCGGAGGAGATCGCGGCGCTGTGGGCCCAGCTGGAGAAGATCCGCTACCAGGCGTTGACGCAGATGGCGCGCCTGTACGCACGTGGTGAGGTCGCCCGCTACAGCGGCTACAGCACGTTGGACAAGTGGATCACCCATCGCTGCAAGGTCCCCACTGCCCAGGCCAAGGATTTGGCCCGTTTGGCCCAGCACGTGCAGGAGGAGACGCTGCCCGCCACTGCCCAAGCAGTAGCTGAGGGCAGGGTGGTGTTGGGTGAGGCGGTCGCGATCGCCAAAGCCACCGACAAAGCCGTCCAGACCCGCGATGAGGACCACTTTCCCGATGAGGGGGAGTACCGGGAGGGGTTCGAAGCGGCGCTGGTGGCGGCCAAGGCGGAGCGGCCCGCGTTGTCGGTCAACCAGCTCCAGTCGGTGGCCCGCCAGGTCGCCTACCGTTTGGACCCCCACCGCCTGGACCGCGACCACGAAGCCGCCCATGCCGCCCGTGGACTGACGGTCCATGACACGTTCCAGGGCAGCTACCAACTCCAGGCCTGGGGCGGGTCCGGGGATGCGTTGATCGTGCGCGCGGCCATCGACACCTTCACCACCCCACCCGGGGAAGGTGACACCCGGTCCCGGTCCCAGCGCGAGCACGACGCGCTCATCGCGGCGCTGCGTTTTGCCACCACCCACACCGGATGCGGCAACGCTCCGGCTCCGTTGGCGCAGATCCGCATCGTGGTGCCCGTGCAGACCTACCTGGACGCTCAGGGTCAGGAAAGGCCCGCGTTGGACGAGCACGGTCGGGTGATCCCGGTCGGGCTGGTGCACGAGTTGGCCGCCGATTCCGAGGTGGTGCGGATGCTCACCGCCCCGCCCACCGGGCAGGTGTTGGATGTGGGCCACAGCCGCCGCCTGGCCTCAACCCGCCAACGCACCGCCGCCTTCCACGGACACGCCACCTGCGCCCACCCGGGCGGATGCGAGGTACCGGTGGCGTTGTGCCAAGCCGACCACGTGCAGTCGTTCTCCCGAGGCGGACGCACCGTGGTCGCCAACCTCCAACCGCTGTGCGGGCCGCACAACCGGGCCAAGTACCAACGCGAACTCCGCACACACCACCACCAGGGACAAGGACAAGGGCGGGGATGGGGACGAGGACGGGGAGGAGACCACCCACCCGGCAGGGATCCGGATCCACCACCCCGGAAATGACTCCCGGGTCGTGCCGGCCCCCGGCATGCCCGCGCCCGACAGGCAGCCCGGGCCCCGCGCCCACCGTGGTCGCTGCCACCGTCGCCCACCCCCACCCCCGGGGGCCAGCACCGCTGCCCAAGGCCCGCCAGCCCCGCCGCCTTTGGCGCCAACGCAGCAAAGCCCCACCACCCCCGAACACCAACCGTTGATCGCCCTCCCGCACCACCTCGCGGCAGCTGACACCGCTACCTCGACCACCACCCGCAACCAGGTCGTTGATCGGAGCCCCCAGACACCCGCCGCCTTCGCTGCCACCGCAGCAGAGCCCCACCACCCCCGAACACCAACCGTTGGTCACCCTCCCGCACCACTACGCGGCAGCTGGTGCCACCGCCGAAGCGAGCAACCACCCCCGAACCCCCACCGTTGAACGCCCTCCCGCAGCGACACCTGTCACAGGCCCGGGGAACTTCCGGCAAGGGCCAGCCGCCGAGCGCGAGACGCTCCTCCTCCCAGGCGCGCGTCACGGTCTGTCGCCGCCCCCGGCCATACTGGGGCCGATGGTCAGCGAGGACGCGGGAGGTGCGGTGCGGGTTCTGCACGGCGTGTGGGCCGGAGACGCGCTGGCGGTGTGGGCCGAGTCCGACCGGGCCGGGTCCTCCCCCTCCACCCCTCCTCCGGCCGGGGGCGCGCACGGCCGTGCGCGCCCGCACCCGTTCGCCCTGGGGGCCCGCGACCTGAGCGCACTCCTGGTGGACGCGGGGATCGGGGCGGACTCCGCCGCGCACGGCACCCTGGACCTGTCCCTGCCCGGGGACACCTCCGCCCCCTTCCCCTCCACCCGCGCCCCCGGCACCGCACCGGCCGCCTTCCACCCCTGGCGGGTGCCCGCCCTGCGGCTGGACGCCGCCTCCGCCGAGGCCCTCCTGGCCGCACCCGCACGCGACATCCCCGGCACCGCCTCCGGTCCCTCGCTGGCCCATCTGCGCGCGGTCCGCGACTTCGCCGAACTCCTGGTCACCTCCGGGTGCGTGCTGCCCGACCTGGTGGGCGACCCCGCCCGGGCCCGCTGGCGGCCCGCGCCGCTGGACTGGGCGGAGGAGCACCTGGCCGCGCTCACCGGCGCCCTGCCGCCCTCCGCCCGCGCCCACCTGCCCGGGGAGCCGCCCGACGCGATCGCCCGGGCCTGCGTGCTCGCCCCCCTGGAACTGCTCACCGACGCGGCGGCCCGCCGCCTGGTCCGGCCCCGCCGCGCGCACCGGGCCCGGACCGACCCGGCAGACCAGGGCCGGACCGACCCAGTGGACCAGTCCCGGACCGACCCGGCAGGCCAGGGCCGGACCAGCCCGGAACAGACCTCCGACGACGGCGCCGCCCCCGGCCAGCGGCTGGCCGCCGCGCTCACCGGCGCCCCGGACGGGATCGGCGCCGACACCGCCGCCCGGCTGCGCGGACCCCTGCGCGAGTGGCGCTCGCGGGTGCGCGGCGCGGGGCGGGCGGCGCTGCTGTTCCTGCTGCGCGAACCCGACCGCGCGGGGCCGTGGGCACTGGAGTTCTGGGTGCGCTCGGTCAGCGACCCCGGCCTGCGCCTGCCCCTGGAACAGGTGTGGCAGGGCGAGGGCGCCGCCTGGCTGCCCGCCGACGTGGGCGCCACCGCCCTGGCCGATCTGCGCCGGGCCGCGCGCCACCATCCGCCGCTGCGCCGCGCGCTGCGCGACCTGGCCCCGGCCCGGCTGCTGATGAGCACGGAGGACGCCGAGCGGTTCGTGGCCGAGGGCGCCGCCCGGCTGAGCGGCGCCGGGTTCGGGGTGGTCCTGCCCGAGTGGCGCGGCAGGCCCGCCCTGGGCCTGCGGGTGGCGGTCGAGGAGGCGCCCCGCCGACGCGGGGGCGGCGGGGTGGGCCCCTCCGAGCTGGTCAACGTGTCCTTCGAGGCCCTGCTCCAGGGGCGCGACGGCGAGGAGTCCGTACCGCTCGGCGAGGACGAGCTGGCCGAACTCGCCGAGCTGGCCCACCTCAAGCGTTCGCTGGTGCGCGTGCGCGGCCGGTGGCTGGAGGTGGACCCCGAGCGGCTCAGCGCCACCCTGGACCTGGTCAAGCGGCGCGGCGGCCACTGGATGCGCACCGACGAGGCGCTGCGCACGGCCATCGGGGTGGAGGGCACCACTCCCCTGCCGGTGGCCGACGCGGTCGCCTCCGGTCCGCTGGGCGCGCTGCTGGACGGGGGCGCCAAGGCCGAGCCTCGCCCGATGGGCACACCGTCCGGTTTCCGGGGTTCGCTGCGCCCCTACCAGGACCGGGGCGCGTCGTGGCTGCGCTTCCTGGGCGAGTTGGGCCTGGGCGCGGTCCTGGCCGACGACATGGGCCTGGGCAAGACCGTGCAGCTGCTGGCCCTGCTCACCGACGAGCGGCTGCGCGAACCCGCTCCGGGGCCGACCCTGCTGGTGTGCCCGGTCTCGCTCGTGGGCAACTGGCGTCGCGAGGCCGAGCGGTTCGCGCCCTCGCTGCGGGTGCACGTCCAGCACGGCCCGGACCGGCCCTCGGGCAACGCCCTGGCCCGCCTGGTGGGCTCGTGCGACCTGGTCGTCACCACCTACGGCGTGGTCACCCGCGACAGCGAGGAGCTGGCGGGCATGCCCTGGCACCGGGTGGTGTGCGACGAGGCTCAGGCGCTCAAGAACCACGGCACCCGGCAGGCCCGCGCGGTGCGGTCGCTGCCCGCGGCCACGCGGATCGCGCTCACCGGCACCCCGGTGGAGAACAACCTGGGCGAGCTGTGGTCGGTGATGGAGTTCGCCAACCCGGGGCTGCTGGGCACGGCGGCGGCCTTCGAGCGGGCGGTCGAGGGCGAGGAGGGGCCCGACACCGCGCTGGTGCGCCGCATGACCGGGCCGTTCGTGCTGCGCCGCCTCAAGACCGACCGGTCGATCATCGCCGACCTGCCCGAGAAGCTGGAGATGCGCACCTGGTGCACGCTCACCCCGGAACAGGCCTCGCTGTACAAGGCGGTGGTGGACGAGATGGGCGAGCGGCTGGCCGAGGCGACAGAGAAGGAGCGCAAGGGGCTGGTGCTGGCGACGATGTCGCGGCTCAAGCAGATCTGCAACCACCCGGCGCAGTTCCTGGGGGACGGCTCGGCGCTGTCGGGGCGCTCGGGCAAGCTGGAGCGGGTGGAGGCGATCCTGGCCTCGGCCGCGGCCGAGGGCGACAAGGCCCTGTGCTTCACCCAGTACGCGCGCTTCGGTGAGCGCCTGGCCCCCTACCTGCGTTCGCGTCTGGGGGTGCCGGTGCTGTGGCTGCACGGGGGCACTCCGCGGGCGGAGCGGGAGGAGATGACGCAGCGCTTCCAGGAGATGGAGGGCCCGGCGGTGTTCCTGCTCTCGCTCAAGGCCGCCGGGACGGGGCTGAACCTGACCGCGGCCAACCACGTGGTGCACGTGGACCGCTGGTGGAACCCGGCGGTGGAGAACCAGGCCACCGACCGGGCGTTCCGGATCGGCCAGCGGCGGGACGTGCAGGTGCGCAAGATGGTGTGCGTGGGCACGGTCGAGGAGCGGGTGGACGAGATGATCGAGCGCAAGAGCGCGCTGGCCGACGGCGCCGTGGCCACCGGTGAGGCGTGGCTGACCGGGTTGTCCGTCCAGGACCTGCGCGAGGTCGTGCGGTTGTCCCCGGAGGCGGTGGCCGAGTGAGCGCGTGGTCGCCGCTGTTCGCGCAGGCCCTGGGGGAGCCGGGCCCGGCCTCCGGGAACGCGCGGGTGGAGCGGCTGTCGGTGCGTCCGGGCGAGGTCACGGGACGGGTGCGCGGCCCGGGCGCGCACGAGGTGAGCCTGATCCGCACGGTGCCGCCGGAGGCCGAGTGGGAGCGCCTGTGCGCCGCGCTGGCCTCCCAGCCGGTGTTCCGCGCCCGGATCCTGGCCGGTGAGCTGCCGGTGGCGGCGGCCCGGGTGTTCTCGCTGCTGGGGTGGGACCTGGTGCCGCGCGGGTGGGACGCGCTGGTGGCGACCTGCTCCTGTGACCGGTGGGACGCCAGGTGCGCGCACCTGGTGGCGGCGGTGGCGGAGCTGGGCACCGAGGCCGACCGCGATCCGTTCGTGCTGACCCGGTGGCTGGGCCGGGAGCGGCGCGCGCTCGTGGCGCAGGTCAAAGCGTTTTCCACGGCCACCGCAAAAGGATTTTCGGGCGAATATCCGACAATCGGGAGAAATGACGGAGAAGCGGTATTGGATACCGTCGACGAACCGCCTCCCCCGGCGAACACGGCGGATCCCGGCTCGGCCGCCGCGTTCTGGTCCGCGCCGCCGCTTCCCGCCCGGCCGAGCCCCCCGGAGGGCTCCGGCGAGCGCGTCAGGGCCGCGGCTCCCGGACTCGTGGCCGATGATCTGCCCGGTTTCGGACAACCGCGAACAGGGACCGGAACGTGAGCGTATGGGGTGCCGAATACGCACTTCGAACTTTGTTGTGGAAAACTCCACAAGGACGTGGGATCACGGTTACCATTCGGCCAGAGAACTCGCCTCGTCACTTCATCGGATGGGTATCCTTCATGGCCGATCACTTCCCCCCCAACATCGACATGGAAACCCCCAGCATCGCACGCATGTACGACTACCTCCTGGGGGGTAAGGACAACTTCGAGGCCGACCGCAAGGCCTGCGAGGCACTCGCGGACGGTATCCCCGAACTGGTCGCCTTCGCCAACGACAACCGCGCCTACCTCTCGCGCGCGGTGGAGTACGTGGCGGCCCAGGGGGTGGAGCAGTTCCTCGATCTGGGGGCCGGGCTGCCCACCGCCAACAACACGCACCACGCCGCCCAGCAGGCCAACCCGCGGGCCCGGGTGGTCTACGTCGACCACGACCCCATCGTGCTCGCGCACGGCCGGGCGCTGATCAGCGACAGCGGGCAGACCTCGTTCCTGCTGGCCGACATCCGCGACACCGAGGAGATCCTGAGCTCCCCCGAGACCACCAGGCTCATCGACACCGACCTGCCCGTGTGCGTGATGCTGGTCTCGCTGCTGCACTGCATCCCCGACGACAGCGACCCCTTCGGCATGGTGCGCGCCCTCATGGACCGCCTGGCCCCGGGATCGTGTCTGATCTCCTCCCACATCGTCTCCGACGATCCGGCCTCCGCCGTGTGGATGACCGACAAGATCCTGTCCTTCGGCACCCCGTGGGGCCGGGTGCGCAGCCCCGAGGAGGCCTCGGCGGTCTTCGACGGCCTGGACCTGGCCAGCCCCTGGACCGACGGGCGCGACGGGGGCCCGCGCGCGGTGGACTGCGCCACCTGGCGCCACCCGGACATCGACCCGGTGTTCCGTCCCGCCGACCCCAAGGTCAAGCTGTGGGAGCTGGCTGGCGTGGCCTTCAAGCGCTGACCCGGCGGCCCGGCGCGACGTGGCCCGCACCCGACCGGGTGTGTCCGGGTGGAGGACCCCGGTCGGCGTCGCGCCGTGGACCTCGCGTCCCCGGGCCGGATGCGCGAGGGCGCTGGTCAGCGCACGACCCTGACCAGCGCCCCTCACCTCTACCCGTCCTGTTCGGCGAGGACCTCCCGGGCGATGCCGAGGGCCCGGTCGGCGGCGGGCACTCCGCGGTAGACGGCGGACTGGAGGAACACCCCGCCGGTCTCGTCGGGCTCCAGCCCGTTGCGCAGGGCAGTGCGCACGTGCATGGCCAGCTCGTCCCAGTGCCCGTGCGCGACCAGCGCGGTGAGCACCACGCGGCTGCGGGTGCGGCGGTCCAGGCCCGGACGGGCCCAGAACTCGCCCCAGGCGTAGCGGGTGATGAGGCCCTGGAACGGTTCGGTGAAGCCGGTCGTGCGCGCCCGGGCCCGGTCCACGTGCTCGTCGCCCGGCACGGCGCGGCACACCTACGTCCCCGCTCCGTGGCGGTCGGCGGACGCGAAGTGCTGGGCGAGCAGGGTGTTGACCTCGGCGCTGCGCTGCCAGGACAGCAGGTGCGCGGCCTCCTCCAGGACCACCAGGCGCGCGCCGGGGACGCGCTCGGCGATCAGCTCGGCGTTCCCGGCGGGCGGCGTGGAGGGGTCGTCGGCCCCGGCGACGACCAGCGTGGGCGCGCTGATCCGGTGCAGGTCCTCACGCACGTCGTGGGTCTCGATGGCCTCGCAGCAGCCCGCGTACCCCTCCGGCGCGGTGGCGGCGACCTGGTCCCGCAGCACGGCGACCTCGGCCGGGCGGTCCTCGGCGAAGGCCGGGGTGAACCAGCGCTCCACCACCGAGTCCGCCACGGCCCCGGTGCCCTCGGCGCGCACCAGCGCGGCGCGGTCCCGCCAGTTCCGGGCCGGGCCCATGTGGGGGGAGGTGGCCAGCAGGGCCAGACGGTCGATGCGTCCGGGGTGGTGGACGGCCAGCCACTGGCCGACCATGCCGCCGATGGACAGCCCCGCGTAGTGGGCGCGTTCGATGCCCAGCCGGTCCATCAGCGCGATGACGTCGCCGCCCAGGTCGGCCATGCTGTAGGGCCCCTCGGGAACGGGTGAGTCACCGTGTCCGCGGTGGTCGAAGCGGATCACCCGGAAGACGGTCGAGAGGGCCTCCACCTGCGGGTCCCACATCCGCGTGGTGGTGCCCAGGGAGCCGCCGAGCAGCAGGGGCGGCGCGTCGGCCGGTCCGCTCTCGGTGTGGTGCAGGTCAACGCTCATCGAATCCTCGTGTTCCTTCGTCGCTGTGGGTGGTTCCCGTGCGGCCGGTGTCGGCCATGGGACCGCCGCCTCCCCCGTGGTCGGCACCCGCCGCGCGCTCAGTCCGCGCGACCGGTGCCGTCCCCGGGGCCGGTGTCGGCCGCCTCGCCGGTCCTACCCGATCCTGCGCGGGTGACCCGGTCGGTGAACACCGAGGCCGAGCCCAGGTACCGGGCCGTGCACGATGACGCGCCGGCCCGGGGCTCCCCCTCGTGCTGGCGGGCGGGGGCGTGGTCGAGACTGCCGGGCGGTCCTGGCCCAAGAGGGCGCGGTGATCCCGGTGGACGCGTGCGGGAGCGGGGTGGGCGGGCGCCGGGGTTGGCGCGGGGCGGTGCTCCCGTAGCCGGGGGAGTCCAGCGGCGGGTGGCCGTCGTGGTCGCGGATGTAGCCGGGCATGTACAGCCCGGGCGCCGGGCGAGCCTCGTCGGACGGGGTGGGGCATGGCGGTGTTCCGTCTCGTGCGGCTCCGGCCTCGCGACCGCCGCTGGGGGGCGGGGAGGTCTGTCCGGTCTGGAGGGCGGGCCGTCCCAGCCGGTCCCGGCGGCGCGGACGGGACCGGTGCCCGCGCGCGTCCCTCAGGCGGCCCCGGTCAGGGAGCGCACCACCGCCAGCTCCCCACCCGTGGGCTCGGGGGTGACGGCGAGGTCGTCGGCCACGGCGAGGTCCCAGCCGGTGGCCTCGCGGACCGCGTCCGCCTCCACGCCCGGGTGCACACCGGTCAGGACGAGTTCGCGGGTGAGGGGGTCGGGTTCGAGCACGCCGAGGTCGGTGATCACCCGTACCGGACCGGCGCCGCGCAGGCCCAGGCGTTCGCGGTCGCCGGGGCCCGAGCCGTGGCCGACCGAGGTGACGAAGTCGACCTTCTCCACGAGGGCGCGGCGGCTGTGCCGCATGATGACGACGACCTCGCGGCAGGAGGCGGCGATCTCGGGGGCGCCGCCCGCCCCGGGCAGGCGCACCTTCGGGTCTGCGTAGTCGCCGATGACGGTGGTGTTGATGTTGGCGTACCGGTCGATCTGGGCGGCGCCCAGGAAGCCGACGTCGATCCGTCCGGCCTGGAGCCAGTAGTTGAAGACCTCGGGGACCGAGACCACGGTGTCGGCGGTGTCGGCGAGGACGCCGTCGCCGATGGACAGCGGCAGGTGGTCGGGGACGGCGCCCAGGGTGCCGGACTCGTAGACCATCCACAGGCCCGGCGCGTGGGTGCGGCGGGCCACGTTCGCGGCGGTGCTGGGCAGGCCGATGCCGACGAAGCAGGACATCCCGTCGCGCAGCGAGCGCGCCGCGGTGACGGTCATGATCTCGTCGGAGGTCCAGGGCGCGGCGGTCACAGGCCCCTCCCGGCGGGCTCGACCGGGGCGGGGGCCCTGGTGAGCTCCTCCAGCCAGGCGGTGAAGGCTCCGCGGTCGCGGCCGACGGCGTCCCAGGCCCGGTAGGCCTCGTTGTCGCGCTCGTAGTAGCCGTGGGCGTAGGAGGGCGCGGCACCGCCGGGGACGACGCTGACCCGGTCGACCACGCGCGCGGGCAGGACGACCTGGCCGGGGACGGGGTCGAGGGTGTCCACGACCTCCTCGACGGTGGCCAGGGCGCGGTCGGCGGCCAGGACGGCCTCCTTCTGGATGCCGGTGATGCCCCACAGCTGCACGTTGCCGCGGCGGTCGGCGCGCTGGGCGTGCACGATGGTGACGTCGGGGTTCAGGGCGGGCACGGCGGCCAGTTCCTGTCCGCTGAAGGGGCAGGTGACGGACCTGATGTTGGGGTTGTCGGCGACCAGGTCGGTGCCGGAGTAGCCCCGCAGGATGGCGAAGGGCAGGCCGGAGGCGCCCGCGACGTAGCGGTTGGCCATTCCGGCGTGGCTGTGCTCCTCGATCTCCAGGGGCACGGGCCAGGAGGAGGTGACGGCGTCGCGGAAGCGGTGCAGCGAGCCGACCCCGGGGTTGCCGCCCCAGGAGAAGACGAGCTTGCTGGCGCATCCGGCGCCGATGAGCTGGTCGTAGACGATGTCGGGTGTCATGCGCACCAGCGTGAGGTCGCGCAGGCCCTGGCGGATGATCTCGTGCCCCGCCGCCACGGGGATGAGATGGGTGAACCCCTCCAGTGCGACGGTGTCGCCGTCGTGGACCAGCTCGCGTACCGCCTCGTCCAGGGGCACGATCATGGAGCACTCCTGTTCGGCTGCCGAATGGTTGTTCTCAGAGCGAACATCCCGGCTATGACGGTAACGCCGTTCCCGAGCGTGGTCAAGGCACGCGTGAGGACCGCACCGTGCGTGCGGTGGAGGGAATCACGAGGGGCCGGCCGTCCGACCCGGACGGCCGAACGGCCGCCTCCAGCGGCGCAGCAGCGGGGCGGCGGGCCCTCCTCGGACCGGGGGCGCCTGCGGCAGGAACCCGGCCGGAGTCCGGCGCCGCACCGGACGGACGGCTCGCCGAGACGCCACGAAGGCCAGGCGCCGGGACCGGGCTCAGGCGGCGCGGAGCCCGGCCAGAGGGGGCTTCCGGTCAGGTCGCGGGTTCGCCGCGGCGCCACCTCTCGTGCTTGGCGCGCATCTCCTCAGTGTCGTTGAGGCGGGGGAAGGGCTCGTCGGGGACGTCGGCGCCCAGGAAGGCGCACAGGCGCTCCCACCCCTCCCCTGCCCGGTACACCAGCAGCCGGTCGGCCGGGACCTCCGCGACCACACGGGCCGTGTGCCGCTCGAAGGCCGCCACCGCGGTCGCCTCATCGGGGTTCCCGCCGGAGGGGACCCCGAAGTGCGAGAGCCACATGCGGTCCAGAAGGGGGAGGATCGTGCCCAGCAGGGGCGGAACCCCCGCTCCGGTCGGCTTGCCTCCGGCCTCGCTCACGATCTTGAAGATGGTCGCGCGCATGCTCTCGTACCACCGGTGCGGGTCGCGGACGGTGAGCAGGATCCTCGCGTCCGGGAAGGCGTCGGCGAGTTCGCGCCAGAAGAACGACAGCGGCCAGTCCACGCCCGAGCGCCAGCCCTCCAGCAGGCGCGCCCAGTCCACCTCCCCGGCGGGGGTGTCCGCGATCCCGGCCCAGCGGGCCGCCAGGTCCGAGGAGTCCAGCACCTCGGACATGTGGTGGCAGGGGCCGAAGCCGAGCCGTTCCAGCGCGGCCTTCACCGACGTCGTCCCGGTGCGCGGGAAGCCCGCTCCGATCACGTCCACCGTCGTCCCCCTCGGTCGTCGCAGGGCTTGGCGCCCGGAGCAGGGGCGCCCCCTGGTCACTTTCCGTTGTAGCACGAACACGCCGGGCGTGAGGGGCTGTCGCCGATATCCGGTCGGGACGGCCCCGGCGGGAGGCTGGTGGCGACCCGGCGGGAGGACCGCCCGCGCCGTCCGGGGGCGTCGGGGCGCCGGACGCCCCCGCGGTGCCCCGGGAACGGGCCCCGCCGCTCCGTCCGACCGGTGTGAGAACCTTTCCGGGGGCCGCGGCCAGTCGCCCCCGCAACCGAACCGGGAAGAGCAGATGCCGACCGAAGAAGAAGAGGCCCGCGGCGCCCACTTCGTGCAGTCCCTGGAGCGCGGCCTGACGGTCATCCGCGCCTTCTCCGCCGAGCGGCGCTCCATGACGCTCAGCGAGGTCGCGCGCGAGACCGACCTGACCCGCGCCGCCGCACGCCGTTTCCTGCTCACCCTGGTGGACCTGGGCTACGTGCGCACCGACGGCAGGCTGTTCTCGCTCACGCCGCGCGTGCTGGAGCTGGGTTACGCCTACGTGGCCTCCGCCGGGCTGCCCGACGTGGCCCAGCCCCACCTGGAGGACCTGTCCGCCCGGGTGCACGAGTCCGCCTCGGTGTCGGTGCTGGAGGGAGACGACGTGCTCTACGTGGCGCGTGTGGCGACCTCACGGATCATGGCGGTGGCCATCCGGGTGGGCACCCGCTTCCCGGCCTCGGCCACCTCGATGGGCCGGGTGCTGCTGGCCGGGCACGACGACCGGAACCTGGACGCCTACCTCGCGCGGGTGGAGCTGGCTCCGCTGACCCGGTTCACCATCACCGACCCGGCCGAGCTGCGCGCCGAGCTGGAGCGGGTGCGCGAGCAGGGTTACGCCATCGTCGACCAGGAGCTGGAGGAGGGCCTGCGCTCGCTGGCCGCGCCCATCCGCGACGGCTCGGGCCGGGTGATCGCGGCCGCGAACGTGTCCGCGCACGCCAACCGGGCCTCGATCGAGGAAGTGCGCCGCGACCTGCTGCCCGCGCTGCTGGAGACCACCGCGCGCATCGAGGCCGACTTGGCCTCGGTGGCGCGCCGCGACGCGGGTTCCTGATTCCCCACCCTGCGGTTGCGAGCCGCCCGGCGACGCGGGAGCCCTCCCGGCGAGGGCCTGGCCGGTGGCGCCCGAATCGCATCCGCCGCGACGCGGGAGGCCTCGGCGAAGGTCTGGTGGCGCCCTGAACGTCCCCGCCGCGACGCGGGCCCCGGGGCGGACGGTCGGCCGGGCCGCGCGTCAGGTCCGGGCCGCCCGGGCACGGTGGCGCCGGACGGCGTCGCGGTTGCCGCAGGCGGGCGAGCAGTAGCGCTGGCGCCCGCCGCGCGAGAAGTCGGCGTAGACGCGGTCGCAGCCGTGCGCCGCGCACCGGCCGAGCCGGTCCATGCCCCGGCCGGTCAGGTGCAGGGCGGTGCCGACGGAGACCAGCGCGGCCACCTGACGGTGGGCGGGCAGCAGGTCGGGGCGGTAGTGCAGGTGCCACCCGGTACCCGCGTGGTCGGTCAGGCGCGGGGCGGCGGAGAACTCGATGAGCAGCGGGTTGAGCCGTTCTGCGCGGGCGGGCGCGTCGGGGGCGTCCACCACCCGCGTCCAGCGCCTCAGGAACTCACCGACGGCGGCCACGTCGTCCTCGCCCACGGGGCGTTCGAGGAGGAAGCCCACTCCCGCGCAGCGGCGCTCCAGGTCCGACACACCGCTCAGCGGCCGGTTGACCAGGTCCACGGCCAGGGTCACCGGATCCTCGCCGTAAGGGTTGAGATGCATAATGCCATTACACCAGACTGGCCCGATGCACACACGGCACGAACACCACTGGACCACCGAGTCGGACCACACCACCAGCGAGGGCGTCGTCGCCTACCAGCGCTGCGCGTGCGGGGGGCGCAGGGTGATCCTGACCCGGGCCTTCGGGCTGCTCCAGGACGACCTGGCCTCGGTCGGCCCCGCGCGGGGGTGAGCCGGCGCGGTGGCGTGGGCTCAGCAGCCCCCTTCGGAGCCGAGGAGGGCCCGCAGCACCGCCACCGCCCGCTCCCCCGCCTCCTCGGGCACGAACACGTGGTCGTGGTGGAAGCCGGACACCACGTCGCACGGCAGACCGGCTCCGGTCAGCGCGGCGGCCACCGCCGCCACCAGAGCCACCGCCTGGGCCCCGGCGGGGGCCTCCAGCGTGATCCAGGCGAGCGCGTCGTCGTGGGGCAGCCCGGCCGCGTCGGCCTCCTCACGCGGGCACACCACGGTCAGGGCCTCGTCCTCGGCCACCGTGACCACCGGGCGCACCCCCTCGGGCAGGGACGCGCGGTCCGGCACGGTGGTGAAGACGTAACCGCCCGGGCGCAGCCGGACCCGCGTTCCCGCCAGCAACCGCTCCAGCTCCCCCGCCACCCGGTCCCCCTCCCCGGCGCACCCGTGGCGCCTTGCGGGCGCGCGCCGCCTCCTGAGATCCTGCCCGCAACACCGCCGGGAACGCGAATCCACGCATATGGGAACCGTGCGGCGCCCCCCACCTGGAAGTTCTGAGCACACGGCCCCAGCGCCGTCCGGAAGGGACACCGTGACCGACCTACACGCCACACCACACATCGCCCGGGAGTCGGGAACCTTCGCCATCGGCGGCGACCTGCCGGTGCACCGCCTGGGCTTCGGGGCGATGCGCATCGTCGGCGAGGGGGTGTGGGGGCCGCCCCGCGACCGCGACGAGGCGCTGGCCGTGCTGCGGCGCGCGGTCGAGCTGGGCGTGAACTTCATCGACACCGCCGACTCCTACGGCCCCCAGATCAGCGAACAGCTGATCCGCGAGGCGCTCTACCCCTACGCCGACGACCTGGTCATCGGCACCAAGGCGGGTTTCGCGCGCACCGGACCGGCCCAGTGGCACATACTGGGCCGCCCCGAGTACCTCAAGCAGCAGGTGGAGCTGAGCCTGCGCAACCTGGGGCTGGAGAGGATCGACCTGCTCCAGCTGCACAGGATCGACACCCAGGTGCCGCTGGCCGACCAACTGGGCGCCCTGGTGGAGCTGCGCGAACAGGGCAAGATCCGCCACATCGGACTGAGCGAGGTGACGGTGGACGAGCTGTCCGCCGCCCGCGCGGTCACGCCGGTGGCGTCGGTGCAGAACCAGTACGCGCCGTCGTTCCGCCAGTCCGAGGACGTGCTGGAACAGTGCGAGAGGGACGGGACGGCCTTCCTGCCCTGGGCTCCGGTCGGGCGCGGCGAGCTGGCGGGGCCGGGTTCCCCGCTGACCGCGATGGCGGCTGAACACGGGGTGACCCCGGTGCAGCTGTCCCTGGCCTGGCTCCTGCACCGCTCGCCGGTCATGCTGCCGATCCCGGGCACGTCGCGGGTGGCGCACCTGGAGGAGAACACGGCCGCCGCCGCGGTGCGGCTGACGGAGGCCGAGACCGAGCGCATCAGCCAGTACCTGGGCACCTGATCCGGGTTCCTCCGGGACCGCGTCGCGGACTCCGGGCCCCGGGGGTCCGCGGCGGGGCCGCCCGCACCGGACGGGCGGCGGGCACCGGGCAAAAGCACCGTTGACGGACTTCCTCCCCCACGGGGGCCGCGCGGAGTCGGGATTGGGCTCCGACGCGCCCCGTGGTTGCTTGCGACCGGTCCCACCTGCTGAGATTCTTCCCGGGACACCGCCGGAGGCCCGGTCTCGCGCGTCCCCGCCCGGTTCCCGCCCCGGCTCCGCACGCTCGGCCCAGCGCCGTCCGGAAGGAACCCTCATGACCGACGTACACACCGCACCGCACACCGCCCGGGAGTCGGGAACCCTCGTGATCGGCGGCGACCTGCCGGTGCACCGCCTGGGCTACGGCTCGATGCAGCTCGTCGGCCCGGGGGCGTGGGGCCCGCCCCGCGACCGCGACGAGGCGCTGGCCGTGCTGCGGCGCGCGGTCGAGCTGGGCGTGAACTTCATCGACACCGCCGACTGCTACGGACCCCAGATCAGCGAGCAGCTGATCCGCGAGGCGCTGCACCCCTACCCCGAGGACCTGGTCATCACCACCAAGGTGGGCTTCGCCCTCACCGGGCCGGGTGAGTGGCACCCCCTGGGCCGCCCCGAGTACCTCAAGCAGCAGGCGGAGCTGAGCCTGCGCAACCTCGGCGTGGAGAGGATCGACCTGCTCCAGCTGCACAGGATCGACACCCAGGTGCCGCTGGCCGACCAGCTCGGCGCCCTGGTGGAGCTGCGCGAACAGGGCAAGGTCCGCCACATCGGAATGACGGGGGTGACCCTGGAGCAGCTCTCGGCGGCCCGCGCGATCACACCGGTGGCGTCGGTGCAGAACTGGTACGGTCCGATCTCGCGCAAGTGCGAGGACGTGCTGGAACAGTGCGAGAGGGACGGGACGGCCTTCCTGCCCTGGGCTCCGCTGGGACGCGGCGAGCTGGCGGGGCCGGACTCTCCCCTGGCCCCGCTGGCCGCCGAGCACGGGGTCACCCCGGCGCAACTGGCGCTGGCCTGGCTGCTGCACCACTCGCCGGTCATGCTGCCGATCCCGGGCACGTCGCGGGTGGCGCACCTGGAGGAGAACACGGCCGCCGCCGCGATCAGGCTGTCGGAGTCCGAGACCGAGCGCATCGCCAAGTTCCTGGACGGCTGAGCCCGTGAACGCGTGCGGCCCCGCCGGGAGACCGGCCGGGCCGCACGTGTCCGGAGCGGGCGGCGTCCGCCGCCCCACGGGGGCCGGCGGCGGGCCGTTCGCCCGGTTCAGCTCGGGCGCAGGCGAAAGACCTGGAGGCGCATGTCGTAGTACTTCTCGGTCTCGCCGACCCACTCCATGCCCAGTCTGCGCGCCACGGCCATCGCCCGCTCGTTGTTGGGACGCGCGACCGCGAAGACCTCCTCGATGCCCTGTTTGAACGCCCACGCGATGATGGCCTGGCTGGCCTCGGTGGCGTACCCCTGGCCCCACACGTCGGGACGCAGCACCCAGGACAGTTCGAAGTCCTCCTCGAAGGGCGGCAGGAGCTTGAGCGAGAGCCCTCCCACGAGCTGGCCGTCCTCCTCGCGGACGATGGCCCAACGCCCCGCGGGCGGAATCAGGTTGGGCCCCGCCTCGACCCAGGCGTGCAGAACCAGGCGCATCGCGTCGGTGTCGTGCACCGGATGCCATTCCGGCGTCAGCCAGTGCGCGACCTCGTCGGCCCCGTAGATGCGCAGGGCCTCCTCGGCGTCGTCCAGCTGCCACTCCCGGATGAGGAGTCGGTCGGTCGGCAACTCAAGGCTCATGTCACCACCGTAACCCGGGACAAACCACCACGACAGGGGGGAAGGGCAACAGACTCGGCATCCGGCCGGAGGGGCGCACCCCCGTCCGCCGACCCGTCCGTGTCCGCGGACGCCGAGCCCCGCGAACAGGACCCGAACCGGTCCGTCACGACCCCTTTACACCGCGTATCGCGGCCGTTAAGGTGACCAGCACGTCTGGGAGCGCTCCCAGACGGACGGCCCCGAAACGCACCCGCCGACCCGCCTACGACGCCCGCGGAGCCGCCCCCGACCCCCTGGGGCCTCATGCGCGGGACGCCGCCGGGAAGCACCATGCGCCACAAGACCCGGGCTGGTGCTTAAAGGATTCGCGACGCCCGACTCCCGTTGCGATACTGACCAGTCCGGACCGGACCCCGCCGCCCACGCGGCGGGGTCCGCTCACGTGTCAGCACCCCGCAGCCCAGGAGCCGCCCCATGAAGTTCGTCCGCGACCCCCACCACGACGGATCCCCCGACCACGTCAGCGTCGGGGAGGGCCGGGCGCGACTGCGCGTGCGCGTGCCCGGAGGCGCGGACGCGGTGTACGCCCGCGTGGTGGAGGACGGCGAGGGCGTCACCTTCCGGGCGGAGAGGACGCACGCCTCGGACGGCGCCGTCTGGTTCGAGGCGAGTGTGCCGCTGCGCCCGGTGGTGACCAACTACCGGTTCGCGATCGTGCGCGGCACCGAGTACACCTGGCTCAACCAGGAGGGCGTCCACGGACACGAGGTGACCGACGCGGCGGACTTCCGGCTGATCGACGGTCCCCCGCCGCCCGCGTGGGTTCCGGGCACGAGCGTCTACCAGATCTTCCCGGACCGCTTCGCCCGCGACGACGACTCCGTCGAGCCCCCGGCCGAGCACCCCGACTGGGCGCTGCCCCGCTCCTGGGACGACGAGCCCTCCGCCTTCGGGCTGACCGCGACCCGCGAGTACTTCGGCGGCACGCTCGACGGGGTCCGCCGCCGCCTGGACCACCTGGCCGCGCTGGGCGTGGAGGTGGTCTACCTGACCCCCGTCTTCCCGGCGCGCTCCACGCACCGCTACGACGCGGCCACCTTCTCCGAGGTGGACCCGCTGCTGGGCGGGGACCGGGCCCTGCGGGAGCTGGCGCGGGCCGCGCACGAGCGCGGCATGCGGGTGATGGGCGACCTGACCACCAACCACACCGGGGACGCCCACGAGTGGTTCCTGGCGGCTCGGGCCGACGCGGACTCCGCCGAGGCGGGGTTCTACCACTTCACCGACCACCCGGACGGCTACGTGGGCTGGCTGGGTGTGCCCAGCCTGCCCAAGCTGGACTACTCCTCGGCCGAACTGCGGCGCAGGGTCTACGGCGCCGACGACTCGGTGCTCGTGGGCTGGCTGACCGGGCCGGACGCGCTGGACGGATGGCGCGTCGACGTGGCCAACATGACCGGGCGCAACGGCGCGCAGGACCTCAACCGCGAGGTCTCCGGGGAGATCGCGGCGCGGATGCGCGAGGTGGACGACCGGCGGGGCGGCGACGGTTCGTGGCTGCTGGCCGAGCACTTCCACGACGCGGGCCCCGACACCCACCACGACGGGTGGCACGGGGTGATGAACTACGCCGGGTTCACCCGGCCGGTGTGGACCTGGCTGAACACCGCGCCCGAGCACGTGCGCTACCTGCGCACGGACTCGCCGCTGCCGCGCAGCGGCGCCGAACAGGCGGTGCGGGCGATGCGCGCGACCAACGCCGGGCTGCCGTGGCGGGTGCTGACGCACAGCGTGAACGCGCTGAGCACGCACGACTCGACGCGCTTTCGGACCGTGGTGGGCGGCGACGCCGACCGGCACGAGGTCGGGGTGGCGGCGCAGGTGACCCTGCCCGGCGTGCCGTTCGTGTTCGCGGGCGACGAGATCGGCATGGAGGGCGTGGACGGGGAGAACGCCCGCAGACCCATGCCCTGGCACCGGCCCGAGGCGTGGGACACGGGGACGATGGAGGCGCACACCCGGCTGCTGGCCCTGCGCCGGGAGCTGCCCGCGCTCCAGACCGGCGGCCTGCGCTGGTTGGACGCGGGGCCCCATCACATGACGTTCCTGCGCTCGCTCGAAGGCCGGGTGGTGCTGGTGCACCTGGCCGACGGACCGCACGAGGGACTGTCCGCGGCCCTGGCCGACCTGGACGTCTCGGACCTGGAGGTGCTCGCCCGGGGCGGCGGGGCGCGGGCGGCCCTGGAGGGCGCGGAGCGGGTGGAACTGGCGGCGGACGGGCCCGGCTACGTCATCGCGGCCGGGAGCTGACGCACCGGACCGGGGCGGCGTGACGGGTTCCGCGCCGCCCCGGCAGGAGTTGGGGAGAGGGATGGAACGGGTGGCGGGGCGACCGGGCTCGGGAACGGGCGGCGATGACGGCCGTGCGTGGGACGCGCGGTTGGGCTGGGCGTACGGACTGACGGCGGACGATCCCGCCGAACGCGCCGCGGCCCTGCTCCGCCTCGCTGAGGCCCGGGAGAACGTCAGGGCGGCCGTCACCCGGTTCAACGAGTGGTTGCGGACCCCGGTCCCCGGGGACCGGGAGGGGCACCGGAAGGCGGAGTACCTCAAGGCCTACGCGCCGGTCCAGGAGTCCCAGGGGTACTTGCTGCCCGATGCGTTGTGGAACCGTCCCCGGGGGGACGTCCGGGCATGGCCCGGCCTCCCGTACGCGCTGCTCTACCTGGAGTGGGAGGCGAAGTACCCGCGGGAGTGGACCCGGCACGCCAAGAAGTGGGGCACGAAGGAGCGCCTCGTGCGCGACGTGGCGGTGGCCGGGCACGACGAGGCGGTCAGGGCCAGGCTCAGCGACCTGGTCGAGACCGTCGTCCGGCGGCGTTACCGCTGCAAGGACCGCGAGTACGTGCGGGTGGCCCGCGTCCTGGACGGTGAGGACCTGCGCGCCAGGCTGACGGCGGCCGCCGGGTCGGACCATCCGTGGGCGCGCCGCCACGCCGCCTACGTCCTCTGGCTCCTCGACCGCCCCGGGGTACCCGACACGCGCAGCGTCTGGCGGACGTGGAACACCGAGGAGTTCCGGGGCTGAACCGGCGACGCACGCCGCGGGACAGCGTGTCTAGACCTCCTGGGGCAGGGCGGCCTGGACGTCCTTGACGATCCGGGCGACCACGTCGCCGGTCCGGCCGACGAAGTAGAAGTGCTCGCCGGGCAGGATGTGGCGCTCCACCGGCCCCGAGGCGCGGCCGTCCCAGGCGGCGAGGCGCTCGGGCGTGACGCCGGGGTCGTCCCGGCCACCGAAGACCGACAGCGGCGTCCGCAGCGGCGGGGCGTCCGGATCCGGGCGCCAGGTGTCGACGAGTTCGAGGTCGGCGCGGATCAGCGGCTCCACGAGCTTCCACTGCTCGGGGTCGTCCAGGGAACCGACGGCGGTCCCGCCCATGCGGGCGATGCTCCGACGCAGCCGCTCGGAGGACAGCAGGTGCCGGGGATCGTCGTGTTCGGGCCCCGGGGCCGGACTCCACGCCGACACCCCGAGCCAGGCGGGGTCGGCGGGGCCGTCGGCGGCCAGCAGGGCGGTCAGTTCGTGCGCCAGGAGCGCGCCCATGCTGTGGCCGAAGAACCCGAAGGGGCGGTCCAGTTCGGGGGCCAGGTGCGCGCGCAGGTGGCGGGCGAGTTCTCCGGCGTCGCGGAAGGGCTCCTCCGCCGCCGTCCGGCCGCGTCCGGGCGCCTCCACCAGGCACACCTCCCAGTCGGCCGGGAAGTGGCGCACCCAGGGCCGGTAGCCCAGGGAGGATCCGCCCGCGTGGTGCAGCAGGAAGATCCGGAAGCCTGCCCGGGGAACGGGTCGGGGCCGGATGAGGACGCCCTCGTGCACTGCCTGTTTCCTCGCTGTCCGTGTCCGGGTGCGGCCGTACGGCCACCGCAACAGAGCAAAGCTACCAGTCGGTAGTACCAGTGGGTAACAACGCGCCCCGTCCCGGGCACGCTCCCCCCGCCCTGGAACACGCCCCCCCTACCCGCGCAACACGCGGGAACACCCGGCTCCTCCGCCGCCGGAGAGGCCGCGAAGAACACCGTCACCGTCCCGCGTCCGCCGGAAAACCACTCGCCGGGACACGGGGGCCACCGGCACACTGGGGGCTTTGTCACAAGGAGGCCCCGATGGGTACGCGTGCGCTGCCCCCGACCCTGCGCCACCGGGGGTTCGGCCTCCTCCTCGCGGGCAGGGGCTCCGGCGAACTCGGCTCGGCGATGCTGCCCGTGGCCGTGGTCGGCCTGGTGCTGGCCGGACACGGACCGCTGCTCCTGGGCCTGGTCCTGGGCGCGCGGTGTGGCATGCCCGCCTGGCTGCTGCTGACCGGCTACGCCGTCACCGGCACGGGCTTCATGCTCCTGGGCGTGTACTGGCACACCGCCCTGCAACGGGCGATCCCCCAGGACCTGCTCAGCGTGGTGATCAGCGTCGACGAGGTGGGCAGCTTCGCGCTGGAACCGGCCGGGTACGCGCTGGCCGGGGCCCTGGCCCAAACCGTGGGGCCGCGCCCCGTGCTGGTCGGCGCGGCCGTGGCCGGGCTGGTGACCACGCTCGTACCGCTGGCCGTTCCCGGCGTCTCCCGCCTGGCCGACCCGGACCGACCGGCCGCCGCGCTCTGACGACACACGGGACACACCGGCCACACGCTTTCCCAGCCCGCCGCGGGGGGAGGCTCGACGCCGGTCCTCCCCCGCCGGGCCGCCTCAGACCGAACGGTCGACGCGGCCCCTCACCAGCCCCAGGGCCGCCGCCGCGGAACGCCGCACCCCGGCGGCCAGCCCGGACAGCCGACGGCGCCACACGGGCACCCCGAGGTCCTCCCCCGGCTCCACGGCCGTTCCGGCCGCCTCGTCCGTCCCGGCGGCCCCGGCCTGGGCGGCGCGCTCACGCAACCGGTCCCTGACCTGTTCGGGGGTGTAGGCACGGCGCTGCCGCTGGTCCCGCGCGATCACCGCGCCGGTCGCCGCGACGCCCACGAAAGCGGCCACTCCAAGGGCCTTCCACCAACGCATGTTCCCTAGGCTAGTGGGTGTGGCAGACACGAGCATGTCCCTGAACGAGGCGCTGGAGCTCACCCGGACCGGTGACGTCTGGGTCTTCCGCGGCACGAGCGCGGCCGACCGCGCCATCCAGATCACCACGAACAGCCCGGTCAACCACGTCGGCATGTCCATCGTGGTCGAGGACCTGCCGCCGCTGATGTGGCACGCCGAACTCGGCCGGTCCCTGCCCGACGTGTGGACCGGCAGGCACCAGCGCGGCGTACAGCTGCACGACCTGCGCGACGCCGTCCTGGTGTGGGGCCGCAAGTACGGCCAGCGCGGCTGGCTGCGCCAGCTCGACCCCCTGGCGGACGGCGCGATGGAGGACGCCGCCCTGCGCACGGTCGCCCGGCTCAACGGCACCCCCTTCCCCTCCACCACCCAGATGGCCGCCCGCTGGGCGCGCGGACGCCTGCCCCTGCGCAAGCTGCCCTTCGGGAGGGGCGCGCGCGAGCGCGCGCTGGAGACCGCCTACTGCGCCGAGGTGATCGCCCTGACCTACGAGGCCATGGGCCTGCTGCCCTCGGGGCGCCTGCCCGGGTACTACGACCCGGGGCGGTTCTGGAGCGGCGACGACCTGGAGCTGGAGGGCGGCGCGTCGCTGGGCGGGGAGATCCGCGTGGACCTGCCCGCCGAGTGACCCCGAACGCCCGGAGGGAGGGGCCCGGCACCGGGCCCCTCCCCGTCAGGCGAGGTGGAAGACCTCGGTCAGCGGCACCATGCCCTCGTCGGGACGGCCGGGCAGGCCCTCGAAGAACGGCGCCATCTCGGCCTGCCAGCGGGCGTTGACGTCGGTTTCGGCCATCGCGGCGCGGGCGGCCTCGAAGTCCTCGGTCTCCAGGTAGCCGACGACCATGCCCTCCTCGGTGCAGAACAGCGAGTAGTTGTGCCAGCCGGTGGCGCTGAGGGCCTCGCGCATCTCCGGCCACACCTCGGCGTGCCGTTCCCGGTACTCGGCGAGGCGTTCCCGGCGGACCTTGAGGATGAAGCAGACGCGCTGCACGGACGTCCTTCCTGTGGGACGGATACGGATGAGGCGCGACAGACCATGACGGTTCTGTGCGAAGTGGTACGGATTGCGGCACGTCGGGCCGGGCGGAGTCGCCCGGGCCCGGTTTCCGTGTGCCGGACGCCCCCCGGAACGGCTCCGGGACCGGGGAGCGCGCCCGACCGCGGAGGCTCCCCGTGTCCGGGGTGCCGCCCTCGGGGGCGGCACCCGGGGACGGGGTCAGAAGTCGAAGTCGTCCACGTTCCCGGCGTCGAAGACCTGCGGCGGGCCGAGCACGATCTCCCCCTCGGTCTCGAAGGTGAACTCGCCCAGGCGTCCGGCCGTGAAGGTCTCGCCCTCGGCGCCGGTGATCTGTCCGGCCCTGAGCGCCGCGCCGGTGTACCCGGCCAGGTAGCCCAGGTCGAGCGGGTTCCACAGGGCGAACCGCCCCACGGTGCCGTCGTGCACGAACTCGCGCATCTGGTTGGGCGTGCCCAGGCCGGTGACGGCCACCTCGCCCCGGTACTCGGAGTCGCTGACGTAGCGGGCCGCCGCGGCGATGCCGACCGTGGTCGGCGAGACCACGCCGTCCAGGTCGGGGTGGGACTGCATGAGGCCCTGCATCTCCTGGAAGGACTCCAGGTCGTCGTCGTTGCCGTAGACGGTCTCGACCAGCTCCAGGTCGGCGTACTCCTCCTCGGCCAGCACCTCCTCCATCGCCGCGATCCAGGCGTTCTGGTTGGTGGCGTTGGGGGTGGCCGACAGCACCGCGAAGGTACCCTCGCCGCCCAGGTCCTCGGCGATCATCTCGACCAGGGTGCGGCCGATGAGCTCGGTGGAGGACTGGTTGACGAACACGTCGGTGCAGTTGGCGTCGGAGTCGTAGCCGACGATGGCCGCGCCGTTGTCGCGGGCCTCGTTGAGCGCGGGGCAGACCGCGTCGGGGTCGTTGGCGGCGATCACGATGACGTCGCTGCCCGCCTGGCTGGCCGCGTTGACGTACTCCACCTGGGAGTCGGCCGTGGCCTCGGTGCCGCCGCGCTCGGTGGCCGTTCCGCCGACCTCCTCGACGGCCTCGGCGCCGCCCTGGTTGACGATCTCGAAGAAGGGGTTGTTGAGCTGCTTGGGCAGGAAGTCGATCTTCAGGCCCTCGGGGATCCGCGCGTCCGGGTCGGCGGTCCCGGTCGGCCCGGTCTCGTTCTCCTCCTGGGCGTCCTCGATGGTGGTGCCCCCGCCGCAGGCGGCGGTCATCAGCACCGCGAACGCGGACGCGGCCAGGAGCAGGTGGCGTGGGCGGCCCTGGGTCATGAGTGTTCTCCCTTGGTGGGGGCGGACGCGGCGGACGGTGCCGCGTCCGGGGGTGAGGAGGGGCTGGGTCCGGACGCGCGTCTGGCGCGCATCCGGGCCACGAGGTTGGGGGTGACGACGGAGGCGATGAGGATGAGGCCGGTGACGATCTGCAGGACCTCGCTGCTGATGCCGAACAGCTGGAGGGCGTTGCGGATGGCGCCCAGCAGCACGACGCCGCTCAGCACGCCCAGGACCGAACCGACCCCGCCGAAGATGGACACCCCGCCGAGCAGGACGGCGGCCACGACCTGGAGTTCCAGGCCGAGGGCGGTGTCGGCGCGGGAGGTGCCGTACTGCAGGGTCCAGAAGACCCCGGCCCCGGAGGCCACCGCGCCGCTGAGCGTGAACAGCCAGAACTTGGTCCAGCGCACCGGCACCCCGGTGAAGCGGGCGGCCTCGTCGTTGTTGCCGATGTCGAACAGCGAGCGGCCGACGGCGGTGGCGTGCAGCAGCACCCCGAACAGGACGGCCAGGGCCAGGATCGCCACGGCGATCCACGGCAGGCCCTCCACGCCCAGGAAGGGCGCCCGGGCGCCGCTGACCCAGCTCCGGGGGTAGCTGGCCACGGCGCGGTCGCCGAGCATCACGTAGGCCAGACCCCGGTACAGGGCCATGGTGCCGATGGTCACGGCCAGGGACGGCAGCCCGCACACGGTGACCAGGAACCCGTTGAAGGCGCCCAGCAGCGCGCCCGCGGCCAGACAGATCCACAGGGCCGTCTCGATGGCGACCCCGGCCTCCCACAGCACGCCCAGGGTGGCGCTGGTCAGCGCCAGGGTACTGGCCACCGACAGGTCGATCTCGCCGGTGATGACGATGAGCGTCATCGGCAGGGCCATCAGGGCGATGGCTGCCACGCTCAGCACCAGGAAGTCGATGTTGCGCGCGGTGGCGAACATGTCCACGAACAGCCCGGCGGCCAGCAGGGTGACCACGAGCGCGCCCACCACGGGCGCCTCGCGGGCCGAGAGCGGCGACCGGATCCGGCCGGGGCCGCCGGGGCCCCGCGCCGGGGCGCCCCCGGGAGCCCGGTCGGGGGCGGGGGCGGTGACGATGCGTTCAGGCGCCACGGGCACCTCCTCCTCGAAGCCTGCTCGCGGTGCGCACCGCGAGCAGCCGGTCCAGGCCGATGGCGGCCAGGATGAGCGCGCCCACCACCGCCTGGTGCCAGAACTGGTCGACCCGCCAGATGGGCAGGGCGGCGGTGATGGTGGTGAGCAGGACGGCGCCGAGCGCGGCGCCGTAGACGGTGCCCACGCCGCCCGCGATGGCCACGCCGCCGACCACGGCCGCGGCGACGACCTGGAGTTCCATGCCGGTGCCCACGGTGGAGTCGACGGTGCCGTAGCGGGCGGCGAAGAGCACCCCGGCCAGCCCGGCCAGGGCGCCGTTGGCGGCGAAGGCCCAGGTGACGCGGCGCGCGGCGGGGATGCCGGAGAGCCGAGCGGCGTCGGCGTCGGAGCCGATGGCGTACAGCTCGCGGCCCGAGCGGTAGCTGGCGAGGTAGAAGCCCACGACGGCGACCACGACGATGGCGACCGCGGCCGGCAGGGGCACGCCCAGGACGCTGAAGCGGCCCAGGAGCAGGAAGGAGTCGGGCATGTCGTGGGCGTTGACCTGCCCGCCCCCGGCCCACCAGTGGTTGAGGCCGCGGTAGGCGTACAGGGTGCCCAGGGTGACGACCAGGGCGGGAACCCGCACGGTGGTGACCAGCAGGCCGTTGAGCAGACCCGCGACCAGGCCGACGCCGACCCCGGCGAGCATCGCGACGGGCACGGGCAGGCCCGGGAAGGTCACGAACAGCAGGCCGGTGCCGAAGGCCGACAGGCCCATGACCGAGCCGACCGAGAGGTCGACGTTCCTGGTGATGAGGACCAGGGCCTGGCCGACGGCGAGGACGGACAGGACGGTGGCGCCCAGGAACAGGTCGCGCACGCCCTGGCTGGACAGGAAACCGGGGTTGTACAGCCAGGTGGCGGCCACGAGGACCACCACGGCCAGGAGCACGCCGAGTTCGCGGAACTGGAGCCCGCGGCGCGCGGCGGGAGCGGGGGTGGGGGCGGTGCTGACCGTGTTCGTCATGCGGCCTCGCTCGGCCGCTGTCCGGTGGCCGCGTACATGACCGACTCCTCGTCGGCCTCCGCGCGGTCCAGGTGGGCGGTGATCCGGCCCTCGTGCATGACCAGGACCCGGTCGGCCATGCCCAGGACCTCGGGGAGTTCGCTGGAGACCATGACGATGGCCAGCCCCCGGCCCGCGAGGGCGGACAGCAGGCGGTGGACCTCGGCCTTGGTGCCCACGTCGATGCCGCGTGTGGGCTCGTCCACGAACAGCACGCGGGGATCGGTGGACAGCCACTTGGCCAGGACGACTTTTTGCTGGTTGCCGCCGGAGAGGGTGGAGACGGGGTCGGTGAGGCGGCCGAACCTCAGGTTCAGGCGCTCGCCCCACTCGCGGGCGGAGTCGCGTTCGGCTCGGGGGCGCAGCAGCCCCAGGCGGCTGAGCGCTCGGCGGCGGGTGGCGGTGGCGTTGCGCTCGATGGAGGACTCCATGACCAGGCCCTGCTGGCGGCGGTCCTCGGGGACCAGGGCCAGCCCGGCGGCCATGGCGGCCCGGGGCCGCCCCGGCGCCAGCGGCCTGCCCTCCACCCGCACGGTGCCCGCGTCGTAGCGGTCCACGCCGAACACGGCGCGGACGACCTCGCTGCGTCCGGCGCCGACCAGCCCTGCCAGGGCGACGATCTCCCCGGCGCGCACCGAGAAGGACACGTCGGCGAACACGCCGTGGCGGGTCAGGCCGTCGACCTCCAGCAGGACCTCGCCGCGCTCGGCCTCCTCCTTGGGGTAGAGGCTGCTGACCTCGCGGCCGACCATGCGGCGCACGACGGTGTCCACGTCCAGGTCGCCGGTGGGGTCGCAGGAGACGAACGCGCCGTCGCGGACCACGGTGACGCGGTCGCACAGGGCGAAGACCTCGTCGAAGCGGTGGGAGATGAACAGCAGCGCCGCACCGGAGTCGCGCAGGGTGCGGGCGACGGTGAACAGGCGTTCGGCCTCCACACCGGACAGGGCGGCGGTGGGCTCGTCCATGACCAGGACCCGCGCCTGGCGGGTGAGGGCCTTGGCGATCTCCACGAGCTGCTGGTCGGCGATGGACAGCCCGCGTGCGGGGCGGTCGGGGTCCATGTCCACGCCCAGGCGCGCGAAGACCTCCCGGGTGTCGCGGCGCATGCGGCCGCGGTCGATGGTGCGCAGGCGGGTGCGGGGCTGGCGGCCGACGAAGATGTTCTCGGCCACCGACAGGTCGGGGAACAGCGTGGGTTCCTGGTAGATGACCGCGACCCCGGCGCGCTGGGCGTCCACGGGCGCGGCGAACTCCGCGGGGCGGCCGTCCACGAGCACCTGCCCGCCGTCCGGTCGGTGCACCCCCGCGATGGTCTTGACCAGGGTGGACTTGCCCGCCCCGTTCTCGCCCACCAGTGCGTGGATCTCTCCGGAGCGCAGTTCCAGGGACAGCCCCCGCAGGGCCCGGACGCTTCCGAAGGACTTGGTGACGTCGACCAGGGCGAGCGGTGGGGGGACCTCTGCTGGGTCCACGTGCGCCCTCCTTCTCCGTGCCGTGTCCGGCGTGGCGACCCCGAACATGGCAAAAACGTTTTAATATGAAGTGGATGTTAAGTGCCCCACATCACACCGTCAAGAGGATCACCCGAGAATTCGCAGGTCTCGCCCCGATAACGCCCCCCTTGAGGTAAGCCCTTTCCAGCACGCCACGGACCCCAGAGCACCTCGTCTCGGACAACGGATTGACACGTTTCAATCGGAGTGTGAGTACGATGCTTCGCATCGCCCTCCGCACACGCACGGGAGAAGCCCCTTGTCCACCAGGTCCCCCAACGCACGCCGAGGCGTGGGTATCACCGAGGTCGCCCGGCGCGCCGGGGTCTCGCCCGGAACCGTGTCCAACGTGCTCAACCGCCCCGAGCGCGTCGCCGAGGCCACCCGCCTGCGGGTCGAGGCGGCCATCACCGAGCTCGACTACGTGCGCAACTCCTCCGGCAGCAGCCTGCGCTCGGGCCGCAGCGAGTCCGTGGGGCTGCTCGTGCTGGACGTGACCAACCCGTTCTTCACCGAGGTCGCCCGGGGCGTGGAGGACGAGGCGGCCGGATCCGGGCTCGCCGTGGTGCTGCTCAACTCCGCCGAGAAGCGCGAGCGCCAGCAGCGCAACGTGCGCCTGCTGGCCGAGCAGCGCGCGGCCGGGGCCGTGGTGATGCCGGTGGACGACGACCTGTCGGACCTTCTGTGGCTGAGCCGCCAGGGGACCTTCTGGGTGGCCCTGGACCGGGGCGACGTCGCCGAGGACGTGGGGTGCAGCGTCAGCGTGGACAACCACGCGGGCGGGATGGCGGCCGGGAGGCACCTCATCGGGCTGGGGCACGAGACGGTGACCTTCCTGACCGGGCCGTTCGCCATCGAACAGGTCAGGCGCAGGCACGAGGGGCTGCGCGACGCCTTCACCGAGGCCGGGCTGGACCCGGACTCCTGCGTGCGGGTGGTCGAGCAGCCGCTGCTCAACCCCGAGCAGGGCGAGCGGGCGGTGGACGCGATCCTGGGCGGGGGGCCGCGGCAGCGGCCGCGGGCGGTGTTCTGCGCCAACGACCAGCTCGCGCTCGGCGTGATGAAGGGCCTGGGCCAGCGGGGCCTGCGGGTGCCCGAGGACATGTCGGTGGTGGGCTACGACAACGTGGACTTCGCCGACCTGGTGCACCCGGGGCTGACCACGGTGGCCCAGCCCAAATACGAACTGGGCCGGGCGGCGATGCGCCTGCTGGAGTCGGAGCTGAACCACGGCGAGCACGTCCACGAGCGGGTGCTGTTCACGCCGGAGCTGGTGGTGCGGGGTTCGACGGCGGTGTACCGGGACTGACCCGTGTTCCCTCGGTCCTGGGTTCTCCGTGCTTGCGGCCGTGGGAAAGCCCGGGCAAAAGCCCTGCTCAGGGTTGTAGCGGTCCGGCGGGAGGGGTAGTCGGCCCACATGGGCAAGGACGCGGACGACTACCGCAGGGACTACACCGACCCCAAGTTACGGGAGAGGCTCAAGGAGCGGATCAAGGCCTCGGACAAGGGCGGGGCCGCCGGGAAGTGGTCGGCGCGCAAGAGCCAGCTGCTCACCCAGGAGTACGAACGCGAGGGCGGCGGCTACCGGCACCCGGACCGCAGGAGCGGCGAACAGCGCGACCTTCGGAAGTGGACCGAGGAGGAGTGGCAGACGGCCTCCGGCGACGCGCGGGCGCGCGACAGCGGTTCCGAGGAACCCGGGGGCACCGACCGCTACCTTCCGCGCCACGCCTGGGAGCAGCTCAGTCCCCGGGAGCGGCGGCAGGCGCAACGCACCAAGCGCCGTGACGACGGACAGGGCAAGGGGCGTTCGCCGAACCCTCCGGCCGCGGAGTCGGCCCGCAGGTCCGTCGAACTGGACCGGCTGCCCGCCGCCGAGGCCGCCAAGAAGGCGCGGGGTATGTCCTCGAAGCAGGCCCGCAGCGCAGCCGAGCACGAGCGCGGGCACAAGGCCCGCAAGACCGTGCTACGCGTGCTCGACAGGCGCGCCGAGGGCTGACCGCGCAGGCGCGGACACAGGCGGAGGCACAGGCGGAGGCACAGCCGCGCCGAGGGCTGGCCGGGGAACGGACAACGGGGAGACGGGGGCGGGGACATGGACGAGAAGCAGCGGCGGCAGGTCCGGCAGGAGTTCGGCGAGGCGGTCAACATGACGCCCAAGGAGCTGGAGCGGTGGCTGGAGACCGACGAGTCGAAGTCCGTGGGCGAGGGCGACGGGGAGTCCAAGGGCCACCGCTCGGGGCGGCGGATCGTGGACATCCTGCACGCTTCGCAGGGTGATCTGAAGGAGGAGGACTACGAGCACATGCGCAAGGTCACCGGTTACGTGCACCGGCACCTGGCGCAGAAGCCGTCCGGGGACCCGAGCGAGACCCCGTGGCGGTACTCGCTGATGAACTGGGGGCACGACCCGCTCAAGGGCTGACGCGCCGCGCTGAGTGGCCTGTAGGTGCGAGACCCCCGTTCCAGGAGGCGGAACAGGGGTCTTGCCGTCTCGGGGGGAGAGCGCGGGGAAACCAGCTGCGGCCGCGAGGCGCGCAGTACCACCGCCCCGACAAGGGGTGGTCGGAATCTCCCTCGTTCACGAGGGAGAGGCAGTCAAGCGCCGGATCAACATGACCCGGAACCCGGCCGACGACTTCGACGACCCCACCGTGCCCGAGGGGCCGCTGCGCCCGAACGTGCTGTACCGCATCCACCCGTCCGCCCCTCGCGCGGGGAACTGACGTTCTCCACCGGACGATGACGGGCCCCTCCGCGCCGAGGATGACAGGAGAGGCCAGACCTCAGGCCGGGTACGCCTCCGCACGGCGCAGCAGCTCGGAGGGGTCGGCCCCGGGATTGAGCCCGGCCACGACCTCCTCGGTCAGCGGCCGTCCTTCGAACACCGCGCGTACCGCGTCGAGGTCCAGGGAACGCCCGTAGTAGTCCTGGAAGTGATCGTGGTGGTAGCGCGCGGAGTCGGCGGCGTACACGCCGCCCAGCAGCCAACCGGACCCGTCTCCCCGGTCTCCGGCGACACCGGTGCGCCAGGAGGCGTCCGCGGACAGGCGCCACAGCAGAGCGCTCACCGACAGCGCGTCCCCGCCGTTGAAGTCGGTGTCCGCCATGAGGAACACGAGTTCCCCGGGCAGGGCGTCGACCGTCCCCGGCCAGTGCTCCTCGTCGTTGGCGTAGGGGCTCATCTCCGACTCGTGGTCGAAGCAGCGGATGAGACCGGCCGTGTCCGAGAGCGCGATGGCGTACTCGTCCCCTCCCCCGTTGCTCATCGTCGCCAGGTCCCACCCCGGCCGCCAGTCGGGGGTGAAGTCGTACTTGCGATAGCGGTTGTCGGGAGCGATGAGGAACTCCAGCAGCGCCGTCCTGCGGGACAGGACGCGCAGGGCAGCGGGTTCGGGCAGGCGGAGGGCGGTCTCGGGCGCGTTCATGCCGGTATCGAAGCACACGCCTGTGACAGCGCCCGCCCGGGGAATCGCCCCCGCAGGCCCGGCGGCCCGGCCGTGCTCCTCCGGGCAGCCGCGGCACGCCGCGGAACCGCCGGCGTTCGACGGGCTAGCGTTCGACGGGCTCCGGCCCCGCGGACTCCGTCTCCGTCCCGTCCTGCTGGGGAACTCCTCCCGCCGCGCTCCGGCGCCGGGCCAGGAGCACGAACACCCCGGCCGTGGCGACCAGCGACAGCGCCGCGACGCCCCAGGACGTGGCGTCCCAGGCCGCCGTGAGGTGACCGGCCAGGGCGTCCGACCCTCCCACGTCCCCGGCGGTCGCACGGGCGGCGGCTTCGGACGATCCCGTGCGGGCGGCGACGATGCTGGTCAACGCCGCTCCGAAGACCGCGATGACCAGGGCTTCGGCACCACCGCGGAGCGTGTTGAGGAAACCCGCCGCCATGCCCGCCTTCCCGGGTTCGATGACGCCCATCGCCTGGCCGTCGGTGATGCCGAACGACAATCCCATGCCGGTACCGATCAGCACCAGGGGAAGGGCCAGTCCCAACGCGGTGATCTGCGGGTGGAGCACGGTGAGCAGCGCGTTGCCCCCGGCCACGAGCAGCAGCGCGACGACGATCGTCCCGCGTGCCGACACGCCCCCGGCGACCATCCACCCGCCCAGGGACGGGGCCACCAGCACCGGCGCCGTGAGCATGAGCATCATCAGACCGGCGGTCTGGGCGGACACCCCCTGCACCCCCTGGAGGTAGGTCGGCAGGAAGACCAGCACCCCCAGGAAGCCGATCGAGGTGGTCAGCGTCGCCAGGCACCAGGCCATGAACCGTCCGTCGCGGACCAGGCTCAGGTCGAGCACCGGCCGGGCCACCCGGCTCTCGACGACGAAGAAGAGCGCGAGGAGGACCGCACCGGCCGCCAGCGCGCCCACCACCGCCGGGGTCCCCCAGCCCGCCTCGGGCGCCTCGATGACCGCGTACATCACCAGCGTCAGGCTGACCACGAAGGTCACCGAGCCGACCCAGTCGACGCGCGGGCGCTCGGAGGCCCGCGACTCGGCGACGAACGCCGATCCGACCAGGATGAGCAGGCCGACCGCGGCGTAGACCAGGAACGCCGTGCGCCAGCCCACGGCGCCGACCAGCAGACCCGACAGGGTCGGGCCGATCGCGATGCCGACCCCCGCCATGGTGCCCATGGCGGCGAAGGCCCGAGTCCGCGCGGCACCGTCGAAGCCCATCGCCAGCAGGGCGCCGCCGCTGGCCATGATCGCCGCGCCGCCGACACCGGTGAGCAGGCGTGCCGCGTCCAGGAGGAGGATGTCACCGGCCAGGGCGCTGGCCAGGTTGCCCGCGAGGAAGACGACCGCGCCGACCGCGAACAGCAACCTTCGCCCGAACAGGTCGGCCAGGGAACCGCAGACCAGGGTGAACGCGGCGAAGGTGAGGTTGTACCCGGCCACCACCCAGTGCAGCGCGGCGCCGGAGGCCTCCAGGTCCGCCCCGATGTTCGGGACGGCCACGGCCGTCCCCGAGATCGACATGGCCACGACCAGAACGCCCAGCATGACGCTGGCGAGCAGCACCCCGGGGCGTGGCACCGCCCGCGAACCCGGACTCCGCCGCCGACTACGCGTCGTACGCACGCGCATCTCCTTCGTGTCGTGAGTGTTGGACCCCATTCTGAAACCTCAACTTTTATTGAGGTCAAGGGGTTCGCACAGAGCCGGGGAACGGGAACACGGTCCTCGGCGCGCCCCTCCCCCGGGTCCCCGGAACAGCCGCTCCGGCACCGGAGCACGGCCCGCGGGGCGGAAGCGGGGTCACCGCCGCCGCGGCTCCCACCTGCGCCTAACCTGGACGACGTGGTCAGACCAGACACCCGGCCGAGTCCCGCCGGGCCCCCGCGGCGCGAGGCGATCGACAGCCGCAGGCTCCCCTCCTACGCCGCCGGTGAGATCGAGGTGCCCTTCGTCGTCATGGGCAGCGCCGAGATCATCCCCCGGGACACGTTCTGGGAGGAGCACTCGCACCCCACGCACGAACTGCTCTGGAACCAGCGGGGCGCCTCCTCCGCCACCGTCGGCACGCGGGTCTGGACGATCACCCCCACGGTCGGCCTGTGGCTCCCGGCCGGGACGCGCCACTCCGGGTGGACCCCCGCGGGGACCTGGCACCGCGCCGCGCAGTTCGGCGTCCACGCGGTGCCCTCGATCTCCGACGGGCCCGTGGCCATGGAGATCACCCCGCTCCTGCGGCTCCTGCTCGACCGGCTCGACGCCGAGGGCCTCACCGCGGACGAGCGTTCACGGACCGAGGCGATGGTGCTGGACATCCTCGCCCCGGCCCGCCGCGAGCTGATCCTGCACATCCCCGAGTCACCGCTGCTGGCCCCCATCGTCGCCGCCGTGCGCGAGGACCCCGCCGACACCACCACCCTGGCCGTGTGGGCGGCGCGGCTGGGCGTGAGCACCCGCACCGTCACCCGGGCGTTCCGCGCCGAGACGGGCCTGGGGTTCAGCCAGTGGCTGACCACCGCGCGCGTGCAGCACGCGGTGACGATGCTCGCGCGGGGGGACGAGATCGACGAGGTGGCGGTGTGCGTGGGCTACCACTCGGCGAGCGCGTTCGGCGCGGCCTTCCGGCGGGTCACGGGGCTGAGTCCGGGCCGCTTCCGCGCCCTGTGAGGCCCGCGGGGACACCGTTCCAGCTCCCGCGACGGGATTAGTAACACGGGCCCCAACAAGCCCTCCAGACTCCCCCGCCACACCCCGGTTGTCCGTTTCGCTATAAAAAATGTCGCATCTACGCGATTGCGAACCCACCAAGGACACCCTAAATTCGGTTAGGCAAACCTAATCTCTCGGCATCGCCGCGGTCGGGTCGGCGTCGCGCACCCCCGGGCCCCTGTCCCCACGCGACCCGACCCCGACCGGTCCCCTCCCGGACGCACACCCCCGTGCGCGCGCCGGGGCGGTGCGGGAGCCGGACCATGGCACCGCCATGGCTGAGGCCCCACGGCCACAATGGGAAGGAAACCATGCCCCGCGTTTCAAGGCTGGCCGCGCTCTCCGGCGCCGCGCTGCTCACCGTCGCGCTCGCCGCCTGCTCCTCCGACGGCTCCTCCGACTCCTCCGGCGGGGAGGACGGCGGTTCCGGGGACTGGACCCCCGTCACCATCGAGCACGCGCTCGGCACGACGACCATCGAGTCCAAGCCCGAGCGGGTCGCGACGGTGAACTGGGCCAACCACGAGGTCCCGCTGGCCCTGGGGGTCGTGCCGGTCGGCATGGCCTCCGCCGACTTCGGCGACGACGACGGCAACGGCGTGCTGCCCTGGGTCGAGGAGAAGCTCACCGAACTGGGCGCGGAGACCCCGGTCCTGTTCGACGAGACGGACGGCATCGACTTCGAGGCCGTCGCCGACACCGCGCCGGACGTGATCCTGGCCGCCTACTCCGGGCTGACCCAGGAGGACTACGACACGCTCAGCGAGATCGCCCCCGTCGTCGCCTACCCCGAGACCGCCTGGGGCACCCCGTGGCGGGAGATGATCGAGCTCAACAGCCAGGCCCTGGGCATGGCGGCCGAGGGCGAGGAGCTCATCGCCGGCCTGGAGCAGGAGATCGAGGAGTCGGTCGCGGAGTACCCGCAGTTCGAGGGCCGGTCCGCGATGTTCCTGACCCACGTGGACACCACGGACCTGAGCGAGGTCAGCTTCTACACCACGCACGACACGCGCGCCATGTTCTTCGAGGACCTGGGCATGGAGACCCCGGAGAGCATCGCGACCGCCTCGGCCGAGACCGACCAGTTCTCCCTGAGCCAGAGCGCCGAGCAGGCGGACGCGTTCAACGACGTGGACATCATCGTCACCTACGGCGGCGAGGAGCTGGTGCGGACCCTGGAGGGCGACCCGCTGCTGTCGCAGATGCCCGCCGTGGAGAACGGCTCCGTCGTCAACCTCCCCGGTGACGACCCGCTGGGCACGGCCGCGAACCCGACCCCGCTGTCGATCTCGTGGGTCCTGGACGACTACCTGTCGCTCCTCGCCGAGGCCGCTGACGAGGCTCAGTAGTGACGACGGACACCTCGACCGCCGTCTCGGGCGCCGCCGTCGTGCGGCGCCCGAGGCGCGGCAAGACCCTGTGGCTGCTGGTGGTACTGGGCGCACTGGCCGCGCTCATGTTCGCCTCGGTCGTGGTCGGCTCGCGCGACGTGCCCTGGACGGCCGTCGTGGCGGCCTTCGGCGGAGCGGCCGAGAACTTCGACCAGGCGGCGGTGGCCAAGCGCATCCCCCGCACGCTGCTGGCCGTGCTCGCCGGAGCAGCCCTGGGCGTGGCGGGGGCGGTCATGCAGGGCGTGACCCGCAACCCGCTGGCCGACCCGGGCATCCTGGGCGTGACCATGGGCGCCTCGCTCGCCGTCGTCGCGGGCATCGCCTACTTCGGCCTGGCCTCCGCGACCAGCTTCGTGTGGGTGGCGATCGTCGGCGCGGGGCTGACCACGGTGTTCGTCTACACGATCGGCTCCCTGGGGCGGGGCGGGGCCACACCGCTCAAACTCGCCCTGGCCGGGGCCGCGACCACCGCGGCGCTGGCCTCCTTCATCAGGGCCGTCGTGCTCCCGCGCGCCGACATCGCCGACGGGGTCCGGTCCTGGCAGATCGGCGGCGTGGGCGGCGGGACCTTCGACAGCGTCACGCAGGTGCTGCCCTTCCTCATGGCCGGATTCGTCGTGTGCCTGCTGTCGGCACGCGCGCTCAACCTGCTCGCCCTGGGCGACGAACTGGCCGCGGGCCTGGGCGAGCGCGTCGCCCTCGCGCGGGGCGCGGCCTTCGTCGGCGCGGTCGTGCTGTGCGGCGCGAGCACCGCCGTGACCGGCCCGATCAGCTTCGTCGGCCTCGTCGTCCCGCACGTGTGCCGCCTGCTCGTGGGCGTGGACCACCGGTGGCTGATCCCGTTCTCGGCGCTCACCGGCGCCGCCCTGCTGACCGCGGCGGACGTGGCCGGCCGCATCGTGGCGCGCCCCGCGGAGATCGACGTGGGGATCGTGACCGCGCTGATCGGCGCCCCCTTCTTCATCTACATCGTCCGCCGTCAGAAGGTGCGTGAGCTGTGAGCGCCTCCACCGTCGAGACCGTCGCCCGCGGCCGGACGCGCCGCGCCTACCGGCGGCGCGTCGTGATCGCCGCCCTGGCCGTGGCGATCGTCCTCGTGTTCGCCCTGTCCCTGATGGTCGGGCAGACCTTCTACCCGCCCGGCGACGTCGTGCGGGTGGTCCTGGGCCAGGACGTGCCGGGCGCCTCGTTCACCGTGGGGCGGCTCCGGCTGCCGCGGGCCGTGCTCGCGGTGGCGGCGGGGCTGTGCTTCGGACTCGCGGGCGTGACGTTCCAGACCATGCTGCGCAACCCCCTGGCCAGCCCGGACATCATCGGCATCAGCGCGGGGGCCAGCGCGGCGGCCGTGTTCGCGATCGTGGTGCTCTCGCTCGGCGAGGCCGGGGTGTCGGCCTTCGCGATCGCGGCGGGCCTGCTCGTGGCGCTGGCCGTGTACGCGCTGTCCTTCAAGGACGGGGTCGCCGGGACGCGCCTGATCCTGGTCGGCATCGGCATCGCGGCCATGCTCACCAGCGTCACCGACTACATCCTGGACCAGGCCGCCCAGTGGGACCTGCAGGAGGCGATGCGGTGGCTGACCGGCAGCCTCAACGGCGCCAGCTGGGACCAGACCGTCCCGGTGCTGGTCGCGCTGGTCGTCCTCGCCCCCGTGCTCCTGTCCCAGTCGGGCAACCTGTCCGCGCTCCAGCTCGGCGACGACACCGCCTCGGCCCTGGGCGTGCGCGTGGACCTGACCCGGCTCGTCGCGATCGTCGGGGCGGTGGGACTCATCGCCTTCGCGACCGCGGCGGCGGGGCCGGTGGCCTTCGTGTCCTTCCTGTCGGGGCCGATCGCGGCGCGCCTGGTGGGGCCGAACGGCTCGCTGCTGGTGCCCTCGGCGCTGGTCGGGGCGCTGCTGATCCTGGTCGCCGACCTGTGCGCGCAGTACGCCTTCGGGACGCGCTACCCGGTCGGGGTCGTCACCGGCGTGCTCGGCGCCCCCTACCTCGTCTACCTGATCGTCCGCACCAACCGCGTGGGAGGCTCGCTTTGACCACGGCCCATTCGCTGCTCGTCGAGGACCTGACGCTCGGCTACAAGGACCGCGTCGTCATCGAGTCGCTGGACCTGACCATCCCGCCCGGCAGGATCACCGCGATCGTGGGCGCCAACGCGTGCGGCAAGTCCACCCTGCTGCGCTCGATGTCGCGGCTGCTCGCGCCCCGGGTCGGGCACGTGCTCCTGGACGGCAAGGAGGTGCACCGCCTGCCGTCCAAGGAGCTGGCGCGCACGCTCGGGCTGCTGCCGCAGTCGCCGATCGCCCCGGAGGGCATCACGGTGAGCGACCTCGTCGGGCGGGGCCGCCACCCCCACCAGAGGATGCTCTCGCGGTGGAGCCGGGAGGACGACGAGGCCGTGGCCGAGGCGCTGGAGGCGACGCGGACGGTGGACCTGGCCGACAGGCCCGTGGACGAGCTCTCCGGCGGGCAGCGCCAGCGCGTGTGGATCGCGATGGCCCTGGCCCAGCGCACGGACCTGCTGCTGCTGGACGAGCCCACCACGTTCCTGGACGTCAGCCACCAGGTCGAGGTGCTGGACCTGCTGACCGACCTCAACCGTTCGCTGGGGACGACGATCGTGCTGGTCCTGCACGACCTCAACCTGGCCGCGCGCTACGCCGACCACCTCATCGCGCTCGCGGGCGGGCGGCTGCACGCCGCGGGCACGCCCGAGGAGGTGCTCACCCCCGAGACGGTGCACGCCGTGTTCGGCCTGCGCAGCGAGGTGATCACCGACCCCACGTCGGGCAGGCCCCTCATGCTGCCCCTGGGCCGGTACCACAGCACCGGGGCAGAACTCGGGGAGGAGCAGCTGGCGGAGTGATACCTCCGCCGCCCTGAGGCCGGTGTCGCGTGCCCGGTCACGGAGGCGCCGCGCGCCTCACAGTGCCCACGCGGCTCGCGTGCCTCGCGGTCCCCACGCGGATCCCCCGCGCCCCCGCCCCCTCCGGGCGGGGGCGCGGCTGGGTGTGCACCCGGGTCCTGTCCGTCCCGGCCCGGGCCCCTCCCGGACGCCGACCGTGCCGACCGCGCCGCGCTGACGCGAGGATGTACCGGCGGGCACCGGCACCGGCCTCCACCGGTGCCCCCTCACGGAACGTCCCCCGTACACCGGGTGAACACCGTCGGCCAAGGCGTGCTGCCGAGCGTGCCACGACCTCGGGAAAGGCACTCACCGGAGCCGCCCGTGGACCCGGGTCTATTGGATGACCGGACTCCACCTATTGCGACCTGCACCGACAACTTCTGCTTGACGATCGACATAAGCCCGACGTACGGTTCGAGGCAGCAGGTGAGGCAGGTCACAGGAGTTGGGCGATGTGGCGTCTTCGGACCGTCGGCATGGCCTTTCCCGGTTACGAAGAGCTGCCCCGCCCGCACCAAGTGAAGTCCGGCGGCGGCGACCCGCCGGGCCTCCCCCTCCGAGACGTGGACGGACTGACGGGCCCGGCGGCCCCGATCCCCGGCCACCGCGTCGTCCGCCTCCGGCAGGACCAGCGAGGAAAGGAGCCGGTATGGGCTGAGACCGATGAGGCGGCACCCCCCGCTTCCCGCACCTGATAGCAGGAACTCCCCGTCAGCCCACCGGTCGCAGCCGCTCGGCCCCCACCGGGCCGCACGACCACCGGGCCGCCCCTGCCGTCGGCGCCGGCACGCCGCACGGACTCATCGCTTCGCTCCCACCCCCAGGTGAGGTTCCGTATGAAGAAGAGACCCCTGCTGACACTCGGCGCGCTCGCGTCGGGTGTCGCCATGGCGCTCACGCTGACCGCACCGGTCGCGTACGCCGACGAGACCGGCGAGGACGCGTTCAACACGCTGATCTTCTCCAAGACCACCGGCTTCCGGCACGACTCGATCCCCCACGGCGTCGCGCTCATCGAGGCGCTCGGCGAGGAACACGGCTTCCAGACCGCGCACACCGAGGACTCCTCGGTGTTCAACGACGAGGAGCTGGCCGCCTACGACGCGGTGATCTGGCTCTCCACCACCGGCGACGTGCTCAACGAGGAGGAGCAGGGCGCCTTCGAGCGCTACATCCAGGGCGGCGGCGGCTTCGTCGGCGTCCACTCCGCCTCCGACACCCACTACGACTGGGAGTGGTACGGCGACCTCGTCGGCGGCTACTTCGCCAGCCACCCGCCCGGTACGCAGGACGCCCAGGTGGTGGTCAACGACAGGGTCCACCCCTCCACGGAGCACCTGCCGGCCAGCTGGCAGCGCCACGACGAGTGGTACGACTTCGACCTGTCCCCCCGCGGCGACGTGCACGTCCTGGCCGGGCTCGACGAGGACTCCTACGCCGACCAGGTCGATCCCGGCGGCCAGATGGGGTGGGACCACCCGATCGCCTGGTGTCAGGCCTACGACGGCGGCCGGTCCTGGTACACCGGCGGCGGCCACACCGTGGAGTCCTACTCCGAACCGGAGTTCACCCAGCACCTGCTCGGCGGGCTGCGGTGGGCGGCCGGGACCGCCGAGGGCGACTGCGGCGCCACGCAGTGGGACAACTTCGAGAAGGTCACCCTCGCGCAGGGCGAGGACTCCGTGGGCGAGCCCATGGGCCTGGCGGTCCTGCCCGACGGCCGCGTGATGCACATCACCCGCGGCGGCGACGTGCGGCTGTGGTCCCCCGACACCCACACCACCGAGCTGATAGCCCGGGTCCCGGTGTACAACCACGACGAGGACGGGCTGCAGGGCGTCGCCCTGGACCCGGACTTCGAGGAGAACGGGTGGGTGTACCTGTACTACGCGCCCGTGATCGAGGGCGTCCCGGCGGGTGAGGCGCCCGCGGACGGCTCCCCGGAGGACTTCGAGCCCTACGAGGGCCACAACAACCTCTCCCGCTTCCAGTTCACGGACGGGGAGACCCCCGCCCTGGACCTGGACAGCGAGCAGGTCCTGCTGGAGGTCGGGACCGACCGGGGCATGTGCTGCCACGTCGGCGGCCACATCGACTTCGACGCCGAGGGCAACCTCTACCTGGCCACGGGCGACGACACCAGCGCGTTCGGGTCGGACGGCTACACGCCCATCGACGAGCGCGAGTCGCGCAACCCCGCCTTCGACGCCCAGCGCAGCTCGGCCAACACCAACGACCTGCGCGGCAAGCTCCTGCGGATCACGCCCACCGACGACGGCGGCTACGAGATCCCCGAGGGCAACCTCTTCCCGCCGGAGGAGTACAGCGGCGAGCAGACCCGGCCCGAGATCTACGCCATGGGCCTGCGCAACCCGTTCCGGTTCACGGTGGACAAGGAGGACGGCACCGTCTACCTGGGCGACTACGGGCCCGACGCCAACGAGCCCGACCCCGAACGGGGACCGCAGAACACGGTCTCCTGGCACGCCATCACCGAGCCCGCCAACATCGGCTGGCCCTACTGCATCGGCGACAACAGCGCGTTCGTCGACTACGACTTCGAGGCCGGGGCCTCCGGAGAGGCGTTCGACTGCGCCGCGCCGGTGAACGACTCCCCGCGCAACACCGGCCTGGCGGAACTGCCCCCCGTCACCCCCGCCTCGATCTGGTACAGCTACGAGGAGTCGGAGGAGTTCCCGCAGCTGGGCACGGGCGGCGGCGCCCCGATGGGCGGCCCGGCCTACCAGTTCGACCCCGAACTGGAGTCGGACACCAAGTGGCCCGAGTACTACGACGGCATCCCGCTGTTCTACGAGTGGGACCGCGACTGGATCAAGCAGGTGCACCTGGGCGACGACGGCGAGGTCCTGGACATCACCGAGACCGTCCCGAACATCAGCCTGGCCAACCCCATGGACATGGAGTTCGGCCCGGACGGCTCCCTGTACGTGCTGGAGTACGGATCCGGCTACTTCGGCGGGGCCGACGACTCGGCGCTGTCGCGCATCGACTACACCGGCGGCGGGACCACCCCGGTCGCCGACATCAGCGCCTCCACGACCTCGGGACCGGCCCCGCTGGAGGTGGAGTTCTCGGCGGAGGGCTCCAGCCACCCCGGCGGCCTGCCCCTGGAGTACGCGTGGTCGTTCGGCGACGGCCAGACCTCGACCGAGGTCTCGCCCACCCACACCTTCGAGGAGGCGGGCCAGTACACGGTCGTGCTGACCGTCACCGACCCCGAGGGGCGCACGGGCACGGCCACCACGACGGTCACCGCGGGCAACACCGCGCCCGAGGTCTCCTTCCAGACCCCGCGGGACGGCCAGTTCTTCCACTGGGGTGACCAGATCCCCTTCAGCGTGGACGTGGCGGACGCCGAGGACGGCTCCGTGGGCGAGGGCGTCGACTGCGGCGACGTCGCGGTCACGGCCTCGCTCGGCCACGACAGGCACGCCCACCCGTGGACCCAGTACGACAGCTGCGAGGACGTCAGCATCACCGAGGTCGACGGCGGCCACGGGCACGACATGAACATCTTCTGGGTGCTGGAGGCCGAGTACACCGACTCCGGCGGGGACGGGGCCCCCGGCCTCACCGGAAGCGACGGGGTCACCCTCAAGCCCGCCCGGACGCAGGCCCAGTACTTCACCGACAGCGAGGGGGTCCGGACCGAACCCACCACGGACGCCGAGGGCGGCCTGGTCAACGTCAGCCACATCGGCCACGGCGACTGGACGGCCTACGACACGACCAACCTGGTCGGGGTCGAGCAGATGGAGTTCCGGGTCGCCTCCGCGGGGGCGGGCGGAACCATCGAGGCGCGCATGAACGCCCCCGACGGCGAACTGCTCGGCAGCGTCGACGTGCCCACCACCGGCGGCTGGCAGGAGTGGACCGACGTGACCATGGACGTCACCGACCCCGGGGAGACCTTCACGCTGTACCTGGTCTTCGACGGTGAGGGCCCCGCGGTCGAGGACGGCCTGTTCAACGTCAACTACTTCGAGGCGGTCCTGGACGGCCACGGGGAGCACGGCCCCCAGACCGAGCTGACCAGCCCGCAGGACGGCGCGGTCTTCGAGGAGGGTGCGGACGTCCCCCTCTCCGCCGAGGTCACCGACCACGCCGAGGCCGGTGTGGAGAAGGTGGACTTCCTCGTGGGCGGGGAGGTCGTCGCCACGGTGACCGAGGGCCCGTACACGGCCACCTGGCAGGGGGCCGCGGCGGGCGAGTACGAGGTCAGCGCCGTGGCCACGGACGGCGACGGCAACACCGGCGCCTCCGACACCGCCACCATCACGGTCGAGGCGGGCGGCACCGAGCCGCCCGAGTGCGCCCCGGCCGGGGCCGAGGACGGCTACACCCCCCTGTGGGACGGCCGGACGCTCGACGGATGGAACATGGCGGGCCCGGGCGGGTTCGGCGTCGTCGACGACGGCGAGGGCTGCGCCCTGGAGACCCAGGGTGGCATGGGGCTGCTCTGGCACGAGACGGAGCTGGAGTCCTACCGGCTGAAGCTGGACTTCCTCGCCGCCGAGGAGACGGACAACTCCGGCGTCTTCGTCGGCTTCCCCGGGCCCGGGGACGACCCCTGGGTCGCCGTCGACGAGGGCTACGAGATCCAGATCGACGGCTACGGGGCGCCCGACGGCGACCCGATCCACCAGACCGGCGCCGTCTACGACTTCCAGGCGGCCGACTCCCACCCCGCGCGGGTCGGCGAGTGGAACGAGATGGAGATCGAGGTGGCCGACCCGATGATCCGCGTGTGGATCAACGGGGAGCTGGTGAACGAGTTCGAGAGCACCGACCCGGCGCGTGACCTGTCCTCGGGCCACATCGGGTTGCAGAACCACGGCGACGCCGACCGGGTGCTCTTCCGCGACGTCCGGGTCCAGGAGCTGGACGCGGTCGAACCGGTCACGTTCGCCGAGGTCCAGGAGCGCGTCGACGCCCTGGAGGCCGACGGCGCGCTGACCGTGTCCGAGGCGCGCCGGCTGACCCCGCAGCTGGAACTGGCCGAACACCATCTCAACGTCGGCCGGACCGGGCAGGCCGCGCTGGCCCTGGACCGGTTCGTCGGGGTGGCCGAGGCGGTGGCCGACGAGGCCGCCAGGGAGGAGTTGCTGGAGCTGGCCGACAGGCTGCGCCCGCTCATCGACGACGAGTGACGGGACGCCTCCGGCGCGCGCCCGCCCCCGGTGGGGGCGGCGTCCGCCGGGGGTCCCGTGACCACGGCGGGGCCGGTTCCGGCCGGCCCCGCCGCCCCCCCCGCGGTGGCGCCCCGCCGGAAAGGAGCGCGACGTCGCGGCGTCCGGCCCCCAGGTACGACGAGAAGAAGGTGTCACGGTGTCCGCCAAGAAGGCCCCCTCCTCCCCCGACCCGTCCCGCGGGACGCAGGCTCCCCCGCCCAGGCTCACCTGGTGGCTGACCGCCGGATCCCTCCTGGTGGTCGCCGCCCTCGTCGGCGTCCTCGTCCTCACCTTCACCGGTGACGACCACACCGCCCCCGACCCGGCGCGAGTCGCCGAACTCCAGGCCTCCGCGCAGCAGCGCGACCGCGCGCAGGTCGACCAGCTCGTCGAACGCACCACCGCCGCGCACGGGCAGCTGGTGCCCGTGGTGGAGAGCCTGGACGCGGCCGTGCCGCCCGACGGCTCCACCCCCGCCGGGGAGGCCCCCGACGCCGGGGAGGTCGACTCCTGGCTGGAGACCGTCCAGGAGGCGGCGGTCCACTTCGAGGACGCCCCCTCCGGCAGCAGCGGCCACAACGTCGCGCACGCGGGGCTGTCCAACGCCGTGGACCTGCTGGGGTCGGCGGTGGTCGCCTACTCCAACGCCGAGCGCGCCCAGGACGGACAGCGGGCGGAACTGCTGGAGCTGGCCGGCGACCTGCGCACCCAGGCGGTGCGCGGCTGGTCGGTGGCGGCCACCCAACTGGACATGGTCAGCGTCGAGTCCGGCCACGGCCACGTCCACCTGTACCTGCCCGCGGCGCCCGGCAGCGGCGCCCTGGGACCCGACGGGGCCGAGCCCGGCGAGGGCGGCGGCGACAGCGGCGACCAGTGACCAGTGACCACCCGGTTCCGGAACACCCGGAGGCACGCAGAGGGGAGCATGCGTTGACGCGAGTCGGAGTATGGCTGATCGGGGCGCGGGGGTCGGTGGCGACCACCGCCGTCCTGGGAGCCCTGGCGGTGCGGTCCGGGGCGTCGGGGCGGACGGGGTGCGTGACCGAGCGCCCCGAGTTCGCCCCGGCGCGCCTGCCCGGGATCGGCGACCTGGTCTTCGGCGGCCACGACGTCTCCGAGATACGCCTGTGCAAGAACGCCGAGCGGCTTGCCCGGGCGGGGGTGCTGCCCGCGCACCTGCCGCCGGCCTTCGCCGACGAACTGGACCGGACCGAGCACCGTCTGCGCCGGGGCCTGCACGCCGCCGCCACCACCGGGGTGGGGCGCCGCGACGTGGACCGCCTGGAGGCGGACCTGCGCGAGTTCGCCGAACGGGAGGCGCTCGAACGCGTCGTGGTGGTGGACCTGTCCAGCACCGAGCCCCGGCCCGAACCGCACGCCGAGCACACCGACGCCGACGCCCTGGAGGCGGCCCTGGACGCCGGGACCGCGCGGATCCCGGCCAGCTCCGCGTACGCCTACGCGGCCCTGCGGGCGGGCTGCGCGTTCGTGGAGTTCACGCCCAATACCGGGCCCCGGCTGCCCGCCCTGGCGCGGCTCGTCGAGCGCTCGGTCGTGCCGTGGGCCGGGTGCGACGGCAAGACCGGGGAGACCCTGGTCAAGAGCGCGCTCGCGCCGATGTTCGCCGCCCGGGCGCTGCACGTGCGCTCGTGGTCCTCGCTCAACCTGCTCGGCGGCGGCGACGGCGCCACCCTGGCCGACCCGGCCAACGCCGAGAGCAAACTCGCGTCCAAGGCGCGGGGTCTGGAGCACATGCTGGGCCACGGCCCGGACGGGCCCCTGCACATCGACTACGTCCCGGACCTGGGCGACGCCAAGGTCGCCTGGGACCACGTCTCGTTCGAGGGGTTCCTGGGGGCGCGGATGACCCTGCAGTTCACCTGGTCGGGCTACGACTCCGCGCTGGCCGCGCCCCTGGTGCTGGACCTGGCGCGGCTGACCGCCCACGCCCACCGGCGGGGCCGGGTGGGCCCCGTGCCGGAGCTGGCGTTCTTCTTCAAGGACCCCGTGGGCACCCGCGAACACGGCCTCGCCGAACAGTGGCGGGCTCTGACGTCCTGGTGCGCGGCACCGGAGGAGGAGGCCGAGTGAGAGCGCGCGACCTGGCGAGGCTGGTGCGCCTGCCCGCGGCGCTGAGCGTTCCCGGCGACACGCTGGCCGGTGCCGCGGCGGCGGGGGGCCTGCGCGGCCCCGGGGCATGGGCGCTGCCCGCCGCCTCGGTGTGCCTGTACTGGGCGGGCATGGCCCTCAACGACTACGCCGACCGGGAGGTGGACGCGGTCGAGCGCCCCGAACGCCCCATCCCCTCGGGAGCGGTGCGCCCCGGCGAGGCCCTGGCGGTCGCCGCGGGGCTGACCGCGACGGGCGTGGGCCTGGCCGCGGCGGCGGGCGGACGCCGGGCGGCGGGGGTGGGCACGGCCCTGGCCGCCACCGTGTGGGGCTACGACCTCCTCCTCAAGAGGACCCCTCTGGCCCCGCTGGGCATGGCGGCGGCCCGGGGGCTGGACGTGCTGCTGGGCGCCGGCGCGCGCCCCGCCGACGCGGCCAGGCCCGCGCTGGCGCTGGCCGTCCACACGCTCGGGGTGACCGCCCTGAGCCGGGGCGAGGTGCACGGGACGCGGCCCTCCGTGGCGGCGGGTGCGCTGGTGTGCACCCTGGCCAGCGCCGCGCTCGCCGCCGCGCCCGCACGGCCCACGCGCGAAGGCGCGGCGGGCGGCGCCGCGGCCAGGGCCCTGGCGGGGGCGCTCGCGGGGGTCTTCGCGCTGGGGGTGGGATCCGCGCAGGCCAGGGCGCTGGTCGAGCCCGAGGCGCACCACGCGCGCGCGGCGACGGGCGCGGGCATCCGGGGGATGATCCCGCTCCAGGCGGCCCTGCTGGCCGGGTACGGCGCGCCGGACGCCGCGTGCGCGCTCGCCGTCGGCGTGCCCGTGGCGGCGAGGGCGTCCAAGGCGGTGTCGTTCACATGAGGTTCGGATACGGCACCAACGGCTTCTGGGACCACCGGCTGGACGACGCGCTGGCCCTGATCGCCGACCTCGGCTACGAGGGGGTGGGGCTGACGCTGGACCACCCGCACCTGGACCCCTTCACGCCGGACGCCTTCGCGCGCACCGCGCGCATCGGTCGGCGGCTGTCCGAACTGGGGCTGGCGGTGGTCGTGGAGACCGGTGCCCGCTACCTGATGGACCCGCGCCGCAAGCACGAGCCCACCCTGGTCTCCGACGAGGGCGCCGAGCTGCGGGTGGACCTGCTGCGCCGCGCGGTGCGCGTCGCCGACGACCTGGGGGCCGAGGCCGTCTCCTTCTGGTCGGGCATCCTCCCGGCGGGGGTGAGCCGGGAGCGGGGCTGGTCGCGGCTGACCTCGGGCGTGGAGCGGGTCCTGGCCACCGCCGACGACCTCGGCGTGGACTGCGCGTTCGAGCCCGAGCCCGGCATGTTCGTAGAACGGGTGGCCGACGCGCTGGAGCTGCGCGAGCGGCTGGGCGACCCGCCGCGCCTGCGGGTGACGGTGGACGTCGGGCACGGCGTGTGCAACGAGCCGGACGGCCCCGAGGGCGCGGTCCGGCGGGCCGGGGCCCTGATCGCCAACGTCCAGCTGGACGACATGCGGCCGGACGTGCACGAGCACCTGGAGTTCGGCGACGGCGAGATCGACCTGCCCGGGGTCCTGGGCGCTCTGGAGGATGTCGGCTACCGGGGTCTGGCGTCGGTGGAGCTGCCCCGCCACGGGCACGCCGCTCCCCTGGTGGCCGAGCGGTCGATCCGCGCGCTCACGCGGGCGCTGGCCGACTCCCGCGCGCGGAGGGCGGGGGTGTGAGCGGGGAGTACGCCTTCCTGGACACGGACGCGGCGCGCGGGGCCCTGGCCGCCCAGGTCGGGCAGGTGCGCGAGCGGCCCGCGCGGATCGCCGTGCTCTTCCCCGCGGCGGCCAGGAGCGTGGCGCGCGGGGCCGGCCCGTCGGGCGACCCCGACGGGGTGGCCGGGCCGACCCTGGAGGACATGGCGCGCGTGGAGCTGCTGGCCGCGCTGTCCGGGGCCCTGGCCCCGCCGGAGCTGGCCCGGGAGGTCCGCGACCTGTACCACCACGGTGACGCGGGTGAGCGGCGCGCCGTCCTGCGGGGCCTGGACGCGCTCGACGTGCGCGGCCGGGGCCGGGAGGAGGTGGCCGGTGCGGCGCGCGAGCTGCTGGCCGACGCGATGCGCGCCAACGACACCCGGCTGGTCGCGGCGGCGGCCGCCAGCGCGGCGACGGCCCTGCTCGACGCCGACTCCTGGCGCCAGGGAATCCTCAAGTGCCTGTTCACCGGGGTGCCGCTGGGATCGGCGGCCGGGCTGCCCGACCGCGCCGATGAGGAGCTGGCGCGCATGTGCGCCGACCACGCCGAGGAGCGGCTCCTGGCGGGGCGGCCGGTCCCCGCCGACGTCCACCTCGTGCTGCGGCACTTCCCCGGGCAGGCCGCCCGCCTGGACTCCCACAGAACGGAGGCGTGATGCGTATCTTCGACCCGCACATCCACATGACCTCGCGCACCACCGACGACTACGAGGCGATGTACGCCGCTGGGGTGCGCGCGGTGGTCGAGCCGTCGTTCTGGCTGGGCCAGCCCCGGACCGGCGTGAGCTCGTTCCGCGACTACTTCGACGGCCTCGTGGGCTGGGAGCGGTTCCGGGCCGAGCGGTTCGGGATCCGCCACCACTGCACGATCGCGCTCAACCCGAAGGAGGCCAACGACCCCCGCCTGTCGGGGGTGCTGGACCTGCTCCCCCGCTACCTGGCCAAGGACGGCGTGGTGGCGGTCGGCGAGGTGGGCTTCGACTCCGGCACCGCCGAGGAGGAGAGGGCCTTCCGCCACCAGCTGGAGCTGGCCGGGGAGTTCGGGCTGCCCGTCCTGGTGCACACCCCGCACCGGGACAAGGCGGCCGGGACCCGCCGCACCCTCCAGCTGGTCGCCGAGTCGGGGCTGGCGCCCGAGCGGGTGCTCGTGGACCACCTCAACGAGGCCACTGTGGCCATGGTGCACGAGTCGGGGTGCACGCTGGGCTTCTCCATCTACCCCGACACCAAGATGAGCCCGGAGCGCATGGTCCGCGTCCTGTCGGAGTGGGGCCCGGAGCGGATGGTGGTCAACTCCGCCGCCGACTGGGGCCGCAGCGACCCGCTCGCCACCCTGCGCACCGGCGAGGCCATGCTCGCCGCGGGCTTCACCGGACGCGACGTCGAACGCGTGCTGTGGGACAACCCGGTGGAGTTCTACGGCCGCAGCGGGCGCCTGCTGCTGGACGACGTGCACGGGGCCGACCACACCGCGACCTACTCGGGGAACTCGGTGCTGCGCGGCGAGCGCGCGGGCGGGGGTGCCGCGTGAGGCTGCGCCACCCCGACGGAACGGTCGTCCACCTCGCCTACTGCACCAACGTGCACCCCGCCGAGGACCTGGACGGCGTCCTGCGCCAGATCCGCGTCCACGGCGGCGGCGTGCGCGAGGCCCTGGGCGCGGACCGGCTCGGCCTGGGCCTGTGGCTGCCCGCCCCGCTGGCCCGGGAGCTGGCGGCCGATCCGCGCCTGACCGACCGGCTGCGCGCGGAGCTGGAGGCCAACGGGCTGGAGACGGTGACCCTCAACGCCTTCCCCTACACCGGGTTCCACGCGCCCGTGGTCAAGCGGGCCGTGTACCACCCCGACTGGACCGACCGGGCCCGGCTGGACTACACGGTGGACTGCGCCCGGGTGCTGGCCGGGCTGCTGCCCGACGACGCCGCGCGCGGCAGCGTCTCCACCCTCCCCCTGGCCTGGCGCGAACCGTGGGACCCCGGCCGCCTGGCCGCCGCCCGCGCGCACCTGGCCGAACTCTCCGGCGCCCTGGAGGACCTGGCACGGCAGGGGCGGCCGGTGCGGGTGGGACTGGAGCCCGAACCGGGGTGCGTCGTCGAGACCACCCGGGACGCGGCCCGCCTGCTCGGGGATCCGCCGCCGCACCTGGGAGTGTGCCTGGACACCTGCCACCTGGCGACGGCCTTCGAGGAGCCGGGGGCGGCCCTGGACCGGCTCTCCGGCGCGGGCCTGCCCGTGGTCAAGACCCAGGCGTCGGCGGCCGTGGAGGTCCCCGACCCCGCCGACCCGGCCGCGCGCGAGGCCCTCGCCGCCTTCACCGAGGACCGCTTCCTGCACCAGACGCGCGCACACGGCGGGGACGGGGCGCGGGAGGGCCGCGACGACCTGCACGAGGCCCTGGGCGGCGCCGACCCCCTGCCCGACGACGCGCCCTGGCGCACCCACTTCCATGTGCCCCTGCACGCGCCCGCCGCCGCCCCGCTGCGCGGGACCAACGAGCACCTCGCCCGCACCCTCGAATGCCTCCTGGGGCCCGGCGGCGCGCGCACCGACCACGTGGAGGTGGAGACCTACACCTGGTCGGTGCTGCCGAGGGAGCGGCGCCCCGCCGACGGCAGGGGGCTCACCGAGGGCATCGCCGCCGAGGTGGCCTGGGCCCGCGACCGGTTGACCGACCTCGGCCTGACCCTGCTCTGACACCCCGCGAACCGAAGGGACACCCCCATGCCGACGGAGGAACCGCGCCTGCTCGTGGTCGACGCGGTCGGGCTCACGCCCCGGCTGCTGCGGCACGCGCCCCGGCTGCGCGCCGTGGCCGACCAGGGCTGGCAGGCCCCGCTGGAGACCGTCCTGCCCGCCGTGACCTGCACCGTCCAGTCCACGTTCCTGACCGGCCGGACCCCCGCCGGGCACGGCGCCGTCGGCAACGGCTGGTACTTCCGGGACCTGGGCGAGGTGTACCTGTGGCGCCAGCACAACCGCCTGGTCCAGGGCGAGAAGGTGTGGGAGACCGCCCGGCGCCACCGACCGGGTTTTCGCACCGCGAACGTGTGCTGGTGGTACGCCATGGGCGCCACCACCGACTGGACCGTCACGCCCAGGCCGGTCTACCACGCCGACGGGCGCAAGTCCCCCGACTGCTACACCCGGCCGCCCGCCCTCCACGACGAGCTGACCGCGGAGCTGGGGCCCTTCCCGCTCTTCCAGTACTGGGGGCCGACCGCGTCGCTGCGCTCCACCGAGTGGATCGTGGCCGCGACCCGCAGACTGATGCCCCGCGCCGACCTGACCCTGTGCTACGTCCCCCACCTGGACTACGACCTGCAGCGGTACGGCCCCGACTCGGAGCAGGCCCGCCGGGCGGTGGTGGACATGGACGCGGCCCTGGCTCCCCTGCTGGACGACGCCGAGCGCTCGGGCACCGCCGTGATGGTCCTGAGCGAGTACGGCATCACCCCCGCCGACAGGCCCGTGCACGTCAACCGGGTACTGCGCGAGGCAGGGCTGCTGGAGGTGTACACCCAGCACGGGATGGAGTACCTGGACCCGTGGGAGTCGCGCGCCTTCGCGGTGGCCGACCACCAGTGCGCGCACGTCTACGTCCGCGACCCCGGCGACGTGCCCGGGGTCGCCCGCCTCCTGGCCGGGGTGGAGGGGGTGGACCTGGTCCTGGACCGCGACGGGCAGGCGGAGCACGGGCTGGACCACGAGCGCTCCGGCGAACTGGTCCTCGTGGCCGGCCCGGGCGCCTGGTTCACCTACTACTACTGGCTGCGCGACGCGGCGGCTCCGGACTTCGCGCGGGGCGTGGACATCCACCGCAAGCCGGGCTACGACCCCGCCGAACTCTTCCTGGACCCCGCCGACCGGCTGGTCAGAGCCCGCGCGGCGGCCAACCTCGCCCGCAAGAAGGTGGGTCTGCGCTACGCCATGAACGTGGTCCCGCTCGACCCGGGCTGCGTGCGCGGCACCCACGGGCGCGCGCACGCCGACCACGACGACGGCCCCCTGGTGCTGTGCTCCGACCCCGGCTCCGCCCGGGAACGCGTCGCGGCCACCGAGGTCCGCGACCTCATACTCGGTCTCGCCGGTGTGCCGGCACCGGCGGGGCCGTCCCCTTCCCCCTGACGCGGTCACCGCGGGGGACCACCGGACCACCCCCTCCACCGGGGTCTTGCGCCTGTGGCGGGGTTCGGCGCCCCGGACTCGCTGCAGGCACGAGGTCACCGCAGGCCAAGGCCCCTCGCGTCGCACCGGCAACGGTTTCGGTCGGTGCCGTATGCGGTGCTCCTGGGACTTCCCCGGCGCGCCCCGCACCGTCGTCGCGGGCGGGGCGGGCCGGGGAAGTCACCCCCGGCGCGGAGTCACAGATCCCAGTCGGTGCCGTAGCGCCCGGTCAGCTCGCGCACGTCCTCGGGCGAGAGCACGGAGAACTCGCTCCCCCGCAGCGACACGACGATGCGCGAGGCCTCCTCCAGCTCGACGGCGCCGTCCAGGGCCGCCGCCGGTCCGGATGCGGCCACGATCGAACCGTGGTTGGCCAGCAGGGCCGCGCGGAACCGTCCGGGCAGGCGGGAGAGGTTGTCGGCGAGCCGGTCGCTGCCCGGCGCCGCGTAGGGCACCAGGGGCGCCTGGCCGACCCGCATGACCAGGTAGGGCGTGACGGGCGGCAGCGCGGACGCCTCCGACCAGGCGGGCAGGCACGAGGCCGCGCAGGCGTGCGGCGAGTGCAGGTGGACGACGGCGCCCGCGTCCGGAACCCGCCGGTACATCGCCTGGTGGAGCGGGAACTCCTTGGAGGGGGGCGGACCGGCGACGTGCTCCCCCGCCCCGTCCAGGACGGACAGGCCCTCGGGGTCGAGGTCGCGCAGGGAGACCCCCGTGGGGCTCATCAGGGTCAGTCCCCCGGCCCGCGCGGACACGTTGCCCGAGGCGCCCGGGCTGAGCCCCAGTTCGACGGCGCGGCGTCCCACCGCGCACAGCTCCCGGGCCGCCTCGCGCGCTTCGCGGTTCACTTGTCCCCCTCCCAGGCGCGGACGAACAGGTCCTCGCGGCCGAAGTTGCCGGACTTGAGCATGAGCTGGACGTCCTCACCGTCGCTGTGTCCGAGCGTCCACGCGACGCCCGGGTCGATCTCGGGTCCCAGCGCCAGCGACGCCACGCCCAGGCGCCGCACGACGGCTCCGCTCGTCTCGCCGCCCGCGACCAGGAGCGCGCGCGCCCCCGCGGCGACCAGGCGTGCGGCGATCTCGGCCAGAGCCTCCTCGATGAGCGGCGCGTCGGCGGTGTCCACGACGTGTTCGGGTGCAGCGGTCGCGTACACCACGAACGGGGACGCGCCGCCCTCCAGGGCGCGCTCCACGGCCAGCGACACCGTCGCCCCGAAGTCCCGGCGCAGGTCGGAGGGGAGCAGGTGGTGTCCCCCGCCGTGGGCGAGGGCGTGGCGCACCTGGCCCTGGGTCGCCCGCGAGGCGCTGCCCGAGAGGACGACGCGCGGCCCCCGGGGCGGGGTGAGCGGCAGGCGGCCGGTCCCGTGGGGGCCGGTGAGCCCCTGGGCGAGGGCGCTGCCGCCGGTCAGCAGGCGCAGGTCCCGCGTCGCGTCGGCGAGCGTGCGCAGGTCGGCGTCGGTCAGGGCGTCCACGACCACGAACCGGGCCCCCTGCGCACCGGCCCGCGCGATGGCGTCGCGCACCGCCTCGGCCCCCCGGGCGACCACCGGCCAGGGCACCAGCGCGATGGCGTCCCCGCCGCCGCTGACCTGGGGGGCGAGCAGGCGCGGGAGGCTGGAGTCGGTCATGGGCGTGAGCGGGTGGTGGCGCATCGGGGACTCGTCGAGGGGGTCGTCCCCCACGAAGAGGTGGCCGCGGTAGACGGTGCGCCCGTTGGCGGGGAAGGCCGGTGCGACGACCGTGACGTCCTCGCCGAGGGCGTCGAGCACCGCCTCCGCGACCGGGCCGATGTTGCCGTCCGGGGTGGAGTCGAAGGTGGAGCAGTACTTGAGGTAGAACCGCTCGCACCCCGCGCTCCGCAGCCGGTCGAGGGCGTCCAGCGAGGCCGCGACCGCCGCGTCGGCGGGCGTGGTGCGCGACTTCAGGGCCACGACGACGGCGTCGGCCCCCTCCGCCGCGGCGGCGACGGGGTCGGCGCCGCCGGGGTCCCGCGAGTCCAGGACCACCGTGGTCCGGTGGCCGGACGCGGTGAGGGCGATCGCGACGTCGGTCGCTCCGGTGAGGTCGTCGGCGATCACGCCGAGGGTCGCCATGTGAGGTACTCCCTGTGGTCGGGGCGGGTCGGTCGGGCGGAGGGGTCCCGGCGCACCGTGCGGCCAGGTGGCCGGGTGCGCCGGAACTCCCCCGCGGGAAACGCGGACGGGGCTGGGCGACTGCTCCTCAGACCGTCCTCAGCCCGCGAGGGCCGGTCCGGGCAGAAACGAAGCGGGGGCCCGAAGGAACACCGCTCAGACGAGGCCGGTCGCGATCATGACGTTGAGCACGAGGAACCCGGTGACGCCCGAGATGAACGAGGCGACGCCGATCGACCGGATGCCCTGGCCCACCGTCATGTTGGACAGCGTGGTGGTGACCCAGAAGCCGGACGAGTTGGCGTGCTTCATGATCTGGGCGCCGGTCGCGCAGGCCAGGTACACCACGATCGGAGCCAGGCCGAGGTCGTCCATCAGGGGCTGCATGATGGCCGCCGAGGTCATCACGCCCAGGATGTTGGAGCCGGTGATCGTGCAGACCGCCGCGCCGACGAGGAAGGGGATGACGACCGGTGACATGCCGGTGCCCTCGATGCTCGCGGCGACGTTCTCGGCCACGCCGGTCTCCCGGATGATGGTGGCCAGCGCTCCGCCGACGCCGGTCAGGGCCAGGGGCATCGCGGCGATGCGCAGGCCCGCCTCGAACAGGTCGTTGAGGGTGGCCTTGTCCTTCCAGCGCCCGCGGAACAGCGGCAGGGCCAGCAGGCAGGCGAGGAAGAGCGCCACCGTCGGCTCGCCGACGAACAGGACGACCTCGGTGTACCAGGCCCCCTCCGGGAGCACCGGACCGGCCAGGGAGGCGACGATGATGAGGACGATGGGGGCCAGGATCGGCACGAGGGAGCCGAACAGGCCCACGCTGGCGGGGGCCGCGGCTCCGTCGGAGGAGGGCTTGGGGCCGGTGCCGTCGGAGACCCCCGGGGCTCCGGCGGAGGGGGTGCCCGGGCCGCCCGCGCCCGCCAGGTGTTCGACGAACTCCGGCTTGGGCGGCACATAGGTCTTGATGAAGGACAGGTAGACCGTCGCGGCGATGACGCCGGGGACGCCCACCATCAGGCCGTAGAGGATGGCCTCGCCCATGCTGACGCCGAGCAGCGAGGCCGACGCGAGCGGGCCGGGGCCGGGCGGGACGACCGAGGTCATGATGTAGGCGCCGAGGTAGAGGATCGGGCCGAGCTTCATCATCGACATGCCCGTGCGGTAGGCCAGGGCGGAGACGATCGGGATGAGCATGACGACCGCGGTGTCGGCGATGAGGGGGATGCCCAGCACGGTCGAGGCCAGGGCGATCGCCCAGGGCACCCTCTTCTCCGCGAACATGTTCAGGGCGGTCTCGGTGATCTTGGTGGCCGCGCCGCTCAGTTCGAGCATCCTGCCGAGCACGCAGCCGAAGATGACCAGAAGGCCGACGCTGGCGAGGGTGCCGCCGAAGCCCTCGGTGACGAGTTCGATGGTCTCGGTGCCGCCCATGCCCAGGACCAGGCCGAGCGCCACGACCACCATGAACAGCGTGGCCACGGGGTGGACCTTGAAGCGCGCGATGAGCAGTACGAGTACCGCGATGGCGGTGAGGAACGCCAACAGGGTGTAGATGTCCGACATGTCAGTGGGTCCGATCGTTCACAGGTGCGTGCGGGCGTGGCGCCAGGCGTCCAGGAGGGGGGCGCTGGCGTCGGCCAGGTCGTCCAGGCGCACCAGTGCGCCCGCCGCGACGTCGCGGCCCAGGGCGGCGTGGGCCGCCAGGTAGAGCGGTGCGACGTCGTCGGGGGCGTCGGCGGCGTCCAGCAGGACGGGGGCCACCCCCTGGACGTCGTGGTGGTGTCCGCCCATGTCCAGCCTGGTCCCGGCGGGGAGGTCGCGCCGGGCGCGCCCGGCCAGGACCGCGTGCGGGGCCGGGTGCCGGGGGGTCACCGCGCGGCGGCGGTCCACGGCGTCCAGCAGGCTCAGCGGGGTCTCCACGCCCATGAGGTGGTAGGGCAGGTAGAGGCAGGCGTAGCGTCCCGAGCGCGAGACCACGTGGCCCTTCTGCGCGAGCAGTGCCCAGGAGACGGGGTCGCCGGTGCGGACGACGGCGAAGACCCCTCCGGCGAAGGAGGCCTCCTCGGGCAGGCGGAGCACGCTGAAGACGTCCACGGCGCCGGACCGGGAGAGGATCCCCCCGTCCTCGGCAAGGGAGTAGACGTCGGCGAGTTCGGCGACGCGCGCGACGGGGTAGTGCAGCTCCTCGGTGTCGGGCACCAGGCCCGTGTGGTTGGCGACGACCCCCATCTCGCAGTAGTCGGCGGCGGCCGAGCGCGACAGGCCCGCCACGGCGCGGGCGCGGGCGGCGAGCGTGGCGGGCACGTCCTCGCCCAGGGTCAGCAGGTCGGCCAGGTCGGGGGCGTCGATCTCCTGGTCGAGCTGGCGCACGCGGCCCGTGGCCGGGTCGAAGACCAGGTCGTACTCGCCCGACTTGCCGATCGCGACGACGTCCAGGCCCAGCAGACGGGTCCGCTCGTACCACTCGATGAGGTTGGCGGGCTGGTCCCCGATCCCGGGGGTGTAGACCACGCCCCGTTCCCGGGCGAGGTCGGCCAGCGCGATCCCGGAGACGGAGTCGACCTCCTTGGAGACCATGACCACGTGGCGTCCGGCCGCGATGGCGGTCCGCGCGGCCCGGGTGCCCGCCTCGGGGCTGCCGGTGGCCTCGACGAGCACGTCGTAGTCGGCGTGTTCGAGGAGGCGGGCGTCGGCGATCACCGCGATCCGCCCGTCGGCCAGCGCGGCCACCTCGTCCGCGCTGGAGCACACCGTCAGCGCGTCGGCCGGGTAGCCGAGCTCGGCGCACAGCGCGATCGTCCCCTCGGTGTCCAGGTCGCACAGGACCGAGGGCCGCAGCCGCTCCATCCGCGGGGTCTGGGCGAGCAGGGTGCGCGCGAAACCGCCGCGGGCTCCGGTGAGCGCGTAGCGCACGGGCGGTGGCGGCGCCGTGGTGGCGTCGGTGGCTTGCATGGGTTCTCCTTCTTCCGGCCTCGCGGGGGGCACGTGTGTGTGCCAGGCCGCTACGGCAACGCGCCATGTTTAACACCAGCGGAACATTAGAGTCAACAATTATCACGACTGGTACCATCTGAGAACACTCGTTACCATGGTGCCCATGAGCGGAACCGAGGGAGAGCGATGATTCCGGCGCAACGGCGTGAGCTGCTCGTGCGGGAGTTGCGCGGTACGGGCGTGCTGAGCGTGAAGGAGCTGTGCGAGATCCTCGACGTATCGCACATGACGGTGCGCCGCGACATCATGACGCTGGAGGAGGAGGGGCGGGTCCGCTCGGTGCCCGGCGGCGTCGAACTGGTCTCGCAGGTGCGCTCGGAGCCCTCCTACCGCGACAAGTCGCGGGTGGACGTGGCCGAGAAGCGGGCGATGGCCCGCGCGGCGGCGGCCCTGGTCGGCGAGGGGCAGACCGTCTACCTGGACGCGGGCACGACGCTGGGGCACCTGGTGCCCTCCCTGTGGAGCGTCACCGGCCTCACCGTCATCACCAACGACATCACCACCGCCGCCTCCCTCACCGACCACCCCGACGTGACCCTGTTCCTCATCGGCGGGCAGATCGACCGCGAGAACCGCTCCTCGGTCGGCGACATCGCGGCCGCCACCATCGAGGAGTTCAACATCGACGTCGCCTTCGTCTCGACGAGTTCGTGGGACCTGAGCCGGGGCACCACCACGCCCTCGCGCGCGAAGGTCGCGGTCAAGCGCGCGGCCATGGCCGCGGCCTCGACGTCGGTGCTGGTCGCCGGGGCCGACAAGTACGGGGCCTTCGGCACCTTCAAGGTCGCCGCGCTCACCAGCTTCGCCTCGGTGATCACCGACGACCGCCTCTCCGAGTCCTCCGTGCGCGCGATCCGGGAGCTGGGCGTGGGCCTGGAGGTCGTCACACCCCAGCGGGAGGCCGACGAGGAGGCGGAGGCCCCCACCGCCTGACCCCCGCTCCGCCGGGGATCCCCCGCGGTCCAGGCGCGCGCGTGCGCACGGCCGGGACGGCACCCGCTCCGCCGGGGCGCCGCCCGGCCCCTCGGCGTGCCCTCCGGCCCTCCTCCTCACGGGGTCGCGCCCGCCCGCGCCCCGCTCCGTTCGTGCGCCCGGATCGTGCGCCCGGAAAAACCCTGGACAAAAATCTTCCAATGTAAGAATCTGGGTGCGCGGCCCCGCCCCGCACCCTCGGGGGCGTGCCGCGATGTGAGCGACAGGGCGATGCCCGAGCGAACGAAGGAGCCCCCCCGTGCCGACAACATCCGTGCAGCTGTACTCGGTCCGTGACGAACTCGCCGACGGCCTGGAGAGCGCCGTGGCACGCCTGGCCGAGATCGGCTTCGCCCACGTGGAGCCGTACGCGTTCCACCTGGACACCGAGGAGTACCGGCGCGTGTTCGCCGCGACGGGCGTCACCGCGCCCTCCGGCCACGCCCCCGTGATCGACGCGCAGGCCCCCGAGGAGATCTTCGACGCGGCCGCCGAACTGGGCGTCGCCACGGTCATCGACCCGCTGGTCCCGGCCGAGCGGTGGCAGACCGCCGACCAGGTGGCCGGACTGGCCGAGCGCGTGAACCGGCTGGCGGAACTGGCCGCCGAGCGGGGTCTGGAGTTCGGCTACCACAACCACGCCTGGGAGCTGAGCACCCGCATCGGCGACAGGCACGCGCTGGAGGTGTTCGTGGAGCACCTGGAGCCGCGGGTCGTGCTGGAGGTGGACACCTACTGGGCGGGGGTCGGCGGCGCCGACGCCGCCGCGCTGCTGCGGGCCTTCGGCGACCGGGTTCGGCTGATCCACGTCAAGGACGGCACCCTGGACGGCGACGTGACACGGCAGCGGCCCGCGGGCGAGGGCGAGGTCGACGTCCGCGCGGTCCTGGAGGCCGCGCCGGGGGCGATCCGCGTGGTCGAGTTCGACGCCTACGCGGGCGACGTGTTCGACGGCATCGCGCGGTCGCTGGCCTGGCTCGGGGAGAACGACCGATGACGCGCACCGGGGCCGCCGGGGTCGGCGTCATCGGCGCGGGCAACATCTCGACCCAGTACCTGGAGAACCTGACCCGGTTCCCCGACGTCGAGGTCCGCTTCGTCGCGGACCTGGACCTGGCGCGCGCCGCCGCGCAGGCCGACGCGTACGGCGTCCCGGCGTCCGGGACCGTGGCGGAGCTGCTGGCGCGCGAGGACGTCGAGGTAGTGGTCAACCTGACCGTCCCGGCCGTGCACACCGAGGTCGGGCACCGGATCCTCGACGCGGGCAAGCACGTGTGGAGCGAGAAGCCCATCGCCCTGGACCACGACGCGGCCGCCGCGCTGCTGGCCAGGGCCGGGGAGGCGGGGCTGCGGGTCGCCTGCGCGCCGGACACGGTGCTGGGGGCGGGGGCGCAGACCGCGCTGCGCGCGATCGCCCGCGGCGACATCGGGGAGCCGCTGACCGCGACCACGATGTTCCACGTGCCCGGGCCCGAGTCCTGGCACCCGGACCCGGACTTCCTCTTCGCCCACGGGGCGGGGCCCCTGTTCGACATGGGCCCGTACTACGTCACCGCGCTCGTGCACGTCTTCGGAGCCGCGACCCGGGTGCAGGCGGTGGCCTCCACCGGCCGCGCGACCCGCACGATCGCGAGCGGTCCCCGCGCGGGCCAGGTGTTCGAGGTGCAGGTGCCGACGCACCACGCCGCGCTGGTGGAGTTCGGCCCGGGCCGCTCCGCCCAGTCCACGTTCTCGTTCCAGCACGCGCTGCCCCGGGCGGGAATGGTGGAGGTCAACGGCACCGAGGGCACGATCGTCCTGCCCGATCCCAACACGTTCGGCGGGGACACCACCCTGTGGCGGTACGACCGGGAGGAGCCGGTCACCATCGCCCCCGAGGGGCCCGTGTACGGGCGCGGGGCCGGGGTCGTCGACCTGGTCCGCGCGCTACGCGCGGGCGGGACCGAACGCGCGTCGGGGGCCGTGGCCTCGCACGTGCTCGACGTGCTGCTGGGCATCCGCGACGCCGCGGCCGGCGGAACGCCCGTGGAGATCACCTCCGCCGTGGCGCCGGTGGCTCCGCTCCCGCAGGGGTGGGACCCGGCCAGCCCGACCCTCTAGCCGGCACGGGCCCGAAGCCCCGGGGGCCGCCACCGCTGGCGTGCGGTGACGGCCCCCGGGCGGGTTCACGTGGCCTGGACCGACGCCCCGCCACCGGTCCCGCCGCCCTCTCCCCCGCCGGGCAGCAGCCGTTCCAGGACCTGGAGCGAGCGGTAGACGTCCACCTCCCGCGGGTCGAGCAGCCACTGCAACTGCAACCCGTCGGACGCGGCGATCACCAGGGCCGCCGCGTCGTCCGGGTCGATGTCGGCCGCGATCTCACCGGAGCGCTGACCGGCGCGTACGCGCTCGGCGAGGTCGGCGCGCAGTGCCCGGAACCGGGCCCGGACGAACTCCCGCGTCGCGGGGTGCCGCTGCTCCTGCAACGCGTCCGTCGTCAGCGTCGCGTACAGCTCGACCAGGCCGGGTATGGAGCGGTTGCGCTCCGCGCTGCGCTCCATCACCGCGACCGCGGAGACGGTGCCCGGATCCGAGGGCTCGCACCCCGTCGCCTCGTGTTCGCGGTAGACCTCCACCAGGAGCTCGTCGCGGGAGGCGAAGTAGTAGCGCAGCGCCGCGTGGGACACCCCGATGGCCTCACCGATCGCCCGCAGCGAAGCGCCCACTCCGTGCTCGGCGAACACCTCGATCGCGCGCGACAGGATCTGTGACCGCCGCTTCTCGGCCTTCCGGTACGTCCGGCCGGAAGCACCCGCACCACCGTTCACCACGCCCTCCTTCGACCCGGACCGCACGGTCGGCCGCCGCTGACGCGCGGCGGGACCGGTGCGGCTCTCTCCCTCGTGGACGCCTACCAGTGTGTCGGCATCGGCGCCGCGGCTCGTCCGTGCCCGGGGCCGGCCGGGGTCTTCCCGTTCACCGGAGGGCGGAAGCCAGGCCCAGGATCAGCAACAGGGGCGCGATCAGCGCCACGACGCGGACGACGGCTCCCGCGGCGGAGGAGAAGGTGACCGCCAGGCAGGCCCGGTGGACGAGGTAGCCGAACAGGGCGGCGGCCAGGGAGATGGCGATGATCTCGGGGTCGGGGCCCTCGGTGACGATCAGGGACGCGGGGAGGCAGGCGTAGAGCAGGGCCGCGACCGCGGAGGGGGCGGCCTTCGTGGCACGGAGCGTCGGGGCCCTGCGGTCGGACGCGCGCCTGCGCTCCAGGAGGAAGGCGATCAGGCCGGGGAGCGTGGTGACCGTGAGAAGGACGGCGTAGGCCATCGTGAGCACGGTGAGGACGGACCCGGGGGTGACGCCGTCCGCGAGCGAGAAGGGCATCAGGAGGATCAGGAAGGCGTGGATCCCGCCGCCGGAGGCGATCCTGGAGACCGCTTCGGCAGCGGTCTCCACGCGTGGGAGTCCCGGATCCGGGGACCTCGGCGCGCTACGGATGGTGTACGACAGCGGACGCGCGTTCTCGGGGGGTTTCGACCGCGGAGCCATACCGACATCCCACCACGCCGGAATCCGCCCTCGCCTCCACCCCCTGCGGTGGGACTCGGGACCGCTGGGAGGGTTCCCCCGGCCGCTCGGAGCCGCGCACGGGAGGAGACCCGACACCCCTGACCCCGCCGACGCCCCGCGCAGGAGGAGGCGGATACGACCCCGGTCAGAGGCCCTCGACGCGGGCGAGGAAGCGCAGCAGCCCCGCGTTGAAGGCGCCCGGCCGCTCCATGTTCACGGCGTGCCCGGCCTCGCGCACCACGGCCGCACCGACGCGCGGGTTGGGCTTGGCGGCGGCCGCGGCGTGCTCGGCGGGCCACAGCTCGCTCTCGGCCCCGGCCACGAAAAGGGCGGACACATCCAGCCCGGCGACCGCGTCGCGCCAGTCGCGCCGGGCGTGGTCGCCCAGCAGCTCCAGTTCCGCCGGGGTGAGCCCACGGTCTGTGCCGCGCATCGCGCGCAGCGTCCTGACCAGGCGCACGCCGCGCCGCCACAGGGGCGTGCCGTGCCCGGTGGCGGGGATGCCGTCGGCGAAGTAGGTGTCGGCGTTGCTCTCGTCGTAGCCGTAGAAGCCGTACGGCCAGTCCGCGGTGTTGAGCATCCTCGGCGTCTGGTCCACCGACACCGCGCCCGCCAGGCGGCCGGTGCCGTGCCCGGAGGTGTACGCCCAGACGGTGTTGGCGCCCATGGAGCCGCCGACGAGCACGACGCCCTCCAGGTCCAGCCGCTCCAGGAGGGCGTGGACGCAGTCGCCGCGCCGGTCCATGGTCATGCCCGGGGGCAGGGGCCCCGCGGCGCCGTGGCCGGGCAGGTCCACGGCGAACACCCGGTACCCGGCGTCCGTGAGCGCGGGGACCTGGTGGCGCCAGGAGGTCGCGGGGGCCTTGAACCCGGCCAGGAGCACGACCGGGCGCCCCCGGGAGTCACCGCGTTCGGTGTACTCGACGCCAAGCCCGTCGTCCGTGGTGATCAGTGTCATCGCCCCTCCCGAAATCCGGGGCCATCCTCGCACACGCCCTCGGGTCAGGGGCTCCGAGGCCCGGGAGGTCGCGCGCTCCCCCTCCCGAGCGTGTAGGATTTTAGAAACGATAATCGTTTTCAGTCGCCACGGGCGACGGCGGGGAGGAGGACGCGTGCCCGCGACCCCGTCCCCGCTCCGCCCGGCGGAGGGGACGCGCACGGCCCGTGCGCCCCGGGGCGGCGCCGAGCCGCGGCCGACCCCTCGGGACACAGCACGGGAATGCGAACACCGGCCCCTTCGCGGAGTTCTCAGAAAGGTGGACATGCCCTCTTCAGCACACCGTCCGGGCAAGCGCAAGCCCACGCGGAGTTTCGCCAATCCGCTGGGAGATATGGACTACATCGACTACAAGGACACCGCTCTCCTGCGCAAGTTCATCTCCGAGAAGGGGAAGATCCGCAGCCGCAGGGTCACGCGGGTGACCGCGCGCCAGCAGCGGCTGATCGCGGCGGCGGTCAAGAACGCGCGCGAGATGGCCCTGCTGCCCTACCCGTCCAACACTCCGACGCACAGGCCCTGAGGGCCCGCCGGACCCGTCCGCGGGGTCCCCGGCCCTGGACCGGGACCCCGCGGACGGGCCGTCGCGGTCAGGAGTGGTCGGGAGCGTGCTCGTCCCAGTGGCCCTCGTGCTCGCGGTGCAGGTGACCGTCGTGGACGTAGTCCACGTGGCCCTCGTGCGGCACGGCCACGTGCCCGCACCCGTGACCGTGCTCGTGCGCGTGCCCCTCGTGAACGGCGTGACCCCGCACGGAGCACTCGTCCCAGTGACCGTCGTGACCATGGTGCAGGTGACCGTCGTGGACGTAGTCCACGTGGCCCTGGTGCGGCACCGCGACGTGCCCGCACCCGTGACCGTGCTCGTGCGCGTGCCCCTCGTGAACGGAATGCCGTGCGGCCATCTCTCCCCCTCGAAAAACCAGCAGAAAAAACGGGAACACATCCAGGACTATTCGATCGGCGATCGCGCATCAAGCGCCGCCGGGTCAGCGCACGGAGAATTTATCCGCCTCCCATCGGAATTTCGCGCCAAACCCCCGAAGAAATGATTGTGCTTTTCATTTCCACGGCGACAGGGGCCGCTCCCCGCGCGCACCGAGGACCGACGGGTGCGGGCATCCCCCTTCCACCCGACCCCGGAGACGGGAACTGCTAGGGTTCGGAAATGATTATCATTTCCTCCCTGGCGTCGCGAACGCCCCACCACGGCGAGGAGGCGCGCCATGCCTGAGTACGACGATCCCTACGCCCGCTCCGGGCAGTACCTGGACCCGATGATCGCCGGATGGTGGGAGCACCACCGGGCGGTCCTGTCCGAGGCGCTGGCCTCCCTGCCCGACGGCTCCGGCCCCGTCGTGGACGCCGGGGCGGGCGGCGGCCACGGAACCCGCCTCATCGCCGCGGTCCTGCCCACGGCCCGCGTCCTGGCCGTCGAGCCCTCCCTCCTGCTGCGGACGGTGCTGCTCTCCCGGATCGCCGACGACCCCGCCCTGCGCGGGAGGGTGACCGTGGACGGCGACGACCTGCTCTCGGCACACCTGCCCGACCGGATCGGCGGCATGGTGATGGCCAACCTCATCGGCCACTTCAGCCCCCACGAACGCGACCGCCTGTGGGAGGACCTGGCCCCGCGACTGGCCCCGGGAGCCTTCGTCCTGCTCAACCTCGCCGCCCCGCGGCAGCCCGAACGGGTGGAGCGGGCGCGGATGAGCGAGGTCCGCGTCGGCGCCCGCTCCTACGTCGGCTGGGCCGCCGCCGAGCCCAGCGGCCCCGAGCGGGTCGAGTGGCACATGACCTACGAGACCCACGAGCGGGACCGGGTCCTGGCCCGCGACGAGGTCCGCTACACCTGGTGGACCCTCACCGAGGACGCGCTGCGCGCCGAGACCGCGCCCCACCGCCTGCGGGTCCTGCCCCACGGCCCCGCCGAGGCCGGACTGTACAGAGTCCTCCCGGAGGACTGACCGCGGCCCCGCCCCGCCGCCCGCCTCAGGAGGCGGGCGGCGGGGCACTGCTGCGTCTGACCACCAGGTCGGTGGCCAGGTCCAGGCGCAGGTTGGCGGGGGTGCCGCCGCGCGCCAGGGTGAGCGCCATCCGGGTCGCCTCCTCGGCCATCTCGGTGAGCGGCTGGCGCACGGTGGTCAGCGGCGGCCCCATCCAGCGGGCCACCGGCAGGTCGTCGTAGCCGACCACGCTCAGGTCCTCGGGGATGCGCACGCCCAGCTCGCGGGCGGCCTCGTACAGGCCCATGGCCTGGAGGTCGTTGCCCGCGAAGACGGCCGTGGGCGGGTCGTCCAGCCGGAGCAGCTCCCGGCCCCGGTCGCGCCCGCTCTCGACGTGGAAGTCGCCGTAGCGCACGAGCGCGGGGTCGGCCGTCAGCCCGGCCGAGTCCAGCGCGGAGGCGTAGCCGTCGATGCGGGCCTTGCTGCACAGCACGTGCCGGGGCCCGCCGATGACGCCGATGCGCCGGTGGCCGAGCTCGATGAGGTGGCGGGTGGCGACCAGGCCGCCGTTCCAGTTGGCCGAGCCCACCGAGGGCATGTCCGGGCCCGGGTCCCCCGCCGGGTCCACCACGACGAAGGGGATGCCGCGCGCGGTCAGGCGCGTGCGCTGTTCGGGCGCCAGGTCGGAGAAGACCAGGATCACGGCGGTGGACTGGCGGGCGAGCACGGCGTCGACCCAGTCGTCGCGGGGGGTCTGGGCGCCCCCGGACTCGGTCAGCACGACACTGAGGCCCTCCGAGCGCGCCACGCTCTCCACGCCCCGGATGACCTCGACCGCCCAGGCGCTGTCGAGTTCGTGGAAGACCAGGTCGACCATGGAGGAACGGCCTCCGCCCGGGCCCCGGCGTCGCCGGTAGCCGTGGCGGCGGATCAGCTCCTCCACGCGTGCACGGGTCTCGCTGGCCACGTCGGCGCGTCCGTTCAGCACCTTCGAGACCGTCGGCACCGATACGCCTGCGGCTTCCGCAATTTTCGAGATGGTGACCGGCTCCGAAAGGGTGGTCCGGGCGGAGTCGGGGGTCGGGTCTGCACTCACGACGCCTGATCCTACGCGGTCATGGCAACCCCGCGCGGCTCCGGGTGATCCAGCTCTCATCCTCCTATTGACGCTCGCGGTGACGCCGCGTACATTCGGGCGCAAATATTTCGAAATACTGACCGATAGTTTCGAAAGAGGAGTGGCCATGAGAACCCCCCGCCTGGGCTCCGCCGCCGGAGCGTCGGCGCTCTGCCTGCTCGCCGTCACCGCCTGTTCCGGTGGCGGCGGAGACGACCGCATGCACGTGTGGATGTACCAGGACACCCTGGTCGTGGTGCAGGAGGGCGCCGTCGAGAGGTTCAACGGGGCCTCCGAGACCGAGGCGGTCATCGACGAGGTCCCCGGGGACAGCTACGAGGAGCGCCTGCGCACGGCGATGGGCTCCAGCGAGAAGCCCGACGTGTTCTTCAACTGGGGCGGCGGCAGCATCGAGCCCTACGTCGAGCAGGACATGCTCGTCCCCCTGGACGACATGCTCGCCGAGAACCCCGAGTTCGCCGACTCCTTCATCCCCTCCATCCTGGAGGCGGGCAAGGTCGACGGCGTGCAGTACGGCATCCCCCTGCGCGGCACCCAGCCGGTCATCCTCTTCTACAACGAGACGGTGTTCGAGGAGGCCGGAGCGGAGCCCCCCGAGACCTGGCAGGACATCCTGGACCTGGTCGACACCTTCACCGAGGAGGGCGTCACCCCCTTCGCCCTGGCCGGGGCCGACCCCTGGACCGAACAGATGTGGCTCCAGTACCTCGTGGACCGCATCGGCGGACCGGAGGTGTTCGCGCGCATCGTGGAGGGCGACTCCGAGGGCTGGCGCGACCCCGCCGTGCTGGAGGCCGCCCGGATGGTCCAGGAGCTGGTGGACCAGGGCGCGTTCGGCAACTCCTACGCCTCGGTCAGCTACACCGAGGGCGCGGCCTCGGCGCTGCTGTCCGAGGGCCGGGCCGCCATGCACCTGATGGGCTCGTGGGAGTACTCCACCATCCTGGACCAGAACGAGGAGTTCGCGACGAACGACCTCGGGTACGTGGCGTTCCCGCCGATCGAGGGCGGCGAGGGCGACCCCGCCAACGTGGTCGGCAACCCGACCAACTACTTCTCGGTCTCCGCCGAGACCGAGTACACGGACCAGGCCATGGAGTTCCTGACGTACATGTCCCAGGAGGAGTACGTCGCCGACATGGTGGCGAACGGCGAGGTGCCCACCACCACCAACGCCGAGGAGGTCGTCGCCGACAGCCCCAGTCCGGACTTCGCCACCTTCCAGTACGAGATGGTGCGCGACGCGCCGCACTTCCAGCTCTCGTGGGACCAGGCGCTGCCGCCGGAGGTGGCCACGCCGATGGTCACCGAGATCGAGTCGCTGTTCAACGGTGAGAGCACGCCCGAGCAGTTCGTCGACGCGCTGGCGGCCCTGTGACCGGCCGCACCGACAGCCAGGCGACCGGTGGCACCATGACCGGCGACCCGGCGGCCGGCGGTGCCGGGGCGGGCGGTCCCGCCTCCCCCGGCCCCCGGCCCGGCCTCCCGCGCGGCGGCTCCGCCGCGCGGGGCGCCGCCCCCCGCACGGGGCGGCCCGGTCCGCTGTGGGCGGTGCCCGGCCTGCTGTACTTCGGGCTCTTCGCCGCCCTGCCGATGGTGCTGGTGGCCTACCTGTCCCTGACTTCCTGGGGCGGGCTGGGCTCGCCCCGCTTCATCGGCCTGGAGAACTGGTCGCGCCTGGCGGGCGACCCGCTGATGCGCAACGCCGTGTGGCTGAGCGTGCTGCTGACCGCGCTCTCCTGGATCGTGCAGACCCCCATCAGCCTGCTGCTGGGGGTCTGGGCCGCCGGTCAGCAGCGCAACCGCGCGGTGCTCTCCGCCGTCTTCTTCCTGCCGCTGCTGCTGTCCTCGGCGGCGATCGCCCTCGTCTGGCGGGCCCTGCTGGACCCCAACTTCGGTCCGCTGGCCTGGCTGGGGCCCCGCCTGGGCCTGTCGTCGGTGGACGTGCTGGGCGGTTCCGACAGCGCGTTCCTGGTGATCGTGTTCGTCAGCGCCTGGCAGTTCATCCCGCTGCACATGCTGCTCTACCAGGGCGGCGCCCGGCAGATCCCGGCGACGCTGTACCAGGCGGCCGAGATCGACGGGGCGGGAAGGCTGCGGGCGTTCTGGTACATCACGCTGCCCCAGCTCAGGCACACCATCACCACGTCGTCGGTGCTGATGGTGGTGGGCGCGCTGACCTACTTCGACACCGTGCTCATCATGACCGGGGGCGGGCCCGGCACCAACACCACCATCGTCCCGTACCTGATGTACCAGGCCGGTTTCCAGAGCTGGGAGCTGGGCTACGCCAGCGCCGTCGCGTTCACCCTGGTGGTGACGGCGACGCTGATCGCCCTGCTCCTGGTCCGCTTCACCGGTTTCGGCGACATGCGCAGCACCCGGGAGGGAATGTGACCGCCAGTACGGCCGAGAGGCCCGCCGTCCGGCAGCGCCCCACCGGCCGACGCCCCGCCCTCCCCCGGCGGCGGCCGGGCCGCCGGCGCCCCAACGTCCTGGCCGGGCTGGGCGCCCTGGTGTGGCTGGCCGTCGTGGGGGTGCCGCTGTACGCGCTGCTCGTGGCCACGGTGCAGCGCTCCGAGAACTACACCTCCGCGGGGCCGCTCACCCCGCCCGCGGACCCGACCCTGGGCAACTACGTCAAGGCGATCGAGAACGGGGTGCTGGGCTTCGTGCTCAACACCGCGATCGTCACCGTCGCGGTGGTGGCGATCGTGCTGGTGCTCGCCTCCATGACCGGGTTCGCCGTGGTGCGCTCGCGCACCCGGTGGACCACGGGGGTGTTCCGGATGTTCCTGCTGGGGCTGGCGATCCCGTCCCAGGCGGTGATCATCCCGGTGTACCTGATCATCATCGAACTGGGGCTCTACGACACCCTGACCGCCATCGTGCTGCCCACGGCGGCGTTCGCGCTGCCGGTGTGCGTGCTGATCCTGGTGGGGTCGATGCGCGACATCTCCGAGGAGCTGTACGAGGCCATGGCCCTGGACGGCGCGGGCCCGGTGCGCACCTTCCTCCAGCTGGTGGTGCCGATGTCGCGGTCGGGGCTGAGCACCATCGGCGTGTACGCCGCGCTCCAGGCCTGGAACGGGTTCCTGTTCCCGCTGATCCTCACCCAGTCGGCGGACAACCGGCTGATCACCATGGGCCTGTTCGAGTTCCAGGGCGAGTACCGCGTGGACGTGCCCGGCATGCTGGCCGCGGTCGTGCTGGCGACCCTGCCGCTCTTCCTCGTGTACCTCTTCGCGCGCCGCTCCCTGGTGCGCGGCATGATGGGGGTCGGTGGAAAGTAGCCCCGGGCCACTCCACTCCCGCCCGGCGGCCGAGGCCGCGCGAGGCCCCTCCCCCCGGTGCCCGTCCTCTGTCAGGGCCTTCGCCCTGAGGCGGGCACCGGGGGCACCTTCGCCTACTCCCCGTTTCTGGGCAGCAGGGACCCCAGCGGGCCCAGGTCCAGGTTGAGGTCGGCGGCGGAGAGCCCGTAGCGCTCGCGCAGCTCGGTCATGCGCTCCTCCAGCAGCATCAGCGTCATGCCGATGCGCTCCTCCTGGTCCTCGGTGAGGTCGCCCTGGTCCACGCGCCGCAGGGCCTGGCGCTCCATGAGCTGGCGCACCAGCTCCACCACGGTGAGCACCAGCTTGATCAGGTCGCGCTCGACCGTGTCGGGCTCGGTCTCGATCCGGTGGCGCAGCCGCTGCCGTTCGGGGCCCGCAGGCCCCCCGCCGGCCCGGTCCGGGTCCGCCGTCTCGTCCAGGGCGTCCTGGAGCCGTCCCAGGATGCCGTTCCCGCCTCCCGGAACCGTGTCGGCGTCGGCCACGCGCACGGGCGTCGGCCCCTCGGGGCTCTGCGCCGCGCGGAGCGGGTTCCCGTTCACCTCTGGCATACCGCCTCCTTCCCCCTCCCCCGGGGCCGGTCCTCACTCCTGGCGGATCCATCCGCTCAGGGGGTGACCGTGCTCCCAGGGCGAGGGCACGTTCTCGTTGATCGACGACACCAGGGCGTGCAGGGAGACCCGGACCAGGTCCACGTCGGCGATGGAGACGGTCAGGTCCCCCGAGACGACCACCCCCTTGGCCAGGACCCGGTCGAGCAGGTCCACCAGGGAGATCTCCCGGTTGGCCAGGGGGTGGTCCTCGTCCAGCATCGTGGTCAGGGAGTGGGCCTGGCCGGGGAAGCCGCCGGTGCCGGGCGGGCCGTTCCCGGCGGGGCCGGATCCGTTCACCGTGCTCACGCGCCCGCCTCCGCCGCTCGGGGGGAGGAGAAGGAGTAGGGGGCCCACGGCCCGGAGGCCTCGATCCTGGTGCCCTCCGGCGCGCGGGAGTTCAGCTCGTCCACCGCCGCGAGGAACTCCGCCACCCGCTCCCCGTCCACGAGGTAGGCGTTGTTCATGACGTTCTCGCCGGAGGCCTCCGACAGCGCGGCGTTCTGCGTCTGGTGCTGGGCGCGCGCCCGGGCCATCGCGCCCAGGACCCCGTCGGCCCGCTCGCACAGCGCGGAGGCCCGCTGCCAGGTGTCGTCGCGGCGGTCGCGCTGCTCCCTGCGCCTGCGCAGGTAGGCCTTGCCCGGGCTCTCGTCGGCGGGGGTCCGCGGCTCGGGCTGCGCGGCGGTGCGCGCGCCCGCCTCGGCGTAGACCTTCACGCCGACCTCGACCCGGTCCACGAGTTCGTCCAGGGTCGCCGCGAAGGCTTGCGCGTTCTCGCGCAGGACCTGGCGGACCCGTTCGTCCCCGCGGTAGACGGTGGCCAGCCGCAGCGGCAGGGCCACGGACCGCAGGGCCACCGCGTCCACGACGCCGTGGTGGGCGCGGGCCACCTCCTCCAGCCAGCGCAGGTCCTCCAGCTTGGCGTGGAGCGCCCGCTCGTCGAACTCGTCCAGGGGGACGGTGCTGACCGCGGCGGCCAGGTCGCCCTCGACGACGAGGTGGACGGGGTGGCCGCCCACGCCCGTCATGCCGTCGGTGGTCGCCGGGCCGAAGGGGCGGCACACCGCGTAGACGTAGCTCGCCTGCTCAGGCCGTTCCATGGTCGCCCTCCTCCCGGGCGCCGGAGCCCTCCGCGGCCGGGGTCCCGGAGCCCTCCTCGGCGAGGGGGTCCGCCTCGGCCGCGGTGACCTGCGCGGTGCGGTGCTCCTCCAGGGCCTCGATGCGCTCGCGCAGGCGCCTGTTCTCCTCGGCCAGCTCGTCGTCCTCGCGCCGCGAGGCGCGGGAGGACAGGGCCGGGTCGTGCTCCCACCAGTCGATGCCCATCTCCTTGGCCTTGTCCACCGAGGCGACGAGCAGCCGGAGCTTGACGGTGAGGAGTTCGATGTCCAGCAGGTTGATCTTGATGTCGCCCGCGATCACGACGCCCTTGTCGAGAACGCGTTCGAGTACGTCGGCGAGGTTGGCGGAGGAGGATCCGCCCGAGGAGCGGATCTGCCTCGGCTCGCCCCGCCAGGGCGTGGGTTCACTCATGCGTACCAGTTCCCTCCCGGTCCCGCGGAGCCGTCGCGGCCACGGGTCACGCGCGCACCGCCGTCGCGGCACCGGTCCGCGGGGCGGAGGCGGCCCCCGGCTCAGGAGCGCCCGTCGGCGGGCCGCTCCTCCTCGTCGGGGTACTCGCCCTCCTCTGCTTCCAGGTCCTGCTCGTCCGCCTCATCAGCGTCCTGGCCCTCAGCCTCGTCATCGAGGAACTCCTCCTCTTCCTCTTCTTCCTCTTCGCCCTCGGGCTCTTCCTCAAGCTCTTCGTCGTCCGCGGCCTCGGGCTCCTCCTCGAACCCGTCCTCGGGCTCGTCGTCGAAGATCCGGTCCTCGGGCTCGGCGTCCGCGGCCTCCGCGCTCCCGTCGTCGAGGTCGGCGAGCTCCGCCCGCTCCTCGGGGTCCAGGTCGGCGAGTTCGGCCCGCTCGTCGGGGTCCAGCTCCTCCAGCTCGGCCCACTGCTCCTCGGTGAGGTCCGCCTCCTCCAGGGCGACGGCGTCGTCGTGGGAGAGGACGACCTCGCCCTCGCGGACCTCGCCGCGCCAGCCGCGGAGTTCGGCCGCCTCGTCCCGGGGCAGCATCATGACCTGGCGCCGGTAGTGCTTGAGGTCCAGGCGCAGGCGTCTGCCCTGGGCCCGCCAGATGTTGCCCGTGCGCTCGAAGAGGCCCTTGGGGTAGTACTCCACCACCAGCAGGACGCGGGTGAGGTTCTCCCCCAGGGGGTGGAAGGTCACGACGCCCTTCATGGTGCCCTTGGCGGCCTCGGTCGACCAGGCGATCCGCTGGTCCTGGACCTGCTCGGTGACCTCGGCGCTCCAGCTGCGGCTGGACCAGAAGACCTTGCCCCTCCAGTGGGAGGAGGTGTCCCCGGTGCGCTCCGCGCTCTGCACGCCCTTGGCGAAGGAGCCGAAGTCGGGGAAGCGGGTCCACTGGTTGTAGGCCACGCGGACCGGAACGCCCACGTCGACGTCCTCGACGATGTTGACCATCTTGCCGGGCTTGCCGCCCCCTCCGGAGGAACCCGTGCCCAGGCCCTGGCCGACCTTGTCCTTGAGGCCCTTCCTGGCCTTGTCCTTGAGGCCCTTGGCCCCGCCGGTGACCACGGCGTTGACCGGGTTCTTGCCCTGGGCGAGCTTGCCGCCGACCCCGGCCGCGACGGGGGCGGCTGAGGCGCCCTCACTGGTGAGGCGCTCCACCGTGGCCCCGAGCCTGCAGGCCGCGCCGTGCACCACGCTGGTGGCCTTGGCGCTGAGGTAGTCCTGGAGGGCGTCGGCGAGCTTGGAGGTGCCCTCGTTCCTGTCGGCGGCCGACCGCAGCCGGGCCAGCGGCCCCCGGGAGTCAGTCGTCGCGGCCATCGTCGCCCCCCTTTCCGCCGGTGCCCGAGGCGCGCTTGCGCCGGGCGGGTTTGGCGGAGGCCGAGGCGCGCTTGGCGGTGCCCTTGGTCCGGGCGGCGGTGCCCGAGGCGGCGCCCCGGGACGCCTTCGCGGCCTTGGGCCTGGTCCGGCGCTCGGGGGCGGAGTCCCCGCCCGGCTCGCCACGGGCCTCGGCGTCGCCGTCGTCCCGGGTCTCGTCCGCGTCCTCGACGGCCTCGTCCCGCGCGGCGCCGTCCTCGTCGGAGCCGGAGGCGGCCCCGGCCGCGCCCTCGCGCAGGCGTTCGGTGCGGCTGTTGAGGGAGTCGGCCAGGCCGCCCGCCCACTTGCCGGCGATGTTGCCCGCCGCGGTCCTGCCGACGTTGAGCAGCTGCTCGCGGGACTGGCCCTTGAGCTCACCCACCACCGGGAGCGCGGAGACCTCCTTGAGCAGCCCCTGGGCGAGCTGTCCGGGTTTGATGTCGAGCTTCTTGGCCCCCAGGTAGAGGCCCAGCCCCAGGGCCAGCTTGAACTTCTTCCTCCGGCCCAGGACGTAGCCGCCCACTGCGGCGGCCACGATCTTCGCCGTGTCCCCCACGGGATCTCACCTCGATATCGCTATAGAAGACCTTGTTGGTACCGCTCGGCTTCCTCCAGCTGGTCCAGCAGTTCGTCCTCCGCCTGGTCGAACTCGCTCTCGGACAGCTCTCCGGCGTCGAGGCGCTCGGACAGTTCCGCCAGCTGCTGTCGGATGCGTGAGGGGTCGTACAGCTCCCGCTCCGCCGCGTCCAGGACCTGGCGCGCCGTCCAGTCGACGAACCGGACAGGCGCGGCGGGAGCGGTGAGGATCATGCTGAGGAGGCCCATGCCCCTGACTCCTGTTCGGTGTCCCCGCCCGGCGGGGTCACTGTTGGGGGGACGCCACGAAGCTGTAGGGCGGCAGGGGTCCGTTGACGCGGACCTCCATGTAGGAGGCCAGTTCCTGTTGGACCCGGGCCGCCTCGCGCAGGAAGTCCCCGGTGCGGTCCCGGTGCACGAGGAAGGAGGCGTTGGCCAGGCCGCCGTCCACGGCGGGCCAGGCGGACACGCGCTCGGCCAGTCCTTCCAGGGGCTTCAGGACGGCCTCGGCGTCACGGCGCCTCAGCTCCTCCACCGCCTGGGAGACCTGCTCCCCGAAGGCCATCCGTTCGGCGGGGGTGCCTCCCCCGGCCGCCTTGAGCTCCTCGTTGCGGGCCCGCAGCCCCTCGTCGGCGCGCAGCACGGCGCGCAGGGCGGCCTCCTCGTTGTGGCTGGCCTTGACGTTGAACTCCACCCGGCCCTGGAGCTGGTCCAGGAGCACGGAGTAGTGGTCGGCGAAGCGGGCCAGCTCGGCGGCGACCGCGTCGTCGTCCTCGCTCACCGCGCCGAAGCGCAGGGGCAGGACGCCGCGGGCCTGGGCCAGGTCCTGGAGCACGTTCTGGTGCGCCTCCAGGTCGCGCCGCTTGGCGCGCAGGCCCTCGGGGGCGTCGCTGACCGCGGCGGCCACGCCGTAGGCGCGGACGAAGCGCACCGGCGCCGCGTCCTGGCCAACCCCGGACAGTTTGACGCCGTCGAGGGACTCGTCGTCGCGGACGATCCCGTAGACGTAGGTGCTCACTCCTCGCCCTCCTTCTTGGCGGAGGAGCGCCGGCGGGCGCGCGCGGGCTGCTTCTCCTGTTCGTCGGACTGTCCCTTGGAGAAGGACTCGGAGATGGCCTCGGCCGCACCGGAGAGCGCGCCCTTGGACTTGCTGCGCGCGCCCTTCTCCATGCCGCTGTCGAGCAGGTCGGGGAGTCCGGCCCCGCCGCTGCTGGTCAGGTCGAGGCGGTTGCACGCCTCGGCGAAGCGCAGGTAGGTGTCGACGCTGGCGACCACGATGCGCACGTCGACGGTGAGGAGTTCGATGCCCACGAGGGAGACCCTGGCGAACACGTCGATCACCAGTCCCTTGTCGAGGATGAGATCGAGGATCTCGTAGAGGTTGCCGGAGCTGCGGCCGCCTCCGGATGACTGCTGCATCACCGTCATCGGAATCATGCTCCTTTCGTCGGTGAGGTTGTGGGGGGCAGGCTCCCCGTCCGCCCGGGGTCGGCCGGGCTCAGCCGTCGGAGCGACCGCGGGTGTAGCGCTTGCCGCGCTTGTACCCCTCGATCTCCCCGTCGGCGTCGAGTTCCACGGAATACGTGGCCAGCAGGCTCACCGTGTCCGGAACCCGGCGCAGTTCGAGTACTTCGAGGGTCAGGTCCCAGCCGTCTCCGGATCGTTGGAACCCGGAGACGCCCTCGACCTCCAGCCCGGTCACTTCCTCGAACTGCTCCTGGGCCTCGCGCAGACGCTGCATCATCGTCTTGCGTCGTCCCTCGCGCGGAGGGGAACCGTCGTCCTTGCTGTCCTGACTCATGGATCTCCTGGCCGTCGGCCATTATCCGAATTTCTCTTGCCATGCCCTTGGCTTGACCCACTACCGAGAAAGACCGGGACAAAACCTCCCCGAGGTCAAGGCGGGGGAAAACGGGCCGGCCGGGAACGCCCGGGCCGGGGAACCAGGGGAACGCGGGAACGCCCGGGGAACTCGGGGACGCGGGGGCTCCGCGTGTTCCACGGGTCGCGGGAAAGCGGGGATACGGGAGGGTCTCCAGGCGCCCCGGCCCCGGAAAACGCGGCACGGGAAAACTCCCGCGGGAATGTTCAGGACCGCAACCTCTTAACAGGAAAGGAAAACCGCGCTGCGACGCCGAAGGCTCCTCACCCCGCGCGCAGGAGGCGGAGCAGGGCGTGCGCCTCGTCCGCCAGCGCGTCACGGCACGGAGCCAGGTACGCCCGCGGATCGGTCAGGTCGGGCCGTTCGTCGAGCCGCGCGCGCAGCGCCCCGGAGAAGGCGTCGTTGAGCCGCGTGGCGATGTTGACCTTGGTCATGCCGCTGTCCACCGCCTTGGCCAGGTCGGCGTCGGCGACCCCCGACGACCCGTGCAGCACCAGCGGCACGGGGACCGCCCGGTTCAGGCGGCCGATGAGCTCGTGGTCCACCCGGGCGTCGCGGGTGCGCATCGCGTGCGAGGTGCCGACCGCGACGGCCAGCGAGTCCACCCCGGTCGCGCGGACGAACTCCGCCGCCTCCTCGGGCCGGGTGCGCGCGCCCGGGGCGTGGACGCCGTCCTTGCCGCCGACCTCGCCGAGTTCGGCCTCCACCGCGACGCCGCGGGCGTGGCAGTAGCCGACCACCGCGCGGGTGGCCGCGACGTTGTCCTCGTAGTCCAGCGCGGAGGCGTCGAACATGACGCTGGTGACGCCCAGCTCGATCGCCTCGCGTACGAGCGGGACGTCGGTGGCGTGGTCGAGGTGGACGGCGGTCGGCACGGCCGCCTCGCGGGCGGCGGCGAGCGTGGCCAGCGCGAGGGGGGCCAGCGCCCCGTGGTAGCGCACGCAGTTCTGGCTGATCTGGAGGACGACGGGGGCCGCGGCGCGCTCGGCTCCGGCGATCAGCGCCTCGACGTGCTCCAACAGGACGACGTTGAAGGCGCCGACGCCCCCGCGTCGGGCGACGGCCCGCTCCAGCAGCGTGGTGATCCCAACGAGTGTCATGCGTACTCCTCGACGTGCACGGTGGGCAGGAACGCGCGGTAGGCCCGCGGGTCGGCCTCTCCCGCGGTGGGGGCGAGCACGGCGGCGGCGCCGAGCGCGGCGGCGCGGGCCAGGGTCCGGGGCCAGGGGTCGGCGGCGGCCGTGCCCAGGGCTATCGCGGCGGCCGCCGCGTCCCCGGCTCCGGTCGGGTTGCCGGTCACGCCCGGGACCGCGCCCGCCCGCCACCCCCGGTCGCCGTGGAAGGCCAGCAGGCCCCGGCTCCCGAGGGAGACGACCACGCTGCGGGCCCCGGCCCGCAGCAGTTGGCGGGCGGCGTCGGCGCCGCATCCGCCGGTGGTGGCGCGCAGCTCGTCCGCGTTCGGTTTGACCACCGCGGCCCCGGCCGCCGCCGCGGCCAGCAGCGCCGGGCCGGTGGCGTCGACGACGGCGGGAACGCGCGCCCGCGCGGCGACGCGCACCAGTTCCGCGTACAGGTCGTCCGGTGCGCCCGGGGGCAGGCTGCCGGAGAGCACGAGCGCGCGGGCGCCGGTCAGCGCGTCGCGCACCGCCTCCGTCAGCGCGGCCCGTTCCCGGGCGCTCAGCGGCGGGCCCGGTTCGTTGAGGACCGTGGTGTCGGTGCCCACGACGGTCAGGGTGCGCCGGGTCGTGCCCTCGATGGGCACCACCCGCAGACGGTGCCCGTCCCCGGTCAGGGCGCGGGCGATCCACCGGCCGGTCGGTCCGCCGAGGGGGGCGACCGCGAGCGTGGGCTCGCCGAGCCCGCGCAGGACCCGGGACACGTTGAGGCCCTTGCCGCCCGGGCGCTCCCACACGCGCGAGACCCGCAGGGAGCGGCCCGGTACGAGGGCGTCGACCTCGTAGGTCGTATCGACGGCGGGGTTGGCGGTGACGGTGACGATCACGTGCTCCTCCCGGAGGCCGCAGGTGTGCGGCGGTCGCGGCCGCGGACGGCCCGGGGTGTGCGGTCGCGGCCGGGGAAGACCCGGGGCTCGGTCCGGGCGCGGTCACGGTCGCCGGTCGTGTTCACGGGCGCTCCAGCAGTTCCCGGGCCAGCAGCGCCGCGCCCAGGCACCCGGCCTCGTCGCCCAGCGCGGCGGGGACCACGTCCGGACGCCGGTGGAAGGTCAGGCGGGCTTCGAGCCGTTCGCGCAGCGGGGCGAGCAGCAGTTCGCCGGACCGGGCCAGACCGCCGCCGACCACGATGACCCGCGGGGCGAGCACGGCGCTGATCCAGGAGAGGCCGAGCGCCAGGGCGTCCACGGCCTCGTCCCACACCCGCCTGGCGTCGGGGTCGCCCCGTACGAGGAGGTCGGCCACCTCACGGGCCTCCCGGGTGGGCCGCCCCGTGCGCTCGGCGTAGCGGCGGGCGATGGCCGCGGCCGAGGCGATCGCCTCCAGGCACCCGGTGGCGCCGCAGGCGCACGGCCCGCCGTGGCCCACGTCCACGTGTCCCATCTCGCCCGCGAAGCCGCCCGCGGTGTGCGCCCGCCCGCCCAGGAGCAGGGCCGCCGACAGGCCGGTGCCGATGGGGACGAAGACGGCGTCCTCGTGGCCGCGCGCGGCGCCGAGCCGCTGTTCGGCCAGGCCTCCGGCGGCCACGTCGTGCCCGAGGGCGACGGGCAGCCCGCAGCGCTCGGCGAGCCGGTCGCGTACCGGCACGTCGCGCCAGAGGAGGTTCTCCGACCACACCGCCACCCCGCGCCCGACGTCGACGATGCCGGGGACGACCGCCCCGACCGCCGCGACCGGGGCGTCCCGGGACGCGGAGCGCAGCTCCCCGACGAGGGCGGCGGCGGTGTCGATCACGGCCTCGGCGACGCGGGGTCCCGTGGGCGTGGGCGTCCTGCGGGCGAGGAGCACCCTGTGGTCGGCGTCCACGAGGGCCGCCTTGGTCAGGGTTCCGCCGACGTCGACGGCGACGACGGCGCTCACGTCGGCTCGTCCGCGAGGACGACCGAACGGGTGAGGTTGCGGGGCCGGTCCGCGTCGAGCCGCCGCCGTTCGGCGAGGGCGACGGCCAGGCGCTGGGCCACGACGAGGTCGGCCAGAGGATCCAGGTCGCTGGCGCGGAAGGCGGCGCCGGTGGCCTCGACCTCGGCGGCCAGGCCCGCGGGCGGCTCGCCGAAGGACCACACGAGCCGTCCCGGCTCGGCGATGGTGAGGGGGCCGTGGCGGTACTCCATCGCCGGGTAGGCCTCCGTCCACATCCGCGCCGCCTCACGCGACTTCAACGCCGCCTCGTGTGCCAGGCCCACCGTCCACCCCCGGCCGAGGAAGGTGATCTGTTCGGCGCGGACCAGGGGGTCCAGCGGGGCCTCCAGGGCCCGCTCGCCGTCGCGGGCGAAGCGCTCGACGTCGTGGCCCAGGTGGGCGCGCAGCAGGGCGAGCGCCGTCGTGGCGTAGCGGGTCTGCACCACCGACCTCTCGTCGGCGAAGTCCAGCACCACGCTCAGGTCGGCGAGTTCGGTGACCGGCGAGCCGGGCACGGCGGTGATCACGGTGGTGGGCACGTCCCGGGCCGCCCTGAGCAGGTCCGTGACCTCGGTCGTCGTGCCGGAGCGGCTGATGGCCACGACGCGGTCGTAGGAGCGGCCGGGCGGCACCTCCGAACCCGGGAACGCGTCGGTCCCGCCCTGCCCGGCCCGCTCGCGCAGGGCGGCGTAGGACATCGCGACGAACCAGGACGTGCCGCAGCCGACGACGGCCGTGCGCTCCCCCGGACGCGGCAGCGCGGGTTCGGCAGACGCCAGCGCGTCCGCGACGCGCCGCCAGCACTGCGGCTGGCTGGCGATCTCCGCGGTGACATGGGTGTTCATCTAGGATCTCCCTTGCTGGCTGCGGGGCCCTCGCGCCCGCCGCGGGGAGCGGCCCGGCGCCCTCGTCCGGACGCCGGATCCCCGTCCCCGCCCGCGGCCCCGTTCGCGGTGTGTCCCGCCGTGCGCCCCGCTGCCGGGTCGGGTAGGAGTGCTGTGACGGCCCGTCCTCCGCGTGCGGTGCGCGACGACGCGCACGAAGCATCGTTAGCCTGATTGTTTTTGATCGATATAGTCGGTTAACAGTCAGATTGGATCAACAGTTTGTCCTTGGGGGACGTCATGGACCGCCACCAGCGTTTGACGGCTGTGCTCGAACTGCTCTCCGAGCGCGGGTCCCTCTCCGTCGACGAGGCGGTGGAGGAGCTGGGGGTCTCCCCGGCCACCGTCCGGCGCGACCTCGACCACCTGGAGCAGCAGCAGCTCCTGACCCGCACGCGGGGCGGCGCCCTGGCCTCCTCCGTCTCCTACGACCTGCCGCTGAGCTACAAGGCCGCCCGGCACGCCGAGGAGAAGGAGCGCATCGCCCAGGCGATCGCGGACCTGGTCCCCCCGGGTTCGGTCGTCGGCCTCAACGGCGGCACCACGACCACCCAGGTGGCGCGCGCCCTGGCCCTGCACGAGAGCTTCCGCGGCGAGGACCCCGGGCGCGGCCTGACCGTGGTGACCAGCGCGCTCAACATCGCCACCGAACTCCTGGTGCGCCCCCACATCAAGGTGGTCGTCGTGGGCGGGGTCGTGCGCCCCCGCTCCTACGAGCTGGTGGGGCCGCTCGCCGAGCGGGTCCTGGAGACGCTCTCCCTGAACGTGGCCGTGATCGGGGCCGACGCCGTGGGCGCCGACATCGGCGCCATGGCCTTCGACGAGGACGAGGCCGCCGCCAACACGCTGCTCGCCCGGCGCGCCGAGCGGGTCATCGTGGCCGCGGACAGCCACAAGATCGGCCAGCGGGCCTTCGCCCGGATCCTGCCGGTCGCCGGTATCGACGTCCTGGTGACTGACAAGGACGCGGACCCCGACGTCGTGGACGGCTTCACCAGGGCCGGGGTCGAGGTCGTCCAGGCCTGAACCGCGGCCCGGGCCTGAGGGACTCACGGGTCGTTCCTTCCGTCCAGCGGCCGGTAGCCGACCCCGAGGGCGTCCAGGCGCTCCAGGTGCGCGCGCAGCCGGGCGAGGAAGTCGGCGCGGTCGTGGCCGCGCTCGCCAGGCTGGCGCCAGACGGCCTCGGCGAAGGCGCACAGGCGGGGGAAGAGCATGTACTCGGTGTGCTCCTCGGTGGCCACGTACTCGGTCCACATCTGGGCCTCGGCGCCGACGACGCGCCGGGCGGCCTCCCCGTCCAGCGCGGCGGGCACCGGTTCGAAGCCGAAGACGGTGGACAGCGGCACGAAGCCGCCGCCGAAGGCGAGGGGCTCGGCCGCGGTGTCCTCGTCCTGGTAGTAGTCGAGGTACACGTGGCTGGTGGGCGCCATGACCGTCTCGTGGCCGAGCCGGGCCGCGGCCTCGCCCCTCTCCTGCTCGCGCCAGGCCATCACCGCCACGTCGGCGGGGAGCGCTCCCCCGTCCAGGACCTCGTCCCAGCCCACCAGCGTGCGGCCGTGCTCGGCCAGGAACGCGGCGATGTACCCGGTGAACCAGCCCTGGAGCTCCTCCTCGTCCGCGAGCCCCAGCCGGCGGATGTGCTCCTGCACGCGGGGGCTGTCGCGCCACTCGTCCTTGGGGACCTCGTCCCCGCCGCAGTGGACGTACCGGCCGGGGAAGACGTCCATCACGTGCGTCAGGACGTCGCGGCAGAACCGCAGCGCGGTCTCGTCCACGTTGAGCAGGCGGGTGCCCACCCCCCAGCGCTCGCGCACGATCGTCGGGGCGCCGGTGTTGCCGAGTTCGGGGTAGGCGGCGATGGCCGCCTGCATGTGGCCGGGCATGTCGATCTCCGGGACCACCTCGACGCACCGGTCGCGGGCGTGCGCCACGATCTCGCGCAGGTCGGCCTCGGTGTAGTAGCCGCCGTGCGGGGTCTGGTCGTAGACCGGATCGGGGCTCGTGCCGAGGTCGTCGCCGACCACGGTGCGCGCCCGCCACGCGCCGACCTCCGTCAGCCGGGGGTAGCCGGGCACCTCGATCCGCCAGCCCTGGTCGTCGGTCAGGTGCAGGTGCAGGACGTTGAGCTTGTGCAGGGCGAGCAGGTCGATCAGGCGCAGGACGAAGTCCTTGGGCAGGAAGTGCCGGGCCACGTCCAGCATGAGGCCGCGCCAGCGCAGCCGGGGGTGGTCCTCCACGCGCGTGCAGGGGATGCCCGCGCCCCGCGCGGACGCGCCCGTCCGCCACAGCCGCGCGGGCAGGAGCTGGCGCAGGGTCTGCGCGCCGTGGAAGGCCCCGACCGGGTCCGCGCCGACGATCTCGACGCCGTCGGTGTCCACGGTCAGCGTGTAGCCGTGTTCGCGGGCCCGTCGGGGGTCCACGCGCACGGTGACGGGGGCAGGACCGCCGCCCGGACCGCCCCCGGCCCCAGGTCCGGTCAGCGGGGCCAGGACCTCGCGTAACAGCGCGCCCGCCAGCGCGGCCTCCGGTTCGACGCGCAGGGAGAGTCCGCGGTCCAGCCGGAGGGCGCCCGGACGCGGTTCCGTCAGCGTCGGCACCGGGATGACCGCGGGTCGGCTCGCGTCGTCGGGCATGCTCGTTCCCCCTTCTGGCCGCCTCGGCGGCGGCCGAGGCCGTCGCGGCGACCGTTCGCCCGCTCCGGCGGACGGGCGCGGCGCCCGGTCGGGCCCGGGCTCGGGCCGGTCACACCCAACGATCATTACATGAGCACATGATGATTACTAGTGAACAGAAGGAGGATCTAAAGCTTGACACCAATCAACCAGAACGTGACGATGGTCACTCATCGACTACCGGAGGGAGCGCTCACCATGGTCCTCGCGTACACCCGAAACGGACATGGCTGACACCGCGCGGCCCACGGGCGGGGTCGGAGCGGAGCGCGAACGCGCCCCGCTCCCCCCGCCGGACCGCCGGGGCGGTCGGGACCGCCCCGGCGGCCGCTCCGGGGACACCCCGCCCCGGCCCGCCCGTGACCTGTGGCGGCGCACGTCGGCGACGCGCTGGCTGCTGCCCGCCACCGCCCTCATCGGCCTGGTCATCGTCTTCCCCGCGCTCTACATGGTCTGGCTGTCCTTCCTGGCCGTGGACCGGATCGGGCAGATCCAGGGGTTCACGGGGCTGGACAACTACCGGCGGCTGCTGGGGGAGCCCGCGCTGCCCGGGGTGGTGGCCAACACGCTGGCGTGGCTGGTGGTCGTCCTCGGGGTGACGCTCCTGGTGTCCCTGGCCCTGGCCCAGTTCCTCACCAAGGAGTTCCGCGGGCGCCGACTCGTACGGCTCTCCGTCGTCGTGCCCTGGGCGGCCTCCCTGGTGATGACCGCGACGGTCTGGCGGTTCCTGCTGGAGGGCGGCAACGGCCTGGTCAACCGCCTGCTGATGGACCTGTCGGTCCTCGACGCACCGCACGAGTGGTACAAGGACCCCGCCACGGCCTTCGCCTCGATCATGGTCGTCGGCGTCGTGACGTCGGTCCCCTTCACGACCTACGTCCTGCTGACCGGTCTCCAGACGATCCCGACCGAGGTGCACGAGGCGGCCAGGATCGACGGCGCCGGGGCCTGGAGGCGGTGGCTGCACGTCACCCTGCCGCTGCTGCGCCCCTCACTGCTGGTGGCGTTCGTGCTGAACATGCTGCACGTGTTCAACGCGTTCACGCTCATCTGGGTGATCACCGGCTCGATCGCCGGGAACCACGCCGACACCACGGTCACGTGGATGTACAAGATCGCCTTCAAGGAGCAGCTGGACCCGGGCGAGGCCGCCGCGCTCGCGGTGCTCAACGTGGCCTTCCTGGTCGGGCTGATCGCGTTCCTGGCCTGGCTGCTGCGGCCGGGCCGCCGCGACCGGGCGGGCCGCGTCCTGGCCTCGGCGGTGCCCGGCGGCGTCCGCTCGCTCACCGGCCGGGCCGCGCGCTCGTGGTCGTCCCTGCGCGGGCGCGCGGCGAGCGCGTGCGCTCCGCTCCTGCGCCCGGCGGCGGACGCGGGCGGCCGGGTGTGGCGCCGCGTCAGGAGCGCCGTCCTCCCCCTGGTCGGGGCGCTGGTCGCCCTGTTCTTCCTCGCCCCCTACGCCGCGATGTTCCTCGGCTCGCTCAAGACCGACGCGGAGCTGTTCGCCGTCCCCGCGACCTACCTGCCCCGGGACTGGGCGTGGTCGAACTACGTCGAGGTGTGGAGCCGGATCCCGCTGGCGGAGTACTTCCGGGTCAGCCTCACCGTCGCCGGGGTCTCGACCCTGGTCGTGCTCGCCGTGGCCGCGCCCGCCGCCTACGCCGTCGCCCGCTCCGGCTTCCGGGGTAAGGGTGCCTTCCTCGGCCTGATCCTCATCACCCAGATGTTCCCGGCGGTGGCGCTCATCATCGGGCTGTACCGGGAGGCGCTCTTCCTCGGCGCGGTGAACTCCTACTGGTTCATCATCGCCGTCAACTCCGCCTTCAACATCGCCTTCGCGGTGTGGATCCTCAACACCCACTTCCGGGCGGTCCCGCGGGAGACCGAGGAGGCGGCCATGATGGACGGCCTCGGCCGCTTCCGGACCATGCTCGGGATCGTCGTCCCGCTGTCGGCGCCGGGGATCATCACGGTGGTCGTCTTCACCTTCATCCAGGTGTGGAACGAGTTCATCGTCGCGCTGACCCTGTTCAACGACCCCTCGCAGGGCAGGGTGCCGCTGACCGTGGGGGTCCAGCAGTTCATCGGCCTGTACGAGACGAACTACCAGTACCTCTTCGCCGCCGGGCTGATGGCCGTCGTCCCCACAGTGGTCCTCTTCGCCCTGATTGAGAAGTACCTGGTCAGCGGCCTGAGCACGGGCAGTGTTCGTTGACGCGTCCCCGCCGGGAAGCGGAAGGGAAGGGTAGTCGATGAGGAGACAGAGACCGCGGGCCACCGCCGTGGCCGCCGCGCTGTCGGCGGCCGCGCTGCTCGCCGCGGGGTGCGGTGGGGACGGGGGCGGGGACCCGAACACCATCGAGCTGGTCGTGGCGCAGTACACCGAGGGGACCCAGCCCTACTGGACCGACCTGATCCAGGACTTCGAGGCCGACCACCCCGGCACGAGCGTCCGGCTGCGGGTGATCGGCTGGGACGACCTCCAGAACCAGGTCAACACGATGGTGCAGACCCGGCAGTTCCCCGACATCCTCAACACGAACCTCTTCGCCGACTACGCCGAGGCGGGCCTGCTGCACCCGGCGCGGGACGTGCTGCCCGAGGACAAGTTCACCGACTTCGTCCCGGTCCTGGCCGAGAACGCCTCGCTGGAGGGTGAGCAGTACGCCCTGCCGTTCGTCGCGACGGTGAACGCGATGTACTACAACCGGACCATCTTCGCCGAGGCCGGGATCAGCGAGCCCCCGCGGACCTGGGACGAGTTCCTGGAGGCGGCGGAGCGCGTCAAGGCGCTCCCCGGCGACCACGTCCCCTACGCGCTGGCGCTGGGCTTCGACGGCGGCGACTACGAGTTCGGCACGTGGGCGCGCTCCAACGGCGGCGGCTGGAAGCAGGACGGCGAGTGGACGGTCAACAGCGACCGCAACGTCGCCACGCTGGAGTTCCTCCGGGACCTGGTGGTGGAGCACGAAGCCACCCAGCCCAACCCCGGGCAGACCAACCGCCCAGACGGCACGTGGCCGCTCTTCGCCCAGGGCAGGGCCGCCATGGTGTACGCGCCGCTGGGCGGCAGCGCGTTCCTGGACCCGGTGCACGAGGCGGGCGTGGACTACGGCACGACGACCCACCCGACCAACGGCGGCGCCGAGCCCTCCACCCACGGCATCCAGGACTACCTGGTGGCCTTCGACAACCCCGGCAACCAGGAGCTGGTCACCGAGTTCCTGGACTACTTCTACGAACCGGAGAACTACACCGCCTACCTGGAGGTCGAGGGGCTGCTGCCGACCACCGAGTCCGGCGTCGAGGAGTTCCGCGACGACCCCGACGTGGGGCAGTACGTCGAGCAGATCCCCGAGGCACGGCTGGACCCCACCTACGAACCGGTCTGGGCCCGGCTGCGCGGCACGATGGCCGGGGAGCTGGGCACGGCCGTGGCCCCGGACGGGGACCCGCGCGCCGTCCTGGACAGGGGCCAGGAGATCGCCGCCTCCGGCCCGTGACGGGCGGGGGAGGCGTGGCGGCGGGTGCTCAGCCCAGCGCCCGGGCTCCGATGACCGACAGCAGGTGCAGCCTGTCGTGGCTCTCGCTGCCGGGGACGGCGGTGTAGACGAGCAGCGAGTGGGCCTGGCCGGGGTCGACCAGTCTCTGGCAGTTCAGCTCCAGGGGACCGACCTCGGGGTGCACGAAGTGCTTGACGTGGTGGGGGCGCACACCGATCTCGTGGTCCTCCCACACCCGCCGGAACTCCTCGCTCCGGTCCAGGAGCAGGTCGGCGAGGCGGGCGGCCCGCGAGTCGGGGCCGCGCAGGGTGACGATCTCGCGCAGACCCGAGGCGTACATGCGGGTGAGGAACGGGTGCTCCTCGGGCGCGTAGATCCTTCGGGAGTCGGGATCGGTGAACCACCGGTACCCCGAGCTGCGTTCGGGCCCCGTGAACCGCGTCGTGTCCCCGGTCAGCGCGACGCCCATCGGGGACTGGCGCAGGGTCTCGCCGAGTTCGGTGACGATCTCCGCGGGCGTGTCGTCCAAACGGTCGAGGACCCGTTGCAGGCCGGGGCTGACGTGGTCGCTGACCGTGCCGCGCGGGGGCGGGTTGTGTCCGGCCAGGCGGAACAGGTGGTCGCGCTCGTCCAGTGACAGGTGCAGCCCCTGGGCGATGGAGGAGAGCATCTGGCCCGACGGCCGCGGTCCGCGCTCCCGCTCCAGCCGCGAGTAGTAGTCGGTCGACATGTGGCACAGCGCGGCGACCTCCTCGCGCCGCAGTCCGCTGGTCCTGCGGCGCTGCCCGCGCGGCAGCCCGACGTCCTCGGGTTGCAGCGCTTCCCGGCGGGTGCGGAGGAACTCGGCCAGCCCGGTGCGATCGATCACGGCACTCCTTCTTCCCAGTGGTGCTGCTCCGTGTCTACCTTGCGCGCGCGGCGGTAACCACGGACCGCCGATCCCCCCTTACCGTCGAGGAGGTGGAAGAGGCGCGAGGGGTGACCCGCCGATCCTGGGATCGGGAGGCCGTGGTTACCGACCCCGCCTTGGGCGGAGGATCGTTCCTGCGCACCGTGCACCAGGTACGGAGGGAGCGGGAACCGCCCGAACGCGCGTCCGTGAGGACACGAGGGAGCAGAGCCATGCCGCGTCGAACCATCGACATCACCGTGCCGGACCTGACCGGGAGGCGCGCGCTCGTCACCGGCGCCAGCGACGGGATGGGCCTGGGGATGGCCATGAGGCTGGCCGCCGCGGGCGCCGAGGTGATCATGCCCGTCCGCAATCCGCGCAAGGGCGAGGACGCGATCGCCAGGATCCGCCGGAGTCACCCCGACGCCCGGGTCTCGCTGCGCGACCTCGACCTGTCCTCTCTCGCCTCGGTCGCGGCCCTCGGCGACACGCTCCGCGAGGAGGGCCTGCCGATCCACATCCTCATCAACAACGCGGGTGTGATGACCCCGCCGGACCGGCAGACCACGGCGGACGGCTTCGAGGTCCAGTTCGGCACCAACCACCTCGGCCACTTCGCCCTGGTGGGCCGCCTCCTCCCGCTGCTGCGCGCGGGGCGCGCCCGCGTCACGTCGCAGGTCAGCATCGCCGCGAGGCGGGGGGCCGTCAACTGGGACGACCTGAACTGGGAGCGTTCCTACGACGGCATGCGCGCCTACAGCCAGTCCAAGATCGCGTTCGGGCTCTTCGGCCTCGAACTGGAGCGGCGCAGCAGGGCTGGCGGATGGGGCATCACCAGCAACCTCTCCCACCCCGGGGTGGCCCCGACCAGCCTCCTGGCCGCCCGCCCCGAGATCGGCCGCGACCGGGACACCCTGGGCGTGCGGCTGATCCGCGCGCTCTCGGCCCGCGGCATCCTGGCGGGCACCGTCGAGACTGCGAAGCTGCCCGCCCTCGTGGCCGCGACCGACCCGGCCGCCAAGCCGGGCGCGCTCTACAGCCCCGGCGGCCCCGGCAACCTCGGCGGCCCGCCCGCCGAGCAGCGGCTCTACACCCCGCTGCGCGGTGCCGACGAGGCCGAGCGGGTCTGGCGGGTCTCCGAGCAGCTCACCGGGACCGCCATCCCCGCCGCCTGACCGCGCGCCCGTCGTCGGCGCGGCCCGGCACAAGGGGCAGATCGCGCGGGACCACGCCATCGGCCCGGGCACGGCGATCCTGTCGGGCCCTCTGTCCGGGTCCTCTGTACCACCGGTCGCTGTCGCCGGAGAGCCCCCTGACCCACGCGCCTACGCCGACCAGGTCCTCCAAGCCCTCTTCACCGGGACGGCGCCGAGGGCCTGACGGAGGCGCGGTCCGCCCGGCGCGCGGTGAGGGCGAGCCCGGCGATGAGCGCCACCTCGCCCATGTTCCCCACCGCCAGCGGCACCGTGGGCACGGCCGAGGCCGCGAACATGACGGCGGCGCCCAGCAGCATCCACCCGCTGCGCGCCCGCACCAGCAGCGCCACCCCGACCACGAGCAGCACGACGACGGTCGTCACGGCCGGGACCGGCAGGGCCGACTCGGCGGCCGAGTAGCGCAGCGCGTCGCCCTCGCGGCCGGGCACCAGGGTGAGCCCCACGAGTTCGGTCACGACGCCGTAGACGATGAGGGCGGCCGCCAGCAGCCAGAACCCGGCGCGCACCGCGCGCGGGCGGGCCCAGGCGAGCCCGGCGTCGCGGGCCGCCCCGGCGGCGAAGACGATGAGCAGAGGCGTGACCAGGGCGTGCACCACGAAGCGCGGCAGGTTCAGCGCGAGCAGGAGGTCTCCGGCGCCGATGGTGGAGCCCAGCGCCACGATCCCGTTGTCGTAGACGAGTCCGGCGGCCACGACCGCCACCAGCCAGGTGTGCGGGGAGCGCCGGGAGAGCGCCAGCCGGACCAGCCAGGCGGTCAGGCACAGGTGGGCCAGCGCGAAGGCGGCGAAGAGGAGGGAGGTCATGCGCGTCCTTGTAGCTCGTTTTTCGAGAAGACAGTTTTTCGAGGGTTACCTCGGCAGTCTGCCCCATCGGAGGAGCGCCATGCGCGCGGACCGCGCCTGTCTTCGACCCCCTCCCCCGCCGTCGAGGATCCGTCCGCGAGGCCGACACCCCGCGGGAACCGGACCGAGGGACACGGCACGCGGGCGCGGCGGGGCGCTGATCAGGAGCGACGCGGGCCGCGGACCGGGATCGGGCGCACCGCGGAGTGAGGAGGCGGGCCGGATCGCGGACGGGGACGCGGGAGGACCCGGACCGAACCGTGAACGGGATCACGGGGGCGCGGGTCGGGCGCCCCGACGGAGGACGCGGGACCGGCGCGGACCCCGGGGAGCGGCGTGGAGCGGGCACGGGCCGAGGACGGACGCCCGGCGAACGGCGCGGGCATTCCCTGAGGCGGATGTCGGCTTTCCCACGTTCGACCAGCCCCCGGATCGTGACCCCGGTGATATTCTACAGTGGGTGCAAAAATGCCTCTTCTGCACATTTTTGGCCACCCACGGCAACCGAGCAGTCCCGCGGCCTCCCGCGCCGCCCCGTCTTCCTTCTCAGAGGTCCATCCGTGCGCACTTCCCGTCCCTTACCCGACACCGGGCAGCCCTCGATCCTGCGTTCCCTGAGCGGCCTGCTCATAGTGCTGGGCGTGACGATGCTCAGCAGCACGATCGTGTCGGTCGCCCTCCCCCAGATCGTCGGGGCGCTGGACGGCAGCCAGTCGCAGTACACGTGGGTGGTGACCGCGACCCTGCTGGCCTCCACCGCCTCCACTCCGGTCTGGGGCAAGCTGGCCGACCTCTTCGACAAGAAGAAGCTGCTCCAGCTCTCGATCGGGCTGTTCATCGTCTCGTCGCTGCTGTGCGGGTTCGCGCAGACCACCGGCCAGCTCATCGCGTTCCGGGCCGTGCAGGGCCTGGGCATGGGCGCCTCGCAGGTCCTGGTCCAGGTGATCATCGCCGCGATGGTCAGCCCCAAGCAGCGCGGCACCCTCAACGGCTACATCGGCGCGGTGATGGCCGTGGCCACCGTCGGCGGACCGCTGATCGGCGGGCTGCTGGCCGACCTGCCCGGCCTGGGCTGGCGCTGGTGCTTCCTCATCGGCGTGCCGTTCATGCTGGTGGCCCTGGTCGCGCTGAGCCGCACGCTCAAGCTGGTGGACGTGCGCCGCCCCGACACGAAGGTGGACTACGCGGGCGCCGCGCTGATCGCCGCGGGCGTCAGCCTCCTGCTGCTGTGGGTGACCTTCGTGGGCAACGACTTCGCCTGGATCTCCTGGCAGTCCGGGGCCATGGTCGCCGGAAGCCTGCTGCTGCTCGGCCTGGCCGTGTGGGTGGAGGCGCGCGTGTCGGAGCCGGTCGTGCCCCTGCACCTGGTCATGCGGCGCGAGACGGCCATCGCCATCCTGGCCAGCTCCGCGGTCGGCATGGCGATGTTCGGCGGGGCGGTCTTCCTGGGCCAGTACTTCCAGCTGGCGCGCGGCTACTCCCCCACCGAGGCCGGTCTGCTGACCGCCCCGCTCATGCTGGGGACGATGATCTCCTCGACCGTGTCCGGGCGCATGGTCTCGCGTTCGGGACGGGTCAAGTCCTACGTGGTCACCGGCATGGTCACGCTGACCCTGGGCTTCCTGGTGCTGGCCACCATCGACGCGACCACGCCGCTGCTCATCGTGTGCGGGGGCATGGTGCTGATGGGGCTGGGGGTCGGCATGTCCATGCAGAACCTGGTCCTGGTGGTGCAGAACTCCGTCCCGCTGCGCGAGATCGGCGCGGCCAGCGGCACGGTCGCCTTCTTCCGCACCCTGGGCGGCACCATGGGCGTGTCCGTACTGGGCGCCTTCCTGGCCAACCGCGTCTCCACGAACATCTCCGACGGCCTGTCCGAGTCCGGGGTGAGCGCCACCGCCGGAGGCGGGGACGCCGGCACCCTGAACCTGGACGCCATGCCGCCGTTCCTGCGCGAGATCGTCGAGGGCGCCTACGGCACGTCCACCGGCGACCTGTTCCTGCTCGCCACGGGCATCGCCCTCGTCGGCCTGGTGCTGGCGCTCTTCCTGCCCCGGGTCCAGCTGCGGGACAGCCTGGACCTGCCCGATCCGGCCGCGGAGGCCGCTAAGACCGAGGAGGCCGCGCGGGCCCCCGAGGCCGGTGCCCCGACGGAGCCGACGAGCACGGTCGGCGCCACGGGCACCGCGCGGACCGGCCGGGAGCCGTCCGCCGACTGACCAACCCCGCACAGGAGAGGCCCTTCCCGGAATCGCCCCCGGGGAGGGCCTCTCGCGTTCGCGCCCGGAACCGGCCGCTCAGCCCCCGGCCGCGGCGCCGACGCCCGCTCCGGGCCGCCGCCAGATCCCCAGCACCCGCGCGAGCACGTACACCGCCGCCGCGGCGAGGAGCGCTCCGACGCCCAGCGCCCAGGGCCCGTAGTTCACCGCGATCAGCGGCAGCAGCGCCGTCAGCATCCCGCCTCCGGCGATCGGGCTGAAGAAGGGCGCGCGCAGCGCGTAGGCCCGCGCGGCGTCGGTCCTGAGCTCCGGGTCGGCCGTGCGCAGCAGCATGAGGCCGACCGAGGCCACCGCCGTCAGCGTTCCGAAGTTGACGATGGCGTGCTCGAACCAGGAGTCGCGGAACATCCGCGGACCCGCCCAGTAGAAGAAGCCCACCGTGACCAGCGCGGCGACCGCGACCAGAACCAGCAGCGGCACGATGTTGCCGAGCACGACGGGCACCGCGATGGACGCGACCGCAGAGACCACCAGCAGGTCGAGCGCGACCCCCTGGATGGCGCGCAGGCTGCCGGGGTCCACCGCCTCGCCCAGCCGGGTCCGCGAGATGACCGCCTGTACGACGCCGCCGCCGATCATCGCCAGCGGGAACAGCGGCATGCCGGGGATCACGAGTCCGAGGAAGTACTGGAGCACCCAGCCGATCAGCACCGCCGCGGCGATCAGCGCCCCGTGGAAGGCCAGTCCGTCGACGAGGTCCTTGTTGAGGGTCACGCGCCCCATCGGGGTCCGCGCCTCCTCGGGCAGGACCTCGGGCGCCTCCTCGCCGCGGTCCGCGCTGAGGTGGCGCAGGTGGCCGCGGCGGGCACCGATGTTGATGAGCACCATGCCCACCACGATCCCGAACACCAGCCCGGCGGTGGCCGCCGCCAGCGCGAGCGCGCCGCCGTCGGTCCAGCCCAGTTCGGCGTAGACCGGCCCCATTCCCGCTGCGGTGCCGTGCCCGCCCGGCCAGCCGACCTCGATGACGGTGCCGAACATCGCGTTCACGTCCCAGAAGGGCATGAGCAGCGCGGCGCACACCAGCACGGGGACGCCGATCATCAGGAGGTCGCCCATGTAGCCGAACAGGAGCTGCGGCGCGATGAGGTGGTAGCTCCTGCGCGGGTTGGGGATGCGCACGCCGATGAGCATCGGGGCGAAGACCACGGTGATCAGCACCCCGGGCAACGCGGCCCAGGTGCCGGTCATGCTCTCGGGGAACAGCCCCGCGCCGTAGGGCCCCAGCGCGGCCCCCAGGACGCCGCCGATGAGCGCGGCCGGGACGAACAGGCGGCGCAGCGGGGCGATCAGCAGCCGCAGCACGACCCCGGCGAGCACGAGCAGGCCGAGGACGGTGACGGCGAACAGCAGGGTGGTGACGGCGTCGCCGCCGACTTCGTCTGTGGGGAACACGCTGCTCCTTCGTACGCGCGGATCGGGGGTGGGGTCGGCGGCCGCGTGGGCGGGCCGGACCGGGGTCGCGCGCGGCCCCCGGTCCCGCGCCTGGGTTAGAACCTCGCGAACGAGAAGGGGGCGAGGTTGTCGGGGCGCGCGCCGGTGCGCGCCCAGAACGCGAGCGACTCGGCCACCGCCGGTGCGATGGCGAAGCCGTGCCCGGTCCAGCCGGTGCCGACCAGAGCGTTGGCGGTCCCGGGGATCCGGTCGATGACGGGGATCTCGTCGGCGCTGCACGACTCCGGCCGGGAGGCGTCGGCCAGGTCGAGTTCGGCGTCGTCGAGGTCGGCGTAGACCTCCGCGGCGGCCCGCATGTTGCCGCGCACGTTCTCCTCCACGGTCCGGCCCCGGCCGCTGTCGGCGTCCCAGCGGCCGCGCCACCCGCCGCTCACCATGACGGCGCCGTCGGGCAGCGGCTTCAGCGACAGCGAGCGGTGGTCGTGGCCGACGAGGTGGGTCAGGGGCGGGGTGGAACGGGGGGTCAGCCGCAGCGCCTGCGGCAGGATCCGCCACACCGGCAGCTCCACGTCGAACTGCGTGCGCAGCAGGTCGGCGGCCCCGGCGTTGTTGAGCACCAGCAGCGCCTCCCCCACCTCGTGGCGCTCCCCGCGCGCGGTGCGCACGGCGGTGACGCGGTCCCCGGAGCGCTCGACGGCGGTGACCGGGCTGTGCTCGGCGATCACGGCGCCGCGCCCGCGCGCCGCGTCGGCGAACGCCCTGGTCGTGGCGGTGTGGTCGGCGGTGCCGTCGAGGGGGCAGTACAGCGCCGCCCGCACGGACTCCGAGACACCGGGTTCCCGTGCCAGGACGCCGTCGCGGTCGAGCACCTCGGTGGGCACGCCCAGGCGCCGCTGCACCGCCGCGTGGGTGTGCGCGGCGACCAGCCCGCCCCTGGTACCGGTGGTCTCCTGCTCGATGAGGAACATCCCACCCGTGCGCTGGTAGCCCGTGGCCGCGCCCAGGCGCCGGTCGAGCGTGGGCCAGATACGGTAGGCGGCCCGCATCAGCGGCAGTTCGCGCAGGTCGCGCCGGTTGGCGCGCACGCCCCGGCGGCCGAAGCCGCCCGAGGCCCCCGAGGCCACCTCGCGGGCCTCCAGGAGCAGGACGTCCGCCCCGGCCTCGGCGAGCTGCCACGCGGTGGCGCAGCCGTGCACTCCGCCCCCGATAATCACAAACTGGTAAGTCATCGGCCACTCCCTCACTGTGTGGTCGGTCTCACGGGAGCGTAGTTTTAACTACATGGTTAGGTCAATGACGAAATGAAAACTTCACCAGAGGAGGGCGGCGGGTTCCGCGAGCGGGTGGGCGCCCGGCTCGACTCGCTCTCCCCCCGCGAGCGCGCGGTCACCGACTTCCTGCTCGACCGCCCCTCGGAGGCCGTGACCGCGTCGGCCGCCGAACTGGCCTCCCGCACGGGCACCAGCGACGCCACCGTCGTGCGCACGGCCCGGTCGCTGGGCTACGGCGGCCTGCGCGAACTCAAGCGCGCGGTCATGGACATGCTCACCACCCGGCGCGACCCCGCCCTGGTCCTGGACCAGCGATTGGAGCGCCTCAGCGGCACGCGCGTGTTCGACCAGGTCCTCGCCGACAGCGTCGACCTGCTGCGGGGGCTGCCCGAGGTCCTCGACGCCGGGGCCTTCGACACCGCGGTCCGCCTGGTCGAGGCGGCCGGGCGCACCGTCGCCTACGGCATCGGACCGGCCTCGGCGACCGCCCGCTACTTCGCGGTCGAACTGGGCCGGATGGGCCGCCGGTGCACCGTCCTGGAGGCGACCGGGTTCCGGCTCGCCGACGACCTGCTGGGCATCGGCGGCGACGACGCCGTGGTGGTCTTCGCGCCGCTGCGGCTCTTCCGGGAGATCGACGCCCTCCTGGACCACGCGGCCGAGGTCGGGGCGCCCGTCGTCGTGGTCACCGAGGCCGTGGGCGAGGCCGTCCGCGAACGGGTCGAGGCGGTCCTGACCACCCCGCCCTCCACCTCGGGCGCCGCGAGCGAGAACCTCGCGAGCTGGCTGGTGGCCCACGCCCTCACCATGGAGCTGGCCGCCCGCGACCGCACCGGATCGGTCGCGGCCCACCAGCGCCTCAACCGCCTGCGCCGCGCCGTGGCCGGTGCCGAGATCGACACCGACGTCACCGGCAGCGGCGGCACCGCGGAGGGGTCGGATGGAGCGCGACGCCCTTCATGACGGGATTTTTCGGGTTGCGGGCGGGTCATGGGACGCATGAGACTGCGCGTACCGCTTGTCGCGGCCCGCCCCACCCGAGAGGCCACCATGACGGACATCCCCATCGACACCGGCGTCGCGCACACCGCGCGGGTGCGGGACTACTGGCTCGGCGGCAGGGACAACTACCCGGTGGACCGCGAGATGGGCGACGCCGTCGCGGGGCTGGCGCCCCAGGTCGTCGAGGCCGTCCGGGGGGACCGGCTCTTCCTGCGCCGCGCGGTGGGCCACCTGGCCCGGGAGGAGGGCGTCCGCCAGTTCCTCGACCTCGGCGCCGGACTGCCCGCCGCCGGCAACACCCACGAGGTGGCGCGGGCGCACGCCCCGGACGCGCGCGTGGTCTACGTGGACGACGACCCCATGGTCCTGGCGCACGCGCGCGCCCTGCTGGTGGGCACCGACCAGAAGCGGGCCCGGTACGTGGGGGCGGACCTGCGCGACACCGACCGGGTGCTGGAGAGCGCCAGCGCGACCCTCGACCTGGACCGCCCGGTCGCGCTGTCCCTGCTGGGGACGATGGGCCACTTCGGCGACCTGGAGGAGGCCCTGGGCATCGTGCGCGCCTACACGGACGCGCTGGCGCCGGGCAGTTTCCTGGCCGTGTGCGACGGCGTCCTCGCCCACGTGGAGGCCGTCACCGACGAGCGCGCGCTGGCGGCGCTCCGGCGCTGGCGGGAGAGCGTCGCGCGGCCCTACCACACGCGCACGGTGGAGGACTTCACCCGCTTCTTCGACGGGTTGGCGCTGGTCGAACCCGGGGTCGTCTGCGTCACCCGGTGGCGGCCCGAGCCGGTCGAGGTCGGAAGGGCGCGCGACATCCCCGAGTACTGCGGCCTGGCCCGCAAGGGCTGAGGCGCGGCACCGGCGCCCGCCAGCGGCGTCTACGGGGTCTCGGCGCCGCTCCGTTCGGCGCGTACGCCTCCACCGCGTCCATGCGCCTCTTTCCGCCGCTGACTGTCCCCGCATGGGAGTCATGTCCCCGACCGCGGGCCCGGTTCGCCCTGGATCGAGCACGTTCGCGGGCGGCGGTGCCACCGCTTTCTTGCGACACCCCTTCGCGCACCGCACTGTCCGTAACCGGTAACGAACTTGACACGTATGGTGATGGCACGGGATGTTCGCGCAACCGGATGCAACCAGCCCGAGAGGAAAGCATCCATGGCACTGCGCTATTTCGGCAAGGACCCGGAATCAGACACGAAGGGCTCACCGACGGTCTTCGTCGATGAGGTCACAGCCGACCTGGTCATCCAGGGATGGAAGGCCAGCGAAGAAACCCTGACCGAGTGCCGGGAAGTCGGCACCGTCCCCGACCACGAAGCGGTCGTGCGTGTTCCCGCCCGTATGGTCACGATCCTGAGGGAGGCCTGCGATGACGCGGAACGCGCCCACCTTCGATGACCTGCTCGACTCCTGCCAGGAGTCCGCGATCCACCTGGAACTGCGCGACGTCTACGGTGTGGCCGACGAGGTCGCGGGCTTCGAGGAGTGGAAGCGCGTCGGGCACCGCGGCGACTGGAACGACCGCGAGTCCTGGTGGGCCCCCTTCTACCAGGCGGTCGCCGACGCCACGGCACGAGGCGTCACCGTGCGTCGGGCGCGGGTGGTCTCGATGCCGGTGACGGACTACATCCGTTTCGAGCACGCGGGCACCCAGGGAAACATCATCGCGGGAGAACACGTACGCTGGCTCCCACGCCGCCAGGCGACCGACATAGCGTTCCCCGGCAACGACTTCTGGCTCTTCGACGGACGCATCGTCCATGTCAACCACTTCACGGGAGACGGGCGGTGGCTTGAGCAGGAAGTCACCGAAGACCCGGAGTTGGCCAAGCTGTGCTCCTCGGCCTTCGAGGCCGTCTGGGAACGCGCCGTCCCCCACGCCGACTTCCGCGTCTGACCCCTAGAACACCGGATACCAGTTCGTGCGCTCCTCTTCCAAGTCCAGTGCCCGAGCGGCCCGCGAGGCCGTCGCCTCACGGTTGAGAGAAATCCGCCTGGACGCCGGGCTGACGGGGGCCGAACTGGCTTCCCGGACTGGTTGGCACAAGTCGAAGTCCTCGCGCATCGAGAACGCGAAGACACCGCCCTCCGACGCCGACGTCAGGGCCTGGTGCAGGGCCTGTGGAGCGGACGAGCAGGCGGAGGACCTGGTCTCCGCGTCACGGAACGCCGAGTCGCTGTACGTGGAGTGGAGGCGCAAGCAGCGCGCCGGGCTCCGGCACCTCCAGGAGTCCTATGTTCCGCTGTACGAGCAGACCGGGCTCTTTCGGATCTACACCCCCAACGTGATCCCCGGATTCCTCCAGACCCCCGGTTACACCACCGCGCTCTTCACCGCCATCACCGATCTCGACGGTGACGACGAGGACATCGACGCGGCAGTGGACGCCCGGATGGACCGCTCACGCATCCTCAGGCGGGGTGGTCACCGGTTCTCGATGCTGCTCGAGGAGTCCGTTCTGCGGTATCGCATGGGAACTCCCGAAGTGATGGCCGGACAGCTCGGACATGTGCTGTCCGTCATGTCCCTGCCCAATGTCTCCGTGGGAGTCATCCCCTTCTCCACACGGCGTCTCGTGCTGCCGCTCGAAGCGTTCACCGTCTACGACGACAGCCTCGTCCGGGTCGAACTCACCACCGCGGAACTCACCATCGAGGCCCCGGCCGAGGTGGCGACGTACACGAGGGCGTTCGGCCGCCTCCAGAGGCTCGCCGTCTACGGACACAAGGCCCGAGCGCTGATCACCTCGGCGATCGGTGCGCTCGACTAGTTTCCGTGCAACTTCGTGCAACCTGCTGGGTTCCCGTAGGGCACTCTCTGTAGCGTTCGATCAGTCCCCGACGCAGATCGGACACTCCCGTGCAGAGTCCTCCCCCACCCGGCGAACCCCCGGTCGATCACGCCGAAGCCGCGCTCCTCGCCCTGCGCAGGTACTACGGCGACCGCTACGCCATCCACCACAACGGCGACCTGTGGGTGGCCACCGACAGGTCGCCCTCCGGCCTGACGGCTCCCACCGTCATCGAGCCGACGCTGGAGGCGTTCGTGGCCGCGCTGGAAGCTCCGGGACAGCGCTTCGGAAGACCGTTCCCGCCCGGCCCCCCGTGCTCCTCGCCCTTCCCCGAAAGAGGCTGAGAATGGCGGACCGCTCCCCTTGCAACGGAACGGGCAGGGTCATCGCCGGAGGCGACGGCAGCGGCCCCTGGTCCGACGAGGAGGTCATCGACTGCCCGCCGTGCAACGGGACCGGTGGCGCCGCCGGATACGCGGAGGATGCGCCCTACGACGCGGTCATCGCCACCTGGGCCGTGGTCGAGGTCCCCCGCGCGTGGACCGGGCAGCCCCGGTCCGGAGGCGTGGTCGTCACGCCCCGGGCGCCGACGGCCGGCCTTCCCGGGGGCGCCATGGCCCGGCTCGTGGTGTCGGAGGAGGGTTGCGCGCAGGGGCGCTTCGCGGGCGACGCCGGCTTCATGACGTCGCGCGACCAGCGCGCCCGGTACGGCGCTCCGCACGACCCGCACGGCACGGCCGAGCGCGCGTGGAACCGCGGCGGGGACGCGCGCGAGGTGGTCACGGGCGGGGCCGGTCCGCAGTTGGCGCTCATGGTGCCCGGGATCCGGATCGGCATGCGCGCGGTGCGGTGCGAAGCCGAACCGTGCGTGTGGCTCTCGGCGCTGGACTCCCCGTCGTGGGCGCGGCCGTACGCGGACGGCCGGGTGGGAACAGGGCGGCCCGCGGCCGGCGGGTGAGGAGGTCATCGCGGCGCACGACCACTGGACGGCGCGGGGCTGCCCGGATCTGACGGAGTACGGACTCACCGTGACGGCTTCGGGTGAGCACACGGCCCGGCTCGGCGATCCCTCCGGGCCGCGCTGGCCGCACCGCTCCGCCACGGAGCCCGCTTCGGCATGACCCGGAACGCGTGGGACCGGTGCTCGCGGAGAGCACCAGTCCCGCCTGTCCTCTGGAGCCGCTGAAGCCGCACGAGTTCGGCGCGGTTCCGCGCGTACGCCTCCACCGCGTCCATGTGCCTCTTTCCGCCGCTGCCTGCCCCGCCTGGGTGATGTCTTCCCGGCCACAGGACCGTTTCGTCCTGGATCGAGCACGTTCACGGGCGGCGGCGCCACCCCTTTGTCCCGGCACCTGTTCGCACACCGTACTGTCCGTAACCGGTCGCGGACCTGACACGTGCCGGGGAAGGCGGTACCGGTTCCCGTGCGGGTCCCGGATCGCGGAGGAGGCGCAGGAACGGGCCCCGTCGGCTTCGGAGCCGGTGAGCGCGGTCCGGACGGCGGCCCGGAAAGCGTCGTAGGCCGCACCTAGAGTCGTCCTCGACCGCACGGCACACGATGCACTGTCTTCCCTGGGGTTTCAGCGGTGATCACACGGGCACCTTGCAGAGACATCGGGTCGTCGGTGCGGAGGGCGCAGCGGCCGGAGTGAGCGATCAACGGCCACGGCCGTCCGGGGAAAAGGGGAGCGGGGGAACATGACGCTGGCGATTTTCGTAGCGGTTGCGGTCACGGTAGCGGTGGTCGTGGACACCCTGGTCCCGATGGGGTCCAGAAGCGGACTGGGGGTCCGCAGGGGTGCGGCGCGCAGGGCACTCACGGCCCTGCGGCGGAGCCCCCAGCCCTCCCCCGCGCCCGTGCGGGCCGTGAACGTGACGGAGACCCCCGCCAGCCGGGCACCGGAGCCGAGGCGGGAGACCGAACCGGCCGGGCGGGGCCTCACGGTCACGCCGACTCGCGGGCGCCGCGCCTGGAACGGCAGCCCCGCGCGAACGGGCCGACCGCGCCGCGCCGCCGCGAAGGCCTCCCTCACCTGACAGCTGACCGGACGGGGTCGGTGCTCGCACGCGAGCACCGACCCCGTCGTCCTGTGCGGGCTTCCCCGGCTCTGGCCGCACAGCCCGGCGCCCGGTCGCCCACACGGCGGCCCCTCCGACCTTGGCGGCGGGCCCGGTCTCAGCCGTGGAGCAGACGCTCGGCGGCCTCCCACGGGGTCCGCGGCCCGCTCGGGCGGTACCGTCCGACCTCGGTGGAGTCGGCCACGATCCGGCGCAGGTCGGCCAGGCCGCCCTCCACCGCCCCGACCGCGCGGGCCTGCACCAGCAGGTTGCCGACCGCCGCCCCCTCGGCGGGTCCGGCGACCACCTCCAGCCCGACCGCGTCCGCGGTGAGCTGGCACAGCAGCGCGTTGCGCGAGCCCCCGCCGACCACGTGGACCACCTCCACGTCCGTCCCGCTCAACTCGGCGGCCTGGCGCACCGCCCGGCGGTAGGCCAGCGCCAGGGAGTCCACCACGCACCGCGCCACCTCGGCGTCGCCCTCCGGCGGGCGCTGCCCGGTCTCGGCGGCGAACGCGGCGATCCGCGCGGGCATGTCCCCCGGCGGCAGGAACCGGGGGTCGTCCACGTCCACCACGCACGACAGCGCGGGCACGCGGGCGGTCCGCGCCAGCAGGTCGGCCAGGTCCACCTCCCGCCCCCGCTCCCGCCAGGTGCGCAGCGACTCCTGGAGCAGCCATAGTCCGGCGACGTTGCGCAGGTAGCGCACCGTGCCGTCCACGCCCAGCTCGTTGGTGAAGTTGGCCGCCCGGCTGGCCTCGGTGCGCACCGGGGCGTCCAGCTCCACGCCCACCAGCGACCACGTCCCCGAGGAGACGTAGGCGAAGCGGCGCGTGGCCGCGGGCACGGCCACCACCGCGGAGGCGGTGTCGTGCGAGCCCACCGCCACCAGCGGCGCGCCCGCCGCCGCGCCGAGGCCCGCACCGGGTTCCGGGCCGCGCCGGAGGGCGCCGACGACGGTTCCGGGTTCGACCAGACCGGGCAGCAGGTCCCGCGCCGCGACCCCGAAGCCCGTCTCCAGCAGGTCCAGGCAGGCGTCGGCCCAGCGGCGTTCGCGCACGTCGACCAGGCCGGTGGTGGAGGCGTTGGTCAGCTCCGCGACCCGCTCGCCCGTCAGCCAGTACCCGAGTAGGTCGGGCACGAGCAGCAGATCGCGGGCCGCGGCCAGCTGGGCGCCGCCGGAGGCGGCTGCGAGCTGGAACACCGTGTTGAACGGCTGCACCTGCAACCCGTTGACCGCGTACATCCGCTCGGCGGGCAGGTGCGCGAACACCCGCTCGGGCACCCCGTCGGTGCGCCCGTCGCGGTAGTGCACGGGGTTGCCGAGCAGGGCGCCGTCGGCGTCGAGCAGCCCGTAGTCCACCGCCCAGGAGTCCACGCCGACCGAGGCCAGGCCGTGGGGTCCGGCGGCCCGGCGAAGCCCCTCGACCACGCCCGCGTACAGGGACAGCACGTCCCAGTGCAGGCCGGCGCGGCTTCCCGCGGGCACGGTGACCGGCCCGTTGGGGAAGCGGGCGACCTCCTCGGTGCGCAGCCGCCCGTCCTCGACCCGCCCGGCGATGACCCGGCCGCTGGAGGCGCCCAGGTCGACGGCGGCGTGGACGGCGCCCCCTCCGGCGGCGCTCATCGCAGGAAGGCCGCGGCGACGCCGCTGTCCACGGGGATGTGCAGGCCGGTGGTGTGCGACAGCTCGCCCGCGGTCAGCGCGAACACCGCGTTGGCCACGTGCTCGGGCAGCACCTCGCGGCCCAGGATGGTGCGCTGGGCGTAGAACGCGCCCAGGTCCTCCTCCCTGACCCCGTACACCTTGGCCCGCTGGGCGCCCCAGCCCCCGGCGAAGATGCCCGAGCCGCGCACCACCCCGTCGGGGTTGACGCCGTTGACCCGGATTCCCTCGCCGCCCAGTTCGGCGGCCAGCAGCCGCACCTGGTGGGCCTGGTCGGCCTTGACCGCGGAGTAGGCGACGTTGTTGGGACCGGCGAACACGGCGTTCTTGGAGGCGATGTAGACGATGTCGCCGCCCATGCCCTGGGCGGTCATCGTCCTGGCCGCCTCGCGCGAGACCAGGAAGGACCCCTTGGCCATGACGTCGTGCTGAAGGTCCCAGTCGCGCTCGGTGGTCTCCAGCAGCGGTTTGGAGATGGACAGCCCGGCGTTGTTGACCACCAGGTCCACGCCGCCGAAGGCCAGGGCCGCCGCGGCGAAGGCGCGGGCCACCGCGTCCGCGTCGCTGACGTCGCAGGCCACGCCCACGGCCGTGTCGGAGCCGCCCAGTTCGGCCGCGGCGGCGGCCGCCCTGTCGGCGTCCAGGTCGGCCACGACCACGCAGGCGCCCTCGCGCGCCAGGCGGGCGGCGATGGCCTTGCCGATACCGCTGGCCGCGCCCGTGACCAGGGCGACCCGGGCGGCGAGCGGCTTGGGCTCGGGCAGGCGGGCGAGCTTGGCCTCCTCCAGCGCCCAGTACTCGATGCGGAACTTCTCCGACTCCTCGATGGGCCGGTAGGTGGAGACGGACTCGGCGCCGCGCATCACGTTGATCGCGTTGACGTAGAATTCGCCCGCCACGCGCGCGGTCTTGGCGTCCTTGCCGAAGGAGAACATGCCCACCCCGGGGACCAGCACGATCGCCGGGTCGGCGCCGCGCATGGCGGGGCTGTCGGCGTCGGCGTGGCGCTCGTAGTAGGCGCGGTACTCGGCCCGGTACTCCCCGTGCAGTTCGCGCAGGCGCTCCACGGCCCGCTCCAGCGGGGCGTCGGCGGGCAGGTCGAGCACCAGGGGCCGGACCTTGGTGCGCAGGAAGTGGTCGGGGCAGGAGGTCCCCAGCGCGGCCAGGCGGGGGTGCTCGGCCCCGGCCAGGAAGTCCAGGACCACGTCGCTGTCGGTGAAGCGGCCCACCTGGGGGTGGTCGGTGGAGGCCAGCCCGCGGATGACCGGGGCCAGGGCGGCGGCGCGCTGGCGGCGCTCGGCCTCGGGCAGGGCGCCGTAGCCCTCCAGGACGGGGCCGAAGGGCTCGGGGCGGCCGTTCTCCTCCAAGAACCCCTCGGCGGTGCGGATGATCTCCAGGGAGTTGGCCTGGCACTGCTCGCTGGTCTCGGCCCAGGCGGTGATGCCGTGGCCGCCCAGGATCGCGCCGATGGCGTCGGGGTTCTCCTCGGCGATACGGGCGATGTCCAGGCCGAGCTGGAACCCGGGACGGCGCCAGGGCACCCACACCACGCGGTCGCCGAAGCACTCGCGGGTCAGGCGTTCGCCGTCCGCGGCGGTGGCCAGGGCGATGCCGGAGTCGGGGTGCAGGTGGTCCACGTGCGCGGCGCGCAGCAGGCCGTGCATGGCGGTGTCGATGGAGGGCGCGGCGCCGCCCCTGCCGAACAGGCAGTGGTCGAAGGCGGCGACCATCTCGTCCTCGCGGTCCTCGCCGGGGTAGACGTCCACGAGGGCGCGCAGGCGGTCCAGGCGCAGCACGGCCAGGCCGTCCTCGGTGAGGGTGCCCAGGTCGCCGCCGGAGCCCTTGACCCAGAGCAGGTCGACGTCCTGTCCGGTGACGGGGTCGGTGCGGGTGCCCGCGGCGGAGGTGTTGCCCCCGGCGAAGTTGGTGTTGCGCGGGTCGGCGCCGAGGGTGTTGCTACGGGCGAGGAGCTGTTCGACGACGTCGGACACGGGGTCTCCCTGTTCGGTGCTGCTGTGCTCTGGCGTGGACGGCGGCCGGTTCACGCGCCCCACCCGGCCTGGGCGCCGCCCCTGCGCTCCTCGGCGACGCGCTCGGCGTAGCCGGAGCGGGCGTGCGCGGCCATGGGGTCGGGGTCCAGGCCCTGGTCCCGGCGCAGGTCGGCGAGCAGGGGCCGCACGTCGGTGTTGTAGGCGTCCATCAGGGCGGCGTTGGCGGCCAGGACGTCGCCCTCGCGCTGGGCGGCGGCGAGCGCGTCGGCGTCCACGAGCAGGGCCTTGGCGGTGGCCTCCTGCACGTTCATGACCGAGCGGATCTGACCGGCGATCTTGGGTTCGATGTTGTGGCACTGGTCGAGCATGAACGCGACCCCGGTGTCGGCGGCCAGGCCGCCGCCGCGTACGACCTCGTACATGATGCGGAAGAGCTGGAAGGGGTCGGCGGCGCCGACCATGAGGTCGTCGTCGGCGTAGAAGCGCGAGTTGAAGTCGAAGGCGCCGAGCTTCCCGGCGCGCAGCAGGAACGCGACGATGAACTCGATGTTGGTGTGCGCGGCGTGGTGGCCGGTGTCCACGCAGACCACGGCCTTCTCCCCCAGCTCCAGGCAGTGGGCGTAGGCGGTGCCCCAGTCGGGGACGTCGGTGGCGTAGAAGGCGGGCTCGAAGAGCTTGTACTCCAGCAGCAGGCGCTGGTCGGGGCCGAGCCGGTCGTAGACCTCGGACAGGGCCTCAGCGAGGCGGTCCTGGCGGGCGCGCAGGTCGTCCTGGCCGGGGTAGTTGGTGCCGTCGGCGAACCACAGCTTGAGGTCGCGCGAGCCGGTGGCGTCCATGACGTCCACGCACTCCAGCAGGTGGTCGATCGCCTTGCGGCGCACGCCCGGGTCGGGGTTGGTGACGCTGCCGAGCCGGTAGTCGTCGTCCTGGAAGACGTTGGCGTTGATGGTGCCGACGCCGATGCCCAGGTCGCGCGCGTGGGCGGCGAGCGCGGCGTAGTCGTCGACCCGGTCCCAGGGGATGTGCAGGGCGACCGTGGGGGCGACCCCGGTGAGGCGGTGGACCTCGGCGGAGTCGGCGACCTTCTCCCAGGGGTCACGGGGGACGCCGGGCTGCGCGAACACCTTGAACCGGGTACCGGAGTTCCCGAAGGCCCAGGAGGGGAGTTCGATGTGCTGGCGTCGCAGGACGGCCAGGGCGTCCGCGCCGCGTTCGGGGAGTGCTGCCACGGTGGGGCTCCGTTCGGGGAGGGCGCGCCCGCCGGTACGACCGGCGAGAAGGCCCATTGAATCGTTTCACTCAGGCTGGGCTGAAACTACCGCCAGCTCTTCTCATGTGTCAAGGTTCACCCTATCTCTCGACTGGCCAGACGACCCTTCCTTACTTGAAACGTTTTATGGCCGGGGCGTACACGATCCCAGAGGGAGGCCCTCACCACGCCGCCCCGAACGACGCCTGCGGGGCTTCCCGGAGGGGCCCTGCGGGGACGGGCGGGGCGCCACCCGGCCCCGGACCGGCTGTCCGCCGAGGACGTCGGTCCGCGCGCGTGGTCTACGTGGACGACGACCCCATGGTCCCAGCGCACGCGCGGGCCACCGGGCTCCGCCGGGGTACGGCCGGCCCGGCGAAGGGGCGGCGACTCAGGCGCCGAGTGCCATGCGCACGCCCAGGGTGAGCATGACGGCGGCGATGAGCGCGTCCAGGACCCGCCAGGCGCCCGGGCGGGCGAAGACCGGGCGCAGCAGACGGGCGCCGAAGCCCAGCCCGAAGAACCACACGAGGCTGCCCGTGACCGCGCCCGCCGTCCACCACCAACGTGCGTCGCCGTCCTGCTGGTTGGCCAGGGAGCCCAGGAACACCACCGTGTCCAGGTACACGTGCGGGTTGAGCCAGGTGAGCACCAGCGCCGTGGTCACCGCGGCCCCGCGCCCGACGGAGGAACCGCCGCCGACCACGAGGGAGCCGGGGCGCAGGACGCGGCGCGCGGCGGACAGGCCGTAGACGACCAGGAAGCCCGCGCCCAGCAGGCGGACCGCGGCGACGGCGAGGGGCGCGGCCTCGACGACGACACCGACGCCGAGGACCCCGGCCGTGATCAGCACCGCGTCGGACAGGGCGCAGACCAGCACCACCGGCAGGACGGTGCCGGTGCGGCCCTCGATGCCGATCCGCAGGACGTGGGCGTTCTGGGCGCCGATGGCCACGATGAGCGCCAGCCCGGTACCGAGGCCGAGCATGGCGGGGAGAAGTGTCTCGTTCACCCCGGAACGCTAGGTCAGGCACCCGTGTGCAGTAAAGCTAAACTTTCTTAGGATCCATGAGGGAGGCTTAAGATGCCGTTCCAGTTCGACCATCTGCGCACCCTGACGACCCTGGTGGACGAGGGCACCTTCGATGCCGCCGCGCGGCGGCTGCACGTGACCGCCTCGGCGGTGTCCCAGCGGGTCCGGGCGATGGAGCAGACCGCGGGCCGTGTGCTGGTCCAGCGCACGAACCCCGTGCGGACCACCGCCGCCGGGGACGTGGTGCTGCGCTACGCCCGCCAGGTGCTGCTGCTGGACGAGGACGCCTCCGCGGAGCTGCGGCTGGGCGAGCGCGAGCGGGGCCGGGTGTCGGTGCCGCTGGCCGTCAACGCCGACAGCCTGGCCACCTGGTTCCTGGAGGCGCTGGCGGACCCGCCCGCCGACCTGGGCGCGGTGTTCGAGATCCACCGCGAGGACGAGGAGCACACCACCTCCCTGCTGCGTTCGGGGGCGGTGATGGCCGCCGTGACCTCCACCCCCGAGGCGGTCCAGGGGTGCACCGTGGCGGGGCTGGGCGCGATGCGCTACCACGCGGTGTGCAGCCCGGGCTTCGACCGGGAGCACCTCGGCGGCCGGGCGGACCCGGAGCTGCTCGCCCGGGCGCCGGTGGTCAACTTCGACCGCCGAGACGACCTCCAGGACCGGTTCCTGCGCGAGTCCCCCGGCGGTGAGCCCTGCGGCCCCCGGCACTACGTCCCGGCCTCGGAGGACTTCGCCCGGGCCGTCCTGCTCGGGTTCGGGTGGGGCGTGGTGCCCGAACCGCAGTGCTCGGAGCACATCGCCTCGGGGCGGCTCGTGGCCCTGGCCCCGGACCGCCCCGTGGACGTGCGCCTGTACTGGCAGCGGTGGAACCTGCGCTCCCCGGTCCTGGACCGGGTCTCGGAGGCCGTGCGCGCGGGCGCGGCCGAACGCCTGCACCCGCTGTGACCGGAATCCCCGCGCCGCGCGGGCGCCGTGGTCCGTCCCGGCGGCCGGGTCCTCGGCCCCGCACCGGGCGGGCGTCACGGAGCACGTCCCGGGGAGACGCGCCCGGTGCTCCGCGGAGAACGGGGCACGACGGCCCGGACGGCTCTCCTCCCCCCGCCCTGAGGCGCTCGTTCGGGGCGGGAGGTGGGTAGGTCCCCCCGTGTCCGTCCGGCGGGCCGCAGGGGGCGGCACGCCGACACCACCGTCAAGAAAGGCCCGACATGAGCCTGAACGCCACCGCCGTCGACCTGGGGACCTACGGAGTGTGGGTGACGAGGACCGACCTGACCGCCGACGCGGCCGCCGAGATCGAACGGCTGGGCTACGGAGCCGTCTGGGTCGGCGGCTCCCCCGGCGCAGATCTGGAGGAGGTGTCCACGGCGCTGGCCGCGACGTCGCGGATCGCGGTCGCGACGGGCATCGTCAACATCTGGACCGCGGACGCGGAGGCGCTGGCCGACTCCTTCCGCCGGATCGAGTCCGAGCACCCCGGCCGGTTCCTGCTCGGCATCGGCGCGGGCCACCGCGAGGCCAACGGCCCCGAGGCGGTCAGGCCCTTCGGCGCGGTGGTGGACTACCTGGACGCCCTCGACCGCGGCGGCGTGCCCGCGGACCGGCGCGTGGTCGCCGCCCTGGGGCCGCGGATGCTCGGCCTGTCCGCCGAGCGCTCCGCCGGAGCCCACCCCTACCTGGTCAACCCCGAGTTCACCCGCGGCGCGCGCGAGGCTCTGGGCCAGGGCCCGCTGCTGGCTCCCGAGCACAAGGTGGCCCTGGGAGAGGACCGCGAGCGGACCCGGCGCACCGCCAGGAGGGGGCTCAGCGTCTACGTCGACAACCGGCTGACCAACTACCTCGCCAACTTCCGGCGCCTGGGCTTCTCCGACGAGGACTTCGCCGACGGCGGCAGCGACGCGCTGGTGGACGCCATGGTCGCGCAGGGCGCGCCGGAGTCGGCGGCGGCGGAGCTGCGCGCGCACCTGGAGGCGGGCGCGGACCACGTCGCGGTGCAGCCGCTGGCCGAGGACGGCGACATCCTGCCGGTGCTGGCCCGGCTCGCCCCGGCCCTCGGGCTCGCCGCCCGGGGCTGAGGCCCGCCCCCATGGTCGGGCCGCACGCGTCGCCGGTGTGACCTGAGGGCCCTGGCCTGCGCCTTACAGCGGGGTTCGGGCACCGGCTTCGGCTACGGGTAGAGGATCACGGTGAAGGGGTGCGCCCTCGTCGGTCAGCGGACGCCCGCCCGCAGGTGGTCGCGCAGCTCCCGCGCCACGCGCGCCATGAGCGCCTCCGCCCCCGGCTGGTGGTAGGCGGGCACGCGCGACTCGGTGAGCACCGCGACGGCGAAGGCCTGGCCGTCGGCGTGCTCGACCACACCGATCTCGTGGCGCAGGTTGAGCAGGGTTCCGGTCTTGGACGACCACCGGGAGAGGTCGGAGGTGAAGTCGGGGGCCAGCCGGTGGCGCAGCAGGTTGTCGCCCATCAGCTCCCGCACCCGGGCGGCCACGTCCGGGTCGATCGCCCGGGGCCGCCACAGCGCCTCCAGCAGGTCGGCGAAGGCCCGGGCCGCCCCGGAGCTGGCCCGGGTGACGTCGAGCTGCTCGATGCGGTGCCCCCGTCCGGCGGTGCCCTCGCCGATGGCCAGCGAGTGCGCCAGGTGCGCGCCCTCGGGGCCGAGCCGGTCGGCGGGGGTGTCGCTGAGGCCGCGCATCGTGTGCCGGACGGTGATGCCGCGCAGCCCGGCCGCGCGCAGCGACGCGGCGACCCGCTCGGGAGGGGTGATCTCGAACAGGGCGTCGGTGGCGGCGTTGTCGCTCAGGCACATGCTGAGGTAGAGCAGGTCCTCGACGCTGACGCGGGCCGGGTGGCGGAACCGGCTCACCCCGGTGGGCCCCGGGGTGGTGATCCGGCCCGGCTGCACGAGGACCTGCTCAGCGCCGTCGATCTCCCCCGCGCGGATCCGTTCGAGCGTGGCGACGGCGAGCGGGACCTTGACCAGCGAGGCCGTCGAGAACTCCAGGTCGGGTTCGATGCCCAGTTCCTCGCCCGTACGCAGGTCACGTACGAGGAAGGAGCCCCGCAGTCCCCCCTCGTCGAGTTCGCGGCGCAGGTCGCGGACCAGGGCGGTGGCGCTCACGCGGGCTCCTGTCCGGGGTCGGGGCGTCCGAGCGGTTCGCGCCCGGACGGCTCGCCTCGGCTCTCCCCCGCCGGGGCGCCGAGGCACCGGGCGATCGCCCGTCCCAGGAGGGCGCGCAGCCGCTCCGCCTCGTCCCCGGTCTCGGCGGCCACCTCGTAGCCGCGGGCGAGGCGGACCTCGCCCGTGGGGCGCCAGTACAGCCCCAGGTCCTCTGCCTGGCGGGGCGAGCAGAGCAGGAGGTCCTCCGAAACCAGGACCTCGGCGGCGGCGGAGGCCAGGGAGGCGGCGAGGACCACCTGGCCGGGCCGCAGGCCCACGGCGTCGCGCAGGCGGTTGAGGGGGTCGCGCACGTGGGGGACGTCGTCCTCGGGCTGGAGCCAGACGCGGCGGCCGCGCGAGGACGAGCGGTCGCGGGGCAGGCGCAGGGTCTCCAGGTAGACGGCCCCGGCGCGCGGCTCCCCGGCGCCCGCCAGCCCCAGCGGGACCGTCCACGCGGCCTCGCCGGGCGGCACCCCCGCCAGGGCGGCGCGCACCTCGCGGGCGCCCAGCAGCTCGGTCCGCGCCGCGGGCGCGGCGGAGCGGAAGTCCAGGTGGATGCCCTCCTCGCGGGCCTCGGCGCCCAGGAGGGCGAGGTCGCGCGTGGCGCAGGTGTCGGGCACGGCCAGGCGCAGCGGACGCAGCGCCGCCCTCTCGGCGTCGTGCTCCATCTCCTCGGCCAGCCGGACCAGGCGCCTGGCCGAGGGCAGCATGTCGCGGCCGAACTGGGTGAGGGTGGCCCGGCGGGTGGAGCGGTCGAACAGGCGGGCGCCCAGGTGTCTCTCCAAGGCGGCGATGCGCCTGCTGGCGACCGGCTGGGGAATGCGCGCGGCGGCGGCTCCGAGGGTGAAGCTGCCCCTCTCGCTCACGTTCACGAACGCCTTGCAGGCGCCGACGAGGTCCATGGCCCTCATGGTATGCCGTTCTGGCATGGAAATGGTCGTTTCTGTCTTGGACAGCATCATTGCCAGCGGTCAGACTGCTGGTCGAGGCCGCCCGACAGGGCGGCGCGTGCGGGTTCCCGCACGGCTGACCGGGGGTCTTCCGTGTCCGGGCCGCCTTCGGCCCCGGACGAAGACCCGCGCACACCCAGGACAGGAAGAGCAGGCACACATGGTGTTCTCATCCCACCGGCGCACCGGACTCGCGGCCCTGGCCGCGGTCGTCCTCGTCCCCGCCACCGGCTGCGCGGCGGCCAACGGCGCCGCGACCCCCGAGGCGGAGCAGTCGGCCTCTCCGGCGGCCTCCGGCGGTCCCGCCCGGGAGTTCGAGCGGTTGGAGGAGGAGTTCGACGCGCGGCTGGGCGTCTACGCGGTGGACACCGGCAGCGGCGAGGAGGTCGAGCACCGGCCCGACGAGCGGTTCGCCTACGCCTCGACGCACAAGGCCCTGACCGCGGCGCTGGTGCTCCAGCAGAACACGCCCGAGGAGATGGAGGAGGTCGTCACCTTCACCGAGGAGGACCTGGTCGACTACTCGCCGGTCACCGAGCAGCACGTGGACACGGGCATGACGCTGATGGAGGTGGCCGACGCCGCCGTCCGCTACAGCGACAACACCGCCGCCAACCTGCTCTTCGAGGAGCTGGGCGGACCGGACGCGTTCGAGGACGAACTGGAGGCGATCGGCGACGACGTCACCGACCCGGAGCGGATCGAGACCGAACTGAACGACTGGACCCCCGGGGACACCAGCGACACGAGCACGCCCCGCGCCATGGCGGGGAACCTGCGCGAGTTCACCCTCGGCGACGCCCTGCCCGAGGACCGGCGCGAGGTGCTCAACGACCTGCTCGTCAACAACACCACCGGCGACGCGCTGATCCGCGCCGGGGTGCCCGAGGACTGGAGGGTCGGCGACAAGACGGGCGCCGGAAGCCACGGCACGCGCAACGACATCGCCGTCATCTGGCCCCCGGAGGGCGACCCCATCGTCCTCGCCGTCATGTCCAGCCGCGAGGCGGAGGACGCCGAGTACGACGACGCGCTGATCGCCCGGGCCGCCGAGATCGTCGCGGAGGAGCTGGGCTGACGGCGCTCCGTGCCGACCGGGCACGGAGACCGGACGTCCCCAGGACAGAAGGAGCAGGGAAGATGTTGCTTTCACCCCTACGGCGCACCGGACTCGCGGCCCTGGCCGCGGTCACCCTCGTTCCCGCCGCCGCCTGCGGGGCGGACGGTTCCGGACCGGCTCCGGGGACGGAGCCCTCGGCCGGGCCCTCCGCCGAGGGCTCGGCCGGGCGGTCGGCCCCGGCCGACCTCTCCGCCGGGTTCGCCGACGAGTTCGCGGACCTGGAGGAGGAGTTCGACGCGCGGCTGGGCGTCTACGCGGTGGACACGGGCAGCGGCGAGGAGGTCGCGCACCGCCCCGACGAGCGGTTCGCCTACTGCTCCACCCACAAGGCCTTCAGCGCGGCGCTGGTGCTCCAGCGGAACACGCCCGAGGAGATGGAGGAGGTCGTCACCTACGACGCCGACGACGTGTTCGGCCACTCACCGGTCACCGAACAGCACGTCGACACCGGGTTGCCCCTCATGGAGGTGGCCGACGCCGCCGTCCGCTACAGCGACAACACCGCCGCCAACCTGCTCTTCGACGAACTCGGCGGACCCGACGGGTTCGAGGGGGCGATGGAGGAGATGGGCGACGACGTGATCGAGGCCGACCGCGTCGAACCCGGCCTGAGCCGGTGGGCGCCCGGTGACACCCGGGACACGAGCACGCCGCGCGCCATGGCCGGGAGCCTGCGCGAGTTCGTCCTCGGCGACGCCCTGCCCGAGGACCGGCGCGAGGTGCTCACGCGGATGCTCGTCGACAACCTGACCGGGGACGAGCTGATCCGCGCCGGGGTGCCCGAGGGCTGGGAGGTCGGCGACAAGACGGGGAGCGGGAACTACGGCACGCGCAACGACATCGCCGTCATCTGGCCCCCGGAGGGCGACCCCATCGTCCTCGCCGTCATGTCCAGCCGCGACGAGGAGGACGCCGAGTACGACAACGCGCTGATCGCCGGGGCCGCCGAGGTCGTGGTGGAGGCCCTGGGCTGACGGCGCCGGGCTCGGTGCGACCCGGCTGAGGGGACTCGGCCGGGAGAGCCCGGTCGAAGGAGCCCCGCCGAAGGGGCCGGGGTCGGGCCCCCGCGGTCGGTCGCACGACCGCGGGGGCCCGCTGAGGACCCGGGGGCGCGCCCCCGGGTCCTCCGTCGCCTCCGGCCTGTGCCCACCGCCACGGGCCGGGCCGGAGAGGCCCGTCACCGGTGCGCGCGGAACTCCCGAACGTGTGCTCTCGCACCGCCCGCCCCGGATCCGGCCACTCGAAAACGTGTCCTAGCCTGGGAGCGGTCCGGGCCCGGCGGGTGCCGGGAACCTCCCCCTCCTGTCCAGAACCGAGCGAGTCCGAGGAACAGCGTGAGCATCAGTCCCCGTGTCACAGCGATCGTCTTCCGCGTGGTGGCGATCATCGAGGCCCTGACCTGGATCGGCCTCCTGGGCGGCATGTACGTGAAGTACCTGGGCAGCGGCAGCGAGGCGGGCGTGCACCTCTTCGGCCCCCTGCACGGGGGCGCCTTCGTGCTCTACGTGGTGGTCACCCTGGCCGCCGCCCTGCACCTGCGCTGGAACCTGTGGGCGACCCTGGTGGCCCTGGCCGCCTCCGTGCCTCCCCTGGGCACCCTGGCCGCGGACTGGTGGCTGCACCGCACCGGGCGTCTGGCCCCCCGCGCCGAGGAGCGGGACCGCGCGCCCGAGCCCGTGGCCTGAACGCCCGGACTTCGCGGGGCCCGACGGGACTTCATCCTCCGTTGGGCCCCGCGCCACCTTCCGGAGCATGACCCTTTGCGCACGAGCGGTGACCTGTGGTTGATTGACCACCAGTCAGTGACCCCCAGCGCCGAAGGACCCCCATGCCCTCCGCCCGCACCGCCGCGCTGACCTGCGCCGCGCTCGCCCTCGCCCTGACCAGCGCCCCCTCCCCCGCCTCCGCTGCCGAGCAGGCCCTCTCCCGGACCACCTCCGTGGGCGTGCACAACGCCTACGAGACGGCGACCTTCCCCCACTTCGCCGACGCCCTCGACTCCGGTGCCGGGCTCCTGGAACTGGACGTGTGGACCGACGAGTGGTTCGGCACCTGGCGGGTCAACCACGAACTGGTCGGCCAGCACAACAACTGCGCCGGGGCCACCAGCCCCGACGAACTGCGCCGGGGCGGCGACGGCGACCTCGCCGACTGCCTGCGCGACGTGCGCACCTGGCACGAGGCCAACCCCGGCCACCCGCCGCTGCTGCTCAAGGTCGAGATGAAGAAGGGCTACCACGCCGAGGCGGGTCTGGGCCCCGCCGAGTTCGACGCGCTCGCCGACCAGGTCCTGGGCGATGCCCTGTTCCGGCCGGACGACCTGCTGGCGGGCGCCCACGCCACCCTGGACGAGGCGGTGCGCGCCGACGGCTGGCCCTCGCGCGGCGCTCTGGCCGGGAGGGTCGTCGTCTACCTGACCCCGGGCACCTTCGAGCAGGGCAACCCCTTCGACGACCTGTGGACCGACGAGGAGCAGGCGTCGCGCCTGCGCGACCTGGCCGCCGGGGGCCGCCTGGACGAGGCGGCCACCTTCCCGGCGGTGCTCGGAGCCCGCGGCGGCGACCCGCGCGAGCGCTACGCCGAGGAGCTGCGGCCGTGGTTCGTCGTCTTCGACGGCAGCGCCCCGACCTACACCGGGGGCATCGACACCTCCTGGTACGGCGAGAACGACTACCTCCTGGTGATGACCGACGCCCACGCGGTGTCCCCCGCGATCGACGCGCGCACCCCCTCCCCGGAGGAGGCCGCCGCCCGCGTGCGCGAACTCGCGCGGGCCGGGGCCACCACGGTGACCAGTGACTGGGCGGGCCTGCCCGGGGTGCTGTCCATGGTCGTCCCGCACGGCCCGGGCCACGGCTGACGCCGGGGGCGTCCGCCGCAGCGCCTACTCGGCTCGCGCCCCGCGCGAGAAGTAGGCGTTGGACGCGGGCAGGAACAGCAGCACGAGGGCGGAAAGCCCCAGCAGTCCCGGAACGGCGTAGCCGAGGACGTCGTAGGCCGACATCCCGGCCGGCGGCCACACGATGGCGTCCATGTTCGCGGTGGCCAGGTCCATGAGCACGACGAGGGCAGCGGCGGCGGCGATCAGGAGGCGCGCCCAGTTGCGGCCCCGGCGCACCAGGACGGCGAGGAGGACGCCCACCGCCGCGAACAGCAGCGTGGCGGCGCCGGACACGGCGGCCTGGCGCAGGCCCCCCTCCTCGCCCGCGGCCGCGCGCATACTGTCCAGCCCGGTGGGGGCGACGACGAACACGTTCAGCACCCACAGCACCAGGTCGACGGCGATCAGGGCGAGCAGGAGCAGGAAGGCCGCCTCCACCGTCCCGGGGCGCCCGGTCCTCTCGGCGGTCGTACTCGTCATGGGTCCTCTTCTTCCGTTGGTTCTCGGGGTGGGGGGAGAAGGAGCCCGGGGGCACGGGTCGCCTGAGTAGTCAGGAACTGTACAGCAAACGCCCGGGACCGGACAGCGGCGCAGCCAAGGGCGTCGGCGGTCCTTGGGAGGACACCGCACGGCGGGAACCGGCGCCGGGCCCGGGCGCCGCGGTCCGGAAAAGACCTGTCGAGGACAACGGAAAGGACGCGCAAAGAGGCGGGGATGGAACAGGGGAAAACGCGCATTCCCGCTCTATCGTTTCTCCGCCGTCTTGTACACCGACGACCTACTTCTACCCATGGGGTCAAAGAGTGGCGTTCTGGCCGGTCACGGCCATGAAAATTCACCGCGTCACACTTTGTGCACCGTGGGTGGTCCGTGTTCTCTTATGGACTGGCAAGTCATGACACGAGCCGGAGGATCACCCATGACCAGAACCCACCGGTCAGGTCCGGACAGACGCACCGTCCTGCGCGGGGCCGCGTTGGCCTCCGGCGCCGCCGTTCTCGGCGGGGCGTTCACCGCGGGCGGCGCGAGCGCCTCCGCGGGGGTGGCCGAACCGCCCCTGCACACCCGGGCCGACTGGGGAGCGCGCTCGCCCGCGGGCCGGGTCCAGATCCTGACCACCGCGCCCAGCTACATCGTGGTCCACCACACCGCGACGGCCAACAGCACCGACTACTCGCTCAGCCACGCCTACGCCCTGTCCAGGGCGATCCAGAACTACCACATGGACTCCAACGGCTGGCTGGACACCGGCCAGCAGCTCACCATCAGCCGCGGCGGCCACGTCATGGAGGGCCGCGACCGCAGCTTCGCCGCCATCCGCGAGGGCAGCCACGTCGTGGGCGCGCACGTGGCCAACAACAACAGCACCTGTATCGGCATCGAGAACGAGGGCCTCTACACGAGCGTGAGCCCGACCGGGGCCCTGACCGACGCGCTGGTGGCCACCCTGGCGTGGCTGTGCGGGGCCTACCGGCTCGATCCGCACAGCGCGATCCTGGGCCACCGCGACTTCAACGCCACCGCCTGCCCCGGCGACGTGCTGTACGCGCTGCTCCCGGAGCTGCGCGACGCGGTCGCCGACGCCATGCTGGCACCGGTCCTGGGAACGGTCGCCCGCCGCGCGCCCGCCGGGAACGGCCCGACCTACCCGACCGTGCCCGAGGACGAGCCGGACCGCCTGTTCTACCACGGTCCCGCCCGGGGCCCCGACGACTTCACCCGCTGACCCGCCCGCCGGGGCGGTGCCGCGCGGGGCGGATCCGCCCCGCGCGGTGGGGGAGACTGGGGGTGTGAGCACCGAGAACAGCCGCCCCGGACCGCCCGTGACCAGTCCCTCGATCATCCTGCTGACCCTGGCGCGCGGTATCGAGACCGAACTGAACGCCGCGCTCGCGCCCCTGGACCTGACGGTCGCCCGGCTCGGGCTGCTCGGCCACATCTCCGGGGTTCCGGGCGCCTCGTTCAGCGATCTGGCGCGGATGTCGGGGATCACGGTCCAGAGCGTGCACGGCTCGGTGAAGTCGCTGGTCGCCGCGGGCCTGGTGCGCGACCACACGTCGCGGGCCGGGGCCGCCTCGGCGATCGAGATCACCGACGAGGGCGCCCGCCTGCTCGACGCGGCCAGGCAGGCGGTGGCCTCGGTGGACACCGCGATGTTCGGGCCGGACGCCGACCCCGTGCGGCGGCGGGTGGGCGAGGCCGCGCGGGAGGCCTTCGGCGCCCCGGGCGGCTCCTGAGACCGGCGATCCACCGCCTCTCCCGTTTCCCGGATCACCTCCGGGGTCGTGCACCGACCCCTCCTTCAGGCTGCCTGAAGCCAGGGGTATGCTTCAGGCAGCCTGAAGGAAGAAGGACATCTCATGGAACACCTGCTGCTCTCGGTCCACGTGCTCGCCGCCATCGTGTTCGTCGGCGGATCGACCGTCGCGGCCAGCCTCTTCCCGCGGTTCGCCCCCGTCGCCGTGCCCGCCACCGTCGGCGCCGCCGACGCGGGGGCCGCGGGCACGCCCCCGGGCGCCCGCTCCCCCGACGGGCGCGACCCGGGTGAACGCGACGCCGCCGTGGCCGCCCTGCTGCACCGCACCACCCGCGGTTACGCCGTCGCCGGGATCGTCGTCCCCGCCGTCGGGATCGCCCTGGCCCTGCTCCAGGGCCGGATGGGCGAGATCTGGGTCATCGTCTCGATGCTGCTCACGGCCCTGGCGGGCCTGATGCTGGCCGCGCTGATCTACCCCCGCCAGCGCGAGGCGCTCCGCGAGCCCGGCGACCCCCGCGCGCTGCGCACGCTGTCGATGATCACCGGGATCTACAACCTGGTGTGGGCGTCCGTCGTCGTGCTCATGATCGTCCGCCCGGGCTCGGGGGCGTGACCGGCGCTCCCCGGCCGCACCCCGGGGAACCGGTGGGAGGGCGTCCGGGGCAGGAGGAGGCCCCGCGACCGGGATAGGTGTGACGCGGGTGGGGAATGGTGCCGGAAGCGGCGCGTACCCGCGCCGCCTCCGGCCACGTGTGGGGGTAAGCGAAGATGTCTCAGCGGGTACAAGGGGTGGTCTGCCGGTCCAAGGGGGCGCCGGTGGAGATCACCACGGTCGTCGTGCCCGATCCGGGCCCCGGCGAGGCCGTGGTCAGGGTGCAGGCGTGCGGGGTGTGCCACACCGACCTGCACTACCGCGAGGGCGGCGTCAACGACGAGTTCCCCTTCCTGCTCGGGCACGAGGCCGCGGGCATGGTGGAGTCCGTGGGCGAGGGCGTGACCACCGTCGCGCCGGGTGACCACGTGATCCTGAACTGGCGCGCGGTGTGCGGGGACTGCCGTGCCTGCCGCCGGGGACGGCACCAGTACTGCTTCGACACGCACAACGCCGAGCAGCGGATGACGCTGGAGGACGGCACCGAACTCTCCCCCGCCCTGGGCATCGGCGCGTTCGCGGAGAAGACCCTGGTCGCCGCGGGGCAGTGCACCAAGGTGGACCCGCAGGCCTCGCCCGCCGCGGCCGGTCTGCTGGGCTGCGGGGTCATGGCCGGGATCGGCGCCGCCATCAACACCGGCGGCGTGGGCATCGGGGACTCGGTGGCCGTCATCGGCTGCGGCGGCGTGGGCAGCGCGGCCGTCGCGGGCGCGCGGTTGGCCGGGGCCGGACGGATCATCGCCGTGGACCTGGAGGACCGCAAGCTCGAATGGGCGCGCGGGTTCGGCGCCACCCACACCGTCAACGCCTCCTTCACCGACCCGGTCGAGACCATCCGCGACCTGACCGGCGGTTTCGGCGCCGACGTGGTGATCGACGCCGTGGGCACCCCCAGGACCTACGAGCAGGCCTTCTACGCGCGCGACCTGGCGGGCACGGTCGTGCTGGTGGGCGTGCCCACCCCGGAGATGCGCCTGGACCTGCCGCTGCTGGACGTGTTCGGCCGCGGCGGGGCGCTGAAGTCCTCCTGGTACGGCGACTGCCTGCCCTCGCGCGACTTCCCGGTGCTCATCGACCTCTACCTCCAGGGACGCCTGGACCTGGACGGCTTCGTCACCGAGGAGATCGGACTCGGCGAGGTCGAGGAGGCCTTCGCCCGGATGGAACGCGGCGACGTCCTGCGCTCGGTGGTGGTCCTGTGAGCGGCGCGCGCGTGGAACACCTGACCACCTCGGGGGTCTTCGCCCTGGACGGCGGGGAGTGGGAGGTCGAGAACAACGTCTGGATCGTGGGCGACCGCGACCAGGCCCTGGTCATCGACGCCGCGCACGACGCGGGCGCGATCCTGGGCGCGGTGGGCGACCGCGAACTCGTGGCGGTGGTGTGCACGCACGCGCACAACGACCACGTCAACGCGGCCCCGGCGCTGGCCGAGGCCACGGGCGCGCCCATCCTGTTGCACCCGGCCGACCGGGTGCTGTGGGACATGACCCACCCGGACCGCGCGCCCGACGCGGAGCTGTCCCAGGGGCAGGACATCACCATCGCCGGGACCAGGCTGACCGTCCTGCACACCCCGGGCCACGCCCCGGGCGCGGTGTGCCTGTACGCACCCGACCTGGGCGTGCTGTTCAGCGGCGACACCCTGTTCCAGGGCGGCCCGGGGGCGACGGGACGGTCCTACTCGGACTTCCCGACGATCGTGGAGTCCATCCGCGACCGGCTGTTCAGCCTGCCGGAGGACACGGTGGTCAACACCGGGCACGGCCCGTCCACGACGATCGGCGCCGAGGCGCCCCACCTCCAGGAGTGGATCGACCGGGGACATTGAGGGCCGCGGTGGGCGCGGCCCGCCATCCGGGCCGCGCCCTCGGTGTCCGGGGCGGCGGCCGGAGGCGCACCGCCGCCGCCCGCCCCGCTCAGACGGGGCGGGCGGCGGTGAGGCGGGCCCCGTACTCCATGGCGGCGAGCACCGCCGGCACAAGCCGCCCGGAGAGCCGCGCCAGCCGGTCCGGGGCCAGGACGACGCGCAGCGCGCCCGGCGCGAAGGTGGCCAGCGCGCGCCCGACCAGGGGGTCGTCCCGGCGGGCGCGCAGGCCCGCCACCGTGCCCGGCCAGTGCAGCTCCTGGACCGCGCCGAAGGCGGCGGCGGTGGCCCAGAGCGCGAACAGCGGCCCGGAATCGGCGCCCAGGTGCTCGGCGCAGTCCCGGCTCAGCTCACCCGGCGCCGCGCCCCACTCCTCCAGCACCCGCGCTGTGGGCCGGTGGGCCTCGGGCACGTCGTTGCCGGTGTCGATGACCACGGCCTCCCCGGTGTTCCAGCGCAGGAACGGCAGCAGCGGGGGCAGGTCCAGGACCGGCCCCGCGAAGCGGGCGCCCTCCGCCGCGAAGCAGGCCGAGTGCCGGAGCCCGTGTTCGTCGTTGCCCTTGATGCTGGGCAGGTCCTCGTGCTCGACCAGGTTGGGCGCCGCGACCAGGGCGGGGGTGCCGCGCTCCCGCAGGAACCGCAGGGCGGCGCGGTCGTCGGAGCGGCCCCCGGCGCCGCGCAGGTAGCGGCCCATGTCCAGGGCCGGTTCGCGCGGCAGGAGCAGGGCGGGAGTCGGCATGTACGGGTTGACCACCGGGACCGCTCCGGCTCCGGTGAACACCGCCCACCGGGCCAGGTAGGCGGTGCGCGAACCCCATTCCACGAAAAGGGAGAGCGCGGCCTCGGAATGCCTTTTCACCGCGTCGCGCACGGAGTCGGCGAAATCCGCGCACACGCGGACGTCGTCCTGGAGGACGAGGTGGTGGGTGGAGTCGAAGCGTTCCGCGCTGGAGAAGGCGACCTGGGAGGCGCGCAGGGAGCTGGGCGGCCCGTCGGGCTCGGGGTCCACGGCCAGGCAGGCGTCCTCGATCCCGAGGGAGTCCAGGACGCGGCGCGCGGCGGCGATCCGGCGGGGGTGGGTCATCACGGACGCGGACAGCACGACGGGAGAAAGGGGGTTCGGCATATGCCGAGAATAACCGGAAAAATGCCGGAATCAAGGCCGAAGAAAGTTATTTTCCTTTTCCCGTAAACCCTTACCCGGTCAGGCTAGCACACCTTTCCGGGGAATTCCCCTGCCGGTGCTCGCGGCGTGCGGCCTCCAGAGGCCGGCCCCACGGCCCCACAGGCCTGTGAGCTCCTGGGGCGTGCCTCCCAGGTCCGCTCTTTTCTTCACAGAACACGCTGCCGAAAGGCGTGTTTCGCCCAGCGGAACTACCACGGGGTAACCATGGGGAATCGGGTACCACGCGGCCGGGGGAATGAGCGGAACCCGAGGACCCGACGGCCCCATCCCCGCATGGGCGTCGTCACAGCGGACCGAATCCCTTTACCAGCAGGGCATTCCAACACCGTAATTCGGATCACTCGACGTGTTGGGTAAAGCGGGGATTGCCTGCTCCTAGCCTTGTGTTGGAGGCGGAAGTGATCCCGGGACCCTCTGGTCCTCTCACGGGACTTCTGTCGGCGCCCCGCCCGAAGGCGGTTCACGGCGCCCCCCGCGTACCGCGCACCGCTTGTCGATACCTTTCCCCGCGTTGGAGCCTCGGTGACCCTTGCTTCCGCACGTCCGAATCGTCGTGCCCAGATCACCACGGACGTCCAGGTCGTCCCGGACGCCCAGAACGTCCCGTCCGCCCACAACCCCCCGCACCACCACGACGTGCCGCAGCAGGCCGGTCCGGCCCGCCAGGAGGCCACGGCCGCCACGGCCCGGACGCGCCGCCGCACGCTGCTGCTCGTCCTGGTCCTCGGCGTGCTGTCCGCGATCGGCCCGCTCGCCACCGACCTGTACCTGCCCGCGCTGCCCCAGATCGCCGCCGACCTGGGCACCAGCGAGGCCAGCGTCAAGCTCACCCTGACCTCGGTGATGGCCGGTCTGGCCCTGGGCCAGCTCGTCATCGGCCCGCTCAGCGACCGCTGGGGGCGCCGCGCGCCGCTGCTGGTCGGCATCGGCGTGTTCACCGCCACCACCCTCGCCATCGCGACGGTGAGCAGCGTGGAGATGTTCAGCCTGCTGCGCTTCGGCCAGGGACTGTCGGCCGCGGCCGGACTGGTGATCTCGCGCGCGATCGTGCGGGACGTGTTCGACGGCGACGCCGCCGCCACCTTCTTCTCCCGGCTGGTGCTGCTCTCCGGCCTGGCCCCCATGCTCGGCCCGATCCTGGGCGGCCAGCTGCTCTTCTTCGGACCCTGGCAGCTGCTCTTCGCCGTGCTCGGCGCGACCGGGCTGGCGACCTTCGCACTGGTGCTGTTCGGCCTGCCCGAGAGCCTGCCGCCCGAGCAGCGCGAGCGGGTCAGTCCGCGTGCGCAGCTGCGGGTGTTCGGCCGCCTGCTGCGCGACATCCGCTTCACCGCTCCCACGCTCACGCTCGCGCTGAGCTTCGGGATGAGCTTCACCTACATCTCGACGTTCTCGTTCGTGGCCCACTCGCGCTTCGGGGCCAGCGCCCAGGAGTTCAGCCTGGTGTTCGCGGTGACCACGCTCGGCATGATCATCGGCAACCAGCTGAACGCCTACCTCATCCGCCGGGTGGAGATCCACCGCCGCCTGTTCCTGGGCCTGGCCGGGTCGATCGCCTCGGTGGCCGCACTGGCGCTGCTGGGGTCCTCGGGCGGCGCGAGCCTGGTGACGGTGACCGCCGCGCTGTTCGTGATGATGGTGTTCACCGGTCTGGTGTCGCCGAACGCCACGGCGCTGGCCCTGGACGGACAGCCGCCGAAGATCGCCGGAAGCGGCTCGGCCCTGCTGGGCACGCTCCAGTTCGGCATCGGCTCCGGCCTGGCCTCGACCGCCGGGCTGACCGGCCCGGTGACCCTGTCCAGCATGACCGCGGTCATGCTCGCCACGGCCGTGGCCGCCGCGGTGGTGTTCACCGCTTTCGCGGTGCGTACGCGGCGCACCGCGCTGGCGACCGCCTGAGCGTCGGTGCGCACGGCCGGTGTGATCCGCCCGTTCAGGCCCGGACCGGCCCTCACCACCGGCGGCATGGACGTGGTTGGTGGAGGGGCGCCGCCGAACGGACTCGAAGCCGGACCCGCTGAGCCGGGTGGCCCCGGACCGGGGGACGGCGCGCGTTCCGTACGGGGAGCGGATCCGCGCGGAAGCGGGAGGCGGGACCGGGTGAAACGTCGCGTCTCGCGGGTATAGGTCTGCGGCGAAGACAACCGATCTACCCCCCATCCCCTGGAGGCAGAGCGTGCGAGTACGCATCGTTCTTTCGACCCTCGTCGTCCTGTGGCTGCTCGTCGGGCTGATCGCCGCGTTCCAGCGCGGTCTGTTCAGCAGCGACGAGACCTCGTGCTCGACGCTGGGCCACACCGTCGGAACCATCTTCGTCGGGCCGTTGAACTACATGGGGGTCAATCCGACCATCGAGTGCCCGCCCCTGCCCGAACCCTCCGAGTAGCGGATCCGGCGCCGCGCCCCCGCGGGGGCGCGGCGCCGCTCAGCGCCCGCGGTAGTGGGCGCGCTGTCCGGGGTCGAGCTTCTCGATCGCGGCGCGCAGCAGGGGGCGCGGGGCCCGCGCGGCGTGGGTGTCGAGGAAGGCCAGCAGCCGGTCGCGGTCCTTGTCACCGGCGGCTCGGAGCATCCACCCCACCGCCTTCTGCACCAGTTCGTGGTCGTCGCCCAGGAGGATCTCGGACAGGGCGAAGGCGTCGTCGAGGTCGTCGTGGGCGATGAAGTGCGCCGTCGCCACGATGGCGGTGCGCCGCCGCCACGGGTCGTCCGAACGCGCCAGGGTGTACAGGACCCCGCGGGGGCGGTCCCGCAGGTGGCGGCCCAGGACGTGGTGCGCGGCCAGGTCCACCAGGTCCCAGTTGTTGACGCGGTCGTGGCGGCGCAGGTACAGCTCGGCGAGCGCGGCGACCTGTCCGGGCGTGCTGCGCCGGTGGCGGGCCTTCTTCTCCATGATGCTCATCGCCCCGGCCCGGGCCTCGTGCACGGGGCTGTCCATCAGCTCCTCGACCTGGTCGAGGGGCATGTCCACGAACTCCTTGGCCAGGGCGAACACCGTGCCCATGCGCACCCCGACGAAGTAGTCGTCCTCGGGCTGGTGTCCGGCCTCGAAGCGGAAGTAGCGCTGGTACTTGCGGAGTTCCTCGTCGCTGCGGTGCTCGTCGAGGCGCGCCAGGAAGGCGCGGGCGGTCAGCGGTGCGGTGGCCATGGCGGCATGGTAGGCGTCCCCGGTGACAGCGGGTGTGAACGGTGCCGCCGGGAGGACGTCCCCCGTCGGCGTCCTCCCGGCGGCGCGGTCCGCCTCATCCCCGAGCGCGCCCGTCCTGTCCCATCTCCTCGCGCAGCTGCCCCAGGACTCCGTTGAGGAGCCGGGAGACGTGCATCTGCGAGTAGCCGAGACAGTCGGCGATCTCGGACTGGGTGTGGTCGCCGAAGAAGCGCAGCATGAGGATCTCGCGCTCGCGCTCGGGCAGGCGGGCCAGGGCGGGCTTGAGCGACTCGCGCTGGACCACCAGTTCCAGGCCCTCGTCCTCGCTGCCCAGGTGGTCCTCCAGCCGGGTGCCCTCCTGGCCGTCGGAGTCGGAGGTGTCCGGGGCGTCCAGTGACAGGGAGCGGTAGGACTCCGAGACCTGGATGAGCTCGCCGACCTCGGCCTCGGGCAGCCCCATCTCCTCGGAGAGTTCGTGGACCGTGGGCGTGCGCGCGTGGGCCTGCTGGAAGTCGTTGAGCGCCTGGCGCAGCTTGATCCGGTTCTCCTGGTGGCGCCGGGACACGCGCACGGCCCAGGTGTGGTCGCGGAAGTGCCGCTTGATCTCACCGGTGACCGTGGGCAGCAGGTAGGAGATGAACGGCTTGCCGCGGGCGGGGTTGAAGCCGTGGATGGCCTTGACCAGCCCGAGCATGGCGGTCTGTTGCAGGTCGTCCAGCGGTTCGCCGCGGCCGTTGTAGCGGCGGGCGAGCTTGTTGACCAGCGGCTGGTAGAGGACCACGACCCGTTCGCACAGGTCGTCGGCCCGCGGATCGTCCCTGTCCAGGCCGTGGAGTTCGGCGAGCATGTCCTCGGCGGTGGGGTCCTCGTCCCAGACCGGTCTGCGCGGTCCGGGGACGGCTGGTGTGTGGTCGAAGGTCTCGTGCGTCGCGTGGGGAACGTTGATGGACAAGAGGAAGCCCCCGGTGTCGTGTCCTGTTCGGTGCCTGATGTCTGCCTGGAGGACAGTGAGCGGGCGGCACGCCCGCGCTGTCTGTCGAGGTAGGAGGCCGGGATCCGGCGGGGGATGATCGCGATGTGAGGAGTACGTTCCCTAAGAAAAGGGACCAAAAGCCGCCGGGAGGAAATTTTTCGCCATATGCCAGAAGCCGCTCGCCCGCCCGTCCACGGCGACCGAAAAGGCAGGGGAAAGGCGTCCGCGCCCCGCAGGGTCCCCCACGCCCCCACGGGACAGGGCGCCCCGTTTTCCCTGCTGGCCGGGCCGCACGCGTCGGCGCCGACTCCGCCCCCCACGCGCCGACCGCCCATTCCCGGGCAATGTTCATTTTACTCGAACACGAGTTCGCTTTCTTTTTCCGGCGAAGATGAACGCCACAAGAAAAGGCGGTGCGCAGGGCGGCCGCCCCTCCCCCGGTTCCCGGGCCCGGCCCGCGCGGCCGCCGGGCGCATCAGTCGGCGGACCGCGGGCGCAGGAGGTCGGGTTCGATGTAGATGATCGTGGCGATGGGCACCGCCTCGCGGATCCGCCGCTCCGCCTCGTCGATGGCGGCGGTGACGCGGCGGGCGTCGTCCTCGGCGTCCACGGCCACCTTGGCGGCGACCAGCAGCTCCTCGGGGCCCAGGTGCATCGTGCGCATGTGGATGACCGCGTCGATGTCCGCACAGCCCAGGACGGCCTCGCGGATGAGGCGGATGTGCTCCTCGCTGGCCGACTCACCGATGAGCAGGCTCTTCATCTCCACCGCCAGGACCACCGCGAACACCATCAGCAGCAGTCCGATGGCCCCCGAGCCGAGCCCGTCCCAGACGCCGTTGCCGGTGATCAGGGTGAGGCTGACCCCGACCAGGGCGAAGGCCAGGCCGATGAGGGCGCCGGTGTCCTCCAGCAGGACCACCGGCAGCTCCGGGGCCTTGGTGCGGCGGATGAAGCCGAACCACCCCACCCGTGCGCGCGCCGTCCTGGTCTGGCGCATAGCGGTGCGCAGCGCCGTCGACTCCAGGGCGGCGGCCACCAGCAGCACCACGACGGGGACCCACTGCCAGGAGGTGATCGGGTGCGGGTCGCGGATCTTCTCCCAGGCCTCGTACAGGGCGAACAGCCCGCCGAGGGTGAACAGCACGATCGCCACCAGGAAGGCGTAGACGTAGCGCTCGTGGCCGAAGCCGAAGGGGTGCTCCCGTGTGGCCGTGCGCCTGGCCCGCCGCCCGCCGATCAGCAGCAGGAGCTGGTTGCCGGAGTCGGCCACCGAGTGCACCGACTCGGCGAGCATGGCCGACGAGGCGGTCAGGAGGTAGGCGACGAACTTGGTCGCGGCGATCCCGAGATTGGCCGCCAACGCCATGACCACGGCCTTCGTGCTGTCCTCGCCACTCACCGCGTCGCCTCCTCGTCAGCTGCGGACCGCACGGCCCGGGGACACGGTGCCGACGGTCGGCGCGGCCGCACCGGCCGGGACCGCCCGAGGTGGTCGGGGCCGCGCCCCGGACTGTCCCAGGTTCCGGGGAGCCCGGTGCCCGCGCAAGCACCCCCGCCGCCGTGTCGGTCCGCGGAGACCGTCCGGAGCGTCAGGAGCGCTCGGCGGCGCGGGAGCGCACGCGCAGCTCTATCCCGTCCAGGAGCCAGTCCAGCCCCCGCGAGAAGGCCTCCTCCGGGGTCGGCCCCGCGGTGGTCACGCGTTCGACGGCCGGGTAGCGCCCCGTCGCACCCGCGCGGGAGGCCAGGAAGGCCTCCTGGACCGTGTCCCACGTGCGACCGTCGGGGGTGGTCCAGGCCCCGGCCCGGTCGGCCTGGACCACCAGGGCGACGTGGCCGCGGACGTAGCCGTTCACGGCCTCCACGACGGTGAACACCTCGTGGTCGCTCAGCCCGGTGCCGTCGAAGACCCGCACGGCGGAGTCGACCCAGGCGAAGGTGTGCGGGCCGACCGGCTGCCCGGTGGCCGTGAGTTCGACGAGCCAGGGGTGCTCGCGGTAGGAGCGCAGGTCCTCGTGGGCCCACGCCCGGACCTTCTCCCGCCAGGTGCCGGCGCGGGTGTGCGGCAGGACCGCCTGGCCGACCATCGTGTCCACCATCAGGGCGATCAGGGCCGACTTGTCGGGGACGTAGGTGTAGAGCGTGGCCGTGCCCACGCCGAGCCGGGAGGCGACTCCGCGCATGGACAGCGCGTCCACGCCCCCCTCCTCCACGACCAGCATGGCGGCCTCGACGACGCGCTCCACCGTGAGGTTGTGCCGGGGGCCGCGCCGGGGCCGCCGGGGGCCGTCCCACAGCAGTTCGAGCGTGGCCGTGGGGTCGTGGACGTAGGCCACTCTTGCCTCCTCGCGAAAACTCCGTACACTGTTCGACAAAGACCGAACGCCGTACGGAGTTTACCCCCGGGAAGGCGGCCATGCCGGACGAGCCCCGCTCCGCGCCCCCATCCGACACCGCGCCCCGCGCCCCGAGGGCCGCACGCCCCCGGGCGGGCCCCGTGGCCCCGACCGTCCTGGTCTGCGCCGCCGCAACCCTGGTCGGTGTGCTCGCCGCGGCCGCCTCGACGTCGGTTCCGGGCGCGGCGGGGGACCCCGACTCCCTCCCCGCCCTGGCCGTGCGGGCCGCGCTGTGCACGGCGCTGGTGCCGCCGCTGCTGTGGGCCGCCCGCCGCTTCCTGGACCGCGCGCCGACCCCCGCGTTCGGCCTCGCGCCCCGGGGATGGTCCGTCCCGCTGGCCGCAGCCCTCACCGTCCTGCTCGCCTCGGCCGCGCTCCTGGGCGCGGCGCGGGCCCTGGGCGCGGCCACCCCGGACACCGGCGCGGTCGGGGGCGCCGCCTCGGCCCTGGCCGTGACCCTGCCCCTGCTCCTGGCGGCCCAGATACTGCCCGAGGAACTGGTCTTCCGCGGCTACGCGCAGCACCACCTGGGGCTGCGGTACCCCCCGTGGGCGGCTCTCCTCGGCCAGGCCGCCCTGTACACGCTCTTCGCCGCCGCGGTCACCGGCTCGGCGGCGCTCTCCGGCGAGGTGTTCCTCCTGGGCCTGTTCCTCGGGGCCCTGAGAACGACCACCGGGGAGGTGTGGACGCCGCTGGCCGCGCGAACGGCCCTGACCGCCGTCGGCGTGCTCTCCGATGAACTCGGCCTGCGCCTGTCCTCCGCTCCGGAACCCTGGCAGGCGGTGCTCTCCCTCGGCCCGGGCCTGGCCGCCTTCTGGGTCGTGTACGCGTTGCGCGGCCGCGGCCGGGCGGGCGCCCCCTTCCCCGACGCGGGCGGGCCGCGCCGCCCCCTGGCGCAGAGGGGGATCCTGTACGACGTCGGCTCCAGCTACCTGCCCGGTCAGAACTCCCGGCCGCGGTGGCGCCCGGATGTGGTGGACCGGGAGATGCGGGTGATCCGCGAGGACCTGCACTGCACGGCGGTCACCGTCTTCGGCGAGGACCTCGGGCGGCTGGAGGAGGCGGCCCGCCTGGCGCTGGGCCGGGGGCTGTACGTGTGGGTCCAGCCCCGCCTGGTCGACGCCGCGCCGGGCGAGCTGACGGCCAACCTGGGCCGGGCCGCCGAGGCCGCCGAACGGCTGCGCCGCGACCACCCCGCACGGGTGGGCCTCAACGTGGGCTGCGAGATCAGCCTGTTCGCCGCCGGGGTGCTGCCCGGCCGCGACCTGGACCGGCGCACGCGCGCGCTGGGGCTGCTCTTCCCCCTGCTGCCGTGGTTCGACCGCAGGCTCAACCGGCTACTGCGCGAGCTGGCGGACACCGCGCGCGCGAGGTTCCACGGGCCGCTCACCTACGGTTCCGGTGCATGGGAGACCGTGGACTGGACGCCGTTCGACGTGGTCGGCGTGGACTACTACCTGGACGAGCTCACCCGCCGCTCCTACCGGCAGGGGCTGCGTCGGCTGCGCGCCCACGGCAAACCGCTGGTCGTCACCGAGTTCGGCTGCTGTTCCTACGAGGGCGCCCGGGACAGGGGCGGCTCTGGCTCGGACATCCTGGACTGGAGCGACCTGGGGGACCGCAGGGTCAGGGACGGGTACGTGCGCGACGAGCGGGTGCAGGCAGACCTCATCAGTGACCTGCTGGACGTGTTCGAGACCGAGGAGGTGCACGGGGCGTTCGTGTGCATGTTCATCGAGGGCGACTGCCGCTACTCCCCCGATCCCACCCGCGACCAGGACATGGCCAGTTTCGGGATCGTGCGCCCGCCACCGCTGGAGTCGGGGCTGTCCCCCGACGACGGCCACTGGGAGCCCAAACTGGCCTTCCACACCCTGGCCGCCCGCTACGCCGAGGAGGCACCCGACCGCATGGGCTGAGCCGCAGCCGCCCACCCGGCGCTCCGGCCGCGCGCACGGCGGCGCGCGGCCCCGGAGACGACCCCGGCGCGGTGCCGGTCAGGCGATGCGGTCGCGCAGCTCGCGCTTGAGGATCTTGCCGGAGGCGTTGCGCGGCAGCTCGTCCACCACCCGTACCTCCTTGGGGGCCTTGAACGCCGCCAGACGGGCGCGCACGTGCTCCACCAGGTCGTCGGGCAGGGTCTCGGGGTCGGCCTCCCCGGTGGGCACCACGAACGCGGTCACCGCCTCGATCCACCTCTCGTCGGGCGCGCCGACCACCGCGGCCTCGGCCACCCCGGGGTGGGTGTACAGGGCGTCCTCCACCTCGCGGGAGGCCACCAGCACGCCGCCGGTGTTGATGACGTCCTTGATCCGGTCCACCACCTCGATGTAGCCCTCGGCGTCGGCGCGCACCAGGTCGCCGGAGTGGAACCAGCCGTCCCGGAAGGCCTCCTCGGTCTCCTCGGGCTTGTCCCAGTAACCCTGGCACAGCTGCGGCGACCGGTACACCACCTCGCCCAGCTCCCCGGGGGCGACGTCGCGGCCGCTGTCGTCCACCACCCTGAGTTCCACGAACAGGGCGGATCGGCCCGCGGAGGCGGGGCGCGCGTCGTGCTCCTCGGGGCGCAGCACGGTGGCCAGCGGGCCGATCTCGCTCTGGCCAAAACAGTTGTAGAAGCCCAGTCCGGGCAGGGTCGAACGCAGCCTCTCCAGCACCGGGCCGGGCATGACGGAGGCCCCGTAGTAGGCCTTGCGCAGGCTCGTCAGGTCGCGCCGGGCGAAGTCGGGGTGGCCCGCCATCGCCACCCACAGCGTGGGCGCGGCGAAGAAGGCCCGGTGTCCGGCCGTCTCGATCCGCTCCAGCAGGTCGGCGGGGTCGGGCGCCTCCACCAGGGTGTTGCGCGCCCCGACCGCCAGCCACGGCATGAGGAAGACGTGCATCTGCGCGCTGTGGTAGAGCGGCATGGCGTGCAGGGGCTCGTCGTCGGCGGACAGGTCCAGGCCCACCACGCAGGACAGGTACTCGTGGACGAGGGCCCGGTGGGTCATCATCGCGCCCTTGGGGCGGGAGGTGGTACCGGAGGTGTACAGCAGCTGCACCAGGTCGGTGTCGCGGACCCCGGCGTCCAGTTCGGGCACCGGCCCCTCCAGGCTGTCGGCGAGCAGCGAACCGGGGCCCTCGCGCAGCTCCAGCACCTGTTCCACGCCGGTCCCGTCGCGCAGCGCGTCCACGGCCGGGCGCAGGGCGGGGTCGGTCAGGACGATGGTGCTGCCGGACTGCTCCAGCAGGTAGGCCAGCTCCTCCCCCCTGAGGGCGAAGTTGACCGGCACGTGGACCAGCCCCGCCCGGGCGCAGGCCAGGAACCCGATGAGGTAGGCGTCGGAGTTCCTGCCGTAGGCCGCGACCCGGTCGCCCCGGACGGCGCCGAGGCCGAGCAGGCGTGCGGCGGCCCGGGTGACCGCGGCGTCCAGGTCGGCGTAGGTCCAGGAGCGCCCGCCGAAGACCAGCGCGGTACGCCCGGGGGTGCGCGCCGCGCTGCGCCGGAGGATGTCGCCCACGGTGCTGGATGTCGTCGAACCGGTCATGTCCTGCCTTCCGCCCGTCGGTACGGCCCCTGGGGCCGTCGGCAGGACCCATCCTGTGGCGCACGGGCCGCACTGGCAACACCCGGCGGAGGAAACGGGCCCTCGGAGGGCGCCCGCGCCCCCTCGCGGTCCGGCAGCGCGTTCCCCCTCCCGCCCTGTCCGGAGACCGCGTTCTCCCGCTCCGCACGGCCGCGTCCGACGTCCGCTCCGGCGGGCGGGCCCCGCCGCGCCCGCGCGGTCCCGCCCACCCGGGCGGGTCAGCTCTTGAGGAACTCCAGCAGGTCCTGGTTGAACCTCTCCTTGTCGCCCGGCACGAGGGCGATGCCGTGGGAGCCGCCCTCGTAGACCTTCAGGGTGGCGTCCGGGATGATCCGCGCCGACTTGCGGCCGGTGGCGTCGATCGGCACGACCTGGTCGTCGTCGCCGTGCACCACCAGGGTCGAAACGTCGAAGCGGCGCAGGTCATCGGTGAAGTCGGTGTAGCCGAAGGCGTCCACGCAGCGCACACCGGCCTCGATGGACTGGTGCATGGCCATGAACCAGAAGGCGTCCTTGTTGCCCTGCGTGACCTTGTTGCCGGGGCGGTTGGCGCCGAAGAAGCCCTCCGCGGTCTCCCTCCAGAACTGCGAGCGCTCCCTGATGATGCCGTCCTTGATCCCGGTGAGCACCTCCTCGGGCACCCCTTCGGGATTGGTATCGGACCTGACCATGATCGGCGGGACCGCGGACAGCAGGACGGCCTGGCGCACGCGCCGGGTGCCGTGGCGCCCGATGTAGCGGGCGAGCTCGCCGCCGCCCATGGAGTGGGCCACCAGCGTGACGTCCTGGAGGTCCAGGTGGTTCATGAGGTCGTTGAGGTCGTCGGCGAAGGTGTCGAAGTCGTAGCCGCTCCAGGGCTGGCCGGAACGGCCGTGGCCGCGGCGGTCGTGGGCGAGGCCGCGGAAGCCGTTGTCGGCCACCCACTTCATCTGGTCCTCCCACGCGTCGGCGTTGAGCGGCCAGCCGTGGATGAACACGACCGGTCGGCCGCTCCCCCAGTCCTTGTAGAAGATCTCGACGCCGTCGCGGGTGGTCACGTAAGCCATGGGAACCGTTTCCTCCTCGTGCGGACGGGGCTTCACCCCGGGTCGCGCCGTGCTCACACCCCGAGCGGGGCGCACGGGCCACGACCAGGCTGCCCTCCGCTCCGACCTGCGAAAACCTGGGTTCCACAAGCATGGAGCAGGCTTTGCGAGAGTGCGGCGCCGCCGGGGCCCGACCCTCCCGCCGCGGGGAGGCGGGGCGGTGCGCGCACGCGGCCGCGCCCTTGCCAGGCGAGATCCCATGGCCCTACGTTGTCCGTTGTCGTGCAACCACCGGGCGGGAGCAGCATGAGGATTCTTGTCGTGGGAGCCGGAGCGGTCGGCGGCTACTTCGGAGCGCACCTGGTCCGGGCGGGCCGGGACGTGGACTTCCTCGTCCGCCCCGCCCGCGCCGCGCTCCTGGGCGAACACGGTCTGCGCGTGCGCGACGTGCGAGGACGTGTGGAGGCGGTCCCTGTCCGAGCGGTCACCGCCGACCGGGTGGGCCCCGACTACGATCTGGTGATCGTGGCCGTCAAGTCGTACGGGTTCGACGACGCCCTCAAGGACCTGTCCCCCGCCGTGGGTCCGCGGACCGCGGTGCTGCCCTTCCTCAACGGCATGCGCCACATCGACGCCCTGGTCGAGCGCTTCGGCGCCGACCGGGTCTACGGCGGCGTGGCCATGGTGATGACGCGCCTGGGCGAACAGGGGGAGATCGTCCAGGTCGGCACCATGGGCCAGCTGATCTACGGACCGCTGGGCGAGCACCCCGTCGTCGCGCCGCAGGACGTGCACGCCGCGCTGGACACCGGGGACCACACCGCCACCTCCGCCGCCGACATCCGCCAGGAACTGTGGGACAAGTGGGTGTTCCTGGCGACCCTGGGCGCGTGCACCTGTCTGATGCGCGGCCCCATCGGCCGGGTCAACGGCGCGCCCGGCGGCCAGGAGTTCACCGCGGCGGTGTTCGCCGAGGCCATCGCCGTGGCCACCGCCTCCGGCCATCCGCCGGGCGAGGCGGCCCGGAAGAGGGCCGACGCGATCATCGCCGACACCACGTCCTCGACCACGACCTCCATGTACTGGGACCTGACCCAGGGCAACCCGGTGGAGGCCGACCACATCGTCGGCGACCTGGTCTCCCGGGGCAGGGAGCTCGGCGTGCCCACACCGCTCTTCTCACTGGCGTACACGCACCTGAGCGTCTACGGGGCGGGTCGCGGGTAGGCTGCTCCCGTCCGCCGACCGCCCCGGTGGTGCCGGCCCGCCCCGCGGCACGCCGTGGCCCGGTCCCCCATCACGATCGCAAGTCCATGGCCCCCCGCCGTCTCGTTCTGCTCCCCTGCGTCCTCGGCGAACGGTGAGGCCTCGCGCCTCATGGCCATGTACGGTCCCTTCGACCGGGAGGGCGCTCCGGCGCGCAGCGCACAACGGACGGTGAACGCGGAGGACGCCCCCTCGCCGTCGCAGACGCGGTCGGGCGGGTGGCCGGTCTCTTCGCCTGCGCGGACTACGACGCGGGCGGCGCCGGCGAACTCGCCCTGGCCCACGACCTGGAAGGCACCCGGGACACGCCCGTGCGCTGGTGGATCACCGGTGACGGGGGCGAGGACGAGGCCTCCTTCGACAGCGCCGCGTTCCAGGGAGTGTTCCGGGCCCGGAAGCGGCGCACGAAGCCGGGACGAAGCGGAACCGAAGCCGGATCGAAGCGGCCCGTGCCACAGTCCTTCCCGGCGTCCGCACGGAGCGGACGCCGGTACCCAGGACGGAAAGCTCCCCCATGTTCAAGAAGTTCCGTACAGCCGCCCTGCTCACGGCGGCGCTGGCCACCGGCTCGCTGGCACTGGCCTCACCCGCGTCGGCGGCGGCTCCCGTGGCGGACTACAACGGTGTCTGCGGCAGCGGCTACGGCGTGGTCAACTACGCCAACATCGGTTCCAAGGGCACGGTCTTCCTCACCTACAACAACTCCAACGGCTACAACTGCGCGGTGACCGTCCGGGCCAACCCGGGCTCGGCGGTGGAGATGACGGTCGGCCTCAAGCGCACCAGCGACCCCGCCAGCGCGGCCGAGGTGGACAGCGGCCAGTACACGACCTACGCCGGTCCCGTCTACCGCAGCGCAGCCGGTTCGTGCGTGGACTGGTTCGGCAACATCAGCGGCACCAACGAGAACCGCAACGAGACCAACTGCGGCTGACCCCCGCGCGCCGCGACGGGCGGCGCGCCGACGCACGACTGGGAGCACCATGCGCAACCCCCTGAAGAAGGCCGCCACCCTCGCCGCGGCCTGCGGGATCGCCGCGGCGGGTCTGATGGCCACCGCCGCCCCCGCCTCCGCCGCCTCCTACAACGGTGCGTGCGGGTCCGACTACGGGGTCGTCAACCAGATCGAGTTCCCCGACAACCGCGGAACCACCTTCCTGACCTACAACAACTCCAACGGCTACAACTGCGTGGTCACCGTGCGCACGAACCCGGGCGCGGCCGCGCCGATGGAGGCGTTCATCCGGGTCAACGGCACCTCGTCCTGGAAGCGGGACAGCGGCGACTACACGACCTACGCCGGTCCCGTCTACCTGTCGGCGGCGCGCCAGTGCGTCGACTGGGGCGGCACGATCGGCACGATCACGAAGACCGCCACCCGCACCAACTGCGGGTGACCTCCGCCCCGCTTCCCCGCCTCCGCACACCCCCGAACCATGAACGGACATGACATGAGGAAACTCGCGCGGAGGGCCGCGGCCGTCGTCGCGGCCGCCGGTATCGGTCTGGGCGGCCTGCTCGTCAGCGCCTCACCCGCCGCCGCTGCCACCTACGGCGGCGAGTGCGGCTCCGGATACGGCGTCGTCAACCAGGACAACATCGGCTCCAAGGGCACGGTCTTCCTGACCTACAACAGCTCCAACGGCTACAACTGCGTCGTGGCCAAGCGCAACAGTCCCGGCTCGGCCGTGCTCATCGAGGCGGGACTGTCGATCAGTCCGGCCGGAAGCCACTGGTACGTCTTCGACGGCGGCTACTACACCACCTACGCCGGTCCGATCTACCTGAACGCGGCAGGCAGGTGCGTGGACTGGATGGGTCGCATCACCGGCACCGAGGGCGGCAAGCGCGACACCAACTGCGGCTGACCGGACCGTTCACGGGCGGCCCCGGCCGGTTTCCGCGGGCCGCCCGACCACACCCTTCCTCATATCGTTTGTGTCCCTTAGCGGCACGAGTCCCGCATCGACCGAAACCCAAAGCCCCAGGCCACCTCAGAGCCGCCCCGGACACTCTCCGCGCTCCCCCTCACGCGGGTGGACGGTGCGCCGACGAGTGCCGTATGCTCCGCGACGTTGCGCAGCGGAGTGTTCATCGTGCGTCAGGGAGTTCATGAGTGGAGACCGATCTGTCAGGGATTCGGTATCGCATGCTCGGTTCTGTCGAGGTTCGCTCCGAAGGGCGTCCGGTCAGCACGGGAGGGCCCAAAAGGCGTACGGTCCTGGCCGCACTCCTCCTGCAACCCGGCACCGTGGTCTCCGACAACCGGCTCATCGACCTGGTCTGGGGCGAACACCCTCCGCGCAGCGCACGGTCCCAGCTCCAGGCGCACGTGCACGAACTCCGCAAGGTCCTGGGCGCGGACACCATCGTCCGGAGCACCTGCGGCTACCGGATGACCGTGGCGGCCGAGGCCACGGACAGCGGCGTGTTCGAGCGGCTGCTGGTGCGCGCGCACTCCGAGCGCGCCGCCCGCCGCCCCTCCGATGCGGTCCGGACCCTGCGCACCGCGCTGTCGCTGTGGACGGGCCCGGCGCTGGGCGGCGTGACACCGGCGCTCGCCGCCCACGCACGCCCGGCCCTGGAGGAGAGGCGGCTGCACGCCCTGGTGGAGCTGCACGGCGCCGGGATCGACCTCGGCCGCGGAGCCGCCGCCGTCCCCGAACTGCTCTCGCTGTGCGCGGAGCACCCGACCCACGAACGCTTCGCGGGCCTGCTGATGTCGGCCCTGCACGCCTGCGGACGCACCGGGGAGGCGCTGGAGGTCTACGCGAAGCTGCGCGAGAGGCTGGCCGACGAACTGGGCACCGGCCCCGGCGCCCGGCTCCGGCAGCTGCACCTGGACCTGCTCACGGCCGGGCCGGAGGGCGGGAGCACGCGCGGCGGCGCGCCCGTCGCCCACCGGGTCCGCCCCGCCGAACTGCCCTACGGCGTCGGTGAGTTCGTCGGCCGCTCGGCGGAGCTGTCCGTGCTCGACCAGGCGCTGGACGACGACCGGGGGGCCGACCGCTGGCCCGCGGTGTTCCTCCTCACCGGGGTCTCCGGCGTCGGCAAGACCGCGCTGGCCCTGCACTGGAGCCATGCCGTCCGGGAGCGCTTCCAGGACGGCCAGCTCTACGTGGACCTGCGCGGTTCCTCCTCCGGGGGGGAGCCCGTCCGGGCCGAGGACGCGCTGCGCCAGCTGCTGCGCGGACTGGGCGCGGACCCCGGAGGCCTGCCGACCGGCGCCGACGAGCTCGCCAAGCTCTTCCGGTCGGTGACGGCCGACCAGCGTCTGCTGTTCCTATTCGACGACGCCGCCTCGGTCGAGCAGCTCGCTCCCCTGCTTCCCACCGGCCGGGGCAGCGTCGTGCTCATCACCAGTCGGTACCCGTTGACGGGGCTGGTCGCGCTCTTCGGCGCCCGCCCCCTGCCGCTCGACGTGCTGTCGGAGGAGTCCTCGGTCGAGTTGTTCCTGTCCGTGGCCGGGATGTGGGCCCGGGCCGCGGAACTGGCGCTGGTCACCCGGATCGCCGACCGCTGCGGGCGGCTGCCGCTGACGCTGAGGCTGGCCGCGGCCGCCCTCGCCGCCGGGACCTCCGCGGTCGACCTGCCCTGGCCCGACGTCGTGGCCGGCCCCGTTCGGGGGCCGTCCGCCGGGCCTCCGCTGACCCTGGCCCCCTCGGACGCGGACTCCGGCTGAGAGTCGGCGGCTCCGGAGGCCCGCTGGACCCGCCCTCCCCCGAAGGGGGAGGACGGGGCGCGGGTCAGAGCAGAGCGCGCAGGGTCTCGCCGACCGGGGTGGTCGGTCGGCCGATGAGCCGGGACAGCTCTCCGGTGGTGGCGGACAGTTCGCCGTCGCGCGTGTTGGTGTCCAGCGCGGCCACGAAGCGCGCGGTGCCCTCGTCCAGTCCGGCCCCGGTCAGAGCCGCCACGTGCTCCTCGGTGGTCAGGTCGCGGTAGACGACCTCGCGGCCGAGCAGTTCGCCCAGGGTCGCGGCGAGGTCGTCGTAGGTCCACGCGGTGTCGCCGGAGAGCTCGTACACGGCGCCCGCGTGCGCCGCCGGGTCGCGCAGCACGGCGGAGGCGGCCTCGGCCAGGTCCCGGCGCGAGGCGCTGGCGGTACGGCCCCGACCCGCGCTGCCGACGAAGGCGCCGGTGGCGCGGGCCTGGTCCAGCTGCTGCGCGAAGTTCTCGTTGTACCAGCCGTTGCGCAGGATCGTGTACGCCAGCCCGGAGGCGGTGACGAGTTCCTCGGTGGCCTTGTGCTCGGGGGCCAGGACCAGCGTGGTGTCGGTGGCCCTGGGCGCGCTGGTGTAGACGATGTGCCCGACCCCGGCCGCCGCGGCGGCGTCGATCACGGCGCCGTGCTGACGCACCCGCTCACCGATCGCGGTGCCCGAGACCAGCAGGAGGGTGTCGGCTCCCTTGAGGGCCTCCTCCCACGACGCGGGCTCGTCGAAGTCCGCGTGGACGGTGCGCACGCCCCGTCCGGCGAGGTCGGCCAGCCGGGCGGTGTCGCGCGCGGTGGCGGTGATCCGCTCCGCCGGGACGCCCCGGTCGAGGAGGTCCTCGACGACGAGGCGGCCGAGGTGGCCGGTGGCACCGGTGATGACGACGGACATGGGTGCTTCCCTTCGTTGCGGCCGGGCGTTCCGGCCGTCCAGGCGTCCCAACCCTCCCGCTCACCGGCACATTCCAAAAGTCGGGTACCCACCTTTTGGTAAGTTGGGTTCCATGAGCGTGCCGTCCGGTTCCCCGCCCCCTCCGCGCGGGCAGGTCCTGTCCGCCGACTGCCCCTCCCGGCGGCTGTTGGCCGGTATCACCAGCAAGTGGGGCGTCCTCGTGCTGGTCTCCCTGTCGCACGGGCCGCTGCGCTGGAGCGAGCTGCTGCGCGCGATCGGCGGGATCAGCGAGAAGATGCTCGCCCAGACCCTGCGCGCCTTCGAGGCCGACGGACTGGTGTTGCGCGAGGCCAGGCCGGTGGTGCCGCCTCACGTGGAGTACCGCCTCACCGGGGACGGCCGCGAGGTCACCGACCTGCTGCTGCCGATGGTGGAATGGGTGCAGGACCACGTCGGTGACGTGCGGGCCCCGTCCGCCGGACGGGACGGGGGCGACGGACGCGGCCCCGCCCGGGCCGAGGACTCCGCGAGGCCGCGTCCGCGGTAGTGCCCGTCCCCGGCGGGGCCCCGCTGGAGCGCCTGTCCGCCCCGGGCCCCGGCTCAGCGCTGGGCGGCGGGTCGGACGATGATCTCGTTGACGTCCACGTCCGCGGGCTGGTCGAGGGCGAACGCGATCGCCCGGGCGATCGCGTCGGCGGGCAGCGCGTTGCGGCGGTAGGTGCGCATCGCCTCCCGCGCCCCCGGGTCGGTGATGTGGTCAGCCAGCTCGCTCTCGACCACGCCCGGGGAGACCGTGGTCACCCTGATGCCCGGGTCGAGTTCGAGCCGCAGCCCCTCGGTGATGGCCCACGCGGCGAACTTGGTCCCCGAGTACACCGCCGACGTGGGCACGACCTCGTGCGCGCCGATCGAGGCGACGGTCACGAAGTGCCCCGAGCCCTGGCGCTGGAAGTGCGGGAGCGCCGCGGCCACACCGTGCAGCAGCCCCTTGACGTTGACGTCGACCATCCGGTGCCACTCCTCCACCAGCAGCGCGTCCATCCGGGACAGCGGCATGACCCCGGCGTTGTTGACGAGGGCGTCCACGCGCCCCCGCTCGCGCACGGTGGCGTCGAGCGCCTCCCGCACGCTGTCGGGGTCGGTGACGTCGAGGCCGCGGTGTTCGGCGCTGCCGCCGGAGTCGCGGATCTGCTGGACGAGTGCGCGCAGGCGCTCCTCACGCCTGGCCCCGAGCACCACGTGGTGCCCCTCGGCGGCCAGGCGCAGCGCCGCGGCCTCGCCGATCCCGCTGCTGGCCCCCGTCACCACGATCACCTTGCGGGCCGTCTCCAGCCCCTGGTCGCTCATGGCCTTGGCCTGGTCGTTCATGGCCGTCCTCTCCCTGGGTTGACCGGACGCGTCCCAGTCTGGGCGGGTCGCCGCGGGCCAGGAAGACCGCGCCGTTCCTGGGTGGAGCGCACCCAGGAACACCGGGCCGCGGAGCCCTACCCTGGTCGCATGGACTCCCCTTCGCTCGGCGACTTCCTCCGGAGCGCACGCGCGAGGCTCACGCCGCGCGCGGTGGGCCTGCCCGTCCACGGACACCGCCGCGTCGCCGGACTGCGGCGCGAGGAGGTGGCGCTGCTGGCCGGAATGAGCGCCGACTACTACACACGGCTGGAACAGGGTCGCGAGACCCACCCCTCACCGCAGATCCTGGACGCGCTCGGTCAGGCCCTGCACCTGGACGGCGACGGCCGCCTGCACCTGTACCGGCTCGCCGGGCTGGTTCCGAGACCGGAGGCGCCCGCCCCCGCCGAGCGCGCCGACCCCTCTCTGCTCGGCCTCATGGACGCCTGGCACGACACCCCGGCGCTGGTCCTGGGCCGCGCCTACGACGTGCTGGCCTGCAACCCCCTGGCCGAACAGCTCTTCCGGGGCTTCCCCTTCTCACGGAACCTGGTGAGGACGGTGTTCCTGGACCCCGCCTCCCGCGCGTTCTACCCCGACTGGCAGGCCGTCGCCGCGAACACGGTGGACGGCCTGCGCCTGGCCGAGGGCGCCTGGCCCGACCACCCCCGCGTCCGCGAGGTCGTCGAGGAGATGCAGGCGGAGAGCCCCGACTTCGCCCGGCTGTGGCGGCGCAACGGCGTGCGGGGCAAGAGGCTGGAGACCAAGCGCTTCGCCCACCCGGAGGTGGGCCCGCTGGAGCTGAGCCTGCACGCCTTCGACGTGCGGTCGGCGCCGGGCCAGGAGCTGGTGGTCTACCACGCCGAGCCGGGTTCGGTCAGCGCGCAGTCGCTGTCCCTGCTGGGCACGCTGGCGGCCGAGGCGGTGCGGCCCCGGAGGCCGTAGCCGGGAGGGGCGGCCGTCCGTCCGGGCGGAAGACACGGAGCCGGCAGGGGACGCCGGGGAGCCGGTCCGCGGGGACCGGCCCCCGGCGCCCCGCTCCCGGCAGAGCTACCCGGACCGGGCACGAGTCCGGGTAGCCGTCGAGGAAGCGGGTGGGACCTCGTACGGCGGCGCGGTGCGGCGACCGTGCGCCCGGGGGGCTGTCCCGGCACCGCTCCGGCCGCACGGCGGGGCGTACGCGGCGGTCAGTTCCCGGACAAGGCGATCCTGACCAACTCGTCGCGCGGCGGACCGTAGTCGCGGAAGATCCCGTCGAAGGCCGAGCAGGTCATGAGGGCCGGGGTCCGGATGCCCCGCATGGACATGCACAGGTGCTCGCCGCGGCCGATGACGGCGACGTCGTTCGTGTGGGCCACCTTGGAGACCTCCTCGGCGATGTCGCGCACCAGGCGCTCCTGGACCTGGAGCCGGTGCGCGTGGCGGTGGGCGATCCGGGCGAACTTGGACAGCCCCAGCACGCGTTCGTCCGGCCTGTAGGCGATGGTGAGCACGCAGGAGAAGGGCAGGAGGTGGTGTTCGCACAGCGACCACACGGTGACGTCGGAGACCATGACGATCTGTCCGTCGGTGTGCAGCGGGAAACTGGTCTCGACCCGGCCGGCCTGGTAGTCGCTGAACTCCCTCCACCATCGGGCGAAGCGCTGCGGGGTGTCCCGCAGCCCACTGCGTTCCGGGTCCTCACCGATCTCGATGAGGAGCCGCCGTGCCACGTCCTCCAGCGGATCGCGCACGGTGGAGTCACGAGGTAGGTCTGCCAGCGTCATACGCCTCTCCGATCGCCCCACAGCATGATGTGCAGTCTGGTGGTCAGATTCCAACCGCGGGCCATGACGGGATCCCGCAACCGGACGAGGGAGTCGTCCAGTGCCGCCCGGGTCCGCCCTTCCGGCATCACCCAGACCGGACCGATGCCGTACCGTTCGACGAGCGTCCCGACCTCGTCGAGGTCGGCCTCGGTACGGCAGACGAACTTGAATGCGGTTCCCGGCACCGCGGCGAGGGCCGCCAGGGCCGGTCCGACGATGCGCCTGTCCTCCGGGTCCCCCGAGTGGGCCAGTTTCGGTGACACGTTGAACCTGACCGACTCCGCCAGACGGGGTTCGGGGATGACCGTCCCATTGGTCTCGACCTCGATGTCGTGGCCCGAGTCCCGCAGGTCCCGCACCAGCGGAAGGAGCCTGGCCTGTTGGTTCAGCGGTTCACCGCCGGACACGACGATCAGGGGGACCCCGTAGGCGACCAGGCGGTCACGGACCTGCGGGTAGGGGACCGCTCTCAGCTCCTTCTTGGGGTCGTAGGCGACCTTGCCGTCCCCCAGACCGGTCCAGTCCCAGGTGTAGGGGGTGTCGCACCAACGGCAGGAGAGGTTGCACCCGCCCAGCCGTACGAAGGCGCAACGGCGCCCGAGTGAGGGCCCTTCTCCCTGGATGGTTCAAGTAGGACCGAATATCTCGTTCACTACAAGACTCGGCGTTCCCACGGCCTCACCTCCTTTCGCGTCGCATCCCGTAGCCCCGCTCGTGACCGACGCGCCGCCCCGCCGAGAGCCCGCCTGCGGCGGGAGAGCGCCGGTTCCGCGACGCACCCGTGGTCGTGCGAGCGGTGGGGCCGGCGGGCGGGGTCGGGCCAGTCGATGCGGTGACTCGTCGAGGGAGCGGACTGTTTCGAGATGTCCGGGGCCAATCGGTTGACCCCCGTGTTCCCAGGTTCACCCAGGCGCGCACGGAGCGCATCACGGTGGTCACCGAGAGATCCGGGATCAGGGTGCCGAGAAGCGTGTGACGCCGTCGAGGTACTCGGTGGGGTCGGGGAGGCCGGCCTCCTGGAAGGCCTCGCGGCGCTCGTAGCAGGTCCCGCACGTACCGCAGTGGATGTCGCCCCCCTTGTAGCAGGACCAGCTGTGTTCCAGGGGCGCTCCGAGGCGCACGCCGTGCCGCGCGATGTCGGCCTTGGACCATGCCATGAAGGGGGCCTCGACGCGCGGCGCGGCGAACCCCTCGTTGGCCACCCCCACCAGGTGGCGCAGCGCGTCGACGAAGGCCGGACGGCAGTCCGGATACACGAAGTGATCGCCGGAGTGCATGCCCAGGGCCACGGTGCCCGCCCGTCTGGCCACCGCCACCGAAGCCGCGAGATTGGCCAGCACGGCGTTCCGGTTCGGGACGACGGTGTCGCGCATGGACTCCTCCGCGTAGTGCCCGTCGGGCACCTCCACCCGGGCGTCGGTGAGGGCCGAGCCCCTGAGCAGGGGCCCGAACCCCGCGATGCCCAGGATGTGGTGTTCCGCTCCGTAGTGGCGGGCGATGGCCCGGGCGGCGTCGACCTCCTTCCCGTGCCGCTGCCCGTACTCCACCGTCACCGCGACCAGTCGGAACCGCAACGCGGCGAAGTGGGCGAGCAGTGTCGTGGAGTCCATCCCTCCGGAGAACACCACGACCACGGTGAAGGGGTCCCCCCCGATCTCGTCTCGCGGTGTGTCCTGTCCTCGCATCGGCGTCTCCGTCCACACATGGGGGCGATCCGGCAGCCAGGTGGTCCCCCGCCCGGGGCGCCCGTCCGGTGGTTCCACTCTCGGGCGCGCACGCCGGTGTGGCATCACGGACCGCGACCGAAGTGTTCGCGCGTTCCACCGCAGTCCCAGGCCCCGGCTCACTCCCCGCCGACGAGGATCTCCCACCTTCCGGGGCTGCCGAGGATCTTGCCGAACTCTCCCCTCCCGGAGATGCCCAGCTTGCGGTAGGCGCTCGACAGGTGCAGTTCCACCGTGCGACGGGTGATGTGCCGACGTCCGGCGATCGTCTTGTTGGCCTGGCCCAGCAGCGCGTCGATGAGGATCTGCCGTTCGCGCGGGGTCAGTGCGAGGATGCCCCGCACGGAGACGTCGTGTGAGGCACGACAGGCGTCCAAGGCCACCAGCTGGAGCCGTACCCGGTCGGCGAGGTCACGCGCGCCCCGGCTGGCGGCCAGGCCGGCCGAACGGCTCAGGGCCGCCACGGCCTCCCCGTGGCGGCCCATCCGCGCCAGCACCGTGCCCAGCTCCGCCGTGGTCCGTGCGGTTTCGAGGTCGTGCCCGGTGCCCCGGAGCAGGTCGACCGCCGCGCTCAGCGCCTCCGCCGAAGCGGGCTCCTCGGCGAGCGCGCCCCACACCCGCAGCGCGCGGGCCCGCTCCTGCGGCGAACCGGTCGCCTCCGCGAACTCCATCTGTCGGCGGGCGTCGCGCACCGCCTCGTCACGGGCGCCCGCCCTGGCCAGGAGGAGGGCGCCCTCGCTCCGCCAGCAGAGCGTGCCCGGCCCCCGGACCCCCGCCGCGTCGCGGCGTCGGATGACCTCCAACAGGTCCTCGACGCCGTGGGACAGGGCGCCCGCCCTGATCCTCAGCCGCGCTCGGGCGAGGGGCACGTCGGCGTCATACCACGCGGTCTGCGGGTGGCCGTCGTGGTGGTGTCGGCGCAACAGCGCCTCCGCCGCGTCCGGGTCGCCCAGGTCCAGGTGGACGTTGGCCAGGAGGCCGACCAGGCGGGTCCGGAGACCGCTGTAGCCGTGACCACCGCGGGAGGGCAGTTCCGAGAGCTGCTCCGTGAGCGTGTGCCGGGCCGCGGACAGGTCGCCCGAGGCGTAGGATCCCGTCGCCTCGGTGAGCCGGACCGCCGTGCCCACCCAGCGGGGCAGCCGGTCCGGATCGGCGACGAGGGAGCGCCGACGCGTGGACGCCTCCGCCTGGTGACCACAACCGACCAGCACCGACAGGGCGGCGGGCAGGGCGGGCGGTTGGAGCAGGAGGTCGTCGAGGTCGTGGTCCAGGGCCTGCCTCACGTCCGCGAGCGCGACCGACGGCGGTCCGCCCAGGAGGTAGGAGGAGAAGGCGTCGATGGCCGTGACGGCGGGAGGGCGCGGCACGTCGTCGGGGACGGGAGCCCCTTCGACCGGACGGGCGGCCGCCGGCTCGGGCGTCAGGGACCGCCCGTGGGTGAGGAAGGTCCGCGGCCAGTCCTCCCGCTCCGTTCCGGCGACGGCCTCCCGCACCGTCCGCAGGACGGCGGACGCGTCGTCGCCGCGTTCGCCCTCGCAGAGCGTCGCGCCGATCAGGCCGAGCAGGCGGCGACGGACCGCGACGTCGCTGGTGCGACCGAGTGCCTCCACCGCGGCGCGCAGGCCGCCCTGTCGGTCGAGTGCGATCCGGGCGGCCGCCAGTTCGGGGGCGACACCGGGCCACGCGCCCGTTCCCCCGGCCTGGACGGCCTGCTCCAGGTAGCGCACGCGGTCCCGCGCGGCCGTGTCGGGGAGCCGTGCGGCCGTGATCAGGGCGGTGGACGACCACGGGGCGTCCAGGGGCACCGTCGACTCCGCGAGGTGACGGGCCACCCGCCGCTCCGCGCCGGGTCTGCGGTGCAGGAAGGCGGCGGCGGCCAGGTGCGCCGCGTTGCGGCTCATCACGGTCATGGAGGCGAGCAGCGCGGTGTGGAGCAACGGGTGGCGCAGCGTCACCGCGTGGTCGTCGGTGACCAGGCGCATCCGAGCCAGGAGGTCGAGCGCGGCCAGCGTTTCCGCGAGCCGGGTTCCGCTGAGGTGCGCGACCAGAGCGGGGTCGGCCTCCCCGGAGGCCGAGGCGACGACGACCGCCTCGGCGACCGCCCGGGCCCGCGGGTCGAAGCGGTTCGCCCGGCCGATCATGGCGTCGGCCACGGAGGGGAGCACGGCGCTTCGCAGCTCGGCCGGTGAGCGCACCGGGGATTCGCGGGCCCGGATCCAGTCGCACAGGGCCCGCGTCAGGAACGGGTTGCCGGCGGTGGTCTCGTGGGACGCCGTGACGAGGTCCGCGTCGAGCCGGTGGCCCAGCCGCTCGTGCATCAGCGCGCCGGTCTCCTCCTCCGACAGCCCGCGCAGGGTGATGGTGCGGGCGCCGGACAGCAGGTCGGCGAGTTCGGTCGGAGCCGCGGCCGGTTCTCCGCTCCGGATCGAGGCGACGAGCGTCACGGGAAGGTGGGCGACGTCCCGCAGGACGCCCCGCAACCGGACCAGGGACTCGGGCCCCGCCTGGTCGACGTCGTCCAGCGCGATCACCAGGGGGGCGTCCCGGGTCAGCACCTCCACCAGCTCCCGGGGGCCGGCCGGTCCGCCTCCCGCTCCCCGGGCGTGCGCGGTCCCGGCGCGGGCGCGCGGGGACACGGTGGAACCCCCCTCCCCCTCCTCGGCGGGGTGTTCGTCGGCGGTCGGGGCCAGGGCGTCCGTGAGCGCGGTGACCAGGCGGTTCACGTGCCGGGAGCACGCGATGTGCACCGCGGGACCGGCGCGGGACGGTGTGGGGCGGCACACCAGGGAGAGCAGGGTGGTCCGCCCCACCCTGGGCTCTCCCGTCACCACGTGACAGGTGAGCCCCGTACGGCGGCTGTGTTGACGGGCCGACAGCAGCCTCGTGAGCGGTTCGGTCCTGCCCACGATCCCGCCGCGCCGCGTCCGGGGCTCGGGCATCCTCATCCTCGCGTTCCGGGGGAACTGGGCTCGGAGACGGTCCGGCCGCCCCGGGCGGCCGTCGGCCGGCGGACGCGCCGCGACGATCCGGTCACCGGGGTCGGGATCCCGGTCGGGCGACCAGGACCGCTGCCTGGTCGCCGATCGCGTGGGGCCTGAGGGCGAAGTGGCGGGCCAGGGCGGACTCCAGCGAACTCCTGATCTCCTCGGCCCTCGGGTGCCGCTCATACCAGAACCCGGTCAGGACGGCCGCAGCGATCGCGGCCCGCTCGGCCGGTTCCTCCCCGTCGAACCGGATCGAGGACTCGGCACGGTGCAGGGAGAAGTCGTCGAAGCCCCGGGCGGCGAGCGCACGTGCGGCCTGTGACAACAGGTAACCGTGATGGTCGTAGGGCTCCTCGGCGATCGGCACGCAGACCTCGTTGACCAGCCTCATGAGCTCGTTGCCCGATCCTGCGGCGAACAGCACGATCTTGGACTCCGGGTCGCTCCGGTCGCAGACCCGGACCATCTCCGCGACGGCCCGCTCGACGTCGTCGACGTACTGAAGGACCCAGGCGCTGTAGACGGCGTCGAACGAGCCGTCGGGGAAGGGGATCTCCTCGGCGGTTCCGGGGTGGACGTCCACCACGCCGCGGGTGGTCTCGTCGCGGATCGCCTCCACCAGCTGGGGGTGGGGCTCGATGGCCGTGCAGGAGCCGGTTCTCGCCGCGACGGTGCGCGCCATCTCCCCGATCCCGCCGCCGACGTCGAGCACGCGGCGGTTGGCCGCGGTGAGGCTCCGTATGAGGGCGAGTTCCTCGCCGCGCTCCAGCCGGGTCGCGAATCCCGTCCATCCGTCGCCGGTCACGCTTCGCGGCCCCCGGTACCGCGTGGGCAGGCGGTCCGCGGGCCCCAGGGCGTCATGCTCCAGGAGCTGGTCCAGGGTCAGCCGTGAAGGGTCCCCGGACCCCTCGGGCGCGTTGTCGGGTAGCGGTGCTCGGGTTCGTGCCTCTGCCATGTCTGACTCACCTCTCGTGGTCGTGATGAGGGGACGAGCGGGGTGGTCCGCCGACGCCGGGGAGCCCTGGCGCGCGCCGTGTGGGGTCGGTATCTCGGGGAGGGCTCCCGCCCGGAGGCGGGCGCGGCGGTGCTCGTCCTGGTCTGGCGTGTCGGCCGCCGCGGTCGGTGTGTGGGCGGTGCCGCCCCGTGCAGGGATTGGGGGCGCTCGGGTCTCGGTACGCGTCGACGTTTCTCCCGTCCGCCGGAGCCCGTGTCCTCCGGGCGCCTATGCGGACCGTGTCGGCTCCCGCCGGGCGGACGAAGCCACTCTCATGGACAACGGAACCTCTGGCCTTCCCGGAATTCACCCGCGAAAGGATCGCCCCAGGAACATTGCAGCGAAATCGCGAAGACGCCACCAGAGTACGTTCCCATGGAAATAATATCCACCCCTCCAGAGAAAACGAAAGGCACCCAGCACCAGCCCGGCACAGAATCCTCGAAACGCCATACAAACAGGGCATAAAACGGTGTTTTGCGTATCATGTAACGCCATCCGGCATGACCCTGCGAAACGCGCACCGGCACACCCGGTTTCCCGCCGGCGCGCACAGCCGCTTCCCGAGGACGGCCGACGCCGGGGGCACGGCCCCGCCCGAGGCCGCTTCGACGTTTCTACGCGACCGCAACGGGGGGTTGCGCCCCTTGCGAAAACCGACGAAACAGCATCCCCGTCCCCTTCTCCGCGAAGGGAACACGCCCTGCGGCGCCACCGTACCGCCGGTGGAGCGCGACCCGGGCGCCTCCGGGGGCCGGCGCCGACGCGCGGCAGGATACATTCCTGACCTCGCGTTACACGCCCACGGGGCGCCCGCGGAGCCGCGTGGACCCCGTCACACGAAACCGCACTTTTCTCCCAAATTGCCGTTCACACACTTTTTCCTGACATGGTGATATTCGAAGAGTACGGGCGCGGAATCCAGCGGAAAACCGATCCCCAACGCCCCTCCTGCGAAGCCGAATAATCAACTATGGTTTTCCTGGGAGCGACAAGGAGATGTCATCGTGTCAGTCGCCGGTGCGAAGTACCGAACCGAGACGGCACGAGCGTACGTGTCATGGGAATGGCCCGCCCACCGCCTTTCGGGCCGCCGTCGATCCCGGCCCCGCTCCGCCGTGCCCGAGCCGCCCGCCGTGCCGTCGGCCCCACCCGGCTGGGACTGGACCCGCCGCCCGGACGGCTCCGTGCGGTGCGGCCGGCGCCTCATCCGCCCGGCCCGGCGCCACGCCCTCTCGGACGCCGGGGCACCCGACCCGACCGCGTACGCGAAGGAGAGCTTCGATGACCCACCGGATCCGAGTCCGGCACAACTTCGAGACGGCGCACCGGCTGCCCCACCTGAGCGGCAAGTGCATGAACCTGCACGGCCACTCCTGGTGGGCCGAGGTCAGCGTGAGCGCCCCCGCCCTGAGCGAGGACGGCACCGTCGTGGAGTTCGGCGCCTTCAAGAAGGCGCTGCGCGCCTTCGTCGACACCCACCTCGACCACGGGGCCATGCTCGGCGCCGGGGACCCGCTGGCCGCGGTCCTGGCGGAGCACGGCAGCAAGGTCTACCGGTTCGGGGCGGCCTCGCCCGGTGACACCGAGCGCTACGCCCGCGACCTGCCCTATCCGACGGTCGAGGCCGTCGCCGTGATGCTGGGCCGGGTCGCCCAGGCCCTGCTCGACAGCGGGGAACGGGCGGCGGGCGCGCGGGTGACCGGTGTCGAGGTCACCGAGACCCACGTCAACACGGCGGCGTACCACCCCGTGGCCTCGCCCCAGGCCGGTGAGCGCCCCTTCGAGCGGGTCCTGGCCGTCGACTGACCCGCGGCGCGGCCCCGGACGCCGTGGCCGGGAGGGGGCGACCGTCCGCGCGCGGGGCATGAAACCGACGAGGGGCGCCGGGGAGCCGGTCCGCTAGGAACCGCCCCCGACGCCCCTTCTACTCGTGTCCACGGCCCTCACGGGCCCCGCGGCGACCCCTAGTGGGCCGGGGTGGGAGCGCCGCCCTCCGGGGCGGCGGCCTGCGAGCGCCGCACGAGGAAGGTCAGAGCGAAGGCCACGACGGAGACCACCGCGCCGACCAGGAAGGCCGCGTGGACGCCGCCCGCCTGGGCGTTGACCTCGGTGAGCCCGTCGGTGAGCAGGCCCGCCGACGTGGCGGACATGATCGCGACGAAGATCGCCGTACCGGCCGCGCCCGCGACCTGCTGCACGGTGCCGACCACGGCGCTGCCGTGCGAGTACAGCTCGGGCCGCAGCGACCCCAGCGCGCCGGTGAGCAGCGGGGTGAACATGAAGCCGAGGCCGATGCTGAGCGTCACGTGGGCGGCGATGACGAAGCCGACCGGCGTCTGGGCGTCGAGCAGGGTCATGCCCCACAGCACCAGGGACACCAGCGCCGAGCCCGGGATGACCAGGGGGCGCGGGCCGACGCGGTCGTAGAGGCGGCCCACCACCGGGGCGAGCAGGCCCATGACCAGGCCGCCGGGCAGCAGGGACAGGCCGGTGACGAGCGTGTCGTGGCCCAGGACGTTCTGCATGTAGACCGGCAGCAGGATGAGGGTGCCGAACAGGGCCATGAAGCTGATCACGACCAGGCCGATCGAGACGCAGAACTGCCTGGAGCGGAACACCCGCAGGTCCAGCAGGGCGCGGTCGCGGCTCTGGAGGCGCAGCTGGCGCCACACGAACAGCACCAGCGCGACGGCGCCGACCCCGATCGAGGCGAAGGGCGGGACCACGGCGGTGGCCTCGCCCTCGCCCAGGCCGGAGAAGCCGTAGACGAGCCCGCCGAAGGCCAGCGCCGACACCAGGAGCGAGAGGACGTCGATGCTGGCGGCGCGCGGCTCGGTGACGTTGCGGATGAAGAGGGCGCCCAGGACCAGGCCCAGGATCGCGATGGGCAGGACGAGCCCGAACATCCACCGCCAGTCGAGCACGCTGAGGATGAGGCCCGCCAGGGTCGGGCCGACGGCGGGCGCGACCGACATGACGATGGAGATGTTGCCCATGGTGCGGCCGCGGCGGTCCGACGGGACCAGGTTCAGCACGGTGGTCATGAGCAGCGGCATCATGATCGCCGTTCCCGCCGCCTGGACCACGCGGCCCACGAGCAGGAAGCCGAAGCCGGGGGCGAGGAAGCACAGCAGCGTGCCGACGCTGAACAGCGTCATCGCGGTGATGAACACCTGGCGCACGTGGAAGCGCTGGAGCAGGAACCCGGTGGCGGGGATCACCACGGCCATCACGAGCATGAAGGCCGAGGTCAGCCACTGTCCGGTGGAGACGGAGATGCCGAGGTCCCGGTTGAGCGCGGGCAGCGCCACGCCCATGATCGTCTCGTTCAGGATCACCACGAACGCCGAGACCAGGAGCAGCGGGATGATGAGGCGCCCCGCCCGCGCGCTCTCGTCGTCTTGTGGTGGGGCCGAAGCGGTCTCGGCCGTGGATGGAGTGGGCTGCCCGGTCACAGATGTCCTCAGATTGTGGTGTTCGAAAGGGTTCGTCCGGAGGGTTCGCGGTACCTCCCCAGAGGTAACCCAACGCTCCGAACCATCCGCCCGTTCCCGGAACAGCGGTGTGTTCTGGACCATAACCGCACCATCCGCGCAGCAAACCCGCCGCGGCGGCCCCGTGCCGGTCTCCGGGCGCGCGGCGGGTGGAGTGTGACCGGTGCCGATGCCGGATTCGTCCCGACCGTAAACGGAGTGTGACCGAAAGCGGGCGCCGGGAGGAGGGGACCGCGACGGACGCCGTGACCGGCCGGGCGTCACGCGGACCGCGACCGGGGCGGTCCCCCCTCAGCCGCGGGCGGAGCCGTCCGCGGGCAGCCCCCGGCAGGCGGTGCGCGCCAGGGCGAGCGCGCAGGCGTCCTCCACGACGCCGCCGATCCAGGCCGGGCGGCCCGTACCGCTCCAGTACCGCCGCCACCCCACCCCCGCCAGGGTGCCGACCGGCGCGGCCGCGGCGGCGAGGACGGCGGCCAGGGCGGGCGACGTGCCCGCTCCCCGGGCCAGGAGGGCGCCGCCGGTGCCCGCGCTCACCACCCTGGCCGTCATGCTCGGCGCGGCGGTGCGGCTGGGAATGCCGGGGAGCTTGTCCCCGGAGAACTCCCCGAGCGCGGCCAGCGCCATGAGCGCGCGCTTGCCCTTCCCTGCGGAGTGCCACAGCGGCGCGCCCCCGAGCGTGCTCCGCGAGCCCGCGGCCAGCCCCAGCAGCAGCGCGCGGGCCGCGCCCGATGATGCGCCCATGGTCGGTGTCCCTTCGTTCTTCGGCCGCCGCACGCGGCCGGGTGCTATCCCGGCTATCCCGTTCGGCCCACGTGAAACCTCGCGGGCGCGGGGCCGCGCCCGCTCGCGACCGCCGCAACCGCCGGACCGGCCGGGCCCGCGGGGATGACCTCGGACGACGGCCGCGCGGACGCGTGCGCCTCCCCGGCGAGGCCGTTCAGCCGTCGACCAGAAATGTTGACGGTGTGGCGTGAGAGGTTTCGCTCCGGCGGCCTTCCGGTCCCCAGCGGTGGTTTCGGCGCACGGTCGGTCCCGGGCCGGCCGGACCGTCCCGCGGGGGTCGGGCCGGGGAGAACCAGGGTGTGGGCATGCGCCTCCCCTCCCCCGCGCCCGACCCCGACGGCGCCCTCCTCGGCTCACCCACGAGCGCGGCATCGCGGCCGCAGAGGCCCTGGTCCACGAACGGGCGCGTCCCGTGTGCGGCCCCCTCGTGCCGAGGTGCTGCACCCGGGCGCCGTTGCCGGGGACCCGGGCCGCGCGCACCTGTTCCTCAGCCGCCTGCCCGGGGTCCCCTGGACGGGGTCCGCCGCCCCGGACCGAAGGCCCGGTCCCGCGAGCGGTCAGTGGGCCCCGGGAGCCTGCGGTTCCCCGAGCCCGGCCTCGCGGCGGGCGCGGCGGCCCACCGCCTCCACCGCGCGCAGGGCGTCGCGCACGTCCCGGGCCGAGGGCGTGAACGCCAGGTTGTGGATGGTCTCCTCCGGCGCGGTCGCCGCGGCCACGACCCGGTCGAGCACCTCGTCGTCCGCGTCCCCCAGCCCCGCCTCGGTCAGGGTGGTCGGCAGGCCCACGCGGGCCGTGAACCGCGCGAAGTCGTCCACCTCCGAGGCCGGGGCGCCCTCCAGCAGCAGCTGGGTGAGCGAGCCGATGTTGACCTTCTCGCCGTGGGCGAGGTGGTGCGTCTCGTCCACCGCCGTCAGCCCGTCGTGCACCGCGTGCGCGGCGGCCAGCCCGCCGGACTCGAAGCCCAGGCCGGACAGCAGCGTGGTGGCCTCCACGACGGCCTCCACGTCCGGGGTCACCAGGCCGCGGTCCACCGCCTCCAGCGCGGGCAGGGACGACTCCCACAGGATGTCCCAGGACAGGCGCGCCAGGGTCGTGCCCGCCCGGGTCGGCAGGCCCTCCACCATGTTCGCGCTGTGCGCCCGCTCCACCGCGCGCGCCTCGATCCAGGTGGCGAGGGCGTCGCCGACCCCGGCGGCCAGGAACCGGGTGGGCGCCTCGGCCACGAACTGCGTGTCGACCACCACCAGCACCGGGTTGCGGTCGTAGAAGCGGTAGGACTCGAACGCCCCGGACTCGGTGTAGACCACCGACAGCGCCGACGTGGGCGCGTCGGTCGAGGCCACCGTGGCCGCGCTGACCCACGGGATTCCCGTGTTGTCCCCCGCGGCCTTGGCGGTGTCGATCGCGGCCCCGCCGCCCAGGCCGATGACCACGTCGTGGCCCCCGTCCCGGATCGTCCCGGAGGCGCGTTCGGCCTCGGCCCTGGTCGGAACGCCGCCGAAGCCCTCGAAGACCAGGGGCAGGTCCGCCTCGCGGAAGGAGGCGGTGAGGACGTCCTCGGTCAGTCCGCGGACGACGTCGTCGACCAGGACGAGCGGGCGGGAGCCGTGGTCGGAGACGAGCGGGCCCAGCCGGGCCAGGGCGCCCCGCCCCTGGACGTAGCGCCCCGGCGAGGCGAAGACGCGCGGCCGGGTTCCTCGGGTGTGCTCTGCCATGGGGTGGAACCTCCTCCTCGGTGGATTGCCCTCCCCCTCCCCGCTGGCCGCGCACCCACCTGCCCAAACGTGCTGTGGCGAGGCATGGGCCACTCTTGGGCGCGAGAAGGGAGGGGTTGCGCCCCCAGCGGCCACCGTTCCCCCGCTCCCCGGGACAACGGAAACGGGACCGCCCCCGAGGAGGCGGTCCCGTCGTCGTGTGCGGGGAAGGGCTAGCGCGGCAGGCGCTCGGCCAGCCAGGCCTCGACCTCGGCGGAGGAGCGCGGCAGAGCGGCAGACATGACCGTGCGGCCCTCCTCGGTGACCAGCACGTCGTCCTCGATGCGCACGCCGATGCCGCGCAGCTCCTCGGGGACGGTCAGGTCGTCGGGCTGGAAGTACAGGCCCGGCTCGACGGTGAGCACCATGCCCGGCTCCAGGTCCCCGTACAGGTGGACCTCCTGGCGCGAGACCGCGCAGTCGTGCACGTCCATGCCCAGCATGTGGCCGGTGCCGTGCAGGGTGTACCGGCGCTGCAGGCCCAGCTCCAGGACGCGCTCGACCGGGCCCTCCAGCAGGCCCCACTCGACGAGGCCCTCGGCGAGCACCCGCTGGGAGGCCTCGTGGAAGGCCACGAACGGCCTGCCCGGGGCGACGGCGGCGATACCGGCCTCCTGGGCGGCGTACACCAGGTCGTAGACGCGGCGCTGCACGTCGGTGAAGGTGCCCGACACCGGCATGGTGCGGGTGACGTCGGCGGTGTACAGCGTGGTGGTCTCCACGCCCGCGTCCAGCAGCAGCAGGTCGCCCTCGCGCACCGGGCCGTCGTTGCGGGTCCAGTGCAGGGTGGTGGCGTTGGCGCCGGAGGCCGCGATGGTGCCGTAGCCGACGTCGTTGCCCTCCACCCGGGCGCGGAGGAAGAACGTGCCCTCGATGAACCGCTCGGAGGTGTCCTTGGCCTGCGGCAGCGCCTCGACGACGTCGCCGAAGCCGCGCACGGTGGCGTCCACGGCCAGCTGGAGCTGGGCGATCTCCCACTCGTCCTTGACCAGGCGGTGGTCGGCCAGCGTGACGGAGAGGTCCTCGTCGAGCTGGGCGTACTTGGCCCGGGCCTCCTCGTCGGCGTCGGCGCGCAGACCGTCGACGATCGCGTCGAGCTCGGCGTCGTGGCCGCGCACGATGCGGGTGGTCGCGCCGCCCGCGCGCAGCACGCCGGACAGCGTGGTCACGTCGGCGGTGGCCACGCCCAGCAGGTCGGCGGCCTCGGAGAGGCTGTTGCGGCGGCCGGTCCACAGCTCGCCGTAGCCGCCCAGCCAGAACTCGCCGTTGTCGCGGTTGGAGCGGGGCTTGAGGTAGAGGACCACGTCGTGCCCGCCCTCGGCGCGGGGCGTGAACACCAGGCAGCCGCCGTCGGAGGTGTCGCCGGTGAGGTAGGCGTAGTCGGTGGCCGCCCGGAACGGGTACTCGGTGTCGTTGGAGCGGGTGAGCAGCTGCCCGGCCGGGACGACCAGGCGGTCACCGGGGAAGGCCGCGCTGAGCGCGGCGCGGCGGCGGGCGGTGTGCCCGGCCTGCTCGACGGGCTCCAGGTCGCGACGCTCGGTGTCGGCCCACCCGGTGGTCATCCACGCGGCGAGCTCGTCGGAGACCGACTGCGCCTGCCCGTTCTTGCGGGGACTGAACACGGGGGCGTTCGTCTCGTCCTGGGGGCGCTGCTGCTCGCTCACGTCGTGCGTCTCCTCGCGGGTCGGGCGTCGCGGCCGCTTGTGGCGGCCCTGGCCACCCATCGTACGGGGAGGCCCCGGGGTGCGGCCGTCGCGCGGACATACCGGAAGCCATAACGCGTCCGGCCCCTCCGGCGGCGGCGCGGCGGGCCGCACCGGCGCCCGCCGGGGACGGCCACGACCCCGGGCACCGCCTCAGGGGAGGCCTCTCCGGTCCCGGGACGCCCGCCTCCTCACACGAGGTCGTGGGCGAAGGGGATGGCCGTGCGGTGGGGCAGCTCGTCGATGTCGGCCGGGTCGACCGGCCGGTAGCCGATCCGCGTGTAGAAGGCGACCGCCTCGGGCTGGGCGGGACCGGTGAACAGCAGGACCCGGGTGTAGCCGAGGTCGCGGGCGGCCTCCTCCAGGGCGGTCATCACCCGGCTGGCCAGTCCGAGGCGGCGGTGACGCCCCGAGGTCCAGACGCGTTTGAACTCGGCGGTGTCGGCCATGGCCGCCCGGTCCTTCTTGTAGGGGCGCACGGCCCCTCCGGCGACGATCTCCCCGTCCAGTTCGGCCAGTACGAGACGGCCGTGGGGAGCGGCGAACTCGGTCACCGGGTAGCGCGCGAGCTCGTCGGCCGCGCCCTCGGCACCGTAGCGCTCGGTGTACTCCTCCAGCAGGCCGTCGAGCAGCCCCCGCACGCGCGGGTCGTCGTGGCGCACGCGCAGCATGCGGACCGCGCTGGTCCGCGGGTCCGCCGCGACGCCTTCGGCACTGGTCTCTGTCACGCGTTCCTCCCCGTGGCCGACGGGGCCTCCCGCCGCCGTGTCGGCGCGCGGTGCCCGGTTCCGCCGGAATACTACGCGTCGGATCATCGGACCTGCGACGCGGGCCGTGCGCCCCGCCGGACCGGCGCGGTCGGTCAGTCGGCGTTGGGCCCGTACCTGTTGTCGCGGTCCTCCGGGTCGTCGGGGTCGGCGATGCTACCCAGGGCCGCGGCCACCGGCGGCAGGACGGCCGCCACCGCGCACATGGCCACCGCCCATCCCGCGCCGAAGAGGTAGTAGACGGGCAGCGCTCCGGCGAACAGGAGCAGGCACGCTCCCATGACGAGGCTGTACCGGCGTACGCGTCGCTTCATCGCGGCCCCCTCGGTCCACGGGAACCCCTCCACGCTACCCGGGGCGCTGTCCCGGCCCGGGCCGCCAGCCCCGCGAAGGCGCGACCGCCCGTGCCGGAGCCGGGCGCGGGCCCCTGCGCGTCCGGACCGCGAGCCCGCCTTCAGGCCCCCGCGGCGGCCCGGTCGTCCGCTGGCGGCGGGGAGGGCTCCCCGGCGGGCGCGGAGGGCGCCCGGAAGAGGGTGCGGGCGCGCATCGACCGGAACCCGTTCTCGATCTCGTACCCGGCCTCCAGCAGCCGCTGCCTGGCCTCCTCGGCGCTGCGCACGGTGGCCTCGTCGAAGAGGAGGTTGTAGTAGCGCTCGGGCACCCGGTTGAGCACCGCTCTGAGGGCCCGCAGCGACGCGGTGGCCGCCGCGTCCCCGCCGGGGGCCTCGGGAAGGATCCCGTAGGCGCGGCGCGCCCACGCGGGCAGGGTGGCGTAGGACAGGGCGCCGACCGGGAACCACAGGGGCTTGAGCGGGGCGAGCCAGGACAGGCGCTCGGGCACCTTGGGCCACAGCAGGAAGCGCACCGCCTGCCGGGCCTCGGGGGTGGCGCGCAGGACGGGCCGGACCGAGGCCAGGTAGCGGCGCAGGTCGGCGACCGAACGCGGCACGTCCTCGCGCGACAGGCCCACGTAGGCGGCCGTGTGCGACTGCTCGTCGAGGTAGCGGTCCGCGTCGCGGGCGGTCAGCGCGACGCCCGCGCGCACCGCGTTCTCCAGGTAGGAGGAGACCTCCGCGCAGTGCACCCACACCAGCAGGTCGTGCTGGTCCACCCGGTGCGGGCGGCCGGTGGCCGGGTCGGTGAAGGACAGCGCGCGGTGCACCCGGCGGACGCGCTCGCCGAGCGCGTCCGCCTCGGCGGGGCTGCCGTAGGTGGTGACGGCCACGAAGTGGGCGGTGCGCATCAGGCGGCCGGTGGGGTCGGAGCGAAAGTCCGAGCGCTGCCACACCCCCTGCATGGCCACGGGGTGCAGGGCCTGGAGCATGAGGGCGCGCACGCCCGCCACCCACATCGACCGGTCCAGGTGGATCTTCCAGGTGACGCTCTCGGGGGCGGCGACGGTCGGCTGCATCCGGTCTCCTACGGGCTGCGGGGGGAGTTCGCACCGTGACGGCTCTGCACCTCCACGATAGGTCCGGTGCTCCCCCGACTCCCGGCGGGTCCGCGACGCGGCCGACTCGTGACCGGGCCTTGGGCGAACCGGGAGGTGGCCCGGGAGCAGTCTGGGTAGTGGGACCGCCCGGTCCGCGGGCGGTCACCGGGAGCCGAGGAGGCGAGCCATGTCCGCCCCACCCCAGGCCCACCCGTCCTTCGACACCGACCGGTACGTCCGTGCCGTGGAGTCGGCCGACGCCGAGGCGATGGTGGCCCAGTACAGCGACGACGCCCGGATGGAGATGATCGACCGGCGGACCCCTCCCAGCGCCCCGACGGTCCTGCGCGGCAGGGAGGAGATCGGGCAGGCCCTGCGGGACGTCTGTTCGCGCGAGATGACCCATGAGGTGCTCCAGTGCGTGTCCGACGGCGAGCACGTCGCCGTCACCGAGCGGTGCACCTACCCCGACGGCGGCAAGGTCATGAGCATGGCCATGCTGGACCTGCGGGACGGGCGCATCGTGCACGAGTCCGTGGTCCAGGCCTGGGACGAGGGGTCCGTGGACGCCCCCCAGGGGGCCCGGTTCGACGGGGCCGAGCAGACCCAGGAGTTCGAGCGGGGGCGTATGGAGGTCGTCCGCGTCGGCGGACGGGCGGTCACGCGTCTGACGCTGATGCCCGGCTGGCGCTGGTCCGAGCACCTGCGGCCCCTCCAGGGCACGGACAGCTGCATGAGGACCCACTGCGGCTACATGGTCTCGGGCTCCCTGGCCTGCCGCATGGACGACGGAACCGAGCGCGAGTTCGGGCGGGGCGACGTCGTCTTCATCCCGCCCGGGCACGACGGCTGGGTCGTGGGCGGGGAGACCGCCGTCATGATCGACTGGTGCGCGGCCGAGTCCTGACGAACGCCCGGCGCCCTCGGTGACCGTGCCGGCCGGCGCGGTCACCGAGGGCGCCGTCCCCGCCGTGCGGGGACGGCCCCGGCTCAGGCGGGGCGGCCGCGCAGGTAGGCCAGGACCGCCTGGACGCGGCGGTGCACCCCGTCGTCCGGGGGCAGGTCGAGCTTGGCCAGGATGTTGCCCACGTGCTTGCCGACGGCGGCGTCGCTGACCACCAGGTGGCGGGCGATCGCCCCGTTGGAGCGGCCCTCGGCCATCAGGGCGAGGACCTCGCGCTCGCGCGGGGTCAGGCGCTCCAGCGGGTCGGCGCGGCGGCGCAGCAGCTGGCGGACCACCTCGGGGTCGACGAAGGTCTCGCCGTCCACCACCCGGCGCAGCACGGAGGCGAACTCGCGGACGTCGCCGACCCTCTGCTTGAGCAGGTAGCCCACGCCCTGACCGCTGCCGGAGTCGAGCAGGTCGGTGGCGTAGCTCAGCTCCACGTACTGGCTCAGCGCGACCACCGCCAGGCCCGGGCGCTCGCGGCGCAGCCGGACGGCGGCCCGCAGCCCCTCGTCGGTGAAGCCGGGCGGCATGCGGATGTCGGTGACCACGAGGCCGGGTCCGTGCTCGGCGACGGCCGACACCAGCGCCTCGGCGTCGCCGACCGAGGCCACGACGGGGAAGCCGAAGCGCTCCAGGATCCCGGACAGCCCCTCTCTGAGCAGCACGCCGTCCTCGGCCAGGACGGTGGGCACCAGGGGCGCGTCGGGGGTCACGCCAGCGGTGTCGGGGGAACGGGTCCGCACGGAAGCTCCACTCGGATTCGGGTAGGTCCGCCCCGGGGGCTGGACAGCTCCATTGTGCCGCCCATGACCGCGACCCGGTCCCCGAGCCCGGTGAGCCCGGACCCGCGTGCGGGGTCGGCGCCGCCCGCGCCGTGGTCGGTGACCTCCACCAGCAGGGTGTCGGGCCGGCCCGGCGCGCCGGGGGCCGTGCTGGCGTGCACGGTGGCGGCGTCGGCCCCGGCGTGCTTGCAGACGTTGGTCAGGGCCTCGGCGACCACGAAGTAGGCCGTGCCCTCCACGTGCGCGGGCAGGCGTTCACCGATCCGCACGTGCACCGTCACGGGCACGGGGCAGCGGTCGGCCAGCTCCTCCAGGGCGGCGGGCAGTCCCCGGTCGGTGAGGACCCGGGGGTGGATGCCGCGCACCAGCTCGCGCAGCTCGGTGATGAGCTCGTCGGCCTTGGCCTGGGCGGCGACCACGCGCTGGTCGGCCTCGCTGCCCTCCTCCAGGTCCAGGCGGGCCACGCCCAGGTCCACGGACAGGGCGACCAGGCGCTGCTGGGCGCCGTCGTGCAGGTCGCGTTCGATGCGCCTGCGCTCGTACTCGAAGGCGTTGACCAGGCGGGCCCGCGACTCGGTGACCTGGTTGAGTTCGGCGTGCAGGACTCCCTTGGGCGGGCCGACCAGCAGGGTGCGGGCCAGCAGGGAGTGCAGGCACGCCATGGCCGCCGACGCGTAGAGCAGGACGACCAGCAGCGGCGGGGCCAGGAGGGTGTAGGGCACCGCCTCGGCGCTGGAGGTGAGCGTCACGAGGCCGAGGTTGACGACGGAGCCGGGGCTGTCGTCCAGCAGGAGCGGACCGGAGGCCAGGACGATCACGAGCAGCAGCAGGAAGCCGGTGAGCATGGCGTTGACCCCCGCCAGGGGGAGCATCAGCCCCGCGTAGGCCACCTCCCGCCAGGTGGCGGCCTCGGTGTAGCGGGTGCGCACCCACCCCCACAGCCCGGGGACCGGTTCGCGGTGCCCGCTCTCCCGGGGGCCGCCCCCGACCAGGCCCAGGCGCCAGCGCTCCAGCGCGCCCAGGGGGATCGCGACCAGCGGTCCGAACAGGAACGTGAACGCCAGGCACAGGGCCAGCACCAGCACGATGCCGCCGTAGTCGAAGGCCTCGATCCCTCCGCTCCAGGCCATGAACAGCGCCACCCAGGGGGCCAGGACGGGCGAGGCGACGAAGAACAGGACGGAGGCCACCAGGACGGTGCCGCCGCTGTAGGCGAGACCGCGCCAGGGCCAGGAGGTGAGCAGGAAACGCCTCGTCGTGAGCGCCTGGAACAGGGCGCGCGGCGGGTTCGGGGACTCCGCGGGAGTGGTCATGGGCCAACGTTAGGCAGGCCCGGCGCGGGCCGGAATCGGCCGCGCCACCGGGTCGGGGGTGGGGCTGGCCCTACCTTCCTGGCCCCGGTTCCGGGCGTTCGCCGACCGACCTGCGTCGCCGCCGTTGCGGGCCGGGTGCCTTCGGGGGGAGTGGCCGCGCGTGCGCCGCAGCTCAGGACGATAGGGTCGGACGACGTGAGTGCGAAACCGCTGATCCCTGATGTCCTGGCTGCCCGCTACGCGTCCGCGGAGCTGACCCGGCTGTGGTCCCCCGAGTACAAGGTGGTCGCCGAGCGGCGGCTGTGGCTGGCCGTGCTGCGCGCCCAGGCGCGTCTGGGCGTGGACGTCCCGGCCGGTGTGGTCGAGGACTACGAGAAGGTCCTGGAGCAGGTGGACCTGGCCTCCATCGCCGAACGCGAGCGGGTCACCCGCCACGACGTCAAGGCCCGCATCGAGGAGTTCAACGCCCTCGCCGGGCACGAGCACGTGCACAAGGGCATGACCTCGCGCGACCTGACCGAGAACGTCGAGCAGCTCCAGGTGCGCGACAGCCTGCTGCTGGCCCGCGACCGGGTGGTGGCGCTGCTGGCGCGGCTGGGGAGGCTCTCGGCCGAGTACGGCGAGACGGTGATGGCGGGCCGCTCCCACAACGTGGCGGCGCAGGCCACGACGCTCGGCAAGCGGTTCGCGTCGATCGCCGACGAGGTGCTGGTCGCCCACGGGCGGCTGGAGGAGCTGATCTCCCGCTACCCGCTGCGCGGGATCAAGGGCCCGGTGGGCACCGCGCAGGACATGCTGGACCTGCTGGGCGGGGACCGCGCCGCGCTCAGCGCGCTGGAGGACGGGGTGGCCTCCCACCTCGGGTTCGAGCGGCGCTTCACCAGCGTGGGCCAGGTCTACCCGCGCTCGCTGGACTTCGAGGTGCTGACCGCGCTGGTGCAGCTGGCCGCCGGTCCCTCCTCGCTGGCCAAGACGATCCGCCTGATGGCCGGGCACGAGCTGGTCACCGAGGGGTTCGCCGAGGGTCAGGTGGGCTCCTCGGCCATGCCGCACAAGATGAACACGCGCTCGTGCGAGCGGGTCAACGGGCTGACCGTGATCCTGCGCGGGTACGCGTCCATGGCCGGTGAACTGGCCGGGGACCAGTGGAACGAGGGCGACGTGTCCTGCTCGGTGGTGCGCCGGGTGGCCCTGCCGGACGCGTTCTTCGCCTTCGACGGGCTGGTGGAGACGATGCTGACGGTGCTGGACGAGTTCGGGGCCTTCCCCGCGGTGGTCTCCGCCGAGCTCGACCGCTACCTGCCGTTCCTGGCCACGACCAAGATGCTCATGGCCGCGGTGCGCGCCGGGGTGGGCCGCGAGACCGCCCACGAGCTGATCAAGGAGCACGCGGTGGGCTCGGCCCTGGCCATGCGCCAGGAGGGTGCGGGCAACCGGCTGCTGGACCGCCTGGCCGAGGACGGGCGCTTCCCGCTCGGCAGGGAGGAGCTGGACGCGCTGCTGGCCGACCGGATCACCTTCACCGGCGCCGCCGCCGACCAGGTGGCCGCCGTGGTGGGGCGGATCGACGCGATCGTGGCCGCGCACCCGGAGGCGGCCGCCTACTCCCCCGGTTCGATCCTGTAGGGGAATCCGGGTTCGCCTGGCGAGGGGCCGGGGACGGCGCCGCGGCGCCGTCCCCGGCCCCTCGCCGTGTGGGCGGACGGACGTGCTGCGGGCGGACGCGCGGTGGCGCGCGTATGACCCAGTTCACCGCCGCTGACACTCGGCCCGAAAGTTAACACCTATTACGGTTGGGTTGTCGGCACGTCCAACCCCCGATCCCCTCGGAGCACCCATGATCGACCCCGATTCCTTCGGTACCGCGCTGTGGACCGTGCTGATCGTCGCCGCGGTCGTCATCGCCTTCGGGCTCGCCGCGCTGTCGGACATGGCCATGCGCCGCCGCGAGGACCGTGCCGCGCGCGCCGCCGGGCGCGACAACCCCGTGGCGGCGCGTGCGGGCGAGCGGCAGCGCGTGAACGGGAGCGGTCCCGCCGGCGGCGGGGGCTCCCGAGCCTGAGACCGCGGTGCCGCCCGCGCGGCTCACGCCACCAGGCGGGCGAACAGCCCCGGGTCGGCGTTGCCCCCCGAGACGACCGCGACCGTCTCCTGCGGGCGGCCGGGCGCGGTGGGCACCCGGCCCGCCAGGACCGCGGCGGCGGCCAGGGCCCCGCTGGGCTCGGCGACCAGGCGCGCCCCGTGGGCGAGGGCGGCGACGGCGCGGGCGATCTCCTCCTCGGTCACGGTGACGACCTCGTCCAGGCGGGCGCGCAGGTGGGCGAAGGTCAGCTCGGACAGGCACACGCGCACCCCGTCGGCCATGGTGCGGTGGGTGCGCTCGGGCGGCCAGGTGACCAGGCTTCCGGTGCGCAGGCTCTCGGCGGCGTCGGCGGCCAGTTCGGGCTCCACCCCCACGACGCGGACCCGGCGCGGGCCCGCGGCGGCCAGCGCGGCGGTGGCCACCCCCGAGGCGAGCCCGCCTCCGCCCACGGGCACGACGACGGTCGCGACCCCGGGCGACTGCTCCAGGATCTCCAGGCCGACCGTGCCCTGGCCCGCGATGACGCTCGGGTCGTCGAAGGGCGGGACCAGGGCGAGCCCCTCCTCGTCCCGGAGCCTGCGGGCGGTGGCCTCCCGCTCCCGGGGGGCGACCATGACGATGCGGGCTCCCAGGGCGCGCATGCGGTCGACCTTCACCCCGGGCGCGCCCTCGGGGACGACGACGGTGCAGGGCACCCCGTGCCGGGCGGCGGCGTGGGCGAGCGCCTGGCCGTGGTTGCCCGAGGAGTGGGTCACCACACCGCTTCGGCGCTGGTCGGGGTCGAGCAGGGCGACGGCGTTGGTGGCGCCGCGCAGCTTGAAGGCCCCGGTGGGCTGGAGGCTCTCGGGTTTGAGCAGGAACGGCGGCCCTCCGGCGGGGCCCGCCGTCAGCGGGGTGCGCACCACCTCCCCGCGCAGGCGTTCCCGGGCGGCGCGGACGTCCTCCACCGTGATCAGTTCCATGCGCCCTCTATGCCCGGTCCCGGTCCGGCCACGCGTGCGGACGGCGCTCCGCCGGTCGGGCGGCTCGCGGGGGGTCCGGTCGTCGGCCGGGAGGGGAGCGGGTCTCGCGGAAGGGACCCGCGTGCACTACCGTGGCCGGTTGACTGTCAGCACAAGTCCATATCGTCGACGTCGCAGTGCACGGGAAGCCGGTGGAAGTCCGGCGCGGTCCTCGCCACTGTGACCGGAGTGCGCCTCCCGCACGCCACTGGGCCGGACACGGCTCGGGAAGGGTGGGGGCGCGGGGCCAGAGCCCGACTCCGGGAGCCAGGAGACCGGCTGCGACCGTCCGCGTCATCAGACCACGAAGGATGGTTTGTTCGATGAAGCCCACCGGGGCACGCGCGGTCCGGTACCGCCTGCCCGCCTGCGCCGCCCTCGCCCTGCTCCTGGCCACGACCGCCTGCGGCGGGGGCTCCGCCGCCCCCTCCCCCGAGGCTGCCGGGGAGACGATCCGCAACTGCGGCGTCGACGTGGCCGCGGACAGCCCGCCGGAACGGGTGTTCGCCGCCTACCAGCCCGCCATCGAGACCGCCCACGCGCTGGGCCTCAGCGACCGCCTGGTGGGGACGGCGTTCCTGGACGCCGCCGTCCTGGAGGAGTACGCCGACGCCCAGGCCGGGCAGGAGTACTACCCCAACCTGCCCAGCCGGGAGGAACTGCTCAGCCACGGGCCCGACTTCGTGCTCGCCGGGTTCAACGACGTGTTCACCGACGAGAACCTCGGTACGCGGGCCTCCCTGCGCGAGCTGGGCATCGGCAGCTGGATCCCGGCTCCGCTGTGCCCTAGCGGGGACGGCCGCACCGACGCGACCATCGACCCGGCCTCGGTGACGATGGACAACGTCTACGCCGACCTGCGGAACCTGGGCGCCCTGTTCGACGCGCGCGAGCGCGCCGAAGAGGTCATCGCGGACATGGAGGGCACGATAGGCGGGGTCACCGAGGCCCTGGAGGGCGGCGTGCCTGAGGAGGACCGGCCCTCGGTGATGGTCGGCCGCCCCAGCGACCAGGGGTTCCGGGTGGCCGGCGGGCAGGACTTCTCCACCGAGATCATCCGGCTGGCCGGAGGCGTCAACGCCTTCGCCGACCTGGACGGCGGTCGCAACCACGACGTGGCCGTCGAGGACGTGATCGCGCGCGACCCCGACTTCATCCTGGTCGACGTGTGCTGCGACGCGCGGATGACCGCCGCCGACGCCGCCCCGGACGTGGAGCGGATCACGGCCGATCCCGTGCTGGCCAACCTGACCGCGGTCACCGAGGAGCAGGTGGAGGAGTTCACCTTCGCCGACCGTTCCGCGGGTGTGCGCAGCGCGGCCGCGGTGGAGACGGTCGCCCGGATCCTGCACCCCGGCCTGTTCGGGTAGGCGGGCCGGTGGCCCCCCATGTGGCCGGGAGGCCCGTGACGGCCGTGCCCTCGGGAGTCCGGCGCCGGCTGCGGGCCGCGGCCGACGGTTCCGGGGTTCTCGTCAGTGCCCGCGCCCGCGTCGCCGGGTTGGCGGTGGCGCTGCTGGTCCTGGCCGCGACCCTGCTGGCGTCGGTCCTGGTCGGTTACGAGCGGCTGTCCGTGGCCGACGTGTACCTCGCCTACGCCGGTTTCACCGGTTCGGACACCGACTTGGTCGTGCGGCACCTGCGTGTGCCGCGTACCCTGGCCGGGCTGGCGGTCGGCGCGGCCCTGGGCGTGTCCGGGGTCCTGGCGCAGGGGGTGACCCGCAACCCCCTCGGTGACCCCGGCGTCCTCGGCATCAACGCGGGCGCCTCCCTGGCGGCGGTCCTCGCGATCAGCGTGTTCGGGGTGTCCGCGCTACTGGGCTACGTCGGCTTCGCCTTCGCGGGCGCGGCGGTCGCCGCCTGCGTGGTCCACGCCGTGGGGTCGCTGGGTCCGGAGGGGGCCAGTCCGGTCAGGCTCACGCTCGCCGGAGCCGCGGTCTCGGCCCTGCTGGCTTCGCTGACCTCGGCGATCGTCCTGCGCGACCGCGCGAGCCTGGACGAGTACCGGTTCTGGGTGGTGGGCTCGCTGGCGGGTGCCGACGGCGCGGCGCTGCTCCAGGCGCTGCCGTTCCTGGCCGCCGGGCTGGTGACGGCGGTGGCGGTGGCCCGGTCCCTGAACGCGGTGGCGCTCGGCGACGAGCTGGCCCGCTCCCTGGGGACACGGCTGTGGCTGGTGCGCGGGACGAGCGCCCTGGCGGTGGTGCTCCTGGCCGGGACGGCGACGGCCGTGGCGGGTCCGATCGGCTTCGTCGGGGTCGCCGTGCCGCACGTGGCGCGGGTCCTGGTCGGCCCCGACCACCGATGGGTGCTGCCCTGGTCGGCGGTGCTGGCGCCCGTCCTGTTGTTGGCGGCCGACGTCGCGGGCCGGGTGGTGGCGCGTCCCGAGGAGTTGCAGGTCGGCGTCCTCACCGCTCTCATCGGTGCGCCGTTCTTCGTCCTCGTGGTGCGCGGGCGAAGGGTGGCGGGGCCGTGACGGCGCGCTCCGGGGCCCTGGGTCCCCGAACGGGGGTGGCCCGCCTGGGCGGACTATCGGTACGGGTGTACTGGCCCGCGGTACTGCTCGGCGGCCTGCTCACCGCCCTGGCCGCGGCGGTGGCCCTGGTCTCGCTGACCCTGGGGGACTTCGAGCTGGGCGTGGGCGAGGTGGTGGACGCGCTCACCGGCCGTGCCGGGGTGATGGTGACGCACGTGGTGGTGGAGATGCGGCTGCCGCGTGTGCTCACCGCGCTGGGTGTGGGCGCCGCACTGGCGCTCTCGGGGGCGCTGCTGCAACGGCTGGCGCACAACCCGCTGGTCAGCCCGGACGTCATCGGGGTCAGCGCGGGCGCGACGACCGCGGCGGTGCTCGCCATCGTCGTCTTCGGCGGCACGGCGGCGGCGATCGCGGCCAGCGCGCTGGCGGGGGCCGTGGCCACCGCGTTCCTGCTGTACCTGCTCGCCTACCGGCGCGGTGTCAGCGGGCAGCGGCTGGTCCTGGTGGGGATCGCGGTCACCGCGGTGCTGGGCGCGGTGACGTCGTACCTGCTCACCCGCACGGAGCTCGCCACGGCGCAGCGCGCCATGCTCTGGCTCACCGGCAGCCTGGCCAACCGGGACTGGCCGCACGTGGTGACGGTGGCGGTGGGGTTGGCCGTCCTGGCTCCGACCACGTTCCTGTCGGCCCGACCGCTGTCCCTGCTCCAGCTCGGGGAGGACGCGGCGACCGCCCTGGGCGGCCGGGTGCGGCTCGCCCGGGGCGCCCTGCTGTTCACCTCCGCCGCGCTCGCGGCCACGGCCACCGCCGTCGCCGGTCCCGTCGCGTTCGTCGCCCTGGTGGCCCCGCAGATCGTGCGGCGGCTGCTGGGCGGACGCGCCCTCGGGCTGCTGCCCTGCGCCGCCTGCGGAGCGCTCCTGACGGCCGTTGCGGACCTGGTCGCGCGCACCGCCTTCGGGGGGAGCGAACTGCCGGTCGGGGTGGTCACCGGGGCGCTGGGCGCCCCCTTCCTGCTGTACCTGCTGGCCCGCGGCGGCAGGGCGGGACGGGACCGGTGAACACCCGGGGCGCCGCCCCGGCAGGTCCCCGGGGGAGCCTTCCCGGTCAGGCGGCTCGCGGGGCCGGGGCCCCATGGCCTCCCATGGCGAAGTGGCGCGAACCGGGGGCGAGCGCCGCGGCCCCCGGGGCCAGGAAGCACAGGGCGGCGCACACGACCAGGACCGCCTCCGTGCCGAAGGCCTGGGTGGCCGGGGCGATCAGCGCGAGCCCGACCGGGGCCAGGCCGTAGGAGAACAGGAAGTCCAGGGAGGAGACGCGGGCGAGCTTGTCGGGCGCGACCTCGCGCTGGGCGGCGGTGAACCACGGGACGTTGAACAGTTCGATCCCGACCCCCGCCAGGGCGTAGGCGGCGAACACCGTCCACGGGCCCACGGGGAGGAGCAGGCTCAGCGGCGCGAGCCCGTACAGGGCCAGGCCCGCCAGCGCCACCCACCCCTGGGAGGAGGGGCGCCAGCGCCCGATCAGCAGCGCCCCGGCCAGCGCGCCGCCGGTGTAGGCGGTCAGCGCGCCCGCCAGCACCGCCTCGGTGCCGTAGGTGTCGCGGCTGACAACCGGGAGCAGCACGCCCGTGGCGGAGTACCCGGTGGCGATCACCGCCGTCAGGGCGCCCAGCCCCGCGAGGAACCACGTGTGGCGCCGGGCCTCGCGCAGCCCGTCGCGGAAGTCGGCGACCGGGGAGAAGCCGCGCGCGGGCACCGCTCCCGGGGCGGGCGCGCTCCGGCCCCGGGGCGGGGCCAGGGCGGCGACCGCCCAGAGCGCGGCGGTGACCAGGAGGAGGGCGTGCACGCCCAGGACCGTGGAGAGCAGCGCCGTCGCCCCCGGGGCGACCAGGGTGGTGACCCGCACGGAGATGGTGAGCGCCGCGTTGGCGCGCTGGCGCCGCGGCTCGTCCACGACCTCGGCGGTCAGCGCCTGGAAGGCGGGTCTGCAGGCTCCCTGGCCCGCGCCCACGGCCGCCGCGGCCACGGCCGCGAGCGCCAGGGCGCCGGTCGCCACGCCCGCGGCGACCAGCGGAGTGGCCGCCGCCGCGAGGACCCCGGCCCACAGCACCACCGCGCGGCGGGAGAGCCGGTCGGCCAGCAGGCCGCCGAGCGGCAGGGCGAGGAGGAACCCGCCGGTACGGGTGGCCAGGAGCAGGCCGAGCCCCATGGCGGTGAGCGATCCGTCCAGGACGGCCAGGCCGAGGATGAACGGCATGGCCCACGTGGCCAGTCCCGAGGCGGTGCTCCCCGACCACAGGCGGAGGAAGGCGGGGTCCGAGAACACGTGCGCGCGCGGTGGGGCCGTGGGCACAGTGCCGGTCTGCTGGGGGTGGGCCACGTCTTTCCACGTCCTCTCCGCGGATGGTCACCGGCGGGGCGCGCTGGCGCCGCCCCCGCCCGGGCGCGTCCGTCGCGGGCCCGTCCGCCGCGCGGCGCCCGGGGCCATGGAACACCCCCGGGAACGCGAACTCCGACCCCACTAATGACAATGGTTATCGTTTTATCTACAATAGCGCGCGGACTCCGGTACTCAGAACATCCGGCGCTCCCCGTTGGTGTCCCGTGTTACTCCCGACCCCCTTTTGGAAGGACGACCGTGGACCGCTCCCTCGTGGACCAACTGCCCCCACCGCTGCCCGCCGAACAGATCCTCGCCGTCAACCCGCCGCGCGAGGACCTGCACACCACCCGCTCCTACACCTGGAACGGCTGGGGGTTCGAGGTACCGCCCGGCGTCTTCCTCCCCGGCGGGACCAGCAGGATGATCCACCAGCGCATCCTGGACGACGACATCGACGTGCGCGGACGGCACTACGCCGCCATGGGCGTGGGCCTGGGCGTGGAGGCCGTCGCCGCCGGAGTGCGCGGCGCCCGCCGGGTCCACGCCGCCGACGTCCACGGCCCCAGCGTCGAGGCCGCCGCCCGCAACTTCACACGCCTGCTCGGGGACCGCACCGCCACCGAACTCGTCCCCGTGACCGGCGACATGTTCGAGGGCTTCCCGGACGGGACCGCGCTCGACGTGGTCACCTTCAACCCGCCCGCGGTCAGCCGGACGGTCAGCACCGACCCCGACGTCGTGCGCAACGTGTGCGTGGGCGCGGCGATCACGGAGAAGTTCTTCACCCAGCTGGCCGAGCGCCCGCTGCTGGCCCCCGGCGCGGAGGTCTTCCTCATCGCCTCCAACACCGCCGACCTGCGCCGCATCGTCGCCCACGCGGAGGCCACCGGCTTCCGGGCCGGGGTGCACCACCGGCACGACTGGGGCGACGGGGTCCTGACCTACCTGTTCCGCTTCCAGGAGGCCGGGAGATGACCCTCGACGACCTCCTGCGCGACGCCGTCGGCCGGGTCGGCGACACCGTGGCCACCAGCGTCTTCTGGCTCCACCACGGCACCCGCCTGGCCGGGGGCGACACCACCTACCTCAACCACTACGTCGCCGTGCGCGTCGGCGCTGCCTTCGGGGCCTGCGCCTTCGAGGACGGGCAGATCGCGCCGGAGCTGTGCCGCGAGGCCTCGGGCGCCCCGCTGGCCGAACTGCTCGCCCAGGGGCCCCTCCCCCTGCGGGTGGCCGCCCTGGACGCCCACCTCGCCCACACCTCGCCGCACCGCGAGGACCCCCGGGCCGAACCGGTCACCCTGCCCGCCGGAACGCCCGAACAGCGCGCGCGGGCCCGGGACGCCGCCGTCGCCGGTCTCGTCCCCATCACCGAGGGCGCGCGGATCGCGCTGATCGGCGTCGTCAACCCCCTCGTGGCCGCCATCCGCGAACGCGGCGGCGAGTGCCTGCCCTGCGACCTCAACCTGCGCACCACCCGCTGGGGCGACCCCGTCTCGGAGTCCATGGAGGAGGTGGTCGACGCGGCCGACGCCGTCGTGGCCACCGGCATGACCCTGGGCAACGGCACCTTCGACCCGCTCCTGGCACGGTGCCGCGGGCGCGGCGTCCCCCTGTACGTCTACGCCCAGAGCGCGAGCGCGGTGGCGCGCGCCTTCCTCGGCCGCGGAGTCGACGGAGTCTCCGCCGAGCCCTTCCCCTTCTCCCAGTTCAGCGCCGACCCCACGCGGCTCTACCGCTACCGGGCGACCCCGGCGGCCTGAACACCCACGCCCTCCTCCCGGGCGGGCGCGTGCACCTTCGCGTTCCGGAGCACGCGCCCGCCCCAGCCACCAGTAAGGAGAACGACCGTGGACGAGCACGTCTCCGAAGCGATCGGCCGCCCCGACCTCATCGACCTGGGCGGCGGACTGCTGTGCCTGCGGTTCGAGACCCTCAAGGCCCTCTCGGCCCTGGCCGCCGTCCGCCACCTCGTCGAGAGCGGCGCCGTCCGCCCCGGCGACACCGTGGTGGACAGCTCCAGCGGCGTCTACGCGCACGCGCTGGCGCTGGCCTGCCACCGGTACGGCCTGCGATGTCACATCATCGGCTCCACCACCGTGGACCGCACCCTGCGCGTACAGCTGGAGGTGCTGGGCGTACGCCTGGAACAGATGGAGTCCACCGACGACCTGCGCCTGGACCAGAACCGCCGGGTGCGCCGGGTCCGGGAGGTCCTGGCCGCCCACCCGGACCACCACTGGATGCGCCAGTACCACGACCCCCTCCACTACCTGGGCTACCGCGAGGTCGCCGAGACGGTCCGCCGGGAGACGGCGGGCGCGGACCTCACGCTCGTGGGGGGTGTGGGAACGGGCGTGTCCACCGGCGCGCTGGGCACCTACCTGCGCGAGGCCGACCCGGGCACCCGCCTGGTGGGGGTGCAGCCGTTCGGCAGCGTCACCTTCGCCAGCGACGGCGTGCCCGACAAGGACATCATCATCGCGGGGATCGGCAGCGCCATCCCCTTCGGCAACGTCGACCACACCCTCTACGACACCGTGCACTGGACCGGTTTCACCGCGGCCCTGGCCGGAACGGTCGACCTGCTGCGGCGGCACGCCGTGTTCGCGGGGCTCTCCAGCGGCGCCGCCTACCTGGCCGCCCGGTGGGAGCTGGGGCTCTCCCCCGGCCGGACGGTGGTGTTCGTCGCCGCGGACACCGGCCACCGCTACACCGAGTCGGTGTTCGCCCGCCACCGGGAGGCCGAGGCGGTGGAGGACCTCAAGCCGCTGGACGTCACCGGAACCTCCGAACTGCGCCTGCCCTGGGCGCGCATGGAGTGGCGCCGGTCCGGGGCGCCGCGGCAGGCGGAGTTCGACCGCACGGCCTGAGGCCGGACGCGCGGGCGCGGGGCGGCGGTGGCCGCGCCCGCGCGCGGGGCGGGATAATCGATGCCGATGCGTACCGAATGGACACCGCAAGACCTGCCCGGACGAGCGTTCTACCAGCTGATGACGGCCGTGATCCTGCCGCGACCGATCGCGTGGGTCTCCACCACGTCGGCGGCGGGCGTGGACAACCTGGCGCCGCACTCCTTCTTCACCGTCGCGTGCACCCAGCCGCCGATCGTGCAGTTCACCTCGGTGCGGCGCAAGGACTCGCTGCGCAACGTGGAGGAGACCGGCGAGTTCGTGGTCAACCTGGCCCCGGAGCCGATGCGGGAACAGGTCAACGCCAGCGGCACCTCCTACCCGCCGGAGGTGAGCGAGTTCGAGGCCCTGGGGATCGGGCGCGAGCCCAGCGCGTCGGTGCGCCCGCCCCGGGTGGCCGACTCCCCGGTGGCGCTGGAGTGCGTGCTGCACTCGACGGTGGGCCTGGGCGACTCGACGGTGGTGTTCGGCCGGGTGGTGCGGGCGGCCGTGGACGAGTCGGTGCTGGTGGACGGACACCCCGAGGCGACCCTGCTGCGACCGCTGGCGCGGCTGGGCCGAGACGAGTGGTCCACGCTGGGCGAGGTGCGGGCCCTCCCGCGGATCCCGTACCGGCCCTGACCGGCGGCTCCCGGCGACGACCCCGGTGGGCGGCTCCGGCCGCCGTCGGGCGGCCGACCCGGCATGCGGAGAGTCCGTCCCGACCGGCGGAGGCCGTCCGGACCGCCGCTTCCGGCCCGTCCGGCCGGAAGCGGCGGGCCCGGGTCCCGCACGGGTGATTCGGACACACCCGTCGTTCCCCGGTCAGACCCGCAGGTCGGTCTCCGGGAAGGGGAAGGCCGACAGGCGGTACAGGACGTCGGCGGGGTCGCCGCTCCAGTCCATGGCGCGTATCTGGGCGGCGCTGCGGCGGCCGGTGGCGGCGCGCACCAGCTCGAAGGCCGTGGCCGACCACTCCAGGTCGGCCCGCTCCCCGAAGGCCCACTCCTGGCCGGTGTCCGCGGCCGCCACGCGCACCCCGGGCAGCTCGGGGGACCACGCGCGGGCCGTCGCGCCCAGGACGAAGGCGGCCAGTTCGTCGGCGTGCTCGGGCTGGGCGGGCATCCCCAGCGCGCCCCGGACGTCGTTCTCGTGGTGCCACACGTCGATCGCGGGCAGCGAGTAGCGGGCCCGGGTCCGGGTGGCGAAGACCTCCAGCAGGGCCGGGGTGTCCGCGCGCCAGGCCGCGCAGAGCGCGGCGATGTCCAGGTGCTCGCGCTCGGCCACCTGGCGGGCGGTGACGGCGTCGTCGGCCGGGGGCGTGACCCGTTCCGCGGGCACGTCGGCGCAGAGCCCGGCCAGGTGCGCGTAGGTCTGCCGGACGGTCCACGCGGGCAGGGCGGGAACGGGCGTGGCGAGCTGCTCCGCGCTCAGGTCGTCGGCGAGCGCGAGCATGCGCTCCTGGCAGGAGGTGTAGATCTTCGCGGTGTTCATGGCGCCACGGTACCGAACGCTGTTCGGTACCGTGGCGCCGGGACCGCGCGGGCCTTCACGGCCCTCGTGTGGGGGGTACGGTCCCTCCGGGATGGTCAGGTCACGGCTCCTGGCAGGTCACCCGCGGCTCGATGTTCACGTTCCCCGAGGTGGCGGTGAACCCGAAGCTGGCGCTCTCCCCGGCCGCGAGCGAGCCGTTGTGCGCGGCGTTCCTGGCCTCGAAGTGGGCGCCGTGGTTGACGAGCGAGGCGTTCCAGGCGCTGCTGACCGCCTGGCCGTTGGCGAACACCCAGTCCACCATCCAGCCGTCGGTCCCGTTCTCGCCCGCGGTGACCTCGACCTCGGCCTGGAAGCCGCCCTGCCACTCGTTGAGGACCGTGTACTCGGCCGTGCAGTACTCACCCGCCGGCGGGTCCGTGGGCTCCGGCTCCGGCTCCGGCTCCGGCTCCGGCTCGGGTTCCGGCTCCGGCTCCGGCTCGGGGTCCGGGTTGCCGCCCGAGCCCCCTTCGAAGACCACGTCGGAGCAGTTGTAGAACGCCTCAGGGCTGTCGGAGCGCTCCCACACCACGTAGATGACGTGCTGGCCCTCCTTGTCGGGCAGGTCCACGTCCCAGTAGTACTCGGCTCCGGCGACGCCGCCGCTGCGCAGCGGCGGGTCGGTGACCTCGTCGATGAGCTCCAGGGAGTCCCAGGTCAGCGCGTCGGTCGCGGGGTCGAACCCGTCCTCGGTGACGTAGGTGTAGAAGGTGCCCGGGTGCGCGGCCCAGGCGTTGTGGTGGAACTCCACCGTCGTGTCGGCGGGCAGCTCGGTGGTCGGCCAGTCGGCGCGGACCGCGTTGAAGGCGGAGAAGCTGTCGGTGGGTCCGCACAGCTCGCCGTCGGCCACGAACTCCTGGTGCCGCCCGTCGGAGTTGCTGATGAGGTTGCCGAACCAGTTCCAGAACGGGTAGTTGCCGCCCTCGGCCAGCGCGTCGGCGCAGGCGTCGTTGGTCGGCGCGAGCGCGCCGCCGCTGCTGCCGCCGGTGGCGTCCTGGAAGCAGGCGTAGGTGCGGCTGGCCGGGTAGGTGAACGCGCCGTGGGCCTGGGCCGTGTCGGGCAGCGCGACGACGGTGGTGCCGACGGCGAGGCCGCCGAGCGCCACGGCCATGGCGAGGGTGCTGCGTGACCGCATGGGCCACTCCAATCTCTGTGGGGGGTGCCCGGCCGCACCGGGGCGGTGCGGCCGGGGCGGGTGGTCTGTTCCCTCAGCGGGATCAGCGGGTGTGTCGGGTCGGGTGGTCACCGGGTTACGGGGACTCCGGGTTGTGGGGGTACTGGGTCACGGGGATCCCGGGTCGTCGGGGCTCTGGGTTGCAGGGGCTCTGGGTTGCAGGGGCACTGTGTTGCAGGGGCACTGGGTCGTAGGAGCACGGAAAGAGCAGGGTGCGGGCGGGTCAGGACGCGCTGCACGTCAGCTCGGGGGTCGAGACACCGCCGCTGGAGTTGCCGACGAACCCGAACGAGGTCGACTGCCCCGCCGCCAGCACGCCGTTGTAACCCACGTTCGTCGCGGTCACACTGCCACCGCTGCCCGACACCGACGCGTTCCAGGCGTGCGAGACACTCTCACCGCTACCGAAGGTCCACTCCACGGTCCACCCCGACAGAGCCGCACCCGCCGTCACCGTCACCTGCGCCTGGAAACCCCCCTGCCACTGGTTCGTCACCGAGTACACCGCCTCACACTCACCCGACGGCGGGTCCGTGGGCTCCTCGGTCGGCGGGTCGGTGGGCTCCTCGGTGGGCGGGTCGGTCGGGTCGGGGCCGCCGCCGTAGACCGGGGCCTCCTCGGCGGTGGCGGCGATGCCGTCCGGTCCGTTGAAGATGCGCTCGCCCCAGGGGGTCAGGCTGTCGACGTCGAAGCCCTCGACCATGTCCAGGTACTCCACGGGGCTGCCGTTGCCGCTCCAGGACCAGCCGATGTAGCCCAGGCCCAGGCGCTCGGCGTGGGACATGATGGCGTCCTCGTCGGGGTTGCCGTCGGAGTGGTCGTGGCCGAACTCGCCGACGATCAGCGGCAGGCCCGCGTCGACGAAGTGCTCCAGGTAGGAGACGACCGTCGACTCCTGCTGGTAGACGCCGTACATGTGCACGGAGAAGACCGTGTTGGCGTGCGGGTCGGAGTCGAACACCGACTGGGCGTTGTCGCGCATGACACCCGCCCAGTCCTGGCCCCAGTTCGGCGCGTCCACGACCAGGGTGTGGTCGAAGCCCGCGTCGCGCAGGCGGTTGACGGCGTCGCTGGTGTCGGCGGCCCAGTTCTGGTTGATCGCGGCGTCGTTGCCGTAGGGCTCGTTGCCGATGTTGACGAGGATGTGGTCCTCCTCGCCCTCGACGGCCTCCTGGATGCGCAGCCAGTAGTCGACGGCCTGGTCGAGCGTGGCGGCCCCGGCCTGGTCGCCGTAACCGGTGGTGTCGTGCACCTCCAGGACGCAGATCAGCCGGTTGGTCTTGCACTCGTCGACGACGTTGGCCACGTCGGCGGCGGTGTTCTCCGTCCAGCGCTGGCCGCTGCTGAGGACGACGCGGACGGCGTTGGCGCCCAGGGACTTGATGTCGGCGAACGACTGGGTCTCCTGGGCGTACCAGGTGTGGGCGTGGCTGACGCCGCGGATGACGAAGTCGTTTCCGGCGGCGTCGACGAGGCGGCCGTCGCTGACGCGGAAGCCGGTGTCGGCGTGCGCGGGCAGCGAGTGCACGAGCAGTGCGGCCACCAGGGTGATGACCGACCCGAGGGCGATCAGCAGGCGTTTGACCATGGGAGGGCTCCAGGTAGGGGGCGGACAACGTTGTCGTGTTGCGGGGGGTTCCGCCCTCGTGGGCGGGGACCGGGTGGGCGCCGGGGGTGGCGGCTGCGTTCCCCCGGCGCCCGGTCCTGACACAGGCGCGGCCTGTTCCGGGGCGGTCGCGTCAGTGTCGTTCGGTCGTCCCCCGCGGGCGGGGTCAGCCGCCGGTCAGGACGCGCTGCACGTCAGCTCGGGGGTCGAGACACCGCCGCTGGAGTTGCCGACGAACCCGAACGAGGTCGACTGCCCCGCCGCCAGCACGCCGTTGTAACCCACGTTCGTCGCGGTCACACTGCCACCGCTGCCCGACACCGACGCGTTCCAGGCGTGCGAGACACTCTCACCGCTACCGAAGGTCCACTCCACGGTCCACCCCGACAGAGCCGCACCCGCCGTCACCGTCACCTGCGCCTGGAAACCCCCCTGCCACTGGTTCGTCACCGAGTACACCGCCTCACACTCACCCGACGGCGGGTCGGTCGGATCAGGATCCGGGCCGGGGCCGGGGTCGCCGCCGAGCGCCTCGTGGATCGACCAGTAGGCGGGCTTGGGCTCGTAGTTCTCGTCGATGGGCAGCGCCGCGCCCTGGCCCGGGAAGGTACCGGGAACCCAGGAGTGGGCGTCGGTGACGCCCCACACGATCACACCCGAGCACCCGTCGACCGCGTAGCAGGCGTTGACCACCTGCTCGTAGTCCCTGGCCTGCTGCTCCAGTTTCTGCTGGGTGACGGGCAGCTGGATGCGGATGTCCAGCTCGGTGATCATCACCTCCAGGCCCAGGTCCACGAAGCGCTGGATGTTCTGCTGGACGCTGGAGGGGACCTGCCCCGCGATGAGGTGGCCCTGGAAGCCGATGCCGTCGATCGGCACGCCCTGCGCCAGCAGGTCCCGGACCAGGTCGTAGTAGGCGTCGCTCTTGGCGTTGATCCCGTCGATGTTGTAGTCGTTGATGAACAGGCGGGCGTCGGGGTCGGCCCGGTCGGCCATCCGGAAGGCCTCCGCGATGAAGTCCTCCCCCAGCGTCCGGTAGAAGACCGAGTCGCGGAACCGGGCGTCGTCCCCGATGGGCTCGTTGACCACGTCCCAGGTGGCGATGTCGTCGCGGTAGCGCCCCACGGTGGTGCTGATGTGGGTGTCCATGACGTCCAGCAGCTGGCCCTCGGTGAAGGTGCCGTCCCTCACCCACGAGGGCAGCTGGCTGTGCCACACCAGCGTGTGGCCGTGGATCAGCTGGTCGTTCTGCTGGGCGAAGTCCACGATGCGGTCGGCGTTGGTCCAGTTGAACTGTCCGGGCTGGGGCTGGACGGTCTCCCACTTGAGGTCGTTCTCGTGGGTGACGGAGTTGAACTCGGTCGCGGCGGTCTGCGCGTAGGCCGCCTGGTTCAGGTGCTGCGGCGCGACCGCGGTGCCCATGCGCAGCCCGCGCTGGTCGGCGAGTTCGCGCAGGGTGGCCTGTTGGGCCCGGGCCGCCTCCTGCGCCGTGAGCGCGGTGTCCTCGGCGTGGGCGGCGGCGGTCAGGCCGCCCGTGACCAGGCTGAGGGCGAGGGCGACCGCGGCCGCGGCCCCTCCCCGGAGCCGTCTTCGCCCCTTGGTGACCAACATGGTGCTCCTTTCTTCTGTGGGGGTCGGGGGCGGGCGCCGTCGGCGCCCGCCCCCGTGCGGCTACGGCCGGTCAGGCGCCGTCGCCGAACAACTCGCCGTGGGTGGCGAGGGCTGTGGCCACGTCCACCTGCGCCCAGAAGCGGTGGTAGGTGAACTCGGGCACCGGTCCCCCGTTGAGGTACTCCTCGACCTGGGGCCAGTTCGGGTCGTCCTCGTAGAAGGACCGGATGGACAGGAACGTGGAGTCGGAGTCGACCGGGTCCCCGTTGGGCATCTGGCCGGTCCATCCCTGGGGGATGTAGAGGCCGCCGTCGGGGGCGCCGAACTCGTCGTCGAAGCGGGCGTAGTCGGCCCGCGTCTCGGGAACGGCGACGCCCAGGTCGTCCTGGTTGGCCAGGAGGGCGTCGAGCAGGCCCTCGGCCGTCGCGCGGGACTCGGCGTCACCGGTGGCGGCGGCGTAGTGCATGAGGGTCTTGGCCAGGCCCGCGGCGATGCCGACGTCCTGCCCGTGCGAGACGACCTCCACGCTCAGGTCGGGGTTGCCCGTGGACTCGCCCGTCCAGGTGTCGGGCTGGCCGCTCCACTCCATGTCGGCGGGGATGGCGAACTCGCCGTTCTCTCCGACGGTGGTGTTGGCGATCGCCCAGGGCACCCAGTCGTCCAGGATGTCCCCGGCGCGCTCGTCACCGGTGATGCGGTAGTACTCGGCCACCCGTTCCATGTCCCAGACCTGGAAGCCGAACCAGCGGTTGGACGGCGGGTCGTGCCAGACGGGCTTCTCGTCGTAGAACATGCCGTAGAAGGTGGGCGTGCCCGAGGGAGGCTGGGCGTAGGTGCCCTCCCAGCTGTTGGTCGCGCCGCCCGCGATGGCGCCGTCGGAGGACTGGAGCCACTCCAGGAACTCCAGCTGCCGGTCGAGGCTGGTGCCCCAGTCCTGGGTGCCGGTGGCCGACTCCGGCTGGAGCGCGGACACCTCCGAGAGCGCGTAGGCCGCCATCACGTTCTGGTAGCCCTGGTGGGCGGAGGATCCGCCGATGCGCCAGGCCCAGGGGTACTGGGCGCTCTCCAGCGCGCCGCCCCAGGAGTAGTACCAGGCCATGAGGTAGTGCGCGGAGTCCTTGCCCGATCCGGGCGGGCAGGACTGGGGGTCGACGCAGTCGCCGATCTCCTTGAAGTACTTGTCGAACATGGCGTAGCGCAGGTAGTCGCCCATCATCGCCGCGTTGGAGACGTTCTCGGCGATCGCGCCCTCGTTGCCCTGCTCCGAGGCCCACTCGTGCGCCAGGTAGGCCACCTGCACGGCGCGCGCGTCGGCGTCGGGGGCGTTGGTGTAGCGCCACTGCTCGGAGTAGTTGTCGTCGTCGGTGAACAGGTCGAGGAACCCGTTCTCGCCGCCGTGCTGGAAGGTCTCGCAGGACGGGTGCGGCACGGTCTCCCAGACCGACTCGTTGGAGCCGCGCTGGAAGGTGTTGATGTAGGCGGGGGCCTCGTCGGTGCCGTCGCCGCAGAACCCGTAGCCGTAGGTGTTGTCCACGTCCAGCAGCCAGTGCATGCCGTAGACCTCGTCGGTGCCGTAGGTGCTGCTCAGCTCCTGGGCGAGCGGGTCCTGCCCCGCCTCGACCGAGTCGTCCAGCGGCATCGGGTAGTCGCTCGGGTCGAGCGACTCGGGGATGTAGGTCGCCGGGGACGACGGGTCGTAGGAGCCGTTCGTGGGCTGGTCGGCCGTACCCGGGATGATGAAGGCCTCCATGGACTCCCACGCGGAGTTGAAGGGCTCCCAGTCACCGGTGATCCTGCCGTAGGTCGCCTCCAGCCACAGGTAGTAGCTGTAGGCCTCGGAGGTGGTGGCGTGGCCGTGGTCGGGCGCCTCCACGATCAGGGTCTCCACCGAGTGGTACGGCACGAGGAGGCCGTCGAACTCGCGGAAGTAGCCGCTGTCGGGGTCCTTGATCTTGTCGTACTGGGTGAGGAACTCCTCCTCGTAGGCGTTGGAGGCGCCGGAGAGTTCGCGCGCGGTGACGACCACGGGGTCGTAGCCCTCGGCGGAGACGGTGAACTCGGCCTGGGCGGGGTCGCCCGAGCCGTCGCCGGAGGAGGCGACCGTCACCTCCTGCGGGGTGTCCCAGTCGGCTTCACCGAAGGTCAGCGAGGCGCCCGAGGCCACCGACAGGGTCGGGCTGCCGGAGGTGCGCTCCACGCTGACGGCCACGTCCTCGGCGGGCGCCTCGGACAGGGCCACGTCGAAGGCGGTCTCGCCGCCGGGCGCCAGGGTGACCGAGTCGGGGTCCACGACCAGGGTCGGGTCCTCGGGCTCGGGCTCCTCGTCCTCGCCCGCGCAGTCCAGGCCGTTGAGGGTGAAGTCGGTGGGTGCCTCGTTGGCGCCGCTGTAGGTGGCCTGGAAGCCGAACGTGGCGGTCTGGCCGGAGGCGAGGCCGGGTGCCCAGGAGGGGCCGCTGGCGGTCACGGAGCTGCCGCTCTGGGAGACCTGCGCGCTCCAGCTGTTGCTGATGCGCTGGTTGCCGGAGAACTCCCAGCCCAGCGTCCAGTTGGAGACGGACTCGGCCTCGTTGGTGACCGAGACCTCGGCCGTGAAACCCGAGCCCCAGTCGTTGAGTTGGTAGTCGACGGAGCAAATCGGTGCGGCCTGCGCGGGCGCGGCCGGAAGGAGGGCGGCTAGGAGCACCGCTCCGAGGAGCGCGGGCGCGGGTCTGCGCCAGCGCGCCGTGCGGCGCGGGCCGGGGCGGGGGGTGGTCACGTGTCCTCCTCGGACAGGTTCTCCGTTCCCCTCCGCGGTCCCGCGCGCCGGAGGACGGCGCCGGGGCGGAGCTCTCCGATGGGGGAGGCGGCGGGGTCGGAGTGCGGGTGTGGGGGGAGGGAGCCGGGTACGACGCTGTGACCTGCGGCTCGTTGCCCGGGTCGGGCCGGTGCGCGTCCGGTGGTTTTCCGGAATTCGGACGCCCGTTTTGCGCACACCTTGCGGGAGCGCTCCCAGGCATCGTGGGGCGAAGTTAACATCCACGACACACGGAGACAACGGGTGCAAACATGGTGACTACTCGTTAAGTTCCCGGGGCCCCGGGGCGGGCCGGACCGCCCCGGGGAGCCTCGGAGCGCAGTGCGGAGCGGAGGTGCCCGCCCGCGTCGGACGGGCACCCCTCGTATCACCGCACCGGCGGGCGGTCGCCGTTCCTACTGGATGGGCGGGTAGGCGTTGGCCAAAAGCTCCTGGAACTGCGCGGAGAACCAGTGCCCCGAGATCGGCGCGTTGGGCAGCGCGCCACTCATGTTGTAGTTGTTGCGCGGGTTGCCCTCATAGGTCGGATCGCACATCCGGTCGAACCCCTTGCCCTCGGGGTTCTCGATGAACTCACTGGACCCGTCGGACTCACCCGGCGGCTTCATCCACACATAGGCGTCGATCCCCGCCTCCGGAGCGGCCTGGGGACGCTCACCCAGCCCCGCACCGGACTGGTTGCACCAGTTCCCCGACTGGAGACGGCGGTCGTAGCGGCCCCCGTCCACGTAGGCGTTCACATCCGTGCTCGGCCCCGGCCCGTCCGGACGGTCCGGCCCACCCCACCCGTTACGGGAGGTGTCGATGAGCATCCCGATCCCCGAATCGAACCCCTGACCCACCAGCTCCTCACGCAGAGCCTGGGCGAAGGACAACTCGTCGGTGAACTGGTTCCAGTCCACCCACTCCGACTGGCGCACCGGCGTACCGGCGATGGTCTGGTCGACGGAGAAGTTGTCCTCCACCAGAGCCGAGTAGTTCGCGGTGTTGGCGATGAACCCGTGCACATCGTCGGGGCTGGCACCGGCGGCGTTGGCCGCCTCGAAGAACAGCGCCGCCGAGGCGGTGAAGTTGTCCTGCCAACCGATCCACCCGTGGTGGCCGGCGTCGACGTAGTTGTAGACGTTGTCGATCGCGCCCAGCTGCGCCAGCGCGTAGCCCACCCCCTCGACGTAGTTGCCGTTGGCCAGCATCTCGTCGCAGTTCTCGGTCGCGGTCTCGCGCGGGGAGACGTTGGTGACCAGGTTGGGCAGCGAGTCGATCTCGACCGTGGTCACCACCCGCAGCTCGGTGTCCTCGTAATCGGCCAGGATCTGGGCGATGGGATCGATGTAGTCGTTCTTGTACCGGTCGATCTCGTCCGGGCCCAGCTCGCCGTTGGAGGCCAAAGCGGCGCAGTCACGGCCGGGCAGGTTGTAGATGACCACCTGGAACACCAGGGGTTCACCGTTGGCCTGGGCCAGGGCCTCGTCCAGGTGGTCGCGCAGTCCCATGCTGCCGGTGGTGGGGCTGTCGTTGCCCTCGATGGCGCTGATGCGGTCCAGCCACACCCCGGTGGGCTCGTCGGCCACGGCGTCCCCGCCGGGCTCGGCGGCGGCGTTGGCCGACCAGATCGGGTTGACGTACACCTCAGCGCCCACGTACGGGTTGTCCACCCGCTCGCCCGTACCGGGGTCCGGGTCCGGATCGGGGTCGGGGTCGGGGCCGGGGTCGACCAGGCCCTCACAGGCCACACCGTTCAGGGTGAACTCGGCGGGGACGGCGTTGGCGCCCGAGTACGTGGCCTGGAAGCCGAAGGTGGCCGTGCCGTCGGTCGCGATCGCGCCGTTGTACCCGGCGTCGGTGGCCGAGACGCTCTGTCCGCTCTGGGTGACGGTGCCGTTCCAGGAGTTGGTGATCCGCTGGTTTCCGGCGAAGTCCCATTCCAGGGTCCAGCCGTTGACCGCGTCGCCGAGGTTGGTGATCTCCACGCTCGCGGTGAACCCGGAGCCCCAGTCGTTGAGTTGGTAGTCGACCTCGCAACCGGCCGCCGCGCTGGCGGGGGCGGGCACGGCCGTGGCCAGTGCGGCGCCCACGATCAGGGCCGATGTCGCGGCGAGGCCGCGCCGTGCGCCCGGACGTCTGTCCGGAGTGCGCAGGATTCTGCTCATCTCTTGCTTTTCCTCATGGTTGGGGGGTGGTGCCAGAGGGACGAGAGTGTCGGGGCACGGGGCCGCCGACTGATGCGTGGAATCCGGATGGTGATGCGGGTGGTGCACGGGGCACGTCGTCCTCCGGGGAGGGTGCGGCGACGCGGGGGGTGACCCCATGGGTGGGAGCGCTCCCAGAACAGGAGTGCGGAGGGCGGGAACGGGATGGGTCGGAAATGCGGACACTCACGCTCCCCCAAGCGCAACCCGAATCAATGTGATCCAGGTCATGCGGGAGCGCTCCCATGAGAATAACCACCACGGCTTCACATGTAAACACCCCGAAAAAACAGCGTTCGGCAGCACGGCCGACCCCGGAGGACCCCGACTCCGCGGCGGACGCCCGCCCCCCACCCCGGGGGTGCCCCCGCGGGAATAGCCGGGACGGGCGCGCCGTTCCTCTGGTAGTTTCGCCAATAAACTACTTCTCAAGAAGCTTTTTACTAGGGGGACAGATGGCGACCCGCACACTGGTGACCGTCTCGGCGGGGATGAGCACGCCGTCCTCGACCCGCCTGCTCGCCGACCGGCTGACCGCCGCCGCCGAGGCCTCGCTGCGCGAGCGCGGCGACGAGGTCCGCACCCGCACCGTGGAGCTGCGCGAGGTGGCGCACGACATCGTGAACGCGATGACCACCCGGGTGCCCACCGGTGAGCTGCGCGGTGTGCTGGAGGACGTCGCCGGAGCCGACGGGATCATCGCGGTGACCCCGGTGTTCAACGCCTCCTACAGCGGCCTGTTCAAGTCCTTCTTCGACGTGGTCGACCCCGAGGACCTGGACGGCATGCCGGTGCTGATCGGCGCGACCGGCGGCAGCCCGCGCCACTCGCTGGTGCTGGAGCACGCGCTGCGGCCGATGTTCGCCCACACCCGCTCGGTGGTCGCGCCCACCGGCGTGTACGCGGCCTCGGAGGACTGGGGCTCGGGCGAGGGCGGCGGCCGCGAGCTGACCCAGCGCGTCGAGCGCGCCGGACGCCAGCTCGCGGCGCTGGCCGCGGACCGCTCCCCCGAGGCCGCGGACCCCTACGAGGAGCCGGTTCCCTTCGCCGACCTGATGTCGGGTCTGGGCGCCTGACCGGCCGCCCGCCGCCTGTCCGGGGTCACCAGGGGACGGCGCCCTCGTCGTCGAAGAAGCCGCCGCGCGGTCCGTCGTCGGGCAGGGTGGCGAGCCGGATCGCGATCGCCGCGCCCTGCTCGGGCGTGCGTGGCGCGTTGAACCCGGTGAAGTCGGTCGCCACGTAGCCCGGGCAGGCGGCGTTGACGATGACGTTCGTGTCGGCGAACCGGCGGGCGTACTGCGCCGTGACGCTGTTGAGCAGGGTCTTGGACGGCGCGTACGCGGCCAGGACCGGGCCGGTCCGCAGCGTCAGCGAGCCCATGTTGCTCGACATGTTGACGATGCGCGGCGAGCTCGCGCGGCCGAGCAGCGGCAGCATCGCGTTCGTCACCCGCACGACCCCGAACACGTTCGTGTCCAGGACCTCGCGGAGGACGTCGAGGTCGAGGGTGGTCGGGTCCTGGGCGCCGCCGTCGGCGCGGCCGGCGATGCCCGCGTTGTTGACGAGCACGTCGAGCCGCCCCGCCTCGCGCTCGATCGTCTTCGCCGCGGCGGAGACGCTGTCGTCGCTCGTGACGTCGAGGGCGACGCCGAACGCGTCGGCGCCCGCCGCGCGCAGCCGCTCGACGGCCTCCTTCCTCCTGGCGTCGTCGCGGGCCCCCACCGCGACCGTGAAGCCCAACTCCCCCAGGCCCTGGGCGATGGCGAAACCGATTCCCTTGTTCGCGCCGGTGACCAGCGCGGTCTTCGTGTCGTTCACGGAGTCCATGCTCGGCGGAGCGCGCACCCGCGGTCCAATACCGGCTCGGTCGGCCGTGATACCCCCCGGGTATGGGTCCATAGGCTGTCGGTGTGGACGATCTCGAAACCCGCGAACTCCGTTACTTCGTCGCCGTCGCCGAGGAACTGCACTTCGGGCGCGCCGCCGACCGGCTCGGCATCGCGCAGCCTCCGCTCTCGCGCGCGATCCGACGGCTGGAGCGGCGGCTCGGCGTCCCGCTCCTCGACCGGAACCGCCGCGGCGTGGCGCTCACCGACGCCGGCGGGGTGCTGCTCCGGGAGGCCCGATCGGCCCTGGACGCGGTCGCGGCCGCCGCGCGCCGGACCCGGCGGGCCGGAGCCCCGGATCGGCCTCTGGTGCTCGTGACGAAGGCCGGGGCCTCCCACGAACTGCTGCGACGGCTCCTCGACGCGGCGGGGAGCGCACCCGGCTCGGCGCCGGTCGAGGTCCTGCTGTGCGAGGTCGGCGAGCAGGCGGGGCTGCTCCGCGACGGGAGCGCCGACGTGGCGATCATGCACCTCCCCTTCGACGACGTCGCGGGGTTCGACACCGAGGAGCTCTGCGTCGAGGGCCAGGTGGCGATCCTTCCCGCCGCGCACCCGCTCGCCGCACGCGACCGGCTCACGCTGGCGGAGGTCGCCGACGTTCCGGGCCTGCCGATCGCCCGGTGGCCCCGGCTCGACGGGACCTACCCCGACGGGCCCGGACCGGAGGTGCGCACCCAGTCACAGCTCGCCCAGCTCGTGGCGCTGGGCCGGACGCTGCTGGTCATCCCCGCCTCCAGCCGCGCCTGGCAGTGGCCCGAGCACGTCTCGGTGCCCGTGGTCGACGCGCCGCCGGTCACCACGGTGCTCGCGTGGCCCTCAGGCAGCCGCTCCCGGGAGGTCGCCTCGCTCGTGCGCTCCGCGGACGGGCTCCGCGGCACCGGGACGTGCGGCGGCTCCGAGCGGTCCGGTCCGGCCCCGTCGCGACCCCCCGCCGCCGTCGGGGAGGGCTGAGGCCGGGGCGCCCGCCGCCCGTCCGTGCCCCACACGCGGACGGACGGCGGGTGGACCGGGTTCCCGGGAGGCGCGGACGGCGGTGCCCCCGCCCGCGGTCAGTTCCCGTACTCGGCGCGGATGCGGTCGGCGAAGCGGGCGAAGTCGGCCCCGTGCAGGAAGGCCGAGCGCATGGTGCCGTGCTCGGCCCTCCCCTGGCCCGCGATGTCGAAGGCGGTGCCGTGGTCCACCGACGTGCGCAGGATCGGCAGGCCCACCGTCACCGAGATCGTCCCGTCGAAGTCGAAGGTCTTGGCCGCGATGTGGCCCTGGTCGTGGTACTGCGAGAGCACCCCGTCGTAGTGGCCGGTCAGCAGGCGGTGGAAGACCGAGTCCGCCGGGACCGGCCCGACCACGTCCGCGCCCGAGGCGCGCGTGCGCTCCACCGCCGGGGCCAGGTGGCGGATCTCCTCGTCGCCGAAGGCGCCGTTCTCGCCGCCGTGCGGGTTGATCGCCGCCACCGCCAGGGTGGGCTCGTCGTGGCCGAACACGCGCAGCGCGGTGAGCGCCTCGGTGATCGCCCCCACCTGCTGCTCCTCGTCGATCATGTCCAGCGCGCCGCGCAGCGAGACGTGCCGGGTGGCGAAGAAGATCTTCTTGCCGCGCACCACGAACATGGTGTTCTGGCGGGTGACGCCGGTCAGCTCCCCGAGCATCTCGGTGTGGCCGAGGTGGCGGCTGCCCGAGGCCCAGATGGCCTCCTTGTTGATGGGCCCGGTGACGATCCCGTCCACACGCCGCTCCATCGCCGCCCGCGTGGCCACCTCGATCGCGCGGACCGCGGCGGCCCCGGCGCGCGCGTCGACCACGCCCCACTCCAGCGCGGTGTCGCCGAGTGCGTCGATGTCGAGGCAGTCGACCACCCCCTCCTGCTCCGGCGGAAGGTCCCAGGAGGACAGGGCGCGCACCCGCACGTCCAGGTCCAGGACGGCGGCCGCGCGGCGCAGCACGGCGGGGTCGGCGACGACCACTCCGCGCGCGGGGGCGGTGGCGCCCACCTCGGCCAGGGTGCGCACGGTGATCTCGGGGCCGATGCCGACGGGGTCTCCGACGGTGACGGCCAGGGTCGGGCGTTCAGTCATCTTCTTGTCTTCCTCCGCTCGGGATCCGCGCGGACACCCCGCGCAGCCTGTCGTTGACCGTGTCGCGCAGCCGCGCCAGGCAGCGCGCGATGGTGTCCTGGTCCCCGACCAGCCCTCCCTTGGTGATGATCGGGGTGCCCTCCAGCGGCCCGCCGTCCAGGCGGCCGTGCACGGCCAGCGGGACGAGTTCGCCGCCCACGTCCAGGGCCCGCACGTCCAGGGCGGTGAGCAGGGCGGAGGTGACGTCGCCGCCGCTGGAGAACAGCGCGCTGGGCCGGATCCGGGCGACGGCCCCGGCGACCAGCGCGGCCAGCATGCCGGGCATGGCGCGGCGCGCCTCGGCCGGCAGGCGCACGACGTCCTCGGCCGAGGCGCGGGTGCGCACGACCACCGCCGCTGGGAAGGAGGACCTGGTCAGGGCTCCGACCAGGAGCCGCGCGACCTCGTCGCGGTGCCCGGGGTCGGACGTGAAGCGCCCGGCGTCGACGTCGACGAACTCCACCGAGGGGTCCTCGGCGACGGTGTCGAGTTGGCGCCGGGTCAGCTCGGTCGCGCTGCCCACCACGGCCAGGACCGGCCCGGGGTCGGGTGCGGTGCCGCGCAGCCCCAGTTCGCGGGCGAGCAGCGCCCCGAACGGGCCGGGGTCGGCGGCCACCCAGACGGTGCCGTCCCCGCGGGAGGCCGCGGCCGCCGCCCGGGCGATGTCGGCCAGGTGGTCCTCGGTCACGGCGTCGCACAGCACGACGGGTTCGTCGCCCGCGAGCAGCTCACCGACGAGGTCGGCGCGGGTGACCCGCCCCAGGGACAGGTGCCGCACGGCCAGGGCGCTCTGCTCGGCGACGAGGTCGGCCACCACGCTGGTGCGGACCGGGTTCAGCGGGTCCAGGGCCAGCTGGGTGCGTTCCAGGGGCACCCCGTCGAGCAGTTGGACGCCGTCCACGGTGATCCGCCCGGAGGCGGGGTGGGCGGGCGCGAAGAGCACGCGGACGCGGACTCCGGGCGGTGTGCGCCCGCGCACCGCCCGCCAGGCGGCCTCCAGTTCGGCGCCGACGTTGCCGCGCAGGGTGGTGTCGGTGCGCTTGACCACCAGGTCCACCGGCCAGAGCCGGTCCACGGTGGCGGCGACGAGCCCGGCGGCCTCGTGGGCGGGCAGGTGGCGGCTGTCCAGGTTGGCCACGACCGCGTCGTAGGCCGGGGCCGCGTGGGCGGCGTGCCCGGCGTCCACCGAGGCCACGCGCATGCCGGTCTGGGCGAAGCGCGCGCCGGTGGCGTTGGCTCCGGTGAGGTCGTCGGACAGGACGAGGATCTGCGCCACGGGATCCCCCTATCCCAGGACCAGGGCGGCGACGCACAGCAGCGGCAGGCTGGCCAGCCACAGCACGGTGGTCATCCCGCTCCACATCTTCATGGCGGCGCCGCCGGACAGGCCGGTGAACCGGGTCACGACCCAGAAGTAGGAGTCGCTGACGTAGGAGAAGACGAAGGAGCCGGCGCACGCGGAGGCCACGGCGAGCGCGGGGTTGATCCCCGCCGCCGCCACGATCGGGGCGCTGAGGGTGGCGGAGGTGATGATGGCGACGGTCCCCGAGCCCTGGGCCAGCCGGACGAACGTGGCGATCACGAACGGCAGCAGGAACATCGGCACGGGCCAGCCCGAGACGGCGTCGGCCAGCGCGTCGCCCACGCCGGAGGCGCGCAGGACCTCGCCGAAGGCCCCTCCGGCGCCGGTGATGAACACGATCATCCCGGCCGAGGCGGCGGCCGCGGTCAGCCAGGAGACGACCTCCCTGCGCCCGGTCCCCCGGGGCGGCAGCGTGTAGACGGCCACGACCAGCCCGATGACCAGGGCGATGGCGGGGTTGCCGAGGAAGGCGAAGACGTCGGCGACCGCGCTGCCCTCGGCGAGCGCGCCGGTGAGGGTGTTGCCCACGATGAGCAGCAGGGGCAGCAGCAGCGGGATCGAGGCGGTCAGCGCGCTCACGCCCGGGTCCGGGGGCTCCTCGCTGACGTCGCGCCCGGCGGCCGGGGCGGCGTCTCCGAGCCCGGCGACCTTGCGGGTGGCCGTGCCCGGCCCGCCCGCGGCGGCGTTCTCGGGGACCAGGCCCGGCTCCACGCTCGCCTCCAGGCGGGGTCCCATGTAGCGCGCATAGACCACCACGACCGGGATGAGCAGGATCGACATGGCCCCGCCGAGCAGGACGGTGGTGCCCAGGTCGGCGCCGAGGAGCCCGACGGCGGCGAGCGGGCCGGGCGTGGGCGGGACCAGGTGGTGGGTGATGGACAGCCCGCCCGCCAGGGCCAGGCTCATCACGACCAGCGGCCTGCCGTAGCGCCTGGCCAGGGAGCGGGCGAGCGGGTGCAGGATGACGAAGCCGGAGTCGCAGAACACCGGGACGGACACGACCGCGCCGGTGGCGGTCATCGCCACGTCCTCGCGGCCCTTCCCGGCCATGCGGACGAAGGCCTTGGCCAGGGCGTCGGCGCCGCCGCTGCGTTCCAGGACGGTGCCGATCATCACGCCCAGGGCGATGACGACGCCGATTCCGGCGAGGGTGTTGCCGAAGCCGGTGGTCAGGTGCTCCACCAGCTCGGGGGCGGGGACGCCCGCGACCACGCCGGTGACCAGGGCTCCGGCGAGCAGTCCGATGAACGCGTCCAGCCGGGACCACAGGATGAGGGCGATGACGGTGGCCACGCCCAGGAGCAGTGCCGCGAGGAGCTGTACTTCCATACCAGGTGCCTTTCAGGGGGTCATTGCGGTCGCGTGCCCGCGTCGACCGCGACGACGTGGGGGGTGCAGGCGGGATCGGCGTCGAGGGCCTCGCGCTCGCGGGCTCCGATCCCGTCGTCGGTGATCAGGCCGTAGGGTCCGGGGACGACGGCCCAGTACGGGTGGGGGCCGGAGCCGACCTTGGTGGAGTCGGCGACCACGAAGATCCGCCGGGCGCCGCGCATCTGGAGTTCCTTGGCGGCGGCGATCTCGGGGCTGGGGCAGTTGAGCCCCCGGCCGGGCAGGAGCCCGTCGGCGCCGATGAAGGCGATGTGCGGGGTGATGCGGTCCAGCACGCCGTGCGCGTAGTCGCCGACGATGGAGCCGCGCCTGCGCCGCACGCGCCCGCCGACGACGACGAGTTCGATGCCCTCGGCGTCGTGCAGCGCCGCCATGGGGCCGAGGCCGGAGGTGACCACGGTGGGCCCCGAGCGCCGGGCCAGGCGCTCGGCCACGAAGGTGGTGGTGCTCCCGGCGTCCAGCAGGACGACGTGGTCGTCCTCGACCAGCGCGGCGGCGTGCTCGGCGATGCGCCGCTTGGCGGGGGTGTTGCGCAGGCTCTTCTGGGTCCAGGACAGTTCGGCGCCCGCGGGCGCGGGGACCGCGCCGCCGTGGGTGCGGACCACCTTTCCGGCCCTCTCCAGTTCGCCCAGCCCGCGCCGCACGGTGGAGGGGCTGATGCTGAGTTCCCGCGCGAGGTCCTCGACCCTCTGCACGCCGTCGGTGACGGCGTCCAGCAGCCCTTGGTGACGCATGACCACTCCTGCTCATTTCGCGCATGTGAACAGGGACATACTGCGCGCTTTACGCAGAGAAAAACAAGAGGTCAGCGCCAATCTGCTCATAACGCGCATATAACGTCCGGGGGGCGCGGATGCGGCCACCGGGCTGAGAACAGCGCGGCCGGGGACGTTTGGACGGGGCGACGCACGGCTATGTCGCATACGGCGCCGCGGGGGGCCGCAGCGAGAACTACGGAGCGTGCCGATGCGAAGACAGTTCATCAACGAGCCGGGCGACGTGGTGTCCGAGGCGTTGGAGGGGTTCGCCGCGGCCTGGCCGCGCCACGTGCGCCTCAACGCCGACCCCGCCTACGTCGTACGCGCCCGACCCGCCGCGGACAAGGTCGCGGTGGTCTCCGGCGGCGGCTCGGGCCACGAGCCCCTGCACGTGGGCTTCGTGGGCACCGGCATGCTCGACGCCGCCGTGCCGGGGGCCGTCTTCGCCTCCCCCACCGCCGTGCAGATCCGGGCGGCCTCGCAGGCGGCCGACACCGGCCGGGGAGTCCTGCACGTGGTCAAGAACTACACCGGCGACGTGCTCAACTTCCGCATCGCCGGTGAGCTGCTGGCCGACGCGGGTGTACGCAGCGAGATCGTCCTGGTCGACGACGACCTGGCCACCGACACCGGCGACGGCGGGGGTCCGGGACGCCGGGGCACGGCGGCGGTCGTGGCGGTGGAGAAGGTCTGCGGCGCCGCGGCCGAGCGCGGCGCCGACCTGGCGGAGCTGGCCGCGCTCGGGCGCCGGGTGGCCGAACGCAGCCGCACCCTGTCCGTGGCGCTGGCCGCGGGCGCCCACCCGGGCGAGTCGCGGCCCTCGTTCGAGCTGCCCGAGGACGAGGTGGAGTTCGGCGTGGGCATCCACGGCGAGCGGGCCCGGCAACGGCGGGCCTTCGGCCCCTCCCGCGAGCTGGTGCCCCCGATGGTCTCGCCGCTGGTGGAGGAGCTGGGCCTGGGGCGCGGGGACCGGGTCATCGCCATCGTCAACGGCCTGGGCGCCACACACGACTTGGAGCTGTACGGGGTGTTCCGCGAGGCGCGGCGCGTCCTGGACGACGCCGGGATAGAGGTCGCCCGCTCCCTCGTGGGGTCCTACGTGACCTCCCTGGACATGGCGGGCTGCTCGGTCACCCTGACGGCGGCCGACGACGAGGTGCTGGAGCTGTGGGACGCTCCGGCCGCCACACCCGCGCTCACCTGGTAGAACGTCCGTCCCACCACAGTCCGAACGGGAGCACCGGCATGGCAGAGCAGCTCAGTCCCTCCGACGTCGAGCGGTGGGTGCAGGCCTTCATCGGCGCGGTCGAGGAGGAGGGCGCACACCTCACCGACCTGGACCGCCGCAGCGGCGACGGCGACTTCGGCACCAACATGACCACCGCGCTGCGCCGTACGCGCGAGGCCCTGGCCGACACCGCCGCCACGGGGTCGGCCGGACAGCCCTTCGAGGTGATGGCGGAGACCTTCCTGGGCCACAGCGGCGGCACCAGCGGCCCGCTGTTCGGCATGTGGTTCCGCGAGTTCGGCAAGGCGGGCGCGGGCGCGGAGGCGTTCACCCTGGCGATGGTGGCCGAGGCCACCGCGAACGGGTGGGCGACCCTGCACCGGCTGGGGTCGGCCGAGGTCGGGGACCGCACCATGGTCGACGCCGTCGCCCCGGCCTCGGAGGCGCTGGCCGGGGCGGTGGCCAGCGGCGCGGGGCTGCACGCCGGGCTGCGGGCGGCCGCGGAGGCCGCGCGGGAGGGCGCCGACGGCACCAGCGAACTGCTCGGCCGCCGGGGGCGCACCAGCTACGTGGGCGAGGCCGCCCTGGGCAGCCCGGACCCCGGCGCGGTGACCGTCGCCCTGTTCTACCGGGCCGCGCAGGGGGTCGTCGGCGTCTGAGCCGTGCGCGGCCGGGACCGCGCGAAGGTCCGCGGCGGGTCCGGCCTCCGCCGGGGCACGTCCTCGGCGGAAGGCGACCATGCCGCCGGCCCCGCGGCCCGGTCAGGCTCCGCCGAGGTACTCCACGAAACGCACCCCGATCCCGCCCGGGCCGCAGCTCACCCCGACCATGCGGCCGGTGAACCCGCCCGCGACCTCGGTCGACAGGTAGCGTCCGTCGATCCTGGCCAGCTCGGTGGCGCCCTGGGGGGTGCGGACCGCGGCGACGACCACGTCCGGTCCCCGTTCGCGGCTGTACTCGGGCGCCGTCGAGGGCTCCACCCGCAGTTCGAGCACCGTGTCGGCGGACGCGGGCGCCTCCCCCAGCACGCTGGTGAGCGGTCCGATCCGAGCGACGGCGCGCACCCGCCCGCCCCCGACCTCCAGGGCGAACCGGTGGGCGGGATCGACGCGGACCTCCAGGGCGCCAGCGCCCCCGTCCGCGTCGATCCCGGCCCGGACGGTCATGGTCGTGTGCTCCTGGCGGCGGCCGACGAACACCTCCTCGTCCCCGGGAGGCGACATCCGCCACCGGTCCCCCGACCACCGCAGCACCCGGTCGGGGAAGACCCCGGCGCCGACCCAGCCGGGGCCGAGCTTCCCCTCGCCCAGCGAGGCGCGCACCCGCGGCGGCTCCCCGGGCTCGACCGGTCCGATCACCACGGGCCAGCCGTCGCGCCAGGCGACGTCGGCGGCGAAGGTCTCCCTGCCCAGCACGTGCCACCCGGGGAAGGAGCCCGAGGGGCGCACCCCCAGGAACACCGCCGCCCACGACCCGTCCGGCCGCTCGACCAGGTCGGCGTGGCCGGTGTTCTGCACCGGGCCCGGCGTCCCCCTGGCGGTCAGCAGGGGGTTGTGCGGACAGGCCTCGAACGGGCCCTCCGGCGAGGGCCCCCGGGCGACCGTCACCGCGTGTCCGGGGCCGGTGCCGCCCTCGGCGACCACCAGGTACCACCACCGCCCCACCCGGTACAGGTGCGGCGCCTCCGGATCCCGGCCCCCGGTACCGCTCCACAGCGGACGCGGCCGGGACAACAGCTCACCGGTGGCCGGGTCGAGGACGGCCTGGCGGATGCCGCCGTCCGACCACGTGAGCAGGCACCTGCCGTCCCCGTCCCAGGCCAGGTCCGGGTCGATGCCGTCCGCGCCGCGGATCCGCACCGGGTCGGACCAGGGACCGGCGGGGTCGGTCGCCGTCATCAGCAGGTGCCCGGGGCCGTCGGAGACGTTGGTGGTCACCAGGAAGAAGGTGCCGTCGTGGTGGCGCAGGGTCGGGGCGTAGACGCCCGAGGACGGCGCGGCGCCGGACAGCACCAGCTGGGAGGGCCGGTCCATCACCGCGCCGACCCGCTCCCAGGACACGAGGTCCGACGACCGGAACAGGGGGACCCCGGGGGCGTACTCGAAGCTCGAACACGCCAGGTAGAACACGTCGCCGACGCGGCACACCGTGGGGTCGGGATGGAAACCGCCGAGGATCGGGCGGGTCGGCAGAACGCCGCCTCCGGGGAGAACTTCGGGCTCGGTCACCCCCCGAGTGTGACACGCCCCACCCCGACCGGAACGGGGCGGGGCGGGCCGGGTCGGGTCGGGCGTTCGACCCGGGTCGGGTCGGACGGTGCCAGCCCCACAGTGCGAACCCCACAGTGCCAGCCCCTTGCAACGCCGAGTCCCTGAGAGGTGGAGGCCCCTGCTGTAGCGGCAGCGAAGGCAGTGGGTGTCCGGGGACTCCGTTCAACGCCCTGGTTGCGGATGGTGGCCGGTGGTGGCGTCGCCAGCTGCCGCGAGGTGGTGCGGGGGGGTGACCAACGGTTGGTGTTCGGGGATGGTGGGGCTCTGCTGCGTTGGCGCCAAAGGCAGCGGGTGTCTGGGGGCTCCGATCAACGACCTGGTTGCGGGTGGTGGTCGAGGTAGCGGCGTCAGCTGCCGCGAGGTGGTGCGGGAGGGCGATCAACGGTTGGTGTTCGAGGGTGGTGGGGCTTTGCTGCGTTGGCACCAAAGGCGGCGGGGCTGTCGGGCCTCGGGCAGCGGTGCCGGCCCCTGGGGTGGGGGTGGGCGACGGTGGCAGCGACCACGGTGGGCGCGGGGCCCGGGCCGCCTGTCGGGCGCGGGCATGCCGGGGACCGGCACGACCCGGGAGTCATTCCCGGGGCGGTGGATCCGGATCCCCGCCGGGCGGGTGGTCTCCTCCCCGTCCCCGCCGCTGTCCTTGGCGGTGTGTGCGCAGTTCGCGTTGGTACTTGGCCCGGTTGTGCGGCCCGCACAGCGGTTGGAGGTTGGCGACCACGGTGCGCCCTCCCCGGGAGAACGAGGTGACGTGGTCGGCTTGACAGAGGGCGACTGGCACTTCGCATCCGCCCGGGTGGGCGCAGGTGGCGTGTCCGTGGAAGGCGGCGGTGCGTTGGCGGGTTGAGGCCAGGCGGCGGCTGTGGCCCACATCCAACACCTGTCCGGTGGGCGGTGCGGTGAGCATCCGCACCACCTCGGAATCGGCGGCGAGTTCGTGGACCAGCCCGACCGGGATCACCCGACCGTGCTCGTCCAACGCGGGAACCTCTTGGCCTTGGGCGTCCAGGTAGGTCTGCACGGGCACCACGATGCGGATCTGCGCCAATGGAGCCGGAGCGTTGGCGCATCCGGTGTGGGTGGTGGCGAAACGCAGCGCCGCGATGAGCGCGTCGTGCTCGCGCTGGGACCGGGACCGGGTGTCCTGGTCCGAGGGTGGGGTGGTGAAGGTGTCGATGGCCGCGCGCACGATCAACGCATCCCCGGACCCGCCCCAGGCCTGGAGTTGGTAGCTGCCCTGGAACGTGTCATGGACCGTCAGTCCACGGGCGGCATGGGCGGCTTCGTGGTCGCGGTCCAGGCGGTGGGGGTCCAAACGGTAGGCGACCTGGCGGGCCACCGACTGGAGCTGGTTGACCGACAACGCGGGCCGCTCCGCCTTGGCGGCCACCAGAGCCGCTTCGAACCCCTGCCGATACTCCCCCTGATCGGGGAAATGCTGGGCGTCGCGGGTCTGGACGGCTTTGTCGGTGGCTTTGGCGATCGCGACCGCCTCACCCAACACCACCCTGCCCTCAGCTACTGCTTGGGCAGTGGCGGGCAGCGTCTCCTCCTGCACGTGCTGGGCCAGGCGGGCCAAATCCTTGGCCTGGGCGGTGGGCATCGTGCCGTGGTGCACCAACCACTTGTCCAGCGTGGAGTAGCCGCTGTAGCGGGCGACCTCACCACGTGCGTACAGGCGCGCCATCCGCGTCAACGCCTGATACCGGATCTGGTCCAGCTGCGCCCACAGCGCCGCGATCTCCTCAGCGGCGGCCTCGTCGGCCCCGGGCGGGACTTCGGCGTTCAACGCCTGGTGGAGGACCTCGCGCGCACCGGCCAGCGCGGCCACGGCCGGGGAACATTCCCCGGGGGCCGCCTCGGGCGCTGCGATCATCATCTCCATACTTCTTATTATAAGCCAGCGCCCGCCATTTCTCCACTATTCACAGAGCGAATATGAAGTCTTTCCTTCTGGGGTCCGATCCTCATTGGTGCTCCATGTTTAAGTCAGGCTCAAAAGGTGTCCGAAAATGTGCCCTCGAAATAACCGATTGTCGCTGGTGCGATCGTTGCCCGCGCTGACCGCAGGGTCCGGGGTCGTTGCCCGAGGCCGGAGGGCCTGCTTGCCGTTGGTGTCGACGCAGCAGAGCCCGACCATCCCTACACCCTGGGCGTTGGTCGTCCTCCGGTGGCCGCTCCCGCCTTTGGTGCCGCTTTTCGTCGGATGCCCAACTCTTCACCGGCCCCGACCGCTCTCCGTCGTCCGTACCCTTTCGCGGCAGCTGGCGCGCTTTCGTTGCCGCCAGAAACCCCCGACGAGAAGGGCGTAGGGGAGAGACCTGTGGGCGGCCCCTCCCTGCCCCTCGATCCATTATCCTTATTGGTCGCCGAGTGTTTCAGGGCATGCCACAGCGCCTACTGGGTGGGATCCCCCCTATTTCCAGGAAACCATCACCACGCCACCCACGGCCACCCCCAACTCCCACCTGTGGAAAACACGGGAACGGCCCCGGACGGATCGCCCGGGGCCGGAACACTGTCTGGAGGAAACGGAAACCGGTCAGGCCTCGATGGTGAGCTCGCCCATCCGGTCCCAGCCCTCGCCCTCCACGACCCGGCTGACGATGAGCGGGGTCTCGGTGAGCAGCGGCTTCATGGCGGCCAGCCCGTCACGGAAGTGGTCGCTGTTGACGTGCGCCTCGGCGGCGCCGTCCTTGAACGCCTCGACGAGCACGAACTCGTTCTCGCGCTCGACGCTGCGGGACCACTCGAACCACAGGTTGCCCGGCTCGGCGCGGGTGGCCGCGGTGAAGTCGGCGACCGCGTCCAGGAAACCGTCTCCTACCTCGGGCTTGACCCGGAACTTGACGACGATGAGGATCATCGCCCCTCCTCCTTGTCGGTGCTGCGGGACACGGTGTGCCGCGCCCCGTCCCCACTTTCCCAGAACCGGCGACCACGGCGACCACCGGACAAACCGGGGCGCAACTAGACGAATCAATGTGCACCTGGACGGACCGGGGTGCACCGGTCCACGGACGCGGGACGGTCTCAGGGACGCAGGAGCGGCTCCTCGCCCTCCGGCCCCACGGTGCCCACGCCGCCCTCCGGCCCCACGGTGCCCGCGCCGCCCTCCGGCCCCGCGATGCCCACGGCGCCGCGGTAGCCGTCCCCCTCCAGCGACGACATCGCGTCGAGCGCGGCGTCGGACACGGGCAGCAGGTGGGCGTCGACCCAGGTGTCGCCCGTGGCGCCGTTGGTCCAGGGGTCCTCGACCACGAGCGCGTCCGGCACCGCCCCGTGGCAGAGCACCCAGTGCGGCACGTCGAAACCCTGCATCGCGGCCAGGGAGACCAGCAGCAGGACGCGCTCCCCCCGGCCGATCGCTTCGCGGATGTCGGCCGTGGACAGGCGGCGCGGATCCACCGGGACCCCGGCCCGCGCCGCGTCCTCCCGCGACGCGCGCTGGAGGACCGCGCGCCACTCCCTCTCGTCCCCGGCGTAGGAGTCGAGCATGACCGGCCGGTCCACGTCGAGGAACACCGTGACGGGCGACGACGGCCACGCCCGGCGCACGGCCACGCCCAGCCCGACGGGCTCGCAGGCGGGGAAGTTCGTCGCGTCGCGCCACAGCGTCAGCTCCGCCGGGCGGTCCAGGGACTCGCGGGGCACCGCCCCGGCCTGCACCTGTGCGACCAGGGCGGTGACGGCGCCGCACGTGAAGTTCGTGGACTGGCGGTAGTACGGCGGCTCCGCCTCAGCCGGACCCTCCCCCAGCCAGCGCACGTGACCGGCGGGCGGACGGTTCCCGTCCCCGCCCTCCCCGCGCGGGGCCTCCAGCGGCGCGAAACCGGCGGCGGAGGCCTCCTCCGCGCCGACCGTCCACCCCTCCCACTTGACCTGTACGAGCCCCCGGCCCCGCGCGTGGGACAGGACCGCCGCCGCGGCGGCGGGCACGTCGCCGACGGCGTCGACGATCTTGGCGTAGGCGGTGCGCGGGCGCGCCGTCACCAGCGCGGCGGCGGCCCAGCCCTCCCCCGCCCCGTCGGGCACGGCCACGATCTCGGGCGCGTGGGCCGAGCGGTCGACCGCTCCCCAGCGTTCGAGCACCCGGTCGGGGGCGATACGCGCCAGGGGCGCGGGCACGGCGGCCGGGTCGAAGGGGACGACGACCGGGGCGGGCGCGTCGGGGCTGTGGGACGGCATTCGGCACTCCTGGTGCGGATCAGAGGGGATCGGCGGTTCACGCGCGGGAGCGGCGCAGCAGCCAGACGAGGTAGGGCGCGCCGACCAGGGCGATCATGAGCCCGGCCGGCAGCTGGGCCGGGGCCAGCAGCGTGCGGCCCAGGGTGTCGGCCACGCAGACCAGCAGCGCGCCCAGCAGCATCGCGACCGGAACGCTGCGCCCGTGGCGGGCGCCGACCAGCGCGCGGGCCAGGTGGGGCGCCACGAGCCCGACGAAGCCGACGACCCCGACCGCGACCACGCTGACGGCAGCCAGGACCGCGGCGACGGTGAGCAGCACCAGCCGCGTCCGCTCCACCCGCATGCCGAGGATGCGGGGCGTGTCCTCGTCCACGGCGATCAGGTCGAGGTGGCGGGCCAGGCCGAGCATCAGCGGCGCCGCCAGGACGAGCGCCACGGCGACCGGCACGACCTCCGGCAGGGTGCGCCCGTAGGTCGTGCCGGACAGCCACGTGAAGATGCGCGGGGTCTGCCAGGGGTCGGCGCGCAGGAGCAGGAACGTCGTGACCGCGCTCAGGCTGTATCCGCACCCGATGCCGATCAGCACGAACCGGTCCGGACGCAGCGCGCCCCTCCAGGCCAGCGCGGCGATCAGCGCGAACGTGGCCAGGCCCGTGAGGACCGACATGGTGACCAGCGACGGCAGGCCGCTGCCGGGGCTGGCGGTCACCACGATGACCGCCCCCAGCCCGGCTCCGGCGGTGATGCCCAGCAGACCCGGCTCCGCGAGCGGGTTGCGCACGGTGCTCTGGACGGCGCTCCCGGCCAGGCCCAGCGCCGCTCCGGCGAGTACGGCGGCGGCCACCCGGGGGAACCGTTCGTCCAGGGACCGGCCGATCAGGTCGGGTGCGCTCCCCTGGAGCCACAGGGCGATGTCGCCCGTGCGCAGCCACAGGCTGCCCGCGAGCAGGCCCACGAGCGCCGCCGAGACGAGCAGGGCCGCCGCGACCAGCAGGACGCCGAGGAAGCGCCGCCGCGTGCGCGGTCCGGTCCGCGCGCCCGGCGGTCGGCGCACCGGGCCCGCGTCGCGCAGGCGCAGGGCCAGGACCACGATGAGCAGGCCGCCGAGCACGGCCGTGGGCACCCCCGTGGGGATCGAGGCGGCGCCCTCGGCGCCGAGCAGCGCGCGCAGCCCGGCGTCCGCGAGCAGGATCAGGAGGGCGCCGAGGAGCCCGGAGGCGGTCACGAGCAGCAGGTGCCTGCGCAGCGGCCGGATCCGTCCGGCGAGCAGGCGCGCCAGCACGGGCGCGCCCAGACCGACGAAGGCGATCGGACCGGCCAGCGTCACCGCCGCTCCGGTGAGGAGCACGGCGCAGAGCACCGCGGCGGTCCGGGTCGAGCGCAGGGGCACTCCGAGCGAGGCCGCGGTGTCGTCGCCCAGGCCCAGCACGTCCAGCCTTCGGCTCAGCAGCAGCGCCACGCCCAGCACGACCGCGATGAGCGGCATCGCGCGCAGGGACGCGTCGATGTTGAGCTGGGCCAGGGAGCCGCTCCCCCAGGCGAAGAGGCCGGTGGTGTTCTCCTTGAACAGGATCAGCAGCATCGCGGTCGCCGCGTCCAGGGCCATCGCGGTCGCCGAACCGGCCAGAATCAGCCGCGTCGTGGCCGTTCCGGCGGCGTTGCCCGCCAGTGCCAGCACGAGCGCGGCGGCCAGCAGCCCCCCGGTGAAGGACACCAGACCGGAGGCCCACAGCGGGACGGCGAACCCGAACGCGGCGACCAGGGTCAGGGCCAGGTAGGACCCCGCCGTGACCGCGAGCGTGTCGGGAGAGGCGAGCGCGTTGCGCGTGACCGACTGCAGCAGCGCCCCGGCGACGCCGAGGGCGAAGCCCACGGCCACACCGGCGAACAGGCGCGGAAGCCGCGATCCGGCCAACACGTCGCCGACCGGAACCCCGTCGACGGCCTCCCGCTCCCCGGCCGCGTAGCGCACCAGGTCCCACCACCCCACGCCGGAGGTCCCCTGGGTGAGGTGCCACACGGCCACCGCGAGGATCGCGGCGACCAGTCCCGCGAGGACCGCCGCCCCGGCGGCGCCGCCGCGCGCGCCGACGCGCGGCAGCGGGGGCCTCCGGGGCGGGGCCTGAACCGGTCCGCTCATTACTGCGTGATCGCGTCGGCGAAGGCGTCGACCGCCTGCGCGGTCGAGCGCGGGCCGCCCGCGCCCCAGATCCGCGGGGGGAAGGCGTGGGCCCGGTTCTCCTCCACGGCCGGGAGGGAGTTCCAGATCGGGTTCTCCTCCAGCGCCTCCACGTAGCCGCCGACGCCCTCGTCGTTGGCGTAGAAGAGGTTGGCCCCGCCCACGGCGGTGAGTCCCTCGACGTCGGTCTGCGCCAGGCCGTAGGAGGGGTTGACGCCGCCGTCCCCGTAGGCCTCGTTGATCTCGTCGGTCCAGACCGGGGTCATCCCGAGCTCCTCGCCGAGGGCGGTGAACAACGCGCCCTCGCCGTAGGGGCGGATGGTGAGGTTGCCGCCCTGGAGCCACCCGTCGAAGTACAGGAAGTCCTTCGTCGGCAGGTCGGCGGAGGCCACGCGCTCCTTGGCCTCGGCGAGGTGGGCGTCGAACTCCCCGATCACCTGGTCGGCCCGCTCGGTGCGCCCCGTGGCCTCACCGATCATCTGGAAGACGCTCCGCATGTTCCCGACGGGGTCGGCCGGGTCGGCGCCCAGCGTGACGAGGACGGGCACCCCGCGCTCCTCCAGCTGCGCGATGATCTCGTCGTCGGCGCTGAAGGCCTCCACGATGACCAGGTCGGGGTTCTGCGCGTACAGGGTGTCGAGGTCGGGCTCCTCACGGTTGCCGATGTCGGTGACGCCCTCGGGCAGCTCCTCCGCGCTCACCCAGGTGCTGTAGCCCTCGGTGTCGGAGACCGCCACGGGGGTGACGCACAGGGTGAGCGCGTCCTCGACCTGCTGCCACTCCAGGACGGCGATGCGCTCGGCGGGCTGGTCGAGCTCCACCTGTCGGCCGACACCGTCGGTCAGCGACACCGGGCCCGTGGAGGTGGTCGTGGTGTCCTCGGCGCAGCTCTGGGAGGCGGGCGCGGCGACGCCGCCGGTCTCGGGCTCCTCGACGCTGGTGGTGCCGCATCCTGTCGCGGCGAGGGCGAGGGCGGCGCAGGCCGCGGTCGCGAGACGGGGGAGACGGGTCATGGGTGGTTCTCTCTGTTCTGTTCCGCGGTGTTCGGGTGGTCCGCGTTCGCGGACCGGGGACGGGCCGCGTGGCGGCCCACGGGGTCGATGCGCAGGCGGCCGGTCCGGGGGTCGTGGGCGACCTCGACCCGGATGCCGTAGACCTCGCTGAGGTTGCGGCTGGTGAGGACCTCGGCCGGGTCGCCCGCGGAGTGGACGCGTCCGGCGCTGAGCAGCAGCAGCGTGTCCGCGACGCGCGCGGCGTGGTCGAGGTCGTGCAGCACGACGCCGACGGCGACCCCGTGGTCCTCGGCGAGGTCGCGGATCAGGTCGAGGGTCTCGACCTGGTACCGCAGGTCCAGGTGGTTGGTGGGCTCGTCCAGCAGTACGACGCCGGTGTCCTGGGCCAGGCAGGTGGCGAGCCACACGCGCTGCATCTCTCCGCCGGAGAGCTGTCCGGCCGCCCGGTCGGCCATGTCCCGCACCCCGGTGGCCTCCATGGCGTGCTCGACGGCGCGCCGGTCCTGGTCGGAGAGCCCCGCGAGGCCGCGCCGGTAGGGGTGGCGTCCGAACGCGACGACGTCCCTGACCGCCAGGCCCTCCGGCGTGGGCCGGGCCTGGGCGAACAGGGTGACCTCCCGGGCGAACCGGCGTGCGCTGAGCAGGGAAGCCGGGCGCCCGGGTTCCCCGTCCCCGCCGCCGAGCGTGACCTGTCCCTCGTCGATGCGGTGCAGTCGGGCGAGCGAGCGCAGGAGTGTGGACTTGCCGCTGCCGTTGGGCCCCACCAGGGCGGTCACGCGCCCGGCCTCCAGGGACAGCGAGGCGCCGTGGACGACCGTGGAACCGCCGTAGCTCAGGACCAGCCGGTCCCCGCTCAGGGCGTGCGCCCGCGTCACGGCGCTGGGCACGCCGGGCGTGCCGGGACCGCGGCGGCCGTGGCGGAGGACGGACGCGGCACGGCGCGGACGGAGCCGCGGACGGCGTGCGCACACTGCCCGACCAGCGGATACGGCCGGACACGGGTACGGGCGCCCGAACGGGAGATTAGGTTAGCCTTCACTCACTCAGAATAGATTCGGCCGCTCCGTGGCTGCAATCAGGACTTCCGGACACCGGATACGGAATTCCGGTCAACGGCCGCCCGGGAAGGGCCGAAGTACGTCCCCGGGGTGGTGCCCATCACGCGCCGGAAGGCGTCGATGAAGGTGCTGGTCTGGGCGTATCCGAGGAGTTCGGCGGCGTCCTGCACCTCGCGCCCCTCGCCGAGCAGCAGGAGCGCCCGGTGGATGCGCAGTGACTGCCGCCACTGCGCGAACGAGAGCCCGGTGGCGGCGCGGAAGGCGCGGCTGATCGTGCGGGGGCTCACGCCCAGGTCGCGCGCCCACTCCTCCAGGGAGCGGTCGTCGGCGGGGTCGCGCAGCAGGGCGTCGGCGATCACGTCGGCCCGGGCCTCGCCGGGCAGGCGCAGCGCGAGCTGGGGCAGCGACGGCTCCAGCACGTCGAACACCACCGCCTCCGCGCGCGAGCGCGCCCCGGCGTCCAGGTCGGTGCGGGCCAGGCGCATCAGCAGTGACTCCAGCACCGGGGTCATCGCGATGGCCGTGGGGCCCTCGAAGGCGACCGGCGTGCGGTCCGGGGCGAAGAAGGCGGTGTGGAGTTCGGCCCCGGCCGTCAGCCGGCCGGCGTGCACCTCCCCGGCGGGCACCCACAGCCCGCACCCCTCGGAGACGGTGAAGACGCGGTCGCCGACGCGGGCGGTCAGCGCCCCGCAGCGCACCCACACCAGTTCGTGCGCGGGGTGCGCGTGCGGCTCCCACTCCGCGGGGGCGCCCGGCGCGTGGGACTCCGCGATGATCACGAAGGGCGCCGCGGCCCCCTCCGGAAGCGGGGCGGCCCGCCGCACCAGGGTGCTCGGCTCGCGCCGCCAGGTGCCCAGACCCGCGCCCTCCCCGGAGGGCGCGGCCGTCCCGGGCGGTGCGCTGCCGGTACGCTCCGGAAGCGGAGATATGGGCGACATGTCCTTATTGTCGCAGTCGGCGTCGGGTACGGCGTCCCGGCGGGGCACCCGTGGACGCGGCCCGCACGCGGAACGCGGGGGGACACCGACCCGCACGGACGGCCCCGGCTCCTCCCCCGCCCGGTGACCCGTCAGCAGTGTTTACCCTCACACGGACACGCGCCGCGGCCTGCGATAGTGTGGAACGTCGTCGTCGCGCCGCCCGCGGTGGGACCCGGGAACCGCTCTTCTCCCTCGTCCCCCGCCGTGAGTGCCCGTCGGCGACCGGGCAGGGCTGCGTTCGACGCTCCGCCCCACTCCATGCCGCGCCTGCCGCGCTGGCCGTGAGACCGGGCGGTCGTTCCCGGCGGCCGCCACGCGCGCACAGCGCATGGAGCTTCAGATACCGGCTGCGGCGCGTCCCGGCCGGTGCTTCCATTCGAGGGGCTTCCTCTACTCCATGTTCTCCACTCTGCGCTCACGCGCGTCCGCGCGAGGCAGACGTTCCGATCCCTGGGTCATGAGCGTGTCCGGCGCCCTGATGACCGCCTTCGTCCTCGCCGCCCTGGTCGCCCCCCGCGCCATGGGCTCCGCCGTGGACGCGGCCTTCACCTGGTCCGCGCGCTGGTTCGGCGCCTACTGGCAGCTGCTGATGCTGGCCACCTTCGTCGTCATGACCGTCCTGGCCTTCTCCCGCTACGGGCGGGTCCGCATGGGCGGCACCGACAAACCCGAGTTCAAGCGGTTCACCTGGATCGCGATGGTCGTCACCACCCTGCTGGCCGCCGGAGGGGTGTTCTGGGCGGCGGCCGAACCCATCGCCCACTACGCCTCCCCGCCGCCGCAGTACGCCGACCAGGTCGACGGCGGAGCCGAGGGCGCGGCGGTGGCGCTGGCGCAGAGCTTCGTGCACTGGGGCTTCATCGGCTGGGCCGTCGGCGGCGCGCTGGCCACCCTGGTCATGATGCGCGGTGTCGAGAAGGGCATGCCGCTGCGCCCGCGCACCCTGCTGTGGCCGCTCCTGGGCGAGCGGGTGCGCACGCACTGGATCGGCGCGGTCGCCGACATCAGCTGCGTGCTCGCCGTGGTGGCCGGGACCGTGGGGCCGATCGGCTTCCTCGGGCTCCAGATCTCCTACATCTGCAGCGAGCTGTTCGGGCTGCCCGACACCTACGCCGTCCAGGCGCTGATCATCCTGGGCCTGACCGCGGTGGCCGCGGTGTCGGTGCTGAGCGGGATCCACAAGGGCATCCAGCTGCTGAGCCGGGCCAACGTCTGGGTGGCCCTGGCGCTCATCGCCGTCATCGTCGGCATGGCGTCGCTGCCCTTCGTCGTCAACCTGTTCCTGCAGGCGAGCGCCGTGCACGCCCGGGAGTTCCTCCCGATGGCGCTGTACCGGGGCGACGAGCAGTGGCTCGGGTACTGGACGCTGTTCTTCTTCGGCTGGTTCCTGGGCTTCGGGCCCATGATGGCGGTCTTCTTCGCCCGCATCTCACGGGGCCGCACCGTGCGCGACATCTACGTCGGGGCGACGGTGGTGCCCTCGGTGGTGACCATGCTCTGGTTCACCGCGCTGGGCGGCACCGGCATCTGGCTGGAGCAGCGCGAGCCCGGCACGATCACGGGCCCCTACGCCGAGGACGGGCTGCCCGCGGCGGCGCTGGCCATCCTGGAGGCGCTGCCGCTGACCGGAGCGCTGGGCGTGCTGATGGTGGTCGTGGCGCTGATCTTCCTGGCGTCCACGCTCGACTCCATGTCCTACACCATCGCGGTCTCCAGCATGCACGAGGGAGAACCCTCGGGCCTGGTCCGCGCGTTCTGGTGCGTGGGGATGGGGCTGGCCGCCGTCGCACTGCTGCTGGTGGGGGACGGCGGGATCCAGGCGTTGCAGTCCTTCATCGTGGTGACCGCGGTGCCCGTCGGCCTGCTCATGCTGCCGACGCTGTGGACCACGCACCCGCTGCTGCGCGACATGGCGGTAGAGCAGGGCATCGTCGCCCCGCGCCCGTCACGGGACGGGGACGGCGACCACGCGCCGCGGGCCGGGGAGCCGGTCGGCCAGGCCTCCCCGTAGGAACCGCGCCGCGCCCGCAGGACCCGAGGCGGGTTCCGGGCGCGGCGCGGCCCGGGCCGTGGACGTCCCCCGGGGGTTCCAGGGGGCCGCCACGGCCCGGGCCGGGTGCGGACCTACCGCTGGCCGTCCCGGCCGGAGGCGGTGTCCGCGTCCCCCTTGGCGGCCAGCAGCGAGGCGTGGGTGGGCGCGTCGGGCACGTGCGCGGGCCGCCCGGCGGCGAACTCCTCGCGCAGCACCGGCACGACCTCCTCGCCGAGCAGGTCCAGCTGCTCCAGGACCGTCTTGAGCGGCAGGCCCGCGTGGTCCATGAGGAAGAGCTGGCGCTGGTAGTCGCCGAAGGAGTCGCGGAAGGTCAGCGTGCGGTCGATGACCTCCTGCGGGCTGCCGACGGTCAGCGGGGTCTCGCGGGTGAACTCCTCCAGGGAGGGGCCGCCGCCGTAGACCGGCGCGTTGTCGAAGTAGGGGCGGAACTCCCTCACCGCGTCCTGGGAGTTCTTGCGCATGAACACCTGTCCGCCCAGGCCGACAACGGCCTGTTCGGCCCTGCCGTGGCCGTAGTGCTCGAAGCGGCGGCGGTAGAGCGAGATGAGCTTCTTGGTGTGCGTGGCGGGCCAGAAGATGTTGTTGTGGAAGAAGCCGTCACCGTAGAAGGCGGCCTGCTCGGCGATCTCGGGGCTGCGGATGGAGCCGTGCCAGACGAAGGGGGGCACCCCGTCCAGGGGGCGGGGGGTGGAGGTGAAGCCCTGCAGGGGGGTGCGGAACTTGCCCTCCCAGTCCACCACGTCCTCGCGCCAGAGCCGGTGCAGCAGGTTGTAGTTCTCCAGCGCCAGCGGGATGCCCTGGCGGATGTCCTGGCCGAACCAGGGGTAGACGGGGCCGGTGTTGCCGCGGCCCATCATCAGGTCCACCCGGCCGTCGGCCAGGTGCTGGAGCATGGCGAAGTCCTCGGCGATCTTGACCGGGTCGTTGGTGGTGATCAGCGTGGTGGAGGTGGACAGGATGAGCCTGTCCGTTTTGGCCGCGATGTAGCCGAGCATCGTGGTCGGTGAGGAGGCCACGAAGGGCGGGTTGTGGTGCTCGCCGGTGGCGAAGACGTCCAGGCCGACCTCCTCGGCCTTGAGCGCGATGGTCACCATCGCCTTGACGCGCTCGGCCTCGGTCGGCGTACGGCCGGTGGTGGGGTCGGTGGTCACGTCGCTCACCGAGAAGATTCCGAACTGCATGGCCCGCTCCCCTAGGTATCTTCCAAAGAAGTAGTTTCCGATTAAACTATCATGCGGAACGCCTCGCGGCAGCCCCGCATTCCCCCGCGCACGCTGCCCGGTGGGCCCGCGTTCATCCACAGGCACGCTCCGTACCCACCGAATGTCACTCTCCCCTGGTATCCCTGGAAAAGCCGACAACGGCACGGTCACCGGGCGTCACGGCGACCGGAACGGCTGAACACGTGAAGGAGGAGGGCGCACACCCCCGGCCCGCGCGCCCGCAGCCCCATGGCCACCACCCTCGATCCCCGACGCCGCCTTCCCCACCAGGACCGAGACCGGACCGACCGCGACCCCGTGGTGCTCGCCGACGCGCTCGGCGACGTCATGACCGCCCTCACCGACGTGGACCCCGACCTGCTGGTCGTCACCGACCCCAGAGCCTGAGCTCCGGACGCACGGCCGCGAAGGACCCTCGCGCCGGGGCGGTTCCCGTCTGGTGGGACCGCCCCGGCGGCCACCGGCGTGCACCGCTCCCGCCCGGCGGCGACCCGCTCAGGCGTGGACCACGCCCTCGGGGTGCTCGGGCAGGAAGGAGCGCACCAGCTCGATCGGACCGACGAGGTGGGCGTTGAACGCGGCCAGCTCCCCGGCGGGCACCCGCAGCTCCAGGATCGTGCGCCCACCGGCCTGCCGCACCGGATAGCGGGAGGCGAAGTCCGCGTCCACGCGAAAGCGTGTGACGTGCCCCTCGCCGTCGCGTGGCAGGTTCCACTCGCGGGCGATGCGCACCGCGTAGTCCTCGTTGAGCACGGGGTAGAAGATCGGCTGCTCAGGCAGGCGCGGCGGCCACTCCCGCCAGCCCGAGTCCCCCACCAGGGCGAGTTCCGCGGGCCCGGTGGGCCGCCACAGGGTGAGGGTCGCGGGCATGGGAACCGCCTCCTTGGGTAGAGCGTGGTCAGGAGCTTAGGAAGAGCGGGGACAGTCCGCACCCGCTTTTTACCGGACGATCCGAAAATCGGTCCGTCCAGCGGGAACACCTCCTACAGACGAAGCGTTCTTACAGGTGAAGCGCCCCAGACCGAACCCCGATCCCCACCACCCGCACCCAACCCGCAGGTCCTGTGAGGCGCACACCACAATCCATGCGCGGATGTCAGCGCTCGTGTCGGCAATGGGGGTTTCCGGCACGTACTCAGCCGCTACATCCGCCTTCCCAGCGGCCAGACCGCACTCAGTGCACCCTGGCCGCGCCCGCTGTGGCCCGCGTTGGGGGACGCGGGCCACAGCCATGTCCGGGGGCTTTCACCCCCTCCCCCGCCAGGCCCGTGATCCTCCTCCGCCCCGACGGGCTTCGGCACCCCACGGTCACCAGAAATGACACAGTGGGATGGACACACGCATTCCGCCCCCTCCCGGCTCCCGGACGTCCCCACGCGCCGGGCCGCACCGGTCCCTTCCCCTTCCTCCCGGTACGGGCGGCCGCCGAAGGCGTGCCCGTCCCACGAGCGCGCGAGGGACCACGACCGCGGCGGCGACGGGACCCCGGACCGGTCCGCGAGGGGCACACGGCGAAGGAGCCCTCCTTGAACAGACCGAACGAGTTCCCCCGGGGCCGACCGGTGGTGCTGCGCGGCGGCACGGTGCTGCCCATGGACGACGCGCGCACGGTCCTGCCCGACACCGACGTCCTGGTCGTCGACGACCGCGTGGCCGCCGTGGGACCGCGCCTGCCGGTACCCGAGGGCACCACGGAGATCGACGCCTCCGGCGGCCTGGTCATGCCCGGCATGATCGACACCCACCGCCACATGTGGCAGACCGCCATGCGCGGCTACGGGGCCGACTGGACCCTCGCCCAGTACTTCGTCTGGTACTACCTCGAACACGGCACGCGGTTCCGCCCCGTCGACGTGCACGCGGGCAACACGCTCGCCGCCGTCGAGGCCCTGGAGGCCGGGGTCACCACCGTCGTGGACTGGTCGCACGGCCTCCAGACCCCCGAACACGCCGACGCGGCCGCCGACGCGCTGCTCTCGGTCCCCGGCCGCCACGTCCTGGCCTACGGCAACATCCAGCGGGCGCCCGCCGAGTGGGCCACCAGCCCCGATCTGCGCGCCTTCGTCGAACGCCACCGGGGCGACGACATGCTGGGCCTCCAGATCGCCTTCGACGTCACCGGCGACCCGGAGTTCCCCGAGAGGCCTGCCTTCGAGGCCGCCCGCGACCTGGGGTTGGCCGTCACCACCCACGCCGGGGTGTGGGGCGCCACCGGTGACGACGGCGTCCGGCTCATGCACGAGCACGGCTTCATGGGGCCCGAGACGGTGTACGTGCACGCCGCTTCCCTGTCCGCGGACTCCTACCAGCGCATCGCCGCCACCGGCGGGTCGGTGTCGGTCTCCACCGAGAGCGAGCAGAGCGCCGGCCAGGGATACCCGCCCACGTGGGCGATGCGCGCCCACGGCATACCGGTGTCGCTGTCGGTGGACAGCAGCGTGTGGCAGAGCGGGGACCTGTTCAGCGCCATGCGCGCCACCCTGGGCGCCGATCGGGCCCGCGAGCACCAGGAGGCGCACGGGCGCAGCGACACCGTCACCCACAGCGCCCTGCGCGCCGACCAGGTGGTGGAGTGGGCCACCCGGGGCGGGGCCGCCGCCCTGGGCCGCGACGACCTGGGCCGGATCGCGCCCGGCGCCAAGGCCGACCTCGTGCTGATCCGCAACGACGACTCGCCCGTGTCCTTCCCCCTGCTCAACCCCTACGGGCACATCGCCCTCCAGGCCCAGCGCGCCGACGTGCACACGGTCCTCGTCGACGGCCGGGTGGTCAAGCACGAGCACCGGCTGGTGGGCGTGGACCTGGCCGCCGTGCGCCGCGGTGTGGAGGCCACCGTCGAGCACCTGCGCGCCTCGGTCGGGGAGGAGGCCTGGACCGAGGGGATGAACCCCGACATCCCCGCGTCCAAGGTGCTGGACAACCCCTACACCTACACGGACTACCGCGACTCCGGCACCCGCGGCCGGTGAGCGCGGCGCCCGCGCGGAGACGGGCCGGTGCCAGAATGTGGGTCCGGGCCCGAGGAGGCCGGGCGGCCCCGCGACCGCCGCCGGTCGCGGGGCGGTCGGCGTCCCGGGGCACCGGGCGGCGGCGCGAACCGGAGGAGGCAGATGTCGGAGAACGGGACGGGCGCCCATCGGCACCCGACGATGGCCGACGTGGCCGCGCACCTGGGGGTCTCGCGGCAGCTGGTCTCGCTGGTGCTGGGCGACCGCCCGGGCCCGAGCGCGCGGACCCGGGAGCGGGTCCTGCGCGCCGCCGAGGAGCTGGGGTACCGGGCCGACACCGCCGCACGGCTGCTGCGCCGGGCGCGCAGCCGACAGGTGGGCGTGCTCTTCGGCCTGGAGTACCCGATGGACGCCCACCTGGTCGAGGAGCTCTACCCCGCCGCCGCCGAACTCGGGTACGGCGTGGTGCTGAGCGCGATGGCCAGCACCCGCAGCGAACGCGAGGCGATCGACGAACTGGTGGGGCTGCGCTGCGAGGCGCTGATCCTGATCGGCCTGTCCGCGGAGGCGCCCGCGGACCTGGCGCGGGTCGCCGAACGGGTCCCCGTGGTGGAGATCGGCCAGCGCACCGGCGCGGAGGGGACCGACAGCGTGGGCACGGACGACGCCGCGGGCGTGGGCCAGGCCGTCGGGCACCTGGTGGAACTGGGCCACCGCGACATCGTGCACGTCGACGGCGGCGGGCTCCCGGGGGCCGGCGGGCGCGCGCGGGGCTACGCCGAGGCGATGCGCGGGTACGGCCTGGGCGGGCGCGTCGAGGTCCTGCCCGGCGACTACTCCGAGGAGGCGGGCGCGCGGGCGGCGCGGGTGCTCCTGGCGCGGGAGGCCCTGCCCACGGCCGTGGTCGCGGCCAACGACCTGTGCGCGTTCGGGCTGCTGGCGACACTGGTCCGCGCCGGGGTGAGCGTGCCCGGGGACGTCTCGGTGGTGGGTTACGACGACAGCCGGACCGCGCGGCTCTCCTTCCTCCAGCTCACGTCGGTGCGCCAGGACGCGGCGCGCATGGCGCGGCTCGCCGTCCGCTCCGCGTCCGAGCGCCTGGACGGCGGGCGCACCGAGAGCAGGCATCTGCTGCTGGAGCCCGCCCTGACGGTGCGCGGCAGCACCGCTCCCCCGCGCTGAGGGCCCTGCGGCCCGGGACGCCCGTGGCCGGTGTCCTGCGACGTTTCCGACGGTGGGCGCGCCGCTAAGAGCCACATCACACGCGCGGACGGTTGGCACAGGTCCGGAAAAGTCCGACACTGGAATTGGCACGTGCCAAATCACCCTCCGCTGTCATTCGGCCCCGCCGGGCCCCGGAAAGCCCGAAACCCCGCGACCCGCGGCGCCCGGCACCCGTGAACCCCGACCGACCCTTCGAAGGGGACCCACCCATGCCTCTGGCCCTGCTCGCCCTCGCCGTCGGCGCGTTCGCCATCGGCACCACCGAGTTCGTGATCATGGGACTGCTGCCCGAGGTCGCCGCCGACCTCGGCGTACCGGTTCCGACCGCCGGATACCTCATCTCCGCCTACGCCCTGGGCGTGGTGGTCGGCGCACCGCTGCTCACCGCGCTGAGCACGCGGTTGCCCCGCAAGACGGCGCTGCTGGTCTTCATGGGGCTCTTCCTGGTGGGCAACCTCGCCACCGTCCTGGCCCCGTCCTTCGGCGCCGTGTTCGCCTCGCGGGTCCTGGCCGGACTGCCCCACGGCGCCTACCTGGGAGTGGGCTCGCTGGTCGCGGCGCACCTGGCCGGTCCGGGGCGGCGGGCCACGGGCGTCTCGCGGATGTTCCTCGGCCTGACCGTGGCCAACATCGTCGGCGTGCCCGCGGGCACCTTCCTGGGCCAGGCGATGGGCTGGCACGCGGCGTTCCTGGTCGTGGCCGGGATCGCCCTGCTCGCCCTGCTCGGCGTCGCGGTGTTCGTGCCGCACCAGCCCGCGGCCTCCGGCACGGGCCTGCGCCACGAGATGCGCGAACTGGGCCGCTCCCAGGTCGTCCTGGGCCTGGTCACGGCGGTCTTCGGGTTCGCCGGGGTGTTCGCCGTCTACAGCTACGTCTCGCCGATGATGACGGAGCTGGCGGGCATGTCCGCGTCCGGGGTGCCGATCGTCCTGGCCCTGTTCGGCACCGGCATGACCCTGGGTTCGCTGATCGTGGGACCCCTGGCCGACCGGGCGCTGCGCCCGACGATCTACGGGTCGCTGGCCGCGCTTGCGGTGGTGCTGGTGGTGTTCACGGTGACCGTGCACAACCCCTGGACGGCCGCGGTGACGGTGGTGGTCCTGGGCGCGGTGGGGTTCGGCGTGGCCACCCCGCTCCAGGTCCTGGTGATGAACAAGGCCGCCGAGGCGCCGACGATGGCGGCGGCCTCCAACCACTCGGCGTTCAACCTGGCCAACGCCGCCGGGGCGTGGCTGGGCGGCATCGGGATCAGCGCGGGCCTGGGGTACACCTCCCCGGCCGCGATCGGGGCGGTGCTGGCCGTGGTGGGCCTGGGCATCGCGGTGTTCGCGGGCGTCCTGGACCGCCCGGGGCGGCGGCGCGACCGCGAAGGCCGGACGGTGGCGGCCCCGGAGCCCAGCGCCCTGCGCTGACCCCGGGACCGGGAGGGAGCCCCGTTCCGAAACCCTGGGCGGGGCGCGCCCTCGGGCCGGGAACGGGGCGAAGGGGGACGACGGAGGCCTGCCCGGTGTCCTTCGGCGCGGACCTTCCGAGGCCCCGGGCCCGCGGGCAGCCTGCGGCGCGGTCCCCCGGCGAAGGCCCGCGCCGTCCGGGCCGACCGTCCTCCTACTCCACCCGGACGAACCGGATGAGGACGGACTCCCCGAACTCCAGTTCCTCCCAGCCGAACTCGCTCTCCCCGACGGATGTGGCGGACGTGCAGGAGACCAGCGACCAGGGGGACTCCGCCCCCGACAGCCCGGGGACCGACTCCCTCACCCCCACGCAGGCCAGCTCGCCGTCCACGAAGTGGGTGTGCACCCCGGTACCGGTGTACCCCAGGGCGAGCTCCGAGCGCCCGCCCTCGCTCCCCAGCAGCCCCGCCACCTCCAAGGCGCGGTCGCACGACATCCCCCAGGCGTCCGCGCGCACCTGCCAGACACGTTCGTAGAACTCGAACTCTCCGCAGGCGGGCGCGTGGAGCACCTCCAGGCGTCCGCCGCCGGACTCCTCCCCCTGCTGGGGGTCGACCACCTCCACGGGGCCGCCGACCTCGGTGAAGTCGGCCCGCACCCGCCACAGGGCTCCGGCGTACTCCATCCGCACCGGGCCGCCCCGCTCGTCGACCTCGACCAGGCCCCGCGCGTCCTCCTCGACCACCTCGCCGTCCACCACGAGCCGGGACGTGAGCGGGCCGGTGTACACCCGGCCGCCCTCCTCCCCGGCTCCGCCCGCCTCCAGGTCCGGCGACTCCGCCATCGTGCGCAGCGGGCCGGTGACCAGCTCGGGACCCAGGTCCTCGGCGGTGGCCTCCCACGCGGGCTCCACCGGCTCGGAGGCCTCGCCCTCCGCCAGGGCGGGCCCGTACACGTACAGCCGTCCGCCGCTGTCGGCGGCCGCGACGGACCCCTGTCCCATCACCTCGCCGCTGGCCAGGAAGACGTCACGGTCGGCCGCGTAGCGGTACTCGACGGTGGCCGTGCTCTCCTCCAGCACCGCCTCGACCGCCTGACCGGTCCGCGCGGCGACCTCCTCGGCGTGCGCGTCGCTGAAGCGGCGCTCGACCTCGACCACGAACCCGCCGCCCTCCTCCAGGGTGGTCGCGGCGGCGGTGACGGCCTCCGCCGGAGCACCGCTGACCCGGTCGTAGACCACGTACCCGCCGGTGGCGAGCCCGGCGGCGACCAGCACGCCCGCACCGGCCACCGCCGCCTTGGCCCCGGCCAGGGCGGTGAGGGTACCGCCGGCGGCCCCCGCCGCCGTGGTTCCGGTGGCGGCTCCCGCGGCACCGCCCGTACCGGTTGCGGCACCGCCGGTACCGGCCGCGGCCCCGCCAGCGCCCGTACCGGCCCCCGCGCCGCCCAGCGCGCCCGCGGTGATCCCGGCCGCCGAGAGCACGCCCACGGCGGTCGCCCACGCGGCGGGGTCGTGACCCGCGGAGTCGACCCCGCGCCAGTAGCCGCGCAGCAGGGCGCGCAGGGTCTCGGCGGCCGGGACCGGGCCGCCGCGTCCGCTCAGTCCGACCTCCTCGGGTTCGGGCAGCAGGGCGCGCATGAGCTCGACCGCGCGCGGGCGCCGCGCGGGGTCGTTGGCCAGGGCGGCCTCCACCAGCGGCAGGACGTCGTCGGGCACGCCCGCCAGGTCGTGTTGACCGGCGGTGACCCGCTGGCGCAGTTGCTCGGGGGTGCCGCGGCCGAAGGGTTCGCGTCCGGTGGCCGCGAGCGCCACCAGGGCGCCCCAGGCGAACACGTCGGCGGCCGGGTCGGCGACCGCCCCGGTGTAGCGTTCGGGCGCCACCCAGCCGGGGGTGCCGTAGGAGGCGCCCCGGTCGTTCGCGCGCGTGGTGCCGACGGCGGTGGCGATGCCGAAGTCGACGATCTTCGGGCCGTCCGGGGACAGGATGACGTTGCCGGGTTTGATGTCGCGGTGCGCGATCCCGGCGGAGTGCAGCGCGGCCAGGCCCTCGGCGGTGCCCGCCGCGAACGCGCGCAGCATCTCCCCCTCCAGGGGGCCGAAGGCGCGTACGTGGGCGCGCAGGTTCCGGCCGGGGACGTAGTCGAAGGCCAGCCAGGGCACGCGTGCCGTGGTGTCGGCGTCGTACAGTCGCGCGGTGCTCACACCCCGGGCGCGGGCCAGCATGTCCACCTCGCGGGCGAAGGCCTCGCGGTGGCCGCGTCCGCGCGCGAAGCGGGCGTGCACGGTCTTGACGGCCACGCACCGCCCGCTTCCGTCGATTCCGCCGTAGACGGCGCCCATGCCGCCCGCGCCGATCCGCCCCACGATCCGGTAGGGGCCGAGCGTTCGCGGGTCGCCCTTCTCCAGGGGTTCGAGGCCGGGCGGGAGGCCGGTGTCGCGGGGCGGCGGGGGGACGGGGGCGGGCGTGACGGTCATGGGGTCCTTCTCGTGCGGCGGAGGACGGCGCCCTCCCTACGCCCGTGGGACGCGCGATCGCCCCCGTGTGTTCGCGCCCCCTGCCCGGCTCCGACGACGCGGAATCGCCCAGGACGGGACGGAACCAGGCCCTGGCGGGGGCTGATACGTGGCCCTTCCTCGCACATGCCGGGGCCGGGACCGTCCTGTGACGGCCCCGGCCCCGGTCGGTCATTGCGACGGGGCGCCCGTGCCCCGGTCCTGGTGCTCCGAGGTCTCGACTAAACCCTCGGCAGGAGACCTTCCATCACGGTGTAGACGTCGTGGGGGAAAGCGACTCCCTGGAGGAGGAAGACCGTGCCGAGAGCGCCCGTCCAGGGACGGTCGACGCCGTCCGTGTATCCGGCGCCTCCGATCACCACGTCGCCGTCGGCGTGCCAGGCGCCCTCGCGTTCCGCGTCCTCCTGCCGGACACCGTCGACGTAGAGGGCGAGTGTTCCGTCCACGTGGTCGTAGATACCGGTCAAATGGGTCCACCTCCCCGTCTCCGCCCAGGCGGAGGCGACGCGGCTGACCTCAGCTCCCTCGGAGTCCCCGGCCGATGTCTCGAAGACCCACGCCTCCAGTTCGGCGTCGTACCCCAGCACGAACCCACCGGTGTGCTCGCCGCTCTGGGAGAGCGCGACGGCGTCGGAGCCGCCCTCGTCCAAACGCACCCACACCGAGGCGGTGAAGCTGCGGTCGGTGCGCACAGCCGCTCCGTCCGTGCGCAGGTGCTCCTGCGCGGTTCCGTCGAGAAGGATCGCGGAGGTGTAGGTCCAGTCGTTGAACGCCCCCTCCCACACCGTCGCGGGGTCACCGTGCAGTGTCGCGTCCAGGCCGTGGTCGGAACCGTCCGCGGCGGCCGCACCACCGCTCTCCTCCAACATCCACCGGCCCTCCAGGGCCAGCGGCAGGTTGGCGTGCTGCCACACCTCCGACCGCTTGGTGCTGGTGTAGGGCGCGTCCTCGACGATGAGGAGGCGGTCCCATACCTTGACGTGATCGACCGCTCCCGGCCAACTGCCCGAGAAGGCGTCCGCTTCCCGGCCGCCTCCGATGACGAACGGGCCCTCAGCGTTCCAGGCGGAGTCCCACGCGGCGCTTCCCTGATGGGCGCCCTCGACGTAGAGGGCGATCTCTCCGGTTTCCGGATCGTGCTGACCGCTGAGCTGTGTCCACACGCCCGCCTGAGCGGGAACGGTGGAGACCACGCGCTGGTCGAACCCGGCCTGCGGTCCGTCCTGAGAGGCTGTCTGGAACACCCATGCCTCCTCGGAGGCGTCGTAACCGAGCTGGAAGCCGCTCAGATGTTCGCCGTCCTGGGAGAGGGCGACGGCGTCGGTGCCGGTCTCGTCCAACCGGACCCAGGCCGACACCGCGAAGGCCTCCGAGGTGTCGACGACCGCCGTGTCGGTGCGCAGGTGTCCGTCAGCCGTGGCCACGGCCGTGCCCTCCAGCCGGTAACCGCTGCCCTGGCGCTCGCCCACGCGGCCACGGGTCCAGGCGATGCCGCCGTCCCCCGTAGCAGAGCGGTCCTCTGACATGACGTCCGAGGCGCTCGTCCCCTCACCTTCGTCGAGGAGGAAGTAGGCCACGGGGTCGGCCAGGGAAGCCACCAGGACCTCGTACACCAACTCGCACGCGGAGGTGTTGCCGTAGGCGTCGACGCTCCGGGCGTAGATCCACTGGGGTCCCGACCTCTGCGGTGTGACCGAGACGGTGGCGGAGGCACCGGGCTCATCGAGTTCCACCCGGGTGTTGCACAGGGGTTCCAGGCCGAGGTTGTACTCGTAGGAGACCGCGTCCAGCGTTCCGTTGTTGGCGAAGGTGAACTCCGCTGTCCGACCGGGTGCTCCCTGGAAACCACCGTTGGGAAGGTAGTCGTCGGAGGTGACCAGCGGAGGCGCTTCGGGTCCGTCGGTGTTGACTTCGATCCAGCACCACTCGGACCACTCACCCGGCTCCTGGTTGTCATGGCCGCGCGCGCGATAGCGCATGAGGGTGTCTTCGGGCAGGCCGCTCGCGGTTACCGACAGCGGATAGGGGTCACGGCCGGGGTGGTGCCAGGTATGGGTCGACTCGGCCGCGCCGAGGAGTTCGTCGGTGCCCTCCAGGCTCCACTCGAACTCGGCCCTGATCCGTTGTGCCCCGGTCTCGGAGTCGGGATCGCGGAAGACTCCTCTCAGGAGGGGTGCTGTGCTGCCGATAAGTGTGGGGGCATCCTGGTCGGTGGAGCACACCCTTCCCCGCGCGGTGAGCGTGGCGGTGTCGGGCCGGTCCGGAGGACGGTTGTCGTCGGCGAGCGCCTGCGACGGGGAGAGGAGTGACAAGGCCAGTACCGAGGCGGCCGAGACCGCCGTCGTACGGGTCAGGGAACGACGCATGAGGGGGATTGCCTGTCTGGTCGAGGGCCGCCTCGTGGGCGGACCCGGGACACGAACGGGAAAAAGCTATCCATGTGCTCACATAAGCCACAAGGTTCGCTTTTCTCCATCAAGGCGCACACATGTACTGACCTCACCCCAAACGCGGATGACCGCTTGTGGACACCCGCCACCGGCCCCGCCACCACGCGAGGGGGCCGGGACCGCCCTCGCGGTCCCGGCCCCGTAGCCGCCCCGACCCGGCGGCTAGCCGCGCGGGGGCAGCGTGCGGCTGCGGCCCCGGAACTCGGCGACGACCTCCTCGCCCCGGCGGACCGTGACGTCGTACAGGCCGCTGCGGCCGAACAGCGCCCGCTCCCGGGCGGTGGCCACCAGCACGTCACCCTCCTTCGCCGGGGCCACGAAGGTCACGTCCGCCCCCGAGGCCACGGTCACCCCTCCCCCGTCCACGTTGCACGCGCACGCGAACGCGGTGTCGGCCAGGGTGAACACGAACCCGCCGTGGGCGATCCCGTGCCCGTTGAGCATCAGCGGCCCCACGGTCATCTCCACGACCGCCAGTCCGTCGCTGGCCTCGACCAGGCGCATCCCCAGGTTCTTGGACGCCATGTCCGCCTCGAACATCCGCCAGGCGGTCTCGTTGCGCGCGCTCACGCGTCGTAGTCCACGGTCACGGCGTCGCTCTCGGGCAACGCCTGGCACGACAGCGCGTACCCCGCCGCCACCTCGGCCTCGGTGAGCGCGTAGTTGCGCAGCATCCGCACCTCGCCCTCGCACACCTTCACCCGGCAGGTGCCGCACACCCCGCCCTTGCAGGCGAAGGGCAGGTCCGGCCGGTAGCGCTGCGCGGCGTCCAGCACGGGCACCCCGCGCGGCAGCGTCAGGGTGGTGGTGCGCCCGTCCAGCACGAGGGTCACCTCGCTGGCGGGCCCCTCCACGCCGGGCTCCTCGTGGCGCGCCTGGGGCGGCGGCTCGGCGCCCTCCACGAAGAACAGCTCCTGGTGGATCCGCTCCCCCGGCACGCCCCGGCCCGTGAGCACCTCCTGGGCGTCGGTGACCATGCCGTACGGTCCGCACAGCCACCAGTGGTCGACGGCGTCGGCGGCCACGACCGTGTCCAGCAGCGCCTCCAGCTTGGCGCCGTCCAGGCGCCCGGTGAACAGCTCGGCCTCGCGCGGCTCGCGGGAGAGCACGTGCACCAGCTCGAAGCGCGTTCCGAACGCGTCCTTGAGGTCGGCGATCTCGTCGGCGAACATCACCGTGTCGCTGCGGCGGTTGCCGTAGAGCAGGGTGACGCGCGAGTCGGTGCGGCGCAGCAGCGAGGAGGCCATGGACAGCACCGGGGTGATGCCCGAACCGGCGGCGACCATCACGTGGCGGGCCGCGGTGTCCAGGTCGGGGACGAAGCGGCCGGTGGGCGCGCCCACCTCCACCTCGTCGCCGGGGCGCACCTCGTTGACCAGCCAGTTGGAGAACAGGCCGCCCGAGACCAGGCGCACGCCCACACGGGGCGCCTGGCCGACGGGGGCGCACACGGAGTAGCTGCGGCGCTCCTCCACGCCGTCCACCTCGCGGCGCAGGGTCAGCGACTGCCCGGGGGCGAACGCGTACTCCTCGGCCAGGTGGTCGGGGACGTCGAAGGTGACGGCGACGGCGTCGTCGCACAGGCGCTCGACGGCGGCCACGCGCAGCCGGTGGAACGCGCCCCGGCGGCGCGCGGCCGCGGGCGCGGTCTCGGTGACGGGTGTGGTCACGGTCAGATCTCCTTGACGTGCTCGAACGGTTCGCGGCAGGACCGGCAGCGGTGCAGGGACTTGCAGGAGGTCGCGCCGAAGCGGGACAGCTCCTCGGTCCGGCCGGACCCGCACAGCGGGCAGCGCGGTGCGGTACGGGTGGGCAGCAGGGTCAGCGGCACCGGCCCGGCGGCCCGCGCGGGCGCGCCGCCCGGCGGGGAGATGCCGTGCTCGGCGAGCTTGCGCCTGCCCTCGGCGGTGATCCAGTCGGTGGTCCAGGGCGGGGAGAGCTCGGTGCGCACCTCGACCCGGTCGAACCCGGCGGCGCGCACGGCGCGGTCCACGTCCGCGCGCATCTCGGCCAGGGCCGGGCAGCCCGAGTAGGTGGGGGTGATCCACACCGCGGCGGTTCCGTCGCCCTCGACCTCCACGCGGCGCAGGATGCCGAGGTCGGCCAGGGTGAGCATGGGCAGCTCGGGGTCGGTGACCGCGGCGGCGGCGCGCTCGGCGCGCTCGCGGGCCCGGTCCCGGGTGGTGGTCACCATGTCGCCTCCGGGTGCTCGCGGGCCACCTTCTGGAGTTCGTCCAGCAGGGGGGCCAGTTCGGCGGTGTGCTCTCCCCGGCGTCCGGCCAGGGCCGGTGCGGGGAAGGGCGCGGGGGCGTCCAGGGTGGCGGTGGTGAGCACCTGCGCCAGGACGGCGTGCACCTCCTCGCGCACGGTGGCCGGGTCCACACCCACGCCCTGCTGAGCCATGCGGGCCTCGACGGGGTGGGTGGCGAACAGCTCGCCGGTGAGTGGCCACACCTCGGCGACGGCGGCGGTCATGCGCTCGCGGGAGTAGGGGGTGCCGTCGCCCAGGCGCAGGGCCCAGGAGACCGCGTACTCGCGGTGGTAGGCCAGCTCGTTGACCGCCTTGGCCGCGACGGCGGCCAGCACGGGGTCGCGGCTGTCGGCCAGGCGGGCGAACACGGCCAGGCGGGCGCTGGAGAGCGTCAGCAGGGTGACGACGGCGCGGGCGAAGTCGCCGCGGGGCGCCTCGGCCAGGCGGACGTTGCGGAACTCGGCGGGACCGCGCCGGTAGGCGAAGGCGTCCTCGTCGCGTCCGGTGCCGTCGGCCTGTCCGGCGCGGGCCAGCAGCAGGCGGGCCTGTCCGAGCAGGTCCAGGGCGATGTTGGCCAGCGCGACCTCCTCCTCCAGCTCGGGGGCGTCGGTCACCCAGTGGACGAGCCGCTGGGCCTGGATGAGCGCGTCGTCGCCGAGCATCTGGCAGTACAGCGCCAGGTCGGCCCCGTCGACCCCCTCGGGCAGGGTGGTGTCCACCCCGGCGAGGGCGTCGGTGAAGCCGGTGCCGAAGGCCCAGCGGGTGTCGCCGCCGTGCTCCTCGCTCAGGGCCGAGTAGATGTGGTCGCCGCTCAATGTCTTTTCCTTTGGCCTCGTGTGCGCCGGTCGTGCCGCCGCCCTAGATGTGCGGGACGTCCTCGGGGATGGGGTAGAACGTCGGGTGGCGGTAGACCTTGTCCCCGCTGGGCGCGAAGTAGGGGTCCTTCTCGTCGGGGCTGGAGGCGGCGATGTGCTCGGCGCGCACCACCCAGATGCTCACGCCCTCGTTGCGGCGGGTGTAGAGGTTGCGGGCGTTGTGCAGGGCCATGTGGTCGTCGGGGGCGTGCAGCGAGCCCACGTGGACGTGGTTGAGGCCGCGCTTGCCGCGCACGAAGACCTCGTAGAGCGGCCACTCGGGGCGGGCCGCCCCGGAACCGGCCGTGTTGTCGTCGCTCATACCGCGGCCTCCTCGGCGCTGGTGTGCTTGCGGGCGTAGGCGGTGGCGGCCTCGCGCACCCACGCGCCCTTCTCGTGGGCGGCCCGGCGGCGCTGGACGCGCTCGGCGTTCTTGGGTCCGGCGCCGGAGATGACCTGCTTGAACTCCACCCAGTCGGGTTCGCCGAAGTCGTGGTGGCCGCGCTCGGCGTTCCAGACCAGCTCGGGGTCGGGCAGGGTGACGCCGAGTTTCTCGGCCTGGGGGACGGTCATGTCCACGAACTTCTGGCGCAGGTCGTCGTTGGTGTCGCGCTTGATGCCCCAGGCCATGGACTGCTGTGTGTTGGGCGAGTCGGCGTCGGGCGGGCCGAACATCATCAGCGACGGCCACCACCAGCGGTCGACGGCGTCCTGGACCATCGCCCGCTGCTGGGGGGTGCCCTCCATCATGCGCATGAGCAGTTCGTAGCCCTGGCGCTGGTGGAAGGACTCCTCCTTGCAGATGCGCACCATGGCGCGGGCGTAGGGGCCGAAGGAGCTGCGGCACAGCGGGACCTGGTTGCAGATCGCGGCGCCGTCCACGAGCCAGCCGATGACGCCCACGTCGGCGAAGGTCAGCGACGGGTAGTTGAAGATCGAGGAGTACTTCTGGCGCCCCTCGATGAGGCGCTCGGTCAGGTCGGCGCGATCCACGCCCAGGGTCTCGGCGGCGGCGTACAGGTACAGCCCGTGCCCGGCCTCGTCCTGGACCTTGGCCAGCAGGATGGCCTTGCGCCGCAGGCTGGGCGCGGAGGCGATCCAGTCTCCCTCGGGCTGCATGCCGATGATCTCCGAGTGCGCGTGCTGGGAGACCTGGCGCACGAGCGTCCTGCGGTAGCCCTCGGGCATCCAGTCGCGCGGCTCGATGCGCTGGTCGGCGGCGATCCTGGCGTCGAACTCGGCCTGGAGGAGGTCGGCGTCGGGGGACGCCTCCCGGACCGTCTGGGTGCTCACTGGTTTCTCACCTCATTCATAACCGAACGTTCGGTCAGTAATTAGTATCCCCGGATTCCCCCGCCCGGGCAAGTCCGCCGGGCGGGGAAACCGCCAGCTCAGCTCCCGGAGAAGATCGGCTTCTCCTTGGCCAGGAACGCGCGGACCGCTCCGACGTGGTCGGCGGTCTGTCCCAGCTGGTTCTGGAGGTCGGCCTCCTCCTCCAGCAGTTCGGGCAGCTCGCGCCCGCCCACGGCGGCCGAGCGCACCTCCCGCTTGGCCGCCACGAACGCGCTGGTGGGCCCGGAGGCCAGACCCGCGGCCACGGCGTGGGCGCGCGCCTCCCAGGCGTCGTCGTCCACGACCTCGGTGACCAGGCCCAGCTCCAGGGCGCGCTCGGCGCCCACGACCGTGCCCAGCAGCATCAGCTCCATGGCCCGGGCCTGGCCCAGCGAGGCCACCAGGCGGGAGGCCAGCCCGGAGTCCGAGGCCAGGCCGATGCCGGTGAAGGCGGTGCCGAACTTGGCCCGGCGGGCCGCGATCCGCACGTCCCCGGCCAGGGCGAAACCCAGTCCCGCGCCCACGCAGGCGCCGCCGATGCCGACCACGACCGGCACCTGGACGTCCTCCAGGGCCAGCACGATGCGGTTGTAGTGCTCGCGCACGGTGTCCAGCGCGTCCTGGGGGCGCTCCTCCAGGATCCGCGCGTGCTCGGCCAGGTCCTGGCCCACGCAGAAGGCCTTGTCCGAGCCCAGCAGCAGCACCGCGCGGGCGGTGGTGGACCCCGCCGCCCGACGCAGCGCCGCCAGCAGTTCCTCCTTGACCCGCCGGGTCAGGGCGGGCGTGTTCAGCCGTACCGTGGCCAGCCCGTCGGCCTCGGTGAACTCCGCCGCCGCCTGTCCGGCCGCCGTGTCCTCGCTCAACGCTCTACTCTCCCTCGTCCCAGGTGTGGAAGCCCCGTCCGCTCTTGCGGCCCAGCCTTCCCTCGGCGACCATACGGCGCAGCAGCTCCGGAGGCGCGAACCGGTCCCCCAGTTCGGCGGCCAGGTACTCGGCGATGGCCAGGCGCACGTCCAGGCCCACCAGGTCGGTCAGGCGCAGCGGCCCCATGGGGTGGCGGTAGCCCAGCTCCATGGCGGTGTCGATGTCGGCGGGCGAGGCCACACCCTCCTCGACCATGCGGATGGCCTCCAGCCCCAGCATGACGCCCAGGCGGCTGGTGGCGAACCCGGGCGCGTCGCGGACCACGACCTCGGTCTTGCCCAGGGCGGCGACCCAGGCGCGCGCCGAGGTCAGGACGGCCTCGTCGGTCTCGGGGGCCACGACCAGCTCCACGAGCTTGGAGGCGGGGACGGGGTTGAAGAAGTGGGTGCCCAGGAAGCGCGCGGGGCGTTGGAGGGCGGCGGCCAGCTCGGTGACCGACAGCGAACTGGTGTTGGAGGCCAGGACGGTGTCCTCGCCCACGGCGGCCTCGGCGGCGGTGAGCACGGCGATCTTCAGTTCGGGCCGCTCCGGCACGGCCTCCACGACCAGCCCGGCGTCGGCCGGGATGTCGGCGGGGGTGGTGACCGTGCGCAGCCGGGCCAGGTAGGCGGCCGGTTCGGCGTCGATCTTCCCGCGCCGGCGGGCTCTGTCCAGCCCGGCCGCCACGCGGGCGCGACCGGCCTCGGCGGCCTCGGCGGTGGCCTCGACCAGCACCACGTCGGCGCCGCGGGTGAGGAACTGCTGGACGATCCCGGCGCCCATGGTGCCGCCGCCGACGACGGCGACGGTGGCGGGAACGCCCGGCGCGGCGCCGCCCCCCTGCTCGGTGGTGCTCAACGCTTCTTCCTCTCCAGGAAACGGGTCATGCGCTCGTGCTTGTCGGCGCTCTCGAACAGCACGGCCTGCGTCAGGTCGTCGGCGAGCGGGTGGGGGCCGTCGGCGTCCAGGACCATCTTGGTCATGCGCAGGGCCAGCGCGGAGGAGGCGGCCATGCGGTCGATCAGGGCGTGGGCGCGTTCGCGCAACTCCCCGGAGGGCACGATCTCGGCGACCAGGCCGTGGCGCAGCGCGGCCTCGGCGTCCAGGCGGTAGCCGCCCAGCAGCACCTGCTTGGCCACCGAGGCGCCGACCAGCTCCCGCAGCCGCCAGCACGCGCCCGCCCCCGCGATGATGCCCAGACCCGGCTCGGGCTGGGCGAACACGGCGGTGGGGGTGGCGATGCGGATGTCGCAGGCGTAGGACAGCTCGGCGCCGCCGCCCAGGGCGTAGCCGTCCACGGCCGCCACGGTGGGCGCACGGAGGCGGTGCAGGCGTTCGAACAGGCGGCTGTTGATCCCGGCCAGCGCCTCCTCGCGGCCGCGTTCGCGCAGTTCGGAGATGTCGGCGCCGCCCGCGAACACGGTGCCGTGCCCGGTCAGGAGCAGCGGCCTGGGCTCGGCCTCGATCCGCTCGCACACCCGGTGCAGTTCGGCGATCATCGTCGCGTTGATGGCGTTGCGGGCCTCGGGGCGGTGGAGCTGGACCACCACGCGGTCCTCGCGCCACTCCACGTCCAGGGTGGTGAAGTCCCCGTCGGCCCGGTGCGCGGTGCCGTCGCTCGCGCTCACGGGCGCTCCACCAGCAGTGCGACGCCCTGGCCCACACCCACGCACAGGGTGGCCAGGCCGCGGGCGGCGTCCTCGCGCTCCATGCGGTTGAGCAGGGTGACCAGGATGCGGGCGCCGGAGCTGCCCAGCGGGTGGCCCAGCGCGATGGCGCCGCCGTCGGCGTTGACGCGCTCCTCCTCCAGCTTGAGCTGGCGCATCACGGCCAGGGACTGGGCGGCGAAGGCCTCGTTGAGCTCCACGGCGCCGACCCCGTCCAGGTCCCACCCGGCGCGGCCGAGCACCTTGCGGGTGGCCGGGACCGGACCCAGGCCCATGACCTGCGGGTCCACCCCGGCCGAGGCGGAGGCGACCACGCGGGCGCGGGGGGTCAGGCCGTAGCGGCGCACGGCCTCGGCGCCGGCCAGCACCAGCGCGGAGGCGCCGTCGGAGAGGGAGGAGGAGTTGCCCGCGGTGACGATGCCGCCCTCGCGGAAGACCGGGCGCAGCCCGGCCAGGCTCTCCATGCTGGAGCCGGGGCGCGGGCCCTCGTCGGCGGTGACCTCGCTGGTCTGGCCCTTGCGTCCGCGCACGGTGACGGGGACGGTCTCGGCGTCGAAGCGGCCCGCCTCGGCGGCGGCGACCGCGCGCTCGTGGCTGCGCAGCGCGAAGGCGTCGCACTCCTCGCGGGTGAGCCCCTCCAGGAGCGCGACCTCCTCGGCGGTCTCGCCCATGGACAGGGTGTAGCGCAGATCGTCGGGGCCCGCGTCGACGGGCGCCTCGGCGTCGGCCGCGGCGAAGCGCGGGTTGGTGAAACGCCAGCCCAGGGAGGTGTCGGCGACCTCGCCCGGCTTGGCCCAGGGGGTTCCGGGCTTGGCCATCACCCAGGGGGCCCGGGTCATGGACTCCACGCCGCCCGCGACCACCACGTCGGCCTCGCCCGCGCGGATGGCCTGCGCGGCGGAGGCGACGGCGGTCAGGCCGCTGGCGCACAGCCGGTTGACGGTGTAGCCGGGCACGCTCGGGTCGAGTCCGGCCAGCAGCGCCGCCATGCGCGCGACGTTGCGGTTGTCCTCGCCGGCCTGGTTGGCGGCGCCCAGGATGACCTCGTCCACGGCCTCGCCGGGCACGCCCGCGCGGCGGACCGCCTCGGCCACGGCCGTGGCGGCCAGGTCGTCGGGGCGCACCGCTGCCAGGGCGCCGCCGTAGCGGCCCTGCGGGGTCCGCACCCCGTCGACCAAGTAGACCTCGCTCACGTGCGGCCTCCCGTGCTAAAGACGGTGGTCGGGGCCACCGTCGCCTGTGAAATCATCGACATTTCTCCTTGACACCGCTGCCTGGAGACTGCGTTAATGCATTAGTAACCGAACGTTCGGTCAGTAAGCAAGTCGGTCCGATCCGCGACGGACCGCACCGCCACGAGATCAGCGCGCCCGCCCGCCCACCCCACCCAGGCGCCCACGTCCTGGCGGGTCCCGCGCACAGTACACGGAGAGGCCCATGGCAAGCCACGACACCACCACGCTGCCGGCCGGAGCCACCGCCCGCCTGGGACAGGCGCCCGCACCCGAGATCCTGGACCCGGCCGAGCGCATGAGTGTCGACGAGCTTCGCGCCCTGCAGCTCAAGCGCCTCCGGTGGACCCTGGAGCACGCCTACGCCAACGTGCCCCTGTACCGCCGCAAGTTCGACGAGGCCGGGGTGCGCCCCGAGGACCTGCGCGAACTGGCGGACCTGCGCCACTTCCCGCACACCACCAAGGCCGACCTGCGCGACAACTACCCCTTCGGGATGTTCGCCGTCCCCCAGGACAGGGTCAGCCGCATCCACGCCTCCAGCGGGACCACCGGCCGCCCCACCGTCGTGGGCTACACCCGCGAGGACATCGACACCTGGGCCGAGGTGGTGGCCCGCTCCATCCGCGCCGCGGGCGGACGCCCCGGGCACAAGGTGCACGTCTCCTACGGCTACGGGCTCTTCACCGGCGGGCTGGGCGCCCACTACGGCGCCGAGAGGCTCGGCTGCACGGTCATCCCCGCCTCGGGCGGGCAGACGGCCAAGCAGGTGCAGCTCATCCAGGACTTCGAGCCCGACATCATCATGGTCACCCCCAGCTACATGCTGACACTGATGGACGAGTTCGAGCATCAGGGAATCGACCCGCGTACGACCTCGCTCAAGGTCGGCATCTTCGGCGCCGAGCCCTGGACCGAGAAGATGCGCACCGAGATCGAGGAGCGCTTCGACATCCACGCCGTGGACATCTACGGCCTGTCCGAGGTCATGGGTCCGGGCGTGGCCAACGAGTGCGTGGAGACCAAGGACGGCCTGCACGTGTGGGAGGACCACTTCTACCCCGAGGTGCTCGACCCCGTCACCCAGGACGTGCTGCCCGACGGGTCCAACGGCGAACTGGTCTTCACCTCGCTGACCAAGCAGGCCATGCCGGTGATCCGCTACCGCACCCGCGACCTGACCGCGCTGCGCCCGGGCACGGCCCGGCCCATGCGGCGCATGGACAAGGTGACCGGCCGCAGCGACGACATGATCATCCTGCGCGGCGTGAACGTCTTCCCGACCCAGATCGAGGAGATCGTGCTGGGCCTGGACGGGCTGGCCCCGCACTTCCAGCTGGTGCTGACCAAGGAGGGGCGCCTGGACCGCATGGCGGTGCGCATCGAGGCGGCCCCGGACTGCACCGCCGAGCGGCGCGTGGCCCTGAGTGAGCAGATCGTGGCGACGGTCAAGGACAGGGTCGGCGTGAGCGTGACCGTGGACGTGGTCGACCCCGAACAGATCGAGCGCTCGGTGGGCAAGTTCCGCCGCATCATCGACCAGCGTCCCAAGGAGTGACGGGACGCGAATGACGCACGGCCGCCGCGGGGCGGATGGGAGGACTCCGCGGCGGCCGTGTCGTGTGCGGCGAGGAGTCGGGGCGGGTCGCCCGGCGGGCGGGAACGGGCGGAGGCGCTGCGCGGGGCGGGATGTCGCACCGCCCTGGCAGAGTGTCGCCCATGCCCGTGACGCACCCGTTGACCTTCCCCCGCCCACGGGCGTTTCGGGCTCAGCGTCATCCCGAGAGGCCAGACGGTGCGGCTGGACGAGCCCGGGAGGGTGTTCACCGCCGGGGGCGAGGCCTGAGCTCCGGGGCGGGGCGGCCCCTCAGGAGGCGTCGGCGCGTCCGTGCAGCAGGCAGAACTCGTTGCCCTCGGGGTCGGCGAGCACCGTCCACCGGGCGTCCTCGGGCTGCCCCACGTCCACCTTCACCGCGCCCAGCCTCAGCAGCCTCTCCAGTTCCTGGGCCACCGTCAGTCCGCCGGTGACGCGCAGGTCCAGGTGCAGGCGGTTCTTGACGCTCTTGCGCTCGGGCACGGTGAACACGTCGACCCCCAGGTCCGCCCCCTCGTGCGGAGCGAGGCTGAACCCGTCCTCGGCCTCCTCCACGATCGGCCAGTCCAGCACACGGCTCCAGAACGCGGCCACGGTCTCGGCGTCGACCGCGTCGATGGCGATCACACAGATACGGCTTCCCATACCCGCACCCTACGGGTGACCGCCGACAACCCGCCCGGAGGCGGCTAACCCGCGCGGCCGTCCTCCAGGCGCGCGTCGCGCACCGCGTTGGCGACGAGCACCCGGTTCGGCGCGTCCAGCTTGGCCATCACCCGGCCGACGACCGCCTTGACGTTGCTGACGCTCATGAACAGGTCCTCGGCGATCTCGGTGTTGGACAGGCCCCGGCTCACGGCCAGGGCCACCTCGCGCTCGCGCTCGGAGAGCGCGGACAGGCGTTCGCGGGCCCGGTCTCGCGCCTCGTCGTCCCCGCCGCCGACGGCCAGGCCGATGAGGCGGCGGGTGGCCGCGTCGGCCAGGTGCGGGCGCCGCCGGTGGACCGCGAGGACGCCCTCGACGAGTTCGTCCGGGGGCGCGTCCTTGAGCAGGAACCCGCTCGCGCCCGCGCGCAGGGCGCGCACCAGCGCCCGGTCGGAGTCCAGGGTGGTGAGCACGAGCACGGGCGGCGCTCCGGGAGCGCTCCGGATGCGCTCGGTCGCGGCCACCCCGTCGGTCCCGGGCATGCGCAGGTCCATCAGGACCACGTCGGGGGCGTGCTCGGCGACGACCCGCACCGCCTCGTCGCCGTCGCCGGCCTCCGCGACCACCTCGACCGCGCCGCCTCCCAGGAGCAGGCGCAGGCCGCGCCGGACCATCGGGTCGTCGTCGACGACCACCACTCGTACGGGTTCGCTCACGGCGACCATGGTAGGCGCACCCTCAGTTCGAAGTGGTCCCCCGTCCGCCCCCAGAGCAGGGAGCCGCCGCAGATGGCGGCGCGTTCGGCCAGTCCCACGAGTCCGACGCCGGCCCCCGCGTCCGGATCACGCTCCCCGGGGTCGGCGGTGTCCGGACGCCGGCGCACGGGGTTGCGGACCTCGATGAGGACCGCGTCGGTTCCCTCCGCGACGACGCGCACGCGCACCGGCCCGGGTGCGCCGTGTTTGCGGGCGTTGGTGAGGGCCTCCTGGACGATGCGGTAGGCGTGGCGGCCGGTGTTGGCGGGGGCCGGGAGGCGTCCGCTCACCTCGTCGTGCACCTCCAGCCGCATTCCGGCCCTGCGGTTCTCCTCCAGGAGCCGCCCGAGCCCGTCGAAGGTGGGCTGGGGCCGGTCCGCGTCCTCGTCCTGGCCCGAACGCAGGTCGGACAGGATGCCGCGGACCTCCGCCAGTGACTGGCGGGTGTTGGTGAGGATCTCCTCGGCCAGGGCGTCGCGGTCGGCGGCGGCCAGGTCGGGGCGGTGGGTGAGCGCGGAGGCGTTCAGCGAGATGAGCGTGAGCCGGTGCGCGAGGACGTCGTGCATCTCCCGGGCGATGCGGTCGCGCTCCTCCATCCTGGCGTTCTCCACCCGGAAGCGCTGCTCCCGCTCGGCGTCCAGCGCCCGTTCCCGCAGCACGCGGACCAGGTCGGCGCGGGCGCCCCGGTAGGCCGAGGACGCGGCCAGGGCGGCGACGGCAGCGGCCACGAGCAGCAGTTCGATCCACAGGGGCCGGATCGGCTCCACCGGGGTCCAGGGGTTGTGCAGGCCCGCGGCCAGGGCGGCGGCCAGGATCCCGCACAGGGGCGCGGCCGTCCGCCACCGCCTGCCCGACGCCTCGCGGGCGGCCACGAGCGCGGCCAGCCCGACGGAGGCGGTGGACACGGCCGGTGCCGCCGCGACCAGCCACCGGCCCCAGCCGCGAGCCGTCCACCAGCGGCTCGCCGTGACGAGCACCGCCCCCAGCACGGCGTCGGCCGCCAGCAGGGGCCAGGGAACGGTGATCATGTTGCCGAGGTGGGAGTCGACGGCCGCGAGGGCGACGAACACCACGGTCGACCAGGGGAGGACGTTGCCGAGAATCCGCACGGCCCCACCGTATAACCGCTGTTCACCGGGGCCTCCCGGGACGGAGCCCCCACCGCGGGAGGGGTACCGGGGCCGGTCCGCGACGGTACCTCGGGCCACCCCGGCGAGACCTTCGGCCACCCCGCCGCGCCCCGGGTCCACGCTCCCCCCGGTCCCCGGCCACCCCGCCGGGGCCCCGCGCACCGGACCCGGCACCCGGGACACTGCCGCCCTCCGGGGCCCCTGCCTAGCGTGGTCGGTGCCGCCCGGGAACACGTCCCGGGCACGTCCACGACGACAAGGAGTCGCATGTCAGCGGTGCTCTTGGTCGCGTCGATGATCGCGTTCGCGGGCGCGGTCACCATCGCGGCGGCCCGTTTCCTCTCACCCGGCGGGACGGAGAAGGGGGCGTACGTCCTCCCCGGCGTCCTCCTCCTCGTCTACGCCGTCCTCTTCGGCCTGTGGATCGTGGTCCCGTGAGCCTGATCGACATCCGCGACGTCTCCATGGCCCACGGCCGCCACCGCGTCCTGCACGGGATCGACCTGCGGGTCGAACCCGGGCGGGTCTACGGGCTGCTCGGCCCCAACGGCTCGGGCAAGACCACCCTGCTCAAGTCGGTGCTGGGCGCCAACGACCACACCGGCGCCATCGAGCGCGCGCCGGGCCTGCGCGTGGGCCGCCTGATCGAGTACCCCGCGTTCTACGGCGGCCTGACCCTGCGGGAGAACCTGGAGCTGCACGCCCGCTACCTGCGCACGCCCCTGGACGAGGTCCCCGGCCTGCTGGCGGAGGTCGGCCTGGGCCAGCTGGCGGACCTGCGCTTCTCGCGCACCTCCCTGGGCATGAGGCAGCGGCTCGGCATCGCCCGGGCGCTCCTGGGCGAACCCGGGCTGGTGCTGCTGGACGAGCCCACCAACGGCCTCGACCCCATCGGCATCCGCGACATCAGGGAGCTGGTCCGGGCCGTCCAGCGCGAACGGGGCACGAGCATGATCGTCTCCAGCCACAACCTGACCGAGATCGCCTCCCTGGCCGACCACCTGCTGTTCATGAGAGCGGGCCGGATCGTGCGGCGCATGGACGCCGACGAGGTCGAGGGCGACCTTGAGGACCTGTACGCGACGGTCCTGGGGGAGGACGCATGAGGACGCTGCTGGCCAACGAACTCCGCAAGATCCGCCGGGAGCGCTTCGTCTGGGCCGTCCTCGTGCTCAACGTCGTCCCGCTGGCGATGGTGGTCGTCGACTACGCCGTGAACGGCGGGGAGCCCACCCTGGAGCGGTTCTACTTCACCTTCCACAACCAGTACACGATGGTCCTGCCCCTGGTGGTGTGCGCGACCGTCGCGGCCTGCTTCCACACCGAGTTCCGCAACGGCACCTACTTCGAGTGGCTCACCTGCGGCCGCTCCAAGCCCGCGCTGTGGGCCGCGAAGCTGGCCGTCGCGTGCGCGCTGGTGGCGGTGATGGCGGCGGTGAACCACGTGGGGCTGGTGGTGTTCCTGCTGATGGAGAACCCCGGAGCCGGGATCGGGCGGATGAGCGCCGCCTACTGGCTGCTGGTCGGCGTGTGCGTCGCCCCGGTGGCGCTGCTGTGCGCCCTGCTGACGCTGGTGACCCGCAACGTCGTCATCGTGAACGTGTTCGGGATCGGCCTGACCGTGGCCACGCTGGTGTTCATGGCCGCCGACTTCTCGTACGTGGTCCCGACCTGCTTCGCCTACCGGCTCAGCGTGGGCGTGGTCGTGCCCGACGCGGCCTACCCCGACCTCGGACAGGCGCTCGCGGTCGGCTGGACGGTGACGGCGTTGTCCCTGCTGCTGCCGCTGGCGGCCAACCTGCTGGTCATCACCCGGCGCCGCTACCTGCACTGACCCACCCCTCCCCCGACGGGGGTGGCGGTCCCGGCCGGGCGCCCGCGCCCGGCCGGGGCCCGCGGTCAGCTCGCCGCGGCGGCCCGCACGAGGACGTCGTAGCCGTCGGTGGTGCGCTCCAGGTCCGCTCCGAGCGAGCGCACCCACGCGTCGAGCCGGGCCTGGACCGCGGGGCCGTCGCGGTCGTCGTCCACGGTCAGCTCGACCTCCAGGAACACGCCCACACCGCGCAACTCGTCCACGCACACGGTGATCGCGCCCGCCCGGCCGACCCGGCGGGTCTTGACGATGCGCAGGGCCGGGACGTAGCCGAACTGGAGGAGGACCCGGTGCATCTGATCACGGTCGGCGACGGCGGTCTCGTGCTCCACGTACTCCAGGGGGTTGGCGGCCGGGGTCTTGGCGGTGAGGACGTGCTCGCCGCCCTGGGTGCGCAGCCGGGCGAAGGCGCGTCCCGCCTTGGGCATGCCGAACTCCCACCCGGGCGGGGCGTAGGCCTGGTCGTCCTGCTCGGCGGGCGCGGAGAGGGCCACCCCGGCGGAGTCGAGGGCGGCCAGGAGCGCGGCGGGGTCGGCGACGCGGTACTTGGCCTCGATCTCACGCATGCGTGTGCTCCTGGGCAGAGTGGTACGGGAGTTGCCCAGGAGCTTACCGAGGGTGAGAGCCGCCCCGCGCGACCGCTGCCCGATTCCCCCTCCGCGACGGACCGGGAGGACAGGGGCCGCCGCGAAGGCCCAGGTCGCCGGGGTGCGCGAAATCCCCGGTCGCGTCCGGCATGCGCGACCCCCTACCGGGCAGAGGGTAAAGACAGTCCCCCTGAACGGTGTGCTCCACCCCATGTACGGGCCGGTGACACCGTCCGCGGACCGGGGGGAGCACGCCGTGTGGCGCGCGGTGCGGCGCGCCACGCCCCCTGAAGGAGTACACCGGGTGGACGAGACAGTCGGCAGGGCGGGCTCGGGAGGACGGGTCGAGGACTACCTGGCCCTGCGCCGCCACAGGTGGTGGCAGCGCGAGGCGCGAAGGCCCCAGGACGCCGTGATGGGCCGGGAGTGGACGATCGCTCCGGCGGACGAGGAGACCGGGGTCCCCGTGTCGTCGCTGGTGGTGGAGATGTCCGACCAGGAGGCGTGGTACTGGGGGTTTCGCGCTCCGGACAGCCTGCCCACGGACATGCGCTGGAGGGTGACCGTGCCCTACTCCCTGCCCGAGGGGCACCGGGGGCGGACCGCCGTGCAGGTACTGCTCACCATGGGCAACAGGGCCGAACTGGTGACACCGCTGCACCCGGCGACCGCGCCGCTGGACGTTCCGGTGGAGCGGATCGTGACGGACACCGACGTGCCCGCCGAGGAGCTGCCGGGGATGTGGCTGAGCGTGGCGCTGCTGGGCGGAGCGGACGCACAGGGGTTCCGCGCGCTCTCCTGACCGCCGCGCGCCCTCCCCGCCCCGGTTCGGCCGCACGCGCGGGCCCGCCGCCCCGCGCCGCCGGGTCGCCGGACCCGGCGGCGCGGCCGGTCAGCCCTTCAGGTCCGTGTGGCCGTCGGCGTCCACCCGGGTCCTCTGGGCGGTCCAGGCGCGGGCCTGCTCGCTGATCGTGCAGCCCAGACCCGGCCGGTCCGGAACGAGCATGCGCCCGCCCGCGGTCTCCAGCCGCTCCTCGAACAGGGGCTGGAGCCAGTCGAAGTGCTCCACCCAGGGGTCGAGTTCGTAGGCGGCGGCCAGGTGCAGGTGGATCTCCATGGCGAAGTGCGGCGCCATCCGCACCCCGGCCCCGCGCCCCTGGGCCATGACGTCCAGGAACGGGGTGATGCCCCCGACCCGCGGCGCGTCCGGCTGCATGAAGCCCACGGCCCCGGCCTGGATCAGCGCCTCGTGCTCGGCGGGGCTGGTGAGCATCTCACCGGTGGCGATGGGCGTGGCCAGCTCGCGCGCCAGGTCCGCGTGCCCCCGGACGTCGTAGGCGTCCAGCGGCTCCTCGATCCAGACCAGGTCGAACCGGTCCAGGAGGCGCCCCATGCGCGCGGCCGAGCCCCGGTTCCACTGCTGGTTGGCGTCGACCATGAGCGGGAAGTCGCCCAGTTCCTCGCGCACGGCCTCCACGCGGGCCAGGTCCACCCGGTGGTCGGGGTGGCCGACCTTGATCTTGATACCGCCGATGCCCGCGGCGCGGGCGGCCCGGGTGTTGTCCAGCACCTCCTCCAGCGGCGCGGACAGGAACCCGCCGGAGGTGTTGTAGCAGTCGACCGCGTCGCGGTGCGCGCCCAGGAGCTTGGCCAGCGGCAGCCCGGCCCGCTTGGCCTTGAGGTCCCACAGGGCGATGTCCATCGCGGCGATGGCCTGGGTGGCCAGTCCGCTGCGCCCCACCGAGGCCCCGGCCCACACCAGGCGGGTCCACAGGCGCTGGATGTCGCTGGGGTCCTCGCCGATCAGCTCGGGGGCCACCTCGCGGGCGTGGGCGTACTGGCCCGGGCCTCCGGCCCGCTTGGAGTAGGTGAAGCCGACGCCTTCGAGTCCCTGCTCGGTGGTGATCTCGGCGAAGAGCACCGACACCGAGGTGAGCGGCTTCTGGCGGCCGGTGAGCACCTTGGCGTCGCTGATGGGGGTGGACAGGGGCAGGTCGACGCGGGACAGCGTCACCGAGGCGATGGAGTCGGTGGCGGTGCCCCCCGCGGTGCCGGTGCGGGTGCCGCCCCGCGGCTCGGCGGGTGTGTTCATGGGGTCTCCGGAAGTGGGAGGGACGGGGGGTTCAGCGCACCATCGCGGGGCGTTTGGGATCGAAGGTCCAGTCGGGGACGAGGTGTCGCATGGCCGCGGCGTCGTCGCGCGCGCCCAGGCCGTGCTCCAGGTACAGCTCGTGCGCGGCGGCCAGGGCGTCGCGGTCCAGCTCCACGCCCAGGCCGGGGGCGGTGGGCACGGTGACGGCGCCGTCCTCGATCCGCAGGGGCCTGCGGGTCAGGGCCTGCCCGTCCTGCCAGATCCAGTGGGTGTCCAGGGCGGTGATGTCGCCGGGGGCGGCGGCTCCCACGTGGGTGAACATCGCCAGGGAGATGTCGAAGTGGTTGTTGGAGTGCGAGCCCCAGGTCAGACCGAAGTCCTCGCACAGCTGTGCCACGCGCACCGAGCCGCGCATGGTCCAGAAGTGCGGGTCGGCCAGCGGGATGTCCACCGCGTTGACGCGCACGCTGTGCGCCATCTGGCGCCAGTCGGTGGCGATCATGTTGGTGGCGGTGCGCAGGCCGGTGGCCCGCCGGAACTCCGCCATGACCTCGCGCGCGGAGTAGCCGCCCTCGGCGCCGCAGGGGTCCTCGGCGTAGGCCAGGACGCCGTGCAGGCCGGAGCAGAGCGCGGTCGCCTCGGCCAGCGACCAGGCGCCGTTGGGGTCGATGGTGACGCGGGCGTCGGGGAAGCGCGCGGCCAGGGCGCGGACCGCCGCGGCCTCCTCCTCGCCCGCCAGCACCCCGCCCTTGAGCTTGAAGTCGCGAAAGCCGTAGCGGCTCCGGGCCGCCTCGGCCAGGGCGACGACGGCCTCGGGGGTGAGCGCGGGCTCGGTGCGCAGGCGCTCCCAGTCGTCGGCGGGGTCCTTGGCCTCGGGGTAGGGCAGCGGTGTGCGGTCGCGGTCGCCGACGTAGAACAGGTAGCCCAGCATGGGCACCCGCTCGCGTCGGCGGCCCTCGCCGAGCAGGTCGCAGACGGGCACGCCCAGGTGCTGGCCCAGCAGGTCGAGCAGGGCCGACTCCAGGGCGGTGACCGCGTGCACGGTGGTGCGCAGGTCGAAGGTCTGCTCGCCCCGCCCGCCCCGGTCGCGGTCGGCGAAGGCGTCCTGGACGCGGCGCAGGAGGGGGTTGAGCTCGGCGACGGGGCGTCCGACGAGCAGTTCGGCGGCGTCGGCGATGGTGGCGCGGATGGGCTCGCCGCCGGGGACCTCGCCCAGGCCGGTGCGCCCCTCGCTGTCGGTGAGGATGGCGATGTTGCGGGTGAAGAAGGGGCCGTGGGCGCCGCTGAGGTTGAGCAGCATGCTGTCGCGTCCGGCCACCGGCACCACGTCGACGGAGGCGATGGTGGGCGTGCTCATGCGGGGTCTCCTCCGGGCACGACGGTGCCCTCGACTCGTCGGTTCAGCCGCCAGGGGTTGTCCTGGCGCAGTGCGGGCGGCAGCAGGGCGTCGGGCATGTCCTGGTAGCTGACCGGCCGCAGGAACCGGTGCAGGGCCAGGCTGCCCACCGAGGTGCCCCGGCCGTCGGAGGTGGCGGGGAAGGGGCCGCCGTGGACCATCGCGTGGGTCACCTCCACCCCAGTGGGCCAGCCCCCGAACAGGACGCGGCCCGCGCGGCGCTCCAGCACCGGCAGCAGGGCGCGCGCCGCCGCCAGGTCGTCGGCGTCGCCGGTGTCGGCGTGCAGGGTCGCGGTGAGCTGGCCCTCCAGCCCCTCCAGCGCGGCGGGCAGCGCGGCGGCGTCGGGGTAGCGCACCACCGTGCCCGCGGCGCCGAAGACCTCCTCGCTCAGGCGCGGGTCGGCCGTGAGGTCGGCCAGGGACACCTCGGCCAGGGCCGGGGCCGGCGCGTTGGGGCCCTCCCCCTCGCCGCCCCTGGCCCGCAGCACGACCTCCGAACGCCCCTCCAGCGCCTCCACCCCGTCGCGGAAGGCCGCGGCGATGGGCGCGGTGAGCATCGTCTGGCCGGTGGCGTCGGCCACCAGGCGCGCGGCGGCTTCCACGAACCGGTCCCCGTCCGGGGTGGAGGGGACGAACACCAGCCCGGGGTTGGTGCAGAACTGCCCCGATCCCAGGGTGAGCGAGGCGACGTAGGCCCCGGCCAGGTCCTGGGCGCCCTGCCCGGCGAGCGCGCCGGGCAGCACGAACACGGGGTTGACCGAGGACATCTCGGCGAAGACCGGGATCGGCTCGGGGCGCTCGGCCGCCACCCGCATCAGGGCCAGCCCGCCGCCCCGCGACCCGGTGAAGGCCACGGCCTTCACGCGCGGGTCGGCGACCAGCTCCTGTCCGATGCCGTTGCCCTCCCCGAACAACAGGGAGAACACGCCGCCGGGCAGGCCGCTCTCGCGCACCGCGTCGGCCACGGCGCGCCCGACCAGCGCGGCGGTGCCGGGGTGGGCGTTGTGGCCCTTGACGATCACCGGGCACCCGGCGGCCAGGGCCGCGGCCGTGTCGCCCCCGGCGGTGGAGAAGGCCAGGGGGAAGTTGCTCGCGCCGAAGACCACCACGGGGCCGACGGGGATGTGCGCCAGGCGCAGGTCGGGGCGGGGCTGGGGGGTGCGGTCGGGCAGCGCCGGGTCGATGCGGGCGCCCAGGGCGTCGCCCTGGGCCACGACGTCGGCGAACATGCGCAGCTGGCCGGTGGTGCGGGCCCGCTCCCCCGTCAGGCGCTGGCGCGGCAGGCCGCTCTCGCGCACCGCCCGGTCCACGAGCGCGTCGCCCAGGGCGTCGATGTTGTCGGCGACGCGGCGCAGGAAGTCGGCGCGCTCGGCTGGCGACTGGGCGCGGAAGGCGTCCAGGGCCTGCTCGGCGGCGCGGGTGGCCTCCTGGATCTGGCCGGAGTCCACCAGGCCCACGGGCTCGCCGAACTCCTCCCCCGTGGCGGGGTCGGTCGCGCGCAGGGTCCCGGCCCCGCCCTCGACGGGAGCGCAGGCCACCAGCGGTCCGAGGACGTCCGCGGCCGTGCCCGTGTTCGTGCCCTTCGGGTCCGGAGTGTGCTCGGCCATTCAGGCAACCTTTCCGACCAGCGCGGACAGCTCGTCGCGCTCGGCCCGGGTGAGTGCGGTCAGGGGCGGCCGGACGGGTCCGCCGTGGCGTCCCGCGGCGTCGAGCCCGGCCTTGACGATGGAGACCGCGTAGCCGCGCATGCGGTCGCGGATGTCCAGGTAGGGGATGACGAAGTCGTTGAGCTTGCGGTACACCGACTCCCTGTCGCGGGCCTGCACGTCGGCGTAGAAGCCCAGGGCGAACTCGGGCGCGAAGTTGTACATCGCCGAGGAGTAGGTGCTCACCCCCAGCTCCAGCAGCGGCAGCGCGAAGGTCTCCGCGGTGGGCAGGCCGCCGATGTAGACCAGCCGGTCGCCGACCCGGGCGTAGACGCGGGTCATCGCCTCGATGTCGCCGACGCCGTCCTTGAAACCAATGAGGTTGGGGTTGCGCTCGGCCAGCTCGGCCACGGAGCGGTCGTCGAGCACGGCGTTGGCCCGGCTGTAGACGACCACCCCCAGGTCGGTGGCCCGGCAGACCGCGCTGACGTGCTCGACCAGGCCGGGCTGCCCGGCCTCGGTGAGGTAGGGCGGCATGAGCAGGATCCCGTCCGCGCCCGCCTCCTGGGCGGCGCGGGCCTGCAGGGCGGCCGCCGCGGTGCCGCCGGTGGCCGGGGCGAGCACCGGGACCCGGCCCCCGACCTCGTCGACCGCCGTGCGCACCACGCGGTCGATCTCGGCCGGGGTGAGGGAGAAGCCCTCACCGGTGCCCCCGGCGGCGAACAGCCCGGCCACGTCGTGGCTGGCCTGCCAGGCCAGGTGCTCCCGGTAGCGCTCCTCGTCGAAGGCCAGGTCGCCGTCGAAGTGGGTCACGGGGAAGGACAGGAGCCCGGACCTGAGCCGTCCGGCCAGGTCGTCTGGGTGCATCGCGTTCACGTGTCGTCCTCGGTTCTGCGGCTCGGGCCCCGGGGGTGGCGGGCCCGCACGGTGTTGCCGCTACCGTACGGAGCGTCGTTCGATGCTGTCCAAGATTCGTTGGGCATCAACTGATACCCACCGGGTATCAGGAGCCTCCTCCGTCGGCGGCGGGCCACGCCTGGAGCACCCTCGGCACGACGGGATTGGGCGAGTCGTGGGTCCAGATGAGGTGGAGTTCGACGGGGTTCTCGGGCAGCCCCTCCAGCTCGCGGTAGGCCACCCCCGCCACGCCCAGACCGGTCGCCGAGGCGGGCACGAAGGCGACCCCGCGCCCGGCGGCGACGAGCCAGACCATCGTCATGACCTGGCTGACCGTGTGCACCACGTTCTGGTGGGCGATGGGCAGCAGGCCGACCACGAGGTCGTAGAAGTAGCGGGCCTTGATCGGCGAGTGCATGATCAGCGGCACGTCCACCAGGTCGTCGGCGGACAGCGGACCCGTGCGACGCGCCAGCGGGTGCGCCTCGGGCACCGCGACCAGCAACCGCTCGCGGAGCTGGACCCGCGACCCGAACAGGTCGGTGTCCAGGGGCGGCCTGGCCAGGCCCATGTCGATCTCACCCGAGAGCAGGGCCGCGGCCTGTTCCTTGGTGACCATCTCGAACAGCTCGACGGTGATCTCCGGCAGCTGCCTCTCCACGGAGTTGATCATGTCCCCGAGCAGGCCGTAGGAGGAGGCCGCGGTGAAGCCGATCCGCAGCGTGCCCCGCGACCCCTGGGAGATGCGCCGCGCCAGGTCCGGCGCGCTCTCGGCCAGGGACAGCAGACGCCGGGCCTCGATCAGGAAGGCCTCCCCCGCCGCGGTCAGGACCACGTGGCGCCGGTCGCGCTCCAGCAGGCGCACGCCCACGACGCGTTCGAGCTTCTGGATCTGGCGGCTGAGCGGGGGCTGGGTCATGGACAGCCGCTCCGCGGCCCGCCCGAAGTGGAGTTCCTCGGCGACGGCGACGAAACCGCGCAACTGGTCGAAAGAGAACATGATGCACGGAAGGTATCAGCTTATGCCGTATTCGACTTGGACATGCATGATCGCGTGTTCCTATGCTGCCACTCACCGAAGTACGTGACCGCGTTCACACAGAACCCTCCGACGTGTGCGGACGGCGGCCACAAGAAAGGCGGGGAACCATGACCCACATGCCGCACAGGAGCCGCGCCCGCCGGGGCGCGGCCCCGGTCCTCGCAGCGGGGCTCACCGTGTCGCTGGCGGCCTGCGGCGGGAACCTGTCCGGCGGGGGCTCCGCCGGGGGCGAGTTCCCCCGGGGGCCGATCACCGTGATGGTCGGACAGGACCCGGGCGGCAGCACCGACCTCATCGCCCGAGCGCTGGCCGACGGCGCGCAGGAGGGGCTCGGCGTCGCGCTCCCCGTGGTCAACACCCCCGGCGCCAACGGCGCCCTGGCCGCCAACGAACTCGCCTCCCAGGAGCCCGACGGCCAGAACCTGCTCGTCATCAACGCCTCCCTCACCGCGATCACCCCTCTGGCGGTCTCGGAGGAGGAGGCGGTCGACATCGCCGACTACGAGGTCGTCACCGGCGTCTCACGCGACGACTACGTGCTCGTCACCGCGGCCTCCTCCGACTACGACACCCTCCAGGACCTCGTCGACTCCGGCGACGAGGTCGACTACGGCACCACCGGGGTGGGCACCGGCAGCCAGCTGTCCCAGGCGCTGCTGTTCGAGCAGGCCGGGATCCCGGGCACCCCCGTCCCCTTCGACGGCGGCTCCCCCACCCTGACCGCCGTCCTGGGCGAGCAGGTGGACGTGGCCTCGGTCCAGCTCGGCGAGGCGATCGCCCAGATCGAGGCCGGTGAGATCACCCCCCTGGCCACCTTCGCCGAGGAGCGCAACCAGTACCTGCCCGACGTCCCCAGCGCGGTCGAGGCCGGGTACGACGTGCGGGTCTCGCAGTACCGGGCCGTGGTCGCCCCCCAGGGCACGCCCGAGGAGGTCGTGGAGCGGCTGCGCACGGCGTTCACCGAGGTCTTCGCCAGCGACGCCTACCAGGAGTTCAACGAGAACAACCTGCTCACCCCGCACGAGCTGGAGCCCGCCGAGCTGACCGAGGAGTGGTCCTCCTTCGCGCAGGAGTACGCCTCCATGGTGGAGGAGTACGGCATCGACATGGGCGAGGGCCGGTGAGCGCGCCCCGTACCCGGCGCGCGCAGGGATCCGCGTCCGCCGCAGGGGAGCCCGCCGCGAGGGAACCCACCACGCGGGGGGCCGCCGGGCGGGAGAGCGCCCGGCAGAAGGGCTCCCGGCAGGAGAGCACTGCACGAGAAGGCGGCGCGCGGGAGAGCGCGGCGCAGCGGGCCGCCGCGGAGCAGTCCGATCCGGAGCGGGAGGCCGTGGCACGGGACGCCGCGCCCGCGGGCCCGGAACCCGGCGCGCAACAGGCCGATCCGCAGCGTGTCGGGCCGGAGGGGGCCGACCGGGAGCGGGTCGTTCCGGAGCGGACCGTTCCAGAGGGGGTTGTTCCGGAGCGCACCGTTCCGGAGGAAGCCGCTCCGGAGGGGGCCGGGTCGCGGAAGGCCGGAACGCAGGAGGCCCAGTCGCAGGAGGCCCAGTCGCAGGAGGCCCAGTCGCAGGAGACCGCGCCCGACCCGGAGGAGGAGGAACCGCCGAAGCCCCTGGGCCCCTGGGCCAACACCGCGGTGGCCCTGACCGTCATCGCCCTGGGCGCGGCCGGGATCGCCGGGTCCTGGGCGCTCGGCCCGGGCACCCCCGCCGACCCCGGCTCGGGCACCTGGCCCCTGCTCGTCAGCGCGGCGATCGCCGCGCTGGGCGTGGTCCTGCTGGGGCTGACCCGCCGCACCGACGACACCGAGGTCTTCTCCGCCTCCTCCTGGAAGGTCCTGGCCGGGGTCGCCACCATGGTCGGCTTCGTCGCCGTGGTCGGCGTGATCGGCTTCGAGATCCCCTCGGCGCTCCTGGCCTTCGTGTGGCTGCGCTTCCTCGGGGGCGAGTCGTGGCGCCTGTCCTCCATCGCCTCGGTCCTGATCGTGGTCGCCTTCTACGTCGTCTTCGTCGGCCTGCTGGCCGTGCCGATCCCCCACCTCTTCTAGGACACAACGATGGATTCCCTGACACCCATGATCAACGGGTTCGGTGTCGTCCTCGAACCGGTCAACCTGCTCTACTGCCTGATCGGCGTCGTGGTCGGCATGCTGGTCGGGGTCCTGCCCGGGCTCGGGCCCGCGGCCACGATCGCGATCCTGCTCCCCCTGACCTTCGGCCTCGAACCGGTGACCGCGATCATCATGCTCGCGGGCATCTTCTACGGCGCCCAGTACGGGGGGACGATCACCTCGGTCCTGCTGCGCCTGCCCGGCGAGGCGTCCTCGGTGGTGACGGTCTTCGACGGCCACATGCTGGCCCGCCAGGGCCGGGCCGGGACGGCGCTGGGCATCGCGGCCGTGGGCTCGTTCGTGGGCGGGACCGTGTCGATCGTGGCCCTGTCCCTGGTCGCGCCCCTGGTGGCGAGCTTCGCCCTGGACTTCGGCCCGCCCGAGTACACCGCGCTGGCGCTGCTGGGCATCCTGCTGGTGTCCACCGTCGGCAACGGCAGCCGGATCAAGGCGGTCATCGCCGCCGGCGTGGGCCTGCTGCTGGCCACGGTCGGGCTGGACACCTTCACCGGTGCCGAACGCTTCACCTTCGACTCCATGGCGCTGTCCGACGGGATCGACTTCGTGCCGATCGCGATGGGCCTGTTCGGCATCGGGGAGATCCTGCACAGCCTGGAGGAACGCCACCGGGCGCCGAAGAAGCCCCTCAAGGTCACCAACACCTGGCCCTCGCGCAAGGACCTGCGCCAGTCGTCGGGCGCGATCGGGCGGGGTTCGCTCATCGGCTTCGCGCTGGGCATCCTGCCCGGCGGAGGCGCCACCCTGTCCTCCCTGGCGGCCTACGCGATGGAGAAGCGGCGCTCACGCGACCCCGAGCGCTTCGGCAGGGGCGCGGTGGAGGGCGTCGCCGCTCCCGAGACGGCCAACAACGCCGCCGCCACCTCCTCGTTCATCCCGCTGCTGACCCTGGGCATCCCGGCGAACGCGACGATGGCGATCATCTTCGGCGCGCTGCTCATCCAGGGTGTGCCGCCGGGACCGGAGCTGGTGACCCAGGAGCCGGAGCTGTTCTGGGGCGTCATCAACTCGATGTACATCGGCAACATCCTGCTGCTGATCATGAGCATTCCGCTGGTGGGGCTGTTCGTGCGGATCCTGCGGGTGCGCCCGACGATCCTGGCGCCCATCACGGTGCTGATCACGCTGGTGGGCGTGTACACGGTGCGCAACAACGTGTTCGACATCGTGCTGGTGGTGGTCTTCGGACTGTTGGGCTACCTGATGAAGAAGTTCGGCTTCGACCCGGGGCCGCTGGTGCTGGCCTTCGTCCTGGGTTCACTGCTGGAGAGCTCGCTGCGCCGGTCGCTGCTGCTCTTCGACGGGGACCCCACGGGGTTCCTGACACGGCCGATCTCGGGAACGCTGTTGCTGCTGTTGGCGGTGGTGATCGTGCTGCCGCTGGCGCGCGCTCTGTGGCGGTGGTACCGGGGCCGGGTCGATGGCAGTAGCAGTGGCAGTGGCAGTGCCAGTGGTGGTGCCAGTGGCAGTGGTGACGGCGGCGGTAGTGGTGACGGCGGCGGTAGTGGCGCTGGTGAGGGTAGGAGCGAGGAACCCGCAGGGAGGACGGACGCCTGACCGGTTTCCGTTTCCTCCAGACAGTGTTCCGGCCCCGGGCGATCCGTCCGGGGCCGTTCCCGTGTTTTCCACAGGTGGGTGTTGGGGGTGGTCGTGGGTGGCGTGGTGATGGTTTCCTGGAAATAGGGGGGATCCCACCCAGTAGGCGTTGTGGCATGCCCTGAAACACTCGGCGACCAATAAGGATAATGGATCGAGGGGCAGGGAGGGGCCGCCCACAGGTCTCTCCCCTACGCCCTTCTCGTCGGGGGTTTCTGGCGGCAACGAAAGCGCGCCAGCTACCGCGAAGTGGCATGGCCCGCGGAAAACGGTGCGCGTCGGGTGAGGGCGGGGGCGGCCGACGAAAAGCGGCACCAAAGGCGAGAGCGGCCACCGGAGGGCGACCAACGCTCAGGGTGTAGGGAGGGTCGGGCTCTGCTGCGTCGGCACCAACGGCAAGCAGGCCCTCCAGCCTCGGGCAACGACCCCGACCCCTGCGGCCGGGGAGGGCGACGGCAACACCAATGCCAGCCGTCATTCCAGGTGCGCGTTTTCAGACACCTTTTGAGCCCGCCCCAATTGCAGCCTTTCAATCAAGAGCGACCCCAGGAAAGAAAGGCTTCTAATTCCGGCTGTGAATAGTGGAGAAATGGCGGACGCTGGCCTATAATAAGAAGCATGGAGATGATGATCGCAGCGCCCGAGGCGGCCCCCGGGGAATGTTCCCCGGCCGTGGCCGCGCTGGCCGGTGCGCGCGAGATCGTCCACCAGGCGTTGAACGCCGAAGTGCCGCCCGGGGCCGACGAGGCCGCCGCTGAGGAGATCGCGGCGCTGTGGGCCCAGCTGGACCAGATCCGGTATCAGGCGTTGGCGCGGATGGCGCGCTTGTACGCGCGCGGTGAGGTCGCCCGCTACAGCGGCTACTCCACGCTGGACAAGTGGTTGGTGCACCACGGCACGATGCCCACCGCTCAGGCCAAGGATTTGGCTCGTCTGGTCCAGCACGTGCAGGAGGAGACGCTGCCCGCCACTGCCCAAGCAGTAGCTGAGGGCAGGGTGGTGTTGGGTGAGGCGGTCGCGATCGCCAAAGCCACCGACAAAGCCGTCCAGACCCGCGATGAGGACCACTTTCCCGACCAGGTGGAGTATCGGCAGGGGTTCGAAGCGGCTCTGGTGGCCGCCAAGGCGGAGCGGCCCGCGTTGTCGGTCAACCAGCTCCAGTCGGTGGCCCGCCAGGTCGCCTACCGTTTGGACCCCCACCGCCTGGACCGCGACCACGAAGCCGCCCATGCCGCCCGTGGACTGACGGTCCATGACACGTTCCAGGGCAGCTACCAACTCCAGGCCTGGGGCGGGTCCGGGGATGCGTTGATCGTGCGCGCGGCCATCGACACCTTCACCACCCCACCCTCGGACCAGGACACCCGGTCCCGGTCCCAGCGCGAGCACGACGCGCTCATCGCGGCGCTGCGTTTCGCCACCACCCACACCGGATGCGCCAACGCTCCGGCTCCATTGGCGCAGATCCGCATCGTGGTGCCCGTGCAGACCTACCTGGACGCCCAAGGCCAAGAGGTTCCCGCGTTGGACGAGCACGGTCGGGTGATCCCGGTCGGGCTGGTCCACGAACTCGCCGCCGATTCCGAGGTGGTGCGGATGCTCACCGCACCGCCCACCGGACAGGTGTTGGATGTGGGCCACAGCCGCCGCCTGGCCTCAACCCGCCAACGCACCGCCGCCTTCCACGGACACGCCACCTGCGCCCACCCGGGCGGATGCGAAGTGCCAGTCGCCCTCTGTCAAGCCGACCACGTCACCTCGTTCTCCCGGGGAGGGCGCACCGTGGTCGCCAACCTCCAACCGCTGTGCGGGCCGCACAACCGGGCCAAGTACCAACGCGAACTGCGCACACACCGCCAAGGACAGCGGCGGGGACGGGGAGGAGACCACCCGCCCGGCGGGGATCCGGATCCACCGCCCCGGGAATGACTCCCGGGTCGTGCCGGTCCCCGGCATGCCCGCGCCCGACAGGCGGCCCGGGCCCCGCGCCCACCGTGGTCGCTGCCACCGTCGCCCACCCCCACCCCAGGGGCCGGTACCGCTGCCCGAGGCCCGACAGCCCCGCCGCCTTTGGTGCCAACGCAGCAAAGCCCCACCACGCGCGCACAACAACCGTTGATCGCCCTCCCGCACCACTACGCGGCAGCTGGCGACGCTACCTCCGGCCACCACCCGCAACCAGGGCGTTGAGTGGAGCCCCCAGGCCCTCGCCGCCTTCGCTGCCAACGCAGCAGAGCCCCACCACCCCCGAACACCAACCGTTGGTCACCCCCCCGCACCACTACGCGGCAGCTGGTGCCACCGCCGGAGCGAGCAACCACGCGCGAACGGCAAGCGTTGACCGCTTGCCTCGCGTACCCCGCTTCCCCGAACAGGTGCGGCGGGGAGCCCCGAAGAACTCCCCGCCGCACCTTCACGGACCCCGGCTCTCTTCGCCGACCGACGGAACCAACCTCGTCACGTCATCTCGTGCCTCGTCCCGCCCCGACCCGGCTCGACTCCGACCCGGACCGACCTGCCCCGGACCGATCCGGACCGACCTGCCCCGGACCGATCCGGTCCGTCACAACGAGGCGCGCACCCTCTCCACGATCCGGGGCACGGACACGCCGTAGCGGTCGTAGAGGGTGGGCAGCGCCCCCGCGTCCAGGAACTCGTCCGGCAGCCCGATGTGCTCCATCCGCCGGACCACCCCGCGCTGGACCAGCGCGGAGGCCACCGACTCGAACAACCCGCCGACGACCGAGTGGTTCTCCAGCACGAACACCCTGCGGTCCCGGCCCACCTGCTCCAGGACCGTCTCCACGTCCAGCGGCTTGATGGTGGGCACGTGCAGGACCGCCACACCGATCCGGTCGGCCTCCAGCTCCGCGGCGGCGCGCAGCGCCCGCTCGGTCATCATCCCCGAGGAGACGAACAGGACGTCGTCACCGCCGCGCAGGAGCGCGGCCTCGCCCAGCCGGAACTCGTAGTCGTACTCGTCCAGCACCGTGGGCACCGCGCCGCGCAGGATGCGGGTGTAGGTCGGCCCCTCGTGCGCGATCAACTGCGGGACCGCCTGCTCGATGTCCACCGAGTCGCACGGGTCCACGATCACCATCCCGGGGATGCCCCGCAGCAGGGCGATGTCCTCGGTGGCCTGGTGACTGGGCCCGTAGCCGGTGGTCAGTCCGGGCAGCGCCGCGACGACGTTGACGTTCAGGCGCGGCTCGGCGATGTCCAGGCACAGGAAGTCGTAGGCGCGGCGGGTGGCGAAGACCGAGTAGGTGGAGGCGAAGGGCACGAACCCCTCCATCGCCAGCCCGGCCGCGGCGCCCATCATCACCTGTTCGGCCATGCCCATCTGGTGGAAGCGGTCGGGCATGGCGTCGCGGAAGACGTGCATGTCGGTGTACTTGGCCAGGTCCGCCGACAACCCCACGACGCGCTCGTCCTCACGCGCGGCGCGCACCAGGGCGTGCCCCAGGGGCGCCTGGACGGTGCGCGCGCCCTCCTCCGCGATCGAGGCGATCATGGCGTCCGACGTCAGCTTCCTGCCACCGGTGCCACCGACGCCGCCGGTGCCAGTGGTGCTGCTGCTGGTGGTGGTGCTCATGCCGTGTACCCCTCGTATCCTTGGCGCAGCTGCTCGCGCGCGGTCTGCCACTCGTCCTCGGCCACCCGCATGAAGTGCAGCTTCTCCCTGCTCTCCAGCATCGGCACCCCCGCGCCGATCCTGGTGTCGCACACCAGCGCGGTGGGCGAGCCCCGGTGCTCGCGCAGCTCGTCCAGGGCCGCGGCGACGGCGGCCACGTCGTTGCCGTCCACCCGCAGGGTGTGCCACCCGTTGACGCGCAGCTTCTCGTCGGCGGGTTCGGTGCCCATGACCTCCTGGGCGGGCCCGTCGGCCACCTGGCGGTTCATGTCCACGATCGCGGTGACGTTGTCCAGGCGGTGGTGGGCCGCGGCCTGCACCGCCTCCCACGTGGAGCCCTCGCTGAGCTCGCCGTCGGAGAGCAGGTTGTACACGCGGGCGGGGTTGCCCTTGCGGCGCAGCCCCAGTCCGACGCCCACCGCGATCCCCAGCCCGTGGCCCAGGGAGCCGCCGGAGATCTCCATCCCCGGCGTGTAGGTGGCCATGCCCGACATCGGCAGGCGCGAGTCGTCGGTGGCGTAGGTGGTCAGCTCCTCCTCGGGGATGATCCCCGCCTCGGCCAGGGCGGCGTACAGGGCGATGGCGTAGTGGCCGATGCTGAGCAGGCAGCGGTCGCGCCCCTCCCACTCCGGCTCCTCGGGGCGCAGCCGCAGGTGGTCGGCGTACAGGGCGGCGAGCACGTCGGCGAACCCGAGGGCCTGGCCGATGTAGCCCTGGCCCTGGACCTGGGCCTGGGTGAGGGCGTTGAGCCGGATGCGGTAGGCGGCGGCGCGCAGCCGTTCCAACCTGGCGGTGTCGACGACGCCTCCGGGTCTGGTGGCGGTCTGGTTCATAGGGACCTTCCTCGGTGTGCGAAGGGTGTGGTTCGGGGGGCGGCGCGTCCCGTCCGGGACGCGGGGGTTCAGACCAGCGCCCAGGTGAGGCCGACGAGGGCGAACCCGCTCGTTCCCAGGACCGTGACGAGCACGCTCCAGGTGCGCAGGGCGTCGCGCACCGACAGGCCCAGGTAGCGCGAGACGATCCAGAAGCCCGAGTCGTTGACGTGGGACAGGCAGATGGCGCCGCAGCCGATGGCGAGGTTGACCAGGGCGATCTCCAGGCCGCTGTACCCGCCCGAGGCGATGGCCTCGGCCAGGAGCCCGGAGGTGGTCAGGGCCGAGACGGTGGCCGATCCCTGGGCCGCCCGCAGCAGCGCGGCCAGGCAGAAGGCCAGGAGCAGCAGGGGCAGCCCCAGGCCGAGCATGCTCTCGGAGAGCACCTCGCCGATGCCGCTGGCGGTGAGCACCCCGGCGAACGCGCCGCCCGCTCCGGTCACGAACACGACCACCGCCGCCGGGGCGAGCGCGGCGTCCATGACCGAGCCGACCGAACGCATCGACCAGCCGCGGCGCACGCCCAGCAGGTACAGGGCCAGCAGACAGCCGGTGAGCAGCGCGAAGGGCGGGGCCCCGACCATGGTCAGGAAGCGCAGGGCCGTGGAGCCCTCCTCCAGGAAGAGTCCGGCGACGGTCTGGAGGCCGATCATGAGGATGGGGACGGCGATGACCGTGATCACCGCGGCGGCGCTGGGCGGGCGCTGCGGCTCCACCCGGGGGCGGACGGAGACCTTGGCCGTGCCGGAGGCGCCCGCCCCGCCGATACCGCCCGTACCGCCGGTGCCGTCCGGGGTCCCGGCGCCGCCGGAGGAGTCCGTGCCGTTCGCGTCCTCGGAGGGTCGCGCGCCGTCCGTACCGCCGGTTCCGGGTTCACCGGTGTTCTGCTCGTACAGTTCGGCGGTGGAGGCCAGCATGGCGTACGCGCGCCGGTTGAGCAGCTTCGCCGTGTAGTGGGCGACCACTCCCACCGGGAGGATGAGCGCGGCGCCCAGGAGGGTGACCAGCCCCATGTCGGCCCCGGTGAGCACGGAGCTGCCGACGATGCCGGGGTGGGGCGGCAGCACCACGTGGATGAAGAGCATCAGCCCGGCGATGGGCAGGCCGATGCGCATGGGCGAGGGCAGGCGGGCCGCCCGCGAGAAGGCGTAGACGATCGGGACCAGGACGATGAAGGCGACGTCGAAGAAGATCGGCACCGCGATCACCGACGAGGCGATCAGCAGCGCCACGCCGACCCTGGCCGGGCCGAGCAGCGCGCTGAAGCGCTCGGAGAGCGCGTCCGCGCCGCCGGAGTGCTCGACGATGGCGCCGAGCATCGCGCCCAGCCCCACCAGGAGGGCCACGTTGCCCAGGGTGTCGCCCAGCCCTTCCACGATGGTGGGCACCACGTCCTCGAAGGGCATGCCCGTGGCCAGGGCGGTACCGACGCTGACCAGCAGGAGCGCGACGAAGGCGGGGACGTTGAAACGGATGATGAGGACGAGTAGCGCTCCGATCGCCCCCAGGGCGATCAGTGCGAGTACGAGGGCGTCCATGGGCTCGGGTTCTCTCTGTCGTGGCGGCGCGGGTCCCGCGCACCGTCCGGAAGGCGATTTCCGGGCATGCTGAGGGGACCGTCGGCGCCGCGCGGGGACGGGGGGCGGTGGGGGCCGGGTACGGGGCCCGGCGGGGTCAGTCCCGGTAGACCCGGATGACCTGGGAGTCGTCGTGGTCGAGCAGACCGGCCTCGGCGGCCCTGGTGTAGGCGCCGCGGGCGGCCAGGAGCAGCGGGGCGGAGAACCCGGCCTCCTCGGCGGTGTCGGCGACGAGCCCGGAGTCCTTGACGAAGATCCCGATGGTGCTGGTGATCTCGTCGGGGCCGTCCGGCAGCATGCGCGGGCCGCGGTCGCCGAGCATCCAGGAGCCCCCGGCGCCGCCGGAGACGGCCTCCAGCACGTCGGCGGGGTCGAGCCCGAGGCGTTCGGCCAGGGCCAGCGCCTCGGCCGCGGCGGCGATGTGCACCGAGCACAGGAGCTGGTTGACGACCTTGTAGGACTGTCCGCGTCCGGCCTGGTCTCCGCAGTCGCGGACCGTGCCCATCGCCTCCAGCACCGGCCCGCACCGCCGGAGGGCCTCGGGGTCGCCGGAGGCGAACAGGGTCAGGGCCGCGCGCCGGGCCCCGGCCACCCCTCCGGTGACCGGCACGTCCAGCAGCCGCACCCCGCGCTCGCGGGCGCGGTCGGCGACCTCGCGCACGGGGCCGGGTCCGACGGTGCTCATGACCACGAGCACCGCGTCGGCGCGCATGGCCTCCAGGGCGCCGCCCGGGGCGGTGACGGCCGCGCGCAGCTGGTCGGGGGTGGCGACCATGACGATGACGACGTCGGCCTCACCGATCCCCGCGGTGTCGGGCTGGGCGCGCAGGCCCTGGTTCCGGGCCTCCTCGCGGCGCCGCGGCGAGGGGTCCACGCCGACCACGGTGTGCCCGGCCGCGGCGACCTGCAGGGCCATGGGCAGGCCGATGGCGCCGACGCCGACGAACATCACGGCCGTTTTCGGGCATGGCTGTGGAACTGGTGTGGTGTCCATGTGTCTTCCTTCTCCCCCGCGGGGGTGTCTCGGGCCAGGCGGTGTCCGGCTAGCGCCCGTCGGCGGGCGCGGCGCCCTCGGTGATGCGGCGCCACAGGGTGAAGTGCTCCACCATCGCGGCCGCGGCGGCGCTGCGGTCGTGCGCCTCGACGGCGTCGACGATGGGCGTGTGGACGGTGTCCGTCCTGCGGGGTCCCTCGGCGCCGCCCCCGGCGGCGCGGGCCTCGATGTCCAGGGCCAGGGCCCGTTTGTGGGCGAGGACGTCCTTGAGCGCCAGGCTCATGCCGTCGACGAAGAACTCGATCACCGGGTTGTCGGCGATCTGGAACAGCTTCTTGTGGAAGGCGTAGTCGGCCTCGTGCCCGGCCTCGGCGTCGCCCGCGGCGGTGGCGCGGACCATGTCCTCGACGTGGCCGCGCAGCACGCGCACGTCCTCCTCGTCGGCGCGGTCGGCGGCCTCCTGGACCACGGCGACCTCCATCATCTCCCGGGCGCGTTCGACGCTGCCGTCGTCGATGTGGCCGAACTTCGACATCAGGCCGAACAGGAACTGGACGAAGGAGGCGTCGGGCTTGGTGAAGAACGTTCCCGCCCCCTGGGTGCGGCGCACCATGCCGAGCATCTCCAGGCTGCCGAGGTTCTCCCGGACGGTGGCCCGGCTCGTGCCCAGCCGCTCGGCCAGCTCCCGCTCCGTCATCAGGCGCGCCTCGGTTCCCGAGGCCCGGGCCTCCGGCGCCAGCGCCTCGACCAGGGCGTCGAAGTTCGTGTCCACCGCACCTCCTGATTGGCCTGACCAATGCGAGGAAGCGTACAAGTCGCAGGTCGCGGGCGTCAATGGATTGGTAAGGCCAATATTTCCGCCCTGTGAAGGCCCGGTGTCGTGTACCGCCCCGAAGGGCCGATGCCGTACCACCGCGAAGGCCGGCGCCCGCCCGGATCCGGGACCGGGACGCCTCCCCCGCCACGGGTGTCCACAGCCTCGACTCCGCACCGGACGGGCCCCGCGCACAGCGCGGCGGGCAGCCCCGAAGGACTCCCCGCCGCTCCCTCGGGCCCGGCTCACGCCCGGCCCCACCAGCCTCACACCAGGTACAGGAACACCGTCAGCACCAACCCGGCGACGGCGATCACCCACGTGTAGGGCAGCGTCGAGAGCATCGACCGCTCCGGGCGCACCCCCGCGTACTGCGCGCTCCACACCGTCTGCGTGCTGGTGGGGTCCGACACCCCCAGCACCTGGCCGTAGGAGGCCATCAGCCCCAGCACCGCCGGAGCCGGGTAGATACCGCCGGAGATGAGCACACCGGCCACACCCGCGCCCAGACCGAAGATGTTCATCGGCCCCCGGTACAGGGCCAGCGGCACCAGCACGGCGAAGACCAGCACGAACAGCCACGGGCTGCTGGGGCTGATCGCGGTCACCACCGGCGTGAGCGCCGAGACCGCCCCGGGCAGGTTCACCGCCGCCAGCAGCATGCCGATCGCGATGAACAGCACGATGGGCGGCGCGGCCACGTCGAAGGCCCGGTAGAGCGTGCGCAGCGCGGTGGAGGACATCTCCCGCCACGGCACGGCCGTCAACAGCGCGAAGACCACCCCGGCCAGCAGCGAGGGCACGATGGGCACGTGCAGCCCCAGCGCCAGCACGATCGGCACCAGCGGCGTGACCAGCGCGTACCAGGGCGCGTCCCCCCGCCGCCTGCGCCGCTCGGCGGCCCGCTGGCGGCGGCTCGGCGGCCTCGTCCCGGCGCCGCCGGAACCGCTGCCCCCGGCCCCGGCCGGGACCCGCACCGCCCAGGTGTGCCGGGCGCCCCTGCGGCGCATCTCGATGAGGATGTAGGCCAGCCCGCCCGCCAGCGCGATCGGGAACAGGCGCAGCTGGAAGTGCTGGACGGTGGAGACCGGCACCCCGATGGCGTCGGACAGGAACTGCCAGTTGATCAGCTCCAGGGGCAGTCCGGCGGCGATGCCCACCAGCACGGTCCCGGCCGCGACGGTGGGGGTGACCCCCACCGCGATCATCGCGGGGATGCCCACCACACCGGCGAGCATGGCCGCGGGCGCCGAACCGGTGATGCTGCCGCACAGGATCGCGACGACGAAGACGCCGACGGCCACCAGCGAGGGGCGTTCACCGCCGAACTCCACGATCTTGCGTACGAGGGTGGAGGCGATCCCCGCCTCGGACATCAGCGTGCCCAGCCAGCTGCCCAGGAGGATGGCGATCATGGTCGCGGCCAGGCGCGGGGCGCCCTCCTGGACGACGGTCCCGGTGACGCTGCCCTCCTCCCCCACGAGCGGGGCGCCCGCGATGAGCGCGATCGCGACGGAGAGCAGGACGAGGGCGAAGGCGGTGGGCAGGCGGCGCGTCAGCATCAGGCCGACGCCCACCGCCATGGCGAGGAGGATCGCGAAGGCGGTCACGGGCGTTCTCCGGGGGAGGTTCGCGGGGCGGGCCGGTCGTGGCCCGTACCCCGGTGGGCAAGGGTGGCGGCGATGGCCGCGGTGAGCGCGATCGGGCTGCGGCGCAGCCCCGCGCGACGGCGGGCGTAGGCGTGCGCGGCGATCTCGTCGGCGCCGACCACGTGGCCGCGCAGGCGCAGCGGCCCCAGGCGCACCAGGACGTGGTCGAGTTCGCGCCGCAGCGCGCGGCCCCGTCCGTCGTGCAGCATCCGGTGGGCGTGCTCGTGGGCCAGCGCGGTCTCGCGCAGGGCCTCGGGGGTGAGGTCGCGGCCCCACCCGGCGTCGCGGGCCACGCGGTGGGCGTGGTCGAGGGCGTCGGCGTAGACGACCACCCGGTCGCCGGAGGCCCGGTGCAAATACTCGGCGAGCAGGACCTCGCCCGGACGCAGCCCGCCCGAGGCCCGCTCCTCCACACGCAGGTCCGAAGGACCCGTGCGACTCGGAGCGCTCACCGCACCCGAGGAACCCGTGGCACCCGGGGCACCAGAGCCGCTTGGGACCTCACGGGTGTCTGAGGCGCCTGACCCGCTTGGGGCCTCTGAAGCACCCGAGCTGCATGAGGTCCCTTGAGAGCCCTCAGAGCCCCCTTTGGCCCCCGTGCTCCCTCCCGTCCTGGCAACCCCGGCGGGCCCAGCGGCCCCGGGGTCCCCGGACGCTCCGGCACTCGCGGCGTCCTCGTCGGCCATGCGCTCACCGAAGCGCAGCGCCGTGGCGGCCCAGGACAGCAGCAGGTCGCGGTCGCGGCCCTCGTGGGTGGCGGTCAGCGCGAGCAGGTCGGCGGCCAGCTCCTCCTCGGAGGCGGCGCCGATGCGCGCGTACTCCTCGGCCAGCTCGGGGGCGACGCCCGTGTCGTGCCCGCCGGGCGCCTGCGCCCGGTCCCCTGTTTCCCTGCGGTCCGGGCGGTCCGTGTGCCACGGGGGTTTCGGTCGGCCCGCCCGCCCCGGCGCCTCACGCCGGGGCGCGCGCTCGGCGCGCCCGGGGCGTTCCGGCGGGCCGGACGCGGGGGAACGCGGTTCGCGGGCCGCGCGCGGCGGCGTGTGCGCGCTCACCGCCGCTTCTCCATGACCGCGATGACCGTCTCGTCGGGGGCGCGGCGGGCGATCTCCGCCGAGGCCAGCGCCACCAGGTGCCCCGGGTCCAGCACCCCCGACAGGTCGGCGAACTTGGGCCCCAGCAGCAGCCACACCGCCGGGGGCAGCGCCCCGCCGTCGCCGTAGGCGGTGCGCTCGGCCACCAGGTCCTTGAGCCGCCCCTCGGCCTCGGCGGCCACCAGCGTGTCCACCTGGGCGTCGGCGCTGTGCAGGCGCACCACCCCTTCGGCGTCCACGACCCGGACGTGGGTGCGTTCGCGGGCGAAGCGCCCCAGCGGCCCGCCGGGCCTGCGCACCAGCCCGAACACCCGGTACTGACCGTTGGCCGCGTACTCGGTGAGTTCGGCCGGCGCGGCGCCCAGGCTGGCCGCCGCGGCGGCCCGCGCCCCGGCCTCGGCGTCGGCGGTGGCGGTGCGGTCCTTGGTGCGCAGCTCGGTGGCGCCCGTGGCCACGGCCGCCACCAGGTTGCGCTGGGGGTCGACGGTGACGTCCACCTCGATCCCCGCCGGGTCCGCGCCCTGGCGCAGCACCGCCTGCTCGGCCTCGGCGCGCACCGCGAGCACGTCGGCGTGGGTGGCGCCGGGGATGATGCGCTCCACCGACTCGCGCACCAGCGCCAGCGCCACACCCAGGGGGCTGATGACCTCGCTGTGCGCGGCGATGCGCGCCTCCAGCCCGGTGCGCTGTCCCAGGTAGGGGGTGACGGTGGCCGCGCCGCCGCCCCCGCCGACCAGGGTGCACACCTGCCGGTCCAGGCCGTAGTCGCCCGCCATCTCGTCCACGACCGCGGCCACGCGTTCGGTGGCCTTGTGCAGCACCGCGCGGGCGGCCTCCTCCACCTCCACGCCCAGGGCCTCGGCCAGGGGTGCGAGGGCGGCGCGGGCCGCACGGGCGTCGGCGCGGGCGTAGTCGCCCTCGGGGACGAGCCCGGCGGCGTTGGCGGCGCAGGTCACGGTCAGTGCGAAGCGCCGCCCGCCGCTCTCCAGGACGGCGTGGTCGCCCGGGTCGGAGGCCATGGGGCTGATCCGCACCAGGCGGGCGCCCTCCAGCTCGGCCGGATCGGCGAAGCAGGCGTAGGGCAGCCCGGCGATGTGGGCGCTGCGCGGTCCCACGTCGGTCAGGCTCGCCCGGCCGGGGCCCTCGCCCCCGCCGACGCGGACGAGGGAGCCGCCGCCGACGCCGACGGTGCGCACGTCCAGCGCCGACAGGTAGGTCTCCTTGCCGCCCAGGCGGGCGTGGCGGATCTGCACCCGCCCGCGCCGGATGACGCTGATGTCGGTGGAGGTGCCGCCGGTCTCCAGGAACACGCCCTCGCTGACCTTCTCGCCCATCAGGGCGCCCGCCACACCCGCGGCGGGCCCGGAGAGGACGGTGAGCAGGGGGCGGTGGCGCATCTCGGGCAGCGACATCACGCCGCCGTCGCAGCGCATGACCATGAGCGGGGCGGTGACCCCGGCCTTGTGGATGCTGCGCTCGACCAGGTCGGCGGTCTGGAGCATGCGGGGCATGACCCCGGCGTTGAGCGCGGCGGTGCGGGCGCGTTTGCCCAGACCGTAGAGCTGGGTGATCTCGTGGGTGGCGGTGACGGGAATCCCGCGGGCGCGGGCGGCCTCCAGCACGGCCAGCTCGCCGCGGGGGTCGTCCACGCTGAAGGGTTCGACGGCGACGACGACCTCGGCGCCCTCGGCGACCACCTGGTCCACGCTGGCCAGGGCCGCGCCCTCACGTTCGGGTTCGCGCAGCGCGGCGTAGCGCACGGGCAGCGGGTGGCCCGAGTCCAGTCTCAGTCTGCCCAGGGAGCGCAGCCTGCGGGTGGCGAAGGCGTCGTAGCCGCTGCCGACGCCGACGATGCCGATGGTGGCCACGTCGCCCTCCAGCAGGGCGTTGGTGGCCTGGGTGGTGCCGTGGGCGAGGAAGCCCACGTCCTCGGCGCGCACGCCGATGTCGCCGAGCAGGCGTTCCAGCGCGGTCATGATGCCGTGGGCCACGCCGTCGGCGTGGTCGTGGCTGGTGGGCACCTTGACCTGGCCCAGCAGGGCGTAGGTGGTGGCGCTGACGGCCACGGCGTCGGTGAAGGTCCCGCCGACGTCGATGCCGATGCGCACGGGACCGGGACGGGAACCGGGGCCCGGGGACGGGGTTGGGGTCGCGTCGCTCATGGTCACCCCTTCTGTGGGGAGTCGGGCGGTGGGGAGTGGGACAGCGGGGAGCCGGGGCGAACGCCCGGGCCGGAGGAGGGCGCCGCGCGCGGCGCCCGTCGGTAGCGGTGGCCCGCCCGTCGTCCGCCCCGGCGGGCGGTGGCGGACGACGGGCGGACCGAAGGCCCCGGGAGGCGCGGTGCCCGCCCCTGGTGCGGGCAGGTCAGTAGCCGCGCACGTCGGGCCAGTGGCGCTCGACGCCGGTGCGGTCCAGCACGGCGGTGAAGGCCTCCAGCAGCTCGTCCTTGGCGCGCACGGCGTGCGGCGTGGTGCCGTGCTCCAGGGCGAAGGCGGCCAACCGCCCGGCGGCCTCACCGATGTTCCACTCCACCGGGTGCAGCCGGAAGCAGCCGTTGGTGATGTGGGTGGTGCCGACGTTCTTGGCGGCGGGCAGCAGGTTGGTCTCCCGCTCGGGCAGCAGGGCCCCCAGCGGGATCTCGAACGGGACGCTGGCCACGTCCACGTAGTTGTCACCGCCCGTGGAGGGGTGCAGGTCGATGCGGTAGCTGCCCACCCCCACCGAGTCGTGGCGGCGCACGATGCCGTGCGGACCCAGCAGGTCCAGGGACACGTCGTGCTCGGTGACGGTGGTGACCGCCCGGATGCGCCGGGACTCACGCACGTAGGCGGCCTTGGCCAGACCCGTCTCCGTGCCGGTCACGTCGGGCCGCGGTTTGAGCCCGGGGAAGCCGGTGCCGCCGTCGGAGCGGGGCGCCTCGGTCTGGAGCCAGTACAGCACCGACAGCGACAGCTGGCGGGCCTCCTCGTGGGCCTCGCGGACGGTCCGGGCGTCCACCAGCCCCTCGATCTCCAGGGCGGGCTTGAGCCAGTAGTCGTTGAGCGGCCAGTTGGCCAGGGTGATGTCGGAGTCGAAGGCGCCGGGCAGGTGCATGCGCCGGGCCAGGATGCGCCGGAAACCCCACAGCTCCTTGTCGCCCGCGTCCGCACTCTGGTCGGCGGCCACCGCGAGCGGGTCGGTGTCGGGGTTGGGCACGAACGTGCGCGCCACCGGCTCCAGCGTGCGCGGGTCGGGCGCGGAGAAGCCCAGCAGCGGCCCCGGCCAGAACTCGGGCGTGTAGGAGCGCCAGAAGTCGTACATCGCCGGGCGCTCGATGGTGTGGTCCTCGCCCTGGTGGTGCGACATCGCGAAGCAGTAGGTGATGCCCTGCAGGTTGGTCGGGTCGGCCACCTCGGGGGCGTGCGGCTCGCCGTGCTCCGAGCGCGCCTCGGCGCCGGTGACGTGGTCCAGGCCCGCCATCGGCAGCAGGTCGCCGTTCTCGGTGGCGTCCAGGACGTAGGCGGCGCTCACCGTGCGGCGGCGCCCCCGCTCGTCCTCCAGCTCCACCGCGCTCACCCGGTCGCCGTCGGTGTGCGCGGCCACCGGCCGGTGGCGCAGCAGGACGGTCAAACGCCCGGCCGCCCGGTGCGGGCCCACCATCTCCTCCAGCACCGCCAGGGCCACACGGGGCTCGTGGCACAGCTTGCTGACCCGGCCCGCGCCGGGGTTGAGGGTGAGCGAGGAGGCGGCCTCGGCCCGCAGCGGGTAGGCGCGCCGGTAGTGGTCGCGGATGCCCTCGCGCAGGCGCCGGTAGGAGGCGGTGGAACCGAAGCGCTCGATCCACGGGTTCTCGTCGGGCGGCACCGCCTGCGCGGTGAGCTGCCCGCCGATCCAGTCGGTCTCCTCGGTCAGCACCACGCGGCGGCCGGAGTCGGCGGCGGCCAGGGCCGCGGCCACACCGCCCAGCCCCCCGCCGACGACGAGGATCTCTGTGCTGGTCTCGGTCATGGGAGCCTTTCTCAGATGTGTCGTGTCCGGGGCGCGGCGAGGGTGCCGCCCTCCACCGGCTCGCAGGGCAGCAGGCGCCGGGGCGTCTGCCCGTGGGCGCCCGCGATCAGTTCCAGCAGCAGACGGACCGCGTCGCGGCCCATCGCGCGCAGGGGCGCGTCGAACCCTCCGTAGGCCGCGCCGCCGCCCGGAGCGCGGCCCCGGGTCCCGGTCGGCGCCCCCAGCAGGGCCAGGGAGATGTCCTCCGGGCAGCGCAGACCGGCCCGGTCCACGGCGGCGGCCAGGCCGTCCAGGGCGGCGCCGGTGTCGGTCTGCTCGACCACGACGGCGGTCACGCCCTCCTCCAGCCAGCGCCGCAGCAGTCCGTCCAGGTCGGAGCCGTCGGTGCGCACCACCAGGCGCGCGGTGTCGATCCCGGCCTCGCGGGCGCCCCGCAGCACGCCCCGCTCGCGGTCGGTCGAGGCCGGGGCCTGGTCGTGCTCGCGCAGGTAGCGCAGCTCGCGGTGGCCCAGACCGGCCAGACGCGCCACCACCTGCGCCGAGGCCGAGACGTAGTCGGCGCCCACGTAGGGCACGCCGGGCTCGTCGCGGCGGCCGATGTAGACGAACGGGAAGCCGTCCTCGACCAGACGCCGGATGGGCTCGTCGGGCACGTGGCGGCCGAAGAACAGGCAGCCGTCGGCCACGCGCACCCGCCGCACCGCGGCCGGGTCGTCGGCGCTGGCGGCGGCCCGCGCGGACCCGGTGAACAGGATGAGGTCCTGCCCCTGGGCCGCGGCCTCCTCCTCCACCCCGACCAGGACCGGGTAGTAGGAGTGCGCCACGTCGGTGGGGAAGGTGGCGCTGAAGGTGTACAGCCCCAGCATCGCGTTGCTGGCCGAGGCCAACCGGGTGGCGACCGGGTCGGGAACGTAGCCCAGCTCCTCGGCCGCGTCGAGCACCCTCTGGCGGGTCTCGCGGGCCAGGGACATCCCGGTCGGAGTGCCCCGCAGCACCAGCGAGACCGTGGCCTGGGAGACCCCGGCCACCCGCGCGATGTCGGACTGGCGCGGGCGTCGCGGCCCCGCCCTCCTGACGTGCGTCACCTGTTTCTCCTCCTGCGTGCCGTGTTAATGCGCATTAGTTGACGACTGTGAGCCGCGCCACGGCAGATGTCAAGAGGATGACGGGCGGATTTCCACCCGGAAGCAGGATCTTTCGTTAATACGTATTAGAACCTTGACCGACGCATCGGCGCTGGTGAAGACTCTGGGCCTCGGAGCCTCCCCCCGACCCGCTCCGGAAGGGAACCGTCATGTCCCACGACGCTCACCCCCGCCGCTCCACCGCCGCCCCCGACCGCCGCACCGTCCTGCGGAGCGCCGGCGCCGCCGCGGCGGGCGCCCTCCTGGCCCCGGGACTGCTGCCCCCCGCGTCCGCGGGCGCCGCGACCGCGACCCCGGCCGCCGGCGGAGCCGCGACGGCCGACGTCCTGCCCGCCTACCGGTTCCTGCGCGAGGCGCTCGACACCGCCGAACTCGGCTACAACCCGACCGGGGAGCTGATCTTCCCGTGCCTGCGCGGGACCGCGGGCCGCCTGTCCGACCCGCCCGGCCGCTTCCTGCTCTACTACGCCCCGCACGAGAGGCCCGGCGGCATCTGCCTGGCCTACGCCGACAGCCCCGACGGGCCCTTCACCGAGTACCCGCACAACCCCGTCGTGGCCAACGTGTGGAACCCGCACTACGACGTCAGCCACGTCTCCTCGCCACACGTGATGTGGAACTCCGAGCACCGCGAGATGTGGCTGTACTTCCACGGGGAGAACACCACCACGCGGCTGGCCCGCTCACGCGACGGCATCGACTTCACCTACGAGGGCGTGGTGCTGACCACGGCGATGGTGCCGGGCACCACCGAGGCCTCCTACGCGCGCGTCTTCGAGTACCGCCTGCCCGACCGGGGCGCGCGCTACGTCATGGTCTTCATGCGCAACGACACCAGCAACCACCGCTCCATCGGATGGGGGTGGTCGGCGGACGGGATCACCTTCGACTTCGACCCCGACCCGCTCGTGGACCACGCCGACGTGGGGGTGTCGGACCTGTCCGGCCCGCACGTGGTCGAACGCGCGGGCAGCACCTACGTCGCCTACCACACCGACCTGGGCGACATCCGCCTGACCGAGGTGGGGCGCGACTTCGGCCTGCGCCGCCACCTGGGCACGGTGCACACCCCCATGGCCGGACCGCCGGACTCGGGCCGCAGCGCGGCGCCCTCCTTCGGTTCCGACGGGGGCGTGCAGTACATGTTCTACGAGGCCGGGCACCGGCTCGGGGCGACCATCGCCATCGCCCGCGCGGACTGAGCCGCGCCGCGACCGGGGGCCACGGCCGCCCCCGCCCCGGAACCGGGCCCCCGCCGGCCGGACGCGCCACGGCGCCCGGCCGACGGGGAGCGGGCGCCGTGGCCCGCACCCCCCGGGAGGGTCAGGCCTTGCGGGCCACGCCGCAGTACTCGGCCACCGGACGCGCCCCGCCCACCTCGGCGGGGGCCGGACGCCACAGGGAGCAGGAGACCACACCCGGCTCCAGCAGCTCCAGCCCGTCGAAGAGCGCGCCGATCTGCTCGGCCGTGCGGATGGTGAGCTTGGGGGTGCCGCGCTCGTTCCAGGCCGCCGCCACCTGGTGGGCGCGTTCGCGGTCGATGTCGTCGGTGGGGTGGGACAGGACCAGGAAGCTGCCCGGGGCCAGGGCTCCCAGGAGCCGGTCCATGATCGCGCGGACCTCGGCGTCGTCGGCGACGAAGTTGACCACGCCCAGCAGCATCAGCGCCACCGGCCGCTCCAGGTCCAGGGTCCGGGAGGCCTCCCGCAGGATGGCCTCGGGGTCGCGCAGGTCGGCGTCGACGTAGTCGGTGGCCCCCTGGTCGTCGCCGGTGAGCAGGGCGCGGGCGTGGGTGAGCACCAGCGGGTCGTTGTCGACGTAGACGACCCTGGACTCGGGCGCCACCGACTGGGCCACCTCGTGGGTGTTGTTGTGGGTGGGCAGACCGGTACCCACGTCCAGGAACTGCCGGACGCCCTCCTCCCGCGCCAGGTGGGTCACGGCGCGCACGAGGAAGCCCCGGTCGGCGACCGCGTTGTCCACGATCTCGGGAAAGAAGGAGCGGATCTGCTCGCCCATCTCCCGGTCCACCGGGTAGTTGTCCTTGCCGCCCAGCCAGTAGTTCCAGATCCGGGCATTGTGGGGGACGGAGGTGTCGATCCGGGGGGCGGAAACCTCAGGGTTCTCAGGGGGCACGGTCCTGCCTTCTACGCTCGTTCTGGGGAGAAAAGGGGCGTACCCGGACAAGTAAAGGGCTCCCGAGGCCCACCGGCAAGCTCCCCCGGGCGTGTCCCCCCGACCACGGAACCACCGCCCCGCCCACCCCTCCCCCACCGCCGAAAAGCACTCGTGCCCCCGCCCCGCGGCCGATAGCGTGCCGGACAGCGCCCCCACCAGCGCACCCAGCACCCAGCACCCAGCACCCAGCACCCGACAGAAGGGAGCCGCAGGTGAAGCACTCCAGCCCCGAGTTCGCGCGGATCGCACACGAGGGAACCGTCCTGCGGTGCCAGGTGGGCTCCGAGGCCCACGGCCTCGCCCTGACAGGCCGGGCCGACCGCGACGAGATGGGCATCTGCGTCGAACCCCCCGAGTACGTCATCGGCCTGCGCCCCTTCGAGCAGTACATCCACCACACCCGCCCCGAACACACCCGCTCCGGCCCCGACGACCTGGACCTGACCGTCTACTCCCTGCGCAAGTGGACGCGCCTGGCCCTGGACGGCAACCCCACCGTCCTGCTCCCCCTGTTCGTCCCCCCGCACGAGATCGTCGCCATCACCCCCACCGGACACGACCTGCGCGCCAACGCCGCACGCTTCCTCTCCCGCCGGGCGGGCCAGCGCTTCCTGGGCTACCTGCGCGCCCAACGCGACCGCATGCTGGGAACCCGCGGCGGCAAACACACCAACCGCCCCGAACTCGTCGAACAGCACGGCTTCGACACCAAGTTCGCCTACCACATGGTCCGCCTGGGCATCCAGGGCGTGGAACTGATGGAGACCGGCCGCATCACCCTGCCCATGCCCGAACCCGAACGCACCTGGCTGCTCGCACTGCGCCGCGGCGAGCACAGCCGCGACGACGCCCTGGACCGGGCACACGAACTCGAACAGCGCCTGGCCGAGCTGTGCCGGACCTGCGACCTGCCCGACGAACCCGACCACGCCTGGGCCGACCGCTGGCTGGTCAGCACCTACCGACGAACCTGGGCCCAACGCTGACCCCGCCCCGCGACCGTGGCCACGACCACGCTGGTCACAGCGGCCACCCGACGCGGAACCGGCACGGGACCGGGATAGGGTGAACCCCCGAACAGGTAGGCGCCGCTCCCGGCTCCTCCGGACGCTCCCCGCACGGCGGACGCCGCGCACCGCGCCCGGAAACAACGAACACTAAGGAAACACCATGGTCGGAACCATCGCCTTCGTGCTCATGATCGTGGGCCTGACGATGATGCTCGCCACCGGGCTCATCGCGGCCGTGATCAAGACCCGCTAGGGCAGCACGACCCGGCTCGGTGACGGGTGCGTCCCCACGGCCGCACCCGTCAGACCGTCCCTCCCGCACACCCCACAGCCCCGAAAAACACTTTCGGCCCCCACCCCCCGACCACTACCGTGATCCCCGCGGACGACGTGCACCCCAACAGCAGAGCACCCGGCTCGGGACTCCCCCCGCGGCGGCCTGTTCCGCCACGTCGGCCGACCACCGGACCACGGCACGCCGACCCCCGCACCGGAGCACCCGCTCAGCACCGGGGGACACGCGCACCGCCCGGACAGCGTGTGGCTCAAACAGTCAGAGCACCCGGCTTCGGTCCGGGAGGGTGCGGGGGCAGGTCCCGCCACGCTGGCATGGACGACACCACCCCCCCGCACGCCGACCGGGGCTACGCCGCCGGACGGCTGGCCGAGGAACTCACCACCGCCCTCACCCACCAGGACGCCCGCGTCCGCCAGGCCGCGCGCGCACGCGTCGACTCCTGGGAACGGGTCGTCACCGGCATGGGGGACGGCACCCTCACCATCGGCTCCCGCACCCCCGTCAAGGACCTGCCCGCCTGGGTCACCCCCGAGGTCGTCCACGGCGGCTTCGCCACCGGCCTGCCCGCCGCGGGCGGCCCCCTGCGCCCCCACGAGCGCGAACTCGCCCGCCGCCGCGGCCTGCCCGAACAGCGCGCCGCCCTCCACGCCCACCACCTCACCGAGCGGGGCCTGGCCGACCTCGACACCCTCCTCGACAGCGGCGAGTACGAACTGGACCTGCCAGAACAGGCCGTACCGCTCACCGCCGCCTGGCTGCTGCGCAACGGCGACACCGAGGCCGCCCTGCACCTGCTCGCCACCGTCGAACCCCTCGCCGACACCCTGTGCCTCACCCCCCGCCCGGCGCCCCGCCAGGACCTGCCCGCCCGCACGGTCTTCCGCCAGAGCGTCGGCGACGCGCGCCAGGCCCTGGCCGAACGCGCCGCCCGCGACCCGGCCACCAGCCGCCCCCGGGCCCAGCAGGAGGCCCTGGCCGTGTGGAACCCCTTCGCCGACCGGGTCCTCATCCACTGGCTGGAGACCGTCCGCGACGGCCGCGCCGACGCCCACCGCCCCACGGGCTGGACCCGCCGCGGCGCCGCCCTGCTCGCCGAGTACGAACGCCTGGCCGCCGAGCACACCCTGTGCACCAAGCACCGCAAGCCCAAGGAGAACCTCGCGATCCTGCTCGCCGCGCTGCGCGAGGCGGTCGCCGAGCCCGGCGCCGAACTCACCCCCCGCCGCCGCGGCCTGCTCCGCCACGCCGTGGACTCGATGGTGGCCAAGCGCGGCCTGCCCGGCTCCGAGCGGCACACCGCCCTGCGCGCCGGACAGGCCGAGCACGCAGCCCGCCCCACCCACGACGTGCTCGCCGCGCTGCTGGCCGACCGGCTCGCCCCGCTCCCCCGGGCCGTCGGCACCCCGCACACGGCGAAGCTGCTCACCCCCGTCTCCGCCGAGGAGGCACGCGAGCGCACCGTGCCCGAGGGCTGGCCCATCCCCGGGGCCCTGGGCGACGTCGTCCGCAGGGCCACCGCCGCTCCCCTGGACGACCTGGTGGAACTCGGCGTGATCCCCTCCGCCGAGGTGATGGCCGAGGTCGTGCCCGCCCTCACCGCGGAGGCCGAGGCCGCCTCCGCCGCGGACCCCGCCCTGGCCCGGCTGCTCGCCGCCCACCACCGGGCGTTCAGCCGCAGGCGCTCCCTGCTCCTGCTCAACCTGCAGAGCCAGGTCCGCGCGGACGAACTGCCCTGGACACGGGCGCTGCTGGCCCACCGCTCCGGCCCCGAGGCGCGCCGTGAGACGGTGGCCGAACTGCTGTCCGCACTGGGCTCCTGCGTGCTCACCCACTTCCCCGGCACGATCGTGCCCAACCCGATGGTGAGCCAGCTGTCCGCCCTGTCCCGCTCCGCGGACCTGCGTCTGCCGCTCGTGGAGGAACTGGCCGCCGACATCTTCACGGGCGGGTTCTCCCCCAAGTTCACGCGCGCCGCCAAGGCCGCCGCCGCCCTGCTGGGCGAGGGCCTCTACAACCGCTACTACGGCATCGACCCCGACCGGGTCCTGGCCCTGGAGGAGGAACCGACCCGGACCGGCGGCGGGGCCACGGACTTCGCCCGGCTGTGCCGCGAACGCGCGGGCGACCCGCGCCGAAGCGTCGTGGGCAACGGGATGGTCATCGAGCAGGCGCAGATCCTCACCACGCACAACCTGGCCGTCCTGGTCGGGGCCGGGGCGCGGCCCGCGTGCGGGTGGGCGGAGCTGGCCCGGCGCGCCCACACCCTGACCGTGCGGACCGTGGAGAGCCTGCCCCGGGTGTTCCCGCCCCTGCCCCACGTCAAGAACGCGGCCTTCGCCTGGCGGCAGACGGTGTTCTTCCTGTCCCTGTGCACCGAGGCAGAGCAGCGCGAGGTGACGGCGTGGATGGTGGGGCTGGCCCCCGACCAGCCCCACCACACGCGCGAACGCCTGGAGCCGGTGCTGGCCGGACTGCGCCGGGTGGTGGAGGGAGAGCCCCTGGAGGAGACCGGGGCCCCCACGGGAAGGCGCCGCTTCCTGGGCTGGGCCGGGCGGCACTGGATGCTCCAGATCGCCCCGCGGGCCCTGCGCGGCGCGGACCGTCCCTGAAGTCCGGCGCCGCGCCGACAGCACGGGGTGACCGGTGCGGGGCATCCGTCCACGCTGCCCCGCACCGGCGGTACGGGCGCACCCGCACGGATCCATTTTACGGACTCGGGGGGAAGGGCGACCAGCGGTCCGGGAAATTCGTGCGGTGTTCGGTTCTCCGAAGGGAGGCCGCTCCGGTCGCACACCAGGCGGAGGGTGGCCGATTCCCAGCCCCTTCCTCCGGTTGCCAAGGTTTGACACCGAACACCGTTTTCATGTGCATTGTTACTCTTTGTTCACCCTTTGTGATAATACAAGGAAGCTCTACCTTTATGTCGTAGATTTCTAGTCGTCGAAACCCGTGCGCCCCCGGACACGGCGCTCCGCCGCGCGGACGCACCGCGGACCTGGGGCCGACCCGGGCCGCCTGGCAGGTGTGCACGCGGCCCGGTCGGCCGTGGTCCGTTCGGGTTCGCAGGGGAAGGTCGGGGCTCGTTGGCGCGGCTGGCATGGACCCGGGGACGCCCGGGTACGGCCCTGAAGCCGCCACGGAGTCCCCTGGAGCGCGGGCGTCGGCTCCGTCTCCGACACGCTCCCCCCGACCAGCCGCGCCGGTCCGGTGGGTGCCGCCAGCATCCAACGGCACACCCCCGACGGACAACCCCAGCGGCACCCCGGGGCACAGGCGTAGGCACCCTTCCCTCACGCGGGCCACGGCCCCAGGAAGGTTCAGGGCCGGTCGGTAGCACACTTGTGAGGGCATGACCGAAAGGAGGGCGTCTCCTCCGCTTCCCCCGTTCCCGTCGGTTCCCTCCCCCCGCGATGTCCCGACGGCGGAAAGGACGCGGAACAACGAAGGACACCGAGCGGATATTCCCGGTGCAAAGGACGGAAAACGGTGGAAGTCGGGCCCGGGCGCAGCCGGTGCAGGCCCCGAAGAAGATCGCCGTTCCGCTATCGGTACGCGGCCGGGGGAAAGCCCGCCCCGGCCTCAGCGGTCTCCGGCCGGCGCCTGCGGGGCAGGCGTCGTCCGCCCCGCCGGGGAGGCCAGGAGCGCGAGACGGTCCGCGCTCTCCGGATGTGCGCGGTCGGGGTGGTAGATGACGAGCAGTTGCTCGTCGGTGTCGTCGATGGCGAGTTTGGACACGTTCAGGTCCATGGGGCCGACCCGGGGATGGTCGACGCGGACGAGGCCGCCGCGGGGTGGACGGACATCGTGACGTGCCCAGGCCCGCCGGAAGGCCTCACTCGCCAGGGACAGCTCCTCCACCAGTTGCGCGACTCGCGGATCGCGCGGATCCGTTCCCACACGCCTGCGGAACATCGCGACCATCTCCCGCCGGTCGAGGTACAGGTGGTTGTCCGTGTCGAGGAAGGCCGCGCGCAGCAGGTTCACGCCCGGCCTCAGCTCCGGGGAGAGCGCGCGTGCCAGAGGGTTGCTCGCGAGCACGTCCGCGTACCGCCCGGCGACGAACGCCGGTGCGTCGACCGTGCGGAGAAGGTCGAGGACCCGGGGAGCGAGGGTCTCCCCCCGACGGGGTTCACCACGCGAGGGCCGCGGAGCGGTGCCCAGTCCGAGCAGGTACTGGGTGGAGGGTCCGTCCAGTCGCAGCGCCCGCGCGATCGACCCGAGTACCTGGGCCGAGGGGTTGCGGTTACGTCCCTGCTCCAGCCGCAGGTAGTAGTCGGAGCTGATGCCCGCGAGCAGGGCGACCTCCTCGCGGCGCAGCCCGGGAACACGGCGGCGGGAGTCCTCGGGGAGGCCGACCGCCTGCGGGGTCACCAGCTCCCGTCGGGCACGCAGGTACTCACCCAACGGGTTCTGTCTGTCGGTTCCGCGTCCTGTCATCACCCCGGATGGTATCCGCCCGGACGGGGGGAGCGCCTGGTCCTGTCACTCCCAGGATGAAGGCGGCCTACCCGGGACTGGCGGCGATAGCGGATCGTCGCTGGGGAGCGCGGCGCACGCCGACAGGTACCCGCGCTCGGCCCGTATGTCCGACCCGAACAAGGGAGGTCCTCGTGTCCTCGGATCGCATCGCTCTGGTTACCGGAGCCAACCAAGGTATGGGCAAGCAGGTCGCGAAGGAGCTGACCGCCGACGGGGTGACCGTGTTCGTCGGTTCCCGCGACGCCGCCCGCGGCGAGGCGGCCGCCGCCGAGATCGGAGCCGGCGCGACCCCGCTCCAGCTCGACGTGACGGATCCTGAGTCGGTCGCCTCGGCGGCCCAGCGGCTCCGCGAGGAGGCCGGTCGGCTCGACCTCCTCGTCAACAACGCCGCCGTCTCCACCACTCGGCAGGGTGTCGACATGGCCGAACTGCGCTCCTTCGCAGCGGCGAGCGTGGTCCCGCTGGAGGAGGTGCGGGCTGTCTGGGAGGTGAACGTCTTCGGGCCTGTGGCGGTGTACCAGGCCGTGCTCCCGCTGCTCCGCCTGTCATCGGACGCACGCATCGTCAACGTCACGAGCGCGCTCGGTTCTCTGACGACCGTCACCGACCCGACTCTCCCCTACCACGCGCTCTTCGAGCCGGTCTACGCGGCGTCGAAGGCGGCGCTCAACGCCGTGACGGTGGCGATGATGGCCGAGCTCCGGGACTCCGGTGTCAAGGTCAACCTCGTTTCGCCGGGGTTCGCGAACACCTCGCTGGTCAACTTCGAGGGCACGGAGTCGGTCGAGGACGCCGCTCGTGAGATCGTGCGTGTCGCCCGGCTCGGGCCCGAAGGGCCCTCCGGCACCTTCACGACGTGGGAGGGAGCGAACCTCCCGTGGTGAGTCCACAGGGCTGATCCGTCAGCGCCGCGTGCTCTCAGCCGTACGGGCACGGCCCAGCGATGACAGGGTGCGACACCTGTCACACGGGACTTCTGGGGGCGTGGGCGGCGGGTTCCGGCGTTTCCCGGCGTTCCCAGACGGTATGCGGGGAGGGTTCGCCGAAGGGCCGCCGATGCGGGCCGGGCCCCATCGGCGGGTGCGGCGGAGTTCGATCACGCGGCGTTCGCGGCGGGCGGGGGCGCGCTGGGGTGAGCGGCGCGGGCGGCTGGAGGCGCCGTCCATCCCGGCCCTGGCCTTGGGCGCGGCAGCGGTCGGCCCGGCATTTGGCGGTGGACCGCGTGCGTGCGACCGTCAGCGGCGTCCGCCGCGCGTGCGCGGGTCGAACGAGCCGGGGACGTCGGCGTTGGCGTCATCGGCGGCGGAGAGACCGTGGACGGTGCGGACCACCCCGTCGGCGGCCTGCCTCTGCGCCACGGCGACGTAGTCGAGGAGCTGCCAGAGGATCTTCTCCGCCTCGCCCAGGGTCTCCTGCATCCGCTTCGAGTACTCCCCCTCGACCCCCCAGGGCGCCTCCTCGAAGGACGTGATCGCGTCGCGCGCGTCGGCCACCACCTCGTCCGTGAAGTCGGCGGCCTCGTAGACGAGCTTGTTGTGCCGCCCGATCCCGTCTACGTCGACGGAGAGCCGGCCGTGTGATGCGGACATCGTTCTCCTCCTGTTCGCTGTCTGATGGCTGCGGTCGGACCGTCACTCCAGGTCGCGCGGGGAGAAGCCCAGTGCGCGCAGGGTCTCCTCGACGTCCACCTCGCCGCGCAGCACGGCGGACGCGTCGACGCCTTCGGGGGAGGCGAAGTCGTACGCCTGCACGGCCCGCTCCGCCATCCGCCGCTGGGCGCGGGCGATCACCTCGACGATCGTAGCCGACAGCTCTGCGGCGGCCATGCCCCGGTACCCGTCGGTGTGGAACACGAGCCCGGCGAGGTCACCGGTCGCGTCGACCTCCGCGGTCACCAGCCGGTTCCTGGACGTGGCCTCCTCGGTCTCCGACTCCAGGCCCTCGCCCGCCTCCATGAGCTCCCTCAGTGTCGTATCGAGCCGCCGCAGTTCGGCTTCCATCTGCTCCCGTATCGGTGAACTCATGCCTTCAGGATCTCCTTCAAGGTTTTACTCAGGTCGTTCACGACAGGGACGGCCCGTGGAAGCGCGCTGCCGACGGCACTCCGGACGGCGGCCGGAACACCACCCGGCCCCGCTGTTGCGCGGCGGCGCCCCGGACACCCGCCGAGCACCGCCGGCGCGACCGCCCCGGGGCCGGGGGAAACCGACACGCCGGAGATCCGGTCTCGGTCACGCAGCCCAACGCGACAAAGGACACCGCACCGGCACGCCTTCCGAATGGGATGGAGAACTCCGTTCGCGGTCGGTTCCCACCCGGCCTCCCGAGTGGGCGGTGCCGCCCCGCCCCGGGAGGTCGGAGGCGCTCCCGGGCCGGCCCCGGCCAGCGATCCCGGTAGCCGTGGTCAGGCCGGGTCCCGACAGGAGGCCCTCCCCCGGCGACGCACACCTGAGAAAGGAACAGGAAAGCGATCACGGGCAACAGAACAGGGGAAGGAGGAAGGGTGGATCACCGCACGGGACCGGGCCGCCCCGGCGAATCATTCCCCTCCGCCCGACACAACAGGTACCGCACCGGGTGAGGTGAATGCAACCCGCGGAGTCGTGACTATACATAGGGGTCATCCCCCTCCGCATTCGGCACCCGATCGGAAAAGCCCGGAAACACGGACGCAACAAAATCCCGCGTCCGCACCCGCGGAACACCTCGAAACCAGAGGGGCGGGTTCCACTCCTGCGCGCGATGATGTTACCTTTACCCTCGCTTCAGATGCGCGTGGTGGGGAAAGGGGTCGGGAATGCTGTTCGACCCCCAGAAAATGGGTGACTCAGCACACGATTTCGTCAAAGTGGTGCTGGGCATCGACCTTCCCCGGGCCAGCGCACCGGCCATGCGCGCCGCTTCGGAGGTCTATGACCTCCTCGACAAGCAACTGCACGAGCTCTCCGACGTCATGGACACGACGCGCACCAACGTCCGGAGGCACTTCGGCGGAGCGGCCTCCGACTACTACAACCGCTCCCTGGCCGCCTTCACCAGCGGCGACAGGGACTACATCGGCAACGCGGCGAGCACGAGCCGCATGCTCTCGACCGAGCTGCGCAAGGCGGCGGCGAACGTCGACTACATGGTGGCGATGGTCTGGGTCCAGGTGGCCCAGCTCATCGCCGAGATCACCTGGGCCATCGCGACGGCCAAGTTCACCTTCGGCGCCTCCCTGAAGTGGATCCCGGTCTTCAAGGCGATCCGGAGCCTGGCCATCCGGCGTCTCATCGCCTGGTTCCTCGTCACCGTTCCGAGTCACCAGGTCGTCAGCCAGGTCTTCGCGAGCTTCGGCGCGCTGATCCAGCGCGTCCAGATCGCCAACGGCGACCGGGACGGGTTCGACAAGCGCTTGGCGCACGACGCGCACGTGGGGGCCGTGATCGAGGGGCTCGTCTCCGCCGGCATCTCCGGGGGTGTCGGAGCGTTCGTCAGCAGCGGTTTCGCGAACGCCTTCAGTCGCAGCATGGACGACCTGCGCGGTCTGCCGGACCCCGTGCCCCCGCCACAGGTCAAAAACGGCGTGCCGGACCCCGTGCCCCCGCCGAGCACGCTCAACGACGACCTCGCCGACCTCTTCACCCGCCACCGGGACGAGATGCTGGTCCCGTTCCACCCCAACTCCCCCACCGGGGCGCGCTCCTGGGACAACGCGGTCGAACAGAACGCGTTCCGCGCGGAGGTGGCGGACGTGTTCCAGCGCTCCTTCGCCGAACGCATGGGCGCCGACCAGGCGCGACGGCTGGGCGACGACTACGCCGACACCCTGATCCGCTCGTGGGGCGACCCGGACCTGGGCTCCCGGCTCTCCCGGACGATCGGCGACCGGTTGCCCCCGCCCCTGCGCGAGCACCTGTCCGACGTCCCGCAGAACCTCGCCGGAACACTGCACCAGAGCGCGCAGGGCTTCCTGCCCTACGTGCGGGGCCTGGGACTGGGCGCGGGGACCGGGGCCGCGGAGGGCTTCCTCAGCGAGGGCCTGGGCAGTCTCGCCAGCGGCCAGGGGTTCGTCGTCACCCCCTGGTCCGCCACGTCCGGCGCGACCATGAACACGGCCCACCAGCTGACCACCGACTCGGCGCTGGCGGGCATCGACGCGCTCAGCGGCCCCGGCGGCACCCTCCTTCCGCCCGACCTCCCCCCGCCCCCGGAGCCGGAGCGGCCCGACCGGGCCGAGGGGGACCCGGTACGGGGCGCGGCTCCCACGGTGTGGCCCGCCGCCGGAGACGGCGGTGGGAGGCCCACGTCCGCCGACGGTCCCGACGCCCCCGACACCACCGTCGTACCGCCCGTCGGCGTCGATGAGCCCGCCCCGGTACGGGGTGACGGAGACGGAACGCACGACGGCGGGGACGAAGCCCCGGCGAGCGGCACGGACGCGCACCGCCCCGGCGGCTCCCCGGCCGCCGGAGACCAGGGCGCCCCTGCGGCCCGGAGGCAGCAGGACCACGGCCCGGACGGGGCCGACGGCGCGGACGCGCACGGGCCCGGGAACCCCTCCGAGCGGGTCACCGGGACGCCGGAGACTCCGGCCGCCCGGGCTGCGCGGAACCACGACCCGGACGGGGCGGACCACACCGACGCCTACCGTCGAGGAGACACCCCCGGTCCGCTCACCGGTGATTATGACGCCACGGGAGCCGGGGCTTCCCGGGACCGGACCCCGGCGCCCCCGCACGAGGAGGGAACCGAGGTCCCCCCACCGGCCCCGGCCGCCGTGACGCCCCCGGTCGGCGCCGACCGCGCCGCGCCGCCGCAGGGTACGGCTCCCCCGGGCCGCCCGTCCGGCGAGGCGGGCCAGCCGTCCCGCCCGGGAGCACAGGAGACGACGCGGTCCGATCCGGAACCGGCCCCCGCCGGAGAGGCCGGTCCCGAGCGGAACGACTCCCCCTCCCCCGTCACCGCGGAGTCCCCCGACCCGGCCGACATCCGGGAGATCGCGGCCCCGCCGACGGCCGCCCCCTCCGGGAGCGCGTCCCCGTACTCGTTCGACGCCTCGCTGAACCCCGTCGACGGCGTCCCGGACACCCCGGGCGAAGCCGACGACAACTCCTCCCTCGGCGACACGGACTCCGACGCGTCGTCGCTGTTCGACGACGCCGCCTCCGAAACGTCGAGTCTGGACACCGCGTGGTCGGACGCCGAGGACGCGCCGCCCGTCGAGGCCGCCGCCTCGCACCCGGCCGTGAAGGACGCGAAGGCTCCGGAGGGCGTTCCCGGCATCCCGGACGCGGCTCCCGGGTCCGGCCTCCTGGCCTTCCCCGTGACCGAGAGCGGTCCGGCGGGGCGCGTTCCCAGCGCTCCCGCCCTCTCGGACGGACCGGTCCCGGAGACCGTGCGCACCGACCCGCAGACACCCCCGCCCGGTGCGGCCGTCCCCTCCGCGGACCGCCACGACGCCATCCGGAGCACCGGGGACGCCGATGCGACCGGAGGGTCCGGAACCGGACGTGACACCGTCCGCGACCAGGGCGGCGACGGTGCTCCTCCGGCCCGCTCCGGCACCGGTCCCACACCGTCCGAGGAGGACTCGCCCGGGAGCGCGCCCCCGGAGACGGACAGCGGCGAGTCGGCACCCGCCGCCGACCCCGCGGACGCACGAGCCGATCGCGCCGCGGACCTGGTCGCGCAGGCCCGACGGCACCTGGATGACGGGGACGTCGCGCGGGCGCGGGCGGTGGGCGCGGACATCCAGAACCTGCTCGCCCCGCGGCCCGACGACGGCTCCCCGCAGAACCCCTCCGTGCGCAGGGCCCGCACCCTGGCGCTCGGGCTGGTCTTCACCCTGTCCGACCCGGCGAACCCGCGGGTTCCCGCCGCCCCGGACGCCTTCCCTGCGGACAAGGCCGAGGACGCCGCCACACTCCTGGGGGGCGTCGAACGCAACCTCCGGGACCGCCACGACCCGGCGCGTGCACGGCTCTGGCTCCCGGGCGGCAGCCTGACCACGCAGTACGTCCGCGACACCCTGCCCTCCGCTCCTTGGGCGAGCGCGACGCGGAACAGCGGGGCGCCGGTAGCGGGCTCTGGGGACGCCGCGCGCGCCGCCGAGGCCACGACGTCCGACACGGCCGAGGGCACGCCGGCCCCCACGCGGAGCGCGGACGCGGACGCGCCTGCGGCACCGCCCGCTCCCGGACCCGAGCGCGCGGCGGACAGCGGCTCCCCCACCCCCGCGAAGACGCGCACCGACCCCGCCGTCTCCGGGATCGACCCGAGGGCCGACGCCCGCGCCGCGTCGGTCCTGGACCGCCTGCCCGAACTCACCCGGGCCCTCGCGGACAACGACGTCCCCCGGGCGCGGGCGCTGGGCGCCGAGTTCTGGAGATCACTGCGACCGGTCGGCGGTCCGGTCCCGGAGAACCGCTCCATCCGCGAGGCGCGCACGCTGGCGCAGGCACTGGTGTACGTCCTCTCCGACCCCTCCGACAGGCGCGTCCCGCTGAGCGGCGAGTCCGTCCCTCCCGGACGCGTCCGGGACGCCGAGGTCCTGGCCCGCGGTATCGGCCGCCACCTCCGGGACCGCCACGACCCGGTCCGCGCCCGGCTCTGGCTGCCCGGCGGGCGGCTCACGACGGACTACGTCCGCTACGCGATGCAGGACCCCGCGGACCGGGGCCCCTCCCCCTACGGCGCACCGGCCCCGGTGACGACCGTGAACACGGCGCTGGTGGACGGCGACGGAGACGCACCGGCCCCGCAGGGACGGTCCGGGGAATCGTCGACGCCGGACCGGACCGGGGACCCCGGACCGCGCGCGACGGACGCGGACACCGAGACCCCGCCGGCCCCGCTCTCCCCCTCCGAGGCCGAAACCGTGGCGCAGCGGGCCCGCGAGACGGCGGAGAACGCCCTGGGCCTGGCGCGCGGGGCCGCGGACCGGGTGTCCGCGGCGGCCCGGACGGCGGCCGACGCCGCCACCGGGACCGCGGACGCCGTGACCGCCGCCGAACAGGCCGCCCGGGCGCGCGAGGAGACCGCCCGCGCGGCCGGAGCGGCGCGGGACGCGGCGCGCCTGGCCGCCGAGGCCGCCCGCGCGACGTCCGCCGCCCTCGACCGTGCCGAGCAGGCGGTCCGGGAGACGGCTCCGGACACGGACGCCCACCGCGCCGCCGCCGACGCCGAGGCCGCCGTCCGCGCCCGTCACGAGGAGACGGTGCGGCTGTGGGAGGGGGCGCAGCGCCACGCGCGGGACGCCGACGCCGCGTTCCGCGACGCCGCCGCGACCGCGGACGGCGCCCTGACGGCCGTCTCCAGCCGCGTCGCCGGGGAAGCCGAGCGGACCGCGGCCGCGACCGAGCGCGCAACCACCGGAGCCGCCAACGCCCTGCGCGTCACGCGCGAGGCCGCGGACCGGGCCGCGCGGGCGGCGCGGGACGCGGCCGACGCGGACGACACCGCGGCCGCCGTCACCGCGGCGGAACAGGCCGTGCGGGAACGGGACACCGCCGCCAACGGGGCCGGATCGGTGCGGTTGGCCGCGGACCAGGCCGAGGGGTTCGCCGGTCGGACCGCCGCGTCGGTCGCGCTGGCGGAGCGGATCGCCCGGGCGGCCGCCCCCGGCACGGACGCCCACCGCACCGTCACGGGCGACGAGGCGGCCGTCCGGTCCGGTCGCGACCGGGCGGACCGGCAGCGGGCCGAGGCGCGGGCGCGCGTGGAGGAGGCCGCCACCGCACGCCACGACTCCACCACCGCGGCCGTGGAAGCCCTCACCGCGGCCGCGCACCGCGCGGCGTCCGACTCCGCCGGTACCCGGATGGCGGCCGACGACGCCTACCGGCGGTCCGGGATCGCGCGGAACCGGCTCGCGCGGGCGGAGGACGCCGTCCGGACCGCGGTCCTGGCCGACACCGCGAGCCCCCGCCGTCCGCAGGAGTCCCGGGACGCGGTCCGGCGCCTCACCGATGCCGTCGGTGAGGCGCGGGAGGCCGCGGACTCCGCGCTGCGGGCGCGTACCGACGCGGAGGCCTCCGCGGGGTCCGCGCGCGTCGCCGGCACCGCCGCCGCCCTGGACTCCCTGGGCCGGGCGTCCGCCGCGCTGCGTTCAGCCCCGGACAGCGCCCATCCGGCGGCCACGCGGGTCGAGGCGGACCTGCGGCGGACGGACGCACTGGTGGGGGGCGCCCGCGACCTGCTCGGACGCACCGCGCAGGACCTCGCCGACGCCCGGCGCCACGCGCAGGACACCGTGCTCTCGGCCGAACGCGCCGAGGCGCTGCTCCCCTCGGACCTGCCGTCGGCGTCCCGCCTGCGCGAGAAGACGGACGCCCGGTACGACCTGGACTACCTCGTCACCTCGCGGCTGAGCGGCCCCGACCGCCTGTTCACCAGGGCGGTCCACCAAGCGGTCGCGGGCATCGTCGGACAGCGGATCGCCGACCCGCCGCCCGATCTCCCCCGGCTGGTGGACGCGGCCCTGAACCGGGTGGCGCACGAACACGGCATGTCCGCCTTCTTCGCGCCCGGGGGCCGGGAGATCACCGTCACCGATCCCGGGGCGGACGGCGCCGTCCCCAGGTCCTGGACCGTCCGGGTCTCGCTGGCGTCCGAGGACCCCGCCGGGTACCGGCACCTGGACGTCGAGCACCGGAAGTCGGGAGCGCCCCTGGAGTCCCGGGAGGAGGAGCGCAGCCGCTCCGCCACCACCGGGGGCTCATCGTCCTACGACCCGCGCCGTATCCTCGCGGCGCGTTTCACGGGAAGCCCGCTGCTGCTCGGCGACGTCACCGGGTCCGCGGCGGGACCGTGGGTGACGGCCGGCGGCAGCTTCTCCCGCGGGCAGCGCGCGGCGTCCCACGGCGGGACGACCACCGCCGCCTCCAAGATCGAGTACACGACCTTCGCCAAGCCCGAGTTCTACGCCAACGACCTGCGAGTGTGGGCCGAGGTGACCGCGCGGCCGGAAGGGGACGGGACGGCGCCCGCCGCGGGCGGAACCAGCGGGAGGGACACCGGTGAGGCCCCTGCGCCCGCCGTGGACCTCCCCGTCGGCTCCTCGGTGATCCGTGACGGCATGGTGTTCACCCTGGCCGGCGAGGTCCAGGGGCGGCCCGACGGGATGCCGGGACGCATCGACCTCGCCCCGGGCGCCGGGGAGGGGGACGGCCCCGGCCGCCGGCCCCGCAACCTCGGCCCGACGGGCGGTCTGCCCATCGCCGTCCACAGCGTCACGCCGAACGCCCCGGACGGGAGGGGCCCGGCGCACACCGACCTGGGCTCCTGGGTCGCCGACTACCTGGTTTCCGACGCCTACCGGCTGAACAGGGAGGCGACCAGCGAGAACACCGCGGTCCAGTGGATGAAGGACCTCACCGGGCCGGGCACCGGCCAGGACATCGCGCGGTGGCAGCACGAGATTCGACACGTCCTCGACAACGACTCCTTCCAGGAGTACCTCCCCCACCTGGACCGGGGTCCGGTCACCGTGAGCGCCTCCCACCCCCGCCTGGGCGAGGTGATGATGGAGTTCTCCGCGAGGCCGCGCGACTACCGGATCAAGGACCACAGCCCGCTGATCGACGACGCGACCTTCAAGGAGAGCGTCAAGGACGGCACCAGCCTCACCCAGAGCCGCAACACGAGCTTCACCCTGACGGGGGGGACCGGTTTCGGCCTGGTGGCCGAGCTCCCCTCCGGAGGAACCCTGCGTGTCAACGCCCCCCATGTGGAGGCCACCTGGTGGCAGTCGCTGCACTCCGAGAGCCACAACGCCTCCGGCTCGGGCGAGCACCGGTCCCTCAGCCGCTACGTCTCCTCCACGGAGAGGTTCGCCGCCTACGAGGCTTCCCACGACCTGTTCGTCCACGTCCAGGGCGAGGCGGCGCCCCACCACTTCACCGTCACCGGTGTGGAGCTGCTCCCCGGCGAGACCGCGGGCCGGCTGGACCGGGCGGCACGGGGCGAGGGGCCCGCCGACAGCGGGGGCGAGGGCGAGCGGCGCCCGCCCTTCCCGCACCTGGACACCGAAAACCCCGTCCACTTCCGGGGGTCCCACTTCCTCGGCCTGGAGTGGAGCTCTCCCGCCCCCGGCGACGGGAGCGACGGGGACTCCGACGGCTCCCGGGGGACCGGGGCCCCGGACACCTCCGGGGCATCGGCACCGCCGGTCACGTCGGACGACCGGCGCGGCGTCCTGGACCGGTACCTGGACGACGTGCTGGCCGGGATCGCACGCGAGCACCCTGGCCTGGTCATCCCCGAACTGGCCCGCGACCGGAACACCTACGCCCGCAGGCCCGGACGGGAGGAGGCCTCCTACTTCGAGCGTTCGTTCCGTGAGCGCTGGGGGTTCCGCCGCTCCTACGACACCGCCTACAAGAACACGATGCTGGTGCGCGACACCCTCCAGAGCACCCTGGGCAAGGACGGCCTCGAAAGGCTCGCCCGCCCCGGGGAGGGCCTGCCCGTCCGGCTCCGGGAGTCGGCGACGGTGGACCCGACCCTGATGGCGAGGCTGAAGGAGTTCCTCCGCCCGAACACGGTCACCGTCCGGCTGCACGCGGAGTTCGGCCGGCTGTCCCACGACGGGAAGAGCACCGCCGAGACGGGCCTTCGGGTGCGCGGCACCGCCTCGGCCTCCACCGAGTCCGCGACCGGGAGCGCGTTCACCCTCGCCGTCTCCGCGGGTTCGGGCATGGTGCGCTCGGCCGAGGGCGACGCCCGCGGGTTCGCCCGGCTGCTCGGCGGGTTCATGGCCTCGATGGGCTGGAACCGGGTCGACCACTTCGACGCGGCGTACGGCCTGGAGCACAAGTCCGACGCCCGCCTGTTCTTCCCCGAGGGCTCGGACCGGTGGAGCGGCGAGGTGGTGCTCAGCGCCCGCCTGCACGACCACGACGCCGATGAGCAGGCCCGCGGCACCAGCCGGGGGACGGACCTGCTGGACAGGCCCATCAAGGCCGCCTACTCCGTGGTCACGCCCACCACCGTCGGCGACAACCTGGTCTCCGCGCGGCCGGAACCGGGGCAGGCCGACCGGGAGCGGTCGGAACTGACCCCCGAAGAGGCCCGGGAGATGCTCGACCCCCGTCCGGGGCGCCGCGACTCCCCCGGGGAGGACGCCCCGGGCGCCGAGGACGGGGCCGCGCCGTCCGAGGGGACCGCCCGGACCTCCGGGGCGGAGGGGGAGGCCCCCGCCGACCCGCCGACCGACAACACGCGTGTCCTGCTGGACCACGGCGCGATCATCGAGCACGTCAACCCCCTGCTCCGGGAGGCGGGCGACACGGGACCGGGCCGCAACCTCCTGCGCCGCACCCTCGACGTGTTCTCCCGTCCGCGCCGGTTCTGGTCGGACGGGGGGCGGATGAAGCTCTCCTCCTTCCTGGACGGCGTCGGCGGATCGGCCCTCCTCGCCAACCTCGTGTCCCCCACCGCGGTGGCCTCCGATCCCGCCTCCTTCACGGAGTCGGGCCGCCGCAGGCGGATCGAGATGCGGGGCACCTGGCTGTCCCCCAACGACATGCGGGCCACCGGGGTCACCAAGGTCACGGTCGGCGAGATCATCGACCTGAGGCTGACCAAGGCACAGGTCACCGTCCAGGCCGAGACGTCGTCGACGGCGTCCGCCGCCGTCACCAGGATCAGCGGCTTCTTCGCCCGCTTCACGGGCTTCGCCGGTGGGACCACCAACTCCATCGAGGAGGGCGGGGCCGAATCCGGCGCCGACCGGTCCACCGCCGACGGCATCATCCCCATGGCCGGTCCCTCCCACATCAGGAGCTTCCTCCGCCGCGGCGAGACGACGGACTCCGGGGTCTCCTCCGCCTCGGGGCTCCTCCTGCTGCCCAAGGCGGCGGCCGTCTACGCCTTCACCGCCGCGGGCGCGATCGCGCAGGCGTGGGAGTTCAAGAAGCACCGCGGCCTCAACCTCCCCAACTGGTGGACCCACAGGTACGCCGGGTGGAGGGCCCGGGTCGACGACCTCGTCTCGGGCTACATCACCGCCCGCGACGCCGAACAGGCCGGCGTCATCACCGACGCCGTGACCCACGGGGACGACGGCGCGCCCGAACCCTCGACCCAGGCCAACCCCGTACCACCGCCCCACGCCCGCGTCCGCGCCGGATTCGACAGCGCGGGCAGGCAGGCCCTCCCCGTCGACCCGGCCCGCGCCGTGGACGCGCTGGAGACGAGGCTTCGCGCCCACGGGCTCACCCTCAGCCGCGGGGGCAAGGAGCGCCTGCTCGTGACCCTCTCCGAGCAGCTGGGGACCGCGACGGACGCGCTCCCGCCCGTTCCCGTCAACGTGGTGTCGACGGACCGCAACGCCCACTTCTCCAAGCCCGCGCGGGTCCTGGTGAAGTTGGACAGGACCAACCCCCGGGTGGACTACGTCACCTCGGCCGCCGCCACCGTCGAGGCCCACTCCTGGCAGGCCGAGCACTCGCACGAGGACTCCCGGCAGGCCTCGCACACCACGGGCCTGGACTTCGTCCCCTGGCAGCCCAGCGGCACGAACGGCGGCAGCGACCGGCCGCCGGACAGCAGCCTCCTCTTCGTCTCGCCCGCCGCGGGGGCCGGTGGAACCCGGAACGCGTCCGAGGGGTTGTCCTCGTCCGCGGAGACCACCCACACCATCGTGATGGAGTCCTCCGGCCCCTACGTGAAGATGACGGAGGACGCGTCCCTGACCCTGACCATCGAGGTCGACGGCGACGGGCTCGTGCCCACCGCGGGGGTCAGGCGGGGGGAGAGGGCGCCGTACCTGGAGTACAAGTCGCCGGTGGTGGAGACGGCGACGGTGGACGGAGGACGGATACGCACCTTCCACCTGGGTTCGTCGCTGGACTTCACCCCGCCCGCGGCGCCCGCCGCACCGCTGGACACGGTGCCCGCGCCTCCCACCGCCACCCCCCACGCGGGCGACACCCTCGCGGGCGCCCTCACCACCGCCACCGGGGAGCTCGCCCCGCCGCCGGACGCGCTGCGCGACGCCGTCATCATGCCCACCGCCGTCCACGGACCCGACCTGCGCGACACCGCGCTGCGGACCGTCGCCGCGTCGCTCGGCTGGGAGCCCCCGGCCGCCCCCGACTTCGGAGGCGACCCGACCGCCGAGCAGCTCGACCAGCTCCGCGCCCACCACGCCCGCGCCACCGACGACGCCCGCCGCCACATCGCCGACCGCCTCGAACTCGACCCCCGCTACACCCCCATCGACAACTCCCTCAACCCCGTGGCCCTCAAGGGCCTCCTCTCGCACAACCTCGGCCGCCCCTCCGGTACCGACATCCTGCGGATCGGGCGCACCCAGTGGCGTGTCGCCGCCACCCCCGACTTCACCGGCGCCCGTATCGTCACCGCGCGCCCCGACGCCAGGCTCGTCCACAAGGAGGCCGAAGGGCGGAGCGTCTCCCACAGCCGCTCCCAGGGCGGCGGAACCACCGCCACCACGGCCTTCCGGCCCACCGGCCACCACACCGTGGACCCCGACGACAACGACCGCAACGCCTACCTCACCGGCTCCGGGGAGGCCACGGCGCGCACCATCACCGGTGACTCGCCCACGGGCGACGGCCTGGCCAGCGGAGAGCCCTCCGACATGGAGCGCCAGCGGCTCGGCACCGCCTACCTGGTGGAGTTCGACACCACCTGGACCACCGGCGCCCGAACCGAGGAGAAGGCGTTCTTCGGTGGCACCGTCCCCCGGCAGTTCACCTCCCACCACACCAACAGGACCAGCGCCTGGATCTCCCGGAGCGACGCCGTAGCCCTGGGCGTCCTCACCTCCGAACAGGCAGACGCCGCCGAAGCGCCCATCACCGCCGAGTACGACGCCGCCAAGGCCATGGCCGACGCCGAGGCCGCCTACACCGAGCAGCGCGCCAAACTCCCCGCACTGGTCAAGGCCTACCTCGACGCGTACAAGGCCCACGCCGCCGACCCCACACCCGCGAACCGCGCGGCCCTCGACGACGCCCGCACCGCCTACGGAACCCAGACCACCGCCTACCGGACAGCCCTGGGCGCCTACAACGACGCCGTGACTGCCTGGACCACCGCGACCAACGCCACCGCCGCCCACCTCGCCGATATCACCCCGCCCGACGCCCCGCCGCCGGCGGCCCCCCGTTCCACACCCAGCGCGCCGCTGGAGGAGCAGCTCCGCCCGGTGTTCGGCCTCACGCCCCGGGAGGCTCCGGCCGCGCCCGACCCGAGCGGCACGACGACGGAACCGGACTCGCGCACCCCGGCCCCCGCGGCCGGGCCGCCGCACCCGGGGACCACCTCCCGCACGACCGTCTTCGCCATGACCGACATCGCCGGAGAGGTGCGGGATCCGGACGGGGACGGCACCGGGATGAGCGGCGCCGACCTCGCCTCCCTTGCCCGCGGACTGGGGCTGACGGACACCGACGACCCCGCCGTGTCCGGGACGATCCGCCGACTGCCCACCGGCGCCGAAACCGACCGCTACGGCACCCTCCTGCACGACCCCGCCTACAACCCCAACACCTTCGACGCCCTCCCCACCGCGACCCAGGACGCCGTCTCCGCCTACACCCGCTCCTCCTGGCTCAACCGCTTCGCTCGCCTGAACCCGCTCGACGAAGCGACCGTGCAGGCCGAACTGGACCGCATCCGCGACCAGAGCCGACCCCACCCCGGATGGCAGGTCTACGAGATCGGCGACGGCCGCTGGCCCGACCTCACGCAACTACGAGAAGCCGCGCAGCGGGGCGGGCTGAGCCCCGAGCAGCAGCGGATCGTGCGAGGCGTCCTGGACAACCCCTATCCGCAGGCCGCACTGGACAACCTCCAGGTAAGCTCCGGAAACGCGGGCCGGATCGCCGAATCCCTCGCCCTGCACGGGGAACCGGCGCACTTCCCCGACGCCCCGGAAGTCCTGGCGCTGCTCCGGCGCCTGGACCGCGCCACCGGCCACCCCTTCCCCGAGGGCTTCGAAGCCGTGCACGGCATGTACCACCACCAGCACCTACTGGGCGAGGGCAGCACCGACCCCCACACCCTCGCGGGAACCACACACGTCGAACAGGGCTACCTGTCGGTCTCCCTGGGGACCGTCCCCTCCGCGGCGGGCGGCTCCCCCGTCGACCTGATGCGGCTGACCGTGCCGCACGGCTCCCACGGGCTGTGGGTCGGCGACCGCAGCCAACACCCCGGCGAACGCGAGGTGATCCTCGCCCGGGGGACCCGCTACCAGATCACCGCGGTCGAACCCTGGGGGCGCGGCTACCTCTTCCACGCCCGGATCCTGCCTCCCACCCACGACGACGGGCCCACCACCACGGCCCCGGCCTGGACGGGCCAGGCGCTGGAGCGCATCGACCAGGCCCTGAACGCGAATGACACGGCAGCGGCCCTGACCGGGATACACCAGGCGGCGCAACGCCTCACCGCTGACCTGGCCTCCACTCTCCGGGATGCCGACGGCCCCGACCCGACCACGGTGATCGACCGCCTCGAAGGGCTGCGAGACGCGGCCGAGCACCTGGCGGACCGGGCCGGGGAGATCGCCGACACCGCCCCCGAAGCGGTCACCGCCGCGGTCGCTCTGGCCGCGGACCTGGCCGCCGCCGCGCAGAGCGTGGCCGCGCGCGCTGGCGCCGACGCGGCCGCGGCCCGCGACGCGATCCCCGAACCGTCCGAGGTCGACCCCGAGAACCCGGACCGGATCACCGACGCCGCACGCGAGCGCGACACGGCCCTGACCCGGGCCGGGGAGGCCGACACCGCCCGCCAAAACGCCGAACGCGCCGCCCACATCGCCTACGAGGCCGCCGACACCGCCGCCCGCACCGCCGGGGACGGGGTCCGGGTCGAGGAGGCCCGCGCGGCCGCCCAGAGGGCGGACGCCCATCGCCGCGACGCAACGGCGGCCGCCCAGGACGCGGCCGACCGGCACGAGAGCCTGACCCGTACCGTCAACGTGGCCGCGAACATCGCCGTCGGTATCGCGCTCGGCGACGCGGCCTCCTCCCGCGACGACGCCGCCGCGCGGGCGGCCGCCCTGGACCGGGCCCGGTCCATCGCCGACCTGACCCCTCCGGGCTCCGTCGCGCGCGCGAGGCTGGACATGCGCATGAACATGCCGGGGTTCTCCGGCCCGTTCGGCTCCAACAACCCCGTCGTCATGGCCGTGACCGACATCGCCGGGCAGGTGCGGGACCCCGACGGGGAGGGCACCGGGATGAGCGGCGCCGACCTCGACTCCCTGGCCCGCGGCCTGGGGCTGACCGGCACCGATGACACGGAGCCGAACCCGGCGAAGGCGTCCGGCCCCGCGACCGGCACACCCCCCAGCGCCCCGGCGGACTCGCTCCTGGACACGTTCCACAGCGCCCTGAACACGCAGACCCCGCCCGGCCGGAGCGGACCGGTGACCGGTGAGGAGTCCTCCGACCCCGGGACCGCGCCGTCCCCGCGGCCGGTCCCGACCCGGTCCGCGCCCGAGCCGAACACGGGCGACGAGACCACCGTGTTCCTGATGGAGACGGCCGACGAGGACCCGGCCGAGGAGGGCGGACGCCTCCCCGAACCCGGCTGGACGCGCGAGCGCGAGGACCGGATGGCCGACCTCCTGGGGCTGGAGGACCCGGCCGCCCGCGCCGCGGAGCTCGACGATCCGGGCACCAACCCGCACACCTTCGACGCGCTGCCCCGGGAGCAGCGCGAGGCCGTCGTCGCGCAGGCGGCAAGCGGCTGGCTGTCGTCCCTCACATGGATCCCCTCACTGGACACCGACTCCGTCCAGAACAGGCTGGAGGACCTGACGTACGACGCGGGCGACAACGCGAGCGGTGACGACCTCAACGGCTGGCCGCTCTACGAGAAGAACGGGAACCGGTGGCCGACGCTCACCGAGATCCGGGAGATCCACTCCGACGGCGGGTCCACCCGCACCTTCGACCGGCTCGTCAACGACATCTTCAGGGCGCCCGACCCCGGCCGACGGCTGCGCCACTGGTACGACAACGCGGACGACGCCGGAGCCCTGGCCAAGGCCGCCGGCGGCGCCTACCCGACGGCCGACGAGGTCCTGGACACCCTGCGCATCCTGGACGCCGCGACCGACCGCCCGCTTCCCGGCCCCGTGGAGGTGACCTTCGCGCTGAGCGGGGACGAAGGCCTCCACGGACTCGTCGGATACGTCGAGGGCGACCCCTCCTCGCTGGTCGGCACCGAGCAGCGGGAGGCGGGGTACCTGCGCACCTCGCTGGACCGCTCACCGGCCACCGTAGACGACACCGCGGCCCTGGTCCGCCTGACCGTGCCCGAGGGTGGGCGCGGCCTGTGGATCGGCGACCGGGCGGACGCCTCCGACCCGTACACGCTCCTCCTCACCCGCGGCACCGGCTACCGCGTCACCGGCGTCACGGAGTCGGACGGGATCGTGGAGATCACCGCCGTGGCCCTGCCCGCGGAACCGCGACCGGTGGCCGCACCCCCGGCGGAGCCCGCCGCCGTCCACGACGACGCGGGCCACGGAGGCGACGACACCGGCGACGGCACGGAATCGGACACCTCGGACACGGATTCGGACGCCTCGGACGCGGACACCGACGGCAGGGGCACCCTCGACGAGGACGGCATCCGCCGCTTCGACTCGCCCGGGGAGGTCGACGGGCAGGACCGGTGGCTCCAGGACCCGGCGAACAACCCCCACGCCTTCGACACCCTCACCCCCGACCAGCAAGGGATGGTCGACGTCTACACCAGGTCGGCCTGGATCACCCGTGTCGCCCGCATCCGGCCCTTCCTGCCCCAGACCGTCGCGCGGCAGCTGATGGAGTGGCGCTCCCAGTCCCGGGCCGAGGCCGCCGACCCCGACACGGCGCAGACGGCCCACGGCTGGGACCTGTACGAGGCCAACGGACTGGCCTGGCCGTCCGTGGAACGGCTGCGCCAGATCGCGGCCTCCCCGCGGCCGCTGCCCCCGCGGACCCGGGGGCTCATCCGATACATCCTCGACGCCCCCGACCCCCGTGCCGAACTCGACCACTGGTTCCACAACGCCGGTTACGCGGGGGTCATCGCCCGGCTCAACGGAGGCGTCTACCCCGACGCCGCCGCGACCCGGCGGCTGTTCCGCCTCCTGGACGGCGCGGTGGACCGCCCGCTGCCCGAGGGCATGGCCGTGTCCCGCGGCATGCAGTCGATCGACCACCTCCTGCGCACGACCGGGGGCGCGGACCCCCGACTGCTGGTGGGCACCGTCCACACCGAACCCGGCTACATGTCCACCACCCTGGGCGACTCCCCGTTCAAGACGGACTCGGGCGGATTCCCCTTCCTGCTGCGCCTGGACGTGCCCCAGGGGAGCCGCGGCCTCTGGATCGGTACGCGCAGCCACGACCCGGAGCAGATGGAGCTCACCCTCGGCCGCGGCACCACGTACCGCATCACCGGCGTCCAGGACGGGATCGACCCCGAATCCGGCGGCCCGCAGACAGTGCTCACCGCGACCGTGGTCGTCCTGCCGAGGGCGGTGCCCGACCTCTTCTCGGAGGGGAGCACGGGCGAGGACGGCGTCCGCAGGTTCTGGAACCCGGAGGAGGCCCACTGGTACGGTCACCGCCTCCACGACCCGGCGCACAACCCGTACGCCGTCAACGCGCTCCCCCGGGCGCGGCACGACCTCGCCCGCGCCCTCAGCGCGCTCGCGGGCGGGTTCGACCTCACCCGAACGGACCCGGACGGCGCCCGGGAACTGCTGGACTCCCTGCGCGCGGCGAGCCGTGTCACCCCGGCCTCCACCCCGGCGGACCGGCAGCGGAACCTCGGGTGGGAGCTGTACGAGGCGAACGGCCTCACCTGGCCCTCCCCCGACCGGCTGCTCCAGCTCCTGCCCGTGGAGCAGGGGCGCAACCCGGCGCGGGCGCGGTTCATCACCGACATCCTCAGGCACGGCCCCCAGGAGGCGGCACGCAGGCTCGGCGGGCTGTACAACACGGCCGGGGCCGCCGGGGTCCTGGCCCGCGCGAACGGGGGCGCCTACCCCTCGCCCGAGAGGCTGCTGGACATGCTGGCCTCCTATGAGGACGCCGTCCGCCGTCCGCTGCCCGAGGCGGTCGAGAGCACCTGGTACCTGGGCCACGCGGCGGCGCGGGAGCAGTTGCGCGGATTCGACCCGCGCGACCCCTCCGCGCTGACCGGGACCGAGCAGACCACCCGGGGGTACACCGCGGTCGCGCTCAACCCGCGGCCGACCGGACCGGGCGACGGGGCGGCCGCGGTCGTCCGCCTCGTCCTGCCGTCGGGGGCGCACGGGCTCTGGCTGGGCGACGCGGGCCCCCGCCCCCAGAACCAGGAGGTCGTCCTCCCGCCGGGGACCGCGTTCCGGATCGACTCCGTGGACGCGTCCGGCGGCCTCCCCGTGATCACCGCGCGGGTGCACGCGCCGACGGGCGGCGCCCCCGCTCCCACGGTGGCGGACGGCGCCCCCGCACCCGCGGTGGTGGGCGCGCCGCCCGCCGCCGAGGCCGCGCCCGGCGGGACGAACGACGCCGCCGGCGGGCCGGACGCGCTCCGCGCCGGGCACGGGCCCGGCGACGGACGGGGGTACGTCGACGGGAACGGGATCCGCAGGTTCCGCACCGAGGAGGAACTCGACGCCTACGACCTGTGGCTCCACGACCCGGCCAACAACCCGCACGCCTTCGACGCCCTGGACTCCGAGCACCGGGACCGGGTCATCGGCTACACGATCGAGGGCTGGCTCAACACCGTGGCCCGGGAGTCCATGAACGCGGACCAGGTGGCGATCGTGCTGGACCTGATGCGCCAGGACACCGTCGCGGCGTTCGAGACCAACCCCATGGGCTCGCGCGGCTGGGAGCTGTACGAGATGAACGGCCTCGCGTGGCCGACCCTGGACCGGCTGCGGGAACTCCTGGCGCAGGGGCGCGTTCCGGAGAGGGCCGAGGGCTTCGTCCGGTACATCCTGGACGCGCAGGACCCGCAGGAGGAACTCGACCACTGGTACGTGCACGCCGGTGAGGCCGGGGAGATCGCCAGGTCGAGCGGCGACGTGTTCCCGACCCCCGAACGCGCGCTCGAACACCTGCGGACCCTGACGGAGGCCATCGACAGGCCCCTGCCCGAGGGGATCGAGGTGATCCGCGGCCTGGAGGAACTGGACCACCTCGAAGGCTTCGACGGCAAGGACCCCTACTCCCTCGTGGGGACCGTCCACACCGAGCGCGGGTTCATGTCCACGTCGCTGGGGAACGAGCTCGCCGGGGTCACGGCCAGGTACGCCCACGCGGTGCACCTGGTCCTCCCCCGCGGTTCCCGGGGCCTCTGGATCGGTTCGAAGAGCAGGTACCCCGGAGAGCGCGAACTGATCCTCCCCGCGGGTACGACCTACCGGATCACCCGGGCGGGCTGGGGAGGCTCCCGCGGGCTGGAGGGCCTGTACATCGAGGCCGAGGTGATCGTGCCGCCGCGGCCGGATGCCGACCCGGCCCCGCCGCGGGTCGAGGAGTCCGCCGACCTGCACGTGTTCACCGTGGAGACCGACACGGACGCCACCGTCACCGATGCCGACGAACCCGGCCTCGGCGCGGACGAGGAGGCCGGGCTGGCGGCGCTCCTGGGACTGGAGGACTCCGGGCACGAGAGCGCCGACGACGCCTACGACGACGCCTACGACGACCGCCCCCTCCTCGACCGCTACGACTCCGACGACGACGCCTACGACGACCGCCCCCTCCTCGACCGCTACGACTCCGACGACGACACGCCGACGGCCTCGGCCGCGCGCACCGACCGGACCCCGCTCGACCGCACGGACGACGGCGACACCGCGGTCGCGGCCCCCGAGACGAGCGGCGGGGAGGCCCGCGTCTTCCGCACCCGGGAGGAGCTGGACGCCTACGCGGAGCGGATGGACGACCTGGACGGCGCCCCGCACACCTACGGCGCCCTCCCGCCGGAGCTGCGCGCCCTCATCGGCGCGCACACCGCGAACCCCTGGCTCAGCGAACTCGCCCGGCTCGCGGCCTCCGACCCGGCGTTGGTCCAGGACCGGCTCGACCGGTGGAGCAGGACCAGCCTGGAGAAGGCCGCCGACCCGGACCGTCCCAACGGGTGGGTGCTCTACGAGGCGAACGGCCTGTCGTGGCCCCCGCTCGAACGGGTGCGGGAACTGTACGCCGAGGGAGGCCGCTCCCCGGCGTTCGCGGCGATCGCGGCGGACGTCTTCGGGTCGTCCGAGCCGCGGGCGCGGCTGGACCACTGGTACGAGAACGCGGACGAGGCGGGGGAGATCGCCCGGGCCAACGGCGGCGTCTACCCCACCGGGGACAGGGCCCTGGAGATCATCCGGGACATGGACGCGGCCGTGGACCGGCCCCTGCCCGGCCCGATCGCGGTGTCCTTCGCGTTGGATGTCGACCGGGACCTCGCCGAACTCGACGGATACGACTGGGACGACCTGACCGCCGTGGTGGGCAGGGACCAGCGCGAGCGGGGATACGCCACCGTCTCCCTGGGCGACTCGCCCTTCACCGCCGCGCCGCGCGACACCGTGGCGGTCGTCCGCATGGTCCTCCCCGAAGACGCCCGGGGCCTGTGGGTCGGCGACCGGGGCGCGACGGGCGACCGGTACGCGCTGGTCCTGCCCCGGGACTTCGGCTACCGCGTCACCGACGTCCGGATCACCGACGACGGGATGGAGATCGACGCCGAGCCGGTCCCCCCGGACATGTCGGCGCGGGAGCCGTCGGCGGAGGACCGGGACGACGACTCGGACGCCTCCACGGTCGTCGACGAGGGGACGCGCCTTCCGGCGGGCGACGGCCGCGGACACGTCGGCGACGACGGATACCGGCGCTTCCGCTCCCTGGACGAACTGAACGCCTACGACCGGTGGCTCCACGACCCGGCCAACAACCCCCATGCCTTCGACACCCTGCCCGCCGACCGGCAAGGGATGGTCGACGCCTACACCAGGTCCGCCTGGATCACCCGGCTGGCCCGGATCCGGCCCCTGTCCCCGGCCGGTGTGGCGAGCCAGCTGGAACTGGTGCGGGCCGGGGCCCGGCACGAGGCCGGGCGGGCGGCGACCGTGGCGACCGCCCACGGCTGGGACCTGTACGAGGCCAACGGGCTCACCTGGCCCACCCTCGACCGGCTGCGCGAGATCCGGGCGAACCCGGACGGCCTCCCCCCGCGCACCGCCGGACTCGTCGACTACGTCCTCACCGCACGCGACCCCGCCGCGGAGCTGCGCCACTGGTTCCACAACGCCGGGTACGCCGGGGTCATCGCCCGCCACAACGGCGGGACCTATCCCGACGTGGACCGCGTCCTGGAACTCTTCCGCCTCCTCGACGACGCCGTCGACCGCCCCCTGCCCGAAGGCCTGGTCGTCTCCCGTGGCATGCATTCCATCGACCACCTGCTGCACGCGGTGGGCGGGTACGCCGCCAACGACCTCGAAGGCACGGTCCACACCGAGCCCGGGTACATGTCCACCACCCTGGGCGACCAGCCCTTCAAGACCGACTCCGCCCCCTTCCGCTACCTCCTGCGGCTCAACGTCCCCCAGGGAGCGCACGGCCTCTGGATCGGCTCCCGCAGCCACGATCCCGGGCAGCGCGAACTCACCCTCGCCCGCGGTTCCACCTACCGGATCACCGGTGTCCGGGACGCGTTCGACCCGAACACGGGCGGGGTCGTGACCGTGCTCTCCGCGGAGGTGGTCCTGGGTCCGGAGCCCTTCGCGGACCCGCTCTCGGACGGACGGGTGGACGCGTCCGGTGTCCGGCGGTTCCGAACGCCCGCCGAGGCCGACTGGTACGCGCACCGGGCCGCGCGCGCGGAGCGCGGTATGCCGGTACTGGACACCCTCCCCGCGGAGGCGCGCCGCGTCGTCGCCGCGTTCTCGGACACCCCGTGGCTCGCGGACCTGGCGCTGGTGCCCCCGGACGACATGCGGACGCAACTCGACCGGTTGCGCTCGATGAGCCGTATCGAGCGGCCCTCGGTCGTGGACCCCCACGGCCGCAGCGGCTGGGAGGTCTACGAGGCCAACGGCCTCGCCTGGCCCACCCCGGAGCGGCTGCGGGAGATCGTGGACGCCGCGGAGGAGGGGGTTCCCAGGACGCACTTCCTGCGGACGGTCCTCACGCTGGGGCGACCCGAGGACCGGCTGGCCGAGCTGTACCGCAGGAGCGGTGCGGCCGGGGCGCTGGCCGCGGCCAACGGGGGGACCTACCCCTCCGCCGAGGGTGTGCGGGAACTGCTCGGGACCTACGACGAAGCGGTGGGGCGCCCGCTCCCCGGGGCGATCGAGACGACGTGGGTCCTGCCCCACACCCGCGGCCTCCGGTTCCCGGAGGGGTACGACGAGGGGGATCCCTCCGGCCTCGTGGGCACGGTCCAGAGCAGTCCGGGTTACACCACGGTCTCCGTGAACCCGGAACCGGTGGGCCCGGGACACCCCGCGGCGACCGTCCGGCTGACCCTTCCCGAGGGCGCGCACGGGCTCTGGCTGGGGACGCAGGGCCCGCGGCCGTCGAACCACGAGATCGTCCTGCCCCGAGGCATGTCCTATCGCGTCACCGGCGCGGAGAGGACCGCCCAGGGCCTGCTGCTGTCCGCCGAGGCCATCCTTCCGGAACAGGCCGGCGCCGCGTCCGGGGCCCGGCCGCCGACCGTGGAGGACGCCCCTCCCGCGACCGGCGGGACCGGGCAGGACACGGCCGCTCCCGGCGGGGAGGAGGAACACACGGCCCACACCGACGCCTCCGCGGACACCTCCGTCGCCGGGACCGGGCTCCCGGTCGGCACCGTTCCCGCCGACGACGGCAGGGGGTACGTCGACGACCGGGGCGTGCGGCGGTTCCGCTCCGTGGAGGAGACCGACGCCTACGGCCGCTGGCTCCACGATCCGGCGAACAACCCGCACGCCTTCGACACCCTCCACGAACGGCAGCGCGAGGACGTGCGCGGGTACACGGCCGACGGATGGCTCAACGCGGTCGTCCGCGACGACCTCCCGGCCGAACGGGTCCAGGACGCCCTGGACAGGGTGCGCGAGTCGACCCGCCTCCAGGTCCGCACGGATCCGATGGCGGCCCGCGGCTGGAGCCTGTACGAGCTGAACGGCCTGTCCTGGCCCACCGTCGAACGCCTTCGCGAACTCCTGGCGCGGGACCTGGTCCCCGGACACACCGCGGGCTTCGTCGGGTACATCCTCGACGCGCCGGACCCGGAGGCGGAACTGGCGGGCTGGTACGCGAACGCGGGCGGGGCCGGTACCGTGGCGCGGTCCAACGGGGGCGTGTTCCCCACCGCGGCCGATGTGGCCGCGTCCCTGGGCCGCCTCGACCGAGCCGTCGACCGCCCCCTGCCCGAGACTGTCGAGATGGTCCGCGGCCTGTCCGACGTCGCGTTCCTCGACGGGTTCCGGGACATGGACCCCTACTCCCTGGTGGGCACCGTCCAGACCGAGCCCGGTTTCATGTCCGTGTCGCTGGGCAACCGGCTGGCCGGGCACCACAAGGCCGAATCCCGGCACGTCGTCCACCTGACCGTGCCCGCGGGCAGCCGCGGCCTGTGGATCGGCGAGAGGAGCGACTACCCGGAGGAGCGCGAGGTCGTCCTCGCCCGGGGCACCACCTACCGGATCACCCGCGCGGGCTGGGGCGGATCGTTCGGACTGCCGGGGTTCCACATCGAGGCCGAGGTGGTGGTCCCGCAGCGGCCGGAGACCGCTCCGGCCCCGGAACAGCAGGCGGGGGACACCTCGGACCTCCAGGTGTTCAGCGTGCAGACCAGCACGTACACCACCGTGACCGACCCCGAAGCGGCAGGACTCGGCGACAGCACCGAAACCTTCCTGACCGCGCTCCTGGGGCTGGACGCCGCCGCCGGAACCGATGCCGCGGCCTCCGGGGGAGGTCCCGCCGGGCCGGACCTGCCCGACGACCGACCCGGACACGTCGGCCCCGACGGCGTGCGCCGGTTCGCCACCGACGGCGACGGCGCGGGGTACGGGAAGCTCGTCCTCGGCGGCCGGTTCCCGTCCCTGACCGCGGAGCAGCAGAACTCCGCCCGGGCCTACACGAAGAACGCGCAGTTCTACAACGACTTCTCCCGGCACGCCAGCCCCGAGTCCGAGGTCCTTCGGCTCAGCGAGCACCGGTTCTTCGGCGCGTGGGTCGAGAAGTGGTTCGGCGGGCACACCCCGTCCAAGGAGAACGCGGAGGAGACCTGGGACCTCCTGCGCGAGGGGATGGACATGCTGGACCGGGCCGTGGAGCCGGTTCCGGAGGCGGTCGAGGTACGGCGCTCGGTGTTCGACGTGGGCTTCATGGCCCCGCCGGGGCGGCCCTTCCACGACGCCACGGACCTGATCGGCACGGAGTTCGTCGAACGGGGCTTCCTCTCGGGGTCGCTGGGGGCCGAGACCGTGAACCGGACCGCCGCCTACCAGTTCCACCTGGCCGTGCCCGCGGGGCACCCGGCCCTGTGGATCGGCGACGACAGCGTGCACCGCTCCGAGCGGGAACTCCTCCTGCCGCGCGGAACGCGCTTCAGGATCGACGACGCGCTCCAGGACCCCGACACCGGGCAGTGGACCCTGCGGGTCACCGTGCTGCCGTTCACACCGCGACCGTGACGAAGGAGGGGAGATGGCCGACGAGGAGCGGGCCGCGCGGGACGGGTTCCGCCCGGACTTCGCGGGCGCCGAGCCCAGGTTCGCCGCCGACACCGACGGGCCGGTGCTGCACGTCCCGGTGCTGCGGGGGGACGGGAGCGTGCTGGGCCGCCTCTGGGCTTCGCGGGACGGGGCCGCCGCGGGGTTCCTGCCCGCGCCCGGTCCGGCGGGGCTGAACGCCAAGGGCGCCTGGGTGCGCCGCCTGATCCTGGCCCGGGCCCAGGGGCTGGACGCCCTCGGCGCGCTGGCACGCTGGACCGGGGCCCCTCAGGACGACCGGGCCGGGGCGGTCCCACCGGGGAGCGTGCCCGAGCACGCCGACCGCCTGCTCGGAATCCCTCCCCCTGATCCGGGCGGGGCCCGCGACACCGAGGTGACTGATGGAGACGAGAGGAAGTGAGGACGGCCATGGACGGTGGGAGCTCACCCGAGGACGGGTACCGCACGGACCGGGGTGGGACGGACTCCGAACCGTCCCGCGGGGCCGACGGCCCCGGGGGCTCTTCCCTTGCGCCGGGTGCGGGGCAGGAGGTGTTCGACCGGTGGAGCGACGAGGCGCTGGCCCCGGTGCTGGTCGGCCGCTCCTACGCCCCGACCACGGCAGGTCCCGTGCTGTACCTGCCCGTGCACCGGGACGGCGTCCTCATCGGCTACCTGTGGGCCTCGGACACCGAGGAGGCCAGCGACTTCCAGCCCCTCCTGCCGCCCGACGCGGCGGGCAACGCCGCCCGCGGCTGGTGGACGATGGAGCACGTGCGCCTGCGCGGTGAGGGGCTGACCGCGCTGGAGGCGCTCCGGTCCTGCGCCGGGAGGGTCGACGACCCCCAGGGGGGACGGGTGGACGCCGACGCCCCCGAGTCCCGTGCCGCGAGCCTGGAGGAACTGCGCGCCCTCGCCCGGGGTTGAGGCACCGGCCCCGGGCCTGCTAACGAGTTGGTGCGTGACAGCAGGTGAAGGTCTCGCTGGAGGACGGTGGCATGCTCTGGTCGTGAGTCCCAGCCAGGGACCGGCCACAGCACGAGCAGGCCCAAGCCCACGCGGACAGGGTGCCGCTGTGGTGGCGCACGCACGGCGGACGGCCTCCTCGACCACGGTGCGCGATCAAGGGGGGAGAGTCTCCTCAGGTCTGCTCGTCTCGGTGGCGAAGGGTCCGCGCCAAGGCGCAAGGCCCTGCGCGGCACCCACCCGGACGGGTGACATCCGGGAAAATCCTCTTACACAGGACTTTCAGGGCATAGGCGGCAGGTTTCGGCGTTTCCCGGATGTGGCGGTCCAGGTGTCCCTAGGCTCGCTCGGAACCGTTCCGAGGAGTCCCGATGCCCGCCCTGCCCGAGTCCGGCACACCCCGCCACCCGTACCGCAACCTGGTGCTCCTGTCCCTGCTGACCCTGTCCGGCAGCCGACCCGCGCACGGCCTGCTCGAACACGCGCACCGGCTGGTCACCGGAGCCCTGCCGCGCGGGCGGCGCCGCCCGCGCCCCCAGGCCTACCCCCGGGTGCGCCGCCGGGTGCTGCGCCGCTCCCTGCGCCCGCGCGGTCGGCACCTCAGAGGCGGCGCGGCGGGGCTGCGCCTGTCCCCCGTGGACGGCGCGGGCGGCGAGGCCCGGCTCCTGGAGGGGTTGGACGGCCTGGACCCGCGGGCGCGTGCGGCCTACGGGCTGCTGCGGGTGGAGGGACTGTCCGCCGAGGAGGCCGCCGCCCTGCTCTCCTCGGTCGGCGTGCGCGACGCGTCCGGCGCCGTGGAGCGGGCCCTGGAGGCGGGGGGTGAACACCGGCTCCCCGACCCCACGGTGGTCCGGGTCAGCGGTCGGGGCCCGATCGTGGAACGGCGCGCGCTGGCCGCCGTCGCGGTCCTGGCCGGGCTGGCCCTGGTCGCGCTGTCCCTGGGCACCGCCAGGACGGTCGCGCCCGTGCTGTCCCCGGGCCCGGCGCCGGTGGCCCTGGCCGACGCCCCCGACGAGGGGGTCTGGCGCGAGCGCTTCCGGCTGGACCTGACCGCCTGGCACCCGCGGGGCGACGCGGTCGGCGACGAACAGCTGGTCCAGCGGGCCCTGCGCGCGTGGTCGGCGCACAGCGCCGAGGGCGGCGCGGGTCCGCTGCGGGGCCGGACGGCGCAGGCCGCGGGCGGCGGCGCGGTCCCGGCGCCGCGCGCGCCCCGCCTGGTGTTCGCGGGCGAGGTGGCCGGGGACGAGGTGGTGCTCCTGCACGACGCCCCGTGGGTGGCGCGCTACACCGACGACGGCTCGCACGAGCGGGTGGAGGTGTTCGGCGAACCCGGCAACGGGGTGGCCGACTGGCCCGCCCTGCGCCTGGCAGACACCGCTGAGGGCACCCGTTACCTGCTGCCGCCGTGGGTGACCGAGGCCGCCTCCGCTCCGCTGGGCGGGCAGGACCCGGACTGGACGGACCTGGCGCACGAGGACGGCGTGACCGGGCCCGTGCCGACCGGGGAGCGGTGCGGCGTGGGACCGGCGCTGCGCCTGCGCGCGCCGGAGGTGGCGCACGGGCAGCCCTACACCGCCGTCGACCTGGGCGGTCTGGACACCGCCCACCTGGGGTACATGCCGCCCCCGCCCGGGGAGATCCGTCGCCTGGGCCCGCACGAGGTGCTCGACTCCGACAGCGGCTTCGGGCTGTGGGGGTTGGCGGCCTGCGCCGGGGAGCCGCCCGCCGAACCGGTCCGCACGGCCACGGCCTGGGAGTTCGCCCGTCAGGAACTGCCCGGCGGCGGCACCGGCCGGTGGGTGTGCGTGCGCTACGGGGCCCACGACGGCGGCGGCCTGGCCCGCGCCGTGCTGGTGGCCGACACAGACGGGGGCACCGACACCGTGGTCGCGGGCGAGCGCGAGGGCGGCTGGGAGTGCAGCAACCTCGACCGGCAGGTGGCGGCGGGCGCCTGGTGGCAGGACGGGGACGGCCGGTGGCACTACCTGGCGGCGGCCTCCCGGGAGGCGGACCGGATCAGCGTGCGGGGCGCCGCCAGCGGCAGCGCGGAGGGCGGCGAGGCCCTCGCCGTGGAGGGGCCCGAGGGCGGGGAGCCGCCCGCCGGGGAGGTCGGACTCGTCGCCGTGGACGTGCGCGGGGAGGAGATGACCGTGCTCGCCCGCTGAGCCGCCGGGGCCCCGGGGCCGGCCCAGTCGCGCGCCCGGCCGCCGCGCCGCCGCCCGCGGCCCGGGGAATCCGCCGCCGCGCGGCGGTGGCCGGTTCCGGCCAGCACGCGTGTGCGCGGGCGCCGGAATACCCCGGGCCGCCCGGTGGTATCACTGGTCTGGACTCCCCCGCGCAGACCGGAGCCGACTACCGAAGCGCGACAGGGCCGGGGTTTCCCGGCCCTGGGAACAGTGGACTGCCCGGCCCCGGCCGTAGTGAGGTGTGACCTATGTCGATCTGGTCCCGCGGTGACCGTACCGGAAGGGTCGAGGAAGCCCTTCTGATGCTGGAGGGGCAGGGGATCATCGACGGCCTGGAAATCCTTCCGAGCGAGGCCAAGCCCTACCGCGTGCTCGTGCCCGCGGGCCTGGTCCACATGGACGAGGACGAGGCGTCGATGTTCGCGCTGGGCGCGGTCGTGGGGGCGTTCGGCGCCATAGCCCGCCAGCACGCCTGAGGCCGGGGCCGGCCCCGCCCGGGCCCGGCGCTACCGGGCGGCCTCCGTGCGGCCCATGGTGCGCAGTACCGCGTCCAGGAGCAGGTCCCGGACCATCGCGCGGTGCTCCTCGGTGTGCGCCGCGGTCAGCTCGTTGTTGAACGTGGACAGGCACAGGCCCACCACCATCTCGGCGAGCGGGCGCGCGGGGCGGCCGTCCTCGGGCAGCTCCTCCACGAAGCGGGCGATCTCCAGCGCCTCGCGCACGGCCTCCACCCACGGTTCGGTGCGCTCGCGCCACCAGTCGCGCTGCGGCCCGGGCTCGGAGCCCAGGCCGGAGGCGGCGGCGAGCAGCCCGCCCGACTCCAGCCACAGTCCCGTCCAGGCGTCCACGACGCGGCCCATGTACCCGTCGATGGTCTCCATGCGGCCGAAGGTGAGGTCGAGCCGGGAGGCGAACGCGGCCAGCCGCACGTCCACGGCGGCCTGGAGCACCTGGTTCTTGTGGTTGTAGTACCGGTAGACGGTGGAGCGGTCGATGTCCACGCCCTCGGTGATCTCCTTGTAGGTGATCTGGCTGAAGGGTTTGGCGCGCAGCAGCTCGACCAGGCTGTTCTGCAACTGGAGCATGCGCTGCGCGGCGCGCGGGCTGCCGCTCGTGCTCCGCCCCGCCTCCCTCGGCGCCGCCGTGCCCGACCCGTGCTCCGCCATCTGTCCCCACAGCCCTCGTCGACCGAACCTCCCCCAGCTTGCCGCACCGGGGAGGCTTTCTCCAACACGGCGTTGGGGAGGTCGGACACGTGGTCGCGCGCGGTGCCGCCCGTGCGGGCGGGGCGGGCGGCGGGGGCGGGCCCACCCGGCGCGGTGGGCCCCCTCCCCGCGCGAAGGCGCCGGAGGGCGGCTAACCCTCCCACTGTGTGGCGAGCTCCTGGACCCTGCGGGCGCGGTGCGAGGTCAGGAAGTCGCGGTACCAGTGGTAGCTGTCCTTGGGGTGGCGCTCCAGGCGGTCGTAGTCGACGCGGACCAGCCCGAAGCGGCGGTCGTAGCCGTAGGCCCACTCGAAGTTGTCCAGCAGCGACCACACGAAGTAGCCGCGCACGTCCACCCCCGCGTCGATGGCCGTGGCCAGGGCGCCCAGGTGGTCGCGCAGGTACTCGACGCGACCCGTGTCGCGGACCCGGCCGGTCTCGTCGGGCTGGTCGTCCTCGGCCGAGCCGTTCTCGGTGATGAAGATGGGCGGCAGGTTCGGGTAGCGCCGGTCCAGGTCGATGAGCAGGTCGGCGAAGGTGGCCGGGACCACCGGCCAGTCCATGGTGGTGTGCCGCACGCCCTCGATGCGCACCTGCTCGGTGCGGATGTCCACGGCGGTGCGCGCGGCCGGGTCGGCCTCGCTGTGGGGGGCGTCGCGCAGCATGATGGGCCGGTAGAAGTTGACGCCCAGGAAGTCCAGCGGCTGGCCGATGATGCGCAGGTCGCCGTCGGCCCGGTAGGAGCCGTCGGCCATGCCCTCCCAGACCTCGTCCTCGTTGTCGGGGTAGGCCCCGGCGAAGATGGGGTCGAACCACACGCGGTTGTGCAGGGTGCGGGCCCGCTCCACGGCGGCGCGGTCGGCCTCGGAGTCGGTGGCGGGCAGGAAGTGGTCCGGGTTGAGGGTGATGCCGACCTCCCCGGCGGCGGCCGCGCGCAGTTCGCCGGTGGCCATGCCGTGGGCGAGCAGCAGGTGGTGCGCGGCGGCCAGGGCGGGAGTGCCCTCCCGGGTTCCGGGCGCGTGGCGGCCGACGGCGTGGCCGACGAAGGCCGAGCAGAAGGGCTCGTTGAGGGTGATCCACCGGTTGACCCGGTCGCCGAGGCGGTCGGCGACGATGCGGGAGTACTCGGCGAAGCGGTAGGCGGTGTCGCGGACCCGCCAGCCGCCCTCGTCCTCCAGCGCCTGGGGCAGGTCCCAGTGGTAGAGGGTCAGAGCGGGTTCGATCCCGGCGCCCAGGATGGTGTCCACCAGGCGGTCGTAGAAGGCCAGTCCCTCCGGGTTGGGGCGGCCCTTGCCCGTGGGCTGGACGCGCGGCCAGGCCACGGAGAAGCGGTACAGGTCGACGCCCAGGTCGGCGAGCAGGGCGACGTCCTCGCCGTAGCGGTGGTAGTGGTCGCAGGCGACGTCGCCGCTCTCGCCGCGGGCGACGCGCCCCGGCGTGCGGCAGTAGGTGTCCCAGATGGAGGGACCCCGTCCGCCCTCGTGGACACCGCCCTCGATCTGGTAGGCGGCGGTGGCGGTGCCGAAGAGGAGGCTGGCGGGCAGGGTGGGGTCTTCCATGGTGTTCCTTTCGCGGGAGCGCTCCCAATCGTATCGAAGGTGACCTCCGACACCAATCATCCTTAAGTAATCGAACAAACACCCTGAGAACGCGAAACCCCGGTGTACGGCCTCCTCCCACCGCCTCCGCCCGCCCCGGCCCGGCCGACGGCACGGCTGCGTCACACGGACCGGACGGCCTCCCGTATCGTCGCACTGCACGCGCGCCCCCTCCCCCCGTCGGCCCGCCCGCCCCGCGCGAGAAAGGACCCCATGAGCGACTGGATCGACTACTCCCAGAACCGGAAGATCCGGGAACTGGAGGAGAGTCTGGGCTCGGCCCACTACCAGATGGCCGTCGAACGCCGCAGCATGCGCTCGGAGCTGTCCCGCGTCCGGGGCACCCTCGAACAGAGGCTGGACCGCGTCTCGGCCTCCCTGGACGCCTTCATCGAACTCAGCGACGTGCGCGCCGTCCTGGCGATGTTCGACGGAGCCGCCCTGGCCCGCCACCGCACCCTCCAGATGCTGGACGGCGTACCCCCGGCCCTCCTGGACCTGGAGGACGTCCCCGGCTACTGGCTGGTCCCGGCCGCCCTCGGCCTGCACGCGCTGCTGGAGGGCGACACCGACACCGCCCGCGTCCGCTTCGACGAGGCCGCCCGGCGCGACGCGGAGCGCGCGGGCCACTTCGCGGCGCTGGCCACCGCCCTGACCAGCGCGGGCCACGCCCGCGCCATGGACACCGCCGCGACCGCCGACCTGCTCCCGCACCTGCCCTCCCCCGCCGAGGAGGTGACCCGGGGCCAGCGCGCCCTGTGGCTGCTCACCGCCGACGGCTCCTTCGGCGACGACGCCCGACAGCACCTGCTGCTGTCCACGCTGCGCGCCTGGTCCGAGGCCCAGGTCAGCGTCCCGGCCTCCGCGGGCCTGTCCGCCCTGGCGGCGGACGCCCCCGGCTCCCCGGCCTCCGGCGCGGGGAAGCCCGGCGCCCCGGCCTCCCGGGGGAAGCGGACCGGCGGTCTGGCCGGGCGCGCCGAGGCCGCGCGGCGGATCACCGCGCTGCGCGAGGGCGTCGCCCGCGTCGTCGCGCTCGACGGGCAGGACACCTCCGCCGCCGCGCTCGCCCCCGACGAGGTCAGCGCGGCGTTCCTCAACGAGACCCTGCGCCTGCTGGTGGAGGAGGGCAGCCCCGAGGAGGCCCCGCTGCTGGCCCGCGCCCGCGAACTGCGCGCGGTCATCGAGAGCAGCGGCGAGGGCGCGGCGCCGCGGCGGTGGACCGACCCCGTGGGCACCGTCGCCTCCCTGCTCGGCGACGACCTGGTCCGCCGGGACGGGCCGCCCCACCGCCGCACCTTCGCCCTGGCCCTGCAGCGCTCGGCCGTGGCCGAGCGCGCCGAGGAGTTGGTGCGCGAGGCCGCCGCGCCGGTGGAGGACTCCACGACCCTCCAGGCGCAGGGCGTGCGGGTGACGGTCTCCTCCCACGGCGCCGAACCCCGGGAGCTGGAGCGCGCCCGCACCCAGCTGCGCGAGCGCTGGCGCGACACCGGCCCCGCCCGGACCTACGCCTGGGGCCTCCTCGCCATGGCGGCTCTGCTGGCGCTGCTGGGGCTGACCTCGGGCAGCGGCCTGGTCTGGTTCCTGTGCGTGGCCGCCGCGGCGGGCGCCGGGGTCGCGCTGGTGATCGACCGCTCCAGGCGCGCCGAGGCCCGCGACACCGCCGAGGCGACCGTGCGGCGGCTGGACGTCCAGGTCGCCGAGACCGCCGAGAAGTGGCGCGAGTCGCTGCTGGCCTCGGAGGAGCACGCCGTCACGGCCAGGCACGAGGCGGGACGGATCGACCGCCTGCTCGACACCGGAGAGAAGTAGAGGACACGAGGGGACATGGGACTGTTCTCCGCGCGGACCAGGCTCCGCAGCGACCCGCAGGGGTTCTTCCAGGGCCCGATGGCGCACGCGCTGGCCTCCGGCGCGCACATGCCCACGGCCAACGGCGGGGTGTGGAACGCGGTGCACTCCTCGTGCTCGTGCTGCGACGCCCAGGACGAGCGGGACAAGCTCCGCGACTCCTGGGGCATCACCGACCACGCGGGCTGGGACCGGGCGCTGCGCCGCCTGACCGACGACGCGCGCTCCCCGACGGCGCTGTCGATCGTGCTGGACCTGCGCTCCCTGGCCATGGCTCAGGCCCCCGGGTGGCCCTTCGACGCGGGTGTCTGGCCGGACCTGATCGTGCGCTGGTGCCAGGAGCGGAACGCCGCCCCCGGCCTGTACGAGGAGCTCGTGACGGCGGCCGCGCAGGTCTGGGAGTACGAGGAGCGCATGGTGCGGGACGGGGTGCTGCCCCCGGGCACGCCGGTGCGCACGGTGCGCGCCTACGACTTCGGACGGGCGGTCAACCTCGCGCGGTGGGGCGTCAACGCCGGGTACGCCGACGAGCGCGCGGCGCACGCGCACATCCTGCGGGCGGGCGCGCAGTCCATGCGCTACCACGGGTCGTGGCAGGAGATGTCCGCCGGGTTCGTGCTGGGACGGGCGATGGCCTTCGACGAGGGCGCGTTCGGCCCGTACTACACCGACTCGGTGCGGGCGCACGCGGTGCTGGCCAAGGACCCGCAGAGCCCGTGGCTCCACCTGCCCTGGCGCATGTGAGGGGCGGTGCGGGTCAGGCGTCTCCGTCCACCGGTCCGGCCACGAGCAGGCGCATCTCCAGCGGCAGGTCGCGGATCCCCCGGGTGGTCAGCCCGGCCGAACGCAGCAGCGCCTCGTACTCGCGCTCGGTGCGCTCGGCCCCGGTGGTCATCACCATCATGTGCGCGTCCAGGACGGCCGTGAGCCAGGGGGCGCCGTCGTCGGGCAGGACGCGTTCGGCGATCAGCACCAGCCCGTCGGGGGCCATCGCCTCGCGGCAGTTACGCAGCACGGCGCGGACGTCCTCGTCGGACCAGTTGTGCAGGACCCGGCTGAGCAGGTAGACGTCGGCGTCCCGGGGCACGCCCCGGAGGAAGTCGCCCTCCACCAGCTCGCACCGCCCCGCCTCGGCGTACGCGCCGAGGCGGGCTCGGGCGGCGGCCAGCGCGGGCGGGCGCTCCACGAGCACCCCGCGGGTGTGCGGAGCCCGGGCCAGGACGGTGGCCAGCAGCTCCCCGTCCCCTCCCCCGAGGTCGACCACCGTGCGGGCGCCGGTGAAGTCGTGGACGTCGGGGACGGCGGTGGAGAAGCGGCCGCTCGCGGCCATCCCGGCCGTGTAGCGCGCCGCGTCGCCGGAGTGGCGCTCCAGGTGGGCGAACACGTCGGTGCCGTGGGCGGCCTCGAAGGCGGTGCCGCCGGTGCGCACGCTCTCGCCCAGGCGCGCCCACGCGGCGGTGAACATGTCGCTGTCGTAGAGCAGCGCCAGGTCGGCCATGCCCGAGGGGTGGTCCCGGCGCAGGGCGGCCCCGACCTCCGTGGGCCGGTAGCGCCCGTCGCGGTGCTCCACGACCCCCACGGCCGCGAGCAGGCGCAGCAGGCGTCCCAGCCGGTCGGGGTGCAGGTCCAGTTCGGCGGCCAGGGCCGCCGCGTCGGCGGCGCCCCCGGCGAGGCGGTCGAGCACGCCCAGTTCGACCGCGGTGGCCACCGCCCGGGCCACCCACGGCCCGGTCATGAGCCGCAGCACCTCGCGCTCGGCGGATCCGTCCCCCGTCATCCCCACCTCCGTCAACAGGCTCTCAGAGCCAACCGTTGCGACGGAAGACAAGGTAGAGGCTCAGGCTCGTCAGCGCCATGAGGGCCAGGGACAGCGGCCAGCTGAACGCCCAGTGGTAGTCGCCGCCCGGGGAGATGTTCATGCCGTAGACGGAGGAGATGAGGGTGGGCACGACCAGGATGCCGCCCCAGGAGGAGACCTTCTTCATCGCCTCGTTCTGCGCCTGGTCGATGAGGGCGCTGTTGACCGACATGATGTTCTGCAGCAGCTGGCGGAAGCCGTCCACGCGCTCGCGCACGGCGGCGACGTGGTCGGCGACGTCGCGCAGGCGGTGGTGCAGCTCGCCGCGCCGTTCGGCGGGGATGCGGAAGGGGTCCGCGGAGGCGAAGCCCTGGCGGCGCGCCGGGGGGCGGGGCCCCTCCGGTTCGACGAGGGCGTCGGCGAACGGCCGCGGGTCCGGTGGACCGGGGCGTTCGGGGTCGTGGGCCAGCGGCCCCATGAGCCTGTCCAGGACGGTTCCGAGGGGTTCGACGGCGCGGGAGAGCAGGATGACCTCGCGGGCGAGGCGGTAGGTGCGCCGGGAGGCCCGGGAGTCGCCGCCGAAGACCTGGTTCTCCACCTCGTCGATGTCGTCCTGGAGTTCGGAGACGACGGGCGCGTAGCCGTCCACGACCAGGTCCAGGACGGCGTGGACCACGGCCAGGGTCCCGTGTGCCAGGAGGCGGGGCTCGGCCTCCAGGAAGTCGCGGACGCTCTCGAAGTCCACCTGTTCGGTGTGGCCGATGGTGACCACGAAGTCCCGTCCCGCGAAGAGGTGGATCTCGTCGACCTCGACCGACTCGCGCACGGTGTCGTAGCGGGCCGGGCGCAGCACGAGGAAGAGCACGCCCCGGTAGACCTCGGCCTTGGGGCGCTGGTGGGCGACGATGGCGTCCTCCAGGGCCAGGGAGGGCAGGCCGAAGAGGCGGGCGACCTCGGTGAGCTGGTCGCGGGCGGGGGCGGTCATGCTGATCCAGGCCATGAGGTCCGGATCGCGCTCGGCGGCGCCGCGGGCCTCGGCGACGGTGTCGGTCTCGCGCTCGCGGCGCCCGTCGCGGTAGAGGACCGCGCGGACCGGGCCGGGCGAGCCGCGCTCGGGCAGCGCGGCCCTCCTGCGGCCCAGGTCCATGATGCGTTCCGGCGCGGAGTCGCTCATACGTGGTCTTCCCCTCCCGTGCGTGGTCGGACTGCGCGCCGCCCTGTCGGCACCGGACCGGCGGGCGAGCGCTCTCAGGAGGGACTGCCCCGAACGGGGCGGGGCAGTCCGGCCGGGGCCGTCCTCCACCGGGGAGGGCGCGGCGGCGCCGGGTCCCGGACGGGGCCCTCAGCCGCGCAGCCCCGAGGCGCGGACCGTGATGTTGAGCCGCCCGTCCAGTCCCAGGGCGGGCGGCGCGGTGCCGGGCCGGGTGCGGGGGACGCCGTGGTAGGCCATGCGGGAGGGGCCGCCGAAGACGAACAGGTCCCCGCTGCGCAGTTCGACGTCGGTGTGGGGGCGGTTGCGGGTCTCGGTGTTGCCGAAGCGGAACACGCAGGTGTCGCCGAGGCTGAGGGAGACCACGGGTTCGCCGGAGAGCTCGTCGCGGTCCTGGTGCATGCCCATGCGCGCGTCGGCGTCGTAGAAGTTGACCAGGGCGACGTCGTAGGGGTCGGCGTCCGGGCCGGGAGGGGTGCCGTAGGCGGCCTCCACGGCCCGGGCGGCCAGGTCGCCGAGCAGGTCGGGGAAGGGCTGGACGGGTGTGCCGTCGGGCAGGAGCCGGGCGTAGGAGTAGGCCTGCCGGTGCCGGGAGGGCCCGGGGCCCCGCCGCTCGGCGTGGGGGTTGGGCCCCGGTGACCAGTGCCAGCCCAGACTGACCATGCGCACGCTCATCACCCCGCCGCGCGGCATGGTGTGGCGGCGCATCCCGGCGGGCCCGCGCGCCCAGTCGCGGCAGCGCCGGACCAGGTCGGCCTGTTCCTCGGGGTCCAGCCAGCCGGGCACGTGCACGGCGCCGGGCGCCACCTGCGCGGGCGGGCGGTCGAACAGCGCGTCGCTCATGGGTCCCATGCTGCCCCGCGCGGGCGGTGGGCGCCAGCGCGGGGCGGAGCGGGTCAGCGGCGCAGGAGTTCGCGGACGTTGACCACGAGCAGCAGCACCACGATCACCGCGACGGGGACGGTGATGGCGATGCGCCAGTTGACCACGAACGCGGCCACGACCCCCACGACGAGTCCGACGACCACCGCGATGACCGCCAGCCCGATGAGGTACTGGACGAACTTGCGGCGGGCCACGGAGTCGACGGCGGCGAAGACCACGACCACGCCGATCATCGCGTAGAAGGTGTACTGCCCGTTCAGGACGAACATGGGCAGCGCGAGCGAGATCAGCAGGAGCGGGGTGCTCAGGGCCACCCACAGGTGCAGGAAGCGGGTGGAGCGCTGCGTCCCCGAGGAGTAGGGCAGGTGCGGGGCCTTGAGGTGCCCGGTGGGCGAGGGCACCAGCGGGGTGTCCGCGGCCAGGGCGCGCAGGTGGGTGTCGCGCTCGTCGGCGGTCAGCACGCGGGTCTCGTAGACCTCGCCCAGTTCCATCTCCAGGGCGGCGATGCGCTCGGCGTACTCGCGGGCGCGGGGCCGGGAGTGGGCCTCGCGCTCCAGGACGATGCGGGCCGAGTGGAGCTGGCGCAGGCGGTCGCGGCGGCTGATGACGTCGGCGTCCAGGGTGCGCAGCCGATCGTCCAGGGCGCGCACGTGGGCGCGCAGCTCGGCGCGGGCGGCGGGTTCGGTGGGGGCGACCTTCTGTAGGCCCACCCAGGCCAGCGGGTCGGCCCAGGAGCGGCGGATGGTGCCGTCGCGCTCGTAGCGCGGGCCGCTGGGGGCGCGCTCGCCGTCGAAGAAGTCGCCGGTGTCGCGTCCCCACAGGCCGCGGTACCCCGTCAGCCAGGGGGTGTCGTCGTCGATGAGGACGGCCGACCACTCGCGGTCGCCGCCGGGGCCCAGACGCATGCCGTCGCCGCGGGCGTAGTCGACGAAGGGGACGCCGATGCCGTGCCGGTTCAGGACGCTGTCGGCGCGGAAGATGCGGTGGGTGATCCACCGCCAGGCGCGCATGGGGCCGCGCAGGAAGGAGGGGTCGACCTGGATGAGGTAGTCGCCGGGGAGCATCTGGTGGGAGTGCGACCCCGCGCCGACGTAGACGATGGGGTGGTCGCCGTCCCGGTGCAGGTCGGGGTCGGCCCAGCTGCGGCGCAGGTCGTCGCCGTGGTACTCGTGCGAGGAGGCGCCCACCCAGACGGGGCGGGTGGTGCCGTCGGGGTTGTCCACGACGTAGACGGTGACGCGCTCCCAGTCGGCCTCGTGGTCGTTGACGCCGCCGTAGATGGTCCGCCAGTCGTTCATCGCGTAGAAGAACCAGTACTGGAGGATGGTGTAGCCGCCCTCGCGGGTGACGCGGCCGTAGTAGGTGACGCCGCCGTTGTCGACGCGCTCGCGGTAGCGGGTCACCGCGGCGAAGGTGAGGCCGCCGGGGACGGCCCCGCGGATGAGCAGGGAGAGCTTCATCAGGATGTCCAGGACCCGGCCCAGGACTCCGACGGCGGCCAGGCGGCCGCTCTTGGGGATGACGGTGCGGGCCACGCCCTTGTAGCGGCGGGCCTCCTCGCGCAGGGTCTCCTCCTGGACGAAGCGCAGGTGCTTGTGGCGTCCGGGCCACTCCGCCTCGGCCCGGCCGAGGCGGTCGAGGGTGAGTTCCCCGGCCGGGACGAGGCGGCGTTCGCCGCCGCCCGGCTCCTCGATCCACAGGCTGCAGTTGCGTACGTAGGCGTCCACGTCGGTGGGGAAGAAGAGCTCCCCCTTGGTGCACATGAGCACCGGTTCGTAGGCGCGGAGGAGTTCGAGATCAGATTTCGCGGCCATGGTTCGCACCAAGCTAGTGCATTCCGGAGACGCTCCGTACCGGCGCGGCGAAGTGACGCGAGTGACGGATGTCGCTTGTGGGACGGGGCTTGCGCGTGCGTCCCAGTCTCGCCTTCCAGAGAGTCAATCACTTGCCAAGTTGGAAAGTGAGTGCCATGCTGACAACAGGTTGAGCGAACGGAGAACGGCATGCGCAGGAACGAGGCGCTGGACGCGCTGGAGCGGGCGGAGACGGTGGGGACGCGGACTCGCTCGCGGGGCGGGTGGTACGCGGTCTACGGCGCGGTGTTCGGCGTCGCGACGCTGTCCCTGGTGCTGGTGGTGGGCCTGTTCCCCTCCCCGTGGGCCATCGCCGCCTCCACCGCCGGGTTCGGGGCGGCCATGGCGGTGATGACGGTGTTCGCCGTGCGCCAGCCGGTGCAGCCGCGGGGGTACGCGTCCCTGCACCTGTGGACGATGGGTGTGTGGGGCGTGCTGTACGCGGTCGCCCTCTTCGTCGGCATGTACGCCTTCCCCGGGGAGCCCGCCTGGTGGGTGCCCGCAGCCCTGGCCTGCGCTGCGCCGCCGCTGGCGGCGGCCCACGTGTCCCTGCGCCGGAGCAGGAGCGCCTGATGGAGCACCCCCGCGGCAGGCTGGACGAGGTGATCCACTCCCCCGTGCGCTTCTCGGTCGTGGCGGCGCTGGCCGCCGTGGACCGCGCGGAGTTCCGCTTCGTGCGCGACACCGTGGAGGTCTCGGACTCGGTGCTGTCCAAGCAGGTCACGGTGTTGGAGAACGCGGGCTACGTGAAGGTGCACAAGGCCGCGGTGGGGCGGCGCACCCGCACCTCCCTATCCTTGACCGCTGAGGGGCGGGCCGCCTTCGACCAGCACGTCCGGGCGTTGCGCGAGATCGCCTCGGGAACCCACGTCCGCGTCCCCGAGTCCGAGTGACCGCGGTCCCCTCAGACCGCCCGGCCCGACGCCGCGCCGATCTCCTCCGGCCGTGCTCCCTCCTCGGGCCGGTGCGGGTCGGCGGCGGTGGCCGCCGCCAGGTCGGGCACGGCGGGGCGGCGGGAGCCGTCGCCCCGGGCCGCGCCGGCTCCCGCGACCACCACCAGCACCATGCCGACGACCTGGACCAGGGCGGGCGCCTGGCCGATGACCACCAGGCCCATCACCAGGGCGACCGCCGGTTCCAGACTGGAGAAGGTGCTGTAGGCGGTGCGGCTCATCCGCTGGAGGGCCACCATCTCCAGCAGGAACGGCACCATGGGGAACAGCAGCGCGATGAGCAGGGTGAACAGCACCAGGTCCGGGTCGGGGGCGGCGACCAGGCCGGGGGCGCCCAGCGGCGCGCTGACCACCGCGCCCACGGTCATGGTCAGGGCCAGGCCGTGCACGGCGCCGAACCCGGCGCCCACCCGCTGGGTCAGCACGATGTAGCCCACCACGCAGACCGCGCCGGCCAGGGCGAAGCCGACCCCGACCAGGTCGAGTTCGCCCTGCCAGGGGCGGGTCAGGCAGAGCACGCCCGCGACCGCGGCGAGGATCCACACGAGTTCGCGGCGGCGGCGCATGGCGGCCACGGCCACCACGAGGGTGCCGAGGAACTCGATGGAGGTGGCGGTGCCGAGTTCGATCCGCGCCGTGGCCTCGGAGTAGAACAGCATCATCCCCGCGCTCGCTGTGCCCAGGATCACCACGGCGCCCAGTTCGCGCCGCGACGCCGCGCGCACCGCCCGCCACAGGGAGCGGCCGCCCAGGGCCAGCAGCAGGAGCGCGGCCCAGCTCAGCCGGAGCCAGGTGACGGTGGCGGGGCTGGCCTGGGCGAAGGCCGTGACGGCCAGCGCGCTGCCGGTGTGCAGGGTGAACATGCCGATGAGCAGCATGAGGGGCGCCGGGACCCCGAAGCGGGCACGGCGGAGCGAGGGAGCGAGAGAGCGGATCACCCGACCATTGCACCGACGTGGTCCGTTTCTGTCCACGGACCATTGGTTGATGGATCGTGTAGTTCCGGTGGACGGTCGGGTAGCTTCTGTGGATGGACTTCACCCGGTTGCGCCTGCTGGTCGAACTGGAGCGGCTGGGCACGATGGCCGCCGTGTCCGAGGTCACGGGCATGAGCACGTCGGCGGTCTCCAAGCACTTCGCCGTCCTGGAGCGGGAGGCGGGCGTGCCGCTGATCGCGCCCGACGGGCGGCGGGTGCGCCTGACCCCGGCCGGGCGGCGGCTGGCCGAGCACGCGGTGGGCATCCTGGCGCGGGTGGAGGCGGCGCGGGCGGAGTTCGACGGCGAGGGCGAGCCGGTCGGCCGCGTCGACCTGGTGATGTACACCACGGCGGCGCCCCTGGTGCTGCCCGCGCTGCGCCGTCTGCGGCGCGACCACCCCGGGATCGACGTCCACCTGACCGAGCACGAGTCCGAGCACGCGCTGGAGCTGCTCCAGGACGGGCGGGCGGACCTGGGGGTGGTGTACCAGTACAGCCTGCTTCCCCGGGATTTTCCGGGGACGCTGACGGTGCACCCGATCGGGAGTGAGGACCTGCTGCTCGCCCAGCCCTCGGAGGGCGCCGACAGCCGCACCCTGACCCGGCGGCGGCTGCGGGAGCTGGCGGAGGCGGCGTGGATCGTCAGCCCCTACCGGCGCGACGAGGAGGCGCTGGTGCAGCGCATGTGCGCCGAGGCCGGGTTCACGCCGCGCGTCGTCCACCGCATCGACAACCTGGAACTGTTCGAGCAGCTGGCGGCGGAGGGTCTGGGGGTGGGCGTGGTGCCGCGGTTGTCGGCGGTGACCCGGCGCGGGGTGGCACACGCGCCCCTGGGCGAACTCGGCGGGGTCCGCCGCGTCCACCTGGCGGGCCGCACCGGCGGATGGGCGTGGAAGCCCATCCGCCTGGTGGCGGAGTACCTGCGCGAGTCGGCCGCGGGCGTGCTGGCCGGGTAGGGCGGGGCCCGGCGAGCCGGGACGGAGCGCGGCGTCCGGACGGGACGGGTGGCCGGGCGGGGCGGAGCCTCAGCCCGCGATGGCGAAGGGCCCCACCGACGGCACGGGGACCTTGCTGGCGGCCTCGCGCATGGCGGTGAGCAGGGGTTCGGGCGAGGCGCCCGCGCGGGAGAGGGCGACGATGTGCCGGCGCGCGCTCTCGCGCACGCCCCGCACCACGATCCGCGGCGTGCTCAGGCCGGTCCAGGCCAGGCGCGGCATCAGGGCGATGCCCAGCCCCGCCTGCACCAGGGAGAACACGGCGCTGAAGTCGTCCACGGTGTGCACCACACGGGGCTGGAAGCCCACCTGGTGGGCGGCGCCGGAGACGCACTCGTGCCAGGCGGTGCCGGGCGCGGACAGGATCCAGTCCTCGTCGGCGAGGTCCTCGGCCAGGTGGAGGCTGGTGCGCGCGGCCAGCGGGTGCTGGTAGGGCAGGATCGCGTCGAACAGCTCGACCATGACCGGATCGACGCGAAAGTCCGGGTCGCCGCTGGCGGGCAGGTGGCCGGTGGACATGGTCAGGGCCATGTCCAGGCGGCCCGAGCGCACCATCTCGGCGCTGTGCTCGGGCTCGGCCTGGACGACCTGGAAGGACCAGTCCGGGTGGCTCGTGCGCAGGCGCGCCAGGGCCGGGGCGATGAGGTCGCTGATCCCGGTGGAGAAGGCGCCGATCCGGACGACGCCGCGGTCGCCCTCGGCGTATTCGGCCAGGTCGGCGCTGGCGCGCTCCATCTCCGCGAAGATGACGTGCGCGCGCTTGAGTAGGACCCGGGCCGCGCCGGTGAGCAGGAAACGGCGGCCGTTGCGTTCGACGAGGGGGACCCCGGCCTCCTTGGCCAGGGCGGCGAGCTGCTGGGAGACCGCCGACGGGGTGACGTTGAGCGCCTCCGCGGTCGCCGCCACCGTGTGGTGGTGGTCGAGTGCCTGGAGGAGCTGTAGCCGCCGAACGTCGATCATGGCCTCCAACTTATGGCAGCACGTACAGATTTCAGGGTGGTTTCGTACGCGTTGCGCAGGTTAGGGGCGTGATTCCATGCACATCGTCACCGGACTCCACGCTCAAAGAAAAAACAGATCTTCTTCTCTTTCAGCAATCTCTGACGCCTCTTTCTCCGTGTCGGGCACGTTACGGTCGATACGGACACGTACAGTCGGTGCCACAGCTCAACCACGGGTGAGACCCGGGGGATCAGCACCCAATGCTGGTGGAACGGGTGAGAAAAAGATGCAAAATTCGCTGATGACCAAACCTCGACAGTCCGACGTCGGTGTGCTCAGCTTCCGCTACCTGGGAGCCCACGAGGTGGAGGAACTCGCGGACCTGTGGGGCGCCCTCCACCAGCAGCACACCCTGACGGCCCCGCACCTGGCGGACATCATCGGCCCTGTGAGCCTGGACGAGTCCTGGAGGCGCCGCCGCGCCCAGTACACGGCCTGGCTCTCCGACCCCGAGACCCTGGCGATCCTCGCCGAGAGCAACGGCGACCTGGCCGGGTACGCGATGGTCACCATCCGCGAGAACGCCCAGGGCAGCTGGGACCGCGGCGCGCGGGGCGCGGTGGTGCAGACCTTCGCCATCGACCCCGAGTACACCGGAAGCGGTGTGGCCTCCAAGCTGCTGGAGGAGGTGCGCCGCCAGCTCGCGGGCATGGGCGTGCGCGACATCGAGTTCTCCGCGCTGGCCACGGCCTCCGAGGACATCCGCTTCCTGGAGGAGGAGGGCTTCCGCCCCTTCGTGACCACGATGGTCTGCCGCGTGGACGCCTTCGGCGCCCACGACTAGCGTCCGCGGGAGCCCAAGCCCCCTTTCCGGCCTCCGGGACCGGGAAGGGGGCTTTCGTGTCAGCCCGCGCCCGCGGGCCGCGGTCGGCGGTCCGCCCGAGGGGCCGGCGCGGAACCGCCGGCGGCCGTCCACCCCCGGTGGAGCGCGGGTGCGCGGGTGCCCGGTCGCCGTGCCCGACACACCTCCGCGCCGCGCGGGGGCGAACCGCTACGCTCACCCCGTGGCCTCCGACTCCAACACCTGCAACTTCCCCGGCTGCGACCGGCCCGTGCCCCGTGCCTCCTCGCCCGGCCGTCCGCCGCAGTACTGCGACCTCCCCGAGCACACCCGCTGGCGCGCCTGGAAGGAACGCCAGCGCCAGACCCAGGAGGCCGAACGCCAGGAGGAGTTGGCCCGCGCCGCGCAGGAGCCCTCCGCCGCCGACTCCGCCGCGCCCTCCCCCCACACCGCCGGCTCCTCCCCCGCTTTCAGCACCGAACCGGTCACCTCCGCCCGCCTGCGCGCCGACGACCTGCTCACCCGTTTCGCCGTCCAGAGCGAGCAGCTCACCGCCACCCTCCAGGCGGCCACCGAGGCCTTCTCCACCATGACCGACCCGGCCGCGGCCGAGGCCCAGGTGGAGGCCGCCCGCCTGGCCGGAGCCCGGCACGCCGCCGAGGCCGACGCCGCCCGCCTGGAGGCGGAGAACCGCCGCCGCGAGGCCGAGAGCGCCCGGCGCGTGGCCGAGGACGCCGCCGCCTCCGCCGTCTCCGCCACCCAGGAGGCCGAGCGCATCGCCGAGGAGGCCCTGGCCGCCCGGGACGCCGCCGAGGCCGAGCGCGACCGGCAGCGCGCCCTCGCCGACGGGGCCCGGACCGAACGCGACGCCGCCGTCGCCGAGGCCAACGCCGGGCTGGCCGCCGCCGAACGCCGTATCGCCGAACAGGCCGCCCGCGCCCGCGAGGAGCTGGAGCACGAGCGGGCCGAGGCCGCCCGGCGGCTCCAGCACGCCCGCGCCGAGGCCGAGGGGCTGCGCGCCGAGACCGCCGAGCACGCCCGTCGGCGCGACGAGGCCGTCCTGGCGGCCGAGAGCGCCCGGGCCCGCGCCGAGACCGCCGAGGAGCGCGCGGGCGAGGCCGCCCGGACCCTGGCCGCCGAACGGGAGCGCTTCGACGCCGAACTGGAGCGGACCCGCGAGCGCCTGGAGTCGGACCGCGCGGCGGCCGCCGACGAGCGCGAACGCCTCACCGCCGAGCTGGAACGGCTCCGCGCCGACCGCGAGCGCCTGGCGGCCGACCTGGACACCCAGCGCCGCAACGCCGAGATCACCCTGGCCGAGTCGCGGGAGGCCGCCGCCGCGCGGCTGGCCCTGGCCGAGGAGGCGCGCGATCGGGCCGTGGCCCGCGCCGAGCTGGCCGAACAGCGCGCGGAGAGGGCCGGGGCGCCCCCGGCCGGGCAGGACGCGGAGCGCACCACCACGTAACAGCCCGCTCCGAACGGCCCGGCCCCTGTCCACGGCCCGCCCCTACGGATGTTCAGTAAGTCACCTAAGTGCCGGTTCGTCCCGGTCTAGGATGGGAATCGTGCGAGATCTGGGAACCACTGGAGACACCGGACCGATGAACGTGGGTGGTTCCCCCGGCGAAGGACACGGAGCCGAACGCGTCGAGGTGGCCGAACGACCCCACCCCAGGGTCGACCTGCGGGCGCTGTTCGGACTCCAGCCCGGCGCCTGGGCGTGGACCACCGCGGTCAAGGCCGCCGTGTCCATGTCGCTGTCCTTCGCCCTGGCCACGTGGCTGTTCGGCTCGGAGGTCGGCACCCTGGCCGCCCTGGGCTCCATGACCGTCCTGTACGAGAAGAAGACGCCCTACGCCTACCGTTCGGCGGCCCTGGCCCTGGTCGGCCTGGGCTTCGTCGCCAGCGTCACCCTCGGCTCGCTGGCCTCGGCCCTGGCCTCCTGGGCGCCCGTGTTCTCCATCGGCCTGACCGCCGGGATCGCCACCTGGCTGTGCGCCGCCTGGCGGGTGGACAGACCGGGCCCCCTGTTCTTCGTCCTGGTCGGCGCGATCTCCACCATCGCCCCCGGCAGTCTGGCCGACGTCCCCCTGCACGCCCTGGTGGCCGCCCTCGGCGCGGCCATCGGCTGGTCGGTGTCGATGTCGGGCGCGCCCGTGCGCGCCCGCCACCCCGAGTACCGCGCCGTGGCCGGGGCCTACCGCCAGCTCGCCTCCCTGCTGCGCGCCGTGGGCACGCCCGACCTGGACCACGCCCAGCACGAGGCCTCGGTGGCGGTGGCCGAGGCCTGGCGGATCGTCCTGCTGGCCCAGACCCGCGGCTACCGCACCAGCCCCGAGGCCGCCCGGCTGCGCTCCCTGCTGCGGTGGGTCTCCGACGTGCACCTGGCCACCACCCAGGTGTGCATGGCGCGCCCCACGACCCTGCCCGAGAAGGCCGCCGACTTCGCCGAGCGCATGGCCCCGGCCGTGGCCGACCCCTCCCTGGGCCCCGACCCCGACGAGCTCGACGAACTGCGCCGGGGCCTGCGCCCCCGCTCCCTGGAGGCCCGGCTCTACGGCCAGCTGGCCCGGGCCGCGCAGGCCGCGCGCCGCTTCTCCCACGATGACGACGAGCACGCCGCGACCCTGCACGACGAGCGCTATCCGGCGCTGTGGGACGCGCTGCGCTCCAGCCTGGGCTCGGACTCGCTGGTGCGCCCCACCGCGCTGCGCATGTGGATCACGGTGACCGCGGCGGGCGCGTTCAGCCTCCTGCTGGGCCTGGACCACTACTACTGGGTGGGCCTGACCGCGACCGCCGTCCTCCAGGCGGGCAGCGTGGTCCTGACCATGAACCGGGCCCTCCAGCGGTCCCTGGGCACCCTCGTGGGCGTGTTCATCGGCGCCGCGCTGATCGCGACGCACCCGCCGCTGGCCGTGGTCATCGTGCTCGCCGGACTGTTCCAGGGGCTCACCCAGCTGGTGGTGGGCCGCAACTTCTTCTACGCCTCGGTCCTGGTGACGCCGATGGCGCTGCTGCTGGCCGGAACCGCCGCGCCCGACCCCATCACCGACCTGGCCGGGTCGCGCATCATCGACACCGTCGTGGGCTCGGTGTTCGGCCTGCTGGGCTCGCTGCTGCTGTGGCGCAGGGCGTCGGCGACCCGCCTGCCCCAGGCCATCACGAGCGTGCTGGAGACCTCGCGCGAGTGCATCATGGCGGTCCTGGACCAGGACGTGGAGATCGGCCCCGAACGGCGCTACCGGCTGCGCAGGGACATGCGCGCGGCCCTGGTCAACCTGCGCGGGGTCTACGACAGCGCGATCGGGGACGCGCCGCGCGCGGCGTCCACGCTGCCGCTGTGGCCGGTGGTGGTGGCCACCCAGCGCACCGGCTACCTGGCCCTGTCCGCGCTGGCCCGGGACCGGCCCGAGTCGGCGGGCGTCATCACCCTGCAGCGGGTGGACCTGGCCTTCGGCGAACTCATCTCCTCGATGAGGGAGCGCCGTACGCCCCGCATGGGCGCGATCCCCCGGCTGCCCGCCTACCCCAGGATCAACATGGAGCTGCGGGCGCTGTCCAACGCGATGACCAGCGCGGTCGCCCAGGACGAGCGCGCGGCGCGCCAGGAGGCCGAGCGGCGGGCCCAGCGCGAGCACCGCCGGGCCCAGAAGGATCTGGACGCCGACCTGTGAGCCCGCCCCGCGCCCGCCCCCGGCCTCCGGGGGCGCGGCCGGTCAGTCCACGAGGGCGAAGGCGCGCACGGGGAAGGCGGCCATCCCGCGGATCTTGGCGGGCACCGCGAAGAAGGTGAAGCCCTCCTCGGGGAGCTGGTCGAGCAGGCACAGGTGGGAGACGACGGGGACGCCGGCGGCGAGCAGGACGGCCAGCGCCGGGCGGGCGCCCTCGGCGGCGGGAGAGGGGTCGTCCACGCCGACCGCGTCGATGCCCACCAGGGTGGCGCCGCCGTCCACGAGCGCCTTGGCCGCCGCCTCGGTCAGGTAGGGGTGTTCGGGGTGGCCGTAGGACTCGGTGCGCCAGTGCCGGTCCCAGCCGGTACGCACCAGCACGGCGCGTCCGCGCACGTCCAGGCCGGAGAAGGCCTCCGGGCCGACCCGGGCGGAGCCGACGGAGACGACCACGCCGGGCAGATCGGCCACGCGGGCCAGGTCCAGGTCGGCCAGGTCCGCGCCGTCCCGGTAGCGGTGGGCGGGCGTCTCCACGTAGGTGCCGGTGGCGCCGACCATCGTGACGCGGCCGCTGCTGGTGGCGTGGCCGGGGACGGAGCCCGCGACGGCGGTGCTCTCCTCGACGACGGGTTCCGGCAGGCCCGGAGAGGTGGTCATCCCGTCGGTGATCTGGTGGCTGACGTCGACCAGTTTCGGCATGGCTGTTCTTCCTCGCTCGCGCGTCCGGGGAAAGGACCCCTGACCTGCACCAGAGGTCTAGACCATAGCCTAGCGCGTGTGACCGGCGCCACGGCACCCGCGCCCGGCCCCGATCACACCCTCCGTCCACGTCCTCCGCTCCGCGGCCCCGATAAGCTCGGGAGACACGGACACGGGAGCCCTCCGCACGTCCGTCACCCCCGCGCGGACCACCCCACCCCACCCCGAGAAGAGGCGACCGAGTGACCCTGTACGGAGCGGCCAAGACCGTCATCGCGCCCGCCACCCGTGTCGTGTGGCCCCAGCGCGTGGAGGGCGCGCACCACGTCCCCCGTCGCGGTCCGGTGATCCTGGCCGTCAACCACCTGGCGCTGATCGACCCGCTCTTCATCGGCGTGGCCTGCCCCCGGCCGGTGCGCTTCATCGCCAAGCAGGAGCTCTTCGACGAGGGGACCCTGCCCCGGCGGCTGTTCACCCGCGCGCTGCGGGCCATCGGCCAGCTCTCGGTGGACCGGCGCCCGGGCCAGAGCGCCCAGGAGGCCATGGACAACAGCCTCGGGGTACTGGAGCGCGGCGAGGTCTTCGGGATCTTCCCCGAGGGGACGCGCTCCCCCGACGGCCGCCTCTACCGCGGACAGACGGGGCTGGCCTGGCTGGCGCTGACCACGGGCGCCCCGGTGGTGCCGGTGGCCCTGGCGGGCACCGAGCGGATCCTGCCCCCCGGCCGCAGGGTGCCCTCCCTGAACCGGGTGGGTGTGCGCTTCGGCGAACCGGTGGACCTGTCGCCCTGGGAGGGCCAGGCGGACAGGGCGCGCCCGCGCCGCGAGGCCACCGACGCCATCATGGCCGCCATCGCCAAGCTGTCCGGGCAGGAGCAGGTGCCCCGGTTCGCCGCCTCGGTCAAGGCCGAACTGGAGCGGGGACGCCCCTCGGGCGCGTAGGGTCGGTTTCCGGGGGAGTCGGACTCCCCCTCCCCCCGGTGCGGCCCCCGGCACGCGGGACCGCTCCGGCGGGCGGTGACTTTCTTCACAGCCCGTTCGGAACTGGAGAACCGGTGACGGGGCGTTGACCTCTTGTTGAGGGACCTCTCAGGGCGCCGGCGGCAGCCTCCCGACCTGGTCCTACCGGGTTCCGCCCGGGCCGACGGCCCGCGGGACCCCCGGGGCCCGCCACGCGGGCCCGGGACGGGGAGCGGAATTCTCTACCTTTATAGTAGGTTTTCCCGGTGCCGGCACCGGATAGATTAGGCAAGCCTTACCTTTTGATGGCGTCCGACTCTGGCGCGAAGACTTGGAGCTGTGCGATGACGCGACCACTGCGAGTGGGAATCGTGGGTGCGGGCCCCGCGGGGATTTACGCCGCGGACCTGCTCACCAAGGACGAGACCCTGTCCGCGTGCGGCACGTCCGTCAGCATCGACATCCTCGACAAGCTGCCCTCCCCCTACGGCCTGGTCCGCTACGGCGTCGCCCCGGACCACCCCCGCATCAAGCAGATCCAGGGGGCGCTGCACAAGATCCTGGACAAGCCGGAGATCACCTTCTACGGCAACGTCGAGTACGGCGTGGACCTCAAGTTGGAGGACCTGCGCCACCACTACGACGCGGTCGTCTTCGCCACGGGCAGCGACCGCGACCGGCCGCTGGACATCCCGGGCATCGACCTGCCCGGCAGCCACGGCGCCGCCGACTTCGTCTTCTGGTACGACTCCCACCCCGACGTGTCGCCGTCCTGGCACGTGGAGGGCACCAGCGTCGCCGTGATCGGCGCGGGCAACGTCGCCGTCGACGTCGCCCGCATCCTCGCCAAGAGCGCCGAGGACCTGCTGGAGACCGACATCACCGACAACGTGTACGAGGGGCTGCGCGCCAAGCAGATCACCGACGTGCACGTCTTCGCCCGCCGCGGCATCGCCCAGTGCAAGGCCACCCCCATGGAGCTGCGCGAGCTGGACAAGCAGCCCGGCGTCGAGGTCATCGTCTACCCCGAGGACTTCGACATGGACGAGGGGAGCCTCCAGGCCTGCGAGGACTCCAACCAGGTCAAGACCAACGTCAAGGTCCTGCAGAACTGGGCGATCCGCGACCCGCGCGGCGCCGAGCGCCGCCTGCACCTGCACTTCCTGCACAGCCCGGTGGCCGTGCTCGGCGAGGACCGCGTCACGGGTTTCCGGACCGAGCGCATGGAGCTGACCGGCGACGGCGGCGTCCGGGGAACCGGCGAGTACGTCGACCACGAGGTCCAGGCCGTCTACCGCGCCATCGGCTACCTGGGCTCGCCCCTGGCCGACCTGCCCTTCGACGAGGAGCGCGGCGTCGTCCCCAACGCCGAGGGCCGGGTCCTGGACCTGGACGAGAAGCCGATGGACGGCGTCTACGCCACCGGCTGGATCAAGCGCGGTCCCGTGGGCCTCATCGGCCACACCAAGGGCGACGCCCTGGAGACGGTCACCAACCTGGTGGCCGACCGCGAGGCCCTCACCCCCGCCTCCGAGCCCGACCCGGTCGCCTTCCGCGCCCTGCTGGAGGCCCGCGGCGTCCACTACACCACGTGGGAGGGCTGGCAGCGGATCGAGGCCCGCGAGGAGGAGCTGGGCGCCGAGCGCGGTCGCAAGCGTCTCAAGCTCCTCTCCCGTGACGAGCAGACCAGCATCGCGCGCCAGGGGTGACCTCCGGCTCGCGGGCTTCCCGGCCGGTCCCGCGCCCCTCTGCGGGACCGGCCACCGCATTCCCTCCCCCGGTCCGCGAGTACCGTGAGATTGCGCATGCGCCGCTTCTCGCGGTGGCGGAACAACGGCCCGGCCCGATGGGTTAGAGTCACTGTTGGTCGGTGTGGTAGCAAGTGTCCCCCGGGCCTCAACAATTGCCTTCGCGGAATACCGCGTCCGGCCCCGCCTCCGGGTGGGTGACCGTACGGCCAGGAGCCCCGTTGTGCCCCGCGCCGAGAGGCGACCGCCATGCCGACCCTCACTCTCGTGCCCCGCTCCCACCGAGGTGGGAGCGGGGCATCGTGGTCTCTCCAGCCAACCCAGTGAAGGACGGTCAGGCGTGGACGAACGGTCCCCCCGGCAGCCGGATTCCTCCGGGCCGCCCGAAGCATCGCACGAGCCCTCGGCGCACCCCCCGCGCCCCGCCAACCCCTACCGCATCCCCCAGCGCACCCAGGGGCCTCCGCCCGAGGAACCCGCGGCCCCGTCCGCGCCGGTTCCTCCCCCGCAGCCCGACCTCCCGCAGCGGTCCGCCGGGTCCTGGGACTCCCCCGCCTCGTGGGACGAGCCCCCACACGGAGGAACCACCGACGACGGATGGGGCGCCCCGTCCGCGCACGCCTGGGAGCCCTCCCGGCACGAGGGCTCCGGCGCCCACGGCAACGCGGGGCGCCCGCAGGGGCCCTCCTCGTGGGACGAGCCCCCGCGCGGCCCCGACCGGGGCGGCGCCCAGGACTGGAACACCCCCTACCCCTCCGCGCAGGGCCCCTCCGGCGACTGGGACGGCTCCCGGCCCCGAGGCGACGAGGAGCACGACGCCTGGCAGGACGGGGCGCACGACTCCTGGCAGGAGGCCCCGGCCTCCCGGCACGGCGCGCGCGAGCCCGCAGCCGGACACGGTCACCCGCACGGTCGCACCGACACCTGGGACGACGACCCCTACCCGGGTCAGCCCGTCCACCACGGCGACACCCCCTACCCGGGCGACGCGCCCCCTCCTGCGCCGGACCACGGCGGCCGCGGGGAGACCGGCCCCCAGCACGGCCATGGTTCCCCGGACGGCTTCGAGTACCTCTACAGCGGCGGCGGCCCGGGCTCGGGCGGGCCGGACGACCCCGACCGCCACGGGGACGACGGCTACGACCCCGGTCCCCCGCCGCGCAAGTCGCGGCGCGGACTGCTCATCGGCGTGCTCTCCGCCGTCGTGGTGCTGCTGCTCGTCGGCGGCGGCGCGTCCTGGTACGTCCTGACGATGCCCGAACCCGAGGAGGCCGCCGCCGAGTACGAGGCCGCCTGGGAGGCGCAGGACTACGAGCGCCTGGCCGCGGTCACCCGGGGCGGCGACGCCGCCGCGGTGCTCGGCGGCATCGACTCCGGGCTGGGCGTGGACTCCATCGCGGTGGAGGTCGGCACGGTGACCGCCGACGGCGGCACCGGCAGCGCGCCCTACGAGGTCACCGTGTCGCTGACCAACGCCGACGACTGGGGCTGGGAGGGCGAGCTGCCGCTGGTCCGCGAGGACGGCGAGTGGTGGGTGGAGTTCTCCCCCGAGGTCGCCTACCCCGGCCTGGGCGAGGGCCAGGTCCTGGCCCGCACCGCCGTGTGGGGCGAGCGCGGCAGCGTCCTGGCCGCCGACGGCACCGCCCTGGACGGCACCGTCTCCGGTTCGCTGCAGATGATCGCGGGCTCCCTGGGCGAGGCCACCGCGGAGGACGTCGAGCGGCTGGGCCCGGCCTACAGCGTCGGCGACACCGTGGGCGTCAGCGGCCTCCAGCGCACCTACGAGGAGCGGCTGGCCGGTGAGGCCGCCACGACCATCCTCATGGTCGACGCGACCGCCGCCGAGGACCCCGACTCCCTGGAGGCCACCGAGGAGAACACGGTGGCCACCCTGGACGGCGCCGACGGCGAGGACGTGGTCACCAGCATCGACATGGCCGTGCAGAACGCGGCCTCCAACGCCGTCATCGACTCCGCCGACCCGGCGGGTCTGGTGGCGGTGCGCCCCTCCACCGGCGAGATCCTGGCCGCGGCGAACGTGCCCGGCGGTTTCAACCGGGCCTTCGAGGGCCAGTACCCGCCCGGGTCGTCGTTCAAGATCATCACCTACAGCTCGCTGCTGGACAACGGGATGGGCATGGACGCCGCGATGAACTGCCCCAAGGAGTACGACCTGGGCGGGTGGCCGTTCGTCAACGCGGGCGACGCCGAGTACGGCGCCCAGACGGTGACCGAGGCGTTCGCGACCTCCTGCAACACCGCGCTGGTGGAGCAGGTCGGCGACCGGCTCAGCTCGGACACGCTCCAGGCCAGCGCCGAGCAGTTCGGCATGAACGCGCCGCTGGACATCGGCGTGCCCACGCTCGAACCGTCCTTCCCGCCGGTGGACAGCGCCACCATGCTGGGCGCCCAGAGCATCGGCCAGGGCCAGATCCTCACCTCGCCGCTGCACATGTCCACGGTGCCCGCCGCGGTCGCCGACGGTTCCTGGCGCCACCCGGTCCTGGTGACCGAGCCCGCCCCGGAGGGCCTGCCCGAGCCCCGCGCGATCGCCCAGGCCGAGGCGCTGCGGACGATGATGCGCGCGGTCGTCACCGAGGGCACCGCCGAGGACGTGCCCTTCCAGGGCGAGGTGTACGCCAAGTCGGGTACGGCCGAGTTCGGCACCGCCGAGGACGCCGACGAGGACGGGGAGCTGCCCAGCCACGCCTGGATGGTCGGCTTCAAGGGCGACGTGGCCTTCGCCGTGGTGGTCGAGGGCGGTGGCGGCGGCTCGTCCGTGGCCGGTCCCCTGGCCGCCAGCTTCACCAACGGCCTCTGAGGCCGGATCCGCCGCGCGACGGCGCGCACCGGCACCGCCGGTGCGCGCCGTCGGCGTGAAGGGCGCACGTGCGCCACGCGGTGCTCCCCCGGGGAAGTACGGGGTCGCGGCCCGCGGGCGGGTACGGCCCGCGCTGACCCGGCCGGAAGCGGTCCCCGCCGCGCGCGCCCGCGACGGCGTGGCCTGTGTCGGCTCCGGTTCCCGGCGTCTACGATGCCCCTGGTTCCGCAGCGTGCCGCGGCCCCGTCCCGCTCTCTTCCGGGGCCGGTCGGCCCCCTGTCCCCGGCCGCGGGCATGGGCCCGCCTCAAGCAGGAAAAATCCTACCCAAAACAACCAACTATTACTTTAAGTTATTTAGTGACTACTAAGAGTTAGTGAGCGGGGACCCGGGGCAGATCTACGGATGGCGCCAGGAGAACGGTTCTCCCGAGGGTCGAGCTGGGGGGATCGGTGCCACCGGACCGACAGATCGTCGGTCCGCCTCGAAAGGACACAGGATGAACCGCAAGACTCTCACTCGGATCGCCTTCGCCTCCGTCGCCGTTCCGGCCCTGGCCTTCGGCGCCCCGGCCACCGCTATGGCGGACAGCTTCTTCTCGGGTGAGTCCAGCGCCGCCGGCATCGATGGCGCCGCGAGCCACAGCGTGACCGCTGTCGCCTTCGACGGCAACGGCCACGGCCACGGCCACGGCCACAAGGGCGGCAAGGGCGACAAGGGCCACGACCACTGGGACAACGGCGGCTCCTTCTACAAGAAGAGCGCCACCTGGGCGGGCCACGACGGCGCCGCCTCCCACAGCATCGTGAGCGGTGCGAACTAGGCATCCCGTTTCCGTCGGGCGCGGCGGCCGTGTCGGCCGCCGCGCCCGGCGGGCGTGACCCGACCCAACCCGAGGAGGGGAAGGACGATGGTCCGACTACGACGAGTGCTGTCCCTGACCGGTGTGGCCTTCGGCCTGGCGCTGGGTGCGCCCTCGGTCGCGATGGCCGACGCGGTCTTCGAGAAGGACTTCGGCAGCGCCAGCGCCGAGGGCGCCACCATGACCGTGGTCCACAGCCGCGTCGGCGACGACGGCAAGGTCTACTACGAGTACGTGACCTACACCGCCTCCATGCACGGAGCCACGGTGGACAGGACCACCAGCAAGGCGAACTGAGTTCCCGCGAGGTTGCGGGCGGACGGCCTTCACGGCTGTCCGCCCCTGGTGTGCGCGGGCACGGCGCGGTACACGCTCCCCCGCGCACGGGAGGTGGAAAGACATGCGAAACCTGCTTCGAGGCCGTGCCCTCGCGGGGATGGCCGCGGCGGCCGTGTGCTGCGCGGGTGTGACCGGCGCGGCCGACCCCGGCGACGTGTTCGCCGGCGGCGGGACCCCGTCCGCGGTCCAGGGGGCGGGATCCGGCGGCGGCTGGCCCCCGCCCTGGTCCCAGGAGGAACCGGCCGACCCCTGGACCGAGGCCGAGGCCGAGGTCGTGCGGCTGGTCAACGACAAGAGGCCCGGGTACGGGTGCGGGAAGCTGAGCGCCCACGAACTGCTCACCCGGGCCGCGCGGGAGCACAGCCAGGACCAGGCGGGCGACAGCGGGTTCCCCGGCGGCGGCTTCTTCGGCGGCAGCTCGTCGGCCAGGGACCGGGCCCGCGGCCTGGGCTACGCGCACCCTTCGGGCGAGATCGTGGCCAACGGCTTCGAGACGGCCGAGGAGGCGGTGGAGGCCTGGACGCGCCACGGCCACAACCAGGTCCTCGCCGACTGCGAGGCCGAGCACATCGGCGTGGGCGTGGTGAAGGGCGACGGCGGCCCCTACTGGACCGTCGTCCTCGGCCGCGGAGCCTGAGCCGCACGCGCGCGGTCCAGGGCACGTGACGGGCGGTGTGCGGCGGGTGCACACCGCCCGTCACGTGTCCCGGGAGAGGCCGCGCGGCCGCGGAGCGGGGCTCCGGTCAGGAGGTTCCGACGGTCTCGGGTCCCTCCGGCGCGGGCTCCGGGTCCGGATCGGGCGCCGGGTCGCCGGTGGTCTGCGAGGTCTCGGTGGGCACCGCGGGCGCGGACGGCTGCGGCGTGCTCGGGGTGAGCACGAACAGCATCACGAGCAGGCCCGCGGTGACCGCGGCGATCAGGCCGCACGCCACCCACGGTTTCCAGCCGCCCAGGCCGGGGTCGGCCGGAGCGTCGGGATCCCCCGACCCGAAGGACTCCAGCCGTCCGGCCAGGTCCGGTTCCTCCTCGCTGAGCTGCCGCTCGATCTCCGCGAGGATTCTTCTCTCGTGCTCTCTCAGGGACATGGAACCCTCCTCGGCCACGGGGGGAAGGACAGTCGTCGCCAGACTTACAGTCTCCCCCGGGTGTACCTGAGATATCCAGGTGTGCACAGGTTTTCCGATGTGGGTTTCCATGCCCGATTCTGGGTAGAAAAATCGGTTTCCTCCGGGGGGTGCGACCCGCCGCCCGGGCCCGAACCCCCTCCGCGCCGACGCGGTCCCGAGGATCGGACCCGCCGGGGGTCAACCGGGGTAGCACTCGACCTCGGCGGCCTTGACCCCCGCCCACACCGCGTCCCCCCGGGCCAGTCCCAGTTCGGCCAGGGCCGCCGGGCTGATGTCGGCGGCCAGGGAGGGGTTCCCCGCCAGGTGCACCCGCACCTGGTCGCCGAACCGCTCGATCCCCTCCACCCTCAACCGCCACACGTTGCGCGGACTGCCGTGCGGACGGTGCGGGTACAGGGCCACGGCGCGCGGCGGGAAGGCCACCAGGGCCGGTCCCCGGTGCGCCTCGTGCGCCTCCACCCGGACGGGCCCGCCGGGCCCGTCGCCGTCCAGGGTGACGGTGGTGCCCTCGGCCGCGCCCCGGAAGAGGTTGAGCCCCACCAGCCGCGCGACGTAGGCGGTGCGGGGGCGCCGCGCCACCTCGGCGGGCTCGCCCTGCTGGACGACCCGGCCCTCCTCGATCACCGCCACCCGGTCGGCGAGCACCATGGCGTCGAGCGGGTCGTGGGTGACCAGCACCGTGGCCCCGTCGAACTCCTCCAGCAGGTGGCGCAGCCGGGCGCGCACGTCGATGCGGGTGCTGGCGTCCAGGGCGGCCATGGGCTCGTCGAGCAGCAGCAGGCGCGGGCGCACGGCCAGGGCGCGGGCCAGCGCCACGCGCTGGGCCTGGCCGCCGGAGAGGCGGCGCGGCCGCACGCGCGCGTACGCGGACAGGTCCATGTGGGCGAGCAGTTCGGCGGCGCGCTCGCGGGCCGCCGCCCGCGACAGGCCCTGGCGGCGGGGGCCGAAGGCCACGTTGTCCAGGGCGCTCATGTGCGGGAAGAGCAGGTAGTCCTGGAAGACCATGCCGATGGGGCGGTGCTCCACGGGTGTCCTGGTCTGGTCGCGCCCGTCCACGAGGACGCGTCCGCCGGTGAGGGGCACCAGTCCGGCCAGGGCGCGCAGCGCCGAGGACTTGCCCGCGCCGTTGGGTCCCAGCAGGGCGAGGATCTCCCCCGGGCGCACCGTCAGGGAGGCCTCCAGGGTGAAGGCGCCCCGGCTCAGGCGCAGGTCCGCCTCCAGCGCGGGTACGGGCGTGGACGCGGCCGAGGACGCGGACGTGGACGTGCGTTCGGGCCCGGAGGCGTGTGCGGCCGGGGTCGGGGCCGTGCGTTCGGGCGCTGGTGCGGAGCCGGATCCGGGGTCGGGCGCGGTCTCGTCAGGGCGGTGGTTCGGGGCCATCAGGCGTTCGTCCACCTCTCGCGCAGGGTGGCCAGGACGGCCAGGCAGACCGCCAGCAGGATCAGGCTGAGCACGATGGCGGCCTCGGGGTCGCGCTGCATGGCCACGTACACGGCCAGCGGCATGGTCTGCGTGGTGCCCGGGAAGTTCCCGGCGAAGGTGATGGTGGCGCCGAACTCGCCCAGGGCCCGCGACCAGCACAGGACCGCTCCCGCGGCGATGCCCGGCAGCACCATGGGCAGGGTGACGCGGGCGAAGACGGCCGCCCGGCTGGCGCCCAGGGTGGCGGCGGCCTCCTCGTAGCGGCGGTCCGCGCCGCGCAGCGCGCCCTCCACGCTGATCACCAGGAACGGCATGGCGACGAACACCTGGGCCAGGACCACGGCGGCGGGGGTGAAGGGCAGGGTGATCCCGAACCAGGCGTCCAGGTGGCGGCCCACGATCCCGTTGCGCCCCAGGACCAGCAGCAGCGCCACGCCGCCGACCACGGGCGGCATCACCAGCGGGACGGTGACCAGGGCGCGCACCAGGCGGCGCCCGGGGAAGTCGGTGCGGGCCAGCAGCCAGGCCAGCGGCACCCCGAGGAGCAGGGACACGGCCGTGGCGGCGGTGGCGGTGGACAGGGACAGCCACAGGGCCGCCAGCACCTCGGGCTCGGTCAGGCGACCGCCCATGGTGGACCAGGGCGCGCTGACCAGCAGGCCCGCCATGGGCAGCACGAGGAAGGCCACGCCCAGGAGGGCGGGCAGCACCAGGATCCAGGGCGGTCGGCCGAAGCGCCGTCCCCGCGGCGGACGGCGGCGCGGCGCCGCGGCGGCGGGCTCGGCGGGGGCAGCGGGGGCGCGGTCGGGCGTCATGGCACCTCGAACCCGGCGGCCCGCAGGACCTCCCCGCCCTCGGGCGAGCGCACCAGGTCCACCCAGGCGGCGGCGAGCACGGCGTCGGAGGTGGTGGAGACGACCCCGATGGGATAGTCGTTGACCACCTCGTTGGACTCGTCGAACGCGATGCCCTCGACCCGGTCGCCCGCGGAGACGACGTCGGTGGCGTAGACGAGTCCGGCGTCGACCTCACCGAGTTCGACCTTGGTCAGGACCGCGCGCACGTCCTCCTCGTAGGTGTCGGGGGTGATCTCCAGCCCGGCCTCGTCCAGGACCGCGGCGGTGGCCGCTCCGCAGGGGGCCTCCTCGGCGCAGAAGGCGACGGCGGTGCCCTCCTCCGCGAGGTCGGCCAGTCCCCCGACACCGGCCGGGTTGTCCGGGGGCACGGCGATGCGCAGGGTGTTGGCGGCGAAGACGACGCCCTGTGCGCCGTGCTCCGCGGCCCAGTCGGGGTGCAGCCCCTCGCCCCCGACGACCCGGTCCATGGTGACGGTGTCGGCGGAGGCGAAGACGTCGGCGGGGGCGCCGGAGTTGATCTGGAGGGCCAGGTCGCCGCTGCCCGCGAAGTTGAGGACCACCTCCGTGCCGGGGTGCTCGGCCTCGAACTGCTCGGCGAGGTCGGTGAAGACGTCGGTGAGGGAGGCCGCGGCGAAGACGTTGAGCCGGTCGGCGGACCCCTCCCCCGGGGAGCAGGCGCACAGGACGAGCGCGGCCGCGGCCAGGACGCGGACCAGCCGGGGAGCGCCGGAGCGGGGGCTGCGGGTGGCGGGCTCACGCATGGCGTTCCCCGGTGGTCTCCACGACCACGTTGGTGGACTTGACCACCGCGGTGGCGACGCTGCCCACCTCCAGACCGAGCTCGTCGGCGGCCTCGCGGCTCATCAGCGAGACCACCCGGTGGGGTCCGGCCTGGATCTCCACGCTGGCCATCACCCGGTCGCGGACGACGTCGGTGACCAGGCCTCGGAAGCGGTTGCGGGCGGAGGACAGGCGCCGGGCCGGGTCCTCGCCGGCACCCGCGCTCATGAACCCGGCCAGGTCCGCGCCCTCGATCAGACGCCTTCCGGAGGCGTCGCGGGTAGCGGACAGGCGGCCGGAGTCGACCCAGCGCCGGACGGTGTCGGCGCTGACGCCGAGGAGGTCGGCGGCCTCGCTGATGTGGAAGGTCGGCATGGGGCCAACCTATATCCGGCACCTGCTGGGGCAAAAGGGGCTTTCCGCTAGCAGATGCTTACTTTTTCTCCCTTGTCTTGGGATTTTGCGACAGACGTGCGGGCGGCACCGGACCGCGCCCGGGAAGAAGCCGGACCGGGCGCCCCGGAGAGGGACCGGGGACCCACGCCCCGGCGAACGGAACGGGCTCCGGCCCGGGGACGCCTCCCCCGGCCGGAGCCCGCGCGCCCGGTGTCCGTTCAGCCGCGCACGTCGGCGACCTCGCTGACCGGTCCCTGGGCGCGGTAGTCGTCCAGCGCGGTGACCACGTACCCGGCGCCGTCCTCCAGCGGCGCGGTGTCGGTCAGCGCGGTCCGCCCGGTGAGGCCCACGAGGTTGTCCGCGGTGACCGCGGCGCAGCGCTCCTCCTCGGACCCGGCGGCCGCGTCGGCGGGCAGCCGGTAGACGGCGTAGAAGCGGGCGCCGTCCACGGCCTCCCACGCCACGTCGACACCCTCGTCGGCGGCCCGGGCCGTGACGCCGCCGACCGCGCCGACCAGCGGCCCCCGGCCCCCGGGCGCGTCGGAGAGCGGCGGCAGGGCGGGGGCGCCGTAGTGCTCGTCGGCCAGCGCGGCGTAGGCGTCGGCGGCCTGCTCGCGCAGGTTCTTGATGGAGAAGTAGACGTCGCCGTCCACCTGGGGCAGCTCGCCGGAGTAGTCCAGCTGGGTGCTGAGCGCGTCCTCGCCGGTCCAGCCGTCCTCGCCCACCCGGTAGGCGGCCTGGCCGATGTACAGGTCCACGCCGGTGCCCTCGACCTCCCGGGCCCACCAGTCGGCCAGGACCTCGTAGTCGGCGGTCTCGAAGCCCCGCTCCCAGTACAGCTGCGGCGCGACGTAGTCGACCGTGCCCTCCTGGATCCAGGTGCGGGTGTCGGCGTGCTGGGCGTCGTAGGACTGCAGGCCCGAGCTGGACGAGCCGCTGGGGTCGGTGGAGTCGTTGCGCCAGATGCCGAACGGGGAGATCCCGAAGCTCACCCAGGGCTTGGTGGCCTCGATGCCCTCGTGGACCCCGGCGATGAGCTGGTTGACGTTGTCGCGCCGCCAGTCCTCGCGGGCCTCGAAGCCGTCGCCGTGCTCCTCCCAGGAGGCGTCGTCGTCGAACTCCTCGCCCTCCTTGGGGTAGGGGTAGAAGAAGTCGTCGAAGTGCACGCCGTCGACGTCGTAGCGCTCCACCACGTCGAGGATCACGCGGGTCACCCACTCGCGGACCTCGGGGTTGCCGGGGTCGAAGTAGGCCTCGACGCCGTAGTCGACGAGCCACTCGGGGTTCTCCCTCGCCGGGTGGTCCTCGGCCAGGTTCTCGACGTCGGGGTCCTGGAAGCCCACGCGGTAGGGGTTGAACCAGGCGTGCAGCTCCAGGCCGCGCTCGTGCGCCCCGGCCACCGCGTACTCCAGCGGGTCGTAGCCGGGGTCGCCGCCCTGCTCGCCGGTGAGGTAGCGCGCCCACGGCTCCAGGTCCGACTCGTAGACGGCGTCGGCGGTGGGCCGCACGTGCAGGAAGACCGCGTTGAGCCCCATGGCGGAGGCGTCGTCGAGGTAGGCGTCGAGTTCGGCCTTCTGCTCCTCGGCGGACAGGCCCGGCTCGGAGGGCCAGTCGATGTTGCGGACCGTGGTCAGCCAGGCCCCGCGCATCTGCCGCTGCGCCCCGCCGTCCCCGCACCGCAGGGTGGCGGCCGCCCCGGACGCGCCGTCGGCCGGTGGCTCCTCGTCGGCGCCCCGGCCGGTGCACCCCGCCAGCAGGACGGTGGCCGCGGCGGCCGTCGCGGCCCACCGCAGCGCGGCGCGCGTCGGGGTCACGGCACGGGCCACTGAATCCATGGAACAGGTCTCCTCTGAGGGGATGGGTCGCGCACCGCCGTCACCGTGACGTCGCACCGCGAACCAGAGTAGGCCAGACAGTCAATTTTCGGACACGATTGCGCCAATCTGTGGACAACCTCGCACCCCCGGTGCCGGAGGGCCGTTCCGGCAGGTCGACGGAGCGCCCGCGGGGGCGGCGGCGGAGCACCGTCCCCGCCGGGCGGCGGCGAGGGCCGGTTCACGACGGCGGCTCCACCCCGGGAGGGAGCACGTGCGCACCCCGGCCACCACGGCCGATACCGGACACACCGCCCCAGACGAGGTTCTAGACTCGGGGACCGTGAACGCCCTCCTGAGCCCGCCACGCCTGTCCGTCCGCACCGTCGCCCTGCGCGACGACACCGCCAGCCTGGTGCACCGCCTGCCCGCGGACTCCCCCCTGGCCTGGCTGACCGGCGACGAGGGCGTCGTGGGCTGGGGACAGGCCGCGCGGCTGGACCTGGACGGTGAGCCCGAATCGGCCGAGCCCACCGACACCACCCGCTTCACCGAGGCGGCCCGCTGGGTCGACGCCCTCACCGAGCGCGCCGAGGTCCACGACGAGGTGGGGGTGCCCGGCACCGGCCCGGTCGCGTTCGGCACCTTCGCCTTCTCCCCCTCCTCCGCGGGATCGGCCCTGGTGGTGCCGCGCGTGCTGGTCGGGCGGCGCGGCGGCCGCTCCTGGCTGACCACCGTCACCGAAGCGTCCGGGGCGCACCCGGCCGAGCCGCTCGGCCCGACGCCGGAGCCGCGGCCCGTCGGTCCGCTCTCCTGGAGCGCGGGGTCGCTGACCGGCGAGCAGTGGATGGGCGCCGTGGCCGGTACCGTCGAGCGCATCCGCACGGGAGAGCTCGACAAGGCCGTGCTGGCGCGCGACGCCCTGGCCGAGGCCGACGCCCCCATCGACGTGCGCACCCTGCTGGAGCGGCTGCGGCTGCGGTTCCCCGGCTGTTTCACCTTCTCGGTGGACGGCATGGTCGGAGCCACCCCCGAGCTGCTGCTGCGCCGCGAGGGCGACCAGCTCTCCTCGCTGGTGCTGGCCGGGACCCGCCCCCGGGGCGAGGACCCCGACGCGGACCGGCTCCTGGCCGAGGAGCTGCTGACCTCGGCCAAGGACGTGGACGAGCACCGCATGGCCGTGGAGTCCCTGCGCACCGCGCTGGAACCGCTCACCGAGGAACTGGACGTGCCCGCCCGGCCCCGCCTGCTCGCGCTCGCCAACGTGCAGCACCTGGCCACGCCGGTGCGCGCCCGCCTGTCCCCCGGGGTCTCGGCGCTGGAGGCGGTCGCGGCCCTGCACCCCACCGCCGCCGTGGGCGGCACCCCCACCGCGGCGGCCATGCGGCTGATCGCGAAGGCCGAGGGCATGGACCGGGGCGGCTACGCCGGTCCGGTCGGGTGGCTGGACGGCGCGGGCAACTCCGAGTGGGGCATCGCCCTGCGCTGCGCCCGCGTGGAGGGCGCGCGCGCCCGGCTCTTCGCCGGAGGGGGCATCGTCGCCCAGTCCGAACCGGAGTCGGAGCTGGCCGAGACCGAGTCCAAGTTCCGGGTGATGCGCGAGGCCCTCACCGACCCCGTCTGAACCGGGGCGGGAGCGCGCTCCGGGCCGGGCTCCGTGGTACGCGCGCGGGCGGCGCTGAGCGGGGGTGACGCCGCGCACAGAGGCCGCTGCCCGGACGGGATTTCACGGCCGCGAAACACGGCGCCGCTAGCGTGGCGCCCATGCGTGTCCACGAGGTTTCCTGGGACGATCCCGACGCCGCCGCCCTGCGGGCCGGCCAGCGGGCGGAGATCGCCGAACGGTACGGCACCGCCGACTCCGAGCCGGGGGTGGCCCCCTCCGCCGGGGACATCGCGGTGTTCGTGGTGGCCCGCGACGCCTCGGGCGCGGCCGTGGGCTGCGGCGGCCTGCGCGACCTCGGCGACGCGGCGGGCGAGGTCAAGCGGATGTACGTCCGGCCCGACCGGCGCGGCTCGGGCGCGGCGGCACTGGTCCTGGCGGCCCTGGAGGAGTGGGCCCGTGAGCGGGGCTGGAAGTGCCTGCGCCTGGAGACGGGCGACCGGCAGCCCGACGCGGTGCGGTTCTACACCCGTTCGGGGTACACGCCCATCCCCGGTTTCGGCGCCTACGCCGACGAGCCCTCCTCGCTCTGCTTCGAGAAGACTCTCTGAGGCCCGCGCGCCCCGGGCGGGGGCCCGGACACGAGGAACCGGCCCCGGCAGCCCCCACGATGGAAGCCGGGGCCGGTGGTCGTCGTCCCTACCGGCGGGAGGGCGGCCGGGCTACCTGCCGACCTCGCGGCCCGCGGTGTGCCAGATGCACACCACGGACGGGCGCGGGAACTCGCCGTCGGGCCAGGTGCTGGTGGGAGCCTCGAAGCTGCCGCCGTCACCGGGGTGCTGGGGGGCCAGGAACACCGTCTTGCTGTCCTTGGTGACGAAGGGGCCGCAGGCCTCCGCGCCGACCGGGACGGTGGCGAAGGTCTTCAGCTCACCTCGGAAGCGGCCCTCGACCGGCATGACGTGCAGGCCGTCGTTGATCCCCAGGGCGCCCGGCTGGCCGTCCGTGGAGATCCACAGGTTGCCGTCCTTGTCGAAGGTCAGGTTGTCCGGCGCGGAGATCGGCATGACCTTGGACTTGTCGAAGCCCGCGTAGTAGGTGTCGTCGTCCTCGGGGTCGCCGCACACCAGCGGCACGTTCCAGGCGAAGGTGGTGGCGGCCGCGTCGTTGCCGGACTCCACGATCTCCAGGACGTGGCCGTGCCGGTTGGGGCCGCGCGGGTTGGGCTCGTCGGCCTGGCCGGGCTCGCGGGCGGAGTTGTTGGTCAGCGCGCAGTAGACCTTGCCGGTGACCGGGCTGGGCTCGAAGTCCTCGGGGCGGTCCATCTTGGTGGGGCCCACGGCGTCGGCGGCCAGACGGGTGTGGATGAGCACCTCGGCGACGCTGAAGCCGGGGACGAAGCTCTCGGTGTCGGTGCACAGCGCGACCCACTCGCCGGAACCGTCGAACTCGCCGTCGGCGGGCAGCGCGCCGGAGCCGTCGAACTCCTCGGCGGGGCTGTTGCCGGACAGGCGCGCCACGTACAGCGTGCCGGTGTCCAGCAGGGAGAGGTTGTGGCGCCGGGAGCCCTCGACGTACTTCTTGGCGCTGACGAACTTGTACATGTAGTCGAAGCGCTCGTCGTCGCCCATGTAGGCCACGACCCGGCCGTCGTCGGCCAGGCGGGTGGTGGCGCCCTCGTGCTTGAAGCGGCCGAGCATGGTGCGCTTGAGCGGCTCGGACCCGGGGTCGAGCGGGTCGACCTCGACGATGTAGCCGAAGCGGTTGATCTCGTTGGGGTGCTTGGAGAGGTCGAAGCGCTCCTCGAAACGCTCCCAGCGGCGTCCCGTGGCACCGGTGCCGACGCCGTAGCGCCTGGTCTCGGCGGACCCGGAGCCGTTGGCGAAGTACTGGTTGAAGTTCTCCTCGGCGGTGAGGAAGGTGCCCCACGGGGTCATGCCGCCCGCGCAGTTGTTGAGCATGCCCCTGACCAGGGTGCCGGTGGGGTCCTCCGCCGTCTTGAGCAGGTCGTGCCCGGCGGCGGGGCCGGTGAGGCGCATGGGGGTGTCGGCGGTGATGCGGCGGTTGAAGGAGCGCTCGCCCGTGGAGAGCACCCACTTGCCGGTGCGGCCCTCGCGCTGGAGCTCGACGATGGAACCGCCGTGGGCGGCCATGGCGATGCGGACCTGCTCCTCGGTGGCGGCGTCGCCCCCGGCGTACCCCGGGAACATGAGTTCCTCGTTGGTGTACTCGTGGTTGACCCACAGCAGGGCGTGGTCGTCGTCGAGCTGGTGGAAGCCGACGTAGTCGCAGTTGTAGCCGAACTGCTGGGCCTGCGCCTCGGCGGTCTGGTCGTACACGTCGAACTCGGGAGCGCCGGGCAGGACCGGCTCGCCCCAGCGGATGATGACGTGCTGGTCGTAGCCCCGGGGGATGGTGATCTTGTCGTCGTTGTTGGGCTGGACGCTGGTGAAGGTGGGCCGCGGCGAGGGGTGGGGGCGGTCGGGGCCGCGACGGTCGGCCGAGGCCGGGCTGAGCGCGGCGAGTCCGAGCGCGCCCGCTCCGGCGCTCACGGCACCGGCCTGGATGACGGAGCGGCGGGAGAGCGCCTTGGCGAAGATGTCCCCGAAGTAGGGGTTGTCGCTGGTGTTGGGAGCCGGGTGGAAACAGGCGTCGCCGCAGCGCAGTCTGCATGTCGCACGGGAACGACCGCCACCGACCTGGCCGATCAACGGCAGCTGGCGGCGGCGGGGCGCGGATTCGGGCACACCTTCTCCTTGGGGATCGTGCTGCTCCCACGCGCTCCGTCGGTGCGGGGTCTGACCGGGGCGCGCGGATTGTCTCCTGGTCCGGCGGGGTGCTCCCCCGGACGCTCTCGACCTTGGCCGAAATTCCAAACGCGCAGGTGAAACCAAGATGAACGCGCCTACAACTCCGGCGCATGCCCTGGTAGGTCACGCTGGGAATCCGGAGGGCCACGCATCGTCGGGTTCCGGTCGTGATCATGGCGCACCGTACCCGCCGAATCCACATGACACGCCCGTAACCGTCCCCGGAGTTATCGGCCCTCCCGTGATTCGGCGCCGGGCGCAGCGGTGCGGCGCGGGGCCGGGGAGGAGCGGAGACGGGAAAACGGTTGCCGATCGAAGGGGTTTAGGGCATGCCGACATCGGGACGGGCGAGGGGTCGAAAAGGGGGACGGGTACGACGCCCGGCGCCCCGGTGGACGGCCCCGGCCCGCATGGTGGTCCCCGCCCGCTTCGGTCAGGGGCGTGCGCTCAGAGCGCCCCGTCCACCGCGGCGTCCACCGCGGCCTGGATCCGGCGGCGCAGCGCGGCGCTGCCCGCGCGGTGCGTGCACACCTCGATCAGGCGCGGCCCCTCGCCCAGCAGCGCCTTGGGCAGGTCGGTCGCCCACTCCAGGCGGGTGTAGGGCACGTCGGCCACCGCCGCCACCCGTTCCATCGACGCCCCGTGCGGGGTGCCGAACACCCGCTCGAAGTCGGGGTGCCCGGCCTGCTCCAGACCGGAGAAGATCCCGCCGCCGTCGTTGTTGACCACGACGATCGCCAGGTCCGGGCGAGGCTCCCCCGGGCCGATCAGCAGCCCGTTCTGGTCGTGCAGCATCGCGAGGTCGCCCAGCAGCGCGTAGGCGTGCCCCCCGCCCCCGGCCTGGTGGGCCAGCGCCGCGCCGATGGCCGTGGAGACCGACCCGTCGATCCCGCTGACGCCCCGGTTGCCCACCAGGCGCACGCCGCAGCGCGCCCGCATGGTGGCGTCCAGGTCGCGGATGGGCATGCTCGAACCGGCGAACAGCAGCGAACCGGTGGACATGTGCGCGACCAGGTCGCGGGCCAGCCGCGGCTCGCTGAGCACCTCCTCCTCGTCCAGCACCGCGTCCAGGGCGGCGCGGGCCACCGCCTCCGCCTCCGACCAGGTCCGCGACCACTCGGTGCTCCGCGGGGAGCCGGGGTCCAGACCGGCGGGCGGCGCGACCGCGGCCACCACGTCGGTGGCGGTGCGCACCGGGTCGGAGAAGGCGTCGAGCGCGCCCGCGCCGACCACCACGTGCCGTTCGGCCCGGCGCAGGTAGGCCAGGATCTGCCGGGACAGGTTGGGGCGGCCCACGCTCACCACCAGCTCCGGCGCCGGCCGCGCGACCACGCGCGGCGAGGCCAGCAAGTGCCGGTAGGTGGACAGCGCGCCCGCCCGGCGGGCGTTGGAGGTCGGTTCGGCCAGCAGGGGCCACCCGGTCGCCTCGGCCAGCGCCAGGAACGGCACCGGGTCGTAGTCCCCGTCGCCGCACACGATCACACCGCGCTCGACGTCGGGCAGGGCGAACGGCGCGGGTTCGGTCAGCGGCCCCGGGCGGCCGATCCACGCCCGGCCGCCGTCGCGCCCCTCCAGGGGCTCGGGCCACGCGCCCGTGTCGGCGTCGGGGGTCAGCGGGTCGCGGAAGGCCACGTTGAGGTGGACCGGACCGGGGCGTCCGCCCAGCGCCGAGCCCCACGCGCGGCAGGCCAGCGACCGCCAGTAGGCGACCATGCCGGGCACCGGGTCGGGGGTGCCGACCTCGGCGAACAGGCGGACCGCGCCGCCGTACAGGCCGATCTGGTCCACCGTCTGGTTGGCGCCGGTCCCGCGCAGCTCCGGGGGCCGGTCGGCGGTGAGCACCAGCAGCGGCACCCCGCTCTCGTCCGCCTCCATCACCGCCGGGTGGAAGTTGGCCGCGGCCGTGCCGGAGGTGCACACCACCGCGACCGGGCGGCGCGAGACGCGGGCCAGACCGAGGGCGAGGAAGGAGGCCGAGCGCTCGTCGATGCGCACGTGCACCCGGATTCCGGGGTGGGCGACCAGGGCCAGGGCGAGCGGCGTCGAGCGCGACCCCGGCGCGACGACGGCCTCGGCCAGGCCGCAGCGGGCCAGCTCGTCGACCAGGACACGCGCCAGGGCGGTGGACGGATTCATCAACTCTCTCGATCGTCTCAAGGTGTACCCAGTATCACCATGTGGACCCGGCCCCTACAGTCAACCCCCACCCGGGGCCCGCGGAGGACGAACACGGCTGTTACCCCCCACACACGCCAACCGGACATCCGGCCCCCTGTCACCGTGCGCCCCAGGCGTAACATCAACGCCGGTCACGGCGCGGTCATCCGGCGCCGGGGACCTCGTCGGCGGCCGACCGCGCGGCCTCGGCGCGGGCCCGCCAGGCGGCGGGGTCGACCTCCACCGCGCGCAGGCTCGCCTCGTCCACCGTCACCGGGCGCACGGGCAGGAACCCGTTCTCGGGCAGCAGGGGGTCGGCGGTGACGTCGGCGGTCAGCATCTGCATGGTGGCCAGGCCGCACGCGTGGGGCAGCTCCGGCAGCGCGGCCGCCAGGGCCACCCCCGCCGCCAGGCCCACCGAGGTCTCCACGGCGCTGGAGACCACCACCGGCAGCCCGCACGCCTCGGCCACGCGCAGCGCGGCGCGCACCCCGCCCAGCGGCTGCACCTTGAGGACCACGATGTCGGCGGCGCCGGCGGCGCGCACCCGCAGCGGGTCCTCGGCCCTGCGGACGGACTCGTCGGCGGCCACGGGGACCGACACCCGGCGGCGCACGGCGGCCAGCTCGTCCAGGGTGGCACACGGCTGCTCGACGTACTCCAGGCCGAAGCGGTCCAGTTCGCGCACCATCCGCACGGCGGTGTCGACGTCCCAGGCGCCGTTGGCGTCCACCCGCACCAGCCCCGAGGGGCCCAGGGCGTCGCGGACCGCCTCGACGCGGGCCAGGTCCTCGGCGGGGTCCTGGCCGCGTTCGGCCACCTTGACCTTGGCGGTGGCGCAGCCGCCCGCGGCGACGATCGCGTGGGCCCGCTCGGGGTCCACGGCGGGCACGGTCACGTTGACCGGCACGCGGTCGCGGACGGGCGCGGGCCAGCCGTGGTGGGCGGCCTCCTCACAGGCGGCCCACCAGCGGGCGCACTCGCGCGGGCCGTACTCGGCGAAGGGGGAGAACTCCCCCCATCCGGCGGGCCCGCGCACGAGCATGCCCTCGCGGACGGTGATGCCGCGGAAGCGGTTGCGCAGGCCGACCGCGAAGGCGCGTCCCCCGGCGGGCGTGCCCGCCGGGTCGGGTTCGGCAGCGGTCACGGACGACGCGGGAACTTGTCGAACTCCGGGCTGCGCTTCTCCTTGAAGGCGTCGCGGCCCTCCTGGGCCTCCTCGCTCATGTAGTAGAGCATCGTGGCGTCACCGGCGAACTGCTGCATCCCGGCCGCGCCGTCGCTGACGGCGTTGATGGCGCCCTTGAGCATGCGCAGCGCCAGCGGGGACTTCTCCAGCATCTCCCGGGCCCAGGCCACGGTCTCCTTCTCCAGGTCCTCCAGCGGCACGACCGTGTTGATCATGCCCATGTCCAGGGCCTCCTGCGCGCTGTACTGGCGGCACAGGTACCAGATCTCGCGGGCCTTCTTCAGGCCGACGGTCTCGGCGAGCAGCCAGGAGCCGTAGCCGCCGTCGAAGGAGCCGACCTTGGGGCCGGTCTGGCCGAACTTGGCGTTGTCCGCGGCGATGGTCAGGTCGCAGCAGACCTGGAGCACGTTGCCGCCGCCGATGGACCAGCCGGCGACCATGGCGATGACGGGCTTGGGCAGGCGGCGGATCTGCACCTGGAGGTCGAGCACGTTGAGGCGGCCGATGCCCTGGCGGGCCACGGCGTCGTCGCCCATGTAGCCGTCCTCGCCGCGGATCTTCTGGTCGCCGCCGGAGCAGAACGCCTGGTCGCCGGCGCCGGTGAAGATGATCACGCCGACCGAGGAGTCGTCGCGGGCGAGGTTGAAGGCGTCCTGGAGCTCGAACAGCGTCTGGGGCCGGAAGGCGTTGTGGCGCTCGGGGCGGTTGATCGTGATCTTGGCGATGCCCTCCGCGGTCTCGTAGATGATGTCGGAATACTCGCCCGACCGCTGCCAGTCGATCACGCTGCTCACGGCTACTGCTTCTCCTCAACGGGGACACTGTGGACGGCGCGGACGTGTCACCACGTCCACGCGACAACCCTACGCATTGTGCCAGGCGAGCGGGACGCGCGGGCAGGGCGGTGCTCCTTGCGCCCGTGTCCGCCGCCCGGCGCCGGATCCGACCCCCGGGGCGGGTGCTCCGGACACGGGCGTACCCTTGCCGTCGTGGCACGCGAGAGACAGGTCGAGGCAGGCGGAACGCACCCCCGTGACCTGGAGGGGCGCCCCCTCCAGGCGGTGCGCGGACTGGCGCCGGAGCGCCTGGGCGACCTGTTGGCCCGGGCCCTGGACGGGCACGGCCCCGCCCTGCTGCCGATCCCCGACGGGACCCCCGACGCGCGCGTGGACGAACTCCTGGCCGCCATGCGCCCGGCCTCCCTGCGCACCCCGGACGGGGTCGCCGCGCTGGACGGCGCCCGCCCGGCGGGCGGGGACACCGCCCTGGTCATCACCACCTCGGGCTCCACCGGCGCGCCCAAGGGCGTGGAGCTGTCCGCCGCCGCGCTGCGCTCCTCCGCGCGGGCCTCGGTGGCGCGGATCGGCGCCGCCCCCGGCGACGCGTGGCTGTGCGTGCTGCCCGCCGGGCACATCTCCGGCATCCAGGTGATCATGCGCGCCCTGGCCACGGGCGGCCGGATCGAGCACGCGGCCTTCTCGGTGCGGACGGTGGTCGGGCTCGCGCGCGGATCGCGACCGCACGTGTCCCTGGTGCCCACCCAGCTGCGGCGCCTGCTGGCCGCCGGGACCGACCTGTCGGTGTTCGGGACCATCCTGCTCGGCGGCGCCGCCGCCGACCCCGCCCTGCTGCGGGAGGCCCGCGGGGCCGGGGGCCGGGTGGTCACCACGTACGGCATGAGCGAGACCTGCGGCGGGTGCGTCTACGACGGCGTCGCGCTGGACGGGGTACGGGTGCGGGTGGAGTCCCCCTCGGCCGACGGGGCCGGGCGGATCCTGCTGTCGGGGCCGGTGCTGCTGAGCGGCTACCGCCTGGCGCCCGGGGTCCGCGCCGATCCGGGCGCCCTGGTCACCGACGCCGACGGGACGCGGTGGCTGCGCACCAACGACCTGGGCCGTCTGGACGGGGACGGGCGCCTGAGCGTGCTCGGACGCGTGGACGAGGTGGTCAACACCGGTGGCCACAAGGTGGTGCCGGGGCAGGTCAACGCCCGGCTGCTGGAGCACCCCGCGGTGGCCGACTCGGTGGTGGTGGGCCGACCCGACCCCGAGTGGGGCGAGCGGGTGAGCGCCGTCGTGGTGCCCGCCGACCCCGACGCGCCGCCCTCCCTGGAGCAGTTGCGCTCGTGGGTGCGCGAGCGCCTGCCCGCCTACGCCGCTCCCCGCGAGCTGGAGGTGCGCGCCTCCCTGCCGATGCTGGCCTCGGGCAAGCCCGACCTGGTGGCCCTGCGCGGCCCGCGCGGCTGAGGCGCGGAAGCGCCCACGCAAGGCACCGCCGCTGAGGACCCTGGCGTTTCCGGCCGACGCCCGTCCGTGCGGAGGCGGGCGTCCGGGCGCGGTCCGCGGCACCGGCCGCGAGAGCCGCACCGGCGCGGACCCCCGCGCCCTCTCCGGCGCCGCCACCGGCGCCCCGTGGTCCGGGCGCGTGTACCGGCGCGCCTTCCACCCGTGGGACCCTGGGGCGCGTCGGGTGCCGCGCCCCACCACGTCGGTGCCCGTCGAACAGCAGTGACGGCCCGGGGTCGGGCGGTCCGGCCGCTCCGCGCGGAGCGGCCGGTCACGGACGTGTCGGACAAAAGGCGGGGAACTTCCCCGGACCTTCCGACGTCTACCTGAGTAATCCGGCCCCTCGGCCCCTCTCCCAAGGAGGTCCGCAGTTGGTGACAGCCCTCGGCCCACACGTTCGTGCCCCTGCGCTCTCCCCCCAACCGGCCCCCCTTCCCCGCCCGCAGCGATTCCGGGCACACTCCTTTACCCGCTCCCTACAGCGTTTGGCCACTTCCGTCGCAGTGATCTACGCCACTTCGGCTGATATCCAATCGAGACAGGGAACATTTGACTCCCCAACACGTTGGACATATTGGCGCGTCCAGCCGGCGGGAACCGTCCGCCGCGTGCCACACGTCTTGGAAGGGAGGGAGGTGCCCCGATGACGAGCACTGCCCCAGCCGCTCCGGCACCCACCGCCGGAGCCCCCGCTGACACCGCTCGCAGCGACGACGCGTCCGCCGACGCGGTCCTGACCGACCTGCTCGACCGCGGACGCGCCCAGGGGCACCTGTCCCTCTCCGAACTGCGTGCCGCTTTCACCGCGGCCGCCGTCTCCACCGGCGACGGCCGTTCCATCCTGCGTGAACTCACCGAGAACGGGGTCAGGCTCGCCAACGGGGGCGACGACTCCGCACCGGTGGCCGATCCCGACGCCGAGGACGACGTGCTGGAAGACACTCTCATCGCCACGGTGCCCGACACCGACGAGGCACCCAGGGCCGAAGGCAAGACCGCGCCGCGCAAGGGCCCCTCCCCCCGGAGGAAGACCCGCTCCACACGGCGCGTCAAGAAGGCCGAGCCCGCCCAGACCACCACCGACGCGGAGACCGGCGAGGCCGACCTCGACGACCAGTCCCCCGCCATGGGCGACTCGGTCCACACCTACCTCAAGGCCATCGGCCGACGCCAGCTCCTCACCGCGGAGCAGGAGGTCGACCTGGCCAAGCGGGTCGAGGCCGGGCTCTACGCCGAGTACCGGCTCGGCCTGCACGGCGAGGTGGACGGCTCCGCCCCGCTGGCCGAGGCCGAGGTCGAGGAGCTGGAGTGGGTGGCCGAGGACGGCCGCAAGGCCAAGTCCCACATGCTGGAGGCCAACCTGCGCCTGGTGGTGTCGGTGGCCAAGAAGTACAGCGACCGGGGGATGTCGCTGCTCGACGTGGTCCAGGAGGGCAACCTCGGCCTGATCCGCGCCGTGGAGAAGTTCGACTACACCAAGGGCTTCAAGTTCTCCACCTACGCCATGTGGTGGATCCGCCAGGCCATCCAGCGCGGTTTCGCCGACTCCGCGCGCACCATCCGCCTGCCCGTGCACGTCCTGGAGCTGCTGAGCAAGGTCAGCCGCCTGGAGCGCGACATGCACCAGGCGCTGGGCCGCGAGCCCACGCCGGAGGAGCTGGGCCTGGAGCTGGACAAGACCCCGGCCCAGATCGAGGAGCTGCTGCGGGTCACCCGCCAGCCCATCAGCCTGGACTCCACGATCGGCGAGGACGGCGAGACCCGCATCGGCGACCTGATCGAGGACGTGGACGCCTCGGAGGCCTCCGAGGTGGTGGACCGCCAGCTCATGGCCGACCAGCTGCGCAACGCGCTGTCGGACCTGGAGCCGCGCGAGGCCACCATCATGTCCCTGCGCTTCGGCCTCATGGACGGCCGTCCGCGCACCCTGGACGAGATCGGCAAGCACCTGGGGCTGACCCGCGAGCGCATCCGCCAGCTGGAGAAGCAGTCGCTGTCCAAGCTGCGCCACCCCAGCCGCGCCCAGCAGCTGCTGGACTTCGCCAGCTAGTCTGCGGGGCCGGACCGAAAGGCGACACGGGGCCGCTCCCCAAACGGGGGGCGGCCCCGAGCCGTGTCCGAAACCCTCAGGGCGAACCCTGGTTCGTCCCCGGTATCGCGCTCGTCCCGGCACGCCGCGGACGCCCCGGTGCGACGATGGTGGCCATGACCGATCACCCCCAGCGCCACAGCGACGAGATCGCCGCCGCGCTCCGCGCCAGCCGTGAACTCGGCCCCGAGTACGACGAGGCCGTGGCGGCCTCCCTGGTCGAACGCATCGACGGCACCGTCGAGGCGCGCGTGCGCCACCACATGGCCGCGCAGGCGCGCACGGAACCGGCCAAGGCGGGCCTGCCCTCCAACACCGTGCGCTTCGTGCTCTCCCTGGTGTGCCTGGGCGTGAGCATCCCGGTCTCCGCGATCACCGCGGCCGTGGGCAGCCCGGCCGCGCTGCCGCTGGTCTGGCTCGGGCTGATCCTGTTCTACGTCGTCTCGGTCGTGGGCCTGCGCCGCTGACCGGCCGCCGGACGTGACCTGGAACATATCGATTCCGCCACGGAACGCCTCCGCCGCTTATCTGCCCGTATGCACCTTGTGTCCGAAGCCCTACAGTCGTGCCCACCACGGACCAGACCGGTCCCACCAGGGGGAAGGACACGATGGCAGCCATCGAGCAACGCAGGACGACGTGGAAACAGATCGGTCCGGGCATCGTCGTCGCGGCCACCGGCGTGGGCGCGGGCGACATGGTCGCCACACTCATCGCGGGCAACCAGTTCGGCTACGCCCTGCTGTGGGCCACCATCGTCGGCTGCCTGGTCAAGATCTCCCTGGCCGAGGCCACCGGGCGCTGGCACCTGGCCACGGGGACCACCATCTTCGCCGGCTGGAGCAGCCTGGGTAAGTGGACCACCGTCTACTTCGCGCCCTACATCGTGATCTGGGGCTTCGTCTACGGCGCCAGCGCCATGTCGGCCACGGCCCTGCCCCTGGCCGCGCTGATGCCGGGCGTGCCGCTGGAGGTGTGGGCCGTCCTGGCCGGGGTCTCCGGCCTGGTGATCGTCTGGTTCAACCGCTACGCGGTGTTCGAGAAGATCATGACGGTGCTCGTGGGCGTCATGTTCGTCACCGTGGTCGGCCTGGCCGTCTACGTCGTCCCCGACATCGGACAGACCCTGCGGGGCCTGGTCCCGATGCTCCCCGAGGGCTCGGTGTTCTACACCATGGGCCTGGTCGGCGGCGTCGGCGGCACCATCACCATGGCGGCCTACGGCTACTGGGTCAACTCCAAGGGCTGGCGGGACTCCTCCTGGATGCGGATGATGCGGCTGGACAACCGCGTCGCCTACATCACCACCGGCATCTTCGTCGTGGCGATGCTCATCGTGGGCGCCGAGCTGCTCTACGCGAGCGGCATCACGCTCCAGGAGAGCGACCAGGGCCTGATCCAGCTGGGCGACGTCCTGCGCGAGCGCTTCGGCGGGTTCGTGGCGACGGCCTTCCTCATCGGCTTCTTCGCCGCCGCCTACTCCTCCATCATCGGCGTGTGGAACGGCGTGAGCCTGCTGTTCGCCGACTTCGTCAACCACCTGCGGGGCAGGACCAACACCGACCCGGGGGAGAACCAGAAGAGCTGGGCCTTCCGCGGCTACGTGCTCTGGCTGACCTTCCCGCCGATGCTGCTCCTGCTGATCGGCAAGCCCTTCCAGCTGGTCATCGCCTACGGGGTGCTGGGCGCCTTCTTCATGCCGTTCCTGGCCTTCACCCTGATGTGGCTGCTCAACTCCTCGCGCACCCCGCGCGAGTGGCGCAACGGCTGGGTGAGCAACACGGGCCTGGCCCTGGCCGGATCGCTGTTCGTGGTGCTGTGCGTCTACGAGCTCTACGGGATCGTCACCGGGGCCTGAACCTCCGGGAGGCGCGGCGGCGCGCGGGGCGGTGTCAGCCCCGCAGCGCCGCGCGCAGGATCTCCACCGCCTCGTCGTGGTCCAGCCCCACCCGGGAGATCACCTCGGCGTAGGCCCGGGCGGCGGCCAGTGCCTCGGCGCGCTGGTCGTCGCCGCCCGCCGCGACGAACGTCCCCGAACGGCCGCGTGTCTCGACCACACCGGCCTGTTCCAGCTCGCGGTAGGCGCGGGCCACGGTGTTCACCGCCACCGACAGCTGACCCGCCAGCGCGCGCACCGTGGGCAGCCGGTAGCCCACCGGGAGTTCACCGTTGGCGACCGCGATGGCCACGATCGACCTGATCTGCTCGTAGGGCGGGACCCTCGACGTCGGATCGACACGGATGAAATCCGCCATGTGCCACTGCGCTCCCCATCGTCGCCTGCCGCGGTGTCCGGCCGCGGACCGAACCGGACCGGACACCAAGTTACCGTGCGTGCACCGACCCCAGGTTGCGGGCCGGGTCCGCCGGTGTCAGACCGCTTGGAGCGGAACCCGCTGGATCCCGTGCAGGCGGTGGGTCTCCCGGGCGGTGAGCAGCCGCTCGGCGATCCGGGTGGCCTCGCGCACCTGCGGGCGGGCCAGCCGCTTGCGCCGGTAGATCCGGTCCTCGTACCCCTTGGCCCCCACCAGGACGCGCTCGCGGGCGTAGGCGGCGCGCATCGCCTCGGTCAGCGCCGTGTCCAGATCCACGCCCCGCTGGTTCAGCTCCTCCACGGGCGCGTTCTGGGTGCGGGCCCGCTCCAGCGCCTCCTGTGCCTCGGCCACCGCACGCAGGAGTTCGGGCAGGCGCTCCGCGCGCTCCTGGTCGGAGGCCAGGCTCTCCCGCGCCTGAGCCGTGCTCTGCTTGGCAAGTCCCATGTGTGTGCTCCAGACCACGCGTAACGTCGGACGGGGCCACTCTAGAGGTGACCCATATCATCTGGCGAGCCGGGCCGCGCGTCGTGGTGGCCGCGCCGCCCGCGATCTGCCACCTTTACGGCGCACACCCCCGAAAGGACCACCGTGAGCAGGAACTACGCCGGACTCAGCCGCGAGCGCATCATCCTCGAAGCGCTCCACATCATCGCTGGCCGCGGACTCGGCGGCCTGTCCATGCGCCGCCTGGGCGACGCGCTGGAGGTGGAGGCCATGGCCATCTACCACCACTTCCCCCTGGGCAAGGAGCAGTTGTTCAACGCCATCGCCGCCTACGTCACCTCCCCCGCGGCCACCGGCACCGTCCCCCTCGACGACGGGGAGGCGTCGGAAGACGCGGAGGGGGCGAAGGAGCCCGAGGAGGACACCCGGCCCTGGGACGTGCGCCTCACCGAGTGGGCCGAGGCCTACCGGGAGCGGCTGCTGGAGTTCTCCGGGGCGCTCTCCCTGCTGGTGCACCGCGCCCCGCGCACGCCCAGCAGCGACGCCACCCGCGCCCTGGTCCACGACGCCCTCACCGAGGCGGGCCTGGACGGCGAGGACCTGGAGCGCGCCGCCGACGCCCTGCACTCCTACTGCGTGGGCGCGGTCGTGCACCAGGTCCGCCACCAGGACGAGGAGGACGCGCCCGACGCCGCCGAGTCCCGGGCGCGCTTCCACCACGGGCTGCGCGCCCTGCTGCGCGGGCTCACCGCCTGAGCCGCGCCCGGGCGGGGTGGGCGGCGGGGCGCCTTCGAGGGCCTGCGCGGGTCGATCCTGAGCCGTGCCCGGGCGGGCGGGCCCCGGCGTGATCGGCCTCCGCCGACCCGCCCGCCCCGCCCCGGACCGGAGCGGGCGGGGACGGCCGATGCGCCCGGCTCCCGCGCCCCGGCGCCCGAAACGGGGACCTTCGTCGGGGAACCGAGCGCGCTCTCCCGGCGTCGTTACCAGAAGACAGCCCCCGACCCCGCCCCTCCTCCCGACGCGGGGCGGTACAGAAAGGTCATCCATGGTTCTCAAGCGCCTGCTCGCCGGTATCGGATTCGGCGGGGCCTCGGTGGAAACCACCCTGCACTCCCCCGTGGCCACCCCGGGCGGCACCCTGCGGGGCACCGTCGTCATCGAGGGCGGCAACGTCGAGCAGCAGGTCGAGCGGCTCACCGTCGGCCTCCAGGCCCGGGTCGAGGTCGAGAGCGGCGACCACGAGAGCACCCGCGACCTGGAGTTCCACCGCGTCCAGATCGGCGGCGGCGTGACCCTGGCCCCCGGCCAGCGCTTCGAGGTGCCCTTCGAGCTCTTCGTGCCCTGGGAGACCCCCGTCACCGTCCACCGGGGCCGCCACCTGCACCGCATGAACGTCGGTGTGAACACGCGCCTGCACGTGGCGGGCGCGGTCGACCCGGGCGACCTGGACCCGGTGGCCGTGGAGCCGCTCCCCTCGCAGCTGGCCGTGCTGGACTCGCTGGCCTCCCTCGGCTTCTCCTTCAAGCAGGCCGACCTGGAGCAGGGCCGCATCCTGCGCACCCGCCAGCAGCTGCCCTTCTACCAGGAGATCGAGTTCTTCTCGCCCAGCCGCTACCGGGGCCTGAACGAGCTGGAGCTGTCGCTGGTCACCGACGAGCGCGGCATGGACGTGGTGCTGGAGCTGGACAAGAAGCCGGGTCTGCTCTTCTCGGAGAGCCGTGACACCTTCCACCGCTTCAGCGTCGACCACAACGAGGGCGCCGGGCGCGACTGGTCGGGCCACCTGCACCAGTGGATCGACTCGCTGGCGGGCAAGCGCAGCATGTTCTGATCCCTGCGGGTCCCGGGGACGGGCGTCCCCGGGACCCGCGGCGCCGTCGGCGCGCGGTTCACCCGGTCCGCTGGCGGGCGCGCTCCGCGCGCAGTTCGCGGGCCTGGTCGGGGTCCAGCACGGGCGCCGCGTTGAGCAGTTGGCGGGTGTAGTCGCTGGCGGGGTTCTCGTACACCGCGTCGCTGTCACCCATCTCCACCACCTCACCCGCACGCATCACCGCGACCCGGTCACTCACCTGACGCACCACCGCCAGATCATGGGCCACGAAGATATAGGTCAACCCGAAGTCGTCCTGCAACTCCGACAACAACCGCAACACCTGGTCCTGCGTGGACACGTCCAACGCCGACACCGGCTCATCACAGATGATCAGCTTCGGCTTGAGGATCAACGCCCGCGCGATCGCGATCCGCTGACGCTGACCACCCGAGAACGCGTGCGGGAACCGGTTGTAGTGACCCGGCTCCAACCCCACCCGCTCCAACAACTCCTGCACCTGACGGCGCACCTTCTTGCCGTCCCTCTCCCCCTGCACCCGCAACGCGGTCCCGATCGCATCCCCCACCGTCACCCGCGGATTGAGCGAGGAGTAGGGGTTCTGGAAGACCATCTGCACGTCCCGGCGCAACGGACGCAACGCCCGCTCGGGCATGTGGGTGATGTCGCGGCCCTCGAACTCCACCCGGCCCCGCGTGGGCTCCAGCAGACGCATCACCATCCGCGACAGCGTCGACTTACCCGACCCCGACTCCCCCACGATCCCCAGCGTCTCACCACGGTGCAGGTCGAAGGAGACCCCCTTGACCGCCCAGAAGTCCGTGGCCCGACCCCACATACCGCCGCGCACCCTGAACCGCTGCGCCAGATCCTCCACCCGCAGCAGGGGCTCGCCCCGCTCCTCCTTCGGCTCGGGGATGAAGGGCCGGAAGACCTCGTCCGGCCCCTTGCGCCCCGCCTCGCCCGCCGCGGCCGATCCCGACCTGCGGCGCTTCTCCTGGTCCTGCCGCTGGCCGCGCTCGGCCCGGTCGCGCGCCCGCCGATGGGCCCGGGAGACCTCCACGCGCGGCACCGCGTCCAGGAGCCCGCGGGTGTAGGCGTGCCGAGGTGCGGACAGCACCTCGCGCACGTCGCCGCGCTCGACCGCGACGCCGTGGCGCATGACCACGACCTCGTCCACCGAACCCGCCACCACCGCCAGGTCGTGCGAGACCAGGATCAGCGCCATGCCCAGGTCGCGGCGCAGCTCGTCCAGCAGGTCCAGGATCTGCGCCTGCACCGTCACGTCCAGGGCGGTGGTGGGCTCGTCGGCCAGCAGCACCTTGGGCTCGCACATCAGCCCCATCGCGATCAGCACGCGCTGGCGCATACCGCCGGAGAACTCGTGCGGGTAGGAGTTGACCCGCTTGGCGGGCTCGGGGATGCCCACCCGCTCCAGCGACTCCACCGCGCGCTCGCGGGCCAGGGACCGCGACACCCCGGACCGGTGCACGCGCAGCGCCTCCACCAGCTGGTTGCCGACGGTGAACTGGGGGTGCAGCGACTGCATCGGGTCCTGGAAGACCATGGCGATATCGTTGCCGCGCATCCGCCGCAGCCTCTTGTCCGGGGCGCCGACCACGTCGGTGCCCGCCACCTCGACCTCCCCGGTGATCCGCGCCCGGCTGCCCCGGTGCAGGCCCATGAGGGCCAGCGAGGTCACGCTCTTGCCCGAACCCGACTCGCCCACGATGCCCAGCGCTCCCCCGACGGGCACGGCGAAGGACAGACCGTCCACCGCACGGACGTCGCCGTCCATGGTCGGGAACACCACCCGCAGGTCCTCCACCCGCACGACCGGCCCCGACGCCGCGGACTCGCTCACACGACCCCTTCCTTTCCGTTCCCCGGGCGCGGCGGCCCGGATCGTGTTCCGCCCGCGCGTGCGCCCGGCACGGTTATCCGTGGATGCGTACGCGCGGGTCGATCAGCGGGTACAGCAGGTCCACCACCAGGTTGCAGAGCACGATGAAGAACGCGCCGAACAGCGTCACGCCCAAGATCACCGGCAGGTCGCTCTGCATGATGGCGGTGACCGCGTACCGGCCGATCCCGTTCAGGGAGAAGACCTGCTCGGTCAGGACCGCGCCGCCCAGCACGAGCCCCAGGTCCAGGCCGAAGATGGTCACGATGGGCGTGAGCGTGGGGCGCAGCGCGTGCTTGAGCACCACGCGGCGCTCACTCAGTCCCTTGGCGCGGGCGGTGCGGATGTAGTCCTCGCCCAGGGTCTCCAACATGCCCGCGCGCGTCTGGCGGGCGTACATGGCCGCGTGCAGGAAGGCCAGCGTCAGCCACGGCAGCAGCAGTCCCTGCGCCCACCTGGAGGGGTCCTCGCTGAAGGGGACGTAGCCCGGGGTGCCGAACAGCCCCCAGGCGTGCACGAGGAAGGCCAGGGCCAGCAGACCGGTGAAGAAGATCGGCAGCGACACCCCCGCCAGGGCGACGGCCATCGCCAGCCGGTCGAACAGGCTGCCCTTCCACACCGCGGAGACCACGCCGACCAGGATTCCGCCCACCAGCCAGATCACCCCCGCGCCGAGGGCCAGTGAGGCTGTGACCGGCAGCCGCGCCACGATCTCGGGGAAGACCTCCTGGTAGGTCTGGAAGGAGTAGCCCAGGCACGGTGCCGCGCACTCGATCGTGTCGTTGCCGAAGCGGTACTCCGCGCCCAGGAAGAGGCCCCGGACGAACTCCCCGAACTGCACGACGACGGGCCGGTCCAGGCCCAGGCGGTCGATGGTGGCCTGAATGGCCTCGGGGGTGGGGGCGCGGCCCACGTACATCGTCGCCAGCTGTTCGACGGTGCGCCCCGCCCACCGGGGCACCACGTAGAAGATGGCGAAGGTGACCATGGTGACCACGGCCAGGAGCAGGAGTCCGGCGCCCAGGCGGCGCAGGATGTAGGTCAGCAACGCGCGTGCTCTCTGTCGTCGGGGCCGGGACGGGGGCGGGACGGGTCCGCGAACGGTACCCGCCCGCAAGCAGACAGTAACTCAGTGTGGTCATCTGGTCGCGTTCAATCGCCCGGAGCACGCCTTCCGTGGCGCTGGGGATCACGGATCGACCGAGTCGGTCACCTTCCGCCCTTGACTGATGCACTGCCCCGGACGGGTCGTGGGCGCTCGGAGAATACGTTCCGACTGGTGGCTCCTACACCACGAAGCGGTCCGGGCCCCGGGACCTGTGGTCGGAGATCAGCGCCGCGTGGGAGGAGTGGACGCGGTATGGGAAGCCGGGCCGTGACCGGCTCGGCGTGACCGTGGACCAGGAGGGAACTCGGCTGTGGGCGGACGCCCCGGCAGGGGTCCTTCGGCCTATGGGCACAGCCGACGCTGCGGGATAGCCTCGCCCCGTGTCAGCACGAAACCGACCCCGCCCAATGCGTCTGGGCGGGGTCGGTTTCGTGCGCGGTTACAAGAGGCCGCGCACCGCCTTGAGCAGGGCACCCCACTCTTGGGCCTGGAACTCAAGGTGTCCTGCGTGCCGGTTCTGCGTGTCCCGAACCAGCGTCTCGGCACCCTCTCGGACCTCGACACAGTTTTCCGCAGCATTGCTGTATGAGGACTTGTGCCAGTCAGACCTCACAGCTCACCCCTTCGTGACAGCGAGAACAGCAGTCCACTCCAGCGCGGACACCGTGAGGTGGCCCAGCTCCCGGTTCTGGGTGTCACGGATGTCCGCACCCTCCGCAGACTCCCGGGCCTCAACACAGTTCTGCCCACCCGAACTATATTTGGACTTGTGCCACTCGCCCTTACGGTTGGCCATATCTTTCCCTCATCTCCTTGAGGAACTTCACGGACTCCAGCGGCGACCTCGCGGTCGCCTGTAATCTACTGAACAGCATCCCGAACCGGCGCACGTCCCTCAGGTCATCCGTGTTCTGGCCACGGTAGACCGACTCCACGTGCACAAGCTCAGGTGCTGCCGAGGACGTTAGCAGCGAGAACGGACCATCAAGTCCGGCGTGTGGGTACTGGTCCCAGCCGTGCAACTGGACCATGATTCGTCCGCTTTCGGCCAGTTCGATAATCCGGTCAATCTGATTGACCATCATCTGACTAGGACCAATCGCCCGAACTACCGTGATGTCATCGAGCACAGCGTGGTATTGCGGCCCGCCTGGACGGAGAACTTCTTTCCCCCAGTCCATTCGCTCGCGAAGCCGTTCCTCTGCCTCGGCAGGTGACAGCCACGGAGCGCCTGCGGCAATGGTGGCCGCCGCGTACTCGGGATGCTGGATCGTACCAGGAACCAAGCTGTTCTGATATTCACGGATCACCTCCGCTTCAGCTTGCATCTGCCGGAACTCACCGATCCAGTCGACGTGCTCCGGTTGGTAGACCTCCTCATAGGTACGGACCAGCCGCCCCTTGGCCCCTAGGAACTCGTCCAGGTCAACGACCTTCGATTCGTTCAGCTTTCGGCGGCCGTTCTCTATATGGGAGATATGTCCGGGTGTGCAGTTGAGATGGCGTGCAAGGCCGTCCTGTTGGACGCCTGCCCGCTTACGAGCACGCATGAGGGCATGACCAAACCGGACATCCGAGGGGTTCCGTTCAACTTCCATTACCCCATGTAACCAAAGATGGTAGTCCGAAGTCTACGAGAAGTAGTCAGAACTTGCGTCGAAGTATTCGGCACTGGCCAGAACATTTTCTAGCCTTCAAAACGCTACTGCGGCGTGGGATCTTGTCGTCACGAGGTCGGCAAGATCGGCCCCGCACTCCCGCCCCTTAGCGGGGCGGCAGCGCCGTCCCGTACCCACATGCGGACGGGAAAGCCCTACAACCAGGCACAAAAAAGCCCCGGCGGTCGAAGTGGAGAGCGACCGCCGAGGCCAAGTGCCCCACCCCGAGACAGCCGAGGTGAAACATGCAAAAGTCTACCGTTCCGCCCATCCCGCTTCCACGCCGACTGTGCGGAACCGCCACCAAATCAGGCATCCTGCTCGGCCCCGAACTCGGCCACGTCAGGATCGCCCGCCGCTGGGCCGCCCAAGCCACCCGCTCCCGCCCCAGCCTGGCCGAACCCGTCGGCATCGCCGTATCGGAAGTGGTCACGAACGCGCTGCGTCACTCGGCCTCCGGACTTCCCGGCGGCACCATCCGCGTCGAGATCGAGCGCACCCCGCGCCGCCTCGAACTCCGCGTCACCGACAACGGCCCCCGCCCCGGCGACGAACCCAGCTTCCCGGCCGTGCCTGCGGCCGAACCCCTGCGCCCCAGTGGCAACGGTCTACGCCTGGTCGAGGCGCTGTGCTCTTACTGGGACTGGAAGCAGCACTCCTGCGGCGCGATCACGGTCCGCGCCGTCTTCCCCTGGTGACCCGCGCGTCCCCGTGAGCGCTCAGCGCCCCATGCTCCGCATCACCCACCTGTCCCCCGGGCTGGCGCGGACGGGCCGATGCGGAAGGCACCGGCCCGAAGCCCCGCCCTCCCCTTCCCCGGGAGGGCGGGGCCACCCCACCAACCACAGAGCACAGAGCACAGAGCAAGAACATCGAACACGGAAAGCCCCTCATGCCCGACTACAGCTACCTCCTCGACGGCCGCCCCGACGTCCTCACACCCAGCGAAGTCGCTGCCCTGTTCAACATCCGCCCCCGCAGCCTCCACCGAGGCGAATGGGACAACGTCCTCAAACCCTTCCGCACCCCCGGCGGAGCACGCCGCTACCCCAAAGAACACATCGCCACCCTCCTCAACCAGCCCGACCCCCCGACCTCCCCCTGAGCTGGTACGGCACTGGTGACCCTGGTGGCGCTAGTACGGCGGCGAAGGGCGCCCGCCCCGCCCAGGCGGGCACCTCAGCCGAGCACGGCCCGCCCCGCGCGCAGCGCCGCGCACGTCTCGGGGTAGTCGAACAACTCCCCTTCGAGGAGTTCCAGCACGCGAGCCACCCCCACCGCCGGAACCCCGCGCACCTCCAGCACACCGCGGGTCCACGCCAGGAAACGGGTGAAGACCGCACCGTCGCCCACGTACAGCGACGTCAAGAGGAAGTCCGTGATGTGCCCCAAATCCTCGACCGTCCGGTCCAGGTCCGCGCCCTCCAGGCTGGCGCCCCGGGCCTCGTAGAGGGCCCGCGCGTGCTCCACACCGGTCCGCACCAGGTCGCGGCGGCGCTGCACCAGGCTCGCGTACTCGGCGGCCGGGGTCAGCGCCTCCTCCCTGGGCCGCAGGGACGACAACGGCATGCGCCGCTCCAACAGATCGGCGGCGGAGCGGGCGTCGGCCGCCCACAGGCTCGCGCCCAGCCGGAGCGCGAGGGAGGAGTCCGGCCCGAAGCCGCGCCCCCCGGCGATGACGGGCACCCCGGTGCGCGCGGCGGCGGTGATCATGGCGTGGGCGTTGACCAGGTGCGAGGGCAGGGAACAGCTCAGCGCCACCACGTCGGGCGCGGTCTCCTGAAGGTGCAGGGTCAGGTGGTGGGCTGGCACGCTCGCCCCGAGGAAGGTGACCCTCCAGCCGCGCAGGCGCAGCACGTCCCCCAGCAGCCGCGCGGGCAGGCCGTGCCACTCCCCCTCGACGCAGGCCACCACCACCGAACCCAGGGGGTGTTCCCCGGCCACACGCGCCAGGCCGTGTTCGAGGACCAGGCCCAGGGCGAGTTCACCGATGTGGGTGGCGGCGTGCTCCCGGGCCACCGAGAGTTCGTTGGCCTGCCACATCATGCCCACGCGCATCTGGGACACCGCGATCACGTCCAGGACCAGTGACTCGTGGTCGACTCCGGCCGCCAGCGCCTCCCGCACCACGGCCAGGGCCCCCGCGTCGTCGAGGTCGCGTACGCGCGCGAAGAAGTCGTCGGCGACGACGGCGGGCGACACGGGCACGACCGCGTCCGGCAGGACGTCGTGGTCAGCGGTCACCGGCGACACCTCCCCGGACGGCGCGGGCCTGCACGGTGAGCACCGTGATGTCGTCGTGCTCCCCTCCGTCGAGCCAGTCCCCGACCACCTGGACGATCCGGTCCGAGACGGCCGGGGCGGGCATGCCCCCGCACTCGGAGAGCAGCCGGGCCAGGCGTTCCTCGCCGAGCATCTCCCCGCCCAGCAGGGGGTTGCGCGCCTCGGTGACCCCGTCGCTGAAGACGACCATCGTCTCGCCGGGGGCCAGGGTGAACTCCGTCTCCCGGAAGACGGCCTCCTCCACCGCGCCCACGAACAGGCCCCCGATGGAGACCTCCCGGACAGTGCCGTCCACGCCCACGACGAGCGGGGGCGGATGGCCTCCCCCGGCGGCGCGGACGCGCAGCCCGCCGTCGGGCAGGGGGCTGGCGAGTCCGAGGAGCATGGTGCTGAACTTCTCGGGATCGGTGCGCAGCAGCAGGACGTTGAGCAGCTCCAGTAGCCGCCGGGGATCCTGTTCGACCAGCCGCAGCGCCTCCAGGGACTGGCGGATCATCCCGGTCAGGAGGGCGGCGTCGTTGCCCTTGCCGCACACGTCCCCGAAGGAGAAGTCGAAGCCCTCCTCCAGCTCGTTGACCTGGTAGAAGTCGCCGCCGATGCGCTCGGCCTCGACGGCGGAGCGGAAGGCCGCGCCCAGCACGGCGTGCGCGACGCCGGGCAGGGGTGCGGGGACCAGCGCGGCCTTGAGGGTGGAGGCGGTGCGGGCCTGGTACTGGTACATGCGGGCGGCGCCCAGGGCCGAGCCCACGCGCTCGGCGTACTCGGTGAGCGCCTCGGTGTCCGCCGCGTCGAAGTACCCCCGGACGCGGTGGAACAGCAGCGCTCCCGCGGTTCCGGACAGGCCGGGGACGGCCACGGCGCACAGCGCGCCCCGCGCGCCGCCGTACCCGGCCAGTTCCAGGAGGAGCTTCTCGACGGGGTCGCCGGGGGTGGGCTCGGCCACCGTGCGCGCCCCGTCCACGACCTCGTTCAGCCAGGCGGCGCCGTCCACCGTGCCGCGGTCCCAGACGCCCTCACCGGTTCCGACGCGGCGGCGGCCGCCCTCGGAGGTGAACGCCGCGGTCCAGCGCACCGAGCCGTCGGGCTGGGTGAGGAAGAGCGCGCACATCTGGGCCGCCTCCGGTACCGGGAAGCGCACCGCCTGCTCCACGAGGCGGACCGGGTGCAGGATGTTGCCCAGCTCGCGGGCGGCGCGGCGGAGTCTGGCGACCGCGGCGGGCGCCGGGAGCGCACCGGCCCGTCGTCCGCCGACCGGCCCGGCCCCGTCGCCCTCCAGCGGAGCGCGGTCGCTGGTCCCCGAAGCAAGCACTGGTGTTCCACTCCCCACGCGTCGCGGCGCACGGCCCGTGCCGGGCCGTGCGGGCGGCTCCACCGAGCACGTTCACGTACGCGCGGTGCGCGCGTGGTCGTGGGCGGGTGCCGCAGAGCGTCGTTCCACCGCTGGCGCAGAGAGCGCGCAGGGGGGTGCAAGGGCTACCGGCAGCGGGGAGACGACGCCCGGTATGCCACGCTACCCGCCATACTCTGCGGACACACGGTCCGGGAAGCGAAAGTTGCCGTCCGACAAAATTTCAGTGCCGTGTGTTATCGTGCGGGCCCACAGCCCCGACGCCGGTCCGGCTCCGGCGGGGTCGGCAGGCCCCCGGTCCCGCCCCTGACCTGCCCCGGTGAGGGGAGAAGACGCCTGCCGACCCGCACCGCACGGGGCCCTACCCGCTGTTCCTCACTCCCGGGTGGTGCCGAGCGCCATGTAGTCGTACATGGAGTAGCCCGAGTGGTAGTACACGTTGGTCAGGTTCGGCGGCCGGTAGAGCACCGTGCGCTCGAACACCGCGGGCAGGATCGCCGCCTGCTCCATCGCCCGCCGGTCGATCCGGGTGTAGATCGAGGCGCGCTCCTCGGGGTCCCGCACGGTGATGACCTCGTCGAACCAGCCGTTGATCCGCTCGTCGTCCAGCTCCGAGATGTTGGCGTTGCCCGCGTCCTGGATGGCGTCGCCGTCCAGGATCTTGCTCATGAAGCCGTAGCCGCTCGCCCAGTCCGGGGCCCACCCGTACACGGTCAGGCCCAGGTCGTTGTCCTCCACGAAGGACGGCGACCCGGCCTGGGTGTTGGTGTAGGTGTCCGAGGGGTACTGCTTGATCCGCGTCTCGATGCCCACCCTGGCCAGGGCCTGCTGGAGCGCCTCGGCGGTGCTCACCTCGGAGGGCCGGTCGGCCCGGACGCCGATGGAGGTGGAGAACCCGTCGGGCTCGCCGCACTCCTCCAGCTTCTGCCGGGCCTTGTCCAGGTCGCCCTGGTTGTCCTGTGAGGGGTACAGGTCGATGCCGGGATCGGCCCCCGGCAGCGACGCGGGCATGATCTGGGTGGCGATGTCGCCGCCGGTGTCGCCGCCCCAGGCCCGCTGGAGGGCGTCGCGGTCGGCCGCGTACATGACCGCCTCACGGCAGGCCAGGTCGTCCAGGGGTTCCAGGACGGTGCTGATGTTGACGTAGCGCAGCGTGTTGCTCTGCGGGTTGTCCACGCTGTTCTTGCGCGCCTCGTCGGTGAGCAGGGTGCCCCGCATGGCGGGTCCCACCCCGGCCCCGGCCAGGTCCACGTCCAGGTCGCCGCTGGCCAGGCGCTGGTCGATCTCGTTCTGGTCCACTCCCAGCTGCACCTCGACCCGGTCCGGCAGCGCCTCGCGGGTCGGGTCGGTGGCGGGGTCCCACTGGTCGTTGCGCACCAGGTTCAGGGAGACGCCGGGCCGGTACTCGCCGTCGAACTTGTAGGGCCCGGAGGAGACGACGCGGCTCTGGTACTGCTCACCGCGGTCGGCCTCGGGCGGGACCGGCGCGGTCTGCGGCTGGATGAGCAGGTACGGGAACTCCGCGAAGGGGTCCTTGAGGTGGAAGACCAGGGTGTGGTCGTCGGGGGTCTCGATCCCGTCGAACCCGGCCAGCGGGTCGTCCTCGTCGGCGTAGGGGCCCTCGTAGTCGTCGCTGTCGGCCAGCAGGTCCTGGAAGTACTTGGGGCCGTTGGGCAGGGCCTGGGCGCCGAAGTTGCTGCGCGCGATGGCGTACTCGATGTCGGGCGCGGTGATCTCGGAGCCGTCCTCGTAGCGCAGCCCCTGCTTGATGGGCACCGTCCACTCGGTGAGGTCCTCGTTGGGCCGGGGCATCTCCGCGGCCAGGTCGGGCTGGAGTTCGGTGCCCTCCGCGCCGGGCGCCCCGACGTAGGTGAGCAGGGTGCGCGCGTAGTAGCGGCTGAAGTTCCAGCCGAACGCGTAGTAGGTGTTGCCGGGGTCGGGTGAGTCGAAGTCCGAGGAGATGGCGTAGCGCAGGGTGCCGCCGGTCTGGTCGGAGGGGTTGACCACCTCGGTCTCGCCCTGGTTGAACTCGGCGTCGACCGGGCCGCCTTCGCCCCCGCCTCCGTCCGCGCCCCCGCAGGCGGCCAGCAGCAGCGCCGCGGCCGTGCCCGCGGCCAGGGTCGCGGTCGTCCGGCGGCGTCCGCGGCGCCGCGAGGGCGCCGCGCCTGTGTGGTGGTCGGTGGTCAAGCTTGCCTCCTGGTCGGATTGGCTGGCGGGGGCCGGTGCCCGGCCCGGGACACGCGACGGGTGCGGCCCGTCAGTCGGAGGAGCGGGGGTCGAAGGCGTCGCGCAGCCCGTCGCCGAAGAGGTTGAAGGCCAGGACGGTGACGAAGATGGCCAGCCCCGGGATGAGCACGAAGTGCGGTGCGACGGTGTAGAAGCGCAGGGCGTTGTCGAGCATGCCGCCCCAGGTGGCCATGGGCGGGTTGATGCCCACGCCCAGGAAGCTCAGGGCCGCCTCGAACAGGATGTTGGTGGGGATGAGCAGCGTGGAGTAGACCAGGATCGGCGTGACGAGGTTGGGCAGGATCTCGCGGAAGACGATGTGGGCGCTGCCCGCGCCGAGGCTGCGGGAGGCCTCCACGAACTCGCGCTCCCGGAGGGTCAGGGTCTGTCCGCGCACGATGCGGCCGATGTAGGGCCAGTTGAAGAACCCGATGATGAAGACCAGCACGCCGATGCGCAGGCCGTTGCCGCTCAGGCCGAAGGAGCCGTCGGGGATGACGCCGACCAGGGCGATGGCGAAGAGCAGCAGCGGGAAGGCCAGGAAGATGTCCATGGCCCGGCTGATGACGGTGTCGACCCAGCCGCCGAAGTACCCGGCGACCATGCCCAGGACGGTGCCGATGACCACGCAGACCAGGGTGGCGACCGTGGCGACCAGCAGGGAGGTGCGGGCGCCGTGGACGATGCGGCTGAACAGGTCGCGCCCGTTGACGGGTTCCACGCCGAGCAGGTGGTCGGCGCTGATACCGCCCCAGGGGTCGAGCCCCAGGGAGGGGTCGGCGGGGTCGCGCAGGACGCCGCCGGTGAGCGGGTCGATCAGCTCCTGGTTGAACTGGTTGGGCGGGTAGCCGAACCAGGAGGTGAGCAGGGGCGCGAAGACCGCGACCAGGATGAGCAGGATGACGACGACGCCCCCGGCCATGCCGAGGCGGTCCCTGCGGAAGCGCCGCCAGGCGATCTGGCGCAGGGACCTGTTCGCCGACCCGCGTCCTCCGGCGGCCGCCGCCTCGGGGTCGGCGTGCTGGGAGGACTCGGGCGCGTCCATCGGCACGGACATGTGCACCCCTGCCAGTTGACATGACTTTTCGTAGCTATGGGAACACGAAGAGTTTGCACGAGTGGCGCGGGGGTTTCCAGCCTCCGCGCCGGTGTCCCCGCGCGGCGTCGGGCGCGGTCTTGACCGGAGCGGTCCGCCGCTCCCGGGCCGCGCGCGGAGCGGGCGGCCCGGGAGCGGCAGGAGGGGCCGACGGGGGTCGGCGGCGCCCTCCTCGGCGGCCACTCCGGGGAAGGGCTACACGGGTCCGGCCGTGTCCTGCCCGGCCACGGCGCCGTCGGCCAGCCGCAGCTCCGACCAGGCCCAGTTGCGGCGCAGCCACCGGTCGTGCGAGGCCACCACCACCGCGCCGGGCGCGGTGCCCAGCGCCTCCTCCAGCTCCTCGGCCAGTGCCAGGGACAGGTGGTTGGTCGGCTCGTCCAGCAGCAGCACGTCAGGGGCGTGTCCCACCAGCATCGCCAGTGCCAGGCGTCGCCGTTGCCCCACGCTGAGCCTGCCCACCGGCCGGTCCAGGTCGCGCGGTGCGACCAGGCCCAGGTCGGTCAGGCGGGGAGCGCCGGGCAGGGTTCCGTTCAGCCCGTCATAGAGCGAACGCGGGGTCCGCTCGGGATCGGGGAAGACCACGTCCTGTTCCAGCAGGGCGACCGCCGCCCCGCGCCGCCACAGCACCTGGCCCGACTCCGGACGCAGCCGGTGCCCCAGGGCGTACAGCAGCGTGGACTTGCCCGCGCCGTTGGGCCCGGTGACCAGCAGGCGCCCGTCCGAGGGCACGTCCAGGCGGTCCAGGCGCAGCCGGCCCGGCACGACCAGGTCGCGCACGGTGATCGCGTGGCCGTCGGCCGTGCCCGGGTCGCGGGTCAGCGAGGCGCTGAACTCCAGCGGCCTGGGCGGTTTGCGCACCTGGTCGCGCTCCAACTCCTCCAGCCTGTTCCGGGCGTTGCGCACCCGGCGCGAGACCTGCTTGTCCACGCGCCCGCCCAGGAAGTCGTAGCCCATCTTGTCGTTGTCCCTCGGGGCGCGGTTGTGCGAGACCTGCCGGGACGTGGTGCGCACCGACTCGCGCAGGCCCTTGAGGGCGTCCTGCTCGTCGCGGTAGCGCTGCTCCCAGCGTTCGCGCTCCAGCTGTTTCTCCCTGAGGTAGAAGGAGTAGGCACCGCCGTAGTAGACGGGACCGTCCACGGCCGGGTCCAGGTCGAGCAGGCCGGTGCACACCGCGTCCAGGAACACCCGGTCGTGGCTGGCCAGCACCACCACTCCCGGCAGGCCGCGCAGGTACCCCTCCAGGAACTCCAGCGCCTGGTCGTCGAGGTGGTTGGTGGGCTCGTCCAGCAGCAGGGCGCGCGGGCGGCGGATGAGCAGGGCCGCCAGGCCCAGGCGTCCGCGCTGGCCGCCCGACATCCGCCCCACCGGCCGGTCCGGACCGATGCCGTCCAGGCCCAGTCCCGCGACCACCAGTTCGGCCCGGCGCTCGGCGTCCCACACCTCCAGCAGTTCGGCCTCGGCCAGGGCCTCGGAGTACTCCCGCAGGGCTTCGGCGTCCTCGGGCGCGCCGTCCAGCGCGGCCGCGCTCGCGGTCAGCCGCCGCTCCACCCGCCGGGCCGGTTCCAGGGCCTCGGCGATCACCCGGGCCAGGGTCGTGTCCGGGGCGTGGGGCAGCTCCTGGTACAGGAATCCGGTGTCGGCGGGGCGTTCCACCCGCCCGGCGTCGGGTTCCTCCTCCCCGGCCAGCAGCCGAAGGAGGGTGGACTTGCCCGAGCCGTTCTCCCCCACCAGGCCGAGCCGCTGGCCGGGGGCGACGTCGAGGTCCACGCCGTCGAACACCACGTGGTCGCCGTAGGCCCTGGCGAGGTCGCGGGCGCGCAGCAGGGGCGGGCCGGTCTGGGCGGTGTGCGATGCGGAGGCGGCGCCGGTCGTGTTGCCGAGGGTCATAGGGGTGGTCCACCCTTCGTTTCGGGGTGGGCCTCGATGCGCGGGACCGGTGCGCCTGCGCGGCGCGGTCCGGGGACGACACGGAGGTCGTCGACATCGAGACCGCACCGGGGACAGTGCCAGTACACGCCGAGCGGGGATCCGGCTCCAGCCACGGTGGGCGAGCCCCGCGCGCTCGGCGGTCGTCGGTCTCGATGTCACATGCGCATGTTGCGCCCAGGCTAACCCGCCGGGGCGGCGCGGGCAACGGAATTACGCGGGTGTCCGGTCAGGTGCGCTGACCGGCTTCGCCGCGCGGCGCCGCGCACCTGGAGGGGTTCTCCCACCCCTCCCCCTGGCACCTCGGGAGGGTCGGCCGTCGGGGGGCCGGGCCGGGTACTCCCCGGCATCGGCTCACCGGCCGCATCAGCGTGTGGTCGGCCCGGGGGGTGCGACCGGCAGGGCCCGCCGGTCGCACCCCCCGCCGTGGTCAGTCCCTGCCGCGCATGGAACGGTAGCGCCGCACCAGGGAGGTGGTGGAGGCGTCCAGACCGGGCACGTCGGCACCCTCGGTGAGGGCGGGCTCGACCCGCTTGGCCAGCACCTTGCCCAGCTGCACACCCCACTGGTCGAAGGAGTTGATGTTCCACACCGCGCCCTGGACGAACACCTTGTGCTCGTAGAGGGCGACCAGCTGCCCGAGCACCGACGGGCTGAGCCGGTCGGCGAGGATGGTCGTCGTGGGCCGGTTGCCCTCGAAGGTCCGGTGCGGGACCAGGTCGGCGGACACGCCCTCGGCGGCGACCTCCTCCGCGGTGCGGCCGAAGGCCAGCGCCTGCCCCTGGGCGAACAGGTTGGCCATGAGCAGGTCGTGCTGGGGCACCAGGTGCTCGGGCAGGTCGGGGGCCGGGTTGGCGAAGCCGAGGAGGTCGGCGGGCACGAACCGGGTGCCCTGGTGCAGCAGCTGGAAGTAGGCGTGCTGGCCGTTGGTGCCCGGGGTGCCCCACACCACCGGACCGGTCTGCCAGTGGACGGGGCGCCCGTCGCGCTGCACCGACTTGCCGTTGGACTCCATGTCGAGCTGCTGGAGGTAGGCGGGGAACTTGGACATGTGGTGGCTGTAGGGCAGCACCGCGTGGGTCCGGGCGTCGTGGAAGTTGCCGTACCACACGCCGAGCAGGCCCAGCAGGAAGGGCAGGTTGCGCTCCACGGGGGCCGTCGCGAAGTGGGTGTCCATCAGGTGGAACCCGGCGAGCATCTCCCGGAACCGCTCGGGGCCCACCGCCACCATCAGGGACAGGCCGATGGCGGAGTCGTAGGAGTAGCGGCCGCCCACCCAGTCCCAGAACCCGAACATGTTGCGGGTGTCGATGCCGAACTTCGCCACCTCCTCGCCGTTGGTGGAGACGGCGGCGAAGTGCCTGGCGATGGCGCCGTCGTCGTCGCCCTTGAGGCCCAGCCCGTCCAGCAGCCAGGTGCGGGCCTCGGTGGCGTTGGTGATGGTCTCGACCGTGGTGAAGGTCTTGGAGGCGACCACGAACAGCGTCGTGGCCGGGTCGGCGTCCACCAGCGCCTCGTGCAGGTCGGTGCCGTCCACGTTGGAGACGAACCGGAACTCCAGTCCGCGGTCGGTGTAGGGGCGCAGCGCCTCGTAGGCCATGGCGGGCCCCAGGTCGGAGCCGCCGATGCCGATGTTGACGATCCGGCGCACCGGCTGACCGGTGTGGCCGAGCCACTCCCGGGCGCGGACCCGGTCGGCGAACTCCGCCATCCGGTCCAGGACCTCCTGGACCTCGGGGACGACGTCGCGGCCGTCGGTGCTGATCACCTGCCCGCGCGGCGCGCGCAGGGCGGTGTGCAGGACGGCGCGGTCCTCGGTGAGGTTGACGTGCTCGCCGCCCAGCATGGCGTCGCGCAGGTCGGCGACCCGGGTGGCCCCGGCCAGGTCGGCGAGCAGGCGCAGGGTCTCGTCGGTGACGAGGTTCTTGGAGTAGTCCACGTGCAGGTCGCCGACGTCGAGCGTGTACCGTTCGGCCCGGCCGGGATCGTCGGCGAACAGCTCGCGCAGGTCGGTGGAACCCCACCGCCCGTGGTGCTCGCGCAGCGCGGTCCACTCGTCCCGCTGGTCCAGGGGAACGCCCGGGCGGGCGCGTTCTCCGGTGTCCTCAGCGCGCGGGAGAGGTGTACTGGCAGACATCCGGCGGCTCCTCGTCGGTCGGCGCTCCGGCGGCACGGCGCGGGTGCTCGGTCCGCGCGCCGCCCGCGGTGCGCGGCTGTGCTTCCGACGACAAGCCTCCCACGAAAGACCGGCCCCGCGGGGGTTGTCCACAGGCCCGGTCGCGGACTTTCGCGCGCGGCGCGGAACCGGTTCCGGCGCGCCGCTCAGCGCAGGCCGCTGGCCTCCTCCTCGCGCTCCCGCCGCAGCACGGCCACCTCCGCGCGCAGCGCCCGCAGCTCGGCCAGGATCACGGCCTGTCCCCCGTCGGGGCCGCCGTCGTCGGGGCCCCCGCCCCTCCGGCCCGCGGCGCCGCCGCCCCCGCCACCGCCGCCGCTCTCCTCGTCGTCCTTCTCCAGGGCCTCCACGGCCACGGCGATGAACAGGTTGAGCGCCACCAGCGTGGACACCAGCACGAAGACCACGAAGAACACCCACGCCATCGGCTTGTGCTCCATCACGTCCTTGGCGATGGTGCCCCAGCCGTCCGCGGTGGCGATCTGGAACAGGGTGAACAGCGACGCGGGCAGGTCGGCGAAGTACTGCGGCGAGACGTCGGCGAAGAGTTCGGTGGCCATGACCGCCGACACGTACAGCAGCAGTACCACCAGGAACAGGATGGACATCATGCCGGGCAGGGCCCGGAACAGGCCGGTGACGACGTGGCGCAGGGTCGGGATCACCGACAGCAGGCGCAGCACCCGCAGCACGCGCAGGACCCGCAGCACCGAGAAGGGGCCGGAGGCGGGCAGCAGCGCGATGCCGACGATCACCAGGTCGAACCAGCTCCAGGGGTCGCGGAAGAACTCCCGCCGGTGGGCGTACATCCTCATCCCCAGTTCCAGGACGAACAGGGCGAGGATGGTCAGGTCGACGGCGCGCAGGAGGCGGCCGTAGGAGTCCGTCACCCGGGGTGAGGTCTCCGCGCCGAGGATGACGGCGTTGACGAGGATGAGGGTGATGACGCAGGCCTGGAACCAGGGGGCGTCGACGATGACTCGAACGCGCTCGCGCACGACAGAGGGGGCTCCGTTCACATATCGGACAGCGCGGCAGAAGCCTACCGTGCGTCACCTCGCCCGGTTTCACACCCGCCTCTCCCCTCGCATCAGCCCCTGGCGTCCTCCGGTCGGAGCGGGCATGATCGGAGTGGGGAACCGAGCGTGAGGGGGACGCCGGTGACAGAGTCAACCGAGGGCTTCGACGAGTTCGACACGGGGGCCTGGGACCCCGGCTACGACGACGACGTGGACGCGGACACGGACGTGGGGGCCGCGGACCAGGACTCCGCGGTGGCCGACTTCCTGCGGTACTTCCCGGAGGGCCACCGGATCGAGGAGATCGAGGACCACGACGTCCTGGGCATCGACGCGGAGCTGGGCCAGGAGATCCCCGAGCAGGCGCCCGAGGCCGCCGGGGAGCGCCCGCCGACCGCCCGGCGCGAGGACCTGGCGCGGCTGCTGCGGGCCGAGGAGTTCGCCGACAGGGTCCGCGACCGCGGCAGGCGGTCCGGCTGAGCCGAGGGGGCGTCGGCACGGCGGAACGGGGAGGCGCGGCGGAACGGCGGCGCGGCAGCCCGGCGGTCCGGCTGAGCCCGAGGCGTGTCGGCTCGGCGGAACGGGGAGGCGCGGCGAAGCGGTGACGCTCAGTCGCCCAGGTCCGCGCTGAGCCAGCGCTCCACGCGCAGGACGTGCACGGTCGCGGCGGCCCGGGCGGCGTCGGGGTCGCGTGCCACCAGGGCCTCGTGGATGCGCAGGTGGTCCTCGCGCAGCTTGGCGGTGAGCCCGGCCTCCCGGTGCCCCGCCCACACGCGGGCGTGGAAGGTGCGCGAGGACAGGCCGTCGTTGACCGCGGCCAGGGTGGCGTTGCCGGTGCTGGCCACGATGGCCTGGTGGAAGCCCAGGTCGGCGGCGACGGTGTCGGCGCCGGAGGTGTCGTCCCCGCCCTCGATCCGCTCCAGCAGGGCGCCGATGCGGTCGAGGTCCTCGTCGCTGGCGCGCGCGGCGGCCAGGGCGGTGGCGGCGGGTTCGAGCATGCGCCGCACCTGGAGGACCTCCAGGAGGGTGTGCCCCTGGGAGACCTCGGCCAGGACGGAGAAGGTCTCCAGCAGGTCGGCGGGGCGCAGCGCGGTGACGTAGACGCCCGCGCCGTGGCGGGACTCCAGGACGCCGAGCGTGGTCAGGGAGCGGATGGCCTCGCGCATGGAGCTGCGGGACACCCCGAGCTGCGCGGACAGGTCGCGTTCGGTGGGCAGGCGCTCCCCCGGTCCGACCCGCCCGTCGGCGATCATCGCCTTGATCCGGTCGGCGGCGCGCCGGGTGACGGTGGTGCGCCCGGCGTCGGGGTCGCTCACGGAAGATCCCTCCAGTCTGCGCGGTGGCCCGGGTCGTCCGTCGGCCCGACGGGGCCGGGACGGGGGCGGGGGCGGGAGCAGGGCTGGGTGTGCACGTGACCCGCGCCACCAACGCCGCCAAGAGATCATACCAATTTTCCATCCCCTCGCCCCGCATCACCCTTTTCGCTCCCTTTCTTGCCCAGATGCCTCCCGGCGTGCGAAAGTGGTCCGACCACCCCAGGCTCGTGGCGAGCAGTTCCGCCATGGCAGCGCACCGCGTGGGCCGACCCGGCGGGTCCGCACGCGCGCGCCGGTCGGCGGGGCACGAAGGAGGCACATGCGGATCGCGCTGTTCATCACCTGCGTCAACGACACACTGTTCCCCGGCACCGGACGGGCGGTCGTGCGCCTCCTGGAGCGCCTGGGGCACGAGGTGGTCTTCCCCGAGGGCCAGACCTGCTGCGGGCAGATGCACTACAACACCGGCTACCGGCGCTCGGCGAGCCGTCTGGCCGTGCGCTTCGTGCGCACCTTCGAGGGCGCCGACGCCGTCGTGGTCCCCTCCGCCTCCTGCGCGGCCATGGTCCGCGACAACTACCCGCGGCTGGGCGCGAGCGGGAGCCGCCTGTCGCGCAAGGTGGCCGACCTCGCCCCGCGCGTGTACGACCTCACCGAGTTCCTGGTGGACGTGCTCGGCGTGACGGACGTGGGCGCCTACTACCCGCACAAGGTGGCCTACCACCCCACCTGCCACGGGCTGCGCATGCTCGGCCTGGGCGACCGCCCCTACCAGCTGCTGCGCGCCGTGCGCGGCCTGGAGCTGGTGGAGCTGCCCGGGGCCACCGAGTGCTGCGGCTTCGGCGGCACCTTCGCGGTCAAGAACGGCGACGTGTCCTCGGCCATGGGCGCGGACAAGGCCCGCCACGCCGTGGAGACCGGCGCCGAGGTGCTGTGCGCGGTGGACAACTCCTGCCTGATGCACATCGGCGGCACCCTGTCCCGGCAGCGGTCGGGGATGAGGGTGGCGCACCTGGCCGAGATCCTGGCCAGCACCGAGAAGGAGGGCGCCCACGGGGTTCTGGAGGGGGCGGAGGCGGATTCCCGTGGGAAGAACTGCGCCGCAGGCGTCGATTGGGGCGGTGGCGGGTGACGGGCGGGCACGAGCGAATACGCCGAAGGCACCGAAGGTTCCCGTTCTCCGGGCGCCCGAACAAGGAAGACACCGCGCCGCAGGCGTTCGTTGAGGGCGGTAGCCCGTCCCGACGCGCAGCGTCCCCGACGGGCGATGGCGGGCGACGGGTGGGCCGAAGCGAAGCGGAGGTCCAAAGAGACGAGGAGGGCGCATACCGATGAGCGCGACGTTCCTGGGCATCCCGCCCTTTCCCGAGGCCGCCGCGGGCGCGGTCAACGACGCCCGCCTGCGGCACAACCTGCGCAGGGCCACGCACACCATCCGCGACAAGCGCGCCTCCGTCGTCGACGAGCTGCACGAGGACTGGCAGCGCCTGCGGGCGGAGGGCGCCGCGGTCAAGGAGCACACCCTGCGCCACCTGGACCACTACCTGGAACAGCTGGAGGAGTCCGTCCACCGGGCGGGCGGACGGGTGCACTGGGCCTCCGACGCGGCCGAGGCCAACGAGATCGTCACCCGGCTGGTCCGGGACACCGGCGAGACCGACGTGGTCAAGGTCAAGTCGATGGCCACCCAGGAGATCGAACTCAACGACGCCCTCGCCGCCGCCGGGATCACCGCCTACGAGACCGACCTGGCCGAGCTGATCGTGCAGCTGGGCGAGGACCTGCCCTCGCACATCCTGGTGCCCGCCATCCACCTGGGCCGCGCCCAGATCCGCGAGATCTTCCTGGAGCAGATGGCCGAGTGGGGCGTGCCCGCGCCCCGGGGCCTGACCGACGACCCCCGGGCGCTGGCCGAGGCGGCCCGCGTGCACCTGCGCGAACGCTTCCTGCGCACCCGCACCGCGATCTCGGGGGCCAACTTCGCGGTGGCCGACAGCGGCACGCTCGTGGTGCTGGAGTCGGAGGGCAACGGGCGCATGTGCCTGACCCTGCCCCGGACGCTGATCTCCGTGGTCGGCATCGAGAAGATCGTGCCGACCTGGTCGGACCTGGAGGTGTTCCTCCAGTTGCTGCCGCGTTCCTCCACCGGCGAGCGGATGAACCCCTACACCTCCACCTGGACCGGGGTGACGCCGGGCGACGGCCCCCAGGAGTTCCACCTGGTGCTGCTGGACAACGGCCGCACCGACGTGCTGGCCGACACCGTGGGCCGCCAGGCGCTGCGCTGCATCCGCTGCTCGGCGTGCCTGAACACCTGCCCGGTCTACGAGCGCACCGGCGGGCACTCCTACGGTTCGGTCTACCCGGGCCCGATCGGCGCGATCCTCACCCCGCAGCTGCGGGGGATGTCCTCGCCGGTGGACGAGGCGCTGCCCTACGCGTCCTCGCTGTGCGGGGCCTGCTACGAGGTGTGCCCGGTGGCCATCGACATCCCCGAGGTGCTGGTGCACCTGCGCGAGGAGGTCGTGGAGCGCTCCGGGCACGCGGGGGAGAAGGCGCTCATGGCGGGCGCCGAGGCGGTGCTGTCCTCCCCGCGGACGCTGGGCGCGGTCCAGCGGGCGGCGGGGCTGGGGCGCCGCGCGGTCCCGCGCCACCTGCCGGGCCTAGCGGGGGCCTGGACCGACACCAGGGACGTGCCCGACGTCCCGGCCGAGTCCTTCCGCCAGTGGTGGGACAGGCGCGAGGGGGAGGGCCGATGAGCAGCCGCGAGCGGATCCTGGCCAGGGTCAGGAGGGCGCTGGCCGACGTGCCCGCCGACGAGTCGCCGGTGCGGGAGCCGGGGCGCGGCTACGCCGACAGCCACGACGCGGGCCCCTCGTTGGAGGTGCTGGAGGACCGCCTGCTGGACTACCGCGCGCTGGTGCGCCGGGTGGGCGCCGACCGCGTGGCCGCCGAGGTGGCCGCCGCGCTGGAGCGCCGGGGGGCGCGGCGGGTGGTCGTCCCCGCGGACGCGCCGCCGGAGTGGTTCACGCACGCCCGCGTCGAGCGGCTGGCCGACTCGCGTGAGGAGCCGCTGGCGGTCGCCGACCTCACCGGCGTGGACGGCGTGGTCACCGGCTGCGCGGTGGCCGTCGCCGAGACCGGCACGATCGTCCTGGACGGCGGGCCGGGCCAGGGGCGCCGGGCCGTCACCCTGGTGCCGGACTACCACCTGTGCGTGGTGCGCGCCGAGCAGGTGGTGGACGGGGTGCCGCAGGCGGTCCGGCTCCTGGACCCGTCGCGCCCGCTCACCTGGATCAGCGGCCCCTCGGCGACCAGCGACATCGAGCTGAACCGGGTGGAGGGGGTGCACGGCCCGCGCACGCTGGAGGTGCTGCTGGTGGACCCGGCGCTCTGAACCCGGTGACGGGGGCGGCCACGCGGGCGAAGGCGTGGTCCGGTGGACGCGGCCCCGGATCCGGTGAGGAGGGCCGTCCCCGGGGACGCGAGCGCGCTCCGGCGGAATCGGCTTCCCGAACCCGGTCGTCCGGGACCGGGCGGCAGGCGAGACCGTGGCCCGGTGGGTCCGAAGCCCCGAACCCGCTGGTGGGACGCCACGGGGTAGGGCTGTCCCCACCCCCCTCCTCCGGGACACCCCCGGGGAGGGGGGGTGGAGGTCCCGATGGCGCCGGGCGGGCCGCCCTTCCTAGCGTGGGCGGTGACCACGACGGCACCGAACGACGGGACACCATGCCCCCTTCACCGCACCCCTCCCCCTCCTCGCGCGCGCTCCGGTCCGGTACCGCGCTCGCCGCGGCCGCCGCGCTGGCGCTGCCGCTCTCCCTGGCCGCGTCCGGAACGGCCGCGGCCGACACCGACCCCTCCAGCGCCCCCGCCGACGCCCTCCGGGCCGCCCTGCCCGAGCCCACCGGGGACCACCCGGTGGGCAGGACGACCCTGCACCTGGTGGACGGGGAGCGCGAGGACGTGTGGGTGGGCGGGCCCCGCCAGCTGATGGTCACCCTGTGGTACCCGGCGCGTGCGGACTCGGGCCGGCCAGCGCCGTACATGACCGAGGCCGAGTCCGCGGCCATGATCGCGGGGCTGGGGCTGGACCTGCCCGCCGACCTCATGCACAGCGGGGTGCGCACCTCCTCCCGCCTGGACGTGCCTCCCGCGCGCACCCGCGACGGGTTCCCGCTGGTGGTCCTGTCCCCCGGCGCGGGGCACAACCGGATCGAGCTGTCCTCGCTGGCCGAGGACCTGGCCAGCCACGGCTTCGTGGTGGCCGGGGTGGACCACGCCCACGAGGCCGCGCCCGTGGAGTTCCCCGACGGGCTGATCACCGAGTGCACCGGGTGCCAGAGCGGCGAGTGGGCCCTGGGTTCGACCAACCGGGCCGAGGACGTCTCCTTCCTCCTGGACCGGCTCACCGGCCCCGACCCCGCGTGGCGGTGGTCGCGGGTCATCGACGCCTCCCGGATCGGGATGGCCGGGCACTCCTGGGGCGGCACGGCCACCGCCGAGACGCTGCGGGCCGAGGAGCGGGTGGACGCCGGGATCAACCTGGACGGCCCCTACTACCCGCCCGCGGTGGAGGAGGGGCTGGACAAGCCGCTGGCGCTGATCGAGAACGGCCAGGGCAACTCCTGGGACGGCGTCGAGCAGATGTGGCCGCGCCTGGAGGGCTGGCGGCAGTGGATCCGCATGGAGGGCTCGGGGCACTCCAACAGCATCGACCGCGGCGTGCTGGTGGAGCAGCTCGGCCTGACCGAGCTCTTCACCCCCGAGCAGTGGCGGAACCTGTACGGCGACGTCGGCGTCGAGCGCGGCCTGGAGCTGGTGCGCACCTACAGCCTGGCGTTCTTCGACCACCACCTGCGCGGCGGGGACCAGCCCCTGCTGGAGGACCCCGGGGCCTTCCACCCCGAACTGGTCGTGGTCGACCCCGACGAGGGGTAGCCGACGCGGGGCGGGCCGCCGGTCCCGCCGCGACCGGTCGCGGCGGCGCGCGCGTGCCCGAACGCCCGCGGTCGCCCGCGCGGCCGGTCAGTCCCGCGACCGCCAGGCCGCCAGCAGCCGCTCCAGGGCGTCGGGGTCGGCGCGTTCCGTGGCGAACGGCGCCTGGTAGCGGGCCCCGGCGCCGCGCGCGACCCTGCGGGACCGCGGGGCGGGCGCGGGCCGCTCCTCCCGTGCCCGCTCGCCGTCCTCACCCGCCAGGGGCGCCTGGTAGCGCGCCCCGCGCGGGGCGGGCCCGCGCTTCCTGCGCAGACGCCGCGTCACCGGGGCCGGGGCGCGCTCGCGCACCGGCGCGTCGGACCCGGCGCGCTCCCCGGTGGCGGTGAACCACACCGGCAGCTCCTCCAGACCGTGCACGGCCAGGGACGCGCGCCAGCGCAGCTCCTCGGGCTCGACAGCCAGGACCATGCCGCGCAACCGGTCCACGGCGGTGTCGATGGCGGTGCGCGCCAGCTCGCGGGTGAGGCCGGTGGCGGGGCAGCGGTGCGCGCCCGCGCCCCAGGACAGGTGGGAGCGGTCTCCGGCCCGGGCCATCGCGTCGTCGCCGCGGGCCACCGACGGGTCGGTGTGCGCGGAGGCCAACCCCAGCAGCAGCGGCTCGCCCCTGCGGACGCGAGCCCCGGAGAAGCTCAGGTCCTCGACCGGGTAGCGCCCGCCGAGCACCCGGATCGGGGAGTCGGTCCACATCACGTAGTCGATGAAGTCCTCGGGGGTGAGGGTGCCGCCCAGGTAGGCGGTCCACACGCCCGGGTCCTCCAGCAGCCGGAGCAGGGCGTTGCCGATCAGGTGGGTGGTGGGCTCGTGCCCGGACTCCCACAGCAGCGCCAGCGCCCCCGCCGCCTCGTCGTCGGTGAGCCCGGCGGGGTGGGCGAGCAGCCAGCTGGCCATGTCCTGTCCGGGGTCGGCGCGTTTGCGCGCGACCAGGCCCGCGAAGTAGGAGCGGACCGCGGTGGCGGCGGGACCGGCCCGGTCGGGTTCGCCGCTCCACAGCCGCGGGGCCAGGTCGGCCAGCAGGCGGCCGTAGGCGTCGGGCAGTCCGAAGAGCTCGTTGAGGACCAGGGCGGGCAGCGGGGCGGCGAACCCGCCGATGAGGTCGGCGGCGCCGTCGGCCGCGACCCGGCCGAGCAGGTGCACGGCGGCGCGTTCGACCACGGGGACCAGACGGGGCGTGTCCGCCCTGGCCAGGGTGTCGACGACGGCCGCGCGCAGCCGCCGGTGCTCCTCGCCGTCGCGGGCCAGGGCGGCGCTGCGGGCGGGCGCGGCGTCCTCGGCGCCCCACGGGCGCGGGTCGGCGGAGAAGAGGGTGTGGTCGCGCAGCGCCTGGAGGTTCTCCCGGTAGCCGAGCAGGAGCCATCCCGGCACACCCGGGCCCACCTCGACCGGGACCAGGCCGCCGTGGCGGTCGCGCAGCGCGTCCCAGGGCGTGTCGGCGCCGGTGTCCCCGCGCGGGGGGAGGGCGACCGGGCAGCGGGCGCCGCCGGATCCCGCTGACGGGGGGTCGTCGCGGCCGTCGGTCCCGGTTCCCTGGCGCATGGAGGCTCCTCAGTGGCTGCGGATGCGAGGCGACGGTACGCGCCCCATGTTTCCGCCGTGCTTCGGGCAGGAAAGCTCCGCCTTTCCGGACGGGGCACCCGGTGCCACGGAGGGCCAAGGCGGGATTACCGCTCACGTCGCCCAGAGGAGCAGGTGTCGGCGCACCGGTGACGTTCACGCCCCTTCCTCCCCCGGCCGGGGCGCCCCGCGCCGGGGGTGTCCCCCGCCACCTCTCCCCGGGGCTCGCGCCCGCCCGCCGCGGACCCGCCGGTGGGTAGGATGGCCTGCTGGTCGCACACCAGCGCCGAACGGAGGACCACGTGGGCAAGAAGGGCCGCGGGCGACAGCGCGGCGGGGACCGCCGCACGGCCGGGCAGGGCGCCCAGCCCTGGGCCGGTCCCGCGCCCGGGGACTCCCCCGAGCGGGTCGTCTCGGAGGCGGTCGACGCGCTGGTGCTCGGCCGGGAGGGCGGCGGCGTGGACCTGGCCGCCGCGCGCCTGGCCGACGCCGAGGACCCGGCGCGGGCCGGGGCGGCGGACCGCGCCGTCCGCGACGCCCTCCTGGCGGGGGTGGCCTCGGCGTGGGCGCGCGGGTGGCAGCCCGCCGAGACGGTCCGCCAGGCGGGCCGCGTACTGGACCCGGTGGCGGCGGCGGTGTGCGCCGACGCGGTGACGGCCGACCTCGACCGCCACTCCCCCGACACGGTGGACCCGCGCTGGACCGCGCAGGTGCGCGAACTGGGTGCCGCCCCGGCCTGGGGCGGCACCGGGGACTACCTGGCGCACGTGGGCGCCGGGCACGGGCTGCTGCGCTTCGAGGCGGTGGAGACGGCTCTGCGGCTGCTGGCCGCGCTGCGCGTGCTGCCGCCGCTGCACCGGCTGTGCCCGCCGCCGGGGGCGTTCCGTCCGCGGCCCGAGGGCTCCGCGCGGACCCCGGAGGCGGTGGACCAGGGCAAGCTGGCCCGCGTGCGCGCGCTGCTGGCCAAGGCCGAGTCCACGGAGTTCCCCAGCGAGGCGGAGGCGCTGAGCGCCCGCGCGCAGGAGCTGATGGCCCGGCACAGCATCGACCGCGCCCTGCTGGCCGAGGAACCCGGGCAGGCGTCGGAGGCCGCCTCGGGGCGGCGGCTGCCGGTGGACGCGCCCTACGACGAGCACAAGGCGGTGCTGCTGCACGAGGTCGCCGAGGCCAACCACTGCCGGGCCGTGTGGGACCGGGAACTGGGGCTGTGCACGGTGATGGGCTTCCCGGGCGACGTGGAGGCGGTGGACCTGATGTTCACGTCGCTGCTGGTGCAGGCCGAGACGGCGATGCGGGCCAGCGGTTCGGTGCGCGACCGGTCCGGCAGGGCGGCGGGCAGGGCCTTCCGCGCCTCGTTCATGTCCGCGTTCTCGGTGCGGGTGGGTGAGCGGCTGGTGGAGTCGGCCCGCTCCGCCGAGGAGGCCGCCGCGGCCGAGACCGGCACGGACCTGGTTCCGGTGTTCGCCGCCCGCGAGCGCGAGGTGGAGGCCGCCGTGGCCGAGGCCTTCGGCGAGCTGACCTACTCGCGGGTGCGCGGGCCCGCCAGCGAGGACGGCTGGTACGAGGGCCTGGCGGCGGCCGACGCCGCGTCCCTGGGCGCGCACCGCCGCGTCGCGGACCGCTGAGCCCGCCGCGACAACGCCGGGAGGCCGGTGCCCTCGGTCGGGCCGGGCGGCGGAGCGGCTGGGGCGACCGGTGGGACGGTGCGACCGACACGGGAGGACCGGCCCTCCGGGGCGGCTGACGCGGCCGGGCCGCGGAGCGGCAGGACGCATGGTGCGGCCCCGGCGGCCGACGCGGCGAAAACCGGTGGCCGCGCGGCAGGACGAACCGGTACAACCGTGGCCATGCGCAAGTACCCGCGGACCCGGCACATCCGGGGCTCCCGCCTCCAGAGGGGCGACCACGACCTGGCGGCCGTGCCCTTCTCCGCGCTGGCCGGACGCCACCTGGTGGTGGAGGAGAAGCTGGACGGCGCCAACGCCGGGATCAGCTTCGGCCCCGGCGGCGAGCTGCGCCTCCAGAGCCGGGGCCACTACCTCACCGGCGGCCCCCGCGAGCGGCACTTCGCCCCGTTCAAGGCCTGGGCGGCGACCGTGGCTCCGCTGCTGCGGCCGCGCCTGGGCGAGCGGTACGTGCTGTACGGGGAGTGGCTGTACGCCAAGCACACCGTGTTCTACGACGCGCTGCCGCACCTTTTCTGCGAGTTCGACGTCCTCGACACCCGCGAGGACGCGTTCCTGTCCACGCCGCGCCGCCGGGAGCTGCTGGAGGGCACCCCGGTGGTGTCGGTGCCCGTGCTGCACACCGGTCCGCTGGAGCGGTTGGCGGACCTGACCCGCCTGGTGGGCCCCTCCACCTGCCGCACCCCCGGCTGGCGCGGGGCCCTGGCCGAGGCGGCGGGGGCGGCGGGCGCCGACCCCGGCCGCGCCCTGGCCGAGAGCGACGGCTCCGACCTCATGGAGGGGCTCTACGTCAAGGTCGAGGAGGGCGGCCGCACGGTGGACCGGTACAAGTGGGTGCGCCCGGGGTTCACCTCCGCCGTCCTGGACTCGGGAACGCACTGGCTGGACCGGCCGCTGATAGCGAACGGGCTGGCCGATCCGGAGGTGCTCTATGCGGGTGTTCGCTGAGCTGTGCCCGGCGCCGCCGCGCTGGGACCTGGACTGGGCGCGGGTGCGCGAGGCCCTCCCGTGGGTGCGCGACCTGGCCGGGGTGGAACAGGATCCGGTGCACCACGCCGAGGGGGACGTGGAGACGCACACCCGCATGGCGTGCGAGGCGCTGGCCGAGCTGCCCGCGTGGCGGTCCCGCCCCGCCGCGGAGCGGGAGCGGTTGTTCGCCGCCGTGCTGCTGCACGACGTCGCCAAACCGCTGTGCACCCGCCGGGAGGAGGACGGCCGGGTGACCGCGCACGGCCACTCGCGGCGCGGGGACCTCCTGGCGCGCCGGCTGCTGTGGGAGGCCGCGGCCGAACCCGGGGCCGCCGCCTCGCCGCTGGAGGCGGTGCGCTGGCGCGAGCACGTGGCGGCCCTGGTGCGCCACCACCAGGTGCCGTTCTGGGCGCTGGAGCGCCCGGACCTGCGCCGCATCGCGTTCCGGGTGAGCCTGGTGGCGCGCAACGACGACCTGGTGCTCCTGGCCACCGCCGACATCCTGGGCCGCCGCTGCGGCGACACCGCGGAGGTCCTGGAGAACATCGGGCTGTACGGCGAGTACTGCCGGGAGCAGCGGTGCCTGGACCGGCCGAGGGGGTTCCCCTCCGACCACGCCCGGTTCTGGTTCTTCCGCAAGCCCGACCGCGACCCGGACTACGCCGCCCACGACGACACCCGGATGACGGTGACCGTCATGTCGGGGCTGCCGGGTGCGGGCAAGGACACCTGGATCGCGCGCGAGCGGCCGGGCGTGCCGGTGGTGAGCCTGGACGCGCTGCGCGCCGAGCTGGGCGTGCGCCCGACCGCCGACCAGCGGCCGGTGGCGGCGGCCGCGCACGCGCGCGCACGCGAGCACCTGCGCGCGGGGCGGTCGTTCGTGTGGAACGCCACCAACGTCTCGCGGTCGCTGCGCGACCAGTGCGTGGATCTGGCGGCCGCCTACCGGGCGCGCGTGGAGATCGTCTCGGTCGAGGCCCCGCCCCGGGTGCTGCGGGCCCGCCTGGACCGCAGGCGGGCGCCGGTCCCGGCCGCCGCCGTGGAGCGCCTGGTACGGCGCTGGGAGTGCCCGGACCCGACCGAGGCGCACCGGCTCCTGCGGTGGACCAGCGCCTGAGGCTCCGCCGGGCCGGGGGCGGCCCCGCGGGTGCGAGCGGCCCCGGACCGGTGCTTCGGCGTGCGTAGGCGGCCTCCTCCCCCGCTTCGGACGGCCTTCGCCGGGGGACAGGGGTGATTTCGGCGTTCTTCCGCGCGGGCCCGCGACCCGCGGTTAGTCTGATCCCGTTTCAGTGGCTCACGGCACTTCGGGTGGTATGTCAATGACTGAGCGCATCTACTCCGCCGTGCACGCGTGCCTGGACTGGGCCGGGACCATCGAGCCCCGGCCCGTCCTGAACACCGACAGCCTGCTCTTCCTGCTGGCCGCCCACCTGGACGCCGGCGCTCCCGACCCCGGGGACTGGTCCACCGCCGACGTCCACGACATCGCCCGTACCGTCCGCGTCTGGGACCGCGTGCCCGACAGTCTCAGGGACACCTGGCTGACCTGGTGCGACTTCCTGGTCGACCAGGACCGGTTACTGTCCGCGGAGAGCCCGCGCCGCCTGCGCGCCGCCATCGCCACGGTCGACCTGGCGCCCGGCGGTCCGCCGCCGCCCGAGGACCGGACCGACAGTGCCGCCCTACCGCTCCTGGACCGGCTCGGCGTCGGCGCGGACGGCGCTCCCGAGGCGCTGCCGACGGTCGTCCCGGCGGATCCGGCCGACCTGGACGCGGCGGCGCGCCGGTGCCGCCCCCTGTCCGACGCCGCGCGGCTGGCGGTGTGGACGGGTGGGGGAAGGCCCCTCTGCTCCGGGGGGGACGACGCCCTCACCCCGGACGACACCGCCCGGGCCGCCGCCGACCTGGGGGTCGCGCCCGCGAGGGTGGCCGCGCTGTTCGCCGTGGCCAGGGACGCGGGTCTGCTGCGCACCACCTACACCCGGGTGCTGCCCGGCCGGGCGGCGCGGGCCTGGCGGGACGGTGTGCCGGGGGCGGCCGCCGACGCCTGGGCCGACGCCCTGCTGGCCATGACCGACCTGCGCGGGGTCACGGCGTTCCTGCTGCTCACCGACCTGTTCGTGCACGGGGACGCGCGCACGCCCGCGCAGCTGGTGACCGTGTACGGGCCCGGGATCGCCCTGCGCGGGGAGGACCCGGTGGAACACGTGCGCCAGGTGCTGGAGACGCTGGAGGACCTGGGCGCGGTCCGCCGGGTCGGCGGCGGCCGGTTCCGCGTCACGGGCCTCGGCGACCACTTCATGGTGCGCCAGCTGCGCCAGACCGGGGCCGACATCGCGCTGGCCCGGCCCCTGTCCGGGATGGACGCCGAGGAGGTGCTCGCCCTGGCGGAACGGGGCCGTCCGGTGGACACCGAGCGCCTGCTGGAGCGGTGGGTGGCCGCCCGCGACACCGAGAGCGCGGTGTGCGGCCTGTTGGAGGCCTGCGACGCCCCCGGTTCCTGGCGCCTGCGTGAGCGGGTGGCCCGGGTGCTCGCCTCCCTGGAGGAGGACCTGGCCCCGGTGCTGGATCTGTACGTGCACCACCCCGTCCTGGGCGGGTGGGCCCGGCGGCTGCGCGGCGGGGCCGCGGGGACGCCCACGTCGCACCAGGAGGTCTGGGCGGTGCTGGACGACTACGCGATCCTGCTGGAGGGCGGCGGGCTCCTGCCCGGCCGGGACCGGGACAGGTACGCCGGATGCGCGGAGGGGTTCGTCCGCACCGTGTGGCTGACGGGCCACCCGGCCTCGGACACGGTGCTGGACCTGCTGGCGGAGGGGGCGCTGGGCGCGCCCCTGGCCGAGGCCGCGCGGCGGCTGCGCCCCGCCCCGGTCACCCCCTGAGCGGTGTCCCCTCCCCCGCCCCGGGCCGGGGCGGGAGGACGGGCGTGCGCGGGCTCAGGCCTTGACGACCAGTTCGTGGACGAGCGTCTCGACGCCGGGCAGCGGGACGCAGTCGCGCTCGGGCACCCGCTCGAAACCGCGGGCGCGGTAGACGTACTGGGTCGAGACCATCTCGGGCAGGGTGGCCACCAGCAGTCGGGAGACCCCCTCCTCACGGGCGCGCTCGACGAGCGCGTTGACCAGGTCGCGCCCCACGCCGCGCCCCCGCGCCTCGGGAGCGACGGCGAAGGCGCGGATCTCGGCCTCGTCGGCGTTGCGGGCGATCTCGCTCTCCGGAGACCAGGGCTCGAACACGGCCGTCCCCAGGAGCCGGTTCTCGTCGGCGGCGACCAGGATCTCGCCGCGGCCGTCCGTGCCCAGGAGCCGGAGCGTCTCGACGTAGGCCGGGTTCACGTCCATGAGGCCGTCGGCCGTGTAGGCCGTCAGGCGCAGCTCACTGACGGCGTTCATCTCATCAGGAAGTACTCGACGCACGATCATGGACGTCATTCAACATGATGGGAGGGCTCCCCGCCGTTGATCGCCGCACCACCCGGAGCGTCGAAAACGTCACCGTGAGTGACTCTTTACGGAGGTTTATCCCCCGCTCCGGACACGCCGGACGCCCCGGGCGGAGTTGTCCACAGGCCTCCGGCGGCGCGACCGCGATCGTGCCACCCTTCTGGTGAGGGGAGGCGACCGTGCCCGACCACACCACGGGGGAACCCGTTCCGACACCGACCGTCCGCGTCTTCAGCGGCTCCGCGGCGCTGGCCGCGGGGGGATGCCCTGCGCACCGCCGGTTCAGCGCCGACCCGTCCCTCGGCGCGGACCCGCCTCCGCGCGACACTCCCGGGGCGGTTCTGGAGGCCGTCCTGGACCTGGTCGAGCACGCGGGCATGGCGCTGGAGGAGGCCTGCGCACGCCTGTCCGCGCCGAGGGGGCCGGGCCGGGCCCTCCCGGGCGGGCGCCCCGCGCCGCCGCACCCGGGGCTGCTGGTCTGGGTCCGGCACGCCGCGCGGTGCTACCTGGAGGCCCTGGCCGGGGACGGCGGGCGCGACGGCCCGCACCGCGCGCCGGTGTTCGACTTCTGGGTCCGCCAGTACCTGCCCGTGCCCGGCTCCCCCAACTCCCGGCCCTACGAGCTGTGCGCCCGGGGCCGCAGGTACGCCTACGCGCAGGGGTCGGAACGGGTGCGGGAGCTGCGCATCCCGGTCGCGGGCGCGGCCGGTGAGCAGGCCCGCCCGCGGGCGGAGGTGGCGGTGGCCGCGTACGTGCTCGCCACCGGGACCCCGGTGGACCGCGACGCCTGCGCGGCGCGGCCCGGGCGGTACCGGGGCGGCGCCCCCTACCCGATGCGCGGGCACCGCGGCGGCGCCGACGCCCGGCCGCCGGACCGGGTGCGCGTGGTGGAGACCTCCTGCCTGGACTCCTCCACCGCCGTCCTCTACGACGGTTCGGCCGCCGAGGCCGGGGAGGCCTTCGCCTCTACGGGCCGCGAGGGGCTGCGCTCGGCCCTGGTGGGCGGGGCCCGCTCCCCCGGCCGGGACTGCCTGGCCTGTGCGGGGCGCCGCGGCTGCGGTCGGCTGCCGCGCGCGCCGGGGCTGCTCGGCGCGGGCGGCGGACCGTGGCCCCGGCGCTCCTGGTCGGTCTCCCTGGGGCTGCGCCACCGGGGCTGTCCCGCCCGGGCGCACTTCCACGCCCTGGGCCTGCCCGCGGACCCCGGTGCCGAACCGGCGCGGCTGCGGCGCGACCGCGCCGTGCGCGCCTGGCTGGAGCGGCTGCACCGGCGTCTGCCCCGAAGGCCCTGCACGGCCGGGGACCTGCCCGGGGACCGCTCGTCCTGGTCCGCCGGGAGGTGGCGGTTGGAGGGCGGGCAGGCGCGCCTGGGGGCAGCCATGATCGCCGCGCACGTCGGGGTCTGTCCGCTGCGCGGGCTGGCCTCGGGCAGCCACGTGCGGGTGGGCCACAGGCTGGCCGCCGACGACACGCGGGCCGACGTCCTGGTTCTGGCCAGGGCCGAGGTGCTCCACCACCGGGGCCGGTCCTGGGTCCACCGCTCCGTCACCACCACCGACGACGACGCGTCAGCCCCGGCGGGGGGCGGGCCCGCTCCGGCGGAGGCCCGGCCTTCCCCGGGCGGGAACGCTCCCTGCCGGAACGGGGGCGCTGCTCCCGCCCTCGCCGGAGGCGCGCTCTTCGGGGACGAGGAGGCGCTGCTGGCGGCGGAGCCCCGGCTGGCCCTGGCGGTGGGGCTCTTCGCCTGCGGCGCCCTGCCCGCGGGCCCGGACTCGGCCGTGGAACTGGAGGTCCTCAGTCCCCGGGGCGCGTCCGTACGGTCGCTGGACCCGGGGTCGGCACGGGTACGGGCCCTGGCCCGGCGGGTGGTGCACGAACTCGCCGGGCCCTGGCACGGCGACACCTCCCACCCGCCCGCTCCGGGCGAGGCCTGCCTGGACTGCCCCTACCGGCGCTGGTGCCCGGCGGCCGGTGCTCCCGACGCCCTCCACACCCGGGGCGCACGGGCCCGGAACCCGCGAGGCGGCGCCGGTCCCGGACCCGTGCGCGACCCTCCTCCGGGTCGGGCCGCCGGTTCGCCCTCCTCGGCGAAGCGGTAGTCGCTGGCCTGGAGGTCCCACAGCTCACGGTAGAGCCCGTCGGCGGCCAGCAGTTCGGCGTGGCCGCCCTGTTCCACCACCCGGCCCCGGTCGAGCACGACGATGTGGTCGGCCATGCGCACCGACGCCGGACGGCCGCGCCGGCGCCCGAGGGCTCCGGCGCGGCCGTCCGCATGGCTGTCGCGGTGGTCGGCGCGCGGTCTATCCGGCCGGTTGGGCCTCGACCTCGTCGAGCCAGGCCCGGACCGCGTCGTTGTGCTCGCCCAGGGCGGGCGGCGGCAGGTGGCCCGTGCCGGAGGGCTGCTGCGCCTCGTCGTCCACGGGGTCGAAGCGCAGCGCGGACCCGGGCAGTTCGATCGGGCCGAGCACCGGGTGCTCCACCTCCAGCAGCAGCCCCTGGGAGCGCGTCTGCTCCCACTCGTAGACCTGGTCGATGGTGCGCACCGCGCCGCAGGGCACCCCCACCTCACCGATCCGGCGCAGCCACTCGTCGCGCGTGCCCTGCCCCAGCACCGCCTCCACCTCGGCGATCAGCTCCTCGCGGTGCTCCACCCGGGAGGCGTTGTCGGCGAACCTGGGGTCTCGGGGGTCCAGTCCGAGCAGTCCGGCGAAGCGCTCCCACTGCGCCTCGCCGCCCACCGCCACCTGGAGCATGCCGTCCATGCAGGCGAAGGCGCCGTAGGGGGCGATGGAGGGGTGCTGGTTGCCCAGGGCGGTGGGCACCTCGCGCCCGACCGTCCACCGGGTCCCCTGGAAGGCGTGCACGCCCACGATCGAGGACAGCAGCGAGGTGCGCACCACCCGGCCGCGCCCGGTGCGCTCGCGCTCCAGGAGCGCGGCGAGCACCCCCTGGGCGCCGTTCATCCCGGCGAGCAGGTCGCCGATGGCCACGCCCGTCTTGGTCGGTTCCTTGGGCGAGGGGCCGGTCAGGCTCATCAGACCGGCCTCGCCCTGGGCGATCTGGTCGTAGCCCGCCCGTCCGCCCTCGGGTCCGTCGTGCCCGAACCCGCTGATGGAGCAGACCACCAGGCGGGGGTTGAGCTCCTCCAGGCGGTCGGCGGGGAACCCGAGCCGGTCCAGGACGCCGGGGCGGAAGTTCTCCACCAGGACGTCGGCGGCGCGCACGAGCCGGGTCAGCTGCTCCACGCCGTCCTCGGACTTCAGGTCCAGTTCGATGGACTCCTTGTTGCGGTTGCAGGACAGGAAGTAGGTGCTGACGCGCTCCTCCTCCGGCCCGACGAACGGCGGGCCCCACCCGCGCGTCTCGTCCCCCCTGCCGGGCTGCTCGACCTTGATCACCCGCGCGCCGAGGTCTCCCAGCAGCATGGCCGCGTGCGGTCCGGCCAGCGCCCGTGACAGGTCGATGACCACGATCCCCTTGAGCGGCCCTTGCGAGCGGTCCACGTTCCCTACCTCCTGGTGATGGGTACTGCTCCGGTGTTCGTGTCCTGGGCGGTGCGCTCAGGGCGCGGCGCACAGGCGGCGGTAGCGCGCGGCGCGCCCCGCGGGCGGTTCGGCGTCACCGCTCGGCTGGACCGCGGCGAGTTCGCGGGCGATCGCCTCCCCCATGCGCGCGCAGAACGCGCCGTCCTCGTCGGCCGCGTCGCCGAACTCGGGGACCACCCGGTCCACGAGTCCGCGGGCGCGCAGGTCGGCGGAGCCGATGCCCTGGGCCTCGGCCAGCTCCCCGGCGCGGTCGGGGGTGCGGTGGACGATCGCGCTGGCCCCCTCGGGCGGCAGCGGGGCGAGCCAGGCGTGCTGGGCGCACAGGACGCGGTCGGCGGGCAGGAGCGCGATCGCGCCTCCGCCGGTGCCCTCCCCCAGCAGGACCGAGACGGTGGGGGCGGCCAGGGAGGTCATCTCGGCCAGGCAGCGGGCGATCTGACCGGCCGTCCCCCGCTCCTCGGCGTCGGCGGAGAGCGCGGCGCCGGGGGTGTCGATGACGGTGACCAGGGGCAGCCGCAGTTCGGCGGCCAGGCGCATGCCCCGGCGGGCCTCGCGCAGCGCGTCCGGCCCCATGGGCTGTTCGGCGCTCTGGCGGGACCGGTCCTGGCCGACCAGGACGCAGGGCCTGCCGCCGAACCGGGCCAGCGCGGTGACCAGGGCGGGGGAGGCCTCGCCCTCGCCGCTGCCGCGCAGGCGCACCACGTGGCTGGCCGCGTGCCGGAGCAGCTCGCGCACGCCCGGGCGCTCCTTGCGGCGGGAGCGGGTCACCGAGTCCCAGACGGGGGCGGGGGACTCGGGTTCGGCGGGCGGCGGCGGGGGCGTGGCGGGGTCCGGGCGGTCGAGCAGGACGTCGAGGGCGAGCCCGGCGGCGTCCCTGAGCCGGTCGGGGGGCAGGACGGCGTCGACGAGGCCGTGCCGCTGGAGGTTCTCCGCGCGCTGGACGCCCTCGGGGAACGGTGCGCCGTGCAACGCCTCGTAGACGCGGGGGCCCAGGAAGCCGACGAGCGCTCCGGGTTCGGCGGCGGTGAGGTGTCCGAGCGACCCCCAGGAGGCCAGGACGCCCCCGGTGGTGGGGTGGCGCAGGTAGACGAGGTAGGGCAGTCCGGCGGCCTTGTGCGCGGTGACGGCGGCGGTGATCGCCGCCATGGCCACGAAGGCGGGGGTGCCCTCCTGCATGCGGGTGCCGCCCGAGGCCGGGGCGGCCAGCAGGGGGAGCCGCTCGGCGGTGGCGCGTTCGACGGCGGCGACGATGCGCGCGGCTGCGGCGAGCCCCACGGACCCGGCGAGGAAGCCGAACTCGCTGGCCACGACGGCGACGCGGCGGCCGTGCAGCCGCCCCTCCCCCGTCAGGACCGCCTCGTCGCACCCGGTGGCGGCCCGCGCCCGGGTGAGCGCGTCGGCGTAGGCGGGGTCGGGGTCCACGTCCAGGGGCGCCTCGTCCCAGGAGACGTGGGATCCCGCGTCGAGCGTGCGGTCCAAAAGCTCCCGGGCGGTGTCGCGGGTCTCCACAGCAACCTCCAAATGGTTCAGTGGCTAGGCCACTAGGCCTCACGTCAGGGTGGCACGAAACGGCACGTTTTGTGAAGCCCCCGTCGCACCCGATCGCGGGGAGGTCCGATGCGCCGATCCCGGGAGTCCGCCGACGGGATGCTCTAGCCTGGAAGTCCCTCAGCACAGTCAGATCCGAGGACCAGGAGCCAGCGAGCGTGCCTACCAAGCCCCGACCCCGGCCCCCGGCGCGCCCGCGCCTGTACGAGCAGCTCGTGGAGCGTCTCGTGGAACACATGCGGGACGCCGGTCTGGGCGTGGGCGACCGCCTCCCGCCCGAGCGCGAACTGGCCGTCGCGCTGGAGGTGAGCCGGGCCTCGGTGAGCCAGGCGCTGGTGGCGCTGGAGGTCCAGGGGGTCATCGAGGTGCGGCACGGGGACGGCGCGATCATCCGCCAGACCGTCTCCGAGCAGGGTGTTCTCGCCCTCCTGCGCGACCGGGCCAACCGGCGCGCGGAGATCATCGAGGCCCGTCAGGCGCTGGAGGTCAAGCTGACGGAGCTGGCCGCCGTACGCCGCACGCCCGAGGACCTGGTCGCGATCGAGGCCGCCCTGGAGCTGATGCGCCAGGAGGTGGCCAACGGCGACCGCGGCGTCACCGGCGACGAGCGCTTCCACGCGGCGATCACCACGGCCGCGCGCTCGCGCCTGCTGGCGCGGATGATGAACGAGATCGCCCCGATGATCCGGGAGACCCGCCTGGAGTCGCTGTCGCAGCCGGACCGGCCCCGGGCCTCGCTCGACGGGCACGAGCGCATCGCCTCGGCGATCCGCTCGGGCGACCCCAAGGCGGCCGCCGACGCGATGCGCGACCACCTCCTGCTGGTCTCCGCCGTCAACGGGGCCGCCCCGGTCACCCCCTGAACCGGTCCAGTGGCGCACAGGTCAGGCCTTCAGGCCACCTGGGCACCGCCGCCCCGGTCATGGGGCGGCGGAGGCGGGCGCCGACAGGCGCTGAGGGGTCCGGCGGACCGGACCCCTCACGTTCCCGGGGCCGCCGAGCGGTCCCAGCCGCCCTCGAAAGGCGCTGCCGTCACAGCAGTCCCGGCACCACCAGCACGCCCCAGGCGACCAGCGGACCCACCACGACCACGATGCCGCTGTAGACGAGCATCTGGCGGTAGAAGCGGGACGGGTCCACTCCGGTCGCGTTGGCCAGCACCAGGGCGCCGTTGGTGGAGAAGGGGCTGACGTCGACGATGGTGGAGGAGATGGCCAGGGCCACGATCACGCCGGTCGCGCTGATGTCGCCCATGAGCAGGAACGGGATGGCCAGCGGGATGGTCGCGCCCAGGATCGCGGTCGAGGAGGCGAAGGCCGACACGACGGCGCCGATGTAGCACAGCAGCAGTGCCACCAGGAGCGGAGCGCCCAGGCTGGCCGCCCCGTCGCCGACGTACTCGATGGTCCCCGCGCTCTCCATGACGCCGACGAAGGTCAGCATGCCGGTGATCAGCAGGACCGTGGACCAGCTGATCTGGGAGAGTACGTTCTTCTGCGACTGCGGCGCGATCAGCGCCAGCACCACGCTGACGGTCAGGGCGACGAAGCCGACGTCCAGGCCCACGCCCAGGGCCAGGACGCCCAGCGCGACGATGCCCAGCAGGGTGGCGATCTGCTCGAACCGGACCGGGGTGCCCTCGGAGGCGGCCTCGCCGCTCCCGGCCGCCGCGCTGCCGTCCGCCCCGCTCCCGGCGGAGGTGTCGGCGGGACCGCCGGTGGCCAGCGCGACCGACCCGGACCCCGAGCCGCCGGAGGTGCGGGCGGCCTCGGTGACGGCCTCGGCCTCGTGCGCGCGGACGCCGAAGAGGCGGTTGCCGCCCAGCGAGACGAACAGGATCAACGCGATGCCCAGGTTGAAGATCAGGCTGCCGAGGAACAGCGTGATGGGGGATACCGAGAGCCCGCTGTCGGCGACGATCCCGTTCACCGTCACGCCGTAGACGCTGACCGGGGAGAAACCGCCCCCCTGGGCGCCGTGGACCACCATCATGCCCATCAGCAGCGGGTTGATCCGGTACCGGGCGGCGAAGCTCAGCGCGATCGGCGCGACGATCGCCACGGCCGCCGGACCGAGCGCGCCCACACCCGTCAGCACGGCGGAGATGCCGAACATGATCCACGGGATCGCGGCCACCCGGCCGCCGACCATGCGGGTGGCGCCGCGTACGAGCAGGTCGATCGTCCCGTTGTTCTTCGCGATGGCGAAGAGGTAGGTGACACCGACCAGGGTGAGGAAGAGGTCGGCGGGGAACCCGCCGAGGACCGCGTCGGCGTCCATCCCGAGGACCAGGAGCCCGACCATGAAGGCCGCGACGAAGGCCAGCGCGCCGATGTTGATCGGCAGGACGGTGGCGATGACGAACATCGCCAGAAGGACGAGGATGGTGAGAAGCTGAGGGGTCATGACATACCGATCAGAGGGACAGTTGGGACTGTGATCTGGACCATAAGGCTAGTGGCCTAGCCAATAGGCCTTTAGGTCTCCTGTCAAGCCCTCCGGCCGCACGATCCCCGCTCCCGGCGCTGGAAACCCCCTCTATTCAGGTCGGCACGTTCCACGAGGTGAGCACCGGGCGGCCGTGCTCATGGCCCAGCGTGCTCACCGTGGCCGTCTCCAGCCGGAACAGCGCCCCCTCGGCGGGCGGCAGGCCCAGCCAGCGCGCGGTGAGCACCCGCAGGACGTGGCTGTGCGCCACCAGCACCACGTCGGCCCCTCCCCCGCCGTCGAGCAGGGGCGTCAGCCGGTCCAGGACCCGGTCGACGCGCTCCCCCACCTGTTCCACGCTCTCCCCCGGATGCCCCGGGCCGCCCGGCACGATCCCGTCGTGCCACAGGTACCAACCGGGTCGTCCGGCCTGGATGTCGGCGGTGGTGATCCCCTCGTAGCCGCCGTAGTCCCACTCGGTCAGGTCGGGGTCGGTCTCGTCCACGCGCAGCCCGGCCAGTTCGGCGGTGCGCGCGGCCCGCCGCAGCGGGCTGGTCACCACCCGGCCGACCTCGCGCGCGGCCAGCACCGGACGCAGCGCCCGCGCCTGCCGCTCCCCCTCCTCGGTCAGGGGGATGTCGGTGAGTCCGGTGTGGCGCCGCGTACGGCTCCACTCGGTCTGTCCGTGCCTGATCAGCACCATGTCGCCCATGGCTCTCTTCCTGCCCCGGAAGGGGACGGCAAACTCCTGCGCCCCGGCCGTGAGCCCGGGGCGCGAATCCGCCGGACGCCGGACACGGCGGAGCTTTCGTCGCTACGCTCCTGACCATGACGCAGCACACCGCCACCAGCGACGTGCGGGATCCCCTTCCCGACGAGATCCCCCAGCCCCGTTTCCACCGGCCCAACGAGGACCTGGCCGCGGCCATGGAGTGCGCGCGCTGCAAGGAGCAGGGCATCAGCGTGCCGCCGGGGGGCGCGCCCGAGCGGCTGACCAACTCCGAGGCGAAGAAGGCCAAGAAAGCGAGGAAGCGCGCCCTGGAGGAGGCCAGGCGCAGGCCCCAGGAGAAGATCCCGGCCGACCGCAGGCGCGTGCCGCGGATGGGCCCCCACCACGCGGAGTTCTTCCGCGAGCTGTGGGAGCGCGTGGCCTCCGAGGGCGCGGGCTCCTCCCCCGACAGCCGCCTGCTCGCCCTCGCCTTCACCCTGCGGGGCGCGCTGAAGGGCTGGGCGAACTTCACCGGCCAGGACCTGCGCATCCTGCGCCTGGAGGACGCCCACGCCGCCCTGAGCGACCTGACCTCCTCGGGGTGGCTGGGCACGACGCCGGAGACGGTGATCGAGTCCGACGCCGCGAACCCGGCCCGGTGCGCCCTGCCGAGCCTGGACGGCAACACCTGGAAGCTGGGCAACGGCGTCCGGTCGCGGGCCTCGGGCTGGCTCTCGCGCACCCTCGCCCACAAGAAGATGCGCAAGAAGCCCAACCGGCTCCGGCTCGTGGGGGCCTACCTGGCCCTGTGGGCCGAGCCCGACGGCCGGATCCGCGTCCCGGCCGCGGACATCGTGAACTCCTGCGCCCTGTCCGGCACCGACGAGCTGGCGGAGCTGCTGGCGTGGCTGACGGAGATCTCCTGGGTCGAGGGCCTGGGCGTGGACGGCGGCGCCGTGGTGGCCTCCCTCACCGAGGTCACCCTGCCGCTGGCCTACGTGCCCCTCCCGGAACCGACGCCGCCGGACACCGCACCGGCGACCACGCCGCTGGACGTGCCCGTGGCCGACCGCGCCCGTGAGCTGGTCTCGGGCCGCGGGGAGCGGGTGGCCCGCTGGGTGGACGGCTACCGGGAGGAGCACGGGCACGGCCCCAGCTGGTCGGCGGTGGCCGGGGCCTTCGGGTGGCCGCCGCGCCAGGCGCCCGACCACGACGTCACCCACGAGGCGTTCCGCCTGCTGGCCGAGGACGGCTGGCTGACCGGTTTCGGGGTGCCCTTCGGACTGCGCTCGGGGCCGGGCGGTCCGGCGGCGGGCTGATCCGGCGCGCGGGCGGGGCGTCGCGGGGCGCTCCGCCCGGGCCCGCCCCTAACCCGCGGCGTCGGACAGCAGGTCGGGGCAGTCGCCGCCGGGCTCGGTGAGCAGTTCGAAGTGCCACATCTCATTGGCGTAGACCTGGCACAGCCCGTAGGCCGAACCGCGGCGGACGAGCCAGTCGGCGGCGTCGGTCGGGCCGATGTCGATCGCCTCCCCGGTCACGTGCCTGGACTCCTCCGGGGTGCTGACCAGCCTCCCGGCCTCCTCGCGGGAGCCGTGGTCGAGGACGGCCTGGTCGAGCAGGTGCCGCTGGTACTCCCCGCTGCGCCAGCCCGACGTGACGTGGAGGACGATCCCTTCCTCCAGGGCGTCCCGGGCCGCCTCCCGCACGGCCTCCAGCAGCGCACCGTCCAGGCGGGCGATCGAGGGGTACTGCGTGTCGAACGGGGTGACCGACAGGTCGTCCGGAAGGGCGCCGTCCTCAGCGGTGAAGACCACCTCCTCCCGGTCCGGCACCAGCACGTTCACCGACCAGGCCGCCAGCACGACGGCCACCGCGGCGCACAGGGCAGCGGCCAGCCGGTACCGGGGCCGCCATCCGCGGCCGGGCGGACCGCCGCCGGGGCTCCCGGCCGGGTTCCCGGCGGGGAGGCCCTCCAGCGTCTCCCGTTTCGTCACTGCGCTCATCCTTCACCTCTCGGGCATCGCGTGCGCGATGTGTGGGGTCCTCGTCGCCCCCGAGTGAAGTACGAGCGGTGTTGCACGGATGTGTCGTTTCCCGGCACGGCCCCGGTGCGCCTTCGGAAGAAGTCCACCGGGGCCGTGCCGGGACCGCTCAGGCGTCGGCGTCCTCCAACAGGGTTCCGGCCGAGGACAGCGGGGCGAACCGGCTGGGGGTGATGCCCAGCAGCTGCGCGGCCAGCTCCTCGTTGCCGGAGAACCCCGCGTCGGCGTCGATGGTCTGGGTGCCGTCCCAGAGCATGAGCATCGCCGAGACGGTGTGCGCCCCCTTGTCGTGGTGCATGTCGTAGTGGGCGGCCATGGGCACGCTGTCGTAGTGCACCCACAGGTCGTGCCCGGTCATGAACATGTCCAGGTCGAAGGTGACCGTCAGCCCCATGAGCTCGGGCTTGTAGCGGTCGTCGATCCCGGCGAAGGCCTCGTCCAGGGCCACCATCCGGGGGCAGGTGGGCGCGGCCGAGGTGTACAGGGCGTTGGCGGCGGCGAACAGCGGCAGGTGGATCGCGGCGGACTTCTCGCCGCCCGACATCTGCTCGTGCTTGTTCCTGGTGAGCTTGACCTCCTCCTGGCCCGGCACGGCCAGGCGCAGCTCGAACCGGTACCAGGTGCGGTAGTCCAGCACCGCCGACAGGACCTGCTTGTAGGTGGCGCGCGGGTGGGCGGCGTGGTGCTCGCGGATCATCTCCCGCAGGACCTCGCGCAACCGGGTCAGCCCCGAGGCGCCCAGCTCGTCGGTGTCGCGCCGGACCAGGCGGGCGGCGGTGGCCTGGTGCTCGCTCACGCGGTCGGAGCGGCTCCAGCGGATGCCGATCCGGGTGCCCGAGGACATGGGCCGCGAACGGGTGTCGCGGTCCATGCTGACGACCAGGTCGCGGGCCACCCGCACCCGCTCGTGGATCTGCTGGGCGATCCCGGTGAGCAGTTCGTCCTCCAGAACCCCGCGCTCCTCCTCGCGCAGCAGCGCTCCCTGCTCCTCGACGCGTTCGGCGATGACGCGGGCGAAGGCGGAGACGGGGTTGCGGCCGGTCTCGTCGTTGACGAACACCGTGATGACGCCGCTGACCCCGAGTTCGTGGTCGACCCGGTAGCCCTCGGCGTCACCGCCCAGGGTGTCCTGGAAGACGCGCAGGGCGTTGGAGATGCGTGTGGAGACGGTCTTGAGGTCGCCGTCGGTGACCGCGGACCCGGAGCCGACGGCGGCGGTGAACGCGTCGAGCAGCTCCGCGGCGCGGCCGGGCAGGACCGCGCGCACGGCGGCCTCCGGGTCGTCCGGGGCCTCGGCCAGGACCTGTTCGGCGGCCTCCTCGGGGGCGGGCCAGGAGCGCCGGTCCGGCCAGGCGTGCGCGGTGTCCACGCCCAGGGTGGCGCGCAGGTCGGGGTGGGTGAGGGCGGCGAAGGCGTCGGCCTGCTCGAACAGCGCGGAGAGGGAGTCGGTGAGGGCCCGCTGCCCGCCCTCCAGCTTCTCGTCGGCCCGGATCATGGCCTCGTGGGCGGCCGCGGCCTCCTTCTGGGCGCCCTGGTGCTCCTCACGGGCCCGGTGCAGCTCCTCCTTGACCTGTTCGAGCTCGGCCATGAGCTCGCGGACCGGGGCGTCGATGCCCTCCTGCTTGGCGGCCAGCTCGGCCGCGGCGCGCTCGTGCTCGCGGGTGCGCTCCTCGTGGCGTTCGCGGTCCTCCTCCAGCCGTGCGCGCAGGCGGTCCAGGGTCTCCTTCCGGCCGTCCAGGTCGACGGTGTGCCGGTCGACCTCTGCGCGGGCGGTGTGCAGGCGGCGCGCGGTCTCCAGGAAGTCGTCCACGGCGCGGGCGACGGCGTCCACCGCCTCGGGCTGGGCGGGCATGGCGCGTTCGGAGGCCACCGCGCGCACCTGGTGGCGGTGGGCGTCGACCTCGGCGACCGCGGCGTCGAGGTCGCGGCGGCGCTCCTCGCTCTCGGCCCTCGCCGAGGCCAGGAGGGTGGACTGCTGGTCGACCCGGCGCACGGCCCGGTCGATCGGGGCGGTCTCGGGCAGGGCGGCGCGGGCCCGGGTGAAGGCCTTGAGGAGTTCGCCCGCCCGGTCGAGCTGTTCGGCGACCCGTGCGCGCCGCTCGTCGAGTTCGGCGATGCGGGCGTCGCACTCGGCCAGGCGTTCGCGGCGGCGGTGGGCGCGGTTGGTGGCGCCGATGAACTCGGGGGCGGCCTTGGGGCTGACGCCCACCAGCACCCCCTGGGCGAACCGCGCGCCGGTGCCGACGGTGTGCGCCGCCGCTCCCCCGGCGCCCGTGGCGTCAGCCGCCCCGAGGGACTGGACGGTGTCCGTGGCCCCGGCCGAGCCCTCGCTGTCGCGGACCAGGCGCACCGACGCCAGGACGCGGGCGATGACGTGCTCGGGGACCCGGTCCTGGCGCTCGGGCACCAGCACGTCGGCCAGGGTGGGCCCCTCGGGCGCGGCCGCGCCCTCGGCGGGCAGCAGGTAGGCGTCGGCCCCGCCCGAGGCGAGCGCCGCGCGGGTGGCGTCGGCGTCGGGGTGCACCCAGGCGGTGAGCAGGCCCGCACCGTGCAGGGCGCCCTCGACGGCGGCGGCCTCGTCGTCGCCGACCGCGTCGGCGAAGCGGACCAGCTGCCACAGCGGGGCGCCGGGGCGCCCCTCGCGGGAGGCGGTGCGCAGCGCGTCGGCGGGCGGGGCGTCGTCGCGTTCGGCGGCGATGTCCGCGCGCTCGCGGGTGAGGCGGTCGATCTCGGCGCCGAGCCGGTCCCGGTCGGTCTCCAGCGTGCGCGTGTGCGCGGCGGCGTCCAGGCGCTGCTGGTCGGTGTGCTCGCCGTAGACCTCCGACACCGTGGGGGTGCCGGGGCGTCCGACGCTCTCCAGTGCCCCGCTCAGGGCCGCGACGCAGGCGGCGTCGGTGACCGGGGCGGGCCCCTCGGCCCAGTGCGCGGCCCAGGCGGTGAGCGCGTCGGCGGCACCGGCGCGGGCCGCGGCCAGGTCGTCGGCCGCGCGGGCGCACTCCGCCTCGCCGCGTCCGAGCCTGTCCTCGGCCTGGGCGGCGGCCCGTTCGGCGGCGCCGCGCGCGGTCTCGGCGCGGGCGAGTTCGGCGAGGCGCTCGCGGACCGCGGCCACGTCGGCGCGGCGGGCGGTCGCGCGCGCCCGCGCGGCGGCGGACAGGTCGTCGCCGGTGTCGGCGGGGCCCTCCCCGTCGTGGTCGAGCCCGGCCTGTGCGGCGTTCTCGGCCAGCTCCGCGGCCAGTTCACCGGTGCGCGCCCGCCCGTGTTCGAGGTCGGCGGCGACCCGGTCGGCCTCACGCTGGAGGGCGGTGACCTCCCCGGCCTGGTCGTCCAGTCTGGCCCGCTGTTCGGCCAGGGCGCGGGCGGTCTCGGCGCTGTGCGCGCGTTCGATCTCCAGGGCGGCGTGGCTGCGGAAGGCCTCGTGCGCCTCCAGACCGCCCCTGCGCGCGGCGAGCCGACGGATCCGGGCGTCGTGCTCCTCGGCCCGGCCGGTGGCGGCGGCGTGCGCGAGCGTGGCCCGCTCGCGGGTGTCGCGGGCCTCGGCGATGGCGCGGGCCTGCTCGGCGGTCTGCCCGGCGGCGGTGTGCACGCGGGCCAGGCGGTGGCGGGCGTGGGCGGTGAGGTAGGCGGCGTACTCCCCGACGAAGGCCGTGGTCGCGGCGTGCGCCGTGCTGGCCTGGTCGAAGCGGCGCTGGACGGCGGCCAGGTTGGTGAAGTCGCGGGCGGCCTGGTCGAGGAGTTCCTCGTCCAGGGGGCTCAGGCCGCTGGTGAGGGTCTCGGAGACCTTCTCGGGGTCCAGGTCCTTGGCCAGCAGCGGGCGGCGCAGCGCCAGGAGCAGGTCGAGCAGCTGGACGTAGCGCTCGCCCAGGCCGAACAGGCGCGCGTCCACGGCGCGGCGGTAGTCGGCCGCGGTGGAGCGGAAGGCGTCCTCGCCGAGCACCCCCTTGAGCTGCCGCTCGGTGAGCGGGCGGCCGTCGGTGGCGAGCAGGCCGAAGTCCACGCCCAGGCGCTGGTCGGTGACGAAGAAGGAGGGGGTCACGCCGTCGCGGTGGCGGTGCGCGCGCAGGCCGATGACCAGGGTGACCGTCTCGGTCCCCTCCCCCGGTCCGGTGCGGGCGAACTCCATCCACACGTACCCGTACTCGGAGTCCTGGCCCCGGTAGAGCAGGTTGGACTTCATGGTGCGGTTCTGGCCGCTGAAGGGGTCCAGACGGCGGGCGTCGGTGTACCCGTCCAGGATGAACGGGAAGAGCACTTCCAACGCCTTGGTCTTGCCCGAGCCGTTGTGTCCGCGCAGGACGAGGCGTCCGTCGGCGAACACGAACTCCTCGTCGACGTAGTCCCAGACGTTGATCACGCCGGCGCGGCTGGGCCGGAATCGGTCGCTCCTGGGGGACATTACTTTCCTTCCGCGGAGGTGGAGGCGGCTGCGGGGGCGGTGTCGGGCGAGGGGCCGGAGGAGACGGGCCCTCCCGGCGGGGGTTCGGTCAGCCCCAGGGGCAGCTGTCCCCCGTCGGCGCGCTCGGGCAGCGCGCCCTGGATGTTGCGGTAGCGGGAGGCGGCGGGGAGCACCAGGGCGCCGCCGGGGACCGGTCTGATGAGGGAGAGTTCGGCGAGCAGGGTCAGGGCGGCGTCCAGCAGGCCGTAGGGGTCCTGCTGCCAGGCTCCGCCGAAGGAGGCGGCGCCGAACTCCGCGTAGAGCTCGTGGATCATGGTCTCCCACCGGCCGCGCTCGACCAGGGGGACCTCCAGCAGCGCCGCGGCCTCCTCCCGCTCCCCGGCGGGCTCCACGGTCCAGGCCAGGTCGGCCACGACGCCGTCGCGGGGCAGACCGGCGTCCACGAGCCGGACGAGTTCGGCCTGGTCGTCGGCGTGCGGGGGCACCTGGAGCCGGACCAGCGCGGCCAGGGAGGTCTCCAGCAGGTCGGCCACCTTGGCCAGCAGCAGCCCGGCGGTGCGGTTGACCGCCCCGCCCCGGCCCGGGAAGGGCCGGTCGGTGAAGGTGCCCGCCGGGTCGGCCAGCAGGACGCCCTCGGCGCGGCGCTCGACGCTGAGCCCGGTGGCGCGGGCCAGGTCCTCGGCCACGCCCCGGCCGCGCAGGACCGCGGCCACGGCCGGTTCGACGTCGGCGTAGTACACGACCGGCCGTTCCACCAGGAGCCGCCGCGCCCGCCGGGCCGCCTGCTCGCGCGGCGAGGCCTCGGTGAGCGGGTCGGCGAGCAGTCCGGCGACGCTGCCCAGGTGCTGGACCGGGCGCGCCGGACGGAACAGCAGCTCGCACACCTCGTGGTCGATGTCGAACAGGGCGTCGCCCTGCTCGCCGCCCGCCGCCCACGCCTCCAGGGACCCGTCGGACAGGTGGAGCGCCCCGCGGTCCACCAGCCAGTGGGCGACGTCGACCAGCGCGGCCTTGTGGGCGCCGTCGGTGGGGTCGTAACCCAGTCCGCCGACGGCGTTGGCCCCGGGGGTGAACCGGGCGACCAGGTCGGCGAGGCTGATCTCGATCTGGGAGCGCTGGAAGGCGGCCAGCACCAGGCACAGGTAGGCGAGTCTGCGCCGGTCGAAGGGCTTGCCCCGGCGCGAGAAGGTCTGGCGCTGGGTGGGGTCCAGGGCGTCGAGTTCGCGGACCAGGCGCACGTGGTCGGTGGTGGCGACCAGGGTGTAGCCGAAGAGCCGCTCCAGGTCGGCGGCGAGTTCGTCGGCCCAGCGCAGCACCTGGTCCAGGACGCCGGGGCGCGGGCGCGCGGCGGTGATGAGGTCGCAGGTCAGGACGCGGCGCATGGCCTGTTGGTAGGAGCCCAGGTCGGCGGGTGCGACCGTGCGGGCGAAGAGTCGGGGCATCAGGTGTTCTTCGTTCGGGGCCGGTGGCCGGTGGCCTCCAGGCGCAGGCCCGGCAGGTGGATGCGGCCCTGGCTGGTGTGGACGGTGCTGCCCGCCGGGTCGGGGACCAGGCGGACCATGGTGCCGTCGCCCTCGCCGCCGGCCGAGGACAGGCGTCCGGCGACGACGCTGCGCGACTCCAGGGCGCGGGTGACCAGGCGCAGCAGGACGCGGGTGTCGGTCTCGTCCAGGACCCGGCCGTGGGCGCCCAGGTCGACCAGGCGGGCCGCGGCCTCGCGTTCGGCGGCCCGGCCCGCGGCCTGCTGTCCGCGAAGGCGCGCCTGGGCGCCGGGGTTGCGCCGCACCGGCTTGGGCACGCCCGCGTTGGGGGCGTTGCCGCTGCGGAACAGGGTGACCGACACCTCCACGCCGGGGGCGTCCCACCAGGTCGTGTTGGGCGGGATCTGTTCCTCGTCGTCGTGGGCCGCGCCCAGGTGGCGGGCGGAGCGGACGTTGAAGGCGGCGCCCATGAGGGCGTGCGCGGCGCCGTCGTCGGGGGTGTGGAACACCCACTCGGCGAGGTGGCGCAGCTGGGTGGAGCGGTTGACCCCGCCGCGCTGGGCCTCGGTGATCTGGCGCAGCAGGGCGATGACGCCCGAGACGGCCGACCGGGTGGCCGCGTGGAGTTCGGCGGCCCGCGCGGGGATGGCGTCGTCGGAGGCGAACCAGGCGCGCAGGGCCCGCCAGCGGCGGCGCCAGTCGGCCAGGCGCTCGTCGCGCTCCATGAACAGGCGCTCGTCGGAGTCGGCGGCGCGGGAGAGCAGCGTGGCCAGCCCCGTCTCCTCCACCTCGCGCACGGCGCGGTCCAGGCGGGGCAGGTAGCGGTCGAGTTCGGCCATGAAGTCGCTCATGTGCACCAGCAGGGCGTTCTTGTGGCGCAGGAAGATGTCCGGGGAGGTGTCGGTGGAGCGCAGGATCTCACCGAGGGTGACGTGGAACTGGGCGGAGCGGCGCCCCATGTCCTCCATGACCGCGTCCAGGCGCGCGAGCCTGCGGTAGACCTGTTCGGCCCGGCCGGTGCGGTTGGCCTCGGCCAGGGCGCGCAGGTCGTCCAGGACCTCGGAGAAGACCAGCCGGGACAGGTTGACGTCCTCGATGCGGGCGCCGAGCAGGTTCTCCACCGACTGGTAGGCGCGGTAGCCGAGTTCGCTGAACTGGTAGACCGACTGGCGGTTGCGGTAGCGCGCCAGGTTGCCCGCCCGCGAGGCGTCGTCGAAGCGGTGCACGACGCGGTCGGCGTGCAGCTCGTCCAGGCGGTCGCGCAGGCTCCGGTCGGGCACGGGCACCCCGTCGTGGGACCGGGCCAGCTCGCGCAGGGCCTCGGCGACGTCGTCGGGGGCCACCTGGACCTGGTGGACCTCGCGCAGGCGGTCCATGGCCCGCAGGATCCACAGGTAGGTGACGTGGTCGTCGCGACGGGTGAAGTTGAACAGACGGAACCGGTCGCTGACCGCGAGCGGGTCCATGTCGAGGGCTCTGCGTTCGACCACGGGCCGCCCCTTCGGTTGGTGTGCGCGTTGCCGGGGCGGACCTCGGACCGGTCGCGCCTCCCCACTAACGCTAGGTGACCGAAGGGACGGTACACCCGTTTTCCACAGGCCCGGTTCGGGAGGAGGCCCGGCGCCCCGGCGAAAGCCGCGTCCGGCGCCCCGCTCCGCCGCGGCCGGACCGGCGGGCGCGTGCGCCGGGTCAGGACACCGTCTCGGCCTCCTCGGCCTCCCGTTCGGTGGCTGCGGCCCCGCGCGACCCGCGACGGAGCACGAACAGGCCCGTGGCGAGGCTGGCCGCCAGGACGACGGCCATGATCGCCAGGAAGCCCACCGCTCCCACCTGCGGGCTGATGATCAGCGGGATGGCGGCCGCGGTGACCAGGCCGCCCCCGAAGAACGGTTCGAAGATCAGCTGCTTGTAGCCGAACGCCGGGTAGGCGGGCGACTTCATCTCCGGGTCGACGACGCGCATCAGCACCAGGCCCGTGGCGGTGACGCCCAGGGACTGGCCGAACTCGCCGATGCCCCGTTCGAACCAGTGGCTGGGCATCATCCGCGGCGCCAGGAACAGGAAGCCGCACAGCGACCACAGGACGCCCGCCACAGCGAGGATGGTGAAGGCGGCGATGTTGTCGGCGATGGCCTGGAGCGAGAGGGTGGCCATCGCGGCGATGATGAGCACGTCCAGCGACAGGCCCTGGATCCGCTCCACGGTCCCGTGGTCCACCACGTCGTTGCGGTCGAAGCGGTCGATGAACACCTGGAGGAGGATGCCGCCGATCATGGCCAGCGGGAACAGCGGCACGTAGGCCATGATCTCGATGGTGTCGGCCCACAGAGTCCGCTCCAGCCACTGCAACCCCATGAGGATGAGCTGACCGATCAGCACGGCGAGGGCGACCAGCCCGAAGTGGAGCGTCATCGGGTCCATGGACGAGGGGTGGACGGTCATGGTCGAGCCCGCCGAGCGCTTGCCGGGTTCGACCAGCCCGGCCTGCTCGGTGTCGCTGCCGCGCGCGTCGTCGCTGATCACGTTGGACTTGCCGCGGCGCACGCCCCAGTTGATGAGGACGATGCCGACGATGATCCCCGACAGCAGTCCGACGGTGGCCATGCCCAGGGCCAGGTCCTGCCCCGCGGCCCAGCCCGCCTGCTCGAAGGTGTCGCCCAGCCCCGCCGCGGTCCCGTGCCCGCCGAGGAAGCCGATCTCGATCAGGGCCCCGGAGATGACCGGCACGCCGAACAGGGGCGCGAGCACCAGCAGGGCGAGCACCAGGCCGATCACGTACTGGCCGCTGGCCATGGTGACGCCGAAGGCGAGGTTGGGGCCCGCCAGGGAGGCGGCCTCGCGCAAGCGCGGCAGGGGCTTGCCGAGGAAGAGGCTGGCGAAGACCACCGAGATCAGCAGGCCGGGCAGGGCCGACCAGACCGCCATCACGTCGGTACCGAAGAGGCCGCCCTCGGCCGCGCGCTCGGCGAAGCCCCCACCGACGCCCCGGTCGGCCAGCCAGCCCATGAGGCGCCCGAACACGTCGGGGCCCAGGAGCAGGGCGACACCACCGCCGATGATCGACGCGGGAAGGTAGAGCCTCTGCGTCAGCTTCCACCTGACCCGTACCAGCTTCGCTGTCAGCAGCAGCACTCCCAGCAGCAGGAGTGCGAGGCCGACGGTCTCAGGGCTCATCCTCTACCTCTCGTGTGTCGGTTCCGCGAGCGCGTGCGCACCCGGACACGAGCGGGTCGGGGCGGCACGCCTCGGCTCGGCGCCGTGGCGGGGAGGTAGGGGGGAGGGCGCCACGGCTCGGGTGACCGTGTCGTCACGATCACCCGCGGCATCCTACACATCCCGTAGTGGTGTCGAACACGGACTCGACGTGACCGAAGCGGACGCGGCACACGGGTCCGCTCACACCGCGCGGGCCGCGGCGACCTGGGCCGCCGACGCTTCCACCCGCGACAGGGCCCGAACGCGGTCCACGGGCGGCTCTGTGGCGGCCGCGGGGGCGGGGCGTCCACCGTCGGGGCCCGGTCCGCCCTATCCGAGCCGGTCCGCCCGGCGGTCCGCCGCCGGGATGGGAAGTGTCACGCGGGGTCCGCGGGCATCCGCGGGCCCCGTCCGCCACCGCCCTTCCATCTTTCCGTTGACAAGTTCCACCGGGAGGAGGAATATTGCCAGTGGAAAGATCGCGGGGACGGGAGAACACACCGGGAGGAAGCACCATGGAACCGCTCATCGCCCTCGTCGGCGTCACGGCGCTGCTGCTCGCCCTCGGCGCGGCGGGCGTGCGTCCGCTGCGCTCCTGGCCGCTGGCCCTGCGGGGCGGGATCGCGGCCATGTTCGCCCTGACCGGGGTGTCGCACTTCGTGGGCATGCGCGAGGACCTGATCGCGATGGTCCCGCCCGCGCTGCCCGCTCCCGCCCTGCTGGTCACCGTCACGGGCGTCCTCGAACTGGCCGGGGCGGCGGGGATCCTGTGGGCGCGCACCTCGCCCTGGGCCGCGGCCGGACTCAGCGCCCTGCTGGTGGTCATGTTCCCGGCCAACGTGTACGCGATCACCGCCGGGACGGTCACCGGGATGACCGAGAGCCTGCCGGTGCGCACCGCCATGCAGGCGGTGTTCCTGGCGGCGACGCTCGCCGTGCTGGTCCACCACCTGCGCGCCCGGCGGCGCGCGGCGCCGGACGCCCCCGCGCGGGCGCCCCGCGCCGGGACCGTCGCGTGAGCCGCCCGGCGGCACGGCGCAGGTCGGCCCCCGCGTTTGTGTGTAGGGTGGCCGCGGACCGGTGCCGACACGGGGAGACGGTGGGATGGGCCTGTTCGCCATCAGCGACCTGCACGTACGGCACGGTGACAACCGCGCCTTCACCGAGGGGCTGCGCCCGGAGTCCGACGACGACTGGCTCCTGGTGGCCGGGGACGTCGCCGACACCGGCGAGGAAGTCCTCTGGGCGATGGAAATGCTGGCCGACCGGTTCGCCACCGTGGTCTGGGTTCCGGGCAACCACGACCTGTGGACCACGCCCAAGGACCCCGTCCAGCTGCGCGGGGAGGCGCGCTACCGGCACCTGGTCGAGGGCCTGCGCGGACTGGGCGTGCACACCCCCGAGGACCCCTACCCGGTGTGGCCGGGGCCCGAGGGGCCGGTCGCGGTGGCCCCCCTGTTCGTGCTGTACGACCACACCTTCCGGCCCGAGGGGACGCGCACCAAGGAGGAGGCGCTGGCGGTCGCCCACGAGGCGGGCGTGGTGTGCACCGACGAGTACCTGCTGCACCCCGACCCCCACCCCGGGCGCGACGCCTGGTGCCGCGCCCGCCTGGAGTACACGCGCGAGCGGCTGGACGCGCTGGACGCCGACCTGCCCACCGTGCTGGTCAACCACTTCCCGCTGGTGCGCGAACCCACCCGGATCCTGCGCCACCCCGAGTTCGCCCAGTGGTGCGGGACCGAGGCCACCGCGGACTGGCACGTGCGCTACCGGGCGCGCGCCGTGGTCTACGGGCACCTGCACATCCCGCGCACGATCGTGGTCGACGGCGTGCCCCACGTGGAGGTCTCGCTGGGCTACCCCCGCGAGTGGGGCGCCCGTCCGCACCCGCCCGAGGGGCCGCGCCGCATCCTGTAGGCCCCGGGCGCGACGGGAGGGCGCTGCGTCCGTCGGCCGTCGGCGCCCGACCGGGAACCCCGTACCGGTCCCGCCCGCCCGGCTCCGCGTCCGGCCCCCCGGCCCCCGTCCGGGTACGCGGGACGGAAGCACGGCCCGCGGCGGCCGGGGACTACCAGCCCGCGTCGGGCGCCAGCTCGCGCACCGCGGGCAGCGCGGCGTCGAACACGGTCGCGAACCACGCCGAGACCGGGTGCTCCCCGCGCAGCCGCGCGAGCCCGTCCGGGTCCACGAACGCGGTCCCGGCGATCTCCCCGGGGTCGGGGCGCAGGTCGTCGCGCACCAGGCCGACGAAGAGGTGGTTGTACTCCTGCTCCACCAGCCCGGAGACCGGGTCGGGGTGGTTGTAGCGCACGGTCCCGGCCTCGCGCATCAGCACGGGGGCCGCGCCCAGCTCCTCGCCGGTGCGCCGGGCGGCGGCCGCGAAGGGCGTCTCGCCGGGGTAGGGGTGGCCGCAGCAGGTGTTGGACCACACGCCCGGGGAGTGGTACTTGCCCAGGGCACGGCGCTGGAGCAGCAGGCGGCCCCGCCCGTCCAGCAGGAAGACCGAGAAGGCCCGGTGCAGCCGCCCGGGGGGCAGGTGGGCGGAGAGCTTCTCCGCGGTGCCGATCGTCGCCCCGTCCTCGTCGACCAGTTCGAGCATGACCGGCCGCGCGGCGGGGTCGTACTGGTCGGCGGCGGAGCGGTGGTCGGTGTCCGTTCTGGCGGTCATCGGTGTCCTTCGTGTTCGACATCGGGGTGCGGACGCTCGGAGGGGCGGCGCGGACACCGGCCGCGCCGCCCCTCCGGGAGGTTCAGACGCGGTCGGCCGCGATGAGCAGGTAGTGGAAGCTGTTCTCCTTGTAGGCGGTGAGGAAGGGCTCCTCGATGCCGGTGGCCACAGAGGACTTCGCGCGCAGCTCCCAGTAGGGGATCGTGGCCGCGGTGAGGTCCACGACCTCCATGGGGACGAGGCCGTTGGCGGCCATCGCCCGGAAGTACTCGCTCCGGGGGTGGATGTTGCAGGTGTAGTGCTCGTCGATGCGGCTGACCGCCTTGGAGCGGCCGCCGGTGACGTCGTTGTAGCAGCCGGTGATGGTGACGTAGCGGCCGCCGTACTCCAGCAGGCGGGCGTGCTCGCGGAAGAGCTCGAACAGGTCCACGTACATGGTGGACTCGTTGTTCCAGCTGGCGCGCAGGGAGCCCGTCTCGAAGCCGGTGTCGAGCATGTTGCGGAAGTGGAAGCGCACGCGGTCGGACACGCCCCGCTCCTCGGCCTGGGCGTTGGCGAAGGCGACCTGCTGCTCGGAGATGCTGATGCCGTCCACGTGGCAGCCGAAGCGCTGGTTGGCCATGAAGCTGGTGCCGCCGCGGCCGGAGCCGGTGTCCATGATCCGGTCGCCGGGCGCGACCGGGCCCAGGTAGTCCAGCAGCACGTTGGCCTGCGCGGTCTCCAGGCGGTGCATCTCCTGGATGATGCGCTCGTCGCGGGTCTCCTCCGGCCCCTCCAGCACGGACGGGTCGTAGTCGCCGACCCCGTAGTGGTGGTGGTAGAGGCCGTCGACCTCGCCGAGGCGGATGTTGACGGGGTCCTTCTCGGCGTTCCAGTACGCCGCCACGGACTCCTGGTAGGCGGTGCGCAGGACGTCGGACGATCGGCTGAGGGTCTCGGTCATCGCGGAGGAACTCCTTGTCGTGGTGTGTCGGTCCGGACCGGCCCGTGCTCGGGGCCGGGCCGGTCCGCTGCGGGGGGAGGGGCCGCGCCGGGCGCGCGGCCCGTTCAGTCGGTGCCCGCCCCGTGGTAGCGGGGGCTGCGGGCGTGCCATTCGCGGCTGCCGCCGAGCCAGGCCCACAGGCCCCACAGGAAGCGGCGCAGCTCCGGCGAGCCGGTGAGCGCCAGGGCGGCGGCCTCGGCCTCGAAGGCGTGCATGAGCTCGTCGTGGATGTCGACGGTGCGCCGCACCGCCTCACCCAGCGAGCACCCGTCCTCGGTGGCGATCAGCCGGGGAAGGCTGAGGTCGGTGACGTCCTCCTTGCCCATGGAGTACAGGTCGTTGACGATCACGCTCGCGCTGCCCGCCAGGGTGAACACGCGGCGCACGCTGGGCTCGGAGAACACCTGGTGCGGCAGCTCGTACCCGGCGACCGCGTCGATGAGCGCCATGCACGGCACGAAGCTGTTCTCGTGCCGGTGCATGAGGAACTCCCAGACCGGCGGCCGGTGGCCGGTGGCCAGCCAGACGCCCTCCTGGTTGTAGGCCACGAACATGATCGCCAGCTCGTGGCGGAGCCTGCGCACCTGCGAGGCGGTGGCGTACAGGCCCAGGCCGTCCAAACTGGAGCGCAGGGCCCGCATCACGGGGTCCGCGCGCACGACCTCCTCCAGCTGGGGCGCGTAGCGCAGCGGCAGGTGCGCCTGGTCGATGACCGAGTGGGCGATGGCCAGGCGCTGGCCGAGCAGCTCCGGCTGTGCCTCCTCGGCCTCGCCGTCGACGTAGTGGTCGTCCACGGACCACTCGGCCAGGGCGCACTTGGCCGCCGCCAGCAGCCGGTCGGGATCGTCGGTCTCGGGGTGGGCGAGCATGATGAGGCGTCCGAACCCGGCCGAGCGGACCCGGTCGAGCTGGCCGGGGTAGACACCCATCTCCTCGGCCCACACCAGCAGCCGTTCGTCGACCTCGTCCCCCAGGGCGGGATCGTCGCGGACGGCGGGCGGGCAGTACAGCGCCGGGATCCGCTCGCCGTCGACCTCGGGCCCCTCGGGTTCGGAGGCGACGACCGGCCCCTCGGGCGGGACACCGGTCCCCGGGCGCCCGGGCGCCGGGGCGGTGGGGCCCGGGACGCCCAGGCCGCCGGGGTGGCCGGGGAGGCGGAGTCCGGTGCGCACGGCGAGGGCGCCGGGGCTCTGGTCGGCGACGTGGGAGTCGGGCAGCCGGAGCCGCAGCGCCGACGTGCCCACCTGGCGGGACCCCACGGGCAGCCGGGGCGCGGGAGGCGTCCGCGGGGCGGCCGGGGACGCCAGCAGGTCCGGTCTCCCGGGGCGCCGCGAATCACGGAGCAGGCGGTCCACCAGGGCCGCCACCTCGGGAGAGGCGGCGGAGGCGGACATCCTGGGCAGCGGTGGCACCGTCTAGACCTCCTTCCCTGACGGTGTCGGGTGCTCAGCCACGCGGGTGGACCTCGGCGTTCTCCAGGATCCCGATGGCGTCGGGGACGAGCACCGCGGCGGAGTAGTAGGTGCTGACGAGGTAGGAGATGACGGCCTTGTCGTCGATGCCCATGAAGCGCGCGTTGAGGCCGGGCTCGACCTCGTCGGGCAGGCCGGTCTGGTACAGGCCGATGACGCCCTCGTTGTCCTCGCCGGTGCGGACCGCGATGATCGAGGAGGTCTGGTGCTCGGTGACCGGGATCTTGCCGCAGGGCAGGAGGGGCACCCCGCGCCAGGCGGGCAGGTGGTGGCCGTTGACCTCGACGGTGCCGATGTTCAGGCCCCGGCTGTTGCACTCCTTGCCGAAGGCGGCGATGGCGCGGGGGTGGGCGAACATGTACTGGGTGTTGCGGCGCATGCTCAGCAGGTCGTCCAGGTCGTCGGGGGTGGGCGGCCCCGAGTGGGTCTGGATGCGCTGCTTGAACTCGGCGTTGTGGAGCAGGCCGAACTCGCGGTTGTTGACCAGTTCGTGCTCCTGGCGCTCGCGCAGGGCCTGGATGGTCAGCCGCAGCTGCTGCTCGGTCTGGTTCATCGGCTTGTTGTAGAGGTCGGCGACCCGGCTGTGCACCCGCAGCACGGTCTGGGCCACGCTCAGCTCGTACTCGCGCGGCCTGAGCTCGTAGTCCACGAAGGTGCTGGGCAGCTCGGCCTCGCCGACGTGGCCCGAGGACAGGGCGATCTCGGCCTCGCCGTGCTTGTTCTGCCGCTCGCCGGGCAGGGACAGGTACTGCTGGACGTGGGCCTGGAGGGCGGGCGAGTCGTCCAGGATCGCGATGAAGTCGCGGCGGGGCAGCTCCAGCAGCGTGCCCGCCGTCGCGGCCTTGACGGTGTACTCCCACGCCGGTTCGGTGCCGAGCAGGTGCTGGTCGCCGAACCTGTCGCCGTCGGCCAGCACGCCCAGCCGGACGGCCTCGCCGTAGGGGCCGGTGCCGGTCTTGTGCACGCGCCCGTGCGCCAGCAGGAACAGGCTGTCGGCCGCCGTGCCCTCCTCCACCAGGACCTGGCCGTTCTCGAAGTCGCGCTGGACGAAGCGGTTGGCCAGGGCCGCCAGCACCTCCTCGTCGTCGAAGCCGCGCAGCAGGGCCAGCTCGCCGAGTTCGTGGGGGATGACCCGGACCCGGGCGCCGGTCTGCTCGAACTCGATCCGCCCGTCGCCGACGGTGTAGGTCAGCCGCCGGTTGACCCGGTAGGCGCCGCCGTCGGTGTGCACCCACGGGAGCATCCGGGTCAGCCAGCGGGAGCTGATGCCCTGCATCTGCGGCGTGGACTTGGTGGTGGTCGCCAGGTTCCGCGCGGCCGCGGTACCCAGGCTCTGCTGCTTGCTGCTCCGGACCTCAGGAGCCGAGTCGATCGACATCCGCCGTGTCTCTCCTCATGGTGGTGGCGCGCCCGTCCCGCGGGGCCGGGGGAGGTGGCCCCGCGGGCGGGAGCGCGCCGGGAAAGGTTGCGCGTATTCGGATACATGGCGTGACCCGGGCACGTCGGCGCACAGGCCAGCTTTCTCCGTAAACCGCTGATCACCCTAGGAGCACCCATTCGGGCTTCGCAGGGAAACGAGAATTTTTCTCGGAAGCGCCCGAGGGGTCCCTGTCCCATATCCGTGCCGCCTCCACCGGACCCGGGGTCACACATCCCGACGAAAGGCACTTCTCGACCACGCCACAAGCCCACGAACAGGGTGTACGACCCCAAAAACGCCCGCACCCCTCACGCCCGAGTACGAACATATCTGCGAACAGAAACCATGAATTCATGACATTTCATGATGTGAATTTTCGATGAGGAAGGACCGGGCACGCCGCCTCCCGGTCACCGAAGAGGCGCATTACGGCCAACCGATGCTACGCCCGCACCGCGACTCCGACGCGACCCCGGGAGAACACCCGGGCGTTCAGTGGCACGGATCACACCGACCCGGCCGCACTCCCCCGCACACGCCCGCACACCGCCCCCGCGGCGCCTCCGCGCCCCGCCCCGCCGACACCCCGGTGTGAATTCGTGTGCCCGGATCTGACATCATCCCAACTTGTACGTACACTCTGTACGGACAACATGTGTTCCGGCCTCCGACCTCCACGGGCCGCCCGCCGGGCCACCCCTGCGAACGGATACTTATGCGCGACGACCACGGGTCCCTGGTGCCCCTCTACCACTGGATGAACAAGATCCCCGGCGGGGCGATGCTGATCCCCCTGGTCCTGGGATCGGTCATCGGAACCTTCGCCCCCGGGGCGCTGGACATCGGCAGCTTCACCACCGCGCTGTTCAAGGACAGCGCGATGCCCCTGATCGCCCTGCTGATCTTCGCCACCGGCACCCAGGTCACCCTCCGCACGAGCGGCCCCGTCCTGGCCACGACCGGTGTCGTGCTCCTGGGCAAGAGCGTCATCCCCGGCCTGCTGATCATCGCGCTCGCCGCGGTCACCGGCCCCGAAGGCCTCCTGGGCGTGTCGATCCTGGCGATGATCTCCGCCGCCACCAACGCCAACGGCGGGCTGTGGCTGGCCATCACCGGCCAGTACGGACGCGCCCGCGACCGCGGCGCCTACATCGCCGGAGCGGTCAACGACGGCCCCTTCTTCACGCTGCTGTTCATCGGCGCCTCGGGCCTGGGCCAGATCCCGCTGACGACCCTGCTCGCCGCGATCATCCCGTTCGTGCTCGGCGTCGTCGTGGGCAACGTGGACACCCAGTGGCGCGACGTGCTCAAGCCCGTGCCCGGCATCGTCATCCCGTTCTTCGCCTTCGCCCTCGGCACGGGGATCAACCTGGCCGACGTGGCCCAGGGCGGGCTGACCGGCATCCTGCTGGGCGTGGTCATCACCCTGGTCACCGGCGGGTTCGTCTACCTCGGTTACCGGTTCCTGCTGCGGCGCGGCAAGGAGTCCGGCGTCGGCTTCGCCGCCGGCACCGCCTCCGGCAACGCCGTGGCCACCCCGGCCATCGTCGCCGCGGCCGACCCGTCGTTCGCCGCCTACGTGGGCACCGCGACCTCCCAGGTCGCCGCGAGCGTCCTGGTCACCGCCCTGCTGGCCCCGCTGGTGACCACGTGGGTCCTGCGCCGGGCCGGGGCCTCGCCCGCCGAGGCCGAGAAGGAGGAGCAGGCCCGCGCCGCCGCTTCGGCCGCGCCCGCCGAGGCCGAGGAGGACAACTCGTGAGCACACCCGAAGAGCCCCGTGTGGCCGTGGTCGCCGACGACCTGACCGGCGCGGGCGACACCGCCGTGCAGTTCCTGCGCGCGGGGTGGAGCACCGAGCTCCAGCTCTCCCCGGCCCCCTCCACCGCCGAGGTGGTGGCGGTCAGCACCGACTCGCGGGCGCTGCCCGCGAAGCGGGCCGCCCACGCCGCCGACGAGACCGTCCGGCGCCTGCGCGGGGCGGGCGCGGCACGCCTGTACAAGAAGGTCGACTCCACCCTGCGCGGCCCCATCCGCGCGGAGATCGACGCGACGCTCGCGGCCTGGTCGCCCGGCGCGGTCGCCGTGGTCTGCCCGGCCTTCCCGGCCACGGGGCGCACGGTCCGCGACGGGGTCCTCCTGGTCGACGGGGTCGAGGTGCACCGCACCGCGGTCGGCCGCGACCCGGTCACCCCGGTGACCGAGAGCCGGATCGCCGTCCTGCTGGGCGCCGAGCACGTCCGGCTCACCGGCGGTGACGCCCGCGCCGACGCCGAACTGCTGCGCGCCGCCGGCCCGGTCGTCGTCGCGGACGCCGAGACCGAGGAGGACCTGGACCGCCTCGCGGCGGCCGTCACCGCCCTGGGGCCGGACGCCGTGCCGGTGGGCTCGGCCGGGCTCGCCTCCCGGCTGGCCCGCTCCTGGGCCGAGCAGGAGGCCCCGGCGCCCGCGCTGGTGGTCGTCACCTCGCTGCACCAGACCGCACGCGGCCAGGTGGAGGAGCTGGTGGCCGACCCGCGCACCCGCATCGAGCAGCCCGCGCCGGGCGACCTCGCCGACGAGGAGGCGTGGCTCTCCTGGACCCGCGGGGCGCTGGAGCGCTTCGACCCCTCGACGGCCCACACGGCGCTGGTGGCGCCCGAGGACCGCGACGGGCAGCTCGACCCGGCCGCCGTGGCCCGCCGCATGGGCGAGTTCGCCGCCGCGCTGGCCGGACGGCACGAGCTGTCCGGGTTCGTCGTCACCGGCGGCGACGGGGCGCGCGCCCTGACCCGGGCGCTGGAGGCCCGCGCCATCGCCCTGACCGGCGAGGTCGCGCCCGGCATCCCGATCGGCACGCTGTCCGGCGGGCCCCGGCACGGCCGCGCCATCGTCACCAAGGCCGGGGGATTCGGATCCCCCACCGCACTACTGGAGGCCGCCGAGGCGGTCCGCCACCCGAAAGGCAGGAACGCTTGACTTCTCTCCCATTTGAAGCAGGGAGATTCTTCCCTCGCGGGTTGAGCTTTCTGCTTCGCAGCCGGTTGCCGACCCGAACTAACGGCGGGGGGCGGGGTACCGCCCATCGGTCTTACACCAGCTCCACAGACATCACTTTCCGCCAGCCCGGCGGTAGGCCGACCCGGACTTGGTTCTCGTGCGAGCCGACGCGAGCCAGGTTAGCAGTGGTTCACGGGTTCGGTGAATCTGGTGGGACGTGATCCGCTCGAGGGCGAATTACCTTTTCCCGTTTTACTCCACAGAGGTCCGATTCCTCCCTGGCCTGAAGGCCAGAGTTTCCTCGAAAGGATTCAGATGAGCCGTCCCACACTGGCAGTCACCCTGGGCGACGTGGCGGGGATCGGCCCCGAGATCACGGCCAAGGCGCTGCTGCACCACCCCGAGGTCCGCGAGTACGCCAAGCCGGTCGTGGTCGGTGACGCCGACGCGCTGCGCAACGCCGTCGCCGCCGTCGGCGGGGACCCGGAGGCGGTCAACACCGTCGCCTCCCCGGCCGAGGCCGCCGACGAGCCCGGCGTGATCGACGTCGTGCAGACCGGCCCCTCGCTGGGCCACGTCCCCCCGGGCGAGCTGAGCGCGGAGGCGGGCGACGGGGCGGCCCGGTTCGTCATCGCCGCCGTGGACCTGGCCAAGCGCGGCCTGGTGGAGGGCATCGTCACCCCGCCGCTGAACAAGGCCGCGATGCACCTGGGCGGCCACGCCTGGCCCGGGCACACCGAGCTGCTCGCGCACGAGTTCGGGGTGAAGGACTACAGCCTGGTGCTGTCGGCGGACGAGCTGTCCTTCTTCCACCTGACCACGCACGTGTCGCTGCGCCAGGCCATCGAGGGCGTCACCCAGGAGCGCACCCTCCAGGTACTGCGCCTGATGAGCGCCTTCGCCCGCGCCCAGGGCAGCCCGGACGAGCCCATCGGGGTGGCGGGCCTGAACCCGCACGCGGGCGAGAACCGCCTGTTCGGCGACGAGGACGCCGACGTCCTGGCGCCCGCGATCGCCCGCGCCCGCGAGGAGGGCATCAACGCCCACGGCCCGCTCCCGGCCGACGCCCTGATCCCGGCGGCGGTCAAGGGCAAGTGGAAGCTGGTCGCGGTCTGCTACCACGACCAGGGGCACGCGCCCTTCAAGGCGGTCTACGGGGACGACGGGGTCAACATCACCGCGGGCCTGCCGGTGGTGCGCGTCTCGGTCGACCACGGCACGGCCTTCGACATCGCGGGCCGGGGCATCGCCCGCGAGGCCAGCCTCGTGCTGGCGATCCGCCGCGCGGCCGAGCTGGCCCCCGGCTGGGGCCACGTCTGGCAGGCCACCCGCTCCGAGGGGTAGCCGGTCCGGGGTGCGCGCCCGTGCGCGCACCCCGGACCCCGTGGTGCGCGGGGGACGCCCGCACGCCACCGCGGCCTCGACACCGACCGGCCTCCCGTGGGAAACCGGGGGCCGCATCCGCACACCGCCGTGTTCCCCCGGCCGACCGGCCCGCCTGTGGTGGGCGCCCCGCCCGTCCTGCGGGGCGCCCACCACAGGCGGGTCCGTTCCACGGGTCTCCCCCGCCCCGGACGACGTGTCCGCCGCGCGGTCCGGGGACTGGACGCGGGCGCGGCACACAAGGTCCCCGCCCCGGGGCGACCGTCCCGGGAGGAGGGACGACCCTAGAATGATCCGCATGCCCGTGGACCGCACCGACCCCCGACCGCTGCACGCGCAGATCGCCGGAGCGCTGCGCGCGGAGATCCGCGACCGCTCGATCGCCCCCGGCGACACCCTGCCCAGCGAGGCGGCCCTGCGCGAGCGGTTCGGGGTCTCGCGCAGCGTCGTGCGCCAGGCGCTGGCCACGCTGGAGGACGAGGGCGCGGTCCGCCGGACCCGGGGGCGCGCGGCGGTCGCCGCCGTGCCCACCGAGCACCACCGGTTCGTGCAGCGCGTGACCGGGCTGTTCGACCAGTTCTCCGCCGACGGCCTGCGCCTGTCCACCGCCGTGCTGTCCCTGGAGGCCACCCGTTCGGGCGTGCCCTCCGCGACGCGCCACCTGGGCACGCGCGAGCTGCTGCGCCTGGAGCGGATGCGCTCCCTGGACGGCGACCCCCTGTCCTACGTGCGCACCTGGCTGCCCGCCGAGCGCTTCGCCGCGCTGGACGCCGTGATGCTGCGCGACGCCTCCCTGCACCGGTTGATGGAGGAGCGCTTCGCGGCGGTGCCCACGAGCGGGCGCAGGCAGATCCGCGCCGTGCCCGCCGACCCGCGCATCGCCCGGGAGCTGGGCGTGGCCGCCGACGCGCCGCTGCTGCTGCTGGAGGGCGGGACCTTCGACCAGCAGGGCGCGCCCCTGGAGTGGTTCGAGAGCTGGCACCGCTCCGACCGGGTGGTCTTCGACATCGAGGCCGAGGGCGCCGCCGACCAGGTGCGCATCGCCCCGGACCCGTCGCTGACCGCCTCCCGGCCCGAGGCCCCGGCGGGCGCGGCCCGCGAACCGGGCCTGGACCGTGCCGTGCGGCTGGCCGAGGAGCTGCGCGCCGAACTGGACCGCCTGCGCCGGGAGGGCTGAGCGCTCGGGAGGGCCCGGCCCCGCGACGGGGACGGCCTCGGGGACGCCGCGCCCGCGGCGGGTCCGCCGGTGCCGGACGCGCCGGCGGACCCCTCTCCACCGCTGTGCCCGAGAGGGGTTCGCCGGAGCTCGCCGCCCGGGGTTCGGGCGGCCCGCACGCCGCACCGGCCGTGTCCTCGGCCCGTTCGCTACCCGAACGGGCGGGGCCGTACAAGGGCCGTCCGTCATGCGCGCGCCGCCCCCGGTCATGCGGGCGGCCAGGACACGGAACCGGCAGGTGACGGCGGCGGGCCTGTCCGCAAGCGGTCAGCGGGCTTTCGGCCGGGACGGGGCGGGGTATCTCCATCTCCCGCGCTCCGGCGAGCGGAGGGAGCCGGGGTACCCCCGCCCCGGCGCCACGACTCCTCCCCCACCGCCTCCGGCGGCCCGGCGCGCGGGCGGGGCGGTGCCCCCGTCCACCGACACGACCCCTCACAGCGAACCGCGAAGGACCTCCCCCGAGAACCCCGAAGGCCAGGAGAGGAAACACCATGCCCCACACCCTCAGGCGGGCGGCCGCGACCCTGGCGCTCGCCGCCGGGCTCACCGCCGGAACCGCGGGCGTCGCCGCGGCCGCCGTCAGCTACGTCGGCGGCGGGACGTGGTACCACGGGCTCACCTCCTCGGTCGTGTACTCCGACTACTTCCACGGGACGCGCTGCCACGGCTCCACGGCGGTGGGCAGGTACACCGTCACCTCCGCCGCGTACCTGCCGGGGTACACCTCCCGGGCGTCGGCCCCCCGCGCCCTGTCCAACAACGAGAGCTACTGGCGGCACTGCGGGTAGCCGACCGCGACGGACCCGCTGACGCCCCCCGTCAGCGGGCCGCCCCCGTGTCCGCGACCGCTCCAGGAGACCATGCCCAACCGGACCATCGCCTTCGCCCACACCGCGTTCCCGCTGCTGGCCGCGCTCATCGCCGCGCTGCTGCTGGCCACGTGGGAGTTGACGATCCCCACCGCGCAGCACTCGGCGGTGGTGTGGATCGTCGGGGACGAGGGCACCTCCGACAGCGCCCGGGTCGCGGAGACCGTCGAACGCGTCGCCGCCGAGCAGGGCGTGGCGATCGGCTTCACCGCCCCGGACGTGCGCACCCCCGAGTCGCTGTCGCACCTGTACCTGGCCGTGGGCGACCCCGACTCCCGGTACGCCGACTGGCTCACCGAGGGCTACCCGTCCTTCAACCCGGCCACGGAGCTGCGCGTCCATCCCGTCGAGGCGCTCGCCGAACGCAGCCCGCGCGGCTACTACCTGGTCTTCGGCCCGCCCGAGAACGCGCGGGTGCTCACCGAGGCGCTCGCCGAGCACGGCCTGCGCCCGGACGAGGGCGGCAGCCAGGCGCGGCTGTGGCAGTCCTTCCTCGGCGGCCCGCTGTTCAACGTCCTGGCCCTGGCGCTGCTGGCGGGTGTGACCGCGGTCGGCGCGGGGGTGCTGCTCGGCTCCCGGGACTACGCCGTCCAGCGGCTGCTGGGAAGCTCCTACGGGCGGATCCTGCTGCGCGACCTGGGCCGGGTCGCCCGGCTGTGGGGCGCGGCCCTGCCCGGCGCCGCCCTGGTCGCCCTGGCCTGCCTGGGCCTCTACAACGACTGGAACCAGCTCGGTTTCTTCGCCCTGGTCGCCCTGGTGTTCGCGGGGGTCTTCGCCGCCGTGGCGGTGGCCGTGCACGCCGCGGTGCTCGGGTTGGTGCACACCACCGCGATCCTGCCCGCGCTCAAGGGCCGCATCCCCGTGCGCGCCGCCCAGGTGGGCGCCTACCTGGTGCGCGTGCCCGTGCTGCTCCTGGTGCTCGCCGTCCTGGGGTCGGTCGTCCACCTGGCGCAGACCACCCGGGAGCAGCGGGCCTCGCTGGAGGCCTTCGCCCGGACCGGCCGGACCTCGCACGTCGCCCTCAACGGCAGCGTCGGCATGGAGGACTCCGAGGCCGCCGACTCCCTCCTCGGCCCCTGGCTGCGCCGGGCCGACCGGGAGGGCCGGGTCGTCATCGCCGACCAGCACGCGCCCGAGTCCGTCGTGCCGGTCGGGTCCGGGCGACCCGGGTTCGACGTGCTCGTGGTCAACGACACCTACCTGGAGAAGCAGGAGATCGTGTCGCCCTCGGGCGAGCGCTACGGCCCCGCCGCCTCCGAGGAGCGGGTCCGGGTCCTGCTCCCGCCGGCGCACGCCTCCCACCGCGGGGAGATCGAGCGGGCGATGCCGGACTGGCTCCGCCTCCAGAACGGCGGTGGGGAGTCCGGGACCGACGTCGAGATCCTGCCCGCGGCCGACGGCCAGACGGTGTTCACCTACGGGTCGCAGGCCCCCTTCGCCCAGCAGGAACCGCCCTTCCTGCGCGACCCGGTGGTCATCGCCCTGCCCAACGGTTCCGTGCTCTCCGACAGCGCCTACGTCACCTACATGACCCACGAGGCCGTGCTGTTCCCCGATCCGGGTGTGGTGGAGCGGGCGCGGGAGGCCGATCCGCGGATGGCCGAGTACGTCAACGCGGTCCAGCCGATCCTCAACAAGGCGGCCGGGGCCCACGCCGCCGACCTGAACCTGCTGCGGATCGAGGCGTTCAACCTGGTCGCCGGAACCGCCCTGCTGCTGTTGACCGGCATCGCCTCGTGCGTCATCCACGCGCGCACCCGGGCCCAGACCGTCTTCGCCCGGCACATCAGCGGGTGGGGGTTCCTCGCCACGCACCGGCGGTTCCTGGCCGTCGAGGCGGGGATCTCGCTGGGCTTCGCGGGCTGGGCCGCGTGGAACTCGCTCACCACGCTGCGGGCGCTGAGCGACCCCGCCAGGATGCTGCCGCCCGAGCTGGTGCCGACCACCGGGCTCGAACCCCTCTACGCCGCGGCCATCGCGGCGACCGGACTCGCCCTGACCCTGGGCGCGCTCGCCTTCTTCCACCGCCGTATCGTCCGCGAGGGCTCCTCGCAGGCCTGATGACCCCCGGGAGGCAGCATGATCACCGTCGAGAAGCTCACCAAGTCCTTCGGCTCCCGCGTGCTGTGGCGGGACCTGGAGCTGACCGTGGAGGCCGGGCGGATGCTGGCCCTGGTGGGCGCCAGCGGCTCGGGAAAGACCACCCTGCTCAACTGCATGGGGCTGCTGGAGAGGCCCAGCGCGGGCCGGATCCTCTTCGAGGGCACCGACATCACCCGTCTGGGGCCGGGCGGGCAGCGGCGCTTCCGCGCCGACAGGCTCGGCTACCTGTTCCAGAACTACGCCCTGGTGGAGAGCGTGTCCGTCCGGGCCAACCTCGACATCGTCAAGCGGTACGGCACCAGGTCGCGCCAGGCCGCGGCGCTGGAGCGGGTGGGCCTGGCGGGACGGGAGCAGGAGAAGGTGCACCGGTTGTCCGGCGGTGAGCAGCAGCGCGTGGCGCTGGCCCGCGTGCTGGTCAAGCAGCCCTCCCTGGTGCTGGCCGACGAGCCCACCGGCGCCCTGGACCACGACAACGGCGCGATGGTCGTGGAGGTGCTGCGCCAGCTGAGCCGGGAGGGCTGCGCGGTGGTGATCGCCACGCACGACGACGCCGTCCGGGACGCGTGCGACGCCGCCTTCGACGTGGGCGCGGGGCGGGAAGCGGACGCGACCGGCGCCCGGTAGCGGCGAGGGCCCGGGGACAGGTCCGTCACCCGCCCGTCGGGCCGGGGGTCCGTGCGGCGGCGGGGGTTGCGGCGACCGGTGGCGGCGGGACCGGGGAGATCGCGCGACCGGCGGCCGACAGCGGCGGGACCGAGGGCCTGTGGCGACGGGGTCACCCGGCGGCGAGCGTTCCCCGAACGGTGGCGGCGGGCGGTCCGGCACCCCGACGGACGCGGCCCCGCCTCGCGGCCCCACGACTGTCCGCGACCGCTGGAATACTGCCGTGCATGCCCCTTCCCCTCCCCCTCCCGGCGGACCCCTCCTCCTCGACGCTCCTGCTGGACCGGGCCCGGGCCCAGGATCCCGGCCTCCAGCGGCAGGCCCTCGACCTGCTCGACGCGGTCCAGGCGCGGCTGGCCCTGCGCCACCGCGCCCGGGGACGGCTCATGTCCGACCTGGCGGACCGCTTCGCCTCCTCCGGCCTGCCCGAGGCGTACCTGCCCTGGTTCTGGGACACGGTCGGCCACCGCCTGGCCGGACCGGACAGGAAGCGCGCGGGGTCGGCCTTCACGCGGGCGCGCGAGGCGGAGGCCGCGCACGCGCTTCCCCTCGACCCCCACCACACGGTGGAGAACGCCCTGCTCTTCGCCCGGCACGGCGCCCTCACCGCGAAGGAGCTGGGCGCCCACCGCGCCAGGCTCGCCGCACTCCTGCCGCCGCGGGAGGCGCACCGGGAGTTCCTGCGCTTCCTGGACTCCTGGACGGCCGGTGGCGCACCGGTCCCCGCCGGGCTGCCCTCCCGGTTGCGCGCCTCGGCCGGGGCGGCGGGGCTGGGGACGGCCGAGGAGGCGCGTGCCCTGGGCCGGGTGCTGGCGGCCTCCGGGGGGCGCGAGGTCCCGGTGAGCGTGCTGGAGGCGGCGGACCGGGTCTTCGCCGAGGCACCGCCGTCCGAGGAGGACCGGCCCGGCCTGGCCGCCCTCTTCCCCGCCTCGGTCACCGACGGCGCCCCGTGGCTACGCCTCCTGGAGACCACCGGCGTCGCCGAGGACATGGCTCAGGGGCGTCTGCGTCCGAAGGGCGGCTACGGCGCCTGGCTGTCGCGCTACTTCTTCATGTACGGCTACCGGTGGGTGGGCCAGGGCGTGACCAGGCAGCGGATGCCCGATGAGCTGTACGCGCTGCTGGAGCGCATCGCCCCGCGCATCCGCGAGGAGAAGGCCCCCGTACGCCTCTACGAGGGCCGTTACCGGCACGGCCGCGTGGACGGCGAACTGGTGAGGGCCTGCGAGTCCCACGGCATCGGGGTGGACCTGCCCGCGGGGGTCGGGCGCCCCCTGCGCGGTCCGCAGAACACCGGAGGCGGGACGAGGCCGCACCCGCGTTTCCTGGAGCAGATGAACGCCGAGGTCGAACGGGTCCGGGGCGGTCTGCTGGAGTCGGCGGACAGGGGGCTCGCCGAACTCGACGCCTGCCTCTCCCACGAGGTCATGCGGAACCTGGACGAGGTCGAGGAGATCCTGGACGGGCTCGACCTGGCCGCGCCGCTCGCCCGAACCCTCCGGTTCGGGGTGCCCGGCGAGTACGGGTGGCGGGCCTTCGAGGAGGCCGTGGCCGAGATCGGCGCCCGCGACGGCGGCGTCCGGGGCATGACCTCCACGTGGCCGGTGCTGACCGTCTACGGCAGGAACGCCGCGGTGGCCGTGGACCACCGGGAGAGGCGCGGGTCCTGTTCCTTCACCCTGCCCGAGGACGCCGACGAGCACACCGTGCACTTCGTGGGCGGGGACTTCCAGGTGGCCTGGACCACCAGTGGGAGGAGCGACGGCCGACGGTCGCAGCGGGCGCTGTGGTGCTCGGCGCCCGAGGACGTGTTCGACACGGCCTCCTCCCCGGCCCTCTTCGACCACGGCACCGCCCACTGCCACGACCTCGGCCTCGTCCTGGCCTCCCCGGACGGGGGCCGCTACGACCAGGACGGCGTCCTGCGCCCCGGGGACCGCAGGGGCGTCGTCCGAGTCGGCGACCACCTGGGCGACGGCACGCGCGTCTGGTCGAACACCGGCGGGGGCGACAGCGGTTTTCCGGAGGTGGACGCGGCCACCGGCGTCAGCGGAGACCTCACCTGCCCCGACTTCCTCACCCCGGACCCCCGGCTCGGTTACGCCGACTACCTGGACACGCGCCTGCACCTGGTCGGCCTGCCGGAGGGGGCGGACGGTTCCCCGCTGGGTTCGGCGGACGGGCTCGCGGGCTTCCGCGTGGTCTGGACCGGCCCCGGCGGGGAGGGGGCCGGGAAGGCCCAGCGGGCGCTGGAGGGCACCGACGGACGGCGCGCCCGGCTCCCCGACCGCCTCGACCTCAGGTACTGGGGTGTGCTGCGCATGCCCGGCGGCGCCGCCGGAGGGCTGTTGGCCTACCGCTGGAAGGCGGGCCACACGGTGGTCCAGTGCCGGGACGCCGACGACCACTCCCTGATCTGGGAGACCTGGGCCTACCCCAAGGCCCGGCTGAGGAACCACGAGGGCAACGGCCTGATCCCCCTGATGCCGCCGCCCGCCTTCTGGCACTTCCTGTCCCCGCGCGACCCGGACGCCTCCCGTGCCCTGCGCGGGGTGGACGAGGCCACCGCGCGCCGGCTCATCGAGGCGGCCCTGCACGCGCCCGGTGCCGAGGACCCCTCGTCCCCCGAGTCGCCGCTCGCCTCCTCGGCCCGGACCTCGCCCGCGCGCGCGGCCGCCGTGCGCGAGGCGCTGTCCCGTCTGCTGCCCGAGGTCACCGACGAGGCGCTGGTCGACGGCACGGGCGGTGTGGTGTGGGCGGTGCTGTGGGCCGCCGAACTGCGCCTGCGCCGCGAGGAGGCGTCCCGGCGCACCGCGCTCGTGCGCGCCGGCGCGCTGCCGGGTCCTGTCGCCGAGGCCACCGACGCGGACCTGGAGAGGGCGCTGGCGGGACTGTTCGACTCCGCGGAGACGGCGTTCCACTCCTCCTCCCGCGACCTGGCGGCCACGGTCACCGCCCTGACCGCCGACGGCGCGCGGCTGCGCGGCCGCACCGACGAGCACACCCGCAGGCTGAGCCCGCCCGGCGCACCCGCGCGCTGGGACCCCCTGCTCGGCCGCACCGACGCGGTCCTGTGGCGTCTGGCCACCGGCGGCGCGAGCCCCCGCGAGCGCGGGGCGCTGGTGGCACTGCTGCGCGTGTGGGCCGAGCAGCCCTTCGCCGAACGGGGGACCGTGTGGGTGCGGGGCCTGGCCACCGGCGCCTCGCTCGCGCCCCTGGTGGCCGCCGGACAGGCCGTCATCGTCGAACCGCCCTCCCCCCTGCCGCGCGGGTACGGCAGGGAGGCGCGGCACTGGTCGGGGCGCTACCTGGCGGACCGGCGCTACGCCTACGTGCGCGCGGGGTCGGCACCCGTGCCGGAGGGCGCCGAGGAGCAGGACCCGGTGCGGATCGAACGCGACGAGACCGCCCGGCTGCACCGCTTCCTGGAACTCCTCGACCAGCGGGGCCCCGTGGTGTTCGGCCCCGAGGCGGTCGCGGCCTTCCGCGCGACCACACGGGTCGCGAGGGCCACCGCCGAGTTCGTCCTGTCCGGGGAGTTCGGCCGTTCCAAGGCCGCGCCGGAGAAGGGCACCGCCCGCGCGGAGTACCAGAGGACGGGCGCGAGGCTGAGCACCGAGCAGCGCCGCCGCATGCTCGTGGCGGCCGTGCCCGACGACCCGGCCGGCCTGTGGGAGCCCGGCGGCACCGTCGCCGCGGCCGAGCGCATGGCCCGGGTGTGGGTCGAGATCCTCGGGGCCCAGCCGACCAGGGCCGAACTGGCCGCCGCGAAGGCCGAGTCCGAGGTGCCGGACCTGTTCGCCGCGGACCTGGCCATGGACCCCTTCTGGACCGGCCTGCTCGCCGACCCCTCCGGGGAGGGCCACGCCGCCGCCGACCAGCCCCGCCACCTGGTCCAGAACTCCTGGGGGAGCCTGGAGGTCCGCCGCGACGACACCAGGGAGAGGATCCACGGCGTCGGCGCCCTCGCCCTGCCCTTCCGCGACCCGGCCACCGTGCTCTCCTGGGCCGCGCTCCAGCTGCCGGTGGGCCACCCCGCCGCCGCGGGAGCGGCCCAGCTGCACGCGCGCCTCTCGGCGGGGCTGCGCCGCCCCGGTTCGTACGTTCCGCTGTCCTGCGACGTGCCCGCCCCCGCGGTCCGGGCGTGGGCGGAGCGGGCCGGGGCCGTCCCCGTCCGGGTCGGGCCGGAGCGCGCCCTCGAACCCGGCTCCGCCGCGTGGCCGATGCACAGCGACGGCGTTCTCGTCCTCCACGAGCCCCGGATGGACCGCCCGGTCGTGCCCGTGCTGCTGACCGCGGGACTGTTCGACCCCGGCGCCGTCGAGCGCACGGTGGAGGCGCTGACCGGGCTGGACCTGCACGACACCGCCCGGGAGGTCCGCAGGGCGGCGGCGCTGTACGGCGGGCTGGCCCGCACGGCCGCGCGCGCGACCGACACCCCGGTTCCGGCGGGCGGTTTCGAGGCCGACCCGCGTCTGAGCGCCCCCGACCTGGTGGAGGAGGTCGCGGGCGGGCTGGACGCTGACGCCGACGCGGCGGCGCTGTACCTGCAACTGCTCACCCTGTCCCGGCCCACCGACCGCAACGTGCGCCGGTGGAACGGTTGGGCGCCCGCGCACCACAGGAGGACCGCCGCCCGCCTCCTGGAGACCGGCGCGGTCGAGCAGGGCAGGCGCTCGCGGGCCGGGCGGACGCTCTTCGTCCCCGGCGACTGGACCGAGCTCAAGGCCCCGCACCTGCCCCTGGAGACGGCCAAGCTCGGCTCCCACCTGGTCCGGGCCAGGTTCGACAGGCAGATCGAGGGGCCCCTCAACGGGGTGTGGCCGGTGGCGCCCGCGCACGAGATGTTCGCCCGGGCCTGGAGGGAGCGCGGCCCGGCGTGAGGGCGGGACCGGCCCGGGCCCATGGCGAGGCCACCGGGCGGCCCCCGGATTCGGCGTCCGCGGGTTCAGCGCCCGCGGCGCCGACCCGTCGCGGCCAACGCCCGCTGCCACCACCCCTGGGCCTCCCCGGGCCTGCCCCGCCCCTGGAGCAGCACGCCGAGGTTGTACATGGCGGCGGTGTGGCCGAACTCAGCGGCACGGCGGTACCAGGTCTCGGCCTCGTCCTTGTCCCCCTCTCGGTGAAGCAGAAACGCGAGGTTGTACATGGCCTGGGTGTTGCCGTTCTTGGCGGCGCGCCGGTACCACACATCGGCCCCGCCGAGCTCGCCCCGGTCCTCCAACAGGGACCCGAGGTTGTACATGGCGTGCGCGTTGCCGTTCTTGCCGGCGGCGTTGCGGAACCAGGATTCGGCTTCGTCGAGCCGCCCCCGTCCCCGCAACAGGACGCCGAGGTCGTTCATGGCCTGGAGGTGTCCGTCCTCGGCGGCACGGCGGAACCACCCCTCGGCCTCGTCCAGCTCACCCTGTCCCCGCAGCAGGACACCGAGGTTGTTCATGGCATCGGTGTGACCGTCCTCGACCGCGCGGCGGAACCACCCCTCGGCCTCGTCCAGCTCGCCCCGGTCCTCCAGCAGGCTCCCGAGGTTGTTCATGGCATCGGTGTGACCGTCCTCGGCGGCGCGGCGGAACCACCCCTCGGCCTCCCCCAGGTCGCCCCGGTCCTCCAACAGGCTCCCGAGGTTGTCCATGGCCCGGGTACTGCCCGCCTCGACGGCACGGCGGTACCAGGTCTCCGCCTTGTCCTTCTCGCCCCAGACCCCGAACCTGAGGCCGATGCTGATCATGGCGTCGGGTTCACCGGCCTCGGCCCTGTCCCTCCACTCCCGCGGCACGTCTCCCCACTCGTAGGCCTGCTCGTCCCCGCCCTGTCCGCCGCCGGTCGGAGGCCGGAGCGCCGGGGGCGGTGCTTCGGCCCGGGGTTCGCCGTGCGCCGCGGAAGAAGAGGACAGGGTGCCGTCGGAGGCGTCCTGCCACAGGTCCAGGAGGCGCTCGACCTCGGTGTCGACGTCGGCGCCGCGGACCGCCTCCGCCAGGACCTCGGTGATCATCTCGACCGCGCCCTTGGGCGGCAGGTCCGGCTTGGTGAGGGTGTCGTGAACCTTGGTGTGGGACATGGGCACCCCCTTGGCGTCCAGGGCGCGCTGGATCTGTCGGGAGGAGGGCCAGCCGGCCCGGTGGTGCAACTCATGCAGCGCGCGGTTGAGCTCGTCGAGCCCACCCGGGGGCAGATCGGGACGCTTCCAGGGCCGGGGCACGCCAGTCCTTCCGGATCGGTGCGGTCCATGACAGAAACTGCCAGACATCCTGCCACCAGAGGCCTTACGGCGTCTTCCGCTGTCAATGATTGTCAGCTCTTGGCCGCTCGTGTACTGCCTTGTCAATACCGCCCCGGGCCCGGTTCAAGCTGATCGCATCCCGATTCGCTCACCCCCCGGTGGAGGAACCCGATGCCCCTGCTCTCCGTTTCCGACACGGCCGTCGTGGACCTGACGGTCGCACTCCTGGGGACGGCCGACAGCTGGCCGCTCCTGCTGCTCGTGGTCCTGGTCGTCGTACCGGCGGTGTGGTCCCGCGACACCCGCCGCCGGCGCCGCGCCCGTCAGGTCCTGCGCCTGCTGCGCCCCCAGCACCGGCGCTGCGGCGACGGGGAACCGCGCCCGTGACCGCCGACGGGCTCCTCGGGCACCGGCGGCGCCCGAGGAACCCGGGCGCCACCACTGCCGGGGGGCCGAGGAGGACGCGACCGGCCCCGTCACATCCCCTGCATGTAGCGTGCGGTGGCGCCGAAGAGGTACATCTCCAACTGCTCCTCCGACAGCCCCTCCTGCTTCGCGGTGTACAGGGCGAGCGTGGCCATGTCGCCGACCAGGTTCGGCCCCGTCAACAGGTAGGACTGCCCCGGGGGCGGCGCTTCGGGCCCGATCTGCTCCAGGACGAAAACCGCCGTGCGGACCGGTTCCAGCGAGTCCAGGGCGTAGGGGTAGCAGCGTTTGAGGTCCTCCAGGTATTCGCGGACCTGGATGCCCGGCTCATGGCCGCTGAACGCATACTCCATAACATTCCTAAAGAAAGCGGACAGAACACCCATAAAGGCCGCGCCCGCGGTCTCCATGTCCGCCCGGTGGTCCTCGATGCGCCCGCCGCGGAACAGGCAGTCCAACAGCACGCGGTGCGCCGCCATGATCTCCGGTGGCACTGATCCCCTCCTCGCACTCGCCGATACATCATGTCGCGGCGTTTCCCCGCGCAGGAGGGAAGCGGCCCAGGTGTCCGGAAGCGGCCACGGTGCGGTTCAGGGTCAGGCGTGACAGGAACAGCGCGGCACAGTAGAACAGCGTCAAGGTCTTGGTACGACAGCTTTTGCGGTCACTAGCAGAAAGAGCTCCGAGGCGGTCACGTTCTCGTCCGGCTCATCCGGTGCGCGGGGAAAGGGGGTCCGGACTGTGAGCGGTGAGAAGCGCGAGGTCTGGGGGATTCTGGAGGTCAGGGCTATCGTGGAGGGGGAGGACCGCCATGCCGGGGCGCTGAGGTGGCGCGGCTTCCAGACCACATATCCGTCCTACGATGAAGCGCTGTCGTGGGCCCACCACGGCTCGGCGGTGTTCGGGCACCCCTCCGACACGCGCTTCCCCCATCCGACGATCAGGAACGCACAGGTCATCGTCGACCAGGGCTCCCTGTTCATGGTGTTCCCGATCCCGGCCGGGGCCGACCGGCGGGAGCACTCCGAGAGGATCTACCGTGCGGCTCCCCAGGAGTGGCTGGGCAGTCTGCTCGGCGTCTGAGATACGGCGGCGGGGAGCCAGGGGCGGCGGCCCCGACGGCGTGGCGGGCGGCCAGGCGGCAGCGTTGACGCCCTTCCCGTCGACCCGGTGAAGACCGAGGCCGGACTACCCCTTGCGATGCAGTTCTTTATGCACTGCCCGTTGCATCTGACCCATGGTTTCCCTCAGGTCGCGAGCCTCATCGCGCAGCCGCGTCCGCCATACGGGGTCGCGCTCTCTTTCGTAACGCATCGCGACTGAGCTGATTTCTTCAAAGTGTTCGATGAGGCATCTTGCCATGAGCAGGATTTCCTCGCTTCCCGGGGCCTCGATCGCCATACGAGAATACAGGTCCTCCAGTTTCTCGATAGCGTCACGCTCTTCCCGGTACCGGCTGTCCGTGTAAACGCCCTCTTGAATCCTCTGACACTCCTTGGCCGCCAGCACGAAGCTTGTGAACAAATCTCGGCGCGACTCCCGAAGAACCTGATCCCGCTGGGCTTTGCGCGCCGACAAGGCCACGAATACCGAGGCCACGGCCGCGATGACCGCGGCGATCAGAACCGCTTCCGCCTCAGACATGCCCCAGATTCTTCCAGGCCGATCCGCCGCATAGGAAGCTGCTACGCGCCGCCATATCCGTTCGCAGCCGGCCCAAGCGACGCTCGGCCCCCGGTTCCCGACCTTCACCGGCCTCCACCGGAACCGCCCCTGAATGGTCCAGGTGTCCCCGAACCCCCGGTGACAGGACGCGTGACCGGCGCGCGGGGGTCGAGTCCGGCAAGGGCCGTGGACTTCGCGGCGCCGGAATCCGCGCACGGCCGGGCGAGGGGCTAGAGTGCCCCGCATGCCATCGGATGACCTCTCCCAGCCCGGCCGCCACGACCCCCGCCGGAGCCGGGCGGGCCGCGCCGTCCTGGTCACCGGTGCCGCCCGGGGCATCGGCCGGGCCGTGGCCACCGCGTTCGCGGAGCTGGGCGACCGGGTCGCCGTGCACTACGCGACCCGCCGCGCCGAGGCCGAGGCCACCCTGGCCGGGCTCCCCGGCGAGGGGCACGTCCTCCTCCGGGCCGACATCGCCGACCCCGACGCGGCCGCCGACCTGGTCGGGCGGGCGGTCGCCCGCCTGGGCGGGCTCGACGTCCTGGTCAACAACGCCGCGGTCAACACCGCCCACCCCCTGGCCACGACCTCCTACGAGCAGTGGCAGCGGGCCTGGCGGACCACCCTGGACGTGAACGTGCTCGGCGCCGCCAACACCAGCTACCTGGCCGCACGGCACATGATCGACCACGGGGTGCGCGGCCGCATCGTCAACGTCGGATCGCGGGGCGCCTACCGGGGCGAGCCCGACCACCCGGCCTACGGCGCGAGCAAGGCCGCGCTGCACTCCCTGGGCCAGTCGCTGGCCGTCGCCCTGGCCCCGCACGGCATCACCGTGGCCTCCGTGGCGCCCGGGTTCGTGGAGACCGAACGCGTGGCCGACCGCCTCACCGACCGGGTGCGCGCCGACAGCCCCTTCGGGCGCGTGGCCTCCCCCGAGGAGGTCGCCGCGGCCGTGCGCTACCTGGCCTCGCCCGAGGCGGTGTGGTCCTCCGGCGCCGTCCTGGACGTCAACGGCGCCTCGTACCTGCGCTGACCGGCGCGGCCGAAACGGGAACCCCCCCCCCGAGGGTCCTCCACACCCGCGAACGGATTCCGCGAAACACCTGACGGGGAGGCGGCGCGGGTCTAGTGTGCTGGGTGCCAGCCGCACGACCCGCTTCCGCAGCACGGTTCCCGGATCGCCCCCAGGTGAGGCCATGCCCGAACACACCGAACCCCGCACCTTCGACGCCGTGCTCCAGGAGTTCCAGCGGACAAACCCCGGCTGGACCCTGCGCTGCAACCCCGGCGCCGTCCCCGGCCGCCGCTGGGCGGCGGACAGCATCGAGCTGCTGACCGCCGAGGAGATCCACTGGGGTTTCAGGAACACGATCCTCGGCCCCGAGATCGCCACGGTGCAGAAGCGCCTCACCCGGGAACGGGAGGCCCTGGAGCGGTGGGAGCGGGCCCAGCGGGAGGAGCTGGAGGAGTGGAACGACTGGGAGGACTGAAGGGGCGGCAGGTCCGCCCCCTCGTCCGGTGACGCGCGTCCCGAGGAGACCCTCCCGGAGCCGCCGCACCCGTGTGGTGAACGCGCCTCCGGGGAGGGCCGTCCCCGCGCCCTGCGGCCCGCCTCCCTGCGGAGACCGTCCCCGGCTCGCCGTCCCCGTCCGGTGCCGCGCCTGACCGGAGGAGTCACCCCCGGTTCCCCGTCCCGGACGGCCTGAGCGTCAGTCGCAACAGTTGCAGCACTCACAGCAATTACAGCAGTTGCAGCACTCGCAGGCTTCACACCAGGAGTTCCGCGGTTTGCCCGACCACGGCCCGGGGTGGGGATCGCGACAGCAGAATTGGCATGTTCCGCACATGAACAGCGCCACCGCGCAACCCGCCAGGACGCCCCGCTGCTTGGGCGGGTGCCGGAGTTCGGGGGTGTCGCACGAACAGGAGTCGCAGCAGCCGCTCCTCTTCCGCGCCCCGCCCGAACCGGAACCCTCACCGCCGGAGCCTCCCCCGCGCCCGCCGCCGTGGCGACCGCCGTGAGCCCCGTGCCCGTCACCTCCCCACTGGTGGGGCGGCTGCTGGTGGTGGGCCTGGTGGGGGTTCTGGTGGTGGGCCTGGCGGTGGGACTGATGGTGGGACTGATGGTTGTGGTGCTGACCCGGGTGCGGATATCCGCCCTGGGCGAAGACGCGGTCGACGGCCCGGCGCAGTTCCACCACCAGAAGCGCGCGGACCAGGCGGTCGTCGACGAACCCGGCCTCCTCCAACGCCAGCCGCACACCCAGGACGGCGTCGTCGCACAGTTCACGGGCCCGGTCGAGCCCGGTGCCGGTGGCCGTGAGTGGGTTCCAGGCACCCTTGCGCCCGTCCTCCTCACGGTCCTCCACCGCGTCCAGCAGGTGGGCGACGCGGCCGAACAGGCGTCCCGCCTCGCGCAGGGGTTCGGCATTGGCGGGCCGCCCCGCCAGGACGGCGGTGTGCGCGAACGCCTCGCCGGTGGCCTCCTCGGTCGGCCGGGTCACCGCCAGGACGTCGGTGCCCGGTCCCGCCGAGGACTCGGCCTCCCGCTGCCGGTCGACCACCGCGACCAGCCCCGCGCCGTCGAACCCGAGCCCGGCGCCCGCCTCGCGCGCGTCGCGCCGCCAGCGCTCGGCCACCCGTCCGGCGAGCGCGCGCACGCCGCGGCGGGCGTAGGGGCCGTCGCCGTCCTCGATGTGGTCGGCGATCTTGGCCGAGGCCAGCATCAGCGACACCGCCGCCGCCAGGCGCGCGCCGGAGCCGTCGGCGACCTCGGCCCCGCGCATGCCGCGCAGGGGGCAGCGGCCCGCCCGGCGCGTGCCCGCGCACTCCTCGGACTGCGCCGCGGCCAGGACCGACACCACCAGGCCGTCGTAGTTGGTGGCGATCCGGGACGCCTGGCCGTGGTCGTCGCGCAGTGCCAGGCACAGCCCGCACATGTGCGACATCCACTCCTCGGCCAGCCCGTCGGACAACGTGTGCCGACAGGGACGCAGGATTCCGAACACGTGCTGACACCTCGTCTTCCGACGCCACGGCGGTGGCGGACTGTGCTGAACACCGGGGTTCGATGCCCGAGCCGCGCGGGAGGTTCCGGCCGTTCCGACACCTTCGGCACGGCTTCGGCGGCACGGTCCCCGTTCGCGCGACCGGACTCCGGTCGCCGGGGACCGCGGCGGTCCGGCGGGGCGATCCGAGACGAACGAACGGCACTGTCTCTCACATCGGCCCTAAGTGGAGAATGGCGTCCGTTTAGGCCGTAGCGTGCACGACGAGGACCCCGCACGGACCCGACGTGCGGCGGCTGACAAGGGGGACCAGAACAGTGAGTCAGATGCGCGCGGCCCTGTACGACCGGTACGGCGGCCCGGAGGTGCTGTACGAGGGCACGGTCGCCAAGCCCGGCGCCGGTCCGGGGAAGGTGCTGGTGCGCGTGCACGCCGCCAGCGTGAACGGCGGCGAGCTGCTGGGCCGTGCGGGCAGGGCGCGCCCGGTGACCGGGCTGGCCGGGAGGGGCTTTCCGAAGCGGACCGGGATCGACTTCGCGGGCGAGGTGGTCGAGACGGGTTCCGGCGTCTCCGGGTACGCGCCGGGGGACCGGGTGTGGGGCGCGCTGCCCAGAACGTTCGGCAGCGCGGCCGAGTTCGTGGCCGTCGCGCCCCGGCAGCTGGCCCCGGCACCGGCCGGGATCGACCTGGTCGAGGCCGCTGCCCTGCCCGGCGTCGGCACGACGGCCGTGACCGCGCTGCGGGACAAGGCCCGCCTCGCCCCGGGCGAGAGGCTGCTGGTGCGGGGCGCGAGCGGCGGGGTGGGCAGCGTCGCCGTCCAGCTCGGCCGGGCCTACGGCGCCCACGTCACCGCGCTGGCCGGGGCCGGGAACCTGGACCTCGTGCGGGAGCTGGGCGCCGACGAGGCCTTCGACTACGCGAGCACCGAACCGGAGGACCTGCCGCCGTTCGACGTCGTCCTGGACACGGTGGGGACCGGGATGGGCGCCTACCGCAGGCGGCTGACCCGGAACGGGCGCATGGTCACGATCACCTTCGACATCGAGCGCGTGCTCGCGTCGCTCTCCTACGTCGCCGCCTCGGCCGTCTTCGGCCCGCGCCGGATCCGCGCGTTCAGCGGCGACCCCGGGCACGAGCTGTTCGCCGAGCTGACCCGCCTGACCGAGTCCGGAGCCGTGCGCCCCGTCGTGGACAGGGTCCTTCCCCTGGCCGAGATCGCCGAGGCCCACCGGGCGCTGGAGGCCGGAGGGATCCGGGGCAAGGTGGTGGTGCGCGTGCTCGGACCGCGGGCCTGAGGCCTGCGGCCGCCTCCGGTTCTCCGTGGTCCGTGAGCGTGCCGCCCGTTCGCGCGGGCGGCACGCACACCACTCCTCGGCGCACCGGCGTGCCCGCCGTACCTCCCGCGAAGGCGCGGGGTACCTCGACCACGCCCGCGAAAAGGTGGTGCGGAGCGGCCGCGCGGAGGGACACTGTGATCCCCGTCGTCAGGAGAGACACGTGTCCACCGACCACGAGCGCCCGCCCCCGCTGCCGCGACCGGTCACCGGCGTCTACGTCCGCCACGTCGAACAGTCCGCGTGCCCCGGCTCCTTCGCCATGGTCTGGGTCGACGCCGAGCCCCTGCCGGAGGAGGCCTCCGGGGACTTCGCGTTCGTCGACGACCTTCCCCCCACCTGCCGGTACACCGGGGAACCGCTTCCGCGGGAGTTCGCCGAGGCGTTCGCGGAGGGCGCGCGCGAGGCGTGGCGGGAACGGGAGGAGGGCCTCCCCGCCTTCGCGGCCCGGGTGGTGCTGCGCGACGCCGTGTGGCACTGGACCGACTCCAACGTCCGGAGTTTCCAGGTCGCGGGACGGCTCGCCGCGAGGGAGATCCTGAGCTGCGCCGCCGAGGGCCGCGAACCGCGGGCGGTCGGGCACAGCGCCCGGCGCGACCGGCCGACCCCGCCGATGCCCAGGACGCCGCCGCCCTCCGGCACGGCCCCGTCCGCCTGAGGCGGTCGGCGGCGCCCGGCCCCGCCCGGGGAGAGCGCCGCCCGGGGAGAGCGCCGCCCGGGGAGAGCGCCGCCCGTGAGGACGGGCGGCGCACCGGGCCCTGGTCAGGACCGGACCGCCACGGCCCGGGAGGCCTCCTCCAGCCACCCCAGGTACCAGTCCGTGAAGGTCAGGGGCGCGCCGTCCCCGCCGGTGAGCGGCGTGAGGTCTTCGTCGTCGACACGGCCGTCGCTCCACATCCGCCCGACCTCGGGGCCGGTCACGACCAGCCACTGCCGCAGCGCGCAGCCCAGGTGGCACAGGCACAGCGCGCCGACGGTACGTTCCTCGGCCCACAGCAGGTCAGCCATGCGCGCGTCCCAGGCCTCGTAGACCCGGTCGAACTCCTCACCGTCCCCGAAGTCCTCCTCGACGGGCTCCTCGGCCCGCAGGGCGGCCAGGGACCGCGGGTCGGGACCGGTGGACGGGAACGGCTCCGCCAGCCGCGCCGGGGCGACCAGGTCCGCGCCGTCGCCGTGCCACCGCCACCGACCGTCCACCCCTCTGACCAGGGGGAAGACACCGTGTGCGGGCCCCGCTCCGCCGGCGCCCACCCTGAGCAGGAACTCCCGGTACCCCGTCGGCAGGCGGATGCCCAGCTGCCCCTCCGCCTCGGCCAGTTCCTCCGGGGTCAGCGGTTCCAGCAGTGCGAAGCGGTGGGAACCGGCACCGAAGACCTCCCGGGCACCGGGCGCCCGCGCCAGTTCCCGCACCCGTTCGCGGACTCCCGCCCACACATCCGTACTCGTGTCCATGGCGGCATCGTAGGAAGCCCCGCCGACAGTGCGGCGGCGACGGGACGGAGAGGCGGCCGGGAGGCGCTATCGTCCGGTGGGGCCGCAACCGTCCCGGCACGCCGCGGGAGCCCCGTCGCGCGGCCGCACACAGTGAGGAAGAACCGGCTTGCACACGAGCACCACACCGCCCGGGTCCGCGCGCCCCGACCGCGGCGGCGGCATGCCGCGCTGGCTCCCCCGGGCCATGCTGCTGGCCCTGTGGCTGGTCACCGCGTTCGGCCTCACCCTGTGGCTGTTCGTCCGGTTGCAGAGCCTCATCATGCTGCTGCTGATCTCGCTGTTCCTCGCCCTGGCGCTGGAACCGGCGGTCAACTGGCTCCACCGGCACCGCTGGCCGCGCGGGCCCGCCACCGGGCTGGTGATGCTGCTGGTACTGGCGCTGACCGTGGTGTTCCTCAGTCTGCTCGGGTCGATGCTGGTCGGCCAGATCCTGGCCTTCGTCTCCGAGATCCCCGCGATGATCCGCGCCGCGCTGGCCTGGGTCAACACCACGTTCGACACCTCCTACTCCCCCACCACCCTGCTCAACGAGATCTCCAGCGCCAGCGGGCTGATCGAGCAGTACGCCTCCGGTATCGCCAACAACGTCTGGGGCGCCGGGACGACCGTCCTGGCGCTGCTGTTCAACGCGCTGACGATCGCGCTCTTCACCTTCTACCTGTGCGCCGACGGCCCGCGCTTCCGCCGCGTGATCTGCTCGGTCCTGCCGCCGCGCACCCAGCGCGAGGTGCTGCGGGCCTGGGAGATCGCGATCACCAAGACGGGCGGTTACCTCTACTCCCGTGCGCTGCTGGCCCTGGTCTGCTCGGGCGCGCACTACGTGGTGCTGGTCGCGCTGGACATCCCCTTCGCGTTCGCCCTGGCGCTGTGGGTGGGCGTGCTGTCGCAGTTCATCCCCACCGTGGGCACCTACATCGGCGGGGTCGTCCCGGTGCTCGTGGCGCTGATGGAGGGCATCTGGCCCGCCGTGTGGGTGCTGGTGTTCATCGTCGTCTACCAGCAGTTCGAGAACTACCTGCTCCAGCCGCGCATCACCGCCAGGACCCTGGACATGCACCCGGCGGTGGCGTTCGGCTCGGTCCTGGCGGGCGTGGCCATCCTGGGGGCGCCCGGCGCGCTGCTCGCGCTGCCGATGGGCGCGAGCATGCAGGCGTTCCTGGGGACCTACATCCGGCGCTACGAGGTGGCCGAGCACCCCCTGCTCTCCGACGCCGAGGAGGACGGGAAGGGCGGGAAACCCTCCCCGGATCCGGTGGCCCCGGTCTCCGAGGGCGACGGGGGCGACGCGCGTCCCCCCGGTCCGCGGGAGCGGGAGGGCGGGGAGGGACCGTGACCGCCCGTTCCCCGGGCGTCCGGGCCGACGCGGGGCCGTGATCCGGAAAAACCGGGGGAAACCGGGCCACTCCGACCCGGCCGTCCCTGTCCGTACCGCCTGAGGAGATGACGGACACGTCCGTTTCGGCACCGGAAACACCCCATGGGATCGAGTACCGTTCTGGTACGGGCCGGCGTGAGGAAAAGGGCGGTCGACATGGACATCCTGCGCAGGAACAACGTCACCGTCACCGGTGCGGCCGACGGGCCGACGGTCGTGCTGGCCCACGGGTTCGGCTGTGACCAGAACTTGTGGCGCCTGGTCGTCCCGGCCCTGGCCGAGCGGTACCGGGTGGTGCTGTTCGACTACGTCGGCTCCGGGGGGTCGGACGCCTCCGCCTGGAGCGAGGACAGGTACTCCTCCCTGGAGGGCTACGCCCAGGACGCGGCCGAGGTCTGCGAGGCCCTCGACCTGGAACGGGCGGTGTTCGTGGGGCACTCGGTCAGCGCCATGGTCGGCGTCCTGGCCGCGCGGGCGCTGCCGGAGCGGATCCGGGCGCTGGCGATGGTGACCCCCTCCCCCCGCTACATCGACGACGAGGGCTACCGAGGCGGCTTCACCGCGGCCGACATCGACGAACTGCTGGCCTCGCTGGAGTCGAACTACCTGGGCTGGTCGTCGGCGATGGCACCGGTGATCATGGGCAACCCCGAGCGGCCCGAACTGGGACAGGAGCTGACCACCAGCTTCTGCGCCGCCGACCCCGACATCGCCCGGGTCTTCGCCCGCACCACCTTCCTGTCCGACAACCGCGAGGACCTGAAGGGCGTGGAGGTCCCCACCCTGGTCCTGGAGTGCACCCAGGACGCCATCGCCCCGCCCGAGGTGGGCGCCTTCGTCCACGCCGCGATCCCCTCCTCCACGCTGGTCACCCTGGACGCCACCGGCCACTGCCCGCAGCTGAGCGCGCCGCGGGCCACCGCGGCGGCGCTGCTGGAGTTCCTGGAGTCCCTCCGGGACGCCGGATGAGCGGGGAGACGGGGCCTCCCGGGGCCGGCAACGGCTCCGCCACCGACGCGGCCCTCAGCGCGCTGCTGGAGGACAGCGCCGAGGAACTCTACGAGTCCGCGCCGTGCGGCTACCTGTCCACGCTCATGGACGGCACGGTCGCCAGGATCAACGCGACGCTGCTGAGGTGGCTCGGCCTGGAGCGCGCCGCCGTGGTGGGCCGCATGCGCTTCACCGACCTGCTCACCGTGGGCGGCAGGCTCTACCACGAGACGCACTTCGCGCCCCTGCTGCACCTGCGGGGCGAGGTCAACGGCATCGCCCTGGAGATGCGGGCCTCCGACGGCGGCCGCCTTCCCGTGCTGGTCTCCTCCACCGTCAAGCGCGACGGCGGGGGCCAGCCGCTGCTGGTCCGCACCACCGTCTTCGACGCCACCGACCGCCGCTCCTACGAGGAGGAGCTGCTGCGCCGCCGCAGGGAGGCGGAGCAGGCCCGCGCCGAGGCAGAACGGGCCCGCGAGGAGGCCGAACGGGCCCGCGCCGAGGCCGAGGAGGCGCACCGGCGGGCCGAGGCGGACCGGGCGCGCCTGGGAGAGGCGCTCGTCATCCTCCAGAGGGCCCTGCTGCCCGACACCCTGCCCGACGTTCCGGGCATGGAGGCCGCCGCCTACTACCACACCGCCTCCCCCTACCGGCTGGGCGGCGACTTCTACGACCTCTTCCCGCTCGGTGACGGGTGCTGGGCGTTCTTCCTCGGCGACGTGAGCGGCAAGGGGCCCGAGGCCGCGACCCTGACCTCCCAGGCCCGTTACGTCCTGCGCACCACCGCCCTGCACTCGTCCGAACCCGCGGACGCCCTGGGCACGCTGAACACCGCCCTCCTGGAGCGCTACGCCGACAACGGCGACCCCCGCTACTGCACCGCCGTCTTCGGCGTCCTCGAACCCGACGGCGACGCCGGGCACGTCCGTGCCCGCCTGGCCTTCGGCGGCCACCCCCCGGCGCTGGCCCTGCGCGGGGACGGCCGGGCCGAGTTCCTGTTCGCCCCCGGCGGGATGCTCGTCGGCGTGCTGCCCGACGCCCACTTCGCCACCGTCGAGACCGCCCTCGCCCCCGGCGACACCTTCGTGCTCTACACCGACGGCCTGACCGAGGCCCGCACCGGCGCCGGACCCGACACGATGTACGGCGAGGAGGCCCTGCTCTCCTTCGTCGCGCGGCACGCCCCCTCCACGGCCCACGGCGTCGTCGACGCGCTGGCCGAACTGCTGGAGGGTTTCGGCGAGGGCTTGGAGGACGACACCGCCCTCCTCGCGCTCGGCGTCCCCGCCCCGCCCTCCACCGCCCCGTCCGGAACCGGACACCACACGATGAGCGGTCCACGATGAGCACCCTGACCGTCACCCGCCGAGACAGCGCGACGGGTCCCGTCCTGGACGTGACCGGTTCGCTGGACTACGACCACGCCTCGACCCTGCGCCACGAGGTCCGGCTCCTGGCCCTGGAGTCCGGCCAGTGCCTGTCCATCGACCTGTCCGGCCTGGACTTCTGCGACTCCAGCGGTATCAGCGCCCTGCTGGCCGCCCGTCAGCACGCCCTGGCGGCCGGGGCCGACATAGCCCTGCTCGCCGTCCCCGCCAACACCCTGCGCATCATGAGCATGGTCGGTCTGAACCGGGTCTTCACCATCCACCCCGGCACCGCCTGACCCGCGGCGGGATCTGCGGCCATCAGGGTTCGGCCGGTGCCGTCCCGTCGCTTCGGCGGCGACCGAAACGACGCGGCCCTAGCGTCGCCGTATGGCTTCCCGAACAGCACCCGGCAGCGGATCCGCCGACCACGACCGCCCGCCTCCGCCCTCCGGCACCGACCTCCCGACAGAACCGGAGAGCCCCGGCGAGCGTTTCCGCGCCCTGCACCTGCGGGGCGCTCCCCTGCTGCTGCCCAACGCCTGGGACCACGCGTCGGCCGCCGCCCTGGCCGCCGCGGGGTTCCGCGCCGTGGGGACCACCAGCCTGGGTGTGGCCGCGGCGGCCGGGCTGCCCGACGCCCGAGGGCTCGCGCGCGAGGAGACGCTACGGCTCGCCCGCGGCCTGTCCCGGCTGGACGTGCCGGTCAGCGTGGACGTCGAGGGCGGCTTCAGCGCGTCACCGGCACGGGTCGCCGCGCTGGCCGCCGAACTGGAGCGGACGGGGATCGCCGGAATCAACCTGGAGGACGGCCTCGCGGACGGCGGGCTCGCCGACACCGGACACCAGCGGGCGGTGATCCGCGCGGTCAGGGAGGCGGCACCGACGCTGTTCCTCAACGCGCGCACCGACACCCGCTGGCTGCCCGGCCACGCGGAACAGACCGCCGACCGGGCCGCCGCCTACGAGGAGGCCGGAGCCGACGGGGTGTTCGTGCCCGACCTGCGCGACGAGGAGGAGATCGCCGCCCTGGCCGCCGCGCTGCGTGTGCCGCTCAACATCCTCCACTCCCCCGACGGCCCGCCGCTGCGGGTCCTCGCAGACCTGGGCGTGCGGCGCGTGAGCTGCGGTTCACTGCTCTTCCGCGCCGCCCTGCACGGGGCCCTGGCGGCGGCCGAGGCGGTGGCGTCGGGCCTTCCCCTCCCCGAGGGCGTCCCGGACTACGGGGCGGTGCAGGGCCTCGCGTGGCGGTTCGCCCGGGGCTCCGCGGACGGATGAGCCGGAGACGGCCGCCGCTCCTGAACCCGTCACCGCTGCGGGGCGCCGCGCCGCTGCCGCCCCGGTCGGCCGTCGGCACGCTTCCCACGGCGGTGGAAGATCGTGGCCGCAGGCGGCGGGCTCAGCGGTCGCCGGTGTCCAGCAGGCGTTCGAAGCGGCCCGCGGGATGCGCGCGCGTGGGCATGGCCTCCACGAACGGCAGCAGCTCCCGCTCGGCGACCCCGTGGATCCGGCGCAGCTCGGCCACCGGGTCGGGGTGCTCGTCCACCCTCAGGTCCAGGTGGGGGTAGGGGTGGCCGGTATGCACGTACAGCGCGGCGCTCTGTCTGCCGCGCCGGTCGCCGCCGGCCGCCTGCCCCGCCTCCAGGGCGCCCAGCAGCCGCCGGTCCATCCGCTCCCCGGCGCCGGCCTCGAACCGCTCGGCCATCGCGTCGAGCGTGTCGGCACCGGTCAGGATGTTGCCCGCCACCGCGTACCCGTCCCCCACCCTGTGGCCGCACCACGGGTGCGCCTGCGCGCCGGTGTGCGCGGCGGCGCGTCCCTCGCGGTCGACCACGGCGACCTGTCGCGAGTCGGCGTCGGGGTCGGCGTCCAGGACCCGGCGCAGCACCTCCTCGGCGGAGTGGGACCGCAGCAGCTCCAGGGCGTCAGCGCCCAGCAGCGGGTTGATCAGCGCCTGTGTGGCGACCGCCCCCGCCTCCGCGTGCGCGAACACCGACAGCGCGCCGATCGCCGGGAAGCGGCTGCTGACCGCGACACCGCACGTTCCGGTGGCGACGTCGTGGGCGACGATGGAGAAGGTGCCTGCGTACAACCGGTCTCGCTCTCGGGTCTTCGGACGAACGGACGCTCGGCCGGTGCGGTGGGGCTCCGGCGCCGGACGCCGGGGCGTTCCCGCCGGGGCCGGAGCGCTCGTCCGGGCCACGGGAAGGCTACCGTGCGGGAACTCATCGCTGGACGCCCTCGCCCACACCGGGGACCCGGACGAACGGGGATTTCCACTTCGCCCCGGCGCTTTCCGTGCCGCTCCGCTTGACTGGGCCCATGCCTGAGCTCTCCCGCGATCTGCTGTTGGAACTGGCTGGCAGAAAGTCCTTCGACCGCGGCCTGGACCACCTCGGACGGGTGTCGGGGCTACGCCGGGACGCGAAGACCGTGCGCGCCACCGTCCGCGGACAGCGGCGCTACCGGGTACGGCTCACCGCCGAGGGAGCCTTCTCCTGGCGCTGCGACTGCCCCTGGGCCGAGGAGGGCGACTGCTGCAAGCACGTGGTCGCGGTGGGGCTGGTGCACCTGTACGAACGCGAGCACGGCGGAACCGCGTCCTCCGTACCCGATGTCTCCTCCTACCTGCACACCCTGGACCGCGAACGGTTGGTGGAGCTGCTGCTGGAGGAGGCGGACCGCTCCCCCGGGCTCACCCTGGCCCTGGAGGCACGGGCAGCGGTGGCGTCCGGGAGCCCCGAGGCGCTGCGGACCCTGTTCGAGGGCGCCCTGCACGTCACCGAACCGGTTCCCTGCGAACAGGCGGCCGAGTACGCCCGGGCGGTACACAGCGCCGTGGACGCGGTACAGGAACTGGAGCGTTCCGGCCGGACCGAGGACGCCATGGAGCTGTTCAACGCGGTGCTCTCCTTCACCCGTGAGGCGAAGGAGATGGTGGAGGACCCCGACGGCGAGGTCCTGTCGGCGTCGGAACGCCTGCACGGGTAAGGGCGGACGACTGCGCCGTGTCTGGTGCTGGCCGCCCGAAACCATTCCGCACACGCTCCAGGCGAGCCGACGAGGTCGGTTCGGCCAGCCCCGCAGAATTTGCCGCATGTGGTTGTAACCCTTATAGTTACGACTAGAACCGAGGGGTGGGGGAGGCGGAGTCCGACGTGAGCGCCAACAGCAGGCTGACCATCGCGGCGCACGCCCTGACATGGATCGGGCTGTATCAGCGGCGCGGACACGAGGTCGCCACCTCCGAGCAGATCGCGACGAGCGTCAACACCAACCCGGTGGTGATCCGCCGCCTGCTGGCCAAGCTGAACAAGGCAGGCCTGGCCGATTCACGGCGGGGGGCGGGGGCGGGCTGGATGCTCGCGCGGGACCTGGCGGCGATCACCCTGCTCGACGTCTACCAGGCGATCGAACCGGGACCGGTCTTCGCCCTGCATCCCGCGACACCGGACACCGAGTGCGTCGTGGGCCACGGCATCGGACCGGCGATGACCGCCGTGTACGACGGCGTGGAGGCGGCCCTGCGCGGAGAGCTGGCCAAGACCACGCTGGAGGACGTACTGCGGGACGTCTTGAACGCCGCCTGACCCGGGACCGTCGGCTCCCCCTGGGCAAGGGGGGTCGCATCCCCCACTCAACGATGTAACCAAAATTGTTACATCAGGAGATCGGAGAGTTCCGTGTGACAGCTGGACACCAGGGCCGCTTCACACGGCTGCTGACCGAATCCGGGTTCGCGCCGGTCGATCTCGGCACGCTGCGCGAAGGCGGGGCGCTCATGCCGCTCGGCGGAGCGCTGAACGGCAAACACTTCCTGTTCCAGTGCTGAGGCCCGACCGGCACGCCTCATACGAACGAAAAGACGAAGGACAAGGACGATGACAACAGACACACAGGCCTCGCGGACCGTGGCCGAGAAGTTCGTGGAGCGCCTCGGCAGGCAGGACCCCGACGGCATCCAGGAACTCTTCGCCGAGGAGATCGACTGGCACGTCCCCAGCAGTGACACGTTCTCCTGGGCCGGGCGCCGTACCCGCCGGGAGGAGGTCGCGCCGTACTTCACCACGATGTGGCCGCACTTCGTGCACGGTAAGAGCGAGGTCGTGCTGGAGCGCGTCATCGTCGACGGTGGCGACGTCGTACTGCTGGCGGTTTGGACGCACACCGTCGCGGCCACTGGGAAGGAGTTCACCACACCGGCGGCCATACACCTGAGGGTCGAGGACAACCGGATCGTCCGCATGCACCTGTACGAGGACACGCTGACTGTCGAGAAGGCGTTCAACGCCGACTGAGCGGAGAGCACTCAGGGGCCTGATGGCCCACCGCCGCCATGGCAGTCAGGGCCCCATGACGGCGGTGGGCGGTGCCTGAGCCGGGAGTTGGCGTTGCGCATGGTCCTCCGCGTGCGCGGAGCTTGGGGCCGGACAACTACCCGCTGGACATCACGACACGGTTCACCTCCGCGTGCGCGGAGCTTGGCCCCCCGGGTCCTGGCCCGATCGAAGGCCGTGAGCGCGAGGTCCGCGTTTCCGGCCAGCGCCTCACGGCGCCCCGGCTCCAGCGGTCCCTCCGCGTCACCGGACCCGAACGGGGCGCCCCTTGCCAGCGTTGAGCTCCTCGAAGGAGACGCGCTCGGCGTGGACGAGCGAGGCGAAGGAGCGGTGCCGGTCGCCCAGACCGGGGTACCAGCTCGCCCAGATGTAGGCCGCCCACTCCCCGTCCGGGGAGACATCGCCCGCGTCCAGGAACCAGAACTGGGCGTCGGTGTCGTAGGCCACACACATCAGCGGGCCGACCAGCCCCTCGTCCTCGTCCTCCAGGTCCTCCTCGTCCAGACCGATCATGTTCGCAAGGCTGTCCCACTCCAGTTCGGCGGTGGAGCTCATCCCGTAGACGAACGCCCCCATCCTCCCCCAGCCGTCGGACGCGGCGAGGAAGGAGCGGTAGCTCGGCGGCAGCCGACGGCCCAGGCGCTCCTCCACAGCCGCGATCCGCTCCTCCGGGGCGCCCTCGTTGCCGAACCAGGACGAGGTCCGCTCCTCCCCACCCACCTCCTCCCCTTCGGCCTCGGCGACGCGCAGCATGTCGGCGCTGTACTCGGTGAGGTAGGTCCGCCACTCCTCGACGGTCACCGGCAGCGCGGGCGCGTCCCCGCCCTCCGGGGCGACCGCCAGGCCCATGAACGTTTCCGGACCGCTCCGCGCCGTGTGGCGCAGCCCGTGGAAGGCCTCGTAGGCGCGGTCCTCGGCGAAGAAACGCACCCGGTTGAGCTGGGTCTGGTCCGCACCCGCGTTGCGGGTGACCTCCAGCCGCAGGTACCGCCAGGGCGTGTCCGCGCCGGGGCCGGTGACGGTGAAGTCGCGCGCCAGACGGCGGGCGGGGAAGGACTCACCGGACCGGGCGTCGAGGAGGGTCCACTCCCGCCCGTCCGAAGACCCCAGCAGGGACCAGTCCGCGGGGTCGCGGTCGGGGGAGTCGCCAGCGGAGTCCAGCACGTAGTGCCGGACGGTGACGGGTTCGGACATGGTGAAGTCCAGCCGGTCGGCGCGACGCCGTGACCGCCACTTCGTGGCGGCGAAGTCGAGCAGGTTGAGGGCCACATCGCCCACCTCGGTGTACTCGTCTCCCGCCCGCACCGAGCACACCATGCGTGTGAGGCCCTCCGCGTCGAGGCTCTGGGTCGGGTCCAGTTCGACGGCGCGCAGCAGCACCGTGCCTCCTCCGCCCTCGCGGTCGGCCCAGTCGACCCGCGCGAGCGGGGGTCCTCCGTCCTCGACGAGCAGGCGTAGCTCCCGGCCGCCGCCCTGGATCCGGAACCGGTGGCCGGGACGTTCGGGGGGTTCGTCCAGACGGGTCCCCCGCCACTCGTACTGGACCCCGTCGAGGGTGACGCGTGTACCGGTGAACGCGTCCATACGGGGGTCGAACACGGCCACGGCCTCGCCGCCCTCGCAGTCGCGCCAGCCGATCCGGGCCGGTGCGACCGGCTCCCCCGGTTCGATGAGGACGCTGAGCCGGGGGGTTCGCGTCCACTCCCGAGCGCCGACGCGTCGGCGCTCGGTGGAGAAGGCCAGAGGGGTCGTGTGTCCGGTCATCGGGTTCCCAGCGGTGAGGGGGTGGGGGCCGGTCGGAGGGGAGGCGGGTGCCGCTCGCCCGCGCGTCCGCAAGGAGGGTACGGGCGCCCACCGACGTTCCGGTCCCCGGCCGGCCCCGGTCTCCGTGACACCGCCCGGGTCCGGGAAGGCGCGCAGAGCCCCGGCTCCAAGGAAGCCCCCCGGCGCGGCCAGGACCCCCGGCCCCGGACCGGGTCGCCTCCGGGACAGAGTTCTCTCGTCCACCGGGACGACCGGCTCCGACCAGGGCAGGATCACGGACATGCCCGAGATCATCAAGCAGAAGGCCCGCGCGATCCTGTTCGACCGGCAGGGGCGGCTGGTGCTCATCAAGCGGACCCGTCCGGGCCGCGCCCCCTACTGGACCACGGCCGGGGGAGGCGTCGAACCGGAGGACGCCTCCGTGGAGGCGGCCCTGCGCCGCGAGGTCCTGGAGGAACTCGGCGGACGCGTCGACCGGGTACGCGAGGTCGTGGTCCTCACCGACGAACACCCCGAGGGGACCCTCGTCCAGCACGTGTTCGTCGCCCGGTTGACGGAGACGGACCCCTCCAGCCGTACCGGACCGGAGTTCTCCGACCCGACGCGGGGAACCTACGAGACCGTCGTCCTCCCCAGTACGGATACAGCCCTTCGGAGCATCAGCCTGCTCCCGGACTCGCTGGCACGGTTCCTGGAGGACAACCTGCGCGACCTGCGCGACCTGGTGGCCGATCCCCGCACGGAGACGCCCCGCGGGTGAATCCGCCAGCCCGGACCGACCGGACAGCGGTGGAGAACCCGCCAGAGGGACACGGCTGGCGGATCGGGGACACCGTGCGCCGCGGAACGCGAACGGGGAAGGTCCCGTCGTCCCCGCGTGCGCGGAGCCCGGGACCCTCCCGTTCTCTTCCGGTGTGCGCGGCTCAGATCACGGAGCCGGGCCCCGGCCGGGGCCGCCCGCGCCGTCCCGTCGACGGTCGCTGCCCGTCTGGCGGGCGATGAGCAGGCCCCGGGCACACGGCCGCGCGAGGCCGCGCGAAGCGGCTCACTCCGTCTGCCGCCGGCGGTGCGGCCCGGGACCGGGCACCGGTGTCGAGCGTCCGGACACGCCGCCCAGGTAGGTCACGACCGGCGCTCCCATGTGCGGGGAGGTGTCGACGACGGCTTCGACCCCGTAGACGGAACGGACGAGCTCGGGTGTCAGCACGGCGGCGGGCGTGCCCGTCGCCGCGATCCGCCCGGCGTGCAGGACAGCGACCCGGTCGCAGTAGCGTGCGGCCAGGTTGAGGTCGTGCAGGGCGGTCACCACCGTCATGTCGAGCGATCGCAGCAGGGTGAGGACGTCGAGCTGGTAGCGGATGTCGAGGTGGTTGGTCGGCTCGTCCAGCACGATCACCTCCGGTTGCTGCGCGAGCGCGCGGGCCAGCTGGGCGCGCTGTCGCTCACCGCCGGAGAGCGTCCGCCACGACCGCGACCGGTAGGCGCGCATCCCGGTGAGGGCGAGCGCCTGTTCGATCGCGGCACGGTCCTCGCCGTCCAGCCCGGCGAAGGTGCCGCGGTAGGGCGTCCTGCCGAGCGCCACGGCGTCGTCGACGGTGATGTCGGTGTGCACCTCGGGTGACTGTTCCACGATGGCCACCCGCCGGGCGACCGCGCGCCGGGGCAGGGAGCGGACCGGTTCCCCGCCCAGGAGCACCGTTCCGGCGTCTGGACGCCGGAGCCCCGCCAGGATGCGCAGCAGTGAGGTCTTGCCCGCCCCGTTGGGCCCGAGCACGGCGAGCACCCCGTTGGAGCGCGCCCGGATCGAGACCCCGTCGAGGATGCGTGTCCTGTCGACCGACCACGTGATGCCGTTCGCCTCCAGTGCCGTCATTGCCGGGCCGCCCTTCCCAGGACGACCGCGAACACCGGTGCGCCGAGCAGCGCCGTGATCACTCCCACCGGGATCTCGTGCGGCGAGAACGCCGAGCGGGCGAAGGTGTCGACCCACACCAGGAAGATCGCGCCCCCGAGCCCGCTGAGGGGGAGCAGCAGGCGGTGCGCGGGCCCCGCCAGCAGACGCACGACGTGCGGTACGAGCAGCCCGATGAACCCGATCGCCCCGGAGGCCGCGACGGCCGCCGCCGTGACGAGCGCGGTGAGGACCATGAGCGTCACCCGTGCCAGGGTCACGTTGATCCCGAGCGAGGAGGCGGTGTCCCAGCCGAAGGTGAACGCGTCCAGGGCCGGGGCGAAGAACAGGCAGCCGACGGCGCCGAGCACGATGACGGCGGACGCCACGAGCAGCGGCTCCCAGCGTGCGCCTCCGAGCGAGCCGAGCAGCCAGTACGTGAAGCCCCGGGTGGCGTCCGCGTCGCCGTCGAGCATCAGCACGAGCGAGGTGATCGCGGAGAAGAACTGCGACACCAGCACACCGGTGAGCACCACGCGGGCGGGGTTGGAGACGCGTCCGCCCCCGATGAGGACCAGCACGATCGCGAAGGCGGCCAGCGCCCCGGCGAAGGCGCCCGTGGAGAGGGTCACCGCGCCCGAGCCGAGCCCGAGCACCATGATCGCGACCGCCCCGGTGGACGCCCCCGAGGAGACCCCGAGCAGGTACGGTTCGGCGAGCGGGTTGCGGGTGATCGACTGCAGCACCGCGCCCGAGACCGAGAGCCCGAGACCGACCACGGCGGTCAGGAGCACGCGCGGCAGACGCGACTCCCAGATGAGGGCGTCGATGAGCGGCGGCGCCGCCGGGACGGGGGCGAGGGCGCCCAGCCCGATGTTGCGCAGGATGATCCCGAGCACGTCGAGCGCCCCGATGTTCGCCGTGCCGACGAAGGCCGCGACGACGATCGTCACGCACAGCGCGAGGACGAAGGCGGCGACGACGAGGGACGAGCGCAGCCTGCCCGGTGTGCGTTCGGGAGGGACCTCGGCGCCGCCCGCCGCCGCCCGCGCCGCCGGCGGGTCGGCGTCGGGGAGAGCGTCCGCGTCGGGCGGACCGGTCCGCGAAGGGTCGGTGAGTCTGGTCATCTCAGCGCGAACACCACGACATCGTCGTAGTACCGCCAGATGACCCCGGTTTCGGCGAATCCGGCGGTACCGAGCGCCTGCAGGTGCAGTTCGAGCGGTGCGTGCGGTGTGGGCGGCCGGTCGGCGAAGCGGCGCTCGCGCTCGGCGTGGTGCTGTCCGAACGCGTCGTGCGCGACGGCGTCCGACCACCACTCGTCCCAGGTCCGCACACCCCGCGAGTGCGCGTCACGCTGGGTGCGTTCGTCGTCGGCGGCCGCCGCCCCGGTGAGGAACGGCTGCGAGCGCGGGTCGTAGCGCAGGTGGTCGGCGTTCATGAAGACGCCGTCGGCGGGGAGCAGGGCGCCCAGGGCGTCGTAGACGGCGACGAGCTGGGCCGGCTCCAGCCAGTGGAGCGCGGTCGAGGAGACGGCCACGTGCACCGGCCCCTCGGGCAGTCGGGCCCTCCAGCCGGGCGCGGCGAGGTCGACGTCGACCGGCGTGAAGCGTGAACCGTGGCGCTGACCGAGCCATGAGCCCGCGATCGCGAGCAGCACCGGGTCGTAGTCGACCCCGATCACCCGGGCGCCCGGGAACCGGTCGAGGACGCGCTGGGAGAGGCTGCCGGGGCCGCACGCCAGGTCGAGAACGGTCATGCCGGTCCCGTCGGCCCCGAACGCGTCCGAGGAGGCGCAGGTCCGCGCGATGACGTCGAGCATGATCTCGAACCTCTGCTCGCGGTGGGTGATGTAGGCCGCCTGTTGGGCGTCCCAGTCACCGATGAGCCGTTCGAGGGCGTTCCCTTCGAGGGTGTTCGTGGTCGTGGTCGTCATCACTCGATCTCCATGTCGATGAGGCCCTGCGCGATGGTCGGGACGGCCTGCACGCTGTGGACCGACGGGTCCATGTGCTGCCCGGGGACGACGATGAAGCGGTCGTTGACGACGGCGTCCATGGTCGAGGTCAGGGGGTCGTTCTTGAGGAACTCGATCTTCTCCTCGGCCGTGTCGCCGGGGTATCCGCGGCTCAGGTCGGCGAGCACGAGCACGTCGGGGTCGCGCTCGGCGACCTCGTCCCAGCTGACCTCCGGCCATTTGGTGGAGGCGTCGCCGAAGGCGTTCTCGGCGCCGAGCATCTCGGTCACGGTCTGCGGGAGCCCGCCGGGTCCGGCGACCGACGGAGTGGAGGAGGACGACGCGGTGGAGTAGAACCAGACCAGGCTGGGCGTGCCCTCGATCTGTTCGGCGGCCTGGAGTCCCTCCTCGACCACGGCCCGCTGCTCGGCGACGAGCTCTTCGCCCGCGTCGGGCACGTCGAAGATCCGGGCGATCGTCTCGATCTCGTCGAAGAGCATCTCGAAGGTCGCGCCGCCCTCGACGGCCTCGTGGTAGGTGCAGTCGAACTCGCTCAGGTAGGTCGGGACGCCGAGCTCGTGCAGTTCGGCGCGCTCACCGGCGTTCTCGGCGGTGAGGAACGAGGCGAAGGACGAGTAGACGAAGTCGGGCTGCGCTTCGAGCAGGGTCTCGTGCTTGAGCAGGCCGTCCGTGAGCAGGGGGATGCTCTCGTAGGCGTCGGCGATGTCGCTGGGGACGGGGTCGGTCTCGTACGAGGTGCCCGCCATGCGGTCGGCGAGGCCGAGCTGGACCATGATCTCGGTGGCCGACTGGTTCAGCGAGACCGCGCGCTCGGGGGCCCGCTCGACGGTCACCTCGGTGTCGCAGTTCTGGATGCTGAGGGGGTAGGAGGTCGTGCCCTCGCCCGCTGTAACCGCGGAGTCGGTCCCGGAGGCGGGTGCCGCCGCGCACCCGGTCAGGGCGAGAGCCGACACGACCCCCACGGTTCTGATAATGATTTTCAGATTCATGCCGGTAGGCTACAGCGCCTCCACCACCAGCACGTACTCCACTGCGTGACGGCCGAGGGGGCGCCCACGGCATCCCGCGGGCGCCCCCTCCAGGGCGCGGGGCCCCGGACGGAACCCGAAAACGCGACTCCGGAAGAAGCGGGACAAACCATCCGGGACGCCCGTTTCCCCACGGGCGCCACGGATTGCGGGACCGTCAGGCGGAGTGGCGGCGGACCACGATCACGTTGTCCGTGACACCGGCCGTCGTGCCGTCGGGGCCGTTGGCCACCCGTTCGGCGCTCTCGCAGCGTTCGGTGGTCCAGCCGTCCCCGAGCATCAGTGTGACAAGGGTCTCCTCCGGCGTGGGGAACGTGGGCTCCTCGTCCCCGAAGCGCCAGGACCAGGGCGCGGTGGACGCGTGGTCGACGAGTATCAGGCGTCCGCCGACCGCCACCTGCCGCGCGGCGCGGCGCAGGACGTCCTCCCGGCCGAACGCCACCGGGCTGTGGAAGTAGCAGGCGTAGACCAGGTCGAACGGTCCGGCGGGCAGCGAACGGGACAGGTCGTGCCGCTCGGCGCGCAGGCGGTCCAGGCCCTGCGCGGCGGCCATGTCGGCGATGCGCGCGACCGCCGTGGCCGAGACCTCGGTCGCGGTGACGTGCCAGCCCAGGGAGGCCAGCCACCGGGCGTCTCCGCCGCGGCCGGAGCCGAGGTCGCAGGCGCGGCCCGGCGCCAGTTCGAGGTCGCGCACCAGCTCGGTGAGCCGGACGTTGGGCGGGGGCGCCGTGACGGTCTCGGCCGACCGGTGCAGCGGTTCCCAGAACTCGGCGCTGGGCGAGGTGGGGTTCTGAGCGTCATGTGTCATGCGGCGATGCTCACCGACACCCGCGATTACGGACAAAGAGTTTTGCCGGAGCAGCAAACTCGCAGGCCCTGGGCGGGCCGCCGAAGCCGCCCCCCGGACGTCGGCGCCTCCCAAGCGGCCCTGTCGGCTCTCGCGGCGCGGAAGCGCGTCACGGTCGATGACAACGGCGATCTCCCCGGTGGGCCGAGCCGTGTGGGATCAGGACGGCCCGCCGAGCGGGGACACCGCGACCGGCCCGCGGGCGCGGACCCTGCCGACCTCGGTGTTCCCCCCGGAACGGACGTCCCCGTACCCTCCACAGCCCTTCTTCGAGTGACCCAGCACACTCGCGTTTCTATAGAAAACGATTATCGTTTTCAAATAGCATCGCAAGCGACCGCGCGGGCCCGGGGCACGACGGACAGATCACACCCTGCCGCCTCGGGACGCGCGGTCACCACGCCCCCGACCGAAGAGGTGGGCGCCCGGCCCAGCTCCCACCGGCCTCTCGCCCGGCCCCGGGAGCGGGTCGGCGCCCACCCGTTCACGAGGGAGGGGGCTCCCCCGGGTCCGCCGCGACGCGTACACGTGTCCGCACCCCGCGGCCTCGGGCGTCCGTGCGGCTGGACGCCGTCGGCAGGTCGCCGCGGGTCAGGACCCGGTCGCGGACCGCCCGCCCAGGTGGCGGGCCAGGAAGCGCTCCAGCCTCCCGTACAACTCGATGTTGCTGTCCGGGTTGGTGAACCAGTGGCCCTCGGTCTCGTTCAGCAGGTACTCGACCTCGGCGCCGCGGGAGCGGAGCGCGTCGAAGACCCGGTCGGAGTTACGCCGGTGGACGCGGACGTCGTTGGCGCCGTGGATCAGCAGAACCGGCGCGGTGATGTCGTCGACCCGGCTGATGGGCGAGCGGGCGAGCATGTCGGCCCTCTGGCGGGGGTCGTCCGGGTCGCCGATGTAGCGCAGGTAGCTGTTCTCGACGGTACGGCGGGCGAACGGGACGACCGACTCGACGAGGTCGACCAGGTCGGACATTCCGGTGTAGCTGACCGCGGCGGCGAACCTGTCCGGGGTGAACGCCGCTCCGACCAGCGCCGCGTAACCGCCGTAGGAGCAGCCGTAGACCGCCACCCGGTCCGGGTCGGTGTAGCCCTGTTCGACCGCCCAGTCGAGGGCGTCGATCAGGTCGTCGTGCATGCGCCCGGCGAACTGGCCGATCGCGGCCTGTGTGTGGGCCTTGCCGTAGCCGGTGGAGCCGCGGAAGTCGACCTGCAGCACCGCGTAACCGCGGTTGGCCAGGAGTTGCACCTCCGGGTCGTAGCACCAGCTGTCGCGGTACCACGGTCCGCCGTGCACCAGCAGCACGGTCGGCAGGTCGCGCGGTTCGACCCCGACCGGCAGGGTGAGGTGGCAGGGCAGGGTCAGGCCGTCGCGGGCGCTGACGGTGACCGGGGTGACCGGGGCCAACTCGGCCGGGTTCAGGTGGGGGAAGGGCCGGAAGAGGCGGCGCGCCCGTCCCGTGGCGTGGTCGTAGAACCAGGTGACGCCGGGGTCGCGGTCGTGGGTGAAGTCCACCACCCAGCGCCGCGCCGCGGTGTCGCAGGAGACGTGGGCCAGGTCGCCGTCGGACAGCTCGGCCAGCCGCGGCAGGACCTCGGCGAAGCGCGGGTCGAGCGCGTGGATCTCCTGACGGGTGCCGAGGTAGCGGGCGCCGAGCAGGTCCCCGGTTCCCGGGTGCAGGATCAGCGAGGACGGGAAACGCGGGTCGGCCTCGGGGCGCGGGGTGTCCAGGTCGAACACGGGGTGGCTGTCCACGCCGGCCTGCTCGCCGGTGTCCAGGTCGAGCCGGACCAGGCGGGTGCGGTCGGAACCCCGCGACGAACCGATCCACAGTCCGTTCCCGTCCGGGGTGAGCACAGCCGGGAGGATGCCGAAGAGGGCGTCGGTGCCGGGGAACCGGGCGATCGCGCGCCGCGCGCCCTCGGTGTGCTCCGACAGCACGTGGTCGCCTCCCTCCTCCATGGTGAACGCCAGCAGCCGGTCCGGGGTGCGCAGCCAGGCGAGGACGTCGCCGGGGTTCTCCGCGGCGGTGGTCAGGCGGCCGGTCTCCAGGTCGAGCTCGAACAGGTCGGCCAGGTCGGGACGGCGCATGTTGAGCTGTACGAAGGCGGTGCCGGGGCGGTCCGGCGGGAGTTGCGCGCCGAGCAGCCGCACGCCCTCGAAGGGGGTCAGGTCGACCGCGGGCTCGTCGGGCCGGTTCGGGTCCACGCGGTGCAGGTGCCAGTTCTCGTCGCCGTCGGCGTCCTGCTGGAACAGCAGGTAGCGGCCGTCGGCGGTCCAGAAGAAGGCGTCGATGTTGCGCCGGGTGTCGGAGGTGACGCGCCGGACGCCCGGGGCGTCGGCCTCGTGTACCTGGTCGGGGGCGGTCCAGTCCGAGTCCGGGTCGCGGACGAACACGTTGAGCCGACCGCGCCAGGGAGCGAGGTAGGCGACCCTCGTGCCGTCGGGTGACAGAAGGGCCCGGCTGCGGACGGGCGGGCCGAAGAACTCCTCGACGGTGATCAGCTTGGGCGGAGCGGTCATGGCGGTCCTCGTGGTCGACGGGTTCGTGCACGCCCGAGTCCACTCCCCGACGTCGCGTCACACTCAAGGCCGGAGGGAGTGACCCGCGCCACACCCGCTCGTCGGCCAAGCGCTCCGGAGCCCGGTCAGACCCCGTCCGACAGGGCCAGCCGCCGCTGGACCCGGCGCAGGACGCGGTGCTGCACGGGTCGCAGGGTCCGTCCGTTCAGTTCGTCCATCAGGGTCGAGGCCCGCGCGTCGGACGGGAACAGGCCGGCCAGGCGCGCCACCACCGGTTCGAGGCGCGCGACCAGATCGTCGGTCAGTGCCGCCACCTCCTCCTCCGGGGTGTCGGGACCCAGGGCGTAGAAGCGTTCCGTCAGCGGTGCGAGCGCGGCCGTGCCGTCGTCCACCTCGCCGAGCAGGGCGGCGAGTCCCGCCGGGCCGTCCCCGCCGAGCAGATGTCCGACCAGGACGAGCTGTTCGTGCTCGTAGCGGGCCATGTCCTCGGGCATGTCCGGGTCGGGGGCGGAACGCAGCTCCGAGAGCTCAGGCGGCAGGTCGGGCGGGGCGCCGCTGCGGCGCAGCGCGGCGATGCTGGCGCGGCGGGCGAGGAGCCGTTCGACCTCGGCGGCGGCCCGGCGGTCGAGCTCGTCGAGCAGTTCCTCCGCGGCCGCCGGATCGTCCAGTACCGCGGGCAGCTCGGACAGCGGTACACCGAGGGCGGTCATCCTCGTGATGCGCAGGAGCCGGACGAGGTGGCCCACGTCGTAGCGCCGGTAGCCCCCGGCCGAGCGGGGCGGCTCGGGCAGCAGCCCGATCTGGTGGTAGTGGCGCAACGTGCGTACGGTGACGCCCGCCAGTTCGGCGAGCTCGCTGCTGAGCATCGGTCGGCTCCTTCGGCTCCGGTTCGCGCGGGTGGCCGGCGGCCCCGGACGGCGGTTCCGCCCCGTCGCGTCGACGACGGTAGCGCGGGCCCGGGGTTCTGTGGTCGACACGGCGACGGGGAAGGGTGCGCGGAGCCGCGCAGGGGCCCGCCCGTCGCGGGTTCGCGCGTTCTCGACATATGCCCTTGGAGCGGATAGCATACCCAACCTAGTTGATACATCATCTAGATTGGGCGGCTGTGAAGCCTGGGCGAAGGGGACCGCAGTGAGCGGCGGACACGGCAAGAAGGCGTACGAGGGTGAGTCGATCACGGTCACCTTCGAGGCGGAGCGCTGTCAGCACGCCGCCGTGTGCGTCAACGGCCTGCCCGAGGTGTTCGACACCCGGCGGCGCCCGTGGATCCAGCCGGACGGCGCCGCCGCCGACCGCCTGGCCGAGGTGATCCGGCGCTGCCCCTCCGGCGCCCTGCAGTACCGGCTCGCGGACGGCGCGCGGTAGGCCCCCGGCCGACCCCGCACGCCCACCGCGCGAGCACCCCTTCACGAGCTTGGAGCCCAGCAGATGCCGCTCGCAGCGCAGTTCCACGAATACGGCAGCATCGAGTCCCTACGCGTGGTCGACGTTCCGCCGCCCACCGCGGGCCCCGGACAGGTACGGCTCGCGGTACGGGCGGCCGGTGTCGCTCCGGTCGACTGGAAGATCCTGCACGGCCACCTGGGCCGGGTGGCGCCCTCCCGCCTTCCGCTCGGTCTCGGCTTCGACGTGGCCGGGGTGGTCGACCAGGTCGGTACGGGAGTGGCCGACCTGAGGGTCGGTGACGAGGTGCTGGGGGCCGCCGCCACGCCCTCCTTCGCCCAATCGGCGCTGGCCGACCCCGCGGTACTCGTCGCCAAACCGGCCTCGGTGCCCTGGGAGGTCGCCGGGACGCTGGCCGGTTCGGGCATCACCGCCTGGGAGGTGCTGAACGAGCTCCGGGTCGCCGAGGGCGAGACCCTGCTCGTCCACGCCGCCGCCGGCGGCGTGGGCACGTTCGCCGTGCAGATGGCGGTGGCCCGCGGGGCCCGCGTCATCGGTACCGCGAGCGAGCGCAACCACGAGCGGATCCGTTCGTTCGGCGCGGAGCCGGTCGCCTACGGCGCCGGACTGGTCGAGCGCGTACGGGCCCTCTCCCCCGGAGGCGTGGACGCCGTCCTCGACGCCTCCGGCCGAGGCGAGATCCCGGATTCGGTCGAACTCGCGGGCGGCCCGTCGCGCGTCCTGTCCGTCGTGGTCCAGGACCCCGCGGGGACGGGTATCCGCACCCATGTGACCCAGCCGGCCGTGGACGGACGCGAGGCCCTCCGCGACATCCTGGCCCTGATCGAGGCGGGCCGGCTGCGGGTGCCGATCGCCGGGACGCACCCGCTCGACGAGGCGGCCATCGCCCTGGAGGAGAGCCGGGCCGGGCACGTGAGCGGCAAACTCGTGCTGCTCCCGTGACGGGCCCGCGGCCTCCGGCGGTCGGGGCGGCCGAGGACACCGCCCGCGGTCCGACGGAGGCGGCAGCGCGCAGGCCCCCGCGGTGAGGTCCTGCGGTGGACGGGTCCAGGAGAGGACCCGCCCACCGCGGGCCGGCGCGGCCCCGGCCCCGGACGCCGGCGGTTCCGCGCACCGGCACGGCTCAACCCGGCCCCGGGCCTCCGTAGGTGCGCCCCAGCTCGGACCGCGCGGTGATGCCCAGCTTGGCGAACACGTTGCCGAGGTGGTGGCCCACGGTGCGGTGACTGATCCGCAGCTTCGCGGCGATCTCGCGGTTCGTCATCCGCTGAGCGGCGAGCCGGGCGATCCTGTCCTCCTGGGCGGTGAGCCGGACGCCCTCTCCGGCGCCGGGGCTCCCCCGGCGGCCCGGGGGGCCGGTGAGGTCCCGTTCACGCCGCGCCCGTCGGCTGAGCGGCTCGGCCCCCAGGCGGTCGAACGCCTCCAGGGCGCTCCCGAGGTGGACACGCGCGTCGGTCCGCCGACGGCCCCGCCGCAACCACTCGCCGTAGAACAGCTGGGCGCGGGCGCGCAGAAGGGGTTGCGACCGTGTGCCGGGCACGTCGAGCGCGGCCTGGAAGGCGTCCTCGGCGCGGGGGCCGTCCAACAGCGCCTCGGCGGCGTGCGCGGCGGAGCGCGCCCACGGCGCTCCGGTGCGCCGCGCCCAGGCGTGCAGCCGCCGCATCCGCTCCTCGGCGACGTCGAACCTCCCCACGTGCACGGCGGCCTCGGCGGTGTCGAGCGCGGCCAGCAGCGCGAAGGTCGGATGCGCCGCACCGTGTGCGGGGTCGGCCAGGCGCAGCAGGGTGTCCAGCGCTTCCCCGGGACGCTCCTGGAACAGGCTGTTCATGCCGCTGATCCAGTAGGACGCCGCGCTCACCGCACGGCTTCCCCGCGGGAGCGCGGTGCGCAGCACGCGTTCGGCGGCCTCGGCCGCCCGGTGCTCGTCACCGCGCACGGCGGCGAGCCAGCCCAGGCAGTTGCGGCAGTGGGCGGCGATCTGGTCGGCGCCCACGTCCTCCGCCAGCCGCAACCCCTCCTCGGACGCGGACTCCGACTCCGCCCAGCGGCCGGCGAAGCCGTCCAGCGTCGCGGTATGGGCCAGGACGTCGGCGAGCCGGGCCGGTTCGTAGCGCCGCCGCAGGTGCGGCGCCCGGCGGCGCAACGCGTCCCCCACCGCCGTGTCGATGCCCCAGACCACCGCGAGGGGAGCGGGCGGAAGCAACCGCAGCGGCGTCCTGCGAGCCCGGGCGAGGGCGTCGGCGAAACCGGTCGCGTCGGTCGGCACGGCGTCGGCGGCCGGGTCGTCGCTCCACCAGGCCAGGAGGACGGGAAGCCCGTCCCGCTCCTCGACGTCGAGTTCCAGCAGCGATTCCAGCGCCCCGGCCGCCAGGTCGCCGCGTCCGGCCGCCCAGCCGGCGCGCATGGCCGTGGTGCCCAGCTCCAGCGCCGTGCCCGGGTCCGCGACCAGCTCCATGTCGGTGGTCAGGTAGTGGTGGGCCAGTTCGGGGGCGCCGCGGGAGGACTCGATGACGCCGCGCAGGCCGTGGCTGCAGCGGGCGACGTGGGTGCCCGGGGCCAACCGCTCCGCGTCGTCGAGCAGGCGCTCCGCGGTGGTCGCCCACCCGGCGTCCCAGGCGGCCCGCGCCGCTCCGGCCAGCCGTCGGGAGGCGTCGATCGGCGCCGACGAGAGTTCGGCGGCCCGCCGCAGCGCCCACGCCTCCGCCGCCATGGCACCGCGGAGCCGGGAGCGGGCCGCGGTCCGTTCGAGCAGTCCGGCGACGTCCTCGTCGTGGTCGTGTGCCGCGGAGGCGAGGTGCCAGGCGCGCTCCTCCGCCTCGTCGGGCAGCGCGGCGGCCAGGGCCCGGTGCGCCCGCCGCCTCTCCGCGGCACCGCAGCAGTCGTAGACGGCTCTGCGCACGACGGGGTGGCGAAACCCCACTCGGTCTCCCCTCACGCGCAGCAGACCCGCGTCCTCCGCCTCGTCCCAGGCGGTGTCGTCGACGCCGAGGGCGCGGCCGGCCCGCCGCACCACGAGCAGGTCACCGTGGTCCTCGGCCGCCGCGAGTACGGTGAGCAGCCGCACCGGGGGGCTCAGGGCCTCGATCGCGGCGCGGAAGGCACGGCGCAGCCGCGGTCCGACGGGCGGCCGCAGCCGTCCGGGGAGGGGCTCGGCCTCGTCGGGGCGCCAGTCGGCCCCGACCGCCTCCAGCAGCGCCAGGGGGTTGCCCCCCGCCTCCTCGACCGCCGCCCGCACCAGGGCCTCGTCGGCGCGCGGGGCCGCGGTCGCGTGCAGGCGCCGCGCGCTCCCTTCGGTGAGGCCCTCGACCCGCACGTCGGGGACGCCCTCCCATGGCCGGGCGGTCGGGTCGCCTTGGTCGGCCACCAGCACCACCACGGGATGCGCCGCCACACGCCGGGCGAGGATGCCCAGGCACCGCGCGCTGGCTCCGTCGAGCCACTGCGCGTCGTCCAGGGAGACGAGGACGGGCCGCTCCTCGGCGATCGCGCAGAGCAGCGACAGCACGGCCGCCCCCACCGGGAGCGGGTTCGCCGGGACCTCACCCGCTTCGAGCGCGGTGCGCAACACCGCTCCCCCGTCCGGCGGCGACTCCATCCGCGCGGCCACCGGTCGCAGCAGCCCGTGAAGCCCGGCGAAGGGCAGGTCCGACTCCGACCGGGCGGCCCGGTGGCCGAGCCGGACGAAGTCCGCGGCCCGGTCGTGGGCGTAGCGCAGCAGAGTGGACTTGCCGATGCCCGGTTCGCCCCACAGCGCGAGGGCACCGCCCCTGCCCTCGCGGGCCCCCGAGAGGAGCCCGTCGAGGGCCGCGGTCTCCTCCTGGCGGCCGATCGGCTCCGCCACCGCCGGGGGGAGCACGGCTCCGGCGGTGTGCGTGTCCGGATACGGCGGGTTCACGGCGCCCGCTCGGCGGTGAGGGGCCCGTGAGCGGCACCGGTGGGCGGGTGCGGTCCGCGTCCCGGCGAGCGTCCCCGGTTCACGGCGACTCCCGGCGGAAGAAATGTGTGTCCATGGCCCAAGGCTGCCCAACGACTCCCTTCAGCGACAAAACGACCCTGACCCGGTCAGGGGAAATGACCCCCTCCGGTACCCTGCGCGCATGGCCAGATCCCGACCGACCGACACGTCAGCGGCTTCCTCCGCCCGTAGTGGTGCGGACGACGGCTTCGAGCGCATCGACGACGAGACGTGCCGCAGCTTCCAGCGCTCGGTCGAGCTCGTCGGCGGGAAGTGGACCGCCTCGGTGCTGTTGGCGTCCGTGCGGGGCGCCCGCAGGTTCGTCGAGTACCGTGCGCACGTTCCCGGCATCTCGAACCAGCTGCTGTCCCAGCGCCTGCGGGAACTGCGGTCCCACGGGCTGATCGACCGGACGGTCGTGCCGACCACCCCGGTGCAGATCCTGTACCGGCCCACCGAACGCGGTGTCGGGCTGATGCGCGTCCTGCACCCGCTCGTCGAGTGGAGCGTCGAGAACGACTCGGAGCGGCGGACCGCGACCGACGACGACCGGTGAACCCGCGCCCCGGCCGTCCGGGACCGGGTGGCGGAGTCACCCGTGCGGCGGTACGGGGCCGTCCGCCCGGGACGTCGCTCACTCCTCGGGAACCGGTGCCGCTGATCCGCTCCCGGACCGCCCCCGTTTGATGGCGGCCTCGACCGCGGTGCCGATACGGCGCAGCGCCGCGAGCTCCTGCGGCCCGAGGCCGTCGATCAGGTACTCGCGGACCGCCGCGACGTGCCCCGGCGCCGCCGCCGCCACCGCCTCGTAACCGGCCCCGGTCAGTACCGCGTCGGTGCGCCGACCGGCCCCCGGGACCCGGACCCGTGTGAGCAGTCCGCGTTTCTCCAGACGCCCCGCCACGTGCGACAACCGCGACAGCGACGCCGACGTGCGCGCGGCCAGCTCACTCATGCGCAGGGTGTGCTCCGGCTGCTCGGAGAGCACCGAGAGCACCATGTACTCGAAGAAGGTCATCCGGGCCTCGCGCTGCATCCGCGCGTCCAGGGCGGCCGGCAGGCTGATCATGAGCGCGGAGTTGGCCAGCCACGCCGCCAGCTCGTCGGGCTCCAGCCACCGCGTTCGCGCGGCCGAAGGCGCGGCCCCTTCAGCGTGGAGGCCCTCCCCGGCCTCCGTCCCCTGGGACGCGTCCCGGTCCGGCCCGTGCCCACCCGCCGTGTTTGTCGCCATGGCCCCATCCTAACCACCGTTGTTGACGCATCAAGTTGAGTCGCGTAGAACTTGATGCGTCAAGTTCGAACGGCCCGGGGCGCACCGGCACAGGTGCGCCGCCGCGGACCGGCGACCCCCTCCAGGAAGGACCACGGCATGCGGACCACATCGCTCGGCGGACTCCAGGTCCCGCGCATCGGCCTCGGCGTCATGGGAATGTCCGCGTTCTACACCGGAGCGGGCCGTGACGACGACGCCTCGGTCCGCACCATCCAGCGTGCCGTGGACCTCGGCGCCACCCACCTGGACACCGCCGAGGTCTACGGGCCCTACGTCAACGAGGAACTGCTGGGCCGCGCGATCAGCGGGCGCCGCGACCGGGTCGTCATCGCCACCAAGTTCGGCCTCGTCTCCCACACCGGCCGACCGGGCCCCGACAGCACCCCCGCCAACATCCGCGCGGCGGTGGAGGGCTCCCTGCGGCGCCTCGGGACCGACCGCATCGACCTGTACTACCAGCACCGCGTCGACCCCGGCACCCCCATCGAGGACACGGTGGGCGCGCTGGGCGAACTGGTGGCCGCGGGCAAGGTACGCCACATCGGCCTCTCGGAGGCGGCCCCGGCGACGATCCGCCGGGCCCACGCGGTCCACCCCCTGGCCGCCGTCCAGACGGAGTACTCGCTGTGGACCCGCGACGTCGAGGCCGACGTGCTGCCCGCCCTGCGTGAACTGGGCATCGGCCTGGTCCCCTACTCGCCCCTCGGGCACGGTTTCCTCACCGGCGGCATCCGCTCGTTGGACGGCCTGGACGCCGCCGACTGGCGGCGCACCAACCCCCGGTTCACCGGCGGCAATCTCACGCGCAACCTGCGCATCGTCGACGAGGTGAGCGAGGTCGCCGCGGAGGCCGGGGCCACACCGGCGCAGGTCGCCCTGGCGTGGCTGCTCGCGCGGGGTGAGGGCATCGCTCCCATCCCGGGCACCAGGCGCACCGACCGCCTTGAGGAGAACACCGCCGCCGACGGCCTGCGGCTCACCAGCGCACAGAGCACCCGGCTGGACGAACTGGCACCGGCCTCCGGCGAGCGCCACGCCGCCGCCGACATGGCCGTCGTCGACCGCTGAGAAGGCGGCGGGGCGAGCACCGCCCCGCCCGCCGACCGAACCGATCGGCTCCCCGGCGGTGGCGTGACGCCTCCCGGGACGGCCCCACATCTTCCACGACCCCGCAGCGGACCGGACCTACGGACCAGCCGTACGCCGACCGCGCGTCAAGAACGGAACCGCACATCATGTCGAACAACCCGATCCGTGTCGGCGTCATCGGAGCCGACACCAGTGCGAGCTGGGCGGGGGCCTCGCACATCCCCGCCCTGGCGGCGCAGCCGGAGTTCAGGTTGGCCGCCGTGGCGACCCGGCGCGAGGAGAGCGCACGCCGCGCGGCCGAGGTCTTCGGCGCCGAACGCTGGTTCGCCGACCCCTACGCACTGATCAGCGACCCCTCCGTCGACCTCGTCACCGTGGCCGTCAAGGTCCCGGCCCACCGCGAACTCGTGCTGGCGGCACTCGCGGCGGGCAAGGCCGTGTACTCGGAGTCCCCCCTGGGCGCGACCGTCGCCCAGACCGAGGAGATGGCCGCGGCGGCGGGTCGGCTGCACACGGCGATCGGCCTGCAGGGGCGGCACAACCCCTCGGTGCGCCGCGCCGCGCAGATCGTGGCGCAGGGCCGACTGGGGCGACCGCTCTCGGCACGGGTCACCGCGACGACGTTCGGCAACGGCCCGGAGTCGGTGAGCGCCTACGCCTACTTCGACAAGGCGGCGGCCGGAGCCGGTTTCCTGACCGTCGCGGTGGGCCACGTGCTCGACGTGGTCGAGGCGGTCCTCGGACGCGTCACCGAGATCGACGCGCGCACCGAACTCCTGTGGCCGCGGGTACGGCTGACCGACACCGGCGAACTATCGGCCCGGGAGACACCGGACCACCTCGACGCCGTCGTCAAAACCGCCTCGGGGGCACCGGTGGGAGTGCAGGTTCTAGCGGGCGTACCCGCGGCGGACGCCCGTTTCGGCCTGGAGGTCCGCGGAACGGACGGCTGGCTGGCGCTGACCGGCGACCACCCCGCGGGTGTCCAGGTCGGCGACCTCGCGCTGACCTCGAACGTGGAGTTCGAGGCGCCCGACGCCCCCGTCGCCACCGGCACCGGACCGGCCGCCGCGCAGGTCTGGGCGGGCGCCTCCGTCAACGTGGGAGAGGTGTACGCCTCACTTGCCCGCGACATCGGGAACGGGACGTACGACACACCGGGATTCGAGCACGCCGTCCACAACAGCCGACTGGTCGCCCAGGTGGAACGGGCCGCGCGTACCGGCCTCCGGCAGCACCTGCGGCGGTGACCGGTCCGAAGGCGCGGGCCGTGACCGATACGGCGACCGATTCGCGGACCCGAACGGCTGCCGTAGGTTCAGTCCCGCTCGGGGCCCTTCGGCCCGGACCACACCGATTACGGGAGTCGTTGATGAATGCTGTCCTCGGTCGCTTCGGCGTCGGCGGGGCCCTGTGAGGGGGCCGCTCCGTACGACCACACCCGCGCGGGCCGCCGTGATCGAGAAGCGGGACGGGCCGTTCGAGTTCCGCGACGTCGAGGTCGAGGAACCCCGGGCGGACGAGATCCTGGTCCGGATGGTCGCGACCGGGATATGCGCGACCGACGCCCACGTGCGGGCCCAGCGGATGGCGACACCGCTGCCGGTGGTGCTGGGGCACGAGGGCGCGGGGGTCGTCGAGCGCACGGGAAGCGCCGTCACCTCCGTCGCGCCCGGCGACCACGTCGTGCTGTCCTACCACTCGTGCGGACGCTGCAAGCCGTGCGTCTCCGGGCACGCCGCCTACTGCGACGACGTCTGGGCGGCGAACTTCGCGGGTGCCCGCCTGGACGGGTCGAACGGGCTGCACGCCGTCGGCGGCCCCGGGAACGACCGCGAACCCCGCGGCCACTTCTTCGGGCAGTCCTCCTTCTCCACCTACGCCCTCACCCACCAGCGCAACACCATCAGGGTGCCCGCCGACCTGCCCCTGGAGGTCATGGCCCCGCTGGGCTGCGGTCTGCAGACGGGCGCCGGAGCCGTGCTCAAGGCCCTCGCCGTTCCGGTGGGCGCGTCCCTCGCCGTGTTCGGCGTGGGCGCAGTGGGCCTGGCGGCGGTCATGGCGGCGCGCGTGGCGGGCGCGGCCACCATCGTGGCCGTCGACGTCGACGCCGACCGGCTCGGACTGGCACGCGAACTGGGAGCGACCCACACCATCGACCCACGGATGGTCGGGGACCTGGCGGCCGCGCTCCGCGCGGTCGAGGAGCGCGGCATGGAGTACGTCCTGGACACGAGCGGCCGAGCGGAGAACCTCGACGCGGGTGTCGGCGCGTTGGCGCCCATGGGGAGGTTCGGCTTCGTGGCCTTCCACGAGGGCGGGGGCGCGGTGGTCGACGCGGGCCGCCTCACGATGGGCCAGTCCCTGCAAGGCATCATCCAGGGCGACGCCGTCTCACCGCTGCTGGTCAACGAACTCGCCGAACTCTACCGGGCGGGCCGGTTCCCGATCGACCGGCTGCTGTCCTTCTACGACTTCACCGACATCAACACCGCGTTCGACGACGCGGGCTCGGGCCGGATCACCAAGGCGGTCCTGCGGTTCACGCCACCGGAATAACGCGGCCGTACGGACGTGCGCCTCGCCGAGGGCCGCACGTTCCACGAGAGCCGAGAACGAGGAAAGGTGTTTCACCGATGTGCTCCAGCAGTCAGAGAACCATCACCGCCGACGACGCCCCGGACTTCTACGGGATCGACCACTACGGCTTCCCCCGGGCCGGGGAGGACGACCCCTCCGACCCCGAGGGCTACTACCCCCCGTACCTGCGGAGTGAGCGCTTCCAGAAGTACGGCTACCACGTGGAGGAACTGCGCGACGGCTTCTACTGGGTCACCAGCGCCGGTTACGACGCCGCGTTCGTGGTGAGCGGCGAGGGCGTGGTCGCCATCGACGCACCGCCGACGCTGGGCGAGAACATGCTGGCGGCGATCGAGGAGGTCACCGACCAGCCGGTGACCCACGTGGTCTACAGCCACTGGCACGCCGACCACATCGGCGCCGCCTCCGTGTACGGCCCCGACGTCGAGATCGTCGCCCACCGCATCACCAAGGAGCTCCTGGAGCGGTTCCCCGACCCCAAGCGCCCGGTGCCGACGCTCACGTTCGAGAACGACCACGTCCTGGACGTGGGCGGCGTGGAGCTGCACCTGTCCTACAAGGGCGAGAACCACTGCCCGGGGAACATCTTCGTCTACGCCCCCCGGCAGAAGGTGCTCACCGCCGTGGACATCCTGAGCCCGGGCTCCGTGACGTTCATGCACTGCGACGCCTCGCAGAACATCTCCGGCTGGTACGAGGCGCACTCCCAGATCCTGGAGTACGACTTCGACTTCTTCGTCGGCGGGCACCACATGCACTACGGCACCCGTGAGCAGGTGGAGCTGTGCGTGGAGTACTTCGCCGACGTGCTCGAAGGGGCCACCGCGGCGGTCGATCGGTTCAGCGGCTCCGACGCGCTGGTCGGCATCCTGGCCGGCGCAGGCCAGGACAGGGTCTTCGTCGGCACGGAGAACTGGATCAACTCCATGGCGAACCACACCACCCGGCACGTCCTGGAGAAGCGGACCAGCAACGGGCAGCTGTGGTGGGAGCGCCTGGCGGGCGCCACCACCCAGACCAAGTACCACGCCTACACCGTGCTGGAGTCGATCCGGTTGGAACGGCCCCGCCCCGACTACCGCCTGCGCGGGACCAACCCCCCGCCCTTCCAGACCTGACCCGGCCGTACGCGGAAGGCGTGCGGGTTCGAGGAACGCGGGAACCCGGCGGGCGGGTCGGCGCGCCGCCGGGTCCCGCGCCCTTACGGGTGCGGGATCCGTGTCCCGGCCCTGGTCCGGGCCGGACCGGTGGTCACAGGTGCGGGGTGATCAGCTCGACGACGTTGTTCTTGGAGGAGGGCCCGATCCGGGTGGCGACGATGTTTCCGTCCTTGAAGACGTGCAGGGTGGGTATCGCCGTGATGTCGTACACGGGAGGCGTCTGAGGGCTCCGGTCGATGTCGAGCCGGGCGATGGTCACCCGGTCCGCGTACTCCTTGGCGGCCTCGGCCAGGACCGGGTCCAGCGCCCTGCACACAGCGCTCCACTCGGCCCGGAAGACCGCCAGGACGGGTCCCTGTGCTCGGACGACCTTCGCTTCGAAGTCAGCGTCGGTGACGTCCAGGACGGTACCGCTCATGTGCTGTGCTCCTTCGTGGACAAGAGGCGGGAACGACACCACCCATCGTCCCCGTCCCGCGGTCGACTCCGTGGTGGAATGGCGCGAACACCGTCGTCCTGTGGGGGTTCGTGGTGGTACGCCCAGCCCCGGGGGCGGACATCCGGAACGCCGCAAGGCGGGTTTCGGATACGCCGATGCGCGGGACCGGCAACTGAGCCCGCGCTCCGGCGCGCGGCGCTCCGGAAAGCCTCAGCTCCCGCGGCCGGGGAGCACGCCCAGCAGACCGGGTCGCGCTCCCCGGTCCGGGCGCGGTGCCGCCCGAGGCCCGTGGGCGGTTCCGGCCCTCGGTGGTACCGGTGGCCGCCCGTACGGGGTCGGGTCTCCGCCGCGTGGTCGGCGGTGGCGAGCCGACCGAGCCTGTCCCGGTTCCCGGAGACGAGCGCGACGGAGGACTCCTCGCGGCCGAACCCGCGATCGGCGTCAGCAACTTCGCCCCCGAGCACCTGGAGCGCCTGATCGACCAGACCGACGTCGTGCCCGCCCTCAACCAGAGCGAGCTGCACCCCTACTTCACCCAGCCCGACGTCCAGCGGGCCGACGCCGCCCACGGAGTGCTCACCCAGGCGTGGTCGCCCATCGGCGGCATCACGTTCTATCCGGGCTGGGGCGAGGACCGCGTCAGCGTCATGGACGTCCCCGCCATCGCGCGGATGACCGTTCACGGGAGCGGCCGCCATGGGGCGGCCGACGCGGTCGAGGTGCGCGCGTCGGTGAGCGCCATCGCTCACCCGCTCACCGGGCCGGATGTCACGCCCTCCCCGGCCGACCGCTCGCGGGCGGGAAGGGTCTGGCGGAGGGTGGTCAGGGCCAGGTGGGCCGCGGACGCGTCGACCGGTCTGGTGACGTCGAGCCCGGTGGCCTCGGCGAAGCGGCGCAGGCGGTTGATCACCGTGTTGCGGTGGCAGAACATCGCCTGCGCGACCTCGGTCACCGAACCGGTCCGGTAGTAGGCCTGGACCGTCTCGACCTGCAGGTCGACCTCGCGTTCGGTGAACCCGCCGAGCGCCTCCCGCACGTCGCGGGCGAAGGCCTCGGCGGCCGGTCCCAGGCGCGCGCCCGCCAGCCGGGTCCAGTGGCCCTCGACCGTGGCCGCCGCGCCGGGCCGCGCCCACTCCGCCAGCTCGCGGGCGAGCCGCCACATGGGGGCTATCTCCCCGATGCCGTGGGCGCTCGGGGAGATCCCGACGGGTTTGCCCAGCAGCGTCTCCCGGGCGGCCCCCGCGGCGTCCCCCGCGGGGACGATGGCGAACTCCACCCCGTCCAGGCGGAGCAGGACGGCCCGGGGAAGCGTCTGGCCGACCCAGCCCCGGAAGTCGCGGGCGTGGTTGCCGTTGGCCACCAGGACGAGGTGGACGCCGTCGGGGCGCAGGCCCAGTGCCCGCGCCGCCTGCTCGTTCAGCCGCGTGTCCCCGCCGGAACCGCTCAGCAGGTGCCGCAGGAGGAAGGCGTGCTCCAGCTCCAGTTCCGCGCGCATCCGGGCGATCTCGTCGGTGTAGCCGGTCTGCACGTGGGTGGTGTGCACCTCCACCGCCTCCCAGATGGAGATGACCTCCTCGGAGAAGTCGCGGAAGTCGGCCTCGGCGACGTGGGCGCGCATCGCCTCCCAGAGGAAGCGGAAGTCCATGCGCACGGCCCGCAGCAGCGACTCCAGGGGGATGCCGCGGCGGGCGCGGGAGCGTCCGACCTCGACCGAGTGGGCGCGCAGCTCGCCGTGGCGGTCCCGTCCCCGCAGGAGTTCCAGGAGGAGTTCGAGCGTGGCCCGGGCCGTGCCGTACAGCTCGGCGTCGTCGATGACGGTCTCGGCGTACCCGGTCAGCTCGCGGACCCTGCGCACGTAGGTCCAGGCGACGGTCTCCAGCTCCTCCAGGCACGCCTGTGCGGCTCGGGGGATGACGTCCGACGGCGCTGTTTTGTGCATGTGCACATTCTAGGCGGCGTTCTCGTTGGGTTATGCGCTTGTGGGAGTGCGCTTTTTCCAAGACGATGATCGGCATCACACCTGGTCGCCGACGTCCCGTCCGACCGGTGCACATCTCCCGGAGGATCACATGCCACAGCCCGACCCGGCCCCGGCCGGCGCGAGAGCGCCGAAGGTCAACGCGGCCGACGCCAGGCGCATCGCCTTCGCGGCCTTCGTCGGAACAGCCCTGGAGTGGTACGACTACTTCCTGTTTGGCACGGCCGCCGCTCTGGTCTTCAACCGCCTGTTCTTCACCGAACTCGACCCGGGCGCGGGCCTCATGGCGGCGCTGGCGACCTTCGGCGTGGGCTTCGCCGCCAGGCCCATCGGATCCCTGATCTTCGGCACCATCGGGGACCGCTACGGACGGCGCCCCGCACTGCTGATGACCATCGTCATGATCGGCTGCGCGACCGGGCTCATCGGCGTGATCCCCGACTACATGGCCATCGGGATCGCCGCGCCGATCCTGCTCGCGGTCCTGCGGCTCCTCCAGGGCCTGGCCGTGGGCGGCGAATGGGGCGGCGCCATCACCATCGCCATCGAGCACGCCCCCGAGCGCCAGCGCGCCCGCTACGCCGCCCTGGTCCAGATCGGCTCCCCGGTCGGCACGCTCATCTCCTCGGCCGCCTTCGCCGCGGTGCTGACGCTGCCCGCGGCCGACTTCGACGCCTGGGGGTGGCGCCTGCCGTTCCTGGCCGCGTTCCCGCTGCTGGGCATCGCCCTCTACATCCGCTTCAAGGTCGAGGAGTCCCCCGTCTTCCAGGAGCTGGTGCAGATGGAGGACCGCGCCAAGGTGCCCGCCCTGGCGCTGTTCCGCGAGGCCGGGGGCCGCCTGCTCGTGGCGGTGGCCGCGGCGCTGCTGGGGGTCGGCGGCTTCTACGTGATGACGACCTTCGTGGTCTCCTACGCCTCCACGGTGCTGGAGGTCGACCGCCAGGCGGTCGTGAACGCCACACTCGTCGCCGCCGTCTTCCAGATCGCCACGACCCTGGTCGCCGGGCGCGCGGCCGAGCGCTTCGGCCCCGGCCGGATGACGGTGATCGGCGCCCTGGCCACCGCCGCGGCCGCGTTCCCCCTGTTCCGGCTCATCGACACCGCCGACCCATGGGCGATCACCGCGGCGGTGACCATCGGGATCTGCCTCATCACCCTGGCCTACGCCGTCACCGGCACCCTGCTGGCCGACCTCTTCCCGCCCCGGCTGCGCTACAGCGGGGTGTCCCTGGGCTACAACCTCGCCGGAACCCTCAGCGGGTTCCTCCCGCTCATCGCCACCGCGCTCCTGGCCGTGGACGACGGCGCGTCCTGGCCAGCGGTGCTGGTCCTCATCGGCATCTGCGCCGTCACCGCGGTCGGCGGCCTGGCCGGTGAGCGGATCAGGGCCGCGGACACCCACGCCGCCGCCGACACCCGGGCCGCGGCGTGAACCGCCCGCCCGCACCGACCACAACCCCGCAGGAGGAGAACCCCATGAACCTCACACCCGACGTCGTCGCGCGCATCGAGGCGGCGGTCGACGACGCCTTCGACGCCCAGCTGGACTTCACCCGGGAACTCGTGCGCCACCCCTCCCTGCGCACCCGGGAGTCCTCGGCGCAAGATCTGATGCACGAGGCCATGGAGCGGCGGGGGCTGGCCGTGGACCGGTGGGAACTCGACCCGGAGGAGATCTCCGCCCACCCCGGCGCCGGGAAGATCACGGTCTCCTACGAGGGCGTGGAGAACGTGGTGGGCACCTACACCCCGGCTCAGGGCGGGGGCCGCTCGCTGATCCTCAACGGCCACATCGACGTGGTCCCCGAGGGCCCCCTCGGGGAGTGGTCCCGCTCCCCGTGGGACGCCCCCGTCATCGACGGCTGGCTGCACGGCCGGGGCAGCGGCGACATGAAGGCGGGGCTGGCGGCCAACCTGTTCGCTTACGACGCCGTGCGCGCGGCCGGGTTCGCCCCCGCCGGGCGCATCCACTTCCAGTCCGTGGCGGAGGAGGAGTGCACCGGCAACGGCGCGCTGGCGACGGTCCAGCGCGGGTACACCGCCGACGCCGTCCTGATCCCCGAGCCCGAGGAGGACATGCTGGTCCGCGCCAACGTCGGCGTCATCTGGTTCACCGTGCGGGTCGCGGGGCACCCCACGCACCCCAGGGAGATGGCGTCGGGGTTCAACGCGATCGACGCGGCGCACCACGTGATGGGGCGGCTGCGCGTCCTCGAACAGCGCTGGAACGACGAGAGGGGCAGCCACCCCCACTTCGAGGACCTGGACCACCCCATCAACTTCAACCTCGGCGGCATCAGCGGCGGCGACTGGCCGTCGAGCGTCCCCGCCTGGTGCGAGCTCCAGGTCCGGGCGGCGATCTACCCGGGGGTGAGCGCCGACGACGCCTGGGAGCAGATCCAGGGGGTGCTGCGGGAGACCACCACCGACGACGCGGGCAACCCCATCGAGGCCGTGGGCGAGCGGACCGGCTTCTACGCCGAGGGCTACGTCCTGCCCGAGGGCACGGAGGCCGAGAACGTGCTGCGCCAGGCCCACCGGACCGTCTTCAAGGACGAACTGCGGACCTTCACCACCCCCGGCTACCTCGACGGCCGCGTGTACGCCCTGTACCAGGGGATCCCCGCGCTGGTCTACGGGCCGGTCTCGGAGGCCATCCACGGGTACGACGAGCGCGTGGACGTGGAGTCCGTGCGGCGGATCACCAAGTCCATCGCCCTGTTCATCGCGCAGTGGTGCGGGCTGGAGGAGGCCGCCTGACGCCGGGCGCGGACAGGGCCGGAGGCGGACCGGGGCGCACACGATGCGCGCACGTGCGCGGGCGGCACCGCCGTCAGATCAGCGACAGCTCGCGGAGCTTGGCCTCGACCCGCGCGTCGTCCGGTTCGACGTGGTGGGACCCGTCCGGGTAGACGACCACAGGGATGTTCGTGCGCCCCGAGATCTCCCGGGCCCGTTCCGTGGCCGCCGGGTCGTGCTCGACGTCGACGTACTCGAAGGGCACCGCCAGCTCGGTCAGCTGCTTCTTGGTGCGTCGGCAGTCCCGGCACCAGTCGGCCCCGTAGACGCGGATCGCGGCCTCGTTCACTCGTCCTCCCCTGGGGTGGTCACCACGCCAGTGTGCCCGACGGTCCTGCCCGCCCGGTCCGGGTGCCGGGCGGGGAAGGGCGTGGGGGTCCGGTGCTGGGAGAAGGGGTCGCCGAGCAGGAAGTGCGCGACGGCCTGTGCGCAGTAGCCGACCGTGTCCCGGGGGAGCTGGTGGGCGGGGAACCACGCGAGTTCGGCGTGCTTGCGGGGTTCGCGGTTGGTGACGGCGCCGTCCCAGCTCCCGCACACGAAGAAGAAGTGCACCCAGCCGGCGTCCTCGTGGCTGTGGACCACGTGCGCGAACTCCAGCTCCGAGGGGCGGACCCGAACGCCGAGCTCCTCCTCGCACTCACGCACCGCCGCGGCGACGACGTCCTCCCCCGCGTCGACCTTCCCGGCCACGCTGGCGTGCCACATCCCCGGGGCGTAGGCGTTGCCGGGGGCACGACGCACCATCAGCACCCTGCCGCCGTCGAGGAGGAGTACGTGCGCGCTCAACGACGGCGCGGCCGGGCCGCCGTGGTTGTCGAACCTCTGTTTGACCATGCGCCCATCCTGGCGCAGAGGCGCCAGCGCCGGGCCCGTTCGCGGCGACACCCAGAGATGCCCGGCTCGCAGGGACGGAGCCCGGCACGTTATTGCGCGGCGGGCAGCGGACCGGGGCACCTTATTGCGTAATACGCAATAAGCTGTGCCCCAGGGGCATGGTGGGTCTACGGTGACGCCATGACCACACCGAAGATGCCCGCAGAACACGAAGCCTGGCGCCGGAGCCGGTGGGAGGAGATCGCCGGAGCCGACGGCAAGGCCAAGGTCGTCGTCACCGCCAGGATCACCGACCCGGGTCCCCACACGATCCCCGGGGTCCCCGGCCGATGGCGCACCACCGCGGCAGGAGCCCTGACCGTGACGGCCGAGGCCGCCGACGGCGTGCGGATTGCTGACAGCCCGGTCGACGGAACGGTCCCCGTCCCCTCCGGCAGCTCCCTGCGGTTCCCCGACGACCGCGTCGGCTTCGCCAGCGGCGCGGACGGCTCCTACGGCCTGGTCGTCATGGACCAGGGCCGCGTCGAGCGCACCGGACTCACCGGCATCGACACCTTTCCCCACGACCCCGCCTGGGTCCTCACGGGCCAGTACCGGGCAGCTCCCGAAGGACGCCGGATCGAGGTGCCGCGGCTGACCAGCCCGCGCAGCACCGAAGCCATCCTGGCCCCCGTCGACCTGGTCGTGACCATCGACGGCACCGAACACGTCCTGGCCGTCCTCCAGGACTTCCCCGATCAACGGCTGATGATCTTCACCGACGAGACCAACGGCGATTCGACGCCGACGATCGGCCGCTGGCTGATGCTGCCGCTGCTGGAGCCCGGCAGCACCCTGACGGTCGACTTCAACAAGGCGACGCTCTCGTACCACCACCTGAATCCGGACGTGTTCGTCTGTCCGCTCTCACCGCCCGGCAACCACCTGCCGATGCGCATCGAGGCCGGCGAGCGCGCCCTGGTCCACGCCGCCACCAGCACGAAGGGAAGGCCCGCATGAGCCGGGAACTGAAGGACAAGGCTGTCAGCTACCTCCGCGCGCTGGAGGACCGCGACTGGAAGAGCGCCCGGGGCCTGTGCGCCGAGACAGCCACCGTCTGGCACAACGACGGCAAGGGCGAGCAGTCCATCGAGGAGAACATCGCCGGGATGGAAGGGCTGATGGCCACCATCGAGTCGATGCGCTACGACGTCCTGCGCCAGCTCTCCCAGCCGGGTGAGGTCCTCCAGCAGCACGTGATCCACGTCGCCACCACCAGCGGAACGCACGGCGAGGTCCACGCCGCGGTCTACTTCGGCTTCGACGAGGCCGGGCGGATCAGGCGTATCGAGGAGTACGCCAACTTCGTCCCCGTCGGCGGCCAGGACGGCTGACGGCAGCGGTCGGCACACGCCCCCTCAACGTCGCGGCGCACAGCTCGCGGCGCGGCGTTGGGGGGCGCATTCGTTCACCGTCGTCACTGAGGGCGGCAACCGGGTGGAACCATCCCCGCGTGCGCGGGGCTCACCCGCACCGGTGGGGGCGAAGACCTCCGGGAACCGATCGGGGTCGGCAACCCTTGCGATGGTGACGATCACGGCCCGCCTCCCAGACGTCGCAAACGACTTGTCACCGGCGGCCGACACCGTAGAACCTCGACTTCGACTGAGGTCGAGTGCTCGCGCCAGCACCGGACACGGCGGCCGTCCTCAGGCCCTCCTCGCCTCGGGAACGCCAGGGGCCGCGGGCTCCTTCCAGCGACCGGTCGAGAGGAAGTCCTCCAGCACCTTGGTGTACGGCTTCAGGTCGAGCTTGAGCTCCTTCTCGACCCACGTGTCGTCGTAGTAGTTGTGCATGTACCGCTCGCCCTGGTCGCACATGAGCATGACGACGCTGCCCTTCTCCCCGTCGGAGAGCATCTCGGCGACGATCCGCAGCGCGCCCCACAGGTCGGTCCCCGTCGAGGGCCCCGCACGGTGGCGCAGCCGGGAGAGGAGCAGGCGCATGGCCGCGATCGAGGCGGCGTCGGGCACCGAGACCATCCGGTCCACGACCGCGGGCAGGAACGAGGGCTCCACCGTCGGACGCCCGATCCCCTCGATGTGGGAGGGCTTTCCCTTGATCCAGGCCGAGGGGTCCCTGGGCCACTGGCTCTTGGGGCGGCCCTCGTTGACCGTCCAGTTCGGGAAGAACGCCGAGTTCTGCGGGTCGACCACGCACACCCGGGTGTCGCGGCGGCTGAAGCGGATGTGGCGGCCGATGGTCGCGCTCGTGCCCCCGGTGCCCGCTCCCACCACGATCCACTTGGGATCGGGGTGGCGCTCCTCGGCGATCTGCCGGAAGATCGTCGCCGCCACGTTGTGGTCGTCGCGGTAGTCGTAGGCCCGCTCGGCGTAGGTGAACTGGTCCATGAAGTGGCCCTTGGGGGACTCCGCGGCCAGACGGGCGGCCTCCTTCTCGATGTCACCGTCGGGTCCGGGGTTCCTGACCTCTCCCCCGTAGGACCTGATGAGCTCCACCTTCTCCCGGCTGGTGCTCTCGGGCACCACGGCCGTGAACTCCAGCCCCAGGAGCTTGGCGAAGTAGGCCTCGGAGACCGCCGTGGAACCGCTGGAGGCCTCGAACACGTGCGTGCCGGGTTCGATCCACCCGGTGCACAGCGCGTGCAGGAACAGCGCGCGGGCCATGCGGTGCTTCAGGCTGCCGGAGGGGTGGACGGACTCGTCCTTGACGTAGAGGTCGATGCCCCACTCCACGAGGAGCGGGAACTGGAAGACGTGCGTGTCCGCCGAGCGCGTGGCGTCGGCGTGCAGCAGCCGGACCGCCTCCTTCACCCAGGCCCGTTTGCGGCCGTCGTAGTGGTCGACGATGCGCGTGGTGACGGCGGCGGTGTCCTGCTGGCTCTGTGTCGTGGTCATGAGCCGGAGCTACCCGCGCGCCGGTCACGGGGACCGGCACGGAGAAGAAATCGCTGCTCAGGCTTCCGATTCCGTCCTGTTTCCCAGTCTTGGTCCCCGGCTTCGGGCGCGGTTTCGGCTCCTCCACTTCGAGCAATCCGGGAGGGCCGCCACACGGCAGCGCAGGCCGCGGCCCTCCCGTCCGGAGGAGCGACGATCGTGTCCGTCCACCGCCGACGGGAAGCCGAGTAGAGCATGGCCGGAAACGGCCACACCCCACCCGAACTGGCACAACAGCTGCGCGGTGTCGGTCCGGCAAGCACCGCGGAGCCCGTTCGTCACCGGGCCCGTGCATGATCGGGGCCATGGAACGCTGTGACTTCTGTGAACTCCCCATCGGTGGCGGCTGTGCGTGCTCGCTCGTGCGCGAGGCCCGAAACCCCCGCGTCCAGAACGGTGGTTCCTCCCTGGGCGACGCGCACTTCCCCGGGGGCACCATCCTCATCTCGCCTCGCGGCGTGGCCCACCGCCCGGGCTGCCTGCACCAGTCCGACTCCGAGATCAAGGCACCGCTCTGGGGCTGGATCCCCGAGCCCGAGCCGCAGCTGTGGCGCCGCCTCAGCGAGGGCTCCCCCGCCCGGGCGACGCACGGCAACACCGAGCGGGTCGCCACACGCCGCTGCCAGAGCTGCGACAGCTGAGGGAAGAGGTGCCCGTGACCGCCGGTCACCGGCGACCGCCCGTCCTGCCCCGTCCGGTCAGTTCAGTCGGGAAGAAGAAGGGGCCAGCAAGGGGTCAGAGGGGTGGCCAGGTCCGCAGGGCGGCGTCGGCCATCCGCTGGAGTTCGTCCCGGTCGGCGCCGCTGATGGCTTGGACGGAGATGCCGTTCGCCATGGTCATGAGGTAGCGGGCGAGCACTTCCGGATCGGCGTTCGGGGGCAGGTCGCCTTCGTCGACGGCCCGCCGGAACCGGTCGCGAAGGCGTGAGAGGTTCTCGACGCGCCAGGCGCTCAGGGTGTCGCGGGCGGGCGGCCCGAGGTGGCTGGTGGCCAGGAAGCCCTGGACACCCAGACATCCGGCGGGGCAGTCCGGCCGGGTGGACACCGCGATCGAGCCGTTGAGGTAGGCCGTGGCCACCCCCCGGGCGGTCGGCTCCTCCAGCGCCCGGGTGCCGTAGGAGGCCGGTCCCTCGGCGTAGCGTTCCAGGGCCTTGCGGAACAGCTCCTCCTTGTTGCCGAAAGCCGCGTACATGCTCGTCTTCGTGATGCCCATGGTGCGGGTCAGGTCGGTCAGACTGACGCCGGCGTAGCCGTGCTCCCAGAACATCGCCATGGCCCGTTCCAGGGCCTCTTCGGCGTCGAATCCCCTCGGCCGGCCCACCGGCGCTCTCTTGATGCCCTCCACATCCGGCATCCTACCATTTCTGTACCGATCGGGCTGGAAGTGATGTAGCCTCATTCTGTTCCGATCGGAACAGAATTCTGTGGAGGCCAGATCATGCAGAGACTGAAGGACAAGACCGCCGTCGTCACCGGTGGAGGCACGCGGGGAATCGGCCGGGCCACGGCCGCGCGACTGGCGGCCGAGGGCGCGCACGTGTTCATCACCGGGCGGCGCAGGGCCGAACTGGACGAAGCCGCCGAGGTCATCGGCTCCGCGGTCACCGCGGTGCCGGGCGACATCACCGACCCGACCGACCTGGACCGGTTGTACGCCATGGTGCGCGAGCGCGGTCAGGGCCTGGACGTGCTGTTCGCCAACGCGGCCGCCGCCTCGTTCGCGACGCTGGAACAGACCGCCGAGGAGGAGTACGACCGCATCTTCGACGTCAACGTCAAGGGCACGCTCCGCACCGTGCAGAAGGCGCTGCCGCTGCTCAACGACGGCGCCTCGGTGATCCTGAACGCCTCCACCACCGTCGACCGCGGCACAGCGGCCTTCGGCGCGTACGCGGCCTCCAAGGCCGCGATCCGCTCCTTCGCGCGGACCTGGGCCAACGAACTGAAGGACCGGGGAATCCGGGTCAACGCGATCTCACCGGGACCGATCGACACCTCCGGCATCACCGAACTCGCCGGCGAGCAGAACGCCGCGGCCTTCCGGGAGGGGCTGGTCGCCGACGTGCCGATCGGTCGGATGGGCCGCCCCGAGGAGGTCGCCGCCGCCGTGGCCTTCCTCGCCTCCCCGGACAGCAGCTTCCTCCTGGGCGCCAATCTGTACGTCGACGGCGGAGCGAACCAGATCTGACAGCGCTGTGTGGCGCGGTGACGACTCGCACCGGCCTACGACTCCCCAGGCACAAGTCGTAGCGAGCTTGTCGTCACACGTGACCAAAGCCCGGTACCGCTTACAGCGGTCCGTCAACCGCTCGACCCTGTCACGTCGGCGGTAGACCTCCCGATCGAAGTCGGGTGGTCTACCGCCAGCCGTTTGAAGGTTTCAGGGGTCGGCTTCTTGGTCCTCGCACCCGGCAATGATGGTGCACCGGGCGCGTGTGGTGCGTAGGGGTTACCTGTTGGCCCTGGAGATGTAGGCCTTGTCCAGGGCCAAGTCGGCGCCGTGCCACCGCCACCGGCCGTCCGGTCTTTTGACCGTGGGGAAGACGCCGCATGCGGGACCGGAGCGGCCCGTCAACTCAGCCCCGACCCCTCCTATCCGCGGCGAATTTCTCAGATCTGCCATCTTGGCCGGATGTGGACACACGTGAACGCGCCCCTTCCCACCAGGTTCTTCGTCAGCACGGCTTCGCCGACGCCTGTGGACTCTTGGGTCACAGACGAACACTGGTGAATACGTACTTCACAATGTCGGACATGAAGGCATTTGTCGGCATCACTGACAAGGCCTGGGCCGACTTCCTCGCTCAGCGCCCCCACCTGGATGAGATCAACTTCTGGCGCCCCTCGGGGAAGAGCTTCCGAACGCTCTCGCCCGGAGACCCGTTCCTGTTCAAGACCAAGAAACCGCACGACCGGGTCGTGGGCGGCGCCGCCTTCAGCGGGTTCGTTCTCGCCCCGCTGTCCGAGGCCTGGGCGGCCTTCGCGGAGGGCAACGGAAGGAAGAACCTCGCCGAGCTGCGCGAGGCGATCAACGGGTACCGCGCGAAGAACAGGATTCCCCGCATCGGCCCCGGAGAGGACCCGCTCATCGGCTGCGTCATGCTGCGCGACCCGGTGTTCTTTCCCGAGGAGGAGACCTTCGGTCCTCCCCCTGGCTGGGCCTACAGCCTCGTTCAGGGCAGGAGTTACGAGGACGTCACCGACCCCGAGCACGCCGACTACTTCGCTCCCATCGTCAAGCGTGTACTCGGCCGGAAACCCGTGGCGGCCCTCGCCGAGGACGAGCACGCCGTGGCGGCCACCTGGGAACGCCACGGCCCGATGTTCGGCGAGGCCCGGCCCACCCGTCGCCGCATGGGACAGGAAGCGTTCAAACTGGCGTTGCTGGACGCCTACGAGGGCCGGTGCGCGATCACAGGGGTCGATGCGCGGCCGACCTTGGACGCCGCGCACATCCACCCGGTGGCCTCGGGCGGCCTGCACCGGCTCGACAACGGCATGCTGCTGCGCGCTGACGTGCACAGGCTCTTCGACGAGGGCTACCTGTCGGTGTCACCGAGTTTGGAGGTCCGGCTCAGCCCCCGCCTGCACCAGGACTTCCCCGAGGCCGGGGAGTACACCGCCCTGGAGGGCAAACCGGTGGCCGTCCCCCGGAACAAGGCCGACCGCCCGTCCCCGGGCGCTCTGGAGTGGCACCTGGGCAAGGTCTTCAAGGCAGGGTGATCCCTGATCACAGCGGGGACGCCCTCAGGCCTTTTCCCTGCCGTTATCCGGCTCTTCCGCGAGGACGGCCCACCTCTGCTGCTCGCACTCTTTTCGGACTTCTTATAGAGCTCTGGTCCGGCGGGAGGAAAGGTGGCGGCGAGGCATCCCTGGCATTCCTCCGGCGCCGCTTCGGTCTCCGTGCGCACCATGTCGACGAGATGGAACGATATTTTCTCGCACAAGTTCCCGAACCGCACCAACTTGAGGATCTGCCCCAGGCTGATGGAGGCATTGTTCACCATGCCATCGGGATTCTCCGCCATCCCCTCCCCCGCATCGGTTCCGGGGGCGCACCATTGGACCGTTGGGATTTTCCCCATCACGGTAACCGGTTTTTCGCGCTCCGTCCCGGTGTCAGGAGAAGGCCGCCATCCCGTTCGCTTTTCGAGAACCGAAGGAACCAGTGAAGGGCACCCAGAAGTTTCGGGGCAGGGGCATTCTGACTCCGCCTCATGTCGATGATCGTCGGTGCCACACTCACGTGCCATCGGGGACGTTCATGTCGTGGGCGCATACGGGGAGAACTGGAAGAGACCACCTTCGGAGAGCGAAGACGCGACATTCTCCTCTTCTCAGCGGGGCCGGGTCCCGATGCGATCAGCGGTTCGAGGGTGACCCGCAGCACTTCTTGTACTTGCGCCCCGAAGCGCACCAGCAGGGCTCGTTGCGGCCGGGCGGCCACGAGCGCAGCCTCGGGTCGTCCGCGGTGAGCTCCCGCTCCGCCCAGATCAGGGCGGTGTCGTCGTCCGCCGGGTCCAGGCCGGAGCGTTCGGCGAACTCGACGATGTCCTCCACCCCGTGCAGCACCACGCCCCGCCGCGCCCCGGGGTGTTCGCGGTCGCGCTCGCGCAGGCTCCGTTCGGCGGCGCGGTAGTAGGCGTCGGCGCCGTGCTCGGCGGTCTCCCCGCTGAGCAGCCCCCGCTCGCGGGCCCCGTCGAAGGCCGCACGGGAGTAGAGAGCCTCCACCTCACGGACCGGGTCGCCCTTCTCCAGCCGGTCCTCCTCGTAGGGCAGTTCCAGCGCGTCCTCCGCCTGCCGCTGGGCCACGACCAGGGCCACCTCGTCGTGGCCGTCGCGCGGCAGGCCCAGCTTCATCCGCGCCAGCAGGCGGTTGACGAGCGGGGACAGGGAGAGGTCGTCCTCCTCCGCGAGTTCCTCCGGCGGCTCGGCGAGCAGGTGCCGGGCGGCGATGTTGAAGCAGAGCAGCGCCTCGTCCCAGCGCTCCAGCTCCCGCATGTACTCACCGAGCAGGTCGGCGGGCCCCTGGCCCAGGCGGCCGGGGCGCAGCAGCTCGGAGGTGATCCGCTCCGCCTCGGCCGTGTCCCGAGGGTCCTGGCCCTTCCGCAGGAGGTCCGCCAGCTCGACGGAGGCGTACTGGCCGTCCTCCGGGGTGGGAGGGTGCTCGCGCACGGTCTCCAGCAGGCGGCGGGCCCGGGTGGCACGTCCCGCACGTCGCAGTTCCGCGGCGGAGTCCATGAGGACCCCGCCGGTGTCGTCGGGGTGGGCGGCCAGGTCGTCCAGGAGTCGGCTGGGCAGGTCCAGTTCCCGGAGCGCGGCCGTCAGGGGCGTGTCATCACCGGCCGTGGCGGTGGAGGAGGCGTGCTCGTTCATGTCCACCAGGCTAGGAGCAGCCGCAACGGCGGGCGGCCCGTTCACCGCAACCGGGAGGCCGAGGCGCTCACTCGGCGTCCTCGTCCAGCTGCTGCCAGCGCACGGACGAGACCTCCGGCTCCAGGCTGAGCCTCCTGACCAGCTGCTCCACGGCTTCGTCCTGGTGTCCACCGGCGAAGATGTCGGCGTACACGGACACCAGCTCCTCGTCCTCCTCCAGGTGGCGGCAGTCCAGGGAGCGCAGTGTGAACTCGGTTTCGGACAGCGCCTGGAGCAGCAGGGCCCGTACGTGGGGGTCCTGGGCGTTCGTGCACACGATCCGGATCCGGTAAACGGTCTCGTCGTCCTTGGAGTTGACGGGCGAACTCTTCTGCAGCCGCCGGGCCACCGGGCGCAGCAGGACGTTGGCGGCCACGACCGCCACCGCGCCCATCGCCGCGACCAGGTAGACGCCGCTTCCGGCCAGGACGCCCACGGCGGCGGCGCACCAGATCGTCGCGGCCGTGTTGATGCCGCGGATGTTGATGCCGTCGCGCAGGATGACGCCCGCGCCGAGGAAGCCGATGCCCGACACCACCTGGGCGGCGATACGCGTGGGGCTGACCTCGTCGACGGAGTAGGCGGCCAGCAGGACGAACAGCGCCGACCCCACGGCGACGAGCGCGTTGGTGCGAAGGCCCGCCATGCGCGCCCGCCACTGGCGTTCGACGCCGACCAGCGCGCCCAGTCCGAACGCGCAGCCGAGCCGGAGCGCGGCCTCCCACCATTCCAGCATCCGCCCGCTCCTCCACAGGTCGCCCGTCCGGTCCGCTTCGAAGGGGCCCGCGGTGCCGGAACGCCGATACGTTCGCGACATCGCACCCGTCCCACCGGATACTGGACACGGCTACCCGGTCCTCCCCCGCGTACACCCGTTTTGCTGTGAATCCGCCCAACCACCGCGATCTCCCAGTCCAGAAGCTCGCGAACAGGGTTTTCACGCGACGCGTGTGTATAGTCGTGACCGGTCTGCTGTCGTCCCGAACGGGTGGGGGAAGCCATGGGCTCCGGTGAGGTGGAGGTGAGCTCGGCCGACATCGCCAGGATCGCGGGCGTGAAGCCGACGGCCGTGAGCAACTGGCGGCGCCGCCACGACGACTTCCCCAGACCGGTGGGGGGCACCGACCGCAGCCCCCGGTTCGACCTGGGGCAGGTGGAGGAGTGGCTGTCCACCCACCGCCGGGCCCCGAGCATCGACCCCGACCAGCGCCTGTGGCAGGCGCTGGACTCCCTGCGCGGCTCCGTCCCCGTCGACGCGGCGCTCGTCCGGGCCGGGGTGCTGCTGTGGCACCTGAGCCGCGACCCCGGCACCGGGGGACACAGCGCCGGTGAACCCGGGAAGCAGGACGGATCCGCGCTGGCGGGGCGCGCGTGGCGGGACTTCGAGGGCCTCCTCGAAGGCGCGGGTCTGGCCGCTCTGGCCGAGCACCGCCCCGAACCCGTTCCGGACGCCCGACTGGCGCCGCTGGCCGACGCGGCGGTGCGCGCCGTGCGGGAGAGCGATCCGCGGACGGCCTTCGAACGCCTGCTCAGCCGCCTGGACCAGCGCTCCCCCTCCGGTTCGCACACGGTCCCGCCCGAGCTGGCCGACCTCATGGTGGTTCTGGCCGGAATCGCGAACGCCGGATCCGGCCCCGAGGACACCGTGGCCGACCCCGCCTGCGGGCGGGGCGGGCTGCTGCTCGCCGCCGCGCGCGGTGGACAGCGCGCCCTGCTGGGACAGGACCGGGACGCGGCCTCGGTGTGGCTGGCCGCCCTGCGCCTGGCCTTCGCCGGGGCCCTGACCGGGGAGGCGGACCTGCGGGTGTCCGACGCGCTGCGCCTGCCCGCGTTCGCCCCGGACGCACCGGACGGCGCGGACGGCGCCGACGCGGTCGTGTGCGCCCCGCCCTTCGGCGAGCGCAACTGGGGCGTCGAGGAGCTCGCGGAGGACCCCCGGTGGACGTACGGGGTCCCCCCGCGCCTGGAGTCCGACCTGGCCTGGGTCCAGCACTGCCTGTCCCTGGTCCGGCCGGGCGGCTCGGCGGTCGTGCTGATGCCCCCGGGCGCCGCCCAGCGCCCCTCGGGTCGGCGCATCCGCCGGTCGCTGCTGCGCGCGGGCGCCTTCCGCGCGGTGGTCTCGCTCCCGCCCGGGTTCGCGGCCCACTACGCCGTTCCCCTCCAGCTGTGGGTGCTGCGCCGACCGGAGCGGGACGCGGTCCCCGCTCCCGTGCTGCTCGTGGACACCGCCCCGCACGAGCCCGGGCAGACCTGCCCGCCGGGCGAGGTCCTCGGCCGGATCGACCGGCTCTGGCGGGAGTACCTGGCCGACCCGGAGGACTTCGACGAGCACCCGGGTGTGGCGCGGACGCTGGAGGTGGCCGACCTGCTGGACGAGGACGTCGACCTGACCCCCCGCGCGCGCCTTCCGGTTCCGCGCGCCGCGGCGGGCGACCTGGACCTGTTCGCCGAGCGGCGCACGCGCCTGGAGGGCGCGCTGCGTACGCTGCGCACGCTCCTGCCCGAGGCGCCGCAGGCCGAGCCCGGCGGTGAGGCGGTCGGAGTGGTCACGCTCGGCGAGCTGGCCCGGGCCGGGTCGGTGACGATCCGGCGGCCCCTCCCCCGGTGTTCGGCGGAGGAGGCGGGCCCGCGCACCAGCGCCAGGGTGGTCACCGGTGAGGACGTGGCCCGCGGGGCGGGAGCCTCGCGCACGGAGGAGGTGGACGCCGACCCGATGCGCAACCCCCCGATCCAGGAGGGCGACGTCCTCATCCCCGCGGTCGCGCCGAGGCCCGCCGCGCGGGTGGCGACCGGGGACGACGCGGGCGCCTACCCCGGCGGCGGCCTGTACGTGGTGCGCACGAACCCGGGCGCGGTGGACCCGTGGTTCCTGGCGGGGTTCGTCACCAGCTCCGGGGAGAGCCGGAACATCACCCGGTTGAGCAGCAGCATGCGGGGCCGTCTGAGGATCGACCCGTCCCGGATGCGGCTCCCGGTGCTGCCGGTGGAGGAGCAGAGGCGGTACGGGGAGCTCTTCCGGAGGGCGGCGCGGTTCCGGGAGGCCCTGCTGGAGTTCCAGGGATGGGGCGAGGAGCTGGCCGACCAGGCCGTCGACCTGGTCGCCGGGCGGTGGGAGACCTCTTCCTAGCAGCCGCGGGCGGCACCGGCCCGCTCCTTCGGGCAGGGACGTCGCAGCGGATCCCGGGAACCGCCCGGGTTCCATCGGTCCGACACGGGCGGACACGGGCAAGCGGGGCGCGCGGTCGGGCCCCGCACCGGGCCGACGGGCGGGATTCACGTGGTGGACGCGCCGCCCGCCGCGCGGCGCAACCTCGCCGCGAGGCGGTCGAACGCCGCCGCGAGCTCGTCTCCGTCGATCACCTCGACGTCGACGTCGAGCTGTGTCATCCACAGCGCGAGCCGGTCCGGGCCGTCCGAACCCAGTTCGACACGGCACGTGGTCTCGTCGACCACCTCGATATCGACCGGGACGGGGATCTTCGCGGCGACCCTGGCGGCGGGGGCGTGCACGAGTACCCGGGCGCGGTACTTCCAGGCCGCCTTGCTGACGCGTCCGACGACGTACCCGACGGCATCGTCCCCCGGGATCGCGCGCGGCTGGAACCGCGCACCCGTCGGTGCGTGCGCAACCATGCGGTCGACACGGAAGATCCGCCAGTCGTCACGGTCCAGATCCCACGCGAGCAGGTACCAGAGCGGCCCCCAGCTCACCAGCCGTCGCGGTTCGGTGTGGCGGGCCCCTTCGCTCCCCCCCGGGCTTGGTGTATCCGAACCGGAGCCGTTCGCCGCCGCGGACCGCGGCGGCGACCGCGCCGAGGACCGAGGGGTCGAGCGGTGGTTCGTTCCCCGGAACGACGCTCGTCGCCTCGCGTACCGCCTCGACGCGCCGACGCAGGCGCGAGGGCAGCACCTGCTCCAGCTTCGCGAGCGCGGTGAGCGATGTCTCCTCGACGCCGAGCCTCCGGGTCGCGACCACACCCAGTCCGACCGCGACGGCGACGGCCTCGTCGTCGTCGAGCAGCAGCGGGGGCATCGCCGTCCCGGCGGCCAGCCGGTACCCGCCCGCGACACCGGGACGCGCGGCCACGGGGTAGCCGAGCGAGCGCAGCCTGCCGATGTCGGCGCGCACGGTCCTCGTGCTCACACCGAGCCGGCCGGCGAGCTCTGAGCCCGTCCAGTCGCGCTTGAGCTGGAGCAATGACAGCAGTTCGAGCAGGCGGGCGGAGGTCTCCAACATGTTCCCCATCATTGCGGCGATCGCGGAAGCCCCCCTGCCGCATTGCCTGGAAACGTCGGTGCCATGAACGAGGACAACGCACTCACACCGTTTCGCATCGCCATCCCGCAGGCCGACATCGACGACCTGCGCGACCGGCTGGCGCACACGCGCTGGCCGGTCCCGGTGCCGGGCCGAGACGATCGCACCGACTTCAGCCGCGGCATCCCGCTGGTGTACCTGAAGGAGCTCGCCGAGTACTGGCGCGACGGGTTCGACTGGCGTGCGCAGGAGGAGGGGCTCAACGAGTACGGACAGTTCACGACGGCCGTCGACGGCCAGACCTTCCACGTCGTCCACGTGCGATCGACGAACCCGGAGGCCGTCCCGCTGATCCTGAACCACGGCTGGCCGGGCTCGTTCGTCGAGTACCAGCGGCTCATCCCGCTGCTGACCGATGAGTTCCACGTGGTCGTCCCGTCGCTGCCCGGTTTCGGGTTCTCCACCCCGCTGTCGGGGACCGGCTGGGAGCTGGCGCGGACGACGGAGGCCTACGCCGAGATCATGACGCGTCTGGGCTACGAGAGGTTCGCGGCCCACGGCACCGACATCGGTGCGGGCACCACCGGCCGCCTCGCGGCGCTCCACCCGGAGCGCGTCATCGGCACGCACATCGGCGGCGACCCGCGGTGGCTCGGGTTGCTCGGCGACAAGTTCCCCTACCCCGACGGTCTGTCCGATGACGAGACCGCCCAGATCGAGGCGGTGCGCGCCGAGGCCGCGGCTGAGCGCGGGTACCTGGCGATGCAGGACCACCGCCCCGACACGATCGGCGCGGCGCTCACCGACTCGCCGGTCGGTCAGCTCGCGTGGATCGCCGAGAAGTTCAAGACCAGGGCCGATGGCGCCTACCGGACGCCGGACGAGACGGTCGACCGCGACCAGCTCCTCACGAACATCAGCCTGTACTGGTTCACCCGCAGCGGCGCGTCGAGCGCGCAGTCCTACTACGAGTCCGCGCACTCCGGAATCGACTTGGTCACGGCCTCCGACGTGCCGTCCGGATGGGCCGTGTTCGACACCCACCCGCTCATGCGCCGCGCGGTGGACCCGTGGAAGGCGATCGGTCACTGGAGCGAGTTCACCGAGGGCGGTCACTTCCCCGCGATGGAGGCGACGGAGCTGCTCGCGGACGACATCCGTGCCTTCTTCCACGGCGTTTCCTGACTCCGTGTCAGGATCCGCGGGCCGCGAAGGCCCGCTCAAGACCCGAGGCCGTGGCGGGGGAACAACGGCCGTCCCGGAGGCGCGTACGACGGGGACGGTGCCTCAGGAGCCGTCGGTGACGCGCTTGCCGTCCCCGTCCCGGACGATGGTGAAGGAGTCCACGACCCGGCCGTCGGCGGTCCGGGACCGGTACTCCAGGGTGTCGCCGTCCACCGAGACCGTCTGGAAGGTCTGGGTGTCGGTGCGCTGCACGCGCACCTCGGCTCCGTGGTCGGTCCAGTTGTCCTCGGCAGCGTCGTAGGTCTTGGGGCCGGTCACCGCGACCACGTAGACCGGGCCGGTGTGCGTGCCGGGGTCGCCGGTCCGGTGCTCGGCCATGTTGCCTCGGGTGTAGGAGTGGTCGTGTCCCTGGAGGACCAGGTCCACGTCGTACTCCTCCAGCACCGGCAGCCACGCCTCGCGCAGCGGTTCGTTGTCGCGGTCGGGGTCGGCGGAGAAGACCGGGTGGTGGAAGGTGACCACGGTCCACTCGTGGGGGTTGTCGGCCAGCACCCGCTCCAGCCACCGCCGCTGCGTGTCCAGCCACCGCTCGGCCCCGTCCGAGGGCACCTCGCGGTAGTTGGAGTTGAGCACCACGAACCGCACGCCCTGGTAGTCGGTGTGGTAGACCGTCTCGGCCAGGTCCGCGCCCCGCTCGGGGCCGTTGTCCGCGCCGCGGAACTGCGGAACCCAGTGTTCGCTCAGCCCGTCGTCGTACTCGTGGTTGCCGGGCGTGGCCACGTGGTTCATGCTCCCGGCGGCCGGGCCGAAGGCGTCGAACCACTCGTCCCACTCCGAGCCGCTGTCGGCCGAGTCGATCAGGTCGCCGGAGTGCACGGCCAGCTCGGCGTCGGGCGCGGCCTCCAGCCCGGCCCTGACGACGGGGGCGGCCTCGTCGGTGATGTCGTTCTGGATGTCGCCGAAGTACAGGAAGCTGAAGGGTTGGGCCCCCTCGGCGGCGGTGGTGAAGGTGCGCCAGTCGCTCACCGCTCCGCCCGTGTCGCCGTCCTCGCCGCCCCCGCCTCCGGCGACTTCGCCGCCTTCCCCGCCCGTACCGATCCGGTAGCGGTAGGCGGTGTCCGGTTCCAGGCCGGTGGCCGTGGCCGTGAAGGTGGAACCGGGCTCCTCCCCTCCGGTGGCCCGCCCCCGGACCCGGGTGGGCTCCGCGGATTCGTCCTCGGGACCGATCTCCAGGAAGGCCTCCCGCGCACCGTAGGCGCGCCAGGTCACGGTCTGGGAGGTGCTGGGGTCGGCGGTGGGTGAGAGGAGGACACGGTCGACGGGCCGCTCGGGCGGGGCCTCGGGGGCGCAGGCGCACAGCCCGACCGTGAGGACCGCGCCGCCGAGGGCCGCGAGCGCGCGGAAGGCGACGGAACGGGGCCGGACCGGGCCGGACGCGGCCGAGCGGTCCCGCGGGGACCGGGGCGGCACCGGGCGGGGCCGCGGAGCGCGGGACGAAGCGTCGGGCATGAGGGACCTGTCCTTTCTGACGGCGAACCGGTGCCGCGGGCGCGAAGGGGCGGCGGGGAGCCGCCCACGCGACGGCTCCCCCGGTCTACCCGGCCAGCTACCCGACCAGGGAGTCGAGCATGGGCCCGAACTCCTCGTCGGAGGTCAGCAGCTCCACCGACCTGTTCTCGTGGTCGATCCTGGCCCCCACGGGACGCAGGTCGGGCGGCGTGCCCTGATCGCGCGAGCGCGAACCGGGGTGCCACCAGTAGAGCTGGGCGCTGACGGGCTTGTCGCCGTCGGCGGTGAACCGCTCGGCGACCTGCTGCATGTGGTCCAGGGCGGCGATCGGGTGGCCCTTCCCCAGGGGGTGGGCCAGGAGCACCTCGGGAACGGGGAAGGCCACGAGCGCGCCGTGCGGCAGGTCGCCGAGGTGGCGGTCCAGGTCGTGCGCGTGCGCCGCCACGTAGGGGTGCTGGCCGCCGATGTGCACGATGTGCGCCCCGTCGACCTCGTGCTCGCTGACCTCGACGGTCTCGGCCACGGAGGCGGCCACCGCCTCGGCGAAGACCTCGCCGTCGGGGCGGCCGGAGCGCTCGTGCACCTGGCGGGGCAGCGGCCGCAGCGAGTCGGAGGCGTCCACGACCACGGTCTGCCACAACCCGGGGGCGATCTCGCGGGTCAGGAGGGAGTCCAGCACGCCCTCGGGGAAGGCGGAGGCGGGGTACAGGCGCACCCGGAGCCGCCCGTCCGTGTCACCGCCGCCCTGTCCGGTGGCCTGGCTCAGCTGTTCGACGGACGTGCGCGCGAACTGGGCGGTGTTGTGCGCGATCTGCTCGGGGGTGGCCTCGCTCAGTGCGGCGCGCAGTCCGCTGATGTCGGCGCTGGCGTGGTTGCCGTCGGGCAGCGTCACGACGAGCGTGTCGGCGCCCTGGAAGGCGGCGCCCACCCCGGCCTCGGCGAAGGCCGCCGCCAGGGAGACGGCCACCGTGTCGTCGGGGTCCGGCGGGGAGGGGGCGCCGACCGGGTCCGCGTCCCGCGTACCGGTGGAGGACGCCTCGGCGGAGGACCCGTCGGCGGCCTGCTCCCGCTCCCTCGCGGCACCGGCCATGAAGTCCGCGAAGCGGGCGGCCAGGTCGGTCCGCTGGTCCTCCGCGGCGATGACCGCCTGGTCGAAGGTGTCCCTCATGTCGGCCTCCATGAGGATCGCGCCCCCGAAGTCGAACACGCGCAGGCGGGTCGGCGGCAGGAAGTCGGCGCGCAGCCCCTCCCGCTCGCAGGCCCGCACCAGGGCCGCGCCGACCTCCTCGCGCATCCGCTCGGGATCCAGTTCACGCGCCTGCTCCAGCCGGGCGCCGAGCCAGTCGGGGATCCGGTCGTGCGCGCGCGGAAAGCGCTCCAGTTCCTGGGCGTAGACGAGCGGGCTCGTCCCGGGCGGCAGGTCGGGCTCGGTGTCGTGGTTGTACTCGACGTTGAACCGGTGCGTGTGGTGGACCGAGAGGACCATGGAGAGCCAGGTGCCCGCACCCTCCTGGAACCCGGACCGCTTGAGCGCGTCGACCAGGCCGCCGACGCCGCCGGGCACCTCCAGCTGCCGGACCCGGCCGTCCGCCTCCTGGACGGCGAGCATGTCGGCGCGGTACGCGCCGATCACCCTGGCCAGGTAGGTGAGCTGCTGCCAGCCCTCCGGGACGACCGCGACCAGTCGCCCGGCGAGGTCCTGGAGGACCTCGCCCTGTTCGAGGGGGCCGGGAGGTTGGGGAGTCATGTGGGGCTCCGTGTCCGTGTGGGTGCGTTCGGTCGGTTGCGCCCTCCCTTCCTATCGTGCCGGGGAGACGGAGCGTGACCTCGCCCGCACCTCACGCTGTTAGCCGCGTACCGCCGCCCGTTCACGCGGCCCGGACGCCGTTTCGACCCCCCGTCACGGAACCGCTACCGTGAACTCCGCCCTGTCGTGGCCGTCCCACCCCGCCGCGGTCGCGCTCCCTCCCCCGGACCGGATACGGATTTTCATGAATTCCATGCGTACGCGCCACAGCGCCTCCCTCCTGGTCGGCGCCCTCCTTCTCGCGGTGACGGCCTGCGGCGGCGGTGAGGGCGAGGAGGTCGCAGCCGACGAGGAGAAGGTCGTGCTGGACCTGGCCGAGTTCACCCGCGCCGAGGTTCCCGACAGCGTCGACAGGCTCCGCCCCGAGGACCTGCCGGAGAAGCCCGCGAGTTCCGAGCCGATGAACGTGCGCATGGCCTGGAACGCCATGGAGATGGCGCACAAGGCGGGCGACCACGTGGACCCCGACGCGACGGCCGAGTGCCCCGGCCCGGAGCTGGAGCCCGAGGTCGGAGCCACCCTGACCTGCGACGTCGTGTACATGGGCGAGGAGTTCACCTGGGACATGGAGGTGACCAGCGGGGGCGTCCTCATCCAGTACGAGCAGACGCTGTCGCCGGTGCCGGTGACCCGCGAGCGGGTCGAGCACCTGGTGCGCTGGCAGGTGCAGGGCGAGTACGTGCGGTGCGACATGCCCGACATGGTGACCGCCGAGCACGGTGAGGACGCCGGTGTGACGTGCGAGTCCTGGAACGACTACGCCCACAGCACGCACCGCGTCACGGCGAGCCAGGACGGCATGCACGGGATCGAGACGCCGGAGAGCGACTACGGGGCCGAGGCCGCCTGACCTCGGGACGGGCGGTCGCCGGGGTTCCGGGGCCGTGTGCGGGACCGCCGTGCGCACGGGGCCCGCTGGGCTCCCGGCGGCTTCACCGTCCCGCGGGCGGGTGCCCGGGCACCCGCCCGCGCCATCGGGGACCGGGTACCCGGCCGGGACGGAGGCCTGCCCGCCGGGCCCCCGCCGTCCTCAGGGTCCTCACTCCGCGAGCGCGTCGAGGTAGACCCAGGCGCCCTCGTGGCGCACGAAGCGGCTGTTCTCGACGAGCGCCCCGTCGCGGGCGCCCTCGCGGTAGGAGGCGCGGAAGGCGACCGTGCCCTCGTTGTGGAACGGGGTGCCCCCGGTGGTGGACAGGATCTCCAGGCGCACCCACTCGGTGCCGGGGTCCAGGTCCAGGCGTCGCGGCCTGGTGCTCGGGTGCCAGGTCCGCAGGAGGTGGTCGCGGTCGCCGACCGCGAAGGCGCTGTAGCGGGAACGCATGAGCTGTTCGGCGGTGGACGCCGTGGCCCGCCCGCTGTGCAGGCGGCCGCAGCAGTCCCGGTAGACCGCCGGACCGCCGCAGGGGCAGGGCGCCTCGGGATCGGCCGCGGGCCGGGGCGGGGACGTGCGGTGGCGGGGTCTGCGCTGCGACATGCCCTCCATTGTGGCGTCCCGTCCCCGCTGGCGGTGACAGGTCCGAAGCCGAGGCGGCCGCGGAGCCGGGGTGGCTGCGGAACCGGGCCGGTCGCGGAGCCAGGGCCGTTGTGGAGCAGGGGTGGCCGCGGAGCCGGGCCGGGGCCTGGCCGGGGTCGGCCGCCCCCGGAGCCCGCACGCGGGGAAACGGCTCCCGCGTTCAGGCGCGGCCCGAACCGTCGGAGCCGTCGGACAGGGGCTCCGACATCCGTTCGGTCGGCGGTGTCACGCTCCGGACGTCCTGTCCGGTGAGGCCGGAGTGCACCTCGGCCGCCACGGACTCGACGGTGTCCACCCCGTACCGCATTCCGTCGTTGTCGTCGGTCAGGACGACGATGTCGTAGTCGCCGACCGGGGTTCCGCGGAAGCCGCCGATGCTGTGCACCCGCCAGAGGTCGGTGCCGGTGTGGGGCAGCCAGCCGTTCTTGAGGTGGACCTCGGCGTCGGCGGGCGCTCCCGAGGGCACGCCCCAGCGCTGTTCCCCGATGACGTCGCCCATGAGGCCGAGCGCGAACCCGCGCTCCTCCCGGCCGAGCACGTCGTTGTCGGTGCGCAGCAGGCGGAGCAGGGTGAGCTGGTCGGAGACGGTGGTCCCCATCAGCCCGACGTAGCCCTCGGGATCCGGTTCCGTGGCGTCCATGCCCGCCAGGTCGAGGAACCGCTGGATGCGCTCGGCGCCGACCCTGTTGCGCAGCTCCGTGGCGGCGTCGTTGTCCGAGACGGTGATCATGGCGGTCGCCAGGTCCCTCTCCTCGGCCGTGAGCTCCCGGTCCTCGTCCATGGCGGTGCGCAGCAGCGCGCCGAGGACGACGACCTTGCCGACGCTGGCCGCGTCGAACTCCGCGTCGGGGTCGAGTCCGCAGATGAGGTCGCCGCCGTGCGCGAAGACCCCCACGGCGATCGTCCCCTCCCGCTCGTCCGCCCGCTCGCGGATCCCTTCGTCGAGCCGTCGCGCGACGTCGGGGTGCGACTCGGAGGCGCAGATCGGCTCCTGCGCGGAGGCTTCCGTCGCGGCGGCCCCCGGTGCGGCGGCGGCCGCCCCGGCGGTGGCCGCCCCGGCGGTGAGCGCGGCGGCGAGGACCACGGCGGCGGACCGTGCCGGGAGGCGGCACCCGGCGGGCGTGCGGTCGGCGGACATGGAAGGGGCCCTCCCTCGTTCGGCGGATCGGGGCGGCGCGGCAGGCCGCGGACGGGACCGACGGACACCCTGAGGACGCGTAGGAGCACACAGGGCGACTGACCGGCGCCCTTCGATTCTCGGTGCCCGCGCTCCGCCGCGCGTGAGCGACACGGGACCTTCCGCTCCCGCGAAGCGGTGGCGCGGGGCGGGTGGTACGGGGTCTGCGCGGTGGGGGCGCTCCTCCCCCTGAGCCCCCGGGAGGGGGTGTGGGCACCGCGCGGCCCGGGACCGCGCCGACTCCCCCTCACAGCGTCCCGACGGTCTCCCAGGTCTCGGGGTCGAGGAGTCGCACGCCCGCTTCCTCCGTCTTCACCGCGACGACCTCTCCGTCCGGGTGCGGAGCCACGTACCAGGGGACCAACCCGTCCGGGAGGAGGCTCTCCCCGCTCTCCAGGTCCCACGCCCCGCCGTACTCCTCCACTTCCGCACCATAGTCCTCGGGATCGGAGTCCCACCACGTGACGTACACACGACCGAGCCACGGGTCCACGACGACCTCCTGGATCCAGGGCTCCTGGAGTTCGGCCGCCTCCTCCATGTCGAACGCGTCGACCCGGCGCCCGGCGACGACGTCCCACACGATGACCTCGCCCCCGTGGACGTAGACGACCTCGTCCGTCCCCCGGACCGGCGCGAAGACCCCGTCCGCCACCGGACGGACCGTGTGCAGCCGTTCGCCCGTGCGCACGTCCCAGACCGTGACGCTCCAGTCCGAGGAGTCCACGGAGTTCCTCAGTGCCAACCGCCGTTCGTCGAGGAAGACGGGGTCTCCCCCGTCGCTGTCGATGGTGTTCACGGTCCTCCCCGACGCGCTGTCGACGATCTGCACGCCCGCACCCGGGACGGCACTCGACCCGGAGAGGGCGATCAGCCCGTCGGGGGAGACCGCGATCCCGTCCACGGTCGGAGGCGGCTCCGAGGGGGCCCCACCGGCCGATCCCCCGTTCCCGTATCCGGTGACCGTGCCCGAGACCAGGTCGAACCCCTGCGCCACCGGCGCCGGGTACTCGTTCCCGGGGCGCGGTTCCGCTTCCATGACCACGGCGGCGATACCGCATCCCTCGGGCAGGAAACCGAAGCCCGCCAGCCTGTCGAGGGGCGTGCTGGGACGGGCGATCTCCCGGCCCTCCCTCCAGTCCCACACGCTCATCTCGTCCTGGAGGGTGTGCATCACCAGCAGGTCACCGTCGGGGGAGAACACCATGTGGGAGAAGATCTCCAGGTCGTCGGCGTCCCGTTCCCGGGCGGGGGCGAACCCCTCCGCCTCGGTGCAGTCGGCGACCGCCGGCTCCGGCGCGTCCGCGGGGTCCGCCGACCCGTCCCGTGCCACCACGAGTGCTGTGGCGGCGACCGCCGCCACGGCCAGGGCCCCGGCGGCCGACGGCACGAGCACACGCCTCCGGGGCCGCCGCCCTGTGGCGGACGCCCCGCTCTCCCGTCCCGCCCCGGTCCCCGCGAGCATCCGCACGAGTTCACGCGGAGTGGGCCGCAGGTCCGGATCGGGGTGCAGGCAGCCGTCGATCACCTTCCGGAACCGCAGCGGGGGTCCGGCGTCCCCCGCGGCGGCGGACACCAGGACCGCCCAGTGGCGCACGTCCTCGGCCGCCGCACCGGACGGCGCCGCCGAGAACGCCCCCGCGAGCCTGGCGCCGTCGGAGGAGAGCAGGACGTCCTCCGCGCGCAGCGGCCCGACGGACACCCCCGCCTCGTGCAGGTCGGCCAGACCGGCGGCGAGCGCCGTCGCCACGGACGGGAACTCCTCCGGGAGCAGACCGCCCCCGTTCCGCTCGACACGGTCGGCGAGGGTCTCCTCGTCCCGGCGCGCGAACGCGGCCCAGGGCACCGCGCCCCGGGTGTCGGCCCCGACCAGCCGGCACACGTACGGGCTCCTCAGCTTCCGCAGGGCCTCGACCCGGCGCGCGAACTCGCCGCGGAACAACGGGTCGGTGGCGCTCCCGGGACGCAGGAGCACGACCATGGCGGACACACGACCGCCGGTCCCGCCCGCGTAGCGGTGGGCCGTGTCGTCCGAGCCGAGCCTGCCGAGCAGCCGGTGGGGTCCGATGGCGGGCGGGTCGTGCGGGTGCAGGGGGAGCATCCCGGTCCTCTCCGATCAGCCGAGTTCGGCCAGGACTTCAGCGGTCGCGGCGTCGACGACGAGGACGGTGGTCGCCTCCCGGGGCAGCACGGCCAGCACCTCTCCCGCCGGGTGCGCCGCCAGGGTCCGGTTGTCCGCCTCGCCCGCCCCGTCCGTTCCGGACGTCACCTCCTCACCGGTGGAGAGGTCCCAGGTGGTGCGCCGTCCGCTGGACCCGGTGATGAAGTTGGCGCCGTGCAGCAGGTGGAACCGGTCCGTGCCGGGTGCCACGACGAGTTCCTCGGACAGGTAGGGCGGCTCGCCCTCGGGGCTGAAGAGCCGTGGTTCGGTTTCCGTCAGGTAGTTGATGTGCACGACCGCCTCCGGATTGGCGGACAGGTAGAGCAGGTCGCCCTCGTCGTTGGGCAGCGCCACCGAGCCCGGTTCGGCCCCCAGGACTCCCTCCCTGCGGAACACCTCGCGTCCGGTCGAGGTCTCCAGCACCGCGACGAAGCTCCCCTGGTTCAGGGCGAGGTGCTCGCCGTCCGGCGAGTAGGCGGCCCAGCCGACCGCCTCCTCCCAGATGTCGGTGACCGCGCCCGTCTCCAGGTCGATCCTGCGGGTCCCCCCGGGACCGATCGTGACCTCCCCGCCGTCGGGGGAGAACACCACGGGCTCGTAGGCGAGGAGGCCGACCAGGTCCGGAAAGTACATGGTCCGCTCCCCGCTGCGCAGGTCGAAGACGTGCAGGCCGCCCTCGGTGGACAGGTAGGCGAAGCGGCAGCCGTCCGGGCTCACCGTCGGCAGACCCGCGAAGTCGGGCAGGGATTCACCGACGAAGGCGACCTCCTTTCCCGCCTCCCAGTCCCACAGGGCGACCCCGGTGGGATGGGACACGGCCAGCAGTTCGCCCTCTGCCACGAACGCGAGACGGGGGAAAGAGGCCATGTCGAGGTCGTAGCCGTCCTCTCCGGGTATCTCCAGCCTCTCCCGGGCGGCCTCCGCGTACTCCGCCGCGAAGTCCTCCGGCCGCGAACACGGACCCGTTCCGCCGTCCGTCCCGGCCCGCTGCGCACCCTCCCCGGCCCACGGCGGCCAGGCCGCCCCTGCTCCCCGCTCCGAGACCGCCCACACACCCGCGCCAGCGGCCAGGATCAGCGCGGCCGCGCCGGCGCCGACCGCCCACGGCCCCCGGCGGCGGCGGAGAGCCGCCGGGCGTCGCGGGTGCGGGGAGGTGTACTCCCGGTGCGCCTGCGCGGCCTCCTCCACCCTCCGCGCGGCCTCCACCGGGAGCCAGTCCGGCGCCGCCTCGACGGGATCGACCGGGCCGCCCAGTTCCTCCAGCACCCCGGCCGCCGACGGCCGGTCGCCGGGAACCTTCGCCAGGCACCGGGAGAGCAGTCCGCGCAGGTCCTCGGGGACGGAGGCCAGGTCCGGTTCCAGACGGGTGATGCGGTAGGCCACGGCGGAGGGGTGCCCCTCGCCGAACGGGCCGGTACCGGTGAGCGCGTACACGGCGGTGCCCGCCAGCGCGAAGACGTCCGTGGCGGGGGACGCCGCCGCCCCCTCGTACTGCTCGGGGGCGGTGTAGCCGGGGGTCCCGGCGGTCAGGGTCTCCTCATCGTCTGCGTTCTCGGCCCCCTCCAGGGCCTTGGAGACCCCGAAGTCGATCACCTGCGGCCCGACCGCCGCGACCATGACGTTGCCGGGCTTGAGGTCGCGGTGCACCAGTCCGTTCCCGTGCATGCCCTCCAGCACCGAGGCGACCGCCCGCAGCAGGAACCGCACCGACTCCTCGGGGAGCGGACCGGCCTCCCGGACCAGGTCGTGCAGGGTGGGCCCGGCCACGTACTCGGTCGCCATCCACGGCAGCCGGGCGGCGGAGTCGTGGTCCAGCACACGGGGGATGAAGGGCCCGTGCGCGCGGCCCGTCAGGGCGAGTTCCCGGGCGAACCTGGCGCGGAAGCCGGAGTCGTAGGCGAACTCCGCCCGCACCGACTTGACCGCGGCGAGGGTGCCGTCGGCGCCGGTGCCCAGGTAGACGCGGCCCATGCCGCCCGCACCGAGAACGGCGCGGAGGCGGTAGGGGCCGATGTCGCGGGGGTCGTCCGGGGAGAGTGCGCGCATGGGGGCTTTCGTTTCAGTCCGGTTGCTCAAGCTCGTTGACGACGGTCAGGTTCTCGCCGTCCAGTATCAGCACCTGGCCCGCCTCCGGATCGACGACGGCCAGGAACTCGTCGCGGGGGTGCGGGTCCAGTGGTCCGGGCAGCAGGGCGTCGCCGTCGCGCAGGACCTCGCCCGTTCCGGTGTCCCACACCGTCCCGAGCAGTTCGGTGACGCCGTACGGGTCCCCGACACCGGCGTACAGCCGTTCACCGTCGGAGGAGAACGCGAGGGAGAATCCGACGTCGGGGTCGTCCTCGCCGATGCGGCCCAGGTCCCGCAGGGTGGTGCCCGTGTCCAGATCCACCAGACGGACCCGGTCGGTGTCCTCCAGCAGCGCCATCACCGACGGATCGGTCGGATGCGGGGCGAATCCCAGGTTCCCGGGCCCCTCGAAGTAGTGGACCCAGTCCCCGGTGTCCGCGTCCCACACGGCGACCCCCAGCACTCGCTCGGAGCCGTCGCTGACGGTGCCGAGGAGCCTCTCCCCGTCGGCGGTGAACTCCAGGTCGAACACGTGGCTGAACGTGTCCGGCCCCAGCAGGGGGACGGTGAGGACGCGTTCGCCCGCCGCGACGTCCCACACGTGGATGACGTGCTCGATGCCGTCCCGGCCCGGTTCGTTGGCCACGACCGCCACACGGGCCCCGTCGGAGGACAGCGCGGGGTTGCGGGGGTTGGTGCGCTGCTCCTCGTACACCAGGACGGCCTCCTCGGTCAGCGTCCCGTCGGTGTCCCGCAGGAGTTCGATCCTGTCCTGGTGGCCGGGCCCCACCCCGTCCGCGTGGACCATCGCCATCACGCCGTCGGCGTTGATGTCGGTCTCGGACGGCGAGGGGTCGAGGAAGGCCGTGATCTCGCCCGCACGCCAGTCCCACACGGAGAAGTAGAGCGAACCGGTGGCGTAGACCCGTTCCCCGTCGGGGGAGAAGGCCACCCCGTCCGCGGACGACAGGCTCTGCTGGTACCCCTGCGGAGCGAAGGCGGGGTCGGCGGTCCCCTCCCCGGCCGCCTCTCCTGCGGCCGTGCCGTCACCGGTGCCGTTCGCCGTGGCGTCGGCACCGGCCGCCGCGGGGTCCGTGTCCCCCTCGGGTTCCCCGCCGCCGGGCAGCGCGGTGAGCGCGTACCCGCCCCCGGCCACCAGGACCAGGGCGGCGGCCGCGGCCCCCGCGATCAGCGCGTGCCGCCGCCACCGGGCCCGGCCCGCGCGGGTGCGCTCCCCGGCCTGCCGCTCCCCCAGCCGGTGAACGTCGCCGGTCACCCCGTCGGGCAGCCAGGCGTGCGCGGTCCGCGGCACGGGCACGTCGGCCAACGCGTCCAGGACCGCGGCCGTGTTCGGGCGGTGCCCGGAGCTCTTGGCCAGGCAGCGGGCCAGCAGGTCGCGCAGCGGCCCCTCCGGGACCGCCGCCAGGTTCGGGGGGTCCGACAGGACGCGCCGCAGGGTCTCCTTGGCCGATGCGGGCCCGAACGGCGGTTCCCCGGAGGCGGCGAACAGCACCGTCCCGGCCAGGGAGAACACGTCGCTCGCCGGGGACACGTCACGGCCCCTGATCTGCTCGGGGGAGGTGTAGGCGGGGGTGCCGAAGGTCTGCCCGGTGCGGGTCAGCACCGTGCCCTCCACCGCCCGCGCCAGCCCGAAGTCGATCACCTGCGGGCCGCGCGGGGACAGCAGCACGTTGCCGGGTTTGAGGTCGCGGTGCATCAGCCCGGCCCCGTGCACCGCCTCCAGGGCCCGGGCCAGACCGGACACCAGCACGGGCAGGGACTCGGGCGGCAGCGGCCCGTGCTCGCGCACCGCCTCCTTGAGTGTGGGGGCGGGCACGTACTCGGTGGCCATCCACGGCACCTCGGCACCGGTGTCGTCGTCGACCACCGCCGGGGTGAAGGGTCCCCGGACCCGCCGTGCGGCGCGCACCTCGCGGGCGAACCGGGCCCGGAACTCGGGGTCGTGGGCCAGGTCGTCCTTGACGAGCTTGACGGCGACCAGATCGCCGCCCGGGGCGCGGGCCAGGTAGACCTCGCCCATGCCGCCGGCCCCCAGGCGGGCCAGCAGCCGGTGGGGCCCGACGGTGCGGGGGTCCTCAGGGGTGAGGGGGTGCACGGGGGTCCTCACGGTGTCGCGGTTCCGGTGGCGCCGAACCCGGCTCAGGGGGCGGGGCAGGGACAAGTTACCGCCCGGAACACCCTGTGCACAGGACCGTGTCCACATGCGGTCTCCGCGCGGTGCCGGGCCGCGCGCGCCCGGTACGGGAACCGGGTGCGCGTGCCGCTCCGGCCGGTACCGTCCGCCCGTTCCGGCCGCGGGCCCGGGCCACCGGCCGGACCGCACGGAGCCGCCGGAACCCCGCTGTTCGCCCGGCGGAGGACGAGGGCCCGAAGACCCGGGCCGGGCGGGACCCGGCCCGGGTGTCTCACGCGCCCACGGCGGCGCCCCCGGACAGGCGCTCCCGGACGGCGGTCGGCCGTCCGGGAGCGCGCGGGCCCGGTCCCCTAACCGAGGTTCTTGCTGTCGGTGTCCCACTCGGTGGAGCACAGGCCGCAGTCGTCGCCGACGAACTCCCGGCGGGCCTGTTGGTCGCCCTTGAGCCGCCACTCCAGCCAGGCGACGCCGACGCGTCCGTACTCCCCGCCGTCGGGCTCGGCGAAGGTGCCGTAGTGGCCGACGTCGAGGTGGCCGATGAAGGCGGGCAGCCCCCGCGGCAGCCGTCCGTAGTCGTCCAGGGCGTTCTCGTAGGCGATGTCGCCGGGGCCGCCGGTGAAGTAGGCGACGGGGGCGTGCAGGTCCTCCAGCAGGTCGTTGTCGCGGTCGGTCAGCAGGCCGCTGTTCCACAGCACGGTGGTGTCCACGCGCGGGTCGTCGGCGACCTCGTAGGTCTCCAGGCCGCCGCAGGACTGGCCCATGATCGCGACGCTGTCGGTGTCGATGTGGCCCCGGTACTCGCTGAACAGGCGGTCGTTCTCCTCGATCGCCCAGTCGACCGCCTCGGTGAGCATCTCGGGTTCGGTGCTGCCGAACCCGCCGGGGCGGCCGCTGGCGATGACCAGGAAACCGTGTGAGGCGAACTCGGTGAGGATGTTCTCGAACCACGTCCCGTCGGCGCGGCAGGCGCCGTTGCCCCAGGCCACGATCGGCAGCCGCTCGCCCTCGGGCAGGTCCACGGGCCGGTAGACGGTGTGGTCGCGCAGGCGCGGGGTCGTGACGTACTCGGCGTCGTAGGGCCCCGTCCCGCCCAGGACCCGCACGGGGTCGGCGGCGGCCGTCCCGGGGGCGAGGGCGGCGACCGTCGCCAGGCCGAGGAGGACCGACGCCGTCCGGCGTACCAGCGGTGATCCCATCTCATTCTCCTTGGGGGTTCGAAAAAAGCGAGGGTTCCTTTTCCGGCGCGCTGGACACCGAATATCGAACGCCGGTCAGAAACTGTCAACACGCCCTCGCGCACGACACGTGGTTCCACCGATACACCCGCCGGTCCTGCGTTTTCTCCGTTCGGTGACAGAACACGCACCCGACCAGGAAAGGAGGGTCCGGAGAAAGGGGAGAACCGGTGCCACGGGAAAAGATCCCGCACCGTGATCACCTCCGGCACCGGCCGCACCACGCGACCGTCGGCTCACGGTGTCGGCACCGGCCGTTCCCGCCTCAGCGCCTGGGCAGGGCGAAGGCGAGGAGGGCGAAGGCGATCGCGAACGCGGCCTGGACGACCATGCAGATCGCGAGTGCCGTCATGTAGTCCTGCCCGGGCGGGGCGGTGGAACCGGCCATCGCAGTACCCAGAACCCCTCCGGCGACCGCGACTCCGAGCCCCATGGCGGCCTGCTGCGCGGTCTGGATGACCCCGGAGGCCGCTCCTGCCGAGGAGGGCGGGACGTCGGCGATCATCGCCCCGACCAGCGGACCGAACATGAGCGCCTGACCGACCCCGACTCCGACCAGCAGAGCTCCCAGCGTCCACCCGCTCATACCCGGGCCCCGCATGAGCACCGATGCCGCGGTCGCCACCAGCATCGCCGCCTGGACGAACCCGCCGATCGTCAGCAGACGGCGGAATCCGAAACGGGGCGCCAGCTTTCCCGACCAGATCGACACGGCGAAGAAGCACAGTGCGAACGGCAGCAGCACGAGGGCCGCACCCATCGGGGACCAGCCCAGACCCGTCTGCGTGGAGAGCGCGTAGAGGAACGTGAACGCGCCGAAGGCCGACTGGAGCAGGAGGGCCATGATGAGGCCGAGCCGGTACGACCTCAGACGCAGGAGCGGCGGAGGAACGAGCGGGACCAGGTCGCGGCGGTGCAGTCGGAGCTGCCGCGTCCAGAACGCCGCGAACGCCACCGGGCTGGCCGCCAGCAGTGCCCAGCACCACCCGGGCCAACCGAGCGCACCGCCCTGGGACAACGGGATCATCAGCGCGAGCAGCGATACCCCCAGCAACGCGGTCCCGACCAGGTCCAGCGAACGATCGCCCGGTGCGTCGGTGCTGGGCATCCAGCGCAGAGCGGCGAGGAACGCGACGGCGCCCATGAGGACACTCATCGCGAAGACCGTGCGCCAGGGGGAGCCGAGCAGGGGGACCGACAGCAAAACGCCGCCGAGGACCTGACCCACCGCCGTCGCGCCGCCCGCGGTCGCCCCGAACAACGCCACCGCCCGGGCACGCTCGCGTCCATGCGTGGAGGCCGTGATCGTCGCGAGCACCTGGGGAACCATCGCCGCCGCCGACACGCCGGTGAGCGCGCGGGCGACGATCAGCACGGCAATGGTCGGCGCGAGCGTCGCCATCAGCGAGAACGCGGTGAATCCGACCATGCCGAACAGGAAGAGCCGCCGCCTGCCGTACAGGTCGCCCAGACGCCCGCCGACGACCATCGGCGCGGCGAAGCCCAGGGAGTAGACCGACACCACCAACGACTGCTCGGACGCCGAAGCGTGCAGCGAGGCGCCGATACTCGGTACGGCGATTCCCGCGGCGGCGAAGCTCATCACCGACAGCAGCAGGGCGGACAACGCGGTCAGGAGTCCGACCGTGCCCAGCGTCGCAGGCGGCGCCCCCTCCCCTGCGGCTGATCGGGCCAGCGTGGTGGCGCTGCGGGCCTGGCGGTAACCCTCGGCCCGCGCAGGGGTCGTCTGGCTCCGCGGTTTCGATTCTCTAGTCACGTCTCGACCCTGGCAGGGGCCTCATCCCGGTACCAGATGCCTGTTTATGGGGGTACTGACCGAACCTGGCTACTGGTCCGCACGTGAGGCATGGTGGAGACATGACAGGTTCCCGACCCCCCGCGGTCAGACGCGATCTCGGCGCCTTCCTGCGCACCCGACGCGAACGGCTCACCCCGGACCAGGTGGGGCTCCCCAGCACCGGACGCCGTCGCACGCCCGGCCTGCGCCGCGAAGAGGTCGCGGTGCTCGCCGGAGTCGGCGTCACCTGGTACACCTGGCTCGAACAGGGCCGACCGATCAACGTCAGCGCGCAGGTCCTGACCGCGGTCGGCAGAGCCCTTCGCCTGGACGACACCGAGAAGCGACACCTGGAACGCCTCGCCGGTGCGCGTACCCGGTCGACCGCTCCGTTGGCACTCGACGCGTCGCTGTCGACGGCCTACCAGCCGGTACTGGACAAACTCGACCCCTACCCCGCCTGCCTGCAGACCAGCGCGTTCGACGTGGTGGCCTACAACCTCCCCTACCGCTTCCTGTTCACGGACATGGACCGGATACCGCCCGCTGAGCGGAACTGCGCGTTGCAGTTCTTCACCAACGCCGACTGGCGCAGCCGCTATGTCGACGACGACGTCGTCGCCGCTCGGATGGTCGCACAGCTGCGCGCGGTCGCCGGCACCGACACAGGCCACACCGCGAGCACCACGGTCCGGGAGCTGCGGCAGCGGTCGGAGGAGTTCTCGCGGCTGTGGGACCGGCACGACGTCATGCTCCAACACCTGGAGACCAAACGACTGGACAGTCCACGGGTCGGCTTGCTGCGCCTGAACTTCGTCTCGTCCAACGTCGCGGAGACCGGTCACCGCCTGACCGTGATGACACCAGCCGACGAGACCACCTCGCAGCGGCTCCTCCGGCTGTCAGAAGTGGACGTCGACGCCCAGCGCGGATGACGGCGGCGACCGCAGGTGGCGTCGGCGGCCCGCCGGGAGCGTCCGCCGGTAGGTTCTTCGCCCCGGGCGCGCCCTCGCACAGCGGTCGCGGCCCCCTCCGCCGTGACCCCGTGCCCCTAGCGCGGTTCGGCCGTCCATCCCCGCCATGAGAACAGGACCACCGCGGGTCAGGGCCCTTGCGTCGCACCGGTTGCGCTTCCGGCCGGTCCTCGTCCAGCGCCCGCGGGCACCGGCTCACAGCTCGATGACGGTCTTGACGTCGTCGCCGCCGGGTTCGAACGCCTCGTGCACGCGCTCCAGCGGCAGCCGCCGGGTGATCATCCGCTCCAGCCAGGCGTGGTCGGCCCGCGCCAGCGCCCGCGCGGCCATCTCGTAGTGGCGCAGGTTGGCGTTGACCGACCCGAAGAGCACGTCGTTCTCCAGGACCAGCTGGCGGTTGATCGCCCCGGCGTCGACGTCGATCGTGTGCCCGCCCGACGAGATGCCGGTGAGGCACACGATCCCGTAGGCCGCGTTGTGGGCCAACGCGTCGAGGATGACACCGGAGGCGCCGGTGGCCTCGATGACCACGTCCGGCTCGCCCGTGGCCGCGACCTCGGCGACGCCGCCGGTGTGGTACGTCGCCCCGAGGGCGGCCACCAGTTCGGGCTTGACCCCGTGCTCCACCCGGTCCAGTACGTGCACGTCCAGACCGCGCTGGACACCGATCATGGCGGCGAGCAGGCCGATCGGCCCGGCGCCGGTGACGAGCAGGCGGCGCGGCTCGAACCAGGCGCGGCCGCCGATCCGGTCGATCTGGTCCCACGCCTTGGCCACGACCGTGGTCGGCTCCATCAGCACGCCCACGCGCTCCAGCGAAGGGTCGAGCCGGACCGCGTAGTCGGCCTCCACCGTCCACTGCTGGGAGCCGTAGCCGTGGATCTGCTTGATGCCGCGCTCGGTGAACCCGCCGTTGCGGCACATGTCGAACTCCCCGTGCGCACAGGCTCCGCACGGCACGGGGTCGGGCCTGCGCACCACCCCCACCACCAGGTCGCCCGCGGAGAAGCCGCTGCCGTCGGGGGCCTCGCGCACCCGGCCCAGCGACTCGTGCCCCAGGATCAGGCGCTCGTGACCGGGCGGCGCCTCGCCGTACCCGGCGTCCGCGATCTCTCGGTCGGTGCCGCAGATCCCCAGCGCGATGCCGTCGACGAGCAGCTCCCCCGCGCCCGGCACGGGCGTCTCGACCTCGCTGACCCGCACCGAACCGGCCTGCGACGGCACCACCGTCAGAGCACGCATGGCCCTCCCCCTCACCTGACGCACGTGTTCGGCCCCGGTACCGGGTGCCGAGGCGTCCCCGGAACGCGGGACCGGGGGTCGGGAACGCTCCCCGGCGCCCGCCCCGTCCCCGGGGATTCTGCCAAGCGGCTACCCGGGCGCCGCTCCCGACACACGAGGCGGGACGCGAACGGGACGAGGCGCAGCCCGAACGGGGCGCGATCGGGACGGGCGTGAACAGGGCGGGGCGGAGCGGGAGCGGGGCCGGGGCGGGCAGAACGGGAGCGGAGCGCGGACGAGGCCGGGCCGGGGCGTGAACGGGCCGAGGCCGCTCCCGCGCCGCTCCTGTGGTGTACTGGCCGACTGGACAGGACACGACCGGAAGGGGCGCGAGGTGCTGCTGGGTTCGGGCGCGGACGAGGGGACCGCGGTGAGCGTCGGCGGGGCGGGGCTGGACCGCGAGGGGCTGTGGTCGGCCGCGGCCGCCGTGGCCGAGCGGGTCGCGGGGGCGGACGCCGTCGCCGTGCACGGCGAGGCCTCGCTGTCCACGGTCGTCGCGGTGGTCGGCGGCCTGCTGGCCGGGGTGCCCGTGGTCCCGGTCCCGGCGGACTCGGGGACCGCCGAGCGCCGCCACATCGTGCGCGACTCCGGCGCCGCGCTGTGGCTGGGCGCCCCGAGGGAGGACGTGGACCTCCCCGTCGTCCCGGTGGACCCGGCCGAGCGCTCCTCGTTCGCGCTCCCCGAACCGCCGCCCGAGTCCACCGCGCTGGTCATGTACACCTCCGGGACCACCGGACCGCCCAAGGGCGCCCTCATCCCGCGCCGGGCCGTGGCCGCCGACCTGGACGCGCTCGCCGACGCCTGGGACTGGACGCCCGACGACGTGCTGGTGCACGGTCTGCCGCTGTTCCACGTGCACGGCCTGATCCTGGGCGTGCTGGGGGCCCTGCGCGTGGGCAGTCCGCTGCTGCACACCGTCCGCCCCACCCCCGCCGCCTACGCGGCGGCGGCGCAGGGGACTCGGCGCGGAACCCTGTTCTTCGGCGTGCCGACGGTGTGGTCGCGGATCGCCCGCGACCCCGACAGCGCACGCGCCCTGTCCGGGGCGCGGCTGCTGGTCTCGGGCAGCGCCCCGCTGCCCGACACGGTGGCCGACGGCCTGCGGGGGGCGTGCGGCCACAGCCCCGTGGAGCGGTACGGGATGACCGAGACGCTGATCACCGTGGCGGCGCGCGCCGACGCGCCCCGGCGCACCGGCTGGGTCGGGACGGCGCTGCCGGGTCTGGAGACGCGGCTGCGCGGCGAGCACGGGGAGCCCGTCGCCTCCGACGGCGAGAGCGTCGGCGAGCTCCAGGTCCGCGGGGCCACCCTGTTCGGGGGCTACCTCGGGCTGCCGGAGGCCACGGCCGCGGCGTGGACCGGGGACGGCTGGTTCCGCACCGGCGACGCGGCGGTCCGCGACGGGGACGGCTGGCACCGGATCGTGGGCCGGATGTCGGTGGACATGATCAAGACCGGCGGCTACCGGGTCGGCGCGGGCGAGGTCGAGGCGGTGCTGCTCGGCCATCCCGGGGTGATGGAGGCCGCCGTGGTGGGCGAGGCCGACGACGACCTCGGCCAGCGGATCGTGGCCTACCTGGTGGGCGAGGGCATCTCCCCCGAGGCGGTCATCGACTTCGTGGCCGAGCGCCTGTCGGTGCACAAGCGCCCGCGCGAGGTGCGTGTGGTGGACACGCTGCCGCGCAACGCGATGGGCAAGATCCAGAAGAAGCTGCTGGGCAACGCGTCCGCCTGAGTGTCGGCGGGGCGGCGGCCCGCCCGCCGGAGCGGGGTCGGCGAACGCGTGCGCGCGGATGGCCGCGGGCCCGCCGTCCGGATGGGGGGGTTCTCCCCCGCTGGAGCACTTGCCCAAGCAGCACTTTTACGTCGTAGATCACAAAAGGGACATTCCGCTCCCCGCTGGCGCGCGGTGAGACGGCTCTCCTGGGTACCGTCAGGGCCCGCAGTGCGGGGGGGGCGGAGCCGGGTTAGGCGCACCTTTGTTGGAATCATTCCAGAAAAGTGGTTCAATGGGCGCATGCACCAGACGGAGACCGAGGCCCTCCTCCGGGGGGCTTCGCTACGCGTGACCCGACCCCGGGTAGCGGTCCTGGAGGCGGTCGGGGCTCATCCGCACGCCGACGCCAGCACCGTGCTCCAGGCGGTCCGCGGCCAGCTCGGTGCGGTGTCCACACAAGCGGTGTACGACGTGCTCAAGGCTCTGACGGACGTCGGACTCGTCAGGCGGATCGAACCGGAGGGGTCGCCCGCGCGCTACGAGCGCAGGGTGGGTGACAACCACCACCACGTGGTCTGCCGCAGCTGCGGCACGATCGCGGACGTGGACTGCGCCACCGGAGCCGCGCCCTGCATGACGGGTTCGCAGGACCACGGTTTCGCCATAGACGAGGTCGAGGTCACCTACTGGGGCATCTGCCCCGACTGCCAGAAGGCCTGACACACGCCCGGTGCCCTGACCGCGGCACCGAAAGATCCCACCTTAGGACCGAGGAATTCATGTCTCAGGACAACACGAAGCCGCTGACCACGGCCAACGGCGCCCCGGTAGCCAACAACCAGAACAGCCTCACCGCCGGACCGCGCGGCCCGATGCTGCTCCAGGACCTGTGGTTCCTGGAGAAGCTCGCGCACTTCGACCGCGAGGTCATCCCCGAGCGTCGGATGCACGCCAAGGGCTCCGGAGCCTTCGGTACCTTCACGGTCACCCAGGACATCACCCGGTACAGCAAGGCCGCGATCTTCTCCGAGGTCGGCAAGCAGACCGAGATGTTCGCCCGCTTCTCCACCGTCGCCGGTGAGCGCGGCGCCGCCGACGCCGAGCGCGACATCCGCGGTTTCGCCCTGCGCTTCTACACCGAGGAGGGCAACTGGGACGTCGTCGGCAACAACACCCCGGTCTTCTTCTTCCGTGACCCGCTGAAGTTCCCCGACCTCAACCGCGCCGTCAAGCGCGACCCGCGCACCAACATGCGCTCGGCCGAGAACAACTGGGACTTCTGGACCAACCTCCCCGAGGCCCTGCACCAGGTCACCATCGTGATGTCGGACCGCGGCATCCCCGACGGCTACCGCCACATGCACGGCTTCGGCTCGCACACCTTCTCGTTCATCAACGAGGCGGGCGAGCGCTTCTGGGCCAAGTTCCACTTCCGGACCCAGCAGGGCATCAAGAACCTCACGGACCAGGAGGCCGCCCAGGTCGTGGCCGGGGACCGCGAGTCCGCGCAGCGCGACCTGTTCGAGGCCATCGAGCGGGGCGACAACCCCAAGTGGACCTTCTACGTCCAGATCATGCCCGAGGCCGAGGCGGCGGACTACCGCTTCCACCCCTTCGACCTGACCAAGGTCTGGTCCAAGAAGGACTACCCGCTCATCGAGGTCGGCGAGTTCGAGCTCAACCGCAACCCGGAGAACTACTTCGCGGACGTGGAGCAGGCCGCCTTCACCCCGGCCAACCTGGTCCCGGGCATCAGCTTCTCGCCCGACCGCATGCTCCAGGGCCGCCTGTTCTCCTACGGTGACGCCGCCCGCTACCGCCTGGGCGTCAACCACCACCAGATCCCGGTGAACTACCCGCGCGGCGCCAAGCTGGTCAACACCTACCACCGCGACGGCACGATGCGCGTGGACGGCAACCAGGGCGGCGTGCCCGGCATCGAGCCCAACTCCTACGGCCGCTGGCAGGAGCAGCCCTCCTACGCCGAGCCGTCGCAGGCCATCGGCTCGACCGCGGACCGGTTCGACTACCGCGAGGACGACGACAACTACTTCGAGCAGCCGGGCAACCTGTTCCGCCTGATGAACGCGGACGAGCAGCAGCGCCTGTTCGAGAACACCGCGCGCGCCATCGACGGCGCCTCCCAGGCCACCATCGAGCGCCACATCGGCAACTGCACCAAGGCCGACCCGGCCTACGGTGAGGGCGTGCGCAAGGCGATCGAGGCCCTCCAGGCGGGCAAGGTCTCCGCGACCGACCCCAACTCGGACGCCGTCTGAGCAACGCCCGAAGCCCTGATGCCCTGATCGGGGCAGGGGCGTGAGGACCCCGGATCCGGGTCCGATCCACCGAGCCGACGCGGCCCCGACCGCGTCGGCTCGGCCCGTTCCGGGGCCGGGCCCCGGAGGGCGCCGGGCACCGTCGGGCCCGGGGCCGTCGGGCCCGGGGGCCGCGGCGGCGCGGCCCCCGGGTCGGGATCAGCGGATCAGGGCAGCAGGTGGGAGCGGCCGAACATCTCGGCCGCGGCGCGGGCGCTCGGCGTGCCCGCGTCGAGGTCGGCGCCCGCGGCGACGAGCAGCGCCACGATGCCCTCCTCCCCCTTGAACAGCGCGCCGGCCACGGGAGTCTGGTCCCGGTCGTTGCGCAGGTCCACGTCGGCGCCGCGGTCCACGAGGGCGCGGACCGCGGCCTCCTGACCGTGGTAGGCGGCGAGCATCACCAGGGTGTTGCCCTGCTCGTCGCGGGCGTCCACGGGAAGGCCGTGGTCGAGGAACTCCAGCAGCTCCTCCGTGCGCCCCTCCCGGGCCAGGTCCATGGCCAGGGCGATGACCCGGCCCGTCTGCTCTGCGGAGAGTTCGTTCATGGGTTCCATGCTAGACACCTCCACCTGGCCGAACGCGCGCACGCGGCCCCGGCGGAACCCGGAGGGCGCCGGGGCGGAGCGGGCCGGGGACGCCCGGGGGCGGCGGAGGGCACGGATCGTTGCCCGGAAACCCCTGTGGCGCAAGGGTTTCGTGGTTGCGGTGTTGCCCACCGGGCCAGGACAATTGCAGCGCGACACCCACTTCCCCGAGAGGACACCATGGCCGCCACTCCCCCCATCGACACGTCGGTCCCCCACTCCGCACGCGTGTGGAACTACTGGCTGGAGGGCAAGGACAACTACCCCGTGGACCGGGAGCTGGGCCAGCAGATCGCGCGGGCCTTCCCCGAGATCGTGGAGGTCGCCCGCGCCGACCGGCAGTTCCTCGTCCGCTCGGTCACGCACCTGGTCGAGGAGGAGGGCGTCCGCCAGTTCCTGGACATCGGCACCGGCCTGCCCACCGCCAACAACACCCACGAGGCCGCCCAGGCCGCCGCGCCCGAGTGCAAGGTCGTCTACGTCGACAACGACCCCCTGGTGCTGACCCACGCCCGCGCCCTGCTCACCAGCAGCCCCGAGGGCTCGACCGAGTACGTCGACGCCGACCTGACCGACCCCGGTCCCCTCCTGGAGCAGGCCCGCCGGTACCTGGACTTCTCCCAGCCGATCGGGCTGACGTTCATGGGCACCCTGGGCCACTTCCCCGCGGACGAGAACACCTACGCCCTGGCCCGCGCCTACGTGGACGCGCTGCCGTCGGGCAGTTTCCTGGCCCTGTGCGACAGCACGAGCACGAGTCCGCAGATCATCGAGGCGTCCAAGGCGTGGAACGAGGGCGCGAGCCAGCCCATCCACCTGCGCACCGCCGAGGAGATCGAGCGCTTCTTCGACGGCCTGGAACTGCTGGAGCCCGGCGTGGTCTCGGCGTCCCTGTGGCGCCCGCTGCCCACCGAACTGGGCGAGCCCAAGGAGGTCGCCCAGTACGGCGGCGTGGCGCGCAAGCCCTGACCGCGGACGCGTGCGCGGGGCGCCGGGCCGGAGAAACCCCGATCGGGGAACGGGGCCGGGCGGTCCCGCGCTCACCGGGAGACGGGAGAGCCGGACGGACGGCAGCGGGGCCGGGCGGGCGGACCCATGGCCACCGGCCGAGAGGACCGGGGTCCGAGGGCCGGGACCGAACGGGCGGTCCCGTACTCGGCGGACGGGACCGGGGAGTGGGCGTTACGCGGCACGGACCGCCTCCCTCCGGAGGCCGACCGGCGCACCGCGCGCCCTGCGGACGGCCTCCGACCGGCCTCCCTCGAAAAATCCGGGTTCCTCCCCGATCAGGCCTGTGGACAACCCGATCCGGCCGTATCCGCGCGCGCATACTCAGAGCATGCTCTCCTCACACGCCTCCGCCCTGCTGTCCGCCCTCCTCGACGACCTGCCCGGCACCAAGCACCTCCTGACCCTGCACACCCGGCACGTGCTGGCCACGTCCGTCGAACGCCGGGAGGAGGGCTTCGACGTCGAGCATCCGGCGGTGGTGGAGCGGCTGTGCGCCGCCGTCACCAGCGGCGACCCCGCGGCGGTGGTACTGCGCAGCCCCACCGACCGGATCTCCCACACGCTTCCCGACGGGGTGGACGTCCCCGTGACGCTGGTGCGCGGCTGGACGGTCACCGACCGGACCCTGGCGCCCCTCGACGAGGCGCGGATGTTCGACGCCCACTGCACCGACTCCGCGTCGGGCGAGCCCATACCGCCGGAACCGGGCGTGGTGTACACGGACGCGCCCGCGGTCGACCTCACCCTCTTCCACGGCACGTGAAAGCCCCCGGCGCCGTTCGGTGCCGGGGGCCCTCACATGCCGCCCGGGGCGGCGCGGCGGTCGCGGCCGCCGCGCCGCGGGTGGATGTCGGCCGCGTCCGGGGTCAGTTCGCGCTGCAGGAGACCGTCGGCCAGGTCCAGTTGCCGTTGTGGTCGATCGTCACGCCCCAGTTGTTGCCGTTGCCGTTGGGCCTGGCGGTCAGCACCTGGGAGCTGGGGTAGTCGGCGCCGACGTTCCACGTGGCGCTGATCCTGGCCGGGGACGGCACGTTCATCGTCACGGTCCAGTCGTTCGAACCGCTGACCGAGACGTTGAGGTTGTACCGGTCGCTCCACTGCTGGCCCGCGGACAGGGTCGCGGTGCAGCCGCCGCCACCGGGGTTGCCGGGGTTGCCGGGGTTGCCGCCGCCGCTGGAGCCCACGGTGATGTTGGAGCTCCCGCTGCTCTGGTAGCCCTCCGTGGCCATGATCATGTAGTCGTGGTTGCCCAGGTTCATTCCGGCCCGGGCCCACGCGTCGAAGTGGTTTCCGGAGGTGATGGTTCCGCCCGTGCGCCTGGACTGACGCACGCTCCAGTACTGGGGGAAGGTCTGGATGCCGTCGATGGAGGGGGCGTCGTAGCGCATCGTCCGGTAGATGTCGTAGGTGCCGCCGTCGCTGGTGACCGTGCCCATGTGCGTTCCGGTGGGCCGGTAGGTGCCCCAGTTGTCGACGATGTAGTACTCCACGAGCGGGCTCCTCGTCCACCCGTAGAGCGTCAGGTAGGCGTTTCCGGACGGGTTGAAGCTGCCCGAGTAGGTCACCGCCCTGCGCCCGCCGGTGGGCCAGCCCTTGCCGGCGACGAAGTTGCCGGTGTTGCGCCATGAGGTGGTGTAGTTGCCGCCGGAGCCCAGCTCCATGGAGACGGTCCCCTGGCTGTCGGTCCAGAAGGAGTAGAAGTAGCCGTTGTGGGTGCCGGTCTGGTTGGTGGTGATGGCCGCGCTGGCGGTGCCGGGCAGCAGCGCCAGGGTCGTGACCAGCGCGACCGCGACGGCGCAGGCCCGGCCGACGAGCGTTCTGGCGCGGCCTTGTCCGCGGCTGCGCGGGGGTGCGGGGGGATGGTTCATGGGTGCTTCCTCCTCGGGGATCGGGGGGTCAGGAGGCGTGCGGAGGACCGGATCGGGGGTGATCCGACCCGACGGGGACCGTGAGCCCCGTCACAGGGCCAGTGTCCGTCCGACTCCGTTGTGTTGTCAATAAATTCCGGAATATTCCGGATAACTTGGCGGACGGCTCCCCTTCCGCACGGCATCTGTCCTGTTCGGTGACCTGTAGTCGTGACGCGCCCGCGATCGAACACCCTTACTTCCGGAAGGGTTCCGGATCATGGTGGGCGGTGAGCCGCCGTCCTACGGGAGCGCCAAAGGCCCGGCACGCGCGGGCAACGCCTTCGCGCACCGGCCACGGCAATGCGCTCCGGCCTCCCTCTCGGGCCCGTCCCCGTGCCATGCTGGGAGTCATGGAGGTCAAGGAACCGCGGCTGGAGATCGAGTACTGCACCCGGTGCCGGTGGCTCCCGCGGGCCACCTGGATGGCACAGGAGTTGCTGACCACGTTCGAGGCCGAACTCGGCGAGGTCGCGCTCGTCCCGGGCACCAACGGCGTGTTCGAGGTGCGCCTGGACGGGGAGAGCGTGTGGTCGCGCCGGACCGACGCGGCCTTCACCGACGCCGCCGAGCTCAAGCGCCTCATCCGGGACAGGATCGCCCCCGAACACCACCTGGGGCACTCCGAGCTGCCCTCGGACGGCTAGGGGTCGGGGGCAGGCCCGTTCGCGCCCGGCGCGAACGGGCCCCTTCGGCGGTGCCGGGTGCCCGGAGGCGGGCGACGGCCGCCGCCGAACCCCGACGGTTCAGGAGCGCCGGAACGGCCGACGGCGTCGGCTCCGGTCCCCGCTCCGGGCGCGTCCCCGGGGCGCCCACGGCAGCCACGGCTCGCGCGGCGGGTGGGCGACCCGCGTCTGTTCGTCCTCTCCGGCCAGTGCCCGTTCGGCCCCCTCGGGTTCGAGACCGGCGAACAGCATGATGTCGGTGGCGACCATCCGCACGTACAGGTGGGCCGCCCCGGTCACGGGGTCGTCCACCGCGTCCTCGTCGAAGGGCCCGACCAGGCCGAGCACCCGGTCGACCGCGCGCTGGCGCGCCGCGCGGTCTCCGAGACCCTCGGCCAGCACGTCGAGCACGGAGGCCATCTCGCACACCACCGGTGCCAGGCGCCGGCGCTCGCCGCTCTCCGTGGCGGCGGTGGTCCGAGCGAGGGACAGGCAGCTCTCCCCGAGGATGATGAGCCGGTCGACCCGCTCGTCCTCGTACCGCAGCGGCTCCGGGTCGGTCCACCGCGCCCTGGACCAGCGCACCGCGCTGTGGCTGTTCTCGCGTGCGCGGCTGAGGTCGGCCATGGGCCTGCTCAGGGCGCCCAGACGGTCCACCGTCCACAGGGAGGGGTCCTCGTCCTCCTCCAGCGCGCGGCCGGTCGCGCCGAGCAGGCGGACCATCTCCGCCAGCGCGGCGGCCTCGGCCCGGCGCAGCCGCGAGACCACCCGGGCGGGGAACAGGAGCTGGCTCAGCAGGAGCGCCACCCCCGCTCCGATGAGGGCGTCGGTGAGTCTGCCGGTCCCGGCGAAGGCCACAGTGAGGATCGCACTGGCCGCCGCCTGGGCTATCACGAGCCGGGCCGCGCCGACGGCGACGGCGATCGCCATCGCCACGCCGGTGGCGGCGGCCAGGGCCCCGTAACCTCCGCCGGTGACGAGCAGGGCCAGTTCACCGACGACGATGCCGATGACCACGCCGAGCAGCATCCGCACGGCGTTGGTCCCCCGCTCCCCGCCCGCGGCGTTGAGCGCGATGACCGCGGCGATCGGCGCGAAGAAGGGAGAGTGGTCGCTGACCAGGCCGCCCGCGATGATCCACGCCGCGGTCGCGGCGACCGTGGCCTGCACCACCGAACCCCCGTCCGCGGACAGGCGGTCCAGCGCCGCCGAGCCCGCGCGGGCGGCCGACCGCGCTCCGGCGCGGACGAGGCCGCTCAGAGACCGCATGCCCCTCCCGACGCCTCCGGGTCCGGCGGGCTCCGCACGCCCGCGTGGACACAGCCACTGCCGCCACAGCTACCCACGAGGATCACATGATTACCCTCCGAAAACAAAAGCCCCGCGCCACTTGGACGGAAGCCGCCCGCACCGCCCTTCCTCCGGGGGTACGGCCTCCCCCACCAGGGTGGGGAGGAGGCCGTGCGGAAGGTGCGGCCGCCGTTGCGGTTACCGTCGGGGACATGGTGATCCCGAGTGACGAAGAGATCCGAGCGCTGCACGAGAGGCACGCGCCCACACGCGAGGCGTTCGACCTCGTCCACACCCACTGCGAGATCGTGTGCGCGGTCGCCGAGCAGCTGCTCGACCGCTCCGGCCCGGCGCTGGACCGCGCCCTGGTCCGGGCGGGGTGCCTGCTGCACGACATCGGGGTCTACCGGCTGTACGACTCCTCCGGGCGGCTCGACCACGCGCGCTACGTGAGCCACGGGGTGCTCGGCCACGAGATCCTCGCCGGGGAGGGGCTGCCCGAGGCGCTGTGCCGGTTCTGCTCGCACCACACCGGGGTGGGGCTGACCCGGCAGGACATCCGCGACCAGGGGCTTCCCGTTCCGGAGGGGGACTACGTGGCCGAGTCCGCCGAGGAGGAGCTGGTGATGTACGCGGACAAGTTCCACAGCAAGCGCAACCCGCCGGTGTTCTTCTCCGCCGACTCCTACGCCGCGTCCGTCGCCCGCTTCGGCGAGGACAAGGTGACCCGCTTCAAGGAGCTGCGCACGCGCTTCGGAGTCCCCGACCTGGCCCCGCTCGTGGCCGCCCACGGCCACGCCCTGGTCTGAGCCGGACTCAGTCGGCCGCCGGACCGGACGAGGCGCCCGTCCACGGGGCGGTGGCCGTGAACGGGCGATCCCCTTTCCGGTGCGCCACTTCCCGGGGACCGGCGGAGAGAGCCGCACGACATTTATTTGACAAGGAAGAAACTTCCCTAGGATGGTGTTGTTGGGGCAAAACAGCCCGACCTCCGAGGCACGGGAAACCCCTCGGACCTACTGACTGGGAGACCACCATGTCCGATGCGACCGAGACGGCACCGCGGGCGTCGTCCCCGGACGAGCGCCACCTGAGCGACGACGCGGGCATGGACGCCGTGACCCTGCGCGTGGGCGACCTGGAGTCGATGACCTCGTACTACGCGAACGCGCTCGCCCTGGAGCCGGTCGAGGAAAGGGCGCACGGGCGCGAGGTGCACCGCGTGCTCGGCCGCGGCCGGACCCCCATGGTCCGGCTGGTCTCCACCCCGGGGCTGCCCGCCGTCGACCCGCGCCAGGCCGGGCTGTTCCACACCGCGTTCCTGTTCGAGGACCCGCGTCACTCGCCGCGACCGTCTACCGCGCGGCGCAGGAGCCGCGCAGCCGGTTCGTGGGCTCCTCCGACCACCTGGTCAGCGAGGCCTTCTACTTCACCGACCCCGAGGGCAACGGTATCGAGCTCTACACCGACCGGGACCGGTCGGCCTGGAGGTACGACCAGGGGCGGCTGCGGATGGGCACGCTGTACCTGGACCCCAACGACTACCTGCGCACGCACCTCGACGAGGCGGTCGTCGCCGAGGGGCCGCACCGGGCGGGCAGGGTCGGACACGTCCACCTGCAGGTCGGCGACATCGGGACCGCCAGGGCCTTCTACGTCGACGCCATCGGGTTCGAGACCACGGTCGACACCTACCCGGGCGCGCTGTTCGCGTCGGCGGGCGGCTACCACCACCACGTCGCGATGAACACCTGGCAGAGCGCAGGCGCGGGTCCGCGCGCCGCGAGCCTGGGGCTGGGCGACGTGGCGATCACCGTGCCCGCGCGCCAGGACCTCGACGCGCTCGTCGCGCGCCTGAGGGAGCACAAGCTGGCCCACGCCGACACCGGCAGGTCGGTGGTGCTCCGCGACCCGTGGGACACCCAGGTCACGGTCGCCCTTCCCGGCACCAGTGCCGAGGAACTCCTGGACCGCTGACCGCGGCCGCCGTCCGGGCCGGACGAAGGCCCCTGTCCCTGGTCCGGGTCAGGCCCGGACCAGGGACGCCGGGGTCGGCGGGGCGGCGGTCAGCTCCTCCGGGGCGGTCAGGTACCAGGCCTCCAGGGTGAGCTCGCTGAGCTCGTCCAGGTCGATCCCGTCGAGGTGGACGACCACCCAGCCGAACCCGCCCGCGGTGAACTGCACCTCGAACACCTCGGGCCGCTCGGCCACCAGCGCGGTCTGCTCCAGAAGGGTCTGCTTGAGCCCCACGGTGGCGGTGCGCGGCCACAGGTAGCCGAAGGGCCTGCCGCGCACGCGGAACGTCGTGTACTGGTCCGAGTCCCTGGACTCGCACTCCGGCAGCGCGCTCACCAACCGCACGAACCGCTCGATCTCCACACCCATGGGAGGAGCCAACCACACGCCGCCGACAGGTCGGCACGCGGCGGGTGGCCGTCCGTCGGCGCCGACCCCGGCCCCGCGTGTGGCGGGCCCCGCTCGGGCAGGACGGACCGCAGGTCAGACCAGTGCCGCGACCACCGCCCGCTCGTCGCCCCACCGGGCGAGAAGCCGCACGCTCCCCTCGGGCTCACCGTCCAGGACCCGCTGGACCAGCACCCGCCCGCCCCGGGGGGCGCCGGTGCCGGGCTCCCTGGAGACCACGACCTGCTGGGACCTGTTCTCCAGGCGGCGGCCCTCCTCCCAGACCTCCAGCTCCGCCTGCTCCTGCCCGCCCTCCAGCGCCCGCCGGAAGCAGGCGAGGGACACCTCGTCCTCGGTGCCGTCGTAGACCCAGCGCGTTCCCAGGACGGAGTGCTCCAGGGTGCCGACGAGGTGGTCCTCGTGGTCGGGCAGGGGCGCGCCCCGGTAGGTCAGCGGCAGGTGGAGCAGACGGTCCCCGCGCCGGACCAGGAACACCTCCACCCCGACCTCGCCCTCCGGGTCGTCGAACCGGTACGCGCCGAGGATCTCACCGGGCCCCCGGCCCGCCCACGGCTGAGCGTCCAGCCAGGCGCCGATCAGCTCGGGTTTGCTCGGTGTGAGATCGGCCTTGTAGATGATCGCCATGGGCCCAGTATCCGGCACCGGTGCTCGGCCGGGAAGCCGGCCGACCTGCGAGCCCCTCCCCCGGCCGTCCGGGCACGGAAACGCACCTGAACGCGGCGGAGTCCCCGCGGCGCACCGGCGGGGCTCCGAACCGTCATCCCTTCCCCCTAAGGTCATGGCGACCAGCAGGCGAGGAAGGGGAACCGCACGTGACGCACCTACAACCGATCTGTCTCCCGGAGGCGTTCGTCCGCAACCGGGGAGTCGACCCGGCCAACGCGTTCTGGTGGGAACACCACGCGGTGTGCACGGGCCAGGACGGGGAGCGCTACGTCCTCTCCGAGATCGGTTACAACCCCTACCGGTACGACGACGCCGACCGCGACAAGGAGGAGACCTCCGGACACGTGCTGGCCCGGTACACCCCGGACGGGACCCCGGTCGCCCAGGCCTTCCTGGACTGGGGGCGCTCCGACTCGATCGTCGGTGACGGGGGCTACCACCCGGGCTCGCTGAGCCTCCTCCCGGACGGTCGGGTCCTGTACTCCATGCGGAACGACCGGGCGTTCGCCTTCACCCCGGCTCTCGACGCGATGGAGGAGGTCACGGCTCCCGGAGCGAAGCGGTGGGCGTTCAGAACGCGCCTGACACCGTCCGGGCGCGCGCTGTGCCTGCTCGGCGACAACACGGTGGCGCTCTCCACCGAACCGGTCGGCGCGAAGCTGCCCGCGCTCACCGCGGTGACCGCTCTGATGCGTGAGCGGCCTCCCGTGGGCCATGCGCCCCGCTACTGCCCGCCGTCCGGCGCGTCGGGAGAGGGAACGCCCCTGACAGAGCTGGTCGAGCAGCTCGGGGCGGCGTACGGGACGGGTCTGGGACGTCCGGACCCGGAGAACGTGCGGGACGTCGTGCCGATCGACGACTCCACCTTCGTGGTCGTGACGGTCGGCTGGTCGAAGTGGGCCGGTCGACGCGGCGGTGACTTCCTGTTCGCGCTGGTGAACGCCGAAGGCACACTGCTGGGACACCTCGACCTCCACACCTACTGGGACTCCGCGGCCCGCGGCACGCGCTACGACGTGGTCGCGGACCATGAGCGGCGCCGCGTCTTCCACCTCAACACCTTCGGCCTGTACGCGTTCGACGACTCCGGAAACAGGACGCTGCACCTGTCCACCGAGGCCAAGGAGTACAAACCCCTCGCCCATTTCCAGTTGCGCGAGTTCGACCCGACCGGGTCACTGGTACTCGTCCACGAGAAGCAGCACCTCCTGCTGACCGTCCCGGTGCCCGACGACCTGGCCGAACTGCCCGGCGCCGTCGTCGACGCGCTCGCGCATTTCCGGAGGGCGCGGACGCGGCTGAAGAAGGAGCACCAGCCCCAGAACTGGTACTGGAGGACTTCGAAGGCCCCGCTCTCCTCCTTTTGAGCCCCGGGGCCAGCGCCCGGCGCGTGCGGGCCGCCGGACACAGGGGCTCGGTGTCCGCCGAACAAAAGGGGTACCTGATTCTGCGCGACCCGACGTGCGGGTCGTGCCTAGCGGGAGAAGTCGTCCGGCCCCCGGGCGGGGCCGTGGTAGAACTCGCGTTCGGGCTCGTCGTCGGGCACGGGCGGGTAGGTGGGACCGTCCTCGCCCGTCTCCCGGCTGGCGGCGATGGCGATGCCCAGGGTCCGCATCGTCTGGACGGCCCTGTCGCGCAGCTCGGGAAGCCTGGAGTACAGCACGTCGCCGGGGCAGGCGGTGGCGTTGAAGTCGCGGTGGCCCAGGATGGCGCTGTGGGGGTTGAGCCCGTAGGCGCCGCACAGCCACGCCAGGGTCTGCACCAGCGCGTCGGTCAGGGCGGCGGTCGGGCCCACGCTGGTGTACAGGCCCTCGTTCTCGATGCCGATGCAGGTGTTGTTGTGGTTGGCCACGTGGGCGCCCACGACGTGGTCGCCCGCCGCGATGGCCTCCGGCGTGCGGTCGCGGCCCTCCATGACGTAGCCGCCGCGGCTGATGGTCAGTTGCTGGCCAGTGTCGCTCCAGCCGTTGGTGTCCATGTGGTGGTTCTGGATCGACCTGGACAGGTTCAGGGCGTGGTCGAGCGAGTAGTCGGTGCTGTTGGGCGTCGCGGTGTGGTGGACCACGATGTAGCGGGGCGCGGCGGCCAGGACCTGGATGGGGCTGCTCGGCGGGCGTGCGCCCCAGGCGCCCCGCCAGTACAGGTAGGGCTGGGCCGCCTGGACGGCGGCACTCGTGTCGGCCGGTCGGGCGAAGGCGCTTGTGGCGCCGACCGCACCGAGGGCGGCGGTGGCTGAGGCGATGGTGGCCGCGCGCAGGATGCTGCGCCTGTCCGGACCTGACCCGTGGGTGGTGGTCATGGGGATCCTCAGGGGATAGCGGGGGTTACTTGCCAGTTAATGAAAAAACACGGACCCCACGGCGCGCAAAGGGTCACATCGTGTATTTCTGTGACCGCTTCCGGCCAGAAAAGCAACCCACAGACCCGGTGGCCGAATTCCGTTCGATGTTGTAGGGGCGGCGGGAAAGGCGGGAGGGGGATTCCCGCCTTTCCCCTTCTTTCCCGCCCGGCTCGGCCAGAAGGCACCGGCATTTCGACGAACGGGAGACCGGAGCAGCCGACAGCCGCGACGGGGCGAGCTGGCGAGGACGTCCGGCTTCGACACCCTCGGGGTCAGTCGATCGTGACGACGATCTTTCCGACGTGCTGGTGGCGCGTGAACTGCTCCTGGGCCGTGGCCAGGTCGTCCAGCGCGTACCGGGCCGCGATCACGGGCTGGACCGTGCCGCCCCGCGCCGCACGCAACAGCGCGGCGAAATGCTCGCGGGTGTGCATCGACGAGCCGATGAGGCTGATGTTGTGCAGGTACAGCCGACGCAGGTCGAACTCGACGACCGGTCCGGCGACCGCCCCGGCCACGACCCACCGCCCGTCATCACGGACCAGCGGCATGAGCTGGGAGACCAGCGGACCGCCGACCACGTCGGCGACCGCGTCAACGCCTCCGGGAGCGCACCGGTCGATCTGCTCGGCGAGGTCACCGCCTCGGTCGACGGTGTGCGAGGCTCCGGCGGCGAGCACCTCAGCGGCTTTGTCTTCGCTGGTGACCGCGATGACGTTCGCGTCCCGCGCCCCGGCGAGCTGCACCAGGGCCAGGCCGACACCGCCGGAGGCGCCGGTGACCACGACCGTCTCACCGGCGGTGACGTCCGCGCGTTCCAATATGCCCATGGCGGTGCCGTAGGCCACCGGGAGGGCGGCCAGCTGTTCGTCGGACAGCGGCGAGCCGGTCACGTCGTGGGCCTGCTCGGCGGTCACGACCACGAACTCGGCGAAGCCGCCGTCGGCCTCGCTGCCGAGCAGTCCCACCGGCGGCGCGTCGCGCGTGTGGTCGCGGTACAGGGCCGGGTCCACCAGGACGCGCTGGCCCACCCGGTCGGCATCGACGCCCGGGCCCGCCTCGGCGATCACACCGCAGATGTCACCGCCCTGCACGCGCGGGAAACGGAGGGGGCCGCGCCAACCGGCCCGCGCGTCGGGGTCACCGGGCAGGCCGTAGGCCCCCTCCCGCGTCCAGACGTCGGTGTTGTTGACCGCCGCCGCCAGGACCCGGACCAGCACCTCGCCGACACGGGGTACGGGTCGGGGCCAGTCACTCCGTGCGTGCAGTACCTCCGGTCCGCCGTGCGCGGTGAGCACGACCGCTCTCATCTGTCCCATGCACCCATCGTGGCATCCTCACACAACACCCTTCCAACACGGACCCGCCGCGGGCACCTGGCCGCAAGCCCTGACCAGGCGTTCCGTCCGGGTATGGGGTCGGTGGCGCCCCGACGCCGCGGTCTAGCGGTGGGCGCGGTGGTGTCGGCCCCCGGTCCGGCGCGGCCTGCTGGAAGGCGCGCGAAAACGGGCCGCTCCTTCGCGGGCGGGGCCCGGACTCCTGGCCCCGGTCACGGCAGGCGGCGGCTTTGGGAATCGACGCTGTGGAACACGTGCTACTCCCGGTCCAGCTTGCGGAGAACGAACGCAAGAGGTCCCTGGTAGGTCGTTCCCAGACCAGTGACGGTCGCCTCCACCGGGCCCGGACCGTCTTTCAGACGGCTGACGTAGTTCTCAGGCAGGAGGACGCGGTCACCGATGTCGAGCGGTGTCTCACCGCTCCAGCGATAGGCGTACCTTCCGACAGCCACGACTTGGTCTCCCCCGATCTCGTGGATACGCGTTTCCTTGTCGAGGCGCCCCCGGAGTTCCTCCACCTGCTTCTCAAGCCATGCGATGCGGAGCTTGGAGGATTCGCCGGAGGCCCTGGTACCGGACTCGTACCCCTCCCGGTAGCCGCGCCGGTGAGCGTCCGCGACAGCACGGTCCTGTTCGGTGGAGTGCATGCCGCAGGCAACGTCCGATCCGCTGACACGGACCTTGCAGGGGCGTCCGGACTTGGTGGGCCGTCCGCACGTACGCATCTGGTCTCCGCTCATGGTTTTTCGCTCCTTGGTCGGGGGTGAAACCACTGGGTCACGCCCAGAAGGGCAGCAGGCCCGGGACCGCGGCCGCCGCCCCCGCGGCCATGAACAGCAGCGCCGCGCCCGCGCAGCCGCCGCCCTTCTGGGCCTGAGGGACGGGGCGGGCAGGGGTCTTCGCCGTCCGGGAAGCCGTACGCTCCTGGGGGCCCCCGCCCGCCACCCGGTCCCTGCGCTCGTAGGGCGCCACGAACTCCCGGTGATACTCCTGGTCGGTCAGCTCCCGGGGGCGCCAGTACGCCTGCCAGCCCCGGCTCTCCTCTGCCTCCTCCATCTGCTGGACGTTCACCCGGGCGGTCACCTGTGCGTTGCCGCCATCGGAGAACAGCCCGGCATCGGACCGGTTCGAGACCTCGTGCAGGAGGTCCCAGGCCTGCTCCGGGGTGACCAGCCGGTGCCCGCCCTGACGCGCCCGCTCCGCCTTGGGGTCGGCCGTCCCCTCCTCCGCGATCACCAGCCGGACGGTCTTGGTGACGTTCACCCCGACGGTCGCGCCGTGGGACACCGCGTAGTCCATCACGGCGCTCATCGCCTCCGACTCCCCCAGCGGAACGATCCGCCAGCCCTTCAGGGGGCCGTTCCTGCGCGCCCTCTCCTGCTCGGCGGCGTAGAGCAGGTCCTGGATGGCGTGCCCCGCCCGGAGCTCCTTGGCCGCCCTCTCCAGTTCGCGGAGTTCGGCGGAGGTCACCACGCCGTCCTCCTCCGCCCGTGCGCGCGCCTCCATCAGCACCTTCTCGTGGAGCTGGCCGATCGTGGCCTGGGTGAACCCGGCCTCGGTGGCCAGGTCCGCGAGCTGACGCGCCTCGTCTCCGACGATCTTGCCGTCGTCGAGCGCGTGGCCCAGCATCGAGCGGTAGGCCGCGGCGCCCTGGGGGTTGGGGCGGGGTGAGGGGTTCATGTCGGGCAGCCCGGCGACCATGTTGGCCAGCCATCCCTCCTGGCCCTTGCGCAGACCGATGGTGCGCGGAGCGATCAGGCCGGTGCGCGGCACGGCGGGCACGGGGACGGGTCCGGGGCCGTTCCAGCGCAGGAGAGCGGGGCTTCGCTGGAGAACGATGTGCAGCATCCTGGCCCGCTGTCGGGCCTTGTCCAGGGCGCTGCTCTCCCATGCGGGCCAGTCCCCGGTCAGCAACCGGTAGAGGTGGTTCTGCCGGTAGGGGAAGGTGTCGAGCTGGGTGCGCAGCAGACGCAGCGTGCACAGGCCGGGGACGCCGGAGACGCGGACGCCCATGCGTCCGAGCTCGCTGTCGAGGAACCGATCCACGTGGTCGAGGCCGTGCGCGACCACCACCGCGTCGGGCAGGAAGGCGAGCAGGTCTCCGGCGACACGGTCGAACGCGGGCGCCTTCCCCGCCTGTTCGTTGGTGATCGGGTCCCGTTCGTCGGCGTCGACTCGGCGCTGGGGGTTGACGAGGGTGGCGTACTCGTCCACCACGGTTCCGTCGCCGCCCATACGGACGACGGCCACCTCGTAGACCCGGTCCCGGCCCGGATCGTAGCCCGTGGTGTTAAGGGCGACGACGGCGAACAGCATCTGGCGGGGGTCGATCCCCTGGCCTCGGGTGAGACGGCCCTGGGTGAACATGCGTACCTCCGATGCGGGGGGTTGGGGGAAGGGGGAACCGTGTCCGTCCCGTCGGCGGGGTGGACACGGGGTGGTGCGGTCAGAGGCCGACGGGCGCGATCCCCATCTCCTCCAGCTGTTTCCACAGCGGCTGGAGCGCGGCCTCGGAGTCACGGAAGAAACGGCTGCCGCGGATGCGTACGAACGTCCAGCCGACCCGTTCGAGCTCACGCTGGCGGTCGGCGTCGTCGGCCGCGTTCTCCTCGGTGTGGAAGGCGTCGCCGTCGCACTCCACCGCCAGACGGCGGGTTCCTCCCTCGACCACCAGGTCGATCCGGTACGGACCCGCCGGGAACTGGGGGAGCACCCGGTACCCGCGCTCGCGGAGGGCGAGGTAGACGCGCTGCTCGAAGACGCTGTCGAAGGGGTCGACGCGCTCGTTGGCGGGCACGTGACCGATACCGGTGCCGTCCTGTTCGGCGGCGGGCCGCTCCAGATAGTCCAGGTAGTGGCGGCGCAGATCGGTCGAGCCCAGGTCGGACATGGCGAAGCTGTGGAAGAACCAGACCTGGTCGCGGGCACGGGAGGCGGCGACGTTGACAGCCTGCTGGTCGGGCACCGAACTGAAGGGAGCCGGACGGCGGGGTTCGCCGTCGGTGTCGAAGGGCGCGTAGACGGCGCTGAGGAACATCACGTCGCGCTCGTCCCCCTGGAAGGCGCCCGGGTTACCGACCCGGACGCGGCGCTCCACGCGGGTGTCCAGGGGAAGCCGCTCACTGAGCATCTCCTCGATGAGCCCCTGCTGCGCAGTACCGGCCAGGGTGACCACCCCCATGGTGCGGTCGGCGTAGGCAGGGTCCTCGCAGCAGCGGAGGAGGTGGTCCACGAGGAGTTCGGCCTCGGCGCGGTTGACCTGCTTCGCCCCCCTGCCCTCCAGCATGCCGTCACGGACGTGGACGGTGCGCAGGGGCGGCAGCCGGTCAGCGGCGTACTGGCGCAGGGGCTGGAGCTTGCCCTGGTAGAACTGCTCGTTGGAGAACCCGATGATCTCCGGCATGCACCGGAAGTGCTCCCGGAGCATGAGTTTGCCGCGGCTACCCGCCAGGGTGGCGGCGATGTCGAACAGGCTGTTGTTGGGGGCGAACAGGTTGCGGCGCGAGGCGGGGAAGGCGCCCAGATGGCGCTGCTGGAGGGTGAACACCTCCTGCTGGTCCAGGCCGACGTTGCGCGGGCTGACCTGTTTGTCGTCACCGACCACGACCAGTTTCCTGCCCAGCCAGGCGAGCAGGAGCGCGTCGGGACCGGACTGGCTGGCCTCGTCGACGATGACGACGTCGAACACGTCGGGGGTGTCCATGGGCACGGTGTCCACCACCTGGTGCAGCGGCATGATCCAGGCGGGGATGGCGGGCTGGCACTCGCGCAGGCTCTCCCGGGCCTGGCTCTGGTGTCGGGCAGCGTACTTGCCGGTCCCCTTGCCGATGCGGCGGACACTCTGCTGGTAGGAGCCGAGTGCGACCTCCTGGTCGTGGGTGAGTCGGCCCAGGCACTCCCGCCAGGCCCTAGCCGCGGCGAGGGCGGCCAGGGTGGAGGCGGCCTCGCGGTCGGCCGCGCCGAGCCTGTCGCGGCACCGGTCCTCGGAGGCCGGATCGGTGAGGTCGACCAGCCGCCGGTTCCACACGGACCACGCCCAAGCTCCTTCGAGTCCGGTCAGGCGGTCCTCCCAGCGGGTGTCGTGCGGGTCCTGGCAGATCTGCTCGGCCAGAGGCGGGTGCCCCTCCTGGACCACCGCGCGGGCGGCCTCGTAGGTGTCGCGCAGACGTGCGGCCTCGCGGACCTCCTCCAGCGCGACGCAGGCGTCGCCGTAGGCCTCGGAGTCGGCTGTCTCGACGGCGGTGCGGGCGCACCGCAGCGCCTCGGGTTCGGGTTCGGGCCTGTCCGCCCAGGTACGCAGGGTGGCGAGGGTGTCGCCCACCAGCTCTCGGGCGGGCGGGGGCGGCGTCGTGTCCGGCGTCGACGGCGGCCAGGATGAGGGAGATGCTGTCGACCCGCTCGGTGTCGGACCAGTCCACCCCGGCCAGGCGGGGAAGGTCGGTGGTGGCCTGGACGAGTTCGGTACGGGTCCGGGACAGCTCCAGGAGCAGGCCGAGGTCGTCAAGGTGGTCGCGCAGGCGGACCAGGCGCAGCCCGGGGTCCTGCCACACGGGAACGCCGCTGACGCCCATGACCCCCTCCACCTGGTGAAGGAGGCGTTCGGCCTCGACGCGGTGACCGACCGCACGCACCTCGGCCTCGGTGTCCAAGGCGCTGCCGTCGACGGTCAGACCCGTGACGAAAGCGGCGTTGTCCTTGAACAGGCGGGTGCGCATACCGAAGGGCCCGGAGAGCTTCCGTCCCGCCTCGAACCCTTCCCTGAGCGCGGTGGCATAGCGTGTGGCCTCGGGGAGCGGGAAGGCCTCCAGCCCGTCGACACGCACGTCCCGGATCTGGCCAAGTTCCCCTTCGACCTTCTCCAGGAGGGCGCGGGTTGTCCGGTCCTGCAGGACGGACTCGCGTCCGCGTCCGGCCAGGACGTCGGCGCGCTGGTCGTCCCAGCGCGGGCCGAGGCGTGCGGCCGTGTCGCGCCGGGTGGTGAAGGCGTCGACGCGGGCGCGCAGGTCGGCGCACCGTTCGCGGGTCAGTCCCTGGATGAGGTCGTCCAGGTCTCCACCCCAGGAGTCGGCGGCGCGGGCGGCGGCCCGCTCCGAGTGGTCGATGGCCGCCAGGGCGTCGGCGTACCGGCTGGGTGCGGGCAGGTCGGCGGCCTCCGGAACTTCGGCCGCGACGGCCCGGTGGTCGAGGGTGTAGGCGCGGGCGGCCGCGAGCAGGGTGAGAGCCTGCTCGGAGGAGACGGTCGGTTGGTCGGAACCGACCTCGCCGATCCAGGAGTCGCGCCCTTCCTCACGTGCGAGACGGCGGGCGATGGTGGTGAGGGTGCCCTGGTAGTCGCCGATCTCGCGGGGATGGTGGTAGGTCTCCCGCTCACGGATGGCACGTAGGTCGCGCAGTGCCTTGTTGCGCTTGGCGGTGGCCTTGCCCAGACGACCCCGGAGCTTGTCGATCTCCGCGTCCGCGCGTGCGGGGTCGTGGTCGGCCTGGCGTTCGAGGATGGCGCGGACGGAGCCTTCGAGCTCGCGTTGGGCCTCCAGTCCGTCTCCGGTGCGGCTGACCGCGAGCGGCTTGATCTGTTCGGGGAGTTTGTCCTTGAGCACGCGCAGGGCGCGGGTGGTCTGACTGGTGATGAGGATGCGCTGGCCGTTGGCGAGCAGGTCGGTGACCAGGTTGGCGATGGTGTGGGTCTTGCCGGTGCCGGGCGGCCCCTGGACGACGACGAGTTCGCTGCCGCGCAGGCGCTGGGCGATACGGCGCTGCTCGGCGTTGGAGGGCAGGGAGAAGTACAGCTCCTCGGGTTCGGGTGCGGCCTGCGCCGGAGCGCCGTCCGCCTCGCGGACGGGGTCCGCTCCGGCGTTTCGGTGGCCCTCGGCCGTGCCGGTGATCAGGCGCAGCAGACCGGTGTCGGCCCCGCGGCGCTCGACGGTCCGCACGATCTCGCGCAGAGCGTTGACCTGGCTGCGCTTGGGCCTGGGGCGCAGGACCAGCGCGGGAGCGAAGGAGACCCGGGCACTGTCGCTGTAGGCGCTGGCGGTGTGGCGCTCCAGGGCCTCGTCGTAGTGGGCACCCGCCTCGGCGGAGGCGGCCCACTCCCGCAACGCGGCGTGCAGGTGCTCGGCTCCGTCGGGTCCGGCGAACTCACCAGCGGCGGCGAGGTGTTCCCGGATGCGCTCGCGCGGCCTGTCGCCCATGCGCTGGGACGCCTCCAGCATGTCCTCCTCCAGGACGAAGCCGGGGGCGTCGGGGTCGGGGGCGAACTCGATACGGCCGGTCTCGTCCATCGCGGGGACGACGCGGCGGGTGACCAGATGGCGCCGGACGGGCCTGTCCTCAGAGGTCCAGGTGAGGTAGCCGACCGCCAGGACGAGTTCGTGCGCGTCACCGAGTTCGGTGAACTCCTGCTGGACGCGGAAGACGTCCTCGTAGACCCGGGCGACCGGCGCGACGTCGCGTTCCTCGTCGGCCCAGGTCCGCCAACGGTCGGCCCAGGCCGTGTGGGCGGCGCGGATCGCGTCCCGGTCCGGGTGCTCGGTCAGAGGCACGGGCTCGTGCCCGTCGTCCTCCCCGTCCTCGTGTCCGGTACGGGGCTCGGACAGCAGTACGGGGGCGTCTGCGCGGGTGTGGTCGCGGACCTGGTCGGGCTCGATCCAGGATTCGAGGAGGGACGGCGGGGCGGGCGGGGTGTTGCGCAGAACCCGATCCGCGGTGAGCCAGGTGTCGTCGGGCCCGTCAGGGAGGAGCCCCGAGACGACGCTGGGGGAACCGGCGGGGAGTTCGCCCAGCCACAGCGTGCGGGTCCCCTCCAGGTCACGGACGGGTGATCCGCGCAGTTCCTCGGACTGGAGGAGGAACCGGTACATGCGCTCGACGCTGTCGGCGGCCTGGACGGGGTCGTGTGCTGCCAAGGCTGCTTCTCGCACTCTCTGTTCGTCGTGGGGGGTGGGAGCCGCGCGACCGGGGCACGCGACCATCTCGCGAACGCTTCGGGCAGGGGCTTCGAGGAGAAGTCAACCCCGCCGGATCCGTCGGCACATGGTGTTCGCCGAAAAAGGCCGGAAGAAGGATCCTTCTTCCGCGTTCGCGGGGACCTTCGTCCTGATCGTGACGGGGCGATGGGGTCGGAGGCAGGACTCGGACACGTTCATGGGACGGGCCCTCCCGGCCCGGAGAGGATGCCGCCCGACCGAAGCCGCGGTCGACGGTCGCGACTTCGGTCGGGCGGGGAAAGGACAGGGAGGACGCCGAGAGCGTACGGGGGTCTCCAGCCACACCCTAAACACGAATAGACAACACCATAGCGAAAGCGAAGTCAACAGGTTACATGGCTTTGCGACGTATACACCACCGGTGCCAGGGGCCGCCCGGGGAACGGCACTCCACAGGAAACGCGTGTAACCTCCGGCGCGTCAGCGGGCACGACCGGCCCCCGAGCCTTCAGAGGTTGCCTCGGCGGGGCACCGGAACGAGGGTGGAGCCGATCCCCCACCCGTCGGCCAGGGGGCGCTCCAGGTCGACACCGATCCAGGCCATGCGGTCGAAGGCCTCCAACACAATGTCCTTGGTGCGGTAGGTGCCGTACCTGGCGATCTCGTTGTTCATGAGCCCGCCGCGCTCGGTCCGGAAGGTCTCCAGGACGCAGGCGGTGTCCTCGCGGTCCAGCCCGTAGAGGTGGAACACGTAGGCGTCCAGCTCGGCCCGGATGGCGGCCCGGCGCTCCTCGTCCCAGGCGAGGGGCGGCCCCTCGTAGCCGAGGTCACGGGCCAGGGGCTCCATGTCGTGGGCGGTGTAGACGAGTTCGAGCACGCGGGGCACGAGGAAACCCAGGTGGGGCTTCAACCGCTCGGGGTGTGGAACCGGAAGTTGCTTCCAGGTCATCAGGGCCATGTGGGCGCCGGTGATCTTCTGACGGCTCACGTAGTCGAAGACGAGAGAACTCTGTACGGCGCACAGTGCCGCCACCAGCGGCGGCGGCTGGGCGGAGAACAACAGCGGAAAGGTGTGGCCGACCGCGGAGCGCGGCAGGAACGCGGGGATGGCGGTGCGCTCGTTCGTGGCGTTGGAGACATCCCGCCAGCCGTAGAGCCACCCGTGTTCCCAAGCCAACGCCGTAAGCCTGGAGGCGACCCCCTCCCTGTACTGGAACAATCCAGGGCAACGCCGACACGATAAGCAAACATATTCGCGTAAGCTAAGTCAACAGCCCTCTCTCCGGCCATGTGATCACTCCCCAACTCGTTCACTCCGGGCGTGCACAGGGGTAGACCACCGCGACCGGGCAGCAGGGCTCACAGACTGACGGCGAGAAGCGGGAAACCCTCGACTGCGCCATCACGAGCCAGGAGCAACCAGCCTCCTTCGACCCAGCGGTCGGATCGACAGCCCGCAGTCCCAGAACTCGCAAGACGTCGGCATGGCTCGGCCCTCATGCCGCGCTACGACACCAGTTCGTGTGCGACACGGGCGACGGGCCCTTCACATGGTCCCCCTGTCCTCATTCCGGCCAACCCAGCTGCCCGAGGAGAGTCATCATCCTCGGTCGCGCACAGACGAGCCTTCGGATCCGACCTGCGAATTTGCCGGTTCATTTCCATGATCCCGATCGCCCGGACGAAGGTGTCGGGGTCGTCGTGGGGGTAGACACACCTGTCGGCGCAGGCCTCCGGCCTGCGGCAGGACTCACCGCTGGAGCACGAATGGTTATAGTGACGCTTACTTCCCGTAACGTCCGCATCGCTGATGCACTCCACGCAAAGCCCCTTCGGGGCTGTGCTCTGCCTGGTGAAGGGGTTCTGGTATGTCAGGTGGGTCCGGCGGAAACCCGATCGAGGGCTATGAGGGCGCTGAGCTGGCCGCGGCGCTGGCCGAGTCCATGGCGGGGCTGGCCGACATGTTCGACCTGGTCATGGAGGACGCGGAGGCCGTCGCCCACAGGGACGAGGTCTCGTCGGCTCTGCGGGCGTACAAGGAGGAGTACGGTCCGACCATCGTCGAGGTACAGGAGCACGGCCTCCAGCTCGCCGAGAACATCCAGGCGGGCGCCTCCGAGATCGCCCGGAACGACCAGGAGTCCGCAGAGCACTACGAAACCCCCTGGGATCTCGGCACGGACCTGCAGGTCAACTTCTGACCCTCCAGCCCCGCCCTGAATCCCATCCCTCCCCCATATCACCCTCTTGGCAGCAGAGCACCCGATGGCATACTTCGACATCTCCTTCCTCGCCCGTTCCACGTCCGCGAACCCCGAGGCGATCAGGACCCGAGCCGAGGAGTTGGACACCCTCCAGTCAAGGCTCCTGGGTAGGGCGGACGACCTCGACGCCGACTTCAACTACACGGCCACCCAGTTCACCGATCTCATGGCCTGGAACATCCGGGACCTGTCCGCCGAGGAGCTCCAGCTATGGCGGGACGCCGGAACGGCGATCGCCTACGCCTCGTCCATGGTCCAGATGTGGGCGCGGCACGTGGAGGAGTTCGAGAAGGAGCGCTCGGCGCAGATGTCCGAGTGGTGGGAGTTCCTGAGGGCGAAGCGGGCCGAGATCCCGGACAAGTACCAGGGCCAGACCATCACCGCGACCTACCCGGAGCGGGAGGGGTTCGGCTGGCTCGGCGACGAGAACAAGTGCCGTTCCGTCTACGACGAGGTTGCGGCGAAGGCGGAGGACCTCAAGGAGCGCGAACGGGTCAACTACCAGGCGTTCGAGGACAACGCCGATGAGATCGGCGACAGGCTGCGGCAGGGCCCCACGAAGGAGAACGTCCAGGCCCTCATCGACGCCGGGATCAACTCCTGGGCCTTCTACAACCTCGACCCCAACCACTACACGATGCTGGTCGACAACCGGGAGCTGACAGAGGAGAACGCCGAGGAGTGGGCCGAGGAGCTGGAGGGGTACTGGTCCGGGCACCAGCCGATCGACGAGCGCTACCACGAACTCATGCTCATGATGAGCATGATCACCACCAACGCGATGCAGGCCCAACAAGGAGGCACGGGTTACCGCAACGAGGAGCTGGACTTCCTCCGGGCGTTCTACGACGAACTGGAGGAGGACCCCAACCCCGAGAGCATGGGTGTGATCGGCATCCCCGCCGAGATGGAAGGCAGCCACCTGAGCGACGAGGAACGCGAACACGCCCTCGGCGTCCTCGGAGACGGTCTGCTCGCCCTGTCCGACGAGAGGGTCGGCGGTGGATACGACGAGCTTCCCGCATCCGTCAGGTCCGTGGTCGACGGCCCCGACTTCAGCGCTGTCAGAGCCGCCGGCCAGTACACCCAGACCCACTCGGACTGGATGGAGCGGGCGGGTTACCTCGACGACCTCCTCTCGAACTCCCACGAGGACTTCGAGGGCGGTGCCGAGTTCTCGACCCGCATGATGGACACCGTCTCGTCGTCGCTCGTACGGATCGACGCCCTGGGAGGCGACGACAGCTCCATGTCCGGCCTCCTCGACGTCGCGACGCGCAACGAGGACGCCAACTACGCGGTTCTCACTGGGGAGTACCCGGAAGGGGTCGAGGGAGACCTCCCCTGGACCGGGGAGACCGCGGACAACGTCACGGACCGCATCATCGGTCAGCTCTACACCCACGAGTGGGGAGACGACGGGGAGGCCGCACGCGGTCTCACCGAGTGGATCGAGGACATGTCGTGGAGCGATGACGAGGACGAGCGCCGCATGGCCGCCGGTGCGATGGACGGCCTCATGGAGACGATCACCTCCAAGGAGATGCACGACACCCTCTCCGACACAGGCATCAGGGTGGAGCTCTCCGACGGGACGGAGGTGCCCAACGCGCCCTTCACCGCGGTCAACGGAGAGGTCGCCGACGGCTTCGCCCACCTCTTCGAGCTGTACATCGAGAGCTTCGCCGAAGAGGAGGGCATCGACGGCGGCCACGTGGACTTCGGATGGGAGAGGGGGGAGGAGGAGCGGTGGGACGACGGTTCCAGGACGCTTGCCATGTCGCCCTCCGAGCGCCTCGTCTTCCTCGAGTACGTCATGGGCAACGAGGACTCGGCCGTTCGGGCCCATACCGCGGCAGCGGTCTACTCAGCCGCCCAGACCGAGCTCTATCTGGAGAGCGGCAAGGAGGTGGAGACGGGAGCCAACGCCGGCGTTCTCCAGTCCCTCGTGGACGCGGCACTGCACAACGAAGCGGTGAACCGCAACCTCGACCTCGAACAGGAGGAGGCGATGCGGAAGAAGCTCGTCGAGGGTGTGGCCAACTCCGGCAACAACGCCCTGGGCCTGGTCCCGGGGGTCGGTGTGGTCCTCCAGAGCGGGGGGCAGTTCATCGCTCCCGAGCTGATCAACGAGGCATTCAACGACTACGTGAGCGTCATGTCCCACGAGGACAGCAGGACCACGGCAATCGACGTCGAGTACTACACGAGTGTGAGGGTCCTCTCCGAGGTCATCGAACGCGGCGGCGGCGAACTCCCCATCATCGATGCGGACATCAGAATCGGGGACGCGGGTGGTGTCACTCCGCAGGAGGTTCTGGAGCGCGCGGGGCTGCTCGACGAGCGCGGTGGGGAGTACCGCATCGACTTCGAAAATGAGCCGGGAGAGGACGCCCCGAGCTCATCTGAGGTCCAGCAGGCACTGAACAGCTTCCTGGAGTCCAGCGAGGTGGACTGGACTCGGGGGGCGACTTACTCCGGGACCGATTTCTCGTCGAACTTCACCACTTACTTCGGGCGTTTCTACGACCCCATCCAGGATCAGATGCGCTACAGCAAGGACAACATCGAAGGCCTCTACGAAGGAGTCCCAGCGGATGCGCCCAGCTCATAAAAGTCGTTTCCTGCTTCTGATCCCGAAAGGATGGTTGATCGTCCGTGAAGAAGGCTCCGCTGGCGCTGGTCGCCGTCTCCGCCTCTGTTGCTGCACTTGCCTGTGCATGCACTTCTCCCGAAGGTTCATCGAGCGGAGGCACCTCCTCTCCCCCTGAGGCACCAGATGAGCGGGTGACAGAACTCTGGGTGTCAGGAACCGTGGACGCCCATGTCATCCAGGAGATGTTTGCCAGGGATACCGACGGATCCGTCATGGAGAACATCGAGGATTACTACGAGGAGCGCGGGGAGGCCGAGGAAGCCGAAGGCCTCGAACCGTTCGATGGCGTGACGGTGCTCCTGGACTCCGGTGTCCTCGTGGAAACCGAGGAGGGCTATCGCGTGGTGACCGACTGGGATGAGTGGGATACCGGAGGCGCTTCCAAACCAGGGGAAACCGAGGTCCTCCAGGCGATGAGGCATGTGCTTGAAGTGAGCACGGTGGACTGGTGCGGCGGAATGAAGGGGTACGAGTTCTCGGACACCTACGTTGACACCTACTGGGGGGATTTCGACACCGAGGAGGAGTACGTCGCGAGCATCGAGGGCTACGTCTCCTGCGGTTCGGGGGAATGAGCCCCGGGGCCGGCGCCCCGGCACACGACACCCCCGCCGGCTCAGCACAAGGTACGCCGAGAGAGGCCGCGACCTTTTCCGTAAGGCGCGGATCCACCCGAGGAAGAGGGGCAACGGCAACCAGCCCTCGGCAGCCTCTGAACGTGAATCTACTGTGCGGTGACTGAACCAGCCCGCCGCAGACTCAGAGAGGCACCCGCTGACCTGCGATGACGGGAGTTCCCAAGCCTCCGCAACGCACGACCGGCGAGGACGCCCCGAGCTCATCTGGGGTCCAGGAAGCACTGAACCGGTTCCTGGACTCCCGGGGAGACTCACTCCGGAACCGTTTTCTCGTCAGGCTTCACCGAATACTTCAGTGACTACTACGACCCCATCCAGAACCAGATGCGCTACACCAAGGACAACATCGCAGGCCTGCACGAAGGAGTCCCGGCGAACGCGCCGAGCTCATGACAGGCGTTTCCTGCTTCTGGTTTCGAAAGGAGGGTTGATCTTCCGTGAAGAAGGCTCCGCTGACGCTGGCTGCCGTCTCCGCTGGTGTTCTCGTGCTCGTCTCCGCATGCACTTCTCCCGAAGGTTCATCGAGCGGAGGCGACTCCCCCGCTTCCGAGGTGTCGGGTGAGCGGGTGACAGAACTCTGGGTGAAGAACGCCGTTGACGCCCACGTCATCCAGGAGATGTTCGCCAGGGACGAGGACGGTTCCGTCATGGAGAACATCGGAGACTATTACGAGGAGCGCAGGGAGGTCGAGGAGGCCAACAACCTCGAACCCTTCGATGGCATGGCGGTGCTTCTGGACGCCGGCGTCCTTGTGGAAACCGGTGAGGGCTATCGCGTGGTGGCTGACCAGGAGGAGTGGTACACCGGAAGTCCCGGGCCGGGGGAGAGCGAGGTCCGCGAGGCGATGCTGCATGTCCTGGAAGCCAACACGGTGGACTGGTGCGGCGGAGTGAAGGGATACGAGTTCTCGGACACCTACGTTGACACCTACTGGGGGGACTTCGACACCGAGGAGGAGTACGTCGCGAGCATCGGGGGATACGTTTCCTGCGGCTCGGGGGAATGAGCTCTGGAACCAGCGCCTTGGCGCACGGCAGGCGCAATACGCCGCCGAGTCGTCCGAGCGTTCCGATTCGGTCCGCCAACGTGGCCACGTGCTCCACGCGCAGCAGCTGGGTGTGGTGCGTCCGAAGCCCAGTCACCTCCTCGGGGCCGAACCAGCCCACCTCGTGCGACTCATCGCTGACCGAGAGCTCTCCTCCGAGGACACGGGCACGGAAGCACACATTGAACTGGCGGCGCACCTCCCCGTCGCCGTAGACGATGACGCGCCGGGCATCGGTGTAGGTGCCCACCAACCGCGTCACCTCGACCTCGTAGCCGGTTCCTCACACACCTCGCGCACGGCCGCCTCGGGCAGGCTCTCGCTCATCTCCACCGCCCCGACCGGCATCGCCCACAACCCGTTGTCCACCCGACGCTGCAACAACAACCGTCCTCGTCAACGACGGCCGTACTGGCCGCGACCACCAGGCTGCTGGGGACGGGAACTGACGGATCGTCGTAGTACTCGGCACGAGCCATCACACCTCATCGCGCATCGGAGCCCCCGCGCCCGGTGAGCGCACGGCGGGCCCGTTCCACCAGTTCGAGAGCCGTATGGCCCCTCACAGCAGGACGGGACAGCGCCGAGAACACGCGCCGACAGGGTTCGACGGCGTCATCATCGGTCAGGAACACCTCCGTGACCACGGTCTCGACGATTACCTGGTCGTCGTCATAGACCCAGAGTCCGTGCATCGGTGATGCCATCCGTCGTACTGGCAGAGGGACGATTCCGATACCGCCACGGCCGCCGCGAATGCATTCTGCCAGATGATCGAGTTGTCCGGCCTGCACCCTTGGAGGAGCCTGCCGGGTGCGCAGGGCCGGTTCGCACAGCAGAATCCGCAACTGCTTGCCGTGTTCTTCCAGGATGGCGCGTCGCTCCATCTTCTTGCGCACACCCTCCCCCACATCCGCCGAGGTTCCGTGGAGCCTCACCACCCCCGCGATCATGGCGCGGGCGTAATCGGGTGTCTGTAGGAACCCGGGCAGGCACACCGACTCGAAGACGTGCAGCTTACGCGTGCGGCCTTCCAGGTCGACGGCGTTCTGCTGTCGCGCCTGGCTGCCCGCGGACAGCCTGCGGCACCCACTCGTGTAGTGGGTCGCCAGCGACCCCAGGCGGGAGACGAGCCCTTGGACCGCGTCGTCACGCCCACACAACCACCATCACGTTCCCGAACCCTGAGCACGCACGGGGCCTACGCCCCCAGGGTCTGGCAGAAGCCAAGCGGTCCGGAACCGTAAGGGTCCTGCGGCCGCCCCAGCGGGATTCGGACTCCGCGGACCTGTCCCAGGATGCCCCGCCACCGCCCGCTGGCTGAACCGTCCCCGTGTTGGGGTGAGTTGGCCGGGGCGGGGCCCGCCTGAGGGGATTCCCTCTGGCCTTCGGCACCCGCCACACGCCCCACCGGGCACAGCACCGGGTCAGACCAGGCGCCATCCCGGCAACACGGGATCCACCGGAGTTCCGGGGAACACCACCTCGCTCTCTCGGCCGGGCAGCTCACGCGGCCGCGGCCACACCGCGTCGGCGGTCTCGGTGGCGGGGACGCGCACCGGTTCCGTGTGGTCACGTTCCGGGATCGTCACCTCGGCCTGGTCGCCGAATAGGAGCAGCCAGCGCGCACGGATCAGCACCCCGGTCATCGATGGCTCCCATCAATCGGGGGCGTGCCTCCGGTCCAGTACCAGAGGAAGGGGGCGACGGACGCGATGACAGGAACCGCATCGTCTTCGTCACCACCGGGGGCTCAGCATTCCAGAATCCGGCAAGCGACATCATTGCGTTCGAGGTGGCGGGCGACACGGCTGAGATCGCCTGTAGGGACTCCGAGGGTCAACAGTCTGCGCGCCCGGGAGACTGCCACATACAGGATGCGCACCGCTTCATCCTCCCGGCCGTTGATCCAGTGATCGATTACCCCGGGCCGGTGCCCCCGTCTCGGGGTGAGGAGCATGAGGACCGCGTCGGCCTCGCCGCCCTTCGCCTGGTGGACGCTGCCGACCGTGCCCACCCCGTCCACGCCTGGGGTGGCGGCCCCGGCCACCTCCGCTGCGGTGCCGACGGCGGATACCGCATCCGCGGCCTCCCAGTGGAGGGCCCCTGGGGGGTGGTCTCCCATCGCGGTCGGCCCGTAGGTGCTGAACACCTTCACTGCCTCCGAGACCCATGAGGCCAGGGGCGTATCGAGCTCGGGCAGGTGGGCGAGGACCAGGGCCTCCGCTCGGTCCACCCCCACCTTGGGCAGTCCGGACCGGCTGATCCGCTGTTCCTCGGGGAGGCCGCCCTCCGGGCACCACAGGTCGAGAATGTGTTCACGCAGAATCCGTGACGCCTTCTCCCGGCGCCTGCGCGGCGAGGCCGATGCCCGAAGCACCCCGACCGCCCAGAGGAGACGGTTCAACGGCTCCAGGGGAGCGTACGGGGTACCGATGAGGTCCTTGGGCAGCGTGCCCCACTGCCGGGCGAGGACCAGGCGCTCATCCTCGGAAATGTCACGCCGGTTCGCTTCCCTCCGGAACACCGCACGCGGCCCGTGGTCACCGTCATCCCGTGGCACGAGCAGGATCGGGGTGTCGTCCTCCCGGTGCGGACCCACTGCGGTGTCGGTTCCGCTCCCCTGGCGCAGGGTGGCGGTGAGATCACAGATCACCTGGCTGCTGCGCCAGTTGTGGCGGAGTTCCAAACGGGGAAGGTCATCCACCAGCCTTGGTGCCGGTACGGCGCCCTGCTCGCGGTCACGGAACCCGTAGATGCTCTGGCCGGTGTCACCCACGAGCATGAGCGCAAGTCCCAGCTCGTTCACCCTGCGGAGTACCGCGTCGTCCTGGACCGAGCAGTCCTGCGCCTCGTCGACGATTAGCTCGTGGAAACGGCCGCAGAGCATCCGCTCCATCACGGCAGCCGTACGGGGATCGTCCAGATTGCGCAGCGCCCGCTCCCGCAGTTCGTCGCCGGTCAGGTAGCCGCGCCTGATGAGCTGCGCCTTCTGCTGGGCCGCCCACTGTTCGAGCTGCCGCACCTGCTCACCCGTGTACTCCTCACTCCTCGGGTACTTCATCCGCGCCTGGGGCACTCCCCCGGGAGAAGGCGTGTACCTGAAGTCGTCCAGGCTCACGTGTCCCCCGACACGGGCCTCCGGGTGGTCCTCCCAGCTGTCCAGTCGACTCCAACCGTCCTGGCCCACCGCCGAGGCGCCCAGGTAGGGCCGGACCAGGTAGCGCCAGATGAAACCGTCCAGTGTTCCGATGAAGTGCGGGTATCCGCTGAGTTCGGGCCTGCCCCGGTCTCGGCTCCGGGCCCGCAGTTCACGGCCGGCGGCCCGGGTGAAGGAGACGATGGCACGGCCCCGCCTCACCGGCAGGGGGCGGTCCAGGTGGCGTTCGACGATGACGCGTGTCTTGCCGGCCCCTGGGCAGGCCTGGACCCATACGGCCTCTCCCGGAGCAAGGTCGCGCTCCACGATGCCGCGCTGCGCCGTGTGCGCCTGATCGGCCAGGGCGTTGTCCTCCGTGGTGGGGAGAGAGTACTCAGCGACCACCGGTGACCCCCTCGGTGATCCACTTCAGCGCACGCTCGAAGTACTCGGGAACGACGACGGGAACGTCCTCCTTCGCCGATACCGCCAGCACGTCCTGGGCGAAGTCCCCCTTGCGCACCTTGTACTCACCGAACATCTTGGCGAGCCTCTTGTCCCGCTGTCCGTCCGGCAGATCCGTGAGTTCGCGCCAGTCCTTCTCCCCCGCCCTGGGACGCTGACAGGCCCAGGCCTTCCTGAGGATCTCAGCGTTTCCTCCGGCCGCCCGCATCAGCTCGGGTTCCAGGGTGGTCTCGTTGGCGAAGACCTGTGCGACGTCTGCATCGGCCCCGAGTTCTTCGAGGAGTTCCATCAGGTTCTTTCGGCGGTCGGGGACCCGCCCATCGCTCGTCGCGTGAAAGTCCCCGTCGGTGATGACGGCGACACGCTGTCCGATCCGCTGGCCGCCGACCCCGTCGCGCTTGAGCAGCACCTTGAGGTAGGGCCCGAAGTCGACCCCGTCGATGGGGACCACGGCTGTACCGCGCAGGCGCCGCTGCGCGACCGGGTCGAGAACCAGCTTCCCGAACTCGGGTACCAGGATGCCCTCGGCGATGCCCTCCACCAACAGCACCCTGGGAGAGAAGAGCATGGTGCTGCGCGTGGCGTTCAGGTACTGCCGCACCTTGCCGAGTTCGCGAGCGTCCATGTTCAGGTTCCGCACCGCGACACTCGTGGTGTGGTGCTTCTTCTCCTGAACAGGGGTGCCCGTCGTCTCCCCCGTGGAGGGGGGCAGCGGGGTGGTGCGCCGCTGGAGGACGACGAGGTCCTCGGGCGGCACCGCAGTGGCGATGTGGGGTGCGTGGGTGGTCACCACCACCTGGATGCGCCCCAACCACTCCTGGCCACTGGTGTCGGCCTGCTGGCTTCGCTCCGCCTCCTCCTGGAGGTGGTCCATGAGGATGCTCTGGAGTTGGGGGTGCAGGTGGGCCTCGGGCTCCTCCACCAGGAGCAGGGTCAGGTCGGCCTCGGCCGCGTTGCGCAACTGGGCGAAGAGCGTGGCCATGAACAGCAGGTTCGCGTACCCGTGACCGCTCTCGGAGATCTCCTGGAGACCCATTCCCTCCTCTTCGAGGCGCAATCGCAGCGAGCGCGCCACCGTGGGGAGGGTGGGCCGGGAGTACCCGAAGCCCGTGGTCTGCGTGTGGGCTCCCTGGGTGAGTTCGACCAGGCGCTCGCGGACGGAGTCCGCGGCCTGCGTCAGCGGTGCGAGTTCGGCGATCTGGGAAAATCGTTCGCCCACATCGCCCAAGAACGCATCGACCTCTTTCCGGTCGAGCAGGAACCCGCCGATGAAGCCGTGCAGGTAGCGGCTGGAGGCGGACGCCAGTTCCCGCTGGGCGTCCCGCAGCGGCGGCAGGTACAGGTGGCGGATGCGCTCGCGGGCCGCGGGTTCGGGGTCGCGGTCGGTGGTTACGGCGTCGCCCGCCCGCCAGGTCACTTTGCCGCGCAGTGCTCCCGAAGCGGGCGGGGTGTAGACCAGGTGGTAGACGACGCTCTGTCCGTCATCGGCGAGAGCGGAACCGTACAGGGCCAGATCATGGGGCTCCTGCGAGGTGTACCGCGCGGACAGTTCGATGTCGGTTCGGCACGAGTCACGGTGGCGGCCGTCGGGACAACCGTCCCGGTGGAGGTCGTCCGCCCGGAGGTGGATATCGCGCTTACCGTCCAGGGGCGCGGTCAGGTGGCGGATGGCGTCCATGACGTTGGACTTGCCCGCGTTGTTCTCCCCCACCAGCACCGTCACGCCGGGGCGGAGGGCGATGGTCTCGTCGGCGAGCGACCGGAAGCCCTTCAGTTTCAGTTGACACAGGTACACAGGATAACCTCGTCTCTATGTGAACTTCGTTAACAGGCTACTACTGTACCTATGACGAACACAACAAGGTGGCGGTTTCCCAAACGACAGGACTTTTTCTGTGGATCCACGCCGGACGGCATGCCTTCCTGTACCTCTCGGTCAAGCCGACCGACGGCAGCACCAGGTACTTCGGATGAACAGGTCATGGAGTGGAGACGTGTGTGACACAGGACCTGCGGCAAGAGCGTCGATGTAAGAGCCGGAAGGTCAGCCCTGCGCGGCGCCGGACAGAAAAGGAGTCACCACGCTGGGCGAGGTGTTCATGGACGCCCCTTCCCATGGACTCCCCGGCCCCTTGGCGGTACTCGCGAGCAACGACTCCGCAATCCAGGCATGGGGCGGGATAACGAGAGGCCGCGCCGGGCCCAGTGTCGGGTCCGGCATGGCCGTCGCAGTGTGAACGAGTCGGGGCGGGTCGCTACAACAGAGCGGTGGCCAGATAGTGAGCCAGGGCCCCGGCGCTACTCGCGAGGGTGTAGGCGGCCAGCAGATGCACCAGAGCGATGCGGCCGACGCGGCCAGCGTAGCGCCGCCTGGTAGCACGCGATTCCCCACGGAGAATCCAGCCCCGAGCGTGGCCCACACTCCCCCTGCCTAGACTCTGCACCATGCCGAGAACTCTGTACCTGGTGCTGTCCGGCGCCTCCGCACCCGAGGGAATCCTCGAACTCGTCAAAGCTCTCCAGGGCCAGGACTGGCATGTGGCAGTGCTGTCCACCCCCACCGGCCTGAGCTTCCACGACCAGACGCGGTTGGAGGAGCTGACGGAGGAACCGGTCCGGTCCGTGTTCCGCAGGCCCGGCACGGGCAAGGCCCTACCACCCGCCGACGTGGTGCTGGCGTGCCCGCTCACCTTCAACTCGGTGAACAAGTTCGCCCAGGGCCTCGCCGACAACTTCGCCATCGCCCTGCTGTGCGAGATGGCCGGGTACCGGGTGCCCACCGTGGTGGTGCCCCACTGCAAACCCCAGCTCGCCTCCCATCCGGCGTTCACCCGCTCCCTGGACACCCTGCGCGGGATGGAGGCGGTCACCGTTCTGCACGATCCCGACGCCCCCTACGAACACCGCATGCCCACGTGGCGACAGGTCATCGACACCGTGAACTCCCTCTGACCGGAAGGGCCAACGTGGGCCCCGCCACCCGAGGCCAAACGATCAAACGCGCTCGCCGACGCCGCGGCTACTCCCAGAGCGTGCTCGCCGGACTGGTCGGGCGTTCCGAGTCCTGGCTCTCCCAAGTCGAACGCGACAAGCTCACAGCGGACTCCCATGAGGTGCTGACCCGTCTGGCCCGTGTGCTCCGGTTGGACATGGCCGAACTCACCGGCACCGAATCCGAGGCAACCCCCGACATGGAATACGATGCCGCCCGCGCCATCGAACGGGCCATGATGCGCTATCCCACCATGGAGAGCGCCACCGCCGACACCACTACCGAACTGGGCACGGACCCGGTCAGGCTGAGCACGCGAGCACACCATGCCTACGCCGCCTACCAGGCAGCTCGTTACGACGAGGTAGGCCGCCTCCTCCCCCTTCTGATCCGGGCAGCCGAGGCCGCGGTGCACAGTCCCGGCGCGGACCGGCCGGCGGTGTGCTCGGCTCGCGCCATGGTCTACAACACCACGGCCGCGCTTCTGCGCAAGGTCGGCAAGAAGGACCTGGCCTGGCAGGCCGCCGACCGCGCCATGTCCGCCGCTGAATGGGCCGATCAGCCGCTCCTATCGGCTGTGGGCGCCCACAGGCTGGCGTATGTGCTCGTCTCACGCAAACACCCCGCCGAAGCGCTCGAACTGGCGATGGGGGCAGCGCACACACTCGAACGTCGTATGCGCCCCGGCACCCCTGAGGAACTCAGCGTCTACGGCGGACTGCACCTGGCCGCGGCGACAGCCGCAGCCGCGGAGTTCGACCGCTCGGCGGTACCGGGCCTCCTCCACCAGGCCCACCGTGCGGCTGAGCGTCTCGGCGGGGAACACAACCTGCACGGGACGGCCTTCGGCCATACCAATGTCGCCATTCACGCCATCAGCACCTCCGTCATGCTCGGCGACGTGCGTACCGCTGTGGAGACAGGAGAAGACCTGGACGTCAGTTCCCTTCCTCCAGGACTGATCGGCCGCCGCACCCAGGTGTGCCTGGATCTGGCACGCGCCTACACCCGGCGCCGTCAGGACGCGGCGGCGGTCCACACCCTGCTGGACGCCGAGCGGCTCGCTCCCCAACTGCTCCGTTACCACCCGGGGACCGCCGACGTCCTGACCGAGCTACTACGTAGGGAACACCGGCGTTCCACCCCCGAGCTGCGCTCTCTCGCCCGGCGGGCCGGTGTTGCCTGAGAAGGTTCGCAGTTTCCTGCGGATCTTTTACCTTCCGACGGTTGCGGGGTCGTAAGGCAATCGCACCCTACGGTCATTCCATGTCGACACACGACTGCCCGACTGGGTCGCGGACGGCGTGTCCGCCGCACCTGGACGCCCCTGAAAGCCTTTCCCCGCGGCAGCAGCAGTCCCGTCGACATGGAAGAACGTCTGCACAGAGGGAGCACACACATGCCGGATGAGTCACTGTCCACGGATTCCCAGCGGATGGAGAACACCGATTCCGCCGTCGTGGTCGAGATCGGTGACGCCGTGGAGCTGACCGAGGGGACCAGCAGCAGGAGCGGCAGCGAGGACAAGCGCTACAAGTACCAGTAGGCCGATGCGGGATCGGTGGCCGTGTTCCGCCCCGAAGAACAGGAGAGACATGCAGTGGTTCGGCGGGGTGGTCGCGGCCACCGGTTCTCCCACCGTGCGACCGGCCTCCCCCACGTGGTCCACAGCGCTTCCCTGCGGGGAGTTGTGGACGGTGGGCCGGGGCAGTGGGACCGTTGCCGAGGCCGGTCCGCTGAAGGGGATCGTGCTCGGCACCCACACGGTGTCCGCCGACGGTCTGCGGACGTGGCTGTCGGGGAGCTGGCGCTTCGGCCCTCCCTCTTGGCCGGGAACCTACGCGGTCGTCGTCGGCCATCCCGAAGGGGCGGCCGTGTTCACCGATCCCGCGCACGCACTTCCGATCCACTTCTGCGAGGTGGAGGACTCGGTGGTATGGGCATCCTCCAGCCACGCCCTGTCGGGTGTCACCGGCGGCGGGGTGGACCTTGCCTGGGTGTCGGACCTGCTGGCAGATCCAGCCGGACGGCACGGAACGGAAAGGAGCTCCTTCCTGCGGGTGCGCACCGTTCCCCCGGGGCACCGCATGGACGCGCACAGAGAAGGACGGGCCACAGTCGACCGGTGGTGCTCAGCGCCCAGAAGCGCACCACGGGTAGAGGCCGTGCGGCTGTTCAGGAAGGCACTGGAGGGAGCTGTCATGACACGGCTCGCTCAGGCGGAACACCTTTCCTGCGACCTGAGCGGGGGCCTGGACTCGACCACGCTGTGCCTTCTCGCCTCGAACCAGGCCTCGGGAGCGCGCGCCCTCACCGCCTGGACGGTCCATCCCGCTTCCAGGGACCGTGGCGGCGACCTGGACCACGCACGCCAGGCCGTGCGAGAGCGCCCGAACGTGGACCACATGCTGCTGCCTCTAACCGACAAGGAACTTCCCTACAGCGGCTTGGACCGGGTCCCGCCGACCGACGAACCGGCTCCGGCCACCATCACCAGTGCCCGGCATGTGCTCGCCTACGAGCGGATCCGCGCGGCCGGAAGCACCCTCCACATGACCGGTGACGGAGGCGACGCGTTGTTGATGCAGTCGCCCGAGCTCGTTCTCCGGCTGGCGGCACGCGGCCGTGTACTCCGCGCTCTACGGGACCTGCACGGATGGGCCAAACTCGACCGCGGGAGCCCGGTCCGCCTGCTGTCACGCCTGGCCCGGGGCGAGCCCGGCCCTTCTTCGCGCTGGCTCACTCCGAAGGCGCGGTACATGGCCGTGTCGGGGCCTGGGCGTGGAACCGGAGAGTTCCTACGCGGCGACGCGGAACTGCACGCGCTGCGCGGAATCGGACGGACCGCCCACGCCGACGCCCAGTTCGCCGTGTCCTTCGGTGTCCGTCTGGAGTCCCCGTTCCTGGACCGGGCCGTGGTGGAGGCCGCGTTGGCCTTCCGCGCCGAGGACCGGGGATCTCCCTGGCACTACAAACCGCAGCTGACGGAAGCAATGCCGGATGTCCTTCCCCCAGCAATCGCGCGACGCCGCACCAAGGGCGGCACAGACGCCGACCATCACCTGGGTTTGCGTGCGCATCTGCCGGAAATATCGGTTCTTGTCGACGGCTGGTTGGCGGGCCACGGCCTCATTGACCCGCAGACGATGCGCGAAGAGCTGCGCGCGGCGGCGTCAGGCAGAGACACGCCGTGGGGACTGCTGGAACCGGTGATCGCCGCTGAGGTGTGGGGGCGCGCGGTCGAAGCGAGCACTCCGCCCTCGTGGGCTCGCGTCCCGGCTCGGCAGGAGGCCGGGAGATGACCCTTCCCTCTTCGCTCTCCCCCGCCCCACAGCTGCGGCTGGTCTGTTTCCCGTCGGCATGTGTCGCCCTGGACGTGGAGAGGGGGACGGTGCTGCTGTTGTCCGGGGAAGCCAGCCGGGTCATCTCGTGCATGTGGAGTGCAGGGGGTGCGACTTCAGCTCTCTCCCTGACCCCGGTTCAGGAGCGGGCTCTGGTGGCGCTGATGGACACGGGTGTGCTCATCCAACGAGAGGAACCGTGTTCGTGGGAGAGGGTCAGGCGGGGAACTCCCTCCTCTGCCAACTGGGGGACACGGGACAGCCCCGCCGCGCTCGCGCCGATTCCACGGGCTCCCCTGCGCTGGTACGCCCTGGGAATCGTTGCCCTCCTCGTCGTACTGACCAGGAAGTTGGGAAGACGTAGGAGTACGTTCGCCCGTACCCGGCACCTGGTGCAGCGAACGGAAACAGGCATCGCCGACTATGCCACGGCGGTGCAGGCGACCTGTGCGGTGAGGAAAGCGGGCCGCCTGCTGCCACTACGCGTGGCATGTTGGGAGGAGGCCGCGGCGACCACCGTCGCCCTGCGCTGGGCGGGCTACCGGTCCGCCTTCCGGCACGGGGTGGCTATCGACCCGGTGCGGTTGCACGCCTGGGTCGACGTCTGCGGCCGTCCGGTCGCCGAGTCCGACGACATCACCGACTACACACCCTTCGAGGAGTCCTGTGAGTGACATCGCCGAACCGGTCCTGTGGGCTGAAGCCGAGGGCATCGCCCTGGGAGCGTTGCGCGCCGACCTGGCCCGCGAGTACTGGCGGTGGGAGAGCGATCCGGGTGCCGTGCTGGGCTACGGGCGGCAGGTGCCGGAAAGCGCCGAGTCCCGCGCCGAAGGGCTGGAGCACCAGCTGCGCGGTGCGCCGGACCAGGCCCGTTTCACCGTCTACGACGTGCGCGGGGGTGAGGCGGTGCCGTGTGGGCTAGCCAGTGTGCTCATCGATCACCAGGTGCGCACGGGCGAGTTCATCCTGGTTGTGGCCTCCGAGGCCCGTGGGAAGGGCGTGGGTACTGCGGCGACGCGGCTGACGCTGGACTACGCCTTCCACGTCATCGGGCTGGAGATGGTCTGGCTCAAGGTGCTGGAACCCAACACCGCGGGCCGCAATGCCTATGCCAAGGCGGGTTTCCGGGAGGTGGGCACCATGCGCAGCGCCGGGCAGTGGCGGGGACGCCGCTGCGGCGAGGTGGTCATGGACGCCATCCCTGAAAACTTTCCCTGGCCGTCGGTACTCGTGAACGCGGACGACTGAGACAAGAAGAAGGTGAGGGCCGCGCCGGGTCCGATGTGGGGTCCGGCGCGGCCGTCGTGGTGTGTGCGGGTCGGGGTGGGTCGCTACAGCAGGACCGTACCCAGGTGGTGGGCCAGGGCTCCGAAGCTGCTGGCGAGGGTGTAGGCGGCCAGCAGGCGCGCTGGACCGGGGCGACCGGGACGGCTGGCGCTGAACCAGCGGCGGGGCTTGCGGTGGCTGTGCGGACGCCGGGGGCGGCGCGGCAACGGCGGGCGCTCCCGGCGAGGTGGGAACGGGCCGTCATCGGGGGCCGGGCGCGGACGCGGAACCACGGGTTCGGGCGGGCGTTCCGGCTGTGTGGCGGGCCTGCGCGGGCGCTCCTCCGGGCCTTCGGTGGTTCGGGAGGCGCGTTCGTCCAGGCGGGCGGCGTGGACGTGCATCCACTCCGGTAGAACGCCGTGGGCCTGCCGATAGGCCACCCGGGGGTTGTCCTTCATCTGGGCGAGGAGTCGTTGTTCCCGGGTGAGCGGGGTCGGATAGCTGGGTTTGGAGAAGCGCCGTCCCCGGGGCGCGTCCAACACCGCGCGTACTCCCAAGGAGACCGGTTCAGCGCTCATCGGTCGGCTCCGGCGGGAGCGGTGCTGGTGGGAGTGGTGGGGGTGAGAGTGAACTCGGCCCACACGACCGTGCCGAGCCCTGCGCAGAACGGGAAGTCCACCACCGCCCGGGTCCCCCAGCGCGTGGCTAGGTGGTCGATGAGCAGCAGCCCCCGGCCGCGCTCGGCCTCCTCCCACTCCTTCGCCGTGCGCTGGTACGGGATCTCCGGAAGGGTGGGAGTGGACTCCCGGACGCCGTCGTCGACGATGCCCAGGTGCAGGATGGTGTCGGTGGGCATGGAAAGGTTGCGGATCACCCGACCGCCTGCTTCGCCGGAACGGGAGTGGTCGACGCCGTTCGCGAACATCTCGCTGGCGCACAGCACGATCGTGTCGGCCAGGTCAGGGCACAGGCCCTCCAGGCGGAACAGGTCAGCGCGCAGGTCCTCACGCACCCACGCGGCCTGGGACAGGTCGCCAGGGTAGACGCGAGAAGCCCAGCGTCGCCCGGCGAAGGGTGGGGTGGGGGTGTGGAACGGCGCGCGGGGACGCGGCACAATGGCCATGTCGGCACACTCCTTCAGGCATGAATTGGGTTGTCGATGAGGGCTCTGGAGGCGCCGCAATCGCCCCCAGAGCCCGTTTTCGTGTGGCTGCCCTGAAGCAGCCTGGCGAGGTTCCTCGCCGGTGAGAGGCAGCGTCCCCGAACGCACGGTTCTCCCCCATCTACCGGACACGTTGTGCGTGAACCTGTGTCTGGCCTGCACACACTCCGGCATCTCAGACGACCTGTGCGGTAGTCAGCGCCTCCACCTCTATAGTGATGCACACACCCAGAAAATCCAAGTGTTGGAAATTAACTGGGTATGTATATCCGTTATGTGAAGTTTGAAGTGTGCGAGATACTTGGAGCGACAGTCCACAACATGAGCGAGGAGACAGCCGTGGCCCAGGGTTCCCCCGTACGGCGTCGTCATCTGGTGAGCCAACTCAAGCGACTACGCGCCGAGGCTGGGATGTCGCAGGGAGAGGTCTCCAAGCGCATGGGCTGGGAGTCCGGCAAGATCATCCGCATCGAGACGGGCAAGTTCATCCGTCTGAACTCCGCCGACGTGTCCGAGCTCTGCCGCCTGTACGGATCCACCGATGAGCTGCGCGAAGACCTGGTCGAGATCGCCAAGGCATCGCGGAAGCAGAAGCCCTGGTGGTTCCAGTACAAAGACGTCGGAGTGGGCACCTTCTACGGCTTGGAGCACGAGGCCGCCAAGATCCAGCAGTACACAGTCGGCCTGATCCCTGGCCTGATTCAGCACCCCGACTACATCAAGGCCATGATGGCTCGTGGTTACGTCCCCACCGAGGAGGAACGCGTGCGTCGGGTTGAGGCCCGCATGCAGCGGCACGCCAATGTCCTGGAACGCGAGAAGCCGCCGCGCATCTGGATGATCTTGGACGAATCCTGCCTGCGCTGCGTCATCGGGGGTCCGGAAGTGATGGCTACGCAGCTTGCCCACCTGCGCGAACTCGCTGACCGGCCTTCAATCAACATCCAGGTGCTCCCAGCAACGGCGGGCATGTCACGCACCTACGGCTTCTCGATGCTGACCTTCGACGAGACCGACCGCGCGCTGTTCGTGGACGTCCCTCCGAACGGTCTGTTCTTCGAGGACCCGGAGGACTTGCTGGAACACGAGATAGCGTTTGACCAACTACAGGCGTCCGCGCTCTCCACAGCGAAGACGCGGTCCCTCCTCAAGACGCTGATCACCGAGTACCAAAGGCCGTCATGACTCCGAGCACGACCACTAACGAATCCTTCGTCCCTGCCCGGCCGTGGCACAAGGCGAGCTACACCAATGACCGAGGAGAGTGTGTGGAGGTCTCGGAGGGGCCGATCACCGGGGTCCGGGACACCAAGCACCGCGAGCTAGGCGCGCTCTTCTTCGGTGCCGGCGAGTGGCGCGCCTTCGTCAACACCGCTCGGGGCGACTTCCGCTAGAGTCACGAAGACACACGTTCGGCCCCGCCTGCTGCGAGCCAGCAGGCGGGGCCGAATGCTTTACGAATCAGGCGGGGGCGTGCCGGGGACCGTGGCCGGGCGGCGGGGTGAGAGTGGAGGTGAAATTCTCGCCGTCGATCAGCGGAGTATCGAGCGAAACACCGACCTTCGCCATCCGGTCGTAGATCTCCAGGATGAGATCCTTAGTTCGGTAGGTGCCGTACTTGGCCTCGTCCTTGCGCTTCACGATCGGGAAGGTCTCCATGATGTACTCCACGTCATCACGGTTGATCCCGTAGAGGTGGAAGAAGAGTGCATCCAACTCCGCCCGCATGATGGCACGGCGTTCCTCATCCCATCGGAACGGCGCACCTTCATCACCCAGGTCTCGCGCGACTATCTCCATATCGGAAGATACATATTCCATTTCAGAGCCCCGATTTTGAATGAATTCCCTGAAATACTCCAGAAAAGCAGGAGATGGGATCGGCACCTGCTCGAAGTAGTTGAAGGTCAGATTCACTCCGCCCAATTTTTGGCGCAGTGCGTAGTCGCAAACGAACGAAGAGAGAACGGATCGAAGAAGCGGGACATCCTTTCCGAACAGAAGTGGTGCACTATGCCCCACTGCCACCTTCGGAATCACACTACTGATCAACGTACGCTCATCTGTATTTCGACATACATTCCTAAAACCAAAAAGCCAACCGTTCTCCCACTTCTTCGATCGAAGCCGCTGAGAAACGTCTACCTCCGGAACCCAGTAGCGAGGAAGGACCATAGTTCTTGAGTCCTGCTTTTCCTCAAGGGTGAAGTCTCGAATACTTCCATCCTCGGTGTAGGTAGCCCACCGGTGGTCGTAGTGGTGAAGCATCTTCGCCTCGTACAGAGGCAGCATGCGTTTGTCACCCTTGACGAAGATGCTCCCGTCTAGGCTCCAGCCTTCGCCTTCGAGCTGCTCGCGGGTGTGGAACAGGTGCGAGTCGTTCGACATGTGGAACATAGTCATGAACGACACACCCCACGGGTTCCCGTCAGGGTCGCCTTCCTTGACCAGGACTGGGACACGCTTGTAGATGTCCAAGGTGATCTCGGCGTCACGGCGAGAGCGGAAGACCGGGCAGGTGCCCGTGTTGGGGTTGAGGAGGGTGATCTCCTCCGGAGTCATGGTGAACGCCTTGTCAGCGTCTTCGAGTTCTGACGGATCATGCACGAAGAACGCGAAGGACGCCTTGGGCTCGCGCATGTCGCGACCAGCAAGAGACAGGATGCAGAACTTGAATGAGCGGTGCACACCCGGGAACAAGGGCGCCGCGTTCTCGAAGTCGTAGAGCGCGGCGATGGAACCTCTCTGCACCAGATCCTTGAAGAAGTACTGGGTGGTCGCGTCCGTGGCGATACCGGTCGGAACGATCACACCCATACGGCCACGCGGACCCACCAACGTCCGGTCGGCCTCGGAGAACACCGCGTAGGTATTGATGTCCCCACGGCCGGTCATCGGGTAGCGACCGCTGATGCGCAGGAAGTGACTCTCACCTTCCGCCCTGCGCTTGGCCTCCTCGAACTCCTGGTACAGGCCGGAGCGATCCGGGTTCTTCTTCAGATCGGCGATGAGTGCCTTACGTGCAGCGGCATTCCTCGCGGTAGCGATCTCCACGTCGCGCTGCGCGAAAAATTCCTGTTCCTGGAGCTTGATTCGCTCCCACGGCGGGTTGCCAAGCATGCAGTCGAAGCCGCCTGCCCAACCTGTAGTCTTGTCCACTCCCCCACCGTCCTCAGGAGCGCTGAACACGTCCGGGAACTCCAAGTGCCAGTGGAAGAACCGGTACTGGTTCCGCAGCCGGTCGATCTCCTCGATCGTGGTGAAAGGCGCTCCGTTGCCCTTGGCGTTGGCGATCTTGTGCAGGACCTCCTGGGTCACCGCACGCGGAGCATCCTGTGCCTTCTTCCACACGAACGCCGAGCACCAGGCATCCGCGACACGCCGGTTGCGCACGTACTCGTCGGAGTCAATCCACCCTCGGTAGGCCGCCTCCTGATCACGCACCTGGTCCAGCGAGTCACCCACCACCGCCGTGATCTGGCGCAGGTTTTCAGCCAAAGCGGTGTTGGTGACACCGGCCGCATCGCTCTGGATGTCGAACAGCCCGAGCTGCCCGCCGCGCTCTGCCTTGTTGGTCTTGGCGAGGAAGCGCGCGTACTTCTTGTCGTCGCCCTCGATCGGCTTGAACGCCTCATCGGGGATACCGCCCTTGAGCAGCGACGGGGTCACACCAATCAGCGCATTGCCGTGTTTGACGTGCGCATCGAGGAAGTTCAGCGGCTTGCCGGGCTCCAGGGCCTCCAGCCACAGCGACACCTTGGCCAACTCCACGGCCATCGGGTTGAGGTCCACCCCGTAGATACACCGGGCAACGACCTCGTGCATCGCGCTGCGTACCGCGTCCACGGTCGGTTCGGGGTTTCCTTCGCGCACGGCGGCGACCCGCTTGGCGATGCGGCGAGCGGCAGCAACGAGGAAGTGCCCGGACCCACACGCCGGATCACACACGGTCAGCTTTAGCAGTTCTGTGACAATCGCCTCTCCGGGGTCAAGCTGTCCGGCTTGAGCTGCTTTCTGCTCGCCACGCTTGCGCGCATCGTCGATCACCGGGTCCAACGCCGAATCGAGCAGCGTCTCGATCAACGAGGACGGCGTGTAGTACGACCCTGTGGTCTTACGGTCATTTCCACCGACCTCGACCAGCTGGAACGAGCGGTCAGCGTCGCTATGCTTGGGCACCAGCTCCAACAAGGACTCGTAGATCGACCCCAGCTCTTCGGCGTCCAGGTTGCGGTAGTCCACCGAGCGCCAACGCTTGGATTCGGGGTCGCGCACCTGGGCCAGGTTGCGCACAGCCCCGAACAGTGCCTCGTTGGACAGCTTCAACCCACGCAGCGGAGCGTCGACCTCGGTGTCGGTGAACAGGCCGCCGAGCGCGGGAACACCCAGCTCGGGACGGCCTGTCGGGTGTTTATCGGTACCGCCCAGGGCGTCGAGCACAAGCCGCAGCGCCTCGTACTGATCGCCGTGGGAAGTCCCCCGGCGCCTGCGGGCGTGGCGGCGCAGCCGCGCCGACGAGAAGTACTTCGCGTACCGCTCCCTCGCCTGCTCATCGGCCGTGGGCGGGTGCAGGGCGTCTCGGTCCTCGGCCACGAACAGGAACAGCATCCGGTAGACCAGTCGCAGCAGCGCCCCATGGAACTCCTTCACGTCCAGGTTCGCGCGCAGCTCGGTGTTCTCGGGGTGGCGCAGGAAGCCAGTACCGAGAACGGTGATGGCCTTCTGAACGTTCTTGCTCAGCTGCTTCAGCGCCCGAGTGCCGGACTGGATCGCGTCGGCGCGCCACTTCTCCAGCCAGCACGCCGACGGCGCCTCATCCGGCTTGACCTCGAACCTGGACGCATGCAGCAGCCGGTACAGCAGCACGAACTCGCTGAACAGCTCGCCATCAAAAATGGCCTCAAGGTCGAACTCCACGTACGCCGCCGTGGCCAGCGCACTGGAGTCGCGCAGCAACCGCACCTGGCGCCCGTTGGTCACCACCGCCCACAGGTGCGCCGAGGTGCTGTTGAGCATCTCCTGCACGTGGGACTGCGGCGGCACGGTTCCCGCCCCGCCCGGCCGCCTGTCCAGGTCGGCGTGCCAGGCCACCACGTGAACGGGCACGTGCTGCCACAGGTGGGAGACCTTGAAAACCTTGTTTTCGTCGTCGCTGGCGATGCCCTCCCCCGGCCCTGCCGGAAGACGGCCGAAGCCGAGAAGGTTGAACAGCGGCTCCACCCACTGCGACAGGGCGGCGTTCACCGAGTCGACGGCGGGCCGACCCTCGGTGTCCGTGGGCAGCTGCTTGCGCAGCTCACGCCAACCGCCCTTGAGGTAGTCCCAGTGGCGTTCGGCCTCGTCACTCACCGAGCGGGCACCGATCACCCCGTAGTCGGCGGGCTTGGAACCGGCGACGTCCCTGCCCTCAGCGATCCGCGCCAGCATGTCGGTGGGCAGCAGCCCGCCCACGGTGTGCACGGCGGTCAGCACCTGGTTTCGAGCGATGGCGGACATCAGGCGGAACCTCCGGCGGGGGCAGCGGCGACGGCAGCGGAGCCGTCGGGCAGGTAGACGTAGACGCCGAGGATGTCGGCGGGCTTCTGGGCTTCGACCTTCAGGCCGCGGCGGATCTCGTCGGAGGCGATCCGCACCCGGCGGTGGGAGTCGGCCAGCTCGGCGGCGAGCTCGTCACCGTATGAGGCCAGGTGGTCGGTGGTGGCGGGCAGGGCGTCCAGCACACGCCGCATGGTGTTCTCGCCCATGGTGGGAGCGGTGTTCTCGGTGGCCTGGGCGTCGAGCAGGGCGACCGCCTCGCTCTGTCCGAGCCACTCGGCCTTGTCCGGGGCTCCAGTGAAGGCGAGCAGGCGGGCGTCCTCGGCGACGAGCTGCCGGGTTCCGTGCCGCGAGGGCAGGGTCAGGTGGAACCGGTAGCGCACCAGCAGCAGCGTGGTTCGCTTGTCCACGGCATCGGTACGCACCACCCCGCAGCGGCGGGCCGGGCGGGGCCCTCCCGTGCCACTGTCCAGGGCAGCGTCGAGCACGTGGGAGGCCAGCGCCCCCACCACCGGGTCGGTGCGCACCAGCGCGGCCTCGCCCCGGGGGACGGCGGCGGTGTCGCGGAAGGGCAGCGGCCTGCCCTTCTCGATCACGTCGGCACCGACCAGGGGAGCGAAGGCGTCGCGCAGCCCGACCGGGGTGGAGGACACGTCTGCGGTGAAACCACCGGCCGCTCCCCCAGCGCCACCGGCGCCCCCGGCGCCTCCCCTGCCGCCTGCTGCGGTGCCACCCGCTCCCCCGCCGGGCAGGGGGCGCAGCAGCGCGTCGAGTTCGCGCAAGGAGTTCTCGGCGAACGCGCGGACCTCGCCGGTACCGCCCAGGGTCTCGCGGATCGCGGCGACCTCGCGGGCCACCTCCTCGGGGTGGATGGCGCGCTGGGCGAACCGGGCGCGGGAGGTCTTCTCCCGGTCGATCGCCGACTTCCACAGCAGTTCGGTCTCGCCGGTGTCGACCTTGATGTCCTCGGCCTCGAACAGGGCTTCCTGCTGGCCCTGACCGCGCATGAGCAGCCATTCGACGATGGCGTCGGTGACGCCGGTGGAGGTCTCATCGGGCACGGAGACGGAGATGCCCAGGTCCTTGCGGATCTGCTGGTACTTGCGGATCAGCACCTCCAGGACCTTGCCGTCGATGCCGTTGTCGCTGCCGTACAGGGTGATCACGCGGACCTTGTCGCGCTGCTGCCCGTAACGGTCCACGCGGCCCTCGCGCTGGTCGTGGCGGGTGGGGTTCCAGGCCAGGTCGTAGTGGACCACCGCGTCGAAGTAGTGCTGGAGGTTGACGCCCTCGGACAGGCAGTCGGTGGCGACCAGGACCCGTCGGGTGCCCGCCTGCCCCTCGGCTCCGGCCTCCGCGGCCTCCGCCGCAGCCTGGGCGGCCTCCTCGGCCAGCTCCTCGATACGCTCGATGCGCTGCTGTGGTGACAGCTTGCCGGTGACGGCCTTGACGGTGGTCTTCCAGCCGTTCCTGCCGCCCTTGTTGATGGGGCTCTTGCCCTTGGGGGCCTTCACGCCGCTGAGGTAGTCGGCGACGTACTCGGCGGTGTCGATGTAGCGGCAGAAGACGATGGGGTTGTACCCCTCGGCGAGCAGGCCGTTGAGGTAGGCGATCAGCGCCTTGAGCTTGAGGTCGCCCTCGGGGCCCTCCAGCTGTTCGGCGCGCTCGGCCAGCTCCAGCAGGCGGTCCTTCGGAGCACCGGGGCCGCGGCCCCCGTCCGCGGTCCGGCCTTCGGTTCCGCCCCCGGTCTCGGCGCCGGGGGCGGTGTCCATCCCCTCCAGGGCATCGACGTCGGCGGCGTCGCGGATGAGCGGGGCGCCGAGTGCGTCGGCCTCGTCGGGGGTCTGGGCGGCGGCCGCGGCCGAGCGGGTGGTGAGGGTCTTGGCGGCGGCCCGGGGCGAGGAGACCAGGGAGCGCAGCAGGGCGATCGCCGACCACCAGGCGATGCGGGCGTCGCGGCGGTTCTGCCCCTTGGCCTGCTGGACGCGCTCGCTGGCGTAGGCGATGGCATCCTCCAGCAGCGCCCGGTAGGCCGGGGAGAGCTTGTAGGACTGCTCGGTGAACTCGCGGTCGGAGGGGAAGGCGGTGGTCTCGGCCAGGGAGTCGTCGACCAGGCCGTCGCTCTCCCGGGTCAGGTACTGGCGCACGTCGGCGCGCTTGCGCTGCACGAAGTGCCGGGCCAGGAGCCTGCGCCCGGCGTCGGAGTCCAGGTCGGTGGTGGCCAGCTCTGGTTTGACCAGTCCGAGCAGGTTCCGGAAGGCCGACTCCTTGCCGCTGTGCGGGGTGGCGGTCACCAGCAGCAGGTGCCGGTTCTCGTCCTTGGCGACCTTCTGGAGGAGCTCGTAGCGCAGCTGGTTCTGCTTGGAGGTGACGTCGTCGGCGGACACGCAGGTGTGCGCCTCGTCCACGATCACCAGGTCGGGGCAGTAACGGACGAAGTCGTCGCGGTGCCGGGTGGACTTGATGAAGTCGGTGGAGATGATGACGTGCCTGTGCTTGTGGAACAGGGACTGTCCGAGGTCCAGGCCGCGCTCCAGGCGGGAGACGGTGGAGGCGAGTACGAGCTCGGCGTCGATGCCGAACTTGCTCCGCAGTTCCTCCTGCCACTGCTCGGCCAGGGCCGGGGAGCACAGCACGGCCAGGCCGCTGGCCTCGCCTTGGGCGAGGAGTTCGGAGGCGATCAGCCCGGCCTCGACGGTCTTGCCGATGCCGACGTCGTCGGAGATGAGCATGCGCACGGTCTGCTGGCGCAGCGCCATGAGCAGGGGGACGAGCTGGTAGGCGCGCGGCTGGACGGCGATCCCGGCCAGGGAGCGGAAGGGGCCCGCACCGGAGCGGAAGCCGATGCGCAGGGCCGAGCGCAGCAGTCCGGCCGCCTGGGCGTTGCCCAGGTCGTCGGGGGTGGGCGGGGCGAAGCTGGCCGCCGCCACCTTCTCGAAGGCGGGGAAGAGCGCGGCCACGTCGTCGTCACCGCCGCCCAGGGGTCGCAGTACCAGCATGTCGTCGGCGCTCTCGGGGAGCACCACCCATTCCCTGCCCCTGGCCGAGACCAGGGAGCCGGGGGCGTACGCGGTGGTCATGTGGAGGGGGTCCTCAATCCTGTGGGGCGTGTGGAAGGCGGTGGGTTCGCGGTGATCTCGTACTTGTAGCGGGGTTCGGCGGTCGAGACTCGCTACAACTACAAGACCGTCGAAGTCCGGTGGCCGCCTGCCCGGGGCCGCGGGGTCGGGGCTGCTCCGGGCAGGCGGTCCCATCGGGATCCGGCACGCGGGCGGGTGCGGCCAGCGTGCGGCGACGGGGGCCCGGGAGGTCGTTCAGCGGCGTGATCCGGGGCCGAAGTAGGCCTCGTAGCGGGTGATGACCGCGGACCAGTCGGCGTCGTGGGGAACGCGCACCACGTCCCACCCGGCGTCGTAGAGGCGCTCCTCGGCCTCGGCGTCGCGTTCGGCGATCCGCGCGTCCTCGTGCACGGGCCCGTCCACGAACACCGCGACCCGGGCCCCGGCGATCCGGTAGACGAAGTCGGGCTTGGCCGAGGCCTCGGGAACCAGGACCTGGGCCTCGTCGGGCAGGCGGTGGCCGCGCTCCTTGAGCCAGGTGAGGAAGTCCTGCTCCAGGCTGGTGTCGGACTGGAAGCTGAGCGTCCTCATCTGTTCGGTGCGCGAGACGCCCTGGCCGGTGGGCAGCGTCTCGGAGTCGGCCAGGCGCAGCAGCAGGTGGCGCACCAGGCGGCGGTCGATGAGCTGGTGGTGGGTCTGGTTGCCGTAGGTGAGCAGGCAGTCGTAGCAGCCGCGGGCGCAGGCCGTGGCGGTGTCGGTGCCGTCGTCGGGGTCGATGTGGCAGATCTCCAGGGCCCTGCGCGCCGCCTTGGCCAGGTTGGCCGGAACCGACTGGAGCTGGCGCAGCACGCCCGCACCGCCCTCGGCGGCCTCGGTGAACAGCATCCGGTCGCGGGGGCCGTCGTCGGGGGGCAGCAGCTCGCTGGTGAGTTCGGCGTCCTCCAGTTCGAAGGCGGCCTCCACGCCCCGCTCCAGGGCGTACATCAGCGTCAGTGCCTGCTCCTCGGGCAGGGCCTCGTGCAGGTGCAGCACCACGATGTTGCGGCGGTCCTCGACGTAGGGGATGACGCGCTTCTTGTGGCCGCGCTCCTCGCCGCCGTCCTCGATCAGGGGCAGTTCGTCCGCGTCACCCATCGCCTTCTTGGCGTCCTGCTCGTTGAGCCACTTGCCGGTGGCGGGGTCGAGCCAGAAGCCGTCGAGATCGCCGTCCTTGGCGCGAAGGCGGCCCAGGTTGGTGATGCGCACGGTCGCCGAGTCGCCGTAGTGCAGGGTGGCCAGCTTCCCGGCGGGGTCGGTGACCTGGGCGTCCTGACGGCCCAGGCGCTCACCGTGGTCCTGGAAGCGGTAGGAGGTCACCAGGCGGAAGCCCGCTCGGCGGCGCTCCTCCTCATCGGAGGAGATCTTCTCCCGCTTGGTGGTGTACACGGTGTGCAGCTGGAGGAGCCCCGGGGTGGGGGCGCCCAGCGGGTGCTTGCACATCTGGCAGAGGTCGTCGCGCTTCTCCGGGTCGTGGTGGTAGCCGCACTGCCCGCAGCGGTTGGCCTTGGTGGTGGCCAGGTCGCCGCTGGACTCCGGCGGCAGTTGGACGCGGGTCACCTGGTAACGGGAGCCCTCGTGGTAGATGAGGGCGCCGGGGCCGAACTCGCGGATGGCCACGAACCGGGGCCGCTGGAGGAAGTCGCCCTCGTCGAAGCGGCTGCGGCGGGTGGGGATGTAGGCGGCCAGGGGCAGGCGCGGGAAGGAGTAGCCGGGCAGGAACCCCTCACTGGCCAGGTACCGGTAGGGGTTGAAGTCGCTCAGCAGCGACTTGCTGTCCTGGCTCTCGTTCTTGAGCAGGGCCAGCTGGGTCTCGGCCTCGGTGCGGCGCCGCCCCGCGTTGCGCCGGTCGCGTTCGCTCAGGCCGTTGTGGTCCAGCACACGGCGGTTCTGCTCGGCCTGGTCCACCAGGGCGGCGCGGAACAGACCGCGCCAGCGGTCGAAAGCCCGGTCGAAGCGCTCGGGCGCGTTGCGCACGATGCGCTCCAGCCAGGAGTCGTCCCACCAGACCATCTTCTCCAGGTCCTCGAAGACGTCGTCGAAGACCTTCCCGGCGGCGGCGACGGCACGCCTCTGGGCGGCCGGGTCCTCGATGGCGGTCCGCGCGGTGTCGTGCAGGGGCAGCGCGGGGTCGGGGACGCGCTGCTCGCCGTCATAGGCGACGTCGACGACTTCCGGGACGGCCCGGCCCAGCTTCAGGCCGGTCTCGGCGAGCCAGATCGCCTGGAGGTGGGCCACCGCCAGGTCCTCGTTGGCCAGGTCCAGGCGCGGCGGCTGCACCACTCCGGCCACCATCCGGTCCGACCTGCGGAAGTAGTACTGGTCGTGGCTGTTGCCGGTGGCGCAGTAGGTGGTCACCAGGGCGGGCTGGCCGCCTCGCCCGGCGCGTCCGCTGCGCTGGGCGTAGTTGGCGGGGGTGGGCGGGACGTTGCGCATCATCACCGCGTTGAGTTCCTTGATGTCCACCCCCAGCTCCATGGTGGGCGAGCAGTACAGCAGCTTCAGCTCGGCGTCGCTGAACGCCCCCTCGCGCTCCTCACGGACCTGGGGCGGCACCTGGGCGGTGTGTTCACGGGCCACCAGGCCGGTCAGGGAGGCGGCGGCGCCCAGGTACAGGTCACGGAAGAAGATGTTGACGCGGGGGCCATCACCGCTGGCGTAGGTGCGGGTGAGCGGGTCCTGGGCGCCGAATTTGCCATCCCCGGCCTTCCAGACCAGGCAGGCGGCGTCGACCTGGTAGCCGGTGACGGCCTCGTCGTCGGTGCGGTGGAAGCGGTTGTGGCGGCCCCGCGGGGCCTCCTTGGTGCGGTGGAGCAGTCCCGCCTCGGCCAGTACTTCGAGGAGGTCGGCGATGACCTTCTGGAGTTCGTCGGCGTTCAGGCGCGTGAAGTGGGCGCGCTTGAGGTACTTGGCGTACTTGCCGCGCCCGGACAGGAAAAGCCCGGTGCGGTCCATGCCCCGACCAGAGGAGCGCGGATAGGCAATCCCCACCCGGGGGCGGTCGCCCTTGGACAGCACCCAGGGGTCGACCAGGCGGGTCTCGCTGGCCCCCTGGAGGGATTCGAAGGCCTCGTCCCGGAAGTAGGGCGTGTCGATGGCCAGGCCCCGGCGCATCTCGTCCATGAGGGCCCGCAGGACGACCCTGCGCACGTGGGGTTCGGCGTCGCGCAGTTCGGGTGCCGTCTTGGCCCAGCGGTCCTCCTGTTCGGCCACCCAGTCCAGGTCGGCGTAGTCCACCCGCAACAGACCGGTCTGCTCCAGGTTGGGCATGGTGACCCGCCAGCCGCGCTCCAGGTCCAGGTAGAGCCGGAAGGCGATGACGTCGCGCAGGGTGCTGGCCGCCTGGCTGGCCAGCCGGGGAGGCAGGCTGGCGTTGCCGGTGTAGTCGGCGGGGTCCAGGGCCAGGGTGTCGGCGACCCGCAAGGCCAGGTTCTCGGAGGTCAATCCTTCTTCCCCCGCCGCCTCCAGAGCCCGGTACAGGCCGCCGCGCAGCTCGGTGACCTGCACGAAGTCGTTGAAGTGCCCGGCCTGGAGGGAGGCGTCCTGGCGGTTGTCCACGAAGGTCAGGAGCTTGCGGGCCTCCTTGGGCAGGGCCTCGGCGGGCACCGCCTTGAGGGCGCGCACGATGGTGCCCGAGACCAGGGAGGTGGCCGAGGAACGGCCCTCCTGGGCGAGACTGGCGAGCTTGGCGAAGTCCTTGCCGCGCTTGTTCTCGTAACTGATCCCGCAGTGCAGGCAGAACAGGAACGGGGCGGGGATGAAGGCCGCCTGGAGCTCGCCCTGACCCTCGTTGCCCCGGACGTCGACGGTGACCGCCCTGGGGATGTTGCCCCGGTAGTTCTTGTGGACGTTCTCCTGGTGGTGCTCGTCCAGCTCCAGCCAGGACTCGGGCAGCAGGCGCCGGTTCAGGGCCTCTTCGATACTGGAGGGCCAGGGGGCCTCGGAGGAGACGTACAGGTAGCCCTCGGCGGCCGCGTCGGAAGGTGCGTTGGCGTCGCGCCGGTGCTGGTAGACCGTGCCCTTGGCCGTCTCGGTGCGCCAGACGGTCATGTACTCCTGGCCGCACTCCCGGCAGAAGGCCAGGGGCAGCAGGATATGGCCGTCGGAGCCGGGCTTCTCCAGCTGGTACTCACGGGTGAGGTGGCGTTCCTCGGGGTCTTCGAGGGTGACGTGGATCGTGTCGCCCTTGGACAGGAACTGGTGCAGGCGGAAGGCGAACAGGGGGCGCCGGTTGCCCGGGTGGAAGGCCTCCGCACCCGCCTCCAGGGTGCGGCGGATGGCCTGGACGCACCGTTCCTCGGGCACACCGGTGTCGCGGGCCAGGTCGGCGGCCACAGCCTCCACCTTGGTGGGCTTCTGGCGGACCAGGCGCCCGGTGGGGTCGGTGGTCAGACCGAAGGTGGACTCGATCCACCGGGCCAGGGGGTCGTGGTACAGGTCGTTGTAGGAGCGCGGGGCGTCGTCCTCGGTCAGGCGCTCGGCCGGGATCTGGACGGGGCCGTCCTCGGTGGCGCGGACCAGGGTCTCGGTGATGACGTTGTCGGGCCGCATCGGGGTGCCGAAGACCTTGGTGGCCACGTCGGCGACCACCGCCCTCTGGTCTTCGACTGTGCCCTCGGAGGACATGGTGGCGGAGGTGCCCACGCACTGCACGCCCGGTGCCTCGCAGGCCTGGCGGACCCGGCGGATGAGCAGGGCCACGTCGGCGCCCTGGCGGCCGCGGTAGGTGTGCAGCTCGTCGAAGACGAGGAAGTCCAGCCCGCGCGCCATCTTGATGAGGGAGGAGCGGTCGCCGGGGCGGGTGAGCATCAGCTCCAGCATCACGTAGTTGGTGAGCAGGATGTCCGGCGGGTTGTCGCGCAGGGCCTTGCGCTTCTCCTCGCTCTCCTGGCCGGTGTAGCGGGCGAAGGTGACCGGCTCGCGGCCCGCACCGTAACCGTTGACGAGAAACTTCTCCAGCTCCTTGAGCTGGCTGTTGGCCAGGGCGTTCATCGGGTAGACGATGATGGCGCGGACCCGGTTGGTGCGGCGGCCCTCGGCCCTCTCCCGGTCGCGCTCGCGCAGGACCCGGTCGACGATGGGCACGATGTAGCCCAGGGACTTGCCGGAGCCCGTGCCGGTGGTCAGGACGTAGGACTCGCCCGTCCTGGCGGCCTCGATCGCCTCGCGCTGGTGCCGGTGCAGGGTGAGGGGGCGGCCGTCGCTGACCGTGCTGCCCTCGGTCTTGCCGGACTGGAAGACGCGCGCGGTCTCCTCGTGGAGCAGGCCCTCGCGGACGAGTTCGGGGACGGTGCCGCCGGAGGCGAAGAACGGGTTGAGGGACAGCCAGGGGTCGGGCCACTGGGACTTGGCGTCCAGGTCGTCCTTGAGGAAGTCGGCGATGCGGTCGTCACGGATGACCGTGCCGCCCTCGGTGAAGGCCCGGTACTCCTCGATGAGCTGGCCGTGCAGGGAGAACACGTCCATGACGCCCAGGGGCGCGTCGTGGACGCTGCGGCCGGTGGTGGTGTCGTCCAGCACCGCGGCCGGGGTGAGGACGGGCAGGTGGTCGCGCGGGTCGAAGTCGCCCCAGCCGCTGACCCGGCCGTCGTCGGTGGCCAGCGGCAGGAGGGTCTGGCGGACCTCGGCGGCGTTGACGGGGCGCTCGGCGGGCTTCTTCCTGAGCAGCTGCTCGATGAGATGGGTGAGCGGCGCGGGAAGGTCCGCGCGCAGCAGCCCCAGCGGCGGCACCTCGTCGTTGTTGTGCTTGTAGCCCAACTCGAAGTTGGTGGCGCCGTTGAAGGGCGGGGCGCCGGTGAGGAGTTCGTAGAGGACGCAGCCCAGGGCGTACAGGTCGGCGGCGGCGGTGACCTTGGCCCCCTCGAACTGCTCGGGTGCCATGTAACGCGCGGTGCCGACGGTGGTGTCGGCGCTGGTGAGCTGGCTGAGGTCGGGATCGTCGACGATCAGTCCCATGCCGAAGTCCAGGACCTTGACCCGGCCGCCGCGCGTGATCATCACGTTGGCGGGCTTGAGGTCGCGGTGGATGACGCCCTCGGCGTGGGCGGCGTAGAGGGCGTCGGCGGCCTGGGCGCCGATCGCGGCCACCCAGGAGACGGGCAGCTGGGGCTCCTCGTCGCTGAGGTCTCGCAGGGTGCGTCCGTCCAGGAGCTCCATGGCCAGGTAGGGCAGGTGGTCACCGTCGGTGGTGTCCACTCCGCCGTCGACGATGTGGGGGACGCCGGGGTGGTCGAGGCGGCGCATGATGTCGACCTCGCGGGCGAAGCGACGGACCGACTTGTGCTTGGGGTCGACCGGGGCGCCGGAGCGGCGGCGCAGGATCAGCTTGACCGCGACCTCGCGGTCGGGGGCGTCGGGGGCTGCCTCGGTGTCCTCGGCCCGGTGGACCTCGCCCATGTTGCCGCGGTCGATGATCCCCCTGAGCTGGAAACGCTCCGCCACGCACTGCCGTTCCATCGCTCTTCTCCCGCGCTCTATGGTCCGCTGCCGCACTTCTCGCGCGTATGCCCATGTTCACAGAACAGGCCACGCCACCCGAAGGTACACAGAGGTTCGTTACTCGAACATGATCATGATGTTTACATAGCAAACATACAAGCATGCTGAGACAGACAGCAACCCTTGGACGCGGACCAGCGCCGCGCACATGCGAGATGACGTGACGTGCGCAGAAAAGGGCCCTGGTAACCGGGGCTGGCCATCGGCCGGAGGTGCTGGTCGGCGCGGCGTTCGTAGCCTCTCGAAGGTAAGGACGTCGCGTCCAGGGAAACGGATGACATGGAAGGCGTTACCGGCACCAAGAGGGTGCGTGTTCCCTAGAAAATCCTTCCCTATGCGGGACCTTGGTCCTGCTCCGTGGGCGCTTCGCGCTCTTCCCCGCTCCCCTGCCCTCGAAGAGGAGAGACGAGAGGCAGGGGTGAGACCAAGTCGAACGCCCTCATCTCATGCGGGATGGCGTTAACAGGGCCAACAGCCCATACCTAGGCCCAGGGGAACACTCCGTGTACTGTGACCGCATGGATGCCCGCGAGCAGAACGCCGCAGAGGGACAGCAGGTCACCGCCGCCGACATCGCGCGCCTGGCCGGTGTCACCCGTGCCGCCGTCTCCAACTGGCGGCGGCGCCACGACGACTTCCCCGCTCCCACCGGCGGCACCTCCTCCAGCCCGCTATTCGAACTGGCACGGGTCCGGGACTGGTTGAAGAGCCAGAACAAGGTGGCTGAGGAGTCGCGGGAGGTCCGGCTGTGGCGCACCCTGCGCGGTGACTACCCGGGACACATACTCAAGGGTCTGGCCGACGTCGTCGAGTACCTGGGCGGGCGGTCCCCGGAGGCTCTCAGCGGGGACGCCGCCGAACTTTCCCGCGTCCTGGCCGAGGAGACCTCGCCCGGTCAGGTCAGCGCCGCGCTCGCGGCGAGGTTCCTGGACTCCGGCGCGAGGTCCGGTACCCCCTTCGGTTCCACTCCTCGGCTGGTCCATGCGATGGTCGCCCTGACCGATCCGGAGGCGCACAGCGTCTTCGACCCCGCCTGCGGGATCGGTTCCCTGCTGCTGGCCGCCGGGGGCCCGGACGCACAGCGCACCGGGCAGGAACTGGACGAGGACGCGGCCCGCCTCGCCCGCGCACGTGCAGCCCTGGAACGCGGGGCCGAGGCCGACGTCCGCGTCGGCGACTCACTGCGTTCGGACCAGTGGTCGGGGCACCAGGCCGAGCTGGTGGTGTGCGACCCGCCGCCGCCCTCCACGGACTGGGGGCGCGAGGAACTGCTCATGGACCCCCGATGGGAGCTGGCCCTGCCGCCCAGGGCCGAGGCCGAGCTGGCCTGGCTGCAGCACGCCTACGCGCACACCGCTCCCGGCGGGCAGGCCGCCGTGGTGCTGTCCACCTCCTGCGCCTACCGGCGCACCGGCAGGCGCATCCGCGCCGACCTGGTGCGCAGAGGGCTGCTCACCGATGTCTTCGCTCTGCCCGCGGGACTGGCCGCCGCGCATTCCCAACCGGTTCACCTGTGGCTGTTGCGCCGGCCCCTGAACGATTCCGACACCGCGTCCACAGTACGAATGTGGGATCTGACCTCGCTCGATCCCGACGGGCCGTGGCAGCTGCCGGATGAACTGCGTGCGGAGGTCGCCCTGATCGACCTGCTCGACGAGGAGGTCGACCTCAACCCGGCCCGGCACGTGGGCCCCGACCTGAGCCAGCTGCCCTCGGCCTTCGCGGCCGCACGCGCGGAGCTCGACCGCCTGACGGAGGAGCTGCGGACGACCCTGCCCGAGCTCACGGCCGGGGCCGCCGAGCCCTTCGACGCCCAGGTACGGGTGGCCGACCTGGTCGACGCGGGGATGGCCGAGGTGGACGGGGAAGCCCTGCGGTCGGTCAGCGACCAGGTGGACACCGACTTCCTCCGGGGGTTCCTGCGCAGTCCGGCCAACAACCGCCGTTCCACCAGCGCCAGCGGAACCTTCCGCACCGACGCGCGTGCCGCGCGCATCCCCAAGATGGGTGTGGAGGAGCAGCGCCGCTACGGCGCGGCGTTCCGCTCCATAACGGAGTTCGAACGCCGCGCCAAGGAGCTCTCGGCCCTGGCCCAGAAGACCGCCGACCTGGCCCGCGAGGGCCTGACCAGCGGGGCGTTGGGCCCTGATGGAATGGCGGACGACACCGACGAGTAACACGGACAAGTGCGGCCGCTGGTCACGCGAGCCCCTATACCTCGTCCACGCTCCGGGCCTGGCCCTCGCGGTGTTCTGCCTGGTCAGCCGCCGTTCGCACTTCGACCACGCCGGAGGCCTCTTCGGCGGCCCGGCCACTGAGGGGTGTTGACGGCCGCTCCCTGGCGGTGTCGCCGGATCCCGTTTCGTCTGGAATCGGGATACCCAGCTTTAGCTCGTAATCGGCCTGTCGGAGCACATCATGCCAACTGGCGGTGGATAGAACCTCCACAGGCCCGGCGCAGCCAAGGCGCACACATCGACCGCCGGAAGCGGTGATGACCGTGAACCACTCACCCTCCACCTCCTCATCGGTGATCGTGGCACCGACGGCCTCCAGGAACGCGCATCGGCGCTCCCTCCGTCGCCGACGTTGGCGCCTTCTGCGCTCAGCGGCCCCGCGGGAGGGAACACCTGCCTTGACCTGAGCCCACGTGCGCTCGGCATGGCTGGTGCCGTAGCCCGCCACGGCAGTCAAGTCCGGCGTGATCACCGCGTAGTAACCCCTCGCGGCCATGCTCAGCCAGCCTCCCCCGCTCCGGCTCCAGCAGCCCATGGCGGTGAAGTCCTCGACCATCGTCTTGAGGGCGGATTCGGCCTGGGCACGGGTGAAGCCCCTGTGGGCCTCCAGGAAGGCGTCGACGGCGCTCCGGGTGACATCCAGGGTCGCGATGTCGTAGGAGTCCAGGGGGCGCGGCTCCGGGTTCACCGGCGCGTTGTAGTGGGGGCCGCTCCGGGCGAAGCGGACTGGATCGGGAACGGGCGTGGTATAGCCGGGACAGTCGTCATCCCGGCACCACCCGTCGGCGTGGTCGGTGGGGTTGGCGCAGCGCACGCCGTTGGACAGGTAGCGCATGCAGGTTCGAGGACGAGGGTTCCGTATGAGACGGGCGAGGCCTCGGGGGTCTGCCATGGTGTTCTTCTCCGTTCTCGTGGACAGTCCGGCCGTGACCGCGTGGGCTCCGTGTCGCCGACGACAGGACGCGGGCCTGCATCAATCGGTGTTTCGGAGCAGGGAGGAGAGCAGACGGTTATCGGATTCTCGTCGCCCCCTTCTTCTCTTCAATCACGCACAAAAACCATTAGCGCACAGCTAGTAGTCAATCCCATCCGTTGACAACGCTTTCAGGGTAGTCATAGTTTGGTGATGCTGCCAGGTTGAACCCGTTTCCCTCTCCCATCAACCCTTGGAGAACGGCCGTGTCCCCCCAATCACGCGCGCCCTCGGCCAGAGGCCATCCGCTGACCGAGGAATACGAGCTGCTCAGAGAATGGGAGGGCCATTGGCGCCCCGAGTTGGAGAGGGTGCGACGGGTCTTCGAGGTCGACGCCTCCACCAAGGACCTCACCGCGGTCGCCCGGGCGCTCGGGCGCAGTTTCTCCTGGCACTTGGGCGGCACAGGCGAGGAAACCGTGGAACGCTGGCCTGCCTGCACCGTCATGGCCACTGTGAAGGTCGCCGTGGACAGCTACCACGAGGGGCTCTTCTGGGAGGACCTGTGGACGTTCCTCGGTGTTCCCGGCCCGCACCAGAAGCGGCGGATGTGGGGTGAGGAGTTCGTCAGGTCGTTGAGACTTACCGGCCTGGACGCCGATCTCGGAAAAATTCTGGCCATGCCCAGGAAGAAGTACGTGAACGCCGCGCTTCTCCACGCGGGGGTGCCGACCTACTGCCTGGACGACCTGTTCAATCTGCTCCTGGAATGGCGGCAGCAGTTCACCACCGCCCACACCGATCACTTCTTCGACTGGGTCTCCGAGGTCAGTCGACGCATGGATTCGCTTGACGTGCCCGCACGCACCTTCCTGCGAGAGAGCAGGGAACAAGCCGAACGCACACTGGACCGTTGCGTCGACCTGCTCGACCGTCTAGCTTCCAACCCCTCCGATGGAAGGGCCTGGGCAGAGGCCGGTCTTCCCGAACGGTTCCAACGCCCGGCCCTCCAAGCGCTGGTTCGTTACCAGAACAAGGATCTCCAACCCCTGGCGCATACCGATGGCCCCCACCTGCGTTTCGCACCAGGGCAGAGGGAGATCCACCTCGTTCTCCCCCCGCAGTGGTCGACAACCCCCGACAACACGGAACAGCTTGCTCCCACCGACCGCGCGCGGAGCGTTCTTCCGACCGTCCTCACCCTCAGCGATCCCCTCAAGGAGACCCACCTCATCGGAGCGGACGGGGAGAGAAGGTCATACGGACCGATCCGGGCCGAAGACGAGAGGTTACTCGCCTTCACCCGACAGGGCAGAGCGGTCTCACTCGACCGCGACGTCCTCCCCCAGACGTTGTGGCTACTTCACCCTCGCGCCTCACTCGACCTGTCCGCCCAAGCGTCGGTCGTCCAGCAGGAAGACCTCGCCCACAGCTGGTACTGGTGGGAGGCATCGCTGGTGGACCTTCCACCCGGTAGCTGGTTCGGCTCCGGTCAGGGCCTCGTCCACCACGTCGCCAGTGCATCAGCCCCACCTCCCGACGTGACGTTCTCCAACATGCTGCCGGGAACAAGGGACTCCTGGGGAGAACCGGTCTACGCCACGCGCCCCGCGGTGTCCCCGCCCTCCGTCGGCGCCACCGGGTGGACGGTCCAGGTCTTCGCACGGGACAAGGAGGCCGCCGAGCCTCTGACCTTCCACAAGCTCGCCAAGGACTCCACGATCGACCCCTTGGCGCCGTTTCCCCACCCCCAGGTCGGTTCCTTCACCCTGCGTGCCCAACGTCCGAATGAGAAGCCCCACGAGTGGCACTTCAGTCTGGCCGAGAGTGTGACGGTTTCTCACGAGCCCCGTCTGCGTCTTTTTGAGAGCCTTGGGCTGGAACCCGCGCGCACCCGGCTGACGTGGCCCAAGAAATTCAAGGGGACCGACGGGGCACTCGGCTACGGTCCCGGAAGAACGGACCACCCCGTTCGATTCGAAGGGCCCCGCGGGGAGTTCTCTTTCCAGGTAGAAGCCCCCTACCTGCAAATGGCCTTCTCCGGCACGGGAGAGCACCACTGGCGTGCCGGAGCAATCACACTTATTCCCGAAGATCTGCGTGAGCAGGGTGATCTGTTGATCCGGCGCTCGGACAGGGACACCAACTGGGGAAACGTCTCACTGATGCTGCTCTCCCCCGAAGGGGACCTTGTCCAAAGGGAACAGCCTCGCAGTCAGCAGGGGAGCATCCTGGCCTTCCCCCTACCCCGCTTCACCGAGGCGGCGCAGGCCTACCACGAGGTAACCGTCGAACTACAGATCGACGGGAGGACATGCCGGGTCGCGCACGTTCGTCCCGAGCCGCTGGCTTCGAAGGCACTCTTTGGGGACGACGACCGCATACGGCTGTACGGCACACCAGCCGGTGCGGAACTCGTCGCCACTCTGTACCAGGAGCACGCACCCTGGCGCGATCCCGTCGTACTTCCCGTCCGTGACGGCCATATCTCCACCGAAGAGCACTTCGAAATCGGCGGCTCCATACGTATCCTTCTCCGTATTGACGACCCGTGGACAGCCTCCCCACGCCCTCCGGTCTGGCCGGAATCGAAGGATGGCACCATCCTGGTCTGCGACATACAGGGGCGTCCCAACAGCGGTGACCACGAGGAAGACCTCCTGTGCACCTACCTGAGCGGCAGGAGCATCCGTGTCTCTCTGGCCCAAGTGCTGGGCGGCGCCAACACGGCACGTGTGTGGTCGGCCCTCTCCCGTCTGGGACCCGACGCGCCCGCCGAGATACGTAATCGGCTCTGCGCCCTGTTGGAGAGGATTGCCCTGGCCCCGGAAGGAGCCGTGGCGGACTACGCGGCTGCCTCCCACACCCCAACCTCGGCGGTGTGGGCCCTGATCCTGTGCGGAGCGGCGAGCACCCTGCCCCAGACACGCACCGACGAGCAACAGCTGACTGCTCTGTGGGAGCACAACCCCGTGGCAGCGGCTCTGCTGTCGCGAAATGCGATCAGAATGGCGTCCCCGTCCTCCGCTCTGGACACCGCAGTCCGCGAAGCGGTGGTGAGGCGGTGCGGCCCCACAGCCGACTTCCTGCTCCGGGGGGTGCCCAAGCCCCGGCCGACACCACAAACAACCAGCGAACACGTCGGTGTGTCCCCGGCGAACCAGGAACTATTCGAAGCACTCCGTTGCGCGCCCAGGTCACGGATCGGTCTCCTCGACTCGGCGGTGGAGCGGCTGGCGGTGGAACGCGCCACCCACCTCGACGCCTCCCTGATCAAGAAGCTGGCCGAGCAGGGTACGAACGTGTTCTCCAGGATCCACGACATGTGTGCTCACCAGGACACACGCTCCGCCAAGACCCTCACCCAGCTCCTGGCCCACCGTAGCGCGCTCTGCCCCGAATCCACCCGCAAGCTTCCGGCGCTCTCCTTGGCCCTGGCAGTAAACGCCCGTCTGGCAGCGCGTCCACCGCGTCCGGCGGCCAGCGTCCACATGGACAACCAGTACCGCCCTCTGTGGTCCGACCTGGCGCGGGCCATGCCGGAACTGATCACCATCGACCTCGTGCTGGCAGAGCTCACGATCACCGGACTCGAACGGGCCCAGCTGCACTAGAAAGCAGAGACCATGGCCACTCCCGCCAACGCGATCAACCCGATCGAGGTCAGTGACCTGATCAGCTCCACCTACAGGCGCTACCTGCGCTCACTCATGCCGCTCCGTGACCCGGCGCTGGATGCAGCACTGCGGGAACAGATCGACACCAGCCCCCTGTTGAGCAAGGGACCGCTGCTGGAGGTCACGCCGCCCTACGCCACCGGTGCGACACCGCGCCAGCTGATCGAGGAGGGTGTGCTCTCCTCCGGCTTCGCCTCTCCCAGCGGGCCTCGCATCAGCCTTGACCGCCGCCTGTACGTCCACCAGGAGACGGCGATTCGCAAGGCCAAAGCCGGACGCAACCTCGTCGTGGCCACCGGGACCGGTTCGGGAAAGACCGAGAGCTTCTTGGTACCGATCCTCAACGCCCTGGAGGAGGAGCGCGAACAAGGCACCTTGAAGCCGGGGGTACGAGCGCTCCTGCTCTATCCGATGAACGCACTGGCCAACGACCAGCTCAAGCGGCTGCGTGAGGAACTGCTGACCGACAGCCCTCACATCACCTTCGGCCGCTACACCGGGGAAACCCGGGAGCGGGAACGGGACGCCCTGGAGCAGTTCCGTAAGGTCCACGGCACCGAGCCCCCGCCCAACGAGCTGATCAGCCGGGAGCGGATTCGCGAGAACCCGCCTCACCTGTTGCTGACCAACTACGCGATGCTCGAGTACCTGCTGTTGCGCCCCGCGGACCTGGATCTGTTCGAGGGAGTGCACGCCGGGCAGTGGAGGTTCATCGCCCTGGACGAGGCACACGTCTACGACGGTGCCAAGGCAGCCGAGATCGCCATGCTGTTGCGGCGTCTACGCGATCGAGTCGCCCGCGGCCAGGAGTTGCAGTGCATCGCCACCAGCGCCACTGTCGGTGATGACCCAGCCAAAGTCACGACGTTCGCCCAAAACCTGTTCGAGGCCCCCTTCGAATGGGACAGTGACGACTACGGCCGACAGGACCTGGTGACCGCCACACGCCGCTCTCCCAAGGACATCTCCGCATGGGGTCCGCTTCCCCCGTTGATCTACCAGGAACTGACGAAGGCGGAGGATCCGGGGTCGGCCCTGCGCGGGATAGCCGCGTTCCATGGTGTGGAACCGGGTGAGCCGGCGGTGCTCCTAGCGGGAGAGACACGTATGCGCATGATGCGCGAGGCTCTGGCACGAGGCCCGCGCACGCTGGAAGACCTCGCTGCTGAGGTGTTCGCGAACGATCCGGAACCGCTGGATCCCCGCGATCAGACCGAAGTCCTCGCGGCACTGGTGGCCTTGGGCAGTCGTGTCCACGACACCAGTGGCAATCCCTTGCTGTCGGCGCGCTACCACCTGTTCACCAGGGCCACCGACGGGGCGTTCGCGTGCCTAGACGGTGACGAGCCGCATCTGTCCCTTGCCAGACACGAGAGTTGTGAGAAGTGTCAGGCTCCGACGTTCGAGCTGGGATCGTGCCGCCGTTGCGGGGATGTTTACCTGGTGGGGTCTGTACACCAAGAGGGAAGCGGACCCAAGCGGTTCCTTCCTCAGCGTTCTGTCCACGAGAAGAAGGTGTGGCTCCGTCTGGGGTCCGCCGTGGACGTGGTGGACGATGACGAGGAGATCCTGGGTGAGGAGGCGGCCAAGGTCTCCTTGTACAGCGAGTACCTGTGCACGGCATGCGGTTCGCTCTCCAGCAGCCCTCACAACGCGTGTGTCGAGGGCTGTCCGGGACGTTCCCTGCGTGAGGTACAGCGGATCAGTTCCCGCGGTACCGCCACCGAGCGTTGCCTGAACTGCGGTGCTCTGGGCAAGGACACCGTTCTGCGCTTCCAGAGCGGCAACGAGGCGGCCGTGGCGGTGGTGGCCACCGCTCTGTACCAGTCGCTTCCCGAGGACGCGGATCCACGGGTGGCGGACCAACCTGGTGGCGGGCGCAAGCTGCTGATGTTCAGTGACAGCCGCCAGACAGCGGCGTTCTTCGCTCCCTACCTCGGCAACACCTACAAGGGGCTTTTCCGGCGCCGCCTCATCATGCAGGGGATACAACGGTTGGGCGAGGTCGAGGGTGGCCTGTCGGTGGAGGATGTCGTCGACGCCACGGTCAAGGCCGCGACCCGGGCCGAGTACTTCAAGGACCGCACCTCTCACCTGACGAAGACGAACGAGGTCGGCCCGTGGGTGATGAGCGAATTGGTCTCCAACCGTGACCGCCAGAGCCTGGAGGGACGCGGGCTCGTCCGGGTTGAACTGACGCGTCCGCGAGGCGCCGAGGTGCCGCAGGCGTTCACCGACTTCCTGGGCCTGTCGGAGGAGGAGGCGTGGAACCTGTTCGGGGAGCTGGTGCGCAGCGCCCGCCAGCAGGGAGTGCTCAGCATGCCCGAAAACGTACCGCCCGATCACGAGGACTTCGCGCCCAGGCTCGGCCCGTTCACCATGCGCGACATCGGCTCCGATCGCAGGCGCAAGGTGCTCAGCTGGTCACCGACCGCACGGACCAACGGCCGCCTCAACTACATGGAGCGCCTGTTCACTCGTCTCGACACCAAGGTTGAACCGCGGCTAGCACTGCAGAAGGTGTGGGAGTTCCTGCGCGACGTCCCCGACGGCTGGCTGGCGCAACGGGGAAGCCGGAACCGCTTGGAGGGACCCACTCGCCAGGTGGATCACACCTACCTACAGATTTCCCTCGTCGGCCGAGGTGACACGGTGTTCCGATGTGGCTCCTGTATGCGCATACATCCGGTGTCGGTGCGCGGTGTGTGCACGACCGTCAACTGCGACGGCACCCTGGATCCCGTCCGGGCCGAGGAACTCGACAGAGGAGGTGACCACTATCGCGCCCTCTACCAGGAGCTGAATCCCGTTCCACTCCGAGCCGAGGAACACACAGCCCAATGGTCGTCCGAGAAGGCCGCGGAGGTGCAGCAGAAGTTCGTCTCGGGTTCGGTCAACGCCCTGTCCTGTTCCACCACCTTCGAACTGGGAGTGGACGTGGGCGAACTCCAGACGGTGCTGATGCGCAACATGCCGCCCACCACCGCCAACTACGTGCAGAGGTCGGGTCGTGCCGGGCGACGAGCCGCTTCCGCCGCGCTGGTGGTCACCCACGCGCAGCGCCGTTCGCACGACATGTTCCGCTACCAGGAACCGGAACAGATGATCAGCGGGAATATGCCCACCCCCTACGTCCCGCTGACCAACGAGAGGATCGACCGCAGGCACGCGCACTCGGTGGCTCTCGCCGCGTTCCTCCGGCACTGGGCACTGAATGGCGGAGAGACCTGGTCGAAGGTGGGTGCATTCTTCCATCCCAAAGGAGAGAAAGCCCCGGTGCACCGGGTAACCGAGTTCCTGGATCCGGTGCCTCAGGAGGTCACCGACGCACTGCTGAGAGTCCTTCCCGAAGAGGTCTCCAAGGAGCTAGGCGTTGGGAACGGGGCGTGGGCGACCGTGCTCACCGACATGCTGGAAGAGATCCGGCAGGAAGTCATCAATGACATCGACCACCTGGACCAACGCCGTCGAGAGGCCGCCGAGAAGGAGCGGTACGGACAGGCCCAGCAGTTCGCCAAGACCGTCAGGACCATCCGGGATCGTGATCTGCTGAACTTCCTCGCCACCCGCAACGTACTGCCCAAGTACGGCTTCCCTGTGGACACCGTGGAGTTGCGCACCAGCCACACCGGGGACGTTGTGGGAGCGGAGCTGGAACTGGCGCGTGACCTGACAACCGCGATCCACGAATACGCGCCCGGTGCCCAGGTGGTCGCAGGAGGCAAGCGGTGGACCTCTGCCGGGGTGTACCGGATGCCAGGCAAGGAACTCGTGGAGTTCCACTACCGCCTGTGCGAGACCTGCGGCCACTACGAGGACTCGTCAGAGAAGCTGGAACCGGTGTGCACCGCATGCGGAGAAGCACCACGCAGGGCACCGAGTGTGTACAGCATCCCCGAGTTCGGCTTCGTGGCGGACAGCAAGACATACGCCGCGGGGACCACCCCTCCCGAACGCGTGTGGCACGGATTCACCCAGGTGCGGAAGTTGGCCGCGGAGCCGGAGGAGTACACGTGGCCGACGGCGGGAGGAGGGAAGGCCAGGTGCCAGGCTGGGAGCCGCGGTCAGCTGATCGCCGTCTCCGAAGGGCGGCACGGGGGCGGGTACTACCTGTGCCGTTGGTGCGGGTGGGGTGAATCAATCGCTTCCAACCGCCCTCCGGCATCGCACAACAGGCCTCTTACCCAGCAGCCGTGCCAGGGGCGTCCCGAGAAGCGTTCCCTGGGACACCAGTACGAGACCGACCTGCTGTCGGTAGCGTTCGAGGGGCCGTTGAATCTGGGCACGGTGGACGAGGAGGTACGCCAGTCCCTGCTCTACGCGCTGTTGGAGGGGGCCTCGGCCGCACTGGAAATCAGCCGCGACGACATCGGAGGAACGGTTTTCCACAGCGACCGCGGGCAGAAGAGCCTGGTGTTGTTCGACACCGTCCCGGGAGGGGCCGGAGGTGCTGTGCGAATCGCCCAAGGTTTTCCCGATGTGCTGCAGGCCGCACACGCGCGCGTACACGACTGCGACTGCGGCGCGGAGACCTCCTGCTACGGGTGCCTGCGCAACTACCGCAACCAGAACGTGCACGACCTGCTGCGTCGTCAAGACGCCCTGCACGCGCTGGACCAGTTGCTCATGGTCTGAGGCGCCCCGGTCGGGCGCACTTCCACGTCGAAGTGCGCCCGACCGTCGGGCTGCGGTAGCGTCGGGCCAAAACCCCGGCGGGCGGGAGAGCTTGGAAGTATGACCGGCGCGGAACGCCTCCTGGACGGGCGCTACAGGCTGGGTCCGGCACCGCTCGCACGCGGCGGAATGGGCCAGGTCTGGGTGGGTCACGACACCCGCCTGGACCGGGAGGTCGCGGTCAAGTTCCTCCACTTCCCCGACGGCGTCGAGGACACCGACATGGTGCGCCGCTTCCGCCGGGAGGCGCGGATCACCGCCGGACTCCAGCACCCGGGGGTGCCCGCGGTGTTCGACACCGGCACCGAGGACGGACTGCCCTACCTGGTGATGCAGCGCGTCCACGGCATCGGCGTGCACGACCTGGTGGCCGAGCAGGAACGGCTCTCCGTGGGCTGGGCGGCGTGCGTGGCCGCGCAGGTGTGCTCGGTGCTCAGCGTCGCCCACCGGGCCCGCCTGGTGCACCGCGACCTCAAGCCCGCCAACCTGATCCTGGAGCCCGACGGCGGCGTCAAGGTGCTCGACTTCGGGCTGGCCGTGGCGCTGGGGCGTCCCGACATGTCGCAGATCACCCGGACCGGGCACACCCCCGGCACGCCCGCGTACATGGCTCCCGAGCAGTTGTTGAACGGGGAGAGCACGGCGCACAGCGACCTGTACGCGTTGGGGTGCGTGCTGTACGAGATGCTCACCGGACAGCGGCTCTTCTCCGCCTCCACCTCCTTCGGTCTGGCGTCCAAGCAGGTCAACGAAACGCCCCGCGACGTGCGATCGCTACGTCCGGACGTACCGCGGGAGGTCTGCGACGTCGTCACGGCGCTGCTGGAGAAGAAGCCGGAGGACCGTCCGCGCGACGCCACCGAGGTGTACGGGCGCCTGATCGGCTTCGTCACCGGCCTCGAACCGCTGCCCGGAGTCCTGCACCCGCCGTCGCTGCCCAGTCCACACCGGATGTACGGCACCGCGTTGGGACGCGTCTTCGGTCAGCCGTGACAACAGCTCTCCGATTCGGTGGGACCTGCCGATCCGTGTAACGACTGGACAACCGGAACTCGTGCCCACGCGTCTTCCGATGCGGGGGAAACTAGCGTAGGAAGCGCACAGCCCCAGCCCCTCCGCCCGTCCCGAGGATGTGCCGCCCCCGTGCACCGTTCCACCGCGACGCCACCGCCCGCTGCGGGCCAGGTGTGTCGGATGTGTGTGCCCGTGAGGTCTCCAGCATCCTCGAAGGCGGGCTCGTGACCCTCCCCGACCACACCCCCTGACGATGCTAGGAAAGCAGCAGTGGCACGACTCGCCCTCCACCGGGACTTCCTGCAGGAGTTCGCCGGACTCGAGAAGCCGGTCCGCGAACGCGTGGGGGAGGTGTTCGGCAAGTTCGAGAACGCCACCCACGCGGGTCTGCACCTGGAGAAGATCACCGGAGCCCGCGACGACCGTTTCCGCACCATCCGCATCGACCAGTTCTGGCGCGGGGTGGTGCTGGCACCGGAGAAGGGCGACACCTACACCCTTCTGCGCGTCCTCGGCCACGACGAGGCCTATGACTGGGCCAAGCGCCGCAAGGCGTCGGTGAACATGGCCACGGGCGGCATCGAGATCCGCGACGTGGCGGCGCTCGACGCCAGCATCCCGCACATGAAGCGCATGGCCGCGTCCGTGCCCGAGCGCCTCTTCGACCACGTCGGGGACGCCGACCTGCGCCGCCTGGGCATCGACGAGCACACTCTGCCCCTGGCGCGCGTGCTCACGGCCCCCTTCCAGCTCGACGCCGCCCGGGGCCTGCTGCCTCCGGTGCAGTGGGACGTGCTGTACGGCTTGGCGGCGGGGATGTCCCCCGAGGAGGTGTGGGCGGAGCTGGGCTCGGCGATCTCCGAGGAGATCGACCCCGATGACCTGGACGCGGCGGTCCGGCGCAGCTCCGACCGGGTGCTCCTGGTCGAGGGCCCGGATGAGCTGATGGCCGCCCTGGAGCACCCGTTCGACCTGTGGCGGATCTATCTGCACCCGGCGCAGCGGGCCGTGGTGGAGGCCTCGCACCGCGGACCGGCCAGGGTCAGCGGCGGCCCGGGCACGGGCAAGACCGTGGTGGCCCTGCACCGGGCGCACCGGCTGGCCCGCGGCGGGGGCCGGGTGCTGCTGACCACCTTCACCTCCACTCTGGCCGACTCCCTGGAGGGCTCCCTGCGGCTGCTCGCGGAGACCGACGGTACGGGAGACGCACCGACCGTGCTGGAGCGGGTGCGTGTGGAGCACGTGGACCGTCTGGCCAACCGTGTCTTCCGGGAGGAGCACGGCCTGCCCGAACTGCTGAGTCCACAGCGGGAGCGGCGGTTGTGGGAACAGGTGCTCGACGGTCTGGGTCTGGACCTGCCGCCCGCCTTCCTGGCCGAGGAGTGGCGGCAGGTGGTGCTGGCCCGCCGGGTGGAGACGGCCGCGGAGTACCTGGCGGCCAAGCGCACCGGGCGGGGCCGCGGGCTCTCGGCGGCGAAGAAGGCCCAGGTGTGGCAGGCGGTACAGGCCTTCCAGGACCAGTTGGCCGCCCAGGGCCTGTGGACCTACGAGACGGTCGTCGAGGAGGCGGCGCGGCTGCTGGAACAGCGCGTGGACAAGCCCTTCGACCACGTGGTGGTGGACGAGGCCCAGGACCTCTACCCGGGGCAGTGGCGCCTGCTGCGCGCCTCGGCCGCGGAGGGATCCGACGACCTGTTCATCGCCGGCGACACCCACCAGCGCATCTACGGCCCGCAGGTCAGCCTCGCCGAGGTCGGCGTCAACGTACGTGGACGGTCATCGAAACTGCGCGTCAACTACCGCACCACGGCCCAGATCCTCGGCTGGAGCCTGGGATTGATGCACGGGCAGGCCGTGGACGACATGGACGGCGGTCTGGACTCGGTGGCCGGTTGCCGTTCGGAGATGCGCGGCGCCGACCCCGTCCTCTCCGGCTTCGTGACATGGGAACGGGAGCTCCAGCACGTGGTGGAGGCCGTGCGCTCCTGGACCGAGGCCGGGGTCCTGCCCTCGGAGATCGGGGTGGCCGCCCGCTCCAACCGGAGCGTGGAGCAGGCCGTGGCGGCCCTGACCGAGGCCGGTGTCACGGCACGCGCGCTGTCCAAGAACAGCAAGGCGGGTGACGCGGTCGCCGTGGGCACCATGCACCGGATGAAGGGCCTGGAGTTCCGCTGCCTGTCGGTGGTGGGCGTGGGCGGTGACCAGCTTCCGCTCGCCAAGCACGTGACCCCCGCGGACGAGGACCCCGGGGCGCACACCCGCGATCTGCTGCGCGAGCGCAGCCTGCTGTTCGTGGCGTGCACGCGCGCCAGGGAGCAGCTGCATGTGAGCTGGCACGGGACGCCCAGCCCCTTCGTCGAGGCGCTTCTCACCCCCTGAATCCCGTTCCCCAGACCTCAGAGACGAGAAAGACGACCCTTCATGGCGAAACTGTCCACGCTCCTCGACCAGATCGACAACGGGACGATCCTGCTTCCGGAGTTCCAACGCGGCTACGTGTGGAACCGCGACCAGGTACGCGGGCTGATGCGCTCGGTCTACCTCGGCCACCCGGTGGGCAGCCTGCTGATGTGGGAGACCACTCATGCGGAGGAGGCTGTGCAGGGCGTGGCGGCCGGTGCGGGTACGCGCCTGCTGCTGCTGGACGGCCAGCAGCGTGTGACCACTCTGTACGGCGTGATCCGCGGCGAGGCTCCGGCGTTCTTCCAGGGCAACGCACAGGCCTTCAGCGGCCTGTACTTCAACGTGGAGAACGAGAGGTTCACGTTCTATCAGCCGAGCAAGATGAAGGACGACCCTCTGTGGGTGGACGTCACCGAACTCTTCGGCCAGGGACCGGTTCCTTACCTCACCCGGTTCTCCGATGACCAGCAGAAGGCCAACCTGTACCTGAAACGGCTCAACCAGCTGAGCCAGGTCGTGGATCGGGAGTTCCACTACGAGAAGATCACCGGCGCCGACCAGACGGTCGACGACGTGGTGGAGATCTTCAACCGGGTGAACTCGGGCGGCACCAAACTGTCCAAGGGTGACCTGGCCCTGGCCCGGCGGTGCGCGGTGCAGCCGGGCATCCGCGAGACCATGCATCAGAGCATCGACGCCTGGAAGAAGGCGGGTTTCTCCTTCAGCATGGACTGGCTGCTCCGTAACGTGACGGCGGTCGCCACCGGTCGGGCCCTGTTCACCGCCTTGGACAACGTGGAGTCCGACCAGTTCTCCGCAGCACTCAAGAAGTCGGTCGACCACGTAGGCACCTTCCTGGACGCGGTGTCAGGGCGGCTCGGACTGGACCATGAGCAGGTACTGATGAGCCGGTATTCCTTCCCAGCCGTCTCACGCCTGCTGGAGCTCAACGAGGGTAGGTTCAGCGACGCGGCACACCGTGACAAGGTGCTGTACTGGTACGTACACAGCGCTCTGTGGGGCCGCTACGCCGGTTCGACGGAGACCTTCCTCCAACTGGACTACGACGCGGTGGCCGAGTCGGGTGTCGACGGGCTCATCCAGCGGTTGGCCCGGTGGCGCGGAGGAAACCTGGAGGTGCGCCCGCACGACTTCGCCGGGGCGACGCGGGGATCGCGGTTCTACCCCCTGCTGTACATGCTCACCCGGGTGCACGGCGCCCGCGACTTCGGCAGCGGTCTGGAGCTGAAGGCGGAGATGCTGGGCAAGTTGTCCTCGCTCCAGGTGCACCACGTCTTCCCCAAGAAGGTGCTGAAGGCGGCGCGCTACGACAACCGCCAAGTGAATGCGATCGCCAACTTCTGCTTCCTCACCCAGGACACCAACCTGGTGATCTCCGGTCGCGACCCGGAGGAGTACTTCGCCGAGGTGGAGGAGCGCCACCCCGGAACGCTGGCCTCGCAGTGGATCCCGATGGACCCGGAACTGTGGAAGGTGGAGAACTACCCCGACTTCCTGGAGGCGCGGCGGGAACTGCTGGCCGGGGCGGCTCAGAACTTCCTGGCCGGGCTGGTGTCCGGGGACAGCGCGCGGACGGCGGCCTCCGAGGAGCCGCTGCGACCGGTGCGGATGGTCAGCACCGTGCCTGACGACGCGCGATCAGTGCAGATCCAGGAGATGGTAGACGCGCTGCGGCGTCTGGACTTCGCCGAGCCGGAACTGGACACGGAGATCAACGACCCGGAGCGGGGCACGGTGATCGCCGAGGCGGAGGCGTTCTGGCCGGACGGGTTCCAGCAGGGGATGGGCAAGCCGGTGGTGCTGGAACTGGACCCGGACCAGGCCGACCTGCGCAGGCTCCAGGAACTGGGCTACGAGGTGTTCACGTCGGCGGAGGCGCTGTTGGGCTTCGTGGACCGGCTCGGACAGGACGCGGCTGGGGAGAGCGATGAGGAACCGGTGGAGGAGGTTCCCGCTTCCGACCCGGTGACCGCCGACTTCGGCCGGGCGATGCTGTCGGTCTACGAACGGGCCAAGACCGAGGCCGACTACACCGCGGCCTTCTTCCTGGGCATGCTCTCGGAACTGGGCCCGCTGGGCACCGCGCGCAAACTGCTCAACGCCCCGGCGGTCTCGGACGGGTTCGCGAACCTGTGGGAGCGGGGACGGCTGGACCTGACGGTGGAGGCGCTGGTGCTGCGCCCGGAGTTCTCGCCGCTGTTCACCGACGAGGAACTGACCCGGGCCCGGGCCCGGCTGGAGCAGTTCGGGTACCGCTTCCTCGACGCGGTCTGAGCCGGTCGGAACCGCGTGGAGACGACGGGTGCGCCGGACGGGAGGCTCCGTCCGGCGCACCCGGTCGGCGCCCGTGCGCGGGGCGTCGACCGCGCGGGAGACCTTACCGGGCGGGGCGCGCCCGTGTCGGGGCACCTCCTCCTCAGTACTGACGGAGCTCAGGGCGTGGTGGGTTCCCCGGCCGTGACCGGCTCGGCGCTCTCTAGGACGAGCATGTCGACCACCAGGGAGCGGACTCGGCCGTCCTCGGTGCGGCCGATCCAGACCGGATAGCTGCCGTCTCCCCAGCCGCTCGGGACGACGGTCAGGTCGCCTCCGGTCCTCGGGTCGGGGAGCCGCCGGGACCACGGGCTCGTGTCCCGCGCCTGCTGGACGGGGTCATCGAGCGCCGCGAGGTCGGGATCGGTGCTGTTGGCCACCGCGTGGGCCAGCCGGAGCAGGTTGTGGTTGCTCCGGTACTGGTCATAGCGCTCATCGTCGGGAGACAGGCCGATCGCCTCCATGAAGGCGTCGCGCACGGCGGGGCGGAACTCAGGCCGGGCGATCAGCGCACGCGCGGTCTCCTGCCACAGCCGCTCCCTGTCCCTGATCGCCTGGAGTTCCTCCTCGTGCAGCCCGTGGAAGATGCGCTCGTAGGCTCGGAAGTCGTCGAAGAGGCCGGTGAAGTAGGGCAGGCAGGCCGCGTCGGTGATACCGATCTGCCCACCGTCCACGCCGACGCCGTAGAAGTGGTCCTCGTCCAGGTCGTGCGGGTCCTGCCCCGGACGCAGGGCCATCTCCCAGGAGGCGACCGGGAATGCTTCGAGGCTCCGGACGTCCACGCGCAGGGCCATGACGCACGTGGTCTCCTCGTCGCCGTCCTCCCCCAGGTGGAGCAGGGACAGGCGCGTCGGGTGCTCCCCCGGCGGGAGGGACACGGTGAAGGCTTCGGTGTCCTTGGCGAAGGACAGGGAGCCGGGGTCGTAGACCATGACCCGTCCGGTGGGCAGGTTCACGGTGCCGATGTCGCGGACGGCCACCGTTCCCGTCCCGGGGTACCAGGAGCTCGTGAACCGGGTTCCGGGACGGAAGAGGTCGTCGACACGCCGGGGTGCGAGGGGACGCGGCGGTGTCCAGGGGGCCGCCACGGGAGCGCCGCCCGGTTCCACCGCGGCCTCGCTGAGCCGGAGTTCCCCCTCGGCGAGGACGGGGTGCGCCCGTAGGAGGGCGACCCAGTCCCCGAACGGCGGGGCGGGCAGCGTGACCACGCGGGCCAGTTCCGGGTCCGGGGCGCGGTTGACCGACATCAGGCCGCCGCCGTGCTGCGTCTGGTACCGGTAGAGGCCGCGCTCGCGGTTGAGCGTCTCGACCTTGACGGTCCAGCCGTCGCGCCGGTCCGGCATCGCTCCCCGTGGGGGCTGGTTCCACTGGAAGCCGTGCGAGAGGAGGAGTTCTCCGTCTCCCTCCGCGCGGGTGTAGCGGTGGTGGGTGTGGCAGCGGCCCTCCGCGTCGAACAGCCAGATCCCGCAGTGCCGGTCGGCCCAGGAGATCTCCAGGAGGACGAGCGGTGCCGCGTCCGGGGTGCGGACCAGGACGGCGTACTGTTCACCGGCCCCGTCCCGGGCGCGTGCCGTCGCCGTGTCCAGGAGGCCGACCGGCGCGGTGGCGGCGGGGTTCCAGCCCTCGCAGTAGACGACTTCGAGCGGGGTGGGGGTGGTCGGCATGGGGGCGTTCCTCGTGTTCGGGGGGATGTGCACGAAGAACGTAACGGACACGGATGACGTTTTCTGCACATCTCATCCGCACCTGAACCCGGGCCGATGAGTTCTGTCACTCCGGACGGTCACTATGGGCAGGAGACGACAGCGTTCTCGGAGAGGACACCTGATGACAGAGACGAAGACGCACACCCTGGACGTGCCGGGCGCCGTTCTGCGCTACGACGTTCGGAGCGGCTCGTCAGCCGGATCGCCCGTCCTGCTGCTAATCGGCTCTCCGATGGACGCCAGCGGGTTCACCACCCTGGCCCGGCACTTCACCGACCGCACGGTCGTGACCTACGATCCCCGCGGGGTCGGGCGCAGCGAGCGCGCCGACGGCGGAGCCGGGGGCACACCCGAGGAGCACGCGGACGACCTGCACCGGTTGGTCTCGGCCCTCGGCGCCGGGCCGGTGGACCTCTTCGCCAGCAGCGGCGGCGCCGTCAACGCCCTGGTCCTGGTGGCCCGGTATCCGGAGCAGGTACGCACTCTCGTAGCGCACGAACCGCCCGCCGTCCAGGTGCTGCCGGACCGGGAACAGGCGCTGGCCGCGAGCGTGGACATCCGCCGAACGTACGAACGCGACGGCCTGGGACCCGCGATGGCGAAGTTCCTCGCGCTCATCAACCACAAGGGGCCGATTCCGGGCGACTTCACCGGCCGGCCCGCTCCGAACCCCGCCGATTTCGGACTGCCCGCCGAGGACGACGGTTCCCGCGACGACCCGATGCTCGGGCAGCTCATCCCGTGCACCCACTTCCAGCACGACGTCGACCGGCTGCGCGCGGCGTCGACGCGCATCGTCGTCGGCGCCGGGGCCGAGAGCGGGGGTGAGCTGTGCAACCGGGCGGCCGAGGCCGTGGCCGAGCGGCTCGGAACGGCGGTCGTCACCTTCCCCAGCCACCACGCCGGTTTCCTCGGCGGCGAGTTCGGCATGAAGGGCGACCCCGACGCCTTCGCCGCCGTCCTGCGCCGTGTCCTGACGGAGGGTGCCTGAGGCCCGGCGCCGGATCCGGTCCGGCGCGGGGCGGGGCGGCGTCGGGCCGTGCGGCGCGGGCGGAGAAGCCCTGCGGCGCGGGCGAACCCGCTGCCCGCCCCGCGCGTCCGAAGGGGTGGCCGTGTCCCGGCGGAGCGGAGGCGGCGGGGAGGGGCGCATGGGCTGGCGGAGGGCTTGGTCGGGAGACATCGGACTTCTGTCACCGGGGAAGGCGTTCGTCGTGTTCCTGGCCAGCGCGGCGCTGGCCTGCGCGTTGATCCCGGTGTCGGTGCGGTTCTCAGGCCATGAGCTGCGGGCTCTGGGAGCCGCCTACGGCTGGGCCGGGCAGGAGGGCGTCCTTGAGGTCACCGAGTCGGTGCCCCTCTCGGATGGGGGCTCGCTGTGCCTGGGTGTCTTCCGTTCCGCGGACGACGGTCCCGTGCGGACCGGTGTCCACCTGTACCTGTCGGGACCCTGTGAGCCCGGCCGCCGGAGGCGGCCCGCCTCGTCCCCGGCGAGCCGTCCTGGATGCTGACCACGGAGCAGGACCGCGCCTACGCGGACGCGGGGCTCGGAAGCGGTGTCACCACGTCGATCCTCGGGTTCGTCCTCGTCAACCTCTTCTGCCTCGGATTCGGTCTGGTGTTCGCCCAGGCCGCGTTGGGCCTGGGCACCGCGCTCCTGAGGAGGGCGTGGTTGCGCCGGAGCGCGCCCCCGGAACCATGAGACCCCTGCGAAAGGGGCGCGTGCGTCAGTCGTAGGAGCAGCGGGGGTGCGGGATGATCCCGCGTTCGGGCCTGCGGGGGCGCGGGCAGCGGCCGCGCACGCGGTCGCGGAGGGCTTTGCGGCGCGGGTCGGCCTCCGCGGCGGGTGCGGTGACGGGCGTGGTGTGCGCGGGAGGAGCGCACGGCGCGAGGAGGACGTGGGGGTTTCCCAGCGCGGCGGTGAGGGCGAGTGCGAGGAGTCCGGAGCAGGGGCGCAGGAACCGACGGTGTCGCTCGGGCATGGGGACCAGCCTGACAGCCGTGGCCTTGCGTGGTGGGTCGATCACGTAAGGAGAGGTGTCCGGTTCAGGCCAGGGACTGCACGTGTGAACCTTGTTGTGCCCGGGTAACCGGTTCGGTCGGTGGGGTGGAGACACGCGTTCTGGGAACGAACCCGAGCGCCGCCCGCCGCGTCCCGCAGCATGCTCGCGCCCGAAGCGGGCGCGGGCGGAGCGGGAACAGGCGGGGCGGGCTCAGGCCCCGGTCGAGCCCTCCGTGCCGCTCCCCGTCGGCTCGGACTCGGCCGGGACGTCCGCGGGCGGGCGGCGGGCCCAGTAGGTGGCCACGAGCGCGCCGGAGATGTTGTGCCAGACCGAGAACAGGGCGCCGGGCAGGGCGGCGAGCGGGGCGAAGTGGGCGGTCGCCAGGGCCGCGGCGAGACCGGAGTTCTGCATCCCCACCTCGACGCTGACCGCGCGGCGGGCGGTCTCGGGCAGCTTGGTGACCACGCCGAGCAGGTAGCCGAGCGTCAGGCCCAGGGAGTTGTGCAGCACCACGGCCAGGGCGACCAGGAGGCCGGAGGAGAGCACGGCGTCGGCGTTGGCGCCCACCACCGCGGCGACCACGACGACGATGCCGAGGACGGACACCAGCGGCAGGACGGGCAGGACCCTCTCCACGAACCGTCGCGCGGCCATGCGCAGCAGCAGTCCGGCCAGGACCGGGACCAGGACGACCTGGAGGATGGAGACGAACAGGTCGCCGGCGGCGACGGGCAGGGTGGAACCGGCCAGGGCCAGGACCAGGAGCGGGGTCAGCACCGGGGCGAGCAGGGTGGAGATCGAGGTCATCGCCACCGACAGGGCCACGTCGCCGCGGGCGAGGTAGACGATGACGTTGGAGGCGGTGCCGCCGGGGGAGGAGCCGACCAGGATCATGCCCACCACGAGCAGCGGCGGCAGGTTGAGGAGGTGGGCGATCCCCCAGCCCAGCAGCGGCATGACCGTGTACTGGGCCAGGACGCCGAGGACGACGGCCTTGGGATGTCTGGCCACGATCGCGAAGTCCACGGGGCGCATGGTGAGCCCCATGCCGAACATGATCACCCCGAGCAGCAGGGAGATGTAGGGGGCGAGGAGGGCGGCCTGCCCGGGGGCGGCCAGGCCCGCGATCCCTCCGGCGAGGACCAGCAGGGCGAACCACCTGCCGACGAAGTCGGCGACGCGCGTGAGAACTGACATCGAAGGACTACTTCCCGTGGGTACCCGGGGGCGGCGGAGCACCGCTCCCCGGACGGTCGCCGCCGCGAGGGTCGGCCGCCGCGCGGCCATGGTAGTCCCCGCGTTCCGTGCGAGCGGTGGTCAGGGCGGGTCCCGGACCGGAAACGGCTCCGCGCCGTGGCGTTCCCCACAGGGCACCGCCACCGGGGCGGGTGACGAACCGTCCGGACGGGGAAGAGGCAGTCCATGACCGACATCTCCCCGGACGACGCGACCGAAGACAGGACGTACCCCGACATGACGTACCCCGACGAGGGCCGGAGAGGCCCCCGGGAGTGGCGGTTCGTGTGGCGCCACCGGTACGCCCTCGTGCTGGGCCTGGTCGTGGCGCTGATGGTCGGCGCGTGGGTGGCCCAGAGTTCGGCGCGGCCGCTGCTGTGGGCGGTGGCGGCGCTGGGGGTGGCGGCCCTGCTGTGGTGGTGCCGCATGCGGCTGCGCCTGGCCCGGGAGAAGTGGCGGGTGGCGCGGGTCGACCTGTCGGAGGTCGACCGGATGACCGGTGTGGAGTTCGAGGAGCACGTGGCGGGGCTGATGCGCACGCACGGCTACACCGCCGTGACGGTGGTCGGCGGGGCCGACGACGGAGGGGTGGACGTGCTGGGCCGGGCACCGGACGGGCAGGCCGTGGTGGTGCAGTGCAAGCGGTGGAACAGCCCGGTGCCCCCGAACGAGGTCCGCGCCTTCCTCGGCGTCCTCGCCACCAGTTACGAGGGGTACCGGGGGGTGTTCGTGGCCTCGAACGGCTTCACCGAGGCCGCCGCCCGTGAGGGCGAGGGGTACATGACCCTGGTGGACCGGGAGCGGTTGGCGCGGTGGATGGGCGGTTCGGGCGCGCCCGAACCGCCTCCGGCGTGACCGCCCCGTTCCCGGCGGCCGAGGTACCCGGTCAGTCCCACCAGAACTGCCAGACCGGACGGTCGACGAGTATCTCGGCGTAGGCCCTCAGGTCTCGGTGGGAACCCTGCCAGAGGTTGTCCGGGCAGAACGCGAAGTGCTCGGCCGCCACGCGCAGCGCCTGCCCGCTGTCGGTCGGCGGGGCGCCGACCGCCAGGGTGAGGCTCGCGAACCCCATGCCCAGCACGCGCACTCCGAAGCGGCGTTCCCAGTCGGCCACGACGGCCGCGAACACGGCGGTGTCGTTGTCGTAGTTGAGCGGCCCCGCCCATCCGGAAGCGGCGATGGCCTCGGCGCCCGAGGCGGCCGGGACCAGCCCCATCCGCATCCCCGGCACGTGTTCGACGAGGAGTTCGGCGCATTCGGCGGCGGTCCGCTCGGGCGCTCCCTCGGGCACGTCCGCGGCGGGGGCCGGGCCGGGCCACGACGCCCCGTAGGGAGCGGTGGTCGACCGCGGATCGTTGCCCGGATCGGCCTCCTCGCCGGAGGCGTGCTGTCTCCACCACCGGGCGAGCAGTTCCGCCGGGTCGTGGTCTCCCGGTGAGGAGATCTGGTCGGGGAACAGCTCCTGGGACTCCCAGGGCCGTACCGGGTCCCCGTACATCCCTTCCAGCAGCAGCGGCCACAGTCCGGAACGGTGGTGCTCGGCCAGGAGCTCGGACCACAGTCCGGCCGGCGCGGAGTCGTGGCTCAGCCACAGCAGCGGCGTGCCGTCCTCCGAGGACACCGTGTGTCCGGGCGGAAGCTGTACGGAGAGCGTCTTCTGGGGGTCGTCCATGCCGCGATCGTAGGCGTCCCCGGTGACGGTTCGCGGCGGCGTGGGCGTGCCCACGCCGCTCCCCGTCGTGGCGCGGCGGGCGTGACCGCTCCGGCTCCGGACACGGCGGCGACACGCGGACCGCCTCCGGTTCGTCCCTGTCGGTCGAGCGGCGCGTACGGGCCGGTCAGGTGGCGAGCGCGCGCAGTGGTCCGTCCAGTTCGCGCCGGTAGAAGTCGACGAACCCGTCCGGGTCGGGCCCGGCGTTCTGCATGACCAGGCGGTCGAAGCCGGCGTCGACGTACTTGCGGACGGCCTCGACGTAGCGTTCGGGGTCGGGTCCGCAGGCGAAGTGCCCCAGCACGTCCTCCTCCCGGACCGTGGTGGTGGCGGCCGCGAAGTTGACCGGGTTGGGCAGCTCGCTCATGACCTTCCAGCCGGTCAGGGCCCAGCGGGAGGTCTCCAGGGCCGCCCGCGCGGCGGTGTGCTCGTCCTGGGCCCAGGCCATGGGCACCTCGGCGTAGCGGGGACCGTCTCCCCCGGCGTCGCGGTAGTCCCGCACGATCGCGGACTTGGGCTCGGTGGCGAACAGCCCGTCGCCGTGTTCGGCGGCGAGTCTGGCCGACTGCCCGCCGCTGGCGGCGACGGCGATCAGCGGCGCCTCATCGGGCAGGTCGAACACCCGGGCGTCCTCCAGCCGCAGGTACTCGCCCTCGTAGGACTGGTAGCCGCCGCCCCACAGGAGGCGGATGATCTCCAGGGCCTCGCGCAGCATGTGGTGGCGCACCTGGACGGCGTCGGGGAACTCCTGGCCGACGACGTGTTCGTTGAGCCGCTCCCCGGAGCCGACGCCGAGGACGAAGCGGCCCTTCGAGAGCAGGGCCAGGGTCGCGGCGGCCTGGGCGATGATCGCCGGGTGGTAGCGCACGGTCGGGCAGGTCACCCCGGTGGCCAGACCGATCCGCTCGGTCCTGGTCGCGATGGCGCCGAGCACGGTCCAGGCGAAGGGTGAGTGGCCCTGGTTGTCCAGCCAGGGGTGGTAGTGGTCGCTGATCTCCACGAAGTCGAACCCGGCGCGCTCGGCCAGCTCCGCCTGCCGGACGAGTTCCTCCGGCCCGAAGGCCTCGGCCGCCAGTTTGTACCCGATCTGCATGCGTCTCCCCTGTTCGGTGGTGTCGGGCGCCGACCCGCGCACCGGAGGGGCCCGCCCCCGACCGGACCGGTGGGCGCTGCGGACCCCGGACACCATTCACCCAGGGCACCCATACAACTACCGTCCGGGGTCGCGAGGAGGTTGCGACACACCCGCCGCCAGGTCAGGACCGTGTGACCGCAGGCCCGGGCGGGGCGCGGCGCGGAGCCGCCCACGGAAAAGCAGTCAGACGATCACGGAAAGCAACGGAGAGGGGAAAACGTCTCCTGCCATTATCAATCTATAGCGCACCCCCGGGCTTGCGGCAAGACCCAGGTCGTGCCGCACAATTTCCCTTCGAAACCGGAATCCGCGCGAATTCGGGACGTGCGAAAAGCGTGTGCCGTTGTCGGCGCACCGATCACGTACCGACGTCCCGGCACTGGTGGGGACCGTGGCGCTCTCACAGGCGCCCGTCGCGGGAACGCGGACGTGCGCCCCGACAGAACACGCGGAACGGCCGGTGGAGAGCGATCTCGTTGAACGGGGAATCCATGATTGACGTGACCGTGGTCGGCGGCGGACCGACCGGCCTGATGCTCGCCAGCGAGCTGCGGCTGCACGGTGTGCGCGTGGTCGTGCTGGAGAGGCTCACCGAGCCGACCCGGCAGGCCCGCGCCCAGGGTCTGCACACGCGCAGCGTGGAGGTGATGGACCAGCGCGGTCTGCTGGAGCGGTTCCTCGCGGCCGGGAGGAAGTTCCGGGTCGGCGGCATCTTCGGCGGCATCACCAAGCCGTGGCCCGACGGGCTGGACACGGCCCACCCGTACGGCCTGGCCATCGAGCAGCCGGTCACCGAACGCCTGCTCGACGAGCGCGCCCTCGAACTCGGCGCCGACGTCCGGCGCGGCCACGAGCTGGTCGGGTTGAGCCAGGACGAGGACGGGGTGAGCGTCGAACTGGCGGACGGCACGCGTCTGCGCTCGCGCTACCTCGTCGGCTGCGACGGCGCCCGCAGCACGGTGCGCAAGCTGCTCGGAGTCGGCTTCCCCGGCGAGCCCGCCAGGGTCGAGACGCTGCTGGGCGAGATGGAGGCGACCGAGGATCCGGAGTCGATCGCCGCCGTCGTCGCGCGGGTCCGCAGGACCCATCTGCGGTTCGGCCTCGCCCCGCTCACGAGCGGAGACGGGGACCGGAAGGGGGTGTACCGCGTCATCGTGCCCGCCGACGGGGTGGCCGAGGACCGCACGAGCGCGCCGACCCTGGAGGAGTTCAGGCGGCAGCTGCGGGCCCACGCGGGCACCGACTTCGGTGTGCACTCGCCGCGCTGGCTGTCCCGGTTCGGCGACGCCACCCGGCTGGCCGAGCGCTACCGGGTCGGCCGGGTGCTGCTGGCCGGGGACGCGGCGCACGTCCACCCGCCGACCGGCGGGCAGGGGCTCAACCTCGGTGTCCAGGACGCGTTCAACCTCGGTTGGAAGCTGGCCGCCGAGGTCGGGGGCTGGGCGCCGGAGGGGCTGCTGGACAGCTACCACGCCGAACGGCACCCGGTGGCCGCCGCCGTGCTGGACAACACCCGCGCGCAGATGGTGCTGCTGGGCACCGAGCCGGGCGCGGTCGCGCTGCGGGGGCTACTGGGCAGGCTGATGGACTTCGAGGAGGTGAACCGGTACGTGACCGGGCTCGTCACCGCGACGGACCTGCGCTACGACTTCGGCGAGGGGCACGCGCTGCTCGGCAGGCGGATGCGCGACATCCGTCTGACGCGGGGGCGCCTCTACGAGTTGACGCACGGCGGACGCGGGCTGCTGCTCGACCGGACCGGTCGGCTCTCGGTGGCGGGCTGGGCGGACCGGGTCGACCACGTCGTCGACACCGGCGGGGCCTGCGAGGAGCTGGGCGCGCCCGCCGTGCTGCTGCGGCCGGACGGCCACGTGGCCTGGGCCGGTGGGGACCAGCGTGAGCTGCTCGAACGGCTGCCGAGGTGGTTCGGCGCCGCCGCGGGCTGAGCGCGCCTCCGGGCCCCGTCAGCGCCCGCACCTGGGAAAACCGGTTGCGGGCGCGCGTCGCGCCGTGGAAACCTGCCGGGGCGCTCGCGGCGGTGACCGGGCGTCTACGGCGAAACCCCTGTGGAGAGCGGTCTTGGGCTACATCGACGTCAACCAGGTCAGCCACACCCTGCCCGACGGCAGGGTCCTGCTGGACTCGGTGTCCTTCCGCGTCGGAGAGGGGTCCAAGACGGCGCTGGTGGGCGCCAACGGCGCGGGCAAGAGCACCCTGCTGCGGATCGTGCGCGGCGAGCAGCGCCCCCAGGGCGGCGCGGTCACCCTGGACGGCGAACTCGGCGTGATGCCGCAGTTCATCGGGCACGTGCGCGACGAGACCACCGTGCACGAACTGCTGGTGTCGGTCTCCCCCGCTCCGGTGCGCGAGGCGCACGCGGACCTGGAGGCGGCCGAGGCGGCCATGATGGTCGACGACGGCGAGAGGACGCAGATGCGCTACGCCGCGGCCATCGCCCGTTACGGCGACGCGGGCGGCTACGACGCCGAGGTCGTGTGGGACCAGTGCTGCACGGCGGCACTGGGCGTCCCCTACGAGCGCTGCCGGTGGCGCGAGGTGCGCACGCTGTCGGGCGGGGAGCAGAAACGCCTGGTCATCGAGGCCCTGCTGCGGGGCCCGGCGCCGGTGCTGCTGCTGGACGAGCCGGACAACTACCTCGACGTTCCGGGCAAGCGCTGGCTGGAGGAGGCGCTGCTGGCCACCCCCAAGACGGTCCTGTTCGTCTCGCACGACCGCGAGCTGCTGAGCCGGGTGCCGGACCGGATCGTCACGGTCGAACTGGGCGCGGCGGGCAACACGGCGTGGGTGCACGGGGGCGCGTTCGACACCTACCACGACGCCCGCCGGGAGCGGTTCGAGCGGCTGGACGAGCTGCGGCGGCGCTGGGACGAGGAGCACGCCAAGCTCAGGGCGCTGGTGGCCGCCTACAAGCAGAAGGCCGCCTACAACTCCGACATGGCCTCGCGCTACCAGTCGGCGCGGACCCGGCTGCGCAGGTTCGAGGAGGCGGGGCCGCCGCAGAAGCTGCCCCGCGAGCAGAACCTGCGGATGCGGCTGCGCGGCGGCCGGACGGGCAGGCGGGCGCTGGTGTGCGAGGGGCTGGAGCTGACCGGGCTGATGCGCCCGTTCGACCTGGAGGTCTGGTACGGCGAGCGGGTGGCGGTGCTGGGCTCCAACGGGTCGGGCAAGTCGCACTTCCTGCGGCTGGCGGCCGGGGGCGGCAGCGATCCCCAGTCGTCGGTGCTGCCGGAGGAGGACAGGGCGAAGGTGCCGCCGGTGGAGCACAGCGGCACGGCGCGGCTGGGCGCGCGGGTGCTGCCGGGATGGTTCGCGCAGACCCACGAGCACCCCGAGTTCGCGGGGCGTACGCTGCTGGACATCCTGCACCGGGGGCAGGGCGCCCGCCGGGGCGTGCCCCGCGACGAGGCGGGGCGGGCGCTGGACCGCTACGAGCTGGCTCCGGCCGCGGAGCAGACCTTCGACACGCTCTCGGGCGGTCAGCAGGCGCGGTTCCAGATCCTGCTGCTGGAGCTGTCAGGGGCGACGATGCTGCTGCTGGACGAGCCCACGGACAACCTGGACGTGGTGTCGGCGGAGGCGCTGGAGTCGGCGCTGGAGGCCTACGACGGCACGATCCTGGCGGTGACGCACGACCGCTGGTTCGCGCGCGGGTTCGACCGGTTCGTGGTGTTCGGCGCCGACGGAGGCGTGTACGAGGCGCCGGAGCCGGTGTGGGACGAGGGGCGGGTGCGCCGCGAACGGTAGGGGTTCGGAACCGGGAGCGTGTCACACCGAACCGGCGTGAACGCCGACTCGGCGTGTGGGCGCCGCCGAGGAGCACCGGAACCGCTGCGGGTGGGGACCGGGAGGCGCCGGAACCGGTGTGCCCGCGCGGATCATGCGCGGCGAGCACCGCGGGTAGGACGGCGCCCGCAGGGGCTGACCGGACCACCCCCTCGCCATGACGCCGCCATGCCGGGCGGCAGGCTGACACAGCAGCGTCATCGCAGCCCAGGGACCCCGCATCACACCGGGGGCGTTCTCGGTCGAGCCGCTATCCGACGGGCGGTTCGATGTCGGTCACGGCCGGGCACCCCTCCGAGCAGGCGGGCGGCCAGCCGAGCCCACGGCCGGGAGGCGTCAACACAAGGCCTTCTTGACGCGGGGCGGGGCCGCACGGCGCGGGAACCGACCACGCGCCGTGCGGCCCACCTGTCAGGGACGCAGCACGACCGGGAACTCCCTCAGGCTGGTGACCGAGAGCGCGGACTGCACCCGCAGCTCCTCGTCGGGGACGGCCAGCCGCAGGTCCGGGAAGCGCTCGAAGAGCATCGGCAGGATGATCCCGGCCTCCAGCCGCGACAGCGGCGCCCCGGGGCAGATGTGCGGGCCGTACCCGAAGGTGATGTGGCGCCCCTGGGTGCGCTGCGGGTCGAAGACGGACGGGTCCGGGTCCTCACCGAACTCCGCGCGGTCGCGGGTGGCCGCGCCGTAGTGCGTCATCAGCGCCTCGCCCTTGCGGATGGTCTGCCCGCCGACCTCCACGTCCTCGGTGGCGAAGCGGAACATCATGACGTTGTTGGGCGGGTCGTAGCGCAGCGTCTCCTCGATGACCTGCTCCCACGTCACCTTGCCCGCCTTGAGCAGGGCGAACTGGTCGGGGTGGGCGAGCAGGGCGCGCACCACGTTGTTGAGCAGGTTGACGGTGGTCTCGTGCCCGGCCGCCACCACCGTCAGCAGGGTGATGGTGACCTCGGTGTCGCTGAGGGAGTCGCCGTCCTCCCTAGCTCTGAGCAGGTCGGCGGTGAAGTCGTCGTGCTCGTCCAGGCTGGCGCGCTTGCGGGCGACCATCTCGGCGAAGAACTGGAACAGGGCTCCGTAGATCCGCAGGTGCTCGCCCTCCTCGGTGGTGCCGGAGAAGAGCTTGGCGTACATCTCGCCGAGCTGGGCGTACTCCGCCTCGGCCACCCCGTACAGTTCGCCGATCACCCCCATGGGGACCCGGAAGGTGAACTCCGACTTCAGGTCCAGGGGTTCGTGCGCGCGCGGCTCCAGGGCGTCCAGCGCCCGGGCGGTGATCTCCTCGATGCGCGGGCGCAGGCGCTCCACCCGGCGCGCCGAGAACGGGCTGGCGGTGAGTCTGCGCATGCGCCGGTGGGCGGCGCCGTCCTGGGCCAGCATGTTGGAGCTGTCGGTGGGGATCGTGCCCATCAGCGGCCAGCCCTCGGGGACCCGGCCGCTCTGGTAGTCGTCCCAGTGGTCGACGCTCTTGACGAACCGGGGGTCGTTGAGGGTGGCGCGGCTGACCTCGTGGTGGGTGGTGGCCCAGGCGCGGACCCCGCCGGGGAGTTCGACCCGGGTGACGGGTCCGGCCCGGTGGAGGCGTTCGCGGTCGGCCTGCACGTCGTCGGGCACGGCGTGCACCAGCGGGACTCCGTCGGGGGTGTGCTGGACGGGGCAGGGCATCACAGGACTCCTTGCGGGGGTGTGGGGGTGAAGGTGACCGGCAGTGACACGACTCCCCGCACCCAGGGCGAGGGCCGCCAGCGGACCTCCTCGGCGGGGATGGCCAGTTCCACGTCGGGCAGGCGGTCCAGCAGCACCTCCACCGCCGTGACCGCCATGACCTCGGCGATCCCCTGCGCGGCGTGGGGGCAGCTGTGCTCGCCGTGGGAGAAGGACAGGTGGGCGTGGTTGCCCCGGACGGCCGAGGAGCGCTCGCCGGTGTGCAGCCGGGGGTCCTTGTTGGCCGCGGCGTAGCCCAGCAGGAGCAGGTCGCCCCTGCGGATGACCCTGCCGTCCAGCTCGACGTCGCGGGCGGCGAAGCGCCCGGCGTTCATCTGGGACGGGGAGTCCTCCCACAGGACCTCGGCCAGGGCCTCGCGGACGCTGCTGCGGGCGCCCGCCATGGAGGCGGAGAAGCGGTCGTCGGTGAGCATCAGGCGCAGCGCGTTGCCGATCCACTCGGAGGTGGTCTGGTGGGCGCCGCCCAGGACGGCGACCAGTTCGGCGACCAGGTCCGCGTCGCCGTAGCCCGCCGGGTGGGCGATCATCCGGGACACCACGTCGGGTCCGGGGTCTGCGCGGCGGGAGGCGACGAGCCGGGTGAACTCGGCCACGATCTCGACGTGGGCCCCGACCGCGTCGGGACCGGCGTCGAACATGGTGCCCATCAGGGTGGTGACCGCCTCGCCGCGTTCGTCGTCGAGGCCGTACATCCAGCACAGGACCAGGGACGGGAGCCGCTGCGCGTAGTGCGTGCGCAGGTCGGTGCCGCTGGAGGCGCAGAACCCGTCGACGAGGCGGTCGGCCAGGCGTGCGGTGACCGCGCGCAGCTCGTGCGGGTCGGCCCCGTTCAGGGCGTCGTTGACCGCGGCGGTGCGGCGCCGGTGCTCCTCGCCCTCGGCGGACAGCAGGTTGGGCTGGGGCGCGAGCACCGGCAGCAGCGGCCAGTCCCGCGGCACCCGGTCCCAGGCGTTCCAGCGGCGGGGGTCGCGCGCGAACACCTCGGGGGTGTTGAGGACGTGGTGGAGCTCGTGGTAGCCGATGACCAGCCACGCGGGGACGTCGCCCTCCATGAGCACGGGCACGACGGAACCGTGTTCGGCGCGCATGGCCCGGTAGGAACCCTGGGGGTCGGCGTTGAAGCGGGGGTCGTACAGCCGGACGGGGTCGGCCACTCTCGGTCCTCCGGGAGAAGGGGGTGGGCGGCCGCCCGACTCGGCGGCCGGGGGGCGTGCGGCACCGGGACGGGCAGGCGCGTGGCGGTGCGGGAGACGTGCGCGGCGCGGAAAGGATCCGCGGTACGGGCAAGACACACGGGACGACAGGGATGCGCGGCACGGGAAAGACGCGCGGTACAGGGGGAGCATGTGGTGCAGACGGGACGTGCGGCACCGGAAAGACGCGTGGTACAGGCAAGGCGCACGGCGCGGGACAAAGGCACGGGGCGGGAGAGACGCGCGCCGGGGCCTCGGCGGCGGACCGGGCAGACGAGCAGTCGGCTCACCGGGCGGCTTCCGTGACCAGGGCGCGGACATGGCCGACCAGAGCGATGAGGACCTGTTTGGCCGAGTCGCGTGCGCGCGCGTCGCAGCGCAGCAGCGGTACCGAGGCGTCCAGGTCCAGGGCGGCGCGCACCTTCTCCAGGCTGTGCTCGGCCTCACCGAAGTCGTTGTGGGCCACGACGAAGGGCGTGCCCTGGGCCTCCAGGCGGTCGATGGCGTAGAAGGAGTCCTCCAGGCGCCGGGTGTCCACCAGGACCACCGCGCCCAGGGCCCCGGAGAAGAGGCGGTCCCACAGGAACCAGAAGCGCTCCTGGCCCGGGGCGCCGAAGACGTAGAGCACCGAGGCGGCGTCCAGGGTGATGCGGCCGAAGTCGAAGGCGACGGTGGTGGCGCGCTTGGCCTCCACCCCGTCCACGTCGTCGACGCCGTGCCCCGCCCGGGTCATGGTCTCCTCGGTGCTGAGCGGGCGGATCTCGCTGACCGAGCGGACCAGGGTGGTCTTGCCGACCCCGAAGCCGCCCACGACCGCGATCTTGAGGGCGTACTCGGCGGTGTCGGGCAGCGGGACGCGGGCGGCCTCGCGGGTGCGGTCCGCGGCGGCGTGCGGGGGGCCCGGGGGCGGGGCCGAGGGGGGATCAGAGGTTGTGGAGTGCAACGAGCACCTTCTCCAACACGTCCGGGGAGGCGAGGGGGTGGGCCGGTGAGGGCGCGGGGCGGGGGTGGCGCGCGGTGGCCAGGCCGGTGTCGAGCAGGTCGGTGACCAGGATGCGCACGATCGCCACCGGCAGGCGCAGGTGGGCGGAGATCTCCACCACCGCCGTCGGGCCCCGGCACAGCCGCAGGATCCGGGCGTGCTCGGACTGCATGCCGGGGGTGGGCGCGCTCTCGGCCACGATGAGGGTCACCGCGTCCAGGGAGTCGTCGGCCCCGCCGCTGCGGCCCGAGGTGATGACGTAGAGGCGGTCCGGACCCTCCTGCTGGTGCGGGCGCGTCATACCGGTCCGGCTCCGGCGCGGGGCGGGGTGGTCAGGTGCTCGCCCATCTGCTCGACCAGCTCGTTCATGTTGTGGCCGACCAGACCGGGTTCGGCCTCCTCGGAGGTGATGACGGCCAGGTGGGCGCCGTGCCCGGCCTCGACGATGAACAGCAGGCCGCCGTAGAACTCGGCCATGGCCTGGCGGACGCCGCCCGCCCCGTCGCCGAACTCCACCGAGGCGCTGTGCGCCAGGCTCTGCACCCCGGCGGCGATCGCGGCGAGGTGGTCGGCGCTGTCGGCGCGCAGACCGGAGCTGTGGCACAGCTTGAGCCCGTCGCGGGAGAGAACGAGGGCGTGCCGGGTGCCGGGCGTGCGTTCCAGGAGGCCTTCGAGGAGCCAGGTCAGCGTGTCGAGGTCCATCATGCGTCCTTGTCGTTCGGGCCGCGCACCGCGGAGCGGAACTCGCCGAAGCCCCTCGCCACGGCGGCGGGGTTGCTCCTGCGCGGTGCGGGCCTGGTGTTCTCGGCCGCCGCGAGGGTCCGGCCGCGGCGGCGCCGGGGCAGTCCGTCGACGTCCTCCGCGGCGGTCTCCGTCGCGGCCGGGGGGACCGCGGCGGGCGTGGGGGCGGTGTCGGGCTCCCGGGCGGCCCCGGGCGGGGACGCCGGGGAGTCGGGGGCCACGGGCTCGGGGAGGGGTTTGACGAGCTTGCGGGGCAGCAGGAGGACGACCGCCGTGCCGCCGCGCGAGGAGGAGCGGAAGGACACCGACAGGCCGTAGCGGTGGGCGATCTGGCCGACGACCGACAGGCCCAGCCGGGTTCCGGAGATGGCGGCCAGGTCCAGGTCGTTCTCGACGGCGCGGCGGGCGCGGCGCAGGGCCTCCTCCCCCATGACCAGGCCGCCGTCCTCGACCATGACCGCGATTCCGGCCTGGACCTCCTCGACGTGGACGTGGACCTCCGCGGTGGGCGGGGAGAACCTGGCGGCGTTGTCCAGGATCTCGGCCAGGGCGTGGATGACGCCCTCGGCGGCGAACCCGGCGACCGCCTGCGTGGAGGCGTTGTGCACGCGGACGCGCTGGTAGGCGCCGATGCGGGCCATGGCGCCGCGGACGACGCTCTCCATGCCGATGGCCCGGCCCCAGCGGCGGCCGGAGCGGGCCCCGGTGAGGACGGCGATGCTGTCGGCGACGCGTCCGACCTGGGCGGTGCTGTGGTCCAGGTGCATGAGGTCACCGAGGACGTCGGCGTTCGCGTCGCCGTCGCCGTGGCGCTCCTGCATCCGGCGCAGGTCGGCGAGCATGGTGGTGCTCAGGGCCTGGACGCGCCCGGCGGCGGTGGCGCAGGCGGCCATGGCGGCCGAGCGCCGGCGTTCGGCGGCGGCGATCTCGGTGGCGGCGGCCCGCAGGACGGCGTTGCCCCCGTGGTCGGCGGGGAGGGGCAGGGCGCGCAGGGCGGTGTCGGCGGAGTCGCCCGCGCGCAGGCGCCGGGCCAGGAGGGGCAGGTGCTCGTCGGCCAGGGAGGCGGTGTCGGCGCGCAGCGCGTCGAGCCGGGCGCCCAGGTCGTGGATCCGCCGGTCGCGCCGGTCGAGCAGCACCGCGAGGGCCAGCAGGAGCACGAGGGGAACCGCGGAGGCGGCCAGGACGGGCAGGGTCCGGGCCTCGGGCGCGGCCCACGGGAGCACGGCCCAGAAGGGCAGCGCCGCGAGGGGGAGGAGGAGCCAGCGCGGCGCGGACGGCCGCGCGGGCACGGCTCCTCGGGGGAGGGGGGTCTCAGCAGTCATGGGGCTCCACGTCCGGCCGCGCCGTCGCTCCTGGTTCCGGCACGTGAGGACGCACCGAAGGGGACGTTTCCGGCACGATGTGCACACCTAAAGGAAGGGGATTAATTTCCCCGACCTACGCTTTTCGGTGTACGGCGAGTCAACATACCACCAGACACCTCGGGCGGCCATGTCGGCATAATGGAATCTTTATCGCACACGGGGGACGGGTAACCGGATTCCCTACCAGAGCGCGGATTCCGGAGAGTGATAATCGGCGGACCGAGAAGGTCCGACCTTTTCCGGAAGCCATTGTCGAGCGTCCGGCTTTTCCAGTCGTGAACTGCGGGAACCGTGCGGCGGCGGGTTCGGGGGGAAGCGCGGCAAGGGTGGACACAGTGTGACGGGCGGGGTTGACGCGGGACAGACCCGCGACCGCGGGTGGCCAAGGGTGGCCGCGGGCGGCGGCGCGGAACTGGCCTGAGTCGGCCACGGGTTCCACCGGGGACGGACACCGACCCTCCGGGGCGCGGCGAGCGCGGCCGACGACGGGACCCCGCCGCTGTTGATTCGGCCCCGGAGGCGCGGCGCCTCCCCCACCAGGCAGGAGGGTGCGCCGGGAAGGCGAAAACGGGGCTTAGCGGATGTTTTTCGCCCCCGGCGGGCGTATATAGAGACACACCCGAAACAGCCAGCCTGGAGTGTCCCAGGTCACATGTGCCACACTCGGCGCACCGGACGATGTTTTGGGATCGGGGTGGCCCCTGGACGCCGGAGGTGGTTCGACCTCAGGTCAGCGGGGAATCTTGACGTGGACCGACGCGTTACACCCCGCGAGACCGCACAAGCGCCTGGAGGCACCCACACGATGGCCGAGCGAGCACTTCGCGGCACCCGGCTCGGGGCGACGAGCTACGAGAACGACCGCAACACCGACCTGGCTCCGCGGCAGGAAGTCACCTACGACTGCACCCGGGGCCACCGCTTCTCGGTCACCTTCGCGACCGAGGCAGAGATTCCCGCCGAGTGGGAGTGCCGTTTCTGCGGCGACCGCGCCCTGCGGCGGGACGGCTCCGGCGAGGAGCCCAAGAACGCCAAGCCCACGCGCACCCACTGGGACATGCTGCTGGAGCGCCGGAGCATGGAGGACCTGGAAGAGGTCCTCGCCGAGCGCCTGGCCCTGCTCCGCGCCCGCCGCCGCGAGGAGGCGGCCAAGGTGGAGGAGATCGCCAGGCAGCGGCAGAGCGCCTGAGGCATCCCGCGACACACGGGGGCGGCGGACACGGTCCGCCGCCCCCGTCGTCGTGTCGGGCCCCGGGAACACCCGGGCCGCAGGGGTGATCCTGCTCCCAGCGCCGCTGTGGGGCGCCCACAGCGGCGCTGGAAGCAGGACCACCGCGGGAGGGCGGCGTGCGCCCCTCCGCGGCGTCCCCGGCGCGGACGCCGGTTCCGCCGGAGCGTCGGTCCCGCCGGAAGCTCCGGTCCCGCCGGAAGCGCTAGTCGCGCTGGAAGGGGTCGCGGGTGATGCCCACCAGCTCTTTGACCGACCCGATCACACGGGTAGGGCGGTAGGGGAACTGCTCGGCGGTCTCGCGCTCGGAGATGCCCGAGAGCACCAGCACGGTCTGCAGGCCCGCCTCCAACCCGCTGAGCACGTCGGTGTCCATCCGGTCGCCCACCATCAGGGTGTTCTCCGAGTGCGCGCCGATCCGGCGCAGCGCCGACCGCATCATCAGCGGGTTGGGCTTGCCCACGAAGTAGGGGCGGCGGCCGGTGGCCTTCTCGATCAGCGCGGCGACCGCGCCCGTGGCGGGCAGCGGCCCCTCGGCGCTGGGACCGGTCTCGTCGGGGTTGGTGGCGATGAACCGCGCGCCGCCGCGGACCAGCCGGATCGCGCGGGTTATGGCCTCGAAGCTGTAGGTGCGGGTCTCACCGAGCACCACGTAGTCGGGGTCGCGCTCGGTCATCACGTAGCCGACGTTGTGCAGGGCGGTGGTCAGGCCGGACTCGCCGACGACGTAGGCCGACCCGTTGGGGCGCTGGGTCTGGAGGAACTGGGCGGTGGCCAGTGCCGACGTCCAGATCGACTCCTCGGGGATGTCCAGGCCCGAGCTGAGCAGACGCGCCCGCAGGTCGCGGGGGGTGTAGATGGAGTTGTTGGTCAACACCATGAACGGGATCCCGTTCTCGCGCAGCTCCGCGATGAGTTCGTCCGCGCCCGGGATGGGGTGCTGCTCGCGTACGAGCACGCCGTCCATGTCGAATAGGTAGTTCCACTCGTTGCTCACGTGCCCCATTGTGCCGTCCGGGGCAAGGAGCACGCCATTCCCACCCCCCGGTAGGCGAGCACCCTCACACCGGCCCGGTCCCGGCGGCGGACTCCTCCTCGGGGAAGCGCCCGTCCGGGTGCTCGCGGAAGACCGCCCGCAGGTACTCCCCGTCGCGGCCGCGGGCGGAGTAGCCGACCGCGCCGCCGTCGGGAGGGTCACGGTCACCCGTCCGCCCCGTTGGGTGAGGCGGGCGGAGGAGACCTGGGACAGGCGCACGGGTTCGCGACCCGGCGGGGGCGTGGCCGCGGACGAAGGAGCCGCCGCGGGCGGTGCGGTGGGAGCCGGGGACACCCGTCCCGTGCGCATCGCACCGCTCACCGGAGCGCCGGGGCGGCCGGAGGCCCCGCCTCGTGCAGAGCGGACGGAAGCCGGGCCCGGACTCAGATCGGCGGCCAGGGCACCGCGGGCCAGTCCGGCGCCGGGTAGGGGTGGACGCCGTGCTGGATGAGCAGGTCCACCCGGCTGCGCACCGCGTAGGCCTCCGGTCCGGTCAGGTGCCGCGCCAGCTCCCGGGACAGGGCGCTGTCCGCGTCGGCGAGCTGGTCGCGCACCGACCCCAGGGCCTCCAGGGCGTCCTGGGGCAGCGGCTGGCCCTGCCACTGCCACAGCACGGTGCGCAGCTTGTAGTCCTCGGCGAGGGAGACCCCGTGGTCGCAGCCGTACAGGTGCCCGCCGGGGGTGGGCAGCAGGTGGCCGATCTTGCGGTCGGAGTTGTTGATGACCGCGTCGAACACCGCCATGCGGCGCAGGTCGGCGTTGTCGGTCTCCCGCGCCAGGGCGACCAGGTCCACGGTGGCGTCGCCGTGCACCCACAGCTGCACCATGCCCTCGCCGAACGGGCCGTCGCGGTGCACCGTGGGCGGGACGATCCCCCAGCCCAGCGCCTCGGAGACGGCGTGGGCGCTGACCTCGCGCCCGGCCAGGGTTCCGTCGGGGAAGTCCCACAGCGGCCGCTCCCCCGCCACCGGCTTGTACACGCAGGCGGCCGAGCGCACGCCGTCGGAGACGGTGCAGTACAGGGTGGCGTTGGAGGCGGCGGTCAGCCGTCCCTCCACGGTGATCTCGCCGGTGCGGAGCAGGTCGAGCCCGACGGCCGGGCTGAGGCCGTCGAAGGCGTCGGCGGTGTCCCTCATCGCGGGCCCCCGGGTCTGCGCGCCCGGCGGCCCGCCGCTGGTGTGCTCATCGGCGTGCTCAGACGAGGCTGTCCGGTCGGTAGCCGTTCTGGCGTACGCAGATGTGGCCGGCGGGGTCGAGCGGACGTCCGCACAGCGGGCAGTCCGGGCGTCCGGCGGCGACCACCTTCAGCGCGCGCCCGGCGAAGGAGCGCGCGGCGCCGGGGGTGAGGTAGACGCGCAGGACGTCGCGGTGGGCGGGGGCCTCCTCGGCGAAGACCTCCAGCTCCTCCTCGTCGTCCTCCAGCAGGTCCTCACCGGCGGTCTCGTCGATCTCCTGGGCCTCGATGATGACGCGGGCGGCCTCGGCGTCCCAGGCCAGGGCCAGGGTGCCGACCCGGAAGTCCTGCTCGATGGGCTGCTCCAGGGGAGCGTCGTCCTCGGGCGGAGCGGTGTCCTCCGGCGGGGAGCCGAAGCGCCGGTGCACCTCTTCCAGTAGTTCCTCGATACGGGTGGCGAGCGCCTCGACCTGCGCCTTCTCCAGGACCACGCTGGTGATGCGCCCCTCTCCCACGGCTTGGAGGAAGAAGGTGCGGTCTCCCGGCTGGCCCACGGTCCCCGCGACGAACCGCTCCGGCGGATTGAACTGAAAGACGGGCATGCCAAGAACCTTACGGGATGCGGGCCTACCGGTGCCAAACCCGCTGGACGCGCTGGTGGGCCCGGGTAGGGCCGAGGGGCCGGGCGCCGGGAGGGTGCGCACCACGTCACACCTCCTTGACTTCAACAAATGTTGAGGTTGTTGGTTTGTTCCAGCGGGACGGACCACCGCCCCCGACAGGAACGGACACGGCATGAGCGACGCCGAGAAGACCGAGACCCGTACCCACCGGAGCCCCGGGGACCGCGCGGGGTCCCACGCCGAGATCCACGCTCTCGTGCGCAGCCTGCAGGACGCCTTCAACGCCCACGACCCGGTGGCGCTGGCCGACCACTACGCCGGGGACGCGCTGTGGGCCTCGGCCGCGGGCAGGCGGATGGTCGGTTCCGCGCAGATCGCCGCGTTCGCCAGGGAGGTGGCGCCGAGGCTGGCGGACTCCTACGCCCGGTACGAGGTGGCCAACCTGCTGGAGATCCGCCCGGACGTGATCGCCGTGCAGGTGGCCCAGACGGCGGTGGACGCGGACGGGGAGCCGACCGGCGCTCCCGCGGGCAGCGCGCTGTACGTCTACGCCCGGGGAGAGGACGGCTGGCGCATCAGCGCGGGCCAGAACATGATCGTGGCCCAGTGACCCGTTGACCCGTGGGGCAGGACGTGTCCCGGGAAGGCAGGGCGCCGACCGGGGCCTCCGGCGCGTCTGACGGTCGGGCCGCGGCCCCGGTGGGCCGCCGAGGTTCCTCGGCGGCCCACCGGGGCCGGTCGGGGCACACGGGTTCAGGCAACGGGCACGAGGCCGTCGTGGCCGAACTCGCAAGCCGGGCATGCGTCCGGGGATCCAGGGCCCGAGGCCTCCCCGAGGCCCGCCGGGGCGGAGGAGGGACCGTCAGGGGGCGTCGGCGGGGGTCTCCTGGGAGCCCGCGCCGCCGCCCACGGCCGCGTCGCCGCTGGCCTCGGCGGGGGTCGGCAGGCTCGCGGTCAGGCTCTCCCCCGTGTCGTTGAGCTTGTTGAGGAAGGGACGGGTGCGCGTGTAGGTGATGGAGGTGACCGAACAGGGGTCCACCCTCAGGCGCTGGAACAGGTCCAGGTGCATGCCGAGGGCGTCGGCGACGATGGCCTTGATGATGTCGCCGTGACTGCACACCACGTACACGGGCGGGTCCTGGGGCGCGGACGGGACGCCCGGGGCCGATGCCTCGGACGGGGAACCCGGGACCGGGGCCTCGGGCGGCGCCGAGAGCAGGCGGGCGTTCCAGTCGCGCACGGCCGCGACCGCGCGGGCCGAGGACTCGGCCAGGGCCTCCCCGCCGGGGAAGCGCGCGGCGCTGGGGTGGTCCTGCACCACGCGCCAGAGGGGTTCGTCGGACAGTTCACCGAGCCCGCGGCCGGTCCAGGAGCCGTAGTCGCACTCCACGAAGCGCTCGTCGGTGGTGACGGGGACGCCGAGCTGCGCGGCGACGGCCTCGGCGGTCTCCTGGCAGCGTTCGAGCGGGCTGGAGACCAGGGCCGCCGGTCGCAGCCCGGTGAGCCGACCGGCCAGGTGCGCGGCCTGGACGCGGCCGGTGTCGTTGAGGTGGACGCCCTCGGCGCGCCCCGCCAGGCGGGGGCCGGTGGCGTCGGTCATCCCGTGCCGGATGAGGAGGAGGGTGACCGCCTCGGGTGCGGGCGGTGGGGGCGGAGTGTCCTGGGGTGCTGCGGGTGTCGCCATGGTCACAGGGTAGGCCCGTGGCGGACGGGAGGGCAGGACCCCGGCCGCGGTCGCGGGAACGGTGTGCCGCCGCGGGATCGGCGGATCCGGGCCACCAGGTTCGAGGAGCCCGTTCCCGGAACCGGAACACGGGCGCGGGCACCGCGAACGCCCCGGTCACGGCCGCGCCGGAGGGGAACGGCGGGGGTGTGCCCAGGGACGGCGTCGGACGGACGCGGTACTCTCCGCCGCATGGAACAGCGACAGGTGGGCAGATCAGGGCTCTGGGTCTCTCGTACCGCTCTCGGCACGATGACCTGGGGCAAGGACACCTCCGAGGAGGAGGCCGGGCAGCAGCTCACCGCGTTCGTGGACGCGGGCGGCACGCTCGTGGACACCGCGGACATCTACACCGGCGGCCAGAGCGAGCGGATCCTGGGGCGCCTGCTGCGCGCCTCGGTGCGCCGCGAGGACGTGGTGGTGGCCACCAAGACCGGCCACACGCCCGACGGCTACCGGCCGGTGGACGCCTCCCGGCGGCACCTGCTGGCCTCCCTGGACGCCTCGCTGCGACGCCTTCAGACCGACTACGTGGACCTGTGGCAGCTGCACGTGTTCGACCCCTCCACGCCGCCCGAGGAGTCGCTGGCCGCGATGGAGGCGGCCGTGGCGGCGGGCAAGGCGCGCTACGTGGGCACGGGGAACCTGGAGTCGTGGCAGTTCGCGACCCTGGCCACCTGGCAGCGCGCGCGCCCCGGGCGCGTGCCCCTGGTGAGCGTGGGGAGCGAGTACTCGCTGCTCAACCGGGGCGCCGACCACGGTCTGCGGCCCGCCGCGGCGGTGGCCGGGGCCCACCTGATCGCGTGGTCGCCGCTGGGACGCGGCGTGCTCACCGCCAAGTACCGCAACGGTACGCCGCCGGACTCGCGGGCGGCCTTCTCCCACATGGCGCCGTACGTGGAGCCCTACCTGGACGACCGCAGCCGCCGGGTGGTGGAGTCGGTGTGCACGGCGGCCGAGGGCCTGGGCGTGTCGCCGCTGGCGGTGGCGCTGAGCTGGGCGCGCGACCAGGAGGGCGTGGCCGCGGCGGTGGTCGGTCCGCGCACCCTCGCGCAGCTGGAGGAGATCCTGGGTGTGGAGGGCGTGGAGCTGCCGCCCAAGATCCGCGACGCGCTCGACGACGCCACGGCGCGCCCCGAGCGCTGACACCCCTCCCTCGCCGGTGCTCCCTCGGGGTCCACGGAAACGGGGGCGCGACCGTCCTCGGCGGCTTCGGGGCGCCTTCTCCCCCGGGTCGCGCGAACCGGCGACGCCCGTGCGGTGACCGCGCCCGCCCCACCCGTGCGGTGCGCCCGCGAACGGTTTCACGGCGGGCAAGCCCACAGGCGGGCTCTCCCCCCTTGGGCCCACGCGCGGGGAACGCGCGGAGCGGCGCCGACCGGCGGCGACGCCCCCGGCGCACGCGCACACGCGGGGGACGCACCACCGCCCGCCCGGTTCCGGCCGGGCCCGCTCAGCCCCGGGTCGCGGGCGGGATCGGGAAGTTCTTGTCGAACACGTTGTGCGGGTCGTACACGGCCTTGAGGGCCCGCAGCCTGTCCAGGGTGGGCTCGGGGAAGGCCTGCGCGAGCACCTCGGGCCCGGTACGGGTGTCGAAGCTCAGGTACATGCCCTCCAGGTGCTTGTCCAGGTCCGCCCACCGCTGGTCCATGCGCACGGCGCTCCGGGTCGCCGTCATGGCCGCCAGCACGAAGTTCTGCGACCGGTGGGCGTAGGCGGTGGCGTCGGCCGCCAGGTCGTTGACCGCGCCGCCGACCTGTCTGAGCTGCATGAACATGACGTCGCCCGAGGCGAGCAGCCCGGCCAGGCCCTCGGCCGCGTCCGGGGTGACGTGGTGCAGCAGGCCCGAGCGCGCCTCGGGCAGCCCGTGGCCCTGGTGGGGCCCGTCGGGGCGGACGAGGATCGCGGGGTAGGGCGCGAGCTGGGCGCGCTGGTCCAGGACGGGGCCCACGGACAGGAAGGGCTCCAGCGCCCGCACGGCCAGGTCGGTGTCGTCCCCGGCGTAGACCACCATGGCCTGGGCCGCGGGGCCGCGTCCGCCGCGCGCGGGGCCGGTGGTGAGGAAGGCGGTGACCTCGCGCGGCGCGGCCTCGGCGACCTCGCCCCAGGCCCGGAGGAAGGCGGCGGTGTCGGTCGCGTCGTAGACGAACTGGCCGAGGACCACGTCGCGCACCGGGGCGGCCGTGGCCTCGACGGCTGTGAGCACGCCGAAGTTGGCGCCCGCGCCGCGCATGGCCCAGAACAGGTCGGGGTGGTGGTCGGCGTCGGCGCGCACGGGGGTTCCGTCCGCGGTGACGACCTCGACGGCGGTGACGTTGTCGATGGTCAGGCCGTGGGCGCGGGACATGTAGCCCACGCCGCCGGTGGTGGCCAGGCCCCCGACGCCCACTCCCCCGTGGTCGCCCGAGCTGAGGGCCAGGCCGTGGAAGGCGAGGGTGTCGGCGACCTCGCCCCAGCGGGCGCCGGCGCCGAGCCGGACCAGGCCGGAGTCCGCGTCCAGGACCTCGACGCCGTTCATCCGCGACAGGTCCACGACGACGCCGCCGTCGCCGGTGGAGCGCCCGCTGATGCCGTGGCCGCCGCTGCGCACGTGCAGGTCGGCGTCCTGGGCGCGGGCGTGGGCGAGGGCCTCGGCGACCTCCTCGGCGCTGCCGGGGCGCAGGACCAGCCCCGGCGAGCCCTTCTGCATGTAGCCGTGGCGGACGCGGGCGTAGGCGCGGTCGCCGGGTTCGACGGCGTGCTCGCGCAGGCTCTCGGGGACGCCGTCGTAGTCGATGCCGGAGCGGCGCGCGGCCAGGGAGGCGGCGGCGCGGGCCGGGCCGGTGTCGGTGCCCGCGTCGGCGCGTTCGCGGTCCACGGCCTCGCGCAGGGCGGGGGCGACCTCGGCGCCGAAGGTCTGGATGGTGCGCGGGTCGTCGGTGCCCACGATGAACGTGGAGTAGCCGTGTTCGAGGACCAGGGGCAGCAGGTCGTCCACCCACTGCTCGGGCGGGCCCTGGAGGAAGTCCTTCCCGGTGGGCAGGAAGGCGATCTGGGCGAGGTTGAGCATGCGGCGGACCTGACGGGGGTCGCGCCCGGCGGCCTGCGCGGCCTCGTCGATGGTCCGGTGGGCCTCGGCCATGTCCTCCAGCTTGAGGTAGCCGAGGCTGGGCAGCCAGCCGTCCGCCTTGGCGCCGACCAGGCGCAGCATGCGGGGCTTGTAGGCGCCCAGGCTGATGCCGATCTCGTGGGCGGGGGCGGGGCCGCGCTTCATGCCGCGCACGCGGTGGTGCTCTCCGTTGACGCGGACGCCGCCGCGGGCGTCGGTGTCCCAGGCGGCGCGGATGACGTCGATGCCCTCGCTGAGCGCGTCCACGGCCTGGCGCGGGGTGAGGCGCTTGCCGCCCATGCCCTCGATGCCGTCCCAGAACGCTCCGGCGCCCAGGGCGAGTTCGAAGCGGCCGTGGGAGAGCAGGTCGAGGCTGGCGGCGGAACGGGCGAGCATCGCGGGCGGGCGCAGGGGCAGGTTGAGGACGTTGGCCGACACGCTCAGGCGCGTGGTGCGCGCGGCCACCCAGCTCAGCAGGGTCCAGGTGTCGAGGAAGCCGGGGTTGTAGGGGTGGTCCTGGAAGGTGGCCAGGTCCAGTCCGGCCGCCTCGGTGAGTTCGGCGAGCGCGACGGTGCGGTCGGGGTCCTGCGCCGCGGGTGTGATGAAGGTGCCGAACCTCAGGGGGTGTCCGTAGTCGGGCATGGGTTCTCTCCTCGGGAGGAAGCCGGAACTAGTTTGTCGAACCAACGATGTTGGCAACAACTTATCTTGTGTGCCACCTATTCCTGGTAGCCTCGGAGCATGGCACTCCCCACTCCGAAGCCCGGCCGGACCCCGGCCGGGAACGCGGACCCGACTCCGGGACAGGACACCGACCTGGGGTGGTCGCTGGCCGTGCTCCTGCGCCGGTGGCACGAGCGGGTGGAGGCGGTCCTGGACGGCGTCCCGCACGGCAGCCGCGGCTACCATGTGCTCACCGCGGTCTCACTCGACGAGCCCCCCACCCAGGCGGCCCTGGCCGAGCGGCTGCTCATCGACCGCAGCGTGATGACCTACCTCCTCGACGACCTGGAGGAGGCCGACCTCGTGCGGCGCCGGGTGGACCCCGGCGACCGGCGGGTGCGGCGGGTGTGCGCCACCGCGCACGGCCGCGAGGTGCTGGCCTCGCTCAGCGCACGCGTGCGTGAGGCGGAGGAGCACATCCTGGCGGGACTCGACGCGCCCGCGCGCGAGCTGTTCCGCCGGATCGCCCAGCACGCGGCCGTCGCCGTCCAGGAGTCCTCCCCCACGACCGACCCGTGCGCGGCCGTGCGCCAGGTCGTCGGTCCGGACGACCCGGCTGGGAAGCCGGAGAAGCGGGAGGGGCGGCGCGGGCGCGGGAACCGGGCCAAGCGGGAGTAGCGGGCGGGCCGGGGGCGCTCCTGGACTCGGGGAGGTTTCCGATGCCAGGGCGGTTCCGGGACGCGTCAGGAAGGCGTGCCGAGTTCGAGCGACGGCGGGCGGACGGGGAGCGTGGCAACGGGCGACCGGGGCGGGCGACGGCAGGCGACCGGGGTGCATGGTGGCGGGCATCGGCGGGCGCACCCCCGAAGCGGGAACCGAGCGTCGTCGCCAGTCGATAGGCTCCCCCAGAGTCCGTGAACCGTATGACGAGGGGAACCGCCCGAGGTGTCCGAGGCAGAACAGGTCAGTGCCGTCCTTGACCGGATGGGCGCGCCGGGCGCCCTGGCGCCCCGGCTGCTGGGCGTGCTGGGGCCGGGGGCCGCCGCCGCGCTGGACGCGAACCCGTGGCTGCTGCTGCGCCTGCCGCAGGTGACCCCGGAGCAGGCCGACTTCTGCGCCCGCAGACACCTGGGCGAGGGCGCGCGGCCCGGCGACCCCCGGCGGCTGGCGGCGCTCACCGGGCACGTACTGCGCATGTCCGCCGCGCGCGGGCACACCGTGGTCGAGGAGAAGAAGCTGGCCTCGGTCGTGGGCGGGTTCGGGGTGGCCGATCCGGCCGCCGCGCTGGAGGCGGCCGTGGCCGACGGGAGCGCGGTGGTGCTGGAGAGCACCGACGAGGACGACGACGAGGACTTCGACTTCAGCGAGGGCGGAGTCCCGGACCTGCCCGACACCGAACTGTTCTACGCGCTGCCCGAGGTGGGGCACGCCGAACAGCGGCTGGGCGAACAGCTGCTGCGGCTGATCGGCGGCAACGAGCCGATCATGGACTCGATGACCGCGGGTGAGACGGTGGACGCGGCCGAGGAGCGGGGTGGGTTCACGGTCTCGGACCGCACACGCGAGGCCCTGGTGACGGCGACCCTGCGCCCGGTGACGGTGCTGCGGCACGGCCCCGGCGACGCGGCGGAGATCGCGCGGGCGCTGGTGTGCCTGGACGCGATCGCCACCGACAGCCAGGTGGGGATCGCGGTGGCTGCGCCGACCGCGCAGGCCGCGGCGGCCGTCAACGCCGACCTGGCGCGGATCCGCGGGGAGCGGGCCGCGGGCGGGGGTTCCGAGGGAGCGCGGGTTTCCGGGGGTGCCGGAGGGGCACCGGAGGCCGGGGCCGCCGAGGAGACCCGGGGTGCCGGGGAGGACGAAGCGGCGCGGGGGGACGAGAGCGCTGAGGCGGCCTCGGATGCGCAGGGGGCTTCGCACACACAGGTGGCTTCGGAGACACAAGACACTCCGGACTCGCAGGAAACCCCGGTGACACAGGGGGCTTCGGGCGAGCAGGGGTCCGAAGAGGCTGACGAAGTGCGGGAGGACCGAGAGCAGCCGGAGCAGCCGGAACAGCAGACGCAGCAGGGCCAGGAGGGACAGCAGGACCAGCAGGGGCCAGGCGAGGACGGTCAGTCCCCCATGCGGGCGGTGTCGCTGCCCGCGCTCCTGGCGCAGGCCCCGTTGAAGGCCGGTCTCGTGGTGCTGTGCGAGGCGATGTCGGTGGGCGCGGCCCGTGCCGCCGAACTGGCTTCGGTGTGCGCGGACGACGCGCACCTGGTGCTGCTGGCCGACCCGAACCAGGCGCCCTCGGCGACACCGGGCCAGGTGGTGGTGGACATCGCCGCGTCGCGGACCGCGCACGTGGCCGAGGTGGCCGACGACGACGCGCCGGGGCCGATCGCGGAGCTGGCGGCGGGCGTGGCCTCGGGCGGGGTTCCCGAGGTGGAGGCGCCCGGACGCGAGGTGGTGCGGGTTCCGGCGGCGTCGGCAGAGGAGGCGGTGCACCGGGTGGTGCAGCTGGTGACGGACTCGATTCCGCGCGCGTTGGGGATCGGGGCCGAGCACGTGCAGGTGGTGACCGCGCGGGAGGACGGCCCGGCCGGTGCGCGGGCGGTCAACGCCGCGTGCAAGGAGAGGCTGAACCCGGGGCCGGGTGCGCACGGCGGGTTCGACGTGGGCGACCGGGTGCTGTTCACGGCGGAGGGCCCCGGCTACGGGCCCGGTGACACCGGTCATCTGCGCGAGGTGGGCGGCGGTGCCGTGGTGGAGCTGGTCGGCGGCGGTCGGGTGAAGGTGACCGACCCGGCGGCGCTGCGCCCGGGCTGGGCGGTGACGGTGGCCGCCGCGCACGGGGGCCGGTGGCCCGCCGTGGTGGCGGTGTTCCCGCCGGAGGTGCCGGTGTCGCGGCCACAGGTGTACACGGCGCTGACCCGGGCGACGCGGCACGTGTCGCTGGTGGACGCGACCGGCGGCGGGCTGGAGACCGGTGTGCGGGAGAACGCGGCGAAGGAGCGGACGACCCGCCTGGTGAGGATCCTGCGCGAGGGGTAGGCCCGCGGTTCGGGAAGCACGCGCCCCGCGCACGCGGGGGTGGTCCGTGATGGTGCCCTCTACCTTGCCGTCCTAGGGAACGCGTCTCGCGCACGCGGGGACGGCCCCGCCGCTACCCCCGCCCTCCCGGGTTCGCAGGAACGCGCCCCGCGCACGCGGGGATGGTTCCGATCGGGCCGGGTCGGAGCGCGGCGGTTTCCCAACGCTCCCTGGGCACGCGGAGGTGGTCGTCCACAGGCGGAAGCCGGGGGTTGGCGGCGGGTGGGAAGACCGGTCAGACTGGATTTGGGGGCGCGTGACGCACCTGCGCGGAGCGAGAACTTCCCCGAATCGAGCGTAGCCCGCCCGTCCGGCACCGCACCAGACCGCTCTTCGCCCTGTGGACAACCTGCGGTCCCGCGCATGCAGGAGTGGACCCGATCAAGCCCAGTCCGTCGGCGCGGGGCGTCGTCACCCCATCTGGCCGGGGTACTTGACCGCTCGGGCGACGACCTTCGCGTACCTGTCGGCCTGCTCGTCGGTGTGCGCGTACATGATGATCGTGTCGGAACCGCGGGACCGGACCTCCCAGACCGCCCCCGTGCCGTGGGTGCCGGGTGGCAGATTGGTGAAGAGGACGTCGGGATAGCGGGCGGACAGCTCCTCGTGAGTAGCCATGGTGGACACCGTAGCCAGGTGTGGCCGGTTGCGGGCCCGGTTTCGTGGTGGATGTGTGGCTGGCGCGGAGCGGGTGACGAGTGGGAAAGGAAACCGGCCCTGCCCAGGCGCGGGCAGGGCCGGATCGCGGTACTTCGCTACCGGACGCGCACCGCAGCCAGTAGTGCCGTCCACTCCGAGGCCTCGGCCGACAGATGGCCCAACTCCCGGTTCTGGGTGTCACGAACGTGGGTGGTAGGCCCTTCCGCGACCTCCACACAGTTCCCGCCGTCACCACCGCTGTAGCTGGACTTGTGCCAGTCAGACTTCACGGCTCATCCCTTCGTGACAGCGAGAACGGCGGCCCACTCCTGACGAGCGAACGTCAGATGCCCCTGGTTCCGATTCTGAGTGTCACGCACGTCCGAACCAGCCTTGTGCTCTCGGGTCTCAACGCAGTTGCCCCCGTTGGCGCTGTAGCTGGACTTATGCCATTCGGTGGTGGTGTTCATGTGAGCTTCCTCAGTACATCGAGCGAGAGTGCAAGTGGCAGGGATGCTGCCAGCGCGGTGGTGGCTTGAGCGGACAGTCTGTCGTGCGTGCTGTCCTCGTGGATCACGTTACCGTCAGCGTGATCACTGACGACCGCGAGTTCCCCTGACTCCAGACGGAAGAGCATCAACGGAGCCGAAGGGCCGAGGAGCGTCGTTCCCTCAGGCACAAGGTGCACCGCGACCCGCCCTGTTTCAGCCCACTCGATGAGGTACGGCACCTGCGCCCGACGAAGGGGCTCAGGGAGGCCAGATACAGCCGTAACAGGAAAGACAGCAGTCACTTCGAGGTCAGGCAACTCTTCCAATCTGCCTGTGCGCAGAGCCACCAAGCGATCAAGCTCCTTCGCGGTGGCAAGCGGCTGTGCTGTCCGAAACACACCACGGGCAACCTCCGGACACTGCAACAGCCCAGGAATAAGAGCAGGTGCCACAATGCTGAGCTGCCTTGCGGCACGCTCTATGGCCTCCAAATCTCGTGCCCACTCGGGCAGGGCATGTCCACTCGTAGCCTGACGCCACGCAGCGATCAGCTTCCCATCCGCGCGGAGTACCTTGTCCATTTTCTCCGCAAGAGGGAGGTGGGGAAGGGATTGTCCGTTCACCCACCGGGATACGGAAGCGGCAGAACAGCCCACCCGGGCAGCCAACTGCTCCTGAGTGAGGCCTTGCAAATCGCGGAAGGTCTTAATGAGTTCACGAAACGGAGGGTCGCTCATGCTCGGAATATTACGCCGAGCTTCCGAGGCCTGTCTGGCCTTTTCGCAAGTTCTTCAGGTAGTGGCGTGAGGAGAGCAAGAAACACCAAGGTTAGGGCTCGAAGGGTCGGTGCAACCGCGAGGTAGCCAAGGCGCACAAGTATGTGATGGCAGCAAAAAGCCCCGGAGACCGAAGTCGAAGGCGGTCCCCGAGGCAAGGCGCTCCACCCCGAAACCCCCGAGGTGAAACATGCAAAAGTCTACCGTTCCGCCCATCCCGCTTCCACGCCGACTGTGCGGAACCAGCACCAAATCAGGCATTCTGCTCGGCCCCGAACTCGGCCACGTCAAGATCGCCCGCCGCTGGGCCGCCCAAGCCACCCGCTCACGCCCCAGCCTGGCCGAACCCGTCGGCATCACTGTGTCGGAGCTCGTCACGAACGCGCTGCGCCACTCGGCGTCCGGGCTCCCCGGCGGCAGCATCCGCGTGGAGATCGAACGCACCCTCCGCCACCTGGAACTCCGCGTCACCGACAACGGCCCCCGCCCCGGCGCGCAACCCACGTTCCCGCGCGTACCCAGCTCCGAACCCCTGCGCCCCAGCGGCAACGGACTTCTGCTGGTCGAGGCCCTGTGCTCCTACTGGGACTGGAAGCAACACTCCTGCGGCGCGATCACCGTCCGCGTCGTCTTCCCCTGGTGACCCACGTGTCCCTGTGAGCGCTCAGCTCTCCATGCTCCGCACCACCCGACCTGTCCCCCGGGCCGGTGCGGACGGGCCGGTGCCTCCGCACCAGCCCGAAGCCCCGCCTCCTCCTTCCCCGGGGAGGCGGGGCCACCCCACCAGCCACCCGCACCACACCCAGCGCCGAGTACCGAACCTCCGAAGACACGGAAAGCCCCTCATGCCCGACTACAGCTACCTCCTCGACGGCCGCCCCGACGTCCTCACACCCAGCGAAGTCGCCGCCCTGTTCAACATCCGCCCCCGCAGCCTCCACCGAGGCGAATGGGACAACGTCCTCAAACCCTTCCGCACCCCCGGCGGAGCACGCCGCTACCCCAAAGAACACATCGCCACCCTCCTCAACCAGCCAGACCCCCCGACCTCCCCCTGAACCCGCGCGAAGCCCACCCTCCGCCTTCCGCCCTCTCACGCCTCATCGGGGCCGGGTCCGGGGCCGGGCTCGGACCCGGGCGCCCCCTCCAGCAGACACCCGCCCTCGATGAGCATCTGACGGACCGCGCCGACCATCCAGACGAGGGTGACGGCGATGACCGTGACGTTCTTGACCGCGAGCAGCAGCGCCCAGTAGAGGTCCTGCCCCGAGGCGGGAATCCACAGGGGCACGACCTGTTCGGGGACGACGGAGAAGACGGCGAACAGCGCGAGCAGCAGCACCCCCTGCCACAGCAGGCCGGGCCACCGGTGGTCGAGGAACGCCTGGACGCGGCGGCCGTCGCCCAGACGCCTCCCGGCCCGGACCCGCTCGTCCTTGAGGATCGCGATGCGGATGACGAGGACGATCAGCACCACCCTCGCCCCTTGGGCGAGCACCTCCAGAGCCACGCGCGAGGGCGTCGCCAGCGCGTCGCCCCACAGCGCCACCCCGAAGCGTTCGACCGCCGGGACCAGGGAGAGGCCCACCACCAGGGGGAGGTGGCGGACGTAGAAGGCCAGTGCCCAGCGCGGAGGCTCCAGGGCCAGCCGCAGGTGTGCGCGCCAGGTCAGCTCGGGGATGGTGGCTCTCTCCGTCATCGTCGCTCTCCCGGTTCGCGGTGGCGGTGCCTATCGGATATTTACTTTAGTTCACTAAACTAAAATATTCGATAGCCTGAAAGAAGTTCACCGCAGGCAGGAGGAAGGCGGTGCAGCGGAGAAGGGGGCGACGGGGCATGGACAGCGGGGACAGCGACACGGCAGGGGACGGCAGCGACCTCGGACGGCAGCTCAGCACCGCCGTCGTGCTCTTCCACGAGGCCGTCGGCCAACGCCTGGGACTGCGCGCGCTCGACCACCGCGCGCTGGGCCTGATCGAACGACAGGGCCCGCTCACGGCGGGCGCGCTGGCCGAGCTGACCGGCCTGACCCCCGGAGCCGTCACCGGACTCGTCGACCGGCTGCACCGCCTGGGCTACGTGCAGCGCGTCCCCGACCCCGCCGACCGGCGGCGCGTGCTCGTCTCTGCGGACGTCGAGGCGCGGCCCGACCCCGCCGACGCCTTCGCGGGGCTGTCGCGGGCGATGGGCGAACTGATGGCCGGGTACGACGAGGCCGAACTCGCCGTGATCACCGACTACGTCACGAAGACCATCGACATCCTGCACACGCAGACCCGGCGGCTCAGCGAGCCCGAACCAGGGGCGTGACCGGCAGCAGGACCGTGATCCCCGCCCCGGGAGAACAGCGGCCTCCGGGAGAACAACGACCTCCGGGAGCGCTTCGGAGACTCCGGCCGTTCCAGGGGGAACACCGCCACCGCGGCCGGGAACGCGGCCGGGGTCGGCGGTTCAGCGCGCGTACTGGCGGCACTCTCCCGTGAACACCGAACCCAGTTCCGCGCGCAACGCCTCCCGGGCACGCTCGGCGGCTCCCGGCCCGCCCCGGTAGACCTGGGTGGCCAGCCCCTCGGCCACGGCGGCGACGCGGGCGGCGGACGCGGCGGCGTCCACGTCCGCCTCCACCTCACCGCACTCCACGCCGTTGCGCACCGCCCGGGCGATCTCGGCGTGCAGCGCGTCCGCCGTGCGCGCGTCCACCTCGGCCAGGGCCGGGTTCTCCAGGGCCCGTCCGGCGAAGACGCGGATCACCCGGAATTCCGCCCGGCGGGGCTCGTCCAGGGGCAAGTGCTCGGCCAGCGCGGCCAGCAGGATCCCGGAAATGGTCCTCTCGTGCCGGGCGCCCTCGCTGACCACGTCCGCGACGCGGGTGGCGACGGCCGTGCTGACCCGCTCGAACGCGTGCAGGAGCATGTCGTCCTTGGACGGGAAGTAGTGCTGCACGAGCCCGACGGAGATCCCCGCGCGCGCGGCCGTGCGGGCCACGGTCACGGCGTCCAGCCCCCGTTCGGCGATCAGCTCGCACACGGCGCCGGTGATCTGCGTGCGCCTCTGGGCGTGGTCTGCGGTTCTCGGCACCGGATAACCGTATCATGGTACGGTCATAATCGTATGGATATACGGTTATCGAAAGGCCCCCTCATGCCCCTCCCCCTCACCCACGTCCCCCTCGCCCTGCTGCTCGCCCTGTCCCCCGTGGTCACAGCCCCACCGGACGACGCGGCTCCCAATGACCCCGCCGCGATGGACGCCTACGTCCAGGAACGCATGGCCGCCACCAACACCCCCGGACTGGCCTACGCCGTGGTCGGCCCCGGGGGCGTCGAGCACCGGGGGACCTTCGGCGTGGACGGCGACGGCGCCCCGGTGGACGAGCACACCCCGTTCCTGTGGGGGTCGGTGGCCAAGCCCGTGACCGCCACCGCCGCACTGGTCCTTGCCGGGGAGGGGCGTCTGGACCTGGACGCCCCGGTCGAGGAGTACCTGCCGGTCTTCGCGGAGTTCGGCGCCGACCCCACCGTGCGCGACCTGCTCACTCAGACCTCGGGGCTCACCGGGCGCACCGCCGCAGCCACCAGCGACCTCTACGGCGAGGGGGCCCCGGACCTGGACGCGCGGATGGCGCGCGTCGCCGCCTCGGAGCCGGGGACCCCGGGCACGCACGAGTACAGCAGCGCGAACTACCTCGTGCTGGGCGCCGTCATGGAGGAGGTGACCGGCGACTTCCACGGGTACCTGCGCGAGAGCGTCCTGGAACCGACGGGGATGGACGGCGTCTTCGCCAGCGCGGCCCAGGCGCGGGAGGCCGGGCTGAGCCCGGGGCACCGCACGCTGTGGGGCGTGCCGGTGGCCGACGCCGACGGTGTGGACGACGAGGGAGCCGCCTACGGCTACCTGGGCGGGGACGTCACCGACCTGGCCGCGTTCGCGCGGGCGCAGGTGGCGGCGGAGCCGCCCGTGCTGGACGCCGCCGCACTGGAGGAGGCCCGCACGGGGCTGGTCCCGGTCCCCGGTTCGGCGCAGGAGTACGGCCTGGGATGGCGCGACACCGCCCTGTCCGACCTGGGTGAGCCGATCGTCTTCCACGGCGGTTCGACCCCGGGGTACGCGGCGATCGTGGTGGTGCTGCCCGAACGCGGGAGGGCGGTGGTGGTCCTCCAGAACACCTACGACATGCTGCGCGACAACGGAATCCAGGCGGTCGCCTTCGGGCTGGCCCACATGCTCGCGGGCGGGGACTCCCCCTCCTCCCCCGGCACCGACCCGCTGTACCTGGCGTCGGTGTGGACGCCCACGGCAGCCGCGGCGGCGCTGGGCGCGGGCGCCGTCGCGGCCGTGCAGGTGCGGCGGCCCCGCAGGTGGGCGACCGCGCTGTGGTCGGCGCTGGGGCTGGTCGCGGTGGCCGCCGCGGTGGGGGTGGCGGTGAGCCACGGCCCGCGCCCGGCCCTGACGTGGCTTCCCGACGTGACGGCGGCGACGCTGGCGGCGGGTGCGCTCGGCGCGGCCGTCGTGGTCCTGCGTCTGCTGGCGCACCGGCGCGGCGCCCGATCCCGGGACTGACCCCCGGCGCACAGGGCGACGCCACCGTCGTGGCCCCGCACCCTCTGGCACACCGGCGCGACACCCGACCCCGGACCGGCCCCCAACGCACGGGGCGGCCCCGCCGCGGCCCGCCCGGCGGGCCCGGCCGCGGCGGGGCGCGCTCAGATCCGGTCGAGGAAACCGCCGTCCACCATCAGGTTCTGTCCGGTGACGTAGGCCGCGGCCGGGCTGGCCAGGAAGGCCACCGCGCGGGCGACCTCGTCGGGGTGGCCGAGGCGGCCGTAGGGGATGCGCTCGCGGACGGACTCGTAGAACCCCGGGTCGCTTTCGCGGCGGCGCGCCCAGCCCCCGCCCGGGAACTCGATCGGGCCGGGCGAGACGGTGTTGACCCGCACCCCCTCCCCCGCCCAGGCGCGGGCCAGCGAGGACGCGTGGTGGTTGAGCGCGGCCTTGACCGCGCCGTAGGAGCGCGGTCCGGCGGGCACGGTGGTGTGCAGGGCCGAGGTGCTGGAGATCAGCACCACCGAGCCGCCGCGCTCGGAGGCCAGCAGGTGGGGTTTGGCCGCCTCGGTCAGGCGCACGAAGGGCATCAGGTCGGCCGCGAAGCCGCGCTCCCACTGGTCGGGGGTGGGCGCGCTGCCGCCGGAGACGTTGGACACCAGCACGTCCAGGCCGCCGAGTTCGGCCACCGCGCCCTCGACGAAGGAGGGCAGCGCGTCGTGGTCGGTGACGTCCAGGGCGCGCGAGAACACGCGGGCGCCGGTCTCCTCCAGCTCGCGGGCCGCCTCGGACAGCGGTTCGGGGGTGCGCGCGCAGATCGCGAGGTCGGCGCCCTCGACGGCGAACAGCTGGGCGATGGCCCGGCCGATCCCCCTGCTGGCACCGGTCACGGCGACCCGTGCCCCCTTCAGTCCCAGATCCATTGCCCCGTCCCCTTCGCTCTCGGCTCGCACGGCCGCCTGCCGGGGTCGCACGCACCTCTTCGGGCACACGGCGGGCACTCGCCGCACCCGCCCCGCGACGGCAGACGGGCGGGCCGCCCCCTGGGGGTGGCCCGCCCGCGTCAACCTATCGCACGCCCACGGCGGGGCACCGGTTCCGGAGGAGCCGGAGCCGGTGCGTTCGGGGCGGTCAGGCCCCGGTGGAGTGGAAGCCGCCGTCGACGTGGACGATCTCGCCGGTGGTGGCGGGGAACCAGTCCGACAGCAGCGCCACGACCGCCTTGGCCGCGGGCTCGGGGTTGGTGACGTCCCAGCCCAGCGGGGCGCGCTCGGGCCAGTGCTTGGCCAGCTCGGAGAACCCGGGGATGCTGCGGGCGGCCATGGTGCTCAGCGGCCCGGCGGAGACCAGGTTGACCCGGATGTTCTGGTCGCCGACGTAGCGGGCCAGGTAGCGGGCGGTGGAGGTCAGCGCGGACTTGGCCACGCCCATCCAGTCGTAGATGGGGTAGGAGACGCTGTTGTCGAAGTCCAGGGCCACGACCGAGCCGCCGTCCTTCATCAGCGGCAGCAGCGAGGTGGTCAGCGACTTCAGGGAGAAGGTCGAGGTGTGCATGGCCGTGGCCACGTCCGACCACTCGGTGTTGAGGAAGTTGCCGCCCAGGGCGTCCTGCGGGGTGAAACCGATGGAGTGCACGACGCCGTCGAGGCCGTCCACGTGCTCGCCGACGCGGGCGGCCAGGGTGGAGAGCTGCTCGTCGTCGGTGACGTCCAGCTCCAGGATCGGGGGCGTCTCGGGCAGGCGCTTGGCGATGCGCTCCACCAGGCTCAGGCGGCCGTAGCCGGTGAGCACGACCGTGGCGCCCTGCTCCTGGGCCAGGCGGGCCACGTGGAAGCCGATGGAGGAGTCGGTGAGCACACCGGTGACGAGGATGCGCTTGCCTTCGAGGATTCCCATGTTCGGGTCGTCCGTCCTGTCTGTGGTCCGTTGCGGAAGGGGAGCCCTTCCGGTGGCTGAAGGGAAAAAGGGGGCGGACCCGGTCAGTGGCCCATGCCCAGGCCGCCGTCGACGGGGATCACGGCGCCGGAGATGTAGGCGCCGCCGGGCCCGGCGAGGAAGCCCACCGTCCTGGCGATGTCCTCGGAGGAGCCGAGGCGGCCCAGGGGGACGTTCTTCTTGATCTCGGCCTGGCGCTCCTCGGACAGGGCCGCGGTCATGTCGGTCTCGATGAAGCCGGGGGCGACGATGTTGACCGTGATGTTGCGCGAGCCCAGCTCGCGGGCCAGGGAGCGGCCGAAGCCGACGAGCCCGGCCTTGGAGGCGGCGTAGTTGACCTGGCCGCCGGAGCCGAGGAGGCCCACGACGGAGGAGATGAGGACGATGCGGCCCGAGCGCTTGCGCATCATGCCGCGCACGGCGCGCTTGGCCACGCGGAAGGCGCCGGTGAGGTTGGTGTCCAGCACGGAGGAGAACTCGTCCTCGCTCATCAGGGCCAGCAGCTGGTCCTTGGTGATGCCGGCGTTGGCCACGAGCACCTCGACGGGGCCCTGCGCCTCCTCGACCTCCTTGAAGGCGGCGTCGACCTGGGCGGAGTCGGTGATGTCGCAACGGACGCCCAGCAGACCCTCCGGGGGCTCGCCGGAGCGGTAGGTCACGGCGACGTCGTCTCCGCCCGCGGCCAGCTCACGGGCGATGGCCAGGCCGATTCCGCGGCTGCCGCCGGTGACCAGTACCGAGCGCGACATAGGGGCTCCTCTTCTCCTGCGGCTGCTGTGATCAGCCACGACGTGGTGTTGCGGGGGGTGGGATCGCATTGCAGCGTACCGAGCTACCCGGCGGTAGACGCAACCGAGGCGAACAGGGGCGCCGATCCGCCCATGTGCGGGGATTCCGGACACGCTGGGGGGACGCCCCGAGCACGGCGGGCGGCGGTGAGGTGTGTCACCGACGCGGGTCCCCTTGTTCCTCCCCGTCCTCGGCCTCCGGTGGTCGGGGTACGCCGACGACGACCGCCAGGATGAGCATCGTGCCGGGGCTCAGCAGCCAGGTGTGCGCGGACCCCGTGGAAACCATCCAGGACAGGATCACCAGTGCGATGTGGCCCAGCCCCGCCCGCATGCCCGACAGGGGCCGTGCGTGCCCCGCGGGCGGTCGCCGCTCGGACGAGCCCGGATACGGATCCTCCCCGAAGACGACGCCCCGGCGGTCCAACCAGACGAATCCGGCCAGGACCGCGGACGCGTACAGCGCCAGGAGCGTGGGCGACTCGGTGAGCCTGACCACGAAACTGCCCGTGAAGGCGGCCATGAGCAGGCCCCACCCGCCGAGCACGCGGGGCAGGACCTTCCTGTGCCAGGAGGGGAGCGTTGGCACGGTCGGTTCCTTCGTCTGGGGGAACGAGGTCGACAGCGACCCTATCCGGGGCGGGAGACGGCCCCGCCCCGTCCCGGAGTCCGGCCCGCCGCTCACACCGGTCCGCCCTCAGGCCCAGCCCGCGTCGTGGGCCAGGATGGCGGCCTGCACCCGGTTGGACATGTCCAGCTTGGCCAGGATGCGGCTGACGTGGGCCTTGACCGTGGCCTCGCGCATGCCCAGGTCGCGGCCCGCCTCGGCGTTGGACCGGCCCCGAGCCACCGCGAGGAGCACCGACCGCTCGCGCTCGCTGAGCACCGACAGGCGGCGCACGGCCTCGGCGCGGCCCGCCGCGGAGTCGGCGGGGGCGGGCGCGGCGAAGCGTTCGAGCATGCGCTTGGTCACGCTGGGCGCGAGCATCGCGTTGCCCTCGTGGACGGTGCGCACCGCGCCGATGAGGTCGCGGGGCGGGGTGTCCTTGAGCAGGAAGCCCACCGCACCGGCCCGCAGGGCGCTGTGCACGTACTCGTCCAGGTCGAAGGTGGTCAGCAGGACCACGCGGGGCGGCCGGGGCAGGGCGGTCAGGCGGGCGGCGGCGGTGATCCCGTCGGTGCCCGGCATGCGGATGTCGAGCAGCACCACGTCGGGGGCGAGTTCCTCGGCCAGGCGCACGGCCTCGGCGCCGTCGCCGCCCTCGCCCACCACCTCGATGTCGGGAGCGGAGTCCAGGATCATCCGCAGGCCGGACCTGACCAGGAGTTCGTCATCGACCAGGAGCGTGCGGATCACCTTCGGAAACCTCTTCCTCCGTACCGGATGGATCGTCGGTTCGCACGATAGCGCGCAGACGCCACCCGCCGTCGGGGCACGCCCCCGCGCTGAGGCTTCCGCCGGAGAGCACGACGCGCTCGCGCAGCCCGGTCAGACCGAATCCGCTGCGGGGCATGGGCGAGGCCGGGCCCCGGGCGGGCGCGTTGGCCACCTCCACCTCCAGCTGGCGGTCGGCGTAGTGCAGGCGCAGGGTGACGGCGGCGCCGGGCGCGTGCTTGGCGGCGTTGGTCAGCCCCTCCTGGACGATCCGGTAGGCGGTGCGCTGGACGCCCGTCGGCAGCGGGCGGACCCGGCCGCTCTCCTCCCGGTCGATCGGCATCCCGGCGGCGCGCCACTCCCCCACCAGGCGGTCCAGGTCCGACAGGACCGGCTGGGGGGCGGTGGGCGCGGCGTCGGTGTCGTCGCGCAGCACCCCGAGGATGCCGCGCAGTTCGGTGAGGGCCTCGCGGCCGGTGGTGCGGATGAGCCCGGCCGCCTCGACGGTGCGCGGGTCCTCGGCGGAGACCTCCAGCCCTCCCGCGTGCAGCACCATGAGGCTGACCCGGTGGGCGACCACGTCGTGCATCTCCCGGGCGATGCGGGTGCGCTCGGCGGTGATGGCCTGCTCGGCCATCATGTGCTGTTCGCGTTCGAGGCGCTCGGCGCGCTCGTGGAGGCGGTCGATGAGCTGGCGGCGGGTGCCCACCCACAGGCCGAAGACCATCGGTACGACCAGCAGCATCCCGATGAGGAAGACCTGGCCGAGGGGGTTGGCCTCGTAGGCGACGACCATGGCCAGGCTGTACAGGGCGAACCAGCCCACCAGCAGGCGACGGTTGCCCTGGTACACCGAGTACGAGTACAGGGCGATCACGGCCGGGACGAAGTTGGCGAAGCACAGCAGCAGCACGAGCGCGGTGACGAGCATCCACTGCGGGAAGCTCCGCCGCAGCAGGACCGTGGCACCGGCGAACACGACCGGGATCACGTAGAGGACCACCCCGGCGGCCAGGGCGAACGCGATGTTCACGTTGGCCAGGAGCGCCAGGAGCGCGGGGACGAGCCCGCCGAACAGGCCGAGCTGCGTGCTGCCCACCAGTTGCAGTACCCAGCTGAACGGCAGCGGCAGCACGGCGTAGAGCCAGTCGGCGATGGTCAGGCGGCGGGCCCACCACCACTCCCGGTTCTTGTTCCACAGGGCGCCGGCGTCCCTGCCCCGGTCGCTCACCCAGCTCCTCATGCTGGGGAGTCTACGGCGGCGCACCCGGTCGGCCCGTGCGCGCGCCGCGCCCGGTCCCGCGCGGTCCGATCGTCGGTCCGCCCGCGAAAGCCCAGGCCGGCAGGGGCGCGTGGCGGGCCCGTGACGGAGGGTGCTCCGACGACCCCCGACGAAAGTCGGTGCGCCGGCCAGACGAAGGAGTCGCGAACCCGCCCGCCACCGTTCCTTTGGCCGAGTCGCGAATCGGCCCCGCGGGGGACGCCCGGGCCGGGCGGGCGGACCTAGCGTTGTGGACAGCCGCGACGGAGAGCCCGTCCGGCCCGCACACCATCCCCGATTCCTGGAGCTGTCTGCCGTGACCGAGTTCACCGTGAAGCCCGACCCGACGGTCACCTCACCGCCGGTGGTGGTCGCCCGGGGCCTCACCAAGACCTACGACACCGGCGACAGCCAGGTCCACGCCCTGGCCGGGGTGGACGTGGAGTTCCACCGGGGCGCGTTCACCGCGATCATGGGCCCCTCGGGGTCGGGCAAGTCCACCCTCATGCACTGCCTGGCCGGACTGGACGTGCCCACCTCGGGCACCGTGCACCTGGGCCGCACCCAGATCACCGGCCTGCGCGACGCCGAGCTGACCCTGCTGCGCCGCGACCGGATCGGGTTCATCTTCCAGTCCTTCAACCTGCTGCCGATGCTGACCGCCGAGCAGAACATCCTGCTGCCGTCGCAGATCGCCAAGCGCGGGGTCGACAAGCAGCGCTTCGACCACATCATCGACGTGGTGGGCCTGCGCGACCGGCTCAACCACCTGCCCGCCAAGCTCTCCGGCGGCCAGCAGCAGCGCGTGGCCGTGGCCCGCGCCCTGCTCAACGCGCCCGAGGTCGTCTACGCCGACGAGCCCACCGGCAACCTGGACTCGCGCTCGGGCACCGAGGTGCTGGAGTTCCTGCGCAACTCGGCCCGCGACCTGAACCAGACCATCGTCATGGTCACCCACGACCCCGTGGCCGCCTCCTACGCCGACCGCGTGGTCTTCCTGCGCGACGGACGTCTGGTGGACGAGGTCGTCGAACCCACCGCCGAGCTGGTCTCCGCACGGCTGCTGAAGCTGGAAGAGGCCTGAGGGACATGCTGCGCACCACACTCGCCGGGCTGCGTCTGCACAAGTCCCGGTACGTCACCACCGTGCTGGCGATCCTGCTGGGGGTCATGTTCGTGTCGGGGACCATGGTCTTCGCCGACACCCTCAACGCCAGCTACGAGAAGTCCGTCATGGGCTCGGCCACCAGCGTGGACGCCATCGCCGTGCCCACCGAGCCCGAGTTCGACCCCGAGAGCACGGAGCCGCCCGAGGAGCCGGTTCCGTTCACCGACGAGCAGCTGGACGCGGTGCGGGCGCTGCCCGAGGTCGCCGAGGCGGGCGGGCTCCTGAAGGGCGAGGCCGTGCTCCTAGACGCCGACGGCCGCGCGGTCGGCTTCGTGCCTCCCGCCGCGGTCGGGCTGGGCGAGGTCAGCCGCTTCTCCGCCGACGAGGGCTCGCTGCCCGCGAGCGGGGACGAGATCGCCCTGGCCACCTCCACCGCCGAGCAGACCGGCTTCGCGGTCGGCGACACGGTGACCGTGCTCGACGCCGAGGGGGACAAGCGCGACTTCACCCTCACCGGGCTGGTCGAGTTCGGCGTGGACCCGGCCTACAGCATGGGGGGCGCCGTCGTCTTCGACCCGGACACCACCCGGGAGATGGCCGGCGTGAGGGACTACGCCGAGATCGACGTGCTCGCCGCCGAGGGCCACACCCCGCAGGATGCGGCCGACGCCGTCGCCGCGGAGCTGGGGGGCGCGGCCGAGGTGAGCACCGGTGAGCAGTTCGGTCTGGACATGGCCGAGAGCGTGGGCGGCCAGGCGGAGATGCTGCGCGTCGCGCTGCTGCTGTTCGCCTTCATCGCGATGTTCGTCGCCGGGATCGTCATCTACAACACCTTCGCCATCCTCATCGCCCAGCGCCAGCGCGAGCTGGCCCTGCTGCGGTGCGTGGGCGCCAAGCGCGGCCAGGTCTTCCGGTCGGTGCTGACCGAGTCGGTGGTCGTGGGCCTGGTCTCCTCCGCCCTGGGCGTGCTGGCCGGTGTGGGCGTCGGCATGGCCGGTGCGACCTACGGCGGCCCGCTGCTGGGCTCCGGGGAGGCGGTGCCCGTGGTGGTCACGCCGACGGCGGTCCTGGTCGGACTGGCCGTGGGAACCGTGGTGACCGTGTTCTCCGCGATGGTCCCGGCCACGCGCGCTACCCGGGTGGCGCCGCTGGCGGCCCTGCGCACCAGCGCCACCGCCGCCGGACTGGAGAAGGGCACCGGCTGGGTCCGCGTCGTCTTCGGCCTGGTGACCTTCGCGGTCGCGGCCGCCCTGGTGGGCCTGACCCAGATGATGGGACCGGGCACGATGGGCCCGGTCATCGTCACCGCCGCCGCCCTCATCGCGTTCGTGGGCGTGGTCGTGCTGGGCCCGCTGCTGGTGCGCGGCATCGTGCGCCTGGTCGGCGTGCCCCTGCGGAAGGTGGGCGTGCCGAGCATGCTGGCGGTGGACAACTCCACCCGCAGCCCGCGCCGCGCGGCCACCGCGATGATCGCCCTGACCGTGGGCGCGACCCTCATCACCGGGTACTCGGTGGTCAGCGCCTCCGTCGAGACGACCATGACCCGGATGCTGGAGGAGCAGTTCCCGGTGGACTACCAGGTCTCCCCGCAGTTCTCCATGGAGGGGACGGGGACCGCCACCGAGACGGCCGAGGGCTCGGAGGAAGCCGAGGACCCGGCGGGGAGCGAGGGTTCCGAGCAGTCCGCAGGCGCCGGGCAGGCTCCCGCCGACGGCGAGGAGAGCGCGGCCGGAGAGGCTCCCGCCGACGGTGCCGAGGGCCCCGCCGAGCCCGCGGAGCCGACCGGGGGCGCGTCCGCCGGTGAGGACTCCGGCACGCAGGGCGGCACCGAGGCCGGGGCGGCCCAGGAGCCGCGGTTCCCCACCATCCCGAACGAGGTCCGGGTGGCGCTGGAGGGCCAGTCCGCCCTGGGCAAGGTCATCGGCCAGCGCAGCGTCTACGTCGACACGGACGGCGGCCAGTCGGTCCCCGTCTACACCTACCCGGGCGCCGAGGTCGGCGTCGACCTCACCAGCGACACCGTCGAGGGCGACGTGACCGACATCGGTCCGGGCCGGGCCACGGTGACGGAGGGCTACGCCGAGGGCGCCGGGGTGGGCGACACCCTCACCCTCCCGGCCGAGGACGGCCGGGACCTGTCCGTGGAGATCGTCGCGGTCGTGGAGGACATGCAGTCCCTGACGGGCGTGACCCTGCACCCGGAGGACTTCGCCGCGGCCTTCCCGTCGGTGGACGAGGACGAGATGCTGCTCATCCGCGCCGCCGAGGGAGCCGACGCCGCCGAGGTGCGCGACGCGGTCTACACCGCGGTCGAGGACCACCCGACCATGCAGGTCGCGTCGGCCGCCGAGATGAAGAACCAGTTCTCCGAGGTTCTGGACATCGCCTTCTACACCATCGCGGCGATGCTGGGCCTGGCGATCATCATCGCGGTGTTCGGTATCTCCAACACCATGGCTCTGTCGGTGCTGGAGCGCACCCGCGAGTCCGCGCTGCTGCGGGCGCTGGGGCTGGCCCGGGGCCAGCTGCGCCGGATGCTGAGCGTGGAGGCCGTGCTGCTGTGCCTGATCGGCGCCGGTATCGGCATCGTGCTGGGCGTGGTGTTCGGCTGGGCGGCCGGGGCCTCGGTCATGCCGGACATGGTCTTCACCGTGCCCTTCGGCCAGATCGGGGTGTTCATCGCGGTCGCGGTCCTGGCGGGGCTGCTGGCCTCGGTGCTGCCCGCCCGCCGGGCGGCGGCCACCTCGATCACGGGGGCGCTGGCCAGCGAGTAGGCGGTCACGCCCTCCGCGGGCGCACGCGTCGCCGCGACGGGAAACGCGAGGGCCCCCTTCCGCCTCCGGGCGGAAGGGGGCCCTCGCTCTCGGCGTTCTCCCCCGTCGGGCAGGGGTCGCTCCGCCGGAGGCCGCATCCCGCGCAACGGCCGTGGACGCCGTGCCCCGGGCGGTACGCCTCACACGGTGTGCCCCCGGGCGGCCCAGTCCTCAGAGTGCGCGGTCCTCAGGTGTCCGGTGCGCCGGTGTCCCTGGGGTCCTCGGCGTCCGGAACGTAGCCCGCCGTGTCGGTGGTCCGGTCGCGCTCGTCGTCCCGGTCGCCGTGGGGCGTGTCCGCCGGATGCTCGTAGGGCCTGTCGGGGTGCTCGCTCCGCACGGCCGCGCCCTCGTCGACGTCGGGCGTGACGTCGTCGCTCTCCTCGTGCATGGCCTCCTGCTCGGCGCTGCGGGTCTCCCCTCCCCAGCTCTCGCGCGGGTAGAGGTCGCTGCGCTCGGAGCGCACCGCCTCGTCGATCCCCCGCGGCTCGGACGAGCTGTCGGTCCCCGGCATGTCGGGGTCCTCGAAGTCGTACTCCTGGATGTCGTAGTCGGCCTCGATCCGCCGCTCCCGGGCGACGGCCTTGCTCAGCTCGGGGTCGTCCCCCATGTCGGTGTCCACGTCATAGGGCTCTTCAGTCATGTCCGCCCCCCTTCCCTCGTTAGTCCCGTGCCCCAAACCGGCACACCTATGTCACCGGCGGGCGCACGGGACGGCGGGCGGGCCGGGGGCGGCCCCGCCGAACGCCCCGCTACCGGCGTCGGGCGCGCTCGGCGCGGCGCAGCAGCAGCGGGCGCAGGGCGGCCTCCAGCGCGACGGAGCCGTCGAGCTTGCTCTGGCCCACGACGCGGTCCTCGAAGTGGATGGGGATCTCCACCATCTTCTGCCCGCGCCGGTAGGCCCGGTAGTGCATCTCCACCTGGAAGGCGTAGCCGGTGCTCTCGATGCCGGGCAGGTCCAGGACGCGCAGCGCCGAGGCCCGCCAGATCTTGAAGCCCGCGGTGACGTCGCGGATGGGGATGGACAGCACGGTCTTGACGTAGGCGTTGGCCCAGCCGCTCAGCAGACGGCGGCTGAGGTTCCACCGCTCGGACAGGCTGCCGCCGGGGACGTAGCGGCTGCCGATCACCACGCCCGCGTTGGTGGCGTGCAGGGTGCCGAGCAACTGGGGAACGTAGCCCACGGGGTGGCTGAGGTCGGCGTCCATCTGCACCACGTGGTCGGCGCCCTCCTCCAGGGCGCGGGTCATGCCAGCGACGTAGGCGCGGCCCAGGCCGTCCTTGGCGGTGCGGTGGACGACGCCGACGCGTCCGGCGAACTCGACCGCGAGCTTGTCGGCGACCTCGCCGGTGCCGTCGGGGGAGCCGTCGTCCACGACCACCACCCGCAGCCGCGGCAGGTCCAGGGCCATGAGCTGGCCCACCAGCACGGGGAGGTTGTCCGCCTCGTTGTAGGTGGGCACGACCACCGTCACCCGGGAGTCGGCCCACGGCGCGGGGAGCGCCACGGGTTCGGGGGTGACGCGCACGGGCGGGGAGGACGGCTGCTGGGGAGACGGCTGGGAGGACATGCGCGGCGGCTCCTGCGGATCGGACGGGCGGTGCGGGACGGGCGGAGCGTACGCGGGATACGCGTGTGAACGGTAGGGTACGCGGTCCTTTCCTCCGTTCGCAGAGGAGAAGTCCCCTTTCCCCTCCCCGCTCACTGCCCCCGCTCTTGGGCGACCACCGCGACGTGGACGAGGGCGCCCGTCTCCTCCAGGGTCATCAGCACCTCGGGGTCGGCGCTGCTGTCGGTGACCAGGTGGGCGATCTCCTCGGGGGCGACGGTGGGCACCATGGTGTCGGCGCCGATCTTGGTGTGGTCTGCCAGGACGATGGTCTCCTCGGCGCAGGCGGCCAGGGCGCGGTCCACGCTGGCCACGGCCGGGTTGGGGGTGCTCAGGCCGCGGTCGGCGCTGACCCCGTTGCCGGAGAGGAAGGCCCGGTTGACGCGCAGCCCGGCCAGGCTCTCCTCCGCCGCCGCCCCGACCAGGGCCCGGATGGGGCCGTGCAGGGTGCCGCCGGTCACGACCACCTCGACGCCGACGGCCCCGGCCAGGACGTCGGCGACGCGCAGGGAGTTGGTGACCACGGTCAGGTCGGTGCGGGTCAGGAGCGCGCGGGCGAAGGCCTCGGCGGTGCTGCCGGGGCCGATGGTGACGGCGTCGCCGGGGCGCACGAGTCGGGCCGCGGCGGTGGCGATGGCGGCCTTCTCGGCGGCGCACTGGCCGCTCTTGCCGGAGTAGCTCTGCTCGTGGCCGATCCTGCCGGGCAGGGCGACCCCGCCCCGGCGGCGGTCCACCAGCCCCTCGGTCTCCAGGGCGCGCACGTCGCGGCGGATGGTGACCTCCGAGGCGCGGACCCTGACGGCGATGTCGCGCAGGGACATGGTGCCGTTGGCGCGCACGAGTTCGAGAATGCGCTCCCGGCGCTCGGCGGCGAACGCCGGACGGTTCTCCTCGGCCATGGACCCACTTCCGTGCTCTGCTCGGGCACGGGCCACGGTCCCGCGCGACTCCCTAGACTACGGACCCGTCGGCGGTGGTGATCCGTCCGGGCCGGACGGCGTCCTCGGGCGCCGCCTGCTCCGGAACCCTCCCGGAGGCGGTCCCGGGCTCCCCGGTCTCCGCGGCGGCCTCCTCCTCGGTGGTCTGGCCCCCCTCTCTCAGGAGGGTGACCACGACGATCGCCGTGAGCGCCACCAGACCGACGAGCGCTCCCGCGCCGAGCAGTACCACGACAGACATCTGGGCCTCCCAGGGGACGGGCTGACCTGCCAATAACCGAATTCCCGGTTTGGGTTGACCTCACACCACCGAACGCGGGGGAGATCGGGACACAATGGGGGGCATGAAGCTCGATCCGGCACCCCTGTCCATCGAGGTGTGGTGGGTACGCACCTCAGCCGCCGACGACCGCCTGCTGCGCCTGTTGGACGAGGAGGAACGGTCGCGCAACGCCCGCTTCCGGCTCCAGGCCGACCGCGACCGGCACCTGCTGGGCCGGGCGGTGTCCCGGCTGCTGCTGGCCGAGCGGGCCGACTGCCCGCCCGAGAAGGTGACCTTCGCTTTGCGCTGCCGTTCCTGTGAGGAGAAGGAGCGGGCGGGCGCCAGCCGGGGCGAGGACTCCGCGCAGGGCCCGCACGGCAAGCCCCACCCCTCCGGCCCCGCCGAGGGGTGGGAGCTCTCCGTCAGCCACTCGGGTGAGTGGGTGGTGCTGGCCCTGGCCCGCGAGGTGCCCGTGGGCGTGGACGTGGAACGCGTGTCCCCGGCCCGCGACCTTGAGGGTCTGGCGGGCTACACGCTGGGCGAACCCGAGCAGCGGGCCTGGGAGCGCCTCTCCCCCGCCGACCGGGTCGGCGCCTTCTTCCGCTACTGGGCCCGCAAGGAGGCGCTGCTGAAGGCGACCGGCCTGGGCCTGTCCGGCGGGATGCGGCGTGTGCTGGTGAGCCCGGCGGACGCCGCCCCCGCCCTGCTGTCCTGGGAGGGCGGCGGGGCGCCGGGGGCGGTGGCGCTGGCGGACCTGGACGTCGGGGCGGTCCCGGACCGGGGCGGGGAGGAGTACCGCTCCGCCCTGGCGGTGCTGACCGACCGGCCGCTGGAGCTGGAGCCGCGCACCCACGAGGAGACCGTCCGGCTGCTGCGCTCCCGGCCGGGCGGAGGCTGAGCCCCCGAGGGGCGGCAGGGCCCCTCGGGGAGGGCCGTGTTCCCCGGGGAGAGCGGGCCCTCCCGGGGCGGACCGCCCTCCGGCCCCGCGTTCTCGCGGGCCTGGCGGCGGCGCGGGCCCTCCCCGGGGGAGGTGGTCAGGCTCCCTCCCTGGCCAGGTGGCGGCTGATGACCATGCGCTGCACCTGGTTGGTGCCCTCCACGATCTGGAGCACCTTGGCCTCGCGCATGTAGCGCTCGACGGGGAAGTCGCGGGTGTAGCCGTAGCCGCCGAAGACCTGCACGGCGTCGGTGGTGACCCTCATGGCGGTGTCGGTGGCCAGGAGCTTGGCCATCGCGGCCTGCTTGCCGAAGGGGAGCCCGGCGTCGCGCAGGCGCGCGGCCGACAGGTAGAGCTCGCGGGAGGCCGCGACCTGGGTGGCCATGTCGGCGAGCATGAAGCCCACGCCCTGGAAGTCGCCGATGGCGGTGCCGAACTGGTGGCGTTCGCGGGAGTAGTCCACGGCGGCGTCGAGGGCGGCCTGGGCGAGGCCGACCGCGCAGGCGGCGATGCCCAGGCGTCCGGAGTCCAGGGCGGACAGGGCGATGCCGAAGCCCCTGTCCCGCTCGCCCACCAGGGCGTCGGCGCCGAGGCGGACGTCGTCGAGGAGGACACCGGCGGTGATCGAGGAGTTCATGCCCATCTTGCGCTCGGGGGCCGCCGATCCCAGGCCGGGGGTGTCCGCGGGGACGTGGAAGCAGCTGATGCCGCGGGCGCCGGAGTCCGGGGCGCCGGTGCGGGCGAAGAGCGTGTAGTAGTCGGCCTGGCCGCCGTGGGTGATCCAGGCCTTGGCGCCGTTGACGCGGTAGCCGTCACCGTCGGCCTCGGCCCGGGTGGTCAGGGCGGAGGCGTCCGAGCCCGAGGCGGCCTCGGACAGGCAGTAGGCGCCCAGGAGTCCGCCGCCGAGCATGCCGGGCAGGTGGGCCTCCCTCTGCGCGTCGGAGCCGAAGGTGGCGAGGGGGTAGCAGGACAGGGTGTGGACGCTCACGCCCAGGCCGACCGCGAGCCAGCCCCGTGCCAGCTCCTCCACCACCTGGAGGTAGACCTCGTAGGGCTGGTCCCCGCCGCCGTACCGGCCGGGGTAGGGCAGGCCGAGCAGCCCGGCGCCGCCGAGCACGCGGAAGACCTCGCGCGGGAACAGGCCGCCCTCCTCGTCCCCGGCGGCCCGCGGGGTCAGCTCCTTGTCCACGATCTCCCGGGTCAGTTCCAGGAGTTGCTCCGCCTCGGGGGTGTGCAGAGTACGTGCGACCGTCATGAACCTCTCCCGCGCCTGTCCGACATGTGGACACCTAGTAGGACGTCCAACTATATGGTGACGTACGGCACCCCCGCTCCACAAGCCGACGGGGCCGGGCGCTCCGGTCCCTTGGACGCCGCACCGCTCCGGCGGCCGTCGCGTTAGACGGGGCGGCCCGCCGCGCCCGCGACGACAGCACGTCTGTACACGAGCCCCCTCCTCGTCCTAGATTCCACGCATGGACCTCGAACTCCGCCACCTGCGCACCATCTGCCTCCTGGCCGACACCGGCAGTGTGACCAAGGCGGCCGCCGCGCTCTCCACCTCACAGCCCGCGCTGACCACCCAACTCCAGCGGATCGAGCGCGAGGTCGGCGGACCGCTGTTCCACCGCGGGCGTTCGGGGGTCCGCCCCACCGAGCTGGGCGAGTTCGTGCTGGTGCGCGCACGCTCGGTCCTGCTGTCCATGGACGACCTGCTGCACGACATCACCGCGCGCGGGGCCTCCCCCACCACCCTGCGCGTGGGCGGGGTCGGACCGCTGACGCTGGAGCTGTCGGCCCGCATACCCGAGGTCTTCCCGAACGTGCCGGTCCACGTGCGCACGGAGTACTCGCCCAAGCTGGTCACCGACCTGGTGCGCGCGGGCCGCCTGGACCTGGGGACCACGATCGACTACGTGGACCGCGACCTGTCCACCGACGGCCCCCTGTCCTGGGCGATGCTCTCGGTGGAGCCGCTGCACGTGGCGCTGTGGGCCGACCACCCCCAGGCGAAGCGGCCGCTGGTCAGGCTGGGCGACCTGGCGGGGACGCCGTGGGCGCTGACCCCGCCGGACGGCACCGGCTGGCCCGAGTGCTTCTACCTGGCCTGCCAGCGGGCCGGGTTCACCCCCGATGTGCCCTACCGGCTCTACGACCGCTCCGAGATCCGCGACCTCATCGCCGACCGCCGGGCGGTCGCGCCGTGCCAGCCGGACTTCGACACCGGGCCGGACGTGGTGGTACGCCCCCTGGAGGGCGAGCCCATACAGCTGCGCCACCTGCTGGTCTGGCGGCGCGACAGTCCGATCCAGCAGGCCTCCGACACGATCGCGCGGCTGGCCCGCGAGATCTTGGGCGGCCCGTCCCGCACACCGGACCCCCCGGCCCCGGGCGACGCCGCGTCCGCTCTCGACCGGGCGCCGGGCGAGCGGCGCAACGGACGCGCGCCGGGGGCGCTCAACGGCTGAGCCGACCGCACTCCACCCCCTCCCACCTGGACACACGTCACATAGCGACCGGTCGGTTTGCGAGGTGGGGCGGCACGCGTAGAGTGTTTACTCGCAAGTAACGTACTCGTGAGTAGACATACCCCCGCCGTCCGCTCCACAGACACGTACCTCTCCCCCCACGGGCCCCGCCCCGCCCGTTCCGCGAAGGCACGACCGAGTCCAGGACACCATCATGCGACCACTGAGCATCCTCTCCTCGACGCTGGCCGTCACGGTTCTCCTCACCTCCTGCTCCAGCGGCACGGACGGCTCCGACCGGGCCGTCACCCCCGGGGTGACGGCCGACGCCGTCGTCATCGGCACGCACCAACCGCTCACCGGAGCGGCCTCCCCGGGTTTCCGCCACGTCTCCACCGGCGCCCGCGCCGTGTTCGACTACATCAACGACAACGGCGGCATCCACGGCCGCCGGATCGAGTACCAGGTCCAGGACGACGCGTTCGACCCCGCGCAGACCCAGGAGGCCACCCGCAGCCTCATCGACGACCAGGAGATCTTCGCCATGCTCGGCGGCCTGGGCACCCCCACCCACGAGGCCGTGATCGAGGAGCTCAACGAGGCGGGCGTCCCCGACCTGTTCGTCTCCTCCGGCGCCCTGGCCTGGGACCAGCCCGAGGTCTACCCCCACAGCTACGGCTTCCAGGTCGACTACACCCGGGAGGCCAAGATCCAGGGCCAGTACATCGCCGAGAACTTCCCCGGCGACAGGGTCGGCCTGCTCTACCAGAACGACGACGTGGGCCCCTCCTCTCACGCGGGGATCGAGCAGTACCTCACCGAGGAGATCGTGGCCTGGGAGTCCTACGACCCCGGCGTCCCCGAGCTCGCCGGACAGGTCGAGGAGCTCAAGCGGTCGGGCGCCGAGGTCGCCGTCTGCCACTGCATCCCCGCCTTCCTGGCCCTGGCCGTCCTGGAGGCCACCGCGATCGGCTACACCCCGCAGTGGGTGGCGCCCAGCTTCGGCGGCGACGTGGCGGTGGCCACCGGCCTCATCGAGGAGTACGCCCAGGGCACGGCGGCCGAGAACGTCCCGCCCGAGGCCTTCCTGGACGGTCTGATCATCACCGCGTTCCTGCCGATGGCCGCCCAGCGCGAGGACCCGTGGACCGAGTTCTTCCTGGAGATCCACGAGAGGTACAACGAGGGCACGCCCTTCACCGACACCACCGTCTACGGCATGGTGCAGGCGGTCCTGTTCGCCCAGGTGCTCATGGAGACCGGCCCCGACCTGACCCGGGAGAGCCTGCTCGGCACCCTCAACTCCCACGAGTGGACGGGGCCCGGCCTGGTGCCGTTCAACGCCACAGAGGACGACCACAGCGGCTACGCCGGGGTGATGGTGGTGCAGCACCACGCCGGCGAGGAGCCCGAGATCCTCCAGGAGCCCATGGTCACCGACAGCGACGGCGGGGAGGTCCTGCCCTTCGAGCTGGACCGGCCCTCGCCCGACGAGGTGTCCCTCTTCGGGGGGTCCGGCGGCTAGGTTCTGTTCTCTGGTCCGTGATCCAGCCAGAGCAGGGCGCTGACCAGTACGGCCCCGGGCCCGGGGAGGCGTGGCGAGCTCGTCCGAACGCGTAGCGACGCCCCGGCAGTGCTTGAGCGGGCCGATGCAGCGTTCGACCGGGTTGCGGCGCTTGTGGGCCTGCCGGACGAAGGTGGGCGGGCGTGCGCGACCGCCTCGGGGACGCGCGGGTTCGGGACGGGCCTCAGGACCGCGTCCGCCGACGGCGCGAGCGCGTCCACCAGACCGCGCCGATCGCCACCGCGAGCACCGCCCCGCCCACGGCCACCGGCAGGCCCAGGTCCGTGCCGCCGACGCCGACCAGCACCAGCGCCGCCGTGCTGGGCACCCCGCCCAGGAGCGTGCCCAGCACGAAGGGCCACATCCGCATCCGCGTCAGCCCGAAGCCGTAGTTGACCACCTGGTAGGGGATGACCGGAACCAGGCGCAGCTGGAGCACCGCCATGAGGGCGCGTCCGCCCGCCAGGGTCTCCAACCGGGTGCGGGCCCCCTCGGGCAGCCGCCGGGCCACCGCGTCGCCCGCCACGTGGCGGGCGACCCAGAACTGGGCCAGGGCGGCGCACACCCCGCCCGCCACGGCCAGGACCAGGCCCAGGGACATTCCGAAGAGCAGCCCGGCGGCGGCGTTGAGGGCGGGCCTGGGCAGGAAGGCGAACACCCCCAGCAGGTACACGCTCAGGTAGGCCAGCGGAGCGGCCGCTCCGGCGTCCTCCACCCAGGCCTGGAGGGTCTCCAGGTCGGGGCCCCACAACAGCGCCGACACCAGCAGCGCCACCCAGAGCAGCAGCAGGGCGAGCCGCGACACGTCCGCGGCTCGCACGCCGCGCGTGTCCTCACCCATGGCCACAGCGTACGCCCGGCGCCGGACTCCCACGGAACCGGCGGATACACGCCGTTCGGCGCAGGCGGCGCGAACGGTGCGTTCAGTGTTGTTCGGGACGCTCCGAACACCCGTGCCGCCCGGGGCGGACGGTAGGGCCGCGCTACTCGGGACGGTCGTGGCGCCCGTGGTGTTCGGGGTCCTCGGAGGCCTCGGGGAGGCGCAGAACGAACGCGGCCCCGCCGAGCAGTTCGCTGTGTCCGGCCAGCAGACTGCCGCCGTGGGCCCGGGCGATCTCGCGGGAGATGGCCAACCCCAGACCGCTGCCGCCGGGATCGCGCTCCCGCGACTCGCTCAACCGCGCGAAGCGCTCGAAGATCCGCTCCCGCTCCCCGGGCGGAATCCCCGACCCGTCGTCGTGCACCTCCACCACCGCGAAACCGTCCTCCCGCCCGACGATGACGTCGACGCGGGATACGGCGTGCCGGTCGGCGTTGGCGATCAGGTTCGTCAGGACCCGCACGAGCCGCAGGCGGTTGGCGACGACGTGGACCGGCCCGGAGGAGTGCAGCCGCAGTTCGGGAATACTGCGCTCGAACGGGAACTCCTCCGCGACCAGCGCGGACAGGTCCAACCTTTCCTGGACGGGCGCGGTACCGGCGTCCAGACGGGCGAGTTCGAGCAGGTCGGCGACGATGTTCTCCAACCGCTCGGTGTCCGAGAGCAGGCCGGTGAGCAGCCGTTCACGCGCGCGGGCGTCGGGATCGGGATCGGAGAGCTCCACCTCCAGCTTGGTCCGCATCCCGGCGATGGGGTTGCGCAGCTCGTGGGAGGCGTCCGAGACGAACCGCCGCTGCCGGGCCATCCCCTCCTCCATCCGTTCCAGGCTGTGGTTGGCGGTACGGGCCAGGTGGGCGACCTCGTCGTCGCTGTCGGGCACCGGGAGCCTGCGGTGCAGGTCACTGACGGAGAGGGTGTCGAGCTGGGCCCTGACCTCCTCCACCGGGCGCAGCGCGCGGCCGACCCCGTGCCAGATGACGAACCCGGTGGTGGCGAGCAGGACGCAGGACATCACCACCAGCGCGTCCTCCAGCACGTGGGTGGCCACGATCTGGGGCGTGCCCACGGCCGCCAGGACGACGACGTCGCCGTAGGCCGTGTCGTCGACGGCGTAACCCGACACCAGCAGGCAGGTCCGGGGGTCGACGCCCGCGACCGGTCCGCAGACCGTGGTGTCCACCCGCGGGTCGGAGGCGGTGGGGCGCTCGGCGGTCAGCTGCGGCTGGCCCTCCATGGCGTCGCTGGAGGCGAGCACCGCACCGGAGTCGCGCGCGACGACCTGGATCCGCAGGACGGACTCCCCGTCGGGGATCAGCTCCGGGTAGCGCTGGACCGCGATGTGGTCCGCGACGTCGCGGGCCTCCTCCGCCGCCAGGTCGCGGACCTGCTCCACGATCGCCTCGCGGACGAGGAAGATGGTCAGGGCCAGGCCCAGTCCGGTGACCACGGCCAGTGCCGCGACCGCGCCGAACGTGACCCGGGCCCGAATCGACCGGGGACGTATCCGCTCCCACACCCTCATGGGCCCGTCATCCCAACCTGGCACCGACCCATTGTCACCCAGGGGGCCGGACATCCGTCGAAGCGACGGCGGTGTGGCGGCGGTTGGCGAACGGACCGGCGGTTACTGCTCGTAGGGGGAGGGCGGGTTGCTGACCTCCTCCATCTCCAGGACCTCGAACTCGTGCTGGCTGACGTCGGCGATGTCGCCCTCGGGCTCGACCCAGGTGCCGCGCACCGTCCACCAGCTGTCGGTCTCCGGCGGGGGCTCGTTGGAGATGTGCACCTTGTTGACGATGGCGTCGGCCGCGCAGCAGGACATCTGGAGGCGGGCCAGGAACCAGCCCTCCCCCTCGGGGTCGGGCACCGCGAAACCGGTCAGCTCGACCTTGCGCCCGGCCAGCTCGCGCTCCTCGTCCACCCAGGCGCGCATCACGAACTGGCGGATGTCCATCGCGACGACCTCGCCCGGTCCGGCCTCGGCCAGGCCGTCGTCGAAGCGGCCGGGGCGCGCCTGCTCGGGCGGCGGGGCGGAGGAGGCGGCGGTGGACTCCACGGTGTAGGCGCCCAGCGCGGGCGGGGCGACGACGAAGACCGCGACCACCGGCAGCAGGAGCAGCCAGGCCACTCTGGGCGCGCGGGAGTGGTCGTGCCCGTGGCCGTCGGCGGAGTGGTCGGAGTGCTCCTCGGGGGCGGTCGCGGCCGCCCTCTCACCGCGCAGCTCGGCCACGATGATGAGCACGCCGAGCACGGCCATGACCACGCCCGCGGCGATGAGGAAGGGGCCGAAGCCCGCCTTGACCCAGTTGAGGTAGAGGTCGGTGGCCACCGTGCTGGTCAGCGCGGCGGCGCCGAGCAGGACGAGGGTGAGCCCCTGGGCGATGCGGTTCACAGGAAGAGGCCTCCGATCAGGAAGGTGCTGAGCAGCCCGACCAGCAGGCACATCGGCGCGAAGCGCACCACGAAGCGCCAGCCGAACACACCCGCCTGCATCGCGATGAGCTTGAGGTCGACCATCGGGCCGATCACCATGAACGCGAGCTTGGCGGTGGGCGAGAACTCGGTGAGGCTGACCGCGACGAACGCGTCGGCCTCGGAGCAGATGGACAGCAGGATGGCGAGCAGGGCGAGCACGAGGACCGAGACGACCGGGAGCCCGGCCACCGTCACCAGCCACTCGCGCGGGACCAGGACGTTGAGGGAGGCCGCGGCCAGGCCGCCGACCACGAGGTAGCCGCCCGCGTGCATCATGTCGTGCAGCATGGACTCGCGGAAGACGGTCCACCGGGATTCGCCGGGGGCGTGCGTGCGCGCGGGCAGGCGCAGCCAGTCGGTGCGGCCGAAGCGCACCCAGATCCATCCGATGACCACGGCGGCCAGCAGCGAGGCGACGAACCGGGCGAGCACCATCTCGGGCTGCCCGGCGAAGGCCACCGCGGTGGCGATCATCACGATCGGGTTGATCGCGGGCGCGGCCAGCAGGAAGGTCAGCGCGGCGGCGGGCGCGACCCCGCCCTTGATCAGGCTTCCGGCGATGGGGACCGAGGCGCACTCGCACCCGGGCAGCAGGGCGCCGGAGGCCCCGGCCACCGGCACCGCCCGCGCGGGGCTGGAGGGGATGAGGCGCTGGTACACCGAGGTCGGGACGAACGCGGTGAGCGCCGCCGACAGCGCGACGCCGAAGACCAGGAAGGGCAGCGCCTGGAAGCTGATCGCGGTGAAGATGGTGGCCCAGGCCAGGAAGGCGTCGCTGGTCAGCCGGTCGGTGACCCAGGCGTGCCCCATCGCCATGGCGGTGATGAACAGGGCGAACAGCCAGACCGTGCCGGTCCTGCGCTGGCCGCCCCTGCGCCCCCAGTCCTCGGGGGGCAGTTCGTCGCCGCGGTCGTTCCACCCCCCGGCGAGGGTGTCGCCGAGCGAGGCGGAGGCGTTGGGCGGGGCGGAGCCGGGCGCGGCGGGGTCGGGTGCGGCGGCGGGCGTCGTCCGGTCGGACACGGTGGTACTCCGCGGTGGTCGGGTGGGAACTCCACGCATCGTACCGAAAATCGTTTTCGCCCGTCAGCGTCCCACTCCGGCCTGTGGACGACCGGACCCCGGGTTCAAGCAAGGTAGCCCTCCCCGGCGGGAACAACGGTCTTCCGCTCTCCCCCACACCCACCTACCGCACCAGTCCCGCGGGCACCATCGCGGCGAGCGCCCGCGGCCGGTCCCCGGACCTGCGGGCCGCCACCAGCAGGAGCACGACGCCCACCAGGGCACAGACGCGGACCGCAGGCCGCCGACCCCCGGGGCAGCAGGGCCGTCACGGGGAGGGCGAGCGCGCCCGGGGCGGGCCCGGCCACGGCGGCCAGGAGGAACACCGGAGGAGGGAAGGGGAGCCGGTGGAGGGGGTGTTTACGGCACACCCCGGTCATCGCTCGGTGTCGGACCCCCGGTCCCCCTCCTCGGGGCCGTCGTCACCGTCGGAGCGGTCCGCGTCAGCGGCCTCGTCCACGGCCGTCGCGCCGTGCGACTCCGCCTCCCCCGGGTCGGACCGCTCGCCGTCCCGCCCCCGCTCCTCCGCGACCGCGCCCGGGTCCGGGGGTGCCTCGCCCTCCCCGCGGGGGACGTCCTCGGGCTGGGGCCCGGAGGCCGGGCCCCAGCACTCCACGTTGCGCAGGCCGGGCATCTTGGCGAGCGTGAACTGGGGGTCCAGGCCGTTGCGCAGCTGGCGGCTGTAGTCGGCCAGCAGCCGGAAGGCGATCCCCGACAGCGGCGCCAGGGCCAGCAGGTTCACGGTGGCCATCACGCCCATGGAGATGTCGGCCAGGCTCCACACCAGGGTCAGGGGCGCCACGGAGCCGAGGAAGACAGCCGCCAGGACCGCGTAGCGGAAGTAGGTCATGTGCTGGGGGCTGCTGTCCAGGAACTGGAGGTTGGTCTCCCCGTAGTAGTAGTTGCCCAGCACGGAGGTGAAGGCCAGCAGGAAGAGGATGATCGTGAGCGCGTGGACCGACCACCCGCCCAGGCTGGCCTCCAGCGCGCCCTGCGTGACCTGGATGCCCCGGTCGTCGCCGTACTCGGGGCCGCTGACCAGCACGATGAAGGCCGTCACCGAGCACACCAGCCAGGTGTCGAAGTACACGCCCAGCGTCTGCACGAGCCCCTGCTTGGCCGGGTGGGAGACCGAGGCGGTGGCTCCGGCGTTGGGGGCCGACCCCAGACCCGCCTCGTTGGAGAACATGCCGCGCCGCATGCCCTGGACGATGGCCGTGCCCACTCCCCCGGCGACGAACTCGCGCGCGCCGAACGCCGACGCGAAGATGTCGCCGACGACCCGGGGCAGCTCCCCTATGTTGAGGGCGACCACCCACAGGCCGATGAGGATGTACAGGACGGCCATGAGCGGGACCAGCGCCTGGGCGGCGTGCGCGATGCGCCTGACCCCGCCGAAGATCACCAGCGCGGTCAGGCCCGCCAGCACCAGCCCGATCACGGCCGACAGCGGCAGGCCGGGCGTCCCGCCGAGGGCGCCCACGGAGGTGGACACGGCGGCGGCGATGCTGTTGGCCTGCACCGTGTTGAACACCAGGCTGAAGGTCACGGTGATGATCACCGCGAACAGCACGCCCATCCACCGCCTGCCCAGCCCCTTCTCCATGTAGTAGGCCGGACCGCCCCGGAAGCCGGTGCTGGTGCGCACCTTGTACAGCTGGGCGAGGGTGGACTCCACGAACGCCGCGGCGCCCAGCACCGCGGCCATCGTCCACATCCAGAACACCGCGCCCGGCCCGCCCAGGATGATCGCGGTGGACACGCCGACGATGTTGCCCGTCCCCACCCGTGAGGCGGCCGAGATGGAGAAGGCCTGGAAGGAGGAGATCTCCCGTCGGCCGTCGGGCGCCACCCCCGGGGCGCTGCCCAGGACGCGGAACATCTCCGGCAGCAGGCGCAGCTGCACGACCCCCGAGCGCACCGTGAAGTAGACGGCCAGGACGATCAGGAGCGGGATGAGGAAGTAGCTCCAGAAGAAGTCGTTGACGGCGACGACTGCGTTGTTCACGCGCTCCCCTTCAAGCGGTCCGGTCTCCGGCAAGTGTCCACGTCACCGGAGGTGGGAGCCCGTGCGGACACGCGAAGGGGCGGTAAAGGACCGTAACGGGTCAACAACCCGCCGCGGGCACATGATCGGGCACCGGCCTGTGGTGGGGGCGCCCATGGTCAGCCGTGCCCGCGCTCCCTACGGTTGCCGGACATGAGACAGAAAGCCTCCTTCGGGCGGGTGGTCACCGCCAGCCTCATCGGCACGACGATCGAGTGGTACGACTTCTTCCTCTACGGGTCGGCCGCCGCGCTCGTGTTCAACCACGTCTTCTTCCCCGAGTCCGACCCGCTGGTGGGCACCATGCTGGCGTTCACCACCTACGCGGTGGGGTTCGTCGCGCGTCCGCTGGGCGGCCTGGTCTTCGGTCACTTCGGCGACAGGATCGGCCGCAAACAGCTGCTGGTCATCAGCCTGCTGCTGATGGGCGGATCGACGTTCGCGATCGGCCTGCTGCCGACCTACGCGGTGATCGGTGTGGCCGCTCCGCTGCTGCTGACGCTGCTGCGGGTGGTCCAGGGCTTCGCCCTGGGCGGCGAGTGGGGCGGCGCGGTGCTGCTCGTCGCCGAGCACGGCGAGCCGCGGCACCGGGGGTTCTGGGCGTCCTGGCCGCAGGCGGGCGCTCCGGGCGGCAACCTGCTGGCCACCGCCGTGCTGGCGGTGCTCGCCGTGGTGATGAGCGACGCGGCCTTCCTCTCCTGGGGCTGGCGCGTGCCGTTCCTGCTCTCGGGCGTGCTGGTGCTCATCGGCCTGTGGGTGCGCCTGGCGGTCAGCGAGTCGCGGGTCTTCCGCGACGCGCACGAGCGGGCGGCGGCCTCGGCCCGGCCCGAGCGCGCCCCGATCCTGGGCGTGCTGCGCGACCACTGGCGCGAGGCCCTGGTGGCCATGGGCGTGCGCATGGCCGAGAACGTGTCGTACTACGTCGTCACCGCGTTCATCCTGGTCTACGCGACGCAGGAGGCGGGGATGCCCAACGGCCAGGTGCTCAACGCGGTGCTCGTCGCCTCGGCGGTGCACCTGGTGACCATCCCCGCCTGGGGAGCCCTCTCGGACCGGATCGGCCGCAGGCCGGTGACCGCGCTGGGGGCCGCGGGGGCGGGGCTGTGGGTGTTCGCCTTCTTCCCGCTCGTGGACGCGGGGACCTTCTGGTCGGTGACCCTGGCCGTGACGGTCGGCCTGGTCCTGCACGGGGCCATGTACGGCCCGCAGGCGGCCTTCTTCTCCGAGCTGTTCAGCACCCGCGTGCGCTACTCGGGAGCGTCGGTGGGCTACCAGCTGGCGTCGATCGTGGCGGGCGGGCTGGCCCCGCTGGTCGCGACGGCCCTGCTGGCCTCGTTCGGCAGCAGCGTGCCGGTCTCGCTGTACGTGGCCGCCATGGCCGCGGTCACCCTGGTCGCCGTCGCGGCCGCCCGCGAGACCAGGGGCCGCGACCTGCGGGAGGTGGCAGTGTCCGAGAGAAGTGGGTGACCCCGGTAAAAGGGCCCGGGCCCGGCAGGTGCCACCTGCCGGGCCCGGGTCTGTATCGCACCGGTACCGCTCCGAGTACGGGAGCGGTGACGGGATCAGTACTGCGGAGCGGAGTCGAAGCGCTCCTCGCGGCGCGGGCCGCGACGGTCGCCGCGGTAGCCGCCGCGGTTGTCGCCGCCGCCACGGTAACCGCCACCGCCGCCACGGCGCTCGCCGCCGCGGTAGCCGCCCTCACCGCGCGGAGCGAAGTCACGACGCTCACCACCGGGACGGTCGCCCCGGTAACCGCCGCCGCCCTCGGCCCCGCGGCGCTCGCCGCCGCGGTAGCCGCCCTCACCGCGCGGAGCGAAGTCACGACGCTCACCACCGGGACGGTCGCCCCGGTAGCCGCCGCCACCACCGCGACGGTCACCGCCACGGTAGCCGCCGCCACCACCCCGGTAGCCGCCACCGCCACCACGGGGGCCGCCCCGACGGGGGCCGCCGCGGCCGCGGCGCTCGCGCACGGGCTCCGGCGGCTCGATCCACGGCTCCCAGGAGGGCTCCTTGGCTCCGGTCACCTCGCTGAGCAGCTCGTCGCCCGGGTTGACCAGGTGCTGCTTGGCCTCGACACCGGCGTCGCTGAGCAGGCGGCGGGCCATGCGGCGCTGGTTGGGCGCCACCAGGGAGACCACCAGGCCGGAGGCACCCGCGCGGGCGGTGCGGCCGCCGCGGTGCAGGTAGTCCTTGTGGCCGGTGGGCAGGTCGACGTTGACCACCATGTCGATGCCGTCGACGTGGATGCCGCGGGCGGCGACGTCGGTGGCGACCAGGGCCTGGATGCGGCCCTCACGGAACTTGGCCAGGGTGCGGGTGCGCACGCTCTGGGTCTTGCCGCCGTGCAGGGAGGCGCAGGGGACACCGGCCTGGGCCAGCTGCTCGCTGATGGTGTCGGCGCGGTACTTGCTGCGCACGAACAGGATCGTGCGGCCCTCGCGCGCGGCGATCTGGGTGACGATCGTGTTCTTGTCGCGGGGCAGCACCTTGAGCAGGTGGTGCTCCATCTTGGCGACCTGCGAGACCGGCGGGTCCACGGAGTGGGTGCGCGGCTCGTTCATGTACTTGCGGACCAGCTTGTCGACGTCGCCGTCGAGCGTGGCCGAGAACAGCAGGGTCTGGCCGTCGGGGCGGACCTGGTCCAGGAGCTCGCTGACCTGCGGCATGAAGCCCATGTCGCACATCTGGTCGGCCTCGTCCAGCACCGAGACCTCCACGTCGCCCAGGTCGCAGGCGCCCTGGTCGATCAGGTCGGACAGACGGCCCGGGGTGGCGACCAGGACCTCGACGCCGCGGCGCAGCTCGTTGATCTGGCGGGTGTAGGAGCTGCCGCCGACGACGTCGCCCACGCGCACGCCCACGATGCGGGCGTAGGTGCGCAGGGCGTCGCGGACCTGGTGGGCCAGCTCGCGGGTGGGCACCAGGATCAGGGCCCGGGGCCGGTTGGCGGCGGCGCGGCGCTCGGCGGCGCGCATCAGGACCGGCAGGCCGAAGGCCAGGGTCTTGCCCGATCCGGTGCGGCCGCAGCCGAGGACGTCGCGGCCCTCGATGGCGTCGGGAATGGTGGCGGCCTGGATCGGGAACGGGGTGGTCACACCGTTCCTGGCCAGCTCCTCGACGATGTCCTGGGGCAGTCCCAGGCTGTCGAAGGCAGGCGTTACGGCAGTGTCCGTCGTCAAGTGACGTGTACCTTCCTCATCGTTTGGCGGCGTTTCGAGGAAGGCTTCACACGGCCATGACCGACCCAGCGAAGAAATCACACAAACGCGCCTGATCACACGCGGAAGCGGGCCCCATCATGTGCGTGGGGCTCCTGAGCTCGTGAGATCCTCACTGGCGTGGGGGGACGAGCGACTCTTCGGGTCAAGAGTGGCGCCGACCGGGTCGGCACGCTCTCCGCGTCTTGCGCGGCCTCGGCGCGCTCGGATGCGCGCGGCATGTCACGACCGCTCGTAGAAGAGTACTAGAGATCCTCCCACGACGGGGACCGGGTGGGGGTTTTCGACCGGTGACAAGGGTCTCCCCCTCCCGTCCACATCTTCGCGCGACCGCCGGGTACGCGGCGTCGCCCCTGGTCCGGGGCAGGAGGACGGGAGGCGGAGCGCTAGCGGGATCCGTCGACCGAGGCCCGGGCCAGGGCGGCGAGCCGGGCGGCCTGCGCCGCGCGCTCGGCCTCGGCCTGCCGCTGGAGGGTGTTGCCCGCGGCCTGCTGGAGCAGGGCCTTGGTGGCGGTGGCGGCCGCGCGGTCGGTGGCGAGCAGGGCGGCCACGACGTCGTCCACCGCGGCGGAGAGTTCGTCCGCGGGGACCACGAGCTCGGCCAGGCCGAGGTCACGCGCCTCCTGGGCGCCCACGCGGCGGGCGGTCAGGCAGATCTCGATCGCGCGGTTGACGCCGACGATGTCGACCAGGGGCTTGGTGCCGGTGAGGTCGGGGACCAGCCCCAGGGCGGGCTCCTTCATGCACAGCTGGGCGTCGTCGGCCAGGATGCGCAGGTCGCAGGACAGGGCCAGCTGGAAGCCCGCGCCGATGGCGTGGCCGCGCACGGCGGCGACGGTGACCAGGTCGGGGCGGCGCAGCCAGAGGAAGCCCTCCTGCAGGCCGGCGATGTAGTCCCGCACCTCGGCGTCGGAGGCGGTGCCGTCGGCCAGGCCCGCGACCATGGAGCGCTCGCCGTCGACGCCCTCGGGGCTGAACATGCCGAGGTCGATCCCGGCGGAGAAGATGTCGCCGTCCCCGTCGATGACGACGATTCGGACGTCCTCGGGGAGGGTCTGGCCGATGCGGGCCAGCGTGGTCCAGGTGCGCCCGGTCATCGCGTTGCGGCGGTCGGGGCGGCTGATGGTGACGTGGGCGACCGGCCCCCGCACCACCAGCCTGAGCCTGGCCCGGGAGAGCTCCTCCTCGGTGGGCGCCGGTCCGGACCCGTTCGTCGCCTGTGCCATGGGTTCCTCCGTCGTGTTCGGGGTCACCCCCGGATATTACCCATCGGTAACACAGGGCGGCCAGCGGGCCGGGCCGCGACGCCTCACGCCTTGCGCGTGGGGCCTCCGCGACCGCGCAGTTCCACCCCGGCCTCACTCAGGAGCCGGTGGACGAAACCGTAGGACCGTCCGGTGGCCGCCGCCAGCATGCGGATGCTCTCCCCCGCGTCGTAGCGGCTCTTGAGCTGGGCGGCGAGCGCGGAACGGTCCTCCCCCGCCAGCCGTGGGCGCTTGATCGGCGCGTCGTTCACTCACTCACTCCTCAGAGTCGTCGGATCACCCGTCGTGGGACACCCTCATGATCCGGTATCGGGCCCGCGGACCGCCACACCACGCGGGTGCCCCGCCGAGAACGCCGTTTTCGGCACGGGGCGAACACTGACCGAAAAGAGGGGAGGTGAACCTCCCGGGCCCGCCGGGCGTCCACCTCCCCCACACCCCGCGTCCGCCGCGGGCGGCGTCAGGCCAGCGCGATGAGGTCCTCGAACTCGGCGTTCCACACGTCCTCGACGCCGTCGGGCAGGAGGATGACCCGCTCGGGCTGGAGGGCCTCGACCGCGCCCTCGTCGTGGGTGACGAGCACGATCGCGCCCTTGTAGTTGCGCAGCGCCGCCAGGATCTCCTCGCGGCTGGCCGGGTCGAGGTTGTTGGTGGGCTCGTCCAGCAGCAGCACGTTGGCGCTGGAGACCACCAGCGTGGCCAGCGCCAGCCGGGTCTTCTCACCGCCGGAGAGCACGCCCGCGGGCTTGTCCACGTCGTCGCCGGTGAACAGGAACGAGCCCAGCGTGCGCCGCGCCTCGACCTCCGGCAGGTCCGGGGCCGCGCTCATCATGTTCTCCAGCACGGACCGGTCCACGTCCAGGGTCTCGTGCTCCTGGGCGTAGTAGCCGAGCTTGAGCCCGTGACCGGGCACGACCCGGCCCGTGTCGGGTGTCTCGACACCGCCGAGCAGGCGCAGCAGGGTGGTCTTGCCCGCGCCGTTGAGGCCCAGGATCACCACGCGGCTGCCCCGGTCGATGGCCAGGTCCACCCCGGCGAAGATCTCCAGGGACCCGTAGGACTTGGACAGGCCCTCGGCCATGAGCGGCGTGCGGCCGCTGGGCGCCGGGTCGGGGAAGCGCAGCTTGGCCACCTTGTCGGACTTGCGCACGCCCTGCACGCCGTCCAGGAGGCGGTCGGCCCGGTTGAGCATCTGCTGCGCGGCGCGCGCCTTGGACGCCTTGGCCCGGAAGCGGTCGGCCTGCTTGCGCAGGGTGTCGGCCTGCTTCTCGGCGTTGGCCAGCTCGCGCCTGCGGCGGCGCTCGTCGGCCTCGCGCTGCTCCAGGTACAGCTTCCAGCCCATGTTGTAGACGTCGATGACGCTGCGGTTGGCGTCGAGGTAGAACACCTTGTTCACCACGTGCTCGACCAGTTCCACGTCGTGGCTGATCACGATGAGCCCGCCCTGGTGGGACTTGAGGAAGTCGCGCAGCCAGGCGATGGAGTCGGCGTCCAGGTGGTTGGTGGGCTCGTCCAGGAGCAGGGTGTCGGCCCCGCTGAACAGGATGCGCGCCAGCTCGATCCGGCGGCGCTGACCGCCCGAGAGCGTGTGCAGCGGCTGGCCGAGCACCTTGTCCGGCAGACCCAGGCTGGAGGAGATGGCGGCGGCCTCGGACTCGGCGGAGTAGCCGCCCAGCACGTGCAGCCGCTCCTCCCAGCGCGAGTAGGCGCGCACGCCCTTGTTACGGGTCTTGGTGTCGGTGCTGGCCATCTTCTTCTCGGCCTCGCGCATCCCGCGCAGGGCCTCGTCGATGCCGCGCGCCGACAGGATCCGGTCCCTGGCGATCACGTCCAGGTCGCCGGTGCGCGGGTCCTGGGGCAGGTAGCCGATGCTGCCGGAGGAGGTGACCGTGCCGCCGGTGGGCAGGCCCTCGCCCGCCAGCACCTTGGTCATGGTGGTCTTGCCCGCACCGTTGCGGCCGACCAGTCCGATCCGGTCCCCGGCGGCGACGCGGAAGGTGGTCGGCTCCAACAGGAGTCGAGGACCGACGCGCAGTTCGAGGTCGGTGGCGATCAGCATGGTGGGGCTTCCTACGGGGTGGTGGGACGTTCGGGTGCGACCGGTGTGGCTGGTCGGGGCGGCCGGGCACGCGTGTGCGCCGCGGGGAGACATGATCTCCCTCGCGCGGCGGCGGGAGGGGCGGCTCGGGGCCTACCGACCCAGACTAACGGCACCGGCAGGGGGCGGCGCGAGGATGTGACCGGAACGCGGGCGCCCCCGCCCGGTCAACGGGGCGGGGGCGCCGGGCATTCCCGGGGGCGGCGCGGACGTGGCGGCGCCGCCCCCGGACCTACTTCTGTTCGGGGGGATCGACCGGGGTGGCTCCGCCGGAGGCGTCCTGGCCGGCCCCCTGGTCGGCCCTGACCACGACGGTGTCCGCTCTGACCTCGGCCACGTCCGCGTCCTCCCCGCCGGAGTCGTCACCGCTGGAGGGCGGGCGGTTGCGCAGCAGCGCGGCCAGCACGGCGACCACCGGAGTGGACAGGAACATGCCGGGGATGCCGCCGACGACCGCGCCGACGGAGATCCCGATGAGCACGACCGGCGAGGGCAGGTCGAGCGAGGCGCCGTAGATGCGCGGCGCGAAGACGTTGCTCTCCAGCTGCTGCACCAGGAGCACGGCGCCGACCACGACCAGCGCGATGACCCAGCCCTCGGTCACGAAGGCCACCAGGGCGGCGAGCAGGCCGGTGACGAAGGCGCCGATGATCGGCAGGAAGGCCCCGACGAAGGTCAGCACGATCAGCGGGATGGCCAGGTTGATGTCGATCAGGAAGACCAGGAAGATCCCGATGCCGACGGCGTCGAAGAAGCCGACCGCGGCCACGCCGCGCACGTAGCGCCCCATGACTCCGTAGGCGACGTCGCCCGCGTGGCGCATGCCCGGGCGCGAGCGGGACGGCAGCAGGGTGACCAGCCAGTCCATGAGCTGGTCGCCCGAGTGCACGAAGTACACGGTCAGGGCGATGATCAGGACGATGCCGACCAGGACCGAGATCACCGCCGAGGTGGCGGTCCAGGCGCCGCTGAGCAGCTGGTCCTGGTTCTCGGTGATCATGCCCTGGATCTGCATCCAGGCGTCGTCGATCATGTCGGTGAACAGGGCCGGGTCGACGAAGGGCAGCCGGATGTTCTGGAGTTCGGTGATCGCGCTGGTGACGCTGTCCACCAGCGGACCGAAGCCCTGGATCGCGGGCGTGACGATCAGCGAGATCACGCCGCTGAAGACGATGAGTCCGACCAGCAGGGCGATGGTGGTCGACAGCCCCCTGCCCAGCCCCTTGCGGCGCAGCCCGTTGGCGATCGGCATGAGCAGGGCGGTGAGGAACACCGCCAGGATCACCGGCAGCGTGACGACCGACAGGTAGACGAGCACGTAGACGAGCAGGCCCGCCACCACGCCGATGAGCAGTACCCGCCAGGCCACGTCGCTGATGGACCGCAGGAGGTTGTCGTCTCCCTGGTGCTGCTCGGTCGGCCCCTCGTCCGCGGCCTGGGGCTCGGCACGGGAGCGCTCGTTCTCCGCCTCCAGCCTGGCGAGGCGCTCGGCGCGGGCTCTGCGTGCGGAGAGCCACTTGTTCAGGAGCGCCCACACTCCCGGCCGCTGGGCTTGCACATGGACTCCATTCTCTGGACGTTGCGCGGTGGAGGTCGGGGGACCGACGGCCGCATGGGGGTGGTCTCGCGGGGGGCGAACGGGCGGGGCCCGTGTTTCCCACGGGCCCGGTGGGAGGTCAACGCTGTCAGAACTGCCAGGGTTCCCGCGGGTGGCCGCTCTCGACGATCTCGTTGCCGAAGGGCGCGAGGGCCACGGGGATCATCTTCAGCGAGGCCCAGGCCATGGGGATACCGATGATAGTGACGGCGAGGCCGATCGCGGTGGCGATGTGGCCGAGGGCCAGCCACCAACCGGCGACGATCACCCAGATGACGTTGAGGAAGGTGCTGCCCCCGCCCGCGCCGGGCCTGCGCACGAGATCGCGCCCGAAGGGCCAGATCGCGTACCTGGCCATGCGGAACGAGGCGACGCCGAAGGGGATCGTGACGATGAGGATGCAGCAGATGACGCCCGCGAAGACGTAGCCGACGGCCAGCCAGAACCCAGCGACGAAGATCCAGATGACGTTCAGGATGAACCGCAAGAGGCCCACGGTGTTCTCGTCCTCCCTCGTGTTGGTGTCCCGCTACGGGGACACGCGGCCGCGGAGCGGCCGTGTCCGTTGTTTCTACCGTCTGGGACGTCCGCGCACCACGACCCGTTCGGGCGCCCCACCCTGGTACTTCCCCTAGGGGCGGCCTTCAGGCACGCGGGAGGGGTTGACGCGGGAGCCGCGGAACGGCGTGTCGTGTGGGGTTCGCGGACCGACGGGGTAGGGGCACGGGACGCGAGGGAGGACGCCCGGAAACGGACGCGGGAGGGACCGCTCACCCTCCTCACCGGCATCGACGGAGGGTGAGGACATACGGTCAGGCCCGAACCGGGAACTCCGCGCAGACCGCAATGTGACCCGCACATCAGGAGGACCCCCTAGGCAGGAGGGACATCGCACCATACGATGTGCTGTGTCCTTCGCAAGGCCCCAGATCTTGCGATGCACAACAAACTCAGACAAAAGACCGCACACCGGTCAGTTGTCATCTGGTTTCGGTAACGGTTGTGCGAGTAATTTCCCTACCCCCCGTGCATGATCGGGACGAGGGATGGCATGATTACGTACCGGCTCGGACGGAGGCCGTCACCGCCTCCGCAGCCGTTCGCGTGAGAGCACTCCGCCGCTCGGCGGATCGGTGCCGCAGTACCTGTGCTTCTCGTGGTCTCAGCCACACCGGGGAACATCACTCGCACCGCTCGGCGTTTGCGTCGTGCGGGGTGACTCGCGCCGCATGACCAATTTTGGTGACTGAAGCTTTTTCCGACAGCTTACTAGTGATTTCAGTAGAGGTGGTTCAAGCATGTCTCAGGTACGTCGGCAGGCCGCGCTGCGCCCCCGCCCGCACTGGGGGTGGCAGGATGCCGCCGCGTGCCGGGGCGAGGACCTTGTGCTCTTCTTCGGTCCGGACGGCGAACGCCAGCCGGAGCGGGAGATCCGTGAGCGCAAGGCCAAGGAGATCTGTGCGGCCTGCCCGGTTCGAAACGACTGCCTGGACTATGCGATCTCGCGTCCGGAGAAGTACGGCACCTGGGGCGGGCTGAACGAGGACGAGCGCGCCTCCGAGCGCCGTCGCCGCATGCGCCGCGCGAACGCCGCGTAGTCCGGAAATTCCCGCAGGCGGATCTCCCCCGGTGGCCCCGGCCCCCGAACAACCCGCGGCGCCCCGACGAACAACGTCGAGGGCGCCGCGGGTTTTCTCATGCCCGGTGTTCTCCCGTCTCCGGTGAAAGGCACCGCTCCCGCCCATGGGACGGCCGTGTCCGGCCCGCCGGCGCCTCAGCTTCGACCCGCCCCCAGGTGCCGGTCGAACCAGTCCAGGGCCTCGGCCGCCACACGGCGCCACTCGCGGGAGTCGCGGAGCAGCCGCTCGGCCCCCGACACCACCCGCAGGTCCGTGGAACCGCCGATCCGGGCGCGCGTCCACTCGCCGAGCTCGCGCAGGAAGGAGTCGTCCCCCTCCAGCAGCACCAGGACCGACGCCCGCACGTCCGGCAGGCTCGCCTCGGCCACGTCGATCCTCCCTCCGTGCGCCACCACCGCGGCCACGTCCCGCGGGTACCGGGCCGCGGCGACCAGGGCCGAGGCCGCGGCGTCGCCCGAGGCCAGCACGCCCAGGGGCTCTTCCGCGGTCTCCGATGTCCGGCGCAACCAGGCGGCCGCGGCGCCCAACCGCTCGCCGAGTTCGTCGGCGCCGACACCGGAGGCGGCGTCGGGAGCGGTGTCGGAGGAGCCGGGCGGGCTTTCCCGCTCGGTCAGCAGGTCCATGAGGAGGGTGGCGTACCCGGCCTGCTGCAGGACCGAGGCGACCGACCGCCACCGCTCGTCCGCGCGCCCCTCCCCCGCGGCCATCACCACCGCGCCGCGCGTCTCGGCGGGCACGGTGAGGTCGCCGTCGAGGTGGACCCCTCCCGCGGGCACCCGCACGCGCCGTGTCCGGCCCGACCGCGGCCGGGTGTGCGCGTTCTCGGCGAGGATGGCGGTGACGTGGTCGTCGGAGAGCTGGCCGAAGTCGCGGTACCACTCCCCCACCGCGCGGAAGTTGTCCGGCGCGCTGAGCACCACCAGGGCGTCGGCCTCCTCCCGCAGCAGCGCGACCGCCTCCGGCGAGGCGACCGGCACCGCCAGGACCAGTCGCGCCGGACCGGCCTGGCGGACCATGCGCAGCGCGGCGCGGGCGGTGCCCCCGGTGGCGACGCCGTCGTCCACGACCACGCAGTCGCGCCCGGCGATCCGCGGGGGCGGGCGCTCTCCCCGGTAGACGCGGCGCCTGCGGTCGAGTTCGTCGCGTTCGGCGGCGACGGTGTCGGACAGGGCCTGGCGGGGCACGTGCAGCCGGGCCAGGGCGCGGTCGTCGTAGAGGACGCGCCCGTCCTCGGCGACGGCGCCGACCCCCATCTCGGGGTGTCCCGGCAGACCGATCTTGCGAACCATGAGCACGTCGAAGTCGGCGCCCAGCCGCAGGGCGAGTTCCGCGCCGACCGGCACGCCCCCGCGGGGCAGGGCCAGCACGAGGGGTTCGTCGACCGCGAAGGGGCGCACCCGCTCCGCGAGTCGGCGCCCCGCCTCCGACCGGTCGGCGAAGGGCAGTGAAACGGGTACTGGGTTCATGGCCTCACCGGCGCCGGGGACCGGGCCCCGGTACCGCTCCTCTCGGCTGTGTGGATGAGCCGCTGGAAAGTGGTACCCAGATACCCCCCGACACGGCGGTTCCAACCCCGCACCCGAGCAAAACCGTCCCTCAGGTGCGGCGGAAGCCGTTCCGGAACACGGCCATCAGCAGCGCGTCGTAGCGGCGCCCGTCCCACAGCAGGGAGTCGCGCATGCGCCCCTCCACTGCGAAGCCGCAGGAGCGGTAGACGGCGATCGCCCTCATGTTGAAGGCGTAGACGTACAGCCAGACGCGGTGCAGGCCGATGTGCTCGAAGGCGTACTCCAGCACGAGCTGGGTGGCCTCCCTGCCCAGGCCCCGGCCGGTGAACTCGATCGCGGACAGGGCGATGCGGTACCCGGCGCTCTCGTTGTCGGGCGCGACGGCGTAGAGCGACAGCTCGCCCAGGTAGCGCCCGTCCTTGGGCGCGATGATGGCCAGGTCCAGGCGGTCGGTGCGGTCCGCGCGGCTCTCGCACCACTCCTTGGCCTGCGCGTAGGTGATGCGCCGGTGGGTGCCGGTGAGTCTGCGGACCTCCTCGTCGAGGCTGGCGGCGAAGTAGGCGTCGGTGTGCTCGGCCGCCAGGGGCGTCAGGCGTACGCTCCTCCCGGTGAGTGTGGGCTTCTCTCGCAGCGCGCTCGTGTTGATCATGGGCTCTTCCGGTTCCGTCCGGGCCGTGCGGACACGGTTCCCGGCGTGGGGGAGGCGGCGGACAGCGGACTGGACGCCCTGCGCGGGAGCGGGCCGCTGGGCGGGGGCTCGGGTCGGGCACCCGGGGAGGGTGGCGGACGGGGGCCGGGGCGGAGGATCTCGGGCGGAGTGGAGGCGGGTCGTGTCGGGGGCGGGACGTGTGGGACGCGGGTCCTGTCGGGGGCGGTCAGGGGTCTGTCCGGTGACGGAGCAGGACCTCTATTTGACTTCCTCTTCCATCCGAAGGCAAGAAGGGTCCGGCGGGACCCGCCGGGGCGGTCCCACCGTGGACGACGGCTCCGGGAGGGGGGCCGTCCCGCACGAGCGGTGGAACGGGACCGTCCCGGGGACGAACCTGTCCGGGGCCATGGAAAAGGCCTGCCATCCGATGACCGGACTCGATAGCATCTGCACGCACCGAAAGCCGTCCCGGGAGCCGCCGTGAACGTCCAGACCAGAACCGAGTCCCCTCCGCCGGAGGCCCGCAGGGCCAGAGTCGCGGTCTCCACCCTCTTCTTCGTCAACGGCTTCACCTACACCAACGCCGTCCCGTGGCTGCCGGTGCTCAAGGCCCAGCTGGGGCTGAGCAACACGGAACTGGGCCTGGCGATCGCGGCGATGCCGACCGGCGCGATCCTGACCGGCATGCTGGCGGGCCCGCTGATCCACTGGTTCGGCAGCGGCCGGACGGCGGTGGGGACCAGCCTCATCTCTTTGGGAGCGCTCCCATTCATCGCGCTGGCGCAGAACTGGTGGATGCTGGCGGCGGCGCTGTTCGTGCTGGGCAGCGCGGACGCCTGGACCGACTCGGCGCAGAACTCACACGGCCTGCGCGTCCAGCGGCGCTACAGACGCAGCATCATCAACACCTTCCACGCGCTGTGGAGCATGGCCGCGGTGGCCGGAGGCCTCCTGGGCGCGGCCATGGCCGGTACCGGCGTGCCCATCCTGTGGCACCTGGGCGGCGTGGCCGCGGTGCTGGTGTGCGTGAACCTGGCGGTGAGCCGGATGCTGCTGCCCGGCCCGGAGAGCAGCGAGCGCGAGGACGGCACGGACGCCGGGAGCGGGCGACGCCTGCGCGTGCCCGGACGGGCCGTGCTGCTCCTGCTGGTGCTGAGCGTGCTGCTGATGTTCGCCGGAGGCATCGAGGACTCCGCCGCCACCTGGGGCGCGGTGTACATGACCTCGGAACTGGAGGCGTCCCTGTTCCTGGCGGCGATGCCGTTCGTGGCCTGCCAGGCGATGATGACGCTGGGTCGCCTGGCCGGCGACCGGGTGACCGACCGGTTCGGCGCTGCCGCCGTGGGACGCGCGTGCGGTCTGCTGGCGGGCGGCGGAATCGCGTTCGCCCTGCTGGTACCGAACCCGGTGGCCACGGTCATCGGCTTCGGGGTGATGGGACTGGGCGTGTCCACGCTCTTCCCGCTGACCCTGGCGGCGGCGGGGAACGTGCCGGGCGTGCGCACCGGGGACGGGATCACCGTCGTCGGGTGGCTGGGCCGCGCGGGCTTCCTGGCCTTCCCGCCGCTGGTGGGCTTCCTCGCCGACTCCTCCAGCCTGGGGAACGCGCTGTGGGTGATCGCGGGTGCCGGTGTGGGCGCCTTCCTGCTCGCCTTCGCCCTGCGTCCGCGCGTGTGAGGTCCGAAGGACCGTCGCGCCGCCCCCGCCGGGACCGCGCGGTTCTCCTCCCGCGCACGTGAGAGGGCCCCCGACCCGACGGTCGGGGGCCCTCGTCGCCACGCGGTCCAGGGACCGTGCGGCGGGGTGATGCCGTTAGGCGATCGGAGCCGGACGGCGGGCCCCGGCCCACAGGGCCAGAGCGCCGATGCCCGTCACCACGGCGCCGCCGAGCACGAAGCCCTGCATGTCGACGCCGGTGGTGGCGAGGGTCTCGTCACCGTCGTCGTCGCCGTCGCCGTTGCCCTCGCTCACCGGAGCGGCGGCCTCGGGGGCGCTACCACCGGGGGCGGTGGTACCGGGGGCCTGGATCTCGTCGCCGCCGCCGTTGCCGTCGTCGTCGCCGTCACCAGGGGGCGTCCCGCCGTCACCGGGAGGGTTGCCGTCGTCGCCCGGGTCACCCGGGTCGGGGTCGCCCGGGTCACCAGGGTCACCAGGGTCGCCGGGGTCACCCGGGTCGGGGTCGCCCGGGTCACCGGGGTCACCGGGGTCACCCGGGTCGGGGTCACCGGGGTCACCCGGGTCGGGGTCACCGGGACCGGGGTCACCCGGGTCGCCAGGACCAGGATCGCCCGGGTCACCCGGACCGGGGTCACCGGGGTCACCGGGGTCACCGGGGCCAGGATCGCCCGGGTCACCGGGGTCACCCGGACCGGGGTCACCCGGGTCGCCAGGGTCACCGGTGCCGGGGTCACCGCCGTCACCGGGCAAGCCGGGGAAGACGGGCACGTCGAGGTCCAGAGGCTGGGGCTCAACGGCCGGAGCGACATCCTCAGCAGCGAGGTTGATGACCGTGTTCTCGGCGGCCTGGGGGGCCGCCTCAGCCGCGGTCGCGTCCAGGGTGTCAGCGAACGCCGGACCCGCGGAGAAACCGGCCATGAACAGGCCAGCCGCGGTCACGGTGAAAACGCGCTTCTTGGGGGTCATCCCACTCCTTTCTCTTCTCGTGTACTGATCTATTCAGAGGGGATGGCATAGAGGTGGTCCTCGTGGACCACGACGGCCCGCTCTCCGAGCAGGCCGATGGGCGGGACGGAGTCCGCGGGAGCCTCCTCGACCCTGCCCTCGGCGTCGACGGCCACTGGGGCTCCGTCGATCTGGCCGAAGACGAGGGGGCCGACCGCGATGCCGGGTTGGAAGCCCGGAACGACCGCGGTCCGACCGTTCTCGGGGTTCATCACCGCAGGCCCGTAGGCGACCAACTGGGTACCCACGGCCTCCGAGCGGTGGCGCACTTCCTCCAAGTCGGCGGGATCGACCTGGGCGCTGCCGATGACGCTTCCATCCTGGGTGTCGTGGAAGGCCAGGACCGTGCCCTCGCCCCGCAGGGGCTCCCAGCGGATGACGACGTACTCGCGCAGGGCGGTGAGAACGGCCTCCATCTCGCCCGCGTCATCCGGCCGCTGGGGATTGACCGCCACGGGGTTGCCCTCGGGACTGACCCAGGTCCAGGGTCCGTTGACCACGGCGGCGAGAACGTCCTCCCCCTCGGCCAGCATGGGCGCCGATCCCTCGGGGAAGTCGACCTGCCGCAGTTCGCCGCCGACCGGGACGAAGGCCTCGGTCTCGGTGCGAATGAGAGCGGATGTGCCCACGTACTGGACGAAGGCGGCTTCGGGCAGGTCGACTCCGACGGAATCGCCGTCCTCCGTGGACCAGAACCACAGGGTCTGGGCGGTCTCCATGACGACGGCCTTCTCGCCGCCGTACTCCACGAACCAGGGCGCTCCGAGCACCTCGCCGACCTCCACGGGCAGGTCGACCGACCACAGTCGCTCACCGTCGGCGTCGAGCAGGTTGAGCCGCTGCTCGGGGTCGACGTAGGCGAGCAGGTCGCCCTGGCGGCTGACCCCAGGCTGGCTGCCCGGGGCGACCTGCGCGCTGAAGTCGACGGTCGTGGAGAAGTGGGGCGGCGCGGGGTGGTTGAGGGTGGTCAGGTCCGTGGCGACGTCGTCCCCGGGTCCCCCGCCGAGGCCGGGCAGGAAGCGCCAGGCGGCGGCGCCCGCACCGGCGAGCAGCACCAGGGCGAGCACGGCGGCGCCCACGATGACGAGGGCCCGGCCGCCCTTCTTCCTCTCCTTGGCCTCGGGCCGGACACCTGGCTGGGGGCCGGTCCCGGCACCTCTGGCGGGAGGGTCGGCCGGGGCGGGAGGAGGCGGCGGCGTCGGCTCGCGGCCGGGCAGGACCTGGTCGGCCGCCTGCACCACGCCCGTGGGCGTGGCGACCAGACGCCAGTAGCCGTTGGCGTCGCGGGCGTCGATGAGGACCGGTTGACCGATCCTGGCGGCGTAGCCGGTGGCGACGTCCAGCGCGGCGCGCCGCGTCTCCTTGGGCGCCTGGCCCGTGACGACCTGGCGGCGCCCCTCGACGACGATCTCGGCGCTGCGTTCGTCGGGTGCGATGACGATGACGGCGGTGGGCCGGGACTGCCCCGGGCGGGACTCCCGGCTCATGGTGCCTCCGAAGGCATGGGGAACGTGGACCTGTTCGTGTACGGGGGTACGGGGACCTAGGTCAGCGATGACGGTGGTTCGCGGTCGGGGACTACCTGGAGACGGTGCCGACGCACGCGTAGTCAGTGCTGCACGCGATCATACTGATCGTCGCTCGTCACGCCTATTCCGGCCATGCGTCGACGCCGCGCGCACGGACCGGTGCACCTGGGACAGTTGTCCCGCCCTCCCCTCCGTGACCTGGAGACTCACCCGAACATGGGATGCGGCTGGTGCCGTGGGCATCGCCGTCACCATGGAGTGGACACCTGGGGAAGATATTTAGTTCACACCGAAAATGGCCGGATCTGGCCACCTGGTTCCCACCGGTCGCACGCGTAGCAGCTCAGGGCCTCACCGGGGCGGAACCCGGACGAGGCGGAAGTACTCGCCGGGGCGCAAGCGCCGGTCGGCGTTGGCCCGGCGGTCCGGACTGGCCGGTTCGACCGTGAAGTGGACCGCGGCGTCGGGTTCCACCGTGAAGGGGACGGGGGTGTTGGTGAGTCTGCCGAGGCCGCCCTGGACGCTGTGCGGGCCCGGAGGGAGGCCGAGCACGAGGGTCTGGCCGGGGCCGAGCGTGCCGACCCGGTCGCCGTCCACGAGGATCCGGTAGTCGACGAGCATGTCGAACATCCCGCGGTCGATGCGGTGGACCAGCACCGGGCTCCAGCCCGGCGGCACCTGCTCCGGGCTCCGGATACCGATGACCTTGGGACCGGTGAGTTCGGGCCGGGCGAGCGCCTCACGCAGCTGTTGGCGTTCGCGTCTGCCGGCGGAGAGGGAGAGCACGCCCGCCGTACAGGCCACCAGCAACAACGGCACCAGTGTCCACACGGCGTTGGAGAGGATCAAGAACAGCGCGAGCAACCCGTTGCCGACGATCAAGAAGCACCACAGACGCGTCGTGCGGAACGGATGCCGCGTGTTGTGCACCCGGTGGAGCTCGCCGGAGGTCAGCTCCGCATCGGTACCCGCCCAGAGCCCGACCGGGAAGAGGAGCAGGAAGGCGAGGAAGATCCCGGCGGCCACCGGAACGGGGTCGCCGGTGGTCCCCACCCATCCGGCGATCGCGGTGCACGCCACCAGGCCGAGCCCTGCCCCTTGGACCAGTAGGAACGACGCCCTCACGAGCGCCACCGCCGTTCGCGCACGAAGGCCTCCGTGCCGAGGGCCGGTGGGACGAGGGCGACCAGGTTCAGCGCCAGCAGGGGCCACGGAAGGACCTCGTAGAGGTGGTCCCCGACCGCGACGACGAGGTAGACCACGCCAGCGGCCCACAGCGTGCCGAGCAGGATGCCCTCCATCAGCGGCGACTTCACCGGCTGCCGCCGCCGTTCGATCATCCCCGGAAGGGAGCGCATGTACAGGAGGGGCATCAGGACCAGGGCCGACAGCAGCATGACGAAGAGCCCGAAGTAGATCTCGCTGCCGCCCCTCAGGTACATGTGCAGGGTGTGCGTGAGCATCAGTACGGGCGGGCCGAACGAGCCGTAGAACATGGTCTTCGATCCGCCGAGCACGGTCTCGACGGTGACGGGCACGGAGTCCTGATCGCCCTCGTCCTGCGGGGGAACGGCGTCCGGTGGGGGAACGGTCATGGGGGACGGCCTCTCACGGGCGGCGCCGTCCGGGCTCGGGTGCGGCGGGATCGCGGCCTCCCGCCCGTCGGCACGACAAAACTACCGGCGGCACAGGACTTTCCGGGCTTTTCGGACGCCGAAGCGCGACCGCCGACCGGAACCGGTCAGTGCCCGTTGCTCTCCACGATCGTGTCGATGAACGCCTTCTCCCGGCGCTGGACGAGCCGGTTGGCCCGCTCGAAGTCCCGGTTGGCGATCTCCGCCCGGGCGGCGGCGGTGCGCGGCATGGGCCACATCGCGTCGATCTCGGCGTTGAAGGACGATCCCACCAGCACGGCGATCGCCATCACGAACAGCCAGGCCAGGATGGCGATCGGCGCGGCCAGGGAACCGTAGATGGTCACCTGGCCGAAGGAGGCGTCCAGGTAGACCCGCAGCGCCACCGAACCCGTGATCAGCACCAGTGCGGCCAGCAGCGCCCCCGGCAGGTGGCGCCACAGCGGGGTGCGCACCGGCACGCTCAGGGCGTAGAGCAGGGTGACCGCGGCGACGGCGAGCAGGGCGACGGTCGGCCAGTAGAACAGGTTGAGCCGCCCCACGGTCATGGGCAGCAACCGGTTGACCAGGTCCGGCCCTGCCACCAGGACCGGCAGCAGGAGGATGGCGAACAGCAGCCCGCCCAGGTAGGCGACGAAGGCCAGGACCCGCTGGCGCACCCAGCCGCGCAGTTCGTCCAGGCCGTAGGAGATCGTGATCGAGCGGATGAAGACGTTCATCGCCCGCGACCCCGACCACAGCGACACCAGGAACGTCACCGACAGGACCCCGCCCGGGACTCCCCCGAGGAAGTCGTCCACGAGCGGCTCGACCACGCTGTCCACGGTGTCCGGGGTCAGCACCCGCGCGGTCAGGTCCAGGATCCACAGCCGGATCTCCTCGACGAAGTCCTCGCCGAGCACGACGGTCAGCGGGCCCAGGGCGCCCAGGAGGCCCAGCATGAGCGCGGGCAGCGAGATGAGGGTGAAGAAGGCCGACTCGGCGGCCAGCCCGACGACCCGGTCGCGCGCGAAGGCCCGGACCGTGCGCAGGACGAGGAGCATCCCGCTGCGCAGGCGGGCATGACGTCTCAGCCACCCGTCCACGGCGTACCACAGCCGCTCCCAGAAACCCGCCACGGAGGAAACGTTAGCGCTCCTCGGGAGCCGTCCCGCGCCACGGGCGCACGGACCTAGTGACGTGACTCACTCGGGGGCGGTCAGACCCCGTCTGGACAAAGCCTCGACGCCCGTGACATTCTCATTACATGATCGCTGCTCTGGACCCCATGCTCTACGTGCGCCGTCACGTGGACTTCCTGCGGGTCGGCAGCGCCATCTGTTGCAGCGTCGGTTAATCCCACCGCCCTTTGACGCACCCCAGGGGTGCGCGCGGCACCGGCGCCCTGCCTCTTCTCCTTATCCCACACGCGGATCCCTCCCGATCGCCAGCACGACGATGTGCGGCGACGCGGGCGTGCGGTGTGGACGCCGGGGCTGTGAGCACCCCGCGACACCTCATCGGAGACACCCGCGATGCCTCCCTCTTCCGCGCAGCCCGGCAGGACAGCGACCGCGGCCAAGCCGCGCCGCCGCCGTGGTGAGGGCCAGTGGGCCCTCGGCTACCACGAGCCGCTGAACAAGAACGAGGAGAACAAGAAGAACGACGACGGGCTCAACGTCCGCGATCGGATCATCAACATCTACTCCAAGGGCGGGTTCGACTCGATCGACCCCGCCGACCTGCGCGGACGGTTCCGCTGGTTCGGCCTGTACACCCAGCGCGCGCCGGGCATCGACGGCGGCAAGACGGCCGTCCTGGAGCCCGAGGAACTCGACGACCGCTACTTCATGCTGCGGGTGCGCATCGACGGGGGGCAGCTGACGGTCGCCCAGCTGCGCGCGGTCGCCGAGATCTCCCGCGACTACGGGCGCGACACCGCCGACATCACCGACCGCCAGAACGTCCAGTACCACTGGATCCGGGTGGAGGACGTCCCGGCGATCTGGGAGAAGCTGGAGTCGGTGGGCCTGTCCACCATGGAGGCCTGCGGCGACACCCCGCGCGTCATCCTGGGCTGTCCGCTGGCCGGGGTCGCCGAGGAGGAGGTCATCGACGCCGGTCCCGCGATCCGCGAGATCTACGAGGACCACATCGGCAGCGAGCTGTACTCCAACCTGCCTCGCAAGTTCAAGACCTCGGTGTCGGGGTGCACGGTGCACTGCGTCAACCACGAGATCAACGACGTGGCGTTCGCGGGCGTGCGCAACGAGGCGGGCGAGGCGGGCTACGACCTGTTCGTCGGCGGCGGCCTGTCCACGAACCCGATGTTCGCCCAGCGCCTGGGCACGTTCGTGCGCCCGGACCAGGTGAGCGAGGTGTGGGCCGGGGTCTGCGGGATCTTCCGCGACTACGGCTACCGGCGCCTGCGCACCCGCGCCCGGATCAAGTTCCTCATCAAGGACTGGGGCGCGGAGAAGTTCCGCGACGTCCTGGAGAAGGAGTACCTGGGCTACGCCCTGCCCGACGGCCCCGCCGTCGAACTGGACTCGGGTCTGCGCCGCGACCACGTGGGCGTGCACCGCCAGAAGGACGGCAGGTTCTACGTGGGCTTCGCGCCCAAGGTGGGCCGGGTTTCGGGCACCGCGCTGCTGCGCGTCGCCGACATCGCCGAGGAGCACGGTTCGGACCGCGTCCGCACCACCGCCGACCAGAAGCTGGTCATCCTCGACGTGGAGGAGGACCGGATCGCCTCGATCACCTCCGCCCTGGAGACGGAGGGGCTCCAGGTCAACCCGAGCGTGTTCCGCCGCCAGACGATGGCCTGCACCGGCATCGAGTTCTGCAAGCTGGCGATCGTGGAGACCAAGGACCGCGCGGCCACCCTGATCGACGAGCTGGAGAAGCGGCTGCCCGACTTCGAGGAGCCGCTGACCATCAACGTCAACGGCTGCCCGAACTCGTGCGCGCGCATCCAGGTCGCCGACATCGGCCTCAAGGGCCAGCTCGTCATGAACTCCGAGGGCGAGCAGGTCGAGGGCTACCAGATCCACCTGGGCGGCGGCATGGGGCTGACCCAGTCCTTCGGCAAGAAGATCCGCGGACTCAAGGCCACCGCCGACGAGCTGCCCGACTACGTCGAGCGGGTGGTGCGCCGGTTCCAGGACCAGAAGGAGGACGGCGAGTCGTTCGCCTCCTGGGTCGGCCGGGCCGAGGACGCCGACCTGAAGTAGTTCGTCCGGGCGGTCGGGACCGCCGCGGCCGCCCGGCCGCGGCACCGGGGCCGGTCCGCGTGCGGACCGGCCCACGGCCGCGAAACGACCTGGAAGACCCGAGCGAGAGGAAGAGGTGCGCCATGTCCGAGAGGGCCGCGCCCCACTACTGCCCCTACTGCGGCGACGAGGACCTCGTGCCCGAGGAGGGCGCCGCCGTCAAGGGAGAGGGCTACCCCTGGGCCTGCCTGTCCTGTGCCCGGGTGTTTCGGGTCAAGTACGTCGGGTTGCGCTCCGCGTCCTTCTCCGCGGGAGGCGCCCCCTCCAGACCGACGGAAGGGAACTCATGAACTCCACCACCATCACCCCCCTGGGCGGTCCCGAGCTCGCCGAGCGGGCCGCGCGCGAACTGGAGGAGGCCTCCGCCTCGGAGATCATCTCCTGGGCCGCCGAGACCTTCGGCGACCAGCTGTGCATGACCTCGTCCATGGCCGACGCGCTCATGGTGGACCTGGTCTCCCGGACGGTGCCGGGGATCGACGTCATCTTCCTGGACACCGGCTACCACTTCCCCGAGACCATCGGCACGCGTGACGCCGTGGCCTCCGTGTACGACATCAACCTCATCAACGTCGAGCCCACCCGCACGGTGGCCGAGCAGGACCTGGCCCTGGGCCCGCGCCTGCACGGGCGCGACCCCGGCATCTGCTGCCACCTGCGCAAGGTGGAGCCCCTCCAGCGGGCCCTGGAGCCCTACGCCGCGTGGCTGACCGGCCTGCGCCGGGAGGACTCGGCGACCCGCCGCGACACCCCGATCGTGCAGTGGGACCGGCGCCGGCGGATGACCAAGGTCAACCCGATCGCCCGCTGGACCCAGGACCAGGTGGACGCCTACATGGCCGAGAACGGGGTCATCGTGAACCCGCTCCAGTACGACGGCTACCCCTCGATCGGCTGCGAGCCGTGCACGCGGCGGGTGGCGCCGGGCGAGGACCCGCGCAGCGGCCGGTGGTCCGGCACGGGCAAGACCGAGTGCGGAATCCACGTGTGAGTGCGCCCTCGGCGGCCGGGCCGTGCGGCCCGGCCGCGGCTCCGCCGGGGTTGGGCGGGGCCGGGGGCGGCGGCGGTGCTCGGAGGCGAGGAGGAGGACGGCCATGACGGCGGACGGAACCGGTGCGCGCGGCGGCGGAGGCCGGGGCGGGGGCGTGCCCCTGCTGGCGGTGGCGCACGGCAGCGCCGACCCGAGGTCGGCGCGGGCCGTGTCGGCGGTGTTCGAGCGGGTGCGGGCGCTGCGGCCGGAGCTCGACGTGCGCGTGTCCTACCTGGACCACGTGGCGCCCTCCGCGCGGGACGCGCTGGAGGAGCTGGCCGCGCGCGGGGCGGGTGAGGCGGTGGTGCTGCCGGCGCTGCTGACGGCGGCCTACCACAGCAAGGTGGACCTGCCGAAGGTGCTGGCGGACGCGCGCGGGCGCAGCCCGTGGCTGCGGGTGCGCTACGCCGACACCCTGGGCCCGCACCCGCTGCTGACGGAGGCGGTGGAGCGGCGCCTGGACGAGGCGGGGGTGCGCCCCGACCCCGACACGGCCCTGGTGCTGGCCTCGGCCGGTTCCAGCGACCCCGGGGCGAACGCGACCGTGGCGGCGATGGCCGCCGAGCTGGCCGGACGCGGCCCCTGGCGGGAGGTCGTGGCGGCCTACGCGTCCGCGGCCTCCCCCGGTCCGGGGGAGGCGGTGGCCGCCCTGCGCGAGCGGGGGGCGTCGCGGGTGGCCGTGGCCACCTACCTGCTGGCGCCGGGGTTCTTCGCCGACCGGGTGCGCGCCCGGTCGCTGGAGGCGGGTGCGTACGCGGTGTCCGAGGCGCTGGGGGACGTGCCCGAGATGGCCGGGGTGGTGCTGGACCGCTACGACGCGGCGGTGGCGTCGCGGCACGCGACCAGCTTCCGCTGAGGCGCGGAGCGCTGCCGGTCGAGGCGGGAGCACCGACGGGCTGCGGTGCCCGGCGTCCGCGCCGTGGGGGCGTACGGGCGGACAAGGCGGCCCAGGGCAGACGACGCGGGACAGGGCGCGCGGGACGGAAGGGGCGAACGGGCGGTCCGCCGGGCGGGCCGCCCGTTCGCGTTGTCGCGGGCGGGATCGCCGCCGGGCGGGGCGAACGCGGGAACCGGCCCGACGACGGGAACCGGCCGCCTTCCGGCCCTCCCCCGCCGCGCCTCCCGAGAGGGCCGCACGCGGTTGTCCACAACCTCGGAAAGTGGCTTGTCCGCGCGACCGCGGCCCAGAAGAATCGGAGGTGGGCGCCGCGAACGCGCGCCGACCGACCGAGGAGTCGTGGGGGTGTCCGTGTCGGAGGAACGGAGTGCGGTGCGCAGCGGTGTCCGGGACCTGCTGCGGGGGCTGCCGGTGTTCTCGGGGGTGCTGCCGGAGTTCGACCCCGGAGCGGCGCCCGAGGACCCGGCGGAGCTGTTCCTGGAGTGGTTCTCCGAGGCGGTCGAGAGCGGTGTGGCCGAGCCGCACGCGATGACGGTCACGACCGTGGACGGAGAGGGGGCTCCGTCGGCCCGCGTGGTCATCATGAAGGACTTCACGCCCGAGGGCTGGTGGTTCGCCACCACGACCGGCTCGCGCAAGGGACGGGAGCTGGCCCGCAACCCGGCGGTGGCGCTGTTGTTCCACTGGATCGGGCAGGGCCGCCAGGTGCGGGTGCGCGGGCGGGCGGAGCTGGCCGCGCCGGAGCGGTGCGCCGCGGACTACCTGGCGCGGCCGCTGGAGTCGAGGGTGGCCGGTCTGCACGGCAGACAGAGCGAGCCCCTGGACGATCTCGCGGACGTCGACCGCGTGGCGCGGGAGAGCCGGGAGCGGCTGGAGCGCGACCCGGAGCTGGTTGCCGAGGACTGGGGCCTGTACCTGGTCCGCCCGGCCGAGGTGGAGTTCTGGCAGGCCGACCGGGACCGCCGCCACACGCGCCTGCGCTACACCCGTCCGGGGGTCGGCGCGTCCTGGGAACGCGGCCTGCTCTGGCCGTGACCGGGCGGAGGCACCACGGCCGGACCCGTCGTCCCCGAGAGCGGCCATCGACCCGGGACCCAAGCGTGACCGAACCTGGTTCTGTTCGGTGTCCCCTGCGGGGATAGGATTCCCGCACTCCGACCGCCCGCGACCAGCAACGAAAAGAGGTGGCCGCCGTGCCCCCCACACACGAGGTGTTCAACCAGGCGCCCCCGCTCGGCGACTACGCGGCGGCCGAGGACCCGGCGCTCGTGGAGGGCCTGCGGCGCGAGGGCGCCGGATGGGCCGAGGCCGAGGTGCGCGAGGTCGGCGACGCGGCCGGTTCGGAGCGGGTCCGCGCCTGGGGCGAGTCCGCCAACGCCTACCCGCCGGTGCTGCGCACCCACGACCGCTACGGCCACCGGGTGGACGAGGTCGACTACCAGCCCGCCTACCACGTGCTCATGGACCAGGCGGTGGAGCACGGCATGCACGCCGCGCCGTGGGCGGACGGGCGTCCGGGCGCGCACGTGGCCCGCGCCGCCAAGTTCTTCCTGTGGTCCCAGCCCGAGGCTGGTCACGGGTGCCCGGTGTCGATGACCTACGCGGCGGTCCCGGCCCTGCGCCACTCCCCCGAGCTGGCGCGGCGGTACGAGCTTCTGCTCACCGCGCCCGTCTACGACTTCGGGCTGCGGGCGCCGCACACCAAGCGCGGGCTCCTCGCGGGCATGTCGATGACCGAGAAGCAGGGCGGCTCGGACGTGCGCGCCAACACCACCCGCGCGGTCCCCACCGCCGAGGGGCACCACGTGCTGACCGGGCACAAGTGGTTCACCTCGGCGCCGATGAGCGACTTCTTCCTCACCCTGGCACAGGCGCCCGAGGGGCTGAGCTGCTTCCTGGTGCCCCGGGTGCTGGAGGACGGCGGCCGCAACGCGCTGCACATCCAACGGCTCAAGGACAAGCTGGGCAACCGCTCCAACGCGTCGGCGGAGCTGGAGTACGACGGTGCCGTCGCCCATCTGGTCGGTGAGCCGGGCAGGGGCGTGCCCACCATCATCGAGATGGTCAACAGCACCCGGCTGGACTGCGTGATCGGCTCGGCCGCGGGCATGCGCGCCGCGGTGGTGCACGCCCTGCACCACGCCGAGCACCGCAGCGCCTTCGGCGGGGTGCTGGTCGAGCAGCCGCTGATGCGCAACGTGCTCGCCGACCTGGCACTGGAGTCGGAGGCGGCGACGGCGCTGATGACCCGTCTGGCCGGTGCCGTGGACCGCGCGGTGCGCGGGGACGAGACCGAGGCGGCCTTCCGCCGCCTGGGGGTGGCCGTGGGCAAGTTCTGGGTGACCAAGCGCCAGCCCGCGCACGCCGCCGAGGCGCTGGAGTGCCTGGGCGGCAACGGGTACGTGGAGGAGTCGGGGATGCCCCGGCTGTTCCGGGACTCCCCGCTCAACTCCGTCTGGGAGGGCTCGGGCAACGTGGCGGCGCTGGACGTGCTGCGCGCGATGGGCCGCAGCCCCGAGTCGCTGGAGGCCTTCCTGGCCGAGCTGCGCGCGGCCGCGGGCGTGGACGACCACTACGACGCGGCGGTCAAGCGGTTGGAGCAGGCCCTGGGCGACCCGGAGGAGGCGCAGTACCGGGCGCGGACGGTCGTGGAGCTGATGGCGCTGGTCCTGCAGGCGTCGGTGCTGCTGCGCCACGCGCCCACCCCGGTCGCCGAGGCGTTCACCGCCTCGCGTCTGGGTGGCGAGTGGGGGCACGTGTTCGGCACCCTGCCCAGAGGGGTGGACACCGAGCTGATCCTGGACCGGGCCCGCCCGAGCCGGTGAGGCCGGGGGCGCGCCCCCGCCGCGCGGAGGGGGCCGGGGGCGCGCCGCCCTCCTCCGTACGGGGGTCCGGGGACGCTCTGCCGCGGATGCGGCGAGCACCGGTGGGGGCCGGGCCCGTGCGCCCCCGCACGGCCCCGGAACGCGCTGGGCACGAGGGGAACCAGAGGCGCGCGGAGAGCACGCGGACACCCTTTCTTAACCTCATAAATCCCGATTACCACTCTTAACCCTGATAATTCCCACAAAAACCCGCAAGAGGGACGGCCGATGAATGATCATCGGCCAGGTCGGCATACTTCGGCGTCCGGAGCGGAACAAAGAAGTCGTCACAGACCACGACCGCCTGCTTTCGGACGGGGAGCGGGCCCGCGCAGACCCTCCAGGAACAGCCGGAGGCGCGCGGGCCCGAACAGCCCCTTCCGAAGGCCCCGAATCCAAGAGACTGACGACGCCTATGGTGGAAGTCTGGCCAGGTAGTTCCTATCCGCTCGGTGCGACCTACGACGGGTCCGGCACCAATTTCTCCCTCTTCTCCGAGGCCGCCGAACAGGTGGACCTGTGCCTGTTCGACGACGACGGTGAGGAGACGCGTATACCACTGACCGAGTACGACGGTTTCGTCTGGCACGGTTACCTTCCCGGCGTCGGACCGGGACAGCAGTACGGGTACCGCGTCCACGGGCCCTACGCCCCGGAGCAGGGGCTGCGGTGCAATCCGAACAAACTGCTCACCGACCCCTACGCGAAGGCGCTGAACGGCAACCTCACCTGGCACGAATCCCTGTTCAGCTACCACTTCGCCTCGCCGGAGCGCAGGAACACCAAGGACAGCGCGCCCTACGTGCCCAAGTGCGTGGTGGTCAGCCCGTTCTTCGACTGGGGAAACGAGTCCAGGCCCCGTACGCCCTACCACCGCACGGTGATCTACGAGGCGCACGTACGCGGGCTCACCATGCGCCACCCGGGCATCCCCGAACACCAGCGGGGCACCTACTCGGGACTGGCCCACCCGGTGATGATCGACTACCTCACCTCGCTGGGGGTGACCGCGGTCGAGCTCATGCCCGTGCACCACTTCGTGCCCGAGCACGCCATGGTGGCCCGGGGGCTGACCAACTACTGGGGGTACAACACCCTGGCCTTCCTGGCCCCGCACAGCGGGTACGCGGCGCGCGGCTCGCGCGGGCAGCAGGTCCAGGAGTTCAAGGCGATGGTCAAGTCGCTGCACGAGGCGGGCATCGAGGTGCTGCTCGACGTGGTGTACAACCACACCGCCGAGGGCGACCACATGGGGCCCACGCTGTCGCTGCGCGGCATCGACAACCTCAGCTACTACCGGGTCAGCGACGAGGACCAGCGCTACTACCTCGACTACACCGGCTGCGGCAACAGCCTGAACGTGCGCCATCCGCACTCGTTGCAGCTGATCATGGACTCGCTGCGGTACTGGGTCCTGGAGATGCACGTGGACGGGTTCCGCTTCGACCTCGCCTCGGCCCTGGCCCGCGAGTTCCACGACGTGGACCGGCTGAGCACGTTCTTCGACATCGTCCAGCAGGACCCGGTGATCTCGCAGGTCAAGCTGATCGCCGAACCCTGGGACGTGGGCCCGGGCGGCTACCAGGTGGGCAACTTCCCGCCGCTGTGGACCGAGTGGAACGGCAAGTACCGCGACACCGTGCGCGACTACTGGCGGGGCGAGCCCGTGGTGGGCGAGCTGGCCTCGCGCCTGGCCGGGTCCAGCGACCTGTACCAGGACGACGGCCGCCGACCGGTGGCCTCCATCAACTTCATCACCTGCCACGACGGCTTCACCATGGCCGACCTGGTGTCCTACGACCGCAAGCACAACGAGGCCAACGGCGAGGACAACCGGGACGGCACGGACGACAACCGGTCCTGGAACCACGGTGTGGAGGGGCCCACCGAGGACCCCGCGATCATCACGCTGCGCCGCCGCCAGGTGCGCAACTTCCTCACCACCCTGTACCTGTCGCAGGGGGTGGTGATGCTCTCCCACGGTGACGAGGTGGGACGCACCCAGAACGGCAACAACAACGCCTACTGCCAGGACAACGAGATCGCCTGGATCGACTGGAAGGGCGCCGGGCTAGGCGAGGACGAGGAGCCCGACAACGACCTGCTGGACTACGTGCGCGGGCTGGCGCGGCTGCGCCGCGACCACCCGGTGTTCCGGCGCCGCCGGTTCTTCCGGGGCAGCCCGGTGGGCGGCGCCAAGGCCGGGAAGAGGGGGCTGCCCGACATCGTGTGGCTGCGCCCGAACGGAAAGAAGATGACCGGCGACGACTGGAACTCCACCGGCCAGGCCCTGGGCGTGTTCCTCAACGGGGACGCCATCACCGAACCCGACCCGCGCGGTCGGCGGATCCGGGACAGTTCGTTCCTGCTGCTGCTCAACAGCGGCCCGGAGACGGTGGACTTCACCGTTCCGGGCACCGAGTACGGCATGGCCTGGGAGACCGTGCTGGACACCGCCGAGCCGGACGTGGAGGGACGGCCGTTCGTGGCGGCCTCCGGTCCGGTGCGGGTGATCGACCGGGCGCTGCTGCTGCTGCGCCGGGTGTCGCACAAGCACACGCCGTCCCCCCGGTCCTGAGGGACCGGGCACACGGGCCCCGGAAGCTCCCCGGCGGGAGCGGCCGGGGCCCGTCGGCGTGGGCGGCCGGTGGAACGCGAAGACGCACGAGGACACCAACGGGGGCAACGGAAAAGCCGGTTCGGCCGGGGCCCGCCGCCGCGCACGCGGCGTCCCGGTCGTCCACAGGAAAGGATCCGCTCTGGTGGCGGCGCGGCGCGTTGGAGATGCTGGGTGAAAAAGGCTGGGCAGGGGGGCTCGCGCCCCCCTCCTCGGGGTGCCCCGGGCCACCGCCTACTCTGGGTGACCATGTCGAGTACACACACCGGCGCGGACGCCCCCGCCGCCCCCATCGCGTTCCGGCAGCTGCTGCCCGTCTCCGGCTGCGCGGACGCGGACCCGGCCGCCGCCTACGCCTACCCCGCTGATCTGGACCGCCCCTGGGTGCGCGCCAACATGGTGGCCAGCGCCGACGGCGGCGCCGTGGGCCCCTCGGGGCGCAGCAGGGACCTGTCCTCGGCGCCCGACCGCAGGATCATGGGCGCGCTGCGCGCCCTGTGCGACGTGGTGCTGGTGGGCGCGGCCACGGCGCGCGTGGAGGGGTACGGGCCGGTCCGCGTCCGCAGGGCGTGGGAGGGGCTGCGCGAGGGACGGGCCCGGACACCGGCCGTGGCGGTGGTCTCCCGCTCCCTCGACCTGCCCGCCGACCTGCTCACCGAAGCGCCGCCGCACGCGCGCACGCTGGTGTTCACCACGAGCGGCGCCCCCCGGGACAGGCGCCGCGAGGTGGCCGCGCGCGCCGACCTCGTGGTGGTCGAGGGGGACTCGGTGGCGCCCGCGCACATCGTGGACGCCCTGGCCGAGCGCGGACTGTACCGCGTACTGACCGAGGGCGGCCCGCGCCTGCTGGCGGAGTTCGTGGCGGCGGGGCTGCTGGACGAGCTGTGCCTGACCCTGAGCCCGCACCTGCTGGGGTCGGGGCCGCCGCGCATCGTGGCGGGGGGACCGGACGCTCCCGGAGCGCCGGAGCGCACCACCGGCGCGCGGAGCACGCCCGTGCGGATGGCGCACCTGCTGGAGGCGGAGGGGAGCCTGTTCGCGCGTTACGTCAGGGAATAGGGCGTCTGCGGAGAACACACGGGTAACCGCTCGGTTTCGGCCGCCTCACAACCACGCATGAACCATCCCGCAACCGGACATACCCGAGGTGTGCCCTCCAGTGGGAACACCGCTGCTGGACCCAGGACACACCGCATTGACGGGGCTTACCGGCTTGGCCCCCCGGCCGAGAGGATGAACGTGGTGCCGACGTCCGAAAACGGATCCCCTCCGGTCTATCGCGGAATAGCCGAGGAACTACGCGAACAGATCCGCTCCGGACGGTACGCCGACGGCGACCGCCTGCCCGGGGAGAACACCCTCATGGAACGCCACGGCGTCGCACGGGCCACCGCGAGGCAGGCGCTCTCCGTACTGATCAACGAGGGCCTGGCCGTGGCCGTGCGCGGCTCGGGCATCTACGTCCGCCTGTTCCGGCCCCTGCGAAGACACGGCGCCCGGCGGCTGTCCCAGGACCTGTGGGGCAGCGGGCGCGCGATCTGGCAGGTCGACAGCGAGGACCGCGGGTACGAGGTGGACAGCCTGCGCGTGGACGAGCCGGCGCCCGCCGCGCACGTGGCGCGCGCGCTGGGCCTGGCCGAGGGGGCCGGGGTGGTGCGGCGCTCGCGCCGCTACCTCGTGGACGGGCGTCCGGTGCAGCAGGCCGTCTCGCACCTGCCCCTGGACGTGCTGGGGAACGGCGGGGAGCCGTCGGCCCGGCGCGTACGGGACCACGACAGCGGGCCGGGGGGCATCTACGCGCGCCTGGCCGAACTGGGGCACGCCCCGGCGCACTTCACCGAGGAGATCCGGGTGCGCATGCCCACCCCCGAGGAGAGCGAGGTGCTGGAACTCGCCCCCGGAACCCCGGTGCTGGAGGTGGCGCGCACCGCGCTGACCGCCGACCACCGGCCGGTGGAGTTCAACGAGATCACCATGGACGGCTCGGCCTACGTGCTGCGGTACGACTTCGACGCCTGAGCCGGGTCCTGGTCCCCGACCGCGCGGCCCGCCCGTCCCCGGGGCAGCGCCGCACGCCCCCCGAGCCTCCGAAAGCCCTGACTCCCGAGAGCGGGGGGAGGGACGCCGCCCCGGCGCCCCTCCCCCCTTCTCGGACCGGCTTCAGCGACCGCCTCGCTTGGAGGCGAACACCAGGTACGCCAACGGCAGGAGGACGAGTCCCACCGCCAGCGCACCGGCGGCGGCGAAGGGCAGGGAGTCCGACGCGGTCATGGCCCACCGTGCCATGCCGAACCCCAGGAGGAGCGCGACCGCCAGCGCGCACACGGCGACGGCCGCGGCGGCGAGCAGCAGCGCGCGTTCGCTCCAGGGTTCGGGCCGGGCGCGATCGGCCCGCACGGCCGTGGAGCGGACGCTGAGCTCGGCGGCCCAGCGCAGCTCACGGCCGGTGGTGGCCGCTCCGTCGGCGACGGTCCTCAGAAGGGACCGCGCGCCCGTGGTGTTCTGGTCGAGCCACCACAGTCCGTACCGGATCCTGCCCACGCGCAGCGGTCGCCTGTTCACTCCGAGTGCCTGATGCGTTGTAACGGTCATGTCACCTGCCTCAAGTGCACTGTTCGACCACTGACCCTGGCTACAGCCGTACCCTCGCCTTCGGCTACCGAACGTCGCATAGGCCGAAGTTAGGAGGGTCTGGCCGTTTGGGACGGTTTTCCTGTCCCGAATGTCATATGTGAGTGTTTGCGGCACGAAGGGTGCTGAGGCGGCATCCGGAGCCGATTCGGGGTAGCGTCGTCCCATGGCTGACTCAGCGGACCAGGCCCAGGACAACGGCAGCGGGCCCAAGGACATCCCCCGGACCGACCAGGAATGGCGCGAACGGCTCAACTCCCAGGAGTACGCGGTACTGCGCGAGGCCGCCACCGAGCGCCCGTGGACCGGGGAGTACGTGGACACCACGACCGCGGGGGTCTACCGCTGCCGCGGCTGCGGCGCCGAACTGTTCCGTTCCGGCGAGAAGTTCGAGTCCCACTGCGGATGGCCCAGCTTCTACGACCCGGCCGACTCCGACGCGGTGGTCCTGCACGAGGACCGCTCCCTGGGCATGGTGCGCACCGAGGTGCGGTGCGCCACATGCGACTCACACCTGGGCCACGTCTTCCACGGCGAGGGGTACGCCACCCCCACCGACGACCGGTACTGCATCAACTCCGTCGCCCTCACCCTGGAGCCGACCGAGTAGGTTGCCGTACGATCCTGGTGCCGGACGGCGGGACCGGGACCGCCCGGGGACGGCGGCGCGCACCCGCGACCCGTTCTCGGCGGAATCAGGAATAATCGCATTCAGCGCACCAACGGCCGGTCCCCCACCGGCCCGCGGGGCGCGGCGCGCGGGGCCGGTCACATCCGGCCCCTCCGCCAGCCGGCCCGGGAGCCCCGGGCCGACCCCCGCAGCGGCAACCTATGTGCGGGCGAACCGACAGACCCGCGACGAAAGCGCTCGATGACCGACGACTCACCACTCTCATCCGTCTCCCACCGCCCCGCGGCGCGTCCGCGCCTGGGCATGGCACAGGGTTCGGCCCCGTGGCTGCTGCCCGCGCTGGGAGCCGCCGGAGCCGCTGTCCTGGCCGCCCGGGGCTCGCGGGCCCGCACTGCGCTCGCCGTCCCGGTGGTCGGGCTCGCGGCGGGGATGACCTGGTTCTTCCGGGACCCCGAGCGCGGCCCGGCGACCGGACGGGTGCTGTCCGCGGCGGACGGCGTCGTGCAGAGCCTCGACCCCCAGCCCGACGGGCGGACCAGGGTCGCGGTGTTCATGAACCCCCTCAACGTGCACGTCAACCGTGCCCCCCTCGCCGGCGTGGTGACAGGCGTCGAGCACCGACCCGGCGGCTTCCGCCCCGCATTCGACAAGGACAGCGAGCGTAATGAGCGCGTCATCTGGACCCTTGAAACCGAGATCGGTGCGATCACGGTCGTTCAAATCGCCGGCGCGATGGTCAGGCGTATCGTCCCGTATCTCGCTGCGGGGCAGAAGGTCGAGCAAGGGGAGAGGATCGGTCTCATCCGGTTCGGGTCCAGGGTCGACGTCTACCTTCCGTCCGGGATCGCCCCGGCGGTGGAGGTCGGCCAGAAGGTCCGGGCCGGAGAAACCCGCCTTGACGCCGACTGAGAACGCCGTGGCGGCCGACGGGGCCGCCTCCACCGTTCCGCAGGAGGCTCCCAGACTGCGCCTGGGCGTGGCCGACTACCTGACGCTCGGCAACGCCCTGTGCGGCTTCCTGGCGGTGTGGGCGCTGGTGGTGGCCCAGTCCGCGCAGGAGGCGGCCGGGATCGCCGGACCGCTGCCGCGCACGGCCATGGCCACGGTCGTGGGCCTGATGCTGGTCGCGGCCGCCCTGGACGTGCTCGACGGCCGGGTCGCCCGCAAGCTGGGCGGCAGCGGCATGGGCGCGGAGCTGGACAACCTGGCCGACGTGATCAGCTTCGGGTTCGCGCCCGCGTTCTTCTTCGTCGTGTGGGGCATGCGGACCGAGGGCCCGGACCTGCTGCCGGTCGCGGCGGGCGGGGCCGTGCTGCTCGCGGTCATCGTGCGCCTGGCCCGGTTCTCCTGCCAGGCCCCGGGCGCCAGCTACTTCACCGGGCTGCCGTGCCCGTTCGGCGCCATGGCCGTGGTGACGGTGGTCCTGCTGGACCCGCCGCTGGTGGCGGGGGTGACGGCGGTGCTGCTCATCTCCTGGCTGATGGTGAGCCGGATGGAGTACCCCAAGCCGCGCGGGCGCAAGGCCCACGCGGTGCTGGGCATCCTGGCCGTCGGGGTCGCCCTCATGGCCGTGTGGGGCATGGGCCTGCCCGCGGGCCAGACGCTCATCTACCTGATGAGCGCCGCCGTGCTGGGCTTCATCGTCACCATCCCGTTCTACGTCCTGGCCGTGCGGCGGGCCGCCGCGGCGCAGGACTGACGTACACGCGCGGGGGCGCCCCGGGGAGGAGTTCCCTCCCCGGGGCGCCCCCGTTCGCGTTGTGGCCGTCTACGGCAGGGACTCGACCAGCTCGGCGACGCTCTTGCGGCGACCGGTGTAGAACGGCACCTCCTCGCGGGTGTGCAGGCGGGCCTTGGCGCCGCGCAGGTGGCGCATCAGGTCCACGATGCGGTGCAGGTCGTCGGCCTCGAAGGCGAGCAGCCACTCGTAGTCGTTGAGCCCGAACGAGGACACCGTGTTGGCGCGCACGTCCGGGTAGGGGGCGGCCATGCGGCCGTGCTCGGCGAGCAGCGCGCGGCGCTCGTCGTCGGGCAGCAGGTACCACTCGTAGGAGCGCACGAACGGGTACACGCACAGGTGCTCGCGCGGCTCCTCCCCGGCCAGGAACGCGGGCACGTGGCCGCGGTTGAACTCGGCGGGGCGGTGCAGGCCCACGACCGACCACACCGGGGTGCTCACCCGGCCGATCCGCGTGCGACGGAAGGCCGTGTAGACATCCTGGACCTGCTCGGGGGAGTCGGCCACCCACCAGAACATGATGTCGGCGTCGGCGCGGAATCCCTGGACGTCGTAGCTGCCGCGGGTGGTCACACCCTGCTCGGCGGCCTTGTCCAGGAGCGTGGCCAGTTCGTCGGCCGCGGCGGCGCGGTCGATCCCGTCCAGGGCCCCGACCTTGAAGACCGACCACATGGTGTAGCGGATGAGGGAGTTGAGGTCGCTGCCGTCCTGCTCGACGGCTTCGTTGTGCTGGCCCGTCACGGGTTGACTCCTTGCTGGTTCGTTCCGGCGGCCTCGTCGCCGCCGGTGGGACTGTTCGTCGTGAGGGCGCCCGCCAGGAGGTCTGCCTGCTGGAGGGCGTCGGCGACGCAGGCGGGGACGCCCACACCGCCGTAGACCGCGCCGCACACCCCCAGGCCGGGACTGCGGGCGACGTCGGCGCGCACGCGCTCGACGAGGGAGGCGTGGCCGACGGCGTACTGGGGCAGACCGTCGGTCCACCGGGTGACCCGGGTCTGCACCGGCGCCCCGGCCATGCCGGTGACCGTGGCCAGGTCGCGCACGGCGGCCGCGGCCAGCTCCTCGTCGGAGCGCTCCAGGACCCGCTCCTCGCCGAAGCGCCCGATGGAGCAGCGCAGCACGACCAGGTCGTCGCCGGGGTTGGCCGCGGCCAGCTCCTCGGCGATCCAGGGCCACTTGTTGCTGGAGAAGGTGGCGGCCTTGACGGTCAGCCCCTCCCCCGCCGGGACGAGGAAGCCCGTGCCGGTGAGCGGCTCGGGGAAGGCGGACGCGGGCAGGGCCAGGGTCACCAGGGCCATGCTGGCGTACTCGACGCCGCCGAGGTCGCGGGAGGCGCCGGGGGCGTGCCCGGCGAGCAGGCGGGCCGCCTCGGGGGCGGGGCAGGCGAGCAGGACGCCGTCGCAGGCGATGCGTTCGCCGCTGTCCAGGCGCACCCGCCAGCCCTCGGGCAGCCGTTCCAGGGCGCGCACCGGCGAGCCCACGCGCAGGCTGTCGGCGTGGCGTTCGGCGAGCGCGCCGACGAGTCCGGCCACGCCTCCGCGCAGGGAGGCGAACACCGGCCCGGGCTTGGTGGGCGCCGCTCCCCTGCCGCGCAGGCTGGTGCGAACGGCGTGCATCAGGGAGCGGTTCCGGCGGGCCATGGGCGCGATCTGCGGCAGCGTGGACTCCAGGGAGAGCCGGTCGGCGCGGCCCGCGTACACGCCGCCCAGGAGGGGCTCGACGAGGCGGTCGACGACCTCCGGGCCCATGCGGGCCCCGACGTAGTCGGCGACGGACACGTCGCCGCGCACCGGCGTGCGCGGGAGCACGAGGTCGAGTCCGGCCCGCAGGGTTCCGGCCCCGGAGAGCACCCCGCTGCGGGCGAGCGCGCGCAGGTCGCCGGGCACGCCCATGAGCTGGCCCTTGGGCAGGGGGCGCACCCGTCCGCGGCTGTAGACGGCGGCGGCGCCGGGGCCGGGGTGCACCACCCGGTCGTCCAGGCCCAGCTCGGAGAACAGGTCCAGCGCCTCGGGGCGGCGGGCGAGCACCGCCTCGGCGCCCGCGTCCACGGACACCCCCGCCACCGGTGAGGCGCGCAGCTTGCCCCCGGGGGCGTCGGAGGCCTCCACCACGGTGACGGCGGCGCCCAGACCACGGAGGCGGTGCGCGGCGGTGAGTCCGGAGACCCCGCCCCCGACCACGACGACGTGCGGTGCTTCAGGCATACCCCCAGCTTCCCAGATGACCTGGGTCACCGTGATCCGCCTTCCCCCGCGACACCCCGTGATCCGCGTCGCGCCCGCGTCGGGTCCGCGCGCGGCTTCCCGGGCGGTCCGGGGCGGCCCCGCCGCCGCACGCCACCGTTGCCGGGTCGTTACCACGGCGCCGCAACGGGACCGCGGCGGAGCACGTCGAAGCGGGCATGGTTACCTCAGCCCTCCCCCCGGCCCGGCGTGTCGCCGGGACCGTGCTCTCCGTGGGCCTGGCGGCCCTCCTGGCCACGTCCTGCGCCTCCCCCATGTCCGACGGCGGCGCCGGGGCCGTCAACGAGTCCGCGGCCGTGGCCCCAGAGTCCGCTGACCGGGCGCTGCCCGGGGAGCAGGCGGGCCCGGAGTCCGCCGAGGAGGGCGGCGGCTCGGCCGTCGGCTCCGAGGTGGAGATCGGCGACCGGGAACTGGTCCACACCGCCGATCTGTCGGTACGGGTCGAGGACGTGTCCGAGGCGGTCGGGCTCGCCAAGGAGCTGACCCTGGACGCGGGCGGCTACGTCGCCTCGGAGCGGGTGTCGACCCCCCGGGGCGGTTCCCCCGAGGGGTCGCTGACGCTGCGCATCCCGGGCGACGGCTACGAGGGCGCCCTGGAGGAGCTGTCGCGGTTGGGCGACCGCTCCGACCTGGAGCGGTCGGTGCAGGACGTCACCGAGGAGGTGGCCGACGTCGAGAGCCGCATCGAGTCCTCCGAGACCGCCCTGGAGACGCTGCGCGGCTACCTGGAGGAGGCCGAGAACGTCGACGAGCTGCTGCGGGTGGAGGGCGAGATCCAGGACCGCCAGGCGGAGCTGGAGGCCTTCCAGGCGCGGTTGGAGACGCTGCGCGACCAGACGGCGTACTCGACGGTGAACCTGACCCTGCTGCCTCCGGAGACCTACCTGGAGGAGCCCTCGGAGGACTCCATCGGCTTCCTCGGCGGCCTGGAGCGCGGCTGGCGGGCGCTGGTGACCTTCGGCGGGGGCGTGGCCGTGGTCGTGGGCTGGCTGCTGCCGTTCCTGGTGGTGGCCGCCGTGCTGGGCGCGGGACCGCTGTGGTGGTACCGCTCGCGTCGGCGCGCGTCCGCGAAGGGCGCCTCCTCCACGGACGGCAGGACCGGCTCCGCGAAGGGCGCCGCCCCGGTGGGCGCCGCGTCCGACCGTCCGGCCCCGGGCCGTCCCTCGGGCGGCGCCGAGGACACCGCGAAGGACAAAGGCCCCGGCACGTCCTCCGGGCCCGGCGGAAGGCCGCCCGGGGACGGGGGGTGAACCCGCGCCGACGGCGCCCGGCCCCGCGTGTCGGGGGCGGGCGGGGGCAGGGTCCGTCCTCGAATCGGCCTCAGCCTCCGGGTGGTGGTTCGGGTGCCCACGGGGTTCTGGAGGTGCCGGAGGTGGGACTGCAAGGAGAGCTGCGCCGTAGGCGTCGGTTGAGGGTGGTGGCGGGCGACGGTGTGGGCACGAGCCGTCTCACCGGAGACACCGCTGTGCTCGCTTCAACCCGATTCCCGCGTCGAAGGGCACCCGAACAGCGAAAGTACCGCGCTTCGCGTCCGTTGAGGGTGGTAGCCCGCCCCGCCGCGCAGCGCCCCAGCGGGCGATGGCGGGCGACGGGCGGGCCGAAGCGAAGCGGAGGTCCCGAGAGAACCTAGACGGCGGTCTCCTCGTGCACGAACGCGGTGAGCCGCTGGAGCATGTCCGGGTCGGTGCTGGGCAGCACGCCGTGGCCCAGGTTGAAGACGTGGCCGTCGGCGGCGCGGCCACGGGCCAGGATGTCGCGGGTGCGCTCGGCGACGACCTCCCAGGGCGCGAACAGGGTGGCCGGGTCGAGGTTGCCCTGGAGGGCGGTGCCGGGCTGGACGCGCTGGACCGCCTTGTCCAGCGGCACGCGCCAGTCCACGCCCACGACGTCGGCCCCGGCCTCGCTGAGCAGGCTGAGCAGTTCGCCGGTGCCCACACCGAAGTGGATGCGCGGCACCTCGTGCTGGGCGAGCTGGCCGAAGATCCACGAGGTGTAGGGCAGCACCGAGGCGCGGTAGTCCTCGGCGCTCAGGGCGCCCACCCAGGAGTCGAAGAGCTGGACGGCGCTGGCGCCCGCCTCGATCTGGGTGCGCAGGAAGCCCAGGGAGATGGTGGCCAGGCGGCGCATCAGCTCGTCCCACAGTTCGGGCTCGCCGTACATGAGCGCCTTGGTGTGCTCGTGGTTCTTGGAGGGACCGCCCTCGATGAGGTACGAGGCCAGGGTGAACGGGGCGCCCGCGAAGCCGATGAGGGGCTTGTCGCCCAGCTCGCCGACCAGCTGGCCCACGGCCTCGGTGATGTAGGGCACGTCGCCGGGCTCGATCTCGCGCAGCCGCTTGACGCCGGTCGCGTCGCGGATCGGGTCGGCGACCACGGGGCCGACGCCGGGCTTGATGTCGAGGTCGATGCCGATGGCCTTGAGCGGCACGACGATGTCGCTGAAGAAGATCGCGGCGTCGACGTCGTAGCGGCGCACCGGCTGCATCGTGATCTCGGTGATCATGTCGGGGCGCGCGCAGGCCTCAAGCATCGGCACGTCGGCGCGGACCCGTCGGTACTCGGGCAGGGAGCGCCCCGCCTGGCGCATGAACCACACCGGGGTGTGGGACACGGGAAGGCGTCGGCAGGCGCGGAGGAAAGGAGAATCTTGCAGGGTCACCCCTCGATCGTGCCATGCCCCGCCCGGTGCTCCCACTCGGATCGCCGAACCCGGACGCGCCCGTGCGCGCACCCGCGGCGGGGCCGGGGAGGGCGCGAACCGGCACCGTCGGCGACCGGCCGGTCCCAAGATCATCACAAAACGCCGACACGCCGGGCGAACTCCGACTCGCGGCCCGTGACTCATGCCACGGTCTTTGACGTGCCCACCTTTCCGCCCCCGGCGGAGAGGCGGAGCATGTCCGCACGCCCCCGCCCAGACGTGATCACCCCAGAATGAAGGCTGACGTTCCCACCATGCCCGATGCCGGTAGCGCCGAGGACGCACACGAGACGTTCCGGCGAGCGGTCGAGGCCCTGCGCTCACCCCTCCCGCGACCCGAGATCACCGTCCGGGAGATCCCCGCCCCCCAGCGGCTGGCCCCCCACTCCGCCGCGGTCTCGGCCGAGGTGACCGTCCACGGAGAGGAGGTCGCCTGGGGCAGACTCATCGTCCTGTACGACCCCGAGGGCACCCGCGACTGGCCGGGGCCCTTCCGGGTGGTCTGCCAGGCCAACTCCGAACTGGAGTCGGAGATCGCGACCGACCCCCTGCTCGGACCGGTCGCCTGGAGCTGGCTGACCGACGCCCTGGACGCGTACGGCGCCACGCACCACACGCTGAGCGGCACGGTCACCCGTGCCACCACCGAGGGCTTCGGCACCAAGGCGGACCAGGGCGCCACCACCGAGGTGGAGATGCGCGCCTCCTGGACACCGGAGTCCGACGACCTGACCGGGCACGTCCAGGCGTGGTCGGCGCTGCTGGCCTCGGCCGCGGGGCTGCCGCCGCTGGACGTCACCGACATCACCGGAAAGCGCTCCCGGCCCTGACCGCGGGCCCCTGTGTCCCCGGGGCCCGCGGCCGGTCCGGATCCGCGTCCGGTGGCGACAGCGCATACCGTAGTGGTGTGGCGAACGCGTTGAACTCCAAGACAGAACCCCGCGAACCAGGCAACGACGACGACGCCGAGAGGGCCCCCCTTCTGCGGGAACCTCGCGAGGGCCTGCCCGAGGTCACCTCCGACGCCGACGCGCTGGCCGGTGTGGTCGCCGCGCTCTCCGCCGGGACCGGCCCCGTCGCGGTGGACGCCGAACGCGCCTCCGGGTACCGGTACGGGCAGCGCGCCTACCTGGTCCAGCTGCGCCGCGAGGGAGCGGGGTCGGCGCTGATCGACCCCATCGCCTGCCCGGACCTGAGCGCGCTCAACGACGCCGTGGGCGACGCCGAGGTGGTGCTGCACGCCGCGCACCAGGACCTGCCCTGCCTGAGCGAGATCAACCTGCGCCCCCGGAGCCTGTTCGACACCGAACTGGCCGGGCGGCTGCTGGGCTACCAGCGGGTCGGCCTGGGATTCATGGTGGAGCGGCTGCTCCACCTGCGGCTGGCCAAGGAGCACTCGGCCGTGGACTGGTCCCAGCGCCCGCTGCCGGAGGACTGGCTGCGCTACGCGGCGCTGGACGTGGAGATCCTCATCGACCTGCGGGACTCCCTGGAGGTCGAACTGGAGGAGACCGGCAAGCTCGAATGGGCGCGTGAGGAGTTCGCCGCGGTCCTGTCCGCGCCGCCCAAGGAACCGCGTACCGACCCCTGGCGGCGCACCTCGGGCATCCACCGGGTGCGCAACCAGCGCGCCCTGGCCGCCGTGCGCGAGCTCTGGTACGAGCGCGACCGCATCGCCCAGGAGCGGGACATCTCGCCCGGCCGGGTGCTGCCGGACGCGGCGATCGTGGAGGCGGCCACCGCCATGCCGCGCACCACCACCGAGCTGGCCAAGATCCGGCAGTTCGGTATCAAGCTGGCGCGGCGCTACCTGACCACGTGGATCAAGGCGGTCAACCGGGCGCGCGACATGCCGCAGGCGGAGCTGCCCCGGCCCAACGCGCCGGGCGACGGCCCGCCGCCGGTGAACCGGTGGGGCGACCGGGCGCCGGAGGCGGCGCGGCGGCTGGAGGCGGCCCGGGCCACGGTCACGGGGATCGCCGAGGACGTCGTCATGCCGACCGAGAACCTGCTGCTGCCGGACACGGTGCGCCGCCTGGCGTGGGCGCCGCCGCGGGCGGTGGACCCCGACGCGGTGGGCGCGTTCCTGCGTGAGCGCGGAGCCCGTGAGTGGCAGGTCACCCTGACCGCGGAACCCCTGGCCACAGCGTTGCGGACGGCCGATCAGGCGTAGCGTTTTACCCCGTTCTGTCACGATCAACCCAGGAGTGAGCGAACTCACCGTGCCCTCAGGGCGTTTGGTGCCTGTTCCGTAGCCCGGTGTCCGATTAAGTTATAGAAACGTGCCCTGGCGCTTTCTGGGTACGGGTTGTCCAACGGGTGTTACGCCGCAGGCCTGGGGCCGCGGTGCGCGATCAGGGGAATGTGGTGATTGTGCTGTCGTTCTGGCGTGCGTTGCTGCGCGAGACCGGACTCAAGGGCGCGACCAGGACCCGGTCCGCCGATACCACCGTGCCTGCGCGCGCGGAGCAACCCGTGGAGAAGCCGGCGGAACGGCCGACCGGGGTCTCCGTGCCGAGCCCCGCGCCGGCGAGCGGTGCGCCCACCGAGCCGCTGGCCCTGACCGGGGCGCGCGAGGAGGCGGCGCGGACGACCTCCGGGGTGGCCCATGCCCCCGCCCCCACCGCCGGGATGCGGGCCGCCTCCCTGGAGCGGACGCTGCGTTCGCTGGTGGAGCGACTGGGTACCGAGCACCCGGACACGATCACCGCGCGCAACAACCTGGCGACCAAGTACGCGCAGATGGGGCGCCGACAGGCCGCGGTGCAGCAGTTCGAGCTGACCCTGGCCGAGGCGGTGGCGGTCTTCGGCGAGGAGCACCCGCGCACCGAGATCATCCGCGAGAACCTGGCCTGGGCCTACGAGGACGCCGGTCGTCCGGCGGACGCCGCGGGGCAGTGGGAGATGCTGCTGCGCGAGCGCGAGCGCCAGTTCGGCTCGGCCGACGAGGACACCGTGGAGGCGCGCATGCGCCTGGCGGTCTGCTACCGGCGCAGCGGCCGCCTGGACGCGGCCGTGGTGCACTACGAGCGGGCCATCGAGGACGTGGCCTCCACCGAGCGCCGTGAGGAGCTGCGGCTGGGGCTGAGCGCGGCGCAGAGCATGTCCGGGCGCTACGAGGACGCGATCGGGCAGCTGCGGATGGTGCTGGCCGGGCGGCGGCGCCGCCTGGGCAAGGGGCACCTGGACACCCTGACGGTGCACCACCGCCTGGGCCGCGCCTACACGCAGGCGGGACGCTCCGACGAGGCGGTGGAGGTGCTGCGCGACGCCTACCGGGTGGCGCTGAACTCCTCCGGCGACCCGGAGGTGCGGCGGCTGACGCTGCGGCTGCGCCGCGACCTGGCGGGCGCCTACAACGCCGCGGGCCGGTACCGCGAGGCCAACGCGCTGCTGTGAGCGGCCGCGCCTTGCAGGGCGGGGACGGCGCGACGGGGACGACCGTCGTCCCCGTCGATCGGTCCGCGGGCGATGGCGGGAGGGCGGCGCGCGCAGAGCGCCTGATCCGGTGAGACGGCCTCGGAGGGGCCGGGGTCGCGCGACCCCGGCCCCCCGGCGTGTCCAGGGGGCCTCGGCGGTGAGCAGCTGCCCGGCGGCGGGGTCGCGGTAGAGGTCGTCGGCGGCCACCAGCTCCTCGTGGGTGCCCACGGCGCGCACCCGTCCGGCGTCCATGACCACGATCCGGTCGGTGCTGGTGACCGTGGACGGCCGGTGCGCCACGACGATGACGTTGGTGTGGCGGGCCGCGTCCAGCATGATCTCCTTGAGGGCCCTCTCGTTGGCGGCGTCCAGTTGGGAGGTCGCCTCGTCCATGAGCAGCAGCCGGGGGCCGCGCGGCAGGGCGCGGGCGATGGCCACCCGCTGGCGCTCCCCTCCGGAGATCGTCAGGCCCCTGCGCCAGGACTCGACCGCGGCGGCGTCCAGGCAGGCGGTCTCCGCCTCCTCCGCCGAGGAGGCCTTGACGGTGCGGAAGGCGCCGAAGGTCCGCTCCAGGCGCGAACCCATCTCGCCGAGCGCGGCCCGGGCCGCCTGGGTGGCGGTGCCGATCCGGGGCAGGATCACGCCCATGACCGGGCCGACCATGACGATCATCGCGGCGGCCAGCAGGAACAGGAGGCCGTCGAGGGCGGCCATGGCCACGACGCCGCCCACCAGGAGCACCGAGCCGGTGAACAGGTCGGTGATGCCGCTGGTGGCGACCGTGCGCAGCGGGGTGGTGTCCGCGGTCAGGCGGGCCACCGGGTCGCCGGGCTTGAGGCGGTCGACCTCGGCCACGCGCGGTCGGACCAGTCGGCCCACCAGGCCCGGCGCACGCCGAGCACGACGCTCTGGCCGGTGCGCTCCAGCAGGAAGGCGCCCAGGGAGCCGATGAGGGCGCCGCCGAGGATGACGGCGGTCAGGGCCAGGACCGGTCCGAGGATGGGCCCCCGCGCCGAGGGCGTCGATGACCTACTTGGCCAGGAGGGGCTGGGACAGGCTGGTGAGGCCGCCCAGGAAGGTGAGCGCCCCGCCCAGGACGAGCACCCGCCCGTGGGGGCGGGCGTACTCCCCCCGGCGGCGCGGGGACGCCTTGGGCTCGGCGTCCGGTGCCGCGGCGTGGTCGGCGTCGCGCACGCCCGGATCTGACACGTGGGCCCCCGATGCCCTCGCACGGCGTCTTCGCGCCGCCCGCTGTGGTTCGCTGTGTTCCGTGGTGGAACGTCCGATCGGCAAACCGCGCGCGGGGCGGGCGGTGCCACCGCCGAAAGTCGGAGATCGCCCCTGACTTCCGCCCCTGACCGAAGTCGGGGGGCTCCACTGCTCGCAGAAGTTGTTACTGACGAGTAGCATGGGGGTCGACGAGTCCATCCACCCTTGGAGAAGGAGGGGCCATCGTGCCGCGAACTGCCCGCGATGTCGTGTTTGTCGACGGGGTCCGCACCCCGTTCGGCAAGTCAGGCAAGGGCCTCTACGCCGAGACGCGCGCCGACGACCTCGTCGTACGCGTGATCCGCGAACTGATGCGCCGCAACCCGGGGCTGCCCCCCGAGCGCGTCGACGAGGTCGCCATCGCCGCCACCACCCAGATCGGCGACCAGGGCCTGACGATCGGGCGCAGCGCCGCGATCCTCGCCGGACTGCCCCGCAGCGTCCCCGGCTACGCCATCGACCGCATGTGCGCCGGTGCGCTCACGGCCGTCACCACCTCCGGCGCGGGCATCGCCTTCGGCGCCTACGACGTGGTCATCGCGGGCGGAGTCGAGCACATGGGCCGCCACCCCATGGGCGAGGGCGTCGACCCCAACCCGCGCTTCCTCTCCGAGAAGCTCGTGGACCCGTCCGCGCTGGTCATGGGCAACACCGCCGAGAACCTGCACGACCGCTACCCCTCCATCACCAAGGAGCGGGCCGACGCCTACGCGGTGCGCAGCCAGGAGAAGGTCGCCAAGGCCTACGCCGACGGCCGGATCCAGCCCGACCTGGTCGAGGTCCTGGTCCGCTCCCTGGAGAAGGGCTACGGCCTGGCCACCCAGGACGAGCCGCCCCGGCCCGGCACCACCATGGAGACGCTGGCCTCCCTCAAGACCCCGTTCCGCGCGCACGGCAACGTGACGCCCGGCAACGCCGCCGGTCTCAACGACGGCGCCACCGGCGCCATCCTGGCCGCCGAGGACGTGGCCGGGGAACTGGGGCTGGACGCCAGGATGCGCCTGGTCGACTTCTCCTTCGCCGGAGTGGAGCCCGAGGTCATGGGCGTGGGCCCGGTCCCGGCCACCGAGAAGCTGTTCGCCCGCCAGGGCATCTCGATGGACGACATCGGCCTGATCGAGATCAACGAGGCCTTCGCCGTGCAGGTGCTGGCCTTCCTGGAGCACTTCGGCCTCGCCGACGACGACGCCCGCGTCAACCCCTGGGGCGGCGCCATCGCCCTCGGCCACCCGCTGGCCTCCTCGGGTGTGCGCCTGATGATGCAGCTCGCGCGCCAGTTCGCCGAGCGCCCCGACGTCCGCTACGGCCTGACCACCATGTGCGTCGGCATGGGCATGGGCGGAACCGTCCTGTGGGAGAACACCAACTACGAGGGGGGCAAGTGAGCATGCCCATCGACCAGTCCCACCCGTCGCCCGCCACCACCCTCAACGGAGACGCTTCGCGTCACAGTCCTATTTCGGAACTGTTCAGCGACGAGGTCGTCACCAACGCCCTCTCCCGCGACGTCGAACTCCCCTACGGCGCGGGCACCGCGGTCCTGATCACCCTGGACAACGGGCACGACCACACCAAGCCCAACACCTTCGGCCCCGGCGGACTGCTCAGCCTGGACGCGGCGATCGAGGCCGCCAGGGCGCGCACCGACATCGTGGCCGTGGCCGTCACCGGCAAGCCGTTCATCTTCGCCGTGGGCGCGGACCTGACCGGCGTCCCCGCCCTCCAGAACCGCGAGCAGGCGCACGCCATCGGCAAGCTGGGCCACGACGTGTTCCGCAAGCTCGGCGAGCTGGACGTGCCCACCTTCGCGCTGGTCAACGGCGCGGCCATGGGCGGCGGCGTCGAGGTGGCGCTGCACTGCACCTACCGCACCATCTCCTCGGGCGTCCCGGCGCTGTCGCTGCCGGAGACCTTCCTGGGCCTGGTACCCGGCTGGGGCGGCACCTACCTGCTGCCGAACCTGATCGGCGCCGAGAAGGCCCTCAAGGTCATCATCGACAACCCGCTCGCCCAGAACAAGGTGCTCAAGGGCACGCAGGCCTTCGAGATGGGCATCGCCGACGCGATGTTCGAGCCCGCCGACTTCGTCGAGGAGTCGCTGCGCTGGGCCGCCAGGGTCGTCAAGGGCGACGTCGTGGTCGAGCGCCCCGAGGTCGACAAGGGCGAGGCCTGGGACAACGCGGTCAACATGGCCCGGTTCACCGTCGAGGGCAAACTGCACGGCGCCGCCCCGGCCCCGGCCCGCGCGGTCGAACTGGTCGCCCAGGCGAAGACCCGCACGCGCGACGAGGGCTTCGCGGCCGAGGACGACGCGCTGGCCGACCTGATCATGAGCGACGAGCTCAGGGCGGGCCTGTACGCGTTCGACCTGGTGCAAAAGCGCGCCAAGCGCCCCGCGGGAGCCCCCGACAAGTCGCTGGCCCGCAAGGTCACCAAGGTCGGCGTCGTCGGCGCCGGTCTGATGGCCGGACAGCTGGCGCTGCTGTTCGCCCGCCGCCTGGACGTGCCGGTCGTCATGACCGACCTGGACCAGGAGCGCCTGGACAGGGGCGTGGCCTACGTGCACGGCGAGGTGGACAAGCTCCTGAGGAAGGGCCGGGTCAACAACGACAAGGCCAACCACCTCAAGGCCCTGGTGACCGGCTCGCTGACCAAGGACGCCTTCTCCGACGCCGACTTCGTCATCGAGGCCGTGTTCGAGAAGATGGAGGTCAAGCAGCAGGTGTTCGCCGAGGTGGAGGCCGTGGTCTCCCCCGAGGCCGTCCTGGCCACCAACACCTCCTCGCTGTCGATCACCGAGATGGCGTCCAAGCTCCGGCACCCCGAGCGGGTCGTGGGCTTCCACTTCTTCAACCCGGTCGCGGTCCTGCCGCTGCTGGAGATCGTCCGCGGCGAGGCGACCGACGAGGCCGCCCTGGCCACGGCCTTCGCCACCGCCAAGAAGCTGAAGAAGACCGCGGTGCTGTGCAAGGACGCCCCGGCGTTCGTGGTCAACCGCCTGCTCACCCTGTTCATGGGCGAGGTCCTGGGCGCCGTCGGCGAGGGTACCGAGCCCGAGACGGCCGACCGCGCGGTGGCGCCCCTGGGCCTGCCGATGTCGCCGCTGCTGCTGCTCCAGCTGGTGGGCCCGGCGGTCGCGCTGCACGTGTCCGAGACCCTGCACGAGGCCTTCCCCGAGCGCTTCGCGGTCTCGGCCGAGCTGGCCGAGATCGTGAAGGCGGGCAAGACGGCGATCTACGCCCCCGACTTCAGCATCGACCCCGAGGTCCGCGCGCTGCTCGTGGGCGGCGACAAGCCGTCCGAGGAGAGCGAGATCCTGGACCGGGCGCTGCGCGCGCTGGCCCGGGAGATCCGGATCATGCTGGACGAGGGCGTCGTGGCCGAGGCCGCCGACATCGACCTGTGCCTGATCACCGGTGCGGGCTGGCCGTTCCACACCGGCGGCATCACCCCCTACCTGGACAGGGTCGGGGTGTCGGAGGCCGTGAACGGCAAGCGGTTCCACGAGGGCGACCCGAAGGCGTTCTAGCCTTCGCGCAACCCCGCGGCGGGCCCGGCAGCGGATGCCGGGCCCGCCGTCGCGTGTCCGGGTCAGAAGTCCTGGGAGGACTCCTCCCCGGTCGAGCCGGGGCTGGAGGAGCGCACGCGCCGGATGTGCAGCTGCCTGCCCAGCCGGATCACCGGGCGGATCAGCAGCTCGACACTGCCGACGAGGAAGCACCAGGTGCCCGCGGTGGTCCAGGCCTCGGAGAAGAACATGATGCTTCCGGCGATGAACCACAGGGCGATGAGGATGTCGTTGACGATGCTCGCGGCCTCGTAGCGGCGCCGGACGACGAGTTCGTCGTGCCCCACGTGCAGGACCAGCGGTCTGCTCTGCTTCTCGGACATGTTCGGCCCTCCCTGCGGGATCGTCTCGGCACCGCGTCTTCCCCTGCCCGAAGTGGGCGAACACGAAAAGTCACCACATAACGACTACTCGCACATACTTACTGGTAACCCTGTGTAACGTCTGCCTCGTGGCAATATCCGCTGAACACCAGATCTACACCGACCTGTTCGTCGAGGAACCCGAACTGACCATCGGTTTCTTGAGAAATCTGGGCATGTCCGTCCCCGAGTACACCAGCGTCGAAAGGGCCTCCTGCGACCTGGGCAATGTCCAGCCGACCGAGCGCAGAGCCGACGGCGTCCTCGAACTAAGGGGCCCACACCCCCTGTCCGGGCACAGTGAGAGCCGCTTGGGCATCGTGCTGGAGGTCCAACGCAAGGAGTCCGACCGCAAGAGATTCACGTGGCCGGAGTACCTGGCCACGCTACGGGCACGGTTGGAGTGCCCTGTCGCACTCATGGTGGTCTGCCCCAACAGGGCGACCGCCGCATGGTGCGCCGAACCGATCGCCATGGGCCACCCCGGATGGACACTGCATCCGATCGTCGTGGGGCCCGACCAGATTCCGGTTATCACAGACCCGGAGGAAGTCGGTCGCAGAGCAGCCTTGGGGGTTCTGTCAGCGATCACCCATGGCGACGGTGATCCGCGGGTACTACGAGCTCTGCATGACGGCCTGAGCTTCATCGCCCCGGAGGAGGCCAGGAAATACACTGAACACACACTGCTCCTGCTCGGACGCCACGGGCAAAGGCTTCTGGAGGAACTGTTGAAGACGGAGACCTACAGGTACAGCAGCGACTGGACCGAGAGCCTCAAGGCAGAGAGCAGGGCCGAGGACATCCTCCGTCTGCTCACCCTGCGCGGTGTCGACGTACCACAGGAGGCACGCGAGCGCATCAGCGCATGCCGCGACCACGACCAGCTCGACACCTGGCTCGACCGGACCATCAGCGTCACCCACATCGACGAACTCTTCGCCGAGTGACCTGAGAACCGTGACGGGCCCGGCTTCCCCCCGGAAGCCGGGCCCGTCCCTCGTGCTCAGCGGCGCGCGGAGGCCCGCACCGCGCCCGTCGAGAGCATGCCGTGCTGCCGGACCACGCCCGGGAAGAGCCGTCCGGCGGAGGTGGGCCCGGCGACCAGACGCAGGCGGGGGTCGTCGGACGGCAGGCGTCAGGCGCGGTCGGTGCCGCGGGCCAGGGCGACGACCTCCTGGCCGGGGCCGGGCAGCAGGCGCACGATGTCGCCGCCGAGGAGACCGGTCGCTCCGGTCACCACGGACCTGCTCCGCCCGGGGAGCGGTGCGACGTGGACTTGCGTATCGTTTCACACCCCAACCATAGAGTTCTATGATCATCTGATGAGTAGAAGCACTGGAGAGGGGGCCGAGGCGTGGAGAACGCACCCGGATGGGACACCCCCATGTGGCACACGACCGGTTTTCGACTGATCAAGCTGGGCGAACTGGTCCAGGCGACCACCTCGGCGGTCTTCGGGCCCCAGCAGATCACCTCCCGGCAGTTCCACGTGCTCTCCGCCGCGGAGGCGATGCCCCATCTCTCGCAGAAGGAGCTGAGCCGTGTGCTGGGTGTGGATCCGAACGTGATGGTGGGGCTGATCGACGACCTGGAGGAGCAGGGGCTGGCCAGGCGCGAGCGCAACCCCAGGGACCGCAGGCGCTACATCGTGACGCCCACGGACAAGGCGAGGACGCTGCTGGGGGAGGCCCGCGACGCGGTGGCCCGGGCGGAGTCGGAGTTCTTCGCCACCCTGTCCGGGAGCGAGGTGGCCCTCCTGCACGAGCTGTCGGGCCGCCTGCTCACCGAACACCCCCGGCTGACCAAGTACGAGTGAGGTTCCGGTGCCGGGGGCCGCCGCCCCCGGCACCGGAACCCCGGGTCACTCGGAGACGCCGAAGCGGGCGTGCACGCGCTTGAGCGGCGCCGGGGCCCACCAGTTGGCCCGTCCGGCCAGCCGCATGAACACCGGTACCAGCACGCCGCGGATGAGGGTGGCGTCCACCAGGATCACCACCGCCATGCCGACCGCCAGCATCATCAGGTACAGCACGTCGGAGACGGCGTAGGCGGCGAAGGAGGCGGCCAGGATGACGGCCGCCGCCGTGACCAGGGGGCCGCTGCGCTGGAGTCCGGCCGCGACCGCGCGGGTGTTGTCCCCGGTCAGGTCGTACTCCTCCTTGATCCGGGACATCATGAACACCTCGTAGTCCATGGACAGCCCGAAGGCGATGCAGAACATCAGGATGGGGAACGTCGTCTCCAGGCTGCCGTCGGCGGTGAAGCCCAGCAGCCCGGACAGGTTCCCCTCCTGGAAGATCCACACCATCACGCCGAACATCACCGCGAGGCTGAGCACGTTGAGCACGATCGCCTTGGCGGGCAGCAGGATGCTCCCGGTCATGAGGAACAGGATGACGAAGGTGATGGCGAGGATGAGGCCGAACACCAGCGGCACCTGCCCCAGCAGGGCCTCGCGGAAATCGGTCAGGTCGGCCGGGTAACCGCCGATCCGGGTCTCACCGGGCGCGGGCACGTCCCGGACCCGGTCGATGAGGTCCTCGACGTCCTCCAGGGCCCCGGCGGTGGGCACCACGGACAGCCACGTCCGCTCCGCCGACCCGAACCGCTCCTGTGCCCGCGGTTCGGCCCCGTCGGTCCGCTCCCCGCCGCTGAAGCGCCCGGTGAGCGCGTCCACCTGGTAGACGCCCTCCACCCGCGACAGGTCGGCGGCGTAGGCGCTGATGACGCCGGCCTCGGCCTCCCTGCCGGGTACGTCCACCAGCACCTGGACGGCGTCCATCTCCTCCTGGACGAAGTTCGCGCCGATCTGGTCCTGCACGTCGCGGCTGGAGGCCCCCTGCGGCAGCACGCGCGCGTCGGGCAGGCCGAAGTCGAGCCCCACCGCGGGCGCCGCCAGCACCAGGACCACCGCGAGCGCGGGCAGGCCCCACAGCAGCGGGCGGCGCATCATCCGCAGCGCGGTGGAGTGCCACCAGCCGCTGTCGGGGTCGGGCTCGCGCTTGGGCCGGACCCGGTGCCCGACCTTGGCCAGAGCCGCGGGCAGGATGACCAGCGCGGCGAACACCGAGGTCAGCACGGTTCCCACGCCCGCGTAGGCGAAGGACTGGAGGAAGGGGAAGGGGAAGAGCATCAGGCAGGACAGGGCCACCGCGACCGTCAGTCCGCTGAACAGGACGGTGCGCCCGGCCTTGGAGACGGCCAGGGAGACCGCCTCGGGGACCCGCCTGCCCCGGGCCAGCTCCTCGCGGAAGCGGTTGATGACGAACAGGCTGTAGTCCACGCCCAGGCCCACGCCCATGACCAGGGTGAGGTCGGCGGCGAAGGTGGACACGTCGGTGAGGTAGGTGACCCCGCGCAGCAGGGCGAGCGTGGTGACCACGGAGAGCAGGCCCATGCCCAGGGTCAGCGCCGCCACCGAGATCCTGCGGTAGAGGACGAGCAGGAGCACGAACACCAGCGGGAAGACGATGGCCTCGGCGAGCAGGAAGTCGGCCTGCGCCTGCTCGGCGGCCTGGCGGAAGACCTCGTCGCCGCCGCCGACCTCGACCCGGATGACCTCGTCGTCGCGGGTGAAGTCCGGCGAGATCCCGCCGAGCGCGGTGCGCGCCTCGGTGACCGTGCCCTCCATGCGCACGGTGATCAGCGCCTGGGTGCCGTCCTCGGAGCGCATCGCCGGGGACCCGCCGCGCCCCCAGTAGGAGGCGGTCTCGGCGACGCCCTCGCGTGAGGCCAGATCCCGTTCCAGGGCGGTGGCGGCCTCGACGACCCCGGGGTCGTCCACGGTGCCCCGCTGGGCGGTGACGAGCAGGAGGAAGTGGTGCTTGCCGGTGCCGAAGCCCTCCTCCAGTTGCTGTTCGACGCGCAGCGACTCCGATCCGGGGCTCTCGAAGCGGCTGAGCAGCAGCCGGTCCATGGTGCCCGCCGCCAGGGCCAGGGCGACCAGCACCAGCGCGACGCCGGCCAGGATCACCCGGCCCGGGCGGCGGGCCAGCCCGTCGCCGAGCCGGACCAGGAGCGGGGGCCTTCCCGGTGGTGCCCCCTGGCGGCCGGGGGGTGAGGTGGTCGTCGGGGACGTGGCCATGGTGGTCCCGCCTTCCAGGGTCAGGAGGTGGTGGGGGCGTGCCGCTCCGTCCACGCGGCCGACCCGACCGCCGCCAGCGGGACGGCCAGGACCCACCAGGGGTCGCGCGTGGTCAGCCTGGTCAGCGCGTCGGGCATCGTGTCACCCCCTTCGTTTGCGGGCGCGCGGGGCCGTCGGTGGCGACCGGAGTCCCCCGGCCGCCACCGCGCGTTCCCTCGTTGCCACGGTACAGTAAAAACATGAGATAATCACTAGGGCCGATAATAGGTTTCACATATCATTTGTTTGAGGGGCCGCTGGACCCCGGGCAGCGGGGCCGCGTCCGCCAGGCGGGGTCGCACAGGTCGGCCACCGCCGCCACCCAGGCGTCGGGGCACACCGACGGCCCCGCGACACGCACCCGACGCACTCCGCCCGCGGACGGCCGCGTCACGGCACCGCAGACAGCGAAACGACCCCGTCCGGGAGCTCCCGGACGGGGTCGCGCGACAGGCGGTCACACCCCCGCGTGCACCCTTCTGCGCCCGTCCCGCTCCACGGCGGGTTCGGGCCCGTCCTCGTCGCCGCCCTCGGAGATCCCGATCCGGTCGTGCAGCCAGCGCAGCGGCCGGGGCAGCCACCAGTTGGCCCCGCCCAGCAGGCGCATCGTGGCGGGCACCATGACCGCGCGCACCAGGGTGGCGTCCACCAGGACCGCGATGGCCAGGCCGATGCCGATGACCTTCAGGAAGAGCAGGTCCGAGGTGCCCATGGCCAGGAGCACCACCATCAGCAGGATCGCGGCGCTGGTGATGATCTGGCCGGTGTGCTGGAGCCCCGCCGCCACCGAGCGCGTGTTGTCCCCGGTGCGCAGGTACTCCTCGCGCACCCGGCTGAGCAGGAACAGCTCGTAGTCCATCGCCAGGCCGAAGGCCACGACGATGATCAGCACCAGGTAGGTGGGGTCGATGGTGCCCACCGCCTCGAACCCGAGCAGCCCGGAGAAGGCGCCCTCCTGGAAGCCCCAGACCACCACGCCCAGGGAGGCGCCCAGGGACAGCGCCCCCATGAGCACCGCCTTGACCGGCAGGACGATCGAACCGAAGGCGAGGAAGAGCAGGAGCAGGGTGGCCGTGGCGACGAAGCCCACGGTCATGGGCGCCGCGTCGACGATCGCCGCCACGTTGTCCTGCTGCATGGCGGCCACGCCGCCGACCAGGCTCTCCTCCGCCCCCTCCGGAACCGGTTCGGCGCGCACGTCGCGCACCAGGTCGGCGACCTCCGGGGAGTCGGAGGCGCCCCGGTAGGCGACCACGACGTGGGCGACGTCCTCGCCGGTGCGCTCCACCGTCGCCGACACGGCCTCCTCCAGGCCCGCCAGGCGCTCGGTGTACTCCTCCAGGGCCCCGTCGTCGGCGCCGCCGACCACCGCGACGTCGAGCGTGCCCAGGCCGCCCGCGGGGAAGTCGTCGGAGAGCGCCTCGGTGGCGATCCGGCTCCCGGAGTCGGCGGGCAGGTAGCGCTGGTCGGTGGAGCCGAGTTCGGTGGAGGCCAGGCCGGCGCTGAAGACCAGCAGGACGCCGCCGACCGCGACCAGGGACACGGCGGGGCCGCGCATGACGACGCGGGCCAGGCGCGACCAGGCCCCCTCGTGCACGGCTCCGGTGACGGTGCGGCGGGGCAGCGGCAGCCTCAGGCGGTTGACGCGGTGCCCGACCGCGGCCATCAGCGCGGGCAGGAAGACCAGCGCGGCCAGCAGGTCGAAGACCACGACGGCGATGCCGCCCCAGCCGATCGACTTGAGGATGGGCTGGGGGAAGAAGAGCAGGCCAGCGAAGGCGATGCCGACGGTGATGCCGGAGAAGGCCACGGTGCGTCCGGCGGTGTCCACCGTACGGCTCACCGCGTCGGCGATGCCGCGGCCCCGGCGCAACTCCTCCCGGAAGCGGCTGACCATGAACAGTCCGTAGTCGATCGCCAGCCCCAGGCCCAGGATGGTGGCGACGTTGATCGCGAACACCGACACCTCGGTGACGTGGGTCAGCGCGCGCAGGAGGGTCAGCGAGCCCAGGATGGCCAGGCCGCCGACGGCGAGCGGGACCAGGCCCGCGACGAGGCCGCCGAAGATCAGGACGAGCAGGAACAGCAGGATCGGCAGGGTGATGAGCTCGGCGCGGACGACGTCGCTCTCGGCGCTCTCGGCCAGCTCGTGCTCGATCGCCACCGAGCCGCCCAGGTGGACCTCCAGGTTGCTGGAGGACAGGTACTCGGCCACCTCCTCGTACTGGTGGAGGCGATCGGCGTGGGTCTCCCCGCTGAGGGTCACGGGGATGTAGGTGGCGTCCATGTCCTCGGCCACGAGCATGCCGCGCTCGGTCTCGCCGAGGTCCTCGTCGAGGTAGGTGTCGAAGTCGGCGACCGCGTCCTCGGGCATGCCGTCGGCGATACGCTGGACCGCCGCGGCGAAGGTGGGGTTGTCCACCCGGATCTCGTCGCTGCGGTAGACCGCGACGACGTCGACGCCGTCGTGGCCCAGCTCCTCCTCCAGGACGCGCGTGGCCCGCGCGGACTCGGAGTCGGGATCCTCGAACCCGCTCTCGCTGACGTCGGAGAAGAGCCCCGAGCCCCAGATCCCGGAGAAGACGGCGAAGACCGCGGTGGCGGCGAGGACCGCCCAGCGCCAGCGGTGGACTCCCCGTCCCAGCCGACCGAAAAGCCCCGTTTGTGTCGGCATACGCCGCCCTTTCAGGAAACAGACCCCATGTCCGTTAACGGTGTTTGCTAACGGTGTTCACTAAAGCGTGCGGGCGTTACGATGTCAACGTCGTCGACGAGGACCACGGCGCCCCGACCGGGCGCCCGAGACGGGGTGTAGCGCAACAGATGGCGAAACCGCAGCTGGACCGGGTGGCAGGGGGGCCGAGCCGCCGCGAGCGTGTGCGCGAGGCCACATTGGCGGAGATCAAGGGGATCGCCCGTCGGCACCTGGTCGAGCACGGGTCCGGCGGGGTGTCCCTGCGCGCCATCGCCCGGGAGATGGGGATGACCGCGCCGGGGCTGTACCGCTACGTGACGGGGATCGACGCGCTGCTGGTGCTCATCACCGCGGACATGTTCCAGGAACTGGGCGACGCGGTGGCCGCGGCGGACGCCAGCGTGCCCGCCGAGGACACCGACCTGCGCATCCTCACCTCGCTGCGGGCCTTCCGGGCCTGGGCGATCGGGCACCGGGCCGAGTTCGCCACGATGTTCGGTCCGCGCGTGCGCCTGGCCCCCGAGACCGACGTCACACCGGCGGTGGAGGCCGGGCGGCGCTTCGGGGCGACCTTCTACACCCTCTTCGACCGGCTTCTGTCGGAGGAGAGGTTCGTGCTGCCCGACGGGGACCGCATCACCCCGGAGCTGGCCCGCGATCTGCGCGCCTTCGCCGACACCTGCGGCTTCTCGGCGCCGCACATCCCGGTGGAGGCGGTCATGGTGCTCAGCACGTGCTGGGTACGCCTGTACGGGGTGGTGTGCATGGAGGTGTTCGAGCACCTCGACTTCGTGATGCGCGACATGGAACCGCTCTTCGAGTCCGAGCTCCAGAACATGCTGACGGGCCTGGGGGTTCGCTACCGGCCGCCGGAGAGCAGCGCCCCCACGACCATGGGTACGTCCGGTTAAGCCCCATACTGGAGTTCTGCGACTCTTGCCGGATTCGCCCTCCAGGCGGAGACGACACCCCGGCACGCTGCGGCACGATAGCGAGGACTGACCCCGTGGAGAACCCATCCGGCGGTGAGCGGCCCGGAGGCGAGACCCCCAGACCCGAGCGGTCCGGTACCGGAGGCGCCGTCTGCGGCCCCGGTGCCGAGGAGGCCACCGGACCCCGGGCGGACGGACGGGAACACGGCGAGGCGGAGCAGGGGCGGGACGGAGCCCCCTCCGCGCCCGTTCCCCCGCACCCCGGACCGACCGCGGACAGCACACTCCGCGTGCCCACCGCCCCGCACCCCGGACCGACCGCGGACGGCACGCCCCCCATGCCCGCTCCCCCGCACTCCGGACCAGGCGCGGACAGCACGCCCTCCGCCCCGGCGGCCCCGCACGCGGAGCGGACGGGGAACACCGCCCGACACCCCGCTCCCCCACGCCCCGGACCGGGCGCGGGCGCCCCGCCGTACCGCGCCGCTCCTCCCTCCCCGGGGGCGACACAGGCCGGTGCGCCGTACGGCCCCGTTCTCCCCGCCGCCCTCTACGGCCACCCCGTCCACCCGGGCGCCGGGTACGGCCCGCCCGTCACCGGCCCCGTCCCCGCGCCGCACCCCTGGCGGGCACCGGCCGCCCACACGCATCCCCACCCCTTCGCCCTCCCGCCCGGCGGACACCCCGCCGCCCACCCGGGGACGGGCTGGCAGCCGCCCGCGCCGCCCTGGACGCAGCCGCCGGGACGGCCCTCGCGCCGCGGTGGCGCGAGCGTGCTGCTCGGTTCGGCGAGCGCGGCCGCGATCGCCCTCGTGGCGCTGGCCGCGAGCATCCTCATCGTCGCCACCACCCCCCAGGAGGAGCCCCAGCCCACCGGCGTCGACCTGTCCGCCCACTACGACGACCGCCTCAGGGCGCGGCCCAACCAGGTGGAGGTCGACGTCGTCGACCACCCCCTCTACGACGTCGCCATGCCCGCACCGGTCGACTGCGACGTCCCCGAGCTGGACATGGACTCCGACGAGTCCTGGGAGGAGTTCGCGTCCGTCTCCGGGGAGTGCCTGAACAGACTGTGGGAGCCGGTGTTCGAGGACCTGGGCGTGTCCGTGGAGCTGCCCGAGTTCGCCGTCACCCGGACCTCTCCCGACCCCCCCGACGCCAGCCCGGAGGACGGGTACACGCTCGCCTACTACGAGAGCGACCTGAGCCGCGTCACCGTCGTGCTGCCCAACGTGCGCCACCTGGGCGCCCTGCTCCCCCCGGACGAGCGCGAGGAGGTCTGGCTCGCCCTGATGGGCCACGAGTACGGCCACCACGTGCAGTACGCCACCGGCATCCTGGGCGTCGCGCACGGCATGACCTGGAAGGCCGAGAACGAACAGGCCGAACTGGAGGCGCTGCGCCGCACCGAGCTCCAGGCCGAGTGCATGGCCGGGGTGGGCCTGCGCGGGATCACCGGCGCCGACGAGGAGGCGCTGCGCACGGCCAACGAGCACTTCAACGCCGGAGGCGACCTGGACACGCACGGCAGCGCGGGCAACCGGGCGTTCTGGCTGGAACAGGGCTGGTCGCAGGCGACCGTGGAGGGCTGCAACACCTACGGCGCCGCCACCGACCAGGTCGCCTGAGCCTCCGCCGCGGGCCCGGGGAGGGCTGGCCCTGAATCGGTCAGCCGCCGACGACCCTGCGGTAGGCCTCCCAGCCGTGGAGCTTGACCCGCTCGCCCCGGTCCAGCTCCACGGCCTGGTCGGCCTCGGCTGTGTCGATGCGCAACCAGTCCTCGTAGTCGCTGTGGGCCACCCCGCGCTCGTCCAGCACGGTCTCCAGCGGCACCAGCTCCGGGGCCGCCGCGCGCAGCGCCCCGGCGTCCTCCAGCAGGGCGCGCACGGTCGCGGCGGCGTCGGACTTGTTGGTGCCGATCACCCCGGTGGCGCCCCGTTTGATCCATCCGGCCACATAGTCCCCCTGGACCGCGCCTCCCTCGGCGTCCAGGACGCGCCCGCCCTCCTGGGGGACGGTGCGCCCCTCGGTGTCGAAGGGCACCCCGGGCAGCGCGACGCCCGCGTACCCCACCGAGCGCAGCACCATCCCGGCGGGCAGGTCGGTGGTCCGGCCGGTCCCGGTCAGACGTCCGTCGGCGTCCAGGCGGGTCTCCTCCACCCGCACGCCGCTCACGCGCCCCTCCTCCCCGCCCAGGACCTCCACGGGCCGGGCCCAGAAGTGCAGCCGCACGGTGCGGTCCCGCCCGCGGGGCCCGCGGGCGGCGTGTTCGGCCAGGAGCCGCAGGTTGGTGCGGGCGGCCCGGGCGACGTCGCGGGTTTCGGGGGAGCCGGTGCCCACGGCGGTGGGATCGATGTCCACCTGTTCGGGTCGCACGACGACGTCGGCGCCGGGCAGCGCGAGCAGGTCGCGCAGCTCGGGCGCGGTGAACTTGGCCTGGAGGGGGCCGCGCCGCGACAGCAGGTGGACGGTGCGCACGCGGCTGGCGGCGAGCACGTCCAGGACCGGCTGGGGGATGTCGGTGTGGCGGAGCTCGTCGGCGGTCTTGGCGAGGATGCGCACCACGTCCAGGGCGACGTTGCCCGCCCCGACCACGACGGCCTCCTCGGCGTCGAGCACGAACCGCTCCAGGGCGGTGTCGGGGTGCCCGCAGTACCAGTTGACGAAGTCGGTGGCGGCGACGCTGCCGGGCAGGTCCTCCCCCGGCACGTCCATGCGGCGGTCGACGCTGGCGCCGGTGGCGTAGACGACGGCGTGGTGGGTGCGGGCCAGGTCGGCGCGGGTGAGGTCGGCGCCGAACTCGACCCCGCCGACGAAGCGCACGTCGGGGTGTTCCAGAATCCTGCGCAGCGCCCGGGCCACGCCCTTGATCTTGGTGTGGTCGGGGGCCACCCCGTAGCGCACCAGCCCGTAGGGCGTGGGCAGGCGGTCCATGACGTCGACCCGCACGGGTACGCGCCGCTGCCGGGTCAGGGCGTCGGCGGCGTAGACGCCCGCCGGGCCGGAGCCGATCACGGCCACCCGGAGCGGTGCGGCGGTGCTGTGCTGCTCAGGTTCGGAGGAGCTCATGCGCCCATTCTGGCAGCCCGGGGGCGTCCCCCGGGCTGCCTGGGACACGTGCGCTCAGGCGGTCTCGTCGGCCAGTTCGCCGGCGGACTTGGCGCCGTCGGTGTGCCGGGAGACCGTCTCGGTGAGGCTGCGGGACAGCTCCTGGGGGGTCAGGCCCTGCTCGCGCAGGATGTCGTCGCGCTTGGCGTGGTCCAGGAACTCCTGCGCGATGCCGAACGTGCGCACCGGCATGTCCACGTCGTGGTCGCGCAGCAGGCGGGCCACGGCGTCGCCGACCGCGCCGGTGCGGCCGTTGTCCTCGATGACCGCGACGACGCTGTGCTCGGCGGCCTCGGCGACCAGGGCCTCGTCCAGCGGCTTGACCCACAGGGGGTCGATGACGGTGACGCCCAGCCCCTGGGCGGCCATCCGGTCGGCGACCTCGCAGGCGACCTGGGCCATGGTGCCCACGCCCACGATGAGCAGGTCCTTGGAGTTGCCGCCGTCGGCGGCGCGGCGGAGCAGGTCCATGGAGCCGACCCTGCCCACGGCGTCCAGCTGCTCGGCGACCGCGCCCTTGGGGTAGCGCACGACGGTGGGCGCGTCCTCGACGGCGACGGCCTCGCGCACCAGGGCGCGCAGGCGCTCGGCGTCGCGGGGCGCGGCCAAGCGCAGGCCCGGGACCACCTGGAGGATGGACATGTCCCACATGCCGTTGTGGCTGGCGCCGTCGTTGCCGGTGATCCCGGCGCGGTCCAGGCAGAAGGTGACGCCCTGGCGGTGCAGGGCGGCGTCCATGAGCACCTGGTCGAAACAGCGGTTGAGGAAGGTGGCGTAGACGGCCACGACCGGGTGCAGGCCGTTCATGGCCATGCCGGTGGCCGCGGTGGCGGCGTGCTGCTCGGCGATGCCCACGTCGAAGGTGCGCTCGGGGTAGGCCTCGGCGAACTTGTTGAGGCCGGTGGGGTGGAGCATGGCGGCGGTGATGGCCACCACGTCGGGGCGCTCGGCGCCGATCTCCACCATGGTGTCGGCGAAGACCGAGGTCCACTTGACGGCCTTGGGGCCGGGCTTGGCCTGGCCGGTGGCCACGTCGAAGGGGCCGGGGGCGTGGAACTGGTCCTCGTCGTGGTTCTCGGCCGGGGCGTAGCCCTTGCCCTTCTGGGTGATGCAGTGGACGATCGCCGGGCCGCCGAAGTCGCGGGCGCGGCGCAGCGCCTTCTCCAGGGCCTGCTCGTCGTGGCCGTCGATGGGACCGAGGTACTTCAGGCCCAGGTCCTCGAACATCATCTGCGGCTGGATGGCGTCCTTGAGGCCCTTCTTGATGCCGTGCAGCGCCTCGTAGAGGGGCTGGCCGACCACGGGCGTGCGGTTGAGGGTGGTCTTGGCCAGGTCCAGGGCCTGCTCGTAGCCGGGGGCCATGCGCAGGGAGGCGAGGTGGTCGGCCAGACCGCCCATGGTGGGCGAGTAGGAGCGGCCGTTGTCGTTGACCACGATGACCAGGCGCCGGTCCCTGCGCTCGGCGATGTTGTTGAGCGCCTCCCAGGCCATGCCGCCGGTGAGGGCGCCGTCGCCGATGACGGCGACCACGGTGCGGTCCGTGCGGCCCCGCACCTCGTTGGCCTTGGCCATGCCGTCGGCGTAGGACAGCGCGGTGGAGGCGTGGGAGTTCTCGACGAAGTCGTGCTCGGACTCTGCGCGGGAGGGGTATCCGGACAGGCCGCCCTCGGACTTGAGGTTGGTGAAGTCGTGGCGGCCGGTGAGCACCTTGTGCGCGTAGGCCTGGTGCCCGGTGTCGAAGATGATGGGGTCCTTCGGGGAGTCGAAGACCCGGTGCAGCGCGATGGTCAGCTCGACGACGCCGAGGCTGGGGCCCAGGTGCCCGCCGGTCTGGGAGCAGGAGTCGACCAGGAAGTCCCGGATCTCCTGTGCCAGCGCAGGGAGCTGGTCGGCCGGAAGCCTCTTGAGCGCTTCCGGATTGTGTATCGACTCGAACAGTGCCACTGTCTCGTCAGTCCCCTCGTCCCGCGTGTCCGTTGAGTTTGCCGTCCCGTGCCCCTGACGTGGGCCGGTCCTGGCTACCGGCAGGTATCCATACCCGAGTTTATGGGCGTACGTCCACGGGTCCTACCCAACCCCGCGCGGGAGCGGCCCATGCAACGCCCGTGCCGTCCGGTTACCGGGTTTTCGCGTACATTACTCGGTTCCCGGAGCGGTGGCCGCGCGTCAGCCCAGGAAGGCCTGGGCGAGCAGCCCCAGCGCGGAGGCCGCCACCACCGCCAGCAGGGCAGCGCGCAGCCGCCCGGCGTCGACGCGGCGGCGCAGCGCGGTCCCGGCGAAGAAGCCCGCGACCACGAGGGGGATCGCGCAGGCCCCGACGGCGGCGGTCCGGGCGTCCATCTGGCCGCCCAGGGCCAGGGCCGCCAGCGAGACCGCGCCGCCCAGCAGGAAGAACGCGGCCAGGGTGGCGCGGACCCGGGCGGGCTCCTCGTACTGGTAGAGCAGCGCCATGGGCGGGCCGCCGATCGTGGTGGCGGTGCCGGTGAGCCCGGACAGGGTTCCGGCCGCCACGAGCGAGACGGGGGTGATGCGCACCCGCAGGGACCAGAGCGAGAGGGCGACGGCCACCAGCACCATCGCCCCGACCGCGCCCGCCAGGGCGCGGGGCTCCAGGACGGCCACCACCCACACCCCCAGGGCGGTTCCGGGCAGGCGCGCGGGCAGCCCCCAGGCGAGGCCGCGCCAGTCCACGTGCCGCCACTCCTGCAGGAGCGTGAGTCCGGGCAGGACGATCACGGCGACCAGGAGCGCCCCCGGTACGAGGGTGGGGTCCAGGAAGGACAGGACGGGCGCGGCGACCAGCCCGAGGCCGAGGCCGACGGTGCTCTGCACCGCGGCCCCGAGGAGGACGGCGACCGCCGCGGCGACGACGAACGCCGCCACGTCGGTGGGGGCGAGCAGACCGTGGCCGCTGGGGGCCAGGAAGGAGGCGGCGGAGAGTTCTACGGGCACGGCGTGCGACGCTACATCCCCACCGTCCCGACCGGGTTCAGGAGATAGGGAGATGGGATGACCGTGCGGGTTCGGCGCGCCGGACGCCGTCCACGTAGGCCAGGGCCCGTTCGGGGTGCAGGAACCACCCGATCAGGTCGCCGGGGTCGCTGAAGCAGTTGGCGAAGCGGTCGGCCGTCTCCTGGTGGCGCGCGGCGAGGCGGTACAGCTCCTCCAGGTGCGGCGGAGCGGTGAGCAGGACCCTGCTCCACGCGGTCACCTGGCTGGCCAGGCGCCAGTAGGCGGCGAACGCCGAGCGCATGAAGGCCTCGTCGAAGGGCCGACGTCCGTGGTCGACGACGGCGCGGCGGTAGACCTCGGCGCCGAAGGAGGCCATGTTGGCCCCCTGCGCGGTGACGGGGTCGTTGGCGACCACGGAGTCCGCCATGCCCAGGACGGGGGTTCCGTTCGCCAGGCGGGCGACGGGTTCGCGCACCACCGGCGCGTAGCCGCCGCGCAGGGCCGCCCCCGGGTCGGCGAGGCGGGCGTGGGCCAGGCGCTCGTACTCCCAGGGCGCCTCGCGGTACAGCACGTCCAACAGGCCCGCGAGGACCTCCTCGCCGGAGGCGCCGGGGGGCAGCGGCCGGTCCAGGGGGCCGCCGGGCACCGCCTCGACCATGACGGCCTCGCAGACCCCGGCCAGGGAGTAGGTGGGCAGGGTGGTGACCTCCCCCGCGCCGGGGACGACGGTGCGGCTGAGCACGGGCCCGTCGGGGTGGGGCCCGGCGCCGGTCACGTAGGCCAGCGCCAGGGAGCGCTGCGGGGACCGGAAGTGCGAGCGCCGGGTGTCGCGGGGGAAGACCTCGGAGAGCGCGCCGCGCCCGGAGGCGACGACGGTGAGTTCGTGGTCGGCGGCGAGCCGTTCCAGGTCCTCTGCCAGGACGCGCCCGCGCAGGAGGGCGCCGCCGCGCCGGACGAACAGGTCGAGCCAGGCCGACATCTTGAGCCGCTGGTCGACCGACTGGGCGTGCTCGTCCAGCGCGCCGACCCAGGACAGGGCGGGGGCGCCCGCCCCGGCGCGGTCGGCCACGCGGAACCCGACGCCGCGGACGGCGGGCGCGCGGTCGTCCCAGAAGGCGAGGCCGTGGCGGCGCTCGCGGCGCAGGGCGGGGCCGAAGAGGCACTGCGTGGACGTGACCCGCCCGGCGCGGACCTCCTCAGGCCCGGCCTCGGTGGCCAGGGTCACCTCGTACCCCTCGCCCAGCAGGCCGACGGCCAGCTGGAGTCCGGACTGTCCGGCTCCGACGACGAGGATCCTGCGCATGTCTCTCCCGGGGTGGTGCCCGCCCCGTACGCCGCGGCGCGGCGCCGTGGGCGCGTGGCGGACCGGCCGCAAGGCACGGCGAACGCGCCCCGCGGCGCGGCCCGGTGGTCTCTCCCGCGAAGCTAGCAGCGCCTTCCGGAGGCCGTTCACCACCCTCGGTTTCGGGGCCTTCCGTGCACGGGCGCCCCCGAAGAGCGGTCATCGCCCTGCCCGGCAGCGGCTCGCCCCGCGCGCGGGACCCCCCGCTCCCGGCCCCGCGCGGGCAGGGGCGGCGGCACCGGGCACGGCGGGCCGCGCGAGGGCCCGGCCCGGCGCCTGGGGCGCCGGGCCGGGCGGGAGGGGACGGGGACGGCGGGGAGTGGGCGCCGTCCGCGCCCGGGGGTGGCTCGCGTCGCCGTGCCGGTCAGGCGCCTCCCCTGGCGTGGGTCTTGCGTCCCCGGCGGGAGACCGAGTCCAGGATGACCGCGATCAGCAGGACGGCGGCGGTGATCATGAACCGGACCGAGGTGTCCATCTGGAGCAGCAGCAGGCCGGAGGTGATCGCGCCCAGGACCAGGCCGCCCAGCAGGGCGGAGTAGGCGTTGCCGCGCCCGCCGAAGAGGCTGGTGCCGCCGATGACCGCGGCGGCGATGGCCATCATCAGCTCCTCGCCGCCGCCGGTGGCCACGCTCGCCGCGAAGTTGCGCGAGGTCAGCATGATCCCGCCCAGGGCGGCCAGGGCGGAGGCGATCCCGAACACCGAGATGCGGATCATGTCCACGTTGATGCCGGCGCGGCGCGCCGCCTCGGCGTTGCCGCCGACGGCGTAGACCATGCGGCCGTAGCGGGTCTTGCGCAGGACCAGGTCGAGCACGACCACGAAGCCCACGAAGATCAGGAAGGCCAGCGGCACGCCCTTGTACTGGTTGAGCACCCACACCGCGACCAGGATCGGCACGAACAGCAGGGCCGCCCGGAAGAGGATCTCGGTCCAGGGCTTGTAGGGCAGGTTGGCCTGGCGCCTGCGCCGCTCCACCGCCGCCACGGAGACCACGTACAGGACGACGGCCAGGACGGCGAGCGCCCAGCCCACCACCGGGACGAAGAAGGTCTGCGTCAGCAGCGAGATCGGCCCGCTCGGGCTGGTGTTGATGGTGCCGTCGGCGCCCATCAGGTACAGGTGCAGGCCCTGCCAGCCCAGCAGTCCGGCGAGGGTGACCACGAAGGCCGGTACCCCGAGTTTGGCGAAGACGACGCCGTGGAGCAGGCCCACCACGAGGCCGACGGCCAGGGCCGCGCCGATCGCGAGCCATTCCGAGACGCCCTGTTTGACGGCCAGCACGCCCAGGACCGCGGCGGCCAGTCCGGCGACCGAGCCGATGGACAGGTCGATCTCGCCGAGCAGCAGGACCATGATCACGCCGGTGGTCATCAGGCCGATGGCGGCGATCTGCACCGTCAGGTTGGACAGGTTCTGCGGCGACAGGAACCGGTCGTTGGCCGACTGGAAGACGACGGCGATGAGGATCAGGCCGACGACCACGGGGATCGGGCCCAGTTCGCCGCCGCGCAGGTTGCGGCGCAGGGCGTCGAGCCAGCCCTTGGGCGAGGCCGCCGTGGTCAGCAGGCGCGGGTCGCGCTTGGACTCGGCGGAGCCGCCCGCACCCGTGGCGGGCGCCTTGGAGACGGGGGTCTGCTGGGTCATCACTTGTCCTCCGTGGCCAGGGCCGAGGCGCCGGTGCGCTCGGAGCGGCGGCTGACCGGGTTGTCGGCGGCACCGGTGATGGCGGCCACGATCTCCTCGTAGCTGGTTTCGGCGACGGGGAAGTTCCCGGCGTTGCGGCCCAGGCGCAGGACCACGGCGCGGTCGGCCACCGCGCGCACGTCGGCCATGTTGTGGCTGATCAGCAGCACGCCCAGGCCCTGGTCGCGCAGGCGCTCGATGAGGTCGAGGACCTGGGCGGTCTGGGCGACGCCCAGGGCGGCGGTGGGCTCGTCGAGCATCACCACGCGCGGCTTGCCCAGCAGGGAGCGGGCGATGGCGATGATCTGGCGCTGGCCGCCGGAGAGGGAGGCCACCGGGACGCGCAGGCTGGGGATGCGCACGGACAGCGAGTCCAGCAGCTCCATGGCCCGGCCCTCCATCTCGACCTCGTCGAGGGTGCCCGGGAAGTGCAGTTTCTCGTTGCCCAGGAAGAGGTTGCCGACGATGTCCAGGTTGTCGCACAGGGCGAGGTCCTGGTAGATGGTGGCGATCCCCAGGCGCTGGGCGTCGGAGGGGGCGTTGATGCTGACCGGTTTGCCGTCCCAGGTGATGACACCGCCGCTGTCGGCGGGGTGCGCTCCGGAGATGACCTTGACCAGCGTGGACTTGCCGGCGCCGTTGTCGCCGAGCAGGGCGACGACCTCGCCCTCGCCGACGTGGAAGTCGACGTCGCTCAGGGCGCGGACGGCGCCGAAGGTCTTGGAGATCCCGGACAGTTCCAGGACTGGTGTGCTCATGCGTTCGCTTCTCTTCTCTCGCCCTGGCCTGGGACGGCGGGGCGGCGGGGCGCCCCGCCGTTCCGGGCCCGGAACGTCCGCACCGGCTCTACAGGGCTTCCTGGCAGAAGTCCGTGTCGGCGTAGTCGTCGGTGCAGATCTCCTCGATGCTGTAGATCCCGTCCGAGACGACCGTGTCGCCGACGTTCTCCGCGGTGACCGCGATCGGCTCCAGGAGGACGGCGGGGACGGTCTCGCCGCCTCCGTCCTCGACCTCGGTGAGCGTGTGCTCGCCCAGCTCGGGGTCCTCGCCGGTGGCCAGGCCGACGGCCATGGCGGCGGCGACCTGCGCCTCGGGCTGGATCGCCTTGTAGACGGTCATGTACTGCTCACCGGCGATGATGCGCTGGATACCCGCGAGCTCGGCGTCCTGTCCGGTCACCGGGGGCAGGTCCTCCACGCTCACGCCCGCGCTGCGCAGGGCGGAGATGACACCGGAGGCGATGCCGTCGTTGGCGGCGTAGACGCCGGTGATCTCGTCCAGGCCCAGGGAGGTGATGGCGCCCTCCATCTGGGCGTTGGCCTCGTCCGGCGACCACTCGGGGGTGTCGAACTCCTGGCCGACGTCGATCTGGTCCTCGAAGACCCCCATGGCCCCGGCCTTGAAGCTGGCGGCGTTGGGGTCGGTGGGCGAGCCGTGCATGACCACGATCGAGCCGTCACCGGTGCTGCCCTCCTCCTCCAGGGCCTCCAGCAGCGACTCGGCCTGGACCTGGCCGACGCGGTTGTTGTCGAAGGAGACGTACATGTCCGCGCCGCCCTCGGCGAGGCGGTCGTAGGCGATCACGGGCACGCCCTGGGACTTGGCCTCGTTGACCGTCCCGGCCGCGGCGGCGGCGTCCACCGGGTCCAGGACCAGCACGTCCACACCGTCGGTCAGCATGGCCTGGGCCTGGGTCTGCTGCTCACTCACGGACTGGTCCGCGTTGGCGTAGGAGATCTCGCAGTTGGGGCACAGTTCGCCCATCGCCTCCTCGAAGAAGGGGCGGTCGAAGGCCTCGTAGCGGGCCGTGTGCAGGTCGGGCAGGAGCAGTCCGACGTGGAAGCCCTCCTCCACGGTGTGGGTCTCCTGCTCGGCCTCGCCGCCGGTGGTCGTGAGCGAGCCACAACCGGAGACGAGGAGGGCGAGAGCGGCTCCCGCGGCGGCGAAGCCGGCAGTCGTGTGCCGCGGTGTGAAGCGTCGTGCGTTCAACGCTGGGTACCTCTCATGACGGGGGATGGGGCGGTGGAACTCGCGAGTGGTGGAGTGAAGTCAAACCCCGCCGCCACCTTGCCGTCAACTCCTGAACACATAACCGAAACATCACGGACCTTGCGTTCAGACCGTGAAATCACGGAAAACGCAGGCCAGAGCGGAGTTCTGGTCGTGTGAGCTCACGTGAAGGAGTTTCGGTTTTTACCGAGTGACGGCCCGTTCCGGCACTGACCTCGGCGTTCGCCGCCTCGTCAGCCTACGTGAGCACCCCGTCGGGCCCGGGGGCCGCCCGCCGCCCGACCTGCTTCGGGTCCCCGCCGGGGGCCCGCGCTCCCCCGCCACGGGAACGCGGCGCCACCGCTCGACGCCTCGGCGTCACCGGTGGTACGGGAATCAGCTTCGCCTTGGCGAGGAACCCCGGGGCCTCAGCCCCCGGAGGAATCACCGCGCACGCCCCATCGGTCCGCCAGTGATGGGGACACCATGGACTGCTTTGGCTGCGGTCTGTCACTGGCCGGGTGCACGATGGCGGGCGTGTCGAAGATCGTCGTGCAGCTCGGGCTCACGCCGTCGCCCGAGCAGGCGGCGGTGCTGGCTTCGACCCTGCGCGCGCTCAACACCCACGCCACCCGGGTGGCGAAGGTGGCCCACGAGCAGGGCGTGATGCGCGACTACGAGCTGCGCAAGCACACCTACCGGCAGCTGCGTGCGGCCGAGGTGGGCTCACAGGCGGCCCGACACGTGATCAAGAAGGTGTGCGACGCCTACCGCACCCGCCGCGCCAATCTGGACAACGGCGACTACGGGCCGAAGGGATCAGTCCGCCGCACGCGGATCGGGTCCACACCCATTGCCTTCCGCGCGGGCTCGGCGCACCCCTACGACGCGCGCGACCTGTCGTTCGCGATGGACGCGCGCACGATCTCGCCGTGGACCTTCCAGGGCCGGTTGCAGGACGTGCCGTTCACCGGTTCTGCCGACCAGGTCAAGGCACTGGCCGGGCACAAGCGCGGTGAGGCCGACCTGCTCCGCCGCGACGGCGCCTGGTTCCTCGCGGTGACCGTGGAGGTGCCCGACGCCCCCGAGCAGGAGCCGGACGGGTTCGTGGGGGTGGACCTGAGGATCATCAACATCGCCACCACCAGCGACGGCCAGGTCATGGCCGGGCGCAGGATCAACCGGTACCGCCGCCGCCGGCTCAGGCTGCGCCAGAAGTTGCAGGCCAAGGGCACCCGCTCCGCCAAGCGCCTGCTCAGGAAGCGCCGCCGCAAAGAAGCACGGCATGCCGACACCAACCACCAGATCTCCAAACGCATCGTGGCCGAGGCCGAACGCACCGGGCGCGGCATTTCCCTCGAAAACCTGACGGGGATTCGCGCGCGGGTACGGCAACGCAGGCCCCAACGGGCCACGCTGCACTCCTGGTCCTTCCACCAGCTGGGCGCCTTCATCGCCTACAAGGCCCGCCTGAAAGGTGTGCCGGTGGTCTTCGTGGACCCGGCGCACTCCTCACGCGAGTGCGCCGCATACTCCTACACTCACAGGGCCAACCGGGTCTCACAGGCCTTGTTCATCTGCCGGTCGTGCGGCGTCGTTGCGCACGCGGACCGCAATGCTTCCCGTGTCCTGGCCCGCAGGGGCCAGGAGGCGTGGAACGCGGGGCGGAAGTCACACGTCCCACCCGGCCACCCCTAACGGAGCGGTCGGGTCAGACGCGGTCAACTCCCTCGCGCCCAGCGGGGTAGTGCAACCGCACACTCGGTCCCTTCAGGACCAAGAAGCTGACTTCACCTGTTGGGCGGCCATGCGCAGCGCCCCGTACAGCGAGGCGTCCCTGCCCAGCGCGCTCGGCACCAGTTCGAGCCGGTCCAGGGCGCTGCTCAGCGAGCCCAGCTCCATCGACCGGCGCATCGGATCCAGCAGCAGGTCACCGGCCTGGGCCAGTTCCCCTCCCACGACGACCCGGTCCGGGTTGAACAGGTTGGCCACGATCGCCGTGCCCTGGCCCAGCGCGGTGCCCGCCTCGGCGATGATGCGGCGGCTGCCGGGGTCGCCCTCCAGCGCCGCGGCCACCATGTCCGGGATCCGGACGGGGTCGGGGCCGCGGGCCACGTCGGTGTTCTGCGGCAGCATGTCCAGCAGGTAGCTCGCGCCGACGAAGGTCTCCAGGCAGCCCCGGTTGCCGCAGCGGCACACGTGCCCGCGCGGGTCCAGCGCGATGTGCCCGATCTCCCCGGCCGTGCCGCCCGCGCCGCGGAAGAGCTGGCCCGACATCATGATGCCCGCGCCCACGCCGTCGTTGAGGACCAGGTGGACCACGTGCTCGGCGCCCACACCCGCGCCCCGGTGCTGTTCGGCCAGGACCGCGAGGTTGGCGTCGTTCTCGGCCAGCACCTCCAGGCCCAGCCGCTCGGTCAGCTCCCTGGCGGGGCGGAAGCCCGCCCAGCGGGGCAGGCAGGAGATACCGCCGACCTCGCCGGTGCCGGGGTCGATCGGCCCCGGGATGGAGGCCACCACCGAGGACACGGTGCCGCGGTCGACCCGGCTGCGCAGCAGGATGGTCTCGGCCAGCCAGGCGGCGCGGCGCACCCCGCGCTCGGCGTCGGAGGCCACGTCGTAGCCGATCTCCTCGCGGGCCAGCATGTTGCCGTCGCTGTCGCCCACCGCGACGCGGACGCTGTCGGCGGTGAAGTCCACGGCCACGACCGCGCCGGGCTGGCGCACGAGGGTGATCGCCTTGGCCCGGCGGCCGTTGGAGGAGGTGTCGCGCACCAGGACCGTCCCGGCGGCGCGCAGGCCGCGGACGATGTTGGAGACGCTGGCCGCGGACAGGCCGGTGGCCCGGGCCAGCTCGGCCTGGGTTCGGGTGCCCTCCCTGCGCAGCACGTCCACGACCCGCCGCTCGTTGGCCCGGCGCAGGGCTGACTGTGATCCCGGTGTCGCGGCGGCCTCGGTCACCAGGTGCCCCTCCCCCTGCTTTCGTGGCCGCGTTTCGGCGCTGTCGCGAGGAATGCTACAAGCAATGAACGCAAGCTGGAACTTCGCATCCGCCGCGTTAGGGTCCGAAGGTGAGCAGAGCACGCATCAGCACCGCCGAGCCGGGGTGGGCCGACCTCCTGGCCGAGGCGGTGCCGCCGCCCGCCTCGGCCCCGGGCCGAACGCGCGCCGTGGCGGTCGAGGGCCTCTCGGGCGCGGGCAAGAGCACGGTGGCCGACGCGCTGCGCGCGGCGCTGGTCCGGCGGGGCGAGGCCGCGGCCCTGCTGACCATGGAGGACCTCTACCCGGGGTGGCGGGGCCTGGAGGAGGGCTCGGAGCTGCTGCGCGAGTGGGTCCTGGCCCCGCTCTCGCGCGGGGAGCGGGCGGCCTGGCGGCGCTACGACTGGGAGCGGGGGGCGTTCGCACGGGAGTGGACGGCGCTGCCCGGCGACGTGGCGGCGGGCGGGGTCCTCGTGGTGGAGGGCGGCGGTTCCGGTGCCGCCGCCGTGCGCGGCCTGCTGGACCTGCTGGTGTGGGTGGAGGCGCCCGACGACGAGCGCGCGCGGCGGCTGGACGGCCGGTGGGACGCGTCGGTCTACGCGCCGCACCGGCGGACGTGGGCGGAGCAGGAGGAGGCGTTCCACCGGCGCGACCGCCCCCGGGAGCACGCCGACGCGGTGGTCGCCAACCCCGCCCGGTGACCGGCCGCCGGGTGCGGTCAGGCCCCGACCGCTCCCGGCACCTCCCCCTCGCCCCTGGCCGGTCCGCCGGGCTCACGGACGAACCCGGTGATGGCGTCGAGCACGGCCGGGTCGCGGAGCAGCGCGCTGTGCCCCAGGCCCGAGGTGGTGACCAGGCGCGCGCGCCCGTGGTGGGCGGCCAGCGTCAGGTGTGACTGCGCCGCGGGGACGACGGTGTCGTGCTCGTCGTGCAGCAGCAGGAGCGGCTGGGTGAGGGCGGCCCCCTCTCCCGCGGAGAAGCGGGTCCACACGGTCGGATCGCCCCCGAAGTGGTGTCCCTCGACCGCCCGGCGCAGGGCCGCGACGGCGCGGGGGCCCAGGCCGAGCGCCGCGGCGAAGGTGTGGACGGTGAAGGCGAAGTCCGACACCCCGGCCACCAGGACCGCCCGGTCGGCCTCGATCCCCTCGCGCAGGGCGTGCACGGCGAAGGGCGCGCCCAGGGAGTGCGCGACGACGGCCGCGAAGCGCCCGTGGCGGGACTGGAGCAGGCCCATGATCTCGCGCGCGTCCAGGATGGTGCCCACCGGTCCGGGTGTGGCCCCGTGGCCGGGCGCGTCCCAGGAGACGGGGCTGTAGCCGAGGTCGAGCAGCCGCCGGACGAGCGGCGCGAAGCGGGAGGCGCGCGACCTCCAGCCGTGGACGAGCAGGACGGGGAGCGCGCCGTCGCCCCAGGAGTAGGCGGCCACCTCCCATCCGCGTACCCGCAGGGTCTGGACGCGGGCCCGCTCGTGCAGGTCCAGGTCGGCGGCGGCGACGGCGCGCGGGCGGCCCGCGTGGGACCACAGCCGGCGCAGCAGCCTGCCTGCCAGGCGTGGGGCGGGCACGGCGGCCGCGTTGAGGGCCGTGCCGACGAGACGGGTGGTGTTCACGGGGGGGCTCTCTTCCGGTGGGGAGACTGGCGCCATAAAATTATACGAACGATCGTATTATTTGTTTGGCATGACGCCTCCGTCAAGAGGCTTGTATCCTGATGGCGTAAACGACCGACCGTTCACTCTTCGCCCCTGCGGGCGAAACCCGGGGGAAGGGCGCGTATGACCGCACGGACCGACGGACGGCTGCAACGGGGCGACCAGACCCGCAGGGCCGTGCTGGAGCACGCGGTGCACACGGCGTCGGTGGAGGGCCTGGAGGGCCTCTCCCTGGGGCGGCTCGCCAAGGAACTCGGGGTCAGCAAGAGCGGGGTGTTCGCCCACTTCGGTTCCAAGGAGGAGCTGCAGCTGGCCACCCTGGAGGCCGGACGCGCCGTCTTCGTCCGGCACGTGGTGCGCGACGCCCTGGAGGTGCGCCCCGGAGTGGAGCGGCTGTGGCGGCTGTGCGTGGACTGGATCGGCTACTCGCGCGGGCGCGTGTTCCGGGGCGGCTGCCTGTTCTACACCGCCATCGCCGAGTTCGAGTCCCGGCCCGGGCGCGTCCGCGACGCGCTGCGGGAGAGCAGCCGCCAGTGGCGTGACCTGCTCGCGCGCACCGCGGAGGACGCCCGCCAGCTGGGCGAGCTCTCCGGGGGGGCCGACCCCGCGCTGCTGGCCTTCGAACTGCGCGCCTTCATGGAGACCGCCAACTCGTTCTCCCTGCTGGAGGACGACCTGGAGACCCCCTACGCCGCCGCGCGCGCCGCCATCGCCGCCCGCCTGGACTCCCTGGCCGTTCCCGGCGCCCCGCGCCCCTGGGCCGGACCGGTCAACCGGTGACCGCGCGGCCCTCCTCCCGGCGCGGGCCGGTGAAGGCGCCGACGAGGCGGGCCACGACCGTGGTCAGGAACAGCGTCCCCACCACGCCCTCGGCCGCGGACAGCGAGCGCGCCCACGCCGAGACCGGCACGACGTCACCGTAGCCCGTGGTGGCCAGCGTGACGTAGGAGAAGTAGACGAACTGCTGCCAGGTGACCCGGGCCCCCGGGTGCGCTGAGTCGGCGAAGCTCCCGGGCCACAGGCTCTCCAGGGCGCCGAACACCGTGGTGAACAGACCGCCGAGCAGCAGGTAGACGCACACCGCCGCCAGGACGATCTCCAGCTCGTGGGTCCGGCTCCGGCGGTAGACGAACCGCAGCAGGGAGTACATGAGCGCGAGCTGGAAGGCCGCTCCCGCCGCCCGTCGCGCCGACCCAGGCCGCGCAGCAGAGCAGCGCCGCGCCCGTGGCGGCGGTGGGGGCGATCCGGTCGTGCGCCCCGCGCACCAGTACGACGCCGGAGAGCACCACGCCCACGTAGGCGACCAGGTAGAGCCCCGTCCAGACGGGTCCGTGGAGGGTGACCGGGTACCCGAACTGGAGCAGGACCACGAACACCAGGAACGCCCCCAGGCGCACGGGACGCCCCGGACCGCCTCCTGCTCTGCGCACGGTCCCCACTCTGGCACGACCGCTCCGCGGGGCGGCGGAGGCCGCGCCGGACCCCGGTGCGGACCGCACGGCGCGGGCGCCCGGGTCCGGGTCCGGCCCGCGCGGCGCGGGTCAGCTCCGCCCGCAGATCTCCCTGGCCCTGCGCAGGTCGCCCTGGATACGGGCGACGCCCGACGTCAGCTGCGGCAGCTGCGCCGCCGCGCCGTTGAGCTCCTGGGAGCGCTGGTTGCGCCGGGCCACGCCGCCGGAGACGACCCGCACGGTCACCTCCAGGGCGATGGCCCCGACCAGACCGAGCAGGCCCACGGACATGAGCAGACCGGCGGGCCCCTCCAGACCGTTGCCCGTCGCCATCCCGACGAGCAGACCGGCGGGGATGCCGAAGACGGCGAACCGGCAGAGCCGCAGCCCCAGGAGCAGGCGCTCCTGGAGCCTGACCCCGCGGCGCAGGTCGGCGTGGTCGGCGCTGACCTTGTTGTGCCGGGTCTCCCAGCTCCGCCTCTGCTCGGCCAGCGACCGCATGGTCGACAGGGCGCCGTAGACCACGGCCGCGTACCCGGCGCTGACGGGCGTCGGCGCGCTCTCGACGCGGCCCCAGAGGATCGACACCCATTCCCCCAGGCCCGTGTCGCCGCCGTCGCCGGGCGGCACCAGGCGCTCGGGGCGCAGCAGGAAGGCCAGGATGAGGGCGGCGCTCACGTTGACGCGCGCCGCGCGCCAGCCCTCCAGTTCTCCGGTCAGCTGCTCCTGGAAGGCGTTGGCGGCCCGTTCGGCCTCGTCGAGCTGATCGGCGAGCCGCATCAGGTCGCCGGAGTCGGCGCCGTGGTGGGCGCCCATGGTCCTGAGCACGCTCGGGCGGGCCATCAGGACCATCTCGTTGGCCTTGGGCGCACCGGTGAGCAGCGGGCGCGGGTCGTCGAACATCTCACCCAGCTCGGCCACGGTGGCGCCCCGGCCGCGGAAGATCGGCGGCAGGTCGGGACGCAGCTGTGAGACGAACGAGGCCAGCGCCAGGTTGGCGTCGTTGTTGACGTGTCCCCGGAACAGGGACCGGTCCACCGTGGTGTCGCCGAGGTCGTTGACGAGCCAGGCGCCCAGGGCCGCCCGTTCGGCCGGGTCGCTGAAGACCTGGACGGCCGCGCTCCAGTTCTGCTGCATGGCCTCGGCCAGCTCGCCCGGGTCGGTGAAGCGGATGCCGTGGAAGTGGTACGGGGGCACGCCCGACCGGTACGGCGGGGTGTGGGGACCGCTCACCGCACCCGCCCCGAACGCCCGGGAGTAGGGCGGCGGGGTGGGGGGGCCGCTCACCGCACCCGCCCCGAACGCCCGGGAGTAGGGCGGCGGGGTGGGGGGGCCGCTCACCGCACCCGCCCCGGACGCCGGGGTGTGGGGCGGCGGGGCCGTGGAGTACGGCGGCGCGGACGGCGGTGCCAGACCGGCCGCGGCGGCGCCCGAGGCCATCTGCGTGTAGGCGCGGGTCGCGTCCACCCTCGCGGCGTCCGCGGGAGCGACCCTGGTCGGGTCCACCGGGACCGGAGGGGCCACGCGGGTCGCATGGGTCCGCGGGTGCTCATCGGGGGCCACGCGGGTGGGATCGCTCTCCCACCGGGTGCTCGCGTCGGCCGGAGGCAGGACGCGGGTGCCGCCGTCGCCCGTCGCCGGGCGCGCGGCCGTGCCCTCGGCGGGCGCGGAGATCAGCAGGTTGAGCAGGGTGGTGGCGTCGGGGCGGCGGTCGGGGTCCTTGTCCAGGCAGGTGCGGACGATCCCGGCCAGCGGCTCGGCGAGGGGGCCGAGGTCGGGCTCGCCGCCCAGGATGCGGGCGATGCGGGAGGCCTGTGTCGGTCCGGGGAAGGCCTCGTGACCGGTGGCGGCGTAGACCATCACCGACCCCCAGGAGAAGATGTCCACCGCCGAGGTCAGCCGCATGCCCTCCAGCTGCTCGGGCGCCATGTACCCGATCGTGCCCACCACACCGCTGGCGGTGACCGAGGTGGTCTCGACCGCGCGGGCGATGCCGAAGTCGATCACACGCGGCCCGTCCGCGGCCAGCATGATGTTGTCGGGTTTGAGGTCGCGGTGCACGACCCCGGCCGCGTGGATCGCGGCCAGCGCGGTGGCCGTGGAGACGGCCAGGCGGTGCAGTTCGACGCCGCTGCGCGGGCCCGCGGTGGCCACGGCGCGCTGGAGCGTGGGACCGTCGATGAACTCGGTGGCGATCCACGGCTCGGCGGCCCCGGGGTCGGCGTCCAGGATCGCGGCGATGCAGAACCCGCTCACACGCCGGGCCTGCTCGACCTCGGTGCTGAAGCGGCGGCGCATCTCCGGATCCCCCGCCCAGCTGGCGTGCAGGATCTTGACCGCGGCGCGACCGCCGTCGGGGTCCTCTCCGAGGAACACCTCGCCGAAACCGCCGCGCCCCAGCGACCGCACCAGCCGGTACTTCCCCACCGTGCGGCCGGAGGGCTGACCCGCCCCGCCGCTACCCCTCTGGACGTGCTGGTCCTCCACCAGGCCACCCCGTATCCGTCGTCATCGCTTCCCCCGGCGAACCCATGACGGGCCCGTGGGAACTATAGCCACGTTTCGGTCGGCCCGGCCCCGGGGACATGGGCGGGCACCGAAGTCCCGTTCCCTGTGGTCCGATGCCGTGCGGGGGCGAAACGTTCTCTCCCCGTGCCCGTCCGAATACCTCCCCGCCTCACGGCCGGACCGTCAGCGGGCCCGCCCCCGGGGCCGGTGGTCGCCGCGCTGGACCCGCTGGACGAGGTCGTCGGTGAGCGTGCCGTAGCCGGTGGCGGCCCACACGCTCTCCTCCGCGGGCACCTCGTAGTAGGGCACCGGCGCGCCCTCGTGCTCGGCGGGCAGGACCACGGGACGCGCCCGGTTGCGGACGGCCTTGGCGCAGTCGGCGCACAGCGGGACGCGGATGGTGCGCGTCCCGCCGAACTCCCGCCAGGGCGTCACCTTGGTGTTCGTGCCGTGCAGCGGGTTGGCGTAGCAGTGGCGGCGCCGGACGGCGGAGCGCGCGCCCCCGGCCGCGCTCTCCAGCGCGTCCTCGGCCATGTCGAGCAGCACGAGCACGCCCACGGCGTCGGGCAGGGTGGCCCCCTCGGCGGCCATCCGGTCGTGGACCGCCGCGGCGGCGGAGCGGGCGTCCAGGGCGCGCTGGAGGCTCTGGCCCGATCTGGTGTCGGACCCCTGGTCCGCGTCCATGCGGCTCAGGCGCTCGCCCACCTCGATGAGGTCGCGCTCGCCCTGTTCGACCAGGGAGTCCAGCTGGGCGCGGTCGGCGTTGTCGAAGGCCGCGTGCTGGGTGATGGAGGCCGCCCTGCGCCTGCCCACGCGCGCGGTGAGGCGGCCGCGCACGAACAGCGCCAACAGGATCGCGAGCAGGACCGCGATGACGGCCCCGACCGCGAACAGCGGGCCGGATCCCGGACCGCTCCCCTGCCCGGCGTCCCCGCCCATGCCGGTGATGTGGGGGTTGGCCTCCTCGTAGGACCGGAGGGCCGCCTCGTAGGCCGCGCGCGGGTCGTCGGACAGCGCGGCCTCCACGGCCGCGTCGGCCTGCTGGAGCATGGAGCCGTCGAAGTCCGTCCCGTAGGAGGCGGCCAGGGCCCCGTGGTGCGCGGGGGCCGCCTCCTGGACACCGGGACCGTAGTCCTCCCCGTGGAACCCCGACACCTCGTCGTAGGCCAGGTAGTGCGCCTCGCCGCCGCCCCTGCGGTCGTGCACGACCGACACGAGCGTGGCCGCGTCACCGTTCCAGACGTCGCCGGACGTCAGGGGCACCGCGATCACGTACAGGTCCAGGTCGGAGGACTCGATGACCCCGGCGACCCGCTCCTGGTCCTGGGCCGGGAAGGCGGACTCGTAGGCGGGGTCGACGTAGACCGGCGACTCCTCCAGCGCGTCGGCGATGGCCTGGGTGCGGTCCTGTGGGCTTTGGGCGCCGGGGTCCTGCGCGTCCGACTCCTGGGCCAGGGCACCGGTCGCGGGGTACAGGAGCAGCACGGCGCAGGTCGCGGCCAGCGTCCGCGCCGCGTACCGGGCCGGTGGGGAATCAGCGGGCATCGATCTCCTCCAGGAGCCTCTCGGCCATACGCGCGGGGTTCTTGGCCCCGAAGCGGTACTCGACCCACGCGCGTTCGTTCATCGACAGGTGGTCCCGCCGCGTCCCCGCGCCGTCGCGCACGCGCAGCACGGCGGCCGTGCGCTGCTGGTCGGTCAGGTCGGCGCACGCCCGGCACACGGGGAACAGGCCCCGCCGCTCCCGTGGCCCGGCGCGTTCGAACGCCTCGGCGGGGCCGTGCAGGGGGTTGACCATGCACGGGGAGGTCTCGGCGGAACCGGGGTCCGCCAGGGCGGCGTGCGCCCTGCGGGAGACGACCGCCACGCCGACCAGGTCGAGGTCGTCGGGATCGGCGTCCATGACCATCAGCGCCGCCTCGACGGGGGGCATCATCGAGACGGGGAGGCGCCCGGCCCGGTCGGAGGAGACCAGGGCGGCCAGCCGCGCGCGCTCGCGCTCGGCCGTGCGGCGCAGGGCCCGCGGGGAGGGCCGGACCCGGCGCCGCACGCGCGAAGCCCGTACCAGGGCCGCCGTCCCCAGCACCGCGCCCAGCAGGAGCGCGCCGACGACGGGGCCCAGGAACAGCACTCCGGCCCAGAAGTCCTCCCAGAAGCGCGTCGTCCGCGGTTCGGGCACGGTCGCCGAGCTGTCGTACGGAGGCGGCGGGTCCCCCGCCTCCGGGTCGCGCGGAACCTCCTCCACCGCCTCCAGCAGCAGGGCGAACTCCTGAGCCGGGGTCATGGCCGCGCCCTCGTCCAACGCCTGGCCCAGGTAGTAGGAGTCCAGGTCGGTACCGAAGGCGAGCACGGTCGTCTCGGGCGTCTCCTCGTAGGACTCCTGGGTGATGACCGCGTAGACGCCGTCCTCGCCCAGGACGTGGCGCATCGCGTGCGCGAACCGCGCCGGGTCGCCCTCGCTCTCGTCGGTGTCGGCCATCGGCAGGAGGACCGCGTACACCGGGACGGAGGAGCGCTCCGCGCGCTCGGCGACGTCCGCGAGCCCCTCGCGGGACAGCGGGCTCAGGGGGTCCACGTAGAGGGGTCCGCCGCCGAGCCCGTCCACCACCCGTTCCACGCGCACGGTGGAGGTCACGTAGGGCGGCTGCGACCGGGCCTGCTCCAGGGGGTCGGGGCGTTCGCTCGCGCCCAGGGGCACGCTGTCCATGTAGTACAGGGCTCCGGCCACACCGGCGGCGGGCAGGGCCAGTCCGAACACCGAGGCGACCGCGACCGCGGCGACCGTGCTGCCGCCCCTGCGGCGTGTCCACCACACGTGGCAGAGGGACAGGGTGAGCAGCGCGCCGGTCGCGGTGCTGACCAGGAAGCCCAGGTTGCTGGGCCCGACCGACGTGGTCGGGTCCAGGTCCTCCAGGAACTCCTCCCAGGCCGTGGGGCTCCGGTAGGCGTCCTGCTCCGCGGAGTACTCCTGCCGGAGGCGGTCGGCCGTGGCCTGCGCGTCCGGGTCGGTCAGGGCCGCCGTGAAGGCGTCGGCGACCTCGTCGAGCGGGGCGCCGTAGTAGTCCAGCTCGGAGGAGTAGCGCACCGCGTCGGAGGCGGCGTCCACCGGCAGGTCCGCGCCCGCGGCCCGGGCCAGGGGAACGCTGTCGGGCTGGAGCAGGACGTAGAGGCCGTCCGCGCCGACCCGGTCGATCAGGGCGGGCAGCATGTCCCCTCCCCACCGCGGCTCGGTGCCGGGGAAGGGGCTGGCGACGACGTGGTAGGGCACGTCCAGGGCGCCGAAGGAGTCGTGGAGGTCGGCCTCCAGCTCCTCCAGGTCGTAGCGGCCTGCCAGGGCGTCGTCCACGACCACGGCGGCGCCCTCGGGCTGTTCGGCGAGCAGGGCGGCGTAGTGCTCCGCGGGGGTCACGCGCTCCTCGCGGGTCCCGGTTCCGGGCTCGGGCTGCGCCGAGGCGGGGGCGGCTCCGAGGACAGGAAGGAGGATCAGCAGCGCCGGGAGGACGACGGCCGACATGAGCCGGAGGAGGGGGCTGGTGGGGCCGGGCATGCGGTGAGCATAGCGGAGGTTTACGGACATCAGCCGGGGTGGGACCGGTCCCCGGCGGCGGACGCGGACGGGTCGGGAAGGCCGGGAGGCCCCGCCCCGCAGGGGGTCCGGACGCCGCGCCCGGCGGCTTCGGTACGCTCCGCACACGCTTTTTTGCTGAATGTCCCGATTTTGGAGTTTAGTCAGCTTTCTGGTGTTCCCCCTTGGCCCGTCCGGCCGCAGGCTGGGAAGCGGGGAGAACGCCCGGTGGTTCCACGCGCTTTCGCACCTCGCGGACAGCGCCGACCTGCGACCGCCCGCACGGCGTCGGAGTTCCCCGCACCAAGCCACGAAGGGAAACCCACTGTCATGCAGAAGAAGACCCTGCGCCGCATCGCGATCACGGCCGTCGCCGCACCCGCCCTGGCGTTCGGAGCACCGGCTCTGGCCTCGGCGGACGCGTACTACGAGGTGGAGTCCAGCGGCGCCAACTCCCACGGGGCGTACAACTACGAGCTCGAGGCCTTCGCCGGTGACGGCAAGTCCTGGTTCGAGGAGTCCTTCAACGTCGCCGGCAAGGGCGGTGCCTACTCCTCCAGCACGGAGAGCGGCGCCGGCTAGGGTCGCAGGCTCACGATGACGGCTCCCGGCGCCGCACGGCGGCGCCGGGAGTTCGCGTGTCCGCGACCGAGCGAAGTCCTCGGCGCCCGGGACGGTCCGGCCCTGACGCGCGGGCCGCGCACCGGCGGCCTCCGATCCCGCGCGGCGCCCGAGGGCCCGGCCCGGACACGCGGGTCCCACGTGGGACCCCGGTGGGGGTGAGATGTCCGGGGTTTACCCCCCGACGCCGCCGCGAGCCCTCTTCCGGGCGCCCCCGAGGACGCTCCCGTACGTCCCGCCGAGCAGAACCCGCGCCAGCGCGCGGATGCCGCCGCCGACCCGGCTCCCCGGCGGCGCCCCGAAGGCACGCGGGGCGCGACATCCCGATTTTGATGTTTGCGCAGATCCCCAGTGTTCCCTCTTGGGTCGCCCCGGCGTCAGGATGAACAAAGAAGACAAAAAGGACGAAAGGGACGTAGTCCGGCAGTGTCACGCGTCCAGCACCGCGCCGACGGTGCAGCTGGAGGCGAGGGCACGCTCACGGCCGCTCCCCGCACCGAGCTTCGAAGGGAACCCACCACCATGCAGAGGAAGACCCTGCGCCGCTTCGCGTTCACCGTCGTCGCCGCACCCGTCCTGGCGCTCGGGGCTCCGGCCCTGGCCTCGGCGGACAGCTACTACTCGTCCAGCTGGTCGGGGGCCGGTGGAGACGGTGCGTACAGCTACGTGGTCAAGTCCGGCAGCGGCCACGGCCACGGCCACGGGCACGGCCACAGCTGGTACTACCACTCCTGGTCGCACGCCGGTCCCCACGGGGCCTACCACTCCAGCGTCAGCAGCGGCAGCCACTGACACACCGGACGCGAGGGACGGCTCCCGGCGCCGCACGGCGGCGCCGGGAGTCCGCGTGTCCGGGACGGAACGGACACCTCGGCGCCCGGGACGGTCCCGCCCCGGACACGGGCCGGGCCCCCGCAGCCGAGGAGGCCGCGGGGGCCCGGGACCGGCTCCGGGCCCGGCGTCAGCCGGTCGGGTTCTCCCGGCCGGGCTCGACGAAGGCCTTGAAGCGCTTCATGTCGCCCTTGGCACGGGTCTTGACCAGTCCGAGCTTGTCCCCGAGCTGCTCGACCACGCCCTCCGGGACGGTCTTGAGCTGGAGGGTGATCCTGCTGCTGGTGTCGGACAGCCGGTGGAAGGTCACCACCCCCGCGTGGGTCGTGCCGTCCGTGGTCTTCCAGGCGATCCGCTCCCCGGGGACCTGTTCGGTGACCACGGCCTCGAACTCCCTCTTCTGGCCACCGATCTCGATGGTCCAGAGCATGTGCCCGTCACCGGTGCGGACGACCTTGTCGACCCCCTCCATGAAGGAGGGGAACTCCTCGAACCGCGTCCACTGGGCGTAGGCGGCGGTGACCGGGACGTCGACCTCCACCGTCTCGATGATCTCTGACATTGATCCGGTTCCTTCGCCGTAGGTTGCGTTCGTTCCCTACCCGTGCCGCTACCCGAGCCGACGCGGGCAAACCGCGATGGCTATACCTTTTCGTTACCTGGAGGAGGGACGAACGCGAACGGGGCCGCCACCGTCGCTCGGACGGTGGCGGCCCCGCGAAACCGCGTGGGGCGTCCGCGCACGGGTCCGCCCGCGCGCGGACCCGCCTACTTGGCGATCAGCTGGCGCAGCACGTACTGCAGGATGCCGCCGTTGCGGTAGTAGTCGGCCTCACCGGGGGTGTCGATGCGCACCACGGCGTCGAACTCCACGCCGGTGTCGGTGCTGACCTTCACCGTGGCCGGGGTGGTGCCCTCGTTCAGCTCGGTCACGCCGGTGATGGAGAAGGTCTCCTCGCCGGTCAGGCCGAGGGAGTCGGCGGACTGGCCCTCGGGGAACTGGAGGGGCAGGACGCCCATCCCGATCAGGTTCGAGCGGTGGATGCGCTCGTAGGACTCGGTGATGACCGCGCGCACGCCCAGCAGGCTGGTGCCCTTGGCCGCCCAGTCGCGCGAGGAGCCGGAACCGTACTCCTTGCCGCCCAGGACGACCAGCGGCGTACCCTGCTCGGCGTAGTTGCGCGCGGCGTCGTAGATGAACGACACCGGGCCCTCGGGCTGGGTGAAGTCGCGGGTGTAGCCGCCCTCGGTGCCCGGCGCGATCTGGTTGCGCAGGCGGATGTTGGCGAACGTGCCCCGGATCATCACCTCGTGGTTGCCGCGGCGCGAACCGTAGGAGTTGAAGTCGCGGCGCTCCACGCCGTTGGCCTTGAGGTACTCGGCCGCGGGGGTGCCCGGCTTGATGGCGCCGGCCGGGGAGATGTGGTCGGTGGTGACCGAGTCGCCCAGCTTGGCCAGCACCCGGGCGCCGGTGATGTCGGTGACCGGGGCCGGGGTGGTCTCCATGCCCTCGAAGTAGGGGGGCTTGCGGACGTAGGTCGACTCGCCCTCCCACTCGAAGGTGTTGCCCGTCGGGGTGGGCAGCGAGCGCCAGCGCTCGTCGCCGGCGAACACGTCCGAGTACGCGGACTCGTACATGTCCGAGGCGATCGCGGAGTCCATGACCTGCTGGATCTCCTCGGCGCTGGGCCAGATGTCGGCCAGGAAGACGGGCTCGCCGTCCTTGTCGATGCCCAGCGGCTCCGTGGTGATGTCCACGTCCAGTGACCCGGCCAGCGCGTAGGCGACCACCAGCGGCGGCGAGGCCAGGTAGTTCATCTTCACGTCCGGGTTGATCCGGCCCTCGAAGTTGCGGTTGCCGGACAGGACCGCGGTGACGGCCAGGTCGTTGTCCTGGACGGCCTGGGAGATCTCCTCCGGCAGCGGGCCGGAGTTGCCGATGCAGGTGGTGCAGCCGTAGCCGACCAGGTTGAAGCCCAGCTTGTCCAGGTACGGGGTCAGGCCGGAGCGCTCGTAGTAGTCGGTGACGACCTTGGAGCCCGGGGCCATGGAGGTCTTGACCCACGGCTTGCGGGTCAGGCCCTTCTCCACCGCCTTCTTGGCCAGCAGGGCGGCGCCCAGCATGACCGAGGGGTTGGAGGTGTTGGTGCAGGAGGTGATCGCGGCGATCACCACGGCGCCGTGGTCGATCTCGGTCTCGGTGCCGTCGGCCATGGTGACCTTGACGGCCTTGTGCGGACGGGCGCCGTTGGCGGTCTGGGACGGGGCGTCCGAGGCCGGGAAGGACTCCTCGCCCGCCTCGTCGGTGCTGTCCTCGACGTAGTTGCGCACGTCGTGGCGCCAGGTGCTCTTGGCCTCCGACAGCGCGATGCGGTCCTGCGGGCGCTTGGGGCCGGCGATGGAGGGGACCACCTCGGCCAGGTCGAGCTCCAGGTACTCGGAGAACTCGGGCTCGTTGGCCGGGTCGTGCCAGAAGCCGTTGGCCTTGGCGTAGGCCTCGGTCAGGGCCACCTGCTGCTCGGAGCGGCCGGTCAGCTTCATGTACCGGATCGTCTCGTCGTCGATCGGGAAGATCGCGGCGGTGGAGCCGAACTCCGGGCTCATGTTGCCGATGGTGGCGCGGTTGGCCAGCGGCACGGAGGCCACGCCCTCGCCGTAGAACTCGACGAACTTGCCGACCACGCCGTGCTGACGCAGCATCTCGGTGATGGTGAGCACCAGGTCGGTGGCGGTGGTGCCGGGCTGGAGCTCACCGGTCAGCTTGAAGCCGACCACGCGCGGGATGAGCATGGAGATCGGCTGGCCGAGCATGGCGGCCTCGGCCTCGATGCCGCCCACGCCCCAGCCCAGGATGCCCAGGCCGTTCTGCATGGTGGTGTGCGAGTCGGTGCCGACGCAGGTGTCGGGGTAGGCCTGGCCGCCCCGGCTCATGGTGACGCGCGCCAGGTGCTCGATGTTGGCCTGGTGCACGATGCCGGTGCCGGGCGGGACGACCTTGAACTCGTCGAAGGCGGTCTGGCCCCAGCGCAGGAACTTGTAGCGCTCGTAGTTGCGCTCGTACTCGATCTCGACGTTGCGCTCGAAGGCGTCGGGGCGGCCGAAGAGGTCGACGACGACGGAGTGGTCGATCACCAGCTCGGCGGGGGCGAGCGGGTTGATCTTGTCCGGGTCGCCGCCCATGTCGCGCACGGCCTCGCGCATGGTGGCGAGGTCGACGACGCAGGGGACGCCGGTGAAGTCCTGCATGATCACCCGCGCGGGGGTGAACTGGATCTCCTGGTTGGGCTGGGCCTTGGGGTCCCAGCCGCCCAGGGCCCGGATGTGGTCGGCGGTGACGTTCGCACCGTCCTCGGTGCGCAGAAGGTTCTCCAGCAGCACCTTCAGGCTGTAGGGAAGCCGACTGGAGCCCTCCACGGTCTCCAGACGGAAGATCTCGTACGACTCGTCGCCAACGCGCAACGTGTCACGGGCGCCGAAGCTGTTCGCGGACACGGTGTCTGCCTCCTGATCTCGCCACTTACGTTCCCAGCATCCTCCCCCATGGGGCGGACGCGGGACCTGTTGAGGCCGCCCTGACCGGTTGCCGGGGGCGAAGGGCCGCGGGGGTTGACCTCCGCCTGCCTCCCGGCCTCCGTCAGGCCCGCCGTGGCCTGCGGCGACACCACTCGCCACCGGCCGGGCGGCCCACTGGTAGCGGGCGCCCACGTTGTCCGGACCGGGTGCGCTCAAGCGGTCAACTTCACACACCCGAACCGGGAGCGGGCCGAGGGGAACCCCGCTGTTATCTTGATGTCAAGGTATCTAACTTGTATCTCGATATCAAGTTATCGGGCGGCCGCCGACGGTGTGCGACCGCCCCCGGCTGAACCTCCACCCCTTTGGGGCTCCGGATCAGTCCAGCTGCGGCGCGACCTGCGAGGCCACCAGCTCCAGGTGGTCCAGGTCGGACATGTCCAGCATCTGGAGGTACATGCGCTCGGCGCCCGCCTCGGCGAAGCGGCCGATCTTGTCCACCAGCTCGTTTGGGGTGCCCGCCAGGCCGTTCTCCCGCAGCTCGGGGACCTCGCGGCCGATCCGCTCGGCCCGCCGGGCCACCTCGGCCTCGTCCCTGCCCGCGCAGAGCACCTGCGCGGCGGAGTAGACCATCGGCGCGCTGCGCCCCGAGGCCCGCACCGCGGCCCGGGTCCGCTCGAAGGCGGCCGAGGTGTCCTCGATCGAGTTGAAGGGCACGTTGTACTCGTCGGCGTACTTGGCGGCCAGGCGCGGCGTGCGCTTGGGGCCGGTGCCGCCGATCAGCACCGGCGGACGCGGACCCTGCTGCGGCTTGGGCAGCGCGGGCCCCTCGGCCAGGCGGTAGTGCTTGCCCTCGTAGCGGAAGGTCTCCCCCACCGGGGTCGACCACAGGCCGGTGATGATGTCCAGCTGCTCCTCGTAGCGGTCGAAGCGCTCACGGGCGGTGGCGGGGAAGGGGATCCCGTAGACCGCGTGCTCCTCCTCGAACCAGCCCGAACCGAAGCCGAACTCCACCCGGCCGTCGCTCATGCGGTCGACCTGGGCGACGGAGATCGCCAGGGGCGCGGGGTGACGGAAGGTCGCCGCGGTCATCAGCGTGCCCAGGCGGATGCGGGAGGTGTCCCGGGCGAGCCCGGCGAGAGTGATCCAGGCGTCGGTGGGCCCGGGGAGGCCGCTGACGTGATCCCCCATGTGCAGATAGTGGTCGGACCTGAACAGAGCGTCGAAGCCCAGGTCCTCGACGGCCCTGGCGACGGTGAGCTGGTCCTCATAGGTGGCCCCCTGTTGGGGCTCAAGGAAGATCCTCAGACGCATAAGCCCCATTTTCTCCCACGCCGCGGACCAGACCGGAACCGCCGCGCGGTTACCGTGGAAAAGGCGCGTCCGCGCCCCGCCCGTCCGCCGAACCGAAGCGCCCGCCTTCCGCGATAGTCCCTCCTGTGAAGCTGCTCCGCCGCGCGCGCCGCCGCGCGCCCTCCTACGACCCGGACAGCACCGACCCGGTGCTGCTGGCCGCCGTCGCCGCGGGCGAGACCCGCGCGCTGGAGTTCCTGCACCGCAGGCACGCCACCTGGCTGCGGGCCAGGCTGCGCTACCGGTGCTCCGACCCCGATCAGCTCGACGCCGCCCTCCAGGAGACCTTCCTGGCCGTGTGGAGGAACGCGGGTTCCTTCACCCCCCGCCCCGGCGACACCGACGCCGGAGCCTGGCTGTGGACCATCGCGATCCGCCAGCTCATCTCCCAGCTGCGCAAACGCGCCAACCGCTGGATCGCCGACAGCGACAGCGAACCCTACGAGACCATCGGCGACGCCTCCGCCGAGGACACCGTGCTGCTCAACATCGAGCACGGCCCGTTGGGCGCCGCCCTGCACTCCCTCTCCCCGGAACTGCGCTCGGCCATCCAGGCCACCGTGCTGGACGGGCTCACCGTCCGGGAGGCCGCGCAGATCCTCCAGGTCCCCGAGGGAACCGTCAAGACACGGGTCATGCGCGCCAAGGCGCGGCTACGGGAGGCACTGACATGAGCTGGCACCTGACCCCTGCCCAGGCACACGAGTACGCCCACCACCGTTCCGACGACGTCACCGCCATGTCCGTGGAGGCACACATCACCCACTGCGCGCCCTGCCGCGACCTGCTGCCCGCCGACGAGCCCTGGCTGGCCCGGAGCTGGGAGGACCTGCGCGACGTCGTGGACCGCCCCCGGCGCGGGCCAGTCGAGTCCCTGCTGTCCTCGCTGGGGCTGGGCGAGGGCACCGCCAAGCTGCTGGCCGCCACCCCCTCCCTGTACCGGGCCTGGCTGCTGGCCACGGTCGTGGTGCTGACGGCCGCCCTGCTGGCCGCCCACCACCTGCCGCACGGCTCGCTGATGTTCACCTTCACCGCCCCGGTGGTGCCCCTGGCCGGGGTGGCCCTGGCCTACGGGCGCGGGGTGGACCCGGCCCACTCGCTGACCTCGGTCACGCCGCTGGCGGGCCAGCGGCTGCTGTTCCTGCGCACCTGCGCGGTGCTGGTGCCCGCGCTGACCCTGTGCATGTCGGCGGCGCTGCTGCTGCCCCACGCGCACACCCCGTGGAAGGCGGTGTTCTGGCTGCTGCCCGCCCTCACCCTGGTCGCCGGGTCCCTCGTGCTCAGCCGCTGGATGCACCTGGGCGCGGCCAGCGCCGCGGTGGGGCTGCTGTGGCTGGTCGCCCTGGGCGTCCTGACCGCCTCCGAGGACGCCACGCCCCTGCACCTGCTCGCGCCCCAGGCCCAGGTGTGGTGGGCGGGCGCGCTCACCGCCCTGCTCGGCGCGCTCCTGCTGCGGGTGAGGACGGCGTGAGCACGACGACCGCACGGGCCGCCGTCAGCGTCCGGGGGCTGGGGCACCGCTACGGCACCCGCACCGCCCTGGCCGGGATCGACCTGGACCTGGGTCCCGGCGTGACCGGGCTGCTGGGGCGCAACGGCGCGGGCAAGACGACCCTGCTGCGCTGCCTGGCCACCGACCTGGAGGCCGACGACGGAGAACTGCGCGTACTCGGACACGACCCCGCGCGGGCCGCCGAGCGCACCGAGATCCGCCGCCACCTGGGCTACCTGCCGCAGAACCCCGAGTTCTATCCGTACTTCACCGCGTTCGGCCTGCTGGACTACATGGCGGTGCTCAAGGAGCTGGGCGGGCGCCGCGCCCGCCACGACGAGGTGCGCCGGGTCCTGGAGCGGGTCGGTCTCCACGACCGCCGCCACAGCCGGGTCCGGCGCCTGTCCGGCGGTATGCGCCAGCGGCTGGGCCTGGCCTCGGCCCTGCTCGGCGACCCCCGGGTGCTGCTGCTGGACGAGCCGACCATCGGCCTGGACCCCGAGCAGCGCATCCGGTTCCGCGGCCTGGTCTCGGAGCTGGCCGTGCGCAGCACCGTGGTGCTCTCCACCCACCAGATCGAGGACGTGGCCGCCCTGTGCCAGCGCGTGGTGTGCCTGGACGCGGGCAGGGTGATCTTCGACGGGACCCCCCGCGCGCTGGTGGACGGGGCGCGCGGGCACGTGTGGGAGCGCGACGGCCGCCCCGGCCGGGAGTACACCTCCTGGCGCCTGGCCGACGGGCGCTACCGGGTACTCACCCCCGCAGGCGGCGCCGCGCCCGGCCCCTCCGAGGGTCTGGAGCCGGTCGAACCCAGTCTGGAGGACGCCTACCTGCTGCTCACCGGCGTGGAACAGGACGACCGGTGAACCCCGCCCGGCACGCGGTCGGCGCCGGACCCGCGCGGGGGGCGCCCACCGGTCAGGAGGCCGCGACCCCGGACTCCAGCCCCTCCCGGACACGCTCCGCACGAAGGCACGCCGCCCGGAGCACGGCCACGTTCGCCCGCCTGACCTGGTTCAACGCACTCCGCCTGGTCCGCAACCCGTTCGTGCTCCCGGGCTCCCTGGCGGGCATGTACCTGCTCGTGTCCCCGGACTGGGCGAGCGCGACGGCCACCCTGGAGCACTGGTACGCCAACGCCAACGCCGCCGCGACGGCCGTGGGCGCGGTGCTCTTCGCCGCGGTCGCCTTCCCCGCCATGCGCGAGGCCCGCTACTGTCCGCGCCTGGTCTCCCCGCTGGGCCGAACGGGACGGCTGCTGTCCCTGATGGCGGCGTCCTCACTGGTCGGCACGGTGCTGGTCGTGCTGTGGGCCGGGGTGGACCGCTGGCTGTCCCCTCCCCTGCTGGGCACGCTGAGCCCGTCCGCCTACCCGGCGCCCCTCCTGTTGGCGGCCGCGGGCCCGCTGCTGTCCATCGCCCTGGTGGCGTGGACCCGCTCCTACCTGCCGCTGATCGTGACCCTGCTGGCCCTGCCCGCCTACTGGCTGTACGGCGTCTCGGCGGTGGACGCCAACCTGTCGAGCGCCGTGCTCCGGGTGGAGTGGGCGGCCCGCGTCGCCCTCGACCCCTTCAACGTGAGCGCCCCCTCCGTCACGGACGTGGCCACCGCCTATCTGGTCTACTCGGTGCTGGTCGTGGCCCTCCTGGCCGTCCTGGCCATGGCCGCGCGGGGCCGCCGTGCCCACCGGGCGGCCTGCCTGGGCGCGGCCGCCGTGCTGCTGGCCGCCGCCGTCGGCACCGTCGTCCACGGCCGCCAGATCCAGCCGCTGTACGCCCCTATCCCCGACAGCCGGGTGTACGGCGCGCAGGGGCCGCCCTGTCAGACCAGGGAGGGCGTCACCTACTGCCCCCTGCCCGGCTTCGAACCGTGGGTGGAGCGCTGGCACGGCGCCCTGGGCCCGGCCATGGACCTGCTGCCCGAGGTCCCGCGCGAGCGCATGCCCGTGGTGTGGCAGGAGAGCTTCTCCTACCACCGGGAGCTGGACGTGCCCCGGGACCGGGACGTGGTGGTCCACGCGTACACGGGCGACTGGGACCACTACTGGCAGACCGCGATGGTGGGCGAGGCGGCCCGGGTGGTCCTGGGCCTGTCCGACCCCTACGAGACCGGGTGTCTGGGCACCGGGCAGGCGCGCGTGCTGCTGGCGGCGTGGCTGGCCGCCGGCGTGGAGGGCCTGTCCCGCTACGACACCCTGGACACGCTGGCCGCGAACCTGTACGCCTACCAGCCCTCCCCGGTGGACCTGGAGCTCTCCCTGGCCATGGCCGACCTGCCCGAGGAGCGGGTGAGCCGGGTCCTGGAGCGGAACTGGGAGGAGCTGACCGACCCGCGCACGACCAGCCTCGAGCTGGCGCGGCTGCTGGACACGCCGCTGCGGGAGTCCTCCACCGAACCCGCCGGGCCCGGGGACTGGCAGCGGCTCTACCCCCAGCACCAGTACCACACCCACGAGGAGGACCCGGGGCGGTACGTCCGGCCCGTGTGCGGCTGAACCGCGGCCGGGTTATCGAATCACCTATGCCCCGCGCTCTGGATCGGCCCCGCCCGCCTCCCTAGGCTTCCGGGCACGTCGCACCAGAAACGAGGCCACTCCCCGTGCGCAGAACCACGGCGGCACTCGCCGCCCTCCCCCTCCTGACCGCGGTCCTGACCCCCGCCGCACCCGTGGCGGCCGAGACCTCCCCCTCCGAGGCGCGGGTGGTGCCGATCCAGGTCACCGGCGCCCCCTCCGAACGCTTCAACCTGGTCATCCTCGGCGACGGCTACACCGAGGAGGAGATGCCGCTCTTCCGCGAGCAGCTCGACCAGCACCTCAACGTGCAGTGGAGCATCGAGCCCTTCCGCACCTACCGCAACTACCTCAACGTGTACGCGGTGCAGACGCCCTCGGCCGAGTCGGGCGTGGACTGCGACCCGGCCCGTGAGGACCAGGAGCGCGACACCGCCCTGGACATGGGCTTCTTCAACGGCTGCGACCCCGAAGCCCTGGAACGGCTGCTGACCGTGGACGAGGAGGCCGCCGAGGCCGCGGCCGACCTGGTGCCCGGCGTGAGCGCGGACAACCGGCAGATCCTGGCCCTGGCCAACAGCGGCACCTACGGGGGACGCGGCGGCGCCACCGCCACCGCATCCTCGGGCAACGCCCTGTCCGCGCTGATCAGCCCGCACGAGCTCGGGCACTCCCTGGGAGAGCTCCAGGACGAGTACCCGTACTACTTCCGCGACACGAGTCTGGGCCGCTACACCGGAGGGGAACCCGACTCGGCCCACCACACCCTGATGTCGTCGCGGGAGATGCTCGACCGGCGGGAGAAGTGGTGGCGCTGGCTCGGTGAGGAGAGCGAGGCGGGCGGGACCATCGGCGCCGCCGACCCCGACGGCCACGAGGGCGGGTTGTACCACTCCGAGGGCGTGTGGCGCCCCAGCGAGCACTCCATGCTCAAGTCGCTGGGCTACTACTTCGACCAGGTCGCCCGGGAGGTGATGGTCCAGCGGATCTCCGGCCTGCGCGACCGGGGCGAGATGCCGGTGTCCTCCACCCCCGAGGGCGAGGTGGGGCCCGAGGACGCCGTGTGGGTGGAGGGCCCCCACCCCGTCTTCCACGAGCTGGAGTACACCTGGTCGGTCGACGGCGAGGAACTGCCCGAGGCGGCTGGCTCGCGCGCCCTGGACCTGTCCGGGCTCGGCCTCGACGAGGGGGCGAAGGTGAGCGTCCGGGTGCAGGACCCCACCGGTTTCGTCCGCGATCCGCTCATCCGCGAGTCCGCCGCCCTGACGCAGACGCGCTCCTGGACCGTCGGGGAACCGCTGCCCGCGGACGCGGGGACCGTGGAGTTCACCCGCTTCCGCGACACCGCGCGCGCCGTCGGCGGCGACGAGGTGGTCTACGCCGAGACCTCACGCCCCACCGACCGGGTGCTGGACGTGGCCTGGACCCTGGACGGGCGTGAGGTGTCCACCTCCGCCGACGGGCGCACCCTGGACCTGGGCGAGGTCGCCCCCGGCGCGGGCACGCACACGCTGACCGCCGCGGTCACCGACCCGGCCGCCCCGGGCGGGGACTCCCAGACCCTGGTCTGGACGGTGGACAACACCGCTCCCACCGCGCCGCGCGAGCTGTCCGAACCCGCCGCCACCGCCGGGGAGGACCACCACATCCACCTCAACGCGTTCTCCATGCGGCTCTCGCCGCGCGACGACGGCGAGGGCCACGTCGTCGGGGAGTTCCGCGTCGACGGCGACGGCTGGCACCACTACTACGGCTGGCCCGACGACCCCGGGGCGCCGTTCAGGTTCACCCCGGACGGCACGAACGTCGACGACCTCGTCTACGGAAGCCTGGGCAGCGGCGGGCTGTCCACGGCGGTGTTCGAGGTCGACGGACACGAACCGGGCTGGGGGACGCACACGGTGGAGCACCGCGCCGTCGACGCGGCGGGCAACACCGGCTCCCCCGACTCCTTCCGCGCGACCGTCGTCCCCGCGGCCGACCCCGAGTGCACCGAGACCGTCACCGGAACGGTCCGGGGCGGCCTGGACGTGGACTCGGGCGTGGTCTGCCTCGACGGGGCCGTGGTGAGCGGCGGCGTGGACGTGGCCGCGGGCGCCTCGCTCGTCGTGGACGGCGGGTCGCTGCGGGGCGGGCTGAACGCCGACGGCGCCCACACCGTCCGGCTCACCGACACCGAGGTCCGCGGCGCGGTGCGCGTCAGCGGGACCACCTCGGAGGTGATGGTCCTGGGCTCGGAGCTGACGGGTTCGCTGGCCCTGCACGGCAACACCCAGGTCCCGTCCCCGACCTGGACCGGGGCCCCCGGGGGCTACGGCCCGGTCCTGGCGGGCAACAGCGTCCGGGGCTCTCTGTCCTGCACCGGCAACAGCCCGGCGATCGCCGACTTCGGCGCCGCCAACGACGTCATGGGCTCGACCGCCGGGCAGTGCGCGCACCTGTGACCGGCCGTGCCGCCGGGGCGTGGGGCCGTCGCCTCCCGCCCCGGCGGTCCCGGTGGACTCCACCACCGCACGGGCCCGGGACCGGCTGCCGGTCCCGGCCGCGGTGCCGGTCCGCGCCGTGCCCGCTCCGGGCCCGGCGGTCCGGGAGGGTCGGCCCCGGGGGTCACGGTCAGCCCTCCCGGTGGCGGCGGGCCGGGTGGACCGGCTCCAGCACCGCCAGGCACTCCACGTGATGGGTCATCGGGAAGGCGTCGAACGCGCGAAGGTCCACCAGACGGTAGTCGGCCCGCTCGAACGAGGCCAGGTCGCGGGCGAGCGTGGCGGGGTCGCACGAGACGTAGGCCACCCTGCGGGGGCGCGTCCCGGTCAGGGAGCGCACCACCTCGGCGCCCGCACCGGCCCGGGGCGGGTCCAGCACGACCACGTCGGCGCGCACGTCAGCCCACTCGCGCAGCTGGGCGGCCACGTCGCCCTGCTCGACGCGGACCTGCTCCATGTCCTTGAGGTTGTACCGGGCGTCGCGCACGGCCTCGGCGCCGCTCTCCACGCCCATGGCGCGGCCCTCGGGGCCCACGGCGGCGGCCAGCGCGCCGGTGAACAGCCCCGCCCCGCAGTACAGGTCCAGGGCGGTCTCGCCGGGCTTGGGCTCCAGGGCGTCCAGGACGGCGGCGGTGAGCACCTCGGCGGCGGCCGGGTGCACCTGCCAGAAGCCGCCCGCGCTGACGCGGTACTCGCGGCCGTCGACCTTCTCGCGCACGCCCCTGCGTCCGCGCACCTGCTGGACGCGGCCGCCCTTGAACCGGCGCAGCACCGCGCTGGAGGTACCCAGTTCGGGCAGGGAGTCCAGCCTGGCCCCGGTCGGTGTGACGACCACCGCGCGGTCGGCGCAGGCGGCCGAGGCGACCGCCTCCACGTCGCGGACGCCCTCCCACGTGACGTCGGTCACCCCGAGCTCGGTCACGCCGGGGTGGGCGATGAGGCAGCGCTCGACGGGCTCGATGTCGTGGGAGCGGTGGCGGCGCAGTCCGGCGCGGCCGCCGGAGTCCACGGCGAAGCGCACGCGGGTGCGCCAGCCCAGGCCGTCGGGGGTGCCGGGCAGCTCCTCCACCTCGACCCGGCGGTCGATCCCGGCGATGCGCCGCAGCTGGTCGGCGACGACCTTGCCCTTGAGTGCCCGCTGGGCCTCCGGGGCGGCGTGCTGCCAGTCGCAGCCTCCACACTTGCCGGGCCCGGCGGCCGGGCAGGGGGCCTGGACGCGGTCCGGGGATGCCTGGAGGACCTCGACGGCGTCGCCCCTCATGAAGCGGGAGGTCTGCTCGGTGACGCGGACGCGGACCCGCTCGCCGGGCAGGGCGTGGCGGACGAAGACCACCTGGTCCTCGTGGCGCCCCACGCACCAGCCCCCGTGCGCGACGTCGTCCACGGTCAGCTCGAAATCCTGTCCCACACGGTTCATGGCGGTCGTCCTCAAAGATGGTCGGGTCACGTGACGGGTGACCCTGCGCGCACAGCCACCAACCGTTCCCAATCTACCTGCCGGAACCCGCCTCCCGGACGGGCCCGTGGACGGCCGGGGCGACCGAGCGTGTCGGCCGCGTCTGTGCCAAGGTGTCACTGTGCGCACGCGCGACCACGGCGTGCGCGGCGGCTATCTCGACGGGAGTGCGGGCGAGGTGCACATCGTGATCATGGGGTGCGGACGGGTGGGGTCCACCCTCGCGCACACCCTGGTTGACCTGGGGCACACGGTGGCGGTGATCGACCGGGACCCCGAGGCGTTCCGGCGTCTGCGCGGCTCCGTGGCCAAGCACGCGGTCCGGGGGCAGGGCCACGACCGGGAGGTCCTGCTCGCCGCCGGGATCGACCGCGCGGGGGCCTTCGCCGCGGTCAGCAACGGGGACAACTCCAACATCATCTCGGCGCGGGTGGCCCGCGAGGCGTTCGGCGTGGACAACGTGGTCGCGCGGATCTACGACCCCCGCCGGGCCGAGGTCTACCAGCGGCTGGGCATCCCCACGGTGGCGACCGTGCGCTGGACGGCCGACGCGGTCCTGCGCCGGATGGTGCCGGGCGACGGGCGGCTCACCGCCGGACCGGAGTGGCAGGACGCGTCCGGGACCCTGGCCATGAACGAGATGAACCTGCCGCGGGGGTGGGCCGGCCGCCGCGTCGCCGACCTGGAGGAGCGGGCGCCGGTGCGGGTGGTCTACCTGACCCGTGCGGGCCGGATCCTCCTGGCCGGATCCGGTGAGCTCCTGGAGGAGGGCGACGTCCTGCACGTGGTCGCCCGCGGCCGCGACCTGGACGGGCTGCGGCTGGACGACGACGAGACGGAGCGTGGGTGAGATGCGGATCGCCATCGCGGGAGCCGGGAGCGTGGGACGCTCCATCGCCACGGAGCTGGCGGGCAGCGGCCACGACGTGCTGCTGATCGACCGGGACACCCGCGCCATCGGTGTGGACGACCTCCCCCAGGTGGAGTGGCTGCTGGCCGACGCCTGCGAGCTGGCCACGCTGGAGGACGCCCGCCTGGAGGACTTCGACGTGGTGGTCGCGGCCAGCAGTGACGACAAGGTCAACCTGGTGGTGTCCCTGCTGGCCAAGACCGAGTTCGGGGTGGACCGGGTGATCGCCCGCATCAACGATCCCGACAACGAGTGGCTGTTCAACGAGTCCTGGGGCGTGGACCTGGCGGTCTCCCCGCCGCGGCTGATCGCCGACCTGGTCGAGGGGGTCCCCGAGGAGGAGCCGGGCGGGGAGGACTCCCTGCCGCCGCTGCCGGGGGCCGAGATCGCCGAGTCGGTGCTGCACGCCGGGAGTCCGTTCGCGGGCGGGCCGGAGGGCGCGCTGGCGGAGTCGCTGCCGGAGGGGGTGGCGCTGGTGGCGGTGGTGGGCCCCGGCGGGGTGCGCCCGCCGGACCCCGATCGGACCCTGTCGGTGGGCGACACCGTGGTGTTCCTGGCCGAGCCCGAGGTCCTGGGCGCCCTGGAGTCCCTGCTGGGCTCGGCGGACGACCCCGACCTCTAGGCCGCGCGTCCGCCGGGGCGCCCGGTCAGTCCGCCGTCTCGTCCCGGGCCGGGTGCTCCCGCTCCTCCAGCGGGGTGCGCCCCCGGGCCAGCACCCAGACCATGGCCGCGAACGCCGCGACCTGGAGCGGCCAGCCCATGGCGACCTTGGAGAAGCCCAGCAGGGCGAAGGTGTCGGCCCAGCCGTAGTGGTCGGCCATCCACAGCGGGTACTGCACGAGCACGCGGATCACGCAGGGCAGGACCAGCAGCCAGGTCAGGCGTGAGGCCAGGGTGACCACGGCCGGGTTGGCGCGCCAGGAGGTGAAGTCCTCCTTGTCGCCGATGAACGGGCCGATCATCAGTCCGATCGCGGGCCAGCGCACCAGCACCGACAGGCTCAGCACCACGGCGTAGACCGCGTTGTAGATGACGCCCGGCAGGAAGGCGTCGGCGGCGTTGCCGCTGCGCATGGCGAAGACCGCGGCGATGCCGATGCCGAACAGGCTGGTGAGCACGTACTGCACCGAGGAGCGCTGCACGAGCCGGACCGCGCCCAGGACCAGGGCCGCGACCACGCCCAGGACGATCGAGAGCCGCAGCTCCGAGCTGACGATGTAGGAGACGGTGAAGGTCAGGGTGGGCACCGCAGCCTCGACCATGCCGCGCTTGCCGCCCAGCGCCTTGGCCAGCTGCGAGCGCACGAGCGCCTCGACCGTGTCCTCGGTGACCGCCGGGCGGTCCGCCGCCGTGGCGCCCCGGCCGGGGGCGCGCTCCGGGGCGGGGGCGTCCCCGGAGTCCGGGGTGCCCGCCGCGGCCCTGTCGTCCGCCCCGGCGGCCGGGGCGGCCTCCTCGGCGGCCCGCTGGTGCTCAGTCATCCTGCTCCTGCTCGGGTTCGGTCGTGGGCGGTCGTCGCCGCGCGGGGCGTCCAACAGGGTTCCGCGCGCCGTGTCGGCCCAAGCCTATGTGACGTGCGACCGGTCGCGGGGTACGCGCGGTGGTCGCGCGGATGCGCTCCGCCCGCCTTTGCCCCCTTGGGTCCGGGCTTGTCGCGTGCGGCTTCTCACCCGGCGGCGCACCCTGGCGGTGGAGGAGGGCCGTTCCGTACGCTGGCGACCAGACGCCGGAGCCGAGAGCGAGCAGGAGCCCATGCAGACGAGTACGTCCCCGCGCCGGGACCATCTGGAGTTCGCCGCCGCGCTGGACCGGGTGCTGACCCGGCAGGGGGAATCGCACGTGTGGTCCCCCCACTCGGTGGGCACGGTGCTGGCGCTGCTGGCCACCGGCGCCCGGGAGCGCACCCTGGCCGAGCTGGAGGCGCTGCTGGGCGCGGACGTGCGGGGCCAGCTGGAGGCGCTGGACGCGGCCGTGGCCGCCGAGCCCGGACTCGACCTGGCCAGCCTCAACGGCCTGTACGTGCCCGCCGACCTGGAGGTCCTGCCGGGTTTCACGTCCCGGGTGCGCGAGCGCGCCGGGGCCGAGGTGGAGCACGCCGACTTCGAGCACGACTCCGAGGGCGTGCGCTCACGGGTCAACGCCCGTGTGGCGGAGGTGACCCGCGGCCTGATCGAGGAACTGCTCCCCGCGGGCAGCGTCCACTCGGGCGTGCGGCTGCTGCTGGTCAACGCGCTGTGGGTGAAACTGGCCTGGCCAGACCCCTTCGACCCCGCCCGGACCCGGGACAGGCCCTTCCACGCACCGTCGGGCAGGCGGAAGGTGCCCACCATGCACCGTTCGGCCCGTCTGCCGCACGCGCGGGCCCGCGGGTGGAGCATGGTGAGCCTGGAGGGCGACCACGGCCTGACCCTGGACGTGCTGCTGCCCGACGAGCGCTCCGCCGCTCCCGCCCCGGTGACGGCCGACGCGCTCGCCGACCTGTACGCCCACCGCTCCTCCCAGCAGGTGGACCTGGCCCTGCCGCGCTTCGAGGTGGAGACCGACACCTCTCTGCTCGAACCGCTGGCGGCGCTGGGCGTGCGCGACCTGGCCACGGACGAGGCCCGCTTCGACGGGATCAGCCCGGAACCGCTGCGCGCCGACGAGATCCTGCACCAGTCGGTGCTGCGGGTGGACGAGAAGGGCGCCGAGGGCGCCGCCGCGACCGCCGTGATGATGCTCCGGGCGGCCGCGGTGGCGCCGAGGCCGGTCGCGTTCACCGTGGACCGGCCGTTCGTGTTCGTGCTGCGCCGCGGCGGGGCGGTCCTGTTCCTGGGCCGCGTCACCGACCCCGTGGACCCGGGCCCCGCCTCCTGACCCCGCCGGGGCCGTGCCGCCGCCCGCGCTCGCGGGCGGCGGCTCAGACCTCGAACACCTCGAAGGCGGTGGCGAGGGGGACCCCGGCCCACTCCCCCGCCTGGGCGGCGGCCCGGGGCAGGAAGGACTTCTGGTCGAACCCCTCCAAATTGGCCAGGTAGAGGGCGTGGGCGTCCAGCGACGCCACGCCCGCGGCCAGGTCGGCCTCGCCCAGTTCGACGTAGTGGGTGGCCAGGGGTGAGGCGCCGAAGGCCACGAAGCGCACGCCCGACCACGGCTGGAGGCCCTCCTCCAGCTGCTCGCGGAACACCCACCGGTTGGCCGCGTCGCGGACCGCGTCCAGCAGGGCCGGGCCGAGCACCCGGTGGTCGGCGTGGTTGAGGGAGCTCGACCCCGCGAAGTGGTCGCGGAAGTTGATGGAGACGATCACGTCGGGGCGGTGGCACCGGATCGCCCCGGCCAGCGCGGCGCGCAGAGGGATCCCGTACTCCAGGGTGCCGTCGGGGAAGTCGAGGAACTCCACTGTGCCCGCGCCGACCGCCGCCGCAGAGGCGCGCTGCTCGGCCATGCGCAGCGGCGCGCACTCCTCGGGGGCGATGGTGTCGATGCCCGCCTCGCCCCGGGTGACCAGCAGCTCCACCACGTCCTTGCCCTGGCCGGTCCAGCGGGCGATCGCTGAGGAGCTGCCGAACTCCAGGTCGTCGGGGTGGGCCACCACCGCCAGGGCACGGTTCCAGTCCTCGGGGAGCGGCCGGGGCGCGCTGTTCTCCGTCGTCTGCGTCATGTGCCACAGACTACGGAAGACGGCGCGCCCTGCCCGGCGCCTCTCCGGCGGTGCGGGACCCCGCTTCGCCCCGGGAGGCCGCTACTCCCCCGAGCCGCCCGCGGCGCCGCCCGGTTGGCCGCCGTTCCCCGCGGGCCGCGCGCCGGGCGCGGCGCCGTTGGGAGAGCGGCCCGCGTTGCCGCGCTGGGCCGCCTGCTGGGCGGCGCGCGCCTTGGCGGCCTCGGCCATCTTCTCCTGGATCTGCTTGGGCACGGTGATGGGCAGCAGCTCGCTCGGCGGCACCGGGTGGTCTCCGCGCACCACCACGATGTTGGCGAAGAGGTGCTCGACCTCGGCCATCACCTCGGGCTTGGAGGCGCCCTCGCCGCGGATCACGCCGCGCAGCACCCAGCGAGGCCCGTCCACGCCGATGAAGCGCACCCGCTGGGCGAGCTGCTTGCCGTCCTCGGTCGTGCGGCCCTTGACGGGGACCAGGGCCTTGAGCTCGGGGCCGAAGGTGCCGTCGTGCTCCTCGGCCTTGCCGCCCTGCTTGACGACCTGCTCGCGCAGCTCCTCGCGCATCTCGTCCCACAGGCCGGAGGACTTGGGCGCGGCGAAGGGCTGCACCTGGAGGGCGCTCTTGCCCCGCACCAGGGTGACGCCGATGATCTTCTGCTTGCCCTGGGAGTCCTGGGCGACGTTCACCTGGATCTCGGTGCCCTGCTCCATGGGCAGCCGCATGCTGCCCAGGTCCATCCGCTCGGCCTCGGGAGCGTCCTCGGTGGAGTCCCACGGCCCGGAGGAGCGGTGGCGGTCCGCGTCCTTGGGCTGCTGCTCCCGGGAGCGCTCCGGCTCGATCTCGTTGCCGAAGGAGACCGCCCCGGCGGCGCCCTCGCGCCTGGGCGCGGCCCGCGTCCCCGTTCTCTCGGTCTCTTCGTCCCGCTTCTTGCGGCGGCGTCCGAACACGCCTTCACCTCTTCGCTTCCGTCGGTCCCGGATGACTCCGGGGATTCGGGGCGCCGTCACCGCTGCGCGGCGTGCCCCCCGGTCGAACCGAAACCACCCGTTCCCCGCGCCGACTCCGGGAGGGAGTCGGCCTCGACGAACACCGCCCGTTCCACGCGCTGGACCACCAGCTGCGCGATCCGGTCGCCCCGGGTCAGCTTCACCGGGGTGTCCCTGTCGGTGTTGATCAGGGTCACCCTGATCTCGCCGCGGTACCCGGCGTCGACCGTGCCGGGCGCGTTGACGAGCGTGACCCCGCAGCGCGCCGCGAGGCCCGAGCGCGGGTGCACGAAGGCCGCGTACCCGTCGGGCAGGGCGATGGCCAGGCCGGTGGGGACCGTGGCCCGCTGCCCGGGCTCCAGGGTGACGTCGACGGCGGTGTACAGGTCCGCGCCGGCGTCGCCGGGATGGGCGTACTCGGGCAGGGGGAGGCCGGGGTCCAGTCGGTGGACCGTGACGGGGATCCGCCCGCCTTCCAGGGATGTGGTACTCACATCGGCCGAGCCTATCGCTCTCCGGGCGATGAACCGGTGTCCAGCACCGCCGGTACGCGAACGGGGGCGGCCCGCGTGGGCCGCCCCCGTTCCGTGCTCCTCCGTGGCCCTACTCGGCGGGGGCCTCGGGCAGGGTCACCTCGACGGTGAGCTCGGCGTCGTCGGTGGCGCGGAAGTCGATCCCGGAGGCGCGGCCCGCGGCGGCGATGTCGGCGCTGGCGGCGCGCGCGGCGTCGACCCGCTTGCCCGAGACGCTGACGTGCTCGACCTCGGCCCGCATGGACAGCTTGGCCTCGGACTTGGCCTTGCGCACGGCGCGCAGCACCTCGGCGGTGGCGGCCAGGACGGCGGGGTCGCCGTCGGCCGCCGCGGCGCGGTACTCGGCGGTGTCGGGCCAGCGCTGGGCGTGGACCGAGCCCTCCTGCCACCAGCTCCAGACCTCCTCGGCCACGAAGGGCACGAAGGGGGCGAAGAGCCTGTGCAGGGCGCCCAGGGCGACCAGCAGCGCGGCGCGGGCGGAGGCGCCCTCGGCCGACTCGGTGTCGTAGGCGCGGGCCTTGACCAGCTCCAGGTAGTCGTCGCAGAAGTCCCAGAAGAAGCGCTCGGTGCGCTCCAGGGCCCGGGTGTGGTCGTAGGCGCGGAAGGCGGAGGTGGCGTCCTCCACGACGTCGGCCAGCGCGGCCAGCATCGCCCGGTCCAGCGGCTGCGTCACCCGCGCGGGGTCGGCGACGGCGTCCTCACCGGCCACGGACATGACGAACTTGCTGGCGTTGAGGATCTTGATGGACAGCCTGCGGCCGACCTTCATCTGGCCCTCGTCCATGGCGGTGTCGGTGCCCAGGCGACCGCTGGCCGCCCAGTACCGGACCGCGTCGGAGCTGTACTTCTCCAGCAGCGCCAGCGGGGTGACGACGTTGCCCTTGGACTTGGACATCTTCTTGCGGTCGGGGTCCAGGATCCAGCCGGAGATGCCGGTGGTGCTCCAGGGCAGGGTGCCGTTCTCGAAGTGGGCCCGGACCACGGTGGAGAAGAGCCAGGTGCGGATGATGTCCTGGCCCTGGGGCCGGTAGTCCATGGGGAAGACGCGCCGGTACAGGTCCGGGTCGCGCTCCCAGCCGGAGGCGATCTGCGGGGACAGCGAGGAGGTCGCCCAGGTGTCCATGACGTCGGGGTCGCCCATGAAGCCGCCCGCCTGCCCGCGCTGGTCCTCGGTGTAGCCCTCGGGCGCCTGCGAGCTGGGGTCGACGGGCAGCTGGTCCTCGGCGGGGACGATGGGCTCGTCGTAGCGCGGGTTGCCGTCGGCGTCCAGCGGATACCAGACCGGGAAGGGCACGCCGAAGAAGCGCTGGCGGCTGATCAGCCAGTCGCCGTTGAGGCCCTCGACCCAGTTCTCGTAGCGGGCGCGCATGTGCTCGGGGTACCAGGTGAGCTCGCGCCCGCGCCGCAGGAGCTGCTGGCGCAGGTCCTCGTCCCGACCGCCGTTGCGAATGTACCACTGGCGGGTGGTGACGATCTCCAGGGGCTTGTCGCCCTTCTCGTAGAACTTCACCGGGTGGGTGATGGGCGTCGGCTCGCCGACGAGGTCGCCGCTCTCGCGCAGCAGGGCGACGGTGCGCTCGCGCGCGGTGTGGACGGTGGCGCCCACGAGCGTGTCGTAGGCCTCGCGGGCGGCTCCGCTCTCCAGGCCCTTGGGCGGGTCGGCCATGATGCGGCCGTCCCAGCCGATGACGGGCCGGGTCTCCAGCTGGAGCTCGCGCCACCAGGTGACGTCGGTGGTGTCGCCGAAGGTGCAGATCATGGCGATGCCGGACCCCTTCTCGGGGTCGGCGAGGCGGTGGGCCCGCACCGGGACCTCGACGCCGAAGACGGGGGTGCGCACGGTGGTGCCGAACAGGTCCTGGTAGCGCTCGTCGTCGGGGTGGGCGACCAGGGCGACGCAGGCGGCCAGCAGCTCGGGGCGGGTGGTCTCGATGTGGACCGGGGTGCCGTCGGGCTTGTGGAAGGCGACCTTGTGGTAGGCGCTGGGGCGTTCGCGGTCCTCCAGCTCGGCCTGGGCGACCGCGGTGCGGAACGTGACGTCCCACAGGGTGGGCGCCTCGGACATGTAGGCCTCGCCGCGGGCCAGGTTGCGCAGGAAGGCGCGCTGGGCGGCGGCGCGGGAGTTGTCGTCGATGGTGGCGTAGGTGTGGCGCCAGTCGACGCTCAGCCCGAGGCGGCGCCAGATGGACTCGAAGACCTTCTCGTCCTCGGCGGTGAGCCGGTCGCACAGCTCGATGAAGTTGCGCCGGGAGACGGGGACCTGCCGCTTGGGGTCGGGCTTGGCGGGCGGCTGGAAGTCCGGGTCGTAGGGGATCGACGGGTCGCAGCGCACGCCGTAGTAGTTCTGGACGCGCCGCTCGGTGGGCAGGCCGTTGTCGTCCCAGCCCATGGGGTAGAAGACGGCCTTGCCGTTCATGCGCTGGAAGCGCGCGACGGTGTCGGTGTGCGTGTAGGAGAACACGTGGCCGATGTGCAGCGACCCGGACACCGTGGGCGGCGGGGTGTCGATGGAGTAGACGTCCGCGCGCTCGGCCGTGCGGTCGAAGTGGTAGACGCCGGACTCATCCCATACGTCGACCCACTTCGCCTCGATACCGTCCAGCGAGGGCTTGTCGGGCATGCGGAAGGAATGAGAGCCGTTGGTCATGGGGCAATGGTAGTGCTCTCCGGGCCGTGGTCGCTCCGGGTTTCGGGCCGTCACAGCGGGGGTCGGCACCCCCTCGGGCACGCTGGCGCGGGGTTGGCCCCTGACTCCCGCGAACGGACGTGAAAGGATCTCCCCGTACGCACGGGAGGGTGTGCGCCGGCCGCGCATCCTCCGTACACCCAACGGAAAACGGTGAAGGATTCGATGGCTAAGAAGGACGGCGGTGACTTCGGCCCCGCCCTCGTGGGCTTCGCGGCCGGGTTCGCCGCGCAGTACGTCATGCGCAAGGCCCTGAACTTTGCCTGGACCCGCGTGACCGGCGAGGAGCCGCCCACGGACGTGGACTCCCCCGACATCAGCCTGGGCACGGCGCTGTCCTGGGCCGTGATGGCCGGTGTCGGCACCGAGGTGGCCCGGGTGCTGGCCGTGCGCGCCGCCCGCGCCAGGATGTTCGGCGCCGGTCCCGGCGAGCTGGAGGTCTGACGCCGCGAAGGCGACGACGGCGGGCGGCCGACCGCACCGCAGTGTGGTCGGCCGTCCGCCGTCGTGTTCCACCGCGCTCCCCGCGAGGAGCCCGGAAGGCCTCACACGCTCCCTCCGAACGGCGGCGGGGTGGTTTCGCGACCGCGCGGACGGGAGCCGCCCGGGACGGGACGGTTCAGGGGCCGTCCCGTCCGGTCAGGCGCACTCCTTGCAGACCAGCTGACCGGCGCGCTGCTCGGCGAGCTGGCTGCGGTGGTGCACCAGGAAGCAGCGCGAGCACGTGAACTCGTCGGCCTGGCGCGGGAGCACGCGCACCGCGAGTTCCTCCCCCGACAGGTCGGCACCGGGCAGTTCCATGCCCTCGGCCACCTCGTCGGGGTCGACGTCGATCGTGCCGGTGCCCTTGTCCACGCGCCGCGCCTGCAGCTCCTGGAGGCTGTCCTCGTTGATGTCCTCGTCAGTCTTGCGCGGGCTGTCGTAGTCGGTGGCCATCTCTGCTAACTCCCATCCCCCTCGTTCAGTGCCTCGTCGCGCGGGTGTAACGCTTGAGAGACCTTGGTTGTGCCCGGTTCGGCCGATGAGTTTTCCCGATGTCGGCGGACCGTGTCCCCTCCCGGGCCACTGTCCACAGGTCAGCAGCGCTTTCGCCGCCTCGTGACCGAAGGCGGCCACGTGTGGCTGCGCCGGGGCCGTACCCCTGTGTACTACCCAACGTCGGCTGCCTCGTAGACCTGGGAAATCCGTTTTCGCCCACTCCGGACAAAGCGCGGGACACTCCCCCAGGGGCGGACGAAAAGCAGGACATGCCCACGTCAGGAGGGATTCCCTCCGTGTCCACGCCCGGGGAAGCATACCCACCCGGGGTCGGCACCCGTGACACGGGCCGGCGTGTCATCGGACACGTATAGATACCACGAAGACCGGCCAAACGCAGCTTGGCCCGGTGGGCGGGTTCAGCGCCGCTCCGCGCCCTCTCCCGGAGGAAGGGGAAGGCGCACGGTGACGACCAGTCCTCCCCCGGCGCGCGGCCACGCGGTCACCGCGCCCTCGTGCGCGCGCACCACGGACCGGACGATGGACAGGCCCAGCCCCGCGCTGCGGCCCGAGCCCACCCGGTCGCCGGAGCCGCGGCGGAACGGCTCGAACAGGCCCTCGATCTCGTAGGCGGGGATGACCTTGCCGGAGTTCTCCACCTGGACGGCGGGCGTGCCCTCGTACATGCCGCTGCGCACGGTGATCTCGCCCGCCTCGACGTTGTACTTGAGGGCGTTCTCCACCAGGTTGCCCACGAGCCGCTCCAGCAGAACGGGGTCGCCGACCACAGTCGCGGGGCGCAGGTCCTGGCGCAGGCTCAGGCCGGAGTCGGCCACCGGTCCGCTGAGCTGGCTGAGCACCGTCCCGGCCACCTCGCCCAGGTCGACCTTGGCGCGGACCTCCAGCTCGCGGTCGCTCTTGGCGAGCAGGAGCAGCCCCTCGATGAGGCGTTCGTGGCGGGCGTTGGTCTCCAGCAGGGTCTGTCCGACGCTCTTGAGGTCGGCCGAGACGTCGGGGGCGCTGAGCGCCACCTCCAGCAGGGTGCGGTTGATCGCCAGCGGCGTGCGCAGCTCGTGCGAGGCGTTGGCGACGAAGCGGCGCTGGCCGTCGAAGGCGCGGTCCAGGCGCTCCAGCATGCCGTCGAAGGTGTCGGCGAGCTCGCGGATCTCGTCGTCGGGCCCGGACAGGGCGATGCGCTCGTGCAGGGAGCGCTCCGACAGGCGGCGGGCGATGCGGGTGATCTTCTGGAGCGGGGACAGCGCCCTTCCGGCCACCGCGTAGCCCAGGGCGACCGCGAGCAGGCCCACCAGGAACAGCGCGAGCAGCGAGAACCGGGTGACGTGGGTGAGCACCTGCTCGATGAGGTCCCTGTGCGCCCGCAGCTCGGCGAAGCTCTGCTCGACCAGGAGCGCGTTGAGCAGGACCGCGACGATCAGGTAGTTGACCAGGACCAGCACCGAGCCCGCGGCGAAGAACAGCATCCCGTAGATGAGGGTGAGCCGCGCGCGCAGACTGAGGTTGTCGGTGAAGTGGTGTACCCGGGCGGCGGCCGCGGAGCGCTCGGTCCCCGAGCCCTCGGGGGTGAGGGTGTTGAGGCGCCGCCACGTACCGGTGTCGCCGGGGCGGGTGGGCTCGACCTGTCCCGGTTCGGTCCGCTCCGCCGGTCTCACAGCCGGTACCCGGCGCCGGGGACGGTCTGGATGACGGGTGGGTCGCCGAGCTTCTTGCGCAGGGTCATGACGGTGACGCGGACGACGTTGGTGAAGGGGTCGGCGTTCTCGTCCCAGGCCTTCTCCAGCAGCCCCTCGGCGCTGACCACGGTGCCCTGGGCGCGCATGAGCACCTGGAGGACGGCGAACTCCTTGGGGGTGAGGGTGACCTCGCGGCCGTCGCGGTGGACGCGGTGGTTGGCCGGGTCGAGCGTGATGCCGTGGCGCTCCAGGACCGGGGGAAGCGGGGGCGCCGAGCGGCGGCCGAGGGCGTGGACCCGGGCGATGAGCTCGGCGAAGGCGAAGGGCTTGGCCAGGTAGTCGTCGGCGCCGATGGTGAGGCCCTCGACCTTGTCCTGGACGCCGTCGGAGGCGGTGAGCATCAGGATGCGCCCGTTGTAGCTCTCCCGGACCAGGGCGCGGGCCACGTCGTCGCCGTGGGTGCCCGGCAGGTCGCGGTCCAGCACGACGACGTCGTAGTCGTTGACCGCGGTGTACTCCAGGGCGGCGTCGCCGTCGTAGACCACGTCCACGGCCATCGCCTCGCGCCGTAGTCCGACCGCCACTGTGTCGGCCAGGACCCGTTCGTCTTCGACCACGAGTACGCGCACGTTGTCCTTCTCGAGCGTTGGTCCGCAAAGAAAGGGGGCCGCTGCCGGCGCATCCCCCAACACACCGGCAGCGGCGTTCTTGGTCCCGGCCGCGTCATCCGTTCTTTCACGGTCGGGGTAAGGAGACGGTAAACCCGTCGGGGCGGTTTCGCGAACCGCCCGTTTTCCTCGCCCCGCGTGAACGCGGGCGCTGGGCCGGGAGCTTCACGCTCCCCTGGGCACGGGGAGCCGCTGCCGGCGAATCCCCCAACCGCCGGCAGCGACTTAACCCCGCACATCTCAAATCTGACACATCAAGAATAAGAAACAAGTAAGCACCAGCCCTCCCGGGAAAATGTGTCATGGGACACCCTTGTCCGACACATGGCGCAATCCGCACCGGAGGACCCCGCGCCCGGTCCCGGCGGCCTGTCGGCGCGCTCCCCCGGCCCGGCGCGGCGGGGTCGGCCGTCCGGAGACGGGGGCGGCCGGGGGCGGATCACGAAAGCATCACACCGGAATTCTGTGGTTTGGGCGAAGGTCCGGCGGGGGTACAGGAGGAGGACGCGCGCGTGGACACCGGCCCCCGGCCGGACCGCGACGCCGACGCATGTCACAGGGACGTGACACTTCGACCGTGCGGACGCCGTGGCGTGCGCGAACGGATTCCGCGCCGGAGCACCCTCGTGCCCCGGTGCCTACCCCTGGAAGAGGTGCAATGGGCGAGTTCCTCGCGGAGATCAAGGTCCGTATCAACGAGACCTACCGGTCGTTCCAGGCTGCTCAGGCCGCCGGAGACGACTTCCTCGCCGACACTCACGCGTCGGAGCTGGAGGACCTGTACCGCATCGCGGCTCGCAACGGCGTCGACACCTGCGCCTGAAAGCGCTGAGGGGCGCGGTGGGCACACGGCCCGCCGCGCCCCTCGTGTGTTCCGGGGAACCCGGGGCCCCGCCGGGTGTCGCGGGGCCGGGCTCCCGTCAGCCGTCGGTGTCGGCGCCCAGAGGGGCCAGGAGGGCCTCCAGGGCTCCGTAGAGCTCAGGGCGGGCCGCGATGACCAGGTCGTTGCTGGGCGGCCCCGAGCGCGCTCCTCCCAGCCGCAGGCCCGCCTCGCTCGCCACCAGGCCGGGGGCGCACCAGTCCCAGGGGTGGAGGCCGCGCTCGTAGTAGGCGTTGCAGCGGCCCGCGGCGAGTCCGGTCAGGTCCACCGCGGCCGACCCGCCGCGGCGGATGTCGCGGATGCGCGGGATCACCTCCAGCAGGACCCTGGCCTGCTGGACGCGGCGCTCGGGGAAGTACCCGAAGCCGGTGGCCACCAGGGCCTGCTCCAGCGGCACGGCGGGCGGGGCCTCCAGGACGCGGCCGTTCAGGCGCGCGCCGCCGCCGAGGACCGCCTCGTAGGACTCACCGAGCCGGGGGACGTTCACGGCGGCGGCCACCACCACGCCGTCGACCTCCGCGGCGACGGACACGGCCCAGTCGGACCGGCCGTACAGGTAGTTGACGGTGCCGTCGATGGGGTCCACGACCCAGCGCACACCGCTGGTGCCGCCCTCGCCGCCGCCCTCCTCCCCCAGGAAGGCGTCGTCGGGGCGCGCGGCGAGCAGGCGGGCGCGGACGAGCTCCTCGGTGGCCCGGTCCATCTCGGTGACGACGTCGGTGGGGCTGGACTTGGTGTCGAGCACGGTGATGCCCGCCTGCCCCTTGGCGGCGAGCTCACCCGCCTCCGCGGCCACGCTCACGGCGAGGTCGCGCAGGCTCTCGCGGTCGGGTGCGGCGTGGGTGGTACTCACTGGCTGTCCTCCGTGGCGTGGTGTCGCGCGCCGGGGTGCGTCCCGGACGCGGGTCCGGCCGGGACCGCGGTCGCGGCCCCGGCCGGGGTGGGCGGCTCAGAGCAGTTCGGGCCTGCTCCACTCCTTGCCGTGCACGTGGTGGTCGAGGAAGGCGAAGACCGTCTCGTACCAGATCCGGGCGTTCCCCGGGGTGAGGATCCAGTGGTTCTCGTCCGGGAAGTACAGGAACTTGGCGTCCACCTCGTGCAGCATCAGGTCGCGCCACAGGCGCAGGCCCTCGGAGATGGGCACCCGGTAGTCCTTGTCGCCGTGGATGACGAGCATCGGGGTGCGGATGCGGTCCGCGTGCAGGTGCGGGGAGTTGAGGGTGTAGCGCTCGGGGCGCTCCAGCGGGGTGCCGAACTCGCGCTCCCACACCGGCGGGTAGTCGGTGGTGCCGTTGAAGCCGTCCAGGCCCCACAGGGAGGCGTGGGAGACGATGGCCCTGAACCGGTCGGTGTGCCCGGCGATCCAGTTGGCCATGTAGCCGCCGAAGGAGCCGCCCATCATGGCGGTGCGCTCGGCGTCGATGTCCTCGCGCGCCTCGGCGGCGTCGGTGACGGCCATGACGTCGGCGAAGGTGCGCGGCCCCCACTGGCCCCAGGCGCGGCGGAGCATGTCCTGGCCGTAGCCGGTGGACAGGGCGGGGTCGGGCAGCAGGACGGCGTAGCCGCGCGCGGCGAGCAGCCACGGGTTCCAGCGCCAGGACCAGCCGTTGAAGCTCATGTAGGGGCCGCCGTGGACCCAGAGCATGAGCGGGGCGGGCGAGTCGGCCGAGGCCTCCTCGGGCAGCACCAGCCAGGAGCGGACCGGGGTGCCGTCGTCGGCGGTGGCCTCGATCTCGGTGAGGGTGCCGGGCATGGTGAGCTCGGAGCCGGGGGTGCGCAGGTGCACGGGCTGGCCGTCGGCGGCGTCGGCGGCCAGGCGCACGGGCGCGGGCGGGGCGTCCCAGGCGTCGCGCAGGGCGTAGACGTGGCGGCCGTCGGGGGACGGGTTGAGGTTGCTGTAGGCGCCGTGGTCGCCGGTGACGCGGGTGAGCGCGCCGCTGGCCAGGTCGATCCGGAAGACGGGCCGGCGGCCGCCGTGGTCGGCGACGAGGAACACCGCGCCGGAGTCGGCGGCCCAGGCGAGTTCGCGGGGCCACAGCTCGTGGTCGGCGAGCAGGTCGCGGCCCTGTCCGGTGGCCAGGTCGACCAGCCAGGCGGTCTCGTCCCGGGGTTCGCCGTCGTAGTCGCCCTGGGAGCTGCGCACGAGCAGGACGTGGCGGCCGTCGGGGGAGACGAGCGGGCTGTCGAAGTCGTGGTCGGGGTCGGTGGCCAGGGTGCGGCGCCGGCCCGTGGCGGTGTCGATGGCGACGACGTCGGTGCGCCGGGCGCCCCGGCCGACGGGGACCTGCCACTCGGTGACCAGGGTGGTGCCGTCGGGGGTGAGATCGCCGCTCGCGCCCAGGAGCGCCATTCCCGCGTCGGGGGTCAGGTCGCGCGGGTCGCCGAGCCTGGAGTCCTCGTCCGCGGGCGGTTCGGCGACCAGGTAGCGGGGGTGTCCGGGGCCGATGTCGCTGTCCCAGGAGCGCACGGGCAGCGCCTCGTGCAGGATGGCGGTGACCCCGGCCTCCTCGCGGGCCTTGCGCGCCTCCCTGTCGGCCTCCTCGTCCTCGCTGCGGGGGAGGGTGTCGGCAGTGAGGGCGACCAGTCCGGAGTCGCGGGCGACCGTGAAGGAGCCGATGCCGCCGGGGCGGGAGGCGACCTGGCGGGCCTCGCCGCCGTCTGCGGGCAGGAGCCACAGGGCGGTGCGGGCCTTGGCGTCGGCCTCGGCCTCGGGGTCGGGGCGGCCGGTGGTGAACAGGACAGAGCCGTCGGGGAGGAAGCCGACGCCGCTCTCGCCCTTGGCCGAGCGGGTGAGGCGTCTGGGGGCGCGCCCGCCCTCGGACTCGGGGGCGGTGTCGATCTCCCACAGGGCGCTGCGGAAGGACTTGGCGTCGGGGGCGGGGCCGCTGACGGGCGCGACCAGACGGGTTCCGTCCGGCGAGAGGCGCAGTCCGTTGACACGGCGAAGTCGGACGTACTCCGGCAGTTCATACCAGGAACGGACCAAGACACATACTCCCTGAACGTCGGCGTGGGGTCGGGGCGGACACCGTCGAGCGGGCCGTGGGGCGACTGTGGTCCCCCGCCCCCGCGGGCGGTGTCAGCAGCGTTTACCCACCTTCCCACACGTCCGGGACGGCGGGTCGGGTCGGGGCGCGCATCCCGTGAGGGGCCGCGGGAGGCCCTCCACTCCAGGATGACCCGCCCGGGGCCGTCGCACCAAGCCCTTTCGCCGATCCGTGGACGACCCCGCGCCGGGCCGCGCCGGGACCGCCGGCCGACGGCGGGGACCCGTCGGCCGCGCGGTTCAGCGCCTCAGGCCGGGCACGAGCAGCCGGTGCAGCGCGCGAGCGAGCTCAGGCGCCGGGGTTCGGCCCGTTCGGCGTACTCGCGGACCAGGTCGGTCACCATGGACACGAACGCGGGGTGCGTGCCGGGGCTGAGCGCGCGCTCGTAGCCGACGCCGAGCTTCTTGGCGGTGTCGCGGGCCTCCACGTCGAGGTCGAACTTGACCTCCATGTGGTCGGAGACGAAGCCGTGCGGGACCACGACCACGGCGGGCACGCCCTCGGCGGCCAGTTCCTCGATGCGGTCGTTGACGTCGGGCTCCAGCCAGGGCTGGCTGGGCGGGCCGCTGCGGCTCTGGTAGACGACCTCGTACGGGTAGTCGCGGTCGAGCCGCCCGGCCACCAGACGCGCCACCTCGGCCAGCTGGGCGCCGTAGGCCCCCTCGGGGCCGAAGGCCTGTCCGGAACCGCCGCTGGCCTCGGCCATCGTCGTGGGGATGGAGTGCGCGGAGAAGAGCAGGTGCGCGCCCTCGCGCTGCTCCGCGGGCAGGGCGTCCAGGGCGGCGCGGGTGTGCTCGACCAGCGGTTCGACGAACCCCGGGTGGTCGTAGAAGGGCCGGATGAGGTCCACCTCGGGGGCGTCCTCGCCCAGCGCGGCGCGGGCGCGGGCGATGTCCTCCTCGTAGGCGGTGCGGCTGGACCAGTTGCAGTACGCGGAGGTGGGCAGCGCCAGGATGCGGCGCACGCCGTCCTCCTTCATCCGGGCGAGGGTGTCGGTGAGCATCGGGGCCCAGAACCGGTTGCCCCAGTAGACGGGCAGGTCGATCCCGTTGGCGGCGAAGTCGGCGGTGACCGCGGCGAGCAGGTCGCGGCACTGCTGGTTGATCGGGCTGACACCGCCGAAGAGGAAGTAGTGCTCGCCGACCTCGGCCAGCCGCTCACGGGGGATGTTGCGGCCCCGGGTGACGTTCTCCAGGAACGGGATGACCTCGTCCTCCCCCTCCGGGCCGCCGAAGGAGATCAGCAAAAACGCGTCGTAGTAGCTCACAGCTCTTATGAAACCAGCTTCGCCGGACCGGCTCGCGCGACCCCCCGGATGCGTGTCCTGTGGTCTTGGCCTCCTCCCCGCCCGGGGGCCGTGTCCGGGGGAACCCGGCTCTGGCCGCGCGGGTGACCGGTCGGTAATGTCACCGCATGACAGATGTGATGTGGCACACATGGGCGGGCACCCACCGGGCCCGGCCCAGGCGCACGGCGGCTCCGGGGAGCACCGCGGAGGTCGCCGCGGCGGTCTCCTCGGCCGCCGCCGAGGACCTGCGCGTCCGCATGGTCGGCACGGGTCACTCCTTCACCGACGTGGCCGTCACCGACGGCCTCCTCCTCTCCCCCACCTCCTTGACCCGGGTGCGCTCGGTCGATCCCGCGGCGGGCACGGCCACCGTCGAGGCGGGCCTGCCCCTGTGCGACTTCAACGACGTGCTGGCCGGGCACGGGGCGGCCCTGGCCAACATGGGCGACATCGCCGTGCAGACCATGGCGGGCGCGGTGCAGACCGGCACCCACGGCACCGGCCGGGACGCGGGCGGGCTGGCCGCGCAGGTGGTCGGCATGGAGATGGTGCTCGCCGACGGTTCGGTGGTGGAGTGCTCGGCCGAGCGGGAGCCGGAGCTGTTCCAGGCGGCGCGGGTGGGCCTGGGCGCCTTCGGCGTGGTCACCGCGCTGACCATGGCGGTGCGCCCGGCCTTCCTGCTGCACGCGCGCGAGGAGCCCATGCGGTTGGAGGAGGTGCTGGAGCGCCTGCCGGAGCTACGCGCCGACAACGACCACTTCGAGTTCTACTGGTTTCCCCACACCGGCAACACCAACACCAAGCGCAACAACATCAGCGCGGGCCCGGCCCGGCCGCTCTCGCCCTTCCGCGCCTGGCTGGACGACGAGTTCCTGTCCAACACGCTCTTCGAGGGCGTCAACCGGGTGTGCCGCCGCTTCCCCCGCGCGGTGCCCGCGGTGAACCGGGTCAGCTCGCGCGCGCTGACGGCGCGCAGCTACACCGACGCCTCGTACCGGGTGTTCGCCTCGGTGCGCGACGTGCGGTTCGTGGAGATGGAGTACGCGATCCCCGCCGAGCACCTGGCCGACGTGCTGCGCGAGGCCGGGTCGATCGTGGACCGGGGCGGCCACCGGGTGAGCTTCCCGGTGGAGGTGCGCTTCGCCCCGGCCGACGACGTGTGGCTGTCCACCGCCTACGGGCGCGACACCGCCTACGTGGCGGTGCACATGTACCAGGGCACCCCCTACGACGCCTACTTCGCCGACCTGGAGGCGCTGTTCACCTCCGTGGGCGGGCGCCCCCACTGGGGCAAGATGCACACGCGCGACCGCTCCTACCTGGAGGGTGTCTACCCGATGCTGGGCCGGGCCCTGGCGGTGCGGGACCGCGTGGACCCCGGGCGCCGGTTCGGCAACGCCTACCTGGAGCGGGTGCTGGAGTAGCCGCGCGGCACGACCGGCCCCGGGCGCCGCGCGGCGGCCGGCCCCGACCGTCCCCCGACGGCTGAGGGGCCCGGCCGCCGCGAGGCGCGCTCAGCCGGTCTGGGGCACGGCGGGCGGGGGCGCGGGGACGGCCTCCTCGCCGCCCTGTCCGCCGGTCCCGGGGCCGGGGACCTGCCCGCCCGGGTCCTGGGTCCCGCCGCCGTCCTCCGGCGGTGCGGTGGGCCCGGTGGTCCCGCCGGTGCCGCCGGGGACCTCCTCCTCCGTGACGCCGCCCTCGCCGGTCCCGTCGTCCCCGGGCGCTTCGGTCTCGGGGGCGGGCTCGGTCGGCTGGCCGGTGCCCGGGACCTGCTCCTGCTCCCCGGGCGAGGGGTCGGGGGTGTCGTCGCCGGTCCCCTGGTTCTCGGGCTCGTCCTCCTCGGCCGGGGGCGCGGAGGTGGAGCCGCCGAACAGCGTGGGCGCGCTGGGCTCCTCCGAGCCCTGGGTCCAGGAGGTCAGGGAGCGCCCGGTGAACAGCTCGAACACCAGGATGACCAGCATGACCAGGGCGAAGACCGCGGCGGCCGGGATGACCAGGGAGCGCCAGCCGCGCCGCCGACCGCCCTCGCGTTCGCCGGCGCTCCCGGCTTCGCCGTCGGAGCCGCCGTGATCACCGGAGTCGTCCGCGCCCGGAGGCCACGGGCCGACGGCGGGCATCCGCGCGGTGGCGCCGGGGTCGGCCGGGGTCCGGGTCCGGCCGTCCAGCGCGGGCAGGGCCATGGTGCGGGTGGCGTCGGCGTCCTCCTCAGCGGTCCCGGTCTCGGAGACCTGCCGGAGCAGGGCGGTCTCGGAGATGCCCTCGGGCGGCGGCGCCACCGGGGCCCCCGGGGCGTTGGGTACCTCAGCGGCGCCCCGGGGACCGGAGGCCCGACCGGCCAACTGCCTGGCCTGCTCGCCGCCGCGTGAGAACCAGTGCTGCAACAGCGGGCTGACGAGTGTGCTGAGCGCGGCCATGACGGCGGCGCCGATGACCGTGCCGTACACGTTCAGGTAGGAGGCCGCGGTGGCCGCGGCCAGCGTCGCGGCTCCGGCACCGGCGACCTGGGAGACGCTCAGGTCGAACTTCTTCCTTCCCTTGGCGTCCTCCTCCCCTTCTTCCTGGTCGTCGTGGTGTGCGGTCCGACCCATCCGGTCGTCCCCCCTTCGTCGGCCGCGCACGGGCGCGACGGGACTGTCAGCGCGGGATGGGCGTGTGGTGGGGCATACAACCCCACAGACCCCGAACTTCACATTTCGCCCATAGCTTGATAACTCAGGCTAAGGGCGACAGGTTTCCGATAACGCCATGAAATAAGAAGCATCACTCTCTGGTACACATCGGCGTGTCGAGTTGCGTCCCGGAGGGTCCGTGTACCCGTGGAACGGTCCGGGATCGGAGTTTTTCCCAGACCTGGGGTGATTCGGGGGACGCGGGATACCATCACGGCTGAGCCCTCGTGCGGGATCGGCGACATTCCCCCGCGATCGCTCCCGGTCGCGGAAGGGTCAGCGTGCCAAGATTGGCACCGAAGCGACCGTGAGGGCCCCGGGTACCCCCGGGGCGGCTCCCACCGCGGCGACAGCCGCGGATCGGGAGGCGGGCACACAGTTCGGACATGCCGGGCGCGGTACTGGCCGAACAGTTGTCGGCCGACCAGACTTGGAGAACGCGGGGGTGGGTCGCGGGACCTGCCCTCGACGGGACGCGAAAGGGAGGGCGATGCACGAGCTTCGCCTCGTGGCCGTGAGCGAGGACGGCACCTACCTGGTGCTCGCCAGCGCCGGCCGTGGAACCCGTTTCACGCTGCCCGTCGACGACCGCCTCCGCGCCGCAGTACGCGGCCAGTTCTCCCGGCTCGGCCAGTACGAGATCGAAGTGGAGAATCCGTTGCGCCCCAAGGAAATCCAGGCCCGTATCCGGTCCGGCGAGACCGCGGAGGCCATCTCCGAGATCTCCGGTATCCCCATCGAGAGGGTCCGCTGGTTCGAGGGCCCCGTCCTCCAGGAACGCGAGTACATCGCCCAGCAGGCCCAGCGCGCGAGCGTGCGCGCGCACGGCGACGCCGCCCCGGGCCCCTCCCTGGAGGAGTTGGTCACCAAGCGGATCGGCGCGCACCAGTTGGAGACCGGTGACGCGGCGTGGGACTCGTGGAAGCGCGAGGACCGGTCCTGGCAGCTCAAGCTCGTGTTCCTGCACGGCGGCGAGGAGCGCGTCGCCCACTGGCTGTACGAGCCCAGACACAACAGCGTGGCCCCCGCCGACGAGGAGGCCGCCCGGTTCTCCTCACCCGACCCCGAACCCGTCTCCTCCCCCGGCGCGACCGTGACGCCCTTCGCCCCGCGCCGCACCGAGACCGCCTCGGACCTGCCCCGGTCCGAGTCCCAGCCGTCCTCCGAGCGCGAACGCCCCGCTCCCCTGCGCCCGTCCTCCGCCGCGCACCGGGACGAGCCGCCGCGCCCGGCGCCGCCCGCGCGTCCGGCCGCCGCCGAGCGCCACCCCGCCGAACGCCGTCCCGTCGAGCGGGAGCGGGCTCCGGAGCGGCCCGCCGAGCGCGAGCGGGCCACCGGACGCCAGCCACTGGAGTGGGACCGCTACCCGGAGCCGCAGGCGGAGCGGTACGAGCGGCCGCGCAGGGAACAGCCCGTCGAGCGCCCCGCCGCGCGGGCGGAACCCGAGCGCTGGCCCGCGTACGAGCGCGGGGCCGAGCCCGAGCGGCGGACGCGGAGCGAACGCTGGTCCGAGTCCGAGCGCTGGCCCGAGACCGAGCGCTGGCCCGAGACCGCCGCCCGCGACGAGCCCCCGGCACAGGAGCGCCACCGCCCCGAGCGGCGGACCGAACCGGCCGCCTACGACGAGCCGGCGGTCGAGGAACAGCGCCGCCCCGAACGCCGGGCGGACTGGCCGGAGGCCCGTCCCGCCAGGCCGGTCGAGCCCGAGGCCGCCCCGCCCGCCGCGGAGGGCCCCGCCCAGCAGCGTCCGGCCCCGCGCCGCCGCCGCGCCACCATCGACCTCAACGACAACGGCGTCCCCCGCCGCGCCGCCGAGCAGCCGCCGGCGGCCGCGGTCCCGGCCGCCGCCAACAGCGGCCCTTCCGCGGCCAAGCGCAAGGGACGCGGCCGACGCGCCTCGGTCCCGTCGTGGGACGAGATCATGTTCGGCTCCAAGAAGGACGAGTAGGGCGCTCCCGCGTCCGCGGGGAGGGGTCGGCCGCACGGTGCGGCCGGCCCCTCCCTCACGTCCGCTCCGGTCCGCGCGGGTCCGGCCGCACGCCCCCGCCGTCCGGCCCCGCGTCCCGCGGGTCGATGAGGAAGGGGCGCACCATCTCGGGGGTGACCCGGGCGGCGAAGGCCACCGACTCCTCGAACGAGGCGTCCTGCGCGGTGTAGCCGCCCGCGCCCGCGCCGACCGTGACCTGGAGGTCGGCCAGCGAGGACGGGCGCTGGAAGAGGGTCTGGGTCCAGGTCCAGCCGATCACCGCCGAGTGCTCCACCGTCGCCTGGGAGCGGCGCAGCGAGCCCGAGCGCACGCTCACCCGCTCGCCGTCGTGGCCGTGGCCCAGGGAGCGGTACCGGTCCACGCCCAGGGGCGCGCCCAGCACCGCCAGGACTCCGGCCGCCCAGGCCAGCCACGCCGCGTCCACGGCCAGGGCGACCGCCAGGAGCAGCACGAAAGGCCCCGAGGAGCGGGTCAGACGGCGGTACAGGGCGGCGCGCGGATGCCGGTTCAGGCCGCCCCGGTACCGGGCCAGCGCGCGGTCCACGACGTCCTCGACCACCGTGCGGGGCCCGATCGGCAGCAGCACCGCGCGGTTGGCGGTGTCGCCCAGCCCGGTGACGATGGCCCGCAGGCGCACCGCCCCGCGCAGGCGTTCGAGGGGGTTGTCCAGGAGCTCGTACCCGCGGATGCGGCGCTTCTCCAGCGTCACGCTGCGCCGGGTGAGCAGTCCCCGCTCGGCGACCAGGGAGCCGTCGCGTTCCCTGAGGGTGAAGCCCCAGTGGGTGAGCGCGTAGGAGACCACCGCGAACACCGGCATCAGGAGCACCAGCGCACCGGCGAAGAGGGCCGCGGACAGCAGGATCAGGTTGTGGTCGGAGGTGGTCACCCAGTCCACGAAGTAGTCGGTGGCCAGTTCCCCCGCGGTCTGCTGGACCATCCCGAACAGGGTGGCCAGGACCGCGAACGGGGTGAGCAGGTACCCCAGGCTCAGCGTCCCGTACAGGTACCACGAGCGGGGCATGGCGAAGTGGGTGACGGTGTCGTCGCCCCCGGGGGCCCCGGGCGTCCCCCCGGGTTCCGGGGCGCCCTCGCCCGTGCCGGGCCCGCCCGGCTCGGCGGGTGACGCGACGGCCCCGGTCCCGCGACCGGTGAGCACCGCCCTGCGGTGCAGCAGCACCCGGCGCAGGCGGTCTGCCTCGCCCGCCGACACGGCGTCGAGCTTGCCGTCCTCGGTTGCGCCCGCGGAGCCCGCGGCGGCCTCGACGTGGACCACGGCCACGCCCAGCAGCCGGTGCAGCAGGGTGCTGGTGACGTCCACGCCACGCACCCGCTCCAGCGGGATGGTGCGCTGGGAGCGGCGGAGCAGGCCCCGGCGGATCTCCAGCCGGTCCCCGGCGACCTCGTAACGGGTGGTGCGCCAGGTGACGATCCCGCCCACGAGCAGGGCCACGACGGTCGCTCCCGTGGCGGCGAGCACCCAGGCGTTGAACCCGCCGAGCACCAGCCCGGCGATGATCGGCACCAGGAGCCCCCTGAGCTGGTTGATGGGGCCCACGACCACGCTGCGGGGGCTGAGGCGGCGGGCGCGCTCGGCGCCGAAGGCCTCCGCGCCCCCGCCGTCCTGCCCGCCCCACCAGTCGCGGGGGCCGTCGGGACGCTCCCGTCCGGGCTCCGGGGGTGTCTCGGGGCCGGGGAGCGCGTGGGCGCCCGGGTCCTGGAAGGCGTGGGCGCCGGAGCCCGTGGGCGTGTGGGCGCCGGGGCTCCAGGACGCTTCGGGCCCTGAGCCCCGGGTCGCGTGGGAGCCGGGGATCCAGGGAGCCCGGGGGTCGGCGGCCTCCTCCGCACCCCGGTCCGAGTGCGCGGGGCCGCTTCCGGGGGCGACCCAGCCGCCGTGGTCGTCGGGCCCGGCCGGGTCCGGCGGGCCGTGGTGTTCGCCGTGTCCGTCCATCAGGTCGCGTCGTCCCGCAGCGTACCGGCGCGCACGGCCAGTTCCTCGCTCAGCAGGCGCGCCTCCTCGGCGTCCAGCCCCTCGATCGTGGACGACCCGGCGTAGGAGGCGGTCTGCACCTCCAGCGTCGCCACGCCGAACAGGCGCTCCAGCCACCCCTGCGTGTGGTCCACCGTCTGCAGGCGGTTGACCGGGACCAGCTGCCAGGAGCGGCTGACCCAGCCCGCCCGGGTGTAGATGACGTCCCCGGCCACCTCCCAGCGGTGCACCCGGTACCTCCACGAGGGGACGACGGCGATCCTGACCAGGGCGTAGAGCGCGTAGACCCCCGGCAGCAGCCAGGCGTTGTCCCTCGCCCACGGGGGGATCCACGCCCAGTCCAGCGACGAGGCCGCCCAGGCGACCGCCGACAGCATGAGCAGGACGACCACGCTGGCGAACATCAGGCGCAGGGTCCACACACCGATCGCCCGGCCGCTCACGCGGCGCAGCGGCGGACGCAGCCGCGCGGTCGCCTCGTGCCCGGAGGGTCGCGGCGGCTCCTGGGGGCCGGGGGTTGCGGGGGTGTCCATCACGCGCACGAGTCTAGGGCCTCGCCCCGCGCCCGCCCCTTCCACCGCGGGCCGCCGACGGAAGGCGCACGCCCTGACACGCGCTGACGAAGACGTCCGTTTCCTGGAGGTTTCTCCGTCAGGCGCTGTCAGCGTTCTGTCAGACCGGTTGGCCAGACTTGACAGCAGACGTTGACATCTGGAGGAGCGATGACTGACGCCATCCGCGCGGAGGGCCTGGTCAAGCAGTTCAAGGGCAAACGGGCCCTGGACGGCGTGGACCTGAGGGCCAGGACGGGGGCCGTGCTGGGCGTCCTGGGACCCAACGGCTCCGGGAAGACCACGACGGTGCGCATCCTGGCGACCCTGCTGCGCCCCGACGAGGGGCACGCCGAGGTGGGCGGCTTCGACGTGGCGCGCCAGCCCCACGAGGTGCGCCGCCTGATCGGGCTGACCGGCCAGTACGCGGCGGTCGACGCCGACCTGACCGGAACCCAGAACCTCGTGCTGATCGCCCGGCTGCTGGGCTTCGACCGGGCCGGGGCGCGGGCGCGCTCGGCGGAGCTGATGGAGCGCTTCGAGCTCTCCGACGCCGCCGACCGCCCCGCCAAGACCTACTCGGGCGGTATGCGCCGACGGCTGGACCTGGCCGCGAGCCTGGTCGGCCGCCCGTCGCTGCTGTATCTGGACGAGCCGACCACCGGCCTGGACCCGCACAGCCGCAACGGGCTGTGGGACGTGGTGCGCGGCCTGGTCGACGACGGCGTGACCGTCCTGCTCACCACCCAGTACCTGGAGGAGGCCGACCAGCTGGCCGACGACCTCATGGTGCTCGACCACGGCCGGGTGATCAGCGAGGGCACGCCCGAGGAGCTCAAGAGCCGGGCGGGCAACCAGGTGCTGGAGGTGCGCACCGTCGAGACCGGACAGCTGTCCCTGGCCACCGGGATCATCGAGGCGGTCACCAGCACGCCGGTGACCTCCGACGGGCTGCTGGCCAGCGTCCCGGTCACCGACTCGGCGGTCCTGCCCGAGGTGGTGCGCCGCCTGGACGAGCAGGGCGTGGCCGTCGCCGAGCTGTCACTGCGCAAGCCCAGCCTGGACGAGGTCTTCCTCGCCCTGACCGGGCACGCCGCCGAGGAGGAGGCCCCCCGGGGGGCCGTTGACGAAGGGACACGAGCTTGAGCGCCGTGACGACCCGGACGCCGTCGGCGCGGCCGGATGACGCGCCGACCACCCCGAAGCGGATCAGTCCGCTGATCACCGTGCGCAACGGCCTGCAACTGGCCTGGCGCAGCGTACTGAAGATCAAGGCCAACCCCGAAGAGGTCTTCGGGTTGATGTTGCAGCCGGTCATGTTCGTGACCCTGTTCGTCTTCGTCTTCGGACAGGCGATGATGGGCGACTGGCAGTCCTACCGCGACTTCCTGATGCCCGGCATCATCGCCCAGTCGGTCATCTTCGCCACGCTGGGCACCGGCTTCTCCCTCAGCGAGGACGTGGAGAAGGGCATCTTCGACCGGTTCCGGTCGCTGCCCATCGCCCGCTCGGCCCCGCTGACGGGCGCCATCCTCGGCGACCTGGTCCGGTACTCGATCACCGTGGTGATGGTGCTGGTGGTGGGCATGGCCATCGGGTTCCGCCCCGAGGGCGGCGTGGTGGGCGTGGTCGCGGCGGCCGCCCTGGTGCTGCTGTTCGCGTTCGCCCTGTGCTGGATGTCGGCCTTCATCGGCATGATCGTGCGCACCCCGATGGCGGTGCAGGCGTTCGGGATGATCCTGATGTTCCCGCTGACCTTCAGCAGCTCGGCGTTCGTCAGCCCCGACGACATGCCCAGCTGGCTGCGGGTGGTGGCCGCCAACAACCCGGTCACCCACGTCGTGGACGCCATGCGCGCCCTGATGCTGGGTTCGGGCGAGGCCACCGGCCCGGTGCTGTGGACCGTGGTGTGGGCCGCGATCATCACCGCGGTCTTCTTCCCGCTGGCGGTGTGGGCCTACCGGCGCCGCACCTGACCGGTTCCCGGCCAGAACAGTCGCGCGGCCGCCCCGGCCTCCGGGGCGGCCGCGCGCCGTTCGGCGGCGCCTCCACGGGCGGGGAACGGCTTCCGGGCCACCGCCTCCGCCCCGCCGGAGCACGCACACCCCGCCGGGAGGCCGGCCCCGGGCACGGCTGGCCGAGGGTCAGGCGCGCTCCGCGCCACCGGGCGCGCCCTCGGCCAGCCAGGCGTCCACGAGCCCGTGGATCCGGTCGGCGCTCACATCCCGGACCCCGGCGAGGACGAGGTCGTACTCCCGTCCGCCCAGCTCCCGGCGCGCGCTCTCGCGGGCCCGCACCACGAGGGGCGTGGCGGTGTCGGGCATGCCGCGCAGCACCTCGGCGCAGGCCAGCAGCCAGGCGCCGCGCCGCGGGTCGTGTCCGACGGCCATCACGGCGAAGGTGTCCAGGACCTCCGCGCACACCGGGCCCAGGCCGTGGTCGGCCAGCCGCCAGGCGCGCCGGGCGTGTTCCCAGGCCTCCCCGGTGTCACCGGCCCTCCAGGCGACGGTCGTGTACAGGGTCCGCCAGCCCGCCTCCACGTAGACGGGCGAGAACCCGCCCAGGCCCTTGAGGTCCTCGCCCGCCCGGTCCAGGACCTCGCGGGCCGCGTCCGGCTCCCCCGCCTCCCGCAGCCACTGGCCCTCGGCCAGGCGCAGCAGCACCATCTGTTCCTTCTCCACGGGCCGCTCGGAGCCGAGGAGCCCCCGCAGGTCCTCACGCGCGGCCTCCAGGTCGCCGAGGTCGGTGAGGACCTGGGCCCGGCGGACGCGGAACATCCAGTCCAGCGCCTCCAGCCCCGCCTCCTCGGCCCTGCGCACGCCGAGGGTGAGCAGGTCGCGGCAGCGGTCGAGGTCCTCGAACCGGTACAGGTCCACGGCCTGGACGAGCGCCTGGCACTCGCCCCAGGTGTCGCCGCACGCGCGGAACTGCTCCAGGGCGGCGTTCGCGCGCTCCATGGACCGCCCGGTGCGCCCGTTGACCGCGTCGAACAGGGACAGCAGCACCCCCACGAGGGCCCGCATCCACGGGTCGGCCTGGTCGGCCGCGACGGCGAGGCGTTCGTGGGCGGCGCCGGTCGTCCCCTCCAGCAGCGCCGTGTAGACCAGGCCGTAGACGAGCATGGGGTGCTCCTCGGCCCGCTGTCCGGCCTCTTCCAGGACGGCCTCGACCTCGCGTATGCGCTCCAGCACCGTCTCGTGGTCGGTGGTCGTGTCGGCCCGCTGCAACAGGCAGCTGGCGTAGGCCACGGCGCGCCCCTCGGGCACCCGGTCGCCGACCATGTCCAGGACGTCCACGGCCCACTGGTGGAGCTGGCGCCAGGAGCCGCACAGGGTCCAGTACCACTGGGTGCACTCGACCAGGTCCAGGGCCAGTCCGGCGTCGCGCCGCTCGACGGCCCAGCGCACGGCGGCGCCGCAGTTGTCGGCCTCCGCGGCCAGCCGGGCGAGCAGCTCCCCCTGGCGCGGGCCGCGCAGCAGCGGGTCGGCCCAGCGCCACAGGTCGCGGACGTGGCGGGCGTGCGCGTCGCGCACGCGCTCCTCCTCGCCGCTGCTCGCCAGGCGTTCGGCGGCGTAGGCACGCACGGTCTCCAGTTGCCGGTAGCGGGGCGGGGTGTCGTCACGGTCGGGGTTCTCGGCGACCACGAGGGACTTGTCGACCAGGGCGAACAGGACGGTCCACGCGTCGTGGCCGCCGATCTCCCCCTCGGTGCCGGGGTCGGCGCAGACCCGTTCGACGGCCTCCAGGGTGGCTCCCCCGGCGAAGATCGACAGGCGGCGCAGCAGGCGGCGCTCGGGTTCGTCGAGCAGGTCCCAGCTCCAGTCGACGACGGCGCGCAGGGTGCGGTGGCGCGGCAGCGTCGACCGGGCGCCTCCGGTGAGGAGCCGGAAGCGGTCGCGGAGCCGGTCGGCGAGCTGGGCGGTGCTCATGGAGCGCAGGCGCGCGGCGGCCAGCTCCAGGGCCAGCGGCAGGCCGTCCAGCTCGCGGACGACGCGGACGACGTGGGCGGCGTTGTCGGGGGTGACGCGAAAGCCCGGACGCACGGCGGCGGCGCGTTCGGCGAACAGGATGACCGAGGAGCAGGCGGCGGCCCGGTCGGCGGAGGCCCCCTCGGGCGGCATGTCCAGGGAGGGGACGGTCAGGAGCTGTTCGCCGGGCACCCCCAGGGGTTCGCGCGAGGTGGCCAGGATCCGCAGGCCGGGGCAGCGGGCCAGCAGCGTCGCCACGGCGGAGGCGACCTCCTCGACGATGTGCTCGCAGTTGTCCAGGACGAGGAGGACGGGGCGGTCGCCGACGAAGGAGACCACCCGTTCCAGGAGCGGAACGAGGGTGGCGGGGGCGTTGGGGGCCGCGGAGCGCGCCTGGAGCACGGCGTGCTCGCGCAGCTCCAGCGCGGAGGCCAGTGCCTGGGGGACGTCCGCGGCCGTCCTGGAGGCGAGTTCGACGAACCAGCCGCCGCGGGAGAGCAGGGAGGGAGCCCGCGCGGCCAGCGCGGAGGCGCTCTCGATCGCCAGACGGGTCTTGCCCGCGCCGCCGGGGCCCAGCAGGGTGACCAGGCGTTCGCGGATGAGCAGGTCGACGGCGGTGTCCACCTCGGTGTCGCGCGGCACGAAGCTGGTCAGGGAGGTCGGCAGGCGCAGGGGCGGGGCCGGAGCCGGGGGCGGGGCGGAGGGCTCGGCGGCAGGGGACGCGTCGAGTTCGCCGCGCAGCAGCCTCAGGTGCAGGTCGCGCAGCTGGGGCGAGGGGTCCAGGCCCAGCTCGTCGGCCAGGTGGGAGCGGAAGCGCTCGTAGGCGGCCAGGGCGTCGGCCGTGCGGCCGGTGGCGGCCAGCGCGCGCACGAGGAGCGCGAGGGGGCCCTCGCGGTGCGGCTCGCTTCGGCACAGGGCCTCCGCCTCGGGCAGGACCTCGGCGTACAGCCCGAGGTCGGCCAGGGCGGTCAGGCGGTCCTCCAGGGCCGCTCGGCGGGTCTCGGCCAGGCGCAGCGCCGTGTCCTCGGCCAGACCGTGCGCGGTCAGGTCCGACAGGGCCGGTCCGCGCCACAGGGCGAGGGCCTCGCCCAGGTCGCGGGCGGCGTCGGCGGCCCTGCCCGCGACGAGCCCGGCCCGCCCCCGCCTGACCAGGGACTCGAACTCGGCCAGGTCCACCTGGCCGGGCTCGACCGCCAACCGGTACCCCGACGCGTCCCCGTCGATGCGCGCGCCCTCGCCCAGCGCGCGGCGCAGGCGGGAGACCAGGGCCTGGAGGGCATTGCCCGCCGCAGCGGGCGGGCTCCCCGCCCAGACGGCGTCGGTGAGCTCGTCGTTGGCGATCCGCTGGCCGGGCCGGAGCAGGAGGAGGGTGAGCAGCGTGCGCAGGCGCGCACCGCCGATGGCGACGGGTCGCCCGGTCGCGTCGTGGACCGCCAGGGGCCCGAGGATGGAGAACCGCACCGACCCATGATCACCGATCGTACGGACGGACGCTCTCCGTGAGGAGCCGTTCCCGTCCCGTTCCCGCCGGGCCGCGACCGGCGGGGGCGCGGCCGGGGTCGCGGGCCTCCGCGTCCCGCGCGGGAGCGCACGGGCGCGGACGGGAGACCGAACGCCCGCCTGACCGCAGTAGGGTTCGCTGGGGAACGTGTCGTCGGCGCCCGCCCGCGGAGCCGCCCGTTCCCCGCCGGTCCGGCGCCGGGTCTCCTCCGAGCGCCGCACCCGCGTCACCGAGATGTTCGCCTCCACGGCCCGAAAAGCAGGAGTCCCATTGTTCCCGGCCCTCCCCTTCCCCCGGACCACCGGTGCGCCGAGTGCGGCCCGCCCGTCCCCCGGTACGCGCGCCGGCGCGGTGGCGGCCGGGGCCGTCGTGGCCCTGACCACGGGCTGCGGGATCCTCTCGCCCGCGCAGAACGGCGACATGCCCGACGACATCAACGTCACCAGCCCGCTGATGCAGGAGGGCGAGCCGCTCCCCGCGGCCTACTCCTGCGAGGGCGCGGCCGAGACCACCGCGGAGGGCGGGGACGACACGGGCGACTCCGAGGACCCCGCGGAGGCCCAGCAGGCGTACTCGCCGCCGCTGAGCTGGTCGGGGCTTCCCGACGAGGCCGGGTCGATCGCCCTGGTGGTGGACGATCCGCAGGTGGCGCAGGTGTTCTGGGTGGTCTACGACCTGGACCCCGAACTCGTCGAGCTGCGCCAGAACACCGTTCCGGCCGACGCCAAGCAGGGGCAGAACAGCATCGGCGAGTCCGCCTACGACCCGCCCTGCCCCGAGCCCGACGAGGCCTACGAGTACCGGTTCACCGTGTACGCCCTCCGGGGCCCGCTGGACCTGCCCGAGGGCGCGACGCTGAGCGCCTCGCTGGAGGCGATCGCGGACCAGGCCGTCGCACGCGGTTCGCTGGTCACACGCAGCGAGTGACATAGTTCACCGCGGGCGCTGCCTCCGGATCGGCCCCGGACGACCTGACGGATCCGGGGTCACGGTGATTCCTGGAGGAAGCTCCCGTAGCCCTCTGCACACGGAGCACGACAACGCATACAGTGGGTCTGTGCCCCCCGCCCCATTTCAGATGACCGATACTCGTCCACTCGCCGCGCGGCGCCCTGACCCGAAACCGCACCGGACCGCCTGCGTCCCCCCGCGAGCGCAGGCCGAACCCACCGGATCACCGCGGTCCCCGGAGGTCACCGCCTCCCCTCGACCGGCCTCCTCTCGGCCGGTCACCGGTGCGACCCGGGCGCGGCCGACCTCCCCAAGGTAGTGCGTACACCATGACCGTCACCGTCATCATCATCATCGCCGTCATCGTCGTGCTCGCCGTGCTCGTGCTCCTGCTGCTGGGCATGCGCGCGCTGAGCTCCGGCTCCCGCGAGGACGACTACGACGACGAGTACGAGCACGAGGACGCCGAGGGCGACGACCGCGACGAGGAACGGCCGCGCGGTCGCGGACGCGGCCGGGAGCGGGCCCGCGACGGGGGCCGGGGACGCGGCGGGAGCCGGGGTCGCGACCTCGACGAGGACGAGGACGACGGGGAGCCGGAGCCGCGCGGACGCGGCCGCAGGTCCCGTCAGGGCGACGGCGCCAAGGCGGAGCGGCGGCCCCGGGGCAGGCGCAAGCTCGACGCGGACTGGGACGACGATGACGACTCCCTGTCCGACAACGACTTCTGGTCGAGCCTGGGCGAGGACGGCCCGGCGCAGCGGCCCTCCGGTGCGCGGGACGGGCGCGGGGACCGGGACTCCGCCGTCACCGTGACCGCCCACGAGTACGAGGACGACGACTACGACGACGGGTACGGGGAGTACGAGGACGAGGAGGCCTCCGGACCCCCCGGAGCCACCACGGTCATGCCCGCCGCGGGAGGCCGCGGGAGCGGCGACCCCTCCGCCGACCTGGCCGTGCTGGCCAGCCTGGGCCAGGGCAGCGGGCCCCAGCCGGTGGAGGAGGACGGGGAGGAGCCGTCGCGGGGCCGGGGCCGCAGGCGGCGCGGGGCCGAACCGGTCGGCGAGGACGAGCGCGCCCTGCCGCCGGGGGCTCCGCCGCGTTCCGCGCTTCCCCCCGCGCGGGAGGCCACGCCCCCGCAGGGCGTCCCCCAGCCCTCCCAGCCCGCCGCACCGGCCGCCTCGGCCTCAGACGACCCCCTGGGCACCGGTTCGTGGTCTCCCCGTTCCTCCTACTCGCCCTCCTCGACCGATCCGCTGGGGTCCTCGTCCGGCACGCACGACCCGCTGGGATCCTCATCCGGCACGCACGACCCGCTGAGGACCTCGGCCAGCACGCACGACCCGCTGGGGACCTCCTCCGGGCTCGACCCGCTCGGCGGGTCCGGTTCCGTCCCGTCCGCGGGTGACCCGTTCCAGGGCCGCTCCTCCTACGACAGCGGGTCGATGAGCCGCTCGGACTACCCGGGAACGGCCGGTGCGCGCAGCGCGTCCCCCGCCGACCCGCTCGACCCGGCCTTCCAGCGTCCGGCCCCGGGCACCGGCACGAGTTCGCCGATATGGTCCAGCATGGACACCGGCGCGCACCAGCGCTCCGAGCTCGGCTTCGGCGGCGGTCAGGGCGGCGCGGGTACGGGTCAGACGTCCCCGGGCGGCGCGGGTGATCCCGCCGACCCCCTGGGCGGTGGTTACCGGTCGCGGCCGGAGACGTCCCACACCACGGGGACCCACCAGCGCTCGGCCTATGACACGGGGTCCCACCAGCGTTCGTCCTACGACACCGGAGCGCACCAGCGGTCCTCCTACGACACGGGCGCCCACAGCCACGCCGACTACGGCATGCCCGGCACCGGACGACCCGAGTACGACACCGGCAACCACACCCGCCCCTCCTACGACACCGACTCCTTCAACCGCAACGACTACGACACCGGAACCCACCACCGCTCCCCCTACGACACGGGGTCCCACCAGCGTTCGTCCTACGACACCGGGGCCCACCAGCGGTCCTCCTACGACACGGGCGCCCACAGCCACGCCGACTACGGCATGCCCGGCACCGGACGACCCGAGTACGACACCGGCAACCACACCCGCCCCTCCTACGACACCGACTCCTTCAACCGCAACGACTACGACACCGGAACCCACCACCGCTCCCCCTACGACACCGGCGCCCACAGCCGCCCGGCCCAGCCGGACCCCAACCCCCCGCTGTGGGGTCCGCAGGAGGACGGCGGCGCCTTCGGGGCCCCGGGCGTCCACGGCGGCCCCGGCGCGGCGGCCTTCCCGGGCGGGAGCGCGGTCACCGGGGCCCCGGAGCCTCCGGCGCCGTTCGACCAGGGGCCGGTCGGCCAGCCCGCCTACCCGTCCGCGTTCCCGGGTGAGGCTCCCGGGTACCCGCAGGGCGGTTACCCGACGGGCGGCTATCCGGTGGACCAGGTGCGCGGGGACGCCCCGGCGGGCTACGGCGAACAGGCCCCGTTCGGCTATCCGGCCGGGGGCACCGGCGGCTATCCCGGTGTCCCGGGCGGCTACCCGTCCGGCGGACAGCCCCAGCAGCCGCAGCAGCCCGGCTACGGCGGCTTCCCGCCCGCGCCGGACTGGCAGTCCGGCGACGAGGAGCGGCGCCCCGGCGGGCCGCAGGCGCCGGAACCGTACCCGTCCGACCCCCGCGACCCGCACGGCCGCAACCGCTACGAGGGCGGGTACGAGGACGGCCGCTTCATCTGATCTTCCGGACGTCCGCAACACGCGGTAACGACCCTTTTCCGGCCCCCGGGCCGCACGAGAGGTACATCACTTCACACCCCGAGGCGGTGGGCGCAGCCACCACCTCGGGGTTTTCTCTGTCCTGATTTGTCCCCAGGACATGTGAAGACAGGAAAATGGTTACCAAAGGAGCAACAGACCGTAACACTGCGTGGCGGATACTGGCTACAGTTGGTAGCGCGAAGGACACCCTCAGGGACGTCCTCTCATCCCGCGTCTCCACGCACGCCCCCCGATCCGAACACCGCAGTCCCCGTGCGCCCACGCATCACTTGCCTGGTCCAACCCGAATGGAGTAACCATGCGCAACGACGCCCAGGGAGTCACGCCCGAGAGGCCGCCCACGGCCTCACCCGGGCAACGTTTCGACCGCCACAGGGGGATCGCCGCCGACGTCGGCGCCTCACTGGTGGTCTTCCTGGTCGCCGTCCCCCTGTCCCTGGGGATCGCCGTCGCCTCCGGCGCCCCCCTCATCGCCGGGATCATCGCCGCCGTGGTCGGCGGGATCGTCGCCGGACTCGTCGGCGGGTCCGTGGTCCAGGTCAGCGGCCCCGCCGCCGGCCTGACCATCATCGTCGCCGACCTGGTCATGACCTACGGATGGCGGGTGACCTGCCTGATCACCCTGCTGGCCGGGCTGGTCCAGCTCGCCCTCGGCGCCTTCCGCATCGCCCGGGCCGCCCTGGCCGTCTCCCCCGCCGTGGTGCACGGCATGCTCGCCGGGGTGGGCGTGACCATCGCCCTGGCCCAGCTGCACGTGGTCCTGGGCGGGGAACCGCAGAGCTCGGCGGTGGCCAACATCGCCGACCTGCCCCACCAGATCGCCAACAACCACACCCCGGCCGTCGCGGTCGGCGTCATCACCATCGCGATCATGTTCACCTGGAACAAGCTGCCCTCCCTCGGGCGGCTGCGGCCCGCCGTGGTGCCCGCCGCGCTGGTCGCCGTGGCCACCGCGACCCTCATCTCCACCACGAGCGGCTGGCAGGTGCAGACCGTCGTCCTGCCCGGCTCCTTCGCCGACGCCTGGAACGGCCCGATGCTGCCCGAGGCCGGGCAGTGGGACGGCATCGCCCTGAGCGTGGCCGCCGTGGCCATGGTCGCCAGCGTCGAGTCCCTGCTCGCCGCGATCGCCGTGGACCGCATGCACAGCGGCCGCCGGGTGATGCTCAACCGCGAGCTGTGCGGCCAGGGCGCGGCCAACACCATCAGCGGCGCCCTGGGCGGGCTGCCGGTGGCCGGTGTGATCGTGCGCAGCACCACCAACGTGCGCGCCGGGGCGCGCAGCCCGCTCTCGACCATCCTGCACGGCGTGTGGATCCTGCTGTTCGTCGCCCTGTTCGCGCACGTGGTCGAGCTGATCCCGATGCCCGCGCTCGCGGCGCTGCTGGTGTTCATCGGCGTGCAGATGGTCTCGATCGCCCACCTGCGCGACCTGCGCCGCCACCACGAGGCCAGCGTCTACCTGGTGACCCTGTTCGGCGTGGTGTTCCTGGGGCTCCTGGAGGGCGTGTTCATCGGCTTCGCGCTGGCCATGATCGTCTCCCTGCGCAGGCTCACCAAGCTGACCGTGACCACCGAGGAACGCGACGACCGGGTGCACATCACCGTGCACGGCTCGCTCACCTTCCTGGGCGTGCCCCGGCTCGCGCACGTGCTGCGCACCGTCCCCTCGGGCTCACGGGTCGACCTGGACCTGCACGTGGACTTCATGGACCACGCCGCCTTCGAGGCCATCCACGCCTGGCGGGTGGACCACGAGCGCACCGGCGGCAGCGTCGACATCGACGAAGTGCACGAGAAGTGGTACACGCGCAGTTCCACCCGGTCGGCGCCCGCCGCCAAGACCGCGCCCGGCGGCCTGGCCCGCTGGTGGGCCCCCTGGGAGATGCGCGGTGACGGCGACCGCGGGGTGAACGCGCTGGGCCTGCTGGCGGCCGGCGCCCGCGAGTACCACGCCAGCACCACCGACCGGATGCGGTCGGTGATGAGCCGCCTGTCGCACGGCCAGAACCCGACCGCGCTGTTCGTCACCTGCGCCGACTCGCGCGTGGTGCCCAACCTCATCACCGCGAGCGGGCCCGGCGACCTGTTCACCGTGCGCAACCTCGGCAACCTGGTGCCGCCGCGGGAGGCCCCCGACAACGGTTCGACGGGCGCGGCGATCGAGTACGCGGTGAACGTGCTGCGGGTGCCCTCGATCGTGGTGTGCGGACACTCGCACTGCGGGGCGATGCAGGCCCTGCTGGAGAAGGCCCACCTGGAGACGGACGAACAGGCGTCGCACATGCGCCGCTGGCTGTCACACGGCTCGGAGAGCCTGGCGCGGGTGGGCGAGGAGTCGGGCGCCCTGTCGGGCCTGCCCACGGCTGAGGCGTTGCGCCGCCTGGCCCAGGCCAACGTGGAGGCGCAGATCGGCAACCTCGCGAGCTACCCGGTGGTCCGCGAACGGGTGGAGGCGGGCGAGCTGACGCTGACGGGGATGTACTACGACCTGGAGACGGCGAGGGTGCACCTCCTGGACGCCGAGACGGGGGAGTTCGTCCCCGTGCAGGGCGTCCAGGACGTGAACGACCCCGTGCCCCACCCGAGGACGGATGCGGACCACGGGGATCAGCTGGTGGAGGAGTCCTCGTCGGGCGCGTCGTCGCGTCCGTCCTGCTGAACGCCTGAGGCCTGATAGGAGGCGAGCAGGACGATCACCACGATGGCCACGACAGGCAGACCGAAGAGAGCCACCCAGAAGGCGGTGGAGTCGAACAAGATGCACCCATTCCCGTGAACGCGGATGCCCGCTGGGTCCGACCCCGGACGTCGGCCCACGGGCGTACGCGCTCCGGAGCTCGCCCGGGGTAGGGAGCGCAGGGGCCAATCTATCGGTGCGCACGGGCGCCGGGCCATCACCGGCGGGCTGTAGGACTGTACCCGTGCACCGGGAGCGGCCCTCCGACCCGCCGCCCGGGGGCCGCGCCCGCCGGAACACCACGGGCGGGGCCCGCGCCAGCCCGGCTCAGGCGGGGAGGAATCGGGACGCGGAGCGATCGGCCTGCTCCCGCTCTCCGGTCGATCCGCCGTCCGGGACAGAACCGGAACACGGCCGTCTCCCCCGCGCTGCGCCGCTGGTCAGAAGGGTGTGTGAGGGGGAGTCGGCCGGTAAGCCGGATTCTGTCGGTTCCGAGGAACCGGGCGGCCATCCATCTGGGACCGCCGTTGCCGACGGCCTCGGTGCGGTCTACCCGCGGACTCGGGCGGGCCGCCCTCGAACATCCGCGCGGGAACCCGCAGGTTCCCTTTTTGACCTTGCTCCGGGTGGGGTTTACCGAGCCGACCGGATCACTCCGGCCGCTGGTGGTCTCTTACACCACCGTTTCACCCTTACCACCGCGAGCGGTGGCGGTCTGCTTTCTGTGGCACTGTCCCGCGGGTCACCCCGGGTCGGTGTTGCCGACCACCCTGCCCTGTGGAGTCCGGACTTTCCTCGAACACGCGCACCAGGCGCGGTCCGCGACCGCCTGGCCGACTCCCCTCGCCGCCCATTCTACGCCCGCCGCCGCGGCCCCGTTCCCCCTCGGCCCCTCACTCCAGGTGGGCGGTGTCGTTGAGGGAGCGCACCACCATGGGCCCGTCGGCGAACACGTCCACCTCGGTCAGGCACGCGGTGTCCAGGTGCATCCGGTACAGCGCCTCCAGCGGGGCGAGCAGGGCCTGCTGCACCAGCGCCTTGATGGGGGTCACGTGGGTGACCACCAGGACGGTGCGCCCCCGGTGCCGCTCGACCAGGGCCCGGCGGGCGGCGGCCACCCTGCGGGAGGCCGCGGCGAAGCTCTCCCCGCCGGGCGGCGCCGTCTCCGGGTCGGCCAGCCACCGGTCCACCGCGACCGGGGCCTGCGCCCGCGCCTCGGCGAACGTCATCCCCTCCCAGTCGCCGAAGTCGGTCTCGACGAACCCCTCGTCGATCTCCACCGGCAGCCCGAGCGCCTCGGCGGCGTGGGCCGCGGTGTCCCTGGTGCGGCGCAGCGGGGAGGACACCACCGCGTCGAACGGCCGCGGGGCCAGGCGGCGCGCGGCCGCCCTGGCCTGCGCGTGCCCGTCCTCGGTCAGCGGGATGTCGCCCCGGCCCGCGAAACGGCGCTCCACCGACAGCGGCGTCTGCCCGTGCCGCAGCAGGACCAGCCGGGTCGGCGCGGTGTCGGGCGGTGCCCCCCAGCCGGTGCTCACTGCTCGGTCCGGCCGCCCAGACCCGACTCCTCGGTGCGGACCAGGATGCGGCGGCAGTCCTCGCAGCGCACGACCTCGTCGGCGGCCTGGGCGCGGATCTCGTTGAGCTCGACGGTGCTCAGCGCGAGCTTGCAGCCCCCGCAGCGGCCGTAGCGCAGCGGCGCCGCGCCCACACCGCCGTACTGGGCGCGCATCTTGTCGTAGAGGGCGAGCAGGTCGGCGGGGATCTCCCCGGCCACGCGCTCGCGGTCCTGGGTGGTCCGGGTGCGGTCCCACTGGATCTCGGCGGCGGCGGTGTCGCGGCGGGCCACGACCTCGGTGTGCTCGGCCACGAGGCGCTCGCGCTCGGCGGTCAGGCGGGCCACCGTGGCGTTGAGCTCCTCGGCGCGCTCCATCACCTCCAGGACGATCTCCTCCAGCTCGGCCTGGCGGCGGCCCAGCGAGGTGATCTCCGACTGGAGGTTCTGGAGTTCCTTGGCGTTGGTGATCTGCCCGGACTCCAGGCGCTTGGCGTCCCGGTCGGCGCGCGTGCGCACCTGGTCGACGTCGCTCTCGGCCTTGCGCTGCTGGCGTTCGACGTCGGAGACCCCGGTCTGCGCGGTGATCAGCTCGCTGTCGATCTGGTCGACCCGCTCCTTGAGCCGGGCCGCCTCGGCGACCTCGGGCAGGGTGCGCGCCCGGTGGTCCAGGCGCTGGAGGTCGGTGTCCAGGTCCTGGAGGGTGAGGAGTCTGGCCTGTGCGGCGGGTTCGGCTTTCACGTGTGACGTCTCCTGTGATGGCTGGGGAGGGCGAGTACGCCGCCCGCGCTCTACTCTGTGCAGTTTGGTCGGCGACCCCGCGGGGCCCGTGGTCTCTCTCAGACGTGTGAGACGGCCTGTGACCAGGCGTCCGTGACCGTCGTCGAGACGCGGACCTCCACGTTAGCCCCATCCGGGCCGCCCGCGCGCCCGAGTGCGTCGACCAGGTGGCGCGCACCGTCGGCCAGCCAGGGCCACTCGCTGGCGAAGTGGGCGGTGTCGACCAGGGCGGGGCCGCCGGGGTCCTCCACGAACTCCGAGGCGGGGTGGTGGCGCAGGTCGGAGGTGACGAACACGTCCACGTCCGCGGCCCGGGCCGCACCGAGCAGGGAGTCCCCCGCTCCCCCGGACACCGCGACGGTGCTCACGAGGCGGTCCGGGTCCCCCGCGACGCGGATCCCGGCCGCGGTGGCGGGCAGCCCGCGGGCGACCTGCTCGGCGAACTCGCGCAGGAGCACCGGCCGGTCCAGGGCGCCGATCCGGCCGATGCCGCGGCGGCCCTCGGGGTCGGTGGCGTCGGGGTCCAGGGGCCGCAGCGGCCCGGTGAGTCCGACCGCGCGGGCCAGCGCGTCGGACACGCCGGGCGAGGCGGTGTCGGCGTTGGTGTGCGCGGTGTACAGGGCGGTCCCCGACCGGATGAGCCGGTGCACGATCCGACCCTTGGGGGTGTTGGCGGCCACGCTGGTGACACCGCGCAGCATCAGCGGGTGATGGGTGATGATCAGGTCTGCGCCCCAGGTCAGGGCCTCGTCGACGACCGCGTCGACCGGGTCGACGGCGAACAGCACCCGCGCGACCTGCTGCGCGGGGTCGCCCGCCACCAGCCCGACCGCGTCCCAGGAGGCGGCCCACGCGGGCGGATAGACCCGCTCGAAGGCGGCGGTCACGTCGGACAGGGTCGGGTGCGCGGAATCGGTGTTCACGGCCCCGACCCTAGCGCTCCCGCTGCCGGTCGCGGTCCACCGGCGGTCGCGGTTCAGGGAGGGGCCAGGCGCGCGCCGACCTCCCGCAGGCGCTCGACGACCCGGGGCGGGGCCTCCAGCGTGAAGGGGGCGCCGAGGGCCAGGGCCGCCGCCGTGTACTGGCACACCAGGTCGAGGGAGTCGGCGCTGATCCGGATGCGGCAGCGGTGGTCGTCCAGCGGTTCGACCCGGCCGGGCAGGGGGCCGTGGAAGCGGCTGTGGAAGTCCTCGGCGGACAGCTCCAGGGTCAGGTGCGCGGTGTGTCTGTAGACGCCCGCGGCGAAGAGTCGGGTGAGGAAGGCCGCCGGGTCGGGCGCGGGCAGCGGCCTCGGCTCGAACCGCCGGTGGGTGGGCCGCGGTCCGCTGACCCGGTCCACCCGGAAGGTGCGCCAGTCGTCGCGGTCGGTGTCGTGCGCGATCAGGTACCAGTGCCCGCCGTGGGAGACCAGGTGGTGCGGCTCGACCCGGCGCCCGCGGGCGTTGCCCTCCCGGTCGCGGTAGTCGAAGTCGGTGACGGCCAGGTCGCGGCAGGAGGAGGCCAGCGCCCCCAGGACGGCGGGGTCCACACCGGGGACGTCGGGGTGGGGCACCGCGCTGGTGGCGCCGCCCACGGCGGCCAGCCGAGGGCGCAGGCGGGCGGGCAGGACGCGTTCGAGTTTGGCCAGGGCGCGCAGCGCGCTGTCCTGGAACCCGGTGGCGGTGGCCAGGCCCAGGGCGATCGCGACGGCCTCCTCGTCCTCCAGCAGCAGCGGGGGCAGGTCGCGGCCCGAGGCCAGGCGGTAGCCGCCCGCAACCCCGGGCGTGCCCTCCACCTGGTAGTCGAGCCCGCGCAGCCGTTCGACGTCGCGGCGCAGGGTGCGGGCGCTGACGCCGAGCCGCTCGGTGAGCTCCGCGCCGCTCCACTCGCGCCGGACCTGGAGCAGGGACAGCAGCCGCAGCAGCCGCTGCGGCATCTCCCCGCGTACGGATCGGCCCATGAACGCAGACTGCCAGAGATCGCGGTCACGTTGTGACCGCATGGGTTCCTACGGTGGCCGACATGAACGAGAACAACGAGAACACGGGCATCAAGAGCACGATGGGCGACACGGACACGCTGCGGGACCTGACCCGACGGGTGAGCGGACCGGTGCACGCGCCCGGGACCGACGCCTACGAGGAGGCCCGCACGGGAATGCAGCTGCTGGACCGGCACCGTCCCGACGCCGTGGTGGAGCCGGTCCGCGCCCAGGACGTGCGCGCCGCCGTGGCCTGGGCCTCGGAACGGGGGCTGCGGGTGTCGGCCCAGCTCACCGGGCACGGGCTCGGCGCGGGTATGGCGGGCGGCGTCCTCCTCGCCACCCACCGCATGGACGGGGTGCGGGTGGACCCCGACCGCGGCACGGCGTGGGTGGAGGCCGGGGCCGCCTGGCAGACGGTGGTCGACGCGGCCGCCGAACACGGATTGGCGCCCCTGTCGGGCAGCTCCCCCGCCGTGGGCGCGGTCTCCTACACGCTCGGCGGCGGCGTGGGGCTGCTGGCCCGCCGGTACGGGTTCGCCGCCGACCACGTGCGGCGCGTGGACCTGGTCACCGCAGACGGCCGTCTGCGGCAGGTCACCGGGGACGACGACCCCGACCTGTTCTGGGCGGTGCGCGGCGGAGGCGCGGGCGCGTTCGGCGTGGTCACCGGAATGGAGATCGACCTGTTCCCGGTCCCGCGGATCTACGGCGGAAGCCTGCTCCTGGACGCCGGAGCCGAACCGGGGGCGCTGGAGGCCTGGCGGCGGTGGGCCGAGTCGGTGCCCGAGGAGATGACCTCGGGGGCCTCCGTGATGGTCTACCCGGACATGGAGGGCGTGCCCGAGCCGATGCGCGGCCGCCAGGTGGCCCAGGTGTCGGTGGCCTGGTCGGGCCCGATGGAGGAGGGGGCGAAGGTGGTGGAGCCGCTGCGCTCGGCCGCCCCGGTGCTGGCGGACACCCTGCGCGAGATGCCCTACGACGAGTCGGGCGCGGTCTTCGACGAGCACCAGGACCAGGCGGGGTTCCGCGGCCGCAGCGTGCTGGTGGACCGGCTGGACGGGAAGGCGCTGGCCGAGCTGACCCGGATGACGGGCGAGGCGCCGTTCTTCTGCGTGGTCTGGCTGCGCCACCTGGGCGGGGCGCTGGCCCGGGAGCCGCTGGTCGCCAACGCCGTCGGGCACCGGGACGCCGCCTACGCGCTGACGGTGCTGACCTTCGCCGAGACCGAGGACACCGGGGCGATGCGCGACCTGCGCGAGCGGGCCGCGGCGCTGTTCGGGCCGCACGCGGTGGGCCGCTCGTCCACGCTGGGCTTCGGGCCGATGGAGGAGGCCGAGGTCCGCGAGGTCTTCGACGAGGACGACCGCGCGCGGCTCGCCCAGGTCAAGGCCGCGTACGACCCGCGCGGGGTATTCCACTCCAACCGGCCGATCCCGCCCGGGGGCTGGTGACCGGGGCGCGACCCGCGCAGGGCCCGCCGCCGGGAGCGCACACCGCTTCCGGCGGCCCCGGTACGCCCCGCCCGCGACCGGGCCGGACGGCGACCGCCCCCGCCTCCCCGGCCGGGCGGTGTGAGCACCGGCACGGACCGACGGCTCCGACCGGCCCCTAGGCTTGTTGGGCTATGGAGAAGAGCGAGCAGCAGCGGCCCCCGTCCCCGGTCGGCGCACACGTCCCGGTCGCGGGCGGCATGGCCGACAAGGGCCTGGCCTACGCCGAGGAGATCGGCGCGGAGGCGGTCCAGGTCTTCGTGTCCAACCCGCGCGGGTGGGCGACCAACGGGGGCGACCCCGCGCAGGACGCGCGGATGCGCGAGCGCGTCGACCTGCCCGTGTTCGTACACGCCCCCTACCTGATCAACCTGGGCACCCCCAGCGAGGAGACCGCCGAGAAGTCGGTGCGCTCCCTGGAGCACGCGCTGCGCCGCTCGGCCCGGATCGACGCGCTGGGAGTGGTCGTGCACACCGGCTCGGCCGTCTCCGGCGGGCGCGAGGCGGGCCTGTCGCGCACCCGCGAACGGCTGATGCCGCTGCTGGAGAGGCTGGGCGGGGACGTCCCGCCCGTGCTGCTGGAGCCGATGGCCGGTCAGGGCCAGGTGCTGTGCGCGACCATCGACGACCTGGCCGCCTACCTGGAGGTGCTGGAGTGGCACCCGCGCGTGGGCGTGTGCCTGGACACCGCGCACATGTTCGCCGCCGGGCACGACATCTCCACGGTGGAGGGCATGCGCGCGACCCTGGACCGCTTCGGCGCGGTGGTCGGCGCCGACCGGTTGAAGGTCGTGCACTGCAACGACTCCAAGGCAGCGTGCGGCAGCTGCAGGGACCGGCACGAGAACATCGGCGCCGGGCACATCGGCGCGGAGCCGTTCGGCGAGCTGTTCCGCCACCCGGTGAGCGCCGGTGTGCCGCTGATCCTGGAGACCCCGGGGCCGGCCGGTCCGCACGCCGCCGACGTGGCGACGCTCAAGAGGCTGCGCGAGACCTGAGGGACGGTCGTCGGGGCGGCTCAGTCCCGCTCGGCGGCGCTCCCCTCCGACCTGCCCTCGGCCTCGGGCAGGACCGGGAAGAGCGCGGTGTCCACCTGGACGACGTCGGTGTCGGGATGGCTCTCGGGGGTCCGTCCCTGGAAACGCCTCCCCCACGAGCCGAGGAAGTCGTTGAGCGCGTCGGCGAACTCGGCCGCCTCCCCGGGGTCATCCGGGCGTGGCTGGTGGAGTCGGTGGCGGCGTCCTTCCACCTGCGCACCGCGGGCAGGTCGGGACTGTCGGAGACCAGTGCGGTCCAGTCCGCGAAGCGCCTGCGCTTCTGCTGGTAGAGGCGGTCCAGGACGGCCTGGGCGACGACCCTGGTCTCGGGGTTGCTCAGGAACTCGTGCCCGGACATGCTCCAGCCGCCGGGCCTCATCCGCCACCAGCGCTCGCGTCCGCCTGTGCGTCCCGGTTCGTTGTCGATGAACCCGTAGCGCGAGAGTTGGCGCAGGTGGTAGCTGGTGGCGCCGCTGCTCTCCCCCAGGCGCCGGCCCAGGATGGTGGCGGTGGCCGGGCCGTTGATCCTGAGCTCGTCCAGCAGGCGGGCGCGCAGGGGGTGGGCCAGGCCCCGCAGGGCCTGTGCGCTGACCCGCATCTGCTGATGGGAGTCGGCGGGGACGTCGGCGTCGTCGGTCATGGCCCTCACCGTACTGGGGGAGCCCTTCCGCAAACAGTTCGCCGCAAAGCCTTCTTGGCGCTGCTGGCCCACGTGTCGCCCTCCTGAGGTGCGGCGGGGTCAACGGTCGCCGGCGGCGGACGCGGCGGCCTCGTCGGACAGCCGCGCGCACTCGGCGACGGACCTGCGGAAGACCAGGGGCGTGACCACCATGACCAGCCCGCCGACCAGGAAGGGCAGGGCGAGGTCGATCCGGCCCAGCAGACCCCCCAGCAGCGCGCCGACCGGGGACAGCCCCCAGCCCGCCATGCGGAAGGCGGCGGCCGCCCGGCCGCGCACGTGGGAGGGGACCACGGCCTGGAAGAACAGGGAGCCGGACACGTTGGTCACCGTCAGGAACAGGCCCATCAGCCCCCAGGCGAGGGCGGCGGACCAGGCGTCGGGCACCAGGCCCACCGCCAACAGGCAGGCACCCATCCCCAGGTAGCCGCCCATCATGACCGTCCTGCGGCCGAGGCCCGCGACGAACCGGGCGGCGAGCACGGAGCCCAGAACACCACCGACCGCGATCGACGCCATGAAGAGCCCGTACAGGGCCTCGGGAACGCCCAACACCTCCTGGGCGTAGAGGACCAGCACCGAGGTGGCCATCTGGATACCGATCATGGACCCGGCGTTGTTGAACGCCAGGCCCCGGGTCAGCGGCCGGCCGAAGACGTAGGCGAAACCCTCCCGCAGGGAGCGCAGGACGCCCTGGCCGGACCCCGCGCCCTCACCGCTCTCCGCGCCCCCGTTGGACTCGGCGGCCCCGGTGGACCCGGCCGGGACGGGAACCCGCCGCAGTATGAGGGCGACGGTCACCACGAGCACGGCGCACAGGGCGTAGGACAGGGCCGTCCCGGCCACGGGCAGGGCGGCGGCGACCGCGAAGAGCACACCGGCGACGGGGGTGGCCACACAGTCCTGGGCGACCAGGCGGCCGCCCTCCAGCCTGCTGTTGGCGCGGTCCAGCAGGCGGCCGGGCACGATCCGCGCCACGGTGATCCGGGTGACGGGGTCGGTGACCGTCTCGCAGCAGACCACCACGAAGATCGTGGCGTACAGGGCCCACAGGGTGGCGCCGCCGGTGGCGATCAGCACGACCAGGGCGGTGACGGCGATCGCGGCGACCGTGCTGGAGACCGTCATGGCGCGGAGGCGGTCGACCCGGTCCAGCAGCACGCCCGCGAACGGCGCGACGAGCAGCCAGGGCAGGAAGCGCGCCACCACCAGGCCGGAGACGGCGAGCGGGTCGTGGGTCAGGGTGGCGGCGATGAGCGGCAGCGCGGTGGCGAGCATGCCGTCGCCGAGGTTGGTGAGGGTTCCGGCCGCCCAGAAGCGGTGGAAGAGCCCGCCGAGGCGTTCGGTGCGCGGCGGCGCGGCGGAGGGTTCGGTGGCCATGGGGGTCCTCCTGTGTTCGGGGGTGCCACCACCGTAAGACAAAGGTTTCTTTGCAAAGAGAAGCGTGCAGAGGTTTCTTTGCATTACTTTCGGACGTACCGCCGTCACCCGTTGACAGGAGCGCGGGAAAGGAACCTCCCCGCCACCGGAAGCCCGTTATGGGCGACAATGGAGGGCGTACGCCCCGGGCTCCGGGGCGGGTTCCGGCTCAAGGAATGAGGTGTCGCCGGATGGACCCGGTCTCCATGGTCTTCGGAGCCACGATCGCTCTCGGCGGGTTCCTGTTCGGCCGCCTGCTGACCAAACGCCAGACGCGGGCGGCGCTCGACCAGCAGCGCAGACAGGAGCAGGCCCGGGTCCTGGGCGCACCGCAAAGCCCCCAGCCCCTCTGCGGATGCGGCCACCACCTGGTCTTCCACGACCAGCAGAACAAGAGGTGCCAGACCCAGGTGGTCATCCCCGGCCGCTGGACCGGGCAGGCCAGCTCCACCTACCGCCAGTGCATGTGCCAGGGCTACCGGGGTCCGCTCCCCCTCGACGAGTACTACGCCCCCGACTACCTCAACGAGACCGACGGCTGACCGGGCGCGGGAGCGTCCCGTGCCCGTCGGCGGTGGCGCGGCGCGGTTGTCCACAGGCGGTGACGGGGGCTGGCGCGGACCGGCCCCTTCCGCTTTCCTGGAAGCGGGGAGCCCGGGCGCCGCCACCCCCGGGTTTCCTCCCTCCCGACCGCCTCCGACCGCCGCCCCTCGCCTCCGACCGCACGGACCGGCCCCGCGCACGGGGGCCGCCCCGCCCCGTTCTTTGCGAAACCGCCCCGGCGAGGGCCCCGCGCCGCGTCCGCCGCTCCCCGCACGGGAAACCGGGCGAGACCACCGCCACAGTGCGCGAACCTGGGACACGGGGCCGACGGGATGACAATGTCGCTCCCCGCCACCAGAATGTCCCCGCACCGAACAGCCAGAGAGTGGACGTTTAACCAGTGACGACGCCTGTGACACCCACGATCGACCAGCGCATCGCCGAGGAACTCGGAGTGGGCGCGCACCAGGTCACCGCCGCCGTCGACCTGCTCGACAGCGGATCGACCGTGCCCTTCATCGCCCGCTACCGCAAGGAGGCCACCGGAGCGCTGGACGACGCCCAGCTGCGCGCCCTGGAGGAGCGCCTGCGCTACCTGCGTGAGCTGGCCGAGCGCCGGACCGCGATCCTGGAGTCCATCCGTTCCCAGGGCAAGCTGGACGAGGCGCTGGAGGCCAGCATCCACGCGGCCGACTCCAAGGCGCGGCTGGAGGACATCTACCTCCCCTACAAGCCCAAGCGGCGCACCAAGGCCCAGATCGCCCGCGAGGCGGGGCTCGAACCCCTGGCCGAGGGGCTGCTGGCCGACCCCACCCAGGACCCCCAGGAGGCGGCCGCGGCCTACGTCGACCCCGACAAGGAGGTGGCCGACGTCAAGGCCGCCCTGGACGGGGCCCGCGCCATCCTGGTGGAGCGCTTCGCCGAGGACGCCGACCTCACCGGCGTCCTGCGCGAGCGGCTGTGGGAGAGGGGCCGGTTGGGCTCGGCCGTGCGCGAGGGCAAGGAGGAGGCGGGCGCCAAGTTCGCCGACTACTTCGCGTTCTCCGAACCGCTCACCCAACTGCCCTCCCACCGCGTGCTGGCCATGTACCGGGGTGAGAAGGAGGAGATCCTCACCCTCACCCTGGAGCCGGAGGACGCCCCGGCCGAGAACGCCGACGGCACCACGCCCCGCAGCACCTACGAGAACGCCATCGCCCACCACTTCGGGATCGTGGACCGCGGCCGCCCCGCCGACCGCTGGCTCCAGGACACCGTGCGCTGGGGCTGGCGCACCCGCATCCTGGTGCGGCTGGACATCGACGTGCGCATGCGGCTGTGGCAGCAGGCCGAGGACGACGGCGTGAACGTGTTCGCCGCCAACCTGCGCGACCTGCTGCTGGCGGCCCCCGCCGGAAGTCGCGCCACCCTGGGCCTGGACCCGGGCCTGCGCACCGGGGTCAAGGTCGCGGTCACCGACGCCACCGGCAAGGTCGTGGCCACCGACACGGTCTTCCCGCACGCGCCCCGCCGCGACTGGGACGGCGCCATCCACAGCCTGGCCGGGCTGTGCGCCGCCCACGGCGTGGAACTGGTCGCGATCGGCAACGGCACCGCCTCCCGCGAGACCGACAAGCTCGCCGCCGACCTGATCAAGCGCCACCCCGAACTCAACCTCACCAAGGTGATGGTGTCGGAGGCGGGCGCGTCGGTGTACTCGGCCTCGGCCTACGCCTCCGAGGAGCTGCCGGACCTGGACGTGTCGCTGCGCGGCGCCGCCTCCATCGCCCGCCGCCTCCAGGACCCGCTGGCCGAGCTGGTCAAGATCGACCCCAAGTCGATCGGGGTCGGCCAGTACCAGCACGACCTGGCCGAGACCAAGCTGTCGCGCTCCCTGGACGCGGTGGTCGAGGACTGTGTGAACGGCGTGGGCGTGGACGTCAACACCGCGTCGGTGCCGCTGCTGACCCGGGTGTCGGGCGTGACCTCCACCCTGGCGCGCAACATCGTCGCGCACCGCGACGCCAACGGCCCCTTCCGCACCCGCGAGGCGCTGCGCTCGGTGCCGCGCCTGGGCCCCAAGGCCTTCGAGCAGTGCGCGGGCTTCCTGCGCGTGCCCGGCGGCGACGACCCGCTGGACGCCTCGGCGGTGCACCCCGAGGCCTACCCGGTGGTACGGCGCATCCTGGACCGGGTGGGGACCGACCTGCCCTCGCTCATCGGCAACAAGGACCTGCTGTCGCGGGTGCGCCCCGAGGAGTTCGTGGACGACACCTTCGGTCTGCCCACGGTCACCGACATCCTCGCCGAGCTGGACAAGCCCGGCCGAGACCCGCGCCCGGCCTTCACCACCGCCACCTTCAAGGAGGGCGTGGAGAAGCTCCAGGACCTGACCCCGGGCATGCTCCTGGAGGGCGTGGTCACCAACGTGGCGGCCTTCGGCGCGTTCGTGGACGTGGGCGTGCACCAGGACGGCCTGGTGCACGTGTCGGCGCTGTCGTACAAGTTCGTGGAGGACCCGCGCGACGTGGTCAAGCCGGGCGACATCGTGAAGGTCAAGGTCCAGGACGTCGACATCCCGCGCAAGCGCATCTCCCTGACCATGCGCCTGGACGACGAGGCGCCCGCCCGCGGCGGCCGGGGCGGCCGCGAGGAGCGCGGCGACCGCGGCGGCAACGACCGACGCCGGGGCAACGGCGGCGGTGGCGGCGGCCGTCGCAACAACGGCGGCGGACGCGGCCGCGACAACAGCGGGGGCGCCGCCCCGCAGGGCGCGATGGCCGAGGCGCTGCGCCGCGCCGGCCTGGGCAAGTAACGCCCCTCGCCGCCGACGGGTGCGGGGAGGGGACGACCGCCCTCCCCGCACCCGCGCCGGCACCGGGGGCCGACGCGTCCCGGCGGCACGGGCGTCACGAGCACCCCGGCCCGGCGGGCGTCCGGGCCCTGCCGCTTCTCCCTCCCTCGGGCGTCAGCCCCCGAGGCGAGGACGCCCCGCATCGCAGCGCCTTGCCGGGTGCCAGCCCGCCCGACACCCCGCGGCCCCTCGGCCCCTCGGGCGCGCGGGAGTCAGCTCCTCCCCGTACCCGCGGTGGCGGGGACCGGTCGCACCCGACCGGTCCCCGCCCGGGTCAGACGTGGTCCCGCGGGATCACCGAGGTGTAGATCTTGGTGGCCACGCGCCGCGTGCCCTCGTAGGCGTCCAACGTCGCGTGCAGGTGGAAGTCGGTCGCCGTGGACGTGAGCACCGTGTGGGTCCTGGTCCGCACGGACCAGTCGCCGCGGGCGAAGCCCATCGTCCACACCGCCTCGCCACGGACCGAGTCGTGGTCGTCGCCGACCCTGCTGTAGCGCTCCTCCGCCCGACGGGTCACCTCCAGGCCGATGTCGTCGAAGCGCACCGTCCCCAGGTCCTTGACCACCTCCAGCGCGGCCCCGTAGCGCACCAGGTCCTGGGTCAGGTCCCACCGCTCCTCGCCCGGAGCGATCCGGCTCGTCGCGATCGGGGCGGTGCCCTCGGGCTCCCCGAAAGCGGCCACACCCCGCCCGTCACCACCGCCCTCGACCGGACGCACCGGAAGCAGCACACGGGTGTGCTCCCCCTGGAACACCGAGAGGGTCACCGGCTCGGGCGAGGGCCACACCAGCGGCCAGTAGGAGGTGGAGACCGAGACCCGCACCCGGTGCCCGGCCGGGAATGCCTGGGCCACACCGTTGAGGGGGACCGACACGCGGTACCGGCGCCCGGGCACGAGCTTGCGCGGCCTCTCGTGGCCGTCGGCGTGGGTGAGGTTGAGCAGCCCGTAGGTCACCCGCGTGGCCTGCCCCTGGGGCGCGACGTCGCACAACCGCACCGCGACCATCGCGTCGGGCCGGTCCACCGCCAGTTCGAGTTCGACCACCGCGGAGCCGAGGATCTCCAAGCGCCGGGGAAGCGGCACGCTGTCGAAGACGATGGACCCGCCGTCGTCCTCGCGCTGGTCGTAGGGCAGGTCCGGAGGGGCGTTGTACGAACACCACTTGCCCGCGTGCTGTCCGGTGGACAGCGGGGAGGACAGGGTCAGCACGTCCTCCCGCCCCGAGGGCTCCCCCTCCGCGAGCACCCGGCCCGCGCCCAGGTCGCGCGGTACCAGCGCGACCTCCGGCGAGGGCCACTCCCGCTCACCGACCCAGCGCCCCGGCCGGGCCTCGTAGGAGGTGGAGGGCGCCACGCTCTCCTGCATCCAGGCCCGCAGGACGGGCGCGTCCATCACGTCGTTGTCCACGCCCTTGAGCCAGCGGTCCCACCAGCGCACCACCTCCTGGAGGAAGCCGATGGCGGGGCCGGGCTGGCCCAGGTGCGGGTACTTGTGCGACCAGGGGCCCAGCAGGCCCAGACGGGGGACGCTCAACCCCTCCAGCAGCCGGAAGACCGAGTTGGAGTAACCGTCGGCCCACCCGCTGACGGCCATGACGGGCACCCGGATCGCGTCCAGGTCCTCGGCCACCGAACCGTGCCTCCAGTACGCGTCCCGGTGCTGGTGGCGCAGCCAGGTGTCGAGCCACAGGCCGCTGTGCTCCAGCCGCTCGTGCCACATGTCGCGCCAGCGCTCACCGACCAGCTCCGGATCGGGCGGGCAGGAGTTGTAGGCGAACATCGTGGAGGCCCACGACAGGTTGTCCCCCAGCAGGCACCCGCCCATGTAGTGCACGTCGTCGGAGTAGCGGTCGTCGGTGGAGCAGGCGGTCACGATCGCCCGCAGGCTCTCCGGCCGCCGCGCGGCGACCTGGAGGGCGTTGAACCCGCCCCAGGAGATACCCATCATCCCGGTGCGGCCGTCGCACCAGGGCTGCTCGGCGAGCCAGGCCAGCACCTCCTCCGCGTCCAGGAGCTCGCGTTCGAGGTACTCGTCGGTGAGCACCCCCTCGGAGTCGCCGCTGCCGCGCAGGTCCACGCGGGCGCACGCGTACCCGTGCCCGGCCATGTAGGGGTGGTGCACCGAGTCGCGCTGCGCGGTCAGGTCGCGCCTGCGGTACGGGATGAACTCCAGGACCGCCGGCACCGGGGCCTCCTCGCTCCCCACCGGACGCCAGATCCGCGCGGCCAGCCGGACCCCGTCGCTGATCGGGATCAGGACGTACTCGTCCTCGCGGACCTCGTGGGGCAGGTCGCTGACGGTCCTCATCACCGGACCCCCTCCTGTCGGACGTCGTCGGTGTCATGGACCGTGAAGGGCAGTTCCGCCACGCAGGCCCGGTACCTGCGCTCGCACTCCTCGCTGTCCCCGCCGCCCACGAACACCTGGGCCAGCTCGAAGCTGTAGCTGTCCTGGAGGGGCAGGTCGGAGAGCCGCTGGCCCTGGCGCGCGACGATCTCCACCTTCGTACCCGGCGCCGTCTTCTCCGCACGCGCGACGTCCTCGGCGGTGGGCACCGCCGCGACGAAGCCGTCGCGGAAGCGGCGCAGGAACCACTTGGCGGCCACCGCGTACCGCCCGCCGCGCTCCAGCTCGGGCTCCTCCCCCAGCGCGACCCTCAGGCAGATCTCGTGGTTGGACACCCCGCGCACCAGTTCGAACAGCCTGGCGTGCGACTGGGAGTGGCGCGGGTTGATCTCCAGGAGCCGGACGTCGCCGCTGCGCGGATCGTGGAAGTACTCGATGTTGAAGGTGACGTCGTCCAGGCCGATCCGGGAGATCACCCGTTCGGACAGCTCGATCAGGCGCGCGCCGACCTCTTCGGGCACCCTGGACGGGTACTCGTAGCGCAGGAAACTGGACGTGCCCGGATAGCGGTGGGAGTCGACGATCCCGTAGACGTGGGGAACGCCCCGACGGACGTAGCCCTCGACGGTGAGCTGGTCGCCCGTGGCCTCCTCCTCGGCCAGCGCGGCCGTGCCCCCGCACCCGGCCACCTCCGGGGGCAGCCGCAGCAGGTCCATCACCCACTGGAAGGACGTGCCGAAGCGTCCGGCGCCCGCCCTGATCCGGTCCATCGCCGCACGGAACTCGGCGTCGTCGGCGGCGCGGAAGGCCAGTTCGGAGGAGCACGACTTCACCGGCTTGACCCACAGCGGGTAGGACAGCCCCTCCGGTTTGGCCGTGGTGTCGAGGCCGACCTCGGCGAACCGGGGAACGGCCTCGGGGATGACGGCGCGCTGCTCCAGACGGCTCCAGTACTTGTGCTCGCACCGGACGACGGCTTCCAGGGGCGCGCACGACAGCCCCCGGTCCCGGCACAGCAGCGGCACCAGCGAGCTGACCGGGAAGTCCCAGAACCCGATGACCGCGTCGACCCCCTCCCCGAAGGAGTCGAGCCTCCCTGCGGCCAGGGCCAGGACCGCGGGCAGGTCCACCGGCCGGTCCTGGCCGATCTCGTCGAGGTCGAGCAGTTGGAGGAAGCGGTAGCCGCGTTCGGCGGGCAGCGAGCGCAGGACCTCCCGGTTCTGGTCGTCGAGCCCCAGGACGAAGACGTTCGTGGTCATCGGGCACCTCCGGCGGGGTGGTGCCAGCCGGCGGCCACGCCCCCGCACCGCAGACCCGGTGCGCCCCGGCCACCGGCGCCACCCACTCCTACCTGTGAGGATGCCCCTCTCCCCCACCCGTCCCGACCGGACCGCGAGGCGTTTTCCCAACCTTTACCGGCCGCGGGTCGAAGCGGGACGGCGCACCGGCCGCCGCGCGGGGAGCCCGCCTACCGGGGAGCCAGGGCCACCCCGGCCCACAGCGCGCGCACCGGCGAGGAGTCACTGGCGTGCAGCAGGTCGTCGGCGTCCCATACCTTGACCGCGGTGGCCCCGGCCGTCACCGCGGGCCAGCCCGGGTCCCCCGTGGCGGCGAAGTCGCGCCAGGCCGCGACCATCCGCCCCGACAGCGCCCGGTGGGCCTCGCTGGGCTCGCCGTCGAGCAGGAACCGCCCGAAGTCGGTGTCCAGGTTGCCGAACGCGAACGGCAGGTCGAAGGCGTGGCAGGCCCCCAGGCGCCCCTCCATGGCCGGGCTCTCCGCGGCCAGCCGGAAGAAGTGGGCGCGGCCCCCGGCCGCGGCGTGCGCCTCGGCGAAGCGCACCGTGTACTCGCAGAACAGCGCGTCGCCCTGGATCGCGGCGAACAGCTCGCGCAGCGTGGCCCCGGGATGCACCGACCGGTAGGCGGCCACCGCGTCCTCCCCCAGCCCCAGGCGGGAGGCGGTCACCGCCAGGGCGGACTCGTCGTCGATCTCCACGCTCTGCCCCAGCTCGGTGAACAGCCGGTACTCGTGGGCGTTGTGGCCGACCAGCAGGTCCACCCCCGAGGCGGCACCGCGCGCGACCGCCTCCAGCGGGGCCTCGGGCAGGTCGGGCCCGCCGACTACGGGAGCGAAGCAGGTGAAGGGCTTGGTGCGCACGCCCCCCGAGCCGCCGGAGGGGGCGGAGTCGAGCACCGCGTCGGTGGCCTCCAGGAGCTTCTCCGGTGCCAGCGCGGCCAGGGCCTCCGCCTCCAGCGGCACGCCCGCGGCCGCGGCGATCCGCTCGGAGACCAGCCGCGCGGTGTCCGGGGTGAGCATGTCCCCCGGCACGCTGTGCGCGATCGCGCGCCGGAAGAGGCCCCGGGCCCGCGGCGAGGCCATCAGGCACGCGACCGAACCGGCCCCGGCGGACTCCCCCGCCACCGTCACGTTGTCGGGGTCTCCCCCGAAGGCGGAGACGTTCTCCCGCACCCACCGCAGGGCGGCGGCCTGGTCGAGCAGACCGCGGTTGTCGGGGCGGCCGGGCACGTGACCGAAGCCCTCGAAGCCCAGGCGGTAGTTGATCCCCACCACGACCAGGCCGCTCTCGGCGAGCCGGGTGCCGTCGTAGGTGATCTCGGAGGCCGCTCCGACGATGTAGGCACCCCCGTGGATCCACACCAGCACGGGGGCGCGGTCGCCCTCGCGGGCGGCGGTCCACACGTTGAGCGACAGGCAGTCCAGGGACGTCCCCGGGGTCCAGGGCGCCGCGCCCAGGAGCTGGTTCCCCTGCGGGGGCGGAGGGCCGAAGGAGGTGCAGTCGCGGACGCCGTCCCAGGGGGCGGCGGGCGCGGGGGCGGCGAAGCGATCTTCTCGGAAGGGGGCGGCGGCGTAGGGCACGCCCCGGTAGACGGCGACCCCGCCGCTCTCGGAGCGCGGCGAGGCGGTGCCCCGGACCCGTCCGGCTGCTGTCGTCACTGTGTACTCGGCGTCCACGTGCGTCCTCCCCATCGGTGCGCGGCACCCCACACCTAACAACGTTAGGCAGACCGGCGCAAGACCCGGGGGCGCCACCGCGGCGACGCCGCCGCCCGCGACACCCGTCCGAACGGCCGGGACGCGGCGGGCGCCCGAACCCGACCGACCGGTAACATACCACCTGGTCGGTATGAACAGACGAAGGAGGGGACGCCCATGCGCGCCATCCAGATCACCGAGTTCGGCGGACCCGAGGTCCTGCGCCTCACCGAACTGCCCGACCCCGAGGCGGGCCCCGGCGAGGTCCTCGTCGACGTCACCCGCGCCGGGGTCAACTTCGCCGACACCCACCAGGCCGAGAACAGCTATCTGGCCCCCGCCACGCTTCCGCTGGTCCCGGGCATGGAGATCGCCGGACGCACCGCCGACGGCCGCCGCGTGGTCGCCCTGACCACCAGCGGCGGCTACGCCGAGAAGGCCACCGCCGCCACCGGCACGGCCTTCGACGTCCCCGACGGGGTCTCGGACGAGGACGCGCTCGCCCTGATCGTGCAGGGCGCCACCGCCTGGGTGCTGCTGCGCAGGTCCGTGCGGATGGACCCGGGCGAGACGGTCGTGGTGCACGCGGCGGCGGGCGGCGTGGGCACGCTCGCCGTCCAGTTGGCCAAGCGGTTCGGCGCCGGGCGGGTCGTCGCCGTGGCCAGCAGCGAGGACAAGCGCGCGCTGGCCGTGGAGCTGGGCGCGGACGCCGTCGTGGACTCGGCGGCCCCCGACATGACCGAGGCGCTGATCGAGGCCAACGGCGGCCAGCGCGTGGACGCCGTCCTGGACATGGTGGGCGGCCGGGTCACCGACCAGAGCGTGCGGGCACTGGCGCCGTTCGGACGCCTGGCCTTCTACGGAATGGCCTCGCGCGAGCTGCCCAGCCCGGTGCAGCCCGCCAACCTCATGCGCTTCTCCACCAGCGTGAGCGGCATGTGGCTGCCGCACGTGTGGACGCTGCCGGGCGACGTGATGAGCCGGGCGATGGCCGAGCTGTTCACACTGGTGGCGGAGGGGCACCTGAGGCCCGTCCTGGGCGGCTCCTACCCCCTGGGCGAGGCCGCGCGGGCACACGAGGCGCTGCGCTCCCGGGGAACCGTCGGCAAACTCACCCTCGACACTACCGCCTGAGAAAGCGCCACCTTTACCGCGTAGATCACTAAATGTCCGACGTGTCGGATTTCAACGGCCCGGAGGCGGACCGGCGCGAACCCGGTGAGCGCCGCGCCGGTCCGCCGCGCCGGACGGACACCGCCACGGGGAGCCCGGGGGGAGCCCTCCGCGCGGCCGGCCCTACTCGGCGGCGCTGCGGTAGACCAGGTCGGTGTAGTCGGGGTGGCGCTGGATCCACCCCTTGACGAAGGGGCACAGGGGCAGCACCGCCAGGCCCCGCGGACGTACGTCGTCCAGGGCCCCCCTGACCAGGGTTCCGCCCAGGCCCCGCCCCTCGTGGGCGGGGTCGATCTCGGTGTGGGTGAAGGTCACCATGTCGTCGGTGAGGATGTACTCGGCGAACCCGGCCACCTCCCCGTCGACCCTGATCTCGTAGCGTTTCCTGTCCCGTACATCGACCACGTCGGTCGTCATGGAAGCCCTCACTCTCCGGCCCGCGGGGGGACGTCGTCGGCCCGCGCCGCCATTGTCCCGCCTCGGCGTCCCTTTCGCCTCTTGCGGCACGCACCTCCCCCGACATAGAGTCGCCCTGACATACCGACCAGTCGGTCTAAGGAGAGCGGAATGACATCCCGGTTCGGCGGGCGGACCGCCATCGTCACCGGCGCGAGCCGGGGCATCGGCCTGGCCGTCGCCCAGCGGCTCGTCGACGAGGGCGCGCGCGTGTGCGTCACGGCGCGCAGGCCCGAGCCCCTGGAGGAGGCCGTCAAGGCCCTGGGCGGACCCGAGCACGCCATCGGCGTCCCCGGCCGGGCCGACGATCCCGAGCACCAGGACGCGGCCGTGGCCGCCACCCTGGAGGCCTTCGGCAGCATCGACATGTTCGTCAACAACACCGGCATCAACCCGGTCTACGGGCGGATGATCGACCTGAACCTGGACGCGGCCCGCAAGATCTTCGAGGTCAACGTGCTGTCCGCGATCTCGTGGACGCAGAAGGCCTACCACGCCTGGATGGCCGAGCACGGCGGCGCCGTCGTCAACGTCTCCTCCGTGGCCGGGACCAGGCCCGCCCCCGGCATCGGCTTCTACGGCGCCACCAAGGCGACGCTCATCCACGTCACCGAGGAGCTGGCCGTCGAACTGGGCCCGGGGGTCCGCGTGAACGGCGTCGCCCCGGCCGTGGTCAAGACCCGGTTCGCCGCCGCCCTCTACGAGGGGCGCGAGGAGGAGGTCGCCGCCCAGTACCCCCTGGGGCGCCTGGGCGAGCCCGAGGACGTGGCGGGCGCGGTGGCCTTCCTGCTCTCCGACGACGCCTCCTGGATCACCGGCCGCACCCTCGTCCTGGACGGCGGCCTCACCCTCACCGGAGGTGTGTGACATGGACCTGACCGACACCGGGGCCGTGGTCACCGGCGCGGGCAACGGCATCGGCGCCGCGATCGCGCGCAGGCTCGCCGGAGCCGGGGCGCGCGTGGTGGTCAACGACCTGGACGCGGGCGCGGCCGAGGCCGTGGCCGCCGAGATCGGCGGGGTGGCCGTTCCCGGAGACGCCGCCGGCGAGGCGGGCGTCACCGCGCTCGTGGCCGAGGCCGGGGCGCACCTGGGCGGCATCGACCTGTACGTGGCCAACGCGGGCGTGGGCGTGGGCGGCGGCCCCGAGGCCCCGGAGTCCGACTGGGACCTGGCCTGGCAGGTCAACGTGATGGCCCACGTGCGCGCCGCCCGCGAGCTGGTGCCCGGCTGGCTGGAGCGCGGGCGGGGCCGTTTCCTGACCACGGTGTCGGCCGCGGGCCTGCTCACGATGCTGGGCAGCGCGCCGTACTCGGTGACCAAGCACGCCGCTCTGGCCTTCGGCGAGTGGATGTCGGCCACCTACGGCGACCGCGGGATCACCGTGCAGTGCGTGTGTCCGATGGGCGTGCGCACCAACCTGCTGGAGAGCAGCGGCGACACCGGCAGGGCCATCCTGTCCCCGGAGGCGATCACCCCCGAGGAGGTCGCCGACGCGGTGATGGTCGGCCTGGCCGACGGGCGCTTCCTGATCCTGCCGCACCCCCAGGTCGCCGACCACTACGCGGCCCGGGCCGACGACACCGACCGCTGGCTCGCGGGGATGCGCCGCCTCCAGGCCAGGGTCTTCGAGGAGCGGGCGTGAGCGGCGAACACACGGACGCGCTCCCGGGCCTGGACCTGGCCGGCCTGCGCGCCTACCTGGACGCGGCCGTGCCCGGCCTGGTCTCGGGCCCCCTGGAGGGCCGGGTGGTCGCGGGCGGCAAGTCCAACCTGACCTACGTGGTCACCGACGGCGCGGGCAGCTGGGTGGTGCGCCGCCCCCCGCTGGGCCACGTGCTGGCCACCGCGCACGACATGCCCCGCGAGTACCGGGTGATGAGCGCGCTGCGCGACACCGCCGTGCCCGTCCCCCGCACACACGTCCTGTGCGAGGACGCCGAGGTGCTGGGCGCGCCGTTCTACGTCATGGAACACGTGGCGGGCACCCCCTTCCGCACCCGCGACGAGATCGCCCCGCTGGGCGCCGAGGGCGTCCGCGGCCTGGCCGAGGCGCTGATCGCCACCCTGGGCGAGCTGCACGCGGTGGAGCCCGAGGAGGTCGGGCTGGGCGACTTCGGCCACCCGCGGGGGTTCCTGGAACGCCAGGTGCGCCGCTGGGGCAAGCAGCTGGAGGCCTCCCGCAGCCGGGACATCCCCGGCATCGACGAGCTGCACGAGAGGCTCGCCGCGACGCTGCCCGAGCAGTCGGCGCCCGCGATCGTGCACGGCGACTACCGCCTGGACAACGTGCTGGTCACCTCCGGAGGTCGCATCAACGCGGTCCTGGACTGGGAGATGGCCACGCTCGGCGACCCGCTCGTGGACCTGGGCCTGATGCTCGTCTACCAGGCGCAGCCCGTGGGCGTGGGCGCCGTGCCCGCCACCTCCGCCGAGGGCTACCCCTCCCCCGAGGAGCTGGTGGGCATGTACGCCGCCGCGACCGGCCGCGACGTGTCCCGGCTGGGCTGGTACGTGGCCCTGGGCTGCTTCAAGCTCGCGGTGATCGCCGAGGGCATCCACTTCCGCCACAGCCGGGGACTGACCGTCGGAGCGGGCTTCGACCGGATCGGCGAGGTGGTCGCGCCCCTGGTGGAGCGCGCCCACACCATGCTCGAGGAGGACTGAATATGGACTTCGCCCACGACAGCGAGACCGAGGAACTGCGCGAACGGCTGCTCGCCTTCATGGACGAGCGCGTCTACCCGGCCGAGGCGGTGCTGGAGGAGCAGCTGGCCGTGCGCGAGGACCGCTGGTCCACCGCGCCGGTGGTGCGCGAGCTCCAGGCCGAGGCGCGCGAGCGCGGGCTGTGGAACCTGTTCCTGGCGGGCCACCCCGAACACGGCGGCCTGCCCAACCTGCGGTACGCGCCGCTGGCGGAGATCACCGGGCGCAGTCCGCGCCTGGCGCCGATCGCGCTCAACTGCGCCGCGCCCGACACCGGGAACATGGAGGTGCTGACGATGTTCGGCACCCCCGAGCAGCGCGAGCGCTGGTTGGAGCCCCTGCTCGACGCCCGGATCCGGTCGGCGTTCGCGATGACCGAGCCCGCGGTGGCCTCCTCCGACGCCACCAACATCACCACCAGCATCGTCCGCGACGGCGACGAGTACGTGGTCAACGGACGCAAGTGGTACATCACCGGGGCCCTCAACCCCGAGTGCGCCGTGTTCATCGTGATGGGCAAGACCGACCCCGAAGCCGAGCGGCACAGGCAGCAGAGCATGGTGCTGGTGCCGCGCGACACCCCCGGGCTGACGGTCAGGCGGGGCATGACGGTGTACGGCTACGACGACAGCGACCACGGCGGCCACGCCGAGGTCGTGTTCGAGGACGTGCGGGTGCCCGCCTCGAACCTGGTCGGCGGTGAGGGCGAGGGGTTCGCCATCGCCCAGGCCCGGCTGGGGCCGGGCCGCATCCACCACTGCATGCGCGGCATCGGCATGGCCGAGCGCGCCCTGGAGCTCACCTGCCGCCGGGTGCTGGACCGCGTGGCCTTCGGGAGGCCGCTGGCCGAACAGGGCGTGGTCCGCGAGTGGATCGCCGAGGCGCGCGTGGCCATCGAGCAGCTGCGGCTGCTGGTGCTCAAGACCGCGTACCTGATGGACACCGTGGGCAACAGGGGCGCGCACACCGAGATCCAGGCGATCAAGATCGCCACCCCGCGCACGGTGGAGTGGATCCTGGACAAGGCGATCCAGGCGCACGGCGCGGCCGGGGTCAGCCAGGACCTGCCCCTGGCCGGATGGCTGGCGGGGGTGCGGTCGCTGCGGCTGGCCGACGGGCCCGACGAGGTGCACCTGCGCTCGCTGGGCCGCGCGGAGCTGCGCAAGTACCGCTAGCGGCGCGTGCGCACCCCGGGGAGCGCACGAGGGGGCCGGACGCGTCGCGTCCGGCCCCCTCGCCGTCGGGTCCCCCGCGCTCAGGCCCCGGGGCGCAGCCCCGCCACGAGCAGGTCGGCGAAGTGGCGCCCCACGTCCTCGCCGCTGAGCGCGCCGCCCGGGTGGTACCAGGTGCTCAGGTGGTGCACCGAGCCGAAGAAGTAGTTCACCACCAGGTCGGCGGAGACGTCGGTGCGAAAGACCCCCTCGTCCTGCCCCTGGGCGACCATGTCCCGGAAGATCTCGTGGTAGCGGCGGCGCTCGGCGCGCACGGCGCGCCGCTTGTCCTCGCTCAGCTGGTGCATGGAGCGGAAGAAGATGACGGTGTCGTCGAGGTTGGCGACGCTGGTGACGATGACGTCGGCCGCGGCGGCGTGCACGCGGTCGGCCACCGGCTCGTCCCGCGAGGCGATCCGCACCAGGTGCTCGGTCTGCATGCGCAGCACGCGGGCGTAGACCTCGTAGAGCAGGTCGTCCTTGGAGCCGAAGTAGTGGTACATGGCGCCCTTGGTGACGCCCGCAGCGGCCACGACCTCCTGCACGGAGGTGCCCTCGTAACCGTTGGAGGCGAACAGGCGCGTCGCCGCCCCAAGGAGGCGCTCGGGTACCGATCCGGTCGGTGTGTCGGCCTCGGCCGTCCGCTGTCCTCGCGCCATGTGCTGCCCCCGCCTCGTGCCCCGTCAGTCCCGGAAATACCGGCCGGGACAGCATACCGACCGGCTGGTACCCGACGCCACGCACACGGATGCCGTCGCTCACACCACCCTCAGGTCGACCTTGCGCCCGTCGGGGTCGGTGAGCACGCGGCGCCCCGGCTCCAGGGGCGGGACGGCGCGGTCCCCTCGCACGGTGAACCCGAGGCGCGCCGCGCCCGTGGAGCGCTCGGCGGTGGCCGGGTAGATCTCGACGACCGCGCCGCCGTCCAGTTCGGCCGCGTGGTGTTCGGGCCCGGAGCCGTGGCGCTCGCGGACGAAGCGCAGACCGAGCCCGGTGTAGAAGGCGCGGCACTCCTCGACCCGGCCGGTGTGGAGGACCAGGAGCGTGCCACGCGGGAGCGCCGCTTCGGGGAGCCCGTCCTCCTGCGGGCCCTCCTCCAGGATCCGCCGGGCGCGGGCGTACTTGGCGCGCAGCCGCCGCGCCCGTTCGTCGGGCAGCAGGGCCAGGCGGCGCTCGTCGGAGTTGTGGGCGTTGTCGGCGAGCTTGACCAGCCTGCCCAGCGGGTCGGCGGCGGCGCGGCGCACCATCTCCTCGTAGGGCTCCCCCGGGCGCCGGGTCACCGACTCCACCGCGCGCACGACCTCCTCCGGGCACCCCCGCGCGCGCAGGTCGTCGGCGGTGATCGGGGTGTCCTCCAGCACGTCGTGCAGCACTCCGGCCGCCTGGGCGCGCTCTCCGTGCCCGGCGAGCAGGTCGCGCACCGCGAACACGTGCTCGGCGTAGGGCCGGCCGGCCCGGTCAACCTGCCCGGCGTGGGCCTCCTCCGCCAGGCGCGAGGCCTGTTCCAGCGTCATCGCCACCGCCTCCACCCCCCGTCACGCCGACGGTACCGGGCGCGCGGGGACCGGACGGCCCTCACCCCCGCACGAAGTTGTCCCCGTACTCCTCCGAGGGCGCCACGGGCGTGATGACGTCGACCAGCACCCCGCCGGGGTCGGCCACGATGAAGTGCCGCTGGCCGAACGCCTCGGTGCGGATCCCCAGTTCGGGCCGCAGGCCGCCGCGCACCACCAGGCGCTCCCACTCGGCGTCCACGTCCTCCACCTCGAAGTTGAGCAGCAGGCCCTGCACGGGCCTGCGGTAGCCCTCGGGGACGGTGGGGTGCCCGGGGTCGAGCAGGGCCAGTTCGTACTCGGGCGGGCCGGGCCTGCGCAGGCTCACGTACCAGTCGGCGGCGAAGGTCTCCTCGAAGCCGAACAGGCCGACGTAGAAGTCGCGGCACTCGGCCAGACGGGGCGTGCCGAGCACCGGATAGAAGCTGCTGAGCCGCATGGAATCCACCTTTCACGTACCTTCGGTATGTGAAGATACGCTATTGGCATACCTTCGGTATGTCAACAAGGGGGAGGTCGGGTACATGGCCGCGGAACCGGGCAGCCGCGCGCGGCAGCGCGAGCGCACCAGACGCGTCCTGCTGGGCGAGGCCCGCAGGCTGTTCGCCGCGCACGGGTACGGCGGGGTGGGACTGGCCCGGATCGTGGCGGACTCCGCGGTCACCAAGGGCGCCCTGTACCACCACTTCGAGGGCAAGCCGGACCTGTTCCGCGCGGTCCTGGAGGAGGTGCAGTCCGAGGTCGGCGACGCCGTGGCGCGGGCGGCGGACGCGCACGCCGACCCGTGGGACCAGCTGACCGCCGGGTGCCGGGCCTTCCTCACCGCCAGCACCGCGCCGGACGTGCGGCGGATCATGCTGGTGGACGGGCCCGCCGTGCTGGGCTGGAGCACCTGGCGGGCCCTGGACGAGGCCGCCTCGGCCCGCCACCTGGCCGAGGCGCTCTCCGCGCTGGTCGGGGCGGGCGTCCTGGAGCCGGGGCCGGTCGCGCCCGTGGCCCACCTGCTCTCGGGTGCGATGAACGAGGCCGCGCTGTGGCTGGCCGACAGCGACGACCCCGAAGACCTGGAGCGGGTGTGGGAGGCGTTGTCGCGCATGCTGGAGTCCCTGCGCCGCACCTGAACCCCGTCCGCCCCCGGCCGACGCCGGACGGGGGCGGACGGAGCCCTCGGTCAGCGCCCGGAACGCCCCGTGTCAGGCGCTATCGTGGCCCCCATGGCGGAGAGCAGGCGCACGGACGAGGACACGGGGTTCCGCGACGACTTCGTCGGGCGCTTCTCCGAGTACTGGCAGTCGCAGGGCCGTCCCCGCGCCGAGGGCTACCTGCTCGTCGCCGACCGCGAGGCGGTGAGCGCCGAGGAGATCGCCGACGGCGCCCGGGTCAGCCGGGGATCGGTGTCGCAGTCGGTGCGCCGTTTGCGCGAGATGGGCTTCGTGGAGCTGGTCCCCGCCCCCGGGAGCCGCTCGCGGCTGGTGGCCATGGACGAGGACGTCTGGGGCGGGTTCCTGCGCAACGAGCGCTCCTACCTGCGGCGGCAGAGGGAACTCGCGGCGTCGGCGCTGGAGCGCCTGCCCGGCCTGAGCCCGCCCGCGCGCACCCGGCTGCGCAACATGCACGACTACATGACCTGGCTGGACGAGTACCACGACACCCTGCTCTCCTCCTGGGAGGAGTACAAGGCCCGACGGCGCTGAGGGCCCTGAGGGCTCAGACGCGCTCGTGCGGGATGACCAGCGGCGTGCGGGTGCGCGGGTCGGGCACCACGTCGCAGGGCAGCCCGAACACCTCCCCCACCAGGCGGGCGGTCACGACCTCCTCCGGAGGGCCGTCGGCGACCACCCTGCCCGCGTCCATCAGCACCAGGCGGGTGGCGAACCGGGCGGCCTGGGCCAGGTCGTGCAGGACCGCGACCACCGTGCGCCCCCGGCGGTGCAGGTCGGCGAACAGCTCCAGCAGGTCGTACTGGTGGGCGATGTCCAGGTAGGTGGTGGGCTCGTCCAGCAGCAGGACGCCGGTGTCCTGCGCCAGGACCATCGCCACCCAGGCGCGCTGGCGCTGGCCGCCCGAGAGGGAGCCCACCTGGGTGTCGGCGAGGTCGGTCAGCCCGGTCAGCTCCAGCGCGCGGCCGATCGCCGTCTCGTCCTGGGGGCTCCACTGGCGCACCAGCGTGTGGTAGGGGAAGCGGCCGCGGGCGGCCAGGGCCCGCACGGTGATGCCCTCGGGGGCGGTCGGGCTCTGCGGCAGCAGCGCCATCTGGCGCGCGACCGCCTTGGCGCGCTGGCCGCGCACGTCACTGCCGTGCAGCAGCACCCGCCCCGACATCGGCTTGTTCACCCGCCCCAGGGCCTTGAGCAGTGTGGACTTGCCGCAGCCGTTGGGGCCGACGATGACGGTGAACTCGCCCTCGGCCACCCCCAGGTCGAGGTCGCGCACGACCGGTTCGGCCCCGTACCCCAGGGTCAGGCCCTCCGCGGACAGCACCAGACTCACAGCACACCCTTTCGCCATTCACGAATCAGCAGGTAGCCCAGGTAGACGCCGCCGAGCCCCATGGTGAAGACGCCGACCGGCAGCCCGTCCCCGACCGGGGACTGCTGGACGGCCAGATCCGCCGCCACCAGCAGCAGGGCCCCGACCAGGGCCGACAGCACCATGTTGGGGCCCGGCACGGCGGAGAGCCGGCGCGCGATCTGCGGCGCGGTCAGGGACACGAACGCGATCGGACCGGCCACGCTCACCGCGGCCGCGGACAGCACCACCGACAGGCAGACGGCGGCGGTGCGCGTGGTGGAGGCCCGCGCGCCGAGGGAGTCGGCGAGCTCGTCGCCCATCTCGTTGAGGGAGACCGGTCCGGCCAGCGCCGCCACGAACGGCAGCGCCAGCAGCAGAACCGCCCAGATGGTGGTGGCGTGCTCCCAGGAGCGGGCGCCCAGACTGCCGTTGACGTAGGCGGACAGGACGCTGGCCTGGTCGCGGGCCATCACGGACACGACGAAGTGGGTGAAGGCCTGCGCCATGGCGGCCACCCCGATGCCCGCCACGATCAGGCGGCCGGGGTGGCGCAATCCGGTGCCGGTCACCGTGGCCACGACGACCATGGCCAGGGCGGCACCGGCGAGGGCGCCCAGCGGCACGGGGAGCACACCGGGCAGGACGAGGGCGGCGAAGGCCGCGCCCGCCCCGGCACCGGCGCCGAGGCCGATGACGTCGGGGCTGCCCAGGGGGTTGCGGGTGACGGACTGGAAGAGCGCGCCCGCCAGGCCCAGGGCGGCGCCCGTGCCCGCGGCCACCACCAGCCGGGGACCGCGCAGCCGTTCGAGCACGAAGGTCTCGGTGGCCTCGCCCCCGCCCGTCAGGACCGCGGGCAGCCGGGTCAGGGGCACGCCGAGCCGTCCGAGGGCGAGCGTGGCGGCCGCGGCGGCGACCAGCAGGAGCAGGAGTCCGGCCGCCCACAGCAGCGAGCGCCGGTGGACGGGCAGCGCGACCGGGCCCAGCCTCAGCACGGGCGGGGAGGCCTTCAGGGGTCGGGCGCGCCCGTGCTCTGGCCGGGCCGGGCCCGCCGGGGCCGGGGACGTGCGGGTGGTTCGGGTCATGGGGTACTCCGCATCCTGCGGACCGCGTACAACAGGACGGGCGCACCGACGAACGCGGTGACGACGCCGACCATGAGTTCGGTGGGGCGCACGATGGTGCGGCCGACGACGTCGGCGAGCAGCAGCAGGGTCGGGCCCACCAGCAGCGCGAAGGGCACCTGCGCGCGGAAGTCGACACCGACCAGGGCGCGCACCACGTGCGGCACGGCCAGGCCGACGAAGGCGATGGGCCCGGCGGCCGCGGTGGCCCCGGCGGCGAGCAGGGTTCCCGCGACGAGCCCGGCCGAGCGGATCCACACCGTGTTGGCGCCGGTGGCGATCGCGGCCTCCTCCCCCAGGGCCAGGGCGTTGAGGCCGCCGCAGACCACGAGGGCGAGCAGGACGCCGACGCCGATGACCGGCAGCACGGACAGGATGACGTCGTAGTCGCGCCCGGCCAGGGAGCCGACCACCCAGTAGCGGTAGCTGTCGAAGGTCTCGGGCAGGCTCAGGGCCACCGCCTGGACGTAGGCGGTGAGCACGGCGGAGACCACCGCGCCCGCCAGGACCAGGCGCACCATGCCGCCGTCGCCGCCGCGACTGCCCACCGTGTAGGCGGCCAACCCCGCGACCAGGGCCCCGGGCAGCGCCCACCAGACCGTCGCGGTGACCGAGGTGGGGCCGAACAGCGCGGTGGCCGTGACCACCGCGGCGGCGGCCCCGGCGTTGACGCCCAGCAGGCCGGGGTCGGCGAGGGGGTTGCGGGTGATGCCCTGCATGAGGGTGCCCGCCAGGGCCAGGGCGGCCCCGGCCACCACCCCCAGGACGGTGCGCGGGTAGCGGCTCTCCACCACCGTGGTGGTGAAGGAGTCCGCCCCGCCGGTGATCGCCGCCCACACGTCGGCGACCGGTGTGGGCCTGCTGCCCATGACGAGGCTGAGCAGGACCGCACCCGCCAGCGCGGCGACGCCCGCACCGAGCACGAGCGCGGTGCGGGCGGGACGCGTGCGGGGCGCGGCCGCGGATGTCTTCGCCCTGACCATGGAGGTGCTTAGCTCTCGATGTTCTGGACGGCCTCTTCGATCATGGGCACGTAGCGGTCGATGACCCAGGGGACGGTCAGCGGGTTGATGATCGAGGAGGCGGTGACGAAGGAGTTGTCCTCGGAGGCGACCACGGCGCCGCTCTCGACGGCGGGGATGGCCGCGTACAGCTCCTGGGCCTCGATCTCGGCGCGGGTCTCGGGGTCGCTGTAGAACGTGAAGAGCAGGTCGCTCCCGGAGAGCTGGTCGGCGTTCTCCAGGCCGATGATGGCCGAGTCGGTGCCCTCGGTCTCGGGGAAGGTCTCCACGACCGGGTCGACGGTCAGGCCCAGCCCGCGGACCATGGCCACGCGCTGCTCGTCGGGCAGGAACACGCCGAGCGTGCCGGGGCCGTCGGTGTAGACGTAGGAGAAGGTCAGGTCGGCGAACTGCTCGTTGGCCGCCGCGGCCTCGTCGAACTGCGTCTCGATGTCCTGGATGAGGCCCTGGGCCTCCTCGGGCTGGCCGAGCGCCTCGCCGATGATCTCGATCTGCTGGTCCCAGTCGGTGCTCCAGGGCAGCTCGGGGTAGGCGACCGTGGGGGCGATGTCGCTCAGGATGTCGTACTGCTCCTGGGTGACGCCGGACCAGGGGGCGAGGATGACGTCGGGCTCCAGCTCGATGATGGCCTCGAAGTCGATGTCGTCGGCGCCGGTGAACTGGGTGGGCAGCTCCTCGCCCGCCTCGGTGACCGCCTCGTGGATCCACGGCAGGTAGCCGGTGTCGTCGCTGCCCCACTCGTAGCTCTCGACACCGACGGGCACGACGCCGAGGGCGATGGCGGTCTCGGCGGAGCCCTGGCCGAGGGTGACCACGCGCTCGGGCTGCTCGGGGATCTCGGCGGTGCCCAGGGCGCTGTCGATGCTGACCGGGAACTGGCCGCCGGCGGTGTCGCCGCCGCTCTCACCGGTGCTCTCCTCCGCGCTGCCGCACGAGGTGAGGCCGACGGCGAGGAGGGTGGTGAAGGCGATGCCGCTGACACGGCGAAGGGTGGAGGCCATGCTCACACTGCTTTCTTCGTCATGGGGAGTGGCCGCGCCGTGTTCGGGCGGGCCGTTTCCGCGCATGGGGCGTCCCGAGGGGAAACACGGAGGACAGAACGGGAGGATCCCGGCGAAACCAAGGTTAGTCTAACCTCACTCAGTTCGGATTTCAAAAGTTCTGAACTCCGGACGCGGGCCCCGTCCGCCGCTCCCTGCCCCCACCTGACGCAGCCTTGACCTGCCATGGAGCTTGTCCGAGATCTCCTCGGGAAGTGCCTCTAGAGGCAACCACCAACGCGAGGAGCACCATGATCGCCAAACTGTCCCAGATGGGCGTCACGTCCGAGATGGCCTACGGAGCCGGGCTCGCCTCCATCGGACTCAGCTTCCTGAGCTGGGCCACCTCCCTGAAGAAGGAGGAGGGTACCGGGCTGGCCCGCGCCGACCGGTGGGGAATCTTCATCGGTGAGTGGGCGCCCACCTTCTTCGCGATCGGCGTCGCGCTTCGGCTGGAGGAGTCCACGAAGAAGTAGGGCCGCGCCGCGGCGTCCGGGGACCCGGACGCGACGCGGGCGGACGGGTCGCGCGCCCGGTCGGAGCCGCTCCGGCCGGGCGCGACGCGTGTGCGGCGCCGACCGCAGCGCCGTGCGCCTCCGCGCCGGTGGGGACGGGCCGCGTACCGGTTCCCCGCCCCTCGCACGCCCCCACACCGCGACAGGGTCCGGGTTCCGCCGCCCCGGGGAGGGGACCGGCGTCCGCCCCCGCTCAGCGGCCTCCCAGGTGGACGCGGGCCTCCCAGGGCCGCAGCGGCGCGAAGGCGCCCTCGTCGGGGTGGTTGCCGATCAGGCGGACCGGGTCGCGCCCGGCGGCGGAGGGGTCCAGCTCCAGCGGCACCGTCCGCGCGCTCCAGTTGGCCACCACCAGCAGCACCCGGTCGTCGAGGACCCTCCGGTAGGCGTAGACCGCCGGGTCGTCCTCCAGCAGCGGCTCGAATCGGCCGTGCACGACCACCGGGTGCTCCCGGCGCAGCGCGATGAGCCGCCGGTAGTAGTGGAAGACCGAGTCCGGGTCGGCCACGGCGGCCTCGGCGTTGATCTCGGTGTGGTTGGGGTTGATCGCGATCCACGGGGTTCCGGTGGTGAAACCGGCGCCCGGCGAGGCGTCCCACTGCATGGGCGTGCGCGCGTTGTCGCGGCTCATCCGGGCGATGGCCGCCATCGCCTCCCCCGGGTCGGCCCTGCCCGTGTCCACCACCGCGCGGTGGTGGTTGAGCGTCTCCACGTCGCGGTAGTCGGCGATGTCGCCCATGTGGGCGTTGGTCATGCCCAGTTCCTCGCCCTGGTAGACGTAGGGCGTGCCCCGCATCATGTGCAGGGTCGTGGCCAGCGCCGTGGCCGACGCCACCCGGTGGTCCTCGTCGCCGAAGCGCGACACCACCCGGGGCTGGTCGTGGTTGTTCCAGTACAGGCTGTTCCACCCGCGCTCGCCCATGCCGGTCTGCCACCGGTTGAGGGACTCCCGCAGGCGGCGCAGGTCCGGGGGCCGGGGGTCGAACTTGCCGCCGGGCCCGTGGTCCAGGTCCATGTGCTCGAACTGGAAGACCATGGACAGCTCGCGCCGCTCGGGCATGGTGTGCAGCAGGGCCTGCTCCACGTCCACTCCGGGCATCTCGCCCACGGTGAGCACGTCGCGGCCCTCGAACACCTCCCGGTGCATCTCGTGCAGGAACTCGTGCAGGCGGGGGCCGTTGACGGCGTGGTCGGCGAAGATCCCGTGGTCCCCCGCCAGGGGCCCGTCGGGCATCTCGGGGGTCTTGGAGACGAAGTTGATGACGTCCATGCGGAAGCCGTCGGCGCCGCGGTCCAGCCACCAGCGCGCCACGTCGTGCACCGCCGAGCGGACCCTGGGGTTCTCCCAGTTCAGGTCGGGCTGGCGGCGGGTGAACAGGTGCAGGTAGTACTCGCCGCTGGTCTCGTCGCGGGTCCAGGCGGGACCGGAGAAGACCGACCCCCAGTTGTTGGGCGGGCCTCCGTCGCGCCCGGGCCGCCAGAAGTAGAAGTCGCGGTGTTCGGGGTCCCCAGCGCGGGAGGCGGTGAACCAGGGGTGCTCGTCGCTGGTGTGGTTGACGACCAGGTCCATCACCAGGCGCATGCCGCGCCCGTGCAGTTCGTCGCGCAGGCGGTCCCAGTCGGCCAGGGTGCCGAACCGGGGGTGGATGTCCAGGTAGTCGCTGATGTCGTACCCGTTGTCGTCCCAGGGCGACGGGTAGACGGGCGACAGCCACACCACGTCCACGCCCAGCAGCTGGAGGTGGTCGAGTCTGTCGATGACGCCGGGCAGGTCGCCCACGCCGTCGCCGTCGCTGTCGTTGAAACTGCTCGGATAGATCTGGTAGACGACGCTGGACTTCCACCAGTCGGGGCTGCTCTCCAGGGGCACGGGCGTCCTCGGGTGCGTAGGGGGCGGGGAGGCGGGCCCCGGCGGTCGTCGGGTGTGGGGACCCGGTACCGGCAGTACCCGGCACGGGGGCGGCCGACACCGGCGGTCGCCCGGTTGTGGACGGGAGGCTTCGCCCCTCGCGTGGACCGGGGCCGCGGCGCGGAGTCGTCCCCGGGGGGTCGAGGACAGGTTGGCGGGCGCCGCCGACCGGGCATACGGGAAGCGACGCACACGACGAGGGAGAGCCCATGTGCCTGAACGGAACCGGTGAGACCGTCCGCTCGCGGAGCGGTGAGGCCGGGTCGGAGCCCGCCGGACCACCCGGGTCGCCGGGCCGCCCGCGCCCGTGGCCCACGGGCTTTCGCAGGGTGGCCGACCTCAGCCACGTGCTCTCCCCGACGATGCCCTCCTGGGGGGAGGACAAGCCCCGGCGAGAGAGCCTGGGCGATCCGGTACCCGAGGGCGAGTTCGGCTTCTACCTGCAGCAGTGGACGCTGAGCGAGCACTCGGGCACGCACCTGGACGCGCCGGGGCACGTGATCGGCGGCGGGCGGCTGGTCCCCGACATCCGGCCGGACGAACTCCTCGCCCCGGCGGCGGTGATCGACATCCGCGCCCGGGCGGCCGAGGACCCCGACACCACGGTGACGGTGGACGACGTGCTGGCCTTCGAGCGCGAGCACGGGCGGGTCCCGGCGGGTGCGGCGGTGCTGATGCACTCGGGGTGGAGCGCCCGGTGGGCGCAGGGCGACGAGGCGGTGCGCGGGGTGGCCGCGGACGGCTCCTGGCACTTCCCGGGGTTCGGCCCCGAGGCCTGCGAGTTCCTGATCGAGCGGCGCGGGGTGGTCGGGGTGGGAGTGGACACGCTGAGCACCGATCCGGGCGACTCCACCGACTTCCCCGCGCACGAGGTGGTGGGCAGAGCCGACCGCTGGGGGTTGGAGTCGCTGACCGGGCTGGAGCAGCTGCCGCCGAGCGGGGCGCTGATCAGCGTGGGGGTCATGCCCGGCCTGGACGCCTCCGGAGGGCCCAGCCGGGTTCTGGCCATGTGGTGAGGAAGCACCGTGGTGAGGAAGCACCGTGGTGAAGGGGCATCGCGGTGAGGCGGCAGGGCGGTGAAGGGGGTGTGGCGGGACGGCCCCGTGGCGGAGGGGCACTGGGAGCAGGGGAGGGACGTGACGGGTCAGGCCCGTGGTGACCCGGCCCCGGCGCGGAGCGGTGACGTGTCCCCCCGAGCCACGGACACGGGGCGGGACTCGGGGCCGGGGAGGTCAGCAGCCCTCGACCCGGGGCATCGCCCCGCCGTCGGGGCGCCACTCCAGCAGCATGATGGTGGCGTCGTCGGTGAAGCTGCCGCGCTGGTGGTCGTGGATGGCGTGGACCAGGCGCCGCAGCGTCTCCGGGGCGGGTTCGTCGGCGGCGGTGGCGCGGATGATGAAGTCGGCGAACCGTTCGAGGCCGAACATCCGCCCCTGGCTGTCGTGCGCCTCGGTCACCCCGTCGGTGTAGAGCAGGATCCGGTCGCCGGGTTCGAGCAGGACCCGGTGCACGGTGTGCGGTTCGGCCTCGCCGAGCACACCGCCGAGTCCGAGCGGCACCTCGGGGGTCCGCTCCAGTGCGTCCTCCAGCAGGAGTCCGCGCCGCAGGAGCAGGGGTGCGGGGTGGGCGCAGTTGACCCAGGCGAACTCCCCGGTGGACAGGTCCAGGGAGGTGAAGACGGCGGTGCAGAAGCGGTCGGGGAGCCAGGAGGTGAGCGCGCCCTCCACGCTGTCGGTGAGTTCGGCGAGGTCGGCGCCGTTGCGCCGGGCGTTGCGGATCCCGGCCATGGCCACGGACGCGGTCAGTCCGGAGGCCAGGTCGTGCCCCATCGCGTCGAGGATGGCGGCGTGCAGGGTCTCCTTGGTGATCGAGTGGTCGAAGGCGTCGCCGCCCAGACGGTAGGCGGGTTCGAGGACGGCGGTGGACACACCCCGCGAGGTGCCCAGGGTGCGGGGCGGCAGGAAGGCCCGCAGCATCTCGGTGCGCAGGCCCATCGCCTGGGTGCGGGTGTGGCGGACGTAGGTGTCGCTGTAGGCGCGTTTGGAGGTCACGACCAGGGCCAGCAGCGAGGCGAGCGCGTGGCAGCGGCGCAGGGTGGACTCGTCGAGCACGGGAGCGCTGATGTGCACGACCCCCATGCGGTCGGCGCCGTCGCGCAGGGGCAGCCACAGGCCCAGCTCGCCGTCGCCGCCCTCGACCAGCCGCAACGTCTCGGAGCGGTAGGCCTCCCCCGCCACGCTGGAGTCGACCTTGAGCGCCCGGCCGCCGAGCAGCGGGACGAGGAGTCGCTGTTGCAGGTCGACCAGGTACACGCAGATGCCGCTGAGTCCGATCCGCTCGCCGTAGCGGCCGGCGGCTTCGAGGACCTCGATCGGGGCGCACCCGTGCACGGACCTGACCAGTTCCTCGAACAGCTGCGCGGCCTCGGCGGCCGGGACTGTCGCGTCGTCCATGTGCCCACCTCCCCTGGCAGTCTCACACCGCGGGCTCGGGCGAGGGGGTCGCGGCAGCCGCGTGTCCCGTGGCGGGGCCGGTCTTTACCCGGGGCCGGGCCGAGGGGCCGGTCCTGGCCCGGGGTCAGGCAGAGCGGTCGCGGCGTTCGCCGTCCCGGTCGGAGCGGATGCGGGGAACGATGGTGGGGTTGACGTTGTCGATCACGGTCTCCCGCGTAATGATCACCTGCCCCACATCCTCACGAGAAGGCACCTCATACATCACCGACAACAACACCTCCTCGATAATCGCCCGCAAACCACGCGCACCCGTACCCCGAATAATCCCCTGCTCAGCAATCGCGTTCAAAGCATCCGGCGTGAACTCCAACTCCACACCATCCAACTCGAACAACCGCTGATACTGCTTCACCAACGCGTTCCGCGGCTCCGTCAAAATCCGAATCAACGCCTCACGATCCAGATCATGCACACTCGTGATCACCGGCAACCGACCCACGAACTCCGGAATCATCCCGAACTTCAACAGATCCTCCGGCATCACCTCACCGAACAACGCCGAACCACCCAGCTCACCCTTGGGACGCAACACCGCGTTGAACCCCATCCCCTGCTGACCCGTCCGCGACTCAATCAACTTCTCCAACCCCGCGAACGCACCACCACAGATGAACAACACATTCGTCGTGTCGATCTGAATGAACTCCTGATGCGGATGCTTCCGACCCCCCTGCGGAGGCACACTCGCCGTCGTCCCCTCCAAGATCTTCAACAACGCCTGCTGCACCCCCTCACCCGACACATCCCGAGTGATCGAGGGATTCTCGCTCTTACGCGCGACCTTGTCGACCTCGTCGATGTAGATGATCCCCGTCTCGGCCTTCTTCACGTCATAGTCAGCCGCCTGGATCAACTTGAGCAGGATGTTCTCCACATCCTCCCCCACATACCCCGCCTCCGTCAGCGCCGTCGCGTCCGCGATCGCGAACGGCACGTTCAGAATCCGCGCCAGAGTCTGCGCCAACAACGTCTTGCCCGACCCCGTCGGCCCCAACAGCAAGATGTTGGACTTGGCGATCTCCACATCCTCCTCGCCCGGACGATCCCCCTCCGAACGCACCCGCTTGTAGTGGTTGTACACCGCCACCGACAACGCCTTCTTGGCCTGCTCCTGACCGATCACGTACGAGTCCAGGAACTCGTAGATCTCACGGGGCTTGGGCAACGAGTCCCAGTCGGCCTCCGAGGGGAGGACGCCCTCCTCCTCTTCCATGATCTCGTTGCACAGGCCGACGCACTCGTCGCAGATGCAGATGTGACCGGGCCCTGCGATGAGGCGGCGGACCTGGCCCTGGTCCTTTCCGCAGAACGAGCACTTGAGCAGGGGCCCACTGGCACCGGTGCGTGTCACTAGAAACGTTCTCCTCACGCGGGCAGCGCCCGGGCGGTTCGGCGGGGTCGCCCCCCGAGGCCAGATGATCTCAACATCCGGATTCTCACGGTAACCCCTGCCGGGACGGGCCGCAAAGCAGGACCGCCTCGCACCCGCGCCCGGAGGGCGGGGCGCGACCCGCCCTCCCATCGCACCACCCTCTCGTCAACTTCGATTGACTTTTTCCGTGGGTCAACCTACGTTGACTCATGGAGGGAGCACACCTTCGCCACCGGCGGGGACGCGCGCCACGCGCCGCTCCGCCCTGCCCGCACACCCCAGGAGGACCAGATGACGTCCCACTCCGCCGTCCGCACGGCGCTCGCCCTCGCCGTCCGCGCCGACCTGCCCGTCCTGTTGTGGGGCGCGCCGGGGACCGGCAAGACCTCCGCGGTGACGGCGCTGGGCCGCGCGCTGGAGCTGCCCGTGGAGGTGGTGGTGGGCTCCATCCGCGAACCCAGCGACTTCTCCGGGCTGCCCGTCGTCCGCGAGGACGGCACCTGGTTCGCTCCCCCGCGCTGGGCCGAGCGCCTGGCCGCGCGGGGCTCGGGCCTGCTCTTCCTCGACGAGCTGACCACCGCGCCCCCGGCGGTCCAGGCGGCCATGCTGCGCGTGGTGCTCGAACGCGCCGTGGGAGACCTCGCCCTGCCCGAGGGGGTGCGCGTGGTCGCCGCGGCCAACCCGCCCGGTCTGGCCGCCGACGGCTGGGAGCTGTCCGCACCCCTGGCCAACCGGCTCGTCCACCTGGACTGGGAGGTCGGCGCCGCCGACGTGGCCGAGGGGTTCGTCCACGGCTTCGCCTCCGAGCCGCACCGACCCGAGCCGCCGGGCCCCGCGCGCGTGGCCGCCGCCCGGGCGACCGTGGGCGCGTTCCTGCGGGTGCGCCCCGGACTCGTGCTGTCGGTCCCCGACTCCCCCGAGCGCTCCGGACGCGGCTGGCCGAGCCCGCGCAGCTGGGAGATGGCGGCGGTGGCCCTCGCGGCGGGCCGGGCCAACCCCGGCACGCAGGAGGCCGTGGCCGCCCTGGTGGTCGGGGCGGTGGGCGAGGCCGCGGGTTTCGAGGTGCTGTCGTGGCTGCGCACCCTGGACCTGCCCTCCCCCGAGGAACTGCTCGCCGACCCCTCCGCGGCGCTGCCCGACCGCGCGGACCGGTTGTACGCCCTGCTCGGCGCACTGGCCGCACACGTGGTCGCCGACGGGGGCGTCGAGGTCTGGGAGCGGTCCTGGGAGGTCGTGGCCCGGGTGGCGCGGACCGTCCCGGACGTGGCGGCGACCGCCGCACGCACCCTGGCCGCCGGACGGCCGGAGGGCGCGGCCACACCCCGGGCCCTGCTCGACCTGGCCCCGGCCCTGCGTTCGGCGGGGATGCTGCCGTGAACACGCGGGATAGGCGGGCCCCGACCCTGGAACGGTTCGCGTCGGCGCGGCTGTGGGCGGCAGCGCGCGCCCCGTACCTGGCGCACGCGCTGTTCGCGCTCACCCCGGTCGTCCTGGAGCCGCGCCTGGACGAGGAGGGCGGCGAGCCGGTGGCCGACCCGGACTTTCGGGCACTGCCCACCGACACCCGGTGGAACGTGCACCTGGACCCCGGCACGGTGGCCGCGACCCCGGTGGAGGAGCTGGGCTGGTGGCTGCTGCACGGGATCGGACACCTGGTCCGCCGCCACGCCGAGCGCTCCCCGGACTCCGAAGGGGCCGTCGCGGGGAGGGCGGCGCCGGGGTCCGGGCGGGACTTCGGTCCGGCTTCCGGCGGAAGCGGGGACTCCGGGCGGGACGCGCGCCTGTGGAACCGGGCCGCGGACGCCGAGGTCAACGACGACCTGGAGGCCGACGGGCTGACCGTCCCGGACGGGGTGCTCTCGCCGCGCGCGCTGGGCCTGCCGGAGGGGCGGTTGGCCGAGGAGTACGTGTCGCTGATCGAGGTGCTGGAGGAGGCCCACTCCCGGGGCGGGCGGAGCGTCGCCGACCCGGTGGACTGCGGCGGCGCCGTCCACGGGACACGGGGAACGACGGCGTCGGCGGGGGCCTCCGGCGGCCTGGACGGCCTGGAGCGGGACCTGCTGGAGCTGGCGCTGGCCAGGGAGATCACCGCGCGGGCCGCCGCGCGGACCGGGGTCCCGGGCGGGTGGCTGCGGTGGGCGCGGGAGCGGCTGCGCCCCTCGGTGGACTGGCGGGCCCGGCTGGGCGCGGTCGTGCGGCGGGGCGCGCACCGGGCCGCGGGCCGGACGGACTTCTCCTACCGGCGCCCCTCGCGCCGTCCCGGACCGCGGGTCCGCGGCGGGACGGCGGTGCTGCCGTCCATGGTCGCCCCGGCGCCGGAGGTGGCCGTGGTGGTGGACACCTCCGGCAGCGTTCCGGACCCGGTGCTGGAGGTGTTCCTGACCGAGACCTCCGCCGTGCTCGCCCGGGTCTGCGGCCCCGGCCGACGGCTGCGGGTGGTCTGCTGCGACCTGCGCGCCCACCCCGTGCAGACGGTGCGCCGGGCCGAGGAGATCCGGCTGGTCGGGGGCGGGGGCACCGACCTGCGCGAGGGGATCGCGGCGGCGGTGGCGGCGCGTCCCCGTCCGGACCTGCTGCTGGTGCTCACCGACGGGCACACGCCCTGGCCGGACCGGCCTCCGGCGGTACCGGTCGCGGTCGGACTGGTCGGCGGCCCGTCCGCGCCGCCGCCACCGCCGGACTGGGCCCACGTCGTGCCCCTGCCCGCCGACCCCCGACACGAACGGACGGGCGCCGGTGTCCACGGCACGGCGCCGCCCACGAACCCGGGCCCCGCCGAGGGCCCCGACGGATGGAGGAGACCGTGAACGTCGCGTTCGACGACCACGAACCCGGACCCGAGGACCTGCACCTGTGGACCGCGCGCGGTTTCACCGTGGCGGACGCCCGCCGCTGGATCGACGCCGGGTTCGTGCTGGACGCCGCCGAGCGCTGGCGCGGCAGCGGCGTGTACCGGCCCGGCCCCGCCCTGGAGTGGCGCGCGGCCGGGATGACCCCGTACACGGTCCGGCCCATGCTCCGCGCGGGGATGACCCCGAAGGACGCCGTGCGCTGGCACGAACTGGGCTACTCCCCCGCAGAGGCGGCCGAACGGCACCTGGCGGGCGAGCGCCCCCGGCCCCGGCGGCTGCTGCGGGCCCTGCTGCCGGTGCGGCGGGCCCCCGGGCTGGACCTGAGCGAGGAGCAGGCCCAGACCCTGGACGCCCTGCTGTCGGCGGGGGTACCCGCGGCGACCGCGCGCGCCTATCTGGACACGGGCTGGGACGGCGCCGACGCCGTGCCGTGGGCCCGCGCGGGGGTGGACCCCGCGCAGGCCCGGGTGTACCGGGCGATCGGGTTCTCCCCGCGGGAGGGTGCGGCGCTGGCCGGGGACGGCCGCGACGCGCTGGCGCTCATGTGCGCGTGGTGGGACGCGGGCGTGCCCCGTGAGGAGGTCGCGGCCTGGACGGTGGCGGGGTTCGGCCCGGCCGAGGCGGCGCGGGCCCGCGCCTCGGGCGCGGGGCCGGAGGGTGCGCGGGTGCTGCGCGCCCTGGGAGGACGGTCTCCTGCGCAGGACGCGGACACGGGGGAGGGACCGGGGGCGGGACCCTCCTGAACCGGTCGGCCACCACGGCCCCCGTGAACTCCGGAGCCACCGGATCGGCCGGAACCGCTGGGCAGGCGTCCGGGGACGAGCCCCCCGGTGCGGGCCTGCCGGTTCGCGGGGCGCCGTTCGGGGGCGGCCGATTGGGCCCCTGGCCGGGGGCCGTCTACCGGCGGTCCGCCCGCGCGCCGAGGAGCGCGGCGACGGCGTGGCCCGCGCCGCGGGCGTCGGAGCGGGCCGTGATCCGACCGCCGACGACGCGGACGGCGCTCTCGGTGGCGTCGCTGACCACGGGCACGCCCGCGGCCGCGGCGATCTCACCGGAGGGGTCGAACACCACGCGCAGGCGCGGCCAGGCCCTCTCGGGGAAGGCCTGGCGCAGGCAGCCGCACAGGTCGGCCACGGCCAGCCGCGCGAGCGGGGTCAGCTCGTCGGGATCCCCGGTGACCACCACGGCGGTCACGGGGGAGCCCGCGGGCGCGGAGCGCAGCGCCTCCTCCGCCGCTTCGAGGCGGTGCGTGCCCAGGATCGCCACGATCCCGTCCCCGGCCAGGGACACGGCGCGCCTGCGGACCGCGTCGAAGGCCTCCGGCGGTGACCACTCCTCGTCGGCGGGCACTGCCTGGCGCACGTGCTCCAGGTGGGGCGGCGGCCAGGCGTCCTCCAGGTCCAGGTCGGCCAGGCGCTCGCAGGCGCGCACCACCGCGAAGGGGTCCGCGAAGCCGGGCGCGACACCGACCAGCTGGCCGGTCCCGTAGAGGGTGGTGAGCACGGTCCCGGCCACGCGCACCCGGCGTCCGCCGGAGTCGGACGGGAGCGCCAACGCCTCCAGGGACAGGCCGAGCAGGAGCGCGTTCAACCGCATGAGCTGGGCGAAGGCGCTCCGGACGGGCTCGTCGGAGAGGACCTCGGGCGGAAGCGCGGTCCCGGTCAGCGAGGACTCGCCGGTGGTGGGCAGCCGGGAGGCCCAGGCGCGGGCGAGCGCGCCCAGCGCCGTGCGGGCGCTGTGCCCGGGTTCGGGCCGGGCGGCGTCGGCGGAGCGCTCGGCGGCGTCGGCCAGCACCGACAGGTACAGGGCGCGCTTGCCGGGGAAGTTGGAGTAGACGGCGCCCCGGGTGAGGTCGACCCGTTCGGCGATACGGTCGACCTTGGCGTCGCGGAAACCGTGCTCGGCGAACTCGTCCCCGGCCGCGGACAGCACGCGCGCCCGGTTGCGGGCCTGGCGCTGCGCCCTGGTGAGCCGGACCATCGTGCTTCCCCTCGCTTCGGCGTCCACCCATCCTACGGTGGGATGCCCCGGGCACCCGGATACTTGGGAAATCCCGATGCCCCGGGTATCCGGACACGGGCGCGGACCGCCCCGGGGCCCGGGCGGTCATCGGGGGCCCGCCTACCGCTGGCCCGGCCCCGGGAGGGCCCTCGGCAGGAGAGGCGCGGGTCAGGAGTGCTCCCGCAGCCACCGCGCGCGCCGCATCAGGTGCCGGGCGTCGGCGAGGGCGTGGTGCAGCCCCGACTTCTGGGGCGGAAGCCTCGGGTCCCCGAGCCGGACCGCCTCCTGTTTGAGGTCGTGGGTGAGGAAGGGCACCTCGCGCGGCGTCTCCCGGGGCGTTCCCCACAGCTGGCACAGCAGCACGTGGTCGTAGGAGCCGTACCACGCCCACAGCTGCGGTTCGGGGGTGTCGCGCAGGAACTCGTGCACCATGCGCGCGATCTCCCCGCGGGTGCGCACGTGCGGATGGCCGGTGTCCAGGACGGCGCCCTCCGGTCCGCCGCGCAGGGGCAGCTGCGGCCAGACGTGCTCGGACAGCCACGGGTCCGAGCGCACGAGGTCCTGGTCGAACTCGGAGCTGACCGCGTACAGCTCGCGGCCGTCCTCGGCCACCATGCCGATGCTGACCAGGACCAGGGGGTGCTCCGACCCCCGGTCGACGAACTCGGTGTCGTAGTACACGCGCATGCGCGCTCCCCTCCGGGCGGCCGGACGGGCCGGTGCGCCCGTGCCGCGTGGAGTCCGGCCCACCGGCCACGGTCGCACACGCGCGGGCTCCGCGTCAGCCGGTTCGCCGTCTCCGCCCGGCGGCACACGCCCTGGCATGCGACGGCCGGTCCGCCCGAACGGATCGGGCGGACCGGCCGGTGTCCGGTCGGCTCAGGGGCTCCCGGCCGGATCGGTCACGGGTGGGCCGCTATCCGGCGTAGGTCTCGAACTCGGCGACGCGCGGCGTGCCGTTCGAGCCGGTGATCTCGAAGTTGATCTTGCGCAGCGTCGTCGGTTCGAAGTCGATGACGCCCGCTCCGCTCCCGGTGGCCAGGACGTCACCGGTGTTGTGGTCGACGACCCGCCAGGAGCCGATGTTGCCCTCGGCCCCGGCCGCCTCGCGGATGTTGATCGTGGACACCGTGGTGTCGGAGCCCCACTTGACCGAGATGCGGCCGGTCGAGCCGCTCGGCGACCAGTAGGTGCCCATGTCGCCGTCGACGACGTTGCCGTAGCTGGTCCCGCTGGCCTTGCCGGAGCCGTCGGCTCCGGCCCCGGCGCTGAGGTTGGTGCCCTCGGGCGGGTCGGTCGGGTCCGGGTCCGGGGGGTCGGTCGGGTCCGGGTCCGGCGGGTCGGTCGGGTCCGGGTCCGGCGGGTTCTCCGCCTCGCAGTTGCCGTCCGAGACCTGGTTGCCCTTGTTCGCGCCCGCGATCTGGCCCAGCATCCCCGGCACGCACCCGGCGTCGTCGAGTTCGTAGGAGTAGGGGATGCTCACCGACGTGGTGGACTGGGGGTTGGGCCCGGCGGGGTAGTTGTCGTCGCCCGGGCTGGACCAGGTGACGTTGTCGAAGATGTTGCCGCCGACCTCCCAGGTGCCCCTCTCGTCGGTGTAGAAGGTGCCCAGGACGTCCTTGGAGTCCTCGAAGTAGTTGTTCTCCACCTTCGCTCTGGCGCCGGCACGGGAGTTGATGCCGGACTCGTGGATCTGGGTGTAGTGGTTGCTGTACATGTGGCCTATGCCACCGCGCAGCAGGGGCGCGCGCGAGTCCAGGTTCTCGAACCGGTTGTGGTGGTAGGTGACGTAGCCGTTCGAGCGGTCGCTCTCGCTGGATCCGACCAGGCCGCCGCGGCCGGAGTTGCGCAGGATGCTGTAGGAGAGGGTGACGTACTGGGTGTTGTTCTTCATGTCGAAGAGGCCGTCGTAGCCCTCCGACTCCCCGCCCGACGCCTCCAGGGTGACGTGGTCCACCCAGACGTTGCGGACGCCGTTCTCCATGCCGATGGCGTCGCCGCCGTTGGACGTGGGCGAGCCGGACTTCTTGACGTTCCGGACGGTGACGTTCTGGATGATGATGTTGCTGGACTCACGGATGTGGATGCCCAGCTGGTCGAACACGGCCCCGCTGCCGGTGCCGACGATCGTGACGTTGCTGATGTTCTTGAGCTCGATCACGTCGTCGGCGGTGTCGCAGCTGTCGCCCGACACCTTGGAGGTGTTGCCGTGGTTGATGGTCCCCTGGACCTCGATGATGATCGGGGTGCTGGCGCTGGCCCGGTTGCACAGGGCCTCGTGGATCTGGGTTCCGGTCGTGGCCCGTACCGTCTGTCCGCCCGCGCCGCCGGTGGTCCCGCCGTTCTGGGTCGCGTAACCCGTGGCGCTACCGGTCTGCGCGGCCGCCGGGGACATCGGCAGGGCCAGACCGGCCGCCACCACCGCCGAGGCGGCCAACGTCGACAGGAGTCGACGGGTGGTTGTTCTTCTCACCGCTTGCCTTTCCAGTAGGGATGAGCACTGGGGTGTCCCAACTCACATTAGAGAAAGCGCTTTCCATGTCAAGGGGGTTAATGCAAACGCTTGCAAGAGGGACAAGTGTTGCCACAGCATTACAGGCTTGTGAACTGCGGACTTACTCGCAGCGGCGAAAAAAATGGGATCGAGTCCCTCGAAGTATGCAACCGGTTGGTGCGCCTCACCGGCGACGTCACGGGACAGGAAGGCCATGTCCAGCCGACGCCGGACCGCCGCCCGGCATTCGGAGACGACGAGCCGAAGAAACGGACACTTTCAGTCAATTCAGACACAGGTGAGCAGGTTGAGCCCCCAGGCGAACGGAGCCCCGCAGGCCCGTACGCGGTTCCACCGCACCCGTGGTCCGGGCGGGCCCCATCAGGGGCTTCACCATGCCCCGACCGGTGGACTCCCCGGTTCCGGAAATTTTATGAAAACCACGGCTTGACTTCCGGAGTGTTCTCGCTCAGATTCAACGGCAAGGCCAACGACGCCCTCCGGCTTTCCGGGCAGGCCTTGCACACCGGATCCTGGTTCAAGCGTGCGCCAGGACACTCGAAAAAATGTTAACGCTAACATCCCAGATGAAGGTCCAGGACTCGTGGTGTACCCCCTCGTGCGGATAGTGCGACTCCAGGTCCTTGGAGGAAGAACGATGTCTACGTTGAGCAGGTCTTCGATCTCGCCGCCCTCCCGACCGCGAGGGTGGTTACTGCGGGTCCTCGTCGTCGTCCTGATGGCCCTGGTCGTCGGTGGTGCCGGTGCCGTGACGGTGCCGACGCCCGCCGCGGCGGCGACGGTGGACACCAACGCGTGGTACGTGCTGGTGAACCGCGACAGCGGCAAGGCGTTGGACGTGTACAACCTGGCCACCGGTGACGGCGCGCGGATCACCCAGTGGACACGGAACGACCAGTACCAGCAGCAGTGGCGGTTCGTCGACTCCGGCAACGGTTACTACCGGTTGCGGTCACGGCATTCGGGCAGGGTGCTGGACGTCCACAACTGGTCGACCGCCAACGGCGGCGGTATCGTCCAGTGGACCGACCACGACCAGGCCAACCAGCAGTTCCGGCTGGAGGACTCGCCCGGCGGCCACATCCGTCTGGTCAACCGGCACAGCGGCAAGGCCGTGGAGGTCCAGGGCGCCTCGACCGCGGACGGTGCCAACGTCGTGCAGTACGACGACTGGGGCGGCGGCAACCAGCAGTGGCGGCTCGTCCGCGTCGACGGCGCGGGACCGGGCGAAACGTGCGCCCTTCCGTCGAGTTACACCTGGACGTCGACCGGGCCGCTGGCGCAGCCGAGGCCGGGGTGGGCCTCGCTCAAGGACTTCACCCACGCCCCCTACAACGGCCAGCACCTCGTCTACGCGACGACCCACGACACCGGGACGTCATGGGGCTCGATGAACTTCGGCCTCTTCTCGGACTGGTCCCAGATGGGCTCGGCCAGCCAGAACCCGATGCCCTTCTCAGCCGTCGCGCCGACGCTCTTCTACTTCGCCCCCAGGGACGTCTGGGTGCTCGCCTACCAGTGGGCCGGTCCCGCCTTCTCCTACCGGACATCGACCAACCCCGTCAACGTGAACAGTTGGTCGGCTCCGCAGACGCTCTTCTCCGGAAGCATCGGTGACTCCTCCACGGGGCCCATCGACCAGGCGCTCATCGGCGACAGCACGCACATGTACCTGTTCTTCGCCGGGGACAACGGCCGCATCTACCGGGCCGGCATGCCCATCGGCGACTTCCCGGGCAGCTTCGGCTCGACCTCGACGGTCGTCATGTCCGACAGCACCAACAACCTGTTCGAAGCGGTTCAGGTCTACAGGGTCGAGGGCGAGAACCGGTACCTCATGATCGTCGAGGCCATCGGCGCGCAGGGGCACCGCTACTTCCGCTCGTTCACGGCCACCAGTCTGGACGGCACGTGGACACCCCAGGCCGCGACCGAGGGCAACCCCTTCGCGGGTCGGGCCAACAGCGGCGCCACCTGGACCAACGACATCAGTCACGGTGAGCTCATCCGCACCAACCCCGACCAGACCATGACCGTCGACGCCTGCGACATGCGGTTCCTCTACCAGGGGCGCTCCCCCGGCTCCGGCGGCGACTACGGCCTCCTGCCCTACCGGCCCGCAGTGCTGACGCTGCGGCGCTGAACCCCCGAGCAGGGTCGTCCCGAAGTCGAGTGGCCCCCGGGCGAACCGGCCACGGCCTCCGAGTCGGAGCCTCGCGTTGCGGGAGAGCATCCTATCGGCCTCCCCGATCACCGCGGCCCCGGCCACAAGGGGTACTTCGGGGGGTCCGGGGGCCTCCCCCGGAAAGCATCGCGGGCCGCGGCGAGCCGGTCGAAGACCGGCGAGCAGCGGCCCGCGCCACGTGGACCCTGGGCAACCCAACTACAACCCCCGGGGCGAAGCCCCGCGTTGTGAGGGAGTGCCCCGCCCACCTCACCGATCGACGCGCCCCCGACCGCAGGGGGTGCCTCGGGGGGGGGTGCGGGGGGTCTCCCCCCGGGAAACACGAAGGACGACCCTGCTCGGGGGCCTTCGGCCGCCTCGCCGGGTCGTCCCGAGTCCGTGGGCGCGAAGGGACTCGAACCCCTGACCTATTGCTTGTAAGGCAATTGCTCTAACCAACTGAGCTACGCGCCCGTGCGTCGGACGAGATCATACCGCTTCGCCGGAATCACCGCGCCCGGGTTTCAGACCAGCTCGCGCAGCTGCCGCAGGTACTCGTCCACGTCACGCGGTTCGGAGAACCCGGTGACGGTGGACCAGCGCACGACTCCCCCGGCGTCGATCAGGAAGGTCCCCCGCCGCGCGGTGCCCCGCTCGGGGTCGAACACCCCGTAGGCCCGGGCCACGCCGCCGTGCGGCCAGAAGTCCGACAGCAGGGGGAACGGGAAGCCCTCCCGGTCGGACCACGTGCGCAGGGCGAAGACGGAGTCCACCGACACCGCCATGACCTCGGCGCCGAGATCGGCGAACTCGGGGTGGCGCGCGCTCAGCTCGGCGAGCTCCCCCGAGCACACGCCCGAGAAGGCCAGCGGGTAGAAGACCAGCAGGACGGGGCGGCCCGACACCGGGGAGGTGTCCTGGCCGTACTGGTCCTGGAGGGTGAAGTCGGGCGCGGGGGCGCCCACGGGGGCGGTCATGGATCCCTTTCGTCGGCGAGCACTCCTCAGCGCCGCGCGCCCGCCTCGGGGACGCGCGGCACCGGATGCCTCACCCTTGGCGGGTGGTGTCCGTCACCGCTTGGGAACGACCAGCCGCGTACCCGACCAGTCCGCGCCGATGCTGACTGCGCTGGTCTGGGAGAGGCCCGACGTCGTCGCGGCCTCGGCGACCTCGTTGGGCGACACGTGCAGGTCACGGCCCGCCTTGGGCGTGAGCACCAGGATGGTCCCGCCGTCGGCGATGGTGGTCACCGTGTCCATCAGCGCGTCGGTGAGGTCCTCCTCCTCGTCGGACCGCCACCACAGCAGTGCCGCGTCGACGTCGCCGTCGTAGTCCTCGTCGACCAGCTCCTCACCGGTGAGTTCGGTGATGGATGCGCGCAGGTTCTCGTCGACGTCGTCGTCGAAGCCGAATTCCTGCACCACCTGACCCGGCTTGAATCCGAGTCGGTCAGCCAAGCCGCGTTCGCTCTGTGCCTGGCCCGCGGTCGCGCTCACGAAAGTTCTCCTCCACAGATGGTTTTTCTCAATCTTGCCTGCACGAAGCAGTTGTCACAACGACGCCGGGCTGTTTGCGCGCCCGACACGTGGGTCCGCTGACCATCGCTGATGGCCTAGTTCACACGCTAGCGGCATGTTCCGTCAACGCGCTGCCAAACCTTGCCCGTCAGGACGAGAGGTAGGACAGGCGCACCCTGCGGTCGGGGTTGTCCACGTTGAGGTCCACCACGGCGATGGACTGCCACGTGCCGAGTTCGAGTCGGCCGCCGACGACGGGGACGGTGGTCTGGGGTGCGACGAAGGCGGGCATCACGTGCGACCTGCCGTGACCCCGCGAGCCGTGCTTGTGCCGCCACCGGTCGTCGGCGGGCAGCAGGTCGGCCAGGGAGGCGAGGAGGTCGTCGTCGGACCCCGCCCCGAGTTCGATGATCGCCACACCCGCCGTGGCGTGCGGGACGAAGACGTTGAGCAGTCCGTCCCCTCCGGCCCCGGCGACGAAGTCGCCGCACTGGCGGGTGATGTCGGTGACGCTCTCCGATCCACCGGTGTGCAGCTCCAGGATCTGTGTCCTCATAGCGCCACCTTCGCGCAGGCGCGGCGCTCGTGCAACCATCCGGCTCCCGGCTGTGGATGGCGCTCGGCCCGGTGAGGGGCCATACTCGTCCCCCACATGTGCGAACCTGGTCGAAAGGAGGCGAAACGGTGACTGCTTCTTTACTTCTGGGGCCCCTGCTCAGGCACCCGGGGGAGACCACCGCCACAGTGTGGGTGGAGACGGACGCCCCCTGCGCGGTGCGTGTCGTGGTCGGCGGCGCCGCCGAGGCGACCGCCCGGACCTTCACCGTGCACGGCCACCACTACGCCGTCTGCACGGTCGCGGGGCTGGTCCCGGGCTCCCGCCTGCCCTACGAGGTGTTCCTGGACGAGGACCGGGTCTGGCCGGAGCCGGACAGCCCCTTCCCGCCCAGCACCGTGCGCACCGTGGACCCGGAGGCGCCCACGCGGCTGCTGTACGGGTCCTGCCACACGCCCACCCACGACACTCCCGAGGGCGTGGTCCGCTACGGCCCCGACATGCTGCGCGCCACGGCCCGGCGGCTGGCCCGCGAACCGGTCGGGGGCAACCTGGCGCTGCTGCTCATCGGCGACCAGGTCTACGCCGACGAGGTGCAGGAGTCGATGCTCGCGTTCCTGCGCGAGCGTCGCGTCCGCGGGGGCGCCCGCGACGACCCCGACGACGAGGTCGTGTACTACGACGAGTACGCCGAGCTGTACCGGCAGGCCTGGAGCGACCCGCAGGTGCGGTGGCTGCTGTCCACCGTGCCGACCCTGATGGTCTTCGACGACCACGACGTCCGCGACGACTGGAACACCTCGGCCGCCTGGCGGCGCGCCATGGACCGCCAGCCCTGGTGGCGCAGGCGCATCACCAGCGGTCTGGGCTCCTACTGGGTGTACCAGCACCTGGGCAACCTCTCCGAGCAGGAGAGGGAGGGCGACCTGCTGTGGAAGCGGGTGCGCGACGCCGACGGCGACGCCGAGGACCTGGTCGACGCCTTCGCCTGGCAGGCCCACAGCGAGCCGTCGAGCTACCAGTGGGGGCACCACCACGACTTCGGCGGTGTCCGGCTCGTGATGGCCGACACCCGCTGCTCCCGCGCCCTGGGCGAGGGCGACCCCTCCGACGGGTCCAGGTCGATCCTGGGGCCCCAGGGCCACGACTGGCTGGACGGGCACCTGACCGGCGGGCCGGACCACGTCGTGGTCGCCTCGACCGTCCCGGTGCTGCTGCCCCCGGCCGTGCACCGGTTGGAGGCCTGGAACGAGGCGGTGTGCGCGGGCGCCTGGGGGCGGTGGCTGGCGGGGCCCGCCGAGCGGCTGCGCCAGGACATCGACCTGGAGCACTGGGCCGCCTTCCAGTACTCCTTCCGCCGACTGTCCGACACCGTGGGCGAACTCTCGCGGGGCGAACGGGGCCCGGCCCCGGCCACCGTGCTGTTCCTGGGCGGGGACGTGCACTTCTCCTACCTGGCGCGCGCCCGCCACCGCGGGGGCGGCGCGAGCCGGGTGACCCAGCTGGTCTCCTCCCCGCTGTGCAACCAGGCCCCGACGAGCATGCGCCGCATGGTCCGGCTGTCGGTGAGCCGCCCGCTGCGCGCGATCGGGTGGCTGCTGACGCGGCTGGCGGGGGTACCCGAGCCCGATCTGCGCTGGGACCTGGGGTCGGCCCCCTACTTCGGCAACACCCTGGGCCAGGTGGACTTCGACGGGCGCGCGGCCAGGGCCTCCTGGTACCACTGCGCCCAGGGCGGGGGCGACGCGCTGCCCGACGTGCGCATGACCGCGGACCTCTGACGAAGCACCGCACCGGCGCGCGGCCCCCGCCAGCGGAGCGGGCGCGAAACGCCGCCGGGGGCGCCGCGGGCCGGGAACGGCCGGCGGCGCCCCCGGGCGGGGCCTGTCAGGTCAGGGCTTGTTGGGCGTGGGGCGCCGGCTGGACTGGGCGCCGCGCCGCGGCCTGCGCACCGAGAGCCCGAGGGCGCCGCTGCCCTGCTCCAGGATGTGGCGGGCCCGGTTCACCGTGCCGCGGGGCGTGCGGGCGGGGGCGGCCTCCGCCCTGGCGCCGTCCTCCCCGCCGTCCCCGGCCTCGGCGTCCCCGTCCAGGTGGGGCATCGCCCGGGTCGGCCGGACCTCCCTGCCGGACTCCCCGTCCCCCGACGCGGCGCCCAGGTGCGGCAGGACCTCGGTCGGCTTCTCCCCGTCGGCGTCGGGGGACGCCTTCGGGCGCCCGGACTCCAGGTGCGGGAGCACGTCGGTGGCCTCCTGGTCCACCGGCCGGATGGGCCGGGTGCGCTCCGTGGCTGCCGGGTCGGCGGCGGTGCCGCCCGCCTGCTCGCTCTCCTCGCGCACGGCCTCCTTCCAGGCCTTCTCCTCCTCCGACTTGCGCCGGTCCTGCCGGGCGTTCTCGGCCCGCCAGGCGCGCCAGTTGCGCGCCGCGGGGGTGAGGACCGGCCAGGTCACCCTCGCCGGGCGCGACAGCGCGTGCCACAGGTAGGCGGTGGTTCCCCACGCCTCCATGGCCCGGCGCGCCCTGGTGATGGTGAAGAAGGTGGGCAGGGCCAGCAGCAGCTGCGGCCAGGCCAGAGCCAGCGCGGCGAACAGCGGGTACAGGCCCCCGCCGATCACCGACGCGGCAGCGCCGATCACCACCGGGACCAGGGCCAGCGTGATGCGCAGCCCGGTGAACTGGCGGAAGCGGTGCAGCGAGCGGCGCGCGGAGACCTGCGGCACCAGCCCCTCGGGGAGGGGCGTGGGCTGCACGACCAGCGCGAGCAGCATCGTTCCGACGCCCACGCTGGCGGCCAGCAGTATCGTCCACCCCGCGGCGGCCAGTTGGCCGCCGACCAGCAGGTAGACCACGCCCAGCACGGGCAGCGGCGCGGGGAGCCAGAACAGCGCCCGTCTGCGCAGCTCACCCTCCTGAGTGGGCGCGAGAACGTAATCGATCATCGGACGGAAGAGCCGGGACCCTATCCTCGGTCGCTCGACCACAGCGTTGACCCCCCAAGAACGTCGTGACGGGGCGGTGCGGGGACCTTCGCCCGAGGATGACGCAGCCTCAACGGTCCCGTCGGCAACCCGCCCACCACAAAGCTATCCCTTTTCATGTGGTCCCCGGGCGTACACAACCAGTTACCGACATACCCGGCTCTGGTGAAACTTCCATAAGGGGACTGACATGGCAGGCAACGATCAGGTTACGCGGCGGGTTCCCCTCCGCGGGGCCGTGACCGGAACCGGCCGCCCCCAAAGGCACCCGAACCGGCCGCCCCCGGAGGATCAGGCGCCGTCGGTCCGCGCGAGCCGCCCGAGGGCGACCGCCACCCGCAGGACGAAGGAGCCGCGCCCGTCGGAGGGCGTGCGCCCGGTGAGCTCGGCGATCCGGCTGAGCCGGTAGCGGACCGTGTTGGGGTGCACGAACAGCATCCGCGCGGTGGCCTCCAGCGACGAGGCGTGCTCCAGGTACACCGACAGGGTGTCCAGCAGGGGCGACCCCGCGCCCAGCAGGGGCACGTACACCTCCTCGACCAGCTGCCTGCGCGCCTCGGCCTCGCCCTGGAGCGCGCGCTCGGGCAGCAGGTCGTCGGCGAGGACCGGGCGCGGCGCGTCCGGCCAGGCCACCGCGGCCCGCAGTCCGTTGACCGCGGCGCGCAGCGAGGCCCCCGCGGACCGCAGGTCGGGGACGGCGGGCCCCACCACCACCGGGCCCGAGCCGAAGAGCCCGGCCAGCGGTTCGGCGGCGGCCGCGGGCAGGTCCTGCGCCGGGTAGCGGTCCCCCACGCCGATCACCACGACCACGCGACGTCCCTGCATCCCGGCCAGCACGTCGTGGCCGAGGCGGCGCGCGGCCGAGCGCAGGTCGTCCAGGACCTTGCCGCCGTCGTCGTCGCCGACCTCCCCGGCCACCGCGACGACCGGGGTGTGCGACCAGCTCAGCGCCGAACCCCACGTCTGGAGGCCGTCCTCCTGGTCGCCGTGCAGCAGGGCGTCCACGATCAGGGCCTCCAGGCGCGCGTCCCACGCGCCACGCGCCTCGGCGGCGCGCGCGTAGACCTTCGCGGAGCTGAAGGCCACCTCGCGCGTGTAGCGCAGCACGGCCTCGCGCAGCTGCTGGGCTCCGCCGGGGGCGGCCAGCTCCTCCACCTGTCCCTCGACCACGTCGATGACCACGCGGATCATGTCGACGGTCTGCTGGAGGGAGACCGAGCGCGTGAGCTCGCGCGGCGCGGTGCCGAAGACCTCGACGGTGATGGCCGGGCGGCCGCGCACCGGGTTGCGGAACCAGTCGACGAAGGCGGCCACCCCGGACTGGGCGACCAGTCCGATCCACGAGCGGTCCTCGGCCGACATCCGGCGGAACCAGCCCAGGCGCTGTTCCATGCGGGCCACGGCGGCCGTGCCGAGCGCGCCCATGGAGCGCTCCAGGCGGCGCACGGTCTCCGCGCGCACGCGTTCCTGCTCCGTGGGCACGGAGGCGGGTGCGCCCTCCGGGTCCGCCGCGGTGCCCTGGTCGTCCGGGGTCTGGTGGGGTTCGGTGTTCACCTCCCCAGGTTCGCATCCCGCGGCACCCGGCCGGCGGGCCGCCCCGCGTCCCCGGCGGGCGCGAACCGCTGGCGTGACCGGGTGCGCGCGCAGCGTACCGTCGGAGGGTGACCTCTCCCACCGGTTCCGGGTCCGAGGGAGCACGTTCGGCACCGTTTTGTGGAGTCCCAACAAACGGTGTCGAGTAAGTTCGTGCTCCTCCCCCTCTGACCGGTGATCTCCTACAGGGCAAGGTTGATGTCGTGCTTGTAATCGTTGCTCCCGGCCAAGGCGCCCAGGTTCCCGGATTCCTCTCCCCGTGGCTCGAACTGCCCGGTGTCTCCGCGCAGGTCGAGGCGTGGTCCGAGGTCGCCGGGCTGGACCTGGTGCGCTACGGCACCACCGCGGACGCGGACGAGATCCGTGACACAGCGGTCGCCCAACCCCTGCTGGTCGGGGCCGGCCTCGTCGCGGCCTCCGCCGTGCTCGGACCCCTGGCCGCCCCCTCCCCCGCGCTGCCCGCCGAGGGCGCCCTGCTGGACGCCGTCGCGGGCCACAGCGTCGGTGAGTTCACGGCCGCCGCCATCGCCGGTGTCCTGTCCCCCAAGGACGCGATGGCCCTGGTGGCCGAACGCGGCCGGGGCATGGCCGACGCCGCGGCGCGGACCGAGACCGGTATGACCGCCGTGCTCGGCGGCGACCGCGAGCAGGTGCTGGCGGCGATCGCCGCCGCCGGTCTGACCGCGGCCAACGACAACGGTTCCGGCCAGATCGTGGCCGCCGGCACCACCGCGCAGCTCGCTGCCTTCGCCGAGAACCCGCCCGAGCGGGCGCGGCTGCGCGCCCTGTCGGTCGCGGGCGCCTTCCACACCGAGCACATGGCCCCGGCCGTGGAGCGGGTGCGGGCGGCCGCGGCCCCCCTGTCCCCCTCCGACCCCACGGTGCGCCTGCTCTCCAACGCCGACGGCGCCGTGGTCGAGAGCGGACCCGAGTACCTGGAGCGCCTCATCACCCAGGTCTCCTCCCCGGTCCGCTGGGACGCGTGCACGCAGACCCTGGCCGACCTGGGCGTGACCGCGATGATCGAGCTCACCCCGGCCGGCACGCTCACCGGCCTGGCCAAGCGCGCCCTGCGCGGGGTCGAGCTCCTCGCGGTCAAGACCCCCGACGACCTCGACCGCGCCGGCGCCCTCGTCAAGGAGCACGCCGGGAACCCCGCGGCCACCGACCAGGAAGGCTAACCATGTTCAGCTCCCCGAGAGCTCCCGGAGGCGCGTCGATCACCGCCTTCGGCGAGTACCAGCCCTCCCGGGTCGTGACCAACGCCGACCTCGAAGAGCGCGTCGACACCAGCGACGAGTGGATCCAGAGCCGCGTGGGCATCCGGGAGCGGCGCATCGCGGGCTCCGAGGACACCGTGACCAGCATGGCCGTGGCGGCGGGCGGCAAGGCCCTGGCCGCCGGCGGCCTGTCCCCCGAGGACATCGACCTGGTGATCGTGGCCACCTGCACCGTGCAGGACCAGATCCCCAACACGGCCGCCACCGTCGCTGCCAAGCTGGGCATCACCGCCCCGGGCGCCTTCGACCTCAACGCCGCCTGCGCGGGCTTCTGCTACGCCCTGGGCGTGGCCGCGGACATGGTCCGCGGCGGCAGCTCCCGCAACGTGCTGGTGATCGGCTCGGAGAAGCTCAGCGACTGGGTGGACTGGGACGACCGCGGCACCTGTGTGATCTTCGCCGACGGCGCCGGGGCCGCGATCGTCTCCGCCTCCGAGGAGCAGGGCATCGGTCCCGTCGTGTGGGGCTCCTCCGGCGAGCGGGCCGCCAAGATCCACCTGCGCGAGGGCAAGTACCTTTGGCAGGAGGGCCAGGCGGTCTTCCGCTGGACCACCACCGAGCTGTACAAGGTCGCCCTGGAGGCCATGGAGAGGGCGGGTGTGGAGCCCTCGGAGCTGACCGCCTTCGTCCCGCACCAGGCCAACCTGCGCATCGTGGAGGCCATCGCCAAGAAGCTGGGCGCGCCCCAGGCACTCGTGGCCCGCGATATCGTCACCGCTGGCAACACCTCCTCCGCGTCCATCCCTCTCGCGCTCTCGCGGATGATCGGACGCGGGGAGCTGCCGTCGGGGAGCACCGTACTCACCCTGGGTTTCGGGGCGGGGCTGGTCTACGCCGCCCAGGTGATCCGCATCCCCTGAGCACCCGCCCGAACCCGCGGTCACACCACGCCGGTCGGGCCCGCGAGCCCGCGGCTCACGTGGTGTCCCGAGCCGACACGAATCACCGAGCAAGGAGAAAGACGACATGGCCCAGCAGACCGAGCAGGAGATCCTCAAGGGCCTCGGCGAGATCATCGAGGAGATCGTCGGGACCGAGGCCTCCGAGGTCACCCCGGACAAGAGCTTCGTCGACGACCTGGACATCGACTCGCTGTCCATGGTGGAGATCGCCGTCGCCGCCCAGGACAAGTTCGGCGTGGAGATCCCGGACGACCAGCTCAAGGACCTCAAGACGGTCCAGGACGTCATCAACTTCATCCAGAAGTAGGCCGTTCGGGGCGGCGGGGCCCACCCCGTCCCGCCGCCCGACCCGCCGTCACGACCGGCTTCCCCTCACATCCGCCAACGCCCCCGGCCCCGCAGCCGGGAACGACCCACGAGAAGGGCGATCGGATCATGTCCAAGACCGATGTCGTCGTCACCGGCCTCGGCGCCACCACCCCCCTCGGGGGTGACGTCGCGACCACATGGTCCGCGCTCCTCGACGGCCGCTCCGGCATCAGCATGCTGCCGGAGGAGTGGCACGAGAAGCTCCCGGTGCACTTCGCCGGACAGATCGCGCAGGAACCCTCCGAGAAGCTCCCCAGGCCGCGCCTGCGCCGCCTGGACCGCACCCAGCAGTTCGCGCTGATCGCGGCGCAGGAGGCGTGGCAGGACGCCGGCTCCCCCGAGGTGGACCCGATCCGCCTGGGCGTGGTGGTCTCCAGCGGGATCGGTGGCATCCTCACCATCCTGGAGCAGTACGACACCTTCCGTGAGAAGGGCTGGAAGCGGGTCTCCCCCTTCACCGTGCCCATGCTCATGCCCAACAGCCCCGCCGCCGCGATCAGCCTGGAGTACACCGCCCGGGCCGGTTCGCACGTGCCGGTGAGCGCCTGCGCCTCCAGCGCCGAGGCCATCGCCAACGGTGTGGACATGATCCGCTCCGGGCGCGCCGACGTGGTGATCGCGGGCGGCACCGAGGCCGCGATCCACCCGCTCAACATCGCCTCGTTCGCGTCCATGCGCGCGCTGTCCACGCGCAACGACGACCCGCAGCACGCCTCCCGCCCCTGGGACAAGGACCGCGACGGCTTCGTCATGGGCGAGGGCGCGGGCATCCTCATCCTGGAGTCGGCCGAGCACGCCGCCCGCCGGGGCGCCCGCGTGTACGCGCACGCCTCGGGCGTGGGCTACACCAACGACGCCTACGACATCGTCCAGCCCGAGCCGGAGGGCACCGGCCAGGCCCGTGCCATCACCCAGGCCCTGGCCGACGCCGACCTCACCCCCGAGGACATCGTGCACGTCAACGCGCACGCCACCTCCACCCCGGCCGGGGACGTGGGCGAGACCCGCGCGATCCGCACCGCGCTGGGCGACTCCGTCGCCGACCGCGTCGCGGTGACCTCCACCAAGTCCATGACCGGCCACCTGCTGGGCGGCGCGGGCGCCGTGGAGTCGATCGCGACCATCCTGGCGCTGCACGACGGGCGCATCCCGCCGACCATCAACATCGAGGAGCTCGACCCGGGCGTGGCCGTGGACATCGTCCGCGACAAGCCCCGGGACATGCCCGCGGGCGACGTGGCGGCCATCAACGAGTCCTTCGGGTTCGGCGGCCACAACATCGCGGTGGTCTTCCGCCGCGCCTGACCCCCGCCGGACGCGGCCCCTCCGCGCAGGCGCACACGACACCGCCCGTCGGGACGAACCCGGCGGGCGGTGTCGTGTGTACGCCGGGCGGGTCCGAACACTTCCGGGAAAGCGTCCCTCACCGTCGGTACGCGATTGCCTCCGGACGTGAACGCCGTCGAACCGCCCTCCCCACACCCCGGTGAAGCTGAGGGGAACAGCCGAGGACAAGTCTTCAGGTGGGACCGATTCGGGGTCACCATGAGAACTGTGACTGCGCTGCATCCCCAACACACTCCCACGGCGCATCCGGACGGGCCGGGTGCGGTCGCCCGCCGCGCCCCGGGCGCTCCCGGCTACCAGCCCGTCGTCGACCTGGACTCGGGGACCGTCGTGGCCGTCGAGGTCACCGCCTCGCCGCCGCCCTCCGTGCGGGGCTCCTACGCGGAGGTGACCCCCCAGGAGGAGGCGGCCGTGGCCGAGTGGCTCCTGGCCCTGGTCCGCGAGACCGCCGTGTCCGAGAGCCTGCTGCCGATGGTCCTGCCGCTGCCCGCGCGGATCCTGGCCGGGGAGGGGTTCGCCCCCCTGGTGGAGAGCCTGTTGCGCCGTGCGGGCCGCCGACCGCGCGACATCACCTTCATGCTCAGCCCGGACATGGCGGAGCTGGCGCGCAGGACCGTGGTGTCCGGCGTCTCCCGGCTGCGGGCGGCGGGTTTCCGGTGCGGGTTCGGGACGGCGATGGTGCGCCCGGACCTGGTGGTGGAGGCAGCGCCGTTCCTGATGCGGATCGACCCGGCGATCGTCTCCGGTGTGGCCGGGGACCAGCGGCACGCCACCGTGGTGGAGGGCCTGGCTCGGATCGGCCGGGGCAGCGGCGTGTACGCGCTGGCCTCGGGCGTGGGCAGCGTCGAGGACGTGGTGCGGCTGCGCCGCTGCGGGATACGTGTGGGCACGGGGCCGTTCTTCGCCGACAGCGCGTGGCGGCCCGGCGAGCGGGTGACCCCGGTGCCCGAGCCGAGCGCCGGACAGGGCGGGGAGGAGGACTCCGGCCCCCGGGTCACCGAGTTCATGGTGCCGCCCGTGGGACTGGACTCCGACGCCACCGCGGAGCAGGTGCTGGAGTCCTTCACCGGGGACCCGGCGCTGAACAGCGTCATCCTCATCGACCACCGGGACCGCCCGGTCGGGGTGGTGGACCGGACGCGGTTCCTGCTGTCGGTGACGGGCCGCTACGGGCACGCCCTGCACGCCAAGCGTCCGGCGCTGCGGCTGGCCGAGTCCCCGCGCACGGTTCCGGCGTGGATGTCGGCGCTGGCGGCGCTGCGGGTGGCGGGCCAGGACACCGAGCGGGTCTACGACGACCTGATCGCCACCAACTCCTACGGCCAGTGCCTGGGCGTAGTGCACATCAGCGACCTCATCCAGTCCCTGTCGCGCAGCTGAGCGCCGAAGCGGCGGCGCCCGTACCGGGTCCCCGGTGCGGGCGCCGCCGCGCGTGGGCGGACGGCTCAGTCCACGGGGTCGGGGCCCTTGGTGCCCGAGGGGCTGCTGGTGGGCGCGCTCTCGGCGGGGTCGAAGCCGTTGTAGGTGCCCTCCCAGGCCTTGCCCTCCTCGATGCTCCTGGCGATCCGGGACCGGGTGTCCTCGTCGTGCAGGTAGTCCAGCTCGGGGCGCTTGGGCAGGCGGCCGTCCCCGGAGGAGCGGCCCATGGCACGGCGGCGCAGCCACGGCACCAGGTACTGGCGGGCCCAGCGGCGGTTCTCGCGGCGGCGCAGGATGCGGGGCAGCTGCCGGGGCGGGGTGGTCCACGGGTCGGTCCAGGACTCGGGCGGGCCCATGGGGAAGCCGAGCAGGTCGGCCACGCGCGCGGCGACGATCTGGTGGCCCGCGCCGTTGAGGTGCAGGCGGTCCTCGCTCCAGGCGCGGGAGTCGGTCAGGGCGTTGAGCGCCCACAGGTCGACGATCTCGGTGCCGGTGCGCTCGGCGACGGCGCGCATGTGCATGCTGAACACGGCGATGCGGCCGCGGTAGTAGCGCAGGACCGGGATCCACCCGGTGTCGTGGCCGGACAGGATCACCACGCGGATTCCGGCGTCGCGCAGCTGGCGGATGCCCCACTCGAAGTGCTCGGCCAGCCGGTCGAGGTCCCCTCCCGGACGCAGGACGTCGTTGCCCCCGGCCAGGACGGTGACCAGGTCGGGCTTCCAGGCCAGCGTCTGGTCGAGCTGCTCGCCGAAGATGTGGCGCATCCGGCGTCCGCGCACGCCCAGGTTGGCGTAGCGGAAGTCGGGGGTCACCGTGGCCAGGTGCTCCGCCAGTCGGTCGGCGAAGCCCCGGTACTCTCCGTCTGGGCCGCTGTCGTCTTCCATCCCCTCGGTGATGCTGTCGCCGATCGCCACGTAGGACCGGATGGGATCCGGTCTGTGGAGGCGAGCGGCCGCTGGGGGATTCGTCTCAAGGTCTGTCACGTCAACCAATCATCCGGCTCGACCGTCCCACGCCTGCGCGCGCCGAGGGTGCGCGGGTACGGCGATCGTGGTGTCGGGCCGCGGTCCGGCCACCACCCGTGTCCGAACACCGTCGACCCCTGTCGGCCACCGGGCGCGGCCGTCCGGCCGGAAAGGTCGCCCGGGCGAAGGAAAGTGCCCTTCCAGCATACCCGCGGCCGACGACGGAGTGCCTGGGACGGAGTGTGTCGCCACACCCCGCCAGCCTCCATGCTTCCCGGACCGGTCGTGCGCGCCCGTTGCGCGCGGGGGACGCCCGTATGAAGGCGCCGTGAACACCAACGACCGGTGGGCCCGGGAAGAACCCGGGGTCGGCTATGAGGTAGCTCACACGTCGGCGCGGGCCCGGGGGCCGGAACGCCCTCGTCACGGTCATCACACAAGGCAGTCACGGTCCGGTCGCGGCGGACCTGGCACGCCCGGGGGTACCCATGTGGCGTCAGGGGACGTACGATCTCGGGGAAGTGCTCACGGCACCCCTGTCCCCCGGCTGGCCGTGCCCGCCCGTGGCGCACGGACCGGTCTCCCGTCCGGCCTCCCCGCGGGTGAGGGGCGCGTACTGTGGTGCATCGAACCGAAGGCCCGTGCGGTTCCTCCCCAATTCACGTGCAGACACCAGGAGGTCGAGGTCCCCAGCGGATGAACGCCGTCTCTCCGATCTGCCTCGTCGACCTCGCACCCGCACTGCGGTGGTCGAGGTCGCCGGACGTGGCTCCCCTGCTCCACCACGACCGTCTGATCGACGGCTGGTGGCACTCGCTGCCCGTCGCACGCGTCCTGGACATCGCGGGACCGCCCTGGCTCGCGCACGGCATCGCCCGCCTGGCCCTGGAGCAGTGGTCGCACCTGCCGCTGGCCGAGTTCCTGCCGAGCCTGCGCACCCAGCTGGTGGACTGCTCCGACCTCTCCGAGCCCGTGCGCGGCGCGGTCGCGGCCACCGCCGGGGACTGGGAACGCCTCATCTCCACGAGTCCGCAGGAGATCGGCACGTGGGCGCTCGCCGACTGCGACCCCATGGACATCCTGAGCACGGTGGCCTGGCGCGCGCTACAGCCCTGCTGCGAGCTTCCCGGGGGCCCCACCCCCTCCCCCGCCCTGATGATGGAGGCCGTGCGCACCATCGCCCACTGGCTGCCCGACTCCGCGCCCGAGCACGTGCACAGCGCGCTGGAGTACCTCACCGCGGCCACGGGCTCCGGGATGGGGACCGAGAGCCCCGGACACGCGGCCCCGCCGCAGACCCCGGCCACGCGCGCGATCCGCACCCTGCGGGCCCTGCGCGCCCAGCGCGGCGAGGAGGCCGAGCCCTCCGGCGCTGCGGTCCGGGAGCAGGCGGCCACGGCCATGGTCAGCTCGGCCGCGATGATCCCCGGCTCCGCCCTGCGCACCGAGGCCGTGGGCGGGGACGGCGCCCGCAGCGAGGGCGCGGGCGACCTGCGCTCGCAGTTCCGCAGCTCCCTGCTGGGGCCCGGGCGCACCCTGCGCCGCCCCAGCTTCGGCCCGCCCAAGGCCATGCGGCCCGACCACGCCGAGGAGCGCCCCCCCGCCCCGGCGCTGGGCCAGCACCCCCTGGTGGACCTGGTCGAGGAGATGTTCCGCTCCTGGCCCGAACTGGAGCGCACGGTCGCCGCCGAGCGCCTGTTCGCCACCGACCCCATCAGCATCCGCGTGCTCTCGGAGCAGATCGCCGTGGACGTCACCGAGATCCGCTCCGCCCAGCGCAAGGTGGAGGAGCGCCTGCTGCGCTGGCTCAACGCGCCCGAGGGCGCCGCGATCACCAAGCACCTGCGCGAGCTGTCCGAGCAGCTGGGCGCGGCGACCACCATCGACCGCCTGATCAACGCCCACCCCGACCACCCGGTGGACGTGCCCACCCTCAACACGCCGCTGTGGCGGGTGATCATCACCCTGTTCACCGACCGGCGCATGCACAACGGCTGGCTGATCGCCGACGACCCCAACCGGCTGCGCTGGCAGACCCGCGAGCTGCTGGACGACGCCCCCAGCATGACCGAGGCCGGGATCAGGCTCAGCCGGATCGGCATCCGCCAGCAGGAGCTGCGCGCCTGGCTGCTGAGCACCCCGGGGGTGAGCCTGCGGGACGGACACGTGTTCACGGACCCGTCGGTGCCCATGGAGATGCCCGCCAACCACCCGGGCCACACCGCCCCGGAGGACTCGGGGGCCACCACCGAGAACGGGCTGCCCATACGGCGGCGCGTGGACGCGCAGCCGTCCGCGGCCCCGGCCGAGCCCGTCCCCTCACACCAGCACGGACCCGCTCCCGAGCAGGTCCCCGCGGTCTTCGGCGCCGCCGCCCTGGACCCGCACCGCGTCGTGCCGCTGGGCCCGGCTCCCGGACAGGCCCACGGCCTGCCGCCCACGGCCCCGGTCGCGCCGCCCGCCCCGCCCTCGCGGTCCGGTGCGAGCGACCCGGCCATGGCTGCCCGCTGCTTCCGCGCCCCCGACGGGCGCTGGTGGCACCGCATCGACATCACCGCCGACCACCTCAACGGCGCGCCCGTGGCCGTGCCCACCGGGTACGCCACCCACCTGGGCCTCCAGCCCGGGCGGCTGCTGTGCCTGACCGCCCCGGGCGCGGACCTGCTGGTGCTGGTCTGGCGCGACCAGCCGGCGTTCGACTCCCTGCGCCCCCTGCTGCGCCGCCAGGCCGCCCAGCCCGGCGACCGCGTGTTCATCACCGTGGCCGGGGACCGGCTGGACGCGCGCAAGCTGCCCGCCACCGACCTGAGCGGCCACTCCCCCACGGCCCGGGCGCTGCACCTGAGCGGCTACACCGCGCCCGCCTCCACCGAGGACGCCCTGAAGATCCTCTCCCGTCGGATCACCGACAGCGACGACGAGGCGTTCGCCGACCCCCAGTCACTGGTGGACCTGCTGTCCCTGCGCGGTGACAACGACATCGCCGCGGAGCTGCGCGCGGGCATGTTCGCCGCGCACTAGGCACGACTCGCCACGAGCGCCCGTCGCCCCCCGGCGGCGGGCGCTCTTCGCGTGCCGGGGCGCCGAGCGGTCCGGCAACGCAAGCGAACGGGGCGTTACGACGCCCTGAAGGCACACGAATCCCGCATGAACACACACAAAGACAGAAATAAAAACACACAAACCCTAGAAGTGGCCTTGTGCGTGTGGTTGACTACTCACCGCCCCCTTCCGGGTAGCGGTCCCACCCCCTGTTCCACGACCACACTGAGGAGTTCCATGTCCGCCGCGTTCTCACGAGGCAAGTCGCTCGCCCTCACCCTGGCCCTGGGCCTCCTGCTCTCCCTCGGCCTCGCGGTGGGCACCGCCACCCCCGCCGCGGCCGCGGGCACCTTCCGCCTGTGCAACGTGTCCTCCGACTACACGGCCTACGCCGACTTCGGCAGCTTCACCACCTTCGTGGTCAACCCCGGCCAGTGCACCAGCACCGGCATCAGCTCCTCCGGTGTCTCCTACTCCGTGACGATCCGGGGCACCTGGGCCAACTCGCCGAGCAAGACCACCACCCAGTACCGGGTGCCCGCCGGGCGCAGCGTCGACTTCCACGCCGGCGGCACCTTCGCCGCCCCCCAGTTCAACCCCCTCGTCTACTGACGGCCCCGGGCGCCCGCGCCCGAAGGCCCTGAGGCTCCCACGGCCCCCGCGCCCGACCGCGCGGGGGCCGCTCCCGTCCCCGCGACGCGGACCGTCACCGGCCGCCGCGGCACCGGAAGGGCTCCGGGAGCCCCGCGGCAGCGGCCCCGCACACGCGAACGGGCCGGTCCCCGAGGGGTAGCCGGCCCGTTTCGCGCGTGCGGCGCGTGTCAGACGTTGAAGCCCAGCATGCGCAGCTGGTCGCGCCCGTCGTCGGTGATCTTGTCCGGACCCCACGGCGGCATCCAGACCCAGTTGATCTTGACGTCGCGCTCGAACTCGTCCAGGGCGCTGGTGGCCTGGTCCTCGATCACGTCGGTCAGGGGGCACGCCGCGCTGGTCAGGGTCATGTCCAGCGTGATGGTGCTGTCGTCGGCGTTCACCCCGTACAGCAGGCCCAGGTCGACGACGTTCACGCCCAGCTCGGGGTCGATCACGTCCTTGAGCGCCTCGCTGATCTCCTCGACCAGCGCCTCCGCCTCCGGGGAGAGGGGAGCGCCCTCGACGGCCTCGGTCGTTGTCGTCTCGTTCTCGCTCATCAGACGGCTTCCTTCTCCAGGGACTGCGACACGGCGTCCTTCCAGGCCATCCACCCCAACAGGGCGCACTTGATCCGCGCGGGGTACTTGGACACGCCGACGAACGCCACGGCGTCCTCCAGCACGTCCTCGTCGGGCTCGCCCTTGCCCTTGGACTGCATCAGCTCGGTGAAGGCGTCCAGGGTGGTCATGCCCTCGGCGACGGTGCGGCCGATGAGCAGGTCGGTCAGCACCGAGGTGCTGGCCTGGCTGATCGAGCAGCCCATCCCCTCGTAGGAGACGTCGCTGACGACGGCCTCGCGGTCGAGGCCGCCGGAGCCCTCGGCGGGGGTCAGCGCCACCCGGAGCGTCACCTCGTCCCCGCAGGTGGGGTTGATGTGGTGCGCCTCCGCGTTGTGCGGATCGCGCAGGCCCTTGTGGTGCGGGTTGCGGTAGTGGTCCAGGATGATCTCCTGGTACATCGCGTCCAACTGCATGGTCAGGCTGTTCCTCGCTCTAGGGCCGGGTTCCGAAGAACTTCTGCGCGGCCCTGATGGCCTCCACGAGCGCGTCCACGTCCTCCCGCGTGTTGTACAGGTAGAAGGACGCGCGCGTGGTCGCGACGACGCCCAGCCTGCGGTGCAGCGGCCAGGCGCAGTGGTGGCCCACCCGGACCTCGACGCCCCGGTCATCCAGGACCTGGCCCACGTCGTGCGGGTGGATGTCGTCCACGGCGAAGGACACGGCGCCGCCGCGGTCCACCGCCTCGGCGGGGCCGACGATCCGCACGCCCTCCAGGGCGCCGATCCGCTCCAGCGCGTACTCGGTCAGCGCGTGCTCGTGCTCGGCGACCCGCTCCATGCCCACGCGGGACAGGTAGTCGCAGGCCGCGGCCAGGCCGACGGCCTGCGGGGCCATCGGCACACCGGCCTCGAAGCGCTGGGGCGGGTCGGCCCAGGTGGAGTACTCCATGTGGACCACGCCGATCATGGAACCGCCGGTGATGAACGGCGGGATGGCCTCCAGCAGCTCCCGGCGCCCCCACAGCACCCCGATCCCGTTGGGACCGAGCATCTTGTGGCCGGAGAAGACCAGGAAGTCCACGCCCAGCGCGGCCACGTCGACCGGCATGTGCGGGACCGACTGGCAGGCGTCCAGCACGGTCAGCGCGCCGACCTCGCGGGCCCGGGCGACGATCTCCCCGACCGGGTTGACGGTGCCCAGCACGTTGGACTGGTGGCTGAACGCCACGACCTTGGTGCGCTCGTTGACCAGGTCGGCGATCCCCGACAGGTCCAGGCGCCCCTCGTCGGTCACCGGGAACCAGCGCAGGGTCGCCCCGGTGCGCTGGCACAGCTGCTGCCAGGGCACCAGGTTGGCGTGGTGCTCCATCTCGGTCACCACGACCTCGTCGCCGGGCCCCACCTGGAAGCGGCGCAGCTCCTCGTCGGCGGTCGCGGAGTTGCTCAGCGCATAGGCCACCAGGTTGACGCCCTCGGTGGCGTTCTTGGTGAACACCACCTCCCCGGCGTCGGCCCCGATGAACCGGGCGATGGTCTCCCGGGCCGCCTCGTAGGCGTCGGTCGCCTCCTCCGCGAGCTGGTGCGCGCCACGGTGCACCGCCGCGTTGTGGCGTTCGTAGAACTCACGTTCGGCGTCGAGCACCTGACGGGGCTTCTGCGAGGTGGCCCCGGAGTCGAGGTACACCAGCGGCCGCCCGTCGCGGACGGTCCGGGAGAGGATCGGGAAGTCCTCCCGGATCGCCGCGACGTCGAGCGGGGCCGCCCCGGCCCGACCGAACTCGCGGACTGTGGTCATCGGTTACGCGCCCGCCTTCACGAAACGCTCGTAGCCCTCGGCCTCCAGCACGTCGGCCAGCTCCGGGCCGCCGGACTCGGCGACGCGGCCGCCCGCGAACACGTGCACGAAGTCGGGCTTCACGTAGTTGAGGATCCGGGTGTAGTGCGTGATGAGCATGACGCCCATCTCACCGCTCGCCTTGGCGCGGTTGACGCCCTCGGAGACGACCTTGAGCGCGTCGACGTCCAGGCCGGAGTCGGTCTCGTCCAGGATGGCGACCTTGGGCTTGAGCAGCTCCAGCTGGAGGATCTCGTGGCGCTTCTTCTCACCGCCGGAGAAACCCTCGTTGACGCCGCGGGCGGCGAAGGCCGGGTCGATGGACAGGTCCTTCATCGCTCCCTGGAGCTCCTTGGAGAACTGGCGGAGCTTGGGGGCCTCGCCGCGCACCGCGGTGACGGAGCTGCGCAGGAAGTTGGACATGGACACGCCCGGGACCTCGACCGGGTACTGCATGGCCAGGAACACGCCGGCGCGGGCGCGCTCGTCGACGCTCATCTCCAGGATGTTCTCGCCGTCGACGAGGACCTCGCCCTCGGTGATCTCGTAGCGCGGGTGGCCGGCGATCGCGTAGGCGAGGGTGGACTTGCCCGAGCCGTTGGGGCCCATGATGGCGTGGGTCTCACCGGAGTTGACGGTCAGGTCAACGCCCTTGAGGATCTCCTGCCGCTCGTCCTCGCCGATGAGGACGTCGGCGCGCAGGCCGCGGATTTCGAACTTGGTCATTTCAGGCCTCAGGAATTCTTCTCATCCAGCGAGACGAGCACGTCTTCGCCGTCGATCTTCACGTCGTAGGTGGGGACCGCCTGGGTCGCGGGCGGATTGATCGGCGCCCCCGAGCGCAGGTCGAAGCAGGAGCCGTGCAGCCAGCACTCGATGGTGCCGTCCTCGACCTCGCCCTCGGACAGGCGGACCTCGGCGTGCGAGCACACGTCCCGCACGGCGTACACCTCGCCCTCGCTGCGGACCAGGGCGATGGGTGTCTCGTCGTCGGTCTCGACCCCGAGGGCCCCCTCCTCGGGGATCTCGGAGAGCTCGGCGACCTTCACCCAGCGTCCGGCCTCACTCATGGGCGGCCAGCTTGCGCTCGACCTTGGCCATGATCTCCTCACGCAGCTCCTCGACCGGGATCCGGTTGATGAGCTCCAGGAAGTAGCCGCGGATGACCAGGCGCCGGGCCTCGTCCTCCGGGATGCCCCGGGAGCGCAGGTAGAACAGGTGGATGTCGTCGAGGCGACCGCTGGCGGCGGCGTGCCCGGCGCCCTCCACCTCACCGGTGAAGATCTCCAGGTTGGGCACCGAGTCCACACGGGTGTCGTCGGTGAGCTGGAGGTTGCGGTTGTGCTCGTAGGAGTCGGTGCCGGTGGTGCCCTCACCGATGATCACGTCGCCGATCCACACACCGTGGGCGTCCTTGCCGCTCAGCGCGCCCTTGTACTCCACCCGCGAGCGGGTGTTGGACATGTTGTGGTCGATGAGCGAGCGGTGCTCGTGGTGCTGGCCGTCGCCGGTGAAGTACAGCCCGTGGAGCTCGGCGTTGGCGCCGCGCCCCTTGTAGGCCACCTTCGGGGAGAGCCGGACCAGGTCGCCGCCCAGGGTGATCACGATCGACTTGAACGTGGCGTCCTTGGCCACCTGGGCGTTGTGCTGCGAGACGTCGACGGCGTCGCCGTCCCAGTCCTGGACGCTGATCAGCGTCAGGCGCGCGCCCTCGCCGACGTGGATGTCCACGCTGCCCGCGCGCACGCCCGTGCCGGTCTGGTTGAGGACCACGACCGCCTCGGCCAGCGGCTTGACGTCCAGGACGAACTGGTCGTAGCGCGTGCCGCCCTGGGCCTGGCGGTTGACGGTGATCGGCCGCTCCAGGGCCGCGCCCTGCGCGACCGTGATGACCGTGGCCTCCTCGAAGGAGGTGTAGGCCTGGGCGGTGACGCGGTCGGCGGGGAACCCGGCGGTGCCGAGCCGCGCGTCGCCGCGGCCGACCGTCTCGACGGTGGCGCCCTCGGGGGCGTCCACGTCGAGCTTGTCGGTGCCGTCGGCGACGGCGCTGCCGTCGTGCAGGCCCTTGAGGCGGCGGATCGGAGTGAAGCGCCACTCCTCCTCGCGGCCGCCGGGGACGGGGAAGTCGTTCACGTCGAAGGACCCGTGGGTGGCCAACTTGGAGAACGGGATCTCCCCCAGGCCGTGGCTGTGGGCCTTGGGTTCGGTGCTCGGGCTGGTCAACTTAACCAACCGCTCCTTCCATCTGAAGCTCGATCAGCCGGTTCAGTTCCAGCGCGTACTCCATGGGCAGCTCGCGCGCGATGGGCTCGACGAACCCGCGCACGATCATGGCCATGGCCTCGTCCTCGTCCATGCCCCGGCTCATCAGGTAGAAGAGCTGGTCCTCACTGACCTTGGAGACGGTCGCCTCGTGCGCGAGCTCGGCGTCGTCCTCGCGCAGGTCGTTGTAGGGGTAGGTGTCCGAACGGCTGATGGTGTCGATCAGCAGCGCGTCGCACTTGACCGAGGACTTGGCGTGGTCGGCGCCCTCCTGCACCTGCACCAGTCCCCGGTAGGAGGCGCGGCCCCCGCCGCGTGCCACCGACTTGGAGATGATGGTGGAGGAGGTGTTGGGCGCGCAGTGCACCATCTTGGACCCGGTGTCCTGGTGCTGGCCCTCGCCCGCGAAGGCGATGGACAGGGTCTCGCCCTTGGCGTGCTCGCCCATCAGGTAGACGGCCGGGTACTTCATGGTGACCTGGGAGCCGATGTTGCCGTCGATCCACTCCATGGTCGCGCCCTCTTCGGCCACGGCGCGCTTGGTGACCAGGTTGAAGACGTTGTTGGACCAGTTCTGGATGGTCGTGTAACGGCAGCGGGCGTTCTTCTTGACGATGATCTCCACGACCGCGGAGTGCAGCGAGTCCGACTTGTAGATCGGCGCGGTGCAGCCCTCGACGTAGTGGACGTAGGCGCCCTCGTCGACGATGATCAGGGTCCGCTCGAACTGGCCCATGTTCTCGGTGTTGATCCGGAAGTAGGCCTGGAGCGGGATCTCCACGTGCACGTTCTTGGGCACGTAGATGAACGACCCGCCGCTCCACACGGCGGTGTTGAGCGCGGCGAACTTGTTGTCGCCGGCCGGGATCACGGAGCCGAAGTACTCCTCGAAGATCTCCGGGTGCTCCTTGAGGGCGGTGTCGGTGTCCAGGAAGATGACACCCTGCTCCTCCAGGTCCTCGCGGATCTGGTGGTAGACGACCTCGGACTCGTACTGCGCGGCGACACCGGCGACCAGGCGCTGCTTCTCCGCCTCGGGGATGCCCAGCCTGTCGTAGGTGTTCTTGATGTCCTCGGGCAGGTCCTCCCAGGAGGTGGCCTGCTTCTCCGTGGACCGCACGAAGTACTTGATGTTGTCGAAGTCGATCTTGGACAGGTCCGCGCCCCAGTTGGGCATGGGCTTCTTGTCGAAGAGCCGTAGGGACTTGAGGCGGAGCTTGGTCATCCACTCCGGCTCGTCCTTCTTGGCGGAGATGTCGCGGACGACCTCTTCGTTGAGACCGCGGCGGGCCGAGGCCCCGGCCGCGTCGGAGTCGGCCCAGCCGTACTCGTATGTTCCGATCCCCTCGAGCTCGGGATGCGCGATAGACGTCATGCGCGGACTCCTCCTGGACTCAGACGTCCTTGTGGTGAACTGAGCCGTCCGCCGCCTGGCGGATGGCCTTGGCCGCGGGGGTGCCGTCCTCCCCGCTCGCCGCGTCGCCCCGGGGGGTGACGTGGGTGGTGCACACACCGTCGCCGTGGGCGATGGTGGCCAGCCTGCGCACCGGGGTGCCCAGCAGCCGCGCGAAGGCCTCGATCTCGGCCTCACAGAGTTGCGGGAACTCGGCGGCCACGTGCGCGACGGGGCAGTGGTGCTGGCACAACTGGTCGCCGCCGCCGGGCGCGGGCGCCCGGCCCGCGGTGGCGGCGTAGCCGTCGTTGGAGAGGGCCTCGGCCAGCAGCCGGACGCGTTGCTTCGCGGGAACCGCGTCCAGCAGGGGCTTGTAGCGCCGCTCCAGGTCGGCGACCTGACTGCGCGCGAACTCGCCCACGGCTCCGGGACCGGCCGTGTCGGCCAGGAAGCGGAGCGCGCTGGTGGCGAGGTCGTCGTAGGCGTGGACGAAGGCGTCGCGTCCGGCCTCGGTGATGGCGAAGACGCGCGCCGGGCGGCCCCGGCGGCGTCGCCCGCCGTGGGGCCGGGCGTCGCGGGCCTCGACCATGCCCTCGCTGGTCAGGTTGTCGAGGTGGCGGCGGATGGCCGCCGGGGTGAGCCCGAGCCGCTCTCCCAGGGCGGAGGCGGTGATCGGGCCCTTCTCCAGGATGAGCCGCGCGACCCGTGCGCGGGTGCCGGTCTCGGCCCCGCGCTCCGTTCCGGCCAGGGGACGGGTCACACTGGACGCCTCGGACACAGTCTTCCCCTCCCTCTCTGACGCGGCCCTCTGGTTTTGACAACATCAGTGTGGCGTAAATAAGTCCGCCGAGGCAAACCCGACCCCATGGACTTGGTCACCAAGGACAGGCTTGCCTTACAGGGGGTTCACACACCGGCAACCTCGCGGACACGAACAAGGACGGGCCCGCGATCCTTCCCGACGACCATATTCCGAGACCGCCGTATCGGCATCCGGACGGGGGTGTTCGGCGCGCCGCCGGGCCCCGGGCGCCCCGGCCGGGGCGGTGAAGCCCTCCGCCGGGCCGCACGTAGACTCAGGGCCCATGGACACAGCCGCGGTCGAGGTCGTCGACCTGGTCAAGCGCTACGGCGCCACCACCGCAGTCACCGGCCTCACCTTCAGCGCGCGCCGGGGCGCGGTGACGGCTCTGCTCGGTCCCAACGGAGCGGGCAAGACGAGCACCATCGAGATCTGCGAGGGCTTCCGCCGCGCCGACGGCGGACGGGTGCGGGTGCTGGGCCTGGACCCCGTGGCCGACTCCGGCGCCCTCAAACCCCGCGTCGGGGTGATGCCCCAGTCCGGGGGCGTGCCCACCGGCGCCCGCGCCGCCGAGTGGCTGCGGCTGATGGCCTCCTTCCACGCCCGGCCGATCGAGCCCCGCCTGCTGCTGGAGCGGCTGGGCCTGACCTCGGTGGCCACCACGCCCTTCCGCCGCCTGTCCGGCGGCCAGCAGCAGCGCCTGTCCCTGGCCTGCGCCGTGGTCGGCCGCCCCGAACTGGTCTTCCTGGACGAGCCGACCGCGGGCCTGGACCCGCAGGCGCGCATGGCCACCTGGGACCTGGTGGCGGCCCTGCGCGAGGCGGGCGTGGCGGTGATCCTGACCACGCACTACATGGAGGAGGCCGAGCGGCTGGCCGACCACGTGGTCATCATCGACCGCGGCGCCGTGGTCGCCGAGGGCACCCCGGCCGAGCTGACCGGGGAGCGCAGGGAGGTCTGCTTCTCCGCCGAGGCCCCGGTGGACACCGCCCTGCTGGAGGCCGCCCTGCCCGAGGGCAGCCGGGTGGAGGCCCAGGGCCCGGCCGACGGCCGCCGCGAGTACGCGGTCTTCCCCGGCGGCGGGGGCGCGCCCGGACCGGAGTTCCTGGCCACGGTCACCGCCTGGTGCGCCTCGGCCGGAGTCCTGGCCGAGGACCTGCGCGTGCGGCGGCGTACCCTCGAAGACGTCTTCCTCGAACTCACCGGCAGGGAACTGCGCGACTGATGCACGAGCACACCTCCACCGCCTCCGCGCGGGCGACCGCCGACGCGCCCGCTCCCGGAGGCGACGACGCCTCGCTGTTCACCCCCGCGCCCGGGGCCGCGCCGATGTGGCGGATGGTCGCCGCGCAGGCCGGGATGGAGCTGCGGGTCATGCTGCGCCACGGCGAGCAGTTCCTGCTCACCATGGTGATCCCCGTGCTGCTGCTGGTGGGCTTCAGCCTCACCTCGGTGCTGGACGTGGGCGAGGGGGCTCGGGTGGACGCGCTCACGCCCGGCGTGCTGGCGCTGGCGGTGATGTCCACGTCGTTCACGGGCCTGGCCATCGGCACCGGCTTCGAACGCCGCTACGGGGTGCTCAAGCGGCTGGGGGCGACCCCGCTGTCGCGCTTCGGCCTGCTGGCCGCCAAGACCCTGGCCGTGCTGGGCGTGCAGGCGATCCAGACGGTGGTGCTGTGCGCGGTGGCGCTGGCGCTGGGCTGGTCGCCCGCGGTGAGCCCGGCGGGCGTGCTGGCGGCCGTGGCGCTGGTGCTGCTGGCCACCGCCGCGTTCAGCTCGCTGGCCCTGCTGATGGCGGGCACGCTGCGGGCCGAGGCGACCCTGGCCGGGGCCAACCTGGTGTACGTGCTGCTGCTGGGCCTGGGCGGGGTCCTCTTCCCGGTCAGCAGCTTCCCCGGACCGCTGGAGCAGGCGGCGTCGGCTCTGCCGATCACGGCGCTCAGCTCGGGGCTGCGCACGGTCCTGGCCGACGGTTCCCTGCCGGGCCCCGGCGCGTTCGCGGTGCTGGCCGTGTGGGCGCTGGTCTGCGGCGTCCTGGCCAGCCGCCTCTTCCGCTGGGAGTGACCCCGGGCGGGGTCAGCCCAGGGGCAGCAGGCGCCACTGCTGGTGGGCGTGGCCGCCGTCGGGCGCCTGGGCGACCCTGGTGCCGTTGTCGGGGGCGCCGCCCTGCGCCTCCAGTGCCTGGCCGGTGGCCCGGTTGACCAGGCGGACCACGCCCGGCCCCACCTCGATGAGCGACCAGTGCTGGTTGGGCGAGCCGGTGCGGGTGAGCAGTGCCGCGCCTGGCTGCGCGGCCGGGTCGGCGGGGATCTCCAGGAGCTTGCCGCTGCCCACGCCCTCGATCTCGTAGAAGCCCCCGTCCACGGGGATGAAGCGCCACTGCTGGTTGGTCTGGTCGTGGCGGTCCCACAGGTGGATGTACGCGCCGTTGGCGGTGGACGTGCCCGCGACGTCCATGACGCGGCCGCCGTGGACGCTCTGGACCGCGTAGACGAGCGCGGGGTCCAGGCCCGCGGGGTGGACGACCTCTTCCTCCGACGGCTCCTCGGCGGGCTCCTCGGACTCGGGGGCTCCGGGCGGCTGGACCAGGATGCCCGAGGCCGTGGTCATCTCCGGCTCCTCGGACCGGTCGTCTCCGGACACGAGCAGGCCGCCGGTGTAGCCGCCGACGAGGGCCACCAACAGCAGGGCCAGGGCTCCGGCCAGGAGCGGCCAGCGGGGGACGTACCGTTCGTGGGCGCGGGGGGAACGGGCACGGCGTCGGGACATCGAGGACACTCCAGCGGGGTGCGGGCGGGGGCCGCGTCGTTCCACGGCCCGGACCATTTCACACCACTTTGCCGGTTTGTTGCACGTTCGCCCGCCAGTGGTGGGGGCTCGATAGGGTCCGGGCATGGAAGCGATCGGAGTCCCCTGGTTCATCGCGGTCCGCTACCTCGGCCCGCCGTTGTTCCTGCTCGCCGCGGGCGGCGCCCTGGTGCTGCGGCGGCGGCCCGCCCGGCCCGGACTGGTGTGGGCCGCGCTGCTGGTGAACCTGCTCGCGGCGGCGCTGCCGTTCCTGTGGATCGGGGTGCAGGTCCTGACCGGCCGGGCGGACCAGACGGTGCACGGGCTGGTCATGACGCTGGCGCAGCCCGCGGTGGCCGTGGCGGCCTGGGGACTGCTGCTGGCCGCGGTCGTGGCCCGGCCCCCGGGAGCGGACCGGGCCGGGGCCGTGCGGCCCGCGAGGGGCCCGGACCGGGCGGACCGGAGCCGGGCGCGGACCGGGGACGGCGGGGAGCCGGAGAGGGCCCCCGAAAACGTAGGATGACTTCCCATGAGCACTCCGTCCCGGCCCCAGGCAGCGTTCTCCCCGCTCCGAGCGGTGGAGGCGGTGCCCCCGGTCTGGCTGGTGATGGTCGGCATCGTCTCGGTGCAGACCGGCGCCGGGGTGGCCAAGAACCTCTTCGACGTGCTGCCCCCGGCCGCGGTCGTGTGGCTGCGGCTGCTGACCTCGGCGGTGCTCCTGGTCCTGGTGGCGCGGCCGGTGCTCAGGGCGCGCTCGCGCGGCGACTGGCTGGTGGTGGTCGGCTACGGCGTCGCGCTGGCGATGATGAACTTCCTCATCTACCAGGCCTTCGCGCGCATCCCGCTGGGGATCGCGGTCACCATCGAGTACCTGGGGCCGCTGGCCATCGCCATCCTGGGGTCGCGTCGCCGGATCGACCTGGTGTGGGCGGGCCTGGCCGGGCTGGGCGTGGTCGCGCTGGGGCTGGAGTCGGGCTCGATGGACCCGCTGGGCATCCTGTTCGCCGTGCTGGCGGCGGTGGCCTGGGCGGGCTACATCCTGCTCAGCGCGTCGACGGGCCAGCGGTTCAGCGGCACGTCCGGCCTGGCGATCGCCAGCGTGGTCGGCGTGGTCGTCATGGCGCCGGTCGGGGTGTACCAGGGTGGCGCGGCCCTGCTGGACTGGCGCCTGCTGCTGTTCGGCCTGGTGGTCGGCGTGCTGTCCTCGGTGGTGCCCTACACGCTGGAGCTGACCGCGCTGCGCCGGATGCCGCCGCGCGTGTTCGGGGTGCTGATGAGCCTCCAGCCCGCCGCCGCGGCGCTGGTGGGCCTGGTGGTGCTGGGTGAACTCCTGACCGTGTGGCAGTGGTTCGCGGTGGCCTGCGTGATCGTGGCCAGCGCGGGTTCCACCCGCACCTCGGCCCGCGACCGCGGGGACGGCCCCGAGTCCGACGGCGCGTCCGCCCGGCCGCCCCGGCGGGGTCCCGAGGAGCGGTAGGCGGGCGGGGTCCGCGACCGCCGTGTCCGCGAGGCGCCCGTCGGGGCGGCCCGTACGGGAAGACTCGGACAGGAGTTTCGCTACTCCGTGTTTCCGATTAGATACAAATGGTTATCTGTCCTGGTGGGTCGGCCAAACGGCACGATCACTCGCACTCGAAGGGAAAGCCATGCGCACCACCGCCAAGATGATGATGACCGCCCTGTTCACCGCCGGCCTGCTCGGCATGGGGTTCGGGACCGCCTCCGCGGGCGAGAACGACACCGACGTCTACCAGGCGTGCGTGCAGGAGCAGGGCTTTCTCGGTCTGATCAACCTGGACCTGGACCTGCTCAACCAGTGCATCTCCAACCACGTCGGCTAGGACCGCGCCGACCGGCCATCGGAGGCGGGCCCTCCCGAACCGACGAGCCCCGGGATCGGGCCGATCGGGAGGACGGATCCCGCCGCCGCGGAGGGGGCGTCCACGCGTGGGCGCCCCCTCCCCCTGTGCCGAACGGCGGCGTCGGCCCAGGTGGGAGACTGCGCGGGGGGTGGACTCAGGTTCCCGCGACCATGTACTACAGTCTGTCGTATGTCTGATTCCCCGGCCTCCGCGGTGCTGGCCGCGAACTCGGTCCCCCCGCTCGCGGCGGAGGACATCTCCCTTCTCGGATTCCCCCTGTGGGGCTGGCAGATCGCCGTCGCGACCGCGGGAGTACTCGCTCTGGTGCTGCTCGCGCGCACGATCTGGACACCCACGCAGCGGTCTCTGCGGGCCTGGGCGCTCGGCAACATCGTCGTCAACGCCGGAATCGCCGTCACCGGCGCCACCGTGCGCGTCACCTCCTCGGGCCTGGGCTGCTCGGAGTGGCCCAAGTGCACGCCGGAGAGCTTCGTGCCCATCGACACCGGGCACGCCGCGCTCAACGCGGCCATCGAGTTCGGCAACCGGACGCTCACCTTCGTCGTGCTGGCGGTCGCCGTCATCACCTTCGTCGCGGTCATGCGGATGAGCCCGCGCCGCCCCGACCTGGTCCGGCTGGCCGTCATCGTGCCGTTCGGCGTCCTGGGCCAGGGCGTGGTCGGCGGCATCACCGTGTGGACCGACCTGCACCCCGCCTCGGTGGCCGCGCACTTCCTGCTGTCCATGGTGATGGTCTTCATCACGGTCGCCCTGTACGTGCGCTGCCAGGAGCCCGAGGGCAAGCCCCAGGTGTCCGCGGGGCCCATGCTGCACGCCCTGAGCGTCGGACTGGTCGTGGTCGGCTTCGTCCTGCTGGTCGCCGGGACCGTCGTCACCGGCACCGGCCCGCACGGCGGCGACGCCGCGGCCCCCCGCTGGGGGTTCGACCTGGCGGCGGTCACCCGCCTGCACTCCGCGCTGGCCTGGCTCACCACGGCCGGGGCCGTGCTGGCCACGGTCATCGCCTTCCGCGGCGGCGCCCGGCGGCCGGTCCGCATGAGCAGCGTGTTCCTGCTGGCCACCGTCGTCCTCCAGGGCGTCGTGGGCTACACCCAGTACGCCCTGGAACTGCCCGAGGCCCTGGTGGTCCTGCACGTCCTGGGCTCGGCCCTGACCTGGGTCGCGATCTCCCGTCTGTACTTCTCCACCACGCGCCTGGTCCCGCCGGGTCAGGAGCTCAGCGAGGACCCTGCTGACCGTGACGGGGAACGTAGTCCTGCTGTGCCCGCGCCTGGGCGATGACGTGGGCGAAGTCGGCCCGGCGCAGGAAGCCGGAGTCGGTGGGGTTCTCCGCCCAGCCCGGGGCGACCGGCTGGGGCATCCGCCCCAGGAAGGCGTCCCGGGCCACGTGCATCAGCGCCAGGAACGAGTCCCGGTGGACCTTCCAGTCGGGCGCGGGCAGCCCGGCGTCCAGCCTGCGGTGCAGCAGCGCGAGCTCGGTGGCGGCGAGCTGGTACTCGCGCATCGCCTCGCGGCCCCTGCGGCCGGCGTTGCGCGCCGCCCACTCCCTGGCCCGGCGGCGCCCCTGCAGTGAGCTGAGCATGGCGATGTCGGACGGGGTGACCAGGCCGGTGGAGACGTAGGGCGGCAGGTACCGGGCGATCGCGCCGATCTGCCGGTGGCGGTCGCGGGTGGCCAGCGCCAGGACCGCCATGAGCACGCCGAAGAGCACCATGTAGGCGACGGCCAGGCCGGACCAGCCGAAGTAGGTGGACCCGTTCCACATGCCGTGCAGCAGCACCGCCGCGGCCCACCCGGCGACGGGGGCCAGCAGGCGCAGGGCCCCGGAGCGCATGGCGGCGTAGGCCACGCCGATGCCGATCATCGCGGTGTAGACCGGGTGCCCGAACGGGGCGATCAGCCCCCGGATGGCGAAGGTGGCCACCAGGGTCCCGTCGAAGAACGCGCTGAGGAAGTACAGGATGTTCTCGGTGAAGGCGAAGCCGGTGGCGACCATCCCCGCGTAGATCACCCCGTCGGTGAAGGTGTCCAGCTCGTGGCGGCGCCGCCAGAGCAGGATGAGCAGCACCACGCCCTTGGCGCTCTCCTCCACCAGCGGCGCCACCGCCGCCGTGCCCAGGAAGTCGCCCAGGTCGCGGCCGAACAGCGGAACCGTGACGTGGGCCAGGCCCCAGCTGTTGAGCAGCAGGGAGACCACCACGGCCACGCCCGCGCCCCAGGCGAAGGCGAAGAACAGCACCCATCCGGGCTCGGGCTCGATCCGGTCGAGCATGAGGATGAGCGGCACGAGGATGCACACGGGGATGACCGCGGCGACGAGGCTGACGGCGAAGCCGAGCCCTCCGTCGATCCCGGCGGCCGCTCCCCCGGCCAGGGCGAGCAGCCACAGGTAGACCAGCATCCCGATCATGCAGACCACGCTGACGGTGGTGCCCAGGATGAGGGTCATCGAGTAGCGCGAGCGTCGGCCCTGGAGGATGGCCTTGCTGTCGAGACGGGGCATGGGCACCGATCGTAGCGGGAACCGGGCCGACCACGGCTTTCGCCCCCGGCCGACCGCCGGGAGGGCCGCGCGGGCCCCGACCGGTGACGGCCAGGGCGCCCGTGGGCGGCTCCCGGACGGGACACCGCCCGCGGGCGCGGGCGGCCTCAGCCCAGGAGGCCCGCGATCAGGGGGTCGACGGTGACCGCCACGAACAGCAGCGCCAGGTAGGCGTTGGACAGGTGGAAGAAGCCCATCGTCTTGAGCTGCGCGCCGGTCACGCCCGCGCGGGAGCGGTTGAGCAGGCGGTGCGCCTGGACGACCAGCAGCGCGCCCAGGGCGACGGCGACCGCGCCGTAGAACCAGGTGGTGCCCGCCACCGGCCAGAACAGCACCGACACGATCGCGGTGGCCCAGCTGTAGAGCACGCACTCCAGCAGCACCCGGCGGTCGGTGGCGACCACGGGCAGCATCGGCACCTTGGCCTGCGCGTAGTCCTCCTTGTAGCGCATGGCCAGCGTCCAGGTGTGCGGCGGCGTCCAGAAGAACACCACCAGGAACAGGACGAACGGGGCCCAGTCAAGGCTGTTGGTCACCGCGGCCCAGCCGATGAGCACCGGCATGCACCCGGCGATGCCGCCCCACACCACGTTCTGCGCGGTGCGCCGCTTGAGCAGCAGCGTGTACACGAAGATGTAGAACAGGATCGCGAAGACCGACAGCACGGCCGAGAGCACGTTCACCAGCAGGGCGAACCCGACGGTGGAGCCGACGGCCAGCACCAGGCCGTAGACGAGGGCTCCGCGCGGGGTGACCAGGTCCATCGCGCCGGGGCGCTGGCGGGTGCGACGCATCTCACGGTCGATGTCGCGGTCGATGTAGCAGTTCATCGCGTTCGCGCTGGCCGCCGACATGGTGCCGAACACCAGGGTGGCGACCGCGGTCCACAGCGGCGGCACGCCCCCGGCCGCGACGAACATCACCGGGATGGTGGTGATGAGCAGCAGCTCGATGACGCGCGGCTTGGAAAGGGCGACGTAGGCGCGGACGTGGGCGCCCAGCGAGGCCCTGCGGGGGGCCTGGGGCTGGTCGCCGTGCGGGTTCGTCCGCGGGGCGCGGTTGGTGAGGGCCATCAGTACCCGGTCCTCACGGCCGGACGGTTCTCTCGCGTCCCCCCGGGGGCCACCGGCTCGGTTTCAGACACGCGGATACCTCGACAACTCTAGGGGTTTCGACACTGCTCGCCACGCGGGGGCCGGCGGACCGACAAAGCGTCTGGATCGGCGGAAACCCCGTCAACGACATACTGTAGTACTTCCTCGCGCGCGCCTGAGACCAGCCCCCTCACAAGGAAAACCGCTGGTCCTCGGGCCTGGGTGCGTACGGTGGTCCGCCGGGTGTACTGAAGGGTCGCACAGGCTCCGACGCGCTTCCAGCCCGCCACGCACCGCCCGCGGCCCCCGCCCCGCGGCGCGCGGTCGGCGGCACGCGCCGCCGACGGCCGCCCGGGAGGCGCTCCCCGCACCCCTACCGGTCGGTAATGAGAGGTGTCGGGCAACGACATCCCGGGTAGCGGACGATAGGCTCGATCGTGGCCGAATCCGTCGTGGTCTCCAGCCCGCGGCGGCCGTCGCCCGGGGACGCCGCGTCCGCGCCCTGAACAGCCGCGGGTGCGCGGCCCGCAGTGCTCGGCCCCGCCCGCACGGCGGGCCGCCCGGGTCCCGGCGGCGGTTCGAGAACGAACGCAACCGACACACCCCGCGCTCCGGCCGACGGGCGCGGGGGGTGCCCGAGAAGGAGAACGAAAGTCCGTGAACGCCCACACCCCGCAAACCCTGGAGTGGTCGGACCTCGACCTCCGCGCCGTCAACACGGTCCGGGCCCTGGCGATGGACGCGGTCGAGAAGTCGGGTAACGGACACCCCGGCACCGCGATGAGCCTGGCGCCAGCCGCCTACCTGCTCTTCCAGAAGATCATGCGCCACGACCCCTCGGACCCCGAGTGGACGGGCCGGGACCGCTTCGTGCTGTCGATCGGCCACTCCAGCCTCACCCTGTACATCCAGCTCTACCTCGCCGGGTACGGGCTCGAACTGGACGACCTCAAGAACCTGCGCCAGTGGGGCAGCCGCACGCCCGGCCACCCCGAGTTCAGCCACACGCCGGGGGTGGAGACCACCACCGGTCCGCTGGGCCAGGGCGTGGGCAACGCGGTCGGCATGGCCATGGCCGCCCGCCGCGAGCGCGGCCTGTTCAACCCCGAGGCCGGCCCGGGCGCCAGCCCCTTCGACCACCACATCTACGCGTTCTGCTCCGACGGCGACGTCCAGGAGGGCGTGAGCCACGAGGCCAGCGCCCTGGCCGGGACCCAGCAGCTGGGCAACCTCATCATGATCTGGGACGACAACCGGATCTCCATCGAGGACGACACCCGCATCGCGCACTCCGAGGACGTGGCCGAGCGCTACCGCGCCTACGGCTGGCACGTGGAGGAGGTCGACTGGAGCGCCACCGGCGAGTACGTCGAGGACGTCGAGGCCCTGTTCCAGGCGATCGTGCGCGGCAAGGCCGAGACCCAGCGCCCGACCTTCATCCGCCTGCGCACCGTCATCGGCTGGCCCGCGCCCAACAAGCAGAACACCGGCGCCATCCACGGTGCGGCCATCGGCGCCGACGAGATCTCCGCCACCAAGGCGATCCTCGGCCTGCCCGACGAGCCCTTCGCCGTCGAGGACGCGGTGATCGAGCACACCCGCCGCGCCGTGGACCGGGGCCGCGAGGCCCGCGCCGCCTGGGAGGTGGAGTTCAGGGCCTGGCACGAGAGCGCCGGGGAGCACGCCGAACTGTTCGACCGCCTGGTCGAGAAGCGGCTGCCCGAGGGCTGGGAGAAGGCCCTGCCGACCTTCGAGGCCAGCGAGAAGGGGATGGCCACCCGCAAGGCCAGCGGCGAGGTGCTCTCGGCCCTGGCGCCGCTGCTGCCCGAGCTGTGGGGCGGCTCGGCCGACCTGGCCGGGTCCAACAACACCACGCCCAAGGGCGAGCCGTCCTTCCTGCCCTTCGACCGCGCCAGCGAGATGTTCCCGGGCAGCCCCTACGGGCGCGTCCTGCACTTCGGCGTGCGCGAGCACGGCATGGGCTCCATCCTCAACGGCATGGCCCTGCACGGCCCGACCCGGCCCTACGGCGGCACCTTCCTCGTCTTCAGCGACTACATGCGCCCCGCGGTCCGGCTGGCCGCCATCATGCAGCTGCCGGTCACCTACGTGTGGACGCACGACTCCATCGGCCTGGGCGAGGACGGCCCCACCCACCAGCCGGTCGAGCACCTGTGGGCGCTGCGCGCCATCTACGGCCTGGACGTGATCCGCCCCGCCGACGCCAACGAGACCGCCGTGGTGTGGCGCGAGGTGATCGAGCGGGGCGACCGCCCGTCCGCGCTGGCGCTGACCCGCCAGAACCTGCCCGTCCTGGACCGCGAGGAGTACGCCTCGGCCGAGGGCGCGGTCAAGGGCGGCTACGTGCTGGCCGAGGCCGACGGGGGCTCCCCCGAGGTCATCATCATGGCCACCGGCAGCGAGGTGCAGATCGCCCTGGACGCCCGCAAGGCGCTCCAGGAGGCGGGCACGCCCACCCGCGTGGTGTCCATGACGTGCGTGGAGTGGTTCGAGCGCCAGAGCGAGGAGTACCGCGAGCAGGTGCTGCCCTCCTCCGTGCGCGCCCGCGTGTCGGTGGAGGCCGGGATCGCCCTGGGCTGGCGCGAGTACGTCGGCGACGCCGGCGAGTCGGTGAGCCTGGAGCACTACGGCGCCTCCGCCCCCTACCAGGTCCTGTACGAGAAGTTCGGCTTCACGACCGAGGCGGTCGTCGAGGCGGCCCGCAAGAGCATCGCCAGGGCCGGCAGCTGACCCCGGCGGGCCCCGCCGGAGGATCCCGGCGGGGCCCGTCCTCCTTTGACGTGTGTGACCGGGGGCGGCGCTCCGCCCCCCAGGAAGGCGGAAGAACCCATGAGCAACGCACTCCGCGACCTCTCCCAGGCGGGCGTGTCCGTCTGGATCGACGACATCAGCCGTGAGCGGCTGCGCTCCGGCAACCTGGCCGAGCTGATGTCGACCCGCCACGTGGTCGGCGTCACCTCCAACCCCACCATCTTCGACAAGGCGCTCGCCGAGGGCGACGCCTACGACCAGCAGGTCCACGAGCTGGCCGTGCGGGGCGTGACGGTGGAGGAGGCGGTGCGCATGATCACCACCTACGACATCCGCTGGGCCGCGGACACCCTGCGCCCGGTCTACGACTCCACCGACCGCGTGGACGGGCGCGTCTCCCTGGAGGTGGACCCGCGCCTTGCCAACGACACCGAGCGCACGGCCGCCGAGGCCAAGGCGCTGTGGTGGATGGTGGACCGGCCCAACCTGATGGTCAAGATCCCGGCCACGGCCGCGGGCCTGCCCGCGATCACGCGGGTGCTGGGCGAGGGCATCAGCGTCAACGTCACGCTGATCTTCTCCCTGGAGCGCTACCGCCAGGTGATGGACGCCTTCCTGGAGGGGATGGAGCTGGCCCGCGCCAACGGCCACGACCTGTCCCGCATCCAGTCGGTGGCCTCGTTCTTCGTCAGCCGCGTGGACACCGAGGTGGACAAGCGCCTGAAGGAGATCGGCACCGACGAGGCGCTGTCCCTGCTGGGCCGCGCCGCCCTGGCCAACGCCCGCCTGGCCTACGAGGCCCACCAGGAGGTCTTCGCCTCCCCCGAGTGGAAGGCCCTGGAGGAGCACGGCGCCACGCCGCAGCGGCCGCTGTGGGCCTCCACCGGCGTGAAGGACCCCTCCTACGAGGACACCCTCTACGTCGCGCAGCTGGTGGCGCGCGACACCGTCAACACGATGCCGGAGGCCACGCTGGAGGCCACCGCCGACCACGGCGAGATCACCGGCAACACCGTGCTGGGCACCTACGAGCAGGCCCGCGCCGACTTCGCCGCGCTGGAGAACGCCGGGATCAACCTGACCGACGTGTTCGCCGTGTTGGAGGACGAGGGCGTGGACAAGTTCGTCAAGTCCTGGGAGAGCCTGCTGAGCGCGCTCTCGGCCAAGCTCGACAAGCTGTCCTGAACCGCGCGGCCGTCCCGGCGACGGGACGGCCGCGCCCTTTCCGCCCGTCCCCACCCGCCTGCCCCCGGCGGGGGCGGCGCCCAGCCTCCCACCGGCCACTCTCGACAGGAAAGACGGGAACTTGAAAGAACCGGTGATGCCGGGAGCGGTACCCAACCCGCTCCGCAACGCCCTGGACCGCAGACTGCCCCGTATCGCCGGACCCAGCGTGCTGGTGCTCTTCGGCGTCACGGGCGACCTGGCCCGCAAGAAGCTCCTGCCGGCCATCTACGACCTGGCCAACCGGGGGCTGCTGCCGCCGGGCTTCGGCCTGGTGGGGTTCGCCCGCCGGGACTGGGAGGACCAGGACTTCGCCGACGAGGCCTACCAGGCGGTGCGCGAGCACGCGCGCACCCCGTTCCGCGAGGACGTGTGGCGCCAGCTCAGCGAGGGCGTCCGGTTCGTCCAGGGCGAGCTGCACGACGACGACGCGTTCGACCGCCTGGCCGAGTGCGTGCGCACCCTGGACACCGAGCGCGGCACCGGCGGCAACTACGCGTTCTACCTGTCGCTGCCGCCCAAGCTGTTCCCCACCGTGGTCAAGCAGCTCAAGCGGAGCGGCCTGGCCGAACCCGAGGAGGACCAGGTCTCGGAGGGCGGGATCCGGCCGTGGCGGCGGGTGGTGATCGAGAAGCCCTTCGGCCACGACCTGGAGAGCGCCCGGGACCTCAACGCGGTGGTGGACGACGTGTTCCCGCCCTCGTCGGTGTTCCGCATCGACCACTACCTGGGCAAGGAGACGGTCCAGAACATCCTGGCCCTGCGCTTCGCCAACACCCTCTTCGAGCCCCTGTGGAACCGCAGCTACGTGGACCACGTGCAGATCACCATGGCCGAGGACATCGGCGTGGGCGGCCGGGCGGGCTACTACGACGGGATCGGCGCGGCCCGCGACGTCATCCAGAACCACCTCCTCCAGCTGCTGGCCCTGGTGGCGATGGAGGAGCCCATCTCCTACAGCGCGGACGCGCTGCGCGCGGAGAAGGAGAAGGTGCTGGCGTCGGTGTCGCTGCCCGAGGACCTGTCCACGGGCACCGCGCGCGGCCAGTACGCGGCGGGCTGGCAGGGCGGCGCGGCGGTGCGCGGCTACCTGGAGGAGGAGGGCATCCCCTCCGACTCGGTGACCGAGACCTACGCGGCGCTGAAGCTGTCGGTGGACACCCGGCGCTGGTCGGGCGTGCCCTTCTACCTGCGCACCGGCAAGCGGCTGGGCCGCAGGGTGACGGAGGTGGCGCTGGTGTTCCAGGCCGCCCCGCAGCAGCTGTTCCCGCGCACCGACGTCAGCGAGGTGGGGCAGAACGCCCTGGTGCTGCGCATCCAGCCGGACGAGGGCGTGACGCTGCGCTTCGGCTCCAAGGTGCCCGGGGCCAGCATGGAGGTCCGCGACGTGAGCATGGACTTCGCCTACGGGCAGTCCTTCACCGAGGCCAGCCCCGAGGCCTACGAGCGGCTCATCCTGGACGTGCTCATCGGCGACCCGCCGCTGTTCCCGCGCCAGGAGGAGGTCGAGCTGTCCTGGCGGATCCTGGACCCGGTCGAGGAGTACTGGTCGAAGGCGGGCCAGCCCGAGCAGTACGGCTCGGGCACCTGGGGCCCGGAGTCGGCCGAGCAGCTGCTCTCCAGGGACGGGCGCCAGTGGCGGCGCCCGTGAACAGCCACGACCCCGCCGGGAGGAACCGATGACGCTCTACCTGCCGCGCACCACGACCTCGCAGATCGCCGAGGCGCTCATGGCCGAGCGGCTCAGCGTGGGCGGCGGTGCCATGAACATGGTCCTGACCCTGGTCATCGTCACCGACGAGGCCGACCACTACGACGCGGTGCGCGCCGCGACCGAGGCGGGCCGCGAGCACCCCTCGCGCGTGGTGGCGCTGGTGCGGCGCGACCCCGACGCCGAACCGGCCATCGACGCCGAGATCCGCCGCCCGGGCACCTCGGGGCCCGGCGAGGCGGTGCTGCTGCGGCTGTACGGGCCGCTGGGCGAGCACGCCGACTCGGTGGTCACCCCGCTGCTGGTGCCCGAGGCGCCGGTGGTGGTGTGGTGGCCGGGCGTGGGCCCGGCCAACCCGGCCGCCGATCCGATCGGACGCCTGGCCCAGCGCCGGATCACCGACGCGCTGCGCGCACCGGACCCGGTGAGCGACCTGCTGGAGCGGGTGTCCCACTACAGCCCGGGCGACACCGACCTGACCTGGACCCGGCTGACGCCGTGGCGCTCGCTGCTGGCCAGCGCCATGGACCAGCCCTGCGGGTGGGTGACCTCGGCCAGTGTGACGGCCGAGTCGCACTACCCGAGCGCCGAACTGCTGGCCGCGTGGCTGTCGGACCGGCTGGACGTGCCGGTGTCCCGCGAGACCTCGCACGGCCCCGGCCTGACCGAGGTCCGCCTGACCACCGACCAGGGGGACATCACGATCTCCCGGGTGGACGGCCGGGTGGCCACGCTGTCGCGGTTCGGCCAGCCCGACCAGACGGTGGCCCTGTCGCGGCGCGCCGCCTCCGGGGCCCTGGCCGAGGAGCTGCGCCGTCTGGACCCCGACGAGATCTACGAGAGCGCGGCCCGGCACCTGGAGCCGCTGCTGTCCGGAAGCGGAGCACGAGGATGAGCGAACCGGAGATCGTCCGCCACTCCGACGCGGGGGCGCTGGCCGACAGCGTCGCGTTGAAGCTGGTGAACATGATCGTCCAGGCCGAGGCGGACAAGCGCGACTTCCACCTGGTGCTGACCGGAGGCGGGATCGGCATCCGCACGCTGGAGGCGGTGCGCGACCACGCCCTGGAGGCCGGGATCGGCTGGTCGCACGTGCACCTGTGGTGGGGTGACGAGCGCTTCCTGCCGGACAAGGACCCCGAGCGCAACGAGACCCAGGCGTGCGCGGCGCTGATCGACGCGGTTCCGGTGCCCGCGCACAACGTGCACCCGATGCCCGCCTCCGACGGGCTGGACGGCGACCACGTCGAGCACGCCGCCACCCGCTACGGCCGGGAGCTGGCGGTGGCCGCGCGGGCACGGGGACCGGTGCCCGTGTTCGACGTGTGCCTGCTGGGCGTGGGCCCGGACGCGCACGTGGCCTCGCTCTTCCCGGGTCTGCCGGGGGTGCGCGAGGACGAGGCGTCGGTGGCCGCGGTGCACGACTCGCCCAAGCCCCCGCCGCGGCGGATCACCCTGACGCTGCCGTCGATCCGGACGGCCCGCGAGGTGTGGGTGCTGGCCTCGGGAGAGGGCAAGGCCGAGGCCGTGCGGCTGGGCCTGGCCGGGGGCAGCGTGGACGAGGCCCCCGTGGCCGGTGCGCGCGGTGCGGAGCGGACCGTGTTCTGGGTGGACGAGGCGGCGGCCTCGAAGCTGTAGCCCGTCTCGGTATCGACGACCGCCCCGGCCGGATCCGGCCGGGGCGGTCGTGCGTGCGGCTCCCACTCCCCCGCCGGGCGGCGTCCCCTCCCGGATGTCCGCGCGGGAGGGGAGCGGTCTCAGGCGCGGGCGAGGCCGCGCACGACCGTCATGTCGTCGAAGGGAACGAGGTCGCCGCCGACGCTCTGGTGGGTCTCGCTGCCCTTGCCCGCGACCAGGACGACGTCGCCCGGTTCGGCCGAGGACAGCGCGAGGGCGATGGCCCCGCGCCGGTCGCCGACCCGTGCGAAGGGTGTGCCGACCGCCTCGATGCCCGGGGCGACCTGGTCCATGATCGCCTCCGGGTCCTCGTAGCGGGGGTTGTCCGAGGTGAGGACGCACAGGTCGGAGTAGGTGGCCGCGATCTCGCCCATCCGGGCGCGCTTGGTGGTGTCCCGGTCGCCGCCGCAGCCGAAGACGGTGAGCACCCGTCGCGGGGCGAATCCGCGGATCGTGCACAGGACCTTGTCCAGCGAGTCGGGCGAGTGGGCGTAGTCCACGATGACGGAGACCCCCTCGGGTGTACCGAAGTGCTCGAACCGGCCCGGGATCTGCGGCATCCGGTCGAGGGCGTCCACCAGTGCGTCCAGGTCGTGGCCCAGGACGTGGCAGGCCGCCACCGCGGCCAGCGCGTTGGACACCGAGAACCGGCCCGGGACGGGGATCGCCGCCGGGTACTTGCGGCCGTCGTGGTGCAGGACGAACCGCGTTCCCGAAGAGTCGACGACCAGGTCGGTCGCCCGGTAGTCCGCGTCCGCGTCGACGGCGTAGGTGGTCACGGCGCCGGGCATCAGGGCCGGGATCGCGGCGCCCACGGGGTCGTCGGCGTTGACCACGGCGCGTCGGCACATGCCCTGGAACAGGAGCATCTTCGCCCTGGTGTAGCTCTCCATCGTGCCGTGGTCGTCCAGGTGGTCCTGGGTCAGGTTGGTGAAGACCCCGACGTCGACGAAGGAGCCGTCCACCCTGTGGTTCAGCAGTCCCATCGACGTCGCCTCCAGCACGACGCTGTCGCCGCCCCGGTCGCGCATACACGCCAGCAGGTACTGGAGGTCCGGTGACTCCGGTGTGCTCAGCACGGATCTCGGCATGGGGATGGGGGCGCCGCCGACCCGGGCCCCGGAGGTTCCGATGACCCCCACCCGGGCCCCCTCGGAGAGCGTCAGCAGCGACTCGTACATGGACGACACCGACGTCTTGCCGTTGGTGCCGGTGACGGCGACCACGTCCATGGCGCGTCCCGGTTCGCCGTGGTAGCGCGCCGAGACGAGTGCCGTCGCGATCCGCGCGTCCGGTACCCGGACCACGCACGCGCCGGTGTCCGCCGGCCGGTGTCCGGCCGGGTCCGGCCCCTCGACGAGCACGGCGGCGGCCCCGCGTGCGAGCGCCTCCCCGAGTGCCTCGGGACCGCCCGCGCGGTGTCCCGGCAGAGCGACGTAGAGCGAACCGGGGGTCACGCGGTCGGCGTCCAGGCACGGCCCCGAGGTGATCGGTGTGTCCTGGTCTCCGTGCAGTACCTGGTGGTCGTGGCCGTACAGCAGTTCGCTCAGCTTCACGGGAGGTCCCTTCGGGAGTGGTGCGGCCGGTGCCGTGGGCACGGCCGCACCAGCGGGCGCAGCCGACGGGGCCGGCTGGCGTGGAGAGTGGTGCGGGACTGGGAAACCCCCGGTCCGGCCCGCCATGGGCTCGGACGGAGGCGGGCAGGCGCGCGGTGCGCGCGGAGGGTGACGAGCCGCGGGGCGCGGGAGGTCGCGGGCGCGACCGCCTCCGGGGCGGCCGGAACTACGTGGAGAGGTCGCTAACCGTGGCCGTGCAGGGCCGTGAGGCCGGTGCGGGGCGTCGCCGGGGGGACGGAGGTCGACAGGCTGACGGTCGGAAGGGCCGCGGCGGCCGAGCCCGGGACGGGGGCGGTCCGGAACGGACCCTGCTCCACCTCGCGCGTATCGGCCATGACTGGAGTGTACGCGCCGGGCCTCGTGGACGGGCTCGGGTGTCGGTCGGCGGGCAGGTGGGCCCGGGGCCGAGGGCCTCAGTCGAGTGTGCCGGGGCAGGTGAGCCCGGGTTCGGGGACCTCGCCGGTGAGCAGGTAGGCGTCCACCGCCTCGTCCACGCACGGGCTGCGGCCCGTGCCGTAGACGGTGTGCCCCGCCCCGTCGTAGGTGACCAGGGTGGCGGTCTCCATCCGTTCGGCCAGGTCCTCGGCCCAGGCGTAGGGGGTGGCGGGGTCTCCGACGGCGCCCACGACCACGATCGGGGGCGCGTCCGGCGCGGTCGCCGCGGGGGCCTCCCCCGTCTCGGGCCAGTACGCGCAGGGCAGGTGGTCCCACACCGGGTCGGGGCCGAAGAGCGGGGCGAGGTCGGCCGCCTCGTCGGCGGCGTCGCGGTAGGCCTCCACGGTCGCCGGGTCGGCGCGGTCCGCGCAGTTCACGGCGGTGAACACCGCGCCCGGGTCCTGGTGCTCCGTTCCCGGTACGGCCTCGTCGGAGCCGGCCCGCGCGTACGCGCCGAAGGTGCGGTCGTGGAGCCGCCCGAGGTGGAGCGCGGTCCCCTCGGCGTCGTCCCCGGCGAGGGCGGTGAACAGGTCGGCGAGCAGGTCCCAGCCGTCCTCGCGGTACAGCTCCATGACCACCATGGCCGTCAGCGCGCGCCCGTCCACCGGAATCCCCTCGGACTCGGCGGGGACGCGGTCGAGGCCGCGCAGGAGCGCGGCCGCCCGGACGTCGGCCTCGCTGAGGGTTCCGGCTCCGCCGGAGCCGGGGGCGCGGTCCGCTCCGGCGAACGGGCAGGCCGCGTCGCGGGCGCAGTGGGCCACGAACGCGTTCCAGGTGCCCTGGAGGGCGGCGACCTGCTCGACGGCGGCCCGCGCGTTGGAGGTGCCGGGCGCCGCGGCGCCGTCCAGGACCGCCGCCCGGACGCGGTCGGGGTACAGGTGGGCGTAGAGGGCGCCCAGGTGGGCGCCGTAGGAGTGGCCGACGAAGCTCAGCCGTTCCTCGCCCAGGGCGTCGCGGACGATGTCGAGGTCACGGGCGACGTGGACGGTGCCGAGGCGGGTCAGGAACTCCTCCCCCACGGTCTGCGCGCAGGCCCCGGCGTACCTGCGGGCGGCGTCCTCCAGGGGTTGGAGCTCGACGGCGTCCAGGTCGCCGGGGTCGGTACCGGCCACGCCCTGGCGCGCCTCGACCAGGGCGTACCGGTCCCCGCAGGCGAAGCCGCCGCTGTCCCCGACGCCGCGCGGGTCGAAGGAGACGAGGTCGAAGGCGGCGCGGACGTCGTCGCCGAACAGGGGCGTGTCCAGGGCCCGGACCCCGGAGGCGCCGGGGCCGCCCGGGTTGACGACCAGGGAGCCCAGGCGCTCCTGCGGCGGGCCGCTGGCGGGCGCGCGGACCAGGGCGATGTCGAGGGTCCTGCCGCCGGGCTCGTCGTGGTCCAGGGGGACCGTGACCGTGCCGCACTCCAGGCTCTCCAGCCACTCCGTGTCGGATCCGCGGTCGGCGGGGCCGATGGCGCGCGTGATGGGTGTGGCCCGCCGCTCGGAGGGTTCGGTGTCGTGGTCGGAGGGTTCGGTGGTCCGCCCGTTCTCGTGACAGGGCCGCCAGGCCACGTCCTGGCCGAGGAAGGGGTCGTCGGCGGGAGGAGAGCAGGCGGCGGCCAGCACCACCGCCATGAGCCCACCGAACCCGGGGGCACCCACCCCGCACCGCACCGCCGACTCCGTTCACGCGTCCCGGCCCGCCTGCCCTCCCATCCTGCCCGGCGAGGGTGCCCGCAACCTCCGGGACGGGTCCGCCGACGTGCAAAAAGACGGTCAGGCCGAGCGCCCGGGGCGGCGCCGGCGGGTCAGAGCAGGCTGACGTCGGTGTCGAGCAGCGCGGGCAGGTCGTCGGGGGAGGCGATGGCCACGAGGGGGCGCAGGGGGTCGCCGAACGCGATCCGCCCGGCCCCGCCCTGCGGTGACGGGTCGGCGTGGGCGATCCAGTCCACGAGTTCGACCGCGCGGCTGACGTCGCCTCCCGGCCGGGTCAGGGCGACCACCGTTCCCGCCACGTCGCAGCGGGTGCCGAGGTGGGCGGTGGCGGCGAACACGCTCTGCGCCCACGCGCCCCGGCCCACCTCGCGCGCCTCCCCGCCGGGGTCGCGGCGCCGCCGCCAGCCGGGCGCGGTCAGGCCCACCGCGCGGTCGTCGAAGGTGAGCACCAGGCTGGGCCGCTCCTGCGCGGTCAGGCACTCCTCGGGGTCGGTGAGGGAGGCGTCCATCCACACCCGGACCGGACCGCTGGCCGCGCGCACGAGGGCGGCGCGGGCGGCGTCGAGCAGGACGGTGTCCACCTGGGTGCGGGCCGCGCGGCAGGCGTTGCCGGTCAGGGAGCCGTCCCCGTCCCCCGCTCCGGTGCCGGGCAGCGGCGTGTACCCGGGCAGGACCAGGTGCCAGTCGACGCTGGCGCGGCCCCGCAGGGGCAGTTCGCCGTGGGTCAGGCAGACCACGGTCCGCCTGCGCGCCAGCTGGTAGGTGGCGCAGGCGCCCGTGCGGCGGGCGGCCAGGGCCAGTCCCAGGCTCATCGCCTTGGTGCCGGTCGTGATGTCGGCGACGACCGGGGGCGGCGGGTCGGCCCCCTGTTCGCGGACGATCCAGCCCTGGGCGACGGCGGCGACCGCGTCGGCGTCGGAGCCGTCCACGGGGTCGGGGGTGAAGCGGACCCGGTCGCGGTACCCGGCCTCCCTGAGCAGGGCGGCGTCGGCGGAGGGGGCTCCGGGGTGCTCGACGGCGTACAGGGTCCGGGCGGCGGACTCGCGCATCCGGTCGCGCACGCTCTGCCTGGAGGGCAGGACCAGGGTGCGGGCCGGCCGGTGGGCGTGCACCGCGGTGAGGGTGCCCAGGCGGCTGCCGCCCAGGGAGGTGACCAGGACGGGTCCGTCCTTCGGTCCGGGGTGGCACCCGGGCGGCGGGGGCCCGGGGGCCTCCGGCGGCGCGGGGCGGGGGCCGGGAGCCGGGGATCCGTTCGTGTCGGAGGAGGCCATGCCCGGGAAGAACGCCCCGCGGATGTCCTCGAACGACGTCAGCCGGGACAGCAGGTCCTCCAGGCTCCACACGTGCACGCTGCGGGCGGTCAGGGCGGGGTTGTAGGCGGTGACGCGTTCGCGCAGCCCCGGGACCGCGGGCCCGGAGTGGACGAACAGCACCTGGACCGCGGTGCCGAAGACCCGGCGGGCCTTGGCCACCGTCCACCCGGCCCGGGCGACGACGTCCTCGGGGCGGGTCTTGGCCTCCACGCACAGCACGCGGTGGCGGTGGCGCAGGACGGCGTCGAAGTCGGCGACCGAACCCCCGGGGTGACGGGGGTCGGCGACCTGGCGAGCCCCGACGACCTCGGTGTCGGACCGGCGGCGCGTGTGGCGCAGCAGGTGGGACAGGACGCGGCCCTCGGCGACGACGCCGCGCCGCACGGCCGGGGCCAGGTCGGGAAAGCGCGCCTGGAGGGCCTGGCGTCCGCCCTGGACGAAGAGGCGCACGGGTTCGGGGTCGCGGTCCTCCAGCCAGTGGGCGCCGTGGATTCCGGCGAGGGTGCGCAGGTCGACGCCGTCGCTGACCAGGGGACGCCCCGGATGGGAGCCGTCGGCGGTGCGCAGCCGGTCGCGGACCGCGTCCAGGTAGTGGCGCCAGCGGCGGGAGCCGGGGTGCCGGTCCGGTGGGAGGACCCGCTCGTGCAGCAGGGCCGCGGCCACGCTCATCACCTTGGTGCCGCCGGTGTAGTCCAGGTACCAGGGTTCGCCGCCGTTGGCGCGGTGCAGGGCGGCCAGGGTGTCGGTGACCGGACCGAAGTCGTGCGGGTCGGGCCCCACGCTCACCACGCTCACCGACTCGGGGGAGGCCAGGCGCTCCACGGCGGCGGCGACGCGCCGTGCCAGCGGTCGGGTCCCGTCGCTGGCGACCAGGGCCAGGTGGTCGGCGCGCAGGGTGAGCGAGGACAGCAGCGCGGGGGTGGGGTTCTGTCCGACGAGCACGACGGCGGCACGGGGGCTGTCCACGGCGTCCTGTTTTCCGGGAGGGGGCGTCGGAGGACCACGCTATGCGGTGGGACCCCGTTTCTCCAGCGCCCGCGTCCGGTCCGGATGCCGTTCCCCGGCCGGCCCGGCCGCCGGGACCCTTCGCGTCACCCCCGTTCCGGGCGAACGGGGGCGGGGCGCGGCGAGCGCGGGCGCACGTCGTCAGGGGACCGCCTCCGCGTCCCGGGGGCGGAGGCCGAGCCGCACCAGGGCGCCGCTGACGACGAAGGACCGGCAGGCGGTGACCACGCCGCTGCCGTCGCGCACGAGGTCGGAGGGGACCAGCAGGTCACGGCGTTCGGGGTGCGCGGAGACGACCACGGAGGAGACGATGAACCACACGCCCTCCTGCGGTTCGGGGAGGTCGGCCCGGGTGCGCTCCTCGGCCACCAGCGGGACCCCGGCGACCTCCAGGCCCACGGGGACGCGGACGGCCTCCACCCGGGCCGGCCGGGTGGATCCGGGCCAGCGCCGGATGACGCGCGACCTCTCGTCCACGACTGTCACCACATGCGGCGTCAGGTTGACCACCAGCATCCGGTGACCTCCGTTCCTCTCGCTTCCCCGTCGGCCGGGCTGACCGCCGGGTCCGGCGGCGGCGCGCCCTCACCGCAGTCTCTCGGACACAGGGCACGTCCCCGGAGAACGACGCCGGACCGGGAAATCCGTAAACACTGAGGCCATTGTTACTGATATCCATTTTGCACTTGTTTATAGAAATTCATCCTGCTTGGTACAGGGGTCCGTCAATTGACATTTCCCCCTCGGCGGGCCTAATTTGATAGGTGACCTCCCGTTGGCGCGGGGGTGTCACCTGAGGTCTCGCGTTCTCTCACGCGCTTTCCCGGAGGGCTGGGGAAGCGTCCCGGCCCCGGACCACCGGGGAGAAGAGTTCGTGAGCACGCACCACTGCTCCGCCTGGGAGCTGTTCGGCTCCGCCGCCTTCCTGCGCGCCTTCACGCGCGTTCTGGGGTGCGGGCCGTGCTCCGCGGACGGAACCGCGCAGGGCTGCTCGGGTCACTCCGAACAGTTCGGCGACTATGTCGACCTGTGCGCCGAGCACTGCCCGTGCCCGGTGCACGGAGGCGACCCCGAGGGCGTCATCGCCGTGCGCATGCGCCGCGCCGTGCCCGACGGCACCGCCGTCGACCGCACCGCCGCGCACCGGCTGCGCGACGCCCTGGACGACGTGCGCCGGGACCGCTCCTACAAGAACCTGCGCCGGGTCTACCCGCAGGCCTCCTCCGACGGCCGGGTGCGCTGCGCGTTCTCCGAGCGCCCGCGGCGCTGGGCGCAGCGCCGCGACGTGTCCCGGGTCGCCGCGGACGTGGTCGACCAGGAGGCGCTGGCGATGCTGGTGCTCACCGCGGGCTGGGGCAACCCCGCCGCCGACCTGCCCGAGGACGTGCACCCGGGCGAGGCGGTCTCCTTCACCGAGGACGGCAGCGCCGTGCCCGTCGCCGACCTGCGCGGACGCGCCCTGACCGCGGTCGGGGAACCGCCCATGGTCTCCACCGCCACCGGCGACTACCTGCTGCGCAAGCTGGCCGAACTGGCCTCCGGGCGCGACGCGGACGCGGGCCGCACCCCCGACCAGCGGCGCCGCCTGCTGCTGCGCGGCCTGCTGCCAGGCATGAGCGGCGAGGACGTCGCCCGCAGGCTCACCGGCGTGCTGGGCCGGATGGCGGTGGACATGCCCGTCCACTTCCGGCTGGTGCAGCAGGCGCGGGGGCGGGCGCGCAGCGCGCCCTACTCCCCCGTCCCCGACACCCCCGAACCCGAGGAGGAGTCCCCGCGGCGGCGCGAGGTGCTGGACGCGTCGGAGCGCGCCTGGCTGGAGCGCACCGCCCGGGAGCTGACGGAGCGGGCCCAGGAGGCACGGGGGGACTTCGAGGCCGACCCCCGGGGCGCGCTCGACGCCCTGCTGTGCGCGCTGCTGGAGCGGGAGCCCGCCCCGGCGCTGTGGACGGGAGCCCAGGAGGACCCCGACCTGCGCGCGGACCTGCTGGAGGCGCTGGCCGAGGCCGTCGACGGACGCCCGTGAGGGGACGCGCCCACCCGGCGGACCCCGGGAAGAGGACGGACGGGGCGGCCACCGGCGCGCCTACGCGCCGTGCCCCGCCCGCCCTCCGGGCCTCCCGGCGTCGCGGAACCGCCGGGTGAGCGGGGGCAGCACCGGGTACTCGGCGAACTCGCGCAGGGACATCACCGCGGTCGCCTCCCAGGGCAGGCGGCCGCGCCAGCGGCTGGCCAGGCACACGTCCACGGCCTGGTCCACCTCCCGCCAGCGCCCGGGTGCGGGCTCGCCCGGCAGGCGTCTGGCCGCCAGGGCGGCGCCGAAGGCGTCCAGGAACCCCCGCACCCGCTCCCGCCCGGCGCGCACGACCCCGGCGCCCGGGTCCAGGGACAGCGCGCGGGCGCGCCGGTCCACCAGGTACAGCTCCGGGCGCAGGTGGACGCTGCCCATGCCCAGCGACTTGCCCATGCCGATCTTGTGCGCGTGCTCGGGGTCGGCGGGGTCGCCCCCGTCCACGGGATTGTCCAGCAGCAGGGCGCGCAGCAGCGCACCGAGTTCGCCGTCGGTGAGGTTGGTGAAAGTGATGCGTGAGCGAAAGGTGAGACCGTCGCGGAGGGGGACGACGTCGCGTTGGGTGTCGCGGGGCGGTTCGGGCCGGGATCCCGGAGCCAGCACCGTCAGCCCCAGCTCCTCCTGGGTGCGGGCGTCGTAGCGCACCGGTCCGCCCGGGGCGGCGCGGTGCCGGTGCAGGTACACCTTGTACCCGCCCAGCCGCACCAGGCCCTCGTGCGACCACGTGATGATGTCGGGCCGGTCCCCCGAGGCGGCGTCGGGTCCCTGGAGCAGGTAGTTGGCGAAGCAGCCCCGCTGGGGAGAGAGCAGCTGCACGCGCAGGGCCGCGCCGTCGGGGTAGTCCGGGTCGGGGTCGGTGCTCAGCGCGCTGCCGAAGGACACCCGGCCCTTGGACGCCCCCGACTCGCCCGCGAAGGTGTCGGTGTCGCCGAACAGGGCCCGGCACACGTCCACCGTGCGCCCCGCCAGGGCGGCCCTGCCCGGGTCGCCGTGCTGGGGGCCCAGGACGGGCGCGGGCAGGGCCCGGCGGACCGGGTTGTCGTCGCTGACGGCGATGCGGTAGCCGCCGGAGCGGCCGAAGGAGACCACCTCCCCGGACGCGTCGAGGTCGAACCAGACCGGTTCGAGCCCGCGGCGGGGCAGGCCGCCGCCGGCGGCCCCGGCGACCGGTTCGCGCACGGGGTCGGCCGCGCCCGTGCCCAGGGTGTCGGGGAAGGCGGCGCGCTGGTAGCCGGTGACCTGCTCGGCCGACTCGAACAGCTCCACCATGGCGTCCGGGACGCGCAGGCGTCCGCCCAGGTCGGCGGGCCGGGGGAAGAGGTAGGCGTTGCGGCGCCCACCCGCGGCGACCCCGGTCAGGACCACCAGGGCCCGCACCACCCCTCCCCCGCCCAGGTCGCGGGCGCCGTCGGCGCGGGCGTCCAGGTAGGCGCGGGCCTCCTCCTCGGTGGGGGCGACGGCGGCCACGCGCCGTTCCCCGGGCAGGTGGACGGCGTGCACCCACCGGTACTGGAGGTGCCCGTGCTGTTCGTGGGTGGTGGGGACGTAGGTGCTGCTCCTGGGAGGGTCGGGAAAGTCGTCGATGCCGAAGTCCCAGGTGCGCAGGCTCTCGCGCAGGACCGTGAAGGGCACCTTGAGCGCCTGGCCGGGCTCGCCCGACAGGGCGGTGGCGGGGACCTCGACCACGTACCAGCGCCCGTCGGACGGCGAGTGGAACAGGAACCCCTGCTTGGTGCGCAGCCCGGACCGGCGCCTGCGGTAGTGGGAGTGCTGGTGGGCCATGACCCTGCGGGCGCGCGCGGACAGGGCGCTGTCGGCGCTGTCGGGGTCGATGCGCACGGGCGCGCGGAAGAACAGCATCGGAGTGTTGACCGGACCGGTCTCGCCGCTGGTGAGCATGCGCACGGTGTTGCGGACCAGGCCGCGCAGGGTCGAGCCGGGGACGGCGGGCAGGTGGCGGTCGCCGTGCGGGAAGCGGGTGGAGGCGTTCACGCGCCCGCGTTCGAGGGTCTGGCCGACGAAGGTGGGGGTGAGGGTGGTCAGGGTCAGGTCGATCCACCCGGAGTGGGTGCCCGCCACGGTGCGGTCGTGGCTGCGCAGCAGGTCGCCGGTGGGGTGGTCGCCGTGCAGGTCGGCGGCGGGCATGGGGGTGTCGGCGATCCGGACCAGACCGTAGGGCGCGGTGGCGTGGAACCGTTCCGCCCGCGGGCGCGGGCCGCCGCCGCACTCTCCGGGGCTCACCACGGCTGCTCCGCCCGCCGGATCTCGTCGCCGGTGCCCACGTCGAACTCCGGCCCGGTCGGCTTGACCCCCGGGCGCATCCCGGTGAGCCGGTGGAAGGCCACGCCCACCGCGCCGGTGGCGGGGTCCTGCGCCCAGTACTCGCGCACCGTCAGCCAGGTGCCCGTGCTCTCCAGGGCGGTTCCGGCGCCGGGCACGGGCCGGAGGCGGCCGGAGAAGTCGGTCCACGCCACCGGGAGCACCGCCTGTGCGCCGGAGGGCTCCCGCGTCACCGACAGGGGCACCTCTCCGTCCAGGGTGCGGCTGGAGGAGGGGCCGTTCCAGCCCTGGAGGAGGAGGGAGCGCTCCCGCGGGCGCAGCTCCTCGGGGAGGTCGCCGGGGGCGTCCGCGCTGATCCACCCGGCCTCGGCTCCCTCTCCGAGCCGGATCTGCGCGTGCGGACCGAACACCAGGACCTCCAGGACCCGCCAGCGGTCGGCCGGCCCCGGGGGCGCGGCCGACAGGTGGGCGGTGGGCGGCTGGTCCGAGCGGCGCCACCGCGGCCCCGGGCAGGCGCCGGTGACGCGGCCGTCGCCGAGTTCGGCGAGCAGCCACTGCGGCCGGTCCGGTGCGCCGGGCACGCCAGGGACCCCGGTGTCGAGCAGGCGGCAGCGGACACCGTGGACGAAGACGTCGTCGAGGACTCCGTCGACCTGCGCGGCGGTCAGGCGGCGCACGGCCAGGCCGTGCGGGCGCGGGGGCTCGTGGTTCACCTGGGCTCCTCCGTGGTGGGCGCGGGGGCGAGCGCGGCGTGCAGGGCGGCCAGCCAGCCGCGGGCGGTGGCCGCGTCGGCGCTGTCGGGTGCGAACAGGGCGGTGAGCAGGTCCACCGTGTCCGGTGGCCCTCCGCCCGGGGGGTGGGTGGTCAGGAGGGCGCGGGTGGCGGTCAGGCGCCCGTTCCCGGTTCCGGCGCCCGCGCCGAGGGTGTCGAAGGGTACCGTGGCCAGCTCCCGCACGAGGAGGGCGAGCAGACCGCGGACGGCGTCGTCGGGCTCGCGCACGTCCAGGACCGCCTCGGCGCCGCCGCCGCAGTGCAGGTCGGTGGTGAACAGGCGGCCGTCCACGGCGTCGCCGAAGAGGGAGTCCACGGTCAGCCGGGTGGCGGTCAGGGGTGCTCCGCCGGTGAGCACGGGGACGGTGCGCAGCCGGATCCGGGCGGGGCGCGGGAGGCCGCGCCGGTCGGTGTCGGCGCCCCACCAGTGGTCGTGCCAGTCGCGCCACCGGTCCGGCCCGGCGCCCAGGTGTTCGGCCGCGTCCCGGACCAGTCGGCCGCCGATCCTCTTGAACAGGGCGAACAGCGCGGTGTCGCCCAGGACCGGGGCGGGGTGGACGGCGGCCTTGTCCGGGTCGGTGACGGCGGGGCGGTGGCGGTGTGCCCGGTCCGCCTCGCCCAGGCGTTCGGGGGCGGGGGCGTCGCCGACCATGAGCAGGCCGGGCCTGGGGTCGCGCGGCGGCGGGGCGGTGGGATCGGGCTGCTCGGCGACGGCCAGGGTCAGGTGGAGTTCGGCGCGGTGGCGGCGGTCGGGCCGGTGCGCGCGGGCGAGCGCGTGGGCGGCGGTGGCCCCGCGCCCGCAGGCGCGCAGGGCCCCGGTCAGGGCGGCGGCCAGGTCGGCGGGGGCGTCGGCGAGCGCGTCGGCGCCCTCCTCCCAGCGCCGGGCCCAGGAGCGCGCGTGGTAGGCGAGCCAGCCGCGCTCGTCGGTGAGGTCGTGGCGGCGCGCCGACCAGTGGGTGGCGCGGACGGCGCCGTAGCCGCGGCCGGTGCGCCCGCCCACGCGTATGCCGGGGCCGGACCCGCCGGGCCCGGAGAGTCCGTCGCAGGCCAGGAGCAGCAGGGTGAGCAGGCGGGCCTCGTCGGCCGGTGCGGGCACGTGCAGGCGCAGGTGGGCGGTGAACACGGTACCCGCGGGCAGGATCTCCCACCGCCACGTGCGGCCCGGCTGGACGGTGCCCGCGGCCGGGTCGACCCGGATGCCGGTGCGGACCGCTACCGCTGTGTCCTCGGGGAGTTCGGCGCGGGCGTCGTCCACGTCCAGCGCGCTCGCGGCGGCCCCCTCCCCGCCCGGCGCGGCCTCGGACTCCGCCGAGCCCATGAGGGCGCGGACGTCGTCGGGGTCGCCCGTGCGGGCGGCGAGTTCGTGGCGCAGCAGCCCGGCCAGGGTGGTGGCGCGCAGACGGGGCGCGCCGGTGACCGGGTCGCGGTCCACGTGCAGGTCCGCGTCGCTTCCGGCGGCGTGGCGGGGCCTGGCCCGGGCCGCCCCGACGTGGGTGTCGGAGAGCAGGCACAGCCGCAGGGTGACCTCCCACAGCAGCCCGGGCGGGGCTGGCTCGCCGCTCACCCGGGGCCTCCCCCGCCGGGGCGTCCCCCGTCCTGCTCGGCGCGCGGCAGGCGGGCGGCCTCGGCCAGCCAGGAGGAGACCAGGACCAGGGCGAGGCGTGCGGCGGCATGGCGCTCCCAGTCGCGGGCGCGGGCGGACAGGCCCCGGTCCCCGGGGGGCAGACCGTCGGGCAGGGAGAGGTCCACGGCGGCGACGGCCCGGGCGTAGGCGGGGCTGTGCACGGGGTGGGGCCGGTTGTCCCGCCACCAGGCCCCGGCCCCGCCGGACAGGTCCGACAGCCAGGACCGGACGCTGACGGGGCGGTCGTGGCCCGGGCGGACCAGGCGGGCCCGGTCCAGGGCGCGCACGGCCCGGCCGTGCGGGACCTTGGGGGTGCCCGTGTGGCCGGGGACGCGGCCGCGGACGGTGCGCCCGAGGGCGGCCAGGGCGTCCTCGGGGGTGGAGTGGGGATCGGCGGCGACCTCGCGCAGGCGCCCCAGCAGGCCGGGGGTGAGCGGGGCGAGCCGGCGGGCGGAGCCGCGGACCAGGGCGCGGGCGTGGTCGCGGACGGGCTGGACGGCGGCGTTCCACAGGAGCGCGTCGTACAGGGCGCGCAGCTGGTCGTCCTCCTCCCCCGGCGGGGGCGCCGCGGCGGGGACGGCGCGGCCGTCGGGGAGGGCGACGGTGCCCGGCGGGCGGCCCGCGAGGGGGGTGGCCAGCGGGGCGAGGGGTTCGGGGCCGGGAGGGGGAGGGCGGAGCAGGGTGAACTGTCCGTGGCCGTCCACGACCCGTTCGCCCAGGGGGTGCGCCTCCAGGTCGCGGACCCGCCCGGTGTCCAGGTCGCGGTCCAGGGTCAGGCGGACCACAGCGCCGGGGCGGGCGGCCCAGCGCTGGGCCATGGGGCCGTGGTAGCCGCGGTGGTAGGCGCCGACGAGCCCGGCCTCGGCGTGGCTGGCGAGGACGCGCGCCCGGGCGCCGGGCAGGCGCCGGGCCAGGAGGTCGAGCACGGCGGGCACCAGGTGCGCCGGGCGGTACTGGCCGTCGTCTCCCACCAGCAGCGCCGGGGAGAGCAGGAGCAGGTCGAAGGGGGTCCCGGCGGTCCAGGAGCGGGGGCCCGAGGGTTCGACGCGGTCGGGCGACAGGAGGCGGTCGGGGTCGGCGGGGGCCACGCGGACGCCGCCGTGGGCGCGGGTGCCCCCGGAGCCGAGGGTGAGGGTGCCGTCGGCCTGGGCCAGGAAGGCGGCGAGGCGTTCGGCGAGCGCCCGCAGGGCGGCGTGGTCGCGGGCGCGCAGCTGCCAGCGGGCCTCGAAGACCTGGCCGGGGTCGATGCTGGTGGTGAGGAAGGGCACGCCCCGGGGCGCGTCACCGGTGCGGGGGCGTCCGAGGTACTGCTCGGTGGTGGTGCGCACGGCGGCGCGCAGGGAGCGGTCCGGGGTGAGGGGGTCGCGGACCGCGCGGTAGGGCGTGGCCGGGTCAGTGGGGCCGAAGGCGTCGACGGTGGTGTCGCCGTCCTTGCCCGGCGTGTACAGGTGGGCGGGGGCGGGGTGGGCGGCCCCGGTCTCCAGAAGGGGGTGGGCGGGAGCGAAGCGGACCTGTTCGCCGCGGGCCACCCAGTCGTGGAGTTCGCGGTCGCGGCCGGCGCGGCGCAGCGCGGCGGCGAGCATGCCGCGCTGGGCCCGGCCGCTGACGGAGTGCTCGGAGTCCACGCGCAGCGGGTCGAAGGAGGTGCGCACGGCGAGGGTGTCGGTCAGGACGTAGCGCAGCGGAAGGTAGCCGCTCACCGCGAACCCGCTCACGTGCCCCCCTCCGTGTCCCGGTGCGGTCCGGTGCACCGCCGTGGTGTCCGCGCCGGCACCGGATCCGCGCCCCCGACGGTGTTCCCCGCCGGAGGGGCGGTGGGGCCGGGCGTCGCCGTGCCGGGGGAACGGAGTCTCATGGGGGTGTACCTTCCCGTTCCCGGCCGCCGTTCACGGGCGCGGCCAGGCTCAGGGTCACCTCGTGCGGATCGCTCCCCCCGTCCCCGGCCAGGCGCACGTCCACCCGGCCCCGGCCGCGCGTGCCCCTGGACCCGATACGGGTGGTGGCCAGGCAGGCGCGGGCCAGCAACCGCCAGTGCTCCTCCCCCGGCGGGGAGGCCCAGGTCAGCGCGGCGGTGAGGGTCAGGCCCGGCAGGAGCGTCCGGTGCGTGCGCAGGCGGCCCGGCTCGGGCGCGCCGTCCGGACCCACCGCGATGCCCGACTCCAGGGTCGTGTAGGCGTCGGTCACCGCGCGGCGCAGGGTGGAGCGCAGCGGTTCGGCCCGGCCGGCGAGCGCGCGGGCGACCGCGGCGCGCACCCCGTCGCCCAGGACGGCGTGTCCCACCCGCAGCATCCGGTCCGCGCCGTGCGAACTCCCCCGGCCGAAGACCTCGTCGCAGGCCCCGGCCAGGCCGGGCGCCACCGCCAGGGCGCTGACCGCCCCGGCGCGCAGCCGCGCGGCGAGGCGGTGGCGGGGCAGGTAGGGCAGGCCGTGCTCGTCGGTGACCACGTCGGTGTCGGCGCCCGTGCCGTCCGCGCTGGCGCCGACGAACAGCGCGGGAGAGGCCAGGTGCACGGTGACGCGGTCCGGGCGGCTCACCGGAACGCGCCCCGCGGACGGGGCGCCCCGGTACGCGGACCGCCGTTCCCCGCCCGCCGCTGGGGGCGGTGGGGGTCGAGGGCCGCCGCCAGCCCGGGGTCCAGGTGCAGGTCCATCACCTCGACCGCGTCGAGCAGGCCGCCGGGCGTCCAGCCTCGGGGCAGGTCGACGGGCCCGCCCGTCGCGTGGGCGCGTCGGGCGAGTTCGGGCTCCGGGTCGGCGCCCGACTCCAACAGGGGCACCAGCGCGGAGACCAGCCAGCCCCGCTGGCGGGTGTCCCCGTCGGCGAGCAGGCTGCCCGGCGCGGTCGCGGACAGGTACCGGTCCAGGAAGCGGGCGAACCCGGTTCCGGTCAGGGGCAGGGCGGTCCGCGGCACCGGCGCCCGGCGGGCCCGGTCCAGGCGGCGCAGCACCCGTCCGACGCCGTCGAGGCGCGTCGTCCAGGCCACGGCGTGCTCGTCGCCCGCTCCGGGGTCGGCCTCGGCGGTCTGGAGGCGGTGCTCCTTGGCGCGGCGGCACATCGCCTCGCACAGGTCGTAGCCCAGCGACAACGGAGCGCCCACCGGCTGCACGGCCACGCCCACCCCCACCGTGGGCACGAACGTGGTGTGCGCCGCGCCGTCCGGCGCGACGACGGCGCGCCCGCCGCCGGGGCGGTCGCCGTGGGCCTCGGCGAGCGCGCGGTGCAGGCCCACCCGGGGGTCGCGGTCGTCGCCGACGCGCTCGGGGTCGGCGTCCAGCCAGTCGAGGGCGTAGCGCACCAGGCTGAGGGCGATCCGGGCGTCGCACAGCACGGTCAGGTCGTCCCCGGCGACCACGACGGGGCGGACCGGCAGGGACACGGGACCGGGCGGCTCGTGGTGCAGGGTGATCGGCGCGGCGGCGCCGGTTCCCGGAATGAGGGGCCGCTGACCGGGTCCGGCGTGGACGGTGGCCGCCACCGCGCGCACGAGGACACGGGCCAGCCCCTCGGTGAGCCCGGCGATGCGGGTGGACAGGCGGCGCTGGGCGAAGGCGCCCGAACCCGGCACGGCCGGGTCCCCCGCGCGTTCGCGGTACTCGCCCAGGAGGGCGCCCAGGCCGTTGACGTCGATGTGGACGACCGCGACGCGGCTGAGGCCGCCGTGGTCGCGGCCCAGGCGGTCCACCTCCATCGGCAGCGTCAGGGCGGGGGCTCCGGCGGCGGTGACGGCACCGGCCAGCCAGTCGGAGCTGTGGGCGCGGTGCCAGCGTCGGCCGATCCCCCGGGCCCGGGCGACGTCGGCGGCCACCCTCTCGTGCACGTCGGGGTGGTCGTCCTGGACGCGGCTGCTGTCCACCGACTCGGCGGGGCCTCCGCTGACCGAGCACACGGCGGTGATCCCGTACCCGTGCGCGGGGGTGTGCAGGGCCGACATGTGCCGCCGCGCCTCGCGCAGCCGCGCCGGGAGCAGGGCCAACGCCTCGTCCACCCCGGCGGCCGCCGTCGTGTCGGCGCCCGGCGCGCGGTCGGGCCCCGGGGATCCGGTCGTGCCCGTGTGCTCCGGGGCGGCGCCGCCCGGTCCCCCGGCCTCGTGCCCGGCCCCGGGACCGTAGGCCACGTGCGCCACCACGGGGGTCAGGTCCGCGGCGCGGTCGCGCAGCCTGCGGGTGTAGAGGGCGGTGAACCCGCGCGCCGAGGCCGCGTCGGGGAAGACCGCGGTGAGCGCCCCTCCGGCGTCGCGCAGCACCACGCAGTCCGGCGGTACGAGGTCGGCGATCCCGTGCTCGGCGTCGGATGTGTCGGTCAGCTCCGCGACGAGGGCGGCGCGCCCCACCGCGTCCAGGATGCGCCGGCCGCTGTACACGTAGGCCTGGATGCCGCGCAGGTCGACACCGACCACCACACCGCTGGACGGTGTTCCCCCCGGTCGCGTCGGGGCACCGGGGGGCCGGTGCTGCTCGGGGGCGAAGGTCACCGTGTCGGGCTCCTCCATCGGCGGGACGTGCGGGAACGCGGCGCCGCCGTGCGGCGCCTGCTGACCTCTCTCGGACGGTGCCGCACGACGCACCGGTACCAAGCGATACCAGCCCGGGTCCGCGGGGCCGCGCCCCGCCCCGGCCGGACGGCGCCGCTCCCGGGGCCCGGCGGCCTCCTCCCGTGGGCCCGCCGCCCGGGCGCGCGGCGCTGTCCGAGAGAGCTGGGTGCACGCACACCGCCCCGGTACGGAAAGGTTCCCCGATGGCCCCGCACACGTCCGAGACGATCGCGCCGCCAGGGCGCGAGACGTCCGTCCCCGCCGCGAACGGCGCTCCGCTCACCCCCCACGATCTCGTGCCGCACCTGCGCGGCCTGGCCCGCGCCCTGCGCGACCGGGGCGCGGACCGGGCCGGGCGGGAGCGCGCCCCCTCACCGTGAGCGCACGCCGTCGGCTCCCGCCCCCGTCCACGGGGTGGGAGCCGACGGCCGGGCCGGGCACCGGTGCGGCCACCGGTCCCGGTCGGCGGGGTCAGTCGAACAGGGCGCCCCCGAACTCCTCCTCGGCGACGGCGTGCGCCCGGGTCTCACCCACGCGCTGCGGGGCGCGGCGGGGCACCCGGTGCGGGGTCCGCCGGGGGCGCTGGGCGGGCACCCGTGCGGACGGCTGGCCGCTGGTCACCGTGTCCACCTGCACGGAGCCGAAGCCCTGGGCGGTGTACTTGCCCGCTCCGGTCAGCTCCAGCAGTTCCAGGAGGGTGGCGAAGGCGTCGGCGTGGCGGCGCTCGCCCCCGGCCAGGTCCAGCCGCAGCCCGCCGTGCCAGCCGAGCACGGTGCGGTTGTCGGCGTGCTGGTGCTCGGCCAGCCGCACCTCCTCGCCGGGCAGGGGCTCGCGGCGCACCCGGGCCAGCCCGCCGAACACCAGCTCCAGCCAGGGTTCGGCCAGGGTGGACGGCGCGAACCGGGCCACCGCGCCCACGGCCCCGCTGCCGCCGACGATCCCGCCGCCCGAACGGTGCACGGCGCCGAAGAGGCGCCGCGGGGTGGGCCAGATGTGCGGAATGCGCTCACCGGCGGCGTCGCGGGTGGTCATGACGATGGGGGTCCGGCTGCGCACCGCGGCCGAGCGCACCGCGGACGGGCCGCGCGGCTCGGTGAGCATCTGGGTGTAGGTGCGGTCGAAGGTGCGGGTGACCGAGAGGGGCACCAGCAGGTGGTCGCCGATCCGCTGGGGGTCGCCGACCAGCTCCTCCGGCGCGAGCGGGGGCGGGGTGTCGTCGTCCAGCCAGGTGAGCGTCCAGTGGTGCAGGCGGTCGCCCAGGGGCGAGGGCCACCCGTTCATGGCCCACCGCTTGGCGGCCGCGTGCTCCTCCGGGGACTGGGGCCACCAGCGGTTGAGCAGTCCGTGGCAGTCCTCGGGCCGGATCGGCCGCGCCGTGTCCGCCAGATCTCGCAGGATCACGGTCCACCGCATCGGCACGGGCACCACCCCTTCACTCGGTCGCGGCGGCGGACGTACACCGCCGAGGACTCCTCTCGGACAGTGCCGGGCCCTGTCCAGGGCCTCGCGTTCCCACGGGCACCGCCCTGCGTACCGGGACCGGGGCCGCCCGTGGACAACCGCTTCCGACCACCGGACGCGTACACGGTCACCGCGAACGGCGGCACGGCCCTGCGAGCGGGCGCCGGGTGCGCCGGGCCTTCGGACGCGCACGGCCGCGGGTCCCCGGTTCAGCCCTCGGCCATCTCCAGCAGGCGCAGCACGGTGCGCCAGTTGCGGCCCGTCACCGTCCCGTCGACGTGTCGGGCCACGAGGTCGGGGAGCCTGGCGTGTCTGAGCCCCAGCTCGTGGTGGGTGTAGACCTGGTCGCCCACCACCGCCATGCGCTCGCGCGGGTGGGCGGACGGGTCGAGCGCGGCCAGACCGGCGGCGTCCACGGCGCCGGAGCAGAACAGGACGAGGAACTTGGCGGGGTCGGGGACGGGGAGGGGGTTGGCCTCCACCGCGGCGCGCAGCTGCCCGGCGGTGCGCACCACGGTCGGCACGTCGAGCCCGAGTTCGGCGTCCACGGCCTCCCGCACCCGCCGGGCCACGGCGTCGGGCCGCGTCCCCTCGGCGCTGAACACCGCGTTGCCGCTCTGGAGGTGGGTGGCCACGTCGCCGTAGCCGAGTCCGGCGAGCAGGGAGCGCAGGTCGGCCATGGCGACGCGGCGGTGCGCGCCGAGGTTGATTCCGCGCAGCAGCGCGACGTACCTGGTCATGCCCACCATTGTGCCGAGACGGCGGCCGTGCGCACAAGTGTTCGACCCCGGCTGTGGACAACCCTCCGCGACGCGGCCGACGGCGGGGCCGTCCGTGCCCGGCCACGGCGGGCGCGGCGGTCCCGCGGCTGCCGCACCCGGCCTCGCGAACGCGGCGGCTCCGCGGATTCCGACCCCTCCCGTGGACCCCGGCGGGCGCCGCGGGTGCGTACGCTGGCACGCGTAGGCGCGGCTCCCTGGCCGCCGCGCAGACGTGAACCGCACCACGACCCCGGAGACGCCGTGCCGCGCCTGAGCCACACCTTCGACATCACCGCAGTGGACAGGGAGGTGGTCGAGCGCATCGTCGCCGCCCTGCACGAGGTCGCGCGCAGCTGCCGTTTCGACGGCCGGGGCTGGCTGCTGACCCCCGACGCGCCGACCCGGGCCCGTCTGGACCGGCGGGCCGACGAACTCGGCCTGCTCGACGGCGAGGAGGCCGAACGGTTGCGGGAGGAGCAGCGCCGCGCCGCCGAGGAACTGCGCGGGGGCGGCGCCGGCACACCGGCCGAGGCCGACGAACTGGCCGTGGCGGCCAGCGAGCTCTCCCTCCAGTTGCAGCGGGGGCGCCACCTCGAACCCCGCAGCCACTACCTCATCGCCGAGCTGTCCCCCGAGGGCGTTCCCGTCGATCCCGCAGACGACGAGGAGAAGGGCTGGAGCGGCACGGGCGTGACCCTCACCTCCTGGGACGAGGCGGGCACCACCTCGGCCGAGTTCGCCATGCCCGACACCGTCGGCACGCAGGAGGACCCCGTGACGTGGGGGACCGTCACCCACGACGCCCCCGCAGGCCTGCTCACCTGGAGCGCGCGGGTGCGGCTGCCCGGGCGCGGCGCCTGGCTGCGGTCGGCCGAGGGCACCCTGGAGGTGGACACGGGCGCCTGGTACGAGGCCGTCGCGCGGGGCCGGGACACCCCTCCCGTGCGGGTGCGGGCCACGCACTCCCTGGCCCGGATCAGCGCCTGGCTGTCCCCTTCGGTCTCCGCCGACGGCCGCTGGGCGGTGGAGGCCGTGCTCGACGTGCGCGGCCGGGGCGTGTTCCGCCCGGTGGTGGCGGCGGCCTTCTGGGCGGTCACCGCCTCCTTCCGCAGGGAGGACCGGCGCACGGCCCGTCAGGGGGGCGGGGAGCCGACCACGCGGGAGCGCCTGGACCAGACCGCCCGCGCCTGGGACCGCGTCGCCCGCAACGCGCCCCGGATCCCGGAGCTGCTGCACGAGGTGGCCCGGGCCATGGCCGAGGCGCCCGACGGGGACTGACTCCCCCGCCCTCCCCCGGGCGCTCGCGCTCCGCCCCTCCGCTCCCGGCCCCACTACCCCTCTCCGGGGGTCCCTCCGCCCCGGAGCCCGCGCGCGGGTCAGTCCCGCTCGGCGCCCCACCCGGTCAGGGAGCGCACCCGCAGCTCGGTGAAGCGCGCGGTGTCGCGCTCCGGCGAGAGCAAGCTGCCCACGACCGCGCACGCGAAGCCGAACGGCACCGCCAGCAGCGCCGGGTTCTCCATCGGGAAGAGCTGGACGTCGATCCAGGCGGGCAGCACCGACAGGTTCTCCCCCGTGACGGGGTCGGTCCTGCCCGACATCACCGGCGACAGCAGCATGAGCAGCAGGGTGGCGGACAGGCCGCCGTAGACGCCCCACTCCACACCCCTGGTGTTGAAGCGGCGCCAGAACATGGTGAGCACGATGACCGGCAGGTTGGCCGCGGCCGCGACGGCGAAGGCCAGCCCCACGAGGAAGGCCGCGTTCATGTCCTGGGCCCGCACGGCCAGCACGACGGCCACGGCGCCGATCACGCAGGCGGAGAGCCGCGCCACACCCACCTCCTGCGACTCCCGGGGCCTGCCCCACATGAGGATGTGGCCGAACAGGTCGTGCGCGATCGAGGAGGACGAGGCCAGGGTGAGGCTGGCGATGACGGCGAGGACGGTGGCCAGCGCGACCGCCGAGACCAGCGCGAGCAGCACGGCCGCGCCCGCGGGACCGGCGGTCAGCCGCCCCACCTCCTCGGCGAGCATCGGCACCGCGGTGTTGCCCGAGGGGTCCGCGGCCGCGATGCGCTCGGAGCCGACCAGCGCCGCGGCGCCGAAGCCCAGGGCCGGCGTCATGAGGTAGAAGGCCCCGACCATGACGATCGTGCGGTTGACCGACGAGCGCGCCGCCCGGCCGTCGGGCACGGTGTAGAAGCGGATGAGGATGTGCGGCAGCGCGACGGTGCCCAGCACCAGGGCCAGCCCGAGGCTGAGGAGGTCGAGCTTGTTGAACAGGGTCCGGGCGGGGTCGCCGGAGACCTCCACCCCGAAGCGCAGCCCCGGTTCCAGGAAGGCCTGACCGTGCCCGCTGGCCTCGGCGGCCCCGCCGAGCAGGGCGCGCGGGTCGAAGGCGAACAGGGCCAGCACCAGGGCGGTGAGCAGTCCGGTGGCGGCCAGCAGCGCGACCGCCTTGATGATCTGGAGCCAGGTGGCCGCCTTCATGCCGCCGTACATGACGTAGACGATCATGAGCACGCCCACGAGCACGATCACGCCCGTGCGGGCCTGCTCGGCGCCCATCCCCAGGAAGGTCCCGCCGTCGTGCAGGCCCAGCAGGACCGCGACCAGGGCTCCGGCGCCGACCATCTGCGCGACCAGGTAGAACACGCACACGGTGACGGTGGAGACGGTGCAGGCCAGGCGCACCCGCATCCGGTTCATGCGGAAGGCGGGCAGGTCGGCCATGGTGAAGCGGCCGGTGTTGCGCACCAGCTGGGCCATCGGCAGCACCAGCAGCCAGGCCGCCAGGAAGCCGATGGAGTACAGGAAGCCGTCGTAGCCCTGGAGGGAGATCATCCCGGCGATGCCCAGGAAGGAGGCCGCGGACAGGTAGTCGCCGGTCAGGGCGAGCCCGTTCTGGGTGCTGGAGAAGCCGCGTCCGCCCGCGTAGAAGTCGACCGCGCCCCGGGTGGTGCGCCTGGCGCGGACGGTGACGGCGAGGGTGACCAGGACGAACAGGGCGCACAGGCCCACCGTCCAGGCGTGCGCGACGCCGAACTCGCTCCCCAGCGCGCCGCCCAGGGCGTCCAGGGGGTCGGCGGCCGCGGACGGAACGGTGGACGCGGACGGTGCTTCGGCAGCGGGCGGTTCGGCGGGCGCGACCGGGACGGTGGACGCGGGCGGTGCGGCAGCGGCGGGCGTTTCGGTGACGGCCGCCACTCCGGCGGCCACCGCGGCGGTGCCGTCCCCCGTGACGGCACCGCCCGCGGCCGCTGCGGCGGCGCTCATCGGCCCGCCGCCGTCCCGTCGGCGGCCTCCCCGCCGCGGGCCTCCTCGCGGATCTCCCGTGCGAGGGGTTCCAGGGAGCGTTCGGAGAAACGCCCGAACGCCCAGGCGAGCGCGAACACCCACAGGAACTGTCCGATTCCCATGACCAGTGCCGCGTTCACCGAATCCGTGAGCGGCCTGCCCATGAAATCGCGCGCGTAGGCGGAGAGCAGAAGATAGGACGGGTAACCGAGCAGGAATGCCGATACCAGCAGTCCCGTCTGGAGCGCGAACCGCCTTCGGAGTTTCACGAAACGCGGATCGACGGACACGCGCTCACAGGCGCGCGTGCGTTCGGCCCGCGCACGCCGCCGCTCCGCCGCGGACACGGTTCCCCCCGGTCGCGGCGCCTGCCCCCGGACGCCGACACGCCCTCTGTGGACACCCTCCATGTACTCGACCACGGCCCTCCCCCTGCTCCCTCTCTCCGGACGCCGCTCCCCCACGGCGTCCGCCGTTGCCCGTGTGCGCGGCGCGGGCGCCGCCACGGGTCCGCCCGGAGGGAACGGCCGAACACGGCGCTTTCCCCCGGATGGGGCAATACCCTAGCGATGCGCCCGGAGCCGTGTTCGCCAAACGCACAAATCGGTGTTCGGCAATGGCGCGAAAGCGTTCCGAGAAACGGACAAAAAACCGGAAGACAAACACGCGGTGCCATAACGGCCGCCCCGCCGCGGACGTGCGCCCCGCCGCCCGCACCGCGGGACGCGCGTCCGCGGGCGCCCCGCCCGCGGACGCCGGACCCGCGCGGACCCCCTGGTCACCCCGGGCACACCCGCCGGACACGGGCGCACGCGCCCCCGAATCTTCGCTAGGCTTCGGGGCGACCCCGAACCCGTGACGGCACATCCGGCGTGCAGCCGGTTTGCGCTTTCGTACAGGTGTATGATTAATGGGTCCGCTCTGTTCACGCGATACCGAAGGGAAATCCCCGCCGTGGTCACCGAGGTCTTCACGCTCAAGTACTGCGATCCCCACGCCGTCAGCGAGGAGAAGGTCGAGGCGACTGAGGTCATCCAGTTCGCCTGGGAGGGTGTCGTCCGCGAGGTCGACGCGTGCGCCGACTGCTTCAAGGAGCACGAGGCCCGTCTGGAGCCCCTCGTCGACTACTCGCGTCCGGTGAAGAAGCGCCGCGTCACCAAGAAGGCCGCGTCCTCCTCCTCCGCGCCCGCCGAGGGCTCCGACGACTCCGCGGACGACGAGTCGAACTAGCCAGCGTCCCCGGGCGCGGACCCGCGCCCTCGGGAACGGCCTCATCGCGTCAACCGCGAGCGGGGGCCGACGACACCCCCCAGTGATCGTCGGCCCCCGCGTTCTGTGTGCGGCCCCGGCGGGAGCCGCGTGCCCGGCCCCGGCCCGTGGGCCGCGCGGGTCGCGCCGCTCCGGGCCGCCGTCCCGGCACGCCCCGGGTTCACCGCGGACCTCCTCGGAGGGAGCGTGGGCCGGTGCCCCACCGCCGCGGAACGACGCTGTACCGCGGCGGCGGACACGCACCGACGTGCATCCAGGTTGGGTGCCGCGGGTTTCGGGGAGATTAGCCGTTCGTTGAGTTCATGAGGACATTGGATGACCCGCTCGTCACACCGCGCCCTCCGTTCTCAGGGGCGCCCCGAGACCAGCTCCCCGTCCTTCCAGACCGCCGCGACCTGGGGGACCCCCGGCCGGTAGGCGAGGTAGAGGTGGTTGGGCGCGTCCAGCAGGACCAGGTCGGCGCGCGCGCCGGGGGCCAGGTGGCCGACGTCGGTGCGGCGCAGCGCCCGCGCCCCTCCCGCGGTGGCCGCCCACACCGCCTCGTCGGGGGTCATGCCCGTGTCGCGGACGGCGACCGCGACGCAGAAGGCCAGGCTGGAGGTGAAGCACGAACCCGGGTTGCAGTCGCTGGCCAGGGCGACCAGGGCCCCGGCGTCGATGAGCGCGCGGGCGTCCGGGTAGGGCTGGCGGGTGGAGAAGTCCACCCCGGGCAGCAGGGTGGCGACCGTGGGCTCGGGGCGCGCGGCCGCCTGGGCCAGGGCGTCCACGTCCGCGGGTTCCAGGTGGGTGCAGTGGTCGACCGAGGCGGCGCCCAGTTCGACCGCCAGGCGCACGCCCGGCCCCGGGCCCAACTGGTTGCCGTGCACGCGGGGCAGCAGTCCGCGCTCCGTCCCGGCGGTCAGGACCCGGCGGGAGGCGTCCTCGTCGAAGGCGCCGCGCTCGCAGAAGACGTCGATCCACCGGGCGTGCGGCGCGCAGGCCTCCAGCATGGGCCCCGTGACCAGATCGACGTAGCCCTGGGGGTCGTCGGCGTACTCGGGCGCGACCACGTGCGCGCCCAGGAAGGTGACCTCGTCGGTGACGCGGGCGGCCACGGCCAGGCAGCGCTCCTCGTCGGCGACGGTGAGCCCGTAGCCGGACTTGACCTCCAGGGTGGTGGTGCCCTGGGCGCGGGCCTCGCGGAGCAGGCGCCGGGCCCCCGCGAGCAGGTCGGCGTCGGAGGCCTCGCGGGTGGCGGCCACGGTGGTGCGGATGCCGCCCGCCGAGTAGGGCTGGCCGCTCATCCGGGCGGCGAACTCGCGGCTGCGGTCGCCCGCGAAGACGATGTGTGAGTGGCTGTCGACGAACCCGGGGATGACGCAGCGCCCGGCGGCGTCGATCCGCGCGTCGGCGGCGGGCGCCTGGGCGCGCGGGCCCGACCAGGCCACCCGGCCGTCCTCGACGACCAGCGCCGCGTCCCGGACCTCGCCCACCGCGCCCCGTCCCCGGGAGGGGTCGTTGGTGACCAGGGTGGCGATGTCGTCGATGACGATGCTGCGGGGCACGTCGCTCATGTGAGGACCTCCTTGATGACCGTGTCGAGTTCGCGCGCGGTGTCGGGAACCAGGGTGTGGACGCCGTCGCGGACGGTCCAGCGCCCGTCGGCCATCACGTGCCGCACGTCGGCGGAGGCGGCGGCGAAGACGACGGCGTCGGCGGCCCGGGCGGGGTCGGCCCCGGCCAGGCGGGTTCCGTCCAAGGGGACGTTGACCAGGTCGGCCCGCGCCCCGGGGGCCAGGACACCGGCGTCGGAAGCCCCGCGCGGGGGTTCCTGTGGTCCCGCTCCGACGTGCGCCGACCCCTCGGACGCCCCGGGGGCGGCGGCCCCCGGTTCGCGGGTCCAGCCGAGGCTGGCGTGCCCGTGCGCGGTGGCCGCGCGCAGCAGCTCCCCGGCACCCAGGGTGCCGCGCCGGTGGGTGCGCAGGCGCTCGTGGAGTTCGACCGCCCTGGCCTCCTCGAACATGTCGGTCAGGGCGTGCTGGTCGGTGCCCAGGCTGAGCGGGGCGGGCAGCAGGTCGCCGGTGCGCGGCAGGCCGTCGGCCAGGTCGCGCTCGGTCGTGGGGCACAGGCACACCGTGGACCCGGCCGCGCGGACGGCCGCCACGTCGGCGTCGCTCAGATGGGTGGCGTGCACCAGGCTGGTGCGCGGGGTGAGCGCGCCCGCGTCGGCGAGCACGGCCGTGGGGGTGCGGCCGTAGGCGGCCAGGCAGGCGGCGTTCTCACCGGGCTGCTCGGAGACGTGGACGTGCAGCACGGCGTCGCGCCCGGCGGCGAAAGCGGCCACCTCGGGCAGCTGCGCGGCGGGGACGGCGCGCACCGAGTGGGCGGCCGCTCCCGTGCGCACGTGCCCGCCCCCGGGACGGAAGGCGGCGGCGCGTTCGGCCCACCCGTCCGCGTCCCCGTCGCCGAAGCGCAGCTGGGGCCCGGCCAGCGGCTGCTGGACGCCGTTCCCGTCCAGCCCGCCGGACAGGTAGCACACGTCCAGCAGGGTGATCCGGATCCCCGCGTCGGCCGCGGCGGCCGCCAGGGCGTGGCCCATGGCGTTGGGGTCGGCGTAGCGGTCCCCGCCGGGTGCGTGGTGCAGGTAGTGGAACTCGCCCACGCAGGTGATCCCGGCCAGGGCCATCTCGGCGTAGACCGCCCGGGCGAGTCGGTGGTAGGTGTCGGGGTCCAGCCGCTCGGCAACGCGGTACATGGTCTCGCGCCAGGTCCAGAAGGATCCGCCGCCGGCGTGGGTGCGCCCCCGCAGCGCCCGGTGGAAGGCGTGCGAGTGGGCGTTGGCGAGCCCGGGCAGGGTGAGGCCGGTGAGGGTCTCGGCGTCCCCGGGGCGCGGCGTCGCGACCGTCACCGACGTGATGCGGCCGTCGGCCACCTCCACGAGCACGCCGTGCTCGGGAGTGCCGTCCTCGGCGCCGGTCCACGCCCACTCGCACCACAGGCGGTGGTCGCGCGGCCCCCGGGAACGCCCGGAGGCGGTTCCGCATGCCGCAGGACCGGCGCTCCCGCCGGGGGCGGAGGCGGCGGGGCCGGAGTCCGCGCCGGTCGTCATCGGTCCCCCTCCCGGACGGGGCGGGCGAGCAGGTCCTGGAGCACGTCGGCCAGGGCGAGCACCCCGGCGTGGCAGTCCTCGGGGCGGGCCCACTCCCCGGGGGAGTGCGACACCCCGGTCGGGTTGCGCACGTACAGCATCGCGGTGGGCACGTGCGCGGCGAGCACCCCGGCGTCGTGTCCGGCCCCGGTCGGCAGCACCGGCACCCGGGGGTCGGGGGCGCGGTCGGCGACCACGGCGGCCAGGCGGTCGCGCAGGCCGTGCGCGAACGACACGAGCGGGGTCAGGGACTCGTTGGCCGTCGCGCAGTCCACCCCGTGCTCGCGCGAGGCCCGCTCGGCGGCCTCGCGCACCCCGGCCACGACCGCGCCGAGCGCGGCCTCGTCGGCGGCGCGTGCGTCCAGCCAGGCGCTGACCAGGGACGGGATCGCGTTCGTGCCGTTGGGGTTGACCAGGGCCCTGGCCACGGTGGCGCGGGCGCCGTGCTCCTCTGCCAGCGCGCGGGCCGCCAGGATCGTGTGCGCGAACGGCAGCATGGGGTCGCTGCGGTCGTCCAGGCGGGTGGTGCCCGCGTGGTCGGCACGGCCGGTGAAGTCCATCCGCCAGCGCCCGTGCGGCCAGATCGCGCTGGCCACGCCCACCGGGTGGGCGGTCTCCTCCAGGGCGCGGCCCTGCTCCACGTGCAGTTCCACGAACACGTCCAGGTCCGCCAGCGCCCCGGGGTCGGCGCCGATGGCGTCGGGGTCGTGCCCGGCGGCCTCCATGGCCCGGGCCCAGGTGGTCCCGGAGGCGTCGGTGAGGCCGCGCGCCCGCTCGGGGGAGATCTCCCCGGCCGTCAGGCGGCTGCCCAGGCAGGGGACGCCGAACCGGCCGCCCTCCTCCTCGGCGAACACCGTGACGGCCAGCGGCCGGGCCGGGGTCAGTCCGCGCCGCCGCAGTTCGTCCACGGCGGCCAGGGCGCTGGCCACGCCGAGGGGTCCGTCGAAGGCCCCGCCGTCGGGGACCGAGTCCAGGTGGGAGCCGGTGGCCACCGCGCCCGGGCCGGGCGCTCCCCACCAGGCCCACAGGTTGCCGTTGCGGTCGGTGCGCACGTCCAGGTTCCGGGCAGCGGCGGCCTCGGTGAACCAGGCGCGGGCGTCGGCGTCTGCGCCGTTCCAGGCGTGGCGGCGGTAGCCGCCGCTGCCCGGGTCGCGGCCCACGGACACCAGGTCGGCCCACAGGCGGTCGAAGGCCCCGGGGCCAGGGGCGGTGGAATGGTCGCTCACAGGGTGTTTCCCCACGTCGAAGCGGATGGTCGTGCGCACGGCCGGAGCCCGCCGGGGACGCCCCCTCAAGGGCGCCCCCGGCGCGGTTCAGTCCCCCTCGCGCATCGGGACGCGGATGCCGTGCTCGCGTGCGACGCGCCCGGCCTCGTCGTACCCGGCGTCCACGTGGCGGATGACGCCCGTGGCGGGGTCGTTGGTGAGCACCCGCTCCAGCTTGGCGGCGGCCAGGTCGGTGCCGTCCGCGACGCTGACCTGCCCGGCGTGCAGCGAGCGGCCCATGCCCACTCCCCCGCCGTGGTGGATGGACACCCACGAGGCGCCGGAGGAGGTGTTGACCAGGGCGTTGAGCAGCGGCCAGTCCGCGATGGCGTCGGAGCCGTCCCGCATCCCCTCGGTCTCGCGGTAGGGGGAGGCCACCGAGCCGGTGTCCAGGTGGTCGCGGCCGATGGCCAGCGGCGCGCGGACCTCGCCGGAGGCCACCAGTTCGTTGAAGCGCGCCCCGGCGGCGGCCCGCTCGCCCTGGCCGAGCCAGCAGATGCGGGCGGGCAGCCCCTGGAAGGCGACCCGCTCCCCCGCCATGCGGATCCACCGGGCCAGGTGCTCGTTGTCGGGGAACAGGTCCAGGACGGCCCGGTCGGTGCGGGCGATGTCGGCGGGGTCGCCCGACAGCGCCGCCCACCGGAACGGCCCCTTCCCCTCGCAGAACAGGGGCCGGATGTAGGCGGGGACGAACCCGGGGAAGTCGAAGGCGCGGGCGAAGCCGCCGCTGCGGGCCTCGTCGCGGATGGAGTTGCCGTAGTCGAAGACCTCGGCCCCCGCGTCCTGGAAGCCCACCATGGCCTCCACGTGCGCGGCCATGGACTCGCGGGCCCGGTCGGTGAACTCCTCGGGCCTGGCGGCGGCCAGGTCCCGCCAGTCCTCGAAGGCCACCCCGGCGGGCAGGTAGGCGAGGGGGTCGTGGGCGGAGGTCTGGTCGGTGACCACGTCGATCGGTGCGCCGCGCGAGAGCAGTTCGGGCAGGACCTCGGCGGCGTTGCCGAGCACTCCGACCGACAGCGGGCGGCGCTCGTCGCGCGCCCGCACGGCCAGTTCCAGGGCGTGGTCGAGGCTGTCGGCGCGCATGTCCAGGTAGCGGTGCTCGATGCGGCGTTCGATGCGGCTGGGGTCGCACTCGACCACGATCGCGACGCCGTCGTTCATGGTCACGGCCAGCGGCTGGGCGCCGCCCATGCCGCCGAGTCCGGCGGTGAGGGTGATGGTTCCGGCCAGGGTCCCGCCGCTGTGCCTGCCCGAACCGCTCAGCTTGGCGGCCACGGCGGCGAAGGTCTCGTAGGTGCCCTGGAGGATGCCCTGGGTGCCGATGTAGATCCACGAACCGGCGGTCATCTGCCCGTACATGGTCAGGCCCTGGGCCTCCAGGCGGCGGAACTCGGGCCAGTTCGCCCAGTCCCCCACCAGGTTGCTGTTGGCGATGAGCACGCGGGGAGCCCACTCGTGGGTGCGCATGATCCCGACCGGGCGGCCGGACTGCACGAGGAGGGTCTCGTCGCCCTCCAGGTCGCGCAGGGATGCGGTGATGCGGTCGAAGCTGTGCCAGTCGCGCGCCGCCCTGCCCGTGCCGCCGTAGACCACCAGCTCCTCGGGGCGTTCGGCGACCTCGGGGTCGAGGTTGTTGTGGAACATGCGCAGGGCGGCCTCCTGCTGCCACCCCTTCGCGGACAGGGTGGTGCCGCGCGCGGCGCGGACGGTACGTGGACTGCTCACGCGGTCTCCTCGCGGTGTTCGGGTCGGTTCAGGCCAGGGGGACGACGGACTCGGCGGCTGCGACCACGGAGCCGTCGGTGATCAGGGCGGCGACGGCGGCGATCTCGGGGGCCAGGTGGCGGTCGGGGCCGGGGCCGGAGACCTTCTCCCGTACGGTGCGCAGCACGGCGCCGGTGGCGGGGCCGGGCTCCAGCGGCGAGCGCAGGTCCAGGGCGCGGGCGGCGGTGAGCAGCTCCACCGCCAGCACGCTGGTCAGCCCGTCCACGGCGCGGCGCAGCTTGCGGGCGGCCGACCAGCCCATGGACACGTGGTCCTCCTGCATGGCCGAGCTGGGGATGGAGTCGACGCTGGCGGGCACGGCCAGGCGCTTGAGCTCGGAGACGATGGCGGCCTGCGTGTACTGGGCGATCATGTGGCCGGAGTCCACGCCGGGGTCGTCGGCCAGGAAGGCGGGCAGGCCGTGGGAGCGGGACACGTCGAGCATGCGGTCGGTGCGCCGCTCGGCGATGGAGGCGGTGTCGGCGACGGCGATGGCCAGGAAGTCGAGCACGTAGGCCACGGGCGCGCCGTGGAAGTTGCCGTTGGACTCCACCCGCCCGTCGTCCAGGACCACGGGGTTGTCGATGACGCTGTCGAGTTCGCGTCCGGCCACCAGCAGCGCGTGGGCGAGGGTGTCGCGGGCGGCGCCGGCCACCTGCGGGGCGCAGCGCAGCGAGTAGGCGTCCTGGACCCGGTTGCAGTCGGGGCCGCGGTGGGAGGCGACGATGGGCGAGGAGTCGAGCAGGGCGCGCAGGTTGGCCGCGGAGGCGGCCTGGCCGGGGTGGGGGCGCAGGCGCTGGAGCTCCTCGGCGAAGACGCGGTCGGTGCCCAGCAGCGCCTCGACGCTCATGGCGGCGGTGATGTCGGCGACCTTGAGCAGGCGCTCCAGGTCCATGCAGGCCAGCACGAGCATGCCGAGCATGCCGTCGGTGCCGTTGATCAGCGCCAGGCCCTCCTTGGCGCCCAGTTCGACCGGGCGGATCCCGGCCTCGTGCAGGGCGGTGTAGGCGGGCAGGTCCCGCCCGGCGGCGTCGCGGACCCGGCCCTCGCCCATCAGGGCCAGCGCCACGTGCGACAGGGGCGCCAGGTCCCCCGAGCAGCCCAGGCTGCCGTACTCGTGCACGACCGGGGTGATGCGGGCGTTGAGCAGCGCGGCGAGGGTCTCGGCGGTGGCGACCTCCACGCCGGTGTTGCCCGAGGCCAGGGTGCGCAGGCGCAGCAGCATGAGGGCGCGCACGACCTCGTCCTCCACCTCGGGTCCGGTCCCGGCGGCGTGCGAGCGGATGAGCGAACGCTGGAGGCGGGCCCGCAGGTCGGGGGCGATGTGGCGGGTGGCGAGCGCGCCGAAGCCGGTGCTGACCCCGTAGGCGGGGACCTCGCCGCGGGCGAGCGACTCGACCCGTTCGCGGCCGTGGTGGAGGGCCTTTCGGGCCTGCTCGGACAGGGTGACACGGGCGCCGTGGCGGGCCACGTCGAGGATCTGGGCCGGGGTGAGCGGCGCATCGCCGACGACGACGGAAGGAACTGCTGTGGACATGCCTCCCATTTGACCCCCCGCGTGACCCCTGGTGAAGGGCTGACACGAGGGTTCCATCTGAGATCTCAGACAACAGGGGCGTCGCGCCGTGGGACAATCAGGGCATGAGCCTCGTTCCGGCGGCCACCCGCGCGCTGCGGCTGCTGCGCTTCCTGGCGACCCGCCCCGGGCCGGTGTCGGCCTCGGCGATCGCCGCCGAGCTGGGCGTGCCCCGCTCCAGCATGTACCAGCTGCTGGAGGCCATGGCGCGGGAGGGCTTCGTGACCCACCTGCCCGAGGAGCGCCGCTGGGGCCTGGGCGTGGCGGCCTTCGAGATCGGCTCGGCCTACCTGCGCCACGACGGCGTCGAGCGCCTGGCCCGTCCGCTGCTGCACCAGCTCACCGAGGCCACCGGCGCCACCGCGCACCTGGGCGTGCTGCACGGCGCCGACACCCTGTATCTCCTCAAGGAGCAGCCGCCGCACGCCCCGTCGCTGATCACCGGGGTGGGGGTGCGCCTGCCCGCGCACCTGACCGCGTCGGGGCGGGCCATGCTGGCCCGGCTGCCGCGCGCCCAGGTGCGTGCTCTGTACCCGGACGCGGCGGCCTTCACCACCCGCACCGGCCGGGGCCCGGCCTCGCCCGGCGAGCTGCGCCGGGTGCTGGCCGAGGAGCAGCGCCAGGGCTGGTCCATCGAGGACGGGCAGGTCACCGAGGGCTTCGTGTCGGTGGCCGCGGCCGCCTGCGACCACAACGGCCGCCCCGCCGCGGCGATCAGCCTGACGGTGCCCAGCGCGCGGCCGGTCACCCCGCAGGCGCTGGCCGGGCGGGTGCGTGACGCGGCGGCCGACCTGACCCGCCGCCTGGACGGCCGCGCCTCACCGTAGCGGCGGGGTCCGCTCCACGACCGAGGGCAGCGGGGCCGTGCGCTCCACCATCCGCAGGATCTTCTCCTTGAGGTCGGCGGGCACCTGCACGTAGAACTGCGTGGGAGCGTCCACCGCTTCCAGGTCCAGGCTCTCGGCGGTCTCGGCCCAGCTGGGCAGCTCGGCGTCGGTGCGGTGGGTGTCCAGCACGAACTCGATGAAGTAGGTGAGCCTGCGCCCGCCGGTGTGCACCTCGCGGATGCGCCGGATCTCCGTCCAGGCGATGAACGTCCCCTCGCCGGGGAACCACCACTTGCGCTCCTGCAGGACCGTGACGCCGTCGCTGTCGGCGCTGATGCCCTGCCGGGTGATGCGCTGGGGCAGCCCGCGCAGCACGAACACGTTGCTCCCCGGGCCCACGAAGAGCATGGCCAGACCCGCGAGGGCCCACAGCGTCACCGAGCCGACCGTGGTCTCCTCGCGCAGCACGTGCCAGAGCATCGACCCCAGCACCACCACGAACCCCGCCGTGAGGGCGGCGGAGAAGTAGGCCACGGCCATCCACATGCGCGTGTTGGGGCCGCGCAGGCTGACGTACCTGCGCAGGTGGGAGACGCTCTCGGGCGTTCGGGTCAGGTCTGAGGGAACACCTCGGGGGGCGGCGGGGGCGTCCGCGGGTTCGGGGGAGGCCATACCCACCATTGTCCCCACTCCGGCGGGTGCTCCGTGCGCCGGACCCCGCGCGGACGCGGGGAGGATGGGCCAAAGCACGGGTGGAGGCGGCCGGGGAGCGCTAGAGTCCGGTCCATGAGGCCGAACACGAGCGAGTACGACACCGAGCTGAGGCTGAACGGCGAGGTGATCGTCCTGGACGGGGTGCCCTACCAGGGGCGCACCGTGCTTCCGGAGGGGCCGGACAGGTTCGCCTGCCTGGAGCGCTGGGCCAAGGGGGTGGCCGAGACCCTGGGGGAACCGGTGACCTGGCGCGCCGCGGAGAACGGGCGGCTGGCCGGACGCGGGACGGTCCAGCCCGGGCCCGGGGCTCAGAACCGCCGGGCGCTCTGAGCCCCGCACTTGGCGCACTGGAACTTGCGGTCGTCGCCGAGTATCCAGTCGTGGTCCCCGCCGGTGGGGCACGTAGACATCGACACCATCTCCTCACAGGGCTGTCGGGGTGCGTGCCGATCACTCTATTTCCCAAGAACCACACCAGTCCCGAGAATGAGAAGTTCGTCCTCGTATTCACATACGTCCGGGGCGTCGGACACGGTCACCGGGCCCGGACACACGCGTGGGGCCCGTCGCGGTCGCGACGGGCCCCACGGAAAGCCTGTGGGGGAAGGAGCGGCTAGTTCTGCCTGGCCCTCATGTGGGCCTCGACGGCGGCGCGGTCGGCGCGCAGCTTGGCCAGGGCCTCGTCGAGGATGAGCTTGCCCTCCTCCTCGCTGCGGCGCTCCTTCACGTACGCCAGGTGGGTCTTGTACGGCTCGGTGCGCGGCGGCGACGGGGGGTTCGCCTTGTCCTTGCCCGCGGGGAAGCCGCAGCGCGGGCAGTCCCATTCGTCGGGGACCAGCGCCTCGCTCGCGAAGCTGGGCACGACCTCGTGCAGGTTCGCGCAGTAGAACGGAACCCGGACGCGCGGGGCGGCCTCGCCCCGCTCGGCCTCACCCATGGGACCGGCTCCGACACGGCTGCCACGAATGGCACTGCCACTACCCACGAAAAACTCCTTCGGCGAACTCGCTCACCGGTTCTCGGGCGAGCTTGACGGTGGACGGGGTGTGCCCGCGGGTCGCGGGCTACATGCCCCGGTTGATCAGCAGGCCGAGGATGACGATGGCGATGATCCACACGACCCCGATCGCGATGGTCATCCGGTCGAGATTGCGCTCGACCACCGACGATCCGCCGAGCGAGGACGTGACGCCGCCGCCGAACATGTCGGAGAGACCGCCGCCCTTGCCCTTGTGCATGAGCACCAGGAGGACCAACAGCACGCTGAGAAGCATCACGAGGATGGACAGACCGAGGATCACACGCTCACCCGTAGCTCGACCCCGAAGCGGGGGGGTTATGGACCGACCCTCGTTTCCCGTGCGCACCAGCGGTGACACCGGACCGGCGCGGACACCTGGGAATCAGGGGACCGGGGACAATTTCGGATTTTACCGTGCCCTTGGCGGCACGGGCGGGGGAAACCGCGAGGCACGGAGAACCCCACAGCGAAGTCTAGCCCGACCCGGCGACCTGTCGGGCACCCCGCCCGTCACCATCGGGCATCGAAGCGTGACGGGCGGGGTCCTCGCCGCGGCTAGTTGTCGCCGAAGCGGATGATCTTCACGAACTCGTCGGCCTTGAGGCAGGCGCCGCCGACCAGGGCCCCGTCCACGTCGTCCTTGGCCATGATGCCGGGGGCGTTGTCGCCCTTGACCGAACCGCCGTAGAGGACGCGCACCGCGCCCGCGACCTCGGGCGAGTACAGCTCGGCCAGGCGCGCGCGGACGGCCGAGCACACCTCCTGGGCGTCCTCGGGGGTGGCGACCTCGCCGGTGCCGATGGCCCACACGGGCTCGTAGGCGACGACGATCCTCTCGGCCTGCTCGGCCGGGACCTCCTTGAGGGCGCCGTCCAACTGGGCCAGGACGTGCTCGACCTGCTGGCCCGCCTTGCGGACCTCCAGGCCCTCGCCCACGCACAGGATCGGGACGATGCCGTTGGCGAACGCCGCCTTGACCTTGGTGTTGACCAGGGCGTCGTCCTCGCGGTGGTACTCGCGGCGCTCGGAGTGGCCCACCAGCACGTAGGAGCAGTCCAGCTTGGCCAGCATGGACCCGGAGATCTCGCCGGTGTAGGCGCCCTTCTCGTGCGCGGAGATGTCCTGGGCGCCGTAGACGATCTTGAGCTTGTCGCCGTCGACCAGGGTCTGGACGCTGCGCAGGTCGGTGAACGGCGGCAGGACGACGACCTCGGCCTTGTCGTAGTCCTTGTCGTTGAGCGCGAACGCCAGCTTCTGGACGAGCGCGATCGCCTCCAGGTGGTTGTTGTTCATCTTCCAGTTGCCCGCGATGAGCGGCAGGCGCTGGGACATGTCGGCACTTCCTCGTCTGTGAAAGGGGACTTCGGGCTTACTTCAGGGCGTCGATACCGGGCAGGTCCTTGCCCTCCAGGTACTCCAGGCTGGCGCCGCCGCCGGTGGAGATGTGGCCGAAGGCCGCCTCGTCGAAGCCCAGCGCGCGCACGGCCGCGGCGGAGTCGCCGCCGCCGACCACGGTGAAGGCGCCGGAGTCGATCAGGGCCTGGGCCAGCGCGCGGGTGCCCCCGGCGTAGGGCTCCATCTCGAAGACGCCCATCGGGCCGTTCCAGAACACGGTGCGGGCGTCGGCCAGCTTCCGCGCGAAGAGCTCCTGGCTGCGGGGGCCGATGTCCAGGCCCATCCGGTCGGACGGGATGGCATCGACGGCGACCGCGTCGTGCGCGGCGTCGGCGGAGAACTTCTCGGCGGCCACCACGTCCACCGGCAGGACGATCTCCACGCCCTCGCGCTCGGCGCGCTCCAGGTAGCCCTTGACGGTGTCGAGCTGGTCGGCCTCCAGCAGGCTGGAGCCGACCTCGTGGCCCTGGGCCTTGAGGAAGGTGAAGACCATGCCGCCGCCGATGAGCAGGCGGTCCGCGGTGCCCAGCAGGTTGTCGATGACGCCGAGCTTGTCGGAGACCTTGGAGCCGCCCAGGACCACGGCGTAGGGCCGCTGGGGGTCGCCGGTGAGCCTGCGCAGCACCTCGACCTCGTTCAGCACCAGGCCGCCGACGGCGTGCGGCAGCCTGCCGGGCAGGTCGTAGACGCTGGCGTGCTTGCGGTGCACGGCGCCGAAGGCGTCGCCCACGTACAGGTCGGCGAGCTGGGCGAAGCGGTCGGCGAGCTCCCCGCGCTCGGCGTCGTCCTTGCTGGTCTCCCCCGGCTCGAAGCGCACGTTCTCCAGCAGGGCGACCTGACCGTCCGTGAGGGCCTCGGAGGTGGCGCGGGCCGACTCCCCGGCGGTGTCGGAGGCGAAGGCCACCTCGGCGCCGAGCAGTTCGCCCAGGCGGGCGGCGACCGGGCGCAGAGAGTAGCGGGGGTCCGGGGCTCCCTTGGGGCGGCCCAGGTGGGCGGCGACGATGACGCGGGCGCCGCGCTCGCGCAGCGCGGAGATGGTGGGCACGGCCGCGCGGATGCGCCCGTCGTCGGTGATGCGGTCGCCGTCCAGGGGCACGTTCAGGTCGGCCCGGACGAACACGCGCCTGCCGGAGACGTCGAGGTCGTCGATCGTCCGCATGCTGGGTCTCCTCTTGGAATGTGGGGTGTGGCGGTCCCGGGCGGTGGAGCCGGGAGGGGCGCGCACGACGGCACCCCTCCGCGCGCACTGCGGGCGAAGGGGTGCCGTCTCACGCGCCGGTGGCCATGAGGGCCGTGGACGCTACAGGCCGGAGCCGACCAGCTTGGCCAGGTCGACCAGGCGGTTGGAGTAGCCCCACTCGTTGTCGTACCAGCCGACGATCTTGACCTGGTTGCCGAAGGCCATGGTCAGCTTGGAGTCGAAGGTGCACGAGGGCGAGGTGCCGACGATGTCGGAGGAGACGATCTCGTCCTCGGTGTAGACGAGCACGTCCTTGAGCGGACCCTCGGCGGCGGCCTTGAACGCGGCGTTGACCTCGTCCTTGGTGACCTCGCGCTCCAGGGTGACGACCAGGTCGGTCACGGAGCCGTCGGGCACGGGGACGCGCATGGCCATGCCGTCCAGCTTGCCCTGGAGCTCGGGGATGACCAGCGCGGTGGCCTTGGCGGCACCGGTGGTGGTCGGGATGATGTTCTGCGCGGCCGCGCGGGCGCGACGCAGGTCCTTGTGCGGGAAGTCCAGGATGACCTGGTCGTTGGTGTAGGCGTGGACCGTGGTCATCAGGCCCTGCTTGACGCCGAAGTTGTCCAGGAGGACCTTGGCCATCGGCGCGACGCAGTTGGTGGTGCAGGAGGCGTTGGAGATGACGTGGTGGTTGGCCGCGTCGTACTTGTCGTCGTTGACGCCCATGACGACGGTGATGTCCTCGCCCTTGGCCGGGGCGGAGATGATGACCTTCTTGGCGCCGGCCTCGATGTGCTTCTTGGCGTCCTCGGCCTTGGTGAAGATGCCGGTGGACTCGACCACCACGTCCACGTTCAGGTCCGACCAGGGCAGCTGGGCCGGGTCGCGCTGGGCCAGGACCTTGATGGTCTTGTCGCCCACGCGGATGAAGTCGTCGCCGACCTCGACGTCGCCCTCCAGGGTGCCGAGCACGGTGTCGTACTTGAGCAGGTGCGCGAGCGTCTTGGTGTCGGTGAGGTCGTTGACCGCGACGATTTCGATGTCGCTACCACCAGCGGCGACCGCGCGCCAGAAATTGCGGCCGATCCTGCCGAAGCCGTTGACGCCTACACGGATGGTCACGGAACCAATCTCCTCATATATCGCACATCATTTCCACCCGGGCATTAACCCCCGCCTGGAACGCCGTACTCCGGGGTCAACCGGCCGACCGCCATGAGCAGGTTCAACGCACACAGGGTGTTCACCACGAGCCTAGCGGAGCACCGGCGAAGAGCCGCTGCTGGGCCACGGCCGAGCCTGCGGGCCCGGTGGATTCGCGACCATCCTGGCACCGCGAGGCGGAGAGGTCTATACCATTTTCCGAAGTTATCCCGGAGTTTTCGCAGTTAACAAAGCCGAACATCGGTGTTACGGCGCCAGCGCCCGGGGGCCGGGGGAGGGCTCAGGGTCAGGGGACCAGCATGTCCGGGGTCAGGTTGGCCTCGGTGCCCTCGATGCCCAGGTCGCTCGCGCGCTTGTCGGCCATCGCCAGCAGCCTGCGGATACGTCCGGCGATGGCGTCCTTGGTCAGCGGCGGGACGGACAGCTGTCCCAGCTCCTCCAGGGAGGCCTGCTTGTGCGCCAGGCGCAGCTGCCCCGCGGCCACCAGGTGCTTGGGCGCGTCCTCGCCCAGGATCTCCAGGGCCCGCTCCACGCGCGCGCCCGCGGCCACCGCCGCCCGCGCGCTGCGCCGCAGGTTCGCGTCGTCGAAGTTGGCCAGCCGGTTGGCGGTGGCGCGCACCTCCCGGCGCATCCGCCGCTCCTCCCAGGCGAGCACGCTCTGGTGCGCGCCCAGCAGGGTCAGCAGCGCGCCGATGGAGTCGCCGTCGCGGACCACCACCCGGTCCACGCCGCGCACCTCGCGCGCCTTGGCGTGCACCTTGAGCCGGCGTGCGGCGCCCACCAGCGCCAGCGCGGCCTCCGGTCCGGGGCAGGTCACCTCCAGCGACATCGACCGGCCCGGCTCGGTCAGGGAGCCGTGCGCGATGAACGCGCCCCGCCAGGCCGACTCGGCGTCGCAGGCTCCGCCGGCCACCACGTGCCGGGGCAGGCCGCGCACCGGGCGGCCGTTGTTGTCCACCAGCCCCGTCTGCCGGGCCAGCGACTCGCCGTCCTTGATCACCCGGACCACGTACCGGTTGCCCTTGCGCAGGCCGCTCGGGGACAGCACGACCACCTCGGACTCGTGGCCGAAGACCTCGGAGATGTCCTTGCGCAGACGGCGCGCGGCCGCGCCCGTGTCGAGTTCGGCCTCGATCACGATGCGCCCGCCCACCAGGTGCAGGCCCCCGGTGAACCGCAGGATGGTGGACACCTCGGCTTTGCGGCAGCATGGCTTGAGAATGGTCAGCCGGCTCAACTCATCCTTCACCACGCCGGTCATCGCCATCGCTGAGGTCCTCCCCGTCACACAACCCGACCCGGCACCACGCACTCGGCACCGGGGATGCGCCGCCGTGGCCCGGCCACGAGCGGCTTACTCCGTGGCAGACTACGTGACCGGGCGCTGGCTGCCGACCCCCGCACGGCGTGTTGCCCATCCGCCGACCAGCCGCGCCGCGCGCCCTGGGGGCCTTCGTGCCGGTGTGCGGCCAATTGCCCTCGACCTGCGAGGACCGCGGCCCTCAGCCCTCCAGGATCCTCTCGAAGGCCGCCGCGAGCCGGTCGGGGTCGTGTCTCGGTGTGCCGTCGTCGCGGGACAGCTCCGCCAGCTCCAGGCGCCCGCCCAGCTCGCCGACCGCCCGCACCAGGGGCTCGGGCTCCTCCACGGTCCCCCGGTCGGCGAGCACCACGTCCACCCCCAGCTTGGGCGCGTGCTCGCGCAGCACCTCCAGGTAGGTCTCGGGGCGGAAGCCGTCGGTCTCGCCCCGCTGCGGGGACAGGTTCAGCGCCACCATCCGCTTGGCGCGGGTGGTGACCAGGGCGTGCGCCAGGTCCGGGACCAGCAGGTGGGGCAGCACGCTGGTGAACCACGACCCGGGGCCGAACACCACCCAGTCGGCCTCGCGCACCGCCTTGACCGCCTGCGGGCTGGCGGGCGGGTCCTCGGGGATGAGTGAGATGGAGCGCACCTTGCCGCTGGTGCTGGCGCACGCCACCTGGCCGCGCACCGTGGTCAGCTCCTCGGGCCGCGCCGGGTCGATCCCCGACACCTCGGCGGCGATGTCCAGCGGCACCGACGACATCGGCAGCACCCTGCCGTGCGCGCCCAGCAGCTGGCCCACCCAGTCCAGGCCCGCCACGGAGTCGCCGAGCAGCTCCCACAGGGCCACGATCAGCAGGTTGCCGACCGCGTGGCCGTGCAGTTCGCCCTCGGAGCGGAAGCGGTGCTGGATCACCTCGCTCCAGGTGTGGCCCCACTCGTCGTCGCCGCACAGCGCGGCCAGCGCCATGCGCAGGTCGCCGGGGGGCAGGACGCCCAGCTCCCGGCGCAGGCGGCCGCTGGAGCCGCCGTCGTCGGCGACGGTGACGACCGCCGTCACGTCGGTCGTCACCCTGCGCAGGGCCGACAGGGAGGCGTGCAGGCCGTGCCCGCCCCCCAACGCGACCACCCGGGGCGGACGCCGCCCGTCACCGTCGGGTGCTGTGCTCTTCGCCATGGCTGTGGTCTGCCCCTCGTCCCATGTCCACCGGACGAATCGGACCGTACCACCGAGAACGGTGCACCGCGGGCAGGGCGCGTGTCGGGCGCCCGCGGGTCATTCCCGGCCGACGTCCCGGTGGACCACGTGCACGTCCACACCCTGCCCGCGCAGCCGGTCGGCGAACTGCTCGGCCATGGCCACGCTGCGGTGCTTGCCCCCGGTGCAGCCCACCGCCAGCGTCATGTAGTGCTTGCCCTCGCGCTGGTACCCGGCGATGGTCAGCTTGAGGACGTCGGAGTAGGCCTCCAGCATCTCCTTGGCCCCGTCCTGGGCCAGGACGTAGTCGCGCACCGCGTCGTCACGGCCGTTCATCGGGCGCAGCTCGGGCACCCAGTGGGGGTTGGGCAGGAAACGGCAGTCCAGCACCAGGTCCGCGTCCACCGGCAGGCCGTGCTTGAACCCGAAGGAGACCACGTTGGCGCGGGGGCGCGCCTCGTCGCTCTCCCCGAAGAAGCCGATCACCCGGGCCTTGAGCTGGTGCACGTTGAGCTGGGAGGTGTCGATGACCAGGTCGGCCTCGCCGCGCACCGCCCGCAGGGTCTCGCGCTCGCGGTCGATGCCGTCGGTCAGGCGCCCGTCGCCCTGGAGGGGGTGGGGCCTGCGCACGCCCTCGAACCGGCGGACCAGGGCGTCGTCACCGGCCTCCAGGTAGAGCACGCGCGCGGTGATGTCGCGCTTGCGCAGTTCCTCCACCGTGGACAGCAGGTCCTCGGTGAAGGCCAGCGAGCGCACGTCCACGACCACGGCGACCCGCGGCACCGCCCCGTGCGTGCGTCCGGCCAGCTCGATCATCGTCGGCAGCAGGCCGGGCGGCAGGTTGTCCACCACGAACCAGTCCAGGTCCTCCAGGGCCCTGGCCGCCGTGCTGCGGCCCGCACCGGACATGCCGGTGACGATGACCACCTCGGGTGGCAGTTCCCCACCCAGTTCGACCGTCATGCGTCTCCTCCCCCGTCAGTGATGTGCTGTGCTGGTGCCCCGTCGCCCCGCCCCTCCGTCGTGGCGGGGCCGCCGGACAGGTGTGCGTGCACGGCCTCGGCCAGCTTGGGGCCGATCCCGGGCACCGCCGCGATCTCCTCGGCCGTGGCCGAGGCGAGCCTGCGCACCGAGCCGAACGCCTTGATCAGGGCCGTCCTGCGGGACGGCCCCAGACCGGGCAGCTCGTCCAGGCTGCTGCCGGTCAGCGCCTTGGCGCGCTTGTGCCTGTGGTACTGGATGGCGAAGCGGTGGGCCTCGTCGCGCACCCGCTGGAGCAGGTAGAGCCCCTCGCCCGCGCGGGGCAGGATCACCGGGTCCTCGTCGCCGGGCAACCACACCTCCTCCAGGCGCTTGGCCAGACCGCACACGGCGACGTCCTCGATCCCGAGTTCGTCCAGGGCGCGGCGCGCCGCCTCGGCCTGGGGCCGGGCGCCGTCCACCACCACCAGGTTAGGCGGATAGGCGAACTTCCCGGGTGACGGCTCGTCGTCGCTTTGGTGACCACCGTGGTCGCCGGTCTCCCCCATGCGGGCGACCTCGCCGCTGCGGGCGCTCTCCTCCAGGTAGCGCCGGAAGCGCCGGTGGACGACCTCGTACATGGCCGCGACGTCGTGCTGTTCCCGGCCGCCCTCGCCGCTGCCGCGGACGGAGAAGCGGCGGTACTCGGACTTGCGGGCCAGGCCGTCCTCGAAGACGACCATGGACGCCACCACGTGCTCGCCCTGGAGGTTGGAGATGTCGAAGCACTCGATGCGCAGCGGCGCCTCGGGCAGCTCCAGGGCCTCCTGGATCTCCTGGAGGGCGCGGCCGCGGGTGCTCAGGTCCCCGGCCCGGTGGGTCTTGTGCCGGGCCAGCGACTCGGCCGCGTTCTTGGCGACGGTCTCCATGAGGGACTTCTTGTCGCCCCGCTGCGGCACCCGCAGGTCCACCGAGGAGCCGCGGTGCTCCGACAGCCAGGCGGCCATGGCCTCGGGGTCGGCGGGCTCATGGGAGACCAGGACCTCGCGGGGTACGGCGGTGCCGGTGCCCCCGCTCTCGTCGTCGCCCCGGGTGGGACCGTAGATCTGGCCGAGGAAGGTCGCGATCAGCTCGCCGGGGCCGTCGTCGGCCACCTTGTCCACCACGTAGCCGCGCTGTCCGCGGATGCGCCCGCCGCGCACGTGGAAGATCTGCACGGCCGCCTCCAACTGGTCGTCGGCCACGGCGATGACGTCGCAGTCGGTGGAGTCGGGCAGGACGACGGCCTGCTTCTCCAGGGCGGCGCGCAGGGCCTCGATGTCGTCGCGGATGCGGGCGGCCCGCTCGTACTCCATCTCCCCGGCGGCCTCGCGCATCCGCCCCTCCAGCTCGCGCAGGAACCGGCCGGTGTCGCCCGCCAGGAAGGAGCAGAAGTCCTCGGCCAGGGCCCGGTGGTCCTCGGGCGAGGCCTTGCCCACGCAGGGGGCCACGCACTTGCCGATGTAGCCGAGCAGGCAGGGGCGGCCGCTGTTGCGGGCGCCGCGGAAGACCCCCGGGGAGCAGGTGCGCACGGGGAAGACCCGCAGCAGCAGGTCCACGGTCTCGCGGATGGCCCAGGCGTGGGAGTAGGGGCCGAAGTAGCGCACCCCCCTGCGCTTGGCGCCGCGCATGACCTGCACCCGGGGGAACTCCTCTTGGAGGGTGACCGCCAGGTAGGGGTAGCTCTTGTCGTCGCGGTACTTGACGTTGAACCGGGGGTCGTACTGCTTGATCCAGGAGTACTCCAGCTGGAGGGCCTCCACCTCGGTGCCCACGATCGTCCAGTCGACGTCGGCCGCGGTGGAGACCATCTGCTGCGTGCGCGGGTGCAGTCCGGCGAAGTCGCGGAAGTAGGAGGAGAGGCGGGACCGCAGGTTCTTGGCCTTGCCCACGTAGATCACGCGTCCGGAGGAGTCCCGGAACCGGTACACGCCCGGGTCGGTGGGGATGGAACCGGGCGCGGGGCGCAGGTGAGGAGTCGCAGCCATGGTCCCATTGTGGTAGGTCGGGGGGACATACGGCCAACCGAGCCCCGTACGCTCCGTGCGTGGCACGTCTCACCCCGCCGCCCTCCCCCGCGCGCCGTACCCGCCCTGCGGGCGCCGCACGCGCCCGCGTTCCTCGGGCGCGGGTAAGCGAAACGTCACGATTGGGTATCCGCATGCTCTAGGTTGGGCGGGTACACAGGAACTTCCCGACATCGACGACAAGAGGGGGCCCTTCGTCGTGAGCCTGCCCCAATGGATCACGGTCGGCGTCACCGTCATGGTCGCGGTGCTGCTGGTCTTCGCCGTGCGCTGGGTGCTCAAGCACAAGCTGGGCAAAGCCTGGCGGGTGTCCCAGCACGTGGTCCACCGCACGACCTACACCAGTTACGGCGCTGCCGCGGTGGTCGGCGCGAACCTGTCGCTGCCCAGCCCCGCCAACGTGGACTGGGGCACGTACCAGGCCATCGACCACGCGATGAGCATCCTCATGATCGCGACGCTGACGGGCCTGGGCGTCAGCCTGGCCTACGCGGTCACGGACATGGTGCTGGCCCGGCTGTCGGTCGCCAACGGCGACGCCGACCGCAAGGCGCGGCGCATCCAGACCCAGGTGCGGCTGCTGCGCCGGGTGATCACCTCGATCATCGTGGTGCTGGCGGTCGCCGCCATCCTGTTCACCTTCGACGAGGTCCGCGCGCTCGGCGCCGGGCTGCTGGCCTCCGCCGGCATCATCGGCATCGTGGCCGGTGTGGCGGCCCAGTCCACACTGGCCAACCTGTTCGCCGGACTCCAGCTGGCCTTCAGCGACGCCCTGCGCATCGGCGACGTGGTCGTGGTCGAGGGCGAGTGGGGCCGGGTCGAGGAGCTGAGCCTGGTCAACGTCACCATCAAGATCTGGGACGAGCGCCGCCTGGTGGTCCCGGTCGCCAACTTCACCACGACCAGCTTCGAGAACTGGACCAAGCAGGGCACGGCGATCACCGCCAAGGTGGTGTTCCCGCTGGACTGGGAGGTGCCGATCGAGGAGATGCGCGAGGAGACCGGGCGCCTGATCACCCGCAGCGAGCACTGGGACGGGCGCAGCTGGTCCTGCCAGGTCGTGGACATCGCCCCGAGCGGCGAGGTGCTGGTGCGGGTGGTGGCCACCGCCGCCGACACCGGGCACCAGTGGGACATCGCCTGCGAGATCCGCGAGCACCTCATCGGCTGGCTGGTCGAGAACTACCCCGAGTCCCTGCCGCGCCACCGCGCCCAGTTCCTGGCCTCCGAGGACGCGGACGAGGCCGCCTACGCCGCCCAGTTCCCCACCTCGGCGTTCCGGCGCCACGAGCCCAACGGCGTCAGCGGCCCGCCCGGGGGCGACCCCGGCGAGGCCTGAGCCCGACCGGTCCACACACGCGACGGCGCCCGGAGCGGAAGATCCGCTCCGGGCGCCGTGGTGTCGCGGCGGGCGGGTCCGTGGGCTCCCCGCTCCGGCCCTCCCGCCGGTCCCTTTCAGGAGGAGGGGCCCTGGAGGATGATGTCGGTGCCCTCGACGGTGACCTCGAACGGCTCCAGCGGCTCCTGGGCCGGGCCCGTCAGCGCCTCCCCGGTGGAGATGTCGAACTCGCTGCCGTGGCACAGGCACCGGATGACCTCGTCCACCTCCTGGACGGTGCAGCCCGCGTGCGTGCACGAGGCGCCGAAGGCCCGGTACCGGCCCGCCTCGGGCTGGGTCACGACCAGTTTGCTGTTGCTGAAGACCACTCCCGCGCCCTCGGGGACGTCGGTGGTCTGGCCGACCACCTGGCCGTACCGGACCTCCTGCGGCTTGGGCTCCTGTCCGCCGCAGGCGCTCACGGCCGTGACGGCCGCGGCCGTACCCGCCGTCCCGAGCAGTCGGCGCCTGCTCATCCCGCACCCGCACGTCCTCTTACCGGCCACGACGAAACGCTCCTCACCTGCGCCGAAATATCACTACACAATGTAGTAGGTACGGCGGGGTGGCCGGGTTCCGGGGTGTGCGCGAGAGCCCTCAGGCCCGCGGCGGATACGGGTGCGCCGTCGGGGGCTGCGGGCCCGCCGCGGCCACGTCGAGCACCACGGTGCCAGCGATCCGGTCGTGCAGTCCCTGCCGGTTGGGCCGGTTCCAGGCGGCCATCCCGCCGGTGAGCAGCGCCGTCACCGCCACCAGGAACCACCAGAACCAGACGGCGCTGAAGAACAGGAAGAACAGCAGGAAGGGCAGGGCCAGCAGCGCGGCGCGCACCGTCAGGGCGGCGAGCGGCAGGGCGCCCAGGCTGCCGTTCCCGGCCTGGGGCGCGACCCTGAGTCCCACGCGGCGCTTGCCCAGCGTCTGCTGCCAGCGGGAGAGGGCGAGGGTCTCATAGCCCGCGTAGAGCAGGAAGAAGGTCACCGACAGGAAGAGCGGGTACCGGTCGCCGATACCGGTGGTGTCGCCGGAGCCGACCGCCTGGACGCCCACCCAGGCCAGGGAGAGCACGAGCGCCAGCAGCAGTGCGGGCAGGGCGACCAGGAGCAGGTCGATGCCGCGCGCGTACGCCCGCGTACGCCAGGCGGCCAGGGGGTAGAGCCGCTCCACGGGTTCGGCGCCCGGGGCGGCGTCCGGTGCGCCGGAGCGCGCGTCCCCGTGCAGGCCGTCGTGTGCGCCGGCGGGCTCCCCGTGCCCGGGGCGGGACGGGAGCCGCTGGGTTTCCGGAGGCGTCGGCCCGCCGCGGTCCGGTCGGGGAGGGACGTTCATGGGCGGGCCAACCTCCAGGGCGGTTCGTCGGAGTCGCGCGGGGGCCGGGCGCGGACGCGGCGCCCGGGGCGGGGTCCGCCGGGCGGGACGCGGATACGTTCGACTCTACTCAGGTGAGACATGTGTCGCGAACCCGCCAACCCGACGTGGCCACGGGCAGCGCGGCGCCCCGCCCCGCGGGGACCGGAACGGGGCGCGGCGGTGCCGTCGGGCGCGGGCTCAGAGCATCTTGGCCAGGAAACGCCCGGTGTAGGACTCGGCCACCGCGGCGACCTCCTCCGGGGTTCCCTGCGCGACCACGGTGCCGCCGCCGGAGCCGCCCTCGGGGCCCATGTCGATGACGTGGTCGGCCGTCTTGATGACGTCGAGGTTGTGCTCGATGACGATCACCGTGTTGCCGGTGTCGGTCAGGCGGTTGAGCACGCCCAGCAGCTTGCGGATGTCCTCGAAGTGCAGGCCGGTCGTGGGCTCGTCGAGCACGTACACCGTCCGCCCGGTGGAGCGGCGCTGGAGTTCGGCGGCGAGCTTGACCCGCTGCGCCTCACCGCCCGACAGCGTCGTGGCGGGCTGGCCCAGCCGCACGTAGCCCAGGCCGACGTCGGCCAGGGTCTGGAGGTGGCGGCGGATGGCGTTGATCGGCTCGAAGAACTCCAGGGCCTCCGAGATCGGCATGTTGAGGACCTCGGAGATGTTCTTGCCCTTGTAGCGGACCTGGAGGGTCTCCCGGTTGTACCGGGCGCCGTGGCACACCTCGCAGGGCACGTAGACGTCGGGCAGGAACTGCATCTCGATCTTGAGCGTGCCGTCGCCGGAGCAGGCCTCGCAGCGGCCGCCCTTGACGTTGAAGGAGAACCGGCCCGGCTGGTAGCCGCGCGTCTTGGCGTCGGTGGTCTGCGCGAACAGCTTGCGGATGTGGTCGAAGACCCCCGAGTAGGTGGCCGGGTTGGAGCGCGGGGTCCGCCCGATGGGGCTCTGGTCCACGTGCACGACCTTGTCGACCTTGTTCATGCCGTTGACCCGCAGGTGGCGGCCGGGCACGTCGCGCGCCCCGTTGAGCTCCTTGGCCAGCGCCTTGTAGAGGATCTCGTTGACCAGGGTGGACTTGCCCGAGCCGGACACGCCGGTGACGGCGGTGAACACGCCCAGCGGGAAGGCGACGTCGACCCCGTGGAGGTTGTTCTCGCGCGCTCCCCGGACCACCAGCTCGTGCCCCCGGGTGAGGGGGCGGCGCTCCACGGGCACCTCGATGCCGCGCTTGCCGGACAGGTACTCGCCGGTGAGGGAGTCCTCGGAGGTGAGCAGCTCGTCCACGATCCCCGAGACCACGACGTGGCCGCCGTGCTCACCCGCGCCGGGGCCGATGTCCACGACCCAGTCGGCGGCGCGGATGGTGTCCTCGTCGTGCTCCACGACGATGAGCGTGTTGCCGATGTCGCGCAGGCGCTGGAGGGTCTCCAGCAGGCGCGCGTTGTCGCGCTGGTGCAGGCCGATGGAGGGCTCGTCCAGCACGTACAGCACGCCCACCAGGCCGGAGCCGATCTGGGTGGCCAGGCGGATGCGCTGGGCCTCCCCGCCCGAGAGCGAGCCCGAGGAGCGCGCCAGGCTCAGGTAGTCCAGGCCGACGTCGAGCAGGAAGCCGAGCCGGGCGTTGATCTCCTTGAGCACCTGGGCCGCGATGACCGCGTCGCGCTCGGAGAGCGTGAGCCCGGCCAGGAAGGCCGCGCTGTCGCTGAGCGGCATCTGGGCCACCTCGGCGATGGACTTGCCGCCCACGGTCACCGCGAGCACGACCGGCTTGAGGCGGGTGCCCTCGCAGGTCGGGCAGGGCACGGTGCGCATGTACCCCTCCAGCCGTTCGCGGCCGTAGTCGCTCTCGGTCTCGGAGTGGCGGCGCTTGACCCAGGGGATGACGCCCTCGAACTCGGTGTAGTAGGAGCGGTTGCGCCCGTACCTGTTGCGGTAGCTGACGTGGACCTGGGTGTCGTGCCCCTCCAGCAGGGCCTTGCGCGCGCGGCGCGGCAGCCGCTCCCAGGGGGTGTCCAGGTCGAAGCCGATCGCCTCGCCCACCGCCTTGAGGATGCGCTCCCAGTAGCCGCTGTTGGGCCCGCCGGACCAGGGGCCGATGGCGCCCTCGGCCAGCGTCTTCTCGGGGTCGGGGACCAGGAGTTCGGGGTCGACCTCCATGCGGGTGCCCAGGCCCGAGCACTCGGCGCAGGCGCCGTAGGGGGCGTTGAAGGAGAAGGAGCGCGGTTCGAGCTGTTCGAAGGACAGGTCGTCGTAGGGGCAGTACAGGTGCTCGGAGAAGACCTTCTCGCGGTCGGGGTCCCCGGCCTCCACGTCCACGAAGTCCAGGATGATGGTGCCCCCGGCCAGCTTGAGCGCCGTCTCCACCGAGTCGGTCAGGCGCCCGCGGGAGGAGGGCTTGACGCTGAGGCGGTCCACGACCACGGCGATGTCGTGCTTGTCGTAGCGGCCCAGCTTGGGCGCCTCGTCCAGGCGCACGGCCTGCCCGTCCACCACCGCGCGGGTGTAGCCCTTGGACTGCAGGTCCTTGAACAGCTCGACGTACTCGCCCTTGCGTCCGCGCACGACGGGGGCGAGCACCTGGAAGCGGGTGCCCTCCTCCATCTCCAGGACGCGGTCCACGATCTGCTGCGGGGTCTGGCGGGCGATCTCGCGGCGGCACTCGGGACAGTGCGGGACGCCGACGCGCGCCCACAGCAGCCGCAGGTAGTCGTAGACCTCGGTGATGGTGCCGACTGTGGAGCGGGGGTTGCGGCTGGTGGACTTCTGGTCGATGGACACCGCCGGGGACAGGCCCTCGATGAAGTCCACGTCCGGCTTGTCCATCTGCCCCAGGAACTGGCGGGCGTAGGCCGACAGCGACTCCACGTAGCGCCGCTGGCCCTCGGCGAAGATCGTGTCGAAGGCCAGCGACGACTTGCCCGAACCGGACAGGCCGGTGAACACGATCATGGAGTCGCGCGGCAGGTCCAGCGAGACGTCCTTGAGGTTGTGCTCCCGGGCTCCCCGGACTACCAGTTGTTCGACCATCGAGTGAGACATCCTTCGGCTCTGGCGCACAGGACGCGGACCCCGTCGCGTGACGTCGGCTGACCCGTGTGGAACTTCGCGTGCGGCGGTCGGGACCTCCCGGAGACCGCCCGGGCCCCGGAGACGGGCCGCTGAGGAGAGGGGGGAGGACGCTCGCCTCTCCCGCCCGTCCAGCCTAACGACCGCCGACGACGGTTTCTTCCACCTCGCAGAACAAGGTGGCACCCCGGCGCCGGAGCGCTCAGGGTGCCACCACTATAGACGAACAGCTGTTCGAATCCGGCCGTTTCCCGGAATGTCCTCGACGCGCCCGCGGGCCCGCCGTCCGCTCAGGAGCGGTCCGCCGGGGAGTCGACGGAGGGGTCGCGCTCGGTCTTGAGCTCGGGGTTCTTGCGCTCGTCGGCGCGGGACTTGATCAGGCTGCCGACGATGGTGATGGTCATGATGCCCAGGATGACGGTCAGCGACAGGCCGATGCCGACCTCGGGCACGTGCACGCCGTTCTCGTGCAGGGCGTGCAGGATCATCTTGACGCCGATGAAGACCATGATCGCCGACAGGCCCCAGCTGATGTAGGCCAGGCGGTCCATCAGACCGGCCAGCAGGAAGTACAGCTGGCGCAGGCCCAGCAGGGCGAAGGCGTTGGCGGTGAAGACGATGTAGGCGTCCTGGGTCAGACCGAAGATCGCCGGGATGGAGTCGACGGCGAAGACCAGGTCGATCATGCCGATCGCGACGATGACCAGCAGCATCGGCGTGATGTGGCGGCGGCCGTCGAGCTTCACGGTGAGGTGGGCGCCGTGGTAGTCGTCGGTCACCGGCCAGAAGCGCTTGAGGAGGCGGACCACCGGGGTCTGGGTGAAGTCCTTCTCCTCCTCGTCGCCCTTCATGTGGTCGCGGACGATCTTGTAACCGGTGTAGATCAGGAAGGCGCCGAAGAGGTAGAAGACCTCGCTCCAGGCGTTGATGACCTGGGCGCCCAGGACGATGAAGATGCCGCGCATGACCAGCGCGATGACGATGCCGACGAGCAGGACCTCGTGCTGGTACTTCTTGGGCACCGCGAAGGAGCCCATCAGGAGGTAGAACACGAAGAGGTTGTCGATGCTCAGGCTCTTCTCGGTGACGAACCCGGCGAAGTACTCGGCGCCCGCGCCGCCTCCGCCGAAGTACCAGACACCGAAGCCGAAGATGATGGCGATGCCGATGTAGAAGGCCGCCCACCAGGCGGCCTGCTTCATGCCGAACTCCTGGGGCCCCTTCGTCTTGCTCCAGGGATGGTCGACGATGATGAGGTCGATCACCAGGATGGCGACCATGGCGCCGATCGTGGCGACCCACACCCACAAGGGAACGTTCACGGAAAGTCTCTCCTCCGGTCAGTGCGCGCGGGCTGTGTGCACGCACGTCGAACCACCGGAGGTCTCTCCCGCTCGCAGCGAAGCGCTGCGAACCGGCGGCACCGGGAGGACGACTCTGTCCGCCGTGATGACGGCACCGCCGCGACAGGGATACTCCCCTCACGTGTCAGGCCAGGATACCGGTGCCACACCGTGGGCGGCACACACCGGACCGTAGTCCAGGATGACATCTCCACCCCCGCGAGGTGAAGTCCCGGTGGAGGTGGCATCGACCGCACCCCGGGGACAGGTCCACCCAACCCCGGGGCCATCCCGCCCCCCGCTCCCCTCGCGCCCCACGTCACCGCCGCAGCACCGTCTTGTACACGCCCGCGGCGGCCTCCACCGCGTCCTCCTCGCTCGGCAGCGCCTTGGCCGCCTCGCGCGAGCGCGCCCGCAGGTCCTCGGCCAGCGCCGGGTCGTCCAGCACCCGGCCCACGGCGGCGGCGAAGGCCGCGGGATCCCCCGGCGGCACCATCAGCACCGTCCCCGAGTACAGGTCCGGGATGCCGCCGACCCGCGTGGAGACCACCGGCAGCCCCGCGCGCAACGCCTCCATGATCACCAGTGAGGGCCCCTCCCACTGGCTGGTCAGGCAGAACACGTCCGCCGCCGCCAGCAGGTCCGCCACGTCCGCGCGGTGCCCCAGCATGCGCACGTCCGCGCGCATCTCCGCGGCCGTGTCGTGCAGCTGCCCCCACAGGGGCCCGTCCCCGGCGATCGCCACCACCGGTTCGGGGCGGCGGTCGGCGATGGCAGGCGCCGCCGCCAGGAGCATGTCCAACCCCTTCTGCTCGGCCAGGCGGGCGACGGTCAGCAGCAGCGGCCGCTCCGGCAGCACCGCCAGGTCGGCCCGGGTGGCCTCGCGCCCGTTCACCGGAGCGCCGGTCTCGGGAGCGGCCACCACCGCCAGCCGCGCGTCGCGCGCCCCGACCGAGCGCAGCCTGCGCACCAGGTCGCCCGACACCCCCAGCACCACGTCCGCCCGGTGCGCCACGATCCGCTCCAGCACCGGGTAGGCCGCCGACAGCGCCCCCCGCACCAGCGGCGGCGCGTTGTGCGCGGTCACCACCAGCGGAGAGGCGCCGGCCAGCGCGCACAGGGCCCCGGCCCGCAGCCCGTGCGCGTGGACCACGTCCGCGCCCCGGGTCAGGGCGCGCAGGCGCAGCACCGCGCCGGGATCGCCCGCGGAGGGCGCCGCTCCGATGCCGACCGGGGAGAAGCGCATGCCCTCCGAGGTGAAGCCGAACTCGCGCTCGGCGGAGGCCGGGCCCAGCACCGCCACCCGGTGGCCGCGCGCGGCCAGGCCCGCGCCCAGCGAGCGCACATGGCGGCCCACCCCTCCACTGCTGGTACCGATGACCAGCGCGATCCTGGCGTTCAACGCCTCTCCCTCCTGCGTTCGAGTACGGTCCCGACCCGGTCGGCGACGGCACGCACCGCCGGACGGTCCACCACCGCCGCGACGGCCGCGTAGAGGGCCAGCGCCGCCGTCGCCGCCACCGCGGCCGCCGCCACCGTCTGCCACACGCCGTCCGCGGGCAGGGCCGCGGCCACCGCGCGCCCCGCGGTCCACCCGACCACACCGCCCAGCGCCGCGGCCAGTACCGAGCGCGCCACACCCGTCAGGGCCGCGCGCCCGTGCGTGCGCGCCACCGCTACGCACAGCAGGGCCGCGGCCAGGCTCAGGCCGACCGTGCTGGCCGCGCCCAGCCCGGCGATGGACCAGCCCTGCGGCAAGGTCCACACCAACACCACAGCACACAACATCACCACCAGCCACCCCACCACCTGGGCCGTGGCGGCCAGGCGCCCGTGGTGCGAGGCGTACAGGGCACGGCTGAGCAGGGCCACCAGCCCGAATCCCACCACCCCGGGAGCGTAGGCGAGCAGGGCGCGCTCCAGGGTCAGCGGATCGTGCTGGGCGAAGACCAGGGCCACCGGGGCCGCGGCGGCGGCCAGGGCGGTGCCCACCCCCGCGGTGACCACCACGCAGGCGCGGGCGCCGCCCGACACCAGGGAGGCGTACCCCCGCCGGTCGTGTTCGGCGTGCGCGACCGCCAGGGCGGTGAACGCGCTGGTGGCGATGGGCACCGCGATCACCCCGTAGGGCAGGGTGAACAGGGCCCAGGCGTAGGTGTGGAGCACGGCCGCGCCCGCGCCGCCGCCCCGGTTGGCCAGGGCCACGAACAGCAGCAGGCACAGCTGCATGGCCGCCAGCGGCAGCAGGGAGGCCAGCGCCAGGGAGCGCACGCGCCCGCCCACCCCGGGCGGGAAGGTCAGGCGCGGCCGGGACCGCACCCGCAGCCGCCGGGCGGGCCCCACGACCGTGAGGAAGAGCGCCGCCGCCCCGGCGGTGGTGCCCAGGGACAGGGCGAGCTCGGCCGCCAGCGGCAGGCCCGCCACGTCCTGGCGGTGGTCGGCTCCCAGCGGCACGAAGGCCACGTAGGCGGCGATGACCACAAGGCTGGACACCAGCGGGGCCAGGGCCGGGGCCAGGAAGCGGCGGTGGGACTGCAGGACGCCGTAGAGCACCGAGGCCAGACCGTAGAGGACGATCTGCGGGGCGAAGACCGCGAGCATGCGGGCGGACAGCCCGAGCAGCGCGCCCCGGTCGCAGCCCTGGCCCGCGCCCAGCATGAGCGCCATCGCCGGGACCGAGACCAGGGCGAGCAGCGCCGACAGCGGCACGGCCAGCAGCAGGACCCAGGTGATGAGCGCCGAGGCGGTGTGGCGCACCTGCTCGCGGTCGCCGCGCTCGGCGGCGGCGGCCAGCACCGGGACGACCACGGCGGTGAGCGCCCCGCCGATGACGATCTCGAACAGGACGGCGGGCAGCTGGTTGGCGGTGACGTAGGCGGTGCCCAGACAGGTGTCGCCGACGGTCTGGGAGAAGACCACGGTGCGCCCGAACCCCGCCAGCCTGGCCCCCACGGTGACCACCGCGATGAGCGCCGCCGCCGTGCCTACTCCGCGCGTCACCCCCTGGATGGTACGGGACACCGTGGCCGTCTCACTCGTGCCTGCCCCAGCGGTCGAGGCGGCGCAGGGCCGGAACGCGGTCGATGACGCGGGAGAAGCTGACGCGCTCGCTGGCCAGGGTCAGGGCGGCGACCCCCGCGAGCAGGGCCGCGCGCACGGGGCGGGGCGCCCGGGCCGCGGCGGCCGCGCCGAGGGCGGCGCCCAGGGCGTTGGCCCCGGCGTCGCCGAGCATGGAGCGTTCGGCGAGCTCGTCGGGCAGCAGCGCGGCCGAGGCGCCCACGACGGGGCCCAGCAGCGGCGCGGCCGGGGAGGCCAGGGCGGGGGCGGCGGCGAACAGTGCGACCTTGGCCGCGCGTCCGGGGCGCAGGTCGAACAGGTTGAGCAGGTTGGCGCTGGCGGCGATGAGCGCCCCGTCCAACACGGTGTCCAGCGGCGAGCGGCGCAGCAGGCGGGCGGCGGCGACCCCGGTGGCCCCGATGCCCGCCATCTTGACCATGCCGGTGGTGATCCGGCCGCCCGCCAGGGCGCCCAGGTGCCCGCGCAGGCCGCGGGCGCGGGAGGAGCCCGCCAGGTCGTCGTAGACCCCGAAGGCGGCGGCGCCCGCCGCGGCCAGCACGGAGGCCGCGCGCACGCGCGGGCCGGGGCCGGGCACGAGCAGGACGGCCGCGCACACGCCGCAGGCCAGCGCGGGCCCCTGGCGCAGGGTGACGCGGCGTCCGCGGAAGTTGGTGCGCAGCCACACGTCCGTCGCCTCGGCCGCGCCGGACGCGTTCGGCGCATCCGGTGCACGCGGTGCGACGGACGCACGGGGGGCGCCGGGTGTGCCCGACATGGCAGGTGTGCGCGGTGCGCCGGTGGTGACGAGTGCGCCCGACACGCGTGGCGTGCCGGACGGACTCGTGGCCTCAGGTGCGCGCTGGACACCGGACACGCATGGCGTGCCGGACGCGTTCGGCGCATCCGGTGTGCGCGGTACGGCTGGCATGCCGGAAACATCGCATGCGTCCGGTGTGTCGGGTGCCTGCGGGGCGACGGGTGTGCCCGGTGCGACGAACCCGTCCGACGCGCCGGGCCCGGAGGCACGGACGGCTTCGTACCGGGTAGAACGGCCCCGGGTGAGCAGGGAGTAGGCCGTGGAGGCCGCGGCGGCTCCGAGCAGGGCGCCGGTCAGGCCCTGGGCCAGGAACCGCGCGGCGGCGGATCCGGGGTCCGCGAGGGGGACGGGGGCGGTCAACGGTGTCACTCCCCGTCCCGAACGGTGCGGCGGGCCTCGTCGGTGCCGCCGCCCGCGTCGCTCGCGCCGTCGCTCCCGGTGGGCTCCGGCGAGGCATCGGAGGAGTCCTCGGAGTCCTCGCGCGGCTCGGGCAGCGGGTCGGGGAGGAAGCCCGCCACCCCCTCGCCGATGCCGTACGCTCCCCCGGCCTCCTTCAGGTTCTCGGCCAGGGCCAGGATCGTGATGACCTCGCCCATCGGGCGGCTGGCCACGTCCACGGTGGCGAAGGCCGCCTCCGCGGCGCGCGCCTGCGCGAGCATTCCCTCGCCCCGGGCGGAGGGCCCGTCACCGGCCACGACGGTGGCGCCGACCTCCCGGTGCAGGGCCGTGGTGATCGTGTTCAGCACCGCGTTGGCGGTCTGCGGGTCCTGGCCCTCGGGCGAGGACCCGCCCGAGGGCGCGAGGACGACCACGGCGTCGGCGGACTCTGCGGGGTCGCCCTCGACCGTGATCAGCCCGCCCTCGGTGAAGGCCTCCAGGACGGCCGCCGGGTCGTAGCCGCCGTCACCGCCCTCCCCCGCCTGGGCGGACGGGGACTCGGACGGGGACGCCTCCTCGTCACCGGAGCCCCCCTCCCCGGAGGGGTCCTCCTCCGAGGCGGCCAGGGCGCGGCCGATCTCGGCGCCCGCCTTCTCGTGGGGGCTGCCGGACAGGTCCCGGGGGTCCCGGGTGATCTGCAGGGCCAACTCGTCGACGAAGGTGGCGTTGCCGCCGTCCAGGAACGCGTCGCTGATCTGGACCCGGCCGACGACCTCGCCGCCCGCCTGCTCCACGCGCCCGGCCAGGGCGTCGGCCGTCTCGGTGTCGGCTCCGGGAGCGCTCACCACCACCACACCGAGGTCGGTGAGCAGACCGGAGAGCGTGTCGTCGGACACGGCCTCGGCCATCCGGTCGGCCCCGGCGTTGACCTGGTCGGCGGCGTCGCGCTCGGCGCGCAGCTCCTCGCTCTGGCTGCGCAGGTCGGCGGTCTCGGACTGGAGCGTGTTGAGCAGCGGGTCCTGGAGCATGGTGGTCCCCAGGACGAGCCCCACGGTGAGCGCGAGGAACACCGCGACGATGGACACCAGGTGGTAGCGGAAATCGATCACGTCAACAGCCCTGTCAACCAGTAGGAGAACGCGTCCCAGCGCGCCGCGAGAAAGGTGAGGTAGACCTGGCCCGCCGGTGAGCTGTAGGCGGCGACCACGATGGTGAGCAGGCAGGCCGCGACCAGCCCGAGCAGGGCCCAGGGGGAGATGCGCGAGCGGTACAGGCGGCTGACGCCCTTGGCGTCGACGAGCTTGCCGCCCACCCGCAGCCGGGTCAGGAAGGTGCTGGCCATCCCCGCCCGGCCCTTGTCGAGGAACTCCTCCAGGGTGGCGTGGGTGCCCACGGCCACGATGAGCGCGGCGCCCGCGCCGTCGGCGAGCATCATCGCCACGTCCTCGCTGGTGCCCGTGGCGGGGAAGACCACCGCGCCGTGCCCCAGGTCGGTGAGCCTGGGCAGGCCCGGGGCCCTGCCGTCGCGGTAGGCGTGCACGACCAGCTCGGCCCCGCTGGTCAGCGCCCGGTCCGAGACCGAGTCGAAGTCGCCGACGATGATGTCGGGCTTGTACCCCGCCTCCATGACCGCGTCCGCCCCGCCGTCCACGGCGATGATGACCGGCCGGAACTCGCGGATGTAGGGCCGCAGCGCCGCGATGTCCTCCCGGTAGTGGTAGCCGCGGACCACGATGAGGACGTGGCGGCCCTCGATGTCGGTCTCGATGGTGGGGATGCCGATGCCGTCCAGGAGCAGGTCGCGCTCGTGCTGGAGGTAGGCCATGGTGTTGGCCGCGAAGGCCTCCAACTGTGTGGCCAGCCCCGCGCGGGCCTCCTCCATCGCCGCGCTGACGGTCCCCAGGTCCTGGAGGGTGCCGCGCGCGACGACCTCGTCGCCGCGGTACAGGGTGGCGCCCTCCAGGCGGAGCCGCTCGCCGTCGCGGACGCGGGTGAACACCTCGGGGTCGACGTCGTCGACCAGGGGGATCCCCGCGTCCACGATCATCTCCGGCCCCTGGTTGGGATAGCGGCCGCTGATGCTCGTGGCGACGTTGAGGACCGCGGACACACCGCAGCCCACCAGGGCCTCGGCACTGACGCGGTCCAGGTCGACGTGGTCGATGACCGCGATGTCGCCCGGTCGCAGACGTTTGGTCAGGTTCTTGGTGCGCCGGTCCGAGCGGACGGGCGCGATCAGCCCTGTGGGAGCGTCCGCCCGGGTGCGGCGGAACCGCATGACTGTGGCGCTGAGCGCATCCGATACCTTCATCGCTGGCATACTGTCAGAACTCCCCTACGGAGAGTCATCACAGCTGTGAGATCGGCGTGTTCTGGTCGAGACCGCCGACCTCACCCCGTTCCGGGACGACCACGGCGACCTGCCCGCCCACTACCCCGAAACGCCAGAAGGTCACACATCCGTTCCGGACGTGTACACAACGCCCAGGTCAGGCGGCCGGATAGGCGCGCTCCGGATCGGCGTTGGTGAGCAGCTCCTCGGCGTGCGCACGGCCCAGCTCGGAGTCCTCCAGCCCCGCGAGCATCCGCGACAGCTCCCGGACCCGGCCCCCGCGGTCCAACCGCACCACACCACTCTCGGTGACCAGGCCCTCGGTGGACTTCTCCACCACCAGGTGGGCGTCGGCGAACGCGGCGACCTGCGGCAGGTGCGTGACGACGATGACCTGCGCGCGCCGGGCCAGCCGGGCCAGCCGGCGGCCGATCTCCACCGCGGCCTTGCCGCCCACACCCGCGTCCACCTCGTCGAAGACGAACGTGGGCACCGGGTCGGCACCGGCGAAGACCACCTCGATGGCCAGCATCACGCGCGAGAGCTCACCGCCCGAGGCGCCCTTGTGCAGGGCCAGGGGCGGAGAGCTGGGGTGCGGGGCCAGCAGGACCTCGACCTCGTCGCGGCCGTGCTGGCCGAACTCCTCACCCGTGGTGATGCGCACGCTCACGCGGGCGTGCGGCATGGCCAGCGCGGTCAGCTCCTCGGTCACGGCCTCCCCGAAGCGGTCGGCGGCCTCGGTGCGCACACGGGTCAGCTCGGCGGCGAACAGTTCCATGCGCTCGTGCAGCTCGTCGGCCTCGGCGCGCAGCGCGTCGATGCGCTCGTCGTCGCCCTCCAGGTCGGCCAGCCGCTTGGCCGCGTTCTCGGCCCAGGCCAACACCTCGTCCGTGGTCGCGCCGTACTTGCGCGAGAGCGAGGTGAGCAGCGCGCGGCGCTCCTGCACCAGGGCCAGACGGGCGGGGTCGGCGTCCACCGACTCGGCGTAGGAGGCCAGCTCGGTGGCGGCGTCGGTGAGGATGTAGGAGGCCTCGTCCAACCGCTCGCCGATCGCGGCCAGCTCGGCGTCGTGCTCACGCACCGCCGCCACGGCCTGCCGGGCCGCCGAGAGCAGCGCGGCCACGTCCACCTCCACGTCGGAGGCCGGGTCCCCGGCCAGCGCCTCGTGGGCGGTGGTGGCCGCCACGCGCAGGCTGTCGGCGTGCGCCAGCCGCGTCTCCTCCGCGAGCAGCTCGGCGTCCTCACCGGGCCGGGGCTCGGCGGCGGCGATCTCCTCCGCGCCGAAACGGAGCATGTCGGCCTCCTGGGCGCGCTCGCGCGCCTGCTCCACCAGCTCCTCCAGCTCCGCCGACACCTCCCGGTGGCGCCGGTAGGCCACGGTGTACTGCTTGAGCGCCTTGGTCAGCGGTTCGCCCGCGAAGCGGTCCAGGGAGGAGCGCTGCCGGTCCGAGCGCAGCAGGCGCTGCTGGTCGGACTGGCCGTGCACGGCGACCAGGTCGTCGGCGAGGTAGGCGAGCAGGCTCACCGGGGCGGACCGGCCGCCCATGGTGGCGCGCGAGCGGCCCTCGGCCGACACCGTGCGGGTGAGGATGAGGACGTCGTCGTCGATGTCACCCCCCGCCTCCAGCACCCGGGCGGCCACCCGGCCGCCCGAGGGGACGGTCAGGCGCCCCTCCACCACGGCCCGGTCCGCACCCGGACGTACGCGCTGGGGGTCGGCCCGCCCGCCGAAGAGCAGTCCGAGCCCGGTGACGACCATGGTCTTTCCCGCGCCGGTCTCGCCGGTGACGACGGTCAGCCCCGGTGACAACTCCAAAACGGCGTCGTCAATGACTCCGAGCCCCTGGATACGGACTTCTTCGAGCACCGATCCCTCTCCTGTAGTTGACGCCACTGCCCACACGCGCGCACGGCGCGTCCGGCCGCGCGGGCCGGTCAGCGGCCGTGCTCGCTACGGCCCCGCCATCCGGCGACCGACAATCCGAACTTGGCCACCAGCCGGTCGGTGAACGGCGCCCGGTGCAGCCGGGCCAGCCGAACCGGCGTGTCGGCACGGGTGATCTCGATTCGTGCCCCCGCGGGCAATTCGACCATACGCCGTCCGTCGCACCAGAGCACGCCCGGCGCCGTGGCCGGGACCACCTCCAGGGCCACGGTCGCGTTCGGCCCCACCACCAGGGGCCGCGCGAACAGGGCGTGCGCGCTGAGCGGCACGACCATCAGGGCGTCCACGTCCGGCCACACCACCGGGCCGCCCGCGGAGAAGGCGTGCGCGGTGGAACCCGTGGGGGTGGCGCACACCACACCGTCGCAGGCCCAGCGCGAGAGCGGACGCCCGTCGATCTCCAGGACGGTCTCCAGGATGCGGCGCGCCTCGCCCTTCTCCAGGGTCGCGTCGTTGAGCGCCCAGTTGCGCACGGGCGGACTCCCGTCGCCCCGGCCCCCGTTGAAGACCGCCACGTCCAGGGTCATGCGCTCCTCGACGTCGTAGTCGCGGTTGACGACACTGCGCACGGTCGCGCCCAGGTCCTCGCGCTCGGCCTCGGCCAGGAACCCCACGTGGCCCAGGTTCACCCCCAGCAGGGGTGCCCCGGCCGGGCGCGCGATCTCCGCGGCGCGCAGCAGGGTGCCGTCGCCGCCGAGCACCATGACCAGCTCGACGCCCCGGGCCGCCTCCCCCGGTTCCACGACCTCGACCGGGGAGAGCACGCAGTCCTCCGCGGCCAGTTCCTCGATCTCGTTCTTGAGCATGCGCACGGTCAGCCCGGCCCGGCTCAGGCTCTCGTGGACCAGTTGGGCGCTGCGTACCGCGGCGGGCCGACCGGTGTGGGCCAGCAGGAGAACACTGCGTCCGCTGGTCATCGCCGTCCCCTTACGTTCACTCCCCGGCGGGGAGTCTGAAGTGCTGGCCGGGGCGTTCGCCGACCCGGCCGGGTCACGTTACCGGACTCCTGAGACACGCTCGCCACGGTCGCTAACGCGGTCCCTCCTCCACGGCCCGGGCCAACGCGTCCGGGTCCAGGGGCGCGGCCCCCGCGCGCATCCACAGGAAGTACTCGACGTTGCCGGAGGGGCCCGGCAGGGGGCTGGCGGTGACGCCGACGGTGCCCAGCCCCAGGGTGAGGGCGTGCGCGGCGACGTCGGAGACGGCCTCGGCGCGCAGCTCCGGCTCGCGGACCACTCCCCCGGCGCCGACCTTGTCCTTGCCCACCTCGAACTGGGGCTTGACCATGAGCAGGAAGTCGGCGTCGGCGGCCACGCAGCCCCGCAGCGCCCCCAGCACCAGGCGCAGCGAGATGAACGACAGGTCGCCCACGACCAGGTCGGGGCGGGGCTCGCCGATCTGCTCGGGGGTGAGCTCACGGACGTTGACCCGCTCCATCACGCGCACGCGGTCGTTGCTGCGCAGCGACCAGGCGAGCTGGCCGTAGCCCACGTCCACCGCGGTGACGTGGGCCGCCCTGCGGCGCAGCAGCACGTCGGTGAACCCGCCGGTGGAGGCGCCCGCGTCCAGGGCCCTGCGGTCGGCGACGTCGAACTCGAAGGCGTCGAGGGCCCCGATGAGCTTGTGGGCGCCGCGGGAGACGTAGGGGGGCTCGTCGGAGGGTGGACGGACCACGATGGGCTGGTCCTGGCCGACCTGGGTCGCGGCCTTGGAGGCCACGATCCCCGCGACCTTGACGAACCCGCCCTCGATGATCTCGGCGGCGTGTCCACGGGAGCGTGCGTGCCCGCGGCGGACCAGTTCCGCGTCGAGCCGGGTGCGTTTTGCCATGGTTACCGAGGATACCGGGGCTGTTCGGGGGCGCCGGCGCCCTGGTCGAGCGCGCCGAGCACCCCGGACAGCTCCTGGTGCAGGGTGTCGAAGACCGCGACGTGCTCGGCGGTGGGCAGGGACTCCAGCGACGCCAGCCGCTCCCTGGTGCTGCGCAGGGTCTGCTCGGCCAGTGCCTGGGCCTGCTCGTTGGGGTCCATGCCTCTCCCGGTGTTCTCGCTGGTCCGACTCTACTTCTTCGTGGTGCCCCTGCTCTTGGTGGTGCGCTTGGCTGCGGTGCGAGCGCGGGCCGTCTTGGCCGCGGTACGGGGCTTCCTGGCCGCGGCCTTGTCGGCGTCCTGGGCGTCGGCCGCGGCACCCGCCGCGTCCGCGGAGGCCTCCGCGCCGTCGTCGGCCGCCTCCTGCGTGTCCCGGCCCCCGGCGACCTTCGCGTCCCCCTCGGACGCGGCCGAGCCGGATCCGGCCCCCGCCCCGGGGCCGCGCTCCTCGGACCCGGCCTCGGCGCCCTCCCCGGCCCCGGTGGACACCTCGGCCTGGGAAGCGTCGGTCTCCGCGGCGGCCGCGGGGCGCACAGGCGAGGACGCGCCCGCCTCGACGGGGGCCAGAACGCGCTCGACCGCGTGGCGTGCGGCCAGGCGGCGTTCGAGTTCGGCGACCCGCCGTACCAGACGCTCGTGGTCGGCGCGCGGCACGACGTCCATCCGCTCCAGCTGGCGCCCGACCTCGGAGCGGACCAGGTCGGCGATGGCCGCGCGGTTGGCCTGGCTGGTCTCGATGAGCTCCCCGGCCAGGTTCTGGATGCTCTGCCCCACCCGCGGCGGCAGGCTCTCCCCCTCCGCCGCGACCGGCGCGGCGGGACCGTTCGCCCTGAGCAGGGCCTTGGCCGCGGCGACGGCCTGCTTGCGCGAGAGTTCGGTGAGGCCACTGGCGGCATCGAGGTAGGTGCGTACCGCGTCGACGACCATGATGACAAGTGCTCCTTGGTGGGACCGCGAAAGGGGAAGGGGGCGCGGGCAGGGCGAGCCGCTGCGCGACGGGGGGCCGTGGCCAACGCTACCGGGACCGAACCGGCGTTGACACGCGAACTCCCAAGACCGCCCCATTCGTCCCGATGGCACCACAAGGACGCGAACGCCCGGCGCCTGGGGCATGATGTGGCCATGAGCAGCATCGACACGTGTCTCGCCGGCATCGAGAAGGTGAACCAGCGCATCCTCGCCCAACCCGACGAGAAGCGCCGCAAGTACATCCGTGAACGCTCCCTGAGCGTGGAGGTCCCCGACCTGGAGACCGTCTTCGACATGCGGCTCACCCTCGACGGCCTGGTCGACATCACCCACCGCCCCGCGGACCGGCCCGCGCCCCGGGCACAGGTGCGGATCACCGTGGCCAGCGAGGACCTGGTGGCCCTGGCCGAGGACCGCCTGGACGCGGCCAAGGCCGTGTTCGGCCGCCGGGTCAGGATCGACGCCAGCGTCGGCGACCTGCTGCGCGTGCGGAAACTCCTCTGAGCCGACCGCGCGGCGCCCGAACGGCGAACGGCGACGGGTACCGTGCTGGGATGCCACGCCAACCTCTCGAACTGGCGCCCTTCCGCGGTCTGCGCTACGCCGACCCCGACGCGGACCGCTTCGTCGACGGGGAGTTCGACCTCGCGCGACTCCTGGCCCCTCCCTACGACATCCCCGACGCCGACGAGGCGCGTGCGCTCCAGCGCTCCGACCCGCACAACGCCGCGCGGGTCACCCTGCCCTTCGAGCTGAGCCGCCAGAGCCCCGCCGGGACGGGAAGGGCCGTGCCGCGCCGCTACCGCACGGCCGCCGAGCTGCTGCGCAGCTGGATCGACGACGGCGTGCTCGCGCTGGACGCGCAACCGGCGCTGTACGTGTACGAGCAGGTCACCGCCGACGGGCGGCGCCAGCGCGGACTGGTGGGCAACCTGCGCCTGCCCGAGGAGGGCGCCGAACCCGCCGTACGCCCGCACGAGGACGTGGCCGACCCGCCGGTGCGCGACCGGTTCCACCTGATGGGCCTGGCCCGGGCCAACCTCGAACCGATCTTCCTGGTCTACCGGGGCGGCGACGGGTACGCGTCGGCCGCCACCGAGGCGGTCGCGGGCGCCCCGCTCACGCACGCGCGCACCCGCGACGGAGCCGAGCACCGGCTGTGGGCGGTCACCGACCCCGCCGTGCTGCGGCGGATCAGCGCCGACCTGGCGGGCCGGTCCGCGCTGATCGCCGACGGCCACCACCGCTACGCCGCCTACCGGCGTCTGCGCGCCGCCCACGACGCCCCGGGCTGGCGCTACGGGCTGGCCCTGCTCGTGGACAGCGACACCCACCCGCCCCGACTGGGCGCCATCCACCGGGTGCTCCCCGGCCTGGACACCGACGCCGCGGTCGAGGCCGCCCGCACGGTGGCCTCCGTGGAACGGGTCGCGGGCCCCCGCGCACACGCCCTGGACCGGGCGGAGGCGCCCGCCCTGCTACTGGTCTCCCCCGAGGGCGACGCCCACCTGGTGCACGGCTTCGACGAGCGGGTGCTGGAGCGGGCCATGCCCGACCGCTCCCCGCAGTGGCGGCACCTGTCCACGGCCGCCCTGCACCAGGTGCTGCTGCCGCTGTGGGAGGTACCGGAGGAGCGGGTGCGGATGGTGCACGACGACGCGGCCGAGGCGGTCGCGGCCGCCCGCGACGAGAAGGGCACGGCCGTCATCGTGCCCGCGCTGCGCGTGGAACAGGTGTACGCGGTGGCCGACCGCGGGGAGCTGACCCCCCGCAAGTCCACCTCGTTCGGCCCCAAACCGCGTACGGGTCTGGTCATGCGCCTCCTGGACTGAGGGGGCGGCCCCGGACCGACCGCCGCGCTCCGACCAGGCGGGCCGCCCGGGCCGCGTACACCACGGCGAAGGCGAGCGCGGCGGCCACCAGCAGGGCCAGGGCGGTGGGGGCCAGGTAGAACGTCTGCCCCCAGGTCATGTCACGGCCCTGGGCCAGCAGCGCCGCCAACCGGTTCGGGAACACGGCTGCGCCGATGACGGCCAGCCCCGGCAGCAGGCGCACGGCGCCGCGCCACCGGGGACGCACGCGGACGGCCTCCGCCCAGGCGCCGGCGCGCCGCACACCCCGCTGGGCGAGGTAGCCGGTCAGCCCGACCAGGGCGACCAGGACCAGGTCGAGCGCCAACAGCACCGGAGCGGTCGGCGCGGCGGGCTCCCCGCCCTCGGCCAGGGCCACCAGCCCGTGCAGCAGCGCGGAGGCGTCGGCGCTGCCCAGCCCGGTGTTGGCCATCACCGCGACGCCGTACCCGCTCCCGGGCAGCAGCGCCTGGTGGGCGGTGTAGGTGAACTGGATGCCCCCGTGCGAGACCATGGGGGCGCCCGCCGGGCTCTCCCCGGCGTTCCAGCCCAGCGCGGTGTCGCCTCCCGCGCCGCCGACCGGGGTGTGGGTGGCGGTGATCCCCTCCTCCGACAGGACGCGGGCGCCGTCGGCTCCCCGCCCCCCGTTGTTCTGCGCGACCAGCCAGCGGGCCATGTCGTGCGCGGTGGTGACCATGCCGCCCGCGCCGTTGAAGTAGCTCTGCGGCTCGGGCACCGCGACTGCCGCGCCCAGGACGGCGACGTGCCCCGGGGCCGCCCCCGCCGCGAAGACCTCCTCGGCGGTGTCGACGGTGACGGTGTCGTCCATGCCCAGCGGCGCGAACACGCGCTCGTCCATGTACTCGCCGAAGGACCGGCCGCTGAGGACCTCCACCAGCCGGGCCGCGACGTGGTAGTTGGGGTTGTGGTAGTGGAACTCGGTGCCCGGATCGGCGGCCATCCCGGAGTCCGCCATCCTGGCGAGCGCCCCCTCCAGGTCCTCGGCCGCGGGGGCGCTCTTCTCCCGGAAGGCGGTGTCGGACATCCCCGAGGTGTGGGTGAGCAGTTGGCGGACGGTGACACGGTCGGCGCGCGGGTCGTCGAGGGTGAACCCCGGCAGGTGCCGCGCCACCCGGTCGTCGAGCGCGAGTGCGCCGTCCTCCACGAGCTGCATGACGGCGAGCGCGGTGAAGGCCTTGCTGACCGAGGCCACCCCCATGGGGGTGTCGGCGGTGATCGCCCCACCCGCCGAGTCGGTGCCGTAGCCCGCCGCGCGCACCACCTCGGTGCCCCGGGTCACGGCGACGGCGGCCCCCGGCAAGGGTGAGGCGTCCAGGTAGTCGGACACGTAGGCGTCCACGGCCTCGGAGGTCAGCGCGCCCGGATCCGTGTCGGGGACCTCGGCCCGGGCGGGGGCGGCGGTGAGCATCAGGAGGGCGGCGGCCAGGCCCGCCGCCGCGATTCTGGTCAGGGACATGGGGACCATCGTGCTCGGCGCGGCCCACCCGAGACCACGGTGCCGACCGTACGCACACCCTGGGGTTTTCCCCACCCCCCCACCCCCCGGCGCGCCTCCCCCGGCCCCGGCCTCCCGATATCCACTGGCCCGGCACCGGCCGCCTGCTGTACCCATGGTGATCCGCTCCGTTCCCTTCCAGCCGAGGAGTCCCCAGCGTGCCCGCCGAAGCGAAGAACCCCGGCCGACCCCAGACCCGGGCCTCCCTGGCCCGCGACCTGACCGCGTTGGGGGTCGCGCCCGCCGACACCCTCCTCGTGCACACCTCCCTCAGCGCGCTGGGCTGGGTGTGCGGCGGTGAACAGGCCCTCGTGCAGGCCCTCGTGGACGCCGTCGGCTCCCGGGGAACGCTCGTCGTGCCCACCCAGACCATGGACAACACCGACCCCGCCGGGTGGCGCGACCCCCCGGTCCCCGAGGACTGGTGGCCGGTCATCCGCGCGCAGGCGCCCGGGTTCGATCCGCGCCTGACACCGAGCAGGTTCATGGGCCGCGTCCCGGAGATGGTGCGCACCTGGCCCGGCGCGGTCCGCAGCGCGAACCCGCAGACCTCCTTCGCCGCGCTGGGCCCCCGCGCCCGCGACCTCATGGCACACCACCCGGTCGACTGCCGCCTGGGCGAGGACTCCCCGCTCGCCGCGCTGGAACGCGTCCGGGCCAAGGTCCTGCTGCTGGGCACGGGGTTCGACTCCTGCACCGCCTTCCACCTGGCCGAGTACCGCATTCCCCGGCCCCGCCTGGAGCGGTCCGGGTGCGCGGTCCTGGCCCCGGACGGCGGCCGGACGTGGGTGGACTTCACCGACGTGCTCCTGGACGAGGAGGACTTCGCACGGCTGGGCGCCGACTTCGAGAACACCGGAGCCGTGACCTCGGGCCCGGTGGGCGAGGCCACCGCACGGCTGTTCTCCCTCCCGGGAGCGGTGGCCTTCGCGTCCAGCTGGATGACCGTGAACCGGGACAGGTGACCTCCGCACCGGAGCATCCGGCGCCCGCCGCGGTGCCGGTGGGTCAGCGACACAGCGCACATCCCGGCCCCGGGCGGACGGTCCCGGCCGAGGGGACCCGCGCCATAGCCTGGGAGACGACCACCGCCATCACACGGAACGGGTTCTCCGCCATGTCCCTGCTCGCCGCAGACCGCCCCCTGAACGAGATCCACGACGCGATGCTCCTGGACCTGGACGGGGTCGTCTACATCGGCCCGAGGGCCGTACCGGCGGCACCGGAGGCGGTGGGCAAGGCGCGGGCCGCCGGAGCGCGGGTGGCGTTCGTGACCAACAACGCCGGGCGCACCCCGGCGCGCATCGCCGAGCACCTGACCGAACTGGGCGTGGGCGCCGCCCCCGGGGACGTGGTGACCTCCGCGGAGGCCGCCGCCCGCCTGGTCGGCGAACACCACCCCGCGGGTTCGGACGTACTGGTGGTGGGCGACACCGCGCTGCGCCAGGCGGTGCGCAGGATGGGGCTGCGCCCGGTGTCGGTCGACAGCCCCTCGGTGGTGGCCGTGGTGCAGGGCTACTCCCGGCACATGACCCGCGACCTGCTCGACCAGGGCACGGTCGCGGTCCGGCGCGGCGCGTTCTACGTGGCCAGCAACAACGACGCCACCGCACCCAGCGAGTGGGGCCTGACCCCCGGCAACGGGTCCTTCGTCCGGGTCATCGCCAACGCCACCGGGGTCGAACCCGTCGTCGCCGGAAAGCCCATGCGCCCCCTGCACGAGGAGGGCATCCTGCGCACCGGAGCGCGCAACCCGCTGATCGTGGGCGACCGGCTGGACACCGACATCGAGGGCGCGACCGCCCACGGCGCGGCGGGGATGCTGGTGCTGACGGGGGTGGCCACCCCGATGGACGCCCTCGCCGCGCCCGAGCACCAGCGCCCCAGCTACCTGGCGTGGGACCTGTCGGGCATGAACCACACGCACCCGGCCGTCGTCCGCGAGGGCGACCGCACCCGCTGCGCGGGGTGGACGGTGACCGTCACCGGCGGCGCACCACGCGTCGAGGGGGACGGGGACCGGCTGGACGGGCTGCGCGCGCTGTGCGTCGCGGTCTGGGCGGACCGGGCGGCGGACCCGTCCGGCCCGGCCGCACGCGAGGCGCTGTCCCGCCTGGGCTGGTGAGCCCACGCGGCGGGCCCTCACCGCCGCACCGCCCCGGCCGCGGGGCCGTCGGCCGCCCGGACCAGGGTCGCGGTCCTGGCCTCCACCTCGCACACGCTGCGTACGCCCTCCCGGCCGCGCCAGGTGCGGCGGCGCAGCTCCCCGGTCATCCGGACCACGTCGCCCAGCCGCCAGGCGCGTATCCCCTCGTGCAGGTCGCGGTCGAAACTGGTGCAGGTGATCGAGTCGGACCGGCGCCCGCGGTAGCGGCTGTCGCGGGGGCGGGCCACACAGACCCGCCAGGTGGCCAACCGGTCGCCGCTGGGCAGCTCGCGGATGAGGGGCCGGGCGGTGATCCGCCCGGCCACGAGGATCTCGTTGCGGTGCTCGGACTCACACGGGTCCTGCCGCGGGGACGGGGTGTCGGGGGCGGTCCGGCTCGGGGCGACCGCGGACTCCTGCTGCATGTGGACGTCCTCCCATGGGTGGAGAGCGAGGAGACGGGCGCGACGCGGAGCAGGGGCGCGGGGCAGGAGACCGAAGGTCCGGCCGTCCGCGTGCGGTGGGGGCGTGCGCTCTCCCACCAGGATCCCCCGGCGAGGGTCCGGGCGAAAGGCCCGTCGCGAGGCTGTGGACAACCCGTCCCGGCACCGGCCGCGCTCCGCGCACCCCTCCGGCGAGGACCGGGCCGAGCCCCGCCCCGACCAGCCGTGACACCCTTGTCCTAGAGTCGGATCCTGTCCGGTTCGGCCCCGCCGAACCCCACGACGACCGAGGAACAGGGGTGCTTGCAGTGCACGACGACGTGGACGTGAGCGGTCTGCCCGAGGGGATCACCCCGCTGGGCGACGACATCTTCGCCATCGACACGATGCTCGCCGGATACCCGGGGATCGTGTCGAGCTACCTCATCCGCTCCCAACGGCCCTGCATCGTCGAGGTCGGCACCGCCGGTTCCGCGCGGGTCCTGCACGAGGCCGTCACCCGCCTCGGGCTGGCTCCCGCGGACCTGGCCACCATCGTGGTCACCCACATCCACCTGGACCACGCGGGCGGCACCGGAGACATGGCCGCCCTGTTCCCCAACGCCGAGATCGTCGTGCACGAGCGCGGCGCCCGCCACCTGGCCGACCCGAGCAGGCTGATGCGCAGCGCCGAGATGGTGTGGGGCGACCGGCTGGACAGCCTGTTCGGACGGATGAACCCCACCGAGGCGACCCGTATCCGGTCGGTGGCCGAGACCGGGGAGATCGACCTGGGCGGCGGGCGCCGACTGGTGACGCACTACGCCCCCGGCCACGCCAAGCACCACATGGGCCTGGTCGACACCCTCACCGGCGACCTGTACGTCGGCGACGCGCTGGGCGTGTACAAGCCGCTCACCGGAGAGGTCAGCCCGGCCACGCCGCCGCCGGACTTCGACATGGAGGCGTGCCTGCGCACCCTGCGGCTGTTCGGGGACATCGACGCCCAGCGGCTGATGTTCTCCCATTTCGGCGCGGTCACCTCGGTCCCCGAGACCCTCGACCGGGCCGAGTCCGAGCTCCGGCTGTGGGTGGAGACGGTGCGCGAGTCCCACGGCAGCACCGGCGACCTGGACCACGCGATCGCCATGGTGCGCGACAAGGTGGTCTCGCGCTACGCGCCGATGCCGCCGGAGCTGCCCGCGGAGTCCGCCGCGATCCTGGACACCCTCAGCGGTGCGGAGGCCAACGTGTCCGGCATCGTGCACTGGCTGGACAGGCTCGCCCGGGAGCAGGCCGAGGCCCGGGCTGCGGAGGAGAAGGAACGTTCCTGAGCGGTCCCGGACGGCCCTCGCGGTCCCCGGCGTCGGAGCGCGGACGTCCGCGCTCCGACGCGGAGGCGCGGAGCGGCCCCGGCGGCGCACGGCCGCCGGACGCGGCGCGCGGACCGCGGGAAAACCGGGTGCGCCCGCCGGGCCCCGGACCTAGTCTCACCCCCATGACGACTCAGATCCGCCCCATGGAGCGGGCCGACATCCCCCGGATCCTCCCCCTCCTGCGCGCCGTCCACCCCTGCCGCGTGCTGACCGAGGACGCGATGCGCTGGCGGGCGGAGAACCCCCTACCCGGCATGCGTGAGACCACTCTGCTCGCGGTGGAGGACGGGGCCCCGGTGGGTTTCCTGCGCTCCGCGCTACGCTGCGACGGTGAGGGCCCCCGCAGCGGCCGGTCCCTCCTCGCCACGGTCGCCGCCTCCCACCGGGACACGGACGTGGGCGCGCGCCTGCTGGACGCCTCCGAGCGCCACCTCCTCGGGGGCGGAGCCGAGGTCCTGCGGACCGAGGCCGCCGAGGAGGGCGTCCAGACCGGGGGCGAGGCCTTCCGGCGGACCGTGCTGGAGCGGGGGTACGCCCCGGAGGAGACCCACCGCGTCCTGGGCCTGGACCTGGCCGCGCTACCCGCCCTACCGAAGGCTCCCGAGGGCGTCGAACTGCGGCCCTTCGGCGACTACGCCGACGACCCGCGGGAGATCTACGAGGTCGACAGGCTGGCCAGCCTGGACGAGCCGGGCGCGGACTCCTGGTTCCCCTCCTACGAGGGGTGGCGCAAGGACGTGTGGGAGCACCCGCTGCGCGCACCGGACCTGTCCCTGTTGGCACTGGTCGAGGGCGTGCCGGCCGCCATCACCTGCTACGTCAGCGACGGGGAGACCCGGATGGAGTCGTCCATGACCGGCACCCTGCGCGAGTTCCGGGGGCGCGGCCTGGCCGGGTACGCCAAGGCCGCGGCACTGCACCGGGCGCGTGAACGGGGCATGCGCTACGCCTACACCGGCAACCACGAGGACAACGCGCCGATGCTGGCCGCGAACCGGCGGCTCGGCTACGCCCCGGTCGGTTCCGAGACCGTCTACGTCCGGCGGCTCAGGGGTTAGCGGACGGCCCCGGCGGCGCCCCGGGCAGCCCCAGCTCCCGGAGCAGGTGGGCGTAGAGCCCGTCCGCCCAGGAGAGTTGGTCGTCGGAGGGCAGGACGTCGAAGGCCCGCACCTCCACGGTCTCGAACTCCCCGGTCAGCGGAGCCAGCGCGGTCACCTGCGCGTGGGTGACCACCGTGACGTGACCGCCGGAGAGCACGTAGTGGCCGACGGGACGGATGTCGCCGAGGGTGGCGCCGGCCTCCTCCCGGGCCTCGCGGCGCGCGGTGTCCTGGAAGGTCTCCTCCGGTTCGGCGTGACCGCCGGGGAACTCCCAGGCCCGGCGCCGGTTGCGCACCAGCAGGGGCCGGTCACCGGTGTAGGTCAGGCACACCACGGAGTCGTGAACCTCGGGGAGGACCCCCAGACGCACGACGGCACCGCCGAGCGGAGCGTCTCCGCCCGGCGGTGCGGTACCACCGGTTCCGTGGAAGGGGCTCAGTCCCGGTCCTCGCGGCCGCGGTGCCGTTCGTCGCGGTCGCGGTCGCGCGGGGACGCGTCCTCCTGCGGCTCCTCCAGGGGTTCCTGCTCCTCGGCGTCGGTCCAGACGATGCCGTCCTCGGCGTCGTAGTCGACCAGCTCCATCCCCTCCAGGGCGGCCAGCCGCTCGTCGGCGTCGGTGACGCCGTCACTGTCCACGGCCGAGGCGCGCGAGAAGTACTCGCGGGCGTCGTCCTCGCGGCCCAGTTCCTCCAGGACGTCGGCGTAGGCGTAGAAGAGGCGGGCGACCCACGGGCGGGCGCGCCTCTCCTTGAGCTCGGGCACCTGGAGTTCGGCCAGGGCGGCCTTGGTGTCGCCCATGTCCCGGCGGGCCCCGGAGGCGACGATGCGCAGCTCGATGCGGTCGGCCGCGTCCAGGTTCTTGGCGGCCGGGTCGTTGGTGATCTCCAGCGCACGTTCGGGACGGCCCAGGCCGCGCTCGCTGTCGGCCATGATGGCGAGGAAGTTGTCGCGTCCGCTCATCCGGCGTGCGGCGCGCAGGTCGGACAGGGCCTCCTGCCACTTGCCCATGGTGTAGGCCGCCACACCGGAGGCCTCGCGGACGCCGGGAACGCGCGACGCCTTGCGGCGCGCGTAGGCCGCGTGGGCGTAGGCCCGCTCGGGGTCCTCGTCCAGGAGCATGCCGGCGGCGACGATGTGCTTGCCGACCAGTTCGGCCAGAGACTTGGGCAGCGAGTGGAGGTCACGCCTGGTCTCGGGGTCCAGCTGGGAGTAGCTGACCTCCGCCGGGAGCTGGGGCGCGACGTCGGCCGGGTCGCGGTCCTCGCGCGGCGCACGGCGGTCGTCACGCCGGTCGTCCCGACCGCGGAAGCCGCCGCCCCTGTTGTCGTCGCGACCGCGGAACCCGCCGCCACGGCGGTCATCCCCGCGCCCGCCTTCCCGGAAGCCCCCGCCTCGCCGGTCGTCACGGCGCTCTCCGCCGCGGAACCCGCCGCGGTCGTCACGGCGGTCGTCACGGCCGCGGAAGCCTCCGCGGTCGCGGTCCCCGCCACGGAAGCCGCCCCGATCATCCCGCCGGTCCTCGCGGTGGTCGTCACGGCGGTCGTTACCGCCATGGAAGCCTCCGCGGTCGTCACGGCCGCGGTACCCGCCGCGATCGTCGCGACGGTCCCCGCCACGGAATCCGCCGCGGTCGCGGTCATCGCGGCCACGGAAACTCCCGCGATCGTCGCGGCGCTCTCCGCTGCGGAAGCCACCCCTGTCATCCCGGCGGTCCCCACCGCGGAAACCACCACGGTCCCGACTGTCGCGGCGCTCTCCGCCGCCTTCGCTGCGAAAGCCGCCGCGGTCATCGCGTCGTTCGTCACGGCCCCGGAAACCACCACCGCCGCGACGCTCGTCGCGACCCTGGTAGCCTCCGCGGTCACGGTCGTCACGGCGGTATCCTCCGCGCCGGTCGTCACGACCTCTGTCATCTCTGGAACCGCTGTAGCCGGACCGGGCGCGGGGTCCGTCACCGCGTCCCCGACCACCAGGTCCACCGGAGCGATAACCGCCGCGCTCGTTGGCTCCGGAGTCCTCGCGGTCTCCCGATCGGCTGTCCTCAGTCATCCAACCCGTCCGTCAACACTCAAAAGCGCTGCCACCTTGAGCAGTAGCAGCGCGTCATAGTACTCGTGCCTTCCAGCTTACGACATGGTGTCGCCGCTCATCACCAGAGCGCAGGTGCCCAACGTCCTACTTTCCCGACAGCGTCTGCGCACACCGGACCGGGTTGTCCACAGGACGCGGGACGCTCTGGCACCGCCACCCCCGCACCCGGTTGACTGGAAACAGGGGGGCCCACCCAGGAACCCGCACCCCCACACGCCCACCCCCGCGTTCACAAACGCACAAACACCACCACAAAAAAGAGGGACAGGTCGCCTTGCAGGCACCCCACCCCCACCACAAAAACAAAGGGGGGCCGCCCACAGGCGACCCCCCCAACGAAAAACCGTGGCAGCGACCTACTCTCCCACCCCACCACAGGGCAGTACCATCAGCGCAAAGAGACTTAACGACCGGGTTCGGAAAGAGACCGGGTGTGACCCTCCAGCAATAACCACCACGGAAACCACACCACCCCAAACAACTCAACCCACCAAGGGGAGTCGTCCACGGCGGAAAAATCCCGTGAAAAGTGTGCGCGAACATCCAATTATCTGCAGCGGACAAGCCCTCGGCCTATTAGTACCGGTCAGCTCCACCCCTCACAAGGCTTCCACACCCGGCCTATCAACCCCATCGTCTATAGGGAGCCTTACCCCCTCAAGGAGGCAGGAGACCTCATCTCGAAGCAAGCTTCCCGCTTAGATGCTTTCAGCGGTTATCCCTCCCGAACGTAGCCAACCAGCCATGCCCTTGGCAGGACAACTGGCACACCAGAGGTTCGTCCGTCCCGGTCCTCTCGTACTAGGGACAGCCCTTCTCAAGTCTCCAACGCGCACAGCGGATAGGGACCGAACTGTCTCACGACGTTCTAAACCCAGCTCGCGTGCCGCTTTAATGGGCGAACAGCCCAACCCTTGGGACCAACTCCAGCCCCAGGATGCGACGAGCCGACATCGAGGTGCCAAACCATCCCGTCGATATGGACTCTTGGGGAAGATCAGCCTGTTATCCCCGGGGTACCTTTTAGCCGTTGAGCGACACCGCTTCCACACGCCGGTGCCGGATCACTAGTCCCAGCTTTCGCTCCTGCTCGACACGTCCGTCTCACAGTCAAGCTCCCTTGTGCACTTACACTCAACACCTGATTACCAACCAGGCTGAGGGAACCTTTGGGCGCCTCCGTTACTCTTTGGGAGGCAACCGCCCCAGTTAAACTACCCACCAGACACTGTCCCCGAACCGGATCACGGTCCAAAGTTAGATGCCCGAAACAGTCAGAGTGGTATTTCACCAACGCCTCCACCGCCACTAGCGTGACAGCTTCACCGGCTCCCACCTATCCTACACAAACCATCCCAAACACCAATGTCAAGCTATAGTGAAGGTCCCGGGGTCTTTCCGTCCTGCTGCGCGAAACGAGCATCTTTACTCGTAGTGCAATTTCACCGGGCCCATGGTTGAGACAGTGGGGAAGTCGTTACGCCATTCGTGCAGGTCGGAACTTACCCGACAAGGAATTTCGCTACCTTAGGATGGTTATAGTTACCACCGCCGTTTACTGGCGCTTAGATTCCCAGCTTCGCAAGGGCGAACCCCCACTAACCAGTCCTCTTAACGTTCCAGCACCGGGCAGGCGTCAGTCCGTATACAGCGTCTTACGACTTCGCACGGACCTGTGTTTTTAATAAACAGTCGCTTCCCCCCGCTATCTGCGACCCCACCCAGCTCAGGATGCAAGATCCGTCACCAGACAAGGCTCCCCTTCTCCCAAAGTTACGGGGACAATTTGCCGAGTTCCTTAACCATGGTTCACCCGAACGCCTCGGTATTCTCTACCTGACCACCTGCGTCGGTTTAGGGTACTGGCCACACACGAACTCGCTAGAGGCTTTTCTCGACAGCATGGGATCACTCACTTCACCAAAAACGGCTCGGCATCACGTCTCAGCTCATATAAGAGGCGGATTTGCCAACCTCTCAGCCTACACGCTTACCCCCGGACAACCACCGCCGGGTAGAGCTACCCTCCTGCGTCACCCCATCACTTACCTACTACAAGCTCGGTTCCCAGACCAGTAAGTCAAAGCTCCCCGAAGGGACCCAAGACCACCAGCGTGGTTAGCATCACCTGATTCAGTACTGGACGCTCGTGCACGGGTACGGGAATATCAACCCGTTATCCATCGACTACGCCTGTCGGCCTCGCCTTAGGTCCAGACTCACCCTGGGCGGATTAACCTGCCCCAGGAACCCTTAGTCAATCGGCGGCAACGTTTCTCACGTTGCTATCGCTACTCATGCCTGCATTCTCACTCGCACGCCCTCCACCACACGATCACTCGGCAGCTTCACCGGACGCACGACGCTCCCCTACCAACCCAAGAAACTAGTCTTGAGCTTCACAGCTTCGGCGGTGTGCTTTAGCCCCGCTACATTATCGGCGCAGAACCACTTGACCAGTGAGCTATTACGCACTCTTTAAAGGATGGCTGCTTCTAAGCCAACCTCCTGGTTGTCTCAGCAACTCCACAACCTTTCCCACTTAGCACACGCTTAGGGGCCTTAGCTGATGATCTGGGCTGTTTCCCTCTCGACTACGAAGCTTATCCCCCGCAGTCTCACTGCCACGCTTCACTTAACCGGCATTCGGAGTTTGTCTGACGTCAGTAACCTTGTCGGGCCCATCAGCCAAACAGTAGCTCTACCTCCAGCAAGAAACACGCGACGCTGCACCTAAATGCATTTCGGGGAGAACCAGCTATCACGGAGTTTGATTGGCCTTTCACCCCTACCCACACCTCATCCCCCAGGTTTTCAACCCTGGTGGGTTCGGGCCTCCACGAGGTCTTACCCCCGCTTCACCCTGGACATGGGTAGATCACTCCGCTTCGGGTCCACAGCATGCGACTCAAATCGCCCTATTCAGACTCGGTTTCCCTACGGCTACCCCACCCGGGTTAACCTCGCCACACACCATGACTCGCAGGCTCATTCTTCAAAAGGCACGCCATCACCAAAGACAAGCTTCAGCTCTGACGGCTTGACAGCACACGGTTTCAGGTACTATTTCACGACCCCTCACCGGGGCACTTTTCACCTTTCCCTCACGGTACTAGTGCACTATCGGTCACCAGGACGTATTTTGGCTTAGCAGGTGGTCCTGCCAGATTCACACGGACTTTCACGGGCTCCGCGCTACTCGGGAACACATCAACGTCTAGCCGGTACCTTCATCTACGGGACTCTCACCCACTCCGGTACCGCTTCCCAACGGTTTCAACTAACACCGACATCAACGCTCCAGGCCGGCAGACCTGAACAGATATGTCCCACAACCCCGCAAACGCAACGACTGCCGTCTATCACACGCCTACGGTTTAGCCTCTTCCCCGTTCGCTCACCACTACTAGGAGAATCACTGTTGTTTACTCTTCCTGCGGGTACTGAGATGTTTCACTTCCCCGCGTCACCACCAACCACCCTATACATTCAGATGGCGGCAACCCGACACAACTCGGGCTAGGTTTCCCCATTCGGACACCCACGGATCACAGCTCGGTTGACAGCTCCCCGTGGCCTATCGCGGCCTCCCACGTCCTTCATCGGCGCCTGGTGCCAAGGCATCCACCGTGTGCCACTATCACTTGGCCACTACAGATAATAAGATGCTCGCGCACACTATTCACAAATCAAAACACCAACCGCATACCCCAACACCACTCACATCCCCAACCACAACGGCAAGGACCCGAGAGTTCTCGGAGACGGTCCGCGGGAACCAACACCCGACCAGACCCCAAAGGACCCAGGCCGGAGGTTGCTTCCTCAGACACCCAACAGCGCGCCCCCGGACGCTTCTAGTCGCCCGAGGTCAAGTTCAATTTGTCTTTGAGCCATCCTGGATACTGCACGCAGCACCAGGTCCACTTTCGAGTCCGGCCGGCTGTAGAAGTAATGCCGACCTGTAAAGACTCCTTAGAAAGGAGGTGATCCAGCCGCACCTTCCGGTACGGCTACCTTGTTACGACTTCGTCCCAATCGCCAGCCCCACCTTCACTCACTCCCTCCCACAAGGGGTTAGGCCGCAAGTTTCGGGTGTTGCCGACTTTCATGACGTGACGGGCGGTGTGTACAAGGCCCGGGAACGTATTCACCGCGGCGTTGCTGATCCGCGATTACTAGCGACTCCACCTTCATGGGGTCGAGTTGCAGACCCCAATCCGAACTGAGACCGGCTTTTAGGGATTCGCTCCACCTTACGGTATCGCACGCCCATTGTACCGGCCATTGTAGCATGTTTGCAGCCCAAGACATAAGGGGCATGATGACTTGACGTCATCCCCACCTTCCTCCGAGTTGACCCCGGCAGTCTCCCATGAGTCCCCACCATTACGTGCTGGCAACATGGAACAAGGGTTGCGCTCGTTGCGGGACTTAACCCAACATCTCACGACACGAGCTGACGACAGCCATGCACCACCTGTCACCCGCCAACTAAATGACCTCACATCTCTGCGAGTCCACGGGTGATGTCAAACCTTGGTAAGGTTCTTCGCGTTGCGTCGAATTAAGCAACATGCTCCGCCGCTTGTGCGGGCCCCCGTCAATTCCTTTGAGTTTTAGCCTTGCGGCCGTACTCCCCAGGCGGGGCGCTTAATGCGTTAGCTACGGCGCGGAAACCGTGGAAAGTCCCCACACCTAGCGCCCAACGTTTACGGCATGGACTACCAGGGTATCTAATCCTGTTCGCTCCCCATGCTTTCGCTCCTCAGCGTCAGGTAAGGCCCAGAGACCCGCCTTCGCCACCGGTGTTCCTCCTGATATCTGCGCATTTCACCGCTACACCAGGAATTCCAGTCTCCCCTACCTACCTCTAGCATGCCCGTATCCACTGCAGAACCGGAGTTAAGCCCCGGTCTTTCACAGCAGACGCGACACGCCGCCTACGAGCTCTTTACGCCCAATAATTCCGGACAACGCTCGGACCCTACGTATTACCGCGGCTGCTGGCACGTAGTTAGCCGGTCCTTATTCCCCACCTACCGTCAACCTCCAGAGAACTGGAAGCCTGCGTTGGTGGTAAAAGAGGTTTACAACCCGAAGGCCGTCATCCCCCACGCGGCGTCGCTGCGTCAGGCTTTCGCCCATTGCGCAATATTCCCCACTGCTGCCTCCCGCAGGAGTCTGGGCCGTGTCTCAGTCCCAGTGTGGCCGGTCGCCCTCTCAGGCCGGCTACCCGTAATCGCCTTGGTAGGCCGTTACCCCACCAACAAGCTGATAGGCCGCGAGCCCATCCCTGACCGAAAAACTTTCCACCCTCCACCATGAGGTGGCGGGTCGTATCCGGTATTAGACGGCGTTTCCACCGCTTATCCCAGAGTCAGGGGCAGGTTGCTCACGTGTTACTCACCCGTTCGCCGCTCGTGTACCCCGAAGGGCCTTACCGCTCGACTTGCATGTGTTAAGCACGCCGCCAGCGTTCGTCCTGAGCCAGGATCAAACTCTCCATAAAGGTCACTCAACCCGACCCGCGTCCCCCGAAGGAGCCGTCTGGGCGGGTAAACCTAGAAGTAATCCTGACCAACCGGGTTACCCCGGCTAATCAAAGGAACCTCCGCACACGAACCGAGTGGTTCTGTGTGACGGGGCCAAAACAAACATGGCTTAAAGAAAATCAAACACGCGCTGTTGAGTTCTCAAGAAACAACCGCTCTTCGTGTACAAGCTCCTGTGAGCTTTTCCGCCGAAGGCGTTGTGCGTTTCCGCTTTGTTGTGTCTTTACTTTATCAGGTGTTCCGCGCCCCGCCAAATCGGCGGCTTGGGGTGTTTCTGATCGGGGTAAAGCCCGTTTCCTGTTTCGCTTCCGTGTTTCCTTGGAAGCGCCTCCCGAAGCCTAGCCGATGCAGAGCGGTGCTCGAACCGGTTCGGTTGGGAGGAGGAAGAGAGTTCGCGGCCGCGGTCCGGTTCCGAGTCGACCCGAGGGCCGCTCGCCGTCCCGCAGCGACTCGTCCGAGTATAGGGAGGGCCGGGGCAGACGTCAAGCCGGAGCCCGGTACGCGCGTCAACCGCGCGGTCCGGGACTCTGTCGCCCCTGGCGGGCGGCTTGTTCGAGCCCCTGTGACGTGCGCGGTCCTCACACCGGGACCGCGCTGTTACGTCGGCTTTTGTTCAGACAACGGGCTTCCTGCCCGGAAGGTTCCCGCTCGAAACCCATCGGCCCCGGTTGTGGCCCAGCTCTCCCCCCTGTTCCACGCCCCGCGCTCACAGCAGGTCTGCGAGCAGCGTGGACGCGGAAGCGGGAGACGGCCGGACCGCGCCGGACACCGGATCGGCGGACACGGCCGCGGGCCGGTGTCCGGCACCGGCCCGCGGAGCGGCATATCAGCCGTTGAGGACCAAGCCGCCGATGTTGCGTTTGCCCTTGCGCAGCACGACGAAGCGTCCCTGGAGCACGTCCTCGGGGCGGAGCACGGCCTCCACGTCGGTGACCTTGACGTTGTTCACGTAGGCCCCGCCCTCCTGGATGGCGCGGCGGGCCGCGGACTTGCTCGGCGTCAGGCCGCTCCGCGCGAACGCGTCGGTCACCAGCAGCCCGTCGACGGGACCGTCGACCTCGGCCCGGGGAACCTCGGCCAGGGCGGCCTCCAGCGTGCGGGCGTCCAGGTCGGACAGGTCCGCGCGGCCGAACAGGGCCAGGCTGGCCTCCTTGACCTTGCGGCACTCCTCCTCGCCGTGCACGAGGACGGTGAGGTCCTCGGCCAGGACGCGCTGGGCGGCGCGGGCCTGCGGACGCTCCTCGGTCTGGCGCTCCAGTTCCTCGATCTCGTCGCGGTCGCGGAAGCTGAAGGTCTTCAGGTAGCGGACCACGTCTCGGTCGTCGGCGTTGAACCAGAACTGGTAGAAGGCGTACGGCGAGGTCAGCTCGGGGTCGAGCCAGACGCTGCCGGACTCCGTCTTGCCGAACTTGGTGCCGTCGGCCTTGGTGAGCAGGTTCGTGGTCAGCCCGTGCGCCTGGCCGTGCGGCTCGTTTCCGTCCATCCTGCGGACCAGGTCCAGGCCCGCGGTGATGTTGCCCCACTGGTCGGAGCCGCCGGTCTGCAGCGTGCAGCCGAAGCGGCGGTAGAGCTGGACGTAGTCGTAGGACTGCAGGAGCACGTAGCTGAACTCGGTGTAGCTCATGCCCTCACCGTCGAGCCGGCTCCTCACCGTCTCCCGGGCGAGCATCTGGTTGACGCTGAAGTGCTTGCCGACGTCGCGCAGCAGCTCGATGGCGTTGATCTCGCCGAGCCAGTCGGCGTTGTTGGCCAGGACGGCGTCGGTGGGCTCCGGCTGCTCCCCCTCGGGGGTGAAGCGCAGGAACGCGGACAGCTGCCCGCCCAGGTTGTCGACCCAGCCCCGCACGGTCTCCAGCGAGTTGAGCTGGCGCTCGGCGTTGGGCTTGGGGTCGCCGATGAGACCGGTACCGCCGCCGACCAGAGCGATCGGGCGGTGGCCTGCCTGCTGGAAACGGGCCAGGGTCAGGATCTGGGTGAGGTGGCCCACGTGCAGGCTGCCCGCCGTCGGGTCGAATCCGCAATACAGGGTGATCGGACCATCGGCGAGCGCCTTGCGCAGTGCGTCAAGGTCGGTCGTCTGCGCGAGCAGGCCGCGCCACTGGAGTTCGTCGATGATGTCGGTCACTGTGTTGCTCTCTGTTGTGTAGGCGGGCCCCTGGGGCCCGATCTGCCTTGAAGTGTAGGCCGGACGCGGCGGAAGGCCATCCGGTTTTCCCGCCTCTCCACGCTATCGGCTGTGGTGGAGCCGCAGATCGCACGGCCCCGCCCCGGCACGGCCCTGTCCCGACACGGTCCCGCCCCGGCACGGGGACAGCCCCGCCCCACGAAGAACCCGGCCGGATCCCCTTGACCCGGTTGGCTAATGGCATTAGCTTTTTGGTTATCAGGGAAAGCCAAACGGCGGGGAGAGCACGATGCACCACCTCACACGTCCTCAGGGGCGGATCGCCTACGACCTCTACGGAGCAGGGAACACCGGACCGCTCGTGGTCTGCGTGCCCGGCATGTTCGACCACCGCCACTCCTTCCGCTTCGTCGGCGCGGGCCTGGCCGAGGCCGGATACCGGGTCGCCGCCATGGACCTGCGCGGCCACGGCGACAGCGACACCACCTTCGACGACCACACCAGCCGGGCGGCGGCCACCGACGTCATCGCCCTCACCGAGGAGCTGGGCGGAGAAGACGTGGTCATCGTGGGCAACTCCCTGGGCGCGGGCGCCGCCGCCATCGCGGCCCAGGAGCGGCCCGACCTCGTCGCGGGCATCGCCCTGCTCGGCCCGTTCCTGGGCCCGCCCTCCCAGGGCCTGTTCACCCGTGTCGGCCAGCGTCTGCTCCTGCTGCGTCCCTGGGGTCCCCGCGCCCTGACCGCCGTCTACGACCAGTTGCACACCGGCCGCAAGCCCGAGGGGCACCGGCGCCAGTTGGAGCTGGTCCTGGAGATGCTGCGTCCGGCCGACCGCTACCGCGCCGTGTACCGGACGGTCTACGCGCCCAACGAGCCTGTCTCCGACGCCGGGGGGATGCGGGCCCGGGCCGTGGTGGTCATGGGCGAACTGGACCCCGACTGGAAGGACCCGCGTGCCCAGGCCGAGCGGGTGGCCTCCGTGGTGGGGGGTTCGGTGCTGATGGTGCCCGAGTGCGGCCACTACGCCCACGCGCAGCGGCCCGACGTGGTCGTGCCCGCCGTGGAGGCACTGCTCCAGGAGGTGGTGGCCGGTGCCTAGGGCGGGGTTGACCCCGGCGGTGGTGGCCGAGGAGGCGGCGCGGCTCAGCGATGAGGAGGGGTTCGACTCCCTGTCCCTGGCCGCGGTCGCCAAGCGGCTCGGAGTGGCCACGCCCAGCCTGTACAAGCACGTGGACGGGCTGACGGGACTGCGCCGGGAGGTGGCGCTGCTGGGCGCGAACGGGATCGGCGAGGAGGTGCAGCGCGCCGCCGTGGGCCGGTCCGGCCCGGAGGCGCTGCGCGCGACGGCCGACGCCTACCGCCGCTACGCGCACGCCCACCCGGGGCGCTACGCGGCCCTGCAACAGCTGCCGGTGCTGGCCGGGGCCAGGGCCGAGCTGGCCACCGACCCGGTACGGGTCCTGGCCGCCGTCCTGCGCGGGTTCGGCATCGCCGAGGAGCAGGCCGTGCACGCGATCCGGGCGCTGCGCAGTTCGCTGCACGGGTTCGTGGACCTGGAGACACGCGGCGGCTTCGGCCTGCCCGAGGACGTGGACCAGTCCTACGCGCTGCTGGTGGAGGGGTTCGTCCGCGCCTTCCAGGAGTGGCCGGACACGGTGCCCGGCGCGGCTGGGGCACACGAGGACACGGGGAGGGGGTAGGCGGTGCTGGCAGGACACTTCGGGGTCGCGGGCGTCGTCAGGGCGTGGCGCCCGGAGCTGCCCATGGGCGCGCTCCTGGTCGCGACGCAGTTGCCGGACCTGGTCTTCCTTCCTCTGGCGGCGCTGGGCGTGGAGAGCGGGGGCCCGGCCTCACCCGGTCTGAGCGGTTACGGGTCCCTCCTCATCCGCGCGGAGTACTCCCACGCCCTGGTCAGCAACCTGCTGCTCGCGTTGTCGGTGGGCGCTCTGGTGCACGTGTCGCTCCGTGGACGGTGGGGTCGGGACGCCGGTGCGGTCCTGGGCGGGGTGGTGTTCAGCCACTGGCTCCTGGACCTGCTCGTGCACCGGCCGGACATGCCGTTCCTGCCCGGTGACGCGGGCGGGCTGCCGCTGCTGGGCCTGGGGTTGTGGGAGGCGCCGGTGGCGGCGGCCGTGGTGGAGGGCGCGCTGGTGCTGGCGGGCACGGTCCTGTACGCCTGGCGCACGCTCCGGGACCAGCCGGACCGCGTCCGGGCACGGCTCTACAGCGCGGGTGTGGGGCTGCTGCTGGTGGGTTCCTTCGTGTTCGACCTCCTCGCGTCCTGACGTTTCCGTCTCCCCTCGTCGGCGTGCTCCCGGTGAGCAACACCTGGCTTCGGGCGGTGTTACGGCCCTGCCCGGCATGGGCCAAGCTGGTGGGGACGACCGCGCGCCGTCCGCGCGCGGCGCCCGACCCGTTGTGGAGCCCCTGATGCCCAAGAAGGCCGCGTCGAAGATCGGTGGTCTGGTGACCGCCGTGGTCGGCGTCCTCGCCGTCGCCGCGTTCGTGCTGTACCAGCTGGGAGTGATCGAACCGGACCCAGAGCGCACCGCCGAGCCCCGGGACGACGGTTCGTCCGTGCCCGGGGACGGCGGCGCCTCCTCGTCGGTGGAGCAGGCCCGGCAGTGGATGGAGGAGTTGCGGGTGGAGGAGGAGAGCGACCCGCCGGGGTACGACCGGGCGCTCTTCCCCCACTGGGACAGCGGTGTGCAGGACAACTGCACCACCCGTCAGGTGGTCCTGCTGCGCGACGGCGAGGACGTGCGGGTCGACGACGACTGCCAGCCGGTGTCGGGGTCCTGGTACAGCCCCTATGACGGGGAGACCCTGACCGAGGCGGAGGACCTGGACATCGACCACATGGTGGCCCTGAAGGAGGGCTGGCGCTCGGGCGCCCACGAGTGGACGACCGAGGAGCGCGGACGCTTCGCCAACGACCTGGACTCCTCCCAGCTGTGGGCGGTGAGCGCTTCGACCAACCGGTCCAAGGGCGACTCCGACCCGGCGGACTGGCTGCCGCCGTTGGAGTCCTCGCACTGCGACTACGTGGTCTCGTGGATCGAGGTCAAGCACGTGTGGGACCTCACCGTCGATCCGGACGAGGAGGCGGCGCTGCGCGAGGTGCTCTCGGGCTGCTGAGGCCGGTTCAGGCGGGGTTGGCGGCTCTGACTCCCCGCGCGGTGGTCAGGAGTTCCTGCTGACCGACGAGGCCGAAGGCGTCGCGGACCTCCACCGCCGCCCCCCTGAAGGGCGTCCAGAACGCCTCGGTCTCGCCGTGCAGGGCGGTGAGGCCGTTGTTGTCGAACTCGGTGAGCTCCCAGTCGGGTGAGCGCTCGTGGTAGTGGGTCAGGAAGTCGCGGACGGCGGACAGGTCGGTGAGCCTGTCGCCGCGCATGACCAGGACCTGGAGGACCACCCTGGCCCCTCCCCCCTCCAGGGTCGTCTCCCACACCCGGCTGGAGAAGGACACTCCGCCCCACTCGTAGTCGAAGTCGGAGACCGAGGTCTGGTCGTCGATCTGGTCGGGCAGGTACCCGATGGTGAATCCGTCCAACTCTCCCCCTCGTGGGCTGGCTGCGGCCTGGGCCGCGACGAGTGCGAGCGCGGCGGCGAGGACCGCCGCGACCCACCGGAGAACACGCATGGTCACCTCCGGCGGCGGTCACGGGACCCTCCCGCACCGCCGCCGCTTCTCATGGTGGGACGCCGCGAAGGCCCGTACCAGAGTGTCCTCGAACCTGTGGACAACCCCCGCCGACACGCGCGGGGCCCGCGTCGGAGCCCCCTACCCCGGCGGTCAGGGGACGAACGTGTCGGTGAGGAACTCCGCGATCGCCAGGGATGAGGTGGCCGCGGGCGAGGGCGCGTTGCGCACGCACACCACACGCCCGTGGGTGTCCACGTGGAAGTCGTCGAGCAGGGAGCCGTCCCGGGCCAGTGCCTGGGCGCGCACCCCGGACGGGGCCGGGCGCAGGTCGGCGGCGGCCAGTTCGGGCAGCAGCCGCCGGGCCTGGGCGGCGAACGCGGCCCGTGAGGCGGACACGAGGGCCTCCCGGGCGCCCACGGTCCAGTGGCGGCGGGCCAGGCGCCAGAACCCGGGCCAGGACAGGGTCCGCGCGAGTTCGCTGGTGCGCACGTCGCGTGCCCGGTAGCCCTCCAGCGCGGTGGCGAGGACGGCGTTGGGCCCGGCCATGACCTCGCCGTGGACGTGGCGGGTCAGGTGCACCCCGAGGAAGGGGTACCGCGGGTCGGGGACGGGGTAGAGCAGGCCGTTCACCAGGTGGCGGCGCTCGGGGACGAGTTCGTGGTACTGGCCGCGGAAGGGCACCACCCGGGGGTCCTCCGGGGCGCCCGCCATGCGGGCGAGGCGGTCGCTGTGCAGGCCGCCGCAGACCACCAGGCGGTCGAAGCGGTGGACGAGCCGCTCGCCCCGGGGATCGCCGGTGAGGACGCGGACGCCGTCGTGTTCCTGGCGCAGGTCCAGGACGGGTGTGTTGAGCAGGATCCGGCCGCCGGACCGGCGCACGTCGTCGGCGAACTGTTCGGCGACGGCGACGAAGTCGGTGACGGCGGTGGTCGGCGAGTGCAGGGCGGCGACGCCCGCCGCGTGGGGTTCGATCTCGCGCAGGCCCCCGGGGCCCAGCCGGGTGACGCCGGGGACGCCGTTCTCCCGCGCGCGGCGTTCGACGTCGTCCAGGCGTGCCTCGTCCTCGGCGTCGGCGGCCACGAGGACCTTGCCGACCTCGTGGTAGGGCAGCCCGTGCTCGGCGCAGTAGTCCCTGAGCAGGCCGACGCCGCGCCGGCACAGCGTGGCCTTGAGGGAGCCGGGCCTGTAGTAGAGCCCGGCGTGGACGACGCCGCTGTTGCGGCCCGTCTGGTGCGCGGCGACCCGGTCCTCCTTCTCCAGGACGGTGACGCGGGTGCCGGGGCGGTGGAGGGTGAGGCGGCGGGCGAGGGCCAGTCCGACGATTCCCGCTCCGATGACGCCGATGTGTTCGGTGCTGCGCATGGGCGGCACGCTAGCAACACGGGTCCGGGCGGGGGCGGGCGGACCGGTCACAGCGAGCGCAGACCGACGAGGACGGCGTGCAGCAGGTCCTCCCGGCCCAGCGGGCGTGAGGGGCCGCAGCGCTGGAGCGAGCCGTCGGCGACCATGTCGGAGACGATGGCCCTGACCTGGCCGACCGGCAGACTCACCTCGGCGGCGAGTTCGACGACGGTACGCGCGCGCAGGGCGTGGCGGAGCAGGGCCTCGCGTTCGGGCCGCAGCAGCTCGTGGCGGCCCGGGACGCGGGCGGCGACGACGAGGCTGAGCAGGTCGGGCTCGTCCGGGCCGCATCGGGGGACGCCGAAGGCGTCGGCGTCGGGGTCGCCCGCGGCCACGGCGAAGGGGCGCAGGAAGCGCTCCTGGCCGGGTTCCTCCTCGGGGCCGGGGAGGACCGGCGGCGGGGGCGGCTCGGGGCGGGTTCCGCAGGCGTGCGCGGCCGCTCTGCGTCCGGGGCTGCCGTCAGCTCTCACCGTTCCCCCTCTGCTGTGTGGGGGCGGGTGCGTGCAGCGCGCCGTCGTGCCACGGTTCGGGGACGGGTTCCTGTGCGAGCGGGTGGCCGTGCGGGTCGGGCAGGAGGTGCTCCCCCGGCGGAGCGGTGCCGCCGGGACCGCCGGAGGCGGGAACGGACCTCTGCGGTCCGGTGTGCGCGAGGACGACGCCGTGCGGGCCGGGCCGGTCCGGCTGCGGGGAGAAGGGCTGCGGTCCGGTCTGTCCGGAAGGCGGCACGGGGACCTGCGGGCCGGTCTGCCCGGCGGAGACCGCGGAGGGCTGCGGACCTGTCTGGCCCGCGTGCACGGGGACCCGTGGTTCGGCCCGGTCCGCCCGTGGCACCGAGGGCTGGGGGCCGCTCTGGCCGAGAGGCGGCACGGGAACCTGCGGACCGGTCCGGTACCGCTGTGCCAGGGGCTGTGGACCGCTCTGCCCGGAAGGCGGCACAGGAACCCGTGGTTCGGCCCGGTCCGATCGCGGTACCGAGGGCTGGGGGCCGCTCTGGCCGAGAGGTGGCACGGGAACCTGCGGACCGGTTCGGTCCGGCCCCGGCGCGAAGAGCTGCGGACCTGTCTGCCCCGAAGGTGTGACGGGCGCCTGCGGGCCGGTCCGGCCGTGGACGGTGCCGTCCGCGCCGTGGCCGCGCGTGGTGAGGGCGGCCCTCGCGGGAGGCGCCCCCCACCCGGCCGGAACGCGGGCCTCCCGTCCGTTCGCCGCCGGGCGGCCCGTGGGCGTGCCCGCGACCGTCACGAGGTTGTCGACCGGCTCCAGCAGCGAGGCGGGGATGAGCACGGTCGCCCGGGTGCCCCCGTAGGGAGAGGGCCGCAGCCAGACACGGACCCCGTGCCGCCCCGCCAGGCGGGACACCACGAACAGGCCCAGCCGGGGGTCCTCGGGCAGGGCCATGACGTCGAACTCGGGGGGCTGGGTGAGCGTGCGCTCGGCCTCCGCGTAGCCGCGCTCGGACATGCCCAGGCCCCGGTCCTCGATCTCCACCACCAGCCCCTCCGCGGCCGGGGTGCAGCCGACGTCCACGGGCGTTCCCGCCGGGGAGAACTGCGTGGCGTTCTCGACCAGCTCGGCGAGCAGGTGCACCACGTCGGCGACCACCTGCCCGTGCATGAGCACGCGGGGCGCCGAGGTCAGGCGGACGCGTTCGAAGTCCTCGGTCTCGGCGATGGCGGCGCGCAGCACGTCCACGAGCGGGCGGGGCTGGCGCCAGCGGCGGGCCGACTGCCCCCCGCCGAGGATGATGAGGTTGTCGGAGTAGCGGCGCGCGCGGGTGGCCAGGTGGTCCAGGCGGAACAGGCGGCGCAGCGCCTCGGGGTCCTGTTCGTGGTACTCGATCTCGTCGAGCAGGCGGAGCTGGCGCTGGACCAGGGCCTGGTTGCGGAAGGCGATGCCCAGGAAGGCGCGGTTGGCCCCCCGGCGGATCTCGGCCTGGAGCACGGCCGACTCCACGGCGGTGAGCTGGGCGGCGTCGAAGGCCTCGGCGACCTGGCCGATCTCGTCGTCCCCCCAGTCGTCCAGCGGCGGCAGCTCCTCCTGGACGTCGACCTTCTCGCCGCGCTGGGCGCGGTCGACGATGTCGGGCAGGTCGCCGTCGCGGTCCAGGATCTGTTCGCGCAGGTGGGTCAGGCGATCGGTGAGGCGGCGCGAGGAGCGGCCGACCACGGCGATGGCCACCGCGCCGCCCGCCAGGGTGAGCGCGGCCGCCGCCACGCCCAGGAAGACGCGCAGCAGTGCGGCGCTCCAGGCCAGGTCGACAGTGCGCCGGGCCTGGAGCCCGGCCAGGTCCTGTAGCGCCAGGGCGGCCTCTGCGGAGGAGTCGTCCCACGACTGCGCCCTGATGCCGACGTCGGCGTTCCAGTCCGAGCCCGTGGTCCCCTGCCCGGGTTCGTCCGGTTCGGCGAGCGGCTGGCGGGTGACCACCCGACGGCTCAGCTCCTCCGCCCGGGACCAGGCGGGCAGGGACACCAGCTCCTCGTAGCGCGCGGCCACGCTCGGGTGCATCGCGGCGCTGGCCGGCTCCAGGGTGTCGCGGTAGGCGGCGGTGAGGTAGGTGAAGTGCGCCGTCTCCTCGTAGCTCATCTCGCCCCGGGCGATGGCTCCCGCGAGCAGCGCGTCGGCGGTGGAGTAGGCGGAGGACGCGCCCATGAGCTCGCTGGTCAGGACGGCGTCGGTGAGGTTCTCCCCGCCGTCGGTGGTGTGCACGAGCGCGGTGATGGCGCCGGTGGTGCCCGCCAGGACCTCGCCGTAGCGCAGGATGGTCCCCTCCTGCCCGAGGTCGTGCGCGTCCACGTCCGCGCGGACCTCGTCGAGGATCCCGGCGCTGTCCACCAGGTCGGTCGCGCTGCGTTCGACCTCGTCGTCGCGGGTTCCGCGCAGTCGCTCGGCGAACGCGACGGCCTCGGCCATGGCGGTGTCGGTGGCCTCGCGCTGCTCGTCGAGGGCGGCGCCGACCTCGTCGTCGCGGGTTCCGGTGCTCTCGAATCGGCCCAGGTGGACCAGGGAGAGGCGGCGTTCGGCCCGCACCTCGTCGGCCGCGGCGGAGAAGACCTGTGTTCCCTCGCGCGCCTGGACGACGGCTCCCATGAACTGGACGGCGCGGATGGTGCCGATGGCGGCCACGACGAGCCAGAGCGCGAGGAAGCACAGGCTCGGGATCAGCACGATGCGGGTGAGCTGTCTCCGGATCGTGGGCGCGTTGTCGCGGGTTCTGCGCATGGCCCCCTCCGGCCTGTGCGGTTGCCGGGCGGCGAGAGGGCGCCCCGGCGGCTTTCGGTCGGTCAAGCCGAGGCTATCGAAGAATCCTTGCTTTATGCTGTCAAACGATCACTATCAGTTGTCTTTTCTTGGCGCGGCTCTCTCCCCCGGATGTGTTAAAGGCTGCTCTCGGGACGAGAAACCGCAGGTCCGGACGCCGGGCGCACGCGACGGGGGCCGCCCGCTGTGCGGACGGCCCCCGGGAGGCACACCCTCGTGTGCCGGGGTACGGCGTGTCGCGCCCTCGGGGCGCTGTCGGGGAAGGCTGCGCTCGTCGCGGCCGCGCGCCGTCAGGACTCCGGGCGGTGCCGGGAGCCCACCGGGGCGGGCAGCTCCTCGACCGTGGGCGGCTGCTCCACGCCAAGGGAGTTGAGGACCTCGGCGTAGCGCAGGGCGGCGATCTTGCCCAGCAGGCTGTCCGCGCCCAGGGGCGCGCCGAGTCTGGCGCCGAAGCGCGCGGCGAGCGCCTCCAGCTCCTCGCGGGGCAGCTCCGGTCCCAGGGCGCTGGGCGCGATCACCGGACGCCTGCAGCCGCCCTGGCGCAGCTGGCCCACGACCTGCTCGACCGCGGCCTCGTTCTCCAGGTCGGCGGGCAGCACGGTCAGGCCCAGGCGCGCGGCGAGCAGCACGGCGCTCACCCCCGCGGCCCCGGCCGCGGCCTCGCCGCCCACGGCTCCGACGATGATGCCGTCCGCCATGGTGGTGTCACGGGCGACGACGCTGATCAGGCGCATGCGGTCCGCGCGCACGTATCCGGACTCGGCCAGCCGCAGGTGCAGCACCTCGGCGAGCATGGGGTGCGGCCCCAGGCCCTCGGTGACGCGCGCTTCGGCGCCGGTCCGGGCGACGGCCTCCTCGATCGCCGCGGACGTGCCCGCGTGCGGTGCGGTGACCAGCGGGACGACGACGGCGGACAGGGGGCTGCCCTGGTCGTCCTTGAGATCGGTGAGGGCCTCGGTGAGGCTCTGTTCGTCGCCCTCGGTGTGGCCGTAGCGGATGGTGACCTCGGGGCGGTAGGCGCGCACGAGGTCGGCCATCCGGGCACCGATCGACTCACCGTCGGCGCCCCTGGCCCGGTCGGCCGTGCCCGGGACCGCCATGATCAGGGCGGGGGTGCCGAACCAGTTGTCGAAGGACAGCGGGTTGCGGTGGCGGCCGGAGCGCCGCTTGGGCAGTTCGCGTGGGGGAAGTCGGTCAGAGTTTCGCATACCAGGATTCAGATGAGAGGCGGATGGGGTGCCCGGTGGGGCCGGTGGTCACTGCCGCGACATTGTAGCGTTCGGCACCTTGTTGCATGGGCGTGTCCTCCGAACGTATACCGGATCGAATCCGCAGGGATTGTCCGGGTCGGCGACCCGCACGTGTCACCCGCTCATGACGGGGCTCCGGCCCTGGATCACGTGGGTGACCAGCTCCACCAGCACCTCCTTGCAGGACTCGCGCTCGCGGGCGTCGGCCATGATGACCGGCACCTCGGCGGAGATGTCCAGCGCCTCGCGGACCTCCTCGTGGCGGTAGACGGTGGAGCCCTCGAAGCGGTTCACCGCGACCACGAAGGGCAACCCGCGGCGCTCGAAGAAGTCCACGGCGTGGAAACAGGTGTTCAGGCGGCGGGTGTCGGCCAGGACGACCGCGCCCAGCGCCCCCTGGGAGAGCTCGTTCCACATGAACCAGAACCTGTCCTGTCCGGGGGTGCCGAACAGGTACAGGACGATGTCGGGGTTGATGGTGATGCGGCCGAAGTCCAGGGCGACCGTGGTGGTGGTCTTGTCCTCCACTCCCCCGAGGTCGTCCACGCCGTAGCTGGCCTCGGTCATCACCTCCTCCGTGCTGAGCGGGGTGATCTCACTGACGGAGCCGACCAGTGTGGTCTTGCCCGCGCCGAATCCCCCCGCGACGATGATCTTGACCGCCTGGGGGATCGCTTCCTGCGGCCTGGTGTCAGAGTCTGCGGATGCCATCGAGTACCGCCTGAAGTACTTTCTTCTCGGGAAGCTGGGTCATGGGCGCCCGGGTGCGCACGTCGCCGTCGGCGAGGAGGTCTCCCAGGAGCACCCTGACGACGGTCAGGGGGATGTCGAGCCGGGCGGAGATCTCGGCCACCGATATGGGTCTGCGGCACAGGCTCAGGATGGCCTGCTGTTCGGGCTCTCCCTCCCGGTCCCCGCGGTCCGCGGCGGCGACGACGATGGTGACCAGGTCCAGACTCGGACCGGTGCGGGGCCGGGTGCGGCCCCCGGTCATGGTGTACGGGCGCACGAGCTGTCCCGAGGGGGCGTCACCGAGCACGACGCCCGCCGAGGGTCCCTCCGACGTCGGGTGCCCCCGTCCCCTGTACCAGGCCAGTGCCCGGCGGCCGGACAGCGGCTGCGCCGCCTCGTCCGGGGCCGAGGGCACGGCCGGCGGCGCTCCGCGCCGCTCTCCGGACGTGCTCATGAACCGGCGCTCCCGGTGACGGTGAGGTGGTCCGGCCGGCGCGGCGCGGCGGTGAGGAACTGGCCCACCCGCTTGACCCGCAGGTTCATCTCGTAGGCGACCAGCCCGACGTCGGCGTCCTCGGTGGCCAGCACCGCCAGGCACGCTCCGGCGCCCGCGGCGGTGACGAAGAGGTAGGAGTGCTCCATCTCCACCACGGTCTGGCGGACGTCGCCGCCGCCGAAGTGTCGGCCCGTCCCGCGCGCCAGGCTCTGGAACGCCGACGCCAGGGCCGACAGGTGCTCGGCGTCCTCGGGGGCCAGCCCCCGCGAGCCTCCGAGCAGCAGTCCGTCGGCCGACAGCACGATCGCGTTCTCGGCGCCGACGACGCGGTCGACCAGGTCGTCCAGGAGCCAGTCCAGATTGTCAGCGGCCTTGCTCTTGCCCACCATGTCAGTCGCTTTCTCCCGTGTGATCGTCGGCGCTCGCACCGACCTGACCGTCACTGCTGTGTTCACGTCCGTCGGCGTCGACCCCGATGTCCGCGGCCCGGCCGCGCCGGGTACCGGCGCTGAAGGCGTCCATCATCTGCCGCGCCTGTTCGGGGGTGCGCCGTGAGGAGCCCGGGGGGTCGGCGTCGTCCCACTCCGGCGGGTCCGCGGCTCTGAGCTGGGGGGCGAGGCTGGCCTGGCGCCTGCGCCGGGGAAGTCCGGGGCGACCGGGTGCGGCGCCGACCCGGCCGGACCCGGGTTCGGTCCCGGGAGCGGCGTCCGCGGTCTCGGAGTCGGGCACGGGCGCCGGTACCCGGCGCAGCAGGGGCGTGCCCCGGGCCGGGCGTGCGCCGTCGCCGTCGCGGGGGACCGGACGCAGGAGCGGCCGGCTCCGGTGGGGGGCGTCCTGCGTGGTGAGCGCGTCACCGTGCTGCGCCGACGGCTCACGCAGTACCGAGTGGGCGCCCTGGCGGATGGCCGCGCGGGGCCGTTCCGGGGCGCTGGACGAGGAGGCGACCAGGGCGCCGGGGATGAGCACCACGGCCCGGGTCCCGCCGTAGGGCGAGTGCCGCAGCTGCACCCGGATGTCGTGTTTGGCGGCGAGGCGGGCGACGACAAACAGGCCCAGGCGCGAGTCCCCGCCGGAGGTCATGACGTCGAACTCGGGCGCCTCGCTGAGGGTGCGGTTGGAGCTGGTCAGGACCTCCTCGGTCATGCCCAGGCCCCGGTCCTCGATCTCCACGGCCACGCCCTTGGGCACGGACTCGGTGGCGATGGTGACCTGGGTGTGCGGCGGCGAGTAGGCGGTGGCGTTCTCGACCAGCTCGGCGAGCATGTGGATGACGTCGGCCACCGCGGCGCCGGACAGCGACAGGTCGGGGACGGAGGTCAGTCGGACCCTGGTGTACTCCTCGGTCTCGGAGATCGCGCCGCGCAGGATGTCCACGAGCGGGACGGGGTGGCGCCAGCGGCGGCCGGGCTGGGCGCCGCCCAGGATGATGAGGTTCTCGGCGTGGCGGCGGCCCCGGGTGGCCAGGTGGTCGAGCTGGAAGAGGCTCTCCAGCAGGTCGGGGTCCTCCTCCTCGCGCTCGACGCGGTCCAGCAGCTGGAGCTGGCGCTGGAGGAGGGACTGGTGGCGGTGGGCGATGCCGAGGAAGACCCGGTTGACGCCCGCGCGGATGTCGGCCTGTTTGACGGCGGCGGCGACGGCGGTGCGCTGGGCGATGTTGAAGGCGTCGGCGACCTGGCCGACCTCGTCGTCGCCGTGGTCGAGCTGCTTCATCTCGGTGTCGAGGTCGACCTGCTCCCCCGACTCCAGGCGGCGCACGATACGGGGCAGGTCGCTGCGCGCGCTGCCCAGGGTGTCGGCGCGCAGCTGGGCGAGCCGGTGGGTGAGGCGTCCGGCGGAGCGGGCGGCCACACCGTAGGCGAGGGTGCCCGCGAACAGGGAGGTGATGCTGCCGCCCAGCGCGAGGGTGAGCATCCAGGAACTGGCCTGCTCGGTGGCGGTGACGACGGAGGCGGCGCGCGTGGCGGTGATGTCGGCCAGTTCGGCGTTGACCTGGTCGGCGGCCTCGCGCCAGCCCCCGAGCCCCTCGGGCGGCGTCGGGTCCCGGGTCTGTTCGCCGCTGAGGACGTCCACGATGACCGGGGCCTCGTGGGTGGCGAGGGTGTCCGCGATGGCCAGGGCGTCCTGCCAGGGGCGGCTCTCGGCGAGTGCGGTCAGGGCGGGGGGCTCGCCGTCGTCTGCGGCGGGACCGGGAGGGGCCATGTCGACGCGGTGGCGGGCGTCCGCGGTGAGCGCGACGACCTGTGCCTGCTGGAAGCGGTCGAGGGAGTCCTCGGCGAGCACGGCCGCGATGAGGGCGTCGGCCCGGCTGAAGCTCTCCTGGGCCCACATCAGGTCGGTGACGGCGGCGGCCTCGGCGGTGGCGGGCCCGTTGTCGAGGGAGCGGGCGGTGCCGGCGTAGAGGCGGATGCCCTGTCCGATCGCGGTGGTGTAGGCGGTGAGGGCTTCCTCGGGTGGACCGGGCTCGGCGAGGTTCTGGGCGCGCAGTTCCGTGGCCTCGGTCAGGGAGGTGAAGAAGTCCTCGGCGAGGGGTTCGGTGGCCGGGTCGTCCCGGTCGCCGATGGTGCCGCGCAGGTCGTGGACGGGGACGAGTGCCTCGTCGGTGCGCGAGGCCGCGTCGGACAGGGCGGCGCGGCCGTCCTCGGCGGGGTCGGCGAGGTAGGCGGCGCTCAGGCGGCGCTCCTCCTGGAGAAGGGTGAGCGCCGCGGCGAGCCGGATCCCGGCGCGGCCGTCGCCGACCGAGGAGCGCAGCGACACGGCCTGGACGAGCGTGGCCGTGCTGAGGACGACGAACAGCGCCAGGAAGGTGATGCTGGGGATCAGTACGATCCTGTTGATCTGAGCCCTGATGGCGCTGCGGCCGGTGCCTCCCGTGTTCCCCATTGCGTTCCTCCCACGGACTGGTCGCGGGCGCCTGCCGGACGTGGGTCGCACCGCACGACGCGAGGATGCGCCGGAAGTGCCGTGCACCGAGGGGTTCGTCACGGTTCGCACAGGGCAGACCACGCCTGGTGCCCGCAGACTCAGGACGCTACCGCACTCTCACGGCGGGTGCCGGGCGAATTCCAAAATGGGTGTGACGTGGGCACGGGGACCGTGGACGCGGTCGCCGGAGGGGGCCCCGCGAACGCGTACGGGCGCGCCGGCCCCGGGGGGGTCGGCGCGCCCGTACACGGCTTCGGCGGGGCTCAGGCGGTGAAGGCCTTGCGGTGCTCCTCGACGACCGAGCGCAGCTTCTCCAACTGCTCGGCCACGCGCACGGGGGCGGTGCCGCCCTTGTCGGAGCGCGAGGCCAGCGAGCCGGACACGCTGAGGACCTCGCGCACGGCCGGGGTCAGGTGCTCTGAGACGGCGGCGAGGTCGTCGTCGCCGAGGTCGGGCAGGTCGATGCCGCGCTCCTCGCACACGCGCACGCAGGCGCCCGCGATCTCGTGCGCCTCCCGGAAGGGCACGCGCTCGCGCACCAGCCACTCGGCGATGTCGGTGGCCAGGGAGAAGCCCTGCGGGGCGAGTTCGGCCATCCGGTCGGTGTGGAAGGTGAGGGTGGCGACCATGCCGGTCATCGCGGGCAGCAGCAGGTGGAGGGTGTCCACCGCGTCGAAGACCGGTTCCTTGTCCTCCTGCAGGTCCCGGTTGTAGGCCAGCGGGAGCCCCTTGAGGGTGGTGAGCAGCCCGGTGAGGTCGCCGACGAGGCGCCCGGCCTTGCCGCGGGCGAGTTCGGCGACGTCGGGGTTCTTCTTCTGGGGCATGATCGAGGAGCCGGTGGAGAAGGCGTCGTCGAGTGTGACGAAGGAGAACTCCTTCGTCGCCCACAGGATGACCTCCTCCGAGAGCCGGGACAGGTCCACGCCGATCATGGCGGTGACGAAGGCGAACTCGGCGACGACGTCGCGGGCGGCAGTGCCGTCGATGGAGTTGTCCACCGAGTCGGGGAAGCCCAGCTCGGCGGCGACCGCGCGGGGGTCCAGTCCCAGGGAGGACCCGGCCAGCGCGCCGGAGCCGTAGGCGGACACCGCGGCGCGGCGGTCCCAGTCGCGCAGCCGCTCGACGTCGCGCACCAAGGGCCAGGCGTGCGCCATGAGCTGGTGGGCGAGCAGCACGGGCTGGGCGTGCTGGAGGTGGGTGCGGCCGGGCATGGCGGCGTCCGGGTGGGCCGCGGCCTGGTCGGCCAGGGCCCGCACCAGGTCCAGGATCTGGTCGGCGATCTGCCGGGCCTCCTCGCGCAGGTACATGCGCACGAGGGTGGCGATCTGGTCGTTGCGGGAGCGCCCGGCGCGCAGCCGCCCGCCCAGTTCGGTGCCGACCCGCTCGATGAAGCCGCGCTCCAGGGCGGTGTGCACGTCCTCGTCCTCCAGGACGGGGGTGAACGCCCCGGAGGCCACGTCGGCCTCCAGCCGGTCCAGGCCCTCGATCATGCGGTCCAGCTCGTCGGCGGTGAGCAGGCCCGCCCGGTGCAGGGCGCGGGCGTGGGCGCGCGAACCGGCGATGTCGTGGCGGGCCAGGCGCCAGTCGAAGTGGGTGCTCAGCGACAGGCGCGCCAGGGCCTGGTCGGGGCCGCCCTCGAAACGGCCTCCCCACAGGCGCAGCGCCTCGGGCTGGTCGGCCATGGTGGTCTCTCCTTGACGTGTGGTGCGGCGGTGCGGGGCCGGGGCCCCGCGTCCGCTCGGGTGCTACGTGCGCGGGCGCCGGTCGCGGGCCCGGCGGTCCCGGCGGGGGTCCGGGACGTCCTCGTACGAGGTTACGGTCTGCGGTCGGCCAGTCGCAGGAGGGCGGCGGCCAGGTCCTCGCCGCCCTGGGGGTCGCGGGAGATGACCAGGATGGTGTCGTCCCCCGCGATGGTGCCCAGGATGGCGTGGAAGTCGGTGTGGTCGATGGCCGAGGCCAGGTACTGGGCCGCGCCGGGCGGGGTGCGGACGATGACCATGTTGGCGGAGGCCTCGGCCGAGACCAGCAGGTCCTCGGCGAGCCGGGTCAGGCGCGCGCCGGAGACCTGTTCCAGGCCCAGGCTGTCGGGGCGGGTGCGCTGGAGGCGTTCGCCCCCCTCCCCCGGCAGCACGTAGACCAGGTGGCCGTCGGCGGTGCGGAGCTTGACGGCGCCCAGTTCGTCCAGGTCCCGGGAGAGGGTGGCCTGGGTGACCTGGACGCCCGCCTCGGACAGGCGCCTGGCCAGCTCGCCCTGGGACCTGACGTCCTCCCGGGTGAGGACGTCGGTGATCCTGGCGTGTCTGGCCGCCTTGGTCATCGGCGCCGTGCCGCCGTTCTCCGCCGTCATGGGCGGACGGCCCCGGGGTTGTCGCTGGCCTCCAGCAGGAAGGCGAGCAGGGCCTTCTGGGCGTGGCGGCGGTTCTCGGCCTCGTCCCAGACCACGCTCTGCGGCCCGTCGATGACCTCGGCGGAGACCTCCTTGCCGCGGTAGGCGGGTAGGCAGTGCAGGACGATCGCCTCGGGGTGGGCGGTGGCGAGCAGGTCGGCGTCGATCGCGTAGGGGCGGAAGGGCGCCTCGCGGTCGGCGGCCTCGTCCTCCTGGCCCATGGACACCCAGGTGTCGGTGGCCAGGACGTCGGCCCCCCGGGCGGCCTCGCGGGCGTCGGCGGTGACCGTGACCGACCCGCCGGTGGTGGCGGCGATCTCGGCGGCGCGCGCGACCACCGCGGGGTCGGGCTGGTGCCCCTCGGGCGCGCCGACGCGCACGTGGAGTCCGGCGGTGGCGCCGCCGAGCAGGTAGGAGTGGGCCATGTTGTTGGCGCCGTCGCCCAGGTAGGCGAGGGTGAGCCCGGCCAGGTCGCCCTTGTGCTCGCGGACGGTCTGCAGGTCGGCCAGGATCTGGCAGGGGTGGAACTCGTCGGTGAGGGAGTTGACCACCGGGACGGAGATGTGGGCGGCCAGGGTCTCCAGGTCGCTCTGGGCGAAGGTGCGCCACACGACGGCGGCGACCTGGCGTTCCAGGACGCGGGCGGTGTCCTCCAGGGGCTCGCCGCGGCCCATCTGGGTGCTCGCGGTGTCCAGGACCAGGGCGCTGCCGCCCAGGTCGGCCACGCCCACGGCGAAGGACAGCCGGGTTCGGGTGGAGGGCTTGTCGAAGAGCAGGGCGACGGTGCGCGGACCGGCGAGCGGCCGGTGGCCGAAGCGGTCCTTCTTCATGTCGTCGGCGAGGTCGAGGACCCGGGCCTGTTCGTCCGGGGTCAGGTCGTCGTCGCGCAGGAAGTGGCGGGTCACGGCTACTGCTGCTCCTTCGTCGCTGCGGCCTCGGCTGCGTCCAGGATGGTGGGCAGCGCCTCGATGAACAGGCCGATCTGTTCGGGTGTGATGACCAGGGGCGGGGCGATCCGGATCGCGTGCGGCGCCACGGCGTTGACGAGGAAGCCGCGGACGGCCGCCTGTTCCTGCACGTGGGCGGCGTGCGGCGCGGTGAGCTCCAGGGCCCGCCACAGTCCGCTGCCGCGCTGTCCGGCCAGCAGGGGGTGGTCGATGGTGTCGAGCTGCTCGGCGAGCAGGTCGCCCATGACCGCGGTGTGGGCGAGCAGGTTCTCGCTCTCGATGGTGTCGAGGACGGCGAGGGCCGCCGCGCAGGCCACCGGGTTGCCGCCGAAGGTGGAGCCGTGGTCGCCCTTGGCGAAGGCGTCGGCGTAGCGGCCGAAGCCGACGCAGGCGCCGATGGGCAGGCCGCCGCCCAGGCCCTTGGCGAGGGTGAGCACGTCGGGGCGCACGTCCTCGGCCTGGTGGGCGAACCAGAGGCCGGTGCGGCCGATGCCGCTCTGGATCTCGTCGAGGACGAAGGCGGCGCCGGTGTCGTCGCAGATCCGCCGGACCCCGGCGAGGTACCCCTCGGGGGCGGGGACGACCCCGGCCTCGCCCTGGGTGGGTTCGGTGAACACCGCGACGCAGTGCTCGTCGACGGCGTCGGCGAGGGCGTCCAGGTCGCCGTGGGGCACGAAGCGCACGTCCATGCCGAAGGGGCCGAAGGGCTCGCGGATGGCTTCCTTGCCGGTGAGGGCGAGGGCGCCGGAGGTGCGGCCGTGGAAGCCGTGGGACGCGGCGACGAAGTAGTGGCGGCCGGGCCCGGCGGCGCGCTTGACCAGCTTGAGCGCGGCCTCGTTGGCCTCGGTGCCGGAGTTGGTGAAGAAGACCTTGGCGTCGCCGCCCACGAGGCCGATCAGGCGCTCGGCGAGTTGGACCTCGCGTTCGTGGACGAACAGGTTGCTGGTGTGGGCGAGCGTGGCCGCCTGGTGGGCGACCGCCTTGACCAGTGCGGGGTGCCCGTGTCCGAGGCTGGAGACGGCGATCCCGGCGATGAGGTCGAGGTACTGGCGGCCGTCGGCGTCGTAGACCTCGCAGCCGCGCCCGAGGGTGAGGGCGATGGGCGGGACGCCGTAGGTGGGCATGAGCGAGGCGGCGAAGCGCTCGCGCAGGTGGGAACCGTTGGTCACTGTGCGCCTCCTGCGTTGGTGACGGTGGTGTGGTTGTCGCGCCAGGGGCGCGGAGCGTGGTCGTTGCCCGCGAGCAGGGCGGCCTCCAGTTCCTCGTCGGCGACCATGGTGCCCACGCCCTGGTCGGTGAAGACCTCCAGGAGCAGGGAGTGGGGCACGCGGCCGTCGATGATGTGGGCCTGGGGGACGCCGCCTTCCACGGCGTTCAGGCAGGCCTCCATCTTGGGGAGCATCCCCGAGGACAGGGAGGGCAGCAGCGCGCGCAGTTCGTCGGCGTTCAGACGACTGATCAGCTCGGTGTTGCTGGGGTAGTCGGAGAACAGGCCCTCGACGTCGGTGAGCACGATGAGCTTGCTGGCGCCCAGGGCCACCGCGAGGGCGGAGGCGGCGGTGTCGGCGTTGACGTTGTAGACGCCGCCGTCGTCGGCGCGGGCGACGCTGGAGACCACGGGGATGCGGCCGTCGTCCAGAAGCGCGGCGACGGCTCCGGGGTCGACCCCGGTGATCTCGCCGACGCGGCCGATGTCGACGGTCTCTCCGTCCACCTCGACGGTCTTGCGCACGGCGGACAGCAGGTTGGCGTCCTCGCCGGACATGCCGACGGCGAAGGGGCCGTGCTGGTTGACCAGGCCGACGATCTCGCGGTTGACCTGGCCGGTGAGGACCATGCGGACGATGTCCATGGCCTCGTCGGTGGTCACGCGCAGCCCGGCGGTGAAGGTGGACTCCACTCCGGCGCGTTCGAGCTGGGCGCTGATCTGGGGTCCGCCGCCGTGCACGACGACGGGGCGCAGGCCCGCGTAGCGCAGGAAGACGACGGACTCGGCGAAGCGGGCCCGCAGTTCCTCGCTGATCATGGCGTTGCCGCCGTACTTGACCACGACGGTGCGGCCGTGGAAGCGGGAGAGCCAGGGCAGCGCCTCGATGAGGTGGGCCGCCTTGTCCAGGGCGTGGGCCCTGGCCGGGTCGTCGGTGGTGTGGGGTGAGCGCGCGATCATGAGTTCTGGGCCCGGTCGTGGTCGGTGGCGGGGGTGTCGGCGCGCAGCTGGGTGGCCAGCTCGGCCAGCACCTCGGTGAGCAGTGCGGCGAGGTCGTCCTCGCGGGGGGACGTGCCGCTGGCTCCGCTGGCCATGAGCAGCACGGTGTCGTTGGCGGCGGTCAGGGGGCCGAGGGAGGCCGCGACGGCGTCGGCGAGCAGGCGCCGGCACTGGTCGGCGGTGACGTCGGCGTCGGTGGTGAGCACGCACAGCGCGGTGGACAGGGAGGCGTCCGGGCCCTTGGCCATGGCGCCGACGGTGTAGCCGTCGCCGCGCCGGAAGGCGATCTTGGCGACGGTGTCGGTGGTGCGGATCGCGTCCGCGGCGTCCAGCCCGCCGCCGCGCGAGGCCTGGGCCAGGGCGGCCGTGACGCCCCGGAGCAGGGCGTCGGGACCGGTGCGCCCGCCCACGGGTCCGGTCGAGCAGAGCACGACCTCGGCGGCGGAGTCGTCGAGCAGGTCCGCGGTGTGCTCGGCGGCGGCGTGGACCTCCTGGAAGCCCGCGTCGCCCCCGCCGGAGTCGATGACGGCGGCTCGCACGCGCTCGCCGAGGAGGACCTGCTGGGACCACAGGACGGGGGCGGCCCTGTCCTCGGCGGCGGTGAAGACGGCTCCGGCGGCACGGGAGGGGCCGTCGTTGACGACCACGGCGACGTCCCGGGCGCCGCCGTCCCTGAGCCCGGCGGCGACCCCGGCCGCCCGGAAGCCCCGGGGCGCGGTGACGCTCACGGGGCGACCGCCGCGAGCGGGAGGCCGGTGTCCTCGGGCAGGCCGAGGGCGAGGTTGGTGCTCTGGACGGCGCCGCCCGCGGTGCCCTTGGTGAGGTTGTCCAGGGCGGCGACGGCGACCATGCGGCCCGCGTCGGGGTCGACGGTGACCTGCACGAGGGTGGTGTTGGCAGCGAGCGTCATGGCGGTGCTGGGCCAGGTGCCCTCGGGGAGCAGGTGGACGAAGGGCTCGTCGGCGTAGGCGGTCTGGTAGGCCGCGCGGACCCGCTCGGCGGTGGCGCCTTCCTTCAGGGGCGCGGTGCAGGTGGCCAGGATGCCGCGGGGCAGCGGGGCCAGGACCGGGGTGAAGGAGAGCCTGACCGGTTCGCCGGTGACCGCGGTGAGGTTCTGGATGATCTCGGGGTTGTGCCGGTGGGTGCCGCCGACCCCGTAGGGGCTGAGCGCGCCCATGACCTCGCTGCCGACGAGGTTGGGCTTGGGCGCCTTGCCCGCGCCGGAGGTGCCCGTGACGGCGACGACGGTCAGGTCGGGCTCGACGAGCTGTTCGGCCAGTCCCGGGAAGAGGGCCAGTGTGGCGACGGTGACGTGGCAGCCGGGGACGGCGACGCGGCGGGCGCCGGCGAGTCGCTCGCGCTGTCCGGGGAGTTCGGGGAGACCATAGGGCCAGGTCCCGGCGTGCGGGGTGCCGTAGAAGCGTTCCCAGGCGGCGGCGTCGTTGAGGCGGAAGTCGGCGCCGCAGTCGACCACGAGGGTGTCGTCTCCGAGCTGCTGGGCGATGTCGGCGGACTGGCCGTGCGGGAGGGCCAGGTAGACGACGTCGTGGCCGCGCAGCTCCTCGACGGTGGTGGGCGCCAGGATCCGGTCGGCCAGCGGCAGCAGGTGCGGCTGGTGCTGGATGAGGGGGGTCCCGGCGTTGCCTCCTGCGGTGACCGCGCCGATGGAGATCTCGGGGTGTCCCAGGAGCAGGCGCAGCAGCTCGCCTCCCGCGTAGCCGCTGGCTCCGGCGATGGCCGCTGTGTGTCCCATGGTGGTGCCCCCTGATCAGTTCGACTGAACTATCATGCACTCACATGCAAATGTATGCAACCAGATTCGCCGAGGCCCCCGCCACTGTGCGCGGGGTCTCATGGCGACCGATCGGTGTGCTGGGAATGCCCCCGGGGCCGGGGCAGAGCGCTCCGGTGGCCGTCACCACGCGCCCGTGTGCGTACGGATTCCCCGTCCGCACCGGGGGTGCCCCTTTTCGGGCGGCCCCGGCCAGGCACCCGTAGAAGCCGGGCTGAGCCTGGAGCCAGCGCGGTCGGCGCGGGACCTCCCGGTGACAGCGACCACGCCCCCTGGAACCCGGGCTGGCGGGAAGGCCCCGGGGGCTGGCGTACGACCTCCCCGCGCCGCTCCCCGCGTCAGCGGCCCGAGATACGGGTGGCGATCCCGGCCAGACGCGAGGTGTGCGCCCTGTCCTCGGTCCGCGACTCGCGGCGGTCGGCGCTCCGGTACAGCCCGTGGATGACCTGCGTGCCCACCCAGCGCAGGGGCTCGGGCTCCCAGCCGCGGTCGCGGTGGCCCACCCACGGCAGGCGGGTCAGGTCGGTCTCGCGGCGCAGGACCAGGTCGCGCAGGGTGCGCCCGGCCAGGTTGCTGGCGGCCACGCCGCTGCCCGCGTAACCGCCCGCCCAGCCCAGGCCGGTCTCGGCGTCCAGGTGCACGGTGGGACGCCAGTCGCGCGGCACCCCCAGCACACCGGACCAGGCGTGCTCGACCGGCACGTCGGCCACATCGGGGAACATGCGGGTGAGCGCCCGCCACAGTTCGGCGATGGCCTGCGGCTGGGTGGCGCCCTCCTCCTCCTGGGCCGAGCCGAAGCGGTGCGGGACGCCGCGCCCGCCGATCGCGATGCGGTCGTCGGCCGTGCGCTGGGCGTAGACGTGGGAGTGGGCGGTGTCGCCCAGCAGCTCCCGGCCCTCCCAGCCGATCTTCTCCCAGAGTTCGGCGGGAACGGGCTCGGTGACGATCATCGAGGAGTTCACCGGCTGCCAGTCGCGGCGCTGTCCGCGCAGGGTGGAGGTGAAGCCCTCGGTGGCGCGCACGACGTGGTCGGCGTAGACGGTGCCGTGCCCGGTGACGACCGCCGGGCGGGCCGCGCCCTGGCGGGGGCGGATCTCCTCCACCTCGGTGCCCTCGAAGAGGGCCACGCCCAGGTCCTCCACCACACGGGCCAGCCCCGTGACCAGCTTGGCGGGCTGCACGCGGGCGGCGTGCGGCGAGTAGGCGCAGGCGACGGCCCCCGACACCGACAGCCGGGGCTCGTGCTCACCGTCGAGCAGGTGGATGTCGTCGGGCCAGTAGCCCCACTCCTGGAGGTACTCGATGTCCTCGGCCAGGCGCTGGCGCTGGGCGGCGTTGGTGGCCACCAGGCGCATGCCGCCGCGGACGACGTCGGCGTCGACGCCCTCGGCCTCGGCGACCGAGACCACCTCGGTGACGGTGTCCATCATCGCCCGCTGCAGGGCGACCATCGCGGCCTTGCCGTGTGACTGCGCGTAACGCTCGCGGGAGCCCGCGAACTCCGCGGACAGCCACCCTCCGTTGCGGCCCGAGGCGCCGAACCCGGCGAACTCACGTTCGACCACCGCCACGCGCAGGTCCGGCTGCTCCTTCTTGAGGTAGTAGGCGGTCCACAGGCCCGTGTACCCGGCTCCGACCACGCAGACGTCGTAGTCAGCGGTGCCGGGCAGGGGTGCGCGGCGCTCGGGGAGCCCGGTCTCGCGGAACCAGAAGGAGACGCCTCCGTTGGCGAAGCGCGAGGACCGTGGAATCGCTCTCATCTGCGCGGCAGTGGTGAACAGACCCATGTTTCCCCCCGAAAAACTGTGCGCTCACGGTCCACCCCGCGGGACCCACGAACTTCCGCCAACCTACACGGGAACGGCGGCCGGTGGGATGTCCTCCCCGCCTTCGGGTCCGGTGGCGCACCGGCGGGGCGTGGATTCGGCTACCCAGAGTTCCGACACGAACGCGCCGTCAGCAGCAGGAGCTGTCACGGAGCGTGCGCGCGATGGCGGCGAGCCGGCGCACCCCGTCCTCGCCGAGCGGGCCCAGGACGTGTTCGCGCAGCCGCTCGACGTGTCTGGTGCGCGCCTGGCCGATGAAGTCCAGGCCGCTGTCGGTGAGGACGGCGTAGACGACCCGGCGGTCCGAGGCGCAGTTCTCCCGTTCCAGGTAGCCCTCGCGCTCCAGGCGGTCCGCGAGCTTGGTGAACCCGCCCGTGCTCAGGCTGACCTCACGGGCCAGGCGGCTCATGGGCAGCCGGTGGCCGGGTGTGCGCTGGAGGCGTATGAGCACCTCGAACCACGGTCCGGCCATGTCCTTGCCGTCCGGGGTGATGCCGCCCAGGAGCTTGGGCTGAACGACGTTCATGGCCTCGTGGACCAGCCCCCATGCGGTGATGAGGTCGTCGTCGCTCGTCGCGCCGCCCGCGTCACCCGCCCCGCTCGCGCCGCCCGTGGCCTCCATCGGCTCTGTGGTCATGTCCGCTCCCTGTCCCTCCCCGGGGCGGACGCCGACGCGCATCCAACCCACAAGAAATATCTTCCCAGTAAATTTTACTCGACGCGGAACGTTTCGCCCAGTGGATTTGTCCCGAACACGTCACACCCGGCGCACGGGGTCGTGCACCGGGTCGGGAAGGCGGCTGTGGGAAGGGGTCGGAGGAGGGCGGTCGTGGAACGAGGTTTCCTCCACGGGGCCCCGCCGACGACACGGCGGGGCCCCGCGGTCAGTGCCGGGCCGCGACCGCGTCCAGCGCGGCCGACAGGGTGGACACCATGTGGTCGATCTGCTCCCAGGTGATGATGAGCGGCGGCGAGACGAGCAGCGCCGTCGGGATCGGCCGTACGATCACACCGCGGGCCCGCGCCTCGGCGAACACCTCCTGGGTGGTGATCCCCCGCCCGTTCAGTGCCTCCTCGGTGAGTTCCACCGCGCCCATGACGCCCAGGCCCGAACGGACCTCGGCCACCATCGGGTGGTCGGCCAGGCCGCGCAGGGCGCCGTCCAGCTGGCGCTCGATCTCCAGCGACACCGTGAACAGGTCCTCGCGCTCCAGGATGTCCAGGTTGGCCATCGCCGCCGCGCACGCCGTCGGGTGCCCGGCGTAGGTGGTTCCGTGCAGGAACGGGTTGCCCTCGCCGTTGTAGAAGGGGTCGGCCACGCGTCCGCTGACCACGACGCCGCCCAGCGGCAGGTACCCGCTGGAGACGCCCTTGGCGAAGACGATCATGTCCGGGTCGACACCGAAGCGCTCGATGCCGAACCAGTTCCCCAGCCGGGCGAAACCGCAGATGACGCTGTCCACGACGAACAGCACGCCGTACTTGTGGCAGATCCGCGACACCTCGGCGAAGTAGTTCTCCTCCGGCAGGAAGACCCCGCCCGCGCCGACCACCGGCTCGGCGAAGAAGGCCGCGACCCGCTCGGGGCCGACCCTGAGGATCTCCGCCTCCAGGGCCTCGGCCGAGTCGTGGGGCACCACGGAGGTGTCCTCGACCAGCCTGCCGTAGCCGCTGCGGAACCGGTCCATGCCCGAGATGCTCGTGCCGAACCCGTGCAGACCGTGGTAACCGCCGGTCCGGCTGATCAGGTGGGTGCGCCCGGGCTGGCCGGTCACCGCCCAGTACCGCCGCGCCAGCTTGGCGGCCGTGTCGATGGACTCCCCTCCCCCGCAGGTCAGGATCACCCGCGGGTCGGCCACCGGGGCGTGCGAGGCCAGGCGTTCGCACAGTTCCACGGCGGGCCCGTTGGCGAAGTCCCCGTAGACCGTGTAGGCGTCCAGGGTGCTGATCTGGCGGTGGACCGCGTCCGCGATCTCGGTACGGCCGTGGCCGACGTTGCAGTACCAGAGGCTGGCCGTACCGTCCAGGTAGCGGTCCCCGGAGCTGTCCCAGAGCCACACGCCCTCGGCGCGGGCCACCATGAACTCCGGACCCCTGACCACCGTGTTCATATCGCAGAAGGTGTGCCAGAGGCGGCTGGGCTCCCGCTGTTGCGTGGGAGTGAGTGCGGACGAGACAACCGTTTCGGTCATATGGCGACCTCCGAGCCGTGTCATGCGCGAGAGCGCAGTGGAAAACTCAGGTTGATCCAGCCTGCACACGGGCGCCCGTTGGTGGCAGGTGCTTGCAGGCTAAGCGTGCGACCCGCCTCACAGCAAGAGCCAAAACGAAGATCCATGCCCCGAAACACAAACTTCATGCCGGCTACCCTCGGGGGTCGGCGCCAAAACCCTTGCTGGGCTGGAAAAACTCGCCGAAAAACAATCTGGAATCCGGGCCCGCCGCCGGAGCTTTCACCGATACGGCTGGCGTGGCGTGACGGTGTGCGACCCGCGCGCCACACGCGGCGCGCGGCCCCGCGTACACACGAGGGCGGGGCCGGCCACCCCGTACTCGGGAAGTGACCGGCCCCGCCCTGACCCAAACACCCGCGCCTCGACCGCGCGGAACAGGCCTTCCCCGTCAGCCGCGCAGGACGGCACCCGTGCGCTCGGTCGCCAGGGCGACGGCCGCGTCGCGGGCCGCTCCGGCCTCCTCCGCCGTCAGCGTCCGGTCGGCGGCCCGGAAGCGCAGGGCGAAGGCCACCGACTTGCTGCCCTCGCCGACCTGGTCGCCGGTGTAGACGTCGAACAGGCGCACGCTCTCCAGCAGTTCACCGGCGCCCTCGGCCAGCGCGGCGCTGACCCGCCCGACCGGCACCGAGGAGTCCACGACCAGGGCCACGTCCTGCGTGGCCACCGGGTACGTGGAGATCTCCGGCGCGGTGACCGGGGTGCGGGCCCGCTCGATCCGGTCGAGTTCGACCTCCACGGCGGCCGTGCGCTCGGGCAGCCCGAAGGCCTGGACGGTGCGCGGGTGCAGCTCTCCGGCGTGGCCCACGAGCAGGCGCTCCCCGTCCACGCGCACGTACAGCGCGGCGCAGCGGCCCGGGTGCCACGGGGCGTGCTGGTCGGCCTCGACCTCCAGCTCGACCCCCGCCACGCGGGCGACGTCGCGCGCGGTCTGGACCGCGTCGGCCCAGCCGGCCTCCCGGCCCGGGCCCCACCATCCGGCGCGTTCGGCGTGGCCGGAGATCACCGCGCCCACCCGGCGCGGCTGGTCCGGCAGGGCCGCCTCGATCCGGGCCAGCTCCTCGGCGTCGGGCCCGCGGTCCACCGCGAGCATGGGCGCGCGGGGGGCGCCGGGCCTGGGCCGGTAGACCAGGCCCGTCTCGTACAGGGCCACGTCGGTGAACCCGCGGCCCGTGTTGCGGGCCAGCGCCTTGAACAGCCCCGGCAGCAGCGTGGTGCGCAGCAGCGGCTCGCCCTCGTTGAGCGGGTTGGCCAGGCGCAGGGCGTCGCGGCGGTCGTCGTCGGCCGCCAACTGGAGGCCGTCGAGGTCGCGTTCACCGACGAAGGGGTAGTTCAGCACCTCGTGGAAGCCGGTCCCGGCCAGGGCGCGGCCGACCGCGCGGCGCAGACGCTGGCTCGCGGTCAGGCCGCGGCCCGAGGCGCGCGGGCGGATCGAGGGGATGTTCTCGTAACCCTCGAAGCGGATGACCTCCTCGGCGAGGTCGTTGGGGTCGGTGATGTCGGGTCGCCAGCTGGGCGGAACGACCCTCAGCAGGTCCCCGTCGGCCTCCACCTCGCAGCCGACGGCGCGCAGCCAGCGCTGCGTGGTGCCCTCGGGGTAGTCCACCCCGGCGACGGCGCCCGCGTGGGAGGCCCGTACCGTGACCGGCTCGCGCGCGGCGGTGCGGTCCAGGTGGGTGTAGGCGGTCTCGACGGTGGCGCCGCCCAACTCCGCGAGCAGTTCGACCGCGCGTGTGGCGGCGGCCAGCTGCACGGCCGAGTCCACGCCCCGCTCGAAGCGGCGGGAGGACTCCGAGGACAGCTGGTGGCGCCGCGAGGCGCGGGCGATGTGCATGGCGTCGAAGTGCGCGGCCTCGACCAGCACCTCGGTGCTGGTCAGGGAGATCTCCGTGGTCAGGCCGCCCATGACCCCGGCGATGTTGACCGGGCCGCTGTCGTCGGCGATGACGATGTCGTCGGTGTCCAGGGAGCGCTGGACGTGGTCCAGGGTCTCCAGCTTCTCCCCCGCCTCGGCGGCGCGCACCCGCAGGGCCCCCCGCAGCTGGGCGCGGTCCCAGGCGTGCAGCGGCTGGCCGAGTTCGAGCATCACGTAGTTGGTGACGTCGACGGCCAGGGAGATGGGGCGCACGCCGCACTGGTGCAGGCGGCGCTTCATCCACAGCGGGCTGGGCGCGTCGGGGTCGAACCCGGTGGCGCCGCGCAGGACGTAGCGGTCGCACAGGGCCGGGTCGATCTCGGCGGGGTGGCCCTCGCCGCCGGACTCGGCGACGGCGACGTCGGCCGGGTCGTGGAAGTCCACCCCGTACAGCGCGGCGGCGTCGCGGGCCACGCCGCGCAGGGACAGCGCGTAGCCGCGGTCGGGCGTGACGGCGATGTCCAGGACGTCCTCGCGCAGGCCGAGCGGCCCGATGGCGTCCTCGCCCACCGCGCCGAAGCCCTCGGGCAGCACGATGATGCCGCTGTGGTCCTCCCACAGGCCCAGCTCGCTGGCCGAGCAGATCATGCCCGCCGACATCCGGCCGTAGGTCTTGCGGGCGCCGATCCGGAAGCCGCCGGGCAGTTCGGCGCCGGGCAGGCAGACCACGACCAGGTCGCCCTCGGAGAAGTTGCGGGCGCCGCAGACGATCTCCTGCGGCTCTCCGGTGCCGTTGGCCCCGCCCACGTCCACCCGGCAGTAGCGGATGGGCTTCTTGAACCCGGTCAGCTCCTCGATCTCCAGCACGCGGCCGTACACGATGGGGCCGGTGATGTCGGAGCCGAGCTCGTCGACGGTCTCGACCTCCAGGCCCGCCAGCGTGAGGCGGCCGGCGAGTTCGCGGGCGGTGGTGCCGACCGGAAGGTCGACGTACTCCCGCAGCCAGCTCAGGGGGACGCGCATCAGTTCTCACTCCCGAACGCCGAGGTGAAGCGGATGTCGCCCTCGACCATGTCGTGCATGTCGCGCACCCCGTGCGCGAACATCAGTGTCCGTTCGATTCCCAGGCCGAAGGCCCAGCCCGTGTAGACCTCGGGGTCCACGCCCGCGGCGGTGAGCACGCGGGGGTTGACCACGCCGCAGCCGCCGATCTCGATCCAGCCCTCGCTGGAGCAGGTGCGGCAGGGCGCGTCCGGGTCGCCCACGGAGGCGCCCCGGCACACGAAGCACTCCATGTCGACCTCGGCGGAGGGCTCGGTGAAGGGGAAGTAGGAGGCGCGGAAGCGCGTGCGCAATCCCTCGCCGAACACGCCCTCGACGTAGGCGTCGATGGCTCCGCGCAGGTGGGCCAGGGTGACGCCCCGGTCCACGACCAGGCCCTCCAGCTGGTGGAAGACGGGGCTGTGGGTGGCGTCGAGCTCGTCGGTGCGGAAGGTCTTGCCGGGCGCGACCACGTACACCGGCAGCTCCCGCGAGAGCAGGGCGCGGATCTGCACCGGCGAGGTGTGCGTGCGCATGACCAGGCCGGACTCGCCCCCGTCCGGGCCCTGCACGAAGAAGGTGTCCTGCATGGTGCGGGCGGGGTGGTCGGGCTTGAAGTTGAGGGCGTCGAAGTTGAACCACTCGGCCTCGACCTCGGGGCCCTCGGCGATCTCGAAGCCCATGCCGACGAAGATGTCGGCCACGCGCTCGGCGACGGTGGTCAGCGGGTGGCGGGAGCCGCGCGGCGCCCGGTCCCAGGGCAGGGTGACGTCGACGCGCTCCTCGATGAGCACGCGCTCGTCGCGCTCGGCCTCCAGGACGGCCTGGCGGGCCTTGAGCGCCTGGCCGACGTCGCGGCGGGCGCCGCCCACGCGCTTGCCCGCGTCGGCCTTGGCCGCGGGGGGGAGGGCGCCGATCTCACGGTTGGCCAGGGCCAGCGGGGAGCGGTCCGAGGCGTGCGCGAGCCGGACCTCCTTGAGTTCGGCGAGGTCGGCGGCCGCCTCGACGGCGGCCAGCGCCTCCTCGCGCATGCGGGCGACCTCGTCGGGGTGCAGGGAGGTCACCTCGACGGGGTCGAAGGAATTGTTCGGTGCAGACATGGTTGGTTGCCTCGCCGCCGACGTCCCCGGCTTGGGGGACGGGCGGCAGTCACGGTCCGCGGCGGGGCGGACGAAGCCGACAGGAAGAGCACAGGCGGATTTCGGGCGGGCCCGGCCGAGGACGTGTGTCACCGAGCCCGGGGCACGCCGTTGCGCCCACCGGGGAGGCTGGAGGGTCTGAGTGCCTCAGACGAACTCGGGTGCCCCGGCGGGCATGGTAAATCGGAACTCCGCGCCGCCGCTGGGGGCGCGTCCGACGGTGATCGTGCCGCCGTGGGCCTCGACGAGGCCCTTGACGATGAACAGTCCGAGGCCGGTCCCGCCCCGGCGCTTGCTGCGCCAGAACTGGCGGAAGACGCGCGGAATGGTCTCGGGCGCTATGCCCTGGCCCTCGTCGCGCACCGACACCGCTGTTCCTCCCTCGCAGGGCTCGATCACCACACTGACAGTACCAGCGCCGTGCCGCACCCCGTTTTCCACGAGGTTGGACAGGATCTGCTCGATCTTGTCGGCGTCGAGCCACATGCGCGGCAGCTCCCCCCTGGTCTCGACCCGGAAGCGCTCCTCCGGTTCGCCGGAGGCGACGCGGCCGGCGACGACCCGGCGCACGGCGTCGGGCAGGTCCACCACCTGACGGCGCACCTCCAACCGGCCCGACTCTATGCGGGAGACGTCGAGCAGGTCGTGGATGAGGCGGGTGACGCGGTCGGCGTCGGCGTTGACCGTCTCCAGCATGAACAGCTTCTGCTTGTCGGTGAGCCGTTCCCACTTGGCGAGCAGGGTCGAGGTGAAGCCCTTGACGCTGGTCAGGGGTGAGCGCAGTTCGTGGGCGACCTCGGAGACCAGGTCGGCGCGGGAGCGCTCGGCGTGCGCGGAGGCGTCCCGCAGGGTGACGACCAGGCGGACGAGCTCTCCCCCGGGACGGGCGCGCACGTAGCGCGCGGCGACGAGCACCTCGCGGTCGTCGGGCAGCAGGAGGGCGCGCTCGGCCTGGCGGACGCGGTCGCGCGCACCGCCGTAGGGGTCGCTGGCCTGCCACCAGTCGTTTCCGTCGACGCCCACGAGGGGCAGGACGGCGCGGTAGTCGCGGCCCAGGGCGGACTCGGCGGGGATGCCCAGGACCTGGGCGGCCTGGGTGTTGAAGAGTACGACGCGACCACGGGAGTCGGCCACCACGACGCCGTCGGGCAGGTCGTCGGCGTGCAGCGGAGTGCCGCCCGGTCCGGCGGGCGAGCCGCCGTCGACCTCCCACAGGGCCGCGGGGACCCGGTCGCTCGCACGGGGCCCGGGAGCGTTCTCGGCGGGGACGTCCACGGCCGGTCCGGCTCCGTGCCCGGGGTCGTCCGGGGAGTGAGCGGTCCCGCTGCCCGAGTCCTCCGCCGGGTGGTCCACCTGCCGGCCGCTGCCCACGCCTCTCCCCGCCCCCCTTGAAGGTCCACGACCACAGGCTCCTGGGCCGAGAACCGCTGACCGGTCGTATCCGCGACACCCGTGGACACCACCGCAGGTTGTCTACCCTGCACTTCCACCTGGTACGCCTCGCGACCCGGGAACGGGCGCCCGACGACAGACGAGCGTACAAGCCCCCCTGCGACGGCCCGTCGCCCGGGAACGGGGATCGCGGGCCTCGGCACACGGTGCGTGCTCACACCATGTCGTCAAGCCTGCCTTGTGGGACAGGAAGGACACGGCGTCGCACCCGCGACACGGGTAGCCCGTCGGGCCCCACGCGCGACGCGCATGGACCCTCCCGCGATCCCCAGGCCCCGACCCTATAGGCACGCGGTGCCGATGCACGTGCACTTCGGGCGAACCCGGTACCCGGAATCCGCACGGGCGCCGGCGGCCGGGCCCGTGCGCGGGAGTTCCGCGAACGCACCCACTCCGTTGCGCACAGTCACTACGCGCGTCGTGAGCTGGGCCGATCCGAACCCGCCCGGCCCGGCTCAGGAACGCCGCTGCTGCCGCGCGGTGGTGTAGAGGCAGACCGCGGCCGCGGTGGCCAGATTCAGGCTTTCGGCCCCGCCGTAGATCGGGACGCTGACCGCGCCGTCGGTCAGGGCGACGGTCTCCTCGGGCAGTCCCCAGGCCTCGTTGCCGAACACCCAGCCGACCGGGCCGTCCAGGTCGCCGCTGTCGGCGACGGCGTGCAGGTCGCGCTGGCCGCTGCCGTCCGCGGCCCACACCCGCGCGCCCACGCCGCGCAGGAAGTCGACGGCGCGCGCCACGGGGACGCCCACGACCACGGGCAGGTGGAACAGGCTTCCGGCGGAGGCCCGCACGCACTTGCCGTTGTAGGGGTCGACGGAGGCGTCGGTGAAGATGACGACGTCGGCCCCGGCCGCGTCGGCGGTGCGCAGCACCGTGCCCGCGTTGCCCGGATCGCGGACGTGGGAGAGCACGGCCGCGAGGCGGACGTCGCCGACCCGCTCCAGGGGGACGTCGACGAACTCGCAGACGGCGATGACCCCCTGCGGGGTGACCGTCTGGGCCAGTTCCGACATCACGTCCAGACTGACCCTGTGGGTGGGCACGTCCACCGCGCGGGCGGCGTCCACCAGGTCGATGTGGCGCTGCATCGCCTCCGCGGTGGCGTAGACCTCGACCACGCCGGAGGCGGCCCCTCCGTGGGGGGACCGCCCCTGGGCACCGTCGACCGCCGCGGCCAGGGCCTCGCGCACAGCCTGCGGGCCCTCGGCGAGGAAGCGCCGCTCGCGTTGGCGGAAGGTGCGCTTGGCGAGCCGCCGAACCCCCTTGATCCTGGGTGAGCGGATGCTCGTGAACTCGTGGCTCGCCATCACCGCTCGCTTAGGCCGCGGCCTCGGCGGGGAGGGCCTTCTTGGCCGTCTCCACCAGGCTGGCGAAGGCGGCCTGGTCGTTGACCGCCAGCTCGGCGAGCATACGGCGGTCGACCTCGATGCCGGCCAGCTTCAGACCCTGCATGAAGCGGTTGTAGGTCAGGCCCTGGGCGCGGGAGGCGGCGTTGATGCGCTGGATCCACAGGCGACGGAACTGCCCCTTGCGGTCCTTGCGGTCCCGGTAGGAGTAGGTCATCGAGTGGAGCATCTGCTCCTTGGCCTTGCGGTACAGGCGCGAGCGCTGCCCGCGGTAGCCGCTGGCCCGGTCGAGGACGACCTTGCGCTTCTTCTTGGCGTTGAGAGCCCGCTTCACGCGTGCCACTGGAACTCCCTAGTTGTCTCTTCCGGCGCGCGCGGCGCGCCGACCGGCCCGGCTGCGTCGAACCCGGCGACCGTGTTGCTTCGGTGGTTCCCTCCCGGAGGCCGTCACCGCACCGGCCGTGACCGATGGGCGGGCGCTTCCGCGGAGGGGAGGGCCCGGGACTACTTGCCGAGCAGCTTGCGCATGTTCTTGGCGTCCGCGGGGGAGAGCACGGCCTCGTTGCCCAGCTTGCGCTTGCGCTTGGAGGTCTTGTGCTCAAGGATGTGGTTCTTGTTGGCACGGCGGCGCATGATCTTGCCGGAGCCGGTGACCTTGAAGCGGTCCTTGGCCCCACTGTGGGTCTTGTTCTTCGGCATGTCGCCGTCGTCTCCTACTCCGTCGGAGTGCCACCCGCCCCGAGGGGGCGGCTGACACGGTTCTTCCGCTGCTGCGGCGGGGACACCGCGCGTCGGGGCGCCGCATCCGGGCCGTGCGCGCGCAGCCCTTCTCACCACCCGGTCCCTACCGGCGACCGGGCGGTGGAGGACTCCGCGTCGCTAGGCGTCCGTGCTCTGCTCGCGGCGGGTCTTGTCCCCCGCCGCCGCGCGGGCCTCGGCCTTGTGCTCGGACCGCCGCTTGTGCGGGCCGATCACCATGACCATGTTGCGACCGTCCTGCTTGGGCTGCGACTCCACGGTGCCGAGGTCCTGGACGTCCTCGGCCAGGCGCGCCAGCAGTCGGCGGCCCAGCTCGGGCCGGGACTGCTCACGGCCGCGGAACATGATCGTCACCTTGACCTTGTCACCGCTCTTGAGGAACCGCACCACGTGACCCTTCTTGGTCTCGTAGTCGTGCGGGTCGATCTTCGGGCGGAGCTTGATCTCCTTGATGATCGTGTTCGACTGGTTCTTGCGCGACTCGCGGGCCTTGACCGCGGACTCGTACTTGAACTTGCCGTAGTCCATCAGCTTGGCGACCGGCGGGCGCGCGGTCGGTGCGACCTCGACGAGGTCGAGGTCGGACTCCTGGGCCAGACGCAGGGCGTCCTGCACGGAGACGATGCCGACCTGCTCGCCGTTGGGTCCGACGAGACGGACCTCGGGCACCCGGATGCGGTCGTTGATGCGGGGCTCTGCGCTGATGAGACCCCTCCCTAGCTATGTCGATTACCTGGGACCGGTCGCCCGCCTGGTGGTGGACGGCCATGTGGACCGGGCCGCCCTCGTCCGTCGGGCCGCCGGTCGAGTCGGGGTCCGCATACAGCGAAAACCCCGCCAGCGTGTGCAAGCGGGGTGATCCGACCGGATATTCCCAGCGAGGTCGCGCGCGTGGACCGGGCACCCCGGACACGGGTGCTCGGTCAACGTAACGCGGCGCGGTCGATCGCCGGGCCGGAACCTACGCGGGCGGTACCCGGCAGGTGGGAGGATCATCTCCGCTTGCGGCTCCGGTGTGGGACACACCGGACCAAGTCGATACCTCATCGTACCAGTGTCCGGAGCCCGTTCGTCCCACCCGGCCGGGCGCCCTCTCCGGCCGCGCTCAGGCGGAGACGGAGCGGCGGGCCAGTTCAGCCTCACCGGCCGCGCGCATGGCCTCCACGGGCACGTCGTCCACACCGGTCATCAGGCGGACCTGCTCGACGGCCTGGTGCAGGAGCATGGGGAAGCCGCCGACCACGCGGCCGCCGCGCGCGGCGACGGCCGCGGCGGCGCGGGTGGGCCAGGGCGAGTAGACGACGTCGAACAGGTCTGCGCGCGAGGCGGCGAGCAGGTCGGCGTGGAGGTCGGCCGCGCCCGAGGGCAGGGAGGACACGACCAGGTCCACGTCCAGGTGCTTGTCCACCTCGGCGAGCGGCGCCACCTCCAGCGGGTGGCCCGTGCGGCGGGCCGCGGCGGCCACCTGCCCGGCCCGGGCCGGGTCGCGGGCCAGCACGGTGACCGGCGCGGTCAGGCCGAGCAGGCGCAGCGCGACGAGGGCGGAGGCCGCCGTGGCCCCGGCCCCCAGGACGACCGCGCTGCGGGGGGCGTCGGCCCCGGCCTCGGCCAGGGCCGCGGTGATCCCCGCCACGTCGGTGTTGTGGGCGTGCCACTCACGCCCGCGGTGGACGAGGGTGTTGGCGCCGCCCGCCTGGAGGGCCAGGTCGGAGACCGTCTCGGCCAGCTCCAGGGCGCGGCGCTTGAGCGGCATGGTCAGGGAAAGCCCGGCCCACTCCCCGCCGAGTCCGGCGAGGAAGGGCGCGAGTTCCTCCTCACCGCACTCGTGCAGGCCGTAGGACCACTCGTCCAGGCCCATCGCCGCGTAGGCGGCGGTGTGCAGGACCGGTGAGAGCGAGTGGGCCACCGGCGAGCCCAGGACGGCGGCGCGCACCGTTCCCATGTCAGCGTCTCCCTACCACTCGGCCTGGTTCTCGGCGACCATCTGGTTGTGCTCCTCCAGGGTGGTGGAGAAACCGGTGTGACCGTTCTCGGGGTCGACGAGCGCGAAGTAGAGGTAGTCCTCGTCCGCCGGTTCCAGGGCCGCCTCGATGGCGTCCTGTCCGGGGGCCACGAACGGCCCGGCGGGCAGCCCGGTCATGCCGTAGGTGCTGTAGCCGCGCGGGTCGGCCTCGCAGGAGGCGCGCTGCTCGTCGTTGAGGAAGGTGCCCTCCTCACCCAGGACGTAGAAGCACGTGCTGTCCATCTGGAGCTGCATGCCCTCCTCCAGGCGGTTGTGCACGACCGCGGAGATGAGGGGCATGTCCTCCTTGGTGCCGGTCTCGGCCTGGACGATGGCCGCGATCGCCATGACCTCGTTGGCGTCGTAGCCCAGCGCCTCGGCCCTGCCCTCCAGGTCGATCTCCTCGGCGACCTGGGTGTGCTGGGTGACCATCGTCTTGAGCACCGAGAGCGCGTCGGCGCCCGGGTCGAACCGGTAGGTGGACGGGAACAGGTAGCCCTCGGGCCCCTCGGTGGCGTAGTCGGGCAGGCCGAGTTCGTCGGTCTGGGCGTAGGCCGCGTCCAGCTCCTCGACGCTCAGGTCGGTGGCCTCGGAGATCCTCTCGAAGATCCCGTCCGTGCGCAGCCCCTCGGGGATGGTGACGCGTCCGCCGACGCGGCTGGCCGGGTCGAGCAGGGCGGCCACGGCGGCCTCGCCGCTCATGCCCTGGGCCAGGGAGTAGGTGCCGGGGGCCAGTCCGGAGCCGAGCTCCTCCTCGGGGACGGCGTCCAGCGCGTTGAGGAACGCGCGGGGGCTGGCCACGATCCCGGCCTCGGCGAGGTTCTCTCCCACGACCGAGCCCGCGTCGCCCTGCTCGATGACGAACACGGTCTCGCCGCTGCCCTGGCCGTCGAAGTCGGCGGGCAGGACGTAGGTGCGGATGACGGCGTAGCCGCCGCCCGCCACGACCAGGAGCAGGACCAGGGCCAGCACGATCGTCAGGGCGCGGCTCCTGCGGCGGCGCTTCCTGCCGCCCTTGCCCGCGTTGGCGCGGGCCCTCTTGAGCTCCTTGGCCTTCTTGCGGCTGCTGCGTCCGCCCCCGTAGGCCTCGGCGATGTCGGCGAGGTTGGGCTCCTCGTACTCGTCCTCCTCCTCGGGCTCCTCCTCCGGCTCCTCGCGGCGGCCGCGCCTGCGGCGGCCTCCGCGCCGACCGTCGTCGGCCGCGGACGCGCGGCGTGAGCGGCGGGGACGGGGCTCGGGCTCCTCCTCGGGGGCCTCCTCGGCCGGGGTCTCGTCGGGCTCCTCATCGGGAGCCTCGTCCTCCTGCGGGGCCTCCTCCTCCACGGGGGCGCCGCGCCTGCGGCGGCCGCCGCCGCGGCGGCGGCCTCCCCGGTCCGCCTCGGCCTGCCTGCGGCGGGAGCGGCGCGAACGCGGCTCGGAGTCCTCCTGCGGCTCCTCGTCGGGGTCCGGGGCCTCGAACGCGCCGGAGTCGGGCTCCGGGGACGCGGCGAAGGCGTCGGTGCCGGGGAAGGCACCGCTGTCGGCGGGGGCGTCGGAACGCTCGTCCCACGGGTCCCGGTCGGCGCGGGCGCGGCGGCTGCGACGGGCCGGGGGCTCCTCGACCGCGGCGAACGCGCCGGTGTCGGCGGAGCCGCTGACGCCGGGGAAGGTCCCGGAGTCGAAGACGCCGCTGTCCTCGGGGGCGTCGTCCAGGAAGCCGCCGGTGGGCTCGTCGTCGCGCCTGCCACGCCTGCGGCGCGCGCGACGGCCGCGGGGCTCCTCCTCGGGGGGCGGAGCCGCGGCGGCGGGCGCCTCGTCGGCCGGGGCGCCGCGCCTGCGGCGCCCTCCGCCGCGGCGGGGCTCCTCGGGCTGAGGCTGGGGCTCGGGTTCGGGCTCGGGTCCGGGGCGGGCGCGGCGGCCGCGCCGGGGCGGCTCGTCCTCCCCTGAGGAAGCCGCCGCGGGGCCCCGCGCGGGCCGGGCGGGCGCGGCGGCCTCGCCCAGGTTGGCCAGGGCGGCCAGGGCGTCCTGGGTCGGGTCGCCCGCCGGACCGTCCTGGCGGGAGCGCGCGGGGCCCTGGGGGCGGGGCGACGGGGGTTCCTGGGACCGGGGCGCCTCGGGGGTCTGACGGCGGGGGGCGCTGGAGCGGGCGGCGCGTCCACCGCGCAGGGCGTCGGCGGCGCCGCCGCGTCGGGTGGGGCCCGAGGGACCGGAGGGGCCGGAAGGACCTGAAGGGCCTTCCGCCGGCGGCTCGGCGCGGTGACGGCGCCCGGACGGCTGTCCTTCGGGACTCAGCGGGTCGTACCCGCCGCCGCGGGATGCGTGCCGGGAGGTGCGGAACTCACCCGTGCCGGAGTCCTCGTTCCAGTCCGCCGGTTCGGGGCGCGCCCTGCGGCCGCGCGAGGGCGGCTGCGCGGGCGGGGGGCCGCTGAGCGGGTCGTAGTCGTAACCGCGCTCGCGGTCGGCTCGCCCACGATAGGGAGTGTCGGGGTAGTCATCCCTGTCGTTCATCATTCTCCCTGGCTGGAGCGGACGATCTCGCCCGGGGGATGGCCTGTTGACCGTTCCTGGTCCAAGGCGCTCTGGAGGAGCACGGTGGCGGCGGCCTGGTCGATGACCGACCTGCGGGCCCGGCCGCCCTTGGCGCCCTTGGCGGCGAAGGAGGCGCCGGAGAGCAGCTGGCTCTGGGCGGTCACCGTGGTGAGGCGTTCGTCGACCAGGCGGACGGGGACGGGGTGCAGGAGAGCGGCGAGCGTACGCGCGAAATCCCTCGCGGAGCGGGCCGCCGGGCCCTCCTCCCCCGACAGCGAGGCGGGGTAGCCCACCACGACCTCCCGTGCCTGCCGTTCCAGGACCAGCAGGGCGATGCGCTGCGTGTCGCCCTTTCCCCTCCGGATGGTCTCGACCGGGCTGGCGAGCATGCCGCTGGGGTCGCTCGCGGCGACTCCGATGCGTGCGTTGCCGGGGTCGACGGCCAGGCGCACACCGTGCCTCACGAGGACCTCTTCCCGGAACCGGGAGCGGTGCTCGGGCGGGCCGTGCCGTTGCGGACACGGCACCGCGGCTGGGAAATCCTCAACACGGTGGTCCTGTTCGTCAGCTGGATCGCGGGAAAGTCCGCACAGACAGCCGTGTGATCGGCTGTGACGCGCCACAGTATGCCCGATTCGATGACAGCACGCAGCCTCAACGATGTTGGGCGCCGTGCGGGGCCGCGGGCCGCGTCGGCCGCCTCGTACGGGGCGGTTCCGGCGGGGTCCGGGTCGGACGCGCTCCGTCAGAGTGTAAAACACCCCGGAGCCGGTGCTGCGCGGGCGAACGCCGCCGCGACACCCGGCCGCCGGGCCCGGGGCGGTTCCCCCGCAGGTGGCGGCGGGTCCGGGCCCGGTGGGGGCAAGCGTGCCCGAGCACCGTGGAATCCTCCACATAGTCACGCTTGGTTATGTTACATATTCATTTAGTGTCCACGCGGGGTTCAGTCGGCGCGCCCGGGGAAACGGCCGGGCCGGGTGGTCCTCGTCACGCCGGACACACGCCCGCGCACACGCGTCGGGCGTGCGCGGCACCGGTGCCGCGCACGCCCGTCGAAGCCGTCGGCCTAACCCCTGGCCACGCGCTCCTCGACGGCGCGCAGGGCCTCGTCCACCTTGGTGGCGTCGCTTCCGCCGCCCTGGGCGATGTCGGGCTTGCCGCCGCCACCGCCGCCGAGCGCGCGGGCCGCGATGCCCACCAGCTCGCCCGCCTTGATCCCGGCCTTCTGCGCGGCCTTGTTGGTCGCGATCACCACGACCGGGCGGTCCTTGGGCACGGCGGTCATCGCCACGACCGCGGGCTCGTCCTCGCCGAGGCGGCCGCGCACGTCCAGCACCAGCTTGCGCAGGTCGTCGCCGCTGGCTCCCTCCGGCGCGGGGGCGGCCACCACCAGCGCGGCGCCGTGACGGCGGGCGCCCTCCGCGATCGAACCGGCCGCCTGGAGCACCTGGGCCGCGCGCAGCTTCTCGATCTCCCGCTCGGCGGCGCGCAGCCGGGAGACCATGGAGTCGATGCGCTCGGGCAGTTCCTCGCGCGGGGTCTTGAGCTGCTCGGACAGCTGTCCGACCAGTGTCGACTCCTTGGACAGGCGCCGGAAGGCGTCCACGCCCACCGCAGCCTCCACGCGGCGCACGCCCGAGCCGATGGAGGACTCGCCGAGCAGCTTGACGATGCCTAGCCTCGCGGTGGAGGGCACGTGGGTTCCGCCGCACAGCTCGACGGAGTAGTCGCTCATCTCCACGACGCGTACGCGGTCGCCGTACTTCTCGCCGAACATGGCCATGGCGCCCGTCTTCAGCGCCTCGTCCAGGCTCTTCTCCTCGGTCTGGACCGGGATGTCGCCCGCCAGGACGGTGTTGACCTCCTCCTCGACCTCGGCCAGGCGCTCGCCGCCCAGCGCGCTGTCGGCGGTGAAGTCGAAGCGCAGCTGTCCGGGGCGGTTCTCCGAACCGGCCTGGCCCGCGGACGGGCCCAGCGCGTTGCGCAGCGCCGAGTGGATGAGGTGGGTCGCCGAGTGCGAGCGCTCGATGGCGTGGCGGCGGCCGGTGTCGATGCCCGCGTGCACGGTGTCGTCCAGGACCACCTCCCCGGAGCGGACGGTGCCGCGGTGCACGAACAGGCCGGGCAGCGGCTTCTGCACGTCCTCCACGTCCACCACGCCGCGGCCGTCCACGGTCAGCGTGCCGGTGTCGGCGAGCTGGCCGCCGCTCTCGGCGTAGAACGGGGTGCTGTCCAGGACGATCTCGACCTTGTCCCCCGCGCGGGCCGCGGGCGCCGAGACGCCGTCCACGACGATGCCCTTGACGCGCGACTCGCTCTCGGACTCGGTGTAGCCGAGGAAGTCGGTCTCCCCCGCGCCCTCCAGCATCCGCGCGTACAGGGAGATGTCGGCGTTGCCGAGCTTCTTGGACCTGGCGTCGGCCTTGGCGGTGTCCTTCTGGCGCTGCATGAGCTCGCGGAAGGAGGACTCGTCCACGGACAGGCCCTGCTCGGCCGCCATCTCCAGGGTGAGGTCGATGGGGAAGCCGTAGGTGTCGTGGAGCTGGAAGGCGTCCGTCCCGGAGAAGACGGTGCCGCCCCCGGCGCGCGTGCGCTCGGCGGCGCGGCCGAACAGCGCGGTGCCCGCCCGCAGGGTCTCGGCGAAGTTGCGCTCCTCGGTGTCGATCACACCGTGGATGACGTCGGCCCGGTCCAGCAGGTCGGGGTAGATGTCCTTCATCGCGTCGATGCTGACCTCGGTCAGCTCGTGCAGGAAGGCGGTCTCGGTGCCCGAGAGCAGGCGCAGGTTGCGGATGGAGCGGCGCAGGATGCGGCGCAGGACGTACCCGGCCTTCTCGTTGCCGGGCCGCACCCCGTCGCCGACGAGCATGACGGCGCTGCGCACGTGGTCGGCGACCACGCGGAGCATGACGTCCTGCTCCTGGTTGTCGCCGTAGCGGGTGCCGGTGAGCTCGGCGGCGCGGTGCAGGACGCGGCCGATGATGTCGGTCTCGTAGATGTTGTCGACGCCCTGCAGGACCGCGGCGAGGCGCTCCAGGCCCAGGCCGGTGTCGATGTTCTTCTTGGGCAGCTCCCCGAGGATGGGGTACTCCTTGCCGCTGCCCTCGCCTCGCTCGTACTGCATGAAGACGAGGTTCCAGATCTCGATGTAGCGGTCCTCGTCGGCCTCGGGGCCGCCGTCGACGCCGTACTCGGGACCGCGGTCGTAGAAGATCTCGGAGCAGGGGCCGCAGGGACCGGGCACGCCCATGTCCCAGTAGTTCTCCTCCTTGCCCATGCGCTGGATGCGCTCGGGCCGCACGCCCACCTTGTCGCGCCAGATCGCCTCGGCCTCGTCGTCGTCGAGGTAGACGGTGACCCACAGCCTCTCGGGGTCGATGCCGAAGCCGCCCTCCTCCACCGGCGTGGTGACCAGCTCCCAGGCCAGCGGGATCGCCCGCTCCTTGAAGTAGTCGCCGAAGGAGAAGTTGCCCAGCATCTGGAAGAACGTGGCGTGCCGGGAGGTCTTGCCGACCTCCTCGATGTCCTTGGTGCGGATGCACTTCTGCACGCTGGTGGCGGTGTCGTGGGGGGGCGTGCGCTGACCCAGGAAGTAGGGCTTGAACGGAACCATGCCTGCGGGCACCAGCAGCAGCGTGGGGTCCTCGGCGATGAGGCTTGCCGAGGGCACGACGGTGTGTCCGTTCTTCTCGAAGAAACTGAGGAAGCGGCGCGCGATCTCTGCCGTCTCCATTGATGCCCTCCTGCTGCTCGGCTCCGCCGCCCTGGGCGACGTGGCTGTCCCTGCCGGGACCGTGGTCACGCGTGGTCGGTAGGCGCCCATCGTAGAGGGAACCGTGATGCCAGCGCGCGTGGTTTGCGGGTGGCCGCCGGGGCCGTCCTGGTCAGGACAACGGCGGCGGCCTGGTTGTTCCCAGGCTATCGCCGCCGACCACCGCCGGGCCCCGTCGTCCACAGGCCCTCGGGAACGCGGCGGCGGCCCCGCGGGAGCGGGTCGCGGCGGACCCGCCGCCGGGGCTGGCCGTGGCCGCGGGAGAGCGCCGGGCCGCCGCGGGAGACGGAGGGAGGAGGGGTTCGCGTTTCGGCTTTTCCGTAACCCGGGACCGTCCGGAGGCCGGACCCCGCGAGGAGCCCCCGGCAGGACGCGTGAACCGGTGCCGCGCACGGCGAGGGGGACCGCGATCCCTCGCGGTCCCCCTGTGACCCGGACGGGCCGGCCCGCCTCAGTAGGCGGCGGAGGCGGGCCGGGTGTAGTAGGCGCGCGTGGCCTCCAGCAGCATGAGCACGATCATGAGGACGGCGAAGGCCAGCGGGACGACCGATCCCACGGCGCCGGTGACCGCGTTGAACACCAGGGAGAGCGCCGCCAGCCCCTGGAAGACCACGACCGACCACAGGACGCCCGCGCTGCGGCGGCCCATCAGCACGGCGAGGAGGGTGGACAGGACCCCGTAGACGAACGGGACGGCGCCGACGAGCGCGAAGAGCAGCCCCGCCTCGGTGGAGGAGACGGGAAAGCCCGCTCCCTCCTGCACGCCCTGCAGGAATTCCTCGCTGAACCGGCCGTCACCGGAGGCCATCGCGGCGGCCAGCCACAGCAGCCCGCCGAGCAGCAGGCCGCAGGCGCCGCCGATGAACATCAGCACCCGCACGGCGACGGCCGCGCCGGGCATCCTGACCGGGCCCGAGGGAAACGGGCCCAGCGGGGGGTGGCCGCCGTAGGGCGCGGGCTGCTGCGGGTAACCGCCCTGGTAGGGGTGGTTCGGGGGCTGTTGCGGGTAACCGCCCTGGTAGGGACCGTTCGGAGGCTGCTGCGGGTGCACGGGCGGCTCCAAGGCGAGGGGGATCGCGTGTCTCGTGGACCACTGTAGGGGACGGCTAACCGGACCCGGGCAGCCCGCGGTCGTCGGCCTCCGACAGGGACCGGCGCCCCTTCCGGGGGGCGTACAGGCGCAGGAGTTCCTCCTCCTGCTCGCGCACGGCGTCGGCGAGGTCCTCGTTGAGTTCACGCAGAGCGCCGCGGTACTCGCTGACCTGGCCCTCCACGCGCTCGGCGATACCGCCCGGGGTGAGGGCCCGCCGGGCGCGGTGGACGCGGTGGACCGCGTAGCCGCCGATGGCGGCCCCCGCGGCGAGGTAGAGCAGTCTGCCGATCACCGGTTCGCCTTCCTCCTGCGGGTGCGCACGACCGCCAGGGCCCTGCGCTGGCCGAGGACGCGGCGCACCCCGTAGGACAGCGAGGCCGCCTTCACCAGCGGCCCGGTGAGCACCGAGCGGGTCAGCGCGGTCATCGTGGAGACGTCCTCGGAACTGGCCTGCACGTTGGCGGTGATCTCCTCGACCCGTTCCAGCGAGGTGTTGGTGCGCTCCACCGTGGACGCGACGTCGTCCAGCAGGGGCGGGGTGCGGTCCCCCAGTTCCGACACGACCTTGGTCGCCTCGTTGATGAGCTTGATGAGCTTGACGAGCGCCACGCACATGAACGTGGCCAGCACCGCCCAGACCACCGCGGCGACGAGCGCGGCGACCTCTCCTCCGGTAAGCATGCGGGCTCCGTGGACAGATAGAGGGTGACTTCGAGGGTGTGCGGCGGCCCCTCGCGCACGCGCCGGGACCGGGGGACGCCGGCGACCGCGCCGGACCGGGCGCCGCGAACGGGCGTTCCCGGGCTCGGCGGATCCTCCCCTGTGGTCCGCGCGGGACGGGCCGGTTTCGGCCGACCCTATCGCGTCCCGCCTTCGGGTGGGCGAGGACGCCACGGCGCGTCCGCACCCCCTGCGGGACGACCGATCCGGGCCACGGGGATCGACGCTCCACCCGCCCTGGGGGACAATCGACCGCAAGCCCGGTCCTTCCGAAAAGCTGACTACGATGTGCGGACACTCAGCCGCCCCTCGGCCCCAGAAGCATCGACAGGACGCTCATGAGCCCTCGTTCTCCCCGAGAGATCTCCGTACTGGTACCGCCGGACCTGGCCCCCCTCTATCCGGACGACCCCTCACGGATCGGTCCCTACCTCGTCCTCGGACGGCTGGGGCAGGGGGGCAGCGGCACCGTCTACGCGGCCGTGGACACCGCCTCCGCGAGCGCGGACGACCGTCTGGTGGCAGTGAAGGTCCTCACATCCGCCGAACTGGAGTCCGCTGACGCCTACCCCGCGCTGGAGCGGAGGCTGCGGGCCCTGTCCAACGTCGACTCCGCGCGCGTGGTCGTCCCCCTGGCCTTCGACAGCGACGCCAACCCCCCGTGGCTGTCCATGCCCTACATGGCGGGCGAGCGGCTGTCCCACTTCGTCACCAAGCGCGGCGGGCTGGGCACCGGAAAGCTGATCGCGCTGGCCACCGGCCTGGCCGAGGGGCTGTCCGCGCTGCACGCGCGCGGCGTGGCGCACGGGTCGCTGCGCCCCGGCGAGATCCTGCTGGAGTCGCGCGGCCCGCACATCATGGAGTGCGCGGTCGTGGCCTCCCCCGAGCGCATGCGCGGGGCGGGGGCGACCTGGCTGAGTCCCGAGCGCTTCCGCGGCGGGGCGGCCACGCCCGCCGCCGACGTGTTCGCCTGGGGCGCCGTGGTCGCCTTCGCCGGGACCGGGCGCCTGCCCTTCGGCCCCGGGGAGCCCGAGGAGATCGCCGAGCGCGCCGCGCAGGGCTCCTTCGACCTGACCGGTCTGGCCAAGGGGCTGCAACCGGTGGTCGGGCGCTCGCTGGACCCCGACCCGGACGGCCGCCCCAGCCTGCGCGAGGTGATCGGCGCGGTCATCGCGGTGTGGCAGGCGCAGAACGCCTCGGAGGGCGGCGGGGGCGCTGCGGGCTCCCCTGCCGGGGGCGCGGCCGCCGCACCGGACCGCGACGAGCTGGCGCGCATCCTGGAGCGCGAGTGGCACGCCGTGGAGCCGCCCGCGCGGGTGCCCGAGGTCATCCGGCTGGAGGGGCGCATGTCCAACCGGCGCCCCGCACGGGCCGTGTTCCTGGCCGCGAGCGCGGTGCTCGCGCTGGCGCTGGTCGGCGGCGGCGTGTGGGGCGTCTCGCGGCTGCTCGCCCCCGAGCAGGGGGACGCCCTGGTCGCGGGCGCCGCCGGGGAGGGGTCCGCGTCGCCGAGCCCCGTCGCCGAGGAGGACCCGCTGACCCTGGTGGTGCGGTTCGACCCCGCCGAGCAGGAGTCCCCCGAGACGGGGCCGTGGGTGTACACCCCCGTTGACCGCGAGGACGAGCCGGTCCGGGGCCGGGGCATCCCCAGCCACGCGGCCTGGGCCGAGCAGTGGGACGTGGCCGGGGAGCCCGGCGAGGCCGTCATCGCCCCCGACGCCGAGGTGCTCTGCGCCAAGTTCTGCGCCGCGCCCGAGCACCTGTTCATCGACGAGGAGGGCCGCGGCACCTGGGAGCTGACCGGGAGCGACTTCGTCGACTACCTGTCGTGGGGCCCGGTGGTCATCGTGGAGGTGACCTTCGCCGAACCCGCCGGGGAGGGGGGCGAGGGGCCCCGCGAGATCGTGCGGGTCACGGAGCTGTTCACCGACTGACCGTCGCGGCAGGGGCTCCCGTACCCGGGTCTCCTCCCCCTCGGGGCGGACGGCGTCGGGCCGCCGCACGCGCGCCGGTACCGCGGGCCGCTGCCCCGGCGCTCAGCCGCGCTGCCCGCCGCCCCGCAGGACCTCCTTGATGCGCTGGAGGACCTCGCCGAAGCGCCGTTCGGCGCCGTGCTGGGTGGGCCGGTAGTACTCGCGGTCGGCGAGGCCGTCGGGGGCGTGCCTCTGGGGGGCGACGCCGCCGGGGAAGTCGTGGGCGTAGCGGTAGCCCTTGCCGTGGCCGAGTTCGGCGGCGCCCCGGTAGTGGCCGTCGCGCAGGTGGGCGGGGACGGGCCCGGCCAGGCCCGCGCGCACGTCGGCCGCGGCGGCGTCGATGGCGGAGACGACCGCGTTGGACTTGGGGGCCAGGCTGATGTGGATGACGGCCTGGGCGAGGTTGATGCGGGCCTCGGGCATGCCGATGAGCTCCACGGCCTGGGCGGCGGCCACGGCGGTCTGCAGGGCGGTGGGGTCGGCCATGCCGACGTCCTCGCTGGCGTGCACGACCACGCGTCGGGCGATGAAGCGGGGGTCCTCCCCCGCCTCGATCATGCGGGCGAGGTAGTGCAGGGCGGCGTCGGGGTCCGAGCCGCGCATGCTCTTGATGAAGGCGCTGACGACGTCGTAGTGCTGGTCGCCGGAGCGGTCGTAGCGCACGGCGTGCCGGTCCACGGCGCGTTCGACGTGTTCGGCCGTGATGGTGACCGGCTCCGCGCCGGGGGCGCCGGCGACGAGCGCGGCGGCCTCCAGGTAGGTCAGGGAGCGGCGGCCGTCGCCGCCCGCGAGGCGTACGAGGTGGTCAGCGCCCTCGTCGGAGAGCGTGTAGCGCCCGTCCAGCCCGCGCTCGTCGGCCAGCGCCCGGTCCACCAGGGCGCGGACGTCGGCGTCCTCCAGCGACTCCAGGGACAGCAGCAGCGAACGCGACAGCAGGGGGCTGACCACGGAGAAGAAGGGGTTCTCGGTGGTGGCGCCGATGAAGCTGACCCAGCGGTTCTCCACGGCGGGCAGCAGCGCGTCCTGCTGGGTCTTGTTGAAGCGGTGGACCTCGTCCACGAAGAGCAGGGTGCGGGTGCCGTGCATGCCCATGCGGCGCCGGGCGTCGTCGATGACGGCGCGCACGTCCTTGACCCCGGCGTTGACGGCGGACAGCTCCACGAAGCGGCGCTTGGTGACGCGGCTGACCACGGTGGCCAGGGTGGTCTTGCCGGTGCCGGGCGGGCCCCACAGGAACACGGACATGGGCGCGTCGTCCTCGACCAGGCGGCGCAGCGGGCTGCCCTCGCCGAGCAGGTGGCGCTGGCCCACGACCTCGTCGAGGGTGCGGGGGCGCATGCGCACGGCGAGCGGTTCCTGGCCCCTGGCGGCCTCCGCGCCGGCGTCGTCGAAGAGCGTGTCGGACACCTGTCCAGGGTAGGCGGCCGAGGGCACCGGTCAGGTCGCGGTCGCCACGGCGGCGCGGTCCCGCGCCGGCTCGGTGGAGGGGATCATGCGGGTGATGAGCAGGGCGATGTCGTCGCCGCGCCCGGCCGGGGCCATCTCGGCGATGACGTGCGCGGCGGCCTCGGGGTCCTCGTGGTGCTTGGAGAGCGCCGCGCCGACCCGGGCCAGCCCCTCGCCCATGGGCACCTCGGAGCTCTCCACGAGTCCGTCGGAGCACAGCAGCAGGGCGGTGCCGGGCGGGAGCATGCGGGTGGTGACGGCGTACTCGGGGTCGGAGAGCACGCCCAGCGGCGGGCCGGTCTCGGGCTCCCAGAGCTCGTAGCCGCTCCGGGTGGCCAGGACGACCGGCGGCTGTCCGGCCCAGGCCGCCTGCATGACGCCGCTCTCGCGGTCCACGACGAGGTAGCCGCAGGTGGCGAAGACGATCTCGCCGGTCTCGGTGAGCAGGCGGTTGGTCTCGCCCAGGACGACGCCGGGGTCGGACTGGTTGGTGGCGTAGGCGCGGAAGGCCACGCGGATCTGGCCCATGGCGGCCGCCGCCTCGACGCCGTGCCCCTGGACGTCGCCGACCAGGAGGCCGACCTTGTTCTCGGGGAGTTCGATGACGTCGTAGAAGTCGCCGCAGATGCGCCAGTCCGCGCGGGAGGGCAGGTACTTGGTGGCGATGTCCATGTCCGGGAAGCTGGCCACCTGGCGGGGCAGCATGCGGCGCTGGAGCGCGTCGGCCAGCTCCAGCTCGGCCTGCTGCGCCTTGATCCGTTGGAGGGCCTGCCCGGCGAGTCCGGCGAAGGTGAGCATGAGGGCCCGCTCGTCGCGGCTGGCGTGGTGGGGGCGGTCCCAGACCATCTGCCACACGCCCAGGGCGACCTTGCCGTCGCCGAAGATGGGCACGGTGGCCCAGGCCTGGCCGCGCACCTGGCGCATGAGTTCGACGGCGGCGGGGAAGCGGCTGATGATCTCGGCGCGGCTCTCGAAGAAGCGGGGCTGGCGGTCCTGGATGACCGCGCCCATGGGGAAGTCGGTGTCGTCGGCGCGGCGGCCGTCTATGCGCTCGATGTTGCTGGTGGCGCTCTTGGCGTGTGCGCTGGGCGAGCTGCGCAGCAGTCCGTTCTCGACGTAGAGGGCGACGGCCTGGACTCCGCCGAAGATGGGCAGGAACTCCTCGCTGAGCAGGTCCATGACCTTGTCGACGGTGGTGGCCGAGACGAGTTTGGAGGACAGTTCGGTGACCAGGCGGCCGTGCTCGGCCTCGGTGCGGCGGCGGTCGGCGAGGCGGCGTACGAGCTGGACGTGCTCGGTGACGTCGTCGACGATGCCCACGAGGCGGTCGGGATCGCCTGGCACGTAGCGGGCGCGCACGTGCAGGGAGCGCTCGTCGCCGAGGCGGTCGAAGACGCGGAAGCGCTGTTCGTAGTCGCGCCCGGCGAAGGAGGCGGAGATGGCGTCGCGCACGCGGGCGATGTCGTCGGGGTGGACGCGCTCCAGGATGCGTTCGAGTTCGCGGTCGTTCCCGGCCAGCAGCGCGCCGAGCGGGGTGGGGCCGAACATCTCGCGCAGGCGTCCGCTGGCCGGGTCCAGGCTCCACAGCACGGAGTCGGAGTTGTCGGTGCGCAGCTCGCCGATCACGCGCAGGTCGGCCTCCTCGGTGGAGAGCAGGTGCAGCAGGACGACCGCGCGGGCGTCCTCCGGGCCGTCCCCGGGCAGGGGGCGCAGCTCGGCCTCCACCAGGTGGGCGGCCTTGTCGGCGACCTTCAGGCGCAGGCGGGACCGGCGACCCCGGTTCCCGGCGAGTGCCTCGTGGTGTGCGCGGGCGCCGCGCTGGGCGTCGTCACCGTCGAGGAGGTCGAACCAGGCCCCTCCGTCGAGGTCGGAGGCGTCGCGGCCGAAGAGTTCGGTGAAGGCCAGGTTGGCGTGCACGATCGCGCCGTCGGCCAGGGTGAGCACCATGGGCTCGGGGGCGTGGGAGAACGCCTCCGCGAGAGCGCTCTCGGAACCATCGCCTGAAGCGCGTTTTCCGTTCACGTATGACTCATCCTCATGTCGTCTCGGACGTCACACCCGCGCGCAGGCGCGGTCACCCTTGAAACGTTCCGACCGGCTCATTCTAGTGTCCGGGGCTGGGCCGGATCTGGTGCCGGAACAGGGGCAGGGCCGACGCACGCGTCGTCCGGCGTCCGTGTGACCTGGCTGGACGCGGACCCGCGTGCTCCATCGGCGCGACGGGAGGGCGGTCGATTCCGCACCCGGGGTCGCACCCGAGCGACCACAGGATGGAAATCGTTATGCCCGTGTGACTCAACAGCGCAGAATGCACTCCGCCACCACTTCCGCCCGTGACCGGGGGTGTCCCCGTGAGATACGTGTCCACTCCACAACACGTTCTCATCGCGGCTCGGAAGGGGTGATTCGCCCTCAACGGTAGGGGATGACGGCTGTCCGCGCATCCGTACCGGGGCACTGAGGCCGTGTCCGGCCACGCGCACGCCCCTCCATGACGCCCGATAACTGCCCGTTTTCGCCGAGTGACCGAATGAGACAGGTTCAAAATGGGATGAATTCGGGCACCTCACGGGAGCCGCGAAATTCTTCGGTCCCGGAGCGTCCGGGGGCGCGGGCCCGGGGGGTCGGCGGCCCCTCGCCGGTACACGCGTCGGGGGCGGCGCGCGCCGTGCGCGCACCGCCCCCGACAGGGCCGACGGCCCCCTACTTGCGCTTCTCGCGCTCCTCGGCGTCGGGGTCGGCGTCCACCCCGGCCTCGGCCCGCTGCTCAGCGGTGATCGGCGTGGGCGCGCCCGTCAGCGGGTCGCCGCCCGAGGCGGTCTTGGGGAAGGCGATGACCTCGCGGATGGTCGGCTGACCGGCCAGCAGCATGACGATGCGGTCCCAGCCCACGGCCAGGCCGCCGTGCGGCGGCGGGCCGAACTTGAACGCCTCCAGCAGGAACCCGAACTTCGACTCGGCCTCGGCCTTGCTCAGGCCGATGACGTCGAAGATCCGCTGCTGCATCTCGGCCCGGTGGATACGGATGGAGCCCGAGACCAGCTCGTAGCCGTTGAGCACCAGGTCGAAGGCCCGGGAGTCGGTGGTGCCCGGGTGGTCCTGGAAGTCGGCCTCGTCCTGCAGCGCCGGGGCGGTGAAGGGGTGGTGCACCGGCTTCCAGGAGCCCTCCTCGTCGGCCTCCTCGAACAGGGGCATGTCGGTGATCCACAGGATCTCCCACCGGGAGGTGTCGATCAGGCCGCAGCGCCTGCCGATCTCCAGACGGGCCGCGCCCAGCAGCTCCTGGCTCGCGGTCCGGGCGCCCGCGGCGAAGAACACCGCGTCGCCCGGCGCGGCGCCGACCTGGGCGGCCAGGCCCCCGCGCTCGGCCTCGGAGAGGTTCTTGGCCACCGGGCCGCCCAGGGAGCCGTCCTCCTGGACGAGCACGTAGGCCAGGCCCTTCGCGCCGCGCGAGCGCGCCCACTCCTGCCAGGCGTCCAGCTCCTTGCGGGTCTGGGAGGCGCCGCCCGGCATGACCACGGCACCCACGTAGGGGGCCTTGAAGACCCGGAAGGGGGTGTCGGCGAAGTAGGCGGTGACCTCGACCAGCTCCTGGCCGAAGCGCAGGTCGGGCTTGTCGGAGCCGAAGCGGTCCATGGCCTCGGAGTAGCGCATCCGCGGGAAGCGCTCGGGCAGCTCGACGCCGCGCACCTCGCGCAGCAGGCGGGTGAACAGCTTCTCGCCGACGGCGAAGAGGTCCTCCTCGTCGACGAAGCTCATCTCCAGGTCGATCTGGGTGAACTCCGGCTGGCGGTCCGCGCGCAGGTCCTCGTCGCGGAAGCAGCGGGTGAGCTGGTAGTAGCGCTCCATGCCGCCGACCATGAGCAGCTGCTTGAACAGCTGCGGGGACTGCGGCAGCGCGTACCAGTGGCCCGGCTGGAGGCGGACCGGGACGAGGAAGTCGCGGGCGCCCTCGGGCGTGGAGCGGGTCATGTAGGGGGTCTCCACGTAGGTGAACCCCAGGTCGCGCATGACCTCGTGGGCGACGTAGGTCGCCTTGGAGCGCAGGCGCAGGTTGTCGGCCATCTCCTGGCGTCGGATGTCCAGGTAGCGGTAGCGCAGCCGGGTCTCCTCGGCCACGTCGGCGGCGCTGTCGAGCTGGAAGGGCAGCGGCGCGGCCTCGCTGAGCACCTCGATCTCGTCGGCGACGACCTCGACCGCGCCGGTGGGGATCTCGGGGTTCTCATTGCCCTCGGGGCGGACCCGGACCGAGCCGGTGACCTTGATGCAGTACTCGGCGCGCAGGTCGTGGGCGAGGTCGTCCTCGCGGACGACGACCTGGACCACGCCGGAGGCCTCGCGCAGGTCGAGGAAGACCACCCCGCCGTGGTCGCGGCGGCGTGCCACCCACCCGGCGAGGACGACGGTCGCGCCTGCGTGCTCGGCGCGCAACGCACCTGCCTCATGCGTGCGTATCAACGGACTACTCCTTCAGCGTCTTTGTTCGTGTCAAGTGTGCCCGACCTGCGCTCGGGTGCGGGCCAGATCCTGCGCACACGGCCTTCGGGCACCCGGTGGGGGGAGGACCGGGGGAAGGGCGTGCGAAGCCACCGGCGATCCGCCCTCAGGCGGGGCCGGTGCGGGTATCTCGCCCGCCGTGCGGCCGCGCGGGCGCGCTCGGGCGGCGGGCGCCTCGGTGGTGTGGGGTGGTCATACGTCGTTCCTGCGGGACGGAAGAGGGCGGCCGGGGCACGGTGTCAGCCGGCGATATCGCGCAGGTAGGGGTTGGTGGCCCGCTCGCGCTCGACGGTGGTGGCCGGTCCGTGGCCGGGCAGGACCTGGGTGGTGTCGGGGCGGCCCAGCACGGCGCTGGCGAGGCTGCGCAGCATGGCGGCGTGGTCGCCGCCGGGGAAGTCGGTGCGGCCGATGGAACCGGCGAAGACCAGGTCCCCGGCGAACATCACGGGGACGCCGTCCTCGGTGGTCACCGTGTACACGACCGACCCGGGGGTGTGGCCGGGGGTGTGCTCGACCCCGAAGTCCAGTCCGGCCAGGGTGAGGGTGTCGCCGCCGCCGACCTCGACCAGGTCGTCGGGCTCGGGGTGGGGGCCCGGGCCCAGCAGGGCGGACAGCTGCGCGGCGAAGCCGGGGTCCACCCCCGCGGCGGGCTCGGTGAGCAGTCCGCGGTCCGCGGCGTGCAGGTGGACGGGGACGCCGTGGCGCGCGCACAGGTCGGCGGCCGACCACACGTGGTCGAAGTGGCCGTGGGTGAGCAGCACCGCGACGGGGGTCAGCCCGTGCTCGGACAGGACCTTGTCGACCTGCTCGGTGGCCTCCTGGCCGGGGTCGACGATGACGCAGTCGCCGCCCGGGGCCGGTGCGAGCACGTAGCAGTTCGCGGCGAGGGGCCCGGTGGGAAGTGCGGCGATGAGCACGGCGGATGTCGTCCTGTCCTCGGTCGGGTGCGCGGTCGCGGGGCGGCGGGTCCCGGTCCGGACGCAGCGTCCCCCCGGTGCAGCCTATCGAGGCGGGGCGGGGGCGGCGACCCGGTCGTCGTGCCCGGGTACGCGTTTGATCACCATTCGATCACCGCGCGCGGCTGGCCTCTTTGCCAAACCGCGTGGTAATGCCATATTGGTCACCGTCCTTGGTGCACGCCGGGGCCCCGACCTGCGCCAGCGCTGGGCGGGAGGGCGGCCCGGCCCCATACCCGAGGGCGCGCGGACCCGCGTGATCTGCGCAGACGTGAATTCACGGCGCGGCGCCTCCCACCGGATCGCGGGGATATCGTGCTCAGCACGGTGGTTCCCATCGCGAACCGGCGAGGAGTGCGACGCGACGACCCGAACCCGCCCCACGGCCGGGTTCATGACAGCAGGAGGACACGGTGACCACGGACCCTTGGGGCCGCGTAGACGACGAAGGCACGGTCTACGTGCGCACGAGCGAAGGCGAGCGGGTCGTCGGATCGTGGCAGGCGGGGGCGCCCGAGGAGGCTCTGGCCTTCTTCCGGCGCAAGTACGACTCCCTGGTCACCGAGGTGGAGCTGCTGGAGAACCGGCTCCGCAACACCGACCTGTCCGCCTCCGCCGCGATGTCGAACATCGACAAGCTGCGAGACTCGGTCCGGGAGGCCAACGCGGTCGGCGACCTGGAGTCGCTGATGGGCCGCCTGGACGCGCTGGCGGGCCGCGCCGAGGAGCGCAAGGTCGAGCAGAAGCAGGCCCAGGAGCAGGCGCGCGGCCAGGCCCGGGAGGTCAAGGAGCGCATCGTCGCCGAGGCCGAGCGGGTCGCGGTGGAGACGACGCACTGGAAGTCCGGCGGCGAGCGGATGCTCCAGCTCATCGAGGAGTGGAAGAAGGCGCCGCGGGCCGACCGGCCCACCGAGCAGGCGCTGTGGAAGCGCATGTCGGCGGCGCGCAACTCCTTCTCCAAGCGGCGCAAGGCCTACTTCGCCAGCCTGGACCAGGAGCGCGAGTCGGTGCGTGCGGAGAAGGAGCGCATCGTGGTGGAGGCCGAGGCCCTGTCGGGCTCCACCGACTGGGGGGCCACGGCCCGCGCCTACCGCGACCTGATGCAGCGCTGGAAGCGCAGCGGCCGGGCGGACCGGGCGAGCGAGGACAAGCTGTGGGCGCGCTTCAAGGCCGCGCAGGACACCTTCTTCGACGCGCGCAACGCGACCTTCGCCGAGCGCGACGCCGAACTGCGGGTCAACGCCGAGGCCAAGGAGCGGATCCTGGCCGAGGCCCAGGCGGAGATCCCGAAGATCTCCGACCCTCGCCGGGCGCGTGCGCGGCTGCGCGACTTCCAGGACGCCTGGGAGGAGGCCGGTGAGCTGCCGCGCGACGTGCGCGACCAGCTGGAGGGCGCCTTCCGGCAGATCGAGGACGGCGTGCGCCGGGCCGAGGACGCCGAGTGGGAGCGCAGCAACCCCGAGGCGCGGGCCCGCGCCAGGGACACGGTCGCGCAGCTGGCGGCGGCGATCGCCGACCTGGAGGCCAAGCTGGGCAAGGCCAGGGACAGGGGCGACGAGCGCCGGGTCAGAGAGTACGAGGACGCGCTGGAGGCCCGCCGCTCGTGGCTGGCCGAGGCGGAGAAGGCCCTCGACGAGCTGAGCTGAGCCCGTTGGACGGGCCGCGCCACGTGGCGCGGCCCGTCCGCATGTGCGGCCCCGGGTCAGCCGCGCGGCCCGGCGACCGGTTCGGGCTCCTCCGCGGGCGCGTGCGCGGTCTCGGCGGGTACGGGCTCGGGCTCCGGCCCGGGGTCGGGCACGCGTACGGACTCGTGCGCCTCTCGCGGTTCGGTCTCCCCCGCGTCCGGCCCGTGCGCCCGCTCGCTCCGCGCGGTGACGGGGACGGGGTCGGGCGCCGCCCTGTGGACGACCAGCGTCTCCAGCACGGTCCGCGGCCGGTCGGCGGTCCCCTCCGCCGCGGCGGATCCGGTCCCGACGGGCACCCGGGCCGCGCTCACGGCGGCCTCCCCCGCTCCGTCGGCGTTCGCGCGGGCGGGCACCGTCTCCGCTCCGGGCTCCCCCTCCAACCGGTTCCGGGTGTCGCGGTGGCGCACCAGGCCGCCGACGCACAGCGCCACCGAGGCCGCGAAGGCCAGTCCCGTGACCACCCACACCGGCGGCACCGCTCCGTGGACGCGGTGCACGGCCGCGTCACAGGAGACCAGCACCGCTCCCGGCTCCGGGCGCGCGCAGACCGTGGCGACCGGGTGCTCTCCCCCGCCGCGGACCGCGGTGATCTCGCCGGTGAAACGCATGCTCGCGCGGTCGCCGGGCTCCAGGGACCGCGACCAGGTCACCCGCCCCTCCCCCGGCTCGGCCCCGGACGTCCCCGAGACGTAGCGCACGGTCGGGGGGAGGAACTGCACGATCTCGGCCTCAGGCACCGCCTTGCCTCCGTCGTTGCGCACGTTGACCGTGTAGTGGATCCGGTCGCCCGGGCCCGGCCGCCGCGCTTCGGCGCGGGACTCCAGGGCCACGTGCAGGCTGTCCGCGCCGGGCACGACCTCCCCTCCGCCGCCTCCCGACTTGCCGGGTGCGTGGTGGGCGCCGGGCAGGGCGAGCAGGGCCACCAGCCCCACCGCAGACACCGCCGTTGCTACGGCCATGGTCTCCTCCGCGTACGAGCACAGAAATGACATTACGTCTATACGGAATAACACGGAGTAGTCACTTCGATCGTGCGCCATGCGGAGGAACCCGGAACACGCGCAAGGGCGCGCACGGCCGGTGACGGCCGTGCGCGCCCTGGAGTCCCCTCGCGGGAACCGGTGCCGCGGGTGCGGCTCAGGCGCCCACGAAGGAGCGCAGCGCGGCGGCGCGCTCGGTGCTCTCCCACGTGAACTCGGGCAGCTCACGGCCGAAGTGGCCGTAGGCGGCGGTCCGGGAGTAGATCGGGCGCAGCAGGTCCAGGTCGCGCACGATGGCGGCCGGACGCAGGTCGAAGACCTCCTTGACGGCCTTCTCGATCAGCTCCGGGGCGACCTTCTCGGTGCCGAAGGTCTCGATGAACACGCCGACCGGGTGCGCCTTGCCGATGGCGTAGGCCACCTGGACCTCGGCGCGCTCGGCGAGCTCGGCCGCGACGATGTTCTTGGCGACCCAGCGGGTGGCGTAGGCGGCCGAGCGGTCCACCTTCGACGGGTCCTTGCCGGAGAAGGCGCCGCCACCGTGGCGGGCGTAGCCGCCGTAGGTGTCCACGATGATCTTGCGGCCCGTGAGACCGGCGTCGCCCATGGGGCCGCCGATCTCGAACCGGCCGGTCGGGTTGACCAGGAGCCGGTAGTCGTCGGACTCCAGGCCGTAGGCGGCCACGACCGGCTCGATCACGTGCTCGCGGATGTCGGGGGCGAGCATCTCGTCGAGGTTGATGTCGGCCGAGTGCTGGCTGGAGACCACGACGGTGTCCAGGCGGACCGGGGTCTGGCCGTCGTACTCGACCGTGACCTGGGTCTTGCCGTCCGGGCGCAGGTAGGGCACCGTGCCGTTGCGGCGGACCCCGGCCAGGCGCTCGGAGAGGGAGTGCGCCAGCTTGATCGGCAGCGGCATGAGCTCGGGGGTCTCGCGGTTGGCGTAGCCGAACATCAGGCCCTGGTCGCCCGCGCCCTGCCGGTTGAGGGCGTCGTCCTCGTTGCCGACGCGCGCCTCGTAGGCGGTGTCGACACCCTGGGCGATGTCGGGGGACTGCGCGTCGATGGAGACGTTGACCCCGCAGGAGTCGCCGTCGAACCCCTTGGCGGAGGAGTCGTAGCCGATCTCGAGGATCTTTCCGCGCACGATGGCGGGGATGTCGACGTAGGTCTGTGTGGTGACCTCGCCCGCGATGTGGACCTGACCGGTGGTGATCAGCGTCTCGACCGCGACCCGGCTGCGCGGGTCGTGGGTGAGCATCGCGTCGAGGATCGCGTCACTGATCTGGTCGGCCATCTTGTCGGGATGGCCTTCGGTGACCGACTCGGAGGTGAAAAGGCGGCGGGACACGTTGCGTGACTCCTTGCAGCGGCTGCTGGCTGACATGTGCCGGTGCGGCACGGGCGCCCCCGGCTGCCTGCCGAGGCGGCCAATACCGACCGACGGGGTTGGTTATTGGTCCACTGTAACGGGACTGCTGGGGGCGGGCACCCCGCGGACGACCTCCCCGGTCGCCACGGGTGCACGTTGAAGTCTGACGTACTCCGCGGTGGGAATCCAGTCCTGGGCACCCGCTTGTTCGACCGGGCCGCGCCAGGCGGGCGCTTCAGCCCAGGCGCGGCAGTACCAGGTCCCAGACACGGTCGGCGAGGTCCTCCTTGGGTCCGGTGGGCACGTCCACCGCACTGCCGTCCGAGCCCAGGATGACGGCCTGGTTGTCCTCGGTGCCGAACGCGCGCCCGCCGCCGACCTGGTTGACCACGAGCAGGTCGCAGCCCTTGCGGGCCAGTTTGGCCCGGCCGTTGGCGATCACGTCGTCGGTCTCGGCGGCGAAGCCCACGACGGTCTGCGCCAGCCCCTCGGCGTCGCGCGAGGCGACCAGCCCGGCGAGGATGTCGGGGTTCTCGGCCAGCTCGATGGGCGCGGGCGTCGCGCCGGGGCTCTTCTTGATCTTGGAGGCGGCGCTGGCGACCGGCCGGAAGTCGGCCACCGCGGCGCTCATCACGATCACGTCCGCGCCGACGCGCTCGGCCTCCATGGCCTCGGCCAGCTCCACGGCCGAGCCCGCGCGCACGACGCGCACCCCGGCCGGGTCGGGCAGGGAGACGTTGGCGGCGACCAGGGTCACGTCGGCGCCGCGGGCGGCGGCGGTGCGCGCCAGGGCGTACCCCTGCTTGCCCGAGGAGTGGTTGCCCAGGAAGCGGACGGGGTCGACGGCCTCGCGGGTGCCGCCCGCGGAGACCACCACGCGCCGTCCGGCCAGGTCGGGGGCGGCGGCGCCGCGGCGCAGCACGAGGCGGGCGGCCTCGAACAGCTCGGAGGGCTCGGGCAGGCGCCCGCGTCCGGTGTCGGCGCCGGTCAGGCGGCCCACGGCCGGGTCGAGGACGACGGCGCCGCGCGAGCGCAGGGTGGCCACGTTGGCCTGCGTGGCGGGGTGCTCCCACATCTCGGTGTGCATCGCGGGAGCGAAGACCACCGGACAGCGCGCGGTGAGCAGGGTGTTGGTGAGCAGGTCGTCGGCCAGGCCCGCGGCGGCCCTGGCCATGATGTTGGCGGTGGCCGGTGCCACGAACACCAGGTCGGCCTCCTGGCCGATGCGCACGTGCGGGACCTCGTGGACCCCGTCCCACACTCCGGTGGCGACGGGCTGGCCGGACAGGGCGGCCCAGGTGGGCTCACCGACGAAGCGCAGGGCCTCGGCGGTGGGCACGACCCGGACCCGGTGGCCGGACTCGGTCAGGCGGCGCAGCAGTTCGCAGACCTTGTAGGCGGCGATGCCGCCGCCGACGCCGAGGACCACGCGGGGAACGTTTGTGTCACTCACAGAAAGGAGTTCTACCAGCCCCCGGCCGCCCCGCGCGCGCCAGGGGCGCGGCGGGCGCGCGGAAGGCGAGGGGCGCACCGGACCCCGCGAGAGGAGTCGAGCCGCCGACGAGGACGCCGTGCCCCTTGGAGCGCGGAACCCGGTTCTCCGCGCCCCGAGCCCCGTGCGAGCTCGCGAGCACGCGGAGAAAGACGGGTCAGGAACCCTCGTAGGGCTCCGCGGTGAGCAGGCCGGACCTGACCTCGCGCAGGGCGATGGACAGCGACTTCTCCTGGACCTGGGTCTCCACCAGCGGGCCGACGTACTCCAGCAGGCCCTCGCCCAGCTGGGCGTAGTAGGCGTTGATCTGGCGGGCCCGCTTGGAGGCCATGGTGACCAGGCTGTACTTGCTGTCCACCAGCTCCAGCAGATCGTCGATCGGCGGGTTGGTGATGCCTTCGGCGACGGGCTCGGTACCAGCCACTTCATTACCCCCAGGAATGTTCCGCGGCTCGTCGTGGAGCCGCGGTGGACGGACGTTGGGGCGCCGTCGGGACGGTTCCCGGCGCGGCGCGGATGGCGCGGGCCCTCCGGGCCCGGCCGCTATCACACCTTGGGCGCGGTGATCAACGCTAGCAGCTCGTCGCCCACTTCCTGTACGGACGTGTTGACGAGGGTGGTGTCGAACTCCTTCTCGGCGGCCAGCTCGACCCTGGCCACGTCCAGGCGGCGCTGGATCACCTCGTCGGACTCGGTGCCGCGTCCGGTGAGGCGGCGCACCAGCTCCTCCCAGGAGGGCGGGGCGAGGAAGACGTGCAGGGCGTCGGGCATGGACTCGCGCACCTGGCGGGCGCCCTGGAGCTCGATCTCCAGCAGGACGGGCACTCCGGCGCGCAGGCGCTCCTCGACGGGTCGGCGCGGGGTGCCGTAGCGGTTGCCCGCGAACTGGGCCCACTCCAGGAGCTGGTCCTCGGCGACGAGGCGGTCGAACTCCTCGTCGGTGACGAAGTGGTACTGGACGCCGTCCTGTTCGCCCGGGCGGGGGCGGCGCGTGGTGACCGAGACCGAGAGCCACACGTCGGGGTTCTCACGGCGCAGGTGGGCCACCACCGTGCTCTTGCCCACACCCGAGGGTCCGGACAGCACGGTCAGCCGCTTCTGCGCCGGGCGGGACTGGGATCCGGGATCGGGCATGTGTGTTCGAGGCTTCCCTTCGGGCCCGCCCGCCACGGGCGGGGCCGTGGCCCTCGCGTCGCGCTCCGGCGGGCCGAAGCCGGTCCGGGCGCCGTCACCGTGCGGGCGGTCTGGTGTGCGGGGTGTCCGCGTACGGTCGCGGGAAGCTCCCTTTATACCACCGGGCAGCGGCGCACGGTCCTGACCCGCCTCGACACACACCGCGCCCGGGGTGAGCCAAGGGCCGCGGCGCACGGTCCTGACCCGCCTCGACACACGCCGCGCCCGGGGTGAGCCAAGGGCAGCGGCGCACGGTCCTGACCCGCCTCGACACACACCGCGCCCGGGGCGAGCCAAGGGCCGCGGCGCACGGCCCAGACCCGCCTCGACACACACCGCGCCCGGGGCGAGCGAAGGGCCGCGGCGCGGCGGACGGTCGTGACCTGGGGTCACCCGTCCGCCGACCGCGGCCCTGCCTGGCTCACCGGGGGTCGGCCGCTGTCGCGGCGTGGTGTGCGCCGCGACTGTGGGGGACGCGGCGGACCGGTGCACTGCTTTCAGGTGCTGCTCGGTACTGCTGGGTGCTGCGGGTACTGCCTGGTGTTACTTGGTGAGGTCGCCGAACTCGGCCTCGAGGGCGGCGCGCTGGTTGGTTCCCAGACCGCGGACACGGCGCGACTCGGCGATGTTGAGCCGCTCCATGATCTGCTTGGCCCGGACCTTGCCGACGCCGGGAAGGGATTCGAGCAGAGCCGAAACCTTCATCTTGCCGATGACGTCGTCCTTGAGGCCGTTGGAAAGGACCTCGGACAGCGAGATGCCGCCGTTCTTCAGTTTGTTCTTGACCTCCGCGCGCTCTTTTCTGGCCTTGGCGGCCTTGGCCAGAGCCGCGGTGCGCTGTTCGGGTGTCAGGGGAGGAAGGGCCACGCCGGGTCACCTCGGATTTCTACTCGTTTGTAGAGGGCGGACGCCTGCGCAAGTTAGTAGGTCTGACCCCTGTTAGGCAACGCAAAGTGCCCTTTCAACGGCTATTTCGTCGAACTAACTACTGAGAGTTGTTATTCGACTGCACTGCGAGACGAAAACCGGGACTTTGGTCCCGATTGAAGGAGGTCCGGAGGGTGCCACCAGCGCAGGTCACGCAGGGGTGACGCGGGTCACTCTCGGCAGTGCTCGGCGGGTTTCGGACATGCCAAATCAGTGACTGACAGTGACCCATAATCGGTCGTGTCAGACTCCCGTGCACCGGTTCGTCTCCCCGATCCGTCGATCCCTTGGCCCAACACCTCCGGACACCGTCGAAGGGCGCCCGCGCGGCCCCCTCCCCCTTCGCTCCCTACACGCGCACACCCGCCCGGCGCACGGCCGCCGCGAGGGAGGCCGCCGCCGCCCCCGGGTCCGGCGCGCGGGTGATGGGGCGGCCGATGACCAACAGGTCAGCGCCGGCCGCCACGGCCTCCTCCGGGGTCGCCACGCGCGACTGGTCGCCCCTGTCCGCCCCCGCCGGGCGCACGCCCGGCGTGATGAGGGTGACGTCCGGTCCGACCTCGGAGCGGAGCAGGGCCACCTCCTGGGGTGAGCAGACCAGCGCGCGGGCCCCGGCGCCCACGGCCAGGACCGCCAGGCGCCGCACCGCGTCGCGGGCCGGACCGAGCAGCCCCACCTGCTCCAGGTCGTCCTCGTCCATCGAGGTGAGCACCGTCACGGCGGCGATCCTGGTCTCCGGCGCGGCCTCCACCGCGGCCCGGACCATGTCCGCCCCTCCCCCGGCGTGGACGGTCAGGATCGAGGGCCGCAGGCCCGCGACGCTGCGCGCGGCGCCGGCGACCGTGGCCGGGATGTCGTGCAGCTTCAGGTCGAGGAAGACCCCCACCCGGCTGGCCCCGCGCACCGCGCTGACCACGTCGGGCCCGTAGCGCAGGTACAGCTCCAGGCCCACCTTGACCGTGCTCACGTGCGGCGCGACCGCTGAGGCCCAGGTGGCCGCGGTCTCCAGGTCCCTGGCGTCGAGCGCCACGGCGATGGGCGCGGAGGGCGCGGTGGTCTCGGTCATGTCGGTATCTCCCATCGTGTGCCGCCGACCGGGGTCGGCGCGTGCAAGGCACGGACGTACTTGCGGACGTGCTTACCGCGGCACCTGAGAATGCACGTTCGCTGTCATGTGCACACCATCAAGTGTGCGGTTCCCCGGATGAGCCGCTTCATGCGCCCCACCCGTGTCACTTCCCCGTAACGGCCTCCCAGACGGCCGCAGACGGGACGTAACGGTCAGGACAGTGGTAGAGACCAATTGCGCGTGTTTGGTCGCACAGCGCCATCTGAACGCCGTTCAGGCCGGTCAGGACCCTTGTGCGCCGCGTGCCCGGCCTGTCACGCCCCCACACCCGTCCGGTGCGCGGCGCCCACCAGGTCGGCGGCCCGCCTCAGCCCGCGGGCCTCCAGCAGTTCGGTGAACTCGCGGAGCACGCGGGCGCACGCCGAGGGGTCGGAGAAGTTGACCGTGCCGACCGCCACCGCGGAGGCCCCGGCCGCCATGAACTCCATCACGTCGGCACCCGTGCGGACCCCGCCCATCCCGATGATGGGCACGTCCGGAAGCGCCTCGTGCACCCGGTAGACGCACCCCACCGCCAGCGGTCGGATCGCCGGCCCCGACAGCCCGCCCATCCCCCCGGCCACCGCCGGGCGCAGCGTGCGGGTGTCCACGGCCATGCCGCGCACGGTGTTGACCATGGACAGCCCGTCCGCGCGCGCCTCCACACACGCGGCGGCCAGCTCCACCACGTCGGGGACGTCGGCGGCGAGCTTGGCCAGCACCGGCAGCCCCGAACGGGTGTGGGAGCGCACCGTGCGCACCACGGCCGCGGCCTGGGCGGCGTCGTCCACGTAGCGGCGCCCCGCGGGGTCGGACGGGTCCGGGCTGGAGAGGTTGACCTCGATCGCGCTGACCCCGTCCGCGGCGGACACGCGTCTGGCGAGTTCGCCGAACTCGGCCATGCCGGTGCCCGCGACGGAGACGATCGCCCGTCCGCCCCGGGAGAGCAGCCAGGGCAGGTCCCGTTGGAGGAACACGTCCACGCCCGGACCCTGCATGCCCGTCGTGCTGAGCATCCCGCTGGGCGTCTCGGCCATGCGCGGGGACGGGCGCCCGGCGTGGGGCTCCAGCATCACCGACTTGGTGGTGACGGCGCCGATCGAGGCGATGTCGAGGAACTGGGCCAGCTCGCGGCCCGCTCCGGCGCACCCGGCGGCGGTGACCACGGGATTGGGCAGCTCCCAGCCGCCCAGCCGGGTCCTGAGGTCTGCGTTCAACTCTCTCACCCACTGTCTGGTGGTGGTCGGTCCCGGGGCGGGTCCGGGGCCCTCAGGCGATGTCGCGGGCCGTCTCCGCGGCGCGGGCCGCGCTGGAGCCCTTCCAACCCGGGGCGCCCAGGGCGTCGAAGGGGATCGTGCCCACGTCGTCGAAGCGCACCTGCTCGCCCCGGAAGACCGGGCCGTCCACGCAGGAGCGCACCATGCGGGTGATCCCGTCCTCGCCCACCACCGGGATGACGCAGGTCATGCAGATCCCGGTGCCGCAGGCCATGGTCTCCTCCACCGCCACCTGGACGGGGATGCCGTGGCTGGCCGCCACGGAGGTGACCGCGCGCAGCATCGGCATGGGGCCGCAGGCGTAGACGGCGTCGGACCGGCATTCCTCGATCACCCTGCCCAGGACGTCGGTGACGCGGCCGCGGGTGCCGAAGGAGCCGTCGTCGGTGGTGAAGGCGGCCGTCTCGGCGATGCGGCGGGCGGTGATGGCGCTGAACACCCGGTCGGCGGAGGCGGCGCCCAGCACGAAGTCCACCCGGCAGCCGCGCCTGCGCAGCGACTGGGCGAGCGGGAACAGCGGGGCGCTGCCCGAGCCCCCGCCCACCAGCACGCAGTTGACCGGCTCGCGGGGCAGCGGGAAGGGGCGGCCCAGGGGGCCGACCACGTCCAGCAGGTCGCGCGAGCGGCGCTCGGAGAGCCAGGCGGTGCCGGTGCCCCGTACCGAGAACAGGAACTCGACGGTGCCGCCGTAGTCGGGCTTGACGTCGTGGATGGCGAAGGGGCGGCGCAGCAGGGTGCTGGAGTGGTCGCCGCCGACGGCCACCGAAACGAACTGCCCGGAGCGGAACCGCTCGGCTATGCCCGGGGCGACCACGGTGATGGCGTAGTAGGCGTCCACCCTGCGTACGTTCAGCACGGGGCACCTGGTCTGCACCGGTCCGTTGTCGCTCATCAGGTCGTGGCGCCCGGGCCCGGTGTCGCGGACACCGGGGCGTCGGCGCCGCCCTCCCCCCTCTGGGATTCCTGCGTCGTCCTGTGCGCCAACCGTATAGGCGGGGGCGCCGTGGACACACCGTCCACGGCGCCCCCGCCCGCCGCCCCGGCTGTTTCGGGCGCCCGCTCTCCGGGCGCCCGAAACAGGAAGGTACTGCGTGTGCCGTCCGTCGAGGGCGGTGGCCCGCCCGGCGCGAAGCGCCCCCGCGGGCGGTGGCGGGCGACGGGCGGGCGGAGCGGATGCCCGAAGAGGAACAGCCTAGGCCCGGCTGGCGGTGAGGGTGCTCGCGTGCTCCTGGAGGGAGCGCACGCCGAGGTCCCCGCGCACCCGCGCCTCGATGGCCTGGACCGCGGCGGCCAGGCCCTGCACGGTGGTCACGCTGGGCACGCCGCGCACCACGGCCGCGGTGCGGATCTCGTAGCCGTCCAGACGCGGTCCGGCCTGCCCGGCGCTGCCGAAGGGCGTGTTGACGATGAGGTCGACGCCCCCGGAGTGGATGAGCTGCACGATGGTGGGCTCGCCCGCCGGGCCGCTGCCCTCGCTGTGCTTGCGCACCACGGTGGCGTGGACGCCGTTGCGGCGCAGGACCACGGCGGTGCCCTCGGTGGCCAGGATCTCGAAGCCGAGGTCGGCCAGGCGCTTGACCGGGAAGATCATCGAGCGCTTGTCGCGGTTGGCCACCGAGACGAACACCCGGCCCCGCTCGGGCAGGGAGTCGTTGAGGGCCAGCTGCGACTTGGCGTAGGCGGCGCCGAACTCGGTGTCCAGGCCCATGACCTCGCCGGTGGAGCGCATCTCGGGGCCGAGGATGGTGTCGACCCCCTCGCCCTCCTTGTCGATGAAGCGGTTGAAGGGCAGTACGGCCTCCTTCACCGACACCGGGGCGTCCACGGGAAGGTCGCCGCCGTCGCCGCGGGCGGGCAGCATGCCCTCCTCGCGCAGTTCGGCGATGGTGGCCCCGGCCATGACGCGGGCGGCGGCCTTGGCCAGCGGCACCGCGGTGGCCTTGGACACGAACGGCACGGTGCGCGAGGCGCGCGGGTTGGCCTCCAGGACGTTGAGCACACCGGAGGCGAGCGCGTACTGGACGTTGATCAGGCCGCGCACGCCCGTGCCGCGGGCGATGGCCTCGGTGGAGTAGCGGATGCGCTCGATGTCCTCGCGGCCCAGGGTGATGGAGGGCAGGGTGCACGCCGAGTCGCCGGAGTGGATCCCGGCCTCCTCGATGTGCTCCATGACCCCGCCCAGGTACAGGTCGCGGCCGTCGTAGAGGGCGTCGACGTCGATCTCGATGGCGTCGTCGAGGAAGCGGTCGATGAGCACCGGGTGCTCGGGGCTGACCTCGGCGTTGCGCTCGATGTAGTCGGCGAGCATCGCCTCGCTGTAGACGATCTCCATGCCGCGGCCGCCCAGCACGTAGGAGGGGCGGACCATGACGGGGTAGCCGATCTCGTCCGCGGCGGCCTTGGCCTCGGCGAAGGAGTAGGCGGTGCCGTACTTGGGCGCGGGCAGCCCGGCGTCGGCCAGGACCTTGCCGAACTCGCCGCGGTCCTCGGCCAGGTCGATGGCCTCGGGGCTGGTGCCGATGATGGGCACCCCGGCGTCCTTGAGGCGTCGGGCCAGGCCGAGCGGGGTCTGGCCGCCCAGCTGGACGATGACGCCGACGACCGGTCCGGCGGCCTGCTCGGCGCGCACGACCTCCAGCACGTCCTCCAGGGTGAGCGGCTCGAAGTAGAGCCGGTCGCTGGTGTCGTAGTCGGTGGAGACGGTCTCGGGGTTGCAGTTGACCATCACGGTCTCGTACCCGGCGTCGGAGAGGGCGAAGGAGGCGTGGACGCAGGAGTAGTCGAACTCCACGCCCTGGCCGATCCGGTTGGGTCCCGAGCCCAGGATGATGATCTTGGGGCGGTCGCCCGTGGGGACCTCGGTCTCCTCGTCGTAGCTGGAGTACAGGTAGGGCGTGCTGGCCTCGAACTCGGCGGCGCAGGTGTCCACGGTCAGGTAGACGGGGTGGACGCCCAGGGCGTGGCGCAGCTCGCGGACCACGTCCTCGCTGCGGCCGGTGATCTGGCCGATCTGGAGGTCGGAGAAGCCCAGCCCCTTGACCTGGCGCAGCAGGTCGGCGTCGAGCTTGGGGGCGTCGGCCAGGACGCGGGCCGCCTCCTCCAGGCGCAGCATCTGGTCCACGAACCAGGGGTCGATGCGGGTGGCCTCGTGGACCTCCTCGACGGTGGCCCCGGCGCGCAGGGCCTGCTGGACCTGGCGCAGGCGGTGCTCGGTGGGGGTGGCGGCCAGGCGCAGCAGCTCGTCCTTGTCGCCGGGCTCGCCCTCCCAGGTCAGGCCGACGCCCTTCTTCTCCAGGGAGCGCATGGCCTTCTGGAGGGCCTCGGGGAAGGAGCGGCCGATGGCCATGGCCTCGCCCACCGACTTCATGGTGGTGGTCAGGCCGGGGTCGGCGCCGGGGAACTTCTCGAAGGCGAAGCGGGGCACCTTGACGACGACGTAGTCGAGCGTGGGCTCGAAGCTGGCCGGGGTCTCCCGGGTGATGTCGTTGGGGATCTCGTCCAGGGTGTAGCCGACGGCGAGCTTGGCGGCGATCTTGGCGATCGGGAAGCCGGTGGCCTTGGAGGCCAGCGCCGAGGAGCGCGACACGCGCGGGTTCATCTCGATGACGATGACCCGGCCGGTGGTGGGGTGGACGGCGAACTGGATGTTGCAGCCGCCGGTGTCCACGCCGACCTCGCGGATGACGGCGATGCCGATGTCGCGCAGCTTCTGGTACTCGCGGTCGGTGAGGGTCATGGCGGGGGCGACGGTGATGGAGTCGCCGGTGTGCACGCCCATGGGGTCGAGGTTCTCGATGGAGCACACGACCACGACGTTGTCGTTGGTGTCGCGCATCAGCTCCAGCTCGTACTCCTTCCAGCCGAGGATGGACTCCTCCAGGAGCACCTCGGTGGTCGGGGAGAGCGCCAGGCCCTGCCCGGCGATGCGGCGCAGCTCGGACTCGTCGTGGGCGAAGCCCGAGCCCGCGCCGCCCATGGTGAAGGAGGGGCGCACGACGACGGGGTAGGAGAGCTCCTCGGCCGCGGCCAGGCACTCCTCCAGGGTGTGGCAGATGCGCGAGCGGGCGGACTCGCCGCCGATGCGCTCGATGATGCCCTTGAAGCTCTCGCGGTCCTCACCGGACTGGATGGCCTCGATGTTGGCGCCGATGAGCTCGACGCCGTACTTGGCGAGGATGCCCGCCTCGTCCAGGGCGACGGCGGCGTTGAGGGCGGTCTGCCCGCCCAGGGTGGGCAGGAGCGCGTCGGGGCGCTCCTTGGCGATGATCTTCTCGATCATCTCGGTGGTGATCGGCTCCACGTAGGTGGCGTCGGCGATCTCCGGGTCGGTCATGATCGTGGCCGGGTTGGAGTTGACCAGGATGACCCGCAGGCCCTCGGCCCGCAGAACCCGGCAGGCCTGGGTGCCCGAGTAGTCGAACTCGGCCGCCTGCCCGATCACGATCGGGCCGGAGCCGATCACGAGGACGGATGAAAGGTCACTACGGCGCGGCATGCTCTGCTTCCTCTTGCTACTTGGCAGCCGGAGCGGGCTGGGCGGACATCAGGTCGACGAACGCGTCGAAGAGTTCGGCGGCGTCGTGGGGGCCGGCGGCGGCCTCCGGGTGGAACTGGACGCTGAACGCGGGGCGGTCCAGCAGCCGCAGGCCCTCGACGACGCGGTCGTTGAGGCCGATGTGGCTGACCTCGGCCCGGCCGTAGGGGGTGTCGAAGGGCTCGTCGAGGGGGGCCTCGACGGCGAAGCCGTGGTTCTGGCTGGTGATGGCGACCCTGCCGGAGCGGGTGTCGATCACCGGCTGGTTGACGCCCCGGTGCCCGAAGGGCAGCTTGTAGGTGCCCAGGTCCAGGGCGCGCCCCAGGATCTGGTTGCCGAAGCAGATGCCGAAGAGCGGCCTGCCCGCGTCCAGGACGCCGCGCATGGCGGTGACGGGCCCGTCGGCGGTGGCGGGGTCGCCGGGGCCGTTGCTGAAGAACACCCCGTCCGGGTCCAGGGCGAGGATCTCCTCGGCGGTGGCGGTGGAGGGCAGCACGGTGACCCGGCACCCCCGCTCGGCCAGGCGCTGGGGGGTCATGGCCTTGATGCCCAGGTCCACGGCGGCGACGTGGAAGCGGGCGGTCACGCCCTCGGGCGGCAGGACCTCGTAGGGCTCGCCGGTGCTGACCTCGGCGGCCAGGTCGGCCCCGGCCATGGTGGGCTGCTGGCGCACGCGCTCCAGCAGGGCCCGCGGGTCGGTCTCGGTGGTGCTGATGGCGGCGCGCATGACGCCCTTGTCGCGCAGGTGGCGGGTGAGGGCGCGGGTGCCGGTGAGGGCGATGCCGACCACGCCTTGGCGGCGCAGCTCCTCGTCCAGGGTGCGCTCGGCCCGCCAGTTGGAGGTGATGCGGGCGGGCTCGCGCACGACGTACCCGGCGACCCAGACGCGGCCGGACTCGGGGTCGTCGTCGTTGACGCCGGTGTTGCCGATGTGGGGGGCGGTCATCACCACGATCTGGCGGTGGTACGAGGGGTCGGTGAGGGTCTCCTGGTAGCCGGTCATGCCGGTGTTGAAGACCGCCTCGCCGAAGGTCTCCCCGGTGGCGCCGAAGGAGCGGCCGTGGAAGACACGGCCGTCCTCGAGTACCAGAATCGCGGGTCCGCTCTCGGACACGTTCGCCCCCTCCTCCGCCGGGCCGTGGGCGGCCCGGGTGTTCTGTTCTGTGCTCACTGGATCTTCCCCTCCAGGACGGTCGGGGCGCCGCGCAGGAACGTGGCGCGCACCCGGCCGGGCAGGGTCATGCCCCGGAAGGGGGTGTTGCCGCTCTTGCTGACCATGGCCGCGCCGTCCACGTCGACGGCGGCGGCCGGGTCGTACAGGACCACGTTGGCGGGCTGGCCGACCGCCAGGTCACGCCCGTGGTCGTGGACCCGGCCGATGCGGGCCGGTGCCGCGGACATGCGGTCGGCGACGTCGGCCCAGGTCAGCAGGCCGGTGTCGACCATCGTGCGCTGCACGACCGCCAACGCCGTCTCCAACCCGACCATTCCCATGGCGGCGGTGGACCACTCGGTCTCCTTGGCCTCCGCGGGATGGGGGGCGTGGTCGGTGGCGACGATGTCGATGGTGCCGTCGGCCAGGCCCTCGCGCAGCGCCTGGACGTCCTCGGCGGTGCGCAGGGGCGGGTTGACCTTGTAGACGGGATCGTAGCCCTCCACCAGCTCCTCGGTCAGCAGGAGGTGGTGGGGTGTGACCTCGGCGGTGACGTCGCAGCCGCGGGCCTTGGCCCAGCGGATGATGTCGACCGAGCCCCTGGTCGAGACGTGGCACACGTGCAGGCGCGAGCCCACGTGCTGGGCGAGCAGGCAGTCGCGGGCGATGATCGCCTCCTCGGCGACCGCGGGCCAGCCGGGCAGGCCGAGGCGGTCGGAGACGGAGCCCTCGTTCATCTGGGCGCCCTGGGTCAGGCGCGGCTCCTGGGCGTGCTGGGCGATGACGCCGTCGAAGGCCTTGACGTACTCCAGGGCGCGGCGCATGAGCAGGGCGTCGGAGACGCAGATGCCGTCGTCGGAGAAGACGCGCACGCCCGCGGCGGAGTCGGCCATGGCGCCGATCTCGGAGAGGCGCTCCCCGGCCAGGCCGACGGTGACGGCGCCGACGGGGCGCACGTCGCAGTACCCGGCCTCGCGGCCCAGGCGCCAGACCTGTTCGACGACCCCGGCGGTGTCGGCGACGGGGTCGGTGTTGGCCATGGCGTGGACGGCGGTGTAGCCGCCCATGGCGGCGGAGCGGGAGCCGCTGGCGACCGTCTCGGCGTCCTCGCGGCCGGGCTCGCGCAGGTGGGTGTGCAGGTCCACCAGACCGGGCAGGGCGATCAGGCCGGTGGCGTCGACGGTCCGGGCGCCCTCGGGGGCGTCCAGGTCCCGGCCGGTCGCGGCGATCCGGCCGTCGGCCAGGAGCAGGTCGACGGGGTCGCCGCCGAGGGGGCGGGCGCCGCGGATCAGGTGCGGTCCGTGGGTGTCGGGCATCGCGGTGTTGGCTTCCTCGTGTTCTGGGATGGGGAGGGGCGGCGCGGGGCCCCGGGGCGCGCCGGTGGGCCTGGCGCGGCGGGGGCCGGGGCCGCCCGGGCCCGTGGCTGGGCCCCGCGTCCCTCGGGTGCGGTGGCGCGGGGCACGGGGCCCCGCGGCCGGGTTGTCAGGAGCCGCCGAGCAGCAGGTAGAGCACGGCCATGCGCAGGCTGACGCCGTTGGCGACCTGTTCGGTGACGGTGCAGCGGGGCGAGTCGGCGACCTCGGCGGAGATCTCCATGCCGCGGACCATCGGGCCGGGGTGCATGACGATCGCCTCCTCGGGCATGCGGGACAGGCGCTCGCCGTCCAGGCCGTAGTTGCGGCTGTACTCGCGCGTGGACGGGAAGAACGACTCGTGCATGCGCTCGGCCTGTACGCGCAGCATCATGACGACGTCGGACTTGGGCAGGACCTCGTCGAGGTCGTAGGAGACCTCGCACGGCCAGGTGTGCACCGAGACCGGCAGCAGGGTGGGCGGCGCGACCAGGGTGACGTGCGCGCCCAGGGTGGTGAGCAGCAGCACGTTGGAGCGGGCGACCCGGCTGTGCAGGATGTCGCCGACGACGGCCACCCGCAGCCCCTCCAGGCGCCCCAGGCGCGAGCGCATGGTGAAGGCGTCCAGCAGGGCCTGGGTGGGGTGTTCGTGGGTGCCGTCGCCCGCGTTGAGGACGGACCCGTCCACCCAGTTGGCGAGGCGGCGGGCGGCGCCGGAGGCGCTGTGCCGGATGACGACGCCGTCGGCGCCCATGGCCTGGAGGGTCAGCGCGGTGTCCTTGAGGCTCTCGCCCTTGGAGACGCTGGAGCCCTTGGCGGAGAAGTTGATGACGTCCGCGGACAGGCGCTTGGCGGCCAGCTCGAAGGAGGTGCGGGTGCGGGTGGAGTCCTCGTAGAAGAGGTTGACCACGGTGCGCCCGCGCAGGGTGGGCAGCTTCTTGACGGAGCGGTCGCCGACCTGGGCGAGTTCGGCGGCGGTGTCCAGGATGAGGGTGGCCTCATCGCGGGAGAGGTCGCCGGTGGAGAGCAGGTGGCGCATCAGTCGTTCCCCTCGGTGGCGCCGGGGCGGGTGCGGGGGCGGGACGGGCCGAGCAGCACCGCGTCGTGTCCGTCGGTCTCCTCCAGGCGCACGGTGACGCTCTCGCGCAGCGAGGTGGGCAGGTTCTTGCCCACGTAGTCGGCGCGGATGGGCAGCTCGCGGTGGCCTCGGTCGACCAGGACGGCGAGCTGGACGGCGCGGGGGCGCCCCAGGTCGCCGAGGGCGTCCAGGGCGGCGCGGACGGTGCGGCCGGAGAAGAGGACGTCGTCGACGAGGACGACGACGCGGTCGTCGAGTCCGCCCTGGGGGATCTCGGTCCGGCCGAGGGCGCGGACGGGGGCGGAGCGCAGGTCGTCGCGGTACATGGTGATGTCGAGCGAGCCCGCGGGGACGGTGAGGTCCTCCACCCGGTCGATGCGCCGTGCCAGGCGGTGGGCGAGCGGGACCCCCCGCGAGGGGATGCCCAGGAGGGTGACGTCCCGGCCCCCCTTGGTGCGTTCGAGCACCTCGTGGGCGATGCGGGTCAGCGCCCGGTTGATCTCGCTGCCGTCGAGGACGGCGCGGGTGCCCTCGGGCGCATCGGGTGCGGGGGAACCGCCACCGGCGTCACCGGTCGTCGGTTTTTGCGCACGCAAAGTAGTGACTCCCTTCCCTGCCTCACTGAACAGGTCGTTAAAGGATGTCGATCGGATCCACGCTACCAGCGACGTTCGCGACCCCCGCGAGGCGGTCGATGACCCGAGGTCACGAATGTGACTCTGATCACACCACAAGCGCGCACGTACCCCCTGAAATGTGGTCATGTCGTCACCCAGTGGATACGGCAACGAAGGGGCCGAAACCTGAAATACCCAGGAGGAAGGGGCTTTTCGTGCCATCGTGACGCACGACTCCTCCCGCTCGGTCCTGACATGAGAGGTGTCTCACTTACGCACGGTTTGGCCACCGATTAGTCGCGTTTCACACCAACGGCTTGACCTGGAAGGCAGACCCCCCTACCGTCACTGTCTGTAACCACTGCCGGGTGGGGTTGCAACCCGTGACCATCCGCTGGACCGCCCAGGCGGCCCGCCGAGTACGAGCGGACGTCCCCCCACCACGCCAGCCACTGTCACGGCCGGGAGCGACAAGAAGATGCCATCCGAATACGCGAAGTCCCTCGGTGCGCGACTGCGTGCCATCCGCACCCAGCAGGGCCTGTCCCTGCACGGGGTGGAAGAGAAGTCCCACGGCCGCTGGAAGGCCGTCGTGGTGGGCTCCTACGAGCGCGGCGACCGCGCCGTCACCGTCCAGAAGCTCGCCGAGCTGGCGGACTTCTACGGCGTGCCGATGTCGGAGCTGCTGCCGGGCGGCGCGGCTCCCACCCCGCTGGGCCCCACGCCCAAGCTGGTCATCGACCTGGAGCGCATGCAGCAGCTGCCGCAGGAGAAGGCCGGGCCGCTGTCCCGCTACGTCGCCACGATCCAGAGCCAGCGGGGTGACTACAACGGGCGGGTGCTCTCCATCCGCCAGGAGGACCTGCGCTCACTCGCGGTCATCTACGACAAGTCGCCCGGGGACCTGACCGAGGAGCTCATCAACTGGGGCGTCCTCGACCCCGAGGCGCGCCGCGCGGTCGACGCCTTCTGACCGGTACCCGGACACCGGGACGACCGAACAGATTCGCACCCGCTCGACGAGAACCGGCGCCCCCGCGGGGGCGCCGGTTCTCGTCGTGTCCGCCCGGCCGGGGACTGGCCGGCGGACGGGGCGGAGCGGCGCGGCCGGACGTGGGGCTTCCCCTCCCCAACCCGACCGCGCCGCCCTCCCGCCGGAGGGGGGTCCGACGGAGTTCGTCGAACTCCTGTTCGACACGAACCAGTTAACCCCAGGCCGCCGGACCCGTCAAGGACCCCGCCCGGCGCCGCGCGCACCCCGTCCTCGCGCGAATCCCGGGACTCGGCGGGGCCGGGGAACTACCCTTGGCCCGTGGTAGCCGATACCGAGTTGCGCGAGCTGGCCCCACCCGCCTTCACGCACGCCGTCCCCGCGCTGCTCCAGGTGTACGAGGCCGCCATGCGGCCGCCCCCGGAGCAGTTGCCCGGGCGCGCCTCCGTCATGAGGGGCCACGCCCGCAACCCGGGCTTTCGCGCGGTGGTGGCCGTGCGCGGCGGCCTCCCGGTCGGCTTCGCCTACGGCTTCCACGGGCACGGCGGCCAGTGGTGGCACGACACGGTGGCGGAGGGGCTGCGCGCGGGCCCGGGGATCCGCCAGGCGCGCCGCTGCCTGTCCGACGCGCTGGAGGTCGCCGAGGTGCACGTCCACCCGGACGCGCAGAACCGGGGCGTGGGCCGCGCCCTGCTCCACGCCCTGTGCCGGGGCAGGCCGGAGCGCACCGCGGTGCTGTCCACGCGTTCGGGACCCTCCGCGGCGCGCCACCTGTACCGCTCGTGCGGGTTCACCGAGGTGCTGGAGGACTTCCGCTTCCCCGGCAGCCCCGGTCAGCCCTTCTCGATCATGGCCGCCCGGCTCCCCCTGACGGGCTCCGGTGACCGGAGATCTCCCGGTAGATCTGCCTGGTGGCCGTGGACCGGTTCGAGGTGATGAAGTGGATGCCCGGCGCGCCCTCGGCCAGCAGCCGCTCGCACATGCGCTGGGCGTGTTCGATGCCGAAGGCCCGCACGGACTCGTCGTCGTCGCCGAAGGAGGCGAACTTCTCGGCCAGGTCGGCCGGGAAGGGAGCGCCGGAGAGCTGCTCCGAGCGCGGGATGAACGAGGTGCGCACCACCGGGAAGACCTCGGGGATGATCGGCACCTCGCAGCCCCGCGCGGCCACCCGGTCGCGCAGGCGCAGGTAGTCCTCGGGGTCGAAGAACATCTGGGTGATGGCGTAGTCGGCGCCCGCCTCGCACTTGCGCACGAAGTGGTCGGTGTCGGTCTCGACGTCGGCCGAGCGCGGGTGCTTGTAGGGGAAGGCGGCCACGCCCACGCAGAAGTCGCCGCTGTCCTTGATCAGGCGCACCAGCTCCTCGGCGTAGGTCAGCCCCTGGGGGTGGCGGACCCACTCCCCGTCCGGGTCGCCGGGCGGGTCCCCCCGCACGGCGAGCATGTTGGACACGCCCGCGTCGGCGAGGCGGCCGACGAGGTGGCGCAGCTCGGCGACGGAGTGGTCGACCAGGGTCATGTGCGCGACCGGCAGCAGTGTGGTGTCGGTCGCGATGCGCTCGGTGGTCTCCACGGTCAGCCCGCGCGTGCTGCCGCCCGCGCCGTAGGTGACCGAGACGAAGGCGGGGCCGAGGGCCTCGATCTCCCTGATCGCGCGCCACAGGCGCTCCTGCGCCTGGGGCGTACGGGGCGGGAAGAACTCGAAGGAGAACATCGGCTCGCCCGCGTCGAGGAGTTCGCGGATATGACGCGGCCTGGGGGCCGGGCCTCGGGGCGCCACAGGGAGTGTCGGTGCAGCCAGCATGCGCACCAGCTTAGGTCAGACGCCCCCGCGGCGGAGGCCCCGTCCCATCCTGTGAGACCCGTGGCGCACGCCACTCCCGAACGCCGCTCCCGAGCGGCGCGACGTGCGGGGACGCGGCTCGGCCCAGCCCCGCCTCGGTGACCCGCGCGTCCGCGCGGGCGGTGCCGGTGACGGTGCCGTCCGTGTCGGCGGACGGCTGGAGGCGCCCCGATCGGGCGGAGCGGGACCGGACAGCGCCCGGCAGCCGATAACCTGCGGGTCATGGTGCCTTCCTCTTCCCCGTCCGCCTCCGCCGTCTTCGCGGTCCGCTCCGGTGTGGACCGCGAACTGACCTCGTTCTGCGCCGGCCACCGGGCCCAGCTGCTGGAGATCGGGGAGGAGCTGGCACCGGCCATGGACGCGCTGGAGGCGATGATCTCCGGCGGCAAGCGCCTGCGGCCGACCTTCTGCTACTGGGGCTGGCGGGGCGCGGGCGGCGCGGCCGAGGACGAGCGGGTGGTGCGGGCGGCGGCCTCCCTGGAGTTCCTCCAGGCGTGCGCGCTCGTCCACGACGACGTGATCGACAACAGCGACACCCGGCGCGGCCTGCCCGCCACGCACAAGCGGCTGGCCAAGCTGCACGCCGACCAGGGGTGGAGCGGCGACAGCGAGGGCTTCGGGCAGGGCGCGGCCATCCTCATCGGCGACCTGTGCCTGGCCTGGTCGGATGAGATGTACCAGGCCAGCGGCTTCCCGACGGAGGTGCTGGGCCGGGGGCGGCCCCCGTTCGACGCGATGCGCACCGAGGTCATGGCCGGGCAGTACCTGGACACCCTGGAACAGGTGCGGGGCACCGGCACACGCGAGGCGGCGCTGCGCGTGATGCGCTACAAGTCCGCCAAGTACACGGTGGAGCGCCCGCTGCACCTGGGCGCGGCCCTGGCGGGCCGCCACGGGGAGCTGGCCGGGGTCTACACCGACTACGGCATCCCGCTGGGGATCGCCTTCCAGCTGCGCGACGACGTGCTGGGCGTGTTCGGCGACCCGTCCACCACCGGCAAGCCCGCCGGGGACGACCTGCGCGAGGGCAAGCGGACGCTGGTCGTGGCCGAGACCCTGGCGCGCGCCGGGGCGGCCGACGCCGAGCGGTTCCGCTCGCTGCTGGGGGCGCCGGACCTGTCGGTGGCCTCGGTGGAGTGGATGTGCTCCCTGATCGAGGGCTCGGGCGCGCTGGCCGCGTGCGAGGAGATGATCGCGGAGTACGCCGACCGGGCCGTCGCGGCCCTGGAGAGCCCCGAGCTGGACGCGTCCGCCCGCGAGCCGCTGCGCCAGCTGGTCGTGGCCGCCACCTCGCGCTCCTTCTGAGGGTCCTTACCTAGGGGACTTTCCCGGGTTCGCGCCCACCGGGGCCTGTTGTGTCCGCCTGCCCGCTCCGGTTGAATCGCTAACACGACATATCGCGAAACCTGGGGGTCTCCCATGTCTGGGCACACCGTTTCCCGCGGTCCGGTCGGCGCGGGGGAGAGAGCCCTCGCACCGGACCTGGCGCGCGGGTTCATGCTGCTGTTCATCGCGCTCGCCAACACGGCCTGGTACCTGTGGGCGCTCCCGTCCAGCGGGGGCGGCGTCCACCCCGAGCCGGGCGGCGTACTGGACCGGATCGCGCAGTTCGTCATCGTCACGGCGGTGGACATGCGCAGCTATCCGATGTTCGCCTTCCTGTTCGGGTACGGCATGGTGCAGCTGGCCCGGCGCCAGGAGGCGGCGGGCTCCTCCGCGCGGGAGGTGAACGCGCTGCTGCGCCGCCGCAACCTGTGGCTGCTCGCGTTCGGTTTCGTCCACGCCCTGCTGCTGTGGATGGGCGACGTCCTGGGCGCCTACGGCCTGGCAGGGCTGCTCCTGGGCTGGCTGTTCCTGCGGCGCAGGAACGCCACGCTGCTGGTGTGGTCGGGCGTGTTCACCGGGCTGGCCGCCCTGCTGGCGGCGTTCAGCCTGCTGGGTCTGGCCTCCATGCCCGCGGAGACCTCCTACTCCTCCTCGGCCGCGTTCAGCACGGACCTGATGGCCGACAACATCGGCGACACCTCGATCCTGGGCGCCGCGCTGGCCCGCGTCCTGGACTGGCCGCTGGTCACGCTGGGCCAGGGGCTGCTGGGCATGGTCGTGCCCGCGGCGATCCTGCTCGGCTACTGGGCCGCGCGCCGCCGGATCCTGGAGGAGCCGGGCGGGCACCTGGGCCTGCTGCGCTGGACCGCGGCCCTGGGCATCGGCGTGGGCTGGCTGGGCGGGCTGCCCCTGGCCCTGACCCAGATCGGGGTCTGGGAGCTGTCCCCCGCGCAGGCGGCCATGCTCACCATGCCGCACATGGTAACCGGGCTGGCCTGCGGCCTGGGCTACGTGGCGCTGATCGCGCTGGCGGCGCACCGGATCCAGGGGCGCGGTCGCGCACCGGGCGCGGTGGTCGGCGCGCTGTCGGCGACCGGCAAGCGCTCGCTGTCGGCCTACCTGGCCCAGTCGGTGCTGTGCGCGCCCCTCCTGGCGGCCTGGGGCCTGGGACTGGGCGGCGAACTCGCCTCGTGGTCGATGGCCCTGTTCGCGGTGGGCGTGTGGCTGGTGACGGTGGCGGCGTCCTACGCCCTGGAGCGCGCGGGCAGGCGCGGACCGGCCGAGGTGCTGCTGCGCCGCCTGGCCTACCGCCGCCCGGTCGCGCGGGGCGCTCGGGAGTCGGAGGAGCCCGGCAGCGCGTCGGTTCGCACGGTCGGGCGCGGACGGGCACGGGGACCGGCGGACGGAGAGCGTCCCGCGCCCTGACCTCGGCGCCCCGGGACGCCGACCGCGCCCGGCCCCGCGGCGCAAAAAGGCGCGTGCCGCTCAGCGTCCGGCACGCCCTCGTAACGCAGGATGGGGTGTCATGGGCGACGATCACACGACAAACCACACCATAGGGGTCACGGGGGCGACCGGGGCGCTGGGCGGGCGGGTCGCCGCGCGGATCGCGCGGCTGGGCAGGCCCCAGCGGCTCATCGTACGCGACATCAACCGCGCCCCCGAGTACCCCGGCAGCAGCGCGGCGATGGCGGCCTACGAGGACTCCACGGGCTTCGAGCGGGCCTGCCGGGGGGTGGACACGCTGTTCCTGGTCTCGGCCACCGAGTCCGAGGACCGGATCGACGTCCACGTGAGCGCGGTGGACGCGGCGGTCAAGGCGGGGGTGTCCTGGATCGTCTACCTGTCCTTCCTGCGCGCGGGCCCGGCGTCCACCTTCACGTTCGCGCGCACGCACTTCTTCACCGAGGCGCACATCCGGTCCACGGGGGTGCGGTACACCTTCCTCAGACCAAGCCTGTACCTGGACCTGCTGCCCGACTGGGTGGACGACGGGGGCGTGGTGCGGGGCCCGGCCGGTGACGGCCGGATCGCGTGGGTCTCGCGCGACGACGTGGCGGACGTGGCCGCGGCCGTGCTGACCGACCCCGTGGCCGCGCGCGCCTCGCACGACACCAGCCACGACGTCACCGGCCCGGAGGCGTTGTCCCTGGGCGCGACGGCGGAGAGACTGGGCGTGCTCACCGGGCGCTCGGTGCGCTACGTGCCCCAGACCCTGGAGGAGGCGCTGGAGTCGCGCCGCAGCGGCGGCGCCCCCGACTGGGCGGTCGAGGGCTGGGTGACCTCCTACGCCGCGATCGCCGCCGGTGAGCTCGACGTGGTCTCGCCCGCCGTCCCCGACCTGACCGGTCATCCCGCCCAGTCCATCGAGGGCTTCCTGCGGCGCCATCCCAGCGCGCTGTCGCACGTCGCGGTCTGACCTCGGCCCCCGTCCCGCGCGCCGCGCCCCGTGCGGGGCGCCCCCTGTGCCGTGGATCTCTCCGGCGCCCGGCCCTTGACCTCAACAAATATTGAGGTAAGAGGCTGGGCGGTGTCGGAAGCAGGCGGTGCGCACCGAGGGAGAACGGCATGCGAGCGGTACAGGTCGAGGAGTTCGGCGGCCCGGAGGTCCTGGTGGTCCGGGACCTGCCCGAGCCCGAGGTGGGACCGGGCCAGGCGCTGGTGGAGGTCGCCGCGGCGAACGTGATGTACCTGGACACCCTGGTCCGCGGCGGCTGGGGGCTGGACTACTTCCCCGTGACTCCCCCCTACGTCCCCGGCGCGGGCGTGGCCGGGCGGGTGGTCCGGATCGGCCCGGGCGTGGACCCGGGATGGGAGGGGGCCGCGGTGGTCGCCGACACCGGGCACGCGGACGGGACGCCGGAAAGGCCCACCCTGCCCGTGGACGGCTACGCCGAACGGGCCGTGGTCCCGGAGTCGGCACTGGTCAGGGTGCCCGAGGAGGTGGACCCCCGGGCGGCGCTGGCCCTGCTGCACGACGGGCCGACCGCGCTGGCGCTGGAGCGGGCGGCGGGCTTCGGACCCAGCACCACGGTCCTGGTCGCCGCGGCCGCCGGAGGGGCGGGCACCCTGGCCGTCCAGCTGGCCCGCAGGGCCGGGGCCCGGGTCATCGGCGCGGCCAGGGGCGGGGCCAAGCTGGCCCTGGTCCGCGAACTGGGCGCGCAGGAGACCGTGGACTACTCCGAGCCGGACTGGCCGGAGCGGGTGCGCGCGCTGACCGGCGGCGCCGGGGTCGACGTGGTCCTGGACGGCGCCGGGGGCGCGCTGGGCGCGGCGGCCTTCGGGACCCTGGCCGACGGCGGCCGGTTCGTCGGCTACGGCTCCGCGGGCGGGAGCTTCACGGAGGTGGACACCGAGGAGGCCGGGCGCCGCGGGATCGAGGTCCTGGGCCTGTTCGACCTCAAGCAGGCCGACGGCGACCGGCAGGACGCCCTGCGGATGGTGCTGGAGATGGCCCGCATGGGCAGGATCACGCCGCACGTGGGGCTGGCCCTGCCGCTGGAGCGGGCCGCCGAGGCGCACGCCGCACTGGAGGGGCGCGCGGTGCTCGGTAAGGCCCTGCTGATCCCCTAGGGCCGGGCGGCGCGGGCCGCCAGGCGCTGGCGCAGAGCGGCGGCGGCGGCCCGGGGGTCCTCCGCTTCCGTGATCGCGCGCACGACCACGACCCGGCGGGCCCCGGCGTCCAGCACGCGGTCGATGTTGTCGACGTCGATCCCGCCGATGGCGAACCAGGGGCGGTCGGTGCCCAGCGCGGCCGCCTCCTCCACCAGCTCCAGCCCGGCGGCCGGGCGGCCCGGCTTGGTGGGGGTCGCCCAGGTCGGTCCGACGCAGAAGTAGTCGCTGCCCGGCTCCTCGGCGGAGGCGGCCGCGGCGGCGACGTCGTTGTTGGAGCGGCCGATCACGGGGTCGGCGCCGATGATGTCGCGGGCCATGGGCACGGGCAGGTCCCGCTGACCCAGGTGGAGGACGTCGGCGCGCACGGCGCGGGCGATGTCGGCGCGGTCGTTGACCGCGAGCAGGGCGCCGTACCGCTCGCACGCCTCCTTCATCACCTCCAGGGCCGCGATCTCCTCGCGTGCCTCCAGGCCCTTGTCCCGGAGCTGGATGATGTCCACTCCCCCGGCCAGGGCCGCGTCGGCGAACTCGGCCAGGTCGCCCCGACCGGTCCGGGCGTCGGTGCACAGGTACAGAAGCGATGCGTCCAGGCGCTTGCGCAGGCTGGTTCCGTGGCTGGTCCTCACACGGTCCACCCTAGGCCCTGGCGCGTTCGGACCCAAGGGCGAGGGACGCGGCGGCGCGCCCCTCCCCCCTTCCCCGCGGGTCAGAAGGCCAGGCTCTGGGCCCGGCGGCGCACCTCGGTGCCCCGGTTCTCGCGCATGGCCTGGATCGGCGTGCCAGGCAGGGAGTCGTCGGGGGTGAACAGCCAGCGCAGGGCCTCCTCGGAGGAGAAGCCCGCGTCGGTGAGCAGCAGCAGCGTCCCCGGCAGACCCTTGACCAGGTCGTCGCCGTCGATGAAGGCGGCGGGAATGGAGAGTTCGCCGTCGCGGACCACACCCATCATGCGGTTCTCGCGGATCAGCGTCTTGATCCGGTTCGGGCTCACGCCCAGCGGAGCGGCGGCCTCCTTGAGGGTCAGCCAGTCGCCGATGAGCGTGTCGATGTCGCGTTGTGTCACACCACCAATCTGCCACATCCGCGCACCTCCTTCCCCCCGGCACGGCGCGCGTCGGCCACGGGTCCTAGAATGGGGACAGACCCCTACATCCCGCGGGAGCCGGGTGGGACCCGGCTGAGAGGGAGGCTGTGAGCCTCCGACCGCACGAACCTGATCCGGATCATGCCGGCGAAGGGAGTGGAAGCCACAGCCGTGCGCACCTCCAACGATCCCCACCGCGACCGCGTCGTCGTGGTCGGCGGCGGCCTGGTCGGCCGGGTCACCGCCTGGCGCGCCGCCCAACGCGGACTGAGCGTCACCCTGGTCGAGTCCGACCCCGCCCGCGCCGCCTCCACCGTGGCCGCGGGCATGCTGACCCCCGCCACCGAGGCCGCGTTCGGCGAGGAGCCCCTCATGGAGCTGGGCATCCGCTCGGCCCGCATGTACGCGGACTTCGTCGCCGAACTGGAGGAGGCCAGCGGCCTGGACGTGGGACACCGCGCCACCGGCACGCTGCTGGTCGCCTTCGACCGCGACGACCTGGCCGTCCTCACCGAACTGCACGCGCTCCAGCGGAGGCTGGGCATCGCCGCCGAGCGCCTCACCGGACGCGAGTGCCGCCGTCTGGAGCCCATGCTCGCCCCGTCCGTGCGCGGCGGCGTCCTGGCCCCCGACGACCACTCCGTGGATCCGCGGCGGCTGCTGCGCGCCCTGACCGCCGCGGGCGCACGCGCGGGCGTCACCGAGGTCCGCGGGCGGGTCGGGGAGGTCCTCTCCCCCGGCCCCGGGGGCTCCCGGCTGGGCGTGCGCCTGGCCGGGGAGGCCGAGGCGGGGCGGACCCTGCCCGCGCACCAGGTGGTGCTGGCCGCGGGCTGCTGGGGCAACGGCGTCGTGGTCCCCGAACCCGTCGTCCCGCCGCTGCGCCCGGTCAAGGGACAGCTGCTGCGCGCCCGGGTGCCCGAGGGCGAGCCGCCGCTCGTCAGCCGGACCGTCCGCGGCCTGGTCCGGGGCTTCCCGACCTACCTGGTGCCGCGCGCCGACGGCGAGGTCGTCATCGGCGCCACCCAGGAGGAGCTGGGCCACGACACCTCGCTCACCGTCGGGGGGCTCTGGCAGGTGCTGCGGGACGCGCGCGAACTCGTCCCCGGGGTGAGCGAGCTGGAGGTCACCGAGACCTGCGTCGGGCTGCGCCCCGGCTCGCCCGACAACGAGCCCCTCCTGGGGCCCACACGGGTCCCGGGACTGCACCTGGCCGCCGGGCACTTCCGGCACGGGGTCCTGCTGACCCCGGTGACCGGGGAGGCCATGGCCCGGGCCCTGACCGACGGAGACCTGCCCGAGTACGCCCGCCGTTTCACGGCACGACGCGCAAGTAGGTAGTAGCAGTGGAACTGATCATCAACGGCGACCGCCGCGAGTTCGCCGACGACACGACCGTGGAAGCGGTCGTGCGCGACCTGACCGGCGCCGAGGCCCCCGGCGGTGTCGCCGTGGCCGTCAACGACGAGGTGGTGCGCCGGACCGCGTGGGCCGCGAGCCCGCTCAACCAGGGCGACCGCGTGGACGTCCTCACCGCGGTGCAGGGAGGCTGAGCATGAACGACGACCTCGTGATCGCGGGAACCTCCTTCGGGTCCCGGCTGATCACCGGAACCGGCGGAGCGCCCTCCCTGGAGGTCCTGGAGGAGGCCCTGATCGCCTCCGGAACCGAGCTGACCACGGTGGCGATGCGCCGGGTCTCCCCCGGCACCCGGGGGTCGGTGTGGGACGTCCTGACCCGCAACAAGATCCGGGCGCTGCCCAACACCGCCGGATGCTTCACCGCCGTGGACGCGGTGCGCACCGCCCGCCTGGGCCGCGAGGCGCTGGAGACCGACTGGGTCAAGCTGGAGGTGGTGGCGGACGAGCACACGCTGCTGCCCGACCCCGTCGAGCTGCTGGAGGCCGCCGAACAACTGGTGGACGAGGGCTTCACCGTGCTGCCCTACACCAACGACGACCCCGTGCTGGCCCGGCGCCTGGAGCAGGTGGGCTGCGCCGCGGTGATGCCCCTGGCCGCCCCGATCGGCTCGGGGCTGGGCATCCGCAACCCGCACAACCTGGAGCTGATCGTCGAGCAGGCCGGTGTGCCCGTCATCGTGGACGCGGGGATCGGCACCGCCAGCGACGCCGCCCTGGCCATGGAGCTGGGATGCGACGCGGTCCTGCTGGCCACGGCCGTGACCCGCGCCCAGGACCCGGTGCGCATGGCCGCCGCGATGCGCGACGCCGTACGCGCGGGCCGCGGCGCGCGCCTGGCGGGCCGCATCCCCGTGCGGCGCTACGCCCAGGCATCCTCGCCGTCCGTGAGTTAGGCCACCCGGCCCCGCGTCCCGCCCCCCGATTGGTGCGTCCCACCTGGGGAGTTTGGCGGCGTCCTCTACCGTGGAACGAGTGTGCGGTCCGACAAGGGCGCATCCCGCACACCACGACCACCCAGGCGCGAGCGTCCCCACCGCCCACGGAGCGGGCCTCACCGGGGACGGGGCGACCCGACGACCGGCGGAGCACACACCGCCGGGCCCGGGGGAGCCCCGGCCGGGGCCGGGACCCGTCCTCCGGGGAGACCGAGCAGGCCTCCCCGGATGTCCCACCGGCCCCACCGGCACCCGAACGGGACGGCGCGACCGCGAACCGCGGGGCAGACCTGGCGTGGGCTTCCGCTATCGTGTCGGTTCGACACCCGGTGTCGGGTACGCGCCACCGGCCGCGACAGCCCGCGCTCCCCGCAGCAAGGACACTACTCCGCCGTGGACATGACGACTTCCGACCCGCTCGTAGGCGCCACCCTGGACCGACGTTACTTCGTGGAGTCCAGGATCGCCGGAGGCGGGATGGCGACCGTCTACGTCGCCCACGACCTGAGGTTGGACCGACGGCTGGCCCTGAAGGTGATGCACCCTTCGCTGGCCCAGGACCCGACCTTCGTGCAGCGCTTCATCAACGAGGCGCACTCCGTCGCCAAGCTCTCCCACCCCAACGTCGTGCAGGTCTTCGACCAGGGTGAGGACCAGGGGCACGTGTTCCTGGCCATGGAGTACGTACCCGGACGCACCCTGCGCGACCTGCTCAAGTCCCGGGGCAGGCTCGGCGCCCACGACGCCCTGAACGCCATGGCCCCGGTGCTGGCCGCGCTCGGCGCCGCCCACCAGGCGGGCATGGTGCACCGCGACGTCAAGCCCGAGAACGTCCTCATCACCGAGGACGGCCGGGTCAAGGTCGCCGACTTCGGCCTGGCGCGCGCCGTGGAGCAGTCCAACCAGGGGCTGACCCGCACGGGCACCCTCATGGGCACGGCGGCCTACCTGGCCCCCGAGCAGATCGAGAAGGGCGTCGCCGACGCCCGCAGCGACGTGTACGCGGCGGGCATCATGCTCTACGAGCTGCTCACCGGCAGCCAGCCGCACACCGGCGAGACGCCCATCGCGATCGCCTACCAGCACGTCAACGAGGACGTCCCGCGCCCCTCGCACTTCCTGCCCGGCCTGCCCGCGGAGGTCGACGCGCTGGTCACCAAGGCCACCGAGCGCGACCCCAGGTACCGTCCCAGCAACGCGGGCCAGTACCTGGCCAAGGTCCTGGCGGTGCTCAACGGCCTGCCCGCGACTCCCCCCGCCTCCGCCGCCGACCAGGCCCCGCTGACGCCCGTCGCCCCGGCGGCGGCGACCACGGCCTCGGTGACCGCGCCCCAGCTCATCGCCGGGGGCGCCGGTCCCGGCACCGAGAACGCGACCATGGTCGTGGACATGGCCTCCGCCGGCCTCGACGACGGCCGCTACGACGACTACGACCGCGACAAGGACGGGTACGGCGACGACGGGTACGACGACTACCGGGACGGCCCCGACGACCGGCGCCGCCGCAACCTGCTGATCGGGATCGGCGCGGCGGTCCTGGCGCTCGTCCTGCTCGGCGCGGGCTGGTGGTTCCTGGTCGGCCAGTACGAGAACGTCCCCGACGTGGTGGGCCGCGACCCCGAGGCCGCGAGCCAGATCATCCGCGACGAGGGCCTGCGCTACGACCTGTCCTCCGAGTCCGTCTACAGCGACGCCGAGCCGGGCACGGTCGGCGAGACCGACCCCGAGGTGGGCGCCCGCCTGTCCCCCGACGACGTGGTCACCGTGTACCTGTCCAAGGGCCCGCAGACGGTGGAGATGCCCGACCTGGTCGAGATGGACGCCGCCAACGCGCTCAAGGAGCTGGAGGACCTGGGCTTCGCTCCGGACAACATCGTCCAGGAGGACGTGAGCTCCACCGAGGTCGAGCCCGGCGCGGTGGTCTCCACCTCCCCCGAGGCGGGCGCGGAGGCCGACCGGGAGGAGCCGGTCACCCTCACCGTCAGCCGGGGCATCCCGGTGCCCGCGGTGGTCGGCGAGGACCTGGACACCGCCCGCCAGATGCTGGAGGGCGAGGGCCTGTCCGTCGAGGTGGTCGAGGAGGAGAGCGCGGACGTCGAGGAGGGCAAGGTCATCCAGCAGAGCCCCGACAGCGGCTCCAGCATCGGCTCCGGCGGCACCGTCACCCTGACCGTCTCCACCGGTCCGCCCGGCGTGGACATCCCCGACGTGGTCGGCATGCGGGTCAACGACGCGCGTGAGGCGCTGGAGGAGGCCGGTTTCAAGGTCAAGGTCGAGCGCGTCTTCGGCGGCCGCGAGGTGGCGCACCAGTCGCACACCGGCAGGGCGCCCGAGGACACGGAGATCACGATCACCGCGACTCCGGGCGGCATCGACCTGGGCGACTTCGGTAACGGCAACGGTAACGGCCGCGGCGACGACGATGACGACTGACCGGCCCGGGCGCGTGGCCTGAGTCGGAAGCGGGGGGCGGGACCGGATCGGTCCCGCCCCCTCGCCGTGTGCGGCCGACCCGGCGCGGGGGGGCACGGCCAGCCGCCGTGGACGCCGTCCCCCGGCGCGGCCCCGCCCACTCCGCCGCCCCGGCCGTCGGTCCGTGTCGTGGGTGCCGCCCGCCCGGGATAGGGTCACCCGCATGGCGAGCGAGGCGATCCGGGTACTGGTGGTGGACGACCACCCCATGTGGCGCGACGCGGTCGCGCGCGATCTCGGCGAGGCCGGTATCGAGGTCGTGGGCACCGCGGGCGACGGCGCCAAGGCGCTGCGCATCGCCCCGGCCGCGCGTCCCACCCTGGCCGTCGTGGACCTGCACCTGCCCGACATGAGCGGGGTCGAGCTGACCGCCGGCCTGGTGGCGCTGTCCCCGCCGCCGCGGGTGCTGGTGCTGTCGGCGAGCGGCGCCAGCGACGACGTCCTGGCCGCGGTGAAGGCCGGGGCCACCGGCTACCTGGTCAAGTCGGCGGGGCGGGAGGAACTGCTGGACGCTGTGCGCCGGGTACACGCGGGCGAGGCCGTGTACACCCCGGGCCTGGCCGGGCTGGTGCTGGGCGAGTACCGCAGGCTCTCGTCGGCGGACCGCTCCCGGGAGCCGGAGGCTCCCGAGCTGACCCCCCGCGAGACCGAGGTGCTGCGCCTGGTCGCCAAGGGACTGGCCTACAAGCAGATCGCGCAGCGGCTGGGCATCTCCCACCGCACCGTGCAGAACCACGTGCAGAACACCCTCACCAAGCTGCACCTGCACAACAGGGTGGAGCTGGTGCGCTACGCCATCGACCGGGGCCTGGACGACTGACGCGCCCTCCCGCGGGTCCGTTTCGCGCGGTCCGCGCCCTCTGCCCCGTACGCGCCGGGCGCGTTCACCGCGTATTCTCCTCCCCGGGTTGGCCCCGGATCACCGCTCCCACTATGGTCTAGACCATATGGCGCCATGCGTCGTAAAACACACAACGTCGAGGAGAATCCGTATGCGAGTCGGGGTGCTGACCGGCGGTGGGGACTGCCCTGGTCTGAACGCGGTCATCCGCGCAGTGGTCCGCAAGGGCATCAAGGACTACGGCTACGAGTTCATCGGCTTCCGGGACGGCTGGCGCGGCCCGCTGGAGGGCGACACCATGCCGCTGGACGTGACCGCCGTGCGCGGCATCCTGCCCCGGGGCGGCACGATCCTGGGCTCCTCGCGCACCAACCTCATGAAGATCGAGGGCGGTGTCGAACGGGTCAAGGACAACATGGCCGGGCTGGGCGTCGACGCCCTGGTCGCCATCGGCGGCGAGGACACCCTCGGCGTGGCCCGCCAGCTGCACGACCGCGGCGTCAACGTCGTCGGCGTGCCCAAGACCATCGACAACGACCTCAACGCGACCGACTACACCTTCGGTTTCGACACGGCCGTGAACATCGCGATGGAGGCGATCGACCGCCTGCACACCACCGCCGAGTCGCACCACCGCGCGCTGGTGGTGGAGGTCATGGGCCGCCACGCCGGATGGATCGCGCTGCACTCGGGCATGGCCGCGGGCGCCAACGTCATCCTCATCCCCGAGCGGCCCTTCGACATCGACGAGGTCGTCAAGCACGTCGAGAGCCGCTTCGAGACCCAGTACGCGCCGATCATCGTGGTCGCCGAGGGCGCGCACCCCAAGGAGGGCCAGATGGAGCTGGCCACCGGGGAGACCGACTCCTTCGGCCACGTGCGCCTGGGCGGCATCGGCCAGCGGCTGGCCGACGAGATCGAGCAGCGCACCGGCAAGGAGGCCCGCTCGGTGGTCCTGGGCCACGTGCAGCGCGGCGGCACGCCGACCGCGTTCGACCGCGTGCTGGCCACCCGTCTGGGCGTGAACGCCATCGAGGCCGTGCACGACAAGGCCTTCGGCAAGATGGTCGGCCTCCAGGGCACGGACATCGTCCGCGTGAACCTGGCCGAGGCCACCGACACCCTCAAGACGGTGCCCTCCTCGCGCTACGAGGAGGCCGAGGTCTTCTTCGGCTAGGCACGCCCCGCGACCCGGCGCCCCGGGAACCGGATTGTCCCGGGGCTCCCCCGGAAGGACCGGCCGCCGGCCACGCGCGCCGGCCCCCTCCGGAACGGTCCGCGCCCCCTCCCAGCTCCCAGGGAGGGGGCGCGCCGCGTCCCGGTCGGTCCTGTGTGCCCGCCGCCTCCCTCCCGTCCCGTCCGAAAACGGACGGAGCGGTGGACGGGATGTTCGATACTGGAGGATGGCGATGGACGCTCCCGGCCCCGTCACCGCCACTCCCACCTCACACCGGGACACGAAGGTATCCACCGGAGGTAGCACCATGTCCGCGTCGCTTGAGTCCGCGCCGCTCCCCGCAGCCCTGGCCGGGTCCGACGCCGGGCTCGGCGAGCTCTGCGTGCTCATGAAGCTCGGCGAGATCGTCCTCAAGGGCTCCAACCGCAAGCTGTTCGAGCGGCGGCTGCACAACAACATCCGCGCCTCCGTGCGCGACCTGGGCGAGGTCCGCCTCTCCCAGCGCGGCGCGGGCGTCATCATCGTGCGCAAGCCCGACGCCTCCGACCTGGAGGTCGCCGAGATCGCCGACCGCATGGCCAACGTCATGGGTGTGGTCTGGGTGCACCTGGTCCGCCGCGTGCCCAAGGACCTGGACGCCGTCACCGACATCGGCGTGCGCGTCATGCAGGGCCGCGAGGGCACCTTCGCCGTGCGCGCCCGGCGCCGCGACAAGCGCTTCGAGATGACCTCGTCGGAGCTGGCCGGGTACCTGGGCTCGAAGATCATCGAGGCGCACGGCTACAAGGTCAACCTCAAGCGCCCCGACAACACCCTGTTCGTCGAGGTGGACAAGGACGAGGCGTTCGTGTTCACCGACGGCGTGCCCGGCCAGGGCGGCCTGCCCGCCGGGATGAGCGGCCGCGGCCTGGTGCTGATGTCGGGCGGGATCGACTCACCCGTCGCCGCGCACCGGATGATCCGGCGCGGGCTCAAGGTCGACTTCCTGCACTTCTCCGGCATGCCGTTCACCGGCCCGGAGTCGATCTACAAGGCCTACAGCCTCGTCCGCCAGCTCGACCGCTACCAGGTGGGCTCGCGGCTGTTCGTCATCCCCTTCGGCAAGGCCCAGCAGCAGCTGAAGAGCTCGGGGATCGAGCGGCTCCAGATCGTCGCCCAGCGCCGCCTCATGCTCAAGACCGCGGAGGCCCTGGCCGACGACCTGGGCGCGGAGTGCCTGGTCACGGGGGACGCGCTGGGCCAGGTGTCCAGCCAGACCATGACCAACCTGACCGCCCTGGACGACGCGGTGGACCTGCCGATCCTGCGTCCGCTCATCGGCATGGACAAGACCGAGATCATGGACCACGCCCGCCGGATCGGGACCCTGTCCATCTCGGAGCTGCCCGACGAGGACTGCTGCACCATGCTGACCCCGCGCCAGGTGGAGACCGCGGCCAAGATCCCGGACCTGCGCCAGATCGAGAAGCGCCTGGACGCCGAGGAGCTGGCCGAGCACCTGGTCACCACCGCGCAGGTGCACAAGCCCAGCTTCCTGGGCGACGCCGCGCCCAAGCGCGTGGCGCCCGCCTCCGCGTCGGTGGCCGCCACCGCCTAGCGCGCGACGACGGCGCCCCGGCCGCTCCCCGCACGCGGGGCGGGGCCGGGGCGCCGTCGTGTTCAGCCCCGCGGTCTCACAGACCGGCCAGTTCGCGGCCCGGCGCCGGGGTCAGGGTGCGGCCGGTCAGGGCGGCCAGGGTGCCCGCCAGGTCGCGCAGCTCGGCCAGGTCCTCGTGCAGGAGGGCCTGCGGGCCGTCGCACAGGGCGTTCTCCGGGTGGGGGTGCACGTCGACGATGACGCCGTCCGCGCCGACCGCCACGGCCGCGCGCGAGAGCGGCAGCACCAGCTCGCGCTTGCCGCCCGAGTGGGACGGGTCGACGATCACCGGCAGGTGGGACAGGTTCTGGGCGACCGGGACCGCGCTGATGTCCAGGGTGTTGCGGGTGGCCTTCTCGAAGGTGCGGATGCCGCGCTCGCACAGGACGATGTCGAGGTTGCCGCGCTGGGCGATGTACTCGGCGGCCATCAGCCACTCCTCGATGGTGGCGCTCATGCCGCGCTTGAGCAGGACCGGTTTGCCCGCGTCCCCCACCGCCTGGAGGAGGGCGAAGTTCTGCATGTTGCGGGTGCCGACCTGGAGCATGTCCGCGTAGGAGGCGACCAGCTCCACGTCGGCGGCGTCCACGACCTCGGTGACGATGGGAAGGCCGGTCTCCTCGCGCACGTCGGCGAGGATCCTCAGGCCCTCCTCGCCCAGGCCCTGGAAGGCGTAGGGGGAGGTGCGGGGCTTGTAGGCGCCGCCGCGCAGCAGGGACGCCCCCGCCTCCAGCGCCATCCGGGCCGCGGCCAGGGTCTGCTCGGGGGTCTCGACGGCGCAGGGACCGGCGATGACGGTGACGTTGTCGCCGCCGATCGGCACTCCGCGCACGCTGACGACCGTGCGGCTGTCGTGGTTCTCGCGGCTGACGAGCTTGTAGGGGACGGAGATGCGCAGGACGTCGCTGACGCCCGGCTTGGCGGCCAGGCCCAGGTCCTGGAAGCGCTCGACGTCACCGACGAGGCCGATGATCGTGCGGCTCACCCCGCGCGTCACGTAGGCCTCGCCTCCGGCGGAGGAGACCAGCTCGACCAGATCGTCGATGTTCTCGGGGGTGGCGTCCGGCGCCATCACGATGACCATGTGCGTTGTCCCTAGCTGCTTGTCGGTTGGGTGGACGAGCCGACCGGCGCCCGGAACGAGAAAAGCCCCGGGCTCTACCGGCCCGGGGCTCAAGTCGTCTGTGTCAGCGCAGCGCTCTACAGGCGACCGGGGTGTCGGGCCGGTAGCCATAAAAGCGCCAGAAGTTCCGCTGCATGGCTGGAACTATAGCGCACGGTCGCCGCGTGTCCGCACACCCGGGGTGAGTGACCTGTCTCTCGTCGGCGCCTGACAGGATGGCCGCACGCACGTTCTCCCCACGGGGAAGGCGTTCGTGCCGGCCAGCCGGCCGGGCGCGCCGCGGGAGCCCAAGACGAGCAGGGGGACGGAAGTGTCCGAGGGAACGGACGAGGCCGATACGGGCGGGGCCCGGCCCCGGATGCCTCCCGGGCAGGCGGTGCGCCACGAGCACAAGCCGCTGCACTACGGACCGGTGCCCGCCTTCCGCCCGCAGCGGTGGGACCTGCGGGTCACGGGGGCGACCGAGGACCTGGGGGCGTACCGCTGGACGTGGGAGGAGTTCGCGCGGCTGCCGCGCACGGACTCGGTGAGCGACTTCCACTGCGTGATGCGGTTCAGCGTCCCGGACGTGCCCTGGCGCGGGGTGCTCGCCACGGACCTGGTGGCGGCGGCCCCGCCCGCGCCGGAGGCCACGCACGTGATGGCGTGGGGCGAGTACGGGTACGGCGCGAACCTGCGCATGGACGACTTCCTGGCGGAGGGGGTGCTGCTGGCGACCCACCGCGACGGAGAGCCCCTGGCCCCCGACCACGGCGCGCCGCTGCGCCTGGTGGTGCCGCACCTGTACGGGTGGAAGAGCGTGAAGTGGCTGCGCGCGGTGGAGTACATGACCGCGGACCGCCGCGGTTTCTGGGAGGAGCGCGGCTACCACAACCGGGGCGACCCGTGGCGGGAGCAGCGGTTCTCCCACCAGGAGGAGGAGCGGGGACCGGGCCGGGCTCCGCGGCGGTGAGCCGTGCGGGGCCCTCAGCGGCGCGGGACCCGCATCTCCACCTCGGTGCCCTGGCCGGGGACCGACACGTACTCGACGGTGCCGCCCAGGTCGCGCACACGGCCCCGCACGGACTGGGCCACGCCGATGCGGCCCTCGGAGCGGGCCCGCTCCAGGCGGCCGGGCTCGATGCCGGGGCCCTCGTCGCGCACGGACACGGTCACCGCGTCGTCCTCGTCCTCCACCAGCACCCAGGCGCGCGTGCCCTCGGGGCAGTGCCGCTCCACGTTGTCCAGGGCGGCGAGCACGGCGGCGGCGAGTTCGGCGGCGGTGTGCGCGGGCAGGACGACGGGCGTGGCGGGCGCGGACACCGACACGCGGGCCGACTCGGCGCGGCGCAGCGGCTCGCGCAGGTCCACCGCGTCCCCGGTTCCTGCCGCGGCAGTGCGCCCCGCGGGAGGCGGCGCCGCCCCGCCGGTCCCGTTCATCCCGTCCGTCCCGCCGGAGGCGTCCTCCGACGATCCGATCGCGACCAGCGCGCGCAGGCGCGCCTCCTGCTCACCGGCCATCCGGCCCAGTTCGGCGGCCTCTCCCCCGGCCTCGGCGCCGCGCCTGCTCACCAGGGACAGCACCTGGAGCACCGAGTCGTGGATCGAGCGGGCCAGCTGCTCGCGCTCGCGGGTGCGCGCCTCCAGCGCGACCGCCTGCGCGAACCGCCGTTCGGCCCGCTCCGACATCCAGGACATGTATCCGACCGCCAGGCCGGCCAGGAGCAGCAGGACCACGCCGCGGGCGGTCGCGGCGGTCACGGCGGCGTCCATGACCGTGCGCAGGGTGAGGTCGGCGAGACCGTAGAGCACGGCGACGGCCGCGGCGGCGCGCCCGCCCCAGATGACGCTGGCCGCCAGCGCGGTGCCCGCGAACCAGTAGCCGCTCAGCGGCGGGGCCTGGGTGAGGTAGAACGGCGTGGCCGCCAGGGCGGTGGCGAACAGGCACGCGAAGGCCACCGCGAGGTCGGCGGTGAGCACGCGCCAGTCGCGCAGGTGCGGGCGGGCGTAGGCGCGGGTGGTGAACGCCGTCCACACGACCATGACCGCCAGCACCGTCCAGGCCAGCCAGGGCCGGGTCAGGTGCTCGTGGTGCTGGACGAGGAGGAACAGGGCGTAGACCAGGGACGCTGCGCGGAAGACGGCGAAGGCGCGCCAGAGGGGGAAGTCGAAGCCCAGGGGTCAGACCACCGCCCCGTTGTCGGGCCCGCCGTCTCCGGGCGGGCGGGAGTCGGTCATGCGCAGGATGAGCACGACGAAGCTGACCAGGAAGGCCAGCACCGCGGCGAACATCAGCCAGTTGGGCAGGGAGACGCCGACGAACGCGGCCCCGAACACCAGTACCGGCGCGCCCAGCAGGCACAGCCAGGCGGCGATGCCCACCCGGTCGCCCTGGAGCAGGGGCGGCGGTGGCGGGGGCTCGTAGTGGCCCTCCAGGTCGGCCTCGGCCCGGCGCCGGGCCTCCTCCTCCGCCGTCTCGCGCTCCTCCCCGTCCCCGGCGCCGGCGGTCCCTCCGGCCAGGAGGTCGCCGCCGGAGGAGGCGTCCCCTCCCGGGGCGCTGAGGTTCTCGGCGTCGGGCCAGGCGGCGCGGCGGCGCTGCCCCCGGGTGTCTGCGTCGTCGTAGAAGCGGGCGACCAGGTCGTTCCAGACCTCGTCCTCGTCCGCGGGCCGGGCGGGCGCGGCGTCGGGGTCGACGTTGGCGGGCGGGCCGTCCAGCAGGTCGCCGCCGACCGTCGCGTCGGGGGACTCGTGCGCGGCGGCCTCCCCGCCCTCCTCGGCGTCGGCGTCGGAGCGGGGTTCGCCGCGTGACGCCAGCAGGTCGGGGGCCGTCCCGGGCCGCCCGTCCAGGTCGGGCAGCTCGGCGCCCAGGACCCTCTCGGCCGCGGCCCGCTCCTCGGCGTCCACGTACAGGTGGTCGGTGGGCGGGTCGTCGGCCTGGCTGCCCTCGGGCTCCAGGACGTCCTCGTCCAGGGGCACGGCGTAGGCGGCGATGCCGCTGCGCCGGAGCGCCTCCAGCATGAGGTCGGCGTGCGAGGGCGCGAGCAGGATCAGCGGAACGTAGGCGTCGGCGAGCAGGCCGTTTCCCCGACGTTGCGTCATCGGTCGGCTCCTTCCCCGCTTCTACTGTGCTCTCGCACGAAGGCGAGGCTCCCGTCGAAGACGACGGCGGCGTCATGGTCGAGGGTCGCCACGTGGTAGCTGTCGTGGAGCAGGTGGATCGTCAGCCCGGTGTTGACCGCTCTCCTAGCGAGGATACGCAGACTGCGCGGTCCGACGACGTGGTCCTGGGTGCTTCGGTAGGCCAGGATCGGCGCTCGCAAACCGGACATGCCCTCCTGAACCTCGCGCCACAGCTTCGGGAGTGTCGCCGCGGCCGCGGTGGGGACGCGGTCGTACCCGCCCTCGGTGGTGTCGTCCTTGGAGACGTCGCAGCCCAGACCGGGCGTGGAGGGCATGATCCGCGAGACCAGGCGGCGGACGGGGGCGATGACGGGCAGGCGTCGGTCCTCCACCGCCAGGGAGGGGTTGACGAGCACGACCCCGCGCACGAGGCCCGGGTGCCTCTGGGCCAGGCGCAGGCTGAGGGCGCCGCCCATGGACAGCCCCATGACGAACACCTCCCCGCAGCGCGAGGCCAGGTCCAACAGGGCCCGTTCGACCTCGGCGAGCCAGTCGTCGCTGGTGGTGAGGTTCATGTCGTGCCAGACCGTGCCGTGCCCGGGCAGCAGGGGCGCCTCGACGCTGAGTCCGGCGGCGGCCAGGTGCTCGGCCCAGGGTCGCATCGAGTACGGGGAGCCGGTGAAACCGTGGCAGAGCAGGACGCCCGTGTCCGACCCGCGGTGACTGAACGGCTCAGCGCCCGGGATCAGGGGAGGGGCGTCGGTCGGTCTCACGGAGCGGCTCCAGGAATCGTGCGGTGCGCGGAGGACGGGGGTCTGCGGCGACCGGAGCGGAGGCACGGGAAACCCTGGCTCCTGCCGTGAGGCTAACCGTTCGGCGGTCCGTTCGCCATGAGTGCACACTAACGTTCCCGTCCCCGGCGACCGGAGGCAGGCACCCGCCACGCGGGCCGACTGAGTATCCTCTTCTGCGTCGGGCCGACGGCCCGTTCGGGGGCGCTTTGGCACTCGCGCTCACACGGTGGGAGGATGGCGCACGTCAGGCGGCGGCTCCTCCCCCACTCTCCGGGTGCGAGCCCTCCTGACAATGTCGGCAGAGCGGGACGGTGAATCGTGGCAGACCCTGCCCAGTGCTCCCCGCGTGTGCAGGGGTGATCTGAGCGATGTTCTACTGGGTGGTCAAGGCGATCCTGGGGCCGGTCCTGGCCGTACTGTGGCAGCCGCGCGCCGAGGGTGTGGAGAACGTGCCGCGCCGCGGTCCGGCGATCATGGTCAGCAACCACCTGTCCTTCTCCGACCACTTCTTCGGTCCGCTGCCGCTGCCGCGCAAGATCACCTTCCTGGCCAAGGCCGAGTACTTCACCGGCACGGGCGTCAAGGGGCTGCTGAGCCGGGCGTTCTTCACCGGCGTGGGGCAGATCCCCATCGACCGCTCGGGCGGCAAGGCCAGTGAGGCGGCGCTGCGCACGGGCCTGAGGGTGCTCAAGCGCGGCGACCTCCTGGGCATCTACCCCGAGGGCACCCGCTCCCCCGACGGCAAGCTCTACCGCGGCCGGACGGGTGTGGCGCGGCTGGCGCTGGAGGCCAAGGCCCCGGTGGTGCCGATGGCGATGATCAACCTGGAGAAGATCATGCCCCCCGGCCGCACGGTGCCCAAGCTGGGCGTGCGCCCCAAGGTCAAGTTCGGCAAGCCGCTGGACTTCTCCCGCTACCACGGCATGGAGAAGGACCCGCGCGTGCTGCGGGCCGTCACCGACGAGATCATGTACGCGTTGATGGAGCTGTCCGGTCAGGAGTACGTGGACCGCTACGCGCAGTCGGTCAAGGCCGAGCTGGAGGCGGAGGCCAAGGAGGCCAAACGCGAGCAGCACGCCAGCGACAAGGACCGCAGGCGGACCGAGCGCGAGCGGCGCAAGGCGGAGCGGCGGACCCGCCGCGAGGAGAAGCGGGCGGCGCGCAGGGACAGGCGCGGTGGCGGGGACGCGGACGCCGCGGACCCGACCGCCGCCCAGGAGTAGCCCGCGCGGCGGCCCGAGGAACGGACGGCCCCCGCGCCCCCGCTGCGGGGGCGCGGGGGCCGTCCGCTTCCCGGGGCCCGGGTCAGTGCCGGGCGAGGTCGCCGGCGCCGACGATGCCCGCCTCTCCGCCGAGTTCGGCCAGGCGCACCTCGGCCATGCGGCGCCCCGGGCGGCCCGGGACGTTGCGCGCGAAGGCGGCGCGGACCGGGTCCAGCAGGATGGACCCGGCGTCGGAGACACCGCCGCCCAGGACGAAGCACTCGGGGTCGAGGATGGCGGCGAGGTCGGCCAGGCCGTGTCCGGCCCACTCCCCGACCTTGGCGAAGCACTCCAGGGCGGCCCTGTCCCCCTCCAGCGCCGCCTGGGTGATGACGTGGCCCTCGACCTGGTCGATGACACCGTCGGCGAGCTTGAGCATGCGCTCGGCGGCCACGGGGTCGGTCAGCGCCAGGTCCTGGGCCTCGGCGACCAGGGCGCGGCCGCTGGCGTACTGCTCCCAGCAGCCGTGGTTGCCGCAGGCGCAGCGGCGCCCGTGCGGGACCATCCGGTAGTGCCCGACCTCGGCGGCCACGCCGTAGCGGCCGCGGTGCAGGGCGCCGCCGATGACCAGGCCGCCGCCGATGCCGGTGCCCAGGGTGATGCACACGATGTGGTCGCTGCCGCGCCCGGCGCCGAACCTGGCCTCGGCCCAGGCGGCGGCGTTGGCGTCGTTCTCGATGACCACGGGCAGCCCGACGCGCTCCTGGACGTGGTCCCGGAGGGGCTCGTCGCGCAGGCCGAGGTTGACGGCGACCTGGACGGTGGCGCGGTCCTCGTCCACGAACCCCGCCACCCCCACCCCGACCGCCCGGACGGAGTCGGCGTCCTGTCGGCCGCGCAGCTCCCCGACGGCTCTGGCCACGACGTCGGCCAGGGCCTGCGGGTCGTTGGAGGGGGTGGGGTACTTGACCTTGTCGAGGATCTGCCCTTCGGGGTCGACGACCCCGGCGGCGACCTTGGTCCCGCCGATGTCTACGCCGATGGTCAGCATGGGGGCAGCTCCTTCGTACTTACGCCCGAACTCTGACATAAGTCTCAAGGTTCATGGCAAAGTGTTTTCAGATGATGTATGCCATCTGATTAAACCAGGCGCGAGGCGACCCCCGACACCCCCGGAGTCGAACCGTGATCTCCTCCCGTTCACCCCGCGGTGACCTGGCGTTCCTCGCCTTCCGTCGCCCTTTCGCCACCCTGCGTCCGGTCCTGCGGACGGCGCCCCGCGGCGTCGTCGGCGCGGGTCTGCTCAAGGGAGCGCTCGACCACGTCCCAGGTGCGGCCCAGGGCTCCGACCGCGGCCAGTCCGGCGCGGCCGAGGTGTCCGACGACCTCGGGGCCGGAGGTGCGCACGATGTCGAGCAGTTCCTCCAGCGGGGGGCGCCGGTCGTCCGTCTCCAGGCGGATGGCCTCCTCCCACACGTCGCCCTTGCTCGGGGGCGGCGAGGTCACGGCGCCCACCCCGCGCTTGACCCCGGCCGTCAACAGCCTGCGCTGAAGGGTGGTCACCAGCTTCAGTGCGTCGTCGATGAGGTCGGGGTCCTCGCCCCTGCCCGCACCCGGACCGCCGTTGCGACCGGTGTTCTCCGTCATGTCAGCTTCCTCCTTCGCGCCGCGTTCTGCTTCACGGTAACCGGCCCTCCGGGCGCCGGGGAGGTTTCTCAGGGCAGGTTCAGGGGCGAATCAGGGGCGCGGGCGCGGCTACGGGGAGTGAGGCCAGGGGAAACCGCAATGACCACGAAAACCTACAAAGGACACAAAATTCACATACAGCACATAGTTCTCACGACGTGCGCAAACACTACGTCGGGCGTATAGTCTCGCGTGCGTACGAGGGAGGAATCCGTTCTTTCCTCCGCCCGCGCACCAGCGCGTCCGCCGCGCCGGACACGACCCAGGGTCACCGTTGGATACCGAACGACAACGTGTTCTACTCATGAGTAGGGTGGTGTTGTTACGGTCATCACGTCCCGTACTACCCGAACCCGTACACGTCCAGGAGCACCACGTGCGCGAATACAGCTCTCCCGCGAAGGCTGAGATCTCCGACGACGCGCGACTGACCGACACGCTCTACGCGCGCGCGGCCAGCGAGCCCAACGCCGTCACCGCCCGTCGCCAGGAGTCCGGCCAGTGGCACGACGTCACCGTGGCGGAGCTGCACGCCGACATCGCCGCGTACGCCAAGGCCCTGATCGACGCGGGCATCGAGCACGGCGACCGCGTCGCCCTGATGTCGCGCACCCGCTACGAGTGGACGGTCGTCGACTACGCCATCTGGTCCGTCGGCGGCGTGACCGTCCCGATCTACGAGACCTCCTCCGCCGAGCAGATCGAGTGGATCCTCACCGACTCCGGCGCCAAGGCCGCGTTCGTGGAGAACGACGCCCACGCCGAGCGCGTCGAGTCGGTCCGCGCCCGGACCCCCGAGCTCGGCCCCGTCTGGCGGTTCGACGACCCCGGGTACGCCGAGCTGCGCTCCGCGGGCTCGGAGGTGAGCGACGAGGCTCTGGAGAAGCGCCGCACCGCGGTCAAGGCCGACGACCTCGCCACCCTCATCTACACCTCGGGCACCACCGGCCGCCCCAAGGGCTGCGAGCTCACCCACCGCAACTTCCTCTTCATCTCCCACAACGCGCTGGAGGGCCCGGCCCGCCAGGTCCTGCGCAGCAAGGAGAACCCCTCCACGCTGCTGTTCCTGCCACTGGCCCACGTCTTCGCCCGCTTCGTCCAGGTCATGGTGATCGAGGCCAGAGCCACCCTCGGCCACTTCCCCTCCACCGGCCCCGAGCTGATCGAGCAGTTCTCGGCGTTCAGGCCCACCTTCCTGCTCGCGGTCCCCCGCGTGTTCGAGAAGGTCTACACCAAGGCCGAGCAGAAGGCCGCGGCCGAGGGCAAGGGCAAGATCTTCAACGCCGCCGCCGACACCGCCGTCGCCTACAGCAAGGCCCTGGCCACCGGCCGGATCCCCCTGAGCCTCAAGCTCAAGCACGCGCTGTTCAGCAAGCTGGTCTACGGCAAGCTCCTGGCCGCCCTGGGCGGCAACGCCGAGTACGCCGTCTCCGGCGGATCCGCGCTGGGCGCGCGTCTGGGCCACTTCTTCCGCGGCATCGGCTTCACCATCATCGAGGGCTACGGCCTCACCGAGACCACCGCCCCCACCTCGGTGAACAGCCCCGAGTTCAACAAGATCGGCACCGTGGGCCAGCCGCTGCCCGGCACCACCATCAGGATCGCCGAGGACGGCGAGATCCTGCTCAAGGGCGACCACATCATGGTCGGCTACTGGAAGAACGAGAAGGCCACCAAGGAGGCCTTCACCGAGGACGGCTTCTACCGCACCGGCGACCTGGGCGCGCTGGACGACGACGGCTTCCTGAGCGTCACCGGGCGCAAGAAGGAGATCATCGTGACCGCGGGCGGCAAGAACGTCGCCCCGGCCGTCCTGGAGGACCGCATCCGCGCCCACGCCCTGGTCAGCCAGTGCATGGTGGTCGGAGACAACCGCAAGTTCATCGCCGCGCTGATCACGATCGACCCCGAGTCGTTCGTCCAGTGGCGCGAGGCCAACGGCAAGAGCGGCGAGATCGCCGACCTGACCGGGGACGCGGACCTGAACGCCGCCATCCAGGAGGCCGTGGACAACGCCAACAACGCGGTGTCCAAGGCCGAGGGGATCAAGAAGTTCAAGATCCTGCCCAGCGACTTCACGGAGGAGAGCGGCCAGATGACCGCCTCCCTGAAGGTCAAGCGCCACGTGGTCAGCAAGCAGTGGAGCAAGGAGATCGACGACATCTACGCCGGCTGAGCACTCCGCCGCCCGCACCGGACACACGGGAGCCGACCGACCTCGCACGGGGGCGGTCGGCTCCCGCCGTGTGCGGGGCCGTGCTCCGGGAACACGACGGACCCGGCCGCACCGCGACCGGGTCCGTCATCCACGTGTGGGCGCGCTAGTGGTGGGCCGCCTCCTTCTCCGCCTCCGTGGAGGAGTGGTGCGGGTGGTGGCCGTTGTGCGCCTCCACCCCCTCCAGGGACACGTCGTCCTTGGTGTACCAACGCGCCAGGGCCTTGCGGAGCCTGCCGCTGCCCTTGCGGGCCTCGGGGTTCTCCACCCCCTTGCCGTCCACGTCGGCACCGTCGGCCAGCGCCGTCGAGGTGATGACCGGCTTGCTCTCCAGGACGTGCACCGTCTCCGGGGAGCTGTGCTTGTGCACCTCCACGAACTCACCGCTGGGCAGCTGCTGGATGGTGCCGCTCTCGTAGCCGTGCTCCAGGGTCTCCCGGTCACGGCGCTGCAGCCCCAGGCAGATGCGCTTGGCGACGAAGAACCCCGCCACCGGGCCGACGATGACCAGCACACGGAAGATGTACGTGGTCATGTACAGGCTGATCGAGAAGGTCTCCGAGATGATGTCGTTGGACCCGGACATCCACAGCACACCGTAGAAGATGATCCCGGCGACGCCCACACCGGTGCGCACCGGCGCGTTGCGCGGACGGTCGGCGACGTTGTGCGCGCGCTTGTCGCCGGTGATCCACTGCTCGATGAACGGCCACGCGCCCAGGGCACCGAAGAGCAGGCCCATGATCCCCAGTCCGGGGACGAGCACGCCGATGATGAACGGGTAGCCCCCGATGGAGAAGTCGAACCAGTTCGGGAAGATGCGCAGCGCGCCCTCCATGAAGCCCAGGTACCAGTCGGGCTGGAGCCCGGAGGTGATGGACGTCGGACTGAAGGGCCCGAACAGGTGGATCGGGTTGATCTGCACGAACGCGCCCAGGAGCGTGATCACGGCGAACGTGAAGAAGAAGAAGCCGCCCGCCTTGACCGCGAAGGCCGGGAACATGGGCGTTCCGACCACGGTCTTGTCCGTGCGCCCGGTACCGGGGTACTGGGTGTGCTTCTGGTGCCACAGGATCATGAAGTGCGCGACGATCAGACCCAGCAGCAGCGCTGGCAGCGCCAGCACGTGCAGCATGTACAGCCGGGAGATGATGTCCTCGCCGGGGAACTCCCCGCCGAAGAGGAACATCGACAGGTAGGAACCCACCAGGGGGATCGCCAGGACGACGCCCTGGAGGACCCGCACGCCCATGCCCGAGGGCAGGTCGTCGGGCAGCGAGTAGCCGAACAGGCCCTCGATGACGGCGATGGCGAAGATCGCGACGCCGATCAGCCAGTTGATCTCGCGCGGCTTGCGGAACGCGCCGGTGAAGAACACCCGGAGCATGTGCACGACGAGCGAGGCCACGAAGATCAGCGCGGCCCAGTGGTGGATCTGGCGGACCAGGAGCCCGCCGCGCACCTCGAAGGTGATGTGGAGCGTGGAGGCGTAGGCCTCCGACATGGGAACGCCCTGGAGGCGCTCGTAGGAGCCGTCGTAGATGACCTCCACCATGCTCGGTTTGAACCAGAGCGTGAGGAAGACGCCCGTGAGCAGCAGGATGATGAACGAGTACAGCGCGATCTCGCCCAGCATGAACGACCAGTGGTTCGGGAAGACCTTGCGCAGGTTCTTCTCGCCGGTCTTGGCCAGGTGGAAGCGGTCGTCGATGAAGTTGCCGACGCCGCGAAGCGCCTTGGGTGCTTGCGTGGTCTTACTCATCGGCTAGTCCTTCGCGTATTCCCAGAACGTGGGGCCCGTGGGTTCGTCGAAGTCGCCGGTCGCGATGAGGTAGCCCTCGTCGTCGACGCCGATCGGCAGCTGCGGCAGCGGCCGGTGCGCCGGACCGAACACGACCTCGGCGGCGTTGGAGGCGTCGAACGTCGACTGGTGGCACGGGCACAGGATGCGGTGTGTCGTGCGTTCGTACAGGGCCGCGGGGCAGCCCACGTGGGTGCAGATCTTGGAGTAGGCGACGATGCCGTTGTGCGTCCAGTTCAGACGCGTCTGGCCGTCGGTTCCCTCGATCTCCTCGGTCATCCGCTCCTGCCAGTCCTCCTCGGGGATCTTGATCAGGATGATGACGGTCTTGGCCTGGTCGGTCAGTGAGAGGTGGTGGTGGTCGTCATCGGCGGCGGGCAGGGCCGAGACCATCGCGTTGGGGTCGTTCTCGAAGTCCTCGGGGCGGAGGGGACGGCCGCTCCCCTCCACGACGATGCGGCGACCGTGTTCCCACATCGTCTTCTTCATCAGGTCGCCCGGAACCGGGCCGGTGTCGCGCAGCAGCACGATCGGCGCCAGCCCCAACGGCAGCATCGCCAGGATGAGCGTGCGGCGCATCAGCGGACGCTTGGTGAAACCGCTCTCGTCGGCGCCCTGCATGAAGAAGGCGCTGAAGGAACCCTTCTCCTTCTCGTCCGAGGGCAGCTCGTCGTAGGGAGAGGCCACCTCGTAGTGCGGCATCACCTGACGCGCCCACACCGTCATACCCGCACCGATGCCGAACATCGCCAGCGTCAGCGTGCCGCCCAGCAGCATGTTCGAGTACTGGGCGATCTGCGGGTCCGCGATCGCACTGGAGCTGAAGAGGAAGTAGGCGACCAGGAAGCCGATCCCGCCCAGGAAGGCGATCACGAACCACACCGAGGCGAGCTTCTCACCCCGGCGCTGGGTCCTCTCCGAGCGCGTGTGCGTCTCGGAGGCCTTGTACGGACCCGTGTGCCCGTCCGCCGGGGCCTCGGTGGCACCGGAGACCAGCGGGTTCGCGGTCTTGGGGGTGCCGACCACGCGTTCGGGCTCGGTCCCGCCGGTCGTGGGGGTCGCGCTCACGCGCTCGGAGTGCGTCCCGTTCGTCTTCGGGGTGCCGACCACGCGTTCGGGCGTGGCCTCTCCCCCGCTGCTGTCGTTGCTGTTGTTCTCAGTCATGAGCTCGCTGCTTCGCGGTGATCCAGATCGCGCAGGCAATGATCAAAGCGAGTCCGACGACCCAGCTGATGAGGCCTTCGGCCACCTGCCCGATGCGATTGAGGTGGAAGACGCCTCCGGCGTTGGGTTCGGCCTGGAGAGTCTTGATATAGGAGATCAACTCCTGCTTCTCCTCCGGCTCGATCACCGTGTCACTGAACATCGGCATCGCACCCGGACCACTGACCATCGCCTCATAGATCTGACGCGCGGACGCGTCATGAATCTCCGGAGCCCAACGACCATCAGTCAACGCACCGCCACCACCAGACCAACCATGGCAGTGCGCACAGTTGGTCAGATACAGACGCATACCCATGTCGGTGTCGTCGGCGCCCTGAACATACGACTCGTACTCGGCCTCGAACTCCTCAAGCGCCGCCTCATAGGAAGCCTCGTCCTCGAACTCCCCACGCTCGGGCGCCTCACCCGGAACGTCATAGGGAATATCGGGACCACCGGTCCTGATCTGCGCGTTGTAGTACGCGATCAGATCCTGCAGATCCTCCTCCGACATCGCCATCGGCTTGCGCGGCATCTGCGCGTCGGGATTCATCGACGGCATACGCCCCGTGCTGACCTGGAAGTCAACGGCCGCGGCACCCGAATCACGGATGTCCGGACCCCGGGTGTACTCCCCGTCCTCGCCGTAACTACCACTGCCGTCGTAGTTGTGACAGGTCGCGCACGTCTGGTTGAAGATGTCCTCGCCGTTGGCCACATCGACCTCGTCCGCCGAGGGAGGACCATCAGCGGCCAGAGTCTGCGCCTGGGCCTGGTCCGCGGTGGGCGCCAAAGCGGCGTACCCCACCCCGAACAGGGCTAGCGCGAGGATGACGACGACATACCCCGCCAGGGGATGCCGCCGCCGCGCGGTAATCCATTTCACGGTTTCCCCGTTTCGGGTTACTGGATGAAGTAGATGGTGAAGAACAAAGCGATCCAGACCACATCGACGAAGTGCCAGTAGTAGGACACGACGATCGCGCTGGTCGCCTGCTGGTGGGTGAAGCGCTTCGCGGCGTACGTACGTCCCAACATGATGAGGAACGCGATCAGCCCACCGATGACGTGGAGTCCGTGGAAGCCCGTGGTCAGGTAGAACATCGACCCGTAAGCGCTCGACTGAAGAGTCAGGCCCCCGTGGAAGATGAGCTCGTAGTACTCGTAGGCCTGCCCAAGGACGAAGAACAGGCCCATGAAGAACGTGATGAAGAACCACATACGCAGCTTCTTGACATCACCGCGCTCGGCGGCCCAGACGCCGGCCTGCGCGGTGAAGCTCGAAGCCACCAGGACCACGGTGATCGCCGACGCCCACGGCACGTTCAGGTGGGTGTCGGGCCACTGCCCCAGGTCGGGGTTTCCGTTGGTCACCGATCGGATCGTGAAGTACATCGCGAACAGCGCAGCGAAGAACATGAGCTCGTTGGCCAACCAAACGATGGTGCCAACGCTCACCAGGTCAGGACGCTTTGCCGCACCATGTGCTGGTGTCGGTGCTGATTTTGGGTTCGCGGTTGCTGTCGCCACGCCAGCATTATTACGGCAACTCAGCAAGGCCCGAATCCGCCCCCCTGTTATCGCCCCCTCCGCGACACCGCGGGAGAGCGGGACCGCCTACGCACACGGGCTTCCCGGCTCCGCGATCCGGAGAGAGAAACGGAAATTCGACACCTTCTAGGCATGAACAGTGCGCCTACTAAACACGCTTCACGGGCGCCCCAAAAATCACATAATTGTGCGGGCCGAAGGCGTGACGCATGCGCGGAAAAGAGCGTCGTGGCTGGTCATCATGCTTTACCGAGTGTCCGTTCGGCGCCGGGGCGCGGGCTCGGCGGACCCCGGCGCGCGGGCGGAAGCGCTCCACGTCACACGGACCCCGTAAAGCGCTCGTCCGGCCGACGGATCCGGGGTCCCGCCCGCGTCGGCCGACAACACGACGGACCCGGTCGCGCTGCGACCGGGTCCGTCGAGGAGGTGGAGGGGAGGGGGCCCTAGTGGTGGGCCGCCTCCTTCTCCGCCTCCGTGGAGGAGTGGTGGCCGTTGTGCGCCTCCACCCCCTCCAGGGACACGTAGTCCTTGGTGTACCAACGCGCCAGGGCCTTGCGGAGCCTGCCGCTGCCCTTGCGGGCCTCGGGGTTCTCCACCCCCTTGCCGTCCACGTCGGCACCGTCCTTCAGGGCCGTCGAGGTGATGACCGGCTTGCTCTCCAGGACGTGCACCGTCTCCGGGGAGCTGTGCTTGTGCACCTCCACGAACTCACCGCTGGGCAGCTGCTGGATGGTGCCGCTCTCGTAGCCGTGCTCCAGGGTCTCCCGGTCACGGCGCTGCAGCCCCAGGCAGATGCGCTTGGTGATGAAGAAGGCCGCGATCGGACCCACGATGACCAGCACACGGAAGATGTACGTGGTCATGTACAGGCTGATCGAGAAGGTCTCCGAGATGATGTCGTTGGACCCGGCCAACCAGAGCAGACCGTAGAAGGTGATGCCCGTGACGCCCACGGCCGTGCGCACCGGCGCGTTGCGCGGACGGTCGGCGACGTTGCGCGCGCGCTTGTCGCCGGTGATCCACTGCTCGATGAACGGCCAGGCGGCCAGGCCTCCGAAGATCAGACCCGGGATGACCAGGCCGGGCACCAGCACACCCGTCGGGATGGCGTACCCGAAGGGCGCGATGTCGAACCAGTTCGGGAAGATGCGCAGCGAACCCTCCATGAAGCCCATGTACCAGTCGGGCTGGAGCCCGGAGGTGATGGACGTCGGGGTGAAGGGCCCGAACAGGTGGATCGGGTTGATCTGCACGAACGCGCTCAACATGGCGATCACGGCGAACGTGAAGAAGAAGAACCCGCCCGCCTTGACCGCGAAGGCCGGGAACATGGGCGTTCCGACCACGGTCTTGTCCGTGCGCCCGGTACCGGGGTACTGGGTGTGCTTCTGGTGCCACAGGATCATGAAGTGCGCGACGATCAGACCCAGCAGCAGGGCCGGGATCGCCAGCACGTGCAGCATGTACAGCCGCGTGATGATGTCCTCGCCGGGGAACTCCCCGCCGAAGAGGAACATCGACACGTACGGGCCGATGAGCGGCAGTGCCATCATCACGCCCTGGAGGATGCGCACGCCCATGCCCGAGGGCAGGTCGTCGGGCAGCGAGTAGCCGAACAGGCCCTCCAGCATCGCCAGGACGAAGATCGCGACGCCGATGAGCCAGTTGATCTCGCGCGGCTTGCGGAACGCGCCGGTGAAGAACACCCGGAGCATGTGCACGACGAGCGAGGCCACGAAGATCAGCGCGGCCCAGTGGTGGATCTGGCGGACCAGGAGCCCGCCGCGCACCTCGAAGGTGATGTGGAGCGTGGAGGCGTAGGCCTCCGACATGGGAACGCCCTGGAGGCGCTCGTAGGAGCCGTCGTAGATGACCTCCACCATGCTCGGCTTGAACCAGAGCGTGAGGAAGACACCTGTGAGCAGCAGGATGATGAACGAGTACAGCGCGATCTCGCCCAGCATGAACGACCAGTGGTTCGGGAAGACCTTGCGCAGGTTCTTCTCGCCGGTCTTGGCCAGGTGGAAGCGGTCGTCGATGAAGTTGCCGACGCCGCGAAGCGCCTTGGGTGCTTGCGTGGTCTTACTCATCGGCTAGTCCTTCGCGTAATCCCAGAACGTCGGACCGGGCGGCGCGACGAAGTCGCCGGTCGCGATGAGGTAGCCCTCGTCGTCGACGCCGATCGGCAGCTGCGGCAGCGGCCGGTGCGCCGGACCGAACACGACCTCGGCGGCGTTGGAGGCGTCGAACGTCGACTGGTGGCACGGGCACAGGATGCGGTGCGTCGTGCGTTCGTACAGGGCCGCGGGGCAGCCCACGTGGGTGCAGATCTTGGAGTAGGCGACGATGCCGTTGTGCGTCCAGTTCAGACGCGTCTGGCCGTCGGCGCCCTCGACCTCCTCGGTCATCCGCTCCTGCCAGTCCTCCTCGGGGACCTTGATCAGGAGGATGACGGACTTGGCCTGGTCGTTGAGGCTGATGCCGTGCGGGTAGTGGTCGTCGTCGATCGCGGGGAGGGCGGAGATCATCCCGTTGGGGTCGTTCTCGAAGTCCTCCGCGCGGATGGCGCGGTGGGTGCCCTCGACGTACATCCGGCGGCCGTTGCGCCACGGCGTGGTCTTGAGCTTGTCGCCGGGCAGCGGGCCGGTGTCGCGCAGCAGCACGATCGGCGCCAGCCCCAACGGCAGCATCGCCAGGATGAGCGTGCGGCGCATCAGCGGACGCTTGGTGAAACCGCTCTCGTCGGCGCCCTGCATGAAGAAGGCGCTGAAGGAACCCTTCTCCTTCTCGTCCGAGGGCAGCTCGTCGTAGGGAGAGGCCACCTCGTAGTGCGGCATCACCTGACGCGCCCACACCGTCATACCCGCACCGATGCCGAACATCGCCAGCGTCAGCGTGCCGCCCAGCAGCATGTTCGAGTACTGGGCGATCTGCGGGTCCGCGATCGCACTGGAGCTGAAGAGGAAGTAGGCGACCAGGAAGCCGATCCCGCCCAGGAAGGCGATCACGAACCACACCGAGGCGAGCTTCTCACCCCGGCGCTGCATCTCCTCCGGCCGCGCGTGCGTCTCGGAGGCCTTGTACGGTCCTTCGTGGACCCCCTCCGAAGTCGTGGAAGCGCCGGAGACCACGGGGTCTCCGGCCTTGGGGGTGCCGACCACGCGTTCGGGCGTGGCCTCTCCCCCGCTGCTGTCGTTGCTGTTGTTCTCAGTCATGAGCTCGCTGCTTCGCGGTGATCCAGATCGCGCAGGCGATGATCAGGGACAGGCCTACGACCCACCCGATCAGACCCTCGGCGACCTGGCCGACACGGTCCAGATCGAAAATGCCACCGGCGTTGGGTTCGGCCTGGAGAGTCTTGATATAGGAGATCAACTCCTGCTTCTCCTCCGGCTCGATCACCGTGTCACTGAACATCGGCATCGCACCCGGACCACTGACCATCGCCTCATAGATCTGACGCGCGGACGCGTCATGAATCTCCGGAGCCCAACGACCATCAGTCAACGCACCGCCACCACCAGACCAACCATGGCAGTGCGCACAGTTGGTCAGATACAGACGCATACCCATGTCGGTGTCGTCGGCGCCCTGAACATACGACTCGTACTCGGCCTCGAACTCCTCAAGCGCCGCCTCATAGGAAGCCTCGTCCTCGAACTCCCCACGCTCGGGCGCCTCACCCGGAACGTCATAGGGAATATCGGGACCACCGGTCCTGATCTGCGCGTTGTAGTACGCGATCAGATCCTGCAGATCCTCCTCCGACATCGCCATCGGCTTGCGCGGCATCTGCGCGTCGGGATTCATCGACGGCATACGCCCCGTGCTGACCTGGAAGTCAACGGCCGCGGCACCCGAATCACGGATGTCCGGACCCCGGGTGTACTCCCCGTCCTCGCCGTAACTACCACTGCCGTCGTAGTTGTGACAGGTCGCGCACGTCTGGTTGAAGATGTCCTCGCCGTTGGCCACATCGACCTCGTCCGCCGAGGGAGGACCATCAGCGGCCAGAGTCTGCGCCTGGGCCTGGTCCGCGGTGGGCGCCAAAGCGGCGTACCCCACCCCGAACAGGGCTAGCGCGAGGATGACGACGACATACCCCGCCAGGGGATGCCGCCGCCGCGCGGTAATCCATTTCACGGTTTCCCCGTTTCGGGTTACTGGATGAAGTAGATGGTGAAGAACAAAGCGATCCAGACCACATCGACGAAGTGCCAGTAGTAGGACACGACGATCGCGCTGGTCGCCTGCTGGTGGGTGAAGCGCTTCGCGGCGTACGTACGTCCCAACATGATGAGGAACGCGATCAGCCCACCGATGACGTGGAGTCCGTGGAAGCCCGTGGTCAGGTAGAACATCGACCCGTAAGCGCTCGACTGAAGAGTCAGGCCCCCGTGGAAGATGAGCTCGTAGTACTCGTAGGCCTGCCCAAGGACGAAGAACAGGCCCATGAAGAACGTGATGAAGAACCACATACGCAGCTTCTTGACATCACCGCGCTCGGCGGCCCAGACGCCGGCCTGCGCGGTGAAGCTCGAAGCCACCAGGACCACGGTGATCGCCGACGCCCACGGCACGTTCAGGTGGGTGTCGGGCCACTGCCCCAGGTCGGGGTTTCCGTTGGTCACCGATCGGATCGTGAAGTACATCGCGAACAGCGCAGCGAAGAACATGAGCTCGTTGGCCAACCAAACGATGGTGCCAACGCTCACCAGGTCAGGACGCTTTGCCGCACCATGTGCTGGTGTCGGTGCTGATTTTGGGTTCGCGGTTGCTGTCGCCACGCCAGCATTATTACGGCATCTCGGAGAGGGCCGTACCCGACTCTCCGTAACAGGGCGGGTCAGACCCGGTACGGGGCGCTCTGGCACCCCGCGCGGCCTGCTGGCACCGGTCGATCGTGACTCGGGCGTTACTGTATCGGCTTTGCCCCTCCAGTCACACCAGCAACATACCCAGAGTGACCGAAATTCGGGATCCCCTGCGGCTGCGGCGATCCAGCGCCTCCCAGGTGACATCCCGACCTACGACAGGTTACGGCCAGACATCAAGAAAATCACCTTTTGATAACAGGGCTTGGGGGTCGGGTTAGCCCGTGCTCTGAATGTGGTGGCCCAGGTCTCAGTACCCGGCACGCCCCCGGCCCCTCTCCTGTGCAGCGGAGCCGTGAGGCAATACAGTCAGAGGGCATACAGCCAACGAACGCCCCGGCCGCACCCCCACGGCGACGGCCGCGGACAGAAGCGATGGGACGGTTGCGCGATGGTGGTCAGCGGTACGGACACGGGTGCCAGGATGCGCGTGCTGGTCTACAGCGACGACGCCGACACCCGCGAGCAGGTGCGACTGGCGGTCGGCCGGCGCCCCTCGGCCGACGTTCCCCTCGTGGAGTTCGTCGAGTGCGCGACCGCGCCCGTGGTCCTGCGCAGGCTGGAGGACACCGACCCCTCCGCGCGCGTGGACGTGGCGATCTTCGACGGCGAGGCCTCCCCCGTCGGCGGGATGGGCCTGTGCCGCCAGGTCAAGGACGAGATCTACCGCTGCCCGCCGGTCCTGCTGCTGGTGGGACGGCGCGACGACGGCTGGCTGGCCACCTGGTCCCAGGCCGAGCAGGTCGTCAGCCACCCGATCGACCCCGTCGCGCTCGCCGAGGCCCTGGCCGAGCTCATGCGCCAGCGGGTCGCGGCGGCCCTGAACGGGTGACACGCGTGCGAGACGGTCTCGGAACGGGCCACCGCGGCGACGCGGAGCCGCGCCGCCGCCGCGCGGTGGGCGCGGCCCTGCACCACGGCGCCGACATCGGGCGATGGCGCGCTCACGCCACGCCCCTTCCCCCCGGCGCCTGAGGGCGGCCCGCCCGCGCGCCGCGCCCCGGCCCTTCCGTGCCCGTTCCTTCACCGTGGAGCAACCCAGATGAACGTCCCCGCCGCCCACTCCGCCGCCGGCTCCGGAGCCGCGAACCCCGACGAACGGTCCGCCGTGACCGAGCGGACCTGGTCCAACCTCATCACCGCCCTGCTGGGCGGACGGACCCTGAGCGCCGACGACACCGCGTGGGCGATGAACGAGATCATGTCCGAGGCCGCGACCGACGCCCAGATCGCCGGGTTCGCCATCGCGCTGCGCGCCAAGGGCGAGAGCGTGTCGGAGGTGACCGGCCTGGCCCGGGGCATGCTCGACAACGCCGTGCGCATCCACGTCCCCGGACCGACCCTGGACATCGTCGGCACCGGCGGCGACCGCGCGCACACCGTGAACGTGTCCACGATGGCGGCGATCGTGGCCTCGGCCGCGGGCGCCCGCGTGGTCAAGCACGGCAACCGGGCGGCGTCCTCCTCCTGCGGCACCGCCGACGTGCTGGAGCGCCTGGGCGTGGTCCTGGACCTGCCGCCGGAGCTGACCGTGCGGGTGGCCGAGGAGGCGGGCATCGCCTTCTGCTTCGCCCCGGTCTTCCACCCCTCGTTCCGCTTCACCGCCAAGCCCCGCCGCGAGCTGGCGGTGCCCACGGTGTTCAACTTCCTGGGCCCGCTGACCAACCCGGCCCAGCCCACCACCTCGGCCATCGGGGTGTTCGACGAGCGCATGTGCGAGGTGATCGCCGGGGTGTTCGCCCGCCGCGGCTCCTCGGCCCTGGTGTTCCGGGGCGACGACGGGCTGGACGAGCTGACCACCACGACCACCTCCACGGTGTGGGTGGTGGACGACGGCCAGGCCCGGCGCGAGACGCTCGACCCCGCCGACCTGGGCATCGCCCGCTCGCGTCCGGAGGACCTGCGCGGCGGCGACGTCGGGTTCAACGCCCAGGCCGTGCGCGACCTCCTGGCGGGCCGCACCGGCCCGGTGCGCGACGCCGTGCTGCTCAACGCGGGCGCCGCGCTGGCCGCCGTGGACGGCATCCGGGGCCCCCTGCTGGAGTCGGTGCGCGACGGGTACGAGCGGGCCGCCGCGGCGGTGGACGGCGGCGCCGCCGAGCGCGCGCTGGAGCGCTGGGTGGAGATCAGCCAGCAGTACGCCAAGGCCCTGTGAACACGCGCCGGGGGCGCGGCGGCGGGGATACCCGGTGCCGCGCCCCCGGCGTTCGGCCCGCCCGCGGCGGGTCTCAGGCCTCGAAGCGGGCCACGAAGCGGCGCTGCCAGGGGGTCTCCACCGCGCGCGGCAGGTAGTGCGCGCGGACGTAGGCGACCGCCTCGCGCGCGGGGACCCCGTCCAGCACCGCCAGGCACGCCAGCGCCGTGCCGGTGCGCCCCTGGCCGCCGCCGCAGGCGACCTCGACGCGTTCGGCCCCGGCGCGCTCCCACGCCTCGCGCAGCGCCGCGCCCACGGCCGCGGGGTCGGAGGGCAGACCGAAGTCCCGCCACCGCAGCCAGCGCCCCTCCCAGGGCACGGGCGCCGGTTCGCGGCCCAGCAGGTACAGCCCGAGGTCGGGCGGGGGTCCGGGCGGCAGCGGGCGCCTCAGGCCCCGGCCGCGCACCAGCCTGCCCGAGGGCAGGGCGAGGACCCCCGCCTCCCGCGCACTCCAGGTACCGGCCACGACCGGCTACCAGCCCAGGGCGAAGGCCGACTCCAGGTCGTGCCTGGAGTACGCCTGGAAGGAGATGTGGGTGTCGGAGGAGAGCACGCCGGGCACCTTGTTCACCCGGCCGGGGATCACCTCGGCCAGGTCCTCGTGCTTGCGCACCCGCACCATGGCGATGAGGTCGACGCCGCCGGTGACCGAGTAGACCTCGCTCACCCCGTCGATCTCCGCGATCGCCCCGGCGACCTCGGGGATGCGGTGGACGTCGGCCTTGATCATGACGATCGCGGTGATCACTGTGCCTCCAGGGCGGTTCCTCGGAAAATGTCGGGACGGGCGCGTCGGCCGCGCCGGGGCGCACCAGGGCGTGTGCCTAGTAGACGTCGGACAGCCGCGTCCCGGAGCGCCACCGCAGCCGGTAGACCACCAGTCCCACGACCACCCCCGCGACGAACCCGTACACGTGCGCCGCGTAGGCGACGCCGCCTCCGGCGCCGGGGGCGCTCGGTGTGGTGACGTAGAGAAGATACTGAAGAGCGAAGTAGCTGCCCACCACGGCCCACCCGGGCAGGCGCATCGGGATCACCCCGAACACCAGCGTGGTCACCCGGCTGCGGAACTGCACGACCAGGTAGGCGCCCAGCACGCCCGAGATGGCCCCGGACGCGCCCACCATCGGCATGGCCGCGTCGACGTCGGTCAGCGCGAAGCCGTAGGCTGCGGCGACCCCGGTGGCCAGGTACAGCCCCGTGAAGCGCAGCTTGCCGATCCGGTCCTCCACCACGGGCCCGAACACGAACAGGTACACCAGGTTGCCGATCAGGTGCCCGGGCCCGCTGTGCAGGAACATCGAGCTGAACACCGAGAACCACACCGGCTTGCCGTCGAGCTGCCCGCACTCGGGGACCGCGTGCGGGACCAGGTCGGTCCGGCCCGTGATCTCGGCGGGCACCGCCCCCCAGTACATGAAGTAGTCCTGGATCGCGCAGAAGCGCTCGAACATGTCCGCCGGGTACCACACCGCGGTCAGCGCCTGCGGCGACACCAAATAGACGAGGACGTTGACCGCGACCAGCGTGTACGAGACGACGGGGACGCGGCGGACGGGGTAGTCGTCATTGAGCGGAAGCGCGGCCATGGGCCCAGTGTGTCATCCCGGTGTGCGCCTCGGCGCTGCGCAACGGGCATGTCCACTCCCCGTCGATCTCGACCAGCCGCGTGGCGGGGTCGGCGAGCCAGTCCAGGACCAGCTCGGTCTCCCCCGGGAGCGCGCCGGGGCTGGGCCCGTACCCGGCGGGCACGTACTCGGCGGTGGCCACGAGGGAGGCCAGGAACGCGGCCGGGTCGGTGCCCGGGCGCAGCACGGCGCTGGCGGCCAGGCGGCCGTGGCGGACCACGCAGGTCTCCCAGCCCGCGGCGGTGCGGCGGGAGGCGACCAGGTGCGCGACCGCGGCGATGGCCGACAGGCGCTGGGCCCGCCTGGCGCCGCGCAGGAACGCGGTGAGCCGGTCGCGCAGGTGCGCGGCCTCCTCGTAGCGCAGGTCCGCGGCGAGTTCGCCTATGCGCGCGGTGTGCGCGTCCACCACGGCGGCGGGGTCCCCGGTCATCGCGACGCGCGCGGCCTCGGCGTGCACGGCGTACTCGGCCTCGCTCTCGCTGCCGTCGCAGGGCGCGCCGCAGCGGCCCAGCTGTGCCACCACGCACGGGCCCGTCCACCGCGCGCCCGAGGTGACCACCTGCGGGGCGACGCGGGTCCCGCCTCCGCTTCCCCCCGCGACCGCCTTCGGGGGCCGGAAGGTGTGCGCGCACTGGCGCAGCGGGAAGACGTGGAGCAGGGCCTCCCTGGCCCGCTCGGCCTCGCGAGGCGAGGCGTAGGGCCCGATGTGGGCCGCCCCGTCGCCGCTGACCGCGCGCACCACCGACAGGCGCGGGAAGGCGTCGGCGGTGAGCCGGACCCACGAGGCGCGCTCGGGGTTGCGCGAACGCCGGTTGTAGGGCGGTTTGCGTTCGGCGATGATGCGCAGCTCGCGGACGGAGGCCTCCAGCTCGCTGGAGCACACGATGGGGGTCACGCCCGCCACCAGGCCCGCCATCTCACGGATGCGCTGGCGGCTCTCGGCCGCGGTGAAGTAGGTGCGCACCCGGCGGCGCAGGTTCTTGCTCTTGCCGACGTAGAGGCTCTCCCCGCGGGCGTCGGTGAACACGTACACGCCCGGCTCCTCCGGCAGGTCCTCGGCCAGGTGGCGCCTGCTGCGCTGGGCCTTGGTGGGCGGCTTGGTGACCGCGCGCAGCTCCTCCACGCTGGACACGCCCATGGGGCGCAGGCGCTCCACGAGCCCGTGCAGGACGCCCACGGTGGCGCGGGCGTCCTCCAGGGCGCGGTGGTTGGGCGCGACCGGGACCCCGAAGTAGGCCGCCAGTGTGGCCAGCCGGTGGTTGCGCGTCTCGCCGCGCGCGAGCACGGCGCGGGCCAGGCGCAGCGTGTCCACGACCGGGTAGCCGGGCCAGTCCGTGCCGTGGCGCTCGCACGCGGCCTTGAGGAAGCCGGTGTCGAAGGGCGCGTTGTGGGCCACGAGCACGGTGTCGGGCTCGGCGTCCAGGAAGGCCAGCAGCCGGGGCAGGACCTCCTCCATCGGCGGGGCCGAGGCCACCATCGACTGGGTGATCCCCGTCAGGAGGGTGATGTTGGCCGGTATGGGGGTACCGGGATTGACCAGGGTGGCGAACTCGCCGACGACCTCGCCGCCGCGCACCCTGACCGCGCCGACCTCCGTGATCCGGGAGCCGCTCGCGCTGGTGCCGGTGGTCTCCAGGTCCAGCACCACGAAGGACGCCGCGGCCAACGGCGTACCGAGGTCGCTGATGCTGGTCTGGACGCCGGCGGGCGCCGCTTGTCGTACCACCCGGCCAGGGTAGTCGGCCGTGCGGACAACCTGGCGGAATACGGTCTGACCTGCCCGACATGCAAAGATGTGGGTCATCGGGGCGGCGGCGGGGCCGCCGCCCCTCCAGAGCACCAGACGAGGGAGGAACCGTGGGGATCGCGATGCCGGGTGACAGTGAGCGGTGGCGGTGCACCGGATGCGGCAATCTCACGCGGTTCGACGTGACCCGGACCGTGCGCTCCCAGGACTACGTCCACCTGGACCTGGCCGGTGAGGGCGGGGTCGAGGAGCGCACCGTGCTCTCCGAGACCATCGAGCGGGTGCGGTGCCGCTGGTGCGGCGCCACCGACAGCGTCGAGATCATCGCCCGCCCCGACGCCGACCGGTCGGTCCCCGGTTCCTCGGCGGAGAGCCCGACGGGTCGGGCATGAGCGCCCGCCCCGGTGCGGGCGGCGACTCCGACGGCGGCGATCCGCTCGACGGCGGCGTCCACCCGGCGGAGGACGGCGGCCACGGCGCCGGCGATGACGGCGGTGACGGCGGCGAACGGCTGGCCCGGCCGCTGCCCGAGCAGGTGCGCGCCCGGGTCGTCGAGTACGGCTCGGACGTGCTCGGCGGCATGCGCGCGAGCGACCTGCCCCCGCTGCTGCGCAGGGTCGCCAGGTTCGAGCCGCGCCGCAGGGCCCGGCTCGCCGGACCGCAGATCGCCGCCCAGCTGGAGAACGACGAAACCTTCCGCGGCATGGTCGCGGCCCGCGTCGACCAGGTGTGGCCCGAGCTGGCCGAGGGCCTGCGCTCGGGCGTGGTGCCCCCCGCGGCCGACCCCGTGGCCGTGGCCGCCTGCGCCTACCTGCTGCGGCCCCCGGGGTGGCCCGGCATCGTCGAGGACGTCCACCGGGAGCTGGAGCGCCAGACCAGCGTCAAGGAGGCGGACCAGGCCGCGGAGGCCCTGGACGCCGCCCGCCGCCAACTGGACGAGACCCGGCACGACCACCAGGAGGAGCTGGAGCGGCTGCGGTCCCAGATCAAGGCCCAGCGCACCGAGATCGCCGAGCTGCGCCGCAAGGTGCACACCGAGCGGCAGCGGGCCAAGGAGGCCACCGAGCGGGCCTCGCGTGCGCTGACCGAGACGGCCGGACGCGAGTCGGAGTCCGCCGCGCGGGTCGGCGCGCTGGAGTCGCAGAACCGGCGGCTGAGATCGAGGCTGGCCACGGCCGAGGCCCAGCTGGACAACGCCCGGCGGGCGGTGCGCGCCGGACGCAACGCCGACGAGGCGCGGCTGCGCGTGCTGCTGGACGTACTGGTGGAGGCCTCCCACGGCCTGCGCCGCGAACTGGCGCTGCCCACCGTCCTGGACAGCCCCGCCGACCTGGTGGCCGAGACCGAGCAGCAGCGGCGGGTGTCCCTGGGCGGGCTGCCCGACGACGACCCCGGCCTTCTGGAGCACCTGCTCACCGCGCCCCGGGTGCACCTGCTGGTGGACGGCTACAACGTCACCAAGACCGGCTACGGGACCCTCCCCCTGGCCGACCAGCGCACCCGGCTGATGAACTCCCTGGAGGGGCTGGCCAGCCGGACCAAGGCCGAGATCACGTGCGTGTTCGACGGCGCGGACGTGGACACCCCGCCGGTGATGGCGGCGGCGCGCCGGGTGCGGCTGCTGTTCAGCGCGCCCGGGGAGACCGCGGACGAGCTGATCGTGCGGCTGGTGCGCGCCGAACCCCCGGGGCGACCGATCGCGGTGGTCACCTCCGACCGCGAGATCGTGACGGCGGTGCGCCGCGCCGGGGCGCGCGCGGTGCCCTCGACGATCTTCCTGCGCCGCCTGGAGGCGCACGGCTGACGGGGCCGGACGCCCGCCGCGGGGGCGGGCGCGGCCCGGCCCGGGCGTCACGGGGACACACCCACCCCAGCCGTTACCCATTCGTTATCCCATTGGACCCGCGGCTCACTCCCAGGAACGACGCGCCCGCCGCGGACCGCGGCGCGCACTGTGAACACCGGCACGTACGGGGCCCCGTGGTTGAGCTGTGCAGAGCGGTCCGCTAGGTTCTTCCCGGAACGTGAGTGCTCCACCGGACAGCAAGGCCGCGTCTGAGCCCGCCGGTCGGGACCCGCACACTCACCCGCCCGCGCCCCGCGCGGGCCCCGTCCCTGTTCTCCCCGCACCCCTATGCGGACTTGCCCGACCCCAAGGAGCGTGGACCGCCATGAAGAACCCCGGTGGACGACGTACGGCTCGCCGATTCGCCGCCACGACCGGAATCAGCGCGGTCGTCGCGGGCACCATGCTCGTCCCGGGCACCGCCTACGCGGAGCCGACCCAGGACGAGGTCGAAGACAAGATCGAGGAGCTGCGCGAGGAGGTCTCCACCGCGGTCGAGGAGTACAACCAGGCCAAGGAGGACCACGACGTCGCCGAGACCCTCTACGAGGACCTCGACGAGCAGGTCGGCGACGAGGAGGAGCGCTACGAGGAGCTGCGCGGCAAGGTGCAGGAGCTCGCCAGCGCCACCTACCAGTCCGGCGACCTGGACTCCATGGCCAACATCCTCTCCTCCGAGGGCCCCGAGAGCCTGCTGGAGCAGAACGCCGACCTGAACTACCTGTCGGAGGCCCAGAAGGCCCAGCTCGACGAGTTCGGCGCCTCCCACGAGCGGCTGTTCGCCCTCAAGGACGAGGCCGAGGAGGCCCTGGAGGAGGCCGAGACCGCGCTGGAGGAGGCCGAGGAGGCCAAGACCAGCGTCGAGGAGAAGCTGGAGGAGCAGGAGACGCTCCTGGCCCAGTTCCCCGACTCCGACCCGGCCGCCGAGGGCGCCGACAGCAGCGGCGGCCAGTCCTACACCGGCTCCGCCTCGGGCAGCGCGGGCGCGGCCCTGGACTTCGCCTACTCCAAGGTCGGGCTGCCCTACGTCTGGGGCGGCACCGGCCCCAACGGCTACGACTGCTCCGGCCTGGTCCAGGCCGCCTGGCGCGCGGGCGGCGTCGACCTGCCCCGCACCACCTACGCCCAGGCCGAGGTGGGCCAGCGCATCTACGACATGAACGCCCTCCAGCCCGGCGACATCATGTTCTTCTTCGGCGGCCTGACCCACGACGGGCTCTACGCCGGCAACGGCCAGATGGTGCACGCGCCCAGCAGCGGCCGCAACATCGAGGTCGTCGGCCTGGCCGCGTACTGGGCGAGCGAGTTCCAGTTCGCCGTCCGCCCGTAGGCAGTCCTCCTTCGGACCTCCGCTTCGCCGTGGTCCGTGTCCGGGCGTCCGGAGCACGGGAACCATCCCCGGAGCACGCAGGGCCGTCACCCGCCGGGTGACGGCCCTGCACCGTTTAACGGACAACAGCCCGGTTTTCGGACACGCAGCACCAACCGGTGGAACATCACGAAAAGGTTGAGAGCGACCCGGCGGATGCACTAGTGTTCATCGCCGAGCGCGGTTGCCACCTCATTCACCGCCCCCTGGCGGTGACGGCCGCGCCCCGGTCGGGCCGACCCCACCCCGCGGGTCACGGCCTCCCGCACCCTCCGGCCCCGCCCGGAAGGCCCCCAGCCCCGCCCGGCGCATCCCCCGACCCTTCCCCACGGCATTGGGACAAGGGGAGAAAGGTCTACACGTGTTGGCATCCCGTCGCGTCCGCAGGCGCCGCACCGCGGCCCTCTCCTCCCTGACCGCAGCCGCCCTGCTGCTGCCCACCGCGGTGGCCCACGCCGATCCGACGGCCGAGGAGGTCCGCGAGGAGATCGAGGCCCTCGAAGAGGAGTACATCGAGCTCAACGCGGCCTACAACGAGGCCAAGGAGACGCACGAGGCCGCCCAGGAGGAGCTGGAGGGCATCCTGGAGGAGATCGAGGCCGCCGAGGAGAAGGTCGCCGAACTCGGCCTGGGCGCCCGCCGGCTCGCCAGCTCCACCTACACCGGCGTCGACTTCACCTCCTTCCACCACCTGCTCAGCTCCACCGGCCCCGAGGACGCCCTGGCCCACCAGGCCGACCTGGACTACCTGTCGACCCAGAACGACGGCAACCTCGCGCAGTACGTCACCGAGCTGGAGAACCTGGAGGTCCTGGAGGCCGAGGCCAGCGCGACCGAGGAGGAGGCCGCCGAGGCCCTCAAGGAGGCCGAGGAGGCCACCGAGGCCGCCGAGGAGGCCATCGAGGAGCAGGAGGGGCTCCTCTCGGAGCTGACCGCCGAGGAGCAGGCGGCGGCCACCCAGAACGTCGGCCAGACCGGCGGCGGGAGCAGCGGAGGCGGAGGAGGCGGTGGGGGCGGAGGAGGCGGCAGCTACACCGGCCCCGCCACGGGCAGCGCCGCCACGGCACTGAACTTCGCCTACGCCCAGGTCGGCAAGCCCTACGTCTGGGGCGGCACCGGCCCCGGCGGCTACGACTGCTCCGGCCTGACCCAGGCCGCCTGGGCCGCCGCCGGCGTCAGCCTGCCCCGCACCACCTACCAGCAGGTCAACGCGGGCCAGCGGGTCTCCTGGGAGAACAAGCAGCCCGGCGACCTGCTCTTCTTCTACCCCGGCGGCAGCGGCCCCGAGCACGTGGGCCTGTACGCGGGCGACAACGTCATGGTGCACGCCTCCACCTCGGCCCGCCCCATCGGCACGGTCACCCTGAACGACTACTACCGCGCCAACTTCGTCACCGCCGTCCGCCCCTGACCGGCGCACGGCTCCCGGTGCCCCGCGACGCACGGCGTCGCGGGGCACCACCGTCTCCGGGCCCGCCGCGCACCGGGGCCGGACCCGCGTGGAACACCCCCCGCCGCCCCCGCCGCGCCTAGACTCGCCCCTGTGCCGCGAACTCTGATCATCACCAACGACTTCCCGCCCAAGGCCGGTGGCATCGAGGCCTTCGTCCACGAGATGGCCCTGCGCCGCCCCCGCGGATCGGTCGTGGTCTACTGCTCCTCCCCCGCCCGGGCCGACGCCGCCGCCGACCCGCACTTCGACCTGCGCCAGCCCTTCCCCGTCGTGCGCGACGCCGCACGCGTCCTGCTGCCCACGCCCCGGGTGGCGCGGCGGGCACGCGCCATCGCCGACCTGGAGGGCTGCGACACCGTGCTCTACGGCGCCGCCGCCCCGCTGGGACTGCTCGCCGCCGGGCTGGGCGAGGGCACCCCCGTCAAGCGCCAGGTGGCCATCAGCCACGGCCACGAGACCTGGTGGGCCACCATGCCCGGATCCCGCGAGGCGCTGCGCCGCATCGGCGACACCACCGACACCGTCACCTACCTGGGCGAGTACACCCGGCGTCACCTGGCCCGGGCCCTGTCCCCCGACGCGGCCGCCCGCATGCGCCGGCTCACGCCCGGCGTGGACACCGGGGCCTTCCGGCCCGGCACCGGCGGCGAGGAGGTCCGCGCGCGCCTGGGCCTGGGCGACCGCCCCGTGGTGCTGTGCGTGTCCCGGCTCGTACCGCGCAAGGGGCAGGACACCCTGATCCGCGCCTGGCCCCGCGTCCTGGCCGACGTGCCCGACGCGGTCCTGCTCGTCGTCGGCGACGGCCCCCACCGCCGGAGCCTGCTCTCGGCCGCGCGCGGAATGGACTCGGTGGTCTTCACCGGCTCGGTCCCCCACCGGGACCTGCCGCCCTACTACGACGCCGCCGACGTGTTCGCCATGCCCTGCCGCAGCCGCAAGGGCGGCCTGGAGGCCGAGGGGCTGGGCATCGTCTACCTGGAGGCCTCGGCCTGCGGCCTGCCCGTGGTCGCGGGCGACTCCGGGGGCGCACCCGCCACGGTCCGGGACGGCGAGACCGGCCTGGTCGTGGACGGATCCCTGCCCGGCCCCTCCGCGCGCGCCCTCATCGCCCTACTGAAGGACCCCGAGCGCGCCGCCCAGATGGGCGCACGCGGCCGCGCGTGGGTGAGCCGTGAGTGGACCTGGGAACACACCGCCAGGCGCCTGGACGCCCTCCTGGAGGGCTCCCCGGACCTGCCCGCCTAGTTCCCCTCGCCGTGCACGGAACCGGGGGTGCCCGACCCGTCGGTCACCTGCGGCTCACCGGTGGCGCTGTGGGACAGCCACTCGTCCCAGGACCGCTGCCAAAAACCCCAGCCGTTGTCCCACTCCAGCTCCCGGTCGGTCCCGGTGGTCTCCAGGACGTCGCCCATCAGGGAGTTCTCGTAGAACCAGCGGGCGTCCTCCACCGACATGTTCGTGCAGCCGTTGGAGGTGTTGGCCGACCCGATCCGGTCGTTCCAGGGGGCGGCGTGGGTGAACTCGCCGCTGTTGGAGGTGCGCACCGCCCAGTCCACGTCCAGCTTGTAGTAGTCCGGCGAGTCCTCGGGGATGCCCAGGGTGGCCGCGTCCATGACCAGGGACTCGTACTTCTCCATGGTCAGGTGCGTCCCCGAGGTGGTGGTGTTGAAGCGCTTGGAGGCCTCGCCGTTGCTCACGGGGATGGTGCGCGCGGGCTCGCCGTCGATCTCCACCAGCATCTCGTGGTCGGGCACGTGCATGGTCGAGACCATCTCGCGGCCGACCTCGAACTCCAGGCGGTGGTTCTCGATCCCGTAGACGCCCTCGGAGGCCTCCACCCCCGACAGGCGCATGTCCACGCTGACCTGCTGGTGGGGCTCCCAGTACTCGCGGGGGCGAAACACCGCGGTCTTGTCGCCGACCCAGTTCCAGGCGCCCTCCACCTCCTGCTCGGAGGTCACCTCCATGGAGTTCTCCACCTGGGCCTTGTTGGTCACCGGCAGGTCGAAGTTGACGATGACCGGCATGCCCACGCCGACGGTGTCGCCGGAGGTGGGGAAGTTCGAGGCCAGTTCGAGGCGCTGACCGGGTACGGCCTCCTTCGTGGAGAACTCCACGACCGTCTCGGAGGCCTCACCGGCGTCGTCCTCGGCGGTGGCGCGGACGGTGACCGCCGAGCCCGGGTCCAGGTTCCAGTCGCTCACCCACCGGGTGCCGTCCTCGCTCAGGGTGCCGGTGAACTCCCACCGCTCGGCGTCCCCGGCCGCCCCGGCGTCCCCGCCCTCCTCCGCGGAGGGGGCCTGCTCGACGCGGACGTCGGTGAGCGAGCCCTCCTCCACCGACACCCGCACCGGGGTGTCGGGGGCGACGGAGGAGGCCCCCTCCTCGGGGGTGACGCTGATCCGCGGCCCGGTCTGGGCCTCCTCGCTGGGAGCCGCCGCGGGCTCCTGCCGGGCGGGGCCGGTACAGGCCGTCGCGGCGAGCGCGACCGCGACGGCGGCCGCCGCCGGACCGCGGGGTGTGCGGACTCGTCCCTTCACGCCAAGGACCTCCAGCGTCCGTTGCGACGGGACCTCGGCGCGCGGGGCGCACCCGTGTCCGCGGTGCCCTGTCAGGTCAAGTGCAGGAAAACCCTACCCCGGTGTGAAGTCATGACACGGGCCCCGGGCCGGAGTGCGCGAAGTCATGGCACGGCCCCGGGCGGCAGCGCCGACGGCCACGTCACACGGGGTTCGCGTTCCGGGCCGTGGCGACGAAGACGGCCGGACGCGTCCAGGGGACGCGTCCGGCCGTCGGGCGGGGGCCGCCGCACGGCGCGGCGGCCGTCCCCCTAGTGCTGGAACTCGTTGCGGTAGTACTCGAAGATCCAACCGATGGCGGTGAGGATGATGGCGAAGGCGCCGATGAACACCATCCACCAGCCGATCGCCACGCCCACCGCGGTGAACGCCACGGCCAGCGCCACCCACAGCGGCCACGCGCTGTGCGGGCTGAAGAAGCCGTACTCGCCGGAGTTCTCGGAGATCTCCCCGTCCAGCCGCTCCTCCGCGGGAAGCCCGTGGAAGTGCTCGCTGCGACGGGCCGCCTGCCAGAGCCAGAAGCCGATCATCCAACCGAAGCCGATGGAGACCACCAGGGCGGTGGTGCCCGTCCACTCGATCGTGCCGGTGTCCTGCCAGGACCAGTACACGTACAGGGCGGCGACCAGACCGAAGAAGGTCGAGACGCCCATGAACAGATAGGCCTGCGTCTTCATTGCGCCCTACTCCTTCGTGGCGCCCACCGGGACGGCGCCCGGGGCGGCGGCGTGCGGGTGGTTCAGGTCGAACGCGGGACGCTCGGAGCGGATCCGCGGCAGCGACGTGAAGTTGTGCCGCGGCGGCGGGCAGGACGTGGCCCACTCCAGCGAGCAGCCGTAACCCCACGGGTCGTCCACGGTGACCAGCGGCGCCTTCTTGGAGGTGATGTACATGTTCCAGAAGAAGATCAGCGTCGAGGCCGCCAGCACGAACGAGGAGACCGAGGAGATCTGGTTGAGCTCGGTGAAGCCGTCACTGGGCAGGTAGTCGGCGTAGCGGCGCGGGAAGCCGGCGGCGCCCAGCCAGTGCTGCACCAGGAACGTGCCGTGGAAGCCCAGGAACAGCAGCCAGAAGTGGAACTTGCCCAGCTTCTCGTTGAGCATCTTGCCGGTGAACTTGGGCCACCAGAAGTAGAAGCCCGCGAACATCGCGAACACCACGGTGCCGAACACCACGTAGTGGAAGTGGGCCACCACGAAGTAGGAGTCGGTGACGTGGAAGTCGATCGGCGGGGAGGCCAGCAGCACACCGGTCAGACCACCGAACAGGAAGGTCACCAGGAAGCCGATGACGAACAGCATCGGCGTCTCGAAGGTGATCTGGCCCCGCCACATGGTGCCGATCCAGTTGAAGAACTTCACGCCGGTCGGGACCGCGATGAGGAAGCTCATGAACGAGAAGAACGGCAGCAGGACCGCGCCGGTCGGGAACATGTGGTGGGCCCACACGGTGACCGACAGGCCGGTGATGGCGATGGTCGCCGCGACCAGGCTCTTGTAGCCGAAGATCGGCTTGCGGCTGAACACCGGGATGATCTCGGTCACGATGCCGAAGAACGGCAGCGCGATGATGTACACCTCGGGGTGGCCGAAGAACCAGAACAGGTGCTGCCACAGGATGGCCCCGCCGTGCTCGGCGTTGAACACCTGGGTGCCGACCATGCGGTCCGCGCCCAGCGCGATCAGGGCCGCGGTCAGGACCGGGAACGCGATGAGCACCAGCACGCTGGTGAGCAGGGTGTTCCAGGTGAAGATCGGCATGCGGAACATCGTCATGCCGGGCGCGCGCATGCACAGGCCGGTCGTGATGAAGTTGACCGCGCCCAGGATGGTGCCCAGACCCGAGACCACCAGGCCCAGGATCCACAGGTCACCGCCCAGACCCGGCGAACGCACCGCGTCCGACAGCGGCGTGTAGGCGAACCAGCCGAAGCTGGCCGCGCCGCCCGGGGTCAGGAACCCGCTGATGGCGATGAGGCTGCCGAACAGGAACAGGTAGTAGCTGAACAGGTTCATCCTCGGGAACGCCACGTCGGGCGAACCGATCTGCAGCGGCATGATCACGTTCGAGAACCCGACGAACAGCGGGGTCGCGAACATCAGCAGCATGATCGTGCCGTGCATGGTGAACAGCTGGTTGAACTGCTCGTTGGACATGGCCTGCATGCCCGGGAAGAACAGCTCGATGCGCATGAGCACCGCGAGCAGACCACCGAAGAGGAAGAACACGAAGGAGGTGATCAGGTACATGTACCCGATGACCTTGTGGTCGGTGGAGGTCATCCATTTGACGATCATCGACCCCTTGCGCGACGGTGCCTGACCGCCCGCGAGAGTGGGGCTTGACGTGGTGGTGCTCATGACTGCTCATTCTCCTCGGCGTCGGACGCGCCGGAACCGGTGTCCTGCTCGTCGGTACCGGAGCCCTCGGCCTCGGAACCGCCGCTGCCGGTGCCCTCCTCGTCGGTGCCGGCGCCCTCGGCGCCCGCACCCTCGGCACCGGAGCCCTCACCGGAGTCCGGCGTGTCGCCGGTGTCGGCGGCCTCCAGCTCGGCCTCCTCGGCGGCCTGCTGCTGCTCGGCGGCCCAGGCGTCGTACTCGTCCTGGGGCAGGACCTGGACGTTGAAGAGCATGCGGGCGTGGTCCACACCGCACAGCTCGGCGCAGCGGCCGACGTACTCGCCCGCGGTGCCCTCGTTGATGTCGGCCTGGAAGGCGTTGTCCCGACCGGGGATGACGTCCATCTTGAAACCGAACTCGGGGATCCAGAACGAGTGGATGACGTCCGGCGAGTGCAGGTCGAAGTGGACGGTCGCGCCCTCGGGCAGCACCAGGGTCGTCTGGGTGGAGGGGTCGGCGGTGCCGTCCGGGTTGGGGATACCCGTCTCGGAGAAGAGCACCTCCCCGCCGTTCTCCTTCTTGTCGTCGAGGTAGTTGAACTGCCAGGCCCATTGGAAGGCCACGACCTCGATGTTGACGTCCGCCGGCTCGTCGGTGTCGAGCAGGATCGCCTGGTCCCGGGCGGTGAAGAAGAACAGCACCGAGATGATGACGATCGGCAGCACGGTGTAGAGCGCTTCGATGGGCATGTTGTACCGCACCTGCGGCGGCAACTGCTCAGAGCGCTTGCGGTGGAAGATGACCGACCAGACGATCAGCCCCCACACGAGAATGCCGACCGCGAAAGCCGCCACCCAGGAGCCCTGCCAGAGCGAGAGAACACGCTCGGCCTGGTTGGTGATCGGCTCCGGCATGCCCAAACGAGTGAGATCGTTCGACGCGCAGCCGGTCGCGGCCAGCCCCAGCACGGCGAGCGCGGCGCCGCGTGGTGCCCATCGGCGCAGGTTGCGGCGCCGATTCTCTTGGCGGGTCGGACTCACGGATTGCCTTCCCAGCGGTGTAGCCCGTGGAACCTCCACGGGCGGCCTAAGTATCCAAAGCTTTTCAGGGGGAAACATTATCGCGAACCGCCCAGCGCCCAGTTCAGGGGCTTGCCTGGTCAGCGTGTTGCCGACCTCCCTGAGCGGAGCTGGCGGCGGTACGTGGAGCCGGGCCCGTTCGCCCGCGGAGGATGACCCTCCCGGCTGGCTACGGAGCGCGGCCCGGCGTTCCCCCGGGCCCTCCTCCCCGATCGCGCCCCTTCCGCCTCTCGGGGGCGGCGTGGACGTTTCACGGGGGAGAGAACAAGGTGAGCGTATCGCTGGATTTACGACGCCCTTAACCGGGTTCGCCTTAGGGACGGGACCAGGTCAGGATGGTCATCACCAGACGACGACACACGGGGGTTTTCCGTGCCCGAGTACCCGCCCCGGCCTCCCCTGGTCACCGTGGAGGCGGTGGGCCGCAAGTGCCCCATCCCGATCATCATGCTCGCCGCCAGGCTGCACGAGGTGCCCATAGGCGCGGTCATCGCGGTCACCGCGGACGACCCCGCCGCCAGCGCGGACATCCCCGCCTGGTGCCGGATGAAGATGCACGAGTTCGTCGCGGAGCAGCCCCTGGCGCAGGGCAGCGCCTTCCACATCCGGCGCATGTACTGACCCGGCCCCGGCGGCCGTCCCACGCCCGGGGGCAGGGCGGGGACCCGGCCTGGGCAGGGAGTTAAGAGGAGGGCCGAAAACCCGCGCCACACGGCCCGGGAGTTCCGGTTCCGGTGCGATAACGATTCGCACCCCGCCGAATCCTCGGCGTGGCGTGCTCCACACCACCCCGGACACGGCGAGGCCGCGCGGACCGAGTCCGCGCGGCCTGACCTGCTGCTCCGCATCGGCCGCCCCCGGGGAGGAAGCGGCCGCGCACACGCCGAGGCGGGTGGCTAGCGGGCGTAGAACTCCACGACCAGCTGCTCGTCGAAGGGCACCGGGATCTGCTCGCGCTTGGGGCGGTCGACGACCGCGACGCGCAGGTCCTTGTGGCTCACGGCGAGGAATCCGGCGATCTTGTCGTCGGCGTGGACGCCCTCGGCGGCCTCGACGAACGGCACCATGTTGCGGGACTTCTCCCGAACACTGATGATCTGACCCGGCTTGACCTGGTACGACGGGATGTCGACCTTCTTGCCGTCCACGGTGATGTGACCGTGGTTGACGAACTGACGCGCGGCGTAGATCGAGGCGGCCAGACCGGCGCGCAGCACGACCGTGGCCAGACGCAGCTCCAGCTCGGCGAGCATCTCCTCACCGGTGCGCCCCGTGCGCTTCTTCGCGCTCTCGTAGACGCGCAGCATCTGCTTCTCGGTCAGGTCGTAGTACCAGCGCACCTTCTGCTTCTCCGCCTGGCGGACCGCGTAGTCGCTGCTGTTGCGGCGGACGCGGCGGCCGTGCTCACCGGGCGGGTAGGGACGCTTCTCGAAGTAGCTGACCGCCTTACGGGTCAGCGGGGTGCCGGCGCGCCGGGACAACCGCACCTTCGGTCCGGTGTAGCGCATGCAATGTCCTTTCCGGATGAATCCGGGGAATCCCAGGTAAGGCTGGCCTAGATCTGGGAGGCGCTCAGCGCGCCCGAGCCCGCGCGGGCGCGCCGGAGCGCGCACAGCGGGACAGGTTCCCCACCGTCGCGGCGACCCGGCGCGGACGGCTTGGGCTGGGTAACCGGCACGCGTTTCAGCGCACCGGCGGGCACGGGGCTCCCCGTGCGGGACACCGGCTCCCAGGGAGCGGCGGCCGTGCGGGGCGCGGCCCGGTCCGGCAGGCGGACACGGGTCGTGCGGGTCGCGACTACCCACTCTACGGGTTCGCGGACACCACCCCGACCCGTCGACTACACGAACGGCGCGACCTCGGCCGAGACCCCGGCGCCGTAGGACTCCTCCAGACGCGCCAGGAGCGAGGCCCCGGTCAGGGTGTACTCCTGCGGCCCGTCCGCCTCCAGGCAGTGCACCGCGGTCGCGTTGCCCACCTGCGCGGCCCGCTCCAGCGACAGCCCCCACGAGTGCGCGGCCAGGAAACCCGCGCGGAACGCGTCCCCCATACCCGTGGGGTCCACCAGATCCCGCACCGCCGCGGCCGGAACGTGCACGCTCGGCTCGCCCGCCCGGTCGATACGCGCCCCCTTGGCGCCCAGGGTGGTGACACGGGTGCCCACCCGCTCCAGGACGTCGGCGTCGGACCAGCCCGTCTTCTGCTCGGCCAGCGCCTTCTCGTACTCGTTGGTGAACAGGAAGGCCGCGCCCTCGATCAGGCCCCGCACCTCGGGCCCCTCCATGCGCGCCAGCTGCTGGGAGGGGTCGGCGGCGAAGGCGATACCGCGGGTGCGGCACTCCTCGCTGTGACGCACCATCGCGGCCGGGTCGTCCGCCCCGATCAGCACCAGGTCCAGTCCGCCCAGGCGGTCCGCGATCGGCTGGAGCTCGATGTTGCGGGCCTCGGCCATGGCCCCGGCGTAGAAGGACGCGATCTGGTTCTGGTCCCGGTCCGTGGTGCAGATGAACCGGGCGGTGTGGCGCAGCTCGGAGATGTAGACCGCGGAGGTGTCCACACCGTGGCGGTCCAGCCAGGCGCGGTAGTCCTCGAAGTCGGCCCCGGCCGCACCCACCAGCACCGGGTTGAGGCCGAACCCGCCCATGCCGAAGCAGATGTTGGCCGCGACACCGCCGCGCCGCACGTCCAGCTCGTCGATCAGGAAGGACAGCGACAACTGCTGGATCTGGTCGGGGATGATCTGTTCCGCGAAGCGACCCTCGAAGGACATCAGATGGTCGGTGGCGATGGATCCGGCAACCGCGATACGCACGGGACGAAGGCTCCTTGGTCGGGAGGTGTCGGTCTGCTGACCGGACGGGGCTGCGGGCATGGGAGAGGACGTGCCCGGTTCGGACTGCCCCAGGTTAGTGCAGTGCGCCCGCGGCGTAGAGGACACCCGCTCGCTCCCGCCCCCGCCCCGCACACGGAGAACCCCGCACACGGCAAAAGGGGGGAGGGCGGCACGAACCGCCCTCCCCCCGGAAAACCCTGTCACCGCCGACCGGAACCCTGGGGCCCGGCCCGCCCGACGACCGCCCCCGGAACGCCTCACGCCCCGGACCGCGACCACCGGACGGCTTCGGGCCCACCGACCCCGGAGCCCCCGGCGGGACGACGCCCCCTAGTTGAAGGAGTCACCGCAGGCGCAGGAACCGGTGGCGTTGGGGTTGTCGATGGTGAAACCCTGCTTCTCGATGGTGTCGACGAAGTCGATCGTGGCACCGATCAGGTAGGGGGAGCTCATCCGGTCGGTGACCACCTCCACACCGCCGAAGTCGCTGACCACGTCGCCGTCGAGCTCGCGCTCGTCGAAGTAGAGCTGGTAACGCAGCCCCGAGCAACCACCGGGCTGAACGGCCACGCGAAGACGCAGGTCGTCCCGCCCCTCCTGCTCAAGGAGCGCCCTGACCTTGCTGGACGCCTCGTCGGTGAGGATGATGCCCTCGGTGGTCTCGCTCTGAACCGTCATGCTGGAAAGCTCCTCTGGAAAGGGGTAGCGGCTGGCCGGCGACCCCCTTGGTCGCGTCTGGACCGGCCCGCCGCGGCGGGTCCCGTCCTCTTCAACGGTTCTCAACGCCCGGCACCGGCACCGCATTCCTCGCGCACCGGCCCGCACGGGCGTCACAGCGCCGCTGTGTTCTCCCCCGCCCCCGACCCGCACTGCGGACGGGGCCGCGGACGGGCACGGACGTGCCCGTCCTCCCAGGGTAATTTGTCCCGCCCCGGGACGCCATCTCCCCGCCGGGCCTGTGCACGAAGCCACCCGGCCACCGCGACACGCACCGCCGCCCCCGCCGCACACGACAGGGAGGGGCGGAGCCCGCCACGGGCCCCGCCCCTCCCCCACGGCGACTCAGCCCTTGGCCAGCGTCCCCAGGTACAGCTCGATCACGTTGGGATCGTTCAACAGGTCCGCACCCGTACCGGTGTAGGCGTTGCGCCCCTGGTCCAACACGTAGCCGCGGTCACAGATCTGCAGGCAGCGACGCGCGTTCTGCTCCACCATGATCACCGACACACCCGTCCGGTTGACCTCCTTGACCCGCTGGAAGACCTCCTCCTGGTAGATCGGCGACAGACCCGCGGTCGGCTCGTCCAACAACAGCACCGACGGCTCCATCATCAGCGCACGCCCCATGGCCACCATCTGGCGCTCACCACCCGACAAGGACCCCGCCTTGGCCTTGCGCCGATCCGCCAGCAGCGGGAACAGCTCCGCCACCGCCGCGAACCGCTTCGTGAACGTCCGCGGCCGCAGGAACGCCCCCATCTGGAGGTTCTCCTCGATGGTCAGCGACGGGAACACGTTCTGCGTCTGCGGAACGTAACCCACCCCCCGCTCCACCAGACTGTGCGCCGGCAGACCCGCGATGTCGGACCCCCGCAGCGTCAGAGCGCCCTCACGCACCGGGATCAACCCGAACACCGTCTTGATCAGCGTGGACTTACCCGCCCCGTTCGGGCCGATGATCGCCACGACCTCGCCCTCGGACAGCGTCAGGGTGCACCCGTTGAGGATGTTCACCCCCGGCACGTACCCCGCCACCAGCTCCCTGGCCAACAACAGGTAGTCCTCCGGACCACCCACCGGCGCCGCCTCACCGGCCTGCTCCAGCACCTCCTCACGGTGCTCCTGCGCCACGGCGGCCTCCACGGCCTCCACCGGGACCTCGTCCGAGACCTTCGCCACCTTCTCCGGACTCGGCTGCGCGCTCTCAGTCATCACCACTCCCCGGGGCCTCGGCCGTCTCCTCCTGGGCACCCAGGTAGGCGTCGATCACCTGCTGGTTGGACCGGATGTCCGAAGGACGGCCCTCCGCGATCACCTGGCCCTGGGCGAGCACCACGATCCAGTCGCTGATACCCATGATCACGTCCATGTCGTGCTCCACGAAGAGCACCGTCTTGCCCTCGTCGCGCAACGACGTGATGTGCCCCAGCAACGACTGCACCAGCGCCGGGTTCACCCCCGCCATCGGCTCGTCCAGCATGATCATGGTCGGATCGGTCATCAGCGAACGCGCCATCTCCAACAGCTTGCGCTGACCGCCCGAGAGCGAACCCGCCATGTCGTCGCGCTTGTCGATGAGCTTGAACCGCTCCAACAGATCCAGCGCGCGACGCGTGTTCTCCCTCTCCTGCCTCCGCCACACAGGCCGCAGGAACGCACCCGCCATCCGCTCACCGAACTGGCCCGGCGCGCCCAACAGCATGTTGTCCAACACCGTCATCCGGGTCAGCGCCTTGGTCAGCTGGAAGGTCCGCACCATCCCCGCACGCGCCACCTGGTGACCGCGCCTGCCGTTGATCGGCTTGCCCTGGAAGGTCCAACGCCCCCCGTCCACCCGGTCGAAACCGGTCAACAGGTTGAACAGCGTCGACTTACCCGCACCGTTCGGACCGATCAACGCCGTGATCGTCCCCCGCTGCACCTCCAGGTGACCCACGTCCACCGCGGTCAGACCGCCGAAGGAACGGCGCACACCGTCCGCCACCAGGATCGGATCCGGCTTCGCCGAACCCGGCACGGGCTCCGCACCGGCCACACGGTCGACTCCGACCCCGGACCCGACGCCGCCGCCCACCTTGTCACTTGACATTGATCAGCATCTCCTTGCGGTCGCCGATGAGACCCTGCGGCCGGAAGACGATCAGCAACACCAGCAACAGACCCACGAAGGCCAGCTGGATCGCACCGTAGTCCGGACCGTCCAGGAACGGCAGCCACCCCATCGAGCCGAAACCCTGGAGCACACCGTCGGTGAAGTTCATCAGGAACCAGAACACCATCGCGCCCAGCACCGGACCGAACACCCGACCGGCACCGCCCAACAGCAGGATCACCCACAGGAAGAACGTCACCTGCGGCTTGAACTGGTCCGGCTGGATCGACGCCTGGTACACGGCCAGCATGCACCCCGCCAGGGCACCCACCAGACCGCCCAGCACCAGCGCCTGCATCTTGTACGCGAACACGTTCTTGCCCAGACTGCGGACCGCGTCCTCGTCCTCCCGGATGCCCTTGATGACACGCCCCCACGGACTGTGCATCAGCACCCACGTCAACCCGGCCATCAACAGCACCAGGCCCCACGTCACCACCAGAACCCACAGGTGGTTGCCGTTGTAGGACAACGCCCCGAAACCGTAACGCTCACCCCCGTCGAACGGGTTGATCGCACGGAAGTCCGACGCCAGGTTCTGCAACCCGTACACACCACCGGTCAGCGGCTCGGCGAAACCCGCCCGGTACACCAGACGGATCACCTCCGCCGCCGCGATCGTCGTGATCGACAGGTAGTCCGCACGCAACCGCAGCGTCGGAATGCCCAACAACAGGGCCATCACGAACGCGCACAACAGACCGACACCGAAACCCACCACCAACGGCAGGTCGAACACCGCCACACTGATGCCCACGCCGTAGGCGCCCACCAGCATGAAACCCACCTGGCCGAAGTTCAACAGCCCGGTGTAACCGAAGTGGAGGTTGAGGCCGATCGCCGCGAGCGCGTAGATCGCCGCGATCGGGCCGAGCGCCGACCGGGTGGACTCGGCGAGGATCGAAAGGATATCCATCGTCTTCTCTCCTAGCCGACCCGCTCACGCCGACCGAGCAGACCCTGGGGCCTGACCAGCAGCATGAGGATCATCAGCGCCAGAGCCCATGCCTGCATGAGCTGGGACGGGAACCACAGGGTGGACAACATCGCCACCAGGCCGACCGCCAGGCCGCCGACCATCGCACCGTAGGCCGTGCCGAGACCGCCGAGGATCACCGCGGCGAACATCATCAGCAGCAGACGGAAGCCCATCTCGTACTCCACCACCTGGTTGAGCCCGTAGAGCACACCGCCCAGAGCGGCCAGACCGCCACCGAGCCCCCACACGTACAGCGTGACCCGGTCCACGTCGATACCCGACGACTCCGCCAGGTCCCGGTTGTCCGACACCGCGCGCATCGCCTTGCCGATCCGGGTGAACTGCAACAGGCAGGCCACCCCCACCAGCACCACGACCGCCACCGCCATGACCACCAGGTCGCGCGGCGGCATCGACACCGGTCCCAGACGCACCATCTCCTGGAGCTGGAAACCCGCGTAACGCTCCCGGCCCGCCCCGAAGAGCACCAGGATCACGTGCCGCACCACCAGCGCCAGACCGATCGAGACGATGAACATCTGGATCATCGCCACGTTGCGGTGCCGCAGCGGACGCCAGATGTAGCGCTCCATCGACCCGCCCAGCACCGCGCCCATCAGCACCGCGACCACCGCGGCCAACCACAGCGGCACGCTCCAACCGACCGCGTCCCCCATCACGCCCAGGACCGTCGCCAGCGCGATACCCGCGAGGATCGACGACCACTGCGCGACGACCAGCGCCGTCCGCGACAGCCTGGCCTCCAGGAAGGCGCCGATCAGGACCGCCGCGCCCAACCCCAGGAAGAGCGCCAGCAGCGCGTTGCCCATACCCGCGGCACCCGTGCTGAAGAGCAGCGCGATCATCGCACCGAAGGTCACCAGGTCACCGTGGGCGAAGTTGATCAGCTTCGTCGTACCGAAGATCAACGAGAGCCCGATCGCCGAAACCGCGATGACCAGGCCGAACAGCAGACCCGCCGCGGTGAGCTGGAGCACCCGGTCCCCGAAGGAGCCACCGGCGCCGGTGTTGGGCGCCAACGACTCCTCATCGGCCGCCTCCCCGCCGGAGGAGTCCTCCGTCTCCTCCTGCGAGGGCGAGGCCGACTCCTCCTCGGCCGCGCCCGCCGCCTCCAGGGCGACGATCAACGGCCGCCGGTCGTCCGCCTCGACCTCCACCTCGGTCTCACCGTCGACGAAGAGGGCCTCGATCACCGCGAACTCCCCGGGGACGGACTCCTGGTCCACCACCACGCGGTAGGTGCCCGGTCCGGGCAGGCCCACTTCCCACATTCCTTCAGAGTCGGTCTCCGCCGCCCCGACCTCGTCCTCGCCGTCGTAGACCGTGATCATGATGCCTTCGACACCCTGGTCCCGGTTCTCCGGATGGAGGATCTGACCGTGCAGCGCTTCACCGCCCTGTTCGTCTGCCGTCGCCGCTGGCCCCGGGATCACCAGGATGGCGGTGATCAGGGCGAGCAACACGGTCACAAGACGTGTGCGCACGCGCGCTCCTTGCGCATCTGAGGGTGGCGGTGGCGAATGCGCGCACGCGCCACCGCTGTCCTTTGCTGTTCGGTGCGGTGAGTTTAGCCCGATTTAGGCAAGTTGTTCAGATGCGCTAATGCCACGTGACCCAACCGTCACCCCATCGTGCGCAAACGAGACCAAACCGGTACACCTGGCACATTGACCCTGAACATCTGTCTTGTTTCCATCGCGTTAAGCGCCTCAAATGCACACTTTCTCCGCACCCGGCGTACCGGAGTGATCACAGGGGCCGGGAAGAGAGGGCCGCGCGGGGACGACGAAGGGGGCCGCACCCGGTCGGGTGCGGCCCCCTTCGTCCAGACCGGTTCAGTCCGGCTGGCGCGGGCGCGTAAGCGCGGCTTACGGATGGCGGCTCACTGCTTGCCGCCAAGGGTCTCCACGACCGTCTCGGCGACCCTGCGCATGGTCAGCCGCCGGTCCATCGAGTTCTTCTGGATCCAGCGGAACGCCTCGGGCTCGCTCATCCCGTGGCGGCTCTGGAGCAGACCCTTGGCCTGTTCGACCAGCTTGCGGGTCTCCAGCCGCTCCTGGAGGTTGGAGACCTCCGACTCCAGCGCGGACAGCTCCGCGTAGCGCGAGGTGGCCATCTCGATGGCAGGCACGAGGTCGGCCTTGTTGAACGGCTTGACCAGGTAGGCCATGGCCCCGGCCTCGCGCGCCCGCTCGACCAGCTCCCTCTGGGAGAAGGCGGTCAGGATCACCACCGGGGCGATGCGCTCGGCGGCGATGCGCTCGGCGGCCGAGAGGCCGTCGAGCACGGGCATCTTGATGTCGGTGATCACCAGGTCGGGCTTGAGCTCCTGGGCAAGGCGGATCACGGTCTCACCGTCACCGGCCTCCCCCACGACGGCGTAGCCGTCCTCCTCAAGCATCTCCTTGAGGTCCAGGCGGATCAGGGCCTCGTCTTCCGCGATCACCACACGGCTCTGCGTCCTCGTCACGTACACGAGGTTACCGAGATCAGCTAGGATGCTGGACGTCGGGACGGGCATGCGCGTCAATCGTGATACCACTGTTGACGGAGCAACCCCGACCGAACAGGTAGATGGACACCAGCCAGGATGTCCGTTTCACCCAAAAAAGCCCCGGTAGTCCAATTGGCAGCAGACAATGGTCTCAAACACCATACAGTGTGGGTTCGAGTCCCACCCGGGGTACAAAGTGACAGAGCCGCCCCAACCGGGCGGCTTTTTTCATTTCAGACATATCAACCCACGGTAGTCGCACCATCGACGGATTGTCACAGGCGTGGGCAAGCATGCATGTCATGTACTCATGCGACATCGTTGATGAAATACTCGCCGAAACCTTCCGCCTCAAGGCCCTGGGTCTGACCGACAAAGCCATCGCGGCACAGTGCGGCGTCTCCGTGCAGGCGATCAGGCACTGGCGCTACGGCAGCCGAAGGGCTTCTCATACAGAGGAAGACCGCACCGCTTACTGCCCGGTTTGCGGTACCGGTGCGCCAGAACCGAAGGCCTACGCCTATCTCCTCGGGCTGTACCTGGGTGACGGCTACATCGGCGGCATACGGAACGGTGTCGACTACCTGTCGATCGTCTGTTGCGATGCATGGCCCGGTCTCATGAGGGAGTGTGCCGCAGCCATACCCAAGGTCTTCCCTGTCGGTGTCTTCCACGTCCAGCGCCAGGGATGCACCGAGGTCAAGGCCACATCGAAGCACTGGCGGTGCATCTTCCCCCAACATGGCAAGGGGTTGAAGCACTCTCGGAAGATAGCCCTGAAATCCTGGCAGTCGGAGATCGTTGACGAGCACCCTCAAGAGTTCATACGAGGGCTGTTCCACTCGGACGGCTGCCGTGTCTCCAACCGGGTGCGCAAGCGGGTCAAGGACCAGTGGAAGTACTACGAGTACCCGCGCTACTTCTTCTGCAACACCTCGCAGGACATCGTCGACCTCCTGACCCACTCTCTCGATCTCCTGGAGATCGCTTGGAGGAGCCGCGTGGCGCCGAAGCCTCCGCACAAGGACGCCATCATCGTCTCCATCGCGCAGAAGGAGGCCGTGGCGCGCATGGACGCCTTCGTCGGGCCCAAGTACTGAGGGACCGGACAGACGTGCCAGAACCTGCGTAACTACCCAGCCGGTACCGCCCCAAATAGGCCCTTTGTCACTTTATGCCGGGGCAACCTGGCGGAACCGGTCACATCACGGCCACAACCTGAGTACAACCCGTGAGTTCGGTCGCCTCCGCGGGCGCGCGTCCTTGATCCTGGAGTTCCAGAAGCGATTTCTCAGGAGAGGAGCAGCGGGTGCTGACCGCGGTGGCCGGGATCGTCGGCGCACTGGTTATCGGCGCCTGGGTGGTGGTGGCGTGGGGTTCCCAGCGCCGCCAGCCGTGGCTGCTGACCCCCGTCGCGCTGCTCATCGTCCTTCTCGTGGCCGTCGGCCAGCCGGGCTGGGCCTTCGTGCCCGTCGTGGCGCTGGTCACCGGTTCCTTCGCCGAGCTGGTGGTGGGCTCGCGTGAGTCCCCCACCCTGCGCACCAAGGACCCCGACGCGCCGTTGAGCACGGAGCGCTGGGCGGCGGCCGTGGCGGCGCCGTTCCGGGTGGCGCTGGCCGAGCCCTGGGACGTGGTGGCCCGGCCGTCGCTGCGCCGTCCCTACCAGCGGATGCTGGAGCGCCAGTGGGGGGTGACCGACCGCGAGTCGCTGCTGGAGGCGGTGGACGCCCTGTTGGAGGAGCTGCGCACGGGTCCGAAGCTGGACCTGGTGGTGGATCTGAGCGCGGGGGTGGCCAGGTCGCGTCTGCCGCGTGAGCGGGGCGGGCAGGTGACGGGCGCGCACGTGCGGCTGAGTGGGGAGCAGGTGGCGCGGTTGCGCGCGGTCACGGGGGTGGCCGAGGCGGACGAGACGGTGCTCATCGGCGCCTACCAGTGGTGGAAGTCGGTGCACGTGATCCGGTTGGTGTGCGGGGGCGCGTCGTTGGACTGGTTGAGTCCGGTGGAGACGCAGACGCTGTTGCGTCGGGTGGCCTCGGATCTTCAGCGGCGGTACGCGTCGTGGCAGCAGTTGTCGATGGCCTTCCACGCGGGTTACCTGTTGTGGCCGGAGAAGGGTGTGGAGGGCGACCACGGCGGGACGGACCGGGTGTGGGCGGCGCTGGGTCTATTGACGGAGGACGAGCGCAGTCCGTGGAACCTGTTGCCGTGGGACATGCCGTTGGAGCGTGTGCTGCCCGAGGGGGGCGCGGCGGCGGGGTCGGAGCCGCGGGGGGACGTGCGCGGGGAGTCGGCGGCCTGAGGGCGGCGCGGCGGCGGGGCCGCACCTGGTCCTGACCCGGTGGGCGGCGCGGCTCATACGCCGTGTCCTCCGGGCCGGACCTGATGCGGCACGTCGGGGGCGCCCGGTGCGGGGCGCCCGGGTGTTGCTACCGCGCCGCGAGGGCGACGGCGTCTCCGAGGCGGTGGACGCGCAGGGAGTTGGTAGAACCGGTGGTTCCGGGCGGGCTTCCGGCGACGATGACGACCTTGTCGCCCTTGTGGTAGTCGCCGAGCTGGAGGAGTTCGGCCTCCACCTGGCGGACCATGTCGTCGGTGTTGTCGACCCAGGGCACGAGGTTGCTCTCGACTCCCCAGGTGAGGGAGAGCACGCCGCGGGTGGTCTCCTCGGTGGTGAAGGCCATCAGCGGGATGGGTGAGCGGTAGCGGGCCAGGCGTCGGGCGGTCTCTCCGGACATGGTGAAGGCGACCAGTGCCTTGGCTCCGACGGTGGCGCCGATCTCGGCCGCGGCGCGGGCGATGGCTCCGCCGGTGGTCTCGGGTACCCGGTTGAGGATGTGCGAGGCGCGCAGGGATTCCTGTTCGGCGGCGCTGACGATGCGGGCCATGGTCTCGACGGTCTCGACGGGGTACTTGCCGACGCTGGTCTCTCCGGAGAGCATGACGGCGTCGGCGCCGTCGAGGACGGCGTTGGCGACGTCGGAGGCCTCGGCGCGGGTGGGCCGGGGTGATCCGATCATGGATTCGAGCATCTGGGTGGCGACGATGACCGGTTTGGCCTTGTCGCGGCAGCGTTCGACGGCGCGTTTTTGCACCATGGGGACGTTTTCGAGGGGGAGTTCGACGCCGAGGTCGCCGCGGGCGACCATGACTCCGTCGAAGACCTCGATGATGTCCTGGAGCCGTTCGACGGCCTGGGGTTTCTCGACCTTGGCGATGAGGGGGACGGTGACGCCCTCCTCGTCCATGATGCGGTGGCACTCCTCGGCGTCGGCGGGGCTGCGGACGAAGGAGAGGGCGACCATGTCGACGCCCTGTCGCAGGGCCCAGCGCAGGTCCGCCTCGTCCTTTTCGGTGAGTGCGGGGACGCTGACGGCGACGCCGGGGAGGTTGAGTCCCTTGTGGTTGGAGACGGTGCCGGCGACGATGACGCGGGTGTGGACGTCGGTGCTGGTGGTCTTGGTGCACTCCAGCGCGATGCGGCCGTCGTCGATGAGGACGCGGTCGCCGGGGCGTACGTCCGCGGGGAGTCCCTTGTAGGTGGTGGAGACGCGGTGGGCGTCTCCGGGGACGTCGTCGGTGGTGATGGTGAACTCGTCGCCGACGTTGAGGTCGACGGGGCCGTCGGCGAAGGTGCCGACGCGGATCTTGGGCCCTTGGAGGTCGGCGAGGACGCCGACTGCTCGTTGTGCGGCCTCAGCGGCGTCTCGCAGGTTGGCGAGGTTGGCGCTGTGGTCGTCGTGGGTTCCGTGGCTGAGGTTGAGTCGGGCGACGTCCAGTCCGGCTTCGACGAGCTTGCGGAGGACTTCCGGGCTCGAGGTGGCGGGACCGAGGGTCGCGACGATTTTTGCTCGACGTGTCACGCTTAACACTCTAGAGCGTCTGGAGGATGGAGTGGTCTAAACCAGGTTGCGAATGGACGTATGTGGGGCTGCGGGAAGTCGAACTTCGGGCACCCTGGGTGAGGTTCGGTGGCGTTGGGTGGTGTGGGGGTCCTCGCTGGCGGGGGTGTCGGGGCGGGGTGGGCGCGGGGGTCCGGCCTCGGCGGGGCCGGGGTGTGCCGGGGCCGGGTTCGGAGTGTCAGGTGTCGCGGCGGCGGGGCGGGAGGTAGCCCTGGACGCGGCCGTAGGCGCACAGGATGCGCAGGCGTTGGACGGTGCGCATGCCTTCGCGTTCGAGGGTGGCGGCGGTGTCCCAGTGCTGCCAGGTGGCGTCCCAGCCGCCGTCGGGTCGTTGGGTCTGTTCGAAGAAGTCGAGGTTGCGTTGGATCTCGGCGTCGGTGAACAGGGGTCGGGCGATGTGGTCGGGGTGGGTGGCGATGTCGAGTGCGGTGTGGGCGTGTCGGCGCGGGTTGGGTTTGGGGTCGGTGTCGATGACGGCGCGGATCATGGGGTGCAGTCGGCTGGTGGTGCGCAGGGCGCGGTCGCGGTCGGGGACGTGTTGGAGGAAGGTGCAGATGCCGATGGCCTGGTGGGGGTCGGTCCAGTGCAGGGCGTTGATGCGTTTCCAGCAGTAGGCGGTGGCGTTGTCGCGCCAGGTGTGGCTGATGTTGTGTTTGTGGAGGTATCCGGCGAGGAGTGCGGTGAGTCCGAGGTCGCTGGTGAAGTCGTGGTGCTGCTGCCACCAGGGGGCGGCTTCGGTGTGGCGGACGTTGGGTCGTACGCAGGGCAGGCCGCCGTCGGGGTTGGTGACGGTGGTGAGGTAGCGGCAGATGCCGGTGCCGAGGGTGGTGGGGATGGGCCCGAGGTCGTCGAGGTAGCGCAGGGCGATCTCGGTGGCGGCGGGTTGGCTGGTGTGTCCGCGCAGGTCGGGGTCGAGTCCGTTGCCGTAGCCGCCGTCGAGGTTGCGGTAGGCGGAGAGTGCGGAGCGGACGGGTTCGGTGGGTCCGTTCTGGAAGAGGTGGGCGAAGCGGAGCCGGTCGATGAGCCGGGCGTTTCGCATGGTGAAGTGTTCTGCGGCGCGAAGGGAGTCCCAGGTCACAACGGTCATGTCTTCGACGGTACGTCCGTGTGCGGGGCGGGGAAATGGTTGGCGGGCCAATCCATTCGCGATCTTTACGCGCGGTTCGGGGTGGTGTTGCGTGTGCGTCTTCGGGTGAGGATGAGGAGTCCTGCCCAGGAGGTGAGGACGGCGAGGGCGACGGTGAGCTGTGCGGTGAGCAGGTGCTCGGCGGGGTAGACGATACCGGTGAGGTAGTGGTCGATGAAGCCTTCCGGGGGCAGTCCTTGTTGTCCGGCGCGTCGGCGGGCCCAGTTCTCGACGTGGGTGAGGGGGCAGGGCCAGCCGATGAGGGTGATGGCGAGTCCGTACAGGACGCAGCCGAGGTGGATCCACAGGGTGCGGGGCCACTTCCAGGCGAGGAATCCGCCGAGGGCGAGGTAGGCGAGGAAGGCCAGGTGCACGACCATGGCGGTGTCGGCGATGAGCCGGTAGGTCATCGTCTGGCCTCCTGGGCGTGTGGTGGGTCCTCCTTGTTCCCAGTATCGGCGCCGTCGTGCGTCCGGGCCAGGGGGTGTGGGGGGCTGTGGACGGTTCTGGTGGGATCCCGGATGGCTCGTGGCGTGGGGGGACACGGCGACGCGCCGGGTGCGGAGGGTGTCCTCCGCGCCCGGCGCGCGCGTGTGCCTGGTTGTGGCTAGACGAGCGGTCGTGCGGTCGGCGGGATGGTGACCGGCAGTGCGCTGTCGTCGGTGAGGTAGCGGTCGACTCCGGCGGCGGCGGAGCGGCCCTCGGCGATGGCCCAGACGATGAGCGACTGGCCGCGGCCCATGTCTCCGGCGCAGAAGACGCCGTCGACGGTGGTGCGGTAGTCGGTGTCGCGGACGACGTTGCCGCGTCCGTCGAGTTCGACGCCGAGCTGGTCGAGCAGGCCCTCCTTCTGGGGTCCGACGAAGCCCATGGCGAGCGTGACGAGTTCGGCGGGGATCTCGCGCTCGGTGCCCTGGACGGGTTCGAAGCCCTTGTCGGTGCGCTTGACCTCGACGAGCTTGAGGGCGCGGACCTGGCCGTTGTCGTCGCCGAGGAACTCGACGGTGTTGACGGAGTAGATCCGCTTGCCGCCCTCCTCGTGGGCGCTGGTGACCTTGTAGAGCATGGGCATGGTCGGCCAGGGCTGGTTGTCGGGCCGCGTGGCGGGCGGCTTGGGCATGATCTCCAGCTGGGTGACCGAGGCGGCGCCCTGGCGGTGGGCGGTGCCGACGCAGTCGGCGCCGGTGTCGCCGCCGCCGATGACGACGACGTGCTTGCCCTTGGCGCTGATGGCGGGCGTGTCGTAGTCGCCCTCCTGGACCCGGTTGGCCAGGGGCAGGTACTCCATGGCCTGGTGGATACCGCCGAGTTCGCGGCCCTTGGCGGGCAGGTCGCGCCAGGCGGTGGCGCCGCCGCTGATGACGACGGCGTCGTGGTCGGCGCGCAGCTGGTCGGCGGTGATGTCGGTGCCGACGTCGACTCCGGCGCGGAAGGTGGTGCCCTCGGCGCTCATCTGGGCGAGGCGGCGGTCGATGTGCCGCTTCTCCATCTTGAACTCGGGGATGCCGTAGCGCAGGAGGCCGCCGATGCGGTCGGCGCGTTCGTAGACGGTGACGTCGTGTCCGGCGCGGGTGAGCTGCTGGGCGGCGGCGAGTCCGGCGGGGCCGGAGCCGACGACGGCGACCTTCTTGCCGGTGCGGGTGGTGGGGGGCAGGGGCTTGACCCAGCCCTCCTCCCACGCGCGGTCGATGATGGAGACCTCGACGTTCTTGATGGTGACGGCGGGCTGGTTGATGCCGAGCACGCACGCGGATTCGCACGGGGCGGGGCAGAGCCTGCCGGTGAACTCCGGGAAGTTGTTGGTGGCGTGCAGGCGTTCGATCGCCTCGGCCCAGTCGTGGGTGTGGACGAGGTGGTTCCACTCGGGGATGAGGTTACCGAGGGGGCAGCCGTTGTGGCAGAAGGGGATGCCGCAGTCCATGCAGCGTGATGCCTGCTTGGTGACGGTTCCCCGGTCGAAGTCCTCGTAGACCTCGCGCCAGTCCTGGATGCGCACGTCGACGGGTCGGTGCTTGGGGAGCTCTCGCTCGGTGGTCTTCAGGAAGCCCTTGGGGTCGGCCATGTGCCTTCCTCCTCTCGTGTCAGGACTGTGCGGAGGCCATGACGGCCTCGTTGACGTCGCGGCCCTCGCGTTCGGCCTCGGCCTGGGCGAGCAGGACGCGCTTGTAGTCGCGCGGCATGATCTTGGCGATGCGGTCGATGCCGCCGTCGGTGAGGATGCGGTCGGCGACGGCCGATCCGGTCTCGGCGCGGTGGCGGGTGAGGACGTCGGTGAGGAACGCGCGGTCCTCGTCGGTGAGGGCCTCGATCTCGACCATCTCGGTGTTGACGCGTTCGTGGTCCAGGTCCAGGACGTAGGCGATGCCTCCGGACATGCCGGCGGCGAAGTTGCGTCCGGTGCGGCCGAGGATGACGGCGCGGCCGCCGGTCATGTACTCGCAGCCGTGGTCGCCGATGCCCTCGACGACGGCGAGGGCGCCGGAGTTGCGGACGCAGAAGCGTTCGCCGACGACGCCGCGCAGGAGGATCTCTCCGGAGGTGGCGCCGTAGCCGATGACGTTGCCGGCGATGATGTGGTCCTCGGCGACGAGTTGGGAGGCGTTGTCGGGGCGGACGATGACGCGTCCGCCGGACAGGCCCTTGCCGACGTAGTCGTTGGCGTCGCCGGACAGGCGCAGGGTGACGCCCTTGGGTACGAAGGCGCCGAAGGACTGGCCCGCGGATCCGGTGAAGGAGACGTCGATGGTGTCGTCGGGGAGGCCGTTGGCGCCGTGGCGCTTGGTGACCTCGTGTCCGAGCATGGTGCCGACGGTGCGGTTGACGTTGCGTACGGGCAGTTCGAGGCGTACGGGCTGGCCGAAGTCCAGGGCGCCCTCGCTGAGCTGGATGAGGGTGTTGTCCAGGGCCTTCTCCAGGCCGTGGTCCTGGAGGCGCTGCTGGACGCGGTGGTCGCCGGCGCGGGGTTCGACCTCGTGCAGGATGGGCGACAGGTCCAGGCCCTGGGCCTTCCAGTGGGTGACGGCGTCGGCGGTGTCGAGCAGGTCGATGGAGCCGATGGCCTCGTCCAGGCTGCGGAAGCCGAGCTGGGCGAGGTACTCGCGGACCTCCTGGGCGATGAACTCGAAGAAGTTGACGACGTATTCGGCCTTGCCGGAGAAGCGCTCGCGCAGGAGCGGGTTCTGGGTGGCGACGCCGACGGGGCAGGTGTCCAGGTGGCAGACGCGCATCATGACGCAGCCGGAGACGACGAGGGGTGCGGTGGCGAAGCCGTACTCCTCGGCGCCGAGCAGGGCGGCGATGACGACGTCGCGTCCGGTCTTCATCTGGCCGTCGGCCTGGACGACGATGCGGTCGCGCAGGCCGTTGAGCAGCAGGGTCTGCTGGGTTTCGGCGAGGCCGAGTTCCCAGGGGGTGCCCGCGTGCTTGAGGGAGGTCAGCGGCGAGGCGCCGGTGCCCCCGTCGTGGCCGGAGATGAGGACGACGTCGGCGTGTGCCTTGGACACGCCGGCGGCGACGGTGCCCACGCCCGCCTCGGAGACCAGTTTGACGTGGACCCGGGCGGAGGGGTTGGCGTTCTTGAGGTCGTGGATGAGTTGGGCGAGGTCCTCGATGGAGTAGATGTCGTGGTGGGGCGGCGGGGAGATGAGCCCGACGCCGGGGGTGGAGTGGCGGGTCTGGGCGACCCACGGGTAGACCTTGTGGCCGGGCAGCTGGCCGCCCTCGCCGGGCTTGGCGCCCTGGGCCATCTTGATCTGGATGTCGTCGGCGTTGCTGAGGTAGTGCGAGGTGACGCCGAAGCGGCCGGAGGCGACCTGCTTGATGGAGCTGCGGCGCAGGTCTCCGTTGGCGTCGGGGGTGAAGCGGTCGGGGTCCTCGCCGCCCTCGCCGGTGTTGGACTTGCCGCCGAGGCGGTTCATCGCGATGGCGAGGGTCTGGTGGGCCTCGGCGGAGATGGAGCCGTAGGACATGGCTCCGGTGGAGAAGCGCTTGACGATCTCCGAGACGGGTTCGACCTCGTCGACGGGCACGGGTTCGCGCACGCCGTCCTTGAAGCGCAGGAGACCGCGCAGGGTCATGAGCTTCTCGGACTGGTCGTCGATCTGGGAGGTGTACTCCTTGAAGATCTCGTACCGGCGGGTGCGGGTGGAGTGCTGGAGTTTGAAGACGGTCTCGGGGCTGAACAGGTGCGGTTCGCCCTCGCGGCGCCACTGGTACTCGCCGCCGACCTCCAGGCGCCGGTGGGCGCTGGGGTTGGCGGTGTGGGCGCGGCGGTGGCGGATGGCGACCTCCTCGGCGAGGACGTCGAAGCCGACGCCGCCCAGGCGGGAGGTGGTGCCGGTGAAGCAGCGGTCGATGACCTCGGCGCCCAGGCCCAGGGCCTCGAAGATCTGGGCTCCGGTGTAGGAGCTGACCGTGGACACGCCGATCTTGGACATGATCTTCAGGACGCCCTTGCCGTACGCCTTGACGGTGTTGCGGACGGCCTGGTCGGCGTCGACGCCGCCGATGGTGCCGCGTTCGACGAGGTCGCGGACGGTGGCCAGCGCCAGGTAGGGGTTGACCGCGGAGGCGCCGTAGCCGATGAGCAGGGCGACGTGGTGGCATTCGCGCACGTCGGCGGCCTCGATGAGGAGTCCGACCTCGGTGCGGGTCTTCTCGCGGACGAGGTGGTGGTGGACCGAGCCGGTGAGCAGCAGCGACGGGATGGGCGCGCGGTCGGCGTCGGCGCCGCGGTCGCTGAGCACGAGGATGTGGGCGCCGTCGGCGATGGCGGCGGAGACCTCGGTGTTGATCTGCTCCAGGCGTGCGGAGAGCGCGTCGCCGCCGCCGTCGACGGGGTAGGTGCCGTCGACGGTGAAGCTCTTCAGGGCGGGGTTGCCCCGTCCGGCGGCGACGATGGCGGCCAGTTCGGCCTGGTCGACGACCGGGGTGGGCAGGACCAGGCGCTGGGTGCTGCCGGGTGCGGCGTCGAGGATGTTGTGCTCGGCGCCCAGGAGGGTGGCCAGGCTGGTGACCATCTCCTCGCGGATGGCGTCCAGGGGCGGGTTGGTGACCTGGGCGAAGTTCTGCGAGAAGTAGTCGAAGAGCTGGCGGGAGCGCTCGGAGAGCGCGGCCACCGGGGTGTCGGTGCCCATGGATCCGATGGGTTCGGCGCCGGTGCGGGCCATGGGGGTGAGGATGACGCGCAGTTCCTCCTCGGTGTAGCCGAAGACCTGCTGGGCGCGCTGGAGTTCGGTGACCGGGACGGGTCGGGCGTCGGGCAGGTCGGCCAGGCGCAGGACGCCGGTGTCGATCCACTCCTGGTAGGGGTGCTGGGCGGCGAGTTCGGCCTTGATCTCCTCGTCCTCGACGATGCGCCCCTGGGCGGTGTCGACGACGAAGATGCGGCCGGGCTGGAGGCGCCCCTTGCGCACGATGGTGGCGGGGTCGATGTCCAGGACGCCGGCCTCGCTGGCGAGGACGACGAGGCCGTCCTCGGTGACCCAGTAGCGGCCGGGGCGCAGGCCGTTGCGGTCCAGGACCGCGCCGACGAGGGTGCCGTCGGTGAAGGACACCGAGGCGGGGCCGTCCCAGGGCTCCATGAGGGTGGAGTGGTACTCGTAGAAGGCCCGGACGGCCGGGTCCATCTCGGTGTGGTTCTCCCAGGGCTCGGGGATCATCATGAGCACCGCGTGCGGCAGGGAGCGTCCGCCCAGGTGGAGCAGTTCCAGGGCGTCGTCGAAGGACGCGGTGTCGGAGTCGTCGGGGTCGACGATGGGGAAGATCCGGTCGAGTTCGCCGGGGATGAGGTCGCTGGCGAGCTTGGCCTCGCGCGCCCGCATCATGTTGCGGTTGCCCTTGACGGTGTTGATCTCGCCGTTGTGCGCGACGTAGCGGAACGGGTGGGCGAGCGGCCAGGAGGGGAAGGTGTTGGTGGAGAAGCGGGAGTGGACCAGGGCCAGGCCGGAGGCGTAGCGCCGGTCGGACAGGTCGGGGAAGAACGGCTCCAGCTGCGGGGTGGTGAGCATGCCCTTGTAGGCGATGGTGCGCGGGGACAGGCTCGGGAAGTAGACGTCGCTCTCGTGCTCGGCGCGCTTGCGTACGCAGTAGGCGTGGCGCTCCAGCTCGATGCCGGTGAGGCCCTCGGTGGCGGTGCCGGGGGTGCCGGTGATGAAGAGCTGCCCGAAGTAGGGCATGGCCTGGCGGGCGGCGGGTCCGCTGTACTGGGGTTCGAAGGGCAGTTCGCGCCAGCCGAGCAGGGTCAGGCCCTCTTCGGCGACGATGGCGTTGATGCGTTCGACGGCGGCGGCGCGCTCGGCGGCGTCGGCGGGCAGGAACCCGATGCCGGTGGCGTAGGCGCCCGCCTCGGGCAGGGTGAAGTCGCAGACCTCGGTGTAGAGCTCGTGCGGGATCTGGGTGAGGATGCCCGCGCCGTCGCCGTCGTCGGGGTCGGCGCCGGAGGCTCCGCGGTGGTCGAGGTTGCGGAGTACGGTGAGCGCCTTCTCGACGATGTCGTGGCTGCGACGTCCAGTGAGGTCGGCGACGAAGCCCACACCGCAGGCGTCGTGCTCGAAAGCGGGGTCGTACAGGCCCTGGGAAGTGGTCTCGGGGTTCGTTCGGACGGACGAACGCCGCACCTGGCCAGCAGGCATCTACCCTCCTGTCGTCTTGCGTTGGCTTCGTGAAAAGCGCATCCGGGACGACGTTGGCCCTGCTGCGTGCGGATGGAGTTGTGTCGCCGCGTGGTGCGGCGGTGACCGTCGTGTGGGCGCCGTGGCCGCCTCCGTCGTGCGGCCACGTCCTCGTGGTCGCCGGTGGCGGGTGGGGTCGCCCGTGACGGGCAGGTTCCCTTATACATGCCGGTCCAGCCGCGACGTTAATCGCAGGTCTAGACCATGTGGCGCCGCGGTGCGCCGGTGGCCCCTGGCCGCGCCCGGGTGTGTGCGGGCTCGGGCACGGTCCGGGAGAGGTTCCCGGTGCGGGCTGGCCTAGCGGGTTTTTCCACGAGGGAACCCCGCTAAACCTCCCAAAGAGGCCGAAACACCAACCTTGGAGGTGGGGAACGCCACTTCGGGCATGCGGGCGCAACACGCCGCACGCCCACATTACCCCGGTGTTAACCGCGTCCCCAAGAGGGCGGGGGGCGGGTCCGCGAGTGATATCCCCCTCACCGGGCGGCGCCGCTGACCTGGGTGGCGGCGGGCCGCGCGCCGCCCCGGCGCGCGTGGGACGATCGGTGCATGCACGCGACTCCTCCGGGCCCGGACGGCCCCCCTTCCGCTGCCTCCGGGCGGGTACCGGTCGCGGACGGCGACTCCGCCCGCGCCGACCGCCCCCTTGACGGCCCGCCGCCCCTTCCCGAGCCCGCCGCGGAGCTGCTGCGCGGCCACGGCGTGGACGCGCCCCGGCTGCGCCGTGTGCTGGCGCTGCTCTCGGACGGGCGCGAGTGGGAGGCGAACGCGCTGGTGCGCGCCAGCGGCGTCGCGTACGCGCTGGTGTCCTCCCTGGTGGGGGCCCTGACGGAGGCCGGTGAGCTGGCGCCCGGGGACGGGCGGGGCCGGGTGCGCCTGGTGCGGCCCGAGCGCTACGCGGGCGCGGCCGGGGAGGAGCCCGCCGACCCGGTGGCCCACCTGCTCCCCCGCTACTCCCGGGCGCTTGCGGAGCTGGCGCGGGCCGTGGAGGAGGGGCCCGCCTCGGATCTGGACCTGGACCACGTGGCCGCGACGGCCGAGACCGCGCTGCGCCGGGCGCTGCTGCTGTCCACCCGGTTCGACCTGCGCGACCGCACGCTCCTGTGCGTGGGCGACCACGACCTGACCTCGGTGGCGCTGACCCTGGTGTGCCCTGGCGCCCGGGCGCAGGTCGTGGACATCGACGAACGCGTCCTGGCCCACATCGACTCCCTGGCGGCCGAGCTCGGGCTGGCGGTGCGTACGCACGCCGCGGACCTGCGTCTGGGGCTGCCGCCCGCGGTGCGCGGCGGCGCGGACGTGGTGTTCACCGATCCCCCCTACACGCCCGACGGGGTGGAGCTGTTCGTGCGGCGCGGTGTGGAGGGGATGGCCGATCCCCGCCGGGGCCGGGTGCTGGTGGCCTACGGGGCCAGTGAGACCACCCCGCGGCTGGCCGCGGCCACGCAGGCGAGGCTGGTGCGGATGGACCTGCTGTTGGAGGCGGTGTGGCCGGACTTCAACCGCTACCACGGGGCCGAGTCGATCGGCGCGGCCTCCGACCTGTACGTGCTGCGGCCTCTGGCGCGTACGCTGCCCGCTCCCTCGGGTGAGGTGGCGCGCGTGTACAGCCAGGGGGTGAACGCCAAGGAGGCCCGGGGCGGTCTGGACGCCGACCGGGCCCGCGCCGTGCTGGACCGGGTGGCCGGGGAGACCGCGAGTGCCGCGGGTCCCGGCGGGACCGGGGAGACCGGTGGGGCCGGGGAGGCCGGTGGTGATCGCGCGCCGACGCTGGTGGGCGCGTGGCCGGGCGAGGTCGCCGGGTCGGGGCGGGTGCGCCTGTCCACGTGGTTGGAGGCGCCCGGGCAGGGCGGCGGACGCGCGGTGGTCAATCTCACGGGCGGGTGGGACCGCTGGGCGGCGCGGGCGGCCCTGGCCGCCGCCGGGGACACCGTGTACGTGCTGGTGCCGTCCTCGGCGGCGTGCGTGCGCGACGAGGCGGGCCAGCGGGGGCTGCGCGCCCTGGTGGAACCGCGCTTCGGGGTGCGGTTCCTGCGCGGGTTCGGCGCGGACGGCCTGACGGCGGTGCGGCTGACCCGGCGCCCGGACGCGGACTCGGCGGTGGACCGGCTGCTGGTGTACGTGCAGGAGAGGGCGCACGGCACGCTCACCGCGACCCTGCGGGCGGGGCTGGTGGAGGTGTCGGCGTGGCGGGAGAGCCCGGTCAACAAGCGCACGGCGCGCCACGCGGTGGCCGCGGCGCCGGAGTGGGTGTCCGGGCACACCCTGCTCGATCTGCCCGAGCACCGCTTCGGTGAGCTGCGCGGGGTGGCCGCCGACCTCCTGGAGCGGGTGGGGTCCTCCCCGGCCTGACGCTGTACCGGCCCGTCCCCTGGGCCGATCGCAGGGCAGGACCCTCGCGTCACATCAGCGACGGTTCCGGCCAGCCAACGGGCTGCTGCGTGCCCGTCCCGGAGACGGCGAAGGGGCCCTCGGCGGTGCCGCGGGCCCCTTCGTGTGTGCGGGGTGGAGGCTCAGCCGGTGCCGGTGGTTCCGGGCAGCTCCGTGCCCGTGCCCTCGTTGCCGGTCACACTCTCACCTTCGACGCCAGTGCCGGTGCCGTCGGTGCCCAGGCCCTCGGTCCCGGTGCCCGTTCCGTCGGTTCCCGTGCCCTCGGTTCCGTCGGTGCCCGTTCCCTCGGTCCCCTCCGTCGTCCCCTCGGTGCCGCCGCCGGTGGTGCCCTCCTGCTGCACCATGCGCCGGTAGAGCGGGTCGCGGAAGTTGGCCAGCGCCACGAGCGGCCCGGACAGGCTGACCCTGTCCTCCACCGACTCCGAATCGGTGGGCTGCACCCACACCAGGACCAGGTAGTGGCCGCTGACGACCGCGTCACTGGCGCTGTAGCCGCTGCCCAGGCGGTCGAAGGGCTCGGCGCCGGACGGCGAGAGCACGAAGCCGGGGTCCTGGGCGCCCTCCCCCTCGGGTTCGGCGAGGGCCGCGGCGACCGCGCGGCTGCCCTCGACGTCGGCGAGGTTGAACACGGCCACGACGCCGAAGTAGGTGTCGGACACGTAGGTGGCGCGCCCGGCCTGGGTGCAGTCGGCCTCGGCCAGGGCGGTCTTGACGGGCTCGCCCCACACCGCGGCGGCGCAGTCCTCGGCCAGGACCGATTCGCCCAGGGTGAAGTCGATGCTCTGGCTGGAGATCTCGGCGTTGCGGTCCCCGAACAGCTCGTTCTCGTTGAGGGGGCGGCTGTCGGCCTCGCGGGTGGCGAGCACCTCGTTCATGCTGCCGGCGTCGACGACCCGGTACACGGCGGGGCGGGTCTGGGGGGCGGCCTGCCCCTCGCCGCCGCCCTCCCCCGCGTTGAGGTACAGGACCACGCCGAGGGCGATCAGCGCCACGACCAGCACTCCGGCCACGATGGCGATGAGGGGGCCCAGGCGCCTGGACTCCTTCTTCCTGCGCCCCCCGGCCCGTCGGCGTCCGCCCTCCCGGGAGGAGCGCCCCTCGGGCTCGGTGTCGGGCTCGCTGGTCTTCCTCCGACGCCCCGCGGGTCCGGACGCCGACGGTTCAGAAGGGGACACCCAATGGACCTTTCCTCGGATGCGGTCCGGCCCGCGCGTACGCGGGCCGGACCGGTGTGTTCGGGGGTGTGTGAGGCCGGGAATCCTCGCCGCGCCTCGTGTGACCTCGGGTCGGTCTGTCGCAGATCCTATCGGGGCCTCCGACAGGCCGGGACAGACTACTCCTCGGCCTGCTCCGCCGCCTGGTTCACGGCCACGACCTCCTCGTAGACGTAGCGCGCCGCGTTCATGGAGGCGACGCTCAGCGTCGCCATGTCGGCGTTGTCCCCGGGCGGGGAACCGTCGGTGTCGGCCACCCAGAACACGGCCAGGTAGTGGCCCATGACCTGGGTCGTGGCCTGGCTGTAACCGTCCTGGAGGCCGGGGATCTCGTCGCCGGTCTGCGTGAGCAGGAACCCGGCGCCGCTCTCGGCGTTGGTCGGGTCCAGCTCGCGCTCGACCTCGGCCGCGGCCTCGGCGTTGGCCAGATCGAACAGGGTGAACTGGGCCACGTGCCGCTCGTCGCCGTCGGTGTACACGCCGGAGGCGGCCTGGACGCAGTTGGCGTCGATCAGGCTCTGGCCGAGCTCCTCGCCCCACACCAGGGAGGTGCAGGAGTCGGTGACCGAGCCCTGGCGCAGCTCCAGGTTCACGTCGTCCAGGCCGATCTCGCGGACCGGGTCGAAGACGCTCTCCTCGGTCATCGGTTCGATGCCCTCGGGGCGCTCGTTGATGGCGCCGAAGACGTCCTCGCGGTTGGGCTCGGACAGGTACAGCTCCGGGGTGAGGGTGCTATGCCCGTCCGGCGGGGCCACGACCGTGTCGTCCCCGCCCGCGACGGCGCCGCCGTTGCCGGCGAAGAGCTGGTAGGACAGCAGGCCGAGGAGGGCGATCAGCGCGATGCTGAACGCTCCGAGCAGGAGGCCGAGCACGGCGGTGCCGCGCTTGCGCTTGCTCTGCTCGGCGAGGGTGTACACGATCTGGTTGGGCCGGTCGCCCAGGACCGAGACCCTCTTGATAGCGGCGGCGGAGAAGGCCGAGACCTTGTTGACTCCCGTGGCTCCGGCCCGCCTGCCTCCGGCGGCCCGGTTGCCCGGGCTCCTGCGGCGGGAGGAGGCGCGGGCCCCGCGGCCCTTCCTGCGGCGCGAGGCGCGTCCGCCTGTCTCCTCGGCGTCGTCCGCGTCGGCGTCGCCGGTGCCGTCGTCCTCTTCGTAGGCGTCCTCGTCGTAGGACCCGTCGTCATAGGGTCCGTCGTCATAGGGTTCGTCGTCGGCGGGACGGGTGTGGCCGTACTCCGCGGAGAAGTCCTCCTCGGGGTCGTACCCCTCCTCGTCCCGGTCCAGGATCTGGTCGTCGGTGCGGTCCTCGGTGCGGGCGCTTTGGGCGCGGCGGCCTCTGCGGCCGTACCCGGACTCAGCTCTGCTCACGGTCTTTCTCAATCGTCAACCCGTGGTCTGCTCGAAAGGTACAGGGGCCCAGATGCGTGTCCGGACACGGCCGGTCCACGTGGCTTCCCTGTGTCTACTCGGGCTTCGTCCCGGGTTCGGTTCCCGTGTCCCCGGCGTCCCTGTCGGTCGAGCCCTCGCTACTAGATCGTTCAGGGCTCGGGTGGTATTCCGTCCCCGCCTCCTGTGAGCTGGAGCTTTGCGAACCGACACGCGATTCCTCGCTGTCCAGGGCGCTGTAGACGGTGCTGTCGTCGCGCGTCTCACCATCGGTTGTGGGCCCGAACACCTGGGTTCCGGCGTCGTGGCCGTGGGGGACGACGGCGCTGGAGAAGGAGTCGATGCGGCGTCCCGCCCACACGAAGTAGGCCAGGGCGGCGAGGAGGACCAGGAGGGAGGTCCAGTTGTTCAGGCGCAGGCCCAGGAAGTCGTTGGCCGGGTCCACGCGCAGGTACTCGATCCAGAACCGGCCCGCGCAGTAGCCCATGACGTAGAGGGCGAACAGGCGTCCGCCCTGGAGGGAGCGCTCGTAGCGGCGGCCCGCCCAGGCCAGCAGGACGGCCAGGCCCAGGCACCACAGGGACTCGTAGAGGAAGGTGGGGTGGTAGGTGCTCACGCCCAGTTCCATGCCCGGGCGCAGGGCGCCGTTGGGGTAGGGGGTGATCTCCACGGCCCAGGGCAGGTCGGTGGGCCTGCCGAACAGCTCCTGGTTGAAGTAGTTGCCCCAGCGGCCCAGGGCCTGGGCCAGGGGGAGGGTGGGGGCGATGGCGAAGGAGAGCTTGGACATGGACAGGCCGCGCTTGCGGGCCACCAGCCACACGCCCAGGGCGCCCATGGGGATGGCTCCCCAGATGCCGAGTCCGCCCTCCCAGATGTACAGGGCGCGGATGGGCTCGCGGCCCTCGGCGAAGTACAGCTGCGCGTCGCTGATGACGTGGTAGAGGCGCCCGCCGACCAGGCCCAGGATCACGGCCCACACGGCCATGTCCATGATGGTGCCCTTCTCGCCGCCCATGGCGGCCCAGCGCCGCTCGCTCCACAGCACCGCGACGATGACTCCGGCGAGGATGCACAGGGCGTAGAAGTGGATCTGCAGCGGCCCGATGGGGATGGAGTTGACCTGCGGGCTGGGGAAGGCCGCGAGGGCCCGGCCGAACTCGACCGCGCCCTCCGTGGCTGTCGACGACAATGTCACTGGTCTGCTCTCGGGTTCGCCCCGCGTGCGGGGGTGTCTTCGGGGATGGCTACTCCGCGCCACCCCCGTCGCCTGTGGGTTGGGTGTCGACCTCGCCGGGTTCCGCTGAGGCGATCGCCTCGTTGAGGCCCCGGGCGGTCATGGCGGTGTCGTTGTCGAGCAACTCACCGTTGATGTAGACGGAGGGCGTTCCGCGGAAGGCGTTGTCTCCGCTGTAGCGAGTGTAGGCGTTCCCGGTGGCTTCGATGATCTGGCCCGTGTAGGTCCCCTCCAGGAACGAGGGGTCGTGGCCGTGCTCGGCACCCCAGGCGAGCAGGTCGGACAGCACCATGGTGGCGAGGGTCTCCTCGCCGATCTGCGCCATGGCGTCCTCGGACAATGCGGGCAGGAACTCCTCGGTGAACCGGGAGACCACGGCGGCCTCGTCGTCCACCCGCTGGTCGAACTGCTCCTGCTGCTCCGGGCTGGGGCCGGTCTCGGCGAACCACTCCTTGAGCTGGTCGACGGTGAAGCCCTCGGTGCGCTCGGTGGGCTGGTGCTCGAAGAGGATGTCGTTGTAGCGCACGAACCGGTCGTGGTCGGCGGCGGCGCGGGCGGCGGCCCCGGCCCGCAGCGAGTTGCTGCTCAGGGGCACGGGCTGCTGGGCGAAGATGCTGACCGGCCGGTAGTGGACGATGGCCTCGCCCTGGGCGGCGTTCTCCTTGAGGACGCCGCCGTTGAGGAGTTCGAACTGGCGGCAGGCGGGGCACTGGTAGTCGGCGTAGACCTCGACGACGGGGGCCGAGGCGCCCTCCTGGGCCATGACGACGCTGTCGTCCTGTTGGAGGGTGGTGGGCGCCAGGGCCCCCTCGTACTCGCCGCTGCGGCGGTCGGCGTTGAGGGCGACGTAGCCGATGCCGACGATGAGCAGCACCGCCGCGGCGGCGACGCCCACCACGATGAGGGTTCTGTTGCGCTTGGCCCTGCGCTGGTCCTTCTCCCTCTGTTCCTTGAGTTTCTCTCGGGAGCGCCTGCGCGCTTCACTGCCCATGTCTTCCCCTGTTCCTCACTGCTGGATACGGTCGGCCGTCCGGGGTCACCGGAAGAGGCCGAGTGCGCGGTCGACGGCGAAGGGCGAACGCGGCCAGACCGCGACGAAGGCGCCCATCGCCGCGAAGGCGATGTCGCGGGCGATGGAGAGCCCGTAGGTGGTCTCCTCCGGGTCGACCTGTCCGCCGCCGCCGAAGCAGCCGCAGTCGATGCTCAGGCCCCGGGCCATGGCGGAGAGGATCCCGGCGATGAAGACGACCATGAGCAGCGCGCTGACGGCGCCGACGTAGCGGGTGGCGAGCCCGACCAGGAGCAGGGCGGCCAGGGCGAGTTCGAACAGGGGGAGGGTGTAGCCGATGAACCGCGCGACCTCGGCGGGGAAGAGGTCGTAGGCCTCGACCGCCTGGACGGACAGGGCCGGGGGGAACTTGGAGACGGCGGCGAAGACCAGGACGGCGGCCAGCCCGACGCGGCAGGCGAGGCTGAGCCAGGGCTGGACGGCCTCCCAGCGCGATCCGGGCGCGGGTTCGGTGGCGGGCGTCTGGTCGGTCGTGTCCATCACTGCGGCCTCCGGGGAGAGAGCGGGCGGGTCATCGGATGTGCGGGGCGGGTGCCCCCGTCTGCGGGCGGGGGCGGGAGCCCCTGCCTCCTTCCGTTCGGTGCGGCCGTGGCCGTGGCGCCCACCGGAGCGGACGCGGGTCCTTCCATGGAGTCGTCGCCGGGCCGTGCGGGGTTCCCGGGACGCGGGGATGTGGCCACCGCCACCCGCCCCCGTGCGCGTCCGGGGCGGACACGGGTCCCGGGGGCGGGTGGGCGTGGGAGGAGGGGAACCTCGCGACCACGGTGCGTGGGCGCGTCGTCGCCCTTCGCGTCGGGTCAGATCCTACTGCTTGTGTTGAGTGCGTGACGCTGTGTCCGGGATTTCGGGCGCAGCGAGCGGCGTCCCCCGGAGCGGAGGGCGTCCCCTCTCCTTCATGAGGACCTGGTCGAAGGGGTGCCGGGAGGTTCTGCGGGGGTCCTCTCACCCGGTTCTCACCGGCTTGACCGCCGCCTTGCCCCGCCCCGCGGCGGACGGGCCCGGAGACGGGGGGCGGCACGACGAAGGCGGGGGCCGTCCCGTGGACGGCCCCCGCCGGTGTTCACGCGTCCCGCTGGTCGCGGGCCCCTCGGATCAGGTGCGGCCCGAGCGCACGCCCTGCGCCAGTTCCTGGGCGAAGGAGCGGACCGCGACGAGCCCGGTGTCCAGGTCCGGCGCGTCCAGGACCCGCTGGCAGAACCCGGCGCCGACGATCACGCCGTCGGCGTAGGCGGCCACCTCGGCGGCCTGGGCGCCGGTGGAGATGCCCAGGCCCACGCAGACGGGCAGGCCGGAGTCTCGGGTCGCCTCGCGGGTGCGCCGCACCAGCGCGGCGGCGGTGTCGGCGACCTGGGTGCGGGTGCCGGTGACGCCCATGAGCGAGGCGGCGTACACGAAGCCGGTGCACTCGCGCGTGGTCAGGGCCAGGCGCCGGTCGGTGGAGGAGGGCGCGACCAGGAACACCCGGTCCAGGCCGCAGGAGTCGGAGGCGGCCACCCACTCCTCGGACTCCTCGGGGATGAGGTCGGGGGTGATCACCCCGGCCCCGCCCGCCTTGGCCAGGTTCGCGGCGAAGCGCTCGACGCCGTAGCGCTCGATGGGGTTCCAGTAGGACATCACCACGGCGGCGGCGCCGGTGGCGGCGGTGGCCTCCACCACGCGGAACACGTCGTCGGTGGTGGTGCCCGCGGCCAGGGCTCGGTCGGCGGCCCGCTGGATGGTGGGGCCGTCCATCATGGGGTCGGAGTAGGGCAGGCCGACCTCGATGACGTCGCAGCCCCCCTCGACCATGGCCTGGATGACCCGGACGGAGGACTCCACGTCGGGGAACCCGGCGGGCAGGTAGCCGATCAGGGCGGCGCGTCCGGCCTCGCGGGCCTCGGCGAGCTTGGTCTGCAGTGCGGTGGCGCTCACGCCTGTCCCTCCGGGTCGACGAGGCCGAAGTAGGCGGCCGCGGTGTCAACGTCCTTGTCGCCGCGCCCGGAGAGGTTCACCAGGATGACGGCGTCCGGGCCGAGGCGCTCGCCGAGCTTGCGGGCGCCGGCCAGGGCGTGCGCGCTCTCGATGGCGGGGATGATGCCCTCGGTGCGGCACAGCAGCCGGAAGGCCTCCATCGCCTCGGCGTCGGTGACCGGCTCGTAGGTGGCGCGGCCGGTGTCGGCGAGGTAGGCGTGCTCGGGGCCCACCGCCGGGTAGTCGAGTCCGGCGGAGATGGAGTGGCTGGGCAGGGTCTGGCCGTACTCGTCCTGGAGCACGAAGGTGCGCGCCCCGTGGAAGACGCCGGGGCTGCCCGCCGTGATGGAGGCGGCGGTGCGGGTGGTCCGCGCCCCCTCCCCACCGGCCTCGAAGCCGTACAGGGCGACCTCCTCGTCGGGGATGAAGGCCGCGAAGACGGCCATGGCGTTGGAGCCGCCGCCCACGCACGCGGCGACCGCGTCGGGGAGCCTGCCGACGCGCTCCAGGACCTGTTCGCGGGCCTCCTGGCCGACGACGAAGTGCAGGTCGCGCACGAGCTTGGGGAAGGGGTGCGGTCCGGCGACGGTGCCGAACAGGTAGTGGGTGCGGTCGACGTTGGCCACCCAGTCGCGGAAGGCCTCGTTGATGGCGTCCTTGAGGGTGCGGCTGCCGATGGTGACGGGGACGACCTCGGCGCCGAGCATGCGCATGCGGGCGACGTTGAGCGCCTGGCGGCGGGTGTCCTCCTCGCCCATGTAGATCACGCACTCCAGGCCGAGCAGGGCGCAGGCTGTGGCGGTGGCCACGCCGTGCTGTCCGGCTCCGGTCTCGGCGATGACGCGGGTCTTGCCCATGCGCCTGGTGAGCAGGGCCTGGCCGAGGACGTTGTTGATCTTGTGGGATCCGGTGTGGTTGAGGTCCTCGCGCTTGAGCAGGATCCGCGCGCCGCCGCAGTGCTCGGAGAAGTTGCGGGCCTCGCTCAGGGCGCTGGGGCGCCCGGTGTAGTCCTTGAGCAGTTCGGCGAGTTCGGCCTGGTACTGGGGGTCCTGCTTGGCCTTCTCCCACTCCGCGGCCACCTCGTCGAGGGCGGCGACGAGGGCTTCGGGCGCGAAGCGGCCGCCGAAGCGGCCGTAGTGCCCGAGCTGGTCGGGCAGGGGTTGGTCGTGGCTCATTGCACGCTCTCCTGGGAAGGGCCGAGCGCGGGGCTCCCCCGGCCTCGCGCCGCGGGGTCCGCGCGCCGACCGGCTGTGCGCCGCCCGGCTCCGGCGGCGCGTTCTGACTGTGGGTCAACGCGGCGGCGGGAACCCGCGGCTCACTGGCGCGGGTTCCCTAGAGCCATCGCCATCTGCGGACGGGGCGCGTCGCCGCCGCGTCCGCCGGTGCCTGCGTCAACCCTCTCACGGTCTGTGCCCCTAGTTCCGGTCCCGCAGGGCGGGGTGGGCCCCGGCGGTGACCAGGTCGGCGACGGCCTCGCGCGGGTTGCGGCCGCGGACGAGGCTCTCGCCGACGAGGACGGCCCCGGCTCCGGCTCCGGCGTAGGCCAGCAGGTCGTGCGGGCCGCGGACACCGGACTCGGCGATCTTGACGACGTCGGAGGGGATGAGGGGGGCGAGCCGGGAGAAGGTGTCCCGGTCCACCTCCAGGGTCTTGAGGTTGCGGGCGTTGACGCCGACGACGGTGGCCCCGGCGTCGAGTGCGCGCGCGACCTCCTCCTCGTCGTGGACCTCCACCAGCGGCATGAGGCCGAGCGAGCGGGCCCGCTCCACCAGGGAGACCAGGGCCTCCTGGGGCAGGGCCGCGACGATGAGCAGCACGGCGGAGGCGCCGAAGACGCGGGCCTCCCACAGCTGGTAGGAGCTGACCACGAAGTCCTTGCGCAGCAGCGGGGTGTCGACCGCCTTGTGGACGGCCTGGAGGTCGGCGAGGCTGCCCTTGAAGCGGCGCTGCTCGGTGAGGACGCTGATCAGGGCGGCGCCGCCGGCCTCGTAGTCGCGGGCCAGGGCCGCGGGGTCGGTGATGGCCGCGAGGGGGCCCTTGGAGGGGCTGGCCCGCTTGACCTCGGCGATGACGTGCACGCCCGGGCGGCGCAGGGCGGCTTCGGCGTCCTTCGGGGTGGGCACCGACCCGGCCTGGGCCTTGAGGCGGTCAAGGGGCAGGTCCTCCTGCCGCTGCGCCAGGTCAGCGCGTACTCCGTCGAGGATCTCGTCGAGCACGCTCACCAGTTACTGCTCCCTCGTGAAAGTGGGCCGGCACGGCGGTGGCCCGGGTGCGGGCTCCTCGCGCGGCGGGATCGGACACCGCCGCACCGTGTTGCTGGTCATCGTATCCACCCGTGGGCGCCGCGGGGTCGCCGACCCCGACGTGACACCCCGTGGAGGGTCTCGTGGGGGTCGGGAACGCTCCGCCCGGGCGTGCCGGGGCGGAGCGCCGGGGGCGCGCTAGGCGTTCGCGGCTACCACACCGAACATGACCACGAAGAACAGGATGTACAGCACGAGGATGACGGCACAGACGATGAAGCTGACCAGTCCGATGATGCCCAGGATCTTGGCGGTGTCGGAGGCGGACTGGGCTCCGGCGTAGTCGCCCATCTCCCACTTGCTGTTGACCTGGAGGGAGAAGATCAGGCCGATGATGCCGATGACGGTGCAGCTGAGGATGCCGAGGATGTTGTGCATCAGGTAGTTCTTGGGCGGTCCGCCGGGGGGCGGGCCGCCGTAGCCGCCGGGAGGACCGTAACCACCGGTGTGGGGAGGACCGTAGTTCATGTGATGGCACCTTTTCGGGACGTCGTGGTCGTGTGCGGCGGCGCGTGGCCGGGTTCGCCGGGTAGGACTGCGGTGGGGTCGTCCTGGTTCTGCTACCAGCCGGGAAAGAGCGGTGTCCCGGGGGCGAGGAAGGAGAACCAGGGGAGGTTGCGCAGGACCCAGTGCGCGGTGACGACGATGAGGAACAGCCACAGGAACCAGCCCGGTGTGAGCTTGGGGGGGCTCTTGGGCGGTCGCACGGAGCGGTAGAGCCAGAGCCCGTAGGTCCAGGCGATGTAGGGGGCCAGCAGCCACAGCAGGGGGTTCATGCTGATGGAGGCGAGGACCTCACCGTGTGTGAGCAGGGCGATCGCCCGCATGGTGCCGCAGCCGGGGCAGAAGGTGCCGGTGAGGAGCAGCCAGGGGCAGGTGGGGTAGATGCCGGGCTCGTTGGGGTCCACGAAGTGCAGGAGGGTGGCCCCGGCCAGGCCGAGGACGCCCAGCCCCACGGGCCATACGGCCGGGTGCAGTGCCCGGAGCCGATTACTGACCCGCCCCGTCAGGGAGCGTGCGGCCGGGGGCGCGGGGGGCGAGCTCTGCGGCGGCTCGCTGGACTGTGGGTACGACACGTGACCAGCTTAGGGGTTGGGGCCCGGGGGTCGGGGCCCGAGAAAACGCGCCCCCGAGCGCCGGGGCGCTCGGGGGCGGAGGGAGGACGCGGGCAGGGCCCGGGCCTCGCCCGTCAGTACGTCGTGTAGGTCGGGGCGGTGGCGGCGGCGCCGATGCCCAGGACGACCACGAAGATCATGTAGATGACCCACAGGGCGACCCAGATGCCGCCGAGGATGAAGGCGATCTTCGTCCACTTCTTGGACTGCTTCTGGGCCTCCAGAGCGCCGGCCTGGTCGCCGCGGTTCCACAGGTCGTTGACCTTGGTCGCGTTGATGATGGCCGGGATGGCGAAGGGCCAGCAGCAGAAGATGGCGACGATGGCCCAGACCAGGCCGTTGTCCGGCGGAGGACCGCTGGGGGCGCCGTAGCCGCCGGAGGGCGGGCCGTAGCCGCCGCCCCCGGGGGAGCCGTAGCCGCCGCCGGGGGGCGGGCCGGGGTTGCCGGGGGGAGGGGGACCGTAACTCATGCTCGGTACAACTTTCCGGAAGAGGACAAGGGATTTGCGCGGCGCATGCGGGAACACTCCGGCCCAACACGGGGCAGGGTTGGATCACCGGATCGCATACACCGCGGGCAGAAAGGAATGATGCCAGATCGGTGAGACTCCCACCGAACCGAACCGACGCGGCAGTCGTAGCCGGTGGGCCGAATCTACCCGCCCCGTGGGACCTTCGTCCATATTTCCGTTATTCACTCGTTGTGAGCTGCGGCTTCCCCGGTGTCCCGGTGTCCGTCAGGCCTTGGTCGCGTCGGGGTCCAGGGCGGGGCCGGGCTGCGCGGCGGCGGGCTCGGGCTGCGCGGCGGCGGACTTGCGGCCGGCCTCCCACTCCTCGCGCGTGGGCGGAACGGGGCGGGGCTCCTTGCGGCCGTAGCCGGCCTTCTTCATGACACCGGCGATCGCGGCGAGCACGACGCTGGCGACGAGGGCGACGGCGGTCCACAGCAGCAGGTCGCCGCCGAGGAAGACGATGACGAAGGCCGCCACGGACCACGCCACGATCCAGGACACGGTGAGGAACCAGGCGGACGGGGTGTTGCCGTGGTCGTCGTGGTGCTCGTCGGCCATCAGGTGTTCTCCTTAGGTTCGGCTGGGCGTGCTGCCCGCGGTGCGTGGGCGGCGCCGTCGGGGTCCGTGGGCGTGGCGCCCGCGGACTCGGCGTCGAGTGTGGGGTCGTCACCGGCGTCCAGCGACCTCCACAGGTCGGAGGGCGTCTCGGACCGGGTCGCGCGCGGTGCGGCGTCCCGATCGTACCGGGTGCCCATACCAGGCCAGGCAGGGGCTCGCAGTACCGCGACCAGCCCCGCCGCGACCAGGAGGACGGCTCCGGCCGCGGCCATGGCGGGCCCCAGGGCCAGCAGGCGGGGGTCGGCGGCCACCTGGGCGGCCCCGGCGGTGTCGGTGGTGCTGTCGGCCATCGCGGCCAGGAGCGCGTCGGGGCGGGTGGCGCCCCAGACGGCGTTGAGGGCGGCCGCTCCGCCCAGGGCGACGAGGAGGCCGACCGCCCGGCGGCCCCAGCCCCTGGCGGCGTACAGGCCGGCGATCCCGGCCAGCCCGGCCCAGCCGAAGCCGCTCAGGGCGCCGGTGAGGTCGGTTCCGGTGAGCTCCACGGAGACGGGGGCGACCGGCCCCGGCGCGGTGAGTTCGCCGGTCGCCCACGGGCGTCCGGCGGCGGCGAGCAGGAGTCCGGCCCCGGAGGCCAGGGCGAGCATGGCCAGGCCGTACTCCCGGCGCACGCGGGGCGAGGAGGCCGAACTCACAGGAGTCTCCCGGCGTCGAAGCAGGTGTGGTCGCCGGTGTGGCAGGCGGCCCCCTCCTGGTCGACGCGGACCAGGAGGGTGTCCCCGTCACAGTCGAGTGCGACCGACACCACACGCTGGGTGTGTCCGGAGGTGGCTCCCTTGACCCAGTACTCGCCGCGGCTGCGCGACCAGTAGGTGGCGGAGCCGGTGGTGAGGGTGCGGTGCAGGGCCTCGTCGTCCATCCAGGCGAGCATGAGGACCTCCCCGGTGTCGTGCTGCTGCACGACGGCGGGGACGAGGCCGTCCGGGTTGCGCTTGAGTCGGGCGGCGATGTCCGGGTCGAGGCTGGTGACGCTCATGCACTCCAGGTTATGGCCGCCGCCGGAGCGTCCCGCACCGGGTGTCCCCTGGCGTCGGGGGTGCGGGTCGGGGCGGTGCGGGGGCTGTTCGGGACGGGACGGCGGGGAGGGCGGGGCCGGGGGACGGTGGGCGCCGGGAGCCGGGGGCCGCGGATGTCCTAGAGTTCGTGCGTCGTCCCTCGCCCTGCCTTCGTACCCTGGGGGGTTTCGTGACCGCCGAGTCCCTGTCCCGCGACCTCGCGGGCAAGCCCGAGGCGCTGATCCGGCTCGCCGAGCGCTTTCCGCGGTGGGATCCCTACGCCGCGCTGCCCGCGCTGCTCGACGACGAGCCCGCCGCGGTGCGCTTCCTGGGCCTGGGCGCGGCGCGGCACGCGTGCGAGGTGGCGGCGGCGCGGCTGCGCCGGGCGGGGATCGCGGCGAGCGCGGACTTCTCCTCGTCGGCGGAGGAGCCGCCCGCGGGGCCGGAGACGCTCGTGGTCGCGGTGAGCCTGGGCGGTGGGCAGCGCGAGCTGTACACGGTGCTGGACCGCTACGTGGCGCGGTCGCCGGTGATCGTGCTGGCCCCGTCGGTGGACTTGGTGGTGGGGCGGCAGGCGGATCTGCTGGTGCCGCTGCACGCGGGTGAGGAGGCGAGCGGTGTGGGCTGTCGCGCCTACCAGCACGCGCTGGCCCTGCTCCTGCTGTTGGGGCACCGTCTGGGCGCGCCCCGGCCGGGCAACAGCCAGTCCCTGCCGGGGCTGCTGCGCCGCACGGCGAACGCGACGGCGTCGCTGTTGGAGAGCGCGCCGGGGTGGGTGCCCGAGGTCGCCCGGATCCTGGATTCGCCGCACGGGGTGCACATGGTGGCCCCGGCCGAGCGTATGGCGTCGGCCTGGCAGGGGGTGCGGGTGCTGCGCCAGGGGCCGGTACGGGTGGCGCACGCGTGTGAGACCGGGGAGTGGTCGCACACCGACCGCCACCTGGCGGCGGTGACGGACTACCGTGCGCTGCTGTTCGCTGGTTCGGCCTACGACGAGCGCTTCGCCCAGCACCTGGGGCAGTTGCGGGGGGCGTTCGTGGCGGTGGGCCCCACCCCCGGCCAGGAGCGGATGCCGGAGGCGGAGCTGACCGTGCGCTACCCGGGCGACACCGACCAGGACGTGAGCCTGCTGGTGGAGCCGCTGGTGGCGGAGCTGCTGGCGGCGCACTGGTGGCGCGGCCGGTAGCGCCCGCGGGGCGGCGGGCGGGCCGTGCGTCCGCGGGCCGTGTGTCCGCCGACCGAGGCCGGTGACGCCCTCGGCGGTCGGCGGCGGGCGTCCACAGGCCCGGCAGGGGCGTTGCCCGGGTCCGGTCGGGCCGGGGAGAATGGACCGGGGGCCGCCCCCGCCGTCGGGGCGGACACGGCGCCCCCGGACCAACGCTAGCCCGGCGGCCGTGCGGGCGCACCCCCTTCCGCTGGCCTGTGGACGGTCCCGGTCAGGCCGAGGAGCGCACCCAGGAGGCGTACAGGTCGGCGTACACGCCCGGCCTGTCCACCAGTTCGGTGTGCGAGCCGCTCTGCACGACGCGCCCGTCGTCGAAGACGAGGACCCGGTCGGCGGCCTCGGCGGTGGAGAGCCGGTGCGCGATGGCCACGGAGGTGCGTCCGCGGGTGAGCCGGTCCAGGGCTCGCTGGATGCGCACCTCGGTGTGCGGATCCACCGCCGAGGTGGCCTCGTCCAGTACCAGCAGGTCGGGGTCGGCGATGTAGGCGCGCACCAGGGCGACGAGCTGCCGCTCCCCCGCCGAGAGCGACTCCCCGCGCTGGCCCACGGGGGTGTCGAGTCCGTGGGCGAGGCTGTCGAGCCACTCGGTCAGCCCCAGTTCGGTGACGGCCGCCTCCAGTTCGGCGTCGGTGCTCTCGGGGCGGGCGAAGCGGATGTTGTCGCCCAGGGAGCTGTCGAAGAGGAAGCCCTCCTGCGGGACCATCACCACGCGGCTGCGCAGGGAGGAGAAGGCCACCTCGCGCAGGTCGACGCCGTCGAGCCGGACGGTGCCCCGGGCGGGGTCCATGAGGCGGGTGAGCAGTTTGACGAAGGTGGTCTTGCCCGAGCCGGTCTCGCCCACCACGGCCACGCGGGTGCCGGGGGTGATCTCGACGCTGACGTCGTCGAGGACGACGGGGCCCTCGGGGTAGGAGTAGGTCACCCCGTCGAAGGAGACCCGGACCGGTCCGCGCGGCAGCACCCGGCCCGCCTCGCCGGGGTCGGCGATGTCGGGGACGGTGTCGAGCACGCCCAGGACGCGGCGCCAGCCCGCGATGGCGTTCTGGGCCTCGTTGAAGATCTCGGTGGCCATCATCATCGGCTGGATGAACAGGGTCATCAGGAACAGGAAGGCGATGAGCTGCCCGGCGGTCAGGCCGCCGTCCAGGCCGAGCCAGACGCCGATGAGGACGACGGCGGTGTTGCCCAGGGCGGCGATGATCTCGGCGAAGGGCGAGACCGCCATGGACAGCCGCTGGGCGCGGATCTGGGAGCGGCGCGTGGTCAGGACGGTGGTGTCGATGCGCTCGGCGGTGCGCCCCTCGGTGCCGTGGGCGCGGATGACGGAGGCGCCCATGACGGTCTCGCCGATGACGCCGAGCATGTCGCCGGTGTTCTCTCGGACCGTGAGGTAGGCCTTGGAGAGCAGCTTCTGGAGCCAGCGCACGCCGAACAGCAGCGGCAGGAAGCAGATCCACACCACAAGGGTGAGCTGCCAGGAGTAGACCGCCATCAGGACGGTGGCGACCAGGAGCTGGCCGCTGCTGACCAGCAGGAGCAGGCCGCCCCACTGCATGAAGGTGCTGATCTGGTCGACGTCGCTGGTGACGCGCGAGACCAGGGCGCCCTTGCGCTCGCTGTTCTGGGTGAGCACGGACAGGTCGTGCACGTGCCGGAAGGCCTTGCGGCGCAGTGTGGCCAGGCCGGACTCGGTGGCCCGGTACAGGCGCATGTTCATCAGGTAGGAGCAGATCATGGTGACCACGAGCAGAGCGGCGCAGACGGTCACCATGCGGGTGACGAAGCCCAGGTCGGGGCCGTTCGCGCCGGTCAGCCCGTTGTCGATGATCTGCTGGACGGCGATGGGCACGATGACCTTGCCGGCGGTGGCCACGACGGCGAAGACCAGGGTGAGCCACAGGCCGCGGGCGAACTCCGGGGAGAGCCGCAGACCGCGCCTGAGCGTGTCCATCGCTCCCTCGGAGGAGCGGTGCAGCGACACGGCCGGGTCGTCGGGGGCGCGGCCGGGCCGCTCCTCCCCCTCCCGCTCTCGCTGCTCGTCGCGGGTGGGCGCGCTCATCGGGTGGCCTCCTCGGCGGCGTCGTCACGGGTGGGGCGGGCGGGTTCGAGGGGGCCTGGTTCCTCGGGCAGCGGGTCTGTCTCGGCCTGCCCCTCGGCGGAGGCGCGCTCGTAGGCGGTGACGAGCCTGGTGTAGCCGGGCGAGGTGGTGAGCAGTTCCTCGTGGGTGCCGCGGGCCAGCACGCGTCCGCGTTCCATGTAGACGACCTCGTCGGCGAGTTCGATGGTGGCGCGGCGGTAGGCGACCACGACCACGGTGGCGGCGTCGTCGCGTTCGCGCAGGCCCGCCAGGATCTGCGCCTCGATCTGGGGGTCCACGGCCGAGGTGGCGTCGTCCATGATGAGCAGCCTCGGGCGGCGCACGATCGCGCGGGCCAGGGCCAGGCGCTGGCGCTGCCCTCCGGAGAGGGTGGTGCCCTTCTCGCCGAGCCGGGCGTCGAGTCCGCCCTCCAGTTCTCGGACGAAGCCGTCGGCGCGGGCCAGGCGCAGGGCGGCCCAGACCTGGTCGTCGTCGGCGTCGGCGCCCAGGGTGATGTTGTCGCGGACGCTGTCCTCGAACACGAAGGTGCCCTGGGGCACCAGGGCAGCGTGCCGGGGGATCTGGTCGCGGGCCAGGTCGCGCACGTCGACGCCGTCGAGGGTGACGGTGCCCGTGTCGGCGTCGACCAGGCGCATGAGGACGGTGGTGAGCGTGGACTTGCCCGACCCGGTGGGGCCGACCAGTGCGACGGTGCGTCCGGGGGCGATGTCCAGGTCCACGCCGTTGAGGACGGTGGTGCGCGGCGCGGTGTCGGCTCCGCCGTCCATGAGGTCGCGCGCGCCGCCCCGCGCGTCGTAGGAGTCGGCGTAGGAGAAGGTCACGCCGCGGGCGCTCAGGGCGATGCCGGTGGGGGTGTCCTCCAGGGTGCGGGTGCCGTACTCCATGGCGCCGCCGGAGTTGAGTACGGACTGGACGCGGTCCCAGCCCACGACGCTGCGGGGCAGGTCGCCCAGGATCCACCCGAAGGAGCGGATGGGCAGGGCCAGGAGGGTGAACAGGAAGGCGATCTGGACCAGGTCCCCGGCGTCGATGGCGCCGGTGGACAGCCGCCACATGCCCAGGAGCAGGACGGCGAGCACGCCGAAGTTGGGCAGGGCCTCCATGACCGGGTCGAACATCGAGCGCATCCGGCCGACCTGGATGAGCGCGTCGCGCAGGCGGTGGGCGGCGGAGGTGAAGCGCTCGGTCTCGGTGTCCTCGCGGCCCAGGGTCTTGACGACGAGTGCGCCGTCGAAGGACTCGTGGGCGACGCCGCTGACCTCGGCGCGCAGCGCCTGGGCGCGCGAGGCCATGGGTGAGACGCGCCGTTGGAAGACGACGTTGGCGGCGGCCAGGACCGGGAAGACAACGAAGGCGACCAGGGCCAGGACCGGGTCGGTGGTGAGCATGGCGATGGCCGCGATGACCAGCATGAACACGCTGCCGACGGCCATGGGCAGCGGGGCGAGCGGCTGCCAGGCGGCCTCGACGTCGGCGTTGGCGTTGGACAGCAGCTGTCCGGTGGGGTGGCGGTGGTGCCAGGACAGGGGCAGTTCGAGGTACTTGCGGGCGACGGCGCGGCGGTAGCGGGCCTGCATGCGGAACTGCATGAGCGCGGCGAGCATGCGGCGCATGGCGATGCCGGTGGCCTTGCCCAGTCCCACGCCCATGAGGAGCGCGGCGGCGCCGACGAGGGCGGCGGCGGTGGTGCTGCCCTGTTCGAAGGCGGGGAGGATGGTGGCGTCGGTGAGGTGGCCCAGGACCGAGGCGGAGCCGACGTTGACGGCGGCGTGCAGCATGGCCCCGACGACGGCGGCGAGGAAGACCCACGGTTCGGTGCGGGCGGCGACCCACAGCACCCGCATGCCGCGGGCGAAGACCCCGGTGTGCTCGGCGGCGTCGGTCGACTGGCGTGCTCCCGGTCCGTCGGCGGCTCCGGGCGGTGCCGTTCCCTCCTCGTTCTCCGGTTCCCTGGTGCTCGTGCCCCGCGCCATACGCCCCCCGTTCTCCTCCGTGCCGGGCAGGCCCGGCGCAGCCCGGCACGCGCGCGGCGGCCCCCGGGCATGCCGGAGGGCGCGGACGTGCGCGTGTCGTGTCAACCTATCCAGCGGCACCGACAAGGTTCCACCGGATTGTTTCAGCGCGCGGCGCGACGGGGCTATTCCGTCTGGTTCGGGGTGTGGCGGGTCCGGTTCCGGTCGCGGGCGGGGGCGGTCGCGCGCGGCGGCGCCCGGGCCCCGAGGGGGTGGGCCCGGGCGCCGCCGGGAGGGGCGCGTCCCGGTCGCGGTCACCGGGGCGCCGCGGGGCCGGTCAGCGGGCGTAGTCCTGGTAGCTGATCACGGCGTGGAAGGAGACGGGCCCGAAGACGCCGTCGACGCCGATGCCGAAGTGCTCCTGGGCGGCGCGGACGGCCCGCTCGGTGGCGGGTCCGTAGACGCCGTCGGTGGCCAGGTGGGCGTTGAACTTGGCGTTGAGCTCGCGCTGGATCATGGTGACGACCGGGCCGGTGTCCCCGCGGCGGAACTGGTGCTGGCCGAAGACCAGCTCCTGGAAGTGCTCCCAGGTGTCGGGGTTGAGGTCGCCGTCGTTGTGCAGGCCGAAGGCCTCCTGGTAGGTGACGAGGGTGTCGTGCAGGTCCTGGTCGAACTCCAGGTTGAGCTCGCCGGGGTTGATCTCACCCGAGGAGAGCAGCATCTTGGCGGCGTAGACGTCGATGCTGGAGTCGCCGAGGGTGTACTCGGGCCAGACCTGGGACTCGATGGCGGCGAGGACCTCGGGGGAGGTCTGGTCGATGTCGTCCGCCAGGGCGGCGGGCGCGGTGGCGAGGGCGGTGGTCGCGGCGAGGGCGGCGGCCGCGAGGAGGGATGCGGCCCGCCCGGTGGTGGTGGACATGGAGAGGTTCCTTTCCCCTGGGGTCCCTGTGGTCGGTGCTGCGGAGTGGTTGGGTGTTACACACTGTTCGATGTGTGAGACCCGCGCCACGTTCACAAAATGCACGCCAATGCCACCAAAAGGACATAGTTCTCTGTCCTTGTCCTGTTTTCTCAGCACATGCGCCAACCGATTCGACGGTGTGCGCGTGTACCGGGCCACGGGGCGGGACCGGGTTCCGGCCGGAGGCGGGGCCGCGGAACACGGGGGCTCGGACACGAGCGGGCCGGACACGAGGAAGGCCTCCGCGCGCTCGCGTGCGCGCGGAGGCCTTGTGCCTGCAAGCGGCCGGGGCCGGGCCCCGCGCCGCTCAGCGGACGGGGTGGCCCGCCTCGCGCAGGCTCTTCTTGACGTCGGCGATGGTGAACTGCCCGAAGTGGAAGACCGTCGCGGCCAGCACCGCGTCCGCTCCCGCCGCCACGGCCGGGGCGAAGTGCTCCACCGCGCCCGCGCCGCCGGAGGCGATCAGCGGCACCTCCACCCGTGAGCGCACCGCCCGGATCAGCTCCAGGTCGAAGCCCGACCGGGTGCCGTCGGCGTCCATCGAGTTGAGCAGGATCTCCCCCGCCCCCAGCTCGGCCGCGCGCTCGCACCACTCCAGGGCGTCGACCCCGGCGCTGCGGCGCCCGCCGTGCGTGGTGACCTCGAACCCGCTCGGGGTCGGCCGCCCGTCCTCGCGCACCCGGCGCACGTCGGCGGAGAGCACCAGCACCTGGCGGCCGAAGCGCTCGGCGATCTCCCTGATGAGTTCGGGCCGGGCGATGGCGGCGGTGTTGACGCCCACCTTGTCCGCGCCCGCGCGCAGCAGCCGGTCCACGTCGTCGGGGGTGCGCACCCCGCCGCCCACGGTCAGCGGGATGAACACCTGGTCGGCGGTGCGGCGCACCACGTCGTAGGTGGTCTCGCGGTCGCCGCTGGAGGCGGTGACGTCGAGGAAGGTGAGCTCGTCGGCGCCGTCGGCGTCGTAGGTGCCCGCCAGCTCCACCGGGTCGCCCGCGTCGCGCAGGTTCTCGAAGTTGACGCCCTTGACCACCCGCCCGGCGTCCACGTCCAGGCAGGGGATGACGCGCACCGACACGCTCACGGCCGCACGCTCCCGGACTCGCGCACCGTGGCCAGGGCGTCCTCCAGGGTGAAGGCGCCCTCGTACAGCGCGGTTCCCATGATGGCGCCCTCCACTCCCAGCGGCACCAGCGTGGCGATCGCCCGCAGGTCCTCCAGGCTGGAGACGCCTCCGCTGGCCACCACCGGCTTGTCGGTGCGCTCGCACACGGTGCGCAGCAGGTCCAGGTTGGGGCCCTTCAGGGTGCCGTCCTTCTGGACGTCGGTGACGACGTAGCGGGCGCAGCCCTCCGACTCCAGGCGCTCCAGGGTCTGCATGAGGTCGCCGCCGTCGCGGGTCCAGCCGCGCGCGGCCAGGGTGGTGCCGCGCACGTCCAGGCCGATCGCGATCCGGTCGCCGTGCTCGGCGATGATCCTGGCGCACCACTCCGGGTTCTCCAGGGCCGCGGTGCCGATGTTGACCCGCCTGCACCCGGTGGACAGGGCGGCGGCCAGCGACTCGTCGTCGCGGATGCCGCCGGACATCTCGACCTTGACGTCGAGGCGGCCCACGATGTCGCGCAGCAGGTCGCGGTTGTGGCCGCGGCCGAACGCGGCGTCCAGGTCCACCAGGTGGATCCACTCGGCACCGGCGGACTGCCAGGCCAGGGCCGCCTCGAAGGGGTCGCCGTACTGCCCGCCGGAGCCCGCCTTGCCCTGGACGAGCTGGACGGCCTGGCCGCCCGCCACGTCCACGGCGGGCAGCAGTTCGAGTACGGGGGTGGTGGTCTCGCCGGTCATGGAGTCATCTCGTTCTCGTCGGTCGGAAGGTCTTCGGGAGCGGTGGCGGGCCGGGCGCGGCGGACACCGGTCAGAGGGTGTCCACCCAGTTGGCCAGGATGCGGGCGCCCGTGTCGCCGGACTTCTCCGGGTGGAACTGGGTGGCCCACAGGGGTCCGTTCTCGACGGCGGCCACGAACGGCTCGCCGTGCTCGGCCCAGGTCACCCCGGGCGCCGGGATGCGCTCGTTGGTGGGCGTGAACTCCCACTCGCGCACGGCGTAGGAGTGCACGAAGTAGAAGCGGTCCTCGGGGCCGATCCCGGCGAAGAGCCGGGTGTCCTCGGGCGGGCGGACGGTGTTCCAGCCCATGTGCGGAACGACCGGTGCGCGTAGGCGGTCCACCGTGCCGGGCCACTCGCCGCAGCCCTCGGTGACCTCCTCCCCCGCCTCGGCGTCGGAGTCGGCGCGCTCCACCCCCCGGTCGAAGAGCACCTGCATCCCCACGCAGATGCCCAGGACCGGGCGGCCCCCGGCCACGCGCCTGCCGATGATCCGGTCGCCGCCCGCGGCCCGGAGGCTGGACATGCAGGCGCTGAACGCGCCCACGCCCGGGACGACGAGGCCGTCCGCGTCGAGGGCGGCGTGCGGGTCGGAGGTGACGGTGACGTCGGCTCCGGTGCGCTCCATCGCGCGCTGCGCCGAGCGCAGGTTGCCGGAGCCGTAGTCGAAGACGACCACTCGTGACGGCATGGTGCTGCCCTTCCCCTTCAGAAGTAGTCCAGGCGCAGTACGCCGGAGGCCAGCGCGAGCGCCGTGCATCCGGCCAGGACGACGGCGAGGGGCCGGTTGACCCTCCACAGGGCGTACGCGCCCCCGGCGAGGAAGCCCCCGAGCACGATGAGGGCGATCCCCCACAGGTATCCGTCCATCTACAGGGCGCCCTTGGTGGACGGGATGCCGCTGACGCGCGGGTCGTCCTCGGTGGCCGCGCGCAGGGCGCGGGCCAGCGCCTTGAACTGGCACTCGACGATGTGGTGGGCGTTGCGGCCGTAGGGCACGCGCACGTGCAGGGCGACGCGGGCCTGGGCCACGAACGACTCCAGGATGTGGCGGGTCATGGTGGTGTCGTAGTCGCGGCCGATCAGCGGGGCCATGCCCTCGGGCTCGCTGTGCACCAGGTAGGGGCGGCCGGAGACGTCGACGGTGACCTCGGCCAGGGCCTCGTCCAGGGGCACCTTGGCGTCGGCGAAGCGGCGGATGCCGCGCTTGTCGCCCAGGGCCTCGCGGAAGGCCGCGCCCAGGGCCAGGGCGGTGTCCTCCATGGTGTGGTGGGAGTCGATGTGCAGGTCGCCCTCGGTGCGCACGGTCAGGTCGAACAGGCCGTGCTTGGCGAGCTGGTCGAGCATGTGGTCGAAGAAGCCGACGCCGGTGGAGACGTCGGCGACGCCGGTGCCGTCCAGGTCGATCTCGACCAGGACCTTGGTTTCCTTGGTGGTGCGCTCGACGCGTCCGGTGCGGCTCATGGTGGTGGGACTTCCTCGCTCGGTGCGGTGGGTGCGGGGCCCGGCCGGGCCGGGCCCGGCGGCGGTCTCGGGGTCGGCGGGCACGGCTCAGCGTCCGGTGGCGCTGAGCAGGGCCCGGCGGAAGGCGGCCATCTCCTGCGGGGTTCCGACGCTGACGCGCAGCCACCCGGGCGGGCCGGTCTCGCGGATGAGGACCTGCTGGTCGAGCATGTCCTGCCAGACGCGGCTGCGGTCCTCGAACTCGCCGAACAGGACGAAGTTGGCGTCGGACTCGGCGACCGAGAAGCCGTGCCCGCGCAGCCAGGAGACCAGGGAGTCGCGTTCAGCGCGCAGGTCGGCGACGGCGGCGAGGAGTTCGTCGGCGTGGTCGAGCGCGGTGAGCGCGACCGTCTGGGTGACGGCGGACAGGTGGTAGGGCAGGCGGACCAGCTGGAGGGCCTCGACCACGGCCGGGTGGGCGGCCAGGTAGCCCACGCGCGCCCCGGCCAGGGCGAAGGCCTTGGACATGGTGCGCGAGACGACGAGCCTGGGGTGGTCGGACAGCAGGCTCAGCGCGCTGGGCGTGCCCTCGCGGCGGAACTCGGCGTAGGCCTCGTCCACGACCACGACGCCGGGGGCCGCGGCCAGGACGCGCTCCGTGTCGGCCAGGTCCAGGGCGGTGCCGGTGGGGTTGTTGGGCGAGGTGAGGAAGACGACGCTGGGCTGGTGCTCGGCGATGGCGGCCAGGGCGGCTTCCACATCGACGCGGAAGTCGGCTCCGCGCGGCACGGACACCCAGGCGGTGCCGGTGCCCCGGGAGATGATCGGGTGCATGGAGTAGGACGGCTCGAAGCCCATGGCGGACCGGCCGGGGCCGCCGAAGGCCTGGAGGATCTGCTGGAGGACCTCGTTGGAGCCGTTGGCCGCCCACACCTGGTCGGCGGTCAGGCCGTGGCCGAGATAGGCGGCCAGGCCCTCGCGCAGGCGGACCGCGTCCCGGTCGGGGTAGCGGTTGAGGCCCAGGGCGGTGTCGGCGACCGCCTCGGCCAGCGCCTTGGCCAGGCGCGCCGAGGGCGGGTGCGGGTTCTCGTTGGTGTTGAGCACCACGGGCACGTCCAGCTGCGGCGCGCCGTAGGGCGAGCGGCCGCGCAGGTCGTCGCGCAGGGGCAGGTCGTTCAGGGTGAAGCTCACGGTTGCACGCTCATGGTCGGTCGGAGGCGGGCGGGGCGTGCGGGTCGCGGCCGGTGCGGCCGCGGGGCTCGCGCGCCCGGGTTCCCGCCGGGCGGGTGGCCTTCGGGCTCAGGCCGGGTCCGTGCGCGCGGCGACGGCCTCGCCGTGCGCGGGCAGGTCCTCGGCGTTGGCCAGGGCGATGACGTGGTGGGCGACGTCGGTCAGCGCCTCGCGGTCGTACTCGACCACGTGCACGCCGCGCAGGAAGGTCTGCACGCTCAGGCCGCCGGTGTGGCAGGCGCAGCCTCCGGTGGGCAGCACGTGGTTGGACCCGGCCGCGTAGTCGCCCAGGGAGACCGGCGAGAAGTCGCCGACGAAGATCGCGCCCGCGTTGCGCACGCGCGCGGCCCACGCGGCGGCGTCGGCGGTCATGACCTCCAGGTGCTCGGCGGCGTAGGCGTTGACGACGGCGAGGCCGTGGTCGAGGTCGTCGACCAGGACGATGCCGGACTGCGGGCCGGACAGGGCCTCGCGGACGCGGTCGCCGTGCTTGGTGGCGGCCACGCGGGCGGCGAGGCGGTCGGTGACCGCCTCGGCGAGCGCCTCGTCCGGGGTGACCAGGACGGAGGCGGCGACGACGTCGTGCTCGGCCTGGCTGATCAGGTCGGCGGCGACGTAGTCGGGGTTGGCGGTGGCGTCGGCGAGGATCGCGATCTCGGTGGGACCGGCCTCGGCGTCGATGCCGATGACGCCCTTGAGCAGGCGTTTGGCCGCGGCCACCCAGATGTTGCCGGGGCCGGTGACCATGTCGGCGCGCTCGCAGGGGCCCGCGCCGTAGGCGAACATGGCGATCGCCTGGGCGCCCCCGACGGCGTAGACCTCGTCGACGCCGAGCAGGGCGCAGGCGGCGAGGATGGTCGGGTGGGGCAGCCCGCCGAAGGCGCTCTGGGGCGGCGAGGTGACCGCCAGGGAGCGCACCCCCGCCTCCTGGGCGGGGACGACGTTCATGACGACGCTGGAGGGGTAGACGGCCCGGCCGCCCGGCACGTAGAGGCCGACGCGGTCGACGGGGATCCACCTCTCGGTGACGGTGCCCCCGGGCACGACGCGGGTGGTGTGGTCGGTGCGGCGCTGGTCGCGGTGGACCGCGCGGGCGCGGCGGATGGACTCCTCCAGCGCGGCGCGCACGGCGGGGTCGAGGCCGTCCAGGGCGGCCTCGATCGCGTCCTTGGGCACGCGGATGTCGGTCAGTCTGACGCCGTCGAAGCGCTCGGTGAGTTCGACCAGGGCCTCGACACCGCGATGGCGCACGTCCTCGCACAGGGGGCGTACGCGCTCGGCGGCGGCCGCCACGTCCAGTTCCGCGCGCGGAAGGGCCTGACGCGGGTCGCCTTGGGTGCCTCGGAGGTCGATTCGACTGATCACGGTCCCAGTCTAGGGGGAAGTGCCCATTCGGTGGGCGGCGCCGTCCGGATGATGGACGCCACACGCGCCACCGGCGGGTACGCGCCGGCCCGGGAGGGCGCCGACGGGGTGGAACGCGTTACGCCCGAATAAGTGCGGCCTAAGTTTGGGACACCTAACCTTATTAACCTTCAGAAAGGCTTGCCTAAGAAATTCGAGTCACACTGATAAATGTCGCGAAATGCTTTTCCATGCGTTATCGTGTACTCATGACTTCGAACAAGAGCAGCGATATCGGCCTTTCCAAGTTCCACCGGCTCCTCGTCGACCAGGTGCGGCACGAGTTCACGGCCTCCCACCAGTACGTGGCCATCGCCGCCTGGTTCGACGACCACGACCTGCCCCAGCTGGCGCGGGTCTTCTACGAGCAGTCCCTGGAGGAGCGCGACCACGCGATGATGATCGTGCGGTTCCTCCTGGACACCGACGTCCCGTTCTCCCTTCCGGGCGTGGACGAGATCGAGACCGATTTCGCCGTGCCCCGGGACCTGGTCGCCCTGGCCCTTCGCCAGGAGCGCGAGGTGACCGACCAGTTCCAGCGCCTGGCCAAGGTCGCCCGGGACGAGGACGACTACACCGGCGAGCAGTTCCTCCAGTGGTTCATCCAGGAGCAGACCGAGGAGGTCGCCAAGATGTCGACCCTCCTCAACGTGGTGGACCGCGCCAACGGCAACCTGTTCCACGTGGAGGACTTCGTCGCCCGGGACATGCCCAGCGAGGACAGCGGCAGCCAGGGCGCGCCCGGCACCGCCGGCCCGTCGGTCTCCTGACCCCGTGACCCGGACCCCGGGCGCCCGCGGGCCTCGGGGCCGGGACCGGCCGGGGACGCGCCGCCGGTTTCGGCGCCCGCGTTCCCGGCATGAGGGGCATACTGGAACCATGCCCTTGGCCCTGCCGATCTTCCCGTTGAACACCGTGCTGTTCCCCGGTATGACCGTTCCCCTGCACGTCTTCGAGCGGCGCTACCGCCGCCTGGTCGCGGAGCTGCTCGGGCCCGACTTCGCCCAGGGGGACGAGGGCGGGCGCGGCCGGGGCCCGCTCCGGTTCGGCGTCGTGTGGATCGAGCTGGGCCAGGAGGTGGCCTCCGAGTCCGGCCAGGGCTCCGGCGGCGCCGACACCGGGACGCCCACCACGGGAGGACCGGGCACCTCGCTGCCCCGGATCAGCGCGACCGGGTGCACCGCCCTGGTGCGCGACGTGCGCACCTACGAGGACGGCCGCTACGACCTGGTCGTCGAGGGCGGCGCGCGGTTCTCCATCACCGACCTGTCGCAGGTGGACGCCTCCTCCCCCGAGGAGTACTCGACCGCGTCGGTGTCCTTCCTGCCCGAGCCGACCGGCCCGGACGCGGAGGAGCACGCCGAGCGCGTGCGCGATCTGTTCGGGACCTACTCCCAGCGCCTGGCCTCGATCGGGATGTCGCCGGACGCCTCGCCCGAGCTGCCCAAGGACCCCATCGCGCTGTCCTACGCGGTGGCCGCGGCCGCGGTCCTGGACCAGGCGGAGAAGCAGCGGATGCTGGAGGCCGAGGACGCCGCGACCCGGCTGGCCGTGACCGCCCGCTTCCTGCGCCGGGAGAACCGCATCGTGGCCGCCCCCACCCTGCCCAACCTCCCCGCGGGCCCCTTCCTCAACAACGGCGTGTCGTTCAACTAGGGGGCCGCGCGGCGCGTTCGCCGGCCCCTTTCCTGGTCGAAGGACCCGATACCGGTGTCCAACGGAGGAAACACCGGCTTTCCCCGCACGCCTGCGCGCGACCCGGCCCCGTGTTGGCCTAGCCTGCTGTGCGAACCGGTGCGGCGTGCCCGGGGCCCGACCCGGGCTGTTGCGACGCCCGCACCAGCGCGTTCGCGCGCGGAGAAGGAACCAGGTACTCAATGAGCGCAAAAGCCACACCCGCGACCGTGGCCGCCGGACGGACCAAAACCACGTACACGCTGCACCCCTACGAGGTGGACGGCTCCTCGGACGGGCACTCCTACGGCACCGACGCGGCCGACGCGCTCGGCGTCCCCCACGAGCACGTCTTCAAGACCCTGATCGCCGAGGTGGACGGACAGCTCACCGTCGGGGTGGTGCCCGTCAGCACCACGCTCGACCTCAAGGCGCTGGCCGCCGCGGTCGGCGGCAAGAGGGCCGCCATGGCCGACGCGGCACTGGCCGAGAAGGCCACCGGGTACGTGCGCGGCGGGATCAGCCCCCTGGGCCAGCGCAAGCGCCTGCGCACCGTGATCGACGCGTCGGTCACCGAACTGCCCACCGTCTACGTCTCGGCCGGGCGGCGGGGTCTGCAGATGGAGCTCAATCCCCGTGACCTGATCACGCTCACCGAGGCGGTCACCGCGCCCATCGGCGCCTCCTGACCCCCCACGGGGACCGTTTCCGGGGGCGTGCACGGGCTGTTGCCGGGTTACCTACCCAGGGGTAGTTTCGTGACATGGGTAACACTTCATCCCCCTTTTCCTCCGTCCCCGGTATGTTCCTCTCCCGCGTCGCCGAGTCCCCCGACTCCGAGGCGTTCAGCTACCCCCTTCCCGGCGCGTCCGGCGCCCCCGAGAAGTGGGAGACCCTCACCTGGTCCCAGACCCGCGACCGGGTGCGCGACATCGCGCTGGGCCTGCACGACCTGGGCGTGACCCCCCAGGCCCGGTGCGCGATCGTCTCCAGCACACGCGTGGAGTGGATCCTCGCCGACATGGCCGTGCTGTGCGCGGGCGGAGCCTCCACCACCGTCTACCCCTCCTCCACCCCGCCCGACTGCGCCTTCATCGTCTCCGACTCGGGCAGCATGGTGGCCTTCGCCGAGAACGACGAGCAGGTCGCCAAGCTGGTCGACCAGCGCGCGCGGATGCCGGGGCTGTCGCGGGTGATCGCCTTCGAGGGCGCGGCCGGGGGCGACGACGACTGGGTGATGTCCCTGGAGGAGCTGGCCGCCCGGGGCGCCGAACTCCACGCCCAGGACCCCGACCTGTTCGAGGCGCTGGTCGCGGCGGTCGCACCCGACCACCTGGCCACGCTGATCTACACCTCCGGCACCACGGGCAGACCCAAGGGCGTGCGGCTGGACCACGCGAACTGGCTCTACGAGTCCCAGGCCATGGCGGACCTGGACACCGAGCTGCGCGCGCAGGGCTGGGACCTGATGGGCCCCGACGACGTCCAGTACCTGTGGCTGCCGCTGTCGCACGTGTTCGGAAAGCTCATGCAGGTCAGCCAGCTGCGGATCGGCTTCCGGACCGCCGTGGACGGCCGCCCCGACCGGATCGTGGACAACCTGGCCGTCGTGCGGCCCACCTTCATGGCCGCCGCCCCGCGCATCTTCGAGAAGGTGTACAACCGCGTGGTCATGCAGGCCCGGGAGGGCGGCGCGGCCAGGTACCGGATCTTCCGGTGGGCCGCGGGGGTGGGCGACCGGGTCGCCCGGCTCAGGGAGGAGGGCCGCGAACCCACGGGCCTGCTCGCCGCGCAGCACCGGGCCGCCGACAGGCTCGTGTTCGCCAGGCTGCGGGCGCGCTTCGGGGAGCGGCTGAAGTTCTTCATCTCCGGCAGCGCGCCGCTGTCCCCCGAGATCGGCCGGTTCTTCTACGGCGCCGGGATCGTCATCCTGGAGGGTTACGGGCTCACCGAGACCAGCGCCGGGACGTTCGTCAACCGGCCCGGCGACGTGCGGTTCGGCACGGTCGGACTGCCCATGCCCGGTACCGAGGTGCGCATCGCCGAGGACGGCGAGATCCTCATCCGGGGCGGCGGCGTGATGCGCGGCTACCACAACCTCTCCGGCGCCACGGAGGAGGTGCTCACCGCGGAGGGCTGGTTCGCCACCGGGGACATCGGCGCCCTGGAGAACGGCCGCCTGCGCATCACCGACCGCAAGAAGGAGCTGATCAAGACCTCCGGCGGCAAGTACGTGGCGCCCCAGAGCATCGAGAGCCGCTTCAAGGCGCTGTGCCCCTACGTCAGCAACCTGGTCGTGCACGGCGACCGGCGCCCCTACTGCGTGGCGCTGGTGGCCCTGGACCCCGAGGCGATCGACGCGTGGGCGGCGGAGCACGGACTGGGCCACCTCGACTACACGGGCCTGACGCGGGAGCCCAGGGTCCGGGAGATGGTGCAGGAGGCCGTCGACGAGCTCAACCGTGGTCTGCCCCGGCACGAGACCGTGAAGAGGTTCGCGATCCTGCCGAGCGACCTGACGGTCGAGGAGGGCGAGATGACGCCCAGCCTGAAGATGCGGCGGCGGGCGGTCGAGGACAAGTACCGCGACCTGCTCGACGGCATGTACGAGGAGACCGTCCACCGGTTCTGAGGACGGGAGGCCGGGTCAGGGTCGGCCGCGGGGGTCCTCCGGCCCCGCCTGGTCGTGCTCGGCCGGGACCGGCTCACCGGGGGCCGGGCGGACCGCCGGACCCGGGTCCGGGCCGGGGCCGACCGGCGCCGCGGGCTCGGCGTGCTCCTCGGCCTCCGGGTCCCGCCGCGCGAACACCTGCCGGGGCACGCCGGGCAGGTCGCGGCGCACGAAGCTGATCGCGTCGAGCAGCCCGTACTGGAGCACGAACACCAGGGGCCAGATCAGCAGGAAGGCGGTCGCGTCGAGCTGGAGCCCGGTCTGGACGGTGGCGCCGGGCTCGGCCGCCTCGACGGCGGCGTGCGCCGGGCCGTCCAGGGCCACACCGATGCGCCAGGTGAGCACGGCCCCGCCCAGCGAGCCGAGGAAGCCCGCGACCAGGCAGACCATGCGCAGGTCCTGGAAGCGGCGGCGCGACAGCGGGAACTGGGCCATGTAGGCGGTGTAGCCCGCGACCAGCCCGGTGAGGGCGGTGATGAGGGCGAACCAGCCCTCGCCCGCGAACACGTCCTCGGTGGTTCCGGTGAAGACCTCGCCCCCGCCCAGCGCGGTGCCCTCCGCGCGCGGTGCCAGACCCCACCACAGCGGCCCCAGGACAGCGCCCAGCAGGAGCAGGACCCCCAGGACGCACGCCCCCACGACCAGCCGGCGTGTCGGCGCCGACCTCTCCCCCCGGTTGCGGTCCGCCATCTCCCCCACTCTCCCGCGCCCCGTCCCGGCCTGCGGAAAACCAGTGGATACGGGGCATAGCCGGAACGGAGAATACCGGCATGAGTGACAAGAACAGCCCTCTGGCCGTCCCCGGCCTCCAGCGTGTCGACCCGCCCAAGGCCGCCGACGAGCGCACCATGCTCACCAGTTGGCTGGACTGGCACCGCGCCACGGTCCACGCCAAGTGCGCCGGTCTGTCCCCCGAACACGCCACCGCCACCCCCCTGCCGACGTCCCCGCTGATGAGCGTGGGCGCGATCGTCTCCCATCTGCGCTGGGTGGAGCACGCCTGGTTCGAGGTGATCCTGCTGGGGCTGCCCGACGAGGGCTACGCCACCCCGGAGGATCCCGACGCCGAGTGGCGCCGGGGCGCGGAGGTCCCCCTGGCCCGACTCCTGGAGGAGTACGAGGCCCAGTGCGCCCGTTCCCGGGAGATCACCGCCCGGCTGGAACTGGGTTCGGGCTCGCGGCGCGCGCACCGCGGCGAGGGGCACACCACGCTGCGGTGGGTGCTGGTGCACATGGTCGAGGAGACCGCCCGCCACAACGGCCACCTGGACGTCCTGCGCGAACTCGCCGACGGAACCACGGGCGAGTAGGTCCGCGGGTCGGTGACAGGGGCCCCGGGACGAAAGACGCGCTCCCTCGGGCCGAGGCACCGACGCACCGGGACACCGACCGGCTGGGGCGCTGACAGGCGGAGGCCCCGACGAACAAGGGCGCCGACGAACAGGGGCGCGAACAGACAGGGGTGCCCGGGGACGCGCTCGCGTCCCCGGGCACCCCTGCGTCGCAGCCGTCACCGGTCGGCGCCCGCCGCCTCAGTCCTCGTCGTCCTCCTCCGCGGCGGAGGCGCCGTCGGCCGCCTCCTCCTCGGCGAGGATGAGGTAGAGGTTGCGCCGGGTCTCGGCCAGGAGCCGTTTGGCCCGCTCCAGCTGGTCGGCGCTGCCCGCCTGGGCGACCTGCGCCGCGGCCGCGGTGAGCTGGTGGGCCAGGGCCGCGACCTCCTCGTACCGGGACCGGCTGTCGGCGTAGGCGTCGGCGACCGCCTCCCAGGGCGGGGTGAGCCCGGCGCCGTGCTCCTCCAGGTGGGCGATGCCCTCCTCGGTGAGCCGGTAGGGGCGGCGGCGCCCCTCGCCCTCCTCCTGGACGACCAGGCCCTCGTCCTCCAACTGCTGGAGCATGGGGTAGACCGAGCCCGGGCTGGGCCGCCACATGCCGCCGCTGCGCTCGCGGCCCTCGCGGATGATCTCGTAGCCGCTGCGCGGCTCCTCCGCGAGCAGCATCAGGATGCCGGTACGCACGTCGCCCCGCTTGGCGCGGTGCCCGCCCCGGCGTCGGCCGCCGGGGCCGCCTCCCGGGCCGAACCCCCCGCCCGGCCCGAATCCGCCGGGGCCGAACCCGCCGAAGGGGTGGTCGGGGCCGAAGGGCCCTCCTCCCCAGGGCGGCCGTCCCGGCCCCATCGGAGGCTCGGGGGGCGGAGGCGGGCCGGGCGGGCCGAATGCGAACCGTCCGCCGCCTCGCGGACCGCGGTGGCCCGGGTGCCCGGGGTGTCCGTGCCGTTCCTCCTCCGGCTGGCGGCTCCAGGGAAGGCGCGGACGGCGCGGTCCGCGCGCCTCCCAGGACCAGGGGCCGGGAATCGCCATGGCGCTCATGATGTCGTCCTCCTGGAGATCGTGCGATACAGAGCGACTGTCCTGCTCTGTTCTGATAGCTCAAAGATATATCGCTTACTTCGTCCTGGCAAGAGCGGGCACGAAAAAGGCCCCCGCTCGCCCGAGGGCGCGCGGGGACCGCGGGGACTTGCGGCGCTGGTCAGTAGTCGACCGCGAAGGCCCCCAGCAGGCTCTTGACCTCACCGTTGAACTCCGGGGAGATCCGCACCGAGTAGCGGTCCACGGCGTAGACCCGCGACCGGACCGGGTTGTCCACCCGGATCCGCACGGGGGTGTCCCCCTTGTGCGTGGCCAGCACCTGGCGCAGGTCGCCGACCAGCTCGGGGGTGAGGCGCTCCTCCGCGACCGTCAGCAGCACCGGGGGCTCCCCCTCGGTGACGTGCGAGATGTCCAGGATCGACATCTCCGAGGCGAACATCGACCACGTGCCGTCCCGGTCGTTGAGCCTGCCCTTGACGGTGACCGCGGTGTCCTCCAGCAGGGCCTGCACGTACAGCGGATAGGTCTTGGGGAAGAACAGCACCTCCATCGAGGCGTCCAGGTCCTCGACCGTGGCGATCGCCCACTGGTTGCCCGCCTTGTTGGTGCGCTTGTCCACCTTGGAGATCAGGCCGGAGATGCGCACCTCACCGCGTTCGCGGGCCATCTCGCCCGCCACGATCTGGGCGATGGAGGTGTCGCGTGAGCGGGCCAGCACCCGCTCGGCACCGGCCAGCGGGTGGCTGGAGACGTACAGGCCCAGCATCTCCCGTTCGAAGGCCAGCTTGGTCTTGCGGTCCCACTCCTCGTCGCCCCAGTTGATGTTGAGGCCGATGGGGGTGGAGTCGCCGTCGTCACCGCCGCCGAACAGGTCGAACTGGCCGTGCGCCTCCTGCTTCTTGGAGCTGATCATGCCGTCCACCGCCGTCTCGTGGTGGCGGTACAGCTCACGGCGGGGCTGGCCGAGCGAGTCGAAGCCGCCCGCCTTGATCAGCGACTCGATGACGCGCTTGTTGCAGGCCGCCAGCTCGATCTTGGACAGGAAGTCGGTGAAGGAGCTGAACTTGCCCTTCTCCGTGCGGGTCCTGATGATCGAGTTGACGACGTTGGCGCCGACGTTGCGCACCGCGCCCATGCCGAAGCGGATGTCCTTGCCCACCGGGGTGAAGCGCAGACCCGACTCGTTGACGTCGGGGGGCAGCACCTTGATGCCCTGGGTCCGGCACTCGGCCAGGTAGACCGCCATCTTGTCCTTGTCGTCGCTGACCGAGGTCAGCAGCGCGGCCATGTAGGCGGCGGGGTGGTTGGCCTTGAGGTAGGCGGTCCAGTAGGAGACCAGGGCGTACCCGGCGGCGTGCGACTTGTTGAACGCGTACCCGGCGAAGGGCAGCATGACGTCCCACAGCGCCTGCGTGGCCTCCTTGGAGAAGCCGCGGGCCTCGGCCCCGGGGAAGAACTTGGCCTCCTCCTCCTCCAGGGCCTCCTTCTTCTTCTTGCCCATCGCGCGGCGCATCAGGTCGGCGCCGCCCAGGGTGTACCCGGCCAGCTGCTGCGCGATGGCCATGATCTGCTCCTGGTAGACGAGCAGGTGGAAGGTCTCCCCCAGGATCGGCTCCAGAGCGTCCTTGAGCTCCGGGTGGATCGGAGTGACCTCCTGGCGGCCGTTCGAGCGGTCGGCGTAGTCGTTGTGCGCGTTCGCGGCCATCGGACCGGGCCGGTACAGCGACAGCACGGCCGCGATGTCGCCGAACTTCTTGGGCTCCATGCGCTTGAGCAGGTTGCGCATCGCGCCGCCGTCCAGCTGGAACACGCCCAGGGTGTCGCCGCGCGAGAGGAGCTGGTAGGTCTTCCTGTCGTCCAGGGGGAGCTTGCCGAGGTCGATGTCGATCCCCTCGGCCTCCTTGATGGACTTGACCGCGTCGTCCATGATCGTGAGGTTGCGCAGGCCCAGGAAGTCCATCTTGAGCAGGCCCATGTCCTCGCACTGAGGGTAGGGAAAGCCCGTGATGATGGCGCCGTCGGTGTCGCGCTTGTGCAGCGGGATGACGTCGAGCAGGGGTTCCTTGGACAGGATGACGCCCGCGGCGTGCACACCCGTACCGCGGGTCAGGCCCTCGATACCGCGCGCGGTCTCCATCACCTTGGCGACCTGCGCGTCGTTGTCGATGAGGTTGCGCAGCTCGGTGGTCTCGCCGTAGCGCTCGTGCTCGGTGTTGGTCACCGCCTCCAGCGGGATCTCCTTGCCGCCGACCGCGGCGGGGAAGGCCTTGGTGATCTGGTCGCCCACCGAGTAGGGCATGCCCAGGATGCGCGTGGAGTCCTTGACCGCGGCCTTGGCCTTGATGGTGCCGAAGGTCAGGATCTGCGCGACGCGCTCGGCGCCGTACAGGCGGGTGACGTACTCGATCATCTCCCCGCGCCGACGCTCGTCGAAGTCCAGGTCGACATCGGGCATGGTGACGCGCTCGGGGTTGAGGAACCGCTCGAACAGCAGCCCGTGCTCCAGCGGGTCCAGGTCGGTGATGCCCAGGACGTAGGCGATCATCGACCCCGCCGCCGAGCCTCGCCCCGGGCCCAGCGCGATGCCGTTCTTGCGCGCGTACTGGCAGATGTCGGCGACCACGAGGAAGTAGGCGGGGAAACCCATCTCGTTGATGATGCCGAGCTCGAAGTCGACCCGCTGGCGGATCTCGCCGTTGATCCCGTCCGGGTAGCGGGTGGGCAGGAGCCGCTCGACCTCCTTGGCCAGCCAGGAGGCCTGGGTCTCCCCCTCGGGCACGGGGAAGACCGGCATCAGGTCGCGGTGGGCGAACACCGCGTCGTAGGCGCCCGGGTCGATGCGCTCGGCCACCAGCAGGGTGTTCCTGCACCCCTGCTCCCACTCCTCGAAGTTGAGGATGCCGCGCATCTCCTCGGCGGACTTGAGGTAGTAGCCCGACCCGTTGAACCGGAACCGGGTGGGGTCGTCCAGGTTCTTGCCCACGCCCACCGCCAGCAGCGCGTCGTGCGCCGAGGCCTGGGACTCGTACACGTAGTGGGAGTCGTTGGTCACCAGCGGCGGGATGTCCAGCTCGCGGCCGACCCTGAGCAGGCCGTCGCGGACCTCCTTCTCGATGGGCACGCCGTGGTCCATCAGCTCCAGGAAGACGTTCTCCTTGCCGAAGATGTCCTGGAGCCCGGCCGCGTAGGCGACGGCCTCCTTCTCCTGGCCCAGCCGCAGCCGCGTCTGCACACCGCCCGAGGGGCAGCCGGTGGAGACGATGATGCCCTCGCTGTACTCCGACATGAGCTCCAGGTCCATGCGGGGCTTCATGTAGTAGCCCTCCATGGACGCCAGCGAGGACATCCGGAACAGGTTGCGCAGGCCCTTCTCGTTCTGCGCCAGCATCGTCATGTGCAGGTAGCGGCCGCCGCCGGAGATGTCCTTGCCGCCCTCCGCCGAGGCGTCGTCGGAGCCGCTGGACCGCCCCCAGAAGACCCGCTTCTTGTGGAAGCGCGACTCGGGTGCGACGTAGGCCTCGATGCCGATGATCGGGGTGACGCCGGTGCCCTTGGACTGCTGGTAGAACTCGTAGGCCCCGAACATGTTGCCGTGGTCGGTCATCGCGACCGCGGGCATGCCCAGCCGCGCCGCCTCCTTGAACAGGGGCTTGAGTTTGGCGGCCCCGTCGAGCATCGAGTACTCGGTGTGGACGTGCAGATGGGCGAAGGAGTCGGCCATGGCTCGGGTGCCCCCAGGAGGGTCGGTGGACAGGTGGTGACTCCTGAGCCTACGACTTTCCCGCGACACTCGCAGACCCCTGTGGACGACGTGTCCGGGCCGCCGTCCTGACCCACGCCGCGGGTCGGGTTTGGGCAGAGGAGCGGGCGCGGAGGGCCGCGGAGCAGATGTGGGCGGACCCGGAGCAGATGTGGACGGGTCCGGAGCAGGTGTGGACAGTCCTGGGAGCCACCGGTTGGTATATCTCTCAGCCCGTGATCCCCGGTTTTCCACAGGCGGGGGTTGGGGGTGGTCGTGGGTGGCGTGGTGATGGTTTCCTGGAAATAGGGGGGACCCCACCCAGTAGGCGTTGTGGCATGCCCTGAAACACTCGGCGACCAATAAGGATAATGGATCGAGGGGCAGGGAGGGGCCGCCCTCAGGTCTCTCCCCTACGCCCTTCCTGTCGGGGGTTTCTGGCGGCAACGAAAGCGCGCCAGCTGCCGCGAAGTGGGATGGCCCGCGGAAAACGGTGGGCGTCGGGTGAGGGCGGGGGCGGCCGACGAACAGCGGCACCAAAGGCGGGAGCAACCACCGGAGGGCGACCAACGCCCAGGGTGTAGGGATGGTCGGGCTCTGCTGCGTCGGCACCAACGGCAAGCAGGCCCTCCGGCCTCGGGCAACGACCCCGGACCCTGCGGTCAGCGCGGGCAACGATCGCACCAACGACAATCGGTTATTTCGAGGGCACATTTTCGGACACCTTTTGAGCCTGACTTAAACATGGAGCACCAATGAGGATCGGACCCCAGAAGGAAAGACTTCATATTCGCTCTGTGAATAGTGGAGAAATGGCGACCACTGGCCTATAATAAGAAGTATGGAGATGATGATCGCAGCGCCCGAGGCGGCCCCCGGGGAATGTTCCCCGGCCGTGGCCGCGCTGGCCGGTGCGCGCGAGATCATCCACCAGGCGTTGAACGCCGAAGTGCCACCCGGGGCCGACGAGGCCGCCGCGGAGGAGATCGCGGCGCTGTGGGCGCAGTTGGACCAGATCCGGTATCAGGCGTTGGCGCAGATGGCGCGCTTGTACGCGCGCGGTGAGGTCGCCCGTTACAGCGGCTACAGCACGTTGGACAAGTGGATCACCCACCGCTGCAAGGTCCCCGCCGCTCAGGCCAAGGATTTGGCCCGTTTGGCCCAGCACGTGCAGGAGGAGACGCTGCCCGCCACTGCCCAAGCAGTAGCTGAGGGCAGGGTGGTGTTGGGTGAGGCGGTCGCGATCGCCAAAGCCACCGACAAAGCCGTCCAGACCCGCGATGAGGACCACTTTCCCGACCAGGTGGAGTATCGGCAGGGGTTCGAAGCGGCGCTGGTGGCCGCGAAGGCGGAGCGGCCCGCGTTGTCGGTCAACCAGCTCCAGTCGGTGGCCCGCCAGGTCGCCTACCGTTTGGACCCCCACCGCCTGGACCGCGACCACGAAGCCGCTCACGCGGCCCGCGGGCTGACGGTGCATGACACGTTCCAGGGCAGCTACCAACTCCAGGCCTGGGGTGGGTCTGGGGATGCGTTGGTCGTGCGCGCGGCCATCGACACCTTCACCACCCCACCCAGCGAGGACGACACCCGGTCCCGGTCCCAGCGTGAGCACGACGCGCTCATCGCGGCGCTGCGTTTCGCCACCACCCACACCGGATGTGACAACGCTCCGGCTCCGTTGGCGCAGATCCGCATCGTGGTGCCCGTGCAGACCTACCTGGACGCCCAAGGCCAAGAGGTTCCCGCGTTGGACGAGCACGGTCGAGTGATCCCGGTCGGGCTGGTCCACGAACTCGCCGCCGATTCCGAGGTGGTACGGATGCTCACCGCACCCCCCACCGGACAGGTGTTGGATGTGGGCCACAGCCGCCGCCTGGCCTCAACCCGCCAACGCACCGCCGCCTTCCACGGACACGCCACCTGCGCCCACCCGGGCGGATGCGAAGTGCCAGTCGCCCTCTGTCAAGCCGACCACGTCACCTCGTTCTCCCGAGGAGGGCGCACGGTGGTCGCCAACCTGCAACCGCTGTGCGGGCCGCACAACCGGGCCAAGTACCAACGCGAACTGCGCACACACCGACAGCAGGAACGGCACCATCCGCCCGACAGGATTCCGGTTCCACCGCCCCGGGAATGACCTCCGGGCACGCCGGTCCCCGGCATGCCCGCGCCCGACAGGCGGCCCGGGCCCCGCGCCCACCGTGGTCGCTGCCACCGTCGCCCACCCCCACCCCGGGGGCCAGCACCGCTGCCCAAGGCCCGCCAGCCCCGCCGCCTTTGGTGCCAACGCAACAAAGCCCCACCACGCGCGAACAACAACCGTTGATCGCCCTCCCGCACCACCTCGCGGCAGCTGGCGACGCTACCTCCGGCCACCATCAGCGAGTGGAGCGTTGATCGGAGCCCCCGGACACCCGCCGCCCTCGCTGCCACCGCAGCAGAGCCCCACCACCCCCGAACACCAACCGTTGGTCACCCTCCCGCACCACCTCGCGGCAGCTGACGCCGCTACCTCGACCACCACCCGCAACCAGGGCGTTGATCGGAGCCCCCAGACACCCGCCGCCTTCGCTGCCACCGCAGCAGAGGTCAACCATCTCCCGACCCCGGGCGTTGACAGCGAACCGAACCGTTTCGCGGCAGCTGGTGCCGCTACCCCGGCCACCACCAGCGGCCTGAGCGTCGAAAGGAAGCAGGAACAGCCCACTCCCCTTCCACTCCGCCCCCTCAGAGCACGCCCAGGCGCTCAGTCCTCGCCCAGCCACAGATCCGGGCCGAACACCTCGTAGCGGATACGGCGGGCGGGCACCCCGGCGGCGAGCAGCTGGCCACGCACATTTCGCATGAACGGCAGCGGCCCGCACAGGTAGACCTCAGCGCCCTCGGGCAGGTCCACCCCGTCCAGGTCCATCAGCCCCCGGACAGCACCCCCGACGCTCTCGACGTCCCCGACGCACCCACCGCCCTCAGCGCCGTCGCCGCCTCCGCCTCCGCCTTCGCCTTCGCCTTCGACAGCCTCCACGCCGTCTCCCCCGTCCACACCGTTCTCGTACCAGGTCCGGGCGCTCGCACCGGGCAGCGCCCCGACCAGGGCGGCGGTCTCCTCACGGTGGGCGTGCTCCCCCGGGCTGCGGTCGGCGTGCAGGACCACAACCCTGCGGTCGCTGCCCTGTTCGGCGAGCCGGTTCAGCATGGCCACCATCGGTGTGCAGCCGATTCCGGCCGAGGCCAGCACGAGGGGGTGGTCGCCCTCGGACAGGGTCACGTCACCCGCGGGGGTGGAGACCATGAGGACGTCGCCCGGGACGACGGTGTCGTGCAGCAGGGTGGAGACCTCCCCCGCCGGGTCGGTCCCGACCGCGCGCAGGCGCTTGACGGTGATACGGCGGGACTCGCCGTCCCCGCCGGTCAGGGAGTACTGGCGGGCCTGGCGAACCCCGTCGGGCATGCGCGTGCGAACGCTGACGTACTGGCCGGGCAGGAAGGCGGGGAGCGGGTCGCCGTCCTCGGGTTGGAGGGTGAGGGAGGCGGTGTCGGGGGTCTCCTGCCGGCGCCGCGTGACCCGCCAGGGGCGCCAGACCCCGCGCCCGGTGTGCCCGCGCTCGGCGTACAGGCGGGCCTCCAGGGCGATGAGGGCTCCGGCCATGAGCCAGTAGACCTCGTCCCAGGCCCTGACGACGGCGGGGGTGGCCGCGTCCCCGAGAGTGGAGGCGATGGCGTCGAAGAGGTACTTGTGCACGATGACGTACTGGTCCTCGGTGACCCCGAGGGAGACGTGCTTGTGGGCGATGCGGGAGAGGAGGACGTCGGGGCGCTCGTCCGGGTGCTCCAGGAGGAGGGTGGCGAAGGCGGCGATCGACCCGGCCAGGGCCCTGCGCTGTTCGCCCGAGGCCTGGTTGCCCCGGTTGAACAGGCCGTCGAGGAGTTCGGGGCGCTCGCCGAGCATCGTGTCGTAGAAGCGGGCGGTGATGGTGTCCAGGGCTCCGGCCACGGCGGGGACCGTGGCCCGGACGGTGGCGGCTGACTCGGTGGAGAGCATGCGACCTCACTTCGGAGAGGGTGTCTCGGAGCGAAAACTGGTATCTGAAATGCATATTAAATCCGCCTTCACGGCCCCCTCCTCCGGGGTGGTTCCCGCGCGAAGAGGCCAGGCGGGAACGGTCATGCGCGGGCAGCCTGGAGGACTTCCGGGCCATCGGACTTCCGGGCTACCGGGCTACCGGCCTGGAGGACCACCGGTCCGGCGAAGAGAACCGCCCCCGGCAGAGCCCGGCCGTGCGCCCGTGAGCGGACGATCACGGGCAGGCGACCACGGGCGGACGTCCACGGGCAAACGACCACGGAGCGCCGCCGCGGGCCCTACGGGCGCAGCAGGGTGAGCGCGTCACGCGCGGGCGGGGACACCAGGGACTCCACGGTGACGCCGTCGAGCGAGGTGTAGAACGCCTCGTGCGCCTCGCGCAGGGCGCCGCGCAGGCGGCAGGCGGCACGCAACGGGCAGGGCGGATCGTCCTCGCACCCCGCGAGCTCACCCGCGCCCTCCAGCTCGCGCACGATCGACCCGACCGAGGCCCGCCGCCCGCTCTCGGTCAGGAGCAGTCCGCCGTTGCGGCCGCGCCGCGCCTCCACCAGCCCCATGTCGGACAGCCGCGCCACGGCCTTGGCCATGTGCGTGTAGGGCACGGAGAGCATCCCGGCGACGGCCCTGGTGGTGAGGAGTTCTCCCTCGTCCGCGACCGCGAGCCGCATGACCAGGCGCAGGGAGACGTCGGTGAAGGCGGTCAGGCGCATGTGTTCAACGTAGGGGACCGGTCCCGGTCACCGCTCCCCCCGGCCGGGGACGGGCGCGGTCCCCGCGGAGGGGCCGCCGTCGCCCTCGGCGTCCAGGGGCCGGTGGCGCCCGGTCTCGCGCGGCATCCAGATCAGGATCACGACCAGCCCGACCACCCCGAAACACAACGACACCGTCGCCGCCGTGTGCAGCCCCGACATGAACGCCTCCTTGGCGGGCTCCACCAGGACCCTCCCCTGTTCCCCCAGGCTCCGGGCCAGCGCCAGGGTGCCCTCGATCGACTCCCCCGCCGACCGCAGCCGCTGGTCCGTCACACCCGTCGAGCCCTCGTCGGCGACCTCCTCCAGGGTGGGGGTGATCCCCGCCCGGTACCGGAAGGAGATGACCGCGCCCAGGATCGCGACGCCCATCGCCGTGGCCACCTGCCGGACCGTGTTCTGCACGGCGGAGGCGGCTCCGGCCCTGCCCGGCGGCACCGACGACATGATCGCGTCGGTGGCGGGGGTCAGGACCACGGCCATCGCACCGGCCTGGAGGAAGAAGAACCCGACGATCAGCGGCAGCGGCGTGTCCGGTTCGAGCTGGGTGAAGAAGAGGAAGCTGGAGCACACGCCCAGCACGCCGACCGCGGCGACCACGCGCGGCCCCGCCCAGCGCACGAGCGTCGGGCTGAGCGGCGCCATGATCATCTGCCCCAGCGCGGCGGGCAGCACCAGCAGTCCCGCGACGAACGGGGAGAACTCGCGGACGCTCTGCCAGTAGAAGCTCAGGAAGAAGATGATCCCGGACATGCTGAAGAACAGCACCATGATGGTGGCCACGGAGACGCTGAACCGCGGGTCGCGGAAGAAGCGCACGTCCAGGGAGGGGTTGGGCGCGCGCGACTCGTGCACCAGGAAGAGCACCAGCACCACCACACCGCCGATGAGCGCGCCGTACACGTCCCAGTCCGCCAGGGAGGCCCGTTCGCCCGCGGTGATGATGCCGTAGATGAGCAGCACCAGGCCGGGGACGGACAGCAGCACCCCCAGCACGTCCAGCCTGCCGGGGTCGGCGTCGCGCGACTCGGGGATCAGGAAGAACACCAGCGCCAGGCCCAGCGCCACGAAGGGCACGTTGACGAGGAAGATCGACCCCCACCAGAAGTTCTCCAGCAGCAGCCCGCCCGCCGAGGGGCCGATGGCCATTGCCAGCCCGACCGCGCCCGCCCAGATCCCGATGGCGCGTGCGCGCTGCTCGGGCGGGAAGACGTTCGCGATGATCGACAGGGTCTGCGGCGTCACCATGGAGGCGCCGAACCCCATGACCGCGCGGGCCAGGATGAGCTGTTCGGGGGTCTGGGAGTAGGCCGACAGCGCCGAGGCCGCGCCGAACACCGTCAGCCCCACCACGATCATGCGGCGGCGCCCCCACCGGTCGCCGAGCACACCGAAGGTGAACAGCAGGCCCGCGAAGACCAGAGTGTAGGAGTTGATCGCCCAGGCCAGCTGCGACTGGCTGGCGCCCAGGCCCCGCTCGGGGTCGGACAGCACACGCAGCGCCACGTTGAGGATCGTGTTGTCGGCCACGATCACCAGCAGGCAGATGATGAGGACAGCCAGCCCGCCCCACCTGCGCCGGTACGCCGTCTGCGCGTCCACCAACCCACCTCCACCGCCGGGGCCCACCGAAACTCACGCCGATCGGACCGTACCCGCGAACCGCGCCGACCGCGCGCTTCGGGGGGCCGCGAACGGTGTGTCGGCCGTGTTCGGACCGGTTCCGGCGGGAGGACGTCGGCCGCCTGCGGGGCGGTTCCGGCGGGGAGCACGGGCCGCTCCCGGCGGAAGGCGGGAGCGTTCCCGTCGGGAAACATCCGACCGTCGGACCGGGTTGTAGCCGGTGCGGAGAGGCGCGGAGCGGGCATGCGATGATGCTTGCGTGCGGTGGCCGCGCCCGGTCGTCCGCGTACGCCGGTTCCCGCCTCCTCCCGCACCCGCCCGGTCCCCCGCGGACCGCCCGCGGCCCCCTCGGCCGCCCAGCGCGCGAGCGCGACGACACCATTCGTCCACACGTCCGGAGACACCCGCGAGGTGCTTCGAGACAACGGAGGGATAGCACATGAGCACCACAGGAAAGCCCCTCGCCCCGACCGGGGCCCCGACAGGAAACACCCTGTACGGCGGGGTCACCAGCCGACGCGTCACCATCCGCGACCTGGCCGCCGCCAAGGGGCGCGGCGAGCGCTGGCCGATGCTGACCGCCTACGACGCGCTCACCGCCCGGGTCTTCGACGAGGCCGGGATCCCGGTCCTGCTGGTCGGCGACTCGGCGGCCAACGTCGTCTACGGCTACGACACCACCGTCCCGGTGACGGTGGACGAACTCCTCCCGCTGACCGCGGCGGTGTCCCGCTCCACCCGGCGGGCGCTCGTCGTGGCCGACCTGCCCTTCGGCTCCTACCAGGCCTCCCCCCAGCAGGCGCTGGAGGCGGCCTCGCGGTTCATGAAGGAGGGCGGGGCGCAGGCGGTGAAGCTGGAGGGCGGCCACGCGGTGGTCCCCCAGGTGGAGCTGCTGGTCTCGGCGGGCGTGCCGGTGATGGCGCACCTGGGCCTGACCCCCCAGTCGGTGAACACCCTGGGCGGCTACCGGGTGCAGGGCCGCGGCGAGGCCGCTGCCGGACTGCTCAAGGACGCCAAGGAGATGGAGCGCGCGGGCGCGTTCGCGGTCGTGCTGGAGTGCGTGCCCGCCGAGCTGGCCGCGCAGGTGACCGAGCAGCTGTCCATCCCGACCGTGGGCATCGGCGCCGGTCCGTCCACGGACGCCCAGGTGCTGGTGTGGCAGGACATGGCCGGGCTGAGCCCGAAGGTGGCCAAGTTCGTCAAGACCTACGCCAACCTGCACGAGACGCTGCGCGAGGCGGCCTCGGCCTACGCCGACGAGGTCGTCAACGGGGCGTTCCCCGAGGAGCGCCACTCCTACGCCGGTTGAGGGGCGGGGTGAGCCCTCCCCTCTCCGGACGCCGGTGAGCACCGCCGGTCGGGTCCGCCCGACCGGCGGTGTGGCGCCGGGGGTCCCGTGGTACGTGAGCCGGGCAACAGACCGAACCGTACTCGGGAGTGAACCGTACCCGGGAGTAGAGTCGCACCGTACCCAGCGCCGACGGGCCGGGGGTCCGGCCCTCCCGGGAGGACAGATGCGCGTCTCGATGCCGCTCCAGTACGCGGGCGACCCCAAGGCCTCCGTCGACCAGGTGGTCGAACTGGAGAAGGCCGGTCTCGACACCGTGTGGGTCGCCGAGGCCTACGGGTTCGACAGCCCCACCCTGATGGGCTACATCGCCGCCCGCACCGAGACCGTGGCCATCGGCTCGGCGATCCTGCCGCTGTACACCCGCACCCCGACGCTCATCGCGATGACCGCCGCCGGGCTGGACGACCTGTCCGGCGGGCGGGCCGTCCTCGGCCTGGGCGCCAGCGGCCCTCAGGTCGTCGAGGGCTTCCACGGCGTCCCCTACGTCAAGCCGCTCGCCCGCACCCGCGAGACCATCGAGATCTGCCGCAAGGTCTGGGCGCGCGAGGACCGCCTCACCCACGACGGCGCCGTCTTCCAGCTGCCGCTGCCCCCGGAGAGGGGGACCGGTCTCGGCAGGCCGCTCAAGATCATCAACCACCCCGTGCGCCCCCGGATCCCCGTCTACGTGGCCTCCCTGGGTGTGAAGAACGTGGCGCTGACCGCGGAGATCGCCGACGGCTGGCTCCCGCACCTGTTCATCCCCGAGAAGGCCGACAGGGTGTGGGGCGAGGCGCTGGCCGAGGGCAGGGCCAGGCGCGACCCGTCCCTGGGCGGGTTGGAGGTCTCCGCGGGCGGTCTGCTCGCCATCGGCGAGGGTGAGGACACCAAGAGGCTGCTGGACCTCGTACGGCCGATGATCGCCCTGTACGTCGGCGGCATGGGCGCCAAGGGGAAGAACTTCTACAACACGGTCGCCCGCCGCTACGGCTACGAGGAGGCCGCCGAGAAGGTCCAGGACCTGTACCTGGCGGGGAAGAGGGACGAGGCCGCGGCCGCCGTGCCCGAGGAGTTCGTGGAGCTGACCAACATGGTCGGCCCGGAGTCCTACGTGCGCGAGCGCGTGGAGGCCTTCCGGGCCGCCGGGGTGACCCAGCTCAACGTGACCCCCGTGGGCGAGAACCCGGCCGCCCTGGTCGGCAAGGTCAAGGAGTGGGTGTCCTGACCCCGGCCCCTGGCGGCTGGGCGCGCCCGGCGCAGCGGCGCCGGTCCCCGCGGCGGGGACCGGCGCCGTACGCGTGCGCGGACGGGAGCACCGGGCGGTCCGGAGGCGGTCGGTCCGACGCGCTCCCGCGGGGCCGGGGCGCTCGGGGGCCGCGGGTCCGGGGACTACAGACCGGTGATGCGGATGCCCGCGTGGGTCTTGTAGCGGCGGTTCACCGCGATGAGGTTGGCGGTCAGGGCCTCGACCTGGTGGGCGTTGCGCAGGCGGCCGCCGAAGACGCCGCGCACCCCCGGGATCCGCTCGGCCAGGGCGCGCACCACGTCGGTGGCCTCGCGGTCCTCCCCCAGCACCAGGACGTCGAGGTCCACCTCCTCGACCTCGGGGTCCAGCAGCACCACGGCGGACACGTGGTGGAAGGCGGCCGTGACACGGCTGTCGGGCAGCACCTCGGCGGCCTGCTGGGCGGCGCTGCCCTCGGCGACGTCGAGGGCGAAGGGGCCCTTCTTGTCGAAGCCGAGGGGGTTGACGCAGTCCACGACGATCTTGCCCGCCAGCGGAGCGGCCAGCTGCTCCAGCAGCTCCCGGTGGCCGTCCCAGGGCACGGCGACGATGACGACGTCGCCTTCAGCGGCGGCCGAGGCGTTGTCCAGGCCGCGCACGTCGATCGGGGTGGACTCGGCCTCCACCAGTTCCCGGGCGGCCTTGTCGGCGCGTTCGGCGCTGCGCGAGCCGAGGTGGACGGTGTGCCCCGCCAGGGCGAGGCGGCGGGCCAGGCCCCGGCCCTGGTCCCCGGTTCCGCCCAGGACGGCGACGGACAGCCCGGCGATGTCCGCGCCCGCGGACGTGCTCTGTTCAGTCATGCGCCGATCCTGTCAGAGACGCCGGTGGAAGGCGCCCCCGGCACGGCGCCGCGCGGTGGATCCGGAGCGCGCGTGAGCGGTGTTCACCGCTCCTCCTCGTCGGCCTCGTCCCAGGCCTCGTTGCGCCGGGCGGCGATGGCCAGCGCGCTGGCGGCGGTGGCCTCGTCCGGATAGGGGCCCATGCGCTCCTTGTTGGGGCAGCCGGGACCGTGCTCCACCCGGTTGTGCCGGAGGCAGTACCACCACTTGTCGTCCAGCTGAGTGTCCTCGCTCACCGTGACTCGCTTTCTACGGGACGCCGCCCGGACGGGAACGTGCTTTCCGGGGGACCTACCCAGGCCCGGACGTCCCCTACACCCGTGGGGGAGGGGCATCGTCCAGGACCGCGGGGCCGACCCACGAACTACAATCAGTGTCCATGACTACTCCGCTGGTTCCTGGGCGAATCTCGCCACAACGTTCGGTTCCCCCCCACATCGTCCGCCCGGAGTACGTCGGACGGAAGCACCCCGTGGAGGGGGTTCTGGGCGACGTGCAGACCCCCGAGACCATCGAGCGGATGCGCGTGGTGGGACGGCTGGCGGCCCAGGCGCTGGAGGAGGTCGGCCGCAACGTCCGGCCCGGCGTGACCACCGACGAGCTGGACCGGATCGGCCACGAGTTCCTGCTGGACCACGGGGCCTACCCCAGCCCGCTGGGCTACAAGGGCTACCCCAAGTCGCTGTGCTCCTCGCTCAACGAGGTGATCTGCCACGGCATCCCCGACGACACCGTGGTCTCCGACGGCGACATCGTCAACATCGACATCACCGCCTACCGGGACGGTGTGCACGGCGACACCAACGCCACCTTCCTGGCCGGGAACGTCTCGGAGGAGCACCGGCTGCTGGTCGAGCGCACCCACGAGGCCATGATGCGCGGGATCAAGGCGTGCCGGCCGGGCCGCCGGATCAACGTGATCGGCCGGGTCATCGAGTCCTACGCCAAGCGCTTCGGCTACGGCGTGGTCCGCGACTTCACCGGGCACGGCGTGGGACCGGAGTTCCACTCGGGTCTGGTGGTGCCGCACTACGACGACCCGCGCGCGGACACCGTCATGGAGCCGGGGATGACCTTCACGATCGAGCCGATGATCACGCTCGGCGGCGTGGAGTACGACATGTGGGACGACGGCTGGACGGCCGTGACGGCCGATCGCAGGTGGACCGCCCAGTTCGAGCACACCCTGGTCATCACCGAGTCCGGCGCGGAGATCCTCACCCTGCCGTGACCGCCGCCCCGGTCCCCTCCCGTACGCCCCGGGCGGAACGCGGCGTCCGGACGTGGCCGCGGAAGGGGACCGGGGCGTAGGGTCGTGCGGGTGAAGATCCTCATCTCCGCCGACATGGAGGGCGCCACGGGCGTCACCTGGCCCGCCGACGTCGAGCCCGGCACCGAGCAGTGGCAGCGCTGCCGCGCCATGTTCACCAGCGACGTCAACGCCGCCGTCGAGGGCCTGCTGGAGGGCGGCGCCACCGAGGTGCTGGTCAACGAGGCGCACGCGACCATGCGCAACCTCCTGCTGGAGGAGCTCAACACCGACGCCGCGATGATCACCGGGCGGCACAAGGAGCTGTCCATGGTCGAGGGCGTGCAGTCCGGCGACTGCGACGGCGTGGTGTTCCTCGGCTACCACTGCGGCGCCGGTGACGAGGGCGTGCTGGCGCACACCTACCTGCCCAACGCGGTGACCGGTGTGTGGCTGGACGGAGAACCCGCCAGCGAGGGCCGTCTCAACGCCGCGGTGGTCGCCGAGTACGGCACCCCGGTCATCCTGGTCACGGGGGACGACCGCGCCTGCGAGGACGCCGCGACCTACGCCCCGTTCGCGCGGACGGTCGCGGTCAAGGAGCACGTCAGCCGGTACGCCGCCCGCTGCCGTCCCCCGGCCGCGACCGCGCGGGACATCCGGGCCGGGGCGCGCGCCGCCATGACCCTGGCCGGGCGCCTGGACCCCGTCGGGCCCGAGCCCCGGGCCGTGGAGGTGGAGGTGGACTCCGCGCAGCTGGCCCAGGCCGCCGCCATCGTCCCGGGCGTCACGCGCACGGGGGTGCGGCGCGTCCGGTACGTCTCCCCGGACGCCTACGAGATGATCCGCTGCTTCAAGGCGGTCACCACGCTCATCTCCAACGCCATGGAGGAGCGCTACGGCTGAGGCCGGGTCCGGGGCCGCGGGGGTCCGCCGCCCGCGAATGCCGGGGCACGGCGGGCGGGGCTGGTAGAACTGTGCCGGGGAGCACCACTTCGTCACCACTGGTCACTAAGGTCCTCCCCCGTTACTGACACCTCAGCGAGAGCGAGGCGCGCTCGTGGGCCACATCGCCACTTCCTTCCCAGAGAGAACCGACGGCTTCCCGGAGGGGGCCGACGGCCTCGCGGCGGCCGGGGAGGACGCCGTCCACCTGGCCCGAGGGCTCCTCCGCCGCGACTCCACCAACCACGGCGGCGGTCAGGGCGACGAGCGCGAGGCCGCCGAGTACGTCGCCGAGGCCCTGGGCGACGCCGGACTGGACCCCCTGCTGCTGGAGTCGGCCCCCCGGCGCGCGAACGTGGTCGTGCGCGTCCCCGGCACCGACCCCTCGGCCCCGGCGCTGCTGGTGCACGGCCACCTGGACGTGGTGCCCGCCGACGCGGCCGACTGGACGCTGCCCCCCTTCGCCGGTGAGGTCGCCGACTGCCCCGTCACCGGTGTGCCCGCGCTGTGGGGGCGCGGCGCGGTGGACATGAAGAACACCATCGCCACGGTCACCGCCGTGGTGCGCCACTGGGCGCGCCACGGGCTGCGGCCCCGGCGCGACATCGTGCTGGCCTTCGTCGCCGACGAGGAGGACAGCGCCGCCTACGGCGCCGACTACCTGGTCCGCGAGCACGCCGAGCTGTTCGAGGGCTGCACCACCGCGATCGGCGAGGGCGGCGGGGAGACCATCCACGCCCGCACCGCCTCCGGGGAGCCGGTGCGCCTGTACCCGGTGGGCGCGGCCGAGCGCGGCAGCGCCTGGCTGAACCTGCGCGCCCAGGGCACGGCCGGGCACGGTTCCCGACCGCCGCGCGACAACGCGATCGGCGCCCTGGCCGCGGCCCTGGCCCGGATCGACGGCTACGAGTGGCCGCTGCACCTGACCCCCGTCACGCGTGCGGCGATCGACGCGATCGCCGCGGCCCTGGAGGTGGAGCGCTTCCCCGGTGACACGGCGACCGCGGAGGCGGTGGACGCCCTGGTCGCCAGCCTGGGGACGGCCGCGCCGCTGATCGGCCCGACCACGCGCAACAGCGCGACGCCCACGATGTTCTCGGCCGGGTACAAGGTGAACGTGGTGCCGGGGGAGGCCACGGCGGGTGTGGACGGCCGGGTGCTGCCCGGCGCGGAGGAGCAGTTCGCCGCGGTCATGGAGGAGCTCACCGGCGACCGGGTGACCTGGGAGTACGCGCACGGTTCGCCGCCGGTGTCCGCGCCCGTGGACTCCCCCGCGTTCGCGGAGCTGCGCGAGGCCCTGCTGCTGCACGACCCCGGGGCCCACGTGGTGCCGGTGTGCCTGTCCGGGGGCACCGACGCCAAGGTGTTCTCCCGGCTGGGCATCGACTGCTACGGATTCTCGCCCCTGGCCCAGCCCGAGGGCCTGGACTACTCGGGTCTGCTGCACGGCGTGGACGAGCGGGTGCCGCTGGAGGGGCTGCGCTTCGGGGTGCGCGCGCTGGACACGTTCCTGCGCGCCTGAACGGTGAGACCCCTGGTCGGCTGGGAGGCTGGGACCGGGGAGGGCCGGGCTCCGCAAGACGTGGCCTCGAAGGGCCCGGCCGCGGGAGTGTCCGAGCAGCAGTGGTGGGGAGAGGCGTCGCGTCCGGTGGCGCGAGAGCGAGGGAGAGGGCCGGGGTGGGAGAGGCGATGACCGAGATGGCGGACGCGGTGGTGCGGGTCGCGGACGCGCGGGGTGTGCGCGCGCTGGTCCGTCCGCCGCGCCTGCGGGAGGGCGACCGGGTGCGTCTGGTCGCCCCGTGCAGCCCGGTTCCCGCGGAGCGGCTGGAGGCCGCGGTGGGAACGCTGCGCGGCTGGGGGCTGGAGGTGGAGCTGGCCCCGCACGTGCGCGAACGCCACCCGCGGCTGCCCTACCTGGCCGGCGCGGACGCCACGCGGGCCGCCGACCTCCAGGAGGCCTGGTGCGACCCGGACGTGGACGCGGTGCTGTGCGTGCGCGGCGGCGACGGGGCGCACCGGACGGTGGACCTGCTGGACTTCGACGCGATGCGCCGGGCCGAGCCCAAGGCGCTGGTCGGGTTCAGCGACATCACGGCGCTGCACGAGGCGTTCGCGGTGGAGCTGGGCGTGGCCACGGTGCACGGGCCCGTGGTCGGCACGGGGTACTTCGTGGGGGATCCGGTGGCCCAGGAGGAGCTGCGGGCCACCCTGTTCGAGCCCGAGCGGCGGACCGTGCTGACCTCGCCGGGCGCGCACGCGCTGGTGCCGGGGCGGGCCGAGGGGGTGACCTTCGGCGGGAACCTGAGCCTGCTCAACGACGGTCTGGCCACGCCGCACAGCCGCCTGTCGGCCTCCGGGGGCATCCTGCTGCTGGAGGACGTCGGTGAGGACGTGGCCCGGATCGACCGGATGCTCACGCACCTGCTGCGCACGGGGTGGGCGGCCGGGCTGGCCGGGGTGGCCCTGGGTTCGTGGACGGACTGCCCGCCGGGGCCGGAGGTGGTCGCCGAGCTGATGCGCGACCGGCTGGAGCCGCTGGGGGTGCCGGTGCTGTGGGGGCTGGAGTTCGGGCACTGCGCGGCCCAGCTCACGGTTCCGCTGGGGGTGCCCGCCCTGCTCGACGCGGACGGGGGCCGTCTGGAGCTGTCCGTCCCGGGACTGGTCTAGGTTCCCCGGGTGCGGGGACGGGGCCGGAACCCGCTTCGTCCCCGCGCCGACGGCGCCCGGACCCTCGTCCGCGCGACGGTTCCGTGCACGGCGGGTACGACCGGCGGTTACGGGAGGGCCTCCCGGCGCTCGGCTCCGGACTCCCGGTGGCCTTCCGCCCGCCCCTCGGTACCGCCCGCCGTCCGACGGAGCAGCACCACCGGTATTGATATACCGATCCGGCGCCGTGGCGTTAGACTCGTCGCATGGTGCGTGAACCGCTGACCGCAGACCAGATCGAGCGCGGGCGTCTCCTGGGCGCCCTGCTCCGCCGGGCCCGCGCGGAGCGCACGATGGTCGACGTCGCGCGCGAGGCCCAGATCTCGGTCGAGACCCTGCGCAAGATCGAGGGCGGGCGCATCCCCACCCCCACGTTCTTCACGGTCGCGGCGATCGCCGCCGCGCTCGGCCTGTCCCTGGACGAACTCCTGCGCCGGGTGGACGCCGACGCGACCGCCGACCGGGACCCCGCGACCGCCTCCCTGGCCGTCTGACTCCCCACCCGCCCCTAACGTGGGGCGTGTACCCGCGGGTACGGTTCCGTGCGCGACCCGCCCCTTCCGGCGGCGGACACGGGCCGGGCCGCGTCAGCCAGGACCACAGGGGGAGCACATGAACGAACAGGCGCTGAGAGTGGACGAGGCCGAGCTGCGCGGCCTGCTCGACGGCCGCTGGGCCCACGTGCGCGAACACATGCGCGACGCCCTGCGGGGAGACCTGTACGCCCCCGTGTACGGGCTGTCGGTGGAGGAGCACCGCGCCCGCACGCTCACCCAGATCAAGGCCCTGGCCAAGACCGACCTGCCCGCCTACGGCTTCCCCGCCTCGGTGGGCGGCCGCGACGACGTCGGCGCGTCCGTGGTCGGTTTCGAGATGCTGGTCAACGACCTGTCGCTCATGGTGAAGATGGGCGTGCAGTGGGGGCTGTTCGGCGGGGCGATCAGCGCCCTGGGCACCGAGGCCCACCACGCCGAGTACCTGCCCGGCGCGATGTCGATGGAGCTGCCCGGCTGCTTCGCGATGACCGAGACCGGCCACGGCTCGGACGTGCAGGGCCTGCGCACCACGGCCGTCTACGACCCCGACACCGAGGAGTTCGTGGTCCACACCCCCGACGAGGCGGCGCGCAAGGACTACATCGGCAACGCGGCCCGCGACGGCCGCCTGGCGGTGGTGTTCGCCCAGCTGAGCACCGGTGGCGAGGAGCACGGCGTGCACGCCCTGGTGGTCCCGATCCGGGACGGGCGGGGCAGGCCGATGCCGGGCGTGCGCATCGGCGACTGCGGCCCCAAGGCCGGACTCAACGGCGTGGACAACGGACGGCTGGAGTTCGACCACGTGCGGGTGCCGCGCACCAACCTGCTCAACCGGTACGGGGACGTGGCCGCCGACGGCACCTACTCCAGCCCCATCGAGAGCAAGGGCCGACGCTTCTTCACCATGCTCGGAACCCTGGTCCGGGGCCGGATCAGCGTGGCGGGCGGCGCGGGGAGCGCGGCCAAGGCCGCGCTGACCATCGCGGTGCGCTACGGCGACACCCGCCGCCAGTTCACCCGGCCCGACGGCGAGGGGCGGCCCGAGCGGGAGGTGCGCGTCCTGGACTACCTGGCGCACCAGCGCAAGCTGCTGCCCGCCCTGGCCCGCACCTACGCGCTGCACTTCGCGCAGGAGGAGCTGGTCACCCGGCTGCACGAGCTGTCCCGCTCCCCCGAGCGCGACGAGCACGCCCAGCGCGAACTGGAGTCGCGGGCGGCCGGGCTCAAGGCGGTGGCCACCTGGCACGCCAGCCAGACCATCCAGACCTGCCGGGAGGCGTGCGGCGGCGCCGGGTACCTGTCCGAGAACCGGATCCCTCAGCTCAAGGCCGACTCCGACATCTTCACCACGTTCGAGGGCGACAACACGGTCCTGCTCCAGCAGCTCACCAAGGGCCTGCTGACCAACTTCAAGGACTCGTTCGGCGACCTGGACCAGCTGGGGCTGGCCCGGTTCATGGCGGGCAAGGTCTTCGAGACGGTCATCGAGCGCACCGCCGCGATCCCGCTGATCGAGCGGCTCGTCGCGGCCGCCCCGGGGCGCGGCGAGGAGGCCAGCCTGTACAACCGGGGTTGGCAGCTGGAGCTGCTGGAGGACCGCGAGAAGCACGTCATCGAGGGCCTGGCCGCGCGGCTGCGCAGGTCCGGCAGGAACGGCGAGGACGCCTTCGACGTGTTCAACCGCGCCCAGGACCACGTGCTCGCCGCGGGCCGCGCGCACATGGACCGGGTGGTGCTGGAGGCGTTCGTGGCGGGGATCGACCGCTGCGGGGACACCGCGACCGCCAAGCTGCTCAACCGGCTGTGCGACCTGTACGTGATGTCGGTGGTCGAGGAGGACCGCGCGTGGTTCCTGGAGCACGAGCGGCTCTCCACCTCGCGGGCCAAGGCGGTCACCCAGGCGGTCAACGACCTGTGCCGGGGCCTGCGCCCCTACGCCGTGCAGCTGGTGAACGCGTTCGGCCTGCGCGACGAGTGGCTGGCCGCGCCGATCGCGCTGGGCGGCGAGCACGCCCGCCAGGGCGACCCGGTCCCCGGGCGCGGCTGAGAACCCTCCGTCGCGCCGACGCCCCTCCCCCGTGCCGGCGCCCGTCAGGGCACGGGGGAGGCGGCAGGGGGCGCGGGCCGGCGCGGGCGCGGGCGCGTGGATAGGCTGGTCGGAGTCGAAGGGCGCGGGCCTCAGAAGGGTGCGGACGCGCTGGTGGGATGAGGGGTGTGGATGTCGGCCATCCGGCTGCTGGTCCTGGGGGCGGTCCGCCTGCGCGGGCGGGCGCACGGCTACCAGGTGCGCAACGACCTGGAGTCCTGGGGCGCGCACGAGTGGTCCAACGCCAAGCCGGGGTCGATCTACCACGCGCTCAAGCAGATGGCCCGGCAGGGGCTGCTGCACGCCCACGAGACCGCGCCGTCCACCGCCGGGGGTCCGCCCCGGACCGAGTACGAGACCACCGGGGAGGGCACCCGGGAGTACTTCGCCCTGCTGCGCCGGGCGGTGTCCTCGCACGACGCGCACACGGACGTGCTCTCGGCCGGTCTGGGCTTCGTCGTCGATCTGCCCCGGCGGGAGGCGGTCGACCTGCTGAGGCGGCGGGTCGAGGGCCTGGAGGAGTGGCGCGGGGGCGTGGTCGCCCACTACGCCCCGGAGGAGGGGCCCGGACAGGCGGGCCACATCGGCGAGATCATGGACATGTGGGTGCACTCCGCGGAGTCGGACGCGGCGTGGACGCGCTCGCTGATCCGGCGGATCGAGGGCGGCGCCTACTCCTTCGCCGGTGAGGGGGGCGACCCCTACGAGGGCGTCCTCACCGGCGAGGAGCCGGAGGCGTCCCCCTCCGGTTGAGGCGACCCCTCAGTTCCCGTCCGCCTCCGGGGGCCGCGCGCCGAGCCAGCTCCGCAGCGCGGAGGCGTTGCGCAACTCCCCCTCGACCCTGCTCAGCTCACCGCCGGTGAGGGTGATCGCGCCCAGCCGCTCCCGCCACTCCTGGACGCCCTCCTCCTCGCCGAGGGCGACCGCGAGTTCGATGAGCATGGCCAGTGCCAGCGCCCGCTCCACCGCGGGCGCCCGGTCCCCGTGCCGTTTCAGTCCGGAGCGGATCCGCCGGAAGGCGGCGAGGTCGTCGGTCTTGAAGTCGCGCAGGATCCGCGCGCCGTCCAGGACGCGGGCGAGCCCGTCGAGTTCCCCGGAGCCGCCGTACTCCAGCCTCTCGGGTTCGCCGCGCTGGATGAAGATGAGCGAGTTGCCCGAGGGGTCCATGAGCGTGAAGCGGCTGGCGCCCGGCCGGTGGCGCGTGATGCGGGGCAGACCCTTGGCCAGGACCCTGCCGTAGGCCCGGCGCATGGCCTGCGTGAGGGCGGCGTGGTAGGGCGCGACCGCGTCGACCACGACCATGCAGCCGCCGCTGTTCTCCAGCCCCGGGTCCAGGCCCTTCGAGGCGCGGCCGTAGTGCAGTTCGAACCCGCTCCAGCGGAAGGCCAGGTAGAGGTAGGGCCTGGTCTGCTCGTAGGTGACCTCGAAGCCGAGCGCCCGGTAGAACTCCAGGGTCTCCTCGGCCGAGACGCACGGCAGCAGCGGAACGGTCGTCTCGTTGGCCCGAACGGCCGCCTCCGGCCGCTCCTGCCCCGTGTCCCCCTCCTTGCCGCCGTCCGCCCGCGCGGTGTCCGCTGCGGCCACGCGCACCTCCCATTAGTCAAGTTTGATTACTTTGCGAGGGTAGTCCTCCCCGAGTCCACTGGTCAAACTTGACTACACAACTGGGGACGCCGAACCCACCGCCGCGCACGAGGGGCCTCGGGACCGCGCCGGTGCGCCGCGAACCGACCCCGCCGCGGGTCTTTCCTCGGCGAGGCGGGCCTCCTAACATGAGACGCATTCATGTTAGGTAGGTCACACGTGCGCCCACCCCCCGCGCAGCCCTCCCCCTCCCCGCGAACGCCCGCCGCTCTCGCCGAACCCACCAGACCCGTGCGCCGCCTGTGGGTGGCCGGGATCAGCCTGGCCAACCTCGGCATGTGGATGGCCTTCTTCGGCCCGCTCCAGGTCCTGCTGCCCGAACAGGTCGGCCTGCTCGCCCCCGACGCCAAGGAGACCGCCCTGGCCTGGGTGACCGGGGCGGGCGCGGCCTGCTCCACCCTGGGCACCCCGCTGGCCGGGGCCCTGTCCGACCGGACCACCGGCCGGTTCGGGCGCCGACGCCCCTGGATCCTGGCCGGTGCGCTCCTGGGCGGTCTGGGACTGGTGGTGCTCGGCCGACAGGACGGCGTCCTCGGCGTCCTGGTGGGGTGGTCCTTCGTCCAGGCCGCGCTGTCCTGCCTGAACGCGACCCTGCTCGCGGCCGTGCCCGACCACGTGCCGGTCCGCCAGCGCGGCGTGGTCTCGGGGTGGATCGGCGTACCGCAGTCGGCGGGCGTGGTGGTGGCGGTACTCCTGGTGACCGTGGTGGTCACAGGGATCGCCCCCGGCTACGCCCTCCTCGGCGCGCTGACCGTCCTGTGCGTCCTGCCGTTCGCGCTGCTGGCCCCCGACCCGCCGCTGCCCCGCGAGGCGCGCCCCTCCTGGAGCGGGTTCGCGCGCGGGCTGTGGGTGTCCCCGCGCCGCCACCCCGACTTCGGCTGGGCGTGGCTGACCCGTTTCCTCATGCAGACGGGCAACGCCATGTTCACCCTCTACCTGCTCTACTTCCTCACCGACGCGGTGCGCTACGAGGAGCTGTTCCCCGGCTCCTCGGCCGCGGACGGGCTGCTGGTGCTGATCGCCGTGTACACGGCGGCGGTCGTGGCCACGACCGTGCTGGCCGGTCTGGTCTCGGACCGCATCGGCCGCCGCAGGGGGATGGTGTGCCTGTCCGGGGTGGTCTCGGCGGTGCCCGCCTTCCTGATCGCCGCGTTTCCGACGTGGCCGATGAGTCTGGTGTGCGCGGTGGTGCTGGGGGTCGGCTTCGGCGTCTACCTGTCCGTGGACAACGCCCTGGTCACCGAGGTCCTGCCGAGCGCCGGCGGGCGGGCCAAGGACCTGGGGATCGTCAACATCGCCAGCGCCGGACCGCAGGTCATCGCCCCGGCCCTGGCCGGTCCGATCGTGGTCCACCTGGGCGGCTACCCGGTCCTGTACACCGTGTGCGGGCTGCTCAGCCTGCTGGGCGGGGTGCTGGTGTGGCGGATCCGGGGTGTGGCATGAGTCCCCGCCGGTTCCACGCGTCCCCTCCTGTCCGCTCCTCGACCCCCGTTCACCCCGTCAGACCCAGCGAAAGGCAGGTACCGTCCATGTCGTCACCGTTCCTGTGGGGAGTGGCCTCCTCCGCCTTCCAGATCGAGGGCGCCCTCGACGCGGACGGGCGCGGCCCGTCGGTGTGGGACGTCTTCGCCGAGCGCCCGGGCGCGGTCCGCGACGGGCACAGCCCCGCCCCGGCCTGCGACCACTACCACCGGTGGGCCGAGGACGTGGAACTGCTCGACCGGCTCGGGGTGAACGCCTACCGGTTCTCGCTCGCCTGGCCCCGGGTCGTACCGACCGGGCGCGGCGCGGTGAACGGGGCCGGCCTGGACTTCTACGACCGCCTGGTGGACGCGCTGCTGGCCCGGGGGATCACCCCGGTGCCGACGCTGTTCCACTGGGACCTGCCCCAGGCGCTGGAGGATGCGGGCGGTTGGAGCGAACGCGACACGGCGTACGCGTTCGCCGAGTACGCGGCGGCGGCCTCCGACCGCCTCGGCGACCGGGTGGACCGGTGGATCACCCTGAACGAGCCCCTGGTGCACACCACCTACGGGCACGCGCTCGGCGTCCACGCCCCGGGGCGGACCCTGGCGGTGCCCGAGGTGATGCGGGTGGCCCACCACATGCTGCTCGCGCACGGGCTGGCCGCCGGGGAGCTGCGCTCGCGCGGCCTGGAGGCACTGCTCACCAACAACTACTCCCCCGTCAGCCCCGCCACCGGCTCCGAGGCCGACGCCGCCGCCGCGCACGCCTACGACACCCTGCACAACCGGCTGTTCACCGACCCCGTGCTGACCGGCGCCTACCCGGACCTGTCGGCCTTCGGCGTCGCGGAGGTCCCCGGCGTGCGCGAGGGCGACCTGAAGGCGGTCGCGGGCAGCGCGGACGGCCTCGGGGTCAACTACTACAACCCCACCGTGGCCACCGCGCCCGACGAGGGGTCGGGACTGCCGTTCGGGTTCGGTGAGGTCGCCGGGGCGCCGGTGACCGCGTTCGGGTGGCCGGTGGTGCCCGAGGGGCTGGGCCGGATGATCGACCTGCTGCGCGAGCGCCACGGTGAGGCGCTGCCGCCGCTGTACGTCACCGAGAACGGCTGTTCCTACGAGGACCGGGTCTCCCCCGGAGGGCGGATCGCCGACCCCGAGCGGATCGCCTACCTGGAGGGGCACGTGGCCGCCGTGGAGGCCGCGCGGGAGCGGGGCGCGGACGTGCGCGGGTACTTCGTGTGGACGCTCACCGACAACTTCGAGTGGGCCGAGGGCTACCACCAGCGCTTCGGGCTGGTACACGTGGACCACGCCACCCAGGCGCGCACCCCCAAGGACTCCTTCGCCTGGTACCGGGACCTCGTCGCCGCCAGGACCGCGTCAGCCGGTGCGTGAGGGACCGCGGCGGCGCGTGCCCGGCACGCTCAGTCCCCGACGGCGTCCAGGGTGCCGCTGTCATGGCGTTCGGGGGCCTCCTCGCCGCGCTGGCGGGCGGGCTCCCACCACCACCAGTGCGACTCGGGCACCCAGGAGGGGACCTCCTCCTCGTTGACCGGCCGCGCCCGGCCCGCCACCGCGGTGAGGGCCTCGTCGATGCGCGGCAGGGCCTCCAGGTCGCCCGGGCGCAGGAAGGCCTCCCAGGGCACGAACTCCTCGCCGAGCAGCTCCAGCATGGACCGCCGCCAGCAGGCGGGGCGGTAGGCCTCGTGCTCGCCGTTCTCGGCCGCGGTCTGGGTGCGGACCACGTACAGGCCGAGCCGGTCGGGGTTGCTGCCGCCCACCAGCAGCTCGGCCAGGGTGGCGCTGAACTCCTGGCCGCCCGGGGATCTGCGCTGCGCGGGCGTGGTCGCCCGGTACAGGGCGAAGAGGGCGGCGAAGGCGTTGTCCATCAGGGCGTCGCGGTCCCTGCGGCGCGAGGCGCTCTCGGCGAAGGCGTCCAACGCCCGCCTGGCCAGGTCCGGAAGGTCCCTGCCCGCATCCGCGCTCACCTTCACACCGCCTTGTCCGGTCCGGGGATGACGTTCGGCGCGGGCCCGTGGCCCCGCGCCGCTTCGATGATAAGCACGCTCCGTGCCGTCGAGGTAGCCGGTTCACGGTGCCGGGGTCCGCAGTTGCCCGTCCAGGGTGCGCGCCCACTGGCGCACGATCCGGCGGCGCCGGGGCCCGTCGTCGGTGAGCAGGTTGGCCAGTCCCAGGCCGCGTGCCAGGTCGAGGGTGGCCTGGACGGTCTCGCGGACCCCGGGGACCGACTCGTCCACCCCCAGCAGTTCCACGGCGGCCCGGTGGATCTCCCGGCCCATCCGCTCCTCCATGGGGATGATGCGCTCGCGCAGGACCGGGTCGCTGGCGGCGGCCGACCACAGCTGGAGGGCGGCGCGGAAGTCCGTTCCGGTGAAGGCGTCCACGACCATCTGCACGACCGCCTCGGTGCGGCCGCCGCCCTCGGGGACGGCGGCCGCGCCGCGCCGCAGCTCCGCGCCGCGGCTGTCGAGCATGTGCCGCAGCACGGCCAGAAAGAGGTCCTCGCGGGTGGGGAAGTGGTGCTGGGCGGCCCCGCGCGACACCCCGGCCCGCCGCGCGACCGCGCCCACGGTGGCGCCGGCCGTGCCCTCCTCGGCCAGGCAGGCCACGGCGGCCTCCAGCAGTCGGGCTCGGGTGGCCCGGCTGCGTTCCTGGCGCGGCTCGCGGTCGGCCCCTGTGTCCACGTCGCTGCTTCCCCCTGTCCCCGCGTCCCCGAGGCGGCCCGTGTCCGCGCGCCGACCGCTCAGTACGACCTGGGCAGGCCGAGGGACTGCTGCGCCACGTAGTTGAGCACCATTTCCCGGCTCACCGGCGCGATGCGCGCCAGGCGGGCGGCGGCGATCGCCGACCCCAGCCCGTACTCGCTGGCCAGACCGTTGCCGCCCAGGGTCTGCACGGCCTGGTCGACCGCGCGCACGCACGCCTCCGCGGCGGCGTACTTGGCCATGTTGGCCGCCTCCCCCGCCCCCGCGTCGTCGCCGGAATCGTAGCGGAGCGCAGCGTGCTGGGTCATCAGGCGGGCCTGCTCCAGCTCGATCTTGACCTGCGCCAGCGGGTGGGCCAGCCCCTGGTGGGCGCCGATGGGGGTGTCGCGCCAGACCGTGCGCTCCCTGGCGTAGGCCACCGCCTTGTCCAGGGCGTGGCGGGCGCTGCCCGAGGCCAGGGACGCGGCCATGATGCGCTCGGGGTTGAGTCCGGCGAAGAGCTGGAGGAGCCCGGCCCCGGGGTCGCCGACCAGTGCGTCGGCGGGCAGGCGCACGTCGTCCAGGAACAGCTGGTACTGGTGGTCGGGGCTGACCAGGTCCATCTCGATCCGGCGGGCCTCGAACCCCGGGGCGTCGGTGGGCACCGCGAACAGCGCGGCGGACAGGCGCCCGGTGTCCTCGTCCTGGACGCGTCCGACGACCATGACGGCGTCGGCCACGTCCACGCCGGAGATGAAGGTCTTGCGGCCGTTGAGCACCCAGCCGCCGCCGTCGCTCCGGGCGGTGGTGGTGATGCGGTGGGAGTTGGACCCGGCGTCGGGCTCGGTGATGGCGAAGGCCATGATGGTCTCGCCCGTGGCCAGGCCGGGCAGCCAGCGCGCGCGCTGTTCGGGGGTGCCGAAGCGGGTCAGGACGGTGCCGCAGATGGCCGGGGAGACCACCATCATCAGGGTGGGGCACCCGGCCGCGCTGAGCTCCTCCAGGACGGCGGCCAGGTCGCCGATGCCGCCGCCCCCGCCCCCGTACTCCTCGGGGATGTTGACGCCGAGGTAGCCGAGCCCGCCCGCCTCGCGCCACAGTTCGGTGAGGTAGGCGCCCTCCTTGGCGCGGGCCCGGTAGTACTCGGACCCGTACCCCGCGGCGAACGCGGACACGGCGGAGCGCAGGTCGACCCGCTCGGCGGGTTCGTTGAAGGTCATGGCACCGGTCACGGCGTGGCCCCTTCGTAGTCGAGGACGGCGAGGGGCGCCCCGGCGGGCACCCTCTGCCCCGCCGCGACCGGGATCTCCCGGACGGCACCGGCGGCGGGGGCGGTGACGCGGTGCTCCGTCTTCATGGCTTCCATGCGCAGCAGGGTCTGCCCGGGTTCGACCCGCTCGCCCACGGCGACCTCCACGGCGGTGACCGTGCCGGGCATGGGCGCGGGCAGGGCGCCGGGGTCGACCGCGGCCTCGGGTTCGGGCAGGGGGTCGACGGGGGTGAGGGTGACCGACCCCAGGGGGGAGTCGACGTGGACGTCGCCGCCCGCGGCGGGGCGGTGGACGTCGAAGGCGCGGCGCAGGCCGTCCGCCTCCAGGACCACCCGGTCGGGTGCGGCCGAGAGCACGCGGACACCGGCCTGTTCGGTCAGGTAGGACCCCCTCAGGGTGCGGTAGGCGGTGGTGGTCCTCCTCGTCTCGTCGCCGTCGACGTCGTGCTGGCGGACGAAGGGCTGGGAGGGCAGGCCGCGCCAGTTGGCGGGGATCCCGGCGGGGGTGGCGGCGTCGGCGCGGGCGGCCTCGGCGGCGGACAGGGACGCGGCCAGCGCGGCGAGGCGTTCGGTGGCAGGGTCGGCCAGGGGCTGGACGAGTGCGCTGAGGCGGTCGCCGTCCAGGTAGCCGGTGTGCAGCCCCTCGGGGCGGGTCTCGGCCCCGGCGAAGGCGGGGTGGCGCAGCGTCCGCACGAGCAGGTCGCGGTTGGTGCCCACCCCGTGCACGCGCGCGGCGGCCAGGGCCGCGGCCAAGCGGCGCAGCGCGTCGCGGCGGTCGCGCCCGTGGGCGACGACCTTGGCGAGCAGGGGGTCGAAGTCCGCGCCGACGGTGTCGCCGGGTTCGACGCCGCTGTCCAGGCGCACCCCGAAGGCGGGCGGCGCGGCGAAGCGGGTGTCGGCGGGGACGTCGAAGGCGTGCAGGACGCCGGTGCGGGGCCGCCAGCCGTCGCGGGGGTCCTCGGCGTACAGGCGGGCCTGGACGGCGTGGCCGCGCGGCGCGGGCGGGCCGCCCCCGGGCAGGGCCTCGCCCTCGGCGACGCGGATCTGCCACTCGACCAGGTCCAGCCCGGTGACGCACTCGGTGACGGGGTGTTCGACCTGGAGCCGGGTGTTCATCTCCAGGAAGACCGGTTCGCCGAAGCCCTCCTCCCCCACGGGGACGAGGAACTCGGCCGTTCCGGCGCCGGTGTAGCCGATGGCGCGGGCCAGGCGGCGAGCGGCCTCGTGCAGGCGTTCGCGCAGGTCGTCGGGCAGGCCGGGGGCGGGCGTCTCCTCGACGACCTTCTGGTGGCGGCGCTGGAGGGAGCAGTCGCGTTCGCCCAGGGCCCACACGGTGCCGTGGGTGTCGGCCAGGACCTGCACCTCGACGTGGCGGCCGTGGGGGACGTAGGGCTCGCAGAACACCGCCGGGTCGCCGAAGGCCGAGGCCGCCTCGGCGCGGGCGGCGGCGGCCTCGGCGGGCAGGTCGGCCAGGTCGCGGACCACGCGCATGCCGCGTCCGCCGCCGCCGGAGACGGCCTTGACCAGCACGGGCAGGTGTTCGGGGCGCACCCGCTCGGGGTCCAGGGCATCGGCGACGGGCACCCCGGCGTCCCGGGCGATGCGTTTGGCCCGGGTCTTGGCGCCCATGCTCTCGACGGCCTCGGCCGGGGGGCCGATCCAGGTCAGCCCGGCGCCGGTGACGGCGCGGGCCAGGGCGGGGTTCTCGGACAGGAAGCCGTAGCCGGGGTGGACGGCGTCGGCGCCGGAGGCGCGGGCGGCGGCCACCACGGCGTCGGGGTCGAGGTAGGCGTCCACGGGGCCGCGTCCCTGGGGCAGGGGCAGGCGCACGGCGGTGTCGGCCTCGGCCACGTGCGCGGCGTCCTCCTCGCCGGGGGCGTGCACGGCGACGGTGGCCACGCCCAGGGAGCGGCAGGTGCGCAGGATCCGGCGGGCGATCTCGCCCCGGTTGGCGACCAGGAGGCGGGTGACGGGGCGCGGCGGGGCGGGTCGGCCGGGGGCCGTGGCGCCCGCCTCGGCGGAACCACCGGAGGGGACGGCGGAGGGCGTGTGGTTCACGGTCTCCTCACATTCGGAAGACGCCGAAGCGGTCGGTGCCCCGGACGGGGGCGTTGTGGGCGTAGGACAGGCACAGGCCCAGGACGGTGCGGGTGTCGCGGGGGTCGATGACGCCGTCGTCGTAGACCCGCCCGGACAGGAACAGGGGCAGTGACTCGGCCTCGACCTGGCGCTCCACCATCTCCCGCAGGGCGGCGTCCTGGTCCTCGTCGTAGGGCTGCCCCTTCCCCGCCGCGGACTGGCGGGCGACGATGGACAGCACCTCGGCGAGCTGGCGGGGGCCCATGACGGCGGAGCGGGCGCTGGGCCAGGCGAACAGGAAGCGCGGGTCGTAGGCCCGCCCGCACATCCCGTAGTGGCCCGCGCCGTAGGAGGCGCCCACGAGCACCGAGAAGTGGGGGACGGTGCTGTTGGAGACGGCGTTGATCATCATCGAGCCGTGCTTGATGATGCCGCCCTGCTCGTACTCGCGGCCGACCATGTAGCCGGTGGTGTTGTGCAGGAACACCAGCGGCGTGTGCGCGCGGTTGGCGAGCTGGATGAACTGGGCGGCCTTCTGGGCCTCGGCGCTGAAGAGCACGCCGTGGTCGTTGGCGAGCACGCCGACGGGGTAGCCGTGCAGGTCGGCCCAGCCGGTGACCAGGCCGCCGCCGTAGGAGGGCTTGAACTCGTCGAACACCGAGCCGTCCACGAGGCGGGCGATGATCTCGCGCGGGTCCACGGGCACGCGCAGGTCGGGCGGCATGATCCCGAGCAGCTCCTCGGCCGGGTAGAGGGGTTCGGGTGCCGACGGGCGCGGGGCGGGCCCCGCCTTGGTGTGTCCCAGGCGGGCCACGATCCGCCTTCCGATACGGATCGCGTCGCGCTCGTCCTCGGCCAGGTGGTCGGCCAGGCCGGAGACCTCGGCGTGCATGCGGGCCCCGCCCAGCGACTCGTCGTCGCTCTCCTCACCCGTGGCCGCCCGTACCAGCGGCGGCCCGCCCAGGAACACCTTGGAGCGCTCGCGCACCATGACCACGTGGTCGCTCATGCCGGGGATGTAGGCGCCCCCGGCGGTGGAGTTGCCGAAGACCAGCGCGACGGTGGGGATTCCGGCGGCGGACAGGCGGGTCAGGTCGCGGAAGGCGCGACCGCCCGGGATGAAGATCTCCTTCTGGGTGGGCAGGTCGGCGCCGCCGGACTCCACCAGGCTGACCAGCGGCATCCGGTTGCGTTCGGCGATCTCGGCGGCCCGGGCGGTCTTCTTCAGGGTCCACGGGTTGCTGGAGCCGCCGCGCACGGTGGGGTCGTTGGCCACCAGCACGCACTCCACGCCGGAGACCGAGCCCACGCCGGTGACGAGGCTGGCGCCGACGTGGAAGTCGCTGCCCCAGGCGGCGAGCGGCGACAGCTCCAGGAAGGGGCTGCCCTCGTCCAGGAGGAGTTCGATCCTCTCGCGGGCCAGCAGGCCGCCCCGGGCGCGGTGGCGCTCCACGTAGCGCTGCCCTCCCCCGGCCAGGGCCTCGGCGTGCTCGGCGTCGATCTCGGCGAGCTTGGCGAGCATCGCCTCGCGGGCCTCGGCGAAGGCGGGTGAGGCGGTGTCGAGCCCGCTCCTGAGCACGCTCACGGCTGGCCCGCCTCCCGTGCCTCGGGGACGGGAACGCTTCCGGTCCTGGACGCGCTCACGGCTGCTCCACCTCCGCCAACACGGTCTCGGGGACGGGGACGCGGCGGGCGCGCAGCCACTCGCCCAGCCCCTTGGCCTGGGGGTCCACGCCCTCGCGGCGCGCGGTGCCGGGGGCGAGCAGGCCCTCGATCCAGAAGTTGGCGGCCCGCAGGTTGGGCAGCAGGTGCCGGGTGACGCGCAGTCCGGCGGTCTCGGGCAGGAGTTCGCGCAGCAGGTCGGCGGTCAGGGTGGTGGCCAGCCACCGCCACGCCGTCTCTCCGCGCACCCACACGCCCAGGTTGGCGTCGGCGCCCTTGTCGCCGCTGCGCGCGCCCAGGACCAGGCCGAGCGGGACCGGGCGCGCGGGGCCTCGGGGCAGGGGTTCGGGCAGCGGGGGCTCGGCGACCCCGGTCAGGGCCCGGGTGCGGGGCGCGGGCGCGACGGGCATCCTGGCGCCGTCGGGCAGGATCGCGGTGTGGGCGACCTCGGAGGCGGGCACGAGCGCGTGCGTGGCGGCGACCCCGTCGGGTCGGGCCTCGCGCGGCGGCGCGGTGAGGTGGAATCCGGCGTAGCTGCCCAGGGCCAGTTCCACGGCGGCCGCCCCGAAGGAGCGGCCCACGACCGCGGGGTCGTGGTCGCGGGCGACCACGCGCAGGCGTGCGGTGGCCGCGTCCTGGGTGTCGCCGTGGGGGTCCTGGGCTGGCACGAGGGTGAAGCGCAGGTCGTCGGGCGCGCGGTCGGCGAGGGCTGCGCGCATCTGGCGTTCGGCCTGTGCGGCCTTGGCCCCGGCGTCCAGGCCGGTGACCAGGAACTCGACCTCGTTGCGAAAGCCCGTGAGGCTGGTCAGTCCGACCTTGAGGTCGGGGGGAGGTTCCTCGCCGCGGGTTCCGCTGAGCAGGACGCGGTCGGGCCCCTGCCTGGTGAGGCGCACGGTGTCCAGGCGGGCGGTGACGTCGGGGCCGGGGTAGCGGGCTCCGGCGACCTCGTAGACGAGCTGGGCGGTGACGGTCCCGGTGGTGACGGCGCCGCCGGTGCCGGGGTGCTTGGTGATGACCGCGCTGCCGTCGGCGTGGATCTCGGCGAGGGGGAAGCCGGGCCGGTCCAGGTCGCGGCCCTCGCGCAGGAGTTCGGCGGCCAGGGCGTAGTTGCCGCCGGTGGCCTGGGTCCCGCACTCGATGACGTGCCCGGCGACGGTGGCCCCGGCCAGGGCGTCCAGGTCCCCGGGGGTCCAGCCGAAGTGGGCGGCGGCCGGGCCCACGGCCAGGGAGGCGTCGGTGACGCGGCCGGTGACGACGATGTCGGCGCCCGCCTCCAGGCAGGCGGCGATGCCGAAGGCGCCCAGGTAGGCGTTGGCGGTCAGGGGGGTGCCCAGGTCGAGTTCCTCGGCGCGGTCGATGAGGTCGTCGCCGGTGACGCAGGCGATGCGGGGTTCGAGGCCGAGCCCGTCGGCGAGTTCGGTGAGCCGGTCGGCGAGGCCGCGCGGGTTGAGGCCGCCCGCGTTGGTGACCACCCTGGTGCCGCGTTCCATGACCAGCGCCAGGGTCTCGCGCATCTGGCTCAGGAAGGTCCGGGCGTAGCCGCGGCCGGGGTCGCCGAGCTGGTCGCGGCCGAGGATGGCCATGGTGAGCTCGGCCAGGTAGTCGCCGGTGAGGACGTCCACGCGCCCCTCGGTGAGCATCTCGTGGACGGCGGCGAAGCGGTCCCCGTAGAAACCGGAGGCGTTCGCGACCAGCAGCGGGGGCGCCGGGGTGGCAGCAGCGGTCATGGACACGAGGGTGACACCGATCACACGGAAAAACAAGCACACGTGCTTGTTTTTCCGTACGGGACGGACGGGTCCGAGCGGACACGGTGAGGTGGGCGCGGTATGGCCGGAACCGGCCACGGAGCGTGCGTTACTCCCCCTCGGAGCGGGGGGAGGCGCGCGGTAGTTTGGCGCCGTGAACACCTCGCGAGAAGACACCAACCCCGCCGACGACGCCGCCTCCTCCGAGGGGACGGCGGAGGCGGCGGAGACGACGGAGGCGGCGGAGACCCCGGAGCCCGGGAGCACCGGTGCCGCCGGGAGCGCCGGAACGCGCGGGGAGGCCGGGACCCCGGGGGCGCGTCAGGAGGCCGACGCCAGCGGCGCCTTCATCGCGGGCGCGCCGGCCCGCTCCCCCAGCGGCCTGTTCGCCGCCGAGACCTTCAGCGTCATCGCCCTGATGCTGTTCGTCCTCACCGCGCTGAACACCCGGCTCTTCGAACTCTTCGGCTTCTTCTTCGTGGGCCGGGTCCCCACCGACACCAGCGCCGGGGAGGCGAGCGCGCTCGCGGCCGAGGTGATGGTCGCGGGCGGGCTGAGCGCGCTGACCGTGCTCGCCGGGGCCCTGTCGCTGCTGCGGGGCGGCGCGGCCACGCGGGCGTGGAGCCGCTGGGGCGCCGCCGCGGCCGTGATCGTGGGCACGCTGCTGGTCGTGGTCTCGGTGCTGACCTTCGTCACCCTGCCGTCCGGGTCCTGAACAGGGGTTTCGTAGAAACTCCCTTGGTACTTCGGCGGGTAGGTTGACCGCGTGAGTACATCAGCGGAAGGCAACGACCCGACCGATCCCACCCGGGGGCCCGCACGGGACCCCGGCCGCGAGCCGGAGCCCGGGGCCGACCCGGCCACCGGGACCGGGGTGCCCGCGCAGGAGCCCGCCATGGTGGAGGAGCCCCTGCTGGAACCGGACTCCGGGGTGGCCGCCCCGGAGCGCACCGACCGGCCCAGCGGTGCTCTGGGCGCGGAGACCTTCGCCCTGACCGCGCTGTTCCTGCTCGCCGTGACGGTGCTGTCGAGCCAACTGGTCCAGCTCTTCACCACGGTGGTGCTCATCGGCGACCAGCCGGTGCCCGTGGACCAGGTGTCGCAGTTCTCCGTGCAACTGCTCATCGGCGGCGGCCTGGCCGCGCTGACGGCGATCCTGGCGGGGCTCGCGCTGGCCCTGGCGGGTTTCCGGACCCGGCCCTGGGCGCGGTGGCTGGCCGCCTCCGTGCTGATCGTGAGCCTGCTGCTGGTGCTGCTGGCGGTCGTGGCCTACGTCATGATGCCCGCGGGCAGCGCGCCCCAGCCCATGCCGATGCCGAACTGATCCGCGCGGGGCAGGGGGAGCCCCGTCCAGCCGCGGGGCGGCGACCGGAGGTCCGGTCGCCGCCCCGCGATCGTGGAGCGGCAGGCTCCGGGGTCAGGCGATCCGGTCGATCACCAGCGGCCGGGCCTCGTAGCCCGCCCCGCCCTCCGGCTCGATGTCGAAGGCGCCCTCCAGCGCCTCGGCCGCCCGCTCGAACCGCTCCGCCTCGTCCGCGTGCAGCGTGAACAGCGGCTCCCCGGCCTGCACGGACTCCCCCGGCTTGGCGTGCAGGGTCACCCCCGCCCCGAACGACACCGCGTCCTCCTTGCGCGCCCGGCCCGCGCCCAGCCGCCACGCGGCCAGCCCCACCTGGTAGGCGTCCAGCCGGGTCACCGTCCCCGAGGCCGGAGCGAGCACCACCCGGCGCTCGGCGGCCACCGGCAGCGGCGCGTCCGGGTCCCCGCCCTGTGCCCGGACCAGCCGCTTCCACGACTCCAGCGCGCTGCCGTCCCGCAGCGCCTCGGCCGGGTCCTTGACCCCGCCCTCACCGGGGACGAGCCCGGCCGCGGCCAGCATCTCCCGGGCCAGGGCCACGGTCAGCTCCACCACGTCCGCGGGCCCGCCGCCCGACAGCACCTCCACGGACTCGGCCACCTCCAGGGCGTTGCCCACCTGCCTGCCCAGCGGGACCGACATGTCGGTGAGCAGCGCGACCGTGCGCACGCCGTGGTCGTTTCCGATGTCGACCATCGTGCGGGCCAGCTCGCGCGCGGAGTCGGCGTCCTTCATGAACGCCCCCGAACCCACCTTGACGTCCAGGACCAGCGCGCCGGTGCCCTCGGCGAGCTTCTTGCTCATGATGGACGCGGCGATCAGCGGGATCGACTCGACCGTGCCGGTCACGTCGCGCAGGGCGTAGAGCTTGCGGTCGGCCGGGGCCAGCCCGGACCCGGCCGCGCAGATCACCCCGCCCGTGGAGTCCAGCACCTCCCGCATCTCGCCGGTGGACAGCGAGGCCCGCCACCCGGGGATCGACTCCAGCTTGTCCAGGGTCCCGCCGGTGTGCCCGAGCCCGCGCCCCGACAGCTGCGGCACGGCCGCCCCGCAGGCCGCGACGGTGGGTGTGAGCGGCAGGGTGATCTTGTCGCCCACCCCGCCCGTGGAGTGCTTGTCGGTGGTGGGCCGCGCCAGGTCGGAGAAGTCCAGGCGCTCCCCCGAGGCCAGCATCGCCTCGGTCCAGCGGCTCACCTCGGCCCGGTCCATCCCGCGCAGGAAGATCGCCATGGCCAGCGCCGACATCTGCTCCTCGGCCACCTCGCCGCGGGTGTAGGCGTCGATCACCCAGTCGATCTGGCCGGGGCTCAGCTCTCCCCCGTCGCGCTTGGCTCGGATGATCTCGATGACGTCCATGTCATCTCCTCTCGACTGGCGGAAGAAGAAGCGCCTCCCCGGAGGCCGCCGCGCGGGCGGCGCCCGGGGAGGCGCGGCTAACGAAGGACCCCGGTCACGTCAGGCTGTGCGGGCCGAAGGCCTGCGGCAGCACCCGGTCCATGGTCCAGACCCCCTCGGGGGTGTCCACGAGCAGCTGCGGCCCGCCGTGCTCGAACAGGAGCTGGCGGCAGCGCCCGCACGGCATGAGCAGCTCGCCCCGCCCGTCCACGCAGCTGAAGGCCGTCAGACGGCCCCCGCCGGAGGCGTGCAGGGCGCTGACCAGGCCGCACTCGGCGCACAGGCCGAGCCCGTAGGAGGCGTTCTCCACGTTGCAGCCGCTGACGGTGCGGCCGTCGTCGACCAGCGCCGCCGCGCCCACCGGGTACTGGGAGTAGGGCGCGTAGGCGCGGCCCATGGCCTCGCGGGCGGCGGCCCGCAGGGCCTCCCAGTCCACGCTCGCCGGGTCCAGTGGTGCGTCGGTCATGACCGGCTCGCCCTCCACTGCTTGCCGACCCCGGCCGGTGGCCGGAGCCGTTGCGAGGCCAGCGAGAGCACCAGCAGGGTGGCGATGTGCGGGCTGTAGGTGGCCAGCTCGCGCGGCAGCGAGTCGGTGGAGAAGTACCACACGAACAGCAGCACCGCCGTGAGCGCGCCGAAGGCGGCCAGGCCCTTGCGGTCCCGGCGCACCTGCCACACGGCCACGCCCACCAGCGCCACGGCCAGGAGCAGCAGCAGGGCGTGCACCGCCGCGCCGCCGCCGCGCACCTGGAGGGCGTCGGTGTAGCCGAACAGGCCCGCGCCCATGGCCAGGCCGCCCGGTCGCCAGTTGCCGAAGATCATCGCGGCCAGGCCGATGTAGCCGCGGCCGCCGGTCTGGCCCTCCTGGTAGATCTGCGAGGCGACCACGGACAGGAACACGCCGCCCATGCCCGCCAGGCCGCCGGAGACGATCACCGCGACGTACTTGAGGCTGTACACCGGCACGCCCAGGGACTCGGCGGCGTCGGGGTTCTCGCCCACCGAGCGCAGTCGCAGGCCGAACGTGGTCCGCCACAGCACCAGGTAGGTCAGCGGGATCATCAGGATCGCGACGACCGTCAGCGCGGGCATGTTCGTGGTCGCGCCGAGCACCAGCGAGGCCAGGTCGCTGACCAGGAAGACCCCGCTGTCGGCGACCGGCCTGAGGGCCTGCGCCACGAGGGGCAGGTCCCACACCGGGAACGAGGGCGCCGGGGGCGACTGGGCCGCGCCCGCGCCGGGCACGTCGGAGTAGACCAGGATCGACAGGTAGCGCATCGCGCCGAGCATGAGGATGTTGATCGCCACGCCGGAGACGATGTGGTCCACCGCGAAGGTCACCGTGGCCACGGCGTGCAGGAGCCCGCCCGCCATACCGGCGAGCACGCCCGCCAGCAGCCCGATCCACGGGTTGCCCGTGGACCAGGCGAAGTAGGCGCCGAACCAGGTGCCCAGGATCATCATGCCCTCGAGGCCGATGTTGATGACGCCCGCGCGTTCGGCCCACAGACCGCCCAGCGCGGCCAGCCCGATGGGCACCGCGAAGGTGATGGTGGTGCTGATGGTGCCCGCGTCGGTGAGCATGTCGTGCCCGGTGATGACCCGCAGTCCCGCCAGGGACACCAGCACCGCGCCGAACAGGGTGAGGATGCGCCAGCGCGCCCATCCCCGGGGCCGGGCGGCGGGCTTGGCCACCGGCTCCATCACGTTGATCTCCTGGCTCACTTGGCCTCCCCTCCGCGCCTGTCCTCGGGTTCGGGGGCGGTGCCCGCTTCGGTGGAACCGTCCGCGGGGGCCGGGGACGTCTCGTCCGCGGACACCTTCACCGTCTCCGGGGCGGGCGACTCGGCGGTGGTGCCGAGCTGCCTGCCGATCTGCTGCTGCTGGTAGCGGCGGCCCCAGCGGTGCACGACCTCGTAGACCACGACCACGGTGAGGACGATGGTGGCCTGCGAGATGACCGCGATCTCCTGCGGGATGCCGTCGAAGGGCAGGATGCCCGACGCCTGGTTCAGGAAGGCCCAGAACAGGGCGGCGAAGACGATGCCCACGGGGTGGTTGCGACCCAGCAGCGCGATGGCGATGCCGATGAAGCCGATGCCGGTCGGGAAGTCCAGGGCGTAGTGGTGCGAGCTGCCCAGCAACTGGGGCAGGCCCACCAGACCAGCGACCATGCCCGAGAAGAGCATGGACAGGAACACCATCTTCTTGACGTTGACGCCGCTGGCCTCGGCCGCGGTCTGCGACTGGCCGGTGGCCCGCAGTTCGAAGCCGAAGCGGGTGCGGTTGAGCATCACCCAGTAGCCGATGCCGACGGCCACGGCCAGGAGCACGAACCCGAAGATCGTCTCGTCCGAGCCGAGGAAGCCCGCCGGGATGCCGGGCACCCAGGAGGACTCGGGCATCGGCGGGGTGCCGATGTTGTTGGTGCTGATCTCCACCGCGAGGCGGTCGGTGCTCAGCAGGTAGGCGGTGACACCGGTGGCGATGGAGTTGAGCATGATCGTGGAGATCACCTCGGACACGCCGCGGGTCACCTTGAGGTACCCGGCGATACCCGCCCACACGCCGCCCACGGCCACGGCCGTGATGACGATGACGATCTGGCTGAGTACCGGCGGCAGCATGATGTAACCGCCCACGGCGGCCGACAGCAGCGCGGCGAGCCGGTACTGGCCGTCCACGCCGATGTTGAACAGCTTCATCTTGAAGCCGATCGCCACCGCGACCGCGGCCAGGTAGTACGTGGTGCCGTCGTTGACGATGCGCACCAGGCTGTCGGGCCGGGTGCCGTACTCCAGCATCCGCTCGAACGTGGCCAGCGGCGGGATGCCGCTGAAGAACAGCACGGCCGCGGTGACCGCGGTCGCGATGACCCCGGCGGCCAGGACCGCGGCGAAGGACAGCGCCAGCATGGCCGACAGCCGGTGGAACAGCCAGAAGGCCGCGGCGGAGCCGGCCAGCGCGCCCAGCGCGGCGGCCACCGGCTCGATCAGGGACAGGTCCAGGAACCACGCGGTCAGCAGACCGGCGGCCACCGACAGCACGAGGGCGGTGGGCACCACCAGCGTGTTGTGCAGGACCGTGCCCTCCTCGCGGGCGCCGTCCGCGCCCGCGCGGCGCTCGCGCGGCACCATGGGCCCGGACCAGGCCACGAAGGCGAAGGCCGCGACGACGCCGATGATCAGCGCCGCCCACCACAGCAGCGCCGTGTCCAGGGCGATGGTCAGCACCACGCCCAGGGCGATCGCGACGCCCGCGGCCGCGGGTGCGGGCAGGGTCCTCGCGGGACGGGGGATCCTACTCATGCGCCGCCCTCGCTTCCGTTTCGGTCGGCACCGCTGTCGCCTTCCGTGCTCTGGTCGGCCCGGTGCAGTCCGGCGCCGGTCATGGCCGAGCCCAGCTGTTCGGGTGTGACGGTGGTCGGGTCGGCCTGCGCGACCAGTCGGCCGCGCAGGATGACGTGGAGGGTGTCGGACATGCCGATCAGCTCGTCCAGGTCGGCGGAGACCAGAAGCACGGCCAGGCCCGCGGCACGGGCGTCGCGCAGCTGCTCCCAGATGGCGGCCTGGGCGCCCACGTCCACGCCCCGGGTGGGGTGGGCGGCGACCAGGAAGCGCGGGGAGCCGCTCATCTCCCGGCCGATGATGAACTTCTGCTGGTTGCCGCCGGACAGGGCGTCGGCGATGACGTCGATCCCCGGGGTGCGCACGTCGTACTCGGCGACGATGCGCTCGGAGTCGGCACGCGCGCCGGTCCGGTTGATCCAGGGGCCGCGGACGCTGGGCTCCTTGGTCTGGTGGCCGAGGATGCGGTTCTCCCACAGGGGGGACTCCAGCAGCACGCCGTGCCGGTGGCGGTCCTCGGGGATGTAGCCCACACCCGCCTCGCGGATCCTGAGAGTGGGCCAGCCGGTGATGTCCTGCTCCTCCAGGCGGATGCTCCCGGCGGCCAGCGGGCGCATGCCCATGATGGCCTCGATGAGCTCGGACTGGCCGTTGCCCTCGACACCGGCGATGCCGACGATCTCGCCCCGGCGGATGTCGACGCTCACCCCGTCCACGACGGCGCGGCCGTCGGCGGAGTGCACGGTGACCCCGTCCAGGGACAGCACGACGTGGTCGGTGACGGTGGACTCGCGCAGCTCGGGCACGGGCAGCTCGCCGCCTACCATGAGCGTGGCCAGGTCCCGGGCGGTGGTGGTGCCCGGGTCCGCGGTGGCCACGGTGGTGCCGCGGCGGATCACGGTGATCTCGTCGGCGACGGAGAGCACCTCGTCCAGCTTGTGGGAGATGAAGATGACGGTCAGGCCCTCGCGCTTGAGCTCGCGCAGGTTGTCGAAGAGCTCGTCGACCTCCTGCGGGACCAGGACGGCGGTGGGCTCGTCGAGGATGATGGTCCGCGCGCCGCGGTAGAGGACCTTGAGGATCTCCACGCGCTGGCGGTCGCCCACGCCCAGTTCCTCCATGAGGCGGTCGGGGTCGACCCCCAGGCCGTACTGGGCGGACAGCTCGCGGATGCGCGCGCGGGCGCGGTTGCCGATGCCGTGGCGGCGCTCGGCGCCCAGGACCACGTTCTCCAGCACGGTGAGGTTGTCGGCGAGCATGAAGTGCTGGTGCACCATGCCGATGCCGTTGCGGATGGCGTCGGAGGGCGAGCCGAAGCGCACCTCTCGGCCCTGGACGTAGATGTGTCCCTCGTCCGGCCGGTGCATGCCGTACAGGGTCTTCATCAGCGTGGACTTGCCCGCACCGTTCTCGCCGACGATGGCGTGCACGGTACCGGGAGCCACGGTGATGTCGATGTCGTGGTTGGCCACGACGCCGGGAAAACGCTTGGTGATCCCGCGCAGCTCAACGGCGGGGGGCGCCAGGGCCCCCTCGCCCGATGGCGTGCTGCTCATCAGTCTCCTCGTGGAATGTGCGGTGTGGCGCCGCGGAACCGGCCGGGTCGCGGCCGCTGCTGGACGCCCCGCCGCCGAACGGCAACCGGGGCGGCACCGACCGGGGATCTACCCCGGTCGCTGCCGCCCGTGGATGCTGGCCGCCGCGGGCGCCCCCGCGACGACGGTCGCGCGTGGCGCGGTCTACGGCTCGGTCGGGACCTCGATCTCGCCGTCGATGATCTGCTGCTTGATCTCGTCCAGCTGCTCCTGGACGGGGCTGATCGCCTCCTCGTTGGAGGTGGTGTAGTCCACGCCGCCGTCGGCGAGCTCGAAGCGCTGGATGCCGCCCTCGACCCCTCCCTCGGTGGCGGCGGAGATCAGCTCGAACACGGCCACGTCCACCTGCTTGATGGCGGAGGTGAGCACGTGCGGTTTCTGGTCCTCGGCGGCGTTCTCGTACTGGTCGCTGTCGACGCCGATGAAGGTGAAGTCGTTGGCCACGGCCGACTCCAGGACGCCGTTGCCCGACGCGCCGGCGGCGTGGTAGATCACGTCCGCGCCGCGGTCGTACTGGGCCTGGGCGGTCTCACGGCCCTTGGCGGGGTCGCTGAAGCCGCTGAAGTCCGGCGGCTGGCTCAGGTAGTCGACCTCGACGGTGATGTCCTCGTTGACGTGCTCCACGCCCGCGGCGTAACCGGCCTCGAACTTGTGGATCAGCGGGGTCTCGACGCCGCCGACGAAGCCGACGTGGTCCTCCTCGGTGGTCAGCGCCGCGGCGGCGCCGGCCAGGAAGGAGGCCTGCTCCTCGGCGAAGACCAGGCTGGTGACGTTGTCGATGTCGGCGATCTCGGAGTCCACGATGGCGAAGTGGACGTCCGGGTACTCCGGCGCGACCGCGCGCACGGCGCCGTCGTAGGCGAACCCGACGGCGATGACGACGTCGTAGCCCTCCTCGGCCATCGTGGCCAGGCGGTCCTCCTTGGCGGACTCGGCCTCGCCGTCGCTGGGCTCGAAGTCGTTGACCTCGACGCCGAGCTCCTCGGCCGCCCGCTCCAGTCCCCGGTAGGCCGAGTCGTTGAAGGAGCGGTCGCCGCGACCGCCGACGTCGTAGGCCAGGCCGACCTGGAGCTCGGAGGCGGACTCCTCGCCGCCGCCCTCGCCGCCGCCCTCTTCGGCCGCGCTGTCACACGCGGTGAGGGCGAGCACACCGGCCGCCGCGGCCGCGGCGAACCTGACTGTGTTGCTGCGCTTCACTTCTCACTCCTCTTACGCCCTCTCAGCGGCCAGCATTCGCTCGCGACCGACCTGAGTTCTGCAGCCGGACGATATCCGGTGGCCGAAAGTACATCTAACCAACGGGCGGAGTTGTTATGAAGGCGAGAGCGTAGCGACACGGGCCCTTACCCGAAAGTCGACAAGCGTGCGCCCGAAGCGGTCGGCGGTGTTTCGGGATTGTGTTGCGGGGAAGCCGTTCCCCGCCCCGACACGGCATTACCACGCATGGCTTCGCCCCCTTCACCGGTTGTCACAGCGGCACGTCGGAGGGGGCTGGTCTAGACCGGACTAACCGCGCCGGGCGGCGGGAGCTGCGGGGCTCCGCCCGGCGTCAGTCGGCCAGGAAGTCCAGCACGGCCTGCCGGAAGTGCCGGGAGGAGACGGCGTTGGCGTGGTCGCGCCCGGGGATCTCCACGTGCGTGCCGCCGCAGCGCTCGGCCAGGGCCGCGGCGCCCTCGGCGAGCTGGTCCCGGGCGCCCGAGACCAGCAGCACCGGAAACCCGCTGAGCGGGGGCTCCGCGGCGAAGGGGCGCGAGGCCTGGCCGCGCGCGCAGGCGGCCAGCGCGGCGGGGTCGTTGGAGGGCAGGGCGGCCACCGTCCGGTAGACGTGGTCGAAGGGCGTGTCCCCGGAACCGGGGTCGGACAGGTCCGTTCCGGCGAAGGCGTTTTTCGGTCCGAAACCGCCGAGAACCACCCGCCTGACGCGTTCGGGAGCGGTCAGCGCGAGTTCCCAGGCCAGGCGCGAACCCATGGAGTAACCGACCACGTCGACCTTGTCCACCGCCAACTCGTCGAGCATGGAGACGAGGTCGGCGACGAAGTGTCCGGGCAGGTAGAAAGCGCTGTCGGTCGGTTTGTCACTGTTTCCGTGACCGCGCAGATCCGGCCCGATCACCCGTAGCCCAGCCGACTCCAGGGCCCGCGTCCACCCGGCGGCCCGCCAATTCATGCCGAAGTCGGTGCCGAAACCGTGCAGGAGGAGTACGGGGACCCCGCCCTCCTGAGCCTGCGGGCGCAAATCCGCATAACGCATTGTCACGCCGCCGGCGAGATTCACGGACATGAAAACCACCCACCATTTTTTCGAAAAGAAAAGGGAAAAACGCGGGGCCCGGCCGGATTTTCCTCCGAATGGCGCGCGCCCGGAGGCGCCGCCGTTCGTGTCTTCCTCCGAACGGGCCCCGCGGTCGGCCGCCGTCAGTCCGTGGGGGGCCTGAGCCGGACCCGGCGGGCGGGCCGGGCCTGCTCGTCGGGGACGCGGCCCACGATGCCCGCCCGCGGCGCGTCGCCGGAGGACTGGACCGCGAAGGTCACCAAGGGCGCGCCGACCGGGACCACCTGGTCCTCCTCGGCGTGCAGCTGGACGATCCGGCCCGCCTGGGGCGAGGGGATGACCACCGCGGACTTGGTGGTCTCCACCTCCACCAGGGGGGCGTTGCGCTCGATCTCCTCGCCCACGGCGACCTGCCACTCCAGGACGGTCGCCTCGACCAGCCCCTCGCCCAGGTCGGGAAGGGAGAAGGTGATGTTGTCTTCTGCCATGGTCGCTCTAGTACTCCAGGGTCCGTTGCACCGCGAGCAGGACGCGGTCGATGGTCGGCAGGTACTGCGGCTCCAGGGGGCCCGCGGGGTAGGGCACGTCGAACCCGGTGACGCGCTGGACGGGGGCGGACAGGTCGCGGAAGCAGCGCTCGGTGACCAGGGCGGCCACCTCCGCGCCGAGTCCGGCGGTCAGCGGCGCCTCGTGCACGACCACGGCCCGTCCGGTGCGCGCGACCGAGGCGGCCATCCCGGCGGCGTCCAGGGGCTTGAGCCAGCGCAGGTCCAGCACCTCCAGGTCCACGCCGTCCTCCGCGGCCAGGTCGGCCACCTGGACGCAGCGGTGCACCATGGCGCCCCAGGCGATGAGGGTGGCGTGCCTGCCAGGGCGCACGATGCGGCTGGTGCCGATGGGCTCGCTGGGCTCGCGCAGCCGCACGGGCCTGCGGTCCCAGTAGCGGGCCTTGGGCTCCATGTAGACGACGGGGTCGTCGGAGCGCACCGACTGGAGCAGCAGGCTGTAGGCGTCGGCGGGGTCCGAGGGCGCGGCGACCTTGAGGCCGGGGGTGTGGGCGAAGAGCGCCTCCAGGCTCTCGCCGTGGTGCTCGGGCGCCTGGATGCCGCCGAAGGAGGGCAGGCGCAGGGTGATCGGCATGGGGGTCGCGCCGCGGGTGCGGTAGTTCATGCGCGCCACCTGGTTGACGATCTGGTCGATCGCGGGGTAGGCGAAACCGTCGAACTGGAGCTCGGGGACGGGCCGCCAGCCGTTCATGGCCAGGCCGACCGCCATGCCCATGATGGCGGACTCGGCCAGCGGGGTGTCGAAGACACGCGTGTCCCCGAACTCCTTCTGGAGCCCGTCGGTGACGCGGAAGACCCCGCCCAGGGCGCCCACGTCCTCGCCGAAGACCAGCACGTCGGGGTCCTCGGCGAGCAGGTCGCGCAGGGCGCGGTTGATGGCCTGCTGCATGGACAGCTCGACCGCGGGGGCCTCGGCGGCGGTGTCGGCGCGTTCGATCAGCTCGGTCACAGCTCGACCTCTTCCTGCCAGGTGCGGCGCTGCCGGGTCAGCTCCTCGGTGGTCTCCCGGAAGACGTGGGTGAACAGCTCCGATCCGCCCGGTTCGGGCGCGGTGGCCACGCCGTCGCGGATGCGCTCGGCCTCCCGGCGGGCCTCGGCGTCGACCCGGGCGAGTTCGCCCTCGTCGGCGTGCCCGGCGGCGAGCAGGGCCTCGCGCAGCAGGGTGACGGGGTCGCGCTCGCGCCAGCGCTGGGCCTCGGCGTCGTCGCGGTAGCGGCCGGGGTCGTCGGAGGTGGAGTGCGGCTCCACGCGGTAGGTGAGCGCCTCGATGAGGGTGGGCCCCTCGCCGCGGCGGGCCCGGGCGACGGCCTCGGCGGTGGCCTCGTGGACCGCGCCCGCGTCGTTGCCGTCCACCAGCACGCCGGGCATGCCGTAGCCCTCGGCGCGCGCGCTGACCGAGCCGCCCGCGACCTGGCGGTGGTTGGGCACCGACAGCGCCCACTGGTTGTTCTGGCAGAAGAAGACCACGGGGGCGCCGAAGACCCCGGCGAAGTTCATGGCCTCGTGGACGTCGCCCTCGGAGCTGGCGCCGTCGCCGAAGTAGGCCAGGGCCACACCGTCGTCGCCGCGCAGCCGCTCGCCCACGGCCCAGCCGACCGCGTGCGGGACGGGGCCGCCGACCACGGCGTTGACGGCGCCGAACCGCGAGGCCGCGACGTCGTAGAGGCCGCCGTGCCACAGGGCGCGGTGGGTGGCCATGTAGCCGACCATCTCCACCCCGTAGGCCAGGGCGGAGGCCATCTCCCGGTAGGTGGGGAAGACGAAGTCGCGCGCGGGGTCCAGGGCCGAGGCGCTGGCGACCTGGGCGGCCTCCTGGCCGCGCACGGACACGTAGGCGGGGAAGACGCCCTGGCGCTGGAGGGCGATGGCCTCGGTGTCCAGGTCGCGCGCGGTCCTCATGTGGCGGTAGAGGGCGCGGGTGAGGTCGGGCGGCAGGTGGCCCACGGTGATGGCGCCCCGGTCCGCCGACTCGTGGGGTGCGGGGTCCGGACGCACGGCGCCTCCGTCGGGGGCGGCGGCCCCGGGCCTTGCGCGCAGCGGGTCCTGGGGCGAGGGCGGGCGGCTGGCGGGCATGTCGAGCGGCTCCCAACGTGGCCCTGTCCGACGCGGTGGCGCGGTCCGGGCTCCGGGTGGTGTCTGTCCTGTACACAGATTCTCCGGAAGACTCGACACTTTCGCTAGATATCCGCCGCTACTTGATACATACGGGAACGAAATTCGCCATATGGTTCTCCGGAGTCCAGCTCGAACCCCGTTCCACCCGAGAAAACGACACACGGGCCTGTACACCCCACGAACGCCCTCGGGCCCCGGGGGAGCGCGAGCCGCGACCGGGAGCGCACGCGGCGTCGCCGGGAGGGGGGTCCACGGTCACGGAACAGCCGCGATCGGCCGCGGCGGGCGCACTTCCCGGCGTCGAGCGCATACGTTCGAGGCACCGGTCATCCGGTCAACGAAACCCCCCGATTTCCCGACACTTGGACCCCACGGAACCCCGCGGCAAGAAGTTCTGTCGTGTTCCGGGCCGCGTGGTGTAGGCGCCGCCGGTCCGGGAAACCACCCCATCCACCGACAGCGTCGACCACGAGTACAGTCGGACTCCCGACGCGCCTCCCCCGCCCGTCGGACCCCGCGCCAGGGTCCCCGCTCCCGTCCTCCTCCGGCGCCGCCCCGCGGCGGCCGGAGGGGGTGCCCGAACGCCGCGCATCTCGCCGACTGAGATTCCGATAGACGGAAACAACGTTTACCTGGTAACTCGTTAGCCCCGGTCAACGACGACAGTGAGGGGCTTCGTCCTGAAACAAGAGCACACGAGGAGCACGCACATGGCCATGGGCGACCAGCGGAGGAACGGCCGGCGGCCGGACACGACCGACCAGACGATCCTGAGCGCGCTCGCCAAGGACGCGCGGACCGGGATCACCGAGATCGCCGCACTGGCCAACGTGTCCCGCGCGACGGCCTACAACCGCATCAAGCGGCTCACCGACGAGGGCGTCATCCGCGGCTACTCCGTGGTGACCGACCACTCCAAGATGGGGCTCGGCGTCACCGCGCTCGTCCTCATCTCGGGCAGCCAGCCGGACTGGCGCGCCAACCGGGAGATCCTGTCCTCCTACCCGGAGATCGAGTACTGCTGGTACGTCGTGGGCTCGGCGGACATCGTCCTCCTCGTCCGCGTGGCCAACACCAACCAGCTCCGCGACCTGATCCTCACCCGGTTGCAGTCGCTTCCCGGTGTGACGTCCACCCAGACGCTCACCGTCATCGACGAGGTCGTGCACCGGCCGGTCGTGGAACCCTCCGACGGCGACTGAGCGGCGCCCTCAACCCCCGACAGCCGCGGTGACCGAGGCCATCAGCTCGGCGAGCAGGTCCGAGCCCAGTGCGCGGGTGGCCGCCACGTCACCGTCCACATCCAGCACCACCTCGACGTAGGCCTTCAGCTTGGGCTCGGTCCCCGAGGGCCTGAGCGTCACACGTCCCCTGCCCTCCAACCGGAAGCGCAGGGCGTCCGTCGGCGGCAGACCCGCGTGTCCGGCGGCGAAGTCGTCCACCCCCACCACCCGCAGGGGACCGAACGCGGCGGGCGGTTCGGCGCGCAACCGCCGCATCGCCGCGGAGATGACCGTCAGGTCCTCCACCCGCACCGACAGCTGGTCGCTCAGGTGCAGGCCGTACCGGCGCGCCTGGTCGTCGAGCAGGTCGAGCAGGGTCGCGCCCTCCCGCTTGGCCCGGGCGGCGAGCGCCGCGGCCACCAGGGCCGCGCTGATCCCGTCCTTGTCCGCGACCGGACGGCCGCCGTCGGCGCCCACGCAGTAGCCCAGCGCCTCCTCGAACGCGAAGACCCGCCGCTGCCCGGGGCCGCCCGCGCGCGCCAGCCACTTGAAGCCGGTGAGGGTCTCCTCGTAGTGCACGCCCCGGTCGCGGGCGATCTTGCCGAGCAGGCTGGAGGAGACGATCGAGGCGGCCACCACCCGGTCGGACCCGCTGGTGTGGTCGAGCACGTACTCGGCCAGCAGTCCGCCCACCTCGTTGCCGGTGAGCAGGCCGTGCCCGGGGACCGCGAGCGCGAGCCGGTCGGCGTCGGGGTCGTTGGCGATGACCAGGTCGGAGCGGTCGGCGGCGCCGGTGGCCAGCGCCATGTCCATGGCGCCGGGCTCCTCCGGGTTGGGGAAGTCCACGGTCGGGAAGTCGGGGTCGGGCTCGAACTGGGCGGCGACCACGGACGGGCGGGGGAACCCGGCCCGCTCCATCGCCGCCAGCAGCACCCGGCCGCCCACCCCGTGCATGGCGGTGTAGGTGGTGGCCAGGTCGCGGTCCCCGCCCGGGACCAGCGCGGTGACCGCGTCCAGGTAGCGCTCCACCGCCTCCTCCCCCAGCACCGTCCACCCCTCGCCCAGCGGCAGTTCGTCGACCGGGCCCACCGCGTCGATGGCGGCGGAGATCTCGGCGTCGGCCGGGGAGACGATCTGGGTTCCCGCGTCGGCGGCGCCGCCCGCCTTGGCCGCCCCCGCGTAGACCTTGTAACCGTTGTCCCGGGGCGGGTTGTGGCTGGCGGTGACCATGATCCCGGCGTCGGCGCCCAGGTCGCGGACGGCGAAGGCCAGGACGGGGGTGGGCAGCGGTCCGGGCATGAGGGACACGCGGTGCCCGGCGCCGGTGAGGACGGCGGCGCTGTCGCGGGCGAAGTCCGCCGAGCGGTGCCGGGCGTCGTAGCCGACGACCACGTGCCCGGGGCCCGCGCCGAGCCAGGCGGCGATCCCCGCGGCGGCTCGCATGACCACCACCCGGTTCATCCGGTTGGGGCCCGCGCCGAGGGCGCCGCGCAGTCCGGCGGTGCCGAACTCCAGGCGGGCCCCGAAGCGGGAGTCCAGGTCGGCCAGCGCGTCGGCCTCGCCCCGGCCGGCGCGCTCCACCAGTCCCGCCAGCTCCGCGCGCGTGTCGGGGTCGGGGTCCTGGGCGATCCACCGTCTGGCCCGGGCGAGGTCGGTCATGGGGGCTCCCCTCAGAGCTTGGCGGTGATGTCGGCGAGCAGGCGTCCGACGGTCGCGGCGGCGTCGCGGCCGGTGGCCAGCACGTCCTCGTGGTCGAGGTTGGCCCCCGTGAGTCCGGCCGCGACGTTGGTGACCAGGGACAGGCCCAGGACGCGGGCTCCCGCGGCGCGGGCGGCGATCGCCTCCAGCACGGTGGACATGCCGACCAGGTCGGCGCCCATGGCGCTGAGCATGCGGATCTCGGCGGGCGTCTCGAAGTGCGGGCCGGGCATGGCCGCGTACACGCCCTCGGGCAGGGAGGGGTCCACCGAGCGGGCCAGCTCGCGCAGGGCGGGGGTGTAGGTCTCGGTGAGGTCGACGAAGGTCGCGCCGGTCAGCGGGGACCGCGCGGTCATGTTGAGGTGGTCGGCGATGAGCACCGGGGACCCCACCGCGTAGGCGGGGTTGATGCCGCCCGCGGCGTTGGTCAGCACGACCGTGGTGGCCCCGGCCGCCACGGCGGTGCGCACGCCGTGCACGACGGCGTCGGTGCCGTGGCCCTCGTACAGGTGGGTGCGGCCCAGGAAGGCGAGCAGGGAGCGGTCGCCCGCCCTGATGCTGCGCACGGTGCCGCTGTGGCCCTCCACGGCCGGGGGCACGAAGCCGGGCAGGTCGGTGGTGGGCAGCTCCTGACCGGAGTCACCGAGCAGGTCGGCCGCGGAGGCCCACCCCGATCCCATGACCAGGGCGACGTCGTAGGCGTCCACGCCGGTGCGCGAGCGCAGTTCGGCGGCGGCCTCCTCGGCGGCTGCCTGGGGTGTGCGAGTCACAGCGGGTCTCTCCGTTCGTTGGTGCCCGGGAAGGGTTCACGGACGCGGTGCCGTACGCGTGATCCTGCTACCCGCGGCGCGTCCGGGCTGCCCGGACGCGCCGGGGGTACGGGATCGTCGCCGGTGGAACCCGTGCGTCACACCGGCCGCGGCCTCGGCTCCCCCTAGATCCCCACGGGGTGCCAGACCGTCTTGGTCTCCAGGAAGGGCTTCAGGCGCGCGGTGCCGGGGTCGGGGTCGAGCCAGGCCTCCTCGCCGCCGTCGGAGCCGGGGCCGGGGCGCAGCACCCGGGTGAGGGTGTCGGCGGCGGCCCTCTCGAACTCCGCGGCCAGGTCTCCGGCGCCGGTCAGGTCCAGGGCGTTGACGTCGGCGTGCGAGGCCAGGTGGGGGCCCAGTTCCGGCACGCGTCCGGTGAGCAGGTTGACCACGCCGCCCGGCAGGTCGGAGGTGGCCAGCACCTCGGCCAGGTCGATCGCGGCCAGCGGCGCGTCCCCGGAGGTGACCACGACGGCGGTGTTGCCGGTGGCGATCACGGGGGCGACCACGGAGGTCAGGCCGAGCAGCGGCGCGTTCTGGGGGGCGAACACCGCGACCACGCCGGTGGGCTCGGGCGCGGAGTGGTTGTAGTAGGGCCCCGAGACGGGGTTGGCGCCGCCCAGGACCTGGGCGACCTTGTCGGTCCAGCCCGCGTAGTACACCCACCGGTCCACGGCGGCGTCGACCACGCGTTCGGCGTCGGCGCGGGAGAGCCCCTGAACGGCCACGGCCTGGGCGGCGAACTGGTCGCGGCGTCCCTCCAGCATCTCCGCGACCCGGTACAGGATCTGGCCGCGGTTGTAGGCGGTGCGGCCCGACCAGCCGCCGAAGGCCTTGCGCGCTGCGGCCACGGCGTCGCGGGCGTCCTTGCGGGAGGCGAGCGGGGCGTTGGCCAGGTGCTGGCCGCTGGCGGAGGTCACGGGGTAGCTCCTGCCCGATTCCGAGCGGGGGAAGGCCCCGCCCAGGTAGAGCTTGTAGGTCTTGCGGACCGCCAGCCGGGCGGGCGCGGCGGCGACGGCCGTGCCCTTCGCGGCCTTGACGGCCCTGGCCGCGTTCTTGGCGGTCTTCCGGTTCTCGCGCCGCTCAGCCAAGGTAGGCCTCCAATCCGTGCCGCCCGCCCTCGCGGCCGTATCCCGACTCCTTGTAGCCGCCGAAGGGGCTGGTCGGGTCGAACTTGTTGAACGTGTTGGACCAGATCACCCCGGCGCGCAGGCGCTCGGCGGTCCAGAGCATGCGCGAGCCCTTCTCGGTCCACACCCCGGCGGAGAGGCCGTAGGGGGTGTTGTTGGCCTTGGCCACGGCCTCCTCGGGGGTGCGGAAGGTCAGCACCGAGAGCACGGGGCCGAAGATCTCCTCGCGGGCCACGCGGTGGGACTGGCTGACGCCGGTCAGGACGGTGGGCGCGAACCAGTAGCCGCTCGCGGGCAGCTCGCAGGCGGGCGACCAGCGCTCGGCGCCCTCCTCCTCGCCGGTGTCGGTGAGTTCGCGGATGCGCTCCAGCTGCGCGGCGGAGTTGATCGCGCCGATGTCGGTGTTCTTGTCCAGCGGGTCGCCCAGGCGCAGCTTGGCGATGCGCTCCTTGAGCCGGGGCAGCAGTTCCTCGGCGATCGACTCCTGGACCAGCAGCCGCGAACCCGCGCAGCACACGTGGCCCTGGTTGAAGAAGATGCCCGAGACGACGCCCTCGACCGCCTGGTCCAGGGCCGCGTCGTCGTAGACGATGTTGGCGCCCTTGCCGCCCAGCTCCAGGGTGAGGCGCTTGCCGGTGCCCGCGACCGAGCGGGCGATCTGGCGGCCCACCCCGGTGGAGCCGGTGAAGGCCACCTTGTCGGCGCCCGGGTGCTCCACGAGGGCCCGGCCGGTCTCGCCCGCGCCGGTGAGGATGTTGACCACGCCCGGGGGCAGGTCGGCCTCCTGGCAGATCTCGGCGAAGGCCAGCGCGGTGAGCGGGGTGGTCTCGGCGGGCTTGAGCACGACGGTGTTGCCGGTGGCCAGCGCCGGCGCGACCTTCCACGCGAGCATGAGCAGCGGGAAGTTCCACGGGATGACCTGGGCGGCCACGCCCAGCGGGCGCGGGTCGGGGCCCAGCCCGGCGTGGGCGAGCTTGTCGGCCCACCCCGCGTGGTAGAAGAAGTGCGCGGCGACCAGCGGCAGGTCGACGTCGCGCGTCTCCTTGATGGGCTTGCCGTTGTCCATCGACTCCAGCACGGCCAGCTCGCGCGAGCGCTCCTGGATGATGCGGGCGATGCGGAACAGGTACTTGCCGCGCTCCGCCCCGGGCATCGGCCCCCAGACGGTGTCGAAGGCGCGGCGGGCGGCGGCGACGGCCCGGTCCACGTCGGCGGGTCCGGCGACGGCGACCCGGGCGAGCTCGGTCTCGTCGGCGGGGTTGAGGGTGGTGAGGTACTCGCCGCCCTCGGCCGGGGTGAAGGCGCCGTCGACGAACAGCTCGTAGTTCTCGCGCAGGGTGACGACGGAGCGGGACTCCGGTGCGGGCGCGTACTCGAAGATCACGGCTCTCAGTCCAGCGTGTAGTAGTCGGGGCCCGGGTAGGTGCCGGTGGACAGCCTGGTGCGCTGCATGAGCAGGTCGTTGAGGAGGCTGGAGGCGCCGATCCGGAACAGGTCGGGGGTCAGCCAGTCGGGACCGGCGACCTCGTTGACCAGGACCAGGTTGCGGATGGCGTCCTTGGTGGTGCGGATGCCGCCCGCGGGCTTGACGCCCACGCGCCTGCCGGTGGCGGCGTGGTGGTCGCGGACCGCCTCCAGCATGACGAGGGTGACCGGCAGGGTGGCGGCCGGGGACACCTTGCCGGTGGAGGTCTTGACGAAGTCGCCCCCGGCCCGGATGGCCAGGTGGGAGGCGCGGCGCACGTTGTCGTAGGTGGCCAGCTCGCCGGTCTCCAGGATGACCTTGAGGTGGGCGGTGCCGCAGGCCTCCTTGACGGCGGCGATCTCCTCGAACACCTTGAGGTAGTCGCCGGACAGGAAGGCGCCGCGGTCGATGACCATGTCGATCTCGCTGGCGCCGTCGGCGACCGCGCGGCGGGTGTCGGCGAGCTTGACCTCCATGGGCGCCCGGCCGGAGGGGAAGGCGGTGGCCACCGAGGCCACGCCGACCCCGGTGCCGCGCAGCGCCTCGACGGCGGTGGCGACCATGTCGGGGTAGACGCACACGGCGCCCACGCGGGGCACGGTGGTGTCGGCGGGGTCGGGGTGGGCGGCCTTGGCGCACAGGGCCCGGACCTTGCCGGGGGTGTCGGCGCCCTCCAGGGTGGTCAGGTCCACCATGGTGATGGCCAGGTCGATGGCCCGGGCCTTGGCGGTGGTCTTGACCGACCGGGTGGACAGGTCCTGGGCGCGGGCTCGCGCGCCGACCTCGTCCACGCCCGGGAGGCCGTGCAGGAACGCGCGGAGTTCGCGGTTGGTCGCCGCCTCGGGCGCGAATGCGGTGTGGGGCACGGGCACCTACAGCTCGTCGGGTCGCTGGCCTGCCCGTCCGCTGTGGCCAGCGGAAACGGGGCTCGCGGCGCGGCGCGCGGGGAGTTCTTCCCCCCGGGCCGGGCCGTCAGGCAGTCACCCTAACGCCGGGCGGAGCCGCCGTCAGCATCCGTCCGGATCGAGCCGCCCAAGGTTGGAGGAGCCTCCAACGCCTGCTCTGGTTTTTCGTCGTCCTTTCCTCCAATCCGGCACGGAAAACCCCCAGAAAAGGACATCCGTACTGTTCTGCCACCGCCGGGACGGACACGCGCGGTCTAGACCGGACCACTCCCTTTTGGCTACGTGGGCGGGATGCGAGACTGGCCCGAATCCTCCTCTCGGCCCGCCCCGCCGGTCCGGGAGCCGGAGGAGCGGACCCCGAGGTGACGGGAGCGGTGATGTCGGCCGGAGAGCGGAGCGAGCCACGAGCGGGCGGGACGGAGCCGGTGCGCCTGGTGAGGCTGGACCGGGCCACGCCGGAGGCGGGCCTGCTGCGGGAGACCGTGCTGCGTCACCGCCTGCCGCCCGGCCAGCGCGGCCACGTGCGGCTGCCGGTGACCACCCTGCCCGCCGCCGACGCCGACCCGGCGCGCACGCCCTTCGCCGTCGTCGGCCCGGGAGCCGTCGCCGACGCCGCCGGGGCGCGGGCGGCCTGCGCGGGCTTCGGCGTGCTGGACCGGGCCGTGCACGCGCGCGACCTGGTACCCGACCCGGCGCGGGCGGTGCTGCTGCGCGCCTTCTACGTCACCACCGCCTGGCAGAACCGGGGCGTGGGGCGGGCCGTGTGCTCTCCGCCGCTGCTGGACCGGTTGGCGGCGCAGGTGGCGCCGGAGGCGGCCGAGCTGGTGCTGTGCGTGGACGAGGCCAACCACGCGGCGGCCCGCGTCTACGGGCGCGCCGGGTTCGTCTTCACCGGCCGCCGCTTCGTGGACGCGGCGGGGGGACCGCAGCTGGTGATGGCCCGCCCGGTGGAGCGGGGCTGAGCGGGGTCAGGGGGTCCGGCGCGGTCCGGGCCGGGCGGGAGAGGGGCGGGGGCGGCGGTCCGGCGAGGAGCCGCCCGGGACCTGCCGGGCCCGCTGCCGGGGACCGCCCTCTCCCTGTCCGCGCAGGCCCGGGGAAGGGCTCGTCTAGGCTGGGGACATGGCGGAGTTCCGGATCAGCAGCGATGACGAGCGGGTCGACCTGCGCAGGATGGCGGTGGCCCTGGCCGAGTCCCAGGGGTGGGCGCGCGAGGAGGTCAGCGTCTGGGACAACCGCCGCGGCGAGGTGATCGTGACGGTGGACGACTCCCTGCTGCGCAAACCGGAGGCCGACCCCCTGCACCGCACCCGGCACACCCCCCGCGACGTGCACGACGCCTGCGAGACTCTGCGGCGTGAGGAGGCGTCCCTGCGCCGCGTGGACTTTCGCGTGCTGCGCGACGAGACCGCGCGCTTCTTCTCGGCCGGGTGGACCGTCGCCGACGCCCTGCACGCGCTGGGGCACCGTCCCGACGGCGTGCCCTGGCCGAGCGGCCCCGACTACCAGGGCACCGACTGGCTGCACGCCCGCCTGAAGGCGTGGCGCACCCCCGACGGCGACATCCGGCCCTCCAGGTCGCAGGAGGAGGCCCAGCTTCGGGTGATCAGCAGGGCGGGCCTGCCCATGGACATCGGCCTGCCCGAGGACGCCGAGGTCGCGCAGCGGCCCGTGGCCAGTCCGGCGGTCGCGCGGTCGGCGGCCGACGACGCGCGCAGGCTCATGCGCCAGAACGCGCGGACCACCACCGACTCCCTGGCCCACCGCGACCGCACCTCGGCCAGGATCACGCGGGGGGACCGTCGCTAGGACGGCGGGGAAGGCGCCCGTCGGCGGCGGATCTTCGCTCCTCCACCAGGGCGACCACGCCGTCGGCGGCCTCGCCCAGGAGGAGTTCGGCCGGTCCCCTGCCCGCCGTCAGCCGCCACAGGGTGGCGAAGACCAGCGCCCCCAGGACGAAGCCCTCCAGCAGCCACGGCTGGTGCCAGCCGATCCCGCCGGAGGCGGCGATGACCACCGCCAGGGCCAGGATGTGTCCGGTGTAGACGGTCAGCGGCATCCGGCCGACCGAGGTCAGCGGGTACATGAGGACCCGGAAGCGGTCGCACAGGAACATGCACACCACCAGCACCACGAGCCCCTGACCGACCGCCTCGGCGATCTCGAAGGTGGTGCCGGTGTGGGGCGTGCCGACCGCCAGCCACCACCAGGAGTCGGTGGGCACCTGGCCCGAGAGCGACTGCGTCTCCTCCACCACCGCGGCGCGCACCAGGGCCGCCGTCGCCTCGTCGGCCACCTCCCCGGAGGGCAGGCCGGTCAGGGCGGGGCCGCTGGCCCGCACCAGGCGGTCCATGCCGCCCATCGGGCCGAGCAGGACCCAGGAGCCGAGGTGGCCGAGCAGGAGCAGGGCCGCGCCGGAGGCCAGCAGGCGCAGCCGCACCGCGGTGGCGGCCAGGTCCAGCCGCCCCAGCGCCATCCCCGCGGTCACGAAGGCCATGAAGGTGATCGCCGGGTAGTAGCCGGTCAGGAGGAACTCGCTGAGCGAGGCCAGCGAGGACGTGCGCGGCGAGGGCGGGAAGACGTTGTCGCGCAGCAGGAACGAGAGCGGCGGGCCGAGCACGGCCAGGGCGCCCGCCACCGTCCACAGCGCACCCGAGCGCAGTTTGAGCAGGGGCAGGGCCAGCACGAAGAAGCCCGCGTAGTAGGTCAGGATGATGGCGACCGGGACCCCCATGAGGTCCAGCACCAGGCCCAGCACGCCGATGAGCGCCGCGCGGGTGAGGATGCGCACGACGGCCCCGCGCAGGCGGTCGCCGCCGACCGGGTCGGTGCGCCCGGTCATCATGGCCAGGGAGGTCCCCGCCAGGAGGGCGAAGAGCGCCGAGGAGTTGCCGCGCACGACGCCGTGCACGTCCCAGGCGTAGCCCTCGGGCGACAGCAGCCCCATGGACTCCACCCCGAGGTGCACGACGAACATCCCGAACACCGCGAGGGCGCGTGCGGCGTCGATGCCGTCGATCCGGTCCCGGCCCGAGGACGGGCCCGCGGGGGCGGCGGAGGTCTCGCCGGACTGGTTCTGTGTCACGCCCGTCAGGCTATGCCGTCGCCCGCGCGGCAACAACGGGCCGGGGCACGTGGCCGTCACCGGCCACGTGCCCCGGCGCGGTCGCCGTCAGCCCGTGTTCTCCCGCTCCCCGGCCAGGGTGCTGAAGAAGTCGAGCGCCGCGGGGTTGGCCAGTGAGTCGCGGCTGGCGACCCGGTCGGGCCGCTCCCCCATGAGGATGCGCTTGACCGGCACCTCCAGGACCTTGCCCGACAGGGTCCGGGGCACCGCGCCGATGACGCGGACGCGGTCGGGCACGTGGCGGGGCGAGCAGTCGGTGCGGATGCGGCGGGCGATCTCCCGGGGCAGGTCGCCCTCCAGGTCGGCGCCCTCCCGCAGCACGGTGAACAGCTCGATCCGGGAGGAGCCGTCGGCCTGGGGCACGTCCACGACCAGCGCGTCGACGACTTCGTCCAGAGCCAGGACCGCGCGGTAGATCTCGCTGGTGCCCATGCGCACGCCGCCGCGGTTGATGGTGGAGTCGGAGCGGCCGTAGATGACCGCGGTGCCGCGGTCGGTGATCGCGATCCAGTCGCCGTGCCGCCAGACGCCCGGGTAGACGGAGAAGTAGCTCTCGCGCAGCCGCTCGCCGCTGTCGTCGCCCCACAGGAACAGCGGCATGGACGGGGCGGGCTCGGTGACGACGAGTTCGCCGACCTCGTTGACCAGCTCCTTGCCGTCGGGGTCCCAGGAGGCCACGGCCATGCCCAGGGCCCGGGACTGGATCTCGCCCTCGTGGACGGGCAGGGTCGGGGTGCCGCCGACCAGGCAGCTGCACACGTCGGTGCCGCCGGAGGTGGAGAACAGCCACAGGTCCTCGCCGAACTCCTCGTAGACCCAGGAGAAGGCCTCGGGGCTGAGCGGCGAGCCGGTGGAGCCGATGGCCTTGAGCGCGGACAGGTCGCGGCCCCGGCGGGGGTGGACGCCCTCCTTCATGCAGGAGGAGAGGAACCCGGCGCTGGTGCCGAAGACGGTGACCCCGGCCTCGGCGGCCAGGTCCCACAGGGCGCCCAGGTCGGGCTGGGGAGTTGCTGCGGCCGAAGGCCGTCCGTTGAGGGTGGTGGAGGGCGACGGGTGGGCGGGGCTGCCGTCGTACAGGACGATGGAGGCCTTCGTCAGCAGCACGCTGACCAGGAAGTTCCACATCATCCAGCCGGTGGTGGTGAACCAGAACACCCGGTCGTGCTCCTGGGCGTCCAGGTGCAGGTGGAGGTTCTTGAGCTGTTCGAGCAGGATGCCGCCGTGCCCGTGGACGATGGCCTTGGGCAGGCCGGTGGTTCCGGAGGAGTAGAGCACCCACAGGGGGTGGTCGAAGGGGACGGACGCGAACTCCAGCTCGGCCCCTGCCCCGGACTCCTCCAGACGACCCCAGGGCAGGGTGCCGTCGAGGAACTCTCCGGGGTGGAGGTAGTCCAGGAGGACGGTGTGCTCGACGGTGGGCAGGGCCGCGCGCAGCTCCTCCACGACGGGGCGGCGGTCGAAGTCCTTGCCCCCGTAGCGGTAGCCGTCCACGGCGAGCAGGACCTTGGGTTCGATCTGGGCGAAGCGGTCGATGACGCTGCGCACGCCGAAGTCCGGGGAGCAGGAGGACCACACCGCGCCCAGGGAGGCCGCGGCGTAGAAGGCGGCGACGGTCTCGGGCAGGTTGGGCAGGTAGGCCACGACGCGGTCGCCGGGACCCACGCCCAGTCCGCGCAGGCCGGCGGCGATGGCGGCGGTGCGGCGGCGCAGGTCGCCCCAGGTCCACTCGCCGAGTCCGCGCAGTTCGGTGGCGTGGCGGATGGCGACGCGGTCGTCGTCGCGGCCCTCGAAGACGTGCCGGGCGTAGTTGAGGGTGGCCCCGGGGAACCACTCGGCTCCGGGCATGGTGCGCTCGCCCAGGACCCGCTCGTAGGGGGTCTCGGAGCGCACGCCGTAGTACTCCCAGACCGACTCCCAGAAGCCGTCGACGTCGGTGACCGACCAGCGCCACAGGGAGTCGTAGTCGAAGGACGCGGCGGAGGCGTCGCCGAAGGCCCGGACCCCCTTCTCGCGCTCGGCCCATCGGGCGAACGCGACGATGTTGGAGGACGCGGCCCTCTCCTCGTCGGGCTTCCAGAGCACCCGGGGCACGCTGTTCTCCGTCATTGGCCCGCCTTCCCATTCGCACTGTGTTCCGCACGGCGTGTTGCCGACCGCGTGTTGCTGTGAGACCCATCTAACAACACCCCATGACGGCGGCGACGGCCCGGCCCCCGGGGTGACGGGGGCCGGGATGCGGGTCGAGTGCGCAGGTCACCGCTGGGAGGGAACCGGTGTGTGGAACCCACTGGCGGGCGGTCGCGCGGGCGTGGGCGGTCACCGTTGACAGGGGCCGGAGGCGGGCGGGAGAGCCGGTGACCGGACCTTTGCGGGGCCCGCGCGGGCGCGGTGCTCCGGGCTCCGGGCGCGCGGGGCCCGGGCCCGGCGGTCGCCTCAGGCGCCGCGCAGCGCGGCCACCGCGGCCGCCGGGGAGTCGACCACCGGGGAGCCGGTGGCCTCCAGGCGGGCGCGGGACATCAGGCCGCTGGTGACGAGGATGGAGCGGGCCCCGGCCTCGCGGGCGGCGCGGGCGTCGTCGTCGATGTCGCCGATCAGCACGACCCGGGCCGGGTCGATGCCCTGGTGTTCGAGGTGGCGCACCAGGTGCTCGGCCTTGGAGTCGTCCTCGGTCTGGAACTGGCGGCCGTCCACCCGGGTGAAGTGCCCGGTCAGGCCGCGCTCCTCGATGAGGGGCACCAGGTGGTCGTGGGAGGCCATGGACAGCAGGGACTGGGTGCCGCCGCCGCGGGTCCACTCCCGGAGGACGTCGGGGACGCCCGCGGTGAGTTCGCAGGAGGGCAGCAGCTCCTGGTAGCTGCTGTCGTAGTGCCGCTCCGCCCGCTCCCACTCGCCCTCCTCGAAGGCCCGGCCGAGGAGCTCCTCGTAGCAGGGGATGAGGGGGCGGCGGAAGACGGAGCGCCAGTGGTCCAGCTCCACGGGGTCGCGGCCGAACAGCTCGCACACGGCGTTCACCGCGGCGAGGTTGGCGTGGTTGTCGTTGAGGAGGGTGCCGTTCCAGTCCCAGACGATGTGGGTGCTGTCGTGTCGGTCGAAAGTCGTCTCAGCCATTGACCGCACTTTACGGGCACCGGCCCCGGTCGGGGAATGCGTCGTGCGCCACCCCTGCCCGGCCCCCCGCGCACGCCGGGCCCCTCACCCGGGGTGGGACTCCCCCGCCGGGTTCGCGCCCTCCGCGCCGGTCCGCGCGCCCGCGTCCGCGCCCTGCGGCCCGGTTCCCCGCGCCTCGCGGCGTTCCCGGCGCAGCCGCCGCCCGCGCCGGGCCGCCCACACGCCCGCCGCCACCATGAGCGGGAACACGACGAGGACGAGGACGGGCACCAGGAGGGCCAGCAGCGAGGTGACGAAGCTGACGACGTCCTCCAGGAAGGAGGTGACCGGGGCCGCGCACCCGAGGGAGACGGAGTTGGCCACCGGCCGGGCCAGGGACTTGACCGCGTGGAAGGCCAGGGAGACGACCACGCCCGCGACCACCGCCCACCAGGAGACCCCGTCCCCGCCCGCGGCGGCGCCGGAGGCGGCCCCGGTGATCTCGCCGAGCTCCACCGCGGAGGCCCCCGCGCCGAAGGTGATACCGCCGGAGGTGGGCCGCACCACGGTCTGGAGGACGTCGTTGAAGCTGTCGACCGCGGGGATCTTGTCCGCCGCGAACTCCACGACCAGCAGCACGGTGAGGACCACGAGGGTGACGGGGTGCTCGATCCACTGCCAGGACTCTCCCAGCGGGACCAGGTCGGTGAAGCGTGCGAGCAGTCCGACGAGGAGGAGGGGGATGTAGGCGTTGAGCCCGGCCGCGGAGGCCAGGCCCAACCCGGTCAGTGTGGTGAGCATGCGCTTCCTTCTGTGCTCCCGGCGTGGGGCGCCGTGCGGTCATGCGGTCACCGCCCGGCACCGCTGTACCCGTGTTGACGCTCGCGGAGCACGCGGGGTTTTCGGTTCGGCCCCCCTACTGCCGGTAGTTCTCGACCTCGGAGACCGGGCGCGGCTCGGCCTCGTCGGGGTCCTGGTCGAACTCTTCGCGGGCCCTGCGCTGGCGGAGCAGGTCCCAGCACTGGTCGAGCGCCTCCTCGACCTGCTTGACGCGGGCGCGCTCCCGCGGGTCCAGTCCCCCGGCGGTGGAGCGGAGCGCGTGCTCCTCGTCGATCAGTCCCCGGATGGTGGCCATGATGTCGTTCTCGGCGCTGTCAGTCATACCGCCATGGTCGGTTCGGGGCGGGGCCGCGGGCAAGGGCCACCACCCCCGCGTTGCCCAGAGCGGACCGGACGTTTACGCGCGGTGACGGTCCCCGCGCACGGCACGCGCGCGCCTCCGGGCGGGGCGACCGGTCCCCGTTCGTCTGGGAAACTCCTACTACGACCGCGTCGGCGGTGCGGCGCGCGCCCGCGGGGGGCGCACCGGCGGAATGCGTTCCCGACCCCCGCCGTTGGATACCACGAGGGGGTATGGTAATGGCATCTGAGCAGGAACGACACGGAAGCGGGAGCATGGCTGCGACCCACGGTTACAGTAACGACAAGCAGAGTCACATCAACCGGCTGCGCCGTATCGAGGGCCAGATCCGCGGGTTGCAGCGGATGGTCGAGGACGACCAGTACTGCATCGACATCCTGACCCAGACGTCGGCGGCCAACAAGGCACTGCGGTCCTTCGCGCTGTCCATGCTCGACGAGCACCTCAAGCACTGCGTGTCCAACGCGGTGGCCAACGGCGGCGAGGAGGCGGACGAGAAGGTCCGCGAGGCCTCAGAGGCGATCGCCCGCCTGGTCCGTTCCTGACCCCGTCGCCCCCGCGCCCGCGCCCGACCGGCCGCGGCGGGGCGCCGCGGCCGGTCGGCGGGGCTCTGCGGTCCGGACTCCGGCGGAGCCCGGACGGCTCCCGGTCAGTGCACGCCGTAGCGCGCGTGCAGGTTCTCCAGCAGGCGCGCGCCCTCCCGGCGGGAGCCCTCCGCGTCCAGGTAGTCGACCGACTCGTTGGCCACGAACGAGGACGGGCGCCCGCCGTCGGCGAACCCCAGGCGCGAGGTGTCGCCGCCGGTGGCCTTGCGGATCCCCCAGTTGGCCAGGATGCGCGCCCGCGCGGTCGCGGAGGGCACCGCCATCAGGTGGTACCCGCGGGTGACGCCCAGCGCGGGCAGCCCGCTCAGTTCCAGCTGCATGACGCGCGCGAGCGCGTCGTTGCCGCTCAGGTCCACGACCAGCCCCATGTCCCGGTGCCGGAACTCCTTCATCGGGCGTCCCAGGACGGACGAGACGACGTTGTCGGCGACGGTGGCCGCCTGGCGCGTGGCGTACTGGGCGGTCGGCGGGCAGTAGTCGCTGTCCTCGTGCGAGAGGTTGGGCACCGCCGCGGCGTCGCCGACGGCGAAGACGTCGTCGAGGCCGGGGACCCGCAGGTCGGCGCCGACCTCCAGGCGCCCCTTCTGGGTGGGCTTGTCCAGGGTCGCCATGAGCGGGCTGGGTGAGACTCCCGCCGTCCAGATGAGGGTGCGGCAGGGCAGGGCGCGACCGTCGGTGAGCACCACCTTGTCGTCGGTCACCTCGCGCACGCTCACCTTGAGCTTGACCTCGACGCCGATGGAGCGCAGCAGGTCGAGCGCCTTGCGGCCGAGGCGGTCGCCGAGTTCGGGCAGCACCTTGGGCGCGATGTCCACCAGGTGCCAGCGGATCACCGAGCGCAGGTCCGGATAGCGCTTGGCCGCCTCCTGGCACAGGCGCATGAGCGAGGCCGCGGTCTCGACGCCGGTGTAGCCGCCGCCGACGACGACGAAGCGGCAGCGCTCCTCGCGCTCGGCCGGGTCGCGGCTGTCGTTGGCCAGCTCCAGCTGGGCCAGGACGTGGTCGCGCAGGAGCACCGCCTCGGCCAGCGTCTTGGCGCCGTAGGCGTGCTCGGCCAGACCGGGGATGTCGAAGGCGCGGGTGACCCCGCCGGGCGCCAGGACCAGGCGGTCGTAGCGGACCGGGGCGAGTTCGCCGGTGGGGCGCCGTACGACGACCACGCGGTCCCCCGGATCCACGCCGACGGCGTGCCCGGGGACGAACCGGGTCTGCCGGGTCAGCCGGTGCACCGACATGGCGACCGACTGCGGCGTGAGCAGTCCGGAGGCCACCTGCGGCAGCAGGGGGCTGTAGAGCATGTAGTCGTGCGGCGCGACGAGGGCGATGTCCGCCGCCCCCGCCGGGATGCGGCGTTCGAGGTGGCGCAGGGTGTGGAGACCACCGAAACCCGCGCCGACCACCACGATACGAGGCCGAGACATAGACAGCGCTCCTTCTGACGTGTCGTGGGGCGGGACGGCTGAGTGCGTCCGTTGGGCCGTTGGACGCAGCACTACCCACAAGACCGCGGCCAATGTATGGCCGGGTCGGCGGATCCGGGAGCCGCCACCCGTGACCTGCCGGGGACTTTGCCCGCCGTTGGCGGCCCCTGGGGAGGGCCGGGGCGGCTCCCCGAGCCGGTCCGAAACACCCGTGCGGGGGGAGTTCGTGATTTCCGTGACTTTCTGTAACAAGATAATCACGTCATGCATTGACACCCGACACGAAGGGAGTCGTGAGCGCGTATGCGTGCGTTCACCAGGATCACCGCCGCGACGGTGCTGGCCGCCGGACTGACCGTTGCCGGGACGGGGGCCGCCGTGGCCGCCACCGCGGACCAGGACGACTCGCGCCCCGGAGGGGTGCTCGGTTTCCTCTTCGACGGCGTCTTCGGGGAGGACTCCAAGCCGCCGGTGGTCAACGAGGACCCGGAGGCCCCCGCCGAGGAGGCCCCTGAGGCTCCGGCCGAGGAGGCCCCTGAGGCTCCGGCCGAGGAGGCCCCCGCGCAGGAGGCCCCCGCGGCTCCGGCGGAGCAGAGCCCGGACACGGGCGGCGCCACGGGCGGCGTGTAGGGCGCGGACGTGGTGCCGGGGCGGGCCGCGGGGCCCGCCCCGGACCCCGTCAGAGCCCGAGCCGGATCCGGACGACCCCGGTGCCGCCCAGGTCCAGCCACACGCTGTCGGGGGTGCGCACCAGCCGCAGGACCAGGGTCCGGCACCGCGGGCAGCTCGCCACCAGGCCGGGCCCGTCCGTCGTCACGTACAGCTCGGCGAAGGTCCCGCACGCCCCGCACACCGAGCAGCGGCGCTCGGCCGAGGTCAGGTCCACGGACATGATCTCCGACAGCGGTCCGGCCAGCACGTTGGCGTCCATGTGCTCCGGTTCCCTCATCCGCCACCTCCACCCGAGCCGAAACGCTCGGTACGCACCCGCCGGGGGTCGTGCCCCAGCGCCACCAGGGCGTCGGCCGCCGTCTCCACGAAGCCGGTGGGCCCGCACACGAAGCACACCGGCGCGAACTCGGCGGGGAAGCCGTGGGTGTTGAGTTCGGCCACGCCCAGCCGTCCCGGCCCCCGGACCGCGCCCTCGGGCGCGCGGCGCGTGTAGGCCAGGAACACGTCGACCCCTCCGTCGCCCGGCCGGTGCGCGCCCAGCTCCCCCCGGTAGTAACGGTCCTCGGGGGTGCGCAGCGAGTACAGCACCCGGAACAGGGCCCGGCCGCCCGTCCGGCGCCGCTCGCGCACCATCGCCATCAGCGGGACCACGCCCGAGCCGCCGCCCACCAGGACCACCGGGTCGGGCGACGCGGCGTCCCACACGAACCAGCCGCCCAGCGGACCGCGGACCTCCACCCGGTCGCCCGGCGCGAACACGTCCACCAGGTAGGGGGAGACCTCCCCGCCCTCCACCCGCTGCACGGTCAGCTCGACGCGCTCGCCGTCCGCGGCCGAGGCGATCGAGTAGCCGCGCTGGGCGGTGTAGCCGTCCTCGGCGGTCAGGCGCACGTCCACGTGCTGGCCCGGCCGGTGCCCGGGCCACCCCGGCACCTCCAGGACCAGGGTCCTGGCGCTCGCGGTCTCCCACCGGTCGGCCACCAGTTCGGCGGGCCGCCAGGCCGCCATCAGTCGCCCTGGTAGCGCTGTTCGCGCCACGGGTCGCCGTAGTCGTGGTACCCGGCCTGCTCCCAGAACCCGGGCTCGTCCTCGTCGAGCAGCCGCAGCCCGCGCACCCACTTGGCCGACTTCCAGAAGTACAGGTGCGGGACCAGCAGCCGGGCGGGCCCGCCGTGCTCGGGGGCCAGCGGTTCCCCGCCGAAGCTGTGCACCACCCAGGCCCGGCCGTCGGTGAGGTCCTGGAGCGGCAGGTTGGCGGTGTAGCCGCCGTGGCTGACCGCCAGGGCGTACTCGGCCGCGGTCTCCACGTCCTCCAGGAGGGTGTCCACGCTGACGCCCGCCCAGTCGGTGTCCAGCTTGGACCAGCGGGTGACGCAGTGGATGTCCACGCGGAGCCGTTCCTGGGGCAGGTCCAGGAACTCGTCCCACGTCCAGGAACGCGTGCCGCCCGCCTCGTCGGCGATCGCGAAGGTCCATTCGGCCGTGTCCACGTGCGGTGTGGGACCGGCCGACAGGACGGGGAAGTCGTGGGTCTCGTACTGCCCCGGGGGCACACGCGAGGGGTCGCCTCCCCTGCGCCCCTGGAAACCCCTGCTCACCACGTTCATGGCGCTCCTCCTCTCCGGTGCCTGGCGCCCTGTCTACCCGGCGGCGGGTCAGCGCAGGGCATGACCGGCGCCAAATCCCGGGATGGGCCGTCGGGGCACGGCGGGCGGGAGCGCCCGGTACCGGAGGAGCACGCGGGTACGGGGGAACGGCGGCCGGAACCGGCTCGGGGCGAACGCTCAGTCGGGCTCGGCGGCGGGGACCGTCAGGGCGGCCCGGCCCATCTCCAGCAGCAGCCGCGCCATGTGCCGCCGCGACAGCTCGCCCCGGCTGTGCGGGGTGGAGTTGAGGAGCCCGAACACGGCGTGCACGGCGGCGCGCAGGACGGTGGCCGAGGCGTCGGGGCGCAGCTCGCCGAGCACCCCCACCCACTGCTCGACGTAGCCGCGCTGGAGGCGGCGCACCCGGCGCCGGTCGGCGTCGGTGAGGTTGCCCAGCTCCCGGTCGTGCACCGTGATCAGGTCGGGCTCGTCCAGGGCGAAGGCGATGTGCCCGCGCAGCAGGGCCTCCAGCGCCTCCTCGGCGCCCGACGCCCTCGCCACCAGCTCGCCGCCCTGGCGCGCCAGGCGTTCGCTGATGTCCACCAGCACCGCGCCGAGCAGCGCCTGCTTGCCGCGGAAGTGGCGGTACAGGGCGGGCCCTGTCGTGCCGACGGCGCGGCCGAGGTCGTCGATGGACACCCCCCGGTAACCGTGCTCGGCGAAGAGCCGCGCCGCCGCGCCCAGGAGCGCCGTGCGCCGCTCGCCCGCGGGTCTGGCCCCCATCCGGTCTCCTCCCCTCCCCCGGTGCCGCTCCGGGCCCTGGACACCCATGTTAGTAGTCACTAACATCCCAGATGTTAGTGAGCATTAACACCCCTCCACGAGAGGACACCATGAGCAGGGCACCTGTGCTCGGCACGGCGGTGGACACCGCCGGGCCCGCGTTCGCCGCCAACGACGCGGCGAACCGCGCCCTCGCCCTGGAGCTGCGCGAGCGGATCGCCACCGCGGCCCTGGGCGGCCCGGAGAGGACCCGGACACGGCACGTCGAGCGGGGCAAACTCCTGCCGCGCGACCGCGTGGACCTCCTCCTGGACCCCGGCTCCCCCTTCCTGGAGATCGCCCCCCTGGCCGCGTACGGGCTCTACGGCGCGGACGGACAGGACGCCCCCGGCGCCGGGATGATCGCGGGCGTGGGCCGGGTCATGGGCCGCCCGACGGTCGTGGTCGCCAACGACGCCACGGTCAAGGGCGGCAGCTACTACCCCATGACCGTCAAGAAGCACCTGCGCGCCCAGGAGGTGGCGCTGCACAACCGGCTTCCGTGCGTCTACCTCGCCGACTCCGGGGGCGCGTTCCTGCCCATGCAGGACGACGTCTTCCCCGACCGCGAGCACTTCGGCCGGATCTTCTACAACCAGGCCACGATGTCGCGGATGGGCATCCCGCAGATCGCCGCGGTGCTGGGCTCGTGCACGGCGGGCGGCGCCTACGTCCCGGCGATGAGCGACGAGGCGGTCATCGTGCGCGAGCAGGGCACGATCTTCCTGGGCGGCCCGCCGCTGGTCAAGGCGGCCACCGGCGAGGTCGTCACCGCCGAGGAGCTGGGCGGCGGCGACCTGCACTCGCGGGTGTCGGGGGTCACCGACCACCTGGCCGACGACGATGCGCACGCCCTCACCCTCGTCCGGCGCATCGCCGACACCCTCGGCCCGCCCGGACCGCCCGCGTGGGAGGTGCGCGAGCCCCGTCCCCCGGCGCTGGACCCCGGGGAGCTGTACGGGGTGGTGCCCGCCGACACGCGCACCCCCTACGACGTGCGCGAGGTCATCGGCCGGATCGTGGACGGCAGCGAGTTCACCGAGTTCAAGGCCGAGTACGGCACGACCCTGGTCACCGGGTTCGCGCACCTGCACGGCCACCCGGTCGGGATCGTCGCCAACAACGGCATCCTGTTCGCCGAGTCCGCGCTCAAGGGCGCCCACTTCATCGAGTTGTGCGACCGGCGCGGCGTGCCGCTGGTCTTCCTCCAGAACATCTCCGGGTTCATGGTCGGACGGGACTACGAGGCGGGCGGTATCGCCAAACACGGGGCGAAGATGGTCACCGCCGTGGCCTGCGCCCGCGTCCCCAAGTTCACCGTGGTCGTGGGCGGGTCCTTCGGCGCGGGCAACTACAGCATGTGCGGGCGGGCCTACTCGCCCCGGTTCCTGTGGATGTGGCCCAACGCGCGCATCTCGGTGATGGGCGGGGAACAGGCCGCCTCGGTGCTCTCCACCGTCCGCCGCGACCAGATGGCCGCGCGCGGGCAGGAGTGGTCCGCCGAGGACGAGGAGGCCTTCAAGGCGCCCGTGCGCGACCAGTACGAGGAGCAGGGCAGCCCGTACTACTCCACCGCGCGGTTGTGGGACGACGGCGTCATCGACCCCGCCGACACCCGCGACGTGCTCGCCATGGCCCTGTCCGCCGCCCGCCACGCCCCGCTGGAGCCGGTGGGCTACGGCGTCTTCCGGATGTGAGGAACCCTTGACCACAACGCCACGCACCAACCCGGGCGTCCGCGGGCCCGCGCGCATCATGGTCGCCAACCGGGGCGAGATCGCGCTGCGCGTCATGCGCACCCTGCGCCGCATGGGCATCAGCCCGGCCACCGTGTACACCGACGCCGACGCGAACGCCCCGCACACCCTCGCCGCCGACCTGGCGCTGCGGGTGGAGCACTACCTGGACGCCGAGGCGATCGTCGCCCTGGCCCTGGACTGCGGCGCCACCGGCGTGCACCCCGGCTACGGCTTCCTGTCCGAGAACGCCGGCTTCGCGCGCGCCTGCACCGACGCCGGACTGGTCTTCGTGGGCCCCCCTGCCTCGGCGATCGAGGCCATGGGCGACAAGATCCGCGCGAAGGACACCGTGGCCGCCGCGGGCGTGCCCGTCCTGGGCGGGTTCACCGAGAAGCCCGGGCGGCCCCTGGGCGACGACGAACTCCTGCGCGCGGCCGAGGAGACCGGCTACCCGCTGCTCATCAAGCCCTCCGCCGGGGGCGGCGGCAAGGGCATGCGGTCCGTGCACTCCCCCGACGACCTGGTGGCCGGTGCCGCCGCCGCCCGGCGCGAGGCCCTGGCCTCCTTCGGCGACTCCACCCTGCTGGTGGAGCGGCTGGTGGAGCGGCCCCGCCACATCGAGGTGCAGGTCATGGCCGACGCCCACGGCAACGTCCTGCACCTGGGCGAGCGCGAGTGCAGCCTCCAGCGCCGCCACCAGAAGGTGGTGGAGGAGGCGCCCTCCCCGCTGCTCACCGACGCCCAGCGCGCCACCATGGGCGAGGCCGCCGTGGCCGCCGCCCGCTCGTGCGGGTACGTGGGAGCGGGCACGGTGGAGTTCATCGCCGAGGCGGGGCGGGGCGGCGACCTGTCGTTCTCGTTCCTGGAGATGAACACCCGCCTGCAGGTCGAGCACCCGGTCACCGAGGAGGTCGTCGCGGTGCGCGGCGAGCGCGGCGTGGACCTGGTGGAACTCCAGGTGCGGGTGGCCTACGGGGAGGAGCTGCCCTTCGCCCAGTCCGACGTGTCCTGGGTCGGGCACGCCGTGGAGTCGCGGATCTACGCCGAGGACGCCGACCGCGGGTTCCTGCCCACCGGCGGGCCGATCCTGTCCCTCGCCGAACCCCGGGGGCACGAGGTCCGGGTGGACTCGGGCATCGCCGAGGGAGGGCGGATCACCTCGGACTTCGACCCGATGCTCGCCAAGGTGATCACCTGGGGCGCGGACCGCGCCGAGGCCCTGAACAGGATGGACTCCGCGCTGGCCTCCTACCAGCTGTTGGGCTGCGTGACCAACACCGCCTACCTGCGCCGGCTGCTGCGCCACCCGCGTGTGGTCGCCGGGGACCTGAGCACCGACCTCATCGCCTCCGACCCGCCCGCACCGGCTCCCGAGCGGACGCTCGACGAGGTGTACGCGGCCGCGGCCCTGGACCACCAGCTCGACCTGGAGACGGAGCCGGGCGCCGACCGCTTCGCCGTGCCGGACGGCTGGCGGATGGGCGGCCCCGCCTGGACCCCGTGGCGGCTGCGGCTCTCCGGGCGCGAGGCCGTCGCGGTCCGGGTGCGCCGCGACGGGGAGCCCGGGCGCTACCTGGTGAGCGTGGCGGAGGGGGAACCCGTCGCGTTCGGGGCCCGGCGCTCCGCCGACGGCACCCGGCTCACCGTCACCGACGGCTACGCCACCCGCACCTACGCGCGCGCCGACGACCCCGGCACCGCGCACCGCTGGCTGGGCTCGGGCGGCGCCGCCTGGAGCCTGCACGAGGAGCCCGTCGCGGCCGCGCTGCGCGAGGACGACGCCGCCGCCGACGGGACCGTGCGCAGCCCCATGCCCGGCACGGTGCTCTCCGTCGCCGTGCGGGTGGGGCAGACGGTGAGCGCGGGGACCCCGCTCGCCGTCGTGGAGGCCATGAAGATGGAGCACTCCGTCACCTCACCCGTCGACGGGACCGTCGCGGCCGTGGCGGTGCGCCCCGGCGCGTCCGTGCCCATGGACGCCGTCCTGGTCACCGTCGAACCCGTTCCGAACGCGTCCGCCGACACCCCGTCGGACGCGCCCTCCCCCGCCACCAGCGAGGAGTCGCACGCATGAACCGTCACCAGCTCTCGACCGAGCACGCCGACCTGCGGGCCGCCGTGGAGGAGTTCGCCCGCGAAGAGGTCGCCCCGGTCATCGGCGACTACTACGAGCGGGAGGCCTTCCCGTACGAGATCGTCGCCAAGATGGGCCGGATGGGCCTGTTCGGGCTGCCCTTCCCCGAGGAGCACGGGGGCATGGGCGGCGACTACTTCGCCCTGTGCCTGGCCCTGGAGGAGTTGGCCCGGGTGGACTCCTCGGTGGCGATCACCCTGGAGGCCGGGGTGTCGCTGGGCGCGATGCCGATCTTCCGGTTCGGCACCGAGGACCAGAAGAAGGCGTACCTGCCGCGGCTGACCTCGGGTGAGGCGCTGGGCGCGTTCGGGCTCACCGAGCCCGGCGGCGGGTCCGACGCGGGCGCCACCAGGACCACGGCCCGCCTGGAGGACGGCCAGTGGGTGGTCGACGGGACCAAGTCCTTCATCACCAACTCGGGCACCGACATCACCGCGCTGGTGACCGTCACCGCCGTGACCGGGCGCCGGGAGGACGGGCGGCCGGAGATCTCCTCGATCCTGGTGCCCGCGGGCACGCCGGGCTTCTCCGTGGGCCAGAAGTACTCCAAGGTGGGGTGGAACGCCTCCGACACCAACGAGCTGGTCTTCGAGGACTGCCGGGTGCCCGAGGCGAACCTGGTCGGTGAGCGCGGGCGCGGGTACGCCCAGTTCCTGCGGATCCTGGACGAGGGCCGCATCGCCATCGCGGCGCTGTCGGTGGGCCTGGCGCAGGGCTGCGTGGACGAGAGCGTGCGCTACGCCCACGAGCGGCACGCCTTCGGCAGCGCGATCGGCACCTACCAGGCGATCCAGTTCAAGATCGCGGAGATGGAGGCGCGTGCGCACACCGCGCGGCTGGCCTACTACGACGCGGCCTCGCGCATGCTGGCGGGTGAGCCCTTCAAGAAGGAGGCGGCGGTCGCCAAGCTGGTGGCCTCCAACGCGGCCATGGACAACGCGCGGGACGCCACACAGGTGTTCGGCGGGTACGGGTTCATGAACGACTACCCCGTGGGCCGCTTCTACCGGGACGCCAAGATCCTGGAGGTGGGCGAGGGCACCAGCGAGGTGCAGAAGATGCTCATCGCCCGCGAGCTGGGCCTGCCCGCCTAGGCGGTCCCCGGGAGCGCCGCGGCCGCGATCGGCCCGCGAGGGGCGGTCGCGGCACGGACGGGGCGAACGGTGGCCGGTTCCGGACATCCCTCACCCTCCGTGTGTGCCGCATGACCGCGCACCGTCGGGGCCGCGGGGGGCGGGAAGGGCCGCGCGGCAGGCGAAGGAGGGTCCCCGAGCCGCGCGGAGGAAGGCGTTCGCGCAGGTGGTGACCGGACGGGGACGCACGGTGACGGTGGCGCCGCGTCCGTTCGGGGTAGACCGTGGGCGGACACCGCGAGGCCGCGAACCCCCAGCGTCACCGCGAAACAACAACAAGGGGTGACAAGCACCCGAAATCAACACAGAATGGATCCGTACGGCCAGCGCGGGTCCCCGACTTTCCCGACCCGGCCAGCTCAGGATGGGCTCTTCGCGGCCCACGGCCACCTCACATCCCCCAGCCGGAGGAGACATGGAAGGCGCCCTGTCTGTGATCGCGCTGGTCGCCGTCGTCATGTCGGCCGGCACGATCGCGGTCGCCGCGCACTTCCGCAAGGAACGCTCCACCGAGCTGCGCGGATGGGCGCGTGAACGCGGGTGGACCTACACCGAACAGCTCCCCAGCCCGTTGGGGGACGCCGTACTCCCCCGTGCCGCCCTCGGGCCGCACCCGCGCGCACAGCACGTGCTCACCGGCCGCCGGGGCCAGCACCTGGTCGTCGCCTTCGAGCAGACCCACACGGCGGGCAGAGGCACGGAGCGGATCCGCCGCGTCCACCGCGTGGTGGCCGTGCGCACCCCCGGACCCAACGCCGAACTACAGATACTGCGCAGGTGGGACCCGGACGCCTCCGACGACGACTTCGCCGGCGCCTTCCACGCGACGGGCAACGATCCCGCGTTCACCGGGGCCGTGCTCGACAACGTGGTCACCAAGTGGCTGCTGACCGATCCCAGGTCCCGTTCCCTTCCCGTACGCTTCAGCGGGGACTACGTCCTCACGTGGGCGGCCATGCGGCTGGATCCCGACCGGGCCGTGACCGCCGCCGACTACCTGATCGCCCTCGTGGAGCGGATCCCCGCCGAGGCCTGGAAACGGCGCGCCCCCGGCCGCTGAGCGGCCTCACGCGCACGTCCGGGCACCCGGACCCGCCCGTGAGGCGGATAAAATTCGCCTTGCCCCCGTAGCAACAAGGAGTACCGCCCTCATGAGTGACCCCAACGCGACGCACCGCATCTCGCGCGCGGACCTGTTCCGCGACGACGAGGAGGAGACGACCGCCCCGGACCCCAACGCGACCGCGCGCATCTCCCGTGCGGACCTGTTCCGCGACGAGGAGGAGTTCCAGGCGCCCGGCGAGCGGCGCTGACCCGAGACGGCGGAGCGCCCACCCGGTCATCCCGGATGGGCGCTCCTCTCGCGTGCGCTTCGGGCGTCAGCGACGCTCGCGGACGGCGGCGACGATCTCGGCCACCGCCTCGTCCAGCGGCACGCCGTTGTTCTGCGAGCCGTCCCGGTAGCGGAAGGACACCGCGTTCTTGCTGACGTCCTCGTCACCGGCCAGCAGCATGAAGGGCACCTTCTGCTTCTGGGCGTTGCGGATCTTCTTCTGCATGCGGTCGTCGCTGGCGTCCACCTCGACGCGGATGCCCTCCGCGCGCAGCCTGGCGGCGAGCTCGCGCAGGTAGGGCACGTGCTCGTCGGCGATGGGGATGCCGACCGCCTGCACCGGCGCCAGCCAGGCCGGGAACGCGCCCGCGTAGTGCTCCAGCAGGACGGCGAAGAAGCGCTCGATGGAGCCGAACAGGGCGCGGTGGATCACCACCGGACGCTGGCGCGAGCCGTCGGCCGCGGTGTACTCCAGGTCGAAGCGTTCGGGCATGTTGAAGTCCACCTGGATGGTGGACATCTGCCAGGTGCGGCCGATGGCGTCCTTGGCCTGCACCGAGATCTTGGGGCCGTAGAAGGCGGCGCCCGCCGGGTCCAGGACCAGCTCCAGTCCCTGCTTCTGCGCGGCCTCGCGCAGGATCTCGGTGGCCTCCTCCCAGACCTCGTCGGTACCGACGTACTTCTCCGGGTCCTTGGTGGACAGCTCCAGGTAGAAGTCGTCCAGGCCGTAGTCGCGCAGCAGGTCGAGCACGAAGGTCAGCAGCGAGTCGAGCTCGTCCGCCATCTGCTCCTTGGTGCAGTAGATGTGGGAGTCGTCCTGGGTGAAGCCGCGGGCGCGGGTCAGGCCGTGCACCACGCCCGACTTCTCGTACCGGTACACGGTGCCGAACTCGAACAGGCGCAGCGGCAGCTCACGGTAGGAGCGCCCGCGCGCGTCGAAGATCAGGTGGTGCATCGGGCAGTTCATCGGCTTGAGGTAGTAGTCCTGGCCGCCGTCGAGCTGCATGGGGGGGTACATCCCGTCCGCGTACCAGTCCAGGTGCCCCGACTTCTCGAACAGGGTGCCCTTGGTGGCGTGCGGGGTGTAGACGAACTCGTAGCCGTCCTCCTCGTGCCGCCGCCGCGAGTAGTCCTCCATGACCCGGCGGACCGTGCCGCCCTTGGGGTGGAAGACCGCCAGGCCCGAGCCGATCTCGTCCGGGATGGAGAACAGGTCCAGCTCGGAGCCGAGCTTGCGGTGGTCGCGCTTCTCCGCCTCCTCCAGGAAGGTCAGGTGGTCCTTGAGGGCCTCCTTGCTCTCCCAGGCGGTGCCGTAGACGCGCTGCAGCTGCGGGTTGGTCTCCTTGCCGCGCCAGTAGGCGGCGGCGGTGCGCATGAGCTTGAACGCCGGGATGACGCGGGTGGTGGGCAGGTGCGGCCCGCGGCACAGGTCCTTCCAGCACAGCTCGCCGGTGCGCGGGTGGACGTTGTCGTAGATGGTGAGCTCACCGGCGCCCACCTCCACACCGGCGCCCTCGGCGGCCTCGGTGGCGCCGCCCTTGAGCCCGATCAGCTCCAGCTTGTAGGGCTCGGTGGCCAACTCGGCGCGGGCCTCCTCGTCCGAGACGACGCGGCGGTCGAAGCGCTGCCCCTGCTTGACGATCTGCTGCATCTTCTTCTCGATGCTCTTCAGGTCGGCGGGGGTGAAGGGCTCGGCGACGTCGAAGTCGTAGTAGAAGCCGTTCTCCACGGGCGGGCCGATGCCCAGCTTGGCCTCGGGGAAGAGCTCCTGGACGGCCTGGGCCAGCACGTGCGCGGTGGAGTGGCGCAGGATCGCCCGCCCCTCCTCGGAGTCGATGGCGATCGGCTCGACGGTGTCGCCCTCGTGCAGCTCCCGGGCGAGGTCGCGCGGTTCGCCGTTGACCAGCGCCGCGATGACGGTCCTGCCGTCGGCCTCCAGAGCCTGGCCCGCCGTAGTGTTCGCCGCCACCGCACGCGGGGTTCCGGCGAGGGTGATGTGCAGCTCAGGCGCGGCGGACACGGTGACTCCTAGGAAGACGTGGATGATGTCGAACGCGGACCGGCCGCTGTGCGCGGCCGGGCGTGTACTCCCTCCTGATGCTAGCGGCTCCGGGGCGGGGCCGCCCCGGTTGTCCACAGGCCGCGCGACCACGCTGGCGGCGCGGCGGACGTGGTGGGACGGTGGGGTTCCGGTGCCGCGGACCCGGGGTCCGGCCGGGGATTCGGTCAGGGATTCGGACTCTTCAGGGCGTACCCGCGTGAACCGCCCACAGGCGGGGCAGGGGACCAGACAGGGGCTGATCTGTCATGGAACGTCACCTTTCGTGGGGCTGTCCACACCCTTACGAAAGGCCATTGATCCCACTGTCAGGATCGGTGAGAATCAACAGATGCCCTGGCCATCGCCCCCAGTCGACCCGAATGCATCCACTCGCTTCGACCGAATACTGTGAGCGCATGTCACCGAGCCCCACCAACGACCAGCCGGCCCCGGAGACATCCCCCACCCGCCGCACCCGCGCGCGCAGGTGGCGGCGGATGCGAGCGCGGCTGCGCCTCTTCCGCAGGCGCATGCACACGCACCCCGCGCTGCGCCTGCCCTGGAGCGTGCTCGTGGGGACCGTCGGCGTCGTCGTGATCCTGGCCGGGTTGCTCATGATGGTCGTTCCGGGCCCGGGCCTGGCCTCGGTCATCCTGGGGCTGGTCATCCTCAGCACGGAGTTCCGGTGGGCGCAGAAGGTGGTGCGGCCCGCCCAGGTGTGGTTCCACCGCGCCGAGCGGTACGGGATGCGCCTGAAGGATGAGTTCTTCCGGCGTCTGCGCGAACGCAGGGCGGTGCGGCGCGGACACCCGCTGCCGGACACCCCGTCCGACTAGGCCCCTCTGGAGTCGACCGGCCCCCGCCGACCACGGCCGCGGACCGCCGGAGCACCCGCGCGAACGGGACGGGACCCAGCACGAAAGAGGCAGCGCCCCGCACGAACGAAAAACGGCCCCACCGGGGTACCTACCCCCGAGTGGGACCGTCTCAGAGCCGTGTGGGCGATACTGGACTCGAACCAGTGACCTCGTCGGTGTGAACGACGCGCTCTAGCCAACTGAGCTAATCGCCCTGAGCTTCCTGCCTGCCCGCCCTGTCGGCCGGACAAGTAAGACTCTAGCGCACGTTCGGGGGTGCTCGACGCACACGGAAGCCCTCGGCGGACCCCGTTCCATGTGATGGAGGTCACTTTAACCTTTCGAGGGGTTCGCGGGAGTGTCCGCACCCGCCCCCGATCCCCGCAGTGATAAGGAGTTCCCACCCCCGTGGACCCGACGAACACCACCCCTTCATTACCTCCGCGTGACGTGGGACACCCAACATTGGGAAATCTTTGGTTTGTCCTGGTCATTACAGTGACGAAGGATCGTGGCGCCGCACCGCGGCACGCCGGGCCCGTCGCACGGGCGGCGAGACCTCCGGTCCCACCCACCAAGAAAGCCTCCGTACTCACGTCATGTTCCGCGGGAAGCCGCGTTGGAGCCCGTGAGACGGCAACCGACCCGCGCCGCAACAGCAAGGCCGGACGAGAAAAGGTTTGGCGAACATGAACAGTAGCGACACCACTGCCACCGCCGAGCTGGGCCTGCGGCTCGTGGTCCCCGAACGCACGGCGGTTCCCCTGGTCGCGCGCCTGGACTACAGCGCGGACGACCCGTACGCCATACGGGTGGCCTTCCACACCGGCGAGGACAACCCCGTCGAGTGGATCTTCGCCCGCGAGCTCCTGACCGTCGGCATCGTGCGCCCGGTCGGCGAGGGCGACGTCCGCGTGTGGCCCTCCAAGGACGACACCGGCGACCGCAGTGTGAGCATCGCGCTCTCCTCCCCCTTCGGTCAGGCCGAGTTCGACACCCAGGTCTCTCCCCTGGCCGAGTTCCTCCACCGGACCTACGAGATCGTTCCGGCGGGCCAGGAGGGCCAGTTCGTGAACCTCGACGAGGAGATCCAGCAGCACCTGCACTCCTGACGACCCGCGGGCCCCGGGGCCCTTCGCGGAGCACTCCCGACGGCTGAGGGGGCGGCGCACCACGCGCCGCCCCCTCAGCCGTGTCCGCCCCCGGCCGAGGGGGTCAGGGGTCGATGTCGGCCGCGGAGCGCTCCGCGAAGACCGACGCGGCCTTGGCGGTGACCGGCCCGGGCTCTGCCGACACCGTGCGGCCGTCCACGTGCAGGATCGCCTGCACGTCGCGCCCGGTGGAGGTCAGGAAGGCCTCCGTCACCTCGGGGAGGCGCTCCATGGGCACGTCCTCCTCCTCGCCCCCGAACCACTCCAGGACGAGTTCGCGGGTGATCCCCGCCAGCGGGCCCGCCGACAGCGGCGGGGTGACCAGCCTGCCGTCGAGCACCACGAAGACGTTGCTGCCGGTGCCCTCGCACAGGTTGCCGCTCACGTTGCGAAAGAGCGCCTCGCCGGCGCCGCGCTGCTTGGCGTAGGCCAGGGCGCGCACGTTGTCGGCGTAGGAGGTGGTCTTGAGCCCGGCCAGGGCCCCGAACTCGTTGCGCGGCCAGGGAACCGTCGCCACGTCGGCGTGCGGGGCGATCCCGGGGAAGGGTCCCAGGGCCACGATGGCGGTCTGCTCGCCCGGGGAGCGGTCCGAGCCCAGCGGCCCGGCGCCGTCGGTGACCGTGATGCGCACGCGGGCGTCGGGCAGGTCCGGGTTGGCCGCCACCGCGCGGGCGACGCCGTCGGCGATCAGATCCAGGTCGGGCTCGGCCATGCCCAGCCCCTCCGCGGAGCGGGCCAGCCGCCTGAGGTGGCGGGTGAGGGCGAAGGGGCGGCCGCCGCGGGCCCGCACCGTCTCGAAGACCCCGTCACCCACCGTGATCCCGTGGTCCACCACGGGAATGCGCGCCTCGCTCTCGTCGACGACGGTGCCGCGACCGTACCCGGCACCCGCGATCCACACCTTCATCTGCCACCCCCACGTTCTCAAGAGCCCAGGTAGGGCCGGTGTCTGCACGATCCTCCCACCTCGTCGGCGTGTCCCGGCCCGCTCCTTCCGTAACCTCCGTACGGCGGGTTGGCAAGCCCCATGACCGGCACCGGCCGCTGGTCCAGCACCTATGCCCGTTTTGCGGAGGTATCACGACTGGTCACGCGGCTCGACGGTCTGGGCGGCCCACCCGGAATCCACCGTGGCGGCCGGACAGATAAGTTACGAATGACTATCATCTGGGCAACGCTTATGCGGGACCGGTGGCAGCCGAGTTCGGAGCTTTCCCCCAAGGCCCCCCGGCGGCGGCCCGCAGTGCGCGTGTCCCACGTCACGCACGACCACTGACAGAGCAAAGAGAGACATGACCCCACCGAGTACCGCCCGCGGAGAGCTCAGCTGGTTGCTGGACGATCTCCTCACGCGTGCCTCCGGTACGCAGCACGCCATCGTCCTGTCCACTGACGGGCTCCTCATGGCCACCTCCAGCGGACTGGACCGTCCCGCCGCCGAGCACCTGTCCGCGATCGCCTCGGGGCTGCACAGCCTCGCGGGCGGGGCGAGCAAGCAGTTCGCCGCGGGCGGCATCCGCCAGAGCATCATCGAGATGGACCGCGCCTTCCTCTTCGTCGCCGCGGCCGGAGAGGGCGCATGCATGGCGCTGATGTCGGACTCCGACAGCGACGTGGGCCTGATCGCCTACGAGATGAACAAGGTGATCGAGAGGGTCGGCCAGTACCTCTCGGCGCCTCCCCGACCCGACATGCCCTCCTCGCCGGCCCACGTGGAGAAGTAGCTCCCGCCGCCTCGGCGGGTCGGCGGACCTGCCCCGGCGGGGCACGGGTGTGCCCGGTGCGCCCGGCCGATTTCGCGCTTGGCCGGGAATCCGCTAGAGTTCTTAACGCAGCGAGGGGCGCTGACGGGGAGGAACCCCGGAGGCAGGACTCGCCGCGCGGACGTGGCTCAGCTGGTAGAGCATCACCTTGCCAAGGTGAGGGTCGCGGGTTCGAATCCCGTCGTCCGCTCGAACGGAAGCGTTCCGCGTCCCCCGGGTCGCGGAGCGGTTCCGGCTCCGGAGTCCGCTCCGGGGCGCACGCGGACGTGGCTCAGCTGGTAGAGCATCACCTTGCCAAGGTGAGGGTCGCGGGTTCGAATCCCGTCGTCCGCTCGGAGAGGCCCGCATGGGTGTCACTCGACAGCCCCCCATCGCGTTCCGGCGGAGTGGCCGAGTGGTTGAGGCAAGGGACTGCAAATCCCTGCACACGGGTTCGATTCCCGTCTCCGCCTCGCATCAAGCTTCACCTCATCCCCCGATGAGGGCGGTTAGCTCAGTTGGTTAGAGCGCTACCTTGACACGGTAGAGGTCACAGGTTCGAATCCTGTATCGCCCACTCCACTCTCGGACGACCCTGCTCGGCGGCCTTCGGCCGCCTCGCCGGGTCGTCTCGTCGTTCCTTCCGGGGGACGACCCCCGGACACCCGATGTGGGGCTTCGCCCCACGGGTTGTAGTTGGCTTGCCCAGGGTCCACTTCACTCCGGAGCGGCCCTGCTCGCGCGTAACCGCGCCCGCCGGGCCGCTTCGTCGTTTCTCCTGGGAGAAGGCCCCCAGACCCCCGACCTCCCCTCGGGCCGGAGCGCGTGCTCCGGCCCGGGGTGTTTTCCGGGGCGTTCCCCCGGGTCTCGGGGGCGCCCGGGGCACCAGCTTGGTTACAGGCGCGCACGGAGGGTACACGAACACCACCCCGACCCCCGGAGGTAACCGTGTTCGCCGTCATCGCCGCCGTCCTGTTCGGACTCGCCCTGCTGCTGGAGCTGCTCGGAGAGAACATCCAGGACCTGGTCACCACCACGACCCTCACCCTCGCCGGGCTGCTGTTCCTCGCGCTGCACGCGGGGGGCTACGGCTCGGGCTGGGGACGCAGGCGCCGCTAGGACCGCGGGCCCGCCGAGGCTCCGAAGCCGACGGCCGCCGCGGCGCAGGGGCTACCTCAGCGAGGTCACGGTCCTGCGGACGGGACGGCGGGGCCGCCCGTCCGAGAAGAACTCCGGTGACGCGGCCCGGATCCGCCCGACGTCCTCGAACACCGCCCGCAGGTGGGAGCGCAGGGCCTCCACGGCGGTCCCGGTGTCCCCGGCCTCGATCGCGTCCACGACCAGCGTGTGCTGGTCCACCAGCTCCCCGATCGGGCGCGTGTCGATCAGGCTCAGCCGCCGGGCCCGGTCCAGGTGGGCCTTGGCCGCGTTCACCGTCCGCCAGGCGCTCTCGTTGCCCGCCAGCGCCAGCAGCGAGCGGTGGAAGTCCTCGTCCAGCTCGAAGAAGCGGTCGTGGTCGCCGCCGCCCGCCTCCCGCTGCGCGCCGAGCAGGACGCGCAGATCGCCGACGTGGTCCGCCGAGAAGGGGGGCCGGGCCTGGGCGAGGGAGGTGCACTCCACCGCCTCCCGGATGAACTGCGCCTGCCGGACGCGCTCGGGGTCCACGAGTGAGACGAACGTGCCGACCTGGGGGTAGACCTCCACCAGCCCCTCCTCGCGCAGCAGGATGAGGCTCTCGCGCACGGGCGTCCGGCTCACGGCGAGCTCGGTGGCGAGCTCGTTCTCCGACAGGGGCGTGCCCGGCTTGAGCTCCAGGGTGATGATCGCGCGGCGGATGGTGTCCAGGGTGCGGTCCCGCGCGGACAGCAGGGGTCCTCCGGACCGGGTCTGGTCGGCCATGAGGGGAGTCTACCGGCATTGACGCCACTGGTATGGCAGTGCTTGTATGTCAGTTGCCATCATGTTCACGTACGGTTTCCCCGATACTTCTTCGCAGGTGGAAGCCCTTCACAAAGGACCGGCCGATGACCGAACAGGCACCCCCCGCGCCAGCCGGACAGGGGGAGCGCAGCACCCGGGACCTCACCAAGGCCTCCGTGTCCGGGTGGCTGGGGACCGCCATGGAGTTCATGGACTTCCAGCTCTACTCCCTGGCCGCCGCCCTGGTGTTCAACCAGATCTTCTTCCCCGACCTCAACCCCGCGGTCGGCCTGATCGCGGCGATGGGCACCTACGGTGTCGGGTACGTCGCCCGGCTCGTCGGGGCGGTCTACTTCGGCCGCATGGGCGACCGCCTCGGCCCCAAGAAGGTCCTGTTCATCACCGTCGCCCTGATGGGCGTCTCCACCACCCTGATCGGCGCCCTGCCCACCTACCAGCAGGTGGGCCTGCTCGCCCCGATCCTGCTCGTGGGCCTGCGGCTGATCCAGGGCTTCGGCGCGGGCGCCGAGATCGCGGGCGCCACCGTGATGCTGGCGGAGTACGCCCCGGCCAGGCGTCGGGGGTTCATCGCCTCCCTGGTGTGCCTGGGCACCAACTCCGGCACCCTGGGCGCCTCCGCGATCTGGGCGGTCCTGGTGTTCGCGCTCTCCGAGGAGCAGCTGCTGTCCTGGGGCTGGCGCCTCCCCTTCCTGGCGAGCTTCCTCCTGCTGCTCCTGGCGCTGTGGATCCGCCTCTCCGTCAAGGAGAGCCCGGTCTTCGAGCAGCGCGAGGACATCGTCGACGGTGTGGCGATGTCCCGGAGCGAACTGGCCGCGGCCGCGGTGAAGGAGGACAGGAGCGGACTGGAGACCGCCCTGCACCAGCGCAAGGGCCGCGCGTTCCTGCTCGCCCTCGGCCTGCGCTTCGGCCAGGCGGGCAACTCCGGCATCGTCCAGACCTTCCTCGTCGGCTACCTCAGCGCCAACCTGATGCTCAACGACGCGGTCGGCACGTCCGCGATCGTCTACGGCTCCCTGCTCGGCTTCGTCACCGTCCCCCTGGTCGGCGTGCTCGGCGACCGCTTCGGACGCCGTCCCGTCTACCTCTTCCTGACCGTGGCGAGCATGCTGTTCGCCGTGCCCATGATGCTGATGATCGAGACCGGCGACACCGTGCTCGTGACCGTCGCGATGGTCGTCGGGCTCAACCTGTCGGTCCTGGGCCTGTTCTCCGTGGAGAGCGTCACCATGGCCGAGCTGTTCGGGGCGCGCACCCGGTTCACCCAGCTGGCCCTGGCCAAGGAGATCGGCGGCGTCCTGGCCACCGCGATCGGCCCGGTGCTGGCCGCCACGCTCACCGCCGCGACCGGCTCCTGGTGGCCGCTGTCGGCGATGATCATCGCCTACTCCCTGATCACCCTGGCCTCCGCCTACCTGTCCCCCGAGGTCCGCGGACGCGACCTGGTCCGACTGGAGGACGCCGTATGAGGGCCGTGACCGTCCACGGAGCCGAGGACCTGCGCGTCGACGAGCTCCCCGACCCCGTCCCCGGCGAGGGGGAGGTCGTCGTCGCCGTGGAGTGGGGCGGCATCTGCGGGTCCGACCTGGCCTACTGGCGCCACGGCCGCTCGGGGACGGCCGTGCTGCGCGACCCCCTCGTGCTCGGCCACGAGATCGCCGGACGCGTCGCCCGTGTGGGCCCCAGTGTGACCGGCGTCGAGGAGGGGCTGCCCGTCACCGTGCACCCGGCCGAGCTGGTCGGCGACGGGCGCATGCCGGAGCGGTTGGCCGGGCGCACCAACCTCTACCCGAGGGTGCGCTACTTCGGGTCGGCCGCGTTCTCCCCGCACACCGACGGCGGGTTCTGCGACCTCAAGAAGGTCGCGGCCCGGCAGCTGCGGCCCCTGCCCGAGGGGGTGGACACCCGCAGCGGAGCGCTGGCCGAACCGCTCGCCGTGGCCTGCCACGCCGTCAACCGCGCGTCGGGCGCCGTGGGGGGCGTCGAGGGCCGGGACGTGTTCGTCAACGGCGCGGGGCCGATCGGCTCGCTCGTCGTCGCCGCGCTCCGGCACGCGGGGGCGGCGCGGATCACCGTCGCCGACCTCGGGCGCGCCCCGCTGGAGGTGGCCCGGGCCATGGGCGCCGACGACACGCGCGACCTCTCGCGCGGGGACGCGCTGCCCGAGGACGCCGAGCTGGTCTTCGAGGCCTCCGGCGCCCCGGCCGCCCTCGGCGGTGTCCTGCGCGCGACCGCGCGCGGCGGGACCCTCGTCCAGGTGGGCAACCTCCCCGGAACGCAGGCCCCGGCGGCGCTGGGCGAACTCGTCACCAGGGAGATCACCTGGATCGGCTCCTACCGCTTCGTCGAGGAGATCGACGACGCCCTGGCCGCGATGGCCGCCGGTCTGGACGTCACCCCGCTCATGACCCACTCCTTCCCCGTCGGGGAGGCGCACGAGGCGATGCGGACGGCGGCCGATCCCGCCTCCGGCAGCAGCAAGGTCATGCTGCGCTTCGCCTGAGCCGCGCCGCGGGCGCCCGGCGCTCCCAACCGGGAGCGGGCGCCTCCCCTCCATCCAGAAAGGGCATTCCGTGAAGATCACCGACGCACGTGTCGTCGTGTCCTCACCCGGCCGCAACTACGTCACCCTGGTGGTCGAGACCGAGGACGGCGTCACCGGCATCGGCGACGCCACGCTCAACGGCCGCGAACTCGCGGTCGCCTCCTACCTGCGCGACCACGTGTGCCCGCTGCTCGTCGGACGCGACGCGCGGCGGATCGAGGACACCTGGCAGTACCTGTACAAGGGCGCCTACTGGCGCCGCGGCCCGGTGACGATGACCGCGATCGCCGCCGTGGACGTGGCGCTGTGGGACATCAAGGGCAAGGCCGCGGGCATGCCCCTCTACCAGCTCCTGGGCGGGGCCTCTCGTGAGGGCGTCCTGGTCTACGGGCACGCCAGCGGCACGTCGCTGGACGGGCTCTCCGAGGACTTCCAGCGCCACCTGGACCTGGGCTACCGGGCGATCCGGGTCCAGGCCGCGGTCCCCGGGCTGGAGAAGACCTACGGGATCGCCCCGGCGGACGGCCGGGTGTACGAGCCCGCCAGCGGCAACCGGCCCCAGGAGGACACCTGGGACACCCCGGCCTACCTGGACTTCGCGCCGGCCATGATCGCCCACGTCCGTGAGCAGTTCGGCTACGGCGTGCACCTGCTGCACGACGTGCACCACCGGCTCACCCCGATCGAGGCGGGCCGCCTGGGCGCGGCGCTGGAACCGTACCGGCTGTTCTGGATGGAGGACCCGACCCCGGCCGAGGACCAGTCCGCGTTCCGGATCCTGCGCCAGCACACCACCACCCCCGTGGCGGTGGGCGAGGTGTTCAACTCGATCTGGGACTGCCAGCAGCTCATCACCGAGCGGCTCATCGACTACGTCCGCGCCTCGGTGTCGCACACCGGCGGCATCACCCACCTGCGCCGCGTGTTCTCGCTCGCGGAGCTGTACGGGGTGCGCTCGGGCTCGCACGGCGCCGGTGACCTGTCGCCGGTCGCCATGGCCGCGGCGCTCCACCTCGACCTGGCCATCCCCAACTTCGGCATCCAGGAGCACATGGGCCACACCGGCCCATACGCGGAGGTCTTCCGCACCTCCTACTCCTTCTCGGACGGGTACATGCACCCCGGAGACGCCCCGGGCCTGGGCGTGGAGTTCGACGAGGAGGCCGCGGCCCGCCACCCCTACGAACCCAGGTACCTGCCGGTCAACCGGCGGCTCGACGGAACGGTGCACGACTGGTGAGTACACACGGACTGACGGGTGGGGGCGAGCCGCTGGACGTCGTCGTCCTGGGCGAGGTCCTGCTGGAGGTGGCCACCGACGCCCCCGTCGCGCACGGGGTCCCGGCCAGGCTCGGTGTCTCGGGCGACGCCCTGAACGTCGCCGCGGCGGCGGCCCGGGCCGGGGCCAGGGTCGGTCTGGCCGCCGTCCTGACCGACGACGAGCTCGGGCGGGCGATCGCCGACCGCGTCTCGGAGCTGGGCGTGTCCGCCGGCATGCTGCGCTTCCGCCCCGGGCAGCAGGGCGTGTACCTGGTGCACAGCGACCCCGAGGGCGAGCGCGCCTTCTCCTACGCGCGCGCCGGGAGCGTGGGCTCGTCCCTGTCCCCCGAGGACCTGGACGAGGGGGCGGTCGGCGCGGCGGGAGCGGTCGTGGCGGGCGGCATCGCCTGCGCGGTCTCCGACAGCGCGCGCCGGGCGGTCCTGACCGCGGCGCGCCTGGCCCGCAGGTTCGTGTTCGACCCCAACCACCGGCCGCGGCTGGCCTCGCGGGAGGAGGGCGCCGCGACCCTCGCGGAACTGGCCCGGCACGCCCACCTGGTGACCCCCTCCCACCCCGGCGAGACCTCCGCCCTGCTGGACAGCGCCACCCCGTCCGAGGCGGCCCGCCGCCTCCTGGAGGCGGGCGCCCGCAACGTCGCGGTGACCTGCGGGTCGCGCGGCGTCCACCTGGCCACGCCGCAGGAGGAGTCCTGGATCGACGCGGTCCCCGCTCCCCGGGTCCTGGACCAGACCGGCGCGGGGGACGTGTTCGTGGGTACCCTGACCGCGCGCCTGACCCTGGGCGACCCCCTCGCGGAGGCCGCGCGCCTGGCGGCCGCCGCGGCCAGCCTGAGCGTGGGCGGGCGCGGCGGAACCGGTTTCCTGCCGACCCTGGAACAGACCCGCGCGCACGCGCGGGGCGAGAAGGAGGCGACGCGATGACCCGGCTGGACCTGGCGGCGCTGCGGGCCGCGGGGCGCACCACCGCCCTGGACCGCGCCGACCTGCGCACCGGGGTGGTCCACCTCGGGATCGGCGCGTTCTACCGCGCCCACGGCGCGTTCCTGACCGAGGAGGCCATGCTCGCCGCGGGCGAGACCGGATGGGGCATCAGCGCGGTGACCGGGCGCTCGGCCCGGGTGTGGGAGCAGCTGGCTCCGCAGGACGGCCTGTTCACGGTCACCGAACGCGGTGAGGGCGCCCGCCCCCTGCGGGTGGTCTCCTCCGTCCGCGAGACCCTGTCCGGTCCGGCCGACCCGTGGGCGGTGGCGGAGCGCATCGCCCACCCCGACACCCGGATCGTCACCCTCACGGTCACGGAGAAGGGGTACCTGGCGCACCCGGTCACGGGGCGCCTGGACACCGGCGACGCCCGCGTACGCGCCGACCTGGACGGCGGCCCGCCGCTCACGCCGGTGGGGCAGATCGCTCGCGGCCTCCAGCTGCGCCAGCTCCGGGACGCCGGTCCGGTGACCGTGCTGTCCTGCGACAACCTGCCCGACAACGGCGAGCTGACGGCCGCGCTGGTCGCCGACTTCGCCGACGCCCTGCCGGGCGCGGAGGGCGAGCGGCTGCGGTCCTGGGTCCAGGCGCACGCGGCCTTCCCCAACACGATGGTGGACCGGATCGTCCCGGCCACCACGGCGGCGGACCTGGACGCCGTCGAGGCGGAGCTGGGCCTGCGCGACGAGGCGGCCGTGGTCGCCGAACCCTTCCACCAGTGGGTGATCCAGGACCGCTTCGCCGGTCCGCGCCCGCGGTGGGAGGCGGCCGGGGCGACGATCACCGGCGACGTGCGGCCCTGGGAGGCGGCCAAGCTGCGCGTGCTCAACGCCAGCCACTCCCTGCTCGCCTACCTCGGCCTGTCCGTGGGACACACGACGATCGCCGCGTGCGCCGCCGACGACGCCGTGGCGACGGCGGCCCACCGCCTCGTCCACGAGGAGGTCCTGCCCTCGCTCACCCTGCCCGAGGGCTTGGACGGCGCGGCCTACGCCGCGTCGGTGCTGAGCCGGTTCGCCAATCCCGCGCTGGGCCACACCACCGCCAAGGTCGGGGCCGACGGCTCCCAGAAACTCGGCCCCCGCGTCGTGCCCACGGTCCGGGACGTGCTGGCCGGGGGCGGCGAGCCGCGGTGGAGCGCACTGGTGGTGGCGGCGTGGATGCACCACGTCGCCACGGCCGGTCCCGGGTTGGAGGACCCGCTGGCCGACTCCCTGCGCGCTCTGCTGCCCGCGGGCGGAGGGGCGCGGGAGGTGGTCGCCGCGCTGCTGCGCTCGGAGGTCTTCCCCGGGGACCTGGCCTCCCATCCGGTGTTCACCGAACTGCTGGTCCACTGGTACGGGGTCGTGTCCGCCGGGGGCGGCGCGCTGGCGGCGGAGGTCGCCTCGTGAGCGCGGGCGGAGGGAACGACGTGAGAGGCACAGGCCGCGGGAGCGGCGTGAGCGGTGGGAACAGGGGAAGCGGCCGGAGCGAGGGGGACGGCGGCATCGGGGCCGTGCTGGCGCTGTCGCCGGTCGTGCCGGTGGTGACGGTGGACTCCCCCGCGCTGGCGGTTCCCCTGGCCGAGGCGCTGCTGGCGGGCGGTGTGGGCGTCGTGGAGGTCACCCTGCGCACGCCCGGCGCCCTGGAGGCGGTCCGGGCTGTCGCGGAGGACGTACCGGACATGGTGGTGGGCGCGGGGACCGTGCTCACCCCCCGCCAGGCCGACGAGGCCGCGGAGGCCGGAGCACGGTTCCTGGTCACGCCCGGCACCACGGAACGGATGCTGCGCCACCTGGTCGCGAGCGGGGTTCCGGCACTGCCGGGGGTGGCCACCGTCAGCGAGGTGCTGGCCGCCCGCGAGGCGGGGATGTTCGCGCAGAAGCTCTTCCCCGCGTCGGTTCCGGGAACCCCGTTCCTGCGCTCGGTGGCGGGCCCGGTCCCCGACGTCGTGTTCTGCCCCACGGGCGGGATCACGGCCGCCACGGCCGCCGACTACCTGGCCCTGGACAACGTGGCGTGCGTCGGGGGGAGCTGGCTGACCCCCGGGGACGCGGTCCGTGAGGGGGACTGGGCGCGGATCACCGGGTTGGCGGCGGAGGCCGTGCGGCTGGGCGCGGGCGCTGTCGGGGACGGCCGCCCCGGCTCCGTGCCGCCTTCCGTCGGCCCGGGACCTAGGGGCGCCTGACCGGGGCCCGCCGAAGGCCCGGCTTCCCGGGGCGGACCCGCTGGGGGCGCCCCCGGACGCGTCCCCAGGGCTTGAACACCGACAGGGCCATGGCCGCGGCGACCGCGGTGGTGGAGACCAGGGGCGGGAACAGGAGCTGGGCGCCGACCGCGAAGGGCGCCTCCTCGGCGAGGGCGGTACGGGCCCGCTCCGCCAGCGCGGTGACCTCGGGTGAGAGCAGCAGGGCCACGAGGGTCAGCAGCACGACGTTGGCCGCCAGCTTGAGCAGGACCCACCAGTACCGGACCAGTCCGTACCTGGTCCCCCAGCCCAGGATGATCCCGGACAGCAGGGTGAGGGTGCCGACCGCGACCAGCGGCCACGTCGCGAAGGCCGCCAGGGCGACCGCGACGGAGGCGTCGTCGCCGCCGAGCAGCGCGGTGACCACGAGGACGCCCAGGACGAGGTCGAGCCCGAGCCAGCTTCCGGCCGCGGCGATGTGGACCAGCAGGACGGTCTTGCGGGTGCGGGCGCCCAGGCGCCGTCGGGGGGTCGTCACGGTGTCCATGCGGCCAGTATCCGAGCGCGGGCCCGAAACGGCGTACAGCCCGGGACGTATTCCGGTGTACGCGGGCGCGCGGCCCCTGACAGGGGCCGCGGTCGGCTCCGGCGCGCGGGCCCGCGCCGCCCCGACCGGGCGAGCCGTGCCCCCGCCGGAGCCGCCGTCTGGTAAGCCGGACGGTGTGAACAGTACGAGAGAGTCCGAAAGACAGGGCGAGGGCGGGCGGAGGCCCTCGGCGGGGGAGAGGATCGCCCAGTGGCTGTGGCCGCTGGCGGCCGTGGTGGTCGTGGTCGCGGGCATGGTCCTCGGCTACGCGTTCTTCAGCTGAGCCGGGCGCGGCGCCGCGGACCCGGGCGGCCTCAGGCTCCGCCCGGGGAGGTGCCCGGCAGGCGGGTGGCCACCCACTGGTCGTCGGAGTCGCGGCGCATCTCCAGGGGCCCGTGGTCCTCGCCGGGGTAGACCAGGGCGACCGTGGCGATGGGGACCTCCCCCTCCAGGTCGGTGTCCATGGTGACCTCACCGACCTCGATGCCCTCACCGCCCTGGAGCGCCTCGGCGTAGAGGGGGAAGGCCGCCGGACAGTCCTCGGCCCCGTGCTCGTCGGCCAACACCGTGCGCGCGGCCTCGTCCATCAGCGCGCAGCCCGCCTCGCCGTCGGCGGCCATGAGGGAGGCGATGAAGCCCTGCGCGGCGCGGCGCACGTGGGTCTCGGCGTCCGGGTCCACCGCGGCCGCGCTCTCCTCGGCCCGCCCCGCGGTCTCCTCCGGGGCCTCCTCGCCGGAGCAGGCCGTGGCGGCGAGGAGCAGGGCCAGCAGCGGGGCGGACAGCGGAAGTCGTCTCATGGCGGGCGCCTTTCGAGGGGGCGGGGGCGTCGCACCATTGTTACCGTATCGGCCCGCTGCGTGACCAGCGGTGTCCGCGCGCCCCAGGTAGTCCCGGGGCCGTCCGGTCGGAAGGGCTTCCGGGCATCGCCATAAGCCCGCGCTGCGGCGGACCCGGGGGTTGTCGGTGGGGCGGGGCTTCCGGCCATCACCGCAAGCCCGACCCGTGACGGGCCCGGGGGTTGTCGGCAGAGCCGGGCTTCTGGTGATATGGGAACGCGGTCCCCTCCCGACGGAACCGCTCCGGACTTTCTGGCGCACAGAGCACGCGCGGGCGTGCCACGGGCGGTTCCGCCGTGCGTCCGCGCCGGAGGTGACATGTCCTACCCCCTGCGGGAGAGCCGTCCGACGGACCCGTTCGCCCGTATCCCCCCGGAGTTGGGCGCCCGGCTGCGCCCGCTGGTGCCGTCGCTGGCGGAGGAGGCCCTGGAGGGCATCCGGCGCCGGGCGGAGTTCCACGCCGCGCCCCTGGAGCCCGCCGACGCCGAGGGTCTGCGGCGGACGGTGGAAGCCGGTCTGCGCGCCTTCCTGGACCGGGTGGAGGGCGGCCGCTCCCCCGGGCACGTGGACGCGCTGGCCGCCGAGTTCCGGGCCTTCGGCGCGGACGAGGCCCGGCACGGGCGCACCCTGGAGTGCCTGCACACGGGGATGCGCACGGCGGCGGCCGTGGCCTGGCGGCGGCTGGCCGACGCGGACGCGCTCACCCGCGACCACATGGCGGTGCTGGGAGAGGCGATCTTCGCGTTCCAGGAGGAGGTCTCGACCGCCGCGGCCGAGGGCCACGCGCGGGTGCGCGGCGCCGGGGTGGACGCGCTGCGCAGGCGCCGGGCGCGGTTGCTGGAGGTGCTGTTGGCCGAGACGGGCCCGCGGCGGGAGGAGCAGGCGGTGCCCGCGCTGGCCCGGGCCGCCCGGTGGCGGCTGCCCGGGCGGGTGGCGGTGGCGCTGCTGTACCGGGGTACGGACGGCGCGGCGGCGGCCCCGCTGGAGGCGACCCCGAGCGGCCCGTCGGCGGTGGCCCAGACGACCGTGGGCGGCCCGTCGGCGGACGCGCTGTCCGCCTCGGCGGGGGCGTTCTCACATCTCAGCGCGTTGCCGTCGGACGTGCTCGTGGGCCTGGACCGCGTGGAGCCGTGCGCGGTGGTGCCCGATCCCGAGGGGCCGGGGCGGCTGCGGTCGCTGGAACGCTCGCTGCGCGGTTCCTGCGCGGTGCTGGGCCCGAGCGTGCCCCTGGACCGGGCGCCGCTGTCGCTGGCCCGGGCCCGGGACCTCGCGGAACTCGTGCGCACGGGCGTGGTGCCGGGCGGGGGCGTGGTGCGGTGGGACGACCATCTGCCCGTGCTGCTGCTGTCGCGCGATCCCGAGCTGGTCGCGGAGATGACGCGGTCCCGGCTCGCTCCGCTGGCGCCGTTGCGCCCGCCGCAGCGGGAGCGGATGGCCGACACCCTGCTGGCCTGGCTGGAGTCGGGGCTCAACGCCAACGAGGCCGCCGAGCGGCTGCGCATCCACCCGCAGACCGTGCGCTACCGGCTGCGCCAGCTGGAGGAGCTGTTCGGCGAACGGCTGCGCGAGCCCGGAGAGCGTTTCGAACTGGAACTGGTCCTGCGGGCCCGCCGTCTGCTCGGTCCCCTGGAGGAGGGTCCGGTGTGGCCGGACGGCGGGTGACGGGCGTCTTCGCGCCACGGGGTCACCGCCAGGTGGCCGTCTCCGGGTCGATCCCGTGAGCGCGGGCGCACTCGTCGATGCTCCGCCGGAACCAGGAGGCCAACCCGGCCCGGATTCCGTCGTAGTGGGCGGAGAAGCCGGGGTCGGACTCGAACATCCTCCCCAGGCACACCTGCATCCGCCGCGTGAGCGGAAAGAAGTGGGAGAACACTTCGCGGTGGCGTTCGACGAGCGCGTCCGCCTCCGGGCTGCCCGGCACGACACCCCGGTCGAGGGCGTCGCCCAGATCGAACTGCAACGCGGACATCGACGCGGAGAGCGACTGCCACTGCTCCCGCGTGCGGAAAGCGGCCTGCTCGGCGAACTGCGCCCATTGCGCGGAACCGCCCCACACGACGCGGGCCTGCCTGGGCCAACGAGCGTCCCAGCCGGCCCCGAAGACCTCCGACTGCGCCTCGTCGTCGAGGAGGATCCCCCGCTCGTGGGCCTCGATCATCCGTTCCAGGCGCTCGTCGTGCCGTCGCAGGTCCCGGATGCGCTCGGCGAGCCGGGCACGCTGCTCACGCAGGGTGGCGCCGATCTCCGCCGTCCGGTCGTCGAGGACCTCACGCACCGCGTCCAGCCCGAGACCGGCCTCCCGGTACACGACGATTCGGCGCAGCCGTCGCAGGTCCGCGTCGGTGTACTGGCGGTAGCCGGCCGCGGTGCGCGCGGACGGCGACGCCAAGCCGACCTCGTCCCAGTGGTGGAGCGTGCGGACCGTCACCCCCACCAGCCCGGCGGCCGCGCCCACCGTGACACCGTCACCGGTGTCGCGCTCGCGTTCAACCATGGACACCATTGTGACCCCCCTCCGCCGACCCCGGGGCGACGATCCCGACCGAGGCGAGGTTCCGCGCCTCGGGGCTGTCGGGGTCGAACTCCCGCGCCGCGGTGAACACGACCCGCGCGCCCTCGGGGGTGGCCACCTCGACGTCGCGGGTACGCCACGGCGTGTCCCGCGGCCCGGTCACGCTTCCCGGCGCGAGGGCCGAGCACGCCTCGACCAGCGGATCGACCTCGCTCAGCACGCACAGGAAACTCACGCTCATCGCGGGCGCTTCGGGGGGCTCGGCCCCGGCCGCCGCGGGGACGAGCAGGACGTCCTGGAACGCCCACCGGCGCAGGTGGACCACCTGCCCCGGGACGCTGAACAGTTCGACGAAGCCCAACCCCCGCACCCAGAAATCCGTCGACGCCGCCAAGTCCGACGTCGGAACCGTCACGAACACCGGCATCGCGTAGATACCGCGGAACACCTCTGGCGCGACCGCGTCCGGTCCGCGCTCGGACAGGGGGCCCATCTCGAATGCGTCGAAGAAATCACTCATACGGTCCACCGTCCCGCCTCACGCGGCGTGAGGGTCAAGCCCGATCCGCGAAGCGGTTGTCCACAGGCGACAGACCGGCCTTCCCCGACCGTTCCGCCGAGGACTAGCGTGGTAAGCGGGGGGTCCCCCGGGCCCTCCCGCTTCGCGCTGCCCTCGCCGCGCCCCTCAGTCCCGCGGCGCCAGCGCGCGCACCACCGCGGCCGGGTCCGCGTTCGGCGGACCGATCGGCGCGACGACCGGGGTGGTCACCCCGTTGTCGACGTAGGCCCGGATCCGCTCGCGGCAGTACTCGGCGGGGCCGTGCACGATGAGCTCGTCCACCACCGAGTCCGGGATCGCGGCCAGCGCGCCCCTGCGGTCCCCCTCGTCCCACGCCTTCCACATCGGGGTGAGCTCCTCGCGGCCCAGCCACTCGTGGAACGCCCGGTAGACGGGGACGTTGAGGTAGGCCGAGATGGCCCAGCGGCCGATCCCCCGGGCGGTGTCCGGGTCGGCTTCGGGCACGGCGAGGATCCGCGCGACCACCTCCTTGTCCTCGCCGTACTGGCGCACGTGGGGCACCACCGTGCGCACGTCCTCCGGCGAGAGCCAGTTGATGACGGCTCCGTCGCCCTCGCGTCCGGCGAGCCGGAGCATGCCCGGCCGCAGCGCCGCCACCAGCAGCGGGGGCGCCTGCTCGGGGACCGCGCCGAGCGCGAATCCGTTGACGCTGAAGGTGTCGTAGTCCTCCCTGACCTTCGCGCCGGTGAGCGCGGCGCGCAGGAAGCGCACGGTGTCGCGCACCTTCTTGTACGGCTCCTCGAAGGGGATGGAGTTCCACCGCTCCACGATCACGGTGGAGGACGTGCCGACGCCCAGCGCGAAGCGGCCCGGCGCGGCGGCGGCCAGGGCGGCGGCGCTCATCGCCAGGGTGGCCGGGCCGCGCGTGTAGGCGGGCACGATCGCGGTGCCCAGGCGCAGCCGGGGCGCCCACACGCTGGCCAGGGCGAGGGGGGTGAAGGCGTCGGTGCCGTTGGTCTCGGCCGACCAGGCGTCGGTATAGCCCAGGTCCGGCAGCCGCTCGATGAGGGCCCGCTGCTCGGAGAGCGGGACCCCCTCCAGCGGGATGGTGATGCCCCAGCGAGTGGTCATGGCGACTCCCTGTCGGTGTGGAACCGAATCCGGTTCTCTTTCCGTGCTGGCAGCACCGTACCGCCCGGTCGGTCTGTTGTCTCGGGGCGCCTCCCCCTTCGCGCCGTCGGCGGCCGTGCCCCTCCGGCCGGCGCACCGCCGCCGCCCTTCCGACACGGCGCGCCGCCCCCGGGACGCGCGTGCTCTCTGGGGCGTATGTTCGTAGGGCCCGGACCGGAGCCCCGCCGACGGCGGGCGCCCCCGGCCGGGCCGCACGAGCGCATCCCAGACGAACGAAGGAGGCCCCTTCGTGGCCACGCCACCCTCCCCCTACGACTTCCTGCCCCAGGTCGCGTCGTTCACCGTCACCAGCAACGACGTCGCCGACGGACAGACCCTGCCCCGGGCCCAGGTCAGCGGGATCATGGGCGCCGGAGGCGGGGACGTCTCGCCGCACCTGTCCTGGAGCGGTTTCCCCGAGGGGACGCGCAGCTTCGCCGTCACCTGCTTCGACCCGGACGCACCCACCGCCAGCGGCTTCTGGCACTGGTCGGTGGCCAACATCCCGGCCGACGTCACCGAGCTGGCCGCGGGCGCGGGGGACGGCTCCGGCCTCCCCGAGTCGGCCGTCACCCTGCGCAACGACGCGGGCGGACACCGCTACGTCGGCGCGGCGCCGCCCGCCGGGCACGGCCCGCACCGGTACTTCTTCGTGGTGCACGCGGTGGACGTGCCCCGCCTGGAGGTGGACGCGTCGGCCAGCCCGGCCTTCCTCGGCTTCAACCTGTTCTCGCACGCGCTGGGCCGTGCGATGGTCACCCCCGTCTACGAGGTGGAGTAGCCCGCGCGGGCGGCGCGGAGCCCGGGCCGGGACCGGAACCCGGGGCCGCGCGACGCGCCGGGGACGGGCGGCGTGGCCGTGCCGCGTCGCCCGTCCCCGGCCCCTCCTCCCCGGGGCCGGGGACACACGCGCAGTGGGCCCTTTCGGTTGTCCTGACAACCGGATTCGGCCATTTGCGGGCCATCGGGCACCCCGAGGTCTAGGCTCGTTAGGCATCCCCCAGTCCGCCGTTCACGTCGGAAAGGGTTCGACCGGTGCCACAGCAGCCTGCGAGCAAACCAACCGTCGTGGTCACGACAGCGGGGTCGGCGCCCACGCCCGGGACCATCCTCCACCTGCGGGAACAGGGTTTCCGCGTGGTGGCGACCGATGTGGACCCCGCCGCGCCGGGCCTGTACCTGGCCGACCGCGGGTACCTGGTGCCGCCGGGCGACAGCGAGGCCTTCCTGCCCAGGATGCGGACGCTGTGCGCGGACGAGGGGGCCGTCGCGGTCATCCCCCTGGTGGACGAGGAACTCGTCAGGGTGGGCGAGCTCGCCAAGGACGGCGTGGAGGTGCTGCTGCCCCGGCTGGACTTCGTCACCACCTGTCTGGACAAGTACGTGCTGATGCGCGAGCTGGAGGACGCCGGGATCGGCGTGCCGCGCACCTGGCTGGCCTCGGAGTGGCCGAGCGGCGCCGCGGACTCCGCGCCCGGCGGACTCATCGTCAAACCGCGCTGCGGACGCGGGAGCCGCGGGGTGGTGGTCATCGACTCCGTCCGCGACATGGCGCGGGTGGTGTCCGAGGGCGGCTACGCGGCGGACGAGCTGATCGTCCAGGAGCTGGTCGGCGGCCCCGAGTACACGGTGTCCGTGGTGGTGTGGCGGGACGGCGGGGTCCAGGCCGTGGTGCCCAAGGAGGTCGTCCTCAAGCAGGGCGTGACCAGGTACGCGGTGACCCGGCGCCACCGCGAGGTGGACCGCGCCTGCCGGGCGGTCCAGTCCGCTCTGCGCGCCGACGGCCCCTTCAACGTGCAGCTGTGCCTGGACGCGGACGGCAGGCCGAGGATCTTCGAGATCAACCCGCGCTTCTCCTCCACGGCCTCGCTCACCGCGGCGGCCGGGATCGACGAGATCACGGGGCTGCTGCGGCAGGCCGTCGCGGACGGGCCCCGCCTGGAGGACGACTGGCGCGAGGGGGTGGCGATGGTGCGGCGGTGGACGGACGAGTTCGTCAGCGAGGCGGAGTTCACCTCCCACGGCATCTCGCCCGCCCCCGCGGTCGGCACGGAGCTGCCCCGGCAGCTGTCCGCGGGAGGCACGGGGCCGGTCCCGGTCGTTCCGGTGCGTGTGCGTTGACCGGCTCCGCGACGGGGACCGCCGGCGCGCACCCGCTGGCCGAGGCGATGGCGGCGGCGGTCGTGGAGGTCGGCGGTCTGCTGCGGGAGTGGCGCTCCGACGCGGACGCGCGCAGCGGGGCGTGGGAGGGGAGCCAGTTCAAGGCCCGGGCCGACGCCATGGCGCACCGGGCCCTGTCCGAGCGGCTCACCGCGATCGACGGCCGGATCCCGGTGGTCAGCGAGGAGGACCCCGAGTCGCTGCGCGGCGAGCGGCCGCACCGGTACTGGCTGATCGACCCCGTCGACGGGACCGCCAGCTACGTCCACGGGTTCCCCGGGTACGTCACGCAGGTCGCGCTGGTGGACGGGGGGCGGCCGGAGGCGGCCGCCGTGTTCGCCCCCGAGACCGCGACCCTCTACACGGCCGTGCGCGGCCGGGGCGCGCGTCGGGACGGACGCCCCCTGCCGCCCCCGCGGCCCGCCCCGCCGGGACGGGGTGTGCTCACCGACAACACCCCGGGGCCGGAGGGGATCGCCCGCAGGGTCGGCGACCGCTTCGGCTACGGCGGGTACCTGGAGAGCGGCAGCATCTCGCTGAAGCTGTGCCTGGTCGCCGAGGGTTCCGCGCACCTGTTCGTCAAGGACGTGCCGGTGCGCGACTGGGACGTGGCGGCGCCCGCCCTGGTCCTGGAGGAGGTGGGCGGCCTGGTCACCCGGCTGGACGGAAGCCCGTTCGACTACCGGGGGCCCTACGAGCACACCGGGCTGGTGGGCGCCGCCGACCCCGCCGCGTGCCGGGCCGTCTCCGACTGGCTGGGCTCCTGAGAACGCGCTCCGGGAGCCGCCCCGGGGCGTGGACCGGGGGCCGCGACTCACTTTCCGTGTATCCCTTTTCCACGCCGGGTGCGGCGCGTATCGTGTGGTCACCAACTCGCGTCTTGGGGGTGGGAAGTGGAGGACGAACGCCTGCCGCTGCACCGGATGCGCGCCTCGGACGCCGAACGCGACCTCACGGTGGACCGCCTCACCACCGCGTTCGTCGAGGGCCGCCTGGACCACGAGGAGTACGACCGCCGGGTCGGTCTGGCACTGGGCGCGGTGCTGCTCGGCGACCTGCGCCCGCTGACCGCGGACCTGCCGGCGTCCCCATCCGCGGTGCACGGGGGCCCGGGCGCGCGGCAGGGCGCCGATCCGCTGTCGGACCCCCTCTCCGGGTCGGCCCGCGCCGATCCGGGGTCCGGACGCGACCGCCGGGACGGCCGCGAACCCCCCGACGCGGACGACCTGTCGCTCCTGGGCGCCCCCTGGGGCGAGTGGGGCGACGAGTGGCGCTGGTGGACGGGTGTGGCGGTGATCCTGACGAGCGTGTGGGGCGTGGTCAGCCTGATGGGCGGCGAGCTCGTACCCTACTGGCCGCTGGTGCCGCTGGGCATCTGGGCCGCGGTCCTGCTCGCCTCCGCCATCTGGCCCAGCGAGGGGGAGCCGCCCTGACGCGGCGCCCCCGCTCTGGCGCGGGCGGCCGACGCCCCGGGCGCGGCCGGGACCGCGGCGGGAGGGGTCAGCCCGCGGCGTGGAGCCAGCGCACCGGGGCGCCGTCGCCCGCGTAGCGGAAGGGCTCCAGCTCCTCGTCCCAGGCGCGGCCGGTGAGGCGTTCGATCTCGGCGGCCAGGTTGGTGCCGTCGGCCGCGGCCCGCTCCACGGCCAGGCGCAGCCGGCCCTCGGGCACGAGGACCTCGCCCGCCGCGCTGGTGAGGGCGGTGAACATACCGAGGGAGGGCGTGTAGCTGTAGCGCACGCCGTCGCAGCCGGGCGACCCCTCCTCGGTCACCTCGAACCGCAGGCGCTGCCACGCGTTCAGCGCCGAGGCCACCGAGCCCGCGGTGCCCGGCTTCCCCTGCCAGTTGAGCTCGGCGCGGTGGTTGCCGGGTGCCGCCGGTTGGGCGACCCAGTCGAGTTTCACGGGTACTCCAACGACGCCCGCGACCGCCCACTCGACGTGTGGGCACAGCGCCGCTGGCGCGGAGTGGACGTACAAGACGCCACGTGCGGACACCGAACCTCCTGATACGAACGAGTGCGCTTCCCCGACGCCCTCGTACCACGAGAAGGTTGCATACCCGCCTGAATGCTTTTGCCCCATTGTGCCCCAAGGGCACCTGGAGAACCAGCGCTCACTTTGCTTTTTCCAGCGTTCTCCCCACCTCCGGAAGCCCCAAAAGCTAGCGTGAGCCCCGGCGAGCGGGAGTCCGATCATAGTGGGGGCGGGTGTGCCAGACCAGTCGCACGAGGACATCCATGACACCCAGGCACCTCCTCAAACCGTACTTTCGACCTTTTCCGGGGAGGAAGCACCCCCACCTTTGCCGGTTCCGGCCACAACCGGCGGTGATACAGCCGGGCCCAATCCGGACGGGAACCCCGGCGAAACCGACGCCGCCGCCCCCAGCGACGCCGAGCTCGTACGGGCCGCCTGCCGGGGTGAGCACAGGGCGTGGGAGGCCATCGTGGACCGGCACCTGCCGGTCGTGAACGCGATCGCGCGCTCCTACCGCCTGTCCGTCCCGGACCGGGAGGACGCGGTGCAGACGGTGTGGCTCACCCTCAACCAGCAGCTGCCCCGCCTGCACTCCCCCGAGCGGCTCCGCGGCTGGCTGCGCAGGGTCGCCCACGACGCCTGCGGCCGACAGCGCCGCCACAGCGCCCGGGACCAGCCGGTCGACCCCCGGAGCCTCACCCGGCGGGACCCCCTCTCGGAGGACTCGGGTCCCGAGGCGCAGTACCTGCGCAAGGAGGAGCACGAGGAGCTGCACCGCGCGATCCGGCGGCTCACCGACCCCGGAGAGCGGCGGGCCGCCCTGCGCTACCTCGACGGGGCCGCGGGGCTGCCCGTGCCCCCGGCCCCGTGCGACCCGGGGTCCTCCGACGACCAGGTCCACCCCCGGACCGCCGCGAACCAGCGCCGCCGTATGCTCCGCAGACTCCGCCGCCTCCTGGAGGAACCCACATGAGCGACCACGACGATCCGGCACGGGCGCTGGCGGGGCGCGCCGCCGCGCTGGCCGCCTTCGACCGCGGCGACGACGGCGCCGACGTGGCGGCCCTGACCGGGGAGAGGGCTCCGGCGGGCGAGGTGCTGCGCTCGGCGGAGGGGGAGGAGGAAGGCCCGATAGTCACCTCCCTGCGCTTCGAGCACGGCGACCTCACCCTGGACGTGCGGGTCCACGCGCACGGTCGGCTGCGCTCGCTGTCGGGGCTGGCCAGCGGGGAGTACGACCACGCGGTCCTGCGCGTGCGCCGCCCGGGCTCCGGGGAGGACCTGCGGATCGGCGAGGACGGCGGGTTCGCGCTGTCCGGCCTGTCCCGCGGCCCGGTCAGCCTGTCGCTGCTCAGAGCGGGACGCCCTCCGGTGGTGACCGGCTGGTTCACCGTCTGACCAGGCGGACCGCCGGGCAACCGGGCCGCGGGCTGGTGATCCCATCCGTCACAGAAACGGGGAAGGCCGAACCCGGGTTGCAGACAGACGCGAACCGACTCCTGATGGTGGCCCTTCGACCGGCTTCGTCCGGGTTCGCCTCAGCCGAGTCGCGCACGGGCGGACGCGGCCCCTCCCGCGCGCCCTCCCCGCGCTGCTATCACTGTGTGCGGCCCGCCCCTCTCGGTGAAAGGCACCGGACGTGTCCCTGCGCGCCCAGCCCTCCCTCCTCTCCCCCGAGTCCCCCCTCTCCGCCGCCTGCCCGGACCACCACGCGCTGCGGTCCGGCAGATCCCTGCTCGCCCGCGTGAGCCACGGAGTGCGGCTGGCGCAGGGTGGCATGTTCGAGCAGACCGCGGCCCTGCTGGACGAGGCCCATCGGCGCCTGCTCGGCCACCCGGTGGCCGAGTTCGCGACGGTGATGCCCGGCGTCCTGCTCAACCTGGGACTGGCGCAGACGCTGTGCGGCCGCTTCCCGCAGGCCGAGGAACACCTGCGCGAGGCCCGGTCCCTGGCACGGGAGCGCCGTCTGCCGCTGATGGGCCTGGTCATCGACCAGAACCTGGGCTGCCTCAGCCTCTACCGGGGCGACGCCCCCGCGGCCATCGCCACCTTCCACGGCCTGACCGACCGGCTGCCCTCCGAACGCCGTGAGGCGCTGCACGTGGACCTGGCCGAGGCGCTGCTGGCCGAGGGCCTGGTGGAGGAGGCGGCCACGGCGCTCGCGGACGGCCCCTGGGCCGGGGGTTCGTCGGCCAACGCCCTGCTGGTGGAGGCCAAGCTGCGGCTGCTGCGGGGCGACCACCGCCACACGGTCGAGCTCACCCGCCGGGTGCGGCACTCCTTCGGTACGGGCTCGCTGTGGTACCGGCTGGCCACCCGCCTGGAGAGGATGGCGCTGCGCGAGGGCCGGACGACCTCCCCCGTGGCCCGGGCCAGGACCGCCCTGGCCGTCCGCGCGCCCCTGGCCGCGCCGCGACCGTCGGGGAAGGGTGCCGCCCACGTGGCCCTGGACACCCTGGACGCGCACGCCCGCCTCGCGCCGGGTCCCTGGTTGGCGGGCGCGGTGAGCGATCCCCACGTCGTCCGCGCGGGCCTGGAGAGCGCCCTGCGCGCCGGAGAGGCGGCCACCGCCCTGGAGTGGGCGGAACTGGCCCGGACCTGGGCCGCGCCCCACGTCCCCGGTCCCGGCGTACGCACACCCGCGACGGCCTCGCTGGCCGACCGCTACCGTGCGGCGCTGGTCCGCGGCCGCGACCCGCACGTCCTGGCCCGGCGCCTGGAGTCGGCCCGCTGGCAGGCGCACCACCAGACCCCGGGCGCGCGCCGCGCCCCCGCACCCGCGCCCGTGGCGGGCGCGCTGCTGGAGCGGCTGGGCGACCGGGCCTTCGTGCGGTACACGCGGGCGGAAGGGAAGGCCGTCGCGCTCGTGGCCGCGGCCGGACGGGTCCACGCCCGCGTCCTGGGGTCGCTCCCGCGGGTGGCCCGTGCGATGGCCCGGTTCGTCCACCCGGTGGCGTTCGCACAGGACGGCTGCGAGGCGCGGGAGGCGGCCGAGGACGTCGCACGTGTCCTCCTCGAACCGCTGCTGGCGCTGGTCGGCGACCTTCCGCTGGTCGTGGCCGGCGACTCCTACCTCGGCGATCCCCCCTGGGGCATGCTCCCCGCGCTGCGGGGCCGTCCGCTGAACCTGGTGCCCGGCGCCGGGTTCTGGCTGGACCGGACCCGCTCCGGGGTACCCGTGCCCCGCCCGCCGGAGCGGGTGCTGCTGGTGGCGGCTCCCGAACCGGACGGGGCGGCGCGCGAGGTCGCCGCGCTGGCCGACGTGTACCCGGGGGCGCGCGTGCTCCGTGCCGACCGGGCCCTGCGCTCCGACGTCCTGGCCTCCCTCGGCCGGGCCGACCTGGTCCACCTGGCGGGGCACGGGCGGGTCCCCGGCCGCTCGCCCATGCTCGCCTCGGTCGGCCTGGGCGACGGGCCGCTGCTCGCCTGCGACCTGGCCGGGCTGGCCGAGGCCCCGGACACGGTGGTGCTGTCGACCTGCTGGAGCGGCCGGGGCTTCGCGGACCGCGCCGGGGCTCCGCTCGGGTTCACCGGCGCGCTGCTCGCGGCCGGGGTCCGCACGGTGGTGGCCAGCCCCGTCCCCGTCCGGGACGCGGGGACCGCCGGGGCCATGCGGCTGTTCCACCGCGCGCTCGCCGCGGGCGTCCCCGCGCCCGAGGCGGTGGCGGTCCACCTCGGGCGGACGGGGTTCTGCTGCTTCGGCGCCTGAGGCCGCTACCAGCCGCGCTCGCGCCACTCCCCCAGGTGCGGACGCTCGGCGCCCAGGGTGGTGTCGCGTCCGTGCCCGGGGTAGATCCAGGTGTCGTCGGCCAGCGCCCCGAACACGCGCTCCTCCACGTCCGCGAACAGGACGCGGAAGTCGTCGTCGGACCAGGTGCGGCCGACGCCTCCCGGGAAGAGGGAGTCACCCGTGAACAGGTGGGTGTAGCCCTCGGGGTCGTCGTAGCGCAGGGCGATCGACCCGGGGGTGTGCCCGCGCAGGTGGATGACGGTGAGGTGGCACTCCCCGACCGGGACGCGCGACCCGTGCACGACGGGCTCGTCCACGGAGACGGGGAGTTCGTCGCCGTCGTCGGGATGGGCGACCGTGCGTGCCCCGGTCTGGCCCACGACCTCGGCGAGGGCCTGCCAGTGGTCCTGGTGGCGGTGGGTGGTGACCACCCGTGCCAGGCCCTCCTCGCCGATCAGCTCCAGGATGCGGTCGGGCTCGGCCGCGGCGTCGATGAGGACGGCCTCGCCGGTGCCCTGGCAGCGCAGCAGGTAGGCGTTGTTGTCCATCGGGCCGACGGCCAGCTTGGTGATGGTCAGGTGCGGTAGTCGTCGCAGGTCGGCGGGGCCGCCGACCCTGGTATCTCCGGAGTAGCTCACCCGACCATTGTGGCCCGCGTCCGGGAGCGGACGCACCAGGGTGGCACGGGTGTGCGGCCGCGGCGGCCCGGGCGGGGCGCCGCGGCCGGGGTCACCTGGCCCAGCGGGGCGCGCGCTTGTCGAAGAAGGCGGCGCGGCCCTCGGCGGCGTCCTCTCCGGCGAAGAACTCGGCGGACAGCTCGCCCATCCGGGCGAAGGCCTCGGTGCGCCGGTCCGGGGTCGCGAGCGCGCCCGCTCCCAGTTCGCCCAGGAGTTCCTTGGTGCGCGAGAGCGCACGCGGCGCCGAACCCCGCAGTCCCTGCAGGATCGCGTCCACGGCGTGCGGCATGTCGCGGTCGGGGACGGCCTGGGTGAGGAGGCCGGCCTTGGCGGCGGCGGAGGCGTCGAACAGCTCGCCGGTGAGGAAGTAGCGGCTGAGCTGGCGCGAGTGCATCCGCGCGGACACCGGGACGGAGATGATCGCGGGGACCACGCCGATGCGCACCTCGGTGAAGGCGAACGTGGCGCTCTTGGGCGCCAGGGCGATGTCGGCGGCGGCCACCAGTCCGATGCCCCCGGCGCGGGCTGCGCCGTTGAGCACGGCGACCACCGGTTTGGGGGCGCCCATGATCTGCTCGAAGATCTCGGGGAGCTCGGGCGCCGGTTCGGCCGGGGCGCCCCGCAGGGCCGCGCCGACCTCCTTCAGGTCGGCTCCGGCGCAGAACACCGGGCCGGTGCCGGTGAGCACGATGGCGCGTACCTCGTCGTCGGCCACCGCCGCGGCCAGGGCCGCGGACAGCTGCACGCGCAGCCCCGCGGACAGGGCGTTGCGGTTGCGGGGGGAGTCGAGGGTGACCGTGGCGATGGAGCGCTCGACGGCCAGGCGTACCAGGGACGTGTCGTCCGAGGGGGTCGGGGAGGGGTGCTGCGTCATCGCAGGCGGGCCTTTCTCAGGGTCCGTACTCGCGGGTGCTGGAGAGGGGGAACGCGCGCGTGCCTGTCGCGGCGCGCGTGCGCGCCCGGCTCGTGGCCGGACGCGCCCGGCTCTGTGACGTGGTGCACGAGGCCGGTCCCACCCTAGACAACCGGACCCTCAGGACACCATGTCCGTGTACATCCCGCTTGTTAAGTCCCGCTCACGGGTGGCCGCGTGTGCGGCGTGACGGGTCGCCTCCCCGGTCCGCCCCCGCCGTGGGCCGTCCGGAGCGGACACCGCGTGTGGGAGGGCCCCTGCCGCCGGGGCGGTCGGGGCCCTCCGCTGCTCCGGTGGCCTCAGGGGCGGGTGGTCGCCTCGGACAGGGCGTCGGCGAAGTGCATCATGGCCGACACCGCCCCGGCGCCGTCCGCGGCCTCGCTGACCCTCAGGGTGAGGGGCTCGGCGGTGATCGCGCCGGTGTACCCGTGGTCGAGTTCGCACTCCTCGTCGGCGCAGGCGGCCGGTTCGAGGTCGATGTGGGCGATCGCGCCCCAGTTCACGGACAGGTTGACGCTCAGCACCAGCTCGCTGGGCATGCTGCCCGGCGTGTACTGGGCGGGGTTGGGCACCACGCGGGTCAGGGCGACCGACTGGATGTTGCCCAACTGGATGCTGTCGGTGGTGGTGGAGGCGTGCGAGGTGCCGCCGGGCTCGGTGGGCGGGTGCTCGTCGGTGTGGCACACCACGAGGCGGGTCGCGGTCAGCAGCATCACCGTGATGTGCCGCCGCATCTCCATGGCCGGGTCGAAGGTCGCCTCGTGGTGCACGATGAACGCCTCGGCGCCCTCGCTCCCCAGGGCGGTGGCGACGGCGTCGATCACGAGCGCGGGGTAGTACCCGCTGCGCTCGATCTCCGTCCGCCAGTCCGTGGACACGGCGCGTGTTTTCCTCATACTCCTATCCTGCCCCTTTCCCGTGACACTTCGCGACCGGGACGTGAAACGGGATGCCCACCCCATGATCAGAACGTCACCCCGCGCAGTCGCCGGGGCCCGGCGTCGGGCCGCACGTCGGGGGCCTCACGGAGCCAGACGCGCGCGCCCAGCACGTGGGCGCCGGTGGCGTTGACCAGGACCGGGTCCAGGTCGATGTAGCCGATCTCGGGGAAGGCCTCCACCAGGCGGGAGACCCGGACGAGGAGTTCCTCCAGAGCCTCCACGTTGGGCTGCTCGGCGAGCGAGGTCGCACCGGCGGGCAGTCCGAACAGCAGCGGGGCGGCCCGCACGGCGTGGATGAGGTCGGCGGCGTCCATGTCGGTGAGCGGCGCCAGCCGGAACGCCCGGTCGTCGAGCAGTTCGGCGGTCACGTCCGCCAGCCCGAAGGAGACCACCGATCCGAAGGACTGGTTGTCGCCCGCCCGGATGACCGTGGGCACCCCGGGGGCCACCATGCGCTGCACGACCAGCGAGGCCTCGTCGCCGAAGCGGTCGTGCAGGGCCGCGAAGGCGCTGCGCACGTCGTCGGGGGTGCGCAGGTCGGCGCGGACGAACGTGCCGCCCGCGCGCAGGCGCAGGTCCGGTGAGTCGGCCTTGACCACCGCCGGGTAGCCCAGCTGGCCCGCGGCCACCACGGCCTCCTCCTCCGACGTCACCGGGATGTCGGGGTAGGCGGCGATGCCGTAGCAGGCCAGCAGGTCGCGGGCGTCCTCGCCGGAGATCGCCGTCTCCTCGTCGTAGCGGCGCTCGCCGCCGAACCAGGCGATCTCCTCCGCCGAGGGAGTGGCGTTCTTGAGCGCGCGGACGATGGTGGCGCGGGCCCGGGCCCCGTCGATGTCGGGCAGCTCGGGGTGGCGTCCGGGTTTGCGGTCGCGCCACTGGGCGTAGCGGGTGGCGTAGGCCAGGGCGCGCACGGCGTCCTCGGGCGAGGGGTAGGAGGGCACCGAGCCGCGCAGGGTCTGGCCCCGGTCTCCGACGCGGCGCAGCTCCTCGGGGATCCCCTGGCGGGCCAGGTAGGTGGTGACGACGGGCTTGGTCGAGTCCAGGGAGCGGGCCCGCAGCACGCGGGCGACGTCGTCGGAGATGGGGTGCAGCGCGGGGACGAACACGACCACCACCGAGTGCACGTCCTCGGCGGCCAGGGCCGTCTCCAGGGCGCGGTCGAAGTCCTCCGCGGTGGCCTGGGGGCCGAGGTTGACCGGGTCGTGCGGCTTGAGCCCCTGGCGGACGGCCGCGTCCTTGACCAGCAGCTCCAGGGAGTCGGAGTTGCCGATGATGCCCACGCGGGGCCCCTGGGGCAGGGGCTGGTAGGCGAACACCTGGGCGGCGTCGAACATCTGCGTGATGTCGTCCACCCGCACCACTCCGGCCTGCTGGAACAGCGAGGTGACCGCGTAGTCGGGCAGGGAGAGCCCGCCCGCGGCGTGGCCGGTGGGGGTGGTCCGCGCCGAGCCGCCGCTGCGCACCGCCACGACCGGCTTCTGCTTGGCCAGTCGCCGGGCCAGGCGGGTGAACTTGCGCGGGTTGCCCAGCGACTCCAGGTACTGGAGCACCACCTCCGTGGCCGGGTCCTCCTGCCAGTACTGCATGAGGTCGTTGCCGGACACGTCGGCGCGGTTGCCCGCCGAGACGAAGGTGGACAGGCCCATGCCGCGCTCGGCCACGCGCTGGAGGATGGCCCGGCCCAGGGCGCCGGACTGGGAGAAGAACCCGATCGTGCCCGAGGGCGGCAGGTCCGGGGACAGGGTGGCGTTGAGCGAGATCTCGGGGTCGGTGTTGGCGATGCCCAGGCAGTTGGGGCCCACCACGCGCATCCCGGCCGCGCGGGCGGTGCGCACCAGCTCGTCCTGGCGGGCGCGGCCCTCGGGTCCGGTCTCGCCGAACCCGGAGCTGACCACGACCAGGCCGTGCACGCCCTTGTCCGCGCACTGCTCGACCACGTCGACGACCATGTCGGCGCGCACCGCCACGACGGCGAGGTCGACCTGGTCGGGGATGTCCAGGACCGAGGGGTAGGCGCGCACGCCCACGACCGCCTTGGCCTCGGGGTGGACCGGGTAGACCGGGCCCTGGAACTCCCCGCCCAGGAGGTTGCGCAGGGCGGTCTGGCCGATGGTGTGCGCGGTGCGGCTGGCGCCGATGACCGCGACCGAGTTCGGGAAGAGCAGGCGGGCGATGGAGCGCGACTCGGCGCGCTGCTCGCGGGCCCGCATGACCTCGGTGGAGTCGTCGGTGGGCTGGAGGTCCAGGGTGAGGCGGATGACGCCCTCGTCGAAGGTCTGCTGGGCGGTGTACCCGGCCTCGCGGAAGACGTTGATCATGCGCCGGTTCTCGGGCAGCACGTCGGCGATGAAGCGGCGCATCCCGCGTTCGCGCGCGGCCGCGCCGATGTGCTCCAGCATGACCGAGGCCAGGCCGCGGCCCTGGTGGGCGTCCTCCACCACGAAGGCGACCTCCGCCTCCTCCGGCGCCACCTTGTCGTAGCGCACCACGGAGACGAGGGAGTCGGAGATGGTGGCGACCAGTGCCACGCGGTCCTCGTAGTCGACGGTGGTGAAGCGTTTGACGTCGCGGTCGGAGAGCCTGGGGTAGGGCGCGAAGAACCGGTAGTAGATCGTCTCCGGGGAGAGACGGGAGTGGAACTCGCGGAGCAGGTCGGCGTCTTCGGGGGTGATGGGGCGCAGGTGCGCGGTGCCTCCGTCGGTCAGGACGACGTCGGCTTCCCAGTGGTTCGGGTAGGACTGCACGACTGCGAGACTAGACGACAAACGGCCGAATCCGGGGAAAGTCCGTGCGGGCCGCGCGAAAACCCCGCTCGGGACCGCGTACGGTGTGTCCCCCGATCGCGGAGGCGCGGGTCGGGGCCGGTGCCCCGTCCGCGGACCGGATCGGCCGCCCCGTGGGCGTTCGCGGCTCCGCGGGGGTGTCCGGAGGCGGTGTGGCCGGGGTGCTGTCACTTCGTTACACGCCGCTGACGGTTGACCTGTTAACGTCGTGCGAGCACGGATTCTGATAACCCTCGGTGGTGGCTGGCGAAATGACACGAGTGGTCGTGATCGGTGACCTGATGACCGACGCCGTCGCGCGCGCGTTCCACCCGTTGGCCCGCGGCAGCGACACTCCGGCGTCCGTGATCATGTACGGCGGCGGGTCGGGGGCGAACATCGCCTCGTGGCTGGCCGTGGAGGGCACCGACACCACGTTCGTCGGCCGCCGCGGCTCCGACATCACCGGGCGCACCCGTGAGATGGAACTCATGGGCTACGGCCTGGACTCGCGGATGGTGATGGACCCGGAGCGGCCCACCGGCACCTGCGTGGTGATGATCACGCACCGGGGCGACCGGACGATGCTGAGCGACCCGGGCGCCAACGCCCGTCTGCAGCCCGAGGACCTGCCCCGCGACGTGTTCGGCCCGGACGGGCACCTGCACGTGTCGGGCTACACCCTCATCAACGACGACTCCCGGCGCGCCGCCCGGGTGGCGCTGCGGATGGCCCGCGACAGCGGGATGTCGATCTCGGTGGACGGCGGTTCGCACGCGCCGCTGGAGCGCGCGGGCGCGGAGAACTTCCTGGACTGGACGCAGGGCGCGCGCCTGCTGTTCGCCAACGTCGACCAGGCCCGGGTGCTGACCGGCCGGGACGAGCCCGAGGCCGCCGCCAAGGTGCTGACCGCGTGGTACCCCAACGTGGTGCTCAAGCTCGGCGAGCAGGGCGGCCTGTGGGCGTCCAAGACCCGCGACGACTGCGTGACCGCGCCGGCCGAGCCGGTGGACCCGTCCCCGGGTTCGGTGGGCGCCGGTGACGCCTTCATCGCCGGTTTCCTGCCCGCGTGGCTGCTCGGCCGCCATCCCAAGGAGGCGCTGGGCCGGGCGCACCGCCTGGCGGCGCGCGCCCTGCACCAGCCGGGCGCCCGCCCGGACCTGGGCGAGGGCCAGCCGGTGCGCCGCGGCGCACCGCGCGGCCAGCGCATCCGCTGAGCCCAGCGGCCCGGCCCCGAAGGGCCGAGCCCGGACGCCCGCCCGGACCTGGGCGAGGGCCAGCCGGTGCGCCGCGGCGCACCGCGCGGCCAGCGCATCCGCTGAGCCCAGCGGCCCGGCCCCGAAGGGCCGAGCCCGGACGCCCGCCCGCGCGGACCGGATCTCCCTTCGCCGGGTTCGGTGCCCCTGAAAGCCCTACGGCACGGGGTCCGGCGCGGGCGGTGGACGCGCCCGCCCGCGGCGGAACGCCCCCGCGGGGCTCCCGCCGGAACTCCCGCCCGGCCGCCGCTCATCCTCCTGCGGTGGCCAGGGTGAGCGGCAGCACCTGGAGCGCCCCGGCCCCGCGGAGCAGGGCGGCGCCCACGGTCAGGCTCCAGCCGGTGTCGGTGACGTCGTCGACCAGCAGCACCGGCCCGGGGGTGTGCTCCTGTAGCCGCGCCATCCGCTCGGTGAGCTCCTCCCCCGCCACCAGGGCGGCGTGGACCTGTTCCAGGCGCATGGCGCTGTTGTGCCTGCGCGGCCCGGTGCCCCGCTCGGTGCGGTACCCCAGCGTCCCCACGTGCGTCAGCCGCCCGAGCCGGGACAGCCGCTCGGCCAGGTCGGTGATCATCCTGGGACGGGTGAGCGAGGGCATCGCCACCACGCCGACGGGGCGCTGGTCCCAGTTCCAGTCGGCCAGGACACGCACCACGCCCTGGAGCACGCGCTCGTCCACGGGCGCGTCGGGGGCGTCGGCGGCCAGGACGCGGCGCAGCTCGTTGCCCCAGCCGATGTCGGTGAGGCGGCCCAGGGCGCGGCCCTCCCCCGCCCGCAGCTCCTCGGCGATCCTGCCGGACAGGTCCACGCCCAGGGCGGACATCCCGGTCGGCCACTGGCGCCGGGGCGCGATGGGCGTGCCGGGCCGGTCCAGGTGCTCGGCCGCGGCCTCGCGCCGGGTGGAGTCCACGTCCGCGGGCCAGTACTCGCCCGTGCACACGTCGCAGCGTCCGCAGGGCGCGGCCTCGGGGTCGTCCAGCTGGCGGCGCAGGAACTCCATCCGGCAGGTGTCCAGGTCGAGGTAGTCGAGCATGGCGCGCTGCTCGCGCTCGCGCGCCCGGCTGACGGCCGCGTACCGCTCGGCGTCGTAGGTCCACGGCTGGCCGGTGGCCTCCCAGCCGCCCCGCACCCGGCGCACGGCCCCGTCCACGTCCAGCACCTTGAGCATCTGCTCCAGGCGGGTGCGGCGCAGGTCCACCCGGGTCTCCAGGTGCGCGACGGACAGCGGTCCGCCCGCCTCGGCGAGCGCGTCCAGGGTCTGGCGCACGGTCTGCTCGGGCGGGAAGGACAGTCCGGCGAAGTACTCCCAGATGCGGGTGTCCTCGCGGCCGGGCAGCAGGACCGCCTCGGCCCGCTGTACACCGCGCCCGGCGCGGCCCACCTGCTGGTAGTAGGAGATCGGGGACTGGGGGGCGCCCAGGTGGACGACGAAGCCCAGGTCGGGCTTGTCGAAGCCCATGCCCAGCGCGCTGGTGGCGACCAGCGCCTTGACCCGGTTGGCGAGCAGGTCGTCCTCGGCCTCGCGGCGCTCGTCGGGGTCGGTCTGGCCGGTGTAGGCGCGCACCTCCATGCCCTGCTGGGCGAGGAAGCGGGCGGTCTCCTGGGCGGCGCTGACGGTGAGCGCGTAGACGATGCCCGAGCCCTGGATCTTGGGCAGGTGCTCGGCCAGCCAGCTGAGCCGGGCGGTGGGGTCGGGCAGCCGGACGACGGCCAGGCGCAGGCTCTCGCGCTCCAGGGAACCGCGCAGGACCAGGGTGTCCGCGCGCTCGCCGCCCGCCTGGAGCTGCTCGGCCACGTCGCGGGTGACGCGCTCGTTGGCGGTGGCGGTGGTGGCCAGCACCGGAACCCCCTCGGGCAGGTCGTGCAGCAGGGAGCGGATGCGCCGGTAGTCGGGGCGGAAGTCGTGCCCCCAGTCGGAGACGCAGTGGGCCTCGTCGATGACGACCAGGCCTGCGCCCGCGGCCAGCTCGGGCAGGACCCGGTCGCGGAACTCGGGGTTGTTGAGGCGCTCGGGGCTGACCAGCAGGACGTCGACCCGGCCCGCGGCCACGTCGGCGTAGGCGTTCTCCCAGTCGGTGGTGTTGGAGCTGTTGATGGTGCGCGCGTGGATGCCCGCGCGCTCGGCCGCGGCGATCTGGTTGCGCATCAGCGCCAGCAGCGGGGAGACGATGACGGTGGGGCCCGCCCCCTCGGCGCGCCGCAGGGCGGTGGCCACGAAGTACACCGCCGACTTTCCCCATCCGGTGCGCTGGACGACGAGGGCTCTGCGGTGCTCGGCGGCCAGGGCGTGGATGGCGGTCCACTGGTCCTCGCGCAGCCGGGCGGAGTCCCCGGCCAGGGCGCGCAGGTGCGCCTCGGCGCGCTCGCGCAGCGCGCCGTCGGACGCGGTGGTGGGAACGGTGCTGTCAGGGGTGGGTGTGGCCATACGTCCCTTGGTACCAGAGCCGGGGGACGGTCGAGCGGTTGTCCACAGCCCCGGTTCCGCGTGACGGGGAACCGGCCCGCGTCCCCGTCCCGCTTCGCCCGGGACCGCTCCGCCCCGGAGCGGACGCGCAGCCGACCTGGGACGGGGTTCCCCTGTAACCCTCATGAACACCGCCGGTAACAGAAAGGATACTTTCCACTTTCCTGGCATTGCGCTCCTACAACCAGGACTGAACACTCATTTACCAAGGCTCACGCCTGGGAGCGCTCCCGCCCGCCGAGGGCGGACGCTCTACCGCGGAAGCGAGTGAAAGGCGCAGTATGCGGCACCCATGGAGTCGACCGTCCCCCCACCATCCCCCCAACGGACCGACGACAGCACGGCGCGCGCGGTCCCCGCGCATGGGCGTCCTGGCCGCCGCCACGGCCCTGGTCTGCGCCGCGGGCGTGGCCTCCGCCCCTCCGGCGGCCGTGGCCGCCGAGGTCCCCGTCGGCTCGGGCGGCTACAGCGACACCCTCCCCGCCGGAGCCCCCGGGCCCTCCGACCTGAACGGCGCCCCGGTCGACCCCAAGGTGACCGAGGACTTCGAGGGGCACGCCCCCACCAACGAGTGGTGGTCGTCGCTGATCTTCCAGCGCTACCCCGACAACCCCCACGGTGAGAACCTCTTCGCCCACCCCGCCAGCTTCCACCCCCACGAGGGCGGGCTGGAGATGGGCTACCCGCGGGACTCCCAGCTCGTCGCCGACGGCCTCAAGTACGAGCACCCCCACACCGCCGACCTGTCCCTGGGGGTCCAGGGCCTGTCCTCCCCCGACACCCGGGTCGCCGACCACGGCGACTGGACCGTCACCGCGCACTGGGAGGGCTCCGGCCGGACCCTGCGCGTGACCATCGGCCAGGGCCTGCCCTTCGCCTACGCCGACACCGCGGGCGGCGACGCCCAGGTGACCTTCTCCGGCACCCCCGAGGTCTGGCACCAGGAGGGCTCCGTGGTCGGCGCCAGCGTGGGCGGCCGCCACTACGCGCTGTTCGCCCCCTCCGACGCCCCCTGGACGCGCTCGGGCGACACCTTCACCGCCCCGACCGGCGCCGAGGGCCACTACTCCGTGGCGGTCCTGCCCTCACCCGAGGACCTGGACACCTTCGCCCCCTACGCCCACTCCTTCGTCACCGGCTCCCGCGTGGAGTACGACTACGACGAGGCCGCCGCCACCCTGACCAGCACCTATCGGGTGGAGACCGAGCCGCGCGAGGGAAGTGGGGAGGGCACGCTCATGGCCCTCTACCCGCACCACTGGCAGGAGGCCTCCACCCCCGTCACCGACCTGTCCTACTCCTCCCCCCGGGGCGAGATGCGCGTGGCGCAGGGCGCGAGCTTCACCACCGAGCTGGCCGCCCAGGGCATCCTGCCCAGCCTGCCGACCGTGGAAAGCGCCGACCACGACCGCATGCGCCAGCTCATCGACGAGGTCCTGGCCGAGCAGGAGCACTTCCCCGAGCCCGGCGACACCTACTGGGACGGCAAGGCGCTGGGCAGGCTGGCCCAGCTGGTGCCCATCGCCGACTCCATCGGCCACACCGAGGGCCGCGACGCGCTGCTGGACCTGGTCAGGGGCCGTCTGGAGGACTGGTTCACGGCCGGGGGGACCCGCCAGTTCGCCTACGAGGCCGACTGGGGCACCATGCTCGGCTACCCGGACAGCTTCGGCTCCGCCACCGAGGTCAACGACCACGACTTCCACTACGGCTACTTCGTCTCCGCGGCGGCCGTCGTGGCCCGCTACGACAGCGCCTGGGCCGCCGAGGACGCCTGGGGCGGCATGGTCCGCCTGCTGATCCGCGACGTGGCCGAGACCGACCCGAACAGCGACATGTTCCCGCGCCTGCGGTCCTTCTCGCCCTACGCGGGGCACGGATGGGCCTCCGGGCACGCGGGGTTCGCCGCCGGGAACAACCAGGAGTCCTCCTCCGAGGGCATGCACTTCGCCGCCGCCACCGCACTGTTCGGCGCCCTGACCGGGGACGAGGAGCTGCGCGACCTGGGCGTGTACCTGCACACCACGCAGGCCTCCGCCATCACCCGCTACTGGCAGGACCACGGCGGCGACACCTTCCCCGAGGGCTTCGAACACGACGTCGTCGGCATGGTGTGGGGCGACGGCGGCGACTACCGCATCTGGTGGGACGGCGGCGACGAGGAGCACTACGGCATCAACTACCTGCCCATCACGGCGAGCTCGCTGTACCTGGGGCACGACCCCGAACACGCCGGGGCGATGTACGAGTCGCTGGTGGACCGCCTGGGCCGCGAACCGCAGATCTGGCGCGACATCCACTGGGAGCACCGCGCCCTCTCCGACGGCGACGACGCCCTGCGCATGTTCGAGGAGCAGTGGAGCACCTACGAACCGGAGGCGGGCGAGTCCAAGCCGCACACCTACCAGTGGGTCTCGACGCTCGCCGAGGTCGGCACCGTGGACACCTCCGTGACCGCCGACACCGCGCACTACGCCGTCTTCACCGACGGCGGGGAGCGCACGCACGTCGCCTTCAACCCCTCCGGCTCCCCGCTGACGGTCACCTTCTCCGACGGCGTCGAACTGGAGGTGGAGCCCCGCTCGCTGGCCTCCACCACGGGCGAGGGCGGCGGCGGTGACCCCGGCGACCCGGGCGACCCGGGCGACCCGGGCGACCCCGGCGACCCGGGCGACCCGGGTGAGGGCAACGTCGGCGACGGCGGCCTGCACCTGACCCCCTCCGCGCTCTCCAGCGCCCCGCACGGCTCCGCCGGCGAGATCACCGTGGCCTCCGCGGGGGGACGCAACCAGGACGGCCTGCCGCCGGGCGACCGCGTGGTGCTGCGCGCCGACGACCTGACCGGCACCCACACCGGCGGCGCCACCGCGTTCTCGCTGCCCGTGGACTCGGGTAACGCGGTCGGCAACGCGGTCCAGGTCCGCGTGGTCTACGACCTGGACGGCGACGGCACCGACGACCGCACGGAGACCTACCGCTACTTCGCCACCAACGACCTGAACGGCTGGGAGGAGTACACGCAGGGCCGGGGCGCGGCGAGCGCCGACGGGTCCCTCGGCGACCTGGAGGGCGGCTCCGTCCGCGTCGAGCTGTGGAGCGCCCTGGGCAACGCCTCCTCGCGGGTCCTGGTCGGCCCCGACGGCGGCGCCTCGGTCACGATCCCCTTCACCGACTGACGCCCGGCCCCCGGCGCCCCGCGGGCGCCGGGGGCGCCCTCCGCCCCGCCGCGGGACGCGCCAACCGAAACGGACCGCGCCCGCGGCTCCGTTTCGGGCGTTCCGGGCACGATCGGAGCGTTGTGCGGCCGTCCGGCACCCAAGCACAGAAACATCGCGGACCCGCCCACCCCCACACAACCCGCACGTCGCAGCGGCACACACGACGCCGCGTCACGAGGCTCACACCCGCCCGGTGACGCGTCCTTGTACGTTTCAGTCTCTGGCACAGGCCAGAATTACGGACATGGCCCGTACTACTTCCCGTCCCCCCGAGGATCTCGCCGAGAAGATCATCGACATCGACGTCTCCGAGGAGATGCGCGGCAGCTTCCTGGAGTACGCCTACTCGGTCATCTACCAACGCGCGCTACCGGACGCGCGCGACGGTATGAAACCGGTGCAGCGGCGCATCCTCTACCAGATGAACGAGATGGGGCTGCGGCACGACCGCGGCCACGTCAAGTGCGCCCGCGTCGTCGGGGACGTGATGGGCCGCCTCCACCCCCACGGCGACACCGCCATCTACGACGCGCTCGTGCGCCTGAGCCAGCCCTTCGCCATGCGCGTGCCCCTGGTGGACGGCCACGGCAACTTCGGCTCCCTGGGCGGCGACGACGCGCCGGCCGCCATGCGCTACACCGAGGCGCGCCTGGACCGCGCCGCCGAGCAGCTGGTCGCCTCCATCGACGAGAACGTCGTCGACTTCCGGCCCAACTACGACGGCCAGGAGACCGAGCCCGAGGTCCTGCCCGCCGCCTTCCCGAACCTGCTGGTCAACGGCGCCTCCGGCATCGCGGTGGGCATGGCCACCAACATGGCCCCGCACAACCTGGGCGAGGTCGTCGCGGCCGCCCGCCACCTGATCGCCCACCCCGAGGCCACCCTGGAGGAGCTCACCGAGTTCGTCCCGGGCCCGGACCTGCCCACCGGCGGCACCATCGTCGGCCTGGACGGCATCCGCGACGCCTACCGCAGCGGCCGGGGCACGTTCAAGACCCGCGCCACCGTCTCCATCGAGAAGGTGTCCGCGCGCCGCACCGGCCTGGTGGTCACCGAGCTGCCCTACAGCGTGGGCCCGGAGAAGGTCATCAGCCGGATCAAGGAGCTGGTGCAGTCCAAGAAGCTCCAGGGCATCTCGGACCTGAAGGACCTGACCGACCGCACGCAGGGCCTGCGCCTGGTCATCGAGCTCAAGAACGGCTTCAACCCCGAGGCGGTCCTGGAGGAGCTGTACCGGCTCACGCCGATGGAGGAGTCCTTCGGCATCAACAACGTGGCCCTCGTGGACGGCCAGCCCCAGACGCTGGGACTGCGCGAACTCCTCGAGGTCTACGTCAACCACCGCCTCGACGTGGTGCGCCGCCGCAGCGAGTTCCGCCGAGCCAAGCGCCAGGAGCGCCTGCACCTGGTGGACGGCCTGCTCGTGGCCCTGCTGGACATCGACCGGGTCATCTCCCTGATCCGCGAGGCCGAGGACACCGCCGCCGCCCGCGAGTCGCTCATGGGCGCCTACGACCTGTCGGAGATCCAGGCCCGCTACATCCTGGAGACCCCGCTGCGGCGCCTGACCCGCTTCGACCGGATGGAGCTGGAGACCGAGCGGGACAAGCTCAACAAGGAGGTCGACGCCCTCACCGCGGTCCTGGAGTCGGACAAGAAGCTGCGCCGCCTGGTCTCCAAGGAGATGGGCGACGTCGCCAAGGAGTTCGCCACCCCGCGTCGCACGCAGCTGCGCGAGAGCGACGGCGTGGCCCGCAGCGCGGTGATCCCGCTGGAGATGGCCGACCAGCCCTGCCACGTGCTGATGGGCGTGCACGGCGCGATCGGCCGCAGCAAGGGACCCTCGGTGCCGCGCGTGTACGAGGGCCTGCGCACCCGGCACGACGCGGTCCACGTGTCCGTCCCCACCACCTCGCGCTCCGCCGTGGGCCTGGTCACCGACCTGGGCCGGATGATCCGCGTGCCGGTGGTGGAGCTGCCGGAGCTGCCCGACGAGGGCGGGGACAGCCCGCCGCTGGCCTCGGGGCTGGACGTGTCCGAGTTCGTCCAGCTCGACGGGGACGAACGGGTGGTGTCGGTGGTGTCCATGGACGCCTCGGGCCCCGGCTTCGCCCTGGGCACGCGCGGCGGTGTGGTCAAGCGGGTCTCCCCCGACTACCCGCCCAACAAGGACGACTTCGAGGTCGTGGCGCTCAAGGACGACGACCGCGTCGTGGGCGTCACCCAGCTGTCCACGGGCGAGGAGGACCTGGCCTTCATCACCTCCGAGGCCCAGCTGCTGCGCTTCTCCGCGAGCGCCGTGCGGCCCCAGGGGCGGCCCGCGGGCGGTGTGGCGGGCGTGCGCCTGTCGGAGGGGGCGCGGGTGCTGTGGTTCGGCGCCGTGCCCAGTCCGCAGGACTCGGTGGTGGTCACCGTCTCGGGCTCCTCCGGCGCCCTGGAGGGCACCCAGGCCGGTTCGGCCAAGGTCACGCCCTTCGAGGCCTACCCGGTCAAGGGCCGCGCCACCGGCGGCGTGCGCTGCCACCGCTACCTCAAGGGCGAGGACACCCTGCTGTTCGGATGGATCGGCCGTTCCCCCGCCCGCGCCGCGCGCGCGGACGGCAAGCCGGTCCGCCTGCCCGACCCGATCGACCGTCGGGACGGGTCCGGTGACGCGCTGCCCCGCGCGATCGTTACTGTAGGTAGCGGACAGACCGACTCCGGGATCACCGTTCCCGGAGCGAAAGCCTGACTCGTCTCGGAGAGCGCCGCGCGCACCGGATCCGTCCGGTGCGCGCGGCGCGTCCGCGACCACGGGACAAGGGAGCGCCTCCACGTGAGCGACAACAGCGGCACCACTTCCTCCAGTGCCTTCGACGATTTCCTACCGGCCAACGACGCCTACGCCGAGTCCTTCTCCCTCTCCGGGCTCGAACCCGTCGCCGCGCGCGGCCTGGGCCTGGTGACCTGCATGGATTCCAGGATCGAGCCTTTGGACATGCTCGGTCTCAAGCCCGGTGACGCCAAGATCCTGCGCAACGCCGGCGCGCGCGTGACCGACGACACCCTGCGCACCCTGGTGCTGGCGGTGTACCTGCTCGGTGTGGACCGGGTGCTGATCATGCCGCACACCCGGTGCAAGATGGCCTCCGTGGAGAGCGACGACACCGTTCACGACCTCATCGAGGAGCAGTACGGAGTGGACACGCGCAGCCTGGAGTTCCACACCGACAACGACCAGCTGGGCGCCCTGCGGCACGACCTGGAGCGCATCCGCCACCACCCGCTGCTGCCCGAGGGCCTGCCGGTCGCGGGCGCGCTGTACGACGTGGACACCGGCCGGATCACCATGACGGACCTGTGACCGCTCCCGAGCGGAGGCGGTGACCGGGGTCGACCACGTGTGCGCCGCACGTGCGCGGGGATCTCTTCTGTGGGACCGGAGGGCGCGGGAGGGCCCGGCGGGCTCCTGCCCGCGCCTTCGCCCCACACGCCCCACCAGGGAATGCGACCGGTACGCCGGCCGTTGTGATCCGGGACGGCCCCGCGCCGTCGGAAGGAGCACCGTGGAAGAGAACACCTACGACACCTTCAACCGCGCCCGCATGTTCATGGAACTGGGCGACCCCATCTACGCCGCCCGCACCCTCGAACCGATCGTCGACGACGAACCGGACAGCCGTTCCCTGCTGGAGCTGCTGGGCCGCGCCTACTTCCACTCCGCGCAGCTCAACAAGGCCGAGCGGACCTTCCGCAGGATCATCGAGCTGGACCCGGTGGACAACTGGGCGCACATCGCCCTGGCGCGCACGCTGGAGCGCCAGAGCCGCCACGAGGAGGCGGCCACCTACCGGCGCATGCACGCGGTGATGTCCGGGGGCTCCCTGGACTGATCGGCCCCCGGTCCACCTCACCCGCGTGCGCACCGGGGCCGGGAGACCCCTCGCCCCGGAGCGCCCCCGCGGCCGGGTCGGCCGCGGTTCCCCACCCGAGCAGGAGCGGGGCCGGGCCCCTCGGGGCCCGGCCCCTCCCGTGTGCGGACTACGCTGCTGGGCATGGCATCCTCACCGACAGGTCCGCGGCCGGGCGACGACACCCCGTGGGTGGACCGCTGCGACGACAGCGCCCGCTCCTGGGCGGACGAGGCGGTACGCAGGGTCGTCGCCGACGCCAACCGCTCGGCCGACACCCACCTGCACGTGTTCCCGCTCCCCCCGGAGTGGGGCATCGACCTGTACCTCAAGGACGAGTCCGTGCACCCCACGGGCAGCCTCAAGCACCGGCTGGCGCGCTCGCTGTTCCTGTACGGGCTGGCCAACGGGTGGATCCGGGAGGGCACCACCATCGTGGAGGCCAGCTCGGGGTCCACCGCGGTGTCGGAGGCCTACTTCGCCCAGCTGGTCGGCCTGGACTTCATCACGGTCATCCCGCGCAGGACCAGCCCGGAGAAGATCGCCCTGATCGAGCGCTACGGCGGCAGGTGCCACTTCGTGGACGCCCCGCCCGCGATGTACGCCGAGGCCGAGCGGCTGGCCGCCGAGACCGGCGGGCACTACATGGACCAGTTCACCTACGCCGAGCGGGCCACGGACTGGCGCGGCAACAACAACATCGCCGAGTCGATCTTCGAGCAGCTGGCCATGGAGCGCCACCCGTGCCCGGAGTGGATCGTGGTGGGCGCGGGCACCGGCGGCACCTCCGCCACCATCGGCCGCTACCTGCGCTACCGGCGCCTGGGCACCCGGCTGGCGGTGGTGGACCCGGAGAACTCGGCGTTCTTCCCCGGCTGGGTCACCGGCGCGTCCGACTACGCCACCGGGATGCCCTCCCGGATCGAGGGGATCGGCCGCCCCCGCATGGAGCCGAGCTTCGTGCCGTCGGTGATCGACCTGATGATGCCGGTGCCCGACGCCGCGAGCATCGCCGCGATGCGCCACCTGCACGACCGCACCGGGCTCTCCGCCGGAGGCTCCACGGGCACCAACCTGTGGGGGGTGTGGCACCTGGTGGCCAGGATGCTCCGGGAAGGGCGCAGGGGCAGCGTGGTCACCCTGATCTGCGACGGCGGCGAACGCTACCAGCACAGCTACTACAACGACGCCTGGGTGGCGGAGCGGGGCCTGGATCCGGCGCCCTACCGCGCGACCATCGACCGGTTCCTCGCGGAGGGGGTCTGGGAGCCTCCCCAGACCCCCTGAGAAACCGGTCAGGTGTCGATGCGGGCCACGTCCAGCTCCTGGGCGCCCTGCTGGATGAAGCGGCGGCGCGGGGCGACCTCGTTGCCCATCAGCAGGTTGAACACGGACGAGGCCTCCTCGGCCTGCTCCACACGGATCCGGCGCAGGGTGCGGTAACGCGGGTCCATGGTGGTCTCGGCCAGCTGGTCGGCGTCCATCTCACCCAGGCCCTTGTAGCGCTGCACCGGCTCCTTCCAGGAGATCTTGCGCTTCTCCAGGTCCAGCAGCGTGCGCGAGAGCTCGGCGTCGGAGTAGGTGTAGACGTAGCGGTCCTCGGGCTTGCTGCCGCGCTTGCGCCGGGTGTTGGTCAGCTCGATGCGGTGCAGCGGCGGCACGGCCGCGTACACCCGTCCGGCCTCCAGCATCGGCCGCATGTAGCGGTAGATGAGCGTGAGCAGCAGGCAGCGGATGTGCGCGCCGTCCACGTCGGCGTCGGCCATGAGGATGATCCGGCCGTAGCGGGCCGCGTCGATGTCGAAGGTGCGCCCCGAACCGGCGCCGACCACCTGGAGGATGGCCGCGCACTCGGCGTTCTTGAGCATGTCGGCGACCGAGGACTTCTGCACGTTGAGGATCTTGCCCCGGATCGGCAGCAGCGCCTGGAACTCCGAGTCGCGGGCCAGCTTGGCGGTGCCCAGCGCCGAGTCCCCCTCGACGATGAACAGCTCGCTGTGCTCCAGGCCCTCGCTGCGGCAGTCCACCAGCTTGGCGGGCAGCGCCGAGTTCTCCAGGGCGGTCTTGCGCCGCTGGGTCTCGCGCTGCTGGCGCGCGGCCAGGCGGGCCTTGGCGGCGCCGACCACCTTCTCCAGGACGCTGCGCGCCCTGGCCTTCTCCACCTTCTTGGTGGAGGTCAGGAACTCGCGCAGCTCCTTGCCGACCACCTGGGAGACGATCCTGGTCGCCGCGGAGGTGCCGAGGATCTCCTTGGTCTGGCCCTCGAACTGGGGCTCGGGCAGGCGGACGGTGACGACCGCGGTGAGCCCCTCCTGGGTGTCGTCCTTGGTGACGGGGTCGTCGCTGTTCCTCAGCAGCTTGGTGGTGCGCAGCTGCTCGTTGATCACCCGCACCAGGGCCCGTTCGAAGCCGTTGATGTGGGTGCCGCCCTTGGGGGTGGCGATGACGTTGACGAAGGAGCGCACGGTGGTGTCGTAGCCCGTCCCCCAGCGCAGGGCGACGTCCACGTCCAGGCGGCGCTCGACGTCGGCGGGCACCATGTGCCCCGCGTCGTCCAGGACCGGGACGGTCTCGGTGAAGTTGCCGCTGCCCTGGATGCGCAGCACGTCGCTGACCGGCTCGTCGGGGGCCAGGAAGGTGCAGAACTCGCCGATGCCGCCGTCGAAGCGGAACTCCTCCTCGTGGGCGGGCTCCCCCTCCACGCGCTCGTCGCGCACGGAGAGGGTCAGGCCCGGCACCAGGAACGCGGTCTGGCGGGCCCGGTCCAGCAGCGCCTCGCGGGCGATGTCGGCGTCCTTGAGGAAGATCTGCATGTCCGGCCAGAACCGGATGCGGGTGCCGGTGATCTTCTGGGCCACCTTGCGGACCTGCTCCAGGCCCGAGACCGGCGTGAACTCGGCGTCGGGGCCGGAACCGGCGAAGCGGCCGGGGATGCCCCGGCGGAAGCTGATCGCGTGGGTGCGGCCCTGGCGGTCGACCTCGACGTCCACGCGGGACGACAGGGCGTTGACCACCGAGGCGCCGACGCCGTGCAGGCCGCCGGAGGCGGTGTAGGAGCCGGAGCCGAACTTGCCGCCCGCGTGGAGCTTGGTCATGACCAGTTCCACACCGGACAGGCCGGACTTGGGCTCGGCGTCCACGGGGATTCCGCGTCCGTCGTCGCTCACCGACACCGACCCGTCGGAGTGCAGTGTGACGTCGATCCGGGTGCAGAAGCCGCCCAGGGCCTCGTCCACGGAGTTGTCGATGATCTCCCACATGCAGTGGGTGAGGCCGCGGCTGTCGGTGGACCCGATGTACATGCCCGGCCGTTTGCGCACCGCCTCAAGACCTTCGAGGACCGACAGGTGTCGGGCGGAGTAATCCTCGGGGTCGTGGACGACTGCGGTCAAGGCGGTCACTCGGACATCTCCTGCGTCTTCAGGGCCATCAGGGCGCTGTGCGGTGCGTGCCCTTTGTACCGCGCCGCACTGACGAATAGGGGGGCGGCGTGCCGGTCGCTTGCTACCACCGGGACTCGGCGGGAGGACGGGGGCCTGCCCCGCGCGAGACTACCACCTCCGGTGGATGCGACCTGGATGCTCCCCATTTCCTGGGATGCCGGGCCATGAGGCGGGTACAACAAGGACATGAGACGACATCCAGGCATCAACCAGGCAGATTCCGCTGTCGGCGTACACGGGACCAGGTTGGGAACGTCCTGGTCGGGTTAAATGTTGTCAGAGGTGACTAACGCCGAGTATTGAGGATGGCGAAGTGACTGGAACCCTTGCCCCCACCCAGCCGCTGACGGCTGCTGACCGTTGCGACCGCTGTGGTGCGCAGGCTTACGTCCGGGTGCTGCTGAACTCCGGCGGCGAGCTGCTGTTCTGCGCCCACCACATGCGCAAGCACGACGACTCTCTCCGCAAGATCGCCTCGGACATCCAGGACGAGACCGACAAGCTCACCGAGAGCAAGACGGACGAGCGTTAGCCACAGAGCACAACAGAACAGGCCTGAACACCGGCGGCGGCTCCCCTCAGGAGCCGCCGCCTTCGTGCGCGCCCTCCAGTACACGGCTGTGGTACCGCGACACCTCGGTGAACCCCGCGCGCCCGTACAGCCGCAGCGCCGGGGCGTTGTCGGCGACCACACACAGGTAGGCCCGCCGCGCGCCGCGGTCGTACCCCCAGCGCAGCAGGTCGGCCAACAGCCCGGCGGCCACGCCGCGTCCGCGCGCCGCGGGGTCGGTGAACATGGCGCAGAGCGCCACCGACTCCCCGTCCAGCACCGCCGCCCCCCGGCCCAGGCCCCGCTCGGCCGTTGCGTAGGCGGCGTCGACCCGGCCGAGGATGCGTGCGGCCCCGGCGGCCGACCACCCGGGCCCGGGCGAGGCCGCCACCGAGGACGTGCCCGGGGCGTCGGGGCGCGCGCCGAGGTCGCGGGCCAGGACCAGTGAGGGCTCCACCACCGCGTAGCCGTGCTCCGCCAGCCGCCGGTCGACCTCCTCCTCGCCCGGCCACACCTGCACGCAGGGCCTCAGGCCGCGCCCGGTGTAGTAGGCGGTGACCTCGGCGACGCGCGCGTCCGGATCCAGCACGAGCGCGCAGTTGGCCCGCTTGGTGATCCCCTCGGCGAAGCCGAACCGCCAGCCGCCGTGCTCCTCCACCTCGAACGGCGGCCAGTCCCGCGTCACCCGCCGAGCCCACTCGTGCACGCCCGCTCCCCTCTCCCGGAGCCGACGATGCTATCCGGCGGGCCCGCGGCGACCGCGGCCGCGTCCCCGGTAGGGGTGCCCGGGGGGTGCGAACCCCCGGCGGACCGTCGTGGCAGCGTTCCTGACACGGCACCCTCGCGGTGGCGAGGATGACCGCATGCGCTCCACTCCCCGAAAAAGCCCTTTCACGTCCGCGTCCCTGAGAACGGCCCTGCTCCGCGACCTGCCCGGACGGGCCGAGGCCCCCGTGCCCGGCCCCTTCCCCGGCCGCTGGCCGACCGCCGTCTCGCTGGCGGCGGCTCCGCCGCTGCTCCTGGCCGGGGAGCTGCTCAAGGCGCCGCACCACTTCTTCTTCCCGGACCAGATCGCGGCCTACGCCGACGATCCCGTCCAGATGGCCTGGGGGTACGGGCTCTGGTTCGCCGGGCTGCTGTTCCTGGTGCCCGCCTTCGCCGGGCTGGCCACCGCGATCGCCAGGACCCGGCCCGTGCTGGGTGCCGTCACGGGGATCGTGTGCCTGTTCGGGCTGATGGTGGGCGCCTTCTTCGAGGGCGCCAACTTCGTCGCCCTCCAGCTCACCGACGCCCACTCCCCGGAGCTGGCCACCGCGTTCGTCGAGTTCCTCTATCCCCGGGTGCACGTGGTGTACGCGCTGGTGTGGGCCCCCAACCTGGGCTGGGTGCTCCTGGCCGCGGGACTGCTCGCGACCCGCTCCGTGGGCGCGGTCCGGTTCCTGTGCGTCCTCTCGATGGCGCTGCACGCCAACGGCATCCTCAAGGGATTCGTCCCCGTGGGCGCCGTGATGGACGCCCTGCTGTGCGTCGCCTTCGTCACCCTCGCCGTCCAGGTCCTCCGACACCGGGAACGGGCTCCGCACACGCCCTAGCATGGGCGGGTACCCGACCACCGCCTCCACCCGGGAAGTTCCACCATGCTCATCCTGCTGCCGCCGTCCGAGGGCAAGGCCTCCTCCGGCGAGGGCCCCCGCCTGGACCCGGGGACGCTGACCCTTCCGGAGCTGACCGGGGCCCGCGAGCGGGTCATGGCGGCGCTGGCGGACCTGTGCTCGGGGCCCGAGGAGACCGCGCTGGAGACCCTGGGGATCAGCGCCAGGCAGGCCGACGCGCTCAAGCGCAACCTGGACCTGGCCACCGCGCCCACCCTGCGCGCGGCCGACCTGTACACGGGCGTGCTCTACGACCGGCTCGGCCTCCCCGACATCCCCGACGCCCGGGTCCTGATCTTCTCCGGGCTGTGGGGAGTGGTCGGGCCCGCCGACCGGCTGCCCCCGTACCGCCTGTCCATGGGCGTGAAGCTGCCGCCCCTGGGCGGTCTGGGCTCCTACTGGCGCCGCGAGGCGGCCGCGCCCCTGGACGAGTTCACCGGGGGACAGCTCCTGGTCGACTGCCGCTCGTCCGCCTACGCCGCCGCCTACGCTCCGGGGACCGGCGTGGCCGTCAGGGTGCTGCGCGAGCGCGTGGTGGACGGGGTCGCCAGGCGCACGGTGGTCAGCCACATGGCCAAGGCCACCCGGGGCGACATCGCCCGCTCCCTGCTTCTGGAGGGCGTGGACGCCGCCACCCCCGAGGAGCTGGTGTCGGCCCTGCGCGACCTCGGGCACACCGTGGAACTGCCCGAACGGCACGTCCTGAACGTCGTCGTCCGCGACTGAGGGACGGCACCGGGAAAGGGGCGCGGGCCGCGCGGACGGGGCCGCGCCCGTGCGCCCGGAGAGGGCCTGCGGACACACGGAGAACGGGGAGCGACCGTAGGCCACTCCCCGTCACATAACGACTCGATATCGCGACTTTATGCCGCACCTACAGTACGTGCGGCACCATGGACACCGTCGGATCGGATGACACAGCGCCTCGGACGACACGGTGCCCCGTATGACACAGTGCCCGGGAGAACCAAGGACGCTCCCGAGCGCGACGGGCACCTCGGAGCACCAACGGGGGCTGCTCCGGCACACGCGGACGTCGCCACAGCCGCGCGGACCTGGGGGTGCCGGTCCCGGGTCGGCGCTCCCCGCCTTCGGGCGGGGGCGCGGATCCGGGACCGGTCCGGTTCTCTTCAGCCGCCGGTCAGCGCTCCACCGCCGCCGACCGGCCGACCACCTGGGTGAACCTAGTCCAGGTAGTCGCGGAGCACCTGCGAACGCGACGGGTGGCGGAGCTTCGACATCGTCTTGCTCTCGATCTGCCGGATGCGCTCACGGGTGACCCCGTAGACCTTGCCGATCTCGTCTAAAGTCTTCGGCTGGCCGTCGGTGAGACCGAAGCGCATGGACACCACGCCCGCCTCGCGCTCGGACAGCGTGTCCAGCACCGAGTGCAGCTGCTCCTGGAGCAGGGTGAAGCTGACCGCCTCGCCCGGCTGGATCGCCTCGGAGTCCTCGATGAGGTCGCCGAACTCGCTGTCGCCGTCCTCGCCCAGCGGGGTGTGCAGGGAGATCGGCTCGCGGCCGTACTTCTGCACCTCGACGACCTTCTCCGGGGTCATGTCGAGTTCCCTGGCCAGCTCCTCCGGGGTGGGCTCGCGGCCCAGGTCCTGGAGCATCTGGCGCTGGACGCGGGCCAGCTTGTTGATGACCTCGACCATGTGCACCGGGATGCGGATGGTGCGCGCCTGGTCGGCCATGGCCCGGGTGATCGCCTGGCGGATCCACCACGTGGCGTAGGTCGAGAACTTGAAGCCCTTGGTGTAGTCGAACTTCTCCACCGCGCGGATCAGACCGAGGTTGCCCTCCTGGATCAGGTCCAGGAAGAGCATGCCGCGGCCGGTGTAGCGCTTGGCGAGCGAGACCACGAGCCGGAGGTTGGCCTCCAGCAGGTGCTTCTTGGCGCGGCCGCCGTCCTCGGCGATCCACTCCAGCTCGTCGCGCAGCTCGACGGTGAGGAGCTCGGCCTCCTCGGCCAGCTTCTCCTCGGCGAACAGGCCGGCCTCGATCCGCTTGGCGAGTTCGACCTCCTGCTCGGCGTTGAGCAGCGGGACCTTGCCGATCTGCTTGAGGTAGTCCTTGACCGGGTCCGCCGTCGCGCCCGCGGCCACGACCTGCGCCGCGGGGGCGTCGTCATCGTCGTCGTAGAGGACGAAGGACTCGTCCTCGTTGGCGGGCTTGGCCGGGGCGCCCACGGCCTCGGGCTTGGCGGGCTTGAGGTCCTTGTCCGCCGGGTCCGGGGTGTCCTCGACCAGCTCCAGCTCGGCGCCGGTGTGCTCGAGGTCGTCCAGGCCGTCCTCGTCCTCGTCGAACTCGCCGTCCGCCGCGAGTCCGAGTTCCTTGGTCGCCGTCTTCTTGGCGGCGGCGGCCTTGAGGCCGGTGGTCTTGGCGGTCGGGCCCTTGGCCGCGGTGGTCTTGGCCGCCTTGGTCGCGGGCTTCTTGGTCGCCGTCTTCTTGGCGGGCTTCTTGGCCGCGGGCTTCTTCTCCTTCTCCGCCCCGGCCTCGTTCCCGGCGTCCTCGGCGGAACCGACCACGGCGGTGACCGTCTCGGTCTGTTCCTGGGCCGCCGCCGCGCGCACGGGCTTGGCGGCCCTGCTCGTCGCGGTGGTCTTGGTGGACCTGGTCGAGGTGGACCGCGTGGCCGCCGTCTTGGTGGTCGCCGCCTTGCGCCGCGGCGCCTTGCGCCGGGAGGAGGCCGACTCGGGAACGAGTACGGTCACGCCCTCCTTCGCGAGGCTGCGGAGCACGGACTGCGCCTGCGACATCGGGATTTCGGCCTCTTCGAAGGCACGGCGCACGTCCTCGGGCTCAAGGAAGCCCTGGGACCGCCCACGCTCGATCAGCTGCTGAATGACGGGCTCTTGCAGTGACTCGGACTGCTTCGAGCGAGTCGAACTGGCAGATGACACAAACACCTCTCGAACGGACGTGTGGCGAGATTGTCGGACCCGGTGGTCCGCCTGGCCGGGACCGGGCACTGCACCCTCTCCCACCTGCGGCCTGGGATCGTCCCCACTGGAACGGGGAAGCCGTTGGTCTTTCAAGCGTATGCGCTCTCCAGGTTCGTCCCCGTCCAGCGTATGCGCTCCCGGAGGTCACCCCCGCAGAGGATCACTCCCGCATCGCGGGGCGGAACGGCTTCTTCACTGTAGGCAAGGCAATGGACTTGTTCGTACGGTCTGTCGTCGGTCTGGCGCCGGTTCACCGGCACGGCGCGGACCGGTGCGCACCGGTCCGCCGCAGACCGGTGTCCACCGGTTCGCCTCGAACCGGCACTACCGCTCCGGCACGGAGTCGATCACCGGAAGCTGGACGGCGAGCAGCGTGACGTCGTCGTCCTGCTCATACCCATCGAGCATGCTCTCAACAAGGTACTCCAGCATCTGCTGTGGATCGCCCACCACCTCCGGAGGGGCCGAGGACGCCACGTGGACGAGCTCGTCGAGTCCGGAGTAGACGGACCGTTTGCGGTTCTCAACCAGTCCATCGGAGTACAGGGCGACGGTGTTACCGGGTTGGACGAAGAATTTGTGGTGACCCCGCGGGGAGCTGACCCCGAGCGGCGTGTCGGGTTCGGTGTCGAGCAGCGACGGCCGCGCGCCGCCCGCCACGACCAGCGGCGGGAGGTGTCCCGCGTTGCTGAGGTCGAGCTGTCCGGTGACGGGGTCGAGCACGAAGTAGACCAGTGTGGTGACCTGGTCCATACCCTCCGTGGCCGAGAACATGCGGTCCAGGCCGGCCAGGACGTCGGCGGGCTCGGGCATGGAGAAGGCCAGGGCGCGCAGCGCGTTGCGGATGCGGCTCATCCCTGCCGCGGCCGGGATGCCCTTGCCCATGACGTCGCCGAGCACCCCGGCGACGCGGCCGTCGGGCAGCGGGAAGGCGTCGTACCAGTCGCCGCCGACCTGCACGTTCTGCGACCCGGACCGGTAGTAGGCGGCCAGGCGCACGCCGCGCACCTCGGGCAGTTCCTCGGGCAGCAGGCTGCGCTGGAGCTCCTCGGCGGTGTTGTGCTCCTGCTCGTAGAGGGTGGCGCGGCCGATGGCCAGCGCGCACTGTCCGGCCAGGGCCTCCAGGAACACGCGTTCGTCGTCGGAGACCTCGCGCGGGGTGGAGAAGGCGAAGCGCAGCGCGCCGATGGGGCGCCCCGCGGTCATCATCGGCAGCGCGATCCAGGCCCGCTCGGGCGTGGACCCGACGAGTTCGTCCACCTCGGGCGCGCCGTCGAACAGCGCGCCCAGCTCGGCCGGGTTGGCGGCCAGGCGGGGCAGCCGGTCGGCCACCGCCAGGGCGGCGATGTCGGGGTGGTCCGTGGGGAAGGTGGAGCGGGGCAGCTGGTGGGCGTGCGCGGCGGCGATGGTGCGCAGCCGCAGGCGGTCGCGGTCCAGCAGGACGACGCAGGTGTGGTCGGCGCCCACCCCGGAGCGGCCGATCTCGGACATGGCGTTGACGACCTCGTCGGCGGTGAGCGCCTCGGCCAGGTCGGAGGTGGCCTTCTGGAGGCGGGCGGTGCGCATGGCCGCCTCGCTGAGCTGCTGGTTGAGGCGCTGGCGGAGTTCGTCGGCCTCGCGCTCGTTGGTGATGTCGGCGAGGGTGCCGACCCACTCGGCGGTCCGTGTCCCCTCCATGACCGGGTGGGCCCTGGCCCGGTAGTGGCCGTAGCCGCCCGAGCGGGTCCGCACGCGGAACATGGCGTCGAAGGGGGTGACGTCGAGGACGGAGTCCTCCCAGGCGCGCTCGACGCGGGGACGGTCCTCGGGGTGGAGGGCGTCGAGCCAGCCCCGGCCCAGGTAGTGCTCCAGCTCCTGACCGGTGACGGCCCGCCACTGGGGGCAGTCCTCGCGGATCTCGCCGCCGGGTCCGGCGGCCCAGACGATCTGGTTGCCCGCCTGGAACAGGGCGCGCAGCCGCTGCTCGTCGCGGCGCAGCGCGGCGCCGTCGACGGGTTCGGCGCCCTCACCGGCGGGGACCGCGATGAGGGCGACGTACTCGTCGTCCGTGTCCGGTTCGGTGACGGGGAACCAGGTCAGGTCCCACAGCTGTCCGGCGGGGGCGCGGTGGCGTCCGCGGACGGCCTGTCCGCTCTCGCGCGCCCGGGCCAGGCAGGCCCGGTGGTCGGCGGCCGCGTCGCGGTCGCCGTTCTCCTCCAGCAGGTCTGCGGGGTCGCGGCCCAGGCACTCGGCGGGGGCGCGCCCCAGGACGTCGGCGGCCAGGCGCTGGTTGATCGTGCCGAGGAGGTCGTCGGGGCCGAGCAGCGCGAATCCGATCGGGGAGTCGGTGAGGAGGGATCTGACCGCGTCGGGGAGTTCCGCCCTGCTGACCCGGGGTGGCGGAATGGACGTCTCGGCGCTCAACTGCTCGACACCTCCGGAACCGTCGATTCCCCAGCCGTGTTTCGTTGGGGGGTGCTGCCTGGACCGCGCGGCCCCTGTCGACCGGCCGCCCATGGCGTGAAAGCCGGAAGTCGCGCGGCGCCGAAGGTGATCGGGGGGCTCCGCGGCTCCCGGGAGTCACGCTCGATGACTCCTCTCGGCCGCTGTCACGGCTCAAGCATAAGACACAGCCGTCCACACGCAACGGCCGTCGTGGAGGGAGGCCGTCCGCGGACGTGGAAGGTAAACAATAGGCCACCCGCCGGTCGCGTCACAGCGGACGGGGACTTTCCGCGACGTGTTTTCCGCCAATTCCGGGCGATGGGCGTTCGCGGGATGTTTGCGTTCTCCACTCGGGACCAGGGGCGTTATACGCCCGAAACACCCTTTTCGCCTTGTTGATCTGCGATGACGGTGGTGTTCGAGTAAACGATGCTTCCCGGAGGTTTTATCAACAGCGTGCCGGGAGAGGGGTTGACACTCCGTCCAGAACAAGTGAAATGGGTGGAGGTCACCGTCCAGGCCATCTCCAGCTAGGGGTGTGAGCGAGAATGCTCCAGACCTTCCCGGTCCAGGATCTCAGTCGGATCTCGGCACGGCTCCACGACGAGTTCAGTGCCCTGTCCCACCGATGTGTCGAACGCTGCGTCAGCGACACCTGGAACTGCGTCGAACACCTGGGCATCACGGTCACGCCGCACCTGGTCGAGCGGGTCGCCCGCGAGCACCTGGAGGCGATGGTGAACTCCGTGCCGCCCTCCCCGCCGGCCAGGAAGCCGGCGCGCAGATCGGCCGCGGGCCTGTTCGGCGGCCACCGGGGCATACCGCAACCGCGTTGAACCCGGCGGTCGCCTCCAGGGGCGCGGCCTCCCCCGACGGGAGCCGCGCCCCGGCCGCGCCCGGCGCCGCCGTCGGTGGGCGGGAACGGAGGAGCGCACACCCGGGCTGGCATACGCTCGGATGGTGCCCTCCCCGATGCCTCCGTCCCCAGGTTCCGAACCGGTTCCCCGCGCCGTCTTCGACGAGATGCTGCGCGCCGCCAGAGCGCTGCTGGCCATGCGCCACCCCCTCGACGCCGAGCTGGCCTTCAGCGAGCTGCTCGGCACGTGGTGGGGGGAGCGGGTCCCCGGCGTGGACGTGGAGAGGCTGCTCGGCGAGGGCCTGGTGGCGCACGCCACCGCCTCCGGCAAGCCCGCGGGGCTGGGCGTGCTCGCGGCGGTCACCGCCCTGGGCACCTCGTCCGAGCAGCGGAGCCTGGCCGAACAGGGGATGATCGCGCTCCGCGAGCGCGGCCTCCAGGTACCGGCGTGGGCCTCCCAGCTCGGCGAGGTCACGCCGGTGGCCGTCTACGTCAGCACCGACCAGTTCGGTGACACCGAGGACTTCGTGTGCGTGTTCAGCCGCGACGGCGACCACCCCGGCCACCCGGGCTCGCTGCCGCCCGAGCACGCGCTGATCCTGGTCCTGGACCACAACGGCGGCGGCGTGCTGCGCGACGCCTGGGTGACCACCAAGGTCGAGCAGCTGCTGGAGAGCTGCCGGGCCAGGGCCGAGACGGACGAGTTCGCGCGGTTCGCCCAGGTGGAGCTGACCGAGGCGCGCGCCCTGCTGTCACGGGCACTGGAGCGCACGGAGCAGGTGGTGGCGGGCGCGTCGGCCGACCGGGCCTCGGGGGCGCTCGTGGAGCCGGTGGGGCTGAAGGTCTCCGACCTGACCGGGGGGTCGCTGGCCGCGCACTTCGCGCTGGCCAACGCGCGGGTGCGGTCCCTGCCCACCCCTCCCGAGGGAGTGGACCCCTTCCCCGCCCCGGTGTGGCGGCGCGACCGGCGCGCGGTGCTGGCCGCCCGCTTCCTGGCCTCGGACGAGGCCGCCGAGCTCTCCGACTCCTACGCGGCGAGCCGCTGCGCCGACCACATCATCACGCACGGCTGCGACGTGGACGGCGGTCGGCCGATGCGCGTCAGCCCGCGCAAGGTGGAGTCCTTCCTGCTGCACTGGCTGCCCGGCCGGGTGGTGCTGCTGCCCGAGGAGCAGGAGGCCATGCCGCACGTGCTGGCCGCGTGGGTGCGCTGGGCGGGCCGACGCGGCGGGCTGCCGCAGGTGGCGGTGGGCGCGACGCTGGACGCGGTGTGGGAGTCCACCGCGGAGTTCACCCGTACCTACCGCGATCCGGCGCGCCCGCTGGGGCTGCGCCAGGAGGCGGTGCGGCGGCTGATGCCCGACGGCGACTTCTCGTCGCTGGCGCGGCGGATGTTCGCGTTCCCGCTGCTGGCCAGCGAGCTGGTGACGTGGGCGCCGGAGGAGTTCGACCCGGACACGGCCCGGGGCCGAAGAGCGCTGCTGCGCCTGGACCACTACGGCGAGTACGAGGCGGCCACCCCGCACAGCGGCCGCCACTCCAGCGGGCAGGACCGGTGGTACCGGCCGGTGACCGGCGACGATCCCGAGCGGGAGCGGGAGCTGGACCGGCACGAGCGCCTGGCCCGGCGGCTGTGGCACGGCAGGCCCGCGAACCTGTGGGCGGCGGCGCGCCGGATGCTGGACCGGGGTGTGGACCGGCCCGGCGTGCTGGCCGCGCTGGGCGAGGTGCTGGACGCCGCCTCGGGCGAGAGCGACCTGCGCCGCCGACTGGACGCGCTGTAGGCGGCGCCCGCCCCGGCGCCGCGCCCCCGCCGCACGGCGCCTACTCCAGCATGCGCTCGCGCAGCTGCTCGACGGTGGCGTCGGAGAGCTTGAGGCCCTCGGTGACGTAGGCGTCGAAGGAGCCGTGGACCTCGTCCACGTGGGCGAAGGCGGTCTCCAGGTACTCGGCGCGCACCCGCGTCATGGGCACGACCTCCTCCCACTCCAGGGCGCTGTGCCGGGCGAGCCTGCGCATCCACTCGTCGGTGTTGGCCTGGCGCTCGTTGCTGGCCAGGTAGTCGGCGACCACGGCCTCGCGGTCCACGCCCAGCAGGCCGAGCAGCAGGGCGGCGCCCCAGCCGGTGCGGTCCTTGCCCGCGCTGCAGTGGAAGACCAGGGCCGCCGGGCCCCGGGCCACCCGCTCGACCAGCTCGCGGTACCCGGCGAGCGCCTCGGCGTCGGTCACGAGCTCGCGGTAGACGCCGTGCATGAAGCGCTCGGCGGCGCCGTCGGCGAACATGAGGCGGGCCTTCTCGGGGTCGGCCAGGGCCAGGGAGAAGTTGGCACCGGACGCCTCGGGGTCCTGCACGGCCACGACCGCGTACTCGGCGCCCTCGGGGACGACGTCGGGGAGGGTCTCGCGCTCGTGCGGGGTGCGCAGGTCGACGAGCTGGCGGATGCCCAGGCCGTTGTAGACGGGCAGCTCGTCCGCGGCGATCGCGTGCAGGGCGTCGGAGCGGTACACGAGCCCGCTGCGGACCGTGCGGCCCGAGGCGGTGCGGTGCCCGCCGAGGTCGCGGAAGTTGGGGGCGCTGGAGAGGAGGAAACCGTCGTTCGTCACCTTGGTGACGATACCCATCCTCCCCGGCGCCCCGTCAGCCGACGTCCGCTCCTCCCCGGCCGGGGTCAGGCGCCCTCGCGCATGGCGGTGATCTGCTCCCCCGCCTCCTTGACGTCCTTGGCGGTGTCCACGCCGCGCCAGAAGCCGTCGATGCGGTAGGCGGCCAGGCGCCCCTCCTCGGCCAGGTCGGGGAAGGTGGAGGACTCGTGGTCGCCCTTGGTGGGCAGCAGCGGGGTGATGCCCGGCTCGAACAGGTACACCCCGGCGTTGATCCACACCGGCAGCAGCGGGCTCTGGGTGAAGCCCTCGATCCGGTCCTGGTCGTCCACGTCCACGATGCCCCAGGTCGTGCGGAACTGGGCCAGGGCCAGGGTGGCCAGGCCGCCCCGCTCCCGGTGGTGGGCGGTCATCTCGTCCAGGGGGAACCAGGTGAGCACGTCGCCGTTGAGCGCGAAGTAGGGGGCCTCCGGGTCGTGCAGGCCGGTGGAGGCGAAGCGCAGGGCCCCGCCGCGGCCGAGCGGCTCGTCCTCGACCAGGAGCGTGACCCGCGGGCCGCCCTCGCGGGCCTCCAGGTGCTCGCGCAGGACCTCGGCCTTGTAGCCGCAGGAGACGACGACGTGTTCGACGCCGTGGCCGGCGAGCCACTCCAGCTGGTAGTCGATGATGGGCCGTCCGGCCACCTCCACCATCGCCTTGGGGCGGGTGTCGGTGTAGGGCCGCAGCCGGGTGGCCTGGCCGCCGGCGAGGATGAGCGCCTGGGTGACGGGGGACGCGGAGGAAGTGGGTGCAGCGGTCATGATCCGGACACTAGCAGCACGCCTGTACGCGCCCCCTCGGGTCTACTGCGTCGCCTCGGCGTAGGCCTTGCGGACGTCGGCGCTGGTCAGCACGGTGAGTTCGGCGGCGGTCGCGGCCTCGCCCAGCTCCTGGGACACGCGCAGGTCGCGGTGGGAGCACGCCTTCTCGAACAGGGAGCGGGCGAAGCGGCCGTTGCCGAGCTCGTCGATCCACCCGGCCTCGCACACGTGCGCGAAGATGCTGCGCAGGTCCTCGCGCGCGGTGTCGTCGAAGGCGTCACCGGTGCGGGCGGCCACGGTCTCGGCGATCTCGGTGAGCTCGTCGGCGGTGTAGGAGGGGAAGCGCACCCGCACGTTGAACCGCGAGGACAGTCCGGCGTTGGAGGCCAGGAAACGCTCCATCTCCGCCGGGTAGCCCGCGAGCACGACCACGAGCCGGGACCGGTCGTCCTCGGCCCGCTTGAGCAGGGTCTGGATGGCCTCGGAGCCGAAGGCGTCGCCGCCGCTGTAGCCGGGGTTGACCAGGGAGTAGGCCTCGTCCACGAACAGCACGCCGCCCAGCGCCCGGTCCACGAGCCGGTTGGTCTTGACCGCCGTGGCGCCCAGGTGCTCGCCGACCAGGTCGGCGCGCTGGGCCTCGACCACGTCGGCGCGGCCGAGCAGTCCCAGCGCCGCGAAGACCCGGCCGAGCACGCGGGCGACGGTGGTCTTGCCGGTACCGGGCGGACCGGAGAACACGAAGTGCCGCATGGGCGCCTGGTTGAGCAGCCCCTGCTCCTCGCGGAGCTTGGCCACCCGCAGCTGGGCCACGATGGAGCGGACCTGCTCCTTGACCGGCTCCAGACCGATCATGGCGTCCAGCTCGGCCAGTGCCTCCCCGATGCCGGGCGCCTCCCCGAAACCGGGCAGGCGCGAGGTCAGCTCCCGGTGGGCGGCCTCCACGTCCGAGGCGCGGACGGTGATGAGGTCCTCGGCCTCGGGCCGGGGCGCGGGCTCGGCGCCGTCCACCCCGGCGGTGACCACGCGCACGTCGCGGGCCTGGGCGGCCTTCTCCACCACAGAGCGGGCGAAGCGGCCGTTGCCGAGCTCGTCGACCACCTCGCGCTGGACCACCTGGTCGAACCTTCGCCGCAGCGCCTGGGCGGCTTCCCCGTCGAGGATGTCGCCGCGCTGGTGGACGAGGGACTCGGCGATGCGGAACAGCTCGTCGGCGGTGTAGCTGGGGAAGCTGATGCGGGTGGCGAAGCGCGAGGCCAGACCGGGGTTGGAGGCCAGGAAGGCGTCCATCTCCTTCTCGTACCCGGCCAGGACGACGACGAGCTGGTCGCGGTCGTCCTCGGCGCGCTTGAGCAGGGTCTGCACGGCCTCGTTGCCGAACCGGTCGGCCTGGCCGTCGCCCTCGTTGACCAGGGAGTAGGCCTCGTCCACGAACAGCACGCCGCCCAGCGCCCGGTCGATGAGCTCGTTGGTCCTGATGGCGGTCGCGCCCAGGTACTCCCCCACGAGGTCGGCCCGCTGGGCCTCGACCACGCGGGAGGTGGGCAGCAGCCCGAAGGAGTGGAAGATGGTGGCCAGGGTGCGGGCGACGCTGGTCTTGCCGGTGCCGGGCGGGCCGGAGAAGACCAGGTGGCGCAGGGGCCGCTCGACGGGGAAGCCCGCGTCGGCGCGCAGGCGGGCCGCCTCGATGGAGGCGGCGATCCCGCGCACCTGCTGTTTGACCGGGTCGAGGCCGACCATGTCCTCCAGTTCGGCCAGGGCCTGGTCGACGGGGACGGGCTCGTCGTCGCTGTCGGCGGAGGAGGCCCCGCGGGAGCCGCTGCCGGTGCGTGCGCGCAGCGGCCGGGTGCGGCCGTCGGCTCCGTCCCGGCCCCCGGGCGCGTTCGCGGGGCCCGCGCCGCCGTTGCGGCGCGAGACGGGCATGGACTTGGCCGTCTCGCGCCGGTTGGCCTCGCTCTCGCGGTGGATCTGGCGCGAGGCCGACAGCCGCCACAGCAGGCAGGCGCCCGCGGCGGCGTAGAGCAGGGCGATCCCCCAGGAGGCGGCGAAGGGCTCGACGACCAGCCCGACCAGGGCCAGGGAGAACCCGGCGATGAGCCCGGCGGTCAGCGAGAGCACGGTGGTGTGCCAGACGGGGAACTCGCGCGCCCGCCCGGCGGCCAGGACCACGAGCGGGGGCAGGGGCAGGACCAGCAGCGTGACGGGTTCGCCGGTGAGGGGGATCTGGAAGAGGGGAACGGCCACCGCGAGCCAGAGCACGCACACCATGACGGTGGCGAAGGCGTCGACGGAGCGCATGAGGGCGGCCAGGACCATGAGCAGGACCAGGGCCGCGGTGACCGCGCCGAAGACGGAGACCCCCGTGACGAACGCGACGACGGCGACCACGGTCAGCAGGACCAGTGCGGACGCGAGCCGTCGGCCGAGGGGGATCCGGTGGTAGAGGGCGCGCATGCGGTCGAGTCCCGAGGCGCGTCCCGGCTCCGCGGCGGCGGTGGAGCGCATCTCACGCGTCATCCATGAACCTTCCTGGGTGGGGGTCCGTGGCGGTCGGCTCTCCTGACCGGCGGGGTTCGGGTCGGGGGCGGGAGGCGTCGGGGGGCCGACGTCCACAGCCACAGCCTTGCCCCAAGTGGGGCGGATGTCCAGTACGGGACCGCGTGTCGTGCCCCCTGGCCGGGGGTCTCCCGGGGGCCGCGGGTCCGGTGCTCACAGCAGGGGGAGCTGCCCGCCGGAAGCGGGGCGGACCCTGCGCAGGTGCTTCCATCGGGGCAGGTCGTCGAGGTAGGACCAGCTCATGCGGTGGTGCGGGGTGGGCCCGGACTCGGCCAGGGCGGCGCGGTGCACGGGCGAGGGGTACCCGGCGGCCCGCTCGAACCCGTAGCCCGGGTGGTCGGCGGCCAGCTCGGCCATGAGGGCGTCGCGGCGGACCTTGGCCAGGATCGCGGCGGCGGCGACGCTGACGCAGGCCAGATCGCCCTTGACGCAGGTGCGCACCCTCCAGGGGCGGCCGATGAAGTCGTGCCTGCCGTCGAGGATGACGGCGTCGGGCCGGGGGGAGAGCGCGTCCAGGGCGCGGCGGGAGGCCCGGTGCAGCGCCTCGGTCATGCCGACCTCGTCGATCTCCTCGGGGGAGGACCAGCCGAAGGCGTGGTCGGCGACCCAGGGGCGCAGCTGGTCGGCGATCTCCCGGCGGCGTTTGGGGGTCAGGCGCTTGGAGTCGGTCAGCCCGGGGGGCGGGGCGCCCTCGCCGGGGACGGCGGCGCAGACCAGGAGCGGCCCGGCCCAGGCGCCGCGGCCCACCTCGTCCACCCCGGCGACCACCCGCGCGCCGGAGGAGCGGAGCTCGTCCTCCAGCTCGTAGGTGGGTGCGGCGGGCGGCGGGGAGGGAGTGGATGTGGTCGGCACGGTGTCCACCTTAGGGCGTGCGGCGCGGACGCCGTGCGGGACCCGGGGTGCGGCAGACCCCGGCCCGCGCGCCCGGGCCCCGATCCGGACGAGGCGGTCCCCCGCGCGCCCTTTCGCGCGACTCGCCGGTCACCACGGCAGGCCAAAGCCCATGACTTTGTGTAGTTTCCGCTTGTCAGGACCGCCGGACGCCCGGGAGGAGCGGACATGCAGCGCGCCAGGCCGTACCCGCGGCCACGGATCTCCCGGGGACGCCTCTACGACGTCGTCGCCGCCCTCGTCCGGGTGGGCGTCGGGTGGATGTTCACCGAGTACGGGCTCGCGCTGCGCGGCCGGGAGGCCGCGGTCGCCGCACACCTGGACGCCGTCGGACTGGGCGTACTGTCCCCGGTGGCCGGGACGCTGCCCGCCCTGCTCGTCGCGCTCTCGATCGCCTTCGCCGTGGGCCTGCTCACATGGCTGACCGGCCCCCTGCTCGCCGTCGCGGCCGTGCTCGGCGCCCTCACGGCGGGATCGCCCGGCCTGGCGCCCCTCTCCTCGTGGGGAACGACGTCGCTGGTCACGGCGGTGTGCGTACTGATGGCCGTGAGCGGCGGACGCTGGTCATGGGACCACCTCGTCCTCTCACCGCGCGTCGGCGTGCGACACCGGAAACACCGCCGTCACCCGTCCGCGACCCGAGGGAAGGACGGCGGCGTTTCCTCGCGTCTCCCCGAACACGCCCCGCCACTGCTCTATCCTGTGGAGCAGGCCGTGCTTCGGCGGCCGTATCGACTGTGACGCGGCCCCCTGCGGCCCCTTCTTCCCGTTCGCTGCGGGTCCGCGTCCCCATGACACGGATTCGGTGGAGGGAACGCCATGTCCGCCGCAGCTTCCGGCCCGACCCCTGACAGGTCCCTGGCCAAGCTGATCGAGATCGCGGAGAAGCCGACGCTCGGCCAGCGACTGATCAGCTGGGCCTCCCGTCCACCCGGGCGGCTCTACATCCCCGCCTGCGGCGTGGTCGGCCTGGTCCTGCTCTTCGAGGACAGCGTCCCCGGCGGGCACCTGCCCACGTTCTTCATCGGCCTGGTGGGCGGTCTGCTGCTCGCCGGGATGGGCGCGCTGCGCCTGGGCATCGCCCTGGCGGTGGCCCGGCCGATGATCCGCTACTACTGGCTGCGCTGGGTGTCCGCACCGGTGATCGCCGCCGCCGCGATCGGCCTGGCCGTGGCCGACGCCCCGCTCCAGAGCCGGATCAGCGCCTCCTCCGACCAGCTGCTCTCGCTGCGCGAGGACACCGACGGCCGCACCTCCATCCCGCTCAACGGCGAACGGGTGGGGCTGTACTCGCTGCGCAGCGTCTCGGCGTACGAGGGTGTCACCCACTACGCGGTGGAGGGTTCGGGGCTGTTCAGCCCCTCGGGTCTGGCGCACAGCACCGAGCCGATCCCCGAGGGCGTCTTCGTCCCCGGGCAGGGCTCCAGGATCTACGAACACGTGTCGGGCGACTGGTACGTCTGGGTCAACCACTAGACCGCGCCCCGCACCCGTGACCCGCCCGCCGCGCCGCCGCGCGGCGGGCGGCCGCGTTCCCACCGCCGGGAACTGACCCTCCCCTTGCCGATCCTTGTCCCCCTCCAACCCTGCTCTCACCCTCGCCGGGTACACAAGGAGACGCCCCCCGGGGGAGAGCCGTCAGGTCCTCCCTCCCCGGCAGCGCCGCCAACCCCGAGGAGAGGCCCCATGCGCGAGTTCGCGCTCACCCTTCACGTGCGCATCCACGACTCGATCACCGCGCTGCGCCGCGCCCACGCGCTCGGCGACGACGACCTGGCCAGCGCGCAGGCGGGCGAGGTCGAGGACCTGGTCGAGATCGCCGCGCGGAACGGGATCGACATCGCCGGGGGCTACTCCTCCCTCTCCCCCGTCGCCTGAGCAACGGACGGGGCGGGGCCCACGCTCTCCCCCCAGGACACGCGGCAGGGGCCCGCGACCGCTACCGGTCGCGGGCCCCTGCCCTGTGCCCGGCCCCTGCCCCGCGGCCGACCCGCGGGGCAGGGGCCGCCGGGTCAGCGGCGCCCCTGCCCGCCGTACCCCTCTCCGCGCTCGAACTGCTCGCGCATCGCGGCGCCCTGCTGGCGCTGGTACTCGTCGGCCAGCTGCTGCTGGCGCTCGGCGGCCGCGGCGACCGCTCCCTGCGCGGAGTCCAGGACCTCCCTGGCCCCGCCCGAGCCGCCCGAGCCGCCCAGCGGCGTCCGCGCGCCCCGGCCGTCCATCACCTGGGGCAGCAGCTGCGCGGTCAGCAGCGTCGACAGCGCCGAACCGTCCCCCGCGCCCGCCTCGGTCTGCACCACCACCGGACGCGGGGCGCGCCCGGCCAGGGTGGCGCCCACGTCCAGGCGGCGACGGGCCAGCTCGTACTCCAGCACCGCCCGGTTGTCCCGGTAGGCCGTGGCCAGGCGCTCCTGCGCCTTCGCCTCGTTCTCGGCGGCCACCAGGTCGGCGCGCCCGCGCGTCTCGATCTCGTAGCGCACCCGCTGCGCCTCGGTCTCCTGCTCCTCCAGCATCTGCGCCACGTCCTTGCGCGCCTTGTTGAGGGAGGCGTTGACCTCGACGATCTTGGCGTCACGGGTCTTCTTGGAGCGCTCGATGTCCATCAGCAGGGTATCGATCCGGCGCTTGCGCGTCAGCTCCCACTCCTGCTCGTAGGCCACCAGCTCCTTGGCCACCCGCTCCCGGGTGGACAGGTGCTGCTGGTACTGGCTGGGCAGCTGCACGTCGGGGATGTTGCAGCCGGTGATGCGCACACCGTACTTCTCCAGCTGCCCGTTGAGCAGGCGGCGCATGTCCTCGACGTTGGAACCGCGCAGGTCGTAGGCGGACTCGGTGTTGACCAGGCGGCTGCGCTGGCGGATGGCGTCCTGCACCGCGCTGGAGAGCACGAGGTCGAAGTTGCTCGCGCCGATGATCGTCACGAACCGGATCGGGTCGGTGATCTGGAACTTGAGGAAGAACTCGATCGACTTCAGCGGCACGTTCTCCCGCGTGGGGCAGGCCAGGACCGGCGCCGTGTAGGGGATCTCCGTGCGGGTGTCCACCACGAAGTCCACCCGCGACCACGGGTGCCACAGGTAGTGGCGGCCCGGCCCGATCGGCTTCACGATCGCGCCGTACTTGGTGAGGATGCCGTGCGTGCCCTCCTCGATCTCGATGATCGAGCTGCGCCACCACCACAGGCCCGCCACGACGATGCTGAGGACGCCGACGATCAGGGTCGGCACGGCCAGCACGACGTAGGCGACCCCGAGGACGAACCCGCCCGCCGAGGCGTTGAGGGCCATCATCAGCGCCGAGCACAGGGCGAACAGGCCGAACCAGACCAGGACGGTCCACCGCAGGCCCCGGTTGTCGCGCGGGATGACCACGGGGACGATCGCGCCCTGGTCCCCGCCGCGCAGCAGACCGGCCAGGTCGCCCCACGAGGCGAGGGACTCCTTGATGCTGGAGCCGCCTCCGGCGTTCACTGACAGGCTCATCTACTGACCTCCCTCGTCGGGGCCGAAGCCCTGGGTGCCGCGCGACCACGGCGGCGGGGGCGGGTCCTCCAGGGACCGGTGGGGGGCGTCCGAGGGCGGCGGCGCGTCGACCGGCGGCCCGGCGGGGTCCTGCTCCCGCGGGGCCTCGTGCCGACCGTGCGGCTCCTGGGACCCCTGGGGTGCCTGAGATGCCTGGGGCGCCTGGGGTGCCTCGGACATGCGCTCGTCGATGGCCTGCTCGGAGACGGACTGGCGGATCTCCTCCACCAGCTCCTCCCCCGGGTCCTCGCCCCGGCCCGGCTCGGCCCTGGGGCCGCCGGCCTCACGCACCAGAGCGCTGATCTCCTGCTCGCGCTCGGCTATGCGGCCCCGGATGTCGCCGAGGCGGGAGCGGAGGGCGTCCATGTCCTCCTGCGAGAACAGGGCGGTGTCGGCCTGGCCGATGATCTCCTGGGCGATGCGCAGGTAGTCGACGCTGGCGGCGTCGCCCGACCCGATCCGCAGGACCTGCGGGAGGCTGTCGGCCACCGCCTCCAGCTTGTCCAGGAGGGTCTCGCGGAAGCGGTAGTTGAGGATCTCGGGGGCGTCGGCGGCGCTCACCGCGCGGATGTCCAGGGCCTGGGCCTGCAACAGGGCCGCGTTGGCGTTGGCCTCGGACTGGGCCTCGACGAAGCGCTGGTGGGCCAGGGAGCGGGCCCGGTTGGTCTCGCGCTCCAGGGCGGTGTCCATCTGCGCCTGGTACTGGGCGATGTCGGCCTGGATCGCGGACAGGGTCTCGTTGAGGGTCGCCAGCTCCTTGTTCAGGTCGCCCTCGTTCTGCTCCTTGCGCAGCTGGAGCTCGTACTCGAAGGTGTAGGCGTCCTTGGCGACGCGGACCATCTCCGGCGCCGCCAGGTCCATCCGGTACTCCTGGTTGGAGGGCTCGGCGTGGGTGATGTTGGCGCTGGTCAGCTCCACGATCCCGCTGAACTGGCGGTTGAGCTGCTCCACCAGGCTCTGGGTGTTGTCACCCACCATGTCGTAGATGGCCGAGGCCTGCTGCTCGTAGATGAGGCTCCGCGTGGTCTCGCTGATCGCGTTGTTGAGCTTCTCCTGGAAGCCGTTGACACCGCCCAGCGTGTAGACGAAGTCGGTGGCGTTGACGATCCTGAACTGCACGAACAGGTCGATGGAGGCCTGCACGCCGCTCTTGGTGGGCGCCGAGCGGATCGGCGCGTTGAAGGGGTACTCGCGGGTGGTGTTGACGATGTAGGAGACGCGCTTCCAGGGGTTGAAGAGCGTGACCCGCCCGGCCTGGAAGACGTTCTCCATCTTGCCGAAGCGGGTGACGATGGCCTCACAGCCCTCCGGCACCATCACCATGCCCTGGCGCCACCACATGAACACGGCCACCGCGATGGTGATCAGCCAGTAGTGGACGCCGAAGACGGGGTTGAGCAGGGGGTTGCCACCGCTGACCGCCTGGGGGACCAGGACGGTGACGGCGCCCAGCACACCGAGGGCCACCAGCGCGATGGCCGGGAGCATCGTCACGAAGGTGCGTCCGCGGGGGATGACCATGGGGCAGATGACGTGGACCGGCCCGCCGTCGCCGCGCTCGTAGTAGCTGCGGTTGATCGCCTCGCCCGCGTTGTTGAGGGAGGTGCTCTTCTGCTCGATGCGGGTGCCGACGGAGTCACCCTGTTCACGGGCGGCGACGAAGTCCCGGGGGTCGAGGCCACCGCCCTCGGTGGCCTGTTGCAGCGCGTCGGACACCGCCTGGCGCGGATCGCCCCCCTGGGCGACGGCACCGGCCGCGCCGCGCACGGTCTGCGCGAACGACATAGGCATGGGCTCCTTGGTCGGAGGTCGGGAACTATCGGCTACGACGTCGCGTACCGCGGTCCGGTTCCAGGTGGGGACCTGTCCCGTGACCCGATCGGCCGTAGCGGACAGCACCAACCCTGTCATGAGACGCGTCCGGAACCCAGGGCTGTAGACCGGAACGTGACGGGGGCGCGCACCCGTGAGACCAGTCCGGGCGGGCCGGATCACACCGCCGCCGGACGGCGGATAACGTCGTCGGCACACGCAGCCACCGGCTCCGGCCGCAGCGAGAGGGGACACCGTCCATGCCCGCAGTACCCAGTTCCGTCCTGACCACCGCGGGCCTGATCGGCGGCTACACGGTGGCCCGCGCGACGGGCGACCGCCCGCTGGGCGGAGCCGTGCTGGCCGCGTTCGGCGCCGCGGCCTTCGAGACCTGGCGCCGCCGCTCGGGGGTGGGCACGGCGGTCGCGCTCACCGGCGTGTACGTGGGGGCGTTCGGGCTCTCCCACCCGCTGGCGAAGAAGGTCGGCGCCTGGCCCGCCGTGCTGGGGGTGACCGCCGTGACCGCCGCGGTCGCGGCCGTCTCCGGGGACCTCGACCGCGGCTGACGCGGGACCGGGGCGCCGGGGAGGGACGCGGTTCCGCCCCTCCCCCGACCGTCCGCCCGGCGCCGGTCAGCTGCAACCGCTGGTGGCCCCGCAGCCCTCGCAGGCGTAGCAGCTGCCCGACGGGCGCATCTTGGTACCGCAGGTCATGCACAGCGGCGCGTCCGCCACGAAGCCCTTGCCCTCCATCAGCTCCGCGGTGGAGTGCGCCCGGGTCGGCCGCTCCGCCGCCGCGTGCGGCTCCCGCGCGGAGGCCGCCGGGACCTCCTCCGGGGCGTCCGCCCCGCGGGTGGCGGCGGACTGGGCGTAGGACTCCACCTGCGTGGCGACCTGCGCGGGGTCCTCGCCCGCCACCTGCGCCTGGCGCTCGGCGGCCGACAGCACCCCCAGCGCGGCCCGCTCCTCGTAGGGCAGGTGGTCCAGGGCCAGGCGGCGGAAGATGTAGTCCACCACCGACTGGGCCATGCGGATGTCCGGATCGTCGGTCATGCCCGCCGGGTCGAACCGCATGTTCGTGAACTTCTCCACGTAGGTCTCCAGCGGGACCCCGTACTGCAGGGCGATGGAGATCGCGATGGAGAAGGCGTCCATCACCCCGGCCAGGGTGGACCCCTGCTTGCCGAGCTTCATGAACACCTCGCCCAGACCGTCGTCCGGGTAGGAGCCCGCGGTGATGTAGCCCTCGGCCCCGCCCACGGAGAACGACGTGGTCTCGCTCGGTCGCTTCTTGGGCAGGCGGCGGCGGACCGGGCGGGGCGCCTCGACGGCCTCCGCCTCGGGCCCGGCCTCCTTCTCCCACGTCCCGCCGGTGGACAGCGGCTGGCCCACCTTGCAGTTGTCGCGGTAGACGGCGAGCGCCTTCAGGCCCATCCGCCAGCCCTCGAAGTAGATGTGCTCGAAGTCCTCGACCGAGGCCTCCTCCGGCACGTTCACCGTCTTGGAGATCGCGCCGGACAGGAAGGGCTGTACCGCGGCCATCATCCGCACGTGGCCCATGGGCCGGATGTAGCGGAGCCCCATCGCGCAGTCGAACACCTCGTAGTGCTCGGCGCGCAGGCCGGGCGCGTCCACGACGTGGCCGTTCTCGGAGACGTACTCGACGACGGCCTCGATCTGCTCGTCCTGGTAGCCGAGGTTGCCCAGCGCGCGCGGGATGGCCTGGTTGACGATCTGCATGGAGCCGCCGCCGACCAGCTTCTTGAACTTGACCAGCGAGAAGTCCGGCTCGATACCGGTGGTGTCGCAGTCCATCATGAAGCCGATGGTGTTGTGGCTGACCAGGCCGTTGGCCACGTAGGTGACGTTGTCGGGCACCGAGATGTCGTAGGTCGGCTGCACGCCGCCGTCCTCGTTGGCGCCGACCTCCTCGAAGACGTAGCCGAGGGCGTGTCCCAGCCTGCCGTCGAGCGTCTCGGAGTGAATGGCCGAGGCCAGCTGCCGGGCCACGCCGCCGTACTTCCTCAGCGACTGCACGACCGTCCCCCGCGCGGCGTGCCCGACCGGTACCAGCTCGTCCCACACCTGGCGGGGCAGAACGATCCGGTCGCCCTTGGCCGAGCGGTCCGACTCCAGTTGGACGACGAGCTTGTTCTTGCGGTCGCCCAGGAACCCGACGGTCTCGTCGAAGCGCAGGGCGTGGTCGACGTTGCGCAGGCGGACCACGTGGCAGTCCCCGCCGTACCCGCTCCGGGTCGTGCGCGTGGTGGAGGCCATACCCAGGGTCAGCAGCAGCGTGCGGACCTCTCCGGCGAAGGAGGCGTGCGCGGTGGAGATGCTCGGCACACCCTCCAGGACGGTGCCGTCCGCCTCGAAGAGACCGCGCAGGAAGGCCGCGTACACCGCCGGATCGTTGGTCTCCAGGACCGAGGAGGGCACTCGGGGGGTCCAGCCCTTGCCGGAGTGGTCCTGACCGGGCAAGTCCTTGGCGAACCCCGCCGCCTTCCACCACCGGGCCAGGCGGACCGACGACAGGGTGACCTCCTGGTAGCCCTGTCCGGCGGTCACCGTGGGCGCGAGGCCGAACAGCCCCTTGGCCAGAATGCGCAGGCGCTCGACGACATCCTCGTCGGTGTCGGCGACGCACATGCGGATGCCCTTGGCGTGCAGGCTGCCGTCGCCCATGAAGTAACCGACGAGCTCCGCGAGTTCCTCGTCCACCGCCTCGGGCACGAACAGGTCGTGATCTCCCGTGTAGTAGGCCTGGTCCAGGACCGGCAGCACCACACGGCGGGGCTGCCCGACCAGGGTGCCCATCTGGACCGGAACGACGTCGCCCTCGGCGATGTCGGCGAAGCGCTTCCACTCCCAGTCACCGGTCCGGGGGGAGACCACCTTGATCCGGTGGGTGTGCGTGCCCTGGAGCCGGTACCCGCCCCTGGTCACGATACGCCGGGTCGGCTCCTCTCCGTTGACGAAGAACCTCGTCGCCTCGCGGGGCCCCTCGTCCGTGGAGACCCGGGCGGAGAGGTCCTGCCACCTGGGCCCGTAGGCGTCGCCCAGTTCGGTGAGCCGGACGAGTCCCCGGTCGGTGGTGACCATGGAGTCGCCGGTGAGGCAGCCGGTGGGCGCGAGAAGGCTCGCCTGGGCGTTGCGCCAGCCGTTGCGCTCGCCGATCCTGAGGCACTCGGCCCACTCGCGGGTGGCCGCGGCGTGGATCGGCTCCTCCAGGGTTCCGACGGTGCGCAGGTCGTCGTTGGCGGCGGCGTGCTTGCGCATGACCCTCTTGTGGGCCCGCTCGTTGCGCCGGTAGCCGTCGTAGGGGCCGACCACCCCGGCCAGCTCGGCGCTGCGCCGGTAGGCGGTGCCGGTCATCAGCGAGGTCACCGCGGCGGCGACGGCGCGCCCGCCCTCGGAGTCGTAGGCGTGGCCGGTCGCCATGAGCAGGGCGCCCAGGTTGGCGTAGCCGATGCCGAGCTGCCGGTAGGCGCGGGTGGTCTCGCCGATCTTCTCCGTGGGGAAGTCGGCGAAGGTGATGGAGACGTCCATCGCCGTGATGACCAGCTCGGTGAGCGCGGTGAAGCGCTCCACGTCGAAGGTGTCGTCCTCGCGCAGGAACTTCAGCAGGTTGATCGAGGCCAGGTTGCAGGACGAGTCGTCCAGGGACATGTACTCCGAGCAGTTGGCGACGACGGTGCCGCCCACGATGTAGGAGTGGTTGCGCGGCTCGGTGAGGTTGTATGTGGTCTCGAATCCCGCGGAACGTCTGGAGAACAGGCGTGTAGTCGTCCTCGTCCTGTACATACGGCGGAAGTCCAGCGCCTCTCGGAGCTTCTCGCTCTTTCCCTCCAGGGAGAAGTTGACGAGGGCGGAGAACTCCTGCATGGACTGGGCCGAGATCCGCAGGTCGAAGAACGGACCGTCACTGCCATAGGTGACCGTGGACCCATCCTTGCGAGTGTAGGAGAACGAATCCGGCTTGCCCTCGGATGTCCTGTAGACACGGCTGGCAATGCCAAACGGGGCGAGGAGTTCCTGGACATCGCGCAGGAGCTGGTCCGAACGGCTGCCCAGACCGATGTAGCGCGTTCCGTTGGCCTTCTGGTCCACCGCGCACCCGTCTGCGTCGAACAGCCCTTGGAGGAACTCCAGCACGGTCTCCTCGGGTGCCTCGAAGAGCGACGGCGGCACTGACTTGTCCTCCGCGCGGGCGCCCAGGCCCAGGGCTCGGACGAACTCGACCATCGTGCGACGCGTGATTCTGAGCTGCTGGGTCCCGTTCGGCTGGAGGCTCGGCTTGCTCCGGTGCCCGGTGAGACGCTCGATGAGCGCCTGGTGCCGAGGAAGGACGTTCTGCTGCTCCTCAGCCGTACCGTAGACGGTCACCACCGCCTGATCACCGACCGAGCCGTCCCCCACGAGCCAGCCGAGGTAGTGCGCGAGGTCGGGATCCTCGTCCCACTTCTCCGGCAGGTACAGAGGACGGACACTCGGCAAGGCCGCCACCGTCCGTACGGCTTCCAGCGCCGCACGGGGAATCCGCAGCGCCGGGTTCGAACGAGGCGCGTACTGGAAGGAACGGACGACCCGGTCATCGGAGAGCAGCTTCTCAGCGTGCACCCAGCCGCGGTTCTCGGTCCACAGACGGTGGTTGGGGGTGCAGCGCAGGAGAGAGCCGTCAGAGAAACGCAGTTCGAGGATCTCATTGGTCCCCGTGACCATGTACTGGGTGGGGATCGTCGCCACCACAGCGTTCTGGGCGTCCGTCTCAGCGGTGATGTCGTTGGTGTACACGGCGAAGGTCTCGCCTCGGGCCGCGCGCTTGATCAGATCACCGATCGGTATATGTCCGCGATCCGTCAGCACGCGCTGATCAGCCGGAAAACACGGGTTGCTCGCACTGATGCGTCCGCTCTCGGGCGTGGTGTGCCAGTCCTGGATCGTGCCGTCGTACTGGATGCCCGGATCCGCGCACTCCCAGGCGGCCCTGGCCATGCGCTGGAACAGCTCCTTGGCGTCCACCGTGGCGACGACCTCGCCGGTGGTGCGGGAGGTCAGGCCGAAGTCGGAGCCGCTCTCCACGGCGCGCATGAACGCGTCGGAGACCCGCACGGAGTTGTTGGCGTTCTGGTACTGGACGCTGAACATGTCGTCACCGCCGAGGTCGACGTCGAACCCGGCGTCGCGCAGGGCACGGATCTTGTGCTCCTCGCGGGCCTTGGTCTCGACGAAGTCCTCGATGTCGGGGTGGTCGACGTCCAGGACGACCATCTTTGCGGCCCGGCGGGTGGCGCCGCCGGACTTGATGGTCCCGGCCGAGGCGTCGGCGCCGCGCATGAAGGAGACGGGGCCTGACGCGGTCCCGCCGGAGGAGAGCAGTTCCTTGCTGGAGCGGATGCGCGACAGGTTCACACCCGCGCCGGACCCGCCCTTGAAGATGATCCCCTCCTCCTTGTACCAGTCCAGGATCGACTCCATGGTGTCGTCCACGGACAGGATAAAACACGCGCTGACCTGGGCTTTTGAGTTCGTGCCGACGTTGAACCACACCGGGGAGTTGAAGCTGAACAGCTGGTGGGCGAGGGCGTGCTTGAGCTCGTGGTCGAAGACCTCGGCGTCCTCGGCGGAGGCGAAGTAGCCGTGTTCGCGGCCGGTCTCGGTGTAGACGCCGACGACGCGGTCGATGAGCTGTTTGAGGCTCCACTCGCGTTCGGGGGTGCCCACCGCGCCGCGGAAGTACTTGCTCGTCACGATCTGGGTGGCGTTCATCGACCAGGAGGAGGGGAACTCCACCCCGCGCTGCTCGAAGTTGACCGTGCCGTCGCGCCAGTTGGTCATGACGACGTCGCGGCGCTCCCACTCCAGGGAGTCGTAGGGGTGCGTGCCCGGGGTGGTGAAGACGCGCCTCACCCTGATCCCCTTGCGGCTGCCCTTGCCCTTGCGTCCGGCCGGACCGCTGGTGGTCTCCGTCATCGCCGGGTCTCCCCTCACTCGTGGGCACGGTCACCGACCGTGCCCGGCGTCCTTGTCCCGGGGGTGGTGTGGCACCGCAGGCGGTCGGCGTGCGGCCGCGAGGGGCGCTACCCCGTGGCGGCGCCGCTCCGGCCGCCGGTCCCGGCGCCCCCGTCGGTCTCGGCCTCTCGGTCCTGGCGCAGGCTGGCGATCTCGGCCTCGAAGTCGGAGAGGCTCTCGAAGCCCCGGTAGACGCTGGCGAAGTGCAGGTAGGCGACCTCGTCCAGGTCGCGCATCGGCCCCAGGATGGCCAGGCCGATCTCGTGGGCCGGTACCTCGGCCAGGCCGCGGCCGCGGATCTCCTCCTCGACCTGCTGGCCGAGCTTGGCCAGGGCGTCCTCGGAGACGGGGCGGCCCTGGCAGGCCCGGCGCACCCCGGCGATGATCTTGGTCCTGCTGAAGGGCTCGGTGACCCCCGAGCGCTTGGCCACCATCAGCAGGACGGTCTCCTGGGTGGTGAACCTGCGCTCGCAGACGGGGCAGGACCGGCGGCGTCGGATGGCCGCGCCGTCGTCGGTGGACCTGCTGTCGATCACCCGGGTGTCCGGATGGCGGCAGAACGGACAGTGCACCCTGGTTCACCTGCTTCTCTCACCGAACGACAACGCCTAGGTACCACTAAACCACAACTTCTGGGCAATCGCCCCTGTCGCCACACCAGATGTTGTGGTCGAACCTAGACTTCTTCCTGACCCGCCGCAACCCCGGCACGGGCGTGTCACGGACACGACCGAACGGCCGCGCGGCATCGCGGTCCGCGGCGGCGGGACGGGGCGGGGAGGTCGGCGCGGGCGGATCGCTGCGGGGGCGGCCCGGCACCGCGCTCAAGGATAGCGTCGCCGCCCGGAGCCCCCGCGCCCCGGCGGCGGGCGTCGGAATCCCGGCGTCGCGGGGATTTCGGTCGAGCCTTCGCCCCGGGATAAGACCCCCGTGCCTGGCCGGAACCGCTGCCACGGACACGCGTTCGCGCATTCCGGGGACAACAGCGCGTGAACGCGTGTACACACGTAAGTGCAGGCCGGAAATTGTCCGCGAATACGCGCGACGGCAATTGTCCCCAGCCTCGAACGCTTGTTTGATATCACCGTGTGCAACGACTAAAGTTGACCTTGATTTCACACCGGTTTCGCCATCACGTGGACCCCCAGGTCGGCACGGTCGCGGACCGGGGGTGGCCAGTCACACAAGCAGGCCCTGACCGAACCGAATGCCGAGGAGGCCCGGCCGTGCCGGAGGAGAATCCCGGAACCGCAGACACCGCCACCGTTCTCGCACCAGCGGAGAACACGGGCGGGTCCACGCCCGAAGCCCCCAAACTCACCGCGCGCCAGCAGAGCGTGCTGAACTGCATCCAGCGCTATGTCCGGGAGCGGGGTTTCCCCCCGTCGATAAGGGAAATCGGGGAAGCGGTCGGCCTGTCGAGCCCGTCCAGCGTGGCGCACCAGCTCAAGGTCCTCCAGCGCAAGGGTTACCTGCACCGGGACCAGAACCGGCCGCGCGCGGTGGAGCTGCGCACGCCCGGGCGCGCCTCGGGGCGGACCCTGGTGCCCGAGGACATCGACCTCTCGCGCGCCGCCGCCGTGCCGCTGGTCGGCCGGATCGCCGCCGGTGGTCCGATCCTGGCCGAGGAGTCGGTGGAGGACGTGCTCGCCCTGCCGCGTCAGCTGGTGGGTGAGGGGCGCCTGTTCATGCTCACCGTGGTCGGCGACTCGATGACCGACGCCGCCATCACCGACGGCGACATGGTGGTGGTGCGCCAGCAGCAGGACGCCAACAACGGCGACATCGTGGCGGCGCTGCTCGACGAGGAGGCGACCGTCAAGGTACTGCGCCGCGAGGAGGGCGGCCACGTGTGGCTGATGCCGCGCAACGAGGCCTACGAGCCGATCAACGGCGACGACGCCACCATCCTCGGCAAGGTGGTCGCGGTCATGCGCCGCGTCTGAGGTCCCCGCGTACCCGCGTCTCCGGTCCCTCTCCCCTCGGAGGGATCGGGGGCGCTTCCCCCTGTGGACGATGCGGGGCCGACGGACGCGGGCCGCTAGGCTGAGGAGGTGTTCACACGTGCCTCCTCCCCCGCCGCCCGCTGGCGCACCGCACTGCTCGGTGCGGCGAGCGCCGTCCTGTTGACCGCCTCCTGCGCCCCCGCCGACGACGGGGCCGCCGAGGCGCCGGGGGTCGGCGGCGTCGAGCGCGAGGTGGCCTTCGAGGGCGGCGGGCACGAGGTGTCCGGCACCTTCCGGATGCCCCAGGACGTCTCCGGTACCGTTCCGGGCGCGCTCATCATCTCCGGCAGCGGTCCCACCGACCGCGACGGCAACAGCTCCGTGCGCCCCGACGCCAACACCAACCAGAACCTGTCCCGGGTGCTCGCCGAGGTCGGGGTGGCCTCGCTGCGCTACGACAAGTACGGCAGCGGTGCGGACTTCGAGACGCCGGACCCCGGCGGCGAGGTCGCGCCGGTGGACCCGGTGATCTTCGACGAGCAGGTCGCGGCCGCCTACGAGGAGCTCGTCTCCCAGCCCGAGGTGGACCCCGAGCGGGTGGTCGTCGTCGGGCACAGCGAGGGCGCCCTGTACGCGCTGCGCGCCCACGATCTCATCGGCGCGGAGCACCCCTCCCCCGCGCTCGTGCTGGCCGCGCCTCCCGGTACGCGCTACCTCGACCTGATCGACCGCCAGCTCACCGAGCAGGCGCGTGCCGTCGAGGCCTCGGGTCAGGTGGAGGAGGGACAGGTGGTCCAGCTCCTCTCGGACTCCCGCGCCGGACGGGCCGCGATCAGGTCCGGGCGTGCGCTCAGCGGGGTGGAGATGCCCAGTGGGGGCCTGGGCGTCTACACCCCGGTCAACGAGGACTTCCTGGCCTACATGGACGCCTTCGACCCCGTCGACCTGGCGGAGGACCTGCCCGGGGGCACCCCGGTGCTGGTGCTGTGGGGGGAGCGGGACGCGCAGGTCTCCCGGCAGGACGTGGACCGGCTGATGACCGGTCTGGACGGCGCGCGACGGGTGGACGTCCCCGACACCGACCACATCTTCCGCCGCTACCGGGACGAGCCCGGGGCCACGGTCCTGGACGAACAGCGCCCCTTCGCCGAGGAGGTCGCGCCCGCGCTGGAGGAGTTCCTGGGCACGGCCTGGTAACCGCGCCGGAGCCTCACTCGGGGATGGAGTCCGGCAGCGCCTCGGTCACGGACAGCGCGAACTCCTCGGCGCCCGCGACCATGCGCTCCCGGTCGCCCGGGTTCTGCGCGTCGTAGCTGGCCGCCAGGCTGTAACAGGTCTCCAGGTACAGGTTGGACACCCGGGCGCCGACGCAGGCGACCGTGTACGGGTCCTCCTGGACCCAGGCGACCGCCTCCTCGCCGACGCCTTCCAATTCCTGCGCGTCGTACTGGGAGGTGGTGGTGCGCAGGTTGTCGGCGGCCGTCGTGACACCGCCCGGGTCGGGGGCGGCCACGGCCACCAGCGTCGCGGTGGCCGGAACCCGTTCGCCGGGGCCGCCGGGGGTCGCCCACCGGCACTGCCAGCCGGAGCCGAACGCCTCCTGCGGGCCGCCGACCGGTTCCTCGACCTCCAACCCGTGGTCGGGCACCAGTTCGTCCAGCGTCCCGGTCTCGGCGACGGAGCACTCGGGCGCCGCCCCGAAGTCGCTCGCCTCCGGGGTGTCGCGCGTCACCACGTACCAGATCGCCCCGGCGGCGAGCACGACCAGCACCAGGGCGGCGGCGACCACGGCGGCGGTGGCGCAGCCCCGGCTCTGCGGTTGGACGGAGGCCACCACCTCGGGCGCGGGCTGCTGGAGGTGGGGTTGCTGCCACGGGGGTCCCGGGGGCGGCGGATACTGCCCCTGCGGGGCCTGGTGGGGGTGGTAGGCCTGCTGTTGTCCGTGGGGTTGTGGTGCCTGAGACGGCGGAGGCTGTTGGTGCCCCTGCGGCTGTGGAGGATGTGATTCCAGGGGTCCCTGCTGCCCCTGCGGCTGCCCATGTGTTTGCGGCGCCTGTGGTTGCTCGGGGTCGCCCTGACCGTGCGACTGCGGCGCCTGCGGAGACTGGTGGGCTTCCTGGGGCCGCTCGGGGTCCCGCGGATCGGGGTGCTGGTCGCTCACAGGGCCTCTCCGAGCTGCACGGCGAACTCCACTGCCAGGTCCCGGGCCTCTCCGAAGTCGACCGGCTCGGTGCCGGAGGTCCCTGCGTAGGACACCCGCACCAGCAGGTTGTCGGTGGGGAAGGCCAGTTCGGCGGTACCCGGAGTCTGGCCGCGCCACACCCGGCCCTCCCCGGCGGGCAGTTCCACGGCCTCGCCGCGCACCGGCACCAGGGCGTCGTAGGCCTCCCGCGCCCGTTGGGCGCCGGTGACCGGCTCCTCCCCCGTGGTGTCGGTGAAGCGGGCGGACAGGTCCAGCCGGAGCACCCCCTGCGACCCCTCGGTCAGACCGGCGGAGGACCACGAGCACGCGGTGCTGTCGCCGTCGGCCAGGGGCCCCTGCTCGGAGGACTCCAGGACCGCGCCGGGCACCAGGCCGGTGACGAGCGCGTCCGAGACCACCGCGCACCCGGGTGCCGCGGCGTGGACGTCACCGCTCTCGGGCACGCCCGGGTCGTCCCCGGCCAGCCACAGCCCGCCGCCGATCGCCACCGCGGACAGCACCACCGTGCCCGCGCCGATCACGGCCACCCGCGCGAGGGGACCCACCCGGCCACCGCCTCCCTGTCGGTCACCGAGCCGACCGCACACGGGCGGCGGCCGCTGCGCGCGGCCGCCGCCCCTCGTGTGCCTGGTCAGCCGACGACGATGTTCACCAGCTTGGGCGCGCGCACGACCACCTTGCGGATCTGCTTGTCGCCGATGAAGCCCTGTGCCTTCTCCGAGGCCAGGGCCAGCCGCTCCAGCTCCGCCGGGTCGATGTCGGGCGCCACGGACAGCTTGTCACGGACCTTGCTCTGCACCTGCACCACGCAGGTCACCGACTCCTGCACCAGCAGGGCCGGGTCGACCTCGGGCCAGTTGCCGACGGCGACGCTGCCGCTGCGTCCGAGCTTCTCCCAGCCCTCCTCGGCCACGTAGGGCGCGAACAGGGACAGGGAGACGGCCACGGCCTCGGCGGCCTCGCGGACCGCCGGGTCGGCGGCGCCGGGGCCGGAGTCGATGGCCTTGCGGACGGCCGAGACCAGTTCCATGGTGCGGGCGATGGCCACGTTGAACCGGCGGGACTCGACCAGGGCGGTGATCTGGTCGACGGTGCGGTGCGTGGTCCGACGCAGGTCGGTGTCGCCCTTGGCGGGGTCGGTTCCCGGTGCGCTGGCCGCGCCCGCCTCACTCATCACCCGGTAGGCGCGGTTGAGGAACTTCTGCGCGGCGACGACGGAGACGTCGGCCCAGTCCACGTCCTCCTCGGGCGGGGAGGCGAAGAGCATGGTCAGCCGGACCGCGTCCACGCCGTAGGCGTCGATCTCCTTGCCCAGGTCCACGCCGTTGCCCAGGGACTTGGACATGGCGCGGCCCTGGTTGATGACCTGGCCCTGGTTGGTCAGGCGGCGGAAGGGCTCGGTGAAGGACACCATGCCCATGTCGTACAGGACCTTGGTGAAGAACCGGGCGTACATCAGGTGGAGCGTGGCGTGCTCCTTGCCGCCGATGTAGTGGTCCACCGGTCCCCACTTCTCCACCGCCTCGGTGTCGAAGGGGGCGGTGTCCAGGCGCGGCGAGCAGTAGCGCAGGAAGTACCAGGACGAGTCCACGAAGGTGTCCATGGTGTCGGTGTCGCGCTCGGCGGGGCCGCCGCAGGAGGGGCAGTCGACGTTGACCCATTCGGTGGCCGCGGCCAGGGGCGAGACGCCCTTGGGGGCCAGCTCGGCGCCCTTGAGTTCGGGCAGGGTCACCGGCAGCTGCTCGTCGGGGACGGGCACCTCGCCGCAGGAGGGGCAGTGGATGATCGGGATGGGGGTGCCCCAGTAGCGCTGGCGGGACAGCAGCCAGTCGCGCAGGCGGTAGTTGATCGTGCCCTGTCCGGTGCCGCGCTCGGCCAGGATCTCGATGATGCGCTCGATGGCCTCGGTCTTGGCCAGGCCGTCCAGCGGGCCGGAGTCGCGCAGGACGCCCTCCCCCGCGGTGGCCGTGCCCGTCTCGACGGGGTCGGGTTCGCCGGTTTCCACCACGACCCGGACCGGGAGGTCGAAGGCCAGGGCGAAGTCCAGGTCGCGCTGGTCGTGCGCGGGCACGGCCATGATGGCGCCGTGGCCGTAGTCGGCCAGGACGTAGTCGGCCGCCCACACGGGCATGCGCTCGCCGTTGACGGGGTTGATCGCGTAGCGGCCCAGGAACACGCCGGTCTTGGGGCGCTCGGTGGCCTGGCGCTCGATGTCGGAGAGCTTGGCGACGTCGGCGCGGTAGGCGTCGAAGGCCTCGCGCTGTTCGGGCGCGCACAGCTCGTCGGCCAGGTCGGCGTCGGCGGCCACGACGAAGAAGGTGGCCCCGTAGAGGGTGTCGGGCCGGGTGGTGAAGACGGTGACGGGCTCGTCGCGGCCCTCGATGGCGAAGTGGACGTCGGCTCCGGTGGAGCGGCCGATCCAGTTGCGCTGCATGGCCAGGATCTCGTCCGGCCAGCGGCCGTCGTCGAGCTGGTCCATGTCGTCCAGCAGGCGCTGGGCGTAGTCGGTGATGCGGAAGTACCACTGGTTGAGGCTGCGCCGCACGACGTCGGCTCCGCAGCGCTCGCACCTGCCCTGTACGACCTGCTCGTTGGCCAGCACGGTCTGGTCCTGGGGGCACCAGTTGACGTGGCCGTCCTTGCGGTAGGCCAGTCCGCGCTCGAAGAAGCGGGTGAACAGCCACTGGTTCCAGCGGTAGTACTCGGGGTCGCTGGTGTGCAGGCGTCGCGACCAGTCCACGCTGATGCCGTAGCGCCGGAACGAGGCCGCCTGGGTCTCGATGTTGGCGTAGGTCCACTCGGCGGGGTGGGAGTTGTTCTTGATGGCCGCGTTCTCGGCGGGCAGGCCGAAGGAGTCCCAGCCGACGGGGTGCAGGACGTTGTCGCCGCGCTGGAGGCGGTAGCGGCTGATGACGTCGCCGATGGCGTAGGCCTCCGCGTGGCCCATGTGCAGGTCGCCGGAGGGGTAGGCGAACATGTCGACGATGTAGGAACGCGGGCGGGTGTCCCCGGGGTCCTCGTCGGCCTGGAACGGAAGCTCAGCGGCCCAGCGCGCCTGCCACTTGTCCTGGAGGGCACGGGCGTCGTAGGTGTCGCCCGTCGTCTGGTCGCCGTCTGCCGCTGTCATCGCCACGTGTTCCTTAGCCGGTTCGGGGTGTACAGCACTCAGGTTAGCGGTTGGCGGGTCGGGGCGCGGACGGGTTCCGCGCAGCCCCGCGCGGGTGCGCCCGGGGGCGGCGGCCGGGGCCCGGAACCGGAGACGCGCTCCCCCCGCCCCGCGCGGGCGGGCCCGGCGCCACCGCCTCTCCCGCTCGGTCGCGGGGTCACGGAGAGCGAGGGGGAAGATCGGTGAGATTACGGACTCCCGACCCCTCCACACCGACCAGCCGGTTTGTTACTCTGCCGTCAAAGTGGCGCAGAACACGCGACTCGGGTCACATCATCCCGAATCATCGCGTATCCACTGGACCCATCTGGCTGCGGGAGGCCCCCATGCTCAACCTGTCCGTGCTCCTGGAGGACGGTGCCCGGTCGGCTCCGGAGAAGGAGTGCCTGGTCTTCGGCGACCTGCGCCTGAACTACGCGATCACCAACATGATCGCCAACCAGGTGGCCAACCTGCTGGTCGCGCGCGGGATCAGGCCGGGGGACCGGATCGCGCTGGCCAGTCCGAACGTGCCCTACTTCCCCTTCGTGTACTTCGGCGCGCTCAAGGCGGGCGCGGTGATCGTGCCGCTGAACGTGCTGCTGACCCCGCGCGAGATCGCCTACCACCTGGAGGACTCCGGGGCCAGGGCCCTCTTCGCCTTCACCGGCACGCCGGAGCTCCCCCTGGGCGATCGGGCCTTCGAGGCCTTCGGCCAGGTGGACTCCTGCGAGTTCTACGTGGACCTGCCCGCCTCCCCGGGTGCCACGGAGTCGACCATCGACGGCGCCGAGACCTTCTGGAAGGCGCTGGAGGGTCAGCCCGGCGAGTTCGAGACGGTGCAGGCCAGCTCCGACGACACCGCGGTCATCATCTACACCAGCGGCACCACCGGCAAGCCCAAGGGCGCCGAGCTGAGCCACCACAACCTGCTGCTGAACGCGGTCGGCTCGTCCAGGCTGGTCGAGCCCCACCCCGACGGCCGCGACGTCGCCCTCGTGGTCCTGCCGCTGTTCCACATCTTCGGCCAGACGGTCATGCTCAACGCGGCCCTGTACCGGCACGGCACGATGGTCCTCATGCCGCGCTTCGACGGCGCCGAGGCGCTCAGGCTCATGGAGAAGGAGGGCGTCACCGCCTTCGCGGGCGTGCCCACCATGTACTGGGGGCTGCTGGGCGCGGTCCGGGCCGCCGAACCGGGAACCTACGACCTGGAGAAGATCGCGGGCAACGTGGTGGACGCGGTCTCCGGCGGCGCCGCCCTGCCCGGCCAGCTCGCCGAGGACTTCACCAAGACCTTCGGCGTGGGCATCAAGGAGGGCTACGGCCTGTCCGAGACCTCACCGGTGGTGTCGTTCAACAACCCCAAGGTCAAGGCCAAGACCGGCTCCATCGGGCAGCCGGTGTGGGGTGTGGAGATGAAGCTCATCGACCCCGAGTGGAACGAGGCGGCGGAGGAGGGCGAGATCGCGGTGCGCGGGCACTGCGTGATGAAGGGGTACCACAACCGCCCCGAGGTCAACGCGGAGGTGATCCGCGACGGCTGGTTCCGCACCGGGGACATCGCCCGCCGCGACGAGGAGGGTTTCTACTTCATCGTCGACCGGTCCAAGGACATGATCATCCGCGGCGGCTACAACGTCTACCCGCGCGAGGTCGAGGAGGTCCTGATGACCCACGAGGCGGTCAGCCTGGCCGCGGTCGTGGGCGTGCCCCACGACACCCACGGCGAGGAGGTCAAGGCGTTCGTGATCCCCAAGGAGGGCGCCGAGGTCACCGCCGAGGGGCTCGTCGCGTGGGCCAAGGAGCGCCTGGCCGGGTACAAGTACCCGCGCGAGGTGGAGTTCCGCACCGAGCTGCCGATGACCTCCACCGGCAAGATCCTCAAGCGCGAGCTGCGCGGCTGACCTCCCGCGCGGCGGGGCCGGTCCTGTTTTCTTCGGGCCTCCGCTTCGCCTCGGCCCGCCCGTCGCCCGCCACCGCCCGCCGGGGGCGCTTCGCGACGGGGCGGGCCACCACCCTCAACCGACGCCTACGGCGCAGTCCTGCTCGCAGTCTCACCTCCAGCACCCCGTGGACGCCCGAACCCTCCCCCCGGGGGCCGGCCCGCCCTCATCCCTTGACGGCCCCCTGGACGAGCCCGGAGACCAGGAAGCGCTGCACGAGGACGAAGAAGACCATGACCGGGATGGTGATGAGCGTGGAGGCGGCCATCACGTGCCCCCAGTCGTTGGCGTACTGGCCGAAGAACTGGCGCAGGCCGACCGCCACCGTGTAGTTCTCGCTCTGGGTCATGAAGGTCAGCGCCAGCACGAACTCGTTCCACGCCACGATGAACGAGAAGATGGCCGTGGCCACCAGGCCGGGCGCCACCAGCGGGAACAGCACCCGCCAGAACATCTGGCCCCAGGAGGCCCCGTCGATGTAGGCGGCCTCCTCCACCTCCACGGGCACCGCGGCCACGAAGCCGCGCATCATCCACACCGCCAGCGGCAGGGACAGCGCCACGTAGACCACGCCCAGGCCGAGCATGGTGTTGAGCAGCTGGAGGTCGCGCACCTGGAGGAAGAGCGGGATGACCAGCGCCTCCAGCGGCACCATCTGCACGATGAGGACCATCACCAGCACCGCGGTGCGGAAGCGGAACCGGAAGCGGGCCACCGCCACGGCGGCCAGCAGCGACAGTACGCACGCTCCGGCCACGGTGATGCAGGCGACCGTGAGCGAGTTGAGCATGTACTGGCCGAACCTGGCCTCGGTGAGCACGTAGACGAAGTTGTCCAGGGACAGCCCGGTGGGCAGCAGCGCCCCGGCCCCCGAGGTGGCCCGGTCCGAGAACGCGCTGATGAGCATGAAGTAGACGGGGAAGAGCGTGAACAGCAGCAGGACGGCCACCCCGACGGACTTGGCCAGGAACCGTCCCGTCCTGCGGACCTCGCCCCTGCGGCGGGCGTCGCGGACGCGGCCCTCCCAGTCGGGGCCGGCGGCGGGTGCCTCTGTGCGCGTGACCACGGGCGTTCCTTCCTCAGCGGTGACCGGGCCGAATCCGGTTGTTCCGGGCTCGGACGGGGCCGTTAGACTCCTGCACTGTCCGGGGCGGGACGTCCTTCGCACCCCGGCGGAGGGGGAGTGATGGCCGTGTCGACAGGGTCGCCGGAGACGGTGGCGTAGCACCGTGCGCGATTCTGCCGGACCCTCCCCCACCGAGGTCGTCATCAGCTGGATCCCCCACGACGCGCGCTTCCGGGACCGCGCCGTCCGGCACGCCCTGCGCGACCCCAGCGGACGGCTGCTGCACGCCTACGTCGAGAACCTGGTCAACCGCGACAACGACGACGGGCGTCCGCTGGGCGAGTACGACCTGCGGACCATGGGAGCGGTGCGCGAGGACCTGGACCGGCGCTCGCTGGCCTCGGTCGACTGGCGCCGCGTGCGCGACAAGCTCGTGGCGGGGCTCCACGGTCCCGCCCGCTGAGCGGGCGGCGGGGGCCGACGCGCTCATCGGAGCTCGTCCTCTCGGAAGAGCGCGCGCAGGTAGAACACGGTGATCACCAGGAGCAGCAGGGTGAGCAGCACGGCGATGGCCGAGCCCAGGCCGTAGTCGTTGTGGCCGAAGGAGCGCACGTAGGACCACACGCCGAGGTTGAGCATCTCCGAGCCGCCCACGTCGCCGCCGGGCATGAGGTAGATCTGCGCGAACACCTTGAAGTCCCAGATGGTGGAGAGCACGGTGACCACGGCGAACACCGGGCGCAGCACCGGGAAGGTGACGTGCCAGAAGCGCTTCCAGGCGCCCGCGCCGTCGATGCGGGCCGCCTCGTGCAGTTCGGCGGGGACCGTGAGCAGTCCGGCCAGGACCGTGACCGCCACGAACGGGAAGCCCCCGTGCACCACGTTGAGCGTGACGATGGCGTAGAAGAACAGCCGGTCGGCGAACCAGTTGTGCCCGGAGGGCTCCAGCAGGCCCAGGGAGGCCAGGGCCTGGGAGACGACGCCGCTGTCGACGTCGAAGATCCAGATCCACACGTAGGTTCCGCTGACCGCGGGCATGGCCCAGGCGACCATGATGCAGGAGACCACGATGATCCGGGGCACCGGGCGCAGCGTGGCCAGCAGCAGCGCCACCAGCGTGCCCACGACGATGGTGGTGACCACCGCGACCACGGCGAAGACCACCGTGTTGAGCAGGGCGACCCGCCACAGGTAGGGGTCGGTGAGCAGGGCGGCGTAGTTGGCGAGCCCGACGAAGTCGGACTCGCCCGAGACGAGGTTGCGCAGCTGGTACTCGCGGAAGGACAGCCACACGATCCGGGCGAGCGGGAGCAACAGCAGCAGTCCGATGACCGTCAGCGCGGGGGCGAGCAGCACCCAGGGCAGGAGCGCCCTGCGGCCGCGGTGGCCCAGGAGCGGCGCCCGCCGCGGCCTGGGCCGTCGCGAGGACGGCTCGGCGGAGCTGCGGACCTCGGGCCCCGGCTCGCTGTCGGCGGTGCCCAACCCGACCGGTGTTCGCACGTGTCTACCCCCCGTTGAGGATGCGCTCGATCTCGTCGGCCGCGTTCTCGGTGGCCTCGTCCACGGTGGCCTCGCCGTTGAGGATGTCCTGCTGCATGCCGACCAGGACCTTCTCGGCCTCGACCTGGGTCCAGGCGGGGGTGACGGGCACGCCCCGGCTGGCCTCGTTGAGCTGGACGGCGAAGGGCTCCAGGATGGGGTCGGCGGAGGAGGAGAAGGTGTCGACCCGGTCGACCACGCCCGGGAAGAAGCCGGTCTCCTCGGACCAGCGCATGCCGAACTCCTCGCCGGTCAGGTGCTGGACGTACTGCCAGGCGGCCTCCTCCTGGCCGGTGCCCTCGAAGACCGACAGCAGCGAGCCGCCCGCGAAGGAGGGCATGTACCCGCCGTCCTGGCCGGGCAGGGTGAAGGAGCCCAGCCTGCCCTCCAGGTCGGGGTTGGCCTCCAGGATGGCCTTGGGGTTGGCGCTGCCGAGGATGGCCATGGCGGCCTCCTCCTCCGCGACGGCCTCCATGACGGCGATCTCGTTCCAGTTGACGGCGCCGGTGGTGGAGGTGTTGTCCTCCAGGGCCAGGCCGGTGAAGAACCCGATCCCGGCACGGGCCTCCTCGCTGTCGATCTCCGAGACCCAGGTGCCGTCGGGCTGCTCGACCGCGATCTCCCCGCCGCCGCCCCAGATCCACGGCATGACCGAGTACTGGGCGTCTCCGGGCACGGGGAAGGCGATCATGTCCTCCTCGGCCTCGGACAGGGCCAGGGCGGTCTCGCGCAGCTCCTCCCAGTTCTCGGGGACCTCCAGGCCGTGCTCCTCGAAGACGTCGGTGCGGTAGACGACGGAGCGGATGGAGGCGTACCAGGGCACGCCGTAGACACCGTCGTCGAGCTGGCCCATCTCCATCAGGCCGGGGATGTACTGGGAGGTGTCGATGTCGTAGCCGGACAGGTCGTGCAGGGCTCCGGCGTCGGCGAAACCGGGGGTGAAGGTGTTGCCGAGCTCGGCGACGTCGGGCATGGTGCCGCCCGCGATGGCGGTGGAGATCTTGTTCTGGGCGTCCTGCCACGGCACGAACTCGACGTCCACCTCGATGCCGGTCTCCTCGGTGAACGCGGCGTTGGCCGCCTCGAAGAACCCCGTCTCGTCGGGGTTGGTGCCCTGCATGATCCAGACCAGGAGGCCGTCGGAGCCGGAGGCCCCGCCTCCTCCGCTCCCGCACGCCGTCGCGGCCAGGACCAGCGCCGCGGCGGCGGCGGGGAGCGGAACGTACTTGTGGGTTCTTCTGCGGGCCATCGGCACGCCTCCCGTTCCTTTCGAGGGTCCCCTCAGGGTTGGTAGGAAACCTACGTAAAGAACCGCGTCGAGTGAAGTAAACCACTACCTTTTGTGTCTGAGCCGTTAGGAGGCTGGACATATCCGGAGTGTCGCGGCCGGTACGGCGTGTCGCACGAGTCCCTTTCGTCCCGTTTGTCCCTTGCTGTGCGCCCTTACTCGGACAGTCCGGTGACCTGGCGCAGGGTGGACAGGAGTTCGGCGCGCTTGTACACGGCCAGGCCGATGGCCGCGCCGAAGGCGGCGAGCATGTGCACGTAGACCATGGGGTCGCCCCGGGTGAAGCGCTCCGCGGCCTCCTCCTCACCGACCGAGTGGGCCTCCCACGCGGTGGAGACGGCGAACTCCAGCTCGGGCGGGAGCATCTCGGCGACCATGCGGGCGACGGCCTCGCGGGAGTCGGCGGGCTTCCACACCACGCCGGTCTGCTGCACGCGGCGGCCGAGGAAGGCGGCGATGACCTTGAGCTCGGACGTGACGGCCTCGACGTCGTCGGCGGCGCGCGGGACGACCTCGTCGAGCTCCTGCCGGTTGCGGTCGGCGTAGGCCTCGATCAGGTCGATCGCGGTCCGCTTGACGTGGTCGGGCGCGTCGGGCGCGGGCGTGGTCCCGTCGGTGCTGCCGTCGGAGGATGAGGACACGTCGTGGTCCCTTCTGGTGGGTGTGCGGCCGGGGTGTGCCGGGCTGGGTCCCGCCGGTCTCGCGGCGGGGTGTGCGTCCGCCGGACACGCCCCGGGTCCATAATGCCGCGAAGCGGACCCGGCCGACCCCTGACAGGCCGAAGGTCCTCCCCCGGCGAACAAGGAGGGGGGAGGACCTTCGACGCGCCCGCGCGGGCGGCGCCCCGTGCGGTGGTCCGCGGCGGCGGGTGGGGCGGCAGGTCAGAACCAGGGGCGCAGCGGCACGTGCGCCTCGGTGCCGTCCAGCTTGACGCCCAGGATCTGGTGCAGCTGCACCACGTCGCGTTCGAAGCCGAGCACGCACCCGGCCATGTAGAGCCGCCAGACCCGGGCGGTGCCCGCGCCGACCTCGGCGACCGCCTCGTCCCAGTTGCGGTCCAGGTTGGCGCCCCAGTGCCGCAGGGTCAGGGCGTAGTGCTCGCGCAGGTTCTCCTGGTGGCGGATCTCGAACCCGGCGTCGTTCATGGCGGTCTGGATCCGGCCGGGGCCCTCCAGCTCCCCGTCGGGGAAGACGTAGCGGTTGATGACGCCCCTGCGGTTCAGGGACGGCAGGTCGTTGCGCGGCCGGGTGATGCAGTGGTTGAGCAGGCGTCCCCCGGGCACGAGCTTGTCGTTGAGCGAGGCGAAGTAGGAGGCCAGGTTGTCCGCCCCCACGTGCTCGGTCAGGCCGATGGAGCTGATCCGGTCGTAGCTGCCGTCCGGGACGTCGCGGTAGTCCATGTGGCGGACCTCGGCCAGCCCGGACAGTCCCTCCTGGGCGATCCTCTTGGCCGCCCACTCGGCCTGCTCCTTGGACAGGGTGACGCCGAGCGCACGGACCCCGTGCTCGCGGGCGGCGTGCATGACCATGCCGCCCCAGCCGCAGCCCACGTCGAGCAGGCGCATGCCCGGCTCCAGGCCGAGCTTGCGCGAGATGAGTTCGTACTTGCGGAACTGGGCGCTCTCCAGGGCTCCGTCGAAGCGGCCGACCCGGTCCCGGGCCCCGTCCTCGTCGTCGAAGACGGCGCAGGTGTAGGTCATCGACGGACCCAGGACCATCTCGTAGAAGGCGTTGGAGACGTCGTAGTGGTGGTGGATGACCTCGGCGTCGCGCTGCTTGGAGTGGCGCCAGCCCAGTCCGCTGAGGCGGCCCTGGCGCATCTCCTGCGGCGGCGGGGCGACCCGGTTGACGAACTTGACCCAGCCCACCGACCGCGCGATCTCGACCGCGTCGCGCACCGAGACCCCGAACCCGTCGGCGAAGACGAAGTCCGCCATGCGTCTGAGGGCGGTGTACATGTCCCCCTCCAGCACCAGGTGGCCTGAGACGTAGGCCCGGGCCAGGCCGACGGCGTTGGGGGACTGCGCCAGGTAGTTCACCGCGACCGGGGTCCGCACGTGCAGGGCCACGTCGCTGCCGGGGTCCCCCGCGCTGCTGCCGTCGTAGGCGGTGAACCGGATGGGCGCGTCGGGTCCGACGACGCGTTCGAAGATCTCAGCGAGCCGCATTGCTCTGTCCTTCCCTCATACCGGACGCGGTGACGTCCCCTCGGGTCGCGTCCCGTGGTCTCGTGCCGTCAGCGGTTGCGTACGCACTTGGCGTACAGGTCGAGCAGCCGGCCCTCGGGGTCGTAGGCCTCCTTGAGCCCGGCGTAGGCGGTGCCGTTGTACAGGCGCCAGAACTCCTCCTCCTCGTAGAAGGAGTCCGAGTACAGGGACTTGTGACCGCCCAGCTCGGCGACCGTCTCCTCCACCAGGCGGTTGTGGTGGGCCCGGCGCTGCCCCGGCTTCATGTCGACCAGGCCCCAGAAGCCGAAGTTCACGTAGAGGCGGTCGTGGTCGAGCGGGTAGAGCGGCCACACGTGCTCGCCCCCGCCCTGGCCGGGGCGGCGGGGCTCGCGGAGCCGGAGGGGGCACATCCACACGGGGGTCATGCCGATCTCGGCGTGGTAGGTGTCGAGGAACTCGGCGCCGCGTTCGACGCCCACCTCGATGTCCTGGATGAGGGGCTCCTTGGGCCGCCGCCCCCGGTAGTGGTTGAGGAGGCGGGAGAAGTCGGTGCGCCGGTCCCAGGCGACCAGCCTGCGGTAGACGTCGGAGCGCTTGAGGGAGCGCGGCCACAGTGCGCGCACCAGCGGGTGCTGGGTGCCGAAGGCCCGGGAGCACCAGAACCAGTCCGTGTCCCAGCGCCACAGGTAGTCGGCGATGGTGAGGTAGTCGCCGGGGCCGCTGCCCGCGTAGTGCTGGATGGACCGGTAGTAGACCTCCTGGCCGGTGTAGTCGCTGGTCCAGGGGGCCTCGTCGGTGAAGCGGGCCAGGGTCAGGTACAGCTCGTCGGGGCCGAAGGCGACCCCGTCCACGAAGTCGACCGGCTGGCCCTCGTACTCACGGTCGGCGCAGACCAGGGCGAGGGCGTCCATGGCCTCGGCGGCCTTGTGGAAGCGCACGTGGCGCAGGTGCACGTACGGGGAGACCGGTTCGAGTTCGACGCGCAGGCGCAGGCTGTAGCCCAGGGTCCCGTAGGAGTTGGGGAAGCCGTGGAAGAGGTCGCTGTACTCGTTGTCCCTGGTGGCGGTGACCACGTCGCCGCCTCCGGTGAGGATCTCCATCTCCCGGACGGCCTCGTGCGGCAGGCCGCTGCGGAAGGAGGAGGACTCGATGCCCATGCCGGTGACGGCGCCGCCGAGGGTGATGGTGCGCAGCTGGGGGACGACCGTCGGCATGAGGCCGTGCGGCAGGGTGGCGGCGACGAGGTCCTCGTAGGTGGTCATGCCGCCGACGTCGGCGAGGCGTTCCACGGGGTCGACGGAGATGACGCCGGTGAAGGCGGACACGTCCAGGGCCGGGGCGCCGGTGGGCTCGCGGAACCGGAAGAGGTTGGATGTGGGCTTGGCCAGGCGCACCGGTGCCTCCTTGGGCAGGGCCCGGTAGTCGCGGCGCAGCTTGTGGACCGCCGCTATGTGCTCGGCGAGCCCCGTCCGCGTGGAGGTGGCGCTGCCCGTGCCCTGCTGTTGAGGAGTCATCCCAGTTCCCGTTCCGGTGTCGGCGACACGCACTCGCGTGCCGGATCGGCCATGGCCGCCAGGCGGCTGGGACGGCCGATCCACTCAGTTCTACCTACCGGTAACGGCTTTGTGCCACCCCATTTGTTCCGTGTCTTGCCCCTAGTCGTCCTGCCTGCGGTCGCGTCCGGGACACGGGTGCCGCGGGCGGATCCGACGCCGCCGGGCGGTGCCCCGCCGGTGCGGTGCGGAGGTGGTCGTAGGATCGGGATTCGTGCGTATCGCTCTCGTTGACTCCGGTATCGGCATGCTCTCGACCGCGGCGGCCCTGCGTGTGGCACGGCCGGACGCCGACCTGTTCCTGTCGATGGACCCGGACCACATGCCCTGGGGTCCGCGTACCCCGGACGAGATCGTCGCGCGCGCCCTGGCCGGGGCCCGGGCCGCCCAGGAGGCCGCCGGGGACGCGGCGCTGGACGCCGTGGTGGTGCCGTGCAACACCGCGTCGGTGCACGGGCTGGCCGAACTGCGCGCCGAGTTCGAGCCGGACGTCCCGGTGATCGGGACGGTTCCCGCCATCAAGCCCGCGGCGGCGGCCGGAGGGCCGATCGCGGTGTGGTCCACCGCCGCGACCACGCGCAGCGGCTACCAACGGCAGCTCGTCGAGACCTTCGCCCGCGGCGTGGAGGTGACCGCGGTGGCCTGCGCGGGGCTGGCCGAGGCGGTGGAGTCGGCCGACCCGCGGCTGATCGACGACGCGGTGGCCTACGCCGCCGAGCTGACCCCCGGCGACGTGCACGGCGTGGTGCTCGGGTGCACGCACTACGACCTGGTGGGCGCGCAGATCTCCGCGGCCCTGGGCGGGCGGGCGGAGCTGTTCACCGCCGCCGGGGCGGTGGCCGCGCAGGCCCTGCGCCGGATCGGCGAGAGGCCCGTGGGCACCGCGCCGGGCAGGGTACGCGTGCTGGCCAGCGGCCGTCCCTCCCGGCTGCCCGCCGCCGCGCTGTCCTACCCCGCGGGGCGCTCCCTGGCGTCCGGGGTGGGCGCGGCGACCGTGTGAAGGCGCTCCCCCGCTGACGGGCCGGACGCCGTGACCGTCCGAGAGCGCCCTCGTGCTGACGGGCCGGGCATCGCGACCGCGTGAGGATGCTCCCCCCGCCGACGGGCTGAGCGCCGCGACCGGGCCAGGGCGTTCCCTGTCGGGGCGTCCGCGACCCACCCGTCAGGGGTGGGGCGCCAGGGTCCCCTGCCCTGGGGCGCCGGCCCGCACCGGACCGTCCAGCGCGCCGGCGGCGAGGGTGCTCACGAGGGTGCGCACCCCGACGGTGTCGTTGTCGTGCAGAAGGGTCTCCAGCAGGGACAGCGCCGCGCGTTGGTCCCCCGGCTGCTCGCGCACGTGGCGCCACTGGGGCTCGGTGGCCGCGTCCGAGAGCATCAGGGTCCGGCCGACCTGGCCGAGCGCGGTCAGCAGCGGGGTGTCGTGCGGCATCCTCTCCAGGGCGGCGTTGACCTGTTCGGCCTGCTGCTCGGGGTCGACCTCCTCCACGGGCTGCGCCCGCAGGAAGTCCAGCACGTCCTCGGCCGGGGCCAGCGGCCGGGCCGGGGGCATCATCGCGATCATGGCGCGCGCCTCGGCCAGGTCGCCCAGGATCTCCTCGGTGCTCCCCAGCTCCCCGATGAGCCGCTCCGCCCTCTGTGCGGAGCAGGTGGCCACCCAGCGGGCGCCGCGGACCGAGGCCAGGCGGGCGGCGGACAGGGCGAGCTCGGCTCCGCGGCGCGGCGCCCCCACCCGCTCGAAGTAGCGCGACCAGGTGGTCACCCGCACTCCCAGCCGCCAGTCGTTGCGCACCGCGCCCTGGCACACCAGGTTCTCCACCGCCTCCACCCACGCGGGCCGCAGACTCGGGTACGCCTCGGCCTCCTCCACGGTGGGCAGGGGGACGATGGCCTCCTGGGGCGGGCAGTGGCCCAGGCGGACCAGCCAGGACAGCAGCCGCGCGCGCTCGAAGCGGATGCGCCGGTGCAGGGCGGCCCGGCGCGGGTTGGCCTCGTCCAGGACCAGCTCCGCCTCCATACGGTCCAGCACCTCCAGCGCCTGGGCGTGCTCGTCCTGGTGGCGCAGGGCTCTGACGAGGGTGAACACCCCGTCGGCACCGAGCATGGCCGGGCCGGTGGCGGTGTGCTCGTAGCGCCGCAGCTCGTTCTCGGCCCGGTCGGCCATGTCCTCGTCGATGAGCAGGTTCACCCGGGCGAGGGTGAAGGAGGGCCAGGCGGGGGTGCGCTCCCAACCGGCCAGGCGCCGGGTCGAGAGCAGTTCGCGGCGCTGTCCGGTGGTGCCGCGGGCGTCGATGTTGGCGTGGCAGCGCACCAGGGTCTCCAGCAGGGACACCGGCAGCGGGCCGTGGACCAGGGGCTCGGGTTCGTCGTCGGCCGCCGCGCTCACCTGGGCGAGCGCGCGCCCGCCCTCGGCCAGGGCCCCCACGCGCACGGCCAGGGGCCAGTGCGCCAGGAAGAACAGGGTCGGCGGGCCGAAGACCCCCGGGACCGCGGCCTCGGTCGCGCCCGCCTCGGCGACCAGTCGGCGCGCGGTGCGCAGCGCCGAGCGGGCCACGGCCTCCACACGTACCGGGTCCCCGGCCTCGCAGAGCACGGGCAGGCTCGCGACCGCCTCGGCCAGCTCCGTCTGCCCGACCGCCCGGAGTCGTCGTGCGGTCTCCCCCGCCCACGTCCACATCGGCATGGTCTGCACCCCCTGTAAGCACCACGTGAGAACAGAACGTAGCAGCGCGGTGACAGGGCTGTCCGGAAAACGCGCAAAGCCGCGGAGTACGGGGATAGGCGTCCTGTCGGGGCCGTCCCGGACCGCTAGACTCGGGGGCCGTGGCGCCCGGCGGGGGCCTTCGCGAGGTCCCGAGCATCCAGCCGCGCCGAGCCGCACCGAGCCGCACCAAGGGGACATGAGCGCCGATGGGATGGCGAGACCGTTTCGGACTCCGCAAGGCCAACCGCAAGGGCAAGGCCCGTTTCGACCGGGAATCCGAGGATTCGGACATCAAGGCGCTGATCGAGTTCGCCAAGAGCCGGGTGGGTGTGGAGTTCTTCGTCGAACCGGAGACCTTCGCCACGCGGGCCACGGCGGTCGCGGTCGCGACGGACGGCGAGTGGATCCGCCGCCGGTGCGGTTCGCCCGACGTGATCCGCAAGGTGGCCAGGGACCTGGCGGTCCCGGCCTACGACGTGCAGATCGTCGGCTACCCGCAGCGGATGCGCGACTGGAGCGCACGCAACAAGCGCGGCCTGTCACTGGACGAGTGAGGGTGCGCGGGCGTACCGGGCGAGCGTAAGACTCGCCACACCGACACGCTGTTGGGGATGGTCCGAAACCCGCGACCGGGTCATTTTGGGCATTGATGACGAGTCCTTGCCGTGACTTCCTCGCCGAACGGGTTCCCTAACGGGCTTCATCCGTCGCATACTCGCCTCGGAGGGGGGACTCTGATGAAGCAGGATCTCACGGCCCTGTGCTGCGACTGCGGCACGATTCGCGAGGTGAGCGACTACCAGAGTGTGGGCGAGGCGCAGTCCGCCTACGGACTGGCCCGCTGCGTCGTCTGGCGCAAGTGCCGCACCTGCGGCTACCGCACCTACCACGCCTACATGCGCGCCGACGAGGACCGCGACGAACTGGAGGACGCCCTGCGGTTGGACGGCGCCCTGGCGGCCGAGGCCCTCGACGAGGAGGTGGAGCAGCTGCGGCTGTGCGGGGTCGAGGTCGGGCACGCCCCCGTCCCGGCGATCTGGGACGGCCAGTCCGTGGGCATGGTGACCCAGCGGCTGACCGACCGCGCCTACTCGATCGTGCTGGACCCCGAGGCGTCCGTGGTCTCCCGGCTCAAGCTCATCGACATGATGTGGAACGAACTCCTGGTGGGCGAACACGACGACCGCTGGTTCATCCAGGAGGCGGAGGACGACGGGTCCCCCGCATACGCGGTCCGGCTGTTCGGCTACCGCACGCGCGGCTGAGGCCGGACCGCGCTCGCGCGGCCCGGCCCCGGCGCCCTACCCGGCGGCGGGTTCGGGCTGGCCCGCGAGGCGGCGCAGCGCGGACCTGGCCACCGCCGGATCGGTGGTCCCCCAGTAGGGCGGCAGGGAGGCGCGCAGGAAGCCGCCGTAGCGGGCCGTGGCCAGGCGCGGGTCCAGGACGGCGATGACCCCCCGGTCCTCGGTGGAGCGCAGCAGGCGCCCGGTGCCCTGGGCGAGCAGCAGGGCGGCATGGGTGGCGGCCACCGACAGGAAGCCGTTGCCCCCGTGCGCGGCGACCGCGCGCTGGCGCGCGGAGGCCAGCGGGTCGTCGGGCCGGGGGAAGGGGATGCGGTCCACGATCACCAGGGACAGCGAGGGTCCGGGCACGTCCACGCCCTGCCACAGCGACAGGGTGCCGAACAGGCAGGACCGCTCCTCCTCGGCGAAGCGGCGCACCAGCTGCCCGGTGGAGTCCTCCCCCTGGCACAGGATCGGCTGGTCCAGGCGCTCGCGGAGTTCCTCTGCGGCCTGCTGGGCGGCGCGCATGGAGGAGAACAGGCCCAGCGCGCGGCCGTCGGCGGCCTCGATGAGTTCGCTGATCTCGTCCAAGTAGGCGGGCGCGAGGCCGTCGCGGCCGGGCGGCGGCAGGTGGGTGGCCACGTAGAGGATGCCCCTGCGGGCGTGCTCGAAGGGCGAGCCGACGTCCAGCGCGCGCCAGCGGGGCTCCCCGGCCGCGCGGTGCGGGCCGTCCTCGTCGTCGGGACCGTCCTCGTCCCGGGGTTCGGCCGGTTCCGGGCCGCGGCCCGCGGCGGCGCGCTCGGCGGCCTCCTGGGCCACCTCGCGGCCCAGGCCCCACTGGTTGGCCAGCGAGGCGAAGGAGCCGCCCAGGGTGAGGGTGGCGGAGGTCAGCACCACGGTGCGGTCGCCGAAGAGCTTCTCGCGCAGCAGTCCGCCCACGCCGAGCGGGGCGACGTGGAGCGCGGGTTGGCGTCCGGGGGTCTTGGTCAGCCAGACGACCTCGGTGCGGTCGCGCAGGGCGGGTTCGAAGGACTCCAGGACGCGCACGGCGGTGTCGTGCACCTCGCCGAGCGCGGCCAGGGCCAGGCGGCGGTCGCTGGCGCCGTCCGGGTCCAGCTCCCCGGGTGAGGGGCCGATGGCGGTGACGCAGGCCGAGGCGGTGTCGCGGGTGGCGGCGACCGCGTTGGCCAGGGCGTCGTCGATGTGGTCCAGGCGTCCGTCGGGCGACTCGGTGAACATCAGGGCGAGGCCGTCGGCGCACTCGGTCAGGCGTTCGCTGATCCCGGGTTCGACCAGGCGGGCGGCGCGCTTGGCCGCGGCGTTGACGGTGCGCTCGCCCAGGACGCCGGTGGCCACGGAGGTGGCGCGGTCGACGAGTTCGTGCGCCTCGTCGATCATGATCGTGTTGTGCTCGGGCAGGATGTGGTAGCCCTGCGACATGTCGATGGAGAGCATGGCGTGGTTGGTGACCACCACGTCCACGCCCTGGGTGGCCTCGCGGGCGAACTCGGCGAAGCACTCCTGGCCGAAGGGGCAGATGCGGGCGCCCATGCACTCGTTGGCGGCCACCGACACCTGGCGCCAGGCCAGGTCGCTGACGCCGGGCACGAGTTCGTCGCGGTCGCCGGTGACGGTGTCCTCGGCCCACTCGTGCAGGCGTGCCACCTGCCGGCCCAGCGAGGAGAGCTGGCGCGGGTCGAACAGCTCGGTGTCCTCGGCCTCCTCGCCAGCGGTCTGGAGCCGGTTGCGGCACAGGTAGTTGCGGCGGCCCTTGAGCACGGCGAACGTGGGCTCGCGGGGCAGCATCGGCGTGAGGGCCTTGGCCAGGCGCGGCAGGTCGCGCTCGATGAGCTGGTTCTGCAGGGCGATGGTGGCGGTGGAGACCACCACCGTGCTCTCCTTGGCCATGGCGTGTCTGATCGCGGGCACCAGGTAGGCCAGGGACTTTCCGGTGCCGGTACCGGCCTGGACCACCAGGTGTTCGCGCTTGTCGACCGCCTCGGCCACGGCACCGGCCATGGTCGCCTGGCCCTCGCGGCGGCTGCCGCCCAGGGCGGCGACAGCCGCGTCGAGCAGGGTGGGAACGTCGGGGAGATCTGCCACGGATCGACAGTACCGGCCGTGGAGGACAGGGCGGACGTTGTCCACAGGCAGGATCGGCCGGGGCCCGGCCGATCCTTCCCGGAGGCGCTTCAGCCCATCGTGGCCAGCAGCTCGTCCAGGGCGTCCATGGACTGCTTCAGGCCGTACTCCATGCCGGACTCGACCATGCCGTCGCGGTCCTCGACGCTCTGGAACACCGTGGTCGACGTGTAGAGGGTGCGGCCGTCCCCCTCCTCCAGGGTGGTGGTCTCCAGGCACACGTGCCCGGGCATGCCCTCGAACTCGAAGGTCTGCACGAAGCGCTCGGGCGCGACGACGTCGTGGACCACGCCGTGGAAGGCGTACTCCTGGCCGTCGGGGGCGCGCTCGACGAACCTCCAGGAACCGCCCCGGCGCAGGTCCGCGTGGTCGATGACGGTCTCGTTCTCCTTGAGCCCCACCAGCGGGCGAGGTGCTCGGCATCGGTCATGGCCCTGAACACCACGTCGCGGGGCGCGTCGAAGCTGCGCGTGACGACGATGTCGTGCCGTCCGGGCTCGGCGATCACCGTGAGGTCGCTCATGACTGTCCTCCTGTGGTCTGTGCCTGCTGGATCCGGCGGATCTCCGCGTCGAGCCGGTCGAAGCGGTCCTCCCACTGGCGGTGGTAGCGCTCGATCCACCCCGTCGCCTCCTCCAGGGGGGCGGTCTCCAGTCGGCAGGGGCGCCACTGCGCGTCGCGGCCCCGGCTGACCAGACCCGCCCGCTCCAGCACCTTCAGGTGTCGGGAGACCGCTTGAAGGCTGATGGGAAACGGTTCCGCCAGCTCGTTGACGGTGGCCTCGCCCTCGGCGAGCCTCGCCAACAGCGCCCGACGGGTCGGGTCGGCCAGTGCGGCGAACGTGAGACTCAACGGGTCGGTCGCCATCTGCGTATTCAACTTTCCTGTTAATCAACCAATACGTTGATTATGAGCCACAGCACACTACGGGTCAAGGGTGAGGGACCACTTCGATCAAACAGAAGAAGGCCGACCGCGCCCCCGGTCGCAGGGGCCCAGAGGCGAAGCATCACGTCACGGGAGAGCGCCCCGCCCACCCCGCCGACCACCACGGCCCCGACCACAGGGGGCACCCCGGGGGGGGTTCGGGGGCCTCCCCCCGGAAAGCACCAAGGGCGACCCGGCGAGCGCGTTCACGCGCGAGCAGGGTCGCCCTTCGTCCGTGGAGCTATGGGGATTCGAACCCCAGACCTCCTCCATGCCATGGAGGCGCGCTACCAACTGCGCCATAGCCCCGTGTGCCGTTCGGCAACGGTTCGAGTCTATCGGACGCGCGGGGGTGGGATGACCAGCCGCGGTGTCGGCCGCCCCACACACCCCGCGCTCCGGAGCAGCCGGGACACGCACCCCGGAACCCTCTTCGACCGCCCCCGGAAGGGGCACATGAGAGGACATGAGCGACAGACCACGACAGAACCCGGTCGACACCCTGCTCCGCTGGGAGGACCACGGCGCCGTGTGGCGGGTGGTGGGGCGGACCGCCTCCGAGGTGACGGTGGCCCTGTGCCGGTGCGACGGGGGCGAGGAGGTGGAACGCCTGGTCTCCGACGACCCGGCCCTGCGCGCCTTCGTGGACGAACGGCTCAGTCCTCCTCCAGCTTCCTGATCGCCTTCCAGTCCGCGGTCCCGGGCCCGCGCGGCGCGTGAGAGGAGGAGCAGCGGCGTCCGCGCACGGCCGGACGGGTGCGGCGAGTTCACGCATGTGCGACGGTCACGGTCCCGAACGGGCCGAAACCCCAGCCCAGGGCGGCGGCCTCCACCCTCGACGCCCCGGCGGCGCGCAGGAGGTCGCCGATCCCGCCCCGGGAAGCGGACGTTCCACCGGTGCTGACGGCGCGGCTCGAACACGGAACCCGGGCGCACCCACCGCAACCGCAACCGCAGGAGGAGCGTCTCGGAGAGAAGGGAACGCGGCCTCAACCGCAGGGGTTCGGAGGCGAAGCCCCACGTTGCGGGAGAGCACTCCACCCGCCCGCCGATTCCCGCGACCCCGACCACAGGGGGGTACCTCGGGGGGGTTCGGGGGCTCTCCCCCCGGAAAGCACCGCGGGCTGCGGCGAGCCGGTCGACGACCGGCGAGCAGCAGCCCGCGCAACGTGGAGCTATGGGGATTCGAACCCCAGACCTCCTCCATGCCATGGAGGCGCGCTACCAACTGCGCCATAGCCCCTTGTATGCCGGGCGGTTCCCCCGCTCGGCGATGGAATTACTGTACCGGAGGTTGGGAGTGGGTTGCGACCTCGGGGCACTCGGGTGGACGTGCGGTGGCCGGTTTCCGCGCCGAATACCCTGGAGTGGTGCCCGAATCAAAGCTTGAGATCCAGATGCTCCACGACCGCCTGCTGGTGAAGTCGGTCCCGGACAGGACCGAGCGGCGCAGCAGCGCCGGCCTGGTCATCCCGGACACGGTCAAGCTGGCGACCAGGCTCGCGTGGGGGGAGGTCGTCGGCGCCGGGACCAGTGCCCGTCACGTCAAGACCGGGGACCGGGTGCTCTTCGATCCCGAGGAACAGGGCGAGGTCGAGCTGAACGGCGAGCGCTACGTGATCCTGCGCGAGCGCGACGTGCACGCCGTGGCCAACGAGGCCCCCGAGCGCGGCACCGGCCTGTACCTGTAGTCCTCTCCCCCGCGGGTTCCCCGACGCGCCGCCCGGGGCGGGCGCCCGTCCTCGCGCCGCCCCGGGTCAGTCGCCCGTGCCGTCGCGGTTGGGGTTCGCGATGGCCTTGACCAGCGAGTGCACGCACAGGTTGAGGGCCTCGTAGGCGGGCGTGCGGCTGACGCTCACGTAGGCCCAGGCCGCGTAGAGCCCCGACCACAGGAGCTGCTGCGCCCATATCGGGGTGATCCTGGGGTCGATGCTGCCGTCGGCGTGGCCGCGCTCGACCAGGGCGAACAGGGCCCGGTCCGCCTCCCCGCACTCCTCCTCCAGCACCTCGTCCCAGGAGTCGTCGGACCCGAAGGCCAGCATGATCACCTTCTGGAGTCCGAAGTACTCGGGCACGAGGCGCCGGAAGGCCTCCAGACCGGTGCCCTCGGTGGTGCGCGCCCGTTCGGTGGCCTCGTTGATGAGCTCGTCGGCGTACTCGCCGAGGGCGCACACCAGGTCGGCGCGTTCGGCGAAGTAGCGCTGGAGCGTGCTGCGCGCCACACCCGCGGTTCTGGCCACCTGGGACAGGGGGGCCGAGGAGTTCTCCCCGAGCACCTTCACCGCCGCTTCGAGGATCGCGCGCCGGGTCCGGGCGCGGGTCCTCGTCTCTTCGTCTGAGGGAGCGCTCTTCACCATGCCCTCATCCTAGGCTTATCGGTAATTGGTTGACAATAATCGGTCACCTATGACCTACTTTGAAACATGACTGATCCATCGAAAGTAGACACCGGCTCGAAACCGGGTGCGCCCGAACCCCGGTTCGCCCAGCTCCGGGTGCTGTGGTCGTTCGTGCGCCCGCACCGGAACAAGCTGGCGCTGGGCCTGGTGCTGGCCCTGTTCGGCTCGGCGCTCGAACTCGCCAACCCGATGGTGATCAAGCTGGTCCTGGACACCGTCTCCGGCGGGGGCGGCCTGCTCGTGCCGATCGCCCTGCTGCTGGGCCTGTTCGTGCTGGGCACGGTGTCCGGCCTGTGGCACTGGATCCTCCTGGGCACCGTCGCCGAGAAGGTGGTGCTCGACGCGCGCACCTCGCTGGTGCGCCGCTACTTCCGCGCAGCGCTCATCCCGCTGTCGCGCCGCTCCTCCGGCGAGCTCGTCACCCGGGCGACCTCCGACACGGTCCTGCTGCGCGAGGCCGCCTCCAGCAGCGTCATCAGCCTCATCAACGGCGGCGTGCTGCTGGTGGGAACGCTGGTCATGATGGGCGTGCTGGACCTGTTCCTGCTCACGGTCACCTTCGTCGCGGTGCTCGTGGTCACCGTCCTGTTCCTGACGCTGATGCCCGCCCTGGCCAAGGCGCAGGAGAGGGCGCAGAACTCCCTGGGCCTGATGGGCGGCATGCTCGACGGCGCGCTGCGCGCGGTCCGCACGGTCAAGGTCAGCCGGGCCGAGGAGCGCCTGAGCGGCCAGATCCTCGAACACGCGCGGGAGTCCGCGCGGCACGGCGTGCGCTCGGTGCGGCGCGAGGCGGTCGCCTGGACGATCGCGTTCAGCGGGATCCAGCTCGCCATCATCTCCATCCTGGGCGTGGGCGCGCTGCGGGTGTCCTCGGGCGCGATCGAGGTCTCCACCCTCATCGCCTTCCTGCTCTACGCGTTCACCCTGATGACCCCGGTCATGGAGCTGTCCCAGAGCGTCACCACCCTCCAGTCGGGCGTGGCCGCGGCCAAGCGCATCCGCGAGGTGGAGGCCATTCCGCTCGAACCCTCCTCCGAGGCGGCGGACACGGACGCGCCGGTCCCCTCCCCGGACGGGGACCGTTCGGGCGCGCTGCTGGAACTGCGCGGGGTCACCGCGCGGTACGCGCCCGGCGCCGAGTCCGCGCTGGACGGCGTGGACCTGGCCGTCCCCCGGCGCGGGCACACCGCGATCGTGGGGCCCTCCGGCGCGGGCAAGACCACCGTGTTCTCGCTGCTGCTGCGCTTCCTCGAACCCGAGGAGGGGCAGCTGTTCCTGGACGGGACCCCCTACCGGGAGCTCACTCCCGGGCAGGTGCGCGGCCGCTTCGCCTACGTCGAGCAGGACACCCCGGTCGTCCCCGGCACCATCCGGGAGAACCTGCTGTTCAACCACCCCGACGCCACCGAGGAGGAGGTGCGCCGGGTCCTGGGCCAGGTGCGGCTGGCCGACAAGATCGACGCCCTGGAGGAGGGGCTGGACACCCCGCTGGACGCCACGTCCTTCTCCGGGGGCCAGCGCCAGCGCATCGCCCTGGCCCGCGCCCTGCTGCGCTCGCCGGACGTGCTGCTGCTGGACGAGGCCACCTCGCAGGTGGACGCGATCACCGAGGCCGCCATCACCGAGAGCGTGCGCGCCCACGCCGCGCGGGCGGCCGTGGTGACCATCGCGCACCGGCTGTCCACCGTGATCCACGCCGACACCATCGTGCTGATGGAGGACGGACGGGTGCGGGCCAGGGGCACGCACCGGGAGCTGATGGACCGGGACGACCTGTACCGGGAGCTGGTCACGGCACTGCACATCGCCGAGTCCGGGGCTCCGGACCCGGGCGGTGACCGGGCCGAGGCGGACCGGGTGACGCCGGTCACGTGAGCGCGCGGTAGCATCCGGCCAGAACCGGTGGGCGCGAGCGGTTCGACGGCCGCGGCCGCGGGGGCACGCCTCCCCGCGGCCCGGTCCGTCCTCTTCTCCGTCCCGTGCGCCGTGCCCCGCGGTGCCCGTACCCGGCGCCGCGGCGCCAGCGAGGGAACCATGACCGACTTCGCCCAGTACCAGGACGGCGTCTACGCCGACGCGACCAACGGCATCCTGCCCGGGCTGCCCTACCACCACGAGGACCTGCGCGACCTGGCGGAGAGGGCCATGGAGCCGGGTCCGTTCGGCTACGTGGAGGGCGGTGCGGGACGGGAGCGCACCGCCCGCGCCAACGTGGACGCGTTCGCCCGCTACGCGCTGCGCCCGCGCAGCCTGCGGCCGGGGGCCGAGGGGGCGGGGGGGCTGGGGGTCACCCTGTTCGGCAGGGAGTACGCCGCGCCGCTGCTGACCGCGCCGATCGGGGTCCTGGAGCAGGTGCACGAGGAGGCGGAGCTCGCCGTGGCCGAGGCCGCCAACGCCGTGGGCGTGCCGATGGTGCTGTCCACGGCCGCCTCCACCCCGATGGAGCGGGTCGCCGAGGCGGTCGACTCCTGGTGGTACCAGTTGTACTGGCCCGGCGACGACGCGCTGGCCGAGTCGTTCGTGCGGCGGGCGACGGCCGCGGGGGCGGAGGCGGTCGTCGTCACCGCCGACACCAAGCGGCTGGGATGGCGGCCCCGCGACCTGGCGCTGGGCCACCTGCCGTTCCTGCGCAGCCAGGGCACGGCGAACTACTTCAGCGACCCGGAGTTCCAGTCCCGGCTCAAGGCCGACCCGGAGCCGGGCGGGGTGTTCACCGAGGCGGTGTTCCACTTCCTGGGCGCGTTCGCCAGCAGGTCCCTGAGCACCGACAACATCGCCCGCATCCGCCGGTGGACGGACCTGCCGGTGCTGGTCAAGGGCATCGTGCGCGGGGACGAGGCCGCCGACCTGGTGGCGGCGGGCGTGGACGGGATCGTGGTCAGCAACCACGGCGGCCGGCAGGTCGACAACGCCGTGGCGGCGCTGGACGCCCTGCCCGAGGTGGTGGACGCGGTCGGCGACCGCGCCGCGGTGCTGTTCGACTCGGGTGTGCGCTCGGGCGCCGACGTGGCCGTGGCGATGGCGCTGGGGGCCGAGGCGGTGCTGCTGGGGCGGCCGTGGGTGTACGGGCTGGCCGTGGGCGGCGCCGCGGGTGTGGAGCACGTGCTGCGCGCGACGCTGGCCGAGTTGCAGATCACCGCCGAGCTGATGGGCAAGGACGCGAAGGACCTGGACGGGAGCGACGTCGTGCGCCGCTGACGCGGACACGGAGCCGGTCCCGGAGACGCCGCGCGCCGCCGGGACCGGTCCGCTTCCTTCCGGTCGCGCTGTCAGCCCTTGACGGCTCCGGAGGTCAGGCCCGCCACGATCCTGCGTTGCAGGACCAGGGCGAAGATGATCAGCGGGACCGACACCAGGACCGACGCGGCCATGATCTGCCCGATCGGGTTCTCGTAGCCGACCCGCTGGAAGGTCGCCACAAAGACCGGGACCGTCTGCACGTTCAGGTCGTTCGGGGCGAAGGAGAAGGCCAGCAGGAACTCGTTGGTGGCGTACACGAAGGTCAGGATGGCCGCCGCTCCCACGCCCGGCGCCGCCAGCGGCGCCACCACGCGCAGGAAGGCCTGGAACGGGGTGGCCCCGTCCACCTTCGCCGACTCCTCGATCTCCTTGGGGATGCCCGCGAAGAACGTGGTGAGGATGAAGACGGCCAGCGGCAGGGTCAGCGCCACGTACGGGATGATCATGCCCGCGAAGGAGTTGAGCAGGTTGATCCCGGTCCACTCGTTGAGCTGCAGGTACATCTGGTAGAGCGGGTTGACCAGCGCCACCGGCGGGAACAGGGTCGCGACCAGGGTGGCGGCCAGGATCGCGAACTTGCCCGCCAGCGGCAGCCGGGCCAGGGCGTAGCCCGCCAGCGAGGCCACCGGGATGCAGATCAGCGTGGTCACCGTCGCCACGATCAGCGAGTTGCGCAGCGCGAACTGGAAGCCCTGGTTGAAGATCTCCCGGTAGTTGCTGAAGTCGAAGGGCCCCTGGAAGATGTTCGGATCGGTGATCGCCGCCGATCCCGTCCGCAGGCTGGTCATGCCCATCCACAGGAACGGGAACAGGCACCACAGCAGCACCACGGCCAGCCCGAGCAGCTTGAGGGTGTTGCCCACCGCCGGGTGGACGCGTCGGCGCGGCTTGTGCACCGGACCGCTCGGCCTCACCGTCTCGGCCGTCATCGCTTCTCCTTCCGCGGCGCCTCACCGATCATGTGGCGGCCCATCCGGCTGATGAAGGCCAGGCCGACGAGCATGACGATGACGAACGTGACCGTGGACAACGCGTTGGCGTAGCCCAGGTCCGGGTCCCGGACCAGGTAGCGCTGCGCGTAGACCGACAGGGTGGCCAGCGAGTTCGAGTAGCCGGTGAACACGTACGCGAAGTCGAACATGCGCAGGGCGTCCACCGTGCGGAACAGCAGGGCCACGACGATCGACGGGCGCAGCAGCGGCAGGGTGATGTTCCAGAAGCGCTGGAGCGCGTTGGCCCCGTCCACCCTGGCCGCCTCGTAGTAGTCCTTCGGGATGGTCTGGAGGCCCGCGAGCAGCAGCAGGGCCACGAACGGCGCGGTCTTCCACACGTCGGCGCTGATGATGCCGACCATCGACCAGAACGGGTCGCGCAGCCAGTTGATGTCCGTGCCGAGGACGGCGTTCACGAAGCCCGGGTTGGGGTCGAACATGAACCGCCACACCTGCGCGGCCACGGCGGTCGGGATGACCCACGGGATCAGGATGACCGCGCGGGTCAGGCCCCGGCCGAGGAAGGCCTGGTGCATGATCAGCGCGAAGGCCATCCCGACGAGGAACTCCAGCGACACCGACGCGACCGTGAACACCAGGGTGTTCCAGACGGCGTTGAAGAAGCCGGAGTCGGTCAGGACGCGGACGTAGTTGTCGACGCCGGTGAACTCCTGGCGGAACCCCCGGATCTCGTAGAGGCTCATCCCGATCGCGTAGAAGACCGGGAAGAGCGCGATCACGGCCATGAAGGCGAACGACGGGGCGAGGAAGATCCGCCCCATCGCACGCTCACCCAGGCCCCTGCTCACGCGGACTCTCTGGGTCGTCGCCATGTGACCTACTCTTGTTCGAGCGCGTCGTTGGCCGCCTGGTCCACCGCCTCCAGGGCCGTGCCGGACTCCTCCTGGCCCCGGAAGGCCGGGTGCAGGTTGTCCTGCACGGCCAGGGACAGCGAGTTGTAGCCGGGCACCGGCGGGCGGGCCTGGGCCTGGGCGAGGATGTCGCCGAGCATCTGGAAGTCGGGGTCGTCGGTGTTCTCGTAGGCGCTCGCCATGGTCGGCGGCAGGCTGTTCTGGAGCAGGATGTCCTGCGCCTCGGGGTCGGTGGCCGCCCACAGGACGAACTCGCGGGCCAGCTCCTTGCTGTCGCTCAGCGTGCTGACCGCGTTGTTGAGACCGCCCAGCGCGCTGGTGGTGCCCTCACCGGTGAAGGTGGGCAGCGGGGCGACCGCGAAGTCGTCCGCGACCGCGCTCTCCTCGTCGCCCTCGCCCGCCAGGAGCGGGATGGCGTAGGGCCAGTTGCGCATGTAGACGGCCTCGCCCGCCTGGAACAGGGCGCGCGCGTCGTCCTCGACCATGGTGTCGAAGCCGTCGGCGTAGAACCCGCTCTCGTAGGCCTCGGTCATGAAGTCCAGGGCCGTGGTGGCGGCGTCGCCCTCCAGGAAGGTGCTCTGCTCCTGGGCGTCGTCGAACAGCTGGCCGCCTGCGGACCAGTACAGCTCCAGGAAGTTGACGACGAAGCCCTCGTACTGGTCGCCCTGGCCGACGTAGGCGGAGATGCCCTCCTCCTCGGCGGCCGCCATGCCGGTGTCGTAGAGCTCCTCCCAGGTCGTGGGGGGCTCCTCGACGAGGTCGGTGCGGTAGTAGAGGAACGCGCCGTTGGAGGAGTAGGGCAGCGCGAACAGCTCCTGCTGCCACTGGGAGCTGTCGACGGCGCCCTCCAGGCTGACGCCCTCGACCTCGCCGCGCAGGTCCTCCAGGCTCTCGACGTAGCCGTACTCGGCGAACTCACCGGTCCAGATGACGTCCAGGCCCAGGACGTCGAACTCCCCCGCCTGGTTCTGGAGGTCCTGGAACATGGCCTGGCGCTGCTCGTCGGCGGTGGGGGCCAGGAAGAAGATGTCGACCTGCTGGTCGGGGTTGTTCTCGTTCCACAGGCGCGCGACCTCCTCGTGGATCGCGCGGTCGGCCCCGGTGACCGCCCAGACGAACGCCGGGTCCTCGGCCAGGCCCGCGGTCTCGCCGCCCTCCCCCGCGGTCTCCTCCCCTGGGGGTTCGCCGCACGCGGTGGCCAGGGTGAGGCTCAGTGCGGCGAGCCCGGCAGCGCATGCGCGCACTGTGTACCCCTTCTGGTGTGAATGCACTGGCATGGCTCTCTCCTTACCGCGCCGGACGGGTCTCCGGGCGCGCGGCGTCGAGTGTGTGCTGGGACATCCCCCCGTGGTCGTGCGCAAACGATGCCATCGACTGTGTGATCTAGTCAACAGTGAACGCGTTTCGATATACGTCATGCACGGAAAGGAAAGGCACGCCGTCCGAATGCCCTCGTGAAAACGTTGCCATAACCGGGGTCGCGCTCCTACCGTGGACGGCATGGCCAGCCAACCCGCGAGCATGCGGGACGTCGCCCATCGAGCGGGGGTCTCCCTCTCGACGGTCTCCCGTGTGCTGCGCGGGGCCCCCGGGGTCGCCCCGGAGGTGCGCCAGCGCGTCCAGCGGGCCGCGGACGAGCTGGCCTACGTGGTCTCGCGCAACGCCTCGGGCCTGGTCACCGGCCGCACCGGGCGGGTCGCGGTGGTCGTGCCCTTCCTCCAGCCGTGGTTCTTCGGGATGGTCCTGGCGGGGGTCAGCGACGCTCTTCGCGAGGCGGACCTGGACATGCTCGTCTACCAGGTCGGCGAGACGCGGGCCAGGGAGGGCTGGACGCGGGCGCTGCCGCTGCGGCGCAACACCGACGCCGTGGTCACCGTGTCCATGGACCTGTCCGAGGAGGAGTGCCACCGGCTCGATGACGTGGGCGTGCCCGTGGTGCTGGTCGGGCAGAGGGCACCCGATCGGGCCAGCGTGTACATCGACGACCGGGCAGGCGCCGCGGGGGCCACCCGGCACCTGCTCAACCTGGGGCACACGCGCGTGGCCTACATCGCCTCACGGTCCGAGGCCTGGTCCAGCGCCAGCTCGCGGCACCGGCTGGAGGGGTACGGAGCGGCCATGGCGGAGGCGGGGCTGACGCCGCGGAGCGTGGCCAAGGCCACCGGGCACACGGGCGGTGAGCTGGCCATGGGCGAGCTCTTGTCGGACCACGACCCGCCCACGGCCGTGCTGGCCGAGTTCGACGACCTCGCTCTGGGCGCGTACCGCACGCTGCGCCGCTCGGGCGTGCGCGTGCCGGAGTCGATCTCCCTCATGGGCTTCGACAACCACGACACCGCGGCGGTGATGGACCTGACCACCGTCGACCAGGCCCCCTACGACACCGGGCTGACCGCGGGTCGGCTCACCGTGGGCATCCTCGGCGGGACGGCCACGCGCCTCCAGGTGGAGATGCCCACCCAGCTCATCCTGAGGCAGTCCACCGCCGCGCCCCGGAGCACGCGCGGCCTGTTCTCCTGACCGATCCGGAGGAACCAGCATGCAGCAGTGGTGGCGCGACGCGGTCCTGTACCAGGTCTACCCGCGCAGCTTCGCCGACGCCGACGGGGACGGGACCGGCGACATCGCGGGGATCACCGCGCGCCTGGGCCACGTCGCCGACCTGGGCGCGGACGGGATCTGGCTGTCGCCGTTCTACGCCTCGCCGTGGGTGGACGGCGGGTACGACGTGGCCGACTTCCGGGACGTGGACCCGCGCCTGGGCACCCTGGAGGACTTCGACGCGATGGTGGCCGCCGCGCACGCGCTGGGTCTGCGGGTGATGGTCGACATCGTGCCCAACCACACCTCCGAGGAGCACCCGTGGTTCCGGGAGGCGCTGGAGGCCGGCCCCGGGTCGCCCGAGCGGGAGCTGTACGTCTTCCGCGACGGGCGGGGCTCGGACGGCGAGCTGCCGCCGACCAACTGGCGTTCGACGTTCGGCGGTCCGGCGTGGACCCGCGTGGCGGACGGGCAGTGGTACCTGCACATGTTCGCGCCCGAGCAGCCGGACCTGAACTGGGACGACCCGCGGGTGCGCGAGGAGTTCCGCGGCATCCTGCGGTTCTGGAGCGGGCGCGGGGTGGACGGGTTCCGGATCGACGTGGCGTACGCGCTGGTCAAGGACCTGCGGGAGCCGTTGCGCGACCTGGTGCTGGTGGAGGGCGGCCGGTTCGAGGACATCGCGGCCAACCCGGACCACCCGTTCCTGGACCGGCCCGAGGTGCACGAGGTGTACCGGGACTGGCGGCGGGTGCTGGCGGAGTTCGACCCGCCCCGGGCCACGGTGGGCGAGGTGTGGCTGCCCGGTGAGCGGCGGGTGCTGTACACGCGCCCGGACGAGCTGGACCAGGCGTTCAACTTCGACTTCCTGAGGACCTCGTGGGACGCCGACGCCTACCGCGGCGTGATCGACTCCTCGATCGCCGACGCCGGGCAGGTCGGCACGGTGCCCACGTGGGTGATCGGCAACCACGACGTGGTGCGGCCGGTGTCGGTGCTGGGGCTGCCCCCGGGCACCGACCAGAAGGCGTGGCTGCTCTCCGACGGGCGCGACCCGGAGCCGGACCTGGAGCTGGGCACGCGGCGGGCACGGGCGCTGGCACTGCTGGAGCTGTCGCTGCCGGGGTCGGCGTACGTGTACCAGGGCGAGGAGCTGGGGCTGCCGGAGGTGGCGGACCTGCCCGCGCGGGCGCTGGAGGACCCGCGGTGGGTGCGCAGCGGGCACACCGACAAGGGGCGGGACGGGTGCCGGGTGCCGCTGCCGTGGACACGGGAAGGAGCGTCGTACGGGTTCGGCGGGGACACCCCGTGGCTGCCCCAGCCCCGAGGATGGGGCCGGTGGTCGGTGCGGGCCCAGAACGACGACCCCGGGTCCGTGCTCTCCCTGTACCGCCGGGCTCTGGCACACCGCCGGGAGTTCTCCTCGGACGAGACTCTGAGCTGGGACGACACGCTGAACCGGGGGCCGGTGCTGGCCTACTGGCGGGGTGGGGACGTGCTGGTGCTGGTCAACACGGGCGAGGAGGCGGTGGAGCTGCCGCCGGGCCGGGTGCTGGTGGCCAGCGCGGAGCTGGACGGGCGGCTCCCGGGAAACGCGGCGGTGTGGCTGCGCCGCTGACCGGCGTGCTCCCGGGGCGAAGCCCCGCCTCGCGGGAGGACGTCCCCGCCGATCACCGCGGTCCCGACCACAGGGGGCACCTCCGGGCGAAGCCCGCGTTGCGAGGAAACACGCCCCACCCGGCCGATCAACGCGGCCTCAACCCCAGGGGCCCAGAGGCGAAGCCCCACGTTGTGGGAGAGCACCCCACCCGCCCCGCCGATTCCCGCAACCCCGACCACAGGGGGGTACCTCGGGGGGTTCGGGGGGTCTCCCCCCGGAAAGCACGAAGGACGACCCGGCGAGGCGGCCGAAGGCCGCCGAGCAGGGTCGTCCTGAGTCCGTGGAGCTATGGGGATTCGAACCCCAGACCTCCTCCATGCCATGGAGGCGCGCTACCAACTGCGCCATAGCCCCTCAAGGGAGTCGATCGGACCTGTGGGGTCCTGCCGACTCCCTGAACCATAGCGGAATCCGGCCCGAACGTCGAAACGGTTCAGGCGTCGTCGCTGAGCACGACCGGCTCGGGGAGGCTGGCCGCGTTGTGCTCCATCAGCCGCCACTGCCCCCGGCGTTCCTGGAGCACCGACCAGCAGCAGTTGCTGATGGGTCCCAGGATCTCGCGCTGTTCGTCGGGGATCCCCAGCAGCCGGGCGATCCCCACTCTGAGGGCGGCGCCGTGGCTGACCACGACGAGCAGCCCCCCGGTCGGGGTCTTGCCCAGTCCGCGTTCGACGGCGGCGCGCATCCGGTCGCCGACCTCGGCGATGAGTTCGCCGTCGGGGATGTCCATCCGGGCGTGCTCGACCGGCCAGCGCGCGGAGAGTTCCGCCCCGGTCATCCCCTCCCATGAGCCGCCGAAGCGCTCGCGCAGCCCCTCGTCGAACTCCACGGGCACCCCGGAGGCCCGGGAGAGGTATCCGGCGGTGTCGGCGGCCCTGGTCAGGTCGGAGGCGACGATGACGTCGGGGTTCAACGAGGCGAGCAGCTCCCCCGCCCGCCTGGCCTGGGCGTGGCCGACCGGATCGAGTGCGATGTCGGTCTGCCCCTGGAAGCGGTTCTCCACGTTCCAGGACGTGCGTCCGTGCCGCCAGAACAGCACACGAGGGGTGTCGCTCACGTGGTGTGCCTCTCCACTCGCAGTGGGGTCGGGGTCAGAACTCGTCCAGCGGCGTGCGCTGGGCGCCGCGCGCGCCCTCGGGGAGGTCGATCTCGGGGCAGTCCTTCCACAGCCGTTCGAGGCCGTAGTAGCCGCGCTCCTCCTCGTGCTGGATGTGCACGACGATGTCGGCGTAGTCCAGCAGGACCCAGCGGCCGTCACGCTCGCCCTCGCGCCGGACCGGCTTGGCCCCGGCCTGGAGGCGGAGCTGGTCCTCGACCTCGTCGACGATCGCGCGGACCTGCCGGTCGTTGGGGGCCGAACACAGAACGAAGGCCTCGGTGATGACCAGCTGCTCGCTGACGTCGTAGGCGATGATCTCCTGGGCGAGCTTGTCGGAGGCGGCTTCCGCCGCGACCCTGACCAGCTCCAGTGCCCTGTCGGTGGCTGTCACGTTGTGCTTGCTGCCTTTCAGCTCTCTAGGTAGAGCCCGGTCTTGTTGATGTAGCGGACGATGCCGTCGGGCACCAGGTACCAGATGGGTTCGCCCTTGCGGACGCGTTCCCGGCACTCGGTCGAGGAGATGGCCAGCGCGGGGACCTCCACCAGGGAGACCTTGCCCTCGGGCAGTCCGGTGTCACTGAGGTGGTGACCGGGCCGGTTACAGCCTACGAAATGCGCGAGCTCGAAGAGTTCGTCGACGTTGTGCCAGCTCAGGATGGCGCCCAGCGCGTCCGCCCCGGTGATGAAGTACAGCTCCACGTGGGGGCCGTACTTGGCGCGCATCTCGCGGAGCGTGTCGAGGGTGTAGGTGGGCCCCGAACGGTCGATCTCGACGCGGTCCACCCGGAACTGGGGGTTCTCGGCGGTGGCGATGACCGTCATCAGGTAGCGGTCCTCGGAGGGCGTCACCTTGGCCAGGTCCTTCTGCCAGGGCTGGCCGGTGGGGACGAACACCACCTCGTCGAGCCCGAAGAGGTGCGCGACCTCACTGGCCGCCACGAGGTGGCCGTGGTGGATGGGGTCGAAGGTGCCGCCCATGATGCCGACCTTGGTCGGGCCGGTTCCTCCCCGGGGCGCGGGGGAGTCCCCGTTGCGGGATGCGTCGGAAGCTGCGTGCGCCACTGTGCGCTCCGTTTCGCCGTGGACGTTGCCGTTGCCGGGATCGGCCAACCGAGATTAGCCGACGGAGGGCACCACCGCTGTCCCCTTCCTCCCTTTTCGGTCCTCGCACCGGGACAACGAACGCCGTGTCGGGTTCCTTCCCCCGGGCGCGTCGACGGCGCCCGAAAATCGCGTCATATCTCGAAGCCGGAAACCGTGGCCAAGCGCGATCACGGCGCATAGCATGCCGATATGGCCAACACACCAGACCGCGTCCGCGTCCGGCTCTCCGAGATCTCGCCCCGCGCCTACGAACACCCCGCAGACCGTGGCGCCCTGGTGGCGCTGCGCTCGCTGCGCGGGTTCGACGAGGTGTTCAAACGCCTGTCGGGGCTGTTCAACGAGCGCGCCCTGCGACTGATGTTCCTGTCCAGTGCCGTCCGGGTCGGTCCCACCCAGTTCCCTCACGTGTACGACTACGTGCGCGACGCCGCCTACGTCCTGGACATGGACGAGGTCCCCGAGCTCTACATCCAGATGAACCCGAAGCCGAACGCCATGGCGATCGGCAGCAACCGCCCGTTCATCGTGATGACCACGGGCCTGTTCGACCTGCTGGACGCCGAGGAGCAGCGCTTCGTCATCGGCCACGAGGTCGGCCACATCCTCAGCGGCCACGCCGTCTACCGCACCATGCTGCTGGCCCTGATCCGGCTGGCCACCCGCGTGGCGTGGGTGCCGCTGGGCTTCATCGGCATCCAGGCCATCGTGGCCGCGCTGGAGGAGTGGTACCGCAAGTCCGAGCTGTCCTGCGACCGCGCCGGGATCCTCGCCAGCCAGAACCCCGAGGCGGGCAAGCGCGCCCTGATGAAGCTGGCGGGCGGCTCCAAGCTCGTGGAGATGAACCCCGACGCCTTCCTTGAGCAGGCCCGCGAGTACGAGTCCGGCGGCGACGCCCGCGACAGCCTCATCAAGCTGGTCAGCCTGGTCGGACAGACGCACCCGTTCGCGGTGGTGCGCCTGGCCGAGCTGCACCGGTGGATCGAGGACGGTTCCTACCAGAGCATCGTCAACGGCGACTACCCGCGCCGCTCCACCGACCGCGACGCCCGGGTGGGCGAGGAGGCCCGCAAGGCCGCCGACTCCTACAAGCAGTCCTGGGAGCGCACGGGCGACCCGCTGCTGGGCACCCTGCGCGACGTCGCGGGCAGCGCGGCCAGCGCGGGCGGCAAGATCTTCGACACCGTCGCCGACCGGTGGCGCAACGGCTCCTCCCGCACCAACCAGGGCTCGGGAACCTCTTCCTGACCGGGCTCTCCCCCCGACACCGGTTCCCGACGCGCGTGGGAAACGGGCGCCCGGCCGCGGGGGGCGGCACCCGCGAAGCCGACGCCGCCCGGGCGGGAGATGGTGCCGGGTTCCCGGCCCGGAGGGGCGGCCCCCGTACGCGGGCCGCCCCTCCGGCGTGACCGGCGGGTGCGCTCCCCGGCGCGCGGCTCCGCTGAGCCGGGGGCTCCTACGTCGCGAGGTGCGACCGCGTCTTCGGGCGTGTCCGGCTCAGCGCAGGTCGGCGAGGTAGGCGCGCACCCCCCGCCAGGCGGGGTGGGCGGGGTCGATGACCGCGAAGTGGTCGGCTCCGACCGGCTCGTGGTGGTCCACGGTGTCCCCCGCGGCGCGCGCGGCGGCCACGTAGACGCGGCTGTGGTCGACCGGGACGCGCTGGTCGGCGTCCCCGTGTACGACGAGTTGGGGCACCCCCAGCGGCACGCGCAGCAGCGGCGAGCTGGCGGCGTACACCCGCGCGGAGGGGGCGGGGCCCAGGAACGGCTCCACCGCTCCCTCGCCCAGTCCCTCCCGTGCGCAGCGCTCGGGGTCGGTGACCGGCGCGAGGGCGACCACGGCGCGCACGGGCGTGCGGGGGTGGAGCGCGTTGAGCAGGGCCAGGTGCCCGCCCGCCGAGTGGCCGACGGACACCGTGCGGGACAGGTCGTAGCGGCCGGGCTCGCGGGCCGCGGTCTCGGCGAGGGCCGCCAGGGCGCGGTCGACGTCGTCGAGCGTCTGCGGCCAGCCGCCCCCGTCGTCGCCGGTGCGGCGGTACTCCACGTTCCACACCGCCCACCCGGCGGCGGCCAGGTCGCGGGCCAGCGGATCCATGAGCCCGGCGTCGAGCCCGTCCCGCCACCAGCCGCCGTGCAGCAGGGCGGCGACGGGCGCGGGCGCGCCGCCCTCCGGTTCCCACAGGTGCGCGATCTGGCTGGGGTGCTCTCCGTAGGACACGGTGGTGGGCACGCGTCGCTCCTCGTCGTCGGGATGGCCTCCCGCGGACGGTAACAGCCCTCTCCCCACCTCCCCCACCGCGCGTCCCCACGATGCGCTCCGGCGGGGTCGCGGGGCCCCTGGCACACGGCAGCGCCGACGGCGGGGCCGTCGGCGCTGTCGGGCGTCCTGGCGTGACCGGAGAGCGGGTCCTAGAAGGCGGGACCGGCGGCCATGGCCTCGTCGATGGTCGTGGAGCGGGCCTCCTCGACCTCCTCGACCAGGTCGTCCTCGTGCGCCTCGAACTCCTCGACCACGGCGGCGGAGAAGCTGCGCAGGGCGATCTCCTCGGTGAGGATGTCGCCGCGGACGCGGTTGTTCTCACCGATCTGGGCGGTCGGGCTGTTGGCGGAGGTGGACAGGTCACCGCCGACGATGTTGTTGTCGATGTAGACGCCGCCGCTGACGCCGGTGACGCTCAGGTCGCCGTCGACGTAGTTGACGGAGGAGCAGAAGCCCTCCTGCTCCCCGGCGCCGACCGCGACCGGACCCGTGCCGCCGCTGTAGGTGGCCGCGCCGATCACCTCGCTGTCGCAGAGGATGCCGCCGCTGGCGGGGTTGTTGACGGTCAGGGCGCCGCGCACCACGGAGTCGTAGATGTCGGCGTACTCGACACCGTCGGCCTTGACGGCGCCGCCGATGCGCGAGCCGGAGACGTAGACGGCGCCGACCTCGGCGTTGATGCTGTGGACGGAGGAGTCCACCACGTAGGCGAAGCCGTCGGTGTTGCCGCCGTCGACCGGGACGGCGCGCAGGGCGGCACCCGTGGAGCTGTTCTCCAGGTAGGTGCCGTAGGAGCCGCGGTTGACCACGCGGTCGCCGACGGAGGTCTCCTGGGAGTCGAAGTAGGCGTCCTGCTGGACGGTCACCTTCCCCTCGATCTCACCGCCGATGATGTGCAGGTTGGCACCCTGGCGCACGGTGACGTCGCCCTGGATGACCGTGCCGTCCAGGAAGCAGCTCTTGCCGGCGGGGACCGCGAGGTCCGTGGGCAGGGTGATGGCACCGCCGTGGCCCGAGCAGAGGGTGACCAGGTCAGCCTGGGCGGGGGAGGCCATCAGCGTGACACCACCGACGGCCAGGGCGGTCGTGGCGATGGCAGCGACCTTGCTCCGGAGCTTCATTCGGGGGATTCCTTTCGTTGTGACCGTGGGGGGGCGACACTCCGAGCGATGCGGAGGCGCGCCGTGAGACACCACAGTGAAATTACCGACCAGCCGTCCCTTTGGGAATACGTGCTAGACGAAGATTCGCTTCTGTCCAGGTTTCCAGCGGGAAAACGCTCCAGATGCCAACGGTCCCCCGAACCCCGAAAGTGACTCTCGGTCGCACAACGGACACACGCGTCAGGCCGGCCCCGTGGCGTGTGGTCCTTTGCGGCCCGGGGCCGCCGCCCCGAGGGCGGCCCCGGCGCGCGCGGCTACTTGAGGTGGCCGTCCCCGGTGACCACGTACTTGGTGGAGGTCATCTCGGTCAGCCCCATCGGGCCTCTGGCGTGCAGCTTCTGGGTGGAGATGCCGATCTCCGCGCCGAAGCCGAACTCGCCGCCGTCGGTGAACCTGGTGGAGGCGTTGACCATGACCGCCGCGGAGTCCACCCGGGAGACGAAGTACCGGGAGGCCTTCAGCGAGTCGGTGACGATGGCCTCGGTGTGCTGGGTGGAGTACCTGCGGATGTGGGCCAGCGCCTCGTCGATGGTGGGCACCACCCGCACGGCCAGGTCCATGGACAGGTACTCGGTCGCCCAGTCCTCCTCCGTGGCCTCGACCACCCGGGCCCCGGTCGGGTGGGCGGCGGCGGCCTCCAGCACCCGGGGGTCGCCGTGCACGGTCACGCCGCTCTCGCCGAGGGCCCGCAGCACGCGTGGCAGGAACTCCTCGGCCACGGCCTCGTGCACCAGCAGGGTCTCGGCGGAGTTGCACACCGAGCAGCGCTGCGCCTTGGCGTTGGTGGTGATGGCCACGGCCTTGTCGAGGTCGGCGTCGGCGTCCACGTAGACGTGGCACAGGCCCTCGCCGGTCTCGATGACCGGCACGGTGGAGTCGCGCACCACGGCCTGGATGAGGGAGCCCCCGCCGCGCGGGATGAGCACGTCCACCAGGCCGCGCGCCCGCATGAGCGCGGTGGAGGACTCACGGGTGCGGCCGGGCACCATCTGGACGGCGTCCACCGGGACCCCGGTGCCCTCCAGGGCGTCCCGCAGGACCCCGACGATGGCGGTGTTGGAGGAGTAGGCCGAGGAGGAGCCGCGCAGCAGGGCGGCGTTGCCGCTCTTGAGGCACAGGGCGGCGGCGTCCACGGTGACGTTGGGGCGGCCCTCGTAGATGATGCCGATGACACCGAGCGGCACCCGGATCTGGCGCAGGTCCAGGCCGTTGGGCAGCACGGATCCGCGCACGGACTCGCCCACCGGATCGGGGAGCTCGACGATCTCGCGGACGGCCTCGGCGATGGCCTCGATCCGCTGCGGGGTGAGGGTGAGCCGGTCGACCATGGCCGGGCTGGTGCCGTCCTCGCGGGCCCGCGCCACGTCCTCGGCGTTGGCCGCGGTGATCTCGTCGGACCGCTTGACCAGGGCGTCGGCGATCGCCAGCAGCGCGGCGTCCTTGACCGCCCGGCTGAGCGGGGCGAGGTCGGCCGCCGCGTCCCTGGCCCGCCCGGCTACCGCGTGGACCTCGCGCTCGATGTCACTCATGGTGCTCTCTCTTGGTTGGGAGGCCATCCCGGCGTACCCGCCCTGCGGCGTCGAAGGGTCTCAGGGGCATGCGCCGGGGTGAACGCTTTCAGCGTATAGCGCGGCCCCGCCGGACGGAGGTTGTCCACAGGGCGGAGTCGGGCGCGCACGGCCGGGCCGTCCGGTCCGGCCCGCCACCTCGGCGTCCACCGGACGGACGCTGGTACCCCAACCCGGACCGGTCACCGGGCGTGACGTCCCACAGGCCGCACGTGAGGAAGGTCATATAACGCGGGAGACAAGGGCCCGTCTCAGGGGAACGCCCCCGACGACGGACGATAACGAAAGGTGTCGACGCGGTCACACGGCCCCGGAGAGCGCCTCGGATATCGTCGCATTCTCTCGAATGGACGCATTCCGAAGGCAGCTGCGGCCCGCCCCGCCGACGACTGGACGACGAAGTCCAGGGAACTTCTGGTCACTTCGGATTCATGGCTATGCAGCAGTACGAACTACCGTGATCGGCCGCATTTGAGTACACCAGGAACGCGAGTGCGAGAATGACAACGAATTTCGGTCCGCGAACGAGCCTCGGCGGGGCTCCGTCCACGGCAGGGGCACTGGCCCGGCTGTCCAGGATTCCGGTGCTGCGGGAGAAGTACCTCCGCCACGTCTCCGGGGCCTCCGCGCCGGAGCTGTCCGACCTCCCCACGCTCGACAGGGACGAACTGGGCCGGGCGATCGACACCCTGGTGCGCACCGACCCGTCCGCCCTGACCCGCGCCTCCCTGAACGTCATGGGGGGCACCCGGTCGACCATGCGCCTGGGGGCGGTCCCGGCGGACCTGTACCTGGACGAGATCGCGCCGCACGTGCGCCCCTTCGAACAGGGCGACCTGTTCACCACCCTCGGCACCCCGTTCCACATGCGGGCCTGCCAGGAGCTGCACAACGGACTCGCCGCCAGGGCCGGGGTGCCCACACTCTCCATGGACGCGCCGACCGACCAGATGATCGACGCCTACCTCGACCTGTTCGAGCGCCACGGGGTCAACGCCCTGGGCACCACCCTCGACACCTTCCGGAGCCTGCTCCGTTACTGCGCCGCGTCCGGCCGGGACCTCGGGTTCCTGCGCAAGGTGCTGTGGAGCGGTCCGGCCATGGACGCCGCCACCCGAGCGCTGATCCGGACACACTTTCCCCACCTGCGCACATGGGCGCTCTTCGGCTCGGCGGAGACCTGGATCATCGGGCACAGCGGCCCGGACTGCGCCAACGACACCCTCCACCCGCTCCCCCACCAGTACACGGAGATCGTCGACGGGCGCATGCTGGTGACCGTCACACACGAGAAGGCGGTCGTCCCGCTGCTGCGCTACGAGACCGGGGTCGCGGCCGAATGGACGGCCTGCCCCTGCGGCCTGCCCGGTCCCGCGGTGCGCACCCACAGCCGCATAGACGCCCCGATGGGGCCGCTCAGCCGCGTGGTCTCCCCCCTCGACCTCGTGCCGCTGGCCCTGCGGCTCGACTCGGTGGAGGCGGCCCAGGTCGTCCTGGTCGATCCCCACACCGAGGACGAACGGCTCCACCTGCGGGTCCGGCTGCGCCCGGAGACCAGGTCCGAGCTCTACACCGGCGAGTGGATCCGGCAGCACGTGCTGTCCGAGTCGCTGGGGCTGTCCGAGGTGACGGAGGAGGCTCCGGAGTCCTTCGAGGTCATCGTCTCCCGGCACATGCTGCGGGAACTCCCGGACGGGTCGGCCCCCGAGTTCCTGGTGCGCGAGGGGGGACGCCTCCGAATCCAATCGATATCGAGTCAGGGTCAGGGTTCTTATGGTACCTTCTCGGCATAGGTTCAGGAGGGCGGGTCGCACGCGCCGTATGCGGCGCCCAGGTCACACCCCCGGGTAGCACCTCCCTGAGTCGCGTCGAGCACGACCACCGAGCACAGGAGTGCGCATGCGGACTGTTCCGCTGACCACCGACGGCCCCACCGTGTCCGCCCAGGGGCTGGGCTGCATGGGGATGAGCGAGTTCTACGGCCCGGGAGACGAGGCCGACTCCCTCGCGACCCTGCACCACGCCCTGGACCTGGGCGTCGGCTTCCTCGACACCGCGGACATGTACGGGCACGGGGCCAACGAGGAGCTGGTGGGCAAGGTCGTCCGGGAACGGCGGGAGGAGGTCGTCCTCGCCACCAAGTTCGGGATCGTCCGCGACCGCGGGACCGGCGCCCGCAGCCACCGCGGGGACGCGGAGTACGTCCACGCGGCCTGCGACGCCAGCCTCTCCCGCCTGGGCGTCGAGACGATCGACCTCTACTACATGCACCGGCGCGACACCTCGGTCCCCGTCGAGGAGACGGTCGGGGCCATGGCCGAGCTGGTCGCCCAGGGCAAGGTGCGCCACCTGGGGCTGTCCGAGGTGAGCGCCGACGAACTGCGCGCCGCCCACGCCGTGCACCCGATCGCCGCCGTGCAGACGGAGTGGTCGCTGTGGAGCCGCGACGTGGAGGAGTCCGTGGTGGGCGAGTGCGCGCGGCTCGGCGTGGGCTTCGTCCCCTACTCCCCGCTGGGGCGCGGCTTCCTCACCGGGGCCCTCCCTCCGGTGGAGGAGCTGTCCGCCGACGACTTCCGCCGCGGCAAGCCGCGCTTCTCCGGCGAGAACGCCGTGCGCAACCAGGATCTGCTCGCCATCGTGCGGCGGGTGGCCGAGGCGCACGGCGCGACCCCGGGCCAGGTCGCCCTGGCGTGGGTCCACGCCCAGGCCGAGCGCTGGGGCCTGCCCGTCGTCCCCATCCCGGGAACCAAGAGGCGCGAACGCCTGGAGGAGAACGTGGGCGGCGCGGACCTGGTCCTCTCCCCGGAGGACCTCGCCGAACTCGACACCATCGCCGACGCCACCGCGGGCGCGCGGTACTGACCCTCCCCCGAGCCGGGGTGGAGCGGACGGCTCCCGGCGCCGGCCTGACGACCGGCCGACGAGCACGGAGGGACAGGCGCTCTGAGATACGATTCCCAGATGACCCAGCTTCCCATGGACCAGCGGATCGGTCATCACCTGAAGCGCGCCGAGCAGGAGCTGATCTCCGCGAAGCACGCTGTTCTGAGGCAGTTCAACCTCTCGGTCCCCCAGTACACGGTCCTGCTCGTGCTCTCGGAGGAGCCCGGGGCCTCAGGTGCGATCCTGGCCCGCAGGTGCCTGGTGACCCCCCAGACGATGTCCTCGGTCCTCGCGACCCTGAGCAGGCGCGAACTGATCGAGCGCAAGCCCCACCCGTTGCACTCCCACATCCTGGAGACGAGGCTCTCCCCCAGCGGACAGGACCTGCTCGCCAAGGCGGACGAGGCCGCGATCCGGGTGGAGATGCGGCTGAGCGAGGCGTTCAGCAGCGAGGAGGAGGGTGAGTTCGTCCGCTTCCTCAGCCGGTGCGCGGAGGTCTCCGCGGAGACCCGCACCGAACTGGCGGACCTGGGCGAGGAGTGACCCCGGTCCGGGCGGGCGCCCCGGCGTCACCGCGCGGGGAGCCGGACGGGGCCCCGCCCCGCCGCTCCGTGGGCGCCCGCCTCCCGCGCCCTCCCGGAGAGGCGCTCGCAGGGGCGCTCCCCCAGGCGTCCTGAAAGGCACCCGGACAGGCGTCCCGGGAAAGGCTTCCGGAAGAGGCCGCGCCCCCGCGGTCGGGGCGCCGACCGTTCACGCACGTCCCGGGATGGAGCGTGCACGGCCCCGGGGACCGGACACGCCCCGCCCCGCCTCCCGGGCCGGGAGGGGTCACGCGGGAACGTGGACCGGAGTCGTCCCCGCGGAGCGGACCGAACGGACCACGGAGGCCGCCCTCGCGGCCACGGGACTCCACCGCACGAGGGCCAGCCCGACGCTCATGCCGCCGCCGAACCCCGCGAGCAGGACGAGGTCGTCCCGTTCGAGCAGCCCGGCGCGGTGCACCGTGTCCAGGGCGACGGGCACCGATCCCGAACCCGTGTTGCCATGGGTCTGCACGGTCAGGTGGAGGTGGGCGTTGTCCAGGCCCAGCGACGGCCAGACGTCCTCGAGCATGGCGCCGTTGGCCTGGTGGGGCACGAAGTGGCGGATCTCCTCCCGGTCCACGCCCAGGCCGTCGAGCATCCGGTGGACCGCCTCGGGCAGCCGCCGGGTGACGTACTCGCGCACGCCGCGGCCCTCCATCGTGAAGAAGTGCCCGCCCTGTCCCAGGGTCTCCGCGGAGGCGGGCAGGCGCGAGCCCCCGGCCGGAACCCTGATCAGGTGGTGGTGGTCCCCGTCGGTGAGCAGCTGCGTCCCCACGACGCCGCCGCGGTCGTGCGCGGGCCCCAGCAGGACCGCGCCCGCGCCGTCGCCGAACAGGACCGCCGTCCTGCGGTCGCCGTAGTCGAGGATCCGGGAGTAGATGTCCGCGCCGATGACCAGCGCGTAGGCCTCCCCGTGCGGCCGCAGCAGGTGCTCGGCCACGGAGAGGGCGTAGACGAAGCCGCTGCACACGGCGTTGACGTCGAACGCCGCCGCGGACCGCGCGCCGAGCAGGTGCTGGGTGATGCTGGCCGTCGCGGGCTGGGGGTGGTCCGGGGTGGACGTGGCGACGATGACGTAGGCCAGGCGGTCCGCGGACACGCCCGCCTGTGCCAGGGCCCGTCGGCCGGCCGCCGCGGCGAGGTCGGAGGTGGCCTGGTCGGGGGCGGCGCGTCGGCGCTCGCGGATCCCCGTCTTGCGGCGGATCCACTCGTCTGTGACACCGGCGGTGCGGGCGATCGGCTCGTTGCCGACCACTTCGTCCGGCAGGTACGAGCCCGTACCGAGGATGGCGATGGTCATCGTGCTGTCTCCTTCTTGCTGGGCTGCGGGGAGGGGAGGGCCCGGGAGCGTCGCCGCACCGCGCGGAGGCGCTCCCGACCCGGCGTCACGCGTTCACCGACGGGAGGCGCGGGGCTCCCTCCGCCGCGCCGGGGCCCGGGCGGCCGGAGCGGACGCGTTCCCATCCGTTGGCCTCGGCGTGCGCGGTGAGCGTCGCGTCCTCGCCGACGGCGACCGGGACTCCCACGGCCGACAGCAGGGCGAGGTCGCTGGAGTGGTCTCCGTAGGCGGTGCACGAGGACAGGGGTACGCCTCTCACCGCCGCGGCGGCCCTGGCGGCGGTCTCCTTCGTCGCGCCGATCATGGGGACGAGGACCTCACCGGTCAGGTGCCCGCCGCGGACGACCGGCCGTGTGCCCAGTGCCCAGTGGGCTCCGGCCTCCTCCGCGATCGGGTCCAGGCAGGCGAAGAAGGAGCCCGAGAGCAGGACGACCAGGTCGCCCTCGGCCCGGTGGCGGCGCAGGCGCTCCAGCACCGGCGTGTGCCAGAAGCCCGGCACGCGCGCGGCCTCGGAGAACCACGCCCGCCCCTCGGCGCGCAGCCCCTCGACGGACTCGCCCGCCATGATGCGGTAGTAGAGGCGGTTGACGTCCTGGCGGGGCACGCCCCGGGCCGCCGCCGCCCTGAGGTGGGCCACGGCCCGTTCGTAGGAGCCGGGCGGCCTGGAGCCGTTCCCGAGGTGGAACTCCAGGAACGAGAACATGCTCTTCGGTCCGATGAGCGTCTCGTCCACGTCGAAGAACGCGATGCCGCGCCCCCGGGGCCCCGGGGTGTGCGCTCCGTTCGCGAGGGTCATGGCTTCTCCTGTCGTAGGGGTCGGTACGGTCCGCTTCACGCGGGGAGGCGGACCAGGCCGACCTCGATCCGGCAGATCGACGCGCCCCTCTGGAGCACGTCCACCTCGACGGAGGTCGGGGCGGGTTCGGGGCCGCCGGTGGGCGCGAGGAACTCCACGATTCCGCCCTGCGTGTAGTAGACGCCCTCCTCCTCGGACCCCTCCGCCCCCGCCGGAGCGGTGACGGCCCGCAACTCGGTCCGGGGCTCCAGTTCGCCGAAGCTGGTGAAGGTGGCGGTGATCTCGGTGGGGTAGGCCTTGGCCGGCGAGGTGCCCCGGACCTCCAGGAGCGTGTTCAGGGCCAGTTGGCGCCCGGCCTCGATCAGGACCATGCCCGGCAGGTGGTCCTGGGCGTGGTCGAACAGGCTCGGGTGCTGGGGCAGCACGCGCAGGGAGGCCGACACGGTGTCCCCGGCCCCCGCGAGCCCGGTCAGGACCACGTTGTCGCCGTTCGACCGGCCGACGAGGTAGGGGGCGGGGAGCTCCCCGCCGACGGTGAAGTCGAAGGTCTCCGTGGAGGGGACCGGCTCGCCGGAGCGGTTGCGCAGGCGCAGCGCCTCGTAGCTCGCCGGGGACTTGAACCGCAGGCCGACGACGGCGTTGCCGACCTCCGTGCCGTCGACGAAGAGCCGGAACCTGGCGTCGTAGCCGACGACGCGTCCTTCCTTGACCCTCTTGTCCCCGACGGAGCAGAGCATGCGGAGGGCGCACGGAGCCGTCCCCACCGTCATCAGTTCGGGGCGCGTGATGGTGATGCCCAGGGTGGTGAGCACGAACTTGTGGTCGAAGGGGACGCCGTAGTGGGTGTGCGCGATGGCCAGCCCCACCTGTCGGCATGCTTCGAGCAGCAGCACGGGGTCGTGGCGGCGGGGGCGGAGCAGGTGGTCGCCGTAGTAGGCGTGTGAACGGGGGAGCTGGGCGGCGGCCGCGTGGGCGTCCCCTCCGAGGGGCTGGGTGTCGGTGACGAAGACCTCCGCCAACGACTCCCGGTGGACGACGGTGCGGTCAACGGTCCGCTCGTAGTCCAGGGCCGGACCCTCCGTGCCTGCGGTCACGGTGTCGGTGGCGCCGTTGAGGAGGTGGTGCACGGGCATCTGCATGGTCTGTCTCACATTCCTCGGGCTTGTGGTCCTGATGTGGGGGCCGCGGGCGGAGAGCGTCTCCCCGCGGTGCGTCGGTACGGCGGGTCGGAGGCCGGGGTCCGGGGTCCGGGAGGGGCTGTCGGTGGTGGACGGTGGAGGGGAGCCGGGGCGGAGGGCCCGCGAGGACCCCGCCTAGCGGAGCTCGCGTTCCCTGACGACGAGGAACGTGACCACCGCGCCGGCCAGGGCGAGGAGCGCCAGCCCCAGGAACGTGGTGTGCATCGCGGAGGTGAGGCTGGCCGAGACGGCGTCCAGCGCGGTCGAGCGGTCCGCCTCGGCGAACTGGCCCAGCGCCGTTTCCAGTCGGCCCTGGGTGGCCTCACCCGCCAGGGTCCGCTCCTGCTCGGGGTCGGCGAAGGGGAGGTCGAGCGTGTTCAGGGACAGGGTCGCCAGCACGGACCCGGCTCCGGCGATCGCCACGCTCTCCCCGGTGATGCGCATGGTGTTGAAGATGCCCGAGGCCATCCCGGCCCGCTCGACCTCCACGGAGCTGAGCGCCGCGTTGTCCATGACGCCGAAGGCGCTTCCCACCCCCGTGCCGAACAGGGCCAGGGGAGCGGCGAGCGCCGTCCAGTGCTGGCCCGGCTGGAGGGTCATCAACCACAGGGAGCCGCCCGCGATGAGCAGGGAGCTGGTGGCGAGCATGACCCGCAGGGGGAGCCTGGCGGCGAGCTGCCCGGCCAGCATCGGCAGGGCGAGCACCGGCAGGGTCAGGGGCAGGAGCAGGGCCCCGGCCTCGGCGGCGCCGAACCCGCCGACGCCCTGGAAGAAGGGCGGCAGGTAGACGAGCAGGACCACGAAGCCGAAGGTGATGGTGAAGGGCTGGCAGACGACCACGACGAACGTGGGCCGCTTGAACAGCGAGAGGTCGAACATCGGGCGCCGGACCCGTGACTCCACCACGACGAAGGCGGCGAGGAAGACGAGGAACCCGACCGCCGACCCGATCGCGCTCAGGCTGAGCCAACCCGCCTCGGCGCCCTGGACGAAGGCGAGGGAGAGCAGGAACAGGCTGGTGCTGAAGGTCATGACGCCGCCCCAGTCCACCGAGGTGGAACCGGGGTCGCTCGACTCACGGATCGAGCGGACCAGGAGCAGGACGACGGCGGCGAACGCGAGGTTCATCAGGAACACCATGCGCCAGTCCAGGAAGTTGACCATCAGCCCGGCGACGAAGGGCCCCATGGCCAGTCCGAAGCCGAAGGAGGTCCCCAGGAGGCCGAAGGCCCGGGCCCGGGCCGCTCCCCGGAAGGAGTCGGCGAGGATCGCCGATCCGCTGGTCATGATGCCCGCGGCGCCGATGCCCTGGACCGCGCGGGCGACGTCGATGACGAGGATGTTGGAGGAGAGGCCGATCACCGTGGCCATCGCGGTGAAAACGACGAGGCCGATGACGAGGACCCGGCGCCTGCCGAAGCGGTCGGCGAGTCCGCCGGCGGCGAGCATGAACGCCGCGAAGGTGACGTTGTAGGCGTTCTGGACCCACTGGGCCTCGCCGACGCTGGCGTTCAGGTCGGCCGCGAGCTGGGTGAGCGCCACGGCCGGAGCGGTGACGGCGAGCGGCAGCATCACGCTGGACAGGGCGACGGCGACGAGTGTGGCCACCGCCTGTCCCCTGGTCAACGGGGCGGGAGCACTCCGCGCGCCCTGCCGATCCGTGGCTTCTATCGCCATTCCCCTACCCCTTAATTCGCTTCCTTATAGCCATCCATTCGTGGATGAGCATAAGGTGTCTTATGTCCATCGTCAATCTTATAGAACTGGCCACGCGCGCGGTGGGCGGACCCGGGACACCCGCCGCAACCTGTTCGATCGGAGCTCCCCGAAATGCAGTTGACCAGCGACGACACCGCTTCCACCCGCGCACACAGCACCCCCTCCGACGTCCTCGTGGTCGGTGCCGGGCCCGTGGGCCTGACCGCCGCGTGCGAGCTCCTGAGACGAGGAGTACGTGTACGGCTCATCGACCGCGCCGAGTCCGCCTCCCCCTTCCCCAAGGCCCTGCTGCTCTGGCCGCGCACCCTCGACCTGCTGGACGACCTGGGCGCCCTGGAATCCACCCGGCGGGCGGGTATCGACATCCGCAGGTTCCGCTACTACTCCTCCGGCGACCCGCTGGCCACGTTCACGTTCCCCGAGCACCTGGCTCCGGTGTGCCTGCCCCAGAACGAGACCGAGCGCGTGCTCACCGAGCGGCTGCACGCGCTCGGCGGGCGCATCGAACGGGGGGTGCGGCTGCTCGCCCTCGACGGGCTGGACTTCTCCGGCGACATCACCGCGACCGAGGGGGTGACCGCGATCCTCGAACACTCCGACGGGACCGTCGAGCGCTACCACGCGCCCTTCCTCATCGGCGCGGACGGTGCGGGCAGCGCGGTGCGCGCCCAGATCGGCACCGGCTTCGTCGGCAGCACCTACGAGTCGGCGTTCGCCCTCGTGGACTGCCACATCGAGGGGGAGCTGCCCGTCGACGAGGCGCTCTACTACCAGTCGCCCCGGGGCGCCCTGGTGATCGTCGCCCTGCCCGACGGCGTCTTCCGGTTCTTCGCCAGCCTTCCGCCCGGGGAGAAGGCGGGGGTGGACCTGCTCCAGCGGATCACGGACGAGCAGGGCCCGGGAGGGGTCCGGCTGGTCGACCCGGTGTGGGAGTCCGTGTTCCGCGTGCACCGGCGGCACGCCGACGACTTCCAGCGGGGCCGCGTCTTCCTCGCCGGGGACGCGGCGCACGTGCACAGCCCGGCCGGGGGCCAGGGCCTCAACACCGGGATGCAGGACGCGCAGAACCTGGCCTGGAAGCTGGCCGCGGTGACACGGGGCGAGGCAGGACCGGAACTGCTCTCCACCTACGGCCCCGAACGCAAGGACGTGGCGCGGCAGGTGGTGCGCGACACCGACATCCAAACACGCGGTTGGATGCTCCAGCACCCCGTGCAGACGGCGGGCCGGGACGCGGCCTTCCGCGTCCTGGAACCGGTCATGGAACGCGGATACCTGCCCGTCATGGCGGGTTACCGGTTCCGCTACACACCCGCTCGCCTCACCCAGGAGCCCACCTGGCCCTCCCTGTGCCGGGTGACCGGACGGCTGGCGGGCGCCGTCCGCACCGGCCACGCCCTCCCCCGCTCCCTCGCCGTGGACCTGGGCGTCGCCGGGCACGGGGAGGCCGGGAGCGGGCAGGGGGTCCGCGGGTGGACGCTCGCCGTCACACCCGGCCGGGGACGCACCCGCGACGGGGAGCCGTTCTCCGCGCTCGTCGCCGACCGGCCCCAGGTACGGACGGTGGCGCTGAGCGCCGACCAGGCCTCGGAGCACCGGCTGTGCTCGGCACCGGGCTACCACCTGGTCCGACCGGACGGCTACGTCGCCGCCCACGGGCACGCGCGGGACCACGCCCGCCTGAGGGTGGAACTGGCCGTGCACCTGGGGGCGGCGGACGGTCGGCGACACGCGCCCGGGGCCGCCGGGCAGGCCGCGCCGAGCCGCGCCTGAGAGCCTCCTCCACGCGGAGCCCCGGCGGTGCCGACGGCACTCGGCACCGCCGGGGCTCCGGCGCGGACCGGGGCCCACCGGCGGGACCGCCGAAGCGACACGGTCGCACCGGGCCCTCTCCCCGCGCACGCCGGGCCGCGTCCCGGCGCCTCCCGCGGCCTCCGCCTTCACCCCGCACGGCGGCCAGGAGCGGTGAGCAAGGTCACTCGACCGCATCCGGCCACCGGGGGAACACGCTCCGAGGCGTCTCCCAACAAGTACACATGACCTGCGGTGATCACACGCTTACCAGCAGGGGAAATCTTCACCATGTTCCTCGGTGGGGGAATCTGATTTACTGTCCAACGGCCCCGAACCTGCCATGCCGCCAACGAAGGCATTTCCCCGAGAAGAATTAACGGGAATTCCACATTCATTAACGTCACCGCAGCCGCCCCGGCGGGATGAACGAAATCCCTGACACCCAGAGATGCGAGCACGAGAATGACGATGAATATCGGAGGAAAAGTGGAGGGGCCGCTCTCCCTGGCCCACGCGTTACAGCGCCTGGCGAGGATCCCGTCCATGCGGCGCAAGTACGGCCGTTACCTCGTGCTGGGGCGCAGGCCCCGCCTGGTGGACCTGCCTCCCCTCACCCGTGAGGAGCTCGGCGAGGCCGTCGACACGATGATGCGGGAGTCCCCGGCCGAACTCTCCCGGGCCTCGCTCCACCTCATGGGGGGAACGACGTCCACGAGCCGGTTGGGCGCGCTCCCCTCCGACCTCCACGTGGACGAGATCGCCCCGCACCTTCAGCCCTTCGCACCGGGGGACCTGGTCGCGAGCCTGAGCACCCCGTTCCACATGCGCGCGTCGCACGACCTGCACAACGCGCTCGCCGCACGGGCCGGCGTCCCCACCCTGTCGCTCGACGCCCCGACGGACCAGATGATCGAGCCGTGCCTCGACCTCTTCGAGCGGCACGGGGTGAGCGCCCTCGCCGCCACCCTGGACACCGTCCAGCGCGTCCTGCGCTTCTGCGCCGCGTCCGGACGGCGCCTGGACTTCCTGCGCAAGGTGCTCTGGAGTGGACCGGCGATGGACGCGGGGACGCGCTCGCTGATCCGCACGCACTTCCCCCACCTGCGCACATGGGCGCTGTTCGGCTCCGCGGAGACCTGGATCATCGGGCACAGCGGACCCGACTGCGCGATCGACACCTTCCACCCGCTCCCCTACCAGCACACCGAGGTCGTCAACGGGCGCATGCTCGTGACCGTCACGCACAGGAAGGCGGTCGTCCCCCTGTTGCGCTACGACACCGGCACCGGGGCCGAGTGGACGTCGTGCACCTGCGAGCTGCCCGGCCGGCCCCTGCGGACCAACAGCCGCATAGACGCGCCCTACGGTCCGCTCAGCAGTCTGGTGTCCCCCGCCGACCTGGCGTCGCTCGCCCTCCAACTCGACTCGGTGGAAGCCGCCCAGGTGGTCCTGATCCGTCCGCACACCGAGAACGAGCGGCTGCGCCTGCGGGTCCGGCTCCGCCCCGGGACGGAGCCGGACCTGTACACCGTCGAGTGGATCCGGCACCACGTGGTGTCGGGCTGCCTGGCCCTGGCGGAGGTCATCGAGGAGGCCCCCGAGACCTTCGAGGTGACCCTCTCCCGGCGGCTGCTGGACCAGTCCTCGGACGGCTCGGCGCCGACGATGGTGGTCCGCACCGCCTCCCGGGGCCGCTGCTCCGCGTAACCCGTTCCCGCCACCCGGCCCCGCACAGGGCCGGGCGGGAATTCACCGGCGCGGCGCGAGCGCGGCTCCCGCGAAATACGGCGGGACGCGGGCTGTCACGTCGAGGAACAATTCCCTCCGTTCCCCGGGCGGGCGCGGCGGTCCGGAGGACGGGGCGCACTCCGTTACACACAACGGGTTCGGGGAACGGCGGAAAACGCCGTGCCGGCTCCGGACACACCCCAAACGCTCCGGCCCTTCCGGCCTCCCCGCCGGAGAACGACACCTCCCGGCACGGGCACGAGCCTGCGCGCCGGCCCGACCGCGTGTCCGCCCGGTCACCTTCCGCGGCGAGGCCGCCGGTCCGCGTCCGCCCTGAAAACAAGACATCGCATGGGGCGCAGGCTTCACTTTTGCATAAGAGATCGTATACTCATTCCAGATCGAACGGACAGCAGACCTGGAAGAGGAACACTGCGATGTGCGGACCCCACGTGATCCACAAGGCCCGGAAGACGTTCATGACCGCATCGGGGCACGCCCCGGAAACGCCGGGGGGCACGATCACGGCGGAGCGGTCGGCGCCGCCCGCGCGCCCGGCCGGCGCGGGCCTGGGCCGCAGGCGCATGCTGACCGGTTCGGCGGCCGTCGGCGCCGTGCTCACCGGGATCGGCGCCCTCGGAGGGCCGGTGGAGTCCGCCCACGCCCAGACCATCGCCGGGATCAGCCCGTCGCGGCTGACGGTCACCGACCTCACCCACGTCCTCCACAACGACTTCCCGATCTACCGGCCCTACATCCTCGACCCGAACATCTTCCAGTTCGCCTCGATCGAGGAGGACGGCTTCAACGCGCTCAAGCTGGAGATCGACGAGCACACCGGGACCCACTTCGACGCGCCGTGGCACTTCAACGACAGCGCTGACGCACTGCACACCCACGAGGTGGACCCGCGCGACCTGGTCTGTCCGCTCGTCGTCGTCCGCATCGCCGACCGCGCCGCGAGGCACTACGACGCCCAGGTCACCGTGGCGGACCTGCGCCGGTGGGAAAGGCGCCACGGCCGCATCCCCCGGGGCGCCCTGGTCGCCATGGACTCCGGATGGAGCGCGCGGGTACTCCAGAGCGAGGAGGCGATGCTCAACCGCGACAGCGACGGCGTCGCCCACTTCCCCGGGTTCGACATCGAGGCGATCGACTGGCTGCTGAGCGCGCGGGACATCGCCGGGATCGCCGTGGACACCCCGAGCTTCGACTACGGGCCCGACTCCGCCTCCAACCCCGAGGCGCACGTGTTCCTCCTCGGAGAGAACAAGTACGCCGTCGAGATGGTCGCCCACCTGGAGAGGGCTCCCGAGAGCGGCGCTATGGCGATCGTCGGCGTCGCCAACATCCGGGGCGGTTCCGGCGGCCCCGTACGCCTGTTGGCCCTCTCCTGAGGCGACGGGGGCCGCGGGGCCCCGGCGGCGGTCCTGCGCCCCGGGGCCCGACCGCCCTTCCGGTGGAGACCCGGCCGTCCCCGGGCCCCCGGACGGGCGACCGCCCTCCGCCGCTCAGCTCCACCCGTAGCGGGCCCGCAGGACGTCGGCGACCATCCAGAACAGCTCCTCGTCCATGACGGCCGCCTCCCGGCGGATGTCGTCCTCGTCGAACTCGAAGAGCCGGTCCACCCGCACGTAGGAGTCGCGCTGTTCCCGGTCCCAGGGGCCCGAGCCGACGGGCAGCCAGTCCTGGCGCTCCCACGCGTCGGGGCGCCGGGAGGACAGCATCAGCCCGTGCAGCCGCCCGCCCCGGCGGCCGACCACCAGCAGCGGGCGGTCCTTGCCCCGCCCCGGGTCCTCCTCGTAGGGGACCCACGTCCACACGATCTCGCCCGCGTCGGCGAGTCCGTCGCGCTCGGGCGCGTAGACGAGCCTGGTGGCGCTGGCGGCGGTGGGGATCTCGCGGACCTCGCCCCGGTGGGGGTGGTCCTCGCTTCGGCGCGTCGTTCGTTCGCTCACGCCCGCATCCTAGGGCCTCCGCCCCGCCCCGGAGGTCTCACAGGTCCTGGACGGTGCCGATGATCCGCGCCCGTGCCCGGCTGCCCTCGGGAACCGGGACCAGCGGGTAGACGTGGAAGGCCCCCTCCTCCTCGTGCAGGTCCACCTCTCCCCCGGCCCGCGCGACGAGCGAGCGCAGGCGCCGGGTGTCGGGCAGGAACACGTCGCGGGTGCCGATGTAGAGGTCCATGGGCGGCAGGCCGGAGAGCACGCCGTTGACGGGGCTGAGCCGGGGCAGGGACAGGTCGTCGCCGTCCGCCCACACCTTGGCGGCCTCCTTGAGGCCGACCGGGCTGAGCCAGGGGTCCCGGCCCTCCACCTCGGCGATGTCGGGGTTGGACATGGTCAGGTCCGTCCACGGGGAGACCAGGATGAGCCGCGCGGGCTGGGGCAGGCCCTCCCCGGGCAGCGTCTGCGCGAGGGCGAGCGCCAGCCCGGCCCCGGCCGAGTCCCCGGCGAACACCGTGCGCTCCGGCGCGACGTGCTCCAGCAGGTCGCGGTACACGGTGTGGAGGAAGCCGAACGCCTCGCGGTAGGTGTGCTGGGGCGCCAGCCCGTAGATGGGCACCTCCACCCGGCAGCCCACGTCCGCCATGCGCGAGATCAGCACCCAGTGCCAGGGGGAGATCTCGCTGATGTAGGAGCCCCCGTGCACGTACAGGACGGCCTTGTCGGGGTCCTCCTCCCGGTCCCGGGCGAGGACCGTGTAGCTCGCGAAGCCCCCGACCTCCCGCCGGGTGGTCTCGTGGCGCTTGGCGACCCAGTGCGGCGGCTCGGGGTCGTCCTTGGCCTCGTCGATGCGCTCGCGCGCGCCCTCGACGGTCTCCATGGGGCGCTTGCGCGCCACCCGGAACGCCACCGCGAGCATTCTCGCCACCAGGCTAGGCATGGGTGTCTCCACTCTCCTCGGGGGTGTCCCCGACATTGCCACAGAGGTGTCGCGGCGGTCCGGGTACGTGGTCTAGAGCACGACCAGGTCGTCCCGGTGCACCAGCTCGCGCTCGTAGGAGGGGCCCATCTCGCGGGCCAGCCACCGCGTGGACCTGCCCATCAGGTCGGGCACCTCGGCGGCGTCGTAGTTGACCAGTCCGCGGGCGACGACGGCGCCGTCCTCGTCGCACAGGTCCACCGGGTCGCCCGCGTTGAAGTCGCCGGTCACCCTCACCACACCGGCCGGGAGCAGGGACGCCTTCTCCCGTACCACCGCCGTGACCGCGCCGGGGTCCAGGACCAGGCTGCCCCGGCCCGCCGTGGCGTGCGCCAGCCACAGCTGGCGGGCCGAAGGGCGCCGTCCCCGCGCCGGGGCGAACAAGGTGCCCGCGGGCCCGCCCTCCAGGGCCGTGCGGGCGTTCGCGGCGGAGGTGAGCAGGGTGTGCACTCCCGCCTCCGTGGCGATCCGCGCCGACGCCACCTTGGTGACCATCCCGCCGGTGCCCACGCCCCGCCCGCCCGCGCTGCCGATGTCGATCCCGTCCAGGTCCGCCGGGCCGCGCACGAGGCTGACCACCGACGACCCCGGAGCGGAGGGGTTGCCGTCGTACAGGGCGTCCACGTCCGAGAGCAGCACCAGCGCGTCGGCGCGCATCAGGTGCGCCACCAGGGCCGCTAGGCGGTCGTTGTCGCCGAACCGCAGCTCGTGCGTGGCCACGGTGTCGTTCTCGTTGACGATGGGCAGGGCGCCGATGTCCAGCAGGCGGCGCAGCGTGCGTTGGGCGTTGCGGTGCTGCACCCTCCGCATCATGTCCTCGACCGTGAGCAGGACCTGCGCCGCGGTGAGGCCGTGCCCGGCCAGCTCGGCCGTGTACGCGGCCAGCAGCAGCCCCTGGCCCACGCTGGCGGCGGCCTGCTGGGAGGCCAGGTCACGGGGCCTGCGGGCCATGCCGAGCGGGGTCATCCCGGCCGCGACCGCCCCGGAGGAGACCAGGATGACCTCCTGGCCCGCGGCGCGGCGGTCCGCCAGCACCCGGACCAGGTCGCGGATGCGGCAGGAGTCGATCCGGCCGTCGGGTGTGGTCAGGGAGGACGATCCCACCTTGACCACGACCCGGCGCGCGGCGGCCACCGCCGCGCGCCCGGAGGCCTCCAGGGAGTCGGTCTGTTCGATTCCTGCGCTGTGCACCGTGTGGGGCTTTCCATCCAGTGGCGCGGCACCGGGCGCCGCGCTCGTGCCTGTCGGCCGGGCCGTCGGTCCCCGCGCGGGTCAGCCCAGCCGGGCGTCGGATCCGCGCGGGCCGGACGGGACGACCTCGGCGTCCGTGGAGGGGTCCCAGTCGAAGACCACGGAGTCCTCCTCGGTGCCGATGTGCACCTCGGCGCCCTCGGTGGCGCCCGCCTTGGCCAGCTGCTCCTCGATGCCGAGGCGGTTGAGGCGCTCGGCGAGGTAGCCGACGGCCTCGTCGTTGGAGAAGTCGGTCTGGCGCACCCAGCGGGCGGGCTTGTCGCCGCGCACCTGGAAGGCGTTGCCGCCCAGCGGCACCACCTGGAAGGGCGCGTCACCGATGGCCTGGGGACGGATCACGACCCGGGTGGGCTCCGCGGGCGGTGCGGCCTCGCGGGCCGCGGCCACCTGCTCGCCCAGGGCGAAGGACAGTTCGCGCAGCCCTTCGCGGGAGGCCGCGGAGACCTCCAGGACGCGGTAGCCGCGCTCGACCAGCATCGGGGTGACCAGCTCGGCGAGCTCGCGGGCCTCGGGGACGTCCACCTTGTTCAGGGCGACCAGGCGCGGCCGGTCGGACAGGTCCACTCCGGTGCTGCGGCCGTAGGCGGACAGCTCCGCCTCCAGTGCCTCCAGGTCGCTGACCGGGTCGCGGCCCTGCTCGTAGGTGGCGCAGTCCAGCACGTGCAGGAGGGTGGAGCAGCGCTCGATGTGGCGCAGGAACTCCAGGCCCAGCCCCTTGCCGTCGCTGGCTCCGGGGATGAGGCCGGGCACGTCGGCGATGACGTACTGGACGTTGCCCGCCTCCACCACGCCCAGGTTGGGCACCAGGGTGGTGAACGGGTAGTCGGCGATCTTGGGCCGGGCCGCGGACATGGCGGCGATCAGGGACGACTTGCCCGCGCTGGGGAAGCCCACCAGGCCGACGTCGGCGATGGTCTTCATCTCCAGGCGCACGTCGAAGCCCTGGCCCTCCTCGCCCTTGAGGGCGAAGCCGGGGGCCTTGCGCCGCTTGGTGGCCAGCGCGGCGTTGCCCAGGCCGCCGTGGCCGCCCTCGGCGAGCACCAGCCGGGTGCCGTGGCCGACCAGGTCGGCGACGACCTCGCCGTCCATACGGCTGACCACGGTGCCGTCGGGCACCTTGAGGACGAGGTCCTCGCCCTTGGCCCCGGCGCGGTGGCCGCCCTGGCCGGGCGTGCCGTTGCCGGCGGTGCGGTGCGGGCGGCGCTGGTAGTCCAGCAGGGTCGCGGTCTGGGTGTCGACCTCCAGCACGACGTCCCCGCCGTGGCCGCCGTTGCCGCCGTCCGGACCGCCCAGCGGCTTGAACTTCTCCCGGTGCACGGAGGCACAGCCATGCCCGCCGTTCCCGGCCTTGACGTGCAAGACCGCCTCGTCGACGAAGTCAGGCATAGCTCTCCCCGTTACTCTCCGGCCCCCGAGCGGGGCCTGGACACACACGCGTCATCCAGTGACAACGCAAGGGGCGGGCCAGTGTTCCCTGGCCCGCCCTGTACAACGTCCGCGCGCGTGCCTACTCGGCGGCGACGGGAACGATGTTGACGGCCTTGCGGCCGCGGAAGTTGCCGAACTTGACCTCGCCGGCGACCAGCGCGAACAGCGTGTCGTCTCCACCGCGGCCGACGTTGGCGCCGGGGTGGAACTTGGTGCCGCGCTGACGGATCAGGATCTCACCAGCCGAGACGCTCTGGCCGCCGAAGCGCTTGACGCCGAGGCGCTTGGCGTTCGAGTCACGACCGTTACGGCTGGACGAAGCGCCCTTCTTGTGTGCCATATCTTCCAGGCCTCCTACTTCGCCGCGATGCCGGTGACGCGCACCTGGGTGTGCTTCTGGCGGTGACCCTGGCGCTTCTTGTAACCGGTCTTGTTCTTGTACTTCAGGATGTTGATCTTGGGGCCCTTGGTCTCACCGAGGACCTCGGCGCTGACCGTGTAGCCGCTCAGCTTGTCGACGTCGCTGATGACGTTGTCACCGTCGACGACGAGGATGGGCTGCCATGTGATGGTGGCGCCGGTCTCGTCGGAGACCTTGTCGATGTTCAGGACGTCATCGACAGACACCTTCTCCTGTCGGCCGCCCGCTCGCACGATCGCGTACACCGGGTAACTCTCTTCCTGCTCGCTCAACGAATAATGCTCGGGACCATCCCCGAGGCATGAGCCCGGGGTCCGGGTCCGACCGCACCTGTGCCCAGATCGGCCGGGAGGCCCATCCCCGTGTGGGCGGGGAGGTGCCTCGTTCCACGATCCACTGATCGCCTGTAGCGGGGCGCGGGGATCCGAGGGAAACAAACCCTGCGTGGAGAGCACTTCGGTGTCGGGGCGCGCGAGTGTGGTGGCATAGCGCGCCGACGCACCGTCCCTCAGATTACCATCGGCCCGCCACGGGCCTGTACACGTGCCGTGGTCCGGACCGGGCTGGTGCCGGTCCGGACCACGGCGGGGCTACCGCCCCTGACTCAGCCCGCGTCCACGGCGGTCGGCGGGGTGGCCGCCGCCCTGGTGCGCCGGGTGCGGCGACGCTTGGGCCGCTCGGCGGCCTCGTCGTCACCGGCCTCGGCGGGCGTCTCGGCGGCGGTCGCGTCCGCCTCGGCGGGGGCGCTCTCACCGCCCGCGGCCTCGGCCTCACCGGTGTCGGCCGCCCCGCGGGCGGTACGACGGGTGGTGCGCCGGGCGCGGGTCTTCTTGGCCGGGGCCTCCTCGGGGGCTTCCGCGGCCTGCTCGGGCTGCGCGGCCTCAGGAGCCTCCTCCGTGGCGGTGATCTCCTCCTGCTCCTCCGCGGCGGCCTCGGCCTTGCGGGAGCGGGAGGCCCGCTTACGGGTCTTCTTGGCGGGCTCGGAGGCCGGGGCCTCGGCCGTCTGCGGGGCCTCGGGTGCCTCCTCGGTCCGCGCCGCGTCCGCCTCGGCGGACTCGTCGGAGTCAGCGCCCGCCTTCTCGGCCTTCTCCGGCCCGTCGGCCCCGTCGGCCTTCTCGGAGGACGGCTTCTGGGCCTTCTCCGGCTTCTCGGCCGCCTGGTCGGGCTCGCCCTTGCCCTTCTTCTTCTTGCGGCCGTTGCCGCTGCCGCCGCCCTTGCTCTCGACCGGGTCGCTGGCGACCACCAGGCCGCGGCCGTTGCAGTGCTCGCAGCTGTGCGAGAAGGCCTCCAGCAGGCCCTGGCCGACCCGCTTGCGGGTCATCTGGACCAGCCCCAGCGAGGTCACCTCGGCCACCTGGTGCTTGGTGCGGTCGCGCGAGAGGCACTCCAGCATGCGCCGCAGCACCAGGTCGCGGTTGGACTCCAGGACCATGTCGATGAAGTCGATGACGATGATGCCGCCGATGTCGCGCAACCGGAGCTGGCGGACGATCTCCTCGGCCGCCTCCAGGTTGTTCTTGGTGACCGTCTCCTCCAGGTTGCCGCCCTGACCGGTGAACTTGCCGGTGTTGACGTCGACCACGGTCATGGCCTCGGTGCGGTCGATGACCAGCGATCCGCCGCTGGGCAGCCAGACCTTGCGCTCCAGGGCCTTGTTGATCTGCTCGTCGACGCGGTAGGCGGCGAAGACGTCGCGGTCCTCGTTCCAGTGCGAGAGGCGCTCGGAGAGGTTGGGGGCCACGTAGTCCACGTACTCGCGGACGGTGGTCCAGGCCTCCTCACCGGACACGACGAGGCTGGAGAAGTCCTCGTTGAACACGTCGCGCACGACCCGCACCGTCAGGTCGGGCTCGCTGTTGAGCAGCGAGGGGGCGTTGGCCGACTTGGACTTGCGCTTGATGGAGTCCCACTGCTTGGCGAGACGGGTGATGTCGCGCTCCAGCTCCTCCTCGCTGGCCCCCTCGGCGGCCGTGCGCACGATGACGCCCGCGCCGGAGGGCATGACCTTCTTGAGGATCTGCTTGAGGCGCGCGCGCTCCTTGTCGGGGAGCTTGCGGCTGATGCCAGTCATCGAACCGCCGGGCACGTACACGAGGTAGCGGCCGGGCAGGCTGATCTGGCTGGTCAGGCGGGCGCCCTTGTGGCCGACGGGGTCCTTGGTGACCTGCACCAGGACCGACTGGCCGGACTTGAGCACCGACTCGATGCGCTTGGGCTGGCCGTCCAGGCCGAAGGAGTCCCAGTTGACCTCGCCCGCGTACAGGACGGCGTTGCGGCCCTTGCCGATGTCGACGAACGCGGCCTCCATCGAGGGCAGCACGTTCTGCACCCGGCCCAGGTACACGTTGCCCACGTAGGAGCGGTGCGTGGCCCGGTCGACGTAGTGCTCGACGAGGATGTCGTCCTCGAGGACGGCGATCTGGGTGCGGTCCTCGACGCGGCGCACCACCAGGTCCCGCTTGACCGACTCCCGCCGCGCCAGGAACTCCGACTCGGTGACGATGGGGGCGCGGCGGCGGCCCTGCTCACGGCCCTCGCGGCGGCGCTGCTTCTTGGCCTCCAGCCGGGTGGAGCCGCGGACCGCCTGGACCTCGTCCTCGATCGGCTTCTCCTGGCGGGGCTCGCGCACCCGGACCACGGTGTTGGGCGGGTCGTCCGGGGTGGCCTCGGGGCCCTCTCCCCCGCCGGAGCGGCGGCGACGGCGGCGCCGACGGCGGCTGCTGCGGTCGTCGGACTCGGCGGACTCGTCGGCCGCGCCGTCGTCCTCGCCCCGGTCCCTGTCGCCGTGCTGCTCCGCCTTGTCCTCGGCGGACTCGGGGGCCTCGGCGGACTCGTCCTCGTCCGCGCGGGAGCGGCCGCGTCCCCGGCCTCCGCGACGGCGGCGACGGCGGCTGGGGCGGTCGTCGTCCCCGTCGCCGGTCTCCTCCGCGACGGCGGCCTGGGCGGTCTCCTCCTCGGCCTCCTCGGACTCCTCCTCGGCCTCCGCCGGGGCGGTGCTGCGTGCGGGCACGGGGGCGGCGCTGGCCACCGGGGGCTGGAAGAGCAGGGAGGGGGCCTGGAAGACGTTGCCGCCGCCCGCCTCCACGGTCTCCTCGTCCTTGGCGGGCTCGTCGGCCGCCTCGGAGGGCGCGGGCCCGGCGGTCTCCGCGGCCGGGGCGGAGCGGGCGCGCGAACGGCCGCGGCTCCTGGCCGTGGAGGGGGCGGTGTCCTCCGAGGCGGAGGAGGCGCGCGAACGGCGCGGAGCGGCCTCCTCGTCAGCGGAGGCACGGGCCCGGCGCGGAGCGGTGCCCTCGTCGTCAGCGGAGGCGCGCGAACGGCGCGGGGCGGCGTCCTCGTCGGGACGGCCCGCGGCGCGCACGGTGCGCCTGCGCGAGGTGGTGGCCACCGAGGTCTTGACCGTGCCCCCCTCGCCGGAACCGGCGAGGGAGGTGACGGGCGCGGAGGGGGGGGTGAAGACGTCGTCGGGTTCGGGGGGTGGTCCGGCGGCGCGGCGGACGCCCTTGGCGGGCGCGGGCGTGGTCACGCGCACCTCACCGCCCCCCGTGGAGGGCGCCGCCGCCGTGTTGTTGGTTGTTTCAGTTGTACCCGCGGTGCCGTCGGCACCGTTGTTGGGCTCGTTGTCGAGCATCCGGGCGGTCTCCCGTCAGAGTCCTCGGGCGCGCCGCGACCTCTCGGTCGGCGGCGCGGCTCACGAGAACTGTCGTCGCTGTGTCAGCGCCGGCGGCGCCGGGGCGCCGTCGGGGCAAAGTCCTGTGGTGTCGCCCATGTTCCCCGCTTCGGGGCCGCTCATCCGCGCGGTCCCGCCATGGGCGTTGACGGCCGTGGTGCGTCTTCGCGCCGCTCCTCCGCGTTGTCGTCCGCGGGTCCGGAGCTCGTGTGGGCTTCGGGCCGGTCCTGGGAGAGCGGGTCCGCGATCGCACCTGTCGTCTCGTCCAGCGGCCCCTGCGCCAGCCGGGTCATCATCGGAGATGACGGCGGCGCGAGGTCGGCCACGCGGCGAAGGCCGGTCAGCACGTCGTCCGGTCGAACAGCAGGTGTCGTGTGCCGTACGACCATCCGAAGTATGGCATATGTCGTGTGATGTTCCTCTGGGGCGCGCCCGAGGGATTCAGCGCACACGTCGATGCGGACCACCGCCGGCCGTGTGTCGAAGCGGCGACGGCCCTTCTTCGTCATCCGCTCCACCTCGACGCTGTCGGCGGCCAGATAGGCGGCCACCGCCCTGGCGGCGTCGTCGGGGTCGACGCCAGCCATCTCCACGCGCCATTCGGAGGCCTGGAGCCGGTCGGCCAGCCCGGGATGTCGGGCCTCGACGACCTCGACGACGTCGATGCCCTGGGGCATGGCCGCGTCGATGTCGGCTCGGACCCTCTCGGGCGGGCGGTGCTCGGCCAGAGTGAGCTCAAGGTACTCCGCCTCGCTGGCGACCCCGGTGGGGGCCGCGCCGGTGTAGGAGACCTTGGGGTGAGGTGAGAAGCCAGCGGAGAAAGCCACGGGTACGGAGGCCCTGCGCAGGGCGCGCTCCAGAGCCCGGGCGATGTCGCGGTGGCTGGCGAACCTCATGCGTCCGCGCTTGGCGTAGTGGACGCGAAGCCGCTGTCCGGGTTTGGCCGTGGAGGGTGAGGTGGTGCCCTCGGATGCGGGGGGCAGCTCAACTCCTTTCCTCATGCCCCCTGGTGCGGTCGGCGGGGCGACCTGAAGGGGCTGTTCCTCGTCCTGTTCAGCGTACGGTGCGCCGTGGTGCACATGCGCCAGCAGGACTACGCATACCGGTATCTCCCCCACTGACCTGCGGTCGAAAAGTCCCCGAGCGGTCGAAGCGGACACCGGAGCCGTGTTCACCAGCAGAACGCGGGGTTCGCCGAAAAAAATCCGAAGAAAATCTGGATCCGATGGCAACCCCCCGCGTAGCCCGCGAGTCCTATTACACGTACGGCCCGGCGCGAGCGGGGCGCCGGGCCGTACACCTTCCTCCCCCGGGCCACTCCCCTTCGAGGGTCGAGAGAGCGCCCGGAGCGCGAAATCCTACTTCACACCCTCCCGGGGCACGTGAGCCGCCCCCTGCCCCGGCACGAACACCACGGCCCCTGACCCCACCGACGACCGGTGGGAGCAGGGGTTCGTCCGTGTCCGGCCTCGGCCGGAGACCTCCCGGGCCCGCGCGGCACACCGCCGCGACCGGGCGGCTGTCCGGCTAGACCACGTTGAGCGGCAGCAGCGGACGGCCCTCCGCGGGGGCGTTGATCTGGATCTCGGTGCCCATGCTCGGGCAGACCCCGCAGTCGTAGCAGGGGTTCCAGCGGCAGTCGTCCACCTCCAGCGACTCCTCGCCGTACAGCGAGTCCTGCCAGTCCTGCCACAGCCACGACCGGTCCAGGCCCGCGTCCAGGTGGTCCCAGGGCAGGACCTCGTCCTCGTCGCGCTCGCGGGTGGTGAACCAGTCCACGTCCACCGGGAGGTCGGCCAGGGCGGCCTCGGCGGCCTCGGACCACCGGTCGTAGGAGAAGTGCTCGCTCCAGCCGTCGAAGCGGCCCCCCGAGCGCCACACCTCCTCGACCACCCGGCCGACCCTGCGGTCCCCCCGGGAGAGCAGGCCCTCGATGATGGAGGGTCGGCCCTCGTGGTAGCGCAGACCGATCGACTTGCCGTACTTGCGGTCGCCCCGCAGCCTGTCGCGCAGCTTGCGCAGCCGGGCGTCGACGGCCTCGTGCGAGGTCTGCGCCGCCCACTGGAACGGGGTCTGCGGCTTGGGCACGAACCCGCCGATGGACACCGTGCAGCGGATGTCCTTGCGGCCGGTCACCTCACGGCCGGTCCGGATCACCTCGGTGGCCAGGTCGGCGATGGCCAGGACGTCCTGGTCCTCCTCGGTGGGCAGGCCGCACATGAAGTACAGCTTCACCTGCCGCCACCCGGCCGCGTACGCGGCGGTGACGGTGCGGATGAGGTCCTCCTCGGTGACCATCTTGTTGATCACCCGGCGCATCCGCTCGCTGCCGCCCTCCGGCGCGAACGTCAGGCCGGAGCGGCGCCCGTTGCGGGTCAGCTCGTTGGCCAGGTCGATGTTGAACGCGTCCACGCGGGTGGAGGGCAGGGACAGGCCGGTGTTGGTGCCCTCGTAGCGGTCGGCGAGCCCCTTGGCGATCTGCCCGATCTCGCTGTGGTCGGCGCTGGACAGCGACAGCAGCCCCACCTCCTGGAAGCCGGAGGCCTCGACGCCGTCCTCGACCATCTTCGTGACGGTCTCCTTGTTGCGCTCGCGCACCGGCCGGGTGATCATCCCCGCCTGGCAGAACCGGCAGCCGCGCGTGCAGCCGCGGAAGATCTCCACGCTGTAGCGCTCGTGCACGGACTCGGCGGTCGGCACGATCGGCTTCTTGGGGTAGGGCCACTGGTCCAGGTCCATCACGGTGTGCTTCTGCACCGTGCCGGGCACCCCGGGCCGGTTGGGCGTGTAGGAGGCGATCCGCCCGTCCTCGTGGTAGGCCACGTCGAAGAAGCGGGGCACGTACACGCCCCCGGTCGCGGCCAGGCGCAGCAGCAGGCCGTCGCGCCCGCCGGGCTCGCCCTCCTCCTTGAACTCGCGGATGATCTCGGTGATGGCGAGGGTGATCTCCTCGCCGTCGCCCAGGACCACCGCGTCCAGGAAGTCGGCGATCGGCTCGGGGTTGAACGCCGAGTGTCCGCCGGCCAGCACGACCGGGTGGTCGGCGGTGCGGTCGGCCGCGCGCAGCGGGATGCCCGCCAGGTCCAGCGCGGTGAGCATGTTGGTGTAGCCCATCTCGCTGGCGAAGCTCAGCCCGAGCACGTCGAAGGCGGCCAGCGGCCGGTGCGAGTCCACGGTGAAGTGGGGCACGCCGTGCTCGCGCATCAGCTTCTCCAGGTCCGGCCACACCGCGTAGGCGCGCTCGGCCAGCACGCCCTCGCGCTCGTTGAGGACCTCGTACAGGATCTGGACGCCCTGGTTGGGCACTCCCACCTCGTAGGCGTCCGGGTACATCAGCGCCCAGCGCACCCGGGTCTCGTCCCATTCCTTGACCACGGAGTTGAGCTCGCCACCGACGTACTGGATGGGCTTGGCCACCTGCGTCAGCAGGGGTTCCAGCCGCGGGAAGAGGCTTTCGACGGACATGGTGTGGGCCTTCGTTCGGCGGACATCGTGTCGGGTGTGCGTGGACCCCCGCCGTCGCGGGGGTCGGCGCGGTGACGCGTGGAGCGCGCCCGCGCTGATGTTCCCAGGCTACCGGCGCCACGGGCCCCGGGCCGCTCCGTCCACAGGTCCGGTCGGACCGCGGCGGGCCCGGTTCCGTCCGCGCCCCGCCGCGGTCCTCCCTCCGGACGGCGGCGGGGCGGGCCCCTGCGCCTCCGCCGTGCCCGCCCCGCCGGTGTCGTGGTCCGCGCCCCTAGGCGAAGCCCCGGTCCCGGGAGTCGACCCCCAGCACCAGTCCCAGGGCGACCATGTTGGCCACGATCGCGGTACCGCCGTAGGACATGAACGGCAGCGGCAGACCCGTCACCGGAACGACCCCCAGGCCCATCCCGATGTTGATGAAGGCCTGGAACCCGAACCAGGCGACCACTCCCACGCACAGCAGTCGCGGGTAGGACTGCTCGCACCCCTGGGCGATGCGCAGGATCCGCCACAGGATCAGCGCGAACAGGCCGATGACCACCACCGACCCCACGAACCCCAGTTCCTCGCCCGCCACCGTGAAGATGAAGTCGGTGTGCTGCTCGGGCACGAACTGACCGTGCGTCTGCTCGCCCTGGAAGAGCCCGGTGCCGTTGAACCCGCCCGACCCCACCGCGATCAGCGCCTGGTTGGAGTTGTACCCCGCGCCCTGCGGGTCGGCGGTCGGGTCCATCAGCGTGGCGATGCGGTCCAGCTGGTAGGGCTCCAGCAGGTCGAACCACCACACGCACAGCGCGCCGACCACCCCGCACGCCAGCATGCCCGCCACCCACACGATCGGGGCGCCCGACAGCGTGAGCATGCCCAGGAAGATCGTGACCAGCACCAGCGTGGTGCCCAGGTCCGGCTGCGCCATCACCAGTGCCAGCGGCACCGCCAGGACCACCAGGCAGAACACCACGTCCCGCGTCATCGGCCGGGCCTCGCCGTCGCGGGGCTCCCCCAGCAGCGTGGCCAGGACCAGGACCAGCCCGACCTTGGACAGCTCACTGGGCTGGAACTGGAAGCCGCCGACCACGATCCAGCCGCGCGACCCGTTGATCACCTCGCCGAGCGGGGTGAGCACCAGGACCAGCGCGACCACCGTGACCAGGTAGACGATCGGCGCGTACGCGCGGATCGTGCGGTGGTCCACCGCGGCGACCAGAAGGCACAGCGCCCACGCCACCAGCAGGTGGAGCAGGTGGCGGCCCAGGTGTTCGGTGGACTCCAGCGGGTCGCTGCCGTCGCCCGGGATGGTCGCCGACCACACCAGCAGCGAACCGATGGCGCACAGGGCCGCCACCGACGCGACCAGCGTCCAGTCCAGTCGGCGCGCCAGGCCCGCCGCGTTGCGTCCGATCTCGGCGCTCCGTGACCCGGGCGCCCCCATGTAGGTGCTCATGGCTACCGATCCAGCAGGTCGATGGAACCGTCGGGACGGATGTCGGGCAGTTGCTCGGGCGGCGCGCCGCCCGGGATCAGCGGCTCCGCGCCGCCGGACGCATCCTCTTCGACCTCGGCCTCGGCTCCCTGTGCCGGGGAGTCGAACCCGTAGATGCCGTCGTAGATGGCGCGCGCGATGGGCGCCGCGGTCGTACCGCCGGTACCGCCCTGGGAGACCAGGACGACGATGGCGAACTGCGGGTCGTCGGCGGGCGCGTAGGAGGCGAACCAGGAGGAGACCTGGCGCCCCTCCACGTCGGCGCTACCGGTCTTGCCCGCGACGGACACCTTGTCCTGCGGGAACCCGGCGAAGGCGCCGCGGGCGGTGCCCTCCTTGGGGACCGCCGTGAGCGCGGTCTGGAGGTACTCCAGCGTCCCGTCGCTGACCGGGAGCTCGCCGCGCACGACCGGTTCGATCTCGCGCACCTCCGTCCCGTCGGCGGAGACCAGCGCCCTGCCGATGCGCGGCTCGTGGAGCGTGCCGCCGTTGGCGACGGCCGCGTAGGCGCTGGCGAGCTGGAGCGGGGTGACGAGGACGTCCCCCTGGCCGATGGCGAAGTTGACGGCCTCGTTGGCCCGCCACTGGAAGCCCTCCACGCACTGCTCGTAGGCCAGCAGCTTGAGGTAGGCGGCGCGCGACGGGTCGGTCTCGGCGACGTCGGGGTAGCCGTGCTCGCCCCGGTGGCAGTTGTTCTCGCGGGTCTCCTGCCAGAAGGTGCGCTTCCACTCGCGGTCGGGGATGCGCCCGGAGGTCTCGTAGGGCAGGTCGATCCCGGTCGGGGAGCCGAAGCCGAAGCCCTTGGCCATCTCGGCCATCGCCTCGTCCGCCTCGCCGTCGGGGTAGAGCCCGCCGTCGTCCTTCCACATCTGGTAGCCGAAGTTGTAGAAGACGGTGTTGCAGGAGACCACGATGGCCTCGTGGAGGCTGATCGGACCCTGGCCCTGGCCCTCGTAGTTCTCGTAGTTCTGCCCGGCCAGGTTCACCGAGCCCGGGCAGGCGTAGGTGCTGCGCAGCGAGTACCCGTTCTCCGCGGCCGCCGCGAGCGAGGAGACCTTGAACGTGGAGCCCGGCGGGTAGGTGCCCTGCACGGCTCGGGAGAGCAGCGGCTCGCCCGCCTCCTCGCTGAGCATCTCGTCGAAGGTCTCCTGGTCGATGCCGCCGCGCCAGATCGCGGGGTCGTAGGTGGGCAGGCTCGCCATGGCCACCACGCCGCCGGTGCGCACGTCCAGGACGATGGCGGCGCCGGAGTCGGCCTTGTAGCGGGGCCGGGCGTTCGCCATCCCCTCGGCCAGCGCCTCCTCGGCGATCTTCTGCACGCCGAGGTCGACGTGGGTGACCAGGTGCATCCCCGGTTCGGGCGGCGCCTCGGAGATGACCTCCATGACCTCGCCGTGGTTGTTCACGCCCAGGACGCGCTTGCCCGCGGTGCCGCGCAGCTGGGCGTCGTAGACCGCCTCCACGCCGTCGCGGCCCACCATGTCGATGCCGGTGAACTGGGTGCGCAGATCCTCGCGGGCCTCCAGCTCCTCCTGGGTCACCGGTTGCAGGTAGCCCAGCATCTGGGAGCCGTGCTCGCCCTGCGGGTACTCGCGCACGGCGTGGGCCTGGGCGCTGATCCCGGGGAAGCGGTCGGCGCTCTCCATGATCTGGAGGGCGACGGAGGGCTCCACGTCGTCGGCGAGGGTGACGGGCTGGTAGGGCGAGCCGGGCCAGCACGGGCGGCTCACCTCGGGCCCGCACAGGCGCATGCGCTTCTGGAGTTCCTCCAGCGGGACGTCGAGCACCTCGGACAGGTCGGTCAGGACCTTCTCGCCGCCGTCCTCCATGCCCGTGATCTCGTGGTAGTCGGCGGAGACCACCAGCTCGGTGCTGTTGTTGACCAGCGGGCGGCCGGTGGTGTCCAGGATCTGCCCCCGCGTGGCGGGGACGAGGAGCTGCTGGTGGTGGTTGGCCACCGCGAGCTCGCGGTAGTGGTCCCACATCGGAATCTGGAGGTACCACAGCCGTACGGCCAGGGCCGCGAAGAGCACCAGGACCAGGATCTGGGCGAGCAGCAAACCGGCCCGGCCGAGTCTGCGGCCGGGCAGTTCGACGTCGTCGACGGGCGACATGTGCACGTTCACCACCCCCCGGGGGACACGGGGCCCCGGACGCCGGCGAGCTCGCTGTCGGAGAGCGCCCCCCGCGCCCACAGCAGCGGAAGCGTGACCAGCGGTGAGACCAGGGTGGTCAGGGCGGCTCCGACGAGGGTGTTGACCGCCACGGCGGCCAGCGACACCCGCGGGTCGCCCATGAGCACGCCGACCAGCGCGTAGCCCAGGCCCACACCCACGGCGGTGACGGCGGTGGCGGCCATCAGGGCCCACACCGAGGGCCTGCCTCCCAGGGCTCCGGCGGAGCCGGTGTTCCTGTGCAGCAGGGCCAGCAGGTAGGCGGCCACGCACAGCACCAGGGCGTAGCGGCCCAGCGCGTGCTCGGCGGGCGGCAGGACGTCCATGGCCAGCCCGGCGGCGAAACCGCACGCCGCGGCGGCGGCGGGGCCGGTGGTCAGGGCGACCGCGACGATCGCCGCGGCCACGAGGTCGGGCCCGGCCCCCCACTCGAACGGGAGCCGGTTGACGACGGTGGCCTGGGCGAGCACGGCGACGGCCACCAGTGCCAGGGTCGCTGCGTTCCTCATGAGCGTTCCCCCTTGTCGGGTCGGGGCGGGAGCACGGAGTCGCGCGGGTCCTCCTCGGGACCCCCGACCACCACGCCCACCACGTCCAGGGACGAGAAGTCCACGGCCGGGGCGATACGTGCGAGGCGGCTGAGCGCGCCGGGCGCCACCTGCACCTCCTCGACGGTGCCGATCGGCACGCCGGGCACGAAGGGCGCGCCCTCGTGCGAGCCGAGCGTGACCAGCCGGTCCCCGGCCTCGACCGGCGCCTGGAGGTCGAACAGCTCCAGGGTCAGTTCGGCGTCGGGGCCGCCGGGGACGGTGCCGCCCCGGACCACGCCGATCTTGCGCGTGGCCTCCAGACGGGCGCCGACGGCGGAGTTGACGTCGGTGGCGAGCATGACGGTGGCGGTGCTCGGACCGGCCTCGATCACCTTGCCCACCAGGCCGGAGCCGTTGACCACGGTCATGTCCGGGCGCACACCGGAGTCGGTTCCGGCGTCGATGGTGACCGTGTCGGCGTAGCCGCGCGCGGTGACGTGGGTGACGGACTGGGCGGGGACGATCTCGTAGCCGCCCAGACCGGCCAGCCCCAGCATCGCGTCGAGCTGCTCGGCGCGCGCCTTGTCGATGCGGGCGGCCCGCAGGTCGTCCTCCAGCTCGGCGTTGGCCTGCTCCAGCTCGGCCACGCGCTCGGATTCGGGGCCGCTGACCAGCCCCTCGTAGAGACCGGACACGGGTCCGGTCGCCCAGGTGACGCCCGCGGCGGCGGGCGCGAAGACGAGTTCGCCGCCCGCGCGGGCCACTGAGGTGACCGGGTTGGCGCCGGGACGGGCGTCCAGGACGAGCAGGGCCACCGCCACGGCGACGAGCACGGCGAGGAGTACGCGGGATCTGCGTGAGTCGCGGAACATGGGTCACCTCCGCCGCTCGGGGACGAGTACCTGGTGGAGCCGTTCGTAGTTCTCGACGCAGGTGCCCGAGCCGACGGCGACGGAGTCCAGCGCGTTGTCGGCGACGTGGATGGGCATCCCGGTCTCGTGCAGGAGCCTCTCGTCGATCCCGCGGAGCAGCGCTCCGCCGCCGGTGACGGCGATGCCGCGGTCCATGATGTCGCCCGACAGCTCCGGGGGGCACTTGTCCAGGCTGGTGCGGACCGCGTCGACGATGGCGGTGACCGGCTCCTCGATGGCCTGGCGGACGTCGCTCTCGGACAGGACGATGGTCTTGGGCAGCCCGCTGACGAGGTCGCGTCCGCGCACCTCGGCGCGGATCTCCTCGGAACCGGTCGGGTAGGCGGAGCCGATGGCCATCTTCAGCTCCTCGGCGGTGCGCTCCCCGATCATCAGCGAGAACTCCTTCTTGACGAAGGTCGCGATGGCCTGGTCGAGTTCGTCGCCGCCCACGCGGATGGACTGCGAGGTGACGATGCCGCCCATGGAGATCACGGCGACCTCGGTGGTGCCGCCGCCGATGTCCACGACCATGTTCCCGGTGGGCTCGTGGACGGGGAGCCCGGCGCCGATGGCGGCGGCCATGGGCTCCTCGATGATGTAGACCCTGCGCGCGCCGGCCTGGTATCCCGCCTCCTTGACGGCGCGGTGCTCGACCGAGGTGATGCCGCTGGGCACCGCCACGATCAGGCGCGGCTTGGCGAAGTGGCGCCGCCGGTGGATCTTCTGGATGAAGTAGCGCAGCATGCGCTCGGTGATCTCGAAGTCGGCGATGACACCGTCCTTCAGGGGACGGATGGCCGTGATGTTGGTCGGCGTGCGACCGATCATCTGCTTGGCTTCGATGCCGACAGCGACGATTCGGCCCGTTGAGGTGTTGAGCGCGACCACCGACGGCTCGTTCAGAACGATGCCGCGTCCTCGCACGTACACGAGCGTGTTGGCGGTACCCAGGTCGACGGCCATGTCCCGGCCGAGAAAAGCAAGGTTGTTCGGCATGTAACGTCCTCAGAGGCGCCGTGTCGGACGTGGTTGCCCGGGGCGACCATACGTAGTCGTTCCGGCACGATAGGTGTTGAGTCCCCCGTATCGTAACGGTCAGCACTTAGTCCGTTACGCAAACACACCGAATTGTTGCCCCGTCGGCGGACGAACCGACCGAAGTCGCCCGTGCCCGCGGGTCCCACATGCCGAAGGACCCGCGGACCGCCCCGTTTCCCCTACAGGTCGGGGAAGAAGAGCTTGATCTCGCGCTCGGCGGAGTAGGTGGAGTCCGAGCCGTGCACGATGTTCTGCTGCACCTCCAGCGCGAAGTCGCCGCGGATGGTGCCGGGGGTGGCGGTCACCGGGTCGGTGGCGCCGGCCAGGGCGCGGAACGCCTCCACCGCGCGCTCGCCCTCGACCACCATGGCCACGAGGGGGCCGCCGGTGATGAACTCGACGAGCGAACCGAAGAACGGGCGCTCGGCGTGCTCCTCGTAGTGCGTCTTGGCGGTCTCGGCGTCGAGCGTGCGCAGCTCCATGGCGACCAGCTTCAGGCCCTTGCGCTCGATGCGCGAGATGACCTCGCCGACGATGTTGCGGCGGACGCCGTCCGGCTTGATGAGAACGAGAGTGCGCTCCACGTGCGTGTCAACTCCTCACTGGGGCTCCGCGTGGCGCACGTGGGCACCCGCCCACGGCAGCGGCCGCACGCGGAGGAATCGGGTGATGGGTCACAGGTGCGGGGGCCGCAGGAGGAGGATTCTCCCCGGGCCGCCCGCCCGGACCTGCGTCACACTATCGCGTTTGGCGCGTGGGCGCGGAGGCCGCGGTGTCCTCGCCCCGCCCGGCGGCCTCCGCCTCGGCGCGGGCCAGGTGGGCGGCCTTCATCTCGTCGGTGCGGCGGCCCATGATGACGCCGGTCACCCACAGGGAGACGAACACCACGGCGACCAGCACCGCCCCGGAGACCAGGAAGGAGGTGAACAGGAAGGCGGCCTGCAGTACCCAGGCCGCGTAGTGCGCCCAGCGGTGCTTCTGGAGCCCGGAGAGCACGAGGGCGGCGACGGCCATCCCTCCCCACAGGCTCCCGGCCAGGACCGGGTCCATCCCCTCAAGGGAGATGGCGACGGGGATGAAGAGGCCGATCACGATGACCTCGAACACCAGGATGACGGCGCAGACTACACGCACGGCGGGTTCCCTTCGTAGTAGACCTGGCCCGTCACTCCTGCGCACCGCGCAACAGGTGGACGGCGTCACCGGCGGTGACGACCGATCCGGTGACCAGTACACCGGTGCCGCCGAACTCCCCGCCTTCCTCGGCCAGGCCCACGGCCCGGTCGATGGCGTCGTCGAGTCGGGGCTCCACGTGCACGCGTTCCTCACCGAAGATGTGCTGGGCGACGTTGGACAGCCGCTCCGGTTCGAGGGAACGCGGGGAGGAGTTACGGGTGACGACGATCTCGTCGAGCAGTGGTTCGAGGGGTTCGAGGATCCCCTCGACGTCCTTGTCGGCCATGATCGCGACCACCCCGACCAGCCGGGAGAAGGTGAAGGCCTCCTCCACGGCCGCCGCGGTGGCGGTCATCCCGGCCGGGTTGTGCGCCGCGTCGGCGATGATGGTCGGGCTGGTGCGCACGACCTCCATACGGCCCGGGGAGTCCACTCCCGCGAGGGCCTCGGCGACGATCGCGGGGTCCAGGCCCCCGGCGTCGTCGCCGGAGGAGGCGAACGCCTCGACCGCGGCCAGGGCCACGGCGGCGTTCCCCGCCTGGTGTGCCCCGAACAGGGGCAGGAACAGGTTCTCGTAGTTGCCGGTGAGGCCCTTGACGGCGATCTGCTGGCCGCCGACGGCGATCTCGCGGGAGGTGACGCCGAACTCCAGGCCCTCCCTGGCCACCCGCGCCCCGACCTCCGCGGCGTTGCGGACCAGGGCCTCGGCGGCGGGCAGCGGCTGCTGGGCCAGGACCGCCACGGAGTCGGGCTTGATGATGCCCGCCTTCTCCTCGGCGATGCCCTCCACCGTGTCGGGCAGGTACTCGGTGTGGTCGATCCCGATGGGGGTCACCACGGCGACGTCTCCGTCGATGACGTTGGTGGCGTCCCACCGGCCGCCCATGCCGACCTCGACGACGGCCACGTCCACGGGGGCGTCGGCGAAGACGGCGTAGGCCATCACCGTGAGGATCTCGAAGAACGACAGCGGTGCGTCGTTCATCGAGTCGGCCATCTCGACGTAGGGGCGGATGTCGTCGTAGGCCGCGACGAACCGCTCCTGGGATATGGGCTCCCCGTCGATGACGATGCGCTCGCGCACGGTGCGCAGGTGCGGGCTGGTGTAGCGGCCCACGCGCAGACCCCGCCCGCGCATGAGCGCGTCGATCATGCGGGCGGTGGAGGTCTTGCCGTTGGTACCGGTGACGTGGATGGCCCGGAAGTTGCGGTGCGGGTCGCCCAGGAGGTCCAGCAGGGTGCGGACCCGGTCCAGTCGAGGATCGATGTCGGACTCGGGCGCGCGGGCGAGGATCTCCGCGGTCACCTCGGCGTAGCGCTGCTCGGCGCTGGCTTCGCTCACGGTGTCTCGATGTCTCGTGTGTTCGGGGTGTACACCCGCGCCAGTCTACGCGCCCCCACCTGGGCACGATCCCCGGGTGAGGGAACCGGTGGCCTGTGTCGCGCAGACCATACTGGGACCATGCGAAGCCTTGACCCCTTCTTCTCCGAGTGGGCGCAGCGCCGCCCCGACCGCCCCCGCGACCGCACCGGAAGCCTGGAGCGTGCCACGGCGCTGATGCGCGTGCTCGGGCTGGACACGCGCCGCCCCCCGGTGCTGGGAGTGGTGGGGTCCAAGGGGAAGGGGAGCACGGCGACGACGGCCGCGGCGGCGCTGGCGTCGGCCGGACTGCGCACGGTCCTGGTCACCGGGCCGAGCTTCCGCTCCTACCGCGAGCGCGTACGGGTGGACGGGACCTCGGTGTCCGACGCCGAACTGGACGTGTTGGGCGCCCGGATCGACGCCGCCCGACGGGAACTGCCGACGGTGGAGGAGTTCGGCGGCCACCTGGCACCGAGCGGGCTGTTTCTCATGGCGGGGCTGCTGCGCGCCATCGAGGTGGGTGCCGACGTGTGCGTGCTGGAGGCCGGGATGGGCGGCCACCGCGACGAACTGCGCCTGGTCGGCCCGGAGGTCGTCGCGCTGGGCAAGGTCTTCGCCGAGCACGTGGGCGTCCTCGGCGACACCGTGGCGCAGATCGCCCGGGAGAAGGCGCGGGTGGCCGGGGAGCGGACCCGCGCGCTGGTGCGCCTGCCGCAGACCGCGGAGGTGGCCGCTGCGGCCGACGCCGCCCTGGCCGAGGCCACCGGGGGCCGGGTGCGGGCCGAGGTGGTCGATCCGGACAGGCCGGGGGTGGAGCCGCCGCCCGGGCTGCGCCCGCCGGGGCTGTCCGCGGCCTCGGGGGTGCTGGGGACGGCGGCGGCGGCGCGGATGCTGGACCACCTGGGCCGCCCGCCCCTGGACCGGGAGCGGCTGCACGCCGTCCTGGGCACCGTCCGGCTGCCGGGGAGGCTGTCCCGCCACACGGTGCCCGGAGAGGCGGCAGAAGCGTCCGGACGGGTCGGAGGGGCGCCCGGTCGGGCTGGAGGAGTGTCCGGCGGGGCCGACGGGGCCCCGGTGGGGGGCGGCAGCACGCCGGACGCGGAGGCGGACGCCGAGGTGGTCGTGGACTCGGCCATCGACCGCAACGGGGTCGCCGCCGCCCTGGCCCACGTCCGTGGGCTGTGGGGCGGGGTGGACCACGTGCTGCTGTGCCTGCCCGACCACAAGGACGTGTCGGGGGCGGTGGAGGTCCTGGGCGATCTGCCCGTGACCGCCGTGCGCCTGCCCGAGGCCCACCTGCGCTTCGAGCACGCCCTGCCGGGCCACTGGGGCCGCATGGACGCCGCGGACCTGTCCCCCGCGGCCCTGCGCGCGCTCGGCGAACGCGTGCTGGCCCTGGGCACGGTCTACTTCACCGGCCGGGTCCTGGAGGCCGTGGACGCCCCCACCGACCGCCTCTTCGGCTGAGGCCGGACCGCGCGGCCCCGAACGCCCACGTCGTCCACAGGTCGGAGGAGGCTCTGGCGGCGCTGGGCACTGGCGCGGGACACTCGAAAACGGGGGTGTCGGGCTTCCCCGGCGGTGGGGCGCGGCTCCCCCGAGATCGAGCCTACGCCGCCGGGCCCCGGTCCGGAACCGCTCTCCCGCAGCTGTGGAGGACTCCCCCGGACCCGCTCCACCCCCGCGTGCCCTCTCCCCGGGCCCCTCCGCCCGGCACGCCCTTCCCCATCCGGGACGGCACGCGGGGCCGCGGCACGGCGACGGGGGCGGTGCCGCGGCACCGCCCCCGCCCGGATCACGGGCTCGGGAAGCCCGTCAGCCCCTACCCGCCGTCAGCGCCGTCCCGGCCGGTAGCTCTCCTGACTCTGCGGGTTGAACTCCTCCATCCGCACCCGCTCGGCCGCGCGCACGCGCGGGTCGTCGATCCGCAGCACGTCCAGGCCGCGTTCGATGTCGGACGAGTACACGTAGCCGTTGTAGTAGTACGTCGACCAGGTGTCGTTGTCCTGCACACCCTCCTCGACGCGGGAGTCCACGTCGAAGAAGCCGATCTCGCTCGGGGCGCCCGGGTCGTTGAAGTCGATCACCGAGACGCCGCCCTGGTACCAGGACTGCACGAAGTAGTCCTGGCCGGGCACCGGGATCAGCGAGCCGTTGTGCGCCACGCACACCTGGTCGCCCTGGTGGCGGTCGATCTTGAAGTAGCTGGCGAATTCCAGCTCCGGCGAGTCGCCGCCGCCGATGGCGTAGATGGCGTTGGCGCCGCGCTGGGGGCCGACCTCCTCGGTGCAGGTCGGGGCGCCGCCTCCGCCGAGCTCGTCGGTGAACAGCACGGTCCGGGCGTCGTTGGTGAAGGTCGCCGAGTGCCAGAACGCGAAGTTCTCGTCCTGGACCACCTCGGTGACGACCGGGTTCACCGGGTCGGAGATGTCCATCAGCACGCCGTCGCCCATGCAGGCGCCCGCGGCGATGTCGCGCTCGGCGTAGACGGTGATGTCGTGGCAGCCCTGGGTGGGCAGCAGCAGCCCGTCCTGCTCGTGGTTGCCGCCCTCGGGGAACAGGACCGGTTCGTTGACGACCGCGGCCTCCTCGGGAGCGTCGTGCGGGACCTCGATGACGGAGATCTTGTCGTGCGGCGGCTGGCAGTTCGGGAAGCGCTCCGAGGGCGAGTACGACGACACGTAGATCAGGTCGCTGTCACCGGTCTTGCTCGGCACCAGGGTGTTGGTGTGCGAGCCGCAGTCGGTGCGCACCGCCGACACGTACTGGGGGTTGGCCTTGTCGGAGATGTCGAAGATCCGGATCCCCTCGAAGCCGTCCGGGTCGGTCACCGGGACGGAGGGTGCCCCGCACTCGGTGCTCGCTCGCGGATAGTCCACCGAGAAGTAGAGCAGGTCGCCGCTGACCGACACGTCGCCCTGTCCGCCCGGGCACAGCACCTCGGAGACGACCTGCGGCTCCTCCGGCTCGGAGATGTCGTAGATGACGAAGCCGTCGTAGTTGCCGCCGATGGCGTAGTCGCCGCTGAACGCCAGGTCGGAGTTGACGTTGCGCACGGCCGAGGGCTTGGGCGTGTGGGCGACGTGGGTGATGTTGTCGCTGTGGATGTCTTCGGCGGGCGCCTCGTCCGCCTGGGCGGCGGCCGGGCCGAGGAGCCCGAGGAGCAGGGACGCGGCCGCGGCGGACGCGAGGGCCGCGGTGCGCCGCAGCGCCTTCCTGGCCCGTGGTGCTGCGGGAGGTGCGGGCATGGGTTCTCCTGTGTGCACTAGGGGGTGGGGGTGGGGGTGGACGCGCCGGGGCCGCGGCGTACACGGCCGCGGCCCCGGTTCTTCGTCACCCGGCCACGGGCCGGGCGGCGTTCGGGCGGGCGCCCCGGTTCCCCTCGGGCCCGGGGCGCCCGTGCGGTCAGCGGCCGTTGCCGCGGCCCGGCCGGTACTCGGGCTGGGACTGGGGGTTGAACTCGTCCATCCGCACCTGCTCGGCCACCCGGAACCGGGGGTCCTCCAGTTTCAGGACGTCGAGCCCGCGGGTGATGTCGGAGGAGTAGACGTAGCCGTTGTAGTAGTAGGCCGACCAGGAACCGCCCAGGACGAGGTTGTCCTCGCTGATCGGGCCGCGGTCGAAGTGGCCGATCTCCCGGGGGTCGGCCGGGTCGTTGAAGTCGATCACCGAGACGCCGCCCTGGTACCAGGACTGCACGAAGTAGTCGCGTCCGGGGACGGGGATCAGCGAGCCGTTGTGCGCGACGCAGTTCTCGGTGTCGGCCTGGTGGCGGGGCAGCTTGTAGTAGCCCTCGAACTCCAGGTCGGGGGAGTCCTGGCCGCCGCCGATGGCGTAGATGGCGTTGGCGCCGCGCTCGGAGCCGATCTCCTCGTTGCAGGTGGCGCCGCCGCCTCCGCCGAGTTCGTCGGTGAACAGCACGGTCTCGCCGTTGTTGGTGAAGGTGGCCGAGTGCCAGAACGCGAAGTTGTCGTCCTGGACCACCTCGGTGACGACCGGCGCGGCCGGGTCGGAGATGTCCATCAGCACGCCGTCGCCCATGCAGGCGCCCGCGGCGATGTCGCGCTCGGCGTAGACGGTGATGTCGTGGCAGCCCGCGGTGCCGGTGTTGCCGCCGTCGGGGAAGAGCACCGGGGTGTCGATGACCTTGGCCTCGGACGGTTCGTCGACGGGGATCTCGATGACGGAGATCTTGTCGTGCGGCGGCTGGCAGTTCGGGAAGCGCTCCGAGGGCGAGTACGAGGAGACGTACACGTACTCGTGTTCGCCGTCCTTGCCCGGCACCAGGGTGTTGGTGTGCGAGCCGCAGTCGGTGCGCACCGCCGACACGTACTGGGGGTTGGCCTTGTCGGAGATGTCGAAGATCCGGATGCCCTCGAAGCCGTCCGGGTCGGTGGTCGGCACGGAGGGCGCGCCGCACTCGGTGCTCGCGCGCGGGTAGTCCACCGAGAAGTAGAGCAGGTCGCCGCTGACCGACACGTCGCCCTGTCCGCCCGGGCACAGGACCTCGGAGACGACCTGCGGCTCCTCCGGCTCGGAGATGTCGTAGATGACGAAGCCGTTGTAGTTGCCGCCGATGGCGTAGTCGCCGCTGAAGGCGAGGTCGGAGTTGAAGTCACTCATGGCCTCGGTCTTCGGGACGTTGGTCACATGGGTGATGTTGGCACTGGTGTCGGCGTCACTGGCGAACTCGTCGTCCGCCGAGGCCGAGGCCGGGCCGAGGAGCCCGACCATGAGCACCGCCGCTCCGGCGAGGGAGACTCCGGTCAGTCCGCGTCTGGCGCGCCGGGAGGTGGGGGTCGGGGGGGATGACGCCATCCTGTGTACTCCTGATTCTGATTGGAGCGAAACAGGAAGAAGGTACACAGTTCAACATCTATATGTATAGGGGGAGACAAAAGAAACCTTGTTCTTAACACGGTGTCCAGCTGGCCCGATTCGACTACACAAGGCGCCTAATCCGGGTGCCGCGCGGCGCACCGGAGGGCTCCGGCGCGCCGCGACCGACGGTTCAGCCGGAGGGCGTGGACGGCTGCGACTGCGGGTTGAACTCCTCCATCCGCACCTCCTCGGCCCCCGCCAGGCGGGAGTCGGTGAGCCGGAGCACGTCGAGCCCGCGCCTGATGTCGGAGGAGTAGACGTAGCCGTTGTAGTAGTAGGCCGACCACGAGCCCGCCGTCGTCAGGGCGTCGGGGTTCCAGGGTCCGCGGTCGAAGTGGCCGATCTCCCGGGGGTCGGCCGGGTCGTTGAGGTCGATCACCGAGACGCCGCCCTGGTACCAGGACTGCACGAAGTAGTCCTGGCCGGGCACCGGGATCAGCGAGCCGTTGTGCGCCACACAGTTCTCAGTTTCGGCCTGATGACGAGGCAGTTTGTAGTAGCTCCGAAATTCGAGCTTCGGTTCCGCCCCGCTCTGGTCCAGAGAGTAGACCGCGTTGGCTCCCCGTTCGGGCCCCGTCCCGGCGTCGCAGGTGGCCGCGTGCCCGCCGCCGAGCTCGTCGGTGAAGACCACGGTGCGGGCGTCGTTGGTGAAGGTCGCCGAGTGCCAGAACGCGAAGTTCTCGTCCTGGACCGCCTCGGTGACGACCGGGTTCACCGGGTCGGAGATGTCGAGCAGCAGTCCGTCCCCCAGGCAGGCCGCCGCGGCCAGGTTCCGCTCGGGGTAGGCGGTGATGTCGTGGCAGCCGGTGGTGGTCCCGTGGCCGCCGTCCGGCAGCAGCACCGGTTCGCTGACCACCCGGGCCGAGGCCGGGTCCGCCAGCGGAACCTCGACGACGGAGATCCTGTCGTGCGGCGGCTGGCAGTTGGGAAAGTCCTTCGAGGGCGAGTACGAGGAGACGTACACGTAGTCGCGCTCACCGTCCTCGCCCGGCACCAGCGTGTTGGTGTGCGAACCGCAGTCGGTGCGCACCGCCGACACGTACTGCGGGTTGGCCTTGTCGGAGATGTCGAAGATCCGGATCCCCTCGAAGCCGTCCGGGTCGGTGGCCGACACCGAGGGCGCGCCGCACTCGCTGCTGGCGCGCGGGTAGTCCACCGAGAGGTAGAGCAGGTCGCCGCTGACCGACACGTCGCCCTGACTCCCGGGGCACACGACCGTGGAGACCCGGCTCGGGTTCTCCGGATCGGAGATGTCGTAGACGACGAAGCCGTCGTAGTTGCCGCCGATCGCGTAGTCGCCGCTGAACGCCAGGTCGGAGTTGTAGGACGCGGTGCCGTCCAGCCCCTCCGGCCTGGGCAGGTTGGCCACGTGCACGACGCCCCCGCCGGTGCTCACCCCGTCGGCCCTGGCCCCGGGAACGGCCAGGAGGGCGGTGACCAGGAGGGGTGCCGTTCCGAGCGTCCCCCACCGCAGTCCGTTCGCGGGCCTTCGCGTCTCCGACACCACCGCACACCCCCCGGAAATACACAAAGCATCCAACTGACTACCATGGGTTTTACTCCTCCCCATTGGCAATAACCAGACGAAACGCCGAGAACGGACATCCAGCACTTCAGAAGGCCAAAAGCACGCAGAAACCCTCGGGGGTGAGAGGCGCCCCGGCACCGCGCCCGGTACCGCGAAGTCGAACGAGATGGCACCGACCCGGGTCCGGGACTGGACAGAACACCCGTCGAGTGAGTAAGAAAGCCCGCAGGACGTTGCCCCAGGGCACAGCGCCCGCCGGCACAGCGGCCCCGTCCGCACCCCACCCCATCGGAGGACACCTCGTGCGTCGCCTGGTACTCGCGGCCGGAACCGCTCTCGCCCTGCTCGGAGCCTCAGCCTGTACGGACGGGGGGGACGGGCAGGAGCAGGAGTCGGCCAACGTCATCGCCCCCGGCGCGCCCGGGGAGTCCTCCTCCCCCGCCACCGCCGACCAGATCGCCGCCCTCGCCGAGGAGCAGGGCCACAACGAGGCCGACGTCACCTACCTGGTGATGATGATCGAGCACCACTCGCAGGCCCTGGAGATGACCGACCTGGTACCCGAGCGCCACGAGCGCGAGGACATCGAGCTCATCGCCGACCGCATCGCCGACGCCCAGGGCCCGGAGATCACCGCCATGGAGAGCTGGCTGGAGGAGAACATCTTCGGTCCGGCCAGGGAGAACCCTGCGCACCAGAACTTCTGCGGGCTGGAGGGGGACGGCACCCACCACGACGAGAGCGGCGACGTGCCCGCCTGCGAGCTGGAGGTCGACCACGGCGACATGCCGGGCATGGCCACCGAGGAGGAGCTGGAGCGGCTGGCGGCGGCCGAGGGCGACGAGTTCGACCGCCTCTTCGTGGAACTGATGACCGCCCACCACGAGGGCGCGGTCACCATGGCCGAGGAGGTGCTGGCCGAGGGCAAGGACCAGACGGTGATGCGCATGGCCAACGACGTGATCGCCGAGCAGAAGGCCGACATCGCGCGCATGGAGCAGGCGCTGGAGGAGTAGGCACGGCGGTACCCGCGCGTCCGCCCCGGCGGGGACGGATCACGGCCCCGGACACACGCGAGGGGGCGCCCCGGTCGGGGCGCCCCCTCGCGTGTGCCGGACCTCGTCCCGCGGGCGGCCTGGCCGCCGGGGAGCGGGGCACGGGCCCGGGGAAGGCACCGCCGGACCCGTCGCAGGCGCGGAGACCCGGTGCGCGGGGTCCGGGAGGGACGCAGCTAGGCGGACTTCTCCTGGCGGGCCCGGCGCAGCTGGGCACGCGGGACGATGGTGGGGTTGACGTTGTCGATCACGGTCTCCCGCGTAATGATCACCTGCCCCACATCCTCACGAGAAGGCACCTCATACATCACCGACAACAACACCTCCTCGATAATCGCCCGCAAACCACGCGCACCCGTACCCCGAATAATCCCCTGCTCAGCAATCGCGTTCAAAGCATCCGGCGTGAACTCCAACTCCACACCATCCAACTCGAACAACCGCTGATACTGCTTCACCAACGCGTTCCGCGGCTCCGTCAAAATCCGAATCAACGCCTCACGATCCAGATCATGCACACTCGTGATCACCGGCAACCGACCCACGAACTCCGGAATCATCCCGAACTTCAACAGATCCTCCGGCATCACCTCACCGAACAACGCCGAACCACCCAGCTCACCCTTGGGACGCAACACCGCGTTGAACCCCATCCCCTGCTGACCCGTCCGCGACTCAATCAACTTCTCCAACCCCGCGAACGCACCACCACAGATGAACAACACATTCGTCGTGTCGATCTGAATGAACTCCTGATGCGGATGCTTCCGACCCCCCTGCGGAGGCACACTCGCCGTCGTCCCCTCCAAGATCTTCAACAACGCCTGCTGCACCCCCTCACCCGACACATCCCGAGTGATCGAGGGATTCTCGCTCTTACGCGCGACCTTGTCGACCTCGTCGATGTAGATGATCCCCGTCTCGGCCTTCTTCACGTCATAGTCAGCCGCCTGGATCAACTTGAGCAGGATGTTCTCCACATCCTCCCCCACATACCCCGCCTCCGTCAGCGCCGTCGCGTCCGCGATCGCGAACGGCACGTTCAGAATCCGCGCCAGAGTCTGCGCCAACAACGTCTTGCCCGACCCCGTCGGCCCCAACAGCAAGATGTTGGACTTGGCGATCTCCACATCCTCCTCGCCCGGACGATCCCCCTCCGAACGCACCCGCTTGTAGTGGTTGTACACCGCCACCGACAACGCCTTCTTGGCCTGCTCCTGACCGATCACGTACGAGTCCAGGAACTCGTAGATCTCACGGGGCTTGGGCAACGAGTCCCAGGTGAGCTCGGTGGCGTCGGCGAGTTCCTCTTCGATGATCTCGTTGCACAGATCAATGCACTCATCGCAGATGTACACGCCGGGGCCGGCGATGAGCTTCTTCACCTGCTTCTGGCTCTTGCCGCAGAACGAGCACTTCAACAGGTCCCCGCCGTCGCCGATGCGTGCCACCCAGCCACTCCTCAAAACTAAGGCCGCCCCGTCGGTGCCGCTCGCGCGGGCAACCGCCCGGAAGTCGAAAATCTTCCGTGACCGTCCACAGCGGTGGTCACGGACGAGGCGATCTGTGTGTCGCTCTCCGTCAGACTAAGCGAAAAACCGGACCGGCTTCACCACCGGGCTCCCCCAGGCGGGTCATGGGCCGGTCCGGCCTGCGCTTCACCTTCGCCCGGACGTCCTGCCCGGCGCCGCGTCCGCGCGCCCGGTCAGGCCGTCCGGCTGTGCCGCGGCCCTGCGTCAGGACTTCAGGGAGGCCTTGCGGTAGGGCAGCACGAAGTCGATGATGCCGTAGTCCTTGGCCTCCTCGGCGGTCAGGATCTTGTCCCGCTCGATGTCCTTGGAGACCTGCTCGACGGAGCGCCCGGTGTGGCGGGCCAGGGTGGTCTCCAGCTGCGTACGGATACGGGTGATCTCGTTCGCCTGGATCTCGATGTCGCTGGCCTGGCCGTGCATGCCCTCGGTCGCGGGCTGGTGGATCAGGATGCGGGCGTTGGGCAGCGCGCCGCGCTTGCCCTCCGTCCCGCCCGCGAGCAGGATCGCGGCGGCCGAGGCGGCCTGGCCGATGCACACCGTCTGGATGTCGGGGCGGACGAACTGCATCGTGTCGTAGATCGCCATGAGGGAGGTGAAGGAGCCTCCCGGCGAGTTGATGTACATCTGGATGTCCCGCTCGGAGTCGAGCTGCTCCAGGGTGATGAGCTGGGCCATCAGGTCGTTGGCCGACGTGTCGTCGATCTGGACGCCGACGAAGATGATCCGCTCCTCGAAGAGCTTGTTGTACGGATTCATCTCCTTGACGCCGTAGGACGTCCGCTCCACGTAGGACGGCAGGACGTAGCGACCCTGGGGGGCCATCGAGGCCGCGCCGCCGATGAGACTGGGGTTGAACTCGGTCATTTCACGCCTTCCACGCACTGCGCCGTTCCTGGGATGAGGTCCGACGGATCAACTCTGGGTTCGGCCCTGGGTCACGTCGAGGGTCCCTTCGAGGACCTCGTCGATGAAGCCGTACTCCTTGGACTCCTTGGCCGTGAACCAGCGGTCGCGGTCGGCGTCCTTCTCGATCTGCTCGACCGTCTGGCCCGTGTGCTCGGAGATCTTCTCGATGAACATCTTCTTCACGTAGAGCAGCTGGTCGGCCAGGATGCGGATGTCGGAGGCGGTACCACCGATGCCGCCGGACGGCTGGTGCATCATGACGCGGGTGTGCGGCAGCGCGTAGCGCTTGCCCGGCGCTCCGGCGCACAGGAGCATCTGGCCCATGGACGCGGCCATGCCGATACCCACGGTGCGCACGTCGTTGGGGATGTACTGCATGACGTCGTAGATCGCCATGCCCGCGGTCACGGAACCGCCGGGCGAGTTGATGTACATGGTGATGTCGCGCTGGCGGTCCTCCGCGGACAGCAGCAGCAGCTCACCCACCAGGCGGTTGGCGATCTCGTCGTCGACCTGCTGGCCGAGGAAGACGATTCGCTGGCGCAACAGGCGCTGAGGCGTCTGCTCAAGCAAAGGGGAAATCTGCGTCTCCGACGTACGGGCGTCGAAACGCGGGGACTCTTCAAAGGTCGACGGCACTCTCGTCACCTGCTCCGGAATCGAAACGGTTGCGATACAGCGACACTAACGCCGTGCGGCACCGCGCTCGTCCGGTTCGCGCCCCTGTTCGCTTTGAGCGCAGGGTGGCACGATCTCCGTACAGGGCGTTCTTCCACAGGCGAACACGACGCGGGCCCCGCCCGACCCGGAGGGGTCGGACGGGGCCCGTACGCGCGAAGCCTGGGGCTGCTCGGGGCCTACTTGGCCTCGTCGGCCTTCGTCTCCTCGGCCTTGGCCTCGTCGGCCTTGGCCTCGTCGGCCGCGTCCGCGGTGTCGGCCTCGGCGTCGTCCTCGACGGCCTCCAGGGCCTCACCCGCGGCGACGGCGGCGGCCTTGGCGGCCTCCTCCTCGGCGGTCTCCTGCTCGACGACGTTGCCGTCCTCGTCGGTGATCCGGGCGCCGGCCAGGACCAGGTCCATGGCCTTGCCGCGGACGACCTCGGTGAAGGCGACGCGGATCTGGTTGGACTCGACCAGGTGCTGGGCCAGCTGGTCCGGGCTCACGCCCATGCGCTGGGCCTGCTCGAAGACGTACTGGCTGAGCTCGCCCTGGTCGGCGCTCAGGTCCTCCTGGATGGCCAGCTGGTCGAGGATGAACCCGGCCTTGACCGCGGAGCGGGCGCCGGTGGTCAGCTCCTCGTCGAACTCCTCCTCGGTCTTCTCCTGCGACTCGAGGTAGGCCTCCTTGGTGAGGCCGCTCTGCGCGAGCTGCTGCTCCAGGCTCTGGCGGCGGCGGGTGATCTCCTCCTCGACGACCGACTCGGGCAGCGGGATGTCGACGGAGTCGATCAGCTGCTCCAGGGCCTTGTCGCGGGCGGCGGAGAGCTGCTGGAGGCGGCGGACCTCGCCCATGCGGTTGCGCACGTCCGCGCGCAGCTCCTCGATGGTGTCGAACTCCGAGGCCAGCTGGGCGAACTCGTCGTCCAGCTCGGGCAGCTCCTTGACCTTCACGCTGTGCACGGTGACGGTGACGTCCGCCTCCCGGCCCTCGTGCTCACCGCCGACGAGGGTGGTGGAGAAGGTGGCCTCGCCGCCGGCCTCCATGCCGCGCAGGGTCTCGTCGAGGCCCTCCAGCATGGTGTTGGTGCCGACCTCGTAGGAGTAGCCGCTGACCGCGACGTCCTCGAGCTTCTCACCGTCGACGGCGGCGGACAGGTCGATGGACAGGTGGTCGCCGTCCTCGACGGGGCGGTCCACGCCCACCAGGGTGGAGAAGCGCTCGCGCAGGGTGCCGATCTGCTCGTCGACCTGCTCGTCGGTCACCTCGGCGCTGTCGACGGTGACCTCGATGCCCTTGTAGTCCTCGACCTCGAACTTGGGGCGGACGTCGACCTCGGCCGTGAAGGCGAGCTCGTCGTTGTCCTCCAGCTTGGTGACCTCCACGTCGGGCTGGCCGAGCGCGAAGAGCTCCTCCTTCTGGATGGCTTCGTTGTAGAGCTCCGGAACGGCGTGGTTGACCGCTTCGCTGATCACCGCGCCGCGGCCGACGTAACGGTCGATCAGCCGCGCCGGCGCCTTGCCGGGGCGGAAGCCCTTGATCCGGACCTGCTTGGCGAGCGACTTGTAGGTCACGTCGAAAGCGTGATCGAGCTCCTCGAAGGGCACCTCGATGGTCAGCTTGACCCGGGTGGGGCTCAGCTCCTCGACATCGGTCTTCACGGGGCGGTACTCCTAGGTTTGCCGGCTGGTGTCCGCGTCGGCCCGCAGGCGCACCACACACAACGGCGAAAGGCACGCGCGCACCCCCGGGGTCTTGACGACCGCATCCAGCTGGGGTGCCCTGCGACGGGCTGGGACTTACAGTTTCCTGCTGATCGCACCAAGTCTAGGGCAGATAGACAGGGGGCCACGGCGCGCGGCCGGAGCCGCTGCCACGGTGGTTTCGTCGGGGTGGCGGGATTCGAACCCGCGGCCTCATGCTCCCAAAGCATGCGCGCTAACCAAGCTGCGCTACACCCCGTGTGCCGAACCAAGGATGGCACTCCTGAAAGGTGTGTGCGACCACGGCTCCGGAGACTGTAGTCTTGTCCCCGTCGGCTCCACGAGTCTAGAGGACACTCGAAGTCTCCGGTGCCACGCGGGCGTAGTTCAATGGTAGAACACCAGCCTTCCAAGCTGGCCATGCGAGTTCGATTCTCGTCGCCCGCTCCGCTCGGGGCGAGCTGTGCACTCACGTGCCAGCTCGCTTCGCCATTTCCCCCCGGGGGACGACCCCCGAACCCCCGCACCACACTCGGGACGAACTGCGCACTCAAGCACCAGCCCGCTTCGCCATTCCCCCCGGGGCCAACTCCTCCTCCTTGCCCTCCCCACTCTCCCTCCTTCATTCGCGATTTCGGACATTTCCGGCATTCCATCGAGTGGATTCTCCGGTGATGTAGCTCACATTCGCGGGCCACTCCCCCACACCGAAGGCGAACCGTGTTCGGTCGGTGCGCCCCGAGAAGGAATACCCGTCCCGAACGGATACGTTGACCTTTCGGGCGAGCCCGCGGGCGCGATCGGATCCGGGCGCCCTCAGGCCTGCCGAACGGGTGGTGGAATGACGGACACGGAAGCGACGCAGGGACCCGGCACCGCGCTGAGCGCCCACTGGTTCGAGCGTCCCGACCCCCTGGTACGACCGGCGGTCGTCACCGGGGCCTTCGACGTCCTGCACGTCGGACACGTCCGCTTCCTCCGCTCCATCGCCGACCGGGGGCTGCCCCTGGTGGTGGGCGTGGAGTCCGACGCGCGCGTGCGCGCCTGGAAGGGCCCGGGACGCCCCGTGAACCCTGCGGAGGAGCGCGCCGAGACCGTGGCCGCCCTGGCCTGCGTCACCGGCGCGTTCGTCATCGAGGGACCGCCCGAGGTCGCCGACTGGGTCTCCTACGCCGAGGTACTGCGCCCCCTGGCGCCCGCCGCCCTGGCCTACACCGCCGGGGACCGCTACACCCAGGCCAAGATCCGCGGCGCCGACGCGCTCGGCGCGCAGGCCTGGGAGCTGCCCTTCACCCCCGGCCGGTCCACCACCGCGGCCCTGGGCCGCCTCGCCCACTCCCTCTAGTACCGACAGGACCTCCCCGGCCCGTCGCGACGGCTCGCGGCTCCACCCGCCCCGTGACGCGTGCGGGCCCCTCCACGTGCCCGCAGGCGGCCTGGGAAGCGGTGCACACGCACCGGTGTTGACGCTTGCGTGGCGAATAGGCAAGCAGAACGAGGCTGTTCATGACAATGATGTCCGGCAGGCCCTCCTACAGGGCCCTGGTCAACGACGGGAGCGCGAAGGGGCAGTCACTGCCCCCCGGAATCACCCGACGCATCATCTCCTACGCCCGCCCGCACTGGCGGGTGATCCTGTGTTTCCTGTTGGTGACGACGGTCGGCGCCGGGATCGTGGTCGCCAACCCGCTCCTGCTCAAGGCCATCATCGACCGCGGCATCCTGACCGGGAACACCGCGCTGGTGGTGTGGCTGGCGCTCGCCGCGGCGGGGCTGGCGGTGCTGGAGAGCGGACTGACCCTGCTCGGCAGGTGGCTGTCCTCCCGGATCGGCGAGGGGGTCATCTACCAGCTGCGCACGCAGGTGTTCACCCACGTCCAGCGGATGCCGGTGGCCTTCTTCACGCGTACGCAGACGGGGTCGCTGATCAGCCGTCTGAACACGGACGTGGTGGGCGCGCAGCGGGCGATCACCTCCGTCCTGCAGTCGGTGGTGTCCAACGTGGTGAGCGCGACCGCGGTGATCGTGACGATGATCGCCCTGTCGTGGCAGGTGACGCTGATCGCGCTGGCCCTGATTCCGCTGTTCGTGGTCCCCGCCAAGGTGATCGGGCGACGGCTGGCGCACATCTCCCGCGACGCGATGGACACCAACGCGGACATGAGCTCGCTGATGACCGAGCGGTTCAACGTCGGCGGGGCGATGCTGGTCAAGCTGTACGGACGCCCCGAGGAGGAGTCGGCGGGGTTCGCCCGGCGCGCGAGCCGGGTCCGGGACCTGGGCGTGCGCCAGGCGGTGTTCGGCTCGCTGCTGTTCAGCATGCTGGGCCTGATCACGGCGCTGGCCATGGCGATGGTCTACGGGGTCGGCGGCGTGCTGGCGATCGGCGGGGCCTTCGAGGTGGGCACGCTGGTGGCGCTGACCACCCTGCTCGCCCGCCTGTACGGGCCGGTGACGACGCTGTCCAACGTGCACGTGGAGATCATGACCGCGCTGGTCTCCTTCGACCGGGTCTTCGAGGTGCTGGACCTGGAACCGGGCATCAGGGAGAGCCCCGACGCACGGAACCTGCCCGGGGAGCGTCTGGGCGTGGAGTTCGACAACGTGTCGTTCCGCTACCCGGCGGCGAAGGAGTCGTCGGTGGCGTCGCTGGAGCTGACGCCGCAGGCGTCGGTGGACGAGGACACCCAGGTGCTGAGCGGGGTGTCGTTCCGGGCGGAGCCGGGGACGATGGTGGCCCTGGTGGGGCCGTCCGGAGCGGGCAAGACGACGCTGACGCACCTGGTGTCGCGCCTGTACGACCCGACCGAGGGCCGGGTGCTCGTCGGCGGGCTGGACCTGCGCGAGGTGACCGGCGACTCGCTGCGCGAGGCGATCGGCGTGGTCACCCAGGACGCGCAGCTGTTCCACGACACCGTGGGGGCGAACCTGCGGTACGCCCGGCCGGAGGCGACCGACGCCGAGCTGGAGGAGGTGCTGCGGATGGCGCGGCTGGGCACCCTCCTGGACCAGCTGCCCAACGGGCTGGACACGATGGTCGGCGACCGCGGGTACCGGCTGTCGGGCGGTGAGAAGCAGCGGCTGGCGATCGCGCGTCTGCTGCTGAAGGCGCCGTCGGTGGTGGTGCTGGACGAGGCGACGGCCCACCTGGACTCCGGGTCCGAGGCGGCAGTGCAGGAGGCGCTGTCCGTGGCGCTGGAGGGCCGGACCTCGCTGGTGATCGCGCACCGGCTGGCGACGGTGCGCGAGGCGGACCAGATCCTGGTGCTGGAGGACGGCCGGATCCTGGAGCGCGGCACGCACGACGAGCTGCTGGTCCAGGGCGGGCTGTACACGGCGCTGTACCGGACCCAGTTCGCTCCGCAGAGCCGGTAGCGCCCGTGCCGGGGACCGACCCTGTGGGACGGTTTCCGGCGCGTCCGGGCGGCCGCCTGCCGGGAGCCTCTCCGGCGCCGGGGCGCGGGGCCTCCGGGGACCTGGGGTCAGTCCCCGCCGGACTTGCCGCCCTTCTCGGACTTCTTGTCCTTGGCTTTCTCGGCCTTCTTGGCTTTCTTGTCGTCCTTCTTGGACTTCTTGCCCTTCTTGGACTTCTCGTCCTTCTTCTTCCCGCCGTCCTTGCCCGGGCGGGCGGCGGCCTCGCGCCTGTCCTTCTTGCGCTCCTTCTTGGCCGCCTTGGAGTGCTTGGGCTTCTTGCGCTTCTTCGGCTTCTTGGCGTCCTTGGAGGTCACGTGGTCGGCCAGGACGGCGGGCAGCGGGGCGATACCGGGCCCGCCCTCGAAGATCCAGTCGTCGACGGCCTCGACCAGCTTGTCCTCGGTGACCTCCCCCAGCCACACCGGACGGCCTCCGGCGGCCCGCCCCGCCGAGGACGGCTGGACGACCACCACGTTGGCCTGGAAGCAGATGCCCAGGCACTTGCTGGTGCGGACGGGAACGCTGCGGCCGGAGTGGTCGTCGATGGCCCTGAGGCGGGCGAGCTGGGCCTTGTGGTCCACCCCGGGGACCTTCTTCTTGGTACCGCAGCAGCAGCCCCGGCACACCGTGAGCTGGCAGGGACGTCCTTGGGCCGTGTCCACTCTTCTCCCTTCACGCTCCCGTCGAGCCCCAGGAACCGTTAGGTTCGCCTTACCTCATCAGCGTAATCCGTGTCCGGAACCGTCTGACCAGCGGGTACGCCCTCGGGCTCGATGTCCTCCACCGGCGCGCCCCCGTGGCCGGGTCCGGCGACCACCACGGGGCGCCAGGTCTCGGGCAGTCCCGCGCCGCCGTCCCCGCCGTTCCACCCCGGCGCCCACACGAACGGCAGGCCGGCGGCGAACACAGGCCCCGGGCGGTCCATGAGCTGCATCCGCACCTGGGGCTCGGTGCAGGCACCGGAGTTCCCGCAGCGAGCCACCGTCTGACCCGCCCGGACGCGGTCGCCGCGGCGGACCGCGAGCGATCCGCGCTCCAGGTGGCCCAGAAGTACGTAGGCGCCGCCCACGTCGATCACCAGGTGGTTGCCGAGCAGCCCGGCCGGGCCGCGCAGCTCCCGCAGCGTGTTCTCCACGACCGAGCCGAACAGCCAGGGCCAGGAGTTGCGGCTGCGGTGGTCGCGCTGGCTCCCGTGCGCGGTCACCACCGTCCCGTCGGCGGGCGCGTGGACGGGTTGGCCGAAGGCCGGGAAGTCGCCCGGCGGACGGCTGAGCGGCCGCCAGCCGATGTCGGGGCGGGCGCCCGCGCCGGGTTCGGCGACCAGACCGAGCGCGTGGGTCTGCCCGTAGGCGTGGCTGCCCTGGCTCGGCACGCTGTCCACGGGGCTGGTGAGCGCCATCCACCTGCCCCGCACGGGCGGCTCCAGCACCCGGGGCTCGCACCGCACGGCGCCCAGTCGCAGGTACACGGCCAGCGCGGCGGCGAACAGGACGCCTCCCACCCACCAGGAGAGGCCGAGGTAACCGGCGAGGAGGGCGAGGGTGGCCGTCCACATCAGCGGCATGCGAACCCTGGCGAGCAGCAGCGGCCAGCGGGGGACGGGGCGGCCGGAGGGGTACGGGGAGCGGCGCGGGGCGGGTGAGGGCATCCCTCATTGTGGACGCCCCGCCCGCCCCGCGCGAAGACGGGCCGCGTTACCTCGGGTTCTCCCCGTCCCGGCGGATCTCCCCGTCCGGCCGGGTCCGCTCGTTCTCCCGAGCGCGCTTGCGCAGGTACTCCGTCGCGGCTCCGGCGCCCCGGTCGATCCTGTCGTCGTGGGCGCCGCCGGTGGCCTTCTTGGCCGCTCTGGCGGCCTTGCCGACCAGGCCCTGGGCGTGTTCGGCGTTGTCGTCGACGGCCTTCTTCAGCCGTTTGAACGCATCTCCGGTACCGGACATGTAATCCTCCCTCGATCCGTCCTGCCCTGTCGCGATACCCGGTTCCCGCCCCGTTCATGCCGGTGGGGCGTTCGGGGCGGGGCTGAAGACCAGGTCAAAGACCCAGGACCACGGTGGCGATGGAGAAGTAGATGAGCAGGCCCGTGGCGTCCACGATGGTGGTCACCATCGGAGAGGACACCACCGCCGGGTCCACGCCCACCTTGCGGGCGAGCAGCGGCATGGACGAGCCGATGGCCGCCGCCCACGTGCACACCGCGATCACCGAGCACGCCACCACCACGGCGACGTCCACGCCCACCAGCAGGGAGCCGATGCCCAGGGCCAGCACGGCCAGGAGGAGTCCCAGCAGCAGACCGACCCGGGCCTCCTTCCAGATCACCGAGGGCAGGTCGCGCACCCGGACCTCGCCCACGGCCAGGGCGCGCACGATCGCGGTGGCCGACTGGGCGCCGACGTTGCCGCCCGTGCCGATGAGCATCGGCACGAACAGGGCCAGGGCGGTGACCGCCTCCAGGGCCGACTCGAAGGCCTGCATCACGTTGACCGTGAGCGTGGCCGCCACGATGAGCAGCATCAGCCACACCGAGCGCGCGCCGACCAGGCGCAGCACCCCGACGGACACGTAGTGCTCGCCGACCGGGCTCGCACCGGACTGGAGGGCCATGTCCTCGGAGTCGGCGGCCTCGATGACCTCCAGGGCGTCGTCGAAGGTCAGCAGACCCACGAAGCGCTCCTCGGAGTCCACCACCGCCAGGGCGACCAGGTTGGCCTCCTGCATCAGGCGGGCGGCGTCCTCGACCGGTTCCGCGGCGCGCACGCGCGGCGCGAACACGTCCACGATGTCCTTGATCAGCCGTTCGTCGTCGCTGACCACGAGGTCGCCCAGCGTCACCGTCCCGACCATGCGGCGGCCGTCGCTGACCACCGGCAGGGTGTAGATGGTCTCGGCGTCGGCCCCCCGCGCGCGCACGACCTCCAGGGCGCGGCCCACCGTGAGGTCGCGGTGCAGGATGACCGTCTCGGGGGTCATGTACCGGCCGACGGAGTCCTCGGGGTAGCCCAGCAGGGCGGCGGTCATCCTGCGTTCGGCGGGGCTGAGCCCGGCCAGGGCACGGGTGGCGATCTTGGCTGGCGCCTCGCCGATCAGACGGGCCCGGTCGTCCGGGTCCATCTCCTCGAGGATCTCGTGGAAGGCCGTGTCGCGGAGCCCGAGCAGGATGGACTGCTGCTGGCCGGGGTCGAGCTCCTCGAAGACCTCCAGCTCGCGGTCCTTGTCCAGGAGCCGGAAGGGGATGATCGCCTCACTGCCGTCCATCCGGGAGAGTTCGTCGGCGATCTCGTAGGGCCTGTGTTCGGCCAACCAGAGCCGGATACCGGTCAGGTCGTTGTTCTCGACCAGATCGATCAGTTCTTCAGCGCGCTCGCCTTCTGACATGCGAAGCACCCCCTCGCATTCTTCTGCGCCCGGTGGGAAGCACCACGGGCGGCACCGGATCCTGGGAAAAGCGGTGGGCCGGTGGTTCCACGGCCCCGCTCCGGTCCCGTTGTCACTGGTGTGGTGAACCGTGCGTCGGATGGGTCTTCCGGGGGCGGAAAGGGCGGGCACGGTGATCCGGGGACGTGTACGGTCTGACCGCCGTACGCGGGACGGGGAGCACCCCGACCCTACCCGTCGAGGCGGTCCAAGAGCACACCGGACGCCTCACCAGCGCGCCAGAGGCCGCCCGGCGGGTCAGTCCCGCCAGAGGACGACCAGGGCGCAGTCGTCGTTCTTGTCCCTGCTGAGGGTGTCCACGATCTCGTCCGCCCCGGTGGCGAAACCGCGCGGGACGAGCTGCTCGGCCGCGCCGAGGAGGCGGTCGATTCCGGCGTCGAGGTCCTCGCCCGGGGTCTCGATGAGGCCGTCGGTGCAGAGCATGATGGCGTCGCCGGGCCGGAGTCTGCCCTCGACGGAGGTGTAGGTCATCTCGGGGATGACGCCGAGGACCACGCCCTTGGCCTCGGTGGTGCTCCACAGCCCGCCGCCGCTGTCGTAGTGCAGCGCGGGCGGGTGTCCGGCGGAGGCGATCTGGTACTCGCCGGTGTCCAGGTCCACGCTCAGGTGCACGGCGGTGACGAAGCCCTCGCCGCCGCTGTTACGCATGAGGTAGTCGTTGCAGTGGGCCAGGAAGTCGCGGGTGGGGACGGCCCCGATCAGCCCGCTGAAGGCGCCGGAGAGCAGCAGGGCCCGGGTTCCGGCGTCCACTCCCTTACCGGAGACGTCCACGACGGCCACGTCCAGCCGGTTCTCCCTGCGGATGGAGACGACGAAGTCGCCGCCGAAGGACGAGCCGCCCGCCTGGCGCAGGACCGCGGTGCGCCCCCAGCCCTCGGGCAGCCGGGGCAGCTTGCCCTGGCGGCGCAGGCGGTCGCGCAGGTCCAGCAGCATCATCTCGCCGCTGAGGCCCTGGACGCCGAGGCGCTCGCGCACCCCGGACAGCAGGTAGGACAGCACCGCGGTGACGCCGATGGTGACCAGCAGGCCGGGGCCCACCTGGCCGAAGTCGAGCATGAAGGCGACGAAGACCAGGACGGCGGCGACCACGGCCAGCAGGAAGGCCAGGCTCTTGCGCTTGAGGAGGAGGCCGCCCGCGAGGACGGTGAGGATGGTGGAACTGGGCGGGAACCAGCCGGTGGGACCCCACACGGCACCGACGCCGATGCCGACGGCCAGGGCGACGAGGGTGATCAGGACGAGCCGGTAACGGAACAGCACCTTGCGCCGGAGCACCGCGACGAGCCGCTGCGCGGTGGAGCGCAGTAGCCGGGTGGTCTTGGCGGTCGGTGTGGGCTTCATGTGTCCCCTGCGTTGCACACCCGCTCACCAGCGGGGGTTCGGTTCTCGGACGGCACGGTCGGGATGGGCGCGGGAGCCGCGTCGCCGCCGGGGGCCGGCGTACGGGGCTGTGTGGGGCACGCCCTGGCCGTGGTTGCCGGAGGTGCCGACCGGAGGGCACCGCCGCGCCGCGGGCAGCGAGGCCCGCAACTGTGCACGAACTGTAGCGCGGGGGGTGTCGCCGTGGCACGTGCAACCAGCAGTGTTCTCCACCCAAACCGAGGATTTGGGTTCAGCCGATAACCGAGCGTGTGGATTCGGGCATCGTTCCGGCGTCCGAAAACCGTTCCGTAAGCCGGGTGTTCATCCCTCTCGGACACTCCCGAGCGGTCGGGCTCCCCGCCGCCGATCGGGTCCGCGCCCCGTCGGCGCGGTCCGCTTCCAGGATCCCACGGTGCCGCGGCCCGGACCGGGGACTCTCGCCCTTCCGGTCCGCGCCGGAGGCCGCCGCGCGCGTACGGACGCCCCCGCGCGCGGCCTTCGGGCCCTCGGGGAGCGGTCCACGGGGTTCTGGAGGCGGCGGAGGTGGGGCTGCGAACAGGACTGCGCCGCGGGCGACCGTTGAGGGTGGTGGGCCCCGGTACGGGCCGTCTCACCGGAGACACCACCGCGCCCGCCGCGGCCCCGTTCCCGCGTCGAAGGGCGCCCGGACGGGGAGGGTACCGCGCGTGGCGGCGGTCGAAGGCGGTGGCCCGCCCCGCCGCGAAGCGCCCCGGAGGGCGGTGACGGACGACGGGCGGGCCGAAGCGAAGCGGAGGTCCCCGGAACCCCGTCTAGGGGAGCGGGGGCAGCTCGCCGGTCTCCTCGTAGGCCGTCAGCATCGCGATGCGGCGGGTGTGCCGTTCCTCGTCGCTGTACGGGGTGGTGAGGAAGACCTCCACGAACCGGGTGGCCTCCTGCGCGGAGTGCATCCTGGCGCCGAGGCTGAGCACGTTGGCGTCGTTGTGCTCACGCGCCAGGCGGGCGGTGTCCTCGCTCCAGGCCAGGGCCGCGCGCACGCCCCTGACCTTGTTCGCGGCGATCTGCTCGCCGTTGCCGGAGCCGCCGATGACGACGCCCAGGGAGCCCTTGTCGGAGGCGGCGCCCTCGGCCGCGCGCAGCACGAAGGGCGGGTAGTCGTCCGCGGCGTCGTAGGCGGCGGGCCCGGCGTCGACGACGTCGTGGCCCTGCTCCCTCAGCCAGGAGACGAGGTGTTCTTTGAGCTCGTAGCCCGCATGATCTGATCCAAGGTAAACACGCACGGGTCCAGTCTGGCAGGTCACGGCGGTGACAAGCGCAGCGCCCCGCTCGCTGGGGCGAGGCGGGGCGCGGTGGTACTCGTGTCCCTCAGATGGAGCCGGAGGCCGCAGCGGCGACGCTCAGCCCGAGGACAGCGAAGAGGGCCATCGAGCCGATGGCGATCACGTTGTAGAGGACGATCGCCTTGAGGTCCTTGCCGAGAGGACCTGCCTTGGAGACCGCGGGCTTCTTGCTCAACTTCCACCTCGTTAGGGTTCGACCAGGGATATCCCGTCGGAAATTTTTCCACACCGCACAACGTGGTTCCCACCGGGGCCGATTCCACGCGGGGGGCCGCGGGGGCCGTGAGTCCGCGCACACCCGTCGGCGGGTGCGCGCCACCGGTTCGCGCGCCGGGCTCCGCGGGGCCCGGCGCACGCCCGGCGTCACAGCTGGATGGCCTTGACCTCGCAGAACTCCTCCAGGCCGTGGGCGCCCCACTCACGGCCGTTGCCGGAGCGCTTGTAGCCGCCGAAGGGGGCGCGGGGGTTGAGGGCGCCGCCGTTGACCTCCACCTGTCCGGCCCGCAGGCGCCGGGCGACGGCCAGGCCGCGCTCGGGGTCGCCGGACCACACCGCGGCGTTGAGCCCGTACACGGTGTCGTTGGCGATGGCGACCGCCTCCTCCTCCGTGTCGTAGGGGATCAGCACCAGCACGGGGCCGAAGATCTCCTCCTGGGCGACGCGCATGTCGTTGCTCACGTCGGCGAAGACTGTGGGGTTGACGTAGTAGCCGTTCGGGCGGCCCTGGACCGGTTCGGGGCCGCCGGTGACCAGGCGGGCGCCCTCCTCCACTCCGAGCGCGAGGTAGGAGCGGACCCGCTCCAGCTGGTCGGCGGAGACCAGCGGGCCCATGCGGGTGGCCTCGTCCGCGGGGTCGCCGGGCGCGTACTTGGCCGCGGACTCGGCGGCCAGGGCGACGGCCTCCTCATAGGAGTCGCGGTGCACCAGCATGCGGGTGAGCGCGTTGCAGCTCTGCCCGGTGTTGCGCATGACGTCGGCGACGCCGCGCTTGACCGCCTTGACCAGGTCGGCGTCGGGCAGGATGACGTTGGGGGACTTGCCACCCAGCTCCAGGGCGACCTTCTTGACGGTCTCCGCGGCGACCTGGCTGACCCGGGTCCCGGCGCGCGTGGAGCCGGTGAAGGACACCATGTCCACGCGGGGGTGGGCGGCGATGGCCTCGCCCACGACCGGGCCGGTGCCCGAGACCAGGTTGAACACGCCCGCGGGCAGGCCCGCCTCGTGGAACACCTCGGTGAGGGCGTAGGCGCTGAGCGGGGCGACCTCGCTGGGCTTGAGGACGACGGTGTTGCCCGCCAGGAGGGCGGGGACGACCTTGAGCACGATCTGGTGGAGCGGGTAGTTCCACGGGGTGATGGCGCCGACCACGCCGACGGGCTCGCGCACGATGAGCGAGTTGCCCACCCGCTCGCCGCCGAAGTAGCGCTCGCCGCTCTCCTCGACCAGGTCGATGTAGGTCTGGAACATGCGGGCGGGCAGGCCCGCCTGGACCTTGCGTGCGAACACCGCGGGGGCACCCATGTCCCGGGTGAGCTCCGCGGCGATGTCGTCGATGCGGGTGTTGAACAGCTCCAGGGCCTTGGCCAGGTGGGTGACGCGCTGCCCGGGTGTGAGCGCGGACCAGGCGGGCAGGGCCGCCGCTGCCGCCGCGACCGCGGCGTCGACGTCCTCGGCGGCCCCGGCCGGAACGGTGTCGATGACCTGCTCGGTCGCCGGGTTGACCACGTCCAGTGCCTCGCTGGAGGCGGAGTCGCGCCAGGCGCCGTCGATGTAGAGGGATCGCATGGCCCCACTGTCGCAGAACGCGATTCGGGTTGGCCAGCCCGGGGCTCCGGGCCGGTGCTTTCCCCGATACCGGGATCCCGCGCGGCCCCCGTGGAAGGCACCGGACCGGCCCCGGTACGGGTCCCCGGACGGGCCCGGGGACCGACCGCGGGACCGGTCGCCCGCCGGATCAGTCCCAGTGCGGGGGGCGCTCCGCAAGGAGGCGCGCGGTGGAGTCGTCGTCGGAGTCGCCCCAGCCGGGGCCCCTCTCGTCGCCGGTGGTGTCGGGCAGGATGTCGAGATCGTCGAGGAAGTCGACCCTGCGCTCGTCGTCGGGTCCGGACACGGTCCCCCGCCCCCCTTCGCGTTCGTCGCGGCGGGCCCCCGCCCGCCGCCGGTGTTCGCCTCCAGTGTGCACCCCCGCGGGCTCGGCGCGGCCGTCCGCCCCGCCGGACCGGGGCGGGGGCCCCGGCGGACACGGGTCAGTCGAAGATGGGGTCCCGGGTGCGGGTCCGCTTGAGTTCGAAGAACCCGTCGGTCCCGGCGACCAGGAGCACGCCGTCCCAGAGCCTGCCGGCCGCCTCGCCGCGCGGGATCGGCGTGACGACCGGTCCGAAGAAGGCGGTGTCGGCGACCTGGACCACGGGGGTGCCCACGTCCTCGCCGACCAGCTTCATCGCCTCGGCGTGCGAGGCGCGCAGGGCCTGGTCGTAGTCGGTGGACGCGCCCGCCTCGGACAGGTCCTCGGGCAGTCCGGCCTCGGCCAGCGCCGCGCGGATCGTGTCCGTGGTGCGCGGTTCGCCGCCGTTGTGGAAACGGGTGCCCAGGGCCGTGTACAGGCCGCCCAGGACCTCGGGACCGAAGCGCTGTTCGGCGGCGACGCACACCCGCACCGCCTCCCAGGACCCGTCGATGCTCGCGCGGTAGTCCTCGGGCAGGTCGCGTCCCTCGTTGAGCACGCCCAGGCTCATCACGTGCCAGCGCACGCGGACCGGCCGGACCTTCTCCACCTCGATGAGCCAGCGCGAGGTGATCCAGGCCCACGGGCAGGCGGGGTCGAACCACATGTCCGCGTGGACGGTCTCCTGCCCGTCACCGGGGTCGAAGGTCTGCGTCATCGCTGCTCCTCGGATCGCGAAAAGGTGTGCACACTTCACGTCGTAGGAGTGCAACCCCGGTTATCGGTTGCGCATTCCGTCCCGGCGCGTGGCAGGATCGGGTCGAGTGGAAGACGACCTCCGGCCCCGACGACGCTCCACCCCAGGCGGCGGACTCGCCGTGGTCGGCAATGATCCGGCCGGCGACGACGGCGGCCGTGGAGGGAGCGTGGCGTGGCAGGGAACCTGACACGGGACGAGGCTCGTGAGCGTGCGCGGATTCTCAGCGTCGACTCCTACGCCGTGGAGCTGGACCTGACCACCGGTGCCGAGACCTTCAGGTCCACCACCGTGATCCGGTTCTCCAGCTCGGAGCCCGGGGCGCGAACGTTCGTCGAGCTGGCCGCCCCCGCGATCCGCACGGCGACGCTGAACGGAGCCGAGCTGGACGCGGCCGAGCTGTTCGACGGCGAGCGCCTCGTCCTCCCCGAGGTGGCCGCGGACAACGAGCTGACGGTCGTCGCCGACGCCGTGTACATGCGCACCGGAGAGGGCCTGCACCGGTTCGTGGACCCGGTCGACGACTCGGTGTACCTGTACACCCAGTTCGAGACGGCCGACGCGCACCGCATGTTCGCGTGCTTCGACCAGCCCGACCTGAAGGCGACCTTCGAGCTGACGGTGTTCGCTCCCCCCTCGTGGGAGGTCGTGTCCAACAGCGCGCCCGACGTGGAGCGCGAGGCCGCGGGCGAGGAGCGGGTGCGCTGGCACTTCCCGGCCACGCCGGTGATGTCCACCTACATCACCGCGCTGATCGCGGGCCCGTACCACGTGGTGCGCGACGAGCACGACGGCATCCCGCTGGGGCTGTACTGCCGCGCCTCGCTGGCCGAGCACCTGGACTCCGACGCCCTGTTCGAGGTCACCAAGCAGGGCTTCGACTTCTTCCACGGCCTGTTCGACCTGCGCTACCCGTTCGGCAAGTACGACCAGCTGTTCGTGCCCGAGTTCAACGCGGGCGCCATGGAGAACGCGGGCGCGGTCACGTTCCTGGAGGACTACGTCTTCCGTTCGAGGGTCACCGACGCCCGTTACGAGCGCCGCGCCGAGACGATCCTGCACGAGATGGCGCACATGTGGTTCGGTGACCTGGTCACCATGCGCTGGTGGGACGACCTGTGGCTGAACGAGTCGTTCGCGACCTACGCCAGCGTGTACTGCCAGGCCAACGCCACCAAGTGGACCGACGCCTGGACGACGTTCGCGAACGTGGAGAAGAGCTGGGCGCTGCGCCAGGACCAGCTGCCCTCCACCCACCCGGTCGCCGCCGACATGGTCGACATCCAGGCGGTCGAGGTCAACTTCGACGGCATCACCTACGCCAAGGGCGCCTCGGTGCTCAAGCAGCTCGCGGCGTACGTGGGCGTGGACGCGTTCTTCGCGGGCGTGCGCGCCTACTTCAAGGAGAACGCGTTCGGCAACACCGAGCTGCGTGACCTGCTCAAGCACCTGGAGGCCGCCTCGGGCCGCGACCTGTCGGGCTGGTCGCGCGACTGGCTGGAGACCACGGGCGTCAACACGATGCGCCCGGAGTTCGAGGTGGACGCCGAGGGCCGCTTCACCTCGTTCACCGTGCTCCAGGAGGCCCCGGCCGACCACCCGACGCTGCGCTCGCACCGCCTGGCGATCGGCCTGTACGACCGCACCGACGAGGGCGTCGTGCGCCGCGAGCGCGTGGAGCTGGACGTGCGCGGCGAGCGCACCGAGGTGCCGGAGCTGGTCGGCCGGGTCCGGCCGGACCTGGTCCTGATCAACGACGACGACCTGACCTTCACCAAGGTCCGCCTGGACGAGCGCTCCCTGCGCACCGTGGTGGAGGGCGTCGGCGAGATCCGCGAGTCCCTGCCCCGCGCGCTGGCCTTCGGCGCCGCCTGGGACATGACCCGCGACGGCGAGATGGCCGCCCGCGACTACGTCTCCCTGGTCATCTCCGGGATCAGCGGCGTGGACGACGTCATGGTCGCCCAGACCCTGCTGCGCCAGGCCAACTCGGCTCTGCACATGTACGCCGACCCGGCGTGGCGCCCGTTCGGCTTCGAGCAGCTCTCCGAGCGGCTGCGCGAGCTGCTGACCGCGGCCGAGCCGGGCGGCGACCTGCAGCTGGCCTACGCCAACGCGCTGGCCGCCTCGGCGGCGAGCGACGCCCACCTGTCCCTGCTCCAGGGCCTGCTGGACGGCGCGATCACCGTGGACGGGCTGGTCGTGGACACCGACCTGCGGTGGACGCTGCTGCGCCGCCTGGTCGCGACGGGCAAGGCCGGGGAGGCGGAGATCGCCGCCGAGCTGGAGCGCGACGCCACCGCGGCCGGGCAGCGCAACGCCGCCGGGGCCCGCGCCGCCATCCCCACCGCCGAGGCCAAGGCCGCGGCGTGGGAGCGGATCGTGGGCGAGGAGCTCGCCAACGCCGAGTTCCGCGCGGTCCTGCTGGGCTTCACCGAGCCGGGCCAGGCCGAGCTGTACCGGCCGTACGTGGAGAGGTACTTCGCGCAGCTGGGCCCGGCCTGGGAGAAGTGGACGGGCGAGTTCGCGCAGACCTTCGCCGAGGTGGTGTACCCGAGCGGTCTGGTGGAGGAGGCGACGCTGGAGCGCACGGACGCCTACATCGCCGAGTCCGACCCGGCCCCGGCGCTGCGCCGCCTGCTGGTCGAGGGCCGCGCGGGGGTGGAGCGGGCCCTGCGCGCCCGGGCCACCGACATCGCCGCGGGCGAGCGTCAGGAGTAGGAAGGGGCCGCGCGCCCGCCCCGCCTGCGACGGCGGAGCGGGCGCGCGCGTGTTCGGCCCGGCCGCCCTCCCCGCCGTGACCCGGTGCTCGCAGCGGGCCTCGGCCGCCGAGACCGGCCAAGACGCGGTCCAGGGCCCCGCGTCACTCGGCAAAGGTTCCGGACGGCCCGTTAGGGAGCGTGGTCCCGCCGGCCGACAGGCCCGAGGGTGCGGCGGATGCGCGCCACCATGCGCGGGTCGGCGAGCAGTTCGTCCACCAGGACCGGCTCTCCCTCGCCGCTGGTGAGCGGGATGCGCCAGTTCGGGTACTCGTCGCTGGTGCCGGGCTGGTTCTGCATGCGCCGCTCCCCCACCACGTCGGTGAGCGCGACCCCGATCATGCGGGCGGGGGTGGCCACCAGGTAGGCGTGCATGGCCGCCACCACGGCGGCCGGGTCGGCCACGGGGTCCACGTCCTCGTCGAGCAGGCCCAGCTCCACGAGGAGCTCGCGCCAGCGTTCCACCCGCGACTCGGCGTCGGCGCGCTCCTCCTCCACGGGGCGGCCGAGCAGGCCCAGCCGGTCGCGCAGCTCGACGTGCTCGGTGGACAGGAACGACGCCACCGGCGGCAGGTCGTGGGTGGCGACCGTGGCCAGGCAGTCGGTGCGCCACTCCTCCGGCGGGCGCGGGCGGCCGTCGGCGTCCTGCTCGAACCACAGCACGGAGGTACCGAGGATCCCGCGGTCGGCGAGGTGTTCGCGCACCCACGGCTCCACGGTGCCCAGGTCCTCCCCGACCACGACGGCGTCCGCCCGGTGGGCGGCCAGGGCGAGCGTGCCCACCATGCCCTCGTGGTCGAACCTGACGTAGGTGCCCTCGGCCGCGGAGGCGCCCTCGGGCACGCACCAGAGCCGGAACATGCCCATGACGTGGTCGATGCGGACCCCGCCCGCGTAGCGGAACGCCTGGGCCAGGATCTGGCGGAACGGTTCGTAGCCGCGCCCGGCCAGGCGCCGGGGGTGCCAGGGCGGCTGGCCCCAGTCCTGCCCCTGCCGGTTGAACTCGTCCGGGGGCGCCCCCACGTGCAGGCCGGGCACGAGGGCGTCCCCGTACATCCACGCGTCCGCGCCGCCCGCCTGCACCCCGATGGCCAGGTCGTGCACGATGCCGACGGCCATCCCGCCGGTCTCGGCGGTGGTCTGCGCCTGGGAGAGCTGCTCGTCGAGGATCCACTGGAGCCAGCGGTGGAACTCCACGGCGGGCCACCGGCGCAGGGCCTCCTCCCCGACGTCGCGGCTGTGGACCCCGCGCAGCCCCTGCGGCCAGGTCCGGTAGTCGGTGCCGTGCCGCTCGGCCAGGGCCGACCAGGTGGCGAACTCGACCAGCGGTCGGCCCTCGCGTTCGAGGTAGGCGCGCAGGGAGGCCTCGCGGCCGGGGGCGCGGGGCGACTCGAAGAGGACCTCCAGGGCGGCGCGCTTGGCCCTCCACACGGAGTCGCGGTCGAGGAGGTCGGCGGTGCGGCCGCGTTCGCGCAGCGGCCGGGCCAGGCGCTGGATGCCCTCGCGCTGGGCGGGGTCGAGCCGGGCGTACTCGGGCACGTCCTCGATGCGGATGTAGAGGGGGCTGGCGTAGCGGCGGCTGACCGGCAGGTAGGGCGAGGGCTCCACCGGGGGCAGCGGCTCGGTGGCGTGCACCGGGTTGATCAGGGCGAAGTCGGCGCCCAGGTCGCGCGCGCTCCAGTCGGCGAGCTCGGCGAGGTCGCGCAGGTCGCCGGTGCCCCAGGAGGCGCGGGAGCGCACGCTGTAGACCTGCGCCATGATCCCCCACAGGCGCGGGTGGTCCCTGAGCGCGCTGGGTTCGATGCGGTCGGGGGCCACGAGCAGGGGCGCGGTGTGCTCGGCGGCGCCGTCGGTGACGCGCAGGGTGTGCACGCCCAGCGGCAGCCCGGGGCCGAAGGGCAGCAGGGAGCCGCCGCAGGTCTCGACGACGCTGTGCGTCCCCTCGGCGAGCACGAGGTCGGGCGCCTTGCCCTCGCGGACGACGACCGCGGGCGGCAGCGGGCCCGGCGCCGCCCCCGCGTCCGGGGCCGCCGGGTCCACGCCCAGGGCGGCCAGGACATGGCGGATGGTGTCGGGGCTGACCGGGACCCTGCGCCCCCGCCAGTCCTCGTAGGTCGTCGCGACTCCGTGCTGCTCGGCCAACCGTGCCAGCTGAACGTCCCTCACAGAATCCGATCATGCCCTACCAGGGGCTCCGTACACCGGAGGCCGTTCCGGCGTGGGACCAGAACGTGTCCCGGGTGCGGGCCGATAACGGCTCCCCGCGCGGCGCGTCCGGACTGTCCAGCACGTACAAACGGGCGCTCTGCACAGGCCGTCAAAGCGATCGCCCGATGTCCTCGACATCTGCATAATCGAGGTGTGCTCGCGAACTACCGACGGCTCTTCGCCGTCCCCCACGTGCTTCCCCTGCTGGCCTGGTCCCTGGCCGCGCGCTTCTACATGCCGGGGCTGATGATCGCGGTCACCTTCCTGGTGGAGGGGTGGACCGGCTCCTACACCCTGGCCGGGCTGGTCGCGGGCGCCTTCACCCTGGGCATCGCGCTGGTGGGACCGCTGCGCGGGCGGATGGCCGACCGGGGCGGAACCGACCGGCTGGTGCTGGTGTGCGGCGTGGTGTTCAGCGCGGGGCTGCTGGGCCTGGTCCTGCTGCCCGAGCGGCTGTGGTGGCTCTCGCTCCCGCTGGCGCTGGGCACCGGGCTGTTCGGCTCCCCGGCCAACCAGATCGTGCGGGCGCTGTGGCCGCGGCTGACGCGCGGCCCCGAACGGCAGGCGATCTACGCGGCCGAGGCGACCACCCAGGAGCTGCTCTTCGTCTTCTCCCCGATCATGACCGCTGGAGTGGTGGCCTTCGCCGGTGCGCGCTGGGCGCTGGTGCTGCTGTCGGCGGTGGCCCTGCTCGGTTCGCTCGGGTTCGCGCTCGGGCTGCGCCGGGCCGGGGTGACCGGCCCCGCGCCGACCGGGGAGGGAGCCGGTGAGGAGCCGTCCGGTCCCCTCCGGAGTCTGCTGCGCAGCCCGGCGCTGGTGGCGCTGTTCCTCATGTGCCTGCTGATGGTCAGCGGGATCATGGGCGTGGACCTGGTGATCGTGGCGTGGGCCAACGAGCTCGGCGCCCCGCAGTACGTGATGGTGCTGGCGTCGGTGTGGGCGCTGGGGTCGCTGGTGGGCGGGGCGATCGCGGGCGCGCTGCGCGGACGCCCCCACCTGGTGCGCCGCTGCTTCGGCTCGGCGCTGGGCGTGGCGGTGCTGGTGCCGTTCGTACCGCCGTTCGCGCAGCTGTCGACACCGCTGCTGATCACACCGCTGCTGTTCCTGTCCGGTATGGCGCTGGCGCCGACCCTGGCCGCGGTCATGGGCCGTCTGGGCGACCTGGCCCCCGCGCGGCGGCGGGCCGAGGCCTTCGGGTGGATGTCCACGGCTCTGGGCGTGGGCGGGGCGGTGGCCGGTCCGCTGTCCGGCGGCCTGATCGACCTCATGGGGATCGCGGGCGGTGTGCTGGGCGCCGCGGTGCTGGTGCTGGTGTCGGCGCTGCTGAGCCTGTTCGTGCCCGAACCGCCCCCCGAGGCCGCCGAGGAGCCGGGCGGCCTCGACCCCGAGGAGGTCGGGGGGAGTGTGCTGGAGGCCCCTCCGGTGCACGGCGCCGCGGCGGGCGCCGAGGCCGCGTCCGACGAGCCCCGCTGAGGCGCGGGCCGCCGGAGCGCGCGCCTCGTGCCGGTCCTCGCTGCCGCTGTCGGCGTCGGGGTGGTACCGAACGGGGGGCGGCCCCGGCCGTCACACCGGTGACGAGTCCGGTCGGCCGGCGCGCAGCGGCGGGACGCGGTGGGCCCACGGGCGCGCGCGTTCGAGCTGCGCCGACAGCGACAGCAGGGTGCCCTCGCCGCCCATGCGGCCGGTGAGCATGACGCCGATCGGCAGTCCCTCGGGCGACCAGTGCAGGGGGACGCTGACCGAGGGCTGTCCCGAGACGTTGTAGACCGAGGTGAACGGCGCGAACGCGGTCATCCGCCGGAACTCCTCCTCGGGTCCGTCGCCGGTGAAGTGCCCCAGCGGGACCGGGGGCGCGGCCAGCACGGGCGAGAGCACCGCGTCGAGGGGTTCGGTCGCGGCGACCAGGGAGCGGACGCCGCGCTGGAGGCGGGCGCAGGCGGCGATGTAGTCGGGCACGGGCGTGGCGCGGGCCCGCTCGCGCAGCCATTGGTTGAGGGGGCTCAGCTCGGCCTCGCGGGCGGGGGCGACCGGCGTGGCCGAGGCCATCGCCGCCCAGACCACGCCGAAGTCCGCCATGAAGGAGCCTCCGAAGTGGGCGTCCCCGGGGGCGGGGACCTCCTCCACCTCGTGTCCGAGGTCGGCCAGGAGGCGGACGGCCTCCTCGTGGGCGGCCAGGACGTGGGGGTGCACGGGGATCCGGGCGGAGCCGGTGGTGGCGTGGCAGCCGATGCGCAGGCGTCCGGGTTCGCGGCCCACGTGGTCGGCGAAGGTCTCGCCCGGCGGCAGGGGCGGCGCGGTGAAGTGGTCGCCCGGTCCGGAGAAGGCCATGGCGTCCAGGAGGAGGGCGGCGTCGCGGACGCCTCGGGTGAGGGGTCCGGCGGTGGACAGGCCCGCGAGGTCGGGTTTGAGGGGTGCGCCGGAGATCCGGCCGCGGGTGGGCTTGAGGCCGAAGAGCCCGCACGCGCTGGCGGGGATGCGGATCGAGCCGCCGCCGTCGCTGCCCTGGGCCACGGGGGCGAGTCCGGCGGCGACGGCCGCCGCGGCGCCTCCGCTGGAGCCGCCCGGGGACAGGTCGGTGTTCCAGGGGTTGCGGGAGGGCGGGGCGACGGCGTTCTCGGTGTAGCAGCTCGACCCGAACTCGGGGGTGTTGGTTTTTCCCGGCAGGACCGCGCCCGCGGCGCGCAGCCGGGCGACCACGCCCGAGTCGGTCGGGGCGACGGCGTCGCGGAAGACCGGTGAGCCCTGGGTGAGGCGGACCCCGGCGACCGGGTCGAGGTCCTTGACGGGCACGGGGAGCCCGAGGAGGGGGGGCAGGGTCTCTGGCGTGTCGGCCATCACCCGCTTCTGCGCGTAACGGGCTTGTTCGAGCGCCTTTTCCGGGGTGACCGTAATGTACGCGCCGACGAGGTGGTCGTACCTCTCGGTGCGGTCCAGGAAGTGCTCAGTGATCTCAGTAGGCGACAGCTCACGACTGCGGACCATCGCGAGGAGGCGGTGGGCCGGAAGGTCATGGATCTGGGTCATGGCGAGACAGGTTAGCGGGCACACCGCAGGGCACCACGGTGAGGAGGAACCGCTTCTCCAGAGAGACTGACCGAAGGGTAAGCATTCCCTGTCCCAAGGCGACCGACACGCTTACGCACCGAGGAACAGGGATACAAAAGTGTGAGAAGTAATGCACTAGGACTCGGATATGGATCGAACTAACCTGTCCGACGTGAAATCGGCTACCAGAGTGAACGGCTCCACTCCAACGTCCGGGGGATCGGACCCCGAAAGGCCCGAATCCCTCTTTTTCCCCAATCAGAGAAAGAAGAAGGACACCTCGGGCGGCAAGGCGGTCTACGGTGCCCTGCGCTCCAACCGTTCCGTCCGCAGATGGGTGGTACGCGGCGGCGGCGCCGCCGTGGTGGCCGTCCTGATCGGCCTGCTCACCTCCGACTGGCGGATCGGCGTCACCTTCGGCGTCCTCACCCTGGCCGGGATCATGGTGTACGCCTCCCGGCGCGAGTCGGAGATCCCGCGCTGGCGCAAGCCCTCGGCGGCCCAGCGCAAGACCGAGGCGCAGCTCAAGGTGATGAAGCAGCTCGGCTACCGCGTCCTGCACGCGCGCGCGGTGCCCGGCGGCAACGGCCAGATCGACCACTTCATCGTGGGCCGGCGGGGCGCGTTCGCCATCGACTCCGAGTCGTGGGACAAGCGGCTGCCGCTGCGCAACAAGCTGGAGAAGCTCTACCACGGGCGGTTCAGCAAGAACGAGCGCATCGACGAAGCCCTGGAGGAGGCCAAGCGGGCGCAGGACCTGATCAGCTCCGAACTGGGGCGCGAGATCAAGGTGCGCGCGTCGCTGGCCATCTACGGACCCGGCATGCCCTGGGACAGCCACCGGCTGCGGGGCGTGGACATCATCACCGGCACCAAGGTCCGCAAGTGGCTGCGCAGCGGCCGGGACCGCCTGACCGAGAAGGAGATCGAGGAGATCTACCAGGCCGCGATGAAGGCCCTGCCGCCCAGGTACTGAGACGCCCCCACCCCCCCTGACGCCACCCCGGCCCGGGACGGACCACAGCGCCGTGGCACCCGGGCCCTCCTGTTTCCAGGGGCTTCTCGCTCCCCCGCACCGGCCGCGCCCCGGCCGCGGCCCGGCCTTCCCACCACGGGCGTCTCACGATCCGGATGGCCCGTCTTCCAGTACGAGACCAGAGCGGTGCGACGAAGGACTACCATCGAGGGGAAACACCCGTAACGATGGGAGCCCGCCCCATGCCAGCCCTACGCTCACGCACCGTCACCCACGGCAGGAACATGGCCGGCGCGCGCGCCCTCATGCGCGCCACCGGTGTGGAGCGCGAGGACTTCGGCAAGCCCATCGTGGCCGTGGCCAACAGCTTCACCGAGTTCGTGCCGGGCCACGTCCACCTGCGCGAGGTGGCCGAGGTCGTCGCCAACGCCGTCCGCGAGGCGGGCGGCGTCCCCCGCGAGTTCAACTCCATCGCCGTGGACGACGGCATCGCCATGGGCCACGGCGGCATGCTCTACTCCCTGCCCAGCCGCGAGCTGATCGCCGACTCGGTCGAGTACATGGTCAACGCGCACTGCGCCGACGCCCTGGTGTGCGTGTCCAACTGCGACAAGATCACCCCGGGCATGCTGCTGGCCGCGCTGCGCCTGAACATCCCCACGGTGTTCGTCTCCGGCGGCCCCATGGAGGCGGGCAAGGTCACGGTGGTCGACGGCACCGCCACCACCGTGCGCAAGCTGGACCTGATCAACCCGATGATCGCCGCGGCCGACGAGAGCGTCTCCCAGGCCGAGCTGGACGAGATGGAGGAGGCCGCCTGCCCGACCTGCGGCTCCTGCTCGGGCATGTTCACCGCCAACTCGATGAACTGCCTCACCGAGGCGATCGGCCTGGCCCTGCCCGGCAACGGCACCGTGCTGGCCACCCACACCGCCCGCCGCGCCCTGTACGAGGACGCCGGACGCCTGGTCGTGGAGGCCGCCAAGCGCTACTACGAGGACGACGACTCCTCCGTCCTGCCGCTGTCCATCGCCACCCCCGAGGCCTTCGGCAACGCCATGGCCCTGGACGTGGCCATGGGCGGCTCCACCAACACGATCCTGCACCTGCTGGCCGCGGCCACCGAGGCGGGCGTCGGCTTCGGCCTGCCCGAGATCGACGCGGTCTCGCGCCGGGTGCCGTGCCTGTGCAAGGTCGCGCCGAACACCGAGAAGTACCACATCGAGGACGTGCACCGGGCGGGCGGCATCCCCTCCATCCTGGGCGAGCTGGCCCGCGGCGGCCTGCTGGACACCTCCCTGCCCACGGTGCACGGTAAGACGGTCGGCGAGTTCATCGCCGAGTGGGACATCGTCTCCGACACCGTCTCACCCGAGGCCGTGGAGCTGTTCCACGCCGCCCCCGGCGGCAAGCGCACCACCAAGGCCTACTCACAGGACACCCGCTGGGACACCCTGGACACCGACCGGGAGAAGGGCTGCATCCGCTCCGTCGAGCACGCCTACACCAAGGACGGCGGCCTGGCGGTGCTGTTCGGCAACCTCGCCCCGGACGGCGCGATCGTCAAGACCGCGGGCGTGGAGGAGGAGCTGTGGACCTTCTCCGGACCGGCCAAGGTGTTCGAGTCCCAGGAGGACGCCGTGGACGGCATCCTCAACAAGCGGATCGAGCCCGGTGACGTGGTGGTCATCCGTTACGAGGGCCCCAAGGGCGGTCCGGGCATGCAGGAGATGCTGTACCCGACGAGCTTCCTCAAGGGCCGCGGCCTGGGCAAGGCGTGCGCCCTCATCACCGACGGCCGCTTCTCCGGCGGCACGTCGGGGCTGTCCATCGGCCACGCCTCCCCCGAGGCCGCCGCGGGCGGTGACATCGCGCTGGTGGAGGACGGCGACGTCATCAGCATCGACATCCCCAACCGGGGCATCGTGCTGGAGGTCTCCGCGGAGGAGCTCGACGCGCGCCGCGAGCGCCTGCTCAAGGAGCTGGGCCGGTTCAGGCCGCGCGACCGACAGCGGCCGGTGACCGCGGCTCTGCGCGCCTACGCGGCCATGGCGACCTCGGCCTCGACCGGCGCCGCGCGCGACGTGTCCCAGGTCGAGAAGTAGCGGACCGGGAGGTGGGGCGGCGCGGCCGCCCCACCCTCAGGAGCAGCAGCCGCCCCCGCAGCACCCTCCACCGGAGGGCGCGGGGGCGGACGCGCGTCCGCCCACCGCCACGGTGGACAGCAGCCGGACCGTGTCGCCGTGCCCCTGGGGGCAGGCCGCCGGGTCACCGGCCCGCGCCATCGGACGGGAGAGCTCGAAGGTGTCGCCGCACTCGCGGCAGCGGAAGTCGTATCTGGGCATGCGGTCAGGATACGACCGCGCCCGGCTCATCCCGTGAAGGGGTTCAGGAGCCGCACTCCACGGTTCGCGACGTCCTTGGTGTTACGGGTGACGAACGTCCACCCGTGGTGCTTGGCGGTGGCCGCCATCAGACCGTCGACCACGGGTATCCGATCCGGAACGTTCATCGGCGCCCATTCGAGGACGACTCCCACGTCCACGGGGACGACCCTGTCTCCGTAGGCGCGGACGAGTCGGTCGAGCCAGTCGGACAACCGCTCCGCCTGGGAACGGTCGCCCCGGTGGTGCAGTTTGCGGACTCCCAGCCGGATCTCTCCCACCACGAGTGCGCTGATGTACAGGTCCGAGTCCTCGACCTCGTCCCACCACCTCAGGAACCCCGGGTCCGGCTCGCGCCGACGCAGTTCGGACAGGACGTTCGTGTCAAGGAGGAAGCTCAACGTTCGCCCCAGTCGATCTCGCGCCCGAGATCCGGGGCACGGACCTCGTCGAGCACGTCCAGCGGAGGCACGGAACCGAGAAGCTCCTTGAAACCTCCGGACTCCCCCTTCAGCCTGCGGTACTCCTCCATGTCCACCAGTACCGCGATCTCACGCCCGTGGCGTGTGATGATCTGGTCGCCCTCACTCTCCACCGCACGGAGCACCTCACTGGTGCGCTGCTTCAGTTCCTGTACCTGCCATCTCACAGCAACCACCTCCGGTTACAGTCTAGACTGTCTGGACAGAAGATGGAGGACGTTCCGCACCGTAGCGGGGGAAGAGCCGAGGGAGCACGCGACCGCCCCCCGGCGCGTGCGCCGGAGGGCGGTCGGGGTCGGCGGCGGTGCCGGGTGGGACGCGAGGTCCCGGCTCCGCCGGATCAGGCGGCCAGGTGGGCCATGTACGGCTCCCACTGGGGGTCGCCGTGGAGGTCACCGTTGATCAGGCGCCAGTGGGGCCCCTTGGGCACCTTGGGGGTCACGTGCAGCTCCCAGCCGAGTTCGTCCAGGAACTTGTCGGCCTTGCGGTGGTTGCACGGCTTGCACGCGGCGACCACGTTCTCCCACACGTGCGCGCCGCCGCGGCTGCGCGGGATGACGTGGTCGATGGTCTCGGCCTTCTTGCCGCAGTATCCGCAGGTGTGCCTGTCGCGCCGCATGAGGGCGACCCTGGTGAGGGGCACTCTGCGGCTGTAGGGGACGCTGATGTAGCGTCGGAGCCGGATGACCGACGGCACGTCGTAGGAGCGCGTCGCCGAGTGCAGTATCGCGCCCGCGTCGTCCTGGTGGACGACCTCCGCCTTCTCTCTCAGGACGAGCAGGATCGCCCTGCGCAGGGGCAGTGTCGTCAGTGGTTCGAAGCTGGCGTTGAGCAGCAGCACGTGGCGGCGGGCGGTGCCTGTGCCACCCTCCCGGCTGCTTCGGGCGCTCATCGCGTCGCCCCAGCCGTCGTCTGTGACGGCCGTGTCTCCTCCCCAGCCAGCCGATCGGCCAGCCAGGAGACCTCCCTGTGCACCGATCCGAGGATCGATGGTTCCGTACGCCTTGCCACACGGACCTCCCGGTGGTCCCGCCGAGTTGCGTCCCGCATTCAGTTTGCGTGGTCGGACCGCTCCGGCGCCACCCCAATTTGCGCTGGGCCGCCCAGAAACCGCGTGTTCCCCCTTTTCCCGGCTCCATTGTGCGCTGGCGGCGCTCCTTTTCACACTGGCGCCGCGCCGGACACATCGGGGTGGATGGCGGTGGATAGGGTGCGAAGTATGCGTGAACTCCGCTACCCCCAGGCCGCACGGCTGGACATCATCGAGAACCTGCACGGTCACACGGTCGGTGACCCCTACCGGTGGTTGGAGGACGGCGATTCGGCGCAGACCAAGGAGTGGGCTGCCGCGGAGGACGCCCTGTACACCGAGGTCTCATCGCGGTTCACCACAAGGAACTGGTTCGCCGACCAGGTGCGGTCCCTGCTGGGCGCCGGAAGCGTCGGGGCGCCCGTGTGGCGGGGTGAGCGCCGCTTCTTCGTCCGCCGCACCGCCGAACAGGAGCACGGTGTGCTCTACGTCCAGGACGGCGACGGCCCCGAGCGGGTGCTGGTGGACCCCGGGGCGCTCGACCCCCAGGGTCTGACCACACTGGACGCCTGGAAGCCCGACCGCTCCGGCGCGCTCCTGGCCTACCAGCTCTCCGAGGGCGGCGACGAGGAGTCGGTGCTGCGCGTCGTGGACGTGGCCAGCGGAGACCTGGTGGACGGACCCGTCGATCGGGTCCGGTACAGCCCGATCGCGTGGCTGCCCGACTCCTCCGCCTTCTACTACGTGCGCCGGCTCCCCCGGGACCAGGTGCCCGAGGGTGAGGAGAGCTACCACCGCCGCGTCTACCTGCACCGCCTGGGCACCCCCGCCGAGCAGGACACCCTGGTCTTCGGCGAGGGCCGCGACAAGACCGAGTACTTCACCCCGGTCGTGAGCCGGGACGGGCGCTGGCTGGTGCTGCTGGCCAACCGCGGCACCTCGGCGGCCACCGACGCGTGGATCGCCGACCTGTCCGACGGCGGCCTGGACGCGCCGCGCCTGGTCCCCTTCCAGGAGGGCGTGGACGCCTCCCTGTACCCGCACGTGGGCCGGGACGGGCGCCTGTACCTGTTCACCGACCGGGACGCCCCGCGCGGACGCCTGTGCGTGGCCGACCCCGCCGACCCCGGCTACGGGAACTGGACCACTCTGGTCCCGGAGGACCCCGAGGCGGTGCTGGAGGGGTACGCGGTCCTGGACGGCCCCGGGATGGAGCGGCCCGAACTGCTGGTCTCGCGCAGCCGCCACGCCGTCAGCGAGATCACCCGGCACGCCCTGGCCACCGGCGAACTCCTGGGCGGGCTGGACATGCCCGGCCTGGGCACCGTGACCGGGCTGCTCGAACGCCCCGAGGGCGGGCACGAGGCGTGGTTCGGCTACACCGACAACACCCACCCCTCGTCGGTGTACCGCTACGACGCGCTCTCGGGCGAGGTGTCGCTGTGGGCCGACGCCCCCGGTGACATCGACCTGCCCGACGTGCGGGTGGAGCAGGTCACCTACACCTCCCGAGACGGCACGGCGGTGCGCATGCTCGTGGTCTCGCCCCAGGCGCCCGCCGAAGGACCGCGGCCGACCATCCTGTACGGCTACGGGGGCTTTCGCATCTCCCTCACTCCCGCCTACTCGGCGGTGGCGCTGGCCTGGGTGCGCGCGGGCGGCGTGTACGCCATCGCCAACCTGCGCGGCGGACTGGAGGAGGGCGAGGAGTGGCACCGGGCGGGCATGTTCGCCGACAAGCAGAACGTCTTCGACGACTGCGCGGCGGCGGCCGAGCACCTGGTCGCCACCGGGGTGACCGACCCCGGGCAGCTGGCCGTCATGGGCGGCAGCAACGGCGGACTGCTGGTGGGGGCCATGGTCACGCAGCGGCCGGACCTGTTCACCGCCGCGGTCTGCTCGGCCCCGCTGCTGGACATGGTCCGCTACGAGCGGTTCGGACTGGGCCAGTTGTGGAACGTCGAGTACGGCACCGCCGACGACCCCGAGCAGCTGGGGTGGCTGCTGGGGTACTCGCCCTACCACAACGTGCGCGAGGGCACCCGCTACCCGGCGACGCTGTTCACCGTGTTCGACAACGACACCCGCGTGGACCCGCTGCACGCGCGCAAGCTGTGCGCGCTGATGCAGCACGCCACGGGGGCCGCGCCCGAGGAGCGGCCGATCCTGCTGCGCCGGGAGTCGGAGGTGGGCCACAGCTCGCGGTCGGTGAGCCGCAGTGTGGCGCTCAACTCCGAGCAGCTGGCCTTCCTCGCCCACTACCTGGGGCTCCGCGTGGACTGAGGTCCCCTCCCCGGTGTCCGCCCCCGCGAGAGCAACAACACAGGGGGCGGGCACCGGGGGACGCCCGTTCCTCCGCGAAGCGTTGAGACAATCGAGGGGACCGCCCCCCAGGAGAACAGCGCGAGAGGATCCGGACGTGACACAGACCGAGACCGGAGCCGCCGACACCCGGACGGCCGAGCCCCGGAGGCACGTGCACCTCGCGCAGGTCCGCTACGCCGACCTCGACCCGCAGCACCACGTCAACAACGTGCGGATGCTGACCTACCTGGAGGACGCCCGGGTGTCCTTCCTGCGCTACGGCGGTGCCGTCGAGGGCGACGAGGTCTTCGGCGCCATGGTGGTGGCCCGCCAGGAGGCGGACTACGCGGCCCCGCTGCTGCCCCGCTCCGAGCCGGTGCGCGTGGAGCTGTGGGTGACCGAGGTGCGCAACGCCAGCTTCACGCTGGCCTACGAGATCCGGGACGAGACCACGGTGTACCTGCGGGCCAGGACGGTGCTGGTCGGCTTCGACGTGCCCACGCAGCGCGCCCGGCGGCTCAACGAGGTCGAGCGCGCCTTCCTCGCCGACTACGCCTGAGCGCCGCGGGGACCGGGCGGCCCGGTCCCGGCGGCCGTGTCGCCTCGGATCACTTGAGGGAGATGGTGACGGCCTCGCCGTCGTCCCCGTCGTCGCCCTTGGCGGACACCGAGACCCGGGTCGGGTTGGCGACCTCGGGAGCGGTGGTCTCCTCGGGCACGTTGACCATGCTGTGCGCCGCCATGACCATGTACTCCCAGAGCTGGCGCTCCAGGGCTTCGTGCAGGTCCAGGGAGTCCACGGCGGCGCGCATGTGCGTGAGCCACAGGTCGCGCTCGGCGACGCCGATGCGGAACGGCACGTGCCGCATGCGCAGCCGGGGGTGGCCACGCTGCTCGTTGTAGGTGCGGGGGCCGCCCCAGTACTGGATGAGGAACAGGCGCAGGCGCTCCTCGGCGGGGCCGAGGTCCTCCTCGGGGTACATGGGCCGCAGCACGGGGTCGTCGGCCACCCCCTCGTAGAAGCGGCGGACCAGGCGGGTGAAGGTCTCCTCACCGCCCACGGCCTCGTAGAACGTCATCTGCACGGGCTCGTCGCCCGCGCTCTGCTGGGAATCGCGCGCGGAAGTCATCGCCACCAGGGTATGCGACCGCCCCGGCCCGGACGAGTCGTCCGCCGGGGCGCGGGAGCGCGAGGGCCCGCGGCAGGATCGGGGATCCGGCCGCGGGCCCTGGGCACCGCTCGGCGCGGGGCGCTCGGCCCCGGCCGGTCAGTCGCGGGTGAGCTTGCGGTGGGTGACCGCGTGCGGGCGCGCGGCGTCCGGGCCCAGGCGCTCGACCTTGTTCTTCTCGTAGGACTCGAAGTTGCCCTCGAACCAGTACCAGTTGGCGTCGCCCTCCCACGCGAGGATGTGCGTGGCGACGCGGTCGAGGAACCAGCGGTCGTGGGAGGTGATCACGGCGCAGCCGGGGAAGTCCAGCAGCGCGTTCTCCAGCGAGCCGAGGGTCTCCACGTCCAGGTCGTTGGTGGGCTCGTCCAGGAGCAGCAGGTTGCCGCCCTGCTTGAGGGTGAGCGCCAGGTTCACGCGGTTGCGCTCACCGCCGGAGAGCACACCGGACGGCTTCTGCTGGTCGGAGCCCTTGAAGCCGAACGCGGCGACGTAGGCGCGGCTGGGGATCTCGACCTTGCCGACCTGGATGAAGGTCTCGCCGTCGGAGACGGTCTCCCAGACGTTCTTGGTGTCGTCGATGCGGCCGCGGTACTGGTCGACGTAGGAGATCTCGACGGTCTCGCCGACGTTGATCCTGCCCTGGTCGGGGGTCTCCTCGCCGACGATCATCTTGAACAGCGTCGTCTTGCCGACACCGTTGGGGCCGATGACGCCGACGATGCCGTTGGGCGGCAGCGAGAAGCTCAGGTCCTCGATGAGCACGCGGTCGCCGAAGCCCTTGGTGAGGTTCTTGACCTCGACCACGGTGTTGCCCAGGCGCGGGCCCGGCGGGATCTGGATCTCCTCGAAGTCCAGCTTGCGGGTCTTGTCGGCCTCGGCGGCCATCTCCTCGTAGCGCTGGAGGCGGGCCTTGCTCTTGGTCTGGCGGGCCTTGGCGTTGGAGCGGACCCACTCCAGCTCGTCCTTGAGCCGCTTGGCCTTCTTGGCGTCCTTTTGCCCCTCGACCTTCAGGCGGGCCTGCTTGGTCTCCAGGTAGACGCTGTAGTTGCCCTCGTAGGGGTAGAACTGGCCCCGGTCCAGCTCCAGGATCCACGTGGCGACGTGGTCCAGGAAGTACCTGTCGTGTGTGATCGCGATGATGGTGCCCGGGTACTTGGCCAGGTGCTGCTCCAGCCAGTTCACACTCTCGGCGTCGAGGTGGTTGGTGGGCTCGTCGAGCAGCAGCAGGTCGGGCTGCTCCAGCAGGAGCTTGCACAGGGCCACGCGGCGCTTCTCGCCACCGGAGAGCTGGGTGACGGAGGCGTCGCCGGGCGGGCAGCGCAGCGCGTCCATCGCCTGCTCCAGCTGGCTGTCCAGGTCCCAGGCGCCCCGGTGGTCGAGCTGCTCCTGGAGCTTGCCCATCTCCTCGAGCAGGTCGTCGGAGTAGTCCGTCGCCATCTGCTCGGCGATCTCGTTGAAGCGGGTCAGCATCGCCTTGGTCTCGGCGACGCCGTCCTCGACGTTCTCCAGGACGGTCTTGTCCGGGTCGAGGTGGGGTTCCTGCGCGAGCAGTCCGACGGTGAAACCGGGCATGAGCCTCGCCTCGCCGTTGGACGGCTGCTCGATGCCGGCCATGATCTTCAGAAGCGTCGACTTACCCGCACCGTTGGGGCCCACGACGCCGATCTTGGCTCCGGGCAGGAACGACCCCGAAACGTTGTCCAGGACGACTTTGTCGCCGTGCGCCTTGCGCACGTTGTTCATGGTGTAGATGTACTCCGGCATGAGTCCAAGCCTAGGGTGTCGCGGCCAATGCCCCCGCCATGGCCCGGGCCCGCGGGAGCCGGTTCCGGGCGGCGGTCGCGACCGAGAAGGCCGCGGCTCCACGGCCCGGGGCGGTGAGGCCGGTCCGGGGCCTCCGTCGCGGCCACAAGGCCACCGCCCCACGGCCGAGGCGGGGCCCGTTCCGCACGGGGAGTGGGACCCGGTTCCGTACGGGGGTCCCGCCGGATCGGGGCGGTGGGGTCCGCCGGACGGGCCCGGCCGCGCCCGCGAAGGCCGCGTCCCCTCACTCCTGCGGCCGCTGGCTCCTCGCCCGCAGCCAGCGGGGCGTGAACTCACGCCAGCGCTCCACGGGCAGCCCCCAGGCCAGGGCCCGGCTCATCAGCACCGCCATGGAGTAGCCGGGGTCGGCGGCCAGGGCCACCTCCAGCGCCGCGGCGGCCAGGGGCTCGTCCCCGCGCTGCCAGGCGGCGACCGCCAGCAGCGAGGCGGGCGCCGCGCGCTGGTGCCGGGGCAGGTGGCGGGTGACCCTGGCCCACAGTTCCTGGTGCACGGGGGCCGCCTCGGCGGTGATGCGCGCCCACGCCTCGTCACGCACCCGGATCTCACCCAGGTAGACCCCCAGCCAGGCCAGTTCCTCCCGGTCGGTGACGCCCCGGCCCGCCCGTTCGGCCCGCACCGCCGCGAGCACGGCGCTCAGACCGCGGTCGGTGAGCGAGCCCCGCATCCCCTGTTCCAGGAGCCGTCGGGCGCGCGCCTGCACCTCCTCGGCGACCACGTCCATCGCGGCGCGTTCGGAACCGTGCACGGGCCGCAGCACCTCCCGCACCCGCTCGATCTCGGCCGTGACCCCGGAGAGCGGCTGGACCGGGACGATCCCGTGCAGGACCGCGCTGGCCGGGACGGTGGAGCGGTCCACGTTGACCACGGTCCCCTCCACCGGACAGCAGTCGGCCCTGGCACAGGTGTAGGACCAGTACCGGCCGCCGGTGACCCGCAGGGCGTCGACGACGGTCAGGCCGCGGCTCCGGGCGGCGGACAGGATCCCGTCCACGTAGGGCGTGACCCGTTCGGGCGGCCCGTAGGCCACGGCCACCAGGGCGGTGCAGCCCTCAGCGACGGCCATGTCCACGGGGACGACCGCGCGTTCCAACGGGTCGCCGGAGGCGGCCAGGCGCTCCAGGTCCGCGCAGAACGCCGAGTGCACGCCCTTGTCGCGCACGGCGAGGACCACGATCCCCGGATCGGGCGGCGTGCCCACCAGGTAGGGCAGGGTCGCGATGATGTCGGTCGGGTTGGTGAGGGTGAGGGCCGCGCCCGCCGCCGCGGGGCCGGTCGGCCCCGGCCCGCCGGGGCTCCGGGGCGGGGGAACGGGGGCGCCTTCGCCCGGGGAGCGCCCGGGCGCGGTCGAACGGTCGGACGGGGCGGGACGGTCGGGAGCCCGCGCGGAGTCGAGGGGGCGTCGGGGGTCGGAGGGGCCGAGGGAGTGGTGCGGCTGGTCAGAGTGCATATCTTCACGGTGCGTGATCCGACGGTTCGGGCGCAACGCCCTTCTTCGCGCTGTGGACAACTCCGCCGGACCACGAAACCGCGGGTCACGGAAGTTCGGTGTGCTCGGTGGGGTCCTTGGGATCCGTCTGACCGGAGATCTCGCCTCCCCGCGGCCCCGGGATCTTGCCGCTGCTCCCGGTGCGCCCGGCGGGCAGGCACACGCGGTTGCGGCCGGTCTCCTTGGCCCGGTAGAGCGCGAGGTCGGCCGCGGTGAGCAGCTCCACCAGGTCGTTGCCGTGGTCGCCGATGACGGCCGCGCCGATCGAGATGGTGATGGACACCGGCACGTCGTCCACCGCGATCTCCATGCGTCCCACCTGGGAGCGCAGGCGCTCGGCGGCCCGCCAGGCCTCGGCGGTGTCGGAGCCGGGCAGCAGCACCACGAACTCCTCTCCGCCGAACCGGCCGAGCAGGTCGGACTGGCGCAGCTGCTGGGCGATGGTGGTGGCCACGCCGAGCAGCACCTGGTCGCCGAACAGGTGCCCGTGGTTGTCGTTGACCCTCTTGAAGTGGTCGATGTCGATGATCAGCACCGCCGCCCTGCCCCGCGAGGAGCGGGCCCTGGCGATCTCCACCGACGCCTCCTGCTCCCAGGTGGGGGCGTTGAGCAGGCCGGTCTTGGGATCGGTCCGCGCCGCCATCTGGAGCTGCTGGTACATCAGGCTGCGCTGGAGCAGCAGCACGGGGGGGACCGCGATGACCAGCAGGAACAGCGACAGGTGCGCGAGGATGGCGACGGTGACGCCGACACATAACTCGACGGCGTCCACGATGAGGGCCTCGCGGTCCCACATGGGCCGCAGGGTGTGCCCGGGGCCGCTGCTGATCCGCGCGGCCACCGCGACGAGCAGGTTGTTGAGGACGGTGAACCCCGTGCAGCACAGCACGGCGACGAGCACGCCGGGGCCCGTGGTCAGGTACTCGTGCGCGCCGGGGGTGCCGCTGAGCCCGTCGACGAGGCCGCCGCCCCAGATCGAGTGCCAGGTCACCGAGGCCAGGAACCCGGACAGGGCGATGGAGGCGGCGTTGAACACCCGCCGGTGGAGCAGCGCCCGGCGCGTGCGGTACTGGAGCATCAGGAAGACGGGCACCGGGAGGATCAGCGCGTACAGCGGCGGCAGCAGGAGGACCGCCGGAAACCACCAGGCCCCCAGGAAGTCCCGGTTGATCCCGGCCGGCGTGCCGAGGCGGCGGCCCGCCTCCACGCAGAGCACGGCGCCCGTCAGCAGCGCGACCAGGGTGACCAGGTCCATCACCGCGGGGGCGGTCAGCGCCACCGCGCCTCCGAACAGGAACAGCGTCGCGGACACGAGCAGAGCCATGTAGACGATCAGTCCGCGTGGCTGCTGGAGGATCGGCCAGCGCGGACGTTCGTCCTCAGGACGCCCGGCCGGCGCGATCGGCTTCTCAGAGATGCTCACCGTTGCGCCTCCCTCCTCACATCGCTCTCCACCGTCCGACTCCTACACCCGCCTCTGATGGGTCCACCGCCTCCCACGGTTCTCCCTTCGACGGGGTTGTTTCGCCGCGCGTTCCCTTACGGTGCCAGTCGGTTACGACAACGGGGTGTCGGAGCCCGACAGCGGTGCGGCACGTCAGTCCCGCGACACGCTCCACTTTACATTACGTTGGGTAATAACTTAATTGCTGATTGTGTGATCTCCATGGGTAACGGCTTACGGCCGAGGCACCCGGTTTTCACGGGGTTGGGCTCAGCGGTGATCTAGGGCATCCTGCCGTAGGGACCCTCCACGGTAGCCACTGCGTGGCACGGCGTGTCGACCGCCTGACACCCCGAACGCCTGGGCCCCCACGGCACTCACTACAAGGAGCACACATGTACAACGGCACTGTCTGGGTCTAGAACCCGTTACAGCTGAGTGAAGATCACCGGGGACGGGCGGCGCGGTGCCGCCCGTCCCCGGCCTCGGAAACGCGGTGGGGCTCCGGTCGGGGCGTCAGCGCCCCTCCGGACCCCGGGGTCAGTCCGCCGTCCTGGCCACCTCGTAGGCCGCCCGGAACGCCCGGTACCTGGCCAGTTCGGCCTCCAGGGGCTCCACGACGCGCAGCCCGGTGATCTCCCGGACCCGGGCGGAGGCCGTGCGCTCCACGTCCTCGCGGCGCTGGACCGCGGCCACCTCGACGAGGTTGCCGCAGCCCACCCCGGTCAGCCACCCCACCAGCAGGGCCGCGACCACCAGGACGCCGGAGTAGGCGGCGAACACCGGGTCGTCGAACACCACCAGGCCGGTGATGCCGCCGCCCAGCCAGCTCGACAGGGTCACGACGGCCCAGGCCAGGCCCAGGCCCGCGACCGCGAGCAGCGCGTACTGGGCCGCACGGGCGACCTTCCACCACGACGGGCTCCGGTCGGGATCGCCGACCGCCCCGGCCACGGCCTGCCCCAGTTCGGCGGGCAGCTCGGGAACGGCGCCGCGGGCCACGGCGCGCATGCGGCGGCGCCACATCGGGGGCATGCCCTCCGAGACACTGTCGGCGGCCTCGCCCAGCGCGGTCTCCAGCTCGGCCTCGTGCGCGTCCACCGGGCCGCCCACACCGCTGCCGCTGTCGCGGCGCAGGAAGTCCAGCTGGACCGCGGCGAGCGGGTCCTTGCCCAGCCGCAGCGAGCGGCGGGCCACCGGCCAGCCGACCTGGCGTCTGCCGCGCCGGACGTCGTTGGTCTCGGTGACGTCGGCGACCGCCGCCACACCGGCCGCGTTGGCCAGTCCCTCCTGGACGCGGGCGCGCACCTGGGCCGGGACCGCCTCGGGCACCGCGCCCTCGCCCTGGAACTCCCCGAAGGGCTCGACCACCTGGTCCAGGTCGGCGGCCAGCCGGTCCACCAGCGCGCGCCGCTCGCGCACCGTCTCGGCGAGGAACTCGCGCAGGTCGCGGATGCCCTGGCCGGTGAGCGTGGACGTGGTGATCACCCGCGGGTGCACCCCCGACTCCGTCTCCAGCAGGCGGCGCAGGTCGGTGAGCAGTTCCTCCAGCTCGGCGGGCTCGACCTTGTCGACCTGGTTGAGGACGGCGACGGTGACCGCGCCGTGCCCGGCCATCTGGGCCAGGTAGCGGTGGTGCACCGCGGCGTCGGCGTACTTCTGCGGGTCGAGCACCCACACCAGCAGGTCGACCGAGCCGATGAGGCGGTCGGCCTCGGCGGTGTGCATGCTGCGGACGGAGTCGTGGTCGGGCAGGTCGAGCAGGACCAGGCCGGTCAGCTCGGAGTTGCCCGTGTCCAGGACGCTGGTGCGCGAGTGGCGGTAGCGGGTCGGGACGCCCAGCCAGCCCAGGAGGGCGTCGGCCCCCTCGTGGCCCCACACGCAGGCGTGCGCCTTGGAGGTGGTGGGCCGGGTGACGCCGGTCTGCGACAGCTGGAGCCCGCACAGGGCGTTGAACAGCGAGGACTTGCCGCTGCCGGTACCGCCCGCCAGGGCGACCACGGTGTGGTCGCCCGACAGCCGCAGCCGTGCCCCGGCGTGGTCGAGCAGTTGGGTGGACCGGGCGACGAGTTCCTGCGGCAGGTCGTCGCGGCCCAGTTCGGTGAGGGTGGACAGCGCGTCCAGGCGCTCGATCAGCTCGGCCCGGGTGGTGGAGCGGGTGGAGTGCCAGGTGTCGTGGGTGGTGGGACGGTACTCCTCGTCCTCCTCCGCGTCGGCGGCGGTGTCGGCGCCCACGGCGCGGAAGGCCCCGGAGACCGCGGAGGGGCCGGGGACGCGGCGGGGCAGCGGCTCGATCCCCTCCGCGGCGCCGGATCCGGCCGGCGCGGGCTCCTCGGACGCCTCGTGCTCATCCGGTTCCGGGGAGGCCTCCCGCGCACGGGGCGGCGCCTGGTCCTCGCCCCCGTCCTCGGGCTGCTGGCCGACGACCGGAAAGGCGCCGGTGGCGCGCCCGGCGATACGGGTGTCGTCGGCGGCCTCGGCGAGGCTGCCCACCCATCCGGCGAGTCCGTCGGGGTCCTCGTGGTGGTCCTCGGCGGGACGGCGGACCGCCTCGCGCTCCCTGTCGGCGAGGGACCGCGCGTGGCGCCCAGAGCGCCGCTGCGCGGCGGGGGACGGCACCGGGCCCTCCGGCTCCGCGTCCGTACCGCGCGGAGCGCCCTGGTCGCTCTGGACGCCCCGGTGCGGAGCCCCGGCGCCCGAGGGGTCGGGGTAGGCCGCGATGCCGTCGTAGGCGGGATCCTCGGAGCCCGCCTCGGACACGGCGTGGTCGGGGTGCTCGGGCACCGGCATGGTGTACCCGCGCCAGGGCCCGGACGCCGCGTCGCCGCGGGGGCGCCCGTCGTCACCGGCGCCGGACGCGCTCTGTCCGCTCTCGCGGTCCTCGTCCTCGGCGCGGGCGTGCGCACCGGGCTCCCCGTGCGCCTGCGCGGGGTTCCATTGAGTCGTCATCGTGCAATCTCAAGGTTGTACGTGGCCTGGTAGAGCTGGACGGCGGTGTCCTCGGACGGGATCGCGGCAGACGCCAGGGCGCTGTCGAAGGGCACGCGCTCGCGGTCGAGCAGGCCCTGGACGCGCTGGCGCAGGTCGTCCCGTGCCGCTGCGCCAATGCTACGCAGTGACTGGGCGCCGAACAGCCCCTTGAGCAGGCGCTGCGGGGAAGGGCCGGAGGCCTCGGCCGCATGGGCGCCGCCTCCGGAGCGGGACCGCTCGTAACCGAGCAGGTCGATGATCAGGACCAGGGCGACGACGTCGTGGTCGAAGGTGACGAACCGCGCCACGGAGCGCTTGGTGGCGCCGCTGGCGGTGGTCATCTCGGCGACGCCGCGCTGCCACTCGGTGATCTCCTGGCGGATCTGCTGTGAGAGCAGGCCGGTGCCGGGTTGGTTGAGGGCCTTGGAGGCGAGGTCGCCGCCGCCGGGGACCTCGCGCCACCTGCGCTCGACCTCGTCGGAGGCGCGTTCGCAGGTGGAGACCACCAGGGCCTCCAGGCCGTCGCGGATGGCGCGCTCCAGGGCACCGACCCGCTGGCCGCGCTCTGCCTGTTCGGCGCGGCCGCCCAGGCGCGTGCGCCTGCCGCGCGGGCGCAGGCTCCTGGTGAGCTCTCCCCCGGCCGCCACCTCCTGCCAGCGGGCCAGCAGCGATCCGCGCAGCAGGGAGCCGTCGGCCAGGCTGGTGTCGACGCGGTCGCGGGCGGCGGCGTAGGAGTCGTCGACGGCGGCGGTGAGGGTGCGGCCGGTCTCGATCTGCGCCTCCACCTGGCGGGCCAGTTCGGGCACCCGCGTCCGGAAGCTGTCGATGACGCCGATGAAGGTGCGCCGTGAGACGCGGTCGCGCTGCTCGGCCTCGCCCGCGACCTCCGCCAGGTAGTCGCGGATGTGGTCGGCGACGTTGGAGGTGAAGCGCTCGCCCCGGATCTGGTCGGTCTCGGGGATGGCGAACCGCGCGGCCGCGCCCAGGCCGTTGGCCTCCAGCATCGCGCCGAAGTGGTCCAGGAGCTGTCGCCTGCCCCTGCGCGGCACCCGGGAGAGCACGACGGCCAGGGAGGTGTCGCGGTCGCGGGCGACCTGGAGGAACTCCCACACGCGCGCGTCGGCGTAGCGGCTGCTGGTGGTGACGAACACCCACAGGTCGGCGGCGTCGAGGAACTTGGCCGCGAACTCGTGGTGCGCGGCGACGGCGGAGTCGACGTCGGGGGTGTCGAGCAGGGCCACGCCCGGGGGCATGGCCTCGGTGGCGGCGAGCACGAGCATGCCGTCCTTGCCCGGCATGGCCAGGCCCTGCTGGCGCACGCGCGGCAGGGAGGGGATGAAGGAGGCCTCGCTGAACCAGTCGACGTCGGCGGGGTTGCAGGCCAGGACGGGGCTGTTGGTGGTGGGGCGGCGCACGCCCGTGGTGGTGACCTGTTCGCCGACCAGACTGTTGACCAGGGTGGACTTGCCCGCTCCGGTGGATCCGGCGACCGCGATCAGCAGCGGGATGTCGGGGCGGCGGACCCGGGGCAGGACGTAGTCGGAGAGCTGGGCGAGCACGTCCGCCTGGAGGGCGCGGCCCTCCTCGTCACTGGGCAGGCCCTCGGCGAACTCCAGGTCCCGGATGTGCTTGCGCAGTGCTTCCAGGACCTGTTCGAAGTGGTTCTCTTCGGGTTGGGGGGCGCGGTGCTTGGCCGGTCCGGCGGCGAGCGGCACGGTGGGCCCCCGTCGGGCGCCGACGGCCTCGGTGTCCGCCTCGCGCGCGGGTGCGGAGCCCTGGGCGGGCTGTTCGGAGGTGGCGGCCGGTCCGGTTCCGAACCGGTCCGGAGCGCCGGGACCGTTGGTCCCCGGTGCGGCCGACGGCCGGGTCATGATCGGGGTGCCCTCCTCATCGGTGCTGACGGTTCCCGCCGCGGAGCGACGTACGCCGCGGGCGGAGGTCTCACTGGAGATCGCGCCCGGTCGCCAGTCGACGGGTCTCGAACTGGTTTCCCGTGTGCAGTATGTCAAGATCCCGCGCTGTTTTGACCACTTCTCCGATGATCACCACCGCGGGGGGCCGCACTCCGGCCGATCGGGCCGCGGCGGCGATGGTGGCCAGCGTACCGGTGACGGTCCGCTGCCCCGGCAGCGTGGCCTCCTGTACCACCGCCACGGGGGTGTCGGCGGATCTGCCGTGGGAGACGAGGGCCTCGGCGATCGCCTCGATCCGCTCCACCCCCATGAGGACGACGACGGTACCGCCCGCGCGGGCGAGTCCGGCCCAGTCGACCGTGGAGCGCCCGTCCCCGGGGGGCACGTGCGCGGAGACGATGTGCAGGTCCTGGGCCACGCCGCGGTGGGTGGCGGGGATGCCCGCGCTGGCCGGGGCGGCGAGCGCGCTGGTCACACCGGGCACGGCGATGACGGGGATCCCCGCGGCGGCGCAGGCGGCGGCCTCCTCGCCGCCGCGGCCGAAGAGGAAGGAGTCGCCGCCCTTGAGCCGCACCACGAACTTCCCGCGTCCGGCGCGGTCGACCAGGGTCGCGTTGATCTCCTCCTGGGTCATGGACCGGCCGTAGGGGATCTTGGCGGCGTCGACGATCTCGACGTCGGCGGGCAGGCGGTCCAGGAGGGAGGTGGGGGCGAGCCGGTCGACCACCACCACGTCGGCCTGGGAGAGGAGCTGCTGTCCCCGCACCGTGATCAGGCCGGGGTCGCCGGGACCTCCTCCCACGAGCGCGACGCCGCGCAGGCGCTCGCGTCCGCGGCGGGCGTCGAGGGTGCCGTCGGCGAGGCCGTCGACGACGGCGTCGCGCAGTCCGGCCGAGCGGCGGGGGTCTCCGGAGGCGACGACGCCCACGGTGACCCCGGCCGCGCTGCCGCTGGCGGGGGTCCAGGCGGAGGAGGCGTGGCGGTCGTCGGCGCGCACGCACCACACGCGGGCGTTCTCGGCCTCCTCGGCGACGGCGGCGTTGACGCGGGGGTCGTCGGTGGCGGCGTGCACGAGCCAGTGGGCGGGGGCGTCCGGGCCCGCGACGTCGCCGGGGGCGTAGGGCCGCCGGTGCCAGGTGAGGCGTCCGGCCGAGGCGAGGTCCTCCAGGGCCGCCGAGGCCTCGGGGGAGACGAGGGTGACGCGGGCCCCGGCCTCGATGAGCACGGGGACGCGCCGCTGGGCGACCCTGCCCCCTCCGACGACGAGGACGTCGCGTCCCCGCATGCGCAAACCAAGGAGATAGGTCATGTGTCGCGCCCCTTCGGTCGTCCGTGCCGGTCCCCGGCGACGACGGCGGGGTGCTGGCGGAGGAGGACCGCCAGCCGCCGGCGATAGTTCGGCGATTGCTCCAAAAGTACCTTGTCAAAGAGGTATTACGCGGGTGTAAACGGGTCCCGCAACGGGGGTGTGAGCCCGCCCGCACCGGGGGCCGGTGCGGGCGGGGGACGGTGGGGCGCCCCAGGTCAGGGGGCGGTGGAGACGCCCGCGTCGTCGAAGGTGGCGACGTCGTGCAGGACACGCGCCGCGCTCTGGAGCAGCGGCAGTGCCAGCAGCGCTCCGGAGCCCTCGCCCAGGCGCATCTCCAGGTCGACCAGGGGGCGCAGGCCCAGGTGCTCCAGGGCCAGGCTGTGCCCGGGCTCGCTGGAGCGGTGCCCGGCGAAGCAGGCGCTGAGGGCCTCCGGGGAAATCGCGGCGGCGGCCAGGGCGGCCGATCCGGCGATGACCCCGTCCAGCAGCACCGGGACCCGCAGGGCCGCGCCGCCGAGCACGAACCCCGCCAGGGCGGCGTGCTCCAGGCCGCCCAGGGCGGCCAGGGTGCCGATGGGGTCGGCCGGGTCGACGGGGTGCTCGGCCAGGGCACGGCGCACCACGTCGACCTTGTGGGCGTACACGGCGTCGTCCACACCGGTGCCCCGTCCCGTGGCGTGCGCGGGGTCGGCTCCGGTGAAGGCGCACACCAGGGCGGCGGCCGGGGTGGTGTTGGCGATGCCCATGTCGCCGGTGACCAGGCAGCGGTTGCCCGCGGAGACCAGGTCGCGGGCGACCTCGATGCCGCACTCCAGGGCCTGGAGGGTCTGCTCGCGGGTGAGCGCTGGCCCCTGGGTGAGGTCGGCGGTGCCGCGCGCGACCTTGCGGGCCAGCAGGCCGGGGGCACGGGGCAGGTCCGCGGCCACGCCGACGTCCACGACGGTGACCTCGGCGCCGACCTGGGCGGCGAAGGCGTTGACGACGGCGCCGCCCTCCAGGAAGTTGTGCACCATCTGGGCGGTGACCTCCTGGGGCCAGTGGGTCACCCCCTGGGCGTGCACGCCGTGGTCGCCCGCGAACACGGCGACGGCGGCCGGGTCGGGGATCGGCGGCGGGCACTGCCCGGAGATCCCGGCCAGCTGGACCGAGACCTCCTCCAGGAAGCCGAGGGAGCCGGGCGGCTTGGTCATCCGGTCCTGGCGGTCCCTGGCCTCCTCCATCGCGCGGGTGTCCAGCGCTCCGACGGCGGTGATGGTCTCCTCCAGCAGGCTCGTGGGTTCCCGGCCGGGCAGACCGCGGCGGCCGTAGCGGTCGTGGTGCACCGCCCAGGACAGGGGGCGCTCCCTGGCCCAGCCGGAGAGGCTGAGCTCGGACTCGGCGGGGAACTCCTCCACGTAGCCGACGCACAGGTAGGCGGCCACGTCCAGGTGGGCGGGGAGTTCGAGGGCGCGGGCGACGTCGCGCTCGTCGACGAAGGTGAGCCAGCCGACGCCCAGCCCCTCGGCGCGCGCGGCGATCCAGAGGTTCTCCACGGCGAGCGCCGCGGCGTGGTCGGCGCTCAGGGGGCGGGCGTGGCGGCCCCGGGCGTGCCGTCCTCCCCGTGTGGGGTCGACGGTGACGGCGATGTTGAGGGGCGCGTCGAGGACCGCCTCGGCCTTGAGTCCGGCGAAGGCGCGGGCGCGGACGCCCGGCGGTGCGTGGGCGTGGTCCTCGCGCTCGGCCGCGGCGAGGTCGCCCACGCGGGCGCGCAGGCCGGGGTCCTCGATGACCAGGAAGTCCCAGGGCTGGGAGTCGCCGACGCTTGGGGCCTGGTGGGCGGCCTCCAGGACGCGGATGAGCACGTCGTGGGGCACGGGGTCGGGCCGAAAGCCCGTCCGGACGTCGCGGCGTTCGCGGATGGCCCGGTAGACGGCGGCGCGCTCGGCCTCGCCGTAGGCGTGGACGGAGCCGTTGCCGGCCCGCTCGGGAGCCTGGGCGGTGGACGCGGCCGCGGGCTCGGGGGCGGTCTGGACAGGAGGCCCGGCGGGCCCGGGCAGGGGCTCGGATGGTTCGTGTGCGTGCATGCTCTGCTCCGGCTCGGTGGTCGCGGAGTGCTGTTCCGCGCGTCCGTGGTCTGTGGTCGGTGCTCCGGCGTCCCCGGCCCCCGCTTCCTCCGGGTCGGTGGTGGTCCCGGGCGGGCGGACGGTCCGGGCGGGGTGCGTAGCCGGGCGTGCGGGTACCGCCGGACGGGTGGGAGCAGCCGGGCGGGCAGGCCCCGTGGGGGGCGCGGACGTGGCCGGGCGGGCGGAAGCCACAGGGGGTGCGGGCGTGTCCGGGCGGGCGGGTACCTCGGTGTTCGGGGGCGCGGCGGGGTGCGCGGACGCCGCGGTGTGCACGGGTTCGGCGGGGCGCGGGGGCGCCGGCGGTGGGGCGGGGGCGCCCTGGCGGGCGGGCGCCGCTGGACGGACGGGTACGGCCGGACGTGCGGGCGTGACCGGGCGGGCGGGTGCGGCGGCTCGGGCGGTCGTCGTGCCGTGCGCGGGCACCGCCTCCTGTGGGCGCGCCGCCTTCGCGAGCACCGCCGACCTCGCGAGCGCGGCAGCGTCCGCGAGCGCCGTCGAGGGCTCCGGCTCGGCCAGGGGCTCCGGCTCGGCCGGACCGCTGGGCTCCGCCGGATGTTCGGACTCGGCGGAGGGAACGGTCCGCTCCGGGCCCGCCTGGCTCTCGGGGCTCCCGGGAACCGGACTCGGCACGGCTCCCGGGCTGGCCGCATCGCTCCCGGCGGGGCGCTCGCCGCCGCGGAAGGGGATGACGTCGGGCCGGTGCGGCGACCCGGTCGGCGACGGCGCGTCCGCCGCGAGCTCGACCGTCGGCTCGGCCTCCGGTCGCGGGGCCGGGGGGATGTCCAGGGGAAGCGCGCCGTAGGGCGAGACCGGGGCGGAGGGGACCCGTGGCGCGGGGTCGGCCGGCGCGGGGGGCCGGGGCCGCTGCCGGAACGGGTTGGCCGTGCCCGAGGAGCCGCGCGGGGGTTGGGCCCGGGCGCCGCGCCCGCTCTCGGGGAGCCCGTCGAACAGGCCGCCGAGGCGGGGACCGGTTCCCGAGGCGGGTCTGCCGCCCTTCCAGCGGGACGGCTCGGCTCCGCCCTCCTCGCCGCGCCGGGCGTCCTCGCGGTCGTCTCTGGTCATGATCGCTCCACGCAAGAGGTGTTGTGACGGGCCCGTCTCCGCCTCGTCCGGCATAGACCGGTAAGCGTAGTCCGCCGCTTCCGTGCCGCCCGCACGGGTCCCGCGGACCCGGGGCGGCCGGTGCCGACCCGGTCGCCGGAGCTTCCGAGTCATCACCAACTGTGCCAGAGACCGAGCGGGTGCGCGCTGGCTCCGGGAACGGCCAGGCTCGGGAAACACGGCCGAGGCCGGGAACCCTGCGGGCGTGCTCCGGCCCCGGCGACGGGCCCGGTCCAGACGGCGCGGCGGCCGGGAACCCCGGGAACGCGCGCTGGCTCCGGCGGTCGTCCGCGCGCACGGCCCCCGTACGCGGACGCGCCTCACCGGTCGAGCAACTCCCCCAGCGCGTCCGTCAGGACCCGGTGGACGGCGGGTTCGCGGACCGCCACCCGGAACCACTCCGGGCCGAGGCCGGGAAAGGTGTCACCGCGCCGGACGGCGATCCCCCCTTCCCTGAGGCGGGCCCGCAGCCGGTCCGCCTCAGGGTCCGCTACCAGCAGGAACGAGGCCCGGGCTCCCGGGACCACCCGCAGGCCCAGGTTCCGCAGGCCCGCGGCGAGGTCGTCGCGGTGCTCGGTCAGGGACGTCGCCCAGGCGTCGGCCTCGGCGAGGGCCTCCGGCCTGCAGCACGCCTCCACCGCGACCAGGGCGGGCGTGGACACCGACCACAGGGGCTGTGCCTCGGAGAACCTGGCCACCAGGTCGGGTTCGGCGAGCAGGTACCCGGCGCGCAGCCCGGCGAGGGACCAGGTCTTGGTGAGGCTGCGCACCACCACCAGGCCCGGCAGGTCCCCGCGGGAGGCCAGCGACTCCGTTTCGCCGGGAACGCAGTCGGCGAAGGCCTCGTCGACGACCAGCACGCGCCCCGGGCGGGCCAGCCCGGCCAGGACCGGTCCGGGGTGGAGCACGGAGGTCGGGTTGGTCGGGTTGCCCACCACGACCAGGTCGGCGTCCTCGGGGACCAGTGCGGGGTCGAGGGTGAAGTCCGGTTCCAGCAGCACCCGGTCCACGGCGTGCCCGGCGGCGCGCAGGGCGGCCTCGGGCTCGGTGAACTGGGGGTGCACGACGACCGCCCGCCGGGGGTTCAGGACCCGCGCCAGGAGGACGAAGGCCTCGGCCGCCCCGGCGGTGAGCAGGACCTCGCCCGGCTCCCGTCCGTGGCGCCGGGCGACCGCCTTCCGCGCGCGGGAGGGGTCGGGGTAGGCACCCAGGCCGGTCAGCGAGTCGGCGAGGAGCCGCCCCAGCCAGGCGGGCGGCGTCCGGCCCCGCACGTTGACGGCCAGGTCGAGCAGCCCGCCGCCGACCTCGGCGTCACCGTGGTGGCGCAGGTCGTGGCCCGCGTCCATGTACTCCCCCACCCCGTATGTTCCTTTCTTCGCAGGAAAAACATCGCACCATACGGCATCAGCAGCCCTTTCTGATAACAGGGGGTGCCTTCGCCACATATTCGGACGTGCCGTTGGTGGCGCGGCTCACGGCCCTGTGTCAGGGTGTGCGCGTTCCCACCCTCAGGGCCCCCGCCCGATCCGAGAGAACGGACACACGATGCGAAGGCGTACCCTCCTGGCCGGTGCCACCGCCGCTGCAGGACTGACCGCGCTGGGCACCGCGCTCACCTCCGCCCGCCCCGCACTGGCCGACACCGGCGGCGACCGCACGGTCCCCCGCGTGCTGGCGGAGCCCTCCGCCTCACACGGACTGGTCCGCCCCGACCTGCGCTTCGACATGGTGGCCGTCACCGGTGACCCCGGAGAGGCCGACGCGGCGGTCCGCTTCGAGACCGCCGACGGCCTGGGCTCGTGGAACCCGGTGCACCTGCACACCGGGGGCCGCGACGGCCGGGACCCGGTCGCCGCCGCGCTGGTGCGCGCGCCCGAGGGCGCCACCGGTTACGAGGTGCGTTCGAGAGGGGGGACCGCGGCCGTGAACCTGCGCGACGGAGAGGGTCTGCGCTTCGGCGGCCCCGCACAGGCGTCGCTGTCCGCGGAGGCCTCCGGTACGCTGCGCGGCCGGACCAGCGTCCCGTTCCGCACCCGCGCGGGCTGGGGCGCCGACGAGTCCTGGCGTTTCGACGACCAGGGCGACAACCTGTGGGAGGCGGAGTTCCACCCCGTGCAGGCGCTGACCGTGCACCACACCGCGATGCCGACCGGGGACGACCACGCGGCGGACGTGCGGGCGGTGTACTACCTGCACGCGGTGCAGCAGCTGTGGGGGGACATCGGCTACCACGTGCTCATCGACCCCGACGGGGTGGTCTACGAGGGCCGCCACTCGGGCGAGGACGGCGTGCCGGTCTTCTCCGGGATCCCGCGGCCGGGGCGGGCCGAGTCGGTGACCGCGGGGCACGCCTACGGGTTCAACCAGGGCAACGTGGGCGTGTGCCTGCTCGGGGACTTCACCGACGAGCTGCCCACGCGGGCGGCGCAGGACTCCCTGGTCGACGTGCTGCGCGTGCTGTGCGCGGTGACCGGCGTGGACCCGGCCGGGCAGATCGAGTACGTCAACCCGGGCACGGGCGTGGTCACGCCGGGCGACGCGATCTCCCGGCACCGCGACTGGCTGGAGACCGAGTGCCCGGGCAACGCCTTCTCCGAGGTGTTCGACAGCGCGGTCCGCCAGCGCGTCATCGCGGGCCTGGCCTAGGCGGACGGGGGGTGCCCGCCGGAGCCGTGGTCCGCACGCGGTCCACGGCCGCCCCGACGGGTACTCCCTGGTCGGGGCGGTACGGCCCGCCCCTCGGGGCTCGTGGAGAAACCCGGGTGCCGCACTCGGACTCTGCGCGTATCGTGAGCGCACTCCGACCCGAGGGGAGAGGCGTGACCATCGCACAAGACAGACCGATACTGCCGTCAGTGATCCTGGAGACCGAGCGCCTGCGGCTGCGCCCGTTCGTCGAGGGCGACGTCGACGACGTACACGCGTCCTGCACCGACGCCGAGCTCCAACGCTGGCTCCCCCTCCCCCTTCCCGGGGTGCCCTACACCCGGGAGGAGGCCGAGCGGTGGTGCTGTGAGGTGGCCCCCGCCCTGCGTACCTGCGGTGAGGGACAGCAGTGGGCCATGGTCGAGCGGGAGTCCAAGCGGCTCGTGGGCTCGGTGGGCCTGGTGCGTGTCGTGTGGGCGTCGATGAACACCGAGGTCGGGTACTGGGTCTCGCCGTGGGGCCGCGGCCGCGGATACGCGACGGAGGCCGCCGTGGCCGTCTCCCGCTGGGCGCTGGACCAGGGCTTCCAGCGGGTGGAGATCAAGGCCGCCACCGGCAACACCGGGTCGCGCCGGGTCGCGGAGCGGTCGGGGTTCAGCCTGGAGGGCGTCGAACGCAGCGCGATGCCGCTGCACGAGGGCCGCGCCGACCTGGCGGTGTACAGCCTGCTCCCCGGCGACCTGGGCTGACCGGCGCACCCCGTCCGCACCGTGCTCCCCAGCCGCACCGGTCGTACCGGGCACGCGGCCGGGGCCGCACGCCCCCCGGCCCGCGGTCGCGGAGCGTACGGGGCACGCGGACGGGGCCGCGTCGCGGTCGCGGAGCGTACGGGGCCGCAGCGGACGTGCCCGGCGGCTGCCCCACGAACGGACACCGCCCGAGCGGGTACCGCGTGCGCGGCGCCACCGGGGATCGGCGCGGAGGAGGGCGGGCGCGGGGCGGGCGGCGTCAGCCGGGGCCCGGTGGGGGCACGGCGAGCCGGCCCGGGGGCCGCCCCCGAGCGCGCCCTACCCCCACACGCGGGAGAGCAGCCACCTTCCGGTGGCCGTGTCGTGGCGCAGTTCGTACACCCCCTGGGACTGGGCCGTGCCCGCCTCCACCCGCCAGTGCCTGCGCTCGGGCGCCTGGGACTCACGCGCCGGTGTCCAGTCCATGCGCAGCGTGACCCAGTGTTCGAGGATCCTGCGCACTCCGTACACCCTGCCGTTCCACACGAACCGGGCCGGGCGCCCCTCGTCCTCGACGACGGTCACCTCCGCCCCGTAGTACCGTCCCACGACACTTCCCCTCAGCATCATCCGCCTCCTGTCAGTCCCGGCACACGCCACCGGGACACCCATCCGTGGGGAAGACGCGGCCAGGTGTTCGAACGTGTGTTCTAATCCTAGCGAAAACCGGTGCCTCCGGGGAACCGTTTCGGCGCGAGGGGCATCCCCACGACTGACACGGCGCGTCCGCGCGCCGCTTTCGAACACCCCGCCCCCGGATCCGGGCCCCGCGTCCGTGGAAGCCGAGGGGGCTGTCAGTCCAGAACGCACCAGCGTGACGGCATCGGTACGCTGTGAGCGCGAACTCCACGATTCATATGAGGACCCCCAACTGTGACGTCGAACGGGCACCAGAGCGGCAAACCCCTGCGCGCGGGGGACCCGCGCGAACTCGACGGTTACCGCATCGTGAGCCGTCTCGGCCGGGGCGGTATGGGCACCGTCTACCTCGCCAGGGACGCCTCCGACCGACCCGTCGCAGTCAAACTCATCCACCCCGACCTGGCTGACGACGAGTCCTTCCGGCTGCGCTTCGCCCGCGAGGTCGAGTCCGCGCGCCGTGTGGCCCGCTTCTCCACCGCGGGGGTGATCGACGCCCGCCTGGAGGGCGATCCCCTCTTCATCGTCTCCGAGTACGTGCCGGGCCCGAACCTGGACGAGGCGGTCCGCGCGGACGGCTCGATGACGGGCGGCACCCTGGAGGGCCTGGCCATGGGCGTGGCCGCGGCGCTCACCGCCATCCACGGCTCCGGCGTGGTCCACCGCGACCTCAAACCCGCGAACGTACTGCTCTCCCCGGTCGGCCCGAAGGTCATCGACTTCGGCATAGCCCGCGCCCTGGACGAGGCGGCGGACGCGGTCACCCGCTCCAGCCAGCTCATGGGCACCCCCTCGTACATGGCCCCGGAGCTGATCCTGGGCGAGCGGGCCACCGCGGCCGCCGACATCTTCGCGTGGGGCTGCCTGGTGGCCTTCGCCGGTACCGGCACCGCCCCCTTCGACGCCGCCACGGTGCCCGCCGTCCTGCACAACATCTCCTCGGCACCGCCGCGCCTGGACGGCCTGGACCCGGATTTGTACGACCTGGTCAACGCGGCGCTGGACAAGAACCCGGCCAACCGGCCCACCTCCAAGCAGCTCCTGGCCAGGCTGACCGGCCAGGAGGACCCGCAGGAGGCCGAGGTGGAGCGCACGATCAGCACCTCGTGGGCCCCGCCGAGCAGTTCCCCGGTCCCGGGGCAGCCGCCCCAGGACACCGGGGTGCGGGAGAGCGGGCCCGCGGCGCACCAGACGCCGAGCGGACCGCAGCAGGTGGACGCGCGGCACCCGGACAGCGGACCGCAGCAGGGCGCCGCGCTCCCGGACGGCGGCCAGCCCCTCCACACGCAGGCCGCGCGGCACAACCCGTACGTGCCGCCCGCCCACGTCCAGCACCCGGTACAGCCGCCCCACGTGGTCCAGCAGCCCGGCGTGGAGCAGCACCACGGCAACCCGGGGCCGCAGCCCCCGGGACCCCAGCCGGGCACGGGGCACGGCGGGTACCCGCCCCAGGGCCAGCCTCCGATCCATGGCCAGCAGGTTCCCGGCCACTACGCCAACTCCGGCGGTCAGGCCCCCTGGACGCACCAGGCGCACGGCGGTTACGCGTCCTCGCCCCAGGGCCGGCCCGCCTTCAACGCCTACTCCGGTCCCGGCGGTCCGGGAAACCCCGGCGGACCCGGCGGTCCGGACCCAGCGGGCCGACCCGCCGGGCCGTCCGGCGGCTCCCCGCGCAGACGCAGGCGTCTGGTGGTGATCGGCGCGGCCGCGGGCGCGGTCGTCCTGGTGGCCGCCGTGGGCGCGACGGTCCTGCTCAACGGCGGCCCGGAGATCCCGGAGAACACCGTCTCCGTCTACAACACCGATTTCACCACCGATCCCGGCTGGGTCAGCAGGACCTACGAGCACGAGGAGTCCGACGGCTACTGGGCCGAGCGCAGGGGCGCCCTGCTCCAGCTCGACCCCGAGGACAGCCCCAGCCGGGGCGAGGTCGTGTCGCTGGACCGCGAGGAGGTCCTGCCGGACGACGTCCTGGTGAGTACCACCGCGTACGTGGTCCAGGGCCCGGAACAGGCGACGTTCGGCGTGCGCTGCTGGGACAACGACGGCGAGGAGTACCGGAGCCAGTACGAAGGACTGCTGCGCTACGACGGCCAGCGCGCGGAGATCCGCCGGATGCACGAGGCCGAGGGCGACATCACCCTCGGCGAGACCACCGACGTCGCCGGATACACCCCCCAACCCCTCTTCGACGAGTCGGTGCGCGAGGAGTACGGCTACGAGGAGCGCGACCCCCTCGGGTTCGACCACGAGAACATCCCCACCAACACCGTCACCCTCTCCTGCTCCCTGCAGGAGGACGGGGACGGCAACGAGGTCATGGAGCTCTCCCTGTGGGTCAACGGCGAGCACGCCGTGACCGCGGTGGACGAGGAGCCCCTCCCCGACGACGCCGAGGCCGTGGAGGACCGCCGCAGGGTCGGCATCGTCACCCGCTCCGGACCGGGCAACGACTTCCTGGGCGTGCTGTACACCGCGTTCTCGGTCCACGAGATCCTCGAGGAGGACCAGTCGGCCAGCCCGCCGTGGCCGGTCCCGGCTCCGAGCTGACATGATGCCGGGAGCCGACCCGGAAGGAGCAGTGGACCCATGCGTGCCATCGTGATCGAGGAGAACGGCGGGCCCGAGGTGCTGCGGCTGGCCGAGAGGGACGACCCGGCGCCCGGTCCCGGGGAGGTCCTGATCGACGTCGAGGCCCGCGGGGTCAACTTCATCGACATCTACCAGCGCAGCGGCCTGTACGACGTCCCGCTCCCCTATGTCCCGGGGATGGAGGGCGCGGGCGTGGTGGCCGCCGTTGGCGAGGGCGTCACCGACCTGTCCGTGGGGCAGCGGGTCGGCTGGGCGATGGCCCCCGGCGCGTACGCCGAACGGGCCGTGGTCAAGGCCTCGCTGGTCGTCCCCGTCCCCGACGCGGTCTCCGCCGAGCAGGCCGCCGCCCTGCTGCTCCAGGGCATGACCGCCCACTACCTGGTCCGCTCGGTGTACCCGGTGGCCGAGGGCGACACCGTGCTGGTGCACGCGGCCGCGGGCGGCACCGGCCTGCTGGTCACCCAGCTGGCCAAGGAGCGCGGCGCGCGCGTCATCGGCACCGTGTCCACCGAGGAGAAGGAGCGCATCGCCCGTGGGGCGGGCGCGGACGAGGTGGTGCGCTACACCGAGACCCCCGTGGCCGAGGCGGTGCGCGACCTCACCGGCGGCGAGGGGGTGGCCGCGGTCTACGACGGCGTCGGCCGGGACACCTTCGACGCCAGCCTGGCGTCGCTGCGCCCGCGCGGCGTGCTGGCGCTGTTCGGGCAGTCCTCGGGAGAGGTGGCCCCGGTGGACCCGCAGCGGCTCAACTCCGCCGGTTCGGTGTACCTGACCAGGCCCTCGCTGGCCTACTTCGTGGCCGACCGCGAGGAGCTGCTGGGCCGGGCCGGCGACCTGTTCGCGCTGGTGGGCGAGGGCCGTCTGGACGTGCGGATCGGCGGGCGCTACCCGCTGTCCGACGCGGGACGGGCCCAGAGCGACCTGGCCTCGCGCCGGACCACCGGCAAGCTCCTGCTGGTCTGAGCCGGACGGCCGCGCGCCGAGCACACGGCGGGCGGGGGAAGGTGTCACCTCTCCCCCGCCCTCACGGACGGACCGGTCATCCGGTCCTTCGCACGCAACCGTGCGCGCCCTGCCCCCGGCCCGCGCGGACGGACCCTAGTCAGTCCTCTTCGCGGGGCCCGGGCGGCCGGGAGCCGCCGAGGGCCGACCCGGCCCGCCGGACGTCGTCGCGGGCGTCGGCCACCGCGCGTTCGGCGGCCTCGGCCGCGTCCACGGCCGCCTGCGCCGAGGAGGACCGGGTGGGATCGGGCGCCGTGAGCTGCGCGGGTCCCCGGGGTTCGGCCTGCTCGTCCTCCTTCTCCGTGGAGGGAACCGTCGGGGCGTTGCCCGCGAAGGCGTGGCTGACGTTCTTGACCGCCTCGGTGAGTTCGCCGGGGATCACCCAGAAGGTGTTGCCGTCGCCCTCGGCCAGGGACGGCAGGGTCTCCAGGTACTTGTAGGCGAGCACCTTGGCGTCGGCGTTGTTGGCGTGCACCGCCTGGAACACGCGCTCGATCGCCTTGGCCTCGCCGTCGGCCCGCAGGATGGCCGCCTGCTGGTCGCCCTGGGCCTCCAGGATGGCCTGCTGGCGGGCGCCCTCCGCCTTGAGGATGCGTGACTGGCGCTCGCCCTCGGCGTGGAGGATGGCCGCGCGCTTGTCGCGGTCGGCCCGCATCTGCTTCTCCATCGCCTCCTTGATGGTGGGCGGCGGGTCGATGGCCTTGATCTCCACGCGGTTGACGCGGATGCCCCACTTGCCGGTGGTCTCGTCCAGGACCCCGCGCAGGCGGGTGTTGATCTCCTCGCGGGAGGTGAGGGTCTTCTCCAGGTCCATGGAGCCGATGACGTTGCGCAGCGTGGTGACGGTGAGCTGGTCGATGGCCTGGATGTAGTTGGCGACCTCGTAGGCCGCGGCCCTGGGATCGGTGACCTGGTAGTACAGCACGGTGTCGATGTTGACGACCAGGTTGTCCTCGGTGATCACGGGCTGCGGGCGCGAGGTGAACACCTGCTCGCGCAGGTCGAACTTGGAGTTGACGCGGTCCACGCCCGGGATGAGGAAGTTCAGACCCGGGTTCAGGGTGCGGATGTAGCGGCCGAAGCGCTCGATGTTGTACGCCCTGGCCTGTGGGACGATGCGGATCGCCGACAGGGCGACGGCCACGACGACGACCGCGAGGATGATGAGGGCGATGGTGGGTTCCATGTGCTGGCACCTGGCCTAGGTCGGGGACGTGGCTGTGTCGGGTTTCAGGGCAGTGCTTCGCGCGGGTAGACCACGGCTGTGGCCCCGTCGATCTCCATGACGTCGACGCGTGTGCCCACCGGGATGACGAGGTCCTCGTCGATGCAGCGCGCGGACCACTCCTCCCCGGAGAGCTTGATCCTGCCCCGGTCGGCGCCGACCTCCTGGAGGACGACCGCGGAGCGTCCGACGAGCGCCTGGGCGCCCGACCTGACGACGGGGCCGCCCCTGAGCTGGCGCCGCATGATCGGCCGCACGAGGTAGATCCCGGCCGCCGCGGTGGCGGTGAACCCGATGATCTGCGCGGCCACCGGAAGGCCGATGGCGCCGAGGAGGGCGGCGACCAGCGCCGCGACCGCCAGGAGGCCCAGTACGAACGTGAGGGTGAAGACCTCGACGACCCCCAGGCCCACGGCGAGGATGAGCCAGATCAACCAGGCGTCCATGTTCCTGCGGCCCTCCCGCTCATGTTCGGGTATTCCTTACGCTACCCACACGGACCCGGCGAAGCACGCGATCCGGCTCCAGTGTTCCCCTGCCGTGACACACGGACGCGGCCCCCGCCGGCACCCGCTCGGGGCCACCGCGGGCCGCGTCCGCTCCGCCCGTCCTACCGTCCGCCGGAGAACTGGTAGACGAGCTGGTACGTGGGCCGGTTCTGCCACGCGATGGGCCACATGTTGATGCCGCCGACCGCCTGGTGGATCACCGTGTCCGCGCACAGCTGGTCGCCCGGGTCGCAGTGCTCGTCGCCGGGGTAGACCTCCGCCGCGGGGGTGTCCGCGGCCTGGGCCAGGGTGTCCAGCAGCACCGTACGGCAGGCGTCGGGGTCGCCGCCACCGCAGTAGGCCTCGCCCAGTCCGCCCTCCACCTCCTGGCCGAGCACCGTGCGCAGGTCCTTGTCCACGTAGGACCACCAGCCGTACTGGAACGCCGATCCCCGGTGGGGCTGCGCCTGGTTGACGCTTCCGGGCTCGCCTCCCCCGATGGAGCCCGAGGGCGACTCGTCGGTCTGCACGGCCCTGGTGAGCTGGGTGTAGAGGTCCTCGCCCAGGCCCGGTTCGAACTGGGCCCGGACCAGCAGCGGCCACCAGGCGTCCAGCGTGCGGATGGCGTCGGCGTGGGAGTAGTACCCGGCGTCGCGGAAGGGCTCGCGGCGCAGGGATCCGGACTCGTGCCAGAGCCGCAGCTCCTCCACGACCGCGGCCAGTTCGGGGTCGTCCACGGCCTCGGCGCCGATCACCTCCAGCAGGAGCGGGAGGACCTCCTGGGCGCGCAGGTCGGCGACCCCGGCCTCCATCATCACCCGGGTCAGGCTGGCGGTGGTGAACTCGTGCCCGTCGGCGACCAGCGCGGAGACGCGGCCGTCGATGAGATCGCCGCGGTGCACCGGTCCGGTGGCCCAGCCCGAGGTGTAGCCCTGGGCGGGCTTGTTGTTCCAGTTGACGATGTAGTCGGGGTTGATCGCCTGCGGGTGGTCCTCCTGCGGGTGGTAGTCGGCGCCGTTGGTGGCGGGGTCCCAGCCGGACCAGCCCGCGTCGGAGTAGGCGTCCACGGGCAGGTTGGGGTTGGTGCCCTCGGTCCGGACCGGGTTGGCCCCGGAGTTGACGAAGGCGATGTCCTCGTCGTCGACGTAGTGCCAGTTGAAGGCGTAGCCGATGTCCTCGGCCGCGTCCGTGAAGGTCTGCGCCGAGGTGATCTCGCCGGGGTCGTTGAAGCGCTGGAAGCCGATGATGGAGTCGACCTCGCGCATGTAGGTGGAGCGCCGCGTCGTGAACGCGACGGGCTCGCCGTCCACGGTCGCGAAGGAGTGCACCAGGCCGAACTCCGAACGCAGGGAGGTCAGCGTGTAGCCGCCCGCCGGCGTGCCGTCGGCGACGGTGGGCGACCACTCGTTGGTGACGCTCAGCTCCTCGAAGGGCACGCAGTCCCCGGCGGTGTCCACGTAGGCGCGCGACCCGGTGGTGGGCGCGGACCCGTCGGTCTCGCACAGTTCGACGGCGAAGGTGTCGGTGACGTCCTGGCCCGCCGAGGTGGCGCTCCAGGCGTAGTCGACGCCGCGCCCCATCTGGACGTAGAAGCTCACGCCCGCGAAGGACGCGCCGCGCGCGCTGACACCCGGCCCCTGGAGTTCCTGGAGCATGAGCAGCTGCGGGGAGAAGTAGCCGGTCTGGGGGCCCATCACCGCGACGGGGTTGCCGCTCGCGGTGTGCTCGCCCGAGACGAGCAGGGCGTTGGACATGCCGCGGGGGTCGGTGAAGCCCTCGGGCAGGACGCCGTCGTTGAACACGCCCTCCACCGCGGACAGGTCCCCGTCCTCGACCATCCGTTCCAGCTCGTCGCGCTGCTCCTCGGGCAGGTCCTCGACGGCGGGCGCCTCGGCTCCCTCCCCGGGCTCCTCCACCGTGCTCGCCAGGGGGGCGGGCTGCTCGGCGGTCTCGCCGCTGAGCGCGGAACCGTGCTCGTCGTGGACGATGTCGTAGGGCTCCACGGAGCCGGGGTCGGGCACGGCCTCGCCGACCGGGTTCTCGGGGGTGCCGCCGTAGGGGAACTCGCCCCCGACGCTGACCACGGCCTCGGGGTCGTTCTCCATCCGCCAGGCGCGGTAGAGCTCGGCGCCCTCCTCGGCTCCGTAGCGGTCCCGGAAGTTGGCGAGCACGACGGCCGCCTGGACCTCGCCGCCGCCACCGCCGCCGAAGATGCCGCCCACCATGGCGGCGATGCCGACGACGTCGGTCGGGGTGAAGGGCTCGATCTCCCCGGCGTTGGTGATGGCGTCCTTGTGCCCGGTCAGGACGTACTCGCCGGGGAAGTCGCGGTTGTCGTCGGCCTCCTCGATGTAGGCGTTGACGCCCTCCAGGTAGGCGTCGACGTCGGCGAGGGCCTGTTCACCGCGCTCTCCGCTGGCCGCGACCCGGTCGATCTGCGCCTGCTTGTCCTCCTCGGTGTAGGGGGCGCTGCGCCACAGGTCCTGTTCCAGCCCGCGGTTGCCCTCGGCGCCTCCGGCGAAGGAGGTGAGTTCGCCGCGGCCGACCCGGCGCAGCACGTCCATGAGGAAGAGGCGGTCCTCGGCCGCGGCGTATCCGGCGCCGAACATGGTGCCCTCGCGGGTGGCGCCCTCGACGTGCGGGATGCCGTGGTCGGCGTCGCGGGTGATGGTGACGTCGTCGCGCGGCTGGTACCGGCGCCCCACGTCGTCGGGGTCGACCCCGAAGCCGGCGTCGAGGAAGAAGTCGTCCAGGCCTTCCTCGGTGAGGCCGTCGTAGTGGTGGACGAGGTTGTCGTACATGTCCAGCTGGCTGGAGGAGTGCCGCGGCCGGGTGCCGAAGACCTGGTGGCCGAGGATCTCGACGAGCGTGGCGCTGCCGTTCTGGCCGGGGGGAAGGATGTCGTTGCACCCCCCGGGCGCGCAGTAGTCGGGTTCCGGTTCGGCGAGGGCCTGGGGGGCGGCGGGCAGGGCGGCGAGCGTGGCCGCGGCCACCGCCAGGGCGGTACCCGAGGCGCCGGTGCGTAGCCGTCTTCTGAACGAGGGGAACAAGAGCTGTCACCACCTGGGGGTGCGGGCGATGGGTGAGCGCATGCTACGCACGGGTAGGGAAATCGCGAAAGAGATTCACGTTTGGGCGGGCCGGAAGGACCCCGTACCAGAGAACCGGCGGGTTTGGAGTGACCCACGCCACAAGCAGCCCGAATTCCGGGGCGCCGACGGGAAAGCGCCCGGTACGGGGGCCGGGGCGTGGCCACATCCGGCCACGGCCCTCGGCCGCGACGCCCGCGGGGCCGTGGGCGCGGTCGGAACGGCCCTGGGAACCGGGCGGTACGGCCCTGGAGGCGGAGCGGTACGGCTGGAAGGGGCCGGGGAGGGGGCGGCGGCAGCGGGAATGGGCCCGGGAAACGGGACCGCACAGGCGGGACCGGGCAGACGGACAGGCGGAACCGGACAGGCGGACAGGCGGGACCGGGCAGACGGACAGGCCGACGGACAGGCGGGCGGGTCGGTGCCGGTACCGGGGAAGTGGTTCTGGGCCTCCCCGCCCTTTGACACAATCGCCGCATGAGCGAGTACCCCAACTCCCGTCCAGGGGAACCGTGGTGGCACGAGCCCCACGGCGAGACCCCCGGCTGGGGCCTTCCCCCGCAGCAGCACAGCGGCGGGGCCCTGGAACCCTACGGCTCCCCCACCGGGGGCTACCAGCCCGCCGCCCCCCAACCCCAGCCCGAGGGGGACGTCCCCCTCGGCACCATCGGAGAGATCGCGTTCTCCCGGCACACCGTGATCACCCCCGTCGGGCGCTTCCCGATCAGGGGAACGGTGTGGACGGTGAACGACATGAGCCGCACCGAACGGAACACGCCCACCTGGGCGATCATCGTGGCCATCCTGGTCTTCTGGTGGACCTGTCTGCTCGGACTGCTCTTCCTCCTGGTCAAGGAGCAGAGGACCACCGGGCACGTGCAGGTCACCGTCCAGGGGCACGACAGGCACTACAGCACGACGATCATGGTGACCCACCCGGGCATGGTGGGCCAGATCCACCAGCAGGTGAACTACGCGCGCAACCTGACCTGAGTCGGGCCCGCGCCCGGCGCCGCCCCGGAAGCGGACGGCCGTCCGCTTCCGGGGTAGGCGCCCGCGGTCCCGGGGGCCGGGGCGCTCCCGGCCGCCCCGGAGCCCCGCACCAGGTGTTCACCGACGCCCGCGGCGCGCGCTACCGGGCCACCGCAGCGGCCACGGCCAGGGCCCCGAGGTGGACGGCCCGGGCGAGGCGGACCGCCCGTCGGATGTCGTCGACCCCGGCCCGGGGCCCGTCCCCCATCGCCGGGCGGCGCTCCTCGCGCCCCCCGTAGACATTGGCGCCGCCCAGGGTCCTGCCGAGCGCTCCCGCGAACGCGGCCTCGCACTGCCCGGCGTTCGGGCTCGGGTGCCGGTCACCGTCGCGCCGCCACACGCGCCACGCCCCGCGCACGTCGCCGCCGACCACGGGCGCGGTCAGCACCGCCAGGACCGCGGTCAGCCGGGCCGGACCCCACCCGGCGAGGTCGTCCAGCCGCGCCGAGGCGGATCCGAACCGTTCGTAGCGCTCGTCGCGGTGACCGACCATGGCGTCGAGGGTGTTGACCGCACGGAAACCCGCCAGACCCGCGACCCCGCCCAGGGCTCCCCAGACCAGGGGGCCGACCACGGCGTCGGAGGTGTTCTCCGCGACCGACTCGACCACCGCCCGGGCGACCCCCGCCTCGTCGAGCCCGGAGGGGTCCCTGCCGCACAGGTTCGGCAGGAGTCCCCGCGCCCGCGCGAGGTCGCCCTCCTCCAGGGCCCCGGCGATCCGCTCGGCCTCCCGGCACAGCATGCTGCCGCCGAGCACGGCCCACGTCGTGGCCGCCGTCGCCGCGCCGCCCCGCACCACGGAACCCGCGGCCACCACCGGGAGCACGGCCCCGGCCGTGAACAGGACCCCGCGCGCCCGCGAGTCCCCGTAGACGCGTCGCTCCCACCATCCCGCGGCACGCCCGTACAGGGCGACCGGATGCCCCCTACGCGGGTCGGGCACCGCCTTGTCGAGCAGGAAGCCCGCCACCAGTCCCAGAGATCGCACCCGACCACGTTAGCCGTGCCAAGGAAGTCCCCCGCAACTCCCAAACCACGGCAAACCATGTTTGTCCCCCTGGGTAATAACACATACACAAAGAGCAATAAGCGGCTGACCGTAAGGAGCCCCCTCATGCTGACCGCGCTGACCGCGCTGTTGGTTTCCGCAGGTCAGTGGTGGATGTTCTGACTCCCCGCCCCACTTTGGGCATCGGGACTTCGCGAAACGCCCGGGGTACAGCACCGCACCAGGAGTTAATCACCGGTAACGTGGTGCGCGAGGCCCATAGCGACCGGTTTGGTGGAGCGCGCGTGGTAACGAGAGGCAACTACGAATCACCGTAGTTGATGAGGCTTTGCCCGCCTGTGGGCGACATCGGACGAATACCCTAGAATGTCTGCCCGGGACGCCACCGGCACCACGGCACGGGTCCTCCCGACCGCAGGCCCGCCGAGCGGCCCCCGCCCTGCCTCCGGCACGCGACACCCACCCGCGACCACGTGTCACAGCGTGATCACGACCTGCCGTAGCGGGCCACAATTGAATCGAGCACCCGTAGCTCAGTGGATAGAGCACCGGACTTCTAATCCGATGGTCGCAGGTTCGAATCCTGCCGGGTGCGCAACAAAACCCCAGGTCAGACGGGGTGTGCGAGGACCTCGAACGAGGTCCTCGTCGTGTTTCGGGCCCTGAAATGCTCCCCGTGTGCTCCGCAGTGCAAGGTCCAGTACAGGTGGAGGCCCACCTCGCGGAGCACTTTGCCTGCGCGTGACCGTGGCGACGGCGCCCCGCGTCCGTCCACCAGCTCCCCACAGCCGCCCCGGCACCGCCGCGCGACGCTACGCCCCTGGACACGCCCCGTCGCCCCACCGATCGCATATGGCTGCTCCAGCCGAAACCCCTCACCCCACGGGATATTCCGCGCCACGTTCTGATGACATGAGCCCCGGATCCAGGGCTCCGGACAAGTCGGGCAGTGGGGATGTGACCTGCGTCTTCGTAGGTGGGACAAGCAGGTTCGGGCGTGTCCGATCCGGTTGGCTGGACGTTCTTCACGCCGCCATCCATCCGAGGAACACGCCCGCGCGCGCCATCGTCCAGCCCCGGTGCTCTCACCGTCGCACCCGTCTCACGCCAAGGCCACCTGCTCCAGGTCATCGACATCGTCGGTGCCATCGTCACCCTCGGCACGGTGCCCACCCAGGCCGACACCCCGGCCACGGTCCGCGCCGGGGGCGCCCACTACGTCTTGACCGCCAAGGCCAACGACAAGCACCTGTACGCCCAGCCCAAGGACCTGCCCTGGAAATACGTGCCCGCGCGCACAATGCGCGGCACGGGCCATGGCCACCGCGAGACCCGCACGACCAAGACCGCTGACGTCCCGGCGTGCATCACCTTCGAGGGCGCCGCTCACGCGGGTGGGTCATTACCGCAACTGACACGAGCACGTCATCGTGGGCTTGGCGTCGCGAGCCGCCGGGACCGAATCGGTACGTCATCGCCCGAGGCCCCCGGCCTTCAGCAGTGCAAGCTCAACGATGCGGTCGCAAAAGTCACCGAATGTAATTCCGGCAGGCTCCAACGCCTTCGGCAGGAGGCTCTGGGATGTAAGTCCCGGGAGCGTGTTGACCTCCATGAACCAGACAACACCTTCGTCGTCCACGAGGAAGTCGCTGCGGCTGTATCCGTCGAGTTTGAACAAATGGTGGATTTTCAACGCTGCCGCCTGCAGCTCAGCAGCCAGGTCTGCGCTGATCTGCGCCGGGAAGACTTCAGTAGCCCCCGCCGCCTGGTATTTCGACTCGTAGTCGAAGAGCCGTCCGTTGTCCGTGATGATCTCTCCTACTGGGAGCGGAGTGTCATCCAGGACGCTGACTGTGAACTCCCGACCGGAAACATACGTTTCGATCATGACCTCACCGTACCGAGCCGCGTTCACGATCGCCGATGAGAAGCCTTTTTCTTCCCGCACGATCTGCAGGCCGACGCTGGAACCCTGGGTGTTGGGCTTCACGATCACCGGGAGACCCAGTGAGGCCGCAACGGTTGGGAAGTGCGTCTCGTTCATGAGCCAGCTCGGTGTTCGAACTCCACCCTGCTCCGCGAGACGCTTAGAGATATCCTTGTCCATCGCCAGCCCGCTGGAGACACTCGATGAGCCCGTGAATGGCACACCCAGGAGCTCAAGCAGGGCCTGTACGTGACCGTCCTCGCCCGAACCTCCGTGTAACGCGATGAACACGACATCGAACTCCCCCATTGTGTTCCCGAACGCTATCGCGTTCGAACGTGAACGAAGGGACAAAAGGCTGCTTTCGGTCGGCTGTTCACGCACCCCGGAGAGCGCGGTCAGCTCGCGATCCTGTGCAGATGTCAGACGCCCGGTCGCGCTATCTATGGCGGTTACGTTGTGTCCCTTATCCCGAAGCGCCCGTACCACTTTTGACGCAGAAGCGATCGATACCTCTCGCTCTTCACTGGTACCTCCGAACAGGACGGCAATATTCATGAGTGCTCCTCCAACAAGAGTGTTTGTAGTTTAAGGTACCCGTAGGCGGGCGGTTCCGCTTCGCTTCTCGGGGCGGGGCCACCCGCCTACGTGAAGGGGACTACTCACTGGGTATAAGTCTGGCTTTCCAAGAGTCCGCCCGGAGCGGCTTCCACCTGCACTGATAAAGCTCGTGAGGTGGGCCGATCAAAGCGGCCCGCCCATGGGCGGAGGCACAGGCGGAGTCACAGGTCTTTCAACGGCCCACGCCCTGACACAGGGTTCTTCTGGTCTCCGCCACGTGAGGCCGGGGTGGCGCCACCCCCGTAACCACGGTCAGCACCACACCGGCGTGGGTTCTTACTCCTCAGGTGGAGATCGCCTGCCAGCGCCGCACCAGATGGGCCAGCTCAGCGAACTCACCTCCGTCACCGCCCCCAGGAGCAGAAGGCAGTGATGCCTCCGGGCCTCGACCACCCGCCGCTTCCCCACCTCGGTTCGCCTGCACGCCTTCCCTGGTAGACGTGCGGACGACGCGGTCCTCGTGCCGAGCGAGATAGGGGCGCACCCCGCGCACTCCCTCGTCGTCCTCACACCATCCACGCGGTCCCGTGTACGGAGTTCGCTGTGGCGGCACCCGCACCTGAGCCTCCCTCGGCTGTTCCTCTCCAGGCCGGGGCCGAGGAACATCCGTACGCTCCTTGGCCGCAGCCCGTACCGAGGCTGGTTCGCGGTCCTTTCGCGCACTCCGCAAGGGCAGCGGTGGGCGGACATCGGCCGCCGATCGTGCACTCGGGCCGGTGGGGCCGCAGAACAGCGCGGCGAGCACCACTCCGAGGACCCAGCGCATCTGTTCGCCCCAACCCTGGCGGCGCCTGCGGTGTCGCCCGCTATGCTTCTCCACGATTTCCTCCTGCTGTAGTCAGGTGGGAATCACGCCCCGGGCCGGTGTTCGCAGCACCGGTTCGGGGCACCCTTCGTCATGTTTGTCAGTGGCCTCGTGAACGAGGCCGGTTCTTCCTGTGACGTCGCGGGTGAGTGTCAATGGCCCCGAGGTCGTACGCTCCCGAAACTGCGCTTCTCACCCACACCGCACAATTATTCGCAAAACACCCCAAAGCCCAATGAATAGGTGCCCTATTCGCTGAGGGTGGTCGATGTTCCCTTGGGTGGGCGAGCGCCTGCAACCCCAACCACGAAATACGTCCCGCCCCTATTCGCTGGGCGTCCGTCACTGCTGGCCACGCGTGCGCCCGGACCGGTCGAAGGCGTCGTTCACTTCCAGGTCCTAGGGCGGGAGATGTCGGCGGGAGAGGACCTCTGCTTGGGCTTTGCGTTGCAGGGCTCGGCGTTTGCGCAGCCGAACCAGGTACATCACGTTCTGATGCCGGGCCCCGGGCCGGTCGTAACCCCACAGCTGGGAGGGGGTCTCGCCCTCGTGCCACAGAGCCAGGAACGCGCGGCGGGCCCGCCCCAGCGCGCGGGTGAAGGCAGGCGGGTCCATGTTCAGCGAACGTTCGGCGCGGCGTCGGTCCTCGTGTTCGGCCAAGGCGGTGAGGACCTGGCGGTGGGCTGGTTTCAGTGCGGTCCAGATTTGGGCCAGGGCCAGGCGGTCGACGATGTGGTCCTCGTGGGAGTGGGCGGGGGCCGAGGCGCTGGTCCAGTAGCGCACGAACGCTCGGGAGAGCAGAGTCTTGTCCTTGCCGCCCAAGCCACGGACCTTGAGGTCCTGGTAGTGCTGGGCCTTCATCGCCTTCCAGCCCAGGGCGATCAGCTCCGTCTCCTCCGGGCGTTCGGAGGCGAGTTGGAGGTGTTCGGTGATGGCCTCCCAGGCGGTCTCCGCGCGGTGCGCGGGGTCCATGGCGTCCACCCATCGGCATTCCCGGGCCGCCCACACCGCCAACCGCACCACCTGCACGGCGGTGTACCCGTGCCCCACCGGATCATCGGCCCGGGGAGGGGGCAGCAACGGACCGAACTCACTCGATCCACGCGGAGCATGCACAACAGGCCTGCTGTGATCGTCCCCTCGTGTCTCCGTTGTCCTCGGTTCAGTCTTCGAAGGTTGCAGGGAATCGCAGTGAGCATGGGTCTGGGTGCTGTGTGGAGGCCCGGGAAGTACTCGATGCGCACTTCGCGCAACGACCGGACCGATCTCAGACGTTCTCGCTGGGGTCATGGGGCCACTGTTGAGAGAAAACGCTGACAACCCCATGACTGTGCGGGCATAGTGGTTATGACAAGTCAGTCATGGTCGGTCGGTATGCGGCCCGCGTAGTGTTCTGTGCCATCCGACGCCCCGAGGTCTCCAGTGGAAGGCGCCCGTGCTCTGCGGAAATTGCGGCCGTCACCGCAGCGACGACTGTTCTTGCGTCCCTGCGCGTTTTTGGCGCATGCCTCAAGTGCGGCAGGCTGTGGCCGACCAGGACGCCAACATGCTAATTCGCCTTCTGTTGAGGCATACAGAACTGGCTCAGGATGCCATCGCGCGGATGGGTGACCTGTCGCAGGCCATGGTTTCCCGAGTCCTGAGCGGACAGCGCGAGTTGCGCAAGCGGGAGACCGTCCAGCGTGTGCTGGAGGGTCTGACTTGCGGGTACGACATCCCTGGGCCGACGATGGAACGCTTCCCGCCTGAACTCGGTTTGGGGCTGAACGGCTCCGGTCAGCAGACCGCTTCGGTTCTCGAACGGGTGACCCGGCTGGACCTGGAGGAAATCCCCGGAGCGGACGCACAACCGCCCTATTCAGCGATCAGTTCGGCCGTACTGTCGTGGTTGGTATCCCACACCCCGTCCGGTTCTGAGGGGTTCCGAGGCGAGAAAGGTCCCGCAGCGAGTATTCGTGCTGCCGCGGCTGCGTTCGCAAGCCTGGACAACCGCTTCGGCGGCGACCACACGCGGATAGCCGCCACGCAGTACCTCAGCGGCACGGTGGTCCCCTTGCTGCGTACGTCATACCCGAGCAGTACAGGGCGATCGGTGTTCGCGGCGTCTGCGGAGTTCGTGCTCTCGCTGGCGTGGATGTCCTACGATGCCCAGCGCAACGGAACGGCCCGACGCTACTTCGTGCAGGCCTTGGACCTGGCGAACCATGCCGAAGATCGCCTGCTAGGGGCGAGTGTATTGTCGGCCATGAGCCACCAGGCCAACTACGTGGGCTCCTATACCGAAGCTCGGGATCTGGCGCGAGCGGCGTTGACCGGAGCCGGGAATCGGGCGACGGCGACTCTGCGGGCGCAGTTCCTGATGATGGAAGCGCGCGCCCATGCATCTCTGAGGGACGAGGGCGCGTGTTCTCGGGCGATGGGCCACGCCGAGCAAGCTTTCAACCAACGCGACCCCGATGCCGATCCGGCGTGGATCGGGTACTTCGACCAAGCGGAGTACTCCGATGAAGTGGCCCACTGCCACCGGGATTTGGGGGAATCCCGTGCAGCTCGACGGTCGGCCGAGCACAGCCTGACCGCCTCCCGTGGTCAGGAGTACGCGCGCAGCCGGGTCTTCACCCGGGTCGTGCTGGCGTCCGCGATGCTCGGACAGGGCGAGGTCGAGGAGGCCTGCCACTTCGGTGCGGCGGTCGTGCCGCAGGTGCAGGCGACGTCCTCGGCCAGGTGCGCGGGGTACCTGGACACGTTCGTCGATAGTGTGCGCGCTTATCGGGGGCAGCCGGAGGCGGATCGGTTCCTTCAGCAGGCCCGGGCGGCGAAGGTTGTGGGATCCGCGGGTCAGTAGGGATTCCAGGTGCGCTGGCGCCGAGGCTCAGCGAGGTCGGCGATCCGCCGAGCGATCTCAGCGTCGATCTCGGGGCTCTCTCCGCCCTTCTGGGCAAGCCAAGTGATCATCCGCAGCTCCCCGACCTGTTTGTAGAGGGGGTAGCCGTCCCAGGAGGTGACGTCGAACCCGTATACGTCGCAAAAATCGGCGTACTCGGTGTCGGTGTGCCAGTCCAGGTCCCGGTACAGGGCGGTGAGGACCAGATCCCATTCGGGTGGGCCCCAGCAGATGCCGTCCAGGTCGAAGAGCACGACCCCCTGGGGGGTGGCCAGGACGTTGCCGATGTTGGCGTCACCGTGGATGACGTGTGTGCCGAGAGCGGGTGTGACCGTGGGCCAGCGGGCGGCGAGGTCCTGCTGGTGTGTGCGGAGCAGATCGCGCTGGGCGGTGTCGAGCCCGGGGGCGGTGTCGATGCGTTCGGCCACGCGGTGGAAGGGGTCCAGGTCAGGTAGGCCGAGCGACGGTGGTGGGGTGAGGTGGTGCAGGGTGCGCAGCAGCCGGGCCAGTTCCCGTGGGACGGTCCATTCGCCTTGAACCCCTTCCCAGAGGGTGACGAGGAGGCCCTCGGCCAGGACGGGTTGTCTCCCGCTGAGGGGACGGGTCACCGGGAGGGACTGCTCGGCAAGCCAGCGAGCGGCTCGTACTTCTCGGTCGGCCGCCTCCCACCTGTCCGTGGAGCGCTCAACGCGGGCGATCACGTCACCGTCACAGAGCCGGTACACCGCTCGTTCTCCCATCCGGACAAGCTCGGGAGGACTGCCAGTCCGTGAAGCGGGAACCCCCAGGATCCGGGCGGCAACGCTGACAGCGCGAGCGGCACGCTGGAGGAAGTCTTCGGTGTGGGCCACAGGCCCAAGGCTATGCCGGATCGGCTCTGTTGCCCCATGACCACAAGGCATAGGCCGATCGTGGAGGAGGAGTGCGCCAAGTGAGTGACGGGAGGCGATCCCGACACACACCACAGAGTCCAGCAACCGAACTCTGAAGACACGGGACACACCAGCCTCTGAACAACCTGGGGAGGTTAAGCGACGGTCCCATGGAGCCGGAGAACCCTGGGCCCTGGCCGGTTCCGGCGAACGGCTACCCCTGGCGCCTGGAACAGGGAACAATACCTTCATGCGGTGGAAATGGGTGGTACTCCTAGTCATCATCGCGGTCGTGCTCTCGGGTGTGTGGGCGCTGCCGTACCTGTTCCCGAACCTAAGTTTGGGATTGAATGAGCTCAACCAACTAGCCGGAATCGCCTCGCTGGCCATCGCGGTGGCCGCGCTGGTTTCCAGTGTGTGGGCGTTGTGTAGTCCCTCTGCCTCTCCCGATCGCCCCGGCACTGGGGGCACTGTCAACGCGAGCCACAGCAATGTGACGGGGTCCGTCGTCCAGGCCGGTCGGATCGAGGGCGGGGTCAGCAACACCGCTTACGAGGGCGACCACATCGACTTCTCTGGCGGCACCTTCTACGGCAAGGTCGTCGGCAAAGAGGAACACCATCCCTGGCCGAGCCCTCTGAACGGCCCTAACCGCTCATGACCGGTCTCAATCCTCGGTCGGATCGCATCGACTTCTCTGGCGGCACCTTCTACGGCAAGGTCGTCGGCAAAGAGGAACACCACCACCCCTCCACCGGGCTCGAAACCGAGGCGCCGCACAGTCTGCCGTCGGCGCCACGCGGATTCATCGGACGCTGCCAGGAGACGGAAGAACTTCTGAGACGGCTGGATCCAACGAGTGACGCGGATAACCCGAACGGGTCGGGTGCGGTGATGGTATCGGCCCTTTCGGGAATGGGCGGGATCGGGAAGACCGCGTTGGCCTTGCACGCTGCGGGCATCGCCCGTGGGAAGGGATGGTTCTGCGCGGAACTGTTCGTAGACCTGCACGGCTTCACCCCAGGGACGACACCCGTCAAGGCCACAGCCGCACTGGATACCCTGCTACGGCAGGTGGGCATAGATCCCGACGGGATCCCTGTGGACCCCGGAGAGCGGTCTGGGTTTTATCGGTCCGCATTGCAGTCCTTGTCCCATAAGGACCCGGAAGGTCGGCCAGTGTTGGTCGTGGCTGACAACGCCCACCACCTAGCCCAGATCGAACCCCTCCTGCCCGGGCCGGGTGGACATCGGCTCTTGGTCACCTCTCGTGGGCGCCTGACTATGGATGGCCACCGCCCCCTGTCCTTGGACCTTCTCTCCGAAGACGAGGCCGTGGAGCTGGTCGCGACCAGGCTAGGCTCCGATGATCACCGTTCACGGGACGAAGCAGGGTTGAGCACTCTCGCGCAACGGTGCGGTTTCCTGCCGTTGGCGCTCAAGATCTCCGCTGCCCTGCTCGCTCGCACCCCCTACTTGAAACCCGGTCGGCTCGCACAGCGGTTGGCCGTCGCTTCGACGTTCACGGACGACCGCGACGACCTTCCGACAATCTTCACAACCTCCCTGGACCATCTGCCGGCGGATCGGGTGCGGGCGTTCGCACTGCTCGGATCTAACCCCGGGACCGACATCTCCACCCTGGCCGCGATATACCTCACCGGCCTGGAACCGGATCGAGTGGAGGAGGTGCTGGAGGACCTGGCCGCAGCCCACCTGCTCACCGGACACCCGGAGGATCGGTGGTCGATGCATGACCTGCTCGCCGACCACGCGCGGACCCTCCCCCTGGGACCCGATCAGGCGGACCTGCGGGAACGGAACGTGAAGCAGCTGGTGGGCTTCTACGCCATCACGGCCTCGGCGGCCGATGAACATCTGTTCCCCACGCCGGGGGCCGCTCCATCGGAGATGTTCCCGAGTCGTGAAACGGCGTTGGTGTGGCTGGACTCCGAACTCAACAACCTCATCGCCGCCGCACACACCGCCCGGGATATCGGCCTCACCTCTACGCCCGTCGCTCTGGCCTTCGCGCTCAAGGACTACTTGGAGCTGCGGCACCGATTCGAGGAGGCCGTCGTCGTGCTCACCCTGGGCCGCCAAGCCGCGAATGAGATCGGCCACGCTGACCGTGAGGCCGTGGCGTGGAACAAGCTCGGCGGCATTCTGCTGAGAATGCGACGATTCGAGGAGGCCGAGAGCGCCCACACCCGCGCACGCGACCTGTTCCAGCAGATCGGTGACACCCATGGCGAGGCCATGGCCTGGAACAACCTCGGCTTCACTCTCCGGGAATTGGGGCGGTACGAAGACGCCATCACCGTTCTGGGTCGCGCACGCGACCTGTGCCTCCATCTCGGCGACATCCGGGGTGAGGCCATGGCCTGGGGCAATCTCGGTGCCGCTCTGTGCCAGTCCCAGCGAACAGAGGAGGCCATCGAAACCCTGACCCACGCACGCGGCCTTTTCCGCCAGGTTGGCGATGATCACAACGAAGCCTCGTCTTCGATGAACCTCGGATCGGCTCTGCGCCAAGCGGCAAGGCTCGAGGAGGCGGTCGATGTCCTCACCCATGCATGCGACCTCCACCACGAACTCGATGATGTCGACGGCGAAGCTCTAGCATGGACCAATCTCGGTGTGGCTCTGGCGGAGGCGGGCCGCTTCAACGAAGCCATCGACGCCCACATCCGCGCACGCGACCTGTTCCACGAGATCGTCGACATCCACGGTGAAGCCACGGCATGGCGCAACCTTGGTTTGGCCGCGGCCCATTCCCATCGTTTGGAGGAGGCCGTCACCTTCTTCGTCCATGCCCAGGACCTGAACCAGCGGATGAACGATGTCCGAAGTGAAGCCCTCGTCACGAACGAACTCGGTTTGGCACTCCAGGAAATCGACCGCCTGGATGAGGCTATCGACGCCCACATCCGCGCACGCGACCTTCACCAGCGCTGCGGGGACACCTGCGGCGAGGCCAAGGCCTGGGGCAACCTGGGCAACGCCTTCCAGCGGGTCGGTCGATTCGACGAGGCTATAGATGCCCACACTCACTACCTCGCCCACTGCTGCCAGGTTGGCAACGATCACGGTGAGGCCGCAGCATGGAACAACCTTGCCGTCGCCTTGGCGTCGGTCGGGCGCCGAGAAGAAGCACATCATGCCCATGAACAGGCTGTACAGAAGTTCCAGAACATCGGTGACCCTCTCGCTCTCACCATCGCGGAACAGCTTTCCGCCCGAACACGACAACAATCACCATGGCGCTTCTGGAAACGCTGGTCCAAGAATACCCGCTAAACCTCTATTCCATCGGGGTACAGACAGTCAGCCATTGGTGGGTTAACCAGAAAGGTTCACCGGGTCCGTGACCCCTGACAGGGTGGGACGCGACAACAAGTTCCACCCTATGGAAGGCATCCGGTGGTCGAACCTGTCCAAGCCCGCAGAATCGCCCTGCCCGAAGACCAGACACTCCAGCGCATCGTCCACCGAGGCAACACCAACACCGTGCACTACCGGCGGGCGATAATCATTCTGGCCTCGGGTGGCAGGGCCCACGGCGTGCCTTCTCAGAGGCTGTTCACGGTGTCGATGACTTGCCGCCAGGACGGCAGACGGTCCTCGTAAGGGGCGTCGTGGTCGTGCAGGACGGTGACCGCGTCCATGAAGCCCAAGGTGTCCAGGGAGCGGGTGAACGCCGGGGGACGCCAGTTGGGGTTTGCAGTGGGGCACCACCGCGGTGGACACCCCGTATCCGGCCATCTCGCACAGCAGGGCGTTCGCGAAGTTGTCGGCCAAGCCTTGGGAGAACTTATTGGTGGAGTTGAAGGTCAGGGTGCAGGCCAGCACCGCGTCGGCGAGCGGCAAGGGCGTGCCCTGGCCGGGTCTGCGAAACCTCACGCGGACCGGGTCGCCGGTGACCTCCTCCAAGCGGGCGGGGCCGTGGAAGTCGGCGCCGGTGGGGGTGGACAGCACCGTCACCTGCCAGTCATGGCCTTGCAGGGCCTGGACGAGTTCAACCACTCCCTCCGGTGCGGGTGCTCCGGTCAACACCAGGTACAGGGTTCGCGGCATGGCCCGAGTGCAAAGCCGAGCTGGCTGGCGGATCCGAGGTTCAGCCGTCTCGAACGAAGGGCACGGCGGGTCTCAGCCACCCGAGTGCCGGCAGGCGATCCCAGCACACACGCTCGGTACAAGACGCGTCTCACGGGCAGGACACCTGAGCCGCCCTCATACAGTCCAGAAAGTGAATGACTTCCCGACTGGTCAGGGTGTTCCACAGCCGAGATAGCGGTCAGACACAGGCATGGCCGTTACCGGCCAACCCGACCCACAAGACGCACCCAGCCCACTACCTTCCCGACGTGGACATCACGCTCGCCGAGGCCTGGACCCTGTGGTGGTCAGGTCAACAACTCACCGACCACACCATCCACGGCCTGTCCGTGCTGTGGCTCGCCAGGCTAGGGAAGCTTCTCGCGTTCCTCGCCGGAACCACCATCGTCCTTGATGTCATTGGCCCTGAACGACTCATCGCGTGGAGCCAAAAGGCAAGCACCGACCCCAAGCTAAAGCGCGGTGTGATCACTGCCTTGTTCGCCATGGGCTTGGCTCTCGGTGTAGTAGCGGAAGTGCTTGCCTGGCAGCGGAACGACTTCACCTCCCCGGACTACAACCTGAGGTGGGCGCTCCTTGTCGGCTTCGTTTCATCACTGCTTGGAGCCAACGCTGAGCGCATCGCTGGCTGGGTCGGTCATGCCCTGGCACGAGAGGGGATCGAGAAGTGGGTGCGCCGAGTCGCGATCCCCCTGTTCTTCCTCGGGTTCGCCCTGGACTACATGGCATCCTGATCCGATAGGCGAGGACCTCATGAGGTGCCATCGGACGCCACTAGGGGCCGGTGTGTGCTCCGTTTGTGCTCCGCAGTTCCGGACTGGGGCGACACCGGGCGACACCTCTTAACACGAAACGATGGTGGTGATCGGATGGATAGGGACGAAACGGCACCCTGTGGCACGTAGAAGCACGAAACCAGCGAACTTCTAATCCGATGGTCGCAGGTTCGAATCCTGCCGGGTGCGCCACAAAACCCCAGGTCAGACGGGGTGCGCGAGTCGAACAGACGAGGCGCCGGGCCCGGATCGGGGCCTGAAATGCTCCCCGTGTGCTCCGCAGTGCAAGGGCCAGTACAGGTGGAGGGCCACCTCGCGGAGCACTTTGCCGTTCCGTGACCGCGCGGACCCGTGGCGGCGTGCCCCTGCGTCCGCCCGCCAACGGCTCACGGCCGCCCCGACGCTGTCGCGTAGGCACCACAAGACCGGGGCACGCCCTACCCGCCCCACAGGCCATATATGGCCAGTTTCACTGCGGCCCCTTGCCCCGCAGGCCATGGACACTCCACAAGTGTCATGATGCGGGAAGCACTCTGAACCCCCATGATTCACCACATGCGATAGCGATCCAACCGAAGCTCCTTTACTCCCGAAGACACCTCTGGACCTCTGGCATTACAAGCTCCTTCAGGTCGCGGCACGAAAGGGCCTCCGTGGAACTCCTGCCCTCCACCGATCCTCCACAGATCTGCAGTTACCACCTGGGTTCACGCCTGAGCGGGGGCGACATGGGCCCCGTCTGCCTCGCCCGAGCCCGCTCAACCCACAAGGCCAATACCGCCCGCCGCGTCAGCGGATTCCACACAGTCGAGGTCGTAGATGCCTCCCCCGGCGCGGTTGTTGCCTACGTCCGTGACACCGAGTTCGCTGTAATCTCTCGGCTGGCGGGCTGATACGCATGCCCGCTCAGCTTCCAAACAAAGTCACCCGCTCTCGCTACCGCCTCTACCTACCACTTGGAGTACTGCTCCTCGTGACAACAGTGGCCGCCACCTGGCTCGTGGTTCGCATCGGCGGCGGACAGATTCCCCCCTCGGGCACCGAGCTCACCCCCGAACCCACCGCCCCTGCGCCCTCCTCTGTCGGGGAGAACTTTGTGCCGCTGGCCGGACAGGACATGGCCCACAACCGCTTCCCGGTGGGCTTCCCCCACAGCCCCGAGGGCGCCGCGTCCATGGCCATCGTCTACCTCCAGGCCCTGTCCACCAACGACGCCCAAACGCTCGCCCTGGCCTTCGACGCCTACGCCGACACCGCAGACCCCGACGCCGACGTCGGCGAGTGGCTCTTCCCCCTGCGCGCCGATGACATCGAGGACTACCTGCCGCCCGGCGGGAGCTTCGACCGCGAGGCCTTCCCCGCGCCGAGCTCCCACTACTACATCGAGCCCATCGGCGTGTCCTGGGATGAGGTCGACGCCGACACAGTCGACGTGTGGGTACTGGCGAACGAGGAGGTCAGCGACGGCGAGAGCGCAGCCTTCGCCCGGTCCTACATCCACGGGATGCGCCTGGAGTGGGATGCGTCAGTGCGCTCGGGGGACTGGGTGATCACCGACATCGAAGACCCCAGCCGCAGCGCGGCCTTCAACCTGGGCGAAGAGTACTACAGCTTGGACCACGAACTGTGGACGCCGATCTTCTTCCCCGAAGGGGACGAAGGAAGGTGAGATGCCTTTGGAACCAAAGCTGACCCTTAACGATCCTGAACCCAATGCCCAGCGAGTGACCACGGTCGCCCAGCCCTGGAGAGCGAACCACAAGGCGGCTCGCTTCGTGGTTCAGGAGCGGTTCTGATCGGGGTGCAGCACGGTTGGGTAGAATCCAAGGACACCCCGTGAGCCCAGCGAACAACCGCAAATTATTATGCTGGCCGATTGAGATTTTAAGCTGCACAGAATGGCCTCGAATGTCGGCACTACACGAAAGCTACCCACCTTTGGCACCGATGAAATCGCCGCCCCGGTCCTTCTTGCAGCGGTCTTTCAGTCGGCATGCAGTCCGTCACCGACCATCATCACCATGACCCCCTTCTGTCCACCACCAAATTCGCTAACTTCTTCCCCTAGCCGACCCAACGAACCGAAGGACACGCCTTGACCGGCGACAAAGTGACGCTGAAGCGGATCGCCCCCATCTTCCTTACCGCCGTGCTGGCACTGACCTCTTGCAGCTCCGGAGGAGACGAGGCCGCGCCGGAGGGGGCATCGCAGACCGACGCCGAGTCGGCGGAGCCCATGGTCCCGGCAGAGGAACTGTCCGGACTGTTGGAGTACCACTGGGGAACGAGAGGAGCGTTCCTCACCTTCCACGATCTGGAAGACGGAACCCAGAAAAGCCTGATCGATCTCACTGAACTGACAAGGGCCGAGACAGCCAGCATGGGGATCGATGTCTTCTGGAGCAGGTTCGCGTTCTCTCCAGATTTCGGGTTCGCCGCCTACGAGCATGACGGCGGACTTCGCTTCGGCACACTTAACGCCGAGACCTACTCCTATGACTGGATAGGAGCCGTGGAACCGGAGGAGTCGACCACGTTCAGCGGTGGCGAAGTCGAGTACCTCGCCCCACAGTTCTCCCCCGACGGTAGCCAGCTCTGGTTCGAGGAGCAGCACCAGCACAGCGAGGAGGACTCACGCATCCTTTCTGTCGAGATCACAGATCTGGAAGGGGAACCGGAGCACCGGGGCGACGCCCCGCGCGATGTCGAGACCATCCACGAAGTCGACTCGCGGGTGCTGAGCGGACAGGGAACCCGCCGAGGTCCGGACAACGTCTACGCCATCACCGAAGACACCCAGTTGGAAGTGCTGGAGAGGGTCAACGACGAGGAGACAGGGCTGGACTACTTCGTCGGAGACACCACCGGTGTGATCCCCTGGAACTTCGTCGAGGGGGCGCCCGGCCAGTTCTTCGGACCGCTCGGCTTCGACCACAGCACATTCACCGAACTACACTCGCTCTCGCTCTCCGATGACGGGACCGTCTCCGACGACGGGATCGACCTCGAAGCCACCGGCAACAGCATCAGTCGCGTATGGGCCGACAAGGAACACGACCGCCTGATCCTCTTGGCCGGAAACTCCTACTTCGCCTACACACCCGGCTCAGACGACGAACCGGTGGCGCTCTTCGACGACCTCACGTACGAGGAAAGGCCCGAAGGCGTGTATCAGAGCGAGATCCTCGGCGTCTACCCGGTCCATAACGGCTAGGTCAGGGAATCAGCGGGCCCACGATCACGATCGCATGGTGGGAGCCGAGCACGCCGCGACGGCGGTGATCCCTGCCGAGGCCGTCGACAAGGAACCCAGCCAGCGCGGGTTCCAGGTGCTTCCACACCGGCAGGACGTCGAGCACACGTTCGACTGGCTCGTGCTCCACCGCCGTCTGGTCCGCGACTACGAGCAGTTTCGGATCGAGGCGGCGCCACACGGCGTGACATGGCACGAGACGGCAAACCGGATCGGATGGATCCGTTTCCTGAGGAACAAGAAGTGGGCTTCCACGGCCTACCTCCCCAGCCTGTGGTGCACCATGGGACCTTTGATCCGATCGGTTACCGGCCCTGGGCATGAGGAAACCCCAGGCCAGTCGGGTTGAACCCGTGTGCTGACCTGGGGTCGGTGGTGCCGTGTGGCTCGGGGTGTGCTCAACGGTTCGGCTACCCGGCCCTCACCGGAGACGGGCCTCGTAGCAGCGCGGCGGTGGCCTCGGCCGCCGCTTTGGCCACGTCCGGGAACACCGACTGGTAGGTGTCCTGGGTGAAGTGCGTGGTCGCGTGCCCCAGCTCGGCCGAGACCACCTTCACGTCCGTCCCGGCGGCCAACGCCAGTGAGGCGGCGCCGTGGCGCAGCCCGTGCAACGTGATCGGCGGCAACCCGGCGGCCCTGGCGATGCGCAGGAACCAGTCACTGACCTGCCCCGGATGCCATCCTGCGCCATTCTCCTTGGTGAAGGCCAGGCCACTATCCACCCACGCCGCCCCGGCCTTGAGACGGGCCTCGTTCTGGAACCTCCTCCAAGCCCGCAGCACCTTGATGGTGTCGGCGTCCAGAGTGATGGTGCGCTGGCCCGCCGCGCTCTTCGGGGTGGAGGTGATCGTCTCCCACGCCAACTGGACGACCTGGACGCGGATGTCGATCTGCCCGTCCGTCAGCCGGGTGTTGGACCAGGGGAGTCCAACCGCTTCTCCTCGCCGTAGGCCTTTGACCGCGATCAGGTGGAACATCGGATACAACCACGGGTACTTCCTCGCGTGCACCAGGAAGGTGCGGGTCTGTTCCGGGGTCCACACCATCACCTCCCCCGGCACGATCCCGTCCTTCTTCCACTGGCGTACCCGGTCCGGTGTCCACACCAGCGGACGCTTCCTCGGACACGAGGGCAGGCGTACGTGCGAGGCGATGTTCACCGACACCGGCAGATCCGGACGCCTGACGGCTTCGGACAACGCACTCCGCAGAGTGGCGCGGATGCGGTGCTTGGTGGACAGCGAGATCACCCTTCGCCCCCTGACCGAGGCCCGCACCTGAGGGTCGTCGGACTCGCGACACTCCAAAATGTGGCTGTTGGTTTCCTCAATGGCCGCGAACATGGTCTCGACGTGGCGGGCCTGGAGCTTGTCCAGCCGGAGCCGGCCCAGGTGCGGGGCGAGGTAGGTGCGGATGTGCCCGGCGTAGGAGGCCCGGGTTCCCGCGGCCAGATCGGGCTTGCCCTTCAACCACTCCCCCAGCCAGGCGGCGAGGGTGGGTGGTTCGGTGCGCACGTCCACCGCCATCGCGACCCGCTTGCGTACCTCTTCCAGGTCCGGGAGTGGGCGGCGTTGCTTCAACGCCGCCTGGACCAGGTCAGCGATCTGTATCTCGACCGTGGGATCCTTCTCCGCCAGACCGATGAGCACTTTGACGTGCTCCAGTCCTTTCCGGGCTTCCTCCTGGGAGGGCAGGCCGACGCGGCGGGCTTGGCGGCGCCCGCCCTCACTGGTCGGGGGAAGCTCGTACTGAAACGCCCACGCCCCATGAGAGGGGTTCCAACCTCCGCTTCGGCGTTTGAGCTGCGGACACCTCACTCCCAACACCCTGCCGGTGTTCTCGTCGCGGCATCCGCACCGTTTGAACGTGGACCCCTCACGCGCGGCCATGCACGGCCTCACCTTCGTCTCGCTCCCCACGCACACCACATCCGCTACACCCGGCAACCACCGACAGCGAGCCGACCTCGACCACCATGACCGGAGTACTCACACCCACCTGGCTCACCTGCCCACCACCTTTGAACTGCGCGGATACGGCGTACGACCCCGCGTGTGGCGGGGCACCACGCATCCACGCTCGACCTCGTAGAGGTGGTCAAGCGGATTCAGCAGGAACGTCGTCAGATGGGCACACACCCCCGCCCGCCCATCCGATACGCCCGACATCGCCCTGTTCCTGCCACCGCCCCACCCCGGACCGGTCCAGGGGTCAACGACGCGAGCCCCACCGAGCCCGCCACGCGGCCCGTCCGCGCCGAACGCCCCGCCCCAGGACGCCCGGGGCACCGCCGCGCGGTCGGGCCGACGTGGGGGCGCTGACAGCCCCACGCCACCCGCCCACGTCCCGGGGCCACACCATGGGCCTGGAACCCGCTGCGAACCGCCCCGTCCCCGAGCAGTGCTTCTCCTCGCCACCACGCCTCGGTCTCTCCCCCGACATCGTCTTGGGCCTCTTCGCCCCGATGAACCCCTATGAAGACGCAACCTACGAAGATGCGACACCCGACCTCAGAACCTCACGCGGCTCGGCCTCCGCCACCACGTACCGCTGACAGACGAGGCCGCGCGAAACACAACGCGGGACAACAAAAAACACGTGGCAGGAATCAACAGGGAACGATGCGATGCAGCGCCCGGAGCTGGTCGATCTTGGGCTCTACACAGGAATAAGGGATCAGCTTTATCTCTCACGATGAAGACGAAAGACTTTCACTGAGAAAGAGGCGAAGAAAGAAGGGATGCCGCGCGAGCAGAGCGCCCGTGGAGGCGGGCGGGGCGGGCGCGCTCGCCCGCGAGCGAGGGCGCCCCGCCCGCCTACGTGAGGAGAACTACCCACTGGGGTATAAGTCTGGACGGCCGTTGGCCCACCCGCAGGGGCGTTGACCTGCGCATCAGCACGAGTAGGGGTGGGCCAGCCAAGAGTGGCCCACCCGCTGGCCCAGTCGGTGGCCCATGCGCTGGCCAGGGGTTCACTTCGGGTTCAGTGGAGGTTCACACCCCACCTTCCCGCTTCCAAGGAAGTCAGAGAGAAAGCGCGCATGCGCTTCTCACAGGCACAGGAAATCGCGCTTTGCCACTCGATAAGCGAGAGCACTCCGGCTACCTCGATCGCACTAGAGCGACTCTTCGCGGGAAGGGATCGCGATTGCGATCCGGAAGGAGAAGATCCCTTCTTCCATGGCGTCTTGGCCAGGGGAAGCCTGCGCGTGGCAGGTGATCGGACTTGCACGCCCCTGGTCTGGTGAGAGGAAGAGAGGGTAGACGAGACCGCCAGGGAGGAGGCGCAGCGGGAGGGGGAAGGCAGCCATGAGTGGGCTGAGGCCACGGTAGACGTAGGCGGGCGGGTCCGCCCCCGCTTGTCGGGGCGGGGCCGCCCGCCTACGTGAAGAGGACTACCCACTGGGTATAAGTCTGGCTTTCCAACGGCCCACCCGCAGCGGCTCCCACCTGCACTGATAACGCTCGCGAGGTGGGCCGATCAAAGCGGCCCACCCATGGGCGGAGGCACAGGCGGAGTCACAGGCCCCCGGAGAGGCCCCGTCACCGGCGGAGTCACAGGCCCTCCAACGGCCCGCTCCCCGGCATGACGCGGGGATGGAACACTCTCTCCCGCACCAACGGACAGGCTGCGCGAGTGAGGCCACCTTGACCGCACTCTCCAGGCGAAGAGGGCGCCCTGCGGTTCCAGGACGCCCCACCACAGCCTCTTGCCAGCCGCGAAACTAAGCCCTCATATCCAGCCAGATACGCACCGCAGAGGCCAGCTCGGCGAACTCTCCGTTCTTCTCCGCTCCAGGTGATCGTTGTCCTGTTCCAGGGCCACACGTGTTGCCCTGCGCTTGCGGGACCTTGAACACATACGGGCGAACCCCGCGCACCCCGTCATCGTCCACACACCACCCCCGTTCCTCAGGACGGGGCTCGCGCGGGCGGGGCACAGCGATGGTGCCACCGCCAGAACGGCTCTGGCGAGGTCGGGGAACCTCAGGGCCATCTGAGGCCTGACGAGAAGGCTCCGGAATGCCTGCCGGGCCTGCACCGACACCTTTGGGCGGCAGTGGTTTCGTCATGGTGGGGGACGCCGGGTCCGCGCCCCGGCCGAGTGGGCTGCAGAACACGAGCGCCAGCAGCGCTCCGAGCATCCAGCACAGGCGCTCCGCCCAGCCCTGGCGGCGCTTGCGGTGCCGCCCGCTATGCTTCTCCACGATCTCCTCCTGCTGTCGTCAGGTGGGAATCACGCCCCGGACCGGTGTTCTCAGCACCGGCTCGGGGCACCCTTTTCTCTTGCCAGCGACCTCATGGTCGCGGTCTTTTCCCTCCGCGTGCGGTTGCGGCATGGGTGTCAATGGCCCCGGAGGCGTACGCCTCTGAAACTGCGCTTCCCAACCGAACCGCGCGAAAATACGCAGAGAGCCGCCCCTGGAAAAGCGCACCGATTCCCAGGGGTGGTTGATGTTCACTTGGACTCGCGAGGTTTTTCAACCCGTTGCGCCAGAAAAACCACCCCGCCGTTCCATCCAAGGCTCATAGTTCGGATAAATAGGACATTCAGCCCCGGATATTCACAGAAGCCGGAGCCCGGCTCACATGCTCCTGACGGCATATGGCCGAAACGGGACAGACTCCGGCCTGCCGAGTACCTCGAGCACGTGGTCGAGGTGTTCCCGGGGGAAGAAGAGATGCGTGTCCCTGGTGCGTGCCGGTCCGCCGTAGACGTCCGGCACGACGGGGCGTACGCAAAGCCAGGACTCCGCTCTTCCCCACTCGTTCATGGCGATACAGATGTCCCGATCCGCTCCGAGGAGGGTGATCAGGTGTTCGGCGGGAGCGGGTCGCAGTTTGAGCCACACCCGGTCGGCGTAGAAGGCGCTCCACCGCGGGTCTCCCGGAGGCATCCCCGGCCCCGAGCCCTTCAGGGATTCGCCGAAGTTCTGGCAACTGGCCCTGGTGTTCATGCCGAGGGACCACAGGCGAAGGACGAGCGGGACGAGTTCACGGTCAATCGGGACACGCACTCCACTGGGTGCCTCAAGCAGCTGGGTCTCGTGGGTCTTCAAGGGGACGCTCATGGTGGTTCCCAGCGGTGTCGTGGGCCTGCGTGAGGGAGGCTGCCCAGAGCCGGATGGCCGCTATGTGGTGGCGGCCCAGCCCCGCATACGGGTCCGGCTGGATCAGCAGAGTGGGTGCACCGCGCCAGGTTCGCTCCGCGGCCCAGTCGTAGTCCGGTGGCGCGAAGTCGTCGTCGATCCAGGCGACGGGCGCGTTCCCGAGCCAGTCGACTACCGGGTCGCGTTTCCAGAGGTAGCCGCGCGGGTGCGGGGTCGAGATGTCGGGCGTGCCCAGATCGACGTGCGGGAAGTGGGGCATGCCCACGCGTGGCGCGATCAGAAGGTTCGCCTCGGCTCCCCAGCTCGTCGCCCAGCACGGTTGGACGAGGCCGGTGGAACACAGTGCGTTGACCGTCGCACCGTGGTTCGGGTTGAGCCAGATCGGCACACCTCGGTGTCCCCTGAAGTCGACACGGTGGGGAAGGTACTCCGGTGGCACGGAACCGCCCGGGCCGGGGAACGGGTTGAGGACTCCGTCGACGTCGATCAGCAGGTACGGGGGGACGGCTGCCATGGGTTCACCCTCCAAGGCTCAGACATCGAGGAGACGGGCCGCGTCGTGGGTGTGACGCCGCACCACGTTCGTGTAGGCGGGATCGGCGGCGGTGTCACCGATCCAGACCAGGGACTGGGCGAGGAACCACTCCAGGGCCCACACCCGGTGCCAGCCGAGCGCCCAGTCCTGTGGCGGCAGGCCTGCGCGTCGGGTGAGCACTCCGGCGCTGCCTCCGGCCTCCACGTAGGACTCCAGGAACGCCCGGGTCCGGTCGGGATCGGGGGGCTCCACTGTCCCGTGCCAGGAGGCGAGGTCGATCAGTCCAGGGCCGTGGAAGGCTCGGGCCAGGTCGTAGAGACGGACGCGTCCGTCGCGGATGTGCAGGCTCTCGGGATGGAACTCCGAGTGGACCCATCCGTAGGGTGCGGTCGTGGTGCCCTCGGCTCGTGCGCAGGCGGCTCGATCGATGTCGCGCAGTGTCTGCATGATGTCGTCGGCGTCGGACCAGCGTCCCTGGGCGTTCAGCAGGTCCAGGGTGCGCATCGCCCTGCGCGGGAGCGAGGCCAGCCATGTGCTGTCGGCCAGGGGAAGGTGGGGCGGGACCGCCGCGCTGTGGAGTTGGACCGCCGCCGCGACGCCGTCGCGGTCCGTGGCCTCTCGGTCGGGTTCGCCCAGGTCCTCCATCAGCATCGCCAGGGTGGTGCCCGAGCGCAGGGACGCGATGAGGCGGGGAACGCTGACGCCCGCCTGCCGGGCGCTGGTGAGCGCTTCGTGTTCGTGTGTGAAGGGTTCGGTGGCGCACTTGAAGACGACGGTGGACCCGTCCGTCAGGGTCAGGCGCTCCACGTGTGAGAGTTCCCAGCTGTGCAGCGGCTTGGCCTCTGCGAGTTTGTCGACCATGTCGGCGGCGGCGAGTACCTCGTCGCGCATCCGGTCGATGTCGGGTTGGTGCATGTGGTGCTCCTCGTGTCGAGGAGGGGCTCTCCGTAAACGAACGGAGAGCCCCTGGAGGTCGGGGATGGTCAGGAGCGGTCGCTGTAGGAGCGGACCGTGGTGAGCCAGGTGTCCCGGAAGGTGTCCAGCTCGTCGCGGAAGCGCTTCATGTCAGTGCCGTAGGGGGCCACGACTCCGCCCCTGCGGTCGGGGGCGGACTGGCAACCGTGCACCAGGCGCCCGCCCAGGGCGGCGTGGGCCTTGACTCCCTCGATGCGCCGGTACTCGTTGAACCAGGCGCCGTGGAAAACCTCGTCCAGGAGCTCGGTGGTGGGCTCGTCCAGGTCGTAGACGACCTGTGCGGTGTCGGCGAAGAACCAGGTGGGGCCGACGACACTGATGTGGCCGTCGTCCTCGACCTTGTTCAGGGCGGTGAAGGTGGAGACCTCCGCGAGCATCCGCAGGTGGTCCGCGGTGACCCCGTCGATGCCCAGCGAGGTCAGGTGTTCCTCGCGGAAGAGGTGGCTGTAGACCTGCCAGGCGATGTGCAGGACCTCGGCCGGGTCGTGGGTGGTGCGGGAGTTGCGGGCGATGTAGTCCAGGGCGATCTGTTCGATGGCCGACTCCGAGGTCTCCTCGACGGGAAGGAGTTCGGCGGCGACCTTGTCCCAGTCGATGACGGTCCAGGTGTCGGACTCCAGGCGGAAGAAGTACGCCTCGGGGTCGATGGTGACCGTGTCGTCCTCGACCGACATTCCCACGACGCGGTTCCAGCGGGGGTCGAAGTTGTGGCCGGGGATGCTCAGGCTCGTCGGGGCCAGCTTGACGGACATGGAGTGGTTCCTCTCTCAGGTTTCTTTGTGGAAGGGGTGTCGGATTTCTTTGTGGAAGGGGTGTTGGACTGGGCCGCGGCCGTACCAGGGCCGCTGTCCAGAGCTGTGGGGCAGGGGTTGCCTTGTTGTCACCGGTAGGTGTTCGGCCCACCGCTTGTCGCTCTCACCGCAGCGCCGATCGCGAGATGGCGGCCCACACCGTGAGGGGTGTCCCCTGGACGCCCAGGAATCCCCAACGGCGGCTGAGTCGCTCCACCAAGGCGAGGCCACGCCCGTTCTCCAGGCCGGGATCCATCGGACTCACGCGGGGAACGGAAGGGACCGCACCATGCCGGGGGCCGGCGTCCTCGACGGCGAGGCGGATCACATCGGTGTCGAGGTAGGCGATCGTGACCGTGAAGTGGCCGTTCTGGCCCGATGCCGTGTGCCTCAGAGCGTTGGTCACCAGTTCGGAGAGCACCAGTTCGATGACGTCGGCTTCCTCCTGCGAGAGACCGGTGACCGTCCTCGCCCAGCGGCGGGCCTCACGGACCTGCGGCGGTGTGTGCCCGAATCTGGCGGCGTGACGGCGGTGGGCTCCGCCCAGTCGGGGCATCGTGGAGTACCCGGGCACCCGGTGGGGCAGCGCCGGTGTCACCTCGGCATCCGCGCGGCCGTCCTGTTTGGGTGCGTTCATGGTGTTCATCCGTGTTGCGGTCGTCATCCGCGCCTCGATCTTCTGACCCGTACCGCACGAGTCCTGGGGTGTTCCCTGCCTGCACCTCCCATCGAACACCGAGAGCAACTACAGGTCACGGGGCGTACGGACATGGTTTCTATGCCACCCGCGACGTCCCTGAACTGGCGTTTTCCCGATGGGAAGCGCGTTTCCATGTCAGACCGGCGAGTGCGCGCGACGAAGTGCCGGTTGCAGGCTTTGTGGTTTCGGGCAATCTGGATACCGACGCCTGAGGAGAGCTGCATGAAGTGGACGAAAGCCCAGCTCCGGAAACTGCGCGAGCAAATGCGCGAGCAGGATCGCACGAACGATGAGATCGCCGACGAAATCCGTATCCGCTGCGGGTGCTCGCCGTTGGCCGCTTATCGCCACATGCGCGGGTGGAGCCAGGCCGAGGCGACCGAGCGGTATCGCGGTTCCGCTGGCGGGTTGCCGCTGGACCAGGCGGGACTCAGCCGCCTGGAGCTCTGGCCCGAGGTGGGTGGACGGGCACCACAGGCGACACAGGTCATCGCTCTGGCGACGCTCTACGGCACCTCCCCACGGAGACTGCTGTCCCCCGAGGGGTTCGACAAACTGAGCGAGCACGAGCGCAATGTCCTCAAAAGGATCGGAAACCAGCTCACTCCCACTGAAACAACCCAGACAAGCACAGAACAGGCATATTTCTCCGTCAGCGAAGAAACCAGAACGCTACCGCCAGAAAGGCAGATCGAGATGGCCGCGAAACGCGCGATGAGGTTCGGAGCGATGGCGGAGGGGACGAATGTGGGGGTGGAGACCATCCAGGAGCTCTTCGCGGAGGTGTCCAGGCTGGCGAAGGCCTATCCCCGTGCTCCCCTCCACGAGGTTCTGGGAGACCTGGTCGAGGCCCAGGACGTGGCGTTCATGTTGTTGGAGGGGCGGCAGCGTCCCAACCAGACCAGGGACCTGTATCTCCTGAGCGGCCTGTTGAGCATCATGCTCGCCAAGGCCAGTCATGACCTCGGTGATCCGCACGCCGCGATGAAGCAGGCCCGGACCGCGTTCATCTGCGCCGACAACGCCGACCACGACGGGCTGCGCGTCCGGGTGCGCGCCCAGCAGAGCCTGATGGCCTACTGGGCGGGGTGGCCTACCGAAGCCGCCCGGTACGCGGAACTGGCTCGCGATCTGGCCACCGAGCGCACCGGCACGGCCGCCATCTGGCTGATGTCCCAAAGCGCCCGCACGTGGGCCTCGCTGGGCAGCGCGGAGCGCGCGCTCGACGACCTCCAGGCGGCCACGGCCCTGCGCGAAGGACTGCGCGGCGACGACCTGGACGAGCTCGGCGGACTGATGCGCTTCGCGCACTGCCGCCAGCTCTACTACGGAGCCGAGACGCAGATCTGGATTCCTGGACGTGAGGAACAGGCCCAGCAGGTCGCGCAGGAGGCCGTGGGTCTCTACGAGACCGCCGCCGCGGAAGGGTCCGACGACTGGGCCTACCAGGACGAGGCCGGGGCACGCGCCGACCTCAGCTACGCCCGGGTCTCCCTGGGAGAGATCGAAGGTGCCGCGCAGGCCCTTGAACCGGTCCTGGGCCTGCCCGCCACGAAGCGGGTGTCCGGCGTGGTGAACAGCGTCATGCGCGTACACGGCGCCCTACGCAGCCCGGACTACACCGGAAGCAAGGCCGTAGCCCGGATCCGCCAGGAGATCGAGGCCTACAGCCGCACTCCCGCCTCGGCACTGACCTCGGGGCGCTAGCCTGCCGGACATGCACCCAGTCGAGCTCTCCAGCGCCAGGCTCAGCCTTCGGGAACTGCGCCTCACCGACGTCGAGGACCTGCTCCGGGTCTACGGAGACCCGGAGGCGGTAAGGCACCTGTCCTTCACAGCGCGCACCAGGCAGCAGTGCGCGGCCATCGTGGAGGCCGCGATGACCGATGCCGAGCGGGAGGGCAGGGGCGTCTACATGCTCGCTGTCGCACGGCAGGAGGAGCTTGTCGGCGCCGCGCGCTTGGCCGTGGACGAGCGCCCCCACAGCGCGCAGATCGGTTTCGCCCTGCGTCCGGACCTGTGGGGGCGGGGGTTCGGTAGTGAACTCGTCCAGCTCCTGCTCCGGCTCGGCTTCGACGAGCTGGGGCTCAAACGGATATGGGGCGCCCGCTCTCCAGAGAACCAGGCCTCCGAGCGCGTCATGCGCCGGGCTGGCATGGTGGAAGAGGGACGGATCCGGCGGCACCTGTGGACCCGGAACGCCTGGCGCGACTCCATCGTCCACTCGATCCTGGACGACGAGTGGACTCCCAACTCGGTGACGCACAAGCCATAGGTCCCGCCCGAAGTCCAAGTCACGGTCCGGGTGACGGGAGGCGACCCCGGCACTCATCTACATCCGGCACCAACGCCAACCCTGGGGCGAAGCCTGGCCGGATACGGCCAACCCTGTCCACACACCGCGCCACAGCCCGGGTTCTGCAATCGTAGGACCGCACACCCTTCACCCCCTGTCCTTAAAGGAGAGCAGCGTGGAACTTCGCCTGACCGACGCCGTCCGAACCTTGCGCGAGGACCTGACCAAGGCCGTCGAGGAGGCCGAAGCCCACAGCCCCGACATCACCTTCAAGGTCGGACCCATCCAGATGGACTTCGAAGTCCAGTTCCGCGCCGACGCCAAGGCCAAAGCCGGGTTCTCGGCCTGGATCGCCACCGGCAGCGCCGAAGCCGGGGCCGGGCGCACCAAAACCCACAAGGTCGCCTTCACCCTCACCCCGCACAACGCCACCCACCCCGGTGGGGACGTGTCCATCAACAGCACCCGCCAGGACACCGGCGGCGATACGACTCCCGTGGCCTTCACCCGCTAAGGCTCCGCATCTATCCCCTCTGAGGTATCGGTTCCGAGCCAGTGACCGGAGTAAACGTTGGACACCGCCGAGCGCATCACCCGCCTCACTTCCCCCCACGGCAGCGGGTCAGGGTTCGTGATCGCCCCGCGCCTGGTGCTGACCAGCGCCCACGCCGTACCCGAGGTTGGTGGCCAGGTACACGTGCACACCGCCACCGACCACCAACCCCACACCGGCCAGGTCCTCTGGCGCGGCACCCCGAAGGGGCGCGATGACGCCGCCCTGGTCCATATCACCGACCCCGGCTGGGTCGAGCGTGCGGTGAGCACCCGGTGGGGGCGCCTGGTCACCACCACCCCCGGCACCCCGTGTGAGGTGTGGGGGTTTCCCGACCTGGTCCAACGCCCCGGCCGGGCTGCGGAGACCGCGCAGTTGGTCGGCGTGGTGGCCCCGGGCAACCACTTCGTCAACCACCGGCACGTGATGGACCTGAGCGCTCACCCGCCCCGCTGGTACTCGCACGAGGTCGAGCAACAGCAGAGGGAGGGGGTGCGGCGCTCGCAGTGGGCGGGCCTGTCTGGAGCGGTCCTGCGCTGCGGCGATGGTGAACTACTGCTCGGGGTGGTGGCCGCCGACCTCGAACACCGCGACCACGCCGCCCTGGAGGTCGTGCCGGCCTACGTCCTGCACCACGACCCGGAGTTCCGGGCGGTGCTGGCCGAACACGGCGTGCCTTTGGTGTTGGAGCCGGTCGAGCTCACCCACCTGGCCCACACCCCGCGCACGCACCGGCGCCCCTCCCCCGCTTCGCTGTTGGAGGCCCATCGCCGGGTGGTGGACTTCCACGACCGCGAACCGGTGATGGACAACCTGTCCGCGTGGTGCAGAGGCGAAGAGGAGCTCTCGGCGGTGGTCGTGCACGGGCCCGGCGGGCAGGGAAAGACCCGCCTGGCCCACGAACTCACCGCGCGCCTCACCGACCCCGACACCGATGGGCGCCGGTGGGCCACTCTGTGGCTCAGGGGCGAGACCACCGCCGAAGAACTTGCCCCGGTCAAGGACTCCACCGTCCCGTTGTTGGTGGTGATGGACTACGCCGAGACCCGTACCAGGCAATTGGTTCACCTGCTCCGGCTGTGCGACCGGCCTCCGGGCCATGCCCCCGTTCGACTGCTGCTGTTGGTGCGCACGCTGGGCGATTGGTGGGAGCAGGTCAATACCGATACCGGCCACCTGCTGGCCGACATCACCCAACAACTCCCTCTGCCACCACTGGCGCACCGCCCCACCGAGCGCGCCCGGGAGTACCGTATCGCTCTGCACCACCTCGCTGACGCCCTGACCACAGCAAACACACAGCGCCCGGCCGACTGGGCTCAGGTCGTGTCCGGCCTGGCCGATCCGGACCTGTCGGGTCCTGAGTGGGACACCGTGCTGAGCGTGCACATGCGCGCCCTGGCCGACCTGCTGGACGCCACCCAACCCGCCGAGGCCATCACCGCCGACAGCGCGGTGGAGGGGCGGGTGCTGGCCCACGAGTACCGATACTGGAACCACACCGCCACCACCCACGGCCTGGGCGACACCGACCTCGCGCAACCACTGCGCGACGTGCTAGCTCTGGCCTTCACCCTCACCCCCGCTGACAAAGAGGAAGCGGATCGCCTCCTGCGGAAGGCCACGGTAATGGAAGGACAGACCACCGCCCGCAGAAATCAGATCCGCCAATGGATCACCGGCCTGTATCCCACTGACGGAAGAGGGGTATGGGGCTGCCTGCAACCTGACCGGCTGTTGGAGTACTTCCTCGGCCAGCGCCTGCAGAGCGACCCGGACCTGTTCGATCCCCATCTGGACACCATCGCCGACGCGGAAGCCGAACACCTGGTGACCCTGTATGCCCGCGCGGCCACGCACCCCGCCCTGACCGCCGTGGGAGGGCACCTGACCAGACTGTGCGCACGCCACCCGCTTGCGCTCGGCCCAGCCACCATCGCTGTAGCCACACAGTCCGAAGATCCCTCACCTCTCGTAGAGGCGCTCGACCAGATCACCGCACATCCCAAAACCGATACAAGAACTCTTGAGCGCCTACAAGACTCCCTCCCCGTTTTCAGCAATTGCCTCGCGGGATGGGCCGTACACCTCAACAACCAGCTAGTAAAAAATTATCGCATGGAGGAAGAACTCAACCCCAACGAGGACTTTGTCGGCCTCGCCAGATCTCTAAACAACCTATCCATTCGCTTGATCGACGTCGGAAAACAAGAAGCAGCCCTGCAGGTCATCAACGAAGCCGTCGAGCGCTACCAAGCTCTTTCCGAGAAACTCCCTCATGCCCACCTACCCAATCTCGCCTTGTCTCTCAATAACCAGTCTAAGGTCCTGGGCGAGATGGGAAAATATCAACAAGCATTAGATGCCATCACGCAGGCCGTTGGTCACTACCGAACACTTGCCAAGAGAGAGCCCAGCCCTAACCTTTCCGACCTCGCTATGTCCCTCAACAACCAGTCTGTCGCCATGAGCGACATGGGGTATCACGAGGAGGCTCTTGAAGCAATCACCATGGCCGTTGACATCCGCCGCGAACTCGCCCGCCACAACCCCGATGCCTTCCTGAACGACCTTGCCACATCCCTCACCAACCAAGCCAACCGCCTTGCTGATCTAAGGCGCCATGAGGAGGCTCTTGAAGCAATCACCATGGCTGTTGACATCCGCCGCGAACTCGCTTACCACAAACCCGATATTTTCCTCAGTGACCTTGCAACATCCCTCAACAACCAAGCAAACCGCCTCGGCGAAGTAGGGCGCCACGAAGAGGCAGCTAAGACAATCTCTCACGCCGTCCATCATTATGAAGAACTCTGCAAGAAAAATCCCGACACCCATCTTCCCAACCTTGCCACATCTCTCAAGAATCAGGCATTTCATTTAAAGAGCCTTGGACAGTATGACGAGGCCCTTACCTGCATGGACTGGGCCGCACGCATCCACCAGAGACTTGCAGAAATTCAACCAACTATCTACCGACCTCACTTGGAGCAAACTTTACAGGCATGCGCATGGCTGCAAAAAAAGTTTGATCTTTACGAGGATCGATTCAGTAAGGGAACCTTTGCCCGAAACCCACAGGAAGGCCCGTAAGGTCGGGGAGGGCACCGGTGAGCACCGCTCTATTCGGCCGCCATCGCTCCGAAGCCAAGGTGTTCAGGCCTGTTTCAGGTCGCTGGTCCTGGACACCCCGGGCCTGGTCAGGGCCACCAGGGAGGTGTAACCCTGGCTCATGGTCCAGGCCCATGGACGACCGCTGGAGGCGACCTTGTCGTTGACGAGCGGGGCGCTCAACCGCACCGTGTCGGCATCCTCCGGCCCGGAGAGCAGGAACACCATGTACTCCTCCCCCTCCTCCCGGACCTCGGTGTCCAGGGCCCACCTGATGATCTCCCCGATCCGAGCTTCGTTTCCTCCCTGGGTCTTGCGGCGGTCGGCCTCGGCGTAGGTGAACAGCACCCGGCTCTCCCGGGCGTGGACGCGGGCGATCTGCGGTTGGATGGCTCCGCCGGCGTAGAAGCCCAGGTGGGTCAGCCCGGGTCGGAAGAAGCGGTCAGGCTGGCAGATGTAGGCCGAGCTCTCCAGGTACTCGCCGTGGGCGATCCCGGCCGCGACGACCACCACGTCGTCATGGGTGATCAGTCCTTCAGCCTCGAACAGTGCCTGGAGTTCGCGCAGCAGGAACCGATCGCGCTCAGAAGGGGCGGAAAGGGCGTCGTCCAGGACCTCGGTGATGGCGTCGTGCAAAGCGGCGAAGTTGAACCACACCACCCGCATGTCCGCCAGCTCCTCGACAATTTGGGGGCGGACCGGGTCGGGGGTGAGCACGAATAGGAACCGCTTCGACGTCTTCTTTCCTGACTCCTCGTCCAAGAACTGCAGGTGGCCGGTGAGCTGTTCAGGGTCCTGGATGGCGTTGCGGGTGGTCTTGACCTCGAACAGGTAGGTGAAGTCCGCGGCAATCCGCGCGTCGGGGACTGTGCCCTTGCCGGTGGAGTGCTGGTTGGTGAAGACGACCGTCTCCAGAGTGGACTCACCCGAGGCCCGGGCCAGGATCGTCTCGGTCACGGACAGGCCGACGCGCTCGAAGACGGCCAGCATGGAGGAGGTGACGCGGTTTTCGCCCTGACGGTAGGTGGAGAATAACGGAGTGGAGGGCATCGGCCTGCACCTTCCCAAAAGAAGTACGAGGGGCGACCATCATCGCGCACCCACCGACTTCGCAAGCGCGATGGCCGATAGAGGACACACCCACCCCGTCTCGGAGCCGCTGGCCCGAGAATACTGAAGGACGACCGAGGTCCTCGCGAGGTGCCATCGGACGCCGCCAGGGGCCGGTGTGTGCTCCGATTATGCTCCGCCGTCCCGTACTGGCACGGCACCGGGCGGCATCTCTTGACACGAAACGGCAGCGGTGATCGGATGGATAGGGACGAAACGTCATCGTGTGACACGTAGAGGCACGAAAGCACCGGACTTCTAATCCGATGGTCGCAGGTTCGAATCCTGCCGGGCGCGCCACAAAACCCCAGGTCAGACGGGGTACGCGAGGACCTCAGAAGAGGTCCTCGCTGTGTTTTCGGGCGATGTGTGCTCCTGGTGTGCTCCCCAATACAAGGCGAGTACAGGTGGGGCGCGACCTCACAGAGCACTTTGCCGTCCCGTGACCGTGCGGGCCCGCAGTCGATGTGCCCCCGCACGCCCTTCAACACCCCGCGGCCGCCTCTGAACCCCTACCCTGCGCGGGGGCAACCGGGGGCCGGACGAGCCCTCTCAGACGCCCATCGGAGTGTCCAACACAACCGGGGAGATTCACTTCGTGTCGTGTGCATGCCGTGGTGTTGGGACCGACCAGCTCATCAACTACGCACCCGTCCGGGCCTGTCTACCCGGCCACGCACGACCCCCGTCGACGTGAGGAACGTGTTCTCAAGCTCAGGAAGCCTCTCCGCGTTCTTGTAGAGATCCTTGGCGCTGTTCGTGCCTTTCTCGGAAAGCCTCGCGCCGCTCCCGTTCGCGCCGGCTGAAGGCGGCGTTGCGCACCGACTCCTCGCTCTCGAAACCGGACCCGATCGCACCCGCCACCGTGGCCGCCGCCGTCACCAGCACAGGGATCAGCACATAGGTGCCCGCGCTCGCTTGGCCAGCGATGTACGAATCCAGAACCCCTGGCGAGAGCAATACCAGCGCCGCTGTCAAGTTGACCAGATACAGGACCACATACAAAAAAGCTACTCCGAGGCCCAAGGTCAGTACCGTCGTCGCGTTGAACAGCACCGCCTGTTGGCGCTCGTCGCGGGGGCGCGCCCTCACCGGTTCCCACAAGTTGTGGTAAACGATGAGCCATCCAGTCATCACCGACAGCGCTCCCATTGCCGCAAGGGCCAGGCGCCAGGCTGACAAAGTGGTCGCGATCTCCCAAACTGTGGCGTTGAGCAAATAGAATGCGCTGAAGGCAAAGGCACCGACCAGCGGGCTGGTTAAGCTCCAGGTCAGGCGCCAGGGCCGGTTGGCTCGTACCATCCCCAACAACAAACGCAGATTCCCCCCCTTGGAGGAGATCCGGGCATCGACTCCGGCCTGGTCGGGGGTGTGACGCCGAAAACGCGCCGCTAGTAGGGGGATGCGGTTTCGTGCGTGTGGTGCGGTCCCCTCTTGGGGAGCCCCGGGTCTGTGCATATCAGCGACGAGCTGAGCCACTACCGCACCGACCCTGCGCCGCAGCGCCATGACCCCGAAGGCCGGTAACGAGACCACGACTACGCGCCGCTGGCTGTTCATGTCACCCATGATCACTCGCTTGCCGCTGCGCATGGGCAGGTCGGTCACGCATACGACCATGTCCCAGCCGTGCTCGGCCAACTTGGTCTCGGCGAGCTCCATCATCGCCGTGTGGCGGCTATCGCTGGGCGGGAGGCGTTCCCAGTGCACCTGGGCGGCCCAGGTTTGTTCTGAGTCGACTTGTTGAGTCAACAACTGTGGAAGGTCCTGAGCGAGCTGTTCCCCGATCAAAGCTGGCATGGCGACGGGATCAGCGATCACGCCGACCGTAAGGCGGTTCTCGTTCTGGCCCTTCTGACGTTCTGCGTCCAGCAAAATTCTGCCTCTCTTATTGAGTGAGACCCAGTCAGGAAAGCTGACACACAAGCCCTGAAGAAAAACACCAGACCTTGAACCTTGCAAGCACAGACCTCATTGCCTCATAAACGGCAGCGGATCCCCTACTGAAATCTTATATGGGAAAAGTGAAAAATGTACCCGTCTCCTCAAGGGGCTACACTTCGATTTTACTGATCTTTGATGAGGCGCTTGACGGAATAGGGCACGGATCCAACCGGACCGATCGGATGAAACCGCGCAACAAACCGGGCTGTCACTGGACCGAGCACAGATGGGACCGCAGCACCCGCTCCAGCTCCTCCGAGCTCCGGAACGCCCGGTTCACCAGATGGCCCGTCGGGTGTGCCCACAGTGTCTCGCCCGGCACTCCGATTGGGTTTCCGGTTTGTCATGATTTCTGGACTGCTTTTCCGCGGTAGTGGCAGCGCCGAGCGTCTGTTTGATGGTCGAGGCAGGGCGCCCCAGTTGGCGCCCGATCACTCGCAGGCTCTGGCCTTGGTGGTGCAGATCCGCGATCCGTTCCCGGTCGGTCAGAGTCAGAAAACGCGGGTACACCTGCGCTCCGAGCGCGGCTAGGGTTGGCGGAGGGCTGGTCAGGGACTTGGTGGTCGTCTACCCGGTGGGGAGTCCACGCTACGCCCGTCGGTGTAGAGCCAGCTGTTACCGGACTTGCGTACCCTGTGGTCCCAGTCCCGTGCGGTGCGCTCATTCACCCCGACTTCTCACGCGGTCTGTCGGGGCACGTGTGCGCAGGCGTTCGTACTCCTGGCGCGCTGGGTACGGCCGTTGTCGGCGTTGTGCGCTCGGCCCGGCCTGACGAGCCCACCCCAAGGCGGTGTTCCGGTTGATCTCGAGCAGCCGGGCTACCTCGGTGGCGTTGCCGATCTGGTCCATCAGTTCCAGGAACCGTGCTCGCAGACGATCCCGTTCTTCCCTCGAAAACGACACCGTGGTCGCAATGTCCTGAAAGTCAGGGTGTTGCGACCACCGTTAGAACCTGAGCTCCTCCGGGCCCGCGTGGTGGAGGTTGCGTGGCCGACTGGCCGACCAGCGGCGTAGCTCACGCCAGCGCGGGCTTGAGCACCACCTTGGTCCAGCCGTCCTCGCGGTTGTCGAAGTGCTCGTAGGCCTCCGGTGCCCGCTGCAGAGGCAGGTCATGGGACACGATGAAGGACGGCTTCGCGCGGTCCCGGTGGATCATGTCCCGCAGTTGCCGGTTGTAGGCCTTCACCGGCGCCTGGCCGGTACCGATCTTCTGGCCCTGGAACCAGAACGTCCCCATGTCGAAGGTGAGCCGACCGTTGCGGGCCATCTCGTCCGACGCTCCGGGGTCGGAGGGCAGGAAGGTGCCCACGACGCCGATGCCGCCGGTGAACTTCACCGACTTGACCAGGTTGTTCATGGTCATCTCGGGGTGCTCGACACCGAGATGGTCGTGGGCCTGGTAGCCGACGCACTCGCAGCCGCAGTCCGCGCGACGGCCGTCGGTGAGGTTGAGGATCTGCTCGACCGGGTCGCCCTTGGAGTCGTCCACGGCGATCGCCCCCATCCTCTCCACGAGGCGCAGCCGGTCGGGGTGGCGGTCGACCACCATCACCTGGGACGCCCCTTGGAGCAGCGCGGAGTAGGCCGCCATCAGGCCGACCGGACCCGCGCCGTAGACGACGCAGGACTCCCCCGGCTTGAGCCCGGCCAGGCGGGTGGCGTGCCAGCCGGTAGGGAAGATGTCGGCGACCATCACGTAGTCGTCCTCCTTCTCCTGCGCGTCCTCGGGCAGCCGCAGGCAGTTGAAGTCCCCGAACGGCACGCGCAGGTACTCGGCCTGCCCGCCGGAGTAGGGGCCCATCCCGACGTAGCCGTAGGCGGCCCCGGCCATCTCCGGGTCGGGGTTGGCCGTCAGGCAGTAGGAGGGCATGCCAGTCTCGCAGTTGCGACAGAACCCGCAGCCGATGTTGAACGGCAGACACACGTGGTCGCCGACCTTGACGCGCTCGACACCCTCGCCGACCTCGACGACCACGCCGAGGTTCTCGTGCCCGAGCACCTTGCCGGGCTCCAGGTCGGTGCGTCCTTCGTACATGTGCAGGTCGGAACCGCAGATGTTGGTGGCGGTGATGCGCACGAGCACGTCGGTGGGACGCTCGATCCGGGCGTCAGGGACCTCCTTGACGGAGACATCGCGGGATCCGTTGTACACAAGGGCCTTCATGATCTTCTCCAAGAATGGGTGCGGGACGGGCCTGGTGGGGCTTTCCGCCCTTGCTCCGACCCCTGCTCTCCTAGCACCGGGACGAAACAGCCTCACGCCCACGATTCGGACAAAACATGTCAAGGTTCCGTGACTGACCGCCACGAGAGCCGGGACGCAGGGTCCACCATCCCCGCCACTGGTAGGCCGTGGTTGGCGGCCGCTTTCGCCCGTGTGGGAGGAACCTTCCGGGGACAGGGCTTCGGCGTCGCGGCAACTGAGCAAGCGCCGCGCAGGGGCGAAGTGCTGCTGGACGTCAACGACATCCAGCTGAGCCACCAGACCGAACTGCGCTGGAAGAGCAACGAGGATTGGGCGTGGTCGGGCTGTCCCGTCCGTGAGCCGCTCATCGGGCCGGAGGAGTTCGACCAGGTTCAGACGCTGTTGGGCTCGCGCGGCCGCACGCGGGCAGGGGAGCACAAAGTTCACCGCACTCGTCGGCGCTACCTGTTTTCGGGGAGCCATGGAGTGCTGTCTGCACGATCACAGGACACCGGGGCACTGGACCAACGGCGACCGTGCTGTCGGTGCCGCTGCCCGCAGGAACATGCCCTGGCCAACAGGTTGCACCACCCCCGTAACACCCCTCCACTTTCCTGGCCATAATCGGCACCGCCTGCATCCTCATTTGCTATAAGCATCTGGCCAAACGGGCCGACGACAGAATGACCAAAAGAGGAAGACACCAGGGCAAGTTCTCGATAATCGATCGGACCTTTGATCCGATCGGCCACCGCCCCCGAGCACGAGGAAACCCCAGGCCAGCCGGGGTGAACCCGTGCACTGGCCTGGGGCCGGTGGTGCCGTGTGGCTCCTGGTGTGCTCGTCGGTTCGGCTACCCGGCCCTCACCGGAACCGGGCCGCGCAGCAGCGCTGCGGTGGCCTCAGCCGCCGCCTTGGCCACGTCCGGGAACACCGACTGATAGGTGTCCTGGGTGAAGTGCGTGGTCGCGTGCCCGAGCTCGGCCGAGACCACCTTCACGTCCGTTCCTGCAGCCAACGCCAGTGAGGCAGCCCCGTGGCGGAGCCCGTGCAACGTGATCGGCGGCAGCCCCGCTGCCCTGGCGACGCGCAGGAACCAGTCACTGACCTGCCCCGGATGCCACCCCAAGCCGTTCTCCTTGGTGAAGGCTAGGCCGCTGTCCGTCCAGCCTGATCCGGCTTTGAGACGGGCCTCGTTCTGGAACCTCCTCCAAGCCCGCAGCACCTTGATGGTGTCGGCATCCAGGGTGATGGTGCGCTGGCCCGCCGCGCTCTTCGGGGTGGAGGTGATCGTCTCCCACGCGAGTTGCACGACCTGGACGCGGATGTCGATCTGCCCATCGGTCAACCTCGTGTTGGACCAGGGCAGTCCGACCGCTTCTCCTCGCCGTAGGCCCTTGACGGCGATCAGGTGGAACATCGGATACAGCCACGGGTACTTCCTCGCGTGCACCAGAAAAACGCGTGTCTGCTCCGGGGTCCACACCATCACCTCCCCCGGCACCGTGTCGTCCTTCTTCCACTGACGCACCCGGTCCGGTGTCCACACCAGCGGACGCTTCCTGGGACACGAGGGCAGGCGTACGTGCGAGGCGATGTTCACCGATACCGGCAAATCCGGACGCCTGACGGCTTCGGACAACGCGCTCCGAAGAGTGGCGCGGATGCGGTGCTTGGTGGACAGCGAGATCACCCTCCGCCCCCTGACCGAGGCCCGCACCCTCACATCGTCGGACTCGCGGCACTCCAGGATGCGGGCGTTGGTCTCCTCAATGAGGTTGAACATGGTCTCGACGTGGCGGGCCTGGAGTGTGTCCACCCGGAGCCGGCCCAGGTGCGGGGAAAGGTAGGTGCGGATGTGCCTGGCGTAGGAGGCCCGGGTACCCGCGGCCAGATCGGGCCTGCCCGCCAACCACTCCCCCAGCCATGCGGCGAGGGTGGGTGGTTCGGTGCGCACGTCCACCGCCATCGCCACCCGCCTACGCACCTCCTCCAGGTCAGCGAGGTCGAACTCCTACTCCGGCGCGGCTTCGACGAACTGGGGCTCAAGCGGATATGGGGCGTCCGCTCTAGGGAGAGCCGTGGCAAAGGGCTGTGGACATGGCGACCTCGGCATATGCGAGGCGGGCTTCCTCGCGCACGTTCGGGTCGGGGTGGTGAAGGAAGGGCTCGATCAGCGACTGTGCTCGCGGGTCCTGTGTGGCGCCGAGGATGTGCAGGGCGTACTCGAGGAGTCCGGGTTCCAGCGTCCTCGCGACTGAGGCCAGCGGTTCGACAAGGCCCAGAGGCAGGCTGTAGTGGTCGAACGCTTCGCTGACCGCGTTCAGGGCGGACTCACGGACTTTGACCACGGATTCGATGACGGCCAGGTTGATCAGCCGGCCAACGACCAGGCAGGCGGTGGCCGTGTCGAGCATGGCGCCGCGCAGGAAATCTCCGAGCACCTCGGCGGCGAGGTCTCGCCGGTCCGGATCGCAGCCGGTCAGTGCTTCGAGTGCTGTGAGAACGTCCTTCACACCATGCCCATCTTGGCTCTCTGGAGCAGGACTCCACGTTTCAGGACGGAGTCGACCGGGATCCCTGAAGCCGGTTGAAGGGCCTCCGAGCCACGCCGTTCTCACGTGGACTTCGGCGGCTTCTCCAGGTCGCCCAGCCGCCTGTTCATCGTGTCCAGTGTCGGCCAGGGAGGGCCGTCGCGCAGCGCGCGCAGGAGTTCCTCTCCGAATCGCCTCCCGTTCGGGAACTCGTCGTCTCGGTCCCAGCGCCACGCCGCGACCATCGCGAGGACGAGCTGTCGGCACTCGTCCAGCAGCTCCTGGTCGATGTTCGGGTAGTGCTCGCAGACCGCCTCGGGAACATGGGCGAGGTCGAACTCGACGGGACCGCGGCAGCACGTCTCCAGGTCGATGAACAACGGGCCGTTCCGCGTGCTGAGCACGTTGCCCGGATGCGGCTCTCCGTGGAGCAGCTGCTCCACGGCGCCGCGCTCCCCGATCGTCCGTCGCAGGTCCGCCAGCCTGCCGCTGAGGAAGGCGCGGTCGGCGTCGGCCAGCTCCGGCGAGCGGTCCGGGTCGGCGACGATGTCCTGCGCCTGGGCGATCCGGTCCGTGAACCGCGGGCTCGGCACGTCGACCCGGCGCATACCGGCGTGCAGCAGTTCCAGCGCCTTGGCGCAGTCGTTCGGTGGGACGCGGGGTGTCACGGGCTCGTGGTAGGTCCACAGCGTCACCGTGAAGCCGTCGCGCGTGTACACGCGCGGGTCCGCCCGGGGCTCCAGGGGGCACACCGGGGCCCCCACCGCGACGAGCCGCTGGGCGAGTTCGACCTCGAACCGCGCGACTTCCTGCCCCACGGGGGCGACCCGGGCGAAGACGTCGCACGGTGTCAGCCGCAGCGCCAGCTTGTTCGAGTTGTGGAGCACGATCGCGTTGCTGACCGGCAGGCCGAGCGACGCGGCGACCGAGGTCGCGGCCGCCATCGCACGAGTGACGTCGGACATCTCCATGCTCAGATCCTGGCGTACCGGCCGCCGGTAGTCTCCCCGTTTTCCGTGTCGGGCACGGGGCGGCTCGTGCCCTTCGCCGCCCGACCCCGTCCACCGCCGCCCCGACGCGCCTCCAGGCCGCACCGGTTCGGCCGTCCCGCGCGTCGACGTGCCGTTGGAAGTCCGCGAAGCTCCTCCCCGGCCGGGGCCCACTCGGCGAACGCCTCGCCCGGCAATCCGTCACCCACGGTCACCGGACATCACGCGGAGGGCCCGTGCGGCGGTTGGAGGGTTCGGGACCGGGTAGTGGTTGCCCCATGCTGCTGATGAGGCCACCGGGTGTTTACCCAGCTCAGGAGGACACCTCCCTGCTCCGTACCGTGCTGCGCCAGCGCGGTCGGGTCGCCGGGCGCTCAGTCCTCGACGTCGGTTCGGGCACCGGGGCGCTGGGCATCGAGGCCTTCCGCGCCGGTGCGGCCAGCCTCACCTCGATCGACCTGTCGCGACGCTCGGTACTGGCGAGCTGGCTCAACAGCCGACTGCACGGGGTCCCGGCGACGGTGCGGCGCGGCGACCTGTTCGCTCCCGTGGCCCCGCACCGCTTCGACCTCGTGCTCGCCAACCCGCCCTACATGCCCGCTACCGGTCGGCGGCTGCCCCGCCACCGGATGGCGAGGTGCTGGGACGCGGGGCCGGACGGGCGGATCCTGCTGGACCGCATCTGCGCGGGGGCGCCCTCGGTGCTCAGCGAGGACGGCGCGCTCCTGCTCGTGCAGTCCGAGCTCGCCGACGAGCAGGCCACGTTGGACCGGCTCGAGAAGGCCGGGCTGGTGCCCGAGGTCCTCGCCAGGGCCCGCATCCCGTTCGGTCCGGTGCTGCGCGCGCGTGCCGCGGCGCTGCGCGCCCGCGGACTGCTCGGCCCCGACCAGATGGAGGAGGAACTCGTGGTCATCGAGGCGTGCCGTGGCTGAGGACCGTCGCCGGGTCGTGGTCACCGACGACGGTCCGGTCCTCGTCTACGGCCCGGTCGACGTGGAGACGCCAGACGGAACGCGCGTGCGCAGCGACCGGGCGGTCACCGCGCTGTGCGTGTGCGGCCGCAGCAGGCGCCGCCCGTTCTGCGACACCAGCCACCGTCGGCGCGTACGCGGTGACGAGGGGAAGGAGTACGGCCCATGACCATGACGACGCCGGAGGCGCCGACGCTGCCCGCCCCCAGGGGTCCGCTCTCCGAGGCGGTTATGGACGCGCTGCGCGGGAACCGGACCGGGTTCCCCGCGGTGGACGGGTCCCCGCCCTACGGTGAGGACCTCCAGCTCGCCCTCTACTGCTGCTACGAACTCCACTACCGCGGGTTCGGGGGAGTCGACGCCGACCGCGAGTGGGACCCGGCGCTGCTGACGCTGCGCGCCGAACTGGAGGGGGCCTTCCTCGGCGCGCTCAGGGACGAGGTGGCCCCCGGCGCGGACGTCGGGAGCGAGCTCGGCGCGCTCCTGGTCGAACACGTCGACGCGTTCGGCGCCTCCCACCACCTGCGCCGCCACGGGCAGCTGTGGCAGCTGCGCGAGTACGTCGCCCACCGCTCGCTCTACCACCTGAAGGAGGCCGACCCGCAGAGCTTCGTCATCCCCCGCCTGCACGGCCCCGCCAAGGCCGCCCTGGTGACCGTGCAGCACGACGAGTACGGCGCGGGGGACCCCGAGCGGACGCACTCCACGCTCTTCGCCGACATGATGGCCGAGCTGGGCCTGTGCGCGGACTACGGCGCCTACCTCGACTCCGCCCCCGCCGAGATGCTGGCCGAGGTCAACTTCATGTCGCTGTGCGGTCTGCACCGCGGGTTGCGCGGAGCGCTGATCGGACAGTTCGCCACCGTCGAGCTCACCTCCTCCCCCGGCTCGGACCGGTTGGTCAAGGCCATGCGGAGGCTGGGCTGCGGCCCGGCCGCCGTCCGGTTCTACGCCGAGCACGTCGAGGCCGACGCGGTGCACGAGCAGCTCCTGCGGCGCGAGGTGATCGCGCCGCTGCTGGACACCGAACCCGAGCTGGCCCCCGACATCGTGTTCGGCATCCGCGCCAGCACTCTCCTGGCCACCCGGCTGGAGGAGTACCTCCTGCGGCGGTGGGGTCGCGGCGAGTCGAGCTTCCGCGACGGGACGGACGTGAGGGAACCATGAGAACACCTGGACCAGCGGTGCGGGTCCGTGTGCTTCCGCTCGCAGACAGGGGCGACGCGGTGCCGGACGACACCGTGGTGCGCGACTGCCTGCGGCAGTCGCCGCCCCGGCTGCCGCCCTGGCTCGGCTACGACGCGGTCGGCTCCGCACTGTTCGAGCGGATCACCGAGCTGCCCACGTACTACCTGACCCGTGTGGAACGCGACCTGTTGGAGCGCCACTCCGCGGAGATCGCCGAACTGCTCGCCTGCGGGCGGATCGCGGAGCTGGGCAGCGGAAGCGCGAAGAAGACACGGCTGCTGCTGGAGAGCTGTCTGCGCCTGCGCGGGACCGCCTACCTGCCGATCGACGTCGACCGGGGCATGCTGGAGTCCAGCGGCGCCGCGTTGTGCGCGGAGCTGGACCGCCTGGAGGTCACGGGCCTGTGGGGACGCTACGAAGCAGGTCTGGACTGGCTGCGCACCCATCCCGGTGAGCCGCTCGCGGTCGCCTTCCTCGGCAGCAGCTTCGGCAACGCCACCCGCGGGGAACGCGACGCGCTGCTGGGCGAGATCGCCCGGACCCTGCGCCCGGGCGAGGCCTTCCTGGTCTCCGCCGACCTGGACAAGGGCCGCGAGGCCCTGGAGACCTGCTACAACGATCCCGCCGGGTACTCGGCCTTCGCCGACTTCCGGCTCAACTACCTCACCCGGTTGAACGACCTCTACGGCGCCGGGTTCGTGCTCGACGACTTCGTCCCGGAGGCGTGTTACGACGCGGACACCACCACCGTGGAGGGACGCCTTCGCGCCCGGGCCGACCAGGCGGTGCCCGTACCGGGTCTGGGACTGACCGTGCGCGTACCGCGCGGGCGGTTCCTCAACGTCGGCTACTCGGTGAAGTTCGACGTGCGGGGGCTGGCCGACGAGGTGGGAGCGCACGGTTTCAGCCTGGGAGCCCGGTGGCTGGACCCCGGAGCACAATACGGGCTCTTCCTCTTCCGCCGTGACGGGGGCTGAACAACCGGCGCGAACGGGCGCCCGACTGCCGGCGCATCGGGCCGCTCCCCGCAGGCGGTCCGCACGCGCTCGCCCCGTCCGCCGCTCCGGCCCCGTCCGAAGGTCACCGGCCGGGGCAGCGGCCAAGGCGGAGGGCCGCCACCCGTGCGGGTGGCGGCCCTCCTGGCGGAGAGGTGCGGCTACCTCCGGCCGATGACCTCGAACTCGAGGACGTCGGTGAACTCGCGGCCGTAGGCGTCGGTCGCGGTCACCTCGGCGGTGTGCTCACCGGTGTGCAGGTTCCTGGGCAGGTCGAACCGCCACAGGTGCATCGTCCGGTTGGCGAGGCTGCCGCCGTGGACGAGCTGCTGCGCGACCGCGTACGGGTCGGAGTACTCGACGCCGACGTTGACGGCCTCGCCCCGCATCTGCTGGGTGCGGGTGGCCTCCTGGGCCGGTCGGCCGTCGATGCTGACCTCGACCGTCGAGCCGGTGGAGCCGAAGAAGAAGTTGGTCGTCAGCCAGCTGCCGTGGGCCAGGTCCCTGCGGTCGACCACCAGGGGCTCCTCCAGCTCGGGGGCCTCGCCCACCGGGTCGGCGTTCCACTCCTGGCGCGCCCCGACCCACTCGCGGTAGGTCGGGCTGTTGATGCCCAGCTGCGTCTGCACGTCGTCGGACTCGCCGGTGACGGTGTAGCGCTCCTGGAACCCGTTGCCCTGGATGTCCAGCGTCACCACGCCGGGGCGTCCGCCGTCGCGGCCGATCGCGGTCGGGTAGCCCTCCTCGCCGATCGCGCCGGAGTACCAGTCACCCGAGATCGCGCCCGCGGTGATGTGCGGAAACGGCAGGCCCTCGACACCGAACAGGTCGTTCCAGCCCTTGGCGCCGTCACCGGTCTTGAGGTTCTCGATGCTGTGGCTGTGGCCGGACACCGCCACGGCGTTGCGGCCCTCCAGCAGCTCGTGCACGCGCCGGACCTGGTCGGTCTGGTGCACCGGGGAGGTGGAGTCGGCGTAGTTGAGCAGGCCGATGTGGCTGGCGACGACGACGAGCTTGTCGGGGTCGACGTTGGCCAGGTCGCGTTCGAGCCAGGCGAGCTGGTCCTCGTCGAGGCGGCCGTTGTAGGAGGGGTCGCCCTCCGGGTCGGCGCAGTGCGCCTCGATGCCCGCGGGGCTGTCCTCGGCCGCGACGCACGGGTACTCGACGGTGTTGAGCGCGATGATGTGCGTGTCGCCGACGTCGTAGGAGTAGTACTCCGGAGCCAGCTGCGCGCGGTAGGTGTCGAAGGAGTGCTCGGAGTTCGGGGCGTCGAAGTCGAGGTCGTGGTTGCCCGGAAGGAAGCGGGCGGGACCGTTGGTCTCGGCGACCAGGTCCTTGATCTCGGGGTAGAGCGACAGGTCGTCGCCGACGACGTCGCCGACGAACAGCGTGCCGCAGCCGGCGTAGTCGTGGCGCGCGGCCAGGTCCGCGATGGCGCCGTCGCGCGCGTACTCGATCTCCTGCCGGTCGTAGGTCTGCAGGTCTCCGGCCATGATGCAGCTCTGCGCGTCGGTGGCGGTCAGCTCGCTCTCCACCAGCGGGAAGTTGACCGCGGACGGCAGGGGTCCGGTCGGCTCGATCCCGCCGTAGCGCAGTTCCGGCGACCCCTCGGGCAGGTGGTTGTAGTGGAACTGCGGGATGTTGTGCTCGTCCATCGGCACCTGGTAGCCCGACGGCTGCGTGATGGACACCGTCATGTTGTCGAACGCGGGCAGTTCGTAACGGCCCTCGCCGTCGGTCAGCACCACGTCGCGGCCGTTGGTGACCATGACGCCGGACAGGCCGGCCTCCTCGCCGTCACTGGCGCTGTCCCGGTCGGCGTCGACGAACACCCGGCCGGTCAGCACCGCGTCGTCGGCGGCTCCGGTCGGGGTGCGGACCACCTCGACCTCGCCGCGGTAGGCGGTGTCCTCGAAGTTCTCCGAGGGCGCCGCCGCGGCCGGTGTGGACACCGCGGTCAGGGAACCGGCGATGACCGCGGCCATCGAGGCCGCCAGCGCCGCGCGAGAGTAACGGCGTGCCCGCGGAGCACTCGGCGTTCGCGCACGTCGTGAATGTGTCGTTGGCATGCAGTTGCCTCCGGTATGCGGGGGAGGGGGAGCAAAACCGGCCAGGGGGACCGGCGGGAAGCAACCTTTCTAGATATCGCTGAACAAAGGACCAGTTGTCGGCCAACAGTCGGCCACCAGGCGGTGACCACTGGCGCGGCACACTGATTATTCTCAGCCAGTTCTATCCCCATACGTTGTGAATGGCTAGGGCCGTCCGGGCTTTCCCTGCGATCCCTCCCGGACTGGTTCGGGCCCTGATTTCGGGACGGCCACGAGGCTCATCCGGCCTCACGGCACACTTGTCCCGGAGAAAGTTCCGAAGCCGGGACCCGGGCGTGGCTGACAAATGTCCGCGCACGTCAGCTAATGTCTACGCACGCCGGCCCGGGAAGCAAGGCGCAACTCCGTCCACGCCGAAAATCCTCGCGGAGCGGCGTCGGGCAGCGCCCCGCGACCGTCCCGGACGGCACGCCACGTTCGGAGACGCCACCGGCACCGTGCGACGTACATCCAGGTGAACGGCGGGTGTTCGGGCCCGAGGAGCGGCCCTGTCGACCGGTGCCCAGCCCCTCCCCCGCGACCCCCGGGCGGCCCCGTCCTCCGCGACGACACCACGACCGGTGCCACCCTCGCGCGCCGCGACCCTTTCCTGTACCCTCGTCGTGGTCGCTTTTCGGATAAGCGGGAAGGTGCGAGCGAAGATCAGGACACTGGCTCCCCTCAGTCTGGCTTCGTCTTTCCGGGGCCATTACAACTGGCGGAGCATGCCCGCGAACTCGCACTCCCACTCGGCCCCGCGACACTCCTGCAGTTCCTTCTCACCATCGCCGCCGGCCTGTTCACCTGCAAAGTCGCCACGGGTACCGCTGATCTGCTCGTGAGAATCCTCAGGCACAAGGCCGCACAACGGTGGCCGGGCCTGGTGCCGGAAAAGCCGCGCCACTGTTCGGCCGAAACAGGGGAGCCCGTTCCGGGGCCGGCGGGAACCCGCAACGGGGTCCACGGCGACGTCGGGGGCGTCGTGATCCAGGCCGGGCGCGTAGACCGGCTCCACATCCACCCCCACGGCAGCGCGCCCCCGAAGGACGGCCCGGGGACGGCGGGAACGGCCGCGCCCGAGTAGACCCCCTGAGAGGCGAACCGTGCCCGGGATCGGGACACATCACCATCCTCCACCCATCTATACACATTGTGTATAGTCGCCGCCATGTCCATCGGCAACACGCTGCTCGGTCTGCTCGAATCGGGCCCCCGCCACGGGTACGACCTCAAACGCCTCTTCGACGAACGGTTCGGACACGACCGGCCGCTGCACTACGGACAGGTCTACTCGACGATGTCGCGCCTGCTCAGGGACGGCCTGGTCGAGGTGGACGGGGTGGAGACGGGCAGCGGCCCCGAGCGCAAGCGCTACGCCATCACCGACGCCGGTGTCACCGACGTCGGCCGCTGGCTCTCCACGCCGGAGAGCCCCGAGCCCTACCTCCAGAGCACCCTGTACGCCAAGGTCGTGCTGGCTCTGCTGACCGGCCGTGACGCCGCCGGGCTGCTGGACGTCCAGCGGACCGAGCACCTGCGCCTGATGCGTGAGCTCACCCGCCGCAAGAGGGGCGGCGACCTCGCGGACCAGCTCGTCTGCGACCACGCCCTGTTCCACCTGGAGGCCGACATCCGGTGGCTGGAGCTGACCGCCGGCCGCCTGGACCGGCTCGCCGGGCAGGTCCGCGCATGAGCGGCACCGCCGCCGCGGAGGTCACGGGCACCCTGCTCACCGCCACCAGGCTCCGCAAGTACTTCGGTTCGACCGCCGCGCTGAACGGGACGGACTTCAGCATCGACTCCGGCGAGGTCGTCGCCGTCATGGGCCCGTCCGGATCCGGCAAGTCCACGCTGCTGCACTGCCTGGCGGGCATCCTCGACCTCGACGGCGGCACCGTGCACTACGGCGGGCACGAGCTGACGGCCCTGTCCGACGCCGAGCGCAGCAGGCTCAGACGCAGCGACTTCGGCTTCGTCTTCCAGTTCGGCCAGCTCGTCCCCGAGCTCACCTGCGTGGAGAACGTCGCGCTGGCCCTGCGCCTGACCGGCGTCGCCCGCAGGCGGGCGGAGGCCTGCGCGACGGAGTGGATGGCCCGCCTGGAGGTGGACGACGTCCGCGACAAGCGCCCCGGCCAGGTGTCCGGCGGGCAGAGGCAGCGGGTGGCCATCGCGCGGGCGCTGGTGGCCGAGCCCCGGCTGCTCTTCGCCGACGAGCCCACCGCCGCGCTGGACTCGCTCGACGGGGAGCGCGCCATGGAGCTGCTCACGGGCGCGGCCCGCGACACCGGGGCCGCGGTCGTCCTGGTCACCCACGACGTCCGGGTCGCCGCCTACTCCGACCGCGAGGTCGTCTTCCGCGACGGCCAGGCCCTCGGCGACGCCACCGGGCCCACGGGGGCGACGTGACCGGCCGGTGGTACCGCGACCTGGCCATGGGCGCCAGGCTCACCCTGAACGGCGGGTGGGCCGGCTGGACGGGGACGCTGCTCACCGCGCTGGGCGTGGGCCTGGGGGTGATGGTGCTCCTGCTGGCCGCCTCGGCGCCCTCGGTGCGTGCGGCGGGCCAGGAGCGGATGGACGAGCGGACACCGGTGTACCTGGAGTGGGGTGCGCCGACCGGCGACGCCGCGGTCCTCGCGGCCCCGCGGGTCGTGGAGTACCGGGGCGAGATGTTCACGGGCATGCTGCTCGAAGCGCCCGCGGGTCCGGGGTCGGACGTGCGCCCGCCGGGGATCGACCGGCTGCCGGAGGCGGGCGAGCTCCACGTCTCCCCCGCCCTGCGCGACCTCCTGGAGTCCCCCGAGGGCGCCCTGCTCGCTGAGCGGTTCGACGGCGCCCCGGTCACCGGCCTGATCGGCGCCGAGGGGCTGCGGGGGCCGCACGAGCTCTACTTCTACCTGGGCACGGACACCCTCTCGCAGTCCCCGGTACCGCACGCCGCCTCGGGCTTCGGCGCGGATCTGCGGGACGGCGGCATGCCCGCGGTCCTCGTCCTTCTCGTCGTCGTCATCATCGCGGTGCTGCTGCTGCCGGTCGCCGCGTTCGTCCTCACCGCGACGCGGTTCGGGGCCGAGCGGCGCGACCAGCGCCTGGCCGCGCTGCGGCTGGTGGGCGCGGACAGGGCCACGACCCGCAGGATCGCCGCGGGCGAGTCCCTCGTCGGCGCGGTCCTGGGCCTGGTCCTGGGCACCGGGTTCTTCCTGGCGGCGCGGGCCTTCGCCGACGACGTGCGGCTCCCGGGCCCAGGCGTGCTGCCCGCGGACCTCACACCGGTGCCGCTGCTCGCCGCCCTCGTGGTGGTGCTCGTCCCGGCCGGCGCCGTCCTGGTGACGCTCCTGGGACTGCGCGGGGTCGAGGTCGGTCCGCTGGGCGTCTTCCGGGAGGGCGCCGACCGGGGGCGGCGGCTGTGGTGGCGCGCGGCGGTCCTGGCCGTCGGCTGCGCGGTCCTGGCCGTGCTCGGGCGCGGAGGAGGCTCCGAGGGCACGGAGTGGGCCGTCGCCGCCGGTGTGGCGGTGACCCTGACGGGGTTCACCCTACTGCTGCCGTGGGTGGTCGAGGCCGTGGTGGGCCGACTGCGCGGCGGTCCGCTGTCGTGGCAGATGGCCACGCGGCGCCTCCAGCTGAACAGCGGGATCGCGGCCCGCACCGTCAGCGGGGTCACGCTCGCCGTGGCCGGGGCGATCGCGCTCCAGATGCTGTTCTCCGCGATCGAGGCCCAGGCCGCCTCCGACGGCGGCCGGGGCTCCGGCCGGGTGGGGATGATCGCCTCGGCCGCGGTGGGGAGTCGCGCCGAGGCCGCGGAGTTCGCCCGCGACCTCGACGGCGCCAGGGGCGTGGAGTCCTCCTCCCCCTTCCTCCTGGCCCACCTCCCCCCGGCGGACGCCCCGCCCGGCGCCGACGACCCGTCGCGGACGCGGACGGTGGTCGTCGCCGACTGCGCGACCCTGGGCGGGCTGATCACGTTCTCCTCGTGCGCCGACGGCGACGCCTTCGTCGCGGGCGGGGAGGCGTCCGCCGTGCGTCCGGGGGAGCGGCTGGACCTCGACAACGCCCCCGGGGGCGGCTCCGCCGCCGGGCCCCGTCCCTGGACCGTCCCGCCGCTGCGCGAGGCCCGGGCCGCGGACGACCTGGTCGGGCAGGAGTACCGGGGCCTGTTCGTCACCCCGTCGGCCCTTCCGGTCGGGGAGCTGGAGTACCTCCAGTCCACGGTGTTCGTCACCCTGGACGGGAGCGACCCGGAGGCCGCCGAGCACGTGCGCAACCACATCGGGATCGACAGCCCCGGGACCTCTCTGCGCGCCCTCCACTCGGAGAGCGGCGGCAGCCTGTTGACGTCCATCGGCGACGCGCTCCGGGCCGGTGCGGTCCTCACCATGCTGGTGATCGGGGCGAGCATGGTCGTCTCCACGGTCGAGCAGCTGCGGGAGCGCAGGCGGCAGCTCCCGGTGCTGATCGCCTTCGGGACCAGCCGTTCCACGCTCGCCGCGTCGGTGCTGTGGCAGACCGCGATCCCGGTGGTGCTGGGCCTGGCGATCGCCGTCGGGGGCGGGACCGGGCTCGGGCTCCTCCTGCTGCGGCTGGCCGACCTCCCGGTCACCGACTGGTCGGGGTTCCTCCCGCTGGTGGGCGCCGGATTCGGCGTGATCGCGCTGGTGACGCTGGCGAGCCTGCCCTACCTGTGGCGGATGACGAGCCCCGAGGGACTGCGCACCGAGTGAGGCCGGGGAGCGCGGCGGGGTCGTGGATCCGGTGTCCGCGGCCCCGTCGGCCGTTCGGGGGAGGCGGTCACGTCGGAGGTCCCCGTCTCGGGAGGACCGCGGCGACCGAGGGAGACCCGGGACGGCCATATCGCCTTTTGTCCGACATTGAGGCGAACGCGTTTTCCCTACCCCCGACCGCGAACCCCCTTCAGGATTCACCGGGACCTGGAAGCCTCCCCGAGATTCGGGGAGGAGAACCCCGGAGCGAGCCGAATTCCGGCGTTCCGGACCGCCAGCCTTCGGAGTTCGACCCAGCCCCAACCCCGAAGAAGATGGCGACGGCAACCTGCAACAACACGGACAATCCGTACGGCTCCGCCGGTTTTTATTCACTCCTGTCCGTTTGCTCCTCTTGCTTCTTTCCGCCAACACTCGCCAAACCGAACCAGATCACACCATTGCGTTGACAAAAACGGCGATGGCCGAAGATGATCACTCCACGAGAACCGCGGCGGACATCCGGCCGCCCGGACGGTATTCGCCGTAGGCGGCGCCGTTTCCGGCCGCGGTCCTTTCCGTGCCGATCGGGAACAGGGGGTGTACGCCGTGGCGCACACCGATGATGACGCGGGCACCGACCGGGCACGCGAGCCGCTGCTGGTCGCGGCCGGGGTGGCCGACCTGGCGTGCAGCCGGATCGGCGCGGCCCTGCGGGGAGCGCGGTCGCTGCTGGGCCGGTCGGACCTGGCCGAGCTGGCCCGGGACGGTCGGCGGGACCTGCGCCAGCGCGGCGAACTGGCGCTGCGACGGTACGCTCCGACGACCGAGTCCCACATGGAACTGCTCGCCCGGCGGGCCGCCGCCTCCCGCCCCGGCCACAGCGGTGGCTGAGACCGGGGAGCAGGTCCTGCTCCGGACGCGCGTGGACGCCGAACTCCGGGAGTTCGCGCGCCGGGAGACGGACCGGCTCGTCGCCATCGACGCCGACCTGCTGCCGGTGGCCGAGCAGCTGGACGTGGCGCTGACCGGGGGCAAACGCCTGCGCGCGTCGTTCTGCTACTGGGGGTGGCGCGCGGCCGGGCAGCCGGACAGCGACGCGCTGGTCAGGGCCGCCGCCGCGATGGAGCTGGTGCACGCCGCGGCCGTCGTCCACGACGACCTCATCGACGAGAGCCCGATACGGCACGGTGTGCCGAGCGCCCACGTCGCCCTGCGCGCGGCGTTCACCGGCAGGCCCAGGCCCCACGCCGGGAGCCGCGCCCTGGCCCTGCTGACCGGGGACCTGCTCATGTCGTGGGCCGCGGAGCTGTTCCTGTGCTGCGGTCTGCCCTCGGCCTACCTGTCCCGTGCCCGTGAGCTGTGGCTGGTCATGGCACGGGAGCTGATCGCCGGGGAGTGCCTGGAGGTGCTGCGCACCGGCTCCCCGCCCGACACGGGCCGCTCGCTCCAGGTGATCCGGTACAAGACGGCCAAGTACACCGTCGAGCACCCCCTGCGCATCGGCGGCGCGCTGGCCGGCGCCCCGGGCGCGGTGATGGAGGCCTTCACCGCCTACGGGCTTCCCCTGGGCGAGGCCTTCCAGCTGCGGGACGACCTGCTGGGGCTGTTCGGCGACCCGGAACTCACGGGCAAGTCGAACCTGGACGACGTCCGGGGCAACCGGCCCACCGTCCTGCTCGCCGAGACCTGGGCGGCCGCCACCGCGGCCGAGCGCCGGGAGCTGCGCGGTCTGCTCGGCCGCCGCGACCTGGAGGGCGAGGGCCTGTCCAGGGTGCGGTCGATCATGCGGCGCACCGGGGCGCCCGAGCGCGTCGAGGAGATGATCGACGAGCGCGTCCGGGCCGCCACCGACGCCCTCGACCGCGCCGACCTGCCGGACGGAGCCGCCGCCGCCCTATCCCAGATGGTGGCCTCGGCCGCGGCCCGACACTCCTGACCCCTGGAAGGGATCCCATGTCCTACACACCGGAGTCCATGGACGCGCTGCGGCTCATGGGGGACGAGCTCGCCGACGCGACGGTGCAGACGCTCTTCGAACGCGGGGAGGTCGGCAAGTTCAACACCCTCATGCGCTACTTCTCCACCGCCGGACAGGACCTGCCCGACGGACTGCCCGACGTCGCCCGCGAGTACCTGCACGCCACGGCCGCGCCGCCCTCCTGGGTCGACTGGGACGAGATGGAGAGGGCCCGCCTGTTCTTCATCGACAACAACGTGCACATCTCCACCGCCCTGGCCTTCTCGGCGATGCCCGCCTGCTACGTCATCCCGCACGTGGCCAGACTGCTCAGCGCCACCCACGCCCTGGAGTACCCCTCGCGGCGCATGGCCGAGACCGGGCAGTTCACCGTGTACCTGATGCAGCCCGACGCCTTCGAGGCGGGGGGCCGGTTCGTCCCCTCGGCCCAGAAGGTGCGCCTGCTGCACGCCTCCATCCGCTACCACATGCGCCGGGAGGGCCGCTGGGACGTGGACGCGCTCGGCACGCCGATCTGCCAGGAGGACATGATCGGCGGCCAGATGATCTTCTCCATCCAGGTCCTGGACGCGCTGCACCGGCTGGGCGTGCACATGTCGGTCGAGGGCGCGGAGTCCTACTACTACGCCTGGCGCATCGTCGGCGCCATGCTCGGCGTCAGCACCGACCACGCTCCGCCCGACGTGGCCAGTGCCCGCGAGTTCTCCGACCTGTACATGACCCGGTACATGGGTCCCTCCGAGGAGGGTGCGCACCTGACCCGCCAGCTCATCGACCTCTACGAGGAGGTCGTGCCCGGGACCCTTCTGGACCCGGTGGTCGCCGCCCTCGTCCGCTACCTCATCGGCGACACCTGCGCCGACTGGCTCCAGGTTCCGCGCAGCGCCTGGGACACGGCCGTCAGGGCCTCCCCCGCCCTGCTCGGGATCCTCGAAAGCGTCGAGGACCGTTCCCCGCTGGGCGCGTGGGCCCTGGACCGCCTCGGCCACGTCACCACCCACCTGGAGCTGAGCTCCCTCACCCGCGGCAGGGTCATGCAGTACGCCATCCCCGAACGGCTCAAGGACGAGTACGGCGTCCCCTCCCGCGCCCCCCGCGCCCAGCGCTGGACCCCGCCGCCCCCGGTTCCCCAGCCCTAGGTACGGTCGGCCGGTCCCGCGCGCAGACCACCGGGCCGCCCGATGGCCCTGCTGGGCACTGCGACCCCTGTTGCACGGTGCCCCCGGGCGTCCTTCACGGGGGTTCCCGAACATGGCGGGGACTGCCGGGGACCCCCTCCCCCGGCAGCGGCCCACCCGGTGGGCCCCCTACGCGGTCGCCGCTGGGATGATCGCGGGGCCGACGCCACGGTCGGCGCAGTCGAGGGGAGCCCCTGCCGTGACCGGACGCCTTGTGCACGTGGGACCGGTGATCATCGACGTCGTGATGGCGGTCGACGCCCTCCCCCGGGCCGGTGAGGGCGTGTTCGCCTCCTCCGCCCGAACCCTGGTCGGAGGCGGTTTCAACGTCGTCGCCGCCGCGGCGCGCGCGGGCATGGAGGTGGTCTACGCGGGGGCGCACGGAACCGGGCCCCACGGGGACCTGGCCCGTGCCGCGCTGCGCTCCGAAGGGGTGGCGGTGGCGCACGCACCCTCCCCCGACGCGGACACCGGCTTCTGCGTGGCCCTGGTGGACGGCGACGCCGAACGCACCTTCGTCACCCGGCTGGGCGCCGAGATGGACCTGGCCCTGGACCGGCTGCGCACCCTCCGGCCCGGACCGGGGGACTTCGTCTACACCGTGGGGTACTCGCTGCTGCCCGGACCGCGCGCCGACGACCTGCTCACCTGGATCGGCGGACTCCCGGAGGGGGTGCGCCTGGTCCTGGACCCGGCTCCGGTCGTGGGCGACGTCCCCGGGCCGACCCTGGACCGGGTCCTGGCCCGCGTGGACCTGCTCAGCCTCAGCGCCGCCGAGGCCGCGACCGTGACCGGGCGCGCCGTCCCCGAGGAGGCCGCCGCGCTCCTGCTCCCCCGGATCCGGCCCGGCGGCGCGGTGGTCGTGCGCGACTCCGCGCGGGGCTGCGTGGTGGCCGGGGGCGGGAACGGGCCCGGGGCCGGGGACACCGCTCCCCGCCGGGTGCCCGGTTTTGCCGTGCGCGCCGTGGACACCAACGGAGCGGGCGACGCGCACGTGGGCGTGTTCACCGCCGCCGTGGCCGAGGGCATGGACCCGCTCGCGGCCGCCCGTCGGGCCAACGCGGCCGCCGCCCTGGCCGTCACCCGCCGCGGCCCGGCCACCTGCCCCACCGCCAAGGAGACGGACGCCTTCCTGGAGGAGGCCGAGGGCGGCGAGGCCCCCGACCGGGGCAGGTGAGCCGACCACCAGCGCCGCCGTCCCGAAGCGTGGGCCCCTGCCCGTGCCCCGCCCGGGACCGGCGCTGCGACCCCGCCACAGGTACGGGGCCGCGGTGAGGGGACGGGCGGCGCCGCGCCCGCCTTCACCCGCCGGAAGCGACCACCGGACCCACCTGCGGTTTTCGGGACGCGTCCTGACCCCCGGCTTGCCGCCGGGCGATCCGCGGGTGAACGCCCGGCCGGTTTCCGGGGAGAGGGTGAAGTCCCCATGAACCGAAAATAAAGTTGCAGGAAAAACAGCCTGTGCAAGAAAAATTGCTTGTATCGTGGGCGCCGTGAACCTCCAGGAACGCATGAGCGAGTACCGCGACCGGCTGACGAAGTCGGACCGGGTCCTCCTCGACGAACTGCTCTCCAACCCCGCCGAGGCCCCCCTGTGGCGGGGCGGGGAGGTGGCCCAGCGCGCGGGGGTCCACCCCGCCGCCGCCACCCGGCTGGCCCAGCGGCTGGGCTACCAGGGCTATCTGGAGCTGCGCGAGGACCTGCGCGAGGCCCACGAGGCACGCCTCAACGGTGCGGGCGACCGGTTCCGGGCCGAACTCCGGGGCCAGGGGCAGGCCAGCGTGCTGGACACCCTCCTGACCACCGAGCTCGACTCCCTGGCCGCGGTCGGCAAGCACGTGAGCCAGGCCCAGATCGACGAGGTGGCCGACCTCCTCGTCGGCGCGCGGGTGGTCTACCTCTTCGCGCGCGGCAACTCCGGGGTCCTGGCCGAACTCCTCGACAGCCGGCTGCGCCGGTTCGGGATGCGCCCGGTCAACCTCGTCGGCCCCGGCCGCGAGGTCGCCGAACGCGTCCTGGCGATGTCGGACTCCGACGTCGTCGTGTCGTTCGCGTTCCGCCGCGCTCCGCGAGGCCTCACACAGCTGTACGCACACGCCTGCGAGGTCGGAGCCCGGTCCGTGCTGGTCACGGACACCCTGCACACCCTCGATCCGGCTCCGACCACCGTGCTCTCGGCCCCGCGCGGACACCAGGAGGGCTTCTCCTCCCTGAGCGTCCCGATGATGATCGCGAACGCCATCGTGCTCACCGTCGCCCAGCGGCACCCCGAGACCATCCTGCCCGCCCTCGACCGCCTGGACGACCTGCTCAACGCGTTCGACTGACGCCGGTCTCCCCATCCCCCGCGACGGCCGGACCACCCCGGCCCCGCTCCCGCCTGCGCGAAAACCGACGCAAAGGACCTGTCATGCGTACTTCGAGACTGCTCTCCGCCTCCGTCGCCCTCCCGCTCGCCGTGACGCTCGCCGCCTGCGGCGGCGGCACCCCCGAGGCCGCCGACACCGCCGACGCCGGCGAGGCCGCCCAGCCCCACGAACTCGACGACGCCACCCACGAGGAGCTGGTCGAGCTGGCCAGGGAGGAGGGGGAGGTCACCGTCTACTCCTTCACCTCGCGCATCGCCTCCGTCGAGGAGGCCTTCGAGGAGGAGTACCCGGGCGTCGACCTCATCGGCCACGACATCGCCTCCTCCGAGCAGATCACCCGCCTCCAGTCCGAGGCCCAGGCCGGAACCCCGTCGGCGGACGTCGCCTACATTTCCGACGCCCCGGTGGTCATCACCGAACTCGTCTCGGGCGGCATCCTCCAGAACCACGTCCCCCAGCGCGTCGCCGAGACCGTGCCCGAGGAGTACCGGCAGCCCCTGCTGGCCAACCGGCTCTCGACCAAGATCCTCATGTACAACGAGGAGGCCCACCCCGACGGCAGCCCGGTCCAGAACCTGTGGCAGCTGACCGAGGAGGAGTGGAACGGCCGGGTCGTCATGGTCGACCCGAGCGTGCGCGGCGACTACCTCGACCTCATGGCGGAGATCGTCCAGCGCTCCGACGAGATGGCGCAGGCCCACCAGGAGCACTTCGGGTCCGAGGTCGAACTCGACGAGGGCGTGGAGAACGCCGGGCAGCAGTTCATCAAGGACCTCTACGCCAACGGCCTGGTCCTGGTCGACGACACCGACAACGTCAACGCGGCCGTGGGCGCGACCGGGCAGGAGGACCCGCCGGTCGGCATCACCTCCTACTCCGACCGCCGGGACAACGAGGAGGAGGGCTGGGCGCTCCAGGCCTCCCTGGGGACCGCGCCGTCGCTGGGCATCACCTTCCCGGCCTACATCGGCATGGTGCAGGGCTCCGACAGCCCGGCCGCCGCGCGCCTGGTCGCCGACTTCCTCATGGGCGACGACTCCGCGACCGGCGGTCCCGGATACGAGCCCTTCTACGTCCCCGGCGACTACCCGGTCCGCACGGACATGGAGATGCCCGAGGACGCCGCGCCCCTGGACGAACTGGGCGCCTGGGACATCGATCCCGAGGAGACCGCCCAGGTCCGCGACGACGTGGCCGACTTCCTGCTCACCCTGTAAGACCCCTCCCCCGGCTCCCACGCCGGCGAAAGGACACCATGACGACGGCACCCGCCCCCCGCCGCACCGCGGTCGGCACCACGGTGGCCCGTGCGCGCACGGCACTGAGGCAGCCCGCCGTGGTGCTGGGAGCCGGCACCCTGCTCGTACTGTCCGTCCTCGTGGTGGCGCCGCTCAGCGGGCTGGTCAACACGACCCTCCAGAGCGGCAACCGCGAGGCGTGGGCGGACGTGTTCGCCAGCCCGATGTCGGAGAACCTCCTGTGGAGGCCGATGGGCAACTCGATCCTCATGGGGACCGCCACCGCCGTCTGCTCGACGGTGGTGGGCGGGTTCCTGGCCTGGGTGGTCGTGATGACCCGCATCCCGGGGCGCAGGACCCTGGGGCTGCTGGCGACGATCCCGTTCGCCCTGCCGAGCTTCGCCCTGGCGCTGGCGTGGGAGTCGGTCTTTCGCAACGACCTGATCGGCGGGTCCACCGGGATCCTGATGAACCTGGGCCTGGGCGTCCCGGACTGGCTGGCCTGGGGACCCGTACCGATCGCCGCGACCCTGACGGCCCACTACTTCTCGCTGTCGTTCATGCTGGTCGCCGCGGCGCTGGCCAGCGTCAACGGCGACCTCATGGAGGCCGCCGAGATGACCGGGGCCTCCACGCTGCGGGTGGCCCGGGACATCGCCCTGCCGGTCGTGGCCCCGGCGATGATCTCCGGCGCGCTGCTCGCCTTCGCCGAGGGGGTCTCCAACTTCGTCTCGCCGGCCCTGCTCGGCCTGCCGGTGCGGTTCCACACGCTCTCCACCCGGCTGTACGGGGCGATCTCCACCGGTGACGTCGCGCGCGGGTACGTGCTCTCGATCGTGCTCATCGTCGTCGCCGCGATGATCATGTACGCCTCGACGCGCATCACCGGGGGCGGGCGCAGCTTCGCGACGATCACCGGCAAGGGCGGCCGCCGCCGGGGCGTGGACCTGGGCCCCTGGGGGTGGCCGGTGGCCGGGCTCGCCTGGCTGCTGGTCACGTGCACCACGGTCGTGCCCGGCCTCGTGCTCGTCCTGAGCTCGCTGACCGTGCGCACGAACGACTTCGCCTCCGGGCTGACCCTGCACTACTGGATCGGCGGCTCGGACCCGGCGCTCGCCCAGGGGCAGCGGGGCGTCCTGAACAACCCGCAGATCCTGGAGGCCACCTGGAACACCGTCCTGCTCGGGGTGTGCGTGGCGGTCGGCGCCGGTGTGCTCGGGCTGCTCATCTCCTACGTCATCACCCGCTCCAACGGCCCGAGGTGGCTGGTGGGGACCATGAGCGTCACCTCGTTCGTGCCCTTCCTCATCCCCGGCATCGCGCTGGGCGCGGCCTTCATCGCGCAGTTCGGGGCGCCCATCGGCCCGCTCCCGAGCCTGTACGGGACGTTCGCGATCCTCGTGCTGGCCGGGATCGCGGCGACGATCCCGTTCTCCGTCCGGTCGGGCACCTCGGCCCTGAGCCAGGTGTCCAGGGACGTCGAGGAGTCCGCGGTGATGGCGGGGGCCGGGCTGACGCGCAGGATCGGCGCGGTCATCGCGCCGCTGACCGCGCGCGGCCTGTTCACCGGCGGGGTGCTGGTGTTCGTCCAGATGGTGCGCGACCTGTCCCTGGTCGTGCTGCTGGCGACCCCGGCGATGCCGGTGCTGGCCGTGCTCACCTACCAGTACTCCTCGGAGAACTTCACCCAGTTGGCCAACGCGGTCACCGTGGTCATCGCGGTGATCTCGGTCGCGGCAACCGTCATCGCGCGGCGCTTCGAGGGCGCCGCCCAGCCCTGGAACTCCCGATCATGACCCCGATGCCGCGCGCCCGGCAGGCCGAAAGGACCGACATGCGCTCCGAAACCTCCTCGGCCTCCCTGACCATCACCGACCTGCGCAAGGACTTCGGCGGCACCGCCGCCGTGGACGGCGTCTCGATCGAGGTCCCGGCGGGCTCCTTCCTCGTGCTGCTCGGACCGTCCGGCTGCGGGAAGACGACGACCCTGCGGATGCTCGCCGGACTGGAGAACCCCACCGGGGGCGAGATCCGGTTCGGCGACCGCGTCATCGCCCGCGGCGACGGGACCGAGATCGTGCCGCCCGCCGAGCGCGAGGCCGGTCTGGTCTTCCAGTCCTACGCGCTGTGGCCGCACAAGACCGTGCGCCAGAACATCGTCTGGCCGCTGACCGTGGCCAAGTGGTCCAAGGCCGACCGGCGGGCCCGCAGCGAGCAGGTGCTGTCGATGCTGTCGATCGAGGACCTGGCCGACCGCTACCCGGGGGAGATCAGCGGCGGCCAGCAGCAGCGGGTGGCGATCGCCCGCATGATCGCCCCGCAGCCCAAAGTGCTGCTCTTCGACGAACCGCTGTCCAACCTCGACGCGAAACTGCGGGTGGACACCCGGGGCGAGCTGATGCGCGTGCACCGCTCGACCGGCGCCACGAGCGTCTACGTCACGCACGACCAGGTGGAGGCGATGACCATGGCCACGCACATCGCGCTCATGAAGGACGGCCGGATCGAGCAGTTCGGCACGCCTCGGGAGCTGCTGGAGTCGCCGCGCACCGCGTTCGCCGCGACGTTCGTCGGCACTCCCCCGGCCAACATCATCGAGTGCCGGGCCGGGGGCGGTCGCCTGTCGGCCCTGGGCGCCGACTGCGGCGCGGCTCCCGCGTCGGTCCCGGACGGGGTCGTGCGGGCGATGTACCGGGCGGGTTCGCTCGGGGTCGACCGTGACGCGTCCGCGCCCGGCTGCCTGGAGGCGGTCTTCGCCGACCAGGTGCCGATGGCCGACAGGTGGGTCGTGGGCGTGGACCTGGCCGACGGCACCCGGGTGAACGTCTCCCGGGACACGCCGGTCGACCTGCTGCCCGGGGACGCGGCCGGTCTGCGGCTGCCCGAGGCGCCGGACGCCTACTTCGACGCCGCGGGCGACTGCCTGGACACCGGGGATGCCCGATGACGCGGCTGATCCTGGTCCGCCACGGCGAGACCGAGTGGAACGGCGAGCGCCGCCTCCAGGGGCAGCAGGACATCGGGCTGTCGGAGGCCGGGCGCGGCCAGGTCGCCGCGCTGGCGGAGACGGTCCGCTACCTGGACCCCGGCTACGTCGTCACCTCCGCGCTGCGCCGCACGCGGGAGACCGCCGAGGTCCTCGGGGTCAGCCCGAACGCGCGCGACCCCCGGCTCAACGAGGCCTACCTGGCCGGGTGGGAGGGGCGGTACTCGGCGCAGATCAAGGAGGAGGACGGCGGTGTGTACGCCGCGTGGCGCGCGGGGCGGTTCCACCCCCCGGGCGCGGAGAGCTTCGGCGAACTCACCGACCGGGTGGTCGAGGGGATCGGCGCCGCCGTCCGCCGGGCGCACGCCGACGGCCACCGGACGCTGCTGGCCGTCACCCACGGAGGACCGGTGCGGGCCTTCCTCGTGGCCGCCGTCGGGCTCGACCCGGCGCGCACGGTACCGAGCCACCCGGCCAGTCTGAGCATCGTGGACGTCGACCCCGGGGCCGCCTCCCTCACCGAACCGGGTGCGGCCAGGCTCCGGCTGTTCAACTACTCCCCGGCGATGTCGCCGCTGGACCCGCCGGACTGACGGCAACCGCCGGGGCGGGAACGCTCGTGCGGCGTTCCCGCCCCGGCGGCGGGTCGGTCCGGGGGGCTCCACGGCCGGTGCGCGGACCGGTCCCGCGGATCGTCCCCGCACCGTAGCCCGGCCGGTCCCCGCTCGCTGGAGTGCGGACCGGAGCCGGGCCTCAGTCGTTGCCGGACTCCATGGCGGCGTGGTCGAGCAGGTCGTCGCTCTCGGGGGCCTGGCCTCGGGAGGCGATCGCCTCGGCGCCGCCCTCGGGCATCGCGCCGATCAGCCCGGTCGAGGCCGCCTGGGCGGCGCCGATCGACGTCGGGTGCGAGGTGCCGACCATGCCGACCCTGGAGTACTCCTCCAGCTTGGCGCGGGAGTCGGCGATGTCGAGGTTGCGCATGGTCAGCTGGCCGATGCGGTCGACCGGGCCGAACGCGGAGTCCTCGGTCCGCTCCATGGACAGCTTGTCCGGGTGGTAGCTGAACGCCGCGCCGGTGGTGTCCATGAGGGAGTAGTCCTCGCCGCGCCGCAGCCGCAGGGTCACCTCGCCGGTGACCGCCGTGCCCACCCAGCGCTGGAGGGCCTCGCGCAGCATCAGCGCCTGGGGCTCCAGCCAGCGGCCCTCGTAGAGCAGCCTGCCGAGCCGTCGGCCGTCGTTGTGGTAGCTGGCGAGGGTGTCCTCGTTGTGGACCGCGTTGACCAGCCGCTCGTAGGCCGCGTGCAGCAGCGCCATGCCCGGGGCCTCGTAGATGCCGCGGCTCTTGGCCTCGATGACGCGGTTCTCGATCTGGTCCGACATGCCCAGGCCGTGCCGGCCGCCGATGGCGTTGACCTCGTTGACCAGGTCGACGGCGGTGGCGAAGGTCTTGCCGTTGACGGTCACCGGGCGGCCCTGCTCGAAGCCGATCGTGACGTCCTCGGGGGTGATCTCGACCTCGGGGTCCCAGAACCGCACGCCCATGATGGGCTCGACGATCTCGATGCCGGTGTCGAGGTGTTCGAGCGCCTTGGCCTCGTGCGTGGCGCCCCAGATGTTGGCGTCGGTGGAGTAGGCCTTCTCGGTGCTGTCCCGGTAGGGCAGGCCGTGGGCCAGCAGCCACTCCGACATCTCCTTGCGGCCGCCGAGCTCGTTGACGAAGTCGGCGTCCAGCCACGGCTTGTAGATCCGCAGGGAGGGGTTGGCGAGCAGGCCGTAGCGGTAGAACCGCTCGATGTCGTTGCCCTTGAAGGTGGATCCGTCGCCCCAGATCTGCACGCCGTCCTCGAGCATCGCGCGCACCAGAAGGGTGCCCGTGACGGCCCGCCCGAGGGGGGTGGTGTTGAAGTAGGTGCGGCCGCCGGAGCGGATGTGGAAGGCTCCGCAGGCCAGCGCCGCGAAACCCTCCTCCACCAGCGCCTCCCGGCCGTCCACCAGGCGGGCGCCCTCGGCGCCGTAGGCGGTGGCGCGGCCGGGGACCGAGGCGATGTCGGGTTCGTCGTACTGGCCGATGTCGGCGGTGTAGGCGTACGGGACGGCGCCCTTGTCGCGCATCCACGCGACCGCCACCGAGGTGTCGAGGCCACCGGAGAAGGCGATACCGACGCGCTCGCCGACGGGGAGGGAAGTGAGTACCTTGGACATGGAAATAAGTATGCGCCCTTATGAATGAGCATGCAATCTGGGGGACCGCATGTCGGTGTGGGATAGATCCCTGACCTGGCGCGCGGGGCACCGGGGCCGGGGCCCGCTCCCCCCACCCTGCCCGGGACCGGGGCCGCCCGACCGGCGACGCGCCGGACGCTCCCGGGCGGTCGCGCCCCGCGCCCGCGGGGCCGCGGGAAAACCGCGTGCGCCCCGGGGGAGCGCGGGTTAGCGTTCCGGGATGAGCGCACGGGAGAACCACTTCGCGGAGAGCGTCGCGGCGACCTACGACGAGTCGTCGGCGGAGATGTTCGAGCCCGCCGTCCTGGATCCGGCCGTGGACCTCCTGGAGGAGCTGGCCGGTGGCGGCCGGGCCCTGGAGCTGGGGATCGGCACGGGGCGCGTCGCGCTGCCGCTGGCCCGCCGCGGGGTCGCGGTGCACGGCATCGACCTGTCCGAGGCGATGGTCGAACGGCTGCGGGCCAAGCCCGGCGGCGACGCGGTCGGGGTGACGGTCGGCGACTTCGCGACGACCCGGGTGGAGGGCACGTTCTCCGTCGCCTACCTGGTCTTCAACACCATCATGAACCTGACCACGCAGGACGAGCAGGTGGCCTGTTTCCGCAACGCCGCCGACCACCTCGAACCCGGGGGTCACTTCGTCATCGAGGTCGGCGTCCCCGACCTGCGCAGACTGCCGGAGGGCCAGGACGCCGTGCCCTTCCACGTGGGTTCGAACCGGCTGGGGTTCGACGTCTACGACGTCGCCACGCAGGCGATGAGCTCGCACCACGTCACGGTCGCCGACGGGCGCGGCACGTACCGGGAGGTCCCCTTCCGGTACGTGTGGCCCGCCGAACTCGACCTGATGGCGCGGCTCGCCGGGATGCGCCTGCGCGACCGGTGGGACGGGTGGACCCGGGACCCCTTCACCAGCGCCAGCCGCCAGCACGTCTCGGTCTGGGAGAAGCCCGTCGGCTGAACCCGGGGCGCGACCGGTCCGCCTGACGCGGGCGCACCGCGAGGTCCCGGTGTTCCCGCCGGACCGACAACGGCTTTACGGAGGGGGCGCGTTCGGCGGGGGCCGGCTCCGCAGAAGGCCACCGCGCCCGGCGGCGGGCCGCGCCCCGCCGGAACCGCCGTTAGAGTCGAGTGGACGAGAGGGGGTGCCGCGATGTCCGGGGCGCAGCACATGCAGATCGGCGAGGTCGCCGAGCGGACCGGCCTGTCCCTGCGCACGATCCGCTACTACGGCGAGGTCGGCCTGGTCGAGCCCTCCGCGCGCTCCCGCGGCGGCTTCCGGCTCTACACCGAGACGGACGTGGACCGCCTGAACCTCATCAAGCGGATGAAGCCGCTGGAGTTCAGCCTGGAGGAGACCCGCGAGCTGCTGGAGGCCGTCGACCGGCTGGGTTCGGCCGAGACCGGCCCCGAGGAGCGGCGGGCCCTGAGCGAGAGACTCGACGCCTTCGAGGCGGCCATCGTCGCCCGCTGCCAGGCCCTGCGCGACCAGTTGGCGATGGCCGAGGAGTTCGCCGAGCGGCTGCGCGAGCAGCGCGCCCGGGACGACGCCACCGCCTAGCGTCCGCCGGGACCGAGCCGCCAGCACCCCGGGGCGGGAACCCGCTCCCCCCGGCCCCCGCATCGCGGGTCACCGCACACCGGCACCGCTCCGGGACGGAACCCGCGCCCCGCGCCCGAGCCGGGGACCGGGGCGTGCCGCCGCGGCCGTGGAACACGGCCGCCTTCGCTCCCGGGCGCGCGTCATGGACCGCGCCCCACCCCACCAGCCGCAGGCTGAAACCGCTCCCGCGGGACGCGGGCCACGGACACGGCCCCGCGGCCCCGACCGCACCCGCACCCGCACCCGCACCCGCACCCGCACCGACGGTCACGGTGCGCCGCCACCAGTGGAGCACCCACCCCTGCCCGGAGGAACAGCCACACCCTTCCGTCGTGTGAGGGTTGTCTCAGTCGCCGCGAGCGAATCAGACTCTCACGTAAGAGTAGAGTTTCTCCGGGTCGTCACCCGCGCACGAGCGGAGGACCACCACACCCTCTTCCCGGCCCGGCCCAGGGGCACGGCCGGGCCCGCGGCGACGAAGCCGCGCCGGGGCGTCACCGACATCGCCCCGGATCCCCGTGCGCACCAGCGCACCCCCGCCTCACCCGGCGCGCGTCCGCGCCGTGCACGAACGCCTGACCCGACACCGCGGTCCTCGTTGTGGGCTGCCCGAAACCCGATGGGTGCCATGAAACTGCCCGTGAAGACCCCCAGGTCACTCAAGGCCCGGATCCCCGCCGCCGCGCAGCTGCGCGCCGACGTTCTGGCCGGACTGGTCGTCGCCCTGGCCCTGATCCCCGAGGCCATCGCCTTCTCCCTCATCGCCGGGGTCGACCCCCGCGTGGGCCTGTACGCCTCCTTCGTGATGGCCGTGTCCATCGCCTTCCTGGGCGGACGGCCCGCGATGATCTCCGCCGCCACCGGAGCGATGGCCCTGGTCGCGGCGCCGCTGTCGATGGAGCACGGCGTCGACCACCTGATCGCCGCCACCATCCTGGCCGGGCTCATCCAGGTCGCCCTGGGCCTGCTCGGGGTGGCCAGGCTGATGCGGTTCGTGCCGCCCAGCGTCATGACCGGGTTCATCAACGCCCTGGCCATCCTCATCTTCACGGCCCAGCTGCCCTACCTGGAGGGCGTGGGCGTGCCGATCTACGTCATGGTGGCCGTGGGCCTGGTCATCGTCTTCGGCCTGCCCCGCCTGACCAGGGCGGTCCCCGCGCCGCTGGTGGCCATCGTCGTGCTCACCGTCGCCGCGCTGGCCCTGGGCGTCCCGGCGCAGACGGTCGGGGACATGGGCGAACTGCCCGACACCCTGCCCGTGCCGCTGATCCCGGACGTGCCCTACACGCTGGACACGCTGGTCCTGATCGCCCCCTACTCGCTGACCCTGGCCCTGGTGGGGCTGATGGAGTCGCTGATGACCGCCAAGGTCGTCGATGACCAGACCGAGACCGCCTCGAACCACGGCCGCGAGGCACGCGGACAGGGCATCGCCAACGTGCTGGTCGGGTTCTTCGGCGGCATGGCCGGGTGCGCGATGATCGGCCAGACCATGATCAACGTCAAGTCCGGGGCCCGCACCCGCGTCTCGACCTTCCTGGCCGGCGTGTTCCTGATCATCCTGTGCGTGGCCCTGGGCGACCTGGTGGGCATGATCCCGGTCGCGGCGCTGGTCGCGGTGATGTTCTTCGTGGCCGTCGTGACCTTCGACTGGCACAGCGTCGCCCCGGCCACCCTGAGGCGGATGCCCTGGACCGAGACCCTGGTCATGGCCATCACCGTCGCCGTGGTCGTGGCCACCCACAACCTGGCCCTGGGCGTGATCGTCGGGGTCGTGGTGTCCATGGTGCTCTTCGCCCGCCGGGCCGCCATGCAGGCCGACGTCACCAGCGTGCTCGACCCCGAGGGCGGCACCCGCGTGTACTCGGTCAACGGCGAGGTGTTCTTCGCCTCCACCGGCGAGCTGGTCAACCGGTTCGACTACACCGAACAGGGTCTGGAGAAGGCGGTGGTGGACATGTCCAACGCGCACGTGTGGGACTCCTCGGCCGTGGCCGCCCTGGACCAGGTCACCGAGCACTTCCGCAGGCACGGGGTGCGGGTGGAGATCACCGGCCTCAACGGGCCCAGCGCGCACCTGCACCGGGAGCTGTCCGGGACCCTCACCGGCGGCCACTGACCCGGGGCGCCGGAGGGCGGCCCGCCGGAAGCATGGCGGGCCGCCCCCGTGTTTCCTCGGACCGTGCCCCGGCCGCGGCGGCGCCGGGGAAGGACGGCCCCGGCCGGGTGGAATGGGTACGGCCGGGCGGGGCGGACGAGCCTGACCGGGCGCGGCCGGTCGCGGGACGCGCGCTCCCCCCGCCCGGCGCGGTCAGGCCTCCTCGTCCACGTGGATCGCTCCGGTGGGACAGACCTGCCCCGCCTCGCGCACGGCCGGGTACAGGTTCTCCGGCGGCCGTTCGGTGAGCAGTTCGACGATGCCGTCCTCCTCCCTCTGGTCGAACACCTCCGGGGCGAGCAGCACGCACTGACCGGCGCCGCAGCACCAGTCCTGGTCGACGGTCACCCTCATGGTCGCTCCTCCTTCGTCGTCGCGGCGTGGTCGCGCCCCTCGGCCGGGGTCGCGGGGGCGAGCCAGATCCCCGTGAGCGCGTCCACCAGTCCGGTCGCCGTGTCCTCCCAGCTGCACCGGGGCGTCGCCGTCTCCTCGGCGAGCGCGCGCTCGCGTTCGGCGCACGTGTGCACGATCAGGTGGCGGGTCATGTCCTCGCGTTCGGCGCGCACCCGCGGCGGCAGGTCGGGCAGGCTGGCGCGCAGGCCGAGGAGGACCCGCCCGAGCGGGGGCGAGGTGAGCGTCTCCTCGGTCATGATCACGCGCAGGCCCGGGTCGGTCATGACCTGCGCGGAGAAGCGGGCGAACCAGCTCGGGACGCCCAGGTCCGCGAGGTGCCGGGTCACCGGCCGGACCAGGCAGGCGATCCAGTCGCCCGCCCCGGCCGGGTCTCCCGCCTCCTCGACCGCCCGCGCCCACAGCGGTTCGAGCCGGTCGGTGTGCGTGCGCACGATCGCGCGCACGAGGTCGGTCCTGGTGCCGAAGTGGTAGCCGACCGCGGTGTTGTTGCCCTGACCGGCGGCCGCGCCGATGCCGCGGTTGGACACCGCGAACAGACCGTGTTCGGCGAACAGGCGCTCGGCGGTGGCCAGGATCAGCTCCCGGGTGGCGCCGGCCCGTTCGGTCCGCGTCCTCGGCACGGTCACCACCGGACCGGGACCTCGCGCAGTCCGCCCACGACCAGGCCGTCGAGTCGCCTCAGCTCCGCCGCGGGGACGGCCAGCTCCAGCGTGGGGAGTCTGCGCAGCAGCACGTCGAGCACGGCCTGGAGTTCGGTGCGGGCCAGTGCCTGCCCCAGGCACGAGTGCGCCCCGGCGCCGAAGCCCAGGTGCGGGTTGGGCACGCGCCCCAGGTCCATCTCGTCCGCGTTCTCGAACGCGCTCTCGTCCCTGTTGGCGGCGCCCATGCTGCACATGACGGTGGTCCCGGCGGGGACGGTGGCGCCGCCGATCTCGGTCTCCTCGGTGATGTAGCGCGGCAGGCCGAGCCCGGAGTTGGCGTCGAAGCGCAGCGCCTCCTCCACGGCGGAGCGCACCAGCGTCCGGTCGGCCAGCAGCCTCTCCCAGCGGCTCCGGTCGTCCAGCAGCATCGCCACCATCTTGCCGATCATGTTGGCGGTGGTCTCGTGCCCGGCGACCAGCAGGCCCATGCTGGTGGCGACCAGCGCGGAGGTGGGCAGGTCGTACCCGGCCTCGGCGGTCTCGGTGATCAGGGAGCTGATCAGGTCCTCGCGCGGCTCCGCCCGCTTGGCCTCGACGTGGCCGCCCATGTACGCGAGGAACTCGGCCTGGGCCCGGTCCATCTCCTCCTGGGTGTAGCGGGTGAGGTTGAGCAGCGCGTCCGACCAGTGGGAGAAGCGGTCGCGGTCGGAGTCGGGCACACCGAGCATGTCGCAGATGACCCACACCGGCAGGGGGAAGCCCAGGTCCGCCCTGAGGTCGGCCGGGTGGCCGCGCTCGACCATGCCGTCGACGAGCTGGTCGGCCATGGCCTCGATACCGGGCCGCAGCGCGTTCATGCGCCTGGCGGTGAACCACTTGCCGACCAGCCGCCGCCACTGCCGGTGCTCCTCCCCGCTGTCGGGGACCGCCGCCGCCAGGTCGCTGTTGAACACGCCGCCCGTCGCGCTGGCCGAGACCCGGGCCGCGTCCTCGGCGTCGAGCCGCCGGGTGAAGCGCGGGTCGGAGAGCACCCGCCTGACGTCCTCGTAGCGGGTGACCACCTCCGCCCGGTCGCCGCTGGGCAGCCGTACCCCGGCGACGGGGCACCGCCGCCTCAGCTCGGCCCACTCGGCGGGCGGCTCCAGCGCCTCCGGGCCGGGGAAGGGGTAGTCCATCAGCGGTTCGGTCCCGTCGGCACCCACAGCCCTCACTCCTCTGCGTCAGCGGTACGTACACGTACAGTGAACGTCCGCCGCGGCGTTGAGTCAAGCGACTGACTTAAGAAGTGGGGCGTAGGCGTCGGGGCGGCCGCCGTCGCGGACCCGGGGCCGGGTCCGCGCGCGGTCGCCTCCTCAGACGGCCGACCAGCCGTTGTCCACCGGCAGCACCGCGCCGCTGATGCTGCTCGCCGCGTCGGAGGCCAGGAAGACGACGGCGGCGGCCAGTTCCTCGGCCCGGGCCACACGGCCCATGTTGGACATGAAGGTGCCGAGGGTGGTCGGGCCGTGGGGCGCGGAGGCGACGTCGACGGTGATCGAGGTGGCCGTGCCGCCCGGGGCGACGGCGTTGACCCTGATCCCCTTGTCGCGGTACATCACCGCGGTGGACTTGACCAGGCCGACCACGCCGTGCTTGGAGGCGGTGTAGGCGGCCCCGGCGGCGCTGCCGCGCAGGGAGGCCTCCGAGGCGGTGAAGACGACCGATCCCCGGCCCCGCTCCGCCATCAGGGGCAGGACGGCGCGGGTGAGCAGGAAGGGCGCGGTCAGGTTCACCCGCAGGAGCCGCTCCCAGACCGCGTCGGTGACGTCGGCGGTGGCGGACATGTCGTCCATGATCCCGGCGTTGTTGACCAGGACGTCGACACCGCCGAGGCGTTCGACGGCCGTGGCGACGACCCGGTCCACGACCTCCTGGCTGCTGAGGTCGCCGACCACGGTCTCGGCGGTGCCCCCGGCCGCGCGGATCTCCTCGGCCGCCTCCCGCGCGGTGTCGGCGTTGAGGTCGGCGATCAGGACTCCGGCGCCCTCCTTGGCGAAGCGCAGCGCGCTCGCGCGGCCGATGCCGGAGCCGCCTCCGGTGACGATGACGTTCTTGTCCTTCAGGCCCAGGCCGGTCATGGGAAGCCCTCTCGTTGCCGCTGGTGGCGGCCGCGGCGGCCGCTTTTGTCACTGTAGGACTTTTTGTCACTCAGAGACAAATATTGTTCTGCCTGGTCCGGACGTCAGTAGAGTGGACACGCCCAGACACCGCGGACACGGGAGGGGGCGGTCGTGCCGGGAACACCGTCCGCGCAGACGCCCCGCGCACCCTCGGGGCGGGGCCGCCCGCCCATGACCGAGCGGCGCAGGGAGATCGTGCGCACGGAGATCGCGCGCGCGGCCGTGCGGCTGTTCACCGAGAACGGGGTGTCGGGCACCACGGGCGACGACATCGCGCACGCGCTCGGCATCTCCACCAGGACGCTGTGGCGCTACTTCCCCAGCAAGGAGAGCTGCGTCCGGCCGCTGCTGACGACGGGCCTGGAACACATGGCCGAACGCCTGCGCGCCTGCCCTCCCGGGGTCCCCCTCCTGGAGTACCTGGAGCGGGAGCGGTTCTTCGACGGCGAGCCGCAGGTCGTGGAGGGGCCCGTAGCAGACCTCATCCGGATGACCCGCACCGAACCGGCGCTCATGGCGGTGTGGCTGGAGGTCCACCACGCCGCCGAGTCCGTCTTCGCCCGGATCATCGCCGACCGCACCGGCGAGTCCGCCGACAGCCTGCCCGTCCGCGTCCAGGCGGCCACCCTCAACTCGGCGCTGCGCCTGGCCGCCGAGGAGCGGGCGCGCCTGGGGGACGACGGGCGCGGCCTTCCGCCGGAGGGAGTGGGGCCGCTGCTGCGCACCGCGCTGACCACCGCGGCCCGCGGCCTGCCCGCCTTCGGGCACGAGGGCGGGGACGAGCACGGGCACGCGCCCTCGGACTGAGGGTGTCCGCGCCGCCCCCGGTCGCCGCCAGCACGGGGACGCGCTCTCAGACTGAGGGTGTCCGCGCCGACCCCGGCCGCCGCTACTGCCGGTGCGGGGACGATGCCCTCGAAGGCGCGATGGTTCCGGGAGGCCGCCCCTCTCCCGCCGCGCCCGGTGCGGCTGCGGCGTGCGGCGGAGCGGATCGGGTCGAACCGGTACCGCCTGTGGACACGCACCCCAGCACCCGGATGCGAACGTGCCCCGGACGGCCGGGCCGCCGGGGCACGCGCCTGCCCGCTCCTACTCCGGGTAGACGGCTTCGGGAACCTCCACCCGCGCCCAGTCGGTGTCCGCGCCCAGGTGGAAGGACGTGTACGCGGGCTGGTTGTAGCCGGTCTGCTGCCGGGCCACGTCCACCCGGTACTGCGGGTCGTGCATAAGGGTGTGCAACCGGTGTCCGGTCACCTCGGGGCTGGTGAGGATGCGCAGCGCTCCGCTGTCGCGCGTGCGCAGGACCAGCTCCTCGCGCCAGTCGCCGAGCACGTCCGCGACCAGGGCGGGGTTGCCCTTCGTCCCGTTGTTGGTGAGCGTGCCCTGGGCGGTGAGCAGGGTGCCGCGCCGCCAGTCCTCGATCCTCGGGTCCTCGGTACCCTCGACGATCTGCGTGGTCATGTCGGCGGACCAGCGGATGCTCATGTTCGTCCCGGGGGTGCGGTCGCCCAGGAACTCGCCGTCCGCGCTCCACAGGCCCGCCTCGCCCCCGCCTCCGGGCGGCATCGAGGACCACGCCTCCAGACCGGGGACGTCCGGATCGACGTCGCCGACCATGCCCCGGCCGGTGTCGGTGCCCGTGTACCCGCCGAACAGCACCTCGCCGGTGGCGGCGTCGCGCATCGCGAACCCGTACGGCGCGCTCGCGCCGCCCTCGTGCACGGTCCAGATCTCCAGGCCCTCGCGCTCCGGGTCGAGGTCGCCCACGTGCATCGCGTCGCCGTGCCCGAGCTTGGCCGTCTCGCCCTCGATGGCGCTCCCGGGCGGCCCCTCGGCGTGCGAGGAGTACAGCAGCGACCCGTCGTCGTCCAGGGTCGCGGAGCCGTAGACGATCTCCTGGCGTCCGTCGGCGTCCACGTCGGCCACGCCGAAGGAGTGGAAGCCCTGACCGGCCAGCGTGCCCATGTCGGGATCGGAGCCCCGACCGCCGTGCGGTGAGGCGTCGAACGGGTTGTCCATCGGCACGTGCCCGCTGTCCGCGATCCAGCGCGTGCTGATGTCCTCCCCGTCGAAGTCGTAGGCGGCCACGGCCGAGCGCGTGTAGTAGCCCCGGGCGAACACCGCCGACGGGTTCCGTCCGTCCAGATAGGCCACGCCGGACAGCAGCCGGTCCACCCGGTTGGCGGGTTCGATGCGCGCCATCGCGTAGTCGCCCCACATCAGGCCGTCGTCGCCCCGGCCCGGTTCGTAGCGGACGGTGTCCAGCTCCGCGCCGGTCCGGCCGTCGAACACCGTCAGGTACTCGGGGCCGTCCACGACGAAGCCCTCGAACTCGCGCAGCTCGTTGCGCGCGCTGCGCGAGGGCGCGTACTCGTCGAGGAAGAAGTCCGCGAGGGCCCCGGCGTCCGCCTCGCTCAGGGGGTAGTCGTACCGGGGTTGCTCACCGAAGGCCTCCTCCAGGGTGGCGGGCCAGTTCCCGGCCACCACCTCGGGGTGCCCGTGCCAGCCCCGGAACACCTCCACGACGTGCTCGCGGTAGTCCTCGGCGCTCATCCGGTAGTCGTCACCGTGATCGACCCCGGCCTCGACGTCCTCGTCCGGCAGGGTGATGTGGTCCCCGGCCGCTCCGCCGTCCCCGTCGAAGGTCAGCGTCCGGGTGCCCGGGGCGGTCTTGAGCATGATCTCCGAACGGCCGTCGCCGTCGAGGTCGTAGACGACGAACTGCGTGTAGTGCGCGCCCGAGCGGATGTTGACGCCCAGGTCGATGCGGTGCAGCAGCTCGCCGTCCAGGGTGTAGGTGTCCACGTACGTCGGACCGGTGTAGCCCCGCTGCGAGACGTCCTTGGAGTTGGTGGGGTCCCACTTGACCACGAACTCGTACCGCCCGTCGCCGTCCACGTCGCCGACGCTGACGTCGTTGGCGGTGTAGTCGTACTCCTCCCCCGCCGGGGTGGTGCCGCCCTCGGGCTTCTGGAGCGGCAGGTCGTGGTGCCCCTCGGCCCACACGGAGGCCTCGCCCTCGGGGCCGACGCCGGGTCTCCCCCGGGGGACGGGGACCACCCGGTACTCGGAGTCGGCGCCGCCCTCCCCGTCCAGGAAGTTGGTGCTGTCGCGCACGATGGCGATGACGTCACCGTCCCGGTACACCCGGAACTGCGGGCCCCGGAGCCCGGAGTCGGTGTGTCCGCCGACCTCGGAGGCCAGCAGGCGCCAGCTCAGGAAAACGCCTTCCGGGGTGTCGACCGCGACCAGACCGCGATCCAGCCGTTCGAGCTGGACGCCGGAACCGGTGTCCGGCTCGGCCAGGGCAGTGGCACTCGCGGCCATCACCAGGGCACATACGCCCGCGAGCAGCGGACTCGTTCTTCGGACGGAACGCGGGGGGATCCCCATGGGCACGCCTCCTTGAACAGCGGGGTGACCCACGTTACAAGGCAAGCGCTTTCCGACCAAGGCCCCCACCGAGGGGGCCGCCGCTGCGCCGGGGACACACACCCGCGCACGACCGGGGCCGCACCCGCCTGTGCCAGGCCACCGCCCGCGACCGGGACCACCTCTCCACCGGGAGGCCCCGCCCGCACCGGGACACCCGGCTCGCGATCCGAACGCCCTGACCTCAACCGGGACCGCCTCCCGGGCCGGGACACACCGCCGCGCACCGGCGACACGCACCGGCGGCACGCGAACGGGCGCGGCTGGCACGCCGGACCTCCCCTTCCGCCCTCCGGCGGAGGCGGTGTCCGTCCCCTCGACGCGGACCGCCCCTCACCTCGGGCGGACCCGGCGTGCCGCCGCGGGCCCGACCGGACCCGTGGGCCCGGCCGGGCGCTCCCTCCCGGCGTGGTCGAAGATCCCCCTACGGGACGAGGATCGCGCGGCCTCGGATCCGCCCGGCGTCGAGGTCGTCCAGCGCGTCCTGGAAGCGGTCGAGCGGGTACTTGCTGGTGTGCAGCCGCACGTGTCCCCGCGCCGCCAGCACCATCAGCTCGCACAGGTCGTTGTAGGAGCCGACGAGGTTGCCGACGAAGTTGATCTCCGCCGAGATGACGTCGATCGTCGGCACATCGATGTTCTCGCCGTACCCGACGACGTGGTAGTCCCCGGCACGGCGCAGGAACCGCACCCCGTCCGAGGTCGCCCCGCCCTCCCCCACGAAGTCGATGACGGTCTCGGCGCCGTGGCCGCCGGTGAGTTCGAGGACCTGCTCGACCTGCGTGCCGTCCGCGACCACTCCGTGGTCCGCGCCGATCGAGGTGGCCAGGGCGACCGCGTCGGCGTTGCGGTCCACCGCGATGATCTCGGCCGCGGTGATCGCCTTGAGCACCTGGATGCCGATGTGCCCGAGGCCCCCGGCGCCGATCACCGCGCAGCGGTCGCCGGGACGCAGGCGGCGCGCGGCCTTGGCCGCCGCGTGGTAGGCGGTCAGCCCGGCGTCGGCGAGCGCGGCCACGTCGGAGGGTTCGAGGGAGTCGTCGATGCGCACCACGCTGCGCGCGGAGGTCTTGAGGTACTCGGCGTAGCCCCCGGCCGTGTCGATGCCGGGGAAGAGGTTGTTCTCGCAGTGGACGTCGTCACCGGAGCGGCAGGCCCGGCACAGGCCGCAGGTGATCAGCGGGTGCACGATGACCTTGTCGCCCTCGGAGACGTTGGTGACGCCGCTGCCCACGGCGTGCACCCAGCCCGCGTTCTCGTGGCCGATCGTGTAGGGCAGGGTGACACCGGACTTCTGGGCCCACTGCCCCTCCAGGATGTGGATGTCGGTGCGGCAGACTCCGGCGCCGCCGATCCTGACGATGACGTCGAAGGGACCGGTGACCTCCGGGGCGGGCACCTCCTCCATGCGCGGGTTCTGGCCGTAGCCGACGACCTGGACTGCCTTCATGACTGCCTCGCTTGAACGGTGAGCGGAAGTGTGTGGGCGGGCGGGGCCTGGTCGGCCTCCGACCCGGGGTAGCGGGTGCGCAGCAGCCCGCGGCAGAAGTGCGAGTTGCCCTCGATGGAGATCCGGGTGGAGCGGGCGAACCTCAGCCGCAGCGGGACCTCCTCGCGGGGGAAGGGGTCGCCGTGGTCGTCCACGAGCACACGCGCGGACGGGTCGCAGTTCAGCCCGAGCGCCGCGCGGCGCCGCAGCAGCGCCCGCCCCGCCCGGTCGTCGGGCAGGTCGGCGAGGGTGAGGTCGTGCAGGTCCTCCTCGGCCAGGCCGGGGTCCGCGCGCAGCAGCAGGGTCAGCGCCCGCTCCATCGCGGCGGCGTGGGCCTTGCGCCGGAAGACCAGGCGCAGCTCCTCCAGGTCCTCGCGGGCCTCGTCCCCGAACGTGCCGCGGTAGCCCGCGTCCGCGGCCAGGCCGCGGTTGATCCTCTCCGAGTCGTGGTGGTCGTCGAGGAGGACCGCGACCTCCCGTACGCCGGACAGGTCGGTGAGCACGTCCTTGGCGTCGGAGGCCATGAGGTAGGCGAAGTTGGGCGCGCAGAACGAGGTGGGCAGCCGCAGGTGGACGGTGAGCGCGCCGCCGTCGGCCCTGACCGAACGGACGAAGCCCAGGTCGGTGACGGGCTCGTCCAGCTCTGGGTCGTACACCGCGTCCAGCGCCCGCAGCGCCGCGAGTTCCAGTTCGGCGTCCTGCGGAGTGCCGGGTTCGGAGGCCGTGTGCGCGGTTTCCGGGCGCTCCAGTGCGGCGTGTCCGGGCGGGCGCATGTCAGACCACCGCCTTGGCGTCGGCCTCGGCCGTCAGACCTAGCCCCTGCGGCACCTCGATGCCGTACATCGCGGCCGCGTTGAGCCCGAGGATCTTCTTCTTCTGGTCCACGGTGACCGGCGCGTACTCGGTCATGTCCTCGGGGATCTGGAAGTCCACGAACTTCTCCACCAGCCAGCGCGGGGTCCACAGGGCGTAGTCGCTGGAGAACTGGATGCGGTCCTCGTCCAGCCAGTACAGCAGCTCTCCGAGGATCTGCGCGAAGTAGCGCGGCCGCGTGTGGATGAAGGGGATCGCCACCGCCAGGCCCGCGTGCACGTTGGGCTCCTGGGTCGCGATCCAGCAGAAGTCCTCCAGGCGGGGCAGCCCGCAGTGCTCCACCACGAAGTTGAGGTCGGGGAAGTCGGTCGCCGCGTGGTCCACGTCGGCCACGTCGAAGGCGTCGCGGTCCAGCGGCCGGATCGTGGGCCCCTTGTGGACGTGGATGTTGCGGATCCCGAGTTCCTGGCAGGTCTCCAGGTAGCGGTAGGTCCACGGGTCGTCCAGCTTGTACCCGCGCGAGCCCTCCTTCCACTCGGCGGTGTAGAGCTTGACCCCCTGGAGCCCGAACCGCTCGGCGTCGCGGCGCAGCCACTCCAGCCCCTCCTCCTCGAAGCGCGGGTCCCAGCAGTGGTTGTAGGTGAGCTTGTCGGGGTGGGCCTGGGTGAGCGCGAAGGCCTCCTCGGCCTGCCCGAACCCGTTGCGGTAGAAGGCGCCGAGGTGGGCGGGCTGGAAGATGGCGTGGTCGACGTAGCCGTCGGTGAACAGGTCGCGCATCAGGCGCTCGCCGCCGTAGTAGAGGAAGTCCTCGTACGGCCACAGCTCCGACTCCGGGCCGAGGTTGCGGTGGTAGTCGTAGAAGCAGTCGATGAACTGCTTGCCGTGGATGTTGAGCTGGTTCTCGGGACGCGCGTCCCACAGGGCCACGTGCGCGTCCACGACGAAGTAGTTCTCGCCGTCCTTGCTGTACATGCTTCCTCCCACGGGGCCGGGTCGAATCGGCCGTTTCGCTGGAAGACTAGGGAGACGTACGCAACTCTGGCCTGTGTCGCGTGTCTCAGTTTGAGACAGCCGCTCCGAAGCCTCCGGGACACGGACGAGTAACCTGGCCGTCACGCGGCCCGGGCGGATGTACCGACCGTCCGCCCAGGTCGCGGCCGCAGAACCCCTGGAGGCCGACGTGCACGACCGGACGTGTTCACCGCCCAGACACGCACCCACCGACACCGCCGGACGGACACCGGCGAAAGCCCCGCGGCTGCGCGCCTCGTGGCGGCGCAGCGAGCACTACGGCGTCTCCGCCGAACGGGTGGAGCCCGCGTTCACCGGTTCCGTGGACACGGAGTCGCTGTTCTACGAGTGCGGCAACGAGGTCCTGCGGGGCATCCAGCGGACCATCGCCAACGAACCGGTGAGCCTGATGATCACTGACAGCGAGGGACTGGTGCTGAGCAGGCTCGCCAACGACGCGGCGATCCTGCACTCGCTGGACCGGGTCCACCTCGCCCCCGGATTCTCCTACGCCGAACGCGACGCGGGCACCAACGGCCTCGGACTGGCCCTGGCCGACCGCGCGCCGTCGCTGGTCAGGGCGGAGGAGCACTACTGCACGGGGCTGCGCGGGTACACCTGCGCCGCCGCTCCGGTCCTGGACCCGGCGGACGGCACGCTGGTCGGCAGCGTCAACCTGACCACCTGGTCGGAGTCCTCGTCGGCCCTGCTGCTGGCTCTGGCCCAGTCCGCCGCGCAGAGCACGTCCGCGCTCATGCTCGCCCGGGGCACGGGGCGCCGGGTCCAGCCCGCGCCCAGGGGCGCGGTGTTCCGCTTCCGCGCCGCCGGCGGCGGACAGGCCGACGCTTGCGCGTCGCGACTCTGGCGCGGCGCCGTCGCCGAGGCCCGCGAGGCGGTGGGCGGGCGGACGCTGGCGGTCGTGGGCGAGCCGGGTTCGGGTAGGACTTCGTTGGCCTCGCTCGCGCGGCGGCAGGTCAGCGCACGGGAGAGGGTGCTCAACGCCCGTCCGCCCGCCCCGGAGGACGTGAACTCCTGGCTCACGCTCTGGACCCCCGAGCTGGCCAAGGACGACACGTGCGTGATCGTGTCCGGGGTGGAGGCGCTTCCGGCGTGGGGCGCGAGCGAGCTGGCCCGGCTGCTGGCCGGGGCGCGGCGCGCGGGTGGGCGCCCCCAGCCCTTCGTGGTCACGGGACGGAGCTTCGACGCTCTCCCGGAGGCGCTGCGGGAGCTGGTGGACACGGTGGTCGAGGCCCCCGCCCTGCGCCGCCGCCCGGAGGACGTGCTGCCGCTCGCGCGGCACTTCGCGCAGGGGGCCCGGGGGCGGGCGATCGGCCTCACCCCGGCGGCCTCCCGCGCGCTCACCGACTACCACTGGCCGGGCAATGCCACCGAGCTGAAGCGGGCGGTGTGCGACGCGGCGCAGCGCGCGGACGTGGTCGACGTGCACCACCTGCCCGCCGAGGTCTTCCGCAGCAACGGCGGGCGCCGCCTCAGCCGCATCCAGGCCGTGGAACGCGACGAGATCATCCGCTGCCTGACCGCTCCGGGCGCGACCGTCGTCGGGGCCGCCGCCGAGCTGGGAATGGGGCGGGCGACCGTCTACCGCAAGATGCGCCAGTACAACATCCGGATGCCCCACCAGCAGGAGTAGGCGGTTGTCCGGCCGTGGAGGCTCCGGCGGGAACCAACGCTGAGTCACGGGTGGGCCGGAACCGCTGGCGGCGGTTCCGGCCCGTGGTGGGAGGGCCGGTCAGGCCGGTACGGGAGTGCCGGTCTCGACGGCCAGGGCGGGCGGCATGAACGGGGCGTTGTGCGGCCACAGGGCCAGGAGGAGGGCGTCAGCGCTCACGGCTTCGAGGAGTCCGGTGGGAGTGACCGCCCAGAAGGACTGCGTGGCCTCGCCGTAGTAGACGATCAGGTGGCGGTGCCGGGCCTGGACCGCGGCGGCCTGGGCGTGCTCGCGGGAGAACTCGGAGCGGTGGCCGCCCAGGCGGGGCAGGCGCTGGGCGCGGCGAACCCGGCAGGAGGGGTGCTCGCACACCGGGCAGACCGGGCCGACGAGCGGGGTGCGGCGCGGAAGCGGCGGGATTGGCCGGGGCATCGGTCGAACGTCGTCCGAACGCCGGGGCGAGGGGATAGGGTTCTGCATCAGATCCTCTTTTTCCTTACTTATGAGCTGTTTGGTTTCTGGGGGTTCAGGGCTCGGGAGAAGCGCTGCAACGCTTCCCTGGGCCCGTCTCATGTCGGCGGCATGTCAGTCGTCGGTGTGGGTGTTCCAGCGGCTTCTGGTGAGGTCGTAGGCCAGCGAGAACCACACCGTGCGGTAGTGGGCGTTGCCGTTGTCGCCCCAAGCGGTGGCGAAGGCGTTGACCATGGCCAGGCCCCGGCCCGATTCGGCGTCCAGGTTGAGACCGTTCTTCTTGGGCTCCAGGCGGGAGTCCTTGTCACGCAGGCCGCCCCGGTCGCGGCAGGCCAGGTGCAGCCCGGTGCGGTGGCGGTGGACGAGGAGGGCGTAGCTGCCGCCGGGTCGGCCGGAGAGGCTGTGGCGGATCGAGTTGTTGGCCAGCTCCGATCCCAGCAGCGTGAACAGGTAGCGGTAGTCGGTGTCCTGTGCGACGGCGCAGGTGTCCAGGAATGCCCGCACCAGCGGCATGACAGCCGGGGTCCCAGCGAAGTCGTAGCGGCGCGTGCGGTAGTTGGGCCGCTCGGGCTGCCGGGTGAAGTAGTGGCGGTGGACCGGCCGGATGAAGCTGGTCAGCGGGACCGTGGCCTCGCCCAACGCGGGCACGGGAGTCGGGGCGGTTGCGGGCATGACGAACACACTCCTTGGCGTGAGCAGGGGTTTCGTGGTGCCCGTTGGAGGAGTCTCACGGATGCCGTGATGCGCGGAACGGGCGAGGCGTAGCCTGACCGGCATGAACTCTCCGTGATTCACCGGTCACTGGTTACAGTCACATGATGCAGCTCGATTATCGAGCTGTCAACGATAATCGAAAACTCTTGGTCTAGAATCCTGACATGCACAGCCCTTTCAGCCCCACGGTGCGCCGCCGACGATTGGCGCGCGAGCTTCGACGGCTACGTGAGTCACAGGGATTGAAGCTGTCTGTGGCCGCGAAGGCAGCCGACGTCCCCCAGTCCACCCTCAGCAACATCGAAGGTGCGGACGCACGCCGCATCAAAGCGCGTGACATCGACGCACTCGCCGACCTGTACAGGGCTCCTGACGAGATCCGCGCAGCTCTTCACGAGCTGGCGAGAGAGTCCAAAGAACAGGGCTGGTGGTCCAGTTACAAGGATGTCTTCGGCGGTAACGCCATACCGGACTTCGAGGCCGAAGCGTCCATGATTCGGACCTACCAGTGCCAGGTCGTTCCCGGCCTGCTGCAAACACCCAGGTACAGCGAGGCTGTCTTCCGAGGTGGGCGCGCCTACTCAGACGATGAGGTCAGGCGCAACGTTGACGCACGGCTACAGCGTCAGCACATCCTGGGGCGCTACCAGCCGCCACACTTTTGGGCCGTGATCGACGAAGCAGCCCTGAGAAGACGGCTCGACGACCCACAGATCATGCGAGAACAGCTACAGCACCTGCTGGACATGGCCACCAGGAAGAACGTGGACATCCAGGTGCTGCCCTTCGACGCGGGCATGCACGCTGGACTGTCCGGGTCCTTCGTCCTCCTGGACTTCCCCAACCCGGCCGATCCCTGCATCGCCTACACAGAGACCGCGACAGCGAGTCTCTTTGCCCAGGATTCCGATGACGTGCAGCGCTATGTCACGATCTTTTCGCATCTGAACTCAGCAGCGCTACAAGCTTCGCGTACGACCCACTTCGTCCAGCAGATCATGGAGCAGGAGCACCTGACATGACCAGCAGAACCGAACTGCGGTTCTTCAAGTCCAGTTACAGCAGCGACAGAGTCGAATGTGTCGAGGTCGCGCACATCCCCACGGGCTTCCGGAAGAGCACCCACAGCGGCCGGGCCCAGAACTGCGTCGAGATAGCCGACCTCCCCTGCGGCGCGGCCGTCCGCGACTCCAAGCACCCCAGCGCCGGACACCTCCCCTTTCCCGCCGCCGAATGGAGCGGCTTCCTGAGAACCGCCCTCTCTCGCTGATCCCTGGAACCACCCACGCCCGGCCGCCTCCCCCGAGGACCACGGCCGGGCGTCGCTGTTCCCAGAGAACAGGCATCCCGGCCGCCTCGCCCGTCTCCCGCCTCACCCCAGGGAGTTGAGGATGAACAGAAGCAGGGCGGTCAGCGCCACCGAGACCACCAGCGACATGACGCAGCCCAGACGGTTGCTGAAGAAGACGAACACGGTATCCCCTCCACTCTCAGCCACTCCCGAAGGACTGAGCACGGTTGCCGGTCCCCTACCCCGCCTGCCCCGCCCCAGTACGGCCCCCTCCGGCCGCATCTTCAGGGCTAGCCAACCTCAACTCCCAAATACCGCCAGATAAATCGCCTTGAGGGCATACCAGAGAAAGCTGGCAGAAAACAAGGCGAGAACAGCCGTAGCCAGGTTCCTCTGAAAGCGGTACGCGCCCCCCTCTTCGACTCCTGCCTCCGACCAGCCCTTCGAAACGACCATCCATGGCATCGAAAAATTTATCAAAGTGCCTATGATTCAGCCAGGCCAGAAGAGCAAGGAAGACAGAGAGAAAGACGATAAGGGCAATTTCACACCATATCCCACCCACCACAAGCCAGAAAAAGGAGGATTACTGAAACACAGAAGCCGAGGCCGCGAGTCCACAAGCCAACACAGACAGAGGAAGCCAACGGGCTTCTGAAAGAAAACGCACGAGACTTTCCTAACCAGGCCCCACTGCCCTCCCGCACCACCACCGTCTCGCTCGCGCGCTCGGAGGAAATCATAGTCTCCGTGTCCAATGCGGAATTCCAGGCCACTTCTACCCGCCAAATAAGTGACCGCCTGAGAACCGACCGCTCGCGTTGACTCCAAGCACCACCGATGCGCAATCACCTTCACCAGGAAGACTACAGCCGAGCATCACTGTGCTCACAGCTATGCTGCTTGAAGTCCTCAAACAACACCCCCTAGCCAAATACTCCAGCAAGCACCATTAAGGATAGAACAACAACAATGGAAAAAAGGGAAATGATCGAAATAGTAACCAGCCTTGGCGGATTTACGCCTTTACTCTGCGCAATCACATGCAGCAGCATTGCCAACGAAGCGACGGCAGCCAACAGAAGTACGAGCCTCTCCAAACAAACCTCCACCAATCAAATAAGAGCCAGTCAATTAGTCCCAGGTTAAATTTCATCGCGACACTGCTTAAAATTCGCCCGGACGCATAGCGGAACAGTTTTCGCCACAGTTAGCCACGAGCATAGTCACCATCGCTCGCCAGAACTGCATCTTAAATCCACCAGACGCAACCACCTAATGGATTTCATGACAAATCGTAGACCACGCAGGCAAAGGTAGATCCTGCTGCAACAACTCCCCAGAATATTCCCCAGGCACCCAAGCCTGGAGGACCTCCCATGGACGCAGCCGCCAAAGTTCCAAAACCAATCGTCCCCATGACAGCTCCGACTCCTACACAGAGACTCGGCTTGTCATCGTCTTGGGTGTTATAGCATTCATACGCAGGATCAGAACAGTCAATTGGCTCGGGCCCGGATGGGTTGTCAGTAGGTTCAGGGAGATCGGACCCAACAGACATAGTCGAAACTCTTCGGTATTCAGCAGACCCACCTTCAGCACGAACCGCCGTGGCCCTCACCGCTTCCCGACGCCGTGCCTGCTGCTCCTGTGCCTGACGGCGGGCAGCATTTCGACGTTTCTCCGCAGCGACCCTCGCCGCCCTCTCACGCGCAGCCTTCACCGCGGCCGCCTTACGCGCCGCAGCTGCCCTCGCGGCCGCCGCCCTCTTCGCAGCCGCGATCTTGGCGGCGCGGATCTGAGCAGCCCTGATCTTAGCGGCGCGAATCTGCGCGGCACGAATCTGCGCCGCACGGATCGCGGCCTGGCGAATGCGGTACGCCCGGATCGCGGCCAGACGGGCCTGGTAAGCGCGGATCGCGGCCTGGCGGGCCTGGTACACGGCCCACCTCCGGGCCTGCGCGAAGGCCTTCCTCAGGAACAGACCGTCGGGGTCGGTGAAGGACACCGGGTTGTTGTTGGAGTAGGAGTACCCGTGCATCTGCTCGGGGTCGCTGAAGTCCACGACCGGGTCCGGAGAGATGAACGACCCCAGTTCCGGTGCGTAGGAGCGCGCCCCGAGCCGGGTCAGGCCGACCTGTTCGTCAATGACTCCGCCGACGAACCCGCGCGAGTTGGGCCAGTCCCCTCCGACGCTTCCGCGGTCTCCGCCGAAAGCGGTGAACCTGCGCCGGATCGTTTCCCCGGTGAGGGAGTCCATGGCGAGCTGGCCGGTCTTGTGGTGGTCGGAGAAGATCCAGTGCACCCTGCCGTCGTTGGAGCGGCTGGCGACGACTTCACCGGCGTGCTCATAGAGGCGGGTGGACTGCGAGATCAGGTCTTCCTTGTCGTACTTGATCTCCATGCCGGGCAGGAACAGCGTGACCACACCGCCGTCGTCACGGATCAGCCGCTCGCCCTCGGCGTCGTAGACGAACTCCGAGGTGTTCTGGCCCTCGTGGATGGCCGCGAGCTGGCCCTCGGCGTCCCACTCCAGCGTCTGTGTGCGGTTGCCGTCCTGCCTGGAGGCCATGTTCCCGGCCTCGTCGTAGGTGTAGGTCGCGGTTCCGCCAGCACCGTTGGAGTCCACCCGGGTCACCGCGTGCGGGCGCTCCTCCCCCGCCCCGGGACGCTGGTAGGTCCTCTCGACGTCGCTGCCGTCGACGAATCCGTGGCGGGTCTCGGTGAGGCGGTTGCCGAGGTCGTCGTAGGTGTAACTGTTCCAGTACGGCGCGGCGCCGCCCATGGCCTCCTGGGACGGGGTGGTGTCACAGGCCTGGTCACCGCTGGCTGACGTCGTCCACTCGTTGGTGAGGCGGCGCATGTCGTCGTAGGCGAAGCACTGCACGTCCGGCAGCAGCCCCTGGGCCGTGGGTTCGTCCCGGATGCTCAGCACATTGCCGGCCGCGTCGTAGGAGTAGGTCTGGTCGACCAGTGTCCCGTGGCCGATCTCGTGGCTCACCCGCGCGGTGAGGAGCCGCTGGGTGCCCGGGTCGTAGTCTCGCGTGGACCAGGTGGACTTGGCCTGGGTCGATCCGTCGTTGCGGTGGTGCCACCGCTGCATGATCTGCCCGCGGGACGAGTACGACGTTTCGTGGACGTAATCGAGCGTCTCCACTCCTTCGAGCGAGCCAGCCACCGAGACCGGCAGGCCCAGCTCGTTGTAGGTGTAGCGGACGAACTCGCGGGGCAGCCCCCCTGCCGCGGGCAGTGTCTCCGTCTCGATGGTGCCGTCGGCGTTGTAGGTGCTCCGGAACCGGTAGGACCCGCTCAGAGCCCCGTACTCCGGTGCGGAGGGGATGCTGATCGTCGTCGCGAGCGGCCGGCCCATGGCGTCGTAGGCGGCGACGGACGTGCTGTACTGCAGTCCGTCGGCGTGCCGGGTGGCACGGGTCAGCTCTCCCTTGGCGACGGAGTCGAAGGTCCACGAAGCGAGCAGGGGACCGTTGACTCCGCCCTCCCGCTGCTCGGTCTTACGGCCGAGTTCGTCGTAGGCGTAGACGACCGTCTCGTCCCGGGCGTCGGTCCGGGCCACCATGCGGTCAGCGGAGTCGTAGACGAACGTGGTCGTGCCCCGGTCGGGCTCGTCGGTACGAACCTTGCGCCCCCGCAGGTCGTAGTGGTTGCGCCAGACGTTGCCCGCCTCGTCGGTCACCGTCTCCACCTGCCCCGCCGGGGTGTGGGTGTAGGTCAGAGCGGTGTAGTCGGCTTCGGGGGTGTCGCCCTGGTGCTGGCGCACCTCGATGGTCTGGCCGCGCGCGTTCTTGATCGTGGTGGTGGGGATGGCGCCCGGAGCCGGTGTGACCAGTTGGCGGTCACCGCGGTCCTCGGAAGAGGTCCGCCACAGCTCTTGGCCGTTGGACATGGTCAGGACCTCGGTCGGGCGCTCCGCGCCGTCGTAGACCGTCTGGGTGTACCGGGGGATGAGGTCGTCGTTGCCGCCGGGCACGCCGTTGTTGCCGGGCACGAAGATGTCCTGTGTGGGCGCCTCGTCGTTGGTGTAGGCGTGGCGTTCCTTGACCTTCAGACCGCGGCTGTCGTAGAAGGTGTCGGTGATCAGGCGTCTGCCGCCCACACCGGGCTCCTGACGCTGGCGTTCACGCAGCAGCCCGTCGTAGATCTGGTAGGTCGAGGAGTAGCCGCCCTCGTTGTTGCGGGTGTGGGTCGCCACCACCGTGGGGGCGTCGTCGCGCACGTGGTACTCGAACCGCATCGCCGGATCGTCATCGGACTTCTTCAGGTCGGGAGTCCATACCGCGGTCAGGCGTCCCAGGGGGTCGTAGGTCATGTCACTGCGGTTGCCGTTGGCGTCGATCTCCGCCACGGGAAGCCCGCGTGCGGGATCGAAGTGCTCGGTGGTGGTGTGGCCGAGCGGGTTGGTGGTGGTGACGGTGGTCGGCGCACCACCGGGCACGGTGGTCGTGTAGTCCGTCTCGGTGACGTTGCCGAGCGCGTCGGTCTCGGAGACGGTGCGCCCGTAGGCGTCGTGTTCCCTCTCCTGCACGACCTGGTAGGTGGGGGTGGAGCCGTCGTACTCCATGACCCGTTGGGAGCTGGTCTCCAGTCCGACGGTGGGGGCGTCTCCGAAGCCGCCTCCGTCGAAGAGGGAGCGCTCGTCGCTGATCACGTCGTCGGGGTAGGCGGGAGTCGTGCCGCAGCCGACCGCGACCTTCTCCGTGCGGGTGACGGTGTCCAGGATCCTGCGACCGGTGTTGTCCGCGTAGGTGTAGCGGGTGCACTGGTCGTCGTCGGCGTCGTCGAGGTCACCGTGGTCGTGGGTCTGGGTGATGCGGCCCAGGGAGTCGTACTCCGCGCTCTCCCTGCTACGCATCCATCCGTCGCCGACTGCCGTGTACTGGGTGCTGGAGGCCATCCCCGTCATACGGGACTCGAGAGTGCCCCACGAGTAGGTCCGCTCACCGGTGACCCGGCTCCAGGGCAGGGAGATGGTCTTCTCCACGACGTCCCCGCCGGGTCCGTTGAACGTGGCCTCCTCCAGCGTGAACCCGTTGTACTGGTTGAGGTCGGTGTGCTCGCCGCCCGCTGAGTCGGTCACCGTGGCGGTTCGGGTCCCGTTGGGCAGGCGGTCGCCGTGCATGCCGCGGAAGAAGCGGTGTTCGGTCGCTGACCGGGTGGCGTTGGCATCGCCTTCGATGACGCGGACATGCGCGTATCCGCGCCAGTCGGACCAGGTGCGACGCTCGTCGCGCACGAACCCGTCTGCGTCCTGGTAACGCCAGGCGGCGTCGCCCAGGTACTCGTAGGCGGTGATGAGGTCCGGCTGTGCGGTGACCAGGTCGTGCTCACTGACCTGGGTCACCACGTACTTGTGGAACCAGTCGGTGTACTCGCCCTTGCCGTCCGCAGTGCTGTTCACGACCGGGAAGCAGCGGGTGCCGTTGGTGTGCGGGTCCGGGAAGTCCCCGGTGTCGCACTCACCACCGGCGTAGCTGATGTCGGTCTGGGAGCCGCTCTCGGTGAGGATCTTCGTGATCCGCCACTTCAGCATGGGGGCGAAGCCGTCGTCCTGGGTGTCGACCCTGTTCTCGAACTGGGTGCCGCCGAACTCCAGCGTGGGCATGGAGGCGGTGTCGCCCACGTGACCGGTGTGGGAGATCGACTGCAACCACAGGTCCGGCGGGGTGCCGTCGCCGTTCGCGGGGTAGACGTGTTCCAGCTCCCAGGAGTCGACGTTGCCGTAGGCGGAGCCGTCGTGGACCTGGGTGGTGATGGAGTCCAGCTTCTTGCGGGTCCAGAAGGTCGGGGAGAGTTTGTTGGTGCAGTTCTGCCCCTGCGCGCAGTGCCGGTCGAAGGGGGCGTCCGGCCAGTGTCTGGCGTTGCCGCTGGTGAACTTGTCCTCGGCGCAGTCGAAGCCGTCCGTGGGGATGCAGCGCTCGCTGACCGCGAAGTTGACCCGGGCGGGAGCGGTGGCGTAGACGTCGTCGGAACGCAGACCGTAGTTGATACGGCGCAGGTACCCGCCCCGGTCGTAGACCGTGGGGGAGTTGGCCTGCCCGTTGCGGCCGTAGTAGTTGCGCTCCTTGGTGTACTGGTAGGTCATCACGTTGCCGTGCGCGTCCACCACGTAGTCCAGGTTCCACCGCCATGCCTGCTGGCACCAGGAGTTGGCGAAGCTGGAACCGTTGCAGGGCTGACCCGAGTTCCGGCCGAACACCGGCACCGTCCACGCCGAGTTCGTCTCGGCATCGCCGCTGCCGTAGCCGGGAAGCCGGTTCATCCCGAAGTAGTACTGGGTGCCGTCCGTGGTGGTGATGCGCCAGTACTCGCCGTCGTTGTCGCCGTTGGTGGTGCCGGTGAGCCGCTCGATGCGGGACGCGTCGTCGTGGCGCATCCGCCACGTTCCGTCCTCGTCCAGGAACATCTCGCCGGAGCGGCCGTTCAGCGAGAACGTGGCGTTGTGCCGGGACCAGCACAGGTCCCCGGTCTTGGCCGAGTCCGGCTGACTGTCGGCGCAGGGAACGTACTTGCGCTCGATGAAGCCGGGGTTGTAGTCGAAGCCCTCACCGATCCAGGACGTCTGGTTGTTGGAGGAGGAGACCCTGCCGTCCACGGAGGCCGAGGAGTAGCCCAGTTCGATGCCCGGGGTCAGGTCACCGGCGACGGGGGGTGTGTCGACGGGGTAGCTCCAGGAGAAACTGCCCGTCTGGAGACCGACGTCCCAGCTCGACGTGGCGGACAGGTCGGTGGCCTGGTAGTCGCCTCGGGGGCCCTCCTCCTCTGCGGCCGCGGCCAGGAGCATGCCCTCTCCGCCCAGGGCGGGCACGGTCCCGGTGAGCGTCTGGGCGTCGGTGTCGTTGTCCGTGGTGAACGTGTGCGGAGCACGGTCCTGGCACTCGACGGAGTCGTCGAGGAGACAGGTGTCGACCTCGACCAAGTCGAGGCGGCCCCCGTAGTCACCGCCGTAGGCGTTGGCGAAGTCGGAGTAGTCGACCGTCAGGTCGACCGGGCCTACACCGGCCTCGTCGTCGGTCCGGGTCACACGGAGAAGCAGCCCTTCGATCCCCGCTTCCTCGGCCGCGGAGCGGTCGAGGACCTCCACCTGGACGGATTCGACGCTGCTGACCGCCGGATCGGTTTCCTCCGCCTCTTCGGGGGAGGATTCAGTTGTATTCTCCGCTTCGGGTGCGCTGCCGGTTTCCGCTTCCGGCTCTGGGCTCTCCGGCTGTTCCTGCCCCGCGTCCGAACCCTCCTCAGAACGCGCGGGCGCGTCCCCCTCTTGCTGAGGGTCTTCCTCGTCCTCGGAAGCTCCGGTGTCGACGTAGTCCTCGGCTACTTCTTCAACCCACGTTTCTTGGGCCTCGTCGGAGACCTGGGCGACCGTGACCAGGTCATCGACGACCTGGAGGTCGGTTCCAGGGTCGGCGAGTCCGGTTTCGCCGACGTCACCGGTCGGCCAACTGGCCTCCAGGGGCTCGGTCAGAGCGGCGTCAGTAGCCGCGTCCTCGGTCGAGGGCGCGTCGAGGGCCCCGGCGATGTCCTGTCCCGGAACGGACGCCTCGTCCTCCACCTCGGGGCGGGTGTTGAAGGTGAGCGAGGACGCGGGAGCGGCCTGGAGGAGGCTGCCGACCAGGACCAGAGTCGCGGCATAGGTCATCGGCCTCTTGATGAAACGGATGACACGGCTGTTGGCCATGGTGCGAGCTTGTGGACGCGAGGGCTTTTCCTGGTCCGGCTCGGGTGTTCTCGCAGCGGAGTTGGACGCGTTCGGGGGCAGGTCGGACACGGCGTGCCTTTCTGACAGCGGCCGAAGCACAAGGGGGATGAGGGCGAGGACGCGGGGGGGCGGTCTACCGCTTAGAGCCTGGGGACCGGCGCGATTCCTTCCCTGACTGCGAGGATCTCGTGTTCGTCGAACACGCCCTGGTACAGGAAGACGTCGCTGATGTCTCCGGCCCAGGCATCGGAGAGCTGCTGCTCGAAGCGTCCGCCGCCGATGACGACCGGACCGTTGGCGTGCCAGGCGTCAGGCACCTCGGCCGTGCCCTGCTCGACACCGTCGAGGTAGAAGGTGGTGGTCCGCGAGGTGTGGTCGTAGGTTCCGACCAGGTGGGTCCAACGCCCGAACTCGGCGTGCTGATCGGATCTCGCCCGGTGCCAACCCGAAGCTCCCGCGGTGTCCGAAGGCGGATTCTTCAGCATCCACTGGTGGGAATCTGCTGTGTACTGGTAGCCCAGGTAGAAGCCGCTGTGATGAACACCGTCCTGGGAGACCGCCGTGGAGTTGTGCCCGACCTCGTCCAGACGGACCCACGCCGCGACGCTGTAACTGCGGTCGGTACGGATAGCCGGGCCTTCGGTCGTGATGCGTTCGGGGACGGCTGGGTTCAGGCTCACACCAGGAGCGAACGTGACGTCGTTGAGGGCCTTGTTCCACGCGGTCAGGGGGTCGCCGTGCAGGGTTGCGCCAAGACCGTGGTCGGAGGAGTCCGCGGCGAGGGCGCCGTCGGTCTCGTCCAGTTGCCAGCGGCCTTCCAGCGCGATGGGGCGGTTGGCCAGGGTCCAGACCTCTGAACGCGCCTCGGTGTCCTCCCCCGTGACCTCGTCGGTGACCACACGGTCCCAGACCCGTACGTCGTCGATGGCTCCGGACCAGGCGTCGTAGAACTGACCCCGGTACCTGGCACCTCCGATCACCAGAGGGCCTTGCGCGTTCCACGGGGACTCCTGGACCACCTCGCCCTGACGTACTCCGTCGACGTAGAGGACGAGCTGACCGGTCTCTGGATCGTGGGTTCCCAACAGATGGGTCCACACCCCCGTCTCAGCGGGCTCATTCGAGTAGACGCGCCGGGAGATACTGGTCTCGTCTCCGTCGAAGGGGGCCTGCTTGAACACCCAGTTGCCCTCGGCAGTGTGGTTGTAGCCGAGGTAGAAGCCGCTGTGCCGTTCACCGTCCTGGGACACGGCCGTGTGGTTGCCTGTGGCCTCGTCCAGACGCACCCACGCCGACACCGAGAACGCGCCACTGGTGTCGACCACCGGTGCGTCGGTACGGGCGTGGCCCCCGTCCGCCGTGGCCAGGCTGGTGCCTTCCAGCTGGTAGCGGCCCTGTCGGACACCGCCCACTCGGCCCCGCGTCCAGCCGGTGTCACCACTGGCCGTGGCCGTCCTGTCCGGGTCCGCCGCGTCAACGGCGGTTCCCCCTGTGCCTTCGTCGAGGGTGAAGCGGGAGATCGGGGCGCTCGGGGGCGCGACCAGGAAGTAGTACGCGAGCTCGCACGGAGACGAGTTGCCGTAGGCGTCGACAGTGCTGGCGTAGATCATGTTCGCCCCGCTACGGCTGGGCGTGATCGGGATCGTGGCGCTGGCCCCCGGCTCACCGAGCTTCACCTCGGTCGTGCACGAGGTGTCATTGAGGCTGTAGTAGTACGAAGCCGCCTGTTCGACGCCGTTGTTGGAGAAGGTGAAGTCGCCGGTGCGTCCGGCGCTGCCGTGCAGCGCGTCGTCGGCCGGGTAGTCGGTGGAGGCCACGATGGGACCGGTGTCGGGCTTGGATGTGTCGATCTTGATCCAGCACCAGTCCGACCACGGGTAGCCCCACTCGGTCTCGTCGTGTGCGATCGCCCGGTATCCCAACACCTCGCCCTCGGGAAGTCCGGTGGCGGTCACCGCGCGTTCGGAGCCCTCAGGCCAGTAGCCCACGTCGGCGTAGGAGGAGTCGGCGTACTCACGAGGTTCGGTGCCGTTGACCCGCCACTCCACACGCAGCTTGAGCTTCTGGCCGCCCCAGGCGGCGCGCGCGTCGTAGTCGCGGACGGTGGCGCGGAACGTGACGGTGGTGTTGTTGATCAGTCGCGGGTTGTCCTGGTCCGTAGAGCACACTCCGCCAAGGGAGTCGGACATGCTGGAGGTGGCCACCTGGGAGGGCGTGTTGTTGTAGTTGATCACCAGCACGGGCGGCTTACCGTCGATGTCGATGCGCCGCCAGGCGGAGTTCGAGGTCTCGTCGCGTTCCTTCAGGCGCAGGTAGACGTAGGACTCGTCGTTGTCCGCGCCCCACTGATAGGCCTCGGTGGCGTCGAACTCCGTACCGCGGTCGGACGGGCAGGCGGCCCAGCCATCCCTGATGTTCCGTGTGTCGAGCAGAGTCCTCGCGGTGGGTTGGTTGTTCCAGGTCGTCCTGTTCGTGAAGCGGTCCACTCGGTGCAGCTCCACGTAGGAGTTGCTGTTGCAGGTGGAGGCCCACTCCACCTCGACGCGCATCGTGGCCGAGTGGATCGTGGTGGTGTCCTGCTTGATGCGTCCCGGAACGGAGAACTGGAAGAACGCGCGGCGGGTGTACGTGCCGGTGTGGTCGGAGTAGCGGCCCACACCGACATTGTCGATCTTCTTGTTGTGGTTGGCCTGGTCCGGGTAGGCCTTGTCGACATAGGCCCAGTTGAGGCGGCTGGCGCTGACCGAAGGGTCGATGTAGAGCGGGAACTCGGTGTCCTCCCCGGTGAGTAGCCCCTGGTCCGGGATGAGACGGATGGAGTCAACGCCGATCTCGGTCTCGACCAAAGCTGTGCGGGATCCCGTGGTCGGCGCCAGGAGCGGGTTCTCACCGGCAGCCTCGTCCTGGCCGGTGGAGTCCCACATCGCCGGGGCCTGGGCTGTGAAGACGCTCTGGCCGCCCTCGTCACCGATGGCCTCGATGTTGCCGTGTTCGTCGGCGACGACGCTCACCCCGGTGGCGTCCAGGGGGAGTTCGAGTTCGGCCAGTTCCGGGGAGGCGGCGGCCTCGGGGGTGTGCACGACCAGGACCTGGGTGAAGCCCTCCACCCCGGCGGTCAGGACCAGGTCCACGTCCGGCAGCACGTCGGCGTAGGTGGCCTGGTCGCCGTCCAGGGTCGGCGTGGGCAGTTCCGCGACCCAGTCGAGCGCGACGCTGTTCGAGCCGATACCGATCCGGGCCATCGGGGCGTCGCCGCCGCCGGAGAAGGCGATGTCCATGCCCGCCGCCCTGGGTCGGACGAGACCGTCGTCGCCGGCGACCAGGGTGGTGTCCACGTCCACCCAGCCACCCCCGGAACGAACCCGAACGGGGATCGCGGAGACCTCGGCGGTGAAGGTGCCGTCGGGGTTGGCGAAGTGCTGGGTCTTCTCGTCCGTCAGGGACGGGATCTCCACCGGCTCCCCGGTCTGCTCCGCCAGCGCGAGCGCGTCGAACTCCTCGTTCCCGCTCTGCGTGCCTTCGCTGCTGGGCGATGTGGACTCGTCGTCGGCCGCGGCGGGTACCGCGGTCAGGAGTGACAGGGCCAGAGTGGCAGCGGTGGTCACCGCCGCTACCCGGGTCAAGGGGGAGAGCACGGGGGATGCCTGTCTTGTGTTGTCGTGGTGGAACACCGTTCCCCGAGGGACAGGGACACAGTTTCTTCAAACCGGACAGAAAGCTACTAGTCACTCTGATGAGGGCACAAGGCACACGAGAGTTTTATTGTTCGCCCCAACGAAGTCAGACCTCCACTCGAACAGGTTGACATGGGCGCAAACCTCGTTGGCCGGATCCGGCCAACGGGTTCTCGTCCCGAGGACACCGTCCTCGCGGGCACGCTGTCCTTCACCCTGTGGTCGCAGGTGCGAATACTGCTGATTCTCTACAAAGCCGCAGTTCACGGTCTGTTTTTCTGCGGGTTCGAGAGCGAGGGCCGCTACCGGGAAACCGACGTGTCCTCGCCCAGGCCAGCTTTGAGGACAGTGCCCGGCATTCTCGGGAGTACCCGTCCATGTCGCCTACGCAGCCACCGGCACCTCGTGGACGCGCTCGCGACAGTCCTGGAACCAGCCCTGCTTCTCGACGGCGACCGCGTCCAAGGTGGCCGGGGAGAGTTCTCCATGGGTGGGGAAGCTCTCAGTCCGCTTCCGGAGAGTCCTGGACCGAGACGAGTCTCGACCAACGCGGTGGAACGAGGTGTGCCCATCAGACAGGTGAGGGGCAGAGGCGGCCCGAGCAGGGGTTCCCCATCAACAGCGATGGCGAGCTCCCCGTCGGGCAGCAAAGGTCACCGGGAGAAATACCGCTTTCTTCCCGTGGTAGAAAAAATTCCATGCCAGCCAGAAGTAGCATTCCGGGCCACGAGGTCGGGAGTCCCTCGCAGGACCTGCCGCCCGGAGTGCCACAGCCGTGGGACCCCGCCGCGCCCACCTCCTCACCAGCGCCGACGGAGTCAACGGCCCCCGCCAGTTCGGACGGCGCAGCCCAGCGAAGCACCCGTCCCCCGGCGCGCGATTCCCACTTGGACAACGCCAAATTCCTCCTCATCACGCTGGTGGTGGTGGGACACGCCATCGAGCCCCTGCTCGACCAGGGAGCGGCACGGGCGCTGTACTACTGGATCTACTTCTTCCACATGCCCGCGTTCATCCTCGTCAGCGGATATCTGGCGCGCTCGTTCGACGGCTCGCCCGCACGTGTCGAGAAGCTGGTCCTGTCCGTCGCCGTGCCCTATCTGGTCTTCTGGGGCATCCATAAGGGGATCTACACGGTCGAAGGCGGTGAGCTGCCCGAAACGCTGTCCCCACTGGAGCCGACCTGGACCCTGTGGTTCCTGATCGCCCTCTTCGTGTGGCGGCTGAGTGTGCCGGTGTGGCAACGCCTCAAATATCCGGTGCTCATCGCCGTGCTGATCTCGCTTTTCGCCGCATCGGTGGAACTGGGAACGACGATGTCCCTGGGCAGGGTGCTCAGTTTCCTGCCGTTCTTCGTGCTGGGTCTGTGCCTGCGGCGAGAGCACTTCGCGCTTCTGGCGCGCACACGGGTACGCGTCGTCGCGCTCGTGTTCCTGGCCTCGACCGTGCTCCTGGCTGTTCCTCTGGCCGAGCGGTTGGACAAGGACTGGTTGTACTGGGTCCACAGTCTGACCGACCGCGCCATCGATCCGCTGCTCCCGAGTGTCCTCATCCGTCTGGGCCTCATGGGGCTGGCTCTCCTCATGACCGCGGCGTTCTTAGCCCTGGTTCCGCGACGCCGCACGTGGTTCACCGACGCTGGTCGGCACACGATGTACGTGTTCCTCTGGCATTCGGTCGCCTTCATCCTGCTCAAGGCATCGCCCTGGTACGACTCCATCGACGGTGAGAAGGGGCTGGTGGTCACCGTCCTCATAGGGCTGGCCCTCGTCCCGCTGTTGTCCTCGTCGTGGGTTCGGCGCTCCACCCACTGGGTGGTGGAACCGAAGGCCGGGCGACTTCTCCGCGAGGACGTTTCCCGGAACGGCCTCTCCGGCAGTTCCTGACGCGGCCGGAACCGGACCGGGGCGACGAGGCGCCCCGGGGCTCCGGGCAGAGCGACGACCCCCGGCTCGCGCGACACATCGGTATCAACCTGACGTAGGAGTCTTGCATCTGCCCGATAAATCATGAAGGTTTTCTCCTAGGGCAGACCCGGACGCCGCGCGCGGTGACCGCACCGGAGCGCGTCCCTTCCGGCTGCTCGCTGTCCGCACGACAGAAGCCGGAAGGAGCCCACGTTGGCGAAACCGCACCGGAACCGTCCCGCTCATCCGCCCGCCCGGGGGGCGGGCCGGGTCTCCCGAGCCGTCGCCCTGGCCGCAGCGCTCACCGCGTCGCTGCTCCACGCGCCGCACGCGGCGGCCGCCGCTCCGGCCGTCCCGGCGACGAACACCTCCGCCGAGCCGTGCGCGGTCGATCCGCAGGCGCCGCCCAAGCGGCAGATGCGCGCCGAGTGGATCTCCTCGGTGGTCAACATCGACTGGCCCAGCGAGCAGGGCCTCTCACCCGAGCGGCAGAAGGCCGAGCTGATCGACCTGTACGACCGGGCGAAGGCCGACGGGCTCAACGCCGTGTTCGTGCAGATCCGGCCGACCGCCGACGCGTTCTGGCCCTCACCGCACGAGCCCTGGTCGGAGTGGCTCACCGGCACGCAGGGCACCGACCCCGGGTACGACCCGCTGGCGTTCGCGGTCGAGGAGGCGCACGCCCGCAACCTGGAGTTCCACGGCTGGTTCAACCCCTACCGGGTGGCCATGCACGACGACCCCTCGCGCCTGGTGGCCGACCACCCGGCGCGGGTCAACCCGGACTGGGTGTTCGCCTACGGCGGCAAGCTCTACTACGACCCGGGCATCCCCGAGGTGCGCGCGTTCGTCGTCGAGGCGATGATGCACGCGGTCGAGAACTACGACCTGGACGGCGTCCACTTCGACGACTACTTCTACCCCTACCCGGTGGCGGGCGAGACGGTGCCCGACCAGGACACGTTCGCCGAGTACGGCGGAGAGTTCGGCGACATCGGGGACTGGCGGCGCGACAACGTCAACCGCATGGTCCAGGAGATGGACGAGGCGGTGCACGCCGCCAAGCCGCACGTGAAGTTCGGCATCAGCCCGTTCGGGATCTGGCGCAACGACACCAGCGACCCGAACGGCTCCGACACCGGCGGGTTCGAGTCCTACAGCCAGATCTACGCCGACAGCCGCAGGTGGGTGCGCGAGGGCTGGGTGGACTACATCAACCCGCAGGTCTACTGGGAGATCGGCCTGCCCGTGGCCGACTACGCGGTGCTCGTCCCCTGGTGGGAGCAGGTCACCGAGGGCACCGACGTACACCTCTACATCGGTCAGGCCGCCTACAAGGTCGGCAACGCGGGCGCCTGGTCCGACCCGGACGAACTCTCCCGGCACCTGGACCTGAACCGCGAGTACCCGGGCGTGGACGGGGACGTCTACTTCAGCGCGAACTCGCTGCGCACCAACGCCAGGGACGCCATGGACGTCGTGGTCGAACAGCACTACTCCCACCCCGCCCTGATCCCGGTCAAGGAGGACCTGGGCGGGGCCGCTCCCGCACCGCCGGTGGTCACCGCCGCCGCCCGGGCCGACGGCGGCACCGAGCTGACCATCCGCCCCGGACGCGGCGGCAGGCCCGCCTACTACGCGGTCTACGAGCTGGAGGGCGCACCCGGACGGCAGGAGGTCCCGTGCGAAGTGCAGGACGCGCGCGCACTGATCGGCACGGTGCGCGCGGCCGAGGACGGTGGCGAGACGGTCTTCACCGCGCCCGGCGGCGGTGACGTGACCTACTACGTGACCGCCCTGGACCGGCTGCACCACGAGAGCACGACGAGCAACCCGAGGCATGTGCCCCGGGGCTGACCGGCGAACCGCGGGGCCCGGCGCGCGTGCGCCGGGCCCCGCGGCCGTTCCCCTTCGGACCTCGAACCCCGACCATCACCCGCGCACGCCTCGAACAGCGACCCCTCCTCCGCCCGGGGGACGGACAGCACCCCCGCAGCGCCCCCGCGGACCGGCGCCGCCGCGGTCTCCTCCCCCGTTTCCGTCTCCGCACACCACCGTCCCCGCTCCGGACCCGCGCCCGCGCCGCCGCGGTCCGCACCGTGGTCGGTCCGTGACACCACGGCGACGGACCGGCGAAGAACGCGCCAACTCCCCCGCCAGGACCTGGCCACGGCGCGCACCGCTGGGCCAGACTCGCCGGGACCGTTCGCTCCCCCGCTAAGGACCGCAGAGGATGACCCTCCCTCCACGCTCCCCCCGACTCCTACCCCCGCTGCTCGCCCTCGCCGTCGGCGCCGCCCTGCTCTCCCCCGCACCGGCGGCCTCCGCGTCGCCGCTCCCGGCCGAGACGGCCCGGGCCGTGGCCTCGCCCGTCGACCACGTGGACCCGTTCATCGGCTCCACGAACGGCGGCAACACCTACCCCGGCGCGGTCCGGCCGTTCGGGATGATCTCCTGGAGCCCGACCACCACCCGCGGGGACCAGACCGACACCGGCGCGGCCAACGGCTACTCCTACGACGTCACGCGGGTGCGGGGCTTCGCCCTGACCCACGTCAACGGCGCCGGGTGCCACCCCGGTGCCGCCGGTGACGTGCCGATCATGCCGGTCACCGTGCCCGTGGAGAGTTCGCCCAGCGCCGACACCCGCGACGAGGTGTACGCGAGCGACTTCGGCCACGCCGACGAGTCCGCCTCCCCCGGCCGCTACACGGTGACCCTGGAGAACGGGGTGCGCACGGACCTGAGCGTCACCGACCGGGCCGGTGCCGGGGAGTTCGACTTCCCCGAGGACACCCCCGCCAGCCTGCTCTTCCGCACCTCCAACTCGCTCAACGGCAGCGAGGAGGCCGACGTCCGCATCGACGCGGAGGCCCGCACGGTGAGCGGTTCGGTGCTCACCGGCGCCTTCTGCGGACAGCGCGCCAACGGCGGCGAGAACAACCGCAACTCCTACTACCGGCTGCACTTCACCGCGCGCTTCGACACCCCCTTCACCGAGGTGGGCACGTGGGAGGACGGCGAGCTGAAGCCGGGGGCCACCACCGCCTCCGGGGGTGAGGGCTACGACCGCGACCAGCGGCGGGGCCGGGGCTCGGGCGGTTACGTCTCCTTCCCCGAGGGCTCCGACGTGGGCGTGCGCGTGGGCATCTCCTACGTCAGCGCGGAGAACGCCGAGGCCAACCTCGCCGCCGAGATCGCCCCCGGGCAGAGCGTGGACGCGGTGGCCGCGTCGGCGCGCGAGGCCTGGGACCGGCGCCTGCGCGCGATCAGGGTCGGCGGCGGCACCGACGACCAGCGCACCGCCTTCTACACGGCGCTGTACCACTCCCTGCTCCAGCCCAACCTGGTGAGCGACGTCGACGGCCGCTACCCGGGCATGGACGGCGGGGCGCACCGCGTGGCGGACGGACAGGACGCCCAGTACACGAACTTCTCCGGCTGGGACCAGTACCGCGCGCAGGTCCAGCTGCTCGCGCTGCTGGAGCCCGGGGTGGCCGGGGACTTCGCGCAGTCCCTGCTCAACTTCTCCGAGCAGAACGGGGGCGTGTGGGACCGCTGGGTGCACATCAACGGGCCTACCCACGTGATGACGGGCGACCCCTCGGCCGCGACGCTGGCGACGTTCGCCGCGATGGGCGTGGACGGTTTCGACGCCGAGGCCGCCTACGCGTCCCTGCGGGCCCAGGCCACCGAGCCGCACCCCGACGGCCTGTCCGACGCCGGGTGCCCGGGCCAGTGCGAGGGCCAGCGCCCGAACCTGGAGCGCTACCTCGAACTCCGCTACGCGCCGCAGGACGACTGCCACTGCTGGGGCGGGGCCGCGGAGACGCTGGAGGCCTCCGTGGCCGACAACGCGCTCGCCCAGTGGGCGGAGCGTCTGGGGCGCGGGGACGACGCCACGATGTTCGCCGAGCGCGGCGGGTACTGGCGCAACGTCTACAACCCGGAGGCCACACCGGAGGCGGGCTACGCGCAGGCGCGCGACGCCGACGGGTCCTGGGTGACGCCCTTCGACCCCGGGCGCGACACCGGGTTCGCGCAGGGCACGAGCGCGACCTACACGTGGATGGTGCCGCACGACGTCGGCGGCCTGGCCGAGGCGATGGGCGGCCGGGAGACCGCGGCCGAGCGCCTGGACGGGTTCTTCCGCACGCCCGACGGCGCGTGGTCGGTGGGCGGCGGCGATCCGCTGCGCTACGACCCCACCAATGAGCCGGGCATCCACGCGCCGTGGATGTACAACGCGCTCGGGCAGCCCTGGAAGACCCAGGAGACGGTGCGCGAGATCGTGGACACCCAGTACGGGACGGGGCCGGGCGGCCTGCCGGGCAACGACGACCTGGGCACGATGTCGGCCTGGTACGTGTTCTCGGTCCTGGGGCTGTTCCCGCAGGCGCCGGGGCGCGGCGAGCTTCTGCTGTCGGCTCCGGTGTTCTCCTACGCCAGGATCGCGCCGAGCGGGCGCGAGCCGATCACCGTCGTCGCCCCGAACGCCGGGCCGGACACGCCCTACATCGGTTCGGTGCGCCTGGACGGGCGGGAGCACACGCGCTCCTGGCTGCCGGAGTCCTTCCTCAGCGAGGGCGGGCGGGTCACGCACGTGCTGGTCGGCGAGCCCAACACGGAGTGGGCGACCGCTCCGGAGGACCTGCCGGTCGACCACTGAGGACGCGGGCGTGCGCCGCGCTCTCAAGTGCGGCGCCCGCCCGCGACCGGGTATCCGGACGGACGCGGCGCCCGTCCGCGATCGGGTTCCCGAGCGAGGGTGACGCCCGTACCGACCTCTGCACGCGACCGGATTCCGGAACCCGCCCGTGACCGTCGCGGGGTCCGGCGAGCGCCGGGCCCCGCGGCTCTCACCCGGCGGCGTGCAGCGGGCGGGCGCGCAGAGCCGCGACAGCCGGGACCAGGCTCGCGAGCAGCCCGATGCCCACGACGGCACCGGCCAGCGGCAGGTACTGGTCCAGTGGGACGGCGAGCACCACCGTCCCGCCGCCGACAAGGGCGTGGCCCACGGCGGCCACCCCGGTCAGCGCCGTGGCGGTGCCCAGCGCCATCCCCGCCAGCGACCCCGCCAGGGCCTCCCCCGCGACCGTCCCGGTGACCTGGGCCCGCGAGGCCCCCACCAACCGCAGCAGGGCGAAGCTCCGCGCGCGGGCCGAGACGGAGACCACGAGGGCGTTGACCGCGCTCACCCCGGCGAAACCCGCCACCAGGGCCACCATGAGGTGGGTGATCCACGCGTCCTCCTGGCCGATCCGGGCCTGGTCCGCGATGTGCTCGGCGCGATCAGTGACCCGGAGTTCGGGCCCGGCGTCGATCGCCTCCTCCACCAGGGAGGCCGTCCTCCCGGCGTCGGCCGAGGGGTCGAGCGCCACGTACAGGCCGTTGTGCAGGGTGTCGAGCATCCGGGGCGCGACGGCCTCCTCGGGCTGCAGGACGTCGGGGAAGTCGAGCCCCGCCCGGTACAGGACCGACACCCGGGCCGTGAACCCGGTGCCGTCGGGGCCGAGCAGCTCCACGGTCCACCCCGCGCGCCACCCCCGGCTCCGTGCGGTGTCGGCGCGCGAGGTCCGGTGGTGGGGACCACCCCACCACCGGAGACCGGCCGGGACACGGGGACGGGCCGCGCGGGCGGGCCTCCCGTCGGCGGTGCGGACATGGGCCTCCCCGACGGGTGCGGCGGCACCGGCGGGCGGGATCCGCGGGCGGGGCGCGCGGTCCCGCTCCCTCCCGACGACCGCTTCCCCTGGTCGCGGTGTCCGGACGTCCCTATACTTTGCCGGGGCCGCCTGTCCCAGGAAAGCGGACGGAGACGAGGGGGAGTCCGTGACGGACGGATACGACGTGCTGGTGGTGGGGGGCTCGGGCGTCGACACGATCGTCCGGGTGGACGAGCTGGCCCTGCCCGGCGGGGACTCGGTGTTCGTCCCGCCGGTGGTCGACTACGTGGGGCACACCGGCAACGGGGTGGCGCTGGGGTGCCACGCGCTGGGGCTGGCCACCAAGTTCATCGACTACCTGGGGGACGACGCCCAGGGCCGGATGGTGCTCGACTCCTACGCCGAGCGGGGACTGGACTTCAGCCACACCGTCTCACCGCACGGCACGCCCCGGGGCGTCAACCTCGTGGACCGGAGCGGGCGCCGCTTCTCCTTCTACGACGGGCGCCATCCGGGAGACCTGCGGCTGCCCCCGGAGTTCTACCTGCCCTTCGTGCGACGGGCCCGGCACGCGCACCTGTCGATCATCGGCCACAACCGGGACATGTACGGGGACCTGGAGCGCCACGGCCTCACCACCTCCACGGACCTGCACGACTGGGACGGGACGAACCCCCACCACCTGCACTACGCGCTGCGCTCGGACGTGGTGTTCATGAGCGCGGCGAGGGTCCGCGACGGGGTCGGGGACGTGCTGCGCGACGTGGTCGGCCGGGGGCGGGCCCGGGTCGCCGTCGCCACCGACGGCGAACGGGGCTGCCACGTCCTGGAACGGGGCTGGGACGCGCCGCGCGGCTTTCCCGCGGTGCGGCCGAACCGGCCGGTGGTGGACAGCAACGGCGCGGGGGACGCGTTCGTGGCCGCCTTCCTGCACGCCTGGCTCGGCGGGGAACCCGTGGAGCTGTGCGTCCTGGCCGGTGCGGTGGCGGGGGCCTTCACCTGCGGCAGCGCGGGAACGCACACCGAACTGATCGACCTGCCCACGCTGCGCCGTCTGTCCGAGGACGCCGAGTACGAGCCCGCGTGAGGGGGCGGCCGGAAGTGGTGCCGGTGTAGCGTGCGGAGCGGGCCCTGAACCCTGACGGCCACGGCGCCGGCGGCGGGGCCGGTCCCCGCCCAGCGCCCGACAGCCGGACGGGGCGCGCAGGATCCACGCACGTCTCGCGGTCGCCCCGGCCGCCCACACCACCCCGGTCGCCGGGTCGCGTTGGGCGGCGGGGCACGGAGCGACGTAGCGTGACCCCATGGACATCGATCTGCGTACACGCACGGCCCTGGTGACCGGCTCGACCCAGGGCATCGGCCTGGCCATCGCCACGACGCTGGCGCGCGCCGGGGCGACGGTGGCGGTCAACGGGCGCGGCGAGGAGAAGGTGGCCCGCGCGGTGGAGGCGGTCACCGAGCGGGTGCCCGGGGCCGCGCTGGTGGCCGCGACCGCCGACGTGACCACCGAGGAGGGCGTCGACCGGCTCCGCGAGCTGCTCCCCCGGCTCGACGTGCTCGTCAACAACCTCGGGATCTTCGGGGCTCAGGACGCGCTCGACATCTCCGACGAGGAGTGGCGGCGCTACTTCGAGGTCAACGTGCTCTCCGCCGTGCGCCTGACCAGGGAGTTCCTGCCCGGGATGACGGAACGCGGGTGGGGCCGGGTGCTCAACATCGCCAGCGACTCGGCGGTGGTGATCCCGGCCGAGATGATCCACTACGGCATGTCCAAGACGGCGCTGCTCGCGGTCTCGCGGGGGTTCGCCAAGGAGGCCGCGGGCACGGGGGTGACCGTCAACTCGGTGATCGCCGGTCCCACCCACACCGGAGGCGTGGAGGACTTCGTCTACCAGCTCGTCGACCGGAACCTGCCGTGGGAGGAGGCGCAGCGGGAGTTCATGCGCCTGCACCGGCCGCAGTCGCTGCTGCAGCGGCTGATCGAACCCGAGGAGATCGCCAACATGGTCGCCTACCTGAGTTCGCCGCTGGCCTCGGCCACCACGGGGGCCGCCGTGCGGGTGGACGGCGGATACGTCGACTCCATCGTCCCCTGAGAACGCGCCCGGACGCCGGGCGCCCGGCGTCCGGGCACGGCGCCGCTCTCAGCCGGTGGTGTCCACGGACCGGTGGAGCCGGTCGGCGAGCGCCGCGGTGTGGCGGGCGAACTCCGGCGGACCCTCGACCGTGAAGGGCAGGCCGGTGAGCGCGAGGACGACCGCGAGCCACTCGTGGGAGTCCACGCGGGCGGTGTAGCGCGCCCGGTCGGGGCCGACCGCCTCCAGGTCGCCGTCGATCCGGGAGATCCGCGCCGCCACCTCCCCGGCCGACGCGTCGAACAGGACCGACACCGTGTGCCGGGCCCGCCCCGCCCCGAAGCCCCGCTCCAGGTGCTCGGCCAGCGGTTCCCCGGGCAGCTCCCGGCGGGTGAAGGGCGCCCTCGTGGGGGTGACCCCGGTGATCCGGTCGAGTCGGAAGGTCCGCCAGTCGTCGCGCTCGCGGTCCCAGGCGAACAGGTACCAGCGCCGTCCGGTCAGGACCAGCCGGTACGGGTCCACCTTGCGGCGCAGCTCGCGGCCGTCGCCGCCGCGGTGGAGCATCCGGACCCAGTGCCCGTCCGTGACGGCCTCGCCCAGGTCGGTGAGGACCCGTGTCCGCACGCCCGGCCACACCCGCTGCTCCGGTTCGACCGCCGCGGCCATGGCTTTCGCCCTGCGGGCCAGGCGCGAGGGCAGTACCCGGCCGAGCCGGGCCAGGGCCCGCTCCGCGCTCTCCTCCACCCCCTCCACCCCGCCGAGCCCGGCGGCGACGATCCGCAGGCCCAGGGCGGCGGCCACGACCTCGTCGTCCTCCAGGAGCAGGGGCGGCACCGCGCGGCCAGCGGCCAGCCGGTAGTGGCCTCCGGGACCGCGGAGGCTCTCCACCGCGTAGCCCAGTTCGCGCAGCCGGTCGATGTCGCGGCGCAGCGACCGCGGGCTGACCTCCAGAGCAGCGGCCAGGTCCGCGCCGGGCCAGGACCTGCCGGTCTGGAGCAGGGAGAGCAGGCGCAGCATCCGCGCACTCGTGTCGGCCATACGACTCATTCTCCGGCGGGTTGTGGCCGGATTCCGACCGCAATTCCCCGGTGCGGCGCGGTCGCCGATCTGGCCGGGCGTTCCGGCAGCCCGGAACACGGATTTGCGCACGGTCACGGGGGTGGCAGAAAGGCACCAGTGGTGTGATCGCGGACACCGTCGGCGTTTTCGTGGGATCGCTCCCCGTCGCCTGGGGTGGAGACCTCATGCGCTGACCAGCGGCTCCCGGGAAAGGGAGCAGCGCGGAAGTCGCGTTGCGCCCCTGTGCGATCACTCTGCGCGTCCATCTCTTACTGAGAGTTTACCCGGGCCGGGTAGACATAGACGGAATAGGCCCCCACGGACCTGAGATAAGGATGTGCGCGACGTGATGGACTGGTTGAGCAACATCTTCGGCGGAGCAGCCGAGGAAGCAGCCCAGGGAGTGTCCGACGCCGTGGGCGGAGTCGGCGAGGCCGTGGGCGGGGTCGGTGAGACCCTGGGCGGCGCCGGAGAGGCCGCGCAGGCCTACGGCGAGGAAGCCGTCGGCGGGTTCGCCGAAGGCGCCCAGGCCTACGGCGAGGAGGCCGTGGGCGGTTTCCAGGACAGCGCCACCGAGGCGGTCGGCGGCTTCCAGGACCAGGTGGACACCGTGAGCGGTATCGCGGAGGACCCGGGCGGTGCCGCCGCCGACCACTTCTTCGGCAACAACTGACCTACCACCCTCCCGGCCCCGGCCGGGAGGGCACGGCCCGCCCGGAGCACCCGTGCCCCGGGCGGGCCGTTCGTGCGCCGCTCCCGTCAGCCGGGGAACAGCCGGTCCGGGCGGTCGTCCGGAGCCCGTTGCCGGTGCCCGGCCGGGAACCGCCTGCGAGTCCGCGCACGAGCGCCAGGACCGCGGTCGCCCTCTCGGACCCGGGACCCTCGGCTCACTCCCGGCGCGGCCGGGCCACCGAGAGCACGGCGAGCGCGGCCAGGGCGGCGACGCACGTCCAGGCGAAGGCGTCCCCGATCCGGGAGTAGACCGTGGTCACCCCCTCCCGGGGCACCATGGCGACCATGGTCTGCTGCCCGGTGGTGAAGTAGTCGGTCGTCGCCAGCACCCGCCCCTGGTGGTCGGTGGCGTTGGCGCGGCCGCGGCTCGCCTGCCGGAACAGGGCCGAGCCGTTCTCCACCGCGCGGAACACCGCGTTGCGCGCGTGCATCTCCTTGATCCCCTCCCAGGTGTTGGCGCCGACCAGCAGGACGTCCACGCCCCGCGCGCCCGCCTGGCGGACCAGTCCCGGGAAGTCGGCGTCGTAGCAGATGGCCACGGCCAGCCTCCCCGCCGGCGTGTCCGCGACGGGCACCGTGCCGGGCCCCGGCTCGTAGGGCTCCAGGACGGGCACCGGCCTGCTCTTGTCGTAGGTCCACACGACCTCGCCGTCCGGGGCGACCATGAGCATCTGGTTGCGGATGTGGGGAGCCCGCCCGGTGTAGACCGACATACCGGCGTTGACGTACACCCCGTGGTCCCGGGCCACCTCCCGGATGTCGGCCACCAGCAGGTCGCGGTCCTCCTCCAGGGTGAAGGCCGCCGACTCGGGCCACACCACGACCTCGGCGCCCGCGGCCGCCTCCCTCGCGGTGCTGGCGAGGAGTTCGTCGTTGACGACGCCGAAGCGCTCACGCAGCACGACCGGATCGGCGGCCCGCAGCGCCTCCAACGAGTCGTACTCCCGGAAGGTCGGCACCAGCTCCTCCCACGCGTCCTGCGAGGTGGTGACCCCCGCGACGCGCACGGTGTCGCCCGAGGGCGCGGCGAATACCAGGCGAGCGCCGCCCGCGACCGCGACCAGCGCGACCGTCCCGGCGCAGGCCGCCGCCACCGTGCGGGCCGCGCGGTCGGTCAGGCCGCGTGCCCACAGCAGCGCCGCCGCCGAGCACGCCCAGGCCACCAGGAAGCTCACTCCGTACACACCGGTCACCGAGGCCACCTGGATCAGAGGGAGGTTGTCGGCCTGGGTGGCGCCGAGAACCCCGTGGATGGTGCCGAAGGGGGTCACCGAGGCCACCGTGAACTCCACGGCCACGGTGGCGAGCGGGAAGACCAGGCTGACCCGCCACGGGGCGCGCTCCCCCAGTCGGCGGTACAGGAGGCGGTCGACGGCGTAGGGGGCCGCGTCGGCCAGGGCCAGGGCCAAGGCGAGCAGCACCAGCGGCGGGGAGAGCAGGTCGGCCAGCCACAGCCAGACCAGCACGGCCGTCGTGCTGGCGGCGAGGACGCCCGACAGGGCGGGCAGCGGTCGGCTGGCGCGTGCGAAGCGCAGCAGCAGGACCGGATAGACCCACGCGAGCAGCGCGATGTCCCAGGCGGCCTGCATCGCGAAGAGGGACAGGGCGGTACCGGCGAGGAGCCAGGCGTAGCGCGGGAGGGTCGGGGGCGCGGTCATGGTTCGGCCTTCGTCTCGGGAACGGGGGTCTCGGGGAACAGGAGTCTCGGGGAGCAGGGGTCTCGGCCGGCCGGCACGGCCACAACGCTAGGGAGCCGCGGCCCCCGCGCCCATGGGGAATCCCGCCCTGTTCGGGACGCGGCTCCCCACCCCGGAATGCGGTGTTCCGCAGTACCCGCGCGCCCGGGGGGTGGCTAGTGTCGACGCTGACGTCGACCGCGGCCTCCCCCCGTTCTCCGAGAACACGGGTTCCGAGGGCACGGGCCCGCGCGGACAACCGGGCACGGACACTCGAAGACGGGTGCCCGTCACGCACCAGCGGACGCGGGCACCCGGCGCCGGGCTACCGGGCACGGGCAGTCGGGTCCGGGTACCCGGCACGGACGCCGGAGGCGGCGGCGACCGGACAGGCGGAGAGGACGGACGTGACGACGCACGGAGACGCGCATCCGGCGGCAGCAGTGGCGCGCGGAGACGCGCATCCGGCGGCAGCGGTGGCGCGCGCATGGGGCCGGGCCGTGACGGGCGCCGCCGCCGGAGCGGTGACCGCGCTGGCCGAGGCCCTCTTCCTCGCGGCGGCCCTCGTAGCCGCCGTTCCCGCGCTGCCGCTCCTGCTCCGTCCCGCCTCGCGCGCGTCCCTGCGCCGGGCGCTGGACGGGGCCGCCCGGCCGCTGGTCTCCCTGGAGCGCGGCCGCCTGTCCGCCCTGTTCGGCGTCGACATCACCGTGCGCCCCGGGACGGCCCGACCGCTGGCCTACCTCGCGGTGCGCTGCCCGGTGGGGCTCTTCGGCGGGCTGGTGCTGGCCTTCTTCGCCGCCGGGCTCTACCTGGCGCTGTCACCGCTGGAGGTGCTCGACGGCAACGACCCCGCGATCGTGCCGATCGGCTTGGCCCTGATGTACCTGAGCGCTCAGGGAACCGTGGGCCTGGTGGGAACGGAACGCTGGCTGGCCCGGAGGTTCCTCGGCCCCAGCCGCCAGGACCTCATGGAGGAGCGGATCGGGGTCCTGGTCGCGACCCGCGCGGGAGTGGTCGCCGCCGTGGACGAGGAGCGCCGCCGGATCGAACGCGATCTGCACGACGGCGTCCAGCAGCGCCTGGTACTGCTGGGGATGGCGCTGGGGCGGGCCCGCCGCGACCCGGGTTCGGAGCGGGGGCGCGCACTGGTCGAGCAGGCCTACGAGGAGTCCCGCGACGCCCTGCGCGACCTGAAGGAGGTCGCCTGGCGGGTCTACCCGGCCGCGCTCGCCGGGTCGGGGCTGCGGGCCGCGCTGCACGACCTGGTCGGCCGGTCGAGCCTGCCGATCGACCTGGAGTACGGCCTGGAGGGCGCGTGCCCGCCGACCGTGGAGACGGCGGCCTACTTCGTGGTCGCCGAGTCGGTGACCAACGCGGTCAAGCACGCGCGCGCCGAACGGGTCAGCGTGCTGGTCGGCGCGCGGGGCGAGGAGGGAGCGAGGTCCGTGGTGGTGCGGGTACGGGACGACGGGGTGGGCGGGGCCGACCCCGCGGGAACGGGGCTGGCCGGTCTGGCCAGCCGGGTCGAGGCGCTCGACGGCCGGCTGTCGGTGGACAGCCCCACGGGCGGACCGACCACGGTCAGGGCGGAGCTGCCGTGCGGGTGATGTTGGCCGAGGACTCGGCGCTGCTACGCGAGGGGCTGGTGCGGCTCCTGGAGGACGAGGGGCATCAGGTGCTCGCCTCGGTCGGGGACGCCGACGCCCTGTTGGCGGCCGTCCGCGAGGAGGCGCCCGACGTGGCCGTGGTGGACGTGCGCATGCCGCCCACGCACACCGACGAGGGGTTGCGCGCCGCGCTGCGGATCCGCCGGGAGCAGCCCGGAGTGGGTGTGCTGGTGCTGTCCCAGTACGTGGAGAAGCGGTACGCCACCCGGTTGTTCGGTGAGAACACCACCGGTGTGGGCTACCTGCTCAAGGACCGGGTGGTGGAGGTCGACGAGTTCCTGGAAGCCCTGGTCAGGGTGGGGAGGGGAGGCGCGGCCTTCGACCCGGAGGTGGTGCGCCAACTGCTCGCGGGCAGCAGCCGCAGGGACCCGCTGGGGCGTCTGACCGAGCGCGAGCGCGACGTCATGGCCCTGATGGCGCAGGGGCACATCAACTCGGCGATCGCGGCGCGGCTGTTCGTGTCGCAGAGCGCGGTGGAGAAGCACGCCAACGCCATCTTCGACAAGCTGGAACTGGGCGACACCAAGGGGTACAGCCGTCGCGTGCTGGCGGTGCTGCGCTACATGCAGGCCTGAGCGCGGGCGGGGCCGGGCACGGGGGCGCCGCGCGGCGGTGAGCGGTGTCCGCCGCGCGGCCGTCGGCCGCGGGTCCGCCGGGGGTGGAGGTCCCGGCGGACCCTGTCCGGAGGAGGGGTCCGGACGGCCGGTCGGTTGGTCGTGGGGATCAGGTGAAGTTCACGTCACTGCACAGGTAGTAGACCTGGTCCATGTGGGAGGCCTGCCAGATCGTGAACACGATGTGGTGGCCGGACCTGCCCGAGGTGCTGACGTCGATGTAGCTGTCCAGCGCGGGCGCGTAGGGACCGGTCTCCTCGACCAGTTCGAGGTCGTCCCAGCCCAGGGCCTGGGTGGTCGGGTCGAAGCCCTGCTCGGTGACGTAGACGCGGAAGTAGTCCGCGCCGTGCTGGGCCTGGTCGTACAGGTGGAGGGTGAAGTCGTCTCCGACGTCGGTGGTCTTCCACGGGCCGACCGCGTCCATCGAGTCGTAGCGGCCGCCCTCGGTGTTGCCGCCGCTGCACAGGGTCCCGTCGGGGATCTGGCCCTGGTGGTCGCCGCCCACGTTGTCGCGGTACAGGCCGTTCCAGTTCCACATGGCGTTGGGGTTGTCCTGCCACGCCTGCCAGCACATGGGGTCTTCCTGCGCCATGTCCGGGTTGAGGTGGTCGCTGCCCCAGCGCTCCCAGCAGCCGTAGTTGCGGCTGGCGGGGTCCACGATCGAGCCGTGCGCGGAGGCGGGGGCGGCCATCGTGGTCAGGGCGACCAGGGGCACGGAGGCCAGGACGAGCGCGCGTGCGGCCCAGGTCCGGCGGGTGGTCCCGGTGCTCTCGGTGGTCTCGGTGGTTTCAGCGGTTCGGGGGGTCATGCTTTCCATTGCGTTCTCCATCGTTCTCGGCTTGGTCAGCCGATCGACGGGAGCGCTCCCACAGCGCATGTTACCCCTCGGAGCCGAGTCGAAACAGAGCGCGGGGAAAATCCCTGGCGCGCCCTTCACGGCGGCGGCCACCGCCCCCGGCGCCCCCGGTCGCCCTCCAGGAGGAACACCCACGCGCACCACCGTCGCCCGCCGACCGGCCGCCCCGCTCCGACGCGGTGGTCGCACCCCCAGGCGACACGGCTGCGGGGAGAGCGCCGACGACGGAGACAGGTTCCCGGTCGCCTCGGATCCGCCACTGCCTCCGCTGGTCCACCGCGACTCGTCCGGCCGGATCGATGCCTGACCGCTGGGCCGGGTCGGGGCACCTGCCGGCCGGCCGAGCTGGGCGGAGCCGCCCTGGGGGCGGTGGCGGGCGGCCTCCTCGCCGAGTACGCGGGACTGCCGGTTCCGTTCCGGGTCGCGGCCGCCGCCGTGGGGCTGCTGACTGTGGCCGCCCGGCGACCGCAGGTTATTACTGATCGGTTGTGAACCAGGTCACTACCTGCGCATTTCCCTTGTGTGAACCGCGTACCAGAAATACTCCGGTCATATGGTGTTTACATATCACCATTGGCGGGCTACCGTTCAGGAAAGCGTTCCGGACCCGTAACACTCCGTCGCGGGAACCGGCGACGCCTTCGCACACACTGTTCACATCCATCCCCCTACACCCCCGCTCACCCCGACTGGGAGCGCTCCCAATCCTTCCAGTCCTTTTCGCTCGGCTTTACCCCGGATCTAAGGCACGCGAATGCAGCGCTCACCTCCATAAACGCAGGGAATTGTCCACACCTCCCGTCCGCCGGGCCCGAACTCGCCGGCCCGGCACTTCAGAAGGCTCCTTCTGGCAACCCGCTTCCATAAGGAAAGAAGAGATGAGCACACCCCCCCGTGCCGCGAACCTACGTTCGTGGACACGACGCGGCCTGGCCGCGACCTCCGCCCTGGTGCTCGGCAGCACCCTGGCGGTCGCCTCCTCCGTACCCGCCAGCGCGGCGGCCGGTTGCGAGGTCGACTACCAACTCAACGACTGGGGCTCCGGGTTCACCGCGAGCGTGGAGATCACCAACCTCGGCGACGCGGTCAACGGCTGGACCCTGGAATGGGACTTCGCCGGAAACCAGCGGATCACCAACTCCTGGAACGGCACCGTCACCCAGAGCGGACAGAGCGTCTCGGTCACCAACGCCGGGCACAACGCCTCACTCTCCACCGACGGCACCGCCAGCTTCGGCTTCCAGGGAAGCTACACCGGAAGCAACGCCGCGCCCACGGCCTTCGAACTGAACGGCGTGCTGTGCAGCGGTGACGTCGAGGAGCCGGAGGAACCGGAGGAACCGGAAGAGCCCGGGGAGCCCGAGGAGCCCGGCAGCAACGGTCGGGTGGACAACCCGTACGTGGGCGCTGACGTGTACGTCAACCCGATCTGGTCGGCCAACGCCGCCGCCGAGCCCGGCGGGGACGCCGTGGCCGACGAGCCCACCGGGGTGTGGCTGGACCGCATCAGCGCCATCGAGGGCAACGACAGCCCCACCACCGGCAGCATGGGACTGCGCGATCACCTGGACGAGGCCCTGGCCCAGGCCAACGGTGAACCCCTGGTGTTCCAGGTGGTCATCTACAACCTGCCCGGCCGTGACTGCGCCGCTTTGGCCTCCAACGGCGAGCTGGGCCCGGACGAGATCGACCGGTACAAGAACGACTACATCGATCCCATCGCCCAGATCCTGGCCGATTACGAGGACACCGAGCTGCGGGTGGTGACCACGGTCGAGATCGACTCGCTGCCCAACCTGGTCACCAACGTCTCCCCGCGCGAGACCGCGACCGAGAACTGCGACGAGATGCTGGCCAACGGCAACTACGTCGAGGGGGTGGGCTACGCGCTGGCGCAGCTGGGCGCGATCGACAACGTCTACAACTACGTCGACGCCGGCCACCACGGGTGGATCGGTTGGCAGGACAACTTCACCGCCTCGGCGGCGCTGTTCTTCGAGGCGGCCAACGCCGCCGGTGCCAGCCCCGACGATGTGCACGGGTTCATCGCCAACACCGCGAACTACTCGGCTCTGGTGGAGGACAACTTCTCCGTCGACCAGACCATCGCCGGTACGCCGGTGCGCCAGTCGGAGTGGGTGGACTGGAACCAGTTCACCGACGAGTTGTCCTTCGCCCAGGCTCTGCGTGAGGAGCTGGTGGGTCAGGGGTTCGATTCGGGGATCGGGATGCTCATCGACACCTCCCGTAACGGGTGGGGTGGGCCGGACCGCCCGGACGGGCCGGGGCCGAGCACGGATGTGAACGCCTACGTGGACGGGGGCCGCTACGACCGCCGTCTCCAGTCGGGGAACTGGTGCAACCAGTCCGGTGCGGGGCTGGGTGAGCGCCCCCAGGCCGCTCCGGAGGCGGGGATCGACGCCTATGTGTGGATGAAGCCGCCGGGTGAGTCCGACGGGTCCAGTGAGTTCATCGAGAACCCCGAGGGCAAGGGGTTCGACCGGATGTGCGATCCGACCTATGAGGGCAACCCGCGCAACAACTACAACATGAGTGGCGCGCTGCCCAACGCGCCGATCTCGGGGCACTGGTTCTCCGCGCAGTTCCAGGAGCTTTTGGCCAACGCCTACCCGCCCATCCAGTAGCAACTCCCGGATCTCGGCTCCCTTCCGAGACGGGGCGCCCGTCCACCCCTGGGGGTGGGCGGGCGCCCGCCATGCGCGGGTCCTGGGATCATGGGACGGGGCTCCGGGCGGCGGAGCCCCGGACACCGGACCTGGGGGAAACGCGTGACGGCACCGTTGGAGACCGACACCGTCGTGGTCGGACTGGGAGCCATGGGGGCGCAGGCCCTGTGGCGCCTGGCCCGGCGCGGTGTGGACGTGATCGGGGTCGAGCAGTTCACGCCCGGGCACGACCGGGGCTCCAGCCACGGCGAGTCCCGCATCATCCGCACCGCCTACATGGAGGGCGCCGCCTACGTGCCGTTCGTGCGGTCGGCCTGGCGCGCCTGGTCGGAGCTGGAGGAGGCCTCCGGAACCCGGCTCGTGGTGCGCACCGGCGCCCTGATGCTCGGCGCGCCGGACAGCCCCGCCGTCACCGGGTCGGTCGCCGCCGCCGAACACCACGGTCTCCCCCACCAGGTGCTCTCCCGCGACCAGGTCGCCGAGCGCTTCCCCCAGCACGTGCTGCGCCCGGGTGAGGTGGGCGTCTTCGAGGAGGACGCCGGTGTGGTCCTGCCCGAGGCCGCGATCACGGCGGCCGTGCGGCTCGCGCGGGAGGCGGGCGCGCGGGTGCTCACCGGCGCCCGGGCGTCCCGTGTCGTCCCCGACCCGGACCGCCCCCGTGTGGTGGTCGGGGACACCGTGATCCGGGCCCGCCGGGTGGTCGTGACCGCCGGGTCCTGGCTGCCGCGGCTGGTGCCCGAGGTGGCGGAGCTGGGCGGCGGCCTGCGGGTGGAGCGGCGGGTGCTGGGCTGGTTCCGCACCACGCGGGACCCGTCCCCGCACGCGCACGGACCGGTGTTCGCCCGGGACGAGGACGACTGCACGTGGTACGGGTTCCCCAGCATGGACGGCGGCCTGACCGTCAAGATCGGTGTGCACGCCGAGGCTCCGGGAAACAGGGGCGAGGGCGCCCAGTGGGGCGAACCGGTCGACCCCGACGCGGGACCGCGGGAGCCCGACGCCGCCGACGCGCGGCGGCTGGGACGGCTGGCCGCCGGACTGAACGGTGTGGCCCCGCTGCCCGAGCGGATGGCGTCGTGCATGTACACGATGACGCGGGACGAGCACTTCGTCATCGGGCAGCGCCGCGAACTGCCCGGACTGGTGCTGGCGGGGGGCTTCTCGGGGCACGGCTACAAGTTCGCCTCCGCGGTCGGGGAGGCGCTGGCCGACCTGGCCCGGCACGGGCGCACGGACCTGGCCGTGGACCTGTTCGACCCGCACCGCTGGGACTGAGCCGGGCGGTCGACGGGCCCCGGGGCGGGGTGCGGTCGGCGCGCGCGGGCGTGCGATCATCGCTTCCACGCGCGGCGCGAGCGCGGCCTCCCTCCCCCCTCAGCCTCCCTCCGGAAGGACCGCCATGAACAGTCCCACCGTCCCGCGGACCGCGCTCGTCACGGGCGCGTCGTCGGGGATCGGCGCCGCCGTGGCCGCCGAGCTGGTCCGCCGCGGCTACCGCGTGTACGGGACCAGCCGCGACCCCGGGGCGGTGGCCGAGCCGGTTCCGGGCGTGGAGTACCTGGCCCTGGACCTGGCCGACGGGGCGTCGGTCGAGGCGTGCGCGGCCGCCGCGGGCGACGTGGACGTACTGGTCAACAACGCCGGGGAGAGCCAGAGCGGGCCCTTCGAGGAACTGCCGCCGGAGGCGGTGGAGCGGTTGTTCCGGATCAACGTGTTCGGCGCGGTGCGGCTCACCCAGCTGCTGCTGCCGGGAATGCGCGCCCGAGGGTACGGGCGCGTGGTGATGGTGGGTTCGATGCTGGCGAGCTTCCCGCTGGCCTACCGGTCCTCCTATGTGGCCTCCAAGGCGGCGCTCAAGGGGTTCGCGAACGCGCTGCGCCGCGAGGTGTCCCCGTACGGGGTGGGGGTGGCCACGGTCGAGCCGGGATCGATCAACACCGGCATCAGCGAGCGGCGGACCCAGTACCTGCGGGAGGGGTCGCCGTTCGCGGCCGAGTACCGCACCATGCTCAGGGCGCTCAACGCCAACGAGGCGTCGGGGATCACGCCGGGGGCGGTGGCCCGGACCATCGTGCGCGCCGTCGAGGCGGACCCGCCCCGGCCGTTCTACGCGGTGGGCAGCAACGCCCCGGTGGTCTTCGCGCTGCGGCGGCTGTTCCCGCGCTCGCTCGTCCTGCGCGTGGTCGCCCGCAGGCACGGGCTGTAGCCGCGGGTGTGCCCGGGCGGCCCTGGGGCCCGGGTGTCCTGGGCTTCCCGGCACCTCTGGGGCCCTGGGGCCCGGGCCCGCGCGGACCCGCCGCGTCCGAGGGGTTCCGGGCGGTGTGTCCCCGGTCCCGGATAGGTTGTCCCGGCCACAGGACACCGCCCGCCCCGGGCCCTTTCGGGGCGGGGTACAACGACGGAGCCGCCGTGAAACAACAGGTTCACTTCATCACTCTGGCCACGGCCGACCTGGACGCCGCCCGCGCGTTCTACCGGGACGGGCTCGGCTGGGAACCGCTCGCGGACGTCCCCGGGGAGATCGTCTTCTTCCAGGTCGCGCCGGGGCAGGTCCTGGGCCTGTTCGACGCGGAGAAGTTCGACCGCGACCTGGGGCGACCGCCCGGCACGACCGGTGTGTCGGGGCTGACGCTGTCGCACAACGTCGACGGCCCCGAGGAGGTCGAGCGGACCGTGGAGGCCATGGCGCGGGCGGGCGCGCGGGTGCTCAAGGCCCCGCAGCCGGGTGAGTTCGGCGGGGTCTTCCACGCCCACGTGCGGGACCCCAACGGCGTGGTGTGGGAGATCGCGCACAACCCGGGCTGGCGCGTGGACGAGACCGGCCGGGTCGTGTTCGGCTGAGTCCCGGGCGCCCGCCGGGAACCGCCGCGCCCGTCGGAGCCGCGGGGGCGGCGCCGGGCGGTCGGAGCCCGGGGCCCCGGCCGGTTCACGGTTCCAGGGGGCGCAGGCGGATGTCGTGGCCCTCGGAGTCGGCCGCCGCGAAACGGAGCAGCCGTGCGCCCTCCTCGGTGACCGCCTCCTCCTCGGCCGGGGTGAGCCGTGCGAACAGCCGCACGTCCAGTACGGCGGGGCCGCCGCGCCGGGTCCGCTCGATCCGCCACAGCCCGCGCACGAACCCGTCCACGGTCAACGGCGCCTCGACCACGATGTGGGGGCGCTGGTGGTCGGCGACGACGCGGGAGCGGTCGTCGTAGGAGACCAGCACGTTGTCGAGCAGCGCCAGGAAGCGGACCGGCGCGGGCGTGTCGGGGTCGGGGCGGGGCGCGTCGGGCAGGTCGAACAGCTCGCGGCCGTCCGGGTCGCGCAGGACCCGCAGCCGCGGCCGCAGCCCCTCCACGACCGCGCGCATGCGGGTCGTCCCGCTCCAGGCCTGGACGTCCCTGGCGGTGGCCGGGCCGAACGCGGCGAGGTAGCGCAGCACGAGGGTGTCCGGGGAGGGCTCGGCGGCCAGCGGCGCGCCGAGCCACTCCTCGGCGAGGGCGAAGGGTGTGGTGCCGCGCCGTCCCCACGTGCCGTCGGGCGGCGGGTGCAGAACGGGCAGGAGCCCCTGGACCGAACGGGCCAGGGAGACGGGGGCGCGTCCGGGCCAGCGCTCGGCCAGGGCCCGGCCCAGGTCGGGGCGGGGGAGTCCGCCGTCGGCGAGGAGCGCGCGTGCGGCGGCGGCCAGCTCGGCGGGTTCGACACCGGGCAGGTCCCGGCCGAAGGCTCCTTTCTGCCAGCGGGTCAGCATGGGGTGCAGGGTCGGGCGCAGCCACAGGTAGTCGGCGGCGGTGACCAGGTGCTGGGTGCCTCGCAGGAGGGTGGCGCGCACGACCTCGCGGCTGTGCAGGAGCCCCGTGAGGTCGTCGATCCGAAAGTCCCGGACACGGGACCACAGGCCCACGTAGGGAGGCTCGGGGTCCTGCGCCTGGAGTCCGACGAGGTGGTGGACGACCTCGGCGGCGGTGTGGTCGGCGGTCCGGCCGAGGAGCAGTTGGCGGGACAGGGTCGCCCGGTTGAGGGCGCGGCGGTCGAGCGCGGTCATGGACGCGACCCTAGGAGGGGTGGAGGTCATCGGCTGTCCTCCACTCGCCGGCCGGGGACGGTCACCGCGTGCGGCCGTGCGGGCGGGCGGGGACACAGGGCGGGCGTGGCGCGGGTCGGCCGGTCGGGGGGCGTGTTCGGGGCGGGGCGGCGCGGGCGTCGGCGGAGGTTGTCCTAGGTTGGGCGGGAGAACCGCAGACAACCGAGAGAGGTGCCGCGTGAGCAGCGTCGTCAAGTTCAACGTCCTGACCGTCCCCGAGGGCGCCGGGGCGACCCTGGAGGAGCGTTTCGCCAAGCGGGCCGGGCTCGTGGAGGACCAGCCGGGGTTCGAGGAGTTCCAGCTGCTGCGCCCGGTCGAGGGCACCGACAAGTACCTGGTGTACACCCGGTGGCGGTCCGAGGAGGACTTCCAGAACTGGGTGAACGGCCAGGCCTTCCGCCAGGGGCACGCCCAGGCCGCCGCGGACGCCCAGAAGGAGGGCGCGTCGGCCGGGCACGGCCGGGGTCACGGGCACGGCCACGGCGGCCCGGCCGCGACCAACAGCGAGATCTGGGGCTTCGAGGTCGTCCAGCGGGTCTCGGCCCGCTCCTGACCGCCGGGGGCGGGTGCCCGCGCCCCGCGGCCCGGGCGGGTCAGCGGGGCTTGCGGGCCTCGATGAGGAAGCGGGTCGTGGTGGCCCTGAACGACCCCTCGCGCTCGATGTGCTCGTGCATGTCCCGGAGCCGGTCCCGGTAGGCCTCCACGGTGAACCCGGGCACCATCCAGACCACCTTGCGCAGGAAGTACACGACCGCGCCGACGTCGAAGAACTCCGTGCGCAGCCGCTCCATGCGCAGGTCGGTCACCTCCAACCCGGCCGCCCGCGCCCCCTCCCGCGCCTGTTCCGGGTGGCGGGAGGCGCGCGCCTCCCCGGGCTGCGGCCCCAGGAAGAACTCCACGACCTCGAAGACGCTCGCCGGGCCCACCTGCTGGGACAGGTAGGTTCCGCCCGGTGCCAGGACCCGGGCGATCTCCTCCCACCACACGGTCACCGGATGGCGGGAGACCACCAGGTCGAAGGCACCGTCCGCGAAGGGCAGCGGCGGCTCGTCCTCGTCGGCGACGACCACGACCCCCAGCGGATGGAGCAGCCGGGTGGCCTCGGCGATGTTGGGCGGCCAGGACTCCGTCGCCGCGGTCAGGGGCGGGCGTTCGGGGATCCCCGCCAGCACCTCGCCGCCGCCGGTCTGGATGTCGAGCGCGGCGCTCGCGCGGGCCATGTACCCGGCCATGGTGCGCTGGTAGCCCCAGGAGGGGCGCTGTTCCGTGGCCCGGCCCTCCAGCCAGGAGAAGTCCCAGCCGTGCGTCGGCTCCGCGTCGGCCTCGGCGACGAGTGCGTCGAAATCGCGTCCCATGGCGGCATCCTCCCCCGGGCGCCGCGGCCGGGTCCAGCGGTTTTCCCTCCCCCCGGGCGACGGCGCGGGTCCGGTGGCGCGCGAGGATGGTGGACTATGAGAACCCTCGTCCGTCTTGTCGGCCTCGTGGCCCCCGCGCCCGCCGTCGCGGCCGGTCTGGTCGCCGTGCTGGTCGGGGTGACCAGCTCGGCGGCGATCGTGTTCACCGCGGCCGAGGCCGCCGGTGCCTCCTCCGGGCAGACCGCCTCGTGGATGCTGGCCCTGGGTGTGGGGATGGCGGTGACCTGTGTGGGACTGTCCCTGCGCCACCGGGCCCCGATCGTGACCGCCTGGTCCACGCCCGGCGCCGCGCTGCTGGCGGTGGGGCTGGACGGGGTGACGATGGCGCAGGCGGTGGGGGCGTTCCTGTTCTCGGCCGCGCTGATCACCCTGAGCGGCGTCACCGGGTGGTTCGAGAGGGTCATGGACCACGTGCCGGTGCCGCTCGCGGCGGGGCTGCTGGCCGGGGTGCTGCTCCAGTTCGGCATGGGGCTGTTCACGAGCATGGAGGACGACTTCGCGGTCGTGTTCACCATGTTCGCGGCGTACCTGCTGAGCCGCCGGTGGCTGCCGCGCTACGCGGTCATCCTGTCCCTGGTCGCGGGCGGTGTCGCCGCGGCGCTGCGCGGGACCCTGGACCTGGGCGGGGTGACCCCGTCGCTGGCCCGGCCGGTGTTCGTGGCGCCCGAGTTCTCCTGGCAGGTGCTGGTGAGCGTGGGGCTGCCGCTGTTCGTGGTGACCATGGCCTCGCAGAACCTGCCGGGGGTCGCGGTACTGCGGGGCGACGGCTACCGGGTGCCGATCTCGCCGGTGATCGGGTGGACCGGGGCGACCAACCTGGTACTGGCGCCGTTCGGGTGCTTCGGGATGAACCTGGCCGCGATCACCGCGGCCATCTGCACGGGACCGCAGGCGCACCCCGACCGCGAGCGCCGCTACCTGGCCGGGGTGTGGGCGGGGGTCTTCTACCTGTGCGTGGGGGTCTTCGGGGCGACGGTGGCGTCGCTGCTGGCCGCGCTGCCGCCGCCGCTGATCCTGGGGATCGCCGGGCTGGGCCTGCTCGGAACGATCGGGGGTTCGCTGGCGTCCGCGCTGGGGGACGAGCGCTCCCGGGAGGCCGCGGTGGTGACCTTCCTGGCCACGGCGTCGGGGTTCACCCTGTTCGGTGTGGGGTCGGCCTTCTGGGGTCTGCTGGCGGGTGCGCTGACGCTGGCGGTGACCCGTTCCTGGCGCCGGTCGCGGCACACGGCTTCGGGCGGCGGTGCCGGGCAGGACACCGAGGACGCGCGGGAGGCCGACGAGACCGCGGAGGCCGTCCGGGGAGAGGGCGGCGGAGCGCGGGAGGCGGCCGGAACACCGGCGACCCCGATACGGACGGCCGACGGGGCTCACGAGACGGGTGGGACTGGACAGGCCGGAGAGGACGGAACGACCACCGAGGCGCAGGGGCCCGGTGATCCCGGTGCGGACAGCCGGTCGGCCCGCGGTTGAGGGGTGGGCAGCCCCACCGACCGGGGACGGCCACGGGTGTTCCGGCACCGGTCGGCCCGCGGTCGGGGAGTCCGGCGCCGCCGACCGGAGGACGGCCGCGAGAACCGGCGCCGGTCGGCCCCCGACCAAAAGGGCTTGCCCGCCGGTCGGGAGACGGCTATAACAGTCGCGGCCCCGACCACAGCGGAACCGGGGCCCCGACGACGAAAGGAGGCGGAGCCGTGTTCACCGCAACCACCGCGCTCGCGCCCTCCCGGGGCGGCCTCGACAGCTGAATCCCCGGAGCGGCCGGGCGCACGCACCGAAGGTGTCGCCTTGACCGTGCATGACCTGACCATCCGTACGATCACCGGATCCGGGGAGCTCGACCTCTTCAACCGGTTCCCCTACCCCCTGAACTTCGAGTTCGCCGACGACCTCGCCCGGGGGCGCCGACGCCCCTCGTGGATGTGGGTCGCCCTGGACGGCGACCGCCTCCTGGCCCGCCTCTCCTGGTGGTGCCGGGGCGGTGACACCTCTCCCCTGCTGCTGGACGTCCTGGACGTGGACGACACCGCCGGGGACGTGGACCGCACGGGGATCCTCGAACACCTGCTGCGCACCGCCTCGGCGGCGACCCTGCCCGGAGGCCGGACCCCGCCCGAGTACCTGCGCATCGTCCCCGCCGACTGGCGCGAGGACGCCGACGGGCGCCGCGCCGTACGGGAGCGCATGGCCGCCGTCGAACGCACCGGCGGATCGCTCCTGGTGGAGCGGCTGCGCTTCGAGTGGACCCCCGACGTCCCGGCGCCGGGGCCGGGCGACCGCCTCCGGTTCCGGCAGGTCCGGGACGAGGAGGAGATCCTCGGCCTGATGGTCCGGGCCCTGGAAGGCACGCTGGACGCCCACGACCGCGCCGATCTCGCACACACCACGGCGGAGCAGGTGGCCGCCGACAGCTGGAACGAGGAGTTCGCCCGGTACACGACGCCGCGCTCCTGGTGGCGGATCGCGACGCTTCCGGACGGCGAGCCGGTCGGCTTCGTGCTGCCCGCCCGCAACGACTACCACCCGATCATCGGCTACATCGCGGTGCTGCCCGAGCACCGCGGCAACGGGTACATCGACGAGGTCCTCGCTGAGGGCACCCGCGTCCTGGCACAGGAGGGGGCGGACCGTATCCGCGCCGCCACCGACCTGGGCAACGTCCCGATGGCGCGGGCCTTCCAGCGGGCGGAGTACGCCACGCTCAGCGGGGTCGTCAACATGACCTGGTAGGTCAGAACCGGCTGCCCGGTCCAGCACCGCGCCGTGGCCCGGGATCCGGGCCACGGCGCGGCGGTGTGCTCCCCCGGCCCGGGCCTGGAACCCGCGGTCGGTCCGAGCCCGGACCATTCCCCGGGACGCGGGTGCCAGACCACCCCCGGGTCCCGGGGCGCGGACGCTCTGGGCGCGGATCCGGCCAGCGGTGCGGGGACTCAGGCCGTGGCGAGAATCCGTCCGGCCTCGGCGACCGCCGAACTCAGGTCCCGGGGGTCGGCGGTCATTCCGGCGACCACGAAGTCGATCTCCTCCAGTTCCGCCATGGACAGCAGTGCCTTGTCGTTGGTGACCCAGACCCCGCGCTCGGCCAGGACCGCGTGCGCGGCCTGCGAGGCGGCCTGGGCGAGGAGGCCCGCGGTCTGGGCGACCCGGCCGTAGGGGGCGTGGTTGTGCTGGGCGTAGGACAGGGTGGCCGCGGCCGTGCCCCGCCAGACGGGCGGTGCGCTCCTGCGCAGCGCCTCGGGGTAGTCGGGCCGGGGCAGGTCCCCGACGAGGACCTGGCCGATGGCGAGTTCGGCGACGACCAGGTAGGTGGGGATACCCGCCAGGTGGAACATGAGCGGTTCCACCCGGAAGCGTCCCTGCCGCGCTTCGGCGAGCTGGTGCTCGACCACGTCCAGATCGCGGTAGTGCACGTCCACCGCCCGGCCGTCGATCCGAAGCCAGGCGCCGCCGTTGAAGACACCGCCTCCCCAGCCGCCGACCTCCGACACCTCCCCCTCCCAGCCGAGGTCCCGCAGCGCCTGCGGGTCGAACTCGCCCCGGTAGTAGACCGCCAGGTCCCAGTCGCTGTCGGGGCGGTGGGTGCCCTGGGCCCGGGAACCGCCGAGGGTGACCGCCTCGACGGCCGGAAGGGCGGCGAGCCGGTCGGCGGTGGCGGACAGGAAGGTCGCGTCGTCATGTGCGGAGATGGACATGGCGACCATCATCGCGGATGACGTATCCGGTCGGCGATGAGGTTTCCGCCGGGCCGGTGGCCAGCGCGGACGGCGGCCTCACCGAGCGCTTCGGCACCGGTCGTCTCCGCACCGGTACCCGCCCGAGGCCACCACCGCACAGGCCGCGCCGAGCGTTCCCGCCTCCCGGCCTTCTCCGCACCGGCACCCGTCGGAGGCCGCCAGCCGCGCGGAGTGGGTGTCGGATGTTCCAGGCCGCGCAGGTCACGCCGGACGTTTCCGAGCGTGCGGTCATCTCCGCACTGGTTCGGCCTCCGGCTGCTCCGCTCGCACGGTTCTGTAGGTTCCCCAGCGCAGGAGGCGTTCGGCCGGACCCCGGACTCCCACGCGACGCATGACGTCGGCCAGGACCACGGTGGCCAACCAGACGGCGACGCCGAGCAGGACGGCGGCGGTCCCGGACAGCTGTGGCCCAAGGTCGAGGGCGTAGGGCGCGAACAGCACGATCCAGCCCACCGACTGCAACAGGTAGCAGGTCATGGAGCGCTGGCCGGTGGCGACCAGGGCCCGCACGAGGGGCCCTCTGCGGTCACCGAGGCGGACCGCGACCAGCGCGATGAGCGCGGCGTAGCCGAAGCCGCCCGCGTAGCCGGTCAGAACGTGCAGCCAGCCCACACCGGCCTTGAGCACGAACTCGGGCACCCACAGCTCGGTGGCCACTAGGGCCTGCGGCAGTCCGCCGACCACGGCCACCGGGATACCGATGAAGGCGACGCGGCGCAGCAGCCCGAGGTGGAGCTCGGGCTGTTCCATCAGGCGGCGGCGGGCCGCCCAGACTCCGACGAGGAAGGGGAACACCGAACTCGCCACGAGCATCGGGGTCATGACCGGCCAGGTGAACAGGCGTGTGACCATGTCGGCCAGCGGGTCCTGGGTGAAGACCCCGCCCGCCTCGGGGTCGGAGAGCGGGAGGCTGTTCATGACCGCGTAGAACAGCGAGCCCAGGGAGGCCCAGGTGAGGGCGTGGGCGAGCAGGCGCCGGTCACCGGCGTGCAGCAGACCCGCGAACATCAGGGCGATGAGCCCGTAGACCGCGACGATGTCGCCGAAGAAGAGCAGGACCGTGTGCAGGAGCCCGATCAGCACCATCCACCGGCCGCGTCGGCGCACCAGTGAGCGCACCCACGGCTCCGGGCGCCCCTCGGCGGTGCGGCGCAGGTGGATCCAGGCGAGCCCGTAGCCGAACAGCGCCGCGAACATGGGGTACCCGCGCGCCTCGGCGAACAGCATCAGCAGGGCGGTGGAGGCGGCGTCGAGGAGGCCGCCCGAGGCGGGACTCTGACCCGCGGTGGCCATCACCCAGACGATGTGCGCGTGCACGACGGCGATGACCAGCAGCATCACCCCGCGTGCCAGGTCGGGCGCCAGGGAGCGCCGGTCGAGTGCCACGCCCCCGGTCGAAGGCGGCGGGGAGGGGGGAAGAGACATACTGAACTCCGATCACACGGAAGGGGATAGCATTGGATACGGAGGCGTATCCAATCCTCTTCTAAGATACGCCATCGTAGCTTAGTTGGGAAGAGCATGGTTGACCGGGAGCGGCCGCGGGTCGACGACGAGGCGCGGGAGACGGCGCCGGACGCGCGGGAGGAGGCGCCCCGGGCCACGCGCAGACGCGGGCGGGAACTGCTGAACGCCATCCACGAGGCGGTCATCCTGGAGGCCGCGGACGTCGGTGTCGCCCGCCTGTCCATGGAGGGGATCGCCCGCAGGGCGGGCACGGCCAAGACCTCGCTGTACCGGCGCTGGCCCACGCCGGGGGACATCCTGCTGGACGCGATGTACCACACCTACCCGCAGGAGGCCCCCACGCCGGGCGCCGACGACCTGCGCGGGGACCTCGTCAGGGCCCTCATGCTCCTGCGCGACACCATGAGCCGGTCCCTGGGACAGGCGATGTTCTCCGTGGTCGCCGAGGCCAGGCACCACCCCGAGCTCTACGACCGGTTCGTGCGGGAGGTCTTCGACTCCCGCGGGGGGCGCTTCACCCGCACCGTCCTCGAGCACTACGCCGACCACGGCAGGATCGACCCCTCCCGCGTCACCTCCGTCACCGACGACATCGGTGAGGCCATGCTCATCAAGTACGCCATGGACCACCAGGGGCCGCCCGACGGGGAGTACGTGGAGCGGATCGTGGACGAGGTGATCCTGCCCGTCCTCGGCCTGGACCCGCGCGCTGCCTCCCCCGCCGCTCCGGAGGAGGGTCCTTCCGCTCCCTTGGACGGTTAGCGCACACGGCGGCCCGGAGCCTCGCCGACGGGCGCGCCGCCGTCGGCGGGCCCGGGCCGGGCCGCCCGGCTCCGCGGACAGCCGGGACGCGGGCCGTCGGCGGGTCCGGTGTGCGCTCGGCGGAAGCCGCACGCCTGGTGGACCGCTGGGACCGGGGCGGGCGGCGGGGCTAGGGTGCGGGGCATGCGCATCCCTCCGTCCGTGGACGCCGACCGCGTCAAGGAACTCGACGTGGGGCTTTCCGGAGCCCGTGTGGCCCGGCTGTTCGACGCCCGGGACCGGCCCTTCGCGGTGCTCAAGTCGGTGGACGCCGACCGCCCCGACCTGGTGGCCGAACTCCTGGGCCAGGAGCGGCGCCTGCGCTGGCTGGCCGGACGGGGGCTGCCGGTGCCGCACGTGCTGGACTCGGGCGCCTGGGCGGGGCTGCGCTGGCTGACCATGAACCACCTGGACGGACGCGCCGCCCACGAGCCCTGGCCCGCCGGGGACCGGTCACGGGTGGTCGACCTGCTCGCCCGGGCCGCCCGCGCGCTGCACCGCGCTCCGGCCGCGGGGTGCCCCTTCGACATGACGCTGCCCGCCCAGCTCGAACGGGCCCGGGAGCGGGTCGCCTCCGGGCTGGTGGAACGCTCCTGGGCCGCCGCGGGCAAGGAGGGGCCGCCCGCCGCCGAGGTGCTCTCCGAGCTGGCCGGTCTGGCGCGCGCCCTGGGCCCCGGACGGACCGCGCTGGTCCACGGCGACTACTGCCTGCCCAACGTGCTGCTCGACACCGGCGCCGTGCGCGGCGTTGCGGCGCGCACGCACCGGTCCGCGGGCGGGGTCCCCGGTCCCGCACGGCCGGACGGCCCCCCACCCGCCGGGGACGGCCGGGCGGACGGCTGGGCCCTGGTGGACCTGGGGCGGGCCGGACTGGGGGACCCCCACGCGGACCTGGCCGACATGGTGGGCAGCCTGCTCAGTCCGATGAACCCGCAGTTCGGGCCGTCGGACGCCGAACGGTTCCTGGACGCCTACGGGCGGGAGGACGTCGACCCCGAGCGGCTGCGGCTGTGCGCCGGGGTCAACTCCTTCTTCTGGCCCGTGTGAGGGCCCCGGCCGGAGCGGCCGGGGCCCGTGGCGGCGCTGTGTCCCCTACCGCGGACCGCCGTCACCGGTGCCGTTGCCCCCGTTGCGCTCGCCGGCGCGGGACCCGGCCTCGCCCAGGCGCCGGTACCGCCGCTGGATCCTGCGCGCCCTGGTGGCCAGCGGAGCCTTGCGTTCGCGCTGAAGGCCCGACCCCTCCGCGAACTCGGCGTGCAGCGAGCGCACCAGCCCCACCATCATGAAGAAGCCGATCACGAAGAAGGGCAGCCCGAACACGATGATCGTCTGTTGCAGGGCGTCCAGGCCGCCCACGCCGGAGGCGGTGAGCACGGTCGCGGCGACGACGCCCTCGGTGATCCCCCAGAACACCCGCTGCCGGGTGGGGTTGTCGCTCTTGCCGGAGCAGAGCATGTCCACCACCAGGGAGGCCGAGTCCGAGGACGTGGTGAAGAAGATGATGACGATGAGGATGGCCACCACCGACACGACCGTGGTCAGCGGGAAGTGCTCCAGGAAGGCGAACAGGGAACCGGGGATGTCCTCCTGTGTGACCACCTCGTCCACCAGGCCGCCGCCCTGGTTGCGCTCGATGTCGAAGGCCGACAGGCCGAACACGCTGAACCACACGACGCTGAACGCGGTGGGCGCGGCCAGCACGCCGAGGATGAACTCCCGGATGGTCCGGCCCTTGGAGATGCGCGCGATGAAGATGCCGACGAAGGGCGACCAGGTGATGGTCCACGCCCAGTAGAAGACGGTCCAGGAGCCCTGCCAGCCGGTGTTGGCGAAGGTGTCGTTCCAGAACGACAGCGGGACCAGCATCTCCAGGTAGACGCCGGTGGTCTCGATGACCCCCTTGGCCAGGTAGAGCGTCGAGCCGGCGAGGAAGACGAAGACCAGCAGCCCCACGGCCATGTAGATGTTGATCGTGGACAGCCACTTGATGCCGACGTCGAGGCCGGTGGCCACGGAGATCACGGCGACGGTGGTGACGATCGCGATGAGGATCAGTTGGCTGACGCGGCTCTCCTCCAGGCCGAACAGGGTGTTGAGGCCGCTGTTCATCTGGAGGGTGCCCAGGCCGATGGTGACGGCGACGCCGAACAGGGTGCCCAGGACCGCGACGATGTCGATGGTCCGCCCGATGGGGCCGTTGATCCGGTCCCCGAGGAAGGGCTGGAAGACGGAGCTGACCCGGAAGGGCAGGCCCTTGCGGTACACGAAGTAGGCGAAGGCGAGCCCGGGCAGACAGAAGATCGTCCAGGTGTGCAGGCCGAAGTGGTAGAGCGTGAAGCCCATCGCCTCCTCGGCCGCCTCGATGGTCTGCGGGCCGACGTCGGAGCGCGGCGGCTCGGCGTAGTGGCTGATGGGTTCGGCCACTCCCCAGAACATCAGGATGCTGCCGATGCCGGCGGCGAACAGCATGGCGAACCAGGCGGAGTTGCTGTAGTCGGGCGTGCTCTCCGGCGGCCCCAGTCGTACCCGCCCGAACCTGCTGAACGCGATCCAGACCAGGAAGATGAGGAAGGTGGTCACACCGAGGATGTAGAACCATCCCAGGTTGGTGAGGATCCAGCCGGAGGTGGTTCCGAAGACGGCGTCCACCGTGTCGGTGAAGAAGATCGCGGACACCACGAAAACGATGGTCAACGCGGCGGACACGAAGAAGATCGCCGGGTTCGTCTCGAGCCCCAGTCTTTGCGCCAGCTTTTGGAACATGCCGATTGCTTTCTGGTGATTCGGGGACGTTCGTCGAGGGACAAGGGCCCGTCAGCCCGCACCGACCTCGGGCAAGGATACGTCCTTGGGCGGGGTTCCCTGTTTATCCTTCCTTTTGCGGAGAGTCGGGAACGTCCTTACCCGCCACCATTAGCAACACACCGAAAACTCGCTGTTTAAATATGCCGAAAGCCACATTAGGCATGTTCTTGCAGGGTTGAGTACGCTACGCGCGCTTTCGCACGGATACGTACCACCCTGTCACCGCACACGGGAACCGCGGGGAGAAGACCCGGAACGTCGGCCCGGAGCGGGCCGGGCGACGCCCGCGAACCACGCGTCGCGGCGCTCTCCGCCCCGGCGCGGAAGGGGCCGGGGCGCTGGGAAGAGGAGGACGGGCCCTGCGACGGGCTCCGCCCTCGTGCGGAGGGACCGGCACTCCGGGGCGGGGGCGGGCCCTGCGACGGGCTCCGCCCCCGCACGGAGGGGGTCAGGAGTCGAGTGCGCCCAGCAGCTCGCGCACACGCTCCGGCTGCTCGTACAGCGACAGGTGCCCCGCGCCCTCGATGGTGTGGACGTCGGCGTCCAGGAACCGGCGGGCCGGGCCGTGCAGGCGCGCTGGCGAGAAGAACGGGTCGTGCGACCCGGTCGCGACGGCGACCGGGGTGTGGGCCCAGGCGCGGAAGTGCTCCGCGGGCAGCGGGCTGGGGGTGGATCCCGCGCGGCAGTACCGGGCCACCAGGGTCAGCCACTCGGCCTCGGCCCGGTGCTTGTCGCACTCGGTGGAGGGGCCGCTGAGGAACTCCACCAGGCGCCCGCTGGTCTGCTCGTTGGGGTGGATCATCCACGGCAGGGTGGCGCGCATGGACTCGGAGCTGACCCCGGCCGCGGTCAGACCGGCCGGGTTGAGCAGCAGGATCCCGGCGACCAGCGGGGACGGCGTGGAGGCGAGCGCGATGGCGGCGCCGCGCGAGTGCCCCAGCACGAGGACGGGCCGGTCGGTGATCTGGGGCAGGAGCTCGTCGAGCCACGCGCCGTAGGTCTCGATCCTGGCGCCGCCGACCCTCTGGCTGCAGCTCAGGCCCGGCTGCCCGGGCAGGTCGACCAGCAGCACCGGCCGGTCCGCGGACAGCGCGCGGGCCGCGGGCACCGTGGCGGCCGCGTTGAAGTTGGTACCCGAGAGCACCAGCACCGGGGTGCCGGGGCCGCCCGCGGAGCGGAAGGCCTGCGTGCTGCCCAGACGGGTCTCCACGGGCGGGAGGGGTCCGAGTTCGGGCCACTGGCTCAGGGCTTTGTGGCACCAGGCGTGCACGGAGCGCTCGGCGTTGTCGGAGCGGTACACGCGCGCGGTGCGGTGCGGGACGACGGTCATGATCTGCTTCGCCTAAGAGGAGACTGGCCGCCGTCCTTGCTTGTCGGCGCGCCAAGAGAGGACTGTACGCCTCCGTTCGGCACCACGCCACTCGGGGACGCTCGGAGTGTCCGAACAGACACGCGAAAGAGATCCACACTCGGCATGGGGTGTCCCCTGTTGAGCCGTTCGCCCTGGTCTGAGGGTTTTCGTCCGCCTCTTCCCAGCCGTGTCCGGCCCCGCTCCCCCGCCCCGGCGGGGGTGTTCCCGGACCGGGCGCCGGCCCGGGAACACACCGGTCAGCCGACCGTGGCGGGGTCCGAGCCGATCCGGCCGCCCCGGTCGAGGGCCGAGACCCGGTCCATGTCCTCGGCGGACAGCTCGAAGCCGAACACGTCGAAGTTCTCGCGGATCCGGGACGGGGTCACCGACTTGGGGATCACGACGTTGCCGAGCTGGAGGTGCCAGCGCAGCACGACCTGCGCCGCCGACCTGCCGTGCTTCTCGCCGAGGGCGGTCAGCTCCGGGTCCTCCAGCAGCCCCTTGCCCTGGCCCAGCGGGCTCCAGGCCTCGGTGAGGAGGCCGTGGCGGGCGTTGACGGCCCGCATGGCCCCCTGCGAGAAGTAGGGGTGCAGCTCGATCTGGTTGAGGACCGGGACGACGTCGGTCTCCGCGACCAGGCGGTCCAGGGTCTGCTCGGTGAAGTTGGACACGCCGATGGACCTGGCGCGGCCCTCGGCGTGGATGCGCTCCATCGCCTTCCAGCTCTCGACGTAGGCGTCCTGCCCGGGGCAGGGCCAGTGGATCAGGTACAGGTCCACGTAGTCCAGGCCGAGGCGGTCCAGGCTGGCGTCGAAGGCCTTGAGGGTGCTGTCGTAGCCCTGCTCGTCGTTCCACAGCTTGGTGGTGACGAACAGCTCCTCGCGGGCGATGCCCGACTCGGCCAGGGCCCGGCCCGTGCCCCGCTCGTTGTCGTAGATCCTGGCGGTGTCGATGCTGCGGTACCCGGTCTCCAGGGCGGTCGCGACCGCGGCCCGGGCCTCGTCGTCGGGAACCTGCCAGACGCCGAACCCGAGTTGGGGCATGGTGAGGCCGTTGTTCAGCGTGACGTGCTGCATGAGCGCCCTTCTGTCGTGGCGGATTCGTTGTTCCTCGTGGGGTGGTCCCCCATGGTGGCCACCTGGAGTGCACTCCAGGCAAGCGGTTCAGGGTGTGAGGTGGACCAGCATCTTGCCCGTGTTGGCGCCCCGCATCATGCCGAGGAAGGCCCGCACGGCGTTGTCGATGCCGTCGACGACGGTCTGCTCGCTGCGCAGCCTGCCGTCGACGATCCACCCGGAGGCGCGCTCGGCGTACTCCTTCATCAGGTGGCCGTGGTCTCCGGCGATGAACCCGCGCAGGGTGAGGCGCTTGCCGACGGCCAGGAAGAGGTTGTCGGGGCCGGGCTCGGGCTTGGTGGCGTTGTACTGGGAGATCGCGCCGCACAGGGCGATCCGGCCGTGGTTGCGCATCGCGGCGATGGCGGCCCTCAGGTGGTCGCCGCCGACGTTGTCGAAGTAGACGTCGATCCCCTCGGGCGCGGCCTCGGCGAGCTGCTCCTCCAGGCGGCCCTCGCGGTAGTCGATGGCGGCGTCGAAGCCGAAGTCCTCCAGGAGGCGGCGCTTCTTCTCCGGGCCGCCCGCGGACCCGACCACCCGGGACGCGCCCAGCTGGCGGGCGATCTGGCCGGCGGCGGAGCCGACCGCGCCCGCGGCGCCGGAGACGAACACCACGTCGCCCTCGCGCACCGGGGCGATCTCGGTCAGGCCCGCGTAGGCGGTGAGGCCGATCATGCCCAGCACGCCGAGGTAGGCCTCGGCGGGTGCCAGGGAGGCGTCCACCGCGCGCACGGAATCCGCGGGCAGCAGCGCGTACTCGCGCCATCCGGCCGAGTGCAGGACGGTGGTGCCCACGGGGACGTCGTCGCTGCCGGAGGCGGTGACCACGCCCACGGCGCCGCCGTCCATCGGCTCGCCGAGCCGGAACGGGGGGACGTAGGACTTGGCGTCGTTCATGCGGCCGCGCATGTACGGGTCCACGGACATCCAGTCGTTGCGCACCAGGACCTGCCCGGGACCGGGGTCGGCGACGGTGGTCTCCACGAGGGAGAAGTCGGTGGGCTCGGGCTCGCCGACGGGACGGGCCACCAGGTGGACCTCCCTGCTGGTGACGGACATGACGTGACCTCCGTGACTTCGCTGGGTGTTGGCGCGGTGACCCGCGGACCGAACAGACACTAGTCCGACCACCCATTCACCGACCAATAAAATCGGCGAGGTGAGCTATAGGAATGTCAATGGTTCGGGCACGGCGGCCGATCCGCGGCCCGGCGGGCCGCTCGATCTGCAGCAGTTGAGGACCTTCCTGGCGGTACACCGGTCGGGGTCCTTCACCGCCGCCGCGCAGTTGCTGCGGCTGTCGCAGCCCACGGTCACCACCCAGATCCGTTCCCTGGAGCGGCGGCTCGGACACCCCCTCTTCGAGAGGCTGCCCCGGGGGGTGGCCCCGACCGCCGAGGCCAACGACCTGGCCGCGCGCGTGGCCGGGCCCCTGGACGCGCTGGAGGTGGTCGCCGGGCGCGACGGCGGCGGCGCGTCCGCGTCGCCCGCGCCGCTGCGCGTGGCGGGCCCCGCCGAGGCGCTGCACGCGCTGGTGCTGCCCGCGCTCGCGCCCCTGGTGGAGGGCGGCGTACGGCTGCGCGTGCGCACCGGTCCGGCCGAGGACCTGCTGGAGGAGCTGCGCCGGGACCGGCACGACCTGGTGGTGTCCGCGGTGCGGCCGCGGGGGCGGACCCTGGTCGCCGAACCCCTCGCCGACGAGGAGTTCGTGCTGGTGGCGTCGCCGGCGTGGGCGGACCGGATCGGCCGCGACCGGCTCCTGCGCCAGGGCGCCTCCGCGCTGTGCGCGGTCCCGCTGGTGGCCCACGACGACGAGTTGTCGGTCCTGCGCCGCTACTGGCGGCAGGTGTTCGGGGTGCGGCTGACGTGTGCGCCCGCGGTCACCGCGCCCGACCTGCGCGGGGTGGTGTCGGCCGTCACGGCGGGGGCGGGGGTGACGGTGCTGCCGCGCCACCTGTGCCGGGAGACGCTGGCCGAGGGGCGCCTGGTGGCGCTCCTGGCCCCGGAGGAGCCGCCGGTCACCACGTTGTACCTGGTACGGCGCCCGGGGGTGGCGGACAACCCGTGCCTGGAGGAGGTGCACCGGCGCCTGGTGGCGGCCGCCCGCGCCTGTTGAGGGGACCGCCCGGGGCCCGGAGCCGCCGGGGCGGGTACGCCGGTGTCCCGGACCCCCGCCGCGGTGGTGTAGTCCTGACCCGGTGAAGGGCGGACGGCGGCGTCCGCTCCGGGAAGGACGGCGATGGAACGCGTACAGGCACCGGGAAGCGGCACGGGACCGGCGGGCGGTGGGGCCTCCGGGGCCTCCGGCCGCTCCCCCGCGGTGACGGTCCTGGTCGCGCTGGCCGCGGCGGGGCTCGCGGTGTTCTCCCTGCTGCGGGTCCTGGGCCTGGAACGGGGCTGGCCCCTGGTGCCCGCGCTGGCCTTCACGCCCTACGCGCTGGCCGCCGCGCCGCTGGCGGCGGTGGTGGCCGGGCTGCTGCGGCGCTGGGGGTCCATGGCGGTCCTGACCGCGGTGACGTTGGCGCTGGCCGCCGTGGTCGTGCCCCGCGCTGTGCCGTTCGGCGTGACCTCGGCGGGCGGTCCGGTCGTGCGGATCATGACCCTGAACACGCTCGGCGGCGGCGCCGACGCGGCGCGGGTGGTGTCGCTGGTGCGCGACCGGGAGGTGGACGTGCTCACCCTCCAGGAGGTCACCCCCGACCTGGTGCGCGAGCTGTCCGCCGCCGGGCTGGACGACCTGCTGCCGCACGCCGTCGACCGCTCCGACCCCCGGGGCGTGCACGGGAGCACCGTCCACTCGGCCCTCCCGCTCACCGACACCGGCGGCGGGGAGGCGGGCCACGACACGTTCGCGATGCCGACCGCCGTCGTGCGGCTGCCCGAGGACGGCGACGGGGACGGGGAGGACGACGTGCTGGAGGTGACGTCGGTGCACGTCCCGCCTCCGCTGTCCCCCGCCTACACCGGTTCCTGGCGCGGGGAGCTGGAGGGCCTGGCCGAGGTGGGCGACCCGGACACGATGCGGGTCCTGGCCGGGGACTTCAACGCCACGCTCGACCACGCGGCGCTGCGCGAGGTCCTGGAGGCGGGGTACCTGAGCTCGGCCGCGGTCCTGGGTGAGGGGTTGGAGCCCACGTGGCCGGTGGGGCGAGCGGTGCCGGGCCTGGCCATCGACCACGTGCTGGTGCACCCCCGGATGGGCGTCGACGGCCTGGAGGTCGTGGAGGTGACCGGCACCGACCACAGGGCGGTGCTGGTCGAGGTGTCCCTGCCCTCGCCCCGGTAGGCGTTCCCGCGTTCCCGCGTTCCCGCGTTCCCGCGTTCCGGCGTTCCGGCGTTCCGGCGTTCCGGCGTTCCGGCGTTCCGGCGTTCCGGCGTTCCGGCGTTCCGGCGTTCCGGCGTTCCGGCGTTCCGGCGAGGACGGTACGGGAACATCTGGCCCGTCCTCGCCCTCACACCGGTGGCACCGTCTACCGTCACTCCATGAGCGAGTTGACCGAACCGATCACGGGAACGCCCCTCCAGGTGGTCCTGCCCGACGAGTCCGCGCGGATGTCACCGAGAACCCTCGTCGAACTGGGGGTTCGCGCCGAGGAGCTGGGCGTGGACGCGGTGTGGCTGCCCGACCACCTGCTGCCGCCCGCGCCGTACGGCCGCACCTTCGGCGGCGTGTACGAGCCGCTGGTGGCCCTGGCCCACCTGGCGGCCCTGACCCGGCGGATCCGACTGGGCACGTCGGTGCTGGTGGCGCCGATGCGCGACCCGTTCGTGCTGGCGAAGCAGGTGGCGACCCTGGACGCCCTGTCCGGGGGGCGCTTCGTCCTGGGCGTGGGGACCGGCTGGTCGCGCGAGGAGTTCGAGGCCGTGGGGTCGGACTTCGCCACGCGCGGCGCCCGGACCGACGAGACGCTGCGGCTGCTGCGGCACCTGTTCGAGGGCGAGGGGCCGTTCGAGGGGCGCTTCCACTCCTACGAACGCGGGGTGTTCGCGCCCCGTCCGGCGCGGCGCGTACCCGTGATGGTGGGCGGCACGTCCGACCGGGCGCTGCGGCGGGCCGCCGAGTGGGCCGACGTGTGGCAGGGCGTGGGACTGGACACGGCGGGGTTCGTGGAGGCCCGGAACCGGCTGCGGGAGCTGACCCCGCGGCCGGTGCGCGCGGGAACGCGGATCGCCTGGTCCGGTGGCGAGGAGGAGTTCGAACGCGCCGTCGGGCTGTTCCGGGAGCTGACGGCCGCCGGAGCGGACGCGGTGGCGGTGTGGTTCGGCGACGCGGAGGGCTTCGGCGAGAGGATGGAGCGGTTCGCGGCGGCACTGCGCTGACAGGGGGCACCGGGCCGGGCCGGGCGTCGGCACCGCGCCGACCGGCGGTGCCGGGCCGGTGCGGCGTTCCTACTCCTGCCCGCCGAAGAGCCCGCGGCCTCCGTACTTCTTGTGGATGGCCTGCTTGGACACGCCGAGCACCCCGGCGATCTCGGCCCAGGTGGAGCCGCGGTTGCGGGCGCGGCGGACGAGGACGGCCTCGACCCGCTCCATCTCCCTGCGCAGCTGGACGGTGGCGTCCAGACCCACCAGCGGGTCGTCGGCTCCGGTGGTGCGGGCGAGGGCGGTCAGCTGTTCGGCGTCCATGGGTCAACTGTAATTGACATGCCCGTGGTGGCGCACCCGTCTCCGGGCGCGTCCTCGTCGGACAGGCGGAGGACGGCCGGCTGCCGTGCCGGATCCGGCCGGTCCCCGCTCCCGACGCTCCGGCAGGGGTACCGCCGCCGACGCCCCGGCGGTCGCGGATGGCACCCTGGAGTGCCTGGCGGGAACCGGACGAGGGAGTGACGTGGGCGGCTACGACGAGGCGACCGTGCTGTTCGACCTGGACGGCGTGCTGGTGGACTCCACGGCGAGCATCCGCGCGGGGCTGACCGCGTGGGCCGTGGAACGCGGCCTGGACGTCGGCGCGGTGCTCGAACACCACCACGGGCGGACCGACGTGGACCTGGCCCGCCTCTTCGCCCCGCACCTGGACCCGCTGGCCGAGGCGCCGCGGATCGAGGACCACGAGGCCGCCGCCGGGGACGGCGTCCGGGGCGTGCCCGGCGCACGCGAACTCCTGAGCGAACTCGACGCGCACGGACGCCCCTGGGCGATCGTCACGTCCGGGAGCGACCGGATCGCGCGTTCGCGGATCGCGGCGGCGGGGCTGCCCCTCCCCCGCGTGCTGGTGACCGCCGACCAGGTGGCCCGGGGCAAGCCCCACCCGGCCCCGTACCTGCTGGGAGCCGAGCGCATGGGGGTCGCCCCCGGGCGGTGCGTGGTGGTGGAGGACTCCGTGAGCGGCGTCCGCTCCGGCCTGGACGCGGGCATGCCCGTGGTGGCCGTGGCCTCCACGACCGACCCCGGGGACCTCGCGCACGCGACCACCGTGGTGGCGGACCTCGAAGCCGTGGCCGCGCTGCTGTTCCCCTAAGCCCCCCGCCCCGGACCGACCCCGCCCGCGCCGCGGGCGAGCGCTCCGGAGGGCCGGACCCTCGCTCCCCCGGAACCGCTCGGGGCGGGCCCCGGCGACCGCGTCCGGCGGCGCCGGAACACCTGACGACGAACGGAGCACCCTTGAACGAGGGCATCACCATCAACCGGGCCCGCGCCGAGGACGTGGCGGCGATCGTCGCCATGCTCGCCGACGACGAACTGGGCGCCCGACGCGAGGATCCCGGGAACCCGGCCCCCTACCTGGCGGCCTTCGAGGTGATCGACGCCGACCCGCACCAGTTCCTGGCGGTGGCCCGCCGCGGGGACCGGGTGGTGGGAACCCTCCAGCTGACCTTCCTGCCGGGCCTGTCCCACCGGGGCGCCACCCGCGCCCAGGTGGAGGCGGTGCGGGTGCACTCGGACGTGCGCGGCGGCGGTCTGGGCACCGACCTGCTGGCCTGGGCCGAGGAGGAGGCCCGCCGCCGGGGAGCCGCCATGCTCCAGCTGACCTCGGACGCCTCGCGGGAGGACGCCCACCGCTTCTACGAGCGGTTGGGGTACACCGCCTCCCACGTCGGCTTCAAGAAGCGGCTCGGCTGACCGTTACGGAAGCCTGGCCGCATCCACATGAGACGGACAGCACGGGTCTTGGCCGGCACGGGTCGCTGATCGCATCGGGGGCACCAGCGGTTTCTCTCCCCTCGTCCGTCCGGGGGCGTGGCCGTACCTCACCCACCAGCGGAGTTCCACACCCCTGCGCTCGATAAGGCGCGATATTCGCTGTGAGGTTGGACCATGTCCGATAGCGGGCTTCCGCTTCCCTTTCCCCGCCAGTTCCGCTGCGAGCACACCCAGTCCAAGCATCGGGTGCTCGCCCTCGTCTCAGACGACAACGGCACCGCATACCTCCAGGCGGTTCTGAGTCGAGCAGACGGGAAACTTGCCCGCCGCGCCGCTCATGCCCTGGACGCCGCCCTCGGCAAAGGTCCTGGAAGTTCCGTGCACAGCACGTGTGGGGACGTCGCCGCCGAACTCCCCCGCGCCCCCGCCGCTTCGTTGCGCCAAACCGTGTTGGCCTCGGGGACGCCCCTACGATGTGTCGCCCGAAACCGTGACCTGGAGCAGCCGGACTCCCTTGCGCGGGCACCGGCGTGCGGCTACGGCGTCCGGCGGGCCAGGTGGAGCCGCGTGACGTAGGGGACGCGCACGTTCCCGTCGGGGAAGTGCGCGGCGACGAGCTCGGTGAGGGCGGCCCGGGTGCGCTCCTCGCCGATGTCGCGGACCACGGCGGCCATCCTGCTGGAGGACAGCGCGCTCCCGACGAAGCCCGCGGTGTCGAGTTCGCGCGTCCAGGCGGTGGTGAACTCGGTGGCGTTGGAAAGGCCGTCTTGGGCTTCCATCTCGGCGACGGTGTCGTAGGCGCGGTAGTCGCGCCGGTAGTCGTCGCCGTACTCCTCCATCAGGCTCTCGTGGGCGTCGACGAACGCACTGGCCGTCCAGTCGCGGTCGTTGTTGAGGACCGCGACGGTGCCGCCGGGCAGGAGCAGGCGCGCGGCCTCGGCGTAGAAGGCGGGCCGGTCGAACCAGTGGACGGCCTGTGCGGCCAGCACGAGGGAGGCCGACGCGTCGGGGAAGGGGACCTCCTCGGCACGGCCGTCCACGTACTCGACCCCGTCGGGTTCCTCGGCGGCGGCGGCCCGCATGGAACGCCCCGGCTCGACGCCGACCACACGAGGATCCGGACCGAAGACGCGGCGCAGGGCGCGGGTGGAGATGCCCGTCCCCGCGCCGACGTCGAGCAGGAGCCAGGGCTCGGGCCAGGAACTCCGCTCACCGGCGAGGACGTGGGCGCGCAACCGGTCGAGCAGGGCACGGGGGTATCCCGGCCGGAAACGGCGATAGCCCTCGCTGAGCTGGTCGAACGCCTGGGTGCTGTCGGTCATCGCGTCCCCCTTCTGCCGTGCCCTGGCCCCGGGTCTCGGGAAGACCTACCCAACCACGTGGCTCGGGAACGCGTCAGGCCTCCTGCGGCACGCGTTCGGCCCGGGCGGCCCGGTACGCGGACGGGCTCGCGCCCGTGTGGTTCTTGAACGCGGAACTGAACGCGAACGCGCTCCCGTAGCCCACCCGTGCGGCCACGGCCTCCAGGCCCAGCCCCGGGCTGGCGGTGAGCAGGTCGCAGGCCACCGTCAGCCGCCAGGTGCGCAGGTAGGTCATCGGAGGGGTGCCCACGGCCCGCTGGAAGCGCGCGGCCAGGGTGGCGCGGGAGACCGCGCACTCCCCCGCCAGGGACTCCAGCGTCCAGGGGTCGGCGACGCGCTCGTGGACCAGCTCCAGCGCCCGCGCGACGACGGGGTCGCTGCGGGCGGTGAGCCAGTTGGGCGCGCTGTCGGGGTTGTCCTCCAGCCAGGCGCGCACCGCCATCACCAGCAGGCAGTCCAGGAGCCGGTCGTTGAGGCTGGTCTGGGCGACGTGGCCGGTGGTGATCTCGCGTGCGAGCAGTTCCACCAGCGCGGGGTCGACCCGGCCCTCGGGGAGCACCGCCAGCGACGGCAGCGCGGCCAGGGCGAGGCGGCCGACCTCGCTGTCGTCCAGGTAGGCGCCCACGACCATGGTGTCGGTGCCGTCGGGGTCGTTCCCCCAGGTGCCGACGCCGTGGCTCATGGACACGTGGACCTCCGCGCCGTCGCGGGCCACGCACCGCGCACCCGGCAGAGCGGTGACGGTGGGCTCCCGGCCCGGGCTGTCGGCGATCACGTAGGGCTCCGGGCCGCGCACGAGCACCAGGTCGCCGGGACCGGCCTCGGCCTCCTCTCCGTTCGCCGCCACCCAGGCGCGCCCGGAGGTGACCACGACCAGGGTGAGCGCGGCCTCGTCGCGGATGTCGATGCCCCAGGGCGGGCTCATGACGGTGCGCAGGGTGAAGGCGCCGCGCGCGCGTGGTCCGTCCAGGAGGTGCACGAGGGGGTCCATGGCCTCACCCTAGTGACGCGGACGGGGGCTCGGGGCTCTGCCGCCGAACGCGCGGGCTCCTCCGAGGGGGCCGCGTCCGAGGACAGCGGGGACCGCGCCGGATCCAGACGAACGCTTATGCACACCAGCGTTCTGGCTATGTTCCGTCCGGCCCCCGGCTGGTGGAGTGGGGGACATGACCACACAACACGTCCTCGTCACCGGCGGCACCGGCATGACCGGCCGCCGTGTCACCCGCCTGCTGCGCGAGCACGGCGCCGACGTCCGGGTCGGCTCCCGCTCCGGTCGGCCCCGCTTCGACTGGCACGAACCCGCCACCTGGGACGCCGTCCTGGAGGGGGTCGCCTCCGTCTACCTGTGCTACCACCCCGACCTGGCCTTTCCCGGGGCCGACGAGGCCGTCGCCGCGTTCGCCTCCCGTGCCGCCCGGAGCGGCGTCCGGCGCGCGGTGCTGCTGTCGGGCCGGGGCGAGGAGGGGGCCGAGCGCGCGGAGCACGCCGTGCGCGGCGTGTTCCCCGACCTGACCGTGCTGCGCTGCTCGGTCTTCGCGCAGGACTTCTCCGAGAGCTTCCTGCTCGGGCCGGTCCTGGAGGGCACCGTGGCCCTGCCGGTGCCGGACGTGCCCGAGCCGTTCGTGGACCTCGACGACGTCGCGGAGATCGCGGCCCGGGCGCTGACGGAGGACGGGCACGCCGGTGAGCTGTACGAGCTGACCGGGCCCCGGGCACTGACGTTCACCGAGGCCACCCGTCTGATCGGTGGGGCCGCCGGGTACCCCGTCGCCTGCCGCCGGGTCCCGCCGGAGGAGTTCGTCGCCGGGGCGGTCGCCGCGGGGCTGCCCGGGGAGGTGGCCCGGGGGCTGACCGAGCTGTTCGGCGAGATCCTGGACGGCCGCAACGCCGAGCCCGCCGACGGGGTCGAGAAGGCGCTGGGCCGCCCGGCCTCGGACTTCGCCGAGTACGTCCGCCGGGCCGGGGCCGCCGGGGCCTGGAGCCGCCCGGTGTGAGGGCCCCTGTACGAGGGCGCCCGGCACAGAGGGGAGCAGCGCACAGGGGTCCGGCACGAGGGCGCTGGGCGCGGGGGCGTCGGCGCGGGGGCGTCGGCGCGGGGGCGTCGGCGCGGGGGCGTCGGCGCGGGGCGCCCTTCCAGGGCTTGTCCGCGTTGTGAGCCCGCTACCGGATCTGTTGCCCTCCGTTACCGCCAGCCGAACCGGAGACCGGCGTCAACGCAGGTCAGGGCATCCTCCGGTCACAGGCGGGCCGACCATCCCCGCCACGCCCCTCACAGGGAGCCACCGGTCCTCGCGAGCACCCGGACACACGAGCACCCTCAGTGAACAGAAATGCGGTGCCGTACCACCGAAAGTGATCAAATGTCAGGTAAACCTTAAGTTTCCCCCTCGTGGGTTGGCCGTTACGCGCCTCTGGCGTGAAGGTTCCTGTGACCCGCTACACAGGACCTGGAGGAGAAGGCCATGCCGAGTCCCGGACGCGCCGCCGCCCCCGGGCAGAGTGCCGACAAGGCACCGCCCAGGCGCAGGAAGCCCATCTACCGTCACCTGTACTTCTGGGTGCTCGTCGGTATCGCGCTCGGCATCGCCGTCGGTCTGCTCTTCCCGGCCTGGGCCGCGGACATGCGCTGGCTGGCCGACCTGTTCATCAAGCTCGTCAAGGTCGTCATCGCCCCGACCATCTTCTGTACCGTCGTCGTGGGCATCGCCGGTCTGGGCAACCTGGCCAAGGCGGGCGGGCTGGCCCTGCGCACCCTGGTGTACTTCACCGCGCTGACCGTGCTCGCCCTGGCCATCGGCCTGGTCACCGTCAACGTCATGCGTCCGGGCGTGGGCCTGAACGTGTCCTTCGACGAGGCCGACGCCGCGGACACCATCGCCGAGGCCGAGGCGGGCGGAACCGGTTTCTCCGGCTTCATCCTCCACATGATCCCCGACTCGTTCTTCTCCGCGTTCGTGGAGGGCGAGCTGATCCAGGTCCTGGTCCTGGCCATCCTGGTCGCCTGCGCCCTGACCATGCTCGGCAGGCGCGGCGAGCCCGCCGTCCGCGCCCTGGACACGATGTCGCACATCATGTTCGGCGTCATCAAGATCGTCATGTACGCGGCGCCCGTCGGCGCCTTCGGCGGCATGGCCTTCACCATCGGCGAGTACGGCGGCCAGGTGCTCAGCAGCCTCGCCTACTTCATGCTCAGCTTCTACGTCACCTGTGTCCTGTTCATCGTCGTCGTCCTGGGGCTCGTCAGCCGCCTGGCCGGGTTCAGCCTGTTCCGCCTGGTGCGCCTGATCCGCGACGAGCTCCTCATCGTGCTGGGCACCTCCTCCAGCGAGTCGGTGCTGCCGCGCATGATGACCAAGCTGGAGGCCGCGGGCGCCAAGAAGTCCGTGGTGGGCCTGACCATCCCGACCGGGTACTCCTTCAACCTGGACGGCACCGCGATCTACATGACCATGGGCGCCATCTTCATCGCCCAGGCCACCGGTTCGGACATCTCCGTCTGGACCCAGGTCGGACTGCTGCTGTTCATGCTGCTCTCCAGCAAGGGCGCGGCGGGCGTCAGCGGTGCCGGTCTGGTGACCCTGGCCGCCTCGCTGGCCGCGTTCGGCGACGTGATCCCGCTGGCGGGCATCGCGCTCATCGTCGGCATCGACCGCTTCATGTCCGAGGGCCGCGCCCTGACCAACCTCATCGGCAACGCGGTGGGCACCCTGGTCATCGCCCGCTGGACCGGCGGCCTGGACCGCGAGCGCCTCACCCACACGCTGAGGAACCCGGACAGCATCGACATGGACGCCCTCATGAGCTACGACAAGCCCGCCGAGGGTTCCGGTGGGGCCGCGGAGGCCTCCGGCACGGCCGGGGGCGACGGCTCGGAGGCCGAGGAGGCCAGGACGGCCGACTCCGACACGGCCGCCGGGGAGTCGCGGACCGCCGACGCCTCCGGTGGGGGAGGCGGGGAGCGGCACGCCCCCGTGGGCGCACCGCGCGGCTGAGCCCGCGCCGCGATACCCGGGCGCGGTCAGCGGCTCGCCGCGGTCGGCGGACGGTCCACCCAGCCGACCGCGGCTCCGGACCGCGGGCCGGACACTCCCAGCCCGTCCCCCGGCCCGTGCCCGGTGTCCGTACGCCTCCCGTCCCTCGTGCGGGCACCGGTTCCCACCGCCCCGGGCGGACCGCCGGGTCCGCCCGGGGCGGTCCGCGTCCGGGGCCGGTCACTCCTTCGCCGGTCCGCGCCGCAGGTAGCGCACCCAGTTCGCCGCGACACCGCCGGCCAGGGCCGGGCACGCCGCGAGGACGAGCGAGGACAGGATCCACTCGCGGGAGCCGTCGGGGCCGTAGACGCGGTTGGCGGCCCCGGCGTCCACGGCCGGGATCCGCGCTCCCTCCTCGCAGGTGTCGCGCCCGGCCGCGTGCAGGTAGACCCCGCGCGGCTCTCCTCCCCCCGCACCGGTGAAGGTGCCGTTGCAGGTGCACGACTCGTGCCCCGGGTGCTGGACGCAGGTGATGCTCGTCGCGGTGAACACGCCCGGTACCCCCTCGCCGCGCGCCGCGCGCAGTCCCTGCTCCAGCCCGGCGAACCCCACGTAGGCCACCAGGGCGGCGAGGACCACCAGCACGGCGGAGAACCCTGGTGACGGGCGCCCGGCCCCGCGGGCCGTACCCGGACCGACCCCGGCACCGGCGCACGCGGGACCCTCGGCGCCGCCCCGGGTTCCGGTGTCCCCCATCGCGCTCACACCCTCCTGCGCTCGTGGTCACGGGCCCCTCCGGACCCCTCGTCCGCGAGGTCGGAGCCCGTGCCGCGCGGCACCCTGAGGGCCAGCATCGCGGCGACGGCGCACAGGGCGGCGCCCGTCAGCCACACCGGCCCGTAGCTTCCGCCCACGTCGCGGACGAAGCCGCCGAAGACCGCCATGGACCCCGCGCCGACCTGGTGGACGGCGTTGACCCACCCGAAGACGATGGCCCCGTCTGCGCCGAAGAGCCGGCGGCACAGCAGGATGGTCGGGGGCACCGTCGCGACGTCGAGCAGGCCGAACACCACGACGAAGGCCGCCATCGCCGCTCCGGCGTCCGGCCCCAGCAGCGCGGGCAGCGCGGCCAGGAGCACGCCCCGACCCGCGTAGTAGGCGACCAGGAGCAGGCGCGGGTCCACCCGGTCGGTGAGCCATCCGGACAGGACCGTCCCCACCAGGGAGAAGACGCCGATCGCCGACACCAGCGCCGCCGCGACCGTGACGGCCATTCCCTGGTCCTGGGCGGCGGGTACGAAATGGGTCCACATGATGCCGTTGGTGGTCGCGCCGCACATCGCGAACGCTCCGCCCAGGAGCCAGAACCGGCGACTGCGCACCGAGGAGGACAGGACCCGCACGGTCCGGCGCGCCGCGCCCCGGTCCGCTCGGGGCCTGTCCACGAAGACCGGGGAACCGTAGGGGCGCTGTCCCAGGTCGGCCGGGTGGTTCCGCAGCACCAGGGCGACGAGGACGATCATGACGCCCGCCGTCAGCACCAGGGTCACGATGGCCGGACGCCATCCGCGGTGGTCCACGATCCAGGCCAGCGCGGGGAGGAACACCAGCTGGCCGAAGGCGCTGGCCCCGGTCAGGGCGCCGATGACCAGCCCACGGCGTCGGACGAACCAGTTGTCGGCCACCGTGGCGGCGAACGTCATCGCCAGTGACCCCGTGCCCGCGCCGACGAGCAGCCCCCAGTAGAGGGTCAGCTGCCAGGCGGTGGTCATGACGAGGGTCAGTCCGGCCCCCGCCACGACGGCGCCCAGGGCCGCCAGGGCGACCCCGCGGACACCGAACCGGTCCATCAGCGCCGCGGCGAAGGGGGCGATCAGGCCGTAGACGAGCATGTTGACCGAGGCCGCCGCACCGATCGCCCCGCGGGACCACCCGTACTCGGCGTGCAGGGGATCGGTCAGGACTCCGGGCATCGCGGCGAAGGCCGCCGCGGCGACGATGGTCAGGCACGCGACGAGGGCGACCAGCCACGCGCGGTGGAACGGGGTGCGTGCGGGCTCTTGCGCGGAAGCGGTGTTCTCGGCCATGGCCTCAGGCTCCTGCGCGGGCACCTTCCCCGACAGTGTCCTGAAAGCCAACATGCGCAAGAATCAGGCCATGAGGATTTTCTCGCGGCCCGGCCGCCACCGCGTGGCCGTCCTCGTCCGGCACGGCCTGCTGCCCATCGAGGCGGGCATCGTCCACCGCCTGTTCGGCCAGGCCCGGAGCGCCGACGGGGAGCTGCTCTACGAAGTCGTCACCTGCGCGCTGGAACCGGGGGAGATCAGCACCGACACCGACTTCACGATCAACGTGGCCCACGGACCGGAGGCCCTCGACGAGGCGGACACGGTGATCCTGCCCGCCGCCGACGAGGACTACGGCGAACGCCCGCACGCCCCACTCGCACCGGCTCTGGCCGCGGCCGTCGCGCGCATCCCGCCGAACGCGCGCGTGGCCTCGATCTGCACCGGCGCGTTCGTGCTCGCCGCGGCCGGGCTCCTGGACGGGTGCCGCGTGACCACCCACTGGAAGTCCGCGGGCTACTTCCGCGCCATGTACCCCGGCATCGACCTGGACCCGGACGTGCTGTACACCGACAACGGGCGTGTGCTGACAGCTGCCGGGGTCGCCTCGGGCATCGACCTGGGCCTGCACATGATCCGGCTCGACCACGGCGCCGCCGTGGCCAACGAGGTGGCGCGCAGCACCGTCGTCCCGCCCCACCGCGACGGCGGCCAGGCCCAGTACATCCGCCGTCCCGTGCCCGCGCCGGAGCGTGCCGCGACGGGTCGGGCGCGCGCCTGGGCCCTGGAACACCTGCACCTCCAGCCGGGCCTGCGGGAGATGGCCCTCCAGGAGGCCGTGAGCGTGCGTACCCTCACCCGCCGTTTCCGCGACGAGGTGGGGCTCTCGCCCGGCCAGTGGGTCGCCCGGCAGCGCCTGGACCGGGCCCGGCAGCTGCTGGAGGAGTCGGACCTGCCGGTGGACAGGGTCGCGCACGAGGCGGGTTTCGGCACGGCGGCGTCGCTGCGCCAGCACATGCACGCCGAACTGGGCGTGTCCCCCAGCGCCTACCGGCGCACCTTCCGGGGCGCACCGGACCCGGCCTGAACCCGTCCGGGGCCCGGAACCCCTGAACGGGGACGCGGGCGGCGGGCCTCCACAGCGGGGAGGCGCCGCCGCGAGGATCGCCGGTACGGCACGCGGAACCGGGCGCGGGCCTCCTCTGGAGACGGCTCCGCCGGTGCCGTCGGTACGGCGTACGGTCCGGAACGGTTCCCACCGGTGCCGGGGGGCGCGGGACGGAGCCCGCGAGAGCGGGATGCGGGGGCGCGGGACGGACCGTGCAAGAGCGGGACGCGGGCACGGAACCCCCGTGGCTGCGCGGTTCGCGGCGTGAGGCGGCTCCGAACGGGTAACGGGGAACCGTGGGTCCTCGCCCACGCCCGCCCCTCACCCCCGGAAGGCCCCCGTGAAGCTCTACGCCGAGTACCCCGTGCGCGCGTTCCTCCAGTTCGCCTCCGACCTGCTCGCCGCCGCCTGGGTGTACGCGTGGGTCAGCGCGGCGCTGGCGCTGCGCGAGACCCTCATGGCCCTCAGCCGCCCCGGCGAACTCATGGTGAGCACGGGCGAGGGCTTCAGCGAGCACATGAACTCCGCCGCCGAGCAGGCCCGCCAGGTGCCCCTGGCCGGGGAGGCCCTGGCCACCCCGTTCACCAGCATGAGCGAGACCGGCGAGTCCCTCACCGCCGCCGGGACCTCCTTCCAGGAGACGGTGGCCTCGCTCGCGCTGACCCTGCCGCTGCTGACCGCCGTGCTCCCGCTGCTGCTGCTCGCCGCCACCTGGCTGCCCCTGCGCGCCCGGTGGGTGCGCCACGCCAGCGCCGCCAGGCGGTTGCGCGGGCTCGCGCCCGAGGCCCGGTCCCGGCTGCTGGCCCTGCGCGCCCTGACCTCGGCGTCCCCGTCCCGGTTGGCCGGTACGCACGAGGACCCGGCGGGCGCCTGGCGCTCCGGTGACCGAGGAACCGTGGAGGCGCTGGCCGCCCTGGAGCTGCGCCGTCTGGGCCTGCGCCGGATCTGAAGCCCACAGCACCCCGCACCCCGCACCCCGCACCCCGCACCCCGCATCGACGAGGGTCGTCCCGGTCGCGCGGCGGCGGGCCCGCACCGGGCCTGACCGGGTGGCGGGGCGGCGGGCCCGCACCGGGCCTGACCGGGTGGCGGGGCCGGACGCGCGGCCCGGAGATGGCCCCATCCGGCCACGCCGGACCGTGCGAACGTCGTCGCCGCTTCCTAGGCTGGAGGGCCACACACCCGACCCCCCGGAGCATGCATGCACCTGTCAGCGCTGTCGGACTTCGACGCCGTCCCCCGGGACACCGAAGACGCCGTGTCCGTCCTGGTCGACATCACCGCCCCCGAACGCGAGGAGGAGACCGAACGCCCGCCCGCGACCCTCCAGGTCGTGCTGGACCGCAGCGGGTCCATGGGCGGAGGACGCCTGGACGGCGCGGTGCGCGCGCTGCTCTCCCTGGTGGAGCGGCTCGCGCCCTCCGACAACTTCGGACTCGTGTCCTTCAACGACCAGGCCCGGGTCGAGGTGCCCTGCGGGCCGTTGGAGGACAAGGCGCGGGTGCGCCGCCTGATCTCCGGGCTGCACGCGTCGGGCGGCACCGACCTGTCCAGCGGACTGCTGCGCGGCGTGCAGGAGGCCCGCCGCGCCGGAGCCGACCGGGGCGGCACCCTGCTGCTGATCTCCGACGGCCACGCCAACCAGGGCGTCACCGACCACGACCTGCTCCGACAGGTGGCGGCCGACGCCTACGCCCACGGGGTCACCACCACGTCCCTGGGGTACGGCCTGGGCTACGACGAGGAGCTGCTGGGCGCGGTGGCCGACGGCGGCGCGGGCAGCGCCCTGTTCGCCGAGGACCCCGACACCGCGGGCGGCCTCATCGCCCGGGAGGCCGAGTACCTGCTGGCCAAGACGGCCCAGGCCGTGTCCCTGCGGGTTCCGTCCGGCCCGCTCCTGCGCTCCGTCTCCGTGGTGGGCGAGATGCCCTCCCACCGGCTCGCGGACGGATCGGTGGTGGTCGAACTGGGCGACTTCCACTCCGGGGAGCGGCGCCGCCTGCTGCTGCGCCTGGAGGTCCGCGGGCTGTCCGCGCCGGGCGCCGTCGCCGCGCTGGAGGTCGCCTACGCCGACCCGGCCACGCTGGACACCCGCACCGTGTCCCTTTCCGTCGAACTCGACGTGGTCGCGCGGGACGCGGCCGACGAGCGGGTGCCCCGGCCCGAGGTGCGCGCGGAGGAGGTCCTGCAGCGGGCGCAGACCGCCAAGAGGAGGGCCAGCGAGGCCATGCGGCGGGGCGACCGCTTCGGCGCCGCGGGTCTGCTGGAGGAGGCGCGGACGGACCTGGCCGGCCACATGCCGGCGGCGCCCGCCGGGGCGGGTGCGGCGGCTCCGCCGCCGGAGGTGCTCGCGCAGATGGAGGAACTGCGGCGAATGGCGGGGATGTCCCGGACCGGCGACGCCTCCCGGGTCTCCAAGTCGCTGTACGCGAGCCAGGCGGGTTACTCGCGCAAGAGCGGCCGTCAGCGTCCGGGGGCCGCGCAGGACGGCGGGGAGCGGGCCGGAGGGGACGGGGACCGGGCGGAGGAGGACCGGACCGGCGGCAACGGGAGCCGGGACGGTGCCGCCGGTCCCGGTCAGGGCTCCGGCCCCGAGGTCAGGGGCGGCCCCGGCCGGGGCTCCGGTCGCGGTCGCCGCGGTCGCCTCATCCGGGGCCAGCAGACCGACGGCGGACGACCCACCCCCGACGAAGTCGCTCCTCCCCCGCGGGAGTCCTGAGGCGGCCCCGCCCGGCTTCCGGACGCGGCCGGGGAAGCAGCCAGGGACGGCACACCAGGAAGATCAACGCGATCTCCACCGGCGCACCGGCGTAGTACATGAGCTGGGCTCCGGCATGGGCCTGTTCGGCGGGCACCCCCGGAGGCGGCACCGCGTAGAGGGACTTGGCCAGGACGTTGTGCGCGGCGACGGCCGCGACCAGGGCGGCGGCCCGCCACGGCGGAGGGAGCCGGTGCGGTGCGGGGTCGGGTCCGCCCAGCACCGCGAAGGTGAACAGGCATCCGGCGGCCAGCACGTGGGCGTGTACCAGGGCGTGCAGGAGCGGGTCGGTGTGCGTCGCGGCGTACAGGCCGGTGCGGTACAGCGCCCACAGGCCTCCGACGCTGAGCAGGCCCGCGACGACCGGATGGGTCGCGAACGCGGCGGGCGCCGACCGCAGAACCCGGGAGAGGGTGCGCGCGGCGTCCAGCGGCAGGGTCCGCAGGGCCAGAGTGGCCGGTGCCGCCAGGACCAGCAGGAGCGGGCCCAGCATGCCCAGCAGGACGTGCCCCGCCATGTGGGCGGCGAAGTCGTGGTGGGCCCGCTCGGCCAGGGGGCCGACCAGGGCCGCCCCCACGGCCGCGCATCCCGCCGCCCAGGCCAGGGCGCGGATCCAGGGCCAGGCCCCGCCCCGGCGGCTCGGCAGGAGCGCCGCGACCGCGTAGACCGCCAGGGCCGCGCACACCAGTGCCAGGACGGCCCACGCGCCGGGAGCGAGGAGGCCGGGGACCGCGGTGGCGGGTTCGTGCCCGCGGTGGTCCACGGGTCAGGCCCGCCCGGGATCGGCACCCGACGCCCCGCGTGTCCGCCTCCGGGACAGGGTCCACAGCGCGACGCCCGCGACCAGCAGTGTCCCGGCGAGGATGTTCCAGGTCAGGTCGTAGGGCACCAGGTTCACGCCGTAGCGGATCTGGTGCAGGCCCATGAGTTTGTGCTGGACCAGCCCGTCGTAGAGCTGGAAGGACCCCGCCCCGGTCAGCCAGCCCGCCGTGAAGGCCAGCCCCCGGAAGCGGCGTTCCCGGCGCAGGGAGGCCACCATGAGCAGGGAGGCCACCGTGGCGAACCAGCTGAAGGCGTGGAACAGCCCGTCCGACACCAGGCCGACGCCGGTGGTCGAGAGGTCGTAGAAGTGGTGCCAGTGCAGCAGCTGGTGGAAGACCACCTCGTCCACGAACGCCACCGTGCCCAGCCCGAGCAGGACGCCCGCGGCCGTGTTGCGGCCGTGCGCCGTCGGCGGTCGCGCCCCCGCGTGCGCGGATGCCGTCATGGACGCCTCCCTGGGTGTCTTGGCCTCTTCCGGGGGTTCCCGAGGGCCCCTGTTCCCGAGGACCGGTGCGCCGCCGTCGAGAAGGCGGCGTCACCGACCGTGCGGGCTCGCCGTGCCCCCGACCGGCCGGACGTAGTACCCCGCGCCCGGGACGGGTCGGCCCGCGAGGAAGCGGTCCGCCACGCGGACGCCCCGAAGAGGCGCTGCCTCCTCCGGGGCGTCCGGGTGCTGTCACTCGGGGTTCGGCCCGCGGCGCGGTCAGCGCTCGGCGTCGGCCAGCGCGGTGCGCACCGCGCCCGGGAGCTTCTGCTCCAGGAAGCGGGCCATGTCCTCCTCCTGGTGGAGGATGGCGGTCAGCTTGAGGGCGATCTGCTCCTCGCCGAGCGCGCGGGCGCCCTCGATCAGCGCCCGGTAGGAGGCGATCTCGAAGTGCTCGGCGGCGTAGTCGGAGAGGGCGTTCTTGACCATGGTGTCGCCCGCGGGCTTGTTGGCCATGCCCTGCACGGAACCCATCATTCCGGCCAGGGCGCTCTTGACCTTGGACACGCTGCCGCCCAGGGACTCGATGCATCCCTTGACCGTCTCGGCCTGCTGACGGGTCTCCTCGATGTGCCGCGTGATACGGGCGTGGACCTCGGGGTCCTTCTCCGCGTCCTTGGCGTGCCTCTCCAGCGTCTCCTCGAGGGACTTCTCCATCGAGTAGGCGTCGTTGAGCCAGGCGATGAGCTGCTCGCGGCTGTTCACACCGTTCCCCTTCGTTCGTCGTGTCGCTCGACCCTGGGCCCGCGACTACCCCTGGGGTCCGGCGACAAACGTCAGGGCACCTGGTAGGAGGAGTCGCGCACGTCGGTGATCGCCATGTGGCCGGGGGCGTGGCCGATGGCGAACTCCGGGGCGGAGGCCGTCACGGCCGCCTGCGGGGTGACCCCGCACGCCCAGAAGACCGGGATCTCACCGGGGCGCACCTCGACCGCGTCACCGTAGTCGGGCCTGTCCAGGTCCTCGATGCCCAGCGCGGCGGGGTCGCCCACGTGCACCGGGGCGCCGTGGACCGCCGGGTAGCGCGAGGTGATGCGCACCGCGTCGGCCACCCGGTCGGCGGGGATGGGCCGCATGGACACCACCAGCGGACCGCTGAACCGGCCCGCGGGGCGGCACGGCCGGTTGGTGGCGTACATGGCCACGTTGGTGCCCGCCTCGATGTGGCGCACCGGCACACCGGCCTCAAGGAGGGGCGTCTCGAAGGTGAAGCTGCACCCGATGAGGAAGGCCACCAGGTCGTCGCGCCACAGGTCGGTGACCTCGGTGCGCTCCTCGACCAGCTTCCCGTCGCGGTAGACGCGGTAGGCGGGCAGGTCCGTGCGCAGGTCGCCGTCGAAGACGGAGGCGTCCACCCGTCCCGGCTCGGTGACGTCCAGGACCGGGCAGGACCTGGGGTTGCGCTGGGCGAACAGCAGGAAGTCGAAGGCCGCCTCGCGGGGCAGCGCGATGAGGTTGGCCTGCGCGTAACCCGCGCTGTAGCCGGAGGTGGGGACCCGCAGGCCGTCGCGGAACAGCGCGCGGGCCTGGGACGGGGAGAGGTCGGCCGGAGAGGTCATTCGGTTCTGCCTTTCGTTCCGGGTGGGACGGACGGGCGGTGTTCCCGCGGCTGCCGGACCGCCCGGGAACGCCGTTGTCCCCGGGCGGCGTTCCCGCACCGCACGCGGTGTTCCCGCGCCGCGCGGAACGCTGTGCGCCGTGCGGGGGCTCCCGCGCGGCGCCGCGGCCCGTTCCCCGGTACGGAACCGGGTCCGCGGTCGTGTCGGGGCCCCGCCGTTCCGGCGGGGCCCGGCCGGTCAGAGGGTGAAGCGCAGGCGGGTGCCGGGGCGTGCCTGGGCCGCCCTGGGCAGGTCCGCCGAACACACGACGGCCACCACCGGGTAGCCGCCGGTCACGGGGTGGTCGGCCAGGAACAGCACGGGCTCCCCGCCCGGCGGGATCTGGAGCGACCCCGCGACCATGCCCTCGCTGGGCAGCTCGCCGGAGCGGGCGCGTTCCAGAACGGGGCCGGACAGGCGGGCGCCGACCCTGTCGCTGCGCGGGGTGACCTCGTAGGCGGACGACAGCAGCGTGCGGACGGCCTCCTCGGTGAACCAGTCCTCGCGCGGGCCCAGGACCACCCGCAGGACCTCCTCGGGTCCGCCGACGGGCGGCACGGGGGCGTGGTCCGCGTTCGGGAAGTCCGCGGGCGCGGGGCCGACCGGCAGCAGCGCCCCGGGCACGGGCAGGTCGGGGCCCAGCCCGGCCAGGACGTCGGTGCTGCGCGAACCCAGGACCGGCGGGACGTCAACCCCGCCGCGTACGCCCAGGTAGGAGCGGAGTCCGCGGTCGGGCACGCCCATGGTCAGCTCCGCGCCGTCGGGCAGGTGCAGCACCGTGTTGGCGGCGGCGCCCCGCCCGTCCACCCGCAGCAGGGTTTCGGCCCCGGTGACGGCGACGGTCACCGGCCCGCGGGCCCGCACGCGCAGCCCGCCCAGGGTGGCCTCCAGGGCGGCGGCCCCCGCGGGGTTGGCGAGCAGGCGGTTGGCCAGGGCGTAGGAGTGGGCGTCGGCGGCGCCGGAGCGGCCCACGCCCAGGTCGGCGTGGCCGAAGCGGCCCGCGTCCTGGACCGTGGTCATGGGTCCGGTGGCCACGACCTCCAGGGCCGAACGCCCCCTGGCGGCGGCCGGGGTGCGCGCCGCGGCCCCCTCGCCCGGTTCCGACGCCGCTCCCCGACCCGCCACCGCGTTCCTTCCCCGTTCCCGTCCCTGGTCGCGTTCCCGCCCCTGTTCGAGGCCGGGTCCCGTCCGGGTGGGCCCGACACGCGTACTCATGAGGCCTCCGCGTCGGTGAAGCGCACGCGCACCCCCGGCCGCAGCAGGCCGGGCGGGTCGCGGTCCAGGTCCCAGATCGGGGCCTCGGTGCGGCCCAGCAGCTGCCATCCGCCGGGCGAGCTGCGCGGGTACACCCCCGCGAACTCCCCCGCCAGGGCCACCGAACCGGCGGGCACGCGGGTGCGCGCCTCACCGCGCCGGGGCACGTGCAGGCGCGGGTCGTCGCCGACCATGTAGCCGAACCCGGGGGCGAAGCCGCAGAACGCGACCGTCCAGGTGGCGTTCGTGTGCGCCTCGACCACCCCGCGCCTGGTCAGGCCGGTCAGCTCGGCGACGTCGTCGAGGTCCTCGCCGTCGTAGAACACCGGGATGGTGACGGTGTCCCCGGAGTCCGGTCCGGTCCCGGGGGCCAGCGGCAGCCCGGTGACCGCGGCGGCGACCCCGTCGGGGTCGGTGCCGGGTTCGATCCGCAGCAGCAGCGTGCGGGCGGCCGGAACCACGTCGGTGACCCCGGGAATCGGCCGCGCCCGGAGCGCGGCGCGCAGCGCGATCACCTCGGCGAGGTCGGCGACCTCCACGAGCACACCGCTGTCCGCGCACGTCAGGACACGCACGGCGCCTCCTCGGCGGGGGTCGGGAGCCCCCTCCTCCCGGCAGGGGTCACGCGGCCTCCCCGGTGAACGGCGCGAGGGTGACGCCCTCGGCGCGCAGCCGGTCGGCCACGGCCCGGGCGATGTCCACCGCGCCGGGGCTGTCGCCGTGCACGCACAGGGAGTCGGCCTCGATGACGATCCGGGTGCCGTCCACGGCCTCGACCGGCTCGCCGTGGGCGATGCGCAGGCAGCGCTCGGCGATGGCGGCCGGGTCGTGCAGGACGGCGCCGGGCTCGCGGCGCGAGACCAGCGTGCCCTCCGGGGTGTAGGCGCGGTCGGCGAAGGCCTCGCGGTGCGTGGGCAGTCCGGCCTCCTCGGCCAGGCGCAGGAACTGCGATCCGGGCAGGCCCAGCACGGGCATGGCGGGGTCGAACTCGCGCACCGCGGCGACCACCGCGGCGGCCTGCTTCTCGTGGTGCACGATCGTGTTGTAGAGGGCACCGTGCGGTTTGACGTAGCGGATCCGGTCCCCGGCCAGGCGGGTGAACGCCGACAGCGCCCCCATCTGGTAGACCACCTCGTCGGTCAGCTCGGCGGGCGGCACGTCGAGGAAGCGGCGGCCGAACCCGGCGAGGTCGCGGTAGCCCACGTGCGCGCCGACGGCCACTCCCCCGGCGGCGGCGTCGAGCGTGGTGCGCCGCAGCACGGACGGGTCACCGGCGTGGAAGCCGCAGGCGACGTTGGCGCTGGTCACGATGGACAGCAGTGCCTTGTCGTCGCCGAGTTCCCAGCGGCCGAAGCTCTCGCCGAGGTCGGAGTTGAGGTCGATGCGCAACGTCGGTGCTCCTCGTTCTTTCGTGTTGCCCCTTGCGGGGTTCCCCTACCCCGCCCGGGTGGCGGTCCGGGCGGGGTAGGGGCGGGGGAGGGTGGAAGGGCGCGCCCGGCGGGTTACTGCCAGAGGTCGGCGATGCCGCCCAGGGAGCCGATGGCCATGTACACGGTGAGCGCCCAGGCGGCGACGCCGATGACGATCAGCCAGCGCGGGTAGCGGTACCCGCCCAGCAGGTCGCCGGAGCGGCGGGCCGCGACCCACAGCAGGATGCCGAGGCCCACCGGCAGGATCACGCCGTTGAGGGCTCCGGCCAGGATCAGCAGCGTGTTCGGAGCCTGCCCGGACAGCAGCAGGATTGCCAGCGAGACACCGATGAAGACGGTGACCAGGAGGCCCCGGCGCTTCTCCAACCACGGGTGGAAGGTCGTGACGAAGGAGATCGAGGTGTAGGAGGCGCCGATGACGGAGCTGACCGCCGCGGCCCACAGGATGACGCCGAACAGGCGCACACCGGCCTCGCCCGCGGCCTGGCGGAAGGCCTCGGCGGAGGGGTTGGCGGACGCCAGGATGTCGGCGCCGCCCGCGACGACGCCGAGGATGGCCAGGAACAGCACCACGCGCATGACGCCGGTGACGATGATGCCGGTCACGGAGGTCTGCGTGATGGCGCGGACGTTCTCGCGCCCGCCCTGACCCGCCTCGACGAGTCGGTGCACGCCCGCGTAGGTGATGTAGCCGCCGACGGTGCCGCCGATGATGGTGACGGTGGCCAGGAAGACGTCCGCGCCGAACCGCTCGGGCAGGACGGCCTGGCGCAGGGCCTCGCCGACCGGGGGCTGGGACACGAAGGCCACGTAGACGGTCAGCGCGATCATGGCCACGCCCAGCACGACCAGGATCCGGTCCAGGGCCACGCCCAGCCTCTTGACGGCCAGGATGACCACGGCCAGCACCGCGGACAGGACGGCGCCGAGCCGGGTGTCGAACCCGACCATGGCGTTCAGGCCCAGGCCGGTGCCCGCGAGGTTGCCGACGTTGAAGATCAGGCCGCCGAAGACGATGAGCGCGGCCAGCAGGTAGCCCGCGCCGGGGACGACCTTGTTGGCCAGGTCCTGGGCGCGGGTGTTGGCGACGCCGATGACGCGCCAGATGTTCAGCTGGACCGCGATGTCGACCAGGATCGAGATGAGGATGGCGACCGCGAAGGTCGCGCCCAGCTCGGCGGTGAACGTGGTGGTCTGGGTGATGAAGCCGGGGCCGATGGCGCTGGTGGCCATGAGGAACATCGCACCGAGCAGACTGCTGCTGATCGCGATCCGCCCGACACGGGGGCGCACCTTCGTGGGTGCGGGGGGTGTGTCACCCATGGGTCACTCCAAGGGGTCCGATGTGGGTCGGTGACGCGATAACCGACCGCGCCATCGTTGGATTGTTGAACGATACTTCAATCCAACGAGACGGGTAAAGAGCCGGTATGCAAAAAACCCAGGTCACCTGGGTTGCAGAAGTATCTCTTCGCCCCGCCCTGCCCAGGGGCGTCATCGGAGGAACCCCCGGAATGCGCGTCCGCGAGCCCGTGGACGAAGCCGCGCCGGACCGTGCGCGTCCTCGCCCGAGGGCCCGCGGAAGCCGCGCGGAAGGCTCAGCCGCCCGGAAGCCCCGCGGAAACCGCGCGGAAACCGCACAGGAACGCGCGCCCCCGCCCGGAACTCACCGGACGCGCGGAGGGCTCACCCGCGAGCCGCGCGGGGGCCGGTCAGTGGCGGTGGAGCCGCGCGGTGGCGGGGTGGAGCGGATGCGCCGTGCACGCGAGGCGGTGCGGCGGGGAACCCGTGTGGGAACCCGTTCGGGGACCGCGCCACGGTCCACCGGTCCGATGAACCGACTTCTGTGGGCTCCCCGCTCTCCCGGGAGTGCTCCGCGTCGGTGACAATGAAGTAACAGACGCCAGTCCCCTTAAGGAGCACCTGTGACGGCCACGGACGCCCGCACCGACCGGACCAGCGGCCGCACGCGCCTCCTCCCCCCGCTGCCCACGCAGGCCGAGCGGGTCGCGGAGCTGCTCCGCGAGTCCCTCATCGACGGCGTGTACCCGCCGGGACAGCGCCTGTCGGAGGAGCGGCTGTGCGAGGAGCTCGGAGTATCCCGCAACACCCTGCGCGAGGCGTTCCGGCTGCTGGTGCGCGAGCGGCTGCTGGTGCACCAGATGCACCGGGGAGTGTTCGTCGGCCTGCCGACCAGCGAGGACGTCCGAGACCTGTTCAAGGCGCGCCGCTCCCTGGAGCTCCCCGCGCTGCGGGGCGCGGCGGACCCGGACGAGGAGGCGGTCCGGCTGGTCGGGGCGGCCGTGGACGAGGGCGAGGCCGCGCGCGGACGCGAGGACTGGTGGCGGATGGGGACGGCGAACATGCGTTTCCACCAGGCCGTGGCCGGTCTGGCCGGGAGCGCGCGGGTGAACGAGTTCATGAGCCAGGTGCTGGCCGAGACCCGGCTGGTGTTCCACGTGATGGACGCGCCCCGGGAGTTCCACGCTCCGTACCTGGACTGGAACCGCAGGATCCACACCCTGCTGGCCTCCGGGGACGCGTCCGGGGCGGCGGACGAGCTGACGACCTACCTGGAGACCTCCGAGAACCAGCTGGTCACCGCGTTCACCGCCATGGAACAGCAGCGGAACTGACCGCGGGGCGGGCGCCGGGACGGATCGGGCGGCGGCACAGGCCAGGGGTCGGGGACGGGTCGGGTCAGGAGGCGCCGTCCGCCTGGACGGACGTGACCGTGAGCTGGTCGCCGGGCACGTCCGGATCGGCGCAGCCGCGGCCCTGCGCCGCGACGAAGACCGACCCCGTGTTCCGGGGAGGGTAGACGCGCAGACCCCGGGTGTCGGTGGGGTCGCACTCGTCCTCGTCGTAGTCGGCGACCCGGGTGAACCCCACGGTGGCCGAGGCGGTGTCTCCCGGTCGGAGGGTCACGGCGGGACCCGGTCCGCCCTCGCGCGCGGCGGCGGCGCCGACCTGGTCGCCGTCCTCCTCGGTGACGTAGGAGACTCCGGGGTGGCCCCCGATCACGCACGGGGCGTCTGCGGTGTTGGTGAACTCCAGGGGCCGGTAGACCGTCCCGGCCGCTCCCTCGGCCCGCCCGAGAGCGACTTCCAGGTCGCCCGAGCCGCAGACGCTCGCGCTGTCCTCGGCCGTCCCGGTCGCCGCCGGCTCCGGTGCGGAGGTGGGGACCGCCGGGGCGCTCGGGGAGCCGTCGCCCCGGGGTGGCGCGGTGCTGGTGGGTTCGGTGGCCGCGCCGCCGCCGCTCGCGCCGCACCCCGCCAGAGCGAGTGTCACGGCGGCTCCCGCCGCGAGCGTGGTGACCGGGTACGCGCGTCCTCGTTGTCCGACCATGGGGCCCGCCCTACCCGGACGGGAGGAACCGACACACGGGTTTCGAGTTCGGCGAACGCGGAGGACCGCAGAACGTCCGGTTCCGTGGTCCCCGTGCCCTTCGTCGCGGGTGTTCGGTGTCGGGTCCGGTGCGGTCGCGCCGGACGTGCGACGCGTCCGCCCCCTCCTTCCCCGCAGCCGGACGGACCGCACCCCCGAACAGCGGGAACACCCCCTCGCCGGCCCTCCACCGGGGGGTGAAAGGCCCGCGCCGGAGGGCCGATCTACCTTGAGGACATGACGAAATACGCGTGGATGTACCGCCTCGGCCTCACCCCCTGGGAGCGCTACGGCGCCGCGGGCGGGGCGGCGCAGCTCGGCGCCCTGCTCGACCGCGAGACGCGGGAGCGTTCGACCGGCCCCGGCCGGGCGCTGGACATCGGCTGCGGACGCGGTCAGTTCACCCCCGAACTGGCCCGGCGCGGCTGGGAGGCGGTGGGCGTCGACATCGTGCCGGAGGCCGTCGAGGCCGCCCGCCGCAAGGGCCCGGCGGAGGTCGCCTACGTCGTCGGCGACGTGACCGGCCTCGAATCCTCCGGCCTGGGCGCCTTCGACCTCTTCCTCGACATCGGCTGCTTCCAGGGCCTGGACACCGACCAGCGGGCCGCGGAGGGGCGGGGAGTGACGGCCCTGGCCGCTCCGGGGGCCACCCTGCTGATGCTCGCCTTCGGCCCGTCCCGGTACCGGCGGCTCGTCGAGGGCGTCGCACAGGCGCAGATCGAGGCCGCGTTCCCGGGGTGGGAGCTCCTCACGGCCGAGGACGCGCGGACCAGCGGCCTGGGGTGGCCGATGAACCGGACCTCACCGCGGTGGTACCGCTTCCGCCGCACGACCGGCTGACGCGGACCCCGGCGACCGGGCCCCGGCCCGACCGGCGCGGTGCTTCCGCCGCCCCGGTTCCGGTGGGGGAAACCCCGATGGCGCGGATCCCCGAATGCCATGATGGACACCTCATGGAACTGAACGGACGCCCCGTCAGCACCGGGGAACTCGCGGGCCTGGCCCTGTACGGCTACGGCCACTTCACCACCATGCTCGTCACCGACCTGCGTGTCCGCGGCCTCGACCTGCACATGGACCGCCTGAGCCGCGACTGCCGCACCCTCTTCGGCGTCGAGCTCGACATCCCCCGGGTCCGCGAACTCGCGCGGCGCTCCGCGCGCGCCCACCTCTCCCCATCGGTGGTCCGCGTGACCGTCTTCGACCCCCACATGGACCTGGGCCACCCCTCCGCACGCCAGCTCCCGCAGATCCTCGTCAGCACCCGTCCCGCGCCGACGGACGCCTCCCCTCCCCCGGTCCGCCTGGGCACGCGCCGCTTCACCCGCGACACCCCGCAGATCAAGAGCACCGGCCTGTTCGGAGCGATCCGCCAGCGCCGCGCCGCCCAGTTGGACGGCTACGACGACGCGCTGTTCATGGGCGTGGACGGCCGCGTCTCGGAGGGCCCCACCTGGAACATCGGCTTCCTGGACGGCGGGGGCCTGGTCTGGCCGCAGGCCCCGTGCCTGCCGGGGGTGACCACGGCGCTGGTCAGCCGGGCCGCCGAGAACCTCGGCATCCCGGTGACCACCCGGCCGATCGCCTCGGCGGCCAGCACCCGCACGGCGGGCGCGTTCATCACCAACGCCACCACGGGCGTGCGGCAGGTGGCCGCCATCGACGGCGTCCACCTGCCGCAGGCCGCGCTGGTGCGCAAGTTCGCCGCCGCCTACGCGGAACTGCCGGGAGACCCCCTGTAGGGACCTCCGGAGCGCACACGCTCCGCCGTGCCGCGCGCACGACGAGGCCGGGGCCGGGGGGAGTACGAGGCCGACGCCGCGCTAGGCGCGATCGGCGGGTTCGTGCTCCTGCGCGCGCCCGGGGGCACGGCCTGCGCGGCCGGGCCACCACACACGGGGCCCGACGTCCAGGGACAGCGCGGGCACCAGCACGGTCCGCACGAGCAGCGCGTCCACCAGTACACCGAAGGCCACCAGGAACGCCAGCTGGAGCAGGAACAGCAGCGGGATCACCGCCAGCGCCGCGAAGGTCACGGCCAGCACCACCCCGGCGGAGGTGATCACCCCGCCGGTGACGGTGAGCGCGCGCAGCACGCCCTCGCGGTGCCCGTGCAGCAGCGTCTCCTCACGCGCCCGGGACATGAGGAAGATGCTGTAGTCGATCCCCAGCGCCACCAGGAACACGAACGCGAACAGCGGCACCACCGGATCCGCGCCGGGCAGGCCGAGCACGTGGTCGAACAGCAGCGTTCCCACGCCCAGCGCCGCGGCGAAGGACAGGACGTTCACGGCCATCAGCAGCAGCGGCGCCACCAGGGAGCGCAGCAGCGGGATGAGCACGAGGAAGACCACCACGAGCACCAGCGGCACCACGACCGCGAAGTCGCGCTGGGCGGTGTCCAGGGTGTCCAGGTCGGTGGCGCTCACCCCGCCGACCAGGGCGTCGGCGCCCTGGACGGAGTCCAGTTCGGCGCGCAGGTCGCGCACCGCGTCCACCGCCTCGGCCGACTCGGGGCCGACGGTGAGGACCACCTCGACCAGCACCCGTCCGTCCTCCACCAGGGGCGGCAGGTCGGCGCCGGGCGGACCGGGCTCGGTCACCGGCGCGGCCGCGTCCACGACGGGCAGGCGTTCGGCGGCCCGGACCACCTCGTCCAGGTGGTCGGCGTCGGCGACCACCAGGGCGGGGGCCGCGCTGGCGTCGGAGCCGAAGCCCCGGTCGAGCGCCTCCTGGGCCTCGACCGCCTCCACCTCGGTGCGGAAGACCTCGGCCTGGCCGGTGCCCCCGGCGTCGAACTGGGGCGCGAACACGGCCGCGGCGGCCAGGACGGCGGTGGTGACGATCCAGTACAGGCGCGGCCTGCGCGAGACGGTGGTCGCCAGGCGGCCCCAGAACCGGTGGCTGGCCACGACCTCGTCCAGGGTTCCGTCCGTACGGCCGCCGCTGTGCGGCGCCACGGGCCAGAAGGCGGCGCGTCCGCACAGGGCGAGCACGGCGGGCAGGAAGGTCATCGCCGAGAGCAGGGCCGCGACGACGCCGATGGCCACCACGGGACCGAGGCTGCGGGTGGAGGCCAGGTCGGCGGCGAGCAGGCAGAGCAGGCCGAGGATGACGGTTCCGCCGGAGGCCAGGACGGGCCCGGTCACGCCGCGCACGGCGGCCATGACGGCTTCGGGCACGCGGTCGCGGACGGCCAGTTCCTCGCGGTAGCGGGCCACGAGCAGCAGCGCGTAGTCGGTGCAGGCGCCCACGACCAGGATGAACAGGATGCCCTGGCTCTGCCCGTTGAGGCTGACCAGGCCGGTGTCGGCGGCCAGGTAGACCAGCGCGCCGGACAGGCCGAGCGCGAGGAGGCAGGCGAGGATGACCAGGACCGGCAGCAGCGGTGAGCGGTAGACGGCCACGAGGATGATCAGCACGGCGGTGATGGCCACGATCAGCAGCGTGGAGTCGATGCCGCCGAAGGCCGCGGCGAGGTCGGCCGCGAAACCGGCGGGGCCGGTGACCTGCACCTGGAGTCCCGACACGGGGTCGTCGGCCAGCACCGCGCGCAGGTCCTCGACCGCGTCGCCGGTGTCGGCGGCCGGGTCGAGCGGCACCACGAACTGGGCGACGGAGGGGTCCTCGGTCCCGGGGAAGGGGCCGACGACGGCTCCGGAGACCCAGGGCTCCTCACCCACGCGCTCGGCGACCGCGGCGACGTCGGCGAGTTCGCCCTCTCCGAGCGCCCCGCCCCCGCCGTCCCCGGCGTCCTCGCGCGAGTACACGACGACGGCCGGGACCGCCTCCTCGCGGTCGAACTCCTCGGCGATCTCACTGACCTCGGTGGACTCGGCGCCCACCGGCAGGAACGCGCCCGGGTCGTTGGTCTGCACCTCGCCGAGCCTGCCCAGGAACATGCCCAGGGGCCCGGCGCCCGCCAACCACACCAGGGCGACCAGCAGGGCCGCTCCGATCCACCAGCGCGACCGCCCGGCAGGTGGTCTGCCGTTGTCCTTGTCCACGTTCGGGATCCCTCTCACACCGACAGCTTGCTCGAAATTAAAGCATCTCGCTTTTCAAGTTACTTTCGGGCACGACCCTACCCCAGTCCGCTCCCGCCATGCGTCCGCCCCCGTCCGGCGGCGACGTGTCCCCCGTCACCGTTTCTCCGGTGGCGCGGCCGGGCGCGCTTCCATCCGGACGCGCTTCTGGTCGGGCACCCCTGGGAAGCCCCCCGGTGACGCGCTCCCAGGCGGGCACCTGCGGACAGGGCACCCCCTCGGCGGCGGTACGGGCGCGAACGCCGTCGGCCCCGGTCCGCGCGGACCGGGGCCGGGGAGCCGGGCGTCAGCGGCGCGCGTGCGCCTCCCGCGGTGCTGTCCGTTCCGAAGCCGCCCGTTCCGCGGCCGCGACGATGTTGCTGGCCATGGCACCGAACACGAACCCGTGGAAGGGGGTGACGGCCTTCCAGTACAGGTGCCCCAGCAGACCGCGCGGGTGGAAGAGCGCGCGCTGGCGGTAGACCGTGCGTCCGCGCACGCGCGCCACGCCCAGTTCGAGCCAGGCCGGTCCGGGCAGGCGCATCTCCGCCCGCAGCCGCAGCAGCTGGCCGGGGACGACCTCCTCCACCCGCCAGAAGTCCAGGGAGTCGCCCACCCGCAGCCGCTCCGGGTCGCGCCGCCCCCTGCGCAGGCCCACCCCGCCCACGGCCAGGTCGATCCAGCCGCGCGCGGCCCAGGCCAGGGGCCAGGAGTACCAGCCGTGTTCGCCGCCGATCCCCTCGACGACCCTCCACACCGCCTCCGTTCCGGCGTCGACGTACCGCGCGCGCACGTCGGTGTAGAGGCTGCCGCCCGCCCAGGCGGGGTCGCTCGGCAGGGGGTCGGACGGGGCGCTCGGCCAGGCGGCCGAGGACCAGCGGGTGTCCACGCGCGACTCGTCGACGCGGCGCAGGGCCAGCTCCACGGCCCGGTCGAAGCCGATCCGCTCGTGGTCGTCCAGCAGTTCGGACAGGTCGTCCTCGCCGACCACCGCGTCGTGGCGCAGCGACTCCACCAGCGGCCGGGCGATCGCGGGCGGTACCGGCGTGACCAGGCCGACCCACAGGCTGGACAGGCCCGGCGAGAGCACGGGGACGGGGACGATCAGCCTCCGGGCGATCCCCGCCGCCCCGGCGAAGCGCTGGATCATCTGGGCGTAGGAGAGCACCTCCGGGCCGCCGATGTCGAAGGTCCGGTTGGTCCCCTCCGGGAGTTCGGCGCACCCCACCAGCAGCCGCAGCACGTCGCGCACCGCGATCGGCTGGACGCGGCTGCGCACCCACCGGGGCGTGGTCATCACCGGCAGGCGCTCGGTGAGGTGGCGCAGCATCTCGAAGGAGGCCGAGCCGGAGCCGAGGATCACCGCGGCGCGCAGCACGGCGGTGGGCACGCCTGACTCCAGCAGGATCCGGCCGACCTCCTCGCGCGAGGCCATGTGCGCCGACAGGCCGCCCCCGTGCGGCGCGAGGCCGCCCAGGTAGACCAGGCGGGTCGTGCCCGCCTCCCGCGCCGCGCGGGCGACGTTGCGGGCGGCCCGGGCGTCGGTGCCCGCGAAGTCGCGCCCGCCCGCCATCGAGTGGACCAGGTAGTAGGCGGTGTCGGTACCCGCGAACGCCTCGGCCAGACCCTCGCCGCTCACCACGTCGCCCCGGACCACCTCCACGCGGTCGCGCCAGGGCTGGTCGCGCAGCTTGTCCGGGGTGCGCGCCAGACAGCGGACGCGGTACCCGGCCGCGAGCAGCTCGGGCACCAGACGTCCGCCGATGTAGCCGGTGGCCCCGGTGACCAGGACGGACGGCCTCATCCGGTCGCACCGGCCACGCCGTGGCGGCGCTCGCGCCGCCGCGCGCGCCTGCGGCGGTACGGGTTGTCCTCGGGCAGGCCGCCGCTGACCCGGCCGTACATGCCGAAGGTCATCACCATGATCCCGACGACGAAGCTGAAGATGACGTTGGGCATGGAGAAGGCCAGGATGTTGGGCCCCGCGCCCATCAGGTAGAGGTTCACGAGTCCGCTGGCCACGAAGCCCACCCCCACCACCGTGCAGACGGTGGAGGCGAACGAGCCGCCCAGGACGGAGGCGCCCAGCAGCAGTGAGCCGATCGCGACGGACAGGAAGCTCAGCGCGCCGTTGGTGGACAGGCCCGCGACGACCTCCCCCTGGGTGTCGAAGAGCGGGAGCCTGACCACCAGCCCCGCGATGCCGAAGCCCATGAGTACGAGTCCGGTGAGTCCGGCGCCGACACGGTGGACCACGCTGAGACGGCGGTCGGCCGGACGCCTGGTGTCCAGATCCATGGTGCTGCCCCTTCCGGTGTTCTCCCAGCTAGAGTTCTACGCGTGTGGTGCGCGACACAAGACGCACCGCTTTCGCAACGCTTGGGGCGCCATGGCCGACGCACTGACCCCGGGGGCGACCGCGCGTCTGCTCGGGGTCTCGCCCTCCACGCTGCGCAGCTGGGACCGGCGCTACGGCGTGGGGCCGCGCGAGCGCAGTCCGGGCGGGCACCGCCGCTACTCGCCCGCCGACGTGGCGCGTCTGCGCGAGCTGTGCCGCCTGGTCGGTGAGGGCCTGTCGCCCGCCTCGGCGGCGGAGTGCGTGCTGGTCCCGGCTCGCGGGGGTCCGGCGCCCGATCCAGCCCCGCCGCGCGTTCCCCGGCCGCGGGGCGCGGGGGCGCCACGGGTGGGCGGAGGCGCCGAGGAGGAGGAACCGGGGACCGGGCAGGAGGGTCCGCGGGACTTCCGGAAGGGCTCGGGAGCCAGCGGGAAGGACGCGGGCAACGCCCAACCGGGCGCGAAAGCTCCCGGGAGGGGTGCGCGGCCCCGCTGGCGCCCCGGCGGGGACACCCTGCCGCTGGGTCCGGCCGGGCCCACCCTCCAGGGGATCGCCCGCGCCGCCATGCGCATGGACGCCGAACTCGTGGAGCGCCTGCTGGAGGAGGCCCTGGACGAGTACGGCGTGGTGGCGGCCTGGGAGGACCTGGCGATGCCGCTGCTGTACGGGATGGGCCGCAAGTGGGAGGACACCCGGCGCTACGTGGAGGTGGAGCACCTTCTGTCGTGGTGCGTGTCCTCGGCGCTGCGCCGCGTGGCCGCCCCCGGGGACGCGGACCCGGCGGGCCGCCCCACGGTCCTGGCCTGCGGCCCCGGCCAGATGCACAGTCTCCCGATGGAGGCGCTGGCCGCCGCGCTGCGCGAACGGGGCGTGCCGCGCCGGGTGCTGGGGCCGTGCACGCCCGTGGTGGCGACGGTGCGGGCGGTGCGCCGCACGGGTCCGCGCGCGGTGGTCCTGTGGTCCCACGCCGGAGACGCCGACGACGTCGCGGCGCTGCGGGCGGCGGTGCGCGCGGCGGCGGGGTCGGCGCAGGCCACGGCCGTGTACACGGCCGGGCCGGGCTGGCGGTCGCTGGGCGCGGCGCCGGGGCTGGCCGCCGGGCACCTGGGCTCGCTCACCGACGCCGTGCGGGCCCTGGCCCCCGGCTGAGGCTCCTCGCACCGACCCCGCGCAGCGCGTACCACGCCTGGTCCAGGCTGGTCAGCGACATGGCCGCGACCGGTGTGCTCAGGCCCATCGCCAGTTCCCGGGGCAGGCGCGAGCCACCGTCCAGGAAGGCCAGCACGTCCCCGAGGCGGTTGGCCGCGAACAGCCCCGCGAAGAACTCCGCTCCCCGCACCCGCCCCGTGTCCAGGGCCCGCAGCATGACCGCGTCCATCGCCAGGTGGCGGCGGCGGTGGGGCACCGGCGGTACCGGGGCCCGCCCCTGGGCCAGCGCCCGCGCCACGACGGCCGTCTGGCGCCGCACACCGCTGAACGTGTACCCGGTCGAGGGCCGGGTGGCGCCGCCCGCCGTCCCCACCCGGAACACGCGCCGCCCCGCGCGGGGGCGGAACCGCGCGTCGGTCATCGGGATGACGCCCTGCTCGGCCGCGGTCACCTCCACGTCCCCCAGCCCGAGCAGGCCGCAGTAGTCCTTGAGCGCGCGCTCGTACTCGGGGGTCGTGAGCGCCTCGCGCCCGAACTCGGTGTACTCCACCAGCGCCTCGCGCGGCGACAGCGGCAGCACGTAGCCGAAGGCCACGCCGTTGGCCGGCTGGGGAGGGCGCAGGTCCATGAGCACGGCCGAGGCGGGGTCGAAGGCGTCGTCGGGCGTGCGCACGAACCAGCCGCGGAAGTGCTGGAGCAGGTGCGTGCGCCCGCGCGGGGCGGGCCGGGGCGGACGCGAGTCGAACACCCATGAGGCGGTCAGCTCCCGCTCCCCTCCCCCGGGGCCTCCGGGGCAGGTGCCCCGTACCACGGCGTGCTCGACGCCGTCGACGACCTCGGTGACCAGCACCGGAAGCTGGTCCACGTGTTCACCGGCCGAAGCGCGCACATGCGCGTCCACGTCGGCCGACCGCAGCATCTTGTACACGTAGGGCGCCGCCGGGGAGTCGTGGACGGCCCCGTCCGGCCCCACCACGGACAGGTCCCTCCAGCGGGCGGCCAGCAGGTGGTCCCACGGCCCGCCGTCGGGCTCCCAGAAGCACCAGGTGCGGGGCGGAGGGGTGTGCGGCCCGGGGGGCGGTTCCACCAGGGCGACCCGCAGCGGTCGGCCACGTCGGTCATTGACCCCGCGAAGCTGGTGGGTCAGGGTGAGCCCAGCGGCTCCCCCGCCGATGATCGCCACGTCGTAGTCGGCCATGCCCCCAGCATGCACGGGAAGGGCCCCGCCCGCACGCGAACACCCCCCGGGAGGAGAACGTGGACACCACGACGCACGCCATGAAGGACGGCGCGGTCACCGACGAGTTCGACCACGCCGCCGGAGCCTACGACCGGCTCGTGGCCGCCAACCCCGGCTACCACGCGCACCTGCGGGTCTCCGCCAGGCGGCTGGGCCTGCCCTGGGACGGCACGGGGCTGCGCCTGCTCGACCTGGGGTGCGGCACGGGCGCCTCCACCGCCGCCCTGCTGCGCGCCCTGCCCCGGGCCCGGATCGCGGCCGTGGACGCCTCGCCCGGAATGCTGGAGGCGGCCCGCGCCAAGCGGTGGCCGGAGTCCGTCTCCTTCCACCGGGCCAGGGCCGAGGACCTGACCCCCGAGTGGGCCCGGCGGCAGGTGGGGGGTCCGGTGGACGCGGTGTTCGGCGCCTACCTCATCCGCAACTGCCCCGACCCCGACGCCCTGCTCGCGTCCGTGCGCGCGCTGCTCAAACCCGGCGGACGCGTCGTCCTGCACGAGTACTCCGTGGCCGACTCGGTGTCGGCGCAGGCGGTGTGGTCGGCGGTGTGCTGGGGGGTGGTGATTCCGGCGGGCAAGGCGCTGACCGGCCGGACGGACCTGTTCCGCTACCTGTGGCGCAGCGTTCTGGAGTTCGACGGCCGAGACGCGCTGCTGGAGCGGATGCGCCGCGCGGGCCTGGAGTCGGTGGCCAGCGCGCCGCTGCCGGGCTGGCAGTACGGGGTCACGCACACGTTCGTGGGACGGCGCCCGAACGGCGCCCCGGTCCACACTCCGGGGGGCCGCGTTGACGAGCGCTGACGGCGGAGGGCGCCCCGGGACGCGCCCCGCCTCCGACGGGTCCGGCCGTCCCCCCGGCGCCCGCGACCCCCGGGCCGAGGCCGTCCCGCCCGCCCCGCCGACCGGCCCCGCGACCGGCGGGAGACCCCGTGTCGTCGTGGTCGGCGGCGGCATCGCCGGGCTGGCGGCGGCCTGCGCACTGGCCGAGCGGGACGTGGACGTGACGGTGCTGGAGCGCGAACCCTCACTCGGGGGGCGGCTGCGCGGCTGGTCCACGACGCTCTCCGACGGTTCGCCCGCGACCATGACCCGCGGGTTCCACGCGTTCTTCCGGCAGTACTACAACCTGCGCGCCCTGCTGCGCCGCGGCGACCCCGGGCTCGGCGCGCTGGTGCCGCTCACGGACTACCCGCTGGTGCACCGGGACGGGCCGCGCGACCGCTTCTCGGGTCTGCCCGCGACCCCGCCGTGGAACGCGGCCGTCCTGGCGGCGACCAGCCCGAGCTTCCCGGCGCGCGACATGGCGCGGGTCAACCTGCCCGCGGCCCTGCAACTGCTCGACGTGGACGTGCCCGGCGTGTACGAGCGGCTCGACCACCTCAGCGCCCGCGACCTGCTGGACGCGGTGCGCTTCCCGCCCACGGCACGGCACCTGGCCTTCGAGGTGTTCACCCGCAGCTTCTTCGCCGACCCCGGCGTGCTGTCGGCCGCCGAACTCGCGCTGATGTTCCACGTGTACTTCCTCGGCTCGTCCGAGGGTCTGGTGTTCGACGTACCCGGCTCGCCGTTCCCGCAGGCGCTGTGGGACCCCCTGGAGCGCTACCTGGCCAAGCGCGGGGTCCGGCTGCGGACCGGTGTGCGGGTCGGGGAGGTGGGCCGGGCGCGAGAGGGCGAGGAGACGGGGAGCCGGTTCACGCTGCGCGGGCGCACGGCCGGGGGCGAGGTCTTCGAGGAGGGCGCGGACGCCGTGGTGCTCGCCGCCGACCCCGCCGGAACCCGCGACCTGGTGGCGGCCTCGCCGGAACTGGGCGCACCGGAACCGGGCGGAGCGGACTGGCGCGACCGGATGGCCCGGATCCGCACGGCTCCCCCGTTCCTGGTGTCGCGCTACTGGCTGGACCGGCCCGTGCGCCCGCACCGGCCCGCCTTCCTGGGCACGGCGGGCTACCCCACCCTGGACAACATCAGCGTGCTGGAACGGTACGAGGACGAGGCCCGCGAGTGGACCCGGCGCACCGGCGGGTCGGTGGTGGAACTGCACGCCTACGCGCTGGAGGAGGGGTGCGGTCCCGATCACGAGCGGCACCGGCTCTGGGAACAGGCCGGGTCCGTCTATCCGGAGCTGCGCCGGGCCCGCGCGGTGGACGCCCGGCACGAGCTGCGCGCGGACTGTCCGCTGTTCGCCCCCGGCAGCCACCGGGACCGGTGCGGGGTGACCACGCCCGACCCGTTCGTGACGGTGGCGGGTGACCACGTGCGCACCGACCTGCCCGTGGCCCTCATGGAACGCGCCGCCACCAGCGGCCTGCTCGCGGCCAACGCCCTGCTGTCGCGGTGGGGGCGGCCGGGGCACACAGTGTGGACCGTGCCCCGGCGGGGGCGGTCGGCGCCGTTGCGGGCGCTCGCCCGGTGGTCGAGGAGGTCCTAGCGGCCCTGGCCGTTGCGACGGGTCAGCCGGGCCAGCGGCCGGTGCTCCTGAGCAGGTACCGGCGCTCCGCGTAGTCCAGGTCGTCCTTCCACAGGCGCCGGGCGGCCATCCGCATCACGGGGCGCACGACCGGCCCCGCCAGCTTGCGGGCCAGCAGGAAGCCGGTCCGCTCCGAGCTGGCCACGGTCGCCTCGATGACCGCCGTGCGCGGCACGCCCTTGTCGTCCACGCCCAGCGGGGTGGCGTGCGTCTCCACCACGCTGCCCAGGCCCTCCCCCTCGATGATGCGCATGACCACCGTGCGCGGGTCCGGGCAGCGGAACTCCGCGCGCACCGGCACGCCCCACCGGCCCGCCACCCGGAACCCCACGTCCACCACCATGCGGTCCGGATCGGAGTCGGCTCCCTTGGGCACCTCGGTCACCTTCAGCCCCACAAACGAGTAGGGGTGGAACCACGAACCGTGCCAGGGGTCGAGCCGGTTGGCCACCACGTCCTCGGGTTCGCACCGCCCCGCCAGGCTCTCCACCGCCACCAGGCTCCCGGGCAGCGCGGGGCGCTCGGGGACCACCGGCTCGTCCAGGGGCTCCTCACCGCCCTCCCGGTCCAGGCGCACCCACACCAGGACGCCGTCGTCGTGCACCGGGTAGGGGTCCCACCCCGGGAAGCCGCCGCCGTCCAGCGACAACCCGTGCCACCGGCACACCAGGCGCCCGGAGTCCACCGCGCCCCGGCACAGCGGCGCGCCCAGGTGCGGGCAGGCGCCCGGCCCCGCGTGCGCGGTCCCGTCCGGGGTGCGCCAGGCCACCAGCTCGGTCCCGGCCACGACGCGCCCGAACGGCCGGTCCGCGCGGACCTCGCTGCTCGCTGCCAGCACGAACCAGTTCCCCGAGGGCCGGGCGAGCGCACGTTTGAGCGCCGACCCGATGACGGAGGGCGAGCCCTCCCGCCAGGTCGGCTCCTGCTTCTTCCACGTGGTGGCGGGCATGCGGCGCAGGGGAAGCCGCCGCGGTCGCGGGTCGGGCAGTGTCACGGGGTCCTCCAGGTACGTCGGTCGAGGGGTCGGGGACGGACCGCGCCTCCTCAGCCTGTCCGCGGGCGCGGCACCCGGCCGCGCAGGGAGCGCGCGATCAGCGACCGCGCGAGGGCGGGTACGGCGGCGGCCGCCTTACGGGTGTCCGAGACGCGGTGCCGGACGCTCCACACGTCGTAGTCGGCCGCACGCACCTCGTCCAGGATCGCGCGGTAGAGCCGGAAGGCGGTGGCGACACACGGGCGCGCCACGGGGGAGAGCATCGCGATGCCCGGTTCGGCCCGCCGGTAGAAGCCCTGGTTGACCTCCACCAGGTCGGCGAGGGCCTCCCTCACGCGCGGGTGCTGTTCCCGGGCCCGCGCGCACTGCTCCAGCAGCTCGCGGTCCACGCCGTGCGCGGCCAGCGCCTCCTCCGGCAGGTAGACGCGGCCGCGCCGCAGGTCCTCGGCCACGTCCCTCAGGAAGTTGGTCAGCTGGAAGGCCTCGCCCAGCGCGGCGGCGTGCGGGGCCGCCTCCTCGCGCGGCGCCACCGTGCCCAGGACCGGCAGCACCTGGAGGCCGATCACCGCGGCCGAGCCGTGCATGTACTCGCGCAGGTGCTCCAGGTCGCGGTAGCCGGTCACGGTCAGGTCCATGCGCATGGAGGCCATGAACGCGGTGAAGTAGGCGTGCGGCAGCGCGTACCGGTGGACCGTGTGCGCCAGGGCGGACAGCACCGGCGCCGCCTCGGGGTCCCGGGCGGGTTCCCCGTCCAGGACCCGGGCCAGGTCGGCGTCGATGACGTCCAGGCGGGCGGTCTGGTCCGCCACCGTGGTGCCCGGCGACGGCTCGTCGACGATGTCGTCCACCCACCGCGCGAAGCCGTACAGGGCGTGCACCCCGGGCCGGTGCTCGGGCGGCAGCACCCGTGTGGCCGTGTAGTAGGTGCGCCCGTGGTGGGCGTGCAGGGCCCGGCACCTGAGGTAGGCCTCCCGCAGCGGCCCGTCGGTGATCCCGGCCGCGTCGAGTTCGGCGGCTCCCCCGTTCATCCGACCCCTCCGGTTCTGCGGACCACCTCGGCCGCGGCGAGCTTTCCCGAGATCAGCACGGTCGGCACGCCGACCCCGGGTGTGGTCCCGCACCCGGCCAGGACGGCGTTGGAGGTGCCGGGGACGGTGTTGCGCGGGCGGAACGGCCCCGTCTGGGCGAAGGTGTGCGACAGCGAGAAGGGTGTGCCGTGCGCGAGTCCCTGCCGTGCCCAGTCCGCCGGGGTGACCAGGTGCTCGGCCCTCACGGAGGCGTCCAGCCCCTCCAGCCCGCGCTCCTCCAGGGTCCCGACCAGGCGGTCCCGGTAGCGCGGCCCCTCCCGGTCCCAGTCGATGCGGCCCGCCGCCAGGTTGGGCGCGGGGGCGAGCACGTACAGCAGGTGGCGTCCCTCCGGGGCCAGCGACGGGTCGGTCAGGGTGGGCTGGGTGACCAGCAGGGAGGGGTCGCTCATGGTGCGGCCCTCACGGATGATCTCGGTGAACGTGCGCTGCCACGCGGCGCCGAAGGAGATGGTGTGGTGGCCCAGCCGCTCCCAGGTGCGGTCGGTGCCCAGATGCAGCACGACCGCCGAGGGCGAGTAGCGCGCGGCCACGGGGCGCCGGGGCGTGTGGCCGAGCAGCCGGTGGGCGGCGGGCAGGTCCGCGGTGAGCACCACCTGGTCGCAGGCCAGGCGCTCCCCGTCCGCGGTGACGACGGCGCTGACGCGGTCGCCCGCGCGTTCCAGGCGCGCGACCTCCTGGCCGTAGCGGACGGCTCCCCCGGCCTTGGTGACCGCGCCCGCGAGGGCGTCGCCCAGGGCGCGCATCCCTCCCCTGGGGAAGTACACCCCGGCGACGGTGTCCATGTAGGCGATGACGGCGTAGGCGGCCAGGGCGCTCTCCGGCGCCACCCCCGCGTACAGCGACTGGAAGGAGAAGATCCGGCGCAGCCGCTCGTCGCGCACGTGGCGGCCCACGGCCGGAGCCAGCCTGCCGAAGCCGCCCATCGCGGCCAGCCGGAACAGGTCGGGGCGGACCAGGTCCAGCGGGGACCGGAACCGGGCGTCGATGAACGAGCGCATCTCCACCCGGTACAGCCGGGTGAGCCAGTCGCGCAGCCGCAGGTAGCCGTCGGCCTCGCGCTGCCCGGCCACCCGGGCGACCTCGGCGGCCATCGCCTCGCGCTCGGTGTGCACGTCGATCACCGAGCCGTCGGCGAAGGAGGCGCGGTAGGCGGGGCTGAGGGGCACCAGGTCCAGCCGGTCGGCCACGGTCTCGCCGACCGCCCCCAGCGCCTCGTCCAGGAGTTCGGGCATGGTGAGCACCGTGGGGCCGGTGTCGATCTGGAAGCCGTCCAGGTCGAGCCGCCCCGCGCGACCGCCCGGATGCGCCTCGCGCTCGACCACGACGACCTCGCGCCCCGCGCCCAGCAGGTGCAGGGCGCAGGCCAGACCGGACAGGCCGGCGCCCACGACGACCACGGGACCGCGTCCGCGCGACCCGGGTCCGGGCCGGTGCGGAGCCGACGGCTCGGGGATCTCCTCAGGCACGGTGGTGCTCCTCTCCGGTGTTGCGGATACCTTCCCCGCCTGGCCGGTCACACACGGTCACGCGCGATCCGGGAGGCCAGGCCGCCCAGCCCCTCCAGCACGTGGGCTGGCGCGTCGAGCCCCTCCAGGTGCGCCCGGCCCCGTTCGGCGAGCTCACGGCACCTGGCTCCGACCAGGTCGCGTGCGCCGAGGCGGTCCAGCGCGTCGGCCGCCTCCGCGGGGTCCACGTCCTCGCCGGGCAGACCGATCCGGTCGAGCAGCCGCAGCGCGGCGTCGTCCCCGCGCTCGCGGGCCAGGCGGGTGCCGGTCACGAGCAGCAGCGTGCACTTGCCCTCGCGGATGTCCTCGCCCACGGGTTTGCCGGTCCGGGAGCTGTCCCCGTAGACGCCGAGCAGGTCGTCCCTGAGCTGGAAGGCGATGCCCACGTCCCGGCCGTAGCCGCGCAGGGCCCCCACCGCCGCCGGGTCGGCCCCGGCCATCGCCGCGCCCAGGTGCAGGGGGCGTTCGACGCTGTAGGAGGCCGTCTTGAGCAGGTCCACACGCAGGGCGGCCTCCTCCGAGCGCTCCCGGCGCGCCTGGGCGCGCACGTCGAGGAACTGCCCGGCCATGATCTCGGTGCGCAGGTCCCGCCACACGGCCCGCGCCCGGACGGGCTCGGGCACGCCCGGCAGGGCCTCGTTGAGCATGTCGTCGGCCCAGACGAGGGCCAGGTCGCCCACGAGGACCGCCAGCGCCTCCCCGTAGCGGCGGGAGTCGCCGACGTGGCCGTCCCGCTCGTGTTCGAGGGCGTGCGCGGCGTGCACCGAGGGGCGGCCCCGGCGGGTCGGCGAGCCGTCCATGACGTCGTCGTGGACGAGCGCGCAGGTCTGGACGAGTTCGACCGCGGCGCAGGCCTGGCGGGCGGCGCGGGCCGTCTCCCCCGAGGGGGCGCCTCCGCCCGCGAGCCACCCCCACCAGGCGAGCAGGGGCCGCATCCGTTTGCCGCCGCCCAGGGTGAAGCGGACGGTCGTGCCGGCCAGGTCCCGGCCGAAATCTCCGTCGAGGTCCTCCGAGTCGCGGAGCCTGCGCTCCAGGTAGTCCTTGAGGGACGCCTCCAGGGCGGAGCGCTCGTCGGCGTCTTCGGCGTCCGGCGGGCGCGGGTGCCTGTGGGTGTTCAGGATGGGATTGACGGTGTCCTCCCCGGGTAGCATCCGAACAATGCGACTCGGTTTCCATGAATCTTGGCAACCGAAATACTTCCCCCTCTGCGAGGGTCAAACCCTTCGCTGGTGGAGGGGTGCGCCTCCCGGAGAGGGTTCGCGTGTCCCGGTGGCGCTTAGAATTCCAGGAACGGCCGGAGCCACCGGCCACGAGTGCGAGAGAGGAACCATGGACACCGCGTCGGCCGCATCCTCTCCCCCCGACTTCGAGGGGTCCGCGGCCGCGGATCCCGAGGTCAGGTCGCGGGCCGAACTCTACGACGCGTTGCAGACCGACGGGCAGCGACTCGCCGTACGGCTCATCCGCATGCTGCACCGGATGGCGGAGCGCTCGGGGATGAACCCGACCGACTTCCAGTGCTACACGCTGCTGCGCGTGGGCGGTTCCATGACACCGGGCGAGATCGCCGACAGCCTGTGCCTGTCCACCGGTTCGGTGACCGGGGTGATCGACCGGCTGGAGGCGCACGGCCTGGCCGAGCGCACCCGCCACCCCGAGGACCGGCGCAAGGTCGCCGTCCGGCTGACCGACGACGCCGCGCGCGTGGGCCCCGCCACCGCGCCCGGGATGCGCGAGGCGATGACGGCCGCGCACGCGGACTACTCGCTGGAGGAGCTGTCCACGATCACGGACTGGCTGGACCGGGTCGGCACGGCTCTGGACCGGCTGTCCGCGAAAACGGAGCCGTGAGGCCGAAGGGGCGGCGGTCGCGGCCGTGAGCATGGCACCCGCAGGGGACGAGGGGAGCGAGGGTGACTTCTCCTACCCCGATACGTGCGGACATATGCAGTCATGTGTCCAGTCAGGGCCCATGGCACCGCAAGGGATATTTCGCCGCTCGTAGGACAACACTCCACGATTGTGCGGTTGCTTCACGAAAAGGCTTCTGGCACCTACCATCCCACGGGACATGTCCGTGGGCCGGTGCCCGCACCGGTCCGTCATCCCCCGACCAGGGAAAGCGACCCTCCGGGGCTGGGAAGGAGCCAGCATCTCATCCCTACGCGAGTACATCCGAGAACACACCAACCCCACGGTCTTCGGGGTTTCCGGGGTCGTGATCCTCGCCTTCGTCATCGTCGGCATCGTGGCCACCGAGCCGATGCTCGACGCGGCCACCGCCACGCGCGACTGGATAGGTGAGAAGCTGGGCTGGGTCTACGTCCTGTCCACCACCTTCTTCCTGGTGATGGCGGTCTTCCTCATGCTGAGCCGGTTCGGGAAGATCCGGCTGGGCCCGGCCGACTCCAGGCCCGAGTTCGGGACGCTGGCCTGGTTCGCCATGCTGTTCACCACCGGCATGGGCATCGGCCTGGTGTTCTGGGGGGTGTCGGAACCCATCCACCACCTCACCTCGCCGCGCTCGGCCGAGTTCGTCACCCCCGAGGGTGAACCGCCCCCGCCCGAGGCGGCGAGCGAGGCGCTGGCCCTGAGCTACTTCCACTGGAGCTTCCACCCCTGGGCCATCTACATCGCGCTCGGCCTGTCGCTGGGCTACTTCGCCTTCCGCAAGGGCCTGCCCCTGCGCCCGGCCTCCGCGCTCTACCCCCTCCTGGGCGACCGGGCCTTCGGCTGGCCCGGGAACGTCGTGGACATCCTCGCCATCTTCGGCACGATCTTCGGCCTGGCCACCTCGCTGGGCCTGGGCACCCTCCAGATCAACGGCGGGCTCAACCACGTCTTCGGCATCCCCTCCAACGCCACCGTGCAGTCGGTCATCATCATCCTCATCACCGCGGTCGCGCTGGCCAGCGTGCTCTCCGGCATCGACAAGGGCATCCGCCGCCTGTCGATGATCAACCTGTGGCTGGCCTTCCTGCTGCTGGTGGTCGTCTTCGCCCTGGGCCCCAAGCTGTGGATCGCCAGCATCATGACCACCGGCACGGGCGAGTACCTGAGCAACATCGTCGAGTGGAGCCTGGCCTTCCCGAGCCCGCTCATCGACGAGACGGCGGCGGCCTGGACCACCGCGTGGCCCATCTTCTACTGGGGCTGGTGGATCTCCTGGGCCCCGTTCGTGGGCATCTTCCTGGCCCGTATCTCCTACGGCCGCACCATCCGCGAGTTCGTCATCGGGGCGCTGTTCGCCCCCGTCGCCGTGTCCATCCTGTGGTTCGGGGTGTTCGGCGGCTCCGGCCTGTACTACGAACTGTTCGGGAACGCCGGACTGAGCGCGCTGAGCGAGGAGGACCGGTCCTTCCGCCTCGTGGAGCTGCTGCCCGGAGGGCCGCTCATCGGCGGCATCATCTCCGTCCTGCTGATCATCGTGGTGGCGGTCTTCTTCATCACCTCCTCCGACTCCGGCTCGCTGGTGGTGGACACGCTCGCCAGCGGCGGGAGCCTCAAGCCGGTCAAGGCCCAGCGCGCCTTCTGGGCGATCAGCGAGGGCGCGGTCACCCTGATCCTGCTGGTGCTGGGCGGGGAGAACGCCCTGTCGGCGCTCCAGGCCGCGTCGGTGGTCACCGGACTGCCCTTCGCGATCATCCTGCTGCTCATGCTCTGGGGCCTGATCAAGGGGCTGTCGGAGGAGCCCAGGCCCGGAGGCCCCCGGGAGCAGCGCGCCGAGGACCGCCCCCGGTCCGGCCGGTCCCCGGAGAAGCAGGCGAGCGACTAGTTTCCCGTCAGCACGAGGAAAGGAGGCCGCCGTGGCGTCGAGGAGGTTCCACAACCCCTTCCACGGTGTGGTGGACATGATCACCGAGATGAACCGCATCTCCGACAGCATGTCCTCGATGGAGACCGGCAACGCCGGTGAACGCGAGCGCGGGCACGCCGACGCGTGGAGCCCGCCCACCGACATCCTCGCCCGGGGCAACGACCTGGTCGTCCGGTGCGAGGTCCCCGGGGTCCAGGAGCAGGACGTGGCCGTGAGCCTGAACAACGGCATCCTCACCATCAGCGGCGAGCGCCGCCGGGACGGGGACGACGTCGTCTACTACTCCTCCGAGCGGTTCATGGGCACATTCCGCCGGGAGATCAGCCTCCCGGAGGCCGTGGACGAGGAGGACATCGAGGCCAGTTACGGCGAGGGGCTGCTGGAGGTGGTGGTGCACGGCGCCGCCAACGCCCGCGGCCCCCGGCGCATCGCCATCCGCAAGCGGACACCGAAGAAGTCCTAGACACCGCAGACGGGGCGGGTCCGGCACGGCCGGGCCCGCCCCGTCTGCGTGCGAGGACCTGATGCGGCACGGGGCACCCGGACGCCGGGAACCGGACGGCCCCGCGATCCGACCCGTAGGGGGAACGGCCGCGAGAACGCGGCTCGTACCCCCGGAGGGAACATGGACCGCATCCGCACCAGCCGTACCGCATGGGCCGCCTCACTGCTCTGCCTCGGCCTCACCCTCACCGCCTGCGGAGGGGCGCAGGAGCAGGACGCCACCCCGGCGGAGGAGGCCGCCGACAGCGCGGCGACCGCCGCCGACGCCTTCTCCGTGACCGACCCCTGGATCAAGGCCGTCACCGCCGAGGAGGGGATGACCGGCGTCTTCGGTGTGCTGGCCAACGGCTCCGGCGAGGAGATCACCGTCGTCTCGGCCGACTACGACGCGGCCGGGATGGTCGAGCTGCACGAGGTCGTCTCCGAGGGGACCGACGCCACCATGCGCGAGAAGGAGGGCGGGTTCCCCATCCCCGCCGGAGGCAGCACCACCCTGGAGCCCGGCGGCGACCACATCATGCTCATGGAACTGACCGAGGACCTCCAGCCGGGAGCCGAGGCGACCGTCACCGTGGAGTTCTCCGACGGCTCCACCACCGAGTTCACCGCCGCGGTCAAGGACTACGCCGGGGCCAACGAGGAGTACGAGGACGGCCACGGCGAGGGGCACGGCGACGGGGAGCACGGCTCCGAGGGAGAGGACGGCGGGGCGCACGGGGACGAAGGGCACGGGGACCACTGATGGGCGGTGAGTCCCGGCTCAGCCGCAGAGGGCTGCTCCTGGGCGGCGCGGCGGCCGGTGTCGGCGCGGCCGGGGGCGCGCTCGCCCACCGGTGGGCCGCGGAACCTGCGGCGGCCCCCCAGGCGCCCCCGCTCAACGGCACGCTGACCGTACCGTTCCACGGCGTGCGGCAGGCGGGCGTGGAGACCCCGCCGCAGACGCACGGCACCTTCCTCGCGCTGGACCTGGAACCGGGGACGGACGCGGACGGGGTCGGCCGGCTCCTGCGGCTGCTCAGCGACGACGCGGCCCGCCTGTCCCGGGGCGAGCCCGCCCTGGCCGACACCGAGCCCGAACTCGCCCTGGTCCCGGCCCGGCTCACCACCACGTTCGGCTTCGGGCGGGGTCTGGTGGAGCGGGTGGACCCCGACGCGGTGCCGGAGTGGCTCGGGCCACTGCCCGAGTTCGGGCACGACCGGCTCGACCCGGCCTGGGGCGGGGCGGACCTGCTGCTCCAGGTGTGCGCGGACGACCCCGTCACCGTCTCCCACGCGGTGCGGATGATGCTCAAGGACGCGCGGGCCTTCGCGCGGGTGCGGTGGACGCAGAGCGGGTTCCGCCGGGCCCACGGCTCCCAGCCCGAGGGCACCAGCATGCGCAACCTGATGGGGCAGGTGGACGGGACCGTCAACCCGGCGCCGGGAACCGGGGACTTCGACCGGCTGGTCTGGGGCGGGAACCCACCGCGGTGGCTCAGGGGAGGCACGAGCCTGGTGCTGCGCCGCATCGCCACCCACCTGGACACCTGGGACGAGCTGGACCGGCCCGCCCGCGAGGCGGTCATCGGCCGCCGACTGGACAACGGCGCGCCGCTGACCGGTACCGAGGAACACGACGAGGCGGACCTGGAGGCCACGGACGCCTCCGGGCTGACCGTCATCGCGGACTTCGCGCACATCAGGCGGGCCCGCACCGACGACCCGGACCAGCGGATCTTCCGGCGCGCCTACAACTACGACGAGCGCGGCTCGGGCGGCGAGGAGGCGGGGCTGCTGTTCGCCTCCTTCCAGGCCGACCCTCTGCGCCAGTTCGTGCCCATCCAGCGGCGCCTGGACGAGCTGGACCTGCTCAACGAGTGGGTGACCGCCGTGGGCTCGGCGGTGTTCGCCGTCCCGCCGGGCTGCGAGGAGGGAGGGTACGTGGGGCAGGCCCTGCTGGAGGGGTGAGGCCCCGGCCCCGGCGACCGGTTCCGGCCTCCGGGGCCGTATGGGGTCGCTTCCGCGAGCGCGGTACGCGGTCCCCGCCGCGCGGCCGACCGTTCGGCCCGCCCCCCGGGCGGAGGCCCGGAACGGGTGCGACGTTGACTTCTCTCCCAGCTGAAGCGGGGAGATTCTTCCCTCACGGGTTGAGCTTTCTGCTTCGTAGCCGGTTGCCGACCCGAACTAACGGCGGGGGACGGGGTGCCGCCCATCGGTCTTACATCAGCTCCACAGACATCACTTCCCGCCAGCCCGGCGGTAGGCCGACTCGGTTCTCGTCTGAGCCGACGCGAGTTAGGCTAGCACCGGTTCCGGCGTTGCTCCGCGGATTCGGTGATTCTGGTGGGCGGTGATCCACCCAGGGACGAACCACCGTTTCCCGTCTTGCTCCGCGGGAGTCCGATTCCTCCCTGGTCTGAAGTCCAGAGTTTTTCGGAAGGATCCAGATGACGGAGCGGCCACCCCTGCGCGCGGCCCGCGCCGGGGTGTTCGCCTCGGTGTGCTCCGCCGTGTCCGTGGGCGGCCACGCGCTGTCCTCCGAGCACGCCGTCCCACTGGGCGGACTGCTCGTCGGCGCCGCCCTGGTCTACGCCTCCGCCTGGGCCGCGACCGGCCGCGAGCGCGGACTCGGCGCGATCGCCGGATGGATGGCGTGGGGCCAGCTGGCCCTGCACCTGGTCTTCTCCACGGCACAGGCGGCGGGAGCCCACGGCGCCCACGCGGCCGACCCCGCCGCCGTCGAGGCCGCCTCGGGCGGCGCCCGGATGCTCGTCGCCCACCTCGTGGCGGGCGCCGTGTGCGCCTGGTGGCTGCGCCAGGGCGAGGCGGCGCTCTTCGCCTACCTGCGCCTGGCCGCCGCCGCGCTGCTGCCCGTCCTGGTGCTCGCGGTCCCGCGGCTGGTGCCCGAACGGGTGCCCTCGGCCCCGCTCCCCGAGCGCCGGACGCCCGCCCCGGCCGCGCCCTACCTCCGACACAGCCTGGTTCTGCGGGGACCGCCCGCGGCGTAGTAGGCCGTGTTCGACCGCACCGCCGACCGCCGCGCGGCGGTCGGCGCCCGCGAACACGCCCGGGCCGCTGACCCGGCCCCTGCCCGCACCCGCACCGCCAGCGCGCCTTCCACCCCGACGGCGGGCTCCGCGGGGACCGGCTCCGAGCCGTCCTCGCGCCGCGCCGTGCCCACGGAGGGAACGGCCGCGCGGTCCCGGCTCCGCCCGGGCGGGCGCGGGCACCCGGGTCAGCGCCCTCACGCCGCGTCCTCCGCACCGCCGCGCCCACGCGCGCACGTCCGGGGAGACGCGTCCGGTCCCCGCGTGCCCGGGACCGGTCCCCCCGTCGGGGACCGGCCGCGCACGCTCCCGTCACCGCGCGCACCACCGCCCGAGGCCACCGGCCGCCGGGCCGCTGGTGCACGCCGGAACCCGGAGCACCGATGCCCACCGACACCGTCTTCCAGGAGCAGCGCCCGGCACGGGCGCGCCGTTCCCACCCCGACCGCCTGTCGTGCCGTCCGCGGCGCGACCACCGCACCGACCCGCCGCCCCCCGCGGCGGTCGAAGCGGACGAGCCCGCTCGCGAGGACGGGCCCGCCTCCGCGAAGGGCACCGCTCTCCCGCGGGGGCACGCCCGTCCGGAGGAACCCGGCCTTCCAGAGGAACCGGTCCGTCCGGAAGGACCCGTCCTCGCGGAGGGACCGGTCCGGTCGGAGGAGCCCCCGCACGCGGAGGAGCGCGCGCATGAGCGGGACGGCGAGCTCGACCGGCTGGCGCTCGCCGCCCGTGAGGGCTCGGCCGCCGCGCTCGACGCGTTCGTCCGGCGCACCCGTTCCGACGTCGCCCGCTACATCGCCCGCAGGGTCCACCCCGACCGCGTCGAGGAGCTGAGCCAGGAGACCTACCTGCGGGCCCTGCGCGGCCTGCCGCGGTTCGCCGGACGCGCCCCGGCGCGGACCTGGCTGCTGGCCATCGCCCGCAACACCGTCGCCGACCGCTACCGCCACGACGCGGCCCGCCCCGACTGCGTGCACCACGCCGACTGGGACCTGTTGCCCGCCCGGGCCGTCCGGTTCGACGAGCACGTGGCCCTGCTGTGCCTGCTGGACGGCCTCGCGGCCGAACGGCGGCAGGCGTTCGTCCTCACCCAAGTGGAGGGCCTGTCCTACGCCGAGGCCGCCCGGCTGGCCGACGTGCCCGTGGGCACGATCCGCTCGCGGGTGGCCCGGGCCCGCGGCGACCTGGTGCGCGGGCTCACCGCCTGAGGGCGGAACGCGACGGCCCCGGGTCGCTCCGCCCGCGCGGAGCGGCCCGGGGCCGCCTACGTCACATCAGAAGACCCGGTCGGCCGCGTAGGGGCCGATCACGGCCAGCGCGCGCGGCCGCGACAGCAGATCGGCGGCCACCTCGGCCACCTCCGCGCCGGTCACCGCGTCGAACAGCGCCAGGCTCTCGTCGATCGAGTAGTGCCCGGGCCTGTTCAGCTCGTGCGAGAGCAGCCGCCCCATCCTCGCGTTGGTGCCCTCGCTGCCCAGCACCAGCGACCCCTGGATCTGGCCCTTGGCCCGGGCCAGCTCCTCCTCGGTGATGCCCGAGGCGGCCACCTTCGCCAGTTCCTCGCGGCACACCCCGATGACCTCGTCGGCCTTGTCCGGCAGGCAGCCCGCGTAGATCTGGAAGCTGCCGGTGTCGGCGTAGTCGGCGTTGTAGGCGTGCACCGCGTAGGCCAGGCCGCGCTTCTCGCGCACCTCCTGGAACAGGCGCGAGGACATCCCGCCGCCCAGGGCTGCGCTGAGCAGCCGCAGCGCGTGCCACCGCGGGTCGGTGCGGCAGAGCCCCTCCGACCCCAGGATGATGTGCGCCTGCTCGGTCTCGCGCGACTGCACCACCGTGCCGCCGTAGGTGGCGACCGGCGAGCCGCCGATGCGGGGACGCGCGGGGCGGGCGTCCCCGGCGGCGGCCGAGTGCTCGGCGAACAGCGCGCGGACCTGCTCCACCACCCGGTCGTGGTCCAGGCTGCCCGCCGCGGTCACGATCAGCTCGCCGGGCACGTAGGCGTCGCGGTACTGCTCGGCGATGCGGTCGCGGGAGAGCGCCTCGATGGTGTCGGTGGTGCCCAGGATCGGTCGGCCCAGCGGCGAGTCGCCGAAGAAGTGCGCCGCGAAGACGTCGTCCACCAGGTCGGCGGGCTCGTCCTCGTACATGGCGATCTCCTCCAGGATCACGCCCCGCTCGGTCTCCACCTCGCCCTCGTCGAGCACCGAGTTGGCCACCATGTCACCGATGACGTCGACGGCCAGCGGCAGGTCGCGGTCGAGCACCTTCGCGTAGTAGCAGGTGTGCTCCTTGGTGGTGTAGGCGTTGTGGTCGGCGCCCACACCGTCCAGCAGCGCGGAGATCTCCAGCGCCGAGCGCTCCTTGGTCCCCTTGAACAGCAGGTGCTCCAGGAAGTGCGCCGAGCCCGCGTGCGCGGAGTCCTCGTCGCGGGAACCCGTGGTCGCCGAGATCCCGAACGCGGCGGAGCGCACGCCCGGCACGGCCTCGGTGACCACGCGCAGGCCGCCGGGGAGCACCGTGCGGCGCACCAGTCCGGTACCGCCGTCCGGCTCCAGCAGCGTCACGGTCGTGTCCGGGTCCTGCTCGGCGGCGATGGGGACAGAGCTCATGGATCCTTCTTCTTCGTCGGGACGTCGGTGGCCGGTCCACCCGGCGGTTCCGGCCGAGGATACGCGCCGGGGCGGCCGCACCCAAGGTGCGACCGCCCCGGCGTCGGTCAGGATCAGGTGTTCTCCGAACGCCCGCCCGAGCTGCGGCGGCGGCGACGGCGCGGGGCGTCCCCGCCGTTCTTGTCGCCGCCGTCCTCCTCGGCCGGGGAGCCCTCGTCCTCAGCGGCGGGAGCCGCGGGAGCGGCCTGGGCCGACTCGGCCTCCACGACCTCGACCGGGACCAGCGACAGCTTGCCGCGGTCGTCGATCTCGCGGATCTCGACCTGGATCTTCTCGCCGATGCTGATCACGTCGTCGAGGTTCTCGATCCGCTTGCCGCCGTGCAGCTTGCGGATCTGCGAGATGTGCAGCAGGCCGTCCTTGCCGGGCAGCAGCGACACGAACGCGCCGAACGTGGTCGTCTTGACGACGGTGCCCAGGTAGCGGTCACCGACCTCGGGCATCGTCGGGTTGGCGATCTGGTTGATCGTGTCCCGCGCGGCCTCGGCCGAGGGGCCGTCGGTGGCGCCGATGTAGATCGTGCCGTCGTCCTCGATGGTGATCTCGGCGCCGGTGTCGTCCTGGATCGAGTTGATCATCTTGCCCTTGGGGCCGATGACCTCGCCGATCTTCTCCACCGGGACCTTGACGGTGAGGATGCGCGGAGCGTTCGGGCTCATCTCGGCCGGGCGCTCGATGGCCTCCTGCATGACGTCGAGGATGGCCAGGCGGGCGCCGCGGGCCTGCTGGAGCGCGAGCGCCAGCTGCTCGGCGGGGATGCCGTCGAGCTTGGTGTCCAGCTGCAGGGCCGTGATGAGCTCGCGGGTACCGGCGACCTTGAAGTCCATGTCGCCGAACGCGTCCTCGGCGCCCAGGATGTCGGTGAGGGTGACGAACTCGTCGCCCTCGCTGATCAGGCCCATGGCGATGCCCGACACCATCTCCTTGAGGGGCACGCCGGCCGCCATCAGGGACATGGTGGAGGCGCAGACCGAACCCATCGAGGTGGAGCCGTTGGAGCCCAGGGCCTCCGACACCTGACGGATGGCGTAGGGGAACTCCTCGCGGGCGGGCAGGACCGGGAGCAGGGCGCGCTCGGCGAGGGCGCCGTGCCCGATCTCGCGCCGCTTGGGCGAGCCCACCCGACCGGTCTCACCGGTGGAGTAGGGCGGGAAGTTGTAGTTGTGCATGTAGCGCTTGGTCTTGTCCGGGTTGAGCGTGTCAACCGTCTGCTCCATGCGCAGCATGTTGAGCGTGGTGACACCCATGATCTGGGTCTCGCCGCGCTCGAAGAGGGCCGAGCCGTGCACCCGCGGCAGGACGCCGACCTCGGCGCTCAGCTGGCGGATGTCCTTGGGGCCGCGGCCGTCGATGCGGATCCCGTCGCGCAGCACGCGCTCGCGCATGAGCTGCTTGCTCAGGGAGCGGAAGGCGGCGCCGATCTCCTTCTCGCGGCCCTCGAAGTCCTCGGCGAGCTTCTCGGCGGCCGAGGCCTTGACGCGGTCCAGCTCGGCCTCGCGGTCCTGCTTGTCCGCGATGGTCAGCGCCTTGGACAGCTCCTCGCGGACGGCGCCCTCGACGGCGGCGTACACGTCGTCCTCGTAGTCGAGGAAGATCGGGAACTCGCCCTGCTCGCGGCTGGTCTGGTCGGCGACGGCCTGCTGGGCCTTGCACAGGACCTTGATGAAGGGCTTGGCGGCCTCCAGGCCCTCGGCGACGGTCTGCTCGTTGGGGCCGACGGCCCCCTCGGCGACCAGCTTGAGGGTGCGGACCGTGGACTCGGCCTCCACCATCATGATGGCGACGTCGCCGTCGGCCAGGACGCGACCGGCGACCACCATGTCGAAGGTGGCGTTCTCCAGCTCGGCGTGGGTCGGGAAGCCCACCCACTGGCCGTCGATGAGGGCGACGCGCACGCCGCCGATCGGGCCGGAGAAGGGCAGCCCGGCGATCTGGGTGGACATCGAGGCCGCGTTGATGGCGACGACGTCGTACAGGTGCTCGGGGTGCAGGGCCAGGACCGTCTCGACGATCTGGATCTCGTTGCGCAGGCCCTTCCTGAACGACGGGCGCAGCGGCCGGTCGATCAGGCGGCAGGTGAGGATGGCGTCCTCGGAGGGACGGCCCTCACGCCGGAAGAAGGAGCCGGGGATGCGGCCCGCGGCGTACATGCGCTCCTCGACGTCCACCGTCAGGGGGAAGAAGTCGAGGTTCTCCTTGGGGCGCTTCGAGGCGGTGGTGGCGGACAGGACGACCGTCTCGTCGTCCAGGTACACCGTGGCCGATCCGGCGGCCTGGCGGGCCAGGCGACCGGTCTCGAAGCGGATGGTGCGGGTGCCGAAGGAGCCGTTGTCGATGACGGCTTCGGCCGAGTACACGCCCTCCATGGGCGACCTCCTACTACACGTGTTCGCGTTCGTGGCGCCCGGCACGCGAGGCGTGCCGGCGCTCGTTGTTCGTCTTCCCGCGTCCGTGCCCCGGAGTTGATGACGGCCGGTCATCGATCGAAGCCCACGGCATGCCCTGAGGGGAATGTCCGGGGACCACTACCGAGGACCGGCCCCGACTCTGCGCCGGGGTGGGGAGCGGGTGGTTCTCACTGTGGAACCGGGGTGGACGGCGGCGCATGACCACCGTCGTGTCACACCTTACTAACAAAGCGGGAGCGGCCGAAGCCACTCCCGCCGACAACCTAGCGGCGCAGACCCAGACGCTCGATGAGCGAGCGGTAGCGGGTGATGTCCTGCTTGGCGATGTACTTGAGCAGACGGCGGCGGCGACCGACCATCAGCAGCAGGCCGCGGCGGCTGTGGTGGTCGTGCTTGTGGCCCTTGAGGTGCTCGGTCAGCTCGGTGATGCGGTGCGTGAGCAGCGCGACCTGGACCTCGGGGGAACCGGTGTCACCCTCGCCGGTGGCGTACTCGGCGATGATCTTCTCTTTGGTGGCGGTGTCGATCGACACGTCGCTCCTTCACTGGAAAGTCGGTACGCGGTGTGGAACCCGGTGCGCGACCGGGAACAGACGCGGTGACCGCGCGTACGAACAGTCACCGTCGCGTGTGGTGCGCGGCCCGCCGCCGACGGCGTGGGTGCGCCGCGCTCCCCCGGCGACGGTACGCGCGGAGGCGACCGGCCGTGGGCACACGTGGACAACGACCACCCTACCGCAGAGCACGAGGTGGCGGACCGTGGCCGGGCACGGGTGGGGTCTCCCCCGCTCCGCGCCCTACCCGGCGCGCAGGACCTCGCGGCAGCGGTCGACGTCCCGGCGCATGGCGACGATCAGCTCGTCGATGCTGTCGAAGCGCTCCTGACCGCGGATGTGCACCGTGAAGTCCACCGTCATGCGCAGCCCGTACAGGTCCAGGTCGTCGCGGTCCAGGGCGTAGGCCTCCACGGTGCGCTCGGCGCCGTCGAACGTGGGGTTGCTGCCCACGGAGATGGCGGCGGGCCAGCGCGACTCCTGCCCCGGGGCGGGCTCGGAGCGGTGGAGCCAGCCCGCGTAGACGCCGTCGCCGGGGACGGCGGTGTCGGGGAGCAGGTCCATGTTGGCGGTGGGGAAGCCCAGCAGCTCGCGGCCGCGCGCGGCGCCGTGCACGACCTCGCCCCCGACCCGGTGCGGGCGGCCCAGCAGCTCGGCGGCCCCGGCCACGTCGCCCTCGGCGAGCAGCCCCCGCACGCGCGTGGAGGTGATGGTGTCGCCGTCCGCGACCAGGGCGACCCCGTCGGCGGTGAAGCCGTACTCGGCGCCCAGCGCGGCCAGCGCGGCGACGTCGCCCGAGGCGCGGTGGCCGAAGCGGAAGTCCTCGCCCACGACCACGGCCGCGGCGTGCAGGCGGTCGACCAGGACGCGCTGGACGAACTCCTCCGGGGTCAGGGAGGACAGGTCCTTGGTGAAGGGCAGGACGCACACGGCGTCGGCGCCGTACTCGGTCAGCAGCTCCACCCGCCGCTCCAGGGGGGTGAGCACCGGCGGGGTGGTGCCGCGCAGCACCGTCTGCGGGTGGGGGTCGAAGGTCACCACGGTGACCGGGAGGCCGAGTTCGCGCCCGTGCCCGACCGCGGTCTCCAGGATGGCCTGGTGGCCACGGTGCACTCCGTCGAACACGCCGACCGCCACCACGGAGCGCCCCCACCCGGAGGGAACGCCCTCCAGCCCGTCCCATCGCCGCACGTCCGGCTCCCCTGCTCGTCGCTGCTCGTGGTCCGCGCGGAGCCCGTGGCGCCCAGCGCGCCCGGAACCCGCACGAACCAAGGGTGCCACGTCCGCGGGTCCCCCACCGACACAAGGGGTGTGTGGCCCAGCACACGCCGGACCACCGCTCCAGCGGATACCGAAGGTCAGCGCCCGACCGAGTAGTGGTAGGCGTCGGCCCGCCCCCGAATGTCGCAGACGACGATGACGCCCTTGTCGTCGTCTATGCCGAATCGAATCCTGTAAGTGGCACGGCGGGCGACCCGTTCCTGACCGTAGGGGGGATTGAGTCGTTTCCCCACTTTGCGGGGGTTCTCCCTGAGGTCTCCCCGAATCAGCTCCCATGCCGCCGTGGCCACCTTGTCAGGCAACGTCTCGGACAGGGCACGGCGCGCGGTACGGGCCAGGACGATTTCGTACCGGTCGCTCACGTTTCCGTCTCCCTGCGCGCACGTTCTCGCATGAGCTCGGCCATCTCGTCACCGGTGACCACGTCCCCGCGTTCGTACTCCTCCTTCGCCCGGGCCAGACTCGCCTGCTCCTCCGGACTGTCCAGAAGGGCGAAGGTCTCCATCATCGACTCGTAGTCGTCCACGGAGATCACCACGGCACTGGGCCTGCCGTTGCGGGTGATGGTGACGGCGTCGTGCGTTCTCTCCACCTCATCGACGATCTTGGACAGGTTGTTTCTGGCCTCGGCCAGCGGAAGCGTCGTCATGGCGTGAATTCCAGCCAATCGTGTCGCGGGTTGTACATCATTCACGCCAGTCCGCTCTCTTCGTATGGCGGTTACGGGAAGTCCCGTCGCCCGGGAGGAACTGGAGGACGCCGGGCTCCGCCGCGGCTGAGGCCCGGGCGCGCGCCCGGCCGCTCCGCCCGCGGCGGAGCCGGGTTGGCACACGTGCGCGGGGCGGTTACCGTGCACCGATGGCGATGATCGACACGGGTGCGACCCGACTGGCGTACGACGAGGCCGGTTCCGGTCCCGCGATCGTTTTCGTGCACGCCGGTGTGGCCGACCGGCGCATGTGGGACCACCAGTTCACCGAGTTCGCGAAGACCCACCGGGTGGTCCGCTACGACTGGCGCGGCCACGGCGGCTCCGCCGACCACGAGGGCCCCGTCGACCACCACGAGGACCTGCTGGCCCTCATGGACGCCCTGGAGATCGACCGGGCGACCCTGGTCGGCGCCTCCTTCGGGGGCGCCTACTGCGTGGACGCGGCGCTGGCCGCCCCGGAACGGGTGGGGGCACTGGCCCTGGTCTGTCCGGGAATGTCAGGGCACGAGTGGCCGGAGGTCTTCGTGCGCGAGGCGCGCAAGATGGTGCTGGGCGCCGTCCCCCACGAACGCCTGGAGGTGTACCGGGCGGGACGCGCCGACCCCGATCCCGGGGACGTGGCGGCGATGGCCGAGGCCCAGGCCCGGTTCATGGTGCTGGGCCCCGGGCGGGTGCCCGAGGACCTGCCGCCGGAGGCCTGGGACCTGGTGCTGCTCATGCTGCGCGAGATGTTCGCCCGCGAGTGGTCCGGGCCGGTCGCCACCACCCGCTGGCCGGAGCGGCCAGCCAGCGACCGCCTGGGCGAGATCGCCGTGCCGACGCTGGTGGTGAAGGGGATGTCGGAGATCGCCCAGGTACGGGAGGTCGCGGACCTGTACGCCGGGGGCGTGCCCGGGGCGCGGCTGCTGGAGATGCCCGACACCGGCCACCTGCCGTCCGTGGAGCGCCCCGGCGAGCTGACCGCGGCCCTCGCCCGGTTCCTGGGGACCGCCTGACCGGGCGGGTCCGCGCGGGGTCAGGCGGGTTCGAAGACCACCACGGGCTTCATGTGGTCGCGGCGGTTCTCCCCCAGGGCGATGACGCGGCCGTCCTGGGCGAAGAGGCCGACCGGGCCGCTTCCGGACTCGTCCGGCTCGATCCGGTTGCCGTGCCGGATCCGCTGCTCCTCGTCCCCGCTCAGGGCGCGCGCCGGGAAGGCCGCGGCCACGGCCTCGGCCAGCGGGACCTGCGTGAACTCCTCGGCCAGCTCGTCCAGCGTGCGCGCCCGGGACAGGTCGTAGGGGCCCACCCTGGTACGCCGCAGCGCCGTCAGGTGCCCGCCCACGCCCAGGTCGGCGCCCATGTCACGGGCCAGCGCACGGATGTAGGTGCCGCTGGAGCAGGTGACGGAGGCGTCCACGTCCACGAACTCCCCGTCGGCGTCAAGGACCCGGCGCACGTCGGTGACCGTGAACTCCGCGACGGTGACCGTGCGGGCCTTGAGGGCCACCTCCTTGCCCTCGCGCGCCGACTTGTAGGCGCGCTTGCCGTCCACCTTGATCGCGCTGACCTGGGGCGGAACCTGCTGGATCTGCCCGGTGAGCCTGCCGACGGCGGCGCGCACGGCCTCCTCTCCGACCCCGGAGGCGTCCGCGCGCACGAGGGGCTCGCCCTCGGCGTCGTCGGTGTTGGTCGTCAGACCGAGGCGGATCGTCGCCTCGTAGACCTTCTCCGTCAGGGTCAGGTGGCCCAGGAGCTTGGTGCCCTTCTCGATGCCCAGCACCAGGACCCCGGTGGCCATCGGGTCCAGGGTCCCCGCGTGGCCGACCCTGCGGGTGCGCGCGAGCCCGCGCGTCCTGGCGACCACGTCGTGCGAGGTCCAGTCGGCGGGCTTGTCGACGACCACGACGCCGCTCTCGGCCATGGTGCTCCCTCGGGGTGAAGGGCGGCGGCGCGGTCCGCGCCGCCGCCGGGGGTGTTACTCGTCCTCGTCGCGCTCGTCCTCGCGGGGCGCCCGGTAGGGGTCGGCCTCGCCCGCGGGCTTGGCACCGCTGGCCCTCTCGGCCAGCTCCGCGTCCGACTGGCGCGCCTTGAGCAGGAGTTCCTCGATGTGCTGGGCGTTCTCCTGCACCTCGTCGACGACGAAGGCCAGGCTCGGCGTGTGCCGGATGCCGGTCTGGCGTCCCACCTCGCTGCGGATCACGCCCTTGGCGCTCTCCAGGGCGGCGGCGGAGGCGGCCTTCTCGTCCGGGGTGCCGAACACCGTGTAGTACACCGTGGCGTCCCGCAGGTCGGCGGTGATGCGCGCGTCGGTCACGGTGACGAATCCCAGGCGCGGGTCCTTGATGCGCCGGTCCAGCATCTCGGCGACGATGCGCTGGATGCGGTCGGCGATCTTGCGCGCGCGTGCGGCGTCAACCATCGTCAGTCTTCCTCTTCGTTGAAGAGCCGCTGCCTGGCGGAGAGCAGCTCCAGTTCGGGACGGCCCGCGACGAAGCTCTCGCAGGAGTCCATCAGCTCCCGGGCGTGCGCCGCCGTCGGCGCGACCACCGCGACACCGATCTTGGCCCGGCGGTACAGGTCCTGGTCTCCCGCCTCGGAGACCGAGACCGAGAACTTGCGGCGCAGCTCGGAGACGACGGGTCGGACCAGCGAACGCTTCTGTTTGAGCGAGTGGACGTCACCGAGAAGGACGTCCAGGGTCAGCGCCCCAACGTACAAGTGATCACCTGTGGTGTGTGGAGTTGTCCGCCGCTGTCGGCGGCGTGAAACGCGGGGCCCCGGCCGCACGGCCGGGGCCCCGTCTGGTCATGCTCCGCGAGGATCAGTCGCGGGGCTTCTCCTGCATCTCGTACGTCTCGATGACGTCCTCGACACGCAGGTCGTTGTAGCCGACGCCGATACCGCACTCGAAGCCCTCGCGGACCTCGGTCGCGTCGTCCTTGAACCGACGCAGGGACTCCACGTTGAGGTTCTCGGAGATGACGACCCCGTCGCGGATGAGCCGCGCCTTGGAGTTGCGGCGGATCAGGCCGCTGCGGACGATCGAACCGGCGATGTTGCCGATCCGCGGCACCTTGAAGACCTCGCGGATCTCCGCGCTGCCGAGCTGGACCTCTTCGTAGATCGGCTTGAGCAGACCCTTGACCGCGGCCTCGACCTCGTCGATGGCCTGGTAGATCACCGAGTAGTACCGGATGTCCACGCCCATGCGGTCGGCCAGCTCGCTGTTCTTGCCCTCGGGCCGAACGTTGAAGCCGACGATGATCGCCTCGGCGGAGGCCGCCAGGTTGATGTCGTTCTGCGTGATCGCACCGACACCGCGCCCGATGACCCGGATGCTCACCTCGTCGCCACCGGCGTCGATCTTGAGCAGGGACTCCTCCAGCGCCTCGACGGAACCGGACATGTCACCCTTGATGAGGAGGAGCAGCTCGGAGCGCTCGCCCTCCTTCAGGGCGTTCTGCCAGTTGTCGAGGGTGACCCGGCGGGCCGAACGCGCCTGCTGGGCGAAGCGCTCGCGCGCCTCGCGCTGCTGGGCGATCTGCCGCGCCACCCGGTCGTCCTTGACGACCAGGAAGTTGTCACCGGCGCTGGGAACGTTGGTCAGACCCAGCACCTGCACCGGACGGGACGGCTCGGCGCTCTGCACGTTCTGGCCGTGCTCGTCGAGCATGGCGCGGACGCGGCCGAAGGCGTCACCGCAGACGATCGAGTCACCGACGTTGAGCGTGCCGCGCTGGACCAGCACCGTGGCCATGGAACCGCGACCGCGGTCCAGGTAGGCCTCGATGGCCAGACCCTGCGCGTCCATCTCCGGGTTGGCCTGGAGATCGAGCGCTGCGTCGGAGGTCAGCACGATCGACTCGAGCAGGGCGTCGATGTTGTCGCCCTTGAGTGCGGAGATGTCCACGAACTGGACGTCGCCGCCGTACTCCTCGGCCACCAGGCCGTACTCGGTGAGCTGCGCGCGGACCCGCTGCGGGTCGGCGCCCTCGACGTCGATCTTGTTGACCGCGACCACGATCGGCACCTCGGCCGCCTTGGCGTGGTCGATGGCCTCCGCCGTCTGCGGCTTGACGCCGTCGTCGGCGGCCACGACCAGCACCGCGATGTCGGTGACCTTGGCACCGCGGGCACGCATGGCGGTGAACGCCTCGTGACCCGGGGTGTCGATGAAGGTGATCTTGCGCTCTTCGCCGTCCACCTCGGTGGCGACCTGGTAGGCACCGATGTGCTGGGTGATACCGCCGGCCTCGCCGCTGACGACGTTGGTCTTGCGGATGGTGTCCAGCAGTCGGGTCTTACCGTGGTCGACGTGACCCATGACGGTGACCACCGGCGGACGCGGACGCAGGTCCTCCGCGGTGCCCTCGTCCTCGCCGAACTCGATGGAGAAGGACTCCAGCAGCTCGCGGTCCTCGTCCTCCGGGCTGACGACCTCGATCCTGTACTTGAGCTCCTCGCCCAGCAGCATCAGGGTCTCGTCCGGAAGGGACTGGGTCGCGGTGACCATCTCACCCAGGTGCATCATCACCTGGACGAGCGACGCCGGGTTGACGTCGATCTTGTCGCCGAAGTCCGACAGCGAGGCGCCGCGGGACAGGCGGATGGTCTGGTCGTTGCCGCTCGGGATCTTGACGCCGCCGAACGACGGGGCCTGGAAGTCGTGGAACTCCTGGCGCCGCTGCTTCTTGGACTTGCGGGCACGTCCGGGACGGCCGCCGGGGCGTCCGAACGCACCGGCCGTACCGCCGCCGCGACCGCGGCCACCGCCGCCGGGACGGCCACCGAAGCCACCCGGACGACCGCCGCCACCGCCGACACCGCCGGGACGCGGACCGGAACCCGCGGGGGCTCCCCCGCGGCCACGGCCACCGCCGCCGCCGGGACGGCCGCCGCCACCGCCGCGACCGCCACCCGCGGGTGCGGCCGGACGGGACGAGGGCATGTTCATCGGGCTGGGACGCGGACCGCCGGGCCGGGGACCGGGACGCGGGGGACCCGCGGCACCGCCCGGACGCGGAGCGCCCGCCGCACCGCCGGGACGCGGGGCGCGCTGCTCGCCGCCGCCCTGCGGACCGGGACGCGGACCCGGACGGGGACCGCCCGGACGCGGAGCGCCCGCCGCACCGCCGGGACGCGGGGCGCGCTGCTCGCCGCCGCCCTGCGGACCGGGACGCGGACCCGGACGGGGACCGCCCGGACGCGGAGCACCGCCGCCGGGCCGCGGGGCGGCCGGCTTGGAGCCCATGCCGGAGGCGTTGGACGCGAACGGGTTGTTGCCCGGACGGGGACCGGACGGGCGCGGGCCGGGACGGGGCCCGCCGCGCTCGGAACGGTCGCCGCGCTCGGGGCGCTCACCGCGCTCGGGACGGTCGCCGCCGCGCTGGGCGCGGTCGGGACGGCCACCCTCGGGACGGCCACCCTCGGGACGACCGCCCTCGGAACGGCCGCCGGGGCCCGCCGGGGCACCGGGCTTGGGGGCGCCGCCGGGGCGGGCGCCGGCCTCGCCGCGGGGAGCCTTGGGGCCGGGCTTGGGCGCGTTCGCACGCGGAGCGGCCTCGCTCTGCGGGCTCGGCTTGGGCGCGGGGCTCGGCCTGGGGCCGGGCTTGGGGGCCGGACCCGGCTTCGGGGCGGCACCGTTGTCCGCGGCGGGACGCGGGCCGGGCCTGGGAGCCGAACCCTTGCGACCGCCGTCGGAACCGTTGTTGAAAGCTTCCTGGAGGCGTCGTACGACGGGGGCCTCTATGGTCGAGGACGCCGAACGGACGAATTCACCCATCTCGTTGAGCTTGGCCAGAACGGCCTTGCTCTCTACACCGAACTCCTTGGCGAGTTCATATACCCGGACCTTCGCCACTACTCTCCTTCAGCTTCGGTCCGGGACATGGGCTTGTGCCGGACCGTCGTTAGCTCGAGTTACTCATCGCTGCGTACTCATCAGGCGCTCATCGCAATCTCGACCTGCTTCCTCATCGCTACACAACAATGGGCCAGCTTCTGCGTGCCGACACAGCACTGGACGCCGACCTCGGTCCGTACAACCCAGAAGTCGGTCCAGACATTCCAACCCTATCGGGAACGTTGACCCGATCCGCCACGCGGGGCGGCGTCGATCAGGGCCGCCACGGGTGAGACGTCCCACCCGTCGGCGCCCGCTCCCCTCCGGTAGGCGCGTGACCAGGCCCTGCGCCGTTCGGCGAGCTCGAAGCACCGCCGATCGCGGTGCAGGTAGGCGCCGCGCCCCGGAAGACGACCCCGGGTGTCGGGCGTGATGACCGTGCCCTCGGCCACCAGCCGCACGAGGTCGGACTGGACTGCCCGCGACCGACACCCCACGCAGGTACGCACGGGGCGGTCGGGACCGTCATGGGCCACCCTATCGCGTCGAGGCATGAGCGCGACCCGATCAGCCCGTCGCGGCGGTGTCGTCACCCTCGGCGGCGCCCTCCCGTTCCGGCTCACCGGCGGGCTCGGCGTCGGAGCGGATGTCGATGCGCCAGCCGGTCAGACGTGCGGCCAGACGGGCGTTCTGGCCCTCCTTGCCGATCGCGAGGGACTGCTGGTAGTCGGGCACGATCACGCGGGCGACGCGGGAGGCCATGTCGAGGATTTCCACGGAGTTGACCCGCGCCGGGGACAGGGCGTTGGCGACGAACACGGCCGGGTCCTCGGAGTAGTCGACGATGTCGATCTTCTCCCCGTGGAGTTCGGCCATGACGTTGCGGACGCGGCTGCCGAGCGGGCCGATGCAGGCGCCCTTGGCGTTGACCCCGCCGCGGTTGGAGTGGACGGCCATCTTGGTGCGGTGGCCCGCCTCCCGGGCGATCGCCGCGATCTCCACGGTGCCGTCGGCGATCTCGGGGACCTCCAGCTCGAAGAGCTTGCGCACCAGGTTGGGGTGCGTGCGCGAGAGGGTGACCGAGGGGCCGCGGTGGCCCTTGCGGACCTGCACCACGTAGGCGCGCAGGCGCTCGCCGTGGGTGTAGGTCTCGGTGGGCACCTGCTCCTGCGGGGGCAGGACCGCCTCGATCTTACCGAGGTCCACCAGCACGTTGCGGGGGTCCTTGCCCTGCTGGATGATGCCGGAGACGATGTCGTGCTCGCGCCCGGCGAACTCGCCCAGGGTCAGCTCGTCCTCGGCGTCGCGCAGACGCTGGAGGATGACCTGCTTGGCGGTGGAGGTCGCGATGCGGCCGAACCCGGTGGGGGTGCCGTCGAACTCGCCGACGGACTCGCCGTCCTCGTCGGTCTCGGCCACCCACACGGTCACGTGGCCGGTGGAGCGGTTGAGCTCGACGCGGGCCCGCTTCTCCGGGCCCTCCTCGCGGTGGTAGGCGATCAGAAGCGCGTCCTCGATGGCCTTGGCCACGAGTTCGACGGAGATGTCCTTCTCGCGTTCCAGGCTGCGCAGAACGCTCATGTCAATGTCCACGGGGCTCCCCCTCTAGTCCGCCGCGTCGGTGTCGGCATCGTGGCGGAATTCCACCTGGACCCTGCCCTTGCCGAGTTCGGCGTGGGTGAAGGTGCGGGGCTGGCCCTCGACGTCCAGGGTGACCCCGTCGTCGTCGGCGCCGGTGACGCGCCCGGTGACCTTGCCGCCCTCGGCGAGGGAGGCGATCACCAGGCGGCCTCGGGAACGGCGCCAGTGCCTCGGCTGGGTCAGCGGGCGGTCCACCCCGGGCGAGGTGACCTCCAGGACGTAGGGCTGCGCGCCCATGACGTCGGAGGAGTCCAGCAGGGTGTTCACCTCCTGGCTGACCTCGCCGACCGTGTCCAGGTCGACCCCGTTGTCGGAGTCCACGACCACGCGCAGCACCCGTCGCTTGCCGGCCGGTGTGAGTTCGACGGCCTCCAGGTCCAGTCCGGCCTCGGCCAGTACCGGCTCCAGCAGCTCGGCGATGCGCTCCTCGCGCGCCTGCGCTCCCATGTGGTCCTGCTCCTCCAACGGCGAAGATCCCGCCCGCGCGGCCTTCGGGCCGGTGTACGGGGCGGTCCAGCTCTGTACGTAGTCTTCGACTTCAGCGGCCCGCCCCCCGGTGCGGGGACGCGGGCCGACCGCACGTCGCGTGCGACGGCGGTTGTGCTGCAAGGGTATCCACACCCGGAACCCCTCCAGGTCGCCGTCGGTGGCCGGGGCGCGTCGGCGCGTGGCCTCCGGGGCGCGGCCACGCGGCGGCGTCCCCCGCGCGGTACGGGACGTGGAAGGATGGGGGCCGGGGGGCCGCCGCGGGCGGTCCCCACCGCACGGGAGGGAGAGCGCGTGGGGATCGGCTGTGTCAGCCGTCGCACGGTGCTGGGCGCGACGGCCGCTGTGGGCGCCGTGGGCCTGGCCGGGTGCGGCGGTACCGAGTGGTACCCCTCCGACGTGACCCCGGACGTGTACGTACTGCGCGCGGTGGTCCGGGAGAAGGAGCGGATGATCGCGCGCTACGAGGCCGCGGTCGCCGAGGGGACGGGGCCGGTCGAACTGCTGGAGCGGTTCCTGGAACACCACCTCTCCCACCTGGACGCGCTGCTGGAGTCCCTGCCCGAGGACACCCCCTCCCCCTCCGCTGAGCCCTCCGGCGGCCCCTCCTCCCCCGAGGAGGCCCCCGTCGCGGAGACGGCGCCGGGGACGGCGGCGCTGTGCGTACTGGAGGCCGCGGCGACCGGCGCCCGGCTGGACCAGGCGGGCGCCGTCACCGACTCCGCGCTGGCGCAGCTGATCAGCGCGATCGGCGCGTGCGAGGCGGGGCACGCCCACCTGCTGGCCCAGGAGTAGTGGCGGCGCACACCCCCAGACGGAAGGCAGGTAGCAAGGTGAGCGAGAGCCCCGCGTCCGCCGGCGAGGAGCCGGACGCCGGTCCCCAGGCGCTGGCAGAGGCGCTGCGCGCCGAACACGCGGCCGTGTACGGGTACGAGTTCATCGGCGGGGCCGCCGAGGACGAGGACCGGCGCGACCGCGCGGGGAGCAGCGCCCACGAGCACAAGGCGCTGCGGGACGCGCTGCACGCGGCGGCGGTGGAGCGGGGCGTGGACCCGCCGCCCGCGCTGGCCTCCTACCCGGTCGCCGACGAGTACGGCGACGAGGCCGTCGACGCCTACGCCGCGGGGCTGGAGCAGGCCGCCGCGCGCGCCCACCTGTGGCTGACCGCCTCGCGGGACACCGACCTGCGGGTGACCGGCGCCCGGGCGCTACAGGAGACGACCGTGCGCCTGCTGGAGTGGGGCGGGGCGCTGGACGCCCTGCCCGGTTTCGACGAGGCCGGTTAGCCCGGCGGCCGGGACCGAGCCCCTGGCCACGGTGTCGGATGGCCCCGCCCGCGCGGGCCTCTTCTCCGACGGGGGTCCAGGCCCAGGTGCCGAGCGGTCCCGTCCGCGCGGGGGCCACGGCACGACGGAGGCCGGGGCCGGTGGTGTCGGCGGGCGGCCCGGGGAGTGCCAGCGACAGGCCGCGGGCGGGAGGGGCGGGGTCCGCGATCTCCTCGCGGACCCCGCCCCTCCCGTCACCCGCTACGCGCGGCAGGCGGCGACGGCGCGGTCCACGATCTCGGCCAGGGCGACCTCCTCGCGGTCGCCGGTGGCGCGGTCGCGCAGCTCCACCAGGCCGTCCTTGAGGCCGCGGCCGACGATGACGCCGGTGGGGACGCCCAGGAGTTCGGCGTCGGTGAACTTGACGCCGGGCGAGACGCCCTTGCGGTCGTCCACGAGGACGCGCAGGCCCCTGGCCTCCAGCTCCCGGGCGATCCGCAGCGCCTCCTCGATCTGCTCTCCCTTGCCGGTGCCGACCACGTGCACGTCGGCGGGCGCCACCTCGCGCGGCCAGACGACGCCCTTGTCGTCGTGGGACTGCTCGACGACCGCGGCGACGGCGCGCGAGACACCGATGCCGTAGGAGCCCATGGTGATCCGCCGGGGCTTGCCGTCGGGGCCCAGGGCGTCCACCTGGAAGGCGTCGGTGTACTTGCGGCCCAGCTGGAAGATGTGGCCGATCTCGATGCCGCGCGCGGTGTACAGGGTCCCCCTGCCGTCGGGCGAGGGGTCGCCGTCGCGCACCTCGGCGACGTCGATGGTGCCGTCGGGGACGAAGTCGCGGCCCGCGACCAGTCCGACGACGTGGTGGTCGGCCTCGTCCGCACCGGTCACCCAGGAGGTGCCGGTGACCACCCGGGGGTCGACCAGGTAGCGGACCTTGTTGTCCAGCAGCGCGCGGGGGCCGATGTAGCCCTTGACCAGGAAGGGGTTGGCCGCGAAGTCGGCCTCCTCCAGCAGGGCGACCTCGGCGGGCTCCAGCGCCGCCTCCAGGCGCTTGAAGTCCACCTCACGGTCGCCGGGCAGGCCGACGGCCAGCAGCTCCCACTCCTTCGCACCGGGCGCGCGGGTCTTGACCAGGACGTTCTTGAGGGTGTCGGCCTCGCTGAAGTCGCGGCCCAGCCCGGCGCCGTTGAGGAAGTCCACCAGGGTCTGGATGGTGGCGGTGTCCGGGGTGTGGTGGACCGCGGCCTCGGGCAGCCCCTCGACCGGCAGCGCCTCGGGGGCCGGGACGGCCACGGCCTCGACGTTGGCGGCGTAGTCGGACTCCGTGCTGCGCACGAAGGTGTCCTCGCCGGTCGGGGCGACGGCCAGGAACTCCTCCGAGGCCGATCCGCCCATGGCGCCCGACGTGGCCGACACGATCACGTACTCCAGGCCCAGCCGGTCGAAGACGCGGATGTAGGCGGCGCGGTGGTCGGCGTAGGACGCGCGCAGGCCCTCGTCGTCGATGTCGAAGGAGTAGGAGTCCTTCATGTGGAACTCGCGGCCGCGCAGCACGCCCGCGCGGGGACGCGCCTCGTCGCGGAACTTCTCCTGGATCTGGTACAGCGTGACCGGGAAGTCCTTGTAGGAGGAGTACTCCCCCTTGACCAGGAGTGTGAACAGCTCCTCGTGGGTGGGGCCGAGCAGGTAGTCGGCGCCCTTGCGGTCCTTGAGGCGGAACAGGGTGTCGCCGTACTCCTCCCAGCGCCCGGTGGCCTCGTAGTACTCGCGGGGCAGCAGCGCGGGCAGGAGCACCTCCTGGGCGCCGATGGCGTCCATCTCCTCGCGCACGATCCGGGCGACGTTCTCCAGGACGATCTTGCCCAGGGGCAGCCAGGTGTAGACGCCGGGTGCGGCCCGGCGCACGAACCCGCCCCGGACCAGCAGCTTGTGGCTCGGCACCTCGGCGTCCGCCGGGTCCTCACGCAGGGTGCGCAGGAACAGGGTCGACATCCGCAGTAGCACGGCCACTCCTCGTGGGATAAGCAAAGGAATCTGCAATGCCAAGAAAGACCTTGGCGGCTCAAAAAAACCTGGGTTCCCCAGGCTAGCGCGATCACGGACACGCTCGCTCGGGCCTGTGCGTAGTCTTGGGGCCGACGAACGGAGGCGGACGTGGGCAGACGCGGCGCGCGGAGGGAAGCGGCGCCCGGCGGGGACGGCGAGGACGCCGTGCACGACGGGAACCCGGGCACGGAGCTGCTCGCCGACGCCGACCGGCCCGACTCGTGGTTCCTGGTCGTGGACGGTACGCCCCAGTCCCACGTGGACCTGGCCGACCCCTCCTACCTGGACTTCTCCTACATGCGCCGCATCGCGCACGCGGCCGACCTCGTGGCGCCGCCGGAGGAGGCCGTGGACGCCCTGCACCTGGGCGCGGGCGCGCTGACGCTGGCCCGCTACGTGGCGCACACCCGCCCCGGCTCACGGCAGCGCGCGGTGGACGTGGACGCGCCCCTGGTCGAGATGGTGCGCAGGCGGCTGCCCTGGGACCGCAGGGCGCAGCTGCGCGTGGGCGTCGGCGACGCCCGGGAGTGGATCGCCGCCCGGCACACCGACAGCGCGGACCTGGTGGTCAGCGACGTGTTCTCGGGCGCGCGCACCCCGGCCCGGCTGACGTCGGCGGAGTTCTACGCCGAGCTGGCGCGCGTCCTGCGGCCGACCGGGATGCTGGTGGTCAACATCGGCGACGGCGGGGGCCTGGCCCACACCCGGGGCCAGGTGGCGACCGCGCGCACGGCGCTGCCGCACACCGCGCTGTCGGCCGAGCCTGGCGTGCTGCGCGGGCGGCGGTTCGGCAACCTGGTCCTGACGGCCTCGCACAGCCCGCTGCCCGTGGAGGAGCTGGGCCGCCGGGCGCACCGGGACCCGGAGATGGCCCGCCTCCTGGAGGGCGGGGAGCTGGACCGCTTCGTCTCGGGCCGGTCCCCCGTGCGCGACGCCGACGCCGTGGACTCCCCGGCTCCGCCGGACGACGTCTTCTAGCCCGGCGGTGGTCTACTCCCCGGGGAGTAGACCACCGCCGGAAAACCCTCCCCCGGGGTGACGGCCTCCCCGAGGGGTCCCCCGTACTGTCGGGGTTGTGGCAGCACTACTCCTCCGCCCCGCGCGCACCGACGTCTGGCTCGCGTTCGGCCTGCTCGCCGCCTCCACGGGCAGCACGGCGCTGGTCAGCGCGCTCCAGCGGGAGGCGGGGGCGGTCAACCCCTGGCCGTGGGGCCACGCGCTGATCCTGGTGGCCTGCCTGGCCGTCCTGTGGCGCACCGCCTACCCGTGCGTGGCCGGGCTGGTGTCGGTCGTCGCCTCCACCGTGTACTACCCCCTGGGCTTCCCCGACGGCATGGTCATGCTGTGCACCGCCGTCATGCTCTACACCCTGGTGCGCTGGGGGTACCGCGTGTTCGGCTGGACGCTGGGCGTGGGCCAGTTCGTGGCCGTCAACAGCTACGAGTTCCTCATGACGGGGACCTTCCGGCCCGAGGCGATCGGCATCGTCGGCTGGGTGCTCGTCCTGCTGTGCACGGGCGAGGTCGTGCGCTGGCGGCAGGAGTACCTGCGGGCCGACCACGAGCGCGAGGCCGAGTCCCTGCGCACCCGGGAGGAGGAGCTGCTGCGCCGGGCCTCCGAGGAGCGCGTCCGGCTGGCCCGGGACGTGCACGACACGGTCGCGCACAACATCTCCCTCATCAACGTGCAGGCGGGCACCGCCCTGTACCTGATGGAGACCGAGCCGCAGCGGGCCGCGGAGGCGCTGGCCACCATCAAGCAGACCAGCAAGGACACCCTGGTCGAGCTGCGCGGCATGCTCGGCGTGCTGCGCGCCGTGGACGAGGCCGCGCCGAGGTCGCCGGTCCCCGGGCTGGACCGCCTGGAGGAGCTGGCCGAAGGCACCCGCCGCGCGGGGATCGACGTGGTCGTGGAGGTCAGCGGTGTGCCCGGGCACCTGCCCGTGAGCACCGAGTCGGCCGCCTACCGCACGGTCCAGGAGGCGCTGACGAACGTGGTCCGCCACTCCGGGGCCTCCTCGGCGCGGGTGGGCATCGAGCACCGCGCGTCCTGGCTGGTCGTGGAGGTCACCGACGACGGCGCCGGGACCGTCGGGCCGCCGGCGGCGGGCAACGGCATCACCGGGATGCGCGAACGCGCCGCCCTGGTGGGCGGCACGGTGGACGCGGGCCCCCTGCGGGAGGGAGGATTCCGGGTGCGCGCCCGGCTCCCGCTCGACGGCGCCGGACCGGACCGCGGGGCACAGGCCGTCCCCTCCCCCGACACCGACGAAACGAGGCCCCGTTGATCCGGGTACTGCTCGCCGACGACCAGGCGCTGGTACGCGCGGGGTTCCGCGCTCTGCTGGACAGCGCCCCCGACATCGAGGTGGTCGCCGAGGCCGCCGACGGCGAAGCGGCCGTCCGGCTGGCCCGCGCCGAACGCCCGGACGTGGTCCTCATGGACATCCGCATGCCCGGTGTGGACGGCCTGGCCGCCGCCGGGCGCATCCTGGCCGATCCCGCCCTGGAGGCGACGCGGGTCGTCATCCTCACCACGTTCGACCTGGACGAGTACATCTTCGAGGCGCTGCGCGCGGGCGCCAGCGGGTTCCTGGTCAAGGACACCGAGCCCGGGGACCTGCTGCGGGCGGTGCGGGTGGTGCACGGCGGCGAGGCGCTGCTGTCGCCGGGCATCACCCGGCGGCTGATCGCCGACTACGCGCGCCGGCCGCCGAGCGCGCCCGACCCGTCGGTCCGGCTGAACGGGCTCACCGAGCGCGAACGCGAGGTGGTCGCCCTGGTCGGCGGCGGACTGTCCAACGAGGAGATCGCCGCCCACCTCGTGCTCAGCCCGGCCACCGCCAAGACCCACGTGAGCCGGGCCATGGTCAAGCTGGGGGTGCGCGACCGCGCCCAGCTGGTCGTCATCGCCTACGAGACCGCCCTGGTCACCCCGAAGTGGAGCCGGTGAGGACGGACCGCGTGCGCCCGGGAGCGTTTCCGGGGTCGCCCCGGGGCCGCCTCGGGGTCGTCCCCTACGCCCGCGGGAGTACCTCCGCCGCCGCCCCTACCCTCGGAGGGGGCGGCGAGGAGCCCCCGCCGGGACGATGCGCCCGCCCTCGCCCCAGTCGGATGCTTGACCGCGTTCCCACCGCCGAACGCGAGGCCCGACGATGCTCGAAGACCCCCTCCTGCTGGCGCGGCTCCAGTTCGCGCTGACCGCCGCCACCCACTACATGTTCGTGGCCCTGACCCTCGGGCTGGCCCCCTACCTCCTCGCCACCCAGCTGGTCGCCACCCTGCGCGGCGACCGCTCCCGGACGACCGCCGTGCGGTTCTGGGGCGGCCTGTACCTGGTCAACTACGGGATGGGCGTCCTGTCCGGGCTGGTGATGGAACTCCAGCTCGCGCTGAACTGGAGCGGCCTGCACGGGATGTTCGGCTACACCTTCGCCGCTCCGCTGGCGCTGGAGACGATGACCGCGTTCTTCGTCGAGTCCACGTTCCTGGGTTTGTGGATCTTCGGGTGGGACCGCATGGGCCGGTGGGCGCACCTGGCCTGCTTCGCCGTGGTCACCGCGACGGCGTACGCCTCGGCGTGGTGGGTGCTGGTCTCCAACGGCTTCCTGCGCAACCCCGTGGGCTTCGAGATGGTCGACGGGGTGGCGCACCTGACCGACCCCGTCGCGCTGATGACCAACCCGGCGGCCGTGCTGGCCTTCGGTCACATCGTCACCGGTTCCCTGCTGGTCGGCGCCCTGGTCGTCGCGGCGACCAGCGCCTACCACCTCGTCCGTCGCGACGACGCGCACGGCGTCTTCCGGCGCGGTATCCGCCACGCGACGCTGGTCCTGTGCGTCGTGCCGATACCCGTGGCGGCCTTCGGCGGGGTGCAGTTCGGGCTGTTCGGCCAGGACCCGCCCACGAGCGGGCTGACCTACACCGCCGAGGAGATCGCGGCGATCGAGGCGGCGCACCCGGGCGGCCCCCTCCTGGAGGCGGCCAACACGGCCGGCGACCTGGTGATGATGACGTCGTGGGCGCTGGTGTTCCTCCTGGGCCCCCTCATGCTGCTGGCCTGGCCCCTCGGCGGTCTCGACCGCTGGAGGTGGTTCCTCGCCCCGCTGGTGGTGACGCCGTTCCTGCCCTACCTGGCCAGCGTCGGCGGCTGGGTGTTCCGGGAGACCAACCGCCAGCCGTGGACGGTCGTGCACCACCTGACCACGGCCGACGCGGTGACCCCCCTGTCCCCGGTCGCGGCCGTGGCCTCCTTCGGTTTCTTCACAGCCGCCTTCGCGGCCCTGGCCGCCGTCACCTACTGGCTCCTGGTGCGCTACGCGCGGCGCGGCCCCGAGGGCGGGCCGCTGGCGGAGCAGCGCACGCAGCCGCCCGAGGGCCCCGCGGAGCCCGGTGGGTCCGCCGTCCCCGTCCACACGTACTGAGCCCGGAAGGCCGCAAGCCATGGACCTCCTCTCCTCCGCACTCCTCGCCCTGCTCGTCGTGGGCTACCTCGTCCTGGCCGGTGCCGACATCGGCCTGGGCATGCTGATGCCGCGCCTGGCGCGCGGTCCCGAGCAGCGCCGCCGCGTGGTCGCCGCCATCGCCCCCTACTTCCTGGCCTCGGAGGTGTGGCTGGTCGCCGCGGTCGGGGTCCTGGCGGGCCTGTTCCCCGCCCTGGAGCACCACGCGGTCGCCGAACTGTGGCCCGTGCTCGCCGTCCTGCTGGCCGGATGGCTGGTCCGCGACGCAGGGCTGTGGCTGCGCGCCCGCGTGGACGGCGAACGCTGGCGGCTGGTCTGCGACTGCGCGCTCGTCGGGGGCAGTTGGGCCCTGGCCGCCGCGTGGGGCCTGGTGGTGGCGGGTCTGCTCGCGGGCGGCCTCACCGCGAGCGCGTTCACGCCGCTCTGCGCGGTCGCCGTCACGGCGCTGTTCGCGTTGCGCGGCGCGGCCTTCGGGGCCGAGCGGCTGGTCGGCCCCGCCGACTCCGAGAGCGCGGACGTGGCCGCCCGGGACACGCGCCCGCTCGCGCGTCTGGCCCTGGGGGCGGCGGCGCTGGCGGCGGTGGCGGCCGTGCTGCCCGGCGGCCCGGACCTGTCCCCCGGGCCCGCCGCGGCGCTGACCGCGGTGCTGCTGGCGGCCCTGGTGGCGACGAGCGGCCTGGTGGGGCCGATGCTGTCGCGGCACACGTCGGCGGCGGCGATCGCCGTCCCCGGCCTGCTCGTGGCACTGGCGGCACCGGAGCTGCCCTCGGCGCCGATCCCCGCCACGACCGCGGTGTTCGTGTGGGCGACCCTCGTTCCCGTAATTCCGGTCATGTTCGTCGGCCAGGTTTGGCTCTACCGAATGACACGCCGTCCGGCGGTCGCACCGACCTTCTTCGCCTGATCCCGGTCGGCCCTCAGCACAGGTCAGTGCGCCCCGCGGGAACCGCGGGGCGCGCCCGGGCCCGGCTGCGCCGGCACACGCCCCGGTTGGCGGCGGCGGCGAACGGGCACGGTCTCCTGCGGGAAACGCGCCCGTGACGCCCCCTCCCACCGGGGAGGCTCCGGCGTGATCGCGCACGGGTGCTGTCGAGCCCCTTGGAGGGACTGTGACTCACCGGATGACCACGACCCCCGACCTGCGTGGGTGCAGCTGCGGTTCGGGCTGCGGCTGCGGCTGTCAGAGCGGCGGCTCCTGCAACTGCGGCGGAGGCTGCGGCTAGCGGGTCCCCGCGTCCACAAGGATCCGTCTCCCCTTCCGGCGGGCCGCCCCTCCCCCGGGCGGCCCGCCGCCTCTCCCCCCTCTTTTCCCGCCCCGCCTCCGCGTGTCGCGACAAGGGGCAATGCTGGGTATACGCTGTGTTACCACGTGAGCCCGCGTATCCACGTGGTGGGGGAGATCAGCGATGTCGCCGTTCACCAGACCAGCGTCGGGGAGGGGTCACCCCTCCGAGCACGCGAGAGTGCTCCAGTGCGTTCTGGGCATCCGGGAGCGCTCGGCGCGTGCGGTCCCCTGGGAGCCGGACACGGTCGGCATCCCGGCCTCGGGCCGCTCCAGCGCCCTGGCCCGGATCAACGACGTCGCCTTCTACGCGAACGCGCGCGAGGAGGTGTCCGCCCTGGCCGGGATCTGTGTGGACCTGCTGCACCTGCACGCCCCCGACGACGGGGACGACGACGGGGACCGCTGCCGGGGGTGCCGCCTGGCCTGGCCGTGCCCCACCTTCGCCGAACTCTGCCGCCTGCTCGCCTAACGGCGGAGCGCGGGCGGCCGTCAGGAGAGCGGACGCCGTCCGCCGGAGTCGGGGCGCGATCCGACTTCGACGGACGACCGTCCTCGCCTGCCGTCCGCTGACGCCCCGCGGTCGAGCCGCCGGGCGCCCTCACCGGGGCAGGCACCTCCAGAGACTAATACTGAAACGCGTTCTACCGCAAGACCCGGGTTCACGGATCCCACCACGAGAACCGGGGTGGACAGGCCTCCATGCTCGGGAGGAACAGGATCTACTCGTCAGCGGACGGAGAGGTCGGGGAAGCGTCGGGACAGCACACGGCGGACGTCCGGTGAAGGAGGCGCGGACGCGCCGGAACGGGGCCCCGCGCGCGACGCGAGGGACGGAGGAGACCGCCCCGCCTACGCGGGGCAGCCAGGCCCAGGGGCGGGGGACAGCCCCTGGGACCGGCCTTGGGGCGGCAGGGCGCAGCGGCCCGTGGACTCTCCGGGAGTGGGGGGAGCCTCCCTGCGGTCGCTGCCGGGGCGCGCCTTGCTCCACAGACGTTAACGAGGAACCGGTAACACGAACACCCTCCATCAGATAACCGGAACGTCTCGATTCGCGCTGGTGGGCACGCCACCCTCATCCGTGACCTGCGCCGATGCTCGTTCTTGACCGTCGCGTCACCTCTGGAGCCTCCGGGTTCCCACCGGCCACACAAGCAACAAAACCCTTGCCAGTCGACGCCCGAAAAGACGGCCGGTCACAAAACCGGGGTTCGGCAATCCCCCTCCGGTAAAAGGTTGCACGGGGTTGCAGCCCTCACCGGAACAAGGAAAACGAAGGCCCCGAGCGTTCGCCCGGGGCCCGGAGTCAACTTATTCGCGTGGCCAGCAGATATGCGGAGGGAGTATCCGCGTCGACAATGTCGGTCACCCTCCACGCCTGCCCTCCGACGCTGAACACGTCGCCCACCCGGACGTCGATCATGGGTGTGGGCCGCCACTCCTTCGGTCCGCCGATCTTGGCGACCGGGTGGCCGTCCTCATCCACCCAGAAACTGCCCCCGCCCACCGGACCGCCCGCGAATCGGTCGTTCCGTCCATAACTGATCTTCTCCTGCGCACCGACCTCGTGGACCACGGTGAATTTCGTCCCAACCGTCTCGGGTTCCGTTGAAAACGCAGCCATGTTAACCCGGACGGAGCAATTGGCGATGCCGTTTTCGGGCTTGTGGGGCGTTTCGAGCAGAGTAGCTGACAAAAGTAATGCGCGGGCCGGGACTTTGGTCCCGACCCGCGCATCCGTCTGCGGGGAATGGTCAGCTCCCGCTGCCCCGGCCGCCCTTGAGCCTGCCCACCAGGGTCTCGAACGCGGAGCTGAACGGGTGGTCGTGCACCATGTACGTCCACGTCATCGACGGACGCTTGACGCCCACCGAGCTCACGTCCAGCTCGCCGTCCACGACCTCCAGCTCCTCGAAGCTCTCGGCCGCCCGGGCCCGAGCCTCGTCCAGGAAGCCCTTGAAGACCGGCACGGCGTCGCGGTTGAACTCGTCCAGCGGGTCGCGACGGCCCAGGAAGCGCAGGTGGATGCCCTCGCGCAGCTCCGACAGGAAGGCGTTGTGGTCGGTCCAGCCCCGGTCCAGGTGGTAGAGGGTGATGAGGCGGGCCGCCCGGGCGACCTTCTCCTCGTTGGACTCCTCCGCCCCGGCGTCGGCGCCGTTTCCAGTGCCCTCGGCGTCCCCGGCGTTCTCCTCCGCCTCGGCGCCCTCCGCGGCCCCGGACCCCTTCCCGGCCAGCTCCTCCAGCAGCTCCTCGTGCCGCTTCTTGCGGTCCGCCCTGATCTGCCGGTCGCCCTGGTCCCCGGTCAGCACCATCTCCCGGTGCTCCAGGACCACGTCGCGCTGCACGTCGATCAGCTGGTTGTACCGCCAGGTGTTGCGGTGCACCTCCAGCAGCTGCCCCTCGGCCACGCGCTGCGCGTGGTCGATCATGGCCAGCCAGCCCTGGTCGGTGATCTCACCCTCGGAGGTGGTCTGGTAGCCCGTGGTCTCGGGGGCGTGGTTGACCACCAGGTCGTCGTCCATGCTGACGAAGAAGATGGAGTCGCCCGGGTCGCCCTGGCGCCCCGCGCGGCCGCGCAGCTGACCGTCCAGACGGCTGCTGGGGTAGCGGCCGAAGCCCATCACGTACAGGCCGCCGGTCTCCACCACCCGCTCGCGGTCGGCCATGTCGCTGCCGCCCAGCCGGATGTCGGTGCCGCGCCCGGCCATCTGGGTGGAGACCGTGATGGCGCCGTGGGTGCCCGCCTCCGCGATGATGGCGGCCTCGTCGGCGTCGTTCTTGGCGTTGAGGACCACGCACTCCAGCCCGGCATCGCGCAGACGCCCGGCCAACAGCTCGGACTCGGCCACGTCCTGGGTGCCGATGAGGATCGGCCGCCCGGACTTGTGGACCTCCTCCACCTTGGCGATGAGGGCGTCCTCCTTCTCCTCGCGCGTGGCGTACAGGCGCGAGCCGTGGTCCTCTCGGACGTTGGGCTTGTTGGAGGGGATGACCGCGACCTCCAGCTCGTAGAACTCGCGGAGCTGTTCGGCGACGGCCATCGCGGTACCGGTCATACCGGCGCGCGTGGGGTAGCGCAGGACGAGCGACTGCACGGTGATGGAGTCCAGCACCTCGCCGGTCTCGCTGAGCGCCACCTTCTCCTTGGCCTCGACCGCGGCCTGGAGGCCGTCCGGCCAGCGCTGGAGCAGGGCGATGCGCCCGCGCGACTCGTTGATGAGGCGGACCTCGCCGTCGCGCACCACGTAGTGGACGTCGCGCTGGAGCAGCACGTGCGCGTGCAGGGCCAGGTTGACCTGCGGCAGGACGGAGGTGTCGTCCTCGGAGTACAGGTCGACCCCGTCCAGCGCCTTCTCCACCGCGTCGATCCCGGCGTCGGTGAGCTGGACGTTGCGCCCCTCGCCGTCGATCTCGTAGTGCAGGCGCGGCTTGAGCCCGCGCACGACGTCGGCCATCTCCACGTCGGCGTTCACGCTCTCCGCGGCCCCGGCCAGGACCAGCGGGACGCGGGCCTCGTCGACGAGCACCGAGTCGGCCTCGTCGATGATCGCCACGTGCGGCGGCGGCACGACCCGGTCGGCGATGTCGGTGACCATGCGGTCGCGCAGGACGTCGAAGCCCAGCTCGCTGACGGCCGCGTAGGTCACCTCGCAGGAGTAGGCGGCGCGCCGCTCCTGGGGGGTGGAGTCCTCGGTGATCCAGCCCACGGTGACGCCGAGCATGTCGTAGAGGGGGCGCATCCACTCGGCGTCGCGCCGGGCCAGGTAGTCGTTGACGCTGAGCAGGTGCACGCGCCGGCCGCGCAGGGCGAACCCCGCGGCGGCGAGGGCGCCCGCCAGCGTCTTGCCCTCGCCCGTGGCCATCTCCGCGACGTGGCCGTCGAGCAGGGCCATGACACCGAGGAGCTGCACGTCGAAGGGCCGCTCGTCGAGTGAGCGCCGGGCGGCCTCGCGGCCGACCGCGCACAGCGACACGAGGTCGTCGCGCTCGTAGGGGAGTTCGGCGTTGCCGAGTTCGATGGCCTTCTCCGTCAGCTCGGTGTCGCTGAGCTCACGCAGACCATCCTCCTCGGCCTCGATCGCCGACAGGAGCTTGGTATAGGGCCGCAGATCCACCGCACCGGGCTTACCCAGGAAGCGGCGAACGCCTTCCGCCATTCGTCCGAACACCACCACAGGGTAACGCCGGACACAACCGTTGGAAGAACCCCGGGCGCCCACATGTGCGGACGGTTGCGTCGAAACCGCCCCCTCGGTCCGCCACGGGGCGCCCGACGGCTCAGGCGAACTGGCGCTGGTGGCGCTGGCGGGCCTCCACCGCCATGGCGTGCTTGACCAGGGTCACCAGGACCCGGACGACGGAGTTGCGGTCGCGGGCGTCGCAGTGCACGACGGGCACGTCCGGGGTCAGGTCCAGGGCGTCGCGCAGTTCGTCGGCGCTGTGGGGGTTCTCGGGGTCGAACTCGTTGACCGCGACGACGAAGGGCAGCCGGTACTGGCGCTCGAAGTAGTCCAGCGCCTGGAAGGTGTCCTCCAGGCGGCGGGTGTCGGCCAGGATCACGGCGCCCAGCGCGCCCCGGACCAGGTCGTCCCACATGAACCAGAAGCGCTGCTGGCCCGGGGTCCCGAACAGGAAGAGGGTCAGGTCGGTGTCCAGCGAGATGCGGCCGAAGTCCATCGCGACCGTGGTGCTCGTCTTGTCCGGGGTGTGGGAGAGGTCGTCCACGCCCGCGCTGGCGGCGGTGACCGCGGCCTCGGTGCGCACCGGCGGGATCTCCGAGACGGCGCCGACGAACGTGGTCTTGCCGACCCCGAACCCCCCGGCGACGATGATCTTGGTGGACAACGCGGTGGAGGCGTGGACGTTGTTCGTGCTGTTGACTGGATCGATCACAGTTAGTCCTAGCGGGAGTGCCGGGCCAGCGGGGCGGACGGCGCGCACGGTCCGGTCCTCGGGGTACACGACCCGCCGGGGTCGGTACCGACATGGGAGGCACCGTTCCTGGAACCTAACACCGGATGGTCGGTGGGGAAGGCGTTTTGGCTCAGTGGTGCGGCACGCCACACCGGTCGGCTCGTGGGGTCCGCGGCTCCCGGGCAGAGGAGGAGTCGCGGGAGTGGGGTGGCCGTCGCGTGGCGGTGCGTCCTCCGCCCGAAACCGACCGTGAACAGGTAAGCACACACCTGTACCCCGGAAGGTCGACTTTACGACATTGTGAGCGGTCATTTTCGGCCGCTTTCGGCCGTGCCGATCCCTGTCCGGCGGCATCCGCGGAGTCTACGGTGGAGGCAGGGCCCCCGCACCGGCAAGTGCGGTCGCGGAGAAGACTCCTGGCACGAGGACGCGACCATCCGCGGGAGCCCCGGCGGCGCCCCGGGCACAGGGCCACCCACCGACGTCCCGCTCTTCGACGTCGGTCCGGTCGACACTCCGGTCCGGCGCGTCAGCGCCCCACCGGCCCACAACCGTCCACGTGGGCCGGTGGTGGCCGGACCGCGGTCGGCGGTCCGTCCGTCTGGCCACCCTCCCGACCGGGTTCCCCGTAGACTGGGCCAGCCCTCCCCCGCCCGTCGAGCGAACCCGCGCGTACCCACGCGCGCCGCGGCGCGGACGGGGCCAGCAAGCCGAGACGAAACTGTGAGCCGAGAACCCCACATGTCCGATCAGCGCGTCGTCCGACCCACTCCCATCAGCGGTTTCCCCGAGTGGTCCCCTCAGGTCCGGGCCGTGGAGCAGCGCTGGCTGGACCATATCCGCGCCGGGTTCGAGTCCTTCGGCTTCGCGTCGGTGGAGACGCCGTCCGTGGAGAACCTCGACGTGCTGATGGCCAAGGGCGAGACCTCCCAGGAGGTCTACACCCTGCACCGCCTCCAGGCCGACGCCAAGGACGACTCCGACGCCAGACTCGGGCTGCACTTCGACCTCACCGTGCCCTTCGCCCGGTACGTCGCCCAGCACTTCAACGAGCTGGCCTTCCCCTTCAAGCGCTACCAGATGCAGCGCGTGTGGCGGGGCGAGCGCCCCCAGGAGGGGCGCTTCCGGGAGTTCACCCAGTGCGACATCGACGTCATCAACGTCGACTCCGTCCCGCTGCACTTCGACGCCGAGCTGCCGCGCATCGTGCACCGGGTGCTCAGCGGGCTGGACCTGCCCGCATGGACGCTCAACGTCAACAACCGCAAGGTCCTCCAGGGCTTCTACGAGGGCCTGGGCATCAAGGACCCGATCGCGGTCATCCGCGCCGTGGACAAGCTGCACAAGATCGGCGACGACGGCGTGCGCCAGATCCTGCTGGCCGACGGCCTGACCGACGAGCAGGCCGACGCCTGCCTCGCGCTGGCCCGCGTCCGGGGCGCCGGGACCGGCGTCGCCGAGCGGGTCCGCGGGCTCGGGGTCTCCTCCGAGCTGCTCGACGAAGGGCTGGAGGAGCTCTCCTTCGTGCTGGAGGACCTGGCCGACCTGCCCGAGGGCAGCGTCGTGGCCGACCTGTCCATCGCCCGCGGCCTGGACTACTACACGGGCACGGTCTACGAGGCCTCCTTCGACGACGACCCCGGCTACGGGAGCATCTGCGCGGGCGGGCGCTACGACGACCTGGCCGGGCAGTTCATCCGCAGGCGGCTGCCGGGCGTGGGCATCTCCATCGGCCTCACCCGCATCTTCGCCAAGCTCGTCGCCGAGGGCCGGATCGAGGAGGGGCGCGCCTGCCCCACCGACGTGATGGTCGTGGTGCCCGGCGCCGAGCGCCGCAGGGAGGCCCTGCTCACCGGGGAGCTGCTGCGCGGGCGCGGGTTCAACACCGAGGTGTTCCACTCCACCGCCAAGGTCGGCAAGCAGATCCAGTACGCCGCCAAGAAGGGCATCCCCTTCGTGTGGTTTCCGCCCTTCGGCGAGGACGGCGGCCACGAGGTCAAGGACATGGGGTCGGGGGAGCAGGGTCCGGCCGACCCCGCCACCTGGGCCCCGAAGGGCACGGAAAGCGCGGAGTAACCGCTCCATAGCACCTTCCCGTCCGGCGTGGGCGGTTTCTGTCCGCTCATGCCGGAACCGGCCATTCGGAGGACAACCGGGGGCGGCGGGTGCGACACTGGGAACGGCGTTCCCCGCGCCGCCCCCGCAGCGGCGGCGCGGCCTTCCGGGGCCCGCGGTGGATGCTTGCTCAGCCCCTGGGGGTTGTCGTTCAAGCGCCGGCGGGGTTCTGGAGGTGCCGGAGGTGGGACTGCGAGGAACGAGCCGTCTCACCGGAGGTGCCGTTGTGCTTGCTTCAACCCGATTCCTGCCTTCGGGGCGCCTGAACACAGGAAGGCTGCGGCCGCAGGCCGTCCGTTGAGGGTGGTGGAGGATGACGGGCGGGAGAAGCGGAGCGGAGCCCCAAAGAAGCACTGCCCAGTAATCGAGGCCATGTCCCCTCCCCGCCACAACCTGCCCCTGTCCGCCGGCGAGTTCATCAGCTTCGTCGGACGCGAGCGCGACATCGTCGACCTGGGCCGCCTCCTGGGCACCGCCCGGATGGTCACGCTGACCGGTACCGGCGGTATCGGCAAGACGCGCCTGGCCCTGCACCTGGCCGAACGCGTCATGCGCCGGTTCCCCGACGGCGTGCGCTTCGTCGACCTGAGCGAGGCCTCCACCCACGACCAGGCGCTGCGCGCGGTCGCGGGCAGCCTCCAGGCGGTGCAGGACGACTCGCGCACCATGACGGACGCCGTCATCACCTCGCTGCGCACCCGCAACCTGCTGCTGCTCCTGGACACCTGCGAGCACGCCGTGGGGCCGATGGCGCAGCTGTGCCAGGCCGTGCTGCGCGACTGCCCCCGGGTGCGCATCCTGGTGACCAGCCGCCAGCCCCTGCACGTTCCCGAGGAGAACATCTGGCGGGTGCCGCCGCTGTCCCTGCCAGCGCGGCCCACCCCCACCGACCCCTACGCGGCCGACCCCGCGCCCATCCCCCGGCGCGACACCCAGCGCTACGAGTCGGTGCGCCTGTTCGTGACCCGCGCGCACGCCGCGCGCGCCGGGTTCGAGATGACCAGGGAGAACTCCGGTTACATCGCGGAGATCTGCCGGATGCTGGACGGCATGCCGCTGGCGATCGAGCTGGCCGCCGCACGGGTGCGGGTGCTGTCGGTGCAGCAGATCCTGCGCCGCCTGGACGACCGCTTCCAGCTGTTGACCAGCGACGGGTCGGAGGACCTGCCGCCGCGCCAGCGGACGCTGCGCGCGGTCCTGGAGTGGAGCCACGAACTGCTCACCGAGCCGGAGCGGCTCCTGCTGCACCGGTTGTCGGTGTTCTCCACCTGGTACCTGGAGGCCGCGGAGGACGTCTGCTCGGGCGAGGGGGTCGATCCCGCCGACATCCTGCCGCTGCACTTCTCCCTGCTGGACAAGTCGCTGGTGGTGATGGACGCCGAGGTCGACGGCACCACCCACTACCGGCTGACCGAGACGGTGCGCGCCTACGCCGCCGAGCACCTGGCCGACAGCGGCGGCGAGGACGACCGGTGGGAACGCTACCTGCGCTTCTGCGTCGCCCGTCTGGAGGAGTGGGCCAAGAGCTGCTGCGCGCCGATGCCGTGGGGGGAGCGCCTGGGGCACCTGCGGCTGCTCGACCACCACCGGGAGAACCACGCCCGCGTGGTGGACTGGGCGCTCTCGCGCGGACGCGTGGACGAGGCCCTGCGGGTGTGCGTGGCGCTGCGCTCCTACTGGATCGTGCGCGACCTGGCCGCCGAGGGCAGCCGCCTCCTGGAGCGGGCGCTGTCCACCGACTCCGACGCGCAGTCCCCCCACCTGCGGGCGCGCGCCCTGGCCCTGCACGCCGAGCTGCGGCTGGACCTGGACGCGGCGCCGCGCGTGTCCACCCTGGCCCTGTGCGCCCTGGAGTCGGCGCGGGCCTGCCGTGAGGCGGGAGCCGCCGCCTCCGCGCTGGCCACCCTGGCGGCGCTGTGCCTGCGCACCGGCACCCTGGACGAGGGCCAGGAGCACGCCGAGCGGGCCGGGGTGTGGGCCTCCCAGGTCAGCGACCCCATCACCGAGGCGGCCACGCTGGACGTGCTGGCCCAGCTGGCCCGCCGCCGCGGCGAGGCCGAACGGGCCACGGCCCTGCTGGAGCACAGCGTCGCGGTGGCCGACAACCTCGGCGACCGCTGGAGCGCGGCCCGCGCCCTGCACGGGCTGGGCTCGATCGCCGCCGAGCGCGGCGACTTCACGCGGGCGCGGGAGCTGTTCTCCGACGCCCTGTCGGTCTTCGGCGAGCTGGAGGCCGCCCCGGCCACCGCGCACTGCGCCCGGGAGCTGGGCCGCCTGTACCTGGCCGAGGGCGAGACGCTGCTCGCCCGGGAGCCCCTGGCGACGTGCCTGCGGGTGAGCTTCACCTCCGGCCGCAGGCTCGCGGTGGCCCGGGCCCTGGAGGCGCTGGCGGAGCTGGCCCTGGCCGAGGAGGAGGCCGAGCGGGCCGCCGCCCTGGTGGGGGTGGCCGCCGATCTGAGGGCGGCGCTGGACCGCCCCTCGGCCGAGACGCTGCGGCTGCGGTCGGCGGCGGAGCGGCGCGTGGGCGCCACGCGCACCGCCGAGGCGTGGAACGCGTGGCGCCCCCTGCCGCTGGAGCAGGTGCTCGACCGCGCGCTGGCCTTCCCCCGGCCGCAGTCCTCGGGGCCCTCGGGCCCGGATTCGCTGACCCCCCGGGAGAGGGAGGTGGCCGAACTGGCCGAAGAGGGCCTGTCCAACCGCGAGATCGCCGAGCGGCTGACCATCAGCCACGCGACGGCGGCCCGCCACATCGCGAACATCTTCAGAAAACTCTCGATTTCCTCCAGGACGCAGTTGACCGGCTGGGCCGTCCCGGGTGACGGTGGCTGACACGGCCCCGGTCGAGGGGACGCACTTGCACAGTGCGCGTGCACCCGCTAAGACAGGAACTCCGGGTACCAGAGCCCACACCAACGACGTCCGCCCCTGCCGACCTTCCCCCCCAACCCTGGTGAGAACCTCCCCCGACAGCCCCTACATGTGAAGGCCATGGCACCTTTGACCGCGCCCGCGCGGCACAACCTCCCCCGTCCGGGCACCGGATTCGTGGGCCGTGAGCGGGACCTGAGCGACCTGCTCCGTCTGCTCGGCTCCAGCCGCTCCGTCACGCTGAGCGGAACCGACGGCCTGGGCAAGACGCGTCTGGCGATACGCGTGGCCGAGCAGTCCACCGCGTGGTTCCCCGACGGCGTGTGGATGGTCGGCATGGCGGACGCGCGCACGACCCTGGAGGTGTACGCGCGGGTGGCCGCCGCGGTGGGCGTGGTGGAGGAGCCGGGGCAGCCGCTGTCGGTCACGGTGACCGAGGCACTGTGCGAACGCCACCTGCTGCTGGTGCTGGACGCGTGCGAGCACGCCGTCGAGCAGGTGGCGGAGGTCGGCGAGGCCCTGCTGGCCTCGTGCCCGTCCGTGTCGATCCTGCTCACCAGCGAGACCCCCGTCCGTCTGTCGGGCGGCACCGTGTGGCGGATGACGCCGATGGCGCTGCCGCTGCCCGCGCGCAAGGGGCCCCAGCCCGACCCGGCCGGCGCGGAGGCGGTGCGTCTGTTCATGGACCGCGCCCGCGCCCGCGACCCGCGTTTCTCGCTCTCGCGCGAGGAGATGGAGACCGTGACGGAGCTGTGCGACCTGGCGGGCGGCATCCCGCTGGCGATCGAGGCGCTGGGCGCGAGCGCGCCCGGGGTGGGGCCCGCCGTGCTGGTGGAGGGGCTGCGCGAGCACCTGTCCTCCCCCGAGGTCCAGCCCGGCCCGGGGCAGGCGGTCCCGCGCAGCGAGATGCTGCCGGTGGTGCTGGACTTCGTGTACCGCGGGCTGCCCGAGGCCGAGAGGGTGCTGCTGCGCCGCCTGTCGGTGTTCCGGGGCTGGAACCTGGAGCTGGCCGAGCAGGTGTGCGCCGACGAGGCCCTGCCCGAAGCGGACATCCTCGACCTCGTGACGTCCCTGCTGAACCGCTCCCTGATCACCGTGACCGGCGAGTTCGAGGGCCGGGTGCGCTACCGGCTGCCCGAGGCCGTGCAGCGGTTCGCGCACTCCCGGCTGGTCGCGGCGGGCGAGGCGGAACTGTTCCAGGAGAGGCTCCTGGACCGGATGCTGCGCCTGGCCGAGGACCTGGGCCAGAAGCTGGAGTCGAGCCGGGTCATGCCCTGGAGCGAGCGCGACTCCGGGCGCCAGCGCGTGATCGCCGAGTACGACACGCTGCGCTCCCTGCTGCGCTGGGCGCTGGAGCACGGCGCCGCCGAACCGGGCCTGCGGCTGTGCGTCAGCCTGACCGCGCACTGGGTGAGCCACCAGAGCTACTCCGAGGGAGCGCACTGGATGGACCGCCTGTTGGAGCTGGAGGACGCGGCCAAGGCTCCCTCACGCGCGCGGGCGCTGGTGGGTCGGGCCCAGCTGGCGCGGGTGCGGCGCGACCACGGGCTGGCGGTCTCACTGGGCGAGGAGGGCCTGCGGCTGTGCCGCGAGGCCGGGGACGACGTGTTCGTCCGCGTCGCGCTCAACCTGCTCGCCCTGGTCGAGGTGCGCGACCGCGTGTCGGACCAGGCCGCGGTGCGGGTGGAGGAGGCTCTGCGGCTGTGCCGTGAGTCGGGTGACCTGTGGGGAGAGGCGATCGCCCTGGGCACCCGGGCGGCCCTGGTCGCCCAGCAGGGCGACCATCCCACGGCCGACCACCACTACAACGCCGCGCTGACGCTGCTGCGCGGGATCGACCACCGGTGGGGCGTGGGCGTCACCCTCATGGGCCAGGCGTACGCGGCGGAGGCCAGCGGCGACCTGTTGACGGCGGACCGCTGCTACCGGGAGGCGCTGGACACCCAGCGGCTGATCGGGGCGGCGGCTGAGGAGGCGCGCTGCCTGGCCGGGATCGGCCGGGTCGCGCACGCCCAGGGGTCCACGGGACAGGCCTACGACTACCTGAGCGAGGGGCTGCTGCTGAGCCACTCGACGGGCCAGCGCGCGGACGCGGCGCGCGCCCTGACCGCGATCGCCCGGGTGGCGTTCGGGGCGGGGCTGCGCGAGGGCTCCTGCCGCCTGGCGGGCGCGGCGATGAGCGTGCGCGAGCGGCTGGGGCTGTCCACGCACGAGGCGCCGTGGCCGTTCACCGACGTGGAGAAGGTCCGGCGGCGCCGCCGCCAGCTGGTGGGCTGGTGGGAGCAGGGCCGGACGCTGGCCCTGGCGAACGCGGTCCGCGAGGGAGAGCAGCTGGCGGAGGAGGCGCGGCGCCCGCCGTCGCGCCGCTCCGCGCCGCCCAGCCGTCCCGCGCGCGGGCGCCGGGAGCGGGGAGGGCCCGCCCCGGACCCGGAGTCGGTGACCCCCGAGGAGCGGCTCACCCCGCGTGAGCTGGAGGTGGCCCTCCTGGTGAGCCGGGGCAGGAGCAACCCGGAGATCGCCCGGGAGCTGTTCATCACCCCCTCGACGGCGGCGCGGCACGTGGCCAACATCAACCGCAAGATGGGCTTCCACTCGCGTACGCAGATCGCCTCGTGGGTACGCCACCACCGGAGCTCGGACTAAGCTGCCCGGTCTGCCCTGTTAAGCCCGGCTCGCCACCGGGAGAACCAGCTTCCGCACCGAATCTACATATGCATGTGCATAGCAATATGCATGTGCATCTGGCTGTGAACGCGCTAGGCTTCAAGCCATGGGACACCACGTTCGTGGCACTGTGGTGGCACGGTCGTCGAGGTCCCGGAAACGGCCGTCGAACACCGGTGTGACACCGGTTTCCGGCGGACGTCAGTCCCGGAGAGGTCTCCGGGGCCGGTGGGAGGCCGCGTCGGCACGGGTTGCGTCCTGGGGAGGGACGCCGCATTCGCCGACCGGTGCGTCGCCGCCGGGTTCGCCACGTGGAGGGGGCGTGACGAGCCCGGGCGGCGGTACCGCCGCCGGATGGGCGAACTGGGGGTACGTATGGGGGTAGGGCTGTCTTCAGGAACCGGACGACCGGGGCGCCACCTGCCGCGCCGGGACGACCCGATCGGATCCCTGACCGGGGGCCTGTGCGAGCGGCTCCGGCTGCGGTCCGCGCGGGGGGGGTCGATCCGCGGGGTCGGGCACCGCGTGGACGCCCTGTCGTTCGCCGCCAAGGTGGAGCAGGCCGCCGCGGGGCTCAGCCGCCGCGGCATGTGCTTCGGTGACGTGGTGGGAGTGCTCGCGCCGGTCTCGCCGGACCGGTTCCTGGCCACCTACACGGTGATGGCCGTGGGCGGACGCGCGCTGCCCCTGTCGACCGCGTCCGACCTGGACACCCAGTGCGCGGTGCTCACCGAGACCGACACCCGCCTGCTGCTGGTCAGCGCCGACATGGCGCAGACGGCACTGGAGCTGGCGGAGCGCTCGCGGGTGCGGCAGGTGATCGCGTTCGGACAGGCGCTGGGGACCACGCCCTTCGAGGAGCTGTTGCAGCCCAGTCCCGACGGCAACGGGTACAGCCCGGCGCGCGGTCTGTTCGACAACGGCATCCTGGGCTACGAGGACACCAGCGGGGGGCTCCTGACCACGCTGCACCCGCACAACGACCTCATGGGGCGCTTCTCGGAGCTGCGGGACCTTCTGGAGCTGACCGCCGACGACGTGGTCGCGGTGGACGAGCGCGGCGACGAGGCCACGCGGGTGACCCTGGTGGCGCTGGCGCTGTGGACCGGGGCCTGCGTGCTGACGGGGGCGGACTGCCCTCCGCCGGAGGGACGCCAGGTGACGGTGCGCTGCGCGCCCGAGCCGGAGCGGATCGGCTACCCGCCGGTCGGCGGGGCGTACTGACCCGGACGTGCTCGGGAGAGGCGGATCCGCTGGTGTGGCGGGGGCCGACGATAAGGCCGTGAATCCGGGCGTCAGCTGAGGCTGGCGGTGCGGACAGCGGCCGCAGGGGCGCCGCGCGGCGGACGGGGCGGTCCGTGGACCCTTTCCGGTCACCGCCTCAGTCGTCGACCGCCAGCCCCGCCTCCGGCCGATCCCCCTCGACCTCGGCGGCCTCCCCCGCGTGGTCGTCGATCTCGAACCAGGCCACGTGCGTGGCGTCGCTCCAGTACTCGCCGCTGCGGGTGGCGCAGCTGTCCACGATGAGCTTGCCGCGACCGAAGTCGTCGCCGTCCTCCCGCGTGTGCTCGCTCTCTCCGTCGCGCGCCCCCTGGTCGGCGATCGCGACGCGCAGGCGCCCGTCGTCGGAGCGGATGAACAGCGTCATGACGCCGCCGCTCTGCCCGGAGCGCGAGTGGAGCAGGGCGTTGGTGGCCAGTTCGCTGACGGCCAGCTCGGCGTCGTCCAGGGAGCCCTCGGAGTGGCCCATGCGGGTGAGGAACTCGCGCACGCGGGAGCGGATGGAGCGCACCGCGGTCAGGTTCCCGGCGCAGCTCCACACCGTGTGGTCGGTGACCCCGCCGGTGAGGTCGCCCGTCTCGATGGTCGGTGCGGTCGGAGCCGTGCCCTCCGGCACCTCCGCGGGCACGTATTCCCGGAGTTGCCTCGCCTCAGCCATCCGGTCACTCCAATCACCCGCGACGGACGCGCGGGTTGCGCCGCCTGCACTCACCTTAGACAAGGGTGTGCTGGCTCCAGAACAGCACACCCGTGTTCTCCCTGTCGGGGATTGGCCACAAAACCCTGTCACGTGTCATCCCCGATATGGACAAAGGAAACAGTCCCGACTCCAGCGACACTCATGTGAGGTGCAACACGTTGGCAATACGCGGCGCGACGGGGCCGTTCGGCTGACAGCACGGTTAACAGGAACGATAATCATTGCCATCTCCGGGGCGCCGCGGCCCGCCCCGTCATGGGCGGGCCGCCGCCGTGCGCCCGGCACACATCCACGTTCCGAAGGGCTCACATGAAGATCGCGTTCGCTGGCAAGGGCGGCAGCGGCAAGACCACCCTCTCCGCGCTGTTCACCCGCTACCTGGCCGCCCAGCGCGTGCCCGTGGTGGCCGTCGACGCCGACATCAACCAGAACCTGGGTGCCGCGCTGGGGGCGTCCGAGGAGGACCTGGCCGCGCTCGCGCCCCTGGGCGCGCACCTGGACGAGATCAAGGAGCTGCTGCGCGGGGACAACCCGCGCATCTCCTCGGCACGGGAGATGATCAAGACCACGCCGCCGGGCCGCGGATCGCGCCTGTTGACGGTGACCGGGGACAACCCGCTGCACGCCCGCTTCGGGGCGCCGGTCCGGGGCGCCACGCTCATGGTCACCGGCCCGTTCGCCGAGTCGGACCTGGGCGTGTCCTGCTACCACTCCAAGGTGGGCGCGGCCGAGATGTACCTCAACCACCTGGTGGACGGGCCCGGGGAGTACGTGGTCGTGGACATGACCGCGGGCGCCGACTCCTTCGCCTCGGGGATGTTCACCCGCTTCGACATGACCTTCCTGGTCGCCGAGCCCACCGTGCGCGGCGTGGGCGTGTACCGGCAGTACGCCGGGTACGCCCGCGACCACGAGGTCGCCATCCGGGTGATCGGCAACAAGGTGCAGGACGAGGCGGACGTGGAGTTCCTGCGCGAGCACGTGGGCGACGCTCTGGCGGGGTGGATGACGCACTCGGGGTTCGTGCGCTCGATGGAGAAGGGCCGCCACCCGGAGCTGGCGGACCTGGAGGAGGACAACGTCAAGACCCTGGCCCTGATGCGGGACATGGCCGACGCCGCGCCCAAGGACTGGGAGCGCTTCACCCGGCAGTCGGCCGAGTTCCACCTGCGCAACGCGCGCGCCTGGGGCGACGAGGCCAAGGGCGCGGACCTGGCCGCCCAGCTGGACCCCGATTTCCTCATGGGCCCGGCGGCGCTCACCGGCTGAACACGCGGAGCGGGTCACGGGGCCGGATCGGCCACGCGCCCGCGCACGCGCGGCGAGGTCAGGGCCAGCAGGACGCCCAGGCCCAGGAGGGAGGTCGTGAACAGGACGGCGCCCATCGGCACGGCGGTGCTCTCGTCCAGTCCCACCAGCGGCGCCACCGCCGCGCCGAGCAGCGGGGGCAGCGCGCCCAGCACGGCGCTGGCGCTGCCCGCACGCCGCTCCTGGCCGCGCATGGCCAGGGCGAAGGAGCTGGTGAGGATCATCCCCATGCACGTCATGTAGACGAAGATCGGCGCGACGAGGGTCACCAGCGGACCGTGCGCGAGCGTCGCCGCGAACAGCACCCCGGTCGCCGCCACCGCGGCGGAGACCGCGCACACCAGGAGGACCCGCTCGCCGAAGCGGGCGCTGAACCGGCCCACCGCCCAGCTCCCGGCGATGATGGCCGCGCCGTTGATCCCGAACAGCACGCCGAAGACCTGCGGCGACACCCCGTACAGGTCCTGGTAGACGAACGGCGTCCCGGCGACGTAGGCGAAGCTGCCGCCGTGCACGAGGCCGACCACCAGCGCGTAGCCGAGGAAGGCGCGGTCCCTCAGCAGCTCCCCCACCGTCCGCAGGGTGCCGCCCACCGTGCCGGGGATGCGCCGCTCCACCGGCAGGGTCTCCTCCAGCCGCAGCGCCACGACCGCGACGATCACCGCGCCCAGCAGCGCCAGGGCCAGGAAGACGGCCTCCCAGCCCGCGAAGGACGGCCACAGGATGGCGCCGCCCGCGATCGGCGCCATCAGGGGCGCGACCGCGTTGATCACCATCAGCAGGGCGAAGAACCTGGTCAGTTCGGTGCCGTCGAACACGTCGCGCACGACCGCGCGCGAGAGCACGACCCCGGCCGAGGCGGTGAACCCCTGGAGGAAGCGGGCCAGCACCAGCACGGCGATGTTCGGGGCCAGGGCGCACAGCAGCGACGCCAGGACGAACAGGACCAGGCAGGTGAGGAGCGGGCCGCGGCGCCCACGGGCGTCGCTGATCGGGCCGACCACCACCTGGCCCACGGCGAGGCCGACCAGGCAGGTGGTCAGGCTCAGCTGCACGTGGGAGGCGCCGGCCCCCAGGTCCGCGGCGATGTCGGGGAAGGCCGGCAGGTACATGTCGATGTTGAGGGGGCCCAGGACGGCGAGCAGGCCGAGGAGGAGGGCCAGGCCCAGGCGTGCGCGGCCGGTCGGGTTGTGCTGCATGGCGCTCTCTCGTGGGTGGCAGAGGGCGCGGGGCGCCACGGACCTGGGACCAGGCTAACCGGCCGCGGCCCCCCGTCGGCGGCGCGGGGGCGGATCTGACGCGGGTCCGTCAGAACCCCGTCGGCCGCCCCAGGCGCGGTGCGCTCAGAACAGCACCGACATGACCTCGCCGACCTGGCGGAAGCCCACCCTCTGGTAGGCGGCGCGGGCCGGGGTGTTGAAGTCGTTGACGTAGAGGGTGACGCGGGGCGCGATCTCGGCGAGCGCGTACTCGACCACGGCGGCCATCCCCGCCGTGGAGTGGCCCTGGCCGCGCAGGTCCGGGTGTACCCACACGCCCTGGACCTGGCAGGCGTGCCGGGTGACCGCGCCGATCTCGGCCTTGAACACCACGCGCCCGTCCTCGATGCGGGCGAAGGCCCGGCCGGTGCGCACCAGTTCGGCCACCCGGGCCCGGTAGAGCGCGCCGCCGTCGCCGGAGTCCGGCGGGACGCCGACCTCCTCGGTGAACATGGCCACGCAGGCGGGCACGAGGGTGTTGAGTTCGGACAGCTGGACCCGGCGCACCAGGGGGTCGGCGGGCACCGAGGGCGGGCCGCTGATCTCCAGGACGGGCTGGCTGGCCCGGATGACGCGGGCGGGCCCCCACGCCGGGGTGACCTGCTGCCAGAAGTCGCTGACCGCGTCGACGGGCCCGACGATCGAGGAGCAGCGGCGGCCCCTCCACCGGGCGTGGTCGGCGAAGCTGCGGATCGCGGCCGGTCCGGCGTTGACGGGGACGAGGTTGGCCCCCGAGTAGCACAGGGCGGTCAGGCGTCCCCTCTCCGTGTGCCCCCACACCTCGGCGCCGCCGGAGAGGCCGGTGGCCATCAGGCGGGAGGCGACGAAGACGTTGCCCACGGGGTCGGCGTCCAGGAGCGCGCGAACGGCCTCCCGGTCGCGTTCTCCGAGGATCCGTACCGGCGAGGTCCGCAGCATCGCATCTCCCCCATCTTCCCAGTGCCCTCCTGCGAGCGCCGGGGGACGACCAACCAAGCCTTTTCGCGCCGGTTCCAGCCTATTCGACCCGTTACTCCCGCGTCTCGGACTCCACGATCGCGCCCACGTGGTGCCCGGGTAGCGGCGCGGGGCGCTCCACCATCGTCCCAGGTGCGTTCTGGGCGGTACGCGGCTGGGGTTCGGGACGTCCCTCACAGGTGACGTCGGGCCCCTCTCCCCCGGCGCGCGCGGGCAGCTCCCCGTCCCGGAGGTAGGCGGTGACGATCTCGTCCACGCATTCGTTGCCGGTGAGGGAGACGCCGTGGGTGTGGCCGCCCTCCTCGATCACCAGGGCGGAGGCGGGCAGGCGCTCGCGCAGGGCGAAGGCGCCCTCGACCGGGGTGGCGCCGTCCTCGGTGGCGTGGACCAGGAGCACGTCGCCCTCGTAGGCGGGGTGCTCGCCGGGGCCGTCGCCGACCTGGAACCAGTCGCCGGATCCGGCGCTCCAGGACGCGCACGGAGCGTTGTACCAGGTGTTGTTCCAGCTCATGAAGGGCGCCTCGGCGTGGGACTTCTCGGCGTCGGCACTCCAGGTGGACCAGTCCCGGGGCCAGTGGGAGTCGGTGCACTGGACGGCGAGGTAGCCGCCGTAACCGCGGTCGGACCCGGCGTTCTCGCCGTAGGCCTCGTACAGGGCGAGCAGGGGTGCGCCGTCGGACTCGGTGATCCGGGCCGAGAGCGCGTCGGCGACCTGGGTCCAGTAGGCGCTGCTGTAGGCGACCACCATGGCCGTGCCCTCCAGCTCGGTGGGGCCGACGGTGCCCTCGGCGGGTTCGTCCGCCAGTTCCGAGCGCAGCGCGTAGTAGGCCCCGGCGACCTGTTCCCCGGTCGTGCCGAGCCCGTAGACGTCGTGGTGGCGGGCGGTCCAGGCGAAGAATGCGTTCGCCGCGCGGTCCAGCGCGCGGTTCTGGGCGAGGTTGCTCTCGTACCAGGGCTTGTCGGGGTCGACCACGCTGTCCAGGACCAGGGAGCGGACGCGGTCGGGGTAGAGCGCGGAGTAGACGGTGCCCAGGTAGCTGCCGTAGGAGTAGCCGAGGTAGTCGATCCGCTCGCGGCCCAGGGCGGCCCGGATGGCGTCCATGTCGTGGGCGGTGTCCACGGTGCGGGTGTGGTCGAGCAGGGGACCGGTGTTGTCCGCGCAGGCCTCGGCGTAGGCCCGGGCGTCGGCGCGCAGCGCCTCCTCGGCGGCGGCGTCGGCGGGCACGGCGTCGGGGCGCACGGGGGTGAAGTGGCCGGGGTCACAGGCGATGGACGGGGTGGAGGCGCCCACGCCGCGCGGGTCGAAGGAGACGACGTCGTGGGTCTCGCGCAGTTCCGCGGGCATGCGCCAGTAGGTGTAGGAGGCCCACTGGCGTCCGGCGCTGCCGGGCCCCCCGGGGTTGACCAGCAGGGTGTGGCGGGCCTCGCCGCTGGCGGGGACCCGCGAGAGCGCGAGTTCGACGGTGTCGTCCCGGCCGACGAGCCGCTCGCCGTCGGCGGTGCGGGCGAGGGGGACGGTGAGGGTGGCGCACTCCAGGTTCTCGTCCGCGACGGGCTGGATGTCCTCGCAGGGCGCCCAGTCGAGGCCGCCCTGGTCGATGCGGGTGGTCTGGCCGGCCTGGGCGGGGACCGCCGCGACCAGGGAGGCCAGGACCGCCACGGCCGAGACGCCGGCCCGGGTTCGTGCTCGCACTCGTCCACTCCCTCACAGAGATGGTTACTCTATGAATTTTTATCACTTCGGAGAGTGACCAACGGATGCGACACGAAGCCCGGGGCGACACACCCCGGTAGCATGTGCCCTGCCTCAATCAGACGTGGACAGACGGGGACGAAGCGCAATGCGGCTGGATCGTGTCGATGAGCGGATCATCGCGATACTCGGCGCGGACGCGCGGATGAGCTTCGCCGAGATCGGCCAGCGGGTCGGGCTGAGCCCCTCCGCGGTCAAGCGCCGCGTGGACCGGCTGGTGGAGTCCGGCGCGGTGCGCGGGTTCACCGTGGTGGTGGAGCCCCAGGCCGTGGGGTGGACCACCGAGGCCTTCATCGAGCTGTACTGCCGGGCCCGCACGTCGCCGGGCGAGATCCGGACGGGGCTCGCGGGCTACGCCGAGATCACCTCCGCGTGCACGGTCACCGGTGAGGCGGACGCCATCGTGCAGGTCCGCGCCCGTGACACCCACCACCTGGAGGAGGTCATCGAGCGGCTGGGCGCCGAGCCGTTCGTGGTGCGGACCAAGAGCACGCTCGTGCTCTCGCGCCTGGTGGACCAGCCCATCCTCGCCGGGACGGCCGACCTGCCCTGAGGCGCCTCCCCACGGCGGGACCGCGGGAAGGCGCCCGAACAGGAGAGGACTGCGCGGAGCGTCCGTTGAGGGTGGTGGCGCGCCTCCGCGCGGAGCACCCCCCGGCGGGCGGCGGTGGGCGACGGGCGGGCGGGGCTCCGAAGAGGTACAGCCTCAGTCCTCGGGGAGGGCGACCGGCGCGAGCTCGTCGAACAGGTCGCCGGGGCCCGGGTTGGACGGGTCGGTCCCGCCGCCGAGGTGGTGGACCACGCCCCACACGGCGTTGAGCGCGGTCTGCACGGCGCCCTCGGCCCAGCCCGCCGTCCAGGACACGTCGTCCCCGGCCAGGAACAGGCCCCGGTGGCGCTCCTCCAGGCCGTCCTGGCGGAAGTGCGTGAACAGACGGCGCTGGTAGCGGTAGTGGCCCGGGAGGTTGGCCTTGAACGCGCCCATGAAGTAGGGCTCGTCCTCCCACGACACCGTCACCGGGTCGCCGGTGATGTGCGAGCGGATGTCCACGCCCGGGTAGATCTTGGACAGCGACGAGAGCATGACCTCCAGACGCTCGTTGGCCGACAGCGGCAGCCACTTGAGCGAGTCGTCGCACCAGGTGTAGGACATGCAGATCGCCGCCGGGCCGTCCGGGTCGGACCCCTCCAGCAGGTAGGTGCCCCGGGTCATGCGGTCGGTGAGCGTCATGCTCATGACGTCGCGTCCGGTCTCGGGGTCCCTGTCCCGCCAGAACGCGCGGTCCACCGGCACGAACAGCTTCGAGGACTCCATGTAGTGGGTGCGCTCGATCGCCGTCCAGTGGTCGATGGGCAGCAGGTCCTCGTCGCAGTCGATCTTGGACAGCATCATCCAGCTCTGCGCGGTGAACACGGCCGCCGCGTAAGTGCGGGTGGAGCCCGAGGCGTCGGTGACCGTGATGTTGCCCGCCGGGGAGCCCTTGGCCGCGGTGCGGCGCAGGGCGGTGACGGCCGGACGCGGGCCGCCCCCGTGCAGCGAGGCCAGGGTGGTGCCCTGCGCCCAGTGCACGAGCTTGTCCGGGGCGTCCTCCCACAGGCGCAGCGGCAGCTGCTCCACACCGCCCACGATGCCCATGTGGTCGTCGTCGGCGCCGGTGTAGGTGACGCGCAGGATCTCCAGGATGGAGTTGGGGAAGTCGGTGTCCCAGCCGCCGGTCCCGAAGCCCACCTGGCCGAAGATCTCGCGGTGGCGGAAGGAGGCGAAGGCCGGGGAGTCGCACAGGAAGCCGTAGAAGGTCTGGTTGTCGAGCCGGGCGACCAGCTCGTTCCAGATCTCCTTCTGGGTGGCCACGTCGCGCTCGCGGATGGCCTCCTGCATGCGGGTGTGCTGGACGCTGTCCAGGGTCGCGTCCCAGGCGCGGGCCACCTCGCGGTAGACCTCGGGCAGGTCGTCGAGGGAGGTGGCGTAGTGGGACCGCCCCTTGAGGTCGACCACGGTGCTGGGGGTCGCCGGGGAGAGCGGGTTGGGGAACGGCGTCGTCTCCAGGCCCACGCGGTCCACGTAGTGCCAGAAGGCGGTGGAGGAGGGCGGGAAGCGCATGGCGCCCATCTCGGCGACCACGTCGTCGGGGCAGCCCGCGAGCTTCTCGGTGCGCAGCCGCCCGCCGATGCGGTCGGCCTCGTACACGACCGGTTTGAGCCCCATCTTCATCAGCTCGTAGGCGGTGACGATCCCCGACAGCCCGCCGCCGATGACGGCGACCTCGGTGCCGTGGCGCTCCGCCGGGACCTGCCCGAGTCCGGCGGGGTGGTCCAGGTAGGCGTCGTAGGCGAACGGGAAGTCCGGCCCGCACATGTTCAGCGGCGTGTTGTCCTGCGCGGGTGCGGCACCGGCGGCCGTGGGCACGGCAGACGTCATTCTCCAACCCCTCCTTCGTGGGTGCGGTCCGGCGGGGAAGCCGGTGGGTGTCCGTGCGCGGATGGCACGGGAGGTGACGGGTGGGTCAACGGTTCGGGTGGGTTCGGGGGCGCGGGCGGGTCCGCCCCCGCACGGGCGTGCGGGGCGGGCGGCGCGGCGCCACCCGCCCCGGGCGCGGGTCACACGGTGAGTGTCCGGTACAGGGCCGGACGGCGGTCGTCCAGGTAGGACTGCTCGCGGCGGGCGCGGGCGAGGGCGTCCGGGTCGACGTCGCCGACCAGGAACTCCTCGCCGGGACCGGCCCGCAGCGTCTCGGAGCCGTCGGGTGCGACCAGGGTGCTCAGCCCCGCGTAGCGCAGGTCGCCCTCGGCGTCGCAGCGGTTCACGTACGCCAGGTGGATCTGGTTCTCCAGGGCGCGCACCGGCACGATCCGCTCGGCCACCTCGGTGAAGGGCAGCATGAGCGCGGTGGGGACGAGGAGGAGTTCGGTGCCGGCGAGGGCGTGGGCGCGCACGGCCTCGGGGAACTCGACGTCGTAGCAGACCAGCAGGCCGACGCGGATCCCGTCGAGGTCGGCCTGGACCACCGGCTCCGCGCCCGGGGAGAACGCCCCGCGGTCCAGGTCGCCGAACAGGTGGGTCTTGCGGTAGGTCCGGCGGTCGCCGTTGGAGTCCACGAGCTGGACGGCGTTGTACACGGCGCCGTCGGCGCGCTCGGGGAAACCGTGGACGATGGCGACGCCGGTGTCGGCGGCGATGGCGGTGACCGCCTCGCTGAGGGGGCCGTCGTGGGGTTCGGCCAGCCGGGCCAGGAGGCCGGGGTCCAGGTTGTAGCCGGTCAGGGACATCTCGGGCCCCACCAGCAGGCGGGCTCCGGCGTCGGCGGCGGCTCTGGCACGCTCGGCGAGCCGGTCGAGGGCGGCGGCGGGGTCCGCGCCTGGTCCGGTGCCCTGGTCAAGGGCCACGCGCAGGGGTCCGCGTGTCACTGCCTCCCACCTCGCTTTTCTCCGTCGTCTCGGGGCCGCGTCCACTCTAGGTGGACGAACGCGCCGAAACAGTGCGCCCATACGGAGGATTCCCGCGTCTTTCCCGCGAGGTGCCGCTTTTTCTTGCGCCCGGGGACGGATTGGCGCGGCATGTGGTGCGCCGCACTCCCCCCGGGAACACGCGAGGGGGCCGGGGGATCCCTCGGCCCCCTCACACGCGGTTCCCGACCGGTCCGGCTAGGAGCGGACCTCGCTGACCTCGGGGTCGGTCTCCAGCGCGGAGCGGCGCATGCTGTAGGCGAAGTAGATCGCCACGCCGACGGCGAGCCAGACCAGGAAGGCCACCCACACGCTCATCGACATGCTGAACATGAGGTAGGCGCAGGCCAGCACGCCCAGGACCGGCGTGACCGGCGCCCCCGGCACGCGGAAGGCGCGCGGCAGGTCGGGCCTGCTGCGCCGCAGCACCAGGACGGCCACGTTGACCAGGGCGAAGGCGAAGAGGGTGCCGATGGCGGTGGCGTCGGCGAGCGGCCCGAGCGGGACCAGGGCGGCGAGCACCGCGATGAGCACGGAGGTGATGAGGGTGTTCGCGCGCGGGGTGCCCTTGGCGTCGAGGGTGGAGAAGGCCTTGGGGATGAGGCCGTCGCGCGACATGGCGTAGAGGATGCGGGTCTGGCTGTAGAGCACGACCAGGACCACGCTGGCCAGGGCCAGGACCGCACCGGCGGCGAAGATGACCGCCCACACGGGGGTGCCGGTGACCGCGGTCAGGATGCCCGCCAGGGAGGTCTCGCCGTCGACGAAGCCGGTCCAGTCGAGCGCGCCGACCGCCGCGAAGGCGACCAGGCAGTACAGCGCGGTGACCAGGATCATCGCGAACATGATCGCCCGGGGCAGGTCGCGCTGCGGGTTCTTGGCCTCCTCGCTCGCGGTGGAGACCGAGTCGAAGCCGATGTAGGAGAAGAACAGGGTGGCGCCCGCGGCGCTGACACCGGCCATGCCCATCGGCATGAACGGGGCGAAGTTGCCGTCCTGGACGGCGGTGATCGCGATGGCCACGAACATCACCAGGATGGCGACCTTGACGGCGACCATGACGGCGTTGACGCGGCTGCTCTCGCGGACCCCGGCGAGCAGGGCGAACATGGACAGCAGGACCACGACGGCGGCGGGCAGGTTGATCACGCCGCCCTCCAGGGGACCGGAGAGCACCGCGCCCGGCAGGGACAGGCCGGTGGTGAGCTGGAGGAGCTCGTTGATGTACTCGCCCCAGCCGACACCGACCGCGGCGACCGACACCCCGTAGGTGAGCATGAGGCACCAGCCGCACACCCAGGCCATGAACTCGCCGATGGTGGCGTAGCTGTAGGAGTAGGCGGAGCCGGAGGCGGGGATCATCCCGGCCATCTCGGCGTAGGCGAGCGCGGAGAACAGCGCGGTGATCCCGGCGAGCACGAACGAGACGATGACGGCCGGTCCGGCGACGGGGACGGCCTCGCCCAGCACGACGAAGATGCCGGTGCCCAGGGTGGCGCCGATCCCGATCATGGACAGCTGCCAGAAGCCCATGTGCCGCTGGAGGCCGCTGCCCTCGGAGTCCCGGGTCTCGGCGACGAGCCTCTCGATCGGCTTGCGCCTGGTGAGGCGCTGCCTCAGCGCGGGCGCACCGCCCGGGCCTGCGGCCCCGCGGGTGCCCGCCGGGCTCTTCTGGTTCACCACGTGTTTACTCCTCGTTCATGTACGTGGGCACACCGCTCCCCCGGGGGAGGTACGGCGGGGGGGTGGGGGGTCCGGCCGCCGCGCGTCCGGGCGGCCCGAAGCCCTCAGCAACGGTAGCCGCGTTATCTACGTAACATGACCCACATTCGTTGCGTCTGTCCGGTTGAAGCGGTGGGTTCGTGCGTGGCCGCGCAAGGAAACGCAGGACCCTGTGATTGATGCCATACAAAATCACCCTGGGTGACCGCCGCCACTTCGGACAGCGAACAGGCTGGTCAGGGGCGCGCGGCGGAGCCACGGGCATGACGGAGGGCCGGAACCGTCCGTGCGCGGACGCGTCCCGGCCCTCCCGGCCGTCTCGCGGTTCGGCGCTCGGGAACGTGCGCGGCCGCGGCGGGCGCACCGGCCGCGCGACCGGTCGGGCTACTCCGCCGTCGCGGGCACGACCACGGCGTCCGGCCCCGGGTAGATCAGGGTCTCGCGGCCGTCGGGGAAGCGCACCACGTAGGGCGGTCCCCCGTCGGAGCCGCGGACCTCGATGACCTCTCCCGCCCAGTCCTCCGTACTCGTCCCTCTGTCCCTGACATGGATCCGGTCCCCCACACTCGCATGCACCGGCAGGCCCTCCCGTTTCTCGCGCGCTCGTCCTCACGTCACCGCCGACCGGCGGAACGGGATGTTCCTTTCCCGCCCCCACCTGCGCAAACAACGTCCCTTTACCGCGGGAAGCGGGACAGGGAGGGCACGGGGTGACGTTCCCGACGGCCCCCGGTCAGGAAGCTCCGCCGTCCGGGGTCCGGGGCTCCCGGAGCCGGGCCGTCTCCGACAGGGCGGCCTCCAGCGCGCGCCAGTCGGCCCTGTTCGCCATCCACCGCCGCACCGGGACGGGGGTACGGGTCCCGTCCGCGGCCACGTGCGCGAGTCGGCCCTGCTCGACCGCGAAGCGCTCACCCCGTTCGGCTTTGACTCCCCTGGCGAGCGGGCCGAACCTCGCGGGACCGGAGACGGACGACCATCCGGCCCCGATCTCGGGATCGAACCAGAAGTAGGTCCTGGTCAGCTGCACGGCCCCCGCGAAGGTGATGACCACGCCGATGGGCAGGCCCATGGTGAAATCCCCCAACCCCAGCAGCCACACACCGAGGACGAGGTTGAGCAGGCCGAGTGCGAGGAGGAGGACTCCGACGACCGGGGTGAGACGCACCTTGATCCGTGAGGGGGACACGAGGGCTCCTGAGGGGGTCGTTCCGGCTGCTGACGGTCCCATCATGGCCGCCGGGCGCGCGGAGCACAACGGAGAGCGACGGCTCCGTGGCTCTGCCGCGGAGTGCGCACCGCACACGCGAACGGCCGCGCCGATCCCGGAAGGGCCGGCGCGGCCGTCGGAGGCGGCGGGAGGGGCTCAGCCTGCCACGGAGACCGTGGGCGCGCCCGACTCGGCGCCGGACTCGCCCATCTCCTCGGCGATGCGCATGGCCTCCTCGATGAGGGTCTCCACGATCTTGGACTCGGGCACGGTCTTGATGACCTCGCCCTTGACGAAGATCTGGCCCTTGCCGTTGCCGGAGGCCACGCCCAGGTCGGCGTCGCGGGCCTCGCCGGGGCCGTTGACGACGCAACCCATGACGGCCACGCGCAGCGGCACCTCCATGCCCTCCAGACCCGCGGTGACCTCCTCGGCGAGCGTGTACACGTCCACCTGGGCCCGGCCGCAGCTGGGGCAGGAGACGATCTCCAGGCCGCGCTCGCGCAGCCCGAGCGACTCCAGGATCTGGTTGCCGACCTTGACCTCCTCCGCGGGGGGCGCGGACAGGGACACGCGGATGGTGTCGCCGATGCCCTCCGAGAGCAGAGCGCCGAAGGCCACGGCGGACTTGATGGTGCCCTGGAAGGCGGGACCGGCCTCGGTCACGCCCAGGTGCAGCGGGTAGTCGCAGGCCGCGGCGAGCTGGCGGTAGGCGTTGACCATGACCACGGGGTCGTTGTGCTTGACCGAGATCTTGATGTCGCGGAAGCCGTGCTCCTCGAACAGCGAGCACTCCCACAGAGCCGACTCGACCAGGGCCTCAGGCGTGGCCTTGCCGTACTTCTGGAGCAGGCGCTTGTCCAGCGAACCGGCGTTGACGCCGATGCGGATCGGCGTCCCGGCCTCACCGGCCGCCTTGGCGATCTCGGCGACCTTGTCGTCGAACTTCTTGATGTTGCCCGGGTTGACGCGCACGGCGGCGCATCCGGCGTCGATCGCCTGGAACACGTACTTGGGCTGGAAGTGGATGTCGGCGATCACCGGGATCTGCGACTTCCTGGCGATGATCGGCAGGGCGTCGGCGTCGTCGTTGGTGGGCACGGCCACGCGGACGATCTGGCAGCCCGCGGCGGTCAGCTCCGCGATCTGCTGGAGGGTCGCGTTGATGTCGGAGGTACGGGTGGTCGTCATCGACTGCACGGACACCGGGGCGTCCCCGCCGACGGGGACGTTTCCGACCATGATCTGCCGCGTCTTGCGGCGGGTCGCCAGCGGGCGCGGCGGTGCGGCGGGAATACCGAGATCGACGGTCACGCTTGATTCACCTCGTCTGCCGCCGGGGAGGGGGCGGCACTTGATTCGTCCGTTTCGGGAATGGGTGTCCGGCGCAGCGCGCGGGTCCGCGTCCGGGGAACACCGTGTCCGGCGGCCTTGGCTACGCCGTCGTTCCCGGATCGCGCCCCCAGGTTACCCGTACCCGGGGGCGTGCCCGGCACGGAAGGCGGAGCAGGCGGACCAGGGTGAACGCCCGGCGCCGCGGGGGTGTCCGCCGACCGTCGCGCGGTCACCGCGGCGGTGGACGGGGAAGGCCCCGGCGGCCGGAGGGCCGCCGGGGCGGGGGTCAGCCGAAGAGTCTGACCGGGTTGAACAGGTCGGCCACGAGCAGGACCACGCTGAACACCAGGAAGCAGGCCACGACCACGTAGGCCACCGGTGTCAGCATCGCCACGTCCACCGGGGCGGGTTCGGGTCTGCGGAACAGCTTGGCCCAGCCGCGCTTGATCCACTCCCAGATGGCGCCGGCCATGTGCCCGCCGTCCAGCGGCAGGATGGGCACCAGGTTGAAGGCGAACAGGAAGAGGTTCACCCCGGCCAGGATCTGGATCATGATCGCGGCGGTGTCGGCCACGGGGAGCCCCTGGGCCATGATCTCTCCGCCGATGCGGGAGATGCCGACGATGCCCACCGGGGAGTCCTGGGTGCGCTGCTCGCCCAGGAAGGCCGCGGCGAACACGTCGGGCACCTTGCTGGGCAGGGCGATGAGGGCCTCGCCGACGCCGATCATCATGTTGCCCATCTCGGCGGCGGACTCGGCGAGGGTGAGCGGGGCGCGCTCGGTGGCGAAGACGATGCCGAGGAAGCCCACGACCTCGGTCTCGTAGACGCGGTAGCCCTGCTCGTCGTAGACCGGTTCGCCGTCGGCGTCGGTCTCGTAGACGAACTCGCCCTCGGCGTCGCGGGCCGGGAGCTCGTTCTCGACGATGTCGACGTTCAGCGGCAGCCGCTCGCCGTCGCGCTCGACCACGATCTCCGTGTCACCCATGGCCTCGCGGATCTGCCGGTTGGCGGTGCTCCAGTCCGGGGTGGACTCGCCGCCGACGGAGACGATGACGTCGCCGGGCAGCATCCCGGCCTCGGCCGCGGGCGTGGGCGGGGCGTCCTCGCAGTCGGTGACGGAGCTGCCCGCGGGGACCACGCACTCGCTGACCGTGGCGATCTGGGTGGTGCTCTGCGGCACCCCGATGCCCATGAACAGCACGGCGAGCAGGATCGCGGCCAGAATGACGTTCATGCCCGGACCGGCGAACATCACGATGAGGCGCTTCCAGGGCGCCCGCTGGTAGAACTGCCGGTCCTGGTCCTCGGGGGACAGCTCGACGTAGGACGCCTCACGGGCGTCCTCGGCCATGGCCCGCCACCGCGAGAGCTTGCGGGAGCTGCCGTCGGCGCTCTGACGCGAGGGCGGGAGCATGCCGACCATGCGCACGAACCCGCCCAGCGGGACCGCCTTGATGCCGTACTCGGTCTCACCCCTGCGGACGGACCACAGGGTCTTGCCGAAGCCCACCATGAACTCGGTGCACTTGATCCCGAACATCTTGGCCGTGGACATGTGTCCCAGCTCGTGCCAGGCGATCGAGAACAGCAGGCCGAAGACGAACAGGACGATCCCGACCACGGTCATCAGGGCGACCATGCATCTCTCCTCAGGGCGGTGTCAGGCCTGGCGCGCGAGCAGCTCGCGCGCACGCGTGCGGGCCCAGGTGTCAGCGGCGTACACGTCGTCCAGGCTCAGGTGTCCTCTGTGGGAGGACGCTCCCCCGGCACGTTCTGTTCGCTGGTGCTCCGAGACTACCCGGGAGACGGTGTCCATGATGGCCGGGAACGCGAGGTTTCCCCGGAGGAAGGCGTCGACCGCCTCCTCGTTGGCCGCGTTGTAGACCGCGGGCGCGGTCCCGCCCGCGCTACCGACCTCGCACGCCAGGCGGACGGCGGGGAAGGCCTCGTGGTCCAGGGGCTCGAAGGTCCAGGTGTGGGCGCGGGTCCAGTCCATGCCGGGCGCGGCGTCGGGTACGCGGTCGGGCGCGCCGAGCCCGTAGGCGATGGGGATCATCATGCTGGGCGGGCTGGCCTTGGCGATCGTGGAGCCGTCCACGTACTCGACCATGGAGTGCACGACCGACTGCGGGTGGACGACCACGTCGATCCGGTCGAAGGGCACGTCGAAGAGCAGGTTGGCCTCGATGACCTCCAGCCCCTTGTTGACCAGGGTGGCGGAGTTGACGGTGATGACCGGGCCCATGCTCCACGTGGGGTGGTTGAGGGCGTCTGCGGGGGTGACCGAGGCCAGTTCGTCGCGGCCCCGGCCGCGGAAGGGGCCCCCGCTGGCGGTGACGACCAGGCGGCGCACCTCGTCGCGGCGGGCGTGGACGTGGCCCTGCGCCGGGCTGGCGAGTTCGCCCTCGGGCAGGTGGGGGAAGCACTGGGCGATGGCGAAGTGCTCGGAGTCGACCGGGACGATCTGGCCGGGCCTGGCGAGTCCGCGTACGAGCGGTCCGCCGATGATGAGGGACTCCTTGTTGGCCAGCGCGAGGGTGCGCCCGGCGCGCAGCGCGGCGAGGGTGGACTCCAGGCCCAAAGCGCCGGTGATGCCGTTGAGGACGACGTCGCACTCGCTCCCGGCCAGCTCGGCGACCCCCTCGGGCCCGGCCAGGACGGTGGCGCGGCTGCCGTGTCCGGCGAGGGCGCGCGCGAGTTCGCCCGCGCGGTCGGGGTCGGCGACGGCGACCAGCGGGACGTCGAGCTCGGCCGCCTGCTTGGCGAGCAGGTCCACGCGCCCGCCGCCCGCGGCCAGGCCCACCACGCGGAAGCGTCGGGGGTTGCGCTGGACGATGTCGACGGCCTGGGTCCCGATCGAGCCGGTGGAACCGAGGATCACTGCTGTTCGCTGTTCTTCTCGCACGCTCCCCATTGTTCCGCAATCCGCGGGGCGGGGTGCGGGGCCCGTGGCGCCGGTCACGGGAACCAGGGGGATCGCGCGTCACCGGGTCTTTACAACCGGTGCCCGGTGACCTAACTTAACCGGTGAGTAAGTTACCCCCCAGTTAGAACGGTCCGTCAGACAGCGCGTCCAGGCGACGCGAGCACAGCCCGGTGGGACCACCGGGCAGGACGACCCCCGTGAGGCGCTCCCCCCGGACGCCTCCGCCGGGCCCCCGGGTCCCGGCCTCCCCCGATGGCGAGACGGCGCGACGACCCATCGGTCACCCCCACCCCGCCAGTCCCCCCGAGGTTCCCCCGTCATGCGCCCTGCCAGAACCCCCTTCCGCCCCGCGCCCTGCGAGGACGGACCGCCCCGGACCGGCTCCGGGCTCCGCGCCGCCGCGCGACTCCTCCCCCGCCTGCTGTCCGTCGCCCTGGCGGCCGTGCTCGCCGCCGCGGTCCTCTCCCCCGCCCCGGCCTCGGCCGCGGTCGGCGCCAGCATCGGCTACGAGACCATCGTCAGCCACGACGGCACCGAGCTCAGGGCCAAGGTCATCACCCCCACCGGGGTCGAGGGCCCGCACCCGCTGCTGGTCATGCCCTCCGCCTGGGGCACGCCCCACCTCCTCTACGTGGGCGCCGCCGCCAGGCTGGCCCACGAGTCCGGCTACCAGGTCGTGGCCTACACCTCGCGCGGCTTCTGGGACTCGGGCGGCGGGATCGGGGTGGCCGGTCCCGAGGACCGCGCGGACGCCAGCGCCGTCATCGACTGGGCGCTGGAGAACACCGACGCCGACCCCGACCGCATCGGCATGGCCGGGATCTCCTACGGGGGCGGCATCAGCCTGCTGACCGCCGCCGAGGACGACCGGATCCGCGCCGTGGCCTCGCTGAGCGGCTGGGCCGACCTGGCCGTCTCCCTGTACCCCAACGAGACCGTGGACACGCAGTCGGCCGAGCTGCTCCTGCTGGCGGGCCACCTCACCGGCACCCCCGGCGAGGAGCTGGCCGGGATCGAGGCCGCCTACCGGCGCGGCGACATCCAGCCCGCCCTGGACGTGGCCCCGGACCGGTCGGCGGCCACCAAGGTGGACGCCATCAACGCCAACGGCACGGCCGTGATGATGGCGCACGCCTGGAACGACGGCATCTTCCCCGTGGGCCACATCACCGACTTCTACGAGGAGCTGGAGGTGCCCAAGCGGCTCATGATCACCCCGGGCGACCACGCCACGCAGGAGCTGTTCGGCGCGGCCGGGCTGCCCAACGAGGTGTGGGAGGCCCTGGGCGACTGGTTCGACCACCACCTGCGCGGCCAGGCCAACGAGGTGGACGCCGAGGGGCCCGTGCACGTCAGGCCCAACAACGGGCGCGGCGGCTGGACCACGCACCCCGACTGGCCGTCGGTCACCGCGAGCACCGACCGGTACTACCTGGCCGAGCCGAGCACGGACTGGTTCCGCTGGCAGAGCAGCGGCGCCATGGAACCCGAGCCCTCCACCGGATGGGACTACCGCTTCCGCACGGGGATCGCCACCCCGGCCGAGAGCGGCACGGTGATGCTCTCCGGCGCCCTCCAGCAGTTCTTCGACATCCCGGCCGGGGTGCTGCTGCCGACGGTGGACCGCTACCGGGCCGCCGTGTGGACCAGCCCCGCCTACCCCGAGGGGGCGCGGGTGGCGGGGACGCCGGAGGTCTCCCTCACGTTCACGCCGACCGCTCCGGAGCAGTCGGTGTACGTGTACCTGTACGCGATCGACGGGCGCGGAAGGGGTTCCCTGCTGTCGCACGCGCCCCACACCCTGCGCGGAGCCACTCCCGGTGAACCGGTGACGGTGGACACGGAGCTGGCGCCGGTGGTCTGGGACGTGCCCGCGGGGCACCGCCTGGCCGTGGTGGTGGACAGCATGGACGCGCGCTACCAGGACGAGAGCGACATCGGGGACCGGGTGAGCGTGACCTCCCCCGAGGAGGCCCCCGCCCAGGTCACGGTCCCGCTGGCCTGATCGGCCCCGAGGGGTCTCCCGCGGCGGCGGGCCGGGCGCCCTCCGGCCGTCTCCGGCACACCCCCGTGCCGGAGACGGCCCCTTCTTCCCCTACCGCAAACGACACAAACACAAAGTAGCCACTTGACTACCGAAAGTGTGCGAGGATGCTCGTCATGACCTCGTCCACCGCACACAGGATCCTCGCCCCCCTCGCCGCCGCGGCGGTCGCCGCCGGGGGTCTCTTCCTCGCCGAGCAGCTCCCGGCGCCCGCGTCCGCCGTCACCCAGGCCATCCACTCCCCCGCGGTTCCCGCGCAGGAGGACCGCGAGGCCCTGTCGCACGTGGCGGGGCTCTCCCACCAGAGCGCCGCCGTGACCGGCGACCAGCACCAGGCCGTGCTGGACTACTGGACCGAGGAGCGCATGGCCGCCGCCAAGCCCATCACCGGCATGCTGGAGGACGTCCTCCCGCCCGCCGAGGACGGGTCGGCCCCGGACGGGGGAGTGGAGCACCAGGCCGCGCCGCGCCCCGACAGCCGGGGCGAGCGCTGGACCTCGGGCGGGCTGGTCACCAGGACCACCGGCAAGGTCTACCTGACCATGGACGGGCGCGACTTCACGTGCTCGGCGTCGGTGGTGGACGCGGCGAACCGGAGCACCGTGGTCACCGCCGGGCACTGCGCCAAGGACGGCCGGGGCTCGTGGGCCCGCAACTGGACCTTCGTGCCCGGCCACGCGGACGGGGAGAGCCCCTACGGGCGGTTCACCGCCAGCGACCTGCTGGTGGCGCCGGAGTGGTCGCGCCAGGCCGACGACAGCTACGACTTCGCCATGGTGGTGCTCAACCCCGACGGGGGCACCACCGTCCAGGAGCGGGTGGGCTCCCAGCGGATCGAGTTCGGCACCTGGACCGAGGACAAGGTGCGCGAGGGGGTGCAGGTGTACACGTTCGGGTACCCGTCGGCGGCCCCGTACGAGGGCAGGCACCTGCACTACTGCTCGGGCCGCACCGAACCCGACACCGGCGGCACCACGGCCAACGGGGTGCGCTGCTCCATGACGCAGGGCTCCAGTGGAGGCCCCTGGTTCGCCGGTTTCGACACCGGTACCGGCCGGGGCACGATCACCTCGGTGGTCAGCTTCAAGTACGCCGACGACCGCAGCGTCCAGTACGGCCCCCGGCTCGGCCAGGAGGCACGCGAGCTGTACGAGCAGGCCGCCCAGCTGTAGTACCCGCCGGACGAGCGGTGTCCCCCGGCCCCCGTGGCACGGGGGACACCGCTCGTTCCGCGTCCGGGGGCGGCCCCCGCCGGTCCTACAGGTCGATTCCGGTCAGAACCAGGACCCGCTCGTAGGACAGGTCGGTCATGGCGGCGCGCACGCCCTCCTTGCCCACACCCGACCCCTTGACGCCGCCGTAGGGCATCTGGTCGGCCCGGAACGTGGGCACGTCGCCGATGACCACGCCGCCGACCTCCAGCTCGCGGTGGGCGCGGAACGCGGTGGGCAGGTCGCGGGTGAACACGCCAGCCTGGAGCCCGAAGTCGCTGTCGTTGACCGCGGCGAAGGCGGCGTCGGTGTCGGCCGCGCGCTGGAGGACCAGCACCGGGCCGAAGACCTCCTGGCGCACCACCCGGGAGTCGTCCGGGGCCTCGGCGAGCACGGTCGGCGCCACGGTCACGCCGTCGCGCGTGCCGCCGGTGAGGAGCTTGGCCCCGGCGGTGACGGCCTCGTCGATCCAGGAGGCCACGCGCTCGGCCGCGGCCTCGTCCACCAGCGGGCCCACGTCGGTGGCCGGGTCGGCGGGGTCGCCCACGCCGAGGGCCTCCACCCGCTCCACCAGGCGTGGGACGAACTCGTCGTACACGGCGTCCTCGACGATGACGCGCTGCACGCCGATGCACACCTGTCCGGCCTGGTTGTTGCCGAACAGGGCCACCCGCTGGGCCGCCCAGTCCAGGTCGGCGTCGGCGAGCACCACGGCGGCGGCGTTGCCGCCCAGTTCCAGGGTGACGTGCTTGTGCGGGGCCAGGCGGGGCAGCTGCCAGCCGAAGGGGCCGCCGGTGAAGGAGATGACGGGCAGGCGTTCGTCGGTGATGAGGGGGGCGGCGAGCTCGTTGGGCATCGGCAGCACCGACACCATGCCGCCGGGCAGGTCCGTCTCGGCGATGACCTCGCCCAGGAGCAGGGCGGTCATCGGGGTGGCGGGGGCGGGCTTGAGGATGATCGGCGCGCCGACGGCGATGGCCGGAGCGACCTTGTGGGCGACGAGGTTGAGGGGGAAGTTGAACGGCGAGATGCCCAGGACCGGGCCCTTGGGGACGCGGCGCACCAGGGCCATGCGGCCGGTGCCGCCCGGGTCGGTGTCCAGGCGCTGGAGCTCACCGCTGTCGCGGCGGGCCTCCTCGGCCGCCCAGCGGAACACGGACACGGCGCGTCCGGCCTCGGCGCGGGCCCACTTGATCGGCTTGCCGCTCTCGGCGGTGATGGTGCGGGCGATCTCCTCGGCGCGCTCGCCGATGCGCCGGGAGACGTGGTCGAGGGCGTCGGCCCGCACGTGGGCGGGCAGGGCGGCGGCCTCGGCGGCGACCGCGTGCGCGGCGGCCACCGCCTCCTCGATCTGCTCGGCGGTGGGCACGGAGACGGTACCCGCGTCCTCGCCGGTGTAGGGGTTGACGACGGTGATCTCGGTGTCGCCGGTCGCGGCGGTGCCGGCCAGCCAGAACGGACGCGTAGACATGCCCGTGACGCTAGTGCCCCCTTCTCCCGGTGTGCCTTGTCCACTGTTGCCAACCCGAACGCGGGAGTTGGCCACCGTGGCGCAAGAACGACGCGCACACGGGTCCGCGCTCCGAACAGGGGCGACAGCGGGGGGTGTACACCGGGGTGACGGGCGGTATCGTCTGAGGATCAGACAGCCTGACCGGGGATCTTTGGTCGGCCGACTGGCGCCGGCGACCTCCTTCGTCCACAGTGGTGAGGAGGGCTCTGCCAGCGCGTTCGGCCGGACCCTCGGGTCCGCCACCGCCGACGGGATCCCGGGAGTGCCCATTGCCGCTTGTCTACCGCACGCTCGTCGCGGTCCCGGAGCACGACGGCGACCTGGTCGCCGTCACCTCGACGGTCCTGTCGCGGTGGCTGAGCAAGCGCGGCAACTCGGGCGCGCGCGTGGACTTCTCCGCCTCGGGGCGCCATGAGCTGAGCAACCGCTCCCGCGCCCTGGTCGTACGGCACGACAACCCCGACGAGGGCCTGTCCTTCCTGCGGCTGACCACCGAGTCCGACAAGACGGACGGCGTGTGGCGGACGGTCGCCACCGCTGTCGTGGACCCGGCGCTGTCCCCGTGGCGGTACGTGTGGATCGACATGACCGTCACCCCCTCCCCTCCGGCGGGTGAGGGCTCCGAGCATCCCCGGCTGGACGTCATGCCGCCCGAGGCCGCGCGCATGCTCCTGGAGGCGGTGCACGGCCACGACGGCGGCCACCCGCTGCCGCCCACGCCCCGGATCGTGCGCGGGCGCGACGACGACCTCGTGGACACGCTCGTGGCGACGATCCGCGACCCCCTGCGGCGCATGGCGGTGGTGGCCACCGGTTCGCCCCGCGACGTGACCGTCGCCGACTGGCGCGGGGCCATGGCCGGGGCGCTGTCGCGCTGCACCGGCATGTGCTCGGGGTACGTGCTCGACGACGCCGCCCTGGAGCGCGTCGGAGCGCTCCTGCCGCCGGGCCTGGACGTCCCGCCCGGCGGGGTGCGCACCTTCTTACCGGGGGTGGACCCGCACGACGAGGCGGACTCCGCCCGCCACCCCCGGATGAGCCCGGCCACGCTGGACACCGCGCGCGACGGCGAGCGCATCCGCAACTGGGTGGGCGCCGCCCTCTCACGGCGGGTGCGCGACAACGCGCTGGAGGTGGGCCTGCCCGACCCGCTCCAGGCCGTGGACGCGCTGCTGGAGGAGGAGACCGACGACCTGCGGCGGTCCGCCCCCGGCACGGCACGGCCTCGGGTGAGCGTGCCCGCGGCCCGGGGCGCGGCCGTCGTGCACCAGGCGGCGCAGGGCGGGGCGGTCCCGGCCGGAACCGCCTCGGCGTTGGAGCGCGAGGCCCTGGAACAGCAGACCCAGCGGCTGCGGGAGGAGGTCACCCGGCTCGGCGCGCGGGTCAGCGAGCTGGCCGAGGAGCGCCACGGGCTCCTGGCCGAGACCGCCGACCTGAGCGAGGAGCTCGACACCGCGCGCGAACAGGCGCGCGCCGCCCGCTACGAGGCCCGCTGGCTGCGCGAACAGGCGCGCGAGGCCGGGCTGTTCCGGCTGGCCGCGGCACCCGCGCCGAGCGATCCGCAGCGGCGGCCCCCGGTCAGCGTGCGCGAACTGCTGGAGCGGATCACCGACGACTCGGTCCTGCCGCACCTGTACTTCACCATCGAGGACGCCACGGTCTACGAGCTGTCCGACAGCCGCAAGGAGTCCCTGTGGGTCACCCGCGCGTGGGAGGCGCTGCTGGCCCTGAACGACTACGCGCGCTACCAGTTCGACAACCCCGGCACCGGGCTGGGCTTCCACTCCTACCTGCGCGAGACCCCCGACGGGTACCAGGTGATCCCCATCAAGCGGTTGGCCTCGCAGGAGTCGGACCACGTGCGCAACCGGGGCAAGCTCAACGACAAACGCCTGTTCCGGGTGCCCGAGGAGGTGGAGCCGAGCGGGCGGCTGCCCATGTACGCGCACATCAAGCTCGACATCGAGTACGGGATCTGTCCGCGGCTGTACTTCTACCCCCACCTGGGGCCGGGCACCACGAACCGCGTGTACATCGGCTACCTGGGCCGCCACCTGCCCGTGCAGCAGTCGAACTGAGCCCGGCCGGGCGGGCGGACCGGAGCCGGACCGCGCCGGGGGGGCTACCCCCCGGTGAGGCGCAGGATCTCATCGACGACGCGCGCGAGCGGCCTGGTGGCGTCGACGACCGTACCGTCCCGGGGAACGTCCTCCTTCGTCCGGTGCAAGCGCGCGATGAGGTCCCGTTCGGCCTGCCTGCCGCCCCACTCCCCCTCCGGTCTCCCGTCGAGCCGACGGCGCAGCGTCCCCGGGTCGATCTCCAGGACGAACACGCCGTCGAACAGGTCGACGAACTCCGGGAAGTTCCTGGAACCGCCGCAGAAGAACGTCACCGCGCTGCCCCGGTCGGCGACCAGGGACCTGACCCTGTCGACGTGCCAGAGATGGTGCTCGTGCCTCATGCCCTCCGTCGGCTCGCCGGTTCGCGGGTCGCCCTGGTAGGCCAGTTCGAGGTCGCCGTCCACGGCGTGGTACCCGCGCCGCCGCAGTTCCGCGCAGACCGAGGTCTTGCCGGTGCCGGAGACGCCCTCGACCAGATAGTTGCGCACGCCCATCACCGGAGCGTACAAGAACACGTGCGACGTGACGCGGGGGCGGCAGATCCCGCGGCGCGCGTACCCTGGGGGCCGTGACGGAAGCGAGTACGCGGGCCCTGGCGGCCCTGCCCGAGGAGCGGTGGCGCGAGCGCGCCGAGCGGCACCGCGACCGCGTGGACGCGCTGGTCGGGGACCACCTGCGGCGCCGCCGGGAGGGCGTGCGCCATCCGGTGGAGGACTTCCTGTTCACCTACTACAACCTCAAGCCCGCGCAGCTGCGGCGCTGGCACCCGGGCGCGGGGACGGTGCTGCTGGGCGAGGGCGCCCGCGCCCGCCTGGACGAGCGGTTCTACACCGCGCTGCCCGGGGGCGCGGTGGGCCTGGACACCGCGGCGTTCCTGGCGGCGCGGCCGGTGCTGGACTTCGTGGAGCGGCTGCTGTCGTCGGTCGCCGGGCGCCCCGCCCACCTGGGCTGCTTCGGCCTGCACGAGTGGGCGATGGTGTACCGGGCCGGAGAGGTGCGGCACGGACAGGTGCCGCTGCGGCTGGGCCGGGAGGGCACCGACCGGGTCGTGGAGACGCACCGGATCCGGTGCTCGCACTTCGACGCGTTCCGGTTCTTCACCGACGCCGCGCGCCCGCTCAACACGCTCCGGCCCAGCCGGGAGCGGCAGGACGAACTGGACCAGCCGGGGTGCCTGCACGCCAACATGGACCTGTACAAGTGGGCGTACAAGCTGGCCCCGGCGGTTCCCTCGGAGCTGGTGGTGGACTGCTTCGAACTCTCGCGGGAGATCCGGACGCTGGACATGCGCGCCTCCCCCTACGACCTGGCGGCGTGGGGGTACGCGCCGGTGCGGATCGAGACCGCCGGGGGAAAGGCGGAGTACATGGAGGCGCAGCGGGGGTTCGCCGAGCGCGGCGCGGTGCTGCGAGGGCGGCTGCTGGAGGTGTGCCGGACCCTGCGCGCGGCCTGAAGTCCGCGGTCGGCCGGTCGGCACGGAGGCGTCCGCCGACCGGCCACCGGTCGCGGGGGCGCCGGGTCATCCGTCCTGTGGCGGGGGGCCGAGGCCGCAGGAGGGGGCTCCTCCGGGGATCGGGATGCGGTGGCGGTTGGCGGCCACCCAGCGGTAGGCGGCCCGGTTGAGCGCGCGCAGCAGCGGAAGGCGCGCCAGGCGGCCCAGCGGCCGGGTGAGCGGGCGCCCGTGCAGCAGGAGTTCGGCGACGGCGTCGCCCCCGCGGAATCGGCGTCCGTCCGCGTACACGAACCAGGCGCTGGCGTCGGTCTGCTCCGGCGTCAGCCCCGCGGAGTCCAGGTCGAAGTCCTGCCAGGCCACGAAGCTGCTGCGGGCGCGCAGCCGGTCGCGGGCGAAGACCACCGAGCGCTTGCAGAACCCGCAGTCGCGGTCGTACAGGAACGCCCCGGTGCCGGGGACGGTGTCCAGCGAAGGCCTCATGCCGTCATCGTGCCCGCGCGGGGGCGTCCTCTCCCGGTTCCGGCGGAAGTTCTCGCCGCCCGCCGCGCACGGGACACGCCCATCTGGGGCTTCGCGCCCCTGCGTGAGCGACCGCACAGCCGCCCGCGCGCGCGGCGCCCCGCTGCACGCTTTTCAGCGGGCACCGGTGTCGCGGGCCGTCCGGGCCCGCGCGGTCCGTTCCGCGCGCCGCGCACCCAGGAGCAGCAGCACCGGGCCCGTCCCCCATCGGCGCCAGCATCGCGGCCGCCTGGAGGAGAAACCACGCCCGAGAAGGGGCCACGGTGGCCCGGCACGGCGGGGGCGGCCGCCCGGATCCCGGACGGCCGCCCCCGCCGGTCGGCTCAACCGGTGCCGTGCACGATGCGCTCGGCCATCTCCTCCCTGGGCTGGATCTCGCCCGAGAGGATCTGCTCGGCGTAGTGGCAGGCCACCCTGTGGGTGCCGCCCCCGGCGGCGTTCCCGACCGGGCGCAGTTCGGGCCGCTCGGTGTCGCACCGCTCCTTCTGCCGCCACGGGCAGCGGGTGTGGAAGCGGCAGCCCTTGGGCGGGTCGGCGGGCGAGGGCAGGTCTCCCGCCAGCAGGATGCGCTCGCGGCTGTCCTCCACCTCCGGGTCGGGGACCGGCACCGCCGACATGAGGGAGCGCGTGTACGGGTGCATCGGCGTCTCGTACAGGTCGTCGCTGGAGGCCTCCTCCACCAGGCCGCCCAGGTACATCACCCCGACCACGTCACTGACGTGGCGGACCACGGCCAGGTCGTGCGCGATGACCAGGTAGGTCAGCCCCAGTTCCTCCTGGAGGCTCTCCAACAGGTTGAGCACCTGGGCCTGGATCGACACGTCCAGCGCCGACACCGGCTCGTCGCAGATGATGAGGTCGGGCTCCAGCACCAGCGCGCGGGCGATGCCGATGCGCTGGCGCTGGCCGCCGGAGAACTCGTGCGGGTAGCGGGTGAGCGCCTTGGCCGACAGGCCCACCCTCTCCAGGGCGTCGACCACGCGCCTGCGCTGGTCCTCCAGGACCAGGGCGCGGCGCTCCCTGCCGCCGGAGGGCCCCTCCCCCGGCGCGGGGCCGCCGATCCCGTGGGTCTGCAAGCCCTCCAGCAGGATGGAACCGATGTTCTGCCGGGGGTTGAGGCTGCCCAGTGGGTCCTGGAAGACCATCTGGAGGTTCTTGCGCTGGCGGCGCATCGACTCCTCGTCCAGACCGGCCAGGTCCTGCCCGCCGAAGAGCACCTCGCCCTCGGTGACGTCCACCAGGCGCAGCACCGCGCGGCCCAGGGTGGTCTTGCCGCAGCCGGACTCGCCCACCAGGCCGTAGGTCTGGCCGCTCTCGATCTCCAGGCTGACGCCGTCGACCGCGCGCACGTGGCCGATGGTGCGGTCGAAGAACACCCCCTTCCTGATGGGGAAGTGCACCTTGAGGTCGTTGATCCGCAGCAGGCTCATCCCCGCTCCTCCTCGTCGTCGCCGTCCGGACCGTCCGAGCCGTCCAGCGTGGGCCGGTCGGTCACGTCCGCGTCCCGGATCGGGTTCACGCACCGGTGCACGTGTGCGGCAGCCGGGCCCTTCCCGGAGCGGCCGCCCTCCTCCACGCCCGCCGCGGCGCCCACCGCCACGAGCTCCGGCGGCCCCTGGAGGCACTCCATCGTGTAGTGGTCGCAGCGGGGCGCGAACGCGCACCCCTGCGCCCAGGCGATGTTGTCGTTGACCGACCCCCGGATGGGGGTGAGCCGTTCGCCGCGCGGGGCGTCCAGCCGGGGGATGGAGCCCAGCAGGCCGACCGTGTAGGGGTGGGTGGGGTCGGCGAACAGCGGCGCGCGCGGCGCCGTCTCCACCGCCCGCCCCGCGTACAGGACGTTGATGTCGTCGCACAGCCCGGCGACCACGCCCAGGTCGTGCGTGATCATCAGCAGGGCGGTGCCCTCCTCGGTGACCAGGTCCCGGAGCAGCTCCAGGATCTGCGCCTGGATGGTGACGTCCAGGGCGGTGGTGGGCTCGTCGGCGATCATCACGCGGGGGCGGCAGGCCACCGCCATGGCGATGAGCGCGCGCTGGCGCATGCCGCCCGACAGCTGGTGCGGGTACTCGCGCAGCCGCCGCCCGGGGTCGGGGATGCCCACCCGGTCCAGCAGGTCGGCGGCCTCCTTGTCGGCGGCCGAACCGCGCATCCCCCGGTGGCGGCGCAGGATCTCGGTGACCTGGCGGCCGATGGGCACCACGGGGTTGAGGGAGCTGAGCGGGTCCTGGAAGATCATCGCCAGCTGGGAACCGCGCAGGTCGCGCATCCGTCTCTGCGGCAGCTTCAACAGGTCGACGGGGCCGTCTGGCAGCCGCATGACGGCGCTGCCGCCGACCCGCACCCCCCGGTCGGGGAGCAGGCCCATGAGGGCGAGCGAGGTGACGCTCTTGCCGCAGCCGGACTCGCCGACCAGGCCGGTCACCCGGCCCTCCTCCAGGGTGAAGGACACCCCGTCCACGGCCCGCACCTCGTCGGAGCCGCGTCCGCCGAACACCACGGACAGCTCGTCCACCGCCAGCAGCGGCGTGCTGGAACTCATGTCACTTCCTCAGCTTGGGGTCGAGCGCCTCCCGCATCGCCTCACCCAGCAGGGTGAAGCCCAGGGCGGTGACGATGATGGCCAGCGCCGGGTACACGGCCAGCTGCGGCGCGCTGGACAGGAACCGCTGGGCGTCGGCGAGCATGGTCCCCCATTCGGGGAAGGCCGGGTCCGGGTTGCCCAGACCCAGGTAGGACAGGGCCGCCGCGTCGATGATGGCGGTGGCCAGGGTGAGCGTGGACTGCACGATCACCGGGCCGAGCGAGTTCGGCAGGATGTGCACGAGGGCGATCTTGTGTTTGCGCACGCCCAGCGCGCGGGCGGCCAGCACGTAGTCGCGGTTGCCCTGGGAGAGCATCGCGCCGCGCAGGAGGCGGGCGAAGATGGGGATCTGCGCCACGCCGACCGCGAACATGACCGTGGTCAGGCTGGGGCCGACCAGGGCGGCGATGGTGACCGCGAGCAGCAGGGTGGGCAGCGCCAGCATCATGTCGATGACGCGCATGACGGCGTTGTCCACCTGGCGCCCCCAGCGGCCGCCGAGGACCGCGGCGGCCCCGGCCGCGCCGCCGAGCAGCGCGCCGACGCCGAGGCCGACCAGGGTGGCGACCACGCCGACCAGGAGGGTCTGGCGGGCGCCGATCACCATGCGGGAGAACTGGTCGCGGCCGAGGTTGTCCAGGCCCAGCCAGTTCTCGGCGCGCGGGCCGACGAACACGTTGCGGTTGGGGAAGACCTCGTCGCCCCAGCTCTGCGAGACGGGGTCGTAGGGCGCGATGAGCGGCGAGAACAGCGCCACGACGAGGAACACCACGACGATCACGGCGCCGGTGATGGCCATGGGGCTGCGGCGCATGCGCTCGAAGGCGGTGCGCCAGATGCCCGCGCCGTGTTCGCCCTCCTCGCGCTGGCCCATGAGTTCGGCCAGCCGGTCCACCCTGGCCGCCTTGCGTCCCAGGAGGGGCGTGCGCTGGGCCGCGGTGCCCTCGGGCTCCGGGGCGCCCGCGGGTTCGGACCGGTTGTGGGGGCTCGGTGTCGTCGGCATCACTGGGCCCGCACTCTCGGGTCGAGGAGGCTGTAGGAGATGTCCACCAACAGGTTGATGAACACGTACATGGTCGCGATGAGCAGGATGAACCCGGTCAGGACCGGGTAGTCGCGCCCCTGCGTGGCCGCGTAGACGAACGAGCCGATGCCGGGGAAGGCGAAGACGCTCTCGGTGAGCACCGCCCCGGCGAACAGGCTTCCGGTGAGCAGTCCGACGGAGGTGACCACGGGGAGCATGGCGTTGCGCATCACGTGGCGGGTGCGCACGGTGTTGCGGTGCAACCCCTTGGCGTTGGCGGTGCGCACGTAGTCCTCGCCGACCACCTCCAGCACGCTGGCGCGGGTCATCCGGACGATCACGGCGAGCGGGATCGAGGCCAGCGCGATCCCGGGCAGCACGAGGTGGAGCAGGGCGTCCCACACCACGTCGAGTTCCCCGGTCCGCAGGCCGTCGAGGACGACGAACCCGCTGAGGTCGGTGCGGATCAGGCCCGGGGAGAGCCGGAAGGCGGAGGGGAACATCCCGAGCCGCTCGGCGAAGACCACCTTCAGGATGAAGGCGAGGAAGAACACCGGCGTGCAGATGCCCAGGAGGGATCCGCCCACGGCCGCGAAGTCCAGCACGGAGCCGCGCCTGCGCGCGGCGAGGTAGCCGAGGGGGACGCCGATGACGACCGCGATCAGCATCGCGGTGACCGACAGTTCGAACGTGGCCGGGAAGCGGGTGAGGAACTCCTCGGTGACCGGCCGTCCGGTGGAGAGCGAGGTCCCGAGGTCGCCCTGGAGGATACGGCGCAGGAAGGCCAGGTACTGAACCGTGATCGGTTCGTCCAGGCCGAGGGAACGACGCAGCGCGGCGCGCTGTTCGGCCGTCGCGTCGTCGGGGAGGAGGGCGTACTCCGGTCCGCCCGGCAGCCGTTGCAGCCAGACGAACAGCAGGATCGACAGGCCGCCCAGTGTCGGGATCAGCTGGAGGAGACGCCTGACGATGAATCGCAGCACCTTCGCCGCCTTTCGCCAGTGGTGGGAACGATGGACGCGAAGCGTCCCCCGCCGGGTCGCGGCGGGAGTTCGAGCGGGTGGTTGGGACAGGGGCCCGGGCGGCGCGCGTGCGGCGCGCCCCGCCGGGCGGTGCCGCGGCGCGGGGCGCGCGGGCCCGGTCGGGCCGGGGACCGCGGGCCCCGGGCAGTGGGCGGGCCCGACCGGCGGCCGGTCGGGCCCTTCCCCTCCCCGCGGAGGAGGGGGACTACTTCCAGGAGGCCTCGGCGAACTGCTCCTGGGTCAGCGGGCTGACGTTGGGCGGGTTGACGTTCGCGGAGAAGGCGATGGACGGCGGGGAGCTGGAGATGGGCAGCCCCGGCAGGATGTCCATGATCTGGTTGTTCAGGTCCTGGTAGGCGGCGACGCGCTCCTCCTGGTTCGGGTTGGTGCTCGCCTCCTCCATGGCCTCGAACAGGTCCTCGTCACGGAAGCCGAACTCGCTGTTGTACTGGGAGAACCAGGTGCCGATGAAGTTGTAGGCGTCGTTGTAGTCGCCGGTCCAGCCGAGCAGGTACAGCGGGCACTCACCCGAGTTGGTGCGCGGCACGTACTCGGTCCACTCGTAGGTGACCGGCTCCACGGTGACGCCGACCGCCTCCAGGTCCGCGGCGATGACGTCGAAGATGTCGCGCGGCGCGGGCATGTAGGGGCGGGTGACGTCGGTCGGGTAGCAGAACTCCAGGGTCAGGTCCTCCTGCCCGGCGTCCGCCAGCATCTCCCTGGCCAGTTCGGGGTCGTACTCGTAGGTCTGCACGTCCGGGGACCAGCCGTCGAGGGTGTCGGGGTGGAACTGGCTCGCGACCTCGCCGCCCTCGGGCAGGATCGTGTCGACGATGCGCTGGCGGTCCACGGCGTGGGCGAGGGCCTGGCGCACCTCAAGGTCGGCGAGCGCCTCGCTGGCCTCCTGCTGGTAGGCCATGTACAGGACGTTGAACACGCCGCGGGTGGGCACCTGGAACCCGGCCTCGGACAGGGGGGCGACGTCGGCGGGGGCGACCAGGTCGTAGCCGTGGATGTCACCCGCCTCCAGGGCCTGGCGGCGGGCGGTCTCGTCGGGGATCGCGCGCAGGATCATCGTCTCGAAGCCCGCGGCCTCGCCCCAGTAGTCGTCGAAGCGCTGGAGGGTCACCTCGGCCTGGTCGTGGTCCCACTCCTGGACGGTGAAGGGCCCGGTGCCCGCGACGGTTCCGGCCGTCTGGGTGTACTCGGGGAGGGTGAAGTTGCCCTCCTCGCCGGTGATCTCGGCGTCGGCGATGGCCTCCAGCGTGCTGGGGCTCATGATGCCGAACGAGGCGAGGCTGAAGCCGCCGGGGAAGATCGAGGAGTACTCGTCGATCGTGATGACCGCGGTCAGCTCGTCGGTGGCCTCGCAGGAGACGTACCGGGACTCGGCGAGGTCCTCGCTCTCGTTCTCCGCGAAGCCGCCGAAGATCGACTGCCAGTAATAGGAGTTGTTCGAGCTCTGGAAACCGCCGGTGAGGTTGTACCAGCGGTCGAAGTTGGCGCAGACCGCCTCGGCGTTGAACTCGTCGCCGTCGTGGAACAGGACGCCGTCGCGCAGGTGGAAGGTCCAGACGGTGCCGTCCTCGGACTGCTCCCAGTCCTCGGCGAGTCCGCCGACGATTTCGGTCCCACCCGATTCGTGTTCGAGAAGGGTTTCGAATACCTGCCTGCTGTAACGGAAGGTCTCACCGTCACTGGTGAGGAAGGGGTCGAGGGTTTTGATGTCGCCCGCGGAGGCGAAGACGAAGGGTTCCGACGCGTCGGTCCCCCCGCCCTCGCGGTTACTCTCGGCGCACGCCGTGGCCACCAGCGTGAGCGCGGCCGCGGAGGCCAGGAGGGCCAGCGGCTTTCGGAAAGGCTTCCTGAACATGGTCCACCTCAGTGCGGGGCCCGGCAGGCCCTGGAACGATTGAGTGGACCCTAGACCGCTCCGAGAGCGACTGTGAAGATAGACAGCTGGGTATTAATACAACCGTTTCCCATCTGTGCCGTGATCCATGGGTGCATTTTCGGATACGAGTTGTCGAACAGATGAACGCACTATCACGTGATACTTCACGGCAACACCCCCGTAACCCGGGGAAAAGAATTTTCCCCGCCACCTGATGTCGGATGATCGGATGAAAGGGTGTGTTTTCCGGGGCCGCGAACCCGCCCCGGAGCCCGGACACCGGTGTCGGTGGAGGCACCGGGCGGGCCTATGATCTGCCAATGACCACACCGCTTGACGACGCGGCGCTGACCGCGTTCCTCGAGGGCCAGGAGGCCTCCTGGCTGGCCGAACAGCTGATGCTGGTGGCCGACGAGGATCCCATCACCAGGATCCGGCTGACCGCCGCGGCCGGATCCGAGAGTGCCGTGGACGAGGCGCGGGCCGCCGTCCTCGCCATCGTCGCGGACCACCTCCCGCAGGAGGCCGCCCAGTCCCCCGACGACGGCGACGCCCTGCACCGGGCGCTGGACCTGCTGGACGACCTGGCCGACTACGGTTTCGAGGACGAGTCGGCCGACATCGCGGACGAGGCCAGGGAGATCTACCTGGGCCGCCACGGGGAGGACGACAGCGACCACCTGGCGCGGCTGCACGCGGCCGCCGACGGCGAGGACGACGAGGAGTAGCGCGGGAGGGGGCCGACGGCGCTCCGTCGGCCCCCTCCCCTTCGGGCACGCGCGCGACGAGGGCCCGGGCTCCGGCCGTCCCGCCCCCAGGGGCGGGGCGCCACAGGGCGTTGCCGCCGCGCCGGGACGGCGCTCGCCTCAGTCCCCGACGACCGGTGCCTCCGCCGGACGCAGCAGCGGCCCCACGTACTCCAGGGCCTGTCCGACGAGGGACTCCACGTCGTCCCTGACGTCGAGTTCGAGGCCGGGTTCGTCCTCCCTCAGCCGTTCGAGGGTGTCGAGCTGCGACTCCAGGAGCGCGGGCGGCATGAAGTGGTCCTGGCGGGCCTCGATCCGCCGCCAGATCACCTCGGCGGAGCCGTGCATGTGCAGGAAGCGCACCCCCAGGGCGGCCTGGCGCAGGACGTCGCGGTAGCTGTGCCTGAGCGCCGAGCAGGCCATGACCGTGGACTGGTCGGCGGCCTCGTGCTCGGCGATCCACCGGGCCAGCTCGTGCAGCCACGGCCAGCGGTCCTCGTCGGTCAGCGGGACGCCCGCCGCCATCTTGTCGATGTTGGCCCGGGGGTGGAAGTCGTCGGCCTCGGCGAAGGGCAGGCCCAGCTGCTTGGCCACACGTTCGGCGACAGTGGTCTTGCCGCTGCCCGAGACCCCCATGAAGACAAAGTGCATGGTTTCTCCGTGTCGTGGTGCCCCTGCGCGGCCGCAAGCGTCACCGTTAATAGTGATATCAATCAATCCGGCTAGGCTTCAGCGTGACCCACGGCCGCATGCGGCCAACCGGACGGCCCCGGAGCACGAGGAGAACGATGGCCACGGACCACCGCACACTGCACAACCGCGTGCTGGCGGTGCTCGGACCCGCCATCGCCGCAGGCGAGTACCGGACCGGCCACACCTTCACCCTCCAGGGCCTGGAACAGGACTTCGGCGTCTCCCGGACGGTCGCGCGCGAGGCCGTGCGCGTCCTGGAGTCCATGCGGCTGGTGGTCAGCCGCCCCCGCACCGGCATCCGCGTGCGCCCGCGCCGGGACTGGAGCGTCTTCGACCCCCAGCTCATCCGCTGGCGCCTGGCCGGGCCCGGCCGGATGGAGCAGCTGCGCTCGCTCAACGAACTGCGCGCCGCGCTGGAACCGGGGGCCGCGGCCCTGGCCGCCGAGCGCGGCGACGCCGAGGAGCGGGCCCAGCTGGTCGTGGTCGCCGACCAGATGGTCCGCACCGGGCGCGCCGGTGACCTGGAGACCTTCCTGGAGTTGGACGTCACGTTCCACCGCCGCATCCTGGAGCTGTCCGGCAACGAGATGTTCGTCGGCCTGTCCCAGGTGGTGGCGGAGGTCCTGGTCGGACGCACCTCCTACCACCTGATGCCGCGCAACCCGCGCCCGGAGGCGCTGCGGCTGCACAAGGCCGTGGCCCAGGCGATCCGGGACGGCCTCCCCGACGTGGCGGAGGCCGCGATGCGCTCCATCGTCACCGAGGTGTCCGTCGCGCTGGAGGGCGACCGGAGGGCGGAACCCGCGTCCTGAGCGGACGACCGGGTTCCGCCCGCGCGGTCACAGCACCAGGCTGAGTCCGAAGGCGAGCCCGAAGCCGATGAAGCCGATCAGGGTCTCCATGACCGTCCAGGTCTTGAGCGTCGTCTTGACGTCCATACCCAGGAAACGGCCGACCAGCCAGAACCCGGAGTCGTTGACGTGCGACAGGGCCGTGGCGCCGGAGGCGATCGCGATGACGATCAGGGCCAGGTCGATCGAGGAGAGTCCCGAGGTGGCCGCCACGGCCGGGGCGATCAGGCCCGCCGCCGTGGTGATGGCGACGGTGGCCGAGCCCTGGGCGACGCGCAGCGCGAGCGCGATGACGAAGGCGGCGACGATCACCGGCAGGCCGGTGGACTCCAGGCTGTCGGCGAGGGCGTCGCCGATGCCGCTGGTGCGCAGCACGCCGCCGAACATGCCGCCCGCGCCGGTGATGAGGATGATGGCGCAGACCGGGCCGAGCGCGCCGCCGACGATCTCCTCCACCCGCTGGCGGGTGAAGCGGCCCGGGCTGAGCACGACCATCGCGAAGAGCACGGTGATGAGCAGCGCGATCGGGGTCTGCCCGAGCAGCTGGAGGATCTGCACCCACGTGGCCTCGGCGGGCACCGCGCCCGTGGAGACGAGCGTGGTCATACCGGTGTTGGCGAAGATCAGCAGCATCGGCAGCAGGAGGACGGCCAGCACCGTCACCAGGCGCGGCGGGTTCTCGTGCTTGACGGTGCCGTCGGACATGATGTCCTCGGGAACCGCCAGCTCCCACTTCCTCCCGGCCCACAGGCCGAACAGGTAGCTGGCCAGGTACCAGGTGGGGATGGCCAGGATGGTGCCGATCAGCAGCACCAGGCCCATGTCCGCCTCGATCTCCACAGCCGCGGTGACCGGACCGGGGTGCGGGGGCACGAAGGCGTGCATGACCGCGAAGGCTCCCGCGGTGGGCAGCGCGTACATGAGCACGGATCCGCCGACGCGGCGGGCCACGCTGAAGACGATCGGCAGCATGACGATGAGGCCGACGTCGAAGAAGATCGGGAAGCCGAAGAGCAGGGAGGCGACGCCGAGCGCGAGCGGCGCGCGCTTCTCACCGAAGAGCCTGATCAGCGCCCCGGCCAGGACGGCCGCGCCTCCGGTGATCTCCAGCAGGCGGCCGATCATCACGCCGAGCCCGACGAGCAGGGCGACGTTGGCGAGGGTGCCCCCGAAGCCGTCCAGGAGGGTGGGCACCACCCCGGAGACGGGGATGCCGGTGGCCAGGGCGGTCAGGACGCTGACCAGGATGAGCGCCACGAACGCGTGCAGCTTGAGGCGGATGATCAGGAACAGCAGGAGGGCGATGGCTCCCGCAGCGATCCCGAGAAGGGGTCCCGTCCCGTAGACGGGTTCGAAGTTCTCCACGACGGAGCCTTCCGTGGGTGTGCGGTGGTGCTGAGCTGTACGGGAGTACGGCTCCGACCTGCTCTGGGGGCAGGCTCCGAGAATGGTAATACCATTTGTGAGGTTATGTGAACACCGGCGTTCCGTTCTGTTACGCCCGCGAGACCTGCGTCACCGGAAACCCGACCCACCAGCAGCTTCCGGGGCAAGGGTGACATGCGACACACCGGTGCGTTCGGGCGTCACTCCGTGAGCCCGGCGGCCACCGCCAGCCCCACCTCCCTGGACGTGAGGTAGGGCGAGGCGTCGTGCGCCTTCGGCCCGTTGTCCACCGGCAGGTCCGCCACGCCGCCGAACAGCGGGTCGAGCTCCTTGACCAGGGCGACCACGTCGCGCCGGTCGGCCACGTTGGTCCACGTGCGCACCGCCGGCGGACGGGTGCCGCGGCCCTTCTCGGGGGAGGGCAGGAGGCGGTCGAAGATCAGCCCCGCGATTCCGAGGGGGGACCCGACCGTCACGAGGTCGAGGAACGGAGCGGAGGCGGAGGCCGGATCGTCGGAGGGGGCCCGGGAGGCGGCGCACAGGGCCTCGTAGGCGACCACGCTGCCGAGCGAGTGCGCGACGACGAGGCGGGTGTCGGGACCGATCCCGGCGAGGACCCGCCGCTGGGCCGCCGACCTCACGGCGGGGTCGGTGAGGTAGGCGCGGACCTGCTTGAGGTCGGCGATCATGGCGCGGTCGGCGAGCCCCGCGAAGACGGGGTGGCGGGACAGCGACACCAGGGCGCGCTGTACCCAGGAGGGGGCGCCGAACCGGACCGGTGCCCCCGGTCCGGGCACCGAGGGGTCGGTCCGGGCGGCCTCCTCCCACAGTGCGCGCAACAGGTCCTGTTCCAGGCCCTCCTCGACGTCGGAGGCGTCGTAGGGCGGGAGTCCGACCGCCCGGTGTCCGGCGGGCCGGAAGAGGTCGCCGTAGAAGGCCATGGCGACGTCGTCCGGAGCGAGGCGGGCCCCGGCCAGGGCCGCGCCGTCGGTGAGCGCGGGGCGCCACTGGGCGAGCAGGGTCTCGGCGCCCTTGAACTGCTGGGCGATGCCGTGGACGCAGAGGATCCTGGCCACGCGGCCTCCTTGGAGCGGTGGGGGGTTCAGGGGCGGGTGAGTGAGTCCGTGTTGAGGCGGAGGGCGACGAGGCCGGAGTCGGTGGCGGCGTAGAGGTTCCCGTCCGGGGTGACCGAGAGGTCGTGGACCAGACTGCCCACACCGATCTCCCCGACCATGGTCCCGGCCGCGTGGTTCCAGGCGCGGATCACACCCTGGAGGTCGGAGACGACGACGAGCGGGACACCGGCGACCCGGGCGATGCGGATCGTCCGAACCCCGTCGACGAGGTCGGGTACCGGCAGTGCGGTACGCGACCAGTTCCGTGTGTTCCAGGCGAGGAGGGGGCCCTTGTCGCCGCCACCGACGAGCAGTCCTCCGTCCCCGGTGTCGGCGATGTCCACCGCGCGCAACCGTGTCCCGGCGTCGCCGAACGGCCCGGCGACCGGTTCTCGGGTCCGCAGGTCCCACACCCGGACCGTGCCGTCGGCGGACGCGCTGGCGAGCAGGTGCCGGTCACCGATGCGCACGGTACGGATGTTGCGCACGATCGCGGTGTGCCCTCCCAGCGGTTCCCCGACACGCGTGCGCTCGGCCAGGTCCCACACGTGGAGGCGGGCGTCCTTGCCCGTGGTGACCACGACGGTCCGGCCGTCCAGGTCGTGTACCGCGAACTCCGTCAACGGCGCCAGGTCCTGCTCGTGGAAGGAGGCGACCGCCTCCCCGGCGGCCGTGTCGACCAACTCCATCCACCGCCATCTCTGCACGAGGTGGGTGGTGTCCGAGACCCGGCACAGACGTGAGCCGCGCTCCTGGCTGGTGAGCAGGGGATGGGCCAGGTGCCCGGTGTCCGCGTCGTGGGCGCGCAACGTCCCGTCGAACCCCATGGTGTGCACCCTCCCCTGGGCACCGTCGACGGACACCCCTCGCAGCTGGTGGTCGAGGCCGGAGAAGGCCTCTCCGACCGGACTGGTCGTGGCCACGTCCCACAGGCGCGCCTGCGCGTTCTGGACGGACAGGAACCCGAGCCCCGTGGCGGTCTCCGTGAAGACGCCCTTGATCAGCCCGTTCTCGCTGGACAACAGGGGCCTTCCCAGCCGCTCTCCCGCGAGCAGGTCGCCCAGGTGGAGCCTCCTGTCCGCGTCCAGTACCGCGGTGTGGCCGTCGTTGGTGACCCGGGCGCCGAAGTTCAGCAGTTGGACGCCCCACCCCTCCAGGGCACGGCCGACCGGCTGCCAGTGTTCGACGGAGTAACAGCACAGGTCGTTGGCCCCGCTCGTGGTCAGGGCCACGGGAGTCCCCCGGACGAAACCGATACCGATCGTGCCCCTGTCCAGCGCCTCGTCCCATGACTCGCGTCCGACCACGCGTTCCGGGAGGGTGGCGGGCCGCCCCTCCCAGGACCAGAGGTACAGGTAGTCCTGCGTCGTCCGGACGAGAAGGCGCAGTACCCCCGCGTCCACCCGGGCCCGCATCTCGTGGATGCCGCCGATCTGCCCGGTGAGGGGGCTGACGACATCGGCGCCCGTGCCCAGGTCCCACAGGCGGATGGTCCCGTCCTCGCTCCCGCTGACCACCAGGGAGCGGCCGTTCAGTGCCACCGTCTGGAGGCAGGTGACCGCGTTGGTGTGTCCGGTGAGGTGTCGGACGCACTCGCGTCCCCGGAGGGGATGCCAGACCCGCAGACTCGTGTCGTCCCCTCCGGTGACCGCGACCAGGTCGCCGTCCACCGAGGTCATCGCCACCGCCCGGATGGCGCCGTGGTGGCTCTCCAGCGGCCGGGCGATCCCCCGGAGTTCCTCCAGGTCCCAGACGCACAGCATGCCCTCGGCCCCGCCGGTCGCCGCGTAGGGCCGTCCCGCGTGCACCGCGGCGGTGACGGCGTTGATGGTCTCGACGTGCCCGGTCTCGGGCTGGTCCGCGGCCAGGTCCCACACCCGCGCGGTCCGGTCATCGCTGACGGTGACGGCGAAGACATCATCCGACTGCGAGGTCAGAACCGCCTGGTTCAGCGCCTGGGTGTGCCCCCGCAGGGGGTGGCCCTGCTGGCGCATGGTCTCCAGGTCCCACACCCGCGCGTCCTCCCACCCGCTGGTCAGGACCACCCTCCGTTCACCGAACCCGCCCGCGTCGATGGACCTGACACCCGCCCGGACAGGCATGACATGGGGGTGCACGGAAGTGGGTTCACCGATCTGCTGCCGGTTCAGCGGGTTCCAGCGGTTGAGCATCCCCTCCTCGTCACCGCTGAGGACCACGGGCCCCTCGGGGGTGTCCGTGAGGAGGAGCGTCGACACCTCCGCCGTGTGCGCGACGAACGCGTCACCGAGCACTTCCGCGCGCGGATCGTCGAGCAGCGCGGTCAGATCCCAGACGTAGGCCCTGCGATCGGTCCCGCCCGTGACCCCCAGCAGCCGGTCTCCCACGGGGGCGAGGGCCGCGGCGTTGACCGAGCTGCGGTGTGCGGCCAGCGGCCCGCCCAGAGGACTCCGGGTGTCCAGGTCCCAGAGCCGGGCGGTCCCGTCCTGACTCGACGTCAGTGCGAAGGGCCTGCCCCGGAAGGTCGCCATGGCCACGTCCGTGACGAGGTTGGTGTGGGCCTCCCACTGCTCACCGAGGACCCGGCTGGTGGACAGGTCCACGATCCGCAGACGGCCGTCGATGCCTCCGACCAGGGCGACGGAGTACTCGTCCAGCTCCCCCAGGGTGAGGCAGGTGGGCCTGACGGGCAGCGCCAGTGGATCGCCCAACTGGCTCTGGGTGCTCAGGTCCCAGATCCGCACCGTCCTGTCGGCGCTGCCGGTGACCGCGACGCGGTGCCCGTCCAGCGCCGTGGTGGCCACGCACACGACCTCCTTCGTGTGCCCCACCAGTTGCCGGTGCGCGCCGCTGGTGGACCACCACGCCCACCGCGTGGTCCACGTGGACGGCAGGCCCGACTTGTCGATCCGCTCCGCGAGCGCGTCGGCGCCGCAGCGCCGGGCCGAGAGCTGGAGGTCGGAGGTCCGGTCCTTGAGCGGGTACCTCTCCGACAGCCGGTGGGCGACCTGTTCGTAGGCCGTGCGGGCCGCCTGCGCCTCCTCACCCGAGGCCCTGCCCAGCACCCGCATCAGGGGGAGCTGACCGGCCGCCAGCAGGAACACCGGGTCGGCCACCAGAGCGTCGAGGTGCCCGGTGTCGGAGGCGTGCGTGGCCAGGTGCGCGCGGACGTAGGCGGAGGCGGAGAACCAGTCCGGCCCCTGGCCGTCCAGGCGGCCCGGCACGGTCCCCAGCAGCGCTGCCACGATCCGCTCCTGCGCGCGGGTGGCGTCCCCGCGGCCGTTGTAGGAGGCGCGCAGGTGGTCGGCGAGCGCCTGGTGGTAGAGGCGGTACACCGACCGCTCCCCCTCCACCACCTCGGCGACGTAGTCGCTGGCGAAGCGCAGGACCTCGCTGATGTCGGCGTCGGAGCACTCCGCGTCCGACAGGCCGGCGGCCATCGCCGCCCACGTGCTCCCCCGGGGGAGCCCCTGGCCCTCGGCGAAGGCCAGCGGGGTGAGCAGGCGCCGCACCCGGTCCTCCTCCTCACCGAAGCGCGCCAGGTAGTCGTCGAAGGCCTCGCCGACCCCGCTGGGCAGGGTCCTCTGCCAGCCGGACACCGAGGTGTCGATGGGGGTCGGCTCCTTGCGCAGGCTGCGGGCGGTGAGCCGGGCGACCAGGAAGACCCCGGCCGCGCGGCCCGCCACTCCCCTGGCCACCCGGTCGGCCAGCTCGGGCCTGTCCCGGTAGGGGGTGCGCGTGTCGGCCTCGTCGGAGGCGAGCAGCACCTGGCGCACGTAGCCGCGGATGTCGGCCTCGGTGTCGGCGGGATGGGTGTCCAGGTCGATGACGGTCATCACCGACTCCAGCGCCCTGACCAGCTCGCGGCGGGTGCCGACCAGGAGCCGCACCCCGGGGATCTCGGCCATGGGCCGCAGCAGCTCGCGGGCGATCCGGCGCGGCTCACCGCGGCCCACGAAGTCGGCCGTGCTGCCCGAGCCCGCCTCGTCGAGGGCGTCGACGACGATGACGAGGGGCCGTTCGCTGACCCGTGCGCGCTGGGCCAGCTCCTGGAGGAGCCCGGCCGCCGAGGGGGTCCGCGCCCGGGAGCCGAGCGCAGTGGAGACGCGCTCGACGATCTCCTCCAGCCGCTTGTGCCGGGCGTGGACCGCGGCGGTCACCGTCCCCACGGGGACGAGGGTGTCGTCGGAGGACTCCGCGAGCCCCAGCCGCTCGCGGTACTCGCGGTCGGACACGGTGACGACCCGGCCCAGCACCGCCGACTTGCCGCAGCCGGGCTTGCCGGTCACGATGCGGCCCCGCCCGTCGCCCTCCGGCGACGTCATCCAGGAGACCAGGTCGCGCAGGACCCACTCCCGGCCGCTGAAGTAGCGGCCCTGCTCGGACTCGAACTCCACGCCGCGCGAGCGCGGGCCGTAGTGCTCGGCCAGTTCGGCCGCCTGGCGCTGGAAGTCGAGGTCGGTGCCCTCCGAGGGCAGGTCGGCGCGGTAGGAGTCGTTGGGCAGGAAGGGGTCCAGGCCGGTGCCCGCGCCCTTGGCCAGCTCGGCGCGCTGGGGGACGCCGTTCTCGGCGAAGTGGTCGTTGACGTGCTGGACGACGGAGGCCAGGTCGAGGTAGGGCTGGCGCTGGCCCGCCCGCTCGGTGGCCGTCTCCACGGCCTCGCGCAGCGCGGGCGCGAAGGCCCCGTCCTGGGCGAGGTCCTTGGCGCGCGCGGAGGACAGGAAGCACACAGAGGTGGACACGTCGCCGCCGGTGAGGCGGTAGGCGAGGGTGTTGAGCGCGATCCCGGCCGCGTCGGAGGCGCCCGCCCCGGCCGCGCAGGTGTCCAGGATCAGCAGCAGCCTGCGCAGCCGCCCCTCGCACAGGATCCGGACCAGGTCCTCGGTGGCCAGGGCGGTCGAGGCGGGGGTGTCCTCGCGTGTGTCCCAGCAGCACAGGTAGTGCCGGTCCCGGTCGGGCGCGTATCCGTGGCCCGCGAAGTACAGGACGACGACGTCCTCCTCGCCCAGTTCGACATCGGCGACCCAGCGGCGGATCTTCTCGCGGATGTCGTTGGCGCTCCCGTAGTCGCCGATCCCCTCCAGAACGGATTCGTAGCCGAAGCCGGTGAACAGGTTCCGGACGGCGAGAACATCTTCTCCGACCCCGGTCAGCTGCTCCTCTCTGGACAGGTGCTGGTACCTGGAAACACCGACGGCAAGGAAGAAACGACGACCGGTTCCGCTCGGCAAGGGGGCAACCTCTCGGTTTTCTTCAGGGGGTTTTATGCACTTGTCGAAGGCCCGAAAAAGCGCGCCAGGCGCTGTCTGATCCATTATGCCCGTGGGAGCTCCGGGGCCCCACCCCTGTGGAAAAGCGCAAACACCCACATAGGACTCACCAATCACGTGGGGGCCCACGGGGGGATCCCCTCCGGCCGATCACCCTTCGAGCATTGACAGCACCCTGTCAAAATGACAGCATGCTGTCATGATCGAAGACACCAGGCAGACCGTCCACCTCGCCGTGTACGACCAGCTGGCGGACTGGGAGATCGGGCACACCACCGCGACCATCCGGGGCGGCGACTGGCAGCGCGACCCCGGGCGCTACGACGTGGTGACCGTCGGCCTCACCGGCGCGCCCGTCACGACCGCGGGCGGGCTGACCATCCTGCCGGACATCACCCTGCCCCAGCTCAAGCCCTCCTCCAGCGCGATGCTGATCCTGCCGGGCGCCGACGGCTGGGACCTGGACCCCGAGGCCTTCTCGCCGTTCGCCTCGGCGGCCGGGATCTGGCTCGACGCCGGTGTGCCGGTGGCGGCCATCTGCGGCGCCACGGCCGGGCTCGCCCGTGAGGGGCTCCTGGACTACCGCGACCACACCAGCGCCGCGCCCGAGTACCTGCTGGCCACCGGCTACGCCGGGATGCGCCGCTACCGCTCCGCGCTCGCGGTCTCCGACGGCGGCCTCATCACGGCCGGGCCCACCGCGCCGCTGGAGTTCGCCCGGGAGGTCTTCGCGGCCCTGGACCTGTACACGCCCCGCGTCCTCGACGCGTGGTACCGGCTGCACGCCGAGCACGACCCCGGCGCCTACCACGTGCTGCTGGAGGGGTCCTGAGCATGGCCCCTGCCGAGGACAGACACTCCGACCTGCTCACCGGGACGGCGCTCACCGTCTTCCGCCTCAACGGGCAGTTCCTGTCGGTGGCCGAGGAGCTGGCCCGCACCGCCGGACTGACCGCCGCGCGCTGGCAGGTGCTCGGCGCGGTGACCCGCGACCCCCTGCCGGTGTCGGCGGTCGCGCGCCGCTTCGGCACCACGCGGCAGAGCGTGCAGCGCATCGCCGACCTGCTGGTGGAGCAGGGACTGGCCGAGTACCGGCCGAACCCGGCGCACAGCCGCGCCAAGCTGCTCGCCGCCACCGGGGAGGGCCTGGACGCCCTGCGCCGGATCAGCCCCGACCACGACCGGGTGGCCAAGGCCCTGGTCGCCGAGCTGGGCGAGGAGGACAGCGCTCGTGTCCTGGAGGCGCTGCGCCAGCTCTCACGCGCCCTGGACCGGATCGGGGGCGACTGAGCGGCGGGCAGTATCGTCGGGCGGACACCCCGTCCACCCCGGGTCCGCTCCCCCCGCCCGAGGGCACGCGTCCCACCAGGAGGAAGACGCCATGATCGACCTGCGTTCCGACACCGTCACCCGCCCCACCCCGGCCATGCGCAGGGCCATGGCCGAGGCCGAGGTGGGCGACGACGTGTGGGGCGAGGACCCGACCGTGCGGGAACTGGAGGAGGAGACCGCCGGGCTGCTGGGCCGGGAGGCCGCGCTGTACGTGCCGTCCGGGCACATGGCCAACCAGCTGGGGCTGTACGTGTCCACCCGCAGCGGCGAGGAGGTGTGGGCGCACGAGAACCACCACCTCATCGGCGACGAGCAGGGCGCGACCGCGGTGCTGGCCCGGGCTCTGCCGCGCCTGTACTCGGACGGGCTCTGCCCCACCGACGCGGTGCTGGAGTCGTGGATCGCCGGCCGGGGCGACGTCCACCGGGCCGAGCCCGCCCTGGTGTGGCTGGAGAACACCTTCACCGGCCGCGTCGTACCGCTGGCCGAACAGCGCCGGGTCACCGGGTTCGCGCACCGGCACGGGCTGCGCGCGCACCTGGACGGGGCTCGGCTGTGGAACGCGGCCGCCGCCCTGGACGCCGCTCCCGCCGAGGTCGCGGACGGGTTCGACACGGTGTCGGTGTGCTTCTCCAAGGGCCTGGGCGCCCCGGTGGGCTCGGCGCTGGTCGGGGACGCCGACACGGTGCGCAGGGCCCGGCGCGGGCGCAAGCTGCTGGGCGCGGGGATGCGCCAGGCCGGGATCATCGCCGCCGGGGCCCTGTACGCGCTGCGCCACCACCGCGAGCGGGTGGCCGAGGACCACGAGCGCGCCGCGGAGCTGGCCCGGCTGATCTCCGAGCGGTCCGGGCTGGCCGTGCGGGCGCAGACCAACATGGTGCTGGTGCCCACCCCGGCCGGACAGGGCGCGCGCTACGCCGAGGCCTTCGCCCGCCACGGGGTCGCGGGGCTGGGCATCGGCGACGCCGTGCGCCTGGTGGTGCACCTGGAGACCACCGACCGCGACGTCGAGGAGGCCGCCCGGGGCGTGGCCGAGGCCGCCGCCGAGCTGTGACCCCGGCGGCCGGGCGCGGCGGTCGGCCGACCTAGACTGTGCCGATCGCCTGACCGCCCGGCTGCCGCGGGCGTGCCACGCGTCACAACGCGTAGTAGCATTTCGCGTATGACATTGTCGTACTAGAGAGTGGTAGCACCGCAATGCCGGGAAGAATCCAGTCGATCGAACGCGCGGCAGCCATTCTCCGGATCCTGGCCACCGGCGCCCGCGGGCTCAGCCTGGCGGAGATCTCCCGGTCCCTGGAGCTGCCCAAGGGCACCGTGCTCGGCATCCTGCGCACCCTCCAGCACGTGGGCTTCGTCGAGCAGGACCCCGAGTCGGGCCGCTACCGCCTGGGCGGGGGCATGCTCAGCCTGGGCACCCGCTACCTGGACGGCAACGAACTGCGCACCCGCGCCCTGAACTGGGCGGACAGCCTGGCCTCGCGCAGCGGTGAGAGCGTGCGGATCGGCACGCTGCACAAGCACCAGGTGCTCGTGGTCCACCACGTGTTCCGTCCCGACGCCTCCCAGCAGACCCTGGACGTGGGCACCCTGCTGCCGCTGCACGCCACCGCCATCGGCAAGGTCATCATGGCCTTCGACCCCCTGGCGGCCCCCGAGGAGGACCCGGCCGTGGTCGAGAGCGGCGGGGCCCCGGCCCTGACCTCCTTCACCCGGCACACCGTCACCTCCCCCGCCGCGCTGGAGCGCCAGCTCGACCAGGTGCGCGACGACGGCTGGGCGTGGGAGGCCGAGGAACTCGTGGACGGCGAGGTCTCCATCGCCGCCCCCATCCGCGACCGGCGCGGCACGACCGTCGGCGCCATCGGGGTGCGCGGCGCCGTCGAGCGCCTGCGCGGCGAGGGGGGCAGGCCCGACATGGAGCAGGTCTCCTACGTGCGCGACGCGGCGCGGGCCATCTCCCGGGAACTCGGCGTCACCCCCTACTGAGGTCGCACCGCAGTTCTCCCACCGCCCGCGGAAGGCCTCCCGCGCGGCGGCTTCCGGCGTTCGCCCGCGCCTGGAAGCGTTGCCGTCGAGAGGACGTGACGCACGCGACACGATTGCGTCACACGGCCTTGACATGGGAAGGAAAGACGGATGAAACTAACGGCTACTCATACGTCAATGTCGTACAACGTGCGGGTTTAATCCGAAACCGTGTGCGTCCGGCCCCGTCCCGAGCCCCACCCTGAAGGCGAGCACCCGATGAGTCAGCAGTACGTCGCCGCGATCGACCAGGGCACCACGTCGAGCCGCTGCATCCTCTTCGACCGCGACGGACGTATCGTCTCGGTCGACCAACGCGAACACAGGCAGATCTTCCCCAAGCCGGGCTGGGTCGAACACGACGCCACGGAGATCTGGACCAACGTCGAGGCGGTCATCAGGGGAGCCCTGGACAAGAACGACATCACCCCCGACCAGATCGCGGCCGTCGGCATCACCAACCAGCGCGAGACCACCCTGGTCTGGGACCGCGAGACGGGCGAGCCGGTCCACAACGCCATCGTCTGGCAGGACACCCGCACCGACGACCTGGTCCGCGAACTGGGCGGCGAGGAGGGCCAGGACCGCTTCCGCGACCGGTGCGGCCTGCCGCTGGCCACCTACTTCTCCGGCCCCAAGCTGCGCTGGCTGCTGGACAACGTCGACGGCCTGCGCGAACGCGCCGAGCGCGGCGAGGTCCTGTTCGGCACCATGGACACCTGGATCATCTGGAAGCTGACCGGCCGCCACGTCACCGACGTGACCAACGCCAGCCGCACCATGCTGATGAACCTGTCCACCCTCCAGTGGGATCCCGAGATCCTGGAGGCCATCGGCGTCCCCGAGGGCGTCCTGCCCGAGATCCGCTCGTCGTCGGAGGTCTACGGCGAGGCCAGGGGATACCTGGCCGGAACCCCCGTCGCCTCCTCCCTCGGCGACCAGCACGCCGCCCTGTTCGGCCAGACCTGCTTCGACCCGGGCGACGTCAAGGGCACCTACGGCACCGGTACCTTCCTGGTGATGAACACCGGCACCGAGCCGGTGACCTCCGAGAACGGCCTGCTCACCACGCTGGGATACAAGCTCGGCGACGAACCGGCCGTGTACGCCCTGGAGGGCTCCATCGCGGTGACCGGCTCCCTCGTGCAGTGGCTGCGCGACAACCTGGGCCTGATCTCCACCGCGCCCGAGATCGAGACGCTGGCGCGCACCGTGGAGGACAACGGCGGCTGCTACATCGTGCCCGCCTTCTCCGGCCTGTTCGCCCCGCACTGGCGCAGCGACGCGCGCGGCGTCATGGCGGGCCTGACCGGTTACGTCAACAAGGGCCACATCGCCCGCGCCGTCCTGGAGGCCACCGCGTGGCAGACCCGCGAGGTCGTCGACGCGATGAACGCCGACGCGCCCACGGAGCTGACCACGCTCAAGGTGGACGGCGGCATGACCGCCGACAACCTGCTCATGCAGATCCTGTCCGACGTGCTCGACACCGAGGTCGTGCGTCCGATGGTCGCCGAGACCACCTGCCTGGGCGCCGCCTACGCCGCGGGGCTGGCGGTGGGCTACTGGCCCGACGTCGAGACGCTGCGCGCCAACTGGCACAAGGCCGCCGAGTGGACTCCGAAGATGGAGCCCGCCGTGCGCGAGCGCGAGTACCGCAACTGGAACAAGGCCGTGCGCCGCACCCTGGACTGGGTCGAGCACGAGGACGCCCAGTAGCGCGGGGGCGGCGTCACCCCACCGAACGACCGGTTCCCAGGAGCCCCGGCTGCCACCTTCGGCTCCCGGGAACCGGCCCGCGGGGCGCCGTACGCGCTCCGCTCCATCCCATTCCTGTGACGGGTGCGTCCTATTAAACCCCCGCCTCCGGCCCGGCGCCGGTCGGCGGGGGCGAGGCCCCCGTGACCCGGCTCCCCTGACGGGGCGGAGGTCCCCATGGTCTATCTGGCAGAGTTCGTCGGTACGGCGATCCTGATCCTGCTCGGCGGCGGTGTCGTCGCCGGTGTCTCGCTCGCGCGCTCCAAGGCCCTCAACGGCGGCTGGATCGTCGTCACCTTCGGCTGGGGCATGGCGGTCGCGATGGCCGTCTACGTCGTCGGCGCCACCAGCGGCGCCCACATCAACCCCGCCGTCACGCTGGGCCTGGCCAGCATCGGCGACTTCCCGTGGTCCCAGGTGCCCGGGTACATGCTGGCCCAGCTGGCGGGCGCGTTCACCGGCGCCGTCCTGGTCTACCTGGTCTACCTGCCGCACTGGAAGGTCACCGACGACCCGGAGGCGAAGCTGGGCGTGTTCAGCACCGCCCCGGCCGTGCGCAACCTGGTGGCCAACTTCGTCACCGAGGTCATCGGCACCGCGATGCTGCTCCTGGGCGTGCTGGGCATCGGCGCGAACTCCGGCTTCGTCTCCGTCGAGGGCGGGGCCGACCTGAGCGGCCTGTTCACCAACGGCCTCGCGCCGCTGCTGATCGGCCTGCTGGTGCTGGCGATCGGCCTGTCCCTGGGCGGCCCGACGGGGTACGCCATCAACCCGGCCCGCGACCTGGGGCCGCGCATCGCGCACGCGGTGCTGCCGATCCCGGGCAAGGGCCCCTCCGACTGGGGGTACGCCTGGGTTCCGGTGGTCGGCCCCCTGGTGGGCGGCGTGATCGGCGCGTGGATCTGGAAGCTCACCGGGTTCGGCGCCTGAGCTCCGCCGGCCCGGGGGCGGTGTGACCGCCGCCCCCGACCGGCCCCGCCACGATCGCCCGGGGCTCTCCAGGCCCCGCCCTCCGGGCCCGCGCGGCGGGTCCGGACCCCGTGAAGCCCCGGGGTGTCGCGCACACGCGTGGCCCCCGGGGCTTCGCCGTGCGCGCCCTCCGGGCGGGCCGACCGTGTGATGGGCCGACAAGGTGCGACAATGCCGCATCTCCTGAACCCCGTGTGTCGACCCGGCTCCCCTGGGCAACAGGCGCCAAGCTCGCCTTCGTCCTGGACCACCCCTGGAGCTGTTTTCTCGGCCGGATCACCCCCTCTTCTTCACCAGCGTTCGGCATTGTCGTATTATGAAGGCGATACATCGCCTGAAACGTGGAGACTGTTCAGGTGCACGCGAGGCCCCCTCCATCCCTCCGAGGAGCACAGCCATGACCGTCAGCGCCAGCCAGAACCGCATCGCCTCGTCGCGCTCGCGCACACGCGACGAACTCACCCGGGGGACCTTCGACCTCCTGGTCGTCGGCGGCGGGATCCTCGGGACCTCCGTCGCCTGGACCGCCACCCAGGCGGGCCTGCGCGTGGCCATGGTCGACTCCGGCGACTTCGCCGGAGCCACCTCCAGCGCCTCCTCCAAGCTGGTGCACGGCGGGCTGCGCTACCTCCAGAGCGGCCAGGTGCGCCTGGTCGCCGAGAACCACCGCGAGCGCCGGTCCCTGGCCTCGGAGGTGGCACCGCACTTGGTCAACCACATGCCGTTCCTGGTCCCGATCTACTCCGGCGGCCCGCACGGGGCCGCGAAGATGGGCGCCGGGGTGTTCCTGTACTCGGCCCTGTCGGCCTTCGGCGACGGCATGGGCCGCCTGCTCTCCCCCGCCCAGGCGCGGCGGCTCGCCCCGGGCCTGCGCACCGACGGCCTGCGGTCGGTGGCCGCCTACAGCGACCACCAGATGAACGACAGCCGGATGGCCGTCATGAGCGTGCGCGCCGCCGTGGACGCGGGCGCGGTGGTGCTCAACCACGCCGAGGTCGTGGGGCTGCGCACCACCCGGGGCCGGGTCACCGGCGCCGACCTGCGCGACCGCGTCGACGGCGGGGAGTTCGGCATCGACGCGCGGCTGGTCCTCAACGCGACCGGCCCGTGGGTGGACCGGCTGCGGAGCATGGAGGACCCCTCCGCGACGCCCAGCGTCCGCCTGTCCAAGGGCGCGCACCTGGTGCTGCGGACCCCCGAGCCCTGGCGCGCCGCGCTGACCATCCCCGTGGACAAGTACCGGGTGTCGTTCGCGATCCCGTGGGAGGGCAGGCTGCTGCTGGGCACCACCGACGAGGAGTACACCGGGGACCCGGCCGACGTGTCGGTCGTGCCCGCCGACGTGGAACAGATCCTGGGCGAGGCCGCGCTGGGCATCGACGCGCCCTACCTGGACGCCTCCCACGTCGACTACTCCTTCGCGGGGCTGCGGGTGCTGCCCGGCGGACCCGGCGGCACCAGCTCGGCCAAGCGCGAGACCGTGGTCACCCAGGGGCGGGGCGGGATGCTCTCGGTGGCCGGCGGCAAGTGGACGACCTACCGCCACATCGGCCGCGCCGTCCTCAAGGAGCTGCGCAGGGTCAGCGCCGTGCCGCTGGCGGAGGACATGGCCGACCCACTGCGCACGGTGCCGCTGCCCGGACTGGCCAGCCCGGACGCGGTGGCCCAGCGGCTGATCACCGACCGCGCGCCCGGCGCCCCTCTGGACCCGCTGGTCGCCCGCCACCTGGCGTCGCACTACGGGAGCCTGGCCATGGACATCGCGGCGATGGTGCGCGAGGAGCCGCGGCTGGGCGAGCGCATCCACCCCGACGGCCCCGACATCTGGGCGCAGGTGGTCTTCGCCCGCGACCGCGAGTGGGCGGTGAACGCGGACGACGTGCTGCGCCGCCGCACCACGGTGACCGTGCGGGGGCTGGACACCCCCGAGGTGCGTCAGCGCACCGAGGCCCTGCTGGAGGGGTGAACCCCCTCCCCCGCGGGGGCCGGACACGCGAACGCCCCGGAAGGCGGTGCCTTCCGGGGCGTTACGCGAGGTTATCGCGTGCTGGTTAGAGCGCGACGACGTTCTCGGCCTGCGGGCCACGCGTGCCCTGGACGACCTCGAACTCCACGCGCTGGTTCTCCTCCAGGTTACGGAAGCCCGTGCCCTGGATCGCGCTGTAGTGAACGAAGGCGTCGGGGCCGCCGCCGTCGGGGGAGATGAAGCCGAAGCCCTTCTCGCCGTTGAACCACTTCACAGTTCCCTGAGCCATGTTCTCTCCTTCAGCTCGGTGTACACGGACGCAGACTCACGTCCGCGAATTGCCGCGAGCCGGACTTCCTTGAAGAAACCGCCCGCCGGTCACAAACTCCGCGGGCAAGACACCAACTGCGAAATTCAACGACTAACAATCACTTTGAACGTACCACAGACAGGTCGGCCAGCGAAGGATTCCGATGTGGCAACCCGCACGGCCCGCCGGGGAATACCGGCGGACCCTCCAGGGTACACGTGGGCCGCGTGGGAACGCACGCCGGGATGTCACACCCCGTTCAGGCGGGCGTCGCCGACACGTCGTCGGCGCACCTCAGGACGGGTCCGCGCGTACCCGCGTCCGGCTCAGCCCTCGGCCGCCGGGGCGCGCGGCCCGCCGGGCGGCGGAGCGGTCGGGAGGTGTCCGCCGACGCCCTCCGGAACGGGCCCGTCGGCGCCCGGAACCGGACCCCGCGAGAGGCTCCGAGGCCGTGCGGACACCCGTGGAACACCGCCGGCGATCCGGGTTCGCGCGTCGAATCGCGGCTTCGGGCGGCCGATGACGGGAGCGCGCGAGGAGGGCCGGAAAACACCGAGGCGCCCGCGGGGGGTGGACGGGCGCCGGGATGAGGGGAAGCGGGCGGCTCAGCCCTGGTCGATCCCCACGAAGTGGCCCTCCTCGGCCTCGATCAGCGGAGCGGAGTCCTCGTCGGGCGCCGTCGGCAGGACGACGTCCTCGGGGGGGTTGGCCGCCAGTTCGGCGTCGACCTCGGCCCAGGTGCGGTGCAGCTGCGGCACGCAGGACAGCAGGTGACGGCTGTAGGGGTGCAGCGGGTTGTCGAAGACCCTGGCCGTCGGACCCATCTCGGCGATCGCGCCCTTGCGCAGGATCACCGACTTGTCGCTGACGTAGTTGCCCAGCGACAGGTCGTGGGTGACGAACAGGATGCCCAGGCCGCGCTCCTTGAGGTCGGCGAGCAGGTTGAGCACGTCGATGCGCGTGGAGGCGTCGAGCATGCTGATGATCTCGTCGGCGACCAGCAGCTTGATGTCCAGCAGCAGCGCCCGCGCGATCAGCAGGCGCTGCAACTGGCCGCCGCTGAGCTGGTGCGGGTACTTGTTGAGGACGTTGCCCGGGTCCAGGCGCACCGTGGCGATCGCGTCCAGCACCTTGTCCCGCCACTCCGTCTCCGAGGTCTTCGGGAAGTAGGAGGTGCGGACCATCTCGAAGACGCGGTCGGCCTTGAAGATGGGGTTGAAGCAGCTGAACGGGTCCTGGAAGACCCCCTGCACGCGGCGGTAGTACTCCTTGCGCGCGGCGTGGCCCTTGATGGTGGTGATGTCGGTGCCCTCGAAGGTGATGCTCCCCGAGGTCGGCTTGAACAGGCCCAGCACCATCTTGCCGAGGGTGCTCTTGCCGCTGCCGCTCTCACCGATCAGCGAGACGACCTCGCCCGCCTCCACCGTGAGGCTCACGTCGCGGACGGCGCGCAGGCGGTCACCGCCGAACGCGCCCACCTTGTACACCTTGTGCACGTGGCTGAGTTCCAGCACGGTCTACCTCACCCCGTCTTCCAGCAGGCGGCCCAGTGGCCGGGTTCGATCTCCACCAGCGGCGGCTTTTCGGAGCACTTGGAGAACGCCATCGGGCAGCGGTCCTTGAACCGGCAGCCGGTGGGCGGGTTGAGCAGACCCGGCGGGGTGCCGGGGATGCCCGCCAGGCGGCCCCCCTGCACGGTGGAGGTGGAGCCGACCTCGGGCAGCGCCCCGATGAGCATCTGGGTGTAGGGGTGCTTGGGCTCGTTGATGATGGTGCCCGCGGCCGCCTTCTCCACGATGTGGCCCGCGTACATCACCATGATCGTGTCCGCCATCTGGTACACGAGCGAGATGTCGTGGGTCACGAAGACCATGCTCTTGATGTAGCCCCGGTCGCGGAACTCCACCATCGACTCCGCGACGGAGCGCTGGGTGGACACGTCCAGGGCCGAGGTGACCTCGTCGGCGATCAGCAGCGACGGGTTGAGCAGGGTCGAGATGACCATGACGACGCGCTGCTTCATGCCGCCGGACAGCTCGATCGGGAACCGGTTGAGCACGTCGGTGTCCAGGCCGACCAGCTCCAGGCGGCGGTGGAGCTCCTCGGTGACGTCGGCGGGCCGCACGCCGCGGGCGCGCAGCAGCTCGTTGATCATCCTCCCGATCTTGCGGGTCGGGTTGAGCGCGCTCATCGCGTACTGCGGGATGAGCGAGATCTCGTGGTACCGCAGGGGCACCATCGCGCGGTCGTCGGCGATGGGCACGTCCTTGCCGTCCAGCTCGATCGTGCCGCCGACGTGGCGCATCCGCGAGTCCAGGCGGATCAGGCTCTTGCCCAGGGTGGTCTTGCCGCAGCCGGACTCCCCGGCCAGGCCCATGATCTCCCCGTCGGCGAGGTCGAACGTGACGCCGTCGAGGGCGTGGACGTCCCCGCGCAGGGTCTGGTAGTAGACCTTCAGGTCCTTGACGCGCAGGGTCATCACAGCTCCCGCAGCTTGGGGTTGAAGACCTCGTCCAACCCGACGTTGAGGATGTACAGCGAGCCCACGATCACGGTGATTCCGAGACCCGGCGGGATGAACCACCACCACATGCCGAGGGTGAGCGCGCTCCAGGCGACGGCGCTCTCCAGCATCAGGCCGAGGGACACGCCGTTGGAGGGGCCGAGGCCGATGAAGTCCAGACCGGCCGCGGTGAGGACCGCGCCGCCGAACTGCAGGATGAAGGCCATCACCAGGTACGAGCTCATGTTGGGCGCGATCTCGGTGGTGATGATCTTCCAGGTGCGCCGACCGCTCAGCCGGGCCAGGTCCACGTAGTCGCGGGTGGCCAGGGACAGCGCCTGCGAACGGACCGCGCGGGCCGCCCACGGCCAGGCGGTCAGACCGATGAACAGGCCCTGCACGAACAGGCCGCGCGCGTCCAGGTAGGCGATCGCGACGATGAGCACGACCATCGCGGGCAGCACCAGGACCACGTTCGTGATCATGTTGAGGATCTCGTCGACGATCCCGCCCTTGTACCCGGCGACGAAGCCGACCGCGGTGCCGATGACGAAGGCGACGCCGCCGCCGAACAGGCCGATGATGAACGTGGCGCGCACGCCGTGCACGAACTGGGCCCAGATGTCCTGGCCGAACGTGGTGGTGCCCAGCCAGTACTCGCCGTTGGGCGCCTGCATCTGCGGGCCGACGTACTCGTTGGGGCTGTCGCTGACGAAGAAGGGGCCGACGATCCCGAGCAGCAGGAAGGCCAGGACGATACCCGAGCCGATGAGCAGCTTGGGGTTGCGCCGGGCGAAGTACAGGGCCTCGGAGCCCTTGCGCCCGGCAGGTTCGGGGGCGTCCGCCTTCTCGGCGGTGCCCGGAGCTCCGGCGACGTTCGTCATGAGGAGCCTCCCGTCATCTGGACCCGGGTGCGCGGGTCGATCAGCACGTAGACGATGTCGATGATGAAGTTGGCGATCAGCACGCCGACGACCACGAACAGGAAGACGCCCTGGAGCAGGAAGAAGTCGCGGCTCTCCAGGGAGTCCAGGATGAGCTTGCCGAGGCCGGGGTAGTTGAACACGATCTCGGTGAGCAGGGAGCCCGCGATGATCGTGCCCAGCTGGACGGCCAGACCCGTGATCTGCGGCAGCATGGCGTTGCGGAACGCGTAGCGCCGGACCAGCTTGCGCGGCGCGCCGAGGGCCTGGAGGTAGTTGGAGTAGTCCGCGTCCAGCTCGTAGATGATCATGTTGCGCATGCCGATCGCCCAGCCGCCGAGCGCCACCAGGAACATGGACAGGAACGGCAGGAACCAGTGGGTGATCAGGTTGGAGATGAACAGCCAGCTGAACTCGGGGCGCAGGGAGAAGCTGTAGCCGCCCGAGGCCGGGAAGATCCCGGCGACGATGCCCAGGCTCCAGGCCAGCAGCAGGGCCAGCCACATGTACGGCGTGGCGGTGAGGATGTACCCGACCGGCAGGACCGTGTTGTCCAGGGCCTTGCTGCGGGCGGCGAAGGCGCCGAAGCGGTTGCCGATGATCCAGCTGAGCAGGATCGCGGGGAGCAGCAGTCCCAGGGTGAAGGGGACCGCCCTCATGATGACGTCGGTGACCGGCTCGGGGTAGAGCATCACGCTGATGCCCAGGTCCCCCCGGAACAGACCGGCCCAGAAACTCAGGTACTGCTCGTGCAGCGGCTTGTCGAGGCCGAAGACCTCCTCGTAGTAGGCGGTCATGGTGGCCAGGGCCTCGGGGTCGCCCGCCGAGGCCCGGGAGAGCATGCTGCGGATGGGGTCGCCGGGCATGAAGCGCGGAATCATCCAGTTGATGGTGACCGCGACGATGAACGTAAGCAGGTAGACGAAGAGCTTACGACCGATATAGCGCCACACACGTTCCTCCAGGTGATGGCGGCGGACAGTCGAGTGGCCCCGGAGGGGGCGCGGCGCGGACCCTGTGGGGGGTGTTCCGTGCCGCGCCCGCTCTCCCGGGGCGTCCCCCGGCCGGGCTCTTTCGCGCCGTGCCTCGGCCGGGGGCGGGGAGTGGTCAGCGGGGTGGATGGGGGGAGATCGCTCCCCCGCCCCTACTCGACCGGTTCGATCGAGGCGAGGGTCTCGATCCCGCCGAGCTCGTACCAGCCCTCCCACATCACCGCGGGGCTGTTGGGCGTGCCCTCGGCCTCACTGGGCCAGTTGGTCCAGGCGGAGTTGTTGGCCTGCGACCACTGGCCGTTGTACCAGAGCGGGATGGTCGGCAGCTCGGCCAGGAAGTGCTCCTGGAGCTGCGAGGTGACCTCGGCCGCGGCCTCGACGTCGTCGGCGGGGACCCGGGCGAGCTCCTCGGTGAGGGCCCACGCCTCGTCGCTCTCGTAGCGGTGGAAGTTCACCGTGGTCTGCTGCTCCTGGACGGGCAGCTGGTAGAGGTAGTCGTAGTAGGTCCACGGCGAGTTGCTCAGCTGCCGGGCGTTGTTGATGACCAGGTCGAACTCGCCCGCGTTGCGGTTGTCGTCGAGCAGGCCCGCGTCGGGGAACTCGGCCGTGATGTTGATGCCGACGTCCTGGGCGTTCTGCTCGATGATCCGGGCGGCCTCCATCCAGTCGGTCCAGCCGGAGGGGACCGCGAGGGTCAGCGCGATGGGCTCGCCGTCGGGGGTCTCGACGAAGCCGTCGCCGTCCTCGTCCATGTAGCCGGCCTCTTCGAGGATGGCCACGGCCTCGTCCGCGTCGAAGGTGAAGCCCTCGCGCTCGACCAGCTCGTGGTCGATGTAGGCGTCCCACTCGGGCAGCAGACCCGTGGGGTTGGCCGCCTGGACCAGGTTGGCGTACGGGCCCTCGACGATCTGGGTGATGTTGATCGAGTGGGCCAGGGCCTGGCGGAACGCCGTGTCGTTGAGCGGCTCACGGGTGTGGTTCGGGATGAGCCACGCCGTGTTGGCGCTCTTCATGTACGGGGGGCCGTCGTAGAAGCTGGTGATGGTCTCGTTGCTGTTGAGGACCTGGTCGATACCGGGCAGGAAGTTGTTGGAGAGGTCGACCTCGCCCTGGTTCAGCATGCCCATCGTGACCTCGTTGGAGGCGTTGACGATGTCGACGATGTAGCGGGCGTCCATCGTCATGTCGAGGGCCTCGATGGCCCACCACTCGTCGTTGCGCTCCCAGACCATGCGGTCGTCGGTGTGCGACTCGTAGACGTAGGGGCCGGTGCCGACCGGGTTCTCGTTGGGGCTGTCGGCGACCTGGCTCTCCTCCATGCCGGCCCAGATGTGGTCCGGGACGATGGGGTTGGAGTAGGCCCAGTTCATCCACTCCTGCGGACGGCTCTCCGAGAAGGTGACGGTGACCGTGCGCTCGTCGGTGGCCTCGACGCTCTCGATGTAGTCCCAGACGTTGCTGTAGGGGACTCCGGGGACCTGGCCGAGTTCCAGCGTGGTGACCACGTCCTGGGCGACGAAGGGCTCGCCGTCGTTCCACGTGACGCCCTCGCGCAGGGTGATCACGTGCTCGGTCTCCGAGGTCCACTCGTCGCTCTCGGCGAGCCAGTGGACGTACTCTCCCGCGTCCGCGTCGTAGTGGAAGAGCGACTCGTAGACCAGGCCGTTGGTGCCGACCGCGAACTGGCCCCGCATCATCGGGTTCCAGCTGGTCGGCGCCTCCCAGGCCGTACCCGTGGTGTACAGGGTCTCGTTCCTGGGGTACTGACCCGAACCGCCGTCGCTGTTCCCGCCGCCACCCGAGCAGGCGCTGACCGCGAGGGCCAGGGCCGCGAGTGCCGCCGGAAGCCGCAGCATTCTCATCTCGACTCCTCCTTGTCACCCGGCCGGCCTATGGGGGGAGTCCCCTCCGAGAGACCGGAAGGGTTGGGAGCGCTCCCAGTGGTGAGCGCGCGAGACCGTTGCTGAACCGGGTAAGTGACGTTAACAACAACACGTCCGCAGGAAGGGCGTCAATGCCCGACACTTCGCTGTTATTCGCTTGTAACAGCACAGATGCGGGTATGTCAGTAAGTTCGGCGGCGCTGAACCGGTTCCGCACGGGCGTTCTCGCTCCCTTGGGGGCCTGTCGGCGTGGGGCGTTACGCGCCGCAGCCTTCCACAGCTCGTGAGGAGGTGACAGCACCCTCACGGTCACCTTTTGGACACCAAAGCCGCAGAGACCACCGAGGCAACTCACGCCCCTGTTTTCACATCGTTAACAACTGCCACGGTGCACGCCGCGCCCCCGGCATCCGCGCCACGCGGGGCTCGCGGACCCTCACGCGGTGTACGCGTCGGACGGGGCGCGGGCGGCCGGCGGGGAGCGCCGGATCACGCGCCCAGGGGGCCGGTGCTGCCCCGCGGGAGCAGCTCCCCGCGCGAGGTCTCGCTGTTGGCCACCGGCTTGCCCTCGATCGTCCTGGCCAGCATCAGCGCGGCCTGGCGGCCGTAGGACACGATGTCGCGCACTATGGCGGTCAGCGAGGGGCGGACCAGGCGGCACAGCACCGAGTCGTCCCAGGCCACGATGGACAGCTGCGAGGGCACGTCCACGCCCATCTCGTGGGCCACGCCCAGTCCGGCCACGGCCATGAGGTCGTTGTCGTAGATCAGGGCCGTCGGCCGGTCGGTGGCGGCCAGCAGCTTGCGCGTGGTCCTGGTGCCCCCCTCGCCCGTGTAGTCGGCGTGCACCCAGCGGGCCTCGCTGAGCCCGGCCTGGGCCGCGGCGTCCAGGAAGGCCTGGGTGCGCACGCGGGTGTGCACGAACTTCTCCGGGCCCGCCACCTGGACGATGCGCCGGTGGCCGAGGGCGGCCAGGTAGTGGACGACCTCGCGCATGGCGGTGGCGTCGTCGGTGTACAGGTAGGGCAGGGAGCCCACGCCCTCGGGTCCGCCGAGGACGACGGCGGGCAGCGGGAGCTCCTCGACGACCTGGACGCGCGGGTCGCCCACGCGCAGGTCCACCATGATCACGCCGTCCACCCGGCGTTCGGACGACCAGCGCCGGTAGGCCGCGATCTCGGCGCCCATGTCCTCGGTGACCTGTAACAACAGGTCGACCCCCGAGGTGGCCAGCTCGGTCTCGATCCCCGAGACCAGCTGCATGAAGAAGGGTTCCAGACCGAGGGAGTGGGCGGGCCGGTCCACCACCAGGCCGACCGCCCCGATCCGGCCGCCGGGGGCGAGTGCGCGCGCCGGGCTGCTGGGCGCCCAGCCGAGGTCGCTGGCGATCGCCAGGATGCGTCTTCGGGTCTCCTCCGAGACCCCCGGACGCCCGTTGAGCGCGTAGGACACGGCCCCCTTGGACACCCCCGCGGCCTTGGCGATGTCCATGATGGTCGGACGCCGCATCAAACCCCCCATTCGTCCCCCTGATCACACAAAGCTGAACCGGTTAAGCAGACGGTTCGGGATTGTACTGCATGACCTTGGCGTCTAACCCGACAAATGGGTACTTAACTCACGAAAGTTCTCAAACTCCCTGGCATCGGGGGCACCAGTAGAGGGTGCGTCCGGCCAGTTCCGCGGAGGCGACCGGCGAAGAGCACACCCGGCAGGGTTCTCCGGTCCGGTAGCACACGTAGAGGCTGTCGGGCCGGGGCACGGGACGCGCGTCCGGGTCGGGGCGGTGCTCGGGCAGGGTGGTGATGATGTAGCCGTCCCGCACGCCGTCGCGGAGCAGGCCCGACAGGTCGTCCCACAGCCGCGACCACTGGTCGGCCGTGAGGTCGCGGCCCGGGGTCATCGGGTCCAGCCCCGCCCGGAACAGCGACTCCGCGCGGTAGATGTTGCCGATGCCCGCCACGACGTCCTGGCGCATGAGGAGCGCGGCGATGCTGGTCCGGGAACGGCTGACCACGCGCCAGGCGCGCTCGGGGTCGGCGTCGTCGCGCAGGGGGTCGGGCCCCAGCCTGTCCTGGACGGCGCGCTTGTCGTCCTCGGTGACGACCTCGCAGGCCGAGGGGCCGCGCAGGTCGGCCCAGCCGGAGGAGTTGACCAGCCGGGCGCGCACCGCCCCGACGGGTTCGGGCGCCACGACGAAGCCCTCGGCGTCGCGCAGCAGCTCCCGGCGGGCGCCGCCCGCGGCCCGAGGCGCGCCCAGGTGGCGTTCGCCGTCGGCGTCGCCGAAGGACCAGGCGCCGTACAGGCCCAGGTGGACCCGCAGCCACTCCCCCGAGTCGAACCCGAGGAAGAGGTGCTTGCCGTGGGCCTCGCTCTCGGTGAGGACCCGGCCGTCGATCCGGGCGGCGCCGTCGGCGAAGCGCCCCTGCGGACTGCTGGCGCGTACCGCGCCGCCGCCGAAGGTCTTGTCGAAGTGCGCTGCCAGGCGGTGCAGCGTGTGGCCCTCGGGCACCGGTCCTCTCCTCCTCCGTCCGTCCGGGGCTGCGGCGTGAACACCGCTTTCCGGACATCCGGCTCCAGGGTAGTGCGCCCGGCCCGTCCGCCGGTCCGGTCGGCTTCCGGCGCCGGTGGGGCCGCCCGGCCGTGCGCGCGGGCGTGGCCGCCCGGCGGGTCAGTGGGCGGTGAGGATCTCCTCCACCAGGGCGCGCGGGTCGGCCAGGCAGCGCCAGGCGGGCACCACGACCACGGGGTCCCCCGTGGTGCGGTTGAGCGTCTCCCCCCGGGCGAGCAGCCAGCGCAGGGAGCGGCCGTCGGGCTCCCGGTCGAGCAGGAGCAGCAGGCGGCGGGAGCCGAACCGGACCACCATGTCGGCGGTCCAGCCCTCGCCCGTCTGCTGGAGGGTCACCTCCGTCCCCACCCCGCGCAGCTCCCTGACCAGCGCGGAGGCCGCCGCGTCGGTCCGTCCCGCGTGGCCCCCGGCCGCCGACGCCTCCAGCTCGCCCAGCGGGCCGTCGTCGCCCGACCAGTACCCGCGGTCGCCCACCACCACGAGCCGCTGGCGGGTGCGGGTGAGCACCGACGACCACAGGTGACCCATCCGGCGCACACGCCGCTCGGCGACGGCGGGCGCCCCGGAGGCCAGCGTCGGCGTCAGGACGGTGACGTCCGCCGGATCGTGGTCGTCCGCCAACAGGTCCGGTCCGCCCACCCGCACCTCGTGGCGCAGGACGCGCTTGCTCAGCAGGCGGCGCACCAGGGCCGCCTGGGGCTGGGTCGGCGCGACCACCGCGACCACCCGGCCCCGGGGCAGGTGCTCGTCGAGTTCGTCCACCACCACCGCCACCCGGTAGGCCTCGTCCCGGTTGACGAAGGACGCCCCGGGCACGGCCTCGCAGACCCCGGCGACGTCGCGCCACTCGAACGCGGGGCCGCCCGAGGGGTCGGGGAGGGTGCGCACCGCGAGCCTGCCCCCGTAGCAGTGCCGCGACGCGGCCCCGGCGAGCTGGGGCGGCGCCCCGTCGTGCTCGTCCAGCCACCGCATGGGCGGCGCCGCCCGGTACAGGGCGCGCATCGCCGAACCGCCGCCGTAGCGCAGGCCCCGGTCGTCCAACTGGCCCGCGACCAGACCCGCGGCGGCCAGCGCGCGGCGCTCCTCGTCCGGTTCCAGCACGCTCACCGGTCCCGGGTGCGCGGGGTCGCCGAACACCACGGCGCGGTTGGCGCGGTAGAGCACCGGCAGCAGTTCGGCCAGCCGGGTGCGCTCGGCCCCGACCACGACGGCCAGGTCGAACAGGCCCGCCCGGGGTTGCAGCGCCCGGACCTGGTCGGTGCGGCACACCCACGCGGGCAGGGTGTCGAACAGCGCGCCCGGGCCCGGCCAGCCGTGGCCGCGGTGCCAGTTGAGGCTCTCCAGGCGGTGCTCGATGGCGGCGCGTCCCCGCCACAGCCGGGGGTCGCCGACCGCGCGCAGGCAGGCGGAGCTGGACCTGCGGTGCCGGGCGAGGGCGTCGGCCAGGTCGGCGGTGAGCGCGTTCAGCGGCGCGCAGCGGATCCGCCGGTCCACGGCCGCGCGCCACTCGCCCTCCAGACGGGCGACCGCGCGCAGGCGGGCGAGGCTGTCGGGGTCGGTGTCCACGCCCAGTTCGCGGCGGACGGCGCCCCGGTGCGCCAGCCCGGCCAGGCCCCCGGCCGCCGCGCGCTCGGCCCGGTGCAGCCAGTACTCGGGGCCGCCCCGCTCCGGGGTGAAGAGGGAGTCGGGGTCCCACCCCTGGGCGACGACCCGGCCGCGTTCCTCGGCCAGGCGGGCGAGCGCGTGGCCTCCGGAGGCCATGGTGTCCATGGCCCGCCACGCCTCGCGGACCGCCGTCCAGTCCGCGGCCAGGTCCGCCCAGTGGACGGTGGGGTCCTCCCCGCCGGAACCGGCGGGGGCCGCGGGCAGGCTCCGGGAGTGCTCGGTGAGGAGCCGGGTGAGCAGCACGGCCTCGGCCGTGCGCCGTCCCTCCCCGCCCACGCGCACGACGGGGTGCCCGGGGGAGGCGTCCGCGCGCAGGCGCACCGCGGCGACGTCGGCCTCGGTGCGACCGCACACCAGGACGCGCTGGCCGTTGCTGACGGCGGTGCGCACGAGGGCGTCGACCAGGTCGTGCACCCCGCTCCCGGGCGGGGCCGCGGCCACGGTGAGCTGCTCACGCATGGCCGCGCACAGGACCGCGTACTGGGACTGGTCGAGGGCGGTCGCCGAGATCGGGACGGGGGGCTCGGCGGTGTCCCCGCCGGGGTCGGCGCAACCGCGGCGGTTCGCGGCGCGGGAGCAGCGGAAGAGCCGTCCGGACGCCGCCGGGCCGGAGGCCGCGGCCGTTCGGGAGGGCTGTCCGAGCAGGGCCTCCAGGGCGGTCCCGCTGACGTCCTCGGGGTCGAGGCCGTCGCGGCCGGAGGGGTCGAGGTCGGCCAGGACGCCCTCGACGCCGACGGGTTCGCGCTCGTCGGCGTCGTGGCGTCCCCCGGGCCCGGCCCGGAAGAGCACGGCGACGTTGTGGGCGCCGTCCATCCAGGTGCGCGGGGCGCCGCGGGTGCCCAGGGGCGCGATGTCGTCCACCCGCTCGATCTCCAGGCCGGCGAGCAGGAGGCGGATCCTGGCGGCGAGGTCGGCGACGGCCGCGGGGCGCCGCAGGGGGTCGGGCGCCCCGGAGCGCAGCCGGGTCCGGAGTTCGAACAGGTCCTCGGGGTCGGTGAGGCCGAGGCGTTCCAGGAGCGCGGGGTTGACGTCGGGCGGGCCGACCGCGCGGACCAGGGTGTCCCCGGCCCCGGCGGGGGTGTCCGCGGTCTCGTCCGCGACGCGCACGTCGACGGTGAGCAGGGGCAGGGCCGCCCGGTCCCCGCCCTCCCCCAGGACCACGAGCGGGTAGCCGTAGCGCGCGGACTGGCCGAGGTCGTTGGCCGCGCGCAGGACGCGGACGGACTCCGGGCGCAGCGCAAGCGTCTCCCCGGCCCCGCTGAAGAGCACCTCCGGGCCCGGGGGCAGGCACGCGCAGCTGTCGGAGCCCAGGTCGCCGACCGGGACGACGTGGGTGTGCACCGCCTCGCGGCGCATGCAGGCGCGCAGGTAGGCCAGCAGGGAGCTCACCTCGGAACGGTCGATCGGGGGCTTCCAGCGCAGCGAGGCCGTGCCGACTCCCGACGGGCCGCCGAGCGCGCCGGGGAGGGGGCCGGTGACTCCCGGCGGCGCCCCCGGCACGCCCGCGTGCCCGACCTCGTCCTCGTCGTCCCGCAGTGACCTCAACGTCTCCCCCACACGGCTGTGTCATCGGCCGACCACCCACCGACAGCAAGCCATTGTGGTGGATGGACCGGTCCCGGACCCCGCGAACACCGGAACCCGTCACCACTTTCACTCGGGGTGACGACTCCGGGTGACGGTGCCCGGGGCCCGGAGGGCGGTCAGCCCGCGCTGCCGTGGACGCGCAGGGCGATCCACAGCTCGGTGCGGTAGTCGGGATCGTCCAGGTCGCCGGGCAGCAGGTCGCGGATGCGCCGCATGCGGTAGCGCAGCGTGTGCCGGTGGATCCCCAGTGCCTCCGACGCCGCGTCCCACCGGCCCGAGGCCGCGAGGTAGGCGCGCAGCGAGGCCAGCAGTTCGGCCGAGGTGCGCTGGCGCAGCAGCGGGGCGAGCAGGTCCCCGGCCATGCGGGCGCCGGCGGGGGTGTCGGCCAGCCCGAGCAGTCCGCCGGGCAGGTCGCCGACGCGGAGCAGGCCCCCGCCCGCGTCGCGCGCGGCGGCCAGCGCGCGTTCGGCCTGGGACAGCGCCGCGGACAGTTCCGCGTAGGGGGAGGGGTCGCTCACCCCGACCGGCCCCTCCAGGACCTCGGCGAGCACTCCCGTTCCGGTGTCGGCGGGGGCCAGCAGCAGGACGCGGCCGTCGTGCTCGGTGACCAGGACGCCCTCGGGCGGCTGTGCGGGCCCGACCCCGTCGGCGGCCGCCACGAGGACGGGTTCGGCGGGAAGGACCCCGCGCAGCCGCTCCGCCCCCGGGTGCAGGGGGTCCAGCGCCCCGGTGAGCAGCGCCGCGAGCACCCCCTCGCGCACCCGGGCCGTGGCGTCGTGCGCGGTGCGCTCCAGTTCGAGGGAGAGCAGCGACACCGCCGCGTTGACCAGCGTGCGCTCGTCCGAGCCGAGGCGCCCGCCGGTGCCCACGGCAAGGAAGCCGCGGACCCGGCGGCCGGTGGCCAGGGGCTGCACGGAGACGTGTTCGCCGCCCGAGGTGAGGGAGACGCTGGCGCGCACGCCCGCCTCGCGCAGCCGGTCCAGCTCCTCGGCGAGTCCGGCGGCGCGGGGGGAGGCCCCGGCGGGGGCGGCGTGCCGGGGGGCGCCGTCGGCGGACAGCAGCAGCACCCAGGCGCCGAGTTCGCGGGCCAGCCGGTCCACGATCGCCGCCTCCCCGGTGAGCGCGGCGCGGGTGAGGTCGCGCTGGGCGGCGAAGGCCCGGCTCAGCCCCTCGTACTCCTCCTTGGCCAGGAGCCGGGACACCTCCTTGCCGATCGCGATGAAGGGGGTCTCCCTGGCCACCTCCAGCAGGGTGAGGCCGAACTCGGCGGCGGCCTCGCGGAGCGGCTCGGGGGTGCGCTCCAGGACCACGCCGACCGCGAAGCCCAGCGCGGTGACGCGGCGCTCGGCCAGGCGGCGCGTGTAGTCGCGCAGGTCGGGGACGCCGGTGGCCCAGCGCACGCCGGTGGTGAGCAGGAGTTCGCCGCCCGCCAGGTAGGGCGTGGGGTCCTCCAGCTCGCTGACCGCGACCCACTCCACCCTCCGGTCCAGGTTCTCCTGGCCGGTGAGCAGGTTCAGGCGCAGGCGGGGCGTGCGCATCAGGGCCCCCAGGGTCGGTGGCATCGGCTTCCCCTCCACTTCGGCCGCCGGTCGAGGCGGTTCGGCGCGGTCGGCGGGACGGGACGCGGGCCGTCCTCCCCCCGCTCCAGCGGACCCGCTTCGTGCGAACCCTGACGCGCTGGCGCAAGGCTCAGCCCTGATTATCCACCTTGTCCATGTGGGGGTGGTTCCGCGCACCCTAGTGTCGTCCCAGGTCGGGGAGCCCACCCCCGGCCCCTCTCCGCTCCCGTCCACCGCAGAAGGAGGCAGCCGCATGGCAGCGACCGAGGTCGCCCAGTCCCGCCGGATCGTCACCGAGATCCCCGGCCCCAAGTCCCGCGCGATCCAGGAGCGCCGCCGTTCGGCCGTCGCCCAGGGCGTGGGCAGCGTCCTGCCGGTCTACGTCGAGCGCGCGGGCGGCGGCATCGTCGAGGACGTCGACGGCAACGCGCTGATCGACTTCGGCTCCGGCATCGCCGTGACCAACGTCGGCAACGCCGACCCGCGCGTGGTGGAGCGCGCCGCCGAGCAGCTCGGCCGGTTCACGCACACCTGCTTCATGGTCAACCCGTACGAGGCGTACGTGGACGTGTGCGAGGCGCTCAACCGGATCACGCCGGGCGACCACGAGAAGCGCTCGATCCTGCTCAACTCGGGCGCCGAGGCGGTCGAGAACGCGGTGAAGATCGCCCGCAGCGCGACCGGCCGCCAGGCGGTCGTGGTGTTCGACCACGCCTACCACGGCCGCACCAACCTCACCATGGGGCTGACCGCCAAGAACATGCCCTACAAGCAGGGCTTCGGGCCGTTCGCCGGTGAGATCCACCGGATGCCGATGGCCTACCCGTACCGCTGGCCGACGGGCCCGGACAACTGCGGCCCCGAGGCGGCGGCCATGGTGATCGAGCAGATCACCAAGCAGATCGGCGCCCAGAACGTGGCGGCCGTGGTGATCGAGCCGATCCAGGGCGAGGGCGGCTTCATCGAGCCCGCCCCCGGCTTCCTGCCCGCGGTGGTGGAGTTCTGCCGCGCCAACGGCATCGTGTTCGTCGCCGACGAGGTGCAGACCGGCTTCGCCCGCACCGGCCACATGTTCGCCAGCGAGCACGAGGGCGTGGTCCCGGACCTGATCACGACCGCCAAGGGCATCGCGGGCGGCCTGCCGCTGGCCGCGGTGACCGGCCGCGCCGAGCTGATGGACGCCGTGCACGGCGGCGGCCTGGGCGGCACCTACGGCGGCAACCCGGCCGCGTGCGCCGCCGCGCTGGCCGCACTGTCCGCGATCGAGTCCGACGGCCTGGTGGAGCGCGCCCGTGAGATCGGCGAGCTGATGCTGGGCCGCCTGCGCGAGCTGGCCGCCAAGTACGAGGTCATCGGCGACGTGCGCGGACGCGGCGCGATGATCGCGATCGAGCTGGTCCAGGACGCCGACCGCACGCCCGCCCCCGAGGCGCTGGCCAAGGTCCTGTCCTACTGCCACTCCCGCGGCCTGGTCCTGCTGAGCGCGGGCACCTACGGCAACGTGATCCGCATGCTGCCGCCGCTGGTGATCGGCGACGAGCTGCTGCACGAGGGCCTGGACATCCTGGAGGAGGCCTTCGCCCGGCTGTAGTCCCCCGTGCGGCGGAGGCGGCGGGCGGCGCGGGAAGCGCCGCCCGCCGCCTCCGTCACCACCGGGCCCCGCTCCGCGGTCCCGCCCGGGGCGGCGCGGTCGCGTCAGCGCGTCCGCCGTGCTCCCGCACGCGACATCGTCGGCGCACCTCCCGCTCCGGCCCCGTCAGTGCGTCCAGGCCACGTCCCGCGGCAGCGGGTGGTCCTCGGCGCGCATCTCCTCCAGCAGTGCGAGGAACCCCGCCGCGACCGGCCCCGGCCTGCGGTCCCGGCGCGTGAGCACGCTCAGCCCGCGGTCCACGACCGGGTCGGTCAGGGGCACGCGCACGTGGTCGGCGAAGCTCATCAGCACTCCGACCAGGGCCGGGAGCGCGGTGACGCCGATCCCCGCGGACACCAGGCCGCCGATGGTCGAGACGTTGCCCGCCCGCACGATCCGTTCGGGCACCACGCCCGCGCGCTCGAAGGCGGCGTCCGCGCCCGCGCGCACGCTGGAGTCGCCGCCGGTGGCCAGGAAGGCCTCCCCCGCCAGATCGGCCCAGGTCAGCGCGGACCGCTCCGCGAAGGGGTGCCCCACCGGCACGACCGCGAAGTAGCGGTCCCGCAGGAGCGGCCGCGACACCAGCTCCCCGGGCACCCGGCCCGCGGCCACCAGGGCCAGGTCGCACTCCCCCGCCTGGAGCCGTTCCACGGCCGCCTCCGACATCCCGTCCAGGACGTGGACGTCGGCCTCGGGCGTGCGCGACCTGAGCCGGGAGATCACCGAGGGCAGCAGGGCGGCCGCCACCGAGGGCAGCGTCGCCACCGCGACGGTGCCGCGCTCGCCGCGCAGGAAGCGCTCCAGCCCGTTCATCTCCGAGCGGTGCGCCTCCAGCAGGCGTTCGGCCACGGCCAGCAGCTCGGCCCCCTCCGGGGTGCACTCCACCCTGCGCGTGGTCCGCTCCAGGAGGCGGACCCCCAGGGTGCGCTCCAGCCCGAGCACCGTCCTGCTCAGCGAGGGCTGCGCGACGCGCAGTTCACGGGAGGCGCGCGTGAAACTCCCGTACCTGGCCACCGCGGCGTAGGCGGACAACTGCCTCAGGCTCAGATCCATGCCTCCAGAGCATAGATCCAGAGGAAACCGATGTTGGACAAGGGGAGAACCCCGCGAAACCATGTCGGCATGTGTCCCCCGTCACTTCCCCCCGTGAGGGTGTCCGAGGAGCGTGCCAGATGCTGACCGCCATGGGTTTCGCCACGATCGCCGTGGTGCTCCTGCTGCTGTTGTCCAACCGGGTGGGCGCGGTGGTCGCGCTCGTCGGCGTCCCGGTGGCGGCCGCCTTCGCGCTGGGCTTCGGCCCCGGCGAGGTGGCCTCCTTCGTCGGCGAGGGCATCGGCGGCGTGGCCTCCACGACCGCGATGTTCGTGTTCGCCATCCTCTACTTCGGGGTGATGCGCGACGCGGGGCTGTTCGCGCCGATCATCCGCCGCGTGCTCGGGTTCGCCGGGAACACGCCGGTGACCGTGGCGGTCGCGACGGTGGTGCTCGCGATGGTCGCCCACCTGGACGGCGCGGGCGCCACCACCTTCCTCATCACCATCCCGGCGATGCTCCCGCTCTACGACGCCCTGGGCATGCGCAGGGTGGTCCTGGCCGCGCTGGTCGGGCTGGGCGCGGGGATCATGAACATGCTGCCGTGGGGCGGGCCCACCGCCCGGGCCGCCACCGTCCTCGGCGTTCCGGCCAACGAACTGTGGGCCCCGCTGATCCCGGCCCAGCTGGCGGGCATGGCCGCCTGCGTCGCCGTCGCCTGGTACCTCGGCCACCGCGAGCGCGTGCGGCTGGCGGCGGCCGACCCCCTGCCCTCCCCGGTGCCCGTCGGGGGCGGCCGCCCGGGCGGGACCGCCGGAGAGGGCGGGGCCGACCCGCTCGCCGCGGGCGGGCAGGAGCCCGACGCCGACCTGCTGCGCCCGCGCCTGTACTGGGTGAACGCCGCGCTGACCGTCGCCGCCGTCCTCGCCCTGGTCTTCGGGCTGCTCTCCCCCGAACTCGTCTTCATGCTGGCCCTGGTCGTGGCGCTCGTCGTCAACTACCCGGGGATGAAGGCCCAGACCGACCGCGTCAACGCCCACGCCTCCGGGGCGATCCTCATGGCCAGCACCCTGCTCGCCGCGGGCGTGTTCCTGGGCGTCATGGACAGCAGCGGCATGATCGAGGCGATGGGACAGGCCATGACCGGCGCCATGCCCGGTTTCCTCGGCCCCGGGATGGCCGCGATCGTCGGTGTCCTGGGCGTGCCCATGAGCCTGCTCTTCGGCCCCGACGCCTACTACTTCGCCGTCATGCCGGTGCTGACCGCCGTGGGCGAGGGCTTCGGCGTCGCCGCCGCCGACATCGCCCAGGCCTCGATCATCGGCCAGGAGACCGTCGGCTTCCCGATCAGCCCGCTGACCGGCTCCTTCTACCTGCTGGTCGGCCTGGCCGGGGTGCCCATCGGCTCCCACATCCGCTTCCTGCTGCCGTGGGCCTGGCTGGTCAGCCTGGTCGTCCTCGCGGTCGCCCTCGCCAGCGGGGTCGTCCCGCTCTGGGTCGGCTGACCGCCCGTCCACACCGTTCGAAGGAGTCAGTGTGCCCAGCAGAGCCCGGATCGGGTGCGGCGCCGGTTTCGCCGGCGACCGCCTCCAACCCGCCGTCGACCTCGTGGAGGGAGGCGGCCTCGACACCCTGGTACTGGAGTGCCTGGGAGAGCGCACCGTGTCCCTGGCCTCGCTCCGGGAGGCCAGCGGGTCGGGCCCCGGCTACGACCCGACCCTGCGGCGGCGCCTGGAACTCCTGCTCGAACCGCTGCACCGGCACGGCACCCGGCTGGTCACCAACGCCGGGGCGGCCGCGCCCGTGGCGGCGGCGCGCATGGCCCGCGCCACGGCCCGGGAGCTGGGGCTGCCGACCCTGGTCGCCGCGGTCTCCGGGGACGACGTGCTCCACCTGCTGGACCCGTCCGCGCCCTGCTGGGAGGACGGGCTGCCGCTGGAGGCGCACGGCGAGATCGTCTCCGCCAACGCCTACGTCGGCGCCGACGCCCTGACGCCCGCGCTGGAGGGCGGAGCCGACGTGGTGATCGCGGGCCGGGCGGCCGACCCCTCGCTGTTCCTCGCGCCCCTGGCCCACCGCCTGGGCTGGGACCCCGGCGACGCGGACACGATGGCCGCCGGGACCCTGGTGGGCCACCTGCTGGAGTGCGCGGGCCAGGTCAGCGGCGGCTACTTCGCCGACCCGGGCCGCAAGGAGGTCCCCGGCCTGGCCCGCCTCGGCTACCCCCTGGCCGAGGTGGAGCGGGACGGTTCGGCGGTGGTCACCAAGCTGCCGGGGACCGGCGGCCGGGTGGACCGGCTCACGGTCACCGAGCAGCTCACCTACGAGGTCACCGACCCCCGGGCCTACGTCACGCCGGACTCGGTGCTCGACATGACCGGGGTGCGGCTGACCGAGAGCGGACCGGACCGGGTGCTGGTCACCGGAGCCCGTGGGCTGCCCCGGCCCGGAGAGCTGAAGGTCAGCGTCGGGTACCGGGCGGGTTTCCGGGGCGAGGGCGAGATCTCCTACGCCGGGCCGGGCGCACTGGCGCGGGCCCGGCTGGCGGGCGAGGTGGTGCGCGAGCGCCTGGGCGGGAAGGTCTCCCGGTTGCGCGCCGACGTCGTGGGCGTGGACGCGCTGCACGGCTCCGGCGGGGACGGCCGGGACGAGCCCTTCGAGTGCCGGCTGCGGGTGGCCGCCCTCGGCTCCGGCCGCGCGGACGCCGAGGCGGTCGCCGAGGAGGTGGGCGCCCTCTACACGTCGGGACCCGCCGGAGGGGGCGGTCTCAGGACCTCCGTCCACGAGGTCGTGGGCGTGCTGTCGACCACCGTCGACCGGGAGGCCGTGCGCACCCGGGTCGACTTCTTCGGAGAGGGGGAGCGGTGAGCACCGTGCTCCGCGACGTCGCCCACGCCCGGGCCGGGGACAAGGGCAACCTCAACACGATCGCCGTCATCGCCTACGAACCGGAGTGGTACCCGGTGCTGTGCGCCGAGCTGACGCCCGACCGGGTCGCCCGCGCGCTGGGCGGACGCGTGCGCGGGCCGGTCACCGTCCACCGGATGGACAACGTGTGCGCGCTGGTCCTGGTGTGCCCGCGCGCGGGCGGGGACACCGTGACCACGTCGCTGTACCTGGACGCCCACGGCAAGAGCCTGGCCTCGGTCCTGCTGGGGATGGAGCTGGAGGGGGCGCCCGGGGCGCGCTGACCGCGGGCGCCGGGTCAGCGCTCGTCGCGGACCGAGTCCAGCGACAGCAGCGCCACGTGCAGGGACAGGCAGGTCTCCACCGAGTCCAGGTCCGCGTCAAGGACGTGGGCGACCCGCCGCAGCCGGTCGTAGAACGCCGGGCGGGACAGGTGCGCCCGCCCGGCGGCGAGCGCCTTGTTGCGGCCCGCGCCCAGGTAGTGGCGGAGCATGTCGGTCAGGTCGCCGCCGTGCCGCGCGTCGTGGTCCAGCAGCGGCCCCAGCTCGCGCTCGACGTAGGTCTGGAGCCGCTCGTCGTCGCGGAACAGGTGGAGCAGGCCGCGCAGGTGCAGGTCGGGCAGCCGGTAGAAGGGGCGCTGGTCGCTCTGGCGGATGGCCACGTCGCCGACCTGGCGCGCCTCCAGGAAGGAGCGCCGCACCTCCCGGACTCCGTCCGCGGAGGAGCCCACGGCCAGCACGGCGCCGCCGCCCACGGCGGTGCGGATGCGGTCGGCGAGCAGGTGCAGGGTCGGGTCCAGGCGCTGGCGGCCCGGCAGCGCGAGCAGGATGCCCACGCGCAGGTCGTCGAGCGAGCCCACCAGGGCGGGCAGGCGCAGCTCGCGGCAGGCGCGCGCGGCGCCCTCGGCGGTGTCGGACAGGCGCGCCTGGGCGGCCAGCCCGGTCCCGCTCTCACGCAGGCGCAGCACGAGCCCCACCAGTTCGCGGCCGTTGAGCGGCACGCCCACGGCGCGGGCCCGAACCAGCGCCTCCTCCGGGTCGGAGTAGGCCCGGTCGATGATGCCCGCGATGATCGTGCGGTGCGTCTGCCGCTCCAGGCTCTCCTGGTGGCGCTCCAGCAGCCTGACCAGCGCGAGGGTGGTGGCGGCGCGTTCGATGAGCATGCTCTGGCGCGGGGTGGGGTTGGCCCCGACGACGAGGATCAGACGCCCCCAGTCCTGGCCGCGCGCCCCGACCGTGGTGACCAGCCAGCCGTTGGCGGGCGTGTGGACGGTGCGCGAGCCCGAGCGCGCCGCGCGCGAGCGGCTCTCCCAGGAGGTGAGCAGGGTTTCGGGCTCCTCGCCGTTGAGGTCGCAGGCCAGCACCTGGTGGGTGAGGTTCTCCAGGACCACGGGGCAGCCGGAGAGCTGGGCGACCTCGTGCAGGATGCGCCCGGTGTCGGCGCCCTCCACGGAGAGCTGGGTGAAGACCGAGTGCAGCTTCTCCGACTCGCGCAGCTCCTCCAGCTGTTCGTTGACCACCCGGACGTGCACGGCCTCGGTGATCTCCACGAAGCGGGCGTCGCGGTCGAGCAGGACCACCGGCACGCCCGCCTCGCGCGCGGCGTCGAGGAAGGCGGGCGGGAGCTCGGCGTGGTACTTGCGACCCAGTTCGACCGCGATGCCGCTGACCCCGGCCGCGGCGAGGTCGTCGATGTAGCGGCGCAGCGCCTCGGGATCGTCGGGCATGGCGATGCCGGTGCTGAGGACCAGCTCACCGCCGCGGAGCAGGTGGGCGAGGTCGGTGACCTCGGCGATGTGCACCCAGCGCACGGCCACGTCGAGCCGGTCCGGGCGCGCCACGACCCGGGGGCGGGCGCGCTGGAGGGCGGGCAGCTGGAGGACCTCGGCGAGGGTGGGAAGCACGGCTTCCATCCTAGGAGGCGGACACGGGACGCAGTGTCAGACATCCGGCCGCCGGTCTTACACGGTGTATCGCGCAGCCGGTGCCCGGCCCGGGGGCGGGGGTCGGACGCGGAGGGACGTACGCGTCGTCGGCCCGGCCGACGTCTTGTCACCATGCTGGTCCTGGCCAAGTCCGGTGCTCGGGGCGAGACTGGGGGCATGTCGGAACTTCTCTCACGCCACCGCGCGGTCATGCCCTCCTGGCTTCCCCTGTACTACGAGTCCCCGCTGGAGATCACCGGCGGCAAGGGCGCCCGTGTCACGGACGCCGACGGAAACACCTACCTGGACTTCTTCACCGGCATCGTGACCAACATGCTCGGCTACGACGTGGCGGAGGTGCGCGAGGCCGTCGAGCGCCAGATCGCCAGGGGGGTCGTGCACACCTCCACCCTCTACCTCATCCGCAGCCAGGTGGAGCTGGCGGAGAAGATCGCCCGCCTGTCGGGCATCCCGGACGCGAAGGTGTTCTTCACCAACTCCGGCACCGAGGCCAACGAGACCGCCCTGCTGCTGGCCACGTACGCGCGCGGCAGCGACGAGGTGCTGGCGATGCGCGGCAGCTACCACGGGCGCTCGTTCGGCACGGTGGCCGTGACCGGCAACCGGGCGTGGAAGAACTCCTCCCTGTCGCCGCTGAACGTGCACTACCTGCACGGCACCGACCACGCGGCCCCGGCCTTCCGGGGGATGACCGACCGGGAGTACGTCGATGCGTGCGTGGCCGACCTGCGCGACGTGCTGGACACCACGGCGCCGAACGTGGCGTGCCTGATCGCCGAGCCCGTGCAGGGCGTGGGCGGGTTCGCGATGCCTCCGGACGGCCTGTACGCCGCCTACAAGGAGGTGCTGGACGAGCACGGCATCCTGTTCGTGTCCGACGAGGTGCAGACCGGCTGGGGGCGCACGGGCACGAGCTTCTTCGGCATCGGCAACCACGGGGTGGTCCCGGACGCCATGACCTTCGCCAAGGGCCTGGGCAACGGGTTCGCCGTGGGCGGTGTGGTGGCGCGCGGCGACCTGATGGACCGGCTGGGCGCGCTGGGCGTGGCCACGTTCGGCGGCAACCCGGTGTCGATGGCGGCGGCGGGGGCGACCCTGGACTACGTGCTGGAGCACGACCTCCAGGGCAACGCGCGGCGGCAGGGCGCGCTGATCCTGGAGGGGCTCAGCGCGCTGACCTCGCTGCCGAGCGTGCGCGACGTGCGCGGCAAGGGGCTGATGTTCGCCGTGGAGATGATGGACCCCGCCACCGGCGCGCCGTCCTCACCCCTGGCCGGGCGGGTGCTGGAGGCCACCCGTGAGCGCGGCCTGCTGGTGGGCAAGGGCGGCGTGCACGGCAACGTGCTGCGGATGGCGCCGCCGATGACGCTGTCGCGGGAGGAGGCCGTGGAGGGCCGCGACGTGCTGCTGGACGCGGTGCGCACGGTGGACGCCGGGGCCTGAGGGAGGGCCGGCCGGGCCCGGGGGTCGCCGCGCACGGCCGCGGAGGCGGGCAGCACCACGCTGGCGGCCCCCGGGGACCCCCCGTATCAAGCAAACCGCGCCGGGGCGCGGCGCACCAGCCCCGACCGCACGCCTGTGGACAAGGAAGAGAGCGCCAGCATGAGCAAGCACGTCACCCACTGGATCGGCGGGTCCGCCCACGAGGGGCCGGCCCGGCGCACGGGGGACATCTACAATCCGGCCTCCGGACGGGTCACCGGCACGGTCGACCTCGCCGGACGGCAGGAGGTCGACGCGGCGGTGACGGCCGCGCGGGAGGCCTTCCCGGGGTGGCGCGACACCCCGCTGTCCCGGCGGGTGCAGGTCCTGTTCCGCTTCCGCGAGCTGCTCAGCGCCAACGCCGACCGGCTGGCGGAGCTGGTCAGCGCCGAGCACGGCAAGGTCCTCTCCGACGCCCGGGGCGAGGTGGCCCGCGGCCTGGAGGTCGTCGACTTCGCCTGCGGCATCCCGCACCTGCTCAAGGGCGGCTACTCCGAGAACGTGTCCACGGGCGTGGACGCCTACTCGATCCTCCAGCCTCTCGGCGTGGTCGCCGGGATCACGCCGTTCAACTTCCCGGCGATGGTGCCGATGTGGATGTTCCCGGTGGCCCTGGCCTGCGGCAACGCGTTCGTGCTCAAGCCCAGCGAGAAGGACCCCTCCGCGTCGGTGCTGCTGGCCGGGCTGTGGGCCGAGGCGGGGCTGCCCGAGGGCGTGTTCAACGTGGTGCACGGCGACAAGGAGGCGGTGGACGCCCTCCTGGAGCACCCGGACGTGGCGGCGGTCAGCTTCGTGGGCTCCACCCCGATCGCGCGGTACGTCTACCGGACCGCCGCCGAGCACGGCAAGCGCGTGCAGGCCCTGGGCGGGGCCAAGAACCACATGGTGGTGCTGCCCGACGCCGACCTGGACCTGGCCGCGGACGCGGCGGTCTCGGCCGGGTTCGGCTCGGCCGGCGAGCGGTGCATGGCCATCTCCGCGGTGGCCGTGGTGGACTCGGTGGCCGACGGGCTGGTGGAGCGGATCCGCGAGCGGGTGGCGCGCCTGCGCGTGGGCCCCGGCGACGACGAGCGCAGCGAGATGGGGCCGCTGGTCACCAGGGAGCACCGCGACAGGGTGGCCTCCTACCTGGAGTCGGGGGTGCGCGAGGGCGCGACCCTGGCGGTCGACGGCCGCGCGCACCCTGTGTCGGGCGGGAGCCCGGACGGGTTCTGGCTGGGACCGTCGCTGCTGGACCACGTCGGCCCCGAGATGTCGTGCTACCGGGACGAGATCTTCGGCCCCGTGCTGAGCGTGGTGCGCGTGGGCGGCTACGACGAGGCGGTCAAGCTCGTCAACGCCAGCCCCTACGGCAACGGCACGGCGGTCTTCACCAACGACGGGGGCGCCGCCCGGCGGTTCCAGAACGAGGTCGAGGTCGGCATGGTGGGGATCAACGTCCCCATCCCGGTGCCGATGGCCTACTACTCCTTCGGCGGCTGGAAGCAGTCCCTGTTCGGCGACTCACACGCGCACGGCACGGAGGGTGTCCACTTCTACACCCGTACCAAGGCGGTCACCGCCCGGTGGGCCGACCCGGGCCAGAGGCCCGAAGGGGGCGTCGACCTGGGGTTCCCCACCAACGGTTGACTCGGTTTCCGCGAAAATACCGGACGGATCTGCCTCACTGTCGGTCGGCGGTGAACGACACGGAGTATCGTTGTCATCGGACGCCCCTCACGGGGCGTGGTCGGCGCCGGCAGCCGACGCACGAACCATCCGGGAAGGGCGCGCTCATTTCCCCTCCTCCCCAATGGAAGCGGGTGCGCCAACGGAAGCGCTCCGGGTCCGCCTCTCCCCCTGGACCCGGAGCGCGACCGTCTGCGCACCGCTAGCGCACCGCGAACAGCCGCTCCTCGGCGGCCACCCGGGGCTCCGCGCCGACGAGGTCGGCGCACTCCTCACAACCGAACACCGCACTCCCGTCCGGGAGCTCACCGAGCACCCGGCGGGGCCGGGGCCACTTGGTGTGGCAGACGACGCAGGCATCCCCCATGCACTGCGCCCAGCTCAGCGAGTCCGGATCGTAGACCTCGACGTCGATCGTGGGCCGCGTATCTGGTTCGCACATCATGCTCGTTCCGCGCAATGTCCTTGCTCCCCCCGTGGTTTAGGACAGTCTGGCGGGCCGATAGTTACCGGCTCTTTATTGAATCAGAAGCTTTGGGCACCTGGAATGGTTCGGACCGATCCACATCACACCATGCACGGGAATCATAACCCTAAGTGATGATGCCTGGGAAGACCCTGTCTTGCCGGATGGTATTCATCTGTTTTGTCCGGTTAGCTGCGGGGCGGTAGCGATCCGGGACCTCAGTCCTCGGCCCGCACAGAGACCGAAAAACGGCGCAGGGAGAGTGCCGGATTGAGCTCCCGCACCTCCTGCACCCGGGCGGCCGAAACCCCGGCCGAGGCGACCGCGAAGGTCTGCTCACCCAGCGCCGCGAGCGGTGTCCCCATGGGATCGACCACCATGCTGTTGCCCGCGCCCGTGGGCGCCGCCTGCCCGGAGGCGGCCACGTACACGGTGTTCTCGATGGCGCGCGCCCGGGCCAGGGTCCGCCAGTGCTCCTCCTTCAGCGGGCCGGGAACCCACTGCGCGGCCAGCAGCACCACATGCGCCCCGGCCTCGGCGATGCGCCGCGTCACCTCGGGAAAGCGCAGGTCGTAGCAGGTCTGCAGACCGAACACCACGCCGTCCACGGTGAAGGTCTCGGGCTCCTCGATCGGGCCGGGGCGCAGCACGTCCGACTCCCGGGCCCCGAAGGCGTCGTACAGGTGGATCTTGCGGTAGTGCGCGACCCGCTCACCCCGCGGCGACAGCGCCACCAGCGTGTTGGTGAAGTGGGCGGCGTCGGCGCCGTCCTCGGCCTCGCCGACCCCCAGCACCAGGTGCACGCCCTCCCGCCGGGCGGTGTCGGCCGCCTCGGAGACGAAGGGGCCGTCCAGGGGCTCGGCCGCCGCCACGTAGCGCTGGTCGACGCGGCCCGCGGTGAACATCGTGTACTCGGGGAACAGGACCACCTCGGCCCCGTCCGCCGCGGCGCGGGCGGTCAGCTCCGCCACCGAGCGCTGGTTGCGCGCCTTGTCCTGACCGGGGGCGAACTGGGCGACCGCGACCTGCACCATCGAACCTCTCCTCGTCGGCGTGGGGCGCCCGGGGCGCCGTGCACCGAGTGTACGGCCACTTCCGCGGCCACCCCCTTGTCAGAAGGCTGAACAAGTGTTTAAAGTATTGAACATGAGTTCAACCGACCGTCCGGACCGGCCCGACGGGGAGTCCGACCTCACGGCGCGCGCCAGGATCCGCGACGCGGCGATCGCGTGCTTCGGCCAGCGCGGGTTCGGCGTGAGCGTGCGGGCGATCGCCGAGCAGGCCGGGGTCTCCCCCGGCCTGGTGATCCACCACTTCGGCTCCAAGGACAAGCTCCGGCGGGCCTGCGACGACCACGTCACCGCGGCCGTCAACGAGGTCAAGACGGACACGGTCACCAGCCACGACGGGCAGACCTTCCTCCACCAGCTCGCGACGATGGAGCAGTACGCCCCGCTGCTGGCCTACGTCGTCCGCTCCATGCAGGCCGGGGGCCCGCTCGCGGCCGCGCTCTTCGAGCGCATGGTGGCCGATATCGAGGTCTACCTCGCCGCGGGCGAGGCCGAGGGCACCATCCGCCCGAGCCGGGACCCGGCCCGGCGCGCCCGCTACCTGGCCGCCAACTCCCTCGGATCGCTGCTGCTGTTCCTCACGCTGGGGCGCTTCGGGGAGGAGGTCGACTTCACCCGGGTCGCGCGCGAGTGGTCGCGGGAGTACATGCTCCCGACCCTGGAGCTGTACACCGAGGGTCTGCTCACCGAGCGCACGATCCTCGACGCCTACCTCCTGTACGTCGGCGATCCCCCCGAGGAGCCCCGCTGACCTCCCCGAACTCCCGTCCCCGACCCCCACCACGCACGGAGGGAACGACGACCATGACACCAACCGCCATCGAGGTCCGCGGCGTCGACAAGCGCTTCGGCCGCTTCCAGGCCCTGGACAAGCTGGACCTGACCGTCCGCACGGGCCAGGTCGCGGGCTTCCTCGGGCCCAACGGCTCCGGGAAGTCCACCACCATCCGGGTCCTGCTCGGCCTGCTCAGGGCCGACGCCGGAACGGTCAGCCTGCTCGGCGGCGACCCCTGGCGGGACGCCGTCGCCCTGCACCGGCGCCTGGCCTACGTGCCCGGCGACGTCACCCTGTGGCCCAACCTGACCGGAGGGCAGGCGATCGACCTGCTCGGGCGGCTGCGCGGCGGACTCGACCCCGCGCGCCGCCGGGAGCTGCTGGCCCGCTTCGAACTGGACCCGACCAAGAAGGCGCGCGCCTACTCCAAGGGCAACCGGCAGAAGGTCGCCCTGGTCGCCGCCCTGGCCTCCGACGCCGAACTGCTCATCCTCGACGAGCCCACCTCCGGCCTGGACCCGCTCATGGAGGCCGTGTTCACCGAGTGCGTCCTGGAGGCCAAGGCCCGGGGCCGCACCGTGCTGCTCTCCAGCCACATCCTCTCCGAGGTGGAGAAGCTGTGCGACACCGTCACCATCATCCGCAGGGGGCGTGCGGTGGAGTCGGGCACCCTGGACGACCTGCGCCACCTGACCCGCTCCGCCGTGCGCGCCACCGTCACCGGGGACGCACGGGTCCTGGAGGGCGCCGAAGGGGTGCACAACCTGCGGCTCGACGGCGGCACCGTCGCCTTCGACGTGGACAACACCCGCATGGGCGCCGTCATGGGCACGCTCACCGGCCTCGGGATCCTCTCCCTGGTGAGCAACCCGCCCTCCCTGGAGGAGCTGTTCCTGCGCCACTACGGCGACGAGCTGGCCGCGCGCGGGGCCGACCGGAACGGGGGGACGGCGGTATGAACGCGTTCACCGGCACCGGCGCCCTCATCCGGTTCGTCCTGCGCCGCGACCGCCTCCGGCTGACCGTCTGGACCCTGGCCCTGGTCGGCACCGTCGCCGCGACCGTTCCGACGCTCGACGACATGTTCTCCACCGACGCCCAGCGCCAGGCCCGGGCGGCTCTCATGGAGACCCCGACCGGCGTCCTCTTCGGCGGCCCCGGATACGGGCTGGACGACTACCAGCTCGGCCCGATGGTGGTCAACGAGCTGACCATGAGCGTGCTCATCGCCCTGGCGGTCATGAGCGTCCTGCACGTGGTCCGGCACACCCGCGCCGAGGAGGAGAGCGGCCGCGCCGAACTGCTGCGCGCCAGCGTCCTGGGCACGAGCGCCCAGATGACCGCCGCGCTGGTGACCATCTCGGTCGTCAACCTGCTCATCGGCGGCCTGACCGCGCTGGCCATGGCGGGCAACGGCCTGGCGGTCGCCGACTCCGCGGCCTACGGGCTGGGGCTGGCCCTGGCCGGGATCTCCTTCGGCGCCGTCGCCGCCGTGTGCGCGCAGGTCACCGAGCACGGACGCGCCGCCGCGGGCCTGGCCTTCCTGGTCACCGGCGTGCTGTTCCTGTCCCGGGTCGTCGGCGACATGGCCGAGGAGGGCGGCAACGCGCTGTCCTGGCTGTCGCCGTTCGCCTGGGTCCAGCAGACACGCGTGTTCGACGACCTGCGCTGGTGGCCGCTGGCGCTGTACGCGGTCCTCGTGGCGGCGCTCTTCGCGCTGGCCTACGCCCTGGCGGACCGGCGCGACCTCGGCGCCGGCCTGGTCCCCTCCCGGCCCGGTCCGGCCGGTGCGGGCGGGCTGCTCAACGGCGTGTTCGCGCTGCACCTGCACCAGCAGCGCGGGGCGATCCTCGCCTGGGCGGCCGCGGTCTTCCTCTTCGCCCTCGCGTTCGGCTCGCTGGCCACGGAGGTGGAGGGGATGCTGGAGGAGAACCCCGACCTGCTGGCCGTCCTCGGCGACTCCGCCGACGACGTCACCGGGGGCTTCCTCGGCACCATGAGCGGTTACGTGCTGATGGCCGCGTCGGCCTACGCCGTCATGTCCGTGCTGCGGGCGCGGGGCGAGGAGACCTCCGGGCGCGCCGAGCTGACCCTGTCCGCGGCCGTGGGCAGGGTGCGCTGGTTCGGTGGCGCCCTGCTGGTCAGCGTGCTGTCCTCGGCGGTGATCGTGGTGGCGGGCGGCGTCGGCATGGGCCTGAGCGCGTCGGCGGCTCTGGAGGACCCCTCCTGGACGTGGACGATGACCGAGGCCGCCCTGGCCCAGCTGCCGGTGGCCCTGCTGTTCGCCGCTCTGACCGCGCTGCTGGTGGGAACCGCCCCGCGCCTGACCCCGCTGGTGTGGGCGTGGCTGGGCTACAGCCTCCTGGTCTCGCTGCTCGGACCGATGCTGGGCCTGGACGACCGGCTGCTGGACCTGAGCGCGTTCGGGCTGCTGCCCCAACTGCCCGCCGACGAGTTCGACGCCGCCCCGGTGGCCGTCGCGCTGGGGGCGGCGCTCGCGGCCAACGCGGTCGCCCTGGCGGGCTTTCGCCGCCGGGACCTGGCCAGCGTCTGACGGAGACGCCGTCCGGGGCGCCGCCGAGCCGGGGACCGGTTGGGCGGCGCCCCGGCCGCGTCAGGCGCGGACCGCGCTCAGGGCAGGAAGGACAGCCCCCAGGCGGGCGCGAACACCACGACCAGGAAGCGCGCGGTGCGGGTGACGAAGGTGATCAGGGCGAACAGCACGACGTTCATCCGCACCACCCCGGCCAGCACCGACACCACCACGAACGGCGGCACGCTGGCGAGGGAGCTCACCGCCACCAGGCCCGCGCCCCAGGCGGGCCGCTCCTCGGCCCTGCGCCGCCAGCCCTCGGCCCGTGCGGCCCACTTGCCCGGTGTGGCGCTCCTGCGGCGGATCCACGGCGCGGAGAGCGTCCCGCGCCCGGCGTAGTAGTAGGGCAGCTTGCCCAGGGTCTGCCCGACCCCGGCGGCCACCGCCATGGCGACCAGGGCGCCGTCGTCCATCGCGATGACGGCGCCCACCAGGTAGACCTCGATGTTGATGACCGGGACGAGCCCGGAGACGAGGGCGACCACGAAGGCCAGCGCCGTCTCGATCACCCCGCGCTCCCGGTCGCCGTGGGCGGGCCGGTCAGTTCTCGGCCGCCGCGAGCTGCCCGCACGCGCCGTCGATCTCCTGTCCGCGGGTGTCGCGGACGGTCACCGCCACCCCGTGCGACTCCAGCCGCCGCACGAACTCGCGCTCGTCCTCGGGGCGCGAGGCCGTCCACTTGGACCCCGGGGTGGGGTTGAGCGGGATGAGGTTGACGTGCACCAGGTGGCCCTTGAGGAGCTTGCCCAGCAGGTCGGCCCGCCAGGCCTGGTCGTTGATGTCCTTGATCAGCGCGTACTCGATGGAGACCCGGCGGCCCGTGGTGCCCGCGTAGCGCCAGGCGGCGTCCAGGACCTCGTCGACCTTCCAGCGGGTGTTGATGGGCACCAGCTCGTCGCGCAGCTCGTCGTCGGGGGCGTGCAGGGAGATCGCGAGGCGGACCTGCATCCTCTCGTCGATGAGCTTGTTGATCGCGGGCACCAGGCCGACCGTGGACACGGTGACCCCGCGCTGGGAGATGCCCAGGCCGTTGGGGACGGGGTCGGTGATGCGGCGCACCGACTGGAGCACGCGCTTGTAGTTGGCCATGGGCTCGCCCATGCCCATGAACACGATGTTGCTGATGCGGCCCGGGCCGCCGGCGACCTCGCCGTTGGCCAGGTCGCGGGCGCTGGCGACCACCTGGTCGATGATCTCCCCGGTGGAGAGGTTGCGGGTCAGGCCCGCCTGGCCGGTGGCGCAGAACGGGCAGTTCATGCCGCACCCGGCCTGGGAGGAGATGCACAGGGTGACGCGGTCCGGGTAGCGCATGAGCACCGACTCGAACAGCACCCCGTCGAACGCCTTCCACAGGGTCTTGCGGGTCATCCCGTTGTCGCAGGTGATGTGGCGCACGGGCGTGAGCAGGGTGGGCAGCAGCGCCTCGCCGAGCCGCTCCCGGGAGGAGGCGGGCAGGTCGGTCATGGCCGAGGTGTCCGACACCAGGGAGCCGAAGTAGTGCTGGGCGAGCTGCTTGGCCCGGAAGGGCTTCTCCCCCAGCTCGCGGACGACCTCGGCCCGCTCGTCGGGGCTGAGGTCGGCCAGGTGCCGGGGAGGTTTGGCACGACGGGGTGCGACAAAGGTGAGCTCGGCGGGCATACACAGTCCGTAGGAAGTGGAGTCGGTGGTCTGGCGCCCGGGCGCGGACGGCGGCGGGAACGTGTCGTTATACGACTTATACGCCGCCGCGGTGCAGCTCCGCCTGTCAGGGCACTACCGTCGATTCTACGCACTGCGCGGACGGGCCTGACGGGTCCGTCCGGCTACGACGACCGGGGATCGGTGTGTGGGAGGGCCGGTGACAGGGATCGACGTCCTGCTCGACGAGATCAGCCCGTACCAGAGCCGACGCGTCGTCGTCGAGTGTGACTCCCACACCACGGCCGCCTACCTGCTGGACGCGCGCGGGCGCATCCGCGTCCCGGTGTGGCTGGCCAACCACGAGATCGCGCCGCGCACGAGCGAGTCCGGCGGACTGTACGAGGGCCGGGCCCCGCTCATGCCCGAGGCCTACACCAAGCACCCGCAGGGCCGCCCCCGCTTCGACCCCGACCGCCTGCGCGCCGTGTGGTTCGAGGAGGGCGACGGGGTCGCCCTGGTGGACGAGGAGGGGCTGCTGGCCGTCATCCCGGGCTGGGCGGAGGCCGACAGCGGGCTGCCGGGGTACGCGCGCGAGGCGATCGGCCGCAGCGCGTACGCCTGGGAGCTGGACTCGGTGCGCGGGCAGCTGTGGCCGCGCGTGGTGCACGCCGAGGCCTACTGGGACTGGCGGCGCGCCTCGGGCGCCTGGCGCAGCGTGCAGCGCACGGTGCTCAGCCACCTCAACCGCAACGTGGGCGAGCCCGGGCACTACTGGGACGTCTCCGACGGCCACCCGCCGCTGCTGCGCGTGTCGGAGCGCCCGCCCACCGCGGACCGCCCGTACACGGTGCTGTCCACGGTCGGGATGTGCGGTCAGCGCATGCCCACCCTGGACCGCTACATGGCCAACACCTCCCAGCACGCCCGGGTGGAGCTCGCCCTGGCCACGACGCTGCCCGCGCACCACGCCGCCCGCGTCTTCCGGTGGATCGGCGCCTTCCCCTGGCGGGCGGTGACCTGGTTCGGCACCGGGCACACCGTCAAGTGGCTGGACAACCCCGAGGACCGGGCCATGCGCGGCGGCGCGGGAGCCGTGCTGCTCCTGGAGGACCCCTCCGCCCTGGTCACCCGCCCCGAGCACCGGCCGCCGGACACCGCCGGGCTGTCCTTCCAGGGCGACCCCGTGCGCTGGCTGTGGATCGTGCCGATCACGCGCCCCGAGCACCTGTTCGCCAAGGAGCACGACAGCGCCACCCTGGTGGAGAAGCTGGCCGCCGAGGGCCGCAGCTGGGTGCTGGGTTAGCCGGGGTCCCGGGCGCCGCGCGAAAACCCGTTGACACCCCCTCGGCCGGAACGGGATCGTCGCTGCCGTTGGGACGAGCGGGGACGGGGGACCATGGCGCGCACTGGCGGCGCGGGCGCGGGACTGACCGCCCCGCTGGGGCACCCGGCCTTTCGCGGGCTGATCGCGGGCCGGACCCTGATGGCCCTGGGCAACGGCATGGCGTCGGTGGCGCTGGCCTTCGCCGTGCTGGACGTGACCGGCTCGCTGACGGGCGTGGGGCTGGTGGTGGGCGCGCGCTCGGTGGCGAACGTGGCGCTGCTCCTGCTCGGCGGCGTCATCGCCGACCGGCTGCCGCGCGCGCTGGTGCTCCAGGGCGGGTGCGCCCTGGCCGCGCTCTCCCAGGCGGTCCTGGGCGCGCTCCTGTTGACGGGCACCGCCTCGCTGCCGCTGATGATCGCGCTGAGCCTGGTCAACGGCGCGGCCGCGGCGGTGAACCTGCCCGCCTCCGCGGCCCTGACGCCGCAGACCGTGCCCCGGGAGCTGCTGCGCCAGGCCAACGCGGCGATGGGCGTGGGCGTCCAGGGCGGGCTGTTCCTGGGGATGTCGGCGGGCGGCGTCGTGGTGGGCCTGCTCGGCGCGGGCTGGGCGATCACGGCGGACGCGGCGCTGTTCGCCTGCGCCGGGACGGCCTTCCTGTCCGTACGGGCGGCACGGGCGGACGGGCCGGTGGACACCGGGGACGCGGACGTGCTGCGCGACCTGCGGGAGGGGTGGAGCGAGTTCGTGTCGCGGCCCTGGGTCTGGATCATCGTGCTCCAGTTCATGGTCGTCAACGCGGGCTGGTCGGCGGCCACGGCCGTGCTGGGTCCGGGCATCGCCGACGAGACCTTCGGCCGGACCGCCTGGGGCCTGCTCATGGCGGCCAACAGCGTCGGGCTGCTGGCGGGCGGCGTGCTGGCGGCCCGCTGGCAGCCGCGGCGGGCGCTGGTCTACGGCACGGCCCTGATGACGGCGCACGCCGTGCCCTTCCTGGCCCTGACCGGGCCCTCGCCGCTGCCGGTGCTGTTCGCCGCGATGTTCCTGGCGGGCGTGGCGGTACAGCAGTTCGACGTGGCCTGGGAGGTCGCCGTCCAGGAGAACGTGCCGAAGGAGAAGCTGTCGCGGGTGTACTCCTACGACGCGCTGGGCTCGTTCGTGGCGATGCCCCTCGGGCAGGTCGCGATCGGCCCGTTCGCCGAGCGCTTCGGCCCGGCCCCGGCCCTGGTGCTGGTGGCCTCGCTGACGCTGCTGGCCACCCTGGCCGCGGTCTCCTCGCGCAGCGTGCGCACCCTGACCCGCTCCTAGGGCTGTCCGGCGGGCGCCCCGCTAGCTGGCGACGCCGCGCCGGTCCCGGGTCTGGGCCAGCACGCGGTGGAGGCGCGCCACCTCCTCGTCGCTGAAGCGCTCCACGAAGCGCAGCAGGGTGGCGCCGGGGTCGGGCCCGGTGTTGAGGACCTCGTCCATCATCCGCGCGGTGTACTCGGCGTGCGACTCGCGCGGCCAGTACGTCCAGGCGCGGCCGGTCTTCTCCCGGTCCAGCAGCCCCTTGGTGAAGAGGATGTTGGCCACCGTCATGACGGTCGTGTAGGCCACGTCGCGGTCGTAGACCATGTTCTCGCGGACCTGGCGCACGGACATCGGCTCCTCGGACCGCCACAGCGCGTCCATGATGGCCGCCTCCAGTTCACCCAGACCCCTCATGGCCTCCCCGCCCGTCGCGTCCTCGGTTCCGAGGATCGTAGACACGAGGGGGCCTCCCGCGTGGGAGAACTCCGGAGAGCACACAGATCCGTACATCCTCGGCACCGGTCACCGGCGTTTCACCAGCGAACGCGCGTCCGCGCACGAGGGAAAGAGCGTTCACGGCCGGGCCCGGACCCCTCCCGCCCGCTGGGAAGACCGGCGGAGGGAGCCCGGCCGTCCTGCCCGGCCGCTCGCACCCCCTCCGACGGAGGCCCGCCCCGACTGGTTCCCCGAGGGACACCGTGTTACACGCCACATCCGGCGTGGCCGGACGCGGCCAACAACTTCACATCGTGAAACCCCTGCAAAACCCCGCAAACCAGGCGCTCTCGCGACTCTGGGCTTTGTTACTCACACGTAGTGGCAGTGTCGATGTGAAAGATTGTTACCTATCTCCTAGTTTCCACAAGGTCAGCGTTCCCCGCGCGGAGGCCGGTACAAGTAGCCTTGTACCCGACGAGTGCTGGCCAGGCCAGATGCTTCTCCGTATGCGCGGAACAGCTCCCGCGTTCGTTTCTTGAGCCCGCCTTGCCAGCAGCCACCCGTCTTCCTACACATTCACAAGCGAGCTGCGGAAGTGGGCGATCTCCGCCGTGTCGTCTGAGGCGTCTCAACCCCTGACAGATTTCGGTCCCAACGAGTGGTTGGTCGAGGAGCTTTATCAGAAGTACTTGAACGACCCGAACTCCGTTGACAAGGCCTGGTGGAACTTCTTCGCGGACTACAAGCCCGCGGAGACTGCTGGCGCGAAGGGCGGGAGCGGCGCGAAGGCGCAGGGCGAGAAGGCCCCCGCGGCCTCCGCCCCCAAGAAGAAGCCGACCGCCCCCGCGGCCCCGGCTCCGTCCGCCAAGCCGAAGAGCAAGGACGACAAGGAGGGCAAGGACGAGGCCCTCCAGGTCAAGCAGGAGCGTCTGCGCGGCGCACCCGCGCGGACCGCGACCAACATGGAGTCGAGCCTGGGCCTGCCCACCGCCACCAGCGTGCGCGCGGTGCCGGTCAAGCTGCTCTTCGACAACCGCATCGTCATCAACAACCACCTCCGGCGCGGCCGTGGCGGGAAGGTCTCCTTCACCCACCTCATCGGTTACGCCATGGTCAAGGCCCTCAAGGCCCTGCCGGAGATGAACCACTCCTACGTGGAGGTGGACGGCAAGCCCGGTGTCGCCAAGCCCGAGCACGTGAACTTCGGCCTGGCGATCGACCTCCAGAAGCCCGACGGCTCCCGGCAGCTGGTCGTGCCCTCCATCAAGAAGTCCGACGAGATGGACTTCACGGAGTTCTGGAGCGGCTACGAGGACCTGGTCCGCAAGGCCCGCAGCAACAAGCTGGGCGTGCCGGACTTCCAGGGCACCACCATCAGCCTCACCAACCCCGGCGGCATCGGCACCGTGCACTCGGTCCCGCGCCTGATGCCGGGCCAGGGCACCATCCTGGGCGTGGGCGCGATGGAGTACCCGGCCGAGTTCCAGGGCGCCTCCTCCGACACCCTGGCCGAGCTGGGCATCAGCAAGGTCATGACGCTGACCTCCACCTACGACCACCGCATCATCCAGGGTGCGCAGTCCGGTGAGTTCCTGCGCCGGATCCACCAGCTGCTGCTGGGCGAGGACGGTTTCTACGACGAGATCTTCAACTCGCTGCGCATCCCCTACGAGCCGGTGCGCTGGGTGCAGGACATCCACGTCAACAAGGCCACCCAGCTCGACAAGACCACCCGGGTCCAGGAGCTGATCCACGCCTACCGCGTGCGCGGCCACCTGATGGCCGACACCAACCCGCTCGACCACGAGCAGCGCAAGCACCCCGACCTGGACGTGCTCGAACACGGCCTCACCCTGTGGGACCTGGACCGCGAGTTCCCCACCGGGGGCTTCGGCGGCAAGCAGGTCATGAAGCTGCGCGACGTGCTGGGCGTGCTGCGCGACACCTACTGCCGCACGGTGGGTATCGAGTACATGCACATCCAGAGCCCGGAGGAGCGGGAGTGGATCCAGGCGCACGTCGAGCGCGAGCACGAGAAGCTCGACCGCGACGAGCAGCTGCACATCCTGCACCGGCTCAACAGCGCCGAGGCCTTCGAGACCTTCCTCCAGACCAAGTACGTGGGCCAGAAGCGCTTCTCCCTGGAGGGCGGCGAGTCGCTGATCCCGCTGCTGGACGGCGTGATCTCCAAGGCCGCCAAGGCCGAGCTGGACGAGGCCGTCATCGGCATGGCCCACCGAGGCCGCCTGAACGTGCTGGCCAACATCTGCGGCAAGTCCTACGCGCAGATCTTCGGTGAGTTCGAGGGCAACCTCGACCCGCGCAGCGCGCACGGCTCGGGCGACGTCAAGTACCACCTGGGCACCGAGGGCACCTTCGAGACCCACGACGGCCAGAAGATCCGCATCTCGCTGGCCGCCAACCCGTCCCACCTGGAGACGGTCGACCCGGTCGCCGAGGGCATCGTCCGCGCCAAGCAGGACGTGCTCAACAAGGGCCCGCAGGGCTTCACCGTCCTGCCGATCCTCATCCACGGCGACGCCGCGTTCGCCGGGCAGGGCGTGGTCGCTGAGACGCTGAACCTGTCGCAGCTGCGCGGTTACCGGACCGGCGGCACGGTGCACGTCATCGTGAACAACCAGGTGGGCTTCACCACCTCGCCGTCCGACAGCCGCTCCAGCGTCTACGCCACGGACGTGGCGCGGATGGTGCAGGCGCCGATCTTCCACGTCAACGGGGACGACCCCGAGGCCGTGGTCCGGGTCGCGCACCTGGCCTTCGCCTACCGCCAGGCGTTCAACAAGGACGTCGTCATCGACCTGGTCTGCTACCGGCGCCGCGGCCACAACGAGGGCGACAACCCCGCCTTCACCCAGCCGCTGATGTACGACGTCATCGACGCCAAGCGCTCCACCCGCAAGCTGTTCACCGAGGCCCTCATCGGCCGCGGCGACATCACGGTGGAGGAGGCGGAGTCGGCGCTGCGCGACTACCAGTCGGAGCTGGAGCGGGCCTTCACCGAGACCCGCGAGGTCGAGAAGAAGCCGATCGAGCCCGGCTCCGTGGTCAAGCCCGAGGTGTTCACCGAGGGCCGCCTGGAGCACTCCGCCGTCGAGACGGCGATCAGCACCGAGACGGTCAAGCGGGTCATCGACACCCAGGTGTCGCTGCCCGAGGGCTTCACGCCGCACCCGCGGCTGGCCCCCCAGCTCTCGCGCCGCGCGACGATGGTCGAGACCGACGCGATCGACTGGGCCACCGGTGAGCTGCTGGCCTTCGGGTCGCTGCTGCTGGACGGCCACCCCGTCCGCCTCATCGGCCAGGACAGCCGCCGCGGCACCTTCGGCCAGCGCCACGCCACGCTGATGGACCGCGAGACCGGCGAGACCCACACGCCGCTCAAGCAGTTCGACGACGGCATCACCCGGTTCCACGTGCACGACTCCCTGCTGAGCGAGTACGCGGCCCTGGGCTTCGAGTACGGCTACTCGCTGACCCGTCCCGACGCCCTGGTGATGTGGGAGGCGCAGTTCGGCGACTTCGTCAACGGCGCGCAGACCATCATCGACGAGTACATCAGCGCGGGCGAGCAGAAGTGGGGACAGCGCTCCAGCGTGACCCTGCTGCTGCCGCACGGCTACGAGGGCCAGGGGCCGGACCACTCCTCCGCCCGCATCGAGCGGTTCCTGCAGCAGTGCGCGCAGGAGAACATGACGGTGGCCCACCCCAGCACCCCGGCGAGCTACTTCCACCTGCTGCGCTGGCAGGCCAAGTCGCCGCTGGAGCGCCCGCTGGTGGTGTTCACGCCCAAGTCGCTGCTGCGCCTGAAGGCCGCCACCTCGGCCGCCGCGGACTTCACCTCGGGCCACTTCGAGCCGCTGATCAAGGACGACTCGATCGCGCCGGACAAGGTGCGGCGCGTGGTGCTGTGCTCGGGCAAGATCTACTACGACCTGGACGCGGCGCGCCGCAAGAGCGGTGACAAGCACACCGCGATCATCCGGGCGGAGCGGCTCTACCCGCTGCCGATCGAGGAGATCCGCGAGCAGCTCAAGGCCTACCCCAACGCGGGCGAGGTCCTGTGGGTGCAGGAGGAGCCGGCGAACATGGGCCCGTGGCCCTTCGTCGCGCTGGTCTTCTCCGAGCAGCTCGACCGCCCGTTCACCCGGATCTCGCGTCCGGCCTCCTCCGCGCCCGCGGCCGGTTCGGCCAAGCGCCACGAGGCCGAGCAGCGGGCACTGGTGGACACGGTCTTCCCGCCCGCGGACTAGCGGACGGGCCTGCGAGCACGTAGAAGGAAGAGCGTGTACTACACCGATCGCGGAATCGAGGAGTTGGAGAACCGCCGCGGCGGCGAGGAGGTCAGCTTCGCCTGGCTCGCCGAGCAGCTGCGGGCGTTCACCGACATGAACCCCGAGTTCGAGACCCCGGTCGACCGGCTGGCCACGTGGCTGGCGCGGCTGGACGACGAGGACGACGAGTAGGGACCGCATGAGGGGCCCGGGTCAGCGCGACCCGGGCCCCTTCGCGTGCCCCGGGCCAGCTCTCAGGCGCCGGTGGCGCGGAACCACTCCCGGCTGGAGCGGGCGACCAGCAGGAGGAGGAAGAGGAGCCCGGGGAAGAGCAGTCCCACCGCGGCGCTGAACACCCACAGGACGGCGTCGAACACCGAGACGACCCCGAGTGCGGCCACCCCCACGGCCGCACCGACCAGGATCGCGCCCGCCTCGACGCCCACGGCGACGCGCGCCCACCTACGGCCGGTGCGCCCTCCCCCGCCGAGCCGGGTCGCGGCGACGGCGCAGGATGCTGCCCTGAGGGCGTGCAGCGCGGGCATGACCCAGAGTTCGGCCGCGAAGAAGCCCTGGACGGAGAGCCACTCCTCGAAGGTCGTCGAGGGGTACAGGTACAGGCTCAGCAGTAGGAATAGGTAGTAGAGGGTCATCAGCGCGGCGATGGTGCCCATGAGGCTGAACAGCACGCGCAGGAACCGCAAGGCGCGGGGCATGCGCGGGGGCCCGCCCGTCCTCGGCGGGACGAGGGCGAAGGCGGGTGTTGGGGGATGGTGCATTCTCGGTTCTCCAGGTCGTACGGTCGGTCCGATCGGGCCGACCGCCCATTCAAGCGCAGACCCGCGGCACCTCCGGCACCGCCCGGGGGTCCGGACTCCGGCGGCCTCGGGGTTTGCCCGGAGGTCTCCCTGAAACACCCCGCGAATCCGCGACATATCTTGAGTTCGCCGCAGACGCGACATATCGTGAGAACACGGAGCGAGCGAAAGGGGCCGAGCACGATGGCACGTTGGACCATCGACAGGCCGATGACCCAGACCCTGGACGGCATCGTCGCGTTGCGGGTCCGGATCATCGGAGGCCACGTCAACATTCTTCCCACCGACGACCCGGTCACCTTCGAGGTCACCGACATCGTCGGTGAACCCCTCCTGGTCACACAGGAGGCGGGCATCCTCACCATCCACTACGAGGACCTCACCGGCCAGGGGTTCCTGGACCGGCTGCGGCCGGTCCAGCTCAACAGCTACAAGAGCGTGCAGCACCGCAGGGCCACCGTGAACCTGCGGCTGCCCAAGGACTGCCCGGTCGAGGTCACCACGGCCAGCGCGCCGATCGTCGCCGCCGGGCTCAGCGCCCGGAGCCAGCTGCGGACCGCGACCGGGGAGATCACCCTGGACGACGTCTCGGGCGAGACCGAGATCAACACCGTCTCGGGGAGCACCGCCGTGCGCGACCCCCACGGCAGCCTCAAGTTCAACAGCGTGAGCGGCCAGCTGGCTGTGGCGGGCGGACGGCTGTCCGCGCTGAGCGCCAAGACCGTCTCCGGTCAGCTGCTGGCCGACACCGGCGTCGCCCCGGCGGGGCGGGTCCGGCTCACCTCGGTCTCGGGCGAGATCGCCCTGCGGGTGCCCTCCGAGACCTCGGCGACCGTGGAGCTGCGCACCGCGGCGGCGCCCGCCAAGTCCGACTTCGGGCTGGACCGGCGCAGCGCCCCGGCCAGGACGATCCTGAGCGGGAGGATCGGCAGCGGCGTCGATCCCGCCTCCATCACCACCAACTCCGCGTCCGGTCGGACGGCGCTGCTGCGGCGCGCGCCCGAGGCACCGGCCGCGATCCCCGAGGGGGCCTGAATGAGCACCATCTTCGGCCACGGCAGACTACGGCTGTACCTGCTCAAGCTGCTGGACGAGAACCCGCGGCACGGCTACGAGATCATCAGCCTGCTCCGCGACCGCTTCCTCGGCGTGTACTCGCCCTCTCCCGGCACGATCTACCCCCGGCTGGCCCGGCTGGAGGAGGAGGGGCTGGTCACCCACACCGAGGAGGGCGGACGCAAGGTCTACAGCCTCACCGACAAGGGCCGCGAGGAGCTGCGCGAGCGCGAGAACGACCTGAACGACCTGGAGCGGGAGATCACCGACTCGGTGCGCGACATCGCCCGCGCGGTCAAGCAGGACGTGCGCGCGACGATCAGCTCGCTGCGCGACGAGCTCAAGTTCGCCTCCGGGGGCGCGCGCCGCTCCGGAACCGAGGCCCCGGGCGGACCCGCCGGGACCACTGGGACCGCTGGGACCGCCGACTCCACCGCCTCGGAGGAGGCCGGTCGGAGCGAGGAGGGGGCGGACGCGCCCGGGAAGGAGTCCGGCGAGCGCCGCGAGCAGTCCGGGCCGGGCTGCGAGGACGGCTCGCGGTGGTCCCGCGAGTGGGAGCGCTTCACGCAGGGCTTCGGCGCGTTCGGCGCCGCCTGGGGAGGCAGGCGCGATTCCGAGCGCCCGTCGCAGGGCCCGGAGTTCGAGCGCGCGCTGCACGACTTCGGCGACCGCGTGCGCGACGTGGTCCGCGAGGCGGGACACGTCGGAGAGGCCGCCGCCACCGACCTGCGGCGCATCCTGGACGACACGGTCGAGGTGATCCGCCGGGACATGCGGCACTGGGGCCCGCCCGCCGACCGGGCGGAGGGAGCCGGGGACCGAGCCGACGGGACCGCTCCCGCCGGGGAGGGAACCGCCGCCGCCCCCGGGACGGGGAAGGAGGAGCCCGCCGCCACGGAGCGGCCAGGGCCCGCCGAGGACGAGCCCGGCACGGAGGAGCCCGCCGCCGCCGAGCGGCCCGGGCCCGCCGGGGACGGGCCCGCCACGGAGGGCGGAACGCGTCCGAGGCCGTCCGCCGATCCCTGGAGCGAGGCGGTCGACGACCCCGGCGACGGTAGGTAGACCAGTACGGCGAGGGGCCCGGAGGGCGGCGCGGGGGCGCGCCCTCCGGGCCCCGTCGTGTCCGGGTCCCTAGCCGCGGACGACGCCGTCCTCACGGGCCTGGGCGGCGACCGCGGCGGCGACCGCCGGGGCCACCCTCTCGTCGAAGGGGCTGGGGATGATGTAGTCGGCGGACAGCTTGTCGCCCACCAGGTCGGCCAGCGCGGTGGCGGCGGCCAGCTTCATGTTCTCGGTGATGTCCGTGGCCCCCGCGTCGAAGGCGCCCCGGAACACGCCCGGGAAGGCCAGGACGTTGTTGATCTGGTTGGGGAAGTCGCTGCGCCCGGTGGCGACCACGCTCGCGTGCCTGCGGGCGACGTCCGGGTGCACCTCCGGGTTGGGGTTGGCCATCGCGAAGATGATCGCGTCGTCGGCCATGGTGGCGACCACGGACTCGGGGACCTCGCCCGCGGACAGGCCGATGAACACGTCGGCCCCCTCCAGCGCGCTCTCGATGGACCCGCGCAGCCCCGCCCGGTTGCTGATGGAGGCCAGCTCCCGCTTGACCGGGGTCAGGCCTTCGCGGCCTTCGTAGATCATGCCCTTGGAGTCGGCCACGGCGATGTCGCCGATCCCGCCGTCGACGAGCATCTTGGTGACGGCCACGCCCGCGGCGCCCGCGCCGGAGACCACGGCGCGCAGGTCGGCCAGGGTGCGCCCGGTGAACCGGGCGGCGTTGCGCAGCGCGGCCACGGTGACGATGGCGGTGCCGTGCTGGTCGTCGTGGAAGACCGGGATGTCCAGGCGCTCGCGCAGCTGCCGTTCGATCTCGAAGCAGCGGGGCGCGGAGATGTCCTCCAGGTTGATCCCGCCGAAGGAGGGCGCCATGCGCACGACGGTCTCGACGATCTCGTCGACACCGGTGCAGCCCAGCGCGATCGGCACGGAGTCGACGCCGGCGAACTGCTTGAACAGCAGCGACTTGCCCTCCATGACCGGCAGGGAGGCCTCGGCGCCGATGTCGCCCAGGCCCAGGACAGCGGTGCCGTCGGTGACGACGGCGACCAGGTTGCTCTTCCAGGTGTAGGTGTCGACGAGTTCGGGGGACTCGGCGATGGCGTCGCAGACGCGGGCGACGCCGGGGGTGTAGGCGAGGGAGAGTCCCTCCTGGTCGCGGACGTCCACGGACGAGGTCACGTGGAGCTTGCCGCCGCGGTGCATGGCGAAGGCGGGATCGTCGTCACGACGCGGGTTCTGGGAACGCGAAACAGTGGTCACGGCTGAAAACCCCTCAGGTCTTGCGTGTTCCACCCGCCGTCGGCCATGACGGGGGCGGACCTGGCGGTGGTGCGGACCGCGCGCGAAGACGTGACGATTGCTAGGGGGCCCTCCTCGGCGCCGGTCGGCCATGACCGGTGGTGTCGCCGGGGAGAGTCGTTCTTCGCCGGACTCCTATACGAGTTGCTGCGCGGCCGCCTCTCACGGGGATGACCCGTTACGTAATCCTCTCACAACGGTGACCACAGGAACATCGCGGGTGTGCACGATGGGACGGCACCGGCTTCTGAGTGTTAAAAGAAGATTGTCCTAAATGTCGTTCCGGCTCGGGCAGACGGGTCACGAACCCGCCCCCGCCAGGCGTTACGCGCCCCCGAAGGAGACCCCGCGATGGCTCTGCACAAGTCCCTGCCCACGCCGTTCGCCCTCGGCGCCCTGTCCCTCGCCGGCGTCCTGGCGCTGACCGCCTGCGGCGGCGGGGACGGCGGAGGCGGAGGCGCGGAGGAGTCGGCCGCCCCCGAGGCGCCCTCCGTCGAGGTCGACGAGGAGCTCGCCGCGCTCGTGCCCGCCGACGTCGCCGAGGCCGGGACCGTCACGATCGGCGTCGAGGCCTCCTACCCGCCCGGCGAGTACCTGGACGCCGACGGCGAGACCGTCCTCGGCTTCAACGTGGACCTCGTCAACGCCGCCCTGGCCAAGCTCGGCCTGGAGGCCACGTGGGAGCCCACCGCCTTCGACTCCATCATCATCGGCGTGGACACGGGCACCTACGACCTGGGCTCCTCCTCCTTCACGGTCACCGAGGAGCGCATGGAGCAGGTCAACATGATCAGCTACTTCTCCTCGGGCACCCAGTGGTTCGCCCAGGCGGGCAACCCCCAGGACGTGGACCCCGACAACGCCTGCGGCATGCGGATCGCGGTGCAGTCCAACACCACGCACGACACCGACATCGAGGAGCGCAGCGCGGCCTGCGTCGACGCCGGCGAGGAGGCCATCACCATCCAGAAGTTCGAGAGCCAGCCGCTGGCCACCGAGACGGTCGTCTCCGGCGTCAACGACGCCTCGCTCGCCGACATGCCGACCTCGGCCTACGCTCTGGAGCAGACCGGCGAGGGCGTCCTGGAGTTCATCGGCGAGCAGTACAACGCCGCCCCCTACGGCATCCTCACCAACAAGGAGGACACGGAGCTGGCCGAGGCCGTGGCCGCCGCCTTCAACGCGCTCATCGAGGACGGCACCTACGCCGAGGTCCTGGGCGAGTGGGGCGTGGACGCCGGCGGCATGGAGTCCGCCGAGGTGAACCCCGACGTCGCCGAGTAAGCAGGCCGACCGACACCCACTGAGCGAAAGACCGACCCTTGTCCTCACCGACCGAACCGACGGACGGCCCGGTGTCGAAGACCTCGACACCGGGCCGTCCGGCCGACCACGTCACCGCCGTTCCCGTGCGCTACCCCGAGCGGTGGGTCGCCGCCGGGGTCATCCTCGTCCTCGCGGCCATGTTCGTGCACATGCTGTTCACGAACGACGCCTTCAACTGGCCGTTCATGTTCGACCACATGTTCTCCGAGCCGGTCGTGCGCGGCGTGTGGATCACCCTCAGCGCCACCGTGCTGTCGATGGTCATCGGCGTCGTCCTGGGCATCGTCCTGGCGGTGATGCGGCTGTCGGGCAACCCCGTCCTGGTATCCGTCTCCTGGCTGTACACCTGGTTCTTCCGGGGCGTGCCCCGCCTGGTGCTGGCGGTGCTCTTCGGCAACATCGCCATCCTGTACCAGACCATCGAGTTCGGCCTGCCCTTCGACAACTACTGGATGCCGTGGCTGGGCCTGGAGGGCGACGCCCGCTTCTTCGAGATCGACACCCGCACCGTGCTGAGCGGCTACACCGCCGGCCTGCTGGCGCTGTCGCTGTCCGAGGGCGCCTACATGGCCGAGATCATCCGCGCGGGGCTCCAATCGGTCAACAAGGGCCAGACCGAGGCCGCGCAGGCGCTGGGCATGGGCAAGGGCAAGGTCCTGCGCCGGATCACCCTGCCGCAGGCGATGCGGGTGGTCGTGCCGCCCACGGGCAACGAGACCATCGCCATGCTCAAGGACACGGCGCTGCTGGCCTACGTGCCGGTGACCATCGAGCTGTTCTACCAGCTCCAGGCCATCGGCTCCCGGACCTACCAGATCTTCCCGATGCTGGTCGCCGCGTGCCTGTGGTACCTGGCCATCACCAGCGTCCTGATGGTGGGCCAGTACTTCCTCGAACGCAGGTTCAACCCCGGCCAGTACGGCAGTATCCGCGACCGCATCGTCGGAGGGGCGCACAGGTGAGCGACAAGACGAAGGACCCTGGCGTCGTGGAGACCGCCGAGGGCGCCACGCTGCCCGCCGACGCGCTCGTCGTGGCGGAGAACGTGCGCAAGAGCTTCGGCCGCCTGGAGGTGCTCAAGGGCATCGACCTCCAGGTCGGGCGCGGCGAGGTCATGTGCGTGATCGGCCCGTCCGGGTCGGGCAAGTCCACCTTCCTGCGCTGCGTCAACCACCTGGAGAAGCTCACCGCCGGACGGCTGTGGGTCAACGGCGAGCTGATGGGCTACCGGCAGAAGCGCGGCAAGCTCTACGAGCTGCGCGACAACGAGATCGCCGCCCAGCGCAGCGACATCGGCATGGTCTTCCAGCGCTTCAACCTGTTCCCGCACCTGAGCGTCCTGGGCAACATCACCGAGGCGCCCGTGCAGGTCAAGCGGGTCCCCCGGAGCCAGGCCAACGCCAAGGCCATGGAGCTGCTGGAGCGGGTGGGCCTGCCCGACAAGGCCGACGCCTACCCCGACCAGCTCTCCGGCGGCCAGCAGCAGCGCGTGGCCATCGCCCGCGCGCTGGCCATGGAACCGTCGCTGATGCTGTTCGACGAGCCCACCAGCGCCCTGGACCCGGAGCTGGTCGGCGAGGTCCTGGACGTCATGCGCGACCTGGCCCGGGGCGGGATGACCATGGTGGTCGTCACCCACGAGATGGGGTTCGCCCGCGAGGTCGGCGACTCCCTGGTCTTCATGGACGACGGCCTGGTCGTGGAGTCGGGCACGCCCGCCGAGGTGCTCTCCAACCCGCGCCACGAGCGCACCCGGGCGTTCCTGTCCAAGGTGCTCTGAGCGCTCCGCGGGGGCCGCCGCGTCCCCGCCCCGGGCGCGGCGGCCGGTACCGGCCGGGGAAACACCCCCGGATCCCTTGACCGCGCGGCGGCGCGTCGCCAGAGTCGTGGTGTACGCGCCCCGCTCGGGAGAGGCACATGGACGCTCGCACGGACCACACACGCAGGCGCTGGGACCGCATGGCCGCCTACTGCGAGCACAGCGAGCGCTTCCAGAGCCCCGCCATGCGCCGCACCCGCGAGATCCTGTGCGCCGGGGCGCGCGGCGAGACGCTGGAGGTGGCGGTCGGGACGGGCCGCAACCTCGCCCACTACCCGCCGCAGGTGCGCCTCACCGCCGTCGACGTCAGCCCGCGCATGCTCGACCGCGCCCGCGACAGGGCCGAGGAGCTGGGCAGGGCCGTGCGCTTCGTGGAGGGCGACGCCCAGGAGCTGGACTTCCCCGACCAGGCCTTCGACACCGTCCTGTGCACGCTGGCGATGTGCGCCGTCCCCGACCAGCGGCGCGCCCTGGCGGAGATGTACCGCGTGCTGACGCCGGGCGGCAGGCTCCTGATGGCCGACCACATCGAGTACGCCCGCCTGCCCGGGCGGCTGGTGGAGCGGCGCCGGGAGAACCCGCGCCGCCTGCCGCGGGAGGTCGCCGTCGAGGCCGGGTTCGAGGTCGTCCACCACGACCGGCTGTTCCTCGGACTGGTGGAGCGGGTGGTCGCCCACCGTCCCTGAGCGGTCCCGGAGCGCGGGGGCGCCCCGCCGCAGCGCATACCCTGGAGGCGACCGTGTCCCCGCCGCGCGCCCGAGGTGGTCCGATGATCCGTCCCGCACGTCCCGACGACGTTCCCGTCATCCACGCCCTGGTGCGCGAACTCGCCGAGTACGAGAAGGAGCCGGACGCGGTCGTCGCCACCGAACAGGACCTGCGCACCGCCCTCTTCGGACCGGACGCGGCGGTGTTCGCGCACGTCGCCCAGGAGGACGGGGACGGCCCGGTCGTCGGGTTCGCGCTGTGGTTTCGCAACTACTCCACCTGGACCGGCAAGCACGGCGTGTACCTGGAGGACCTGTACGTGCGCCCCCAGGCGCGCGGTCGGGGACACGGCCTGGCCCTGCTGCGGACCCTGGCCCGGATCTGCGTCGAGCGCGGCTACACCCGGCTGGAGTGGTCGGTGCTGGACTGGAACGAGCCCTCGATACGGTTCTACGAGTCGCTGGGCTCGCGCCCCATGGACGGGTGGACGGTCCGCCGCCTGGACGGCGGCGCGCTGGACGCACTGGGCTCCGAGGAGCCCTGAGACCGGCCGTCCGTCCGGCCTTTCGCCCCGGATCGTGTGGACACGATCCGTTCGCCCTGCGTCAGTGGCAGGGTAAACCAGATACATTGCTCTCAAGCGGCAACCCCGCCCCCCGAAGGAGGGACGTGACCGAAGAAACCGCTGTGCCCACGGCCGACGCCATCGGCGTCCGGGACGCTGTCACCGTCAACATGCCCGCGGACAGCGCCTACTTGTCCGTTCTGCGGACGGCGACGGCGGGTCTGGCCGCGCGACTGGACTTCACCCTCGACGAGATCGAGGACCTGAGGATCGGTGTCGACGAGGCCTGCGCCATGCTCCTCTCCCAGGCGCTGCCGGGCACGGAACTGACCACGGAATTCGAACTCACCCCCGACGGGATGCGCATCTCCGTCTCGGTGCTCACCGCGGACGGGCGCCTTCCCGCCCGCGACACCTTCGCCTGGACCGTCCTGTCCGCCCTCGCGGGAGAGGTCGACGCGGGCGTCGGACCGGACGACCGTGTCCACATCGTCCTGTACAAACGCCGCGGCACACTGGAGTCGGCGTGAGCGAGAGGGGGCCCGCTCTGACAGCGAAGACCGAGCACGCGGTGCCCGACAGGGCCCGCGCGAGAGAGTTGTTCGAGCGCCTCGGCGAACTCGAGGCGGACTCCGAGGAGCGCCGGAGGATCCGCGACGAGCTGGTGGAGCTCCACCTGCCCTTGGTGGAGTACCTGGCCCGCCGCTTCCGCAACCGCGGCGAGTGGCTGGACGACCTCACCCAGGTGGCCACGATCGGGCTGATCAAGTCCATCGACCGGTTCGACCTGGAGCGCGGGGTGGAGTTCTCCACCTACGCCACCCCCACCATCGTCGGTGAGATCAAGCGGCACTTCCGCGACAAGGGCTGGGCGGTGCGGGTTCCACGCCGCCTCCAGGAGCTGAAGCTCTCGCTCACCAAGGCGGTCAGCGACCTGTCGCAGCGGGAGGGGCGCTCCCCGACCGTCGCCGAGCTCGCGGCGCACCTGCAGATGACCGAGGAGGAGGTGCTGGAGGGCCTGGAGTCCGCCAACGCCTACTCGACGGTGTCGCTGGACGCGCCCGACAGCGGGGACGAGGACGCGCCCGCGGTGGCCGACTCACTGGGCATCGTGGACGAGTCCCTGGAGGGCGTGGAGTACCGGGAGTCGCTCAAGCCGCTCCTGGAGCAGCTTCCGCCGCGGGAGAAGCGCATCCTGCTGCTGCGCTTCTTCGGCAACATGACGCAGTCGCAGATCGCCCAGGAGCTGGGGATCTCGCAGATGCACGTGTCCCGTCTGCTGGCCCGCACCCTGGCGCAGCTGCGCCAGGCGCTGACCACCGACGACTGACACCCGAGCGGTCGCCGCGGGCGGCCGCGGCGCTACTTCCCCCGCTCGTCGGGGAAGAGCGCCGCGGTCGTCGGCGGCGAGAGCACGGCGGCGGAGGCGCACACCGCCACGGCCGCGAGCACCGCGGCGAACGCGTACTGCTCGCTGGTGAACATGTAGTAGGCCACCACGGCCAGGAAGAGCTGGGTGACGAACACCGGCGTGCGCGCCCAGTCCCGCAGCTGCCAGAGCCCGCGTGCGACGAAGACCAGCAGCGCGCCCGCGCCCAGCCCCAGGGCGGTCAGGGGGATCGCGCTGGTCAGGTCGCTGGCCCGACCGGTGATCGCGGTGAAGAGGCTGTAGACCCCGCTGGCCGCGGCGGCCAGCCCGATCAGGGCCTCCAGGGCGGCGGCGATGACGATGGTGACGGGACGCGAAGACACCTGACGAGCCTATACGCGCTCCGGGGGTCCCTCCCCCCGGCCCCGGCTTCGCGCACACGGCGCCCGCACCGTGGTCCGCGACGACGTGCCGCCCGGCGCCGCCCCGGCTTCGCACACGAGGCGCCCCCGGCAGGAGGAGCGCCGCGCGCGGCGTCCCCTGAGGGTGGCGGCCGCACCGGCGCGGAGCGCCCCCGGCGGGCGACGGGCGGGCCGAAGCGGAGCGGAGCCCCCGGGAGATACGCCCTAGACTGGCGTGGTGCGCGCCCTTCTCATCATGAACCCCCAGGCCACCACGACCACGTCACGCACGCGTGAGGTGATCATGGGCGCCCTGGCGTCGGAGCTGGACGTCACCGTGTCCGAGACCGAGTACCGCGACCACGCGGGCGAGCTGGCCCGCGAGGCGGCCGGGAACGGATACGAGCTGGTGCTGAGCCTGGGCGGCGACGGCACCGTCAACGAGGTGGTCAACGGCCTCCTGACCACCCCCGAGGGGCTCAGGCGCCCCCGCTACGCGGTGATCCCCGGAGGCAGCGCCAACGTCTTCATCCGCGCCCTGGGCGTGCCCGGCGACCCGGTGGAGGCCACCGGCGTCGTACTGGAGGCAGTCCGCGAGGGCCGCGAGCGCGAGATCAACCTCGGCCGGATCACCAGCGACCAGGACGACCGCTACTTCACTTTCTGTGCTGGTTTCGGCTGGGACGCCGACGTGGTCCAGCAGGTGGAGAACGAGCGCGCCAACGGGCGCAGGGCCACTCCCGCGCTGTACGCGGAAGTGGCGGTAAAGCTGTTCTTCCAGGGGGATATCCGCGATCCGTCACTAAGCGTGGTCAGCCACGGAAGGTCCCTTGTGGGGGCGTATTTCGCGCTCGTCACCAACACCACGCCCTGGACCTACGCGGGGGCGCTGCCGCTTCAGCCGACCCCGTCCTCGCGTTTCGATCTGGGCCTGGACGCTTTCGCGCTGACCCACTCCTCGCACGCGCTCACGGGGTGGATCCTTTCCCAAATGTTCTTCCCCAAAGGCCTTCCCGCACGTGGGGACGGCTACGTGACGTGGCATGACCAGGACTCTCTCCAGATCACGTCATCCCACCCCAGGGCCTTCCAAATCGACGGCGAATACCTGGGAGACCGCGAACAGGTCAACTTCCACTCTGTACCGAAGGCATTACGAATCGTCTGTTAATTGCGCCGAAAGACGCCATTCCGAGCCACTGTGACGCACCCGACACGCCGAACAGGACCTTTGGCCTCGGCAGCTCTTGCATGGGCCGAACGATCCTGTCACGCTCAAGTTATCGCCGCGAGTTACAGGCGAGTTAATTGGGGCGCTTCCCACATGGCCGTGGGATGAAACCTGGACGGCCCTCGGCCCGAACACCCCTTCCGATGGAACCCATCCATCGGGCGCCCTTCGCCCGTTACGGACGCGCACAAGATCGTGAAAAGCTTCACAAGCCCCCGATCGCCTCACCGTGAGGAGTGGACCGCATGGACTGGCGCCATGACGCAGCCTGCCGTGACGAAGACCCCGAACTCTTCTTCCCCATCGGGAACTTCGGCCCCGCACTGATCCAGATCGAAGAGGCCAAGGCGGTCTGCAACCGCTGCCCGGTCAGCTCCGCCTGTCTGCGCTGGGCCCTGGAGAGCGGCCAGGACGGCGGCGTCTGGGGCGGCACCAGCGAGGACGAGCGCCGCGCGCTCAAGAAGCGCCGCGGCAGCGCCTACCGCACCATGGTCCGCAGCTGAGGCCCCGCACACGGTAGGTCCCCGGAAGACCCCGAGGAGCTCCGGAAGGCCCCCAGGAGTCCCCGCGCGGCGCGGCGGGGACGGCGCCCGGGGCCGTCGCGGGCCGGTGCTTCCGCCGGCCCCCCGGAGCGGGCCCGCGCGTGGTCCGCGCGAGCCCCGTCTCAGGGCAGCTCCCCCTCCTCGTGCTCCAGCGGCAGGCTGATCGCCACCTCGGTCCCGCCGCTCTCCTTGGGCTTGATCGCCAGGGTTCCCCCCAGCTCGCCCACGATGAGGGTCCGCACGATCTGCAGGCCCAGGCTCGTGGTGCCCTCCAGGTCGAAGTCCTCGGGCAGCCCCCCGCCGTCGTCGGAGACGGCCAGCTCCAGGCTGCTCGGCCCCGGGTAGCCCGGCTGCGCGTCGAACCGGCGCACCCGCACCTCGATCCGCCCCGGCCCCTGCCCCAGGCCGTGCTCCACGGCGTTCTGCACCAGCTCGGCCAGGACCATCGACAGCGGTGTCGCCACCAGCGCGTTCAGCAGGCCGAAACCGCCGATCCGTCGCGGCACCACCGCGGTGCCCGTGGAGGAGACCTCCGCCGCCATCTGGATCACCCGGTCGGCGATGTCGTCGAAGTCCACCACCTCGTCGGGGGTGTGCGAGAGCATCTCGTGCACGATCGCGATGGACCCGACCCGGCCCACCGCCTCGTCCAGCGCCGCCCGCGCCTCGGGCACGTCCAGGCGCCGCGCCTGGAGGCGCAGCAGGGCGGCGACCGTCTGGAGGTTGTTCTTCACCCGGTGGTGGATCTCCCGGATGGTGGCGTCCTTGGTCATCAGCTCGCGCTCGCGGCGGCGCAGCTCGGTGACGTCGCGCACCATCACCAGGGCGCCGATGCGCACCCCGTCGATGACCAGGGGGATGGAGCGCAGCTGCACGGTGACCCCGCGCGCGTCCACCTCGGCCTCCTGCGGTGCCCGGCCGCTCGCCGTGTAGGTCAGCGCCTCGTCGCGCGCCTCGCCCGGGGCCGCCAGCTCCAGCGTGGTGCGGTCCAGGCGCGCCCCCACCAGGTCGGCGGTCAGGCCGAGCCTGCGGTAGGCCGACAGGGCGTTGGGGCTGGCGTAGACCACCTCGCCGTTCTGGTCCAGGCGCAGCAGCCCGTCGCCGACCCTGGGCGAGCGCACCATCAGGGGCCCCTGGTCGCTGAACGGGAACGCGCCCTCGGCGATCATCTGGGCCAGGTCGCCCGCACTCTGCAGGTAGGTCAGCTCCAGGCGGCTGGGCGTGCGCGCCGAGCTGAGGTTGGTGCTGCGCTGGATGACCCCGATGAGGTTGCCCTGGCGGCGCACCGGAATGGTCTCCTCGCGCACCGGGACGCCGCCCGACCAGTCCGGGTCGCCGTCGCGGCAGATGCGCCCCTCCTCCCAGGCGCGGTCGATCAGGGCCCTGCGCCCGATCACGCGCGGCGCCGAACGGGACGTGACATCGGTCATGTCGTCGCGCAGGACGGTCTCGACCAGGTCGTCCTGGAAGGCGGTGGGCCCGGTGGTGGGACGCATCTGGGCGATGGCCACCCAGCCGTCGTCCTCGCGCAGACGCACCCACAGCACGAGATCGGCGAAGGACAGGTCCGCCAGGAGCTGCCAGTCCGAGACCAGGGAGTGGAACCACTCCAGGTCGGCCTGCTTGAGTGACGTGTGTCGCCAGATGAGATCACTGAGGTGAGGCACTCACAAATCATCCCATGAAGGCGTGCATACTCAAGAGGTACGCACTCGACCAGTGGTCCACACCAATCGGCGGCTGCCACCCCCGCCGTGCCGACCACACCGGGAGGGTTGTGCGGCAAGCGCGGGACTCGGCGAAGGAGACTGATGACTGGTCAGCGCACACTGGACGGCAACCCCCGGGTGCCGAAGTACTACCAGGTGAAGAAGCAGCTCCTGGAACTGATCGAGGCGATGCCCGCGGGCAACCCGGTCCCCCCGGAGCGCGCCCTGGCGACCCAGTTCGGCACCTCGCGGACCACCGTGCGCCAGGCGCTCACCGAGATGGTGGTCGAGGGCCGTCTGCTGCGCATCCAGGGCAAGGGCACCTTCGTGGCCAAGCCGAAGGTGGCACAGGTCCTGCAACTGACCAGCTACACCCAGGAGATGCGCGCGCACGGCCTGCACCCCGCCACGCGCATCCTGGACGTGAGCTACATCAACGCCGACGACCAGCTCGCCGAGCTGCTGGCCATCCGCTCCGGCGGGCGCGTGCTGCGCATCGAGCGGCTGCGGCTGGCCAACGGCGAGCCGATGGCCGTGGAGACGGCCCACCTGGCCGCGCGGCGCTTTCCGGGCCTGCGTCGGCAGCTGGACCGCTACGCGTCGCTCTACGAGGCTCTGGCGAGCGCGTACGACGTCTCCCTGGCCGAGGCGGAGGCCTCGATCGAGACCGTCCTGGCCACGCCCAACGAGGCGCGGCTGCTGGGCGTGGACGTGGGCCTGCCGCTGGTGCTGCACTGCCAGCACAGCTTCGACGGCGACGGGCACCCGGTGGAGTGGGTGCGCTCGCTCTACCGGGGCGACCGGTACAAGTTCGTCACACGCCTGCGCCCGCCCCGGGACTGACCCCCGTGCGGGCGGGCGCCGGAGCAGGGCGGCCGGCACGCCAGCGCCCGCTCCGGGACCGTCCGGCCGTGACACGGCCCGCGCCCGGCCGCCGCCGGGTCCGGGCCGGTGCTCCCCGCCGGACGGATCCCGCGGGTCAGAGCCGGGAGAGCACCGTGGCCAGCGCGTCCACCACGCGGGGGTCGTACTCGCTGTCGGTGTCCATGCGCAGGCGCTCCAGGACCGCCGTGCGGCGCTCGGCGTCGCCGTTGTCGCCGACGAGGTCGTCGAAGGCGTTGGCCACCTTGATGATCCGGCTGCCCAGCGGCGGGACCCCCTCGTCGCCGTCCCCGGCGAGGGGCTCGCACTGGCGGCGGACCGTCTCGGCCACGTTGTCCAGAACACCGGTCTCCCGGATGATCGCCGACCCCAGCTCGGCGATGCGCCTCTGCTCCCTGGGCGAGGCGAGCACGGTGGCGCCGCCCGCGATGGGCTCGCGCAGGGACAGCTGGCCGATGTCGTGCATCAGGGCGGCGTACTCCAGCTCCAGCAGCTCGGCCTCGGCCAGGCCCAGTTCGCAGGCGATCCCGTGCGCCAGCTGGCTGACCCGGCGCGAGTGCCCGTTCTCCACGTAGCCGCCCACCTCGGTGACCCGCGACAGCGCCCGGACCGTCTCCAGGTAGGTGCGGCGCACCTCCGCGTGGCGGCGGAAGGCCACCTGCGACACCAGCAGCGGGGCGATGAACACCAGCAGCCCGCCCAGACCGGTCACCGTGCAGGCCAGCGCGATCAGCACGCCGCTGGAGCCGATCGCGGCACCGGTGGCGAACTGGGCGCGCAGTTCGTCGCGGACCGCGACGGAGGGGCTGGTGCGCAGGCGCTCGGCCCGCAGCACCGCCGCCAGCAGGGAGTCCGCCGCCCAGACGAGCATGACCAGCGCCGCCATCAGCAGCGTGGCCGTCACCGACGGGCCCGACAGGTGGAGCTGGTCGGCCAGCGGCCGGAAGGCGATCGCCAGCGCCGCCGCGACGAGCACCCTGCGGGCCACGTCCTCCACCCGGGGGCTGCGGCCCACGGCGATGTGCGGCAGCTCGCCCAGCGCCACCCCCAGGGCGACCACCGCCACCACCTGCCAGGCGGAGTGGTGCAGCGGCCCGGAGCCCAGCGACAGCAGGAACGCGTAGCTGATCGCGCCGGCCGAGGCGATGGGGGCCACCTCCCGGTGGCCCGGCAGAGTGATCCGCGCCAGCTCACCGGCCGCGACGACCAGGCAGAACGCCAGCGCCACGTGCGGTTCCACGACCCCGGTCGAGGCCGTCCACACCAGCGCGGCCAGAGCGCCCGAGCCCACCGAGCCGACCAGTGCCGCGCGCACCGGCCGGGAGGTCCGCCAGACCGGCCCGCGCGGGCGCTGGTGGTTGAGGGCACCGCCCTCGGGACCGCTCAGCACGGGCCCGGACGACCGGGCCCCGTCCGACTGTCTCTGCGTCATCATCGTTCACGCCCGCCCGTCACTGCCTCGGCGGAGGCCGTGGCGTCCGCGGAGGCGGCCTCGTCGGCCGCCGCCCCTGCGGAGGACGGCTCCCCGGCGGCGCTCTCCTCGGCGGACGCGTCGGCGGGCACCTCCTCCGGTTCCCCGGCTCGGCCGGACCCCTCCACGGAGCGTTCGGCCGCCTCCGACCCGTAGCAGCCGCCCGGAGGCTCGGCGATGTCGGGTGTCTCCCAGCCCTCGCGTTCGACGGCGCGCACGAGCGCCTCGACCATCCTGGGGTCGAACTGGGTCCCGGCGCAGGCCCGCAGTTCGGCGACGGCGTCCTCCACCGACCACGCCCTGCGGTAGGAGCGCGTGGAGGTGAGGCAGTCGAAGACGTCGGCGACGCTGATGATGCGCGCGGACTCGGGGATCTCCATCCCGACCAGGCCCATGGGGTACCCGCGCCCGTCCAGGCGCTCGTGGTGGTGCCGGATCCCGGCCAGCGCCTCGTCCAGGAAGCTGATCTCCCGCACGATCTCGTAGCCGCGCGTGGGGTGCAGCTTGATGGCCGCGTACTCGTCGTCGGTGAGCTTGCCGGTCTTCTGCAGCACCTTGGTGGGCACTCCGAGCTTGCCGATGTCGTGCAGCATCCCGGCGTAGCGGATCTTCTGCACCCGGTCGGCGGGCATGCCCAGTTCGCGTGCGATCATGGCGGCGCCCTCGGCCACGCGCATGCAGTGGCCCCGGGTGTAGTAGTCCTTGGTCTCCACCGCCTGGCACAGGGTGGCCAGGGTGGCCTCGTGCGCGCGCGCCTCGTCCAGCTGCTGGGCGAAGGTCCAGCGCGCGATGAACAGCGGGAGCAGCACCAGCAGCGGCGCGATGAGGCCGACCCCGCCCCAGACCGCGGCGATGGCCAGGCCGAGCATCTGGTAGCCCATGGAGGACAGCTCGACCCCCACCAGCGGACGCCAGTCGAACCGGCCACGCGAGCCGCCGGGGCGCACGACGCCCAGGGTCCACATCAGGACGGCCACGAGCACCGAGTTGACCAGGGAGTGGGTCAGGACGGCGGCGACGTAGGGGAGGACGATGGCCGGGAAGTCCTCCCGGCCGGGTTCTCCCACCGTTCCGCCGAGCAGAAGGTAGACGTGTCCGGCCGCGTAGGCCGCCAGTGCGAACTGTGCTCCGTTGAACGCCCTCTTGACGAGGTTCTGCCTGCGGATGGCGAAGCAGGAGGCGAAACCGACCACCGCCGCCCCGACCGGTCCGACCAGGACGACGGCGGCCAGGGAGACCGCCGAACTCGGCGAGATCCCCGCCTTGACGCCCGTCAGGACCGCCGTACTGATCGACTCCGCGACCACGAAGAGAATCGCGATCAGGACCAGTGTGCGCAGATCCAGGCCCGAGTAGGGACCCATGAGCATGATGGTGACAGCACTGACAACGATGATTCCGACGTAGACACGCGCGCCCCCAGGAAGAGCCCGCACCCCCGTTCACCCCCCGCCGACGACGACCGGACTGTCATGGTTTCACCGGTTCTGTTCTACCACCAGGACCATCCACTGAAGGCGGTTACCACCCAAAGAACACCCATCACCGCGTGGAGCATGCCGACGAACACCGTTGTCCCCTCTCCCCCGACGCGCGCGCACCGCCGTTATCCCCGGGCACGCCGCGTAAATTACCCCATTCGTTGGATATGGCGTCCAGTTTAACGGGCAACGACAGCGCCCCGATTACCCCCAACCCGAACTACCCTCACCACACCCCCTCCCACTGGCGCCAAGTTCCGGAATATGGAATTACGAATTCAATTAGCAGCGCACTTCGATTACCCTGCGTAACAACACCCCCGGGCGTGGGAGCGCATGAAGATCCACCGCCTGGGCGCTTGCCCCGCCACCCGCCGACCAGAACCACCAGGTACGACTACCCCAGGTAACCAGATGAAACGAACCCCGGAGCCGGGCAGAAAAAACATTCCGAGTGGGTCACGACCGGGAACGGCCCGGGCGCGCCGGGCGTGTCGGGGAAGGAGCCGGGAACACGGCCGGGAAGCACCTGACCAAAAACCCGACAGGCACGGGGAATACGGCACGACATTCCCGCAAAAGTGCATAAAAGCCACACATCACTTCAGAGATCGCTAATAACGGAACAGGGCACAAAATCCAACAAAAAGGTGGCGGAAGCTGGAATTCCAGCTTCCGCCACCAGGTGTGCCAGGTTTCGTCCGGTACCGGGCCCGGTCGTGCCCGGGCTCCCTCAGGAGGGCGCGGTGCCCGGGCTTTCCACGCGGGCCTCCCGGGCCAACTGCTCCGTGCGCGCCCGGGCCAGGCGGTTGAGCACCTTGTCCCTCAGGTCCATCGGCACCGGATCACAGCCGCAGTGCTTGGCCACGAGCTTCTTCACCGCCTCCTCGAGGCCGTACTCGTCGAGGCAGGGCCCACACCCGTCCAGGTGCTCGCGCACCTGTTCGTAGTTGCCCTCCTCCAGCTCGCCGTCGATGTAGGTGTAGAGCTTGGCGAGCACCTCGCTGCACGGGGTGTCGCTGTGTTCGCCGTGGCCGCCGCTCATTGCCGGTCTCCTCGATCCGAGACGTCCTGTCCCCGTCCGCGCGGGGACGTCCCCGAGGCGACCGCGCCGGCCTCGGCCGCCGCCCGCGCCGGCAGGAACCCCCGCTCCACCGCGTACTCCTCCAGCATCGACCTGAGCTGGCGGCGCCCGCGGTGCAGCCGGGACATGACCGTCCCGATGGGCGTCCCCATGATCTCGGCGACCTCCTTGTACGCGAAGCCCTCGACATCGGCGAGGTACACCGCGATCCGGAAGTCCTCGGGCAGCTCCTGGAGAGCCCGTTTGACGTCGGTGTCGGGGAGGTGTTCGAGCGCCTCGGCCTCAGCCGACTTCAGGCCCGCCGCGGTGTGCGACGCGGCCTGCGCCAGCTGCCAGTCCTCGACGTCCTCGGTCCCCGCCTGCTTCGGTTCGCGCTGCTTCTTGCGGTAGGAGTTGATGAAGGTGTTGGTGAGGATGCGGTAGAGCCACGCCTTGAGGTTCGTTCCCTGTCTGAACTGGTGGAACGAACCGAACGCCTTGGCGAAGGTCTCCTGTACGAGATCCTCCGCGTCGGCGGGGTTACGGGTCATCCGCAGCGCCGCGGAGTAGAGCTGGTCGAGGAAGGGAAGCACGTCCCTCTCGAAGCGCTCTTCCCGTTCCTCGGCTGTCTCCTGCTCCTGGCCCTGTTCCAAGCCCGTCGGCCTCCTCGCGCTGGTCCCGGTTGGGGCGTCCATACCCCAACGATACGGTCCCATGGCACGGACCCGCGCATCGGCGCCGCGTGGCGCCGACACCGTCTCCTCGCGCTCCAGGCACGTCGCGGCTGTCGGCATGGTCTGTCGGCCCTCCCCCGCATACTCGCGTGTGGCGCGCCCGGACGCTGCTGCTCCGGGCGCGGTGTAGGGGAGAACAACGCTTCGCCCGAGCTGATTCCGCGCCGCGGAGGGACGAAGGTCCCTCCTTGGGCGAACTTTGTCGTTTACCTCCGTCACCGGAGGTGAGGCATGGCAGAGTGCGGGTAGGACATCTGGAGGATGGGAGAGGAGTGCACGTGCGACCGTCCCCGACCCCGGCCTCCGACCGCCCCCGTCCCACGGCGGCCCAGTTCGCCACCCCCGACCGCCTGTCGGACTACTGGCGGTTCTACTGGGCGGTCGCAGAGGCGCAGGTCGCCCGGTGGCTCCCCGACACCCCCTCCCTGCTGCTCGACCTCTCCGGCGCGGACTACCAGGGCGCCCCGCGCGCCGTGGCCGCCGGACACGACGTGGTCACCCTGCTGCCGTCGGTGGACGTGGCGGTGCGCCGCCCGCTGACCCTGGTGAACGGGCGCGCGGTGGTGCCCCGGCCCGCCCGGCGCGGACGGCTGCGCCACGTGGTGGGCGACTCCGCCTTCCTGCGCAGCTTCGCCCCGGACTCCTTCGACGGGGTCATCGCCGACAACCGGGTGCTGTCCCGGCACCTGGCCACCGAGGAGGCGCTGGCCCAGGTCAGCCGGGTGCTGCGCCCGGGGGGCCGCGCCCTGCTGTGCGTGGACTCGGTGGTGCTGGGCATGGCGATGCTGGCCGAGCAGGACCGCTGGCCCGAGCTGAGCCACGCGCCCAACGCGGACGTGCTCCTGGTGCCCTGGCCGGACGGCTCCATCACGCGGTGCTTCACGGCCGAGCAGCTCACCGAGGCGGTCGCCGAAGCCGGTCTGGAGCTGGAGTGGGTCAAGCCCCGCACGGTGCTGTCCGCCTCCACGGTGGAGATGATGCTGGCGCGCGACCCGAGGTCGATGGGACGCCTGGTGGAGATGGAACTGCGCGCCACGGAGTCCGACGACTACGTGGGCGTGCACCTGGTGGCGAGCGCGCGCAAGCCCGGCTAGGGCGGGGACGCCGCCGCCCCCGCCCCATCCCTCACTGGTGCTGCGCGGTCTCCTGGTCCGCCAGGGGCAGGTAGACCCGCTTACCCTGTTCGGCGAACTCCGCGGACTTGTCGGCCATGCCCTTCTCGATGGCGGCCACCGTCTCCAGCCCGTGCTCCTCGGCGTACCTGCGCACGTCCTGCGTGATCTTCATGGAGCAGAACTTCGGCCCGCACATGGAGCAGAAGTGCGCGGTCTTGGCGGGTTCGGCGGGCAGGGTCTGGTCGTGGAAGGACTGCGCGGTCTCGGGATCCAGGGCCAGGTGGAACTGGTCCTGCCAGCGGAACTCGAACCGCGCCTTGGACAGCTCGTCGTCCCACTCCTGCGCCCGGGGGTGCCCCTTGGCCAGGTCGGCGGCGTGCGCGGCGAGCTTGTAGGTGATCACACCGGTCTTGACGTCGTCCCGGTCGGGCAGCCCCAGGTGCTCCTTGGGGGTGACGTAGCACAGCATCGCCGTACCGAGCCAGCCGATCTGGGCGGCGCCGATCGCGGAGGTGATGTGGTCGTAGCCGGGCGCGACGTCGGTGGCCAGGGGGCCGAGCGTGTAGAACGGCGCCTCGCCGCACAGCTCCTCCTCCAGGCGCACGTTCTCCGCGATCTTGTGCATCGGCACGTGCCCGGGCCCCTCGATCATCACCTGCACGTCGTGCGCGCGGGCGATGTGGGTGAGTTCGCCCAGGGTGCGCAGCTCGGCGAACTGGGCCTCGTCGTTGGCGTCGGCGATCGACCCCGGCCGCAGCCCGTCGCCGAGGGAGAAGGTGACGTCGTACTCCCGGAGGATCTCGCACAGCTCCTCGTAGTGGGTGTACAGGAAGCTCTCCCTGTGGTGGGCCAGGCACCAGGCCGCCATGATGGAGCCGCCGCGCGAGACGATGCCGGTGACCCGGCGGGCGGTGAGCGGCACGTAGCGCAGCAGCACGCCCGCGTGGACGGTCATGTAGTCCACGCCCTGCTCGCACTGCTCGATGACGGTGTCGCGGTAGACCTCCCAGCTCAGCGCCGCCGGGTCGCCGTTGACCTTCTCCAGGGCCTGGTAGATGGGTACGGTCCCGATCGGGACGGGCGAGTTGCGCAGGATGCGCTCGCGGGTCTCGTGGATGCGCTTGCCGGTGGACAGGTCCATGACGGTGTCGGCCCCCCAGCGGGTGGCCCACACCATCTTCTCCACCTCCTCGGGCACGGAGGAGGTGACGGCGGAGTTGCCGATGTTGGCGTTGATCTTGACCAGGAAGTTCTTGCCGATGATCATCGGCTCGGACTCGGGGTGGCACCGGTTGGCGGGGATGACCGCCCGGCCCACGGCCACCTCCTGGCGGACGAACTCGGGGTCCACGCCCTCCCGGGCGGCCACGAACCGCATCTCGGGGGTGATGGTCCCGGCCTTGGCGTGGGCCAGCTGGGTGGTCGCGCCGCCGGACGGGGCGGGCGCGTGGGCCCACTCCCCGCGGGTGGGGGCCAGGCCCCGGTGGACGTCGATGTGCGCGGTGTCGTCGGTGTACGGACCCGAGGTGTCGTACAGGTCGAAGTGGCTGCCGTTGCTGAGTTCCACCCGGCGCTGCGGGACGCGGAGGGTGTGCCCCTCGGGGGTGGCGACCTCCCGGTAGACCTTGCGTGATCCCATGATGGGACCGGTGGTCACCCGGTGGTCGGCGGTGGAACTGACGTCGCGGCCGTCGAGAGCCGTCATGGCATGCCTCCCTACGTCGGAATTACCCGAACAGGTTCTGCGGTCGGCGACACCGTTGAGTCGCCCTCTCAGCCCGCCATGGCGCGAGCTCCCGCGTTGCGTATGAAGATGTGGGGACGCCTGGGGCGCCCCGGGCACGCGTGACCGGGGCGTGCCCGGTCCGTGTGGCCCCGGACACTCTATCCGTCGGCCGAGCGGGGCTGTCCACCGTCCCGGGGATAGAAAAGTGTCTCCCGCACGCCACCCCCGACAGCGCGGTCGGCTCGGGGCCGTGCCGCGCTCCCCCGGGTCAGAAGAGCGTCTGCGGCTCGTCTCCCCCGGTGTCGGAGAGCGGTTCGAGCAGGTCGGGACGGTTGTTCTTGATGCTGTTGACGTCGGTGGAGACCTCGTCCACCTCGAAGCGCTCGGCGGGGGTGTCCTGGAGCAGGTGGGCCAGCTCGTCGGCCCCGGTCGCCGGGTCCAGCCAGGCCGCCCAGTCCTCGGGGGGCACGACGACGGGCATGCGCTCGTGGATGTGGGCGAGTTCGGGGGCGGCCTCGGTGGTGACGACGGCGCAGCTCCACACCCACGCGGCGGGGTCGTCCTCGGCCACCTCGGGGTCGCGCCAGCGCTCGAAGATCCCCGCCAGGGCCAGGGGCCGGTCGTCGGGGTAGTGGATGGAGTAGGGCTTCTTGTCCGCCTTGGCCTTGCGCTTCTTGTGGTGGGGGTCGGTGACCGGCGAGGTGCTGGCCTGCACGGTCCCGTCCCTGCCGATCAGCTGCCACTCGTAGTAGGCGTCGGCGGGCAGCAGGCAGCGGCGGCGCCGGAAGGCCGTGCGGAAGGCGGGCTTGTCGGCGATGGTCTCGCTGCGGGCGTTGATCATCCGGTAGCCGATGTTGCGGTCCTTGGCCCAGGAGGGCACCAGGCCCCAGCGCAGGGTGTGCAGGGAGCGGGGCCCCGGCTCGCCCCGGTCCTCCCCCTGCGGGGGCGGTCCGAGCACCGCGTACACGGGCCTGCCCGGTGAGATGTTGTAGTCCGGGTCCAGCTCCTCCAGCGGCGGCCACGCCCGGGGATCGGTCTCCTCGGGAAGGGCCTGCTCGGGCAGGCCGAAGGCGAGCTGCAACTGGTGCACGTTCCGGGACTGGGCATAACGACCGCACATGGGTGTGATCCTACGGTCGAAACGGCTCGTTCTCTCCCGGAACACCCGTATCCTCAGGTGTTTCCCGTCCCGGGGCACCGGGCGCGGCTCGAACGGCCCGCCGGTTCCGTCGGAACTCAGCCCGGCGTCGGCGCGACGGGCTCCCCCTCCGCGCGTTCGGGCCCCCGCTCCGCTCCCCCGTGCGCGTCCCGGCCCCGCCGGGCCCGGACCAGGCCGACCAGCACGACCAGGCCGCCGAGCGGGGCCAGCGTCCACGGCGCCCACGAGGAGAGGGCGCGCAGCAGCACCGAGCGCACGCGGGCCTGCTCGGCCTGGGCCGCGACCTGCTGCTCGGCCAGGACCAGCCGCGCGTACAGCAGGGGCGCCTCACCGCTGTCGTTCTGCGGGCGCAGGGTCTCCGCGCGGGTCTCGTGGGCGTTGACCACGATCCCGCTGACCGGTTCCACCCAGAACGTCCGGCTGACCTCCAGCCAGCGGGTGGCGGTGACCGTGCCCGTGGCCCCGGGGCGGAACAGGGAGGCGGGCACGGGGCGGGCCGAGTCGGGCATCTGGGTGGACTCGATCCACTGGCTGTACCGGCGCACCCGCACTCCCGCCACCTCCTCCCACTCCTGGAACTCCAGCATCGGCGCGGACCGCACCTCGGCGTCGTAGAAGGGGTACTCGCCCTCCCCGTCCCCGGGCGGCCAGAAGTACACCAGCCCCGCCTGCCGGACCGCCCGGTCGCCGTCGACGTGCTCACCGCAGCAGTTGACCGCCCGGCCGGTCTCCCGGTCGACGATGACGCGGCGGCTCCAGTGGTCGATCATCCGGTCGGGCACGGAGGTGTCCACGGACACCTCCCACGCCGACCAGTCGCCGCCGTGCGCGGAGGCGTCCACCCGGGTGACCCTGCTGAGCTCGGCCGACTCCACCCACGACCACGTGGAGGTGTCCAGGTAACCGGCGTCCTCGTCCAGCATGCGGATGTCGAACTCGGCCCCGGCGGGCAGCAGGGCCATCCGCTCGTACACGTAGAGCGGGAGCAGGGCGGCCAGGGTGAGCAGGAAGGCGCCCACGGCCACCAGCAGGGTGCCGCGGGGCAGGGAGCGCCCCGGTCGGCGCTCGGGGCCGACCTGACTGGGGGCGGCCTCCCCCGCGCCGAGCGCGCTCATGTCCGGGCCTCCTCGGGGTCGTTCTCCCACCGGTCGTCGTCCGAGGGGCCCCCGTTGTGGGGAGCGCCGCCGGCCTCATCGCTCACAGGAGTCGCCGGGGTGCCGGTAGGACCGTTAGACCCACTGACCCCGGCAGTATCGGCCAGACCGGCCGCACCGCCGGGCGGAGCGGGCCCGTCCGCCCCGCCACCGGCGTCCGCAGCGGCCGCTCGGACGCGGACCGACGGCGGATCGGCGTCGGCGTCCTCGCCGTCGCCCGGCTGGCCCAGGGCCAGCACGAGCCGGACCAGCGCCGGCAGGCACAGCAGCTGGGAGACCCAGCCGCGCAGCGCTCCCCCGAACACCTCGGTCACCTCGTGGAAGGGCATGTACAGCGCCAGGTGGGTACCCGCGCCCATGGCCAGCCCGGCCAGCGCCAACGACACCGCCACCGGCCAGGGCCCCGCCAGAAGCGGCAGCGTCCGCCCGCCCATGGAGGGCCGTCCCGGCTTGGCGTGCCGCAGCCTCCGGGGCGCCCGGCGCCCCAGCCACCACATGCACACCAGGATCACCGCGACCAGGGCGGCACCGACCGCACCGGCCACCCACACCCCGTAGGCCAGGCCCAGCGGCAGCACGACCCGCCGCCCCAGCCATCCGGGCCCGGCGTCGGGCAGGGCGCGGGCGCCCCGCGGGGCCGCGGCCCCGGCCGCCGCGCCCCCGGGCAGCAGGCGCCTGGGCCACAGGGCGGCGACCACCAGCACCGCGGCCAGCGCGGCGCCCACGGCCAGGGCCCGGTGGTAGGCGGTGTCGGGCGCGTAGGTCAGGGTGACGGTGCCCGCGCTGCCCGCGGGCAGCACCCAGGCCTGCTTCCAGCCCTCCAGCCGGATCGGCTCCAGTGCGGCGTCAGCCCCCTCCAGGCGGGCCCGCCAGCCCTCGTTGAAGTTCTCGTTGACCACCAGCAGGCTGTCCTCGGCGACGTCCACGTCGAAGCGGCGCTCGCCCGGACCCCAGGCGTGCACCCGCTCCACCTCGGCCATGGTGACCTCGGGGCGGTCCGAGACGGGGTCGGCGGACTCCACCAGCGCCGAGCGCACCTCGTAGCGGTTGCCCGGATCGACCACGATCCGGTTCCCGCCCCCGACCAGGTCCAGGTCGGTGCAGCTCTCGTAGCGCAGCGGGCGGCCGGTGAGCTGGTCGGCGAGGGTGCCCCGGCTGATCCGCGTCTCCACCCGCTGGTCGTTGACCCGCAGCGTGGGGCCCAGGCCGCACGCGGTGGAGGCGTCGCCCTCGGGCAGCGGCTCCACCGGCTCCACCCCGGGCAGGGTGACGGTGCCGATCTCCAGGGCCTGCCCCTCGGGGCGTTCGAAGGTCACCCGCAGCGACTCCGCGGTGAACTCGGCGAAGTCCACCCGGCCGCTGCCGTCCAGCCACCCCTCGCGCACGGTGCCGCCGCCCTCGACGGTCACCCGGATCGGCCGCAACACGCTGTCGGCGCGCGGGAACTCCACCTCCAGGTGCCCGATCTCGGTGGGCGCGCCCAGCTCGATGTCGAGCCAGGGGTTCTTCTCCTCCGGGTCCGGGTACCAGACGGTGCTCTCGTCGTCGTCCAGCGCGCCCCGGCCCATCGCGGCGGGGTGCTGCACGGCAGTGGAGGAGGCCGTCACGTGCGGGTGGGGGCTGGCCCGGTTGGCGGCGTTCTCCGCCTCCCGGGGGTCGGTGAGCACGACCTCGCCCGAGACCGTGTGCGGGGCGGAGGCCGACTCCGCCGACAGCTCGAACGTGCGGTCCAGGCGGCGCGCGTCCTCGCCCCGCACCTGGAGGTCGGGGTTGCACACCCACACGTGCGAGCCCTCCATGCAACCGGGCGCGGTACCGGTGGAGCCGGTGAACAGCAGCGTTCCGGCGTCGGCGGGGCCGGGGACCCGCAGCGTGCGGGCCGGTTCCAGGCCGGGCACGGAGATCGAGGCGACACCCACCCGGGTGCCGAACCGGTACTCCGGCTCCCAGGCCAGCTCGTCCACGCGCACGCGCAGTGTGGTGGTCGCGCCGGGCGGTGCCGCCAGCTCCTGGGGCTCCTCGGTCTCGGCGACGGGCACCTGCGCCTCGCCGCCGTCGGTGACGAGGGTGACCCGGGAGGGCGGCGGCTCGCCGGGCAGGTGCTCGAAGGCGACGCTGAGCCCGGTCAGGTCCTGGGGCTCCTCGAACTCGACCTCGATCCACTCCCCCAGGGCGCCGGTGAAGGCGCTGGACCGCCAGGAGGTGGTGAGGTCGTCGTCGAGCGCGGCGTGCGGGGCGTGCCCCGGGTCGCGGTCGGCGGCGCGCGCCCCCGCCCCGCTCTCCGCGGAGGAGGCGCGCACCGAGGCGATCCCGACGTCCTCGGCGTGGGCGACGTGGTCCTCCCACGCCGGGTCGAGGACGTCGGGGGCGGGGACGTCGCGTTCGAGCTCCTGGTCCCCGGTGAGGGTGGCCGACACGTTGCGGCGCACATCGGAGTAGACCACCTCGCGGCGGCGGGCGGTGTCGGTGACGACCGTGTCCTGGGCGGCGACCTCCCCGGCTCCGGGGTCGTCCCCGAGCAGGATCGGGCGGTCGTCGTCGACCACCCCCTGTTCGGCCAGGTGGAGCACGGACTCGGGGCCGCCGGTGACCCGCAGCACCTCGTCGGCGGGCACGGTGCCGACGGTGGGCGCGGCGTCCTCCACCTCGTAGACGCTCAGCGCCCGGTAGGGCTGGTCGAACCACTGGGAGGCGGACTGGTGGTCCAGGGAGCCGATGACCGGGCCGAACTCGGCGGCCCGGGTGATGCCCGGCGAGTCGGTCAGGGCCTGGTGGACGCGGGCGGGCCAGCCGCCGTTGTTGCCGGTGCGCTGGAGGTCGTTGCGCACGAGGAGGTGGGTGACGCCCATGCGCGCGAAGGTGTCGGCGAGCCCGGCGGAGCCGCGTCCCGAGGAGACGCGCTGGTCGATCTCGTGGGTGACGCGGGAGACGCCCGCCGAGCCCCACGGGATGATCTGGTGGTTGGTCCAGGCCCCCTCGAACAGCGGTTGCAGGGGTTCGTCCATGGGGCGGCCCCACTCGTACTCGCCGCGCGCCGAACCGGGAAGGGCCATGGTCATACCGCGCTCGTCGGCGCGCGCCTCCAGCCAGTCGGTGGCCTCGTACCAGTAGTCGGGGATCTGCGCGAAGCCGCCCGCGGGGGCGATCCCGACGGTGCCGACGGGCACGAGGGTGGCCGCGAGGACGGCGGCGGTGGCGCCCGCGACGGTGCGGCGCACGCGTCCGGACACGGGCGTGCCCCTGCGGTCGGCCAGGTCCCGGGCCACCACCACGGGCAGGTGGGCCAGGCCCAGCACCAGGGGCAGGCGCACGAGCGCGTCGAACTTGTGCACGTTGCGGAACGGGGAGAGGAGACCGTCGAACAGCTCGCGCATGGTCCCCGCGAAGGGGCCCGTGAGGTCGCCGGTGAAGCCCGCGACGATGACCGCGGTGCCGGTGAGGAGGCTGGCGATGAGGAAGAGCCGTTCGGGGGTGCGCCGGTTGACCAGCCCGGCCAGGCCCAGTCCCGCCACCAGCGCGGTGGCCGCGATCAGCCAGGGGGTGGTGGACAGCTCCGCCCCCGAGGGCAGCGCGGTGTTTCCCTGGTCGGGCAGGAAGCCCATCCAGTTGGAGGTGCCGCGCAGCGCGTTGAGCAGCGAGGTGACGCCGGTGGTGACGGCGGCGTCCTCGGTGTAGGGCATGAACGAGAACACGTACCGCGCCATGAGGAGCAGCGGCGCGACGTACCAGAACGAGGCCAGGACCAGCGCGACCGTCCACCAGGCCGTCAGGCGCCACTTGCGCGGACCGTTCGCCCGGGTGAGCAGGTAGAGCCCCGGCACGACCAGGACGGCCAGTTCGGAGGCGGCGTTGGTGCCGCCGCACAGCAGGAAGGCCAGGCCCGACAGCAGGGCCATGCGGGCGGGAGAGCGGCCGTGCCTGGCCCCGAGCACGAGGGGCAGCAGGATCCACGGCATGAGCAGCATGGGCTGCAACTCGGCGGAGTTGTACGACAGCAGCGTCAGCACGCGGGGGGCCAGCGCGTAGGCGACCCCGGCCAGGATGCGGGTGTTGACGGTGCCGATGCCCAGCGCCCCGGCGACCTTGTACACGCCGGCGAACGCGGCGACGAGCAGGACGGCCATCCACAGGCGCTGGATGAGCCAGTCGGGCATGCCGAGCAGGTCGAACAGCAGGTGGAAGGGACCGTTGGGGAAGAAGTACCCGTAGGCCTGGTTCTGGATCTGGCCGAAGTAGGAGGCGTCCCACAGGTGCAGGGCGCGCTCCATGAACCCCAGGGGGTCGGCCGTCAGGTCGAGCTTGGTGTCGCTGACGATCCTGCCGGGGTCGATGCTGGCGGCCAGCGCTCCCAGGAGCAGGCACACCGTGAGGACCTTCAGCCGGGCCAGGAGGCGGGGATCGGCACCGCCGGGGCCGGTGGAAGGTGGTGTGCGGGAATCCTCCGGTTCGCGCCTGGCGGTGGATTCCGTCGGTGTCACGTCTTCGCTTTCCTGCCTGCTGCCGTGTTCCGGGCGGCGGGGGCGCCCGTGTCGTCGGAGGTGAGGGGGTCGGGGACGGGGGCGTCCGGTGCGGGGGCGGTGCCGGGAGTGGGGACGGGGGCGTCGGTGGCGGGGGCGTCCGGTTCCGCGGCGCCGGGCAGGCCCAGCTCCCTCGCGACGAGCCGGGTCATCCGCGCGCCGCTGGCCTCCCACGTGAACCGGGACGCCCACGCGCGGCAGGCGCGGCGGACGGCTTCGGCCCGGCGGGGGTCGGACAGCTCCTCCAGGGCGCGCGCGACCACGTCGGCGAGTTCCTCGCCCTCGCGCACGAGCCACCCGGTCTCGCCGTCGCGGACCGAGTCGCGGAGTCCGTCCACATCGTAGGCCACGGTGGGCACGCCGAGGCGGGCCGCCTCGATGACGGTCAGGCCCCAGCCCTCGAACTCGGAGGCGGTGACGTGGAGGTGGCACGAGGCCAGGACGCTGTTCTTGTCCTCCTCGGGCAGGAAGCCGTGCAGGCGCACGCGGTCGCCCGTGCCGTCACGGGCGACCTGCTCCGCCAGGGGTTCGCCCTCGGGGCCGCGGCCGATGATGTGCACCTTCAGGTCGGGGTGCTCCTCGCGCAGCGCGCGGGCGAGGTCGACCACCCGCGAGACCCGCTTCTGGACGACCAGGCGGCCCAGGCTGACCACGGCCGGGTGGCCCATGTCGGCGGGGGCGGGCGCGTCGTCGAGGGGCTTCTGGGGCCCGGGGAGTCCGCCGTTGTGGATGATCTCGATCGGCGCGCGCCAGCCCAGCTTCTCGCGCATGGCCCGGCGGGAGGACTCCGAGACGGTGACGGTGGTGCAGCGGCGGTAGACGCGCGAGGCCACGACCGACTCCAGCGTGCGGCCCAGCCAGGCGACGGGCGCCGGGAAGTAGGCGTTGAACTGGAGGTCGTGGACGTGGTGGACGACGCTGACCACCCGCGTGCTGCGGCGCAGGACGAGGCGGCACAGGAAGGGAACGCCGTTCATGCAGTCGAAGGCGAGCTGGTACTCGCGGCGCCACAGGGCCAGCCACGCCATGACGCGCGGGTAGACGGTGAACCTGCCGCCCATGCGGCGGATGACGATCCCGTCCCTGGTCTCCACGCGCGCCTGGTGGGGCTCGCGGCTGGTGAGGAAGGTGACGATGGCACCGCGTTCGGCCAGGTGGCGGCTGATCCGCCAGGAGTACTCCTCGGCTCCCCCCGCGGTGGACTGCCAGGGGTCGCGCCAGTTGACCATGACCAGGCGGACCCCGTCCAGGCGCGGCCCGAGGTCGGCGGGGACGTCCGGGGCGGCGGGTGCGCCCGTGCCGGTCGGGACCTGGACGGGGACGACGGCGGCCGGGGCCTCGGTGACCGCGGGCAGGCCCGGTTCCGCCTCCTGGCGGATCCGGTGGACCTTCTGGAAGACCACACGCTCTCCTTCCGCGCGGTGTCCGGCCGGACCGCGTGCCGCTACCTCGCGCGTGCGGGTGAACACGCACGGCGACCCCCTGGGGGAAGGGTGGAGCGCACGCCGAACGGGCCCGTGGGCCGGACGTCGGTGGTGGTGGGCGGCCGGGGGAGGGTACCCGGGGCCGCGGGAGTCGGGGAGTGGGGCGCCCCGCCGGGGGCGGAGCGCCCGCGAACCTCCGCCGTACGGCCGTCCTAGCGGTCGCCGTAGTTGTAGAGGGTTTCGTTCACCGGTTCCGCGGTGGCGGTCGAGTCCGTGGCGAGGCTGGTGGCCACGAAGGTGGCACCTCCCGCCAGGGCCGCGCCGATGACGCAGGCGGCGATTACCTTGATCACTTGGGGATCTCCTTCCGCGCGCCCGATCCCGCGCTGGGTCCGGAGCGCTGGAAAACGAGACTAGAACCTGATCTAGCCATAGACCAGATGATTGCCCCAACTGTAACTAACCCGCCGGTAACTTCCAACCCCGGAATGCCAGCTTTGTCAGCCTTTACATGCTGGTCCTGCACCCGAAGAAGCACCATGCCGGAGCCCTCCACCACCACGGACAGGCCCTCCACACCTGACCAGAACTGGTTATCGGCTGGCGCGGACACCGCCACGTACCGCACCCCCAGCCCGCCCAGCGCCGCGGCGTCCAACCGCCCGGGCAGGCCCGTCGCCGGGTCAGGCCCGAGCACCCCGGCGACCCGTCGCGCCCGCGCGTCCTCCCCGGTCACGACCACCTCTCCCCCGTCCGGGGTGCCCACGACCAGGTCGTCGTTCCACAGGGTGCGCCGGTCGAAGAGCTTGGTCGCCGGGTCCAGGACGACCGTGGCCCGCCCCGACCAGTCGGGGCCGCGGTAGGCGCTCCAGGGCAGCACCAGCACCGCCCCGGGCCGGTCGTCGGCGGCCACCGCCTCCTGCGCCGCCAGCCACTCCCCGGGGTAGTGCACCGGGGCCAACCGGCCGCTCGCGCCCCACAGCAGTCCCGGCAGCACCACCACCGGCAGCAGCGCCACGAACACCGCGAGCCCCGTCCGCAGCGCAGCACCCTGCCGTCCGGCCAGCCACCACACACACGCGCCGAGGCCGAGCGCCTGGACCAGGGACAGCGGGGCCACGTAGAGCTGGCCGTCGCGCAGCGGCCCGAACCCCGGCCAGGCGGAGATCAGCCAGACCAGCAGCGCGCGCCCCGGCCCGGTGGCCCCCAGCAGGGCGATCAGCAGGCCCAGGGCGGCGGCCGCCGAAAGACCGGGGCCGAACTCCGGCCGCTCCCGGCGCAGCAACCACACCCAACCCGCCAACGCCAGCAGACACAGCAGCAGGCGGGCCGTGGCCGTCACCGGCTCGCCGTAGCCCGCCGGAACCGCACCGGAGTTCCACACCCCGCCCAGGAGCAGCAGGGAGCCGAGGACCCCGAACGGGGTGTCCGAACGGGCCGCGAACGCCGCCACCCCGGCCGGGTCCGTACCCGCCCCGCTGACCAGGGACGGAAGCAGCCAGGGCAGGGAGACCACCACCAGCGCCAGCACGAACAGCACCGCCCGCCCCCACCAGCGCGGCGCACGCGGGTGCGCGGAAGTCACGGGAGAGGCGTTCTGAGCCTCCCGGGGGTCAGGAGGAACCTGAGTCGCCGAGGGAGCCGCAGGGGCCCCAGAGTCCGAAGCGCCCGCAGGAGTCGCGGTCGCCGGAGAGGCTGGAGGGTCTGAAGACCCCGCAAGGGCTGAGGGATCCGCGGAGACCGAAAGATCCGCAGGGGGCGCAGGTGCCGCAGGGCCTGAAGGGGCCCCAGTGCATGGAGGGGCCCCAGAGACAGGAGGACCCGAAGTACCTGAAGGAGGCGGAGGAGTACCGGAAGGCCGCTTACGTCGAGGGTCCCGAGAGGTCGAAGCGGCGCGGGATGCTCGGAGGGCACGACGCTGACGCGGCGCGCGCGGGCGGGCGGTGAGGGCGACGGGACCGGCGGTGAGGGCGGTCAGCACCACCGACGAGAACCCGCCGACCGCGGCGGGCACCAGAGCGCGCACCAGCCCGGCGAGCCCCGGACCCGGCCGCACCCTCGCCAGACGGACGGTCGCCCCCACCACCCACGGCAGCCCCGCGTAGCCCAGCAGCATCGCCCACTGGCCCAACAGCAGCCGCTCGGCCACGAACGGGTTCCACACGTAGGCCGTCCCGGCGGCGGCCGACGCCACCAGGACCCCGGCACCGCCGCGGGGCAGCACCCGCAGCACCAGGCGCGCGGCACCGGCCCCGCCCACGGCGAACACCGCCAGCAGCGCCAGCGACTGCACCGCGTCCCCGGGCAGAACCGCGGACAGCGCCGCCACCACGGCGTCACTGGGAATCGCGCGGGGGAACCCGTCCGCGCCCCGCAGCGCCGTGCCCAGCGACAGGTCGGGCACGAACACCATGTCGTAGCGCAGCACGTATCCGGGCCCCAGCGCGGGACCGAGCACCAGCACACCGGTCAGCAGTCCCACGGCCCACGGCAGCAGACGGACGCCCCCTTCTCCTCGGGCGCCCCTTCCCCGCCGAGCGCCCCTTCCTCCCGGGGCTCCCCGCACCCGCCGGACCCTCAGCCCTGTGAACGACACCGTCGACCTCCGCCCCTGGAAAGCAACCCCTCGGCCCGCCGTCAGCCCCGCGCGAGCAGAACGCTGTCGGAGTAGCCGCCCTCCACGTAGTCGCGGTAGGAGCGGACCACAAGTTCGTAGGGGCCCGACACCGTCACCGACCAGCGCGGCTCCTCCCCCGCCGGGCCCAGCGTGCGCCACCCCCGCCCGCCCCCGGGGCCGAGCCCGTCACGGCGCTCGCAGTCCGAGCCGGGCGTGACGGGCTCGGGTTCCGGCACGGACGGCGTGGGGGCCGGAGCGGGCGTGGGGGTGGGCCGCGGACCGGGGTCCGCGTCGGGCACGGGGTCGGACGGCCCGCCGCTGGGGACGGGCGATTCGACGGGTTCCTCCGAGGCGTGGTCACCCTCCGGGGACGCGTACGGGCCGCCGTCCACGGGCGCCCGCCGGTCGTCGGCGACCCCGCAGTCCAACGCGCGCACCCACACCTCGTAGTGGGAGGCCTCCTCGACCTCCTCCCACTCCACGGTCGCCCCGCCGTCGACGACGCGCAGCCAGGACGGCCCCGGCGGCGGATCGTCGTCCCACACCCACGGGAGGGGCTCGGACTCCACCCCCTCGTCCCGGCCCTTGAACGAGCGCACCACGAACTCGTAGCGGGCTCCGCTGAAGAGCGCCCCCACCAGCACGGAACGGCTGTCCCCGTCGGCGCGCACGTCCACGGGAAGCACGACGGCCTCGTCCGGGTCCGGCCCCACGCGCCGCTGCACCACCCGGTAGCCGGTCGCACCGGGCACGGCCTCCCAACTGAGCACGAGGCCGTCCTCTGACTCCTCCGCCACCGGCTTGGGCGCGCTCGTGGGCCCCACCGCCGGTTCCGGCAGCGGCCGCCGGTAGGCCGGTCCGACCCCCAGCGGTTCGGCGAGCGCGTCGGCGAAGGCCGCCGCGATCCTCAGCTCGCCGCGCGCGTTGGGGTGCGCCTCGTCCCAGTTGTCGCTGGCCGGGGCGTACCCGTCGGCGACCCGCGCGACCACCACGGGCGATTCGCTGGAGGTGAGCTGAGCGGCGAGGTCGACCAGACCCATGTTGAACCGGTCGATCTCGGCGTTGGCCCGCGGGTCCTCCACCGGCGGGAGCTCCCCGAGGACGAACCGGGTCTGCCCCCGCACGACGCGCACCGTGGACACCGTCTCGCCCACCCCCTCCAGCGCGCTGTCGGCGTCCTCCCCCGCCAGGATGTCCTCGGTACCGGCCAGGAGGAGCAGGTAGTGCGGCCGGTACTCGGCGGCCACCCGCGCGGCCCCGGTGGACAGGTCCTGCGCGGTGGTGCCCCAGCGGGCGGCGTGGTCGGTGTCGAAGTCGGGGTCGGCGTAGTCCTGGTTGCCGAACTCGCGGTCCGCCAACCCGTACACACCGTCGTAGGGGCCGACGAAGTCCACCTCCACCCCGGCCTCGCGCAGGTGGGACCACAGGCGATAGCGCCAGGTGTAGTCGCCGCTGCTGCCCTGGGAGAGCGAGTCGCCGACGACCATGACGCGCAGTTCGCCGTCCGGCGGGCCCGGCACGGTGACGGGCTCCTCGGCGCGCCCGCCCTCCGCGGCGCCTCCCCCGGAGCCGCTCTGGATCAGCAGCAGGGTGACCGCCATCGCCGAGAGCATGACGCCGAGCAGCCCCAGGGGCCCGGGTTCGAAACGGGAGTGGCTGTCCCAGCGGGGCCGGAGCAACGGGAGGCGGAGCCGTCGGGGCCACCGGTCCAGGAGCAACGCCAGACGCGGCGCTCGCGGGCGGTCCCGCCCCGGTTCGCCGGGCCGGGAGCGGCGCGGTCCGGGCCAGCGGAACCGAAGCCTGCCGAAGCGGTCGGCCACGCGCGACCACCACACGGAGCGTTCGTCGGATCCGCGCACCGCGCCCCCTGCGTTCCCAGAACGGGTTCTACCCCCAGCAGGGGGTTCGTCAGACAAGACTAGAACTGGTTATATATAATTCGTCAACTCGCTGCGGTCGAGCGGAACCGCCTACACCGACGTTAGCGGCCGCCCCCGCCCTCTCGACTCCGCGCCCCGACGGAAAGCAGGACCCCCGTGACCGGACTCGTGGTAGCCCTGCTGTCCGCGGTGGTCTACACCGTCGGCCTGACCGTGGAACAGCGCGCCCTGCACGGCGCGGAGTCGATCTCGATCAACCGCCCCCTCCACCTGGCCCGGGTCCTGCTCACCAACCCCCGCTGGGTGCTCGGCTGCCTCTTCGCCGCCGTGGGCAGCGTCGGCCTGATCGTCTCGCTCGGCCTGGCGCCCGTGTCCGTGGCCCAGCCCGCCTTCGCCGCCGGGGTCGCGTGCGGCATCCTCGTCATCACCCTCGTCCTGGGCGAGCGCGTCACACGGGGCGAGTACGTGGCCCTCGGCATCATGCCGGTCGCGCTCGGCCTGCTCAGCCTGTCCACCGCCGAGGGCGCCGAGACCGGCACCACCGCCGACGCACCGCTGCTCATCACCGTCAGCCTGCTCACCGTGGCGGTGTGCCTGGTCGTCGTGGGCCTGGCCGGCGGCCGCGGCCGCTACGTGTCCGCCGCCGCCCTGGGCGCGGCCGCGGGCTTCGCCCAGGGCAGCGCGGGCCTCCAGGGCAAGGGGCTGGGCGGCCTGCTGGCCGACCACGGCCTGTGGGGCGCGATCGTCCCCGCGCTGCTGTCGCCCTACCCTTACCTGTACGCGGTGGGCTGGGCGGTGGGCATCGTCCTCTTCCAGACCTCGCTCCAGCGCTCGCGCGCCTCCATCACCGCTCCGGTGTCCAACGTCGTGGGCAACGTGTTCATGGTCGTCATGGGCACGATCCTGTTCGGCGAGCGGCTGCCCGACGACTCCGTCATGCTGGCCCTGCGCGTGGGCGGATTCGCCCTCACCCTCGTCGTGGTCGTCCTGGTCCGCGGCAACGTGGCGGCCGCCGAGGCGGACACGAGCCGCAAACGCGCCCACGCGTAGGCCGCACACGGGCGCGCGGAGGAGGCGGACGTAGGCGGGGACGGCGAAGACGAGGGAGCGGCGTGCGGCCCCCGCGGAGGCCGGGGAGAAGGCGGGACACTCCTGCGCGTCTCCCCTGCCACCACGGACCCGCCGCTACGGGACCGCCGCGGCGACCCCGCTCAGACGGCCACCGACACGGCCTCGCGCAGGCCCGGGGCGGCGACGTCGGCCCACGCCCGCACCACGCTGTCGGGCTGGCCGGTCTCCCCCTCGGCCAGGATCAGGCCGGGCTCGGCCACCCAGGCGCCCAGGTCGGCCAGCAGGATACGCAGGTCCTCCTCGATGCCCCGGCTGTTGCGCAGGTCCTCCACGACCGCCAGCGGAACCGCGACCGTGTGGCCCAGTCCCAGCTCGGGCAGGCGGTCGAGGAAGACCTTCAGCAGCCCGGTGTAGGTGCCGTGCGCCTGCGGGGAGGCCACGAGCAGGACGTCGCTCTCGCGCACCTTCGCCAGCGCGGCCTCGACCGCGGCGGAGGACTCCGAGAGCAGTTCGGCGCCGAGTTCGGCGATGTCGATGACGTCGGGGCGGGAGTCGACACCCGCGCGGGCGGCGACCTCGGAGGCCGCGCGCAGGGCGGCGTCGCGGACGGAGGAACGGATCTGGGGGGCGGCGACGAGCACGGTGAAGCGGGTCATGCGAGAACTCCTGGGTTCGAACAGAGCGAGCCGGGATCGGAGGAGACACCAGCCGGGGAGGACGGCGGGGCGGTTGACACCGGAAGGAGGGGTGACGAACGTCCTTGGACTCTCGCGGTTCCTCGCCTCCGACACGGCGGGAGCGGACCACGCTGTCCGAAAACCGCCCGTGTCGGGCCTGGCAGGTCTGCTTGGGCGACCGCGGGGCGGTCCCCACGGGACCCAGGGGAAGAGATGAGCGTCCGGTGTCTGCGACAGGGCACGTGCGACGGGGCACGAAAGGCGCGGGGCGAAACCCCGCAGGGCGCTAGCTACGACAGAGCGCGCTCGCCTGCTGTCTCAGATCGACATGCAGGCGCTGGACAAGCAGCTCACCGGCGGACATGTCTCCATCATGAAGCGCCCCGGCCGTTATCGTCAATGCGTGCGCGCACCACGGTGGGCGGTCCACCCCTCGGACAGCCGTCCCAGGAAGCGGGATCACCCAGCTCCGCAGGCAATACGGAAGCCCGCGGTGACGGCTCCGAAGGCCTGTGTAATGTGCGACACACACCGACGAGACGAGCACGAGGAACCCCTCACATGGCCCACACCCCCGTCACACTCACCAACGCGCGCGTCGTGACCCCCGACGGGGTCCACGAAGGATGGTTGAGGATCGAGAACGGCCGCGTGGCCGCGCTGGGTTCGGACGGACCCGTTCCCGGCGGCCGCGACCTCGGCGGCGCCTGGGTCGTCCCCGGCATGGTGGACACCCACGTCCACGGCGGCGCCGGGCACGCGTTCACCGAGACCGACCCCGAGGGCGTCCGTGAGACGATCGCGTTCAACCGCTCCCGGGGCGTGACCGCGCTGGTGGGCGGCCTCGTGGCGGCCACCCCGGAGGACACCCTGCGCCAGGTGGCGGCGCTGGCCGAACTGTGCGACGCGGGCGAGCTGGCGGGCATCTACCTGGAGGGCCCCTTCATCTCCCGGGCCAGGTGCGGGGCGCACGACCCCGACCTGCTCCGCGACCCCGACACCGCCGAGTTCGACCGCTGGCTCAAGGCCGGGCGGGGGCACGTGCGCATGGTCACGGTGGCCCCGGAGCTGCCCGGAGCGCTGGACCTGATCGGCGCGGCGGCCTCCTCCGGCGTGGTGGCGGCGGTGGGGCACACCGAGGCCACCTACGAGCAGACACTGGCGGCCTTCGACGCGGGGGCGTCGGTGGCCACCCACCTGTACAACGCGATGCGTCCGCTGGGCCACCGCGACCCGGGGCCGATCGCCGCCGCGCTGGGCGACGAGCGCGTGACGGTCGAGCTGATCCTGGACAACGTGCACGTCCACCCGGGCGCGGCCGGGCTGGTCTTCGACGCCGCGGGCGCGGACAGGGTGTCCCTGGTGACGGACGCGATGTCGGCGACGGGCCTGGGCGACGGCGAGTACACGCTGGGCGACCTGCGGGTGCGGGTGAGCGGCGGCGAGGCGCGCCTGGCGGAGAGCGGCACGATCGCCTCCAGCACGATCGTCCTGCCCCAGGCGGTGCGCAACGCCGTGCGGGGCCTGGGCGTCGGCGTGCCCGAGGCCGTGCGGTCGGCGTCGTCGGTTCCGGCCGCGGCGCTGGGGCTGGACGGGGTGGGCCGGATCGAGGTCGGAGGGCGCGCCGACCTCGTCGTGCTCGACGACGACCTCGGAGTCCGCGAGGTGGTGTACGAGGGCGCCTGGGTGGAGTAACGGCGTGTCGTAACCGCGTTACGGACTAGTAATATAACCCTGGGTGACAATGGCGGCAGGGCATCGAGGAGAGCCACCACGCTCGACACGAAAGGATCTGCGCCATGGCCAAGTCGAGACAGACGAGGGACGAGCAGCCGACCCGTGTGCCCTCCGAGGAGCACGAGCACCTCGGCAAACTCGCCGCGGAACTGTCCCGTTACGACGTGCGGGCGGACGTGGTCGACGAACAGTCGTCGCCCTGCCTGCGCGTGCGCAACCCGTCATCCGCGTGTGCGGTTGAGGACGTGATCTGTGAGCGCCGAGAACACGACTACGCGTTCATCGCCTCGTTCGGGGTCTACCTCGGCAGCAGTGGGAGCCTCGGCGTCACGGCCCACAAGGTCGCCTGGCTCGTGGGAGCCACCGAGGCGTGACGGCCGCGCGGGACGGGTGCGGTGCCGGTCGCACCGCACCCGTCCGCGTACCGGCCTGGCTTTCCCACGGAGCTTTACGACGTAGATTCCTGGAGGCCGGGCCGGGAGCCCGCACCCCGGCACCCTAGAGTCGTGCCGTCCCCACCCCTCGACGGAAGGCGAGCCCGTGGACTACGTCAAGCTGGGCCGGACCGGACTCGACGTCTCCCGCGTCACCCTCGGCTGCATGAGTTACGGAGACCCCGCCAGGGGCACCCACGACTGGACCCTGGACGAGGAGGCCAGCAGACCCTTCATCCGCCAGGCGGTCGAGGCGGGCGTCAACTTCTTCGACACCGCCAACACCTACTCGGACGGCAGCAGCGAGGAGATCGTCGGCCGCGCCCTGGCCGAGTACGCCGACCGCGACCAGATCGTGCTGGCCACCAAGGTGTTCGGCCGCACCCGCCCGGGCCCCAACGGCGGCGGGCTCTCGCGCAAGGCGATCCTCACCGAGATCGACCACAGCCTGCGGCGCCTGGGCACCGACTACGTGGACCTGTACCAGATCCACCGCTGGGACCCCGCCACGCCGATCGAGGAGACCGTCGAGGCCCTGCACGACGTGGTCAGGGCGGGCAAGGCGCGCTACGTGGGCGCCTCCTCGATGCACGCCTGGCAGTTCGCCAAGGCGCTGAGGGTCGCCGACGTCAACGGCTGGACCAGGTTCGCCACCATGCAGAACCACTACAACCTGCTCTACCGCGAGGAGGAGCGGGAGATGCTGCCCCTGTGCGCGGACGAGGGCATCGGGGTCATCCCGTGGAGCCCTCTGGCGCGCGGTCGGCTCACCCGCGCGTGGGAGGAGGAGACGGCGCGCAGCCGCGGTGACGCGTTCGGCTCGCGGCTGTACGCGGAGGCGGACCGGTCGATCGCGGACGCCGTCGGCGCGGTCGCCCGGAGGCGCGGTGTTCCCCGTGCGCGGATCGCCCTGGCCTGGGTGTCGCGGAATCCCGCGGTGACCTCGCCGATCATCGGCGCCACCAGGCCGCACCACCTGGACGACGCGATCGCGTCGCTGTCGCTGGAGCTGACCGACGACGAGGTGGCGGAGCTGGAGCGCCACTACACGCCGCGCCCGGTCTCCGGCTTCTGACACCGCCCGGCGCGGGGCCGCCGGCGGCCCCGCGCCCACGGCACGCGCCGAGGACGCCCGAGCCGTCCCGGGGCCCGCGGAGGCACCCGGTCAGCCGCGCGCGGTGACGCGGATCTTGGACTGGCCGTGCGGGCGCTTCTCCCAGTCCTCCATGAACCGGGCCGACAGCCCGTGCTTCTCCGCGAGGGTGATCAGCGTTTCGGTCCGGTAGTAGAAGTCCTCCCGCAGCACCTGGTGCTCGACTCCCTCGGTCCGGTCGTAGGTGAAGTCGAAGAACCCGCCCGGCACCAGGACCCGCTCGACGTTGGCCAGGCACTCGTCGATCACCTCGATGGGCGAGTGCGAGAACACGCTGTGCGCGTGGACGACGTCGAAGTAGCCCTCCGGCAGGAAGGAGAAGGTCAGGTCCCGCGTGATGGTCAGGTGCGGCAGCTTCTCCTGCAACCCGCGCTCGGCCAGCACGCCCTTGGCGGCGATGAGGATGTCCGGGGAGATGTCGATCCCGTAGTAGCCGCCCGGGTCGAGGTAGTCGATCAGCCGCCACCCGGCGCGCAGGTTCCCGCAGCCGATGTCGAGCATCCTGTGCTCCGGTCTGAGACCGTGTTCGACCAGGTAGTCGAACTGCATCTGCCCCAGCGCCAGCCAGCGCTCCTGACTCTGGCTGCCCACGGCCGACCTGGGATCGCGGGCGGCGTCGGAGGCCATCACCGCCCGGTAGTAGTCCACGTGGTCGCGGTGGGTCAGGCGCAGCCGCAGGTCACGGGCGGAGCGGCGCACGTACGGCACCACCTTGCCGGGGTTGCGCAGCGCGTAGCGCACCTTGTGCACCAGGGAGGACCGGTTGGCGTTGAGGGAGGCGGCTGTCTTCTTCGGCATCGGAAGGCTTTCGGTCGAAGGCTCTCGCTCACCCGCGGATACGGGGTCGGGGGGTCAAAGAGGATAACGCTTTCGTCGCGGCCCCGGTTCGCCGCCTCGGATCCGACCGTACCCGGAAAGTCACCGGGAGTGCGGTACCCCCGCCCTCCCGGAGCGCCTTCCGCCGGGGTCGCGCCGGGCCGCCGCGAGCCGCACGGCACCCCGCAGGAGCCCGATGACCAGGAGCGCGCCGAGGACCGCGCCGACCGCGAACCCAGCCCAGCCGGCGGCGCCCTCCGCCCCGTCCGCCAGCCGCAGGACCGACCAGGTCCCCGCGACCACCGCGATCAGCAGGCAGGCGCCGATGGTCAGTGCGCCCCTCCAGCCCAGGAAGTAGCGGCGGGGGCCGGGCGCGGGCGGAGAGGCCAGTTCGGCCGCAGGCCCGGAGGTGGCCGACCCGGGGCGTTTGAAGTAGGCCAGGACCGACCAGTGGCCGCACGGCTCCCAGCCCTCGGGGGCCAGGCGCTGGACGAGGCGCTCGCGGTCGCCCGGGCCGGGGCTGAGCTCCTGGCGGTACTCCCAGGTCTGCGGCCGCTCGGGGGCGCGGCGGCTGACGAAGCGGCCGAGCCGGTCCACCCGCTCCACCTCCCAGCCCTGGGCGCCCATCGCGGCCAGCCGGGCGGGGCCCTCGAAGGCGTCGGCCGACCAGACCAGCACGTCCGGCTCCGCGGCGGCCTCGTCCCGCGCGCCGGTCGGGGGCGCCAGGGCCTCGGCGAACTCCTCGGCCGGGCCGAACTCCTCCTCCGGGTCGGCTCCGCTCTCGGCCGTGTGCGCGGCCAGGTCCTCCAGCAGGACGCGTGACCTGTCCGCGTCCACACCGCGTTCGCCCAGCAGCTCCGCGAGCCGGGTGAAGTAGTCGCTCATCGGATCCCCCCCTCTTCGAGTACCGAGCGCACCGAGGCGTCGAACTCCATCCAGGCCGCGCCCTGTTCGCTCAGGACGGCGCGGCCCTCGTCGGTCAGTACGTAGTAGCGGCGGCCCGGGCCCTTCTCGGCCGTCCGGTACTCGGCGTCCACGAGCCCGGCCTCCTCCAGCCGGTTGAGCACGGGGTAGAGCGTGCCGCCCCGGATCCTGCCGAAACCGGACTCGTCCAGCCGCCTGGCGATCGCGTACCCGTAGCTCTCGCCCCCGGTCAGGCTGGCCAGGACCAGGAGGTCCAGCACTCCCTTGAGCCAGCTCGCGCGGCGGTCCATGCGCGGCCCCCCTTCATTCGTGTTCGCTACCTAGACCATAGAGCTACCTAGGTAGGATCGCAACCTATCTAGCCGTACCGACCCCAGACACGGAAAACGCCCCTGAGCCGCCGCGAACAGGCAGGCCAGGGGCCGAAAGAAACCAGACACACGAAAGCGGGCTCGATGAAGGCGTCGCGGACGGCCCCGTCCCGCAGGGCGAAGCCTCGCGGGACCAGGAACAACCCCACCGACCAGAGCCGCAGAGGGGTGCCTCAGAGAATCCGGGGCCCGAGAAGCGCCGTGGACAACCCCGCCCCACGGGGCGAAGCCTCACGTCGCCAGCAACAGCCCCACCCACTCCGCCGACCAGCGCGGCCCCAACCACAGGGGGCGCCTCGGGGGGTTCGGGGGGTCTCCCCCGGAAAGCATCGCGGGCTGCGGCGAGCCGGTCGAAGACCGGCGAGCAGCAGCCCGCGCAACACGTGGAGGTGGCGGGAATCGAACCCGCGTCCTTCAGCACCGAGCCAGGGCTTCTCCGGGTGCAGTCCGCGCTGTCGTTCTACTCGGCCTCAGCGCTTGCACGGACACATCGCTGACAGGCCCAGCCACGAAGATGTCCCGCTCAGGCCCCGTGGCCTGATCTGAGCGGTAAGTCATCTAGCTGATGCCGGGATCTGGGCCGATGACGAGCCCAGGCCGACAGAGACGCTATCGCTTAGGCAGCGAGAGCGAACTCAGTGCGCTTAGAATTGGCACTTGTGTTTACGCGAATGCAGGATTAACGAGGTCACAAACGCAACCCTCGACCCGCTTCCCCTGGAACGACTACCGAAGTCGAAACCGATCACCCCCTGTGGAATTGTCACGGCCTCCCCGCCAGGCGGGGCGGCCGACATGCGAGCGGCGAACGCTCGCGCGTCCGTCACTCTACCTGTTGAACAGTACAGGGGCCAAGCTGATTCCCGGTAGCGGAGGGGAATCCGCGGCCGCCGGGCCCGGACGGGGAGAAACCCCCGCGGGCGCGGACGCAAGAGGTGGTCGACGCGGCCCGCGGGGGCGGTCGGCAGGGTCGGGCCGACCTTGGGAAACGACAGGATCTCCCCCGAGATGAGGTCCTGCCCCTCACTGGTCCGCTACCCCCTGTCGCGGCCCAGTCATAGGGGAAGACGCGGGCGGACCCCCGGGAGGTTGCCCGAGGGTCCGCTCTTTGCCGGGTTCTGCCCTGTTCAGAAGGAACGGTGACCGGAGCCGCCGACCGGCCGGCCCTACCAGCCGGTCTCCTCCGTGCCCGTCAGGTCGGCCTGGTTGGTCGGCCCCGTCGGTCCGGTCTGCGTCGGATCCGTCTGCTCCGAGGGCAGGCCCACGCCCTCGGTGGTCGTGGGACCGCCGGGCACCTGCTCGCCGGTGGTCGGCCCGGCGGGGGCCCCCTCGGGCACCCCGTTGGCCATCCCGTCGAGGAAGGAGCCCGCGGCGTTCACCGCGTGCTGCGACACCAGGGTCGTCGCCGGGTCGGCCTCGGCCAGGACGGCGAAGGCCACGTCGTCCTTGTAGCCGACGAACCAGTGCAGCGAGGTGTCGCCCTGCTCCACGCGGGCCGCCTGCCCGTAGACCTCTCCCCCGGTGGCGAGCAGCTCGGGCATGCGGTTGGTCACCGCGTCGCGCAGCCCGGTGCGGACCACCTCCAGGTGGGCGTCGTCCAGGGTGGCGGCCCCGATCGGGTCCGGGCCCTCCTCCGGCACCAGGGCCGGCGCGTTCCACGTGCCGTCCGCGACCGCGGCGGCGACCAGGGCCATGGACAGCGGGCTGACCCGCACGCCGTGCTCGCCGATCATGGCCGCGGCCACGTTCTCCTCGCCCTCCTCCACGGCCACCGAACCCGAGGAGGCCGGGACGGGCAGCTGCCACTCGGCGCCGATGCCCACCCGTCCGGCGGTCTCGGCGATCGCCTCCGGCCCCACCTCGGCGCCCAGGCCCGCGAAGCCGACGTTGCAGCTGAAGGTGATGTTGCGGGCCAGGGTGGCCTGGTCGAGCAGGGCCCCGCCACCCGGGTTGACGAAGGTGCGTCCGCCGATCTCCGCGGAGTAGCCGCAGGGCACCTCGCTCTCGGGGGTGGCCGCACCCGACTCCAGGGCGGCCAGGGCGGTGACCATGCCGAAGGTGCTGCCCGGCAGGTAGGAGCCGGTGAAGGCGTTGTCGTCCGCGGTGCTGCCCGAGGCGCTCGCAGCGGCCAGGACCTCGCCGCTGCCGGTGTCGACCGCCACCAGGTAGCCGTTGCCCGGCACCGTCGCCAGCGCGTTCTCGGCGGCCCGCTGCACGTCCAGGTCCAGGGTGGTGTCGATGGCCCCGCTGAGCGAGCCCTCCCACGCCTGCAGGACGTCGGTGACCTGTCCGTCCTGGTCCAGGGAGACCACCTGGGTGGTGCCCGAACCGGCCAGCTCGTGCTGGAAGATGTTCTGGAGCCCGTTCAGGCCGACGGTGTCGCCCGCCTGGTAGGAGCCGGGCACGCGGGAGGAGACCCGGTGCTCGGCGGTCCCGGCGACCTCGCCCAGCAGGAACGGCGACACCGAGGGCGTCAGGTTGACCTGGACCTCCTGGGTGTCCACCCCGGAGATCCTCGAGGCCTCGCTCAGCAGCGTCTCGTCCACGCTGGAGCCGCGCATGAGCACCAGCGGCTGGAACTGCTCGGGCGGTGCGGAGCGCACCCGGTTCAGGAGCGGGTCGGGGTCCTCGTCGAGGAGTTCGGCGAGCTGGGTGACCCCGGCCTCCTTGTCCTCCATGTCCGCGGGGTAGACGCCGAAGGCCGTCACACTGTCCGCGGTGACCAGCGGCTCGCCCTCGCGGTCGAGGATCTGGCCGCGCTCCTGGCTCTCGTAGCTGACCGCGAGGCGCTCCTCCTCGCTCAGGTCGGGGTGCAGCACGCTCGTGGACCAGGAGATGAGCCAGCCGTCGGGGCCCCACTCCAGGGGCATGCGCCCGGTGTAGTTCCAGGTCGGGTCGCCGATGCCGAGGTCGGCGTTGACACCGAACTCGGCCTGCGCCGAATCGCCCTCGCGGGAGATGGGTCCGAGCTGGAACCGCAGGGAGGCCAGGTCGAGCTGCTCGCGCATGTCCGTGAGGGCCGCGGACACCTGTGCGGGGTCTCCGTCGGTGTAGGCGGCGGCGGTCTCGTGGTCACCGTCCTGCCAGGCGAGCAGGAAGGACCTGACCGCCACCTCGGGACTGGGGTGCGGTGTGCACGCGACCAGGGCAGCGGCGAGGAGCAGGCCGCTGCCGGCGGCCGTGAACCGGCCGAGGGGACGGGGGGACACCGTGTGTGTTCCTTTCGGCTGCCTCATCGACGGCGGCGCAGGGCGCGTTCCATGTCGCGCTTCGCCTCGCGCTCGGCGATGTCGTGGCGCTTGTCGTACTCACGCTTACCGCGGGCCAGAGCGATCTCCACCTTGGCGCGCCCGTCACTGAAGTACAGGGACAGCGGGACGAGCGTGAAGCCGGGTTCCCGGGTCTTGCCGATCAGCCGGGAGATCTGCTCGCGGTGCAGGAGTAGCTTACGCGATCGTCGGGCGGCGTGGTTGGTCCAGGTTCCCTGGGAGTACTCGGGGATGTGGACGTTCTCCAGCCACACCTCGCCGTCGTTGATGTGCGCGAAGCCGTCCACGAGGGAGGCGCGGCCCTGCCGCAGCGACTTGACCTCGGTACCGGTGAGGACGAGGCCCGCCTCGTAGGTCTCGTCGATGTGGTAGTCGTGCCGGGCCCGGCGGTTCTGCGCGATGAGCTTGCGCCCGGTCTCCCGTGCCACAGGTGTGTCCCTTCATACGTCCGGGGGGCACGAGGCCCCCCGGTGTCGAATCCTCCCCGCCCCAGGCGGCCGTGTCAGATCTTGAGGTAGCGGCGCAGGGTGAGGAACGAGGTGATGGTGCACAGCAGGATGCCGAGGATCATCGAGACACCGATGACGTACATCAGCGAACCCGCGCCCAGGGCCACGTCGAACTGGAACCAGTCCTCGATCTGCGTGAGCAGGGTGTAGCGGGTTGCCACGATGAAGCCGGAGGCGATCAGACCGCCGATGAGGCCGGCGACCGCGCCCTCCAGCAGGAACGGCAGCTGGATGTAGAAGTTCGACGCGCCGACCAGACGCATGATGCCGGTCTCCCGGCGGCGGCTGTAGGCCGACAGCCGGATGGTGTTGCCGATCAGCAGCGCGGCGGCGGCCAGCTGGACACCCGCGAGCACGAGGGCGGCCGCGCGCAGACCGTCCAGCAGCCCGAAGAACTGCTCCAGCACGAGCTGGTCGTCGGAGATGCTGTCGACGCCCGGGGCTCCCTCCACCGCCGAGCGCACGGTCTGGTACTGGGAGGGGTCGGTGAGCTGCACCCGGTAGTTGTCCGGGATGTCACCCTCCTGCGCGGCGTTGGCCAGCGCCTCGTTGGAGGAGCCGAGCCGGTCCTGGAAGTCCTGCCAGGCCTCGGCCGAGGTGAGGTAGGTGTAGTCCTGCACCTGGGCCAGGCCTTCGAGGGTCTGCTCCAGGGCCTGGCGGTCCTCGTCGGTGGCCGGGCCGTTCTCCTGGCAGGCCGTGGTGGGCGAGATCTCGGTGCACATGTAGATGGTGAGCGTGATCCGCTCGTCCCAGTAACTGCGCATCTCGGAGACCTGCTGGTTGACCAGTAGACCGGCGCCGAAAAGAGTCAGTGAGATGGCCACCGTCGTGATGACCGCGATGGTCATCGTCAGGTTTCGGCGAAGGCCGATCCACGTCTCGGAGAGAACGAATTGTGCTCGCATGATCTGTTAAAGGTCCATCCTTCGGGGCTTCGCCGCGCCGGTCCTCGCAGCGGGAGGTCAGTACGCCTGGCCGTAGACGCCGCGCGTCTGGTCGCGCACTACCAAGCCCTCTTCAAGCTCGATCACGCGCTTGCGCATCGAGTCGACGATGGCGGCGTCGTGGGTCGCCATGACGACGGTGGTGCCCGTGCGGTTGATTCGGTCCAGCACCTTCATGATGCCGATGGAGGTCGCGGGGTCGATGTTGCCCGTGGGCTCGTCGGCCAGCAGGATCTGGGGACGGTTGACGAACGCGCGGGCGATGGCCACGCGCTGCTGCTCACCGCCGGAGAGTTCGTTGGGCATCCGCCCGGCCTTGCCCTCCAGGCCGACGAGTTCGACGACCTCCGGGACGACCTTGCGGATGAAGCGGCGGGGCTTGCCGATGACCTCCAGCGCGAAGGCGACGTTCTCGAAGACGTTCTTGTTCGGCAGCAGGCGGAAGTCCTGGAAGACGCAGCCGATACGGCGGCGCAGGTGGGGGACCTTCCAGTTGGACAGGCGCGCCAGGTCCTTGCCGGCGACGTGCACACGTCCCTTGTCGGGCTTCTCCTCCTTGAGGACCAAGCGGAGGAAGGTCGACTTGCCGGAGCCGGACGGACCGACCAGGAAGACGAACTCGCCCTTGTCTACGTCAATGGAAACGCCGTCGAGCGCGGGGCGCTTCTGGGTCGGGTAGACCTTGGTGACGTTATCGAAGTGGATCACAGGCGCATCACAAGGTTCTCGAAGGTATGGGCACCCGCAGTGGAGGGCACTCCGCGCGGGATCGTACCGGCCACATGGCCAACCGACAGTGTAGAGGGGGGAGCGGCCCGGATTGTCCCGGTCGCCTCACACCCGAAGATCAGTGCACCATCGGACAACAGCCTCGAGCATATCGGAGGCGTCAACCGATGATAACGTTCACATATAGCAGTTTCGGTAAAACTGCGGAGACGTGATCATCACCATTGGGACACAATGGCCACATGCGTCCCGCCCGCTCACGCGGGGTGCCGCCGTCGCGACCGGGCGTGTCCGCGGCCCCCGCCGGGACCGGCCCGGCCGCGGAAGGTCCCGGCGCCCGGGGGCGCCGGGACCCGCGTCCGGCTCGCCGCCGCGTCCCCGGGAGGGGCGGCGCGGTGACCGCGCCGCGGCGCGCACGGGCGGAGGGAGTTCCCCCGGGGCGGGGCCGCCGGGGAGGGTGCCGCTAGGCGTCCTCGGAGCGCTCCCGGCTGCGCATCCAGCGGATCTCGGCGTCGATGAACTCGTCGATGTCACCGTCCAGCACACCCGAGGTGTTGCCGGTCTCGGCGCCGGTGCGCACGTCCTTGACGCTCTGGTAGGGGTGCAGGACGTAGTTGCGCATCTGGGTGCCCCAGCTGCTCACCGAGTCGCCGCGGATCTCGTCCAGCGCCGCCTGCTCCTCCTCGCGCTTGCGCGCCAGCAGCTTGGCCTGGAGCATCGACATGGCCGTGGCCTTGTTCTGCAGCTGCGACCGCTCGTTCTGGCAGGACACCACGATGCCGGTCGGCAGGTGGGTGATGCGCACCGCCGAGTCGGTGGTGTTGACGCCCTGGCCGCCGGGGCCGCTGGAGCGGTACACGTCCACCCGCAGGTCGCCGTCGTCGATCTCGATGTGGTCGCTCTGCTCCACCACCGGGACGACGTCCACGCCCGCGAACGAGGTCTGACGCCGGTTCTGGTTGTCGAACGGCGAGATGCGCACCAGGCGGTGCGTGCCGTGCTCGCCGCGCAGGGTGCCGTAGGCGAACGGGGTCTTGACGGCGAAGGAGGTGGACTTGATGCCCGCCTCCTCGGCGTAGGAGGTCTCGTAGACGTCCGTGGGGTAGCCGTGCCGCTCGGCCCAGCGCAGGTACATGCGCTGGAGCATCTGCGCCCAGTCCGCGGCGTCCACGCCGCCCGCCTGGGAGTTGATCGTGACGATGGCCTCGCGCTCGTCGTGCGGCCCGTTGAGGAGGGTGCGCACCTCCAGCTCGCCGATCTCCTTGCGCAGCTGGTCGAGCTCGCGGTCGGCCTCGACCCTGGTGTCGGCGTCGTCCTCGGCCTCGGCCAGCTCGTAGAGCACGCCGAGGTCGTCGAGCCGCTGGCCGATGCCGTTGATCTTGTTGACCATGGACTCCAGGCTGGAGAGCTGGCGCGTCACCTTCTGCGCGTTGTCCTGGTCGGCCCACAGCTCGGGGTCCGCGGACTGCTCGCGCAGTTCGGCGATCTGCGTGTGCATGGCCTCCAGGTCCAACACGGCGCTGACGCTCGCCAGGGTCGCCGCGAGGTCCTTGATCTTCTCTGCTGGGTCCAGTTCTGCCACGGACCCCAGTGTAGGCCCCAAACAGGGGACGGGCTCCCCGCGCGCACCTGCGCGGGGAGCCCGTCGGGGTCGGACGGGGGCTGGGCCGGGTGGGCCGCCCCTGCCGGGCGCTAGCCCACCAGGCCGCGGAAGGACCGCAGCGCCACGGACAGCGTGGCCAGGTCGAAGCGCTCGTTCTCCTGGATCTCCGACAGCGTGATCCCGGCGCGCTGCACCCGGTCGCCGTTCTGGTCGATCCACGCGGCGATCAACTCGGAGGGCTCCTGCGCCGGACCGCTCTCCAGCACCCGCGCGGTCAGGTCGGCGTGCGCCGCGTACAGGTCGTCGCGCAGCGAGGAGCGCGCCGTCGTCACCCACCGGTCGTCGCGCGGCAGGTCGATGACGCGCTCGCGCCACCAGCTGATGTTGAGCCGGTCGGCCAGCTCGAAGTAGAGCTCGGCGACCTTCTCCACCGGGCGACCGGTGCGCTGGGCGATCTCCACCAGGTCCAGCGTGGAGTAGGCGGGCACCATCACGGCCACCCGCTCGGCCAGCTCGGTCGGCACGCCCATCGACGTGTAGCGGTCGCGGCGCTCGACGAAGGCCTCGCGGTCGCGTCCCCGCAGCAGATCGACCAGCTGCGGCAGCACCTCGCCCACGCCGTCGGCGAAGTAGCCGATCTCGCTGCTGATGTCGAAGGGGAAGGTGCGGTTGCGCAGCAGCCACCGGGCGGAGCGCTCGGCGAGCTTGCGCGCCTCCAGCAGCAGGACGAGCTGGCTGTCCATCGAGATCTCGTGGTCCAGCTCCTCCAGCCTGCTCCAGAACCGGCGCAGCCCCAGCACGTCCTGCACCACCAGGTAGGCGCGGGCGATGTCGGCGGAGCTGGAGCCCAGTTCCTCGTTGAGCCGGAACGCGAAGGTCAGACCGGAGCGGTTGACCATCTGGTTGACGACCTGGTTGACGATGATCTCCCGGCGCAGCGGGTGGGAGCGCACGCCCTCGGCGAAGCGCTCCGACCGCAGGGGCGTCGGGAAGTACGCCGTCAGGGTGTCGGTCAGGTAGGGGTCCTCGGCCAGGTCGGACAGCTCGAGCTGGTCCTTGAGGCTGATCTTGGTGTACGACAGCAGCGTGGCGAACTCCGGGCTGGTCAGGCCCCTGCCCGCCGCGCGCCGCTCCGCGATCGTCTTGTCGGAGGGCAGGTCCTCCTGCTTGCGCTTGAGCACCCTGGTGCGCTCCAGGTGGCGCATGTAGCGGCCGTGGACGTGCAGCATCTGGCCGTCCTGCTTGCGAGCGGCGGCCAGCACGGTGTTCTGCGCGTCGTTGTTGTCCAGGACCAGCTCGGCGACCTCGTCGGTCATGTCGATGAACAGCTGGTCGCGGTCGGCCTTGTCCAGCTTGCCCGACCGCACCTCGCGGTCGAGCATGATCTTGATGTTGACCTCGTGGTCGGAGGTGTCCACACCGGCGGAGTTGTCGATGAAGTCGGTGTTGATCCGACCGCCCGCGCGGGCGAACTCGATCCGCGCGTCCTGGGTCAGGCCCAGGTTGCCGCCCTCGCCGACCACCTTGACGCGCAGCTCGGCGGCGTCCACGCGCAGCTGGTCGTTGGCCTTGTCGCCCGCGTCGGCGTGCGTCTCGGTGCTGGCCTTGACGTAGGTGCCGATGCCGCCGTTCCACAGCAGGTCGACGGGCGAGGTGAGCACGCACCGGATCAGCTCGTCCGGTGTGAGGCTGTGCACCCCCTCCTCGATGCCCAGGGCCTCGCGCACCTGCGGCGTGATCGGCACGGACTTGGCCGTGCGCGGGTGCACGCCGCCGCCCTCGGAGATGAGCTTGGCGTCGTAGTCCTCCCACGTGCTGCGGGGCAGGTCGAAGACGCGCTTGCGCTCCACCCAGGAGGTGTACGGGTCGGGGTCGGGGTCCAGGAAGACGTGGCGGTGGTCGAAGGCCGCGATCAGCCGGATCTGCTGGGAGAGCAGCATGCCGTTGCCGAACACGTCGCCGGACATGTCGCCGATGCCGACGACGGTGAACGGCTCCTCCTGCACGTTCACGCCCATCTCGCGGAAGTGGAACCGGACCGACTCCCAGGCGCCGCGCGCGGTGATGCCCATGGCCTTGTGGTCGTAGCCGACCGAGCCGCCGGAGGCGAAGGCGTCGCCGAGCCAGAAGCCGCGCTCGGTGGAGATGGCGTTGGCGGTGTCGGAGAAGGTGGCGGTGCCCTTGTCGGCGGCGACCACGAGGTAGGAGTCGTCGCCGTCGTGCAGGACGGTGCGCTCGGGGTGCACGATCTCGCCGTCCACGAGGTTGTCGGTGACGTCGAGCAGGCCGCTGATGAACTGCTTGTAGCAGGCCACGACCTCGGCCATCACCTCGTCGCGGGTGCCGTTCTGGGGCAGCCGCTTGCACACGAAGCCGCCCTTGGCGCCGCTGGGGACGATGACGGAGTTCTTGACCATCTGGGCCTTGACCAGGCCCAGGATCTCGGTGCGGAAGTCCTCGAAGCGGTCCGACCAGCGCAGCCCGCCGCGCGCGACCGCGCCGAAGCGCAGGTGCACGCCCTCCACGCGCGGGGAGTAGACGTACATCTCGAACCGGGGCCGCGGGTGGGGCAGGTCCGGGATCTCCTGCGGGTCGAGCTTGAGCACCAGGTAGGGGTGACCCTGGTAGTGGTTGGTGCGCAGGGTGGCGCGGATGGCCGCCAGGAACGAGCGCAGGATGCGGTCGTGGTCCAGGCTGGCCACGGCCTCCAGTTCGCCCTCGACCTTGCCGACGAGGACGTCGGCGCGCTCGTCGCGGCCCTCGCCGGGCTGGTCGGGGTCGAAGCGGGTCTCGAACAGCTCGACCAGCAGGTTGGCGATCCCGACGTTGGCCACCAGCACGTCGGCCAGGTACTCGGGGGTGAACGTGGAACCGGTCTGGCGCAGGTACTTGGCGTAGGCGCGCAGCACGGTGAGCTGGCGCCAGTCGAGGCCGGCCCGCACCACCAGGGCGTTGAAGCGGTCGCTCTCGCCCAGGTCGCGCCAGGAGGCGTCGAAGGCCTCCTCGAACAGGCACTTGAGGCGCTCGGGAGCCAGGTCGGACTCGGGGATCGGGCCGAGGCCGAAGTCGTAGATCCACACCCGGCCCACGTCCCGGACGGTGACGTCGTAGGGCCACTCGTCGACGACCTCCACGCCCAGGTTCTCCAGGACGGGCAGGACGCGCGAGAGCGAGATGGGCTCGCCGATCCGGTAGAGGCGGAACCGCCAGCAGCCGGGGTCGGCGTCCTCGCGCTGGTACAGGACCGCGGAGAACTCGCCGTGGCGCCGCCCGGGGTCGGTGCGGGCGAGGAGCTTCTCCAGCTCGCGGATGTCTCCCGCCGCCGTGGCGGGGCTGTTGTCGACCTTGTAGGCCTCGGTGAGGCCGCCCGAGTAGCGCTCCTTGAACTCGGTGGCGCGCACGGGGCCGAAGGCCGCGGCGAGGGCGTCGTCGAAGTCCAGGTCCCAGGAGCGGGCCGCCTCGCGGACCTTCTCCTCCAGGGCGACCTGGTCGATGTCGGCGAGGGTGCGCCCGTGCTGGGCGCGGGCCACCAGGTACAGGCGGGCCAGCGGGGCGGCTCCGATGAGCACGTTGTGGTCCATCGTGGCGCCGTGGAAGGCCTCGGCGAGGACGTCCTGGATGTCCAGGCGCACCCGGGTGCTGTACTGGTCGCGCGGCATGTACACGAAGCAGGACATGTACCGGCCGCCGTAGGGGTCGCGGCGCATGAACAGCTTGGTGCCGCGCCGGTCGCGCAGGCGCAGGACGCCGCGGACGATGTTGTACAGCTCGCCCACGGGGATCTGGAGGAGTTCCTCGCGGGGGAAGGTCTCCAGCAGTTCGATGAGGTCCTTGCCGTCGTAGCTGTCGGCCTCGAACCCGGCCAGGGCCAGCACCTCGGCCTGCTTGCGGCGCATGATGGGGATCTGGGCGATGCTGGTGGTGCTGGCCTGGGAGGTGAACAGGCCGAGGAACCGGCGCTCGCCGACGATGTTGCCCTGGGCGTCGAACTTCTTGACGCCGATGTAGTCCAGGTACTTGGGGCGGTGGACCGTGGCGCGCGAGTTGGCCTTGGTCAGGACCAGGATGTAGGGCTCGCGGGCCTTGCCGCGGATCTCGGGCGGCAGGGCGGCGAAGCCGGTGGAGGCGGGCGAGTCCATGCGCAGGATGCCCAGGCCCGATCCGGGCTCGGGGCGCAGGGAGTCGTCGCCGTTCTCGTCGGTGACCAGGGTGTACTCGCGGTAGCCCATGAAGGTGAAGTGGCGGCCCGCGATCCAGCGCAGGAAGTCGACGCTCTCGCCGATCTCGCGCGGGTCCACTCCCCCGGCCACGAGCCGGTCGGGGTAGGCCGCCAGCTCGTCGGCGATCCGGATGGCCCGGTCGCTCATTTTGCCGGCGTCCTCGTCCACGTAGCGCACGTCGGCCAGGACGGACTCGACGCGGGCGGTGATCTCGCGCAGGCGCTCGGGGTCGGGCTGCGGGTCGATCTCGATGTGCATCCAGGACTCGTCGATCGGCAGCAGGCCCTCGCCGCCGGCCTCCGGCTCCACCCGGACCAGGCGGCCCTCCAGGTCGCGGCCGACGGTCATCTGGGGGTGGATGATCAGCCGGACCCCGGCGCCGAGGTCGCTGAGGGCCATGGTGACGGAGGAGACGAGGAAGGGGGCGTTGTCGGTGACGATCTCCACGACGCCGGTCTGCTGGTCCCATCCGTCGCGCTCGGCGTCGGGGGTGTAGACGCGGACCTTGGCCCGTCCGGCGGCGCGCCGGGCGCCGAAGGAGCGGTGGGCCTCGGCCGCGCCACAGATCTGCTCGGGGGAACGGCCGCTGATCTCCTCGGGGTCCGTGTGCCGGTAGTACACGGGGAGGAAGCGGCGGACGGCGTCGGCCTCCTCGGGGCTGATGCGCGCCCCGGGGGACCACTTGGCGGCCGCCTCACTGAGCAGCTTCTGGAGCTGGACGTCGGATTGCCCGGACATAGGGATCTCTCACTCCTTTGTGAGCAACGTCGCACGAGTGTCGGCAGAACGACCGGTCATATGACCTGTGAACTTCTGGGCCACTGCGTGATTCGGTGTGAACTCCCTGGGCCGCAAGGAGCCCACGACCGTGGTGGTTCGGATTGGGGTCGCGGGGCGCCGGACCTCGTTGTCCCCGCCCCGCCCGGTGCCAAGGCTACTGGCTTTCGGGCCCGGGGGCAGGACCAACACCGTTACAGGGCGGTTGCGGAGTGTTAGAAACAGATTGCGGTGATCGGTTACTGCGTACACGGGCCACCACCTACCCCCGAACAGGGGGGACATGTCGTTACCGAGCCGTTGCCTGGTGGACCGCGGTCATCACGGCCCGGGGGTCGGTCAGGTCGGGCAGGACGACGACCGCTCCGGCCTCGCGCAGCTGGCCCTCGGTGGTCGAGCCGTTGAGCACCGCGACCGGGGTCGCGCCGCCGATCACGGCGGCGCGCACGTCCGGGGCGGAGTCGGTGATGAAGACCGTCTCCTCCTCGGAGTAGACCCGGCCGCCCTCGCCCGAGGCGTGCAGGCGGATGGACTGGATGAGGCTGGACTTGGGGTAGTTGACCGAGCCGTAGCCGCCGATGGCCAGGTTGAGGTAGGTGTCCAGCCCGAAGGCGACCAGTTTGGCCGTGGCGTTGGCGCGGGTGCTGCCGCTGACCACGGTCTGGACGGTGTCGGGCATGGAGGCCACCGCCGCCAGCGAGGCCGCGGCGCCGGGCATGACGCGGCCCTTGGAGAGCAGCTCGTCCGAGCGGTTGCCGAAGGACTCCTCCAGGGCGTCGAGGAACTCGCCCAGGGAGCCGGTGTCGGGTTCGACGTCGACGTAGTTGCGGGCGCAGAACTCGAAGAACATCTCCGAGTCGGTCCGGCCCGCCGACGAGGTCAGGTAGACGAGGGGCTCACCGGTGACCTTCTCGAAGGCCTCGGCGTAGGCCGCCCTCGTCACCCGTCCCACGTCGAGGAGGGTGAGGTCGATGTTCCATAGCACCAGGCGGCTGATGGCGAACTCCTCGGGGCGCGACGGGGTGGGGCCCCTCCATCTTGCCGTATGGGCGCACAAGGGCGGAAACCTCCGTCCGGGTCCGGCCGGGAGGCGGAAGGGCGGCCGGGCCGGCCCGCGGGCCGGGCTTCACGTCCCCGCCGGCTGAGGTGGGCACGCGTTCGCGCCCCGGCCCCGCCAGCGGGCCGTCGGCCTACGGCCGCGTGGTCGAGGTCTCCTCGACGAGGTAGCGCAGCTCCTGGACCGCGAACCACATCAGTTCGTGGTCCTCCACCGCTCCCGAACCGGGGTCCTGGACGGCCGCCGCCACGTCCGCGACGGCGTCGGCGTCGTCCACGTGCGCCGACGCCAGCTTCTTGAACGGAACGGCCCCGGTGACCCTCACCCGGACCACGCCCCGCCCCGCGCGGCCCGCGCGCTCGACGACCTGGTCGGGCATGTCCGCGGCCAGCACCACCCGTCGCCGGGGAGCGCCGGAGTCGGCCGCCAGCAGCGCCAGCGACTCCCCGGCGGCGGCGTACATGGCCTCGTACTCCGCCTCCTCCACGTCCTCGTCCGGGCCGGGGTCGGCCGCGAACGCGGTCAGCGGCACGCCCTCCAGACGCCCCTCCTCCAGCAGGCGAGCCAGGGCGGGGATGGTGCTGGGCAGGAAGACGTACATGCGAGCGGCTCTCCAGGATGCGGGATGAACACACCAAGTGTGCCAAACCCCGGGCTCAGGCCGCCCGCTCCCCGGGCACCGGGGGCGCGCCGTCGCCGTCCGGCGCCAGGAAGCGCTCCAGCTCCAGCCGCGTGGTGTCCACGTCGGTGTGCAGGATGCCGGTCATCCCGAGTTCCTCGGCCGTGCGGACGTTGTGCTCCAGGTCGTCGATGAACACGCAGTCCTCGGGGCGCAGGCCGATCCGCTCACAGGTGTGCAGGTAGATGCGGTGCTCGGGCTTGCGCATCCCCACCTCGCCCGAGATCACCACCGCGTCGAAGGTGGTGTCGAAGTGCTCACGGGGATAGCAGTTGCCCCAGGAGTTGGACAGCAGGGCGGTCACGGCCCCGGCGGTCCTGGCCTCGCGCAGGGCCTCGTACATGTCGTGCACGGGGTCGAACTCGCAGAACATGCGGTTGATCAGCCCCTCGGCCACCACCGGGCCGCCGTGCGTGCAGCGCAGCAGGGCCGCCAGCTCGCGCTCGAACGCGCAGGTGTCGATCTCGCCCCGCTCCAGCGCGTGCACGAGGTTCTCCCCCTCGACGCTGCCGTCGAAGTAGGGCCGCATGACCTCGTGGTAGTGCTCGACGTCGATGCGGTCGGCGTGCAGCCAGGCCCGGATGCCCACGGGCAGCGGCGGTGTGAGGACACCGCCCCAGTCGCAGATGACCCCTCGCCGGGTGCCGTCCATCCGATCCCCTCCTCCGGTCGTCGGTGACCTCTCCCCCCAGACGCCCGCGGGTCGGGCGGGGAAGCGTTCTTCCCGTTCCCCGCCCGTTTCAACCCCCGGCGAAACCCGGCCGGTCAGGTGGTCAGCCCGGTCCCGATCTCCACGTCGGCCGCGGGGATGTCCACCGGCAGCTTGCCGGAGGGCTTCACCTGTCCGGCGACGACCCGCGCGGCGGCCGCCCGCGACACGTCCATGGACGAGTACACCGCCACGAACGCCTCCGCCTCCGGGAAGGCCGCCAGGTCGTAGGGCGTGCCCTGGGACACCACGACCACCGGCAGCCCCTCGGCGCGCGCGGCCTGGACCAGGCCGCTCTGCTCCGAGGCCCCGCTGCCGCCCCCGGTGCCCACGACCACGGCGTCGGCCCCGCTCTCCACCACGTCGATCCCGGCCTCGGTGAGCGCGGCCGCGATCTGCTCCGCGCCCACCCCCCGGACGCGGACTCCGCTGCCCTCGGCCAGGGGCAGCAGGTCGCCCTCGTTGCGCAGCAGGGTCGCGGAGACGTCCGCCACGCGCTGGGCGGCCTCGGCGTGCTCGGGGTCCTCCAGGACCGCCGCGGCGCCCTGCGCGTCCACCGGTTCGGCCTCCAGGATCCCGCGCTTCTCCTTGAGCGCCAGGACGCGCAGCACGGACTCGTCGATGCGCTCCTCGGTCAGGCGGCCCTGCTCGACGGCCTCGCGGATCGCGGACACCGCGGCGGCGGGGTCCGGCGGCATGAGCAGCTGGTCCACGCCCGCCTCCAGCACGCGCACGGCGATCTCGCCGTCGGAGTGGCGCTGGCGCACACCCTCCATGTTGAGGGCGTCGGTGGTCACCACGCCGTCGTAGCCCAGCTCGTCGCGGAGGATGCCGTCGATCAGCTCCGGGGAGATGGTGGCGGGCTCGGGGTCCTCGCTCCCGTCCAGCTGCGGCATGAGCACGTGGGCGGTCATGATGGCGTCCACGTCGGCGTCGATGGCCGCCCGGAACGGCGGCAGGTGCCCGGCCTCCCACTGCTCGCGCGGCATGTCGATGACGGGCAGGCCGCTGTGGCTGTCCACGTCGGTGTCGCCGTGCCCGGGGAAGTGCTTGACCACCGACACCACACCGGCGCCGGAGTAGGCGTCCGACTCGGCGACGGCCATCTGCGCGACCAGGTCGGGGTCGGATCCGAAGGAGCGGATGCCGATGACCGGGTTGCCGGGGTCGGTGTTGACGTCGGCGTCGGGCGCGTAGTTGAGGTTGACTCCCAGGGCGGTGAGCTCCTCGGCGGTGGTGGAGGCGCGCAGCTCGGCCAGCTCGGTGTCGCGGGTGGCGCCGACGGCCATGGCGTCGGGGAAGCGGGTGCCCACGGGCAGCCGGGCCACCAGGCCCTGCTCCTGGTCGATGCCGACGAACAGCGGAACGCCCCGCCCCTGGTCGGCGGCGAGGTCCTGCACGCCCGCCGACATGGTGGCGATCTGCTCGGCGTCGGTGAGGTTGGCGTCGAAGTAGATGAGGCCGCCGGGCCGGTAGGCCTCGATCTGGGCTGCGTTCTCGGCGGCCGAGGTGCCCTGCGCGGTCAGGACGAGGAGCTGGCCGATCTTGTCGTCCAGGTCCATCTCGGACAGCAGCTGGGGTGCGAGCACGGGCTCGAAGGGCTCGGCCTCGGCCGACGGCTGGGTTGCGCGGTCCTCCTGCGAGGAACCCACCTCCTCTGTGGTGCATGCGGTGGCGATCAGTGCGAGTCCCACGCAGGCCGGGGCCAGGGCGTGCGGAACGGACAGTTTCATGGCGGACTTCATCTCCGGCGAAATCGTGGGTTCGCCGCCGGAGAATACCCGTTGCGGCAGGCCCGGAGGCGGAACCGCCGCCACGCGGGCGCGCGTGGCGGCGGTTCGGGGCCGCGTTGGGCGGGGTGCGCGGGCCCGGGTCCGGGTCCGCGCGCCCTTCAGCCCCAGGTGAAGAGGGCGTCCCCCCGGTCGACCGAGCCGCTGGCCACCTCGCCCAGCGCGTCGGGCGAGGCGTCCAGGGCGACCACCGGGACCACCGACGGCCTCCCCTGCGCGGCCACCGAACCCGGCGACCAGCGGACCACCGGGGTGCCCGCCTCGACCTCGTCGCCCTCGGCGGCCAGGAGGGTGAACCCCTCCCCCGCCATCTGGACGGTGTCGATGCCCAGGTGCACGAGCACGCCCCGGCGGTGGTCGGGCGCCATCACCACGAACGCGTGGGGATGCAGCTTGACCAGGGTCCCCGCGATGGGGGACACGGCGTCCTGGACGCCCTCCTGCCCGCCCTCCTGGCCGGGCTCGGGGTGGACGGCGACCCCGGGGCCGACCATCGACTGGGAGAAGACGGGGTCGGGCACCGTTTCGAGGGACAGCGCCGTTCCGGGCACGGGGGAGAGTACGCGCAGCGTACCGATCACGTCTGGCATGGGGGGTGTCTTCCCTCCCTGGAGGGTTTGATCCTTCCTGGCGGGGCCTATTCGAGCAGGTCCCGAATGTCGTCGGTGAGGACGTCGGCCTCGGGACCGACCACCACCTGGACGACGTTGCCCGAGACCAGCACGCCGTGGGCTCCGGAGGCCTGGAGGGCCTTCTCGTCCACGAGACCGGGGTCGGCCACCTCGGTGCGCAGCCGGGTGATGCAGGCCTCGATGTCCTCGATGTTGTCCGCGCCGCCCAGACCGGCGACGATCGCCGCTGCCTTGTCCGCCATGTGTCCTCCGTGTTCTGCCGTGGAACGGGGTGTACCCGAAACCTGAGGGCGAGCTTAGGGGCGGGGCACCGCGCGCACCAGGGTCGGGGGCCGGACGGGGTGTTGTGCCCCGCTCAGGAGGTCTGCGTGACCTTGTTCAGACCGCGCGGGACGTCGGGGTTGTAGCCCAGGCGGCGGGCCAGGCGCTCGGTGAGCAGCTGGGCGGGGACGATGAGGTTCATCGGGGACACCCACTCGGGCACGTCGGGGACCGGCACGGACACGTCGCTGGCGGCGGCCAGGGCGTCGCCGCCGCCGAAGCCGAAGACCGGCGCCCCGGCGGAGCGGACGCGCTCGGCGAGGGAGACCGTGCCCTGGAGGGTCGGGCCGGTGGGCGCGGCCACCAGCAGCGCGGGGGTGCGCGGGTCCACCACGGCGATGGGGCCGTGCAGCAGGTCGGCGTAGGACAGGCCCATGGCGTGGAGGTAGCAGGCCTCCTTGAGCTTGAGGGCGGCCTCCAGCGCGGTGGAGAAGGCCATGCCGCGGCCGGAGATGACCGCTCCCTGGACCGCGACCATCCGCTCGACGATCTCCTCCAGGGCGTCCGAGGGCGCCGCGAGGGTCTCCTCGATGCCCTCGGAGACGCGGGTCAGGTCGCCGGGGTCCAGGTCGGCGCCCAGGCCCAGGGCCAGGACGGCGAGGGCGGCCAGCTGGGTGCTGTAGGTCTTGGTGGCGGGTACCGCGACCTCGCTCCCGGCCCGGGTGACCAGGGCGACGTCGGCCTCGCGGGCCAGCGGGGACTCCGCGCCGTTGGTGACGCCGACGGTGCGCGCGCCGCAGTCGGCGGCCCAGCGCATGGTCTCGACGATCTCCTCGGTCTTGCCGGACTGGGAGATCGCGACGGCCAGGACGTCGGACAGGTCGATCCGCGCCCCGTAGGTGGTGGCGATGGACGGCGAGCCCAGGGTGGCCAGGCGGCCGGTGTGCGCCTGGAGGAGGTAGCTGCCGTAGACCGCCGCGTTGTCGGAGGAGCCGCGGGCGATGAACAGCACGTGCCTGGTGCGGCGGCCCAGGGCCTCGATCTCGGGGCGCAGCGGCAGGAGTTCGGTGAAGGTGCGGCGCAGCGCCTCCGGCTGTTCGGCGATCTCGGAACGCATCACGCTCGTGGTGGTGGTCATGGAGGGCCCTTCCTGTGGGTGGCGCGGGCGGTGGACGCGGCGGAGCGCGCGCCTCGGCTGGCGGACGGCGGACAGGGGGTCGCGCGTGTGGTCCGGACTCCCGGGCGGACCCCTCGGTCTGCCCTGATAACAGGTGCGAACCGCCTGCCCTTGGGTGGATTGACACGCGGTCGGAGCTGTGGTCTAGTCCGGACTATACCAGTCGCGCCCGAATCGTCCCGGAGGAACCCGGGCCGGGTGCGCCGGACACGCAGGGTCCGTCCGCGCTAAGGTCTGACGCCAACTCCACCCGCCGACCGAGAAGGCCACCCGCTCCATGTCGATCGACCCCAGCAACCCGCTGCCCAAGTACAGCCAACTGCGCGACCTGCTCCTGGACTGGATCACCGCGGCGGGGCTGGGCGTGGACGACATGATCCCCTCCGAGCGCGAGCTCAGCGCCACCTACGGGCTCTCGCGGATGACCGTCCGCCAGACCATCGACCTGCTGGTGGCCGAGGGGCGGCTGTACCGGGTCCCCGGCAAGGGGACCTTCATCGCCCGCCCCAAGATCGAGATGTCCCTGGTGCTGGCCTCCTTCAGCGAGGACATGCGCGCACGCGGCTTCGAACCGGGGGCCCGCGAGCTGATCCGCCAGGTCATCCCGGCGAGCGGGCACACCGCGCGCATGCTGGACATCGCGCCGGGCACCCTGGTGCACCACATCGAGCGCATGCGCACCGCCGACGACGAGCCGATGGCCGTGGAGCGCTCCAACATCCCCGCCGCCATGGTCCCGGGCCTGGAGGACTACGACCTCGCCGAACGGTCCCTCTACGAGGTGCTGGAAAACGAGTTCGACATCCTGTTGGATTCCGGGGAACAGACCATCGAGGCCGGGATCTGCGACTCGGCCGACTCCCGACTCCTCGGCCTGCCAGCTGGGAGCCCGGTGCTGGTGATGCAGCGCCGGAGCTTCGCCAACGGACAGTGCGTGGAACTGGCGCTGTCCACCTACCGAGCCGACCGCTACCAGCTGCACTCCCGGCTGGACCCCCGGCGGCACGGCGACTGAAGTCCCGCGCCCACGAGGCGCGTGTCCGAGGAAGGACCCCCCATGAGTTCGGACCAGACCCCGACACCGACCGCGTCGCAGCCCCCGGGCGGCGACGCGGGCCGGTCCAAGCGCGGCTCGTCCACGCTCGCCGTCCTGCAAAGGCTCGGCCGCAGCCTGATGATGCCCATCGCGGTCCTGCCCGCCGCCGCGATCCTGCTCCGCCTGGGCCAGCCCGACCTGCTCGGCGCCGACGGCCTGGCCGGGCTTTCCGGGATGGGCTGGATGGAGCCGGTCGCGGGCGCCGTCGGCATGGCGGGCGACGCGGTCTTCCAGGCCCTGCCGCTGCTGTTCGCGATCGGTGTGGCGATCGGGTTCGCCAAGCGCGCCGACGGTTCGACCGCCCTGGCCGCGGTCGTGGGCTACCTGGTGTTCGACCGGGTGGCCACCTGGACGATGGTGACCTTCGACGGCGCCACCGGTGACCTGGGGTCGCGGCTGACCACGTACCCGCTGGCGGTGGACCCGGTCACACGCCAGCCCGTCACCGACCCCGAGGCCGTCAACGCGGTCATGCCGGTGATCAACCACGCGGTGAAGAACCCGACCGACGTGCTCGGCGGCATCGCGGTGGGTCTGGTGGCGGCCCTGCTGTGGCAGCGCTACCACCGGATCAAGCTGCCGACCTGGCTGGGCTTCTTCGGCGGTCGCAGGTTCGTGCCGATCGTGACGGCGCTGGCCGGTCTGGTGATGGGCGTGGTGCTCGGCCTGGTCTGGCCGGTCGTGGGCGGATGGATCCAGGACCTGGGCGAGGGCATCATCGGCGCGGGCGCGGTGGGAGCCGGGGCCTACGGGGTGATCAACCGCCTGCTGCTGCCGCTGGGCCTGCACCACGTGGTGAACTCGTTCATCTGGTTCGTGTCGGGCACCTACACCGCTCCCGACGGCACCGTGGCGCACGGAGAGATCACCCGCTACTTCGCCGGCGACCCGGACGCGGGCGGTCTGCTGTCCGGGTTCTTCCCGGTGCTGATGTTCGGCCTGCCCGGTGCGGCGCTGGCGATGTGGCTGGCCACGCCCAAGGCCCGGCGGACGCAGATCGGGTCGATCATGATCCCCGCGGCGCTGACGGCCTTCGCGACGGGCATCACCGAGCCGGTGGAGTTCGCGTTCATCTTCGTGGCCCCGGCGCTGTTCGCGGTGCACGTGGTGCTGACCGGCATCTCGATGGCGGTGCTCAACGCGCTGGACGCCCAGTTGGGCTTCGGGTTCTCGGCGGGTCTGATCGACATGCTGTTGAACGCCACCAAGGACAACACCCAGGGGCTGGGGGTGATCCTGTTGGTGGGCCTGGTGTACTTCGCGGCCTACTTCGGGATCTTCTACCTGCTCATCACCCGCTTCAACCTGCCCACGCCGGGCCGGGAGCGCGACCCGGACGAGCCGGGCGAGACCGTGCGGGCGCGCACCGGGGCCGACACGGGTGAGGACCCGCCGGGGGCCGGGGGGACCGCCGGGGGCGGGACGGGCTCGTCCGGCTGACCCGCCGGGACGCCCGAGGGCCCGCGGCCCGAAACCCGTGCACGGGTTTCGGGCCGCTCGTGTCGGGGCATCCGACGCACCAGACCGCATTCATCGGCCTCCCGGGAGGTGGGCGATGTTCAGGAAGGACGTGGCGGAGGGCATCCACTGCGTGCGGGACGGGTACGTCAACTGGTTCATCGTCGAGGACGAAGGGCTGCTGACGATCGTCGACGCCGGGGTGGGGGGCTCGTGGGACTCCCTGCGGCGGGCCCTGATGCTGCTCGGGCGGCAGCCCCGGGACATCCGCGCCCTGGTGCTGACGCACGGGCACTTCGACCACCTCGGGTTCGCGGAACGGCTCCGGTCCCGGATGGGCGTTCCCGTCCACATACACGAGAACGACGTTCCGCTCACACGGCATCCCCGCCAGTACGGGCACGCGCGTGCCCGTACCCCCTACTTCCTGACGCAGGTGAAGGCCTTTCCGATGGTCGCCTCGTTCGTGGGGCGGCGGGCGTGGTGGCCGAAGCCGATCAGGGAGGTACACCGCTTCCGGGACGGCGAACTGCCGGTGCCCGGGGCGCCGCGGGTCGTTCCCACCCCGGGTCACACGCTCGGCCACTGCGCCCTGCACTTCCCGGACCGCGGAGCGGTCATCGCCGGCGACGCCGTGGTGACCCTCAACCCGTACCGGGGCACGTACGGACCGCAGATCGTGTCGGGAGCGGCGACCGCGGACGAGGAGCGCGCTCTGGCGTCGTTGGGCGCGATCGCGGACACGGGAGCGCGGACCGTGCTCGTGGGACACGGCGAGGAGTGGCGGGACGGTGCGGAGAGGATGGCCGAGCTCGCCCTTCGGCACGGCCCCTCCTGACACCGCGACGGCGTCGCGGGGACGGTCGGCCCGCGCCCTAGAGGAGGCGTTCGGCCAGCAGGCCCACGCCGATGACGATCATGGCGGCCCCGGAGAAGCGGCTGACGGCGCGCGCGGCGGCGGGGCGGGTTCCCAGCACCGTGCGGGCGAGCACGCCCACGCACAGGTAGACCGCCCCGCAGCTGGCCGTGTGCACCAGGCCCAGGGCGCCGATCTGCGCGGCCATCGGCCACCCGCCCGCGGGGTCGGTGAACTGCGGCAGCAGGGCCAGGAACAGCAGCAGCGCCTTGGGGTTGAGACCGCTGACGCCGGTGCCGGTCAGCACCCGCGAGCCCCAGGAGGAGGGCACCGCGGCGCCGCCCGCTCCGGGCACCGCGGGACGGGCCAGGGTGGCCGCTCCGAGCCACACCAGGTAGACGGCGCCCGCCAGGGTCAGGCCGGTGAGCACGGCCGGTGTGCTGGCCACCAGCGCCGCGACCCCGCCCGCCACGACCCCGGTGAGGGCGACGTAGCCCAGCAGCAGCCCGGACACCGCCGGGAGCACCGAGCGGTCCCTCAGCCCGGCGGAGATGGTGTAGGCCCAGTCCGCCCCCGGCACCAGGATCAGCAGGACCGACACCGTCCAGAACGCCGCGACCGAAGCCGGTTCCACGGCCACCCCTCTCCTCGAAACTCCTGTTCAGAGGGGAAGAGTAGCCACAAAACGCCCGAAAATGGTTCCACTTCTTGCGGCTGGAACCGCCGCTGGTGGAAGAATCTCCTCCATGGACAACGTCGACCGGAAGATTCTTGCGGAACTCCAGGAGGACGGCCGTCTGAGCGTCACCGAACTGGCCCACCGCGTCGGGCTCAGCGTCTCCCCGTGCCATCGCAGACTGCGCGAACTCGAACGCGCCGGGGTGGTCAGCGGGTACCGCGCGGTCGTGGACGCCGAGGCGGTGGGTCTGGGCTTCCAGGCGCTGGTCTTCGTCACCATGCGCCAGGAGGACCGGGACACCGTCGTGGCCTTCGAGCGGGCGGTCGAGGACATCCCCCAGGTCGTCCAGGCCGAGCGCCTGTTCGGCGACCCCGACTACCTGCTGCGCGTGGTCAGCGCCGACCTGGCCGCCTTCCGTGTGCTCTACGACGAGTCGCTGGCCACCCTGCCCGGCGTCCAGCACCTGAGTTCGACGCTGGTGATGAAGCACGTCGTGCGGGAGCGGCCCCTGCCCGCCTGAACCCGGGTGCCCGTGTCCGGGCGGCGGTCCGGAGCCCCGGACACGCTTGCGGAGCGGTCGGCGGACGCGCTCGGGCGCGGCCCCCGTGGGAGCCGCGCCCGAGCGCGTTTCGTTCCGGCTGCCGCCGGGGCCTACCGTCCGCCTACTTGGCGGCCGGGTCGCCGTGGCACTTCTTGTACTTCTTGCCGGAGCCGCACGGGCAGGGCGCGTTGCGCGCCGTGCCGGAGTACTCGTCGGCCGTCTCGCTGTGGCGCTCGACGGTGCCGTCCTCACTCGGCGCGGAGTACTGGAGCCGGTTGGGCTGGCCCTCGCCGAAGCCGGGGACGACCACGTCCTCGGCGGGCTCGGCCTCCTCCACCGGGGAGGCGGCGTCCTGGACCTCCTCGTCCTCCTCCACCGCGGTCGCGACGGCGGTCGCGCTGGCGGAGCCGCCGACTGCCGCGGCGGTCTTGGCAGCGGCGGCGGTGGTGAGGGCGGGCTCCTCCTTCTTGCGGACCTGCACCTCGACGTTGAAGAGGTAGCCGACGGACTCCTCCTTGATGGCCTCCAGCATCTGCTGGAACATGTCGAATCCCTCGCGCTGGAACTCGATCAGCGGGTTGCGCTGCGCCATGGCGCGCAGCCCGATGCCCTCCTGGAGGTAGTCCATCTCGTAGAGGTGCTCACGCCACTTGCGGTCCATGACCTGGAGGATGACCCGGCGCTCGACCTCGCGCATGGCCTCCTCGCCCAGCTCGGCCTCGCGGGCCTCGTAGGCGGTGTTGGCGTCCTCCACCACGCGGTCCGCGATCACCTCGGTGGTCAGCGTGTGCAGGTCGCCGTTCTCCTCGATGAACTCGTCGACGGTGAAGCTGATCGGGTAGACCTGCTTGAACGCCCGCCAGAGCTTGTCGAGGTCCCAGTCGCTGGGGTCGCCGCTGGCGGTCTCCTCCACGACGTAGCCGCGCAGGACCTCCTCCAGCATGCTCATGACCTGGTCGCGCAGGTCCTGGCCCTCCAGGACCTTGCGGCGCTCGGCGTAGATGACCTTGCGCTGGCGGTTGAGGACCTCGTCGTACTTGAGGACGTTCTTGCGGATCTCGAAGTTCTGCGTCTCGACCTGGCCCTGCGCGGAGGCGATCGCCTTGCTGACCATGCCGGACTCGATGGGCTGGTCGTCCGGGATGTTCAGCTGGTTCATGAACGCCTCCAGACGGCTGCTGTTGAACAGGCGCAGCAGGTCGTCCTGGAGGGAGAGGTAGAAGCGGGAGATGCCGGGGTCGCCCTGGCGGCCGGAGCGGCCGCGGAGCTGGTTGTCGATGCGCCGCGACTCGTGGCGCTCGGTGCCGAGCACGTACAGGCCGCCGGCCTCGACGACCTTCTCGTGCTCCTCCTCGTAGTCGGCCTTGGCCTTCTCCAGCGCCTCGGGCCAGGCGGCCTCGTACTCCTCGGGGGTCTCCAGCGGGCTCAGTCCGCGGCCCTGGAGCTCCTCGTCGGCGAGGAAGTCGGGGTTGCCGCCCAGCATGATGTCGGTACCGCGACCGGCCATGTTGGTGGCGACGGTGACCGCGCCGAGCTTGCCCGCGCGGGCGATGATCGCGGCCTCACGGGCGTGGTTCTTGGCGTTGAGGACCTCGTGGGGCACGCCCTCGCGCTTGAGCATCCGGGACAGCAGCTCGGACTTCTCGACGCTGGTGGTACCGACCAGGACGGGCTGCCCGGCCTCGTGGCGCTCGGCGATGTCCTCGGCGAGCGCCTGGAACTTGGCGTCCTCGTGCTTGTAGACGACGTCCTTGACGTCCTGGCGGACCATCGGCTTGTTGGTGGGGATGGGCACCACGCCGACGTTGTAGGTCTGGGTGAACTCCGCCGCCTCGGTCTGGGCGGTACCGGTCATGCCGGCGAGCTTCTCGTAGAGGCGGAAGTAGTTCTGGAGGGTGACCTTGGCGAGAGTCTGGTTCTCGTCCTTGATCTTGACGCGCTCCTTGGCCTCGATGGCCTGGTGCATGCCCTCGTTGTAGCGGCGGCCCGCGAGGACGCGGCCGGTGAACTCGTCGACGATGAGGACCTCACCGTCCTTGACGATGTACTCCTTGTCCCGCTTGTACAGCTCCTTGGCCTTGAGCGAGTTGTTGAGGAAGCTGATGAGCGGGGTGTTGACGGCCTCGTAGAGGTTGTCGATGCCCAGCCAGTCCTCGACCTTGGCCACGCCGGACTCGGTGATGCCGACGGTGCGCTTCTTCTCGTCGACCTCGTAGTCCTCCTCGCGCTTGAGGCGCGGGGCGATCTTGGCGAACTCGGCGTACCACCGGGAGTTCTGCTCCGAGGGGCCGCTGATGATCAGCGGGGTGCGGGCCTCGTCGATGAGGATGGAGTCGACCTCGTCGACCAGGGCGAAGTAGTGCTCGCGCTGGACGGTGTCCTTGAGCGAGAGCGCCATGTTGTCGCGCAGGTAGTCGAAGCCGAACTCGTTGTTCGTGCCGTAGGTGATGTCGGCCTGGTAGGCGCTGCGGCGGTCGGCCGCGGTCATCTGCGGTCCGACGACGCCGACCTCGAGGCCGAGGAAGTGGTAGATGCGGCCCATGTTCTGGGCGTCGCGCTTGGCCAGGTAGTCGTTGGTCGTGATGACGTGGACGCCCTTGCCCGCGAGCGCGTTGAGGTAGACCGCGAGGGTGCCGGTCAGGGTCTTGCCCTCACCGGTCTTCATCTCGGCGATGTTGCCGAGGTGCAGCGCGGCGCCGCCCATGATCTGGACGTCGAAGTGGCGCTGGCCCAGGGTGCGCTTGGCCGCCTCCCGGACGGTGGCGAAGGCCTCCGGGAGCAGGTCGTCCAGGGACTCCCCGTCCTCGTAGCGCTCCTTGTACTCCCCGGTGAGGTCGCGCAGCTCCTCGTCGGTGAGGTCGACGTAGTCTTCCTCGAGCGAGTTGACCTGGTCCTTCAGCTTGTTGAGTCGGCGCAGGATCTTTCCCTCACCCGCGCGCAGGAGCTTGTCGAGTATCCCTGGCACTTCCTATGCGCTCCTCGCAGATCGCGGTTGGCTCCACCCACGTGGAGTTCAGATCTAGGCCCGCTGACCGCTTTCCCGTGGCCGCGGAGGACGGCGGGGGTTCCTGGGCCCTCGGCCCTACATCCTAGAGGACACGAACCCTACGCCCACCCTCTCAGGTGGAGCGGCCCGTCCGCACGTTTCCCTGTGCGCAACGAAGAGAACCAACCGATATGTTCCCGCATGTCACAGACCTGGCAGAGGGTTCGGAAGGTTTTTGGCGACGTCCCGGTACCAGGGGGGATCGGATACCGGCGCGGACGGGGCGCCGGGCGCGTACGCCGACCGCCCCCTCGCTTTCGGCGTGGGCGCCGATGGCTCCCGGCTTTCGTGGGTAGGCACGTGGTAGGAGGTCGCACCGCGGCCGAACGGCCGCGGACGGACCGGACGCGAACGTGTTCCCAGGGGGGATCACCATGCGAACGAACCGAGACAAGAAGGACCGCGGGGCACGGGGCGGCGAGGGCCGCGAGGCGAGGGACATGTCGGCCCCCTCCCCGCGTTCTCCCGACGACGTGGCCAAGGAGGCCGTCGGGGAGTCGCCCGTACTGCGGCGCGACCCGGTGGCCGACGACCCGGCGCTGGCCTGGGAGAAGGAGCATCCCGACAGCGACAGCCGTTTCGGGCGCATCCGGGGCTTCCAGCACCAGGGCGGCAGTCTCGCACCGAGCAACAGCCATCGCGGGCGCGTGTCGTCGTGGGCGGCGGTCCTGCTGGCGTGCGTCGGGTTCGTCGTGGGCGGGGTCGGCGTCGCCATGGGGATGTCCGTGGTCCTGCTGGTGGTCGCCGCGGTCCTGCTGGTGGCGGCGGCCGTCGTGGCCCTGGTCTTCGACCTGATGAGCGACGTCGTCCTCGACACGCCCCGGGCCGAGCCCGAGGAGCCGCACGACACCCCGCTGCACCGGATCAAGCAGGAGGAGGCCGAGCACCGGCCCGAGTAGGCGCGATTCGAGGGCCCGACCGGCCGGGACGGGGGACGGGTTCCTGGCCGGGTACGGGGGAGGGAGCGCACACCGCCGCGGCGGGTCCGAGCGGACCCGCCGCGGCTTCGTGTGCGGGGGGATCCGTCGAGGGCGGTGGCGAACGTCTAGTCGACCAGCCGGAGGACGCCGTAGTTGAAGCCCTTGCGCCGGTAGACGACGCTCGGGGCGTCCTTGACCTCGTCATGGAAGAGGTAGAAGTCGTGGCCCACGAGTTCCATCTCCATGAGCGCCTGGTCGATGCTCATGGGCTTGGCCCTGTGGAACTTCTCCCGGACGACGACGGGAACCTCTCCCTGGGTGTCGAGTTCGACGAACTCGTCGGAGAACCTTCCGTCCACCTCGGTGCCGTTGACGTCCTCCTCGCCGCCGCGCCGCTGGGCGGGGGGAGCCTGCGTCGCGGTGGCGGTGGCGGACGAGGGCAGGTCTCCGGGGAGGCCGGCGGTGGCCGACGCGACGGAGACGGGGGCGTGGTTGCCCCGGTGGACCTTGCGCCGGTCCGCGGACTTGCGCAGGCGGGCCTCGATCTTGTCGAGGGCGAGGTCGAGGGCGCCGTACCGGTCCGAGGCGGCGGCCTCGCTGCGAATGACCGGACCGTTGGTCCGGATGGTCAGCTCAACCCGCTCGCAGACGTCGGCGAGCTTGGGGTTGCGCTCTTTGGACACCTCCACGTCGACGGTCATGCCCTTCTTCTCCCACTTGGAGAGCCTGTCGAGCTTGTTGTCGACGTGCTGACGGAACTTCTCACTCACACCGGTGCGTCGACCCTTGACGATGATGTCCATAGGACCCCCTTCATCGCGTGGCCGCCGGAAGACGACGGCCAGGCTGGCTCTGCGTCCCTTCCGCCGACAGGGGGGCGGGAGGGGTGTCGCGCGCTAGCCCCCTTCCCCTGGTGCCCCTGTTCGGTGGGGGGCACGGCTCGGTTGGAGATGCGTATACCCACCAGCGGGGGTGTCATCACGCGCACCAGGGGCGCGATTGGCGAAGGCCGCCGCGCTGGGGGAAAGGACTGCCGGAACTGACGGTACGGGGCACCCCTCGGGGAACCGCAGGTCACCCGGGGCCACGACGGGACGCGCGCGGCGGGGACGCGAGGGGATCGTCTCCGGGGGTTCGCCGTTGGCGAACCCCCGGACGATGGGATGCCACCCGTCCGGCCGACCTGGTCTTCGTCCCCACATCCGCCTGCTGAGAGTGTCGCCGCTCTTGATCGCGACTACTGCTCTTCTCCCTGTCATGAGGGACATCTGGACCCTCCGCGGGGCAGGGCTTACCTCTAAGGCGCACCGTGATCGGTCGACGAAAAGTCGCCTTACGTGGGCCGTTTCGCCTGCGCCTGGCATCGGCTTGCCGGAGCGGCGCCCCGGTGTTCCCGGGAGCTCGCAGACTCCGACGCAACCACGGACCCGGACGGGTGCCATACCGTGACCGTAACCTGTCCTGGCGAGGATGTCAGGTAGCAGCCACCCTCTCAACTCATCGGTAACCGCCTCAAACCCCTTCGTACATGGACTTTTCGCCTGTTCACGAGGGTTCGTAAAACCTTCTTGCACCGTCCGCCTCCTTCTCCCGGGAAGGACCTCCGACAGCGCCGGGCAGGCGTTCGAGGAGGACCACCGCGCCCGCCACGGTGATCCCGCGGGCCCGCAGTGCGCGGGTGGCCTCGGCCACCGTGGCGCCCGTGGTGAGGACGTCGTCCACCACGACCGCGCTCCCCCCGGCCCCCGACCGCGCGCCGGGGACCGCGCCGAGGGCCCGGGGAAGCGGGCGGTCCGCGACGAGGGTGCCCGCCCGGTTGGCCAGGCGCTCGGCCCTCCCCAGGCCTGCCTGGCGTCTGGGGCGGCTCCGGTAGCGCAGCAGGGGCGCCACCCTCCCCGCGCCCGCTCCGCCGGCCTGCACCAGGCAGGCGCGCGCCAGCCTGGTGACCGGCGCCCGGGGGTCGCCCGGCGGACCGCGCCCGGGTACGGGGACGAGCAGGGTGTCCGGGCGGGCCAGGCCGGACGCGGTGTGGGCGGCGGCCAGCCACCCGCCCAGGGGCGCGGCCAGGGCGTCCGCGCCGCCCTCCTTGTAGGTGAGCAGCACCCCGCGGTGTCGCCCGGCGTAGGGTCCGGCCGCCCAGACGGGCGGGCAGCCGGGCCTGGGCGCGCACCGGTGGGGGCGGCGCCGCAGCGCGGTGAGGCAGTGCGCGCACAGCGGCCCCGAGGGGCCCGCGCACGCCGCGCAGGGCTGCGGCAGGAGCAGGTCGAGCAGCGCGCCGAGTATCCACCGCAGCACGCCCGTGGGGTGTGTCCGTTCGTCCATACCCCAAGGTTCGATGCCCGGAGCGGTGCCCGCCAGCCCCTTCTCGAACCTGTGGACAACGCTCCCGACGGCCTCCTCCACGCCCCTCACCGGCTCCGGCACCGGCTCCGCGGTCACGTCCCCGGGAAAAGCCCGGAGCAACCGGTCGCCGCCCGGGCCGTGACCGGTGCCCGCGAGCCTGCGGCCGTCACCCGGCGTCGCGGCCGCGGTGCGAAGGCGGCACGGGAGGGCCCCTCAAGGCGCGGGGCCGGTCGGCACACGGACCGGTGACGACCGTCCGGGCCGGTCCGCGCGGTCAGCGGATGATCGACACGATGCGGCAGCAGGCCCGGGCCAGGTCGGGGTCGCCCGAGAGGACGCCCCTGGCCTCGGCCTCCTCCGGTTCGATCCCCCGCACGCACAGCCGCCAGGCGGTCTCGAAGTCCCAGCGCACGGCCGCCGCGGGCGGGCCGGAGCCCCCCGCTCCGGCGGGGGCCAGCGTCCACCCGGCTCCGGCGCGGGTGACGGTCCACTCGCCGCCGTCCGGGCCGTCCACGGCCACGCTCACCCGGGTTCCGGTCCGCGCAGGGGCGTCGCGCAGGGTGTGCGGCAGCGCGCGCATGAAGGTGTCCAGCACCAGGGAGCCCGCGGGCCCGGGGTCGGTGGCCCGCCCGGCGGCGTGCCGGATCTGCTGCCGGTGGGCCCAGTTCTCGGTGAGTTCGCGGGCGCAGTCCAGCCAGACCGGCGCCGGGTCGGCGCCCGCCCAGGAGACGGCGACGCCCGGGGCGTGCGGGTCCGCGGAGCGCCAGAGCCGTACGAGCTCGCGCCCGGTCATCTCCAGCGTCTGGACCAGCGCCTGCGGGCTGATCCTGGCGGTGGCCCGCACCCACTCCCGGTTGTTGCGGTGGACGAACGCCGCCAGCGGCTCCCCCGGCGCCGGTGCCGGGGCCGCCCGGTAGCGGTCGCGCATCCCCGCGATGCGCCAGTAGTCGTCGCCGAGCAGGTGGGCGGCCACGTCGCGCGCGCTCCACCCGGTCACGGCCTCGGCCTGCCACTCGTCGGGGGTCAGGCCGCGCAGGAGCGCGAGGAGGTCCTCCCGCTCCCCGGCGAAGTGGGGGCGTGCGTCGATCGGCGTACCCAGCCGCGTCAGGTCGTCCATGGCGCCACCCTTCCAGGCCCGCGCGCCGGGCGCACCCCGGTTTCACCGCGGGCGTGCGGCCGGAGTCCGACCGCACGCCCGAAGTGCCTCAGCCCGGGAAGGCGGGCGAGCCGCCCTCCACGACGCTCTGCCAGTTGAGCGGGTCGCTGGACACCCAGATGTTGCCGTCGTCCGAACCGGCCACCAGGGGCTGGCCCGGGGCTCCGGAGACGGTCACCATGCTGGCGACGGGGGTTCCGGCGCTGGCGGGCGGCGTGCCGCCGTCCAGCGACACCAGGAGGGCCTGGCTCGTACCGCCCTCGCGGGTGCCGAGCACGACCAACTGGTCGCCCGAGCGCCAGGAGATGTCGGTGACGTCCTCCAGCTCGCGGGCCAGGGTCACGAACGACTCCACGGAGACCTGCCCGTCGGCGCCTTGCACCACGCGGCCCACCTGGAGCGAGCGGCGCCCGTCCACCTCGGTCACCACCGCGGCGCGGGTGCCGTCCCGGGAGATCTGGAACTGCACCAGCGGCCTGTCGCGCAGGTCGGACACGTCCACGCGGACCACCTCGTGGCCGTCGCGCAGCAGCCACAGGTCCGTCGGACCCGGGGAGGGCGGCGGCCCGTTGAGGTTGGGGCTCTCGGCGTCGGAGTCCTCCCGGGCCTCCTCGCCGTCCTCCCCGTCCTCGTCGTCGACCTCCTCGACCACCCACAGGTCGCCGTTGACGTCCCAGGACAGCTCGGTGAAGACCCCGTCGGCCAGGACCTCCCGGACGTCGGCGCCCGGGGTGGCCTGGCTCGTGACGACCTCGCGGCCGCCCGTGGTGACCCCGGCGATGGTCTGCTCGTCCAGCGACACAGCGAACCTGCCCAGGGGGACCTCGCCCGATCCCAGGGGCCCGGGTACCGGCTCGCCGCTGCCGAACGTGTCGGTGTCCCAGTCCGAGGCCGACCACAGCTGGCCCTCGTGGGAGTAGTAGACGTGGACGCCGGGCGAGGTCGCGCCGGGGCTGACCTCCGACCAGTAGGTGCTGCCCGGGCGCGGCCGGTCGGCGCTCTCGCCCTCGGCGCCGGGGAAGTCCACCTCGTTGCCGTTCACCCGCAGCGTGAACTCCTGGATCTCCGGCAGCTGGCGCAGGGTCCAGGCGATCTGGGCGCCCATGCCGAACTCGTCGGCCTGGCCGGGGGCGGTCACGCTGACGGTCACCCGGTCCTCCTCCACCTCCACCTCGGGGTCGGCGTCCTCGGCGAAGGAGGAGTGCACGGAGGGGTCCAGCCAGGTGCTGGGGCCGCGGACGAGCCTGTGCAGCAGGCGCTTGGTGAGCTCGTCGTTGCTGACGGGCAGGTAGACCGGGTCAGGGACCAGGGCGTTCTCGTCGGGGTTGAAGTAGTAGAGGTTGAACGGGCGGTGGGTGCGCTCCACGTCGAGCTGGCTGAGGATGAGCTCGTCGGGCAGGCTCTGGATGCGCCACTCGCCCTCGGGGTCCTCGTCCTCCCGGGCCAGGACGAAGGTCTCGTCGAGCAGGCGACCGGAGTCGCCGGAGACGTATCTGCCGTCCTCGTCGATCGTGGCCACCAGCGAGCTGCGCATCCGCACGGTGGCGGTGAGCCCGTCTCCGCTGATCTCGGTGTCGAGGTCGACGGTGTCGTGGCCGGGGAAGACCTTGACCGTCCCGTCCGGGTTCCACGACTGGTCCGTGCTCGACAGCATGTAGCTGCGGGCGGCCTCGTAGTCCTGCTCGAAGCTGCCCATGTCCTTGAGGAAGTCGCTGACCAGACCCTCCGGCGCCACTCCCTCCTGGGGTCCGGCGGGCAGCAGGCGCACGTAGCCGCCGTAGGGGTCGCCCTCGGACTCGTTGCCGTCGCTGGCCACGACCGGGCCGGTGGTGGGGACGGTCGCGCAGGCGGCCATGGACACGACCGCCACGGCCGCGGCCAGGCAGGCGCGCGCGGCGCGGCCGAACCGGTGCGGTGTCCTCACAGCTTCTCCTCGTCCTCGCGCTGCTCGGCGCGGGCGGCGGCCGCGCCCTCCTCCGCGGCGTCCGCGCCGTTCCTGGCGGGCACCCTCTCGGGGCGGGCGGCGCCGTTGCCGTTCTCACCCTTGTCAGCGAAGGTGGTGTAGGTGCGGCCCAGCGCGAACTCCGGCGGCACCAGCGGCAGGGGGGAGCCGCGCAGTTCGCTGCCGGAGCGGCGCGGCAGGGACAGGCGGAACTGGGAGCCCTGGCCGGGCTGGCCCCACGCCTGGAGCCAGCCGCCGTGCAGGGTGGCGTCCTCCTTGGCGATGGAGAGCCCGAGGCCGGTGCCGCCGGTGGTGCGCACCCGGGCCGGGTCGGCGCGCCAGAAGCGGTCGAAGCACAGGTGCTCCTCCCCCTCCTTGAGGCCCACCCCGTAGTCGCGCACGGCCACGGCGACCGCGTCGCGGTCGCACGCGGCGGTGACCACCACGTCGCGGCCCTCGCTGTGCTCGATGGCGTTGACCACCAGGTTGCGCAGGATGCGGTTGATGCGGCGGCCGTCGTACTCGGCGGTGCAGGGGTCGGTGGGCAGGCGCAGCACGACCTTGATGCCGCGCCGCTCGGCGATCTGCTCGGCGTCGCCGACGGCCTTCATTACGGCGTCGCGGATGTCGAGCGACTCGGTGCCCAGGGTGGCGGCCCCGGCGTCGTGGCGGCTGATCTCCAGCAGGTCGGAGAGCAGTTCCTCGAACCGCTCCACCTGGCTCTGCAGCAGCTCCACCGAGCGGCGCATGGTGGGGTCGAGCTCCTCGCGCTCGTCGAAGAGCACGTCCCCGGCCATCTTGATGGTGGTCAGCGGGGTGCGCAGTTCGTGGGAGACGTCGGAGACGAACTGGCGCTGGAGCTTGGACAGCTCCTCCAGCTCCTGGATCTTCTCCTGGAGGTTGCCCGCCATGTCGTTGAAGGACAGGGCGAGCCGGGCGAGGTCGTCCTCGCCGTGCACGGCCATGCGTTCGGTGAGGTCGCCCGAGGAGAGGCGTTCGGCGGACTGGGCGGCCGAGCGGACCGGGCTGACCACCTGCCGGGTGATGACGAAGGCGATCAGGCCCAGGAGGATGACCAGCAGCACGCCCACCAGGCCGACCGTGCCCTGGACCAGGTCGAGGATCTGCTGCTCGTGCTGGAGCGGGAAGATGTAGTACAGCTCGTAGGCGCGCGTGAGCTGCGCGCCGACCACCAGCGCGGGCTCCTCGCCCTGGTCGGTGGTGATGCGCGTGTACGTGTGGTACTGCTGCTCGTCCACCTCGGACTCGTGGACCTGGTTGATGAGCCTCTGCGGGACGCTGCCCTCGCCGGTGGCCCAGCCGACCTCTCCGCCCACCGAGGGCAGGATGACCACGCTGTACAGCCCGGTGTCGCCGCTGCGGCTGGTGAGCTCGTTGGCGAGGTTGTACATGAGCCGGTTGCGGTCGCCCGACTCGTTCTCCTGGAGCTCGGCGGACGCGTAGTTGAGCCCGGCGCGGTGGTCGGTGACGGCCGTGGAGATCTTGGCGTCGAGCAGGCCGCCGCGCACCTGGGAGATGAGCACGTACCCCAGGCCCACCATGACCACCAGGGACAGCACCAGGGTGGTGGAGATGACCCGCAGGTGCAGCGAGCGGCGCCAGTTGCTGTGGACGCCGCGCACCAGGGCGCGGGCGGCGCGCTGGGCGAGCGCGTAGGAGCGGGTGAGCCCCGTGCCGCCGTCGCGCCAGCGCCCTCCGGCCGCGGACGGCCCGGAGGGCGGGATCTGGGTGTCGGAGGCGGTCCCCCGCTCCTCCTCTGGTGTGGCTGCGGTCATGTGCGGCTCGGGAGGATCAGGCGGTTCCGGCCTTGTAGCCGACGCCGCGGACGGTCACGACGACCTCGGGGTGCTCCGGGTCCTTCTCGATCTTGGCGCGCAGGCGCTGCACGTGGACGTTGACCAGGCGGGTGTCGGCGGCGTGCCGGTAGCCCCAGACCTGCTCCAGCAGCACCTCGCGGGTGAAGACCTGGCGCGGCTTGCGGGCCAGGGCCACCAGGAGGTCGAACTCCAGCGGGGTGAGACTGATCTGCTCGCCGTCGCGGCGCACGGCGTGCCCGGCGACGTCGATGGTGATGTCCCCGATCTGGAGCACCTCGGGCGCGGGCTCCTCGGTGCGGCGCAGGCGCACCCGGACGCGGGCCACGAGCTCCTTGGGCTTGAAGGGCTTGACGATGTAGTCGTCGGCGCCCGACTCCAGCCCGAGGACGATGTCGATGGTGTCGCTCTTGGCGGTGAGCATCACGATGGGCACGCCGGACTCGGCGCGGATCTGACGGCAGACGTCGATCCCGTCGGCGCCGGGGAGCATCAGGTCGAGGAGGACCAGGTCGGGCTTGGTCTCGCGGAAGGCCTCCAGGGCCTTGTCCCCGTCGTGCACGAACGAGGGCTCGAACCCCTCTCCACGCAGAACGATGCCCAGCATCTCAGCGAGGGCGAGGTCGTCGTCGACAACCAGTACACGTCCCTTCATCGGTGCGTCCGGCGCCGGGCGTCGGACCCGCGGGCGGGTACGGCGGCGCCTACTCCTCTCTCTGGAAACACTCAAGCGGCATGAACGTTCGGTGCGCCCCGAGACGCAAGAAACTGCTTCGTCCTCCCCCCACCTTGCCACCTTCGGGCGGGATCGGGAGAGTGGTCGGTGTTTTTCGGTCCGTGGGAACCGTTTCGGCCTGCGGCGCGTCGACCCTGGTGACCTGGCACGCGAACCTTCGCGACCCGGCCTGTTGATAACAGAAAGCATACAAAAGGAATGAAGTGGGTCGGTTGCGCCTGCATACGCCCGAACATCGCGGGCACCGGTGGAACCGGCGGGTAGGTTGGTTCACCAGAGGCCGAAAACCGCGGAAGCGTGCTCGCGCAGCGTAACCGAACCCCATGGAGGGCGGGGCAGATGACCCAGGAGGACGACCACCGGGACACGTCGGGGAACCCCCCGGACGGACCGGACGGCGGCGGGGCTTCCGAGGCCGCTCCCCCGCCCGCGTCCGGCGGATGGGCCGCCCCCGGTCAGGAGGGTCCCTCCTCCGCCTCCTCCGCGCCCTCCGGTACGGGGCCGGACTCCGCGTCGGCCGGTCAGACGCCCCAGGGGCAGCCGAACTTCGCCCCTCCCGAGCAGACCCCCGGGTACGGGCAGCAGGGCTACGGGCAGACGCCCTCCGGGCAGCAGCCCGGATACGGACAGTACGGCCAGCACGCCTCCGGCCAGCAGCCGTCCCAGGGCGGCGGGTACGGACAGCAGCCCGCGTACGGGCAGCAGCCGGGTTACGGCCAGTACGGCCACGGACAGCAGGCGCAGTGGCAGCAGTCCGGACACGGTCAGCAGCCGGGCTACGGACAGTACGGCCAGCAACCCGGTTACGGACAGCCCGGATACGGAGCGCAGGCCGGATACGGCCAACAGCCCCCTTACGGGCAGCCGCGCCCGCTCAAGCCCGGTGTGGTCGCGCTCCGGCCGATGACGCTCGGGGACATCCTCAACGGTGCGTTCAGCCTCATCCGCAACAACCCCAAGACCACCGTCGGGCTCGCACTGGTCGTCATGGCAGTCGCGAGCATCGTGAGCTCGGTCGGTTTCAGCGGCTACATGTCCGGCTACGGGGCCTTCCTCGACCAGGTGATGGCCGACCCCGCGTCGATCGACCCCAACGACCCGTTCCCGTTCAGCGGCTGGTCCCTCGTGGCCCTGTACGGCGGCGGCCTGCTGACCCAGGCCGGGATCATCCTGGTCACCGGTCTTCTCACGGCCGTGGTCGGTATGGCGGTCCTCGGCCGCAAGCTCAGCCCCTCCGAGGCCTGGACCGCCGTACGCAGCCGGATCTGGACCGTTGTGGGCCTGGCACTGCTGCAGCTGGTGACCATCTTCGTCCTCTACGTGGCCGTCACCGTCGGAATCGTCGTCTTCTTCATCGGTGTCTTCGTGGCCATCGCGGAGAGCCAGGGCGTCGGCGTCATCGTCGTGATCGCCTCGATGCTGGGGGTCGCCGGAGGCGTCGCCCTGGTCGCCTGGATCTACATCCGCATCTACTTCGCCATACCGGTCGCGGTGCTCGAGCGTGTCGGTGCGGGCACGGCCTTGACCCGCTCCTGGCGACTCACTCAGGGCAGATGGTGGCGGACCTTCGGCATCTCACTGCTTGCCTCCATCCTCATGTTCCTCGTCCAAGGACTGCTGAGCACGCCCTTCAGCATCGTCTCGGTGGTCCCCACCTTCATCGCTCCCGGTGCTGCCTGGGCCGCCGTCGTGGCGGGCGCCGTCATCTATGTGGGCAACGTCGTGGTCTACGCGATCACCGCGCCCTTCAGCGTGGGCGTGAAGACCCTCCTGTACGTGGACGCGCGGATGCGCAGTGAGGGCCTGGACCTGAAGCTGCACCAGGTGGCCCAGGCCGGCTACGAGGCGGGCCCGGAGATCTACCTGCCGGAGCCGCGGACGTGAGGGCACCCGCCGTCGGGGAGGTGACCCGTGAGGAGGGGCAGCGGCGCGCCGTCGAGGAGCTGAGCGACCCCCTGTACGGGGAACAGGAGCCCTCCCTGTGGGACCGCTTCCTCTCCTGGCTCCAGGAGCTCCTCGCGGACCTGGTCTCCCAGGCGCCGGACGCCCTCGGCGGCTGGACGGTCCTCGGACCGCTGCTGGTGGTCGTCGCGGTCCTGGTGGTCTGGCTGGTCCTCTGGCTGCGCCCGACGCGGAGCCGTCGCGCGGGAGCGCCCGTGCACGAGGGCGCGCCGATGGACGCGGCCGACCACCGGGCCGCCGCCGACCGGCACGAGAGGGCCGGTGAGTTCGCCGCCGCCGTCACGGAGAGGCTGAGGGCCATCAGCGTGGACCTGGAGGAGCGGGCGATCATCACGCCGCGCGCGGGGCGCACCGCGACCGAGCTGGCGGCGGAGGCCTCCGCCGTGCTGACCGCCGAGGCCGAGGGGCTGAGCGAGGGCGCGCGGATCTTCAACGACGTGGCCTACGGCGACCGCCCGGCGACCGCCGACTCCGCCCGCCTCCTGCGCGAGCTGGACACGCGGCTCAGGGCCGCCCGGCCCGTCGGGGAGGTGGGCCGATGACGGCCACCGCTCCCCCGGCCGCGCCCCCGCGCTCCCCCGGCCGCGCGCCGTCCCGGGAGGACTCGCGCGTCCTGCGGGTGTGGCGCTCGGTCCGGGTTCCGGCAGCCGTGGTGGCCGCGCTCGTCACGGTCTCGGTGCTGCTGTCGCTGGGCAGCGAGCAGTTCCCCACCGGCCACCTGGAGCCCGGTTCCATCGACCCGGACGGCACGCGGGCGCTGGTGAACGTGCTGGAGGAGGACCGCGACGTGCACGTGGTGCGCTCCTCCGCCGCCGCGGAGGAGGCCGTGGCCGACGCCGGGGACGACGCCGTGCTCGCGGTCTTCCTGGACCACCGCCTGCTCCCCGAGGAGCTGGACTCACTGGCCGCGCTCGACGTGGACACCGTCCTGGTGCAGCCGTCCACGCGGTCCCTGGAGGCGTTCGCCCCCGGGGTGACGATGACCGGTCGGGAGGAGCCCGAGGGGTTCCCCACGCCGGAGGCCCCCTACGCCCCCGAGTGCGGGCTGTCGGCCGCCGAGGCCGCGGGCGAGGCCTACGTCGCCGGTGAGCTGTACACGGCCGGTTCCGGCGCGGACGCCGTGGGCTGCTACCCCGGTGGCGGCGGCGACGCCCTGGTCCGGGTGGAGCGGGACGGGGCCGCCACGACCGTGCTGGGCACCGGCAGGCCGCTGACCAACACCGCGCTCTCCGCCGGCGGCAACGCCGCGCTGGCGATGAACCTCCTGGCCGCCGAGGACGTGGTGTGGCTGCGCCCCGACCCGCCCCAGCAGGAGGGCGGCTCCGGGCTGTGGCAGCTGCTGCCGCTGGGCCTGCGCTGGTCCCTGGTGCCGCTGGTGGCCGCGTTGGCGCTGCTCGCCCTGTGGCAGGGGCGCCGGATGGGCGCCCTGGTGCCCGAGTCGCTGCCCGTGGTGGTGCGCGCCTCGGAGACCACCGAGGGGCGTGCGGGACTGTACCAGTCGCGCAGGGCCCGGGACCGGGTCGCGGCCGCGCTGCGGTCGGGGTTCGTGGACCGGGTCGCACCCAAGCTCGGGCTGGGCGCGGACGCCGCGCCCGACACGGTCGTGGCGGCGGTCGCCTCGCGGACCGGTGACGACCCCGCCCACCTGCGGGCCCTGCTCCACCCCGGGCAGCCCGACCCGTACGCGGGCGACGACGACATGCTGGTCAGGCTCGCCGACGAACTCGACGAGCGCGCCCGGAGGCTCCGGTGACCCCGAGCCGCGGCGACCAGCGAACGACCACTGAGGTATCGAGAGAGGTAGACGGCACGTGAGCGCCTTCACACCCGAGGCACTGCCATCAGCCGACGAGGCGCGCGCGGCCCTGGTCGCCCTGCGCCGCGAGGTGGCCAAGGCGGTCGTGGGCCAGGACGAGACGGTGACCGCGATGGTCGTGGCGCTGCTGTGCCGCGGCCACGTGCTGATGGAGGGCGTGCCCGGTGTCGCCAAGACGCTGCTGGTGCGCACCCTCGCGGCCGCGCTGTCCCTGGACCACAAGCGGGTGCAGTTCACCCCGGACCTGATGCCGGGCGACGTGACGGGCTCGCTGGTCTACGACCAGCACACCGCGAAGTTCGAGTTCATGGAGGGGCCGGTCTTCACCAACCTGCTGCTCGCGGACGAGATCAACCGGACCCCGCCCAAGACCCAGGCGTCGCTGCTGGAGGCGATGGAGGAGCGCCAGGTGACCGTGGAGGGCAGGCCGTCCGCGCTGCCCGACCCGTTCATGGTGGCCGCCACCCAGAACCCGGTGGAGTACGAGGGCACCTACCCCCTGCCCGAGGCCCAGCTGGACCGGTTCCTGCTCAAGGTGACCGTCCCGCTGCCCGAGCGGGCGGCCGAGGTGGAGATGCTGGGCCGCCACGCGGCCGGTTTCGACCCGGGTGACCTGGCCGCGGCCGGGGTCACCGCGGTGGCGGGCGCGGCGGAGCTGCGCGCGGCCCGGCTGGCCGTGGAGCGCGTGCGGGTGGCGCCCGAGGTCCTGGGCTACATCGTGGACCTGTGCCGGGCCACCCGGCAGTCGCCGTCCCTCCAGCTGGGCGCGTCCCCGCGCGGCGCCACGGCGCTGCTGCGCACCAGCCGGGCGTGGTCGTGGCTGTCGGGCCGCGACTACGTCACCCCCGACGACGTGAAGGCGCTGGCCAAGGGCACGCTGCGGCACCGGATCTCGCTGCGGCCCGAGGCCGAGTTGGAGGGGGCGACCACCGACGGAATCCTGGACGGTGTGCTCGCCTCCGTCCCGGTGCCGCGCTGATGGTGGTCACCGGCCGGGCGGTGCTGCTGGCGCTGGCGGCCACGGTCGCGGTGGCGCTGTCCGGTCTGATCGGCGCCGCGGCCGCGGCCGCGGCCCTGGGCGTGCTGGCGGCGCTGCTCGCCCTGGACGTCGTGCTGGCGGCGAGCCCCAAGGCGGTGCTGCTGTCCCGTGAGGGCGACACGTCGCTGTGCCTGGGCGACTCGGCGACGGTGTACGTGACCGTCGCCAACCCCACCCGGCGGGCACTGCGGGGGTCGGTGCGCGACGCCTGGCCGCCGAGCGCGCACGCCGCGCCGCGCAGCCAGCCGCTGCGGGTACCGGCCGGGGAGCGGCGCCGGGTGAGGACCGTCCTGACCCCGACGCGGCGCGGCGACGCCCGGGCCGCGGGCGTGACCGTGCGCAGCCTGGGGCCGCTGGGGCTGGCGGGCAGGCAGCGGACGCTGCCCGCGCCCTGGACCGTGCGCACGCTGCCGCCCTTCCACAGCAGGCGCCACCTGCCGGGCAAGCTGTCCCGGCTGCGCGAGCTGGAGGGGCAGCACACGGCGATGGTGCGCGGGCAGGGCAGCGAGTTCGACTCCCTGCGCGACTACGTGCCCGGCGACGACGTGCGGTCGATCGACTGGCGGGCCACGGCCCGCGGCGACGGCGTGGTGGTGCGCACGTGGCGGCCCGAGAGGGACCGGCGCATCCTCATCGTGCTGGACACCGGGCGCACGTCGGCCGGGCGGGTGGGCGACACCCCGCGCCTGGACCACGCCATGGACGCCGCGCTGCTGCTGGCCGCCCTGGCGGGCAGGGCGGGCGACCGGGTGGACTTCCTGGCCTACGACCGGCGCACGCGCGCGCAGGTGCGCTCGTCGGGCAAGGGCGGCCAGCAGGTGGGCCGGATCGTGGAGGCCATGGCCCCGCTGGAGGCGGAGCTGGTGGAGTCCGACCCGGCGGGCCTGGTGGGGACGGTCCTGGGCACGCAGGGGCGGGCCCGGCGGCTGGTGGTGCTGCTGACCGACCTGAACGCGGCGTCGCTGGAGGAGGGGCTGCTGCCGAGGCTGCCCGTGCTCACCTCCCGGCACCTGCTGCTGGTCGCCGCGGTCAACGATCCGGCGGTGGAGCTGATGGCCGCCGAGCGGGGCAGCGCGGACGCGCTGTACCGGGCGGCGGCCGCGGAGCGGACGCTGGGCGAGCGGCACCGGGTGACCGCCGAGCTGCGCCGGATGGGCGTGGAGGTGGTCGACGCCGACCCCGAGCACATCGCGCCCGCGTTGGCTGACGCCTACATCAACCTCAAGGCTCAGGGCAGGCTGTAGGCCCGGGCCTCCCGCCCTCACCCTCCGGGTGCCGCCCAGACGGGGCGGCACCCGGACGTGCAGTATGGAGGGCATGGTTCCTCCCCCCGACGCCCATGACAACGCCTCCACCGGCGCCGTCCACGGCCAACTGCTCCAGGTGCGCGACATCCACGGCGGCGTGACCCTCCACGCGCCCGCTCCCGCGCCGCCGCCGCTCGCCGACGTGTCCCTGGACCCGCCGCGCCCGGCGACGGCCGTACGGGGACGTGAGGGGCTCCTGGAGGCCCTCGGCGGGGCGATGGAGGCCGGTGCGCCGGTTCCGCACGTGCTGACCGGGCCGGGCGGGTTCGGCAAGACCACGGTGGCGGCGGCGCTGGCCGAGCGTGCGCGTCGTGACGGGTGGACGGTGTTCTGGGTGCGGCCCGGAAGCGTGGCGTCGAGCATGGTCGAGGCCGCGGTGGAGGTGGGCGGCTCCCGGCAGGAGGCCGAGCGGGTGAAGGGGGCGCGGCGCCAGGCGGCCCGGTGGGTGTGGCGGCACCTGGACGCGGCGGCGCGGCCGTGGCTGCTGGTGATCGACAACGCCGACCGGCCCGAGGAGCTGGACCCGGAGAACCGGCCCGGGGACCAGTTGGGGTGGATGCGGGCGAGTCCGGGCGGGTTCGTGCTGGTGACCAGCCGGGTGGACGACCCCGCGCAGTGGGCGCCCGCGCGGGTGCACCGGATCGGGGAGCTGGAGGGGTCGGCGGCGTCCGAGGCCCTGGCCGACCACGCGGGGGCGGGCGGTGCGGCGGGGCTCGCGGGCGCGGAGGAGCTGGCCCGGCGGTTGGGCGGGGTGCCGCTGGCGCTGTCGCTGGCCGGGCGGATCCTGGCCACGCACCGGGTGCTGTTCCCGGACGCGCACGCGCTGTTGGCGCGGCTCGGCGAGGGCGTGGGGGCTCTGGACGAGCTGGCGGCGCCCTTCGTCACCGGTGGCGACGTCGAGCGCGGGCTGCTGTCGGGGGTGTGGGAGCTGTCCCTGCGCCTGGTGGAGGAGCGCGAGCCCAGGGCGGTGCCGCTGTTGAAGCTGTTGGCGGTGCTGGGTCCAGACGCCAGTGAGGTCCCGCTGCGCAGGCTGCCGCTGTCGGAGCTGGACGGCGGGGTGCTGGGATCCCCGACCGACGCGGACCTGGCCAGGGCGGTGAACGCGCTGGTGGTGCACGGGCTGGTCTCGGTCGTCTCGTCCCAGGGGGAGACCGCGCTGCGGCTGCACCCGCTGGTGTCGGAGACCGTGCGCTCCGGGTTCGGGGAGGAGGACTTGGAGCTGGTCAACGAGGCGGAGCGGCTGCTCGCCTGGCAGCGCGACCGGGACCTCCAGTTCGAGCTCAGGGTCCTCTACGAGATCGTCCTGCTGCGTACACGTCTGCACCCTCACGAAAAGGATGCGGCCATGGTGACCGTGGGGAAACTGACGGTGGCCACAACGGCCGTTCATCGAAAGGCATTCGTCTCTCTTGTGGCGGCTGCCCGAGCGCTACTCCGCCTCGGTGCCTTTGAGGAGGCCGAAGAAACCCTCTCCGCCCTTATGGCGTTCGCCGAGAAGCAGTTCGGCCGGTACGACCGCGCTGTGTTCTCGGCCAAGCACCACCTCGCTGAGTCCTGGCTGTACCAGGGCCGGGTGGAGGAGGCGGACGAAGCTTTCCGCGCTCTACACGAGGACAGGAGCAGGGCTCTGGGACACGAGCACGTCGAAACCCTGGATTCCCTCTACCAGCTGGGCCTGATCGCACTCAGGCAGGAGCGTTGGAGCGAGGCAGCGGCCACTTTGGAGGAAGTCGGGGAGGCACGGGTACGCGTCGCAGGGGAGGAGGACCCCCTGGCTCTGCTCGCCTTGCAGAACAGGGCCTACGCGACCATGTGCCAGGGTGACCCCGCCACGGCGGAGGTCGGGTTCCGGCGTGTTCACGCAGTACGGCGACGTGTCCTGGGCGCCGACCACCACATGACGGCTGACGCTGCTTTTTATGTGGCCAGAGCTGCTCAGGAAAAGGGCGACGCTCGAAGAGCTCTTGTGGGATTCACCGAGGTGCTACGGGTCTGGATCATGCAGCTGGGACAGGAACACCACCAGGTGAAAATGGTCGAGCAGCACATCGCGGAGGTCGAAGAACTCATCGTTCAGGGTGGATCCACCCCATCAGGGGCACCCTCATGAGCCGGAGACCACGCGCAGCAACGCCGTCCACTCCGGTGCGGCCAACCAGAGCGTTCGACCGTCCGCATGCACGGAGTCTCGGACACCGACGCCGGACGTAGTGACGACGGTCTCCACACAGCATGTTGCCGCTGCGCTGTAGCTGCTCTTGAACCAGCGCGGGGATTCGGTGTCCACGGCCCGGATGATGGCACGGCACCGCCCACCCGGCCAGTCCGTGGCCTCAATCGGCCAGAGATCGGACGACTCGGCGCGCAGCGGACCGGCCGCTGACCGCAGGCGGCCACGCCCCCGGTCCTCGGCCCTCCGCGCTCGCCGGGACAGGCCCTCAGGCCACCGGGACGGCGGCGGGGGCGTTCTCCAGGTCTCCGGTCTCGCCCTCCTGGTAGGCCTTCCTGCCCACCGTGAACACGTAGACCAGGAACAGCACCTCCGCCAGCACGCCGATGCCCAGTGCCACCGGGATCGGGATGACCCCGGCCGCGGCGTTGCCGGTCACCACGCCCTCGATGAGCCCGGAGACGAGCAGCACCACCACCAGCCCCAGGGCCACCGCGATGGCGGCGCGCCCCTCCTCGCCCAGGGCGCGCATGCGGGTGCGGTCGCCGGGCGCGATGATCGTCCACCCCAGCTTGAGGCCCACCCCACCCGCGACGAAGACGGCGGTCAGCTCCAGCAGGCCGTGCGGCAGGAGCAGCCCGAAGAACACGTCGCCCTGGCCGTGGGCGAGCATGATCCCGGCGGCGACGCCCACGTTCACCGCGTTCATCAGCAGCACCGCCAGGGTCGGCAGCCCCAGGGCCACGCCGTAGATGATGGCCTGCGCCGACACCCACGCGTTGTTGGTCCACACCTGGGCGGCGAACGAGCCCCGGGGGTTCTCCATGTAGTAGTTCGCGAAGTCGTGGTCGACGTACTGGGCCATGAAGTCCGGCGTGCCCAGGGCGTGCAGCACGTCGGGCTCGGACACGATCCACAGGGCGGTGACCGCCGCGATCGCGACCATGCCCGCGCTGGTGCCGATCCACCACCACCGCAGCCGGTACAGCACCGCCGGGAAGACGCGGGTGAAGAACCCGCCGACGTCGCGCCACGCGGAGGCGTGCGCGCCGGTCACCGCCGAGCGGGCCCGGGCCACCAGCGCGGACAGCCTGCCCACCAGCGCCGGGTCCTGACCGGAGGAGCGCACCACCGACAGGTGGGTGGACACCCGCTGGTAGAGCTCGACGAGTTCGTCGATCTCCTCACCGTCCAGCGAGCGGCGCCCGCGCACCAGTCTGTCCAGCCGTTCCCACTCCGGGGCGTGCGCCGCGGCGAACACGTCGATATCCACGCAGGGAACCCTATCCGTTCCGCGCGCGGTCCGGCTCTGGAGCCGGTTGACGAGGCCCCCGTCGACCCGTCCGTCCGGGTGCGCTCCCGACTCCGCCGCGAACAGCCGTCCCGTGTGCCGGGTAGTGTCGGGACGACGGTTTCAGACAGTCCCGAGGGAGCGAGTGCTGGTGTCCTATCCCGGCAACGGCGACGCCCGCGCCGACGTGTACGGCGTGACACCCCTGGTCACGGGTGACGCCGTGGTCCTGGACCTGCGTCCGGCCGGTTTCGCCACCAGGGCGGCGGCTCTGGCCATCGACGCCCTGGTCCAGGTCATCGCCCTGATCGCGCTGAGCGTCCTGGTCACCTGGATCGGCAGGGGCCTGGACCCCGCGATCACCGCGGCCGTGTCGCTGTCGAGCGTGATCCTGATCCTGGTCGGCTACCCGGCGGTCTTCGAGACCGTGAGCCGGGGGCGCTCCCTGGGCAAGATGGCCCTGGGCCTGCGCGTGGTCGGCACCGACGGCTCCCCCGAGCGGTTCCGTCAGGCGCTGGGCCGGGCGCTGGCCGCGTTCGTGGAGATCTGGCTGACGAGCGGCGTGGTCGCGCTGATCACGTCGATGATCAACCGCGACGGCCGCCGCGTGGGCGACTTCGTGGCCGGGACGATGGTGGTGGAGGAGCGCGGCGGCAGGCCGCGCGAGGAGGTCATCCCGATGCCCCCGCACCTGGCGGCCTGGGCGGCCACCACCGAGCTGTCGCGGCTGTCCCCGGAGACCGCGGCGGCGGCGCGCCAGTACGTGCTCCGGTACGGGGAGCTGGCCGAGCACACCCGCCACGAGATGGGCGTCCGGCTGGCCGACACGGTGGCCGCGCAGATCAGTCCGCCCCCGCCGCCGGGGACCACACCGCCCTACTTCCTGGCCGCGGTGCTCGCCGAGCGCCGGCGCCGCCACGAGGCGGCCGCCCAGCGCGCCCAGCCCGGATACCCGCAGGGCGGCCCCCAGCAGCAGTGGTACGGCCCGCACTCCTCCCGCTGAGCCCGGGCGCGCGGGAGCGGCTGGCGCGGCGGCTTCCCGCTCCGGCCGCGACCACGCTGAGCGCTGTCCGAAGCGGCCGGTACTGCGCGGGAGCGCCCGTCAGGCGTGCCAGGAGCGCAGATAGGCCTCCTGCCCGGGGGTGAGCGCGTCGATGCGCACCCCCAGCGCGGCCAGTTCGAGCCGGGCCACCTCGGTGTCGGTCTCCGCCGGCACCTCCACCACGCCCGGCTCCAGGTCGGAGGCGTTGCGGGCCAGCCAGGCCGTGGTCAGGGCCTGCACGGCGAAGGACAGGTCCATCACGGCCGCCGGGTGCCCCTCGGCGGCGCCGAGGTTGACCAGGCGCCCCTCGGACAGCAGGAGCAGGCGGCGCCCGTCGGCCAGCACGTACTCGTCGGCCTGCTCGCGCACGCCCCGGTTGACCTCCACGGCCCGGCTCTCCAGGGCGTTCAGGTCGATCTCCAGGTCGAAGTGGCCGGAGTTGGCCAGGATCGCGCCGTCCTTCATCAGGTCCAGGTGCTCGGCGCGGACGACGTCGCGGTTGCCGGTGACGGTGACGAACACGTCCCCTGCGGGGGCCGCCTCCTCCATGGTGGTGACGGTGTAGCCCTGCATGACCGCGTCCAGGGCCTTGACCGGGTCGACCTCGGTGACGACCACGCGGGCGCCCATGCCGCGGGCGCGCTCGGCCAGGCCCCGACCGCAGTAGCCGAACCCGGCGACGACCACCGTGCGCCCGGCGAGCAGCGCGTTGGTGGCCCGCAGGATGCCGTCGATGGTGGACTGGCCGGTGCCGTACCGGTTGTCGAACATGCGCTTGGTGGCGGTGTCGTTGACCGCGACCATGGGCAGCCGCAGTTCGCCCTCGGCGCTCATCCGGCGCAGCCGGATCACGCCGGTGGTGGTCTGCTCGCAGCCGCCCAGCACGCCGTCGAGGAGGTCGGGGCGGGCCAGGTGGGCCGTGTTGACCAGGTCGCACCCGTCGTCGAGCAGCAGGTGCGGCCGCGACTCCAGGACCGTGACCAGGTTCCGGTCATAGGCCGCCGGGTCCATTCCGGCCCACGCGTGGACCGAAACCCCGTACTCGGTGACCAGGGCGGCGGCGGTGTCGTCCTGGGTGGACAGCGGGTTGGACGCCGCCAGCCACACGCTCGCCCCGCCCGCGCGCAGTGCCCGCAGCAGGTTGGCGGTCTCGGCGGTCACGTGCAGGCACGCGGCCACGCGCAGGCCGTCCAGGGGGCGTTCGGCGGCGAAGCGCTCGCGCACGCTGCGCAGCACGGGCATGGAGCGCTCGGCCCAGTCCACGCGGCGGACCCCGGCCCCGGAGAGGCCGAGGTCCGCCACCTGGTGGGAGGGGAGTGTCATGTGCTGCCTAGTAGCGGTAGTGGTCGGGCTTGAAGGGGCCCGAGACGTCCACACCGATGTAGGCGGCCTGCTCCTTGGTGAGCTGGGTCAGCTTGACGCCGAGCGCGTCCAGGTGCAGCCGGGCGACCTTCTCGTCGAGGATCTTGGGCAGCGTGTACACGTCGGTCGGGTACTCGTCGGGCTTGGTGAACAGCTCGATCTGCGCGATGACCTGGTTGGTGAAGCTGTTGGACATCACGAAGCTGGGGTGGCCGGTGGCGTTGCCCAGGTTGAGCAGGCGGCCCTCGGAGAGCACCAGGACGGACTTGCCGTCGGGGAAGGTCCACTCGTGGACCTGCGGCTTGATCTCCTTCTTGACCACGCCGGGGACCCTGGCCAGGCCCGCCATGTCGATCTCGTTGTCGAAGTGGCCGACGTTGCCGACGATCGCCTGGTGCTTCATGCGGGTGATCTGGTCGGCCATGATCACGTTGAAGTTGCCGGTGGTGGTGATGAAGATGTCACCGGTCTCCAGCACGTCCTCCAGGAGCGTGACCTGGTAGCCGTCCATGGCGGCCTGGAGGGCGTTGATCGGGTCGATCTCGGTGACGACCACGCGGGCGCCCTGGCCGCGCAGGGCCTCGGCCGCGCCCTTGCCGACGTCGCCGTAACCGCACACCACGGCGACCTTGCCGCCGATGAGCACGTCGGTGGCGCGCATGATGCCGTCCGGCAGCGAGTGGCGGATGCCGTACTTGTTGTCGAACTTGCTCTTGGTGACCGAGTCGTTGACGTTGATCGCGGGGAAGGCCAGGGTGCCCTCGCGGCGCATCTCGTACAGGCGCAGGACACCGGTGGTGGTCTCCTCGGTGACGCCCTGGATCCGCTCGGCGATCCGGGTCCACTTGGTGTTGTCGCGCTCCAGGCTGGCGCTGAGCAGGCGCAGCACGACGCCCATCTCCTCGCTGTCGGCGCTGTCGGGGTCGGGGACCGCGCCCGCCTTCTCGTACTCGGCGCCCTTGTGGACGAGCATGGTGGCGTCGCCGCCGTCGTCCAGGATCATGTTGGGGCCCTCGGCGCCCGGCCAGGTCAGCGCCTGCTCGGTGCACCACCAGTACTCCTCCAGGGTCTCGCCCTTCCAGGCGAAGACCGGCACACCCTTGGGGTCCTCGGCGGTGCCGTCGGGGCCGACGACGACCGCGGCGGCGGCGTGGTCCTGGGTGGAGAAGATGTTGCAGCTGACCCAGCGCACCTCGGCGCCCAGTGCGACCAGGGTCTCGATGAGGACCGCGGTCTGGACGGTCATGTGCAGCGAGCCCATGATGCGCGCGCCCTGGAGGGGCTTGCTGTCCCCGTACTCGGCGCGGGTGGCCATGAGGCCGGGCATCTCGTGCTCGGCGAGCCGGATCTCGTCGCGTCCGAAGGCGGCCAGGGAGAGATCGGCGACCTTGAAGTCGAAAGCCATGCGTTCCTCACTCGTGATGGTCGTGGCGCACCCGATTCTAGGGCCGCGACCGGGATCACCGTGCGAAATTGACATTTCACCGTCAGGTTCGCGCTCCTTGGTGGGGAGGGTCGGTTAGGGTCGCGTGCATGGCCGCCCTCGACGACGACCCGCCCCCCTCCGACCTCCGGCCGCGCGGCCCCGTGCCGATCTCCGCGGCCGCCGACCGTGTGGGCACCACCGCGCGGATGCTGCGCTACCGCGAGGGCCTGGGCCTGCTGCCCCGTACCCAGGAGCAGCCCACCGGGCGCGGGCACCGGCACCGCCGGTTCACGGAGGAGGACCTGCGCACGATCGCGGTGGGCCTGGAGCTGGAGCGCGAGTTCGACATCCCGCCCGCCGCGCTGGCCTTCGCCCTGCGGGTGCTGGCCGAGCCCGAGGTGCTGGCGCGGGTGCGCTCGCACGGGGAGCGCCTGGGCAGGCTCGCCGCGGCGCCCGCCCGCGCGCTGGACTTCGAGAAGCAGAAGGCGATGCGGCTGCTGCACGGCCGCCGCCCCTGAACACTCCCGGTTTACGCTCCGACGCGTCCGGTAGCGGCCACAGGTCGGGGCCCGAGACAGGTTTTGGCCAACTGTCCACTGGCTACGGAAGACACGTGGATACCCTACGTTGCGGTGCGGACCTGGACCGGATTCCGGCCCTGGTGCGCGAGGACCTCATGGACGTCGACCGGCTGCGGGCCATCTGGGCCCAGCACCGGCAGAGCCAGCCCCGGCGGGCCAGGGACGCGGCGCGGCGCGAGCTGACCGGCCGCCGGGTGCGGGCGCTGGGCGGCGGGCCCGCCCTGGAGGAGCTGGTGGTCTCCGCCGCGGCGGACGGGGCCTCCGGGCGTCAGTTGACCGCCGCGTTCGTCCTGGAGCTGGCCGAGCGCGCCAGGAACCTGCCCGAGGACTGCCCCGCGCGCTCTCCCCAGCGCCCCGTGGACTCCGAGCAGGCGCTGCGTCTGGCGCGGGCCGCCTCGGTGCCCGCCCATCCGGTGGTGCGCGCCGCCCAGACCTACGCCGAGGCCGTGGCGGTGCTGGCCGAGCTGGACCCCGAGCGCCCCGGGGGCACGCACGCGTGGGCGCTGCCGTGGCTGCTGGCGTCCCTGGTGCTGCGGCGGGCGGACTTCCCGCCGCTGCTGCCCGACCCCCTGGCGCCGCCGTGGAGCGGGCGCGACGCCGACGAGCGCCTGGCCGGGATGGTCCGCCACTTCGCGCGCCTGGTGACCGGCACGCTGCTCGACGAGCTGAGCTGGACCCCCGAGCACGTCCCCGAACCCCGCTCCCCCGTGTCGCCGCTGGCGGCGGTGACGCGCCGCCGCGTCCTGGACTACGTGCGCTCGCGCCGGAGCTCGCTGGCCATGATCCTGCGGGCGCTGGACCCCGCGGCGCGCACGTCGGTGTACTCGGGCGGTTCGGACGACTCCGAGCCCGGCACCGCCTCGGAGGTGGTGGTCCGCAACCTGCTCACGCCGGGGGCCGCGCACTGGTGGACGGCGCTGGAGCTGACGGTGGGCGGGGCGTCCCTGACGCTGTTCGTGGTGGTCCAGGAGGTGGGCCGTCCCCGGACGGGGGTGCTCGCGGTCACCGCGGACGCGCGCCTGACCACCCCGGAGGGGGCGCGCGACGCGCTGGGCATGTCCGGCGCCGACAGCGTGACCGTGATGCCCACGGACTGTGTGGACGACCGCTGGCCCCAGGTGCGCGACCTCGTGGACGAGGCCGTGTCCCGGGCCATGAACGAGCTCACCCGGGTCTGAGCGGTCAGCGCCGCCGGTGGCCGGGGGTCAGCCGCTGATGGCCAGCAGGAGCAGCACCAGCAGCAGGATCACGATGGTGATGAGCACCGCCGGGATCACCCAGCTCTGCTGGAGCACCGAGTTCTGCTCGACGGGGCGCGGCATGGGCTGCTGCGCGCCGGGGCGGGCGTAGGTCTGGTTGGGGTTCATGCCCGTGGCCATGGGGTTGGCGCCCACGTGCAGGCCGTGGGGCATGCCGGGCGGCGGGGGCGGGTAGGCGGGGGCGCCCGGGCGCGGGTTGGACGTGCCCGGGTGGCCGGGGATTCCGGGCCTGGGGTTGGAGGTGCCGGGGTGGACGAAGCCGTGGCGGGGGTCGGAGCCCATGGGGTGCCCCGGCATGCCCGGACGGGGGTTGGCGGCGCCGGGCTGCGCGTACCCCGCGGCGCCCGCCTGCGGGCCGCTGTGCGGCTGCTGGGGGCCCGTGTGCGGCTGCTGCGGCCCGGTGTGCGGCCGGTAGGGCATCTGGGCGCCGGTGAACAGGCCGGTCTGGGCGATCTGCTCGCCCTGCTTGACGGCGTCGTCGGTGGAGGGGCCGGAGGCCTCGGGGCCCTCGTGGCCCAGCAGGCGCATGAGGAGCGTCTGGGCGTTGGGCCGGTTGTCCGGGTTCTTGTCCAGGCAGGACTCGACGATGGGGCGCAGGGCCTCGTCCATGCCGGTCAGGTCCGGGGGCGCGCTGACCACGCGGTGGACGACCGCCGGGACGGTGTCGGAGCCGAACGGCGCCCTCCCGGTGGAGGCGAAGGCGATGACGCAGCCCCAGGCGAAGATGTCGCACTTGTCGGTGATGTCGCGGCCCTCGATCTGCTCCGGCGCCATGTAGGAGGGCGTACCGACGATCGAGTTGGTCATGGTGGCGGTGCCGTCGTCGATCCGGGCGATGCCGAAGTCGATGACGCGGGGGCCGTCCGGGCCGATCAGCACGTTGCCGGGCTTGAAGTCGCGGTGGACGATGCCCGCCTTGTGGATGGCGACCAGGGCGGTGGCGGTGGTGATGGCGAGCCGCTGGAGGGTGGAGCCCTTCTGGGTGGCGCCCTTGGCGATGGTCTCCTGGAGGTCCTTGCCCGGCACGAACTCGCTGACCACGTAGGGCGGGTCGCCGTCGAGCCGGGCGTCGATGATCGCGGCGGTGCAGAAGGAGGCGACCTTCTGCGCCGCCCGGACCTCCTTCTCGAACCGCTTGCGCAGGTCGCTGTCGCGCGACCACTGGTCGTTGAGGACCTTGACCGCGTACTGCTCGCCGCCGGAGTCCTCGGCGAGGTAGACGATCCCCTGGCCGCCCTTGCCCAGCCGCCCTGTCACGCTGTACTCGCCGAACGAGGAGGGGTCGCTCGGCAGTAGCGGTTCGGGACCGGGCATCGGTGTCCTCCGGGAGATAGGGGTGAGGGGGCGCGCAGCACCAGGGTACGGGTTGTGGGGAACGCGGTGGTGCGTCCCGTCGTGCCCCGTTACCCCGGCGCAACCGTTATGACTGCTGGAACGCCCGGGGCGTTCCCGGTCTCACCCGATTTTTCGCGCCTCGTCGACCAGCAGGACCGGGATGCCGTCCCGGATGGGGTAGGCCAGGCCGCTCTCGTCGCAGACCAGCTCGTCGGTCTCGGGGTCGTGGCGCAGCGGGGCCTGGCTCTGCGGGCAGGCCAGGATCTCCAGCAGCCAGCCGTCGATCTTCGTGCTCATGTCCTCGTTCCTCTGCAGTGGGGTGTCCCTCTGCCCCCATGATGCCTGGTCAGGCGCGGACGATGGCCAGGACCTCGTCGCGCAGACCGGCCATGGACGCCTCGTCGGGGGCCTCGACGTTGAGCCGCAGCAGCGGTTCGGTGTTGGAGGCGCGCACGTTGAACCACGACCCGTCGGGGAGGGAGACGGTCAGGCCGTCGAGTTCGTCGACGGTGACGCCGTCCCGCCCGGCGAAGGCCTCGCGTACCGCGGCCATCCGCCCGGGGGCGTCGGCGACCTTGGAGTTGACCTCCCCGGACCCGGCGTAGCGCGAGTAGGCCTCGGCGATCCGGGAGAGGGGGCGGTCGTCGTTGCCCAGCACCCGCAGGACGTGCATCGCGGCGAGCATACCGGTGTCGGCGCGCCAGAAGTCGCGGAAGTAGTAGTGGGCGGAGTGCTCCCCGCCGAAGATCGCGCCCGTCTCGGCCATGGTGGCCTTGATGAAGGAGTGCCCGACCCGGGTGCGGACGGGCTTGCCGCCGTTCTCGCGGACGATCTCGGGCACGGCCTTGGAGGTGATGAGGTTGTGGATGATCGTGGCGCCCGGCTCGCGCTCCAGCTCCTGGGCGGCCACCAGGGCGGTGACGGCCGAGGGCGGAACGGCGTCGCCGTTCTCGTCCACGACGAAGCAGCGGTCGGCGTCCCCGTCGAAGGCCAGGCCGATGTCGGCGCCGGTCTCGCGGACCTTCGCCTGGAGGTCCACCAGGTTGTCGGGGTCCAGGGGGTTGGCCGGGTGGTTGGGGAAGGTGCCGTCCAGCTCGAAGTAGAGGGGGACGACCTCCAGCGGCAGGCCCTCCAGGACGGCGGGGACCGTGTGGCCGCCCATGCCGTTGCCCGCGTCCACCGCGACCCTGAGCGGGCGGATGCCCGAGAGGTCGACCAGTTCGCGCAGGTAGTCCGCGTACCCCGCCAGCAGGTCGCGGTGCGTGACCGTTCCCGCGGGGCCGTCGTGGGCGGGCGCTCCCCCCTCCAGGATCTCCTCGGCCAGGCGGCGGATCTCGTCCAGGCCCGTCTCGCCGCTGATGGGCGCGGCCCCGGCCCGGCACATCTTGATGCCGTTGTACTCGGCGGGGTTGTGGCTGGCGGTGAACATGGCGCCGGGCAGGTCCAGGTGGCCCGAACCGTAGTAGAGCAGGTCGGTGGAGCCGAGCCCGGCGAAGACCACGTCCAGGCCCTGGCCGGTGACGCCCTCGGCGAAGGCGGTGGCCAGCTCGGGCGAGGAGGGGCGCATGTCGTGGGAGACCACCACGGCCTCCCCGCCGACCACACGGGCGAAGGCCGCTCCGATCGCCCGCGCGATGTCGGCGTTGAAGGTGTCGGGGATCACGCCCCGCACGTCGTATGCCTTGAAGATGCTTGCGAGGTCAGCCACGTCTTCTCCGGCCAGGTCGGTTCTGCTTGGGTTCGGTCCCGCGCGGCCGGGCCGCGCGCGGTACAAAACTAGCAAGGCGTCCCCGTGAACCCCCGCACCACCGCCGGTTCGGGCCCGGGCCGGCTCCCCGCCGCGGCGGGGGCGGCGTCGTCTACCCGCCGGAGTGCCGGGGGGGCTGCTGTTCGCCGCGCCCCGGATCGGATCTGACCACGCGCAGGTGCCCCCGGCGCAGCGTCCCGGTCCCCTCGCCGATCTCGTCGGAGGGGTCCTTGCGGGCAGGCGGGCGGGCCGCCTCACGTACGGCGTCGGCGAGGGCCTCCAGGTCGTCGCTGCCCGGGCCGCCGCCCGTCGTCTCGACCGGGAGTCGGACGACCTCCCAGCCGCGCGGTGCCGTCAGCCGGTCGGCGTGCACGGCGCAGAGGTCGTAGCAGTGCGGTTCCACGTAGGCGGCGAGCGGGCCGAGGACGGCCGTCGAGTCCGCGTAGACGTACGTGAGCGTGAAGACGGCAGGCTGTCTGCAGGCGGTACGGGAGCAGCGTCGAACAGGGCTCACAGCGTTCGACTGTATGCCTTTACTGAGGGACACGCCAGCATCGTTCCATGAGCTGGCCCGTTCGCGCTCGTCCGCGGGCTCCGCGCGCCGCCCTCCGACGCTCTCCAGGGGGTCGGCGCACCCCCTCCGACCCGCCCCCCGTCACCGTCCGGCGGCCCGTTCCTCGGGCGAGTGAGCGCTTTCGCCTCGGGAGGGACTACGCGCGGGGCCCGCGATGGCTTAGTCTCGAAGTGTGCGACGAGTGCGCCTTTCCAGTGGCCAACCAGACCGAGTGCGGCGCCGGGACCGCCGCGGCCGAGGCATCCGCGGTCCTCTCGTGCCCTCTGACCTGCCGGTTTTCCGTAGCCGGGCGCAGGCCTTCGACGACCTTGTCCTGGACGCCGTCGAACGCCTCGAACGCCTGTGGGCGCGGGAGCTGGCCAATGTCGACTTCCTCGTGGAGGACGTCCCCCCTGTCGAGCCCCGCGGCCCCCTGACCGAGGCGATCCCCTTCTCCCGCCTGGAGACCGATCCCTCCGGCCGGGCCAGAATCGTGGTGTACCGGCGTCCGGTGGAGATCCGGACGAAGGATCCGGAGGAGATGGCCCTCCTCGTCCACGAGACGGTCGTCGAGGAGGTCGCCAACCTGCTCGGCGTGGAACCGGAGTCGGTGGACCCCGAGGGCTGACCGGGCCGGCCCGGGACCCGTCGGGGCCGCCCGGACGCGTCGGCCCCCGGCCAGCTCGGCTAGGGGACCGCCCCCACCATGCTGTCGCGTACCACCGGGAGTTCGATCCGCACCGGCGCGGGCGTCACCGGCAGCACACCCAGCCCGCCCCCGCCGCCGCGCAGCACGCGGGCGACGTGGACGGGCTCGGAACCGTCCAGGACCTCCAGGCGGACCGCGTAGCCGTCCTCGGGCGCGGTGCCCGGAGGCGCCTGCCAGCCGTCGTCCCCGCCGAACACGGTGGTGGTCCCGGCGGCGACCCGCACGCGCACGGCGTCGCCCTGGGTGGCGTCGGCGCCGATGGGGGTGGCCATGAGGGTGGCGTCGCCCCCGACGGCGGTCAGGAGCAGCTCGGTGTCGGCGCCCTCGGGGACGTCGGGCAGGACCGCGGTGGTGTCCAGCGGGAAGCCGAGCGGCGGCACCGCTGAGGTGTGGGCCGCCTCGACCACCTCGACGTCGTCCCCCTCCCCGGTCACCGCCTCGGCGGCGACACCGGCGACCACGGGCGCGTCCGCCCGCACCACGACCGCGCCGGGCTCCCCGGCCAGGACGGTCTCCAGGCTGAGCCAGGCGGAGGCGGCCGGGGGCACGCTGAAGGTCAGCGGGTCGTCGGCGGTGGCGCCCTGCGCCTCCCCGTCCTCCTCCCGCGTCTCGTCCGTCCCGGCCTCCGGGGCCGGGGTGACGGTGTACACGCGCACCTGGACGGGCTCGTCGCCCGGCGCGGCCACGTGCAGGCGGCGACGGCCGTCGCCGCCGGGAACGCCGGGGATCACGTGCTCCCGGGCGGGCGCGGCCGTGGGCGGGACCCAGTCGGCGGTGCCGGAGGAGTGCTCGGCGAGCAGGGAGGCCGCGACCCGTCCCGTGCTCGTGCGCACGTGGACTCCGACGGCGCTGGTTCCGCCGACCAGTCCGGTCAGGTCCAGCTCGGTCGCCGTCCCCGCGGGCAGGGCGATGCCCCTGCTCTCCTCGGAGGAGGAGGGGCCGCCCTCGGTGTAGACGTCCACGCTGACCGTGGCCCGGGAGTCCTCGGGGTTGGCCAGGTGCACGGTGAGCGCGTCGAGTCGCATGCCCTCGATGCCGTCGCCTCCGGGGAGGGCGAACCAGGTTCCGACGGAGGGTTCGAGGCAGCGGACCTCGGTGGCCGAGCCGTCGGAGAGGGTGGTCTGGGCGGTGTCGAGTCCGGAGGCCAGGGAGCCCTCGGCGCGCACGGCGGTGGGGGCTTCGGTCCCGGCGGTGTCGGTGTTCCACACGCGGCCGGGCTCGGTCAGCTCCTCGCCGACGGTGCCGCCCCGGGCACCGTCCGCGCCGCCGCCCCCACCGGCCTCACCGTTCCCGGAGTCCTCCTCGTTCCCGCCGTCCCCACCGGTCTCGTCGTCCCCGGTGTCCTCGGCGTCCTCCTCGGGGGCCTCGGGAACCGACTCGGCCCACAGCTCGCCCTCGTCGTCGCGGCTCACCCTCGGAGCGAACGCGGCCACGGAGCTGTCCCCCGACTCGTGCGGGGCGGGGCACACCCGCACCGCGTGGTCGGGCCGCACGGTCCCGGGGGCGGTGACGCCCAGCTCCGCGGTGATCGGCCCGGTCGCGAACGCGACGCCGAACAGCGCGGCCAAAGCCAGCGAGACCAGCCCGAACAGCGCGAACCTGTTCTCCACGATCAGTCGCACGGTCTGGTCCTCCCGCTCGGTGCCGGACGCCTGGCGGGCCTGATCGGCCCGGCCGTCCCGGTGTCCTCGTCTGCTGATCCCCGGCGCGGCGCCCCCGCCCGGCACACCGTTCCCGGGGCCGCCGTTGCCGGGTACGCCGTTCCCGGGACCGGCGACGGCCCCGGGCGCTCCCCCGTCGCCCCCGGCCGCGGGGCCGCCGTCCGCACACCGCCCTCCGGGCTCCCCCGGCGCGCTCTCCTCCCGCGGTCACCGGCCACGGCGCCGCTCCCCCCTGCGCACGCCGCGGGTGCCCCGGCGGCGGCCCCCGCCCCGCACGGCGGGCAGCGTGCCGGTGTCCTCCTCGGACGCGGAACCGGGCGGGACGCCGTCCTCCGGCGCGTCCGCTCCGGCGTCCCCGTCCGCGCGCACGCCGGGGTCCTCACCGCCGGGCCGCGACCGGCCGGGCCTGGCGCGTGAGCCCCGGCGCGAGGACGCCCGGGACCTCCCCGAGCGCCGCAGCCGCTCCGGCCGCCGCGGGCGGGGTGTGGGCGTGGCCTCGATCAGCCGCGCCTCCTCCTCGGTCCGCACACCCGGCGCGGCGAGGACCGCGACCACCGTGAGCAGGACCCCCTGCGTGAGCAGCCAGGCCGCGTGGACGTAGTCGGTGTGCCAGACGCGCAGGTCGCCGCCCTCCACGGGCAGCGCCCAGGCCTGGGTTCCGTTCTGGGTGGGGACGGGGTCCAGTTCGACGCCGTCCAGGCTGGCGCGCCAGCCGCTGTCTGCGGCCTCGGCCAGGGCGAGCCGCCGCCCGGTGCCGCCCTCGGGGACCGGGGCGCTCACCTCGTCCGCGTCCCCGCGCACCGCGAGGACCTCGGCTTCGACGCCGTCCTCGGAGACCACCCGCAGCGCGCCGGTGGGGGCGGCCAGCCGCCAGAGCGCGTAGTGGCGCGACAGCGACTGCCGCTCCAGCCCCGGTGTGCCGTCCAGGGTGTCGACCATGGTGACGTCGGCGGGCCCGCTGATCCGCGGGCGCGGGTAGAGCACGTACTGGATGCCGAAGTCGGCCAGGGTGTACATCTGGTCGCCGCCCTGGCCGACGGTGAGTTCGGCCACGGCCCGGTCCATCGCCCCGCGGATCCCGCTCTCGGGCACGAGGTGCTCCTCGCCCAGACGGGGTTCGCGTCCGCGCACGACCAGGTAGTCCACGCCGCCCTCACCGTCGGCGGTGACCACGAGGGTGCGCGGCCGGGTCCCCGCCCCGTCGGACCCGCCGCCCTCGACGGTCCCGGCCCCGGTCAGCGCGCCGGGGACGACGGGTTCGGCGTGCGCGGTGACCGGCCCCCGCACGCCCTCCCACATCCACACGCCCGCGGCGCAGACGGGGGTCGCCAGGGCGAGCAGTCCCACGGCGAGCGCGAAGACCCGCCTGGGCCCGCCCAGGCGCACCATGTCGCCGAAGGAGCGCGCGGCGGTCGCCGCCGACAGCAGCACCGCCGTGGCGGCGAAGGTCAGGGCGACCCCGGGCCAGACCGGCGCCGGGGGGCCGCCGTAGTAGGGCTCGACGACCACCCGGCTGGTCAGGACGGCCACGAGGATCCCGAACAGGGCGAGCGACCACCCCGCCGCGGCCAGCATCCGGTTGCGGAGCAGCAGCAGGGAGCACAGCGCGGCCACGGCGAACCCGGCCGTGACCCAGAACGGCGGTGTCCCGGGGCCGCCCGGCGAGAGCATGAGCAGTTCCTGCGGGGTCGGGCCCGGCGCCGACAGCTCGGGGCGGTGCAGTCCCGCCTCCAGCAGCCACAGGCTGGGGTGCAGGAGCAGTTCGAGCGTCCACGGCATCAGCAGCACGAGCGGGACGGCCAGGCCCAGCGCGACGCTGACGTAGATCCGGCGGCCGAGGTGGCCGAAGGCGACGGCCACCAGCACGCCGGTGACCAGCGACAGGAGCCACACCATCGGCACGAACGCGGTGGCGACCGTCAGGACCAGGCCCACTCCCCAGGCCGCTCGGCGCGAGGGCTTGGGCGGCATCGACACCAGCCGCACCAGCAGCAGTCCCAGCACCGGCAGCAGGACGTGGACCAGGGCGGTGCCCAGGCGGCCCTGGGCGACCGCGCCGGTGGCCGCCGGCAGCAGCGCGTAGGCCGCGGCCGTCCACAGGCGTGCGGGGCGAAAGCCCAGCACCTCGCGGGCGAGCAGGTAGGCGGTCAGCCCGGACAGGGGCACGCAGCCCAGCAGGACGATCGTGACGGCCAGCCAGGGCTTGCCCAGGGTGAGCGTGGACAGCAGGGCGAGCAGTCCGACGTAGGGCGGGACGGGGTCGGCCGCGCCGAGCCCGCTGTCGGGGCTGCCGGACAGGTACAGGTTCCACAGGTCGCCCGCGCCGCCCGCGACCGGGGGCAGGGCGCCGCCCGCCAGGAGGTCGCCCAGGAGCAGGGAGCGCTCGGCGACGAGGGCCACCGCGGCCAGGGCCAGGACCAGCAGCACCCCGGGCCGCAGGAGCACGCTGCGCACGAAGCCGGCGGTGTCCGTGGGGATCTCGTCCTCGTCCTCGGCGGCGGGCGGCGCGGTGACGGCCTGGTGACGGCCGGGGGTGTTGCGCACGGGCTCCCCGGACAGGATCCCGGTGAGCACGTCGTGGACCTGGCGCATGGCCACGCCGCGCGCGAGGAAGGGCCGGATGGCGCTGTAGGTGCGGCGGCGGTCGCGGCGGCGCCGGAAGCGGGCGCGCATCAGCCGGAGCGGCCGCAGGTAGACCAGGGTGATCGCGGCGGCCTCGTCCAGGGCGTTGGCGGGCTGCTTGATGAGCAGGTACCCCACCACCCGCAGCAGCGAGGCCACGGAGTTGCGCAGCAGCGCGGCCACCATGCCGCCCAGGGGCAGGTTGGCCAGCAGCACGAAGACGGCGTGGCGGCGGTCCACCCGGCGCGGGTGGTTGCGGGTGGCGGAGATGGGCCGGCGGCGCCGGGCGGAGGCCTCGGCGTGGTAGGCGACCGCGTCGGTGACGAGGACGGCGCGCAGTCCGGCGCCGCCCACCCGCCAGCAGAAGTCGATGTCGTCGCGGAACAGCGGCAGGGAGGGGTCGAAGCCGCCGAGGCGGTCCCACACGTCGCGGCGCACGAGCATGCCCGCGCTGGAGACCGCCAGGACCTGGCGTGTGCCGTCGTGCTGGCCGTGGTCGAACTCGCGCTGCTCCAGGCCGGTCTCGCGGCGGCCCGCGCCGTCGATGGTCACGCCCGCCTCCACCAGGAGGCGGCGGTCGAACCAATCGCGCAGCTTGGGGCCCAGGACGGCGGCGCGGGGGTCCTGGTCGGCGGCGTCCAGCAGGTGGGCGAGGGCGTCCCGGTCCGGGGTGAGGTCGTCGTGGATGAGCCAGATCCACTCGGTGGCGTCCTCATCGAAGCCGCGTACGGCGCTGGTGGAGCGCGGCAGTTCCAGGGCGGCGCGGACGGCGTCGCCGTACCCGGTGTCGGCGGGCAGCTCCACGACGGCGTCGGCGGGCAGGAACCGGGCCAGGACCTCGGCGCTGTCGTCGGTGCTGCCGGTGTCGGCGGCGACGGCCCGCTGCACGGGCCAGGACTGGCCGCGCAGCGCCTGCATCGTCTCGGGCAGCCAGCGGGAGCCGTCGTGGGAGACGATGACCGCGGTGACGACGTGTCGGGCGAAATCCTGGTCAGGCACGGCTGTGGTGGGTTCTCTCCGGGAGGGGGCGCGGCCCCGATCGGGTCCGCGGGTCCGGCCGGGCGGGGCCGACGGGCGCGACCGCGCTCCGGACGCGGTCCGCGCGCGGGACGTCACGGCCGACCGCGGCCCTCGTGACCTCGTGGGGCCGGACAGGGCCCGCGCGGGACATCACCCTACGCCACCCGCCACCATTACGGGCCTATTCGTCACACGCCGCTGCGGCCGACCATATCGGAGCATTCACACCGCGACGGGAAGGCTCCATTCGAACACACATCCGAATAGGGACCGGCATATCCGGGCATTACAGCCCCCGGCCGGGCCGCGGACACAATCGCCGTGCGCCGGGGAAGGGGCCGAACATGAAAAACGCGCGCCCGGGCTCGCGGCCCGGACGCGCGTCTCACACGCGGCCCTACAGCATCTCCGCCAGGAAATCGAAATCTCCCCCGGCGGCTTTCTTCAGCCTGCGGCGCTCGCGTTCGGAGAGTCCCCCCCAGATGCCGAAGCGCTCATCGTGCTCCAGCGCGTATTCCAGGCACTCCGCGCGTACCTCGCACGACTGGCAGACCTTCTTGGCTTCCCGCGTCGAGCCGCCCTTCTCGGGGAAGAACGCCTCCGGGTCGGTCTGCGCGCACAGGGCACGCTCCTGCCAGCCCAGATCCTCATCCGAGCCGTGCGCCAGCGGGATGACCTCGCTCATGCGCACCTCCTGTTGCCCCCCATAGATGTCCCCGGCCCTTTTCGTCCCCCGGGCCGGGTGGAATCCCACCTTGAAATTACACGTGGGTCGCTTGCTGAGAGTCAAGCGCCCTGCGTGGTAATCCACTGAATATCATGTAACGAACCGCCAACGGCAGCCCGGTGATGTCCGTTCTGCGGATTACCACGCAATTCACGACCTTCCGAGGCGGTGGGGAGCGCGGGCCGACGGAGCCGGGTCAGCGCTTGTCCTCGCCGCCGTACCACCCCTGCTGGTCACCGGTTCCGCCCTGTCCCTGCTGGTCAGAGCCGTATCCGGTGCCCGCTCCGTACTGCCCTCCGTACGATCCGCCGCCCTGGCCGGGCGTCTGGTTGCCGTTGTTCTCACCGGAGTTAAAGAAAGGATCAAGATTGCTGTCGGCGGGGGTGTCCTGCGCCTGCTGCCCCTGGTCAGCGCCCTGGTACCAGCCGTACTGGATCGCGTCCTGGGCGGCCTGCTCGCCGGAGGCGGGCTGCTGCTCGGTGCTCTGCGGGGCGTACTGGGACGGGTCGTAGGCGTACTCGCCCGGCTGGCCGTAGGCGGCCTGCTGGCCCGGGGCGTCGGTGCCGTACTGCTGGCCGTAGGACTGCTGGGCGCCCGTGCCGTACTGCTGCTGGGCCGGGGCGTCGGTGCCGTACTGCTGGCCGTAGGCCTGCTGCGCGGGGTCCGCCCCGTACTGCTGGCCGTACTGCTGGGAGGCGTCGTAGCCCTGCTGGACGGGCTGCTGCCCGGAGGCGTCGGTGCCGTACTGCTGGCCGTAGGCCTGCTGGGCGCCCGTGCCGTACTGCTGCTGCACGGGGTCGGTCCCGTACTGCTGGGCCGGGGCGTCGGTGCCGTACTGCTGGCCGTAGGACTGCTGGGCGCCGGTCCCGTACTGCTGCTGGACGGGATCGGTCCCGTACTGCTGGCCGTAGGCCTGCTGCGCGGGGTCCACGCCGTACTGCTGGGCGGGGTCGGCGGGCTGGCCCGGGTAGGCCGGCTGGGCGAAGGACTGCTGCGCGCCGGTGGCGGGCGGGAACTGCTGCGGGTAGGCGTTCTGCGGCCGCACCACCCTGGGGACCAGGGTGGGGTCGTTGAAGGCCTTGAGCGCGGCGAAGCCGAAGATGCCGAGCACCGCGCCCTGGGCGACGGTCCCCAGCATCCGGGCGAAGCCGTGGCCGATGTTGATCGCGTCGATGAAGCCGCAGATCACCGTGATCAGGCAGAACAGCAGGCCCACACCGGTGATGATCATCGCGGTCAGCACGACCGGGGAGGCGCCCGCCCTGGTCCTTTCGCTGGTCAGCACGAGGGCCACGGCGACGGCGACCAGGATCGTGATGGTCACACCGAAGAAGTTGGCGGAGCCCGCGTCGTACATGGCCGAGGCGAAGGACGTCTCCGAGCGCCAGCCGCTGGATCGGACGATCACCTGGATGAGTCCGGAGAGCATGAGCACGCCCGCGGCTGCAAGCAGGACCCAGGCCCCCGGAAGGCGCAGGCGTTCTAGCGTTTCGTTCTTCAAGAGAGGTTCCCCATCTACTGCTGCTTCGCCGTCGGGTCGTTGGGAACGGCGTCGGGCTGTCACGTGTGGATCGACCGCGTCCGGGCATGGATGTGGGGACACCGGGCGGGGCCGAAGAGTGGGATGGCGACCGCGGCCACGGAGTTCACGGATCTCCGATACCGGAACGGTCACACACGGATCATGCCCACGGCGGGGCAGACGACCCATACACGCCCCCAGACTGCCAGACTTGGACGCATGCGGATAGTCGTACCGGCTGGCGGTATCGGCGGCGCGCGGTTCCTCCGCGGCCTCAGGGCGGCGCTCGGAACCGTGGCGTCGGCCACCGAAGAGCACACCACAGACAGCAGCGTCACCGTCATCGGCAACACCGGTGACGACATCACCCTGTTCGGGCTGAGAATCTGTCCGGACCTGGACACGGTGATGTACACCCTCGGCGGGGGGATCAACGAGGAGCAGGGCTGGGGCCGGACCGACGAGTCCTTCACCGTCAAGGAGGAGCTCGCCGCCTACGGCATGAAGCCCACCTGGTTCGGTCTGGGCGACCGCGACACCGCCACCCACATCGTGCGGACGCAGATGCTCGCCGCCGGATTCCCCCTCTCGGCGGTCACCGAGGCGCTGTGCGACCGCTGGCGCCCGGGCGTGCGGCTGCTGCCGATGACCGACGACCAGGTCGAGACGCACGTGGTCGTCGACGACGGCGGGGGGCGCCGGGCCATCCACTTCCAGGAGTGGTGGATCCGGCACCGCGCGGCGCTGCCCGCCGAACAGATCGTCAGCGTCGGCGCCGAGACGGCCAAGCCCGCACCCGGTGTGCTGGAGGCGATCGCCGATGCCGACGCCGTGATCCTGCCCCCGTCCAACCCGGTGGTCAGCGTGGGCTCCGTCCTGGGCGTCCCCGGGATCCGCGAGGCCATGGTGGCCAAGACCGTGGTGGGCGTCTCCCCCATCATCGGCGGAGCGCCGGTGCGCGGCATGGCCGACGCCTGCCTGACCGCGATCGGGGTGGAGACCAGCGCGGGCGCGGTCGCCGCGCACCTGGGCGCCGACCTGCTGGACGGCTGGCTGGTGGACGAGGCCGACGCGGGCACCGAGGTGGAGGGGATCGAGGTGCGCTCGCGTCCCCTGTACATGAGCGACCCCGCCGCCACCGAGGCGCTCGCACGGGCGGCCGTGGACCTGGCCGTGGAGCTGGCGCAGAGGCGGGGAGGCGGCGAGTGAGCACCGAACTGCGCGTGCGCGGGCTCGGCGGCATCCCCGAGGTGCGGTCGGGCGACGACCTGTCGGCCCTGGTCGCCGAGGCGGTGGCCGCCTCCGGGACCGCGCTGGCCGACGGGGACATCCTCGTGGTCACCTCCAAGATCGTGAGCAAGGCCGAGGGCCGCGCCCGCCGTATGGACCGGGAGGAGGCCGTCGCCTCCGAGACCGTCCGGGTGGTGGCCCGCACGGGCAGGACCGGGATCATGCAGACCCGGCAGGGGCTGGTCATGGCCGCCGCGGGGGTGGACGCCTCCAACGTCGAGCCCGGCACCGTGCTGCTGCTGCCCGAGGACTCCGACGCCTCCGCCCGCGCGCTGCGCGCCGGGCTGCGCGAGCGCCTGGGCGTGAACGTCGGTGTGATCGTGTCCGACACCTTCGGGCGGCCGTGGCGGATCGGGCAGACCGACGTGGCCATCGGCGCCGCCGGGCTGTCCGCCGTGCAGGACCTGCGCGGCACCGCCGACACCCACGGCAACCTCATGGAGGCGACCGTCAACGCGGTGGCCGACGAGATCGCCGGCGCGGGCGAACTGGTCAAGGGCAAGACGAACGGTGTCCCGGTCGCGGTGGTCAGCGGCCTGGGCGGCCTGGTCACCGAGGAGGACGGTCCTGGGGCGGCGGTGCTGATCCGCACGCCCGAGGCCGACCTGTTCCGGTACGGGTCGCGGGACGTGGTCCCGGCCCGGCGGACGGTGCGCTCGTTCACCGACGCGCCGGTGGATCCGGCGGCGGTGCGGCGGGCGGTGGCCGCGGCGGTGACGGCCCCCGCGCCGCACCACACCACGCCGTGGCGCTTCGTGCTGGTGGAGTCGGCGCACACGCGCAAGCGGCTGCTGGACGCGATGCTCGCGGCGTGGGTGGCGGACCTGCGCGGTGACGGGTTCAGCGAGGAGCAGATCGCCCGGCGCACGCGGCGCGGCGACGTGCTGCGCGGCGCGCCGTACCTGGTGGTGCCCTTCCTGGTGGCCGACGGGGCGCACCCCTACCCGGACGCGCGCCGGGCCGACGCCGAGCGGTCGATGTTCCTGGTGGCGATGGGCGCCGGGGTGCAGAACCTGCTGGTGGGGCTGGCCGTGGAGGGGCTGGGGTCGGCCTGGGTCTCCTCGACCATGTTCTGCGCGGACGTGGTGCGCGAGGTGCTGGAGGTGCCCGAGGAGTGGCGGCCGATGGGCGCGGTGGCCGTGGGGCACGCGGCCGAGGCGCCGAAGGAGAGGCCGCCGCGCGACCCGGAGGACTTCGTCGCCGTGCGTTAGCGGACCGGCCGCGACCGTCGCCGACGTGGACCAGGGGACCTCCTTCGTGTCGGTCCCGTACCTGTGGCGGGGTCGGACGGTCCCGACCCGCCGCGGGTGCGGGACCACACTGGGCGGCACCGGTCGCGACGCGTCGGCCGGCGCCCCCTCCGGCCGGTGACGCGGTGGTCGCCGGGGCCTCTCCCCCGGCGACCGGCGCGTCAGGGCGACCGGCGGGCCCGGCAGCGCCATGCTGGTGCGTGCGGGGGCCGGCGGGGAGGTGCGGAGTGTCCGTCGAGGAGTACGTGGTCGCCACGCTGGTGATCGTGGTCGCGGTGATCTTCGGCCGACTGGTCGCGGGGCGGCTGCGGGTGCCGGGCGCGGTCGTGCTGGTGCTGCTGGGCATGCTCCTGGGGCTCGTGCCCTGGCTGCACTCGCTGTCGATCTCCCCCCAGGTCATCCTGCTGGTGTTCCTGCCCCCGCTGATCTACAACGCCGCGTTCTTCTCCTCGCCCAAGGACATGCGCGAGCTGGCGCGCCCCATCGTGGTGATGGCGGTGGGGGTGACGCTGCTGACGGCCTTCGGCCTGGCGGGGATCGTCCACCTGCTGATGCCGTCGGTGGGGTGGCCCGCGGCGATCGCCCTGGGCGCCGCCGTCGCGCCGACGGACGCCGTGGCGGCCTCGGCGATCCTCAAGCGGGTGGGCACCCCGCGCCGGGTGCTGACCCTCCTGGAGGGCGAGTCCCTCATCAACGACGGGGTCGCGCTGACCCTGTTCAGCCTGGCCGTGACCGCCATGGTGCACCCGCTCACGCCCGAGGAGGGCCTGGTCGAGCTGGTGAAGGTCGTGGCGGGCGGCCTGGTCTACGGCGCCGTGGTGGCCCTGGCGGTGTCGTGGTCGCGGACCCGCATGCGGGATCCGTCCCTCCAGCTGATGGTCGTGCTGATCACGCCGTTCGCGGCCTACATCCCGGCGGAGATGGCGGGGTTCTCCGGGGTGCTGGCGGCGGTGGTCGCCGGTTTCTACCTGGGCACGCGCGGTGAGGGGCTGCTGCCGCCGCGGGTGCGGGTGAACGGGCAGACGATCTGGGGCGCCCTCGTGGGGCTGTTGGAGTCGATGCTGTTCGTGGTGCTGGGGTTGCAGCTGGACTCGGTGGTCACGGCGGTGCGGGACCAGTTCGCCTTCCTGGACCTGGTGTGGGTGGCGCTGGCGACGACGGCCACGGCGGTCGCCCTGCGCATGGGGCTGATGCTGGTGGTGATCCCGCTGCACCGGATCCCGCCGTTCTCGAAACTGGAGGGCGCCGACCTGCGGGAGCGGTTGGTCGTCGGGTGGAGCGGGATGCGCGGGGCGGTGTCGCTGGCGATAGCCCTGTCCCTGCCCGCTGCGCTGGGCGGCGAGCCGTTCACCGAGCGGGGCGCGCTGGTGTTCGTGGCGGGGGTCGTGGTGCTCGGGACGCTGGTGGGGCAGGGGATGACGCTGCCGCTGCTGCTGCGCAAGCTGGGCATGGCGCGCGAGGGCGCGCGGCGGATGGAGTTCCTGCGGGCGGACGAGCAGATGAGCTGCGCGGCGCTGAGCAAGGTGGACGAGCTGCTGCGGGAGGGCGAGGTGGACGACCGCACCGCCGACTCGCTGCGCGCGGTGTACACGCGGCGCGTCTCGCAGGTGCGGGGGCTGATGGACGCCGCGGACGGGCGGGCGCGTGAACGGGTGGACAGCGGCAGGGCCGTGCACGCGCAGATCACGCAGGCGCGCAGGGACGCGCTGGTGTCGATGTACCGGGAGGGCGACATCGACCACGCCGTGTTCCAGGAGATGAGCCGGGACCTGGACATCCGGGACACGGGGGCGGGTCCGTACGGTTCGTGAGTCGCGGGGCGGCCGGGGCCGCCTTCTCCGTGGGGGCGGGGCCTCCGGGACCGCTGCGCACGCCGCGTGTGAATGTGTGGGAACCAGAGCCCGCGGGGCGCGAACGTCCGCGCGGGCGAGCACGGACTGTGACGAGCGGTGGACGCGTCGGTCGCCCCTCCTGGTACTGAAGAGGCTTTTGAGGCTTGAGGAAAGCGCTGAGGCTCCCAGAAAAACTACAAACTTTCCTTACCGTTTTCGTTGACGCAGCCGCGTGACAACTTTAAAGTTTCCTAACAATTAGCGGCTCACAGAGCCCCTTCGTCACCCCCGCTCGACGACAGGAGCAACCCCCGATGCCCGAACACCGCCTCAGGAAGGCCCCCAGGGCCGCGAAGGCCGCGCTGACCGGCGCCCTCGCCCTCCTGACCGCCGGACTCCTCGCCGGTTTCAGCCAGCTCTCCCCCGCTCCCGCCGAGGTCGAGACCGTGTCCGACAGCGACTCAGCCCAGGTCCAGCAGACCGGCCAGTGGCTCACCGGGTACTGGCACAACTTCAACAACGGCTCCACCGTGATGCCGCTGTCGGAGATCCCCTCCGAGTACAACCTGGTGGCCGTCGCCTTCGCCGACAACCACCCCACCCTCGACGGCGGAATCACGTTCAACCTGGCCAGCGGCGAGCTGGGCGGCTACACCGACCAGCAGTTCCGCGACGACATCGCGGCCATCCAGGCCGAGGGCCGCAAGGTCATCATCTCCGTGGGCGGCGAGCGCGGCCACGTGGACGTCACCAACGCCACCCAGGCGGGCAACTTCGCCGACACCGTGTACCAGCTGATGCAGGACTACGGCTTCGACGGGGTCGACATCGACCTGGAGCACGGCATCAACGCGCAGTACATGTCCCAGGCCCTGCACGACCTGAGCGGCCGGGCCGGGTCGGACCTGATCATCACGATGGCGCCGCAGACCATCGACTTCCAGAGCCCCGACCGGGAGTACTACAAGCTGGCGTCGGACATCTCCGACATCCTCACCATCGTCAACATGCAGTACTACAACTCCGGCTCGATGCTGGGGTGCGACGACCAGGTGTACCACCAGGGCACCCCGGACTTCGTCGCCGCGCTGGCCTGCATCCAGCTGGAGATGGGGCTGAGCCCGGACCAGGTGGGCCTCGGGCTGCCCGCCGTGCAGTCCGCCGCCGGGGGCGGGTACATGGCGCCCGGCCAGGTCGTGCGCGCCCTGGACTGCCTGGAGGCCGGGACCGACTGCGGCTCCTTCTCCCCCGCCGCCCCGTACGGCCCCATCGGCGGTGTGATGACCTGGTCCATCAACTGGGACGCCACCAGCGGCTACGCCTTCGCCGAGACCATCTCGGCGCGCCTGGCCACCGGCCCCGGCAACGGCGGCGGGCCCACCGAGGAGCCGACCGAGGAGCCCACCGAGCAGCCCGGCGACTGCACCGCCGCGGCCTGGACGGCCGACAGCGTCTACACCGGCGGCGACGTGGTCTCCCACGAGGGCTCGGAATACCGCGCCCAGTGGTGGACCCGCGGCGAGGAGCCGGGCACCACCGGCGAGTGGGGCGTCTGGAGGCTCGTCGGCACCTGCTGACCCGAGGCCGCGTGGGAGGGCCCCCACCCCTTCCGTCACACGCGGCTCCCCGGCGGCCCGTCACACGCTCCCCACGGGTGACGGGCCGCCGGCCCCCACGAGGAGGGGGTGAAGCGCCGTCCCCCGGCGCTTCACCCCCTCCTCCGGCGTCTAGACCAGCGGCAGCGAGGGGCGCCGGACGCTGGGGGCCACGCCGTCGCTGGCCTCGGCCGCGCGCTGGCGCTCCTGCGGCACCGGACCGTAGGCCGTGGTGCGCTGGCGGACGGGGCGGCCCGTCGGCTCGACCAGGGCGCGGATGTCGCTGATGGTCTTGAACGACCCCTGGCCCGACCCGGCCATCCGGCTGATGGTCTCCTCCATCAGGGTGCCGCCGACGTCGTTCACCCCGCCCGAGAGCAGCTGGCGGCAGGTGTCCTCGGCGAGCTTGACCCACGAGCACTGGATGTTGTCGATGTGCCCGTGCAGCAGCAGGCGGGCCAGGGCGTGCACGGCGCGGTTCTCCCGGACCGTCGGCCCGGTGCGGGCCAGCCCGGCCAGGTAGATGGGCGCGTTGGTGTGCACGAACGGCAGCAGGACGAACTCGGTGAACCCCCGGCGGCCGTTGCGCTCCACCGACCGCTCCTGGAGGGAGCGCAGCAGCTTGATGTGCGCCACCCAGTGCCTGGGCGAGTCCACGTGCCCGTACATCATCGTGGACGTGGTGGGGATGCCCAGGTCGTGCGCGGACGTGATGACGTCGATCCACTCGGCCGCGGGCAGCTTGCCCTTGGTGAGGATCCAGCGGACCTCGTCGTCGAGGATCTCGGCGGCGGTGCCCGGCACGGAGCCGAGCCCGGCCTCGCGGGCGCGCAGCAGCCACTCGCGGACCGGCAGGTTGGTGCGCGCCGCCCCGTTGACCACCTCCATCGGGCTGAACGCGTGGACGTGCATGTCCGGGACGCGCTCGCGCACGGCGGCGGCGATGTCGAAGTAGGCGGTGCCGGGCAGGTCCGGGTGGATGCCGCCCTGCATGCACACCTCGGTCGCCCCGGCCTTCCAGGCCTCCTCGGCGCGGTCGGCGACCTGCTCCAGGGAGAGCGTGTAGGCGTCGGCGTCGGTGCGGCGCTGGGCGAACGCGCAGAAGCGGCAGCCGGTGTAGCAGACGTTGGTGAAGTTGATGTTCCTGGTCACGACGTAGGTGACGTCGTCGCCGACCGCGTCCCGGCGCACCCGGTCGGCCAGGTCGGTCAGCGCCTCCAGCTCGGCCCCGTCGGCGTGCAGCAGGGCGAGCGCCGCGTCGTCGGACAGCCCCGCGGGGTCGGACTCGGCGCTGCGCAGGGCCGCCGCGATGTCGGGGTCGAACCTGCGCGGCACGGCCCCCTCGCGGTCCACGCCGGAGCGCAGCTCGTCCCAGTCCCCGTAGACGGCGTCGAAGTCGCCGCGGCGGTCGGCGGTGCGCCCCTCGGCGTCGATCCCCGTGTGCAGGTCGGTGCGGCCGGAGGAGACCAGCACCGCCTCGGGCTCCTGCCAGGGGCGGCCCACCACGGGCGCGTCCTCGCGGGCCAGGCCGGTCTCGGGGTCGGCGAGGGCGGCCACGTGCCCGGCCACGCGCGGGTCCAGCCAGGGCTCCCCGGCCAGGACGTACTCGGGGTAGACGGTGAGCCGCTCGCGCAGGGCGAAGCCGTGGGCGGCGGTGCGCGCGGCGAGGTCGTCGATCTGCGGCCAGGGCCGCTCCGGGTTGACGTGGTCGGGGGTGAGCGGGGAGACCCCGCCCCAGTCGTCGATCCCCGCGCGCAGCATCAGCCCGTACTCGTCCACGCCCCCGTGCTCGGCGCCGATGAGGTTGGGCGGCGCCTGCACGTGCGCCCTGGGCCCCATGACCAGGCGGGTGACGGCGATGGCGGCGGCCATCTCCTCGCGTTCGGCGTCGGGCCGGTGCATCATCGCGGTCGCGGGCTTGGCGCGGAAGTTCTGCACGATGACCTCCTGGACGCCGCCGTAGCGCCGCGAGGCGCCGCGCATCGCGAAGATCGACTCGGCGCGCTCGGCGGTGTTCTCACCGATGCCCAGGAGGATGCCGGTGGTGAAGGGGACGCTGGAGCGCCCGGCGTCCTCCAGCACGCGCAGCCGTACCGCCGGGTCCTTGTCCGGGCTGCCGTAGTGGGCCTGGCCCTTCTCGGTGAACAGCCGGGTGGAGGTGGTCTCCAGCATCATCCCCATGGAGGGGGCGACGGGCTTGAGGCGCTGGAGGTCGGCCCAGGTGAGCACGCCCGGGTTCAGGTGCGGGAGCAGGCCGGTCTCCTCCAGCACCATGATGGCCATGGCCCGCACGTAGGACAGGGTGTCGTCGTAGCCGTGGGCGTTGAGCCACTCGGCGGCCTGCTTCCAGCGGTCCTCGGGCCGGTCGCCGAGCGTGAACAGGGCCTCCTTGCAGCCCATCCCGGCGCCCCGCCGGGCGATGTCCAGGACCTCGTCGGGCGACAGGAACGGGGCGTCGAGGCGGCCGGGCACCGTGGCGAACGTGCAGTAGTGGCAGCGGTCGCGGCACAGGCGGGTCAGGGGGACGAACACCTTGCGGCTGTAGGTGACGACCCCGGGGCGGCCCGCGGCCTCCAGCCCGGCGTCGCGCACCCTTCCGGCGTGTTCGAGGAGGACGTCCAGGTCCTCGCCCCTGGCGTGCAGGAGTACCTCTGCCTCGGTGACGTCGAGGGTCTTGCCGTCCCGGGCGCGGGCCAGGGCCCTGCGCATGGCGGACGGGGTCGGGGAGGGGACGGGGGCCGGGTCGTTCGCACCACTCATAGGGCGCAACCCTACGCCCCGCTCCTTTCGCGCGCGCGGACGCACCACCGGTGGCACCGGATGTGTGCGGGGCGTCACCGCCGGGTTCCGCCGCTGGTCGGGAGTGCGGGAGGGGCCTCGGGGCGTGGTGGGGTCTGTGGTCCAGGAGTGCACGTTGTGGGCCACTGGTCCGGGAGTCCACGATGGCTGGGACGGCGTGGACGGACCCGCTGGGCCGGAACGCCCGCAGCGGCCGGGAGGCGGAGCGCGAGACGCGGACGCAGGTGCCGGTCCGGTACGTCCGCGGGGCTGGGCACTGCGGCGTGGGCGGGCCTCTGTCCGCAACGTCCACGGGGGGCCGGCGGGTGCGCGGGCGGCGTAGGGTCGGCACGTACGGGAGGGAGGCCACGTGCTGAGTCGGCTGCGCAGTAGCCCGTGGGTGCGGTTGGCGCTGTTGCTGGTGGTGTGCGTGTGCGTGGGACTGGCCCTGCGCGCGAACTGGGCACAGGCCCGGGACGCCGCGGCGGCGCTGCCCCTGTGGGTGCTGCCCGCGGCGGCGCTGACGGGCATGGCGGGGCTCACCGCGCAGATGCTCGCCTGGCGTGCGCTGCTGGCCGGGATGGGCTCCCCCCTGCCCCGCCGCACGGCGGCCCGCGTCATGTTCGTGGGACAGCTCGGCAAGTACCTGCCGGGTTCGGTGTGGGCCTTCGTGGCCCAGGTGGAGCTGGCCCGGGACTGGAACGTGCCGCGCACGCGCGGTGCGGCGGCGACCCTGCTCGCGGTGGGGGTGACGGTCGCGGCCGGTCTGGCGGTCGCGGCGGTGGCCCTGCCGCTGTCGTCGGCGGAGGCGGCCCGCCGCTGGTGGTGGGCGCTGGCGCTGGCGCCCGTGCTGCTCGCCGCGCTGCACCCGCGCGTGGTCGGCTGGGGGATCCGGCTGGCGGCCCGCCCCTTCGCCCGGTTCCGCGAGGTCGCCGAGGCCGGGCCCCTGGACGTGCGCGGGAGGTCCATGGCCGCGGCCGTGGGGTGGACCCTGGTGGCGTGGGTGCCCCTGGGCCTGCACGTGTGGCTGCTGACCTGGGCGGTGGGCGGCGAGGCGCTGCGGTCGCTCGGTCCGGCGGTGGGCGCCTACGCGCTGGCGTGGACGCTGGGGCTGCTGGTGGTGTTCGCCCCGGCGGGCCTGGGGGTGCGCGAGGCGGTGCTGGTGGTGGCGCTGTCACCGGTGGTGGACGCCGGGGCCGCGCTGGTGGTGGCGGTGCTGTCGCGGCTGGTGATGACCGTGGCGGACGTGGCCTGGGCGGGGTTGTCGGTGCTGCTGTCCCGGCGTGCCGTGCCGGGATCGGAGGCCGTGCCCGGACCGCGTCCCTGACGGGCGTCGTCCCGTTCCCCGGCCGGTCCCGCGGAGGCGGTGGGCCCGGGGCGGGGGTGGCGGCCGGGATCGTGGCGGCGCTGGGGGCACCACCGCGCTCGCCCGCGACCCGGCCGCCGCTCTGGCGCACCTGTCCGAGGACGACCGCGACGCCCTGCTCCTGAGCGCCCGGGGGAGCTGGCCTACGGGGAGACCGCTCTGGTGGCGTCCCCGTGGGCGCCGTGCACTCCCGCCTCCGGCGCCGGAGGCCCTCAGGCCCCGAGCAACCGCTCGGTGTAGGCCCGCCAGTACGGCTCGGTCTCCACCGGGCGGACCCCGGCGCGCAGCCGCTCGGGCTCCCCCGGCGCGTAGAACTCCCCCAGCGCGCGGGCCAGGTCGGCGGCGTCGCCCGGCGCGCACAGCAGGCCGTCGACCCCCTCGCGCACGTGGTCGGGGAGGGTCCCGGCTCGGGTGGCCACCACCGGAATCCCGTGCTCGTGCGCCAGCCACACGTTCTGGGTGGCGGTGGCGGTGCGGTAGGGCAGCACCACCGCGTCGGCCGAGGCGAACAGCTCCGGCAGCTCGGCGGCGGGGACGTACCCGTCCCGCAGCCGCACCCGGTCGGCGATCCCCAGCCCGGCGGCCAGTTCCTCCAGCTCCGCCGTGCCGCCCCAGAACTCCCCGGCCACGGTGAGCGCCACGTCCCCGGGCGCTCCGTCGGCCAGGGCGCGCAGCAGCAGGTCCACCCCCTTGTAGGGGCGGACGATGCCCAGGAAGAGCAGGTGCCGCCGCTCCCCCGGCGCCGGGGCGACCGCGCCGCCGGTCTCGGGCAGGTGCGGGGGCATCTGGGCGACCACGGGCCGCCGCGCCCCGGGGCCCCCGAGCCCCTCGGCCAGGCGCGCCTGCTCGGGCGAGTGGGCGACCACGCCGTCCACCCGCCGCAGCAGGGCCCGCACGAGGGACACGTCCACGGCACGCCGTTCGTGGGGCAGCACGTTGTGGCACAGCGCCACCACCCGCGCGCCCCCGGAACGCCGCACGGAGCGCACCCCGGCGAGGACGCCGAGGTAGGCGGGCACCTGCACCGGGGAGAACAGGGTGAGCACCACCAGGTCGGCCTCGCGGGCCAGGCGCCGCCCCGTCCGCCACCACCCGTCCGGCCGGTACCAGGCCAGCTCGTGGCGGGTGCCGGGGTAGGGCTCGCCCTCGGGGACCTCGATGGTCTGCTGTCCGGGGTAGAGGGCGGCCGGGTACTGCGCCCGCCAGGACTCCACGGCCGTGGGGTGGCCCAGCGCGCTCAGCCGGTGCGCCAGCTCGGTGGTGTGCCGGGCGCCGCCGCCCTTGTAGGGGTGGGCGGGCCCGACCAGGGCCACCCGCGCCGCCGGGCTCACGCGCTCTCCCTGGAGCGCACGATGAGGTCGGCCAGCAGGGCGATCGCCGCGATGATCAGCCCCGTCATGAGGATCATGACGGTGTTGTTGGGGATGTAGAGCGGGTTGCGCACCTGGTCGAAGACGAACTTGGCGGCGCCGACCCCCAGCAGCACCAGGGAGGGCGGCATGAGCACCTTGAGCGGGTTGAAGTACATCACCATGCGCAGCACCTGGAGGATGTAGCGGTAGGCGTCGCCCACGAAGTGGAACTTGGACGTGCCCGCGCGCTTGGCGTACTCGATCGGCACGTACCTGACCGGGTGCTGGTTGGACAGGAAGGCCAGCGTGATGGTGGTGACGCAGGAGAACCCGGGCGGCAGCAGCCGCAGGTAGGGACGGGCGACCTCGCGGCGGAACACGCGCAGCCCCGAGTTGAGGTCGGGGATGCGGGTGTTGGTGAGGCGTTCGGCGATCTTGCGGATGACCCACTTGGCGGGCACCCGCAGGGCCTTGTGGCTGCCCATCTCCTGCGTGCGCGCGCCCACGACCTGGTCGGTCTCGGGATCCTCCTCCAGCATGCCGACCAGCTCGGGGATGCGCTCGTTGGGGTAGCTCATGTCGGCGTCGGTCCACACGACGAACTCGCCGCGGGCCCGCTGGCTGCCGATCCGGCGGACGGTGCCCGACCCGCCGTTGTGCCCGAACGCGATGACGCGCATGTGCGGGTAGAGGGGCTCCACCTCGCGCAGCCGGGCCAGGGTCGCGTCGGTGGAGGCGTCGTCCACGGCCAGCAGCTCGTAGGAGTACCCGGAGGCGTCCATGGCGCCGCAGATCCGTTTGACCTCGTCGACGACGTGGGTCTCCTCGTTGTAGCAGGGGAGCACGATGGTGACGCGGACCGGCTGGTCCTCGCCGTGCTGCCTGGGTGCGTCGTCGCTTCTGTGGCTCATGGGTTCTTCTTCGGCGGGATGGGGGCGGGTTCGGGAAGGGGCCGGGCCGGGCGCTCATCCCCCGTCGGGGAACACGGACACCCACACGTTTCCCCTGAAGGCCCAGGAACCGGTCGGCGGTTCCATGAGGGTACTCGGGTCCATCCGGGCGTTCACCTGGAAGGGGCGCTCGGGCTCGGCCTCACCGCCCGTGAGGTCCTCCAGGACCTGCCAGTCGGAGGCGGCGAGCACGGCGTCGCGGTCGCGCTCGTGGATCTCGGAGACCACGCGGTCCACGTCCCCGGGGGTCGGCTCGTCCATGGACGCGGTGGGCACCCCGCAGACGTTGCGCAGCAGCGGCATGTAGTTACCGGCCGTGTCGGAGTCGACCACGACCACCGAGGCGTCCTCCGACAGCGCCGCGCAGAGCCGGTGCGTGGCGGCGACGGTGCCGACGTCCTGTCTGTACCCCATGATCCCGGCCGCCGTGCCCGCGGTGGGGACGATCAGCGCCACCGAGGCGCTGGCGGCGACCACGACGGGGAGGGCGCGGGCCGCCGCCGTGCTCCGACCGGAGTGGGCGGCGACGGCGCAGTAGCGGGTGAGCCAGGCCAGGAACCAGACGGCGAACAGGATGAACGCCGGGATGACCAGGGCGATCAGCCGTCTGCTGGCCCAGGGGTGGTCGGGGGTGATGGCGGGCCGCAGCAGGGTGGTGCCGACCGTCCACACCAGCAGCATGGCGGGCAGCAGCCACTGGGGGTCGCGCCGCTGGAAGAGGCGGCGCAGCACGTGGGCGACGCCGAGCGAGGCGAACAGGACCGTGGCCAGGCCCACGTACCAGCCCACCCAGTACAGGCTCATGTCGTAGTAGGTGCGGCTGCCCTCGACGGGCAGTCCCTCGCGCTGCTGGACGTAGGCGACCCAGCCGTCGGTGAAGTCGCTGCCGTGCCCGTGGTCCGGCCACAGCAGGGGGCGGACGGCGAACAGCACCATGGCGAGCAGGGCGAGCGCGGCCACCGCGTCGGGCAGCCGGCGCACGCGTTCCACGCGCGGAACGCCGTGGCGCCACAGGGCGGCGGTGGCCGCGACGGTGACGGCGATGACGACGGCGCTGATGAGCAGCAGGGGGTTGAGGGAGTCGGAGAGGTACTCCAGGTAGGGCAGGGACAGCCCGTACCCGGCGTACAGGCCCAGCCCCACGCCCGCGGCCAGCCCGCCCAGCAGCGGCAGGGCCTGTCCCCGGCGGGCGAGCAGCAGCAGGCCGACGAACCCGACCACGGGCAGCAGGTCGCGGATCGCGTCGATGCGCACCACCAGCCCCAGGCCGAACGCCAGTCCCGCCACGGCGGCCAGCGTGTGCGCGGCCGACCACCGGTCGGTGATCCGGGTGCGCCGCGCGAGCGCGTCGTAGGCCAGGACCAGGCCGCCCAGCAGCAGGATCTGGGTGACCGGCTCGCTGTAGGTGAAGCGGCTGACCCACTGCTGGGGCAGGCACACGGCCAGGACCAGGGCGGCCAGGGGCGCCCAGCGGATCCCGACCAGGCGCGCGGTGAGCCCGGCGAAGGTGAGCACGCCCAGCGCGCCCAGGACCGGCGTCGTGACGAGCATCCCGTCGAGCCCGCCCAGCCAGTAGCCGATGGAGGTCACCAGGGGCGCACCGGCCATGAACTGCGGCCAGATGACGTCGCCGCGCTGGTAGTGGGCCAGGCTCTGGTAGCTGAGCGAGGGGTCGTCGCCCGCGATCAGCTCGCGCTGCTGCGGGATGGGCAGGAACCCGTTCTCGGCGATCCACGCCGTGTACATGGCGTAGGAGGCGGGGTCGCGGCGGATGACCAGGGCCTCGGCGTGGTAGGCGATCTGCACGGCGGCGAAGGCGACCGTGATCAGCACGACGAGGGCGACCGGCCACCAGGGCGCGTCCTCCCCATCGGGCGGGTCCGGAATGAGCCGGGGCACCAGGAGGCAGGCCGCGAGCACGGCGGGCGTTCCGAGGACGGCTGCCGTCAGCGGGGTGAGGGAGCCCAGTGCCAGGAGGGGGAAGGCCACCAGGAGCCAGGCCGAGACGGCGATCGCGGGGAGCGCGGTGGCACGGGCGAGGAACCGTCCGGGGAGCAAGCGCATGGGGCAACTCTGACAGCTCCCCGGCACCAACGCACACCCGCGGCGGCTCGCGCGCGGGGTCCGCGCGGACCCCGCGCGACGCCCTAGAGTGGCGGGCATGTCCGAAACTCCCGCGCAGCTGTGGCGCGCCCTGGTCTCCGACGACCCGTCCCGACCCTTCGTGACCTCCTACGACGCCTCGGGCGGCCGGGTGGAGCTGTCGCGCGCCACCTTCGACAACTGGGTGTCCAAGACCGCGAACATGCTGGTGGACGGCTTGGGGGCGCAGCCGGACGACCGGGTGGTGCTGGCCCTGCCGGTGCACTGGCAGTCGCTGGTGTGGCTGGTCTCGTGCTGGTCGGTGGGGGCCGTGGCGGAGTTCGCGCGGCCCGGCGCGGACCTGCCCGAGGGCGCCCAGGTCGCCGTGGCCGACGCCGACCGCCTGGAGGCCGCCCTGGACAGCGGAGCCGAGGAGGTGGTGGGCACGTCCCTGCACCCGCTGGGGCTGCCGCTGGCCGAGGTGCCGCCCATGGTGCTCGACTACTCGGTGGAGGTGCGCGGGCACGGCGACCACTTCTCGCCCTACCCCGTGGACCCGGGGGCGCCCGCTCTGCGCGGCCCCGGCGTCCGGACCGGCGCGGAGCTGACCGCCGGGGGCCGCGACCGGGCGCGGCGGTGGGAGCTGGACGCCGGGGACCGGGTGGCGCTGTTCGCCGAACCCGACGCCCCGCTGACCCTGCTCGGGGAGGGCGCGGAGCTGCTGCTGGCCCCGGTCGCGGCGGGCGCGCCGCTCGTCCTGACGCCGCTGGGCTCCGCGGGCCCGGACGAGGTGCTGCGCAGGACCGGCATGGAGAAGGTCACCGTGGCGGTGCGCGGGGCGGAGGGGGCCGGGGGCGCGGCGCTGCCGGACCGGGCCCCCTTCCGGACGGTGGGGCTCTCCTAGGGGACGTGTCCCGCGGGCTCCTGGGCGGCGCGTCCGGCGACCCGGGGTCGGGGGGTCCCGGCGCGGCCGCTCACCCCTCGCGGTAGTAGGCGTCGAGCACGGTGCGCTCGCGTGTGGCCTCGTCGTAGGTGTAGACCTCGCGGCCCTCGACGAACACGCGCAGGGCGCGGCTCATCACGTCCAGCGGGTCGCCCGACCACACGACCACGTCGGCGTCCAGGCCCGGCTTGAGGGAGCCGACCCGGTCGGAGATGCCCATGATCTCGGCGGGGTTGACCGTGAGGGCGCGGATCGCGGAGCGCGGGTCCATGCCCTCCTTGACGCACAGGGTGGCCTGGTGGACCAGGAACTCGATCGGGACGACCGGGTGGTCGGTGGTCAGGGCGACCTTGACGCCCGCCCGGTCGAGGATGCCGGGGTTGGCCAGGGTCTTGTTGTTGACCTCGACCTTGGAGCGGCTGGTCATGAGCGGACCGGTGATGACGGGGATGCCGCGCGCGGCGATCTCGTCGGCCAGCAGGTGGCCCTCGGTGCAGTGGTTGATGATCAGCCGGTAGCCGAACTCGTCGGACAGGCGCATCGCGGTGTGGATGTCGTCGGCGCGGTGCGTGTGCTGGCACCAGGGGAGTTCGCCGTCCAGGACCCGGACCAGCACCTCCAGGGTGGTGTCCCGCTCGAACGGGGTGCCCTCCGAGGCCGCGTGCTCGCGCCTGGCCCGGTAGTCCTGGGCCCTGGTGAAGGCGTCGCGGATGACGGCGGCCACGCCCTGGCGGGTGGAGGGCAGCTTGTCCTTGTTGCCGTAGACCCGCTTGGGGTTCTCGCCCAGGGCGCTCTTGACGCTGGCCGGGTGCCGGATCAGGCGGTCCTCCATGCTGCGGCCCCAGCACTTGATCGCCACGGTCTGGCCGCCGATGGGATTGCCCGAACCGGGCTTGACGACCGAGCTGGTGACGCCTCCGGACAGGGCGTCGGCGAAGCCGCGGTCGGCGGGGTTGATGGCGTCCAGTGCGCGCATGCGGGCGCCGTTGGGGTCGGTCATCTCGTTGGTGTCGTCACCGGCCCAGCCGACGCCCTCCTCGTCGATGCCGATGTGGCCGTGGGCCTCCACGAAGCCGGGGAGCACCCACTTGCCGGAGGCGTCGACGACGGTGGCCCCCTCGGGGACCGTGACGTCGGCGCCGACGGCGGCGATCCGGCCGTCGGAGATGAGGACGGTGCCCCCGTCGATGGGGTCTCCGTCGACGGGAACGACGTATCCGGATGTGATCGCGATATCCATGGCGGGCAACCTAGCCCATCACGGGGCGTATCCCCAAGCCCTCCTGGGCTCGGGCGGACGGCCCGCTACCCCGCCGGCCAGCGGGCGGTGAGCAGCTCCGACCCCGGCGTGAGTTCCACGGTCGCGGCCTCGATGGCGTCGCGCACCGTGGTGCAGCGGCCCACCTGCTCGGGTTCGGCGGTCAGGTCCCCGCCCTCGGCCGCGAACGCGTAGACCATGCTGGGGCGGTCGGCGAACTCCATCAGCCGGAAGGCGCCGCCCAGACCGGGGTGGTTCGGGGTCTGCTCGGGGATGACTCCCATGGTGACGATGCCCGCCTCGATCAGGTCGGCGAGGAAGTCGCGCTGGGCGTTGAGGACGGCGGCGCCGCCCTGCGGCCGCTGGAGGGCCGACTCGTTGAGGACCACCCGCAGCACGGGCCCCTCCGTCCCGGTCATCGCGGCCCGGTGGGCCATCTCCTCCTCCACCATCTCCTCGACCTCGTCCGGGGACAGGTCCGGATGGCGCGGGCGCAGCACCGCGCGCGAGTACTCGCGGGTGCGCAGGAACACCGGGACCGCCATGGGCTGGTGCTCCCACAGGTGGGTGGCGTGGACGCCCAGCTCGCGCTGGTCGCCGAACTCGTTGGGGAAGGCCTCGGCCTGGAGGGTGATCGCCCAGGCGTCCACGAGCTGGTGTTCGGCGCCCAGGGCGGTGTCCACCCGTTCGACCAGCGAGCGGGCCGGCCGGCAGTGCGCGCTCTCCACCTCGCGGAGCTTGTCGTCGGTCACCCCGACCGTCGCGGCGAGTTCGGCGCGTGAGAGCCCCCTGTCGGAGCGCGCGCGCAGTACCCTCGCGGCGAAGGGGAGCCACATCGCGGACGGCAGTGCGGTGTTCAATCCACTTCCCTCCCTCCAGCGCCAGGCGGGGCCTCGCTCCCGGCACACCGCCGGCGCCCCGCCCCGTCCTCTTCCGACCCTCTCCCGTGCCGGGGTCGCCGGTCAAGCGACCGGACGGGTACGGCGATCCGTGACAAGTCATCGGGGCGTCGCGGCGGAGCGGCCTCGGGGGCGGACCGTGGTCGCGCCATGACGGAAAGCCAACCCGCTGACGAGGGCACTTCCCCCGGCCGAGTAGCCTGTGTGCCGCCCAGCCGCGATCCTCATTTCCGGAAGTGAACCGATGAAGCTTCTGCCCCTCCCGGCGACAGCCCTCCTGGCCTGCACCGCCCTGCTCGCCGCCTCCGCCTGCGCCAACGGCGCCGCAGCCCCGGCCGACCAGGGCGGATCGGAGGGCGGCGGCACGCCGGAGGAGACCGCCTCCGAGCAGACCGGCAGCCCCGCCGAGGTGGACGTCACCGGAGTCGAGGGCGCCACGCTGCACACCAGCGAGGGCGACATCGAACTGGAGCTGTTCCCCGAGGAGGCGCCCGTCACGGTGGCCAACTTCGTGGGCCTGGCCGAGGGCGAGGGCGTGCCCAACCCGGCGACGGGCGAGGCCGCGTTCTACGACGGCACCGTGTTCCACCGGGTGATCGACGACTTCATGATCCAGGGCGGCGACCCGCAGGGCACCGGCCAGGGCGGCCCGGGCTACACCTTCGAGGACGAGTTCGACTCCGGCCGCGAGTTCTCCGAGCCGGGCGTGCTGGCCATGGCCAACCGCGGCCCGGACACCAACGGCTCGCAGTTCTTCATCACCGTCGAGCCCACCCCGCACCTGAACGGCATGCACACGATCTTCGGGCACGTCGCGGACGAGGCGTCCATGGAGGTGGTGAACGGCATCGCCAACGTCGAGACCGACATGAACGACCGCCCCACCCAGGACGTGACCATCGAGTCCGTCACCGTGCACCGCGCGGAGTAGACGGCCCGTGTCCGGGGCCGCCGCGTCCGCCTAACGGCGTCTGGCGCGGGCGGCCCTGGCCCGCTCCACGGCCGGTCCGATGGCCCGCGCCAGCGCCGCCACGTCCTCCCGGGTGGAGGTGCGGCCCAGCGACAGACGCAGGCTGCTCAGCGCGGTCCCGGCGTCGGCGCCCATCTCCAGCAGCACGTGGCTGGGCTGGGCCACCCCCGCCGAGCAGGCCGAGCCGGTCGAGCAGGAAATGCCCTTGGCGTCCAGGAGCATGAGCAGCGCGTCCCCCTCGCAGCCGGGGAAGGAGATGTGCGAGATCCCCGGCAGCCTGCGCGCGGGGTCGCCGTTGACGACCGCGTCGGGCACCGCCTCGCGGACCCGCTCCTCCAGCTCGTCCCGCAGGCCCGCCAGGTGCTTGGAGTGCTCCTCGCGTTCGGCGACCGCCAGGTGGACGGCCGTGGCCAGTCCGCGCAGCAGCGGCGGGGACAGGGTGCCCGAGCGGATGTCGCGCTCCTGGCCGCCACCGTGCAGGACCGGCACCGGGGCCAGGCCGCGCGCGACCAGCAGCGCGCCCGCGCCCACCGGGCCGCCGAGCTTGTGGCCGCTGACCGTCAGCGCGCTCACCCCGCTCCCGGCGAAGTCGACCGGTTCCACGCCCACGGCCTGGACGGCGTCGGTGTGGAAGGGGATGCCGTACTCGGCGGCGACGGCGGCCAGCTCCCGGACCGGCTGCACCGTGCCCACCTCGTTGTTGGCCCACATGACCGAGACGAGCGCGACCGCCTCGGGGCCGGAGCCGCCCTCGATCGCCTCCCGCAGGACCTCGGGGTCCACCCGGCCCAGCGCGTCCACGGGGATCTTCTCGTGCACGGCCCCCTGGTGCTCGGCCATCCAGTGCGCGGGGTCGAGGGCGGCGTGGTGCTCGACGGCACTGGTGAGAATCCTGGGCCTGCGTGCGTCGGGCGTGTTGCGCGCCCAGTACAGGCCCTTGACGGCGATGTTGTCCGACTCGGTGCCGCCCCCGGTGAAGACCACCTCGTGCGGGGTCGAGCCGAGCGCACCGGCCAGGCGTTCGCGCGCCTCCTCCACCGTGCGGCGCGCGGCGCGCCCGTGGCCGTGCAGGGACGACGGGTTCCCGAGGGCGCCGAGCTCGGCCGCGACGTCGGCGGCGACCTCGGGGCGCACGTCGGTCGTGGCAGCGTGATCCAGATACACCATGGCCTGACAAGGATACGTCCGTCCCGGGTCGTCCGGCCTCTCCGGGCCCGCCGTGGCCGCACGCATCCGACGCGTTGTCCACAGGCGGGAAGGCGTTCCCCTGCGGCCGCGCCGCTCCCGATAACCTTGTGTCATGCCTGAGTCCGCGTCCTCGCAGCCCGTCCAGTCCGGCCAGAACCCCGAGACCGCACCGTCCCCGAGCCCGGCCGGGGCCCCCGGCGGGCACTGGCCCGCGCCCACGGCCGAGCGGCCGGTGCGCGCCCGGCTGTCGCTGCCGGGGTCCAAGTCGATGACCAACCGCGCGCTGGTCCTGGCCGCCCTGTCGGAGACGCCGTGCCTGGTGCGCCGCCCGCTGGTCAGCCGGGACAGCGAGCTGATGGCGGGCTCCCTGCGCGCCCTGGGTGTGGGGATCACCACCGAGGGGGAGGACATGGCGGTCACCCCCGCCCCGCTGCGCGGCCCGGCCTCCGTCGACGTCGGCAACGCGGGCACGGTGATGCGGTTCGTGCCGCCGGTGGCGGCCCTGGCCTCGGGCACGGTGGAGTTCGACGGCGACCCGCGCGCCCGCGAGCGGCCCGTGGGCGAGCTGCTGGCCGCCCTGCGCGCCCTGGGCGCCGACATCGACGACGGCGGCCGCGGCGCGCTGCCGATGGCCGTGCACGGCACCGGCGCCGTGCACGGCGGCGAGGTGACGCTCGACGCGTCCGGCTCCTCCCAGTTCGTGTCGGCCCTGCTCCTGAGCGGCGCCCGCTTCACCGAGGGCGTGCACGTGCGCCACTCCGGTCCCCCGGTGCCCTCCCAGCCGCACCTGGACATGACCGTGGAGATGCTGCGCGCGGCCGGGGTCACCGTGTCCACCGCCGACAACTCCTGGAGGGTCGAGCCGGGACCGGTCAAGGTCTCCGACATCACCGTGGAGCCCGACCTGTCCAACGCCGCGCCCTTCCTGGCCGCCGCCCTGGTCACCGGGGGCGAGGTGACGATCGAGGGGTGGCCGGAGCACACCAGCCAGCCCGGCGACGAGCTGCGTTCGCTGTTCACCCGGATGGGCGGCGAGGTCTCCCGCTCGCCCGAGGGACTGCTCACCCTGCGCGGCACCGGCCGGATCCTGGGCATCGACGCCGACCTGCGCGACGTGGGCGAGCTCACGCCCACCGTGGCCGCCGTGGCCGCGCTCGCCACGACCCCCTCCCGGCTGACCGGCATCGCGCACCTGCGCCGCCACGAGACCGACCGGATCGCCGCGCTGGCCGCCGAGATCAACCGGCTGGGCGGCGACGCCGAGGAGCTGCCCGACGGACTGGTCATCAACCCGCGCCCGATGCGCGGCGGGGTGTTCCACTCCTACGACGACCACCGGATGGCCACCTCGGGGGCGGTGATCGGGCTCGCGGTGCCCGGCGTGGAGGTGGAGAACATCGCCACCACGCGCAAGACCCTGCCCGACTTCCCGGGCCTGTGGGCGGAGGCCCTGGCGTGAGCCGCACGCGGGGCGGGGGACGCCACCTGGACGAGGACGACATCCGCGTGCGCGCCCGGGGCGGTTCGCGCCCCCGCACCCGCAACCGGCCCAAGCACGAGAACGCCGTGGAGGGCCTGGTCACCGCCGTGGACCGGGGCCGGTACCGCTGTCTGGTCAACGGCGTTCCCGTCGTGGCGATGAAGGCCCGCGAGCTGGGCCGCGGCTCGATCGTGGTCGGCGACCGCGTCGACGTGGTCGGCGACCTGTCCGGCAGACCCGACACCCTGGCCCGCGTCGTGCGGGTCAGGGAGCGGGCGTCCGTGCTCAGACGCACGGCCGACGACACCGACCCGGTCGAGCGGGTGATCGTGGCCAACGCCGACCAGCTGGCGATCGTCTGCGCCCTGGCCGACCCCGCGCCGCAGCCGCGCTTCGTGGACCGCTGTCTGGTCGCCGCCTACGACGCCGGGCTCGCACCCCTGCTGTGCCTGACCAAGGCCGACCTGGCCGACCCGGACGAGCTGGTGCGGGTGTACGCGCCCCTGGGCGTGCCCTACGAGGTGCTCGACCCCGAGAGCGGCCTGGACGGCCTGCGCGCCCGTCTGGCCGACCGCACCACCGTGCTCGTGGGCTCCTCCGGGGTGGGCAAGTCCACCCTGGTCAACCGGCTCGTCCCCGGCACCGACCGGGCCGTGGGCCACGTCAACGCCGTCACCGGACGGGGCCGCCACACCTCCACGTCCGCCGCCGCGCTGCCCTTCGAGGGCGGCTGGCTGATCGATACCCCGGGCGTGCGCAGCTTCGGCCTGGCCCACATCGACCCCGAGGACATCGTCGAGGGCTTCGCCGACCTGGCCGAGGCCGCCGAGGACTGCCCCGCGGGGTGCTCCCACCAGCCAGACGCCCCCGGCTGCGCGATCCAGGCCGCGCTGGAGCGGGGGGAACTCGACCCGGACCGCGTGGCCTCCCTGCGCCGTCTGCTCACCAGCCGCGAGGGAGACGCGGCCGGCACTGACGAGAACGAGTCCTGACCGGCACCACCCCTGTTCCCGGAGGAACCCCATGAAGGACGACGACAGGCGTACGAGCGCGGTGGGCGTCACGGGGGCCGCCAGCGCCCTCCTCGTGACAGCGGCGGTGCTCCTGGACATATGGATGGGGAACGGCGGGCCGGACCTGACGGTACTCGCCTACGTGCTCCTCGGGCTCGCCGTCGTCGCGCTCGCCTGGCAGGCGGTCCTCCTCGTACGGCCCCTCCGGCGTCGAGGCGCCCCGGGGAAGCACTCCGTCGAACGGTGACGGGCGGCCCCGGGCGTCAGCGCCGACGGGCGTCCACCGGCTCCCCGGTGTCGATGACGTGCGCGCGGCCCCAGGCCCCGAGCGGGGCCAGGGCCTCGTTCAGGGACTCCCCCAGCGGGGTGAGCGAGTACTCGACCCGGGGCGGCACCTCGCCGAAGTCCTCCCGGTGCACGACCCCGTCCTGCTCCAGCTCGCGCAGGTGGGAGGCCAGGACCTTCTCGGTGACGCCGTCGAGCGTCCGGCGCAGCTCACCGAAGCGGCGCGGCTCCTCCTCCAACGCCCACAGGATCAGCACCTTCCACCTGCCGCCGATGACGTCCATCGCCGCGTCGATGCCGCAGTGGTACGCGCCGGGCCTCCGTACGCCGACCATCGCCCCTCCCTCCCACCAGCACGCTTACCCCGGAGTGCGCACGCACTCCGAAGTGCGTACTTGTCGGGGCTCCGACGGGCGACGAGCCTAGTGCACATGAACGCACACGACACCGACAAGCCCCGCGTCGCCCTGCTCGGGCTCGGGGACATGGGCACCGCACTCGCCCGGGCCTGGCTCGCCGCCGGGTACCCGCTGACCGTCTGGAACCGGACCCCGTCCCGAGCCGAGCCGCTGGCCCGGGAGGGCGCCGACGTCGCCGCGACGGCGGCCGGGGCGGTGGCCTCCGCCCGCCTGGTGGTGGCCTGCCTGCTCGACGACGACTCCGTGGGCGCGGTGCTGGCCGACGCCGACCTGGCGGACCGGGACCTGTTCAACCTCACCACCGGGACGCCGGACCAGGCACGGGCCCGCGCGGAGTGGGCGCGCGGGCGCGGCGCCCGCTTCGTCAGCGGCGGCGTCATGGCCGTTCCGCCGATGATCGGCGCCCCCGGCTCGGGCGGGTACGTGTTCTACAGCGGTTCCGAGGAGGCCTTCGCCGAGCACGAGACGGCCCTGTCCGCCGTGGCCGGGACCGTGTTCGTCGGCGAGGACGCCGGGCTGGCCGACCTGTACGACGTGGCCCTGCTCAGCGCGATGAGCGGCATGTTCGCCGGGGTCGCGCACGCCTTCGCCCTGGTCCGCGACGAGGACGTGCCGCTGAAGGGGTTCGCGTCCCTGCTGGCGGACTGGCTGGGCGCGATGACCCTCGGCGTCCACACCACCGCGGAGCAGTTGGAGAGCGGCGACTACACCACGGGCGTCGTGTCCAACCTCGCCATGCGGGTGAGGGGCAACCGGACCCTGCTGCGCACCGCCGAGGAACGGGGGGTGAGCACCGAACTCCTCGCACCGTACGCGGAGCTGATGGAGCGCCGCCTCGCCGGGGGCCACGGCGACGAGGACGATACGGGGGTGGTGGACCTGCTCGCCGCGTCCCGCCGCTGAACGCGGGCGGGCCGCGCTCACCGGGCAGCCGCACCGGCTTCCGCCGACTGCGGCCGCCCGGTCAGGGCCCCGGGGCGGCGCCGGCCGGAAGGGTCCGTCGTGCCGGTGCTCCGCGGCGTGACCCCGTACCCGTAGCGGGGTTCGGGCGCCGGCACCGGCTACGGGCACAGGACCATCACAGCTCGAAGTCCCCGGAACCGCACCGGCGACGCCTTCTGGGGTCAGACCTCCACGGTCCCGCCGCAGCGCCAGTACCGGGTGCGGTCGCGCTCCATGAACCCCTCGTCGACCAGGCCGCGGCGCAGCACCGCCACGTTGGCGCTGAACCCGCTCAGGACCGCGTTGACCTCGGCCTCGCTGTAGCGCACCCCCGGTTCGAAGGCCCGGGCCACCTGGTCGAGCAGGACCAGCCGGGCGGCGCGTCGGACCGGGATCGCGGTGATCCGCCCGTCGGCCATGCAGGCGCGCAGCACCTCCCGGCGCTCGCTCTCCGTCAGCGGACCCTCCACCACGCCGCCACCTCCCTCAGCGGCCGACCATCAGCATCCCGTGCACGACCGTCTCGACCCTGCGCGCGGCCTCGTCGGGGTCGATGGGCTGCAGTGAGTAGGACACCGTCAGGCGCAGGGCGACGTCGGCCGCGACCTCGGCGGCGGAGTCGGCCAGCTCCGGGTAGCGCTCCCCCAGCAGGGCGGTGATGCGCTCGCCCAGGACGCCCAGCAGGGGCTCGGAGCGCGTGGTGAGCACCGGCAGGAGCCCGTGGTCCCCGGTCACCACCGCGCGCAGCAGCGGGTTGTCGCGGGCGGACAGCAGCACCAGGCGCGTGGCCCGGCTCACCGCGTGCGGCGGGTTCTCGCCCTCCTCCTCCAGGAGGCGCACCACCCGGTCCAGCAGCGCGTTGACCTCGCGTACCACGACGGCCTGGAGCAGGCCCTCCTTGCTGCCGAACACGTTGTACAGGGTCTGGCGCGACACCCGGGCGACCGCCGCGATGTCCGCCATACGCCGTTCGGACCAGCCGCCCGAGACGACCTCGGCGTAGGCGGCGTCCAGCAACCGCTCCCGCGCCGAGGTGCCCTCGGCGCGTCCCTGTCGGTTCGCGGTGTCCATGCTCCCCATCCTCGCATCCGCCGCCGCGGACGACATCCCCGACGCCCCGCCGGGCCGCCGCTCCCGCGGCCCCGGGCGATCGGGACCTAACACTCTGGTCACGCGTGTGCGTCCCTTTGGCCATGTTCGTGCCCGTGAGGGTAGCGTTACCGGTCATGGTGTCCTTTGACGATGACCTCCGGCTGGCCCACGTGCTCGCCGACGCTGCCGACGACATCGCGCTCAAGCGCTTCCGGGCGCTCGACCTCGTCGTCGACACCAAACCCGACTTCACCCACGTCACCGAGGCCGACCGGATGGTGGAGGAGACGCTGCGCGGCGTGCTCTCCCGCGCCCGGCCCCGCGACGCCGTGGTGGGCGAGGAGTACGGCAAGACGGGCAACAGCAACCGGGTGTGGGTCATCGACCCCATCGACGGCACCGCGAACTACGTCCGCGGCGTCCCGGTGTGGGCGACCCTGATCGCCCTGCTGGAGGGGGACCGCCCCGTGGTGGGCGTGGTCTCGGCCCCGGCGCTGTACCGCCGCTGGTGGGCCTCCCGGGGTGGCGGCGCCTGGCAGGGCCGCAGCCTGTCCAAGGCCTCGCGCTGCCACGTGTCCAAGGTGTCGGAGCTGTCGGAGGCCTCGCTGAGCTTCTCCTCGCTGACCGGCTGGGAGCAGCAGGGCCGCCTCGACTCCTTCCTCGGCCTGACCCGCTCGGTCTGGCGCACCCGCGCCTACGGCGACTTCTGGTCGCACGTGATGGTCGCCGAGGGCGTCGTGGACATCTCCGCCGAGCCCGAGCTGTCGCTGTGGGACGCCGCGCCGCTGCCCGTCATCCTGGAGGAGGCGGGCGGACGGGCCACCAACCTGCGCGGCGAGGGCTTCGAGGACGGCGGCCCCCTGGTGTGCACCAACGGGGAGATCCACGACCAGGTGCTGACCTGGCTCAACGGCGGCCCCACCCCGCTGCGCCGCGTCTGAGCCCCACCCCCGGGCACGACAGCGGGTACACAGGTGAGCACCGTACGTAGTAACGTGCGGTGGTGTGCTGAACACGACACCCCTGCGGGCCGTCCTGTGCGCGGCCGCGGTCCTGCTGGCCACCGCCTGCGGCGGTGGCCACGGGCACGGTCCCGGACAGCTGGGCGAGATGATCGCCGACACCGTGCGCTCCTCCGTACGGGGCGAGGGCCCCGGCCTGGGCGTCCCCGACACCGCTTTCGACCCCGCCAGGTACCTGTGCGTGCCCGCCGTGGACGGCCGGACCGCCCGCCTCTGGCGCACCGAGGCGCCGCGCACGGCCGCGGACGGCCCCGTCGAACTGGGCGTCCTGGCGCCGGAGGACGCGGACACCGACTCGGTGACCGTCTCCGTCATCGGACCCCGCGGCGGCACCGCCGCCACCGAGGCGGCGGTCTCCCCCGGCGAGTGGACCCGCGTGCGCTACCCCGACGACTTCGAGGGAGCCGGGGGCGACCCCTCCACCGGGGTGCACACGGTGGTCTGGTCGGACACCGGCTCCGGGACGCCGCTCACCTGCGACGGCTTCGAGGCGGTCTGAGGCCCGGGTCGCGCCGCGTCCCCAACCACCCCTCCCCCTACGCACAGCCCGAAACGGCGGCCCGAAATTCGCGCCGCCGGGTTGAACCGAAACCGTCCCCTTCCACGATGAGTCTGGTGAAACCCCGCCACCCCCGCGGGTATCCCGCCGCCGCCGTCGCGGCGTCCGGATCTCACAGACATCACGGGAAGGGGCCGAATGCTGCGTTCCCTCACAGCCGGGATCGTGCTGGCCTTCGCCGGTTCACGGGCCAACGTGGCCCGGACCATCCTGTCCTGCGCGGGCATCGTCGTCGGTGTCGGCGCGCTGATCCTCGTGGTCAGCGCCAGTGACTTCGGCCAGCGCTTCGCCACCGCCTACAGCGAGGCCAACGCGGGCCGCCCGGCGACCCTGGAGGTCACCGTGCACGGCCGGGTCACCGACCGCGCCGCCTTCGAGCAGGACCTGGTCCGGGCGGGCGGCCAGGACATCTCGATCTACCACAGGCCCTCCCAGGTCCCCTCGATCCGCTCCGGCGGCTCCGTCCTGCCCGACGTGGAGTTCCTCGGCGTGGACCCCACCCTGGGCGACATCCGGCGGATGAACCTGGCCGAGGGCCGCTGGTTCACCGAGGCCGACACCGAGTCACTGGCCCCGGTCATGGTCGTCAACGAGGAACTCGCGAACGCGCTGGGCGACCTCACCCGCGTCCAGGTCGGCACCGACCAGTGGACGGACGTGCGCGTCATCGGCGTCCTGGAGGGCTCCGCGCTGGACATGGGCTGGTACAGCGCCTACCTGCTGCGCGCCCCCGCCTCCGAGGAACTGCTCTTCGGGACCTCCACCGGCGCCCAGGAGCAGGAGGAGTCGGCCGACCCGTTCCTCATGGGCGACATGACCACCTACCAGGTGAGGATCGACCCCAGCGACCCCGCGGCGCGGGACCCGTGGGGCGAGGTCTTCTCCGAGCGACTGGCGTCGGTGTCCTGGCGCTGGGGCGTGGAGGACCAGGAGGCCGTCATGGCCTACCGCACGGACTACGCCGAGGAGATCGGCCAGGTCATCACCTACATGTCCTGGGGTCTGACCGGCATCGCCGCCGTCACCCTCACCACCGGCCTGCTGGGCGTGCTCAACGTGGGACTGGTCACCGTGCGCGAACGCCGCCGCGAACTGGCCACCTACCGCGCCCTGGGCGCGAGCCGGTTCACCCTGTTCGTGGCCGTGGTCATGGAGTCGGTCGTGGTGTCCCTGGTGGCCGGGCTCATCGCGCTGGCCGCATGCTGGGCCCTGCTGGCCGCTGTCGGCGCGGTGCTGGGCGGCGTCGTGTCGCTGCCCGCCGACGTCCCCCTCGTCATCCCCGCGTCCGGAGTACTCGTCGGCCTGGGCAGCGCCGCCCTCGTCGGGATGCTGGCCGGGATCATCCCCGCGATGCGGGCGCTGCGCGCGTCCGTGGTCGCCGGACTCCGGGAATAGGAGACATCACGTGAAGAAGTGGATCATCATCGGCGCGGTCCTGGTCCTCGTGGGAGGACTGACCGGCGCCGGCTACCTCCTGGTGTCCCGTCTGGGCGGCCCGGGCGCCGGAGAGGACGCCGGCATGCAGGAGGCCGCCCTGGACGTGGGCGGGGCCCCGGTCGAGGTGGTGCTGGGAGAGGTCAGCTCCGTGCTGGTGCTGGACGCCGTCGTCCGGGCCGAGCCCGGCGAGGCGGTCGAGGCCCGCAACGGGGGCACGGTCTCCCACCTGTGGGTGGGCGAGGGCGCCGAGGTCGACCGGGGCGCCCCGGTGGTCAACGTGAGGGTGCCCGCCGAGGGCGCGCCCGTCACCGGGGAGGACGGCCAGGCCCCCGACGCCCCCACCACCGAGGAGGTCACCCTGTACGCGCCCGCCGCCGGAACGGTGTCGGGGCTGGAGGACGTCATGGTCGGCGACGTGCTGGAGCCCGGCGCGGTGGTGGCCACGGTCGCCCCCGAGGAGTTCCGGGCCGTCGCGTCGATCCCGCCCAACGACCTCTACCGGTTCTACGAGGACCCCGAGGACATCCTGCTCCAGATCGACCAGGGGCCGCCCGCCGCCGCGTGCGAGTTCCTGTCCCTGGGTACGGCCGAGGGCGGCGCCCCCGTCCCCGGGGACGGGGGCGGCGAGGGCACCGAGGACGCCGGCGGGGGCGGCGGCGGGGCCGAGCTGGCCTGCCGCGTGCCCGCCGACCTGGAGGTCTTCGAGGGCGTCCAGGGACAGCTGTCGGTCAGCACCGGCGCGGCCACGAACGCGATCATCGTCCCCGTGACCGCGGTGCGCGGCACCGCCGGGTCGGGCGAGGTCGTGGTGGTGGGCGAGGACGGCACCGAGGAGACCCGTGAGGTGGTGCTGGGCGTCTCCGACGGGTCCTCCGTGGAGGTCACCGAGGGACTGAGCATCGGCGAGACGGTCCTGGACCCGATCCCGCTCGACCCCCGGTTCGACGTGCCCGGCGCGCACGACCCCGAGGACGCGTTCGTCGAGGAGGGTGAGGGCTAGATGTCCGTCGACGCACCGGCCCCCGAGGCCGCGCCGCGCCACGCCCGCCCGGCGCCCCTGCTGGACGTGGTGGGGATGACCCGGCACTTCACGGTGTCGGGGGCCCGGATCGACGTGCTGCGCGACTGCACGTTCCGGGTGGGGCGGGGCGAGGTGGTGGCGATCGTCGGCCAGTCCGGCTCGGGCAAGTCCACCCTGCTCAACGTGCTGGGCCTGCTCGACCGGCCCAGCGGCGGCACGTACACGTTCGACGGCGTGGACACCACCCGCCTGGGCGAGGGCCCGAGGTCGCGCCTGCGCGGCGAGGGGATCGGCTTCGTGTTCCAGCAGTTCCACCTGCTGGAGCGGCGGACCGCCCTGGCCAACGTCGGCGTGCCGATGGTGCTCGGCGGCGTGCCGCTGCTGCGCCGCCGGGCGCGGGCCCGCGAACTGCTGGAGGCCGTGGGGCTGGGGCACCGGCTGCACTCGCAGCCGCACCAGCTCTCCGGCGGTGAGCAGCAGCGTGTGGCCCTGGCGCGGGCGCTGAGCCGGGAGCCCGCCCTGATCCTCGCCGACGAGCCCACGGGCGCACTGGACGCCGCCAGCAGCACCATGATCATGGACCAGTTGCTGGAGCAGGCCCGGATCCGCGACGCGGCGGTGGTCGTGGTGACCCACGACCCCAAGGTGGCCGAGCGGGCCGACCGGGTGGTCGAACTCGTGGAGGGCCGTACCCGCTGAGCGCGCGCCGCCCGGGAGACCGGGCGGCGCACCGCCGCTCGGGCACACGAAAAACGCCGGGCGCGAAATGCGCCCGGCGTTTTGCTGGTAGCGGGGACAGGATTTGAACCTGCGACCTCTGGGTTATGAGCCCAGCGAGCTACCGAACTGCTCCACCCCGCGTCGTGATCTCTATTTTAGGGGGTTTGGCCCCTGGTGGCAAATCGGTTTTCCCTGCGTTTCCGCGTGGAAAACCGGTGGAGATCCCACCCTTCGGCAGTCGGTTTCCCGACCGCCTTCGGCAATCCTACCAGCGCTTGCGCCCTGGTCCGACCGCCCGGGCTCCCCTGGAGGAACCCGCCTTCCGTTCCCCTCCGCAAAAGGGGGGATCCGGAAAACCGACGGACCCGGGATTTCTCCCGGGTCCGGGTCTGGTAGCGGGGACAGGATTTGAACCTGCGACCTCTGGGTTATGAGCCCAGCGAGCTACCGAACTGCTCCACCCCGCGTCGTTGTGTCTACACAGTAGCGCGCCCCGGACCGAAACCCAAATCGGCGGACCCGGACGCGTCAGCGGGCCCGCGAAACCCCGGCGAACGCCGGACGCGGCGCCCGGTGGGCCCCGCGGGCCCGGCCCGCCCCGACGGCCACCATCCCCGGCTCCGGCGCCCGGGGAGCGCGCGGGCACCCGGGCGGGGCCTCCCGGGAACGCCGAGGGGGCGGGGGCCCGAGGACCCCCGCCCCCTCAGGGAACGGTCACCGCCGCAGGGCGGGGCTCAGTTCTCGTCCAGCTGCTGCTGGATGTCCTCCAGCGCCTCGCGCAGGCGGTCGTTGGCCTCCTCGTTGGACTGCTGGGCCTCTTCCCAGGCCTCGACGGCCTCGTTGAGGGACTCGGTGAGGTCCTCGTTGCCCCCACCACCGCCTCCGCCGCCGCCACCGGCCTCGGACTCCTCCTCGGGAGTCTGCTCGACGCCCTCCTCGGGGGCCGCGCCCTCTCCGTCGAAGAGGTTGCTGAGCGCGTCCGGCAGGCTGTTGCCGATGGCCACCTCGTCACCGAAGCCGACCATGACCTGCTGGAGCAGCGGGAAGGAGGCGGCTCCGCCGCCGCCCGCCTGCACGTACAGCGGCTCGACGTAGAGCAGGCCCCCGGCGAAGGGCAGCGTGAGCAGGTTGCCCCGCGTCACCTCCGCGTTGGACTGCTCCAGCGGCAGCAGCACCTCGCGGACGTCGGCGTCGGCGTCGAAGGCGTTCTGCACCTGCCCCGGGCCGAGGATCACCGTGCTCCGCGGCAGCTCCAGCAGCTTGAGCTGGCCGTACTCCTCGGAGCGCGGATCGCTGTCCACCGCCATGAAGGCCGCCAGGTTCTCACGGCCGCGCGGCACGAACGTGCTGGTCAGCGAGAAGGTGGACTCCTCACCCGGGTACTGGATGGTCTGCCGGTAGGGCGGCTCGGGGGCATCGGTCTCGCTGGTCGGGTCGCTGGGGACCGACCAGAAGTCCTGACCGCCGTAGTAGGCCGCGGCGTCCGTCACGTGGTACTCGCGCATGATCTGGCGCTGCACCTTGAACAGGTCGTCCGGGTAGCGCAGGTGGTCGACGAGCTCCTCGCTCATCTGGTCCCTGCTGACGACGGTCCCGGGGAAGGCGTCCATCCAGGTCTGGAGGACCGGGTCCGCCTCGTCCCACGCGTACAGGGTGACGGTGCCGTCGTAGGCGTCGACGGTGGCCTTCACCGAGTTGCGGATGTAGTTGACCTCGTTGCCCGGCAGCGCGCCCACCTGCTGGGCCGAGCCGTCGGTGAAGGTGTCGGTCACCGCCTGGGTGAAGTCGATCCGGTTGGCGTACGGGTAGCCGTCGGACGTGGTGTAGGCGTCCACGATCCACACGACCCGGCCGTCGACGACCGCCGGGTAGGGTCGGCTGTCCGTGGTCAGGTACGGGGCCACCTTCTCCACGCGCTCCACCGGGTCGCGCTCGTAGATGATGCGCGAGTCGTTGGTGATGGCGCTGTTGAGCAGGATGTTGGGTTCCTGGTACTTGATCGCGTACAGGATCCGGTCGAAGAAGCTGGCCAGCTGGACGCCGCCGTCGCCGTCGTAGCGGTTGTAGGCCTGCGAGTCGCTGCCCTCCCCACCGCCTCCGGCGCCCTCGGCGCCCTCGCCGCCGCCCTCGGCGGGCGCCTCCTCGGCGGTCTGCTCCGAGGCCTCCTGGTCCGCGTCGGACGGGGCGCGGGCCTCGTCCGGGCTCGGGGAGACCTCCGGCTCGACCGCGTCCTCCGGGGTCGGGACGTCGCCGGTCTCCTCCTCGGCGTCGAGGGGGTAGTCGTACTCCTCCTCGGCCTGCACGATCGCGTACTCGGCGCCCTCGCGGCCGTAGTAGATGCGCGGCTCGTACTCGCCGACGACGTCGCTCAGCTCACCGCGCGGAGGGATGTTGTACTCGGTGAAGACCGGGCGCCCCTCGGCGTCGATCTGGGTGCCCGCGGCGGCGACCATGCCGTAGCCGTGGGTGTAGATCAGGTGCCGGTTGAGCCAGTTGTCCTGGTCGGCGGGCGGCCCGTCCAGCTCTCGGACGGCCACGATCGTGTCGATCAGGTTGCCCTCGGAGTCCGGGTAGCGGTCGACCTCCAGCACCTCGGGGAACTGGTAGAAGCCGCGGACCTGCTGCATCTGCTGGAAGGTCTGCGAGACGACGGAGGGGTCGACCAGGCGCACGGTGGTGTCCTGGGACTCCTCCACCAGGTCCTGGGCGCTGAGCTCGGTGGTGGCGTCGTAGGCCTGCACCTCGGCGTCGTCGATGCCGTAGGCCTGGCGCGTGTACTCGATGTTGCGCTCGATGTAGGGGCTCTCCAGGCGCTGCTCGTTGGGCGCGACCTGGAAGCGCTGGACGATCTCGGGGTAGGCCACGCCGACCAGCACCGCGGACAGCACCAGCAGTCCGAGGCTGGCCATGGGCACCATGATGTTCTTGAAGTAGATGTTGGCGAAGAACAGCACGGCGCAGATGACCGAGATGACCGTGAGGATGAGCAGCGCGGTCTTGACGGCGTTCACGTCGGTGTACGAGGCGCCGAAGGTGTAGCCGCGCTCGGAGAAGACCAGGCCGTAGCGGTCCAGCCAGTAGGAACCGCCGCGCAGCAGCACGAACAGGCCCAGCAGCACCGACAGGTGCACGCGGGCCGAGGGGGTGGCGCGCTGGCCGGAGTCGTTCTGGAGGCGGACCCCGCCGTACAGGTAGTGCACGATCACCGCGGCGATGAACGCCAGGATGACCGCCGCGTACAGGTAGCCGAGCAGGATGCGCAGGAACGGGTAGGTGAACGCGAAGAAGGCCACGTCCATGCCGAACTCGGGGTCGTTCACCCCGAAGTCGGTGCTGTTCACGAACTGGAGGTAGGACCGCCAGTCACCGCTGGCCGCGGCTCCGGCCAGCAGCGCGAGGGCGCCCACGGCGATCCAGAAGAACAGTTTGCGGTGCGGGTCGATGGACTGCCGGTAGCGGTCCAGGCCCTGCTGCTCCAGGCTCATCGGTCGGATGCCGGGCCGGGAGCGGTAGGCGAAGAAGATGCTGGCGCCGACGATGACGGCCATCACCAGTCCGGCGACGGCGAACAGCAGCACGCGGGTCCACAGTTCGGTCAGGAAGACCGAGGTGTAGCCGACGGATTCGAACCACTTGAAGTCGGTCCAGAAGTTCGCGGCGAGCATCAGCCCCGCGATGATGACGACCACGGTCGCCGCGACTGGCGCGAGCAACCTTGATCGGCGAGGCATACGCGCAGGTGGTGCGCCGGGCGATCGGAAGCTCACGCCTCCCCCTCGTTCTGGCTTGGTAGGTGCGTATGGGTGCGCGTGTGGCGCTCTGTTACTGAAAACTTAATCGGTGGTCCCCGGGTTCCCGAAACGGCCCTCGTCCGGGTGACAAGGCTGCATCGTTGCTGTATCGGAGTCGCATCCGGAAGGCCACGTGGCGACCCTACTGTCCGAAAACAGGGGCGTCGCGCTTCCCGCATCGGTCACTATGGAAACGTGTCGAACATTCGCGAAGCCGTCATGGACCTCGAACGCCACGCCGCCGAGCAGGGCTGGGACCGGCCGCTGGGCCTGTACGCCCTGGTGCCGACCGCGGAGCTGCTGCGGGCGGAGCCCGCGCTGGCCGGTCTGCTGGGCATCGACTCCCCAGCCGACCCCGACGAGCTGACCCCCGTCGAGCAGGAGCAGCTGCCCGCCGACGTCCCGCTGGAGGAGGCGCTGGGCCGCATCCTGTGGCCGGAGGGCGTGGCCGGGTGCGCGCTGGTGATGGAGCGCCTGGTGGTCAAGGGCACGGACGAGACCCTGGCCCCGGACGAGCAGCCGGGCTCCTCCGGCCGCGAGACCGAGGAGATCCGCATGGTCGCCGGTGTGCTGCGCGACGGCTCGCGGCACTGCGCGATGCGCATGCGCAGCCACGACAGCGAGTCGGAGGTGCTCAACGGGGCGGATCTCATCCCGGCGCTGACCTCCGCGCTGGCGCTGACCCTGGACCTGGACGAGGAGTCCGGACAGGACTGATCTGGGCCGTTGGGGGCGCCCGCGGGGTCGCGCGGGGCCCGGGAGCGCACCCGGGGAACGCGGGTGCGCGCCCGGGGAGTCACCTGTCCAGGAAACCCGGGCACGGGACGGGCGCCGCGCCCCTACTCGCAGCGCGGCAGCTCGCCCTCGCCGGTGCGGATGGTCTCCAGGGCCGCGACCGCGTCGTCGAGGGTCTCCACCCGGACCACCTCCAGTTCGCCGTAGGCGGCCGACTGGGCGACCTGGGAGCAGCTGTCGGCGGCCACGAGGAAGTACTCGGCGCCGTCGCGCTGGGCGCTGACCATCTTCTGCGGGATGCCGCTGATCCCGCCCACCCGACCGTCGGCGGTGATGGTGCCCGACCCGGCGACGGCCGCGCCGCCGGTGAGGCCCTCCTCGCTGAGCCGGTCCATGATCCCGAGCGCGAACATCATGCCCGCGCTGGGCCCGCCGATGTCGCCGATCGTGATCTCCACGTCCACGGGGAAGTCGGTCTCGTCGGCGATGAGCACGCCGATCGCGGCGCCGCCGGAGTCGCCCTCCTCGCTGGCGACCTCCACCTCGACGGTCTCGCCGTCGCGCTCCAGGGTGAGTCCGACCGGGTCGCCGGGCTCGCGGTCGCCGACCATCTCCACGACCGCGGCGCTGCCGGCGGGGACGTCGGGGTCGCCGCCCTGGGTGGGCACCGGCTCGCCGTCCACGGCCACGACCGTGTCGCCCGCCTCCACCACGCCGTGCGCGGGCATGCCCTCCAGGGTGCCGCTGACCACGGGGACCGCCTCGTACTCCATGCCGAGCTGGGTGAGCGCGGCGGCGGTGGCGTCGGTCTGCGAGTCGTTCATCTGCACCGTCTGGCGCTCGGTGACCTCCTCGGGCGTGCGCCCGGCTGGGAAGAGCAGCTCCTCGGGCAGGACCGCCTGGGTGGGCGAGAGCCAGGCGGTGACGACGGTGAGGAAGTCGAGCCGGTGCCCGGGCCCGCCCGCGTACTGCACGGTCACCATGGACAGGGTGCCGTCGTGCTCGTAGCTCTCGGCGCCCTCGATCTCGATGACCTGCCCGCGGTCGGTCTCCCCGACCGTGTTGACGGTCAGGCCCGGCGCGGCGACCAGGTAGGGCACGGGCAGGTGGAGGCTGCCGATCCCGAGCCCGACGAGGAGGACGAGCGCGACAACGAGGGTCATGGCACGACGAAGCATGCTCCCCAGCCTATTGCCGCGTCCGGACCGGCGGGGGTCCGCCCTCCCTCCGGCTCACCCGGCCGCCGCGGGCGGTCAGGGGGCGCCCACCCACTCGCTGCGGCCGTCCTCGAAGTCCTGCTGCTTCCAGATGGGCACCTGGGCCTTGAGGTCGTCGATGAGGCGGCGGCAGGCCTCGAAGGCCTCCTGCCGGTGCGCGGCGGCGGCGGCCACGACCACCGCGATGTCGCCGATCTCCAGCTGGCCGACCCGGTGCGTCGCGGCCATCCGCACCACGGGGCGGCCCGGGACGGAGGTGTCGCTGAGGACCTTCTCCATGACGACGCGCAGCTGGGCCTCCACCGTCGGGTGGGCGGAGTAGGCCAGGCGCGCGACGTCACGGCCGTGGTCGTGGTCGCGGACGGTGCCGACGAAGACCGCGGTGCCGCCCGCGCGCGGGTCGGAGACCGCGGCGAGGACCTCGTCCACCGACAGGGGGGTGTCGCGTACTGACGCGAGAGTGATCTCTTCCACGACATGACCGTATCAACCGGTTGTTCCCCCATGTGGGGACACGGGTGCGCGTTCCGACGCACGCGCACGGGCACCGGCACAGGAAGCGCGCCGCACTCCCACGGTCCCGGGTCGGGTTGGGAGCCGGCGTCGGCCGCGTTCCCGGCGTGTGCCGCGCGCACGGGCTCCGGGTCAGGTGGCCGGGGTTCGTCGGCGCGCCGTCGATACGCGTGCCGCGCGGACCCCGGGCCTCACGCCCCCTTGCGTTTGCGCAGGTGGCGGATGGCTGCGGCGGTGCCGATGGCCGCCGCGGCGGCTCCGGCGGCGCCCGCGGCGGTGATGGTGACCTCCTTGCGGCCCAGGCTGCGGCCGACCAGCGCGGGCCTGCCGCTGCGGGACTCCAGCAGGGCTGCCAGGGCGGACTCGTTGTCGTGGGCGGGCTTCCACCCGGCCTCGCGCAGCACCGCGCAGTCCACCACGCACGGGTAGACGAGGAACTTCAGCTCGCCCTCGGCCGCCGGGGTGATCCGGGCCTGGTGGAGGCGGCGGACGGCGCCGAAGGCCAGGTTGGCGGGCACCTCGAAGTGCTTCATCCCGGAGACGGCCTCCACCTCGTCCTGGGTGAGGGAGCCCTCGCTGGCCACGGCGACCACGCCCTCGGGCCCGTCCACCCCGTGCAGGGCGCAGAAGGCCAGGGCGCTGACCAGGTCGTCCTCGTGGCAGAACTGCCAGTGCTGTTCGTGCCCCTTGACGGTGAGCAGGCGCGGGGCGGAGAAGTGGCGGCTGAGGAGGGTGTCGAGCCCGGGCCCCACGAGCGGGGCGGGGCGCACGACGGTGACGGTGAGGCTGGGGTGGGCCCGGCGGGCGCGCTCGGCGAGGGCCTCGATCTCGGCGAAGTCGCCCATGAGCCCCTCGCTGTTGTCGGACACGCGCGGCGCGTTCTCCGCCAGGGGCACGGGGCTGTCGGGGGCGGCCCCGTAGACCATGGTGCTGGTGACCAGGATGACGCGGGGGACCCCCGAGGCCGCGGCGGCGGTCAGGACCGTCTGGGCCGCGCGGATGTTGTGCGCGCGGCGCCGCGCGGGCCGGGTCTCCAGGGAGCGGTCGTCGGCGGTGTGCACGAGCACGTCCACCCCGCCGAGGCGGGAGACCAGCCCGGGGTCGCACACGTCGGCGATGCGCCAGGTGACGCCGCGCAGGTCGGCGAGCTCGGCGTCGATGGCGACGACCTCACGCAGGCGCGCGGAACTCTCCGGCGCGGCCAGGCGTTGCACGAGGAGCCGGCCCACCCCGGAGGCGGCACCGGTGACAGCGACCACCGTGCCCGCTCCCTCGGAGGGGCTGTGCTCTGGGCGAACCTGGCTGCTTTCGGTATTCACTCCGGGCGACTCCCAGCTAACGTGACAGTGGAGACCAAACCTAATCCTGCCTGAGGTCTGATTGTGAGCGACCTGCCATTCGGTTTCAGCATGCCGAACGATCCCGATGACGAGTCCGGACGCCGTTCTGGCGACTCCGGCTCGGGTGCCGGCAGCGGCGGCCCGGGCGGAGGAGGATCCGGAACGCCGGACGGCTTCCCGTTCGGCGACCCGCAGCAGATGGCCAACATGCTGCGTCAGTTCGCCGACATGATGTCGGCCCAACCCGGCCCCGCTCCCGGTTCCGGCGGCGACCAGAGGTCGTCGTCCGGTGTGAACTGGGACATGGCCAAGGACGTCGCGCGCCAGACGGTCGCCCAGGAGGGCGACCCGAGCGTTCCGGCGTCCGACTACGCCAGGGTCGAGGAGGCCCTGCGCCTGGCCGACCTGTGGCTCGACCAGGCTACCGACCTGCCGTCGGGCGTCCACACCGCCCAGGCCTGGAGCCGGTCGGAGTGGATCGAGCGGACGATGGACTCGTGGGCGCAGCTGTGCGACCCGCTGACCAGCAAGACCGTCCGGTCGATGGGGCAGAACCTGCCCGAGGAGATGCGGTCCGTGGCCGGTCCGCTGCTGGGCATGATCCAGCAGATGGGCAGCATGATGGTCGGCCGCCAGGCGGGCCAGGCCGTGGGCGAGCTGTCCCGCGAGGTGGTCGGCACCGCCGACATCGGACTGCCCCTGGCCGGTGAGGGCCGTGCGGCGCTGCTGCCCTCCGGCGTGGCGCGCTTCAGCGAGGGCCTGGAGGTCCCCGAGGACGAGGTGCGCCTGTACCTGGCCGCCCGCGAGGCGGCCGTGCACCGGCTGTACTCGCACGTGCCGTGGCTGCGCTCGCACGTGTCCCGGCTGGTCAACGAGTACGCGGACGGGATGTCCTTCGACATCAGCGGCCTGGAGGACCGGCTCGGCGAGATCGACCTCACCAACCCCGAGGCGCTCCAGGAGGCCCTGGGCGGCGTCGGGGGCGAGGGGCTGTTCCAGCCCGAGGACACCCCGCAGCAGAAGGCGGCGCTGGCCCGGTTGGAGACCACCCTGGCGCTGATCGAGGGCTGGGTGGCCACCGTGGTCTCGTCCGCGGTGTCGGGCCGTCTGCCGCAGGCGGACGCCCTGGCCGAGGCGACCCGGCGCCGCCGGGCGACCGGCGGGCCCGCCGAGCACACGTTCGCCGCCCTGGTCGGCCTGGAGCTGCGCCCGCGCCGCCTGCGCGAGGCGTCCGCGCTGTGGTCCGCCCTGGAGGAGGCGCGCGGTGTGGAGGGCCGGGACGCGGTCTGGGAGCACCCGGACCTGATGCCCACCGGCGACGACCTGGACGATCCCGAGGCCTTCGTGCGCGGGGGCGGTGACGGGTTCGGCGACGCCGACTTCGACATCTCCTCGCTGACCGGGGACGCTCCCGGCCGGGAGAGGGCGGGGACCGACGGGGACGCGTCCGGGGAGGGGCCTTCCGACGAGGGCGCCCCCGGCGGTGACCGGGACGGCGACGGGGACGACGACCGGAGAGAGGGCGCGTAGGTGTCGCTGCACGCGGACGCCCGGGCGGTGCTGGACGCGTGGACCGCGCCCGACGCCCGGCAGGAGGAGCTGCGCCGCTCCTACCTCGACCACCTGGACGCGCACGGGGACGGGATGTGGCGCTCCTGCCTGCCCGGCCACGTGACGGCCAGCACGGCGATCATCTCCGCCGACGGCTCGCGGGCGGTGCTCACCCTGCACCGGATCCACCGGATCTGGTTGCAGACCGGCGGGCACTGCGAGCCGGAGGACGCCACCCTGGGCGCGGCGGCGCTGCGCGAGGCCACCGAGGAGTCGGGCATCAGGGGGCTCACCCTGCTGCCCGAGCCCGTCGGGCTGGACCGCCACGCGGTGCCCTGCGGGGGCGGCAGCTTCCACCTGGACGTGCAGTACGCGGCGGTCGCCCCCGAGGACGCGGTGCTGGTGCGCGACCCCGACGAGTCGGCCGACCTGGGCTGGTTCCCGGTGGACGACCTGCCCGAGCCCTCCGACGAGGTGTGCCGTTCGCTGGTGCGCGCAGCGGCCGAGGCGGTGGGGCGCCGCCTGCGGGCGTCCGCCCGCCCCCCGAGCACGGACCCGGGCACGCGCTGACCTGGAACGCGGCGGCGCGCTGGAGCGGTCGCCAGCCCCGTTCCTGCGGTCCCACGGCACACGACGGCCCCGCACCGGTCACGGGTTCCAGCGATCCCCGCGGCACCCCGGAGTCCGGGGCGCCGCGGGGATCGTGGGTTCGGGGGCCGGAGGCGGGTTCTTCGAGGCGCTGGACCGGGAAGACGGCGGTGTCCCGGGCAGGGCCGTTCGCGTCGGGTCGGCGGCGTGGCCCCCGGCGGCCCGGGCACCGCGGCACCCGCCCCACCGGTGCGTGGCCGGGCTCACTCGTCGAAGGCGACCTCGGCGGCGTCGAGCTCCTCCTCGTCCTCCCCGGCTCCGCAGGGGTCGTCGGACTCGGCGCGGGAGGCGGCGCTGAAGCCCTCCAGGTAGCCGCGGGCCCGCTCGGCCTTGGGGTAGCGGCGCACCAGGTCCCAGAACTCCCGGCCGTGGTGCGGGATGAACAGGTGCGCGAGTTCGTGGATGAGCACGTAGTCCACGACCCAGGAGGGCATTCCGGCGACGCGGCGGGAGATGCGGATCGTGCGGGTCTCGGGGGTGCACGACCCCCAGCGCGAGTTCTGGTTGTCCACCCAGCGCACGCTCTCGGGGAGTTCGGTGCCGTCCAGGTAGCGGCGGGCCAGTTCGAGCGCGCGTTCGTGGAGTTCGGCGTCGCCGGGGTTGCGGCGCCCCTCGCGGGCCTCGAGTCGTTGCAGCATACGGCCCACCCAGCGCTTTTCCTCTGCGCGGGAGAACGTCGCGGGCACGAGGACGACCGTGGTGTCCCCGTCCCTGTAGGCCGACACCGTGCGTCGGCGACGAGGACTGCGTCGTACCTCGATTTTGGTGTTCGAGGGCACGGAGTTTACGGTAGCCGAGCGAGGCGCTCCAGCACAGGTGTGTCCTGTCCTGTTATGTCGCCGATCTTGCGTCTTCTCCGGATCCGGGAACGTAACCGAAAAACACGTCCCTGTAGCACATTCCGCCCTGACCAGGGTCCTTTTTCGGCTGTGGGACGGGCCACGGAGGGGCCCGTCGGGATGCCCCAGTGCTCTTTCGGATACACAAAAGAGACCGGACGGTGACCCCCGGAGGAGCCCCGCCCGGTCCCGTGATCAGCTCAGGGCGCCGTGCGTCCCGTCACGTCAACACAGACGTGACCACGCGATTTCCATGAGCGCCTGTTCGGCACGGCGCTCCTCGCGCTGGCGGGCGCGCAGCTGGCGGGCGGTGAGCCTCCTGCCCTGCTGTTCACGCGTTTCGACGTCGGTCCGCTCGACCACGCGCATGAGTTCCATCATCATCATCATCCGTCTTCGTCCTTCGGGTCTTGTGGGGGTCGGGTGAGGCTGTGGCTGGAACGGTCAGGCCGCGACCGGGGCGGGGTTCTTCCGGGGGCGGCCCCTGGGGCGCTTGCGCGCCACGACCTGTCCGGAGACGAGCAGCTGCCCGCCCCAGACGCCCCAGGGCTCACCGCGCTCCAGGGCGTCGGCCAGGCACTGCTCCCGCACGGGGCACGCGCCGCAGACGGCCTTGGCCGCCTCGACGTCGGCGGGCGCCTCGGCGAAGAACAGGTCGGGCTCCAGGCGGCAGGGAACTTCGGTGTCGCCCAGCCAGGGCGTTTCCAGGACCGACGCAAGCATCGGTGCCCTCCAAGATCTTTGATCGTTTCGTACAACGCGGTCGGTGACTGGTCACCGGAACCGGTCCGGTGGGGGACCTGGACTTGCGATGCCGCCGCCCTCTCCCTCGTCCCTGGGGGACGGGGAGCTGGCGAAGATACAAAGAAAGCCGCGGCCCCTGTCGGGGTCCGCGGCCACGGTCGAAACTCTCGGCCTGTCCTGCTCTAGGCCGGAATCCTCCGTGGACACTCCCCCGATGCGCCATACGGGCGCTGGGTAGCTTCTGCTGCGTGCTTCGTCTGGCGCTTGCCGCGATCAAGGGCGAGCCCGGACTCGACGGACACACCACTGCCGTCGCCGAGGACGGTCCGCTCGACCTGGGACACCGTCAACGGGGAGCGGGATCCGGGGACCCCGGTGCCGCCGTTGCCGATGGTGGCCTCGCCGAAGAGGGCGAAGACGTCCGTGTGACCGCGCAGGAGGTTGCCCTGGACAGCGGTCGGGGACAGCTGATGCGACGGCATGGCGAAGCCGGCGACGAAGCCTGTGGTCTCCGTGATGCTGGTCATTGGATCGGGCACCTCCTTCACTTTCGGGCGGCGGGATCTTGCACCCGCGCCGGGAGCGGTCATTGCGACGGGGTACACACTATGGGCTGGCGCGGAAAGAGAGCAACCTATTTTTGACCTGCGCAAACGTCCGCATCCGGTCAGGGGTTCGCGGGAATGCCGCGGCGCCCGGAAGCGTTGCCTTTGGGCATCCCCCGGGCGCCCTGCCGACGCCCCGCCCGCGACGCGGGGAGGCCCCGGTCACGGCGGGCGGCCCGAGCCTCCTCCGTCCCGGTCTCCGGGAGCGGCGCGGCGGCGCCCACCGCGGTGCCCGGAAGGGCGCCCGGGCCCGCGTCGTCCACCGTGATCCCGTACGTACGGCGAGGCCGGATGCTCCGACCTCGCCACATGTACAGGATCACCGCAGGTCAGAACCCCCGCTTCAGACCGACGACGGTTCCGGCCGGTCCGCTAGAGCGGTTCCGGAAGGGTGTCGGACCAGCCCTCGGCGTCCACCACCCGGATCAGTCCCTCCTGCACCACCGAGCACACGAGTTCGCCCTCGCGGGTGTAGACCAGCCCGCGCGCCAGACCGCGGGCGCCCTGGGCGGTCGGCGCCTCCTGCGCGTACAGCAGCCACTCGTCGGCGCGGAACGGCCGGTGGAACCACATCGCGTGGTCCAGGCTGGCCATGGAGATCCCCGCGAAGGAGCGGCCGTGGCGCAGCAGCACGGTGTCCAGCAGGGTCATGTCCGAGGCGTAGGTCATCAGGCACACGTGGGTGAGGCGGTCGTCGGGCAGCTTGCCGTCCACCTTGAGCCACACCGGGTTGTTGGCGGTGCGCAGCCGCGGATCGCGCTCGGCCTCGTAGGACAGCGGCCCCACCGGGCGCAGCTCGATGGGGTGCCAGCGCACGAACCCGGGCACGCGGCCGAAGGCCTCCTGCAGGCGCTCGCGCGTGCTCGGCAGCTCCTCCGGCGGCGGGACGTCGGGCATCGGGATCCGGTGGTCCAGGCCCGGCTCCTCCTTGTGGAAGGAGGCCGACAGGGTGAAGATCGGCTTGCCGTGCTGGATGGCCACCACCCGCCGGGTGGTGAAGGAGCGGCCGTCCCGGACGCGGTCCACCTCGTAGACGATGGGCACCGAGGGGTCGCCGGGGCGTATGAAGTACGCGTGCAGGGAGTGCACGTAGCGTTCGGCGGGGACGGTGCGCCCCGCCGCGACCAGCGCCTGGCCAGCGACCTGGCCGCCGAAGACCCGTTGGGGGCCCTCCTCGGGGCTGCTGCCCCGGAAGATGTCGTCCTCGATCCGCTCCAGGTCCAGCACGGTCAGCAGGTCGGCGAGGGACTGGCCCCGCGCCTGCGCGTCGGCGCTCTCACTCATCCGCCGCTTCCTCCCCGTCGTCCTCGGTCCGGCGGTCCATGACGTCCGCCGGGTCCGCGCCCGCCACCAGCGCCAGTACCGCCTCACCGTAGCGATCGAGCTTGACCGCGCCGACACCGGACACCGCCGCCAGCTGGGTGAGGCTGCCGGGCTCCTGCTCGGCGACGGCCTGGAGGGTGGCGTCGGTGAAGATCACGTAGGCGGGCACCTTCTGCTCCTGCGCGCACGCGCGGCGCCAGTCGCGCAGCCGCTCCAGCAGGGCCTCGTCGTAGCTGGAGGGGCAGTCCAGGCAGCGGCCCAGCTTGCGCTCGGCCGCGTCGGTGAGGGTGGCCGAGCACACCCGGCAGCGGGTCACGCCGCCCTTGCGGCGCTCGGCGCGCCGGGAGGCGGTGGACGGGGAGGCGGGGCGCAGGCCGTCGAGGAAGCGGGAGGGCTTGCGGGTCTTCCTGCCGCCGGGCGAGCGGGCCAGGGACCACGACATCGCCAGGTGCTCGCGGGCCCGCGTGACGCCCACGTAGAACAGGCGGCGCTCCTCCTCCACCTGCTCGTCGGTCTCGGCGTAGATGATCGGCATCATGCCCTCGGTGAGGCCGACCAGGAAGACGGCGTCCCACTCCAGGCCCTTGGCCGCGTGCAGGGAGGCGATGGTGACGCCCTCGAAGCCGGGCGCGTGCTCGGTGGCCATGCGCACGTCGAGCTCGTCCACGAGGTCGGCCATGGTCACCGGACTGCCGTCGGGCCTCGGCGCGGCGGCCATGTCCTCGGCCAGCTGGGCCAGCGCGGTCAGCGACTCCCAGCGTTCGCGGGCCTGGCGCCCCTCGGGCGCGCTCTCGGTCAGGCCGAGCTGTCCGAGCAGCTGGCGGACGGTGCGCACCAGGGGCTCGGCCTCCTCCCCCGCCGCCCCGTGCCGGGCGCCGCGCAGGGTGTGCACGGCCTGCTTGATCTCGGGGCGCTCGAAGAACCGGGTGGTCCCGCGCATCGTGAACGGCACGCCCTCGTCGGTCAGCGCCTGCTCGTAGGAGGCCGACTGGCCGTTGGTGCGCACCAGCACCGCGATCTCGCTGGCCGGGGTGCCGCCCTCCAGCAGGACGCTGATCTTGCGGGCGACCCCGGTGGCCTCGGCGGGCTCGTCGTCGTACTCCTGGTACATCGGGTCGGGGCCGTCGGGGCGCTGGGCCTGGAGGGTCAGGTGCTGGGCGGAGGTCGTGCCGCGCGCCTGGGCGATGACGTGGTTGGCCACCCGCACGACCTGGGGGGTGGAGCGGTAGTCGCGGACCAGCTGGACCACGGTGGCGTGGGGGTAGCGGGCGCCGAACCCGGTCAGGTAGCCGGGGGTGGCCCCGGCGAAGGAGTAGATGGTCTGGCTGGGGTCGCCGACCACGCACAGGTCGTCGCGGTCGCCCAGCCAGGCGTCCAGGAGCAGGCGCTGGAGCGGGTTGACGTCCTGGAACTCGTCGACGACGAAGTACCGGTACTGCTCGCGCACGCGCTGGGCGATGGCCGGGTACTCGGTGATCATGCCGGCGGTGAGTTCGAGCATGGACTCGAAGTCGAGGAGGTTGTGCTCGCGGCGCAGGTCCTCGTAGGCCTCGAAGACCCGGGCCACCTCGCCCGCGGGCAGCGGGGGCTGGCGGCCCGCCTTGACCACGGCCTTGTCGTAGTCGGTGGGGCGCACCTGGGTGACCTTGGACCACTCGATCTCGCCGGCCAGGTCGCGCAGGCCGTTGCGGTCGGGCTGGAGGCCCACCGAGTGGGCGGCGCGGGAGACCACCGGGAGCTTGCTCTCGATGAGGGTGGGCTTCTCGCCGCCCACGACCTGGGGCCAGAAGAAGGAGAGCTGGCGCAGGGCGGCGGCGTGGAAGGTGCGGGCCTGCACGCGGGGGGCGCCCAGGGCGCGCAGCCGGCCGCGCATCTCCCCGGCGGCGCGCGCGGTGAAGGTGACCGCGAGGACCTGCTGCTCGGCGACCACACCGCTGGAGACCGCGTACGCGATGCGGTGGGTGATGGCCCGGGTCTTGCCCGTCCCGGCACCGGCCAGGATGCACACGGGGCCGCGCAGCGCGCGTGCGGCCTGGGTCTGCTCCGGGTCCAGTCCCTCCAGGACGCGGTCGGGATCCATGGTGCTCCTGCGTAGGGTCGGGGTGGATGGGGTCCCAGTCTCTCAAGTATCGGCCGTGACGGGGAGCGGATCGGACCCCGTGCCCGCCGCCGGGGCCGCGGGAGGCACATCAGACATTCCAGAACCAGTTGGTCCTGTGAGGCGTCCCACGTTGTGTCACGCGGTCCCGGGAAGCGGTCCGGACCCCTCGGTGTTGAGATGACCGGACCGACCCATCGACCGTAGACGAAAGAAGGACGTGAGCGACATGACGAGCGCGGCGACCGAACAGTTCACGATGTACACCACCCCCTGGTGCGGGTACTGCAAGCGGCTCAAGAGCCAGCTCGCCCGCGAGGGGATCACCGGTCGTGAGGTGAACATCGAGGAGCACCCGGAGGCCGCGGAACTGGTCATGAGGGCCAACAACGGCAACCAGACGGTTCCGACGCTGGTCTTCAGCGACGGTGCGGCGATGACCAACCCGTCGCTCGCTCAGGTGAAGCAGAAACTGGCCGAGCTGTCGTAGGACGGTACGCGGGCCGCGGACCACGCCCCAGGGCGGGTCCCGCGGCCCGCACCGCGGGGCCCGCCTTCGGCGGTGCACCTCCGACGGCGCTCGGGTCACCAAGGACTCGGACGATGACGACGGGGAGTGTGGAGTTGGGGGAGGACATGAGGCCTCATGACATTGCGGTCGCCGACACGGTGGACACCGGTGTGGTCCGCCGCACCCCGGCCGGGTGGCGGGTGGGCGACGGCGAGGAGGTGCCCGACCTGGTGAGCGCGATGGTCCTGGCGGACCTGCTGACCGGCGAGTCGGGGACCCGGACCCCGCGTTCCCAGGCGCCCGGCCGGGCGCCGGAGGGCGCTTCGGAGGTGGAGCGGCTGCGGCACACCATCGCGCAGCTGGAGCACGCGCTGCAGTCGCGCGTGGTGGTGGAGCAGGCGATCGGGGTCCTGGCGGAGCGGCACACGATGGCGCCCCGCGAGGCCTTCGAGCGGCTGCGCTCCTCGGCGCGCTCGCGCGGGCGCAAGGTGGCGGACCTGGCGCGGGACGTGGTGGAGAGCAGCACGAGCCCCCTCACCGTGCTGCCCGACGAACTGGGCGCCTCCCCCGGTTCGCGCTAGCGCGGCGACGGGCCGGGCGGGGCCCCGAGCGAAACCCCGAAAGGCCCCGGCCCCGCCCCGGGCGCGTCCCCGCTCCCCGCTCCCGGCCCTGCGGGCGGCGGCTCCCGGCCGCCGCGGGGCCGGGAGCGGCCGTCGGCCCGGGGTCACCAGCCGCCGGGGAGCTCCGAGCCGTACCAGTGCTCGATGAGGGTGCGGGCGATCGAGACCCGCCCGGGCAGCAGGATCTCCTCCGCGTGCACGGCCTCGGCCAGTTCGGCGCGGGTGAACCACCGGGTGACGCCGATCTCGTCGTCGGTGCGCTCGGTCTCGCCCACGGCCCGCGCGGTGTAGCCCACCATCAGGCTGCGCGGGAAGGGCCAGGGCTGCGAGGACAGGTAGCGCGGGCGCTCGACCACGATCCCCGCCTCCTCGGCGACCTCGCGGACCACGGCCTGCTCCAGCGACTCCCCCGCGTCCACGAACCCGGCCAGCACCGAGAAGCGGCGGGCGTCCCAGTTCGGGTTGTTGCCGAGCAGCATCTCCTCGCGGCCGTCGCGCTCGCGGTGCACCAGCATGATCACCGCCGGGTCCATCCGGGGGTACTGCTCGGTGCCCTCCCGATCGCACACGCGCACGTGCCCGGCCGCGGCCGGGGTGGTGCGGGAGCCGCAGCGGGGGCAGAACCCGTGGGTGGCGTTCCAGTTCGCGAGGGCGACGGCGCGGGTCATCAGCCCGGTGTCGCGGTCGCCCAGGAGCGCGCCGATCTCGCGCAGGGAGGCCGGGGCGGTCCGTTCGGTGGCGGTGAGCTCCCGGCCGGAGCGGACCGCGAAGTAGGCGTCCCGTCCGTCGGTGCCCAGCAGGTAGCGCTCGCCCTCGGGCGCCTCGTCCGGGGGGACCAGGACCAGTCGGGGTTCGTCCCCGGTGGTGATCAGGGCCCGGGACTGCTTGGCCATGACGGCCCGCCAGCCGTGGGCGACGGGGTCCCCGCCCTCCAGGACCAGCACCCGGGTGCCGGGGGCCGCCCACGCCTCGGCCAGCCACTCCCCGTCCAGGCGCCGGTGCGCGGCGGGGTCGACGGAGAAGCGGGAGAGGGAGGGAGTCGCGTCGGCGTCCATGGGTCCTTCCGGGTCGGCGGGCCGCCTGGCGGGGCCCGTGTCCACAACGTGCATAACACCCGTCGGGGCCGCGCGCATCCTGGCGCGGCCCCCGCGCGCGGCGGATTCCCCGTGGGCGGGTCGGCACCGTGTGCGGAGCGGGCCCCGGCGCCGCGCGGTCACGGCTCAGCCGAGGCCGCCGAGCTCCTCCCACAGGTAGGCGGCGCTCTCGGCCCCCTTGAGCAGCAGGGGGATCTCCACCTTCTCGTTGGGGGCGTGGATGCGGTCCTCGTCCAGGCCGACGGCGAGGAAGACCAGCGGCGCCCCGAGGATGTCGGCGATGTCGGCCTCGGGGCCGCTGCCGCCCTCGCGGGTGAACAGGACCTGGGTGCCGAAGGCGCGCTCCATGGCCGAGCGGGCCGCCTTCAGCGCGGTGGAGGACAGGTCGGAGGCGCAGGCGCGCACGCCCGGCCCGCCGAACTCCGTCTCGGCGCGCAGACCCTCGGGGACGGCCGCCTCGACGTGGGCGCGGACGCGGTCCTGCACGTGCAGCGGGTCCTGGCCGGGCACCAGGCGGAAGCTGACCTTGGCGTGCGCGGAGCGAGGGACGATGGTCTTGCCGCCCGAGCCGGTGTGGCCGCCCCACATGCCGTTGATCTCGGCGGTCGGGCGCAGCCAGATCCGCTCCAGCGTGCTGTAGCCCTTCTCGCCCCAGGTGGCGGTGGAGGCGGCGGTGGCCAGCCACTCGCGCTCGTCGAAGGGCAGCCGGGCGATGAGTTCGCGCTCCTCCCGGCTGGCCTCGACCACCCCGTCGTAGAAGCCGGGGACCGCCACCCGGCCGTCCTCGTCGTGCAGGCCGGACAGCAGGTCGCTCATGGCCTTGAGCGGGTTGGGCACGGCGCCGCCGAAGGAGCCGCTGTGCAGGTCGCGCTCGGGGCCGTACAGGCTGATCTCCACGTCGGTGACGCCGCGCATGCCCACGCACATGGACGGGGTGTCGGCCGCCCACATGGTGGTGTCGGAGATGACGACGACGTCGCAGGCCAGGCGGTCGCGGTTGGCGCGCATCAGGTCGGCGAAGTGGACCGAGCCCGACTCCTCCTCGCCCTCCACGAGCAGCTTGACCGTGACGGGCGGGGCGTCGGCGCCGGATGCGGCCAGGGCGGCGCGCACGCCGAGGGCGTGGAAGAGCACCTGCCCCTTGTCGTCGGAGGCCCCGCGCGCGAACAGGGAGGTGCCGCGCTCGGTGGGCACGAACGGGTCGGTCTCCCACTCCTGGACCGGGTCGACGGGCTGGACGTCGTGGTGTCCGTAGACGAGCACCGTGGGGGCGTCGGGGTCGGCGGCGGGCCACTCGGCGAACACGGCGGGCAGGCCGGGGGTCTGCCACACCTCGACGGTGGGGAAGCCGGTCGCGGTGAGGTGGTCGGCGAGCCACCGGGCGGAGCGGACCACGTCGGGGTGGTGCGCGGGGTCGGCGGAGATGGAGGGGATCGCCAGCCACTCCTTGAGGGAGGAGACGAACTCGTCCCGGTGTGCCTCGATGTGGGCGCGTACGTCCATGGGACCGTCCTTGCTCGACGTCGTTGTCGGGAACGAGCCTAGGACCTGCGCGAACCGCCTCGGCACGCGGGCCGGGAGCCCCGCGCGCCCGTCCCCGGTCCGGTCCCGGTCCGGTCCCGGTCCGGCCCGGGGGGGCTCGGGAGCCCGGCCGCCAGGGGCGGCGGAGCCGCGGGGGACGGGGAACTCCTCGGCTCGCGGGACACTCGAAGGTGCAGGGGCGGGACGCGCCCGCCCGCCGACGAGAGGAATGCACGTGGACACCGTTCCCGCCACCGCGGTCGCCGAGAGGTTCGGCCGCCTCTTCGACACGCTGGACACCGACCGCGACGGGGCCATCACCTGGGACGACTACCAGCGCCTGGTCGACCGCTACACGAAGGGGTACGCGCTGGACCTGAGCGACCGCCGGGCCCAGGCCGTCCACGCCTCCTACCAGATGCTCTGGCTGGAGCTGCTGCGCCACGGCTCACCCGCCCAGGCGCGCCTGGACCGGGATGCGTTCGTCGCGGCGATGCACGCGGCCTCCGAGGACCGCAGCCGGTTCAACATGACCGAGGGCGTGGCCGAGGCGGTCTTCGACCTGCTCGACACCGACGACGGCGGGTCGATCAGCGAGGCGGAGTACGTCAGGTACGCCGAGGTCCTGGGGGCCTCCTCCTCCGACGCCCTGGACCGGTTCAGGGCCCTGGACACCGACGGCGACGGGTTCATCGGCCGCGCGGAGTTCGTCCTGTCGGCCCGGGAGTACCTCTTCGGCGAGGACTCCGACGCCCCGGGCGGGTTCGTCTTCGGCGTGATCTGAGCCCTCCCGCCGGTCCCGCGCGCGGTTCCTCCGGCGCGCGGGGCCGACGGCCGCGCACGGGTCGGCGGTGGCCCGGGAGGGCCGGGGTCAGCTGCCGGTGGCCTCGCGCCAGGCGTCGAGGTACTCGGGCAGGTTGGCGTCGATGTCGTCCCAGTCGGGCTCGAAGACCTCCACGCCCTCCATGAGCGCCTCCAGCTCCTCGGCGCCCCCGCCCTCCACCGGGACGTCGGTGCGGGCCGGGAAGCCCCCGGCCACGGGGACGACCTGCTCCTGGGCGGCCTCGGAGAGCAGGAAGTCCAGGAGGGCGCGGCCGTTGTCGGCCTGGGGCGCGCCCTCGACCAGCCCGGCGGTGTAGGGCAGGGCGAAGGTGCTCGGCTCCCCCTCCTCGTGCGCGGGGAACCAGATGCCGAGGTTGGGCATGGTGCGGGCCTGGGCGAGGTTCATCTGGACGTCGCCGTTGGCGACGAGCAGCTCGCCCTTGTCCACCTTGGGGCCCAGCGCGCCGGTGGAGGAGGACGGGCCGACGTTGTTGGCCTGGAGCCGTCCGAGGTAGTCCATGGCGGGCTCCAGGCCGCCGAAGTCGTGCATGGTCTGGATGAGCACGGCCGTGCCGTCGCCCGCCACGCCCGGCGTCGAGTACTGGAGGCGGCCCTCGAAGCGGGGGTCGAGCAGGTCGTCCCAGGTGGCGGGCGGCTCCTCCAGCTCCTCGGTGTTGTAGGTGAGGCAGAAGTAGTTGTCGACGATCGTGGTCCACCTCCCGTCGGGGTCCTTGGTCCCGACGTGCTCGGAGCCCTGCGGCTCGTACTGCTGGAGCAGGCCCATGCCGTCGGCCTGCTGGATGAAGGGCGGCAGGGTGATGATGACGTCGGCCTGCGGGTTGGCGGTCTCGCGCCCGGCGCGCTGGACGATCTCGCCCGAGCCCCCCTCGACGTACTGGACGGTGACGCCGGTCTCGGCCTCGAAGTCGGCGAAGACCTGGTCGAGCCAGCCGGTGCCCTCCTCGTTGCGCAGGCCGTCGGCGGTGTAGACGGTGACGGTGTCGGCGGGGTCGGAGGCGGCGCAGGAGGTCAGGGCTCCGGCGAGGGCGAACGCGGCGGTGGCGGCGGACACGCGGGCGGCGGTCGTGCGGACGGCGGGCATGGCGGGCCTTCCTGGGAGAAGGAGAAGAGGTCAGCGGTAGGCGGCGCGGGTGCGCACGCGGGACAGCAGCAGCAGGACGGCCAGGGTGGCGGCCATCAGGACGATGGCGGAGGCAGCCCCGGAGAAGAGGGCGCCCCGGTCGGTGGCGGCGTAGATCTGGACCGGCAGCGGCATCCAGCTGGGCGGGTAGAGCATCATCGTGGCGCTCAGTTCGCCCATGGACAGGGCGAAGCAGAGCCCGGCGGCGGCGCTGAGCGAGGGCAGCAGCAGGGGCAGCCGCACCTGGAACAGCACCCGCGCCGGGCGGGCGCCGAGGGAGGCGGCCACCTGGGCGTAGGCCGGGTCGAGCCGGTCCAGGGCGGCGGAGACCGACTGGTGGGCGAAGGCCGTCACCAGCACGGTGTGCGCCATGACCACGATGGTTCGGGTGCCGTTGAGCAGCACGGGCGGTTGGCTGAAGGCCACCAGCAGGGCCAGTCCGACGACCACCGTGGGGACCGCGACGGGCAGCATGAAGAGGGCGTCCAGGACGGCCCTGCCGCGTCGGCGCAGCGCGTGCGCGGTCAGCGCGGACCAGGTCCCGGCCACCAGGGCCAGGACGCTGGCGGTGGCGGCGGTGACCGCGCTGACGCGCAGCGCCTCCAGGGTGGAGCCCCGGGACAGTCCGGCGAAGTTGTCCAGGGTGGGCCCCGAGGGCAGGACGCCGCTCCAGTTGGTGGACACCGACGCGGTGACGATGACGCCGAGCGGGAGCAGGAACAGCGGCAGGACGAGCGCGGCGAACAGCGCCCACACGACCCGGCGGGCGGGTCGGCTATGCACGAGCACGGCGGCCTCCGGAGGGTGCGCGCAGCCGGGCGGTGGCCGCGCGGTAGACGAGGTAGAGCGAGACCGACAGGGCCGCGTTGACCGTGGCCACGACGCAGGCGGTGGTGTAGTCGGCCTCCAGGATCGCCGCGCTGTAGACGAGCATCGGCAGGGTCACCACGTCCTTGGCCCCGGTGAACAGGACGATCGCGAACTCGTTGAGGCACAGCACCAGCACGAGCGCGCCTCCGGCGGCGAGCGCGGGCAGGGCCTCGGGCAGGATGACGGCCCGCACGATCCTGAGGGGGCGGGCCCCCAGGGAGGAGGCGACCTCGATCTGCGCGGTGTCGAGCTGGGCGAACGCGGCGAGCAGCGGCCGCATGACGAACGGCGTGAAGTAGGTGATCTCCGCCAGGATCACGCCCCAGGGTGTGGCGAGGAAGCTGATCGGCCCGGTCCCGGCCCCGGTGACCTCCGTCCACGCGCCGTTGGCCACGCCCACGGTGCCGTAGAGGAACAGCAGCGCGAGGGTGATGAGGAAGGACGGGAAGGACAGGTAGGTGTCGATGAACCGGGCGGTGGCCCCGCTGCCCGGGAAGGGCACGAACGCCACGACCAGGGCCAGGAGGAAGCCCAGGACCAGGCAGCCCAGCGTGGCGGTGACCGCGATGAACACGGTGGTGGCCAGCGCGGACCGGAAGGACTCCGAGCCCAGGACGTCGGCGTGGTGGGCGAGGGTGAGTCCGCCCCCGGGCGCGGTGACCGACTCCAGGGCGACGAGGACGAGCGGGTACAGGAACACCAGGGCGAGCAGCACGACGGGCGGCACCGCCCACACCCACACGGGGAGGGTGCGGGGCGCCCGGGCCGGGGCGTCCCCGCCCGCGGGGGGCGCGGGCGCGGTGCCCGCCGGGGTCGGCGCGGTCCGGACGTTCACGAGGCCTCCTCCTCCGGCAGCAGGACGGCGTCCCGGCGGGCGAAGCCGAGCGTGACCGCCGCACCGGTCTCGGGCGGGGTCCGCATCTCCCGGAGTTCGGCGGTGACGGGGACGCCGTCGACCAGGACGGTGACCCGGTGGGTGGAGCCGCGCCACTGGACGTCGGTGACCCGGCCCTCCAGGGTGTGCTCGCCCTCGCCGAGGGCGAGCCGGTGCGGGCGCAGGCACACGCGCAGCCCGTCGCCGTCGCCGGTGCCGGGCGGCAGGTCGCCGGGGTCGGCCTCCAGGACGGTGCCGCAGCAGTGCACGCGTCCGTCGGCCAGGCTCGCGGGCAGCAGGTTGGCGCCGCCGACGAAGCGGGCGGTGAACGGCGTCCGGGGGCGCTGGTAGAGGCGCTCGGGCGTGTCGCAGTCGCGCAGCCGGGCCCGGTCCAGGACCGCCACCCGGTCGGCCAGGGTGAGCGCCTCGCTCTGGTCGTGGGTGACGTACAGGACCGTGACGTCGGGGAGTTCGCGGTGCAGGCGGGCCAGTTCGGCGAGCATGTCCGAGCGCAGCTGGGCGTCGAGCGCGGACAGCGGCTCGTCCAGCAGCAGCACGCCGGGGCGGATGGCCAGGGCGCGGGCGATGGCCACCCGCTGCTGCTGTCCGCCGGACAGCTCGCGCGGGTGGCGGCGCGCGTAGTCCCCCATCCCGGTCATGGCCAGCGCCTCGGCGACCCGTCCGGCGATCTCGCGGCGGGGCACGCCCTGCGCCCTCAGCCCGAAGGCGACGTTCTGGTCCACCCGCATGTGGGGGAAGAGGGCGTAGCTCTGCACGACCATGCCCACGCCCCGCAGGTGCGGCGGCAGGCCGGTGACGTCGCGCCCGCCGAGCAGGACGCGCCCGGAGGCGGGGCGGACGAACCCGGCGACGGCGCGCAGCGCGGTGGTCTTGCCCGAGCCGGAGGGCCCCAGCAGCGCCATGAACTCGCCGGGTTCGACGGTGAGGTCGAGGTCGTCCAGGACCACGGTCTCCCCGTAGGCGACGCTGACGCGGTCGAAGCGGATGCCCACGGGTTCAGCCCTCCCTCGACGCGAGCAGTCCGGGCAGGTCCGCCACGCCGTCCAGGACGTGGGTGGCCCCGGCCGCGCGCAGGGCGTCGTCGTCGTGGGCGCCGGTGCGGACCCCGGCGGCGACCGAGGCCCCCGCGCTCAGCCCGCTGCGGATGTCGGAGGCGGTGTCGCCGACGACGGCGACGGCGGCCACGGAGGAGACCCGCGCGCGCAGGGCGGCGGTGAGCACCATGTCGGGGTGGGGGCGTCCGCGCCCGCCCGCGTCGGCGGGGCACAGGACGAGGTCGGCGGCCTCCCGCCAGCCCAGGGCGCTCAGGATGCGCTCCTGGGTGTCGCGGGAGAAGCCGGTGGTCAGGGCGGTCGTGCGGCCCTGGGCGCGCAGCTCGCGCAGGGCGTCCTCGGCTCCGGGCAGGGGCGCGCAGCGGCCCTCGTCCACCAGGCGGGCGTAGGCACGCTCGAAGGCGCGGTTGGCCTCCTGGGCGCGGTCCTCGTCGCCGCACAGGTGGCGGAAGACGGTGATCTTGGACTCGCCCATGGTGGCGCGCACGTACGCGGCGGCCTCGGGGGTGTGGTCGGGCAGGGCCGCCTCGAAGGCCGCCTCGACGAGGCCGTCGTCGGCGACGGTGGTGCCCGCCATGTCCAGGACGACGAGTTCGACGGGCGGGGCGGGGACGGTGGTGGAGTGCATGGTTACCAGCCCAGTTCGTTGGCGGTGGTCTCGGCGATGGCCGGGGAGCAGGTCATCCCCCGCCCGCCCGGTCCGGTGACCAGCCAGGCGTCGGGGCCCACGGGGGCGCGGTGGACGACCCGGGAGGGGTCGGCGCACTGGGCGTAGACGCCCGCCCAGCGCCGGCGGATCGGGGGCAGCGGTCGGCCCAGGAGGCGGCTGGCGACACCGGCGAGGTGCTCGTAGGGGTCCTCGGCGGTGTCGAAGGAGAAGGGCGCGTCGTACTCGTGGGTGTCGCCGATGGTCAGGGAGCCGTCGGCGCGCTGGACCATGAGCAGCTGCATGCGGTGGTCGCGCGCGGTGGGCGGCTGGGGCTGGGCCTCGTCGAGGGAGTCCAGTTCGGGGCCCCGGTAGGCGGGGTAGTAGCGGAAGCTGTCGCCGTCGGCGACGGAGGTGGTGAGGGTCTCGCCCAGGGGCTCGGTCTGCGCCATCTGGAGGCGGACGCGGCGCACGGGCAGGTCGGGGACGAGTTCGCGGACCAGGCCGCCGAGCCAGGCGCCGGTGCACAGGACGACGGCGTCGCCCCGGTGGACCTGCCCGTGGTCGTCGCGGACGGCGCCCGGTCCGGCCAGGTCGCGGACCTCGCGCCCGGTCAGGAGGGTGTAGCGGCCGCTGCGGCCGAGTTCGGCCTGGAGGGCGGCCTGGGCGGTGCGGGGTTCGACCTGGGCGTCGCTGCGGCACCACAGGGCGCCGAGGTGGTCGCCGCGCAGGGCCGGGTTGACCTCGCGGGTCCGCTCCGGGCTGAGGAGTTCGTAGCCGCGCTCGGCGGCTTCGGAACCCCCGGCCGCCGCCTCGGCCACGGCCAGTTCGTGGCCGGTGGTGGCGACGGTGAGGGAGCCGGAGGCCCGGAAGCCCAGGGCGGGGACGCGTTCGGCGATCTCCTGCCACAGGACGCGGGCCCGGCGGGCGGCCTCCAGTTCGGGGCCGGGAGCGCGTCCGCCGACCCAGACGAGGCCGAAGTTGCGGACGGAGGCGCCGCGGGCGGCCGCCTCCCGTTCGAGGTGGACGACCTCGTGACCTCGGGAGACGGCGTGCCAGGCGTGCATGGTGCCGAGGACTCCGGCACCGACGATGATCACTCGCATGGTCCGAGGTTCGCCGGTGCGGATGGAGGCGACCGAGCGCGGCGGGGACGTCCCGGTGAACCGGGGTCAAACTTTGGACCAGACCCGTTACCTTTTCGATACAAAAGCGCCCGGCGGACGGGGCCGCGGTCCGGTGCCCGCCAGCGGACTCCCCTACTCGCGCCCGTCCCCGGCCAGGTGGACGCTGAAGCTGAACCGGTCGCCCCGGTAGAGCGAGCGCACCCGTTCGAAGGGGCCGCCCTTCTCGTCCCGGGAGACGCGGTGGATGAGCAGCATCGGCAGCGCCGGAGGGGTACCGATGAGCAGGGCCTCGCGCGGGGTGGCCAGCACGGTCTCCAGGCGCTCGTCGGCGTCGCCGAACGTGATGCCGACCCTGTCGGCGAGGTAGCCGTAGAAGGTGGAGTCCGGGTCGAAGTCCACGTCCAGGCGGGGCACGCGCGCCACCGCGATGTAGGTGGACTCCAGCCCCACCCGCTCGTCGTCGGCCAGCAGCACCCGCTCCAGGTGCCAGACCGGCTCGCCCGGGCTCAGGTGCAGCTCCTCGGCCAGCCGGGGCGGGCACGGCCAGCTGCGCAGGTCGATGAGGGAGCGGCCCGGCCGCCGCCCCTGGCGGCGCACGCCCTCGGTGTAGCTGGCCAGGGACAGGGGCTGCTCCAGCTTGGGGCCGGCCACCACCGTGCCGCGCCCGCGGCGGCTGAGCCTGCCCTCCAGCAGGAGGTCGCGCAGCGCCTGGCGGACCGTCTCGCGGGCCGCGCCGAAGCGCTCGGCCAGCTCGCGTTCGGTGGGCAGCGGCTGGCCCACCACCAGCCCGGACACCAGCTCGGTGAGCTGTATCCGGACCGCGTAGTACTTGGGGACGCGCCCGTGCTCGGGGACGCCCGCGCGCACGGGGGCGCCGCTGTCCTGGGGGATTCCTGGGATCGACACGCGGGTCATTGTCCACCACACCGGTGAACGGACGGCGACCCGCGGCGGTGGCGGACCTCTCACCCGGGTTCGGGTACGGCGTCGATGAGCGCGGCCAGTCCCTCGGCGTCGAGCAGGTCCGCGGGGCGCACGGTCAGCCCGGCCCGCACGTAGTGGAAGGCGGCGCTCACCTCCTCCAGGGAGACCCCGGCCAGATCGGCCCAGGCCAGCCGGTAGGCGGCCAGCTGCACGCCCACGGCGCGGCGCTCGGGGCCGTTGCCGGGCGGGCTCCCGGTCTTCCAGTCCACCACGTCGTAGCGGCCGGAGGCGGGGTCGTGGAAGACCGCGTCCATGCGCCCCCGCACGAGCCGGTCGCCGATGACCGTCTCGAAGGGCACCTCCACCTCGACGGGCACGCGCGAGCCCCACTCGCTCTCCTCGAAGCGGCTCTGGAGGTCGGCGAGGTCCTCGTCCTGACCAGCCGTCTCGTCGGCGGCGCCGGGCAGCTCGTCCAGCAGGGCGGCGCGCTGGCCGAACCGCTGCTCCAGCCAGGCGTGGAACGCGGTGCCCCGGCGCGTGTGCGGCGCGGGCGGGCGCGGCAGCGGCCTGCGGATCTGCCGGGCCAGGGCGGAGGGGTCGCGGGCCAGCCACACCATGGACGACACCGACAGGTGCGCGGGCAGCTCGACCTGGACCGTGCCGTCCCCGGATCCCGGCCCCTCGGCGCGGCGGTGGGCGAGCAGCAGCTCGGTGTCGCGCTCCCAGCCCCCGATGCGGCGGCGCAGCCCGGGCGGCGGCGCGGCCTCCTCCGCGGGGTCGGCCTCCCCCGCGAGCAGGCGGGCGCGGGCGCGCTCGACCATGGCCGCGCCCTCGGCGATCTGGGCGCGGCGGTCGCGCGGCCGGTCCGGTTCGGCGCCCTCCTCCGGGGGGCCGGAGCCGTCGTCCTCCTGCGGCGGCCACACGGCCGTGCCGTCGTCCTCCTCCTCGTAGGGGTTGTCGTCGGGGTCGGGCCTGGGCTCCCAGTGCGCGACCTCCCCGGCGCCGCCCTCGCAGGCGAGGCGGATCTCCTCCAGGAACGGGGAGGGCCCGCGCTCGCTCGCGGCGTCGGTGCCCCACCAGTGGCCGGTGCACAGCAGGGCGAAGGAGGCGCGGGTGACGGCGACGTAGGCCAGCCGCCGCTCCTCCAGCAGGTGGCGCTCGCGTTCGGCCTCCTTGAACGCCTCGATGCCCTTCTTGTCCACCGCCAGGAGTTCGGGCAGGTTCTGGCGGTCGCCGCGCAGCCGGTAGGGCAGCAGGTGCTCGCCCTTGATCCACATGTCGCCCTCGGACAGGCTCGTGGGGAACAGCGGGGCGTACTTGCCGCCGCTGACGCCGGGCACGACCACCACGGGCCACTGGAGCCCCTTGGAGGCGTGCACGGTCATGAGCTTGACGGTGTCGCTTCCGCCGACGCGCTCGCCGGGGGCCAGGCCGCTCTCCCGTTCCGATGCGGCCCTGAGGTAGCTGAGGAAGCTGCCGAGGGTGGGGTCCTCGCTGCTCCCGGCGAAACGGACCGCGTGGTCGACGAAGGCGTCCAGGTCGGCGCGGGCGGACAGGGGGTCGCGGCCGCTGCGGGCGCCCACCTCGATGTCCAGTCCGAGCATCCGCTCGGTCTCGGTGACCAGGTCGGGCAGCGGCTGGCCCACGAGCTTGCGCAGGGAGCGCAGCTCCTCGGCGAGGCGGCCCAGGCGCTCGTAGGCGGTCGCGGAGTACCTCTCGGCGGGGCCGGGGTCGTCCACGGCGTCCACCAGGCTGCCGCTCTCGGCGGTCAGGTCCAGGACCGTGCGGCGCAGGATGTCGTCCTCGGCGCTCTGGTCGGGCTCGGGCCCGGTGAGGTCGCGCCGGGTCTGGCGGGCCAGCTCGGCGGCGCGGGCCCCGAGGGCGGCCAGGTCGCGCGGGCCGATCCGCCAGCGCGGCCCGGTGAGGAGGCGGGCGAGCTCGTTGCCCGCGGAGGCGTCGTGGACCACGCGCAGGGTGGCGATGATGTCGCGGACCTCGGGCACCATCATGAGCCCGCCCAGGCCGACCACCTCCACCGGGATGTCCAGCTCCTCCAGGGCCTCCCGGATCGCCGGGAACTGCGAGCGCTTGCGGCACAGCACGGCGACGTCGCCGGGGCTGACGCCGCCGTCCGCGGCGCCGCCCGACTCCCCCGGCGGCCAGGGCAGCCCGTCGGGGGCGGTCGTGGCGCTGCCCGCCCGGCCGGGGGCGGCGCGCAGGTAGCCGGCGACCTGCTCGGCGATCCACCGCGCCTCCTCCCGCTGCCCGATGAACAGACCGGTCCGGACGGCGCCGCGGCCGCGCCGGGCCGGGCCGGGGTAGAGCACGGGCACCTCGGCGCTCTCCGCGCGCAGCGGCTCGGAGATGTGCTTGGCCACCTCCAGGATCCTCTCGCCGTTGCGGAAGCTGGTGGCCAGGCGGCGCACGGACGCGGCCCGGCCCGGCGCGGCCGGGAAGTCGTTGGGGAAGTTGGCGAGGTTGGCGGCGATGGCCCCGCGCCAGCCGTAGATGGACTGGCAGGGGTCCCCGACGGCGGTCACGGCGTGGCCCTCGCCGAACAGCGCGCGCAGCAGCACGAGCTGGGCGTGGCTGGTGTCCTGGTACTCGTCCAGCAGCACCACGCGGAACCGGCCCCGTTCGATGAGGCCGACCTCCGGGTGGTTCTGGGCGATGCGCGCGGCCAGGGACACCTGGTCGCCGAAGTCCATGGCCTCGCGCACGTGCTTGGCGTGCTCGTAGCCCTCCACGAGCGGCAGGAGCTGTTCGCGGCGCAGCTGGGCGTTGAGCAGGTTGCGGGTGGGCACCGCGGGTTTGCGCGGCAGGGCGTCGACGGCCGCGCGCAGCCACCGGCCGATGCCGCGCACCTGCTCGGTGGTGGTGAGGTGGTCGGCGATCTGCCCGGACAGCTCCAGGACCCGGCGGGTGACGGTGTCGGCCCCGACCGTGATCAGGTCCATGGGACCGTCGTACTCGCCCACGACGCGGGCGGCGATCTGCCAGGCCTGCCCCTCGCTGAGCAGCCGGGAGGTGGGCTCGACGGCCTCGCGCAGGGCGTGGTCGGCGACGATGCGCCCGGCGTAGGCGTTGTAGGTGGACACGGTGGGCTCGCCGTCGAGCAGCTCCTCGGGCAGCTGTTCGGTGGCGCGCAGCTGCTCCAGGCGTTTGCGCACGCGCTCGGCCAGCTCGGCGGTGGCCTTGCGGGTGAAGGTCAGGCCGAGGATCTGCTCGGGGCGCACGTGGCCGTTGGCGACCAGCCACACCACGCGCGAGGCCATGGTCTCGCTCTTGCCGGACCCGGCGCCCGCGATGACCACGCCCGGCTCCAGCGGGGCGCAGATGACCTCGGACTGCTCGGCGGTGGGCTCGGGCTGGCCGAGGAGGCGGGCGAGTTCCGGGGGCGAGAAGCGGGGAGGAGGAGCGGGAGCGGGTTCGGGTTCGGGGTGGGGGCGGGACGGGGACCGGCGGGGGTGGGGGTGGGTTTCAGACATGTCTGCCCTCGTCCTGAACCGGGCAGCAGGCGCGCACGGCGCACGACCTGCATCCCTTGTTGCGTGTCGCGGTGAATCGGGATCCGCCCATGCCGGTGGCGACCTCGCGCACCAGCGTCCCGGCCCATCCGGGGTCGGGGTCCTCGCTCAGGGGCGGCTGGGGTTGTTCCCGGGCCCTCTGGATCTTCTCGCCGACCTGCACGAGCGCGGCGCCGCCCGGCTCGGTGAGGCCGAGCTTGGCGAAGGCGCCCTTGAGCACGGCCATCTGGTAGACGCCGAGCTGGGGGTGGTGGGCCAGGTCGTCGGCCTTGTTCTTCCCGGTCTTGATGTCCACGACCACGGCCCTGCCCTGGTCGTCGCGTTCGAGGCGGTCCACGCGGCCGGTGATCTCGATGCCGCCCACGTCCACCCGGAAGCCCTCCTCGGTGACGACGAGTTCGCGGTCGTTGGCGGCCTCCCAGTCCACGAGCTTGCGGACCATCGTGTCGGCGCGGTCGCGCTGCGCCCTGGCCTGCCAGGGGCCGCCGAAGTCCAGGTCGGCCCAGATCTCGTCCATGCGCCCGCTGATCTCGTCGGGGGTGCTGCCCTGGGCGACCAGGACGGCGACCGCGTGCACGACGGTGCCCAGGGCCGAGGCCGAGTCGCCGGAGGAGGCCCCGGCGGCGCGTTCGAGGAGCCAGCGCAGCTGGCAGTTGGTGAAGCTCTCCACCTGGGAGGGCGAGACGCGGATGGTGTCCTCCTCCTCGGCCAGGGGCCGGTCGTCGGTGAAGGGGGTGAGCGCGTACCACTCCGCGGGGTCGGCGCCGCGCACGCCCTCCTCGGCCAGGCGGGCCAGGTGGGTGGCGGCGGCCTCGCGCAGCGGTTCGGGGGCGCCGGGGTCGGTGACCACCGAGCGCAGGTCGGCGACGAGCGAGGGCAGGGACAGCCAGCGCAGGCCGGTGCTGACCGGCTCGGGCTCGCCCACGCCCATCTCGTTCAGGAAGCGCGAGGGCCGCTCGTCGGTGTCCTCCCCGCCCACGGCGGTCACCACCAGGGTGCGGCGGGCGCGGGTGAGGGCCACGTAGAACAGGCGGCGCTCCTCGTCCAGGAGTTTGGAGGCCAGGGCAGCTCCGGAGGAGTCGGCGGAGTGCACGTCGGTGTCGACGAGTTCCTCCACGCCGAGCAGGGAACCGCGCAGGCGCAGGTCGGGCCAGTCGCCCTCCTGGGCTCCGGCGACCACGACCAGGCCCCACTCCAGGCCCTTGGAGCGGTGGGCGGTGAGGATGCGCACCGCCTCGCCCTCGGGCGCGCGCTCGGCGAGGCTGTCGCCGGGGATCTCCTGGGCGGCGAGGTCCTCCAGGAACCCCGCGGGACTGCCGGGGGGCAGCCGGTCGCAGTAGCGGGCGGCGCTCTCGAACAGGGCGACCACGGCGTCCAGGTCGCGGTCGGCGGCGGCGCCCCGGCGGCCCCCGGCCAGGCTGGCGCGCAGCAGGCGGTCGGCCAGGCCGCTGTCGCGCCACAGCTCCCACAGGACCTGTTCGGCGTCGGCCCCCCTGGCGTTCAGGTCGCGGACGGTCCGCAGCGCCTGGGCGACACGGGTGGCGGGCGCGGCGATCTCGGGGTCGACGAGGGTGAGCTCGGCCGGGTCGCGCAGGGCGTCCACGAGCAGCTGCGCGGAGGGCCGGTAGGCGCCGCTCCTCTCCTCCCGGGCGCCTTCCCGCGAGGCGTCCCCTTCCGGGGCTCCGCCGTGGGCGCCGCCGTCGTGGGCGCGGTCCAGGTCCAGGCGGCGCAGCGCGCGCACGAGCCTGCGCAGCCGTACCGTGTCGGCCTCGCCGAAGGGGCTGGTGAGCAGTTCGCGCGCGGCGTCCTCGTCCAGCTCGGCCGGGGCCAGCCCGTAGCGGATCAGCGCGAGCATGGGGCGCACGATGGGCTCGGCGGCCACGGGCAGGTCGTCGGCGCCGACCGCGACCGGGACCGAGGCGGCGGTCAGGGCGCGGCGCAGCACCGGCAGCTGGCGGGTGGAGGAGCGCACCAGCACGGCCATGTCCGACCACGGGACGCCGTCCACCAGGTGGGCGCGGCGCAGGGTGTCGGCGATGACCGCGGCCTCCTGGGCGGCGCTGTCGGCCAGCAGCACGCGGACCTCGCCGTCGGGCACGCCCTCGGCGGGGGTCAGGTCGCGGTGCTCGTTGACGTGGCCGCGGGCGGAGGCGACCGCGGGCAGGCGCCGGGTCAGGCCGCGCGAGGCCGACAGCAGGGCGCGGCCGCTGCGGCGGCAGGTGCGCAGCGCGACCACGGGCGCCTCGGTGCGCCGCGCGGTCGGGAAGCGGCGCGGGAAGTCGAGGATGCCCCGCACCTCGGCCCCGCGGAAGGCGTAGATGGACTGGTCGGGGTCGCCGACCGCGACCAGGTCGCGGCCGTCCCCGGCCAGGGCGCGCAGGAGTTCCTCCTGGGCGGGGTCGGTGTCCTGGTACTCGTCGACGAACACCGCCTCGTGGGCGGCGCGCTCGCGCTCGCGGACCCCGGGGTCGGAGAGCAGGTTGGCGGCGACGCGCACGAGTTCGGCGTAGTTGAGCGTGGGCACGGGGGCGATGTCGAACCGGCCGGTGTAGCGGTCCAGGAACCCGGCCGCGGCCACCCAGTCGTCGCGGTCGCGGTCGCGGCCGAGCGCGGCCAGCTCGTCCGGGCCCATGCCGCGTTCCTGGGCGCGCATGAGGAAGTCGCGCAGCTCCTCGGCGAACCCGCGGGTCTCCAGGGCGGGGCGCAGGCGCTCGGGCCAGTCCGCGGCGCCGTCCAGGGCCTCGCCCCGCAGGAGTTCGCGGACCTCCATGAGCTGCTCGGGTCCCGAGAGCAGGCGCGGCGGCAGGTCGCCCATGCGCTGGAACTCGCGCCGGATCAGGGCGTAGGCGTAGCTGTGGAAGGTCAGGGCCAGCGGTTCGCGGGTGGTGCGGCGCAGCCGGGCGGTGATGCGCTCGCGCAGCTCCTGGGCGGCCTTGCGGCTGAAGGTGAGCACCAGCACGCGCGAGGGGTCCGTGCCCCGGTGGTCGATGCGGTCCACGACCGACTCGACGATCGTGGTGGTCTTGCCTGTCCCGGGACCGGCGAGCACCAGCAGGGGCCCGCCCTCGTGCTCGACCACGCGCCGCTGGTTCTCGTCCAGCACCGGCGGCGGCTGCACCTGGTGGGCGCGCCGCACGAGACGGTACGGAGATGTGTTCACACCCCCCAGTTCACCAGAGGGTGGCGACCATCCCGCACGTCATCCCCGCCACAGCGGACCGCTCAGCCCCCGCCCTCCCCGTCCCAGCGGGCCCTGCGCATGTCCACGCGATCGCTTGCGGGGCGCATGGGCGTGCCCTCCGCCGCGTAGTGGGACAGGGCGCGGACCTCGTTGCAGGAGGGCGGTCTGCCGTCCGCGCGCACCACGCGCCACCAGGCCACCGCCCCGCCCCAGGAGGACATGACCGAGCCGACCTGGCGGGGTCCTCCCCTGCCGACGTACTCGGCGATGTCGCCGTAGGCCATCACCCGTCCCGGCGGGATCCGCTCGACCACCGCCAGGACCTCCTCGGCGTAGTCGTCCGGCCCGCCCTCCGCGTCCTCGAACACAGGCGGCAGCCTACCGGGGGCCGCCGACACGGCGGGGCCCGCCGCGGAGGCGGCCCCGGCGTGCGCGGTGTCCGGTCAGGCGGTGACCTGGTCGCCGTGCGCGCCCCAGGCGAGTTCGGGGTCGCGCCTGCGGGCCTGGCGCGCCTTGACGAGTCCGAACGCCCCCAGCAGCGCCACGACGGCGCCGAGGATCCACGCCGTCCAGGCGGCGGCGGTGAGGTCGGTGAAGCCCAGCAGCCACGGCATCACGAAGACCAGGACGCCGATCGCGAGGACGCCCGCCTCGCTCGACAGCGCCCCCGGCCGGGTGATGGATACCACCGAGGCCACGATGACGCCCAGTCCGAGGACGAACATCGCTCCCCCGCCGAAGCCGTACATCCCGTGCCAGATCCAGCTCAGTCCCAGGGCCAGGCCGGCGAGGATCGCCACCCAGTCCGCCCAGCGTCCCCTGCGTCCCATGGAGCCACCTCCCGAGGAGCGGGCCGCCGTCGGCCGGCGGCCCCTGTCCGGACCCCTACCCATCCGGCGGGCTGAGCAGGCACGACGGCGGAACCCGGGACGGCTCGGGGGCCGGGGCGCGAACGCGGCGGGGCGGTGCCGGAAGTCGCCTCCCGGCACCGCCCCGTCCCCCGTCGGGCCCGTCCGTCAGTACTCGGGCAGGCTCGGGTCGACCTGGTTGATCCAGGCCAGGACGCCGCCGCCCACGTGGACGGCGTCGGAGAACCCGGCCGCGTGCACCGCGGCCAGCGCCTCGGCGGAGCGGACGCCCGACTTGCAGTGCAGGACGATGCGCCGGTCCTGCGGCAGCCGCTCCAGGGCCTTGCCGTTGAGGAACTCGCCCTTGGGGATGAGCGTGGCGCCCGGGATGCTGACGATCTCGTACTCGTTCTTCTCCCGGACGTCCACGAGGAAGATCTCCTCGGGCTTGTTGTCCAGCAGGTCCTTGAGCTCGCCCGCGGTGATCGTGGAACCGGCGGCGGCCTCGGTGGCCTCCTCCGACACGGCGCCGCAGAACGCCTCGTAGTCGATGAGCTCGGTGACCGGCTCGGTGTCGGGGTCCTTGCGGACCTTGACCTCGCGCCAGGTCATCTCCAGGGCGTCGAAGATGAGCAGGCGGCCCACCAGCGGCTCACCGATGCCGGTGATCAGCTTGATGGCCTCGTTCACCATGACCGAGCCGATGGAGGCGCACAGCACGCCCAGGACGCCGCCCTCGGCGCAGGAGGGCACCATGCCGGGGGGCGGGGGCTCGGGGTACAGGTCGCGGTACTGGGGCCCGTACTCGTTCCAGAAGACGCTGACCTGGCCGTCGAAGCGGTAGATCGAACCCCACACGTACGGCTTGTCGAGGATGACGCAGGCGTCGTTGACCAGGTACCGGGTCGCGAAGTTGTCGGTGCCGTCCAGGACCAGGTCGTAGTCGGCGAAGATCTCCAGCGCGTTGTCCGAGTCCAGGCGCTCCTGGTGCAGGATGACGCGGACGCCCGGGTTGATCTCCTTGATGCTGTCCCGGGCGGACTCGGCCTTGGGGCGGCCGACGTCGCTCTGTCCGTGGATGACCTGGCGCTGGAGGTTGGACTCGTCGACGACGTCGAAGTCGATGATGCCGAGCGTGCCCACGCCCGCGGCGGCCAGGTAGAGCAGCGCCGGGGAGCCCAGGCCGCCCGCGCCGACGACCAGGACCTTGGCGTTCTTCAGGCGCTTCTGCCCGTCCATACCCACGTCGGGGATGATCAGGTGACGCGAGTAACGGCGCACCTCGTCCACGGTCAGCTCGTCAGCTGGTTCCACCAGCGGCGGCAGCGACACGGTGACTCCTCATGTCTGTTCGGGTTGCTTCGCACCGCCCGTACCGCGGGGGCCACCGGGCGAGGGGGCGGGGAGGCGAAGCGTGCTTGCACTCATACCCAACCTAACGGGTGGGGTATTGCATTCCCGCCACCGGGAGGCGTGGAGCACACCCTTCGCGGGTCCGTCCCCGCCCGTCACAACCAACGCGGCGTGCGAGTTCATCCCGGGGGCCGCGCGTACCGGCCCGGGCGGCGGGTAGTGGTCGGGCGTACGCACGGCGACGACGTTGGGGAGGACCCCGTGGCACAGGAGAACCGTTCCGTGGGACGACGCCCGGCCGCCGGAGGGGACCCCGCGGCCGAGGTGCCCGAGGCCGACGCGGTCGAGCAGCGCGCGTCCGCCGGGGCCGACGAGGGCGGGGACGGGTGGGAGGACCCGCCGCAGGAGAGCTTCGAGCACGCCGCCGAGGCCGACGTGGTCGAACAGGCCCGCGAGGCGGGCCCGGACGACGAGGAGCGGCGCTGACGGGGGGCTCCCCCGCCCGGGACCGCGTCCTTTTTCCTCCGCTTCCTCCCGGCCGCCGATCGCGGCCCTGACCACGTGTTCGGCCGGTGCCTCACCGTGCCCGCCCGGAACCCCGACCGGCTTCCCGCTGCTCACGGGGAACCTACGCCGGAGTAGGATGAGGGGGACCGCTGTGGAGCGCGCCACTGGCCGCGCTCCGCGAGCACTAGCCACGCAGATGTCCGGTTATGGCGTGCATCTGCCATGCCGAGTTCGGAGGGTCGGTGTGACAGCTCCTTCAGACTCCCGCGCCCGGGGAACCCGTCTGCCCCGGGTCAGGCGCCGCCGCCAGCTCCTGGCCGCGGCCCAGGAGGTCTTCGTCGCGCGCGGGTACCACGCGGCGGCGATGGACGAGATCGCCGACCGCGCCGGAGTCAGCAAACCGGTCCTGTACCAGCACTTCCCTGGGAAGCTGGAGCTGTACCTGGCCCTGCTGGAGGAACACTCCGAGGTGCTGGTCGACAAGCAGCGCGAGGCCCTGGAGAGCACGGACGACAACCGCCAGCGCGTCATCGCGAGCTTTCGCGCCTACTTCGACTTCGTCGCGGGCGACGGCGAGGCCTTCCGCCTGGTCTTCGAGTCCGACCTGCGCAACCTCCCGGCCGTTCGGGCCAAGACCGAGGAGACCTTCCAGCGCTGCGCCGAGGCCATCGGCGAGGTGATCCGCCAGGACACCAGCATCTCCGACGAGGAGGCGCACCTGCTGAGCATCGGACTGGTCGGCATGGCCGAGACCAGCGCCCGGTACTGGCTCAACAGCCGCGGCTCCGTGCCCAAGGACGCGGCCGAGCAGCTGGTGGCCCGCCTGGCCTGGCGCGGGATCAGCGGCTGGGACCTCCAGCGCGGCTCCGGCGAACAGGGCTAGGGGCGCGGCCGCACCCGCCGCCCGCAAGGCGAGGGCCCCCGTGCGCGCACGGGGGCCCTCGCCTTTCCCGGTGCTCCCCGGAAAGCGCCCCGGCACACGGAAAAGGAATTTCTTCCCACCGCCGCGCAAGGAATGTCCCAAAAAAAGGTAATCACCTCCGCTTGCGTGGGACAAGCGATTCAATTGCCGCCCTCCGGGTATCGCCGGAATGAGAAGTAACGCACTTCTCTTCGCCGTATCCGCCCGGTCCTTCGCTTCGAAGCCCCGGCGGAGCAAGCGATTTGGGGGTGAAGACGTTATGGACATGGGTCAGGGCCTGTCGACGGCCTGGCAGGCGGTGGCGAGTTTCGTGCCTCTGCTGATCGGCTTCCTGGTGATCCTGGTCCTGGGATGGATCATCGCCTGGCTGGTGGGCAAGGCGGTCGCCAAGGGTCTGCACGGCGTCGGACTGGACCGCGCCCTGCACCGCGGAGGTGTGGGCGAGTACTTCGAGCGCAGCCGGTGGAGCGCCAGCGAGCTGTGCGGAAAGATCATCTACTACGTCGGGCTGCTGTTCGTGTTCACGCTCGCGTTCAGCGTCTTCGGACCGAACCCGATCAGCACGCTGCTCAACGACGTCATCGCCTGGATCCCGCGCGGCATCGTCGCGCTGGTGATCGTGGTGGTGGCCGCGATGATCGCCAAGGCGGTCCGCGACATCGTCTCCGGCGCGCTGGGCGGCCTCTCCTACGGCCGCTTCCTGGCCAACGCCGCGGGCGTGTTCATCCTGGCCCTCGGCGTCATCGCGGCGCTGAACCAGATGGGCGTGGCGGTGACCGTCACCGTGCCGGTGCTGATCGCGGTCCTGGCCACGATCGGCGGCATCCTCGTCGTCGGCGTGGGCGGCGGCATGATCGAGCCGATGCGCTCGCGCTGGTCCCGCTGGCTGGACGTGGCCGAGCGCGAGACCAACCGCATGAGCGAGGAGGGCAGCTACCGGGCCGGCCGCGAGGCGGCCCTGGGCCGTCCCGCGGACGCCGGGCGCACGGAGCCGCGCGAGGGCGCGACCTCCCAGAGCGCGCGGCGCGGCACGGGCGGCGAGCCGCCCGCTCCGTAGCCGGGGCGCGGACACGCGACGAGGGCGGGGCCGTGCGGCCCCGCCCTCGCCGTGTGCCGTCAGGATCGCTCGGCGGGCCGGTGCGAACGGCCCGCGAGGCGCCTCCTAGAGGAATTCGGAGTCGCGCAGCTCCAGGCGGGAGAGGTGCTCGATCCGCCGGAAGGTCAGTACGACGGAGGCGATGATCGGGAGGAAGGCCAGCCAGAAAGCGGCGTTCCCGGGCCCGGTGAAGACCATCGACACCAGCGCGACGACGAAGATCAGTGCGAAAAGCGCGAAGTCGACGCGGTCCTGTTGGATCAGGACGCCGACCGGTGGGCGCGCCGCCCCATGCCGACCGCTCCTCATTCGCCTTCCTTTCTCGCGGCTCTGCGGGCCGCTCCGCAAGTTACGGTGTCTGTGGTCCGTTTTCCGGACCGACATAACACCGTCAGTCCCAGGTTGCATTCCGCAGGGCCCTGGTTCTGCCGCGGTGCGCCGGGCCGTGGTCGGCCGCTGTGGAGTCACCGGTACTTTTCAGCGTACGCCCGATGACGGGCCTCCACCGGAGAACGGGCAGGGGCGGGGGCCACGAGGAGCTCGGGTTGTGGACCACACCGTTCTGCGGACGCCACCAAACCTAGCGGACGAAACCGCGCTCCTTGGCCAGTCGGCAGATCGCGAGGATGCGCAGTGTCTCCCAGTCGTACTCGACCGCCTCGGAGTCCCAGCCCCGTTCGAGGCAGCCGTCGAGGAACCCGTGCAGGTAGGTGCCCAGGGTGCGGGCGTTGAGCACGCCGCCGGAGGAGGTGATGCCTTCGCACACCTGTGCGGCGTGCTGGTCCAGCTCAGCGCACATCCAGGGCTCGATCGGGGCGCCTAGGGGGCCGATCCGGTGGAAGTCACGGGTGAGTCCGGCCAGCGGATGGCGCACGGAGGTCCCACTGGGCATGGAAGTACCTACTCGCGTGGTCAGGAGACGGAAACTTCACTGATTTTACGGCCAGTGCCCAACGAATCGTCACGAAAGTGTTGGATATTACCCGCGCTTGACCAAGGTCGCACAGGTCCCGGTCAAGGACGGGCAAGGAATCGGGCCGCCGCGACAGCGGGTCAGGCGGTCAACCCCATGGCCCTGAGGCGGTCGGAGTGGCGATCGGTGAGCGAGGCGAACATCCGGCTGACCGCGGCGAGGTCTCCGAGCCCCGTGCCGTCCGCGGCGTGTCCGCCGTCCCCCGCCAGGAGCGCGGCGAGCCGGGGGCGCGAGACCGCCACCGCCTGCGCCTGGCTGAGCGCCTCGCCGACCAGGCGGCGCGCCCACAGGGACAGGCGCCCGACCAGCTTGGGGTCCTCCTCCACGGCGGCGCGCACCGTCGCGGAGACGAACTCGGCCCGGTCGGTCTCGGCCAGCACGCCCTCGACCAGGGTGCGCGTGTCCTCGTCGGCCAGCTCGGCGACCTTGCGGTAGAAGTCCCCCGCGATGCCCTCGCCGACGTAGGTCTTGACCAGGCTCTCCAGCCAGCTCTGCGGCTCGGTCCTGTCGTGCCAGGCGTCCAGCGGCTCCACGAAGGGCTCCATGGCCTCCTCGGGCACGACGCCCAGCTCCTCCAGCCGGTCGCGCAGCGACTGGTAGTGCGCCTGCTCGGTGGCGGCGAGGGCGGCCAGCTGACCCTTGGAGCGCAGCGACGGGGCCAGGCCCGCGTCGTCGGCGAGGCGGAAGAAGGAGCCGAGCTCCGCGTAGGCGAGCAGGCCGAGCAGGTCGATCACGCCGGGCTCGGCGGAGGGGCCGTGGGTCATGCCCGTCAGGGTATCGCCAGGCCGCCCGGGCGCCGAACCGGGGACTAAACGGACCGAAGGCACGGTTGTACACGCCGGGAGCGGGTACGGTCCAAGCCGTCCACAGCCCGGTGAACTGGTATGTCCACCTGGCGAGTCACCAGCTAGACTCTGCGTGATGACCGGTGTGTGCGCCCGACGCGGACATCTCCCTCACACACGCGGGATCTCCCACGTACCGGCGCCGCGGAGGCGGCGCCCGCACAGGCGCGGACCCCACCGACGGTGGCCCGGACCGCGCGAGGAACAACGACGAACCACGGATGCACCCCGTCCCGAGCGGGGACGGTCCCGATCCGCGGCCGGACAACCCCTGCGCCGCACGGGTCCTCACGGCAGCGCCACCGCACCGTTCCGCGAGAGGAACGACCGGTGAGCCGCGCCCCCGCGGCGGCCAGGAGCCGTCCGCAACCGCATCCCGCCGCGGCCACGCCAACGTTGCGGCCCGCCAAGATGGAGGCTTGAGCCCTGAGCAGCACAGCAGAGACCACCAAACCCAAGACGACCTTCCGCGACCTCGGTGTGAGCACCGAGCTCGCGGACGCCCTCGAGGCCGAGGGGATCATCGAGCCCTTCCTCATCCAGGAACTCGCCCTGCCGATCGCGCTGGGCGGCAGCGACATCATCGGCCAGGCCCGTACCGGCACCGGTAAGACCCTGGCCTTCGGCCTGCCCCTGCTCCAGCGGGCGCAGAAGGACCCCGGAACGCCCAAGCGGCCGCGCGCCCTGGTCGTGGTCCCCACCCGCGAGCTGGCCATCCAGGTCGCCGCGGACCTGACCACCGCCAGCAAGCGCAGCGGGACCCGCATCCTGACCGTCTACGGCGGCCGCTCCTACGAGCCGCAGGTCAACGGGCTCAAGGAGGGCACCGACGTCGTCGTCGGCACCCCGGGCCGCCTGCTGGACCTGGAGAAGCAGAAGCACCTGCGCCTGGACGGGGTGTCCGCGGTGGTGCTGGACGAGGCCGACAAGATGCTCGACCTGGGCTTCCTGCCCGACATCGAGCGCATCCTCACCAGGACCCCGGACGACCGCCAGACCATGCTCTTCTCGGCCACCATGCCGAGCGAGATCGTCTCCCTGTCGCGCAAGTACCTGCGCCGTCCCACGCACGTGCGCGCGAGCGACGACGACGAGATCGACGGCTCGGCCATCACGGGGCAGATCACGCAGCACGCGTTCCGCACCCACCAGATGGACAAGATCGAGATGCTCGCCCGCCTGCTCCAGGCCAGCGACCACGGCCAGAGCATGGTGTTCTGCCAGACCAAGCGGGCCTGCGACCGGGTGGCGGGCGACCTGGAGGCGCGCGGGTTCGCCGTCGCGGCCGTCCACGGCGACCTGGGGCAGAGCCAGCGCGAGCGGGCCCTGCGGGCCTTCCGCAACGGCAAGATCAACATCCTGGTCGCCACCGACGTGGCCGCCCGGGGACTGGACGTGGACGACGTCACGCACGTGGTCAACTACGAGACCCCCGAGGACGAGAAGACCTACACGCACCGCATCGGCCGCACCGGCCGGGCCGGGCGCAGCGGCACCGCCGTCACCTTCGTGGACTGGCAGGAGATGCCGCGCTGGAAGCTGATCAACGGCGCCCTCGGACTGCCCTTCCACGAGCCGGAGGAGACCTACTCCACCTCGCCGCACTTCTTCGAGGCGCTGCGGATCCCGGCCGGGACCAAGGGCAAGCTGGCCGAGGACCGGCGCGACGATCACGCGGGTCTGGAGGCCGAGGAGATCGAGGACATCGGCGACACCGGAGTGGCGCGCGGCGAGCGCGGCGGCCGGCGGGGCCGGGGTCGCGTCGAGGGCGCGCGCTCGGGGAGCGGACGCGGTGAGAGCGACCGTGACGAGGGCGGGCGCGGTCGCGGCCGCAACCGTTCGCGTCGGCGCACCCGCGGCGGCCAGGGCACGGCCGGGGTCGAGACCGCCCCGGGCGGGAGGGCCGAGAGCACGCCCGCCGCCCAGGAGGCGCCGCGCGAGGGCGCGGCCCCCTCCGACGAGGGCGCGCGCAGGGTACGGCGCCGCCGCCGCACCCGAGGCGCGGTCCGCAGGGACCCCGAGAACACCTGACCCCTCCCGGCGCCCGCCCGTGGCGGGCGTCGCGGCCGTGCGCCCCGCGCCCGTTCGCGGGGCCCTGGGACCGACGTCCGCGCCGGTCCCGGCCGTCGGCCACGGCCCGGGTTATCTCTGCCCGGGCCGGCGATCGTCTAGGGTGACCCGACGTGAGTACACCTCAGTTCCTCGACCTGCCACCGGGCGTGCGACGCGCCGATCTGAACCTGTCGTACGGTCCGGTGGCCGCCCTGCGGGCGCTGCCCACCTCCGGCGGCCCCGAACTCGCCCCCGCTGTCCTGGTGCACGGGTTCACCGGCAGCAAGGAGGACTTCATCTCCCTCCTCCAGAGCCTGGCCCAGGCCGGGCGGGAGGTGGTCGCGATCGACCTGCCCGGCACCTACGAGTCGCCGGGCCCCGAATCCCTCTCCCCTCCCCCGGGCGTGCGCAGACCGGACTACGGCCTGCCCTCCCTGGGCGCGGTGGTCACCGAGGTCATGGACCAGATCGGTGACGGCGGCCCCGTCCATCTGCTGGGCCACTCCTTCGGCGGGCTGGTCTCCCGCGAGGCCGCGCTGGTGGAGATGGCCCCGCTGGCCTCGCTCACCCTCCTGTGCTCGGGCCCCGGCGCCCTGAGCGGCCCGGGCGCGAACACGGCGAGCGCCCTCATCGCCGCCGTGTCCATCAACCCCACCGCCGAGCGGCTCCGCGAGCTGTGGGAGGAGCAGTTCGACTCCGTGGCGCGGGCCCGCAGCCCCCGGCCCGAGATCCGCGACTTCCTGCGCGAGCGGCTGCTCAGGAGCAGCGCCGTGGGCCTGATGCACATGGCCGAGGAGCTGGTGTCCGCGCCGGACCGCGTGGACGAGGTGGCCCGGGTGGAGGTCCCCAAGCTGGTCCTGTACGGCGAGAACGACGAAGCCTGGCCGCTGGAGGAGCAGGACCGGATGGCCGAGCGGCTGGGCGCCAAGCGCCTCGTGGTGCCCGGCGCCGGTCACTCCCCCAACGTGGAGGCGCCCGAGACCGTCGCGAGCGCGCTGACCGCGTTCTGGAACGAGGCGGAGTCGGTGGGCCGCCGCTGACCCCGTCCCGCACGGCGACGGCCGCCGCCCCGTCCGGGCGGCGGCCGTGCGGGGGCGGGGCCCCGGAAGGTCCGTGCTCAGACCCAGGAGTCGAAGTTCTTGCCCTCGGCCGCCGCGGTGGTGGCCGGGCCGCGGTCGGGCAGGATGCGCGTGTCCGGGGGCAGGGACAGCAGCGCCTCGCCGATGGAGGCGAGCTGCGTGGTGTAGTCGATGTAGGTGTTGCCGACCATGCCGGGCTCGCCCTTGCGCAGGGTGTCGCCGCCGAAGACGACGCCGCGTTCGCTGACGTAGTATCCGACGGTGCCGGGGGAGGTGCCGGGCAGGGCCAGGACGTCGATGTGCAGCTTGCCGATGTCGAGGGCGCCCTGGCCCTCCACCTCGATCTCGGGGCGGTGCTCGGCGCCGTGGTGGCGGCGCCAGGCGCGCATCTCGCGGGGGTGCAGCGCGATGGGGGCCTCGGACTCCTCGGCGACCTTGATGGCCGACTCGATGTGGGGGCTGTAGGCGTTGGTGCAGGCCACCAGGTAGACCTCGCGCTCACCGATGGCCGCCAGGATCGCCTCGGCGTCGTGGCCGGGGTCGATGACGACGACGCCCTCGTCGTCGGCGTCGATGATCCAGGTGTTGCTGACGACCGGGTACTCCTCGCCGTCGAACTCGAAGGTCCCGGCGGTGCGCACGCGCGTGATGCCGTCCTCGTCGGGGCCGGTCACCCCGGCCTCCTCGCCCTCGTCGGCGAAGACGTCGGCCTTCACCGGCGCCTCGTCCTCCTCGTCGTCGGACTCGTCGTCCGCGTCGGAGTCCTCGGACCCGTCCGCCTCCCCGGCCTCCTCCGCCTTCTCGTCGGCGGCGGAGCCCTCGGCGGCCCCGTCCTTCTCCGCCCCGGTGAGCTCCCCGGCGTCGACGGCGGGCTCGGCGGCGCCGTCGTCGGCGGCCTCGGCGGAGGCCTCGGCGGTCCCGGCCGGGTCCTTGGCCCCGTCCTCCGCGGCCACGTCCCCGCTGGCGGCGGTGGTCTCCTCGCGCTCCGCCGCGGCCTCCGCAGCGGAATCGGTGGCCTCCTGGCCCTCCTGCTTCTTCGACTTCCGATTCCAGAACACGGCTCAGACCTCTCGACTTCGTCCGGGTATGGGTGGTTGCGCTGCGACCATTGTCGCGCTCCCGCACAGTGGTCGGTACCGTACCGGACGCCGGGACGAGGACACGCGGTTCACCCGCGCAGAAGGGGGGCGCCCGTCGCGGGCGCCACCAGCCGTTCGAACGCCTCCGGGTCGGTGGTCCTGCACCCCAGGCGGCGGCCGGTGAGGCTTCCGTGGTCGTCGCTGGAGCCGGTGACCAGCACGCCCAGCTCCTCGGCCACGCCCCGCCAGTGGCGGGCCTGGTGCCGGTTGTGCGAGGGGTGGTCGGCCTCGATCGCCCCCAGGCCCGCCCCGGCCATGCGCTCCACGAGTTCGAGGGGGACCGCGCCGTTGAGGGCGCCCTCCGCCCGCCCCGGGTGCGCCAGCGAGCAGACCCCGCCCGCCGCCCGGACCAGCTCCACCGCGCGGACCGGGTCGATGGCGTACCGCGAGACGTAGGCCGGGCCGCCGGAGCCGATCCAGCGGTCGAAGGCGTCCTGCACGTCCTTGGCCGCGCCCGCCTCCACGATCGCGCGGGCCAGGTGCGGGCGGCCGATCGTGTTGGCGTCGGCGTACTCGTCGCGGCCGGCGCCCGCGATCTCCAGCACCCGCTCCCAGGTGACGCCGACCCCGTTCTCGTGGAGCTTGCGGACCATCTCCTCGGCGCGGGAGGCGCGGTCGGAGCGGACCCGGCGCAGTTCACCGTCGAGCGCGGGGTCGTCGGGGTCGAACAGGTAGCACACCAGGTGGACGCTGGACCCCGCGTGGGCGCAGGAGAGCTCCATCCCGGGGACCAGGGTGAATCCGGGGGGCAGGTTCTGGGCCGCCTCCCCGATGCCGCCGACCGTGTCGTGGTCGGTGAGGGCGAGCACGTCGAGACCCGCGGCGACCGCGTGCTCGACGACTTCGGCGGGCGTGTCGGTTCCGTCGGAGACCGAGCTGTGGGCGTGCAGGTCGATACGTGTCACCGGGCGATTGTACGTAGGGCGCGGTCCGGCGCGCTCGGCCGGGGCGAGACCCCTTGCCGGTTCAGTCCGGGTCCCGCCGGGGCGCCAGGGCCTGGGTGAGGAAGGGGCTGGGGGCGCCGAAGGGCGGTTCCAGGGAGAGCCCGCCGTCACGGATGTCGCGCAGGTCCCGCAGGGAACCGATCTCGCACATGAGCACGCCGGTGTCGGCGGAGGCGAAGACCAGCCACAGCCACTGGGCGAGCGCCTCGCCGGTGTAGACGGCGCGGTCGGGGCCCACGTCCAGGCTCCACAGGGCGATCTCGTGGCCGTCGAAGCGCACCTTGGCGTCGGCGGCGGAGGCGTCGAAGCCGTCGCCTGGGTCGGGGCCCTCCAGCCCGGCGAGGCGGGCGCCGAGCCCGATCCCCGGGTCCTCGGCGACGATGACCACCTCGCCGACACCGCCGACCAGGTCGGGCCCGGAGAGGGCCACGGCCGTGGCGAGGGCGCCGCTGCGGTCGTCACCGGCCTCGGCGAAGCCGGTGACCACCCAGTTGGCGGGCAGCGGCCAGGGGATCCAGACCGGGACGTGCGCCTGGGGCAGGAGTGCCTCCAGCGCGGCCGCCCCGGGGGCGCGCACCTCCTGGAGGGGCGCCACCGGCCCGTGGGCGTCACACTGCCAGGCGCTGGTCCACAGCCCCGGAGGCTGGACCGCGCGCCCGCAACGGGGACACGTGGGCTCGGACTTCATGCTGCTCAGGGGTCTACCCGAGGGGACCGGCCGGAAAACGCGTCGTGGGCGGGCCGCCGGAGCGGCCCGCCCACGGGCGGTGGCAGCGGTCCTACTGCTGCTGGCGCTTCTTGTTGGCCGTCATGCGGCCGCGCTCCTTCTGGTCCAGGACGACCTTGCGGATGCGCACGTGCTCGGGGGTGACCTCCACGCACTCGTCCTCGCGGCAGAACTCCAGGGCCTGCTCCAGGGACAGCTTGCGCGGCGGCACCAGGCGCACCAGCTCGTCGCCGGTGGCCGAGCGCATGTTGGTGAGCTTCTTCTCCTTGGTGATGTTGACGTCCATGTCGTCGGCGCGCGAGTTCTCGCCCACGATCATGCCCTCGTAGACCTCGGTGCCCGGCTCGACGAAGAGCGTGCCGCGCTCCTGGAGGTTGAACATCGCGAACGCGACGGCCGAGCCGGCGCGGTCGGCCACCAGGGACCCGTTGGGGCGGGTGCGCAGCTCGCCGAACCACGGCTCGAACTTCTCGAAGACGTGGTGGGCGATACCGGTGCCGCGGGTCTCGGTGAGGAACTCGGTGCGGAAGCCGATGAGGCCGCGGGAGGGCACCAGCCAGTCCATGCGCACCCAGCCGGTGCCGTGGTTGACCATGTTCTCCATGCGGCCCTTGCGGATGCTGAGCAGCTGCGTGATGGCGCCCATGTACTCCTCGGGGGCGTCCACGGTGAGGCGCTCGACGGGCTCGTGCACCTTGCCGTCCACGACCCGGGTGACCACCTGCGGCTTGCCGACGGTCAGCTCGTAGCCCTCGCGGCGCATCTGCTCGACCAGGATGGCCAGCGCCAGCTCGCCGCGGCCCTGCACCTCCCAGGCGTCGGGGCGCTCGGTGGGCAGGACCCGCAGGGAGACGTTGCCGACGAGCTCCTTGTCGAGGCGGTCCTTGACCAGGCGCGCGGTGACCTTGGCGCCCTTGACCTTGCCGACCAGCGGCGAGGTGTTGGTGCCGATGGTCATGGAGATGGCGGGCTCGTCCACCTGGATGAGCGGCAGCGGGACCGGGTTCTCCAGGTCGGCGAGGGTCTCGCCGATCATGATGTCCTCGATACCGGCGATGGCGACGATGTCGCCGGGCCCGGCCTTCTCGGCGGGCTTGCGCTCCAGGCCCTCGGTCATGAGCAGCTCGGTGATCTTGACCTGCTGGGTGCTGCCGTCGGTGCGGATCCACGCGACCTGCTGGCCCTTGCGCAGCTCGCCCTGCTGGATGCGGCACAGCGCCAGGCGGCCGAGGAACGGGGAGGCGTCCAGGTTGGTCACGTGCGCCTGGAGCGGGGCCTCGGGGATGTACTCGGGGGCCGGGATGGTGTCCAGGATGGTGCTGAACAGCGGCACGAGGTTGTCGTTGTCGGGCACCGTGCCGTTGGCGGGGCGCTCCAGGGAGGCCTTGCCGTCGCGGGCGCAGGCGTAGACGATCGGGAACTCGATCTGCGACTCGTCGGCGTCCAGGTCCATGAACAGCTCGTAGGTGTCGTCCACGACCTCGGCGATCCGGCTGTCGGGCCGGTCGACCTTGTTGATCACGAGGATGACGGGGAGCTTGGCCTGGAGGGCCTTGCGCAGCACGAAGCGGGTCTGCGGGAGGGGGCCCTCGCTGGCGTCCACGAGCAGGACCACGCCGTCGACCATCGACAGGCCGCGCTCGACCTCGCCGCCGAAGTCGGCGTGGCCGGGGGTGTCGATGATGTTGATGACCACGTCCTCGCCCTCGGGCGTGGTGTAGTGGACGGCCGTGTTCTTGGCGAGAATGGTGATGCCCTTCTCGCGCTCCAGGTCGTTGGAGTCCATCACCCGGTCGTCGACGTCCTGGTTCTCCCGGAACACACCGGACTGCCAGAGCATGGCGTCAACGAGGGTCGTCTTGCCGTGGTCCACATGGGCCACGATCGCGACGTTGCGGAGGTCGCTGCGGCGTGCGGAGCCCTCGACGGGCGTAGCGCTGGACATGGGAAAGCTCGATCTCCTGGTACTGGGAAGAACCGCGGAGTGCCACGGCCCACCGCCAGTTTATGCGGTCATGGTGGACTGCTGGGGAAACGTGCAGGCCGCCGCCGTCACGGCCCGGTGCGGGCGAGCCCCGTGCACGCAAGCCCGGCGCGGACGGGCCCAGTGGAGGCGGGTCCCGCGCGGGCGGGCCCGGTGCGGGCGGGCCCGCGCAGACAAGCGCGGTGCGGGCGGGCCCCGTGCGGGCGTGCCGATGGAGACGAACCCGGTGGAGGCCGGTCGCCCCCGCGGGGCGCACGGCGGCGCCGGGCGGCACCCGTTCGCCGCAGGGTCCCGCTCGGGGACGCGGGAGGCCCGCTGGGGCGGCCCCGCGGCGCCCGCGGGGGTCAGGAGCGGGGGACGGCGCCCGGGGTGAGCAGGGGTTCGACGAGGTCGAGGAAGGGCACGTCGGCGGGCAGCCAGTCCGGTCCGCGCAGTTCGTCGGCGGCGAGCCAGCGCAGGGACAGGTGCTCCAGGGGCCGGGGCTCCCCCTCGACCAGTTCCGCGCGCCAGAGCCGCAGCACGGCGGGGCGCATGTGCCCCCTGGCGGGCGCGGGGAAGGGCGCGTCCGCGCCGAGCTGGTGCAGGGGTCGGACGGTGGCGCCGAGTTCCTCGCGGCACTCGCGGACCAGGGCCTGCTCCGGGGTCTCCCCCGGATCGACCTTGCCGCCGGGGAACTCCCACCGGCCGCGCAGGGCCTCGGGTTCGGCGCGCTGGGCGGCCAGGACGCGGCCGTCACGGACGAGGACGGCGCCCACCACGATCAGGGTCTGCTGTTCCACGGTTCCCGAGCCTAACCAGTGCCGGTGACCTTCGGGTCGGGGCCCCGGGCGCCGACGCGGGGAGGCCGGCGCCCGGGGGTGCCGCCGCTCTCCGGGGGGAGTGGAAAGAGCGTCGGCCTCCGATGTGGCTGGTGGTCCGACCGGGGCGGGACGCGGCGCCCGGAACCGGAGGTCGGGGCAGAGCCTACGTCGCCGGACGGAGGCGCGTGAGGGATGTCGGCGAACGTTCACCTTCTTTTTCCGTGGCGTGCGGTCAGGGGGCGTCCGGGGGCGGGGGCTCCTCCGGCGGCCGACCGGCCGACCGCAGCCGGTGCGCCAGGGCCGTGTGCCTGCGCCCGGAGGAGGCGTTGCGCACCGCCTGGGCCAGGGCGCGGCGGGAGCCGACCAGGACCACCAGCTTCTTGGCCCTCGTGACGGCCGTGTAGAGCAGGTTGCGCTGGAGCATCATCCAGGCGCTGGTGGTGACCGGCACGACCACCGCGGGGTACTCGCTGCCCTGGGAGCGGTGCACGGTGATGGCGTAGGCGTGGGCGAGCTCGTCGAGTTCGGCGAAGTCGTAGGCGATCTCCTCGTCCTCGTCGGTGCGGACCAGGACCTCCTGGGCGACCTCGTCGAGCCCCGTGACCACGCCGAGCGTTCCGTTGAACACCCCGTTCTCGCCCTTGTCGTAGTTGTTGCGGACCTGGGTGACCTTGTCTCCGACGCGGAAGACGCGCCCGCCGAACCGGCGTTCGGGGACGTGCTCGCCGGAGGGCGTCACGGCGGCCTGGAGGGCCGTGTTGAGGTTGGCCGCCCCGGCCGGGCCGCCCTTCATGGGGGTGAGGACCTGCACGTCCCGGCGCGGGTCGAGGCCGAACCGGCGCGGGATGCGGCGGGCGACCACGTCCACGGTCATCTCGGCCGCGTCCTCGGACTCCTCGCAGGGGAAGAGGAAGAAGTCGGACATACCGTGGAACTCCGGCGGCTCGCCGCCGTTGATCCGGTGGGCGTTGGTGATCACCCCGGAGTTCTGGGCCTGGCGGAAGACGTGGGTCAGTCGCACGCTCGGCACGGGCGAGTCCCCGTCCAGCAGGTCGCGCAGCACCTGGCCCGCGCCCACGGAGGGCAGCTGGTCCACGTCGCCGACGAACAGCAGGTGCGCCCCGGGCGGGACCGCCTTGACCAGCTTGTTGGCCAGGATCACGTCCAGCATGGAGGCCTCGTCCACCACCAGCAGGTCGCAGTCGAGGGGGTTGTCCCGGTCGTAGGCGGCGTCGCCGCCCGGGCGGAGTTCGAGGAGCCGGTGCACAGTGCGGGCCTCGATGCCGGTCATCTCGGTGAGGCGCTTGGCGGCGCGCCCGGTGGGCGCGGCCAGGACGATCGTGGCGCGCTTGGCCATGGCCAGGGTGACGATGGAGGCGACCGTGAAGGACTTGCCGCAGCCGGGCCCGCCGGTGAGCACGCACACCTTCTCCGACAGGGCCAGCCGCACGGCCTCCCTCTGGGCCTCGGCGAGGTCGGCGCGCGTGCGCGAGCGCAGCCAGTCCAGGGCCACGTCCCAGTCCACCCCGGCGAACGCGGGCATGCGGTCGGCCGGGGCGTGGAGCAGGCCGCGCAGGCCGGAGGCGAGACCGATCTCGGCGCGGTGCATGGGCAGCAGGTAGACGGCGCGCACCGGCTCGCCCTCGGGCCCGGGCACGGTCTCGCGCACCACGCCCTCGGTGGCCACGAGTTCGGCCACGCACTCGATCACCAGCCCGGCCTCCACCTGGAGGATCTTCACGGCCGCCGAGATGAGCTTCTCCTCGGGCAGGTAGACGTGCCCGTCGCCGGTGGACTCCGAGAGGGTGAACTGGATGCCCGCCATGACCCGCTGCGGGCTGTCGTGCGGGATGCCGACCGCTCGGGCGATGGTGTCGGCGGTCTTGAAGCCGATCCCCCACACGTCGGTGGCCAGGCGGTAGGGCTCCTTCTGCACGATCTGGATGGAGGCGTCGCCGTACTTCTTGTAGATGCGCACGGCCAGGGAGGTGGTGACCTCCACGCCCTGGAGGAAGACCATCACCTCCTTGATGGCCTTCTGCTCCTCCCAGGCGTCGGCGATGAGCCGGGTGCGCTTGGGCCCCAGGCCCGGGACCTCGATGAGCCGTTCCGGATGCTCCTCGATGACCTCCAGGGCGTCGGTGCCGAAGTGGTCGACGATCCGCTCGGCCATCTTGGGGCCGATCCCCTTGATCAGGCCGGAGCCGAGGTAGCGGCGGATGCCCTGGACCGTGGCGGGCAGGACGGTCGTGTAGTCGTCCACGTGGAACTGGCGGCCGTACTGCGGGTGGGAGCCCCAGCGGCCGCGCATGCGCAGCGCCTCGCCGGGCTGGACTCCCATGAGGGAGCCCACGACGGTGAGGAGGTCGTGCGCGCCCCGGCCCGTGTCGACCTTGGCGACGGTGTAGCCGTTCTCCTCGTTGGCGTAGGTGACCCGCTCCAGGACGCCCTGGACGACGGCTGGTCGGAAGGTCGCGTCGGGCACGTGGCCGTCCTCTCCTCGTTCACGCCCTCTCCGGGGCCCGCGGGGCCGGTCCGCCGGTCTCCGGCGCGCCGTCGCCCAGCGCCGCGAGCACGCGGTCGCGGTCGGCCCGGCGCAGGCTCCCCGCCACCAGGACGTAGGAGTGTCTGAGCATCTCCAGGATCTCGTCCTCGGGCACCGTGCCGTCCAGGAGCACGGAGTTCCAGTGCTTCTTGTTCATGTGGTACCCGGGCGTGACGGCGGGGAACTGGTCGCGCAGCTCCAGGGCCAGCCCGGGGTCGCACTTGAGGTTGGCCGTGGCTGGGCCGTTTCCGTCGTCTCCCCCCATGAGCAGGGCGAACATCTTCTGCCCGGCCACCTTGTAGACCAGGTAGCCGGGGCCGAAGGGCTCGGTCTCCCCGGCCTCGGGGAACCACAGGGCGGCGTCGATGAACTGTCCGGGGGTCATGCGGGCTCCCTTCCTCCCCTACGACAGTGCCAGAGACCGCCGACGTTCGGCGGACCCGGCCTCGGCCTGTGGACAACCCGCGCGGGAGCGGTTCAGTCCTGGTCGTCGGCCAGCGCGGCCACCCGCAGGGCCAGTTCCTGGGCCCGCACGAGGGAGTCGAGCGTCTCGGCGCTCTGCTCGTGCACGGCGCCCGCCTCGGCGGCCTCGGCGGCGATCGCGTCGAGTTCCCGGGCCGACCTGCGGTCCTGGTCGTCCAGTTCGGCGGCGCGCACGCGGTCCGCGTAGTCCTCCAGGACGGCGATCCGCGCCGTCACCTCGGCCGTCTCGGCGGCCAGGACGGCGGCGGCGCGTGCGGCGGCCTCGCGGCTGCGCTCCCCGGGCGTGGGCGTGCGGGAGATCCGCTCCCTGACCCGGGTCTGGTGGAGGAGGCTGCGCGCGAGGGACCACTCCACGTCGGCCAGCACCACGCGGTTGCGGACGGTGTCCAGCAGGAGCCCCCGCTCGTGCAGCGGGGAGCCCAGGACCGCGTCCACTGCCCTCTGCCCGCGCTTCAGGAGGGCGCGGGACTCCTCGTCGAGCGCTCCGGGGGACACGAACTCCCCCTCGGCGGACTGGACGATCCGCACGGGGTCGCGCTCCCTCTCCGCGCGCTGGTGGCGCGTGCGGGCAAGTGCCGCGCCCGCCACCGCGAGCGCGGACGCCGCCAGAAGGGTGATCTCGGCGCCCAGGGGCAGGTCCAGGACCATCCAGCACACGGCGAGGGCCCAGAAGAGCGCGTAGGCCACCCGTGCGAACGCCCTGTTCCGTTCGCCGCCGCCGGTGCCGCGCGGGAAGCGCCTGCCGCGCACCGCGTCCAGGGCCAGGCGCAGCCTCCGGGCGCGCTCCTCGGGGAGGGAGGGGTCGAGCGTGGGCCTGCCCTCGCGTCCGGGCTCGCCGAGCAGCCCGGCCAGGGGCATGAGCACGGACCGGGCCTGGACCCCGCGCTCGGTGAGGACGAGCACCCCGTGGGCGTCGCGTTCGGCCAGGCCCTGGGCGATGAGGGGCGCGCTCTCCCCCGGTTTGCGGACGTCGGGGCACCACACGTCCGGCCGGCCGGGCGGGGGCGCGGCCAGGCGGATCGACCGGATCATGTCGGAGGTGAGGATGACGTTGTACCCGCCGGAGAGGGTGAGCTCCATCGTGTCCTTCCCGGTTCGGGCGCGCGACCACGCATGGGCTTTACGACATCTTTATACCGAAACCTCCTGCGGTGTAGGGGTTTTCGACCACGCGGACCCGCGGCGCCGCCTCCGTGCCGGATAGGATCGCGTCCCCTGTGTCCCCAGGGAGGCGTGTCCCCGGTGAGGAGGGAGTCCCCATGAAGGCGCGAGGCGTGCGCAGACTCGACCCCCTGGAGCCGGACGACCCCCGTGAGATCGGAGGGCACCGGGTGCGGGGGCGGATCGGCTCCGGGGGGATGGGCACGGTCTACGCCGCCGACTCCCCCGGCGTGCACGGCTACCTGGCGGTCAAGGTCGTCCACGCCGAGCAGGCGGCGGACCGGCGCTTCCGGGAGCGCTTCGCGCACGAGGCCCGCCTCCTGGCCAGGGTGAACAGCCCCTCGGTGGCGCGGTTCGTGCGCGCCGACGTGGAGGCGCCGCGGCCGTGGATGATCACCGAGTACGTGCCGGGGCCCACCCTGCGCCGCCACGTGGAGCGGTACGGCCGCCTGCGCGGGGGGATGCTCCTGGGTCTGGCCGTGGGCACCGCCGAGGCGCTGCGGGCCGTCCACGCGGCCGGGGTGGTCCACCGCGACCTCAAGCCCAGCAACGTGGTGCTCTCGGCCAGGGGGCCCAAACTGCTGGACTTCGGGATCGCGCACCCGGTGGAGGACCCCGACCCCACCAAGTGGATGCGTCTGCGGCGGATGCGCCGCGCCTACCGGGACCTGCGGCTGCCCTCGCCGGAGGGGCTGGCCGACGAGCGGGTCAGCGAGCGGGTCGACCGGTTGGGCACCCCGGGGTGGATCAGCCCGGAGCAGTACCGGCGCCAACCCACCGCGCAGAGCGCGGACGTGTTCCTGTGGGGCGCGACCGTGGCCTTCGCGGCGGCCGGGCACGACCCCTTCGGGCGGGCCGGGGCCAAGGAGATGGCCCGGCGCGTGATGTTCGAGGAGCCGGACCTGGAGTACCTGCCGCCCGGCCTGGAGAGGCTGGTGCTGGCCGCGATGTCCAAGGACCCCGACGAGCGGCCCGACTCCGCCGGACTGCTGCGCGCCGCCCTGGGCCTGGAGAACGTCGAGGGCGGGGTACGCGCGTCCGGGGAGGGCGGAGAGGCGGCCGTCACCGGGACGGCGGCCGTGCGGGGTCTGCTGGAGCGGCGGTGGACCGAGGTGGCGGTGCGCCCGCCGCAGCCCCCGCGGGCCGGGCTGTTCGGCCGCGGGGAGGGCTGAGGGGACCGCGGGAGCCGGGGGCCTGCGCCGGGCCGGTCGGGGCCAGTCGTGGGTGCCCCGTCACGGAAGGCGGGCAGCACGGCGTGGGAGAGCCCCGGGGACCCCCCGACTTCCAGGAAACCGCACAGGGGCGGGCGCCGGTAGGGGCTGTGGACGACCCCCGGTCAGAGGAGCCCGTAGTGGGCGCGGCCCTCCCTGGAGAGCATGTACGCCACCATCATGACCGCGAAGCCCAGCGGGACGAGCGCCAGGATGTCCCCGGACAGCACGGTCCACAGCAGGAGCGCGCCCGCCGCGCCCTGGAAGAGCACCACGCCCCAGAAGACGCCGACCGTGCGGCGCCGGATCCGGCCCGCCAGGAGCGTGGACAGCAGCCCGTACACGCCCGTGACCGCCGCCATGACGACCATCATGGCGCGCATGGCCTCGGCGCTGACCGCGAGCTCCAGCCCCTCCTGGGCGGCGAGCTCGGTCTGCTGGCGCAGCGCCTCGTCCATCGCGTCGGCCGGGACGCTGAGCCCCATGAGGAAGAGGCCGGACAGGGCCAGTCCGCAGGCGCCGCCCACGAACATCAGGGCGCGGACGACGGCCACCTTCCTGGGGAGGGGGGCGTCGGGGTGGAGCGCGTCGAAACCGGCCCCGGAGCCGGGCGCCCCGTACGGCGGGACGCCGCCCGCGCCCTGTGTCCCGTTGGGGTCGTACGGGTCCTGGCCAGAGGAAAACACGGACGTCCTCCGAGGGATGTGAGACGGCTTGTCCCGTCCATGGTAGGGGTCCGGGGCGCGGGAGGCGCGGCCCCGGGCGGACCAGGGGAGCCGTCCGGTGACGCAGCGCGATACGGGCAGGCCAAAAACCGGTATCGGAACCGCAGATTCTGCAAATCGTAACCGTGGGAACCATGTGTCCCCGGCCCGGGCGGCTCTAGGGTGAACCCCTCCGGACCTGTCCGCCCACCCCCCGTCCGCCCCGGCGGATCCCCCGCCCCCGCCCGCGAAGGAGCCCCGCAACGATGTCCAGACTCGTGCGCGCCTCGGCCGCGCTGGTGCTGACCGGCGCCCTGGTGGCGCCGTCCGCCCCCGCGGCCGGAGCGTCCGTCCCCATGAACCCCGGGGACGGCGCCGACTTCACCCTGACGATCCTGCACGCCAACGACCCCGAGTCCCAGCTGCTGTCCGCCTCCGGACAGGAGGACTTCGGCGGCGCCGCCCGCTTCACGACGCTGCTCGACCGGCTGCGCGAGGCCGAGGGCGGCGGCGCCGCGGCCGGGGAGGACGAGGCCGACGAGCGCGGCGTCGTCACGGTCAACGCGGGGGACATGTACCTGCCGGGGCCGGAGTTCGCCGCCTCCCGGGAGGAGGGCGCCCCCTTCTACGACGCCCTCGCCGCCGACCAGGCGGACTACGACGCCGTCTCCATGGGCAACCACGAGTTCGACTTCGGACCGGACGTGTACGCCGACTTCCTCGAACAGCTGGGCGGGGACGCCGCGGTGGTCGCCGCCAACGTGGACGTGTCCGCGGAGCCGCGCCTGGCCGCCCTGGCGGACGCGGGCCGGATCGCGCCCAGCACCGTGGTGGAGGCCTCCGGCCACGAGGTCGGCGTCGTGGGAGCGCTGTACCCGCCGCTGGACACCATCACCAGTCCGCGCGACGTGGTGGTGGAGGACCTCGTCGCCCCGGTGCAGGCCGAGGTCGACCGGCTGACCGCCGAGGGCGTGGACAAGATCGTCCTCCTCTCGCACCTCCAGGGGATCGCCTACGAGGAGCGCGTGGCCAGCGAGCTGACCGGCGTCGACGTCATCGTCGCGGGCGGCGGCCACGAGGTGATGGCGGGCCCCGACGACGCCCTGGTGCCCGGCGACGAGGTCACGGCGCACCCGGAGACCGGCGAGCCGCTGTCCTACCCGCTCATGGCCACCAACCCCGAGGGCGTCGAGGTGCCCATCGTCACCGCCGGGTCGAACTACAAGTACGTGGGCCGCCTGGTGGTGAACTTCGACGGCGGTGACCTGGTGTCGGTCTCCGACCGTTCCGGGCCGGTCCGGGTCTCCGGCGCCGGAGAGGACGCGGTGGAGCCCCACCCCGAGGTGGAGTCGCGGGTCACCGCGCCCGTGTCCGGGTACGTGGCGGGCCTGGCGGAGACGGAGGTGGCCACCAGCGAGGTCGACCTCAACGGCGTCCAGAACCCCGGCGTGCGCACCCAGGAGACCAACCTGGGCAACCTGGTGGCCGACGCGCTGCTGGACACCGGCGTGCGCAACGCGCAGGAGTACGGCGTGCCCGCCCCCCAGATCGGCATCCAGAACGGCGGCGGCATCCGCAACGCCTCGGTGGTCCCGGCCGGTCCGCTGACCGCGCTGGACACCTACTCGATCGCCCCGTTCGCCAACCAGGTGGCGGTGGTCCCCGACATCCCGCGCTCGCAGGTCAAGGAGCTGCTGGAGCAGGGCGTGGCCGCCGCTCCCGCGGCCAGCGGCGCGTTCATGCAGGTCGCCGGGGTCAACTTCGCCTACGACCCGGAGCGCACGGCGCAGGTGGTGGACGGGGAGGGCGCCGTGACCACGCCCGGCGAGCGGGTCCGCAGCGCGGTCCTGCACGACGGAACGGTGCTCGTGGAGGGCGGCGAGGTCGTGGACGGCGACCCGATCACGGTCGTGACCAACGACTTCTCCGCCCGGGGCGGCGACATGTACCCGTTCCGCGGGGCGGACTTCACCGTGGTGGGCGCGACCTACCAGGCCGCGCTGGAGGGCCTGCTCACCGGAACGCTGGAGGGCCGGGTGACCGAGGCCGCCTACCCCGAGGGCGGTTCCGGCCGCATCGTGGTGGGCGAGCGGGCCACCGTTCCCGACGGTGACGGCGGCGGAACGCCCACCGACCCGCCGACCGGCGGACCCACCGACGGGCCCGCCGACCCGGACGGCGGGCCGAGCCCGGACCCGACGGACCCGCCCGCCACGGACGGCCCGGACGACGGCTCCGGCAAGCCCGGCGGGAACGCCGACGGCTCACTGCCGCGCACGGGCGGCGCGCTGCTCGGTCTGGTGGCGGCGGCCGTGGTCGCCGTCGCGGCGGGCGGGGCCGCGCTCTACCTGGGCCGCAGGCGCGGGAGGACGGCGGGCGCGGACTCCCCCGGCTCGGACTCCTGACAGCGGGGCCGGGGCCGGGGTTCGGCCCCGGAGGCCCGGCCTCGCAGCGTCGGCCCGCGGTGCTGACCTCGCAGGTCCGCCCCGCGGGGCTGGCCCCGAAGGCGGCCGGACGGCCTCCCGACTCCGCGCGCGGTGCCGGGCGGCCGGACGGCCGCCGCGCTTCGCAGGTCCCGGGTCCCGGGACCCGGCGCCGTACCGGCCGCTCCCACGGGGTCCGGATCCGCGACCCGGGCCGCTCAGGGGCAGCCCGCGATCTCGCGCGTGGCCTCGGCCATGTCGTCGCGCTCCTGCTGGTCCAGGCCGTTCTCCTCGAACCACACCAGCACGAAGTGACAGGCGTCCTGGATGTCCGCCGCGGTGTTCTCCTCGCTCTCCAGCATGGCCATCGCGGCGATCATCGCGATTCCGGAGTTCTCGAAGGCGGCCACCCGCACCAGGTTGGTGTCCATCGACGAGGTGCACTGGAAGAGGGTCGTCTCCTCGGCTCCGGGGTCCGAGCCGCAGACCTCGTCGGTGATGTCCAGACGGGCGTCGATCTCGAAGTCGCGGCGCAGCTCGTCGATGAGCTCCTCCGAGCTGATGAGGTTCTCCGCCCCGGAGGACGGTGGGTCCGTCGGCTCCGCGGAGGGCTCGTCGGTGGGCAGGGGCTCCCCGGTGGGCGCGGGGGCGGCGGTGGGGGCGGGGTCCCCGGTCGGCGCCTCCCGGGTCGGCTCGCCGCCGGGCTCCGCCGAGGGCTCGGAGTTCCTGACGGCGGCGACGAGGTCGGTCATCCTGCCGCCGAAGGCGAGGCCTCCGCCGAGGAAGGAAGCGCCCGCCAGCACAGCGATCACGGCGAGCACGGCCACCAGGCCGGTGCCGTAGCGGCCAGGGCGAGGCGACCGGGGCGGCTGGGGCGGCTGCCCGTAGGGCCCCTGTGGACCTTGAGGTCCCTGAGGCCCCTGCGGGCCTTGGGGAACCCGCCCGTGAACGCCCTGTGGACCTTGAGGGGCAGGAGGCCCCTGATGTGTCTGGAACCTCTGAGGAAGCGGAGGCACCTGGGTGCTCTGGGAGGTGTGCGGCCCCTGAGCCCCCGGTGTGGGCTGAGGGCCTTGGGCGCCCTGCGCTGCCTGAGGGCCCTGGCCTGCCTGAGGGCCCTGCTGCCCCGGAGGCGACGGCGGGCCCTGAGGACCTGCGCCCTGCGGGTCTCCGGCTCCGTGGGGATGCGGCCCGCCCCGGGGCGTGTACGCCCCCGGCGGCCTCCAGGGCGGTGGCGAACTGTCGGGATTCACGTACGTTCTCCTCGTTGTCGGGGCTGGTGGCGGACGCCTCGGCTCCACGCTTCGCTGTCCTGACGCCGACTTACCAAACGTTTTGCAATGAATCGTCCCATTTTCTCCGCCACACTGTTCACCGGGGGGCACGATCCGGACGACGCGGAACCCGAACCAAGCTTCCCATTATCACCATGTAAGTGTAAAGAAAAGTACCAAGATGACGAATTGAACCTTTTGCCCGGTATGTGATTAGCGTATTTTCGACCAACCTTGGGACATCCGGCGCGCATAATAGGGAAATGCGCGTCCCCGGACCTACGATCGACAACATGACCTGCGTTTTGCTGGCCGAAGACGATGTCTCGATCTCCGAGCCTCTCGCGCGCGCGCTCCGGCGCGAGGGCTACACGGTGGACGTGACCGTCAACGGCGTTGAGACACTCGACCGTGCCCGTGCGGGAGACATAGACCTCATGGTCCTGGATCTCGGGCTGCCCGAAATGGACGGGCTAGAGGTGGCGCGTCGGCTCCGGGCCGAGGGTCACGGAACGCCCATCCTCATCCTGACCGCCCGCGCCGACGAGGTGGACACCGTCGTCGGCCTCGACGCGGGCGCCGACGACTACGTCACCAAGCCCTTCCGGCTCGCCGAACTCCTGGCGCGCGTGCGCGCCCTGCTGCGCCGGGGCGGCGCCGAGGTGCCCGTCGTGCACGGCGTGCGCATCGACAACGACTCCCGCAGGGCCTGGCTGGGCGAACGCGAGCTCCAGCTCACCACCAAGGAGTTCGACCTGCTGCGCGTGCTCGTCCGCGACGCGGGCAAGGTGGTCACCCGCGAGCAGATCATGCGCGAGGTGTGGGACACCAACTGGTGGGGTTCGACCAAGACCCTGGACATGCACATCTCCTGGCTGCGCCGCAAGCTGGGGGACGACGCCAACCAGCCGTCGTACATCACGACCGTCCGGGGTGTGGGCTTCCGGTTCGAGCGAGACTGACGCGACCTTCCGGGGCGCCCCGCGCCGGTCGGTCGCCTCCGGGTCGCACGGACATGAGGTGACATGCGCAGGCGGATGGTTTTCTCCACCCTGGTGGTGACCGTCATCGCCGTCATGCTGCTCGGGCTGCCCCTGGGCGCGCTCACGTACAAGCTGGTGTACGACGAGAGCACCCGCCAGCTCCAGGGCGAGGCGGAGCTGATCGGCGCCGAGAGCGACACCATGCTGGAGCTGCACGGCCAACTCGACCTGGGCGAGTTCGACCGCGACCATCCCCACCGCTTCATCCGGATCACCCCGGCGGAGGAGCCCACCTCGGTGACCGCGGGCGATCCCGCGCTCGATCCCGAGGCGCCCGACTCCCCGAGCATGCTCAAGGCGACCGCGACCACCGGCCGGGGCACGCGCGTCGAGGTGTGGATGAGCGCCGAGAGCGTGCAGCAGAGCGTGGTCCGCGCCTGGATGGGGATCGCGTCGCTGTCCCTGCTGGCCATCGGCGTCGCCGTGGGCCTGTCGATGTTCCAGGCCCGCAGGCTGACCCTGCCCCTGCTCGACCTGGCGGCCACCGCGGAGCGCCTGGGCTCGGGCGTGACCACGCCGTGGGGCCACCGGTACGGGATACCGGAGGCCGACCGGGTGGCGGAGGTCCTGGACCGCAGCGCCGAGCGCATCGCCGGGCTGATCGCCACCGAGCGCCACTTCGCGACCGACGCCTCGCACCAGCTGCGCACGCCGCTGACCGCGCTGACGATGCGCCTGGAGGAGATCCTGGCCGAGGCGGACAACCCCGAGGTGGTCCGCGAGGAGGGCGAGGCCGCCCTGGCCCAGACCGAGCGCCTGGTGGAGACCGTGGAGAGCCTGCTGGGACGGGCCCGCAAGAGCCAGAACCCCGAGGTGGAGGCGGTGGAGATCGACCCCGTCCTGCACCACCTCCAAGAGGAGTGGCAGCCGGTCTTCCAGTCCGCGCAGCGCAGGCTGCTGGTCACCGGCGACCCGGGGCTGACCGCGATGACCGTCTCCGCCGACCTGGCGCAGATCGTCGCGACCCTGGTGGAGAACGCCTACAAGCACGGCGCGGGGACGGTCACCATCCGGCGGCTGGACACCGGGCAGTCGGTGCGCATCGAGGTGAGCGACGAAGGCGAGGGCGTGCCCGAGCACCTGTCGGGCCGGATCTTCGAGCGCGAGGTGAGCGGCGGGGGCGGGACCGGGCTGGGCCTGGCCCTGGCACGGCACATCGCCGAGTCCGAGGGGGCCCGGATCGAGCTGGTGCAGACCAAGCCGACGACCTTCGCGCTGTTCCTGCCCGCGGGCGCGGGGGGCCTGTCCAAGATGACGGGCCCGGTGTAGGCGCCCCCGGGAGGCGCGTCGCGGGCCTTTCGGGGAGCGGCCCCGCTCCCCGGAAGGCCCGCGGCCCCTCAGGGAACGGGTTCACCGGCGCGGGCCCCGGGCTCCGGCCGACGCCTCGCCCGGGCCCGCGCCGTGCCTCAGGCGCCTGCTGTGGCGGCGGAGTGCTCCGCCTGGGGCGCCCTGCCGCGGACCACCAGGTCGCTCCACAGCGACCGCACCCGGGACAGGCCGTAGGCGGTGGTGACCTCCTCGCGTGCGCGCGCGGCCTCCGAGGAGAACCGCCCCTCGCTGACGGTCGCGTGGATGGCCTCGGCCATCGCCACGGCGTCGTCGTGGATCCAGTGCGGGTCGTAGATGGTGTCCGCGCCCGGCCACGGCAGCAGGGCGGGCACACCGCCCGAGGCGGCGCACTCGGCGGGCGCCAGGTGGAAGGACTCGTCGTCGCTGGTGGAGAGCATGAACCCCACCCGCCGCAGCCAGGTGGCCACGTCCGGCCCGAAGGGGTCGAACACCACCCCGGAGGCGAGGCGCTCGTCGCGCTGGATCCGCCGGTAGACGCGCTCGAAGTAGGCGCGCTCCTCCGGCCGGTTCCAGATCCACCAGTACTCCCACGGCTGCTTGGTCTTGACCGACAGCGTGTACCGCGGGTCCATGCGCCGCAGCTCGGCGATGACGTCCAGGCCCCGGTCCAGCCGCTTGCGCGAGGGCGCGATGCCGACCATGCCCAGGGAGTACTCGGCCCCGGGGAGCTTGGGGCGGCCGAGCTGCTCGTCGTCCACCCAGTTGGGGACCACGACCACCTTCCCGGCGGGCCACCCGGTGATCTCGCGGGTCAGGTCGGCGTAGTGGGGGCTCACGCACACCACCGCGTCGACCTTGTCGATGTCGAGCTTGCGGGGCCACTCCGCGTAGAGCTCGAAGCGGTGCAGCCGCACGATGAGCCGCTGGTCGGGGCGCTTCCACTTGGAGTAGAACAGCGCGTTGGGCCCGCACCACTCGCAGATCACCACGTCGGCCCAGGCGGCCAGCTCCCGGGAGCGGTACTGGTCGTGGGTGCTCAGCCCCTCCCACTCGTCCATGCGCACGTCGAGACCGGGCAGCGAGTCCAGGTACTCGGCCAGGCGGGTGAAGAACTTCATGTCGTGCCCGGCGATGACCACCTTGAGCGGCCGCTCGGGGTCGGCGCCCTCGGGGGTGGGCGGCAGGGCGTCGGCGAGGTAGCCGCGCAGCCGCTCGGCGGCCCGCTCCAGCGTGTGGTCGGCCGCGGCGTCGCGGCAGCGCGCGGCGGCGTCCGCGTAGACCGCGCGGTCGCCGTGGGCGCGGGCCACCACGTCGGCGACCGAGGCGACGTCGGTCCCGGCGAAGAGCGGGTAGTCCGCGCCCAGCATGGCCTCGTGCATGGGCGTGCGGTTGAGCACCACCGGCAGTCCGAGCGCGCCCAGCTCCAGCACCTTGGTGGACAGCTCCAGGCTGGCGTCCATGGACGGGTCGCGCCAGGACAGCCCGAAGCCGCACTCGGCGGCCTGGCGGAGCGCCTCGGCGCGCGACATCCCGCCGCGCCAGTCCACGTTCGGGGTGCCCTCCAGGGCCCTGCGCATGTTCTTGGCCCAGTCGGCGGGTTCGGCGTGGATCTTGTCGCCGATCATCACGAGTTCGGCGTCCACCCCGCGCCGCGCCAGCTCGGCGGGCAGCTCGGTCATCTCCAGGGTGTTCCAGCGGGGCGCGAACTTGCCGGTGTAGGCCAGGCGGGCGCGGCCGCCGGCCCCGCCGTCGGCGCGCACGTCCTCGGGGACGACCACCACGGGCGGGAACAGGACCGACCGGCCGCAGGCGGCGGGCACCGTCGACTCCAGGAAGGCGCGCAGCTCCTCGGTCTGGCAGAGCAGGAACCGCGAGGCCAGCGCGATCTCGGTGAGTTCGGCGGTGGCGGTCGCGGACAGCTCGCCCACGCTGTGCGGGAAGTCGGTCAGGTAGGTCCACAGGCGGCCCGCCAGCGCCTCCTCCTGCGCGGCCAGCCCGGCCAGGCGGCGCCCGCGCACGACGACGAGGTCGAAGGGCTTGCGCTCGTGGTGCCTGGTCATCAGGGTGACGGCCTGCTCCGGGGTGAGCCCCCTCGGCCCCAGGTCGGGCAGCGCCTTGTCCTCGTAGGGCCGCAGCAGCCGGACCCCGGGCACCCTGGTGAGGGGCTCGGTGAGCCGGTCGGTGCGCACGGGCGCCTTCAGCAGCAGGGTCACCTCGCATCCGGCGGCGGCCAGGGCCTGCGCCATCGACTGCGCCCAGATCGCGGAACCGTCGATGATGTTGAGGTCCACGTCCCCGTACAGGAGTGCGCGCGGAGGCGGTGTGCTCACGTTCTTCCCTTCGGATGCTTTCTCGTTGCCCGTACGGCTCATCCGACGGCGCCGGTCGAGGCGTCGGCCGCGTCGGACACGGGGTCCTCCGCGTCGTCGCCCGTCCCGTGGTCGGGGCCCAGGGCCAGGAGCCGGGTGCCGCGGCGGTTCCACTCCGCCGGGTCCCAGCCGCGCCTCAGCAGCGTGGTGCGGACCAGTTCCGGCACGACCGCGCTGACGAAGACGTACTGACGGTCCGCGGTGCCTGGACGGTCGAGGAGACCGTGCGCGCCCGGCTCGGCGGCCGACGCGTCGACGGTACCGACCGCGTCGGCGTCCGTGCACTCCACCGCGCAGACCAGGTCGGCCAGGCGCCTGCGGCCGACCGGAGCGGTCCACAGGTGCGACCACGGCGCGGTGGCGCGCTCGGCCAGGGTGGCCCAGGGCTCCCCGGCGCGGCCTCCGGGCTCGTCGCGGGTGAGTTCCTCGGGGGTGTCCGGGGCGTTGAAGCGTACCGTGCGCACGGTGACGCCCTCGGCGCGCAGCCGCTGGATCCCGGGCAGGCGGGAGGCCGTGCCGGGCACGACCACCTCGGCGGGCCTGAGCGCGGAGGCCAGCAGGTCGTCGGCGAGCCGGTCGGCGTCCGCCTCCCCCGCGGGGTCGGCCAGGACAGCTACGGACCGGCCGCGCAGCGGCAGTTCACGGCCGGGCGTGCCGGGCGGGAAGTCCAGGCCGTCCAGGATCTCGGCGAGGCGCACCGGGGTGGCCTCGCGCAGGAAGACCTGGCGGAGCATGCCGCGCTGCTCGGCCGCGGTGGGCTCCTCGGCGCGCATGCGCGGCACCGTGACGGCCAGGCCCTCCCCCGCGGTCACCGCGCGGGTGCCGCAGGCCCAGGCGCGGCTGTGCAGCCGGGGCTCCTCGGCGGTCAGGGGCGCGACGACGGCGACCTTGGCGGCGCGCAGGGCGTCGGCGAGGCCGCGGGAGTCGGCCTCCACCACGCCCGCGTCCAGCCCGGCGAGGACGCCGGGGACGGGCTCCTCGCGGTGGACGCGCACGAAGACCGTCTCGGGCCCGGGCGTCAGGTCGGCGGCCACGGGGTTGAACAGGTGCAGGGGGACCCCGGCGTCGCCCCGGTGGACCCTGTCGAAGCCCAGCTCGCGCAGGGCGGGCGGCGAGGGGACGTCGTCGAGCAGGACCGTGGGGATGCCGCGGGAGGCGGCGGACTCCAGCACCCAGTGCAGGGCGCGGGTGCGGTCGGCGGCCGCGGGGTCGCCCACGTGCGCCCACGGCGACCCGGGGGCGGCGGCCGAGGCCGAGACCAGGACCAGGTCCACGTCGACGCCGTCCATGACGATCTGGGCGTCGTGCGGGCGCAGCGGCACCGGGCGCACGTAGGGGTCGATCGCCTCCGCGATGGAGGGGCCGACGACCGTGGCGACGACCAGCAGGTCCTCGCTGCCGCCGCTCAGGCCGGTGAGCAGGCGCGACTCCTGGCGCTCGGCGTCGAAGGAGCGGACCGGCTCGGCGCCGCCGCGGCGGCGGCGCTCGGTGTGCCGGGTGTTGCCGCTACTGCGCCAGAGGCGGTAGAGGTCACGGGGAAGTTTGACCAGGGATTTGCCTGGGCGCTTGGCGGCGGCCGTGAGCGCCTTGCCCACCTGGAGCGAGGTGGAGCCCTCCAGGGCGGCGAGCCGGCTGCGCGCCTCCTGGAGCTGGGCCTCGCGCTCGGCCAGCGCCTGCCGGAGCTGTTCGGTCTGGCTCTGTTCACGCCGTTTCACGGTCTGCCACCTTGTGTTCGGTTCGGTTCGGCGAAACCACCGCGCCGTGCGTCGGGTCCGACTGCGACGTGCGGTGCACCCTGCGAGTGCCCGGCCGGGTGCGGATGCCCATGGCCAGGCGTGTCGCGGGCCCGGCGGGGCCCCTGGGGTGCGGGACGGTTGGAGGGACGTGTGCCATGGTGGATCACCTGGACCGCTGCGGGGGAATAGGGGCCGCTCTTCGGCGCGCCCCGCGTGCCTGGACCGGGACCGCGCCCCGTACGGCGCGTTCCCGCGCGCTGGCGTTCCTGGGTGCGGGAACGGGTGCGCGGTGTTCGTGTGTCATGGGGTTCACCTCGACCACTGGGTGAGCACGGAGGCGATGCGCTCCCCCGCGCGGCCGTCCCACAGGGGCGGGGTGTCGCCGATCCGCTCCGGGCTCCGCCCGTGCAGGACCTTGGTGACGGCCTGGAGGAGGTCGGCCTCCGTGACGAGCTGGTTGGTGCCGTGGGTGATGGTGACGGGGCGCTCGGTGTTGGGGCGCAGGGTCAGGCAGGGGACCCCGAGGATCGTGGTCTCCTCCTGGACGCCGCCGGAGTCGGTGACCACGGCGGCGGCGCCGCGGGTGAGCGCGACGAAGTCGAGGTAGCCCAGGGGTTCGAGGAGCCGCACGCGCGGGTGGTCGCCGAGCCCGGCCCGGTCGAAGGCGGCCTTGCCGCGCGGGTGCACGGGCATGACCACGTCGGCGAGGTCGGCGATCTCGTGCAGGCGCGCGGCGAGGCGGGCGACGGTGTCGGGGTCGTCCACGTTCGCGGGCCGGTGCAGGGTGGCGGCGACGTAGCGCTCGGGCAGGTCCAGGCGCTCGCGCAGGGCGTCGGCGTCGAAGCGGTCGAGGTTGCCCAGGAGGGTGTCGATCATGGGGTTGCCGACCAGGTGGACGCGGGAGGGCGGGACGCCCTCGGCGGCCAGGTGGCCGACGGCCTCCGGGCTGGTGGCGAAGCACACGTCGCTGAGCTGGTCGGTGACGCGGCGGTTGATCTCCTCGGGCATGGTGTTGTCGAAGGAGCGCAGCCCCGCCTCCACGTGGGCGACGGGGACGTGCAGCTTGGCGGCGACCAGGGCCGCGGCCACGGTGGAGTTGACGTCGCCGTAGACGACCACCATGCCGGGCCTGCGCTCGGTGAACTCCTTCTCCAGGCCCACCATGAGCGCGGCGGTCTGGGCGGCGTGGGAGCCCGAGCCGACGCCGAGGTCGACGTCGGGGGTGGGCAGGCCCAGGTCGCGGAAGAACACCGCGGACATGCGGTCGTCGTAGTGCTGGCCGGTGTGCACGACCGCCTGGTGCGCGCCGCGTCCGCGCAGGGCGGAGACCACGGGCGCTGCCTTGACGAAGTTGGGGCGCGCGCCGACGACGTGCACGATCCCGGTGTCCTGGCTCCCCAGGGGGGCACTCGTTGCCACGGCTCTCACGTTTCCTTCTGTTGGGGTGGTGTTCCCGCCGTGACCGGCGGGACTGGTGTGGTCCGGCGGCGTTCCTTGCCCGAGCCGTCCCGTCCGTGTCGCCGTGGTGTCACCGTACGGTCACGTCCGCGTGGTTGTGTGACTGACCGTGCATGACACCCAAGCTTCCGAAACCCAGGTTCCGCGTCCGCGCGCCCGCTGGCCGCGAGCGGCGACGTTCACCCTCTCGTTGGCCTGGCGACACCTGCGGGCCGAACCGGCCCGGCTGCCGCTGCTGGCGCTGCGGCTGACGCCCGGTCCGCCCCGGCGCGCGGTGCGCGCCCTGGCCTCCCGGGCGGGCGGCCGGGCCCGCGCCTACGCCCTGTGGGACCAGGGCCGGCGCGCGGACGCCCGCGAGGCGGTGCTCGCCGCGGCGAGCGGTGCCTCCCCCCGCCGGGTGGGCCGCCTGGTGGCGTCCTGCCTGGCGGCGGGAGACGCGGCCACCGCCCGGGAGCTGGTCGAACAGCTTCCGGAGGGCGCTCTTCGGGAGGCCGCGGAGCATCGGACGGCCCTGGCCACGGGACGCGCTGTCGCCGCGCCCCCGTCCACGTCGCCTGACCGTCACGCCATCACGTTAACCCGCGATCCACGAACGCCGCCCGACGCCACGGTGAACGCTCGGCGACCGGAGGCGTCGGAGGGTGAACGGTGGCGTGTGGCCGGGGACCCGGCGTCACCCGGAGCGGGCCTGCGGGTGCTGCACCTGGTGACCAACGCGCTGCCGCACACCAACGCGGGCTACACCCAGCGCACCCACAAGATCGCGGTCGCCCAGCGCGAGGCCGGAATGGACGTGCACGTGGTCACCCGGGCGGGGTACCCCCTGGTCAAGGGGGTTCCCGACCCGCGCACGCTGGTGCGGGTGGACGGCATCCCCTACCACCGCCTCCTCCCCTGGACGGCGCCCGCCGACGCCGCCCAGGAGCTGGCCGCGGGGGTGCGGCTGGGGTCGGAGCTGGTGGAGGCGCTGCGGCCCGACGTGCTGCACGCCGCGAGCAACCACCACAACGCCCGCCTGGCCCTGGAGCTGGGCCGCAGGTTCGGCCTGCCGGTGGTGTACGAGGTGCGGGGCTTCCTGGAGGAGTCGTGGCTCTCGCGCGACCCCTCGCGCAGCGTGGACGACGCCTTCTACCGGGCCGAGCGCGCGAGCGAGACCGAGTGCATGCTGGCCGCCGACCTTGTGGTGACCCTGGGCGAGGCGATGCGCGCCGACATCGAGGCGCGCGGCGTGCCGCGCGAGCGCCTGCTGGTGGTGCCCAACGCGGTGGACGCCTCCTTCCTGGCCCCGCTGCCGCCGGGCGCGGGGGTGCGCGCCGAGCTGGGGATCGGCGGCGAGGACTTCGTGGTGGGCACCACCACCAGCTGCTTCGGCTACGAGGGCCTGGACACGCTGCTGGAGGCGGTGGCCCTGATGCGCGAACGCGGCGAGGCGGCGCACGCCCTGGTGGTGGGGGACGGCCCCGAGCTGCCCGCGCTGCGCTCCCTGGCCGACTCGCTGGGTCTGGAGGGGGCCGCGCACTTCACCGGCCGCGTCCCGGCCGCGCGGGTGCGCGACCACCACGCCGCGCTGGACGTGTTCGCGGTGCCCAGGCGCGACGAGAGGGTGTGCCGTCTGGTCACCCCGCTCAAACCCGTGGAGGCCATGGCGGGCGGGCTTCCGGTGGTGGCCAGTGATCTCCCCGCGTTGCGAGAGATCGTGGAACCGGGAGTGACAGGAGAGTTAATTCCGGCAGGCGAATCGGCGACCCTAGCCGATGTGCTGACAAAACTCGCTTACAGTCGTGAAAAGCGGATCTCCTACGGCAGTGCGGGTCGCGATCTCGTCGGCGACCGTACCTGGGCCGAGGCCGCATACCGCTACAACCAGGCGTATCGGGTTCAGATTCGCGAAATGACCGAACCAGGCCAGAACCCGTAAGCGTGGACAACACGTGCTTACACTCAGACGTCTAACGCACTGAGCAATGGCACTTCCCGCTATTTACGCCCGTTCACGAGATGAATGCGAGTGTGACCACGAAGTGGATGCCGCAGCCTCCAACCCAGCCCTTGTCTCCGAGCAGTCCGCCGGTGCGGTCAGCGACCTCGTCGTTCTCGGCCTCGGCTACGTCGGCCTGCCGCTGGCGGCCGAGGCCGTGTCCGCCGGCCTGAAGGTCACCGGTCTGGACGTGAGCGACCGCGTCGTCGACGGGCTCAACAACGCCGTCTCGCACGTGGACGACCTCTCCGCGGAGGACGTGCGCCGGATGCTGGACCGCGGTTTCACCGCGACCACCGACCCGGCCTGCCTGGCCGCCGCGCGCACCATCGTGATCTGCGTGCCCACGCCGCTGTCGGCCGAGGGCGGCCCCGACCTGGGCGCGGTGACGTCCGCGGCCGAGGCGATCGCCGCCCAGCTGCAGCCCGGCACCCTGGTCATCCTGGAGTCGACCACCTACCCCGGCACCACCGAGGAGGTGGTCCGCCCGCTGCTGGAGAAGTCCGGCCTGGTCGCGGGCGCCGACTTCCACCTGGCCTTCTCGCCCGAGCGCATCGACCCCGGCAACCCGACCTTCGGCGTGGCCAACACGCCCAAGGTGGTCGGCGGCCTGACGCAGGAGTGCGGCGAGGCGGCGGCGGAGTTCTACGGCGCCTTCGTGAACACGGTGGTGCGGGCGCGCGGCACCCGCGAGGCCGAGATGGCCAAGCTGCTGGAGAACACCTACCGCCACGTCAACATCGCCCTGGTCAACGAGATGGCCATCTTCTGCCAGGAGCTGGGCGTGGACCTGTGGGACTCCATCGCCGCGGCGGCCACCAAGCCGTTCGGCTTCCAGGCCTTCTACCCGGGCCCGGGCGTGGGCGGCCACTGCATCCCCATCGACCCGAACTACCTGTCGTACAAGGTCAAGACCCTCGGCTACCCGTTCCGGTTCGTGGAGCTGGCCCAGGAGATCAACGGCCGCATGCCCTCCTACGTCATCCAGCGGGCGCAGGAGCTGCTCAACGACTCCGGCCTGGCCCTGTCGCGCTCCAAGGTGCTGCTGCTGGGCGTCACCTACAAGGCCGACATCGCCGACCAGCGCGAGTCCCCGGCCCGGCCGGTCGCGCGCAAGCTGGCCGCCAAGGGCGCCACGCTGACCTACCACGACCCGCACGTGGAGTCCTGGCAGGTCGACGGCGTGGACGTGCCCAGGTCCACCGACCTGGACCGCGCCCTGGCCGAGGCCGACCTGACCATCCTGCTCACCGACCACGCCGAGTACCGGCCCAAGCGGCTGGAGGAGTACGCGCGGCTGCTCCTGGACACCCGGGGCGTGCTGCGCCGCCCCGACCCCGAGGACTCCGCGGTCCCCTCGCAGGTGCGGCGCCACGTCACACGGGAGGGCATCGAGGTCCTGTGAGCTGAGGGACCCGTCCCGACGGGCACGCCGATCCGCGAGCACACCGCGTTCATCGGCGTGCCTTTCGGCGTTCACCTTCCCCCGGCCGAAGGTTCACCCGCTGCACTCCGTGCGGCCACCGGGCTTTCCTCGGCGCGTCTTTCCCGCTGAATACCGTGACGAAGAGCTGATACCGCTCCGAGAGGAGCGGCCAGGCCGATCCGCCCGAGAGGGCCTCAGACGGCGACACAGGTAGGTGAGATCGATGCACGCGCTCGTGGCCACGGTGGTGCACCACCCGGAGGACGCACGGATCCTGCACCGGCAGATCCGCGCCCTGTTGGACGCCGGACACAGCGTGACCTATGTGGCGCCGTTCCGCGAGTGCGGGGTGACCCCCTGGTCGGAACTGCGCTCGGTGGACGTGCCGCGCTCCTCGGGGCGCGAGCGGCTCGCCTCGCTGCGCGCCGCCCGCGCGGTGCTCGCCGAGCAGGCGCCCCTGGCCGACCTGCTGCTCTTCCACGACCCCGAACTCCTGATGGCCCTGCCGTCCAGACGCCCGGTGACGGTGTGGGACGTGCACGAGGACACGGCGGCGGCCCTGCTCACCAAGGCGTGGGTGCCCCGGGCGCTGCGGCGTCCGCTGGGCACGGTGGTGCGCTCCTTCGAGCGGCACGCGGAGCGGCGGATGCGGCTGATGCTGGCCGAGGAGGGGTACCGCTCCCGGTTCCGCCTGGAGCACCCGGTGGTGCCCAACACCACCGAGGTGCCGGAGTTCCCGGCGCGCGAGCCGGGCGACGACCGGATCGTGTACCTGGGCCAGGTGTCCGAGGCGCGCGGCGCGCGCGAACTGGTGGAGCTGGGGCGCATGCTGCGCCCGCACGGCGTGCGCCTGGAGGTGATCGGCGGGGCCGACGCCGGGGTGCGGCCGCTGCTGCGCGAGGCCCAGCAGGAGGACGTCCTGCACTGGTACGGGTTCGTGCCCAACGACCGGGCGCTGCGGATCTGCGCGGGCGCCATGGCGGGGCTGAGCCTGCTGCACGACACGCCCAACTACCGGCACTCGATGCCGACCAAGGTCGTGGAGTACATGGCGCACGGCCTGCCGGTGGTGACCACGCCCAACCCGATGGCACAGGAGCTGGTGACCGGCCGTCCGGAGGGCCCGTCGGGCCTGGTGGTGCCGTTCGGGGACGTGTCGGCCGCGGCGGAGTCGGTGCTGCGGCTGCGCCGGGACGCGGAGCTGCGCCGGAACCTGGCGCGCACCGGGCACCGGATCGCGCGGACCTCCTTCCACTGGCCGGTCCAGGCGCGCCTGTTCGTCAAGCGCCTGGAGGCGTGGGCGGACGAGGCCTCCGGCGGGCCGCTGGCCGTCGTGCCGCCCCCGCGGAGTCGCCAGCGCACTCCCGTGCGTGACTGACCCCACTTCCAGTCCAAGAAATATCTTCCTCGTCAACAAGTGTTGTGGTCCACGTCGGAGCCGACTCCGCACGGCCCCCCGCCACACCACGAGCACGACCGAGGAAACACATGACTGACGCGCTGGTACTCGACAAGGCGGCCCAGGACCTGCTCTTCCGGGACGCCCGTACCGCGAACAGCTTCACCGACGAGCCGGTCACCGAGGAGCAGGTCCGCGCGATCCACGACCTGGTCAAGTACGGGCCGACCGCCATGAACAACCAGCCGCTGCGGGTCACCGTGGTGCGTTCGGCCGAGGCCCGCGAGCGCCTCGTGGCGCACATGGCGGGCAACAACGCCCCCAAGACCTCGACGGCGCCGCTCACCCTGATCCTGTCCGCGGACTCCGACTTCCACGAGCACTTCCCGAAGACCTTCCCCGTCGCGCCCGACGCCCGGGACAACTTCTCCGGGATGCCCGTCGAGGCCCGCGAGAGCATGGCCCTGCAGAACGCGTTCCTCCAGATCGGCTACCTGGTCCTGGGCGTGCGCGCCGCAGGTCTGGCGGCAGGGCCGATGACCGGCTTCGACGCCGAGGGCGTGCGCCGCGAGTTCTTCGGCGAGGACTCCACACTGCGGCCCCTGGTGGTCATGAACGTCGGCAGGCCGGGCCCGGACGCGTGGTTCGACCGCCTGCCGCGCCTGGAGTACGACGAGGCCTTCACCGAGATCTGATCCGCGGCCCCTGCGCCGGCCCCGGGAGGGCGGGCGACGGGGGCGGGGCACCGCGTCAGGGGCCGGGCACCGAGGGTGCCCGGCCCCTCGCGCGCGCGGACCCGGGCCGCCGCTACCCGTCCGCCCGCGGGGCGTCCCGCTCGGCTGCGAGGAAGACCAGCAGGCACACGTCGTCGTCGCAGTCCTGGTACTTGACCATGGCGTCCAGCAGGTCGTCGGCCGCCTTGTCCGGGCCGCCCCGCCAGTACGGCGGTCCCCCGAAGCCCTCCACCAGGCGCGCGATCCCGTCGTCGATGGACTCCCCGCGCCGCTCGATCAGGCCGTCGCTGTACAGCAGCAGCGCGGCGCCCGGGGGCAGTTCGACGGTGTGGTCGGTGTAGGACAGCTCCACCGGCAGGCCGAGCATGCCGCCGGACGGCAGGGGCACCGCCTCCGCCCTGCCCTCGCCGTCGCGCCACAGCGGCGGCGGGTGCCCGGCCCCGGCCATCACCACCTCGGGGTCCCCCGGCCGGAAGCGCACGATGACCGCGGTCGCGAACAGGTCCGGTTCGAGGTGGCCCAGCAGCCGGTGCAGGCGTTCCAGCAGCACGGCCGGGCTGCGCTCCTCCAGCGCGTACGCGCGCAGGGCCGTGCGCAGCTGGCCCATCATCACCGCCGCGTGGATGCCGTGCCCGGTGACGTCGCCGACCACGCCGATGAACTCGCCGTCGCCCCGCGAGAAGACGTCGTACCAGTCGCCGCCCACGTTCATCCCGCGCGTGGCGGGCAGGTAGCGGGCCGTCAGCTCCATCCCCGGGGTCTCGGGCAGCTCGGTGAGCATGGCGCGCTGGAGGGTGGCCGCCGTGTCGCGCTCGCGCTCGAAGCGGCGCGCGTTGTCCAGCGACGCCGCCGCCCGCCGCGCGAGTTCGACCAGCACGACCTCGTCGTCGGCGTCCAGGGGGTCGGTGCGGCGCAGCAGCAGCACCCCGAGCAGCCCCGAGCCCGTGAGCAGGGGGAGGGCCAGCTCTCCCTCCCCGGCCAGGGCGTCCGTCGGGCGTTGCCGGGCCGCGGCCAGGAGCACCGTGTCCGGCACGGCTGCCTCACGCGCGTCGGAGGCGCACAGGCCGCCGTCCTCGTCGGTGAGCCACGCCTCGACGGCGTCGGCGCGCTCGGGCACGAGCAGGTCCTGGAGGCGGGCGAAGATCTCCGACTGGTTCAGGGAGGTCATGAGCCTCGCGCTGGCCGTGGAGAGGAACGTGAGCCTGTTGCGGGCGGCCTCCGCCTGGTCCCGGGCCGCCCGCTCGGCCGCCAGGAGCCTGCGCTGTTCGTCGCTGGCCTCGGCGAGTTCGGCGTGCAGCGCGAGCACGCCCTGGTTGGTCTCCTCCAGCTCGCGCTGGTGCCACTCCAGCTCGCGTGCGCGCTCGGCCGCGACGGCGGCCACCCTCCCCGCGCGCTCGGAGGTGCGCAGCAGCTCCGCCGCCAGGAGTTCGGCGTCGGCCTCCTCCTGACCGCCGTCCGCCGCGGCCTCCGGGTCGAGGGGCTCGGGGAGGGGCAGGGCGGACTCCCAACAGTTCTCCCCCGCGCCGTCGCGGACGGTGGCGCGCAGCACGAGCCCGTCCTCGGACAGCTCCACCGCCAGCGCGGCCGGGCCGTCGGGTTCCGCCGCGCGCAGCGCCGACGAGGAGGCGCCGTCCAGGAACTCCAGTTCGGCCTCGTCCCCGCCTCGTGCGGCGCCGAGCACGCGTGCCATGGCCGCGCGTGCCCGCGCCGCGTCGACCGTGCCGCGGACCCGCAGGTCGAGCAGCGGTTGCGTCATCGTCCTCCCCCGTCAGGGCGTGCGGTGTGCGTGACCACGGCGACGCTGGTGTCGTCGCGCAGCGGACGGGCCGCGCTGCCCGAGTCCCGGAACACCGCTCCGGCCACGACCGCGGCGTCGTGGCCGCGCAGTGCCTCGACGCCCTCGGGTTTCCAGCGTCCCGGCACCCCGTCGCTGTGCAGGATGAGCATGTCGCCCGGGGACCACTCCCGCCGGGCCGGGACCGGCGTCCGCAGGGAGAAGGCCCCCACGATCCCGGGTTGGGAGAGCAGTGTCTCCCAGCGCCCGCCCCGGTACAGGCGCGCGCCGATGTTGCCGACCCCGCAGAAGGTGAGGCGGCCCCGGGACTCGTCGATCTCGACGATCGCCACGGCCGCCCCGCGCGTACGCCGCAGCGCCTCGTGCAGCCCGCGCAACAGCGTGTCGGGGGTCCCTCCCCGGCTCCCGGTCACGAAGCGCGAGGCCACGTCGGCGGCCTCCGAGGCGGCCTCACCGTGCCCGAGTCCGTCCGCGAGCATGACCGTGCGCAGGGCTCCGCCGCTGCGGAAGGCCAGGGCGTCCCCGGAGAGCTTGTAGCCGCCCAGGGGGACGTGTATCCCGCCCGTGGCCGCGCGGGCGCCGAACAGCGCGCGGTCGGCGGGCCGGGCGAACCGGGCCACCGCGACCGTCCCCCTCCCGGGAGCGCTCTGGACCTCGAAGAAGTCGGCGGCGCGCGCGCAGGCGCCGAGCCCCGCCCCCAGGGAGTCCTCGGAGGTGGAGAAGCCGTCCTCCATGGCGCGCGGGACGTCGGGGATCCCGGGGCCGTGGTCCAGGGCGAGGATCTGCAGGGCCCGGGCCGTTCCCCACGGCTCCCTGGCCTCCTCCGCAACGAAGCGCCCACCGCCGGCGTACCTGCACATGTTGGTCGCCAGTTCGGACGCGGCGAGGGCCGCGGCGTCCGCCGCGGCCCCGTCCAGACCGATGCCGAGCGCGGCCTTGCGGGCGGTCCGGGCCGCGTCGGACACGTGCGTGGCGTCGGTGACCGCCAGGTCCCAGACCCTGGTCATCGGGCTCCGCGCCCGTAGGGGTCGGCCCAGGAGGTGATGGTCACCCTGGTCCCTCCCTCGGGGAGGTTCTCGATCTCGAACTCCTGCACGAGGCGTTTGGAGCCGCTCAGGCCCATGCCCAGGCCGCCCGCGGTGGAGTAGCCGTCGGTCAGGGCCATGTCCACGTCGGGGATTCCCGGCCCGGAGTCGACGAAGGACACGCGCAGTCCCTGTCCCGCCTGGCCGTGGACGACGCGGATCTCGGTGGACCCGCCCCCGCCGTGCAGGAGTGTGTTGCGGGCCAGCTCGCTGGCCGCGGTCACGAGCTTGGTCTGCTGGACCAGGCCGAATCCGGTCTGCTGTGCCAGGGCGCGCACCTGTTGGCGGACCACGGTCAGGTCGGTGTCCCTGCGGATGGGCACGTGGATCGGTTCCGCGGAGGTCCGGCTCACGTCGCGCCCCGTTCCGGCCGATCCTTCCGTTCGATGGTGACCCCGAAGCTGGCCGCCGCCTCGGTGACCGTGCGGGCGGTGTCCATGCCCGGCAGGGTCAGGCCCAGTTCGACCAGGGTGATGGCCACCGCCGGGCGCATGCCGACCAGGACGGTCCTGGCCGCGAGGAGCCGGGAGGAGGCCGCCACCTCGGCGAGGACGCGTGCGAGGAAGGAGTCGACCATGTCGAGCGAGCTGATGTCGATGATGAGTCCGCGCGAACCGGTGTCGGCCACCGCGGCGGTCACGTCGTTCTGGAGATCGACCGCGGCCTCGTCGGGGAGTTCGCCCTGGATGCTCACGAGCAGCAACCCGCCGAGGTCGAGGACCGGGATGGTGGGAGGACTAGTCACGTACCTGTCCAATCAGCTCTCGGGGCCCTTGACGGACCGCACGTTGCGCTGACGGCGCTCCAGCGCCCACTCCAGCGCGTCGGCCAGACTGGCGCGGGTGGTGACCGGGCCCAGGTCGAGGCCGAGTTGGACGATGGTCTGGGCGATGGCGGGGCGGATACCGGAGATCACGCACTCCGCGCCCATGAGCCGCGCCGAGGCGACGGTCTTCATGAGGTGCTGCGCCACGAGCGAGTCCACCGTGGACACGCCGGTGATGTCCAGGATGGCGATGGTGGCCTTGTGCTCGACGATGGCCTCCAGGAGGTTCTCCATCACCACCTGGCTGCGCGCGCTGTCGAGCATGCCGATGAGCGGCACGGCGACGAGGCGGTCCCAGAGCTTGACGACCGGGGTCGCCATCTCCAGGAGCTGCTGGCGCTGGCGCTGGATGATCTCCTGGTTCTCCTGGAGCATGCTCTCCACGACCATAACCCGCAGGGTGGCGAACAGCGTGACGAGCTGGATGCGGACGTCGCACAGCTCGTCGGGCCCGGTCTCGGGGGCGTCCGCGACCAGCAGTTCCATCGCGGCCTCGCCCAGGACGCCGACCTCGCGGTCGACCTGGGCGATGGACAGCCCCGACCTGGTCCGCGAGGCGGTCATCGCGACGAGCTGATCGCGGACGGGGTGGAAGCCCGGGGCCTCCAGGTCGTCGACGCGTCCGCTGTCGGCGACCACCGCGAGGGAGTCGACGACCGCGTGGCAGGCCTCGACGGCCTCGTCCCGGGTGACGGTGAACACCGTCTGGAAGAGGGGCAGGTCGGCCCACCGCTGGGCGATCTGCTCCCTGCGGCGCCGGAGGAAGGCGGACACGATCCGCGCGCCCGACCCGGAGTGGTCGGATGCTCCGTCAGTCATACATCTCCTCGTGGTCCTGCGTGTCGCTGGAAGGGGGGTCCTGCGTTGTTTGCCGCGTGGCAATTGTCTACCAGACGCGGGCCGGGTGGAAACGGGGCGCGGCGCGCGCCGGAGGCGGCCGAGGCGCCTACTCCGGCTCGCTCCGGCCCCGCCAGTCCAGGCATACCACCAGCGCGTCGTCGACGGACTCGTGCTCACCGCGGTACTCGGCCAGGTGGCGCAGGACCTCCTGGGGGACGGAGGCGCTGGGCACCAGCCTGGTGGCCAGGATGGCCAGGGACAGTGCCCGGCTGCCGAAGGTCTCCTCCTCGGACGGCCCCTTGGCGTCGAACACGCCGTCGCTGACGAACACCAGCCGGTCGCCCGGCTCGACCCGGAAGCGCTCCGCGGTGTAGACGGTGTCCTCGGCCATGCCCATGGGCAGCTGGGCCTCGAAGGGCAGCTGCTCGACGCGGTCGCCGCGCAGGCGGTAGAGGAGGGGCGAGCCCGCGTCGACCGCCTGCACCTCGCCGGTGGCCAGGTCGAAGCCGAGCAGGAGGACGTCCAGGTAGCGCTCTCCCCGGTAGTGGGCGTAGACGGCCTTGTCGGCGAGGGCGACCTGGTCGGCCAGCGGGATCCCGCTGCGGCGGGCGTTGCGCAGGGCGTTGACCGCCAGGCTGGTCAGCAGCGAGGCATCGATGCCCTCGCCCATGCCGTTGGTGATGCCCAGGGTGAGCCGGTCCGGCGCGGCCGACCAGTCGAAGTTGTCGCCGCGTATGGAGTAGGCCGGCTCCAGCTGGGCGCCGATGCTGTACTCGGGGCACTCGAATCCCCGGCCCGGCAGCAGGTCCCACTGGACCTCGGCGGCCAGGGTGAGGCGGTCCCTGCGGCGCAGCGTCCGGTAGACGTCGGTGTCGCGCTCGGCGACGAGGATCTCGTGGCCCAGCAGGCTGGCGACCTGCTCCAGTTCGGCGAGCACCCCGGCGGAGTAGTCGGCCGCCTTCAGTTCGACGGTGAGCACGCCCAGGCGGTCGCCGCGGGCGCTCACCGGAAGGTGGACGGTGACGGCCTCGGAGCCGAAGCTGTCCTCGACGAAGGTCTCCTGAGCGCCGAAGACCCTGCCCACGACACTGTTGAAGACGGAGTACTCCCCCGCGCACTCCCCGGGCGGATCGGGGACGTGGCAGAGTACCTTGAGTCCGTAGTCAGCGAGGAAGAGTTCGGCGGACACCGCCGCGTAGTCCTCGGAGAGAGCCCCACGGAGGACCGCCATGAGCCCGTGCGGCTGGGCCTCGCGGAGGGACCGCGCTACGGTCTCGTATCTGTTCACTGGCTCGACCTGTTTTTTCTGTGCCGATTGGAGAAGTATCCCGCACACCGGCACGGGTACGGTCGGCGGGCGCGGAACGGGGCGTTCCGTTATGGTCGTAGAGGTACCCCATTTCCGATGCCGGATGGGTACAGCTCACAGACGCGACGTGTGAGAGTGGAAAGTGAGTCCTGAATCGCAGGAACCGACAGCCGAAGCAGCCCGTGCGGCCTCCACCGTCACCGAACTCATGGAAGTGCTCTGGGGGCGCGGCCGTGAGGTCGCCTCCTCACCGGTCTCCCCTCCGCAGCTCAAGGTCCTCTTCATCCTTGAGGAGGAGGACGGTGTGAACCTGCGTACGGTGACCGAGCGCCTGGGTTCCACTCCTCCGTCCGTGAGCAGGCTGTGCGACCGCCTCCAGGCGGTCGGCTTCGTGACCCGGACGCCGAGTCCGAACAGCCGTCGTGAGCTGAGGCTCTGGCTGAGCGAGAGCGGCCGGACCTTCCTGCGCGACCTGAGGGCCCGCAGGGAGGCTGAGCTCCACGAGGTCATCGCCCGCATGCCCCCGCGCAAGCGGGTGATGCTCATGGAAGGGCTCGTGTCCTTCCGCGAGGCGGCGAGCCGCTCCGAGGAACGCTCCGAGAGTTCCGACCAGCCGAACTTCCGCACGGCCTGAGCCACTGGTGCGGACCGGACGGTCGGCCCGGCGCCACGTCTGGGTGGAACCCCGGCGTCCCCGCCCTGCCCTGGGCAGCCGCCACCTCGGGGCGGGCTTCCCAACCGTAAACAATGCCGCCAGAGTCAACTATTGTCAAGCGGCAACAGTTTTCCGTCACCGCATCGAGGCCGCGGCCGCCGCCCTGCCCCCGCCGCGTCCCGCCCCGAGGAATCCGGGTCGAAAACGCCGAACCGCCGGTCCGTCGGAGCCCGCTCCCCTAGGCTTCACCTACGCTTGGGCCACAGCAGCTCAGGCGCCGACCCCTCTCCCCTCTGTGCGACCGGCTGGGACTGCGTATGGTTCGTCCACGACACCCGAACAAGGATCTGGAATCCGTGCTCCGGGCAGCCGAGGTCAGGCAGTGGAGGGTCGAGCGCAGGAGGAAGTACTACAAGATGTACTGCCCGTGCCCGGAGAAACACTTCAAGACCGTTAAGCTCACGCCCTCCGGGGCAAATTACCTCAAGGACCTGCTGGGGCAGCTGCGTCGGGCCACATGCTGGGAGGAGCGGAACCTGTGACCACACACCACCTCGTAGCCGACCTTTCCTTCGAAGCACGGAACGGCGCCGACAGTGACCGGGACTTCGACGACTTCGTCGACCGCTTCGTCGACGAGTTGGACAACCTCCAGGAGTGCGATCCCGGCATCGTCGACCCCGACGTGGTCGGAAGCCTGGCCAACCGCACGCTCTCGGTGACGATGGGTGTGGAGGCCGGAACCCTGGAGGACGCCTCACGCCTGTTCTCCGCCAACGTGCGCGCGGCACTGCACGCGGCCGAATGCGGAACGCCGACCTGGCCCCACTTCGTGCCGAAGGATCGCGCCCCCCAGGTGCGCCACCGCGACGCGGCCACCAGCTGAGCGAAAAGCCCCCTCGACCGGTGGGTCCGAGGAGTTCTGGAACTCCGGAGCCCGTCGGTCGAGGGGGCTTTTCGCTGTCGTGGCCGGACCGGCCACCGGCGCGCGGGGGCGGCGGGCCCCGCCCGGCGCCGGGGCCGGCCGGGGGCTCAGATGATCGGCGGGCGTCCGGCGCGGGTCATCCGCCACGCGGTCGACCAGCTGATCGGGGTGCGCGGACCGGCCTCCTCGCGCCAGCCCTCCCGGAAGCCCCCGAACCACGAGCGCAGCGCGTCGCGGTCGCGCTCGCGCAGCACGGTCAGCCCGACCCAGGTGCCGAGGTAGGCCGCGGCCAGGGGCCAGGGCAGGTTGCGGCGGGCCAGCCACACCCGGTTGCGGGCGTTGAGCCGGTAGAAGTTCTCGTGCCGGGTCGGCGCCACCGCCGGGTGGTACATCACCGCGTCGGCGTCGTACTCGATCCCGTAGCCCGCGTCCATGATCCGCCAGGCGAGGTCGGTCTCCTCGTGCGCGTAGAAGAAGTCGCCCGGCAGGCCGCCCCCGGCCTCGAAGGCGGTGCGCCGGATCGCGCACGCCCCGCCCAGGAACGTGGTCACCACGCTCGACTTGCGGGAGTCGCCCACGCGCAGGCGCGGCACGTGGCGGCGCTGGTCGGGGCCGCCGTCGGGGTCGGCGATGCGGAAGGACAGCGCGCCCAGCGACGGGTCGGCGGCGAAGCGCTCGCGCACGTGGCGGGCCAGGTCCCTGGAGCGGTACCAGCCGTCGTCGTCCAGGAAGAGGATGATGTCGCCGCTGGTCGCGCGCACCCCGTGGTTGCGTCCCTCGGGGATGCCCACGTTCTCCGGCAGGCGCACCCGCGTGACGCCCTCGGGCAGCTCCGGCAGGTCCGCGCCGTTGCCGACGACCACGACCTCGACGTCCGCGTCCTCCTGCTCGAACACGCTGGTGATGGCGCGGCGCAGCTCGGCCGGACGGTTGCCCATCGTCAGCAGGACGCAGGACAGGGTGGGCGCGGACACCTGGGGGCGGCTCCGTTCGGCTCTGGGCGCTGGGGAGACCGTCACCTCCGGCTTCTCCGGGCTCGGTGAGGACGGAATCACGGGTGTGGCCATGGTTGCGACCGTTCAGTGGACGAAGTGTTACTGGAAGGTTGACACACGGCCAACGATCGCAGGAACAGACTAACGAAAGAATAAAGGGAAGGTGGACGGGACCGTGGACAGGGTAACCTGCACGGCCCCGTTCGTGACGTCAACGTCATCGGCGCGTCGTTCGTGACGCTCCGACCCGGTTCGGGCCGGGGGCGCCCGAAGTGTCCGCGCTATTCGAGGCGGCGCGAGGCGAGCACGCTCACGAAGTGCGCGAAGCTCATCAGCACGCCCACCGCGGCGCACGCCGCCACCAGGATCCGGGTGGCCGTCAGGTCGCCGAGGAAGGCGTCCACCACGGCCGCCACCACGACGATCAGGGACAGCTCCACGGCCTGGATGAGGCGGTGCACCTTCAGCGCCGAGGCCAGGCGGCGGGCCAGGCTGAGCCCGGACGAGCGCGGACGCATCGCCTCGTCCGAGACCTTCTCCGGCAGGCCCGCCTTGGCCCGCGCCACCACCACGTTGTCGGTCTCGGCCTTGATGAGCGCCACGCCGATCGCCGCGGCCATGCCCAGGATCACCCAGCCGCCCGGCTCCCACCCGCCCTGGGCGCGCACGCCCAGGCCGATGAGGAGCGCGATCTCGGACACGTAGTGGCCGATGCGGTCCAGGTAGATCCCGGCCACGCTGGTGCGGCCGGTGTAGCGCGCCACCTCGCCGTCGGAGCAGTCCAGCAGCAGGTACACCTGCACGAACAGCGCCGCCGCGATCGCCGACCACAGGCCGCCGAAGGCGACCACGACCCCGGCGAGCACGCCGAAGGCCATCATCAGGTAGGTGATCGGGTTGGGGGGGACGCCGAGCCGGACGAAGAACGTGGTCAGGTACGGGGACAGGTCGCGCATGTAGAGGCGGCCCGCCCAGTGCTCCTCGTTCGTCCTCTCCTTGATGCCGGCGGGCTGGCCGCCCGCGCGGACCTCAGCGACCGACGGCTTCGACATAGTCCTTGACGCTCCGTCCGATCTCGTCCTCGGAGAGGTTCAGGTGTTCCAGGATGGTGAACCGGCCCGGACGGGTGTCCGGGGCGTGGACCACCGCCCGTGCGAACTCCGCCTCGTCGAGTCCGACGTCGGAGGGCACGACGGGCAGCTCGTGACGGATCAGGCAGTCGCGGATCTCGTTCATCCGCGCCTGCGACCAGTCCAGGTGCCGCACCCGCAGGAAGGACGCGTACAGCGCGCCCAGCCCGGCGAGCTCGCCGTGGTTGCTGGTGCCCGGGTGGAGCTGGGTGACCGCGTGCAGGATCTCGTGGCACGCGCCGCTGGCGGGGCGGCTGGACCCGGCCACCGACATCGCCATCCCCGAGAGCACCAGGCCCTCGGCCAGCACCGTGAGGAAGGCCTCGGACTCCACCGAGTCCGGGCGGTGCAGGACCGCCTCGGCCGCGACCCTGGCGAAGGTGACGGACATGCCGTCCACCGGCTCGCCGTTGACCCGGCCCGCCAGCTCCCAGTCCTCGATGGCGGAGATGTTGCTGACCACGTCGCCGATGCCCGAGCGCACCAGGTGCGAGGGGGCCGCCCGGACGTAGTCGACGTCGATGACCACGGCGATGGGCATGGTCACGCCGATGGAGGGCTTGCCGCCCTCGTGCTCCAGCGAGCTGACCGGCGAGGCGATGCCGTCGTGCGCGAGGTTGGTGGCCACGGCCACCATGGGGATCCCCGCCATGGTGGCGGCGAACTTGGTCACGTCGATGGTCTTGCCGCCGCCGATCCCGGCGACCGCCTCGTAGGCGCCCGAGCGGAGCTTCTTTCCCAGCTCGGTCGCGGCGTCGACGGTGCCCTCCTCGACGTGGAAGACCTCGCAGTTGGGCAGGTCCAGCTCGGAGGCGATCTGCGCCCCCTGCCCCGGGCCGACGGCCACGGCGATGCGGCCCTCGGTGGCGATCCTGCGGTCGGCGAGTAGCGTCCCGAGGGAGGAGACGGCTCCCCGGCGCACGTCGATCGCCAGCGGGGAGGGGAGCATGCGGGCTAGTAGCGGCATGCGATCTCCCTCGCCTTGGCCAGGTCGTCGTGGTTGTCGACCTCGACCCAGTCCACCTCGCCGATCGGCGCCACGGCGACCTTCTCGCCGCGGTTGACCAGCTCCTGGTAGCCGTCCTCGTAGTACAGCTGCGGGTCGCGCTCCCAGGTGGCCTTGAGGGCGTCGGCGAGACGGGCGTCCAGGGAGCCCTCGATGAGGGTGGCGCCGATGTACTCGCCCGCGGCGGTGGCCGGGTCCATGAGCTTGGTGATCGTGCGCAGGTGGCCCTCCTCGTCCAGGGTCACCTTCATCTCCTCGTCAGCGAGGCTTTTCACGCTGTCCACCGCGAGGAGCAGTTCCGGTCCCCGTGCGGCGAGTAGCGTTTCCTCGACGCTCACGGGGTGAACCGTGTCGCCGTTGACGAGGAGGACGCCCTCGGAGAAGAACTCGCGCGCGGTCCACAGGGAGTAGGCGTTGTTCCACTCCTCGGCCTTGTCGTTGTGGCTGAGGGTGAGCTTGACGCCGTGGCGCTCCTCCAGTGCCTCCTTGCGCGCCTCGACCGCCTCCGCGCGGTAGCCGACCACGACGACGACGTCGGTCAGCCCGGCCGCCGCCAGGTTGCGCAGCGAGATGTCCATGATGGTCGTCTCGCCGTCGACGGGCACCAGCGCCTTGGGCAGGGTGTCGGTGTAGGGGCGTAGACGGCGCCCCGCGCCTGCGGCGAGAACCATTCCGAGCATGAGGGCGTGTTCCTCCTTAGTCGGGGAGGGCTCTCACGCCTCCCCGTTCGTTCCGGCGGCCGGTTGGCCCCCGTCTGCGTGGCCTGGTCGGGGGATCCGCGGATCCCCCTGGTCCGTGTCGCCCTCGCCGGGGGCGGCGCTGGCGCGTACGTCGGCCACCGGTGTCGCGCTCCAGGTGCGCACGGCCTCGCGGACGAGCAGCACCGCCAGGTATCCGGCGAGTATGCCGTAGGCGGGGGCGAGCGCGTGCAGCGCTCCCGCGACCGCGATGACGAGCATGCGGCCGTCCCAGCCGAGCGCCGCGGCGCGCACCCCCGCGGGGCGGGCCGCCCCGACCGCGGGACGGGCCACGTCGTCGCCGTGGTGACAGGCGACCGCCATCAAGAGTACGAACACCAGTGGACCCGGTACACCGGACGCCAGCCCCAGGACCGCCAGGTACCCGTACTCGGTGACGCGCAGGACGGGTGGCACGAGCCAGTCGAACCGTCCGTCGTGGGGGTGGCCCGAGGCCAGTCCGGACAGTAGCAGGGCAGCGACCGGTGCGAACAGGGTAATGCCTGCCAGCCGTCCGTGGCCTGCCGCGAGGAGCGTTCCGACGACCAGGAGTCCGGTGAGCGCCGTGAGCAGGGGCGGCGCTCCCCCCGGCGCGATCCGGCCGAGCAGGAGCGCCATGTGACTGTCATCACGAAGAAACCGCAGGTCGGGACGGATCGGGTCGTACCGGTCCCGGTCCGAACCCCCGTGCGCGGCGCTCGCGTTCACTGTCGGCTCCGCGCGGGATCGGCGAGTTGGGCGGTCACCGCGACGACGCAGCCGACCACGAGGGTGACGAAGGCGACGCGCGCGTCCCACAGCGTGGCGGTCACCGCGATGGCCAGGAAGCGCACGGGTTGGGGGAAGTCCGCGATCCGGCGCAGCGGCGAGGGGGCGGGGCGGTCGTCCGCGCCGCGGTCGTCGGCTCCGGTGTCGGCGCGGTCCCGGTCAGGGGTCCCGTTCGGGGGTAGGCCGTTCGGGCCGGCCCCTTCCTCGGGGCCTCCGCACAGGGGGGTCCCGTGCCTGACGGCCCCGTTCACCCGGACGCCGTTGGCGGAGACCCCGTTCACCGCGGGCCGGTTCACGGCCGTTCCGTCGGCGCGGGCCCCGGCGGGGGCGCGGACCGGACGCGAACCGCCCGTTGTGCCGTCCACCACAGTGGCGCCGAACAGGCGCTCGGTCAGACCGGGATCGCTGGCGCGCGGCCCCCGCGGCGGGCGGGGCGCCAGACCCCCCAGAAGGCCGCCAGCGGGCCGCTGGGCGGACGAGGGGGGTCTCCTTCGACCCGGCCCCGGCTCCGGGACGGCCGGAGCGGACCCGGCCGCCAGGAGCGAGTCGCGCAGGGCCAGGGCGACCAGCGCGCCCGCGGCCCACCCCCAGGCCCCGCCGATCCCGGCGGCCACGGCGCCCGCCGCCAGGCCGAGGTAGACCGCGTACTCGCGCAGCTGCGACAGCATCGCCGCGAGCCACAGGGCGAGGGCGTCGCGCCGGTCGGCCCGCATGCGCTCGCGGACCGCGTCGCAGAACAGGACCGCGCCGAGGAAGGCCGAGCCCGCCAGGCCTCCGACCGCGTCGGCCCGGGAGAACCAGACCGCCGCGCCCACGGCCCCCAGGACGCCGATCCGGGCCACCCCGGAGCGGGTGACGTGCCTGCGTTCGAGCATCCGCGCGGCCAGCCGCGCCACGGTGCCGCTGTGGGCCATGGACGTGTCCTCTCCCAGCTCTGATGGGAGACACCGTTTCTCACTCTGTGTAACGGTTCAATCACTGACACACGCGCAGATCGTCGCGGCGGGGTCGGGCGGTGCGGGGCCCTGTCCGGACATGTGGCGAAACGCCGGACGCGCACCGCCGGGCAGTCTCCGGTGGTGCGCGTCAGCGCGTCAGCGCGTTCGGTGGGAAGGCCGGGCGGACCCGGGCGGCTTCAGGCCGCCTGGCCGCCGTCGCCGCCGCCGTTGTCGGCCTCGGCGGCCTTCCTGGCCTTCTCCTCCGCGCGCTTCTTCTTCTCGGCGTCGCGCTTCTTGCGCTCCTCGATCTCCGCCTGGGTGTCCTCGTTGTAGGCGGCGAGCGCGGCGTCGATGTCGGTGTCCAGGGCGAGCCCGCCGCCCTTGACGTAGAGCCCGCGGTTGCAGAACCGGCGCAGGTCCCTCTCGCTGTGCGACACCAGGACCATCGTGCGCTGGTTGGCCAGCATGCGGTCGATGGCCTCGTAGCACTTGCGCTTGAAGGCCTTGTCGCCGACCGCGAGCACCTCGTCGACCAGCATGATCGGGTGCTCCAGCTGCGAGATCAGCGCGAAGCCGAGCCGCACCTTCATGCCGCTGGAGTAGTGGCGCACCGGGGTGTCCACGAACTTGGACTTGATCTCGGCGAAGTCGACGATCTCGTCGAAGCGCTCGTCGATCTGCTTCTCGGACATCCCGTGCAGGGAGCCGACCAGGTACACGTTCTCGCGGCCGGTCAGGTTGTCGTTGAACCCGGCGCGCAGCTCCAGCAGCGGGGCCACCTTGCCGTGCACGTGCACCTCGCCCTCGTCGGGGATGAGCACCCCGGCGATCAGCTTGAGCAGGGTCGACTTGCCGGTGCCGTTCTTGCCCACGATGCCCACGCACTCGCCTCGTCCGATGTCGAACGTGACGTCGCGCAGCGGCCAGAACTCGTCGCCCTCGGCGTTGGGGTCGCGCTTGGTGCCGTGGATGAACATCTCGCGCAGGCTGCGCTTGCGTCGGCGGTTCACGGCGAACTTGACGCCGAGGTTCTTGGCCTCGATGACCGGCCCGGTGGTGATCCCGGCGCCGTAGGTCGTCTGCGCCATCACAGCTCCTTCAGGACGGACATCTCCAGACGGCGGAACGTCCAGTATCCGATGATCAGCATGAGAATCGAACCGACCACCGACGAGGTCAACGCGAGGGTGCTCGGGGTGAGTTCGTCGAATCCGGCGAACCACACGGCACGGTGCATCTCGAAGATACCCAGCAGCGGGTTGAGCTGGAAAAGTGTCTTCGCCCACTCCGGAACGCTGGGCTCGGTGAGCACCAGCGAGGCGGGGAACAGGACCGCCGAGCCGTAGAACAGCAGGCGGGAGGCGATGCGCACCAGGCGCTCGACGTCGCGCAGCAGCACGTTGACCGCGGACAGGAAGAGGGTGAGGCCCAGCCCGAAGACGAACTGGAGCACGACGGCCAGCGGCAGCCACACCAGCACGCCCTCCCACGAGGGCCTGCCCCCGAGGAAGATCACGAAGAGGATCAGCACGGGCCAGGTGAGCAGGTACTCGATGAACTTCGTGCCGACCGTGGCCGTGGGGAAGATCTCCCGCGGCACCTTCATGGTGGTGATCAGCTTGGCGTGCGTGATCATCGCGCGGGGGGCCTCGGACAGGATCGCCCCGAAGGTGTTCCAGGGCAGGATCCCCGCCACGAGGAACAGCAGGAAACCGCCCTGCGCCAGGGCCTCCTCCGGCATGCCCCGTTCCGCGTTGAGGATGACGCCGAAGACGACGAAGTAGACCATCGTCAGAGCCAGCGGCTCCAACATCGTCCACGCGTACCCCAGTACGGACTGCTGGTACTTGACCTTCAGGTCGCGCCGGACCAGGAGGCCGACGACCTTCCGGTGCTCCCAGACGGCCAGCGCCCTTGACGCCACCGCCACCTCCAAGGGTTGATGTCTCGTCCGATCCACGCTGGGGACGGACGGGCGTGCTCGTACTCGCCTGTGCGCACCGGCCGACATACGCGGTCCACCCCGTACGGCGTACCGAAACGGGGGAGCGTGTCCGGGCGACCGGGGGATGTCACGGACCGCGCCCGGTTCAACGACCGCTTCTGGGAGGAGGTCGGCACCGGGCACGCCATACAGGCGTCCATAGGTTACCGCTGCGAACGACGGGCTGTGCCACCCCACCTGTCACCAATGCGTGTTTTGTACCTTCGCCCAGGGAGGCCGGACGCGGCGCGCCGAGGCCGCGCGGGGCGCGAAGCGCCGTGCGCGACGGGGCGCCGTACCGGGTGGAGGCGCCGTCGGGCGGGGGCGCGGGGCGGGGGCGCCGCCCGGCGGACCGTCGGCTAGCCTCGGCCGGGAACGCACCGGGCCCGGGGAACCGCGCCGGATGGCGGGGCGCGGAACCGCGGGCGGCACGGTGTCGTTGGGAAACACGGTGTCGGCGGGCCCGGAAGGAACCGCGCGCGAAGCGCGTCCGTTGAGGGCGGTGGAGGGCGGCGGGTGGGCCCCCGTACATCCGGGAAACCCGAACGCGACCGGGCGCACCGGGGGTATCCGGCCGCTGTGGACGGCGGCCGTGGACGACGGAAGAGGTGGAGCCATGCGTCCGCGCGTGATCGCGGCGGTTCTGGCCGGAGGGGTGGGCGCGCGGATGGGCGCGCCCGCGCCCAAGCAGCTGCTGCCTTTGGAGGGCCGGCCCATCCTGGAGCACGCCGTCGCCGCGTTCGAGGCGTGCCCGGACGTCGACGAGATCGTCGTGCTCATGGTGGAGGAGTACCTCGACCGGGTCCGGGAGATCGTCGACGCGGCCGGGTTCACCAAGGTCACCGCGGTCCTCCCCGGCGGGGCGACCCGCACCGGCACCTCCGTCGCCGCCCTGGCCGCGATGGGCGGCGCCGCCGACACCGACCTGGTGCTGCTGCACGACGCGGCGCGCCCGCTCGTGAGCCCGGCGGTCATCAGCGCGTGCGTGGCGGCGCTGGCGGAGACGGGCGCGGTCGGGGTGGCGGTGCCCAGCGCCGACACCGTGGTGCGGGTGGCGCCCGGCGGTTCCGGCGGCGAGGTGATCATGGAGGTCCCCCCGCGCGCGCGGCTGCGCAGGATGCAGACCCCGCAGGGCTTCCGGCTCGGTGTGGCCCGCCGCGCCTACGAGCTGGCCTCGGCCGACCCGGACCTGGTGGCCACCGACGACTGCGGCGTGGTGCTGCGGTACCTGCCGGAGGAGGAGGTGCGGATCGTGCCCGGAGAGGAGACGAACATCAAGGTGACGAACCCGGGCGACGTGGAGATCGCCGAGACGCTGCTGCGCCGCGGGCGCGAGCGCGCCGCCCTGTCGGGGGCGGACGCGTGAGCCGGGTCTTCGAGGCGACCGAGGTGGTCGGACACCGCGGCGCGGGGCGCGGCGTGGTGGACGGCGCCCGGGAGAACACGCCGGAGTCCTACGCCGCGGCGGCGCGGGCGGGGGCTCACTGGATCGAGATCGACGTGCGCCGCACCGCCGACGACGCGCTGGTGCTCTACCACAACGCCGCCCTGGACGACGGCCGCGCGATCGTGGAGCTGACCGCGCGCGAGTGCGCCGGGGCCGGGCTGGTCGGCCTGGAGGAGGGCCTGGCCGCGATCCCGGCCGGGGTGGGCCTGGACGTGGACGTCAAGTCGGTGATGGAGGACGCGGTCGACGCCCCCTCGCGCCGGACGGTCTCGCTGCTCCTGCCGTACCTGCGCAGGGAGGCCGGACGCCGCCGGGTGTTCGTCTGCTCCTTCGACCCGGGCGTCCTGCTCGCCGTCCGCGAGGAGGTTCCGGCGGCGCCCACGGCGTGGATGCCGTTCGTGCGCAACCCGCTGGACCAGGCCGTGGCGGGCGCCGCCGGGATGGGGTGCCCGGTGGTGGCGATCGACGCGCGCTCGTTCGGGCTGTCCGGCGACGCGCCCCGGCCGGACCGCCGGTCGGTGGAGTACACCGTGGACCTGGCGCACCGGGCGGGGATCGAGGTCGTCTCCTGGTGTCCGGACCCGGTGGACGCGGCGCGGTTCGCCGAGGCGGGGATGGACGCGGTCGTGGTGGACGACGTCCCCGGGACGGTGTCCGCGCTCAAGGGCGGCACCGCCGGGGAGTACTGAACCGGGTCCCCGCCCCACCGCGCCGATCCCACCGACCGGGTTCCGCCGCCCGCTCCCGGGACCACGGGTCCCGGGACCGGGCCGCGGTCTCAGATCCGGCCGAGCAGCTCGGCCTTCTTGGCGGAGAACTCCTCGTCGGTGAGCAGTCCCCTGGCGTGCAGTTCTCCCAGGCGCTCGATCTGCTGGAAGATCCACTCGTTGTCGGGTCGGCCGTCCGCCTTCCCCGCGGCGTCCAGGGCCTGCTGCGGGGAGGCCGCCCCGGCCCCCGGTCCGGCTCCGGGTCCGGCGCCCTCCCCCGCGTCCGGAGCCGCGGACCCCGCGGACAGGGCCCGCAGCTGGTCGGTCGAGCGCGCCGCCGCGTCCAGCCACCACCGCGGGTCCCTGAGCCTGGCGGCGACGCCGCGCCCCTCCCGGCCGCCGGCCCCCGACGCCTCCGCGGCCCACACGTGGGCGGTGACCGCCGCGGCCATGAGCAGGGTGTCGTAGCCCTCCGCCCCCTCCTCGGCGACGAGGGCGTGCAGGTCCTGCTTGGGTTTGCCGGTGTCCCTGCCGCCGGTGTCGGCGGTGACCAGGCGCATGTAGCCCCACTCCCAGCCGTCGGAGGGCGCCCAGTCCACCCCGGTGATCTCGGAGAGGTCGTACTCGCGGCGCTGCGCCCTGCGCTTGCGCCCGCTCGCCTCACCGCCGGACCAGACCAGGCGCACGGTGGAGCCGTCCAGGGTCGCGGTCCCCTCGGAGGTCTGGATGTGGAAGGGCAGCCGGGGCACCAGGCGGACGGCCGTGTCGGGGGCGGGCGGCCCGCTCTGCTCGGCGGCGAACCGGATCTGGTCGGCCAGGTACTCGGCGACCAGTTCGCCGCTGGCCTGGCCGGTGAGCCGGAAGGGCTGGGACTTCTCCTTGAGCATCGCGCCGACCGCCGCGTAGGGGTCGGTCCGCTCGTGCAGGCGCAGCTGCAGCAGCCAGCCCTTCCTGGGGCCCGCGCCGGGCTGGAAGTCGACCTCGGCGATCGCGGCCACGGGGAGTTCGAGCTGGCCGATCCGTTTGAGCAGGGGGTCCTTGAACCAGCCCTGGGCCTCGTACCTGATCGCGACCGTCTCACCGTCGAACCGCCACACGGCCTGGTTGCCGCGCAAGTCGTCCATGGCACCCACTTTCCCTTTCCCGTCCCTCACCCCTGCTTAGCAGAAGGCCCTCTCCCGCACGAGAGAGGGCCGGGGCCGGAAGCGGCCGGGGGAGGCGCCTCAGGCCCGGGCGGCCTGCGCCGTGCGCGAGTCCGAGCCGAGTCCGGGCGGGCTGGTGATGAACCCGGCGCCCCACGACATGTGCATGGTGGCCAGCGCGAGCGGGATCATCGGCAGGCTGGCGGCGGGAAGGCCGCGGCCGAGCGGCACCGACGCGGCGGTGACCAGGACCAGGTAGGCGGCCGGGACCAGGAACAGCGGCCAGAGGAAGAAGCCGCCGACCAGCCCGGCGACCACACCCGCCAGGGCGACGGGCGGGGCCAGGTAGCGCAGGTTGATGGTGCCCTTGTGCTGGCGGGAGACCACCCTGCGCCAGCGGCCGTAGTGGAAGTACTGCTTGGCGAGCAGGCGCACGTTGCGCCGGGGGCGGTAGGAGACCCGCATGCGCGGCTGGAACCACACCGTGCCGCCGGTGGTGCGGATGCGGTGGTTCATCTCCCAGTCCTGGGCCCGCAGGAAGGCCTCGTCGTAGCCGCCGACCCGCTCCAGCGCCGAGCGCCGGAAGACGCCCAGGTACACGGTGTCGGCCGGACCGCCCTCGCCGCCGGTGTGGAAGCGCGCGTTGCCCACGCCCACCTTGGAGGTCATGGCGGCGGCGACCGCCTTCTCCCAGGGGGTCGTGCCCTCGGCGGCCATGATCCCGCCGACGTTGTCGGCGCCGGTCTCGCGGAGCGTCTCCACGGCCACCCGCAGGTAGTCCGAGGGCATCATGGCGTGCCCGTCGATGCGGGCGACGATGTCGTGCGAGGAGGCCCCGATGGCGGCGTTGAGCCCGGAGGGGGTCCTTCCCGTCGGGTTGTCCACCACCTTCACGCGCGGGTCGGCGGCGGCGATCCCGTCGGCGACCTCGCGGGTGCGGTCCGAGGAGGGCCCGACCCCGAGCACGACCTCCAGATCGCCCGGGTAGTCCTGGGCGAGGACGTGCTCCACCGCGGCGGCGAGGTGGCGCTCTTCGTTGAGTACGGGCATGACGACGGAGACAGGCGGCCAGGACACGGGCACTTCCCAGGGTCAAGACGTGTCGGGACTGCGTAGGAGCGTGTCGTACGCGCGTCAACGGTACTGCACACCCGTCGCGGTCCCGGCCCGGCGGAGCCCGCCGGGCCGGGGTCGCGGTGTCTCAGCCCTGGTTCTTGACGGGCCTGCCCTCGGCGTCCTTGAAGGAGCCGACGATGATCATGATCAGGTCGATGAGCGTCCACACGCCGGCGCCGCCGCAGGTGAGGATCATCAGGACGCCGGTGCCGATCTTGCCCGTGTAGAAGCGGTGGACGCCGATCGTGCCCAGGAACAGGCAGAGCAGGAGGGCCACGAGCCAGCTCCTGCTGGAGACGGCCTCGGGGTAGGGGTGGGTCACTGGAACTCCGTGCTGCGAGAGGGATGTGGTGAGGGGGGACGGCGCGCTGCGGGCGCCCCCGTGCGGGCCCTCGCCGGACACGGCGGGGTCCCGTTCGGCCGCGGGCCGGGTCCGGCGTGGCCGCGCCAGGACATTGTCACCGCATCGGACCGCGATTTCGGTCACGTGGCGGTACCGGATACGGCTCAGGATGACACCGCCCGCACGGAACCCCCGCGCAGTTCACGGCGTCATAACAAGGAGAGGGCCAGGCAAAGAGGAGGACAACACGCCGGGGGTTGACATCCCGCGCGCTTCGGCGAATCGGGTGACAACCTAGAGATAAGGACACCGTTGACCGGTTGGGACGGGGACGCCGATGAGCGATGACAGAGCGGGACGGCAGGGACCCGCGGAGGAGTTCCGCCGCCAGCGCTCACAGCCCCTCCCGCCCGAACGCTCCCCGAGGTCCGGCCGGGTGACCGTGCCCAGCGCCGCCACCCGTCGGCGCCGTACCGGCCTGCTGGTGATGAGCGCGCTGTCGACGCTGGTCCTGCTCGCCTCGGGCACCTCGTGGGCGCTCACCGGGTGGATGTCGGGGACCCTGAACCGGTTCGACGTGTTCGGCGGCCTGTCCGAGGAGGGGCGCCCCGAGCAGACCGGCGGCCTGACCTTCCTGGTGATCGGCTCCGACAACCGCGACGAGATGAGCGCGGAGGCCCAGGAGGACCTGAGCGTGGGCTCCACCCCGGGCCAGCGCTCCGACAGCATGATGCTGGTGCGGCTCAACCACGACCGCGACCACCTCACCGTCGTCGGCATCCCCCGGGACCTGTGGGTGGACGTCCCCGGCCAGGGTCCCGACAAGATCAACGCCGCCTACGCCCACGGCGGCCCCCAGTTGGCCGTGCGGACCGTGGAGTCGGTGACCGACGTGCGCGTCGACCACTACGTCGAGGTGGACTTCAACGGCTTCGTGGACGTGGTGGACGCCCTGGGCGGCATCGAGGTGTGCCTGCCCGAGGCGATCCACGACCCCAAGGCCCAGCTGGACATGGAGGCGGGCACGCACCGGGTGGACGGGGCCGAGGCCCTGGCCTTCTCCCGCACCCGCGCCACCTCGCGCGGCGACCTGGACCGGATCGAGCGCCAGCAGCAGGTCCTGTCCGCGATGCTCGACCAGGCGATGAGCACCGAGACGCTCTCCGACCCGGCCAAGCTGACCGACTTCCTGGACAGCGCCCTGTCGTCGGTGACCGTGGACCAGGGGCTGGACACCAGCACCATCAACGAGCTCGCGTACCAGATGCGCGACATCGACCTGGGCGAGGTCACCTTCACCCAGGTGCCCATCGCCGACATGGAGTACTGGACGCCGCGCGGCGACGTCGCCGTGCTGTGGGACGAGCCCGCCGCCCGGGAGCTGTTCGCCGCGGTCCGGGCCGACCGGCCCGTGGACGGCTCCGGGGAGGAGGAGCGGGCCGGGTCCGAGCCGGAGCCCGGCGGCATCCGGGTCCAGGTGTTCAACGGGATCGGCACCGCGGGCCTGGGCGCGCAGCTGGACGCCGAGCTGGCCGCGGCCGGGTTCCAGGTGACCTCCCCGGCGCGGAACTGGAGCAGCCTCGACGTCGCCACCACCCAGGTGCGCCACGGTCCCGACGACGCGGCAGCGGCCGAGTACGTGGCCGGGATGATGCCGGGCTCGCAGACGGTCGAGGACGACGCACTGGACGGTGGGCTCCAGATCGTGATCGGGTTCGACTACACGGCGTTCGAGGCCCCGCAGACCGCGGACGCCACCCCGCGGGAGGAGCCCTCGGCCGCGGAGGGGACCGGTTCGGTCTCGACCGCGCGGGAGAACGTCTGCGGGTGACGCGAGGGAAGGAATCACCGTGCTGCACCATCTGGTAGGCCTGCTCGGCGGCGTCGCCCTGGCCCCCGTGCTGTGGGTCGCCGCGGCCTGGTCGTCCGGCCTGCTCCCCCGGTTCGCCGAGGGGGAGGTGACCGTGGCGACGGTGTCGTCGGCGGTGGTGCTGGGGCTGCTGGGGGCGGTGTGCGCCTACCTGGTGGCGTCCCGGCTGTCGCCGCTGGTGGCCGGTGCCAGCGGGGCCCTGCTCACGGCGCTGAGCCTGTGGCCGGTCGCGCACCCGGCGTCCATGGGGGCGGCGCTGTCCTGGCTGAACGAGGACAGCTTCCTCTACCCCTCGGGCGCGGGTCTGGCCGTGGCGCTGCCGCTGGGAACGCTGCTGCTGTTCTCCGCGGCGATGCCCCTCCGCTGGCGTGCCGCGAACGACGGGGCCCCGCCCTCCGGGCGCCGGGTCGTGGCCCGCGCCAGCCGGGAGGAGTACCGGCGCGGGGCGGTCGGTGACACCGTTCCGGACGCGGTCCCCGGCGTCCCGGACCCGGCGTGGCCCGCCGACGACCCCGCCGCTGACCCCGGTGCCGGGTTCGTTGACGGTCCCGACGGCTTCGAGGACGACCCGGACAAGACGACCACGCCCTTCCGCCGCGGGGAGGACGGCTCCGGGTGGACACCCCTGGACCGGGGCGGGCGCGGGCCGAGATTCGGTCGCCGACGCTGAACACGCCCCTGTGGCCGATACGCCGGACCCACCGGTAACCTGAGCGCCTGACTGTTCACGCGGCGTTCGGTCGTGCGCCACGCCCCGGCGCGTAAGGTGATGCATCGCGCCCCGGGCACACCCGTAGGCTGAACAATGTCCGTTTTCTGCCCTCAAGCAGGGTGTTGACCGCCTCCAGCGGGCACAACCAGCGAAACGGGAGCGGACGAAAGCGAGGAAGGACACCACCAGTGGTCGAAGCGGACCGTATGCGCGTCTCCGTCATCGGTACCGGGTACCTGGGTGCCACCACCGCGGCCTGCCTGGCCGAGATGGGGTTCGAGGTCCTGGGACTCGACGTCGACGAGGCCAAGATCGACATGCTCCGCTCCGGCAGGGTCCCCTTCTTCGAGCCCGGGCTCGAAGAGCTGCTCACCGCGAACCTGGGAACCGGCCGCCTGCACTTCACGACCTCCTTCGCCGAGGCCGCGGAGTTCGCCGACCTGCACCTGATCTGCGTGGGCACCCCTCAGCGCGACGACTCCGGCGCGGCCGACCTGCGCTACGTCAACGCCGCGGTGGACCAGCTGGCCCCGCACCTGACCCGCCCCACCGTGGTCGTGGGCCGCTCGACCGTTCCGGTGGGCACCGCGGCGACCCTGGCCGCCCGCCTGTCCGCGCTGGCCCCCGTGGGCGAGGAGGCCGAGCTGGGGTGGAGCCCGGAGTTCCTGCGCGAGGGCTTCGGGGTGGAGGACACCCTGCACCCGAACCGGATCGTGATCGGCACCGACTCCCCCCGGGTCGAGAAGGCCGTGCGCGCCCTGTGGCAGCGCCAGATCGACGACGGCGTCCCCTTCCTGTTGACCGACCTCCAGACCGCCGAGCTGGTCAAGGTGTCGGCCAACGCCTTCCTGGCCACGAAGATCTCCTTCATCAACGCCATGGCGGAGGTGTCGGAGGTGGCCGGGGCCGACGTCATCCAGCTGGCCGAGGCGCTGTCCTACGACGACCGCATCGGCGGCAAGTTCCTCGGCCCGGGCCTGGGCTTCGGCGGCGGCTGCCTGCCCAAGGACATCCGCGCGTTCATGGCGCGCGCCGACGAGCTGGGCGTGGAGCCCGCGCTGTCCTTCCTGCGCGAGGTGGACGCGATCAACCAGCGCCGCCGCGCGCGCACCATCGACATCGCCCGCCAGCTGATCGGCGGGAGCTTCGCCGGGCGCACGGTGACCGTGCTGGGCGCGGCGTTCAAACCCAACTCCGACGACATCCGCGACTCGCCCGCCCTGGACGTGGCCTCCACCATCGCCTCCCTGGGAGCGCAGGTGACGGTGTACGACCCGCGGGCGCTGGAGCGGGCGCGCGAGGCGCACCCGGAGCTGAACTACGCCGACTCCATGCTGGCGGCGGCGCGCGGCGCCGACGTGGTGCTGCTGCTCACCGAGTGGGCGGAGTTCCGCGAGGCCAACCCGGAGGAGCTGGCCGGGGTGGTGGCCCGCAAGCGCATCGTGGACGGGCGCAACGCGCTCGACCCCACGTACTGGCGCGCCTCGGGCTGGACCTACCGGGCGCTGGGCCGCCAGTAGCCCCTCCCCCTCGTCACGCACCACGGCCGGGCCCGCGCGGGCCCGGCCGTCCGCTTTTTCGGCCGGAACCCCGATCGTGACGCGTTGACCGTGGTTGACTTCACTCCGTAGTTGCCCGTGTACGCCCGGCGCCGTGCCGGGTGTCCGAGGACGGACGGAGTCCCACCCGTGAAGCTTTCCGTGACGGTCGGCACCGCGCTGGCCCTGCTCATGGCGGCCCAGCCCGCCCACGCGGTGCCCGCGCCCCCCGCGCCGTCGGCGCCGTTCGCCCCGCAGGAGGCGCGGTGCCCGGTGCTCGACCCGCCGCCGAGCGAGGAGGACCTGGAGCGGTACCTGTGCGGCGACCCCCGCCTGGGCCCCGCCGAGCTGCCCGAGGACGGGCCGGTCGGCGCGCTGCTGGAGGGGTACGAGCGGCTCGGCGGCCTCTCCCCCGACGCGTTCCTGGACCGCTGGGCCACACCCGAGGGCTGGGACTACCCCGACCACATGGGCTTCGTGGTGGAGGACGGCGAGCCGGTGACCGAGCTGCGGGTCCTGCCCGAGGGGTGGATGCTGGACCGCTTCGGGTCCCCGCGCGGCACGTTCCTGGCCCCGGCGGGGGCTCCGTACGAACGGCGCGCCCTGCCGCCGGACTCGCTGAACACGTGGCCGGACGGTCCCGAGCACAACTACAACTGCTACGAGGTGACCGAGGAGTTCACCGCGCTGGTGGGGCCGATCGCCCCGCACTTCGAGCAGCCCGGCGGCGGCGAACAGGTACTCGTCCCCGCCGAGGGGGTCGTGGAGGCGCCCGAGGCGGAGTACGCCTCGGTCAACCAGCTCCTGGAGGGCGGCCACCTGGAGCAGCGCCCGGTCGGGGAGTGCGTCCTGACCGAGGGCTCCGCCGACCGCCTCGGCACCGCGGCGAGGTGAACGGGAGCCGGTGCGCCCGCCCCCGTGGTGCTCGGGCGCACCGGCCCGGCGCCGCTCGCGACCGGTGCGGCCCCGCGGGGAACGGCGGTCGGCGCGCAGGGCGGTCCGGTCACGGACGGGCCGGGACTCCCCCGGCCGGGGCCGGTGCGCCGGGCTCCCCGCCGGTCGCGGGGGGCAGCCTCCGCAGCGCGACGGCGACCAGGAGCGCGACCGCGGCCAGCACGCCCGCGCCGGTGAGGGCGGCGGTGTTGACCCCGGCCGTGTAGGCGTCGAAGGCCGCGTCGAGCAGGGCCCCGGGGTCCTGTGCTCGGGGGGCGGCGGCCAGGGCTCCGGTGACGGTCTCGGCCGCGGCCCCGTCCACCGAGGGCAGCGCGTCCGCCACGGAGGTGCGGTAGACGGCGCCTGCGGCGGTGCCCAGGACCGCGATGCCCAGGGCGGTGCCGAACTCGGTGCTGGTCTCGGAGATCCCCGCGGCGGCCCCGGCGCGCTCCCGGGGGGCCGTGGCCAGGACTAGGGTGTTGGCCAGGGTTCCGACGACGCCGGCCCCGAGGGTCAGCAGGGTGTAGCCGCCGAGGAACACCGCCAGGCGGGTGTCGGCGTCCACCAGGCCCACGACCGCGAACCCCGCCGCGCTGAGGGCCAGCCCCGCCGCCATGAGCACGCCGGGTCTGGCCCGGGGCGCGAGCGAGCCGGCCAGGACCGCGCCCAGGACGGTGCCCAGGATCGTGGGCAGCGCCCACAGGGCGGCGTGGAGCGGGCTCAGGCCGTGCACGGTCTGGAGGAAGGTGAAGGTCAGGAGCCCCATCCCCCCGACGGCGAAGGACAGGGCCAGGTTGCCGATGATCGCGGCGGTGAAAGCGGGGCGGGCGAGGAGCGAGAGGTCCATCAGCGGGTGCGCGGCACGGCGCTGCCGGAGCACGAACAGAGCCAGGAGCGCCGCTCCGGCCGCCAGGGCGGTGAGGGCGTGGGGGTCGGCCCCGTGCTCGGCCAGGCGCTTGGCGCCGTAGACCAGGCCCAGGACGGCCGCGAGCGAGAGGCCCGCGCCCGGCAGGTCGAAGCCGGAGGCCTCCGGGTCGCGCGACTCGGGCACGAGCAGGGGTGCGGCGGCCACCAGCACGACCATGAACGGCAGGTTGACGAGGAAGGCCGAGCCCCACCAGAAGAACTCCAGGAGCAGTCCGCCGAGGATCGGCCCGGCGACGGCGCCGCCGGTGAAGGCGACGGTCCAGGCCCCGACCGCGGCGCCGCGCTGGCGGGGGTCGGTGAACATGTCCCGGACCAGGGAGAGCGTGGAGGGCGCCAGGGTCGCCCCTGCCACGCCCAGCAGGGCCCGCCCGGCGATGAACAGCTCCGGCGAGGGCGCCAGCGCCAGCAGCACGGACGCGGCGCCGAAGAGCACCCCGCCGGTGAGCAGCAGGCGCCTGCGGCCGATCCGGTCGCCCAGGCTTCCCATGGTGACGAGCAGTCCGGCGAGCACGAAGCCGTAGACGTCCATCATCCACAGCCACTGCGCGGACGTGGGTCGCAGCGCCTCGGTGATGGCGGGCGCGGCGACGAAGAGCACCGAGATGTCCATGGACACCAGCAGTGCCGGGATCAGCAGGAGGGCCAGTCCGGCCCAGGTGCGGGCGGTGGCGCGTCGAGGGTTCATGGCCGTGATCGTACGTACGTCAAAATCAGGTGTCAATATGTACGTACGTCCAGATGCTAGGATCGCGGTCATGAGCCAACGCGAAGACCTGCTGGCGGGCGCCAGGAAGTGCCTGGTGGAGAAGGGCTACAGCAAGACCACGGCGCGCGACATCGCCGCCGCCTCCGGAGCGCACCTGGCCTCCATCGGGTACCACTTCGGGTCCAAGGACAACCTCATGAACACGGCCGTGATCGAGGCGACCGGGGAGTGGGGCGACACCTTCGGGGCCGCCGTCAGCGCCTCACGCGCCGAGGCCCCGGCCGACAGGCTGCGCGTCCTGCTCGACTCGCTCTTCCGGACCCTGCCCGAGGAGCGCGACCTGCTCGTCGCCAGTGTCCAGGCCTACGCGCAGGCCCAGTTCGACGACGGTGTCCGCGCCGTGCTGGCCGAGGGCCTCAGGGGCGCCCGCCGGGGGCTGGCCGCGCTCCTGCTCGACCTGGAGCCCGGGGAGGTCGACCCGGCCGTCGAGGCCGGTCTGGGTTCCATGGCCTACAACTTCGTCACCGGCTACCTCATCCAGTACCTCATCGCCCCGGAAGCGCTGCCGACCGTGGAGCAGGCCGTCGAGGGCCTGCGCCTCCTCCTGCCCTCCGAGGGCTGAGCGGACACGCGAGGGCCCCGGCACCCGTGACGGGTACCGGGGCCGTTCGGGCGTCGGCGGGCTAGCGGCCGAAGCCGGTGGGCCTGCCCCCGTTCTCCACCTCGCGGCGCAGCCGCTCGCCCTTGGCGTGGGCCTGCTCCTTCAGCTCCTCCTGGAAGCGGACCATGCGCTCGGTGAGCGCGGGGTCGCCCGCGGCCAGCATCCGCACCGCCAGCAGACCCGCGTTGCGGGCCGCGCCCACGGCCACGGTCGCCACCGGCACCCCGGCGGGCATCTGCACGATGGACAGCAGCGAGTCCATGCCGTCGAGGTACTTGAGCGGCACCGGGACGCCCACCACCGGCAGGGTGGTCACCGAGGCCAGCATGCCCGGCAGGTGCGCCGCCCCTCCCGCGCCGGCGATGATCACCTTCAGGCCGCGGCCGGCGGCCTCGGCTCCGTAGGAGACCATCTCGTGCGGCATGCGGTGCGCCGAGACCACGTCGGCCTCGAAGGGGACGTCGAACTCGCGCAGGGCCTCGGCCGCCTCACGCATCACCGGCCAGTCGGAGTCCGAGCCCATCACGATGCCCACCACGGGGCCCCTCGCGTCCCGCCCGTTGGCGCTGTCGGTCACTGTTCGTCTCCTCGCAGGTAGGCGGCGGCGTCTCGCGCGCGCGCCAGCAGGTCACGGTAGTCCTCACCCATCACGGTGACGTGCCCGATCTTGCGGCCCGGACGCACGTCCTTGCCGTAGAAGTGCACCTTCACCTCGGGGTCCTTCGCCATCACGTGCAGGTAGCGGCGGTAGACCTCGGGGTCCTCGCCGCCCAGCAGGTTGGCCATGACGGTGTAGGGCGCGTTGGTGCGCGGCGAGCCCAGCGGCAGGTTCAGCACGGCCCTCAGGTGCTGCTCGAACTGGGAGGTGCGCGCGCCCTCGATGCTCCAGTGGCCGGAGTTGTGCGGGCGCATGGCCAGCTCGTTGACGACCACGCCGTCGGCGGTCTCGAACAGCTCCACGGCCAGGACCCCGGTCACGTCCAGCGCCTGGGCGATCTCGATGGCCAGCTGCTGGGCGTGGGTGGCCTTGTCCTCGGACAGGTCCGGGGCGGGGGCGATCACCTCGTGGCAGATGCCGCCGCGCTGCACGGTCTCCACGACCGGGTAGACCGCGACCTGCCCGTGCGGGGAGCGGGCGACCTGCACGGCCAGCTCGCGCGAGAAGTCCACCTTCTCCTCGACCAGGAGCGGCACCTCCTCGGCGGCGGCGCGGTCCACGACCCCGCGGGCCTCGTCGGCGTCACCGACGACCCACACGCCCTTGCCGTCGTAGCCGCCGCGGGCCGCCTTGAGCACGACCGGCCACCCGGTCTCCCCGGCGAAGGCCGTGACGTGCTCCAGGGTGGTGACGGCACGCCAGCGCGGCGAGGGCGCGCCCAGCTCGGCCATACGGGTGCGCATGCGCAGTTTGTCCTGGGCGAAGCGCAGCGCGTCGCGGCCGGGGCGCAGCAGGCCCCCGGCCTCCTCGACCGCGCGCAGGACGGGCTCGGGCACGTGCTCGTGGTCGAAGGTGACCACGTCGTGGGCCTTGGCGAAGGCCAGGACGTCGTCGAGGCCGCGGTCGTCGCCCAGGGAGACGTCACCGCACACCAGCGCGGCGCTGTCGGCGGGGCTGGACGCCAGGACCGAGAAGTCGACCCCCAGGGCGATGCCCGCCTGGTGGGTCATCCGGGAGAGTTGGCCCCCTCCCACCATTCCCACGCGCGGGACGGTGCGGTTACGCTCGCTCACAGTTCCTCAACTCACATGCTGCTCGTCAACCGCGGTGACGGGACGGCCCCGCGCGGCGGGACCTGGCCGGATCGGCTCGGAACCCGCGGCCGGGGTCCTGGTGCGACCCCCGGCTAGAGTCTAGGGCGTGCGGACGCGGCGGTCCCGGGCCCCCTCCGCCCCTGGTCGGCGGCCCGGCCGGGACCGGTCCGCGCGGAGGCGGATCCGACCACCCCGACCACAGGACCGGAGGCGCAGAACGTGCGCGACTTCCTCTCCCGCCATCCCGGGATCGCCAAGCTCGTCCGGGAGGTGGGCAAGTTCGGCTCCGTGGGCGCCGTGGCCTACGTGGTCCAGCTGGGGACGACCAACCTGCTGTGGAGCGCGGCCGGGGCGGGCCCGCTCACGGGGCAGGTGATCGGGACGCTGTGCTCGATCGCGGTGGCCTTCGTGGGCAACCGGTTCTGGACCTTCGGCGACCGGGCCCGGACCGGCTACGGCCGCGAGACCGCGCTGTTCCTGCTGATGAACGGCGTCGGGATGCTCCTCCAGCTGGCCTGCCTGGGGTTCTCGGTGTACGTGCTGGGGTTCGACGGCCCGCTCGCGAGCAACATCGCGGGCAACGTGGTCGGGGTGGGCCTGGGCACGCTCTTCCGGTTCTTCTCCTACCGCACGTGGGTCTTCCCCGAGCGGGACGGCGGCACGGTCCGCGAGCCCGCGGAGAACCCCCCGGGCGAGCCGGTCGCCGGGCCCGGAGCCGACGAGCTCTAACGGACGGCGGCCGCGCTCCTGCGCCGCACCCCGCGGCGGCCCGCCAGCCACACCACCGCCAGCACGTACAGCCCCACCTGGATCAGGGTCAGCACCAGCACCAGCGGCGTACCCGCGCCCAGGGGCAGGCCGGAGCCGACCATGACCCCCGTGCCGATCTGCTCCATGCGGCCCTCGAACACGCACAGCGTGAACTGCACGAGGCTGTTGACCACGTGCAGGCTGATCGCCGCCTCCAGACCGCCGGTGCGCCAGGTCAGCCAGGACATCCCCAGCCCCATCACCGCGAGCGCCGCGGTCGTCCAGGGGTCGCCCGGGTGCGTGGCCAGGTACAGCGCCGCGAACAGGGTTCCGCTGGCCAGGATGGCCGGACCCGGGGAGCGCAGGACCCGCGAGACCGCCGACCGGCCGCGCCGCTCGTCGGGACGGGCGCCGAGCGCGCCCACCAGCTGCATGAGCATGCCGCGCAGGGTCAGCTCCTCGGCCGCCGACTGCAACGGCACCAGCAGCACGATGGCGGTCATCGCCGCGGCGAACACCTCGGTTCCGCCGGAGGCCTCGCGGGGCACCAGGTCGGGCTGGAGGAGTTCGGCCAGCGGCAGGAAGGCCACGACGCACAGGGCGACCGGGACGACCGCCACCGCCGTGCAGCGGGCCAGCCACCCCCAGCGCAGCCGTCCCTCGACGGAGAACAGGGAGCCGGTCCGGCGCCACTGCACGACGCGGACCAGGAAGAGGACGATGGGGATGAACAGCGCCGACGACAGCAGCCCGAAGGCCATCTCGGCGATCACGCTCAGGGTGACCGAGTCCGGGGCCAGTCCGCTGCCGTTGATGATCGCCACGATCGTCACCGACAGGATGACGGCTATCCACAGGAAGAAGAGCAGCACCGCGAGGACGGCCAGGGTGAGCGGCGTGAACCACCAGCGGAAGCGGGACGTGCGGCCCAGCCTGTGGTAGGACTCGTCCGCGGGGAGTTCCGCGCGGGCGAAGTGGTTCCTGCGCACCGGCCTCGGCGGCGGCCAAGCCCACACGTCCGGGTCGGTGGCGGCCACGGCGTAGCCCCCGGGCGGCGTCAGCCTCCCCCCTCCGGGAGGATCCGCCCAGGTCTGCTCCTGCGTGTAGGCCCCGACAGTCCGCCCCTCCGGCCCCTCGGGCGCGGCGGGCCAGGACGAACCAGGCGGTGGCGGCACATTTCCCATCGTGGGCCGAGACTACTATCCGGGCATGTATTGCCAGCGTTAAGGCCACGCCGTTATCGCCTGGTCACGGCACGCACAGGGTGGTGCGCACGGCGCCGGACGACGCCCTCTCCGCTCCCCTCTCCTCCGCGACATCCCTCACACCTTTCTCCCCGGCCCCTTCCGCGGTGCCCTCGGTGCGCCGCCTCGGCGGCGGCGCGCGGCACGGGCCCGCGGGGAGGAGGAATGCGCGGCGCGGCTCCCTCGTTGAACGAGGTGGCCCGCGGGAGCGATCCGGCAGGCCGCCGTCCCGTCCCGCTGACCTACGATTGAGCACATGTCCTCCACACCATCCACCGAGCAGGTGCACAAAGCCCTGGCCACGGTGCAAGACCCGGAGATCCACCGCCCCATCACCGATCTCGGCATGGTCAAGAGCGTCGACGTCGCCGACGACGGTGCCGTGAGCGTCGGCGTCTACCTCACGGTGGCCGGATGCCCGATGAAGGGCCGTATCGAGAAGGACGTGACCGCCGCGGTGACCAAGGTCGCCGGGGTCACCTCCGTGCGCGTCGAGCTCGACGTGATGAGCGACGAGCAGCGCAAGGAACTCCAGACCAAGCTGCGCGGCGGCCAGGCGGAGAAGGAGATCCCCTTCGCCAAGCCGAACTCGCTCACCCGCGTCTTCGCCGTCGCCTCCGGCAAGGGCGGTGTCGGCAAGTCCTCCGTCACCGTGAACCTGGCCGCGGCCATGGCCGCCCAGGGCCACAAGGTGGGCGTCGTGGACGCCGACATCTACGGCCACTCGGTGCCCCGCATGCTCGGCGCGTCGGACTTCCCGACCAAGGTCGAGGACATGATCCTGCCGCCCACCGCGCATGACATCAAGGTCATCTCGGTCGGCATGTTCACGCAGGGCAACCAGCCGGTGGTGTGGCGGGGCCCGATGCTGCACCGCGCCCTCCAGCAGTTCCTGTCGGACGTGTTCTGGGGCGACTTGGACGTGCTGCTGATGGACCTGCCCCCGGGCACCGGCGACATCGCCATCTCCACCGCGCAGCTGCTGCCCAACGCCGAGCTGCTCGTGGTGACCACCCCGCAGCAGGCCGCCGCCGAGGTCGCCGAGCGCGCGGGCGCCATCACCGCCCAGACCCACCAGCGGATCGCCGGCGTGATCGAGAACATGTCGTACTACCTGCCGCCGGACGGCGGGGAGCCGATCCACCTGTTCGGCGAGGGCGGCGGGCGCACGGTCGCCGACGCCCTCACCCGGACGCTGGGCACCGACATCCCGCTGCTGGGCCAGGTGCCGCTGGACACCCGCCTGCGCGAGGGCGGCGACGAGGGCAAGCCCCTGGTGCTGACCGAGCCCGAGGCCGAGGCCAGCAAGGTGATCGCCTCGATCGCCGAGACCCTGGTCGGCAAGCCCCGCGGACTGGCCGGTATGCAGCTGGGCATCTCCCCGGCGGGCCGCTAGGCGGCGCCTCCCCGGACCCGGCTCTTCGCCGCGGCCCGTGTCCGGCGCTCCCGGACGACACCTCGTACGGGGCTCGCGGCCCCGAACGGCGACGAGGCCCCCGAGCTCCGTGCTCGGGGGCCTCGCGTGCGTCCGGGGCGGTCGTGCCGGTCAGTCCGACGAGCCCAGCGTGACCGTGACGGTGTCGCGTCGGCCGTCGCGGTCGTACTCGACCTCGACCTCCTCGCCCGGGCTGCGGCTGCGCAGCATGGCGAGCAGCTCCTGGCCCGAGTTCACCGGGCGCCCGTCCAGGGAGAGGATGACGTCGCCCGGCTCCAGCCCCGCCTCGTCGGCCGGGCCGCCGCTCTCCACCGCGCCCCCGCCGTCGGCGATGACCGCGCCCGCGACCGGACTGTCCAGGTCGATCTCGGCCCCGATGTCGGCGTAGCTGGTCTCGCCGTACTCGACGAGGCGGTTCACGACGCGTTCGGCCTCCACCGACGGGATCGCGAAGCCCAGGCCGATGTTGCCCGTGGGCTCCCCCATGGAGCTCATGGTGACGATCATCGAGTTGACCCCGATGACCCGGCCCTCCAGGTCCACCAGCGGGCCGCCGGAGTTGCCCGGGTTGATGGCGGCGTCGGTCTGGAGCGCGTAGAAGCGGCTGGCGTTCTCGCCCTCGCCGGAGCTGACCGGGCGGTTGACGGCGCTGATGATGCCCTGCGTGACGGTTCCGGACAGGCCCAGGGGCGCGCCGATGGCGATCACCTCGTCACCGACGATGACCTGCTCGGAGTCGCCGAACTGGAGCGGCTCGACGTCGATCGGGTCGTCCAGCGACAGCACCGCGAGGTCGGAGCTGGGGTCGGAGCCGACCACGGAGGCGCTGGAGAGGCTGCCGTCGCTGTACTCCACGACGATGCCGTCCGCCTCCAGACCGGCGGAGACGTGGTCGTTGGTCACCACGTAGTTCCCGTCGATGACGAACCCGGAGCCGCTGCTCGGGATGGTGGGATCGGCGCTGTGGATGAACACCACGCTCGGGCTGACCCGCTGGGCCACACCGGCGATGGTGTCGGGGTCGCGCCGGGGGGCCTCGGGCGGCGGCTCGTTCATGACCGGACCCTCCTCCTGCGCGGCCTCGTCAGTGGAGGAGCCGTCGAGGAGGTTGCCCGCGACACCGCCGGCGCCTCCGGCGATGAGCGCGACGACGAGCATGCCCGACAGCGCCATCCACACCGGGACGCCGCGCCGGGGCCGCTTGGGCGCGGGGGGCTGCGGGGCGCTGTGGGGGCCGGTCGTGTGGGGTCCGGGGACACCGGGGGGCGGAGCGCCCGGGCCGGGGGCGGCGTGCCCCGCCTGGAAGGCCGCCGCGTAGCCGCCGTGGGCGGCAGACTGACCGGTGTGGCCGGTGTGCTGCCCGGGAGCCGAAGGAGCGCCGGGGTTCATGGGATTGGCAGGACCGGAGGGACCGCCGATACCCGGGTGGCCGGGACCGGAGGGGTTGGCGAAGCTGGTGTGGGCGGTGGGGCCCGAGGGATCACCGGAGCCGGGGTTGGCGGCGGAAGCGCCGTAGACGGCGGGACCGGAGGGGTTGGCGGAACCGGGGAACCCTCCGCCCACGGGGTGCGCGGAGGCCTGGTCGGATCGGGGGGCGCCGGGCTGCTCGCCCGGTCCGGGGTCAAGGTTCATGGGGTCTCCACTGCCGGGAGGCGGGGTGGGGGCGGCCTGCGCTCCGGGGACTCCCTGTCCGGGCTGCGGGAGCGGCCCGGGGTGGCGCGGGGGCGCGGGGTCGCCCTGGTCCGCGGAGGCGTTCCGGGAGGGTGCCGACGGCCTTCCGGCGGCCCGGGCGGGCCACCGGGGGCGCTCCGCGGGCGCCCGGTCCGGCGCGTTCGCCGGACCGGGCGCGGCGCGCTCAGGGGGTGTTCCACCGCCCGGCGGGGTCGCCCGGCCGGGCTCTCCCCCGTGTTCCGGGCGGCCGTTTTCCTCACTCAAGACCTGCTCCGTAAGTCGCTCGGCTGTGGGACGGCACGGGACCGGCCGGAGCCCTAGAGGAACCCCAGCCGGGACAGACCGCGGTGCACGCGGGCCCAGAAACCCGAACCCGGCCCGGGCAGCGCGGACACGGCGGACGAGGCCAGCCCCGCGGGGGCGTCCGCGAGCACCGTGTAGACGAAGCCGTTCGCCTGCCACATGCTCTGGTACTGGCCCGCGTCACCGCCGAAGATCGTGCCGTGTTGTGGTGTGACGCCGCTTCCCCCCGTCCCGGTTCCGGCGTATCCGTTCGGTTCTGTGGGGGAATGCTTGCTGCCCAGCTTCCCACGTTGGGTGAAAACCGACACCTGGGACAGACCGTCCGAGTAGACGGCGTGCACCACGCGGTGCCCGCCGTGCTCGGTGGACCGGGCGTCGACCAGCCGCAGGTTCCAGGCCAGGTACTCCGGGAGGGGCCACTCCTCCGCGCGCAGGTCCGCGCGCTCGGTGCGGGTGAGGGTGTCGCTCCAGGGGGAGTCTCCGAGCGCCTCCTCCGGCCAGTCCTCCTCCCCCAGTTCGAGCCCCGTGAGGCGGAAGCCGATCGCGTGCTCGCCGCCGGTGCCGTAGACGGTCCGGCCCAGGAGCAGGCCGGTGGCGGTGTCCACCCAGAACCGCCCGGCGACGGTGCCGTCGGCGTGCCTGGCCTCCACCAGGCGGGCCTCCCGGCCGTCCAGGCGGGCGGGGCCCGCGTCCGAGACGGCGTAGGTGTCGCCGAGCATGCTGAGCAGGCGGTCGTCCAACGACTCCAGGGCCGAGGACGCGTCCACCACCAGGGCGGACTCCTCGTCTCCGACGGGCGCCAGGGCGATGCCTTCGCCGGGCCTGTTCACCACGCGCACGCGCAGCGTCCGGCCCTCGGCGGACTGCCCGCCCTCCGTGTCCTCCGGTCCGGTGACCTCGCGCACGGCCGAGTAGGCGACCTCGTCCTCCGCTGCGGCGGCGCGGTGCAGCACCGACATCCCGTCGTCCTCCCCCTCGGCCGGGACGGCGGTGGGATGGGGGTGCGCGGCGGCCGTGAGCAGCAGCGCGCACAGCAGTGCCACGACGAGGATCGTGACCGGGGCGGAGCGCGCGGAGGAGGGTTCCTCCGCGCTCACCGGGTGGTTTCGGTGGGGCCGTGGGGGGCTTCGGCGGCGGTGGGCCGCGCGTCGACCACCGGGATGTTGCGGCTGGTCAACGCGTGCTCGACCGCGTAGTCGGCCAGGCGGGGCTCGACCACGGGCGTCTCCTCGGCCTCGCCCCCGGCCACGAACGCGCTGCCGAGCAGGGCCGTGGCCACGGCGAAGCCCGCGACGGCGTAGCGGCCGCCGGGGAAGGCCGGAAACAGGTGCGCGAGGCGGTCGCCGCGGCGGCGGCGCCCGGGCGCGGCGGCGCGCTCCGGCCGTGAGGGGGCCGGGCCGCCCGCGGCGGGCGGAGTGCCCCCCGCGGTCGGGGGCACGGCGGCCAGGGCGCCGCCGGGGAAGCCGCCCAGGGGGCGCGAGGAGCCCAGGGGCGGACTGCTGCCGAAGCCGGTTCCGCCGACGGAGGGGCCGGAGGGGCCCCGGTCCGAGGGTCCGTGGTCGCGGGACAGGCTGGTGAGCCGTCCCATGAAGTCCATGTCGGGCTCGGGCTCGCACAGGCCGTGCAGGCGCCGCTTGAGGCGGCGCATCATGTCGGCCTCGAAGCGGCACGACTCGCACTTGGCCAGGTGGATGAGGGCGCTCTCGTGGTCGACCGGGCCGAGCTCGCCGTCGACGAGCGCGGAGAGCCGCTCTCCGAGGTGGTCCATACTCACTCCGCCTCCCCGTTGATGACGTTTCCGCCGCTGCGCGCCTCGTTGTCGGCGGCCAGGGACCGCCGGTGCTCCAGGGCCCGGCGCAGCTGGGCCCGGCCCCGGTGGATCCGGCTGCGGACGGTGCCGAGCTTGACGTCGAGCGTCGCCGCGATCTCCTCGTAGGAGAGCCCCTCGATGTCGCACAGGACGACCGGGGCGCGGAACTCGGCGGGCAGCGCGTCCAGGGCGGACTGGATGTCGGCGTCGAAGTGCCGGTCGTCGTAGCGCTGCGCGGGGGAGGGCTCACGGCCCTCCAGGCGCTCGTCGGCGTTCTCGGCAAGGCCCTCGAAGCGGATGCGGGCCCGGCGGCGGGCCGTGTCGAGGAAGAGGTTGGTGGTGATGCGGTGCAGCCACCCCTCGAAGGTGCCGGGGGTGTAGTTGGCCAGCGAGCGGAAGACCCGGATGAAGACCTCCTGCGTGAGGTCCTCGGCGTCGTGCTTGTTGCCGGTCAGCCGGTAGGCGAGCCGGTACACGCGCGGGGAGTGGGTCCGCACGACCTCGTCCCAGCTCGGGGGTTCCCATGCCTCGAATTCCACGGCAGGGCCGGACTCTGGCACCGCTGCTCCCTTCATCCCGTCGATTCGCCGCCAGGTTGGTCAGGGGGAGTTTGCTTCGTGGCGATCAACGTACGTTCATCCCGTTTCAACGCCCGGGGACGTGGATTAAGTTCCCGCCACAACGCTCGGAGTTCGGTCCGGTTCAGGCTAGTCTTTTGCCAGGGACATGACCTGGCCGCGACCGACATTCTACGGTGGGTGACCACCCGCTGGTCAGAGCCCCACCAGACACGTGAACGCTGTGGGAGGCCGTTATCGCCAGCCCGGAGGAGACCGCGGCCCGGATCACCTGGGTCCGCGCCGAGCAGTCCCGGTTCGAGCAGGACGCCATGGAGGACGAGCCCCTGGCGGACGCCTACGAGGCGGGCAGCCGGTCGTCGGCCCCGCCGGTGGACGCGGCGACGGGCACGGCCCTGCGCTTCCTGGCCGCCTCCATCGGCGCCCGCTCCGTGGTGGAGATCGGCACCGGGTGCGGGGTTTCGGGGATCTGGCTGCTGCGGGGGATGGCCCCGGACGGGATCCTGACCACGGTGGACACCAACGCCGCCTACCAGGACTACGCGCGCTCGGCGTACTCCCGCGCCGGTTTCGGCCCCGGACGTGCCCGGCTGATCCGCGGGACGGCCCTGGACGTGCTGCCGAGGCTGACCGACGGCGGGTACGACCTGGTGTTCGTGGACGCCGACGCGGTGTCCTACCCCCTGTACATGGACGAGGCGCTGCGCCTGCTGCGCCGGGGCGGGATGGCGGTGTTCAACGGCGCCATGGTGGCCTCCAGCGAGCCGGACGGGCCGCTGCGCGTGCCCGACCCCCGCGAGACCGCCGTGCGCGAGGTGATCCGCCGCGTGCGGGAGGGGGAGGAGTTCATCCCCATGCTGATGCCGGTGGGCGAGGGACTGCTGGCCGCCATCCACCAGGAACCCGGCCGACGGTGATCAGCCGCGTCGACGGCACCGACCCAGCCGCCTTCGACTCCTGGTACGCGGCCGTGCGGGCGGCCTCGCTCGCCGACCGCGACCCCGGGGTGGTCCCGCTCCCCCACCCGGACTCCCTGCGCGCGGTGCTCCGCGGACGCGGGGGCGAACGGCGGGCCCTGGCCTACGCGGCCCACGGGGAGGACGGCGGGGTGGCGGGCGCGCTCCTGCTGGAGTTCGGGGACCGGGACAACCTGCACCTGGCCGAGGTCGACGTCAACGTGCCCGTCGCGACGCGGCGCCGCGGCCACGGAACCCGCCTGTGGGAGCACGCCGAGCGCGTCCTGGCCGAGGAGGGGCGCACGACCGCGCTGGGCGAGGTCCAGCTGCCCTCGGACCGCTCCTTCGAGGACTGGCCCGGCGTCCGCTTCGCGCTCGCGCGCGGGTTCGCGGCGGTCCACGAGGAGGACTACTACGTCCTGGAACTTCCGTTGGCCGCGCGGGTCCGCGAGGAGGTCGGCGCCGACGTGCTCGCCCTCGGGTCCCGTTACGAGCTGCTGACCTGGACGGACACGTGCCCGGAGGAGCTGCTGGCCGACTACGCGCGGCTGCGCACGCGGATGCAGGCCGACGTCCCGCTCGGGGATGCGGCCTTCGAGCGGGGGCTCTGGGACCCCGCGCGCGTGCGTGACCAGGAGGAGCGCCGCCGCGCCCAGCGGTACCGCACGCTGGTCTGCGCGGCCAGGGCCGCCACCGGCGGCCTGGCCGGGTACAGCGAGATCGCCCTGCCCGAGGGGGAGGGCTCGGCCTACCAGGAGGACACCCTGGTGGCGCCCGAGCACCGGGGCAACCGCCTGGGCTCGGCGCTGAAGCTGCGCAACCTGGAGACGCTGGCCGCGGAGTTCCCCGAGCGGGTCCAGGTCCGCACCTGGAACGCCCCGGACAACGCCCCCATGCGCCGGGTCAACCTGCGCCTGGGCTTTCGCCCGGTGGAGCGCATGCACGAGTTCCAGCGCGCCCTGCCGGGGTGAGGTCCCCCGCCGGGGCGGCAGGAACTCCCGGACCGGACCCGCTGGCCGGGCCGTCACCGGTGTGACGCACGGGCACCCGGCCCGGGGGCTCGGCTAGCGCTCGGCGAGCCAGCGCAGCAGCGTGCGCGTGGCGAAGGCGGTGCCGCCCTTGCTGAGCAGGCCGCTCTCCTTGGTCGACCGGCCGGGACCGGCGATGTCCAGGTGGGCCCAGGGCACGCCGCCGGTGAACTCGCGCAGGAACAGGGCGGCGTCGGTGGCGCCGGCCGGGCCGAACTCGCGACGGGTGCCGATGTTGGCCAGGTCCGCCACGCGGGACTCGGTGGTCTCGACGTACTCCTCGGTCAGCGGCATCCGCCACAGCGGCTCGCCGGAGGCCCGGCCCGCGGTCTCGATCTCGGCGGCCAGCGCGTCGTCGGTGCTGTACAGGGCGCCCGTGCCCGTACCGAGCGCGACCTTGGCCGCGCCGGTGAGCGTGGCCACGTCCACGAGCACGTCCGGGGCCAGCTCGGCGACCGCGTAACCCATGGCGTCGGCCAGGACCAGGCGGCCCTCGGCGTCGGAGTTGAGCACCTCGACGGTCGTGCCGCCGTAGGTGGTGAGCACGTCGCCGATGCGTGTGGCGTCGCCGCCGAAGGCGTTCTCGGCCAGGGCCAGCAGACCGGTCACCCGCACCGAGGCGCCCACGGCCGACAGCGCGGACAGCACGGCGAGCACGACCGCCGAGCCGCTCATGTCGGTCTTCATCAGCGACATGTTGTCGTTGGGCTTGAGCGAGAGGCCGCCGGTGTCGAAGGTGATGCCCTTGCCGACCAGCACCACGTGCGCGGTGGGGTTCTCGGGGGTGTAGGAGAGCTGCACCAGCCGGGAGGGGCGTGAGGAGCCCCGGCCGACGGCGAGGATCGCGCCGAAGCCGTCGCGCTCCAGCTCCGCCTCGTCCCAGACCCGCACCTGGAGGCCGGAGTCCGCGGCGACCTCGCTGGCGCGCGCGGCCATCCACGCGGGGTCCTTGACCATGGACGGGGTGTTGATGAGGTCGCGGGCCAGGGCGGTGGCCGCGGCCAGCCGGGTGCCGCGCTCCAGCGCGTCGGCGAGGTCCCCGGCGCCCGGGTCCACCACCTCGACCACCGGGGCGGGACGCTTGTCCGCCGGGGGTTCGGCGGTCTTGAGGCTGAAGGTGTAGGAGGCCAGGAGGGCGCCCTCGGCGAAGGCGGTGGCGGCGTCGCCGCCGACACCCGGCCAGGCCAGGGCGGCCCGCTCTCTTCCCCGGGCGGCCCGGGACAGGGCTGCGCCGGCCTTCCGGAGGTCGTCGGGGGAACCCGAACCGACCCCCAGAAGGGCCAGCCGTACCAGCCCCTGGTCCCGGGACACCGGGAACTGGGCCAGCTCACCGGGTTTCCCGGTGAGCGAGTAGTGCGCGAACAGATCGCCGAGCGGAGCCGGAAGCACCTGTGTCAGGCCGCCCTCGGCGACCCCTTCGACCTCCGCGGGTCCGCCGTCTCCCGAGAGGACGGGAAGGACCAGCAGGTCCGCGGTGGATTCGGCGAGGCTCCCCGAACGGGGCTGGATCTCCGTGGCGAATGGCACAGGCCGCTCACAATCGTTCGCTGTCATGGGGGTCTACGACCTCGGGGGGCCGTCGGGCGTTCCGGCCCGGGTGGGGGAGGGAAGAACGTGGTGCCGGACCTAGCCGACGACACCCTTGAGCGCGTCCCGGAGCTCGGTCGCCTCGGCCGGCGTCAGCTCGACGACCAGGCGTCCGCCCCCCTCCAGCGGGACCCGCATGATGATGCCGCGACCCTCCTTGGTGACCTCCATCGGCCCGTCGCTGGTCCTCGGCTTCATCGCCGCCATGCCATTCCCCTTTCTAGGTGTTTCCTCGCGGGTGACCGGGGCCGACCCACAGCACCGGCGCCGATCCGCTTGGCCCGTCTCGGCTCCGGAGCCGTAGGCCGGTTCCGCGTGACTCTCGCCCGTGTGGCTTGGGGGACGTGAATCACTCTCCGACCATTATCTCGGAGGTTGGCCCCCGTGTGTGCGCCGGTCGGCGGCCGGGCCGCCTCCGGCGGTTTCCACCAACGAGGAAACGTCGGTCAGTAAGGTTATATCGGTACTGGCCGAAACCCGGTGAGCGCACGGGGATCCGCGTCAGCCCCCGCCCGGGGGCGGTGGGCCGGACCCGACAGTCCGGCGACACCTGAACAACATCTCCGACCTGCGCTTTCGTCCCCACAGGGAATCCGGGCCCCGGGGGCCGCGGTCGGACGGATCCGGAACGGCACCGCCTCCAGGCGGTCGAACCGGCGCCCGGGGCGGGCGGCGATCCGGGCGACCGGATCAGCTCAGGGGACCCGTCGACGTCATCCGGGTGCCCTCGTCGGTGACCGAGGACCACTCCGCCCTCAGACCGCCGTCCGCGGCGGGCGCCAGGGTCAGCTCGGCCTCGTCGACGCAGCGGTCCTCGGGGTCGGCGGTCTCGGTGTAGGCGTAGACGCGCCGGTCGTTGTCGCCCGCGGACAGCACGAGCGTCCCCGAGCAGGCGAAGGTCGTCCAGGCGGTGCTGCCGCGCTCGGCGCCCTCCTCGATCCGCACCTCGGCGTGCCAGTCGGCGACGTGCTGGCCCTCGGTGTTCACCTGGACCATCTCGCCCGCCCAGGCTCCGACGAAGTCCTCCGCCGGGGCGACGGCCTCCTGCGCGGTCTCTTCGCCGTCGGCCAGCAGGGCCCACGCGGTGGCCCCTCCGCCGACCAGGAGGACGGCCAGCGCGGCCGCGCCCAGAACGGTGAACTGGCGGCGGCGCCTGCCGCTGTGCCGGGTCGACCGGGGCGGCGGCCACAGGGACAGCTGCACGGGGGAGGCGGCTGTCACGGAGGAAGCGGGCCCTTCGCGCCGATCGTCGGCTCCCGACTCCAGTTCGGCTGCTGTGTCCATCCTCGCCATCCTCAACGGTGATGCACCCGCTCCGGCGGAGCGGGGGGAACGCGGATACAGCGACCGAGGATAGAGCACCCGAACCCGCGGGTTTCGCCCGATAACCGCGCGGGGGCTGTGATGCACGGCATAGAAGAAGGCGAACGCCAGGTCAGCACGGTACCGCCAAACGTGACCCGCGCCACAGCTTTGGGTGCGGGGTCAGCGCTCGTCGCCGCGCGAGGGGGAGGCGTCGGAGGCGTCCGCGGTCCCGGAACCTCCCGCCGCCTCGGGGCGCTCCCCGGTCACGGCGGCCGTCGGGTCCCCCGGAGCCCCGGCCCCGTCGGAACCCTCCGCTCCCCCGGAGCCCGGGGCGGGCTCGGGGCTCCGGGGGAACCCGGGGTCCCCGGGGCCCTCCGAGCGCGCGGCGCCCTCCGCCTCCTCCCCGGTCTCCCGCTCGTCCGCGGCCTCCCGGGTGTCCTCGGCCTCGGCGCCCTCGATGACCTCGGTGGGCGCGGTGGCCCCTGTGACATCCATGGGCGCGGTGGTCCCCGCGGCACCGGCGGACGCGGAACCCCGGGCGGCGGAGTCCCCCGGTCCGGTCGGGCCCCCGGGCCGGAAGCCCGCGACCGCGGTGCTCCCGACCGCGGCGGGGCCGCGCGCGCCCTGCTCGGGGGCGTAGGCGTCGCCGGGCAGGTGCGCCCCGGGGATCGGGCCGGTGCCCTCCGGAACGTAGGACGGGTCCAGGCGCGACAGGCGCCACTCCAGGTCCTCGATGCGCTCCTCGCGCTCGCGCAGCGTGGCGGTGAGGCGCAGCAGCAGCTCGTCCACGGCGCGCACGTGGTAGCCCCACATGGCCAGGGGCAGCATCAGGCGGCCCAGGTCGAACGCCTTGACGGGCCGGTCTTCGGGCAGGGCGAGCGGGGGGTGGTCGGCCTCGAAGCGGGCGAGCTGGCCGCCCTTGCCCAGCACGATGTAGACGACGCCCACGAGGACGGCGAGCGCGGCGGCGGCGACGAGGACCATGATGAGAACAGGCACGGACACGATCGTGCCACACGCCGCCCGGGCCGGGTACGGCCCTCGCGCTCGGCCGGGGCCGCACCCGCCGCGCCGCCAGCGCCGGAACGGCGCACGGCCCGTACGCCGTGCGCCGTTCCCCCGTCGTCCCCCTACTGCTCCGGGCCGGGCTGCTCCTCCGACTGCACGTGCTGGCGGTGGATGTCCAGGTGGGACTTGCGGATGATGTCGACCACCTCGTCGAGGTCGTCGGTCACCTGGACCAGCTCCATGTCGTGCGACTTGATGAGCTGGTTCTCCAGCAGGCTGGAGCGGATCCAGTCCCGCATCCCGCCCCAGAACTCGGTGCCGACCAGCACGATCGGGAAGCGGGTGACCTTGTTGGTCTGCACGAGGGTGGCCGCCTCGAACAGCTCGTCCAGGGTGCCGAAGCCCCCGGGCAGGACCACGAACGCCTGGGAGTACTTCACGAACATCGTCTTGCGGACGAAGAAGTACCGGAAGGTCACCCCGATGTCGACGTAGTCGTTGAGCGACTGCTCGAACGGCAGCTCGATGCCGAGTCCGACCGACAGCCCGCCCGCCTGCTGGGCGCCCTTGTTGACCGCCTCCATCATCCCCGGACCGCCGCCGGTGATGGTGGCGTACCCGGCCTCCGCCAGCTTGGCGCCCATCTGGACGCCGATGTCGTAGTAGCGGTTGCCGGGGCGCAGACGGGCCGAGCCGAACACGCTCACCGCCGAGGGCAGCTCCGAGAGCAGGCCGAAGCCCTCCACGAACTCCGACTGGATGCGCAGCACCCGCCACGGGTCGGTGTGCACCCAGTCCGTGGGTCCCCGCTGGTCGAGGAGGCGCTGGTCGGTGGTGGTGTTGGGGATGGAGTCGCCCCGGTAGGTGAGGGGCCCTGCGCGTCGTACGGTCTCTTCTTCTTCCGTCATGACGTAAAGCTATCCGCGTGGAACCGGCTCACACCTGAACCACACGTTTCACGGGGGTGACCACCAACGGCCTTTTCGCCGCCCCGGCCGGTGTCGGGGCTGGTCAGGGATCCGTCGGCCGGGGCGCGGCGGGGGCTCAGCGGGCGCCCGACAACCAGGCGACCATGCGCTCCTCGGCCTCGTGGATGCGGGGGATCTCGGCGTACTCGTCCTTGGTGTGGGCGAGCGTCGGGTCGCCGGGGCCGTAGTTGACGGCGGGCACGCCCAGCTCGGAGAAGCGGGAGACGTCGGTCCAGCCGAGCTTGGCGCGGGCGCTGCCCTCCCCCACCGCGGTGACGAACGCCGCTGCCGAGGGCTCGTCCAGCCCGGGCCGGGCGGGGGCGGCGGCGTCGACCACGGCGAGCTCGAACCCGTCGAAGACCTCGCGCAGGTGCGCCTCGGCGTCGGCGACGGACAGGTCGGGGGCGAAGCGGTAGTTGACCCGGACCACGCACTCGTCGGGGATGACGTTGCCCGCGACCCCGCCCTCGATGGCCACGGCGTTGAGGCCCTCGTGGAAGCGCAGCCCCTCCACCTCGGGTTCGCGCGGGGTGTAGGCGCGCAGGACGTCCAGGACGGCTCCGGCGCCGTGGATGGCGTTCACGCCCATCCAGGAGCGGGCGCTGTGGGCGCGCTTGCCCCGGGTGGTGACCTCCACGCGCATGGTGCCCTGGCAGCCCCCCTCGATGACGCCGTCGGTGGGCTCCATGAGGACCGCGAAGTCCCCCGCCAGCCACTCGGGGTGGTTGCGGGCCAGGCGGAGCAGGCCGTTGCGGGAGGCGTCGACCTCCTCGTTGTCGTAGAAGACGTAGGTGACGTCGTGCACCGGCTCGGCGACCAGGGCGGCCAGCCTGAGCTGGACGGCGACACCGGCCTTCATGTCCGAGGTGCCGCACCCGTAGAGGCGGTCGCCGACGACGCGGGAGGGCACGTTGTCCACGATGGGGACGGTGTCGATGTGCCCGGCGATGACGACGCGGCGGGGGCGGCCCAGGTCGGTGCGGGCGACGACGGCGTCGCCGTCGCGGCTGACGCGCAGGTGGGGCAGGGCCGACAGGGCGCCCTCGACCGCGTCGGCGAGGACCTTCTCGTCGCCGCTCTCGGATCGGATGTCCACGAGGGCGGCGGTCAGGGCCGCGGCGTCCGAGGTCAGGTCAAGCATGTGTCGCCCCGTTTCGGTGAGGTCGGGAAGCCGTTGGGCCGGGGGTCCGCGCCCCCGGTGACTGTCGATACCCCAGTCTGGGGCAACCGGGGGACGGCGAGAACCAGCCCTGACGGACGACCGGGGCGCCCTCCCCGTGCGGAAGGGCGCCCCGGTCGGGTGCGGACGGGTCAGGCGTTGACGCCGTGCTCGCGGAGCAGGTCGTTGAGCGCGAGCTTGTCGTGCTCCTCGCCCTCCTTCAGGCGCCTGAGCACGAGCAGCACCGGCATGCCGAAGTCGCCGCCGGGGAAGCTCTTGGCGCGGTTGGCGGTGACGCACACCGACCAGGCCGGGGCCTCGCCGCGCGGCAGCTCCTCGCCGGTCTCGGCGTCGAACACGCGGGTGGAGGAGGTGAGGATGGTGCCCGCGCCGAGCTTGGCGCCCTTGCGCACGCGGGCGCCCTCGACGACCATGCTGCGGGAGCCGAGGAAGGCGTCGTCCTCGATGACCACCGGGGAGGCCTGCGGCGGTTCGAGGACGCCGCCGACGCCGACGCCGCCGGACAGGTGGACGTTCTCGCCGACCTGCGCGCAGGAGCCGACCGTGGCCCAGGTGTCGACCATCGTGCCGGAACCGACGTGGGCGCCGATGTTGGTGAAGGACGGCATCAGGACGACACCGGGGGCGAGGTAGGAGCCCCAGCGGGCGATCGCCCCGGCGACGACGCGGACGCCGTCGAAGCGGGTCTTGAGCGGCATGCGGTCGTGGTGGTAGAAGTCGCCGACGTGCGACTCCTTCATCTCCAGGACCTTGAAGCCGAGGAGGATGGAGCGCTTGGCGCGCTCGTCGACGACGACCTCGTCGGTGGAGGGGTCGACGAAGGCCACGCGGGCCTTGCCCTCGTCGATCTGGTCGATCGCGCCGATGATGGTCTCACGGGCCTCGGTGTGGCCGGGCGTGAGCTCGGCGCGGCTCTCCCAGAGTTCGTCGATGCGGTCGGGCAGCGGGCTGGAGTACGAGCTGGTCATGTGCACACACGTTAGCCGCTCGCTCCGGGTGCGGGGGCACCCCCTCCCCGAGGCGGCCGTCACCTTCGCGCACGACCCGACGCCCGCCCCGGCGGCGGCTACAATGCGGCCGTGGCGCCGCGTGCGCCCCCGCGCGACGCCCCCTGCCGGTGCGGAGCGCCCACCTGTCGCCGACCCTTGGTTCGCCCGTGCCCAGTAAGCGCCGGAGGCTCTCCGCCTTCGTCAAGATCCTGCTCTCCCTGGTCCTCGTCTGCGGCTCGCTCGTCGCCGGGGCCTACTACGTGCTGACCACGTTCGAGCCGATCGACACCACTCCCCCGCCCGAGCCCGGGTGCCGCCTGACGATGGCCGACGGCCGGTACTCGATGGAGAACGCCCAGGCCGCGAGCGCGGCCACGGTGGGAGGCGTGGCGTTCGGCCAGGACCTGCCCCCGGAGGCCGTGACGATCGCCTTCGCGACGGTGTGGCAGGAGTCGGCGTTCTACAACGTGGAGTACGGCGACCGGGACTCCCTGGGGCTGTTCCAGCAGCGGCCCTCGCAGGAGTGGGGCGACCCGGAGCAGATCCTGGACCCGGTGTACGCCAGCAGCTCGTTCTACGAGGAGCTGGTGGAGGTGGAGGGCTGGGAGTCCATCCCGGTCTACGAGGCGGCCCAGGCGGTGCAGCGCAGCGCCGACGGCTACGCCTACGACCAGCACGAGCGCCTGTCCACGCGGATGGCCGAGGTCTTCACCGGCGCGCAGGGGGCCGCGCTGACGTGCTGGTACGGCGCCGAGGGGCTGGCGGACCTGCGGTCGGGCGAGGCGGACGCGGACGCCGCCCTGGAGGAGATGGAGCGGGTGTTCGGCACCGCCCCGGCGGACCTGCCGCTGGACGGGGACGAGGAGCCGCGGACCGGTGACCTGGGCTGGGCGATGGCCCTGTGGGCGGTGGCCCACGCCGAGGAGTACGGGCTGACGTCGGTGTCCTACGACGGGCAGCGGTGGCGGGCCTCGGACGGCACCGGCGACTCCGAGGACTGGGCGGCGGCCGACGGGGGCGACACCGGGGGCGGCCTGGTCCTGGAGTGATCCGGGCCGGCCGCGGGCCGGGTCGGGTGGCGGACCGGCTCGGATGGTGGACCGCGGCACGGTCCCGCGCGCCGGTCTCCCGGCGGCCCGGGCGGGCAGGCGGGCACGCCGCATGGCACCGGGACGGGTGGGCCCCCGATACGACAAGGGGACCACACCCCCGCACGCGGCGGCCACCGCCTCCGCCCGCCTGTGGACGACCGGCGGGGCCGCCCGGACGGCGGCCCCGGCTCAGGCCAGGCGCTCGGCCGCGGCCTCGACCCGCTCGTCGGTGGCGGTGAACGCCACGCGCACGTGCCCGGCGCCCGCCGGGCCGTAGAAGTCCCCGGGAGCGACCAGCACGCCGCGTTCGGCCAGGTGGGCCACCGCGCCCCAGGCGTCGTGGTCGGGGTGGCTGGCCCACAGGTACAGCCCGGCGTCGGAGTGCTCGATGCGCCAGCCCGCGCCCTCCAGGGCCTCGCGCAGCCTGGCACGGCGGGACCGGTAGCGCTCCTTCTGCTCGGTGGCGTGCGCGTCGTCGTCCAGGGCGGCGCCCATGGCCGCCTGGACGGGCGCGGGGACGATCATCCCGGCGTGCTTGCGCACCGCCAGCAGCTCCTCGACCAGCGCGGGGTCCCCGGTGACGAAGGCCGCGCGGTACCCGGCCAGGTTGGAGCGCTTGGACAGCGAGTGCACGGCCAGCAGGTTGTCGTGGGAGCCGCCGCACACGTCCGGGTGCAGGATGGACACCGGTTCGGCGCCGTCCCAGCCCAGGTCGAGGTAGCACTCGTCGGAGGCCACGATCGCGCCGCGCTCGCGGGCCCACTCCACCACCTTGCGCAGGTGCGCGGTGCCCAGGACCCGGCCGGTCGGGTTGCTCGGCGAGTTCACCCACACCAGTCCGACGGGGGCGGGGCCGAGGGAGGTGAGGCCGTCGGAGGCCACCGGGGTGGCCCCGGCCACGCGCGCGCCGATGTCGTAGGTGGGGTAGGCCAGCTCGGGGTGGACGACCGTGTCGCCCGCGCCGAGGCCCAGGAGCGTGGGCAGCCAGGCCACGAGCTCCTTGGAGCCCACGGTGGGCAGGACGGCGCCCTCCGCCACGCGCACGCCGTGGCGGCGCTCCAGCCAGCCCGCGACGGAGGCGCGCAGCGCGGGCGTGCCCCAGGTCTGGGGGTAGCCGGGCGCGTCGGCGGCGTCGGCGAGGGCCTTGCGCAACAGGGCGGGCACCGGGTCCACGGGGGTGCCGACGGACAGGTCGACGATGCCGCCGGGGTGCTCGGCGGCCCTGCGCTTGTACGGCGCCAGCCGGTCCCACGGGAAGGTCGGGAGCCGCTTCGCCACGGGTCGCCGCTCGGCCATCGCACTTACTCCATCCAGGTCGGGTCTTTGCCACAGGTCACACGGGGCTACAGGGGGCCACAGGTCACACAGGAATCGCGCCGACCCCCGCCACGGGGGTCGGCGCGACACGTCGTCCACGCCGGGCCGGTCGGGCCCGCGCACCCTCTGCGCCATAGGGGTGCCGCGGGCGTCCTCCCCGGCTCGGGAGCGCCGGAACCCGCCCGGCGCGCCGCCGGGCTACTCGGCCTGCGGCGGCAGCTTGGCCACGAGCGGGTGGTCGCGGTCGATCTTGCCGACCTTGGAGGCGCCGCCCGGGGAGCCCAGGTCGTCGAAGAAGTCGACGTTGGCCTTGTAGAAGTCGGACCACTGCTCGGGGAGGTCGTCCTCGTAGTAGATGGCCTCCACCGGGCAGACAGGCTCACACGCACCGCAGTCAACGCACTCGTCCGGGTGGATATAGAGCATGCGGTCGCCCTCGTAGATGCAGTCCACGGGGCACTCGTCAATGCACGCCTTGTCCAGTACATCAACACAGGGCTGCGCGATGACGTAGGTCACGTCGTACTCCTTGTCTCACCCCCGCGTCCCACGGGGGAGGCGGGGATCTTCGCAGACTCCGGGCCGGGACCGGCGTGCGGGCGCCCTCGCCCCTGTTCCCGGGCTCTGCAAGCAATTGGCACAGATGTCGTACTCCTAGTATGACGGCGGAGAACACCCAGCGCACAATCGGGGGGCATTTCCTTGCACATGGGAGGACGTCTGGTCCACAGGATCTCTCCCGCCGACATCGGTCGGCGCGTCTCCGTACGAATACGCCTCCCCGAGGGCGGCTTCACCGATATCGTCGGTGTCGTGGAGTCCTGGGACGACGGTGTCCTCACCGTGCGCCGCCGTGACGGCTCCGCGGTGGAGGTCGCCGAGCCGACGATCGCCGCGAGCCGGGTCGTTCCCCCCGTACCCCCTCGCCGCCGCGGCGGAAACCCGCCGCGAACGCCCTGAACCCCGTGCGTTCCGGGTTCCACGGAGTGAGGCGGCGTCCGCCCGGCGGGCGTCGCGAGGCGTGCAGGTCGCGCCTGGACAGTGGCATTCTTCGGGCCCTGCGGGGTAGAAAACGCACAGTTCCGCAGCGGGTCCAGCCAGTCCGCCGGGGAACCGACAACGAAGCATCGCGCCCCCCGGCGGCACATCCACGCGGAACGGGCGCCGGTACGCGGGGAGGTGGTGAGCGCCCGTCATGCGCGAAGCAGTAGCGTCCGCCCTCGCCGAGCTGGCACGCCGGGACGAGCGGGCGGCCGACATGGCCCGGTCGGCCCTGGACACGCTGGCTCCGGAGCAGGAGATCGAGAGGCTCAACCAGCACGCCGTCCAGCGGTTCTGCTGGTTCGAGCTACCGGTCCGCTTCCACGACCGCGCCGAGGACCGGCTGTTCGCGGTCCGCGCCCTGGGCAACCTCTTCGCCCTCCTCCAGCTGCACCGGTACGCGCAGATCTGCTCGGCGCCGGAGACCGCGGCCCTGCTCACCGTCTACGAAGGCGACCACGCCGCGGGCCTGGCGATGTACGAGCGGCTCATGTGGGAGTCGGGCGTGGAGCCGCCGGACCTGCCCGAGCTGACCTGGGGGACGGCGGTCGGCGACGCCGAGATCCTGGCCCGCGACGAGACCGCGTCGGCGCTGGAGCTGGCGATCACCCTGGGCGACGTGCGCCCCGGCAAGCGCGGATGGCGGCCCGCCCAGGAGCGGTTCGCCCGGTCGTTCCTCACCCAGCCGGACAACCGGGGGCTGAGCCACCTGGACCGGATCCGCGAGGAGCGGGTGCGGGCCTGGTTGAGCTCGTCCGCGCACCCGCACCGCCAGCGCCTGTGGCCGCTGGTGGGCCAGATCATCGCGGGCGCCGACGTGCCGCGCGGGGCCGAGGCCGCGATGGCGCCGCTCCAGCGGCTGCTGGACCTGGCCGCGGAGGGGATCGCGCTCACCCAGATCGGCTACATCTCGCCGGGCGTGGTGCGCCAGATGTGCGAGGACTTCGGGTGGCGGACCACCCCCGAGCCGCCGCGCAGCGAGACCGACGCCACCCAGCTCATCGCCCTGCACCAGGCGCTGCGGGGCATGCGCGCGGTGCGCCGGTCGGGCCGCCGCCTGGTCCTGACGCGGCGCGGGCGCCAGCTGCGGGAGGACCCCGAGGCGCTGTGGCAGGCGGCCACCGAGACCCTGTGCCGCACCGGGGGCCTGGACCAGGCCGCGGCGGAGACGCTGCTGGGCATGCTGCTGGCGCGCACCCCGCAGGGCAGCGGTTCGCACGCGCGTCGCGGCGAGTCGGACGTGGAGGCGGCCGAGAGGGCGCTGACCGAGTCGGGGTGGGTCCCGGCGGAGCCCCCGGCTCCCTCGGGCAGGCACGCCGCGTCGCACCGGCGCACCGCGGAGGCCGCCTCGGACCAGGTGCGCGCGCTGGTGATGGCGGTGAGCTGGCTGCTGGAGACCCTGGGCCTGCTCACCGACGACGACGGAGCCGGACGCCGGGAGCTGACCGCGCCGGGGCGGGCGTTCGCGATCGCCTGCCTGCACCAGTCGGCGGTGGCGCCCCGGGCCGTGGTCTGACAGGCGGGCTGTGGTCTGACAGGCGGGCCGTGGCGTGCTCTGGCCGGTGGGCCGTCTCCCGGCGCGTCCCTCATCGGCCACCCGCTGCGAAGGGGTGCGGACCAGGGCCTAACCTGGAGCGCGAACCATCCGAGACCAGCAGGAGCACCATGCCCGCGCCCGAGCCGCCGCGCAAGGCGGAGACGACCGACGTGCCCGAGGCCGGCGGGGCAGTCGCCGACCCGTGGGAGCAGATGCCCGAGGACGCCCTCAACCGGCCGGACCTGGGGGAGGACACCGGGGGCCCCGGCGGGGCCGGGGACTCCGGGACCGGCGCCCGGCCGCTGGACGCCGCGGGGACGAAGGACGCGGGACCCGCGTCCGCGCGCCCGGACGCCTCCGGGGACGCCGACCCGGACGCCTCCCGGGGCGGCCCCGACGCCGCGCGCTCCGGGAGCTGGGCGGACTTCCTGCCCAGCCCGGTGTTCGTGCTGCTGCTGGGCCTGGCGGGGTTCGCGGGCTGGCTGTCGTGGACCGCCGCGGAGCTGGAGTGGGCCGCCGAGGGCACCAGCGTCACCCCGCTGGTCCCGCCGCTGTTCATCCTGCTCTGCTGGATCGTCTCCCTGGCCGTGCACGAGTTCGCGCACGCGCTCGCCGCCTACCTGGCCGGTGACCGCTCCCTGCGCGGCAGCGCCTACCTGCGGCTCAACCCGTTCGCCTACCGGCATGCCTTCGCCGGGCTGGTCCTGCCCTCGGCCTACCTGGGCCTGGGCGCCTTCGGCATGACCGGTCCGCCCACCTACGTGGACTGGGACCGCATCCCGTCCCGGGGCCGCCGCGTCCTGGTGGCACTCGCAGGACCGCTGGCCAGCCTCCTGGTGGCCGCCGCGTTCGCGGTCACCGTGTCCGTTCTGGTCCCCCCGGGCAACGACACCACCAACTGGGCGATCTCGGCGATGGCCTTCCTGTGCTTCGCGAACCTGACGGCCGCCCTGATCAACCTGCTGCCCGTCCCCGGCCTGGACGGCTTCGAGGTGCTGGCCGCCTGGACGCGCGGGAAGTGGGTCACCGCGGCCCGCGCCAACGCGCTGTTCGGCTCGGTGGCCGTGTTCGCGGTCCTGTGGTTCCCGGGCCTGAACGACCTGCTGGTGAACGCGGTGTACGGCCTGTTCGACCTGGTGCTGCCCAACCCGGTGTTCCGCGGCATCGCCTTCTACGGCGAGCTGCTCCTCCAGTTCTGGGCCTGACCGGGACCGGAGCCGCGGGGGCCCGTGAGGCGTGCGCCTCACGGGCCCCCGCCTTTGGCGGCCGCGCCCCTAGCCCTCGCGCCAGGGACGCGCCTTCGCGGAGGGCCGCGCCCGCCGGTAGCCCCCGGCGGCGGACGGCGCGTCGGCTCCGGGCGCCCCGGTCCCCGGAGAACCGGGCGGCGGGGAGAACGACCAGCTGCGGATCACGGCGAACACCAGCGCGAGCATCACCCCGAAGAGGTACGCGTTGTGCATGATGTGGTTCGTGAGCACGATGTCGCCGCCGGGCATGTAGCCGATCATCCCGATCAGCGCGGCCAGGTAGCCGAGCGCGAAGGCCGCCGCCCCCGAGGTGCGGCGGCTGCCCCACGCGCACAGGCGGCACGCGGCGTACAGCAGCACCAGGAAGGCCAGCAGTCCGACCGCGCTCACGGCCTGGACCGTCGCTCCCCCGTCCCAGTAGCGGGTCAGCCAGCCCGCGCCGGTGGTGCCGAGCATGCTCGCCGCGGCGCCGAGCAGCAGCAGGACCACGAGGGTCGTCCCGGTCAGCACCGGCGACAGGAACCCGGCGGAGGACTCGCCCTCGGCGGGCACTGCGGTCTCAGGTGTGGTGGTCACAGCGACGAGGGTAGACGCTCGCTCCCACCGGTCGCGGTCACAGCCCCGCGAACAGGTCGGTCTCGTACTCCCCGTGCTGGATGCGCGGCGTCGGCCCCACCAGCAGGGTGAAGTACTCCACGGCGTCGATCTCCTGGGCGATGCCGTTGGACAGGGCGAAGCGCTCGCCCTCCACCGTGATCTGCGTGGCGTGGGCGCGCATCGCGAGCGCCTTGGCCGCCCAGTGGTCGGTGGCGTCCACGCGGGTGGTCACCGCCGTCTCGGGGGTGCCCCGGGCGATGTCGGACACCCGGGCGGGCGGGGTGAAGGAGCCGGACTCCTCACGCAGCCGCGCGATGGACTCCTCGATGCGCGAGACCGGCTGGGCGATCGCGTAGAGCTTGCGTACCTGCCAGGGCGTGCCGGGCATGGCCCGCTCCCCCGCCCGGAGGAAGGCCCGACGCGCGACCCTGTGCGCCTGGATGTGGTCGGGGTGCCCGTAGCCGCCGTGCTCGTCGTAGCTGACCAGCACGTGCGGGCGGACCTCGCGGATGACCTGCGCCAGGAGCGTGGCGGCCTCCTCCACGTCCGCGCCCCAGAACGCCCGGGGGTGCTCGTTGGTCGGCGCGCCCATCATCCCCGAGTCCCGGTAGCGGCCGGGGCCGCCCAGGAAACGGTGGTCGCGCACGCCGAGCGCCAGACAGGCCTTGTCCAGCTCGCCGATCCGGTGCTCGCCGAGGGTGCCCTCGCGGTCGGAGGTCAGGTGCGCGAGGTCGTCGGGGATGACCTCGCCCTCCTCCCCCAGCGTGCAGGTCACCAGGGTCACACCGGCTCCCTCGGCCGCGTACTTGGCCAGGGTGGCTCCGGTGACGATGCTCTCGTCGTCGGGGTGCGCGTGCACCATCATCAGTCGCCTGTCAGTCACGTAGCGAACGATACCGGTCGCATCCGCCCGCCACCTCCCGCGTCGCACGCCTCACGGGGGCGTCGGGCCGCCGTCCGGCTCCCCGTGCGGGTGCGGCATGGGACACAATCGGCCTATGAGCTTTCCTCGCCAACAGGCCCGCACGCAGCGCTTCTCGATCGGTGTCCCCCGCGCGTTCCAGATCTCACCGGACGGACGGCGCGTCGCCTTCCTCCGGGGGCGCGACGGGGTGGACAAGGCCACCTGCCTGTGGGTGCACGACACGGAAGGGGCGGGAACGGACACGGTGGTCGCCGACCCCCGCTCCCTGGGCGCCGACGACGAGAACCTTCCGCCCGAGGAACGGGCCCGCCGCGAGCGGCTGCGCGAGAGCGGCGGCGGGATCGTGTCGTACTCGGTGGACGAGGCGTTCACCCGCGCGGTGTTCACCCTGTCCGGACGGCTGTTCTACGTCGACCTGGTCGGCGACGACACCGCTCCGCGCGAACTGCCCGCCGCCACCCCCGTCGTGGACCCGCGCATCAGCCCGGCGGGTGACCGGGTCGCCTACGTCAGCGGCGGCGCGGTGCGCGTCCTGGACATCACCGCCGCCGAACCGGACCACGGCGACCGCCCGGTGGTCGAACCGGACGGCCCCGACGTCACGTGGGGCCTGGCCGAGCTGGTGGCCGCCGAGGAGATGGGGCGCTACCGGGGCTTCTGGTGGGCTCCGGACGGCTCCGCGCTCGCCGTCGCGCGCGTGGACGAGTCCGGGGTGAACACCTGGTACGTCTCCGACCCCGGCAACCCCGCCCAGGAGCCGACGGCCCTGCGCTACCCGCCCGCGGGCGGCGCCAACGCCGACGTGCGCCTGGCCGTGTTCCGGGTCGGCCCGCGCGGGGACGGGCGGCCCGAACCGGTCTGGGTCGAGTGGGACCGCGAGGCCCTGCCCTATCTGGCCACGGTCGGGTGGACGACCGGGCCGGACGGCACACCGACCGTGGTGTTCACCGCGCAGAGCCGCGACCAGCGCACGCTGACCCTGTTCAGCGCCGATCCCGCGACCGGCCTGGTGGTGGAGTCGCGCACCGAGTCCGACGGCGTGTGGGTCGAGCTGATGCCGGGCGTGCCCGCCTTCACCGGTGCGGGCGACCTGGTGTGGATCGGCCGCGAGGCCGGGGGCGAGCGCCGGGTCTACGTCGGCGACGCCCCGGTCAGCCCCCCGGACGTGTACGTGCGCGGCGTGGTGGACGTGGACGGCGACCGGCTCCTGTACTCGGGGTCGCCCGCCGGGAGCCCCGGGGACGTGTCGCTGTGGCTGGTCGAGCTGGGCACGGGCCTGGCCGCGCCGGTGGAGGTGCCCGGGCACGGGTGCAGCAGGTCCGCGGACTCGGGCGCGCACAGCGGTCTGCGCTCGGGGCGGCTGCGCGGTGACACGCTGGTGGTGCAGCACCGGTCGATGGACTTCCCGGGCGCGCACACGGTGGTGCTGCGCGGCGCCGGTACCGAGACGCGCCGGTCCTGCTCGGAGATCGAGAGCCTGGCCGAGGCCCCGGACCTGCCGGAGCCGCGCGTGGAGTTCTGGCGCGCCGGTGAGCGCCGTATCCCGAGCGCCCTGGTGCTGCCGTCCTGGTACCGGGAGGGGCTGCGTCCGCTGCCGGTGCTGATGGCGCCCTACGGCGGCCCGCACGCCCAGCGGGTGCTCAACGCGCGCGGGGCGTACCTGACCGCCCAGTGGTACGCCGAACAGGGGTTCGCGGTGCTGATCGCGGACGGCCGGGGCACCCCGGGCCTCGGGGTGGAGTGGGAGCAGAGCGTCCACCTCGACCTGGCCGCGCCGGTCCTGGAGGACCAGGTGGCGGCGCTGGAGGACGCGGCGGAGCGGTTCGACTTCCTGGACGTGTCGCGGGTGGGCATCCACGGCTGGTCGTTCGGCGGCTACCTGGCGGCGCTGGCGGTGCTGCGCCGCCCGGACGTGTTCCACGCGGCGGTGGCGGGCGCGCCGGTCATCGACTGGGAGCTGTACGACACCCACTACACCGAGCGCTACCTGGGCACCCCCGGGGACGAGCCGGAGGCCTACGGGCGCAGCTCGCTCCTGGCGGAGGCGGCCAAGCTGGAGCGCCCGCTGATGATGATCCACGGACTGGCGGACGACAACGTGGCCTTCGCGCACACGCAGCGGATGTCGTCGGCGCTGATGGCGGCGGGGCGCCCGCACACGGTGCTGCCGCTGTCGGGGGTGACGCACTCGCCCTCGGACCCGACGGTCGCGGAGAACCTGATGCTGCTCCAGGTGGAGTTCCTCAAGGAGAACCTGCGCGGCGAGGGGTAGCGCCCGTCCCGCCCCGGTGCCGCGCGCGAGGGCACGGCACCGGGGCGGGTTCGGCGGTGCTGCCGCCCCCGGAACCCCTCCCGGGGTCCTCACGGGCGCCCGCGTGCGGGGCGGCGCTCAGCCGGTCCCGGTCTGCGGGGCCGCCTCCTCGCGGCTGGCGGCGATCTCCGACTCCTCGGGGACCTCGACCTCCACGGGTCCGTTGAACTGGAGGAAGCCGACGGTCGTGGAGTACCCGGTCATGAAGGCGCCGTTGATGCCCTCCTCCTCCGCGGACTCGTAGGTCTGGAAGTGCTGCGGGTAGCCGTCCTCGCCGATCCACAGGTCGAAGGTGAGCTCCGCCTCCTGCTGGCCCGGGGCCAGGGCCGCCTCCCCGACGTAGGTTCCGGTGTAGTGGTGCCCCGTGCGCCCGGCCAGGTCCATGCCCTCGGTCATGTCCTGGGGGTAGTCGGTGACGGGGGGCGCCGACTCCCCCTGGTAGCTGACCCGGCTCCCCTCGCCGAGGACGGCCCGGAGGGACTCCACGGTGGTCGTCCAACCCGCCCGGGGCCCCTCCTCCAGTTCCTCCGGCGCGGGGCGGTAGTACGCGCCCTCGACCACCCCGACCAGGTTGGAGTCCGTGCGGGCCAGGACGTCGTCGGGCCCCTCGCCGATCTCCAGGGTGACGTAGGTGGCCGGTCCCGCGTAGAGGCTCTGGAAGTACCTGGGTTCGGGGTCCTCGGTGTAGGAGTAGCTGGTCGTGCCCCCCGTGCCCATCTCGGCCTGCCTCGTCGCGGAGTAGGCCGTGAAGCTCGACGCGCCCAGGGCCAGCTCGACGGCCTCGCCCACCACCGCCTCCACGTTCTCGGGGTCGGCCAGCACGGCGGGTTCCCCGGTGTCCGCCGCGCCCCCGCCGGTGCCCGTGTCGTCTCCGGTCTCGGTTCCCCCGTCGGCGGCTCCCCCGCCCGCGGTCTCCTGGCCGTCCTCGGGGCGCACGACCAGCCAGGTCGCGACCAGCGCGGCGGCCAGGACGGCCGCGGTGGCCGCGAGCAGCGGCGTCCGGCCGGACCGGCGGACCCGGCCGGACCGGCGCACCCGGCGGGGCGTGGGAGCCTCCACGCCCCGCCACTCGGTGGCGAGCAGGCCGGGGACGACCTCGGTGACCGGGTCGCCCTGGAGCGGCTGGACCCGGGTGGCGTTCCAGCCGGAGGTGAGCTCGGTGACCACCTCGGCCGCCGTGGGCCTGCGCCCGGGGTCCTTGTCGAACGCCCGCCGCACCGGGTCCAGGAGTTCGGGCGGCACCCCGTCCAGATCCGGCTCGCCGTTGCGGACCCGGTGGGAGACCACCTCGGCGGACTCCCGGCCGAAGGGGTCGCGGCCGGTGGCGGCGAAGGCGATCAGGCCCGCCCAGGCGAACATGTCGGAGCGGTCGCTGGCGGCCCGCCCCTCGTACTGCTCCGGCGCCACCCACCCCGGGGTGCCGAACAGGCCGCCGGTGCGGGTGAGCGCGGTGCCCTCCACCGCGCGGGCGATCCCGAAGTCGAGCACCTTCGGGCCGCTCGGGGCCAGGATGACGTTGCCGGGCTTGAGGTCGCGGTGCACCACGTCCGCCGCGTGGATCGCGGTGAGCGCCTCGGCGAGGCCGACGGCCAGGGCCAGCAGGACGCCCCCGGAGAGCGGTCCGTGCCGCCGCACGTGCTGGCGCAGGGTCAGTCCGGGCACGTACTCGGTGGCCAGCCACGGCGTGTCGGCCCGCGTGTCGGCGTCCAGGAACGCGGGCGCGCAGGCGGCGCGCACCCGCCTGACCATCTCCACCTCGCGGGCGAACCGGGCCCTGAAGTCGGGGTCGGCGGCGAAGTGGGCGTGGACGACCTTGACCGCGGCGCAGCCGCCGCCCGCGTCCAGGCCCGCGTAGACGGCCCCCATACCGCCCGCCCCGACGCGGCCGACCACGCTGTAGCCGCCGATGCGCTCGGGGTCGGACCCGGTGGGCGGTTCCACGCCGGGGGGGAGCCGTTTCCGGTCGAAGGCGGGAGTGGTCGCTGTGGTCAACGTGGGCCCTTCCTGGGGGTTGGGGGTCGAAGGCGGTGGGCGCGGCTCAGGAGAACGGGTCGGACTCCTGGTACGCGCAGCTGTTGACGGGGACGCCGTCCACCAGGGCGGCGTCGTGCGGGGCGAGCCCCGGCGAGTCGGTGAAGCCGGGGTGGGACTGCTCGTCGCCCGGGTTCGGTGCCACGTGGCAGAAGCCGCCGGGGTAGCCGGGGGCGATCCGCTGCTCCTCGTCCAGGGCCTCGGCGGGCAGGTAGTAGAAGACGCCGAAGGTGACGGCGCCGACGATCGTCACGGTGAACTCGGCCACGGGGTTGTCCGGGTCGAGTTCGGCGAGCACGCCCCTGCTGCCGGGCCGGGAGAAGTCGAGGTGGTCCTGCTCGGGGGTGATCTGGCTCACCCAGGCGAAGTCGTCGTTGTGGATGCTCAGGCCGCCGAAGTCGGGGAGGTACTCGGCGGTGGCCGTGACGGTGATCGAGTTGGTGAAGCGCTCGCCGCGGGTGAGGGTCAGCCGCAGCTGGTCCAGTGCCTCGCCCTCCCCCTCCGCGGGTTCGAGCGTGCGGACCAGTTGGGCGCTGTCGCCGGGGACGGACTCCACGGCCGCGGTCCCGGTGGCGTACAGGTCCCGGTACTCGGCGGGCACGTCCTCCCCCGCGCCGCCCTGTCCCGCGCCGTCGCCGTCGGCGGTGTCCGAGGCGGAGGTGCCGCCGCCGGTCGCCGCGGGCCCCTCGTCCCCGCCCCCGGAGAGGGCGGTCAGCCCCGTTCCGGCCAGCACGGCGAGCGCGAGTCCGGCCGCGCCGAGCGCCAGGGGCCGCTGGTTGCGGCGCGCCCAGGAGCGCCGGGGCGGGGCGTGGAAGCGCCAGAGGTCGGTCCGGCCGTCGTCGGGGGCGACGGCGCCGGTCCAGGCCCGGGCCACGAGCCGGGGAAGGTCCGCGCCGGGGTCCGTACCGGGGCCGGTGGCAGCGCCCCCGGAAGCGCCCGCCGCGAAGGCGCCCGCCTGAGCGGCACCGGCCGTGGGCGCGCCCGCCTGAGCGGCACCGGCCGTGGGCGCGCCCGCCGGAGGAACGTCGGCCCCGGGAACGTCGGCCGCAGGAGCGCCCGGCCCGAAGGCACCCACCGCACCGGAGGCCCCCGCCCCGCCCGGGGCGGCGCGCAGCAGCGCGGCCGTCTCCCGCAGCGCGGCGGCGGCGTCCGGCCGCCGCGCGGGGTCCTTGTCCAGGGCCCGCTCCACCAGCGCGCGCAGGGCCCCGGGAAGGCCCTCCAGATCAGGCGGCTCCGACAGCACGCGCGGCACCAGGGTGTCGGTGCCGCCCGCGCCGAACGGGTTGCGCCCGGTGGCGGCGAAGGCCGTCAACCCGCCCCAGGCGAACATGTCGGAGCGGTCGGTGGCCCCACCGCCCGCGTACTGCTCCGGGGAGGTCCAACCCGGTGTGCCGACCAGCCCGCCGGTCCGGGTGAGCGCGGTGCCGTCGACCGTCCGCGCGATACCGAAGTCCAGCACCCTCGGGCCGCCCGGGGACAGGATCACGTTGCCGGGCTTGAGGTCGCGGTGCACCACGCCCGCGCCGTGGATCGCGGTCAGGGCCTCGGCCACGCCCAGCGCGAACGCGGTGAGGGCCGCTCCGGTGAGCGGTCCGCGGGCCCGTACACGGGCGTCCAGGGTCGGTCCGGGGACGTACTCGGTGGCCAGCCAGGGGACCTCGGCACGGGTGTCGGCGCCCAGGAAACCGGGCACGCAGGCCGCGCGCACCCGACGCACCAGGGCGACCTCCCGGGCGAAGCGCTCCCGGAACTCACCGTCGCCCGCGTAGACCCGGTGCACGCACTTGACCGCCACCCGCCGGTCGGCGTCGTCCAGCGCCGCGTAGACCACGCCCATGCCTCCCGAACCGATCCGGCCCACCACCCGGAAGGGGCCGACGCGCCGGGGCTCGTCGGAGGCGAGCGGTAGCACACCGGGCGGCAGGGGAGGCGGCGCGGAACCGGGGTGCATGGGCGAGGGGGCAGCGCTCATGTGGCGTGGACGACCTTCTGTTGTCGGGGGTTCGGGTGGGGCCGCGGGGGCACGAACGGCGCCGGAGACCGGAGCGGTAGGCGATCACCAACCTAGGACACGGCCGCGACGGTCATGGTTCTCGTCCGCTCCACCCGATCCCCCGGTTCCCCGACCGCCGCCGGACCGGCCGCGACCGGAATCCGCGCTCCGCCGACGCGGCGCACCGCCCGCACCACCGTTCCCCCGACCCCGCACCCACCACCGAACCGGCCCGCGACCGGAGCCCGCGCTCCACCGACGCGACGCACCGGACGTGCTCCACCGACACGTCGCGACGCTGCGCCCGCCCCGCCCGGCCGTTCCCGCGGCCCGGGCATAGCCTGGCCGTATGCGTTCCTCCACCGCTCCGCGCGCCCTCGCCGCGCTGCTGGCCGACCTGGTCTGCGTGCTGGCCTTCGTCGTGATCGGCAGGACCGACCACGGGACCGGCACGGCCCTGGCCGAGATCGCCTGGACCGCATGGCCCTTCGCCGCCGCGACCGCCCTGGGCTGGGCGGTCACCCGCGCCTGGACCGCCCCTGTCCGGATCTGGCCGACGGGCCTGTTCGTGTGGGCCGTGACCGTGGTCGGCGGGATGGCGGTGCGCGTGTTCCTCGGGGAGGGCGCCCCGACCAGCTTCGTCATCGTCACCTCCCTGTTCCTCGCCGCGACCATGCTCGGCTGGCGCGGGGTGGCGCTTCTCGTCGCGAGGAGGAGACAGCGCCGCGCCTGAGGGGGAAGACTGGGTCGCGGAACGCAACCTCCCTCACGAAGGAGCCCCCCGTGGCCGATCCCGTCACCCTCGCCATCGCCGCCGCCGTCGTCACCGGCGCGGTCGGCAAGATCACCGAGGCGGCGACCGAAGGCACCGTCGCCGCTTTCAAGTCCCTGCGCAAGGCGGTCTTCGCGCGCTTTCGCTCCGACCCCGAATCCCAGCAGGTCCTGGACGACGCACTCCTGGAGCCGGAGGACCCCGAGGCGCTTGCCGCCGTCGCCGCGCACCTGGAGCGGGCGGAGGGCGAGGACCCCGCCGTGCGCGCGCTGATGGGGGAACTGCGCCGCGAGTTCGTCCAGGAGGGCGACGGAGCCGTGCACAACAGCATCCAGGGGGACGTCAGCGGCAGGGCGCGCGTGTTCCAGGGCCGCGACTTCCACGGGGACATCCACCTGTAGGAGGTCCCACCGCGGAGCGTTCGTAAGCTGGAACGGATGAACGAGCACCCCGCACCCCAGTTCCCTCCCTCCGGCTCCGTCCGCGGTCCCGCCTCCCGCGAGCCCGCGGACGGAGCCGGCGAGGACGAGGCGCGCGAGGTGGGCGTGGGCCCGTGGGAGGGCCCCTGGCCCGAGGGCGACCACTACGACCCCGAACTGCTCGCGGGCGGCGACCGCCGCAACGTCGTGGACCGCTACCGGTACTGGCGACGCGAGGCGATCGTCGCCGACCTCGACACCGTGCGCCACCCCTTCCACGTCGCCGTCGAGAACTGGACACACGACTTCAACATCGGCTCGGTCGTGCGCACCGCCAACGCGTTCGGGTGCGCGGCCGTGCACATCGTGGGCCGCCGCCGCTGGAACAAGCGCGGCGCGATGGTGACCGACCGCTACCAGCACGTCCACCACCACCCCGACACCGAGGCGCTGGTGGCGTGGGCCGAGGAGCGCGGCCTGGCGCTGCTCGGCGTGGACAACCTGCCGGGTTCGGTGCCGCTGGAGACCTACCCGCTGCCCAGGAACGCCGTGCTGGTGTTCGGGCAGGAGGGGCCGGGGCTCTCCGAGGAGGTGCGGCGGGTCTGCCGGGCGGTGCTGTCGATCTCCCAGTTCGGTTCGACCCGGTCGATCAACGCCGGGGCCGCGGCCGCGATCGCCATGCACGCCTGGGTGCGGGCCCACGTGTTCGACCAGCCGGTCCCGGCCGCCTTCTCCGCGGACTCCCCGACCCCCACCACGGCACTGTCGTGATGGTTCCGTGATCTACCATGGTCGAAAGGCCCCTATCAGAGAGATTTCGGGATGAGTCCAACCGTCACAGCAGCCTCCCGTACCGCCACGATGGACGACGTCGCCGGTGTCGCGCGCGTTCTGGCCAGGTCAGCGCAGGAGGACCCGCTCTTCCGGTGGCTGTTCCCCGACGACGAGATGCGGATGGCCCGGACCCGCCGCTTCTTCGCCCTGACCGCGGGCTTCGGCTACGTCCCCTCGGGTGACACACGGGTCGCCGAGACCAGGGACGGCAGCGAGGACGCGCCGGTGGTGCGCGGCGCGGCGCTGTGGGCTCCGCCCACCGCCAACCCCGAGGGCCAGCTGGTGTCGCTGCGCACCTGGCCGCACTGGGGTCCCCTGATCGGCCGCACCCGGCTGGCCGCGTTCGTGCGCGTGTTCGCCGAGTGGAAGCTGGCCGCGCCCCAGGAGCCCCACCTGTACCTGGCGGCGCTGGGCGTGGACCCGGCCGCCGTCGGCACCGGCGTCGGCGGGGGGCTGCTCACCTCGGGTCTGGACCGCGCCGAATCCCAGGGCCTGCCGGTGTTCACCCAGACGCTCAACCCCAAGACCGTCGGCTTCTACGAGCGGTTCGGGTTCCGGCTGGTCCGGGAGGCGCAGAGCCCCGAGGCGGGAACCAACTACTTCCTGCTGCGCGAACCCTCCTGAGGCCCCGCGGACCCGCTGCCCCCTCCGGGAGCCGTCCCTTCCCGGAGAGCCGTCCTTTCCCGGGAAAACGCCCCACCCGCGACGGTCGCGCGCCCTACCATGAGCGGTGATCGGAGCCCCAGGCACAGGGGGACCCCGGCCCCAGGGAAGAGGCAGCGCCCGTGACCCCCACAGCGGTACAGCCGGTCCGCACCGCGACCATGAACGACGTGCCCGCCGTGGCCCGGGTTCTGGGCCGCGCCCTCTACCACGACCCGCTCTTCCGGTGGCTCTTCCCGGACGACGACCTGCGCATGGCGCAGAACTTCCGCGCGTGCGCGCTGCTGGCCGGGTTCGGGCACGTCCCCGGCGGCCACGCCACCGTGGCGGAGTCCCCGGAGGGCCCCGCGCGCGTCCCGGTGGTACGGGGCGCGGCCCTGTGGACCCCGCCCGGCGCGGGTCGGGAGGGAGCCGCGGTCCCGCTGCGGTCGCTGCCGCACTGGTTCAGCCTGGTGGGGCTGTCCCGGCTGCCGGAGCTGACCTGGTACAACGGCGAGGTCAGGGCGTCCGTGCCGGAGGGTCCGCACTGGTACCTGTGCGTGCTGGGCGCCGACCCGGCGACGGACGGGACCGACACGGGGGCGCGGCTGCTGCGCGAGGGCCTGGCCCGGGCCGACGCGGACGGCGTGCCGGTCTACCTGGAGACGGCGGACCCGGCGGACATCGGCTACTACGAGGGCTACGACTTCCGGGTGGTGCGGGCGGTCCACCCCCCCGGCGGCCCCCTCGACCTACTGCATGCTGCGCCCCGCCGCCTTCTGAGGTCCGCTCGTCCGGCGGTCCGCCGCCCCGGGCGTTCCGACGCCTCCCGGAGCCCGGCGGTCCGCCGCCCCCGGAGCCTCGGGCGTTCCGACGCCTCCCAGAACCCGGCGGTCCGCCGCCCCCGCCGTCTCCGGAGCCTTGCGCCTCCGGGGCCCGGTGCCTCCGGGGTCCCGGCGCACGCGGAGGCCTGCCGGGGACAGGCCCGGGACGGAACCCGGACGGATCGGGGCCTTCTGATCCCCCGCGCCCCCTGACAGGATGGGCGCGTGGACATCCGAGGAATCTCCCACCACACCGACAACGTCTCCGAGGACGCGGCGGCGCGCGACATGCGCGTCATCCGCGAGGACCTGCACTGCACCTCGGTGATGCTGATCGGCGCCGACACCGGACGGCAGAGGGCAGCCGCGCGCGCCGCCCTGGAGGCGGGCCTGGACGTGTGGGTGCGCCCGCAGCCGGAGAACCCGCCGCTCGCGGAGCGGCTGGAGCACCTGGCCGCCACCGCCCGCATGGCCGAGGAACTGCGCCTGGAGCACCCCGGCCGCGTGACCCTCATGGTCGGCACCGAGTTCTCGCTGACCTCCCCCGGCCCGCTCCCCGGCCGGAGCGAACTCGGCCGCCTCCAGTTCGTGACCCGCCCGTGGCTGCGCCGCCCCTTCGAACGGAGGATGCGGCGCAGGCTCGCCTCGCTGCTCGCCGCGGCCCTGGACGTGGCCCGCGAGCACTTCGGGGGGCCGGTGACCTACGGGGCCGGGGCCTGGGAGGAGGTGGACTGGTCGGGCTTCGACCTGGCCGGGGTGAACCTGTACCGGTCCGGGACCGACGCCGACGCCTACGAACGGCGCCTGGACGCCCTCCGGGACGGCTGCGGCAAGCCCCTGGTGATCACCGAGTTCGGCTGCGGCACCCACGACGGGGCCGACCTGCGGGGGGCCGCGTCCTTCCTCGCGGTGAACTGGTTCGCCGACCCGCCGCGCCTGCGCCGGGGCACCGCGCGCAACGAGGCCGTGCAGGCCGGGTACCTGGACGCGCTGCTGGGGCTGTACCGGGAGCGGGGGGTCCACGGCGCGTTCGTGTTCACGTTCGCCATGCCGGGCTTCCCGCACAGCGAGGACCCCGTGTACGACCTGGACGCGGCCGGGTTCGGCGTGGTGCGCACGGCCGTGGACGACCCGTCGTCCTGGGAGCCCAAGGAGGCCTTCCAGACGGTCGCGCGGCGCTACCGGACCTGAGGGAGTCGGCTGCCGCCCCGAGGCTCGGCACGGCCGCCGGACGACACACCGCGAACGTCCGGGTGACACGCCGCGGATGGGCCCGGTCGCCGGACCCCGCGCGGTTAGGGTCCTGAGCCATGACGGGTAGCGAATGGCCACGTCCGGGGCGTCCCCGCAGGTCCGGGGGCCTCCTCGCGCGGTGCGCTCCCACCGCCCTGGCGGCGGCCCTCGCGCTGGCGTCAGCGGCCTGTACCGCCCCGGCGCTGACCGGTGACGCCTACCTCGACGACGCCCGGCAGACCACCGGGGACCTGCTGTCGGCCGTCCGCACGGGGACGCTGGTCGCGGAACTGGCCGAGGACGACCGGGCGTTCCGGCCCTACCTGGAGGTCAGCGCCAAGGACGCGGAGGACTCGGCCCGGTCCCTCACCGACACCTTCGGCGCCCTCCAGCCGCCCTCTCCGGGCTGTGACGGCCTGCGGGACGAGGTGACGGACCTGTCCGACGCCGCCGTCCACGGCCTGTCCGCCCTGCGCATCGCGCTGGGGCGGGAGGACCGCGACGGGGTGGCCGGGGCCGCCGAGGAGCTCCGCGGGACCGCCGACGCGCTGGCGAAGCTCCAGGAGGAGCTGCGGTGAGGATCCTCCTGTCCTTCACCCTGGGCATGCTCACCGCCGTCGGCGGGTTCCTGGACATCGGCGACCTGGTCTCCGCCTCCGTGGTCGGCTCCCGCTTCGGGATGTCCCTGGCCTGGGTGATCCCCCTCGGCGTCGTCGGGATCATGCTCTTCACCGAGATGGCGGCGCGCGTCACGGCCGTCAGCGGCCGGGCCGTCTTCGACCTGGTCCGCGAGCGGCTCGGCGCCCGCGCGGGCCTGGCCAACCTGCTGGCGTCCTACGTCATCACCCTGCTGACCATGTCGGCGCAGATCGGCGGTATCGCGCTCGCCCTCGAACTGGCCAGCAGCGTCCACTACCTGCTGTGGGTCCCGGTGGCCGGGTTCCTGGTCTGGGTGGTCGTGTGGCGGATGCCGTTCGGGTGGATGGAGAAGACCTACGGGCTGCTCGGCCTGGCCCTGGTCGTGTTCGCCTTCGCCCTGTGGCGGCTGGAGCCCGACTGGGGAGGTCTCGCGGCCAGCGCCGCGAGCCCCTCCCCTCCCCCGGACGAGGAGTGGTCGGTGTGGGCCTACTACGCGATCGCGCTGTTCGGCGCGACGATGACCCCCTACTCGGTCCTGTTCTTCTCCTCCAGCGGGGTGGAGGAGCGGTGGACCCCCCGCGACCTGGCCACGGCCAGGGTCAACATCTTCCTCGGCTTCCCGGTGGGCGGCCTGCTCGCCCTGGCCATCATGGGCTGCGCCGCGGCCTGGCTCATGCCCGCCGACGTCCACGTGGAGGACCTGGGCCAGGTCGCGCTCCCCGTGGTGGCGGCACTGGGCAAGCTCGGGCTGGTCGTGGTCGTCGTGGGCTTCTTCGCGGCCACCTTCGGCGCCGCGCTGGAGTCGGCCCTGGCATCGGGCTACAGCGTGGCCCAGTACTTCGGCTGGCCCTGGGGCAAGACCCGGCCGCCCGTGCGGGCGGCCCTCTTCCACTCCGTCATCCTGCTGGGCCTGGTGGCGGGCACCCTCTTCGTCCTCACCGGGATCGACCCGGTCAAGGTGGTCGAGTACAGCATCGTGCTGTCGGCGGTGGCGCTGCCGCTGACCTACCTGCCGATCTTCGTGGTCGCCAACGACCGCCGCTACCTGGGCGACCGGGTGAACTCGCGGTTCACCAACATCGTGGGCTCGGTCTACCTGGTCCTGCTGCTCGCGGTGTCGGTCGTCGCCGTCCCCCTCATGCTCTACACGAAAGCGGGGCAGTGAGATGCCGAAGGACCGGGAGCGCGAGTCCGTGTTCCGGATCGGCTTCACCGTGCTGGACCGACAGATCGTCGACCGCGACGGACAGCCGGTGGGCAAGGCGGACGACGTCGAGTTCTCCTGGGAGGAGGGGGCCTCTCCGACCATGGCGGCGCTGCTCACCGACTCCGCCGCCCTGGGCCCCAGGCTCTCGGGGCGCCTGGGGAGGCTGTGGCGCACGGTGCTGAGGAGGCTGCGGCCCTCCGAGCACGAGCCCGTGCGGATTCCGGTGGGCGACGTCGAGGAATTCTCCCCCACGACCCGCCTGTCCACTCCCGCGCCCGAGGGGAGCCGCGCGGCGGAGAGGTGGCTGAGCCGCAACGTCATCGGCCGGATCCCGGGGGCGGGGCGGTGAGCGGGTTCCTGTTCAGCGAGCTGCTCGGCCGCCGGGTCACGGACGGCTCCGGCCGGACGGTCAGCGAGGTCCAGGACGTGGTCGTGCGCCGCGACGGGGAGGTCTACACCGTCCTGGGCCTGGTGCTGGGCCGGGGCGCGTTCGCGGGCCGCCTCGGCTACGGGGGCTCGCTGGAGCCGCCCTCCCCCTGGCACCGGGTGCTGGGCTGGATGCGCCGCCACGAGCGGTACGTGGCCTGGGAGGACGTGCGGAGCCTGGACGGGGAGTCCGTGGAGATCGGCGTCGGGTACGGGGACCTGCCCCGGCACTGGCGCGAGCACGAGGGCTGAGCCGCTACGGAGGGGCTTTCCATTGCCTGTCAAAGAGCGATACCGCTTCCGGTTACCATCTCGGCATGAACATGCGTCTGCGCCTGCCCGAGGACGTACACGCGGAGGTCAGGCAGGCCGCCGAGGAGGACGGCAACAGCGTCAACACCGAGGTCGTCATCGCGCTCAGGGAGTTCCTCGCGAACCGTCGGACCGAGAAGGTGCGCCGGTACGCGCTGGAGATCGCCGAGGAGGACGCGGAACTGCTGGCGGGGCTGGCCGAATGACGCCCTACCTGACCAAGGCAGACGCCGTCGCGGTCATCGACGCGACCCTTCCCGGAAAACGGCGACGGGCCGCGCACGCGCCCGGAGGCATCGGTCTCCGCGTTTTCCCCACGCCCGGACCCGGCAGCCGCTACCTTCGTGCCATGGACATGCATCTGCACATGCACGACGGCCTCCATGCCCTGATCAGGGAGGTCGCGGAGCGGGACGGCGTCAGCGTCGAGGCCGCGGTGATCACCGCCGTCGAGGACTTCGTCGCGAGCCGCCAGGCGCACAGGGTCCCGGAGCAGTCCCGGAAGACGGTGGAGCAGGCCGCCGAACCGCCCCGCCGTCCGGCGGAGTGACCTCCGCGAACGGCGACGGGCCGCGCCCCCGGGGGAGCGCGGCCCGTGCGGTGCGACAGGGGGCGGCGGTCAGCCGACGCCCTTGCTGAGCGAGCCCAGCAGATCGCGGTTGAGCTGCGAGATCGTGTCCAGCGGGATGCCCTTCGGGCAGACCGCGGCGCACTCACCGATGTTGGTGCAGCCGCCGAAGTCCTCCTCGTCCTGCTGGTTGATCATCTTCACCACGCGCGAGGCCCGCTCGGGCTGTCCCTGCGGGAGCATGCCCAGGTGCGTGACCTTCGCGGCGGTGAACAGCATGCTGGAGGCGTTCGGGCAGGCCGCCACGCACGCGCCGCAGCCGATGCAGGTCGCGGCGTCGAACGCGCGGTCCGCGTCCGGCTTCGGGATCGGGTTGGCGTGGGCGTCGGGCGCGGTACCCGTCGGGGCGCTGATGTAGCCGCCCGCCTGGATGATGCGGTCGAACGCGCCGCGGTCCACGACCAGGTCCCTGACGACCGGGAACGCCTTGGCCCGCCACGGCTCCACCGTGATGGTGTCGCCGTCGTTGAAGCTGCGCATGTGCAGCTGGCAGGTCGTGGTGCGCTCGGGGCCGTGCGCCTCACCGTCGATCACGACACCGCAGGCACCGCAGATGCCCTCACGGCAGTCGTGGTCGAAGGCGACCGGGTCCTCGTTCTCCAGCGTGAGCTTCTCGTTGAGGACGTCGAGCATCTCCAGGAACGACATGTCCGGGGAGACGTCGGTGAGCTTGTACGTGGCCAGCCGACCCTCGTCGTCCGGCCCCTTCTGACGCCATACGCGCAGGGTGATGTTCACTTGTAGCTCCGCTGCTTCATCTCGACGTACTCGTACTCCAGGGCTTCCTTGTGGAGCACGGGCTTGCTGTCATCGCCGCCGAACGCCCAGGCGGCCACGTAGGCGAACTCGTCGTCGTGACGCAGCGCCTCGCCGTCCTCGGTCTGGCTCTCGGCGCGGAAGTGGCCGCCGCAGGACTCGCGGCGGTGCAGGGCGTCGATGCACATGAGCTCGCCCAGCTCCAGGAAGTCGGCCACGCGGTTGGCCTTCTCCAGGGCCTGGTTGAACTCCTCGTTGGTTCCCAGCACCTTGACGTCGCGCCAGAACTCGGCGCGCAGCGCCCGGATGAGCTCGATGGCCTTGGTCAGGCCCTCCTCACTGCGCTCCATGCCGCAGTACTCCCACATGATGTGGCCGAGCTCCTTGTGGAAGGAGTCGACGGTGCGGGAGCCCTGGACGGAGAGCAGCTTGTCGATGCGGGAGGTCACCTGCTCCTTGGCCGCCACGGCCTCGGGGTGCGACTCGTCGAGGGCCTCGAACGGGCCCGACGACAGGTAGTCGTTGATGGTGTTGGGCAGGACGAAGTAGCCGTCCGCCAGCCCCTGCATCAGCGCGCTCGCGCCCAGGCGGTTGGCGCCGTGGTCGGAGAAGTTGGCCTCACCGGTCACGAACAGGCCCGGGATGGAGCTCTGGAGGTCGTAGTCGACCCACAGACCGCCCATGGTGTAGTGCACGGCCGGGTAGATGCGCATCGGAACCTCGTACGGGTTCTCGCCGGTGATGCGCTGGTACATGTCGAACAGGTTGCCGTACTTGGCCTCGACGGCGTCCTGCCCCATGCGCGCGATGGCGTCGGCGAAGTCCAGGTAGACGCCCAGACCGCCGGGGCCCACGCCGCGGCCCTCGTCGCAGACGTTCTTGGCGGCGCGGGAGGCGATGTCGCGCGGCACCAGGTTGCCGAAGGCCGGGTAGATGCGCTCCAGGTAGTAGTCGCGCTCCTCCTCCGGGATCTGGCGCGGGTCGCGGGTGTCCCCGTGCGCCTTGGGCACCCAGATGCGGCCGTCGTTGCGCAGCGACTCGCTCATCAGGGTCAGCTTGGACTGGTAGTCGCCGCTGACCGGGATGCAGGTCGGGTGGATCTGCGTGTAGCACGGGTTGGCGAAGAGCGCTCCCTTGCGGTGCGCGCGCCAGGTCGCGGTGACGTTCGAGCCCATCGCGTTGGTGGACAGGAAGAACACGTTGCCGTAGCCGCCGGTGGCCAGCACCACGGCGTCGGCGAAGTGCGTCTCGATCTCACCGGTGACCATGTCGCGGACGATGACGCCGCGCGCGCGGCCGTCCACGACGATGACCTCCAGCATCTCGTGGCGGGTGTGCATCTTGACGCTGCCCGCCGCGATCTGGCGCTCCAGGGCCTGGTAGGCGCCGATGAGCAGCTGCTGCCCCGTCTGGCCGCGCGCGTAGAACGTACGCGAGACCTGCACGCCGCCGAAGGAGCGGTTGTCGAGCAGGCCGCCGTACTCGCGGGCGAAGGGCACGCCCTGGGCGACGCACTGGTCGATGATCTCGACGCTGGTCTGGGCCAGGCGGTAGACGTTCGACTCGCGGGAGCGGAAGTCGCCGCCCTTGACGGTGTCGTAGAACAGCCGGTAGATGCTGTCGCCGTCGTTGCGGTAGTTCTTGGCGGCGTTGATGCCGCCCTGGGCCGCGATGGAGTGCGCGCGGCGCGGGCTGTCCTGGTAGCAGAACGAGGTGACCTTGTAGCCCGCCTCGCCCAGGGTCGCGGCCGCGGAGGCGCCGGCCAGGCCGGTGCCCACCATGATCACCGAGAGCTTGCGCCGGTTCGCGGGGTTGACCAGCTTGGCCGAGAAGCGCCGCTTGTCCCAGCGCTCGTTGATCGGGCCCTCGGGGGCCTTCTCGTCCCGGATCGGGTCGCCGACGCGGTAGAAGTCGTTGTCAGACAATTAACTCACCAGTCCAAAGGTGACCGCCAGAGGCGGGAGCAGGAAGCCGACCGTCACGATCAGCGACAGACCCACGGCGACCGCGTTGAGCTTGCCCTGACGGCTGGCCTGGTTGGCGCCGAGGGTGGCCAGGGCGCTCCAGATGCCGTGCCGCAGGTGCAGGCCCACGGCGATCACGGACAGGATGTAGAACAGGGTCACGTACCAGAACTCGGGCTGGAACCCGTTCACGAGCCGCTCGTAGGGGCTGTCGGACGCGCCGCCGGGGGCGATGGTGTTCGTGGTCAGGTGCAGGATGTGGAAGACCACGAACAGCGCGACCAGGACGCCGCCGTAGCGCATGGTGTAGGAGGCGTAGCTGCGGGCCACCCTCTTCTTCACCTGGTAGCGCTGGGCCGCCGGACGCGCTCTGCGGGCGCGGGCCCACAGTGTCACCGCCGCGTAGATGTGGATCAGGACGCTCGCCAGCAGGACGATGCGGAAGATCCACAGGAATCCGCTCTCGGGCAGCAGCGGGTAGCCCAGCTCCCGAAGGCTGTGGGCGTAGCCGTCAAAAGCCTCCTGGCCCGAGAACACTTTCAGGTTGCCGTACATGTGCGCGATCAAATACAGCACGAGGATCGCCCCGGTGATCGCCATCGCTGCCTTGAGCGCCACCGTGGACCCGTAGGCCGTAGACCGCTTCTTGGTCAAGGTACTGTTCGCCACAGCCTGTCACTGTAAGTTCTGGTTAAGTCGGCGTCCAAGTCATCAGGATGCTTGAGTCGATAGACGTAGGCTATGGAGCATGCAGTTCCAGCAGCTGGCCTACTTCGTCGCGGTGGCCCGCACACGCCATTTCACCCGCGCAGCAGAGCTTTCGCGCGTCGCACAGCCCAGTCTGAGCAAGCAGATCCGCAGCCTCGAACAGGAGCTGGGTGCGCCGTTATTCAGTCGTGCCCGGGGAAACATCACACTCACACCGGCCGGTGAGGCGCTGCTTCCGCTCGCCCAGCGCATGCTCGCCGACCTGGAGACGGCCCGGCGCGAGGTCGCCGAACTGGCCGGGGTGCGCCGGGGCCGCGTGCGGCTGGGCGCGACCCCGTCGCTGTGCGCGGGGCTGCTGGCCGACGTGCTCGCCGACTTCCATACCCGCTTCCCCGGTATCGAACTCCAGGTGGAGGAGAGCGGTTCGCGCGACCTCATCCGCGACCTGGGGCGGGGCGAGCTGGACCTGGCGCTGATCATCCTGCCGCTGCACAGCAGCGACCCCGACTTCTCCACGACGCCGATCCTGCGGGAGAACCTGGTGGTGGCGAGCCCGATGTCGGGCCCCTCCCCCAACGGGCGGGCCTCGATCCGCATCACCGAGCTGCGGGGCCGCCCGCTGGTGATGTTCCGGCGCGGCTACGACGTGCGCGAGGCGACGCTGCGCGCGTGCCGGGCGTCCGGGTTCGAGCCCGAGCTGGCCGTGGAGGGCGGGGAGATGGACGCCGTGCTGCGGTTCGTGGAGGCGGGCATGGGGCTGGCGGTGGTGCCGAGCATGGTGCTGCGCAACCGGCAGAGCCTGCGCGGAACCCCGCTGGCCCGGCCGCGCCTGCTGCGGACGGTGGCGCTGGCGCGGCGCCGGGACGTGGAGCCCTCGCACTCGGCGGAGGCGTTCCGCCGGCACCTCAACGGCTACCTGCTGGGCATGTCGCCGCAGGACCTGGGCCCGGACCTGGAGGTCCTGCTCTCCCCCGAGGACGGGGCGGACTGACCCGCCGGACCCCTCCCCGGAGGGCGGGACGGACTAAACGGACTAACCCGTCAGGCCCCCGGGCGGCCTCGCCCATAAGCCCGCCCGGAAGGGCACCCGCGCCCCTTCGCCACGGGCCGGGGCCGCTGGCGCCACACCGGTAACACTTCCGGCCGACCCGAACCCGGCAACCCGTCGGCGGACGCTCCACGTCCACCCGCCCCGGGCACCCGCGCCCTCCGCGCGCCTGCCGGAGCGCCACGCTCCGGGGCGACCGCTGCCGGATTCGGGCGGCAGACTCCTTTACCACACGCCACCGGCGCCCCTGAAGCAACCCCACTGCCATAAGGGATTTTTGGCCACTTAAGGCGACAAAACTCCCCAAATAAGCGCTTAGAAGTGGCGCATTTCACATAGCTTTCCCCAACGCCTCCCGCCCTCCGGGACGTGACCGTGATCACAACGCCCTAACGTTGCGTTGCGGGACGGTTCGCCACGGCTCCTCCCCGCGGCCGTCCGGCGCTGCGGTCGCGGCCGAAGCAGGCGGGTACCGCGCCCCGCCCGACCGGGACCTTCCCACAGGAGGTGCAAGACAACGGTGACAGCGACCGAGAACGCAGGCCCCGGGGGCGGCCGGGCGCGCATCCCCCAACGAACCCTGCGCACCGACAACTGGTGGCTCGGCCCCCTCCTCACCGCGCTGGGGCTGGCCACCTTCGTCGTCTACGCGACCCTGCGGGTGTTCCAGCAGGACCACTACTGGGTCCAGGAACACCACTACCTGACCCCGTTCTACTCGCCGTGCATCGCGCAGCAGTGCGCGCCCGACGCGGCCCTGTTCGGACGCCTGCCGGTGGAGTTCCCGCCGCTCATCCCCTACGCCCTGGTCAGCCTGCCGATCCTGCTGCTGTTCCGGCTGACCTGCTACTACTACCGCAAGGCCTACTACCGCTCGTTCTGGTTCTCTCCCCCGGCGTGCGCCGTGCGCGAGCCCCACGGCGCCTACACCGGCGAGACCCGCCCCCTGATGCTGGTCCAGAACGGCCACCGCTACTTCTTCTACGCGGCCTTCGTCATCACGCTCATCAACACGTGGGACATGCTGATCGCCTTCCTCCACGGCGCCGAGGGCGGCTTCGGCATCGGGCTGGGCAACCTGATCATGCTCGTCAACGTGCTCATGCTGTGGGGCTACACGCTCAGCTGCCACTCGTGCCGCCACATCTTCGGCGGACGGCTGAGCAGCTTCGGCAGGCACCCCGTCCGCTACTGGATGTGGGGCCGCCTGTCCGTGCTCAACCACCGGCACATGTACTTCGGCTGGCTGAGCATCGCGACCCTGATCCTCACGGACGCCTACATCGCCCTGGTCGCCAGCGGCACCATCAACGACCTGCGCATCCTCAACTGAGCCAAGGGGAAGGAAGGCACGACCAGATGCCCCCCACAGCAGAACCCGGGATCACCCGGTACGCCTACGACGTCGTGGTGATCGGGGCAGGCGGAGCCGGGCTGCGGGCCGCGATCGCCGCCCGCGAGCAGGGCAAGCGCACCGCGGTCATCTCCAAGTCGCTGTTCGGCAAGGCCCACACCGTGATGGCCGAGGGCGGCGCGGCGGCCGCCCTCGGCAACGCCAACCCCGACGACGGGTGGCGCGTGCACTTCCGCGACACCGTGCGCGGCGGCAAGTTCCTCAACGACCCGCGCATGGCCGAGCTGCACGCCCGCGAGGCGCCCGAGCGCATCCTCGAACTGGAGTACTGGGGCGCGCTCTTCGACCGCACCGCCGAGGGAAAGATCAGCCAGCGCAACTTCGGCGGCCACGAGTACCCGAGGCTGGCGCACGTGGGCGACCGCACCGGCCTGGAGATGATCCGCACCCTCCAGCAGCGGGTCGTCGCGCTCCAGCAGCAGGACGCCGCGGAGCTGGGCGACCCCGAGGCGCGCATCCGCGTGTTCGCCGAGACCGCGATCACCCGGCTCATCACGGAGGACGACGCGGCCGTGCGGCCGGACGGCGGCGCGGGCGGGGCCACCGCTGTGGACGCGGGCTCGGGCGGGAACACGGGTGCGGACCCGGCCGGGGGCGGAAGGACGCCGGGCCGGATCGTCGGCGCGTTCGGCTACCGCCGGGTGGACGGCGGGTTCGTCCTGTTCGAGGCGCCCTCGGTGGTCCTGGCCACCGGCGGCATCGGCAAGGCCTTCCGCACCACCTCCAACTCCTGGGAGTACACCGGCGACGGCCACGCGCTGGCGCTGCGCGCCGGGGCCTCCCTGATCAACATGGAGTTCGTCCAGTTCCACCCCACCGGGATGGTCTGGCCGCCGTCGGTGAAGGGCATCCTCGTCACCGAGTCGGTGCGCGGGGACGGCGGCGTGCTGCGCAACTCCGAGGGCAGGCGGTTCATGTTCGACTACGTGCCGGACGTGTTCCGCTCCCAGTACGCCGAGAGCGAGGAGGAGGCCGACGGCTGGTACGACGACCCCGCGGGGCACCGCAGGCCGCCGGAGCTGCTGCCCCGCGACGAGGTCGCGCGGGCGATCAACACCGAGGTCAAGGAGGGGCGGGGCTCGCCGCACGGCGGCGTGTTCCTGGACGTGTCCACGCGCCTGCCCGCCGAGGAGATCGTCAAGCGGCTGCCGTCCATGCACCACCAGTTCAAGGAGCTGGCCGACGTGGACATCACCGCCGAACCCATGGAGGTGGGCCCCACCTGCCACTACGTGATGGGCGGGGTGCGGGTGGACGCCGACACCGCCGCCTCCGACGTGCCCGGGCTGTTCGCGGCCGGTGAGGTGGCGGGCGGCATGCACGGCTCCAACCGGCTGGGTGGCAACTCCCTGTCGGACCTGCTGGTGTTCGGGCGCCGGGCAGGGCTGGGCGCGGCGGCCTACGTGGACGGGCTCGGCGACCGGCCCGCACCGGCCGGGCTCCTGGACCGGGCGGCGGACGAGGCGTCCTCGTACGCGCTGCGCTTCCTCAGGGCGGAAGGCGGCGAGAACCCGTACACGCTGCACGCCGAACTCCAGGAGACCATGAACGACCTGGTCGGCATCATCCGCAGGGGTCCGGAGATGGAGCGGGCCCTGGAACGGCTGGAGGAGCTGGCGGAGCGGTCGCGCGCGCTCAGCGCGCCGGGCGACCGGGTCTACAACCCGGGCTGGCACCTGGCGCTGGCGCTGCCCAACATGGTCCTGGTCTCGCGCGCGGTGGCCGCGGCCGCCCTGGAGCGCACGGAGTCGCGCGGCGGGCACACGCGCGAGGACTTCCCCGGCATGTCGGCCGAGTGGCGGCGGGTGAACCTGGCGGTGCGGGCCGACCGCTCCGACCGGGTGTCGCTGTCGCGGCTCGCGCTCGCCGACATCCCGGCCGGGCTGCTCGCCCTCTTCGAACGCGACGAGCTGGCCAAGTACCTGACGGAGGAGGAGCTGCCCGCGTCGGGGGCGGCGGACGGCGCGGCCGAGGAGGGCCAGTCATGAGCGAGCGTGTGTTCCGGGTGTGGCGGGGTTCGGGCGAGGGCGGGCTCGCCGAGTACCGGGTCGAGGTCAACGAGGGCGAGGTGGTGCTCGACGTGCTGCACCGCCTCCAGGCCACCCAGACCCCGGACCTGGCGGTGCGGTGGAACTGCAAGGCGGGCAAGTGCGGTTCGTGCTCGGTGGAGATCAACGGCCGTCCCCGGCTGTCCTGCATGACGCGGATGAGCGTGTTCGAGGACGACGAGGTGGTGACGGTGACGCCGATGCGCGCCTTCCCGGTGGTCCGGGACCTGGTGTGCGACGTGTCGTACAACTACCAGAAGGCGCGGGAGATCCCCTCGTTCACACCGGATCCGGCCAAGGCCCCGGGCGACTTCCGGATGAACCAGGAGGACGTGGAACGCCAGCAGGAGTTCCGCAAGTGCATCGAGTGCTTCCTGTGCAACAACACCTGCCACGTGATCCGCGACCACGAGGAGAACAAGGAGCACTTCTCGGGTCCGCGTTACCTCATGCGGGTGGCGGAGCTGGAGATGCACCCCGAGGACACCGCCGACCGCAGGCTCATCGCCCAGGAGGAGTTCGGGCTGGGGTACTGCAACATCACCAAGTGCTGCACGGAGGTGTGCCCGGAGAACATCCGCATCACCGACAACGCGCTGATCCCGCTCAAGGAGCGGGTGGTGGACCGCAAGTACGACCCGCTGGTGTGGCTGGGGTCCAAGATCGGCGTGCGGCCCAAGGACACCCCGCCGGTGCCCAACGTCGGTCGGTACTCGGACCTGGCCTGATCGGACCTGGCCCGAGGCCGGTCCCGTCCGCCGACCCGGGGGTGCGTTCCCGGGTCGGCGGACGGGGCGCGAACCCGAACCGGCCCCGCCGCACCCCCTGGCCGGTTCGACCGGAGGGTCGTCGGGACGTGGACCGGGGCCCTCCCCCGTCAGGGCGGCGTTCACGCCGTCGCGCCCTGCCGCTGCTGGAGCAGGAGGCGGATGCGGGAGGTGAGTTCGTCCCACTCGCCGGGCTGAGCGGGCGTGGGTCGCGGGGGTCCGACGACGCCGAAACGGGGCACGGGGCCGCCGAGCAGGTCACCGCCGGGGTCCTCCCGCCACTGCCGGACGATGGCGGCGGCGCGTATCCGGGCCTGCTCGAACGCGCGGCGCACCTCCTCGGTCTCGGTTTCCCGGGGCGCGGTGCCGGAGCCGGGTCCGCCAGGTGCGGGGGTTCGGGGCGCGAGGTTCTGGGGCTCGGGTTTGCGGGGTTCGGGCTTGCGGGGTGCGGGAACCCGGGTCTCGGCGGCGCGAAGGCTTTCGTGGGCGGTGAAGTAGGGGCGTACGAGGGCGACTTCCTCGGCGTCGATCCGTTCCCTGGGCGGCGCGAGTCGCGGCGCGGGAACCCTGGGGCGCGCGGGCGTTTTGCGAGGCCCGGGAGACGCGGGAGGTGTGGGAGCCGTGCGACGTGAGGGGGCCCGGTTCCGACCGGTCTGCACGGGAGCGGCGGGCGGTGAGGGAGCGTAACGGCGGACGCGGGAGGAGCGTCGTCGGCGGCCGACAACGGTGGAGTGGCGTCCGCACGGGGAGGAGAAGAACGCGATCAGCGGGCCGAAGGCACGGCTGAGAAGCGCAGCGCTAAACTGGCGCATGCTGGCAAATTCCTTGGGTTAAAGGTTCGTAGTTGCTGGCCACGACCCCGGGCGGTGGGAAACCGTCGCGGGGTCTTTCTGCGTATGGAGTTGTGTGTTCGGGTAGAAGATTAGGGCACACGGAGCGTGATGGCGAACTTTTCTTCGAACCCGACTCGAAAAAACCACCCGGTCGGACATAACCCCAGATCAGAGCACACGCCGGAAAAGGACAGGTGAGTTTTCACCCTCCGCCAGAGTTATCCTTTTAGCCCGAATTGGAATCATTTGCGATCGCCCTGCCGGGCATGAAGAAGGGCAGCGCCTCCCATGGAGGTGCTGCCCTTGGTCAGGTGGTCGCTAGCCGTGGTGCTTGAGGGAGTCCACGAGCGCGGTCCACTCGCTGGCGGCGAACTCCAGTTGCCCCAGCTCGCGGTTCTGGGTGTCGCGCACGTCCACGCCTGCCGCGTGCTCGCGCGCCTCGACGCAGTTCGACCCGTTGAGGCTGTAGCTGCTCTTGTGCCAGTCGTTCACGACAACTCCCTGGGTGCCGGATGGGCTGTTACAGGCCCCGCTCCAGTCCGGCCAGAAGCGCCACCCACTGACCCGCCGGGACGGTGATGTATCCATGTTCCCGGTTCTGGGTGTCGCGTACGTCCACCCCTCCCGCGTACTCCCGCGCCTCGACACAGTTATGCGCGTTGGCGCTGTAGCTGCTCTTGCACCAGTCGTTCATGCCAATTCCCTGAGTACTTCGAGTGAGTGTCGAGCGGGAAGCGCCACCGCGAGTGCCCCCGTGATGAGTGCGTGCAACCGCTCGTGCATGTGGGCCGCGTGAATGACATTTCCATCTGGGTTGTCGCTCGTGATCACCGCTTCCCCCGAGCGCAGCCGGAACGCCATCATCGGTGTGGGGGGCTCCATCAGCATCGAGCCCTCCGGAACCAGGTGCACCACCACCCGACCCGAGCCGATCAGGTCCAACAGATGAGCGGCCTGTTCCCGTCGTACCGCCTCGTCCACTCCGGTCAACGCCGTCACCGGGAACACCGCTGTCACTCGAAGTCGGGGCAACCGGCCGAACACCTCCATACGAACCTTGGTGAGCCGGGCAATCTCCTCGTCAGAGGCGAAGGGCCAGCCGGACCGGAAGAGCAACGACGCGTACGACGGGCTCTGGAGGTATCCCGGTACGAGTACGGGCATCACAACCTGAACAGTTCGCGCTTCCATCTCGATGTCCGCAATCGAGCGCACCCACTCCGGAAGTGTCGTACCTGTGGTCGCCTCACGCCACGCGGCCAGCAGCTTTCCGTTCGCTTTCAGCTCGGCGTCCAGTTTTTCCGCCATGGGCAGTTGCGGTAGTGCATGCCCATTCGTCCATCGGGAAGCCGAGGCCACGGACGTGTGGACACGGTGCGCGAGTTGCTTCTGGGAAAGCCCGTTCAGCTCTCGGAACTTGGTGAGCACATCGGGAAAAGGGGGTTCCGCCATACGCGAGAGGTTACGCCTGGGTTCCCCACCTCGTCAGGTGTTTACCGAGACCCCGCAGATGGTCGAGGAAACCTTCTCCTCAGGCGCATGCTGACTCCGTGAAGGGCCGAGGCTACCGACCGCCCTTCGCCCGACTCGGACGTGAGCAGTGGGGGAATGGTGAGCGCAGTGGCCTGGGAAGTCAGCGACGACCGCGCGCAGTACTCGGCCGCCCAGCAACTCCACGCACACCACCGCCGCCTCTGGTGGGTGATGTGGGCACCGGCGTCCCGGCGCTTCTTCGCCTTCTACCAGGGCGACGCCGAGTTCGCACCCCTCTCCGACGCCACCCCCCACGGGTTGGACGCCCGGATCCGCCGCGCCCAGGCGGTCATCGCCCGCGTCCATCCCACCGCGCACTGGCACTGCCCCGTGTCCGGCTGCGCGTGGACCTCCGTCAACCCGACGCTCCACGGCCCCTGTCCCATGCCGGGATGAACCCCTCGACCCCCGAAACGGAACCGCACCCCCGTGTCCACACTCATCACCGGCCTCCTCGTCGCCCTGACCGAGGTCCACCGGCTCGCCCTGACCATCGGCGCCCACGCCGAGGCCGCCGACATCGCCCGCCTCATCCACACCCTCCGCACCCACTGACGAGCCTTCGGCACGTTGACGGCCGTCCGGGACACGGGCACCGCGACCGGGTTCCGGGCCGAGGTCCTGAAGGCCGGACCCGCCCCGGGCCAGACCTGCTGATCGGGCCGGGGCGGCCTTCCGAAGCGGTCGCCCCGGGGCCGGTCAGAGGGAGGAGCCGTCCAGCCGGAACGGGCCTTTGCTGTCGCCGGGGCGCCAGCCCTCGGCCAGCGCGCCGCGGACGGCGGCGGCCACCCGCGCCGGGGTGACCGGCTCGGGCTCCGGGCCGGTCGGGGCGCAGAAGGGGCAGCAGTACCCCTGGGGGCGGGCGTGGCCCAGGGTGACCACGAGCGGGTTGCCGGGGGTCTCGGCGCCCTCGACCACGAAGGTCATCGGTCCGCCGTGGGGCTGCCTGCGCTGGGCCCGGGTGAGGCCCTTGCGGGTGCGCCACCGGTAGGCGGTCCCGTCCACCGTGATCCGCCGGGTTCCCTTGCGTACCAGTGTCATCCGCTTCCGCCTCTCGTCGTCGGAGGGCCAACGCTAGAGGCTCGGGCGTGCCGGGTTCCACCGGTTTTACGCGCCTCAGGCGGTGTTCGGGGCGACGGTGGCGGAGCGGTTCGCCGGGGAGCGGGCCCGATCGGGTTCGGCATGGAGCTCGGCACCGGTTCCTCCGGACCGGGCGACCGCCGCGGTCCAGCGGCTCCCCCTGCCCGCGGGCGGAGCAGACGGTGCCGGGCGGGCGGTCGTGCCCCCGTGGGGAACGGGCTTCCCCGGCGGACGCGGCGCCTTTGCCGTGTCCGGCTCCTACGCGACGTCCCGCATGTCCACCACGAACCAGTCACCGGAGTTGTTGACGGCGAAGCACCTGTACTCGGCGCGCTCCACCTCGCCGGCGTCGTTCTCCGTGGTGGCGCTGGCGACGACCTCGTACTCCCACGGATCCTCGGCGCTGGTCACGGTGATGTCGGAGGAGGTCTCGAACTCCGCGCTGACCAGGGACTCCCACGAGCGCTCGACGTGCTCCTGGCACGTGGCCGCGGCCGTCGGCTTCTCGCTCTCGGCAGTGGGCTCGGGGCCGCACGCGGTGGCGGCCAGGGCGACGAGGAGAACCGCGGGGGCGAGACGGGTGGGGTTCATGGTGCTCCGATCCAGAATGTGCAATCCGAGCGTAGAGGACCGGTTCGGAAGGGGCTGACCGGCCCTGCTGTCCCGAAAGGCCCCGACACGGCGGATGCCGGAGCGGGCCCCGGACGGCCCCGGGGAGCGGCCCGCCCGGCGCCGGTCGGCGCCGAGCAGTACCCGGCTCAGAACCCCCGGGACGCCCAGGCGTCGAGGTTCTCGGCGGCCTCGGCCACGGTGGTGGACTCCCCGTGGCCGGGGTGGACGACCGTGTCCCGCGGCAGGCCCGCGAGGTGCTCGCGGATCGAGGCGATGATCGTCGGGAAGTCCGAGAACGGCTGCCCGGTGGCACCGGGGCCGCCCGGGAAGAGGGTGTCGCCGGTGAAGACCGCCCCGAGCGCGGGCGCGTACAGGCACACCCCTCCAGGCGTGTGGCCCGGGGTGTGCAGGACGTCCAGCTCCACTCCCCCCACCACCAGCGTCTCGCCGTGCAGCAGCGGGGCGTCCGGCTCCCGGTGCGGGTGCACGCGGTACCACAGTTCGGCGTCGTCGGGGTGCAGCAGGATCGGGCAGTCGGCCAGGTCGGCCAGCGCGACGGCCGCGTTGACGTGGTCGTTGTGCCCGTGGGTGGCCACGATGGCCATGAGTTCGCGGTCTCCCAGACCCCGGGCGATCGCCTCGTGGTCGTGGGCGGCGTCGATGACGATGGCGCTGTCGTCGTCTCCGACGATCCAGACGTTGTTCTCGACGTCGAAACCGCCGCCCTCGAGGCTGAAGACACCCGAGGTACGCAGACGATGGACGGGGGAGGGATCGGTCACCGGCTCACCACCTGGCCTCTCGCGGTCGGGTGCGACGCCTTCGAGCCTATCCCGTCGGGCCCGGGCGCACACGGTGGTCGGGCGGGCAGGGACGGGGGGTTCTCAGCCCGCGGGCTCGAAGTTGCGGCGCAGGGCGTAGGGCTGGATGAGGCCGAGTCCGTGCGCGTGCCGGGCGCGCACCTGTACCACCTGGAGTCCCTCCTCCTCGGCCAGGCTCTCGGCGAGGCTCTCGTCGATGAGGACGGTGCCGGGTCTGGCGAAGGAGGTCAGGCGGCTGGAGCGGTTGACGGTCGTGCCGAACACGTCGCCGTGCAGGGTCAGCACCGGCCCGGCGGCCAGGCCCACCCGGACGTCGGGCACCTCCACGTGGGTCTTGACGCCCGAGGCCAGGCGCAGCGCGATGTCGGCGGCCTCGGCCGGGGAGTCGGCCACGTAGAGGATCTCGTCGCCCAGGGTCTTGACGACACGGCCGCCGCCGGAGGCCACGATGTCGGCGGCGGTGGCCTCGAAGCCCTCGACCACCCCGGCCAGCTCGACCTCGTCGAGTTCGCGGCTCAGCGTGGTGAAGGAGACCAGGTCCGCGAACCCGACGACCAGCGGGTAGTAGTTGGGCACGGCGTCGTTGTCGGACATCACCGCGAGGGTGCGGGCCGAGGAGGCGGCGAGCTGTCTGCGCCAGATGTGCAGCAGGAGCCGCTCCACGTCGGGCAGCAGCTCCTTGACCCGGTTCATCAGCGGGCTGACCGAGTCCTCGCCCTCCTGGTAGATGAGGGTGCTCAGTATGCTGGTCTGCCAGTCGGCCAGGCGGGCCATGGTCTGGCCCATCGCACGGGCGAAGCGGACCACGCCCTCCTCGTCCAGGACGCCCTCCTGGACGAGGGAGTTGGCGATGCGCAGCGACTCGACGTCGCTCTCGGCGAAGGTGACCGTGTCGTCGCCCTGGTTGGGAAAGCCCAGGGCGCGCCAGATGCGCCCGGCCAGCTCGTTGTCGGCGCCGGCGAGCTCGATCGCCTGCTCCCTGGTGTAGACCGCTTCACCGCCGAGCAGGGCGGACTCGATCGCTTTCGGGTCGGGACGCGACGGCATACGTTCTCTTTCACGGGCCATCCCCGCCGGGGCGGGGAACAGTCACTTCGGCACCGGCCAACAACGCGGCACGGGGTTCCACTCCAGCTTACGCCCGCGGTTCTCCCCCTGACAGGGTGCCTGCCGACAGGCCCGCGCGGCCGCGGTCGGCGGCGGCCGCACCCGGTGATGATCGCACACGGAAGGGCCGCCGCGGGAGTGCCCGAAGTCCCCTGTGGACGGCGGCGAAGGGCCCGGGGCGGGGGTCGGGCACCGGGGGCGGTCGTCAGGAACCGGGGCGCACGTGGACGACGTCGCCCGCGCTCAGGGCCCGCTCCCCGCCGGGTCCGCGCACCAGCAGCTGGGCGTCGGCGTCCACACCGGTGGCGGCGCCCTCCAGCACCCGGTCCCCGGGCAGGTGGACCCGCACGCGGCGCCCGATGGTGACGCACGCGTCCCGGTAGGCGGCGGCCAGCCCGCTGGCCTCGGCGTCGCCTCCGGCGGCGGTCCACACCGTGTACAGCTCCTCGAACCCACCCAGGACGGCGGCGAGCAGGACGCCCCGGTCCAGGGCGTCCGACCCCTCCCCGCGCAGGGAGACGGCGGTGTCCACGGGGAGTTCGGCGCGTTCCTGGGACACGTTGAGGCCCATCCCCACGACCACGCCGGGGTGGCCGGAGGAGAAGTCGGCCTCGGAGAGGATGCCCGCGAGCTTGCCGTCGGCCGTCGCGGGCTCCGAGCGCAGGTGCGCGGGGACGATGACGTCGTTGGGCCACTTGAGCGCGGCCTTGACCCCCGTCACCCGGTGCACGGCGCCGACCGCGGCCACGCCCATGAGCGCGGGCAGCCAGCCCAGGCGGGTGACGGGCACCGCGGGCCGGACCAGGAGGGAGAAGGTGAGGGCGGCGCGCGGCGGGGTGGAGAAGCCGCGGCCGAGGCGTCCGCGCCCGGCGGTCTGGTGCTCGGTGACCAGCACGCTGCCGTGCGGGGCGCCCTCCACGGCGCGCGCGGTCAGCTCGGTGTTGGTGGAGGCGGCCTCGGGGAGCACCTCGACCCGGTGCCACATGCCGCCCGGTCGGGCGAGGGCGGCGTCGAGGGCCGCCCCGTCGAGCGGGGGTCGCGGGAAGGGGTCGTGTGCGCTGGCCATGCCCCCATTACAGCAGCGCCGCAACCCTGTCCGGAAACCCCTGTGCGGCAAAGGGCCGCCCGTTAAGCTGAAACCAGCACTTTGATGGTCGTGCGTTGCTACGTTCAGCTACTGGAGGTGACGCGACAGATGAGTATCGCGGAAACTGAGACGGCTCCCGGAACACCGTCTCACTGGGAGCTCATGTTGCGCACCTGGAAGGAGTTGGACCTGCCCGACGGGTGGCGGGCCGAGATCATCGAAGGCGGGCTCTTTCTTGTGGCACCCCCAACACGCGAACACGCCCACATCGTCTCCCTGATCCAAAGGGAGATGTATCGCGAGTTCCTGCGGGATGGAAGCGACCTCGCGGACGCGAGCCTCCATCAGACTCTTGATGTGCGCGTCCCCATGAGGACCGGCGTCTACATCCCCGACCTCGTGATCCTGCCCTACTCGGCCATGGAGTACGACCCCGACAGCATGATGTCCGACGCCCTACTGGTGGTCGAGGTGACATCGAGGAGCACTGCGGACAAGGACCGCAAGCCCAAGCTCTGGGGTTACGCGCACGCCGGTATCCCCCTGTACCTGCTGGTGGACCGCTGGGACCCGCAGACCGGCGGGGGCGAGGTCACCCTCTACTCCGATCCGGAGAACGGCAGGTACACCAGCTCCACGAAGGTCCCCTTCGGCAAGGAGATCCACCTCCCCGAGCCGTTCGACCTCACCATCGACACCAGCGCTTTCCCCGAGTAACGGGCTCGGGCACGCGCGAGGGCGCCCCGCGGCCCCCTCCCGGGTGCGGGGCGCCCTCGCGTGTACGGGCCGACCAGCGGTCAGCCGGTGTTCTGGAGTCCGGCCGCCACGCCGTTGACCGAGAGCAGCAGCAGCCGCTCCAGGTGCTGCTGGTCCTCCTCAGACAGGGAGTCGGCCTCCTCGCCCCGCAGCGCCTCCAGGGCGCGCAGCTGGAGGTGCGAGAGCGCGTCCACGTACGGGTTGCGCAGGTCCACCGCGCGGGAGAGCACCGCCCGGTTCTCCAGCAGGCGGCTGTGCCCGGTCACCTTGAGCACCAGGTCGCGGGTGCGGTCGTACTCGGCGAGCACCCGCTCGGTCAGCTCCGGCCGCCCGCCCAGCGCCAGGTAGCGCTGGGCGATGTCGCGGTCGGTCTTGGCCAGGCTCATCTCCGCGTTGTCCAGCAGGGACGAGAACATGGGCCACTCGCGGTAGGCCGCCTGGAGCACGCCCAGGTCCTCCACCGCGGCCAGGCCCGTGCCCAGGCCGAACCAGCCCGGCAGGTTGACCCGGGTCTGGGTCCAGGCGAACACCCACGGGATGGCCCGCAGGTCGCCGAGCCCGCGCGCGGCGCCGCGCCGCGAGGGGCGCGAGCCCAGCCGCAGCTCGCCCAGCTCCTCCAGGGGGCTGACCCGGGAGAACCACACCGCGAAGTCCTCGGTGTTGATCAGCTCCAGGTAGGCCTCCTGAGCGGCGCGGGCGATGGTGTCGGCGTGGGCGCGGTACCGGCGCTCGGCGGAGCGCTCGCGCTCCTGGACGGCGTCGGTGGAGGCCATCAGCACCGCGTGGCCGACCTGCTCGATGTGGCGGCGGGCGATCGCGGGCTGGCCGTAGCGGGCGAAGATGACCTCGCCCTGCTCGGTGACCTTGAACCGTCCGCCGACCGAGCCGGGCGCCTGGGCGAGCAGGGCGCGGCTGGCCGGGCCCCCGCCGCGGCCGAGCGAGCCGCCGCGGCCGTGGAACAGGGTCAGGCGCACGTCGTGCTCTTCCGCCCACGCGGCCAGGCGGGCCTGGGCGTCGTAGAGGCGCAGGGTGGCGCTGACCGGCCCGACGTCCTTGGCGGAGTCGCTGTAGCCGAGCATGACCTCGATCCTGCGGCCGGTCTCGTCCAGGCGCTTGTTGACCTGGGGCAGCTTGAGCATGCCGTCGAGCACGTGCGGCGAGGCGTCCAGGTCGGCGCCGGTCTCGAACAGCGGGACGACGTCCAGGACGGGCACGCGTCCGGCGGGCAGCGCGTGGGCGGCCAGCTCGTACACGGCCGCGATGTCCTCGGCCGAGCGGGTGAAGCTGACGACGTAGCGGCGGCAGGCCTCCACGCCGAAGCGCTCCTGGATCCAGGCGATCACCCGGATCGTGGCGAGGACCTCCTCGGTGCGCTCGGAGAGCTCCCCGCCCTCGCGCAGTTCGGCGAGCGCGGCGGCGTGCACCTCGCTGTGCTGGCGGATCTCCAGTTCGGCGAGGTGGAAGCCGAAGGTCTGCGCCTGCCAGACCAGGTGCTGGAGCTCGCCGTAGGCCTGGCGGACCGCGCCCGCCTCGGCCAGGGACTCCTGCACGGTGCGCAGGTCGGCCAGGAAGGCGTCGGCGTCGGGGTAGGCCAGGTCGGCGTCGCGCTCGCGCGTGGCGCGCAGCCGGGCGGCGGCCAGCAGCAGGAGCTGGCGGTGCGGTTCGTTGGGCGAGCGCGCCCCGATCTCCGCCGTCAGCTCGGGCTGTCCCGCCTTGGCCGAGGCGAGCGCGTCGAGCAGCGCCGGGCTGGCGGGGGTGAGGTTGGAGTAGGCGGTGAGGGTGCGGGCCACCTTGGTGCAGGAGGCCTCCAGGCCGCGCAGCACGTGCTCGGACTGGATGAGCACGGCCTCCCGGGTGATGTCGGAGGTGACGTAGGGGTTGCCGTCGCGGTCGCCGCCGATCCAGCTGCCGTAGCGCACGAAGGGCGTGGCGCGGGGCGGGCGCACGCCGGTGCCCTCGGGGTCGATGGCGGCGTCCAGGCTCCGGTAGACCTGCGGGATGACGGAGAAGATGGTCTCGTCGAACGCGGCGAGGGCGGTGCGCACCTCGTCGAGCGGGTTGAGCCTGGTGTAGCGCAGCTGGGAGGTGCGCCAGAGCAGGTCGATCTCCTCCAGCAGGCGCCGGTGCGCCTCGGCCGCGGCGCTGCTGCCCTCGTGGGAGGAGTGCCAGGCCTCCAGCTGGGCGCTGACGCGCAGGATGGAGGTGGACACGGCGCGGCGGCGCGCCTCGGTGGGGTGGGCGGTGACCACGGGGTGGAACTCCATGCCCGCGATCAGCTCGTCGAGGCGTTCCTCACCGCCCTCGCCCTCGCGGATGGCGCGGACGGCCGCCGCGAGGGACTCGCGGGGCGGGTTGGCGGCGTCGTCGCGCTCGCGCAGGGCCCGCATCCGCTGGTGTTCCTCGGCCAGGTTGGCCAGGTGGAAGTAGACGGTGAAGGCGCGGGCCACCTGCTTGGCGCGCTCCAGCGGCCAGGCGGCGACGATCGCGGTGATCTCCTCCCCCGTGACCGACCCGTCGCGGGCGCCGATGACCGCCCTCCTGAGCTTCTCGACATCGGCGAGCAGATCCTCGCCGCCGCTTTCGGCGAGGACCGTTCCGAGCATCTCGCCGAGCAGTTTGACGTCATTCCTGAGCTGCTCGGGAACTTCCTGCCGTGCACTGTCGCGTTCCGCGCTTACCGCTGTCATGGTCACCGACCCTACAGAGATCGCACCCGCCGCCAGGTGCGCGGGGGCGTATTTTCGATGTTTTGCCCGGGCGTTAACCATTGTTGCTCACAAGAAAGGAGAGCACATTTCCTCACGCGTTTTCGGTGATACCGCGTTCCTCGCCGCGGACTCCGCGTGTACGTTCCGTGGGCTTTGTGTGCTTCTCGTGCACGCTCCGGATCCGGGCTCCGGCGACGGGCCTGGTCGGGGGCCCGCCGCCGCGTACCTACTGGCCGGTAACCCGGGCTGGGTTCTCGTGTGACGACCCCTCGCGGTTAACCTGCGTAGTTATGGCCACCGAAGCCCCTGAACCGCTGTCCGCGGACGAGATCGACATCCACACGACCGCGGGCAAGCTCGCCGACCTGCAACGACGCCGGTACGAGGCCGTACACGCAGGGTCTGCTCGAGCCGTTGAGAAACAGCACGCCAAAGGCAAGATGACCGCCCGCGAGCGGATCGACGCACTGCTCGATCCCGGCTCGTTCGTGGAGTTCGACGCCCTGGCCCGACACCGCTCCACCAGCTTCGGCCTGGAGAGCAACCGCCCCTACGGTGACGGCGTCGTCACCGGCCACGGAACGGTCGACGGACGTCCCGTGGCGGTGTTCAGCCAGGACGTCACCGTCTTCGGCGGATCGCTGGGCGAGGTCTACGGCGAGAAGATCGTCAAGGTCCTCGACCATGCCCTCACCAACGGGTGCCCCGTCGTGGGCATCAACGAGGGCGGCGGCGCGCGCATCCAGGAGGGCGTGGTCGCGCTCGGCCTGTACGCCGAGATCTTCAAGCGCAACACCCACGCCTCGGGCGTCATCCCGCAGATCTCCCTGATCATGGGCGCGGCCGCGGGCGGCCACGTCTACTCCCCCGCCCTCACCGACTTCGTCGTGATGGTGGACGAGACCTCGCAGATGTTCATCACCGGCCCCGACGTCATCAAGACCGTCACCGGCGAGGACGTCTCCATGGAGGAGCTGGGCGGCGCCCGCACCCACAACACCAGGTCGGGTGTGGCGCACTACATGGGCGCCGACGAGCAGGACGCTATCGAGTACGTGAAGACGCTGCTCTCGCACCTGCCCGACAACAACCTGGAGGAGGCGCCGCAGCTGCCCCCCGAGGACGCCCCGGGCGACGAGGCCACCGACGCCGACCTGGCCCTGGACGCGTTCATCCCGGACTCGGCCAACCAGCCCTACGACATGCGCACGGTGGTCGAGGCCGTCCTGGACGACGGCGACTTCCTGGAGGTCCACGCCCAGTTCGCCACGAACATGGTGGTGGGCTTCGGCCGCGTGGACGGCCAGTCCGTCGGCATCGTCGCCAACCAGCCCCTGAGCCTGGCGGGCTGCCTGGACATCGACGCCTCCGAGAAGGCCGCGCGCTTCGTGCGCACCTGCGACGCCTTCAACGTGCCGGTGCTGACCTTCGTGGACGTGCCCGGGTTCCTGCCCGGCACCGACCAGGAGTGGGACGGCATCATCCGCCGCGGCGCCAAGCTGCTGTACGCCTACGCCGAGGCCACGGTGCCCCTGATCACCGTCATCACGCGCAAGGCCTTCGGCGGCGCCTACGACGTCATGGGCTCCAAGCACCTGGGCGCCGACGTCAACCTGGCCTGGCCCACGGCGCAGATCGCGGTCATGGGCGCCCAGGGCGCGGTGAACATCCTGCACCGGCGCACGCTGGCCGCCGCCGACGACGTCGAGGCCGAGCGCACCCGGCTGGTCGGCGAGTACGAGGACACCCTCCTCAACCCCTACTCCGCGGCGGAGCGGGGCTACGTGGACGGGGTCATCATGCCCTCCGAGACCCGCGTCCGGATCGCCAAGTCCCTCAAGGCGCTGCGCAACAAGCGCAAGCAGCTGCCGCCCAAGAAGCACGGGAACATCCCGCTGTGAGCGCGCCGAAGAACCCGCCGCACCTGGCCGTGGTCCGCGGCGAGCCCACCGCCGAGGAGCTCGCGGCCCTGACCGCCGTGCTCAGCGCCCGCGCCCGGGCCGCCCGGGCCGCCGAGGAGCTCGCCCCCGAACGCCCGTCCGGGTGGCGGGACCGCTCGCGCCTGGTGCGCGGCGCCCCGCCGCGTCCGGGCCCCGGCGCCTGGCGGCTGAGCACGCGATGACCCCGCCGTCCCCACCCGCAGACTCACCATGGAGCGGACGGCGCGCTGCCCGCCCCGCGCCGACCAGAAGGATTTCCCACCGTGCGTAAAGTACTGATCGCCAACCGCGGCGAGATCGCCGTGCGCATCGCCCGCGCCTGCCGCGACGCCGGACTCGCCAGCGTCGCCGTCTACGCCGAGCCCGACCTGGACGCCCTGCACGTCAAGGTCGCCGACGAGGCCCACGCGCTGGGCGGGGCCACCCCGGCCGACTCCTACCTGGACATCGCCAAACTCCTGGCGGTGGCCGAGGCCTCCGGGGCGGACGCCGTCCACCCCGGCTACGGGTTCCTGGCCGAGAACGCCGACTTCGCCCGGGCCGTCATCGACGCCGGGCTGACCTGGATCGGTCCGCCCCCCTCGGCGATCACCGCCCTGGGCGACAAGGTCCAGGCCCGCCACATCGCCCAGAAGGTCGGCGCCCCGCTGGTGGCGGGCACCGCCGACCCCGTGGAGTCGGCCGAGGAGGTCGTGGCCTTCGCCGAGGAGCACGGCCTGCCCATCGCGATCAAGGCCGCCTTCGGCGGCGGCGGGCGCGGCCTCAAGGTCGCCCACACCCTGGACGAGGTCGCCGACGCCTACGAGTCCGCGGTGCGCGAGGCGGTCACCGCCTTCGGCCGGGGCGAGTGCTTCGTGGAGCGCTACCTCGACCGGCCCCGGCACGTGGAGACCCAGTGCCTGGCCGACACCCACGGCAACGTCGTGGTGGTCTCCACCCGCGACTGCTCGCTCCAGCGGCGCCACCAGAAGCTGGTGGAGGAGGCGCCCGCGCCGTTCCTGTCCGCGGAGCAGATGGAGCGGCTGCACAGCTCCTCCAAGGCCATCCTCGCCGAGGCCGGGTACACCGGCGCGGGCACCTGCGAGTTCCTGGTGGGCGTGGACGGCACCATCTCCTTCCTGGAGGTCAACACCCGTCTCCAGGTCGAACACCCCGTGACCGAGGAGGTCACCGGGATCGACCTGGTGCGGGAGATGTTCCGCATCGCCGACGGCGAGGAGCTGGGCTACGGCGACCCCGAGGTGCGGGGGCACTCCTTCGAGTTCCGCATCAACGCCGAGGACGCCGGGCGGGGCTTCATGCCCGCGCCGGGCACCATCACCGAGCTGAACCTGCCCGGCGGCCCGGGCGTGCGCGTGGACACCGGCTGCGAGGCCGGGTTCACGGTGCCCCAGGCCTTCGACTCGATGGTCGCCAAGCTCGTGGTGACCGGCCGCACCCGCCAGGAGGCCCTCCAGCGCTCGCGGCGGGCCCTGGCCGAGTTCACGGTCGGCGGGATGCCCACGGTGATCCCGTTCCACCAGGCCGTGGTGAGCGACCCGGCCTTCGCACCGGCCGACCCCGAGCAGCCGTTCGGGGTGTACACCCGGTGGATCGAGACCGAGTTCGAGAACACCATCGAGCCGTGGTCGGGCACTCCGGGCGAGCCCGTCGAGGCCGAGCGAGAGAGGGTCACCGTCGAGGTGGGCGGCAAGCGTGTGGAGGTGGTCCTGCCCGCCGGGCTGGGCGCCTCGGCCGCCGCCCCCGCCGGTGGCGGTCAGAGCCGCAGGAAGCGGACCGCGCGCAAGGGCGGCGGGAACACCGTGGCGGCGGGCGGCGACTCGCTGGTCTCGCCGATGCAGGGCACCGTGGTCAAGCTGGTGGCCGAGGAGGGCCAGCAGGTCGCCGAGGGCGACACCGTGGTCGTCATCGAGGCGATGAAGATGGAGCAGCCGCTCAACGCGCACAAGGCCGGGACGGTGACGGGCCTGAGGATCGCCGCGGGCGAGACCGTGGGCAACGGCGCGGTGGTCTGCGAGATCAAGGACGCCTAGCGTCCGCGCCACGCGCGGGTGAGCCACGCGCAGGCGAGGGGGGAGGTACCGGCTGCCGGTGCCTCCCCCCTCGCACGTGGTCAGCGGTTCGGGATGTCGGTCGGGTCGATGTCCGGACCGCAGGGCGCGCTGACCCGCGCACGTTCCCGATGGGCACCGACGTTCACGTACCCGCCGTTGACGGGGTCGAACAGCATCCGCCCTCCCAGGACACGGAGCGCTCATCCCGGAACGGAGCGTAGCCGCCCTGGGACGGTCCGCGCGGGCTTCTGCGGCTCCTGCCCTGCGGAACGAGTGATCCTCGACGCATCCGCGCCGGGCGGAACGCGCCGCAGTGCCCGTGGAGTGGACGTTGTGGCGCCAGGGACAGGAAGTTGTCGACACCCGCGTATGGAATAGATAAGGAACGAACGTTATTGTCCTTGTCTGTGACGAACATCTGGGGACTGACGCGACGGTGGCACATCGACCTGTGCCGCCGCGGCTGTCAGGCGTGTCGCTAGGTCCACGCGCGCCCTTCCGGGCAGCGCGCCGCGCACCCTTCTTCCCCGTGTCACCATCCCCTCGGTGATGCCCGCCGTTCCCCGTGCCGGAAACCCCGGCGGCGCCGACCGCTCCGCCGTGCGTACCCCTCCGGCTGCCTTCACCACCACTGGAGTCCCATCCCGTGTCCGCACAGAGCACAGACGCGCCCAAGAAGCGCAGAGCCCTCCGTTTCCCGTTCGCGGCACAGGTCCTGGCGGGCCTGGTCCTCGGCGTCGTCCTGGGCGCCGTCGCCTTCCAGCTCAGCCCGCCCGACCCCGAGACCGGTGACGCCACCAACTGGCTCGCCGTCACCCTCGACACCGTCGGCTCGACCTTCGTCACCCTGCTGCGGACCATCGTCCCGCCGCTGATCGTCCTCGCCGTCATCTCCTCCATCGCCAACCTGCGCAACGTCACCAACGCGGCGCGACTGGCATGGAAGACCCTGCTGTGGTTCGGCGCGACCGCCCTGGTCGCGGTGGGCATCGGCATCGCCCTGGGCCTCATCGTGCGGCCCGGCGTCAACAGCGGCGTGGACGCGGCCACCGCCGCCGAGCCCTCGGGCACCGGCTCCTGGATGGCGTTCATCGAGAGCATCGTCCCCGCCAACTTCCTCGGCCTGGGCGCGAGCGTCTCCGGCGCCGACGACGGCAGCTTCAGCGCCTCGCTGGACTTCAACGTCCTCCAGCTGATCGTCATCGCCATCGTCCTGGGCATCGCCGCGATCAAGGTCGGCAAGGCCGCCGAGCCCTTCATCGCCTTCACCGACTCCGCGCTCCAGGTCGTGCTCAAGGCCCTGTGGTGGATCATCCGCCTGGCCCCGATCGGCACCGTGGGCCTGCTCGGCAACGCCGTGTACAGCTACGGCTGGACCACCATCGGCGCCCTGGGCAAGTTCGCGCTGACCATCTACATCGGCCTGGCGCTGGTGCTGTTCGTCGTCTACCCGGTGCTCGCCCGCGTCAACGGCCTGTCCCCGGTGAAGTACTTCAGCGGCGTGTGGCCCGCGGTCCAGCTGGCCTTCGTGTCCCGCTCCTCGATGGGCACCATGCCCGTCACCCAGCGCGTGACCGAGCAGAACCTGGGCGTGCCGCGCTACTACTCCGCGTTCGCCGTGCCCTTCGGCGCCACCACCAAGATGGACGGCTGCGCCGCGATCTACCCGGCGATCTCGGCGATCTTCATCGCCCAGTTCTTCCCCGGCATCAGCCTCGGCCTCACCGACTACCTGCTGATCGTGTTCGTGTCGGTGATCGGCTCGGCCGCGACCGCCGGAACCACCGGTGCGACCGTCATGCTGACCCTGACCCTGTCCACCCTGGGCCTGCCCCTGGAGGGCGTGGGCCTGCTGCTGGCCGTCGACCCGATCCTGGACATGGGCCGCACCGCGGTCAACGTGGCCGGTCAGGCGCTGGTCCCGGCCATCGTCGCCAAGCGTGAGGGCATCCTGGACGTGGCCCGCTACCACGCGCCGCGCGACGCCTCCGGCTTCGTGCCGCTGGACGAGGCGCACGACGACGTCGAGGGCGAGGTCGGCGAGCCCGGCGTGAAGAAGGTTCCCGCCGGAGCCTCCGGCCAGGGCTGACCCGCCGCCCCCGTCCGCAGCGGCCCGCCGGAGCACTTCCGGCGGGCCGCTGCGCGTGTACGGCCGGTGGGAGCGTGCACGGCGGATGGGCTGCGTGTTGCGGGCGGGACTGTGTGTGCGGGTGAGGCTGCGTGTGCGGGTGAAGCTGCGTGTGCGGGTGAAGCTGCGTGTGCGGGTGAAGCTGCGTGTGCGGGTGAAGCTGCGTGTGCGAGTGAGGCTGTGTGTACGGGTGAGACCTTTTACGGCGGATGGGGCTGTGTACGGCGGATGAGACCGTGTACTACCGGTGAGATCCGGCACAGGGGGAACCCCGCAGGGGCGCCCGTTCGTCTAGGTTGGAGAGGGAGGCGAGAGGAACGATCATGTTGCGCCGCTTGGTAACACCCACAGTGCTGACCGCCGGACTCGCGGCGGCGATGGTGAGCGCCGCGGTGGCGCCCGCCTCGGCTGACGCCCAACCCCAACCGCCCGAGGCCCAGGCGATCGCCGAGGAACTCGGGAACGACAACGTCTTCATCGACCCGAGCATCGACGCGATCCCCGAGGCCGAGCAGGGAATCCTGGAGTCGACCGCCGCCGAGGCGGACGTCCCCGTCTACTACGTGATCCTGCCCACCGACAGCATCTCCTCCCAGGCCGGTCTCGACGCCCTGATGAACCCCGTCATGGACGAGGTCGGGGACGGGGTCTACGGCGTGTTCGCGGGCAGCCAGACCTTCCAGGTGCTGTCCCCCAACGTCGAGGACACCGAGGCCATCCAGCAGCTCGCCGTCCGGGAGGGCGGCGGCAACCAGGTCGACACCCTCGTCGCCATCCCCGACGCCGCCACCCAGGTCGAGGAGGCCGAGGCTGCCGGGGCCACCTCCGGGTTCGTGCTCCTCGGACTCCTGCTGGCGGTCGTCGCCGCGGGCGCGTGGTTCGTCCACCGCAGCCGCAAGAAGCGCGAGGCCGAGAAGGCCAAGCAGCTGGAGGAGATCAGGCAGATGGCCACCGAGGACGTCGTGCGCCTCGGTGAGGACGTCGCCCGGCTGGAGATCGACGTCTCCAAGGTCGACGACGCCACCCGCAACGACTACTCCCAGGCCATGGACGCCTACGACCAGGCCAAGGCCCAGCTGGACAACATCCGCGAGCCCGAGCAGGTCAGGCTGGTCACCAGTGCCCTGGAGGACGGCCGTTACTACATGACCGCCACCCGGGCCCGCCTCAACGGCGACCCGGTGCCCGAGCGGCGCGGCCCCTGCTTCTTCAACCCGCAGCACGGCCCGTCCGTGGAGGACGTGACCTGGGCCCCGCCCGGCGGCGCGCCCCGCGAGGTCACCGCCTGCGCCGACTGCGCGCGTGCGGTGCGCACCGGCGGCCAGCCCGACGTCCGCCTGGTCGAGGTGGACGGCGAGCGCCGCCCGTACTACGACGCCGGTCCGGCCTACTCGCCCTACGCGAGCGGCTACTTCGGCATGAACATGATGATGGGCATGTTCACCGGCATGATGATGGGCTCCATGATGGGGTCGATGATGGGCATGGGTATGGGCATGGGCGCCGGTGAGGTCGGCGCCGGAGAGGACTTCGGCGGAGGCGACTTCGGAGGCGGGGACTTCGGGGGCGGCGACTTCGGGGGCGGCGACTTCGGCGGCTTCGACTTCTGACCCGCGCGCAACCGAAGGAACGATGACGAGCGAAGGGCCCCGGGCGATCCGCCCGGGGCCCTCTGTGTGTTTCCACGTTTTCCACAGGCGGGGGTTGGGGGTGTTCCGGGGTGGGGTGGGGATGGTTTCCTGGAAATAGGGGGGATCCCACCCAGTAGGCGTTTTGGCATGCCCTTAAACGTCCTACATCCGGCGCCCCCATGCCCCACATTTCAACGGGGATGATGAACTGAGGGGCAGGGAGGGGCCGCCCACAGGTCTCTCCCCTACGCCATTCCTGTCGGGGGTTTCTGGCGGCAACGAAAGCGCGCCAGCTGCCGCGAAAGGGTACGGACGGCGGAGAGCGGTCGGGGCCGGTGAAGGGTTGGGCATCCGACGAACAGCGGCACCAAAGGCGGGAGCAACCACCGGAGGGCGACCAACGCCCAGGGTGTAGAGATGGTCGGGCTCTGCTGCGTCGGCACCAACGGCAAGCAGGCCCTCCAGCCTCGGGCAACGGCCCCGGCCCCTGCGGCCGGGGAGGGCGACAATCGCTCTAACGTCGAGCGCTCATTCTGGCCGTGCCTTTTTGGACACCTTTTGAGCCCGCCCTAATTGCAGCCTTCCAATCAAGGGCGCCTCCAGGAGAGAAAGACTTCTAATTCCATCTGCAAATAGTGGAGAAATGGCGGACGCTGGCCTATAATAAGAAGCATGGAGATGATGATCGCAGCACCCAAAGTGGCCCCCGGGGAATGTTCCCCGGCCGTGGCCGCTCTGGCCGGTGCGCGCGAGATCATCCACCAGGCGTTGAACGCCGAGGTACCGCCCGGGGCCGATGAGGCCGCCGCTGAGGAGATCGCGGCGCTGTGGGCGCAGTTGGACCAGATCCGGTATCAGGCGTTGGCGCGGATGGCGCGCCTGTACGCGCGTGGTGAGGTCGCCCGCTACAGCGGCTACTCCACGCTGGACAAGTGGTTGGTGCACCACGGCACGATGCCCACCGCTCAGGCCAAGGATTTGGCTCGTCTGGCCCAGCACGTGCAGGAGGAGACGCTGCCCGCCACGGTGGAAGCGGTGGAGGAGGGCGCTCTGGCTTTGGGTGAGGCGGTCGCGATCGCCAAAGCCACCGACAAGGCCGTCCAGACCCGCGACGCCCAGCATTTCCCCGACCAGGTGGAGTATCGGCAGGGGTTCGAAGCGGCGCTGGTGGCCGCGAAGGCGGAGCGGCCTGCGTTGTCGGTCAACCAGCTCCAGTCGGTGGCCCGCCAGGTCGCCTACCGTTTGGACCCCCACCGCCTGGACCGCGACCACGAAGCTGCTCATGCCGCCCGCGGGCTGACGGTGCATGACACGTTCCAGGGCAGCTACCAGCTCCAGGCCTGGGGTGGGTCTGGGGATGCGTTGGTCGTGCGCGCGGCCATCGACACCTTCGACGTTTCGCACTCGGATGAGGACACGCGCAGTCGTTCGCAGCGTGAGCACGACGCGCTCATCGCGGCGCTGCGTTTTGCCACCACCCACACCGGATGCGGCAACGCTCCGGCTCCATTGGCGCAGATCCGCATCGTGGTGCCCGTGCAGACCTACCTGGACGCCCAAGGCCAAGAGGTTCCCGCGCTGGACGAGCACGGTCGGGTGATCCCGGTCGGGCTGGTCCACGAACTCGCCGCCGATTCCGAGGTGGTACGGATGCTCACCGCACCCCCCACCGGACAGGTGCTGGATGTGGGCCACAGCCGCCGCCTGGCCTCAACCCGCCAACGCACCGCCGCCTTCCACGGACACGCCACCTGCGCGCACCCGGGCGGATGCGAAGTGCCAGTCGCCCTCTGTCAAGCCGACCACGTGCAGTCGTTCTCCCGAGGAGGGCGCACCGTGGTCGCCAACCTCCAACCTCTGTGCGGGCCGCACAACCGGGCCAAGTACCAACGCGAACTGCGCACACACCCGCGCCAAGGACGGCGGCGGGGACGGGGAGGAGACCACCCACCCGGCGGGGAGCCGGATCCACCACCCCGGGAATGACTCCCGGGTCGTGCCGCTCCCCGGCATGCCCGCGCCCGACAGGCGGCCCGGGCCTCACGCCCACCGTGGTCGCTGCCACCGTCGCCCGCCCCCGCCCCGGGGGCCGGTACCGCTGCCCGAGGCCCGACAACCCCGCCGCCTTTGGCGCCAACGCAGCAGAGCCCCACCACTCTCGAACAACAAGCGTTGATCGCCCTCCCGGGCCACTTCGCGGCAGCTGACGACGCCACCACCGGCCACCATCAGCGGGTGGAGCGTTGAACGGAGCCCCCGGACACCCGCCGCCTTTGGTGCCAACGCAGCAAAGCCTCACCACGCGCGCACAGTAAGCGCTGGTCGCCCTCCCGGGCCACTTCGCGGCAGCTGACGCCGCTACCTCGACCACCACCCGCAACCAGGGCGTTGGTCGGAGCCCTCACTCACCCACAACCATCCCGGGCCCCAACCAACGACGACAGGTAGCGACGTCAGGTCAGGAGGCGGCGGCCCGCACGTGCCGTTCCTCGATCCACCGGCACACGGCGTCGGCGGTCTCCCGGGGCTCGGCGCTGGTGGTGTCCAGCAGGTCGACCGGGGGCTCCAGGCGCGCGGCCTCGGACTCCACCCAGGCCGCGTACTCCAGGGCCTCGGCGATCCGCTCCTCGTCCCACTGGCGCCAGGCGGGGCGGGCCCGCAGGCGCCCGGCCAGGACGTCGGGCTCACAGGTCAGCGCGAGGTAGTGGACGTCGGTGAACAGGGCGCGCTCGGGCAGGTGCTCCAGCTCCGGCGGTACCACCGTGCCGCACAGCACGACGGGCCGTCCGCTCTGCTGGACCATGGCGGCGGTGCGCAGCCAGGTGGAGCGGAACAGCCGGTGGTGGTCGGCCGGGTCACGGAGTCCGCCGACCCACAGGAGGTCCTGTTCCAGGACGACGAAGCGGTCGCGGAGCCGCTCCAGCAGCGCTCCGGCGATGGTGGACTTGCCGGTGCCGCTCGGTCCCGACACGCAGTACAGGGGCAGGCGCAGGAACGGGCGGGTGCGCTGGCAGAAGGCGCAGCGCAACACGGAGACCCCCGCGGCGGTGTCGGGGGTCTCGTCCCATTCCCCGCAGTGGGTACAGATCAGCGGGTGCACGGGTTACTCGTTCAGGTTGTCGGAACTGCTCGGCTCAGTCGAAGAGGCCTTCGAGGAAGCTCTTCTTTCGGCGTCCGCCGTAGCCGCGCGGGGAGTCGGGGTAGCCGCCGTGGCCGCCCCGGTAGCCCTTCGGGGAGTCCGGGTAACCGCCGCGGTAGCCCTTCGGGGAGTCGGGGTGACCGCCCCGGTAGCCCTTGGGCGAGTCCGGGTAACCGCCGCGGTGCTGCTGCGGGTAACCGTGGGGCGGAGCCTGGTGGGGGTCGGGAGGCGGCGCGACACCGTAGTGGCGCTGCTCGGCGTTGACGACCCGCTCCAGCTCACCCCGGTCGAGGAAGATGCCCTGGCATCCGTCACACCGGTCGATGTGGACGCCCTGGCGGTCGAACGTGCGCATGGTGCTTTGACACTTGGGACAGATCACGAAACGACATTACTCGATTCTTGTCAGGAGCGGATAAAAAGGGACGGCCTACTCCGGGGAGGCCAGCATGAGCGAGCGGGCGGCCTCGGTCACGCTGCCCGACAGCGACGGGTACACCGAGAAGGTGTGCGCGATGTCGTCCACGGTCAGGCGCTGCTGGACGGCGATGGACACGCCCAGGATGAGCTCGCTGGCGCGCGGGCCGACGATGACGCCGCCCAGCACGATGCCGGTGTGCTGGCGGCAGATCAGCTTGACGAAGCCGTCCTTGACCTCGTTCATCTTGGCGCGCGGGTTGGTGTTGAGCGGCAGGGTGACCGACCGGCCGTCGATCCGGCCGCTGCGCACGTCGTCCTCGCTGGCGCCCACGGCGGCCAGCTCGGGGTGGGTGAACACGGTGGAGGCCACGGTGGAGAGCTTGAGCGGGGACACGGCCTCGCCGAGCGCGTGCCACATGGCGATGCGGCCCTGCATGGCGGCCACGGAGGCCAGCATGTTCACGCCCGTGCAGTCGCCCGCGGCGTACACGCCGGGGACGGTGGTGCGCGAGACCCGGTCGACCTCGACGAAGCCGCCGTCGCCCAGGCGGACACCGGCCTCCTCCAGACCCAGGTCCTGGGTGTTGGGGATCATGCCGACCGTCATCAGGCAGTGGCTGCCCTCCACGGTGCGGCCGTCGGAGAGGGTGACGAGCACGCCGTCGTCGGTGCGCACCACCGACTCGGCGCGGGTCTTGTTGAGAACGGTCATGCCGCGGCGCATGAAGACCTGCTCCAGCACCTCGGCGGCGTCGGGGTCCTGGGTGGGCATGACGCGGTCGCGCGAGGAGACCAGGGTGACCTGGGAGCCGAGGGACTGGTAGGCGCTGGCGAACTCGGCGCCGGTGACGCCGGAGCCGACCACGATCAGCCTCTCCGGGAGCTCCTCCATGTCGTAGAGGTGGCGCCAGGTGAGGATGCGCTCGCCGTCGGGCTTGGCGGAGGGCAGTTCGCGGGGGTGGGCGCCCGTGGCGATGAGGACGACGTCGGCGCGCAGGCGCTGGTCGCCCACGGCCACGATGTGCGGGTCGACCAGACGGGCCTCCCCGTTGATCACCTCCACGCCCTCCTTGACCAGGCGGGCGCGGGTGTCCTCGGACTGCGCCTGGGCCAGGAGTTTGATGCGGGTGTTGATCCGGTCGGTGTCCACCCGGACCGCGTCCTTGTCCTGGGCGTCGCGGATACGGATGCCGAGGCTGTCGGACTCGCGTACGTACGTGGTGCGGGTGGACGTGGCGATCAGGCTCTTGGAGGGCACGCAGTCGGTGAGGACGCAGGCGCCGCCGATACCGTCGCGTTCCACCACCGTCACGTCCGCGCCGAGCTGCGCGGCGACCAGTGCCGCCTCGTAGCCCCCGGGTCCGCCACCGATGATCACGACCTTCGTCACGCTAGCCTCACTCCCTCTGCTGCCTGGCCGCCACGCGCGTCCCCGGTCCGGGTGATATGCGGGCATGGCGCGGCACCACCTGTTTTCGTCGCTTGCTCCCATTGTCGGCCATGCCGACCGGGGGAAATAGCAGGCACCCCGGGCCAACCGGTCTACGATGGCCCCGTGTCCATCTACGCGGCGTACGGAACCAGTCTCCACCCCGGGCAGATGGCCCGGCGGGCCCCGCACTCGCCCCTGATCACCACCGGCTGGTTGGAGGGTTGGCGGCTGACCTTCGGCGAGTGCCTTCCCGAGCCCGGGGGCGCGCTGGCGACCCTGGTCGAGGACGCTGGTCAGCGGGTGTTCGTGGCGCTGTACGACCTCATGGAATGGGACGAACCCCACTTGGACTTCTGGCAGGGCGCCCTGGAGACGCCGCGCGGAGGTCAGCACCGCCTGCGGGGCGTGTCCGAGGACGAGTACGAGGACCTGCGGCGCAGGCGGGCGCTGTGGTCGGTCGCGGGTGACGGGCGGGCCTACCGCAAGGTCACGGTGCGCGCCCGGACGGCCGACCACGGCGTGGTGCCGGCCTGGGCCTACGTGCTCGACGGCTACGAGGGCGGGATGCCCTCGGCGATCCAGCTGGGCGAGCTGGCGGTGGCCGCCGAGAAGGCGGGGGCGCCCGACTGGTACGTCTCCGAGCTGCTCGCCCGGGAGTGCCTGCCCACCGAGCTGTGACCACCGCGTCCGCCGTGCGGCCGGGCGCGGGAACACACGTGCGCACGCTCCCGGACGCCGCGGTCACCCGGAGGTAGCATCCGTCGTGTGACGGAACCAGAGCAGCAGCCGAGGACGACCGGCGAGGCCAGGGAGCTGGCGGCCGACGCGGCGCGCGAACTCCTGTCCCGTACCGGTGCCGACAGCTTCGACGCGCTGGTGGTGCTCGGTTCGGGCTGGGCGGGCGCGGTGGACACGCTGGGCTCGTACGACATCGAGCTGGACGCCACCGACCTTCCCGGCTTCCACGAACCCGCCGCCGAGGGGCACTCGGGCAAGATCCGCAGCATGTGGGTGGGCGACAAGCGCGTCATCGTGTTCATGGGGCGCGTCCACCTCTACGAGGGCCGCGACCCGCTGGAGGTGGTCCACGCGGTCCGCACGGGCGTGGCCGCGGGTGCGAGGACCGCCGTGCTGACGGGCGCCGCCGGGTCGCTGCGCACGGACTTCGCCACGGGGCAGCCCGTGGTGGTGCGCGACCACATCAACCTGACCGCCCGGTCGCCGCTGGTGGGGCCCTCGTTCGTGGACCTGTCGTCGGCCTACAGCCCCCGGCTGCGGCGGGCCGTCCAGGAGGCGGACGCATCGGTCCCCGAAGGTGTGTACGTGTGCACGACGGGGCCGCAGACGCAGACCCCGGCGGAGCTGAAGGTGCTGCACCAGGCGGGCGCGGACCTGGTGGGCCACTCGATCGCCCTGGAGGCGGTCGCGGCGGTGGAGGCGGGCGCCGAGGTGCTGGGGCTGGCGGTGGTCAGCAACGACGCCGTGGGGGCGGTGTTCGAGCCCTTCGAGGCCGAGCGCGCCCTGGACGTGGTCACCCAGCGGGCCCGCAGGCTGGGCGAGCTGCTCAACAGGGTGATCGGCCAGGCCTAGGAGCCGGGCCTGGAGAGAACCGTGGGGGTGGGGCGCCTCCGACCGGGCCCGTCCGGTACCGGCGTGGCGAGCGTACACCCCGAGGCCTGGGGGTGGACGGTACCGACCGGGTTCCGGTCGGAGGCAGTGCTTGCCCCGGTGCCCGCGTCGCGCGGAATCCCCGCAGATCCCGTTGGACTCGCGACCTGGGCACCTTGTACTTCCGTTATTCAGTTGGACCGCGCGCGTCGCCCTCGGGGAAGGTCCGGGCGGACGGCCATCCGCGCGAAGTCGCCCGCCCGGAACGCTCTCCCTTAGGCATGCCTTACCTAACCAGAACTCGGGAAGCGCGTCAACCCCCGACATGGCGGACCCGGCCGCCGCACGGGGGTGGGGGCCGGGTCGGATCCGGGAGGGGCGGCGCTCAGGCCAGCAGGAACACCGCCACGAGCAGGGCCGCGGTCGCGCCGATGACCACGATCACCTCCAGGGGGACCATGGTCTGGGGCTCGTCCTCCGCACCCAGCGCGGCGGGGCCCGCCCCGTCCACGTCCCTGACCGGCCCGCTGAGCGGGCGCGCCTTGTGGCGCTCGGCGTCCTGGCGCAGCTGTCGGGCGGCCAGGTCCACCGGACGCGTGGAGGCGGGGTCCCCGTCGTCGTCCGGATCGAGGAATCCCCCCTCCCGGCGCATGTTGTCGCGGACCCGCTGACGCTTGGTCTCGCGCAGCGGCCACGAGCGCACCACGCCCCCCGGCGTGTGCACCCGCAGGACGTCGGTGACGTCCACCCAGAGCACCGCCGCCCACGGCACGAAGGTCTCGCGCAGCGGGTTGACCACCCTCAGGCCGCGCTCGGTGGAGACCACGCGCGGGCGCAGCCAGACCAGGTACACCGCGGAGACGGTCGCGATCAGCAGGGCCCCCGCGATCCAGGCCTGGCGGCCCTCGCCGCGCAGGAGCACGTCCACCAGCAGCAGGGCCGCGATCACGGTCCACACGATCGCCGCCACCCGCGTGAAGGTGGAGTAGTGGGTGGTGGGGTTGGGTCCGTCCATCAGGAGGTCGTCCACTTCAGCTGCGCGAAGCCGGGCTTGATGACCCCGTTGATCAGCGCGAGGCGCTCGTCGAAGGGCAGGAAGGCCGACTTCATGGCGTTGACCGTGAACCACTGGACGTCGTCCCAGCCGTACCCGAAGGCCTCGCAGAGGCGGGCGAACTCCTCGGACAGGCTGGTGCCGCTCTGGAGGCGGTTGTCGGTGTTGACGGTGACGCGGAAGCGCAGGTCGCGCAGGAGCCGGATGGGGTGGTCGGCGATGGACTCCGCGGCTCCGGTCTGCACGTTGGAGCTGGGGCACATCTCCAGCGGCACCCGCTTGTCGCGCACGTACTGGGCCAGGCGGCCCAGCCGCGGGGCGCCGCCGGTGTCGGTGTCGATGTCGTCGATGATGCGCACGCCGTGGCCCAGGCGGTCGCACCCGCACCACTGGAGGGCCTCCCAGATGGAGGGCAGGCCGAACGCCTCGCCCGCGTGGATGGTGAAGTGGAAGTTCTCCCGGCGCAGGTACTCGAACGCGTCCAGGTGCCGGGTGGGCGGGTTGCCCGCCTCGGCGCCCGCGATGTCGAACCCGGCCACGCCCGCGTCGCGGTAGCGGACCGCCAGCTCGGCGATCTCCGAGGAGCGCGCGGCGTGGCGCATGGCGGTGACGAGCTGGCCGGTGCGGATGCTGCGCCCCTGGTCGGCGGCGCGCTTCCGGCCGAGTTCGAGTCCCTCCTGGACGGCCTCGACGACCTCCTCCAGGGTGAGCCCGGCCTCCAGGTGCTGCTCGGGGGCGTAGCGCTGCTCGGCGTAGACCACGCCGTCGGCGGCCAGGTCCTCCGCGGCCTCGGCGGCGACCCGCACCAGGGCGTCACGGGTCTGCATGACCGCCGTGGTGTGCGCGAACGTCTCCAGGTAGCGCTCCAGCGAGCCGGAGTCGGAGGCCTCGCGGAACCACCGCCCCAGCTCCTGCGCGTCGTAGGTGGGCAGACCGGTGTAGCCGGTCTCCCGGGCCAGTTCCACGACGGTGGCCGGGCGCAGCCCGCCGTCGAGGTGGTCGTGCAGCAGTACCTTCGGCGCCCGCCGGATCTGGTCGACTGTGAGTGGCTGGTTCATGGATTCAGGATGCCACCAGCCGGGGAGCCGCCCCGACAGGCGGACGCGGGTCGCCGCGTCGGGCGGCCGGGGCGGCGGGCGGGGAGCCGGGTGGTGCTATGCGCTCGTGCGCGCTGGGGTCCGCCGCGGTGCGCGCGGCGGCTCGGGGCTCCCCGTCCCGCGGGCCGCCTCAGGCCATGGCCTCCTCGGTGTCCACGCGGGTGTCGCGGCGCGAGCTCTCCCACAGCGCCGTCAGCGCGGTGGTCACCATGAAGCGGGTGCCCGTGCCGATGGCGCGCTCATCCACGTCGAAGGTGCCCCGGTGCAGGTCCAGCATGGGGCCGTCCCAGTCCGGGGAGTGGGTGCCCAGGCGGGCCAGCGCGCCGGGGACGTGCTCCAGGTACCAGGCGAAGTCCTCGCCGCCCAGGCTCTGCGGGGTGGAGGCCGCCGCCTCGGGGCCCAGGGCGGCGGTGACGGCCTCGCGCATGAGGGCCACGCTGGTCGCCTCGTTGATGGTGGGCGGCACGCCCCGCCGGTAGGTCACCTCGGCCTCGGCGCCGTAGGCCGAGGCCACCGACTCCACCAGCCCCTTGATGATGTCGGGGGCCGCGTGCCAGGCCTCGTCGTCCAGGCAGCGCACGGTGCCCTCGGCGACGGCGTCGTCGGGGATGACGTTGGGCGCGGAGCCGGCGCTGATCCTGCCCCACACCAGGCTGAACCCGGCCCGGGGGTCGATCCGCCGCGACAGCGCGGCGGGCAGCTCGGTGACGATCTTGCCCAGGGCGTAGACGAGGTCGGAGGTCAGGTGCGGGCGCGCGGTGTGCCCGCCCGGGCCCGACAGGCGCACCATGAGCTGGTCGCAGGCGGCGGTGATGCCGCCCGTGCGCAGCCCGACCCGGCCCGTCACCAGGCGGGGGTCGCAGTGCAGGGCGAAGATGCGGTCCACGCCCTCCATGGCCCCGGCGTTGATCACCTCCACGGCGCCGCCGGGGAGCTCCTCGGCGGGCTGGAAGATGAGCCGGACCCGGCCAGGCAGCGCGCCCGCCCTCTCCAGCTGCGCCAGGAAGACCCCGGCCGCCAGCACGACCGTGGTGTGCACGTCGTGCCCGCAGGCGTGGGCGACCCCCGGCACGGTGGAGCGGTAGGGGACGTCCTTCTCGTCCGTCAGTGGCAGGGCGTCGATGTCGGCGCGCAGGGCCACCAGGGGACCGGTGCCGGATCCGATGTCGCAGACCAGACCGGTGCCCTGGGGCAGTTCCCGCGGTTCGAGGCCCACCTCGCGCAGGCGTTCGGCGATCCGCCCCGTGGTGCGGTGTTCGGCGAAGGCGAGTTCGGGGTGCATGTGCAGGTCCCGGCGGAAGCCGCTCAGCTCCCGCCCGTGCCGCGCCAGGAAAGCGGTCAACTGTTCCGGCAGGTCATGTCCCTGCATGCGAGGGTCCCCTCTTCTCCACGTCTCAGCGCGTACCGGCTCCGTCGCCGGCACCGACCCTTGCGCGGGTGGGAGGACCGCCCTGGAGCTCGGCGGCGAGCATGTCCACGACGTCGTCGAGGGTCCCGCCCTCGGCGATGACCGCGCGCTGACGTTCGTAGGAGGCGCCCTTGTCCAGGATCTCGGAGATCAGGTCCAGGTCCTCGGCGCAACCCAGGCGGGTCGCGACCGGTTTCAGCTCGCGGACCAGCTCGTACAGGTCGTCGCGGAGCGGAACCGTGGTTCCGCGCGCGTCCGTGATGACACGAGCGTCGAGTCCGTAGCGGGTGGCACGCCACTTGTTGTCCTTCACCACCCAGGACGGCGGGCTGGGCAGACCGTACCCGCGGTCGAGCTGGTGATCGAACAGCTCCACCAGGCTCTGAGAGAGCGCGGCGGCCATTCCCACCTCGCGCAGGGTGGGAATACCGTCGAACATCCGGATCTCGATGGTGCCGAAATCAGGGTGCGGACGGATGTCCCACCACACTTCCTTGATAGAGGCGATGGTACCTGCCCGGAGAAGCGTTTCGAGGTATTCCTCGAAAGCGGCCCAGTGCGGAAGGTTCGGCGGCGGCCCCGCGGTGGGCAGCGTGCCGAAGATGACGGACCGGGAGGAGGCCAGGCCGGTGTCCTGTCCGCCCCAGAACGGGCTGGACGCGCTCAGGGCGAGGAAGTGCGGCAGGTAGCGCGACAGGGCGTTGACCATGGGGATGGCCTTGTCCCTGTCGCGCACGCCGACGTGGACGTGGACGCCGCACGTCAGGATGCGCCGGACCAGCCACTGCATCTGCTCGACCAGCTCGCCGTAGCGCTCGCCGGGGCTGAGCTCCTGGTCGCGCCAGTCGTCGATGGGGTGGGTTCCCGAGCAGGTCAGCGTGGTCCCCCAGGGCGCGAGGACCTCCCTCATGCGGTCGATGTTGCGGCCCAGGTCGCCCTTGGCCTCCTCGACCGTCTCGCAGATCCCGGTCACGACCTCCACCTGGGACTGCATGAGCTCGTGGCGCAGCGGCGGGGCGGAGTCGGAGCTGAGCTCGGGGAGTTCGGCCAGGAGCTTGGGCGCCTCCTGTCTCAGGTGCCGACTGCGCCGGTCGACGAGCTGGAGTTCCCACTCCACTCCGATCGTCGCGCGTTCGGACGAGTTGAATGCGATTCCCATCTGCCCTCCGAAGGGGGTGTTTGCGGCCGTCCCCGGCCGTCGCACCGTCGCGCCCCGGAGAACCGGTCAACCGGGACAGGGGAGGACTACCCCTCACGCACCGCACACATACGGGACAATCGCCTCGCTTCATGCGAATTCCGTGGAAAGAATTTCTGTTTCGGGCGTGCCGCCGGAACGCCTACACGCGATCGCCGCGGCGTCGGCGCAGCGCCCACGCCGTGGTGCCCGCGGCACCGGCCGCTCCCAGCAGGGACAACACCCCGGCCAGCGCGCGCCGTGCCCGGCGGCGCTCGGCCGCCTCCCGCGCCGCCACCCGCGCCGTCACCCCCGAGACCCAGTCCGGGCGGGTCCAGTCCATGCCGTGCTCCTCCGGCAGGGGCAGGGAGCCGGTGTAGGGCGGCGGCATCGGCAGCCACGTGGCCGTCCACGCCGCGCTGAACATCACCAGGCGCATCACGAGGTTGATCCACACCAGCAGCCCGACCAGGACGGCGAAGGACGCGTAGACGGGGTTGCCGAGCGTCCCGGCCAGCAGCACCGCCGCCGCGGCCTTGAGGACCTCGAATCCGACCGCCCCCAGCAGGGCTCCCCTCCACATCATCCGCGTGGGCCGCCCGCTGCCCGACAGCAGCGCGAAGGCCAGCACGAAGATCACTATGTTGGCGCCGACCGCGATGACCAGGGCCAGCGCGCGCAGGGACAGGTTGGCCAGGAGCGAACCGTCCAGGCCCACCAGCCCGAGGAGCCACTGCGTGGCGGTCTGGGCGACGCTGGTGAAGGCCACCGCGAGCAGCAGCGCCGCGCCCAGGCCCAGCATGACCAGCAGGTCGGCCAGCTTGCGCAGGAGGATGTTGGGACCCTCCCTGAGGTTCTTGAGCCAGATGGAGTGCAGGGCCTCGCGCAGCGCCGACACCGCGTTCAGGCCCGCGTAGAGCAGACCGAGCACACCGATGACACCGGCGCCCACGCGGGCCTGGGCGATCTCGTCGATGGGCAGCTGCTCGGACAGGCCCGGCAGGACGCCGTCCAGCGCCTGCTGGAGGTAGTCGCCCACCTCGACCTGCACGGCGGCGAGGTAGCCGACCGCGGCGAAGGCCAGCGCCAGCAGGGGGAAGAAGGACAGGAAGGCGAAGTAGGTGACCGCTCCGGCCAGCTGGTTGCCGTTGCGGTCGGCGTAGCGCTCGTAGGCCCGGACCAGGTGGTCGAGGGCGGGCCTGCGCCTGCGCAGCTCCCAGTACGCGTCCATGCCCAGGTTCCGGTAGTGCCTGCCGGTGTCCCTGGCCCGGTCCAGCGCTGCGGCCACGCGGCCTCCCTCTCCGTCGCACGTGTCACCCGTGTCCCTACCCCGCGCGGCTCCGCGGTCACCGGTGGCCCGCAACCGTAGCGGCGCCGCGCTCCCCCGTGAAGCCTCCGCGCCGGATTCGGCGGCGAACACCCCCGTACGGGGACGAAGCGCTTCAGCGGGGGTGATCACGGACACGTCCGGGCCTTGGGCAGACTTGGGGGACGGAGATCCATCCGGCGGAAGGGGGCCTCGGTGGGGGGCGCGGGGGCACGGCTGCGTGCCGTGTTGGGTGTGCGGTCGGCGGGTCCTCGGGGGGACTGGCCCGAGGAGGCGCCGGACGCCGACGCACTGGTCGGGGAGTACCGGGCGCGGTTCCAGGCGCCGCCCGCGGGCGTGTGGCACGCGCCGGGGCGCCTGGCGGTCATGGGCGAGCACACCGCGGCCGGCGCGGGGGCCGGGCTGTACGCCGCCCTGCCCTGGGGCGTGACGGCCGCCGTGGGCCCCGCGCCGGACCCGGGCGTGCACGTGGCCGCCCCGAGCGGCCCGCTGCGCCCCCGGGAGGCGGCGGCGCGCGCGGTGGCCGGGGCCGTGGCCGCCGCGCGCCGGACGGGTGTCCTGGGCGGCGACACGGGCGTGCGCGCGGTGCTGGGCGCGGACCTGCCCGAACACGCCTCCCTGGGCTACGCGGCCGCCGTGGGCGCGGCGGTGGCGCTGGCCCTGGCCGACCTGGGCGGCGGTCCCCCGCCCGAGGGCGCCACCGCCGACCAGCGGGTGGCCCTGGCGGCCCGCCCCGGGTGCGCGGTCCGGGTGAACCTGAGGAGTCTGCGCACCACCGTGCTGCCGTTCGACCTCGCCGAGGCCGGGCTGAGGCTCGTGGTGGTGGACACCGGCGCCCTGCCCCGGCGCGACCTGCGCGCGGCCCGCTCCGCCGAGCTGGAGCGCGCGCAGCGCACGCTCGGGCCGCTGCGCGCCGTCCAGGACCTGTCCGGGGCGCTGGCGAGCCTGCCGGACCCCGTGCTGCGCCGCCGGGTCGAGTACGCGGTGACCGAGGTGCACCGGCTCAACGCGGCCGTGGGGCTGCTGCGCGCCGGGCGCTTCGGGGAGGTCGGACCGATCCTGTCCGCGTCCCACCTGTCCCTGCGCGGCTTCGGGCTGCCCACTCCGGAGGTGGAGCTGGCCGCGGAGACCGCCGCGCGGGCCGGGGCGCGCGGGGTGCGGATGTCCGGTTGGGCGGGGACCGTGCTGGCCCTGGCCGCCGAGGAGCGCGTGGAGGGGATCGGCGAGGCGCTGGCCCGGGAGTTCCGCGCCGACGGCCGGGTCCCCCCGCGCGTGCGCGCCGCGGTGCCCTCCGCGGGCGCCCACCGGCTGCGCTGAGCCGGTCGGGGCGACGGGCGCGGGGCCCGAGCACCGTGCGGAGGCGGTCGCGCGGCGGGCGCCTTCCGGATCCGAGAGGCCGAACCGTGACATTGCGCCGAACCCCGCTACCCTTTTCGCGATCACACAGGGTGGAAGTAAGCGACGAGGCGATCCACGGCGCTGAGCAGATGGGCGATGCGATGGCTGACCGACGGAACCGGGACGACCCCGGCCGCACCGGCGAGCACGACAGGCAGGGCGTGTTCCGGCGCGGCGGGACCCCGGGCAGGCCGGACGAGTTCGAGAAGCTCTACCGCCCGCGCGAGTCCGAGCAGAGGGTGGTCGGCGAGACGCGTCGGCTCCCGCCCGCCGAGGACGTGCCCCCGGTGCGGCCGAGGCGGTCCCAGAGGCCTCAGCAGTCCCAGAGGTCCCGGCGCACCCACAGCGCCGGGCGCGTCTACGACGGCCGCGGCATCGAGCGCAGGCGCAAGGAGCGCAAGCGCCGGCTGGCCACCACCGTCACGGTGACCGTGCTGGTGCTGGTGCTGGTCCTGCCCCTGGTCTTCGTCGGCGGGTTCTACGTGTACGCGAACTCGCGGCTGGAGCGGGTGGAGGCCCTGCTGGACTACGAGGGCCGCCCGGACGGGCAGCCCGGCACGACCTACATGATCGTGGGCTCCGACAGCCGCCAGGGCCTGTCCGAGGAGCAGATGGACGAGATGGCCACCGGCTACGCCGAGGGCCGCCGGACCGACACCATCATGGTGCTGTACATCCCCGACGAGGGCGAGCCCACCATCGTCAGCGTCCCCCGAGACTCCTACGTCCCCCTCGCCGTCCCCGGTTACGCCGACAACAAGATCAACACCGCCTTCGCCGACGCCGTGTGCGGCACGAACGACGCGGGCGAGGAGGTCTGCGGCGGCCCCGCCCCCCTCGTGGAGACCTTCGAGCGCGCCTCGGGCGTGCACATCGACCACTACGTGGAGATCGGCATGGGCGGCTTCGTCGACATCGTGGACGCGGTGGGCGGCGTGGAGCTGTGCCCGGAGGAGGCCATGGCCGACCCCAAGGCCGGGCTGGACATCGAGGCGGGCTGCCAGATGATGGACGGCGGCACCGCCCTGGGCTACGTGCGCACCCGGGCCACGCCGCGCGCCGACCTGGACCGCATCGCCCGCCAGCGCGAGTTCTTCTCGGCGCTGGTCCAGACGGCCAGCGCGCCCTCCACGCTGTTCAACCCCTTCGAGTCCATCCCGCTGGTGCTCGCGGGCACCGACACCTTCATGGTGGACGAGGGCGACGACCTGCGGCACCTGGCCAGCATGCTCCTGGCGATGCGCGGCGGTACGCAGACCACCGCGATCCCCGTGGGCCAGACCCCCACGCTGGACGGGGTCGGCTCGGTGGTGGTCTGGGACGAGGTGCGCTCCGAGGAGATGTTCGCCGCCATGCGGGCCGGGGAGCCGATCCCCGAGAGCGCCTTCCAGGAGTAGGCCGGACGTCGGACCGCAGCGGCCCGGGGGAAGCGGGCGGTCCGGGGAAAGGCGAAGGGCCCGTCGCCGAGGCGACGGGCCCTTCTTCGTGACGTTCCGTACTGTGCGCGCCTACCCCCCAGCGGGCGCACGGCCGGCACGTCGGTCATGGTGGCAGAGGAGCCGAAACCCGCTCTGGCCTGCCGGTTCTCACCGGCACGTCTCCACAATAGGTCAAAGCTCGCTTAAGGTGCGAATCCTGTGCACGTGGCCTATGTCGCACCCTCGGGCCTCTGCGGTGGTCCGGCGTTGCCATCCTCCCACCACGGGCCCGCGTATGTACGCCGAACACGGGAAACACGCCGGGAAACTTTGGCCGACCGAGGCCCCAGAACCCCGCGAACACCGCGTTTGCGACACCCGGACCCCCTCGGGAGCGGGCCCCTCCCCGCCCCGGACACGACGGCGCCCGGCCGCCCCTCGGGGGCGGCCGGGCGTGAGCGAGGTCTCACCCGGACGGCCCCGATCGGGACCGTCCGGGTCCGGGCCCGCCGCGTACACCGCCGAACGGACGGTGCGCGGGGGCTCAGGCCAGGCGCTTGGCGAGGTTCTCGTCCAGGGCGGCGAGGAACTGCTCCGTGGTCAGGAACTCCTGGTCGCCGCCGACGAGCAGCGCGAGGTCCTTGGTCATCTGGCCGCCCTCGACGGTCTTGATGACGACGTCCTCCAGGGTGTTGGCGAACTCGACGACCTTGGGGGTGTTGTCGAGCTTGCCCCGGTGCTCCAGGCCGCGGGTCCACGCGAAGATGGAGGCGATCGGGTTGGTGGAGGTGGGCTTGCCCTGCTGGTGCTGGCGGTAGTGGCGGGTCACCGTGCCGTGGGCGGCCTCGGCCTCGACCGTGCGGCCGTCCGCGGTGCGCAGGACGGAGGTCATCAGGCCGAGGGAGCCGAAGCCCTGGGCGACGGTGTCGGACTGCACGTCACCGTCGTAGTTCTTGCAGGCCCAGACGTAGCCGCCCTCCCACTTGAGCGCCGCGGCGACCATGTCGTCGATGAGGCGGTGCTCGTAGGTCAGGCCCGCGGAGTCGAAGCGGTCCTTGAACTCGGTCTCGAAGATCTCCTGGAACACGTCCTTGAACATGCCGTCGTAGGCCTTGAGGATCGTGTTCTTGGTGGACATGTAGACCGGGTAGTTGCGGTCCAGGCCGTAGTTCAGGCTCGCGCGCGCGAAGTCCTCGATGGACTTGCGGAAGTTGTACATGCCCATCGCGACGCCGCCCGCCTCGGGGAAGTTCGCGATGTCGAACTCGACCGGCTCGCTGCCGTCGGCCGGGGTGTAGGTCATGGTGACCGTGCCGGGGCCGGGCACCTTGAAGTCGGTGGCCTTGTACTGGTCGCCGTGCGCGTGGCGGCCGATGATGATCGGCTTGGTCCAGCCCGGGACCAGGCGGGGGACGTTCTCGCAGATGATGGGCTCGCGGAAGACGACGCCGCCGAGGATGTTGCGGATGGTGCCGTTGGGCGACCGCCACATCTTCTTGAGGCCGAACTCCTCGACCCGGGCCTCGTCCGGGGTGATGGTGGCGCACTTGACGCCGACGCCGTGCTCCTTGATGGCGTTGGCCGCGTCGACGGTGATCTGGTCGTCGGTGCGGTCGCGCTCCTCGATGCCCAGGTCGTAGTACTTCAGGTCGACGTCGAGGTAGGGGAGGATCAGACGGTCCTTGATGAAGGACCAGATGATCCGGGTCATCTCGTCGCCGTCGAGCTCGACTACGGGGTTCTCGACCTTGATCTTGGCCATGGCTGTGTGGCTGTCCCTTCAGTCTTCGCTGCCGCCTCGTGCGCCGCGGACCCGTGTCCGGCTCGTGGCCGGGGGCCGGTCCGCGCACCCGGCGGTCCACCGGTCCCGCCCGGGGTCCGTGCTCCCCGGCGAGGCGGTGGCTTCTCGGTGTCGCGGTATCTCGACGTCAAGCTTATTCGACGCCTAAGCGGACAGTTGCGGCGCCACCCATGCCAGCACGATCAGCAGGACCGCGAGGGTGGTCAGGGTGAGCAGGTCGATCCACCGGCGGCGCACGGCGAGCATCCCGACCCAGTCCCGGGGCAGGAGCACCCGGAAGGTCGCCGCCAGCAGCAGCGCGCCCGCGATGATCGCCGGTCCGCGCTTGAAGTAGGCCGCGGCCACGACCACGATCCCCGCCGCGAGCGCCGACATGACCAGGAAGTAGGGCACCTGCGAGAGCCAGTACGGCGTCTCGGGCCCCTCCTCCCCGGCGGTCCGCCCGCGCGCGACCTCCCCGGAGTCCCGGGCGGAGCCGCCGCCGGGCTCCGGCACCTCGGGGCCGCCCCCGTCCGGCGCTCCCCCCTCGGGCACCCGCCCGTCGCGGGCCGCCTCCCCGGGCGCCCTCGCACCGGGAGCGCCCTCGTCCGCGTCCGCCAAATCCGCCTGCCCCGCCTTGTCCACCGCGTCCCGACCCGTTCGGTTACGAATGTGCTTGGCCGCCTCGCGGCTCGTTCACGGTCTTCTCCCGGGAACTGGCACGGACCGGCCGCCCGTCGAGGACTGGCTGTCCGAAAACCGAACACCGCTCCGGAGGCTCGCGTCCGTGAGGGTTTCGGCGGCGCCGCGCGGGAAGCGAGGCTTCCCGTCCGGGAGAGACTGCGCCCATTGTAGTGATCCGTATCGCCGACTCCTCAGGGCTCACGGAAACGGTCCGGCCCGGGCCCCAACCGCCCATGACCGTTTCCCGCTTCCGGTTCGGCCACAGAGCCGTATTTGCACGCCTTATCCGTCTAACTCCGGAGTAAGCGCGTAGAACGCTTACCGCCCGGGTAACCAAGCTGGAGATTGAGTGCACCGGTGAGCGAGGACCACCCCCATGAAGCCCACTCCACGCGTAGACCGAACCGTCACCCCACGACAGCCTCCCCTCCACCACCGTCGCCCGCACCCCCACCGGCAGCGCCACCCCACTCCGGGAGGAACCACCGTGGACGGGCCCTACCTCCGCATCGAAGAGACCGGGGACATACGCCAGCTCGCCGGTGAGGTCACCACGATCGGTCGGGGGGAGGGCGCCGACATCCGGCTGAACGATCCGAGCGTCTCCCAGCTGCACGCCGAACTGGTCCGCCGAGGCCCCTACGTCTACGTGGTGGACCTGGGCCTGTCGCGCAACGGGACCCGGGTGAACGGCCGCCCCATCGCCCGCCGGGTGCTGGAGGAGGGCGACGTGGTGAGCTTCGGCACCGCGCGCTGCCGGGTCGGCGGACTGCCCAAGGAGCAGATCAGCCCCGACATCGAACTGCGCCGCGGCGCCGCCCCCGAGCTCACCCGCCGGGAGCTGGACGTGCTGACCGCGCTGTGCCAGCCCGCGCTGTCGGAGGAGGCCTTCGTGGCCCCCGCCACCGCCCGGGACATCGCCGAGGCGCTGGTGGTCACCGAGGCGGCGGTCAAACAACACCTGTTGCGGCTGTACCAGAAGTTCCGCATCCCCGAGGGGCAGAACCGCAGGACGCGGCTGGCCAACGAGGTCGTGGCGCTGGGCCTGGTGCGGCCGATGCCGATGGGCGGACCGGCCCGCAAGGCCAGCTGAGCGCTCCCCCGGCCCCGCCGCGGGGCCTCGCGCCGACGGTCGGGCCGGGGTCGGTCACTCGGAGTGAGCGATTTCGGCCCGTGTGTGACGCCGGAGCCGGGCCCCGCCCCCGGACGGGGCCCGGAAGGGGCGTGCCTAGAGGGCGGCGGCCTGCCGCTCCGCGGCCTCCACCACGTTCACCAGCAGCATCGCCCGGGTCATCGGGCCCACGCCGCCGGGGTTGGGCGACAGGTGCCCGGCCACCTCGGCCACGTCGGGGACGACGTCGCCGACCAGGCCCGACTCGGTGCGCGAGACGCCCACGTCCAGCACGGCCGCGCCCGGCTTCACCATGTCTTTGGTGATCAGGCCCGGCACACCGGCGCCGGCGACGATGATGTCCGCGCGGCGCGTGTGCTCGGCCAGGTCCCGGGTGCCGGTGTGGCACAGGGTGACGGTGGCGTTCTCCGACCGGCGGGTCAGCAGCAGGCCGAGGGGGCGGCCCACGGTCACGCCGCGCCCGACCACGACCACCTCGGCGCCCCTGAGCGGCACCTCGTAGCGGGTGAGCAGCTCCACGATGCCGCGCGGGGTGCACGGCAGCGGCGCCTCCTGCATCAGCACCAGCTTGCCGAGGTTGGAGGGCTGGAGGCCGTCCGCGTCCTTGACCGGGTCGATCAGGCCCAGCACGCGGTTCTCGTCCAGACCCCTGGGCAGCGGGAGCTGCACGATGTAACCGGTGCAGGCCGGGTCCTCGTTGAGTTCGCGGACGGCCTGCTCCACCTGCTCCTGGGTGGCGTCGGCGGGCAGGTCGCGGCGGATGCTGGCGATGCCCACCTGCGCGCAGTCGCGGTGCTTGCCGCGCACGTAGGAGTGGCTGCCCGGGTCGTCGCCGACCAGGACCGTGCCCAGACCGGGGGTGACGCCGCGGTCGTGCAGCTTCGCCACCCGCTCGGAGAGCTCCTCACGGATGGACTTGGCGACGGCCTTGCCGTCCAGGACGATCGCGCTCATGCGTGTGTCTCCTCGCTCAGTGGAAGAAGTGCCGGGTCCCGGTGAGGTACATGGTCACGCCGGCCGCCTTGGCCGCGGCCACGACCTCCTCGTCGCGGACCGAGCCGCCGGGCTGGACGACGGCGCGGACCCCCGCCCCGGTGAGGATCTCCAGGCCGTCGGGGAAGGGGAAGAAGGCGTCGCTGGCCGCGACGGACCCCGTCACCCTCTCGCCCGCGCGCGTGACCGCCAGGCGTGCGGAGTCCACGCGGTTGACCTGGCCCATGCCCACTCCCACGGTGGCGCCGCCGGAGGCCAGGAGGATGGCGTTGGACTTGACCGCGCGCACGGCCTTCCAGGCGAAGGCCAGGTCGGCCAGGGTGGCCTCGTCGGCGGGCTCGCCGGTGGCCAGGGTCCAGGTGGAGGGGTCGTCGCCGGGGGCGTCGATGGCGTCGCGCGACTGCACCAGCAGGCCGCCGCTGATCTGGCGGTGCTCCACGCCCGCGCCGGGGCCGGAGCCCTGCGCCACGAGCAGGCGGATGTTCTTCTTGCGGCTGAGGATCTCCACGGCCGCGGGCTCGAAGGCGGGGGCGACGACGACCTCGGTGAAGATCTCCGCGATCTGCCCGGCCAGCTCCTCGCCGACGGGGCGGTTGGTGGCGATGACGCCGCCGAAGGCCGACACCGGGTCGCAGGCGTGCGCCCTGCGGTGGGCCTCGGCGTTGTCGGCGCCGACGGCGATCCCGCACGGGTTGGCGTGCTTGATGATGGCCACGCACGGCTGGTCGAAGTCGTGGGCGGCGCGCAGCGCGGCGTCGGCGTCCACGTAGTTGTTGTAGGACATCGCCTTGCCGTGGAGCTGCTCGGCTCCGGCCAGGCCGGTCCGCGGGGCGCCCGCGACGGTGTACAGCGCCGCCTTCTGGTGGGGGTTCTCGCCGTAGCGCAGGACGTCCCTGCGGTGGTGGACGGCGGCCAGGAAACCGGGCCAGCCCGACTCGGCGGCCTCGGTGTCGGGGGCGTAGTCGGCCGCGAACCAGTCGGCGACGGCCGCGTCGTAGGCGGCGGTGTGCTGGAAGGCGAGCCCGGCCAGGCGCTTGCGCTGCTCCAGGGTGAAGCCGCCGTCGCGGACGGCCTCCAGGGCGGCGTCGTAGCTGCCCGGGTCGACCACGATCGCGACGCTGCCGTGGTTCTTGGCCGAGGCGCGCACCATGGCGGGGCCGCCGATGTCGATCTTCTCGATGCAGTCGGCCTCGGAGGCGCCGGAGGCGACGGTGTCCTGGAAGGGGTAGAGGTTGACCACGACCAGGTCGAAGGGGGCGATGCCCAGCTCCTTGATCCTGGCGACGTGCTCGGGGTTGTTCTGGTCGGCCAGGAGCCCGGCGTGCACGGAGGGGTGCAGCGTCTTGACGCGACCCTCCATGATCTCGGGGAAGCCGGTGACGTCCTCCACGGGGGTGACGGGGATGTCGGCGGCGCGCAGCCGCGCGGCGGTGGAGCCGGTGGAGACGATCTCCACCCCGGCCTCGGCCAGGCCGATGCCCAGCTCCTCCAGACCGGTCTTGTCGTAGACGCTGATCAACGCACGCCTGATGGCCTGCTGGGTCACCGGTTCTCCTTCGTGTCGGTCGCGTCGGTGACGCGCTGCTCGGTGCGGCCGAACCGCACGTGCCTGCCGTCGATGGTCCAGCCCTCGCGGGCGAGCCTGCCGACCGTGTCGACCAGCATCGTCCGCTCCACGGACTTGATGCGCTCGTGGAGGCTGGCTTCGTCATCGCCGTCCTGGACGGGTACCGCGACCTGGTCGATGATCGGACCGGAGTCGACGCCCTCGTCGAGGAAGTGGATGGTGGTGCCGGTGATGCGGACACCGTGGGCGAGCGCGTCACGCACGGCGTGCGCGCCGGGGAAGGAGGGCAGCAGCGCGGGGTGGATGTTGACCGCGGGGTGGCTGCCGATCACGGCGGGGCCGAGGATGCGCATGAAGCCCGCGGAGACCACCAGGTCGGGGCGGTGCTCGCTGATGCGTTCGGCCATGGCGGCGTTCCACCGCGAACGGTCGGGGTAGTCGCGGAAGGGGACGACGAACGCGGGCACACCGGCCTCCTCGGCCAGTTCGATGCCGCGGGTCCCCTCGCGGTCGGAGCCGACGGCGACGACGGTCGCCCCGTAGGCCGGGTCCCTGGCCGCCTCCAGCAGGGCGGCCATGTTGCTGCCCGTGCCCGATATGAGGACCACCACTCGCGCGGACAATGCTTCTCCCATTGTGTAGAGAACGGTGCGAGAGCCGCCCCTCGCCTTCCGGGGGCGCCGGGGGACGGCGCAGCATCCGGATCCCGCGTACGCCGGTCCGGGGACGGCACGGGACCGGAGCCGGAGGCGTGGTGCGCGGGTGACCCGATCGTCCTCCGCCGGGCGCTCCCCCGCGGGCTTCCGTGGGCCGGAGGCGTCCGTTGGGGGTGGTGGCGGGTGACGGGCGGGCGACGGGCGCGCCCGTTGGGCCCGCCCGCGTTCCCACCCTATCGGTCCAGGTAGCGTCTACCCACGGGGAGTGGGTGTTGGCCGGCCTGTGACGGGGGTCTCGGCGGCCCGCGGACCGGCGTGACCATGGACGACGGGTAGCCTCCGTGCGGCGGAGGCGACCACGGCGCCCCGAGCGGGGCGCGCATAAGGAGTGAACCTTGACCGACAACAGCCCGGAGCCCCGGACCGAGGGGCAGCCGCCCAGAGCCGAACGCGGCGGCCTGTGGGGCCTGTTCTTCGGGGCGGCCGGTCTGCTGCTGCCGCCCTACGGGGTCGTGCTGTCCGTGTTCGGTGTCGTGCAGGGTTTCCGGGCGAGGCGGGCCGCGCGGGCGAACCGCACCGAGGCGCCGGGCGCGCTGATGAGCGTGGTCGTGGGCGTGCTGGGGATCGTGATGTCGCTGTCGCTGTTCGCGGTGGCCGTGGTGTACCAGGAGCAGATGGCGCAGTACCGGGACTGCTCGGCCCTGGCGCACACGGTCTCCAGCCAGAACGAGTGCGACGAGGCGTGGGAGTCCTCCACCGGCCTTCCGCCAACGGTGGTCATCAGCTAGGCCGGTCGGGGTGCCCGAAGGGGGCGGCGGGAGTGTCCCGCCGCCCCCTTCGCGTGCCCGGGGTCCTTCCCGGGTGGTGACGCGCTCTCCGGCTCCGGTCGCTACCCGAGTCGGGAAACGGCCGCTCGCCCACGCTGCGGAGACCCCCCAAGGGATTACACTTAGTATGCAATCAATCACTAAAAGTGTTGACCACCCTTGCGCGGAGAGGACTCGATGGACACCGACGCTCCCGGCCCGTCCGGACCGGAACTGAGGGAGTACACGGCACTGCTGCGCCGCCGCTGGCGGTTCGTCGGCGCCGGGGTGCTCGGCGGGCTGGCCCTGGCCTCCGCCGCGGTGGTCGCACTCCCCGCCGCCTACACCTCCGTCTCCGCCGTCCAGGTCCAGCCCAGCGGGATGGCCGAGTTCACCGGGGAGCGCTCCGGCCGCCTGGCCGGGGACGTCAACCTCGACACCGAGGCACAGGTCCTGCTGTCGGAGCGCGTGTCGTCCGCCGTGGCCGAGGCCCTGGCGGAGGAGGGCGGTGCCGCGCCCTCCGTGGCGGACCTGCGCGAGCGGGTGGACGTGAGCGTTCCCCCCAACAGCAGCGTCCTGGAGATCAGCTACTCCGCCGGGAGCCCCGAGGCCGCGCGGGCGGGCGCGCAGGCCTACGCCGACGCCTACCTCGAACTGCGCCGCGAGCGGATCGACGGGCTGATCGAGAGCCACCTGGAGGCGCTGCGCGGTGAGCAGGAGGCCCGTTACGAGGCCCTCGCCGAGACCGCCGGGGAGTCCGCCGCCCCCGGCGCGGACGCGCGGGTGGAGGCTCTGCGCGCGGAGATCACCGAGCTGGGCAACGGCATCAGCCCGCTCAGCGCCCTGGCGGAGACGGTCGAGCCCGGCAGTGTCATCACCCCGGCGGGGCTCCCCGAGCGCGCGAGCAGCCCGATACCCGCCCTGTGGCTGGTCGGCGGCGCCGCGCTCGGCCTGCTGACGGGGCTGCTGGCGGCCGTGGTGCGCGACCGCCTCGACCCGAGGCTGCACGACGCCGAGGAGACCGGGCGGATCGGGGCGGTGCCGGTGCTGCTCGACCTGTCCGAGCGGGTCGGGCGCGGCCAGCGCTCCCCCGGGCTGCTGCCGGACGGCGACCGGCGCGGGCAGCGGGTCAACGAGTTCGCGCACCTGGTGCGCGCCCGCCTCGCCGCGGTCCCCGTTCCCGCGGCGGCCGGCGGACCCTCGGAGGTCGCTGGGCCGACCGGGGCGGGTGGGACGGGGGTGTCCGACCGCGCCGGAACGGGCGCGGACGGCGCCCGGGGGGAGGGCGAACTGGCCGTGCTCCTCGGGGACGAGGAGGCGGTCCTCGGCCGCGTGCTGCTCGTCACCGCGACCACCCCGGGCCGCGCCGGTGCGGCGACCGCGGTGAACCTGGCCGCCTCCCTGGCCCGCACGGGCTCGGAGACGCTGCTGGTGTGCGCCGACCCCCGCACCGACGCGGTCGGCGAGCTGCTGGGGCTGCCGGAGGGCCCCGGCCTGGCCGAGGCGCTGCTGGAGGGTGAGGACCCCGCCGACCTGGAGGTGCGGCCCGACGCGGTGCCCCGTCTGCGGGTGCTGCGCTACGGGTCGCCGGGTATGGACGCGCCGGTGCAGGGCACCGCCATGCCGGAACTGGTGCGGCTGCTGCGGGCGGGGGCGGAGTACGTGGTGGTGGCGGTGGCGCCGGTGAGCGAGCGGGCCGACGCGCACGCGCTGGCCGGTTCGGCCGACCTGATGCTGCCGGTGGTCGAACTGGACCGCACGCGCCGCGCCGAACTGGGGGAGCTGCTCGTCCTCGCCGACCGGTTCGGGGTTCCCGTTCCGGGCACGGCCGTGCTGCCGCGCCAGCCGCTGGCCGGACCCGCGCCGGTGGCGTCGCCGTCCGCGGCCGAGCCGGTCGCCGGGGAACAGACCACCGGGCCCGACCGCACGCCCGGAAGGGACGGAGCGGCCGGGGCGGACGAGGCGGCCGGGGCCGCGAAGGGCCGCGCCGGTGCGGGGATCACGCTGACCGGCATCGTCAGCGAGCTGCCCGCCACCGCCGGGACCGCGGGGACGCGGGGGCGCGGCGGGGCGGCCCGGCCCCCGGCTCCCAGGGACGCCGAGGGTGTCCCCGGGGTTCCCGGTCCCCGGCGGGCGGAGGCCGCGGAGGAGCCCGAGGCCGCGGAGAGCGGGAGGAGCACGGCCGACGGTGCCGCCGGCACGCCTTCGCGGGCTCGCGACGGGGACGCGGAGTCCGCGGTCCCGGGCGGCGGCGAGCGCGCCGGTGACGAGCGCGCCGGAGGCGACGACACCGCCCAGGAGCGCTCCGGGGTGTCCGAAGCCGAGACGGCCGAGCGGATCGCGGAGGCGGCCGGGGCGGACGACGGCACCGCGCAGGACGCGGCGGCCCCCCGCGACGGCGGGATACCCGCGGGCCTGGAGGTCCCCCGCGTGCTGGGAGGCGACGGCGCCACCCAGATCCCGGTGACGCCCGAGGCCGCCGGGACCGGCCGGACCGAGGAGGACGCCGCGGCCCCGGGTACGGCCTCGGAGGCGGAGATGGCCTTCGGGCTGGCCCGGACCGCCGAGGCGCGGGAGCCCCACGACCCCGAGGCGACCGTCAGCGGCGCCGAGGCCACGGAGGCCCTCGTGGCCTTCGCGGCCGAGGGGGCCGAGGAGTCCCGGCCGACCGGAGCCGCCGGGGACTCCGACTCCCCGGACAGCGCCCCTGACACCGCCCCGGACACGGCCCCGGACACGGCCCCGGGGACACGGAACTGATGGCCTGGAGCACGTCCGCGAGCGCCCCCCGGCCGACCGCCGGGGCGGCGGGCCCCGTCGTCGGGGGCCCGCTCCCGGCGGGCGGGACCGACGGTCGGCCGCTGCTCTGGCTGCTGGCCGGGTATCCGCTGTGGTGGGCGCTGGGCCTGGGGCAGTTCGCGTACTGGCTGTTCGCGGTCCCGATGGCCGCCGAACTGGTGCGCCGGCACCGCGCCACGGGGTTGCGGGTCCCCCCGGGGTTCTGGCTGTGGGCGCTGTTCCTGCTGTGGACGGTGCTGGGCCTGTGCCTGGTCCATCTGGAGATGCCCGGCACGGTGCCGGGCAGCGGCGGATACGGCGGCGCCGTGCTCCGGGCGGTCAACTACCTGGTGCTGACGGTCCTGGTGCTCTACGTCGGCAACCTCTCCGAGCGCGAACTGCCCACGCGCGCGGTCGTGGGCGCGCTGGCGGTGCTGTGCCTGACCACGGTCGCGGGCGGCTACCTGGGCATGCTCGCACCCCGGTTCGAGTTCACGGCCCCGATGGAGTACCTGCTCCCCGAGGCCCTCGCCTCCGATGCCTACATGCAGACCCTCATCCACCCGGCGTCCGCGCAGGTCATGGACATCTTCGGGTACGAGTCGGCCCGCCCGAAGGCGCCCTGGGAGTACACCAACGTCTGGGGCTACATGCTCTCCCTGCTGCTGGTGTGGCTGGTGGTGGGCTGGGTGGCGCAGGGTTCGGGGTGGGTGCGCTGGGGCGGGCTGGCCGCCGCCGCGCTGGCCGTGGTCCCCGCCGTGTACTCGCTCAACCGGGCCCTGTGGGCGGGGCTGGCCCTGTCCGCGGCCTTCGCGGCCCTGGTGGCGCTGCGCCGCGGCCGGGTGGTCCTGGTGGGCGCCTGCGCCGTCGCGGGCCTGGCGGTGCTGCTGGCGCTGGCCGCCTCACCGCTCGCCGACGTGGTGCGGACCAGGATCGACAACCCGCACAGCGACGACGGCCGGGCCGCCACCAACGCGGCGTCCGTGGAGGCCGCCCACCTGTCCCCGGTCATGGGGTGGGGCACCACCCGCGAGAGTCTGGGCAGCTCGGAGTCGATCGCGATCGGCCCCACCTCCGAGTGTCCCGGCTGCGGACAGCACGTCATCGGCAATGCGGGACAGCTGTGGATGACGCTGATCGCCGGGGGCTGGGTGGGCACCGGCCTCATGCTCGCCTTCTTCGCGCACGTCGTGTGGCGCTACCGCCGCGCGGCCACGCTGGAGGGGCGGGGCGCGCTGCTGACCGTGCTGCTGCTGTTCTGGTACATGTTCTTCTACGTCGCGCTGATGTCCCCGCTGGCCGTCACCATGGTCGCCGTCGCCCTGCTGTGGCGTGGCGAGGAACCGGTGCTCCGGCGGCGGACCGCGCGCACCCGCGGGGGTCCTTGGTGAACAGCGAGACGACCTACCTGACCGACCTCGCCGCGGTGCTGTGGCCGTGCGGCGGGCTGCTCGGCCCCGGCGACCGCGGTATGCGGCGGCTGGCGCACCGCGACCGGGGCACCCAGTACCTTCCGGTCCCCAACGCGCAGAACCCCCGGGTGATCCTGCCCGCCCACGACCGGTCGGCTGCCACCCGGGGCATCACGTCCTTCGCCCAGGGGCACTCGTTCCGGGAGAGGGCGCGCACGCTGCTGCTGACCGGGGCGTTCGCCACCGGGCTGGCCCCGCTCCTGCTGCGCGACCGGCTGTACGTGGGGGCCGGTCCGGGCATCGAGCACGCGCTCACGACGGCGCTGGACCGCGACCTGGCCGTCGCCATCCACGTGGGCCCGCCCCGGGCCAACCGCAAGCCCGTGCTCCTGCTGCTCACCCCCGGCGGACGCACGATCGGTTACGCCAAGGTGGCCGTCAACGACCTGACCTCGCGCCTGGTGCGCGCCGAGACGCGCGCCCTGCGCCAGCTGGCCGAGGCCCGCCTGCCGGACGTGACCGTCCCCCGGCTGCTGCACGAGGGCGAGTGGAACGGCCACCCGCTGCTGGTGCAGGAGGCGCTGCCGGTCGGCGTCCAGACCGACCGGCCCACGCGGCGCCAGCTGCTGAGGTGCGTGACGCAGATCGTCGGGCTGTCCAGGGTGCGGAGCCGGAGGCTGTCCGACAGCCCCTACCGCAGGTCGCTGGAGGAGCGGATCGTGACGCTGGGCACGCGCCCCGAGGTGGCGCCCCTGCGCGCGGCGCTGCGCCGTCTGCCCGACGTGTACGTGCCGTTCGGAGCCTGGCACGGCGACCTGACCAGGTGGAACATCGCCAGCACCGCGCGGCGCGCGTTCGTGTGGGACTGGGAGCGCCTCGCCATGGACGCCCCCGCGGGCTTCGACGCCCTGCACTACGACCTCAACGAGTGCGTGCAGGCCGGGGTCCACCCGGGGGTGCACCGGTGGCTGGAGAGCGGGTCGCGGCTGCTGCGCGACCCGCTGATGTCCGAGACCGGGGTGCGCTCCCACACGGTGTCCACGGTGATGGCGCTGTACCTGATCGACCTGGCCACCCGGTACCTGCACGACCGGCAGGACGAGAGCGGCGGCCACCTGGCGGCCGTGGACGACTGGCTGCTGCCCGCGCTGGAGGGGCTCCAGGAGAGGGCGGCCCACGAGGCCGCCCACCGGACCTGAACGTCCGGCCGGGCCTGAACGTCCGGCCGGGCCTGAACGTCCGGCCGGGCCTGAACGTCCGGCCGGGCCTGAGCGGTCCTCTCGGGTCCGGGCGGTTCGTCGAACCAGGCCACCCGATCGATCGACACGACCCGCCGAGCCCCGGCGCCGAGGACGGCGGCCGGGGGTGACCGAAACTGCGACAGAAGGAGCACGTGATGCCCCGGAGCACCGTTCCCGTCCTGTTCCACCGCATGGCCGTCCCGGCCCGGAAGGCGCTCCTGCCCCTCGCCGACGGTCTGGGCACGCTCACCGCGGCGGCCCGCGCGCTGCCCGACTTCCTCATCTGCGGGGCGCAGCGCTCGGGCACGACGTCGCTGTTCAGGACGCTGTGCCTGCACCCGTGCGTCACCGGGCCCACCCTGCGCAAGGGGGTGCACTACTTCGACACCGGCTACCGCGGCGGCCCGGACCGGTACCGGGCGTACTTCCCCCCGCGCGCGGGGCTGCGGGCCCGGCGGGGGCGTCCCCGGGTGAGGGTGGTCGAGTCCAGCCCGTACTACCTGTTCCACCCGCTGGCCGCCGAGCGGATCGCCCGCGACCTGCCGGACGCGCGGGTGGTGGTCATCCTGCGCGACCCGGTGGAGCGGGCCTACTCGGCGCACGCGCACGAGACCGCGCGCGGGTTCGAGACCGAACCGTTCGAGCGGGCGCTGGAACTGGAGCCGGAGCGGCTGGCCGGTGAGGAGGAGCGGATGCTGGCCGACCCCGGGTACCGGTCGTACTCCCACCAGCACCACGGCTATGTGGCGCGCGGCCGCTACGCGGATCAGCTGGAGCGGATGGAGAAGCACCTGGGGCGGGACCGGATGCACGTGGTGGACCACGCCGACCTGTTCGACGGCACGGCGAGGGCGCTGGGTGAGGTGGAGCGGTTCCTGGGGCTGCCGCCCGGGCCGGGCGACGCCCCGGGCAGGCACAACGCGCGCGCCCGGACGAGCATGCCCGAGGGGCTGCGAGCGGAACTGGCGGCGCGGTTCGCCGACAGCGACGCGCGGCTGGCGGACTGGTGGGGGCGCGTCCCCTCGTGGCGCGCGTGACCGCCGCGGCGGAGCGGGAGCGGGCGGGACTGCGCCGCGTGCTGCGCGGCGGGGCGGTCAACATGGCGGGGGCCGTGGTCGGCGCCGCGCTGAACCTCGCCGTGATCGTGACGATCACTCGGGCGTTCTCCCAGGAGACGGCGGGGCTGCTGTTCTCGGCGACGTCGGTGTTCCTGATCGCCGCGGTGGTGGCCAACCTGGGCGCGTCGGACGGGTTGGTGTACTTCATCGCCCGGATGCGCGTGTTCGGCGAACCCGGGGGCGTGCCCCGGCTGCTGCGGACGGCCGCGGCCCCGGCCGTGCTGGCGGCGTGCGCGCTGGCGGTGCTGCTGGTGGTGTGCGCCGGTCCGGTGGCGCGGGGCCTGGGCGGCGGCGAGGCGGAGGTCTACCTGCGGCTGCTGGCGGTGTTCCTGCCGTTCGCGGTGCTGGCGGACACGGCCCTGGCCGCGACGCGGGCCCACCACGACATGGCCGGGACCGTGCTGGTGGACAAGGTGGGCCGCCCGCTGGCCCAGCTGGCCCTGGTGACGGGGGTCGCGCTGTCGGGGGCGGCGGGGCTGTTGGCGCTGGCGTGGGCCGGGCCGTACCTGCCCGCGGCCGTGGTGGCGTGGTTCTGGTTGGGACGTGTCGTGCGCCAGGCCGTTCCCGAGGCCGGTGGGGCCTCCGGGGATGCGGACGGATCCGGGGGTGCGCACGGTTCCAGGGGTGCGGATGCCCTCGGGAAGACGCACGGCTCCGGGGATGCGGATGCCCTCGGGAAAGCGGCGCCCGTGGGGAAGCGGGGGACTTATGGTGCCCCCAGTGCCACTGGGACGGCTGTGGATTCGGAGATCGGCCGCGCCCGTGAGGAGTCCGCGACCACGGAGACGGCCGTGGCTCCGGAGGCCGTGGAGGAGAGCGTGGAGCGGGTGGAGGCGCGGACGTTCTGGGCCTTCTCCCTGCCGCGTGCGGTGGCCGCGGTCGCCCAGATGGGCGTGCAGCGCGGCGGCGTGGTCCTCGTGGCGCTCCTGGGCGGGCTGACCGGCGCGGCGGTGTTCACGGCGGCCACGCGGGTCATGGTGGTCGGCCAGTTCGGCACGCAGGCGGTGCTGTACGCGGCCCAGCCCAGGTTCGCCGAACAGCTGGCGACGGGCGACCACGCCGGGGTCCGGGCCCTCTACCAGGCGGGAACGGCGTGGCTGGTGTGCCTTCTGTGGCCTTTGTACCTGTCGGTTCTGGTGTTCGCCCCCCAGGTGATGCGGCTGTTCGGGCCGGAGTACGCGGCGGGGGCGACGGCGCTGGTCGTGGTGTGTGCGGGCCAACTGACGGCCGCCGCGCTGGGGATGAGCGACCTGGTCCTGACGATGACCGGGCTGACCCGGCTCAACCTGGTCAACAACGTGCTGTCGCTGGCGGCGAACGTGCTGGTGTGCGTGCTGCTCGTACCCGTGGCCGGAGCGACCGGGGCGGCCGTGGCCCTGGTGGCCGCGATGCTGGTGCGCAAGCTGCTCCCGCTGTGGCAGTTGCGGTCCCACGTGGTGCTGCACCCGTTCAGCCGCCCGGTGCTGGCCGCGACCGCCAGCGCGCTGACGTGGTTCGGCGTCCTGCCGCTGCTGCTGGAGGCACTGCTGGGCGGCGGGATCGCGACGCTGGCGATGGCGGTGGCCTCGGGAGCGGTGGGGCACCTGGTGACGGTGTGGTCGCTGCGCGGACTGCTGGGCCTGGACCCGCGCCGGTGAGGCGTGCCGCGGCGGCCGGAGGGGTGTCCGGCGGTGGCTGAAGGTAGTGCAGGCACGCGGCGGCCGAGGACGCCCAGTCGGGGAGCGCGGCCGGAGGCGGTGCGGGCACGCCGAGGCGGGCGGGCCCGGGGGACCCCCCGTTATCCATGAAAGCCCCTGCGCGCGCCCGGCGGAAGACGCCCTCCCCCGCCTGTGGACAACCGGTGCGCCTCGCCGCGACCCTCCCAGCGACTACACAGAGTTATGAAATGATGACCACATGTCTCCACGACCGGTTCTCCTGGTGGCCTCCAGCGGAGGGCACCTGGCCCAGCTGTGCTCACTGCGTCCGTGGTGGCGGCACCGCGAGCGCGTGTGGGTGACCTTCCGGACCCCCGACGCCGAGTCCGCCCTGACCGGCGAGCGCGTCCGTTGGGCCTTCCACCCCACCACCCGCCACGTGGGCAACCTGCTGCGCAACGCCTGGCTGGCCGTGCGCGTCCTGCGCGAACGGCGCCCGTGCGCCGTAGTCACCACCGGTGCCGGGGTGGCGCTGCCCTTCTTCGCCCTGGCGTGGCTGCTGCGGATACCGACCGTCTACATCGAGGTCTACGACCGCCTCGACACACCGACGCTCACCGCACGGCTGTGCCGTCCGTTCACCCGGCTGTTCCTCGCCCAGTGGGAGGAACAGCGCGCCTTCATGCCGACCGCCATCACGGTAGGACCGCTGCTTTGACCGAACAGACCACGCGTCCCGTCCCGCGCCCCGACGACAGCGGCCACCCCGACGTGGTCGTCAGCCTCGGCACCGACCACCACTCCTTCGACCGGCTGGTCCGCTGGGTCGACGACTACGCCCGGCGCCACCGGACCCTGCGCTTCCTGGTCCAGCACGGGCACAGCGCCGCCCCCGAGGTGGCCGCGGGCACCCCGTTCCTGCCCGGCGAGGAGCTCGGCGAGCACATGCGCCGGGCCCGGGTGGTCGTCGCCCACGGTGGACCGGGCACCATCGTCCAGGCCCGCCGCGCCGGACGCCTGCCCATCGTCGTCGCCCGCGACCCCGAACTGGACGAGCACGTCGACGAGCACCAGCTCCTGTTCGTACGGCGTCTGGAGGAGGCGGGCCGGGTGCGTTCCTGCGCCACCCCCCAGCAGCTCTGCGCGCTCCTGGACAGGGCGCTCGCCTCGCCCGCGGACTTCCGGGTGGACCCCGGCGACGGCGAGGGCACCGAGCGGGCCGCGCTGCGCGCCGGGGAGCTCATCGACCTGCTCACGCGGGGCCGGGGCGCGACGGCCGAACCCGTCGCCACGGCCGCCGCCCCCTCAGTCCCCCGGGCCGCCGACCACATCTTCGGCCGCACCGCCGCGCGGACCGCCGCCTCCGGAGCCGACGACACCGGTCCCCTGCCCGGCGTGACCGTGGTGGTGCCCACCCGGGACCGGCCGGAACTGCTGCGCCGCACCCTGCGGGCGATCAACGAGCAGGACTACTCCGGCCGCATCACCACGATCGTCGTCTTCGACAACGACCAGCCCGACCCCTCACTGGCCCGCTCCGACGGCGACCGCCCCGTGCGGGTGGTCACCAACACCCTCACCCCCGGCCTGGCCGGGGCCCGCAACACCGGTGTGCTCGCCGCCGACACCGACCTGGTGGCCTTCTGCGACGACGACGACACGTGGCTGCCCGGGAAGCTCCGGGCACAGGTCGGCGTCATGCTCGACGAGCCCGGCACGGAGATGGTGTGCTGCGGCATCCGGGTGGTCTACGACAGGGTCGAGGCGGTCCGCAGCCTGGACCGCACCAGCGTGACCTTCGGCGACCTGCTGGGGTCGCGCCTGACCGAGCTGCACCCGTCCACGTTCCTCATCCGGCGCCGCGCCATGATCGACGGCTGCGGAACCGTCAGCGAGGAGATCCCCGGCAGCTACGCCGAGGACTACGAACTGCTGCTGCGCCTGGCCCGGCGCGGCCCCATCCGCAACATCCCCGAACCGGGCGTGCGGGTGCTGTGGCACCGCAGGTCGCACTTCTCCGGGCGCTGGCGGACCATCTCCACCGCCCTGCGCTGGCTGCTGGACCGCTACCCCGAGTTCGCTCTGGTGCCGCGCGGCCACGCGCGCGTGGCCGGGCAGATCGCCTTCGCCGAGGCCGCCTCCGGCCGCCGACGCGCGGCGCTGCGCTGGATCGGCACCACCGTCCGCAGCCGCCCGGCCGAGGCCCGCGCCTACCTGGCGCTGGCGGTGGTGCTCGGGGTGCCCGCCGGGTGGGTCACGCGCGCGCTGCATCTGCGCGGCAGGGGCCTGTAACCTCGGTCCGCGCGCCGGCGAGCCCGGCGCGCGGACCGAGAGCAGCCGGGAAGGACAGGCATGATTCGTAAAGCCACCCCCGAGGACGTCGAGGGGGCGGCGGACACGCTGGCCGCCGCTTTCGCGGACTACCCCTTCACCCGTCACGTGATCAGCGCCGACGGACACGAGACGCGCCTGCGGGAGTTCCAGCGCGTCTTCCTCGCCGACGTCGGCCTTCCGTACGGACGGGTGTGGGTGAGCGACGACCTCCAGGCGGTCTCCGTCTGGACGGTGCCCGGTTCCGAGGGCGCGCAGGAGGCCGTGGAGGCCCTGCTCCCCGGGCTCGTGGAGCTGGCGGGCGACCGCGCCCCGGCCTACGCGGCGGCCGAGGCCGCCATGGAGCCGTACCGGCCGGAGGAGCCGGTGTGGTTCCTCGGCACCGTCGGCGTCCACCCCGCGTCCCGGGGCCGGGGCCTGGGACGCGCGGTGATCGGCGCGGGCCTGCACGAGGCCGACGCGGCGGGCTTCCCGGCGTTCCTGGAGACGTCGACGGAGGACAACGTGGGCCTGTACACGTCGCTCGGCTTCCGGGTGACCGCCGAGTACGTGCTGCCGGGGGGCGGCCCGCGCACCTGGTCGATGTTCCGGCCCGTGGGCGGCTGAACCGGCGCGCCCGAGCGCGTGCCCCACACGCGCGGACCGCCGCCCCCTGGTGGGAGCGGCGGTCCGCGCGAACCGTCCCGGACGGCCCCGGCCCGGGGCGGTCAACCCCGTTGCTGGGCGTATTCGGCCAGGCGGCGCACCCGCTCGGGCAGGTACACGTACGGGTCCTGTCCGGCGGCCTCGAAGCCGCGCTGGGCGTACTCGTTGGCCCGGATCCGGAAGTCGCAGTCCGGGGACAGCTTGTTGTCCCACACCTTGACCGCGCGCACCCGCTCGTAGCGGCGCAGCACGTCGGGGATCTCGGAGTACCACTCCAGGGTCTCCTGCGAGCCGATGGGCGTGGTGCCCATCTCCCCGATCATCACCGGCTTGTCCGGGTCGATCCCGTGGTCGGGCCCCTCGTTCTGGAACCACTCGTAGGCCGGGCGCATCATGTCCTCGAAGGAGTACACCTCGTCCCAGTGCGGCTGGGAGTCGCAGCCGGTCATGTTGTACGCCTCCCAGCTGACCCAGTCGACGTAGTCGTTGCCGGGCCACAGGCCGGGGAGGCGGTCGAAGTTGCCCTCCCAGCCGGTCACGTTCCACACCCAGATGGCGTTGTCCGCGCCCTCCTCGCGGTACAGGTCCACGATGTGCCGCCAGGCCCGCACGAACTCCTCGGGCGTGCCGCGCCTGTTGTAGCGCGTGTTGGCGTCGGCCTCGTGGTCGAAGGTGACGAAGTAGGGCACGTCCAGTTCCGCGACGGCGCGGGCCTGGGAGCGCAGCGAGTCGTCGAACTCGCCGTCGATGAGGGACTCGTAGGAGACCGCCGGATGCCCGGAGCGCGTGAACCGCCGGGCCTCGATGTTGGTGTGCACGAACCTGCCCTCGGCGATCAGCTCCCGCTCGCGCCTGCCGGGGATGTTGGCCTGGTCGACGCCGCGCCAGGTGTAGACGATGTCCATGCGGCGGTCGACCGCCTCCTCCAGGGGCTCGATCCGGTCCTGGTAGGGGCTGGCCCCCCACCAGACGCCGCACGAGGGCTCCAGGATCTCCGAGACGGTGCACTCCTCGTCGGTGGCGTACCCCCAGCGCCAGGGCGGCTCCGTCACCCCCGCGGGCCGGTCCGAGGGTTGCCGTGGAGAGGACGGGGCCCCGCCCGCCGGGGCGTCCCCCGCTCCGACCAGTGTCAGGACGAGGGTCAGTGCCCCCGTCGTCGCCAGTGCCCGTACCGGTCCCCTGTCCACGTCGAACTCCCCCTAATTCTCCAAATGTGACTTAGAGTGTTCAGATGAACACCATACGTCATGATTGGGGCGAACAACAGTCCTTGAAGTGGCAAAACGGACTTCAGTAGCCGTAACGCCCCCGGGAGGGAGCCGTCACGGCGGCCACCAGGCGCCGCCGCCAGGAGGGCATCGCCTCACGCCACCCGTGGTCGGCGCGGACCCCGACGCGCCCGGCCGTGAAGCGCATCGGGTTGCCGGACACGGCGTGCCCCTCCGACAGCTCGAAGCCGTCCCGAGCCGCGTCCGGAGGGGTGCCCGCGTACCCCGCGAACTCCGTGATCCGGGCGAACTCGCCCCCGGGGTCGGCGACGAAGTCCTCGTAGCGCACGCGCAGGGTCGGGACGCCGCGCCGGGCCAGGGCGTCGAAGCAGGCGTTCTGGGTCATCCACTGCACCGAGGCCCGCCCGGCCGAGTAGCGGGCCATCTCCGGCTCGCTGCTGTCGGGGGAGGCGTCCGGGCGCGCCACGCGCCTGGCCCAGGAGTGGGCCACCGCGCGCGGGTCGCGCACCACGTGCAGCAGGCGCATCCGCGCGCCGTAGCGCCAGCGCAGACAGGCGGCCAGGGAGGCGTGCTTGCTGGCGTCCACGATCACGTGGGCGCCGCTGACCAGGGACACCGCCGAGTACAGGCGGTGGTAGAGCTCGGTGTAGCGGTCGCAGCGCGAGGCGAGCAGGCCCTGGTGGGCGCCGTTGAGCAGCACCGGCAGGAAGCGGGTGCGGTCGACGCGGTCCTTGAGCCGCAGCACCTCCCCCGTGTCCAGGCGGTCCCAGCCGCCGAAGGCCTCCTTGCCCACGTCGGACCAGAAGCCGCAGCCGGAGAACGGTCGGCCGCAGCCGCACAGCTCGTCCTCCACCAGTCCGCGCCGCCACAGGTGCACGACCTCGCCGACCGAACAGAACCCGGGCAGTTCGCCGAGGAGCCGCTCGATCAGGGTCGAGCCGGAGCGGCCCATTCCACCGACGAACACCAGTCGATAACCATCGTCCACCCCACCAGGCTATTACTTTCAGTCACTACACAGCCCCCCAAAGTGACGACTCCGTTCCCGGGCCGGGGGCCGCGACCCGGACACGCGTCGGCCCCGGCCCGGGGGAGCTGCCCCCGGGCCGGGGCCGAACGGTCGGTCGTGCGCTCCTCGCGCGGTGGCCGCGGAGCGGGCTGTGGAAGAGCGGGGTCTCCACAACCCCCCGGGTCAGAGGTCCTGGACGTTGAGCAGCAGGTTGACCGTGCCCGCGGGAACGCCGCTGAGCTTGTCCACGCCGGCGTTGGAGACGAGCCAGTCCTGGATGGTGGCCTGGTCGTCGTCGCCGTTCACGCTCTTGTACAGGGCGGCGGCCCCGGCCACGTGCGGGCTGGCCATCGAGGTGCCGTCATAGGAGTCGGTTCCGCCGCCGGGGACGGTCGACTCCACGTCCACGCCGGGGGCGTAGATGTCGACGGACGGGCCGTGGTTGGAGAAGACGGCCGCGGCGTCGGTCGCGTCGGAGGCGCCGACCGTGGTCACGCCCTCGGCGCCGCCCGGAGAGGTGTTGCCCGCGTCCTGGCCCTCGTTGCCCGCCGCGACCGCGACGAACACGCCGGACTCGGCCAGGCCGTTGACGGCCTCGTCCAGGGTCGGGGAGGACGGGCCGCCCAGGGACAGGTTGGCCACGGCGTTGGATCCGGCGTTGGCGGCCACCCAGTCGATACCGGCGATGACGTCGTCGTAGGAGCCCGAGCCGTTGTCGTCGAGCACCTTGACGCCGAAGAGGTCGGCGGCGGGGGCGACGCCGTACGTGGCGGAGCCGATGGTGCCCGCGACGTGGGTCCCGTGGCCGTTGCCGTCGGAGCCGTCGCCGCCGTAGGCGTCGAAGGCGGAGGAGGCGCGACCGCCGAAGTCGGGGTGCGAGGCGTCGATGCCGCTGTCGATGATGTAGGCGGAGACGCCGGCCCCGTCGCCGGTGGTGCCGTAGGAGCCGTCCAGGGGGAGGTCCTCCTGGTCGATGCGGTCCTGGCCCCACGTGACGGTGGTGTGCGCGACGCCGACCTCCTCGACGTAGGCGACGCCCGACTGCCCGCGCAGTTCGCGCACCTCCGCCGCGCTCAGGCTGGCCGAGTAGCCGTTGACGACCTCGTCGTAGGTGTGGTTGACCTGGTCGGAGGAGATGCCGAGGGACGAGGGGGTGACGGAGGCGGCGCTGAGCGTGTCCTCCAGGACGACGAAGTAGTCGCCGGTGGCCGAGGCGCCGACGGTGTGGAGGGGGGCGAGCTCGTCGGCGCCGGCCGAGACGGCGCCCGACAGGGCCAGGGGGACGGAGAGGGCGCCGGCCGCGGCGAGGCCGAGCACCGTTCTCCTCGTGGTGTGCCTGTGCACTCGTATTCTCCTTTTGCGGGGGACGGTAATGGGAGGCGCACAGCGGTTAATAACCCAGAGTAGTCAAGCGATTCCAGGTTCGCTGCGCTTTGCCACCATAACCAGACTTCGTCCTTCGCTCCAGGGCCCGAGGGCAACTTTTTTTGCGTCCAAGTACCTCGGATCAGCCTTCGGGGTCCGTGGTCGCGCAGCGAACGAGGGCTTCGGTGCAGTGGCAAGGAGCCCGAAAAACACTCGCCTGTAGTGGTCAAACGTTTTTCGGACAGACCTTTCGGTTCCCCCCGGAGCCCTTACGGAGAAACATGGCGTTGACCGAAGGAAACCATTCCGTAAGAATCTGAGAACCGAAACAGGTTTCTCGGGTAAGACGGACGGGGGCATGGGCGGCGCACCTGGCGGCGCCCTTTCCGGTGCGTCCGGACCGCCGGGCCCGCTCCCCGCCGTGCCTCCCTGCCCGGTGGCGGAACACGGGGAAGGGGACCGCCCGAGGGCGGCCCCCTTCCACCTTCCGGGCGCCCGGCGCGCCCCGGTCGGGGTCAGTCGGTCTTGACGACCATCCCCGCGGCGACCGTGGTGTTGGTGGACTCGTCGATGAGGATGAACCCGCCCGTCTGGCGGTTCTTGGCGTACTCGTCCACGAACAGGGGCTGGGTGGAGCGCAGCCGCACCCGGCCGATCTCGTTGAGCGACAGGTGGTCGGCCTGCTCGTCGCGGTGCAGCGTGTTGACGTCCAGCCGGTAGCGCAGGTCCTTGACCATGACCTTCGCGGTGCGGGTGGTGTGCTTGAGGATGAGTTTGGAGCGCGGCGTGAGCTTGCGCGCGTCCGTCATCCAGCACACCATCGCCTCCAGGTCCTGGGTGACCGCGGGGGCGTTGTTGGGGCGGCAGATCATGTCGCCCCGGGAGATGTCGATCTCGTCCTCCAGCAGGAGGGTGACCGACATCGGCGAGTAGGCCTCGGTGACGTCGCCGTCGGCGGTGACGATCCTGGCGATCCGCGTGTTCAGCCCGGACGGCAGGTGGGTGACCTCGTCGCCCGGCTTGAGGACGCCGCCCGCGATCTGGCCCGCGTAACCCCGGTAGTCGTGCAACTCGGGGTCGGCCGACCTGTGCGGCCGGATCACGTACTGCACGGGGAAGCGCGCGTCGATGAGGTTGCGGTCGGAGGCGATGTGCACGTTCTCCAGGTGGTGGAGCAGGGAGGGCCCGGTGTACCAGGGCATGTTCTCCGAGCGGCTCACCACGTTGTCGCCGTTCAGGGCCGAGATCGGCACGAAGGTCAGGTCGCACACGTCCAGCTTGGTGGCGAAGTCGGCGAACTCGGCCCGGATCTCCTCGAAGCGCTCCTGGGAGTAGTCCACCAGGTCCATCTTGTTGACCGCCAGCACCAGGTGGGGCACCTGGAGCAGGGTGGTGAGGAAGGCGTGGCGGCGGCTCTGCTCCTGCAGGCCCTTGCGCGCGTCCACCAGGATGATGGCGAGGTCGGCCGTGGAGGCGCCCGTGACCATGTTCCGGGTGTACTGGATGTGCCCGGGGGTGTCGGCGATGATGAAGGTGCGCTTGGGGGTGGCGAAGTAGCGGTACGCCACGTCGATGGTGATGCCCTGTTCGCGCTCGGCGCGCAGGCCGTCGGTGAGCAGCGCCAGGTTGGTCTGCTCCTCGCCGCGCGCGACGCTGGTGCGCTCCACCGCGTCGAGCTGGTCCTCGAAGATGGACTTGGAGTCGAACAGCAGTCGGCCGATCAGGGTGCTCTTGCCGTCGTCGACGGAACCCGCCGTCGCGAACCGCAGGATGTCGTTACTCATGCTTGCCTGGTCCAATGCGGAGTGTGTGGTCTGCGGGGAACGGGTTCCGGCGCGGGTGCCAGTGGGCTGGCCCGAACGTCGCCGGTGTGGTGCGCGGGGTCCTGACCCGCGTGCCGGCCGGTGTCGGCGCCCGAACCTCGCCACGAGTACGAGGTCCGGCGGACGGGGCGGGCCGTGGACCCTCCCGGCGGTCGCGCTAGAAGTAGCCCTCGCGCTTGCGGTCCTCCATGGCGGCCTCGCTGGTGCGGTCGTCCGCCCGCGTCTGCCCCCGCTCGGTCACCCTGGTCGCGGCGATCTCGGCGATGATGTCGTCGATCTCCACGGCCGTGGACTTGACCGCCCCGGTGCAGGTGAGGTCGCCGACGGTGCGGTAGCGGACGGTCTCGGTGAACGGGACCTCGGTCTCGTCGCGGTTGATGATGGGCGAGTTCGACAGCAGGATGCCGTCGCGCTCGAAGACCTCGCGCTCGTGGGCGAAGTAGATCGAGGGCAGCTCCAGCCGCTCCCGCTTGATGTAGGCCCACACGTCCAGCTCGGTCCAGTTGGAGATCGGGAAGACCCGGATGTGCTCGCCCCGCTCGATGCGGGTGTTGAACACGCTCCACAGTTCGGGGCGCTGGTTCTTGGGGTCCCACTGGCCGAACTCGTCGCGGAAGGAGAAGACCCGTTCCTTGGCCCGGGCCTTCTCCTCGTCGCGTCGCGCACCGCCGAAGGCGGCGTCGAAGCCGTTCTCCTCGATGGCCTCCAGCAGCGCCGAGGTCTGGAGGCGGTTGCGGCTGGCCCAGCGGCCGGTGGGCTCGGAGACCTTGCCCGCGTCGATCTGCTCCTGCACCGAGGCCACGACCAGGCGGACCCCCGCCTCGGCGACCCGGCGGTCGCGGAACTCGATGACCTCGTCGAAGTTGTGGCCGGTGTCCACGTGCATGACGGGGAAGGGGACGGCGCCGGGCCAGAAGGCCTTCTCGGCCAGGCGCAGCATCACGATGGAGTCCTTGCCGCCGGAGAAGAGCAGCACCGGCCGCTCGAACTCCGCGGCCACCTCGCGCATGATGAAGATGGCTTCGGCCTCCAGGACGTCCAGCTGGGAGAGCTGGTAGCGTCCGGCCTGCTGACTCGCCTGACCCATGAATCCGCCTTAGAAATACCGACAGGGCCGACGGCGGAGGGGTCGTCCTATCAGCCCCCCGCGTGCGGACCCGCGCTGTCCAGGTCCGCGCCGTCGCGGATGCTCGCCAACAACATACCCGACAATTCCGATCGGCATACAAGGACATCCGGCAGCTGCGGGTCCGCCGTGTTGTACCGCAGCGGGGAACCGTCGATCCGGGAGGTGTGCAGACCCGAGGCCCGGGCCACCGCCACCGGGGCGGCGCTGTCCCACTCGTACTGGCCGCCCGCGTGCACGTAGATGTCGGCGATGCCGAGCAGCACCGCGCAGATCTTGGCGCCCGCGGAGCCCATCGGGACCACCTCGGCGCCCAGCTGGGTGGCCATCCGCTGGACGAAGGCCGGGGGCCGGGTCCGGCTGGCGGTGATGCGCAGCCGCTGGTCCGAGGGGCGCTCCTCGGGCAGCCAGGGCGGGTCGACCGTGGACAGGGTGCTGCCCTGGGCGGGCAGCGCCACGGCGCCCGCGACCAGGTCGCCGTTCTCCCACAGCGCCACGTGCACCGCCCAGTCGGTGCGCCCGGCCTCGGCGAACTCGCGCGTGCCGTCCAGGGGATCGATGATCCACACCCGGCGCGCGTTGAGCCGCGCGGGGTCGTCGGCGCCCTCCTCGGAGAGGACGGCGTCGCTGGGCCGCAGCCGTCCCAGCGCGGAGAACAGGAACTCGTGGGAGGTGCGGTCCCCCAGGGTGCGCAGGACGTCGGGCTCGTCGAAGCCGTGCCGGGCGCGCAGGCGCAGCAGCAGCTGCCCCGCCTCGCTGGCCAGGTCGCGGGCCACCTCATGATCGTTTCGGATGTTCTTCACCGGCTAGTATGCTCCCGCCCCACGGATCACCGCTGACCACGTCTTCCACAAGATCTGGACGTCCAGTGTCAGCGACCAGTTTTCCACGTACCGCAGGTCGAGGCGGACCGATTCCTCCCAGGAGAGGTCGGAGCGGCCGCTCACCTGCCACAGACCCGTCATACCCGGCTTGACCACCAACCTGCGGCGGACGTCGTCCCCGTAGCGGGCGACCTCCTCCGGAAGCGGCGGCCTCGGGCCGACGAGCGACATCTCCCCCCGGACCACGTTGACGAGCTGGGGAAGCTCGTCGAGCGAGTACCGGCGCAGCCAGGCCCCCACGGCCGTCACCCTGGGGTCGCGGCGCATCTTGAACAGCACGCCCTCGTGCTCGTTGCGGGGCTGGAGCATCGCCTTCAACGCCTCGGCCCCCACCACCATCGTACGGAACTTGTAGACGGTGAACTCGCGGCCGCCCCTGCCCACCCGCGTCTGGGTGAAGAGGGCGGGCCCGCCGCCCTCGGCCCGGACGAGGACGCACAGCGCGAGGAACAGCGGCGACAGCAGTATCAGGGCCAGGGCGGCGGCGCAGCGGTCGAAGGCGCCCTTGAGGACGCGGCGCGCGCCCACCAGTTCGGGGTGCTCCACGTGCAGCAGGGGCAGCCCCGCGACCGGCCGGATGGAGGTGCGCGGTCCGGCCACGTCCATGAGCGCGGAGGCGACGATGAGGTCGGTGCCGGTCTCCTCCAGCCGCCAGGCCAGGCGGCGCAGCTCGGCCCCGTCCATCTCCGGACAGGCCAGGACCGCGACGGTGTCGGCCCCGGCCAGGGCGGCGGCCTCGGCCGCGCCGGTGAAGGTGCCCAGGACCGGACAGCCCTCCACCTCGTCGGCGCCCGGACCGGAGGCGACCTCCTCCTGGGGCAGGCACACGCCCACCACGCGCATGCCGTGGTAGACCTCGCCGCGGAACCGGCGGACCAGGTCGCGGACGGCCACGCGGTAGCCGACGACCACGACCCCGCTCATGCACTGGCCCGAACCGCGGCGCCGGTGCAGGGCCTTGCGGCGCGCGTACCTCAGACCGAGGGTGAGCAGGAGGATGAGCGGCAGGGTGACCAGCGCGTAGCCGCGGGCGAGGTCGAAGCGCAGGGCGTAGGCGCCGACGGCCACGGCGGCGGCGAGGGCGATCCCGGCCGTGGCGACGCGGCGGTACTCCTCCGTGCCCACGCCCAGGAAGCGGCGGGCGTAGCCGCCGCCCAGGTAGACGAAGAGGATCCACACGGGGGGCAGCAGGAGGGAGAGGGCCAGGTAGGGCAGGGTGGTGAGGGTTCCGAGGGCGGAGGGGAAGCGGACCGCCGCGCCGCTGAGGGTGGCCGTCAGGGCGGCGGCCAGGTCCAGGCCGACCAGGCTCACGACGTAGGGGCGCACCCAGGCGCCGTTGGTCCCACCGCCGGAGGCGACCGCCGCGCGCCGCCCGGTGGCGCCCGCGGTCCCGGGGATTCCCGGGACCCTTGGGACTCCGGGGCCGACCACGATCCGCGTCGACTGTTCGTGGACGGTCTTCGTCCGGCTGGTTGTGACCACGTACACTCCCCCAAGACCCACGACTCTTGCAGCTCACACGGCATAGCTCCGCGCGCCGTGGGAGAGCACTCTGAGGACGTGAGCGGGGCAGGTGCGCCGGGCGCGGAGACCAACGCCCCGAACATTAACCAAAAGTAGTGGAAAAGTCGCGCAGTGTTGCGGCTTGTTGGGTAAGAAGGCCTGTTCAACACAAGAATGTGTCTGTGCCGAGATCCGTGCGGTCACGCAGGGGTGACCTGATGGGGACACCGGCGGCCGCGCGGGGGCACAGCCGAAACCCGGGCCGTCCGGAGGGGCCCGGCGGCGGCCCGCGACCGGCCCCGGGGCGGCCGGTCGCGGGCCGCCCCTCCCCCTCCCGGGCCGGTCACCCCTCCCGGTCCGGACGGAAGAGCCGGGCCGGTACGGCGTCGGCCATGGCGGCCATACCGGCGTCGTTGGGGTGCAGGCCGTCGCCGCTGTCGTAGGCGGGCAGCAGGCGCAGCGGGTCGGCCGGGTCGCGCGTCACCTCGTCGAAGTCGATGACCGCGTCGTACTCCCCGCCCGTGCGGATCCACTCGTTGACCGCCTGGCGCTTGGCCTCGTTCTCTTCGGTGTGGAACCCCAGGGTGTCGCCCCCGAACGGCAGGATGGTGCCCCCGTAGACCCGCAGCCCGGCCGCGCGGGAGCGGGCGATGATCTGGCGGTGGGCGCCGATGACCTCCTCGGCCGTGACGGTCTCCGACACCGGGGCCACGGTGCCGGGGTGGCCCAGGTCGTTGACCCCCAGCAGGACGATGACGTGGCCCACGCCCGGGTGCGCCAGCACGTCCCGGTCGAAGCGGCGCAGGGCGCTCTGCCCGAAGAAGGCCGCGAAGTCCTCGGCGTCGCCGCCCTCGGGCGGGTTGGGGTCGTGGAGCAGGCGGTTGCCCCCGATCCCGGAGTTGAGCACGCCGGTGTGCGGCAGGCGCCGGGCGAGCAGGTCCGGCCACCGGTGGTTGGCGTTGACCCGGGTCTCGGAGCCGTCGGTGATGGAGTCGCCCAGGGCCACGACCGCGTCGGCGAGCCGCGTGCGCGACCGCACGCTGACCCCCGACAGGAAGTGCCACTGGGTGAGCGTGCGGGTGGCCTCGACGGACGTGTCGCCGGTGACGTCGCCCGCGGCCACCACGTTCTCCTGGAAGGAGGAGGCGTGCAGGGTGGTCACCGGCGTCTCCTCCGGCAGGTGGATGCTCACGACCAGGTCGGAGCGGGCGGGCAGTTCCAGCGGCACCGGGTCGCTGACCATGGGGGCGCCCGCCGGGACGGTCACCGACGTACGGCCGCCGAAGGTGACCGTGCGGTCGGTGGCCGGGTCGATGTCGGTGCCCGAGTCGCCCGCGCGCAGGGCCACGTGCACCTCGCCCACCCGCAGCGCGCTCTCCCCGAACTCGTTGGTCAGGCGCAGGCGCAGCCGGTCGCCGCCGACGCTGGTGCGCACGACCTGCCGGACGGTCTCGTCGCGCAGGACCGGGGTGGCGGTGGCGGGCGCGGCGGTCGGCGCGGCCGCCCAGGTGCCGACCCAGTTCCCGGCGTCGGGCTCCGGTTCGGCGGCGGCACCGGTGGCGTTCCAGCCGCCGAGCAGGAGCAGTGTGCCGGCCATGACGACGGCCATGCCTCGTCGGGCGCGGGTGGGGGACATGGTCTTCTCCTCGGGGGCGGTGGCCACACCGGCCTCCTTGGCGCGGAGCCCGGGAGTTTTCCGGAACTTTCCGGTCAAACCAGCCTAAGGAGCGCCGCACGGAGGTGTCAACGCCCTCCCCCGGGCCCCGTTCACGGCGGCGGGGCGGTGCTGTCGCGCACGACGAGCTCGGTGGCCAGCTCGACCCGCGGGCTCTCGATGGTCTCGCGCTGCACCAGGCGGTGCACGGTGCGCACCGCGAGCCTGCCCATGTCCGACAGCGGCTGGCGCACGGTGGTCAGGGACGGCGAGGACCAGCGGGCCTCGGGCAGGTCGTCGAAGCCGACCACGCTGACGTCGGCGGGCACCCGCAGGCCGCGGCGGCGCAGCGCCTCGTAGACGCCCAGCGCCATCTGGTCGCTGGCCGCGAACACGGCCGTGGGCGGATCGGCGAGGTCGAACAACCGCTCCCCCGCCCGGAAGCCGGACTCGTAGCCGAACTCCCCCGGCACGACCAGCTCGTCGTCGACCGCGAGCCCCGCCGTCTCCAGGCCCGCCCGGTAGCCGTCGAGCCGGGCCCGGCTGCACCACAGCTCGGGGCGCCCCGCGACGAAGGCGATGCGCCGGTGGCCGAGGTGGATCAGGTGCTCGGTCGCGCTGAGGCCCCCGGCCCAGTTGGTGACGCCGACCGTGGGGGTGTCCAGGTCCGGGACGCCGACCGGGTCGACGACCACGGCGGGCACGTGGAGCTCCCGCAGCTCCTCGCGCAGCTCGGGGTCCAGGTCGGTGGTCACGAGGATCGCCCCGTCGGTGGCGCGCGAGCGCACGTTCTCCAGCCACTGGCGGGTGGAGCTGACCCGGCGGTGGATGGCCGACACCACGATGCCGGTCCCGCTCTCGTGCGCGGCGTCCTCCACGCCGCGGATGATCTCGACCGCCCACGGGCTGTCCAGGTCGTTGAAGACGAGGTCGAGCAGGCCGACGCGCTCCCGTGGCCGACCTCCGCGGCGCCGGTAGCCGTGGGCGCGGATCAGGCTCTCCACGCGCTCGCGCGTGGCGGGGGCGACGTCGCCCCGGCCGTTGAGCACGCGCGAGACCGTCGGCGCGGAGACGCCCGCCTCCTCGGCGATGGCGGAGATCGTGACGTCTCGGGACGGGGTGTCGGGCATGGTCCTCCTTTGTGCCCACCCAGAGTACGAGCACAGCTGGTGGGGCGACAGCGCCGAGACGGGATCTTGACGCTGTGCCCGGCGACGACCTAGGGTCCATTGACCTTCACATTTTACGGAACTTTCCGGAAGTTTCGTCGGTCGCCAGATCGGAGATCCCCCCATGAAGCCGCTCCGCCTCGTCACCGCCGTCCTCGCCGCGACGGCGCTGGCGGTCCCCCTGGCCGCCCCCGCGTCCGCGGCCCCCGGGCACGACCACGGCGACGGCCACCGGTCGCCGCACCACCCCCGCCACGCCAAGCCGGGCACGCTGCGCTGGGCCGCGCCCGAGGGCCTGGTCATCGGCACCGCCGTCGCGGGCGGCGGGCACCACGTGGACCAGGACTACCCCGACCCCTTCACCTCGGACCGGCGGTACCGCCGGATCCTGGCCCGGGAGTTCAGCTCGGTCTCCCCCGAGAACCAGATGAAGTGGGAGTACATCCACCCCGAGCGGGGCGAGTACGCGTTCGGGATGGCCGACAGGATCGTGGACTTCGCCGAGCGCCACGGCCAGGACGTGCGCGGGCACACCCTGCTGTGGCACAGCCAGAACCCCGCGTGGCTGGAGGAGGGCGGCTTCACCGACGAGGAGCTGCGGGAGATCCTGCACGACCACATCACCACCGTCGTCGGCCGCTACGAGGGCCGGATCTCGCAGTGGGACGTGGCCAACGAGATCTTCGACGAGTCGGGGCGGCTGCGCACCGAGGACAACATCTGGATCCGCGAGCTCGGGCCGGGGATCATCGCCGACGCCTTCCGCTGGGCGCACGAGGCCGACCCGTCGGCGGAGCTGTACTTCAACGACTACGGCGTCGAGGACGTCAACGCCAAGAGCGACGCCTACCACGCGCTGGTCCAGGAGCTGCTGGCGGACGGCGTGCCGGTGCACGGGTTCTCCGCCCAGGTGCACCTGAGCATGCGGTACGGGTTCCCGTCCGGCCTGGAGGAGAACCTCCAGCGCTTCGACGACCTCGGCCTGGGCACGGCGCTGACCGAGGTGGACGTGCGCATGGACGTGCCCGGGGGCGGGGAGCCGACCGGGGAGCAGCTGGAGCGGCAGGCCGACTACTACGGTCGGGCGCTGGAGGCATGCCTCGGGGTGGAGGGCTGCGACTCCTTCACCATCTGGGGCTTCACCGACAAGTACTCGTGGGTGCCGGTGTTCTTCGAGGGCGAGGGAGCGGCGACCGTCATGGACGGGGACTTCGACCGCAAGCCCGCCTACTTCACCCTCCGGTCCCTCCTGGAGGAGGCCGAGGACGACGGGCGGGGCCGCCCGCCCCGGGCGGGCCGCGGCCGGTAGCCGGGTACCGCGCCCCCGTCACCGCGCCCGCCGGCGCTCCTCCGCCGGCGGGCGCGGTACGTCCGACTCGGCGCGCGCCGTGCCCGGCGCGGGCGCCCCTCGCGTGGAACCCCTGGTGGGAGCGGCCGTCCGGCGGGCGTGTGAGCCCCGCCCCGGCGGACCCCGGAGCCCGGGAGGTCAGGCGGCGGTGTGGTAGATGTTCTGCGCCCGGCCCAGGCCTTCGGTGAGCACCGTGCGCACCGCGTCGGCGGCGCGTTCGACGTTGAGGTCCAGCTCGGCGCGCTCGGTGGAGGAGAAGTCCTTGAGCACGTACGCGGCCGGGTCCATCCGGCCCGGCGGACGGCCCACCCCGAAGCGCACGCGGATGTAGTCCGGGCTGGACAGGGACGAGGTCATCGACTTCAGGCCGTTGTGCCCGCCCGGCCCGCCGCCCTTCTTGAGCTTGAGCGCGCCGAAGTCGATGTCCATCTCGTCGTGCACCACGACGATCCGCTCGACCGGGACCTTGTAGAAGCGGGCCAGACCGGAGACCGGGCCGCCCGACAGGTTCATGAAGCTCCGCGGCTTGGCCAGCACCACGGGGACGCCGTCCAGGCGGGTCTCCACCACCTCCGCGTGCGCCTTGTGCGCCTTCCAGCGCTCGCCGCCCGCGAGCGCCTCCACCACCAGGAACCCGGCGTTGTGCCTGTTCCCGGCGTACTTGGGCCCGGGATTGCCGAGCCCCACGACGAGCCAGCGCTCGGTATCGGCCATGTCCTCGTTCTCTCCGCCGACGCTTGTGCCCCCGGCGCTCCGCGCGCCGGGGCCCCTGCCGCCGAACAGCCTGCCCCACCAGTTGCCCATGGGGCACGACCCTACCGGGACGGCGGCTGACACGACGGACGCGCGGCCCCTGTCGGGAGACCGCGCGTCGTCGTGTGTGGCCTGCGACCGCCTTACTCGGCGGCGGCCTCCTGGGCGCCCTCGTCGCCCTCGGCGGCCTGGGAGGCCTCCTCGCTGGTCTCCGGCTCCTCCTCCACGCGCGGGGCGGAGACGGTGAGCAGGATGGCCTCGGGGTCGGTGGCCAGGGTGACGCCGGAGGGCAGCTTGACGTCGGCGGCGGTCGGGGTGGCGCCGATCTCCAGGTCCTCGACGACGAACTCGACGCCCTCGGGGATGTGGGTGGCCTCGGCCTCGACGGCCACGGTGACGAGCTCCTGGGTGAGCACACCCGGGGCCTTGACCTCACCGATCAGGTTGACCGGGATCTCGACCTCGACCTTCTCGCCCTTGGAGACGACCAGCAGGTCGATGTGCTCCAGGAAGCCCTTGATGGCGTCGCGCTGCACGCTCTTGGGCAGGGCGAGGTTGTCCTTGTCCAGGCCGTCGAGGCGGATCAGGACGTTGGGGGTCTTCAGGGCGAGCATGAGCTCGTGGCCCGGCAGGTTCAGGTGGCGGGGCTCGGTGCCGTGGCCGTAGAGGACGGCCGGCACCTTACCCGCGCGGCGGGCGCGACGAGAGGCGCCCTTGCCGAATTCCGTGCGGGGCTCGGCAGCGATACGTACCTCGGACACGACAAAACTCCTCGGGTTCAACCCCGCAGAACGGGGAACACGGCTCCAGTAGCACGAACGATTCCCGCCCTCGGCGGGGAATGCGGCGGGGGCTGCCCTCAGGCAGGGACGCGGCCGCCCTGGTTCCAGGCGTGCCCGGCGAGCCGTCACCGGACCCGCCCGGCCCGGGAACGCTCGTCGCGCACCCCTGCCCGCCTTCCGAACGCAGCCTTCTTAGGGCTCCGCCTGGGCACGGGGACACTCGGTCAAGTCTAATGGCTTCGCCGACGACTCCGAACATGGCCCGCGATTCCCGCCCCGGTCCGGACAAGCCCCCAGAGAAACCCGCCGGCCGGGCGGCCTCGGCGCGGACGCCCGCGAGGGGACCGCCCGGCCGCGGACGCGGCCCCGGCCCCCAGACGGCCGTCGGGGTCCGAGGACACGCGTCCGGGCCGCCCGGGGTCCGGAAAGCACCGGTCAGCGCGCTGGAGGCCGTCTGCGCCGCCCCGCGCCGCACCGTCCCCGTCGGCCGCGGGCCCGGAGGCGGACCGGAAACGACGCGGACCTCCCGCGGCGGCCCGGAGGGGCGGCCGCGGGAGGTCCGGGCGAAGGGGCGCGCGTCCCCACTTACTCGAACAGGCTCGTGACCGAGCCGTCGGTGAAGACCTCGCTGATGGCGCGGGCCACCAGCGGCGCGATCGAGAGCTGGGTCAGCTTCTCGAAGGAGCGCTCCTCCGGAACGGGCAGCGAGTTGGTGATGACCACCTCGGAGATCCGCGAGTTCTGGAGGCGCTCGGCCGCCGGACCGGACAGCACGCCGTGCGTGGCGGCCACCAGGACCTTGGCCGCGCCCTGCTCGAACAGGGCCTCGGAGGCCTTGACGATGGTGCCGCCGGTGTCGATCATGTCGTCCACCAGCACGCAGACGCGGCCCTTGACCTCACCGACGACCTCGTGCACCCGGACCTGGTTGGCCACGTCCGGGTCGCGGCGCTTGTGGATGATCGCCAGCGGGGCGCCGAGGCGGTCCGCCCAGCGGTCGGCGGTGCGCACCCGGCCCGCGTCCGGGGAGACCACGGTGATCTCGGACTGGTCGACCCGGCCGGCGATGTGGTCGGCCAGTATCGGCAGCGCGAACAGGTGGTCCACCGGGCCGTCGAAGAAGCCCTGGATCTGGTCCGTGTGCAGGTCGACGGCCATCATCCGGTCCGCGCCCGCGGTGCGGAACAGGTCGGTCATGAGGCGGGCCGAGATGGGCTCGCGGCCTCGGTGCTTCTTGTCCTGCCGGGCGTAGCCGAAGAACGGGGTCACCACGGTGATCCTCTTGGCGGACGCGCGCTTGAGCGCGTCCACCATGATCAGCTGCTCCATGATGGACTCGTTGATCGGGTCGGAGTGGCACTGGATGACGAACGCGTCCGAGCCGCGCACCGACTCCAGGTAACGGACGAAGATCTCACCGTTGGCGAAGGTGTCGAACCGGGTGGGAACCACGTCGATCCCCAGTTCCTTCGCGACCTCCTCGGCCAGGCTCGGGTGCGTGCGCCCCGAGAAGAGCATCAGGTTCTTCTGGCCGGTGGCCTTCATCCCGGTCACGTGTTTCTCCCCCACAGTCACTGCTTGTCGTCGGCTCTGTGCCGATCGGCCTGCTCCGCCGCCTCGGCGGAGGGCGTGCCCGGGCGCTTGCGCCGGGTCCAGCCCTCGACGTTGCGCTGGCGGTGCCCCTCGGAAACGGCGAGGGCACCGGGCGGCACGTCGTCGCGGACCACGGTCCCCGCCCCGGAGTAGGCGCCGTCGCCCACGCGGACCGGGGCGACGATGGTGTTGTCGCTGCCGATCCTGACGTGGTCGCCGATGACGCTCCGGGACTTGTTGACCCCGTCGTAGTTGACGAACACCGAGGAGCAGCCGATGTTGCTGCCCACGCCGATGTCCGCGTCGCCCACGTAGGTCAGGTGCGGGATCTTGGACTCGGCGCCGACGTTCGAGTTCTTGACCTCGACGAAGGCTCCGGCCTTGGACCGCTCGGCCAGGCGGGTGCCCGGCCGCAGGTAGGTGTAGGGGCCGACGGAGGCCCCGGGGCCGATCTCGGCCCGGTCCGCCGTGGTCTCGCGCACCGTGGCGCCCGCGCCGACGACCGTGTCCCTCAGGTCCGCGCGGGGGCCGACGACGGCGTCCTCGCCGACGGAGGTGGCGCCCAGCAGCCGGGTCCCCGGTTCGATCACGGTGTCGCGGCCGATGGTGACCTGGGCGTCGATCCAGGTGGTGGCGGGGTCCACGACGGTGACCCCGGCGAGCATGTGCTCGTTGACCAGCCGGTCGTTGAGGACGCGGCGGGCCTCGGAGAGCTGGACGCGGTTGTTGACGCCCTGGACCTCGTGCCAGTCGTCCGCCGCCCAGGCGCCGACCCGGTGGCCGTCGCCGCGCAGCAGGGAGACCGCGTCGGTCACGTACTCCTCGCCCTTGGCGTTGTCGGTGGACAGGCGCTGGACGACCTCGGACAGCAGGGCGCCGTCGAAGGCGTACATGCCCGAGTTGATCTCGTCGATCGCGTGCTGCTCGGGGGTGGCGTCGGCGTGCTCGACGATGCCGGTGAAGTCGCCGTCGGCGTCGCGGACGATGCGGCCGTAACCGTGGGGGTCGGGTACGCGCGCGGAGAGCACCGTGACGGCGTTGCCCTCCTCGTCGTGGGCCGCGACGAGCTCCGCGAGCGTGGAACCGCGCAGGAGGGGGGTGTCACCGCAGGTCAGGACCACGGTGCCGCTGAGCTTGACGCCCTTGGCGGCCAGGTCCTCGATCGCCATGCGCACGGCGTGGCCGGTGCCGTTCTGCTCCTCCTGGACCGCGGTGGCGGCCTGGGGGGCGATCTCCTCCAGATGGGATCTGACCTGCTCACGCGCGTGGCCGACGACCACGACCGCGTGCTGGGGGTCGAGTTCCCGCGCCGCCGCGAGCACGTGGCCGAGCATGCTGCGGCCGTTGAGTTCGTGGAGGACCTTGGGAAGCTTCGACTTCATTCGGGTGCCCTCGCCCGCCGCGAGGACGATGACGGCAGCCGGACGGTTCACGCTCACTGAGGAGTCCCTCGTGGTAGCTGGTGGCTGAGATGTCGGCTCACCCCTCGGCGGCGCGACCCGCATGCCGCACGGGCGGCCGTCGGATGACCAGCGGCCGACATGGGAAGGATACATGCGCGTCACCGGCGCCCCACGGGCGCGTGACACGGGGGTGAGCGGCCGTTGGCCGCGCCGCGCCTGTGGCGGCGGTTTCTGGGGGTTCGGTGTGAGATGCACCGCTCCGCGGGGGTCCGCGGGGATACGTCCCTCGCACGGGGACGCGCGGACCCGCTCGGCGCCCGCGCGTGTGCGCGCGCGACGCCGGGGTAGCTCCCGGACCAGGGCTCGAACCTGGACGATGGGGACCAAAACCCCACATGCTGCCGATTACATCATCCGGGAACGCGCGAGGGCGGAGCACACCGCCCGTACGCCAGCCACCAACATAGCGCCTTTGACGGAGGGCTTGCCAAACCTACGGCATCGTAGGTTACGGTTACGTAGGAATAGGTTGGGTCGTCGCGGCGGTCACTCAGGTGCCGTTCGGACGCCGTCCTGACCGCGACGACGACCGACTGCCCGACAGCGAGGAAGAACCCATGACCGCTGCTCCCGAGCTACCGACCAAGACGACAGAGCCAAAGCGCGAGGCGATCCCCGAGTACGAGCCCGAACTGCGCGGCAGGGCCGAGCGCTACACGGTCTTCGCGTTCGTGTTCGTGCCGCTGATCGCCCTGCTGGCCTCGCTGCCCTTCTTCTGGGGTTGGGGCCTGTCCCTGACCGACATCGCCATCGCCTCGGTCTTCTACCTGATCAGCGGCCTGGGCATCACGGTCGGCTTCCACCGCCACTTCACGCACGGCTCGTTCAAGGCCAAGCGCCCGCTGCGCATCGCGCTCGCGATCGCCGGTTCGATGGCCATCGAGGGCAGCGTCATCAAGTGGGTCGCCGACCACCGCCGCCACCACAAGTACGCCGACGCCGAGGGCGACCCGCACTCGCCGTGGCGCTTCGGCGACGACTGGAAGTCGGTCGCCAAGGGCCTGTACTACGCGCACATGGCGTGGATGTACCTGGACGAGAAGAAGACCTCGCCGCGCCGCTTCGCCCCCGACCTGCTCAAGGACAAGGACATCGTCCTGGTCGACAAGCTCTTCGGGCTGATCGTGGTCTTCTCCCTGGGCGCCCCGGCGCTCATCGGCGGCCTGGTCACCATGTCCTGGTGGGGCGCGTTCACCGCCTTCTTCTGGGCCAGCCTGGTGCGCATGGCCCTGCTGCACCACGTCACCTGGTCGATCAACTCCATCTGCCACACCATCGGCGAGGAGAACTTCGAGGTGCGCGACCGCTCCCGCAACGTGTGGTGGCTGGCCATCCCGTCCTTCGGCGAGTCCTGGCACAACCTGCACCACGCCGACCCCACCTGCGCCCGCCACGGCGTGCTCAAGGGCCAGATCGACATCTCCGCCCGCGTCATCTGGGTCTTCGAGAAGCTCGGCTGGGCCTCCAAGGTCCGCTGGCCCAACAACGAGCGACTCGCCGCCAAACGGGTCAGCGTCTAGGATCGGTAGCCATCATGGGAGCAGCCGACAGCGGTCAGAAGATCCGTGTGCGCCGCAAGCGCATGACGGGCAAGGAGCGTCGGCAACAGCTGTTGGAGATCGGCCGGGAGCTGTTCGCCGAGCGCGGGTTCGACGCGGCCTCCGTCGAGGAGATCGCCGCGCGGGCCGGTGTGTCCAAGCCCGTGGTGTACGAGCACTTCGGCGGCAAGGAGGGCATCTACGCGGTCGTGGTCGACCGTGAGATGCGCATCCTCCTGGCGATGATGGGCGAGGCCCTCTCCGCCGACGGCGCCCGGAGCAAGATCGAGAACGCGGCCCTGGCCCTGCTGCGGTACGTGGAGGAGAACACCGTGGGGTTCCGGGTGCTGACCCGGGACTCGCACGCGGCCTCCGGCACGGGGAGTTTCGCCAGTCTGCTCAACGACATCGCCAGCCAGGTCGAGCACATCATGGTCGACGAGTTCGCCGAACGGGGCTACGACCCGGCGCTCGCCCCCATGTACGCCCAGGCCCTGGTGGGGATGTGGGCCCTGACCGGCCAGTGGTGGCTGGAGGTGCGCAGGCCCAAGCGCGAGGTGGTCGCCGCGCACCTGGTCAACCTGGCCTGGAACGGACTGTCGAGCCTGGAGCCGAAGCCGAGGCTGAGCCCGGGCAAGCGCAGAACGGGCTGACGCGGGGCGGTCCTGGTGACCTGTGGGGCGGGTGTGCACGGCATACCCGCCCCACTATCTTGATGTCAAGAGATAAGCTGTCCCCATGCGCGATGAGGTGGATGGGCTGATCGAGGCGTGGCGCTCCGAACGCCCCGACGTGGACGTGACGCCGCTGGAGGTGTTCAGCCGGGTGTCGCGGCTCGCGCGCCACCTGGACCGTGCCCGGCGCACCGTCTTCACCGAGCACGACCTGGAGCCCTGGGAGTTCGACGTGCTCGCCGAGCTGCGCCGCTCCGGCCCCCCGTACGAGCTGAGCCCCGGACGGCTGCTGCGCGCCACCCTGGTGACCTCGGGAACCATGACCAACCGGGTGGACCGGCTGGCCGCGGCCGGGCTCGTGCGGCGCCGCCCCGACCCCGCCGACAAGCGCGGGGTCCTGGTCCGGCTGACCGAGCGGGGCGCCGAGCGCATCGACGCGGCCCTCAGGTCGCTCCTGAGCTACGAGGAGACCCTGCTGGCGCCGATGGCCGACGGCGACCGCGAACAGCTGGCGTCGTTACTCAGACGCCTCCTGGCGCCCCTCGACCGGGGCCCCGGGGGCCAGCAGGGTTAGACAGGCGGTACCGGCCTCCCCGGGGGCCGGGCATCCACACGCACAGGGCGCGCGGGGAATCGCCGCCGTCCTCGCCGAACGGGTCCGCCGACCGGCGCGCACTCCCCCCTCGCCCCCGGAGGCGGGACCGCCGCCGTGTGTCGGACGCCGCACGGCCGTACCGCGTGAGAACCGCGCGTCCCGGGGTAGTCCAGCCCCGGTACGCGCAGTCGATCGTTCGGGGGAACACGTGCGGGTCCGTTGGATGGCCGTGGCGGCCGCGGCCGTGCTGGTCGCGGGGTGCTCGGGCAACGGTGGCGGGGACGGTGACGGCGGGAGCCCCGGCGGCGAAGGCGGCGGGGCGGACTCCGGCGGCCACTACCTGTCCCTGGGCGACTCGATCAGCGTGGGCGTGCAGCCCGACGGGAACGGCCGACCGGTGGAGACCCCCGAGGGCTACACCGACGTCCTGTACCGCACCCTGAAGGAGGAGCGCCCGGAGCTGCGGCACGAGCGGATGGGGTGCGCGGGAGAGGACACCACCACCTTCATGGAGGGCGGGCTGCCCGGCTGCGACCCTCGCTACGAGCACGGCTCGCAGCTGGAGGAGGCCGAGGCCTTCCTGGCCGGGCACCGGGGCGAGGTGGACCTGGTCACCCTGACCATCGGCGCCAACAACTTCACCCGTTGCGTGCGGGGGATCAACACCCCCGAGGGGCAGGCCCCCGACTCCGGGGACGTGGACATCGACCGCGCGTGCGTGGAGGAGGGCCTGGACCGGCTCCGGGAGGAGACCCCCGAGATCGCCGAGCGGCTGCGCGAGGCGGCGGGGCCGGACACGCAGATCGTCGGGATGACCTACTACAACCCGTTCCTGGCCTTCCTGCTGCTGGACGGGGACCCCGCCCAGCAGGCGACCGCGGCGGCGGAGGAGGCCGAGGAGCTCTTCCCCGAGACCGAGGCGCGCGGGGGTCTGGCCGAGGAGGCGGTGGACATCCTGCTGGAGGTCAACGGGACGATCGCCGACGCCTACCGGGCGGAGGGGATCGACGTGGCGGAGGTGGACGCGGTCTTCGAGTCCACCAACCAGGAGGTGCCCCGGGGCAGCGAGACCGGGCTGCCCGCCAACCTCCAGAACGTCTGCGACCTGACGTGGATGTGCCACGGCGAGCGGGGCCCGGACATCCACCCCAACGAGGAGGGCGCGCGCGAGATCGCCGCCGTCTTCGCCCGGCAGGTGGACCGGGCCGAGTGACCCGGCCGGACCCGGCGGCCGCGTTCGGGGCGGGCCGCCGGGGAGCGGGCGGGGGCGGCTCCGGCTACCCCGCGTCGCCGGGGAGCGCCTTCTCGATGAGCGCGGTGATCCCGGGGTCGTCGGGCTCGGTCGAGCTGCGGAAGCGGTGCACGGCGCCGTCGGGGAGGACGAGGAACTTCTCGAAGTTCCACTTGACCTTCCCCGCCTTGCCGTCCTCGTCCTCGGCGGAGGAGAGCGCCGCGTAGAGCGGGTGCTGCTGCTTGCCGTTGAGCTTGGCCTTGGCCGTCATGGGGAAGGTGACGCCCCAGGTGGCCGAGCAGTACTCCGCGATCTTCTCCTCGCTGCCGAACTCCTGGAGGAACTGGTTGCTGGGCACGCCGAGCACGGTGAACCCCCGGTCGCCGTACCGGTGCTGGAGCTTCTCCAGCCGCTCGTACTGCGGGGTGTAGCCGCAGCGCGAGGCGACGTTGACCACCAGCCTCACCTTGCCCGACCACTCGCCGAACGTCGTCTCGCGTCCGTCGATCAGGGTCACCGGGATCTCGTCCAGGTCACTCATCCGCGTCCATCTCCTCGTTTGCCGGGGCGCCGACGCCCACCGCGCGGCGCGGTGCTTCACGGCGTATTCGGAGCGCACGCCGCCGTGGCTCGGATTCTTTCTCAGGAAGGGGCCCCGGTCCAGCCGTACCGCCCCTACGAGCCGGACGCCCGGCCGGAGTTCTCCGGCCGGGCGTCCTTCGCGGTCAGCCGCGCCGCGGCCTCACTCCCCGACGAGTTCGGCCTGCTCCAGCCAGACCTCCTCCAGCTCCCCGCGCTCGACGGCCAGGGCCTTGGCCTCTGCGTCGAGTTCGGCGAGCCGGGTGTAGTCCTCGGCCGCGGCGGCCATCAGCTCGTGCAGCTCCGCCTCCCGCTTGGCGATGCGGTCCATGCGCCGCTCGACGCGCTGCATCTCCTTCTGCGCGGCGCGCCGCTCGGCCGCCGACACCGCGGGCTGCTCCGCCGGGGCCTGGGCCGCGGCGGCCTCGGAGGCGCCCAGCGGCACGGTGGCCTCGCCCGCGCTGGCCGCGCGGCGCTGGAGGTACTCGTCCACGCCGCCGGGCAGGAAGGCCAGGCCGCCGTCGCCCATCAGGGCCAGCACGCGGTCGGTGATGCGCTCCAGGAAGTAGCGGTCGTGGCTGACCAGCACCAGGGAGCCGGGCCAGCCGTCGAGCAGGTCCTCCAGCTCGGTGAGCGTCTCGATGTCCAGGTCGTTGGTGGGCTCGTCCAGCAGCAGCACGTTGGGCTCGTCCATGAGCAGCCGCAGCAGCTGGAGGCGGCGTCGCTCACCGCCGGACAGGTCGCCGATCGGGGTCCACTGGCGCTCCCCGCGGAACCCGAACCGCTCCAGCATCTGGCTGGCGGTGTAGTCGCGCTTGCCGATGGTGACGTGCTCGCGCACGTCCATGACCGCCTGGAGGGGGCGGGCGGCGGGGTCGAGTTCGGCGACGTTCTGGGACAGGTGGGCGAGCTTGACGGTCCGGCCGGTGCGCACGCTGCCGGAGTCGGGCTCGCGCTCCCCGGCCAGGATCCTGAGCAGGGTGGACTTGCCCGCGCCGTTGACCCCGACCAGGCCGACCCGGTCGCCGGGGCCCAGCTGCCAGGTGAGGTGGTCGAGCAGGGTCCGGTCGGGGACGGACGCGGACACGTTCTTGAGGTCGATGACGGTCTTGCCCAGCCGGGAGCTGGCGAACTTGACCAGTTCGACGGTGTCGCGGGGCGGCGGCTCGTCGGCGATGAGCTGGTTGGCCGCCTCGATGCGGAACTTGGGCTTGGAGGTGCGGGCCGGGGCGCCGCGGCGCAGCCAGGCCAGCTCCTTGCGCATGAGGTTCTGGCGGCGCTCCTCGGCGGCGGCCGCCTGGCGCTCGCGCTCGGCCTTGGCCAGGACGTAGGCGGCGTAACCGCCCTCGTAGCGCTCGACCGCGCCGCGTCCGACCTCCCAGGTGCGGGTGGTGACGGCGTCCAGGAACCAGCGGTCGTGGGTGACGACCACGAGCGCCTCGGGACGGGCGCGCAGGTGCTCGGCGAGCCAGGCGATGCCCTCGATGTCGAGGTGGTTGGTGGGCTCGTCGAGCACGATGAGGTCGTGGTCGCCCACCAGGAGCCGGGCCAGGCCGGAGCGGCGGCGCTCGCCGCCGGACAGGCCGCTCATGGGGGTGTCGAGGGCCCAGCCGCCGAGGAGTCCGCGCAGGATGTCGCGGACGCGGGCGTCGCCCGCCCACTCGTGCTCGGCCCGGTCGCCCAGGACGAACTCCCCGACCGTGGAGTCGGGGAAGGTGTCGCGCTGGTGCAGGAAGCCGATGCGCAGCCCGCGGTTGTGCACCACCCGCCCGGAGTCGGGCCGGGTGATGCCCGAGAGCACGGAGATGAGCGTGGACTTGCCGCCGCCGTTGCGGCCGACGACGCCGATGCGCTCACCCTCGTCGACGCCGAGCGACACCTTGTCGAGGAGTACGAGCGGCCCGTAGGCCAGGGACACGTCCTGAAGATTGACCAGATTCATCGCTATCCATTGTGGCGGCAGTGCCGTGGTGCGCTGACCGCCGCCGCTCCCCCGGACGGCTCCGGGGCGGGAGGGCGGCCCCCGACGGGCGGAGGCGCCGGGCACGCGGCGTCACCGGAGTCCCTTCCCGCGCCCGCCGCCGCTCCCCCGGGGCGGCGACCGGTGTCTCACTCCCGCCCCGTCGGCTCCCCGTCGAGCAGCAGCCTGGCCACGGCGTCGTCCGTCACCAGCGTGGACACCAGGCCGCTGCGCAGCGCGGCGCCGATCGCCCTGGCCTTGGCCTCGTCCCCGGCGCCGGCGACCGCCACCACCTCGGGCACCCGGCGCAGCTGGTCCGCCCGGACGCTGATGACCCTCTCGTCAAGGTCGGAGTGCACCTGCTGGCCGTCGGCGTCGAACAGCTGGGCGGACATCTCCGCGCACACGCCCAGCGCGGTGTACCTGGCCCGCGAGTCCGGGTCCAGCGCCTGGAAGACGGTCGAGTTGCGCTCGTCCCAGCCCCCGATGGCCACCACGGCCGTCGTGAGTCGGTCGAAGTGCGCGAACGCCGAGGCGATGCCCGGGTCGGCGCGCAGCGTCGCCGCCGTGGCGGCGTCCGGCAGGATGAGCGGCGCGTAGATCGGGTACGCCGGTCCGCCCGAGAGCGCGGCCGCCCGGCGCACCGTCTCGACCGATCCGCCGCCCTCCGCCTGCTCGGACAGCACGCCGTTGAGCTGCACCACCGTGCAGCGCGGCAGGTCCACCATGTCCAGGCCCATCAGCTGGAGCGACCTGCTCCAGGCCAGCCCCAGTACCTCGTCGGGCCGCACGATCTCCGACAGCAGCCGCGCCGCCACCGACCCCAGCGCCCGGCGCGTGTCCCGCGGGTCGTCCAGGGCGTCCACGACGATCGCCCGGCGCAGGCCGAAGGCCGCGCGCATGCGCTCGGACAGCTCCCCGTCCAGCCGGGCGGGCAGGCGGATGTCGATGCGCACGATCCCGCTGCTGCGGGCGGTCTCCAGGTCACGGGCGACCTTGAACCTGCTCAGGCCGAACTCCTCGGCGATCTCCACCTTGGACCGCCCGTCCAGGTAGAACCTGCGGGCGATGGCGGCGAGCCGCACCATCTCCGCGGGGCCGCTGGGGGCCGTCTCCTGAACCTCACCACGCTGATCGCTCATACGTGCAGAAGTGTACTCGAATGTGCCGGATCCATTGACAGCGCGTTTCCGATGGGCGTTCAATGTTCGAAACATATGTGACTCACATCGCTCACATGAGCGTTCAACGGGAGGTTCCCAACCGTGCGTGCCGCCATCATCACCGAACCGGGCTCCGTCACCGTGGGGGACCGCCCCGACCCGCACCCCGCCGCCGACGGCGTGGTGGTCCGGGTCGGCGCCTGCGGGATCTGCGGGACGGACCTGCACATCGCCGACGGGGAGTTCCCGCCCAGCCCCTACCCGCTGGTGCCCGGGCACGAGTTCGCCGGAACGGTCACGGCCGTCGGCGAGAACGCCCCGGGGGACCTGCGCCCCGGCGACCGGGTGGCCGTGGACCCCTCCCTGTTCTGCGGGCACTGCGAGTACTGCCGCGCCGGACGGGGCAACCTGTGCGCCAACTGGGGCGCGATCGGCGACACCGTGGACGGCGCGTTCGCCGAGTACGTGGCCGTCCCCGCCGCCAACTGCTACCGCCTGCCCGACTCGGTGAGCATGCGCGAGGGCGCCCTGGTCGAGCCGCTCTCGTGCGCCGTCCACGGTGTCCGGCGCATCGGGGTGGAGACCGGCGAGCGCTTCCTGGTGGTGGGCGCCGGGACCATGGGCCTGCTCCTCCAGCAGCTGTTGCAGAACTCCGGCGCCCGCGTGACGGTGGTGGACCGCAACACCCGCCGCCTGGCCATCGCGACCGACCTCGGCGCCGCCGCGACCGCGACGGACGCGTCCGAGCTGGGCGACGAGCGCTTCGACGCCGCGGTGGACGTCACGGGCGCGCCCTCCGCCATCGAGGCGGCCTTCGACTCGCTGCGGCGGGGAGGGCGCCTGCTGGTCTTCGGGGTCGCCGACGAGGCGGCCCGCGTGGCGCTGTCGCCGTTTCGGATCTACAACGACGAGATCACCGTCGTGGGCTCCATGGCCGTGCTCAACAGCTACGGGGCGGCCGTGGACCTCATCAGCAGCGGCGCGGTGCGCACGGCGCCGCTGCTCACCGACGCCCTGCCCCTGGAGAAGTTCCCCGAGGCGCTGGCCATGATGCGCGCGGGCACCGGGGTGAAGGTCCAGGTCGTCCCCGACGAGACCGCCTGACCCGGGAAGGCAGCCAAGTGCACACCACCTACGCCGTCCGGGCGACCGCCGTCGCCGCCTGCGGACTGCTGCTCACCGGGTGCGCCGGGACGGGCGCCCTCCCCTCCGAGGACGGCGCCGTCCGGCTGACCGTCGCGATCGTGTCCAACCCGCAGATGCAGGACGCGATCTCCCTGGAGTCGCGGTTCCGCGCGGAGCACCCCGGCATCGCGCTCGACTTCGTGTCCCTGCCCGAGAACGAGGCCCGCGCCAAGATCACCACCTCCGTGGCCACCGGCGGGGGCGAGTTCGACGTCGTCATGATCAGCAACTACGAGACCCGCCAGTGGGCCGAGTACGGCTGGCTGGAGAACCTGCAACCCTCCATCGACGCCGCCGGGGGCTACGACCACGAGGACTTCATCCCCTCCATCAGGGAGGACCTGTCCCACGAGGGCGACATGTACTCGGTGCCCTTCTACGGCGAGTCCTCCTTCCTCGCCTACCGCAAGGACCTGTTCGAGCAGGCCGGGGTGGAGATGCCGCCCGACCCCACCTGGGAGGAGGTGGCGGACCTGGCCGCCGAGCTCGACGGCGTGGAGCCGGGGGTCTCGGGGATCTGCCTGCGCGGCCTCGCGGGCTGGGGCGAGGTGCTGAGCCCCTTCAACAGCGTCCTGAACACCTTCGGCGGGCGCTGGTACGACGAGGACTGGAACGCCGAGATCGACTCCCCCGAGTTCCGGCGCGCGGCCGAGTTCTACGTGGGCCTGGCGCGTGAGCACGGCCAGCCGGGCGCGGCCAACAGCGGGTTCGGGGACTGCCTGAACCGCTACTCCCAGGGCCGGGCGGCCATGTTCTACGACTCCACCTCCATGGTCAGCACCATCGAGGACCCGGACTCGGCGACCGTGGCCGGGCTCAACGGCTACGCCGCGGCGCCGGTGGCCGAGACCGACTACGGCGGCTGGCTCTACACCTGGGCGCTGGGCGTCCCCTCCACCTCCGAGCACAAGGAGGAGGCGTGGGCGTTCCTGGAGTGGATGACCGACAAGGACTACGTGCGCACCGTCGCCGAGGAGTACGGCTGGCAGCGGGTGCCGCCCGGCAACCGGCTCTCCACGTTCGAGGTCCCCGAGTACCGGGAGGCCGCCCGGGCCTACGCCGAGCCCATGCTCCAGGGCATCCAGGAGGCGGACCCCGAGGACCCGGGCACGCGCCCGGTCCCCTACGAGGGCATCGGCTTCCTCGCCATCCCCGAGTTCCAGGACCTGGGCACCCGGGTCAGCCAGCAGCTGAGCGCGGCCATAGCCGGGCAGATCACCGTCGAGCAGGCGCTCGAACAGAGCCAGGAGTACGCCGAGGTCGTCGGTGGGACCTACAGGGAGGACGACCGATGAGCGCTGTGACCGCGCCCGCGCGCGAGGCGCCCGCGGCGGCGACGCCGCCCGAGCGGCCGAGGCGGAGCCGCGGCGGGGGCGGATGGGCCCGCCGGGCCCCGCTCCTGCCCGCCCTGGTGTTCATGCTGGTCGTCACGCAGCTGCCGTTCCTGGCGACGGTCGTGTACTCGCTGCGCTCGTGGAACCTGCTGCGGCCCGACTCCCAGGCGTGGGTGGGCCTGGCCAACTACGCGGCGGTCTTCACCGACCGGCAGTTCCTGGGCGCGGCGGCGAACACGGTGCTGATCACCGCCTCCTGCGTGGTGGTGGCGATGCTGCTGGGCATCGGGCTCGCGCTGCTGCTGGACCGGAAGTTCAGAGGGCGAGGCGTGGTGCGCACGCTCGTCATCACCCCGTTCCTGATCCTGCCCGTGGCCACGGCGCTGCTGTGGAAGCACATCATGCTGGAGCCGGTGTTCGGCCTGGTGAACTTCGTGCTGTCGCCGTTCGGGGTCGAGTCGTTCGACTGGGTCTCCCAGGCGCCCGTGTTCTCCGTGGTGGCCGCGCTGGTCTGGCAGTGGACGCCGTTCATGATGCTGCTGGTGCTGGCGGGACTCCAGAGCCAGGGCTCCGACGTACTGGAGGCGGGCCAGGTCGACGGCGCGTCCCGGTGGCAGACGTTCGCCTGGATCACCCTGCCGCACCTGCGCCGCTACATCGAGCTGGGCGTGCTGCTGGGGTCGGTCTACGTGGTCAACACCTTCGACACGATCTACATGATGACCCAGGGCGGGCCGGGCACCGCCAGCTCCAACCTGCCCTTCTACGTCTACCAGCGGACCTTCCTCGGGTTCGACATCGGCCAGTCCGCGGCCATGGGCGTCGTGGTGGTGGTCGGCACCATCATCGTGGCGACGCTGGCCCTGCGGCTGATCTTCCGCACGTTCATGAACGCACAGGAGGCGACATCGTGACCGCCCGAGCCCCCGAACGACCCGCGGGCGCCGCGGGCGGCGCCGTCGCCGCACGCGCGCCGCGCGCGGCCGGCCGCTCCCGGGCCCGGCTGGGGAGCGCCGCCCTGACCGTGTTCACGTGGGCCGTGGGACTGGTGTTCGTGTTCCCGGTGCTGTGGCTGGTGCTGACCGCGTTCAAGGAGGAGAACCAGGCCGCGACCGACCCGCCGACGCTCTTCTTCCAGCCGACCCTGGACCGGTTCACCACCGTCCTGGGCGCGGACTTCGTGCCGTACCTGGGCAACTCGGCGATCGCCACCCTGGCGTCCACGCTCCTGGTGCTGCTGCTCGGGCTGCCCGCCGCCTACGCGCTGTCGGTGGCCCCGGTCAAGCGGACCCAGGACGTGCTGTTCTTCTTCATCTCGACGAAGATGCTGCCGGTGGTGGCGGTCGTGGTGCCGATCTACGTCGCCGCCGCGCACCTGTCCATGCTGGACAACGTGTGGACCCTGGTGGTGCTGTACACGGCGATGAACCTGCCCATCGCGGTGTGGATGCTGCGGTCGTTCTTCCTGGAGGTGCCCAAGGCGATCGTGGAGGCGGCCCGGGTGGAGGGAGCCGGGCTGGCGCGCGTGCTGTGGTCGGTGATGATGCCGGTGATGGCCCCGGGCATCGCGGCGACCGCGCTGATCTGCATGATCTTCGCCTGGAACGAGTTCTTCTTCGCCGTCAACCTGACCGCCGCCCGGGCCGCGACCGTCCCGGTGTTCCTCACCGGCTTCATCACGAGCGAGGGACTGTTCGTGGCGCAGCTGGCGGCGGCCGCCGTCATGGCGTCGCTGCCCATCGTGGTGGTGGGCTGGGCGGCCCAGCGCCAGCTGGTGCGCGGCCTGTCGATGGGCGCCGTCAAGTAGAGGAGGCGCCCGGGGCCGCACCACGCAGGGCCCCGGGCGGGTCCGGGTGATCGTCCCGCCCGCCGCGGCGGCGGGAGCCGGGACGCGGGGCCCGCGCCTTGGGGCGGGCCGTGGGGTGTGGACCGCCGGCCCGCGCGCGCCGGTGGTCCGCGCCTTCGTGCGCACGGGCCCGACGCGGGGAGGCGGGCCGCACCGGCGGGCGGGTCACACGGGAAGACCGGTCACACCGGCGGGCGGGTCACACGAGGAAGAAGGCCCGGGCGGACTTGGCGACGCCCTCGGTGTCCAGTCCGTGCGCCTGGGCGTGCTGCGCCGGGGTTCCGTAGGCGCGCACCTCTCGGTCCCGTGCCACGCCCAGGCCCAGGTGGCGGTGGCGCCGGTCGGCCAGCGCCGCGGCGACCTCGTGCGCCGAGGTCCCGCTCAGGTAGGGCTCCACCACCAGCACGTCGGCGTTGCCCGCCGCGCCGACGAGCGCGCTCAGCCCCTCGCGGTCGAAGGGGCGCACGGTGGCCGTGTAGGCGACCGTCACGTCCAGGTCGGCGGTGGCCTCCAGCACCCGGTCCAGCATCGGCCCGACCGCCACCACCACCCCGGCCGAACGCGGCGAGCCCGTGCGCACCACGCTGAGGCGTCCGTCCAACGGCATCGCCGCGCGGTTGGAGGTCCCCGACAGGCGCACGTACACGCGGTCCTCCCCGGGCAGGGCGGCCTCCAGGGCGGCGCGCACCTCGTCGGGGTGCCCCGGCGCGTACACGGTCCACCCCGGAAGGGTGTCCAGCAGCGCCACGTCACCGGGCGCCTGGTGGGTGCGCCCCTCCTCCGCGGCGTCGTAGGAGCCGCCGATGCTCACCAGGACGGCGCCCACGCCCTGGTGGCCCAGGTCCAGTTTGAGCTGTTCGAAGGGCCGCTCCACCAGGAAGGGCGCGTAGCTGTGCACGACCGGGCGCATCCCGGTCAGGGCCAGTCCCCCGGCCACGCCGATCATGGCCTGCTCCCGGATGCCCATGTCGATCACACGGCCGGGGTGGCGGGCGGCGGCTCCGCGGAACATGCCCGTGGAGATGGCGGCCAGGACGACGGTCAGGCGGGGGTCGGTGTCCATGGCGCGGTTGACGGTGGCGGCGAAGGTGTCACGCATGGGGTTCTCCTAGGAACGGACGCGGGCGACGACGGCCAGCGGCCGTCCGGGGTGGGGCCGGGTGAGCGCCCCGTACAGGGCGTCGTGGTCGCGGCCGGAGACGTCGCGGGCCTCCCAGCCCTCGATCCCGAAGCGGGCGCCGATCCCGCCCGGCCATCCGTGGCTGGCGGAGGCGTTGTCCACGGCGACGACGGTGAGGTTGTCCACGCCGAGCCGTCCGGCGACGGCGATGGCCTCGTGGTTGCTGCCCTCGTCGAGTTCGCCGTCGCCGACGAGCACCACGACGCGGGGTTCGGTCCCGTCGGAGCGGCGGACGCCCTGGGCGCGCAGGCCGAGCGCGCTGCCCAGGCCCAGGGGCAGCCCGTGGCCGAGCGACCCGCTGCCGATCTCCGCGCCCGGCACGAGCAGCCGGTCCGGGTGGTGGCCGAGCGGTGAGTCGAAGGCGGTCCAGCCGCGCAGCGTCGGCACGTCCAGGAAGCCCTTGGCCGCGAGCACGGCGTAGAAGGCGGCGGGGCCGTGCCCCTTGGAGAGCAGGAACCGGTCCCGTGCGGGATCGTCGGCGGTCTCGGGGGTGACGGACAGCACACGGTCGTAGAGCACCCACACGATGTCGAGTGTCGAGTGGGCCGCCCCGTTGTGCTTCTCGTCACCCTCCATGAGTCCGATGAGGGCCGGCAGGTCGGCGTAGCGCGAGAGAGCGGTTGCGGTGGTCATGTCCACCAGTGTTGAACCTCAACAATGGTTGAGGTCAACTGGCGCGAGCCCCCTCCGACCGGGAAAGGCAGAAGTGATTTACGTCACAGGACGGTGGCCCCGGGGACGTCCCCGTGCGCCGTCACGACCTGTTCGCACAGCCCGCTGCCCTCCAGCGCCGCCACCACCGCGGCCTCCCGCTCCGCGACGACCGACTCCCGCTCGGCGCCGCCGCCGACCAGGAAGGCGCAGGTCGGACCGGACCCCGACACCAGGGAGCCCAGCGCCCCCGCACCGGCGCCGGTCTTGAGGGTGCGCTCCAGCTCGGGCAGCAGCGAGAGCGCGGCCTCCTGGAGATCGTTGGTCAGCGCGGCTCCCAGGGCCGCCGGGTCGCCGCCGGCGAGCGCGTCGGCCAGCCCCCGGTCCAGCAGGGGCTCGGGGGCGTCCGGGCGGATGCGGTCGTACTCGGCGAACACGCTGGCCGTGGACAGGCCGTGCGGCGACAGGGCGAAGACCCAGCGGAACCTTCCCGGACTGGTCATCGGCCGCAGGACCTCCCCGCGCCCCATGCCCACCGCGGTGGCGCCCAGCAGCGCGAAGGGGACGTCGCTGCCCAGGTCGGCCGCGTACCCGAGCAGTTCCTCCAGCGGCAGGCCGCAACCCCACAGACGGTCGCAGGCCAGCAGGGCGGCCGCGGCGTCCGCGCTGCCCCCGGCCATGCCGCCCGCCACCGGGATGTTCTTGTCCAGGTGGACCGTGACGGGGAGGCCCCGGCCGGTCCGCTCCGCCAGCAGGGTCACCGCGCGCGCGGCCAGGTTGGACCCGTCCAGGGGCACCCGGGACAGGTGGGACCCCAGCGCGCCGCCCGCGGTCAGTCCGGCGAAGGCTTCGGCGGCCGATCCGACACCGCCGGGCGGGCTCGGTCGGCGCGAGGAAGCCGCCTGGACGGTAACCTCATCGAACAGCGAGACGGCGTGGAACACGTTGACGAGGTCGTGGAACCCGTCCTCACGTCTGGGCCCCACCGCCAACTGGAGGTTCACCTTCGCGGGGACCCGCACGGTTACGGTGGTATTAACGGTCACGAGTCCCCAATCGTAAAGGAACCCCCACCTTGCGTGAACACAGTGCCCTGCGGGGGCTCCGGTGTGTTCACCGCCTCCCGTCGGCGCGTACGCCGTCAGAGGAAAACGGGAACCCCGGACGCGGTTCGGGGATCGTCACCACTGTCATGTCAGTTTCCGCCCGCCCCCAGAACGGCCCAATCAGGCCCGTGAGTGGGAATCCGGGCACAAACACCGCTACCTTGGGGCAAGGCGGAGTTTGGACACCGTCGGGGAGGGTCGCTTGCCGTCGGATGGGCTCCCGAAGAACCTGGAACCGCTGGCCGCCGGGGATCCGGCCACCATCGGTCCCTACGTGCTGTCCGGGAAGCTGGGTAGCGGCGGCATGGGAACCGTCTACCTGGGCAGCACTCCCGAGCGCAACAACCAGGTAGCCATCAAGGTCATCCGCCCGGAGCTCGCCTTCGACGAGGCGACGCGGGCGCGCTTTCGCGACGAGATGGAGAACGCCCGCAAGGTCGCCTCCTTCTGCACCGCCAAGGTGCTCGACCACGGGACGTTCGAGAACCGTCCCTACATGGTCACCGAGTACATCGCGGGCACCGCCCTGGCCGAGCACATCGCCGAGAACGGTCCGCTGGACTCCTCGACGCTGCACGGCTTCGCACTGGGCGTGGCGGCCGCCCTGGCCGCCATCCACCGCACCGGGCTGGTCCACCGCGACCTCAAGCCCGCCAACGTGCTGCTGTCGCTCTCGGGGCCCCGGGTGATCGACTTCGGCATCGCCCGCGCGATGAACACCGCCACCAACCACACCCAGACCGGCATCGTCATGGGCAGCCCCGGCTGGATGGCTCCCGAGCAGCTGCTGGAGGAGAAGGTCACCACCTCGGCGGACATCTTCGCCTGGGGCTGCCTGGTGGCCTTCGCCGGGAACGGCACCCACCCCTTCGGCAACGGCGACGCCATGACATTGGGCAAGCGGGTGCTGTTCGCCGAACCCCAGATCGGCAACCTGATCAGCCCCCTGGACCGCCTGGTGACGCGCGCGCTGGCCAAGGAGCCGGGCCGCCGCCCCACCGCCCAGGACCTGCTGTTGGAGCTGGCGGGCGGCGAGGACAACAGCAACCCCAACGACATGGTGTCCCACGCGCTGCACCAGTCGTGGCGGCCCAACCTGCCCCCGATGCCCCCGCACGGCATGCCCCACCCCCAGCAGGGGCCGCACCAGACCATGGCGGGCATGCGGCACCCGGCGCCCGGCCAGTACCAGGGCGCACCGCCCGCGCCCATGCCCCCGCCCGCGCACCAGACGGGCAACTACCCGCGCCCGCAGGGGCCGCCGCCGGGCCATCCGGCCGGTCCCCCGCCGGGGGGCCAGGCGCAGCAGGTGCACCAGGCCCCCGGGGTCCAGGCCCCGGGCGGGCAGCCCCAGGGCGGCCCGGTGCAGCAGTCCCGGCCCGTGCCCGGCCCCGCCCAGGCGCCGCACCCCGCCTCGACCGGGCCGATCCCGATGGTCCCCCCGGCCGACCAGCAGACGGGCCGCCGGGGTCCGCAGCCCTACGTTCCGCCGGTGCCGCCGCCACCGCACCAGCCCGCCGCGCCCAACCGGCGCAAGGGGACGGTCGTGGCCCTGGTGCTGGGCGCCGTGGCGCTGCTGGCGGCCCTGATCGTCATGGCGACCGTGCTGACCAACCTCAGCGACTGGTCGCTCTTCGGGGACGGCGACCCCCAGGGGGACTCCTCCGAGCAGACGGGCGCCGCCCAGGAACCGCAGGAGCCCACGCCCGGCGACGAGTCCCCCGGCGGCGCCGACGAGGAGGAGGCGCCCGGCGAGGTGCCCAGCGGGATGTCGGGCGCCTCGGCCGACCGCATGGTCGAGTACCGGATCCGCGGCGTCAGCTGCGGCCTGACCGAGCACAACATCCGCTCGGAGCTGCCCTCGACCGGCCAGTACTGCGTGGTGGACCTGGAGCTGTTCAACGTCAGCGACGAACTGGTGAGGTTCGAGCACACAGAGCAGCAGATGACGACCAGCGGGGAGCCCGTCAACGCCCAGGCGCCGTCCGTGCGCGAGGTCGAGGCCCCGCTGTGGGACCCGGCCGGGATCAGTCCCGGGGTCGCCGCCGGGGGCGAGCTGGTGTTCATACTCCGCGACGACATGGACCCGCGCACGCTGGTGCTCAACCACCGGACGGGCGCGGAGGCCACGGAGATCAACATCGAGCACATCGTGGACTGAGCCCCGGACCGGGGTCGGGCCGCGCCTGTCGCAGGGCGGCACCGTGCCGCCGGGGTGGGGAGCCCCCTGTATCCAGGACACCGCACCGGCGCCCCCGGTCCGCGCCTGTGGACGACCGGTGCCCGGAACGGCGCCGCGAAGACGAACGGACGGGCCCGGGTCGACGACGCGTCGTCGACCCGGGCCCGTCCGTCTCCTCGGGGGGCCCGCCCTCCGGGTTCACTCCCCCGAGGGGGCTACTCCCACTCGATGGTGCCCGGGGGCTTGCTGGTCACGTCCAGCGCCACCCGGTTGATCTCGCGCACCTCGTTGGTGATGCGGTTGGAGATCCTGGCCAGCACGTCGTAGGGCACGCGCGACCAGTCGGCGGTCATGGCGTCCTCGCTGCTGACCGGGCGCAGCACGACCGGGTGGCCGTAGGTGCGCCCGTCGCCCTGCACGCCCACCGACCGCACGTCGGCGAGCAGCACCACCGGGCACTGCCAGATGTCGCGGTCGAGTCCGGCGCGGGTCAGCTCCTCGCGGGCGATCGCGTCGGCCTCGCGCAGGATCTCCAGGCGTTCGCGGGTGACCTCGCCGATGATGCGGATGCCCAGGCCGGGGCCGGGGAAGGGCTGGCGCCAGACCATCTCGGCGGGCAGGCCCAGCTCCTCGCCGACCTTGCGCACCTCGTCCTTGAACAGCTCGCGCAGCGGTTCCACCAGCGTGAACTGGAGGTCGTCGGGCAGCCCGCCCACGTTGTGGTGGGACTTGATGTTGGCGGTCCCGGTACCGCCGCCGGACTCCACCACGTCGGGGTAGAGGGTGCCCTGCACCAGGAACTCGACCTCGGCGCCGGTCTCGCCGCTCTCGGCGACGACCTCGCGGGCCGCCTGCTCGAACACGCGGATGAACTCGCGGCCGATGATCTTGCGCTTCTCCTCGGGGTCGGAGACCCCCGCGAGGGCGGACAGGAACCGCTCCTCGGCGTCCACGACCTTGAGCTTGGCGCCCGTGATCGCGACGAAGTCCTTCTCCACCTGCTCGGCCTCGCCCTTGCGCAGCAGGCCGTGGTCCACGAAGACGCAGGTCAGCTGGTCGCCGACGGCGCGCTGCACCAGCGCGCCGGCCACCGCGGAGTCCACGCCGCCGCTCAGCGCGCAGATGACGCGCTTGTCGCCGATGTCCTCGCGGATGCGCTCCAGCTGCTCCTCGACGATGTTGACCATCGTCCAGGTGGGGCGGCACCCGGCGCCCTCGTACAGGAAGCGGCGCAGCACCTCCTGGCCGTGCTCGGTGTGCAGGACCTCGGGGTGGAACTGGACGCCGAAGAGGTTGCGGCCGGTGTGCTCGAACGCGGCGACCGGGGCCCCCGCGGTGCTGGCGGTCGTGGCGAAGCCCTCGGGGGCCTCCACCACCGAGTCGCCGTGCGACATCCAGACCAGCTGCTCGGCGGGCATCCCGGCGAACAGCAGGGAGTCGGTGACCGCCGACAGCTCGGTGCGGCCGAACTCACTGAGGTCGGTCCTGGCGACGGTGCCGCCCAGGGCCCGGGTCATCGCCTGGAAGCCGTAGCAGATGCCGAAGGTGGGCACCCCGGTCTCGAACAGCTCGGGGCCCAGGTTCGGGGCCCCCTCGGCGTAGACCGACGACGGTCCGCCGGAGAGGATGATGGCCTTGGGTTTCTTGGCGAGCATCTCCTCGACGGGCATGGTCGAGGGCACGATCTCACTGTGCACGTGGCATTCGCGGACCCGGCGTGCGATCAGCTGCGCGTACTGCGCGCCGAAGTCGACGACGAGAACGGTGTCGAACGTGCTCTCAGCACCAACGGACACGACGGAGGACCTTCCGCAGGAAGTACAGGGATGTCCGCCCAGTCTAGGGCGTTGCACACGCCCGGAAGGCCCCGCGCGCGTGTGCGGTCCGGCTCAGCTCGCGCGACGGGGCGGCCGGGAGGGCTTCCCGGGGCTCAGGCGGTGAAGCCCGCGGGGTTGGCCGACTGCCAGCGCCACGCGTCGCGGCAGGCGTCGTCCACCGTGCGCACGGCCTTCCAGCCCAGGTCGCGTGCGGCGGCCGAGGGGTCGGCGTAGCACACGGCGATGTCGCCGGGGCGGCGGTCGACCACGGCGTACGGGACGGCCACGCCGGTGGCGCGTTCGAAGGCGCGCAGGCCCTCCAGGACGGAGGTGCCCTGCCCCGTGCCCAGGTTGTAGACGCGGTACCCGGGAGCGTCGGCGAGGTGCTCCACGGCGGCCATGTGCCCCTGGGCCAGGTCCACCACGTGCAGGTAGTCGCGCACGCCGGTGCCGTCGGGGGTGTCGTAGTCGTCGCCGAACACGTTCAGCCGCTCGCGGCGGCCCGCGGCGACCTGCGCGACGTAGGGGAAGAGGTTGTTGGGAACGCCCTGGGGGTCCTCGCCGATCAGGCCGCTGGGGTGGGCGCCGATGGGGTTGAAGTAGCGCAGGGCGGTGATCCGCCAGCGCGGGTCGGCGGCGGCCGTGTCCTGGAGGACGCGCTCGGCGAACAGCTTGGTGGCGCCGTAGGGGTTGGTGGCGGACAGGGCGCTGTCCTCGGTGATCGGCACCTGCTCGGGGTCGCCGTAGACGGTGGCCGAGGAGCTGAACACCAGGTCGCGCACGCCGTGCTCGTCCATGACCTCGATGAGCGTGAACAGGGCGTCCATGTTGTTGCGGTAGTAGCGCAGCGGCTGCTCCACCGACTCCCCCACGGCCTTGAGCCCGGCCATGTGGATGACGGCGTCGACGCGGTGCTCGGCGAAGACCCGGCGCATCGCCTCGGGGTCGGCGCAGTCGGCCCGGTGGAAGGCGACGGCGCGCCCGGTGATGCGCTCGACGCGGCGCAGGGCCTCCTCGTGGCTGTTGGAGAGGAGGTCCACGACCACGACCTCGTGCCCGGCTTCGAGGAGTTCGACCGCCGTGTGGGAGCCGATGTACCCGGCACCGCCGGTGAGCAGTACGTTCATGTCTCGCTTCCCTGGGTGGAGTGCGCCCGCCGCGTCGCGGGCGCTCCCCAGGATAGGCGCCCTCCGGGAGCGGGCCCGTGGACACGCCATGCCCCGTGACCTGCCCTTCGGCGACATGCGGGGGCCGCGGGACCGCCTTTCGGACGCCCCGGTCTCATGCCGTGGCACGAGGCCCTCCGGCTCGCGCGTTCCTATCCTGGGGGAATGCCCGACCTGTCCCCACGCTCCCTCCTGGACCGCGTGACGCTGTGGGCCCGCGGCCACGTGCTCGCCGTGGACGCGCTCTGGGCCGTCGTCTGGTTCGCCATGTCGATGGCGACCTGGCCGAGGGCCAGCTTCGACACCGCCGAGTCGTGGGTCTACCTCGTGCTGGCCACCGCGTGCTGCGCCGCCCTGGCCCTGCGCCGCGTCCGCCCGTTCGCGTGCCTCGCGGTGCTGGGCGTCCTGCTGGCGTTCCACATCCTCTGGTTCGACCAGCCCACGGCCCCGGTGGGCATCTGCGCCCTGGTCGCGTCCTACACGGCGCAGGCCGAGCTCCCGCGCCCGTGGCGCGCCGTCGGTCTCCTCCTGCTCCTGGCCGGAGCGGCCTGGGCCGTCCTCTCCATCCCGCCGGAGAACCTCTCCGCGGACCTGGAGCTGCGCCTCAACAGCGTCGTCTCGGCGTGGACGGCGGTCGCGCTGTTCTCCCTGCTCGGAGCGTTCCGCAGGCGCAACCGCGAGGAGTTCGCCCGCGTCGTGGAGCACGCCCGGCTGCTGGAGACCCAGCGGGAGCAGGAGGTGCGCCTGGCCGCGCTCGACGAGCGGACGCGCATCGCCCGGGAGATGCACGACATCCTCGCGCACTCGCTGAACGTCATCGTCGCCCAGGCCGACGGCGGCCGCTACGCCGCGAAGGCCGCCCCGGAGCGCGCGGTGGCCGCCCTGGCCACCGTCGCCCAGGTGGGACGCGAGTCGGCGGCGGAACTGCACCAGCTCCTGGGCGTCCTGCGCGACGGCGAGGAGCGCGGGGCCGCCCCGGCCCCCGGGGTCGGCGACCTGCCCGGCCTCGTGGAGGAGTACCGCCGCGCCGGTCTGCGGATCCGCCTGGTCCAGCACGGGTCCCCGGCCGCCCCGCGCGGCGGCCGGGCGGACACCGGCGCCCCGGCGACCCTGCCGGCGACCGCGTCCCTGACGGTCTACCGCGTGGTGCAGGAGTCGCTGGCCAACGCGCTCAAGCACGGGGGACCCGCCGCCGCGCGGGTCGAGCTGACGTGGTCGCCCGGGCGGGTCGGGATCGACGTGGCCAACTCCGTCCGCGAGGCCGCACCCGCGGCCCTCACCACACCCGCGGGCCCCTCAGGCCGCTCGGAATCCACAGGTCCGTCCGCGTCTGGAGGCCCCTCGGCTCCCCCGGTGTTCGCGGGCCCCTCCATGCCCACGGCCCTCTCCGCACCCGAGGGGGTCCCTCCCACGGGCCGCTCGGGTCCATCGACACCCGCGGACGCCTCGGGCCCCTCGGCGCCCGCGGGTTCCTGCCGCACCGGAAGGCCCTCCGGTACCGGGAGACACTCCGCCGCCAAGGCGCCCTCCGCCGTCGGGGCGGTCCCGGGCGGCGCTCGGCGGGGCCCCGGCCACGGCCTGGTCGGCATGCGCGAGCGCGTGGGCCTGCACGGCGGCACCCTGGAGGTCGGCGCCGACGACGCCACCGGCACCTGGCGGGTGCGCGCGGTGGTCCCCTGGGAGGAGGCGTGATCCGCGTGGGGCTGGCCGACGACCAGGTGCTGTTCACGGCGGGCATGGCGATGGTCATCGACTCCCAGCCGGACCTGACCGTGGCCTGGGAGGCGGGCGACGGGGCCCAGGCCCTCGCCAGGCAGCACTCCGACCCCGTCGACGTCCTGCTCATGGACGTCCAGATGCCCGGTACGGACGGGCTGAGCGCCACGCGCTCCCTCGTCTCCTCCGGGGCGGACTGCCGCGTCGTCATCCTCACCACCTTCGACACCGACGAGTACGTGGTCGAGGGGGTGGAGGCCGGGGCCGCGGGCTTCCTGCTCAAGAACACCCCGCCCGAGGAGCTGCTGGAGGCCGTGCGGACCGTGCACCGGGGCGACTCCGTCATCTCGGCCAGCTCCACGCGCAGACTGCTCGGGCACGTGCGCCCGCTGCTGGGCGGCCCCTCCTCCCGCCCGGTCCCGATCGACGGGGACACCCGCCGCGCCGTCGCCTCGCTGACCCCGCGCGAGCAGGAGGTCCTCGTCGCCGTGGCGCTGGGGTACACGAACACGGAGATCTGCGAGCGCCTCGTGCTGTCCATGCCCACGGTCAAGACCCACGTCGGCCACGTCCTGGCCAAGACCGGCTCCCGTGACCGGGTGCAGGCCGTGCTGTTCGCGTTCCGCGCCGGGCTGGTGGGCCGCGAGGACCTGCTCCGGGAGGCGTGAACGGGCACCCCGGCGAGCCCGCCCCTCCCGACGCCCCGCCCGGCTCCGCGCCACCGGCCTTCCCCGTGCCCCGCCGCACCGGCAGTGCCCGGCTCCTGCCTCAGTCCGTCCGGAGCGCCCGCCGCCCCGCGTCCCCTCCTCCTACCGCGGTACGAGCGCGTTTCCCCTCCCCCGGCACGATGCCCTCCTCGGGTCCGGCGCCGGAGACTCCTCGGCGGAAGGAGTTCCATGGACCACATCATCACCACCCACCACCTGACGAAGGCCTACGGTGCGCGCACCGTCGTCGACGACCTCGACCTGCGGGTGCCGCCGGGCTGCGTCTACGGCTTCCTGGGCCCCAACGGCTCGGGCAAGTCCACCACCATGAAGATGCTGCTGTCGCTGGCCCGGCCCACCCGGGGCGAGATCACCGTCTTCGGGCAGCCGATGAACCGGGACACGCGCCCCGCCCTGCTGCGGGAGATCGGCTCCCTCATCGAGGCGCCTCCCGGCTACGCCCACCTGACCGGGCGGGAGAACATGGCGATCGTCCAGCGGATGCTCGGTCTCAGCGACCGGCAGGTCTCCCGCGCGGTCGCCACCGTGCGCCTCCAGGAGCACATGGGCAAGCTCGTCCGGGCGTACTCGCTGGGGATGAAGCAGCGTCTGGGCATCGCGATGGCCCTGGCGCGGGAGCCGCGCCTGCTCATCCTCGACGAGCCCACCAACGGCCTGGACCCCGCGGGCATCGAGGAGATCCGCGAACTGTTGGTGACGCTGGCCGGGGAGGGCGTCACGGTCATGATCTCCAGCCACCTGCTCGACGAGATCGACAGGATGGCCTCGGTGCTGGGCATCCTGGGCCGCGGGAAGCTGGTCTTCCAGGGCACCCGGACCGAGCTGTTCCACCGCAGCGTGCCGGACCTGCTCGTGGACACCCCCGAACCCGACCGGGCCCTGGCCCTGGGCGTCCCCGCCGTGCGCGCGGAGCGGGGCGTGCGCCTGTCCGGGTTCGGCGACGAGGACACCGCCGCGCTCGTCCGGCGCCTCGTCGAGGGCGACGTACCGGTCCACGGGGTGCGGCGCGTCCAGCAGTCCCTGGAGGAGGTCTTCATGGACCTCACCGGCCGTGAGGGGCTGCTGTGATCCTGACGGCGGTGGGACTCGAACTGCGCAAGGCGCGCAGGCTCCGGGTCGTGGTGGTCTGCGCGGTCATGGTGGCCGCCGTCGTGGGCCTGTCCTGCGTGAACCTGATGTCGGACTCCGCACGGGAGGGCTTCGGCGATCCGGCCGCCCAGCCGTGGGAAAGCCTGTTCATGAGCTACGTCATGATCGCGGCCATGACCTCGCCCCTCCTGGTCTCGGTGCTGGCCAGCAGGCAGGTCGACATCGAGCACCAGGGCCGGGGCTGGACGCTGTCGCAGGTGGCCGGGTTCGGTCCGGGACGGCTGTGCCGGGCCAAGGTCGCGGTGCTGGGTCTGCTGCTGGCGGTCGCGGTGGCCGTCCAGACCATCCTGGTCTTCACGGCGGGCCTGGCCGCGGGGATCACCGTGGAGCCGCGCGTCGGGATGTGGGTCTGGTACGCCTTCGGCCTGCTCCTGGTGAACCTGGCGATGCTGTGCCTGCACGTGCTGCTGGCCGCCCGGGTGGAGAACCAGCTCGTCGGGCTGGCGCTCGGGCTGCTCGGCTCGTTCTGCGGGGTGTTCACCCTGCTGATGCCCCCGGCCCTGGCGCGCGCGCTGCCCTGGGGCTACTACGCGGTCGTCTCCCCGCTGGGGATGGGAGACGACGGCTTCGTCGCGATCACGCCCGGATACGGCTGGCTGGCCGCGTTCCTGGTGCTCGTGGCCGCCCTGTTCGTCGTGGCCGGCCACCGCTTCGACCGGACGGAGGCGTGATGGGGATGGTCCTCGCCGAACTCGCCAAGCTGCGCCGCTCGGCCCTGTGGATCGTGGCCGTGGTGCTGCCGCTGCTCGCGGTCATCACGGGGACGGTGAACTACGCGGGCAACGTGGAGGCCCTCTCCTCCGGGTGGGCGTCCTACTGGTCCCAGGTGGTGCTCTTCTACGGCATGGTGTTCATGTCGATGGGGGTCGCGGTGGCGGCGTCGGCCGCCTGGCGCATGGAGCACCGGGGCCACAACTGGAACCTGTTGATGGCCACCCCCGCGCGGGCGTTCTCGGTCGTCGGCGCCAAGCTCGCCTCGCTCGCCCTGGTGGTCGTGACGATGCAGTCCGTGCTGCTGGGGCTGGTGACGCTGAGCGGGAAGCTCGTCCTGGGCCTGGACGGCTGGCTGCCCTGGCACAGCGCGGCCGCCGCCCTGCTGGGTGTCGTCGCCGCGCTGCCGGTCGCCGCGTTGCAGTCCCTGCTGTCGATGCTGGTCCGCTCCTTCGCCGCGCCCGTCGCCCTGGGCCTCCTGGGCTGCGTCGCCGGGATCGGCCTCCTCTACTCCGGGGAGGGCGGGGTGGTCTCCTACCTCCTGCCGCAGTCGCTGGTCACCACGTCGCTCAGCCTGGGCAGCACCGCCGTCTCCGACGCGGGGTCCCTCGACCTGCCGACGGCGTTCTCCGTCGTGCTGGCGGCCGCGGCGACCACCCTCGCCCTGTGGGCGCTCTCCGCGACGGTGCTGAGCCGCCGGGACGTGCGCTGAGGGCCCGTCCCGGAGGAAACGCGAAGGCGACCGGGGGACGGTCGCCTTCGCGGCACGGGGGACCCGGCTCCCGGCGCGGAAGTCGCGCCGGGAGCCGGGCGGGATCAGGGGCGCCCGGGCGGGGTGCCGCGGCGGGTGTCCAGCCACAGCACCTGGGGGTCGTGGTCGCTGACCTGGTCGGAGAACTCGGAGTTGATCCGCGCGATGTCGTACTCGACCCGGCCCGCGAGCGCCTGGTTGACCAGGATGTGGTCCAGCGCCTGGGAGTTGCCGTCGAAGACGTAGTTGTAGCGCTCCTCCTCGGGCAGGTCCGTCATCGGGTTGTGCAGCGGCCCGTCGGCGGTCAGGATCTCCAGGGTCCGGGAGAACTGGAAGTCGTTCAGATCGCCCATGACCACCAGGTTGGCCTCGGGGTCCACGGCCAGCAGCTCCTCGGCGAAGTCGCGCACGAGCCCGGCCTGGGCGTGGCGCTGGGCCTCGCTGGTGCGCCGCGGCGGCTGGTGGACGCCGTGCAGGGACTCGTCCCCGCCCTTGGAGTTGAAGTGGTTGGTGACCACGTAGACGTCCCGGTTCAGGGCGCGGAAGTGGCCGACCAGCGGCTTGCGGCTGGAGTCCCAGGCCCCGTCCCGCGGGCTGATCCGGCCCGGGGACACCGACAGCTCGGCGCCGCGCCCGCCCTCCACGACCTCCACGGCGGTGGTCGCGTCGCCGCCCTCGCGGTCGACGAACTGCACGCGCTCGGGGTCGAACAGGAACGCGTTGCGGATGTTGCCGCCGGGCTGGCCGCCGTCCTGCTTGTCCTCGGGGCTGATCTGCCGCCACTCGTAGGCGGGGCCGCCGTGCGCCTCCACGGCCTCCACCAGCCGGTCCAGGGTGACGTCGGCGTCCACGACGCCGTCGTCGGTCGGGCCGGTGTTGTCCTGGATCTCCTCCAGGCCGATGATGTCGGGCGAGTTCAGGGACTCGACGATCCCGGCCGCCAGCGCGTCGTACCTGGCCTGGTCGTCGCGCCCGCCGAGGTTCTCGACGTTGTAGGTGGCGACGCTGACCTCGTGGCGCCGCGCGTCGCGGACGGCGGTGCGCTCCAGGCCGCCCCGCACGTGCCCGCCCAGGGTGGTGGCGCGGATGAGGTAGCCGCCGAACCGGCTGTAGTAGAGGGGTCCCTCGGTGACCCCGGCGAGGGTGTCGCCCACGTTGGCCTCGGGGAAGGGGTGCTGGTCGCGGTCCAGCAGCGACTCGACCTTGATCCGTCCGGAGTTGGGGTCGCCGTAGGAGCCGTAGCGGGTGCCGCCGTTGACGGTGGGGTTCTGTCCGGGCTTGGTGGTCACCCAGAGCGCGGAGTAGTCGTCGGTGGCGCCGACGACGGGCGCGTCCTCCACGCGGACGAGCATGTGCTCGTGCGCGGCCCAGAAGTCCAGGGCGTACTCCGCGGGTTCCAGGTCGAGCGCGGAGACGTCGCCGCCGGGTTCGGGCGCGTACGCCTCGGGGACGGCGTCCTCGTCGAGCAGGACCGGGTCGGGCGCGGCGTTGCCCGAGGACAGGACGGTCCAGCGGGCCTGGTCGAGCTGGGTGATGGTCTGCGCACCGGAGGCGGGGCTGTACTCGCTGACCCGTCCGGCGGCCAGGACCTCGTCGCCGACGGCCACGTCCGGGGTGGTGGACCCGGTGAAGACGAACAGCCCCTCGCTGGTGCGCGGGTCGCCGTCGCCCTCGGTGTCCTGGAACCAGAACCCCCGCGCGCCGCCGAAGGGGTTGACCGCCGTGACCACGCCCGGCAGGCCCGTGACCTGCTGTCCGGCGTAGGGGGAGGTCCGGGTGGTGCCCTGGACGTCGTGGACGCGCAGGTCGCCGGGCTCGACGGGTTCCTCGGGGTCGGTGCCGCCCCCGCCGGGTGTCTGGCCCGCGGTGTTGGTGGGCGAGGGGGCCGCGGCCGTGAAGTCCGCCGCGTTGTCGCCGGTGTCGGTGAGGGCGTCGTCGCGCGAGGCGGAGGTGGTGTTGCCCAGCCGGGGCGCGGGCGCGCCCTCGTGGACGACGGCGTCCCCGTAGCCGACGAGGTCGGCGACGGACGCGTCCGCGGTGCACTCCGCGGCGGTCCGGCAGGTGACGGGGTCGGTGCCCCGCACGAGCAGGACCGTGCCGGAGGTGGCGGACATGTTGGTGCCGCCGGTGGCGTCGGGGGCGGGGAGGTCGGTGCTGCCCCCGGCGCCCGCCGCCTGGCGCACGAGGTAGTACCCGTCCGCGCCGATCTCGCCGTTCAGTGCCGTGACCTGCACCTGGGTGGCGGGCCTGGGGTTGGCGGGCAGGTACTGCACGCTCCAGCCGTCGAGGGAGAACGCCTCGCCGGTGGGGTTGCCCAGTTCGACGAAGTCGTGGCGCAGGTCCGCGCCGCTGTTGCCGCCTCCGCCGTAGACCTCGCTGACCACCGGGGTGGCGGTGTCGGCGAGGGCGGACGGCGCGGACGTGAGCCCGAGGCCCAGGAGCACCGCCGCCGCGGCGGACGTGGACGCGACCAGGCGTCCGGGTCGGTTGGGGGACACATCTTCTCCGGAGGGGAGTGGGGGTTGACGGGCGTGCACATCATGGCCCCTGCGGATGTCCGACCGAAAGAGAGGGCGTGAAAAGGAGGCGAATCGGAACGCCGTCGGTGGGATCGGACCGGTCCGGCGGCGCCCGCGCCTCGTGGGATCCTCCGAAAGATCAGACCGAAGGGCCGGGCCGGAGGGCCGGACCGAAGAGCTGGGCCGAAGAGCCAGGCCGGAAGGCCGGTCCGCCTCGGGTGAGCCCCGCACGCTCGCGGCCGGCACCTTGCGTCACACCAGCCACGCTTTCGGTCCGCCGAGCCCCGCACGCTCGCGGTCGCGCGGACGTTGATCACGCGGAGCGCCAGGGCGGCGGTCGCGCGACGTCAGCGCCGCGCGACCGCCGCCCCGCCCGCTACAGCCGCGGGTCGACCGGGACCGACTCCAGGGCCAGCACCGCGAACACCGGCTCGTGCACGCGCCACAGCGGTTCGCGCCGGGCGTGGCGGGCCAGCGCCTCCAGGCCCAGCTTGTGCTCGCGCATGGCCAGCCCGCTCTTGCGGCCCACGTTGCGGTCCTTCAGGACCGCCATCCGCTCGGGGTCGGTGTAGTCGGGCCCGTAGACGATGCGCAGGTACTCGGGCCCGCGCACCTTCAGCCCGGGCTGTGCCAGGCCCTTGCGGCCCATGGCTCGGGCGCCCAGGAGGGGTTTGACCACCATCCCCTCGCCGCCGGTGGAGACCATGTCGGCCCACCAGTCGGCGGCCGAGGCGCACGCGCCCGGGTCGGTGGTGTCCACGACCCGGTAGCGGGTGGGGCGGACCAGCCCGCTGGCCTCGGCGAGCCGTTCGGCGACCGCCATGTGCCACAGGTGGTCGGCGTCCCCGTACTCGCGCCCCTCGGAGGCCAGCACCATGAACGGCGCGTACCGGAGCCCGGCGGTGCCGTCGGTGTCCCAGGAGTAGCGCCGGTAGACCCGGCTGAACTCCTCCACCTGCTCCGTCCGGCGCGCGACCCCCTCGATCAGCCCGTCCACGGGCACACCGCGCCCGGCCGCGGCGGCGAGCGCGATCCCGGCGGCGGGCAGGGCCGCGCGGGCGGCGGCGCCCACCGACGCGTACTGCTCGCGGATCAGCGTCCGGGCCTTGGCCGACCACGGCAGCATCTCCCCGTCCAGGGCGACCCAGTCGGTGCCCAGCCGGTCCCAGAGCCCGGCGTCGGTGACCGCCTGCCGCAGCTGGTCCACGACCCGCGCCTGGAGGGCCGGGTCGGAGAAGAAGGGCCGTCCGGTCCGGGTGTACACGGTGCCCAGCTCCCCGGGCACGAACCGGCGTTCGGCGGCGTCGGCGTCCCGGCACAGCACGGCCACGGCCCGCGACCCCATGTGCTTCTCCTCGCACACGACCTCGCCGATCCCCGAGCCCCGGAAGGAGGCGAAGGCCTCGTTCGGGTGCTCCAGCAGCCCGGGCTCGGCCGAGGTCGGCGCGGGCGCCATGGTCGGCGGGAGGTAGAGCAGCCAGCGCGGGTCCACCGCGAACCTGCTCATGACCTCCAGCGCGGCCAGGGTGCTGCCTCCGTCGGCGCGCACCAGGCCGTGCTCGGTCTCCACGAACATGCCCGTGCGGGTGTCGCCGACGCCGATGTCGGTGACGTCCACGGCGGCGTCGGGGCGCGTGGCGGGTTCTCCGTCCGCCGTGTCCGTCAGCGGCCGGGCGGGCTCGTACCAGGTGCGGCGCGCCAGCACGTCGACGATCTCGCGCTCGGGGTAGCGCAGCGCGGTGAGCCTGCCGCCGAACACGCAGCCGGTGTCCAGGCAGAGGGTGTTGTTGACCCACTCGGCCTTGACCATGGGCGTGTGCCCGTAGACCACGGCGGCCCGGCCGCGGTACTCGCGCGCCCAGGGCAGCCGCACCGGGAGCCCGTACTCGTCGGTCTCACCGGTGGTCTGGCCGTACAGGGCGAAGGAGCGCACACGGCCGGAGGCCCGCCCGTGGTACTCCTCCTTGAGCCCGGCGTGCGCGACGACCAGCGCGCCCCCGTCCAGGACGAGGTGGCTGACCAGCCCGTCGCAGAAGTCCAGCACGCGCCTCCGGAACTCCTCGCTCTCGCGTCCCAGCTGTTCCATGGTCTCGGCGAGGCCGTGCGTGAGCCGGGCCTTGCCGCCCTTGAGCACCCGGACCAGCTTGTTCTCGTGGTTGCCGGGCACGCAGAGGGCGTCGCCGTCGGCGACCATGCCCATGACCAGGCGCAGGACGCCGGGGCTGTCGGGGCCCCGGTCCACGAGGTCGCCGACGAACACCGCCGTGCGCCCCAGCGGGTGGCGGGCGCCGACCGGGCGCCCGAGGTCGTCGCGGGCCAGCTCGTAGCCGAGCGCGCCCAGCAGCTCCTCCAGTTCCTCGCGGCAGCCGTGCACGTCGCCGACGATGTCGAAGGGGCCGGTGAGCTCCCTGCGGTCGGGCCAGGCGCGCTCCAGTTCGATGACGGCGGCGTCGATCTCCTCGGGCCCCTGGAGCACGTGCACCTTGCGAAAGCCCTCCCGGCGCAGGTGCCGCAGGCTCTGGCGCAGGTCGCGCCGCTGGCGGCGGATGACGTGGTCGCCGAAGTCGCGGTCGGGCCGGTCCCGGTTGCGCTCCCGGGCCAGGGCCTCGGGGACGTCGAGCACGATGGCCGTGGACAGCACGTTGTTGTCCTTGGCGATGCGCACGAGTTCCCGGCGGGCCCTGCTCTGCACGTTGGTGGCGTCGACCACGGCGAGCAGGCCCCGGCGCAGCCGGATGTCCACGACGGTGTGCAGGAGCGAGAACGCGTCGGCGGTGGCGGCCTGGTCGTTCTCGTCGTCGCTGACCAGGCCGCGGCAGTAGTCGGAGCTGATCACCTGTGTGGGCGCGAAGTGCCGGGCGGCGAAGGTGGACTTGCCGGAACCGGAGACCCCGACCAGCACGACGAGCCCCATCTCGGGCACGCCGAGCACGCGCGGCTCGGCGGCCCCGTCCCTCTCGGTCGTACTCATCGGACGAAGACTCCCATCTGGGTCGGTGCGCCGGTGTCGGGGTGTTCGGGCCCGACCGGCAGGTAGCGGACGCGGTAGCCGTGCTTGTCGGCGACCCCGTCCGCCCACAGGGTGAACTCGGCGCGCGTCCACTCGAAGCGGTGGTCGCTGTGCCGGAGGGCGCCCTCCTCCAGCCCCTCGTAGTGGGTGTTGTACTCGGCGTTGGGCGTGGTGACCACGACGACGCGGGGCCGGGCGGAGCCGAACACGCTCTCCTCCATCGCGGGCAGGCGCGAGGGGTCGATGTGCTCGACCACCTCCATGAGGACGGCGGCGTCGTAGCCCTCGAACCTTTTGTCGCGGTAGACGACCGAGCCGACGAGCAGTTCCGGCCTGCGGCCCGCGTCCCCGCGGTCGCGGGCCGCGACGGTGTCGGAGAACAGGGGCCGGTGGCGGTCGCGCCCGCCCGGGTCGCAGCCCCTGCACACCCTGCGGTGGGCGCGTTCGAGGCTGACGACGCTGACGTCCACGCCGGTGACGCGCTCCAGGGAGCGGTCGCGCACCAGGCGGGTGAGCAGCTGTCCGGCGCCGCAGCCCAGGTCGATGACGCTGGTGGCGTTCTCGGCGGCCAGCACCGCCATGACCGCCCCGGCCCGCTGTTCGGCCAGGCTGGGGGCGCGCTCCTCCAGGGGCGGCGCCGCGGAGGCCTCCTCGACCCCGGGGTCGTCGCCCTCCCCGTCCCCGGTCAGGTCGTCGGCCTCGGCCAGGCGGGCCAGCGCGGTCCGCACGTAGCCGTCGCGGCGGTTGAGGTAGCGGCGGACGATCCAGGAGCGTTCGGGGTGCCCGGCGAGCCAGCCGGTCTCGGCGGGCCCGTCGCTCTCGGCGCTCACGGAGGGCCCGTTGCCCACGGTGGGCTCAGCGGGCCCGTCGGTTCCGTCGCTGTCAGCGGGCTCACCAGCCGCGCCGGTCCCGGCGTCACCGGCGGCGAGCCCACCGGCGCGCAGCAGCTTGTCCACCTCGCTGCGGTCCACCCAGTAGTGCTTGTTGCCGTCCAGGACCGGCAGCAGCACGTACAGGTGGCTGAGCGCCTCGGACAGCCGGACGGTGCCGGTGAGGGTGAGCGACAGGTAGTGGGAGTCGCCCCATCCGGGCAGCCCGGGGTCGAGCGGGACCGGTTCGGCCTCCACCGCCCACCCCAGGGGCTCGAACAGCGACCGCACGCGCTCGGCGCCGCCCCGGCAGGGCACCGCGGGCATGCGCAGCTCCAGCGGGATCGGCGTGCGCGCCAGCTCGGGGCGCTGCCTGCAGTCCCCCCGCAGCGCGGAGCGCATGACCCGCCCCAGCGCCACCGTGAACAGCGACGACGTCGCGTAGGGGCGGTCGTTGACGTACTGGGCCAGTGCGAAGTCGGGCGTGCTCACCGACGTGCGCGTGCGCAGCAGCGCCTGCGCGTCGACGTCGAGCATCAGCGCGGCGGTGCAGCGCTGCTCGGTGGCCTCGGGGTAGAAGACGTGGGCGGTGCCGAAGGACTGCTCGAAGCTCTGCGCCCTGTCGGGGTGCTTGTGCAGCAGGAAACCGAGGTCCGTCGCCGGGTTCGCCGTGGTCGTGATCGTCAGTAGCACCCGTGCATTGTGGCCGAGCCCCCGCGGCCCTGGCGAGGGCTTTTCGGGCGCCGGGGCACGTGCGCCCTCAGGACCGGACGGCGCGGGCGGACCGGCCGCGGACGACCAGCGCCGCGGCGACCAGCGTGACCGCGAGGATGAGCGCGTTGGCGGCGACCAGGCTCCACATGGATTCGAGCACGGGGTGCAGGAACGAGGTCCGCGGCACCCGGTCGGCCGCGCCGGGCCACACGGTCCACACCCCGACGGCCAGCAGCAGGTACACGGGGGCGCAGGTCAGCGCCGTGATCCCGGGGCGGGGCAGGCGGAGGGCCCGGGCCAGCGGCCAGGCCATGACCGGGGCGAGGGGGAAGGGCAGGAGCAGCAGGGCCATCCCGGCGCCGATGTTGGCGTCGGGCGCCGTGTGGGCCGCGTCCATGGCGTGGGCGACGCCCCACCCGACCAGGTGGGCCAGGGCCGCGGCGGCGAGGGCCGCGGCCACGGCGAGCGGGACCGTGCGCGAGACGGGGGCGGGGGTGGAGGCGGGGGCGGGAGAGCGGTGGTTCATGTCCCCAGACTGCCCGCTGTGCGTCGCCCCCACCTGAGTAGCGGTACTCAGGTCGCCGCCGGCCCCTGGGTCTCCCGGCCAGGATCGACCCCGAGTTCGGCCATCGCGCGGATCAGTTCGGTGTGGGCGGGGCCGAAGAAGGACCAGGGCACATCGCACCGCACGGTTCCCACGGCGGTCAGGTGCCAGTGCGCCGCCTGCGCCATCCCGGCCCGGTGGAAGGCCCATCCGAACAGGTGGTGGGCCTGGGCGTCGCGCGGATGCGGCACCGCCTCGGCGGCCCACGTCCGCGCGAGCTCGAACAGCTCCTGGACCGACTCCCCGTGCAGGCGGCCCAGGGCCATGTCCACGATGTAGGGGGCGCTGCCCTCGGCGAGCAGGCGCTTCTGCTCCGTGCGCACGTGCTCGGCGTGGGCGAGGGCGAGCACGGACGGCAGGGGGCTGCCCGCGGGCGCGGTGTCGGCTGCGGCTCCCGCGAACGCGAACATCTCCTCGGTGCTGCCGCCCCGGGCGGCCGACAGGGTGCGCGTGCGGACCGTGTGGGCGGGGAACAGGTGGGGCGCGCGGGCGGTGATCTCACGCCAGATCCGGTCCTTCTCCTCCCGGTCCGCGCCCAGGCCCATCGCGGCGGTCTGGAGCCCGGCCCAGGGCGCCGCGTCGTCGGGGCGCAGCCGCGCGGCGGCCTCCAGTGCCTCCACCGCCTCGTGCAGGGCGGCGGAGGCGGCCTTCTCGTCGGCCCTGGTCCCGCCGGAGGGCCGGACCAGGGCGCGGGCCAGCAGCGTGTGGCCCAGCCAGAGCATGGTGTCGGCCCCGTCGGCACCGGCCGCCATGAGTCCGACGATCTCCTCGGGCAGGTCGACGGCGGCCCTGGCCAGCGCCTCGACCCGCAGCACGCGGGTCTCGGGGTCCTCCCGGCTCTCCACGAGCAGAGGGGTGCCGGCTTCGAGGTCGCCCTCGCGGACGGCCTCGCACGCGGTCCTCAGGACCGGGTCGACTCCGAAGGCCTCCGGTACCAGGTGCGCCCCGATGTCGGCGCCCCGACGCGGCACCCTGGCTGGTTTGCGTACGAATCGCCACATGCGACCGAGCGTAGCGGGCCCTCGGCCCCTCGGGCCCACGGGGCGACGGGGCGGCGGGCCCGCGCGGGGACCCGCTCGGGAACGCGGGGACCTGCCCGCGAACGCGCGACGCCGGTCCCCGGCCGCGCACCCGTCCCGCGTCCGGACGCCGCTTCGGGGAGGGCGGTGTGGCACCCTCCCGCAAGCAGAGAATAAGGTAAGGCTTCCCTTAACCGCGCGCTGGAGCGGGAGCCCCCACGGCTCCCCCGTGTCCGCCGTGCGGCGCGGAGCAGCGCTTCGCGACGAGTGAGAGGTGGGCGTACGTGAGGATTGCACGGGAGCGCGCGGCGGTCGGCCGCGGGAGGCGCCTGGCCGTGGCGGCGATCGCGCTGGCCGCCGCCGTGGCCGGATGCGCGACCGGGGCCGGGGAGGCCGACCAGCGGTCCTCCCCCGGCGCCGACGGCTACCCCGTGACCGTCCAGACCCGGCACGGCGGGGTCACGGTCGAGGAGAGCCCGAGCCGGGTCCTGGCCCTGGGCTTCGCCGCGGCGGACGAGGCCGTCTCCCTGGGGGTGACGCCGGTCGCCGTCGCCGCCGACCCCGAGACCCTGGAGGCCGCCACCCCCTGGCTGGCCGAGGAGCTGGCCGGGATCGCCGACCCCGGCCTGGTCTCGGCCGACGGCGGACCCAACCTCGAAGCCATCGCCTCCGTGGAGCCCGACCTGATCCTGGCCCAGACCTACCAGGTTCCGGACGCGACCACGTTCGAGCGGCTCAACGCCATCGCGCCGACGGTCGCCCCGGACTCCGAGGCCCTCAACGTGGACTGGGACGCGCGCCTGCGCACCACCGCCCAAGCGCTGCGCAGGGAGGAGGAGGCCGAGGAGCTGATCACCGGCATCAGCGCGGCGTTCGCCGAGGTCGGCGGGCGGGTGCCCGACATCGGTTCCAGGACCTACCAGTGGGTGCGCGCCGACCCGGGGCGGTACGCCTTCGGCAACGGCTCGGTGCTCGAACTGTTCGGGCTGCGGCCCGCCGACAACCAGGACAACACCCAGACGGGCGACCCGCTGCCGCTGGAGCGCACCGGGGAACTCGACGCCGACGTGCTCATGGTGTGGGCCCCGACCGGGGAGGACCGCGACAGGCTGGCCGAGGACCCCCTCTTCCAGGAGCTGCCCGCGGTCGGGGCCTCGACCGTGTACTACGCCGACCTGGCCTTCGCCAACGCGCTGAACTCCCCCGCGCCCATCGGGCTGGAGTGGCTCAGGGGCGAGCTGGAGCCGGTCGTCGGACAGCTCTCCTGAGGGCGGCGGGCGGCCGGTCCCCGCTGGCCCCGCCCGCGGAGGAGCGACCGCCGAGGGCCCGACCGTGCGGCGGCTCGGACGCGGGCGGTCCCCGGCGGCGCTCCCCCGGGTAAACCGCCCGCGCCGCGCGCTCAGGGCCGCGTGATGTTGGCCTCCGGGACGATCTCCGGGGCCCCGTGCTGGATCGCGTCCGCCTCCTGGTCGGTGTCCTGCTCCTGCGCCGCGCGCTCGGCCTCGATCCCCTTGCGGTAGTACTCGACCTCCCGCCCGATCTGCTCCTCGTTCCACTCCAGCGGACCGGCGAGCAGCTCGGCCGCCTCCTCGGCGGCGGCGATGCCCCGGTCCCAGGTCTCGAAGGAGATCCGGGTGCGCCGGGACAGGACGTCCTCCAGGTGGCGGGCCCCCTCGGCCTCGGCCGCGTAGACGATCTCGGCGCGCAGGTAGTCCTCGGCGTGCGCGAGCGGTCGGCCGAGGTCGGGGCGCTCCCGGACCAGGTCGAGCAGGTCGTGGACCGAGGCGCCGTAGCGGCGCAGCAGGTGGGTGACGCGGGAGACGTGCAGCCCCGAGTTCCGGGCCAGCCGGTGGCGCTGGTTGTACAGCGCCCAGTAGCCGTCCGCGCCCACCAGGGGCAGCCGGTCGGTGACCGAGGCCGGGATCCCGTTGCCCAGGCCGTGCGCGACCGCGTCCACCGCGTCCTTGGCCATCACCCGGTAGGTCGTGTACTTGCCCCCGGCGATGAGGACCAGGCCGGGCACGGGATGGGCCACCGTGTGCTCGCGGGAGAGCTTGGAGGTCTCCTCCGACTCCCCCGTCAGCAGCGGTCGCAGACCCGCGTACACGCCCTCGACGTCGTCCCGGCCCAGGGGCGTGCGCAGGACCTGGTTGACGTGGTCGAGGACGTAGTCGATGTCGGCCCGGCTCGCCGCGGGGTTCTCCTTGTCCAGGTCCCACGCGGTGTCGGTGGTGCCGATGATCCAGTGGCGGCCCCACGGGATGACGAACAGGACGCTCTTCTCGGTCCGCAGGATCATCCCGGAGGAGGCCTGGATGCGGTCGCGCGGCACCACGAGGTGGATGCCCTTGGACGCGCTGACGTGGATCTGGCCCCGGCCGCCGACCATCTCCTGGATGTCGTCGGTCCACACCCCGGCGGCGTTGACCACCTGGCGGGCCCGGACGCGCCGCTCGCCGCCGCCCTCCAGGTCGGCGACGGTGGCGCCGACGACGTGCTCGCCCTCGCGCAGGAACCCGACCGCCTGGGCGCGGGAGGCGATCTTGGCCCCCAGGCCGGCGGCGGTGCGCAGCACGCTGATGACCAGGCGGGCGTCGTCCACCTGGCAGTCCCAGTACTGGATGGCCCCGGCGAGGGCGCTGCGCTTGAGCGCGGGGAAGACCCGCAGCGCCCCGGACCTGGTCAGGTGGCGGTGCGTGGGCAGTCCGCGGTTGTTGCGCGAGCTCATGGCGAGGGCGTCGTAGAGGGTGACGCCCGCGCCGATGTAGGCGCGCTCCCAGTGGTGGGCGAACGGGAACAGGAACGGCACCGGGCGGACCAGGTGCGGGGCGATGGTGGTGAGGAGCAGGCCGCGTTCGTGGAGCGCCTCGCGGACGAGCTCGAAGTCGAACTGCTCCAGGTAGCGCAGGCCGCCGTGGATGAGCTTGCTGGACCGGCTGGAGGTGCCCGACGCGAAGTCGCGCGCCTCGACCAGCCCCGTGGACAGTCCGCGCGAGACCGCGTCCAGGGCGATGCCCGCCCCGACGATGCCTCCCCCGACCACGAGGACGTCGAGTTCCTCGTCGGCCATCGACGCGAGCGTCTCGGCGCGCCCCTTCGGTCCCAGCCAGGTGGTAGTCATCCGTCTCCTCCGTCTCGATGGGTCTCCTCCCAGGCGCATACCCGCCCCGGGCCCGTGTCCATGCGAGAGGGCCCCAGGCTAACCGGGGTCGATGATCACACCGGGTGTCCGGCACCGGCGTGTCACGGGGAGTTCGGATGGGGGCGGGAAGCGTTTCACCTCCTCGTCAGGGCCTGGGCGGGGAGGGCGGCGACCGCGGTGCTCTGCCGAAAGGCCCAGCTGACGCTCTGGCCCCGGGAGATGTCGAGGACCAGCAGGAGCGGTCCGGCGGTGACCGTCAACGCGCTGGGGGCGTCGGACCCGGTCGGACCGGGGCGGCGGCTGTCGGCGGGCAGGGCGCGCGGCGCCCCCGAGGCGGGCCGGAGACGGCCCGCCCGCGAGGGCCGACCGCCGGGTCGGACCACCGGATCAGTCCGTCTGGTCAGACGGCCGGGTCAGGCCGCGTCGGCGTAGGCGTGCGCGTAGGCCAGGACGTCGGCGACGTACTCGTCGGAGCGGTTGTACTCCAGGATCGCCGCCTCCCAGTCGGCCGCGACGGTCAGGTCGCGGCCCTCCGCGCACAGGTACCGGGCCGCGGCGAGCGCGGCGTCGTCGATGTTGTGCGGGTCGGGGTCGCCACCGGACGGGGAGTCGCCCCAGCGCTCCCAGGTGTGCGGGATGAACTGCATCGGGCCGATCGCCCGGTCCCACTCGGTGTCGCCGTCGTACCGGCCGCCGTCGGTGTCCGGGATGGCCCGGGTCCGGTTGGTGCCGTCCAGCGGGATGCCGATGATGTCGACGGTCGTGTTGCCGTCGTCGCCGATCTCTCCCCCGGCGTAGGTGCCGTGGTGCGACTCGATGTAGCCGATCCCGGCCAGGGTGGGCCAGGACAGCTGGCACGAGGGCTGGTCCCGGGCGACCACCAGCTGCGCGCCCGCGTACCCCTCCAGGGCCCGGCGCGGGATCCCGGTCGCCTCCGACACCTGGTCGAGCCACTCGGCGCTGGGGCGCTCCTCGACGGCGGGGGTCTGGCGCTCGTCGGCGCCCGCCTCCTCGGGGGCGGGGTCGCCCTCCTCCGGGGCCACGTCCGCGGGCTCCGGCGGGCCGGTGAGCTCGTCGTGGGGCGGGGTCTGGATCGTGCCCGCCGGCGGCTCGACGCCCGAGGCGCTGGGCGGCGACCACTCGTTGAACGCGTCGGAGATCCGGTTGACCAGGACGACCACTCCACCGGTCAGCAGCAGGCACACCGTCAGCGTCACGCAGACGGCGACCAGCGGGCCACGACTCCGGCGCCCCTCGGCCCCGGACGTGCGTCGTTCACCCATGGGCTCTCCACATCGTCAAGGAAACGTCAATTCCACATCACGCCGGAACCAAAGTACGCGACCGGCGGCCCCTCGTGCCCGGCGCCCTCGGGCACGGGGGGCCGCCGCGCGGCGGGGCCGCACACGCGAAGGGCCGCGCCGGCTGGGACCGGCGCGGCCCTTTCGGGTCCGTGTCCTGGGCGAACACACCCCTCTAGTGCGGGTTGACCACGACCTCGACCCGCTGGAACTCCTTGAGGTCGGTGTAGCCGGAGGTGGCCATCGTGCGACGAAGAGCACCCATGAGGTTCATGGAACCGTCGCTGGTGGAGGCCGGGCCGTGCAGGATCGACTTCAGGTCGCCGATCGTGCCGACGTGGAGGCGCTCGCCGCGCGGCAGCTCGCTGTGGTGCGCCTCGCTGCCCCAGTGGTAGCCGCCGCCGGGCGCCTCGGTGGCGCGCGCGAGCGGGGAGCCCACCATGACGGCGTCGGCGCCGCAGGCCAGGGCCTTGGCGATGTCGCCGCTGCCGGTCATGCCGCCGTCGGCGATGACGTGCACGTACCGGCCGCCGGACTCGTCCAGGTAGTCGCGGCGGGCCGCGGCCACGTCGCCGATGGCGCTGGCCATCGGCACGGCCACGCCCAGCACGGAGCGGGTGGTGTGGCCCGAGCCGCCCCCGAAGCCGACCAGCACGCCCGCGGCGCCGGTGCGCATCAGGTGCAGCGCCGCCGTGTAGGTGGCGCAGCCGCCGACCACGACCGGCACGTCCAGCTCGTGGATGAACTGCTTGAGGTTGAGCGGCTCGGCGCGGCCGGACACGTGCTCGGCCGACACCGTGGTGCCGCGGATCACGAAGATGTCCACGCCCGCGTCGACGACCGCCTTGTGGTACTGGGCGGTGCGCTGCGGCGACAGCCGGGCGGCGGTGACCAGGCCCGCGTCGCGGATCTCCTCGATCCGGCGGCCGATCAGCTCCTCCTGGATCGGCGCCGCGTAGATCTCCTGGAGCCGCCGGGTGGCGGCGACGTCGTCGAGCTCACGGATCTCCTGGAGCAGCGGATCCGGGTCCTCGTAGCGGGTCCAGAGCCCTTCGAGGTCGAGCACGCCGAGGCCGCCCTGCTCGCCCACGGCCACGACGGTCCGGGGCGAGGCCACGCTGTCCATGGGGCTGACCACGAGCGGGGTCTCGAACCGGTAGGCGTCGATCTGCCAGGCGATGGACACCTCCTCCGGGTCCCGCGTCCGCCGGGCAGGCACGATCCCGATCTCGTCGAGCTCGTAGGCCCGGCGTCCGTTCTTGCCCAGCCCGATCTCCACCTGAGCCAACGTTTCGATCCCCTCTGACGTGCCTCGCCGGACGGTCTACCGGCGCGTTTCCTGCCGCCGTGAGTCTATCGACCCCGAAGGGGGGCGGCGCCGGGCCGCCCGGCCGCCGCGTCAGCGGGCGTTGTAGTTGGGCGCCTCGACCGTCATCTTGATGTCGTGCGGGTGGCTCTCGCGCAGACCGGCGCTGGTGATGCGCATGAGCTGGCCGCGCTCGCGCAGCTCGTCCAGCGTACGGGTCCCGGCGTACCACATGGACTGGTGCAGACCGCCGACGAGCTGGTGGGCGACCGCCTGGAGCGGGCCGCGGAAGGGCACCTGGCCCTCGATGCCCTCGGGGACCAGCTTGTCCTCGCTGGCCACGTCGGCCTGCGCGTAGCGGTCCTTGGAGAAGGAGCGGCCGCGCATGGCGCCGAGCGAGCCCATGCCCCGGTAGGCCTTGAACTGCTTGCCGTTGATGAAGATCAGCTCACCGGGGCTCTCCTCCACGCCCGCGAGCAGGCTGCCGAGCATCACGGTGCTGGCCCCGGCCGCGATGGCCTTGGCGATCTCACCGGAGTACTGGAGCCCTCCGTCGGCGATGAGCGGGACGCCCGCCGGGCCGCACGCCTTGGCGGCCTCCAGGATGGCGGTGAGCTGCGGGGCGCCCACACCGGCCACGACCCGCGTCGTGCAGATGGAGCCCGGGCCCACACCGACCTTGACGGCGTCGGCCCCGGCGTCGATGAGCAGCTGCGCCCCGGCGCGGGTGGCGACGTTGCCCGCGACGATGTCGGCGCGCGAGTTGGCCTTGAGCTTGGCGATCATGTCCGCGAGCCCCGAGGAGTGGCCGTGGGCGGTGTCCACGACGATGAAGTCGACACCGGCCTCCACGAGCCGCTTGGCGCGCTCCTCCGCCTCGGCGCCCACGCCCACGGCGCCGCCGACGACGAGGCGGCCGTCTGCGTCCTTGGTGGCGTCGGGGTACTGCTCGCTCTTGATGAAGTCCTTGACGGTGATCAGGCCGCGCAGCCGGTTCTGGCCGTCGACCAGCGGCAGCTTCTCGACCTTGTGCCTGCGCAGCAGGTCGAAGGCCTGCTCCCGGCTGACGCCCACGGGGGCGGTGACCAGGTTCTCCGTGGTCATCACGTCGCGGACCAGGCGGCCCCGGTCGCTCTCGAAGCGCATGTCCCGGTTGGTGACGATGCCGACCAGGATCCCGGCGCCGTCGGTGACGGGCACGCCGGAGATCCGGTAGTGGGCGCACAGGCGCTCGACCTCGGCGAGGGTGTCCTCGGGCTGACAGGTGACCGGGTCGGTGACCATGCCCGCCTCGGAGCGCTTGACCAGGTCGACCTGGCTGGCCTGGTCCTCGACGGAGAGGTTGCGGTGCAGGACGCCCGCGCCGCCCTGGCGGGCCATCGCCACGGCCATGCGTGCCTCGGTGACGGTGTCCATCGCCGCGGACAGCAGCGGGATCCGCAGCGTGAGGTTGCGCGACAGGCGGGTGGTGGTGTCGACCTCGCCCGGCTGGAGATCGGAGTAGGCCGGGACCAGAAGGACGTCGTCGTAGGTCAGTCCGGGGGGAAGGAGTTTGTCCCCGTAGTCGCTGTACTCCTGGCTCTGGCCCATGACACAACCTCCGCTTTCCCGGCACACCTGCGCGGTCTCGCCCTCGCGTGTCGTCTCATCCTAGGTCGTGGTCCCGTGCGCCTCCGGTGGAACAGGGTGTTTGACCCGTCACCCCGGGCCGAAAGTGACCAGCCTCACGGTTTGCGCGGCCCTCTCTCCGCCCCCGCCCCGCACGCGGTTTCCCCTGCGCCCCAGGGGGTCCGGGGTCCTCCCCCCGTTCCCGCCGTCCCCGGGAGAGGGGGAGGCGGCGGTCGGGGCCGTTCCGAGCCGTCGCCGCGGTCCCCGGTGGCGGTCGCCGCACAACGGGTCACATGAGGTGGTCACCCCATGACCCGACCCGTGGCACGCGCCTCGGGAGGACGGGGCGGCTCTAGGGGCGGAGGTAGCCCGACGGCCCGAGGGCGCGGCAGTATCCGCGCACCCGGGGGCGGTCGGGGCACCGGCGGCGTCCGGGCCGGGGGCGTCCGGAGTGCTCAGGGGACGAGGCGGTTCGCCACGGCCACCTGCCGAAGCCGAGCAATAGCTCGGTGCTGGGCAACCCGTACCGCTCCCGCCGACATTCCAAGAACATGTCCCGTCTCATCCGCCGTAAGTCCTGCGATGACCCTCATGACCAGCAGTTTGCGCTGTTGCTCGGGCAGCTCGTCGAGAAGCTCCCGGGCCCGCTGGGCCTCGATCACCCGCACCGCCGACTCCTCGGGCCCCGGCCCCTCGTCGGGGCGCTCGGGCACGGAGTCGGTGGGCACCGTCTCGACCCTGCCCGCACCGCGCAGGGTGTCGGCCACCTTGTGGGCCGCTATGCCGAACACGAAGGCCGCGAAGGGGCGGCCGCGGTCCTGGTAGCGCGGTATCGCCGAGAGCAGGGCGATACACACCTCCTGGGCCACGTCGTCGGAGTAGTGGGCCAGCCCCGAGACCCGGGCCAGGCGGGCACGGCAGTACCTGACCACCATGGGGCGGACCTCGCGCAGCAGCGAGTCCATCGCCCCGTCGTCCCCCCGGACCGCCAGCGATCCCAGATGGTTCAACCCCGTGTGGTCCCGCTGCCCCCGGGCGCCTGCATCCGTCACCGTCACGCTAGGAATGATGCCCCCACCGCCGGACTGAACCACTCGGATCGGCAACTACAGAATGGTCACGTTTCGGGAAAATCACCCGAAAACATCTGTGCCGCCGAGGGAAACCTGTGACGTGCGTGATAGTGCGCGGGGGCGGAGCAACCGCTCCGCCCCCGTCTCGGCCGGGCCGTGTCCGCCGGACGCGCCCCGGCCGCCGTGGCCGTGCTCCGGGGTTCCTCGGGTCCGGAAGGCCCGAGGGCCCTGGGACCTGCGGCCCACGGAAGGCCCGGCCGCCGTGCCTAGTGGCTGTGGCCGTGCCCGTCGTCCTCATCGTCCTCGGGCTTGTCCGCCACCAGCACCTCGGTGGTCAGCAGCATGCCCGCGATGGAGGCGGCGTTCTGCACGGCGGAGCGGGACACCTTGACCGGGTCGAGGATGCCCTGCGAGGTCAGGTCGCCGTAGGTGCCGGTCGCGGCGTTGTAGCCGTGGCCGACCTCCAGCTCCGACACGCGGTGGGTGACCACGTAGCCCTCGGCGCCCGCGTTCTCCGCGATCCACCGGGCGGGCTCGACCAGGGCGCGGCGCACGATCGCCACACCGGTGGCCTCGTCGCCCGTCAGGCCGAGGTCGTCCGAGTCCAGCGCCTTGGAAGCGTGCACCAGCGAGGCGCCGCCGCCGGCGACGATGCCCTCCTCGATGGCCGCGCGGGTCGCCGAGATGGCGTCCTCCAGGCGGTGCTTCTTCTCCTTGAGCTCCACCTCGGTGGCGGCGCCCACGCGCAGGACGGAGACACCGCCCGCGAGCTTGGCCAGGCGCTCCTGGAGCTTCTCGCGGTCCCAGTCGGAGTCGCTCGCCTCGATCTCCTTGCGGATCTGGCGGACGCGGTCCTCGACCTCGGACTGCTCCCCGGCGCCGTCCACGATGGTGGTGGCGTCCTTGGTGATCGTGACGCGGCGGGCGCCGCCCAGCGCGTCGAGGTCCACGTTCTCCAGGGTCAGGCCGACCTCCTCGGCGACGACCTGGCCGCCGGTGAGGACCGCGATGTCCTGGAGCATGGCCTTGCGGCGCTCGCCGAAGCCGGGCGCCTTGACGGCGGCGACGTTGAGGGTGCCGCGGATCTTGTTGAGCACCAGGGCGCCCAGGGCGTCACCGTCGATGTCCTCGGCGATGATGAGCAGGGGCTTCTTGCTCTGGACGACCTTCTCCAGCACGGGCAGCAGGTCGTTGAGGCTGCTGATCTTGCCCTGGTTGATCAGGATCAGCGCGTCCTCCAGCACCGCCTCCTGGCGGTCGCCGTCGGTGACGAAGTAGGGCGAGACGTAGCCCTTGTCGAACTGGAGGCCCTCGGTGAAGTCCAGGTCCAGACCGAAGGTCGGGGCCTCCTCCACCGTGATGACGCCGTCCTTGCCGACCTTGTCGAACGCCTCGGCGATCAGGTCGCCGATCTGGGCGTCCTGGGCGGAGTTGGTGGCGACGTAGGCGATGTCCGCGCGCTCCTCGACGGGGCGGGCGCGCTCCAGGAGGATCTCCGACACCTTGGCGGCGGCGGCGTCGATGCCCTTCTTCAGGGACATCGGGGAGGCGCCGGCGGCCACGCTGCGCAGACCCTCGCGGACGAGGGCCTGGGCCAGGACGGTCGCGGTGGTGGTGCCGTCACCGGCCGCGTCGTTGGTCTTGGTGGCGACCTCCTTGACCAGCTGGGCGCCCAGGTTCTCGTAGGGGTCGTCCAGCTCGACCTCACGGGCGACGGTCACGCCGTCGTTCGTGATGGTGGGGGCGCCGAACTTCTTGTCGATGACGACGTTGCGACCGCGCGGGCCGAGCGTCACCTTGACGGCGTTGGCGAGGCGGTCGACGCCCCGTTCGAGGGCGCGACGGGCGTCGTCCTCGAACTCCAGGATCTTCGGCATGTGGGTGCTTCCTCTTCAGGCTGGTCGAAAGAGAGCATCCCGCCCGCCCGGCTGTGCGCCGACCGGTGCGGGATGCGGATGGCTCCGGGCCCGATGGAGCGGGCCCCGCGGAGACCTACTTCTCGACGACAGCGAGAAGGTCGCGGGCGGAGAGCACCAGGTACTCCTCGCCGTCGTACTTGACCTCGGTGCCGCCGTACTTGCTGTACAGGACGACGTCGCCGACCTTCACGTCCAGCGGGATGCGGTTCTCGCCCTCGTCGTCCCAGCGGCCCGGGCCCACGGCCAGGACCTCGCCCTCCTGGGGCTTCTCCTTGGCGGTGTCCGGGATGACCAGACCGGAAGCGGTGGTCTGCTCGGCCTCCAGCGTCCGGACCACGACGCGGTCCTCGAGCGGCTTCAGCACGGTCTTGGTGGCGGTCGACACGGTGTGACCTCCCCCTTCAAGGTTTCGGTGTACTGATCTCGGCCCGCACTGGTGCACGGACCGACTGCGAAAAAGGGGCGACCACGGCGGCCTGTCGTCGCGGGTGCCAGACCGGCCTCGTCGCGGTTAGCACTCTACCCCCGAGAGTGCCAGAATGGAAATGTGACCGTGACCCCCGGTCAGGGGACTTCCCCGGGGGCTCCCTCCGGGGCGGGGCCCGGTCGCGTCCGAACACCGCTCCTTCGACGCCCGGGGGGAACCCATGCGCCTGCCCGCCTTCGAGGCCCTGCTCACCGACGCGGGCCGGGAGGTCCTGGCGGGGGTGGACCCGAAGGCCGCCGCCGGGGACCAGCTCGCCGCGGCCTCACTGCTGCGCGGTGATCCGCGCGTGGCGGCCCTCGACCCCGGTCTACCCGTATCCGAGCTGGTAAACGCCGTCCTGACCCAGGTCTCCCTGCGCGAACGCGGGCGGGCCAAGTTCGGCGAACTCGCGCGGCGGATGTTCTTCACGCCCAACGGGCTGGAGCAGTCCACCCGGCGCGTGGTGGCCGACTACCGCGCGGATCGCATGGCCGGGGCGATCGGCTCGGCCGGGTCGTCGGGGCGGGGCCTGGACGGCGCCGCCGCGGGCGACCTGTGCTGCGGGGTCGGCGCGGACCTGCTGGCCCTGGCCGCGCGCGGCGTTCCGGTCGAGGGCGTGGACGCCGACCCCCTCACGGTCGCGGTGGCCCGCGCCAACATCGGGGCCCTGGGCCTGTCCGGGCTGGCCCGGGTCCGCGAGGGCGACGCCTCCGCGACCGCGCCCGGCCGGTACCCGCTGCTGTTCTGCGACCCCGCCCGGCGGGGCGGGCGCGGCCGGGTGTTCGACCCCTCGGCCTACTCCCCGCCGTGGGACACGGCCGTGGACCTGGCCTCGGGGGCGCAGGCGGCCTGCCTCAAGGCCGCGCCGGGCATCCCGCACGAGGCGCTGCCCGGGGACGCGGCGGCCGAGTGGATCTCGGTGGACGGGGAGCTGAAGGAGACCGCCCTGTGGTTCGGCGCGCTGGCCGACGGGCCGCGGCGCCGGGCGACGGTGCTGCACGAGCGCGAGGGGCTGCTCGCCCGCGAGGGCGCGGTGGCGCACCTGGACGCCGACCCCGGTCTGGGCCCGGCCCCGGTGGCGTCGGCCCGGCGCTACCTGTACGACCCGGACCCGGCCGTGGTGCGCTCGCACCTGGTGGCGGAGGCGGCGGCGCGGGTGGACGGCGCCCTGCTGGACGAGCGGATCGCGTACTTCACCGCGGACAGCGCTGTGCTCTCGCCGCTGTGGCGGGTGCTGGAGGTGGTGGAAGTGCTGCCGTTCTCGCTGAAGCGGCTGCGCTCGGCGGTGCGCGGCCTCGGGGCGGGGACGGTGACCGTCAAGAAGCGGGGTTCGGCGGTGGACACCGAGAAGCTGCGCCGGGACCTGCGCGCCTCCGGCCCGGAGTCGGTGACGGTCGTGCTCACGCGGATCGGCGAGCGGCCCTTCTGCCTGCTGTGCCGCGAGGTGGGCGACCCGCGGCGGGGTTAGCGGGCCGACCGGTGCGGGCCGACCGGTGCGGGCCGACCGGTGCGGGCCGACCGGTGCGGGCGACGGGTTCCGCCACCGGTGCGCGTACGGGGCCGCCTTCACCGGTGCTCCTGCCACCGGCGTCACCGTCGGCGTCGATGGTGACGCCGGTGGGGGACCGTTCGCGAGGAGCGCGTGCCGGTGTCCACAGGCCCGACGGGGGCTGGCGGGCGGTGGAGGCGTCGGCCTAGGCTGGATTCGGGGGCGCCACGCGTCGCCGTCGGGTGAGTGCGCCGCCCCCGTGTTCGAGTGTCCCCCTCCCCGCGACCGGCCCGCAAGGACACGTTCCCACCTGTGGACAACCGTGGACGAGGTGGCTGGAGTGCACCCTGGGGCCGCGGATCACGACATCGGGCCAGATCGTTACCTTCCCCACCCAGATCTTTGGCGGTCCCCTGGGGGAGGAGCGGCGCGTGTCGTTAAACTGGCGGCGCGAATTCTTTCCCTTCTCATGGATTCACCCGGAAGGCCGTGATCGTTGACCCGCCCCCGCGGTTCAGCAGAAGAACAGGCCTTGCCTCGCGTGTATACGCTCAGTCACACTCCAGTCACGATGAGGCCGTACTGGTGCAAAAACACCGCCCACCCGGGGACCATCGAGAACCCGAGCCGTCCGGAACCCACCGTCCACTCCCCCGGACGGGTACGGGAGCGCCAGAAAAATAAGGAGCACCTCGGTGGAACAGACCAATCACAACTTCCTCAACGGAGGAGGTCAGGCGGGGATCTCCGACCGCATGCGTGACCTGCTCTCCCAGGCCGCCCAGGAGCACGTCTCCGAGCAGAAGTCGCAGGGCGCCGTCAGCGAGGAGATGCGCCAGCGCCTGGAGGGCATGGAGTGGCTGCTCCGCGAGCTGCGCGAGCGCGAGCTCACCGCCCTCACCGAGTCGGTCGCCACGGTCAACGGCCGCGTCGACGAGTTCCTCGCCCGGCCGCCGGAGTGGGCGGAGACCCTCGCCGAGCACATCGAGGTCGTCGCCCAGCAGGTCAAGCCCCTCTCGGACCTGCCCTCCCTGCGCGCGGACACCCACCGCATCGCCGGTCACCTGGACACCGCGCTCACCCGCCTCCAGCGGATGGCGGAGACGGGCAACCGCACCTCCGAGCAGGTCAACGAGCTGGGCGAGCGCCTGACGGGGCTGGACGAGAGCCTCGACACCCGTCTGAACGGACTCGGAGAGACCCTCGGCGCCCGCCTGGACGGGCTGAGCGAGACCTTCGGCGCCCGCCTGGACGCGCTCGACACCGCGCTGGCCTCCCTGACCGCCAGGACCGAGGCCGTGCAGGCGTCGCTGTCCGCGCTCTCGGAGTCGGCGGAGAGCCGCCACGAGGCCCTCACCACCGCGGTCGGCGAGAGCCGCACCGAACTGGCCGAGGCGCTCGCCGGCGGGCGGACCGAGATCTCCGAGGCCCTGGCCGAGGGCCGCACCGAGCTGGCAGAGGCCGTGGCCGCGAGCCGCGAGAGCCTCACCGCCGTCGTCAACGAGAGCCGCGAGAGCCTCACCGCCGTCGTGAGCGAGAGCCGCGAGGCCCTGGCCGCGGCCGACGCCCGGCTGGGCGAGACCGTCGAGGCCAAGGCCGAGGAGGCCGCCGCCAGGGCGGAGCAGGCCAACGGCGAGCTGCGCACGCTCGTGGAGGAGCGCACCGAGCGTCTGCGCACCTCGATGGAGGAGCGCACCGCCGAGCAGCACGAGACGCTGCTGTCGCGCCTTCAGGAGAACACCGGCGAGCTGGGCGAGCGCACCGCCGCCCTGACCGAGGAGCTGGGCGCCCTGTCCACCTCCTCCGCCGAGCGCCACGAATCCCTCGCCGCCAAGCTGGCCGAGAGCGTCGGCTACCTCAGCACCCAGGCCGAGGAGAACAACGCCGAGACGACCGCCGCGGTCGCCGACGTCACCGGCGCGCTCGCCAAGCTCCGCGAGGACCACGAGTCGTCGCTCACCGAGCTGCGCACCCACCTGCGCCAGCGCCTGGCCGAGCTCAACGAGCAGATGGAGCTGGGCCGCACCGAGACCCGGGAGCAGGCCGAGGCCGCCTCCGAGCGCCTGCGCGAGGCGGTGACCGAGCGCACCGACGCCCTGGGCGCCCGGATCGCCGAGGACGCCGAGCGCGTCACCTCCGACTTCGCCGAGCTGCGGACGTTCGTCCAGGAGAACGGCGACCGGCTCGCCACCGAGTCCGAGGAGCGTTCGCGGACGCTGACCGAGTCGCTCACCGAGCGGGTGGAGGCGCACCGGACGGCGCTGGACGAGCGTCTGGAGCGCCAGCGCGAGGCCCTGACCGGCAAGGTCGACACCCACCTGGCGCAGATCACCGGCAAGGTGGACCACGAGCTGGGCCGCCTCACCGACCGCTTCGACACCTTCGAGGGACACTTCGAGGGAAGCTTCGAGGGGGTCGAGGGCAAGCTCGACCGCATCGACGGCCGCATGGACGGCGTCAACGGCCGCCTGGACGGCCTGGACGGCCGGGTCAACGGTGTCGAGGGCCAGTTCGAGGGCGTCAGCGGGCACTTCGAGGGCGTGGACGGCCGTATGGAGGCCCTCGACGACCGGCTGGAGGCGCTCAACCAGCGGCTCAACCAGCTGCCGCAGACCATGGAGGTCAGCGAGCTGCACCGCCGCCTGACCGAGCTGGTGGAGCGGCCGCAGCTGGACCACACCGGCAAGCTGGACGAGATCGACGAGCACGTCACCTCGGCCGTGGCGCCGGTGCTGCGCGAGCTGAAGCAGCGCCCGGACCGGCACGAGCTGGAGGAGACCGTCACCGAAGCGGTCGAGAACTCGCACGACGACATCACCAAGCGGTTCGCCTCCCTGGAGGAGACGGTGCTCGCCCTGGCCGAGGCGCTGCTGCGCCCCGGCCGGGACGGCAAGAAGAAGCGCCGCCGCGACGAGGACGAGGACGACGAGTAGCCGGTAGCGCGGGGTCCGCGTAGGCGGTCCGCCCGGCGGACGGCGAGGGGGCCGGGGCACCCGAGGTGCCCCGGCCCCCGTGTGTACGCAGGCCGCGCCGGCAAGCCGGGGTTCCGCGCCCGGAGCGGGCCCCGAGCACCAGCACCAGCATCGGCTACGGCTACGGCTACGGCTACGGCTACGGCTACGGCTACGGCTACGGCTACGGCTACGAGCACAGGGTCACCGCAGGTCAGAAACCGCGCGCCGCGTCCGCGGCCTCTCCGCCGGGCCCGCTCAGACGGTGAAGACGATCTTGCCGAACTGCTCGCCCCCGGCCATCGCCCGGAAGCCCTCCTCGGCCCGGGCCAGGGGCAGCACCCGGTCGATCTCGGGCCGGATGCCGGTACGCACGCACATCCGGGCCAGGGCGGCCAGCTCCTCGCGGGTGCCCATGGTGGAGCCCAGGACCCGCAGCTGGAGGAAGAACACCCGGTTGAGTTCGGCCGGAGGCGCGTCGCCGCTGGTCGCGCCGCAGGTGATGACGGCGCCGCCCGGCTTCAGGGAGCGCAGCGAGTGCGCCCACGTGGCCTGCCCGACCGAGTCGAAGACGGCGTCGACCTTCTCCGGCAGGCGCTCGCCGGTGGGCAGCGCCGCGTGCGCGCCCAGGGAGAGGGCCCTGGTCCGCTTCTCCTCGCTGCGGCTGGTGGCGTAGACCCGGTGGCCCACCTGCGACGCCAGCCGGATGAGCGCCGCGGCCACGCCTCCCCCGGCGCCCTGGACGAGCACCGTGGAGCCCGGCCGCAGGTCGGCCTTGCCGAAGAGCATGCTGTAGGCGGTGAGCCACGCGGTGGGCAGGCAGGCGGCCTCCTCGAAGGACAGCTCCTCCGGCTTGGGCACCAGGTTGGCGCGGGGCACCAGGACCCTCTCGGCGAAGGTGCCGTCGTGGACCTCCGAGAGCAGCGACCGGCGGGGGTCGCGCGTCTCGTCCCCTCCCCCGGCGGCGGGGTCGCCGACGACGCCGTGCACGATGACCTCGTTGCCGTCCTCGTCCACCCCGGCCGCGTCGCAGCCGAGGATCATGGGCAGGCGCTCCTCGCTGAGCCCGACGCCGCGCAGGCTCCACAGGTCGTGGTGGTTGAGGGACGCGGCCCTGACGTCGACGGTCGTCCACCCCTCGCGGGGCTCGGGGTCGGGGCGTTCGCCCGCCTCCAGGGCGGAGACGGGGTCGTCGGGCGCGAAGCGTGCTGCGGTGATAGCGAACATACCCCGAAGCCAACCACGGAGACCGAATCCGGTTCCACCCCCGGGGGGCCGAAACGCGCGGGGAGCGGACCGGCCGCTACGGATCGGTCGGCTTCCTTCCCGCCTCGAAGCGATCCCGGTACCTGCGCTGCGCCTCCTCCATCACGGCCTCGGAGAGGTAGGCGACCGGCCGCACCCCGTCCAGGAGCGGTTCGTGGTCGGGGCCGTGGGCGACGGTGTCGCCCTGGAGGACCCACCCCACCCGGTCCGGGTCGTCCTCGACCAGGGAGGCGTACTTGCGCACCTGGCGGGAGAGCCAGTCCTCCAGGGGCCGGGTCCACCAGGACTCGGGGGTGAGGACGGTGACCGAGAGCCCGGGGAGTTCGAGTTCGCTCTCGTAGTCCTTGCTCACGACGTGGCGGTCCCGCTCGGGGCCGTCCGAGTAGCGCAGGTAGAGGCGGTCGCGGCCGCGGACGAGGTCGGCCAGCTCGGACAGGCTGGTGACGGTGGGCAGGGCTGCCGGTGAGCCGTGGTGCTGAGGAGTCGCGTCCATACGGCCCGACTACCCCGCCCGTCGGGGAGGAAGCCCGGCCCCGCGTCAACACGGAGGCAAGGCCGCCGCCCCGCTCACCGGCTCGCGCCCCGACCCCGGCGCTCCTGCCCCGGCGCCCTCCTCGGCTCAACCCCGCCCACCGACCCGCGCCCTCTCAGCGGTTCAGCCCCGTCCACCGGCTCGGCGCGCTCCCCCGCCCCCGCCACGTCACCGGAGCGCAGGAGCGGCGGGTACAGCTCACGGGCGCCGCCGAACCGGTACAGGGCCGCGGGACGGCCCGCCTCCGCGGTGCGCCGCTCCCCCGTGGGCTCGACGAAGCCCGCCGTCCTGGTGACCTTGCGGCGGAAGTTGCTGGGGTCCAGGGAGATACCCCAGATCACCTCGTACACCCTGCGCAGGTCGCTGATGGTGAAGGGCTCCCGGCAAAAACCGGCGGCCACGGTCGTGTACTCCAGCCGGGACCGCGCCTCCTCGACCGCGTCGGCCAGGATCCGGCCGTGGTCGAAGGACAGGCCGAAGCCCGGTCCGAGCGCCTCCTCGACCGGCGTCCAGACGGCGTCGGCGGCGTCGGTCCCCGCGACGGGGGTGGGCAGGTCCGGCCCCAGCGCCAGGTAGGCCACGGTGACGACCCGCCCCCTCGGGTCGCGGCCGGGGTCGCCGTAGGCCCGCAGCTGCGTCAGGTGCAGCTTGCGCCCGTCCAGTCCGGTCTCCTCGCCGAGTTCGCGCAGGGCCGCCTCGTCCAGGCCCTCCTCCGGTCGGACGTACCCGCCGGGCAGCGCGCCGCGGCCGAGGAAGGGTTCCTTGCCCCGTTCCACGAGCAGCACGTGCAGGGCGTCGTCACGCACGGTGAATATGACGAGGTCGACGGTCACGGAAACCGGAAACCTGGGCGTCGGGGGCCCCGCACTGGAACTCATCCCACCGATCCTACTAAAGGTCCCCTTGACCAAAACCAGGGACTCCATTAAGGTCATGTTGACCAGAAAAACCTCCCGGGACGCCGCGGACCCGCCGGAACGCACGCGAGGAGCACGCCTTGACGGAGTTCACGCTCGGAGTCGCCAGCTCCCTGGCGGCCACCGCCGCCACCGTCGGACTGGGGTGGCTGCTGTCCCGGCGGGTCCGCTGGTGGCTCCTGTCGGCGGCCTCCCGCCTCAGCGGGCTCGGGGCCCTGCGGGTCCACCGGCACCAGGACGACGCGAAGTCCGAGCTGTCCGAGGAGATCGGCCGGGCACGGTGGCTGCGCGTCATGGTCGGGCGGGGGAACGAACTCACCCGGGACGGCTTCACGCCGTTGTGGAGAGGCGGAGGACGGCCGCCGGACTCCGTCCGGGTTCTCCTGCCCGACCCCCACTCCCCCGGCCCCGGGGGGAACTGGCTGGAACGCCGGGAGAGGGAGCTGATCTCCGTGGACCCCGGGTTCAGCCCGGGACTGCTCTCCGAGCAGGTGCTCGCCAACTTCCACTACCTGGCCCAGGCGTCGAGGGAGGGGGCGAACACCGAGATCCGCCTCTACGACCTGCCGAACCTCTACCGGGTCGTCGCCACCGACAACATCGCCTTCATCACGCTGTACCGAAGTGCCGAACACGGGCGCCACTCGCCGTGTATCGTCGCGCACCGACCGGGTGAGCTGTACGACTTCGCCCTACGGATCTTCGACACCGCTTGGGACTCCGCGCGGGTCCCCGGCGACACGCCCTCCCTGGACCCCTGAGGACCCCTCGGCCTCAGCCCGCGACCGGAAAGGGCCCCGGGCGGCGGTGCCATCCGCCGACCGCCATCCCCCCGACCACTCGTCAGAGGACGCCGCCCCTGGGCTCGGTGTCCCCAAGGAGCCTGTCGTGACCCAGACACAACCACACAACAACGGACGGGGCGCGGCCCCGCGCGTGGACGCGGCGAGCGTCGAGGCGGTCGCGGGCGCGCCCGAGTACGACTCCACCTCACGCCTGAGCTGCGCGGCCTGGACCGACCCGGCCTTTCGCGCCGACGTCCTGCGCGAACGCGTGGAGAACCCCCACCGCACCCTGGCCCGGGAACCCGGGCTGGACGCGGCCCTGGTCACCGAGGAGTGCGTCCGGGCGAGGAACGTCCGCGCCACCGCGGGGGCGCTGTTCCTCGGCGCCGCCCTCCTGGTCTGCCCCTTCAACCTCCCGGCGGGGCTCCTCACCCTGGCCGTGGTCCTCGCCCTGGCGATGACGGCGCGGTACCGCGCCACGCACGACGGCGCCCGGCCCCGTGTGGGCTGCGTGTCCCTGGTCCTCGGCGCGGTCGCCCTCTACATGCTCTACACCTTCGCCTCCCCGCTCCTGGTGCCGCTGTTCGGCGCAGGGGCGGACGCCATGGGCGACATGAACGGTACGGGAGGCATGGAGGACGACCCCTGGGGGTCCACCGACCCCTCGGAGGACCTCCCCGCCGGCCCCGGATTCGGCTCCCTGATCCCCTTCTGGCTGGGTCTGCTCGTCCTGCTCGCCGCCGCCGTGGCCATCGGCGGCTGGGTCCGGTTCAGGGCCAACACCGCGTTCCGCCGCATCCGGAGCGCGGCGGCCTCCCCCCGTACGGGCAGCGGTGTCGGCTCCGTCCCGGTGGCCTTCTACAACGACTTCACGCCCTTCGTCGGCACCGGGGCGCACCACAGCTCCTGGCCGGTGATGCTCAAGCTCCTGCCCCGGGACGGCGGGGGGACGCAGCCGCCGGACGCGGCGGAGGACCGGGAGACCGGCGGGGACCGGAAGGCGGCCAACGGCCACGGGACCGGGGCCGGGAACGGCGCGAGCGCCCCGGCCTCCCCCGCGGACGGCGCGTACGAGCGGCCCGACGAGGGCCGTGAGGTCCCTCCCGCGGCCGACGCGACCCTGGTCAAGGACCTCTACGCCAGGCTGCGCGAGGAGCTGCCCAAGCTCACCGGGACCGAGGGCGTGCGGAGCAGCAGCCGGCGCGAGGTCGAGGTGGCCGACTGCGTGTTCCTGCCGGGTCTGCGCCAGGACGACGTGGTGGCCCTCGCCCCGCGGCTGATCGACCGGAACAGGTGGGCGCTGCGCGAGGAGTGGGTCGACGGTTTCGTCGACGCCTTCCACGAACGCGCCCGGCACTTCCTGGAGATCGGGATCAGCATGTGGGAGAGCCAGGTCGTGGTGACGGTCTTCGTGCGCCTGTCCACCCAGGGCGGTCTGCTGCACGTCGAGGGCGAGACCATGGTCATGCCTCCCCTGTCCCCCGACTACCGGGTTCCCCAGGAACCGCTGTCCGTCGGCTCCGACGCCGGGGAGGTCGCCGTGCTCGTCGGGGACTCCCTGTTCGGCGTCCTGGAGGACCTGCGGACCAACCCGGCCGAGGCCCTGGCCTGGGTCGCCTCCCGGTCGGCCACCAGGAGGAACAACAGGGTGCACACCTGGGCCCGGAGCAACAAGGAGTTCTTCGACTACTCCCCGCGGATGGGCGTCCGGGAGAGGGCGGCCACGCCCCGGGTCCGGCAGCTCTTCCAGTCGCACGACATCCGCCGCGTCACCCGGGCCATCCCGGAGAAGGTGCTGGTCTGCGTCCGCGACGTGCTTCGGGAGGCGGGCTACGACACCGAGCAGGTCGCCCGCATCATCCAGAACATCAGCAACTACGGCGCCACCTTCCACGGAGGACGGCACAGCTTCTCGGGCAGCACCTTCGGATCGGGCGACATCCACCACCACACCCCGCCGAACGCGGACGAGGGGCCCGGCGGTGGCGTTCCCGGTGGACCTGACGGCGCCCCGGGCCCGGTCCCGCAGAACACGAGGACGGAGGCGAGGTGATGGGCGGCGACGGCGGCGGCGCCACCTTCCACGGAGGACGGCACAGCTTCTCGGACAGCACCTTCGGATCGGGCGACATCCACCACCACACCCCGCCCGCACCGGCTCCGTCCGAGCGGGCCGGGGTCCGGGGAGCGCGCGGCGCGGACGGTCCCGTGGCGGACGCGGTGGTGGTCACCGCGATCGCGAGCGAGTACGCGGCGGTGGCCGCGCACCTGTCCGGGCCCTTCGAGGAGCGCGACGAGAACGGCACGCTGTACCGGATCGGCACGCTGCACGGATCCCGGCGCCGTCGCCGGGTCGCCCTGGTGCAGGTCGGCCTGGGCAACGTGGACGCGGGGGTGTCCCTGGAACGGGCCCGCACGGCCTTCTCCCCCGAGGTGATCCTGTTCGTCGGGGTGGCCGGGGGCGTCAAGGACGTGCGGCTCGGGGACGTGGTGGTGGCCGACGCCATCTACGACTACGAGACGGGCAAGGAGAACGGGGAGGGCTTCCTCTCCGGGGCGAGGACGGCGGCCCCGTCGCATGCGGCCGTGCAGCGGGCCATGGACGTGGTGTTCCGCCAGGAGTGGACGGAGCGGATCCTGACCGCGCCAGCGCCCGAACCGCCCCGTGCCTTCGTCAAGCCGGTGGCCGCCGGGAACAAGGTCGTGGCGTCCAGAGACGCTCTCACCGCCGAACGCCTGCGCCTGCACTGCCGGGACGCGGTCGCCGTGGAGATGGAGGGGTACGGGTTCCTGCGCAGCGCCTACCTGGCCTCGGGCACGCACTCGCTGGTGGTCCGGGGGATCTCCGACCTGCTCAGCGGCAAGACCGGGGACGCCGACGACTTCTGGCAGCCGGTCGCCGCCGCCCACGCGGCGGCCTTCGCCTGCGAGTTCCTGGACCTGTTCGGCTCCGAGGCCTGATCCCGGGAGGGGAACCCGGTGGGGCGGCGGCCAGGCGCCGCCCCGGCCGGACTCACCTGAGGAGCGGACCGACCCGCCGAGAACCGGGGAAGAGGACACAGGCATTCCCTGGCTCGTGGGAACCCACACATCCTGCGGCGTGACGCGAGAACTTGTCCCCTGTGGAGGTCGCCGAGGGCTCCCGCACCCTGGTCCGCGACACCCAGCACCGCGACCACGGCCACCTCGCCTTCGGGAGCCCCGCCTGGTCCGGCTTCCTCGCCTCCGCCAAGGGCGACCGCTGACCGCACCGCACCGGCCCCCGTCCCGCGTTTCCGGGACAGGAGCCTTTTTGTACCCCATGCCCGGATAGAACCTTTTTTCTTTTTGGCGAGTAAAGTCCTCGCGAGGCTTCTGAACTGCAATGACGGCCGACCTGCGGATTTATCGAACATTACTTCGCCGTAGTTTCTCCAAGCACTCCCGCGATGCCTTACCCTTTTCCCGAACACACAACTGAAAGCACGAACGACCCCGCGACGGTTGTCTCCGCCCGGGGCCTTGGCCAGCAACATCAACCCCTTTAGACACAAGGAATTGCCAGCATGCGCCAGTTTAGCGCTGCCCTTCTCAGCCGTGCCCTCGGCCCGCTGATCGCCCTCCTCTCCGCCCCCTGCGGACGCCACTCCACGGTGGCCGGTCGTCGTCGCCGCCGTTCCACCCGCGTCCGCCGCTACGTCCCCGAGACCCCGCCCCTCCCCGCCTCAGCACCCGCGCCCCACCTGGCCCCTCCGAGCGAGACCGTTCCGGCCGAGGACATCGCCCTGGTCAGGCCCTACTACGCCGCCCACGAGCGCCTCCGCGCACGCGCGTCCACGGTCCGGGTTCCCGCGCCCCGAAGCGCCGAACCCGGAGCCGAGACCGACGAGGTCCGACGCGCGTTCGCCCTCGTCCAGGAACGCGCCGCCGCTCTGCTCCAGCAGTGGCGGGACGACCCCGGCGGCGACCTGCTCGGCGAACCCGCGCCCCGCTTCGGCGTCGTCCGGCCCGCTGAGCCCGCCCGGCGCACCGAATGGGCCGAACTCGCCTCTCTTATCCGCGCCTGGCACGACCAGCAGCGCCAGGCCGCACCCGCGTAACTTCCTTCTCCCTCCCGACAACCCCGACAAGGAGCCGTATGCCCAGTCGAGAACACGAGATGAGGGCCTGATGGCCGTGGACACCTACGAGTGGCAGAGCGACTTCGCCCGGGAGTACGTCGGTATCGGCCGTGAGGAAGGCCGGGAGGAAGGCCGAGAAGAGGGCCGCGCGGAGGCTGCGGCCCGTAGCGTGCTCGCCGTCCTGGCCGCGCGCGGGTTCACCGTCTCCGACGAGGTCCGCCAGCGCGTCGAGTCCTGCGACGACCCGGAGACCCTGGAGGCATGGGTTCCCAAGGCCGTCGCCGTCGACAGCCCCGAGGAACTCTTCGGCTGAGGGCGGGCACCATGACCACGTGGGGGGTGGGAGACCTCGCCCCCCGCGCCTCACCCCAGGGTCGGGGGCCAGTAGCGCTCCAGGATCGCCCGCGCCTCCATCAGCGCCTCCAACACGGCCGCGGCCACCTCCTCGGTGTACCGGGGCGTCGGGACCGAGCAGCTCAGCGCGTCCACGGCAGGGTTGTCGTAGCGCAGGGACACCGCCACGCACCGCAGGCCCACGACGTTCTCCCCGTCGTCCGTGGAGTAGCCCCGTTCGCGGATGAGCGCGAGGTCCTCCAGGAGCGCGTCCACGTCGGTGATCGTCTCGTCGGTGAGCGCCTCCAGCTTGGCGGGCAGCAGGTCGCGCACCTGTTCGTCCTCGCGCTCGGCCAGCAGTGCCTTGCCCAGGGCGGTGCTGTGCGCGGGCAGCCGTCGGCCCACCCGGCTGAAGGGGCGCAGGTAGTGCCGTGACTCCTGGGTGGCCAGGTAGACGACGTCGCCGCCGTCGAGCCGGGCGAGGTGGACGGTCTCCCCCAGCTTCTCGGCGAGGGAGTCCAGGTGGCCGCGAGCCTGGGCCACCCGGGCGTCGGAGTCGATGTAGCCGGTCCCGGTGAAGAGCGCGCGGATGCCCAGCGCGTAGAGGGCCCCGGTGGGGTCGGACCGGACCCAGCCCCGGTTCACGAGCGTCTGCACCAGCGCGTACAGGCTGCTGCGGGGGATGCCCATCTCCTCCGAGAGGGTGCGCAGGGTGACCGGGTCCCGGTAGCGCGCCAGGATCTCCAGGAGTTCGACGGTGCGCGCCGCCGACTTGACCTCTCGGACACCGCCGTGACCTTCCGCGGCCGACACTCGACCGCCTCCTTCCTGCTGCGTGCGGGCCGGGTCGGCCCCCCGGCCGCGGACGGCCCGCCGGGGGCGAGCGAGGACGTCCGCCTCGGGGTCCTCAGTGTAGAACGCCGTTCTCCCGGGCATCACCCCGCGCGCCCCGGGGCACGTGGCCGAACCCTTCCGCCACAGGGGTTTCCGTCGCTCGCGGCCCCGCCCTCCCCCGCGTCCGCTCCCGCCGCGCCACGCGCAGTGTTGCCCGTTTCATCACCCTCTGTGCTCCGCGTCCCAGGTTGACGTGATGTGTCCCCCAAAATAACCTGCGGCTACACACAAAGACGTCATCTACGTATGGAGACGATATGAGCGACGTCGGGACCGATCCCGATCTCCCCGCGAGGCTCGCCGAGGGCATGCGCCGATCGGTGCTCTCCTTCCCCCTCACCCCGTTCGCCGAGGACGGCTCCTTCGCGCCCGAGGCCTTCGAGGCGCACCTGGAGCACCAGCTGGCCGCGGGTCCGGGCGCGGTCTTCGTGGGCTGCGGGACCGGCGAGTTCTTCAGCCTCGGCCTCGACGAGTTCGGGGACGCGGTGGCCACCGCCGTCCGGCGCGTCGGCGGCTCCGTGCCCGTGGTCGCCGGCGCGGGCCACGGCACACCGCTGGCCGTGGAGTTCGCCCGCGTCGCCCGCGAGGCGGGCGCCGACGCCCTCCTGCTGCTGCCGCCCTACCTGATCGGCGGCACCCAGACCGGTCTGGTGGAGCACACCCGGGCGGTGGCGGAGGCGGCGGGCCTGCCCGTCATCGTGTACCAGCGCGCCCAGGCCCTCTACGAGCCGGAGACCCTCGCGAGGATCGCGCGGATCCCCGGCGTCATCGGCTTCAAGGACGGCATCGGCGACCTCGACCGCATGCAGCGCCTGGTCCGGGCCGTCCCGGAGGGCCTCCTCTTCTTCAACGGCACCCCGACCGCGGAACTCCAGGCGCGCTCCTACGCCGCGATCGGCGTCCCCGCCTACTCGTCGGCCGTGCACGCCTTCGCCCCCGAGATCGCCACCGCCTTCTTCCACGCCCTCCGCGCGGGCGACACGGCGGCGACGGACGCGCTGCTCGACGGCTTCTTCATCCCCTGGGTCCGCCTGCGCGACCGGGGCCCCGGCTACTCGGTGTCCCTGGTCAAGGCGGTCGCCCGCACGCGCGCGGCGGCGATCGGCGCCGACGTCGGCCCGGTCCGCGCCCCGCTGTCCGCGCCCGAGCCCGCCCACCTGGAGGAGGCCGAGCGGCTCCTCGACGCCGGGCTCGACCTCGCCGCCCGTCTGGCGCGCCGGTAGCTCTCCCCGGGTTCGCCGGAGCGGACCCCCGCCCCGGAGAACCACCTCCGCCACCGGGTCCCCCTCCGGTGCCGCGGCCCCCGGGCGTCCCGCCGCGGCGGAGCGCCCGCACCTTCCGAGACAAGGCCTCCCATGCTCTCCACCATCCACCCCTCCGTCCCCGGGGCGCTCCTCTCCGCGAGCGAAGCCCCCGCAGCGGCCTGGTCCCTCCCCCCGTGGGCCCTCATCCTCACCGTCGCGCTCGGCGTGGTCCTGCTGCTCGTGCTGGTCCTGCGGGCCAAACTGCACGCCTTCGTCGCGCTGCTCCTGGTGAGCGCGGCGGTCGCGTTCGCCGCGGGCCTGCCCCTCAGCAGCGTTCCTGGCCTGCTCGAAGCCGGGATGGGCGACACCCTCGGCGGCATCGCCATCATCGTCGCCCTCGGCGCGATGCTGGGCCGCATGATGCAGGAGACGGGCGCCGCCCAGCTCCTGTCACAGCGCCTGCTCGCCCTCTTCGGAGAGGGCCGCGCCCCGCTCGCCATGGGACTGACCGCGCTGCTCCTGGGCATCCCCGTCTTCTTCGACGTGGGCTTCATCATCATGGTCCCGCTGCTGTACGCGGTCGCCGCCCGGTCGGGCCGGTCGCTGATCAGCGTCGCGCTGCCCGCCGCGGGCGGTCTGGCCATCATGCACGCGGTCCTGCCGCCCCACCCCGGTCCCGTGGCCGCGGCCCAACTGCTCGGCGGGCACCTGGGCTGGATCGCCTTCATGGGCCTGGTCTGCGGTCTGCCCGCCTGGTACCTGGGCGCCTACGTGTTCGGCAAGTGGCTGGGCGACCGCACCTTCGTCCCCGTCCCCGCCTCCTTCCGGGAGGAGGGCGACGAGCTGGGCGAGGTCCCCGAGAACGCGCCCCCGCTGTCGCTGACCCTGGCCGTGGTCATCCTGCCGGTGGCCCTCATCCTGCTCAACACCTTCTCCCCGCTGGTGGTCCCCGAGGGTCCGGTGCTGGAGGCCCTGCTCTTCGTCGGCAACCCCGTCACCGCGCTGACGATCGCCACCCTGCTGTCCTTCTGGCTGCTGGGCCTGCGCGGGGGCATGACGCGCGAGCGGGTGGAGAAGGCCGCCTCCGCGTCCCTGGGCCCGACCGCCCTGGTCCTGCTCGTCACCGGCGCGGGCGGGGTCTTCGGCGAGGTCCTGGAGGCGACGGGCGCGGGCGACGCCGTGGCGGGGATCCTGTCCGCCACGGCCCTGCCCGCCATCGTCCTGGCGTTCGCCATCGCCACGATCATGCGCGTGGCCCTGGGGTCCAAGACGGTCGCGATCGTCACGACCGCACCGATCGTGGCCCCGCTCATCGCGGAGGCCGGGATGTCGCAGCCCGAGATCGCGCTCGTGGTCATCGCGATCGCGGCGGGCGGGACGGTGCTCTCGCACGTCAACGACTCCGGCTTCTGGCTGATGAACCGCTACCTGGACATCGACATCAGGACGACGCTCAAGAGCTGGACCGTGATGGAGACCCTCATGGGCTCCATCGCGTTCCTGATCGCCGCCGCCATCAGCGCGGGCCTGGCGCTGGCCGGGTGAGGGACGACAGCGCGACGCCCCGGCACGGAACCGGTTCCGTGCCGGGGCGTCGTACGTCGGCTACACCGCCAGCGGGGAGCTCACCGGCAGGGAGGTGTCCGTGGCCAGGTCCAGCGTGGACGCGGGCAGGCCCGCCGCCACGACCTCGGCGCCCAGGGCGGCGATCATCGCGCCGTTGTCGGTGCACAGGCGCGGGCGCGGGACGCGCAGTTCGACGCCGGCCTCCCGGCAGCGCTCCTCGGCCAGCGCGCGCAGCGCCGAGTTCGCCGCCACGCCCCCGCTGATGACCAGCGTGCTCACGCCGTGCTCCACGCAGGCGTCCACGGCCTTGCGGGTGAGCACGTCCACCACCGACTCCTGGAAGGCGGCGGCGATGTCGGCGACCACCAGGGGCTCGCCCCGGCGGTCGGTGTCCTCCACGTGGCGGGCCACGGCGGTCTTCAGGCCCGAGAACGAGAAGTCGTAGGTGCCGTCGCCCCACTTGCCGCGCGGGAAGCGGATCGCCTTGGGGTCGCCCCGCTGCGCCGCCTTGTCGATGGGCGGGCCGCCCGGGTAGGGCAGGTCGAGCAGGCGCGCCACCTTGTCGTAGGCCTCACCGGCGGCGTCGTCCACGGTGTCGCCGAGCGAGACCACCTCGGTGGCCAGGTCGTTGACCAGCAGCAGCGAGGTGTGGCCGCCCGACACCAGCAGGGCGATCGAGGGCTTGGGCAGCGGTCCGTGCTCCAGCTGGTCCACGGCCACGTGGCCCACGAGGTGGTTCACGCCGTAGAGCGGCTTGCCCAGGGCCATCGCGTACGCCTTGGCCGCGGACACGCCCACGAGCAGGGCGCCCGCCAGGCCCGGACCGGCGGTGACGGCGATGGCGTCCACGTCCGACAGCTTGGCCCCGGCCTTTTCCAGCGCCCGGTGCACGGTCGGGGTCATCGCCTCCAGGTGCGCGCGGCTTGCCACCTCGGGCACCACGCCGCCGAACCGGACGTGCTGGTCCACGCTGGAGGCCACGGCGTCGCCGAGCAGCTCGCAGCCGCGCACCAGGGCCACGCCGGTCTCGTCGCAGGACGTCTCGATCCCCATGACCAGCGGCAGGTCACTCATGGTTCCCCTCCTCGGCGACGCGCCGCATGACGAGCGCGTCCGCCCCGTTGTAGTAGCCGCGCCGCACACCGATCTGCACGAAGCCGAACCGGCCGTAGAGCCTCTGGGCGCGCGGGTTGTCCGAGCGCACCTCCAGGAACACGTGGGTGACACCGCGCCGCCCGGCCTCGGTGAGGAGTTCGGTGAGCAGCGCGCTGCCCACTCCCCGGCCCCAGACCTGCTCGGACACGGCCATGGTCTGCACGTCGCCCTCGGGCGGGACGGCGCGCAGCCCCGCGTAGCCGACGACGGCGTCCCCGGACACCGCGACCAGGTAGTGGCGCGTGGGCTCGGCCAGCTCGTCCCTGAGCATGCCCTCGCTCCAGGCGTCGAGGGGGAACAGGGCGTGTTCGAGGTCCATGACGGCCGCGACGTCGTCGGGGGTCATCGCGCGCAGGCTCACACCGGTCAGGCCCGGCGTCGGCGTCACTTCACCCACTGGCGCACCTTCTTCGGGGCACCGGGCTCCACCGCGTCCGGACGGCGCAGGTAGAGCGGGTTGGGCGCGGGCAGCTCCTCGCCGCGGCCCAGGCGCAGCAGTGCCAGCTCCGCCATGGCTGCGGCGTCCGGGTGCAGCGGGTCCGGCGCGGCGGAACCGGCGCCGAACACGTCGGCGTACATGCGGGCGCCGTCGCCGACCAGCGCGAGCCCGCCGGTGTCCACCTCGGCGGGGCGGTCCACGCGCACCTCGCCCACGCGGGTGAGGCGGTCGTCGTAGCGGGCCCAGAACACCTCCTTGCGGCGGGCGTCGGTCATCGCGACGAAGGGTTCGGTCCGCCCGGTGGCGAAGGCCAGCGCGTCCAGGGTGGTGACGCCGTGGCAGGGGACGCCGAGGGCGTCGGCCAGGGCGTGCGCGGTGGCCAGCCCGACCCGCAGGCCGGTGTAGGGCCCGGGACCGATGCCGACGGCGACGTGGTCGAGGTCGGCCAGGACGATCCCGGCCTCCTCGGTGAGCCGGGCGATCGTGGGGCCGAGCAGTTCGCCGTGGCGGCGGGCGTCCACGGAGCCGGCGCTGGCGCGCAGCGTGAAGGAGCCGTCGGCGCCGGTCTCGCCGATGGCGGCGGTGACCGCCGGGGTGGCGGTGTCGAAGGCCAGGAGGAGCACGGGTGACCGCCTATCGGGGCCCGGCGGCGGAGCCGGGCAGGTCGGCGCCGGTCCACCGGGCGCCGACGGCGCGCAGGTGGACGGAGCGGGTGTCGTCGGGGTGGCGTTCGATGCGGATCTCCAACCGGTCGTCGGAGAGCCCCTCGGCCACGTCCTCGCCCCACTCCACCACGGTGACGGAGTCGGGGAGGGTCATGTCCAGGTCGATGTCGTCGATCTCGTCGGGCCCGCCGAGCCGGTAGGCGTCCACGTGGACGAGGTCGGGGCCTCCGGTCAGGGAGGGGTGGATCCGGGAGATGACGAAGGTCGGGGAGGTGATCGGTCCGCGCACGCCCAGACCCTCGCCCAGGCCCTGGGTGAGGGTGGTCTTCCCCGCGCCGAGCGGCCCGGACAGGATCAGCACGTCGCCGGGTCGGGCGAGGGCGGCGAGGTCGCGGCCGAGGGTGCGCATGGCGTCGTCGGTGGCCGCGGTGACCTCGCGGACGGTGGCCGCACCTGGAGTGGTTGCTGTCGCGTCTGTCATCAGATTCGCTGCTCGTGGTCTGGGTGGATGGTGGAACGCGGCGCGCCGGGTCGGGGCGTGCGCGGGCGGGGCCGCCGGAGCGCGTCCCCTTCCACCCAGGTTAGGCCGGATGGAGGAGGTCTGTGACCGGATCGCGATGAGCGGTCAGACTCCCGCCGCTGCGCGGGCCGCCGTGCCGTCGCGGTGTGCCGCGCGGTCCGGCGGGACCCGCGTGACCGTGCGGCGCCGGGGCCGGGCCCCGTGCCGCTCGGACGGACTCCGCGCCGGAGGGGACGCGCTCCCGGAGGGGACGGCCGTGCCGGAGGGGCTCAGGCGCCCCCGCCGACGTACTCGCGCGGGACCCGGGGGCCCACCCGCGTGACGATCTCGTACGGGATGGTGTCCAGGATCTCGGCCCAGTCCTCGGCGGTCGGGGTGTCCGGGTGGTCCTCGGGGTTGCCGAAGAGCACCGCGTACTCACCGGCCTCCACGGCGTCGTCGCCGACGTCCACGACGAACTGGTCCATGCAGACCGTTCCCGCGACGGCCCGGCGGCGTCCGCCCAGGAGGACGGGCCCCCGGTTGGTGGCGGCGCGGGGGACCCCGTCGGCGTAACCCAGCGGCACCAGGGCCAGGGTGGTCTCCCGGTCGGTCACGTAGCGGTGGCCGTAGGAGACGCCGCTGCCCTCGGGGACGCGCTTGGTGAGGGCGAGCCGGGAGCGCAGCGTCATCGCGGGCCGCAGCCCGGTCCCCGTGAGGCCGGGGATCGGGCTCAGGCCGTAGCTGGCGATCCCGCCGCGGACGAGGTCGAAGCGGGCCTCGGGGAGGGTGAGCAGCGCGGCCGAGTTGGCGATGTGCCGGACCTCGGGGGTCAGGCCGACCTTGTCCGCGGTCTCCAGGGCCTCGTGGAAGCGGGAGAGCTGGCGTGCGACGGAGGGGTGGCCCGGCTCGTCGGCGCAGGCGAAGTGGGACCACACGCCGGTGACGCGCAGGTGCCCCTCGTCCTCGGCGCGGGCGGCGGCCTCGGCCAGGGCGCCCCAGTCGGCGGGACCCACGCCGCCGCGGTTGAGGCCGGTGTCGGCCTTGAGCTGTACGCGGGCGGTGCGGCCGATGCGGCGGGCCTCGGCGATCACGGTGTCCAGGACCGCGCGGTCGCTCACCCCGAGGTCGATGTCGGCCTCGACGGCCTCCGCGACCGGCTCGCCGGGCGGGATGATCCAGGCCAGGACGGGCGGGGTCAGTCCGGCGCGGCGCAGTTCGAGGGCCTCGCCGATGAAGGCCGTGCCCAGCCAGGTCGCGCCGCCCGCGATCAGGGCGCGGGCTGCCGGGAGCATGCCGTGCCCGTAGCCGTCGGCCTTGACCACACCCATGAGCGGGGTGCCCCCTGCGAACCCGCGGAGCACCCGCGCGTTGTGGGAGATCGCGTCGAGGTCGACGCGAGCGTGCGCGAAGTGAGACATGTACTCCAGTGTTCCACGTGCGCGGGACCGGAGCGGAGCGGCGCCGGAACACGCCCGGCGAGGGGTCGGACACGCCCGGGAGGGCGTGACCGTTTTCCCCGGCCTCCCGGGGCGTCCCGCGTGACCAGGCACGACGCGGGTTTTCTCGGTCACCCGTAGTACATGGGTGGATGCGGGGTAGGGGATCGGCCCAGAGGCACAGTATCTGGGGGTACTGGCATGACCGAGATAGGTAGCGAACGACCCGTCAACACCACGAGGCTGTGGTACGGAGGGATGGCCACCGCCGTGGTGGCGGCGCTGGTGATCTTCGCGGGGGCACTGGTCTTCCGAGGAGTGTTCGGGGTACCGGTGCTCGCACCGGAGGACGCGGGGGCACTGGGCGACGCGAGCACGGTGGTCTACGCGCTGATGGCCGCCGTGGCGGCGCTGCTGGCCACGGGGCTGATGCACATGCTGCTGCTCAGCGCCCCGCGGGCGATGAAGTTCTTCGGGTGGATCCTGGGGCTGGTCACGGCGATCGCCGCCGTCGCCCCGTTCAGCGAGCCCGTGGACACGTCGAGCCAGGTCAGCACGTCCGTGATCAACCTGGTCACGGGTATCGCGATCATCACCCTGCTGCGGAGCGTGGGGCGCGCCTCCACCCTGAGCGGCCGGGCCCCGGGTGACGCCCGGACGGCCTACACGACGCACGAGGCGACCGTGAGGCCCGTCGGGGACCCCGGGCCGGAGCCCAGGGACGAGACGCAGGCCGTGGATCCCAGGGAGCCCGTGCAGGGTGAGGAGCCCGTCCTGCGGCACGAGGGCATCCTGCCCGACGTGAAGCAGGGGGAGTACCGCAAGAACCAGGTCCGCGCCCAGCAGATGGACGCGGAGGCGGAGGAGGCCAGGCGGGACCAGCACGGCCGTCAGGCTCCGGGAGACCAGCACGCCGGATGACCGGTACGCCGGGCGGCCGACGCACCGTTCGACCAGCACGCCGGACGGTCCCGACGAGCGGCCGGACCGGGTGACCCGTGACCCCGGGAACCAGAGCGGCGCCCCCTGACCCGAGGCGCACGAGGGGGCGGAGCCGAACGGCTCCGCCCCCTTCCGCGTGCCCCGGGGCCCGGGTGAGGGACGGGCCGGGGGCAGGGACCGGGTGCGACGAAGCACCACCAAGCGGGTCACATGACCGCAGCCACCCCGAAAACGCCACCCGACCCGCATAACTCCTCATCCCTCCTTTTCCGACAAAAAAGCAAAACAATTCCCATCAGGGCGGGGAAAGAGCGCACCGGAGAAATCATCAGCGGAACCGGCGGCGGGCGTTTCGAGGCGCTCACGCACGGGAAAAAACAGAGCACAGGAAAGGCGAGGAAAAAGAAAAGGAAACCACGAACCCGCCCTCCGGCGGGCCCCGCGCCCGCCCGCGCGCCTCCAAGCCCCGAACCCCGCCCCTCCTGCCGTTTTTCAGCCCTCCCCCACTCCCCCAAGGACCCGGAGGAGGGCGCCGACCAGCGGGTCGGTACCCGTGCGCGGAGCCTCCCCGCGCCAGCCCTCCTCCGGGTCCGCGAAGCGGAGATCCGGCCGCGTCCCCACCCTCCAGGCCGGCCGGATCTCCTTTTCCGCAAAGGGCCGATAACGCGCGCGGGGGATTCCGGAGTTTCCGCCCGGGAATCGGTGTTCCGACCGCGGCGCGACCGGCCCGACGGGTGTTCGGACGCACCGGACGCGCGTTCTCGCTTTCCGGGGGCCTCTTCCCTCCGCGACACCCGAGCCGCGTCCGCGCCCTGACCGGACACCCCGGAGCCGAAGGCCCCCGAGCCCGGGAACGGAACGGTCCGCGCCCTTGACGGAGCGCCCCGGATCCGGGGTCGGAGCGGTCCGCGTCCCTCACGGAACACCCACGCACTCCGACACCGCTCCCGCCCCGAAGCGGCTCCGTGCGCTGGGATCCCGGCACCGCCCCGGGGCGCGGTCGGCGCGGACTCCGGAGCCCGCCCGCCAGCCGCCGTAGGGGCGTCTCAGATCCGCCGCCCGGGCGTGGAGCACCGAACGGGTGCGTCGGATCTGGCCGCATCCGGCCAGATCCGGATGGCACACCGCACGCATCCGGACGGTCTCGGAACCTCCGTGCTCCGCCCGTACCCCTCCCGACCTGGCCTCGCCTGCGTGGCGCGGGGGCGTTCCCTGCCCCGACGGGCGTCCACACCGGCCCCGGCGGATGTCGGTGGATCGCCCCGCAATGGAACCATTGCCTACATTCCGTACGTCGGTACACACCGCATGGTGAGCGACCCCGGGCGGGGCCGCGGAGAGGGCGGGGAGGAGAGAACGACCGGTGAAGTTCGACATCGTGCGCCTCGGCGAGGACGGGGAGGCGCCCCCACCGCGGACGCGTCTCCCGGAACAGGTTCCCGAACCGCCAGAGGGACCGTCGGCACCGCGCCCCGGGCTCGGGATCCAGCGGTCCTCGGAGTACATGCGCCTGCGCGCCCGCACCGACCTCACCCGGGTCCGCTCGGCCCTGAACCGGATGCTCCACACCGTCGAGGCCGCCCGGGCCGGGGCCGGGCCCCTCGTCGGCCCCGGCCCCGAGGACGGGACCGGATCCTTCCGCCCCGAGGCCTTCCGCCCCCGTCCAGCCCCCGAGAAGCCCCGCGAACAGCGACAGGAGGGATCCCCGTGACCGCCTGGGACATCGACCCCCCGGAGATCGGCACCGTGCTCGTCAACACCCTCTCCCACCTCGGCGAGGAGGGCGGGTCCGAGGGCCTGTTCGGCGATATGACCACGATCGAGGAACGCGTCACCACCCTCAGCACCCACATCAACAGCGCCCCCATCGGGGTCGCCCTGGGCGAGTTCGCCGAACACTACTTCGGTCTCATGGGCGACATGCTCTCCTTGACCGGCAACGCCGTCACGCAGACCAGCGAGGCGACCACCGCCTACGTCACGGGCAACGAGGAGATGGCGCTGGAGGCGCAGCGCAACGCCGGCGTGGTCCCCGACCCGCCCCCGCCGCCCGCCCCGGGCGGGAACGCCGAACTCGTCTGACCCCGACCGCACCCGCTCCCCCTCCCCCGGCCGCCTCTCCCCCGGAGTCCTCCCACGTGCTTCCTCCCGACACTCCCCCGAGCGCGCCGCTGTCCGTCGGCGAGCAGACCGGCATGCTCACCGACGGTGAGAACAAGGTCAGTCCCGCGACCTTCCCCGTCCCCTCCCCCTCCCCCGACTACATCGAGACCCTGGCCTCCGACCTGCGCAGCGCCGGGGAGTCGGTCGGCGACACCGGAAACGACATCACGTCCGCCTGGAGCGGTCTGAGGTCCCACTACAAGGCTCCCGAGGCGGAACACCTCTACTCCGTGCTCGAACCGGTGGCCGCTGACGGCGACACGGTCTCGACCGACCTCGGCCACGCAGCGAGCGCGCTGGAGACCTTCGCCGCGGACCTGCGCGACATCAAGTCCCGCTGGTCCAGCCTGAGCGCCGAGGCCTTCGAGTTCCGGGCCCGCATCGACGCGAAGGGCGATGACTGGCGCAAGGCCGAGGGCGTGGCCGGTTTCTTCGGGATCGGCGAGAACCCCGACGTGGAGGAGAACCAGCGCCTCATCGACGAGGGCATCCGCATCATCGAGGACTACGCGGACGCCGAGCTCGCCTGCGCCAACGCCATCAACCGGTTCGTCCCGGACCGCACCCCGTTCGAGAGGACGCCCTCCGGGGACGGCGCCCTCGACCCAGACGTCTTCTACCACGGCTACGAGGAGGACCTGTCGGACCTTGCCACCGAGTGGGACATGGGCGGGGCCGTCACCGACGAGAGCTGGTTGGTCGACGGCTGGGACGCGGTGTGGGACTTCGGCGTCGGGGCGGTCGAGGGCACCGGCGCGATGCTGGGCATGCACAGCTCCGAGGGCTGGTTCAACATGTCCTGGGGCGACGCCCTGTACGAGTACCACGAGAGCAACATCCAGTCCGTGGCCTCCCTGGTGGGCATGTACGACGCCGAGTCCGACAGCTACGGCTGGTCGGGCTGGGACACCGTCGGCTCGGCGTGGAAGGACCTGGCCCACTCGGTGGTGCCCTGGGAGGAGTGGGGTGAGCGGCCCGGCTACGTGATCGGCACCGCCGTGCTCAACATCGGCGTCACCGCCCTCGGCGCCGCGCTGTCGGCCACCGGTGTGGGCGCGGCGGTCGGCGTCCCGCTGATGGCCTGGCGCGGCATGGCCATCGTGGACGGTATGGGCGGTCGCGGCGGTGGCAGCGGATCCGGCGGTGCGGCGGACGTCAACGTGGACCTGCCCGCCGGCATCCCCGCCTTCGGGGGCAGCGGTGCCCCCGTCGTGCGGATCGACACCAGCGTCTTCGACCCCGACGGACTCAGTCCGCGGCAACTGGGTGACCTGAGGGGGTCCTTGGGCCGCTTGCAGGGCATCGCGAACGACCCCGCCGACGGCTCGCACGCGGACGGGTCTCCTCCGCCGCGGTCCGCGCCCGTCCAGGGTGACAGCGATCCCTCCGAATCGAGGAGGCCCACCGCACGACCGGTCGCGGACCGGGAGACCGGGGCGGACGAGAGACCCTCCAGGGCCGAGCCCGAAACCGACCGTGCCGGGGTGGACGACGAACAGGCCCTCCTTGAGGAGGTTTCCGGGGAAGAGCGCGGCAGCTCTCCCGTGCCGGTGATCGAGGACGCTTCGGACACCTCCCACCGGTCCTCGCCGACCGAGAGCGGTTACCAGGACCCCACCGCCGAGCAGCTCAGCGAGAGCGACAGGCTGCTGCGACAGGTCAACGGCATGTTCACGGCTGAGGACCACGCGGACTTCCAGGTCAACCAACGCGCCGAGACTGCCCTGTACGAGGGCGACCGCGCCACCGTGGACACGGACTCCTCTTCGCTGAAGGACTCCCAGGTCGCGGAGAGGTACGGGCTGGACGGCCGCGCGAACGCCGCGTTCTCCGACATGCGTGCGGTGGCGAGCGACTACCCCCATGTGAACTGGGAGGGTGGCCCCGGTGACGGACGGGACGTGCGGGATGGCCGCGACGAGCCCGAGGCCGACAGGGAGTACGCGACGACGGGGCCGCGTCCCCACGCAGACACCGCGAGCGCGCAGAGAGCGATCCCCCACAGCCGGGTCCAGCACGTGGACCTGGGGGACAGCGGAAGCCACCGGATCGACGCCTCACGGGTCGGTGCACCTGACGCGCGTAGTGGCTCCGATCCCGGATTCCGCCACGACCACGGCGCCGACACGGGAACCCATCGTCCGGTCGCCGTCAACAGGGCCGACTCCGTGCCAAGCGGCGACGGCGGCTCCGGCGTTGACACGCCTCTCCGGGGCGACGGTCCCTCCGGCCTCGGCGGATCCGACCGGACCGACTCCGTCGATGCCGTCCCGGCCGTGGTCACCCCGACGCGTGCTGGCGTCCCCGGGTCCTCCGGCGGCCCGAGCGGAGGTACCGGCGGCTCCGGGAACCAGAACGGTCGGAGCGGTCCCGGCGGCGGCAACAGTTCCAGCGGCATCCCCTCTGACAAGCCGCCGCACGACTCCAACGGAGCAGGATCCCCCCAGCAGGAACTTCCAAGAAGCAAGGATGCCGACATCCCCGCCAGGAAGTTCGACGGAATATCCAGGGAGGATCTCAATCGAGAGATCGCCCAAGAGATAGGACTGAAGCCGGACACGCCCTACAAGGTTTTCGCCAAGAAGTTTACGGATTTCCTCAACGACAAAATCTCGAACGGAAAGGATAAATATTTCCTCGAATTTTACAACAGCAACGGCAGTAGATTTAGAATCCAACGCGATGTTTTCGGCTTCAAGATTCCACAGCTAACCAGCGTCAATGGCTCCGCCCCCTGGTTCGCCATGGAGACGCTGCCCGAACCAGATGCGCCCAAATACCGCACGCTTAACGACCGAGTGTACTTCTCTGCCGAAAATAGCAAGAACACGACCTCGGAGATGGACGACTACGCCGAACAAAGAAGGCAATCCATCAAGGATGATCTTGCCGCGGAGAAAAAACTTAAGGAAAAGAAGGAGGAACACAAGAACTACCCGGGCGAACACCCGGAAGTACTCAAGGCAGACGCGGAACACAGCCCACTCCACAAGAAGATGACCAAAGATAGCGAGACATACGGGGAGGAGGGTGCCAAGGTAGCGGTCAAGGATCTGTTCGACGGCCATCACTCGCTTCCCGGAAAAGATGGAAATGTCATCGATCTTCCTGAAATCGAGGAAATAAAAGGCTCCAAAAAACCCTATGAAACTCCGGGGACACCGAGGAGTGGGAACTACCAGTTCGACCAGATTTGGCCCCTCAAAGGCGGTGGTATCCTCATTGTCGAGGCCAAGAGTAGCCAGTCGACCTCCCTGGGCGAGAGAACCATTCCGGCAGGCAAAGAACCCAAGCGGGTCTCCCAAGGCACGCCAGAGTACCTCGAAGCAACCACGAAAGACATGAAGAGGAGGGGGCGCAAGAATCAACTCGGAGACCCAACAGAAGAAAGACTTGCGGAAATGATTGAAGAAGCCAGGGCCGCCGGCAAGCTTTTCTATGCGGAAGTAAAGGGCATCACCCCGGAGCAAAAACAGAAGGCCCTCGGCGAAGACCCAAAGGAAGGAGAAAAGCACTCCGGATACAGCATTGGCCTTTTCGACATACCCAAGAAGTAGGGACAAAAGTGACTTACACAGTAAACCGCCACGACATCAGCAATCCCAACTACGAGAGTAGTATCGCCAGGATTCCCGAAAGGCGTAAGTTCTATGTGCAGTGGTTGATCGACTCACCCTTTGATGCTGGAGGCCCTCTGACCGGGGTACAGGACCAAGCCGAGTTGTGTCTGGCCATGGACACCGATGTGGACAGGCTGGAAACCTGGGAGGCCTGGGTCACCTATATGCAGATGAGCGAGGCGACCCTCGCCGTCTCCACCGCCGAACCGGGCACCCAGCTCACCCGGATGATCAACCACCAGGAACGCACCCTGACCGCGGTCGAACCCGACTACTTCACCAACGCCAGCAACTGGCTGACCGCGTTCTACCTGGCGGTGACCTGCCGCGACCAGGAACGCTACCGCTCCCTGTGCGAGATCCCCACCGAACTCCTGCGCCAAGCCGGGGAGAGCCGGGGAAGCCAGTACAACCCCTACATCTACCACCTGATCGAAGCCTTGCAGGCCTTCGTCCTCAACCGCCCCGGCCTGGAAGAACACCTCCTCCAGGCCATGAAACTGTCAGACCCCGCGAATGCGGAGATCGGCACCACCGAGGTACTCAACAAGCTCACCTTCCCGCCGTTGAACACCCTGATGCACCTGGTGCGGCGCAACAGCGACAAGTTCAACGAAGCCCTGGCAGAAGGGCTGGAACTGTTCCGCTCCTTCCACACCGCCACACCCGAACGTGCGGAGGAACTCGACGGTGGAACCTCCATCCCCCTTCTGGCCCTGGCCTGCCTGGCCTACGACACCGCCGGGCAGGATCCCGACTTCCACTTCGACGTCGAATCCGGCTACCTGCCCAAGCACATCCTCCAGCGCAGCTGGCACGGGGAGTTCCCCATCTGACCGGCCAGGACCCGACCGACCCCGCCCCACCGACCCCCACCCCCGTGAAGGAACACCGTTGAGCCATGACGTCGTCGCCCTCCTCGCCGAGAGCCCCAGCCGCCGCTCCCTCCTGGACGCGCTGGTCGCCGCCGGACCCAGACTGCGGGTCCGGCTCGTGGCCGAGGGCACCGTGGTGCAGCTGCGCGACGACTCCGACCGCCTGGTGATCGCCATGCAGGCGGCGCAGCGGCTCGCGGTGTCGGCGGAGGCCGACCGCCTCCTGGAAGACGGGATCACTGACGACCTGCCCGCGCAGCCGCTGTGGGTCGAGGTCCGCGGAACGGAGCTGGCGGACACCGACACGGCCGCGACGGCACGCCGGTTCGCCCACTGCCTGGTCGAACGGCACGGCGGAGCGGTGTGGGAACCGGAGCCGCGGCTTCCCCGGGGCGACCCGCACCTGTTGGGAGTGACCGACCACCCGGCGGTGAGCGCGGTGACCGGGGCGAACGCCGTCCTGGTGCAGGACCGGCCCGTGGTACCCCTGTCCAGCTGGTTCGTGGACGCGCTGGCCGAGCACGGCCGCCGGGGCCGGGGCCTACAGGTGGTCACCCCCTCCACGAGCGTCATCACCCACGCGCTGCGCTGGTTCCTCAGCAGGCCCCGTGCCACGTGGGTCGTGCGCGCCCCGGACGGGCGCTACCACGACGGCTTCAACGGCCTGCCGCTGGTGTGGGACGCCGGGACCGGCTTCGTGCCCGACCCCGGGGTGAACGCGGAGGACGGCCCCAACGAGGCCTTCCGGGCGTCGGCCGACGAGGAACCGGGCACCCACCTGCACGTGGACCTGAGCGTCGACCACCCGGTCGGCGACGGCCTGCTGCTGGGCACCACCGTGGAACTGCTCGCCGAGCGTCTGGCCGGAGGCGCGCCCGCGGTGTGGGGCGTCTCCGAGCCCCTGACCCGGGCGTGGGACACCGAACGGGTCACGGCCATGGCGCGGCGCCGCTCCCCCGGTGAGACCCTGCTGGCCTTCGCCGGTCAGCCCGAGGGCGTCCGGGAGGAGGGGGCACGCCCTCTGGCGGGGAGCCTGAGGGTGTCGCGCGCGCCGTCGGGGGTGCGCGAGCGGATCCTGTTCTCGGTGGGGTACCGGCCGGGTGAGGAACCCGACCTGGACGCCCTCGAACCGCTGGTGCGCGAGCTGACCGCGCTGGACGGCCTGCGCAGCATGACCGTGCACCGCGCCCTCGGGCGCGCCGACCTGACGTACGCGCCCCGGTGGGCGGGCGTGTCAGTGCCGGTCGGGCTGGCGGTGGGGCCGGAGGGGGTCCTGGATGCGGGACGGGAACGGGCGCTGGCCGCTCCGGTACCGGGCGTCGCCTTCGGCCCGCCCATGGCCCCGCTGGTCTGGTACCGGATCGGGGACGGCGTGGAGCCCGACGCCTGGAGCCGCTTCCGGGAGCTGATGGAGCACCTCGACCCCGAAGGCGCGTCCGCACGCTGACGGAGCACCCGAGGCCCGAATCAGCGTCCGCGCCCTGACCGGACACCCCGAAGCCGAAGCCCCCCGAGCCCGGGAACGGAACGGTCCGCGACCCTGACGGAACACCCCCGCGCTCCGGCACCGCTCCCGCCCCGAGGCGGCTCCGTGCGCTGGGATCCCGGCACCGCCCCGGGGACGCGGCCCCGACGCGGCGCCGCCCCGGGGCGTCTCCGACGCAGGGCTCGGGATCCGCCCGCCACCCGCCGCGCGGGGCGGCCGTGGGCCCCGGCCGGGGCCCACCCGGCTCAGCCGTTGATCAGCGCGTCCGCGTGCTCGGGGCTCAGGCAGTGCTCGATCACCATGACCGCCGCGCCGACCACGCCCGCGCTCTCGCCCGCCACGGACGAGACGATGCTCAGGTGTTCGGTGGCCAGCGGCAGCGACCGCTGGTAGATGATCTCGCGCACCCCGGCGAGCAGGTGGTCCCCGGCCAGGGCGAGCGCGCCGCCGATGACGATGACCGACGGGTTGAACATGTTCACCGACGCGGCGAGCACCTCGCCGATGTCGCGGCCCGCCTGGCGCAGCGCGCGCAGGGCGGGCACCGACCCGTTGCGGGACAGTTCGACCACGTCGCGGGCTCCGCTGGCGGGCACGCCCTCGGCGGTGAGCGCGGCGGCCAGGGCGGCGCCGCTGGCCACGGCCTCCAGGCAGCCGGTGTTGCCGCAGCGGCAGGGCCGCTCGTCGCCGCTGGGGACGTGGATGTGCCCCATGTCCCCGGCCGCGCCCTGCGCTCCCCGGTAGACGCTGCCCTCGCTGACGATGCCGCAGCCGATGCCCGTGGCGACCTTGACGAACATCAGGTGGCTGGCCTCGGGCCAGGCCGTGTGGTGCTCCCCGATCGCCATGATGTTGACGTCGTTGTCCACCAGGACCGGCACGTCGAGCCGGTCGTGGACGTAGCCGGGCACGTCGAAGTTGTCCCACCCCGGCATGATCGGCGGGTTCACCGCGCGCCCGGTGGTGTGCTGGACCGGGCCGGGCAGGCCGATGCCCAGGCCGAGCAGTTCGTCCACCCGCCGTTCCGTGCCCTCCAGCAGGCCGCGGCCCCGCTCCACGACCCAGTCCAGGACGTGCTCGGGGCCCAGGGCGATGTCCAGGTCGGCGCGCTCCTCGGCGAGCACGGTCCCCGACATGTCGGTGAGGGCCAGGCGGGCGTGGGTGGCGCCCAGGTCGGCGGCCAGGACCACGCGGGCGTCCGGCTGGAACGAGAAGGTCGTGGGCGGCCTGCCCCCGGTGGACACGGCCTCTCCGGCGGGCCCGATGAGTCCGCTGGCGAGCAGGGCGTCCACGCGCTGGGTGACGGTCGAGCGGGCCAGACCGGTGACCGAGGCCAGCTCCGAACGGGTGCGCGGTCGGCCGTCGCGCAGGAGTCGGAGCAGGGTGCCCGCACCGGGTGCGGCGGTCGGAGCGACGGCCGGGCCGGGTCGTCCCTCCGTGTGGGTCAGCGCGTCTTCCGTCATGCGAACAGTGAAGCACAGGATCTATTGACTGTCCGTCATCCGCCTATTGCAGATAGATCCTACGACTTTTGCTTGACGATCGACAGAAGTCCGGCGTACCGTTCGTGGCATGTCAGTGAGTAAGGTCACAAGCCTGGGTGAGGCGGCCGACCCCGGGTCCACCGCCCCCAACGCCTACCGCGCCGCGGTGATCGGTACCGGCTTCATGGGCCGGGTCCACTCCCACGCCGTCCGCGCCGCGGGAGGCGAGGTCGTCGGGGTCGCGGGCTCCTCCCATGGCAAGGCCGAACAGTTCCGCACCGCGCACGGCGTCGCCCGGGCCCACGCCGACGCCCTCGAACTCGTCCGCAGCGACGACGTGGACGTGGTCCACGTGTGCACCCCCAACCACCTGCACGCGCCGCTGAGCCTGGCCGCCCTGGCCGCCGGCAAGCACGTCGTGTGCGAGAAACCCCTGGCCACCGACGCCGACACCGCCCGCGAGCTGGTCCGGGCCGCGGAGGAGGCCGACCGGGTCGCCGTCGTCCCCTTCGCCTACCGCTTCCACCCCATGGCCCGCGAGGCGCGCGCCCGCGTGGCCTCGGGCTCCATCGGCCGCGTCAGCCTCGCCCACGGCGGCTACCTCCAGGACTGGCTCCTGTACCCGGACGAGGACAACTGGCGGGTGGACCCCGAACTGGGCGGCCCCACCCGCGCGTTCGGGGACATCGGCTCGCACTGGTGCGACATGCTGGAGTTCGTCACCGGCGACCGCATCACCTCGGTCAGCGCGCAGACCTCGCGGGTCAACGACACCCGCGCCGGACGCTCGGTGGCCACCGAGGACCTGGTGGCCTTCCAGTTCTCCACCGTGGGGGGCGTGGTCGGCGGCGCCGTCATCAGCCAGGTCTCCCCCGGCCGCAAGAACCGGCTCGTGCTGGAGGTCTCCGGCACCGAGGGCACCCTGCTGTTCGACCAGGAGCGGCCCGAGACCCTCTGGGCGGGCGGCCGGGGCCGCAGCTGCACCATCAGCCGCGACGACCCCGAGCTGAGCGCCGACGCCGCGCGCCTGTCCACGACCCCCGTCGGCCACCCGCAGGGCTACCAGGACTGCTTCAACGCGCTCGTGGCCGACACCGGAGCCGCCATCGCCGGGCAGACCCCCGAGGGCCTGCCGGTGTTCGCCGACGGTTTGCGCGCCGCCGTGCTGGCCGAGGCCGTCCTGACCTCGGCGCGGGAACGCCGCTGGGTCGACGTGCCGGAGGTGGACGGGGCATGAGCGGCCCGCCCCTGCTCCGGATGAGCGGCATCACCAAGTCCTTCCTGGGCGTGCGCGTCCTGCACGGGATCGACCTGGAACTCCACCCCGGCGAGCTGCACGCCCTGGTCGGCGAGAACGGGGCGGGCAAGTCCACCCTGATGAAGGTGCTGGCCGGGGTGCACCGCGCGGACGGGGGCACGGTCGAGCTGGAGGGCGGCACCGTCTCCTTCGAGCACCCCGTCCAGGCCCAGCGCGCGGGCGTGACCACGGTCTTCCAGGAGTTCAACCTCCTGCCCGACCGCACCGTCGCCGAGAACGTCTTCCTCGGCCGCGAGATCCGCCGCCGCGGCCTGGTGGACGCCCGGGCCATGGAGCGGGCCACCGCCGAACTGCTCGCCGAACTCGGCCTGGAGGGCATCGACCCCCGGGCCCGGGTGCGGTCGCTGTCGGTGGCCGAACAGCAGATCGTGGAGATCGTCAAGGCGCTCTCGCACGACGCGCGCATCATCTCCATGGACGAGCCGACCGCCGCGCTGGCCGACCACGAGGTGGAGGTGCTCTACCGGATCATCGGCCGCCTGCGCGAACGCGGCGTGGCGGTGCTGTACGTGTCGCACCGCATGCGGGAGATCTTCGACTTGGCCGACACCATCACGGTGCTCAAGGACGGCCATCTCGTGGACACCGTCCCCGCCGGTGAGATCGGTCCGGCCGAGCTGGTCCGCAAGATGGTCGGGCGTCCGGTCTCGGCGGTCTTCCCCGAGCCCCTGGAGCCGCACGGCGAGCACGTGGGACGGGTGCGGCTGTCGGTCACCGGAGGCGGCAACACCCAGCTGGACGGGATCGGCTTCGAGGTGCGCGGCGGCGAGATCCTGGGCCTGGGCGGGCTCCAGGGCAGCGGGCGCACCGAGGTCGCCCACGCCCTCTTCGGCGTCGAGCGCTTCACCCGGGGCGAGGTCCGCGTGGACGGGCGGCGGGTGGACCCGCGCTCGCCGCGCACGGCGGTGCGGGCGGGCCTGGTGCTGGTCACCGAGGACCGCAAGGCGCAGGGGCTGGCGCTGAACCAGTCGGTGGCGGCCAACGGCCGCCTGGTCCTGGACGCGGTCTGGCCCCTGGGCTCGGCGCGCGGGGCCCGGCGGCTGCCCGGCATCCTCTCCTCCCTGGAGCTGGTGGCGCGCGGCGGCCAGGACCAGGAGGTCCGGTACCTGTCCGGCGGCAACCAGCAGAAGGTCGTGCTGGCCAAGTGGCTGGCCGCCGAACCCGGCGTGATGGTGCTCGACGAGCCCACGCGCGGCATCGACGTGGGCGCCAAGCAGGCCGTCTACCGGCTCATGCGCGAGCTGGCCGCGGCCGGTGTGGCGATCGTGCTCATCTCCTCCGAGCTGCCCGAGCTGATCGGCATGTCCGACCGGCTGGTCGTCCTGCGGGACGGCCGGGTGGCGGGCGAGCTGCCCGGCGGGGCCGCCGAGGAGGCGGTCATGGCGATGGCCACCGGATCGCCGCACCCGGGCGGGTCCGCCGCACCGGTTCCCGGGCAGGACCCGGCCGCCGCTCCACCGGCCGCCGGGGGCGACCCGGCCGCCGGAACCGACAACGGCGGCTCCCCCGCACGGCACGAGGAGGCCGCCCCGTGACACCCCCACCGACCTCCGTCCTCCGGAGCCTGCGCGCCCGGACGGGCACCACCGGGCTGGTCTACCTGGCCCTGGTGCTGCTGCTCGCGGTCAGCGCGGCCTTCGTGGCCGCCCGGGGCGGCAACCTGTTCACCACCGCCAACACCGTCGACCTGCTCACCCGCAGCAGCCTGCTGGGCTTCCTGGCCGTCGGGATGACCCTCGTCATCCTGTGCCGCTCCCTGGACCTGTCGGTCGGCTACGTGGCCGCCCTGTCCACCGTGGTCGCGGCCACCACCATGGCGGGCGACCCCTCCCGGATCGTCCTCGGCGTGGCCGCGGCGCTCGGCCTGGCCGCGCTGATCGGCCTGGTCAACGGGCTGGTGGTCACGGGGCTGCGGGTCAACCCCTTCATCGCCACCCTGGGCATGGGGCTGGTGATCAAGGGCTACCTGGACACGAACTTCCAGGGCCCGGCCGGGGCGGTGCCCGCCGCCTTCCAGGCCTTCGGCTACACCCGGATCGGTGTGCTGCCCGTCTCCACCCTGGTCATGCTGGGCGTGGCGGTGGCGGCGGTGCTGTTCCTGAGCCGCACACGGATGGGCTACCACATCTACGCCGTCGGCGGCGACGCCGACGTGGCCCGGCTCTCCGGGGTCCGCTCCGGGGTGCCCACGGTCACCGCGCACGTGTTGTGCTCGGTCACCGCCGGTGTGGCCGGTCTGCTGCTGGCCGCCCGGTTCGGGACCGGCAGCGCCACCGTCTACTCCGGGGGCTACGAACTGGAGGCCATCGCGGCCGTGGTGCTGGGCGGGACCTACCTGCTCGGCGGGCGCGGCGGCGTGGCCGGGACGGTGGCGGGGGTGCTCATCCTCGCCACGCTCGACACCGTGTTCAACGTGCTGGCGGTCGACCCGTTCGTCAAGGACGTCCTGCGCGGCGTCATCGTCATCGCCGCCGTGGCCGTCTACGCCCGCGGCGGGCGCTCCGCCGTGCGGACGCGCTTCCCCTCCGGCGGCGCGCCGCCGTCCTCCCCCGTGCCGCGGCCCGCCCCGGACACCGGGACCGCCCCCGATCCGGACCCCGGGACGGGATCCGCACCGCAACCCCTCGGAGGCCGCCGATGACCCCGACCCCCACCCAGGACGCGCGCGGCCCGGTCGGGCCGCGCGGACCCGAGTCGCGCGGCCCGGGCCCGCTGGCGGCGCTGGCCGCGCTGGGCCGGGGCGGCACGGCGACCGTCGCGCTGCTGCTGGCGCTGATCTTCGTGGTGATCGCCACCCAGAACCCCTCGTTCTTCGAGGGGCCGCCGCTGATGGCCTTCGCCAAGAAGGCCGCGCCGCTGGTGATCCTGGCCATCGGCCAGTACCTGGTGATCGTCTCCGGGGAGTTCGACCTGTCGGTGGGGTCCCTGGTGGGCGCGCAGGTGGTGATCGCTGCCCGCCTCATCGACGGAGACGAGGCCATGACCTGGCCGGTGATCGGCCTCATGCTGGTCTTCGGCCTGGTCGTGGGCCTGGTCAACGGCCTGGTGACCACGCTGCTGCGGGTGCCGTCGATCATCACCACGCTCGGCACGATGCTGATCCTGTTCGGCGCCGTGCGCTACTGGACCGGCGGAGCGCCCACCGGGGCGCTGACGGAGTCCTTCCGCGTGTTCGGCCGGCAGGGGATCGAGGGCGTGCCCGTCCTCGGCGAGATCCCGTGGGCGCTGCTCATCGCCCTGGCGCTGGCGGCGGGCGCGGTGGTGCTCATGCGCTCGCCCTACGGCCGCTCCCTCGTGGCGACGGGTGACAACGACATCGCCGCCGCGTTCTCGGGGGTGCGGGTGTGGCGGGTGCGCACGATGGCCTTCGTCGGCTCCTCCCTCATGGCCACCGTCGCCGCCGTCCTCATCGGCGGCTACGCCGGGGTCACCGCGCAGGTCGGCGACGGGCTGGAGTTCACCGCGATCACCGCCGTGGTCCTGGGCGGGGTGGTGCTGGGCGGCGGGCGCGGCACCGTGGTCGCCGCCGTCCTGGGAGCCCTGACCGTGGAGGCCCTGTTCACGCTGTTCAACCAGCTGTACCTGCCCTCGACGCTCCAGCCCACGGTGCAGGGGCTCATCATCATCGCCGCGGTGGCCTACGCCGCCCGCCGGGGCGACCTTCGACTGCCGGAGCGCCTGCGACGGCGACCGGACCATCCGACCGAGCGGCCGCTCGGCACTTCCAGGAGGTAACCATGCGCGTCCCCCGCGTGCTGCTCGCCGGCGCCGCCGGCCTGACCCTGACGCTCACGGCGTGTACGACGGACGCCCCCACCGACGCCCCTGAGGAGGCGGGCTCCGAACTCACCCCCGACGGGGAGTGGTTCGACGAGGCCGAGTTCGAGGCGCAGCTGGCCCAGCGCGAGATCACCCCGGAGGGCCCCGAGGACCAGCCCTGGCTCCAGGCGATCGAGCCCGAGTGGATCGACACCTCGGAGTTCACGCACGACGCGCCAGAGGACGCGACGCTGTGCTTCTCCAACGCCTCGGTGTCCAACCCCTGGCGCGTCACCGGCTTCATCACCATGGAGCAACAGGTGGAGGCGCTCCAGGAGGAGGGGCGCATCGGCGAGTTCCGCGTGTCGGACGCCGCCGACGACGACAACCAGCAGATCTCCGACATCCAGGCCTTCGTGGACTCCGGGGACTGCGACGTCATCATCATCTCCCCCTCCACTACCGCGACCCTGACCCCGGCGGTGGAGACCGCCTGCGAGAGCGGCGTCCCGGTCGTGGTCTTCGACCGCGGCGTGAACAGCGACTGCATGGTCACGTTCATCCACCCGATCGGCGGCTACGCCTACGGCGCGGACGCGGCCGAGTTCCTGGTCGATGAGCTGGAGCCCGGCTCGACCGTGCTGGCGCTGCGCATCCTGCCCGGCGTGGACGTGCTCGAACACCGCTGGGCGGCGGCCCAGGAGGTCTTCGCCGACAGCGAGCTGGAGGTGCTCGGCCACGAGTTCACCGAGGGCGACGGCGCCATGATCAAGGACCTGGTCTCCCAGCACCTCCAGCGCGGCGAGGTCGACGGCATCTGGATGGACGCCGGGGACGGCGCCGTGGCCGCCCTGGAGGCCTTCGAGGACGCGGGCCAGCCCTACCCGGTGATCTCCGGTGAGGACGAGCTGAGCTTCATGCGCAAGTGGCAGGAGGAGGACCTCACCGCGATCGCGCCCGTCTACTCCAACTTCCAGTGGCGGACCCCGGTCCTGGCCGCCGGCATGATCCTCGCCGGCGAGGAGGTGCCCTCGGAGTGGATCCTGCCGCAGGAGCCGATCCGTCAGGACGAGCTGGACGAGTACCTGGAGCGCAACGCGGAGATGCCGTCCCTGCACTACGCGAAGTTCGGCGGCGAGGACCTGCCGGGCTTCCCCGAGGCCTGGACGGACCGGTAGGTGCGCGCGCTGGGGGTCAACACCTGGGTGTGGACGTCGCCGCTGACCGACGCCGCGTTGGAGCGGATCGCGCCCCGCGTGGCGGAGTGGGGGTTCGACGTGATCGAACTCCCCGTGGAGGACACGGGCGACTGGGACCCCCGGCGCGCCCGGGCCCTGCTGGACGGGCTGGGCCTGACGGCCAGCGTCGTGCTGGTCATGGGGCCGGGCCGGGAACTGGTCGCGACCGACGCGGCCACCCGCTCGGCCACGCAGGACTACCTCAGGCGGGTCGTGGACGCGGCCGCGGCGGTGGGCTCCCCCGTCGCCGCCGGTCCTGCCTACGCCTCGGTCGGCCGCACGTGGCGGATGTCCCCGCGTGAGCGGGCGGGGATCGGCGCGGAGCTGACCGAGGCGCTGGCCCCCGTGGTCGGGCACTGCTCGGCCGCGGGGGTCCGGCTGGCGGTGGAGCCGCTCAACCGGTACGAGACGAGCGTGCTCAACACGGTGGACCAGGGGCTGGAGATGCTGGCCGACCTGCCCGCGGAGCACTGCGGGCTGGCCCTGGACGTGTACCACATGAACATCGAGGAGCGGGACGTGGCGGCGGCCGTGCGGCGCGCGGCGGGCAGAGTGGCGCACGTGCAGGTGTGCGCGAACGACCGCGGCGCCCCCGGGGCCGACCACCTGGACTGGAGCGCGATCCTCGGCGCGCTCGGCGACGCGGGGTACGGAGGACCCCTGGTGATCGAGTCGTTCACGGCGGACAATGCCAGCATCGCCACGGCGGCCTCCGTCTGGCGACCGTTGGCGGCGACCCAGGACGCGATCGCCGTCGACGGCCTGGCCTTCCTTCGCGCCCTGAGCCGACGAGAGGAGCCGCCGTGCAGGTAGGCAGCGCTCCTCGGGAGCCGCGGTCCGCCCGTACGGGCGCGGCCGGGCTCCACGGGGGACGGGAGCCGGCCGCCGTGTCCGCACCACGGCCGCCGGTGCCCCCGGGCCAGGAGGAAACGTCCACCACCCCCGCTCGGTGCCGCGCTCGCCGGAAAGCGCTGACTGAGGTAGGGCGGCTCCATCCCCACGAGGAGACGTCACCATGCCCGCTCACAAGACCCCCTCCGCCGCCGGATCCGAGTTCCCGGACCCGGTGGCGGACACCCCCGCCACCTGGTGGCTGACCGGGGTGTCGTTCGCGGTGGCCGGTGCCGCCGTCGCCTCCGCCGTGTTCCTCGGCGGTGACGGCGCGAACGGCGCCTCCGCCGCGCCGCAGGCCCCGGCGGACCACCCCGACGCCGAACAGGTCGGTTCGCTGCTCACCCACACCCGCACGGCCCACGAGGGACTCGTCCCCGTGGTGGAGGACATGGAGGAGTTCCTGCCCACCGACGGATCACACCCGCCCCTGGAGTTGACCGAGGCCTCGGTGGTCAACTCCTGGCGCACCGAGGTGCAGGCCGCCTCGGTGCACTTCGGGGAGGTTCCCGAGTCCGGCGGCGCCCACCGGACCGCGCACGCGGGCCTGGTGTCCTCCGTCCGGCTGCTGTCCATGTCAGTCGACACCTACGCCAAGGCCGCCCTGGTCGAGGACGAGGACCTGCGCATGGACGTGCTGCACATCGCCATGGAACTGCGCGACGAGGCGGTCGTGTCGTGGTCGGTGGCGGCCACGCACCTGGACGCGGTGAGCGTGGACGCCGGGCACGGCCACGTCCACCTGTACCTGCCCGCCGCCCCCGACAGCGGCGCCCTCGCGCCCGACGGCGCCGGGGCGGACGCGGGACCGGAGGGCGCCGGGGAGGGCCCCGGCGGCGGACACGACCACTGACCACGAAACCCCCCTACTCCAGGAGGAGACGAACATGCCGCGACCAGTCACCCTGTTCACCGGACAGTGGGCCGACCTGCCCTTCGAGGAGGTGTGCTCCCTGGCCTCCTCGTGGGGCTACGACGGTCTGGAGGTCGCCTGCTGGGGCGACCACCTCGACGTCACCCGGGCCGCCGTGGACGACGACTACGTGCGCGACCGGCTGGACACGCTCAAACGCCACGGGCTGGGCCTGTGGGCGATCTCCAACCACCTGCTGGGCCAGGCCGTCTGCGACGACCCGATCGACCACCGCCACCGCGACATCCTGCCCGCGCGTGTGTGGGGCGACGGCGAGCCCGAGGGCGTGCGCCGGCGGGCCGCCGAGGAGATGAAGACCACCGCCCGCGCGGCCGCCAGGCTCGGCGTGTCCACCGTGGTGGGCTTCACGGGCTCGGCCGTCTGGAAGTACGTGGCGATGTTCCCGCCGGTGGGCGAGGACGTCATCGAGGCCGGGTACCGCGACTTCGCCGACCGGTGGAACCCGATCCTGGACGTGTTCGACGAGGTGGGGGTGCGTTTCGCGCACGAGGTGCACCCCTCCGAGATCGCCTACGACTACTGGTCAACCCAGAGGGCGCTGGAGGCGGTGGGGCACCGTCCGGCCTTCGGCCTGAACTGGGACCCCAGCCACATGGTGTGGCAGGACATCGACCCGGTCGGGTTCCTGTGGGACTTCCGGGACCGGATCTACCACGTGGACTGCAAGGACGCCCGCAAGCGGGTGGGCAACGGCCGCAACGGGCGGCTGGGCTCCCACCTGCCGTGGGGTGATCCGCGCCGGGGCTGGGACTTCGTCTCGACCGGGCACGGCGACGTGCCCTGGGAGGACTGCTTCCGCACGCTGAACTCGATCGGCTACCAGGGGCCGATCTCGGTGGAGTGGGAGGACGCGGGCATGGACCGGCTGGTCGGGGCGGCCGAGGCGGTGGAGTTCGTGCGCTCCCACGCCTACGACCCGCCGGAGGCGTCGTTCGACTCCGCCTTCGGGTCGGACTGACCCGGCTGCAGGCGCGGCGGCGGGGCGGCGCGTACCGGGGATCCCCCTCAACAGGGAGGCGGGGTCAGATCATCGGGGCGATGACCACCCGGTAGTGCCCCCCGTCCTCGGTGGAGACGTCGCAGCGGAAGTCGTTGACCCGGTTGACGGAGCCCTGCACCGCGCTGTCGCCGAAGGCCGCGGTGTCCACCCCGGGCAGGTGTTCGCGGATGAAGGACACCGCCTCCTGGACGGACATGGCGGTGTCCTTCTGCTCTGGGGTGACACGCAGTCCGTTGTCGGTGAGACGGCTGATAACGACCCGGAACATGTGCTGTCTCCCTAGGGTGCCGGGGGGCGGACACCGGCATTCTGCCCCATCGCCTCCCCGGCTGGGAATCCTCCGGGCGGGCGGGGCGCCGGGGCGGCCCGCCCGGTCAGACCTCCAGGTCCGCCTCGATGCCCTTGAGGCGGTGCCTGGCCAGGGCGAGGTTGCCCCGGGAGCGGTCCAGGGCCAGGTAGAGGAAGAGCCCCTGCCCCTTGCGGCTGGTGAGGGGCCGGATGATGTGGTACTGCCCGGACAGGGTGATGAGGATGTCCTCGATCACGTCGTTGATCCCCAACTGGTCCATGGTGCGCATCTTCGCGCGGACCACCTCGGTGTTCCCGGCGGCGGCCACGGTGAGGTCGAGGGTGTTGGTGGAGGCGAGGGTGCCCAGCGCCATCCCGCTGCTGTAGTCGACGACGGCGGCGCCCACAGCCCCCTCGATCTCCATCATCTCCTTGAGCCCGGCTTCGATGTTCGGCATGTCCTTCTCTCTCCTTGACGTGGGTCGGCGCGGCGCCCTGCGGTCGGCGATCCAGCGGCGCAGGCCGGAGGCGCCTCGGCGGGGCTGCCCACCGGTCACGCGGCCACCGGCCGGGGGCGGACGACGGACAGCGTCCGCAGCGCGGTGAGCACGCGTTCCAGCACCTTGCGGTCCACGGACGCGACCGCCGGCGCGGCGGGGCGGGGCAGGTCCCGCCGGGGCGGGCGGTCGGTGTCGTCGCGGGGAGGCGGCACCCTCGCCGTGCGCACCAGGTCGCGCAGCCGCCGCAGGGTGAAGCCGAGGCTGCCCTCCGTGCGGCCCATCCGCACCCGTACGCACAGGTCGGAGCCCTCCAGGACGGCGAACAGCACGTGGTGGTCGGCGTCGGTGACGACGACGTCCTCCACCCGCTGGTCGGCGCACAGGGGACCCTCCCTGACGGCTCTGAGGATCGCCGCCGCGTCCGCGGCCGGATCGTCGGCGCCGGCGTGGGCGAGGACGCGCCCGCGCCGCCAGTCCACGAGGCAGGCACTGCGCACCCCCGGCGTCTGGAGCATCTCCCGCAACTGCTGCTCGAAGCGCACGTCGGTCCTTTGCGAAGGCTGGGGCCGGGACTCGCGTCGGCCCGCGACGAATCAGGCTAACTGTCCTTTGCGGACATCACGAGAATAGGCGTCATGCGTTCGCAGCGCAGCCTTTTCAGTGATTTATTGTGTTATGCCTGACCGGAGGGGGTGGCGGAAAGCCGAAAGGAGGACGAGGGGGCACCGGAGCGTGTTTCGCCCCGCCGGGAAAGGTGATCGTCCCCGGTGTCGCGCGAGGTCACTTTTTCTCCCTTTCGGGAGTTTCGGGACCTCGGACCCGGGTGGTGTCGGTGCGGGGGGCGGGCGGAGCGGCCGCCCGGGGAGGGACGGGGGAAGGGGGCGGAGTGGTGAGCAGGGTTGACCGGGGGCACGGGTCCGTGGTGCGGCGAACGCGCGGCGGCGCGGGATCAGAGCCAGCTGACCTCGGAGGTCTCCAGGTCGTAGCGGGCGGGGACCACGTCCAGGCGGCCGGACTCGACCAGCTCGCGCAGGTCGGCGTCCACGCGGAGCTGGTCGGCGATGTACTCGGCGTTGGCCCGGACGCAGGCGTCCACGAAGTCGCCGCCCTCGTCGGGGGTGGCCTCGACCACCGGCAGGATCCCCTCCACCAGGTAGCCGACGTGGCCGTGCGGGACCTCCCCGGTCTCGTGGGCCTCCACGGCGGCGCTGACCGCGCCGCACGAGGAGTGCCCCAGGACGACGATGAGCGGGACCGCCAGGTGCTCGGCGGCGTAGCTGATGCTGCCCAGGACGGACTCGTCCAGGACCTGGCCCGCGGAGCGGATGGTGAACAGGTCGCCGAGCCCGCGGTCGAAGACCAGCTCGGGCGCCACACGGGAGTCCGCGCAGCCGAGGATCACGGCGAAGGGGCTCTGGCCGCGGGCCATCTCCTCCCTGCGGGCGGGGCCCTCGTTGGGGTGGCGGGAGTCGTACCGGCGCCAGCGCCTGTTGCCCCGCTTGAGGAGGCGCAGCGCCTCCGCGGCGTCCCCCGGCTGGGGCGCGGGCATGGGAGCCGACCAGGCTGGGGCGGAGACGGCGGTGGCGACCGCGGCCCCGACCCCTCCGGCGAGGGAAACGCGCAGGGCGTTACGACGGGTGATGGCCATGTGGGGTCTCATTCTTGACGTCGACAAATGTGGACTTTTGCCGCCAAACGAGGGCCAAATTACTCTTGCTCCACGAACCAGTTCAAGGGTTTTTAACGCGCTCCTAACGCCCTTCCCGGAGGCGCACACTCGGAACGGATGCGAAAAAAATCCCTTTCCGTGCCGCTGAACTCGCACAACGCCGCGCGCGGACGTTTTCCCGCGATTCGGCCCGCCCTCTCCGGGCGTGACGAGACGTGCTTCTCGCAGCACTCCGCGCGACCGGTCGGCGGGTGCGGTCCGGGGGCGTCCCGGGCCCGGGATAGGATGTATTACCAACCGACCGTTCGTTAAGAAATCCTCGTGGAACCCGGCGACGGCGGACGCGCCCGCGGCCGTCCCCACCCACGGAGCCGCTCCCACCAGGTAGATTCGACAACCGTGTCCAGATCTTCCCCTGTCGAACCAGCGCCCTCCCGCCGCGGGGCAGCGGGGCGGCGACGCTCCGGCCGCCCCGGCCACGACGCCGACTCCGTCCTGCGCGTGGCCGCGCGCGTGTTCAACGAACGCGGGTACGACGGCACGAGCATGGAGGACCTGGCGCGCGCCCTGGGCGTGACCAAGTCGGCCATCTACCACCACGTCACCGGCAAGACCGAGCTGCTGCGCCGCTCCCTGGACCTGGCCATGGACGCCCTGTTCGCGGTCACCCGCGAGGAGGCCTCGACCACCGGCCCGGCCATCGACCGCCTGGAGCACGTGCTGCGCGGCAGCGTCCGGGTGCTGGTCGAGGAGCTGCCCCACGTGACCCTGCTGCTGCGGGTGCGCGGCAACACCGAGGTGGAGAAGCGCGCGCTGGAGCGGCGCCGGGCGTTCGACCACCTGATCGCCGACCTGGTGCGCGAGGGCGCCGCCGACGGCGACATCCGCCCGGACGTGGACCCCGCCGTCGCGGCCCGCCTGCTGTTCGGCATGGTCAACTCGATCTCGGAGTGGTACAAGCCGGACCGCGGGCTGGACTCCGACGAGATCGCCGACACCCTGGCCAGGATCGCCTTCGCGGGTCTGCGTGCCTGAGGGCCTGAGAGCCTGAGGGCCCGGACGGAGCCGCCGCCGACGCGAGGGCCCGGCGGAACTGAGGGTCGCACCCCTGTTCCCTTGCGTTGCCGCTGGCCACATCAGGCCACACACGTTGGAAAACACCCCTGGCGCATCAGTCTCAGGCCTCCCTACTATCCATGGAACCCGTCCGAAATGGGACCAAGGTCATGGAAAGTAGTGCGCCGTGCTCGACCACCTCGCCCAGGACTGGCTGACCCCCTCCATCGCCTTCGCGGTCTCGGTGATCGGGTCGTTCCTCGGCTTGTCCTTCGCCTCACGCGCGCGCCGGACGAGCGGACTCGTCCGGTGGCAGTGGCTGTCCCTGGCCTCCCTCGCCCTGGGCGGGGTGGCCGTGTGGTCGATGCACTTCATCGCCATGATGGGCTTCTCCCCGCCCGGCACGGCCATCCGCTACGACGCCGCGCTCACCGTGGTCAGCGGGGTCATCGCCATCGCGGTGATGGCCGTGGCGCTCACCCTGACCATCCGCGGGAGGACGACCCCCCGGCTCCTGCTGGGCGGTCTCATCGCCGGGACCGGCATCATCGCGATGCACTACCTCGGCATGCTCTCGATGAACGTGCACGGGCAGATCCACCACGACCCGCTCTACGTCGCCCTGGCCTGCGTGATCGCGCTGGCGGCCGCCACCGCCTCCCTGTGGTCCGCCTCCCGGCTGCGCGGTCTCCCCGCGATCACCGCCGCCTCCGTGGCCATGGCCGTCGCGGTGACCACCATGCACTACACCGGCATGATGGGCGTCCACTTCACGCAACCGCGCTTCTCCCGGCACAGCCCCCCGGACGGTTCCAGCGCGCCGGACCTGGTTCTGCCCCTGCTCGCCGGCCTGTTCGTCTTCATGCTGATCTGCAGCCTCTTCCTCCTGCTGGGGGTGGAGGAGGAGCGCCCGGACTACTCCCGGCGCGCGCCCGCCCCCGCCGCGCCCGCCTCCGGGAGCGCACCGGAGGAGCCCGCCGCCGGGGAGTACGTGCCGCGGCACGCCACCGTCCCGAGGACCGTGCCGTCCGACGACGTGTGGACCAGGCGCCGCTGAGCCGCCCCGGCCCCGCCCCAGGGCCGGCGCCCGGAAAACCCGTGGTGCGCTCCGCCCCGGCGGTCCTACACTCGCGGAGGCGGAGCGCGCCGTGTCCTCGGCGCCGACGACGGAGAGGAAGCAGTGATGACCGTTCCTGCGCATGGTTCGAACCCGACCTTCCCGACCGTTCGCGAGCCCTGAGGGGCGCCTCCCCTCCTGACGGCTCGCCGCTCCAGAGAGTCCGTCGTGAACACGTACGACAGCACAGACACACCCGCCGCCTCCCCGCTGACCGCGCTGGGATGGAACCGCCGCGTCGAGCGGGCCTTCGACGCCGTCGCCGCGGCGAGCCCCCACCCGCTGCTCCCCGCGCGCGTCTCCTCCTCCCGCCGGGGCGGGGCGGTGATCCGCCTCCCCCGCGAGGCCGCCGCCGACTACTCCCCCGCCGTCACCAGGGCCGCGCAGGCCGACCCGTCCTCCGCCCCGTGCGGCGGCGACTGGGTCGCGGTGCGCCGCTCCGGCGACACCTGGGTCGTCGAGGCCGTCCTCGAACGCTCCGGCAGCCTCGTCCGCCAGGGCGTGGCCCGCGACTCCCACGACCAGGTCCTGGCCGCCAACATCGACGGCGTCCTGGTCTGCGAGGCCGCCGACCAGGGGCCCAACGTGGGCCGCCTCGAACGCTTCCTCAGCCTGGCCTGGGCGAGCGGGGCGACCCCGGTCGTGGCGGTCACCAAGGCCGAACTGGCCGGGGACCGCCTCCCCGAGGTACTCGAACTCGTCGGCTCGGTGACCGCGGGCGCCGACGTGCACACCGTCAGCGCGCACACCGGCCTCGGTGTGGAGGAACTGGCCGCGCGGTTCCTGCCCGGCACCACCTGGGTCCTGCTCGGCACCTCCGGAGCGGGCAAGTCCAGCCTGGTCAACGCGGTGGCCGGGCGGAAGCTGATGGACACCGGCGAGATCCGCCACGACCGGCGGGGGCGGCACACCACCACCCGCCGCCAGCTCCTCCAGCTGCCGGGCGGAGCGCTGGTCCTGGACATCCCCGGGGTGCGGCGCATCGACGTGCCCGGCGACGCGCGGGGCGTGGACCGGACCTTCGCCGACGTCTCCGACCTCGCCGAACAGTGCCGCTTCCGGGACTGCCGTCACGGCAGCGAGCCCGGCTGCGCGGTCACCGCCGCCGTGGACGAGGGCGAGCTGGACGCCCGGCGGCTGGAGCGCTGGAACCGGCTCCGGCGCGAGTCCGAGTGGAACCGCTCCCGGGGCGACGCGCGACTGCGCGCCGAGCGCCGCAGGCAGTGGAAGGCCGCCGACCGGCAGGGCCGGGAGAACTCCCACCCGTCACCCGCCACCACCCTCAACGGACGCGCTTCGCGCGCAGCCTTCCCGCGCAAGCGGGGCGGCTAGAGCTGGCGCGCCGCCTGCGGCGTGGGCGGCGCGCGGTCGCCAGGGCGGGGTCCCCGCGTTCCCGGCGGGACGCGCGGCCCCGCCGCCGTTCGTGACGGCGGGGGTCCGGATCCGCGGATCCCGGGGTCAGAACCCGAAGGCGCGTCCCGCGTTGCCCGCGATGATCCCGGCCAGTTCGTCCTCGTCCATGCCCTTGACCCCCGCCAGCGTCCGCAGCGTGTGCGGGATCAGGTAGGGGGCGTTGGGACGGCCCCGGTAGGGCTTGGGGGTGAGGAAGGGCGCGTCGGTCTCCACCAGCATCAGCTCCGGCGGCGCCGCCGCGGCGGCCTCGCGCAGGGATTCGGCGCTGGCGAAGGTGACGTTGCCCGCGAAGCTCATGAAGTACCCGTGCTCGGCGCACACCTTGGCCATGGCCGCGTCGCCGGAGAAGCAGTGGAAGACCACCCTGTCCGGCGCGCCCTCCTCCTCCAGGATCCGCAGCACGTCCTCGTGGGCGTCGCGGTCGTGGATCATCACGGCCTTGCCGTGGCGCCTGGCGATGTCGATGTGGCGGCGGAAGGACTCCTCCTGGGCCCGCGCGCCCTCGGGACCGGTGCGGAAGGTGTCCATGCCGGTCTCGCCGACCGCCACCACCTGGGGCAGAGCGGCCAACTCGTCGACGGCGGCCAGCTGCGCCTCCAGCTCCGCCGTCCCGCCGGGCTCGCGGAGCTTGCCCGCCCAGTCGGTGTCGTCCACCTCCACGCCCGGGGCGCCGTCACCGTGCACGATGCGCGGCGCCTCGTTGGGGTGCAGGGCCACCGCCGCCCACACCCGGCCCGGGTGCGCGGCGGCCACCTCGGCCGCCCACCGCGAGGAGGCCAGGTCCACGCCCACCTGGACGAGCGGGGTCACCCCGACGCCCTCGGCGGCGGCGATGATCTCCTCGACCTCCGGGGTCTGCATGTCCATGTGGGTGTGGCTGTCGGCGACCGGTACGCGCAGGGGTTCGGGTACCGGAGGGGGCGTCTGGTCGTTGCGCTCCCTGACCGCTCTGCCGCTGCGCTTTCCCATGCTCACGTTCCTCCACGAAGAAGCGCCGACGGGCGGTGCCCGCCGGCGCGGTCGTCCTTCTCCCCGCCGCGGCCGGGGCCTACCCGGCGGCGCCCTCCAGGCGGGCCAGCTCCTCGTCCACGACCGACTGGTCGAGCTTGGCGAACAGCGGCTCCGGACGGCCGAGCGGGGTGCCCACCGCGATCGGCCGCGACTCCCAGCGCGCCTCGTTGTCGGCGTAGTCCCCGGTGATGACCGGGTACTCCACCTCCTCCTCCGAGCCGCCGATCGTGTCGCGCCCGGCGTCGATGCGCGGCATGCCCGTCCAGGTGCCGGTGCCGCCGAGCATCGCGTACACCTTGTTAGCCGACTCGGGCAGGTACGGGGTGAGCAGCGTGTTGGCGTCCTGGACCAGCTGGAGCGCCACGTGCAGCACGGTGGCCATCCGCTCGGGGTCGGTCTTCTTCAGCGCCCACGGGGCCTGGTCGGAGATGTACTTGTTGGCCTCGGCCACGGTGCGCATGGCCTCCTGCAGGCCCGCCTTGAACTGGGACCGCTCCAGTCGCTCCCCCACCCTGGCGAACGCGGCCCGCGAGTCCTCCAGCACCCGGCGGTCCTCGTCGGTCAGCTCACCGGCCGCCGGGATCTCGCCCAGGTTCTTGGCCGCCATCGAGATGGAGCGGTTGACCAGGTTGCCCCACGCCGCCACCAGCTCGTCGTTGTTGCGGCGCACGAACTCGGCCCAGGTGAAGTCGGTGTCCTGCGTCTCGGGACCGGCGGCCATGATGTAGTAGCGCAGCGCGTCGGCGGAGTAGCGCTCCAGGAAGTCGCGCACGTAGATCACCACGCGCCGCGAGGAGGAGAACTTGCGCCCCTCCATGGTGAGGAACTCGCTGGAGACCACCTCGGTGGGCACCTTCAGCTCGCCCAGCGGGCCGGGCTCGCCGCCCCGGTCCCCCTCGCCGTTGTGGCCCAGCAGGATCGCGGGCCAGACCACCGAGTGGAAGACGATGTTGTCCTTGCCCATGAAGTAGTAGGACCGGGCCTCGTCGCCCTGCCACCAGCGGCGCCAGGCCTCGGGCTCACCGATGCGCCGGGCCCACTCCACCGACGCCGACAGGTAGCCGATGACCGCGTCGAACCACACGTACAGGCGCTTGTTGGCGTTGTCGCTCCAGCCCTCCAGCGGGACGGGCACGCCCCAGTTGAGGTCGCGGGTGACCGCGCGCGGCTGGAGGTCCTCCACCAGGTTCAGGGAGAACTTGAGGACGTTGGGGCGCCACTGCCCCTCCTTGCCCTTGAGCCAGGTGGTCAGGGCGTCGGCGAAGGCGGGCAGGTCGAGCATGAAGTGCTCGGTGTCCACGAACTCCGGCTTCTCGCCGTTGATCCGCGAACGCGGCGAGATGAGGTCGATCGGGTCGAGCTGGTTGCCGCAGTTGTCGCACTGGTCGCCGCGCGCGCCGTCGTAACCGCAGATGGGGCAGATGCCCTCGATGTAGCGGTCGGGCAGCGTACGGCCGGTGGACGGGGACACCGCGCCCTTGGTCGTGTGGGCGAACACGTACCCGTTCTCGTGCAGCGCGGTGAACAGCTGCTGCGCGACGGCGTAGTGGTTGCCGGTGGTGGTGCGGGTGAAGAGGTCGTAGGACAGACCCAGGCCCACCAGGTCCTCGGCGATGATCCGGTTGTAGCGGTCGGCCAGCTCCCGGGGGGTCACGCCCTCCTGGTCGGCCAGGACCTGCACCGGGGTGCCGTGCTCGTCGGTCCCGCTGACCATCAGCACGTGGTTGCCCGACATTCGCTGGAAGCGGGAGAAGACGTCGGAGGGGACTCCGAAGCCGGACACGTGACCGATGTGGCGCGGTCCGTTGGCATAGGGCCAGGCGACCGCGGTCAGGATGTGACGATTCGACGACATGACCCAAGCCTAAAGGTACTGCCGCGCCGTGCTGAACTCCATTTCCCGCGCACGGCCCCGGGGCGCGCACGCGGCGCCGCACGCGCCGCGCCGGGCCCGGCTTCCCCGCGCGCGGTCCGGGGCACGGCGGCCCGGCGGTGCGACAGGGGCCGAAGGGACATTCCCCGGGGCTTGCCCCTACCCGTATGCTCTGCTGGACGAGCCGTGCGCCACCGGGACGCACGGTCGGGCAGCACTTCCCTCCCGGTCCTTCCCCGAGGCGGTGGTCACCATGGTTACCGGTGCCCTACCCCGCCCTGCCCGGCACACGACCGCCCTGCTGACCAGCGTGGTCCTGCTCGTCATCCTGTCCTTCCCCGTCGCCTCCGGCGGCGGGCGGCCGGCCGGACCGCCCCTGCCTCCGCACGGCCTGCTCAGCGCCCCCGAGGGCGCCGTGGCCGCGGCGGCGGACCAGGAGCGGGTGACCCCGCGCGAACGCGCGGACCTGGCCGAGAACCCGATGGTCACCGTCGGGCCGCCCGCCTCCACGTGCGACCACCGGTCGGTGCTGCGCGACCTGCCCGACACCGTGCCCAGCAGCGCACTGCGCCTGGCGGTGTGGGACCAGCCCTGGTGGCCGCTCTCTCCCCCCGCGCCCGTTCCCGTCCCGGACCTGGACGCCCCCGGGGAGCTGCCGCCGACACGGGCTCCCCCTCCCACCGCGAACACCGCCATCTGACCATCCCCGCGCGTACCCCCCTGTCTCCGGCGTGCGTCGGGATCACCCGTATTCGCAGTGAAGAGGTACCAGGTCCTTGTCCAGTCAAACGGGAGCGGGCGCGCGTTGGACACGCGCCCTCATCTCCCTTCTCGTCATCCTCGTCGCGTTCGGCGCGGCGTGGTTCATCCCGCCGCGCCTGGGGCTCGACCTCAGCGGCGGCACACAGATCGTCCTGGAGACCCAGGACGGCCCCGAGGGCACACCCGCCAACTCCGAGAACACCGACCAGGTCGTCGAGGTGCTGCGCCAGCGCATCGACCGCCTGGGCGTGTCCGAGGCGACCATGTCGCGCTCGGGCGAGAACCGGATCATCGTCGAACTGCCCGGTGTGCAGGACCCGGCGGAGGCCGCGCAGATCATCGGCCAGACCGCCCAGTTGTCCTTCCACCCCGTGCTGGGCGTGGGCCAGGCCGGCGGCCAGGGCGTGCAGGCGCCCGCCCCGGGCGACTCCGCCAACGCCCCGCAGGCCACCGCGGACGAGGCGCGCGCCCCGTCCGACGCCGCGGCCGAGGGCGGTGACGAGGCCGCCGAGGGCGGCGGCGGGGAGATGACCCAGGAGCAGCTCGAAGAGCTCATGGCTCAGCAGGGCGGCATGGGCGGCCAGCAGCCCCCCGCCGGCCCCAGCGCGGAGAACCCCGAGGACGTCGTGATGACGCTCCCCGACTCCGACGGCACCCAGCTCCAGCTCGGCGAGACCGCCATCAAGGGCGACCAGGTGGCCAGCGCCGAGGCCGCGCTGGACAGCGTCAACCGCGCGCAGTGGACGGTCAACGTCAACTTCCGCGGCGAGGGCGCCGACCAGTGGACCGCGCTGACCGCCGACGCCGCCTGCTACGAACAGGGCGACCCGCGCCGCCGCGTGGCCATCGTGCTGGACGGGCAGATCATCTCCGCCCCGGAGGTGAACCCGGAGTTCTCCTGCGACGTGGGCATGCCCGGCAACACCACCACCATCACCAGCCCCGACTTCACCAGTGAGACCGCCAACGACCTGGCCGTGCTGATCGAGGGCGGCTCGCTGCCGCTGCCGGTCACCGAGGTCCAGCGCCAGACGGTCGGCCCGACCCTGGGCGCCGAGGCCATCCAGGCCAGCGCCGTCGCCGCGATCCTGGGCCTGGTCTTCACCACGCTCTACATCACGCTGGTCTACCGGCTGGTCGGCTTCCTGGCCGCCCTGGCCCTGGGCTTCTACACGCTCATCGCCTACGGCGCCCTGGTCGCCATCAACGCCACACTGACGTTGCCGGGCCTGGCGGGTTTCGTGCTGGCGATCGGTATGGCCATCGACGCCAACGTGCTGATCTTCGAACGCACACGTGAGGAACACCAGCGCCAGGCGAAGGTCTACGAGGCCAACAAGTCCGCCGGGCTGCGGGACGCCACCGAGGACGAGGCGGCCAAGGCCGAGTCCGGGGTGCTCACCCGCAAGCGGCGCCGGGCGGTGCCGCCGAGCCTGGAGAAGGCGTTCGTCGTGGGCTCCCGCAAAGCGTGGAGCGCCGTCCTCGACACCAACATCACCACGCTCATCGCCGCCGCCCTGCTGTTCTTCTTCGCCTCGGGCACCGTGCAGGGCTTCGGCGTGACCCTGAGCATCGGCACCCTCGTCTCGATGTTCTCCGCGCTGGTCATCGCGCGCGTGTTCGTCGAGTGGGCGGTGCGGCGCGCGGTCGTGCGCAAGCACCCGGCCGTCAGCGGCCTGAACCGCATCGGCGGCGTCCGCATCTGGCTGGTCGAGAAGAACCCCGACCTCATGGGCCACCGCGCCAAGGGTCTGATCGTGGCGGGTCTGATCGTGGCGGCCGCGGTCGCCGCGCCACTGATCCGCGACACCAACCTCGGTGTGGAGTTCACCGGCGGCCGCGTGCTGGAGTACGAGGTCACCAGCGGGGAGGGCGTCTCGGTCGACGAGGCCCGCTCCGTCATCTCCGCGCTGGACTTCCCCGGCTCGGACACGGCCGTGGTCCAGGAGTCCGGTGACGGCGACATCTCGGTGCGCACCGGCAGCATCTCCGACGACGACGCGGCCCGGATCGCCGACGCCCTGGGCGAGCAGACCGGCGGCGTGGAACTGGTCAGCGACGAGCTGATCGGCCCGAGCATGGGCGACGAGCTGCGCAACCGCGCGCTGATCGCCCTGGGCGCGGCCCTCGCGCTCCAGATGGTCTACCTGGCCTGGCGCTTCCGCTGGTCGTTCGGCGTGTCCACCATGCTGTCGCTGGCCTTCAACCTGGTCCTGGTGATCGGGCTGTTCATCTGGCTGGGCAAGCCGATCGACGGCGTGTTCCTCGCCGCGCTCCTGAGCGTCATCGGCTTCTCCGTCAACGACACGGTGGTGGTGTTCGACCGGGTGCGCGACGAGTGGGCCCGGGACGAGAGGTCGAAGTTCTCCGAGATCGCCAACCGCGCGGTGCTCAACACCCTGCCGCGTACCGTCAACACCTCCATCGGCGCTCTGATCATCCTGGGCTTCCTGACCTTCCTCGGCGGGTCCTCGCTCCAGGACTTCTCGATCGCCATGCTGGTGGGTCTGGTGACGGGCGTCCTCTCGACGATCTTCGTCGCCGTCCCGCTGGCCATCTGGCTCCAGAGGTGGGACAGGACCGACCCGCCGCACGTGGTCAAGGAGCGCAAGGCCAAGCAGAAGGTGGCCGCCAAGGCCGCCCGCGAGGCCGACGACGGCGCCGTCGTCTAGCGCCGCCCAGGATTCCCGGCCCCGCGGCCGGGAACCCGCCGCGTCTCACACGGCCCGCCGCGCCGCCCCCGGGTGGCGCGGCGGACCGGAAGGCGAAGGGCCCCGGGACACACGTCCCGGGGCCCTTCGCCTGTCGGGTCAGGCCGTCTGGGCCGCGACCGGCGCGCCCTCGGAGGCCTGCACCAGGACGAAGCCCTGGCCCTCGAAGGAGAGCTGGAGCGCCTCTCCGCTGCCCCGGCCGATGAGCGCGCCCGCCTTGACCGTGCGGCGCACGCCCGTGCTCAGCGAGCTGGACCAGGCGACCGCGGAGTCGGTGTCCACGAAGGTCGGCTGGTCGACGTTGATCAGCACCGGGGCGCCGTGGCAGGCGATGGCCACCCTGCCCCGGCCGCTGAAGACCGTGTTGAAGAGGCCGCCGGCGGCCATGCCCGCGCCCTCCACACGGCGGATGTCCCAGTTCAGCCCGGCCTCGAAGGCGAGCACGTTGTCGCCGTTGACCGTGAGGTGGTCGTCCTCCAGGTCCACCAGGTGCACGTCCCAGGCGTCGCGGGCCAGGAACACGTCGCCGCGCCCGGACACCTTCATCAGCGGCAGCCCCTCGCCGGTGAAGGCCTTCTTGAAGAACTTGCTGACGCTGCCGGACCCCTCGTAGGAGAAGTCGACCTGGCCCTGGTAGGCGACCATGGCGCCCTGACGCGCGAAGAACTCGCCGTTGAGGCCCACCCGGAGCATCTTGTGGTTCTGCAGGTGCATACCCGGCTGGCTGGTCTCCTGGGCCTGCTGGAAGAGGTGGCTTCGCATGAACGTGTTCCCCATCGACGGTCTGGCTGGTTCACCTGGTCAGACGCTCCAGAACCGGAAAGGTTCCGCCGCGGGCCGCCGTTTTCGGTCAGTCGGCGGACACGACCCCGTGCACCAGGTCGTAGACCCGGCGCTTGGGAACACCGAACTCCCTGGCCACACGGGTGATCGCCTCCTTGCGGCGCACGCCCTCCTCCTCCAGGTCCGAGACCGCGGCGACCAGGTCGGCGTCCCCGACCGTCCCTGGGTCGCGGCGGGCGCCCTCCACCACGAGGGAGATCTCGCCCCGCACGCCCTCGGCGGCCCAGGCCGCCAGCTCCCCGAGGCCGCCCCGGCGCACCTCCTCGTAGGTCTTGGTCAGCTCCCGGCACACGGCGGCGCGCCGGTCGGCGCCGAAGGCCGCGGCCATCGCCTCCAGGGTGGCGGCGACGCGGTGGGGGCTCTCGAAGAACACCATCGTGCGGCGCTCGGCCGCCAGGTCGGCCAGGTAACCCGACAGGCCCTTGCGGGGCGGGAAGCCCTCGAAGCAGAAGCGGTCGGTGGGCAGGCCCGAGACCACCAGCGCCGTGGTGACGGCGGACGGCCCCGGGATGGCGGTCACCGGGATGCCCTCTCCCGCGCAGGCGGCGGCCAGCCGGTAGCCGGGGTCGGACACCCCCGGCATACCGGCGTCGGTGACGACGAGGACGTCGCTGCCCGCGCGCAGGTCGCCGAGCAGCTCGTCCGTGCGGCGGCTCTCGTTGGCGTCGTAGTAGGACACGACCCGGGCGCCCGCCTCCCCGCCCAGGCGCACGTCCGCGCGGGAGGCGAACTGGCGTAGCCTTCGGGTGTCCTCGGCCGCGATGACGCGGGCGCCCTCCAGTGCGCGCAGCAGCCTGGGCGGCGCGTCCTCCACGTTCCCGATGGGCACACCGGCGAGCGTCAGGGTCCCCGTCCCTCCACTCGTCCCAGCTCCACCCTCAACCACTGTGATCCCCGTCCTGTCGCGCTACGGTTGGCTCGTCACGCCATCCGAAACCTGGTTTCGTGGTCCGTCCGCAAAGGACAACCATCTCCGACCCCAACCTACGAGCCGAGGTAACGCGTTCCCCGCTCGAAGGCGGGGCTTTCGACCCCCGGGTCGAGGGCCTGGCGTCACCAGCACCAGCCAACACCAGGGAGGTGACCAGTTGGCTACGTTCCACACAGGTGAGAAGACCCACCAGGCCGTGCTTCCTCAGCGGCCTGCTCTGGAATCCGCGTCAGCGGACATTCCAAGGAACGGGAACGAAACGGGGCGCGGAAGCCACGTGCGCGGGGCACCCGGTGTGGAACATGTGCGAGGGGAGACCACCGGCGGTTCACCTACCGCTGGTGGCGTCGCCCCCGTGTCCCCGGGGGCCGGGGAGCAGGCCCGTGAGGACCGTCCACCGAAGACCACGCCCCGCGAGGGGCACCCGTACGTGTTCGTGCCGGACCGCCACGGCACACCACTACAACCCACCCACCCCGCGCGGGCCCGCCGGCTCCTGGCCAGGGGCCGGGCGATCGCGGCCCGGCACACCCCCTTCGTCATCAGGTTGAAGGATCGCACCACCGCCGAGTCCGGGGTCGACGGGGTCGAGACAGGCATTGACCCAGGCAGCAAGCGCGCCGGCACCGCCGTGTTCACCGACCGGCGTGGAGAACGCCGAGGCCGCTGTGCGATACGGCCGGACCACCGAGGCGGTCAGATCGCCAAGAGGATGCGCCAACGCGCCGCCTACAGAAAGGGGCGCCGTTCTCGTAACCTGCGTTACCGGACGGCCCGGTTCGACAACCGCACCCGTCCACGCGGTTGGCCGCCACCCTCGCTCCGGCACCGGGTGGACACCACCCTGGCCTGGGTGGGTCGTCCGGCCCGGTGGGCTCCGGTCCTGGAGCGGGTCGCCTTCGACGTCCACGCCCTGGGCGCGGGGCGTCCTGCGGAAGGGGTGGAGTACCGACACGGCACCCTGCACGGCTACGAGGTGCGCGAGTACCTGCTGGCCAAGTGGGGACGGGCGTGCGCCTACTGCGGTGCCACCGGCACCCCGCTCAACGTCGACCACGTCCGTCCCCGTTCCCGAGGCGGATCGGACCGGGTGGCCGACCTCGCGCTGGCCTGTGTCCCGTGCAATCGGGCCAAAGCCGACCAGCCCGTCGAGGAGTTCGTGACCAACCCCCGCGCTCTCGCCGGGATCAGCGCGCAGACCAAGGCGCCGCTGCGCGATGCCGCAGCGGTCGACGCCACTCGGTGGGCGCTGTGGCGGCCCCTGGACGAGTGCCCGCCCACCCGTGTGGGATCGGGAGGTCGGACGAAGTGGAACCGCACCCGCGACCACCTGCCCGAGTCCCACACCCTGGACGCCCTGGCCGTGGGCAGGGTCGAAGCCGTCACCACGGCTGTTTCAACGGTCCTGGTCGTCGGGGCCGCTGGGCGCGGCCCCTATGCCCGTACCCGGGCGGACAGGCACGGTTTCCCCCGGTTGCGTCTGCCCCGCCGCAAACGGTTCTTCGGTTTCCAGACCGGGGATCTGGCCCGAGCGGCCGTGCCGTCGGACATGAACGCGGGGACGCGCACAGGCCGGGTGGCGGTGCGCAGCAGCGGGAGACACACCCTGCAAACCTCGTATGGGCCGATCAAGACCTCATGGAAGAACCTGTGTCTGCTCCAGCGAGCGGACGGTTACGGCTACACCACCCAGAAGGAGGCAGGGGCTCCCTCCACCGCCTGAGGGCGGGAGTATCCACCCCGTACACCCGATGACCACCACCGCACCTTTCTCCGAGGCAGAGCCCTCGCCCCCGCCGCGGTCGGCGCGGATACGCGCCCGCTTCCTGCCCGTCAACCCCGCGCCCCGCTGGCTGGGCTGGCTGGGCGCCTTCGCCGTCGCGCTGTTCGCCGGGGTGCTGAGGTTCTTCAACCTCGGCCAGCCCGACCGGATCTACTTCGACGAGACCTACTACGCCAAGGACGCCTACGGGCTCTGGAACTTCGGCTACGAGCACGAGACCGTCGAGGAGCCCGTCGAGGCCGACGACCTGCTCGCCCAGGGGTACCAGGACATCTTCACCGGCACGGGCGACTTCATCGTGCACCCGCCGGTGGGCAAGTGGATGATCGCCCTGGGCGACTGGCTGTGGTCGCTCCTGCCGTTCGGCACGACCATGACCCCCGAGGCCTGGCGGTTCGCCTCCGCCGTGGCCGGGGTGCTCTCGGTCCTCATCCTGGTGCGGCTGGCCACGCGGATGACCCGCTCGGTGCTGCTGGGCTGCACGGCGGGGCTGATCATGGCGCTGGACGGCCTGCACTTCACGCTGAGCCGCATCGCCATGGTGGACATCTTCCTGACCCTGTGGATCCTGGCCGGATTCGCGTGCCTGGTGATCGACCGGGACAGCACCCGGGAGCGGATGGCCCGCCTGGCGGAGGCGGGAGGGGACCTGGCGTCGGTGGGCTGGCTGGGGATGCGCTGGTGGCGGCTGGCGGCCGGTCTGTGCTTCGGCCTGGCGGTGGGCACCAAGTGGTCGGCCCTGTTCTTCGTCGCGGCGTTCGGCCTGCTCACGGTGGCGTGGGACTACGGGGCCCGCAGCAGCGTCGGCCAGCGCGGCTTCTTCTGGCGGTGGCTGGGCGTCGACGCCGTCCCGGCGTTCGTGCAGACCGTGGTGGTCGCGGGGGTCGTCTACCTGGTCTCGTGGTCGGGGTGGCTGTTCACCCGCGGCGGCTACAACCGCGACTTCGCGGACGGCATGGCGCCCGAGTGGGTGCCCGGGTTCCTGCGGGCGCCGGTGGAGGCGCTGTGGAGCCTGGTGGACTACCACCAGCGGATGATGACCTTCCACACCGACCTGACCAGCGACCACGCCTACATCTCCGCGCCGTGGGAGTGGCTGGTCATGCGCACCCCGGTGATGTTCCACTACAACGGCGAGGTCGCCTCGTGCGACACGGGCGACTGCGTCACCTCCGTGGTCTCCATCGGCACGCCGGTCATCTGGTGGTCCAGCCTGCTCGCGCTGGCGGTGATGCTCGGCTGGTGGGTGACCTTCCGCGACTGGCGGGCCGGGGCGGTGCTGCTGGCCGCGGCCGCGGGGTGGCTGCCGTGGTTCGCCTACCCGGACCGGCCCATGTTCCTGTTCTACGCCGTCCCGCTGCTGCCCTTCCTGGTCCTGGCGATCGTGCTGGCGCTGGGCCTGGCGATGGGGGCCGGGGAGGACAGTCCGCGCTTCGCCCCCTACACGCGTGCGGTGGGCGGCATCGTCTACGGCGTGGTCCTGCTGTTGATCGTGGCCAATTTCGCCTACTTCTACCCGGTGTTGTCGGCGTATCCGATCGACGAGGGTATGTGGCGTGAACGCATGTGGTTCGACGTGTGGATCTACGGCAGCGGCGGTTAGTGAACGGCGCCCCGGCGCATCCGTGTTCGGCCGCGCCCCATTAGTGGCCCGGCGAACGGAAATCAACAGTTGCGAGTAGCCGAAACAGGACAGGGAAAGAGCGCGATTCCCGTGTGGAAGGCCTCGGCAGGGCAGCACCCTCCCTGGTACTGTCAGCAACTGGTTGCTGTTGTAGTTTCCATGGATGCCCGGGGCGCCTCGCGGAACTTCACGTGGGCGCTCGCCGGTGCGGGATTCACCCGTCGGTCAGGCGCCCGGCGGCCCGGGGCCAGCAGGGTGCGGCCCCGCAGTAGTCCCCAAGGGAGTGCACATGGCTCAGGGCACCGTGAAGTGGTTCAACTCTGAGAAGGGTTTCGGGTTCATCGCCGTCGAGGGCGGTCAGCCCGACGTGTTCGTCCACTACTCGGCGATCTCGGGCACCGGCTTCCGGAACCTGGAAGAGGACCAGAAGGTCACCTTCGACATCATCCAGGGCCCCAAGGGCCCGCAGGCCGCTGACGTCAAAGCGGTCTAGAGCCGTCCTTTCCACGCGGTCGACGGAATTCCCGGTCGCCCGACGGCACCTTCCGCGTCCGCGTTCCCTTACTTGACGGCGCACCCGAGCAGCCGGGACCGGGTGGAGCGCCCGCGCCCAGCCCTCCGCTCGCAGAGCGGGGGGCTGGCCCGTGTCCACCCCCTTTGCGGACGACCGGGGTGAGGTTACCCAAGCCCCCCGATACCGGTTAACCTGCTTGAAGCCGGTCGGTACACCGAAGGACTGAGGTCGCGCATGTTCAACATCAGCGGAGGAGAGTTCGTCGTCCTCCTCCTGCTCGCGCTGCTGATCTTCGGTCCGGACCAGCTGCCCAAGGCGGCCCAGCAGGTGGGCAGGGTGCTGCGCCAGCTGCGGACGATGGCCAACTCCGCCTCCAACGACATCCGCGAGGGGCTGGGCCCGGAGTTCAAGGACTTCGACGTGCAGGACCTCAACCCCCGGCGCTTCGTGCAGAAGCACTTCTGGGAGGAAGAGGAGCAGGAGAGCAAGCCCGTGGCCCGGCTGAACGGCAAGCGCCCTCCCTTCGACGACGAGGCCACCTGACGCGGGCCCCGGCCCGCGCCCCTCCTCCGCCCCGGCCCGCGGCCTCAGCCCACGAGCATGAGCACGAACAGGGCCAGGCCCAGCAGGATCACCGAGCCCACGATGATCGCGGGCGACCCGAAGGCCAGCACCAGGACCTCCACCGCCAGCGCTCCGCCGAAGGCCCCGGCCAGCCAGGGCCAGCGCGGGCCCGGCTCCCAGCCGTGGCGGCGCTCGCGGTTGAGCGTGACCAGGAACGCGCCCCCGATGAGCAGCCAGAACACCAGGTGGGCGAGCGCGCGGGTCTGCGGATCGACGTAGTCCGCCATCCCGCCGACCACCATCACGTAGGTCGTCGTTCCCGCGAGCAGCCGCCAGTGCCCGCCGGTCCTGCGGGCGGGGATGACCTTGCGCCGGGCCGGTGTGGTGCGCCGGAAGCGCTCCGCCGCGACCGCGGGCTCCTCCTCCACCGGTTCGACCGTGGTCTCACGCGGCCCGGGAGGCGGGGGTTCGGGGGGCGGGGGCTCGTATCCCCCCACGGGTGCGGCCTCCGGCGGTGGCCGGTGCTCCTCCGTCGGGAACGCGGGGTCCCCCGGCGTGGCCGGGGGGTCCTGCGGCGGGAACTCTTCGGGGTGGTATCCGCCGGGGTACTTCGGGGAGTCGGACACGGTCCGCCCCTTCACGGTCGCGCGGTGGGCCCCTGCCGGGGCCGGGGTTCGGTGTCCGGATCCCTACCCGGTGCCGCGCTCGGTCAAATCCCCGCCCCGGTGCCTTCCGGGGGCGGTGCGGGCCGGGCGGCGGAGGCGGGGGACGAAGAAAGGACCCGACCGGTCCTCGGGGGTCCGGTCGGGTCCCTGTGCCGGGGTTCGGCGGAACCCTTTCGGCGGACTGGTTACAGCCAGGCCCACCCGTTGTCACGGGCAGTAATCACGCGCGTGGTCATGGCATCTACCTTTCGTGTGGCTTCCAGCCCATCCCACGACCACGATGGCGCAGAGCGCTCTCGGTCCGCAAGTCCCATGGGCGAATGTTCATCATTTTATGGCACGGGCACCACCGAAGCCCGCTGAAGCATGGTCCGAATAGCCGAATCCTGGCTCGTTTCCCCAGATCAGAAGGACTTTCATTACCGCAGACACAACAACTGCCAGCTTGGCGGCCTGCCAAAACAAGACATCAGCCAGGTCAAATCAACACCATGAATATAACGGAGAGCGACGGCGTTCGCATTTCCCCGGGACGGGAAATCGGGATATCCGGAGGCGCGTTTGGGCGCACCCCCGGAGATCAACACGGGCTGTTACCAGGGAGAACCTACTGAACCGAATGTCGGAAAGCAGAGCTATGCCAGCTTTGCACCATCACATCCGTTCTGTCTGAACGTGACTCTGCGTCATGGCGTCTTCGTTCCGGTCCCGCGGGCGCGCACACGGAGGGGGAGCCCCCAGAGCACCTGTTTCGGTCATGCACAAAACCACATATCCTACTTCCCTCTTCCCGGGCTCATGGTGGTGGCACCCTTCCACGCCGTTCCCGCGGTGTCGTTCGCACCGTTTCCCGCGGGTGCGCGCGGGGTACCGGGCGGTGCGTTCGTCCGTTACCACTCCGCTCACCGAGCGCACATGAGACAATGGGCAGCCCCAGCAGGAGGTCTCCATGCGCATCCGTCTCCCCCGGTCGGCCCTTCTCCTCCTGGCCGGCGGTTGGACACGCCCGCACCGCGTCCGCCCGGACAGACCCGGGTCCCCGGTGCGCGAGAGCCCGTCACACGGCCAGGGACGGGACGGGTAGGAGATCCATGAGCGCACACCCCCTCTTCCCCGCCCAGGCCCCCTGTCCCGGGGAGCCCGCCGCTCCGGCCGCCCCGATCCGCGCCATGGTCGTGGACGACCACGCGCTCTTCCGCCGGGGCCTGGTGTCGGTCCTGGACGAGGAGCCCGACATCGACGTGGTCAGCGAGGCCAACGACGGGGAGGAAGCCGTCCGCCTGGCCGCCGAGCTGCGTCCGGACGTCGTCATCATGGACGTGATGATGCCGCACACCAGCGGCATCGACGCCTGCTCGCGCATCCGCGAGGCGGTGCCGCACACCAGGTTCATCATGCTGACCATGAGCGACGACGAGAGCGACCTCTTCGACGCGCTCAAGGCCGGGGCCACGGGCTACCTGCTCAAGGCCATCTCGGTGACCGAACTCGCCGAGGCGGTGCGCGCCATCGTCAAGGGCGACTCGTTCATCAACCCGGCGATGGCGACCAAGCTCATCGGGGAGTTCGCCGAGCTGGCCAAGCAGGAGAGCGCGCCGCCCAGCCGCACGACCATCCCCGAGCTGACCCGGCGCGAGACCGAGGTGCTCAAGCTGCTGGCCCGCTCCCTGAACAACCGGGAGATCGGGGAGCGGCTGTTCATCACCGAGAACACCGTCAAGAACCACGTCCGCAAGATCCTGGAGAAGCTCCAGGTGCACTCGCGCACCGAGGCCGCCATCTACGCCGTCCGGGCCGAGTACGTCTCCGGGCGCTGAGGCCTTCCGGCCGGGTCGGGCTCCAGTGTCCGACGGACGGCCGCCAGCCGGACGCTGGAGCCCGTCCGGCACCAGCAGCACCACGAGTCCCAGGAGCACCGAGAACGCCCGCGTGGACGCGTCCTGCGCGTCACGGGCCGCACAGGGGCGCCGGGAGGGGGCGCGGCACCGTTCGGCGCACGCCCCGCGGCCGGTCGGGAGCCGCGCCGGGCGGACCTACTCCCCCGCGGAGGGGCCCCGGCCCGCGGCGGAGGGGCCGAAGAGCAGCCCGGCGCTGCGGCGGGTCACGGTGAGCAGGTCGGCGTCGCGGAACAGGTCACCGAACCCCGAGCCCTCCAGGTTCCCCGTGAGGGAGAGCGTGGCGATGCCGTGCACGACCGACCAGCCCGCGACCATGGCGGCGGCCGCGTCCTCGACCTCCCGGCCCTCCTCGGCCAGGGACTCCACACCGGCGCGGAGCTCGTCGAAGGCCGCCGTGCGCGCCGCGTTCAGCTCGGCGTCGTCGTCGCTCAGCAGGCTGGGGGTGAACATCACGTCGAAGTGCGCCGGGTGGCCGGTCGCGAAGCGCACGTACTCCACACCCGCCTCCAGGAAGCCCCCGCCGGACTCGCGGTTGGCCCGCAGCCGCGCGGCCAGTTCGCGGAAGCCCTCGGTGGCCAGGGCGTTGAGCACGCCCTCACGGCTGCCGAAGTGGTGCCGGGGGGCGGTGTGGCTGACCCCGAGTTCGAGTGCCAGAGAGCGCAGGCTGAAGGAGTAGGGCCCCTCCCTGGCGATGACCTCGGCCGCCTTCTCCAGGACGGCGGCCCGGAGGTTCCCGTGGTGGTATCCGTGTGCCATGGCTCCGCACCCTACGACGGGGGGTTGCCACTGTAAAGATTGCGGAGGCCTGCCCCGCCGCGAAGGCGGGGAGTACGCTGGACGGGTACCGGCCGCCCCGCGACAGGGGATAGCCGCTTCGCCGGTGACACTCGGGGCTCCGGTCCGGAAACGACCTCCCGCCGCAGGGAACAGCAGCACCGCCTCCGGACCGGAGCCCGCCCGGCTGTGCGCGCCGGGGCGCCGTGCGGGCCCCTCCGCGCCGGGGACGAGCACGGGTCCACCACCGGAGATCTCCCGGAAGCCTCCCGGGGATGTCCCTCAGAACACGGCGAAGGCCCCTCCCGAACCCGGGAGGGGCCTTGCTGTCTGCGGTGGAGCTATGGGGATTTGAACCCCAGACCCCCTCGATGCGAACGAGGTGCGCTACCGGACTGCGCCATAGCCCCGAAGACGAGATCCACATTAGCAGGAAACCCGGAGTGGTCCGAACCGGCTTCTCCCGGTTCGGTCCCGGAGCGGGCGCGGCCCCGGCCCGGACCGTTCCCGGTCCGGACCGGATCAGTCCCCGGCCGCCCGCAGCCGGGCGTCCGCGTACTGGTCGTAGACCTGGCTGCGCCGCTCCTTGAGAGCGATCACCTCGGCCTCGCGCTCGGCCTCGCGCCGCCGCTCCGCCTCGTCGCGGCGGGCGCGCAGGACCTCACGGCGGCGGGCCCGCAGGGCCGCCTCCCTGCGCTCGGCGTCGGCCTTGGCGGCCTCACGGAGCAGGACCAGGTGTCCGGCGAACAGCAGCGCCGGCGGGGCGGCCACCCACCAGGGCCCCAGCCCGAGGGCCACGGCCACGAGGGTGGCGGCGTTCACCAGGATCAGCGTCGTGGTGCGACGGCGGCGGCGGGCGATGACGCGGGCGCGCGGCCCGGACTCGGCGCGGTAGCGCCCCGGGCGCGGCGCGTCCCCGGCGGGCCCGGGGGCGTCCGCCGGGGCGATGCCGTGGTCGTCACGGCGCAGGACCCGGGTCTCGGTGGCGTCCGGGTCCTCCGCACGCCCCTCGGCGTCCTCCCCGGCCTCGTCGGCCTCGGTCCCCGCGGGTTCCTCGTCCTCCCGCGGGTCCTCGTGGAAGGTGTCGGGGTCCTTCCGCAGCAGCATCGGCACCAGGACTATGAGCCACACCACCACGATGGCCAGGTACAGAGGAGAGCTGCTCATCACCCCTCCTCACGATGACGGCCACTGGACGTTGATCGACACCTCGTCGACACCGCGCCGCGTGGTGCTCCCGGGGACGGAGACGTCCCGGCGGGGAGCGCCGCACCCGTCCCTCCCCGGACCCGGGGAGTTTCCGGTGCGCCATATCCACGCGTTGCCCGCATCGTCAATGCGTCTATGTTCCGCACGGTACGACCCCGTGTCCATAAATGCGCCACATTCTGACCGGAGTGTCGCAAGATTGTGGACTCTCAGTTTCGGACGCCCTGACCCCGGGGGTGAAAGCACAGGTCAGCCAACGACTGCGGAGTGCAGTCCCAATTCAACGCAAAGTAATGAGTCAATGTCACTAAAGTCAGGTTTAAGTTCCGGATGCTTCTGCGATGTTGGCACGTTCAGTTCGGCTCCGGGTACGGACTCGCCGGATCGTGTGGATCCCGGCCGCCGTTCGGGCCCTGTGGCCCCAAAGCGGAACCGGGGCCGGAACCGGGTTCCCCGGACGGTCCGGAAGAAGAGGACTCGTGGCGCCACCGGTACATCAGCCCCTGGGGGACCTCCTCAGCGGTGATCGCGTAGCAGATGTGGTCGCGCCAGGCCCCGTCGATGTGCAGCTGTCTCCTGCGCACGCCCTCGTCGCGAAAACCCAGCTTGGCGACCACGCGTCTGCTCGCCCGGTTCTCTGGCCGGACGTTGGCCTCGATCCGGTGCAGCCCGACGCGGAAGAAGGAGTGGTCCACGGCCAGCGCGACCGCGGTCGGGGTGATGCCGAGCCCGGCGTGGGCGCTGTCGATCCAGTACCCGACCTGCGCCGACCTGGCCGAGCCCCACACGATGGCCCCCACCGTGATCTGGCCGACGAACCTGTCGCCGTAGAGGATCGCCCAGGGCATGGACAGGCCCTGCCTGGCCTCGTGGCGGATGGACTGGAGCATCGAGACGTAGGGGGTGAGCCCGGTGGTGCGCAGCGGCATCTCCGGATAGGTGGGCTCCCAGGGGCGCAGCCACTCCTCGTTGCGCGAACGCGTGTCCCGGAGCGCCGCGGCGTCGCGGAGCCGCAGTGGCCGGAGTACGACCGAACCCTCCTGGAGGGTGACGGGCCACCCATGTCTGCGATTCACGACCGTCCCTTCGATGCCCTCGGCACCGTAGCCCAGCGCTGCGACACCGGACGCGGAGGCGTCGGGTTCCCGTCGCCGGTGACGGGCTCCAGTATTCCACTCCCGGGGACGCGGCATGGCTGCGGTCGCCCCCGCGGGCAAGAATCGGCTGATTCTTAACTCCAATACTCCCGTACCGAAAACCGGCCCCGCCCCAAGGAATTCTCAACGGTCGGAATGCCCGGGATGTGATTCCGGTCATTGTCCGGTGTCATTCGGAGCGGGCGTGGTCGCCTCCGCGCAGCTGGTCCACCGCGTGCCGCAGCACCGGCGCCAGCACCTCCATCCCGTCGGCGGCGCCGCCCCGGGAGCCGGGCAGGTTGACCACGAGCATCCGGTGCCCCGCGCGCTCGGCGACCCCGGCCAGGCCGCGCGACAGGATCGCCGTGGGCACGCCCTTGTCCCGGCCCGCCGCACGCAGCGCCTCGGCGATCCCGGGGATCTCGTAGGACAGCAGGGCGCGCGTCACCTCGGGCGTGTGGTCGTGCGGGGTCAGCCCGGTCCCCCCGGTGGTGACGACGGCGTCGAGCCGCTCGTCCAGGGCGCGGCCGATGGCCCGGGCCACCGGTTCGCCGTCGGGGACCACCCACGGCCCCACGACCTCGCAGCCGATCCCGCGCAGCCCCTCGGCCACGACCGGTCCGGAGCGGTCCGGGTACACTCCCGCCGCCGCCCGGTTGGACGCCGTGACGACCGCCACGCGGGGGACGGGGGCGTCAGTCACCACGCCTCCAGTGGCCCTTCCTGCCTCCGGTCTTCTCCTCGACGCGCACTCCGGTGACCTCGGCCGCGGGGTCGATCGCCTTGACCATGTCCACCAGCCCCAGGGCCGCGGCCATGACGCAGGTGAGCGCCTCCATCTCCACGCCGGTGCGGTCGGCGGTGCGGACCGTGGCCCGGATGTCCACGCCCGCGTCCACGACGGTGAGGTCCACGTCCACCCCGTGCACGGCGATGGGGTGGCACAGGGGCACCAGGTCGGGGGTGCGCTTGGCCGCCTGGATCCCGGCGATGCGGGCGACGGCCAGGGCGTCGCCCTTGGGCACCCCTCCCCCGCGCAGGGCGGCGACGGCCTCGGGGCCGAGCAGCACCCGGCCCGACGCGGTGGCGGTGCGCGCGCTCACCGTCTTCTGCGAGACGTCGACCATGCGGGCGGCGCCGGATCCGTCCAGATGGGTGAACCCGGAGGGGTGGTCGGCCCCCTCCCGCCGTGGGGTGTCGGTCATGGGTCCGCCAACTCCTCCGCTCGGAACGCGGGACGCGGCCGGTCGGCCGCGTCCGGGCGCGCCGGAGCGCGCCACCACGACCGTACGGCACTCCCGGGGCCCCCGCTCCACGGGTCCGCGGACCCGGTCGGGCGCGGCTCAGGCGGGTTCGGGCAGGCGCACCACCTCGACGCGGCTGCCCGCGGCCAGTTCTGTCACCTCCTCGGGCACCACCACGAACGCGTTGGCCCCGGCCAGGGCGGACAGCTGGTGCGAGCCCTGGTGCGAGGCCGGGGACACCGTGGGCTCGGCGTCGCGCCCGTAGGGGGACTCCTCCAGCACCGCACGCAGGAAGGAGCGGCGCCCGGGCGGGGAGGTGACCGGCGAGGTGAGCAGGGCGCGCATGCTCGGCAGCGGCCGGGGGTCGAGCCCGCGCAGGCGGCGCAGCGCGGGCCGGACGAAGACCTGGAAGGACACGAAGGCGCTCACCGGGTTGCCGGGCAGCGTGATGATGGGGGTCCGGTCCGGGCCGATCACGCCGAAGCCCTGGGGCTTGCCCGGCTGCATCGCCACCTGGACGAACTCCACGGTGCCCTCGCGGGTGAGCACCTCCTTGACCACGTCGTGGGCGCCCATGCTCACGCCGCCCGTGGTCACCACGATGTCGGCGCGCACCAGCAGGTCGTCCAGCGTGTCGCGCACCGTCTGAGGGTGGTCGCCCACGAACCCGTGGCGGTGCACCTCGCACCCGGCGTCACGCGCGGCGGCGGCGATCATGAAGCTGTTGGACTCCCAGATCTGGCCGGGGCCGAGCGGGCGCCCGGGCTCGACCAGCTCCTCGCCGGTGGAGAGCACCATCACGCGGGGGCGGGCGTAGACCGGGACCGAACGGCGCCCGACGGCCGCCAGGACTCCCATCTCCCCCGGGCCGATGCGCACGCCCGGCCGCAGCACGGTGGCGCCCGCGGTGACGTCGTCCCCCGCGCGGCGCACGGCGTTGCCCTCCTTCACCGGCCGGTCGAAGGTCACGCTGGCCGTGCCGCCGTCGGTCCACTCGACCGGGACCACCGCGTCCGCGCCCGAGGGCATGGGCGCGCCGGTCATGATCCGGGCGGACCTGCCCGGCAGGACCGCGGTCGGGGAGGGGTCGCCCGCCGGGATGTCGGCCACGACCGGCAGCCGCACGGGGTGGTCCGGCGAGGCCGACTCCAGGTCCGCGGCGCGCACCGCGTACCCGTCCATGGACGAGTTGTCGAAGCCCGGCAGCGACACGGGCGAGGTGACGGCCTCGGCCAGCACGGCGCCGTGTGCCTGGAGCAGGTCCAGCTCGGTCGGCACGGGGTCGGGGATCAGTGCCAGGACATCGGCGATGTGCTGTTCGACGCTCTTCACGGGGGTTCCTCCCGGTTCGCGGTTCCTGTGGTGGCCCCGCCTCCCCTCCCTCAGGAGACGGCTCGCGCCCCATTCTTGCCGCGTCCGGCCCCGTATGCGGTGCGCCGGGCCCCGGTCGGGGCGCTCGGGAGTCCCGGTCAGGGGCGCTGGGCCCGCGCGCGGTCGACGAAGTCGCTCAGCCAGGGCAGCAGTTCGTCGGCGAGGTCGGGGCGCCGGCAGGCGAAGTCCACGACCGTGCGGATGTAGTCGGCCTTGTTGCCGGTGTCGTAGCGGCGGCCGCGGAAGAGGACGCCGTGCACCGTACCGCCGTCCTCGGGCTTGCGCCGGGCCAGCTCGCGCAGGGCGTCGGTCAGCTGGATCTCACCGCCCCGGCCGGGCGGGGTCTCGTGCAGGACGGGGAAGACCGCCGGGTCGCAGACGTAGCGGCCGATGATCGCCCAGCGGCTCGGCGCCTGCTCGGGGGCGGGCTTCTCGACCAGGTCGGTAACGGTGACGACGTCGTCCTCGTCGGTGGGCTCGATGCCCGCGCACCCGTACAGGGACACCTGCTCGGGCTCCACCTCCATGAGGGCGACGACGCTGCCGCCGTGGCGCTCGCGCACCTCGATCATGCGGCGCAGCAGGTCGGCGGACTCGATGAGGTCGTCGCCCAGCAGGACGGCGAAGGGGTTGTCACCGACGTGCGCCTCCGCGCACAGCACCGCGTGGCCCAGGCCGCGCGGCTCGCCCTGGCGGACGTAGTGCACCTGGGCGAGGTCGCTGGACTCGCGCACCGAGCGCAGCCGGGCGTCGTCGCCCTTGGCCTCCAACGCCTCCTCCAGCTCGTAGGCCCGGTCGAAGTGGTCCTCGATGGAGCGCTTGCTGCGTCCCGTGATCATCAGGACGTCCTGGAGGGAGGCGGCCACCGCCTCCTCCACGACGTACTGGATCGCGGGCTTGTCCACGATCGGCAGCATCTCCTTGGGCGTGGCCTTGGTCGCGGGCAGGAAGCGCGTGCCCAGGCCCGCGGCGGGTACGACCGCCTTCGTGACGGACACGGAACCGGAGGGTCGCTTGTGGTCGGTGGAGTCGTTCATGTCGGCACTTTAGGCCAGCGGTCGGCCGTCTCCGCGCCTGCACACACAGGAGGGCGCCAAGAAGTACGGATGGTTTCGGGTGGCGGAGGGTGGACCGCCACCGCTTGTTCACCGCACGGGGCAACCGGCCGGGTCGGGGCGGTGCCACACTGGGGCCATGGGCGAGAGCGGACTGCGTGAGGCCAAGGCCGGGCTGCGGAGGGGTTTCCTGGAGCGGCGGCGCGCCCGGGGCCCCGAGGAGCGCGCCCGGGCCGGGTCGGCGGTCCGCGACGCGCTGCTGGACGTCCCGTGGCTGGCCATGGGCGGGACGGTCGCCTGCTACTACTCCGTGGGCGGCGAGCCCGACACCCGCAAGCTGGTGGCGGCGCTGTGGAAGCGCGGCGCCTACGTGCTGCTGCCCGTGTTCCTGCCCGGCGGCGAACTGGACTGGGCGGCCTTCGACGGGCCGGACTCCCTGGCCCCGGCCGGTCACGGGCTGCTGGAGCCCGTGGGCCGCCGCTACGGGCCCGACGCGCTGGCCCGGGCCGACGCGGTGGTCTGCCCGGCCGTGGCCGTGGACCGGCGGGGGACGCGCCTGGGGCGCGGCGCGGGGTGCTACGACCGCGCGCTGGCCCGCAAGGGCCCGCACACCCCGGCGATCGCCCTGGTCCACGACGAGGAGTTCGTGGAGTCGCTGCCCGCCGAGCCGCACGACCTGCCGGTGGACGCGGTGGTCACCCCGTCCGGCGGGGTGCGGGTCCTCGGCGCGGGCGTGTGGCCGGGCGGACCGGACGAGCGGGAGCGGCTGAGCCGGAAGGACTGAACGGGAGCGGCCGGACCGCGGGGCGGGACCGGGGCGGGATTAACCCGGGCCCCGGGGGCGTTGTCGCTGGCGGTCGCGCTCCGGCGGCGCCCGGCGTCCGACCGCCCGCGCCCCCGCACCGGTCCCCGTGGGCGAGGCCCTGTCACGGCTCCGGTCGGCGAGCGCGTACTATTTAGCAGTCAACGGGCGAGAGTGCCAGCAAGGAGGACCCGAACAGTGCCTACGTACCAGTACGCGTGCACCGAGTGCGGCGCCCAGATGGAGGTCGTGCAGAGCTTCAGCGACGACGCGCTGACCGTCTGCCCCGAGTGCGAGGGCCGCCTGCGCAAGGTGTACTCCGCCGTGGGCATCGTCTTCAAGGGCTCCGGCTTCTACCGCACCGACAGCGGCAAGTCCTCCAACAGCTCCGTGCTGACCGGCTCGGGCTCCACCGAGAGCAAGGACAGCGGGAACTCGGGCTCCACCGACTCCTCCGCCGCGTCCTCCGCCTCCTCGGACACCAAGGGCTCCTCCTCGGACACCAGCAGCAGCACCACGGCCAAGGCCGGCAGCACCAGCGCCACCGCCGCGACGAGCTGACCGCCGGGCCGTTGACCGCCCACCGCGCCGCCGACCCCTCGGCGGCGCGCGGCATGTCCGGCTCCGCTGCGGGTGCGCCGGGCAGCCGCCCGCCCCTCCACGCCCGGGCGCCCCGACCGGACGCCCCGGTGCGCGGCCCGCGCGATCGGGCCTGTGGACAACCTCCGAACGGGCCCTCCGCGGCCTAGCGTTGAGGTTATGACCAACGCCGCACCCCCGCCCTACCGGCACCGGCGCGCGCTCACCCGGCTCCTGGACCGGCACCGGCGCGTCGTCGCCGCCCTCCTGGCCGCCGCCGCGCTCCTCAGCGCCGTCCTGGCCGTACGCCCCGCACCCGTACCCGTCACCCGCGTCCTGGTCGCCTCCCGCGACCTCGGCGCCGCGGACCCCCTCACCGAGGGCGACCTCACCGCCCGGGACCTGCCCGCCGGGTCCGTGCCGGGCGGCGCGCTCGCGGCCGACACCGCGGCCGCCGGGCTCCGTCTCAACGCTCCGGTACGCCGGGGAGAGGTGATCACCGACGCCCGGCTCGCCGACCCTCCCGCGCGGGCCTACGGCCCCGGCCTGGTCGCCGTTCCGGTGCGGGTGGCCGACCCCGGCGCGGTGGGCCTGCTCTCCCCCGGCAGCCGGGTGGACGTCCTCGCCGCCGGAGGCAGCGACGACCTCGCGCCCGCCCGGGCGGGCCCCGCCGTGGAGGTGGTCAGCGACCGCCCCGTCCTGGCCCTGCCGGAGGAGGAGTCCTCGGGCGGCGGGGAGGGCGGCGCGCTGATCGTCGTCGCGGCCACGCCCGTCGAGGCCAGGAGTCTGGCGGGCCACGCGGCCGCCTCCCGGCTGTCCATCACCATCCGCGGTTGACCGGCGACGTCCGGTGGGCAAAGCTGTCCGGGCGCCGCGGGCTCCCACCCGGGGATCCCGCTCCGGCGCCCGTACGGACACCACGAGTATGTAGGGCTTGTATCCATGCAAGGCTTCAAGAAGTTCCTGCTCCAGGGCAACCTGGTGCAGCTGGCGGTCGCGGTCGTGATCGGCGCGGTCTTCGCCAACCTCATCACCGCGTTCACCGAGGGGTTCATCACCCCGCTGATCGGCATCTTCGGCGGGGTCCCCACCTTCGGCGACCTCTACTTCGAGATCAACGGGAGCCGGTTCCTGTACGGGGCGTTCGTCGACGCGCTGATCTCGTTCCTGATCACCGCAGCGATCCTGTACTTCTTCGTGGTCCTGCCCGTGGCCAAGGTGGTGGAGCGCTTCGTCAAGGCCGAGGAGGCCACCACGCGCGAGTGCCCGCACTGCCTCAGCGAGATCAGCAAGAAGGCGTCCCGCTGCGCCCACTGCACCAGCGAGGTGGTGCCCGAGACGGCCGCCTGAGGCGGTCGGACGCGTCGGGGCGGCCCCGTGCGGGGCCGCCCCCGGCAGGCACCGGCCGAAGGTCAGCCGGTGTACTCCCAGTGCCAGGGCTCGAAGGGACTGGACTTGGCCCAGGCAGGGTGGTGCCAGCCGAAGTCGGCGCCGTTGGCCTCCATCCAGAGCCAGCGGTCGGACCGGTAGTTCTGGATGCCGCAGCCGAGGTCGATGGCCTGTCCCAGGCCGTGGTTGCTCGTGCCGGGGACGGCCGCGAAGCCCGGCGCGACCTGTCCGTAGACGCGGTGCTGGTTGGGCAGGTCGCGGTAGGCGCTGGTGATGCAGATGTTCTCGCCGAACTCGTCCACGTACCTGGCGTTGAGCTGGAGGAAGTCCACGGCCGCGTCGGCGCGCAGCTTCTTGTCGTCGTAGAGGTCGCACAGGGAGTTGGCCGGGAGCAGGCCGTTGGCCGCCCCCTCGGCGTTCGCGGCGGCGGACGGGTCGCAGTCCCCGGCGGCCATGTAGGCCTCCGGGTCGATGCCGCGGTCCTCCAGCTCCTGCACCAGCTCGTTCGTGGTCTGCTCGGACCGCTCGCGCAGGGCCTCGATGTCCGCGGCCAGCTCGACCTGTTCGAGCTGGGTGGTGGTCTGGAGCTCCTGCGCCTGGCTCGCCAGCTCGACCTGCTCCTCACGCAGGTCCGTGGCGTCCTGGATGAGCATCTGGTTGTCCTCGGAGATCTTCGCCGCGTAGGACTGGATCTGCAGGTCCTCGGTGAGGGACCCCGACGCCAGGACGGCGAGCATGCCGCCGTCGGGCTGCTTGTACAACGTGCTGGCCAGCTGGGCCAGCGGTTCGCGCATCTCGTTGAGTTCGAGTTCGGTCTGCTGGAGGTCGTAGATGGTCTGGACCAGCTCCGACTGGGCGTCCTCCAGCGCGTCCTGGCGGTCGACGAGGTCCTGGTTGGCCTCCTCCAGCTCCTGGGAGGCGGTCTCGGCCCTCTCCCGGAACTCCTCCAGGCTCGCCTCGGCGGGTTCCAGCGCGCCGGTGTGCACCGGCGCCACGAGGAGCGCGGTGACGAGCGTGAGCGTCAGCGCCTGTGCGAAGCGGACCCGGTAGGACAGGGCGAAGGCGGTGAGCGCCCCGCCGCCACCCGGTACGCGGGACCTGCGCCGCGCCGCATCAGAAGTGAACGGCACGAATGATCCTCCGGCTGCTTTTCCTCGAACACCTACCCGTGGCCGCAAGGCAACGTACTACATGTCCACATGCGGCCACGCGAGATCGGTCCACCGGACGGAGCGGGTCGCGGACGGGCCCCACCCCGCCCCGCCGCCCTCCGCTCCGGGCTTCGGTGAAACACCTGGTCACCGCCGGGCTGGTCAACGCCGAGCCCGCGCCCCCATCGTTATCGAGGGCACATATGCGGCCATAACACGACATGCGTCATGAACAACGTCACACCGCACCAGGACAACCAATCGTAGGTCAGCGTACTCCGCCATGCACGCAGAGTCCCCCAACCGCCCCCGCCGGAGGCGGACCGACACCCCATCCACGTCCATCCTGGGTTAGGCTTGGTCCGGTGGCGGGGTAAGACATACCCGCGCCAGACCCATGGCTCCGTAGCTCAGGGGATAGAGCACCGCTCTCCTAAAGCGGGTGCCGCAGGTTCGAATCCTGCCGGGGCCGCATGGGATGACCTGCGATGATCTCGCAGAGCCATCAGGGTGAGAGCCCCGTGGGTTGCGACTACGGTTGCAGCCCACGGGGCTCTGCTCGTCTCCACACGTCGTCTGGGAGCGCGCGCCCGCCCGGCCGCCCGCCTGCGGTCACCGTCGGTCGGCCGCCTCCGTGAAACCCGCGAGCAGCGCGGCCACCGTCCGCCGGACCCGGCCGCCGACCACGGAGTCCCGCGCGCCGGTGAGCACGAGGTGGTGGACCGCGCCGACCACCGCCAGCGCCAGCGCCTCGGGGTCGGCGCTCCCGTGGAGGCGCCCCAGGCGCCGCTCCGCGGTGAGGTAGTCCGCGGCCGCGGTCTCGACCGCCTCCAGACCGGCCGTGCGGTCGCCGAGGACCGCGCGCACGCGTCCGGCCAGCTCCGGCCGGGAGGCCATGAGCCTGGTCAGCGCCAGGAGGACCGTCGGCGGGGTCGCCAGCACGGCCTCGGCCAGGTTGTCCGCGACCGCGCCCGTACCGGCGCGCCCCGGCAGGGACGCGGCCCCGGCGCAGACCTGGAAGCCCCGGTCGACGGCGTAGGCGGCCAGGAAGTCGTCGGTGTCCGCGAAGTGGGCGTAGAGCAGCCCGGTGGCGACACCGGCCTCGCGTGTGACGGCCCGGCCGCTGAGTCCGCCCGGCCCCTCCCGGACGATCACCCGCTCGACCGCGGAGAAGAGCCGCTGCCTGAGTTCGGGGATGGCGACACCACGTGGCATGCCAGGAAGTCTAGGTCCTCGAACGACCTTGGCGCGGTCGGCCGCCGCACACCGGGCCACCGGCTTGCGCTTGGTATGAACACATGCTCATACTTGAATGAACGCTTGCTCATACCAATGTGGTCCGGAGGTCGCGGTGACGAACGACGGGGACTCCTCCCAGCGTGCCGGTGGCGGAGACGGCGGCTCGCCCCCGGGGCGGGCGGTGATCGTCGGCGCGGGCATCGCCGGGCTCGCCACCGCGCTACGGCTCCACCGGGCCGGTTGGGAGACGCTCGTGGTCGAGCGCGCTCCGGCCCGCCGCAGAGGCGGCTACATGGTGAACCTGGTCGGGTGGGGATACGACGCCGCCGAGCGCCTCGGCCTCGTCCCCGCGCTCTCGGCCAGCGACATCGGCCTGTTCTCCACGGTCCTGGTGAGGGCCGACGGTCGGCGCAAGTTCTCCGTCCCTCCCGAGATCGCCAGGGCCGCCCTCGGCGACCGGGCGCTGACCGTGTTCCGGGAGAACCTGGAATCGGCGCTGTACGAGGCCGTGCGCGGCAGCGCGGTCCTGCGATTCGGCACCACCGCCGTGGACGTGGCCCAGGACGCCGACGGCGTCCGGGTCGGGCTCAGCGACGGCACCACCGAGCGCGCCGACCTGCTCGTCGGCGCCGACGGGCTGCGCTCCGGCGTCCGCGCCGCCGTGTTCGGCCCCGAGGCGGACTTCCGCGTCGACCTGGACCACGTCGTGGGTGCGCTCCCGCTCGACCGGCTCCCCGAGGACGTGCCCGAGGGGACCGGCACCACGTTCATCGGGCCGGGGCGCACGGCGGCGGTGGTCAACCTCGGTCCGGGCCGGTCCTCGGCCTTCTTCGCCTACCGCTGCGCGGATCCGGACGCCGAACTGGCCCGGGGACCGGTCCGGGCGCTCACCTCGGCGTTCGGCGACCTCGGCGGGGGCGTGCCCGACGTGCTCCGCCAGTTGCGCGCCGACCCGTCCGGCGCCTACTTCGACTCCGTCAGCCAGGTCCGCGCGGACCGGTGGAGCCGCGGCCGGGTCGTGCTGCTGGGCGACGCGGCCTGGTGCCCCTCCCTGTTCGCCGGGTACGGCGCGGCCCTCGCGCTCAGCGGCGCCGACCGGCTCGGCGACGCCCTGGAGCGGCACGGCGGCGACGTCACCGGGGCCCTGGCGCGGTGGGAGGCGGGCCTGCGCCCCGAGACCCGCAGGCGGCAGGCGCTCGCCCGGCGGGGGACGCGCCAGTACGCCCCCTCCAGCCGCGCGCACGTGTGGATGAACGACCTGGCGATCCGGGCCGTCCTGCTTCCGGGCGTCCGCGGCCTCGTCCAGCGCCGCATCCGGCGCGCCGGTGAGCGGCACGCCGCGGCGGACGGGTGACGGGCGCGCGACCCGGCGGCCGTCCGGCGCGGCCCCGGAGCCGACCGACCCGTGACCGGGCCCCGCGCGTCCGCGTTCTCCCCGGTCATCGGTGCCGTTTCCCCCACGTGTCGCCATGACACCGGGGGCAGCTCGTCCGATCATGGGGTGGGAGCAGGTACCGGACGGGGGAGGTCACACGGATGGCGCACGCGGAGCACTTCCGAGACGGGCAGGCGGAGGAACCGGACAGAACACCCGCCCGGCAGCGGGGCGGCTCGCCCGCCGCCATCGCCGGGGCGCTCCACCGCACCCCGCACCCGGGCCCCCAGCACTGGGGCGGGCCCCGGCCCCGCAAGACCGACCCGGACCCGTTCTTCCCCAACCGGCTGGGGCCGCCGCCCAAGCGACGCCGCTCCTGAGCGGGCGTTGGCCCGGCGGTCCGCCGAACACGGTCCAACGCCGCGGCCGGAGCACCTGGCCGATCACAGGAAGGGCCGCCAGGGCGCCAGCACGGCCTCGCCGAACTTGGCGTACCAGGGGCGGTCCCGCCACTCCCACTCGGTCAGCTCGCGGGCGTTGGCGAGGTCGTTGGCGAAGACCTCCTCCAGGTGTGCGGCCACGCCCTCGTCGAAGATCTCCACGTTGATCTCGTAGTTGCCCGTCAGGCTCAGCCGGTCCACGTTGGCGGTGCCGATCGTGGACCAGCGGCCGTCCACCGTCGCCGTCTTGGCGTGCACCATGGCGTTGCGGTACAGCCACAGGCGCACGCCGCCGCGCAGCAGCACCGAGTACTGGCTGCGGGAGATCCAGTCCGCGACGACGTGGTTGGACTCCTCCGGTACGAGGATGTTGACGTCCACGCCGCGCTCCACCGCCCCGACCAGGGCGTTCTGGAACTCCCGGTCGGGCATGAAGTAGGCCTGGGTGAACAACACCCGCTCCTTGGCCCGGTCGATGGCCTCCAGGAACATCGCCCGGATGGGATAGATGAGCATCTCGGGCACGTTGCGGTGCACGCGGAAGTGCGCGTCCCAGTCGGGGTCGCCGAAGTTCTCCAGCTCGGGCTGGAGGGACCGCCGGTTCATGTTCCAGAAGTCGCTGAAGGCGTTCTCCAGCTCCCACACCGCCGGGCCGGTCACGCGCATGTGCGTGTCGCGCCAGTCGGTGGCGTAGAGCGAGCCCACGTTGTACCCGCCGACGAAGCCCACCTCGCCGTCGACGGTGAGGATCTTGCGGTGGTCGCGGCCGGACTTGCGGATGTTCAGCAGCAGCACGCCGGGCCGGAGGGCCGGGTACTCCAGCACGTGGACGTTGGGCGGGAAGCGGAAGAAGGACCGGGGCACCACCAGGTTCGCGAAGCCGTCGTAGACGACGTACACCTCGACGCCCCGGTCGGCCGCCTCGATGAGCGCGCGCTTGAACCGCTGGCCCACCCGGTCGTCCTTGATGATGTAGGACTCGAACAGGACGCGGCGCCGGGCCCCCCGGATCGCCGCGATCATGTCCTCGAACAGGTCCTCGCCGTAGGTGTACACGGTCGCCGTGGTCCCGGTGTCGCCCACCGGCAGCTCGGCGGGCGCCGTGCGGGGGAAGAAGGCCCGGCGCGGCCGCACCTTCCTGCGCCAGTGGTTGACCCCCATGAGGGTCGCGGCCACGGCGACCTGCGTGGTCACCAGCCCGACGAGCCCCCACTTGGCCACCGAGGTGATGGTGGAGCGTCGCACAGTCGCCTCCCGGGCAGGGACCTCCGCGGTGCCGGGCCCGACCGCGGACGCCCCTGGTACAAAGTGGACGTCAACCGTATCCCGGGGCACCGGCGGACGGCGGCGCGTCCGCCCCGTGTCTCCCGTGACACAGGACTCTCCTCCTACCCCCGTTCCCGGCGGCGGAACGCCACCAGCTCCGTGGTCGGGCTCTCACTGCGGCCCCGGACCAGGCGCCGCTCCAGCGGGTAGAGCGCCGCGCCCGCGAGCCACCCGGTCGGCGCGGTGAGGGTGGCCGCGCGCAGGGCCCCGCCCCACGCCTTGCGCCAGGGCGCGGGGGCGTCCACCTGGGCGTTCATCAGCATGAGCATGGGCACCCGGCGGACCAGGTCGAACCCGGTCCGGTCCGCGGTGTCGGTGATCCACTCCAGGGTGCGGTTGACCTGGTGTTCGCCGCGCTGCTCGGGGCGGCGCAGGCAGTTCTCGGAGATGACGAGGAGACCGCCGGGGCGCAGCACCCGGGAGAACTCGCCGAGGGCCCGGGTGTAGCGCTCGTCGTCGGTGATGTGGAAGAGCACGTCCATGCAGGACAGCGCGTCGAAGGAGTCGTCGTCGAAGGCGTCGAGGTCGGCGGCGTCCTGGCGGACGAACCTGTGGTCGGGGAACCTGCCGCGCAGGCGCTGCACGGCGGCGTCGGTCATGTCGCACCCGGTGACGTCGCCGACGCCCATCCGCTCCCACAGGCGCACGTAGAAGCCGGTGCCGCTGCCCACGTCGAGGACGCTGGCGCCGGACCGGCCGGGGGTCAGCCGTGCGGCCTCGCGCAGGAACACCTCCTCGCGCACCTTGTACATCCACGTGTTGAAGGGGCGGCCCAGGGCCCGGTAGCCGACGCCGCTCTCGGTCCAGTCGCCTTCGAGACGGCGTTCCCAGAAGTCTCGCAGTTCGCTGTGCGTAGCCATGGGACCACTGTCACACCGCGCCCGCGGGAAGTCCCGCCGAAGCGCCGCAACGGCCCCGGAGAGCCGCGTGCTCCCGGTTTTCGGACAACCCCCTGCCCCCGAGGCGAAGGGCCGGATCTCGCGACCCCGCCCGGCCGCAGGACGCGGTGCGTCCCGGACAGGGCGCGGTACCGGTCGGGGATGGCGCGCAGGGCGAGCGCGCACGGGACGGTGACGAACTCCCCGTCGCCGAAGGGCGGGTCCTGCGGGGCGCCGGACGTCCTGGAGTGCCCGACCACGAGGGCGGTGCTGGAGGAGGCCTCGGTGTCGGAGTGCGCTGCTATGCATGGCCGCACACACCCTCCGAACCTCCGGGAGACCCCTTGACCTTCCACGACCACCTGACCGAGTTCGCCGGAATACCCGTCCTGGACTACGCGGAGGCCCGTCGCCTGGAACGGCAGGGGGAGACCGTCCCGCCCGGCGCCCGGTCCCCGCTGCGGGACGGCCTGGCCGATCCCGGATCGGTGGCCTGGCGGTTGGACCGGTACGGGGACGACCTCCCGGAGGACCCCCGGGAGTACCTGGAGGGGTTCCTGGAGTTCGTCGGCGACCCGGCCGCGGTCCGCGCCCTCGTCGTCGGCGGCCTGGTGACCGGTTTCGAGGTGGAGTCCTCCGACGCCGTCCGCGACGCCCTCGCGGAGGCCGCCCCGCGCCTGCCCGGCCTGCGCGACCTCTTCTACGCGGACCTGACCTTCGAGGAGTGCGAGGCGTCGTGGATCCGGCACGGGGACCTGTCCCCGCTGGTGAACGCCTTTCCCGGGCTGACCGGGTTCGCCGCGCGCGGCACCATGGACCTGGGCCTGGAGGCGCTGGAGCACGACGGGCTGCGCCGCCTCACCCTCCAGGGCGGGGGACTGCCCGCGCGGCTCACCCGGGAGGTCGTCTCCGCACGGCTCCCCGCCCTGGAGCACCTGGAGCTGTGGCTGGGAGTGGACGACTACCACGGCGACACCACGGCGCTGGACCTCGCCCCCGTCCTGTCCGGCGGGACCTTCCCCGCGCTGCGCTCGCTGGGCCTGCGCAACGCCGAGCACACCGGCGCGTGGGTGCGCGCGCTCGCCGAGGCCCCCGTCACCTCCCGCCTGCACACCCTGGACCTGTCCCTGGGCACCCTGCGCGACGAGGACGTCCCGCACCTGCTGGAGTCGCCCGTGTTCCGCGGCCTCAGGCGTCTGGACCTGCACCACCACTACCTGTCCGAGGACGCGGAGAAGGAGGTCCGCGCGCTGTTCACCCGGGCCGGGGTGGAGACCGACCTGTCGGACGGGCAGGTGCCGGAGGTCGACTCCTATGACGGGGAGACCGTGCTCCACTACTACACGGCCGTGTCGGAGTAGTCCCGGGAACCGCCGGGGCCCGGACGCGGACGGCCCGGGCTGTCGGGGCCCACTGGTAGGTATGGACGCAACACCCCGTCGCACCCCCTGGGAGATCCCGTGGCCTTCGACGCCCACCTGACCGAGTTCGCCGGACTGCCCGTCGTGGAGTACCGCTCCTCAGAGGGGTGGACCCGGGAGGCCGAGAAGGAGCGCGAGAGGGCGAAGTGGCGGGGCGGGAGCTTCACCGACCCCGGCCCGTACCCGCCCCCGGCGCTGGCCTCGGCCCTGGCCGACCCCGGGTCGGTGGCCTGGCGCCTCAGCGACGACGAGGAGCCCCTGGACGACTACCGGCGGTTCATCGCGCAGGTGGACCAGGACCGGGTCTCCGCCGTCGTGCTCGGGGACATGCGGGAGACCTTCTCCGTGCAGTGTCCCGACCCCCTCAAGCGCGCCCTCCTGGAGGTGGCGCCGGACCTGACCGGGCTGCGCTCCCTCTTCTACTGCGACGTGACCTTCGAGCAGATCGAGGTCTCGTGGATCGAGCTGGGCGACATGGCCCCGGTCCTGGCCGCCCTCCCCCGGCTGACCGAGTTCGGGGTTCGCGGCACGGGCGAGATGAGCCTGCACGTGCCCCGGCACGACTCACTGCGCCGCCTCACCCTCCAGGGCGGCGGACTGCCCGCGAAGCTCACCCGCGAGGTCGTCTCGTCCGGACTGCCGAACCTGGAGCACCTGGAGCTGTGGCTGGGCGTGGAGGACTACGGGGGCGACACGACCCCGGAGGACCTCGCCCCGGTCCTGTCCGGGGAGGCCTTCCCCGCACTGCGCTCGCTGGGCCTGCGCAACGCCGAGCACACCGACGACTGGGTTCCGGTCCTCGCCGCGGCATCCGTCACCTCCCGCCTGCACACCCTGGACCTGTCCCTGGGCACCCTCACCGACAAGGGCGCTCGTGCCCTGGTCGAGGCCGCGCCCGCCTTCGCGCACCTGAAGCGGCTCGACCTGCACCACCACTACCTGTCCGAGGAGATGAGCGAGCACGTCCGGGCCGCCTTCGCCGGGACAGGGGTGGACGTGGACCTGTCCGACCGCGAGGTCGGCAGTGACTGGGAGGACGAGGACTTCGACTACGACTCGGCCTGCTACTACACGGCCGTCGCCGAGTAGGGCCCGCGCCGTCCGTCCTGTCACTCCGGGCTGCTAGATATGTTCCTGCCCGAAACCCCGAGGTAGGAGCCCCCTGTGCCGAACAGCCACCACATCACCGAGTTCGCGGGCCTGCCCGTGGTCGAGTTCCCCGCGGTCGAGACCGAGGAGGGCGGCATCTACTCCGAGGACCCGCCCCAGTCCCCCGAGGCGCTGACCGCGGCGGTCGCCGACCCCGGCTCGGTGGCGTGGCGGCTGCGCGTCTCGTCGGTCTACCCGGCCGAGGACTTCCGGGACTACTTCGCCCGCTTCCTCGCGGCCGTGGACACCGGCCGGGTCCGGGCCCTGATCGTCGGCGGCTGGGGCGACTTCGAGGAGGAGCCGCCCTCGACCGTCCCGCGCGACGCGCTCATCGCCGACGCCGACGCGTTCCCCGAACTGCGGGCGCTGTTCTTCGGCGAGATCCTCCAGGAGGAGTACGAGATCTCCTGGATCCACCAGACCGACCTGGCGCCCCTGGTGGCGGCGTTCCCCCTGCTGGAGGAACTGACCGTGCGCGGCACCGGCGACCCCTACCTGGGCGACGGCAAGCTGGAGCTGGCCCTGGCCGAGCACACCGGCCTGCGGACCCTGGTCCTGCAGACCGGCGGCCTGCCCGGCCAGGTCTCGCGCGAGATCGCCGCCTCGCCGCTGCCCTCCCTGGAGAACCTCGAACTGTGGCTGGGCGTGGAGAACTACCGGGGTGACACCACCCCGGACGACCTGGCGCGGGTGCTCTCCGGCGAGGCCTTCCCCGAACTGCGCTACCTGGGCCTGCGCAACGCCGAGGGCGTGGACGAGTGGATCCCCGTCCTGGCCAAGGCCCCCGTCCTGGCCTCCCTGGACGTCCTGGACCTGTCCCTGGGCATCCTCACCGACAAGGGCGGACAGGCCCTGGTGGAGTCCGCGTCCGCGTTCGCGGGGCTGCGCCGCCTGGACCTGCACCACCACTACCTGTCCGAGGGCGTGCAGGCGCGGATCCGCGCCGCCCTGCCGGGGGTGGAGGTGGACCTGTCCGAGCACCGGGAGCCGTACACCCACGGGGGCGGCGAGCCGTACTACTACACCGCGGTCGCGGAGTGACCCCGGGACGGCCTCTGGTCGTCGTCGGGGTCCCCGGCCACCGGCGCCTGGAACTGTTCGCCGCCGCGGCCGGGGCCCTCGGCCTGCCCGGACCGGTGGTCGTGCCGTGGCGCGATCTGGCCGCCGGGCCGGTGGAGCTGCCGCGTGACGCCCTGGTCCGGGTGGACTCCCCCGGCGGCGACGCCGAGACCGAGCGCCTGCTGCGGGGCTGGGAGCACACCCCCGACCTGTACCGGGCCGAGGGCACCGGCGACCAGCACGCCGGGTTCCGGGCCGCGCTGGACCGGCTCGCCGAGGCGGTGCGCGCCACGCCGGGCGCGGCCCTGCTCCAGGAGCCCGCCGACCTGGTGGACATGTGCGACAAGCGGCGCTGCCACGCCCGCCTGGCGGCGGCCGGGGTGCCGGTGCCGCCCGCCCTGCCCGGACCGGTCACCGGCTACGCGTCGCTGCGCGCGGCGATGGAGGCCCACCGCTGGCCGAGGGTGTTCGTCAAGCCCGCGCACGGTTCCTCGGCCTCCGGCGTGGTGGCGCTGGCCACCGCCTCGGGCGGACGGGTCCGCGCGGTCACCTCGGCCGACCTGGTCCGGGGCGCCGACGGCTCCGTGGAGCTGTACAACAGCCTGCGGCTGCGCACCTACACCCGCGAGGAGGACGTCGCGGCGGTGGTGGACGCCCTGGCCCCCGACCACCTGCACGTGGAGCGGTGGGTGCCCAAGGCGGGGTTCGCGGGCAGGGCCGTGGACCTGCGCGTGGTGGTGGTCGCGGGCCGGGCCGCCCACGTCGTGGTGCGCTCCTCGTCCTCGCCCATGACCAACCTGCACCTGGGCAACGCCCGGGGCGACCTGGCGGCCCTGCGGGAGTCGGTGGGCCCCCACGCCTGGGAGCAGGCGATGGCCACGGCCGAGGCCGCCGCCGCGTGCTTCCCGCGCACCCTGTACGCCGGGGTGGACCTGCTGGCCTCCCCGGGGTGGCGGGAGTTCGCCGTGTGCGAGGTCAACGCCTTCGGCGACCTGCTCCCCGGCGTCCTGCACGAGGGCCGCGACACCTACGCCGAGCAGCTGCACGCCCTGACCACCGGCCGTTTCCCCGTCCCCGAACCCGAGAGCGTATGAACAGCACCGCACCCGACATGAACGCCGTGGTGGGCACGCACGACATCCTGCTGCTCACCCTGGACACCCTCCGCCACGACGTGGCCGCCGAGCTGGCCGAGGCGGGACGCACCCCGAACCTGGCCCGGCTGCTGCCGGACGGGCGGTGGGAGCGCAGGCACGCGCCCGCGAGCTTCACCTACGCCTCCCACCTGGCGATGCTCGCCGGGTTCCTGCCCACCCCCGCCTCCCCCGGGCCGCACCCGCGCCTGTTCGCCGCCGCGTTCCCCGGCAGCGTGTCCACCGCGCCCGGAACCTGGACCTTCGAGGCGCCCGACCTGGCCTCGGGGCTGGCCCGGGCCGGGTACCACACGGCCTGCGTGGGGGGCACGGGCTTCTTCAACCGGCGGTCGGCGGTGGGCTCGGTCATCCCGGACATGTTCGCCGAGAGCCACTGGGAGGAGTCCTTCGGCGTGACCGACCCCCGCTCCTTCGAGAACCAGGTGGCGTGCGCGGCCCGGATCGCCGGGGAGCGCCCCGCGGACCAGCCGCTGTTCCTGCTGCTCAACGTGTCGGCGCTGCACCAGCCCAACTGGTTCCACCTGCCCGGCGCCGTCCGGGAGGACGGCGACACCCGGGAGAGCCACGCCGCGGCCCTGGAGTACGTGGACCGGCACCTGCCACCGCTGCTGGCCGCGATGTCGGCCCGCCGCCCCTGCTTCGCGATCGTGTGCTCCGACCACGGCACCGCCTACGGGGAGGACGGCTACACCGGCCACCGGATCGGCCACGAGACCGTGTGGACGGTCCCCTACGCCCACGCGTTCCTGCCCCGGGGACGCACCGCTCCCGCCGACGCACAGGAGGCGACCGCGTGACCACCACCCTGACCCCGCGCCCCGAACCGGTGCGCGCCGACTCCCCCTACCAGTCCTACGTCTACGCCTACCCGCACAAGAGCGCCTACCGGCCCTTCACCGAGCGCCCCGCACTCGCCGACCTGTGGCGCGGCGAGGACGTCGGCGCGCTGTCGCTGTACGCGCACATCCCGTTCTGCGAGATGCGCTGCGGGTTCTGCAACCTGTTCACCCGCTCCACTCCCCCGGCCGAGCAGGTCACCGCCTACCTGGACGCGCTGGAGCGCCAGGCGGAGGCGGTGGCCGGGGCGCTGCCGGAGGGCGCCGCCTTCGCCCGGGCCGCCCTGGGCGGCGGCACCCCCACCTACCTGACCGCCGAGGAGCTCACCCGGGTCTACGACCTCACCGAGAGCGCCTTCGGGGTGGACCTGTCGGCGATCCCGGTGTCGGTGGAGACCTCTCCGGCCACGGCCACGCCCGACCGGCTGGCGGTGCTCGACGCGCGCGGCGCCACCCGGATCAGCATGGGCGTGCAGAGCTTCCTGGACGCCGAGGCGCACGCGGCCGGGCGTCCGCAGAAGCGCGCCGAGGTGGACCGGGCGCTGGCCGCGATCCGCGAGCACGCCTCGGCCGACCTCAACCTCGACCTCATCTACGGCATCGACCGCCAGGACGCCCGCACCTGGGCCTACTCCCTGGACACGGCGCTGGAGTGGGAGCCCGAGGAGGTCTACCTGTACCCGCTGTACGTGCGCCCGCTCACCGGGCTGGGCCGCCGCGCCCGCGCGTGGGACGACCACCGGCTGGGCCTGTACCGGCAGGGCCGCGACCACCTGCGCGAACGCGGCTACGAGCAGGTGTCCATGCGCATGTTCCGGCGGGCGGACGCCCCGAAGACGCAGGCCCCGGACCACTCCTGCCAGACCGACGGCATGGTGGGGCTGGGCTGCGGGGCGCGGTCCTACACCTCCGCCGCGCACTACTCCTTCGACTACGCCGTGGGCGTGGGGCAGGTGCGGTCGATCATCGCCGACTACACGAGCCGCCGCCAAGCGGACTTCGGACGGGCCGAGGTGGGGTTCCGCATGGACGAAGGCGAGCGGCGCCGCCGCCACCTGCTCCAGTCGCTGCTGCTCGCGGAGGGGATGGACACCGCCGCCTACGCCGACCGGTTCGGCTCCCGCCCCGAGGAGGACTTCGCCGCGACCCTGGCGGTGCTCGACGGGCGCGGCTGGCTGGAGCGGGACGGCGCGCCGGACCTGCTGCGGCTGACCCCGGAGGGGCTCGCGCACTCCGACGCGGTGGGGCCGATGTTCTTCTCCGCCGGGGTGGCGGCCCTGATGGCCGACTACGAGGCCCGGTGAGCGCGGTGACCCCTTCCTCCTCGTCCCCGGCCCGGGCCTCCGCGCTCCCGCCGCACCTGACCCTGCTCTACCGCGGCCCGCTGGCCAGCTGCGACTACGACTGCCCGTACTGCCCCTTCGCCAAGCGGCGCGACAACCCCGAGACGCTGCGCGCCGACCGCGCCGCGCTGGAGCGCTTCACCGGCTGGGTGTCCGCGCTGGAGGCGGAACACCCCGGCACCCGGATCTCGGTGCTGTTCACCCCGTGGGGCGAGGGGCTGGTGCGGTCCTGGTACCGGACCGCGATCATCCGTCTCAGCCACCTGCAGCACGTGGAACGGGTGGCCATCCAGACCAACCTGAGCGGCCGCCTGGGCTGGCTGGCCGACTGCGACACCGGCACCGCCGCGCTGTGGACCACCTACCACCCCGGTCAGGTGACCCATGAGCGCTTCCTGGCCAAGGCGCGCGAGCTGGACGGGATGGGGGTGCGGTTCAGCGTCGGCGTGGTCGGCGAACCGGAGCACCTCGAAGCGGCCCGGCGGATGCGCGCCGAACTGCCCGAGCGGGTGTACCTGTGGGTGAACGCCGCCGAGGGGCGCACCTACACCGACGCCGAGGCCGAGCTGTGGCAGGCCCTGGACCCCCACTTCCACTACAGCCGCAACCCCCACCCCAGCCGGGGTCTGCCCTGCCGTACCGGTGACACTGTGCTGTCCGTGAACGGCGACGGCGACGTGCGCCGGTGCCACTTCGTGGACACGCCGATGGGCAACCTCTACGACGGCTCGTTCGCCGCCGGGCTCGGCCCCCGCGCGTGCCCGCTGACCAGCTGCGACTGCCACATCGGCTACGTCCACCTGGAGTCCCTGGACCTGTACGACGTGTTCCGGGGCGGGGTGGTGGAACGGGTCCCGGCGGCCTTCGGCTCCCTGCTCCCGCTCGTGTGAGACGGGTCAAAACCGCTTCGCAACGTCACCGGGAACAGACATAATGCCCACCATGGTCTTTCCCCGGGTTATCGCGACCGATCTCGACGGCACACTCCTGGACGCGGGGGGCCTGGTCTCCGAACGCAACCGGCTGGCGCTGGTCGCCGCCGCGGAGGCGGGCGTCAGGGTGGTGGTCTCCACCGCGCGACCGCCGCGGACCACGCAGCACATCGCCGAGCAGCTCCCCTGCGCCGCCGTGCTCTGCGGCAACGGCTCGCTGGCCCACGTGCCCGGCGACGAACCGCTGGTACGCGCCATCTCCCCGGAGACCGCCCGTTCGGTGGTCGAGAAGGTCAACGCGGAGCTGCCCGGGATCGGCTACGGCATCGAGACCGGCACCGACTTCTTCCACGACGCCGACTACCACCTGGAGCCGTGGCTGTCCGGCGAGTGGGTGCGCGAGGTGCTGGAGGACACCGAGACCCTGTTGAGGCGGGCCACCCCGATCACCAAGATGCTCGTGCGCTCCCGCGACATGCGGGTGGAGGAGCTGCACGAGACGGTCGCGGCGGCGGTCGGGTCGCTGGCGGAGGTGACCTTCTCGGGCAGCTACAGCCTGCTGGAGCTGAGCGCGCCGGGCGTGAACAAGGGCAGCACCCTCGCGATGGTCTGCGAGCGGTGGGGGGTGGCCGCCGAGGAGGTGGTGGCCTTCGGCGACATGCCCAACGACCTGGCCGCGCTGTCCTGGGCGGGCGGGGGTTACGCCATGGCCAGCGGGCACCCGGACCTGCTCGATCCGGCGCTGGGGCTGCGGGTGGCCCCGTCCGCCAACGAGGACGGTGTGGGCCGGGTGGTCGAGCAGCTCCTGGCAGAGCGCTGAAAAAACGCCTGGACCCCCGCCGGGTCCGCCTCCTAGGGTCGCCTCACACGTACCCGGAGGAGGGCCCGCCGTTGCCGCACCCCACCCAGATCGTCTCGTCCCTGGCCGACCCCGACCGCCTGGAGCTCTACGCCCGGGTGGTCGGCGCGGGAGCCGGCGGGCTGCCCGCCGAGGAGGTCCGCGCGCGGGGGTCGCGGGGGCGCCGGGACATGTCCCGGCTCGTGGAAGCGGGGCTGGTGCGCGAGGAAGGCGACCGCCTGGTGTGCGTGCCGGAGGTGTTCTCCGCCGCCCTGGAGGAGCACCGGCCGGTGCGCCGGGACCCGGTGGACGCGCTGTTCCACGAGGGGCGGCTGAGCGCGCTGCCCGCCAGGCGCGAGCTGCGCGCGCGGGTGTTCGCGCGGATCACCGACCGGTTCTTCGCCCCCGGGGCGACCTACACCGAGAAGCAGGTGAACGCCGCCCTGCGGTCCTGCTGCGACGACCACTCGGCCATGCGCCGCCACCTCGTGGACGAGGGCTACCTGACCCGCGACGACGACGGCAGCGCGTACCGGGTCGTGGAGGCCTGAGCCGCCGCGGGTGAGGGGATGGGCGCGGGGCGGCTCAGCCCTCCACGCCGTCCACCTGCTCGTGGTAGGTACGGCGGGTGCGCTCGGTGTGCTCGCTCATCAGCCGCAGCGCCGCGTCCGCGTCACGGCCCTCGATGACGTCGACGAGGGCGGAGTGCTCGTCCCAGGAGGCGGCGCCGCGGACGCGGGCGACCGGGGCGTAGTACCAGCGCACCCGCCGGTCGACCTGCGCGGCCAGCTCGGCGAGCACCCGGTTGCCCGAGGCCTCGGTGACGGTGCGGTGGAAGTCGGCGTTGGCCTGGACGACCGCGTCGGTGTCGGCGCGGTCGGTGGCCGCGCGCCCGGCGGCGACCAGGTCGCGCATCGTCCCGATCTGCTCGGTCGAGGCGTTCTGCGCGGCCAGGCGGGCCGACTCCGTCTCCAGCAGGGCGCGCACGGCCAGGAGCTGGTCGGCCTCGCTCTCGGTGGGCGTGTGCACGAACGCCCCGTACCCGGGCCGCAGGTCCACCCACCCCTCGTTGCTGAGCCGCTGCATCGCCTCGCGGACCGGCTGGCGCGAGACGCCGAGGGTCTGGGCCAGCTCGGTCTCCACCAGGTGCTGACCGGGTGAGAGCGACCGGTTGGTGATCAGGTCGAGGATGGCCTCGTACACGGCTTCACGCAGCGGCACGGGGCGCTGGACCCGTCCCGCGACGGCGTTCAACCCCTGTGGGGACATAGGGCGGCTCCATCCGGATGCGTGGGCTTTGTAGACAGTGTACAAAAGGCGGCGGCCACGTGTGCCCTCACGGCAGCTCCACGAGTTCGACGCGCCCCGTCCGGCGGCCGGGCGGCACGACCGCGAGGGCGTCGGCGACGGCGGCGGCGCGCAGGTCGGCCGAGCCGGTGCCGGGCAGTTCCACCGCCAGGTCGCGGCTGACGCGCACCGGCACCAGGCGGGTGTCGGTCGGGTGCGGCCGGGTCGGCCCGATGAGCCGGACCCGTCGGCCGAGGTGGGCGGGGTCGCGCCGGTCCGCGCGACCGGCGAGCACCGGGACGAGCAGGGTGAGCGCGGCGGCCAGCGCGGCGCCGGGGTTGCCCGGCAGTCCCACGACCACGGTTCCCGAGGGCAGCACGGCCAGCACCTGCGGGTGCCCCGGGCGGCAGGCCACCCCGTCGACGACCATCCGCGCGCCGAGCGCGGTGAGCACCGGGCGCAGGTGGTCGGCGGGCCCGGCCGAGGAGGAGCCGCAGACCGCGACGACCTCGGAGGGCCCGGACGCCTCCAGGGCGCGGGCCGTGTCCCGGCCCCGGTCGGCGACCGCCAGCGGGGGCAGGCAGCGCCCTCCGGCCCAGGCGACCAGGCCGGGGAGCAGCGGGCCGATCGCGTCGCGCACGGTGCCCGGGCGCGGTCTCCCCTCGCGCACGACCTCGTCCCCGGTGACCAGGACGCGCACCGCGGGGCGGACCACGGGCAGCGTGTCCAGGCCCAGGCTCGCGGCCAGCCCCAGGAGGGCGGGGGTGACGGGGCTGCCCCGGCGCGCGGCCAGCGCCCCGGCGGGGGTGGTCTCGCCCTTGCGGCGGATGTGCCTGCCGGCCTCGGCCGCGCCGCGCACGCGCCCGGAGGAGGCCGCCGCCCGCTCCCAGGGGAGGACGGCGGTGGTGCCCTCCGGCACGACGGCGCCCGTGGCGACCTCCACCGCCTCCCCCGGGTTCAGGCGGACGACGGGCCCCCGCCGCCCGGCGAGCGAGCGGCCGAGGACGGTCCAGGGGCCCTCACCGGCCACCGCGTACCCGTCCATGGCCGCGCTGTCCAGCACCGGGACGTCGACCGCCGAGACGAGGTCGGCGCCGAGGGTGGCACCGAGGGCGCCGTCGAGCGGCTCCTCGGCCATGGGCTGTCCACCCTCGGCGCCGGTCGCCCACGCCAGCTCCCGCGCCCTGGTCCAGGGCAGCGGTGCGCGCGGGCGGCTTTTTCCGGGAAGAAGCGGAGAAGTTTCCGGGGCAACCGGGTCGGGCATTCCTTCTCTCCCTGTCGTCGGGTGAAGAACGCTGCCCCGAAGCATACTGTATACAGTATTTTATGGAAAGGAGTCCTCATGCGAATCGCCGTACTCGGCGCCGGAGCGATCGGCGCCTACGCGGGAGCCGCGCTGCACAGGGGCGGGGCCGACGTGCACCTCATCGCGCGCGGCGAGCACCTGCGGGCCCTGCGCGAGCGGGGAGTCCGGGTCCTCAGCCCGCGCGGGGACTTCGACGCGCACCCCCACGCGACCGACGACCCCACCGAGGTCGGGCCCGCGGACGCCGTCATCCTCGGCCTGAAGGCCCAGCACTACGCGGCCTGCGGCCCGCTGCTGCGCCCCCTGATGGGCCCCTCCACCATGGTCGTCGCCGCCCAGAACGGCATCCCCTGGTGGTACTTCCACGGGATCGAGGGGCCCCTGGCCGGGCACCGGATCGAGAGCGTGGACCCCGGCGGCGCGGTCAGCCGGACGATCCCGGTCGAGCGCGCCGTGGGCTGCGTGGTCTACGCGGCCACCGAGATCGCCGGACCCGGCGTGATCCGGCACATCGAGGGGACCCGGTTCTCCATCGGCGAGCCGGACCGCTCCTCCTCCCGGCGCTGCCGCGACCTCCAGGCCGCGATGGAGGCGGGCGGGCTCAAGTGTCCGATCGAGCGGGACCTGCGCGAGGACATCTGGGTGAAGCTGATGGGCAACATCGTCTTCAACCCGCTGAGCGCGCTGAGCCGCTCCACCATGGTGCAGATCTGCCGCAACCGCCCGACCAGGGAACTGGCCCGCACCATGATGGCCGAGACCCTGGACGTGGCCGCGCGGCTGGGCGTGCGCCCCGCCGTCTCCATCGACCGGCGCCTGGCAGGGGCCGAGCGCGCCGGCGACCACCGCACCTCGACCCTGCACGACCTGGAACGCGGCCGCCCCATGGAACTGGACGTCATCCTGTCCGCCGTGGTGGAGCTGGCCGACCTGACCGGCGCCCCCGCCCCCGCTCTCCGGGCGGTGGACGCCGTCGCGGGACTGCTCAACGCCCGGATGCTCGACGCGCCCGCCCCCGCGCCCGCGGCACCCTCCGTCGCCGCCTAGCGCGCCAGCGCACCCTTGACCCTTGCCCACACCGTCTCAATACTGTATGCAGTATCCGCACAATATCGCCGCCCGGCGGCCCGGACGAATCCGGCCACGAACACCATGCGAGGCCACATGCGATCCGACGAACCCTCCGCACCCCTCACCCGACTCACCCGACCCCTCGTCCGTGACGGCGGCGAGCTGCGCCCGGCCTCCTGGGAGGAGGCCCTGGACCGCGCGGCCGCCGGGTTCCGGCGCGGGGTGGCCGAGCACGGCCCCAACTCCTTCGGCATGCTCTCCTGCGCCCGCGCCACCAACGAGATGAACTTCATGGCGCAGAAGTTCACCCGCGTCGTCGTCGGCACCAACAACGTCGACTCGTGCAACCGCACCTGCCACGCGCCCAGCGTCGCGGGACTGGCCGCGGCCTTCGGCTCGGGCGGGGGCACCTCCTCCTACACCGAGATCGAGGACACCGACCTCATCGTGATCTGGGGCGGCAACCCGCGCTTCGCCCACCCGATCTTCTTCCAGCACGTGCTCAAGGCCGTGCGGCGCGGGGCGCGCCTGTTCGTCGTGGACCCCCGGCGCACCCCCACCGCCGAGTGGGCCGACCGCTGGCTGGGCCTGAACGTGGGCACCGACATCCCCCTGGCGCACGCCATCGGCCGCGAGATCCTGCACGCCGGGCTGGCCAACGACACCTTCGTCCAGCGCGCCACCACCGGTCTGGAGGAGTACCGGGCGCTGGTCGAACCGTGGACGCTGGCCGCCGCCGAGGCCGAGACCGGCGTGCCCGCCGAGGCCATCCGCGAGCTGGCGCACGCCTACGCCCGCGCCGAGCGCGCCCAGATGTGCTGGACGCTGGGCATCACCGAGCACCACAACGCCACCGACAACGTCCGTTCGCTGATCAACCTGTCCCTGCTCACCGGGCACGTGGGGCGGTACGGCTCCGGGCTCAACCCGCTGCGCGGCCAGAACAACGTGCAGGGCGGCGGCGACATGGGCGCAATCCCCGACCGGCTGGTCGGGTTCCAGGACATCCTGGACGCCCGGGTGCGCGCGCCCTTCGAGGCCGCCTGGGGACGCGAGATCCAGCCCGTCAAGGGCCTGAACCTGACCCAGATGTTCGAGGCGATGGACGAGCGCGAGCTCAGGACGCTCTACGTGATCGGGGAGAACCCCGTCCAGTCCGAGCCCGAGACGCACAAGACCACCCGACGCCTGCGCGGCCTGGACCACCTGGTCGTGCAGGACATCTTCCTGACCCGCACCGCCGAACTGGCCGACGTGGTGCTCCCGGCCAGCGCGTCCTGGTGCGAGTCCGACGGCACCTTCACCAACAGCGAGCGCCGCGTGCAGCTGGTGCGCAGGGCGCTGGACCCGCCGGAGGGCGCCCGCGACGACATCGAGATCATGTGCGACCTGGCCACCCGGCTGGGCCACGACTGGACGCGGCCCTCGGCCGAGGAGATCTGGGACGAGGTCCGCTCGCTCTCCCCCATGCACCGGGGCATGAGCTACGCGCGCCTGGCCGAGCTGCACGGCATCCAGTGGCCGTGCTACTCCGAGGACACCGTGGAGCCGAGCTACCTGCACGCGCGGCTGTGGTCGGAGGACCCCGCCGAGCGCGGCGAACCCGCGCCGTTCGGGATCGTGGGCCACTCGCCGCCGGTGGACCTGCTGGACGAGGACTTCCCCTTCCGCCTGACCACCGGCCGACGGCTGGACGACTACAACACCGGCGTGCAGACCAGCGGGTTCTCCTCGCCGCTGCGCCGGGGCGAGCTGCTGGACCTGTCCCCCGAGGACGCGGCCAAGCTCGGCGTCGCCGACGGGGAGACGGTCCGGGTCACCTCCCGGCGGGGCTCGGTGCTGGTCCCGGTCTCGGTCACCGAGGCCATGCGGCCCGGCCTGGTGTTCATGACCTTCCACTTCCCCGACCAGGTGGACACCCAGCTGCTGACCATCGACGCCACGGACCCCATCGCGGGGACCGCGGAGTACAAGGCCGCCGCCGTGCGGATCGAACGGGTGGAGCGCTCCGCCCGCCAGACCGCCGCCGCGGGCTGAGGGAGGGAAAGAGGGAGGGCCGTGCCGTCGCCCCAGCCCCCTGCGGCGGCGGCACGGCCCGTCATGCCAGGTCAGCGCCCTGCGATCGCGACCCGAACGCTCGGACGCATCCTTACGCGATCTTACCGCTTACAGGGGTTGTCAACCCGAACACCGCCATCATACTGTTCTCTGTATACAGAATCCTGTGATCTGGATTACACTCGATATGAGGTGACCACGGCGTGGACCTGCGATTCCTGGACGAGACGCCCACCACCGCCGAACGCGAGGCCGTCGAGAGCGTACTCGGGCCGCCCGAGTCCGGCTGGGACGGCGGCACCCGCCAGGACGCCGACCTGCGCTACGCGCGGGGCGGCCACTCCGCCCGCGACCGGCGCGACCTCCTCCTCCCGGCCCTGCACGCGGTGAACGACCGCGTGGGCTGGATCAGCCGCCCCGCCCTCGACCACATCTGCCGCAGGCTGACCGTCCCCCCGGCGGAGGCCTACGCCGTCGCCTCCTTCTACGCGATGTTCGCCCTGCGCCGCAGGCCCCGCCGGGTCGTGCACCTGTGCACCGACATCGCCTGCGCGGCCGCGGGTTCGGACCGGATGCGCGCCCGGCTGACCGAGCGACTCGGCCCGCCCGGCGGCCACGACGGGGAGGCCGCCTGGCACGAGAGCCCGTGCCTGGGCATGTGCGAGCGCGCCCCCGCGGCCCTGGCCCTGGAGGCGGGCGCCCCCGCCCGGTACGCCGTCGCCGCCCCCGCCACGCCCGAGGCGCTGGACGCCATGGCCGCGCGGGACCTGCCCGAGAACGGGGCGCCGAAGACCAACGGCCACCGGCCCTCCACCACCTTCGGCGCGGACCCGCTGCCCGGGACCGCGCCCGAGCCCGACCCCGCGGCGGCCGTGCCCGACGCGGGCTCCCCCGACCACGTGCTGCTGCGCCGGATCGGCACCGTCGATCCCCTGAGCCTGGACGACTACCGCGCCGCGGGCGGGTACGCCGCGCTGCGCCGGGCGCTGCGCCTGGGCCCCGCCGGTGTCATCCGGGAGGTCTCCGACTCCGGCCTCGTCGGCCGGGGCGGGGCCGCCTTCCCGACCGGGCGCAAGTGGCAGGCCACGGCCCAGCAGCCGGACGGCCCGCACTACCTGGTGTGCAACGCCGACGAGAGCGAGCCCGGCACCTTCAAGGACCGGGTCCTGATGGAGGGCGACCCGTTCTCCGTCGTCGAGGCGATGACCATCGCGGGGTACGCCGTGGGCGCGCGGACCGGCTACCTCTACATCCGGGGTGAGTACCCCCGGGCGCTGCGCCACCTGGAGAACGCCGTCGCCCTGGCCCGCGGGCGGGGCCTGCTCGGCCCGGACATCCTGGGCTCGGGTTTCGCCTTCGACATCGAGATCCGGCGCGGCGCGGGCGCCTACATCTGCGGCGAGGAGACCGCGATCTTCGGCTCCATCGAGGGGCAGCGGGGCGAGCCGCGCAGCAAGCCGCCCTTCCCCGTGGAGAAGGGGCTGTTCGGCAAGCCCACCGCCGTGAACAACGTCGAGACGCTGGTCAACGTGCTGCCCGTCCTGCTGATGGGCGGCCCGGCCTACGCGGCCGTGGGCACCGGCCAGTCCACCGGCCCCAAGCTGTTCTGCCTGTCGGGCGGCGTGCGCCGCCCGGGACTGTACGAACTGCCCTTCGGCGCCACCCTGCGCGACCTGATCGAGGCGGCCGGGGGGATGCCCGAGGGGCGCACCATCCAGGCGGTCCTGCTCGGCGGCGCGGCCGGGACCTTCGTGCGCGGGGACGAGCTGGACATCCCGCTGACCTTCGAGGGGGCCCGCGCGGCGGGCACGTCCCTGGGCTCGGGGGTGGTGCTGGTCCTGGACGACACCGCCGACCTGGTCGCGACGCTGGTCCGGGTGGCGGCCTTCTTCCGCGACGAGTCCTGCGGCCAGTGCGTGCCCTGCCGGGTGGGCACCGTGCGCCAGGAGGAGTCGCTGCTGCGGATCAGGGCCGGGGGCGACGCCGCCGCCGAGGTGCCCCTGCTGCGCGAGGTCGGCCTGGCGATGCGCGACGCCTCGATCTGCGGCCTGGGACAGACCGCGTGGAACGCCGTGGAGTCGGCCATCGACCGGCTCGGCCTGTTCGACGCGACCGACGACACCCACCAGAGCACCGGCCCGGGCACCCGGGCGGCTACCGAGGAGGCCCGATGACCGTCCCCGTACTCCTGGCCCCGCCCAAGCGGCTGATCGACGCGACCATCGACGGGCGCACCGTGCGCGTTCCCGAGGGCACCACCATCCTGGAGGCCTGCGCCGGGGAGGGGACCGAGATCCCCACCCTGTGCTACGGCGACACCCTCACCCCCCGCAACGCCTGCCGGGTGTGCGTGGTGGAGGTGGAGGGCGCGCGCACGCTCGCCCCCGCCTGCTCGCGCAAGCTGGAGCCCGGCATGAGCGTGGCCACGGACTCCGAGCGGGTGCGGCACAGCCGCAAGATGGTCCTGGAGCTGCTCGGCTCCTCCGTGGACCTGTCCACCACGCCCAAGGTGGACGGGTGGATGGAGCGCTACGAGGCCGAGCCCGGGCGGTTCGGCCCGCGCGCCGAGGCCGCGGCGCTGGGCGTGCGCGACGCCCGCCACGCGGGCGACCACGAGCCCGGCGACGGCGCGGTCGCGGAGACGGTCGAGCAGCCCGCCAAGGTGGACAACGACCTGTACGTGCGCGACTACTCCAAGTGCATCATGTGCTACAAGTGCGTGGACGCCTGCGGCGACCAGTGGCAGAACACCTTCGCCATCGGGGTGGCCGGGCGCGGCTTCGACGCCCGCGTCTCCACCGAGCACGACGTCACGCTGCCCGACTCCGCCTGCGTGTACTGCGGGAACTGCATCGAGGTGTGCCCCACCGGCGCCCTGTCCTTCCGTACCGAGTTCGACATGCGCGAGGCGGGCACCTGGGACGAGGAGGCGCAGACCGAGACCACCACGGTGTGCACCTACTGCGGGGTCGGCTGCAACGTTACGCTGCACGTGCAGGAGAACGAGATCGTCAAGGTCACCTCGCCGCACGACAACCCGGTGACCCACGGGAACCTGTGCATCAAGGGCCGGTTCGGCTTCCAGCACGTACAGCGGCGCGGCGGCGGCTGACCCCCCGTGGGCCCGCTCGGGAGCGGGCCCACCTCCGGAGATGAGAAACCGGACGAAATCAGATAGAACCGGGACAGAGGTACACCGGAAGGCGGTGGAACGGATGGGACGGGTCACGGTCCGGGAGAAGGTGCTCCGGATCAGGGACGGGTCCGCGACCGAGCGCGTGGACACGCTGGTCGTCGAGGAGCCCCTGGAGATCAGGCTGGACGGGGACCCGCTGAGCGTCACCATGCGCACCCCCGGCAACGACTTCGACCTGGCCGCGGGGTTCCTGGTGAGCGAGGGCGTGGTCTCCCGGGGCGAGGAGGTCACCGCGATCCGCTACTGCGCCGGGGCCACCGAGGACGGCTCGAACACCTACAACGTGCTCGACGTGTCCCTGGCCCCGGGGGTCCCCCGCCCCGACACCTCCCTGGAGCGCAACTTCTACACCTCCTCCTCGTGCGGCCTGTGCGGCAAGGCGAGCCTGGACGCCGTGCGCACCCAGGCCGTGTGGCAGGTGGACGGGGACGGGCTGCGCGTCGAGGCCGAGACCCTGACCTCGCTGCCCGACCGGCTGCGCGAGGCCCAGCGGGTGTTCGAGCGCACCGGAGCCCTGCACGCCGCCGGCCTGTTCACCGCCGACGGCGAACTGCTGGCCCTGCGCGAGGACGTGGGCCGCCACAACGCGGTGGACAAGCTGGTCGGCTGGGCCCTGCGCTCGGACCGGCTCCCGCTGCGCGAGACGGTGCTGATGGTCTCGGGGCGGGCCTCCTTCGAGCTGGTCCAGAAGGCGTGGATGGCCGGCATCCCCATGATGGCCGCCGTCTCCGCGCCCTCGTCCCTGGCCGTCGACCTCGCCGCCGAGGCGGGCATCACCCTGGTCGGCTTCCTCCGGGGAACCTCCATGAACGTCTACGCCGGACGGCACCGGATCCTCCTGAAGAAGGCGCACACCGCGCCTTCGGCGGCCACGGGAGGCGTCCGCGGTCCGGGTCGGTAGACGCGGGAGCGGCCGGTGCGCTCCAGCCCCCTGCACCGACCGCTCCCGACATCCGGTCCTCCCGGGGGAGGACCCGCCCAGGCTTCCCCGGAGGCCCTCCCGCTCCCGGGGAGGGCCGCTTCGCGGTGTCGGCTCCGGGGGCGCCCGGTTCCGGACGCCCCCGGAGGAGCTGCCTAGACGCGCCCCTCGGGGCGCAGGGTGTAGTGCGGGAAGTTGCCGGGCAGGCGCTCGGCCGCCGGTCCCCTCGTGACCGCGTGGACCAGCAGCTCGCCGCCGACGAAGGCGCCCCGCCAGGAGTCGCCCCAGCCGCCGAACAGCTCCTCGCGGTCCCCGCGCGAGCGCGGCCGGTTGACGCCGACCTTGAAGGCCCGCACCCCGGCGGCCAGGCGCGCGGCCGTGTCGGTGTCGTCGCACGAGACCGTGGCGACCAGGGCGCCGTTGCTGGCGTTCATGGCGGCCAGCAGTTCGGCCTCGGTGTCCACCAGCACGATCGAGTCGACCGGGCCGAAGGGCTCGGCGTGGAAGAGCGGCGAGGAGCGCGGCGGCTCCAGGAGGGCCACGGGGGCCACGTAGGCGTCGGTGTTCTGGCCCGGCAGCAGGAGGGCGTCCTCCAGCCCGCCGCGGTACAGCGGCACGGCCCCGCCCGCGACGGCCTCGGCCACCCGGTCGGTCAGCTCCTTGGCCTTGGCCGCGTTGATCACCGGGCCGAAGTCCAGCTCGGGCGGGTCGTCGGCGGCCGACTCCACGGCCAGGGGGTGGCCGAAGCGCACGGACCGGACGGCCGCGAGGTAGGCGTCGAGGAAGGCGTCGAAGCGGGAGCGCTGCACGACGAACCGGGGGTAGGCGGTGCAGCGCTGCTTGGCGTAGTCGAAGGTCCTGCGGATCTGCCCGGAGAGGGTCTCCCAGTCCCCGAACTCCCACACGCCCCAGCAGTTGAGCCCCTCCTGTTCCAGGACGTGCGGCCGCCCCAGGTCGGCGAGGTCGGCCGCCACACGGCCGCCGGTGTCCCGGCCGCCCACGAAGGACACGCAGCCGATCTCGGGCCCGCGCACCAGCGCCGGGGAGAGGTCGCTGCCGCCTCCGCTGACCAGCGTGAACGGCAGGCCCTCGCGGACCGCCAAGGCCACGGCCAGGGTCAGGCAGACCAGCCCGCCGTCGGTGGGGGTCTTGGCGATCACGCCGTTGCCCGCCAGCGCCTGGACGCACATCGCGTGCGCCAGCACGCTCATCGGGTAGTTCCAGCTCGCGATGTTGCTGACCGGGCCGTCCAGGGGCAGGCGGCCCTCCAGCATGGGCTCGACGCCGTCGAGGTACCACTCGACCCCCGAGATCGCCCGGTCCACGTCCTGGCGGGCCAGCCGCCAGGGCTTGCCGATCTCCCAGACCAGGGCCAGGGCGAGGGTGTCGCGGTGCCGCTCCCAGGACCGGACCGCGGCGCGCACCCGCTCCCGGCGCTCGGCCAGGGGCAGCGCGCTCCAGCGGCGGTGATCCTCGGCCGCCCCGGCGACCGCGCGGGCCGCGGTGGCGCCGTCGAGCATGGGCGGGCCCGCGATCTCCGAGCCGTCCACGGGCGAGTACGCGGTCCGGGGCTCGCCGTCGGCGCGCCACCGGCCGCCCCAGTGGTTGTGCGTCCGGTCGGGGCCGAAGGCCTCCGGTGCCTCCTCGCGGCAGCGGGTGTACAGGGTCGCCCAGTCGGTGCCGGGCTTGAGCATCGCCGTCATCGCGCCGTGGGCGCCGCCTCGGAGAGGGCGCCCGCCTCCTCTCCGAGGGGAGTCCCGGCCAGGACGGCGCGCACCATCCGGGCCGCTTCGCTGGGAGTGGTGCCGACCTTGACGCCGACGGCCTCCAGCGCTTCCTTCTTGGCCGCGGCGGTGCCCGAGGAACCCGAGACGATCGCGCCCGCGTGCCCCATCGTCTTGCCCTCCGGAGCGGTGAAGCCCGCCACGTACCCCACCACGGGCTTGGTCACGTTGTCGCGGATGAACTCCGCCGCCCGCTCCTCGGCGTCACCGCCGATCTCACCGATCATCACGATCACGTCGGTGTCCGGGTCGGCCTCGAAGGCCGCCAGGGCGTCGATGTGCGTGGTGCCGATGATCGGGTCCCCGCCGATGCCCACCGCCGAGGAGAAACCGATGTCGCGCAGCTCGTACATCATCTGGTAGGTCAGCGTCCCGGACTTGGACACCAGCCCGATCCGGCCCGGCTTGGTGATGTCGGACGGGATGATGCCCGCGTTGGACTGGCCCGGCGTGATCAGCCCGGGGCAGTTGGGGCCGATGATGCGGGTCTTGTTGCCCTTGGCCTGGGCGTGGGCCCAGAACGCGGCGGTGTCGTGCACCGGGATGCCCTCGGTGATGACCACGGCCAGCCCGATCCCGGCGTCGATGGCCTCGAAGACCGCCTCGCGCGAGAACTTGGGCGGCACGAAGATGACGGTGACGTCGGCGCCGGTGGCGGCCATGCCCTCGGCCACCGATCCGAAGACGGGCACCTCGGTGCCGTCGAAGTCGACCTTCTGGCCGGCCTTGCGGGGGTTGACCCCGCCCACGATGGTGGTGCCCGAGGCGAGCATGCGCCGGGTGTGCTTGGTGCCCTCAGAGCCCGTCATGCCCTGCACCAGGACTCTGCTGTCGCTGTTCACGAAGATGGCCATGTGTGTTCGTCACTCCCGTCGAGGGTGTCCGGCCGCTGTCAGTTGGCGGCCGCGAGCTCGGCGGCCCGGGCGGCGGCGCCGTCCATGGTGTCCACCTGCTGCACGGCCGGGTGGGCCCGCTTGGTGAGGATCTCGCGGCCCAGCTCGGCGTTGTTGCCGTCCAGGCGCACGACCAGCGGCTTGCCGAGCTGGTCGAAGCCCTCGTCGCCGCTGCGGCCCTCCAGCATGTCCAGGGCCCGGACGATGCCTTCGGCCACCGCGTCGCAGGCGGTGATGCCGCCGAAGACGTTGACCAGGACGCTCCTGACCGAGGGGTCGCCCAGGACGATCTCCAGGCCGTTGGCCATGACCTCGGCCGAGGCCCCGCCGCCGATGTCCAGGAAGTTGGCCGGTCGCACCCCGCCGTGCGCCCCGCCCGCGTGGGCGACCACGTCCAGGGTGGACATGACCAGACCCGCGCCGTTGCCGATGACGCCGACCTCGCCGTCGAGCCTGACGTAGTTCAGGCCCCTGGCCCTGGCCATGCGCTCGCGCTCGTCGGTGTCGGCGCCGTCGGCGAACGGGGTCCGCTCGGGGTGGCGGAAGGCGGCGTTGCCGTCCAGGGTGACCTTGCCGTCCAGGGCGATGATCCGCCCGTCGGCCGTGCGGACCAGGGGGTTGACCTCGACGAGGGTGGCGTCCTCCCCGACGGCGACCTGCCAGAGCCGGGTGACCACCTGGGCCGCGCAGTCGCGCACCTCCTCGGGCAGCCCGGCCGCGCGGCAGATCGCGAGGGCGGCCCCGTGGTCCACGCCCCCGGGGCCGACCGGGGTGCGCACGACCGACTCGGGCCGGGTCCGGGCGACCTCCTCGATGTCCATGCCGCCCTCGGCGGAGCAGATCGAGAGGAAGGTGCGGTTCGCGCGGTCCAGCAGGAAGGAGAAGTAGTACTCCTCCGCGATGTCGGAGGCCTCCTCGATGAGGACGCGGCGGACGGTGTGGCCCTTGATGTCCATGCCGAGGATCTGCTCGGCCCTGGCCCCGGCGTCCTCGGGGCCCTCGGCGACCTTGACGCCGCCGGCCTTGCCGCGACCACCGGTCTTGACCTGCGCCTTGACCACCACCCGGTGGCCGATCCGTCCGGCCGCCAGCCGGGCCTGTTCGGGGGTGTCCGCGATCTCGCCCTCGACGAGGGGGACGCCGTACTCCCCGAAGAGCTGTTTGGCCTCGTACTCGTACAGATCCACCGGGCCTCCTCACGTGCGTGGTTCTCGGTCACCTCCAGTGTTACGCCATACTGTATGCAGTATGCAATAGCCCCTCGGGCAGAAATGTGTTCCCGGTCACCCCTTTCCAGATCGGCGCGCTCTTTGCATACTGCATACAAGGAGGTGTCGTCATGCGCAGCCGCCGCCCGGCCCCCGATTCGTCCCCCTCCACCCCCTCCTCCGCGCTCCCCCTCCCGGAGGAGGTGCGCGACTGGCGCGGCAGGAGCTACACGGTGGGCCCCTCGGCCCGCGCGCTCACCGGCCGGTCCCGCCGCGCGATCCTGCTCCGCGCGCTGACCGCCGCGGCGGCGGTCGGCGGACTCCAGTTCGGCTACGGCGCCGCGGTCCCCTCGCTGGTGGCCGCGCACGGCTGGTCCCCCGCCCAGGCGCTGGTCCCCTTCCTGGCGTGGACCCTGGTGCAGGGCGCCTGCGCACCGGCGCTGCACCGGCTCCGGGCGCGGGGAGCGGTGCGGGCCGGACCGGCCGTCCAGGCGGGCGCGCTGCTGTGCGCCGCCGCCCTGGTCTCACTCGGCGTCCTCCCGTCGCTCCCCGCCGCCGTCCTGGGCTACGGCCTCCTGGGCGGCCTGGGCGCGGGGCTGGTCTACCACTCCTGTACACACCTGGTGGACGGCTGGTTCCCGGACCGGCGCACCGTGCGCTCGGGCGCCGTGGGCGGCGCCTTCGCCCTGGGCTGGGTGCCCCTCCTGCCCGCCGTCGCGGTCGGGGTCTCCCCCTCCGCCCTGCCCGTCGCCTGCGGGGCGCTCGCCCTGCTGGTCGCGGTCCTGGGGCTGGTGGGCGGGGCGGGGCAGCGCCCGGCCCCGCCCCGGTGGTGGCCGCCCGGCTCCGACCCGCGCGCGAGCGCGCTGCTGGCGGGCGCCGACCCGCCGTGGGCCCGCGACCTCACCCCGGCCCAGGCGTGGTCCTCCGGCCGCTCCCTGCCGCTCCTTCACGCGGTGGTCGCGCTGTCCGGGGCGAGCGCGCTGTCCACCCTCGCCGCGCTGCCCGTCCTCCTGGCGGACGGCGGCCACCCGGGCTCGGCGGCCGCCCCGGCCGTGACGGCCTTCGCCGCGGGCAGCGGCCTGGGACGGCTGGCCGCGGGCACCGCGGCCGAGCGGGCCGGCCGCAGGCGCACCCTCACCGCGCTACTGGGGGCGGGGGCGCTCGCCCAGGCGGGACTGGCCGCCACCGTCCCGGCCGGGCAGAGCGCCGCGCTGGTGCTCCTCGCGCTGACGGCGGGCGCGTGCACCGGTTCGTGCTACCCGCTGACCCGGGCGATCACCGAGGGCCACTTCGGGCCGCGTTGGACGGCCGACATCCACGGCCTGGTCTACAGCTCCAAGGCGGTCGGCGGCCTGCTCGGCGTCGGCGGGACCGCGCTGTTCCTGGCCCTGGCGCCGACCTCCGCGTGGCCCGCGGGCCTGGCCGCGTCCGGCGTGCTCTGCGGCGCGGCGGCCGTTCTGTCGGCCCTGCTCAGGCGCCCGCTTCCGATCCGGACCACACCCGCCCCACACGGGGTCTGGACAGCGACGCGGCACCGTGCTCCAATGTGATGCACACGGTATACAGTATCCCGCCTACAGAAGACGGTCGCACCACACAAGCCACCGCAGGACACATCCCGCACACCCGCACGAAAGGGGTCGGCGTACCGATGGCCGACAAGGCAACCAGCGAGTCCACCAGCAGCGAGAAGACCACGATCTCCGGCGGCCACCTGGTCGCCAAGGCCCTCAAGGCCGAGGGGATCGACGTCATCTTCACGCTCTGCGGCGGACACATCATCGACATCTACGACGGATGCGCGGACGAGGGCATCGACGTGGTCGACGTGCGGCACGAGCAGGTCGCCGCGCACGCCGCCGACGGCTACGCCCGCGTCACCGGCAAGCCCGGGTGCGCCGTCGTGACCGCCGGACCGGGGACCACCGACGCGGTCACCGGCATCGCCAACGCCTACCGCGCGGAGAGCCCGATGCTGGTCATCGGCGGCCAGGGCGCCCTGAGCCAGCACAAGATGGGCTCGCTCCAGGACCTGCCGCACGTGGACATGATCAACCCGATCTCCAAGTTCGCCGCCACCGTGCCCCACACCGAGCGGGTCGCCGACCTGGTCTCGATGGCCTTCCGCGAGGCCAACAGCGGCGCCCCCGGCCCGGCCTTCCTGGAGATCCCCCGGGACGTCCTGGACGCCGAGGTGCCCGTGGAGCGGGCCCGCGTCCCCGCCAAGGGCCGCTACCGCGCCTCCACCCGGCAGGCGGGCGACCCCGCCGCGATCGAGCGGCTCGCCGACCTGATCGTGCGCTCCGAGAAGCCCAGCATCCTGCTCGGCAACCAGGTGTGGACCACCCGGGCCACGCAGTCCGCCACCGACCTGGTGCGCGCGCTCAACATCCCCGCCTACATGAACGGCGCGGGCCGGGGCACCCTGCCGCCCGGGGACCCGCACCACTTCCAGCTCTCCCGGCGCTACGCCTTCACCAACTCCGACCTGATCATCATCGTCGGCACCCCCTTCGACTTCCGGATGGGCTACGGCAAGCGCCTCTCGCCCACCGCCACGGTGGTGCAGATCGACCTCAACTACGCCACCGTCGGCAAGAACCGCGACGTGGACCTGGGGCTGGTCGGGGACGCCGACGTGATCCTGTCCTCGGTGCTCCAGGCGACCTCGGGCTACGGGGACAACGGTGCCCAGAGCCGCAAGACCTGGCTGGAGGAGCTGCGCACCCAGGAGCAGGCCGCGTTGGACAAGCGGGCGCACCTGCTCACCTCCGACTCCACGCCCATCCACCCCTACCGGCTGGTCAGCGAGATCAACCAGTTCCTCACCGAGGACTCCATCTACGTCGGCGACGGCGGCGACATCGTCACCTTCTCCGGCCAGGTGGTCCAGCCCAAGTCGCCGGGCCACTGGATGGACCCCGGGCCCCTCGGCACGCTGGGCGTGGGCGTCCCGTTCGTGATGGCGGCCAAGTACGCCCGCCCGGACAAGGAGGTGGTGGCCCTCTTCGGCGACGGCGCGTTCAGCCTGACCGGCTGGGACTTCGAGACCCTGGTCCGGTTCGACCTGCCCTTCGTCGGCATCGTGGGCAACAACTCCTCGATGAACCAGATCCGCTACGGCCAGATCGCCAAGTACGGCGCGGACCGGGGCGAGATCGGCAACACCCTGGGCGACGTCAACTACGCCGAGTTCGCCCGGATGCTGGGCGGCCACGGCGAGGAGGTCCGGGACCCGGCCGACATCGCCCCGGCGCTGCGCCGCGCCCGCGAGTCCGGCAAGCCCTCGCTGATCAACGTCTGGATCGACCCCGAGGTCTACGCCCCGGGAACGATGAACCAGACCATGTACAAGTAGCCCTGACCAGGAAGGAGAGAGTCATGGGCAAGGCACTCGACGGGGTCCGCGTCCTGGACATGACCCACGTCCAGTCGGGCCCGTCGGCGACGCAGATACTCGCCTGGATGGGCGCCGACGTGGTCAAGGTGGAGGCGGTCACGGGTGACATCACCCGGCGCCAGCTCCGGGACAAGCCCGGTGTGGACAGCCTCTACTTCACGATGCTCAACTCCAACAAGCGCAGCGTCACCCTCAACACCAAGAGCCCCAGGGGCAAGGAGATCTTCCTGGACCTGGTGCGCCGCAGCGACGTGCTGGTGGAGAACTTCGCCCCCGGCGCGCTGGACCGTATGGGCTTCACCTGGGAGGTGCTCGCCGAGGCCAACCCGCGGCTGGTCTACGCCTCCATCAAGGGGTTCGGCCCCGGCGCCTACGCCGACTTCAAGGCCTACGAGGTGATCGCCCAGGCGATGGGCGGCTCCATGAGCACCACCGGGTTCGAGGACGGCCCGCCGCTGGCGACGGGCGCCCAGATCGGTGACTCGGGCACAGGGATGCATACAGTAGCCGGTATCCTCGCCGCGCTGTACCAGCGCACCACCACCGGCCGGGGCCAGCGCGTCCAGGTCGCCATGCAGGACGCGGTGCTCAACCTGTGCCGGGTCAAGCTGCGCGACCAGCAGCGCCTGGCGCACGGGCCGCTGGCGGAGTACCCCAACGACGACTTCGGCGACGAGGTCCCCCGCTCCGGCAACGCCTCCGGCGGCGGCCAGCCCGGCTGGGCCGTGCGCACCTCCCCCGGCGGCCCCAACGACTACGTGTACGTCATCGTCCAGCCCACCGGCTGGGAGCCCATCACGCGGCTCATCGGCCGCCCCGAACTGGCCGAGGACCCCGAGTGGGCCACCCCCGAGGCCCGGCTGGACAAGCTCGACAAGATGTTCGCCCTCATCGAGGAGTGGGCCAGCCAGCTCCCCAAGTGGGACGTGCTGGCCGCGCTGAACGCGCACAACATCCCCTGCGGGCCGATCATGTCCACACGCGAGATCATCGACGACCCCACCCTGCGGGCCAACGGGGTCGTCACCACCGTCGAGCACCCCGAGCGGGGCTCCTACGACACGGTCTCCTCGCCGATCCGGCTCTCGGACTCACCGGTGGACGTCGTCCGCTCCCCGCTGCTCGGCGAGCACAACGCCGAGGTCTACGGCGGCGAGCTGGGGCTGTCCGACGAGGACCTGGCCGAACTCGCATCGAACGGAGTGATCTGAACACATGGCCGCCTACACCCCCGACCGCCCCGACCACGACCGCGCCGCGGTCCGCGAGGTGCTCGACCGCGCCAGGGCCGAGGGCAGGACCGCCCTGACCGCCCCCGAGGGCCGCGTCCTGGCCGACGCCTACGGCATCCCCGTCCCGGGCGAGGCCCTGGCGCACTCCGCCGAGGAGGCCGCCGAACTCGCCGGTGAGCTCGGCCTGCCGGTCGTGGCCAAGATCGTCTCCCCCGACATCCTGCACAAGACCGACGCGGGCGGCGTCGAGGTCGGCCTGGACAGCGCCGAGAAGGTCGCCGAGGCCTACCACCGCATCACCGCCAACGCCCTGGCCCACACCCCGGGGGCGCGCATCGACGGGGTCCAGATCCAGCAGCAGGTCGGCGGCGGGCCGGAGGTCGAGGTCCTCGTCGGCGCGACCACCGACCCCACCTTCGGCAAGATCGTGGTCTTCGGGCTGGGCGGCGTCCTGGTCGAGGTGCTGCGCGACGTCACCTTCCGGATGGCCCCGGTCTCCCGCGAGGAGGCGCTGACCCAGATCGACGACATCCGCGCGGCCGAGGTCCTGCGCGGCGTGCGCGGCCGCCCCGCCGTGGACCGGGAGCGGCTGGCCGACGTGGTCAGCAGGCTGTCGGACCTGGTCACCGACTTCCCCGAGATCGCCGAGGCCGACCTCAACCCGGTCTTCGCCGGACCGGCCTCCGCCGTGGCCGCGGACCTGCGCTTCGTCCTGGACTTCGCGCCGCCCGAGCCGCCCGCGCGGTTCGAACGCGACGAGATCCTCGCCGCGATGAACCGGGTCTTCAAGCCGCGGTCGATCGCGATCGTCGGCGCCTCCAACGAGCCCGGCAAGATCGGCCACTCCGTCATCAAGAACATCGTCGACGGCGGGTACGCGGGCGAGGTCTACCCGGTCAACCCCAAGTCCCCCGAGGTGTACGGCCGCACGGCCTACGCCAGCGTCCTCGACATCCCCGGCGAGGTCGACGTGGCGGTCTTCGCGATCCCCGCCAAGTTCGTGGCGGGCGCGCTGGAGGAGGTCGGCACGAAGGGGGCCGCCGCGGCGGTCCTCATCCCCTCCGGGTTCGCCGAGACCGGCGAGCAGGAGCTCCAGGACGAGGTGCTCGCCGTCGCCCGCAGGCACGGCGTGCGCCTGCTCGGCCCCAACATCTACGGCTACTACTACACGCCCGAGAAGCTGTCGGCGACCTTCTGCACCCCCTACGACGTCAGCGGAGGCACCGCCCTGACCTCGCAGTCGGGCGGGATCGGCATGGCCATCCTCGGCTACAGCCGCAGCACGAGCACCGGCGTCTCGGCCATCGTCGGCGTCGGCAACAAGGCCGACATCGACGAGGACGACCTGCTCACCTTCTTCGGCCAGGACGAGAACACCAACGCCGTCGCCATGCACCTGGAGGACCTCAAGGACGGCCGCGCCTTCGTCGAGGCCGCCCGCGAGGTCGTGCCGCACAAGCCCGTCATCGTGCTCAAGGCCGGGCGCACCGACGCCGGGGCGCGCGCGGCCGGGTCGCACACCGGCGCGCTGGCGGGCGACGACAAGGTCTACGACGACATCCTGCGCCAGGCGGGCGTGGTCCGGGCCCCCGGGCTCAACGAGCTGCTGGAGTTCGGCCGCGCGCTGCCGGTCCTGCCCACCCCCAAGGGCGAGAACGTCGTCATCATCACCGGCGCGGGCGGATCGGGCGTGCTGCTCTCCGACGCGGTGGTGGACAACGGGATGAGCCTCTACGAGATCCCGCCGGACCTGGACGCCTCGTTCCGGGCCTTCATCCCGCCCTTCGGCGCCGCCGGGAACCCGGTGGACATCACCGGCGGCGAGCCGCCCTCCACCTACGAGGCCACGATCCGCCTGGGCCTGGAGGACGAGCGGGTGCACGCGCTCATCCTGGGCTACTGGCACACCATCATCACGCCGCCGATGGTCTTCGCGAAGGTGGTCGCCGACGTGGTGGCCGAGGCCAGGGCCAAGGGGATCGACAAGCCCGTGGTCGCCTCGCTCTCGGGTGACACCGAGGTCGAGGAGGCCTCCCGGTACCTGTTCGACCACGGCGTCGTGGCCTTCCCCTACACCACCGAGAAGCCCGTGCAGATTCTCGGCGCGAAGTATCGCTGGGCCCGCGCCGCGGGACTACTCTGACCCAGTGCCCGGTCGGTGCTCCGGCCCCGACCGGGCCCCGCAGCAACGCGCACCACCCCTGAACCCGGCGGCCACGGAGCCGCCGCCACACGGCCGCCGGGTCCCCCACCGCGCGACGCAGCCACGACGTCGCGGTGACCTCGCCCGTGCGTCCGGCAGAGAGGAGTCCGCACCATCCGGGGGCGCCATGCCAGCAAGCAGCTCGCATCCGCACAGCCCACAGGGAGTTCCCAGCCATGGATTCCTCACGCCCCGAGACCGGCGGCACGCCCGAACCGGTCCGCCAGTCCCCCACCGACGCACAGCCACCCTTCGTCCCCGCCCAGAGGCAGGCCGCTCCCCCCGAGGCCGAGGCCGCCTCCGGTACGGCCGCTCCCGGCGGCGCTCCGCCCGAGGAGCGCGTGTGGAAGGCGGGCCGGCTGGAGCCGATGCCCATCCGCCCCCTGCCCAAGGCGCCGCCCTCGATCCACATCCTGGGCCCCACCGTGTTCCTCGTCGCCCTCGGCGTGGGCATGGGCGAGTCCTACATGTGGCCGAGGCTGGTCCTCGTCTTCGGCCCCGAGATCCGCTGGCTGTTCCTGGTCGGCGTCACCCTCCAGGCCGTGGTCATGCTGGAGATGTCGCGCTACGCGATGGCCACCGGGGAGAGCATCTTCTACGGCGCCGCGCGCGTGTTCAAACCGCTCATGTGGTTCTTCTTCATCACGGCGATGCTGGTCTACATCTGGCCGGGCCACCTCTCGGCGGGCGCCTCCGCCTTCGAACGGGTGACCGGCATCCCCTGGCAGGCCACGGCGGTCGCCGGGATGCTCCTCGTCGGTGTGGTGTTCACCCTGGCGAAGGTCATCTACAACCTGCTGGAGAACGTGCTGTCGATCTGCATCGGCATGCTGGTGGTCGGCAGCGCCGTGATCGCGGCCATCGTGGGCGACCTGTCCGACCTGACCTCCACCCTCACCGGGATGTTCGCGTTCGGCTACCTGCCGGAGGAGGCCACCACGGCCCTGTGGTTCCCCGTGATCGTGGGCTCCATCGCCTTCGCCGGGCCCTCGGGAATGCAGCAGATGTGGTACACCCTGCACCTGCGCGACAAGGGCGCCGGGATGGGCTCGCACATCCCCAAGATCCGGGGCCTGCGGCACGCGGGCGAGCAGGAGGCCATGCCCACGCGCGGCTTCATGTTCGACACCTCCGACGCCTCGGAGATGGAGAAGTGGAAGGGCTGGCGGCGCTGGGTCACCTTCGACGCGATGGTCCTGTTCTGGGGCATCACGATGCTGGTGACGATCTCCTTCACCGTGCTGGCCCAGGCCTCGGCCCGCTTCGACCCGAACGTGACCGACCTGCTGCGCGACGGCGACCGCGACGCCGCCCTGGACGCCATGGCGGCCTCCTTCTCGGCGGCCGGGAGCCCGGTCCTGGGCATGGTGTTCTTCTGCTTCATCGCGCTCATCGGCCTCAACGCAACGCTGGGGCTGTTCGACTCCTTCTCGCGCGGCCAGGCCGACATGACCTTCAACTTCGTGCCGGGCGCCAAGAAGGTCGGCATGTCGAGGCTGTACGCCCTCTTCCTGTGGGGCCTGATCGCCTTCGGCATCGTCATCCTGCTCTTCGGCCCCGCCGACGGCCCGGCGGCGATCCTGGACGTGCTGGCCTTCCTGTCGGCGTTCGCGATGGGCGCCTACTGCGTGGTGCTGCTGCTGGTCAACAACCTCACCCTGCCCAAGCCGATCCGGCCGGGCATCCTCTCCAACGCCGTCATCGCCTTCGCGGCGGTGTTCTACCTCGGCGCCCTGTTCTACTCGCTGTTCGCCTTCGGGGTCGTGATCGACTGATGGGCGCTCGGGAAGTCCTCCCCACCGGGAGGCCCGTGCTCGACCACGTGGAGATCACGCTGCCGGGCGCGCTGATCGGCCTGGTGGCCGGTCTGTTCGCCACGGCCGTCGCGGTGATGGCCGGGCTGTCCCCGGTGGTCACCCTCGCCCTCGCGGCCGGACTGGGGATACCCCTGGCCCTGTTCGGCGCCGGGTACTGCGTGCTGCTAGCGCGCGGTGTCTTCCAGGTCGGCGCGGTGGCGCCCATGGCGCTGTACTGGCTGGTGGGGTTCCCCGTCTCCCGGCTGATCGACTCCTACGCCGTGGCGTGGGCGCTGGGCGACGACACCGTGCTGGGGGAGCCGCTCCTGTCCTTCCTGGCCCTCCAGGCGATGCTGAGCCTGGGGTTCACGATCGGCTTCCTGTGGCTCCACGAGCGGATCGCGCCGCACTGGCTGCTCCGCGTCCGGGGCCACAACCCCGTGGCGGCGTCCCTGGTCGAACGCTACCTGGAGCACGCCGTCCACCTCGACCGGCGGCGGGGCGGTTCCCGCCGGGGCGCCCCCCGGGCCCCGTCCTAGCCACCGCGGCCCGCCCGGTCCAGGGGATCCGCGCGGCACCGCCGCTCCCCCGTAACGGCGTAGGGGCCGGACACCGCACGGTGTCCGGCCCCCGCCGCGCGCTGGCGGGCCACGGGCGGAGCGGAGGACTCGACGCCGCCCCCGCGCCGGTCGCCCGTAGCGGCTGGGGAAGCCCTCGCCGGGGCGGGGGCGCCCGCGCAGGGACGGGTCCTAGTGCAGGAGCTTGAGCCCCACCACGCCCGCGACGATGAGCACGAGGCACAGCAGCTTGGCCCAGGTGAAGCCCTCACCGAGGAAGAACATGCCCACCAGCGCGGTGCCGACGGCACCGATGGCCACCCACACCGCGTAGCCGGTCCCGACGGGGATGGTGCGCAGGGCGTAGGCCAGACCGGCCATGCTCAGGAACAGGGTGACCCCGAAGGTCACCGACGGCCACAGTCGGGTGAAGCCCTTCGAGGCGCTGAGCGAGAGGGCCCACGCGGTCTCCAGGAACCCCGAGACCACCAGAACGATCCAGGCCATGATGCCTACCTCCGTGACGTGTGACGTGCGTCTTCCAACGCGCCGTCTTGTCGTCACCGGGTACGGCGCACCTCGTCCGGGGTATCGCGGAACGCGCCGACGCGGATGCCCGCGACGGCGGTGATGGTGCACAAGCTACAACGCCCCGAGCCGGACGGGCGTTCCGGGTCCGGTGGAGGCGTGTCCCACCGCCGGGACGGCCCCCGGCGGGGCGGAGGCCGGACGCCCCCGGGCCCTTCCCCGGGTGCCGGAGTCCCTGCGAAACGGGCTCCGCGGGCGTGTGCGCTCGGGGCCCGTGGTCTGGACCGGAGCCGTTCGGCGGCCGTTCGGCGCGTCAGACGACCGCTCACCGCGCGCTGGGCGACCGTTCGACGCTCCTCCCCCGCGTTCGGCGCGCGTGCGCACGAGCCCCCTCCTTCGCGGTAGTGCCGCTCCTTACAGTTCCCCGTAACGCAGATCACACCAGAGCGGCGCCGTCGCCGCCGGACGCACGGCAATCCCCCCGGAGGTAGAGCATGTCAACAGACCGGCCGACGAAGGACCCGGCCCCGCCGCCCGACGGCGACGGAGGCGGCGACGCGATCCCGACCGAGGCCTACGTCACCATGCACGGCGACCCGCGCTTCGTGGAGCTCAAGCGGCGGCTGTACAGGTTCGTCTTCCCGATGAGCCTCGCCTTCATGGCGTGGTACCTGCTCTACGTGCTCATGTCCGCGTTCGGCCGCGACCTCATGGGCGTCGTGCTCTTCGGCAGCGTCAACGTGGCCCTGGCCTTCGGTGTCCTCCAGTTCGTGTCGACCTTCGGGATCGCCGTCCTGTACACGAACTACGCGCGCCGCAGGCTCGACGCCCAGGCGGTCGAGCTGCGCGACGAGCTCCACTACACCGCGGCGAACAAGGAGGGCGGCCGATGAACCTCGCCCAGGAAGCTGTCGAGACGGTCAGCGACAGCAGCCGCATCATCACCATCGTCCTCTTCGTCCTCATGATCGCGGCCACGCTCGGCATCACCGTCTGGGCCGGCCGCAGCACGCGCTCCGCCACCGACTTCCATTCGGGCGGGCGCGGCTTCTCCCCGCTCCAGAACGGCCTGGCGATCGGCAGCGACTACATGTCCGCCGCGTCCTTCCTGGGCATCGCGGGCATGATCGCGCTGTTCGGCTACGACGGCTTCCTCTACTCCATCGGGTTCCTCGTCGCCTGGCTCGTCGCCCTCCTGCTGGTCGCGGAGCTGCTGCGCAACTCCGGCCGCTACACCATGGGTGACGTGCTGTCCTACCGGATGCGGCAGCGCCCGGTGCGCACCGCCGCGTCGGTCTCCACGATCGTGGTGTCGATCTTCTACCTGCTGGCGCAGATGGTCGGCGCGGGCGCGCTCATCGCCCTGCTGCTGGGCATCCAGCCCGGGCAGACCTTCATGGGCATGGACGCCGCCACCGCCAAGATCGTCGGCATCGTGGTCATCGGTCTGCTGATGACCATCTACGTGACCTTCGGCGGCATGAAGGGCACCACCTGGGTGCAGATCATCAAGGCCCTCATCCTCATGCTGGGCGCCGCCCTGCTCACCGTGCTGACCCTGTCCCTGTACGGGTTCAACCTCGGCGCGCTGATGAGCGACGCCGCCGCGGCCAGCGGCCAGGAGGGCTTCCTGGAGCCCGGCCTGCGCTACGGGGTGGAGGTCGCGGGCGACCCGCTCCAGACCCTGTGGAACAAGCTGGACCTGATCAGCCTGGGCCTGGCCCTGGTGCTGGGCACGGCCGGCCTGCCGCACATCCTCATCCGCTTCTACACCGTCCCCGACTCCCAGAGCGCCCGCAAGTCGGTCAACTGGGGCATCGGCCTCATCGGCACCTTCTACCTGATGACCCTGGTGCTCGGCTTCGGCGCGGCGGCCATCGTCGGCCACGAGGCCATCACGGCGCAGGACGCCGCGGGCAATACCGCGGCCCCGCAGCTGGCCCAGGTGGTCGGCGAGCGCATCGGCGGCGAGATGGCGGGCGCGGTCCTGCTGGCGATCATCGCCTCGGCGGCCTTCGCGGCCATCCTGTCCACGGTGGCGGGCCTGGTCATCGCCTCCTCGTCCTCCATCGCGCACGACTTCTACAACTCGGTCCTGCGCAAGGGCAGGGCCACGGGCGCCGAGGAGGTCCGGGTCGCCCGCCTGTCCGCCCTGGGCGTCGGCGTGGTCTCGATCCTGCTGGCGGTGTTCGCACAGAACCTCAACGTGGCCTTCCTGGTCTCGCTGGCGTTCGCGATGGCGGCCTCGGCGAACCTGCCGACCCTGCTGCTCAGCCTGTTCTGGAAGAGGTTCAACACCCGCGGCGCCCTCGCGGGCATCTACGGCGGCCTGATCAGCGCCGTGGGCCTGGTGTTCTTCTCGCCCGTGGTCTCCGGCAGCGAGACCGCGCTCATCCCGACCGCGGACTTCGCCTGGTTCCCGCTGCCCAACCCGGCCCTGGTGTCGGTGCCGATCAGCCTGCTGTGCGCGATCGTGGGAACCCTGTCGTCCAAGGAGCGCGACTTCGACAAGTTCGCCCAGCTCCAGGTCCGCGCCCTGACCGGCGCGGGCGCGGAGAAGGCGGCCAACCACTAGACAGTGTTTTCTCTGGGCCTCCGCTTCGCTTCGGCCCGTGTCCGGGCCCGCGCTCCGCGCGTGGGCCCGGAGGATTCCCGAACCACCTGCTCGGGGGCCGTCGGCGGCCCGCTCCGCCCGGGAGCCCACCCTTCTCCCGGCACGGCCGCCGCCCCGAGCGCTCCCCCGGGCCCGCCACCGCTCCCGGTGGCGGGCCCGGCTCCTGCCCGCGACGCGAGCGCGCATTTGCGTCACGATTCGAAAGGTGACCCCGACCACGTGAGCACCGACACAGTTCGCTGGGATAGGGTCGTTCCGTGTCATACCGGTGGCTGTCGCGGGTGTCCCCCTCCCGACGTCGCCCAGCGTCCTCGGAGCAGCGGGCGAGCGTCGAGCTGATGCGCCAGGTCCACGCCCTCGGCGTCGACCTCCGGGACGGGCTGCACGGCCGGAGGGTCCCCTCGGCCGCCAGGCGGCTGCGCCAACTCCTGGCCGTGGACGGCGTCGTCCTGGCCGACCTGGACGGTCCGGTCGCCGCGCACGGAACCAGCCCCGCGCCCTCCGAGGTCGAGGGGCTGCTCTCCCAGGTCTTCGAGTACGGGAGCAACGCCCGGGTGCGCCTGCCCGACGGCACGTCGGTGTGCGCGGTCCCCCTGACCGTGGCCGACGAGCTGTCCGGCGCCCTGGTGGCCTCGGGCCACCCCGTGGAGGCCGACGTGGAGGCCGCCGCCGCGCTGGTCTCGGACTGCCTGGACCACGCGGCGCTGCGCCGGGCCCGCGCCCGGATCGCCGCCGCCGACCTGCGCACCCTGCGGGCGCAGATCTCCCCCCACTTCGTGCACAACGCCCTGGCCGTGATCGCCGCCCTGGTGCGCACCGACCCCGACCGGGCCCGCCACCTGCTGTCGGACTTCGCCGACTACCTGCGCTACGGCTTCTCGGAGAAGGGCGACTACGCGACCCTCTCCGAGGAGCTGGAGGCCACCCAGACCTACCTCGAACTCCAGCGGGCCCGCTTCCACGACCGTCTGGACATCACCGTGCGGATGGCCCCCGAGGTGCTGCCGGTGGCCATACCGTTCCTGGTCGTGCAGCCGATCGTGGAGAACGCCATCCGGCACGGGCTGGAGCGCAAGGAGGGCCGCGGCCACATCAGCGTCTCCGGTTTCGGCGAGGGCCCGCTGTGCGTCATCGAGATCGAGGACGACGGGGTGGGCATGCACCCCGACCTGGCCCGCTCCCTGCTGGCGGGCACCGGCCCGGAGTCGCGCAGCGTCGGCCTGGCCAACGTGGACCAGCGGCTGCGCGCCGTCTACGGACCCGAGTACGGTCTGGTGATCGAGACCGCGCTGGGGGAGGGGACGAAGGTGACCGTGCGCGTGCCCAGGTTCACCAGGGGGGTGGTGGCGCGTTGAAGCCCGAACTGCGGGTGCTGGTGGTCGAGGACGAGGCCTCCACCCGCCAGGAGATGGCGTCCCTGCTCGGTGACATGCCCGAGGTGGCGGAGGTCCTGGTGGCCGACAACGGCGCCACCGCCGTGCGGCTGCTGGGCACCACCACCATCGACGCCGCGTTCCTGGACATCCTCATGCCCGGTCTGGACGGCATGGACGTGGCCCGGGTGCTGAGCGTGCTGTCCGAGCCCCCGTCCATCGTGTTCGTGACCGCCTCCGAGGCCCACGCGGTGGAGGCCTTCGGCATCGGCGCCGTGGACTACCTGCTCAAGCCGATCCGGCCCGAGCGGCTGGCCGAGGCGGTGGGCCGCATCGCCCAGCTGCGCAGGCCCGGGGGAGGGGCCCCGCCCGCCGAGGACCTGCACGTGGTGCAGATCGACACCGGCAGGCGCACGGTGTTCGTCAAGCGCGACGACGTGCAGTTCGTGGAGGCCCAGGGCGACTACGTGCGCCTGCACACCTCCGACGGGGGCCACCTCATCCGCCTGTCGCTGTCCTACCTGGAGGAGGTGTGGGCCTCGGCCGGGTTCGTCCGGGTCCACCGGGGGTTCCTGATCGCCATCCCGTGGGTGCGCGACCTGCGGGTGACCTCCTCGTCCGGCCTGGTGGCGGGAACCCCGGCCGGGGACGTGCCGGTGAGCCGCCGCCACGGCCGCCACCTGCGCGCCCAGCTGCTGGAGGCGGCCCGGCGCGACCAGCTCGGCCGGTCCGCGAACGCCCAGGGCGGCCCCGCCCCCCGGTCGCGGGACGGTGAGGGGGAGCAGGCGCCGTGAGCCCGCGCCGCGAGAAGCTGACCAGCCCGCAGACCCGGATCGCGCTGGCCCGGGGCAACCGGCCCGCGCAGCACCTGCTGCCGATCCCGGAGCCGGTGGACACCGAGGCGGCCCGCGCGCTCTTCCGGGCCCAGCGGCGGACCGCCGTGCGCACCGTGGCGGTGCTGTCGGCGCTGCTGTTCGGGATGAGCGGCGCGTTCGCGCTCTTCCCCGCGCTGGGGGAGGTCCGCCCGGGCGGGGTCCCGCTGTCGTGGCTGCTGCTGACGGTGGCGATCTACCCGATGCTGTTCGGGCTGGCGCTGTGGCACGTGCGCTCGGCCGAGCGGATCGAGGACCGGGCCGAGAGCGCCGCGGACCGGGCGGAGGCCGCGCGGGTGCCGGAGTACGACCGGAAACCCGGAGGCGCGAGGGGACCGGGATCCGCGAGCGGTGAGGACACGGGGCGCACGTGGTGATCGCGGTCCTGGCCATCGGGCTGGTCCTGCTCACCAGTCTGGTCATCGGCGTCTACGGGGTGCGGGCGGCCCGCTCGACCTCCGACTTCCTCGTGGCCTCGCGGCGGATCTCCCCCAACTGGAACGCGATGGCGATCGCCGGGGAGTACCTGTCGGCCGCCTCGGTGCTGGGGCTCGCGGGGCTGCTGCTCAAGAACGGCCTGGGCACCATGTGGTACGCGGTGGGGTTCGCCGCGGGCTACGTGGCGGTGGTGGCGCTGGTGGCCGGGCCGATGCGCCGGTCGGGGGCGTTCACCGTGCCCGACTTCGCCGAGTACCGCCTGGGTGCGCCGCGTCTGCGCAAGCTGTGCGGCTGCGTGGTGCTGGTGATCATGCTGCTGTACCTGGTGCCCCAGTTCAAGGGTGCCGGTGTCGTGCTGGCCCTGGTCAGCGGCACGCCCTACTGGGTGGGGGTGCTGCTCGCCGGGCTGGTGGTGAGCGCCTCGATCGCGGCCGGGGGGATGCGGTCGGCGACCTACGTGCAGGCCTTCCACTACGTGGTCAAGCTGGCCTTCATCGCCATCCCGGCGGTCTACCTGGTGGTGCACGCCGGTCCCGGGACCCGGGCGGAGGCGCTCAACCCCGAGTGGGGCACGCACTTCCCCGAGACGACCCCGGTGGAGTTCACCGTGGGGACCCGGTTCAGCCTGGACGAGCCGGTGACGGTGACCGCCTCCGGGGGCGAACGGGTGGAGTTCGCGGCCGGGGAGCACACCGTGGAGGCGGGCGCCGAGTACGTGTTCCCCGAGGGCGCGCCCATCCCGCACCCGGCGGGGCTGCCGGAGCTGGGCAGCGAGCGGTGGAGTTCGCCGCTGCTGGACGTGGGCGGGTACCCCCTGTTCGAGACGTGGTCCACGCTGCTGGCGATCACGCTGGGCTGCATGGGGCTGCCGCACGTCATCATGCGCTTCCACACCAGCCCCACGGCGCGGACGGCGCGCCGGGTGGCGGTGGGCGTGATCGCCCTGCTGGGGCTGTTCTACCTGTTCCCGACGGTGTACGGGCTGCTCGGGCGGGTGCTCACCCCGCACCTGGTGCTGCTCCAGGGCACCGACACGGTCGCGGTGGTGCTGCCCGCCCAAGCGGTGCCGGGCTCGGTGGGGACGGTGCTGACGGCGCTGGTGGCGGCGGGGGCGTTCGGCGCGTTCCTGTCCACCTCCTCCGGACTGCTGCTGGCCCTGGCGGGCGGGCTGTCGCACGACCTGTTCCAGGGCAGCGTGCCGCGGCTGCGCCTGGCGGTGGCCGTGGGCGCGTGCGTGGCGGTGCTGCTGGCGCTGCCCGCGCAGCTGATCGACATCAACGTGCTGGTGGTGTGGGCGTTCACGGTGGCGGCCTCGACGTTCTGCCCGCTTCTGGTGCTGGGCATCTGGTGGCGGCGGCTGACGCTGGCCGGGGCCGCGTCCGGGCTGGTCGTGGGGGCGGTGACCGCGACCGGCGCGGTGGGGTGGTCGATCCTGCTGCCGCCCCCGGCCGGGTGGCTGGCGGTGCTGCTGGCACAGCCCGCGGCGTGGACCATCCCGCTGGCCTTCGGGACGATGGTGCTCGTCTCGCGGCTGACCAGGCCGCCGGACTGGGCCGAGCACGCCGTGCTGCGCCTGCACTCCCCCTGACCCGCGTGGCCGTGGACCTGCTGCCGACTCCGGTGCCGGCTCCGGCGGTGGCGCTGGGAGCAGGGACGTCCGTGCCGGGCGGGCCACTGGGGGCGCGTTCCCGGGTGCAGGGTCCGGACTGAGCGCGTACGATCACCCGTAGTGCCGACAGCGACACGAGGAGTCCCATGCCCCCCTCACGCCGTGCTCTGCCCGCGCTGCTGGCGGCGGGCGCGCTCCTGATCGTCTGCGGTGCCTCGCCCTCGCTCGCCCCGGACGACCCGCCCGCCCGACCGCTGGACACGGCCTCCCTGGTCGGCGCGGTGGACACCGTCCCGCAGGTGAACGCGGACGGCACCGGCGTCAGCGTGGACGACGGGAACTCCCGCGTGGAGGTGGGCCCCGGCGGGGTCCGCGTGGAGACCTCGGGCGCACTGGTGGACGTCAACCCCGGGTCCTACGTCCTGGTGTGCGCGAACGGCGTGCGGGTCGTGGTGCGCGCGGGCGAGGCGCCGCCGTGCGCGCCGGGCCCCGAGCAGCCGGAGCCCCCCGCACCTGAGGAGCCCGGTTACCCCGAACCCGAACCGCCCGCGCCCGGGGAGCCCGGTCAGCCCGAACCGCCCGCGCCCGGGGAGCCCGCACCGCCCGTCCCCGGCGAACCCGCTCCCCCGGCCGCGGAGGAACCCGGAGCGGCGCCGCCCGGGGCGGAGGCCGCCGGCTCTGCCGAGCCCGCCCAGGAGCGCGCGGCCCAGCCCGAACCGCCGTCCGAGTCCCCGTCGGCCCCGCCCCCGGTGGAGGGGGTCGTCCGGGAGCAGGTGCTCGCCGACCTCTCCCCGAACTCCGCGCCGCAGGCCGCCGGAGCCTTCACCCCCATGCGCACCATGGTGGTGCTCATGGTCGTCATCGCCGTGGTCGCCGCGGGCGCGGGCCGCGCCGCCACGCGCTCCTCGGGCTGACCGGCTCCGGGGGCGGCGCCGTGACGGGCGCCGCCCCCGGAGTGACCGGTCCCGGGTGAACGCCCCGGAGCGGCCCGCGCCCGACCCGACCGCGCCCGCATCTGCCCCGACCGCGCCTGGCCCGACCCGGCCTGACACGGCCGTCCGCCAGCGCCCGGAGGCGGCAGACGGGCCCCGCACGCGGCCCCCGAGGACGCGTCCGGGGCCCGTCGGCCCGCTTCCCCCTACTGAGGACTGAGTGAGGCGTCGATCCGCTCGAACCCGGCCAGCGCGTCCTGGATCGCGCCCGCGTCGTGCGCCAGGGCCCCGTTGTAGGGGTTGCCCAGGTAGAACAGCAGCAGGATCGTGGCGAACACGAACACCAGGTTGGCCGACGCCCAGAAGTAGGCCACGGTCGAGCCCCGCCGGATCATGGCGAAGGGCAGCACCGCCACCGCGATGGCCGACAGGGCCGCGATGCCGTTGAGGACGGACGGGATGCCGTCCCCGGCCGCGTCGGCGCGCTCGATGCGCGCGTCGCTGAGTTCGGCCAGCTCCTGGCGGGCGGTCAGGCGGTCCAGGCCGTCGCCGGTGTCGGACACCGACAGCGCCCGCACCGACGCGGCCAGGTCGGCCAGGGCCTCGTCGCCCTCCTCGCTCAACTCGCCCTCGGCGCGCATCATCGGCCAGTCCTTCTCGGCGACCGCGCTCATGTAGGCGCGCAACTGCTGGCGCACCGTCTCCGCCTCCTCGGCGGGGAGGGTGGTGGTGCTCCAGTACAGGGCGTCGGCCGCGCTCGTCTCCTCGGTCAGCCCGTCCCCGGCACCGGTGAAGTTCTCCCAGCCGATCACCACACCCATCGCCGCCGCCGCGAGGTAGAGCGCGAGCACACAGGGGGCGACGACCACGCTGACGGCGCCCCCCGAGGATTCGTCGTCGACGCGGAACCTGCCTACGGCGAGGACCGCGCCGCCGACCATGGCGGCCAGGACGGCGAGGACGGTCAGCATTGTCATCATGGGGATTCCCAGCGAAGAAGGAGGAGGGACCGGCAGCGAACGCGTCCATCCGTAGCACGCGCGGGGCGGCCTTCCCAGCGCAAAGCAGGAACGTCCGCAAATGTCCCCCCGGCGTGGTGACCAGCGCGGACGTCCTCCCCTCCCGGTCGGCTCCCGGGGTTACAGCGGCGCTCCCATCGCGTGGTACCCGCCGTCCACGTGCAGCGTCGTGCCGGTGACGGCGCGCGCGGCCGGGGACATCAGGAACAGCGCGGGACCGGCGACCACGGAGGCGTCCTTGGTGTCCCAGCCCAGCGGCGCGGACTCGGCCCAGCCGTCCGCGATCTGGTCGAACCCGGGGATCGAGCCGCCCGCGAGGGACTTGACCGGCCCCGCGCTGATGGCGTTGACCCGGATGCCGTCGCCGCCGAGGTCGCGGGCCAGGTACTTCGTGGAGTTCTCCAGCACGGCCTTGGCCGACCCCATCCAGTCGTAGACCGGCCAGGCCCGGGAGGCGTCGAAGGTCAGGGAGACGACCCCGGCGCCGTGCGGGGCGGCGGCCATGAGCTCCCGGAAGCCCACGGCGAGCGCCTTCAGGGAGTACCCCGAGACGTGGATCGCGGTGGCCACGTCCTCCCAGGAGGTGTTGAGGAAGTTGCCGCCCAGCGCGTCGCCCGGGGCGTAGGCGATGGAGTGCAGCAGCCCGTCCACGTGGTCCCAGTGGGCGGCGACCTTGCCCGCCGTCTCGGTGACCTGCTCGGGGTCGGTGACGTCCATGGGAAGGATGTCCACGGGTTCGGCGGGGAGGCGTTTGGCCACCCGCTCCAGGATGGACAGCTGCCTGCCGGGCGGGTTGGTCAGGATCACCTGGTGGCCCTGCTCCATCGCCTCCTCGGCGATCGCGTAGGCGATCGAGGACTGGGTGGTGATGCCGGTGATGAGGAGGTTCACCTGGGTTCCTTCCGCGCGTAGGTGCTGGCAGGAGGAACGTACCGGTGCGCAGGAAGGGCCGTCACCGGCGAATCGGTACAAGGTTCGGGCCCGGATTTTGAAACCCCGGGAGGCGGGCGGTACCCGTCGGCCCCGGGACCCGCCGTGAGGAGCGCGTCCAGGTCGGGAGAGGTGTTCACCGCCCGGCGTGCCCGTCGGACCGGCCGGAAGCGCGGTCGGGGCGGTCGATCTCGAACCAGACGGTGGTCCGGCCGCCCTCGTGGAGCGTGCCCCACCGGCTGGCCTGCGCGGCGACCAGGCGCATCCCCAGCCCGCCCACGCGCAGCGGGTCGGCGGGCCGCACGCACGGTGTGGTGACGGCGTCCTCGCCGATCGGCCCCTGGTCGGTGATCTTGACCTGTACGCGGCCGGGGAGCCGGTGCACGCTCACGATGACCTCGCCCCCGGACAGGCCGCTGCGCGTGTGCGCGATCGCGTTGTTGAACACCTCGCCGGCCAGTTCCTGGGCCGCTTCCCTCGCCAGCGGCGGCAGGGCGGAGAGGGCCGAGACCCTGTGGCGCACCAGGGCGGCCTGGTCGGGACGCCCCGCGACGATGAGCGCGGTGCCGAGGCTGCTCCAGCGCTGGTCCAGCACCAGGGGTGCCCTGTCGCGGGGTTCCACTCCCCTGCGGGGCAGGGGGAAACGCCCGGTGCCGCCGCCGTCCTGGAAACCGGAACCCGAACCGCCGCGACGCGATTGCATGCTTGTCACTGATCCCAACTGAAATCACCATCCTCCGGAACATAGTCACGAACAGCCCGCAATTACCTGCGGGTTCGTGACCTGTATCCACCCTCGCCACAGGGCCCGGGATATCTCCAGCGTCTGTCGTTTTCCGGAGAACGGATGACAGGGGGCGCAACGGCTCTGTAAGTTGTGCAGGGTGACGCAAGATCACTTCTCCTCCCTGCTCACAACGTTTCGCGATTTCTCCGGGAGAACGCAGAAACAGCTGGCCTTCGACATGGGCACGTCACCCGCGTCCGTGTCCCGGTGGGAGTCGGGGAAGTTCACGCCCAGGGTGGAGACCGCCGAGGCCCTGGACCGGATGCTCAAGGCGGACGGCAGGCTCCTCAAGGCGTGGCGCAAGCAGACCTCGGGGACGGAGCTGCCGGTGTGGCAGCTGAACGTGGCCCGGTTGCAGGAGCAGGCCGTGGCCATCGACTGCCTGTCACCAGTGCTGGTTCCGGGTGAACTCCAGTGTTCCTCCTACGCCGAAGCCGTCTTCAAGGACGGACAGCCGCTCGTTGGCGACGCAGAGGTGGACCGCTGGGTCAGCGCTCGTTGCGGACGCCTCAAAACACTTCGCGAGCACCACCACGACCCGGTGGTGACCTCCGTCTTCCCGCACAGCGCTCTGACCTGCATGCCGGATCACATCCGGAAGGAACAGGCAGGGCATCTGTTGCGGCTGGTGGAAGACGTGCGCGTCGAGGTTCACTTGCTGTCGCCGGGAACGTCTCTCATCGGAGTGACCGCGCCAGTCAACCTGTACCGACTCCTTGATGGCGGCCTGGCCGTCTCCAGCGACTACATCGCGGGGAACGTCATCCTGGAATCCGACAGCCATCCGCGCATGGAGGCGCTGGTAAGAAAGTGTCTGGCGTCCGCGCTGCCCGCTAGAGAGTCCCGGCAGCTGTTGAGGGAATTGGAAGCAGCATGAGCAACGAGTGGCACAAGAGCAGCTACAGCAACACCGGGAGCCAGTGCGTCGAGGTCCGCGAACACGCCTCCGGCGCTGACGTCCGCGACACCGTTCACCGCGAGGCCGGGCACCTCACCGTCCCCGGGGACCAGTGGGTGGCGCTGCTCAGCGGCCTGCGTTCCGGCCTGTAGCCGCCTCTAACCGCCTCCAGCCCCCGCGCCCGCTCCGGCCGGGGGCTTTTTCCTACCCAAAAGACCCCAGGAAAAAATCCTCAAAACCAATCATTCCGGACAATGGAAAAACCTGGCCAGCCAGATTTTTCCCTCCCCATCCAAGCCGCTGACCAGCGCATACGCACCCCCCACGCACCTTTTCCGAACCCTACTCCCCCGTAGCGTCCTCCACCCCTCCATCAACCCCCTAACCTTTCTCCGAACACACAACTGAACACGAAAGACCCCGCGACGGTCAATTACCGCCCGGGGTCGTGGCCAGCAACATTCACCCTTTAACCGAAGGAACTGCCAGCATGCGCCAGTTTAGCGCTGCCCTTCTCACCCGTGCCCTGGCTCTGGTGACATCCCTCTTCGTTCCCGCGCGCGGACGCCACTCGGCCGCCGTCCGCCGCCGTTCCACCCGGGTCCGCCGCTACGCCCCGGCCCCCGCACCCGCTTCCGCGCGGTCCGGCAGGCCCCCGACTCCACAGCGCGGGGCCCCGCGCCCCGCTCCGCGCCCGGTGCCCCCTCCCCGCCTGGCCCCCGCCCCGGAGATCTTCCCGGCCGACGACATCGCCCTGGTCAGGCCCTACTACACCGCCCGCGAACACGAGCGTGAGCGCGGCCTCTCCCGTGTCCAGGCCGAGGCCGTCATTCGACTGCGCGCGTGGTCGCACGGCTCCGTTCACGTCCCGGCCCAGGCCCCGCCAGCGGTTCCGACCCCGACCCCGACTCTGACCCGGGCCCCGGCACCGGTCCCGGCCCCCGCGCCCGCTCCCGTCGGCGACCTCCTCGCCGCCGCACCCGCCCGGGCCCGGTACGCGGACGGGGTGACGGTATGACCGGCACGCCCGCGCACGACCCGGCACCGGTCCCCGGCCCGTTCGCCTTCTGGGGATACCTCGACTACGCCTGTGACCTGTCCGAACTCTCCCGGGTCCGCTCCGAACTCGCCCGCGACCTGGCCGGGTTCGACCCCGACCTGGTCGCGACCGTCCAACTCGTGGCCAGCGAACTCGTCGCCAACTCCTGCAAGTACGCCCGTTCGGAGGAGGGGGTCACCCGCACCCTGTCCATGCCCGACGAACGCACGCTGCGCCTGACCGTCAGCGACGCGGGCGGCCCCACCCTGCCCCGCATTCCCAACGAGCGCACCGACGAGGAGTGGGAGGCGGCGGAGGGCCAGCGCGGACTCCTGCTGGTGCGCCAGCTCTCCCGCACGTGGGCCAGCTTCGCCTTTCCGCGCCGCTACGGCCTCGGCACCCACGTCTGGGCCGCCTTCGACGCCGAGCCGCCCCGGAGCCTGCGCGGCGCCTGGTGACCGCAGGACAAGGGGGCGCGGGCGCCGTCGTGCCCGCGCCCCCTTTCCCGGAGGTCACTCCTTCTTCTTGCGGCGCAGTTGCAGCATGCGAGGGGCCACATAGACCGCGAAGAGAATGGCGGCGAGGACCACGGTCAGAGCGGACCACAGGTAATCGCCCTCCCACGCGCGCCATACCGCCATACCGAGGAAAAAGGCTATGCCAACAAGCCTGAACCCGATGAGAGTGCGAAGCTCCTTCTTGGTCGGGTCCTTCGGAAACCTTCCCTCCATGCGCCCTGCTCCCTTCCTTGGTCGTCGATCCGCCACAGCAAGTCCAAGCACAGTTACCCAGTTCCGACCGGGAGGGTTCCGGGCGGGTGAAGCCCATCGTGAACGTGCTGTGGAAGCGGTGGTTCAGGCGCACCGTGCCGTCCTGGAACTGGTAGGCGCCGGTGAACCCGAACGGGCTCAATGAAGAAAAAGTCATCATGAAAATTCATGGCATTTCAAAGGGGACTCGGCAGCAAATTGCAGACATGTGAAATTTCACCAGCTCCTGGCGAATTTAGACTGCCTTTGCCTGGGAATCATCTTTGACATGGAAAAACATCATCCCCCGAAGAAGCTGGCGGCCAAGCGCCCCGACTTGCTCATATTTTCAACCATAGGCATCCTTGGTGTCTGTTCGACTTTTTTCATGTTCTGACCACCTGATGCTTCAAGATTTATCTGGGCGGCATTTTTGCTCATTCCTTCTATTGCAATGTTTGCAGCTTCCCCTAGAAGCCCGGAGGCCGACTAGGAGAAATATCGAATAGATATCGGGCGGCACCAGAGGCTGGCGCCGCCCGATGTGTTCACTAAGCCTGACTAGGTGCCTAAATGGGACTCCCCCTGCAAGAGCGCCAGGACTAGTCCAATACTCGCATGATTAACTGTAGGTGAGGATGGAAAATATCAGGAAGATCACGAAAATCACACCCATGAGTGCCGCCAAGGCGCTCGTGATGTTCTTTTGTCTAGAACTTGATGCCCTCTTTTGCCTTACCATAAGCAGTACGCTCATTGACAACAAGGATAGGCAGGCAATGGAAAAAGGGGTCATCTCTGTTCCTATCAGGTGGAGACAGTCATGTCATAAGCCAGGCATCCGACAGTCACTACAGCTGTAGCGATGTGCACTGGTGTTCCCCACACATTGAGAACCAAGGATGCGGTAGACAGCTTCAGCATGTAGATGGTTGCACCCCAGCACGCTGCCTGTGGCCACGGAACGGCAGAAAGCCCGGTGGGGTCGGTGTTGTTGATGGGGTCGCAGGCCGCGTAGGCGTAGTTGTTCAGCTCCTGCCGGGACGGGTCCGGCTGGGTGAAGCCCATCGTGAACGTGCTGTGGAAGCGGTGGTTCAGATGCACCGTGCCGTCCTGGAACTGGTAGGCGCCGGTGAACCCGAACGGGCTCAACACCGCCGCCTCGGTCCCCTCCAGGCTCTCAGAGGTGCGCTCACCGTAGGGGCTGTAGTCGTAGACCACGTCCGGGGACTCAGCCTCCGAACCCTCGACTGTCAACGCCAGCACACATGAGAAATCAGGTTCCAGAAAATTAGAATATTACATTATTCTCTATTCTTTCTAATTGCCCCACGCGCAGCCCAGAATATCAGGCCAGACACAGACATTACCGCCAATAGCCCAAGGGTGACCAAAGTAGCCCCCCAGACATTGCCACTCTGTCTAAAGTTTATTATAAAAAACAGGACAAGTATTGCCAATGCCACAAAGGCGAGATAAATATTCCGCATTCGTTCTTTCTTCACATCATCCTTCCTTTGCAGAGGAGCTTCTGCCTCCACTTCCCCGAAGAGAGGTGGAGGCAGAAACCATACTAGGTTGTCATGCTAGCCGAGATTCGACCGCCGCATGCCCGATCGATTGCCTGCACTTGACTGATCACGATGAGCCCGGATCCAATCGCAGCGACAAACCCCATCGGGGTGGCGGCAAAGGGAAACGAAAGCCCCGTGACGATAAGCCCCAGGATGAAACCATTGATCGCTTCGTTGCAAGAATTGAGCCCGGTGGGGTCGGTGTTGTTGATGGGGTCGCACTGGGCGTAGGCGTAGTTGTTCAACTCCTGCCGGGACGGGTCCGGCTGGGTGAAGCCCAACGTGAACGTGCTGTGGAAGCGGTGGTTCAGATGCACCGTGCCGTCCTGGAACTGGTAGGCGCCGGTGAACCCGAACGGGCTCAACGCCGCCGCCTCGGTCCCCTCCAGGCTCTCAGAGGTGCGCTCACCGTAGGGGCTGTAGTCATAGACCACGTCCGGGGACTCAGCCTCCGAACCCTCAGCCGTCAGCGCCAGCACGGTGTTCTGCTGGTCGAGGGTGTAGTGGAACCGCTCATCACCGTCCCAGGCCACCATGGACACCAACCGCCCGTCGGGGTCGCGCACGAAGCTGGTGCGCTCGCCCTCGGAGGCGATGTTGGTGACCCCGAGCGCGGTGTTGGACAGCTGCCGCTCCACCCGGGTGCCCTCGTGCACGTCGGTGACGCCGCGCATCTGGGTCTGGTCGGTGGTGTCGTAACTCAGCCACGAGGTCAGCTGGCCCTCACCGTCGTTGGAGCGCAGCGTCTGGTTGGTCACCGAGTACTCGTAGACGTACTCACCCCGCGAGGTCATGTTCCCGGCCTCGTCATGACCCACCTCGGCCCCGCGCGCGCTGGTGACCTGGTCGGCGTCGTTGTAGGCGAACTCCTCGCCCCCGGCGCTCAGCAGGTTGCCGACGTCGTCGTAGGTGTAGTCGGTGGTGCCGTCGCTGGTGAGCCGGTCCAGGCCGTCGTAGGTGAAGGTCTCGGTCTCACCGTTGACGGTGCGCGACTGCAACTGGTCGCTGTCGGCGCCGTCGTTGTCGTAGGAGTAGACAGCTTGCACCAGAGCCTGGTCGGCGGCCCCGGTGGTGGTGATGCCGGTCAGGCGCCCGGAGTCGTCGTAGGTGCGCTCCTCCACCGCCCCGTCGGGGTGGGTGATGCTGGTGCGGCGGTTGTTCTCGTCGTTGGTGAAGGTGGTCTCGGCCCCGGTGTGGTCGGTGAGCGAGGTGAGCCGGAACGCGGCGTCGTAGCCATAGGAGGTGGTCTTGCCGTGCTCGACCATCTCGGTGACGTTGCCAGCGGCGTCGTAGGCGTAGGTGGTGGTCTCGCTTCCGGCCGAGTCGGTGCGCACGGTTTCGAGCAGGTCGCCGCGGCCGTTGTAGGAGTGCTCCACACTCGCCTGGTCGGTGTGCGTCGTGATCTGGCGGCCGTTGCCGTCGTAGGCGATGGCCTGGAGCAGGTCGCCGCCCTGGGAGATGGACACGATCCGGTCGAGGCGGTCGTAGCCGTACTCCAGCCTCACACCGTTGCCGTCGGTGACCGAGGTGACCCGTGACAGCGCGTCGTAGCCGTATTGGGTGGTGCCCATCGGCCCCGGCTCGTCCATCGCCGTCATGTTCCCGGCGCGGTCGTAGGAGTAGCTGGTGGAGTTGCCGTTGGCATCGATGACCTGGTTGACCAACCCGTTGGAGTGGTAACGGATGTCGGCCACCTCGATGTCCATCTCCTCCTGGACGGCCGAGGTGAGGTTGCCGGCGTCGTCGTAGGACATCTGAAGCGTGTCCCCGTCCGGGGTGGTCACGCTGGTGGGCTTGGCCGGGTTGGCCGTGTCCGCGAACCCGACCGAAGTGGCCGCCCCTGTGGGCAGTTCGGTGCCGATGAGGTTGTTGAACTCGTCGTAGTCGTAGGTCACCGAGGCTTGCAGGGCGTCGGTGGTGGTGGCCACGTCCGAGTTCGCCGTCCAGGTCTGGGAGCGGGTGTTGCCGACCTGGTCGGTCGCGGAGGTCTGTCTTCCCTGGTCGTCGAACTCCAGGGTGGACTCACCGCCGCCCGGATCGGTGACCGTGGTCTGGGTGTTGGACCAGGCACCGTCGGCGTAGGAGTAGGCGGTGGTGGCTCCGTCCTCGGTGCCGTCTGGCACGGTCAGGCTGGAGACCTGGTCGTCGGCGTTGTAGGCGATCTCCCACACCGCGCCGGTGGCGTCGGTGATCGAGGTCAGCAGGCCGTCACCGTCGTAGCCGAACTCGATGCCCTGGCCCGCGCGGTCGGTCAGCGCGACCATGCCGCCGTCGCCGTTCCAGGTGAAGGCCGTGGCGGTCTCGCCGACCGGGTCGGTGATCCGGGTCGGCTGCTCCCAGGCGTCGGGGTCCCACTCGAAGGTGGTGACCCGGTCCTGGGTGTCCACGATCGAGGCCAGGTCTCCCTCGGTGTCGTAGCGCATTCGGTGGGTGTGGCCGTTGCGGTCGGCCTGGGAGTACAGCCACCCGTTGGCGTTGAAGGTCCACACCTGGTCGGCGTACTCGCCTCGGTGGAAGGTCAGCGCGTAGTGGCCATTCGACAGCTCCTCCAGTTCGGCGTTGAGCCCCGCAGGCGGGGTGAAGGAGCCGTCCTCGGCGATGTCGAAGCGTTCGCAGTAGCCGGAGGGGCCCTGGAAGATGATGCTGTTGCTGAAGATGCTCAGTCCCACGTCCTGGCCGTGGGAGAGGGTCCAGCCGTCGTAGGAGGGCGCGGAGTTGTAGAAGCTGGACACCGACAGGTCCAGCCCCGTTCCGGCCACGGTCAGGTCCCGGTGGCGCACGACGAGGTTGCCGCCCTGGGTGTTGACCGCCAGTTCCATGCGGTCGCTGATCTGGTGGCGTTCCAGCGGGTACCAGGACTGGATACCGCGGTTGACGCCGTCCGCGCAGGTGCCGACCCGGGTTTCGGGTCCTTCCGAACGGTTCTGGGCCTCGGGTGCGCTCTCGGCCCCCGGCGGAGCCCAGGGTTCGTCGGGTGGTTCTCCGCCCACGGGTTCGGTGTTGGCCTCGCCCGGCTCCCAGGTGTCGGGGACCGGAACGGTGCGGTCGGCGGGTGAGTGGGGGTCGGTGTCGGCCAGGGCCGGGGGCGCGGACAGCAGCCCCAGCACGAGGGTGGAGGCGGCCGTCGCGGCCGTCAGGGACCAGGGGATGTGCTTTCTCACGAGGGGGATCGCTCCCAGGGGTGGGGATGTGCACAGGGAACACCCGGACATGACGGCCCTGGTCTGAGGGTCCGTCTCCGGGTGGCTCAGGCACCCGGTACGTTACGGAACCCCGACGCGAGAGCACCATGAGCCCAGGGTGAAGAGCGTGACCCTGGGTGAGAGGGACCTTCGGGAAGTTTGACCACGGGTGCGACGGAGAGTGACCGCGTTCGCGCACGTGGACACGTACGCCCGCGGAAACGGAGCGTTGCCCGCGCCGGACGGCGTCCCCGCGACCCGCTGGCCTCGGTGGCCGAAACCGGCCCCGACGACAACAATTGCCCTAGGGAAACGATCGCGTTCCCTGGCACCGCCGACGGTGCGCGGCGCACGGCGACCGCACGATCCACCACACGGGGGAGGGGCGCGGGCACCGTCGTGCCCGCGCCCCTCCCCCACGGGCCCCGTGCGCGGAAGGGGGCCCTGGTCAGGGGGCCGTCAGGCCCCCGTCGCGGTCGTTACCGGCTCTCCAGACGGTCCAGCAGGGCGTGGTACTCGTCCCACAGCTCGCCGGGCAGGTGGTCGCCGAAGGTCTTGAAGAACTCCGGTACCAGCGCGGCCTCCTGCTTCCACACCTCGCGGTCGACGTCGAGCACGAAGGCCATGTCCTCGTCGGAGACGTCCAGCCCCTCGGTGTCGATGCCGCCGGCCACGGGCAGGCGGCCGATCGGGGTCTCGACCGCCTCGGCCTCGCCCTCCAGCCGCTCGACGATCCACTTGATGACGCGGCTGTTCTCACCGAACCCGGGCCAGACGATGCGGCCCTCGGCGTCCTTCTTGAACCAGTTGACGTAGAAGATCCGGGGCAGCTCGGCCTGGTCGGCCGCCTGGCCCAGCTTCACCCAGTGGGCGAAGTAGTCGCCCATGTTGTAGCCGCAGAACGGCAGCATGGCGAAGGGGTCGCGGCGCAGCTCGCCCACCGAGCCCTCGGCGGCGGCGGTCTTCTCCGAGGAGACGTTGGCGCCCAGGTAGACGCCGTGCTGCCAGCTGAAGGACTCGGTGACCAGCGGCACGGCGGTGGCGCGGCGACCGCCGAACAGGATGGCCGAGATCGGCACGCCCGCCGGGTCCTCCCACTCGTCGGCGATGGTCGGCGCCTGCCCGGCCGGGGTGGTGAAGCGCGAGTTCGGGTGGGCGGCGGGCTCACCCGACTCCGGGGTCCAGGGACGGCCCTTCCAGTCGGTGAGGCCCGCGGGCGGCTCCTCGGTGAGGCCCTCCCACCACACATCGCCGTCCTCGGTCAGGGCGACGTTGGTGAAGATGCTGTTGCCCCAGAGGGTCTGCACGGCGTTGGCGTTGGTCTTCTCGCCGGTGCCGGGCGCGACGCCGAAGAACCCGGCCTCGGGGTTGATGGCGCGCAGTCGGCCCTGCTCGTCGAAGCGCATCCAGGCGATGTCGTCGCCCACCGTCTCGACCTTCCAGCCGGGGATGGTCGGCTGGAGCATGGCCAGGTTGGTCTTGCCGCAGGCGCTCGGGAAGGCGGCGGCGACGTAGTGCGACCGGCCCTTGGGCGGGGTGACCTTGAGGATGAGCATGTGCTCGGCGAGCCAGCCCTCGTCGCGGGCCATCACCGAGGCGATGCGCAGCGCGTAGCACTTCTTGCCGAGCAGGGCGTTGCCGCCGTAGCCCGAGCCGTAGGACCAGATCTCACGGGTCTCGGGGAAGTGCGAGATGTACTTGGTGGAGTTGCAGGGCCAGGCGACGTCCTGCTGGCCGGGCTCCAGCGGGGCGCCCACGGAGTGGACCGCCTTGACGAACTCACCGCGCTCCTCGATCAGGCGCAGGGCGGCGCTGCCCATGCGGGCCATGATGCGCATGGACACCACGACGTACGGGGAGTCGGTGATCTCGACCCCGAGCTGGGAGATGTCGCCGCCCAGCGGTCCCATGCAGAAGGGAACGACGTACATGGTGCGCCCGCGCATGGCGCCCCGGAAGACCTCGCCGAAGGTGGCGCGCATCTCGTCGGGGGCGATCCAGTTGTTGGTGGGGCCCGCGTCGCTCTCGCGCTCGGAGCAGATGAAGGTGCGGTCCTCGACCCGGGCGACGTCGCTCGGGTCGGACTTGCAGTAGAAGCTGTTGGGGCGCTTGTCCGGGTTGAGGCGGACGAAGGTGCCCTGCTCGACCAGCTGGTCGGTCAGGCGGGTCCACTCCTCCTCGGAACCGTCGCACCACACGATCTCGTCCGGCTGCGTGAGCTCGGCGACCTCCCGCACCCAGGAGACGAGCTCCTCGTGTTTGGTCGGCGCGTCCACGTCGGTATCCACGGCAGTCACAGCGGCTCCTTCTCAAGGTCGAGATCTCTCGCATCATGAACGACGATCCCCCGCAGTGACCAATTGGTTTAGGCCAATGGTCTATAGAAGTTGTGCCGGAAGAACGGATTCCCCTGCACAGCAGGGGATCCGCGTGGTCTACCACCGGGTACGTACGCGCACGAACCGGGACCGGTCGGAGACCGTTCCGGTGCTGTTGGGAGCGGGTTCCCCTGTCAGGAGGGGAACCGGGTGCCACGACCGACACACCGTGCTGTTCGTCACACCGCGTGTCCGGGGCCCGGTCGCGGACTCCGGACGGGCACTAGACCTGTGCTGCCGCGCCCCTGGCACGGAGGCGCTTCTTCGCAGGTGGGAGCGGTGGAAGCGGGGCCGGTCCGGATCAGCGCAGGATGGCGACGGGCCCCCTGGCGCCGTGCAGGACGGAGTGGCTCACCGATCCGAGCAGCAGCCCGCGAAAGCCCCCGCGTCCGCGCGAGCCGACCACGATGAGGTCGGCGGGGGTGGCCTCCTCCAGCAGGGCGATCACGGGGTGGGCGCGCACGACCCGGGTGCGCACCGGCACACCGGCGTGGCGCGCGCGGGGCCCGGCCAGCTCCTCCTCCAGCGCCTGCCGGGCGGCCTCGGCGGCGGTCGCGTCGTCGAACAGCTCGGGCGGGATGGGCCCGGTCGCGGCGGCGAAGGCCACCAGCGGCTGCCAGGCGCTCACCGCGACCAGTTCGGTGTCGGCGAAGTCGGCCTGCGCGAAGGCAAAGTCCACCGCGCGCCTGCTCGGCTCGGACCCGTCGATGCCCACGATCACCCGGCCCCGCACGCCGTGCGCGGAAGCGTGCTCCCGGGGCAGCACGATCACCGGAACGGGCGCGCGGGCGGCCAGTTCGATGCCCACGGAACCGACGAACGCGGCCACGATCCCGCTCAGCCCGCGCGAGCCGACCACCACGGCGACGGCACCCTCCGCGGAGGCCTCGGCGAGCAGGGCCTCCACCGGGCGGTCGTAGGACAGGCGTTTCTCCACCCGCAGCTCGGGGAAGAGCCGCGCCACCCAGTCCCCGGCGTACTCCAGCAGGGACTCGGCCCCCTGGGCGTCGGCCTCGTCGGGGAACACGTCCGGGGCGACGTCGGGGTCGGCGTGCCCGTGCCCCGCGAACACGCCGACCGAGGCCAGCGGCCCCGCGGCCGCGACGATACGGACCCCGAGGCCGCGCAGCATCGCCTGGTGCGCCGACCACTCCAGCGCGTGGCGGCTGGATTCCGTGCCGTCGACCCCCACGATCACCCATCGCGTCGTGGATGCGCCGTCCATGCGTGCGCCCTTCTCGTCGGCCGTCCCTGCCCCGCGTATTCCGCCGGTGTCCCCCGATGATGCCGTGTGAACACGCACCCGTGGATAACGGTGCCGACGCGAGTTGGGTGAGACAGGGCACCCCGGGTAGGGGTTGGCGACACAGGGGTGGGTTCGACCACGCGCCCTTCGGAGGACGACTCAGCGGGGGCGTGGGAACTCGTGGAAGGCAGGGGGCACGATGTCGCACTCCGCGCAGATGCACTGGGACTACAGGGACGGGAGGGTCGCGGCCGTGGTGGCCGCGCTCGTGTACAGCCTGTGGGTCGTGGAGGTCATGCTGCCCGACAGCAGCGCGGCCCAGGGGGCCCTGGCCGTCCAGAGCTCGGACTTCGCCAGGTTCCTGGAGAGCGCGCACCGCATCGCGGCGATCCTGGTGATGATCGCCGCCGGGATCGGTCTCGGGCTGGGCGCGAGGGAGAGGACGGGCCACCTGCTGGCGGTGTCGTGGTGGTGCATGCTCGTGTTCGGCACGGCGTCGCTGGCCGCCACGTTCTTCCCCGGGCCCTGCACGGTGTCCACGGACGTCCCGTGCGCGGCGGAGTCGCTGGCGGAGGGGCTGGAGGGGGCCACGGCGGCCCAGGCCGTCGTCGCGGCGGTGGCGCTCCTGGCCGCGCTGGCGGGCGCGATCGTGCTGGCCGTGGACCGGCGCAGGATGGGTGACGGCAAGTGGCCGCTGGTGGCCGTCGTGGCCGCGCTCCAGCTGGTCACCGCCGTCGCCGTCCTGGTCGCGGCGGTACGGGTCTACGCGGGCGGGGGCGACGGCGACCCGGGGGTCGTGTTCAGCGCCCTGCAACGGATCCACCTGGTGGCGGTGGCCCTGTGGCTGCTCACCGCGGGCCTGCTGCCCAGCCTGTGGAAGCGGAACTGGACGCCCCGGCGCGCCCGCGTCGAGCGCTGAGGGACCAGGGCGGGAGCGGCTCCCGGCGCGCTCCCGCCCGTCGTCACGCCCCGGTGTCGCGCAGGGCCTCCGGCAGGGGGCGCGCGTGCACCACGTGCAGGGTGCTCACCGCGCGGGTGAGCACCACGTAGAGCCGGTTGACGCCGCGCTCCTCGGCCTCGGCGATGGCGGCGGGCTCGGCGACCACCACGGCGTCGAACTCCAGGCCCTTGGCCAGGCTCGCGGGGACCGCGACCAGGCGGCCCGCGTCCGGCCCGGCGCCCGCCTTCCCCAGCAGCGGCGCGCTCAGCCCCCCGGCTTCGACGGCCTCGCGCAGGGCGGGCAGGTCGGCGTCGGCGGCGATGAGGCCGACCGAGCCCTCCCCCCTGAGCGCGGTGCGGCAGGCGTCGGCGACCGACGCCGCCAGGCCGCCCTCGGCGGGGGTGATCCGCAGCGCCCCTGGCGCGCGGCGCACGGCCACGGGCGCGCCCAGCCCGGGCGCGATCGCGGGCAGCAGGCGGGCGGCGAAGTCGATGATCTGGGCGGGGACGCGGTAGCCGCGGTCCAGGACGCTCAGGTGGCCGGTGGGCTTGCCCAGGTGTTCCAGGAGCGTGGACCAGTTGACGGCCGCCGAGGGGCTGGTGCCCTGGGCGATGTCGCCGAGCACCGTGAGCGAGCCGGACACGCAGCGGCGGCCGATCGCCCGGCACTGCATGGGGCTCAGGTCCTGGGCCTCGTCCACCACGATGTGGCCGAGCCCGGCGGGGCGCTCGATGAGCGCGGCGGCCTCGTCCACCAGGGCCAGGTCCTCCTCCGACCACAGGGCCGCCTTGGGGCCGCGGGGTTTTCCCGGCAGCAGGACGGCGGCCTGCTCCTCCGTACTGAGCAGCCCCTCGGCGGCGCGGGCCAGGCGTTCGGGGTCGGTGAGCAGGCCGAACACCAGCTTGAGCGGGTCGGCCTTGGGCCACATGGCGGTGACGGCCGACTTCACGGCGGGGTCGCGGCGCACCTGCGCGTGGGTGCGGTCGTCGCAGACCTCGCCCTGGGCCTCCATGAGGGAGAGCACGGCGTGGGCGATGCGGTGGGAGAGGAGTTCGCGCCCGGAGCCGTAGGCGACGCCGCGTTCGGCCAGCTCGTCCAGGAGGGGGCGCAGGTCCTCGGGGTACAGGCGCCAGCGGCGCGACCCGCGGCGGACCATGACCGCCTCCTCGGGCGTGCGCAGGTGCGACCACAGGTCGCGGCGGACCACCTCGGCCATGCGGGCCTGGCCCTTGATCCGGGCGGCGCGGGGCTCCTCGGTGCGGCGCACCCACCCGGCGGCGGGGCGGGACCGCTCGGGCAGCCCGGCGGTGAGCATCTCGGTGACGGTGGTCTGCTGGACGTCCACCTCGCCGAGGGCTGGCAGGACGTCGCGGATGTAGGAGAGGAAGGAGCGGTTGGGGCCGACGATCGCCACGCCGGAGCGGGAGAGGCGTTCGCGCTCGGTGTAGAGCAGGAACGCGATGCGGTGCAGGCCCACGGCGGTCTTGCCGGTGCCGGGCGCGCCCTGCACGCACAGGGTGGTGGCGAGCGGGGCCCGGACCAGGCCGTCCTGCTCGGGCTGGATGGTGGCGACGATGTCGCGCATGGGCCCGGTGCGGGGGCGTTCGATCTCCGCGTCCAGCAGGGCGCTGGCGCGCTGGCCGCTCCCGGTCGGGGCGGTGGTGAGCGGCTCGTCCTCGAAGGCGGTGAGCACCACCTCGGGGTCGGCGTCGCGGCCGTGGTCGATCGTGGTGAAGCCGTAGCGGCGGCGCAGGCGCACGTCCATCCGGTCGCCGGGCGAGGCCCGGTAGTAGGCGACGCAGATGGGGGCGCGCCAGTCCAGGACCATCGGGCGCCCCTCGGCGTCGTGGACGTGGCGGCGGCCGATGTGGATCCGGTCGGGCCCGGCGCCGTCGGACACGTCGTCGTCCAGGAAGACGGTGCCCGGCTCGAAGTCGAGGCGGCCGAAGAACAGCGGGGCCCCGGGGACGTCGGCCAGGGCCGCGAGGCGGCGCTCGCGGCCCCGGCGCAGGGCGGCGTTGGTGACCTTGTCGTTGACGACGTCGCCCAGGACGAGTTCGCTGCCCTCGACCTCCGCGCGCATCCGGTCCAGGGCGGCGCGTGCGGCGGCGAGGCGGTCTCGCTCGGCCCGGAGTTCGGGGCTCACGGGCACGGCGGGGGAATCGGTCGTGGACATGCGGCGACCTCGGAAGGGATCGGCGGGACAGGAACGCGGCAGCGCGCGTGCGCGGGTCCCGCCCCGGTCGCCGCGAGGGCCCGGTTCGTTCCGATCCGTGAGAGCGCACAACACCCGTTGAGGGAGCGCCGCCGAAAAGAGCCACCAGCCTAACCCGCTCCGGGGCCCTCACCAAACCGGCCGGGACCCCGGCCCCCGGCCGTGCCGCCGCCGGTGCGCGACCGCCCGGAGGGGACGAGAACCAACGCGGGCCCGGGAGCGTCCGAGGAACCGGGAGAGGACGGTACTCACATGCACCACGTTCAGGGCGACCTCGTACTACGGCCCGGCCTCCGGGCGGGATGGGCCAGGCTGGGTGTCGGGGTGGTGACCGGCGTGGTCACGACCGCCGGCATCGCGTTCCGCGTCGGCCCGGGAGCGGCCCTGGCCACGGGCGTCGCGTGGACCGTGCTGGTCGCGGCGGTGGCCCTGCACCTCCACCGAGCCAGGATCGTGCTGACCGCGCACGAGATCGTCCTCAAGGGGGCGTTCTTCCAGCGGCGCCGGTCGCGGTCGCGCGCCGTGTGGACGATCCGCGCGACCGTCGTCCAGCCGCGCGGGGGCCCCTGCGACACACTGTTCGTCCTCGACCAGCACGGCGGCGTGCTCGTCCGGGTGTACGGCGCCAACTACACGACCGAGGACATGGACCGGCTGGTGAGCGCGCTCGGACTGCCGTGCAGCGGCCCGGAGGGGCCTGTCACCCCCAAGGAGCTCGACCGGTTCCGCCCCGGTCTCGTGACGTGGGCCGAGCAGCACGCCTACCTGCTCGGAATGGCGTTCGCCGTCGCCCTGACCCTGGCCATCGTGGCGGGCGTACTGATCGGCCTGGCCCTGACGGAGGGGTAGCCGCGGCGGGCGCGCGGCGGCCCGGCGCGGCGCCGCCGGGCCGGTTAGGTCTTGCGCAGCCGCACCCGCCGCACGCGGTGGTCGTCGCCCTTGTACAGGACCAGGGTGGCCCGCCCCCGGGTGGGGCGGATGTTCTCCACGAGGTTGACCTCGTTGATGGTGCGCCAGGTGTTGGCGGCGAACTCCAACGACTCCTCCTCACTGATGGCGGTGGCCATGTGGTGGAAGTAGGAGCGCGGGTCGGAGAACGCGGTGCGGCGCAGCTCGCGGAAGCGGTCGAGGTACCAGCCGCGGATGTTCTCGACCTTGGCGTCCACGTAGATGGAGAAGTCGAAGAAGTCGGCCACGGCCAGGCGCCCCGCGGAGGGGGCCTGGAGGACGTTGATGCCCTCGACGATGAGGATGTCGGGGCGGTGCACGGTCTGGCGCTCGTCCGGCACGATGTCGTAGTTCAGATGGGAGTAGACGGGGATGTCGATCCGGTCGGCCCCCGCCTTCATCTCCGAGACGAAGCGCACCAGGGCGCGGCGGTCGTAGCTCTCGGGGAAGCCCTTGCGGCGCATCAGGCCGCGCGACTCCAGCACCGCGTTGGCGTGCAGGAAGTTGTCGGTGCTGACCAGTTCCACGTCCGGGTGGTTGGGCCACTGGGCGAGCAGGGAGCGCAGGAGGCGCGCGGTGGTGGACTTGCCGACCGCGACGCTGCCCGCGACCCCGATGATGAACGGCGACGGGCGGTCGGACTCGCCGAGGAAGGCGCGCACGGCGGCGTGCCGCTGCTGGGTCGCGCCCACGTAGAGGTTGAGCAGTCGCGACAGCGGCAGGTAGACGTCCCGCACGTCGTCCAGGGAGGTGGGGTCGGTGGTGCCGCGGAGCTCGGCGAGGTCCGCCTCGGTCAGGGACAGGGGTGTGGAGGCCCGGAGCGCGGCCCAGGCCTCCCGGTCCATCTCCACGTACGGCGTGGAGAAGCCGTTCTTCGTCGTGTGAGACACGAATGACCACCCTAGAGCAGGGGGTCGACCGCGCCGGGCGGCCGGTCCCCACAAGTCCCGCCATGGGACCGTAAACGTGCCGGAAACCACATGTTCACGACACGCACCCCCAAAATTTTGCTTCTCCTTCCCTGGGGGTGGAATCGGTTCCACTCGTTGCCTCCCCATGCCCCCGACCTGCGCGGTCTACTCCCCATGCACCAAATGGTCTATACCGCTACCTGGGAAAACGACCAGTGGTATGGATGCCTGGTTGGTCGATTCGACCGGCTTCTTCGCTTACGCTGGCGGCCATGTGCGGAATCGTTGGCTACGTCGGGCCGCAACCGGCGCTTGAAGTCGTCGTGGACGGCCTCGCAAGGTTGGAGTACCGCGGATATGACTCCGCGGGTGTGGCTGTGCTGGGCGACGGCGCTCTGCGCACCGAGAAGCGCGCGGGCAAGCTCGCGAACCTGCGCCGGGCGCTGGAGGAGCGGCCCGTCAGCGGCGACGGCGCCGGGATCGGACACACGCGCTGGGCCACGCACGGCGCGCCGAACGACGTCAACGCCCACCCCCACGTGGACAACGACAACCGCGTCGCCATCGTCCACAACGGCATCATCGAGAACTTCGCCGCGCTGCGCCTGGAGCTGGAGGAGCAGGGCTGCAAGTTCCTCTCCGAGACCGACACCGAGGTCGCCGCGCACCTGCTCAACGCCGAGCTGGCCCGGACCGGCGAGCTGCCCTCGGCCATGCGCGCGGTGTGCAAGCGCCTGGAGGGCGCGTTCACCCTCGTGGCCGTCTCCGTGGACGACCCCGACCTGGTCGTGGCGGCCCGCCGCAACTCCCCGCTGGTCGTCGGCCGCGGCGAGGGCGAGAACTTCCTGGCCAGCGACGTGGCGGCGTTCATCGCCCACACCCGCGAGGCGGTCGAGCTGGGCCAGGACCAGGTCGTGGAGCTGCGCGCGGACTCGATCACGGTGACCGACTACGACGGCAACCCCGTCGACGTGCGCGAGTACCACGTGGACTGGGACGCCTCCGCCGCCGAGAAGGGCGGTTACGACTACTTCATGCTCAAGGAGATCGTCGAGCAGCCGCGCGCGGTGGCCGACACCCTTCTGGGCCGCGTGACGGTCGACGGCCAGCTCACCCTGGACGAGATGCGCCTGTCCCCCGAGGACCTGCGCTCGGTCGAGAAGATCGTCATCATCGCCTGCGGCACCTCCTACCACGCGGGCCTGATCGCCAAGTACGCCATCGAGCACTGGTGCCGCATCCCGTGCGAGGTCGAGGTGGCCAGCGAGTTCCGCTACCGGGACCCGATCCTGGACCAGCAGACCCTGGTCATCGCCATCTCCCAGTCCGGCGAGAGCATGGACACCCTGATGGCGGTCCGCTACGCCCGCGAGCAGCGCGCCCGGGTGCTGGCCATCTGCAACGTCAACGGGTCCACCATCCCGCGCGAGTCCGACGGCGTGCTGTACACGCACGCGGGCCCCGAGGTCGGCGTCGCCGCCACCAAGACCTTCCTCACCCAGCTGGCCGCCTGCTACCTGATCGGCCTGTACCTGGCGCAGGTGCGCGGGCTGAAGTTCGGCGACGAGATCAACGCCGTGATCGCCCAGCTGGCCACCATGCCCGAGCAGATCGAGCGGGTCCTGGAGACGGCCGAGCCGGTCCGCGAGCTGGCCCGGTCGCTGGCCGACGCGGACACGGTGCTGTTCCTGGGCCGCCACGTGGGCTACCCCGTGGCGATGGAGGGCGCGCTCAAGCTCAAGGAGCTGGCGTACATGCACGCCGAGGCGTTCGCCGCCGGTGAGCTCAAGCACGGGTCGATCGCGCTGATCGAGGACGGTGTGCCGGTCGTCGTGGTGGTGCCCTCCCCCGAGGGCCGCAGCGTGCTGCACGACAAGATCGTGTCCAACATCCAGGAGGTGCGCGCCCGCGGTGCCCGCACCATCGTCATCGCCGAGGAGGGCGACGAGGTGGTCCGCCCGTACGCGGACGTGCTCATCCCCATCCCGGCCGTGCCGACCCTGCTCCAGCCGCTGGTGTCCACGATCCCCATGCAGGTGTTCGCCTGCGAGCTGGCCCTGGCCAAGGGCAACGACGTGGACCAGCCGCGCAACCTGGCCAAGAGCGTGACGGTCGAGTAGTAGCGGGACCGCAGGAAGGGGGCGTGTCCGGCGCGCGGCGCCGGGCGCGTCCTCCTTCGTACCCGGGGACCGGCGTGTCCGGGGTCGGCCCGTGTGCGGAGCGGGCTGCGTACGGGGCGGGTCCGCTCCCCCTCGTGGGAACGCTCCCGTCAGCGCGGTGCGCCGTGCCCCGACCCGTCGTGGGCGGAGCGGGCGGCGGAGACGTCGGGGTGGGTCGGCAGGACCGCGCCCAGCGCCAGGACGTCGAGGATGCGGGTCAGCTGGCGCGGGGGGCAGGCCAGGAGAAGGTGGTGCCGGGCCCCCGTGGCGAAGCGCAGGGCCCGCACGAGGGCGTTGACGCCCGAGGCGTCGATGAACTCCACCGCTGACAGGTCCACCACCACGCAGCCGTCGGCGGCGGCGGCCGTGATCCGGGTGAACGCCTCCTCGGCGGTGGCGATGTCGATCTCGCCGCCCAGCTCGACGACGGTGATCCCGTCACAGACGAACTGGTCCTGTTCCGTGTCCAGCACGGTCACGCCTCGCTCCGGGATCGGGTGTAGGGAACTCTGCTCAGGACGCGGTCGGCCAAATGCCGACATGCGTTGACAGCCTACTCTTCCCGGACGGCCCGTCCGGTGCCGTCCACAGCCCCGGAGTCCTTTTCCGGCGTCGCCTCACAGGCGCGCGTCAGCCCTCACCACCGCATATCGCCCACACGATTTTTCCGCGGTTACGCACCGGTTCCCAGCCCCATTCCCGGCTGAAAGCGGAGACGAGACCGAGACCCCGACCCGACTCCGCGAAATGGTGGGCGTCCACTCTGACCGGGGCTTTCACGCTGGAATCGGCGACCATGCACACCACTCCGCCCCGGCCGCCGTCGAGGCGGCGCAGCTGGACCACGACGCGGCCGTGCGGGACACCGCGCTCGGGGAGGGCGTGTCGGCAGGCGTTGCCCACGAGTTCGGAGACGATCAGCCGGACGTCCTCCAGCTCCTCACGGAACCCCCATCCCTCCAGGGCCCCGGAGGCGAACTCGCGCGCCCGGCGCACCGACTCCGGCGAGGCCGCGAACGCGCCCGCAGCCGCGTCCCTCGTCCGCGCGCGCTCCCCGACCGAGAGACGGCCCAGTGGGTCGTCCCACCAGCCGCCCAGGAGTGCCTGGGAGGCCTCCGCGAGAGAGGGGCGGCTCCAGGAGGGCTCGGAGTCGGTCTCCGAGGACACCAGCTCTGCGTTCATCACGGTCCTCACGAGTGCGCTGTCGGTTGACCCGTCCGCGGGGCCATCGTGGCTTACATCTGTAAGACACAGATGCACGTGCAGCTCAACGTCCGGGCTAGCGTATAGGACGAAGCACCCTTATTGGTAGATCCCTTGCGCAGAATTCACAGACAGGCATCCGTGTTTACTTCAGGCCCGTAAGGGGCTCATAGGCCCCAGCCCAATCCATGTCCTCCCCTGTCCGTAACGGAACCCCGTGGGTATACTGAGCGGTCGCCCGCACCAAAGCCGTTACAGTCGTTGCACAGGAGGCGATGTGGTCGCCGAAGAGGCACAGAATCTACAGGTCACCCAGGATTTCCTGGCCAATTCCAGCGGTGGCCCCACCGTGCTGCGCATTCTCCTGGGAACGCAGCTGAGGCGGCTGCGGCAGGAGAAGGGGATTTCGCGGCACGACGCCGGGTACGCCATCCGCGCCTCCCACGCCAAGATCAGCCGCATGGAGCTGGGCCAGGTCAGCTTCAAGCGCCGCGACGTGGACGACCTGCTCAAGCTCTACGGCGTGGACCGGGCGGACCAGCGCGAGGCCCTCCTCGGGCTGGTCTCCAGCGCCAACGCCCAGGGCTGGTGGCACAAGTACGGCGACGTGCTGCCGAACTGGTTCGGCGTCTACGTCGGCCTGGAGGAGGCCGCGTCGGTCATCCGCACCTTCGAGGTGCAGTTCGTTCCGGGCCTGCTCCAGAGCGAGGACTACGCGCGCTCGGTCATCCGCCTGTCCCGGACCGCCACGTCCGACGATGACGTGGACAGTCGTGTGCAGATGCGCATGCGCCGCCAGCGCAGATTCGTCGAACCGGACGCGCCCAGACTGTGGGCGGTCATCGACGAGGCCGTGCTGCACCGCCCCTACGGCGACACCCGGGTGATGCGCGGGCAGATCGAGCACCTGATCGAGATGGCCCGCCGCCCCAACATCACCCTCCAGATCGCCACCTTCGCCATGGGCGGCCACCCCGCCGCGGGCGGCCCCTTCAGCATCCTGCGCTTCCCCACCCCCCAGCTGCCCGACGTGGTCTACCTGGAGCAGCTGAGCAGCGCCCTGTACTTCGACAAGTACGACGACACCCACCGCTACGCGCAGACGATGGACCACCTCGCCACCCAGGCGCCGCCGCCCTCCGCCACGGAGGAGATCCTCCGCGGCTTCCTGGAGCGCTACTCCTGACCCCCGCCCACGCCCACCGGTTCCCGAGCCCCTGACCGGGGTGCCCGCCTCGGGACGCCCCTCCCCCGCCCCCGGATCGCACCACCGGATCCCCGCCCCGGAAGCCTCCCCGCCCCACCGGTCGCTCCCACCGCCGCCCCACGCCTGGTCGCCCTCCGCGCCCGGGCGTTCGCTTTGCGCACACGAAACCGGTCCCCCGATGGTCGCCTTCGGCCACGACCGGACAACGATCCGCGCGGGCCGAACCCCCCGCTTCCCCCGACGCGTTAGGCGTGACGTGCGGTTCTGTCTCCGAACCGCCCGACGCGCTTGCATAAGTACTTACCGCCGTAAGTACGAATGCACGTGCATAAGCTACGCTTTGGCTCGCACCGGGGATGAAACAGCCCAACGGGGGACAGGGCCACCCATGCCCGGGGGTCGTCTTCCCGGTGGGGACCGGGGGTTCGACACAACGGGCGCGGCGGACTGGACCGCCGCGTGTGGACACACCCCGCTCACGCGTCCCCCACGTTCCAGGAGGTTGAGATGCATCCGATCTACAACGGCGTTCCCGCCAGCCGTCTGCCGAAGGTCGTCTGGACCAAGAGCAGCTGGAGCAACCCGGACGGGAACTGCGTCGAGGTCGCGGCGCTGCCGGACGGGGACATCGCCGTGCGCAACTCGCGCGACCCCCAGGGACCGGCGCTCGTCTACACCCCCGCCGAGATCGAGGCCTTCGTGCGCGGCGCCAAGACCGGAGACTTCGACGCCCTCCTGAGCTGACCCGACTCCCCCGCCCCTCAGACCATCCCGGAAAGGGTCCGCGTCGAGGGCCGCCGCGACCACCCGAACCCGTCCGGCGGCCCGCACTCCGTCCACGACGCGGACGCGAGCGGAGCCCGGCACCACCGCGGTGCCGGGCTCCGTCTTCGTGTCCGGGGTTGCGCGCGGCGGACGGAACCCGCCCCAGGGACGCTCCAATTCCCCTGGGACGGGACCGCCGTCCGCCCCTCCCCCGGCCCCGGGGCCGGGGACGCGCGGCGCCGGTTCGTGGCTACAGGCGGGTGGGGTCGACCAGGCCGCCGGGAGCGCCGACCGGGGACTGCTCCCACGGCAGGTGGGTCGCGCCCAGGGCGGGCTTGAGGTCGAACAGCCACGCGGCCTTCTCGTCGTACTCGGCGAAGAAGGGCCTGCCGACCAGTTCGGGGTCGCGCGCCTGGATGAAGTGCAGGACGAAGACCTTCTGGCCCGCCACCTCGGTGACGCCGTCCACGCAGACCTTGCCCGGGGTCGCCGACATCGACGGGCCGCGCACCGTGCGGGCCAGTCCCGAGACGCTCTTGTAGGCGCCGCGGAAGATCTCGTAGGCCTCCGCCAGCGGCACCGCGAAGTAGTCCTGCGGACCCGTGTCACGCTCGACGAACATGTAGTACGGGACCATGCCGTGCCGCAGGTGGGTGCGCCACATGCTCTCCCACACGGCGGAGTCGTCGTTGATCGTGCGGATCAGCGGCGCCTGCGTGCGGATGACGGCGCCGGTCGCGCGGATGCGGCGCACCGCCTCCTGGACCAGCTCGGGCCGCATCTCGTTGGGGTGGGAGAAGTGGGCCATGAACGCGAGGTTCTTGCCCGAGGCCACGACCTTCTCGAACAGGCGCAGGGTGTCGTCGGCGTCCGGGTCGGTGACGAAGCGCTGCGGCCAGTAGGCCAGCGCCTTCGTGCCGATGCGGATGGCCTCCAGGTGCTCGATCTCCAGCAGCGGCTCGATGTACTTGGAGATGACCCCCTCGCCCATGATCATCGGGTCGCCGCCGGTGAACAGGACGCTGGTGACCTCGGGGTGCGAGCGGACGTAGTCGACGAGCTGGTCGATCTCGCTGGAGGCGAACTTCAGGTCGGCGTCGCCGACGAACTGGGCCCAGCGGAAGCAGTACGTGCAGTACGCGTGACAGGTCTGCCCCTGCTTGGGGAAGAAGAGCACGGTCTCCTTGTACTTGTGCTGGACGCCGGGGATGGGCTCCTCGTTGGCCAGCTTGGGCACGTTGAGGTCCATCTGGCCCGCGGGGTGCGGGTTCAGGCGTGCGCGGATCTGGTTGGCGGCCTCGTTCAGCTCCTTGCGCTGGGCGCCAGAGCGCAGCAGGTCGGCGATCCGGGACACGTCGTCCTGGGGCAGCATGTCCGCCTGCGGGAAGACCAGGCGGTAGATCGGATCGTCGGGAGCCGCGTCCCAGTCGATCAGCTCGTCGACGACGTAGCTGTTGACCCGGAACGGCAGCACGGTGGCCACCGCCTGCACCGCGAGCCGCTCGTCGGCGGCGAGCCCGGCTCGCGTGGTGAGCTCGTCGAGGTGTTTCGTGGTGTAGGCACGAAACCGACGTCCGGCGGACGGGGAAGTTGCCACGTCTGGCGTAACGCTCACGCCTCTCCTCTCTGCGGGTGAGCAGGGTGCCCGGCGGGTTGGTGCGGGCAGCCCTGAGCCGGCGGTTCCGGTGCGCGTGCGCACCGGCGGACCACCGGGAAGGTGTTCGATGTGGTTGTCGCGTGCCGCCGGAGGGTGATCACACCCCGGGGCAGCGAGCGGATATACCCCGTTTGGGGACTTTTATCCATCATGCGGGAAGTCCAGTCCTGACCTGGACATACGGGAAGTATCCTCGCATGAGTAGACGAAAGTGCCCGACGGCGCCGCCACGGCGCGACCCGATACCGTGTCACCGCGTCCGCCCACCACACCCGTGAGGGAACAGTTGACTGGTACACCCGACGCGGAGGCCTCCGTCGCGCGGCGCTCCTCCCCGCCGATCATCGCCGTGGACGCGATGGGCGGCGACAACGCGCCCGCCGAGATCGTGCGGGGGGCCGTGCTGGCCGTCCGCGAACTCGGCCTGCGCGTCCTGCTGGTGGGGCGGCGCAGCGAGATCGCCGCGCTGCTCGCCGAGGAGGGCGCGCTGCGCGACATCCCCATCGTGCACGCCGAGGACAACCTGGCCATGCACGAGGGCGCCCTGGCCAGCTGGCGGCGGCCCCGCTCCAGCGCGGCCGTCTCCTGCCGCCTGATCCGCCGGGGCGACGCCGACGCCCTGGTCTCGGCCGGTTCCACCGGCGGGATCGTGGCCACCTCCACCGTGCGGCTGCGCACCCAGCCCGGGGTGCTGCGCCCGGCGCTGGCTGTGACCCTTCCCACCGGCGAGACGCCCACGATCATGGTGGACGCCGGGGCCAACGCCGACGCCAAGCCCGAGATGCTGGTGCAGTTCGCGCACCTGGGCTGCGCGTACGCCCAGACCGCGTTCGGGGTGCGCAGGCCCAGGGTGGGCGTGCTCACCATCGGCTCGGAGCCGGGCAAGGGCAACAAGCTCGTGCGCCGGGCGACGGAGCTGCTGGCGGCCACCGCGGAGGGGCCCCCGGCGATGGACTTCCGGGGCAACATCGAGGGCCACGACCTGCTCGCGCGCAAGGTGGACGTGGTGGTGACCGACGGCCACACCGGCAACGTGGCGCTGAAGTCGGTGGAGGGCACGGCCGCGTTCGCGATGGAGGCCGTGCACGCGGCGCTGACCTCCTCGACCGCGGCCAAGGCGGGCGCGCTGTTGCAGCGCAGGGCGCTGCGGAGCCTGCGCGAGCGGCTGGACAGCGAGACCTACGGCGGCGCCGCGCTGCTGGGCCTGAACGGGACCGTGGTGATCGCGCACGGCGACAGCCGGGCCAAGGGCGTGGCCCGCGCCTGCCAGCTGGCCAACGACCTGGCGGGCGGCCGCATCGGGGAGCAGATCCGCCGCCGGGTGCACAGCCGCCCGCCGAACTGGCTGCACCGCCTGGCCCAGTCCGAGGCGCCGGGGCAGCGGGGCGCGGAGCAGACCGAGGAGCGCTGACAGGGCGAGGGGAAGCCCGAGGAGCGCTGACGGCGGCCCGGGACGGGGCGCCGGTAGGCGGGCAGCGCGAAGCGGACGGCGCCTGGGGACCCCCTTGTATCCAGGTTATTTCCGGCCGACGCACCGCGCCCAGCCCTTCCGGGGGCCTGTGGACAACCGCCCGCTCCGACCCGTACGGGCCGGGAGGGGCGGCTCCGGTCGGTACGCTTGGGGCATGGCCGACCCGCAGGAAGTACTCTCGCGACGGGTCCAGTCCGCCCTCGGCGCCGCCTTCGGCCCCGAGTTCGCCGACACCGACCCCGTCATCCGCCCGTCCCAGTTCGCCGACTACCAGGCGAACGCCGCGCTCGCGCTCGCCAAGCGACTGGGCCGAAAGCCGCGTGAGGTGTCCGCGGCGATCATGGAGCACCTGGACGTGGCCGACGTCTGCCGCGACGTCGAGGTCAGCGGGCCGGGCTTCATCAACCTGACGCTGCGCGAGGACTGGATCGCCGGGCAGACCCGCCGGCTCCTGGACGACCCGCGGCTGGGCGTCCCCGAGCAGGAGCGCCAGAACATCCCGCTGGACTACTCCGCGCCCAACGTGGCCAAGGAGATGCACGTCGGGCACCTGCGCACCACCGTGGTCGGCGACGCGCTCGCGCGCACCCTGGAGTTCCTGGGCCACAACGTCATCCGCCAGAACCACATCGGCGACTGGGGCACCCCCTTCGGCATGCTCATCGAGCACCTGCTGGAGGTGGGCGAGGACTCCCCCGAGGCGGACCTGGTCACCACCGACCCCAACGCCTTCTACCAGGCGGCCCGGACCAAGTTCGACTCGTCGGGCCCCGGCCCCGACGACTTCGCCGCGCGCGCCCGCCGCCGCGTGGTCTCCCTCCAGAGCGGCGACGAGGAGACGCTGCGCCTGTGGCGCAAGCTCGTCGGCCTCTCCAAGGTCTACTTCAACAAGGTGTACGCCAAGCTCGGCGTGACCCTCACCGACGAGGACCTGGCCGGGGAGAGCAGCTACAACGCCGCGCTCGCCGACGTGTGCGAGGAGCTGGAGGCCAAGGGCATCGCCGAGATCAGCGACGGTGCCCTGTGCGTGTTCCTGGAGGGCTTCACCGGCCGCGAGGACAAGCCCGTCCCGCTGATCGTGCGCAAGAGCGACGGAGGCTACGGCTACGCCACCACCGACCTGGCCACCGTCCGCCACCGCGTGGACGACCTCAAGGCCGACCGCATCCTGTACGTGGTCGGCGCACCGCAGGCCATGCACTTCAAGATGGTGTGGGCCACCGCCCGCGAGGCCGGATGGCTGCCGGAGGGCGTGGAGACCGTCCACGTGCAGATCGGCAACGTGCTGGGCAGCGACGGCAAGATCCTGCGCACCCGCAGCGGCGCCCCGGTGCGCCTCATGGCGCTGCTGGACGAGGCGATCGAGCGCGCCGCCGCGGTGGTCGCGCAGAACCGCCCCGATCTGGACGCCGAGGGCCAGGCCGAGATCGCCCGCCAGGTGGGCATCGGCGCGGTCAAGTACGCCGACCTGTCGGTCGCGCACGACACCGAGTACACCTTCGACTTCGACCGGATGCTGGCCCTGACCGGCAACACCGGCCCGTACCTGCAGTACGCCCAGGCCCGGATCCGGTCCATCTTCCGCAAGGGCGGCCTGGAGCTGTCGCAGGCCAGGGGGGACATCAGCGTCTCCGAGGGCGCCGAGCGCGACCTGGCGCTCAAGCTGCTGGAGTTCGGCGCGGTGGTGGCGCAGGTCGGCGACCTGCTCCAGCCGCACCGGCTGTCCACGTACCTGTTCGAGCTGGCGCAGTCCCTGACGGCCTTCTACGAGCACTGCCCGGTGCTGACCGCTCCGAACGAGGCCGAGCGCGAGTCGCGCCTGGCGCTGGTCGCGGTGGCGTTCCGGGTCCTGGTCCAGGGTCTGGACCTGCTGGGCGTGGAGGCTCCCGAGCACATGTAGCGGAGCCCGCGCGGGTCCACCGGACGCGTGTGTGGGAGGAGGCCGGGGCGGCAGCGCCCCGGCCTCCTTCGTGTGCGCGCCGGCGCCCGTGGGCGCGCGGTCCTTCGCGTGCCGTGTCCACCCGGAAACGCACGGCTGACCGGTTCCGGCCGCCCAGGACCCTCCGGGAGATCTCACACGGCACGAATCGCCTCGTCAGAGGCGGTTCCAACACGTGCGCGGCCACCGAGTCGAAGATCTCGCCTCCGGCCGGGCCGGAACTCCGTTCTCCGTCGGGGCGTCAGACCTAAAGTATGTGGACAAAAGCCCCAGATAAGACAAAAGGGAGAAATCGGTAATGACAACCGCCTCCGCGCAGGTCGGTCCCGGACCCGGCACCTGGTACCTCGATCCCCTGCACTCCAGCCTGATCTTCGTCGCCCACTACCTGCGCTTCGGACGGGTCCAGGGCACGTTCGGCCAGGCCTGGGGCCGCGTCGCCGTCGCCGAGGAGCCCGAACGGTCCGCGGTGGAGGTCGTCCTCGACGCCGCCAGCGTCAACACCGGCGTGGGCGCGCGCGACGCCCACCTGCGCTCCCCCGACTTCCTGGACGTGGACCACCACCCCGAGCTGCGCTTCGCCTCCACCGGGCTGGAACCGGGCGGACGCAACCCCCACGCCTTCCGCCTGCACGGCGACCTGACCATCCACGGCACGTCCGTGCCCACCGTGCTGGACGCCCAGTGGGTGGGCGAGGCCCCCGACTACGCCTCCCCCGAGGACACCCACGGCCACTTCTTCTCCGCCACGACCCGGATCCGCCTCTCGGACTTCGGCGTGGGCGACGGCGGGCCGGTGCCCTGGGGAGGCCGCATGGTCGGCGACACGGTGGACATCGTGCTGGAGGTGCGCCTCCAGAACCAGGACCCCGCCCCCTTCCTCCGCCAGATCGGGCACGCGCCCTGAGGAGCGCGCCCGAACGGCCGGGGCCCGCGGGAGCCGGGGAGGGGCGGCGGCGGGCTCAGCCGCCCAGCAGCGCCTCGACCTCGTCCCGGGAGGCCATCGACGAACTGGCGCCGTGCCGCTGGACCGAGAGCGCGGCCGCCGCGGCGGCGAACCGCATGGCCTCCTCGGGCGTGCGGCCCTCCGCGCGGGCGACCGCGAACGACCCGCAGAAGACGTCCCCGGCCGCCGTGGTGTCCACCGCCTCCACCCGGCGCGCGGGAACGTGCAGCGGCTCGCCCCCTCTGCGGCCGTGGAGCGAGCCGTCCTCGCCCAGGGTCAGCAGCACCTCCGGAACCAGTTCCAGCAGCGCGGCCAGCGCCTCTCGCGGCTCGGCGCGGCCGGTGATCGCGGCCGCCTCGTGCTGGTTGGGCACCAGGACGTCCACCGACTCCAGGAGTTCGGCGGGCAGTTCGCGTGCGGGAGCCGGGGTCAGGTAGACCGGGACGCCCAGCTCGCGGCCGGTGCGCGCGGCCGAGACCACCGCCTCCACGGGCAGTTCGAGCTGGAGCAGCAGGGCGGCGCTGCCCCCGATGATCCCGGGGTCGCCCGCGGCCACGCCGGTGACCTCGCCGTTGGCCCCGGGCACGACGATGATCGAGTTGCCGCCCCCGCCGTCCACGACGATGTGCGCCACCCCCGACGCCCCGGGCACCGTGCGCAGCCCGGACACGTCGATGCCGCTGCCGACGAGGTTGGCGCGCAGGTCCTCCCCGAAGGAGTCCTCGCCCACCGCGCCGAGGAAGGCCACGTCGGCCCCGGCCCTGGCCGCGGCCACGGCCTGGTTGGCGCCCTTGCCGCCGGGCACCTGGCGAAAGGCCGTGCCCGTGACCGTCTCCCCGCTGGCGGGCACCTGTTCGACGTAGGCGACCAGGTCCATGTTGACGCTGCCGAAGACCGCCACGCGCGGTGCCGCGGCGCTCACTTGCCCGCCTCCCTGGCCACGGCCTCGCCGGTGTCGCCGTCCAGGCCCACGATGACCGGGGCGTGGTCGGAGGCGCCCTTGCCCTTGCGCTCCTCGCGGTCGATGCTCGCGCCGCTGACGCGGTCGCGCAGCGCCGGGGAGGCGAGCACGAAGTCGATGCGCATACCCCTGCGCTTGGGGAAGGCCAGGCCCTTGTAGTCCCAGTAGGTGTACACGCCGGGACCCGGGGTGTAGGCGCGCACGACCTCGTCGAACCCGGCGCCGACCAGCTTGTCGAAGGCCACGCGCTCGGGCTCGGTGACGTGGGTGCTGCCCTCGAAGGCGGCCATGTCCCACACGTCCTCGTCGCGCGGGGCGATGTTGAAGTCGCCGACGTAGGCGATCTGGGCGCCGGGGTCGGCGGCCAGGCTGGCGGCGCCCGCCTCGCGCAGCGCCTCCAGCCAGCGGAGCTTGTAGGCGTAGTGGGGGTGGTCGACCTCGCGCCCGTTGGGCACGTACAGGCTCCACACCTGCACGCCCCCGCAGGTGGCGCCGATGGCGCGGGCCTCGGCCTCCTCGGGGTCGCCGTAGCCGGGCTGGCCGGGGAAGCCGATCCGCACGTCCTCCAGGCCGACGCGGGAGGCGATCGCGACCCCGTTCCACTGGGACAGGCCGTGGTGGGCCACCTCGTAGCCGCGGTCGGTGAGGACCGAGGCGGGGAACTGGTCGTCCCGGGCCTTGGTCTCCTGGATGGCGAGGACGTCGACGTCGCTCCGGTCCAGCCAGGCGCCGATCCGCTCGGCCCTGGCCCGGGCACTGTTCACATTCCATGTCGCGATACGCACAGCAGAAGGCTAGGCCATGGCGGCGACGGGACCGGCCTCGCCGGGGAGCCGGTCCCGCGTGTCCGCCACCGCGCCTGCGGCCTCGCCGGAACCGCGCGGAGCGGGCCGCGCCGCCGCGGCGCCCGCGCGGCCGTCAGGGGTGGGAGCCCAGCACCCCGCCCACCGCCTTCGTGAAGTCCATCGCCTCCAGGTCGTGCCGGTACATGACCCACACCGCGTACCCGGTCCAGCCGGGGGCGCCGTACATCCCGTAGTGGGCCTGGGCCAGCAGCACGCGCTCCCCTCCGTCCCGCTCGTAGTCCGCCGGGGTCTGGACGAAGGGCGGGTCCTGCGGCGAGTAGGCGTACCCGCCCAGGATCAGGTCGGACCGGCGCACGTGCTCCAAGCCGTCGTACTGGTCCAGCCGGTGCTCCCGGTAGACCCGCTCGGTCTCCCCGTCCGCGACGACGGCGCCGTCGGCACCCGTCGGCATGCTCCAGGCAGTCCGGGCGTAGAGGGGGTACGGATCGGTGTGGGGGGTGCCCTCGTCGGGGACGCGTTCGACCGCGGCCGCCCCCGAGGGGACGTGGACCACGGCGCCGTCGCCCGCGGACCCCTCCAGGTCGCACCGGTTGGCGAAGAACAGCAGGTGACCGTCCTGCGGCAGCGGGAAGTCGAGCACGTCCCGGGGCAGGGCCGCGCAGTCCACGGAGGCGATGAGGTCCGGGAAGCCGTTCCAGTCGACGTCCGGTGGGAGGACGGGGCGGCCGCCGTACCGCCCGGCGAGGACCCCGCCGCCGCCGTCCGCGGGACCCAGCCCGATCTGGGGGCGGGCCAGGCGCAGGCCCGTGTCGACGGCGTGCTCCGGCACGCCGCTCCTGCGGGCCGCGTCGCGGTACTCCTCGAAACTGTCCATGACGGACATGCTGTCGCATCGGGGGGACATCCCGCCGCGCGGGTGCGCGCGTGACGGGAACGCCCGGTCGGGGGCGGCGCGGTGGAGGGCGCGGACCCCGCGCGGACACGGACGGACCCGCGGCGAGCTTGTCCAGCCCCTTGCCCGCCGAGGTGGACCCCGCGCGGACGCAAGCGGGCACGCGACGGGGAAGGAGAAAACAGCCCTGTGGACAACGGGAGCACGGGGCTCCGGGCGGGGAGAATGCGAGGAGGCGACCGTTCGTGCCCCGCTCCTCGGGGGCGCGGGGCACGGGAACGGTCGTGGCCCCGGTGCGGCCGTCCTCCGCACCGGGGCGTGCGCGACTCCCGGCACGTGCCCGGTGGTTGTCGTCGCGCTCTGTTGGACGGCTTCCCACCCCCGGAGGTTCGCATTGGGTCAAAGGTTTTTCGGCACTCCCCGCCGGTCCGACGCACGGGCCCCGCGGCCCGGAGGAACGGACTGTCGGCGGTCGGCGTTACGGTGGCGCAATGGCAGAACCGCACCCCCGCCGCGACGCGGAACTCTCCCTCTCCCAGGCGCGCAGGATCGCGCTCGCCGCCCAGGGGTTCAGCGACCCCCGGCCCGCCGGGAAGCCGACCCTCGCCCACCTGGCGCGGGTGGTGCGCAGGGTGGGCATCCTCCAGATCGACAGCGTGAACGTGCTGGCCCGCAGCCAGTACCTGCCGGTCTTCGCGCGCATGGGCGCCTACGACACCGCCCTGCTGGACCGGGCGACCACCTCCGCGACCGGGTCGGGGGCCGCGCGGCTGGTGGAGTGCTGGGCGCACGAGGCCAGCCTGGTGCCGCCCTCCACCCGCCAGCTCATGCGCCACCGGATGGAGCGCAACCGCGCCCAGGAGCGCGTGGGGTGGATGGACCGCATCCGGGAGGAGAAGCCCGAGCTGGTCAAGGCGGTGCTGGAGGAGGTGGTGCGGATCGGCCCGGCCAGCGCCCGGCAGGTGGAGGCGGCGCTGGCGCACGACGTGCCGCGCGCCAAGGACCACTGGGGGTGGAACTGGTCCGAGGTCAAGAGGTGCCTGGAGTACCTGTTCTGGGTGGGCGACCTGACCTCCAACGGGCGCAACGCGCAGTTCGAGCGGCTCTACGACCTGCCCGAGCGGGTGCTGCCGCCGGAGGTGTACGCGGCGCCGGAGACCACCCCGGAGGAGGCGCACCGGGAGCTGGTGTCGATCGCGGCCCGCGCCCACGGGGTGGCCACCGAGGCGTGCCTGCGCGACTACTTCCGCCTCAAGTCCACCGAGTCCCGGGCGGCCGTCTCCGACCTGGTGGAGGCGGGTGAGCTGGTGCCGGTGCGGGTGCGGGGCTGGGACCGCACGGCCTATCTGCACCGGGACGCCCGGGTGCCGCGCAGCGTGCGGGCGCGGGCGCTGCTGAGCCCGTTCGACTCGCTGGTGTGGACGCGCGACCGGGCGGAGGAGCTGTTCGGGTTCCGGTACCGGCTGGAGATCTACGTGCCCGCCGCCAAACGGGTGCACGGCTACTACGTGCTGCCGTTCCTGCTGGGCGAGGACCTGGTGGCGCGGGTGGACCTCAAGGCGGACCGCGCCTCGGGGACCCTGCTGGCGCAGCGGATCACGCTGGAGGACGGCGCGCCCGCCGAGACGCTGCCCGAACTGGTCGAGCAGCTGACCGAGATGGCGGCCTGGCTGGGCCTGTCCAACGGCGTCGGCGGCCCGGCGCTGGCCTCCGGCGGACGCTAGGCGCCGCCGCCCGTGGGAAGGGCCATGACCTGACCAGTTGCCACCGGAACGTCCCCTTCGCCCCGAAGGCGGTCGGTTGACCGACCGCCTCCTCCGGAAACGGTTGCGGTACACGGTCCACCCGGTGCCGCCCCGGCTCTGCCCTCGTAAAGCACCGGTCACATCTCCGGAAGCAGGGAGAAGCCTTCCATCGCCGCCGCGCCTCGGAGGTTCTTGTCGAAGGCGGCGAAAGTGGAGCACCCGGGGTCCAGCGAACGGATGGCCTTGCCCGAGGCCAACTGCACAGCGTCATACGCGCGCAGGCCGTGGACGGCCGTGAGCCGGACAGCCTCTTCGAGGACCTGCGCCGCCACCGTCACCGGAACGAAACGGGAAGGCCCTTCCAGGACGCCGAAGTAGTCCGCTTCGAACGCCGACACGAGGATTCTCGTGTCCTCGACGCCCAACTCCCCCATTCTCTGTTTCCGCCAGAGAGCGGCCGGCACCTCGACCCGGGTCAACTGTGACACCACGATCGGTCCCGTCACGCCGAGCATCACATCGCTGCCGTGCTCGACGGTGTACAGCTTGACCACAGCAGAGGTGTCCGCGAAAACGCTCATTCACGGCCTTCCGCGACAAGGTCCTCCAAAGGAGTCCCTCCAGCGGTCGCCCTGCGTGCCCTCTCGAACGCTTCCCTGCTGGGACGTGTCCGAGGCGTCCCAGAGGAATCGAGGAGCCCCGCCTGGGCGAGCTTGGCGCGGATCGCCTCCGCTTCGTCGCCCTCGAGTTCGGGGTCGGTCGCGGCGCTCAGTACACGCGTCAGATACTCGTTCATGCTGACGCCACGGCGCTCAGCGGTACATCTGACCCGTCGGACCAGTTCTTCCTCGGCTCTCCACGTCACCTGACTCATAAAGGAAGCCTAAGTGCTTGCATTCATGCATGCAAGCACTTAGGCATCAGGGTTGGGGAAGTTCAGACCCGCTCGATGATGGTGACGTTGGCCTGGCCGCCGCCCTCGCACATGGTCTGGAGGCCGTAGCGGCCGCCGGTGCGGTGCAGCTCTGCGACCAGCTTGGCCATGAGCACGGTGCCGGTGGCGCCCAGCGGGTGGCCGAGGGCGATGGCGCCGCCGTTGGGGTTGACCTTGGCCGGGTCGGCGCCCAGCTCCTGGATCCAGGACATCGGCACCGGGGCGAAGGCCTCGTTGATCTCGGTGACGTCGATGTCGTCGATGCCCAGGCCCGCCTTCTCCAGGGCGATCCGGGTCGCCGGGATGGGCGCGGTGAGCATGTACACGGGGTCGTCGCCCACCAGCGAGAGCTGCACGATCCGGGCCAACGGGGTCAGGCCGTGCCGCTCGACCGCCCGCTCGGAGGCGATCAGGACCGCGCCCGCGCCGACGGAGATCTGGCTGGCCACGGCGGCGGTGAGCGCCCAGCCCTCGCGCAGCGGCTTCAGGCCCGCCATCTTCTCCAGGGTGGTGTCGGGGCGCACGCCCTCGTCGCGCTCCACCCCGGCCAGGGGGGCGATCTGCTCGTCGAAGTAACCCGCCTCCAGCGCCCGGGCCGCGCGCCGGTGGCTCTCCAGGGCGAACTCCTCCAGCTGCTCGCGCTTGAAGCCCCACTTCTCGCACATGAGCTGGGCGCCGCGGAACTGGGAGATCTCCTGGTGGCCGTAGCGCTCGACCCAGCCGTCGCCGTACAGCCCGAGCCCGTTGTCGAGGGCGTACTGGACGTTGGCCCCCATGGGGACCATGCCCATGTTCTCCACGCCCGAGGCCACGACGAGGTCCTGGGTGCCGGACATGACGCCCTGGGCGGCGAAGTGGACGGCCTGCTGGGAGGAACCGCACTGGCGGTCGATGGTGACGCCGGGGACGGACTCCGGGAGGCCCGCGGAGAGCCAGGAGGTGCGGGCGAGGTCGAGCGCCTGCGGCCCGACCTGGCTGACGCAGCCCATGATGACGTCCTCGACCGCGGCGGGGTCCACCCCGGTCCGGGAGACGAGTTCCCTGAGCACGTGCGCCCCCAGGTCCGCCGGGTGCACGGCGGCCAGGGCGCCCTTCTTCGTCCCGACGGGGGTGCGTACTGCGCCGACGATGTATGCCTCGGCCACGGGGTCCTCCAAGGGCCTGGGTGACGGTTACGAACCGAACTGTATTCGGTTTCTCGGATCCGGCAAGCCCCCGCCCCCGCGAACACGGCGTCGCGCGGGTTGTCCACAGGGAGAGGCTTCCCGTGGCGGCGGACCGTGCTCGGTGCCAGTCTGGAGAAAAAAGCTGAGAAGGGGGGCTTGGGTCCCCCTCCCCTGGGGTGCCCTCACGCCCGGTGCGCTCCCCGCTCCAGGTGCCCGGCGTCCCCCTCGTCCCCCAGGACGTCGGTGGTGATCCGCTCCAGGGCGGCCACCACCTCGGGGTGCTCCTCGGGCCCGTAGTCGGCCAGCAGCGAGCGCAGCGCGGTGCGCTGGGCCTCGAACATCCTGCGGGCGGCGGACACGCCGCGCCGGCTGAGCTCCCAGGGCTCGCCCCCACCCGCCAGGTAGCCCGCCTCGACCAGCTCCCGGTGGACCGGCGCCCAGTAGTCGGCGGGCAGCCCGGACATCTCCACCAGCTCCCCGGGCGACAGCGGCCCCGTCACGCCCAGGTGGCTGAGCACCCAGCACGCGCGCGGCGAGACCTCCAGGCCCGCCGCCTCGCGCAGGCGCTCGTACATCTGGTCGGCACCCTCCCGGCCGCAGGCCCGGAACACCTCCTTCTCCACGTGCGCGACGGCGCTGCGGCTCGCTGCGGCCACGGGCGGGATGGACTCGTCCAGGTCCGGGGAGTCGATGGTGGTGCGCAGCGGGATCTGCCGCAGGAACAGCGCCAGCACGAACCCGGCCAGGGCGACCGGGACCGCGCACAGGAAGACGGTGTCCACGGCGTCCGCGTAGGCCTGGAGGAAGGACGCCTGCGCCTGCGGGGCCAGCTGGTCCAGGCTGCGCGGGTCGCTCTCCAGCGCCGCGGGGTCCACCCCGGGCGGCAGCTGGATCTGCGCGGCCCGCTCGGCCAGGTTGGCCGCCAGCTGCCCGGAGAAGACGGCGCCGAACACCGCCGTGCCGAACGACCCCCCGATGGAGCGGAAGAACGTCGCCGCCGAGGTGGCCACTCCCAGGTTCGCGTAGCTGGCGGCGTTCTGCACCACCACGACCACCACCTGCATCACCAGGCCCAGGCCGAGACCGAGGACGAAGAAGTAGAACCCCATCTGCGTCATCGAGCTCTCCGGGCCCAGCCGCGAGAGCAGGAACAGTCCGAGGGAGGTCACCGCCATCCCCAGCACCGGGTAGACCTTGTAGTGGCCGGTGCGGGTGACCAGGCGCCCGCTGGTGATCGAGGTCAGGAACAGGCCCAGCACCATCGGCAGCAGGTGCAGTCCCGAGGCCGTGGGCGACAGGCCGTGCACGACCTGGAGGAACAGCGGCAGGAAGGCCATCGACCCCATCATCGCGAAGCCCACGCAGAAGCCGATCGCCATGGCCACCACGATGGTCGGGTCGCGGAACAGGCTGAGCGGCATGACCGGGTCCTGCGCCCGCCGCGCGGACAGCCACCAGCCCACGCCGAGCACCACGGCTACGGCGCCGAGCCCGAGGACCTGCGACGACGTCCACGGGTAGAGGCTGCCGCCCCAGGAGGCGACCAGCGTCAGGCAGATCGCGGTGGCGGCCAGCAGCACGATCCCGGAGTAGTCGATGCTCTGGCGGCCGGTCGGCTGGCGGCGCGGCAGCACCACGAGCACCGTGACGAAGGCCAGCACCCCCAGCGGCAGGTTGACGTAGAACACCCACCGCCAGGACAGGTGGTCCACGAACAGTCCGCCGAGCAGCGGACCGGCCACGCTGGAGATCCCGAACACCGCGCCGAACAGCCCCTGGTACTTGCCGCGCTCGCGGGGCGAGACGACGTCGCCGATGATGGCGGAGGCCAGCACCATGAGTCCTCCGCCGCCCACGCCCTGGAGCGCGCGGAAGAGGATGAGCTGGAGCATGCTCTGGGCGGTCCCGCACAGGGCCGAGCCCGCCACGAAGACGGCGATGCACACCAGGAAGAACTGCTTGCGGCCGAACTGGTCGCCGAGTTTGCCCCACAGCGGCGTGACGGCCGTGACCGCGAGCAGGTAGGCGGTGATCACCCACGACAGGTGGTTGAGCCCGCCGAGGTCGGACACGATCGTGGGCAGCGCGGTGGACACGATCGTCTGGTCCAGGGCCGCCAGCAGCACGGTGAGCATCAGCGCGCTCATGATCACCGCGATCCTGCCGCTCCGGTGCTCCCTGCGCGCCCGATGCCTGGCCTCGTACTGGACCATGGCCCTCCCCTCCCCCGGCCGGGCCGCACGCGGTCCCGTCCCTCGGCTACCGGCTCCGCTGCCGCCACCCTAGGAAGCCGTCGCGCCCGCGCCCCGCCGGAACCGCCGGACGGGCTCCCACGGGCACGGGAACTTTGCCGGGGCTTGGACTGTCCCCTTCAAAACCGAATCTTGTTCGGTTACTGTGGCGTCACGCAGGAATCCCCGACACCCCGGAGCAGAGCATGAAGCGGGAACTCTTCGACGCCGACCACGACCTCTTCCGCGCATCGGTGGCCGAGTTCCTCAAGCGCGAGGTCACGCCCCGCCATCCGGAGTGGGAGAGGGACGGGATCGTGCCCCGCGAGGTGTGGACCAGGGCGGGCGAGGTCGGCCTGCTCGGCCACGGCGTGCCCGAGGAGTACGGCGGCACCGGGCTGCGGGACTTCCGCTACAACACCATCGTCAACGAGGAGATCTGCCGGGCCCGCGCCAGCGGCCTGGGCGTCACCCTCCAGAACGACGTCATGGCCCCGTACATGGTCGACCTGACCGACGAGGAGCAGAAGCGGCGCTGGCTGCCGGGGTTCGCCAGCGGCGAACTGATCACCGCCATCGCCATGACCGAACCCGGGGCGGGCAGCGACCTCCAGGGCATCGCCACCTCGGCGGTGCGCGACGGCGACGAGTACGTCGTCAACGGGTCCAAGACCTTCATCACCAACGGCGTCAACGCCGACCTGGTGATCGTGGTCGCCCGGACCGACCCCGACGCGGGCGCGCAGGGCTTCTCGCTGATCGCGGTGGAACGCGGCGCCGCCGGGTTCACCCGGGGCCGCAACCTCGACAAGATCGGCATGAAGGCGCAGGACACCGCCGAGCTGTTCTTCGACGACGTGCGCGTCCCGGCCGCCAACCTCATCGGCCGGGAGGGCGGCGGGTTCGTCCACCTGATGGAGAACCTGCCCCAGGAGCGGTTGTCCATCGCCACCTGCGCGGTGGCCTCCGCCGACGCCGTGCTCCAGCACACCATCGCCTACTGCCGGGAGCGGACCGCCTTCGGCCGTCCGATTGGGCGCTTCCAGAACACCCGTTTTGTTCTGGCCGAGTTGGCCACCGAGGTGGACATCGCCCGCACCTACGTGGACCGCGGCATCGGCCTGCTCAACCGCGGTGAGCTGACCGTGGAGGACGCCGCCATGGCCAAGTGGTGGACCACGGAACTGTGCAACAAGGTCGTGGACCGGTGCCTCCAGCTTCACGGCGGGTACGGGTACATGATGGAATACCCCGTGGCACGGGCCTGGCAGGACACCCGCGTCCAGACGATCTACGGTGGCACCACCGAGATCATGAAGGAGATCGTCGGGCGCGGCCTGGGTCTGTGACCGCACAACCCCCTCCCCAGAAGGGTCGGAGCTGGAATGAGCGGTGCTTGGGACGGCCTCATCGTCATGGGCCTGCTGGTCGTGCTGCTCGTGATCGGGGTGCGCAAGCTCCGGCCCCGGGTCCACATCCCGTGGACCACCAGCGGGATCGTGGTCTTCTTCGTCTTCCTGTGCCTGCTGCTGTGGGCCTGGTCCTGGCGCTAGACAGGACCCTCCTTGACGGGCGGGCCGGTGCCGCGGCCCGCTCCCCCTCCGCGACAGGCGTCAGCGGACCGCCGGCGGCCGCCGAAGGGACGGGCCCGGCGCGTCGCGGCGGTTCCACGACGGCGCCGGGCCCGCAGGCGGCGGGAGGCTAGTCCCGCCCGGCCTTCTCCCCGTCGTCGGCCCTGTGCTGCTCCCCGGTCTCCTCGGAGTGCATGGGCATCTCGAACCAGACCGCCTTGCCGTCCGGGGTCGGCCGCGCCCCCCACCGGCTGGCCAGCTGCTCGACCAGGTACAGGCCGCGGCCGCCCTCGTCGTCGGCGGCGGCGCTGCGGATGCGGGGCAGGCGCAGGTCGTTGTCGAAGACCTCCACCCACACCGTGTTCGCGCCCCGCCGCAGCCGCAGCAGGAACTCCTTCTCCCCGGCCTCCTCGGCGGGTTCGTCGGCCTCCTCGGCCACCGCCTCCAGCAGGTCGGTCCAGTCCTCGTCGAACTCGTCGGCCACCGCGTCGAGCGGGGTCTCGGAGTCCAGCACCCCTCCGCCGGTGAACTCGCGGTGAACCGGGTGCGGGGTGGCGTGGATGACGACGTTGGTGACGATCTCCGAGACCAGCAGGCAGGCCAGCTCGGCCTGGTCGCGGTCCACCCCCCACTCGCTGAAGGTGTGGGCCGCCATGTGGCGGGCCTCGCCCACGGTGGAGGCCTCCGAGGGGAACCAGCCCTCGCGCAGCGCCAGCTCCTCGGAGTGGGTGCGCACGACCAGCAGAGCGGTGTCGTCGTCGTGTTCGCCCGGGACGCTGTGCACGGCCGCCTCGGCGATCTGGTCCACGTCCTTGTCGGCGACCTCGGCCACCCGCTCCGCCAGCAGCTCGAAGGCGCTCTCGGGGTCCGCCCTGCCCCCGGCCGGGCGCCGGTCCACGAGCCCGTCGGTGTACAGGACCAGGGTGGCGCCGATGGGCAGGCGCAGGTTGGCCTGGTGGTAGACCACGTCCTCGCCCGATCCGCCCTTGGCCCGCACGCCCAGCATGCGGTCGGTGACCTCCAGGTCGATCTTCTCCACCGACTCGGAGGTGACCAGCAGCGGGGGCGCGTGCCCGGCGTTGGCGTAGGACAGCTCGCGCGACCAGGCGTCGTAGACCATGTACAGGCAGCTGACGCTGGGGATCCAGGTGCCGCCCTCCTCGTCCTCCTGGCCCAGCTGGCGGACCCACTCGTCGAGTTCGCGCAGGATGTCGGCGGGCTCGCGGTCGGCCTGGGCGAAGGCGCGCAGCGCGGCGCGCAGCTGGCCCATGACGGCGGCGGCGTGCGGGCCGCGGCCCTCGACGTCGCCGATGACCAGGCCCACGCGTCCGGCGGAGAGCGGGATGGCGTCGTAGAAGTCCCCGCCGATCTGGGTCTGGACCCCGTACCCGTCGGAGCGCAGCGGTCCCGCGGGCAGGTAGCGGTGGGCCGCGGTCAGCCCGTCCAGCCGGGGCAGGCTGCTGGGCAGCAGGCTGCGCTGGAAGGCCAGCGCGGTGCTGCGCTCCTGCTCGAACAGGCGGGCGTTGTCGATGGCCAGGGCCACGCGGGAGGCGATGGCGCCGACGAGGTCGCGGTCGAAGCCCCCGTAGGTGCTCTTCTGCCGCGGGGAGAGCCCGGACAGCGCCAGGGTGAGCACGCCCAGCACCTCGCCGCGGGCCCGCAGCGGGGCGGCGATGGCGGAGGTGACGCCGACCTGGCGCGAGACCTGGTCGGAGCGCGTGCTGGGCGAGTTCTCGAACAGGTACTCGCTGCTGACCACCGTCTCCAGGCGGCGCAGGGCCTGGGTGACGAAGTGGCGTTCGGGGTAGCGGACCTCGTCGCCGACCTCGAACCAGGTGCGCGGCGGGGGCGTCCACCCCTCGGCGTGCACCGACACCTGTCTGACCAGGCGGTCGCGGTCGTAGAGGTCGATGAAGCAGTGGTCGGCGAACTGCGGCACGAGGATGCCCGCGACCCCCCTGACCGTGGAGTCGAACTCCAGGGAGCTGGTCAGGCGGCTGCCGATGCGCTCCAGCAGGCCGTACTGCTCCTCCACCCGTCCGCTGCGCAGGGCCTCCCTGGCGATCAGGGTGATGCCGTCGATCTCGCCGGCCTCGTTGTGCATGGGCACGGCCTGGGCGCGCACGTGGATCCAGGTCGAGTCGCCCCGGAGCACCGCGAAGGTGCCCTCCCACGGCTCGCCGCGCAGGACGCGCCGGGCCAGCTGGGAGGCGTGCTCCCGGTCGGACTCGTGGATACCGATGTCGAGCAGGGAGAGGCCGACGTAGTCGCGACCGCCCACGAACCCGAACAGCTCGCGCGCGAAGGGGTTCCAGTAGCGCAGGAGGCTGGCCCGGTCGATGACGACGATGGCGATCTGCGCCTGGTCCGCCACGGCGGCCGCGGCGAGCGCGTCACCCTTGGGGAAGGGCTCACCCCACCGTGTCATCTAGCCGCCACCTCGCCGTCATGAGCTGCATACATGCCCGCTCCGGGTACCCCGAACGACCGCACCTTGGAGCGAGCGTAGCAACACCGTCAACGTTCCCGCAGCGCAATGTGACAATCCTGATGAGCAACCAATCAACGCGTCCGTACGGTTCACGGCTTGGCGACGAAGATGTGCCCGGCGACGAGCGCCGAGAGCTCGGTTTCCCCGGTCTCACCGTCGGTCACGCGGACCCCGTCGTCAGAGGCTCGCAAGACCACTTCCTGTCCCGGTTGTACCCCGGATCGGCGCAAGGTGAGCATGATGTCGGCGTCCGACTGGATCTGCTCGCTGATACGCCGCACGGTGACCGTGGTCTCGCTGTTCCCGGCGACGTCGATCATCGGGACGATCGAGTCGTCGGTGAAGGGCTCGGGGGAGTAGTCCTCCAGGCCCAGCTCGTCCAGGCCCGGGATCGGGTTGCCGTGCGGGCACACCGAGGGGGCGTTGAGCAGCGTGACCAGACGCTCCTCCACGGCCTCGGAGATGACGTGCTCCCAGCGGCAGGCCTCGATGTGCACGTCCTCCCAGGGGAGTCCGATGACGTCCACGAGCAGGCGCTCGGCGAGCCGGTGCTTGCGCATGACGTGGGTGGCCAGGCGGCGCCCCTCGGCGGTCATGACCAGGTGCCTGTCGTTCTCCACCCGCAGCAGGCCGTCGCGCTCCATGCGGGCCACGGTCTGGCTCACCGTGGGGCCGCTCTGGTGCAGGCGTTCGGCGATACGGGCCCGAAGCGGGACGATGCCCTCCTCTTCGAGCTCGAAGACCGTACGGAGGTACATCTCCGTGGTGTCGATCAGCCCGTGTGCGGTCAAGTCTCCCCTCCCAAGGCTCTGTGCCCGGCGCGCGGTCACGACGGGCACGGCGGGTCTCTCACAACACAGGCCGGGGCGACGTGATTCCCAGGGGCCGAGTGGGGACCGGGGCGTCCGCAGGACCGCGGGAGCGACCACCGATACACGCAAGCATATCGTGGCGCGGGGCGCCCGGATTTCTGCCCGGTCTCACGATGCGGATACGTTCTCCCCCTGCGGCAAGGGCACTTGGTCACGCAGACGGGGGCCTTCCAGCCCACCGCGTGCGCCGGAGGGGCGTCGGGCCGTCGCCCACCTGCGGGAACCGCCCCCGAACTCCCGTACGAAGCGGCCAAGATCACTCTCGGAAGCGGCGCGCGACGAGCGCGTCACCGGACGGCCCGGTCAGGGCGCCAGGCGCTCCACGCTCCAGGAACCGTCGGGTTCGCGCAGGTAGCGGAACCGGTCGTGCATGCGGTCGGCACCGCCCTGCCAGAACTCCACCTCGCTCGGCACGAGCCGGAAGCCGCCCCAGTAGGCGGGCCGGGGGATCTCCTCCTCGGCGGCCCAGACCGTGTCGAACTCCCGGTAGAGCCGGTCGAGTTCGGCCCGGTCCGCCACCGGCCGCGACTGGCGCTCGCTGGCCCAGGCGCCCAGCTGGGAGCCGCGCGGACGCGAGGCGAAGTAGCGGTCGTTCTCCTCGTCGCTGAGCCGCTCCACCCGTCCGGCCAGCAGGACCTGGCGCCGGATGGCGTGCCAGGGGAAGACCGCGCTGGCGCGCGGGTCGGCCTCCAGGGCCCGTCCCTTGCGCGAGGTGTAGTTGGTGAAGAAGCGCAGTCCCGTGCTGTCGTAACCCTTCATCAGCACGGTGCGGGCGCGGGGCATGCCCGAGGGCTCCACGGACGCCAGGACCATGGCGTTGGGTTCGGCCAGTCCGGAGTCGTAGGCCTCGTCGAACCACAGGTGGAACTGCGTCATGGGGTGGTCGGCGAGGCCGGAGCGCCTCAGGGGCGCGCCCAGGTACGGTTTGCGCAGTTCGGCGGGGTCTTGGTGGTCCACACGGGGCATCCTCTCGTGTCGGGTGCCGCGCGCGCCACCCGGACCCGCGCGTCAGGCGCATGCCGGTCCGGGGTCGACCGTGCCCGTGCTGACCTGGCCGCAGGCGGCGATCACGTGCTGGCGTTCGCCGTCCGAGCCCAGCGGGCCGACCACGACGAGCTGGACCATGCGGTCGCGGTACCAGTTGCCCTCGGAGGGTTCCCCGAAGCCGAGGTAGCCGGAGACGGCGGACAGGTTGTGCGTGCCCTGGATGTTCTCCACGAGCGCCTGCTGCTCCTGCTCGTACCCGGCGTCGGTGCCCAGGAACGGCGAGGGCCGCTCGGTGGGCGCGGCCGAGGCCTCCCGGGGCCCGTCGCTCTGGGGGAGGGGGTGGGAGATGCCCCGCAGCGCGCGTGAGACCACCTTGAGCGCGTCGTGGGCGACGGCGGCGTGGGTGATCGAGGGCATGCCGCCGTCGGCCGCCACGGCCTCGGCGTCGGTCCCCCGCTCCTCCCCGGTCTCCTCGTCCTCCTCCTGGCCGTTGTAGAGCTCCCCGATGAGGGCGTCGGCCTCGGCGTAGAAGGCGCGCTCGCTGCCGCGCGTGTACTGGCTCCAGGCGCCGCTGGCGGCGAGCGGGGTGTAGAAGACGGGGTACCCGGAGGCGTGGCCGAGCGTCTCGGCGTGGTCGGTGACGAACTTGGCGATGTCGTCCCCGCCGAGGATGTCGACCCCGGCCTCCACGCACATCCCCTCCTCCTGGATCTGGTTGTGGAAGTCCATGAAGTCGGTGGAGCGGCCCGCGAAGTAGATGACGTCGGGCGGGTCCTCGGCGCACACCCGCGACAGCTGGTCGGCCTGGGTGGGGCCGCCGTCCTGGTAGGGCAGCACGCCGGGGAAGGGGTCGGCGCCGCCGTCGGCGAGGGTGACGGGGTGGGCCTGCCCGCCGTCCGTCCAGGGCTGGCCGCCCAGGGCGCGGAAGGCGTTCATGAACCGCACCGCCAGGTGGGGGCCGTAGCTCTCCCCCTCCTGGTTGTCGGCGATGGCCACGGCGGTGCGGGCGGGGCCCAGCGACTCGGGCTCCTGCCCCTCGACCAGCCCCTCGCCCGTCCACGGCACGCCGCGGTAGGCCCACAGGGCGGCCTGGTCGGCCAGGCGGGTGTTGGAGGGCGCCACGGGGAAGAAGTACTGGCTGTACTTGCCCGAGGTCTCCATGGCCACGTCGTCGAAGGTGGCGGTGGTGCCGACCATGGGGATCCGGGCCCCGCTGAGGACGCGGACGGCCTCGGTGTTGGGCTGGACGCTGTGGCCGAAGCCGACGGCGGCCACCGGCCGGTCCATGCCCAGGCCCTCGTCCTGGGCGCGTTCGACGATCGTCTCGGCGGTCTCGCGCGCGTACCGCCAGCCCTCGCCGGTGTTGGCGATCAGGATCTTGATCCGGGGCAGGGAGGCGTCGCCCGAGGCGTTGTGCTCGGCCTGCTGGTGGGCCAGGCCCAGCAGCTCGCCCTGGACCCCGGCCAGGGACAGGTCGCTGCCGCCGGTGGTGCTGAGTTCGGCGACGTAGGCGATGGTGACGTGGTTCTCGTCGTCCTCGTCGATCCGCTCGTTCTGCTCGTGGATGCGCTCGGTGACCTCGCGCAGGCGCTCGTGGAAGACGAAGTCGCCGAAGGTCACCCCGACGCAGTCCTTGCCGTGCCGTTCGATGCCCCGGGGCGTCCAGACCCCGCCCGACGCGCACGGGTTGAAGCGCTCGGCCACGACCGGGCCGACCACCCACAGGGCCAGGACGGCGACGGCGGTGGCCGCGGCGGTCGCCGTGGCCGCGACCCCGGTGATCGCACCGGCGGTGAGCACCCGGGCGCGCTCGGGCGGGTCGGGGTTGCCCGCCCAGGCGGAGGAGTCGGCCGGGATCCGCAGGGTGAGCAGCCGGGAGCGGCCCAGCACCCCGGCGGCGTGGCGCTCGCGCAGCCACCGCGACACCGCCTCCTCGGGGCGGCTGCCGTTCTCGGCCTCGGGCAGCGTGGGGTAGCGGGAGACGTCCACCCGGTCGTCCACCAGCGGCCGGGTGCCGCGGTCGCGCACCTGCACGACGAGCAGGGGGTCGGGGAAGGCGCGGCGCAGCCGCTCGTCCTCGATGAGGCGGACCAGGTAGCGGCCGACCCGGTCGAGGCGGTCCTGGTCCACGAGGAGCACGGGGCGCTGGCGGCGCCCGCGGCGCGGGGAGAACGGGCGGCGCCCCGGGGAGCCGCCGTGGGTGTGCGCGAGGTCGTCGAGGAAGGCGTTGACGGCGAGCCGGTGGACGCCGGGCGGACGCTCTCCGCGCGGGCGTTCGGCGGCGTCGTCGTCCTTCCCGCGCTCGGGCCGCTCCTGCGGGGGCACGACCGCGACGACCGCGTGCCGTCGGCGGCGCGGGGCCAGGGTCGCCCACCAGCCGTCGTGCGCGGGCGTGGTGTCGGGGCGCTCGGGAGGGCGGCCGCCACCGGCCCCGCCGGGCTCACCGCGTTCTCCGTCGGCCCCGGGGTCGCGGACGAGGCGTCCGGTGAGGCGTCGGCGGTTGAGCAGGTTGAGGACGTGGACGCCGCGGGCGCGGTGGTTGCGCGGGACCGACTCCTTGTCGTCGCTGGCGGCCTGGGTGTCCACCACGTACCGGTGGTGGTTGAGCCAGCGGTAGGAGCGCCAGGGCAGGACGAGGAAGAGGCCGAGGCAGGCGTAGACGACCGCCAGCAGCAGGCCCACGCCCAGCGTGACCAGGTTGTTCAGCCCCTGGAGCACGAGCCCGAAGACACCGGCGACGACACCGCCCAGGATGACGGGCGCGGCCAGGGTGGCGAGGTTGAGGAGGAAGCCCCAGGGGGTGAGCACGTGTGTGTCGGCCTTGCCGAAGGTCACCCGTCCGGTGAGGCGGGCGACGAACACGGCGGTCCGCTGGAAGGCGCGGTCGTAGAGGCCGCGCAGGCCCGAGCGCAGGCGGTGGGGGTAGCGGCGCACGGCCCCGGTGCCGTCCGCCGCCCGGTCGGCGCCGCGGTCCGCGCCCCGGCCGTGTTCGAGCTTGGCCCGGCTCAGCTCGGCGACGACGTAGATCTGCGCCTTGGCGTTGGCGTCGAGGTCGGCCTCGTCCTGGACGACCTCCTCCCCCGAGACCGCGGAGCGGATGGCGCCGAGCCTGCACACGCGCAGCCACAGCAGGGAGCGCAGCCGCGCGAAGCGGGGCCAGGGCGGGGGCCTGCGCCCGCGCTCCTTGGCGGGCCGTACGGCGTCGGCCTCGGCCAGCAGGCCCGACATCAGGTCGTAGAGCTCCTCGGTGGTGGCGTGGGCCTCGTGCGCCCGGGACCGCGCCCCGGGCGCGGGGGCGTCGGAGGGGCGCGGGGGCAGCCGCCAGACCGGCTGGTCGCCGCAGCGCTCGGTGAGCACCCGCAGCAGGGCCTCGCGGTCGGCGCCCTCCTCCAGTTCCAGGTCGAGCACGGGCGGGGGCTCGGCCACGTCGCCGCGCTGGGCGCCGCCGCGGTTGCCGACGGGGAGCCTGCGGGCGGCCCGCCGCTCCATCCTGCCCATGAGGCGGGTGTCGGCCCTTGTGGGGCGTACGCGCAGGGCGTCGAAGACCCGCAGGAAGGCGCTGCCCTCACGCCCGCGGGCGGTCTCGGGGTCGGTGCTGCTGTCGGCCACGTGTGGACGCCCCTCCGTATCGCGCGTCGTGTTCTGGCGTTCCCCCCGAAACCCCTCCCATAAGACCGCACTCCTAGCGGAAAATGCACCTGTATGAATGGAAATGCGACTGGCCTATACCGGCCAGAACCTTTGGGAACGTGACATAGCGCCCGCTTCCCCGCTTCATTTCAGGAGCCCCAACAGCGGCCCTGACCGGCTCTGCCGCCTCCACCGCCACTACGCTGGTGGTCGTGACCGACGAGATTCAGATCCCCGCGAACCTGCTGCCCTCCGACGGCCGTTTCGGCAGCGGCCCGTCCAAAGTCCGCCCCGCCCAGATCGAGGCCCTGGCCGCCTCCGGCTCCCGCTACATGGGCACCTCCCACCGGCAGAAGCCGGTCAAGTCCCTGGTCTCCCGGGTCCGCTCCGGGGTGAGCGAGCTGTTCTCCCTCCCCGACGGCTACGAGGTGGTCCTCGGCAACGGCGGCACCACCGCCTTCTGGGACATCGCCGCGCACGGCCTGCTGCGCGAGAAGTCCCAGCACCTCGCCTTCGGCGAGTTCTCCAGCAAGTTCGCGAAGGTCGCCAAGGGCGCGCCCTGGCTCCAGGAGCCCACCGTCATCAGCACCGACCCGGGCAGCCACGGCGAGCCCGCGGCCGAGGCCGGCGTGGACGTGTACGCGCTGACCCACAACGAGACGTCCACCGGTGTGGCCGCGCCCATCAGGCGCGTGGCGGGCGCCGACGAGGACGCGCTCGTCCTCGTGGACGCCACCAGCGGCGCGGGCGGCCTGCCGGTCGACATCGCCGAGACCGACGTCTACTACTTCGCGCCGCAGAAGAGCTTCGCCGCCGACGGCGGGCTGTGGCTGGCCGTCATGTCGCCCCGGGCCCTGGCCCGCGTGGAGGAGATCGCGGCGAGCGGCCGCTACGTGCCGGAGTTCTTCTCGCTGCCCACGGCGATCGACAACTCCCGCAAGGACCAGACCTACAACACCCCGGCCGTGGCCACGCTGCTGCTGCTCGCCGAGCAGCTGGAGTGGATGAACGGCCAGGGCGGCCTGGAGTGGACCGTGGCGCGCACCGCCGAGTCCTCCTCGGTCCTCTACGACTGGGCGGAGAAGTCGCCGGTCGCGACGCCGTTCGTCACCGACCCGTCCAAGCGCTCTCAGGTGGTCGGCACCATCGACTTCAGCGACGACGTGGACGCCGCCGCGGTGGCCCGGGTCCTGCGCGCCAACGGCGTGGTCGACACCGAGCCCTACCGCAAGCTGGGCCGCAACCAGCTGCGCGTGGCCATGTTCCCGGCGATCGACCCGGACGACGTGCGCGCGCTCACCGAGTGCGTGGACCACGTGCTCACCGAGCTGTCCTGACCCGTTCGCCCCGCGTTGCACAATGGAGGCCGACCCGCGTCGGGTCGGCCTCCCCCTTTTCCCGGCATCTCGCTTCTCAGGACGGTTCGGCTGTGCGCAGGAACAAGAAGGAACCCCCCATCAAGATCATCTCGCACCGCGGTGCGTCGGGGCACCGCCCCGAGCACACGCTGGCCTCCTACGAGCTGGGGGCCCGGCACGGCGGCGACTTCATCGAGATGGACCTGGTCTCGACCAGGGACGGGAGGCTGGTCTGCCGCCACGAGCAGGAGATCGGCGAGACCACGGACGTGGCCGAGCGCCCCGAGTTCGCCGACCGGCGCACCACGCGCACCGTCGACGGGCGCGAGGTGACCGGGTTCTTCGCCCAGGACTTCACGCTGGAGGAGATCCGGACGCTGCGCGCGGTGGAGCGCCTCCGGGACGTGCGCGCGGACAACGCCGTGATGGACGGGACCTACGGGATCCCGACCCTGGAGGAGGTCATCGAGCTGGCGCTGGCGCTGACCAAGGAGCTGGGCCGCCCGATCGGGATCTACCCCGAGACCAAGCACCCCGCCTACCACGAGGCGCAGGGCCTGGAGCTGGAGCCGGTGCTAATCCAGGCCCTGCGCGAGGCGGGGCTGACGGGCCCCGAGCCGCTGGTGCCGGTGTTCCTCCAGTCCTTCGAGGCCGACAGCCTGCGCAAGCTGGCCGTGACGGAGCTGCCGCTGGTCTACCTCATGGGCTCCGAGGAGCGCTGGCTGCACCACACCGCGCCGGACGGCCTGGCCGAGGTGGCGACGTTCGCGCACGCGATCGGCCCGGCCAAGAGCCTGGTCGTGCCCGTGGAGGACGGGGTGCTCGGGGAGCCGACCGACCTGGTGGAGAACGCGCACGCGGCCGGGCTCCTGGTGCACCCGTACACGTTCCGCAGCGAGAACCACTTCCTTCCCGCCGAGCTGCGCTCGGAAGGCGGACCGGGCGACTACGGCTCCTTCGCCGCCGAGTACGAGGCCTTCTTCGAGGCCGGGGTGGACGGCGTGTTCACCGACTTCTCCCGGCACGCCTTCCTGGCGCGCGAGCACTTCCTGGACCCGCAGCCCGAGGAGTAGGGGTCAGCCCCGTCGGGCCAGCAGGACGATCGCGACGATGACCAGGGCGGCGACCGCGCCGCCGCCCACGATGAAGGGCAGCGCCCCCCGCGTCTCGGGCTCGACGGTCCCGCCCTCCCCCGCGGGCGCCTCCCGCGCGGCGACCTCCCGCACCGGGGGCTCCTCGGCGAGGTAGCGGTCCTCCAGCGGGATCCGCCAGACCGGCGCCCCGGGTCCCTCGGTCCCGGCCATGAGGGCGGTGCCGTCGGGGGTGAAGGCGATGGCCTCGCCCTGGTCGGACTCGGGCAGGTCGAAGGCGCCCAGGGAGGAGCCCGGCACGCCCCCGGTGGCGTCGTAGACCGTGGCCCCCCAGTAGGTGCGGACCACGTAGCGGCTGCCGTCAGGGCTGAAGGCGGCGTCGGTGGCGAACAGGGGCGCCGAGTCGATCCGCTCCAGGATGTGCTCGGCCCCCGGTTCGAGCTCCTCGGGCGCGGCGTACAGGCCGCCGGAGAACTCCTTGGTCACCACGTACATCCGGCCGTCGCGGGGGTCGACCATCAGCGACTCGGCGTCGCGTCCCCCGTCCTCGTAGGTGAAGGTGAACACCTGCGGGTCGACCGCCGTGTCGGCGAGCGCCCCGGGTTCGGGGAAGCGGTGGACGCTGACGTCGGGCCAGCCGCCGTCGAAGTTGTCGCCGATGTCGGCCACCAGGACCGACGGCGTCCCGTCGGGGGCCTCGGCGACCGTGATCGCCTCCCAGTCACGGCGGTCCAGGTTCAGCGTGACCGTGGCGAGGGTGTGCCCCTCCTCGTCGACCGCGTACACCTCGTTCAGGTGCTCGCCGCTGTCGTTGTGGGTCCACCACACGCCTTCGTGCAGCAGGGAGGGGGCGATTCCACTGGACTCGGAGATCCTCGGGTCCTGGAACTCGAAGGCGATCTCGGAGCCCTCGGGCCCCTCGCCTCCGCGGGGGTAGTCGACACCACCGGTGCCGGGGTCGCTCGGGTCCTCGGGGAAGGCCAGGGCCGGGGCGGCCGGGAGGGTCGCGAAGAGGGCTGCGGCGGCAAGAACGAGCGGAGTTCTCATGACCGACATCCTGCCAGGGAACGCCACGGATGGCTTGTACCCGTGCGGTAACGGGCACATTGGGCTTACGGAGCGCCGTTAGGAGGGCACCCATGAGGATCGTCGCCTGTCTCAACGGGGACCGCCGCCCCGGAGCGCACCCCGCCCTGCCCGTGTCCGTGGACCAGCTGGTGGCGGACGCGCACGCGGTGGTGGCGGCGGGCGCGACCGAGCTGCACCTGCATCCGCGCGACCCCACCGGAGCCGAGTCGCTGGCGCCCCAGGTGGTGGGCCCCCTCATGGAGCGGCTGCGCGCCGACGGGCCGCGGGTGCCGGTGTCGCTGACCACGTCGCTGTCGGCGGAGTCGGATCCGTGGCGGCGCTACGACCTGGTGCAGCGCTGGGCCTCGTCGGCGCTGCCGGACTCGGTCACCGTGAACCTGCACGAGGCGGGCTCGGTGGACCTGGCGCACCTGCTGGAGGACCGCCGGATCGGGGTGGAGGCCGGGGTGTGGACGGTGGAGGCCGCGCGCATCCTCGTCGCCACGAAGCTCAGGGTGGCGGCGGTACTGGTGGAGCCCACGCAGGTCGCGGTGGAGGACGCCCGGCGCAACGCCGAGGCGATCTGCTCCCTGCTGGACCGGGCGGGGGCGAACCAGCCGCGGCTGCTGCACGGGGCCGACGCGACGGCCTGGCCGGTCCTGGAGACGGCGGTGGCCTCGGGCTACGACATCCGGATGGGGCTGGAGGACACCATGCGGCTGCCCGACGGCGGGGAGGCGCACGACAACGCGGACCTGATCACGCGCGCGGTGAGCCTGGCCTCCGCCTCCGCGTGACCCCGGGACGGCGGGGAGAGCGGCCGGTGACCGTCGGGGCGGGGGCGGGCCGCCGTCGTCGGCCTGGCGCACGCCGGTCGGGGGCCGCCGCGCGGCGGCTCAGCCGACGAGGGCGCCCAGGAGCACGATGAGCATGATGCCCCCCAGAACCACGGGCAGCAGCCAGCGCTGCTTGCGGTTGTTGGTGAGCATGCTCATGACGTGCTCCGCTCAGGAGGTCGGGTGGGATCCGCCTCCCAGCCTAACCGCCAGGTCCGGACGGTTCGGTAGCGGTCCTCCCGCTCCGGCCTGCTCTCCACCAGGTGCGCCTCGCGGACCGGCCACCCGTGGCCTGGCAGCGGGCCGAGGGCGTCGGCGGTTCCGGTGAGGTCGCGCGCGGGACGGCTGCGGGCCACCGTGATGTGCGGCACGTAGGGGCGGTTCTCGACGGGTACGCCGACTTCGGCGGCGGCGGCGCGCAGTCCGTCGGCGAGGGCGTGGAGGGACGCGGTGTCGCCGCCGAGCCCGGCCCAGAGCACGGAGGCGCGGCGGAGGTCGCCCGGAAAGGCTCCCCAGCCCTCGGCGGTGATGCGGAAGGGCCGGTGCCCGCGGGCCTCCCGGCCGAGGGCGTCGCCGAGCGCGGGCAGGAGGGCCTCGTCCACCTCGCCGAGGAAGACCAGGGTGAGGTGCCACTCGCCGGGATCGGCCCAGCGCAGGCCGGGGGTGTGGCCGCGGCCCCGGTCGACGGCCCGGCGCAGCGCGTGCGCCGTGTCGGGGGGCGGGTCCAGTGCCGCGAACAGTCTCATGCCCCCATTCTCCCCGGGAGCCGCGGCCTGCCCGGCGGTTGCGGTCTGTCGGGGGCGCCGGGTCCGCTCCCCGGGAAGTCCGCCGGAGCCCCGCCGGGCCCGCGGGCGGCCGGTTCGGCGGCGACACGGGCTCCGAAGGGCCGGAACGGCCGCCCCGGTCGTGCCCCGAGGACGGCGGGGCACGACCGGGAGTCTCAGGTACGGGTGACCGTGTCCGGTCGGGTCCCGTCCCCGTCCGGGACGAGGCGGACCCGGGTGGAGCCGTCCGGGAGGCGCTCGGCGTCCACCCGCTCGCGCTCCGCCTCCGGGGCCTCCTCGCGCTCGCTCCCGGTCTCCGCGGTCTCCTCCTCGGCGGTCGCCTCCTCGGCGGTCTCCGCGTCCGAGGAGGGGCGCCGCCCCGGGAGCACGTCGCGCGGGCGCACGCCCTTGGCGCGGAAGAGCAGGGCGGAGATGACCGCGACGACCACGAGGGTCACCGCACCGCCGATGACCAGGCTCGTCTCCGGGCCGAAGGTGTCGGCGAGCAGGCCCACCACGGGCGCGCCGATGGGCGCCACGCCCATGAACACCAGCAGGAACATGCTCATGACGCGTCCGCGCATCCGCGGGTCCACGCTGAGCTGGAAGGTGGCGTTGAGCGTGGTCACGTACGTCATGAAGGCCACGCCCATGGGCACCAGCACCAGGACGAACGGCACGTAGCCGGGCATGAGCCCGGCGACGACCTGGAGCGCGCCGAAGGCCAGCGACCCGATCAGCACCAGCCGCAGCCGGGGCCGGTCGCGGCGGGCGGCCAGCAGGGCGCCGGCGAGGGCGCCGACGGCCAGGAAGGCGGCGGCCACGCCGAACGCGTCGGCTCCGGCCTCGAACACGTTGTTGACCATCAGCGCGATCTGGTTCTGGCTGTTGGCGCCGAAGAACTGCGTGGCGGCGGCCAGCACCAGCAGCAGGACCAGGTCGCGCCTGCCGCCGATGTAGCGCAGCCCCTCCCGGATCTGCCCCTTGCCCCGGGCCACCCGCTCGGTGGGGTTGAGCTCGGAGGTGCGGATCATCATCAGGGCGAGGATGGTGAACCCGAACGACGCGCCGTTGATGAGGAAGACCGGTCCGCTGCCGATGACCGCGATGAGCAGACCGGCGACGGCCGGACCGGTCACCCGGCCGAGCTGGAAGCTGGCGCTGTTGAGCGCGATGGCGTTGGACAGGTGCTCGCGCTCGACCATCTCCGGGACGAAGGCCTGCCGCCCGGGGTTGTCGAGCACGGTGATCAGGCCGAGCACGAAGGCGAACAGGTACACGTGCCAGACCTGCGCGGCCCCCGCGGTGGCCAGGATTCCGAGGCCGACCGCGAGCACGCCCATGGCGGCCTGGGTGCACACCAGCAGCCTGCGCTTGTCCAGCCGGTCGACCAGCGCCCCGCCCCACAGCCCGAAGAGGAGCAGCGGCAGGAACTGGAGGGCGGTGGTCATGCCGAGCGCGATACCGCTGCCCCCGCTGAGCTGGAGGACCAGCCAGTCCTGCGCGATGCGCTGCATCCACGTGCCGGGGTTGGACAGCAGCTGGCCCAGGGCGTACAGCCGGTAGTTGCGGTTGGCCAGGGACCGGAACATGGCGATACGCCGCATCAGTCCCTCCCCTCGGACGTGAGGGGAGGGACTGATGCGGCCATCGGCGGTCGGCTTCGATCCCGGCCGGGTGGACAAAGCGGGCAAATAAGTAAACGGCGTTGACTCATCACCGGAGTCAACGCCGTCCACCGCCGCCGGAATTCCCGGACGGCGCGAAAGCCGTGCCTCAGCCGATCAGGGCGTTGATCGGCGCCTCGGCGAAGTGGATCAGGAAGACCAGCGAGATCAGCCACAGCAGCGGATGGACCTGGCGCCCCTTGCCCGTGACCAGGCTGACGAAGGCGTAGGTCAGCAGGCCGAACCCGATGCCGTTGGCGATCGAGTAGGTGAAGGGCATCATGATGATCGCCATGAAGGACCCCAGGCCCAGCGCCGGATCCCTGAAGTCGATGTTGACGACCTGGACCATCATCATGAATCCCACGATCACCAGCACCGGCGTGGCGGCCTCGAAGGGCACCAGGTTCACCAGCGGGGTGAACAGGGTGGCCAGCATCATCAGGACGCCGGTGACGATCGGCGCGATACCGGTGCGGGCGCCCTCGCCGACGCCCGCGGCGGACTCGGCGTAGATGGTGGCGACCGAGGCCGAGCCCAAGCCGCCCAGGATCGTGCCGACGGAGTCGGCGGCCAGCACCTCGCGGGAGCCCCGGATGTTGCCGTCCTCGTCGGCCAGGTCGCCCTGGTGGGCGACGCCGACCATGGTGCCCATGGTGTCGAAGAAGTCGGCGAGCAGCAGCGTGAAGATCAGCATGACCACGGTGGCGACGCCGATGTCGGCCCAGCGGGAGAACACGTCGAGACCGCCGTCGGCGAACATGCCGACGAGCGAGAAGTCGGGGACCGCCACCACTCCCCCGCCGGTGGACAGGGTCGGGACCGTCAGACTCCAGCCGAGGCGGTTGTCGCCGCCGCCGAACAGCGACTCCACGAGGAGGGCGACGGCCGTGGAGACGATGATGCCGATGAGCATCGAGCCCGGCACCTTGCGCACGTACAGCGCGACGGTGATCAGCAGGCCGATGACGAAGATCAGGATCGGCCAGCCCTGGAGGCCGCCGTTGCCGAGCTGGACGGGGGTGCCCTCACCGGCCTGCACGAAACCGGCGTTGACCAGGCCGACCAGGGCCAGGAAGAGGCCCACTCCGACGGCGATGGCGACCTTGAGGCCGGGCGGGATGGCGGCGAAGACCGCGGTGCGGAACCCGGTGAGCACCAGGATCAGCAGCAGCACGCCCTCGATGATGATCAGCAGGAAGACGTCGGACCAGGGCATGACCGGCGCGATGCCGTAGGCGACGACGGCGTTGAGCCCCATGCCCGCCGCGATCGCGAAGGGGTAGCGGCTGACCACGCCCATGAGCACGCAGGAGATCGCGGCGACCAGGGCGGTGACGGCGGCCACCTGGGGGATGCCCAGGGTCTCTCCGTTGACGTCCTCGGCCGTACCGATGATGAGCGGGTTGAGGACGACGATGTAGGCCATGGCGAAGAAGGTCGCCAGGCCGCCCCGCACCTCGGTGCCGAAGGTGGATCCGCGCTCGGAGACGCGGAAGTAGCGGTCGAGGCGGCCGGATGGCGTCTTGCCGGTGCCGCTGGGGGATGGACTCGGAGTTTTCACGTCGTCAGCCTGACCTGGTCGTACTTACTGGACAAGAAGGATTCTGCGTCAGATTAGTTGCATGTTCACACAACACCGACCACGCGTTTCCCTGGTTTTCCGTAGGAAAGACCAGAGGGCCGGAGGATCGGCTCTTCGAATGTGACGAATCCGTCCCCACGCGGCGGGGCGGCCCGGTGCGCGCGCCGCCCGTCCCCCTCTCCGGTGCGCGCGCCGCCTCCCCCGCACGCACGCGCCCTCCCCCGCGGTGAGCGGATAGCCTGGAACCGTGCGCAAACCTCGCCAGCCCGACCCGGACGTCCACGAGAGCGACTACCGCGTGCCCGCCGCGATCGGCACCCTGGCGTGGACGGTGGCGCTCGTGGTCCTCATCGCGATGGGCGACGGCCTGCCCGCGTCCGAGCGCTGGTGGATCGGCGTCTGCGTGACCGGCATCGTGCTGGGCGTGTTCGGGTTCCTGTACATACCCCATCTGCTGCGCAGGCGCTCCGACGCCGCCGAGCGCCGGGCCGACCACTCCTGACCAGCGCCGGGCACCCCCCGGCGGGGCACCGCGGTTCTGCCCGATAATGGGCGGGTGTCTGAGACGAGATTTCCGCGCGGTCTGGCCGAGCGACTCCGCGGCATCCTCATCGACGCCGACTACACCGTGTCCGGCGTCCGCGACCGCCTCGGCGACGCCGCCGCGCGCGCACTGGCCCGCGAGGAGTTGGTGCCCGCCCTGCGCGCCACCGGCGGCGACGAGCGGCTCGGACTGCTGCTGCGCCTGTGGTGGCTGCGGTCGTCCATCCCCGCGCGCGCCGCGCGTTCGATCCTGCCCGTGGACGAACTGGCCGAGGCCGGGCTGGTCACCGTGGAGGAGGGGCAGGGCGGGCCCGTCGTGCGCGCCCTGGTGCACCTGGGCCCCTGGGAGCTGGAGGACGGCAGGCCCGGGTTCGTGGTCTCCGACCCCAAGGTGCGCCCCGGCAGCGGCGCGGTCCCCGCTCCCGACCACGTGGTGGGCGCGGGCGGCGCCTCCTCCACCCTGTCCCAGCTGATCGTGGACGGACCGGTGGAGCGCGCCCTGGACGTGGGCACCGGCTGCGGGGTGCAGGCCCTGCACCTGGCCTCGCGGGCGCGCGAGGTGGTGGCCACCGACCTCAACCCGCGCGCCGTGCGCCTGGCCGGGATCAGCCTGGCCCTGTCCGGGGTCACCGACGCCCGCCTGGAGCAGGGTTCGCTGTACGAGCCGGTCGAGGGCGAGCGCTTCGACCTGATCGTGTCCAACCCGCCGTTCGTGATCACCCCCGACTCCTCCCGGTACACCTACCGGGAGTCGGACCTGCCCGGCGACACCGTGTGCGCCGAGCTGGTGCGACAGGCCCCGGCGCACCTGACCGAGGGCGGCTGGTGCCAGATCCTGGCGAACTGGGTGCACCGCGACGGCGACGACTGGGAGGACCGGGTCGGCGGCTGGGTGACCGGGACCGGGTGCTCGGGCTGGGTGGTCCAGCGCGACGTGCAGGACCCCGCCGAGTACGTGGAGCTGTGGCTGCGCGACTCCTGCGAGCACGGCACCCCCGAGTACACCCGCCGCTACGACGCCTGGCTCGACTACTTCGAGCGCGAGGGCATCAAGGGCATCGGGTTCGGGTGGATCTGCCTGCGCAACGACGTCGCCCAGGACGCGACCGTGCGCGTGGAGGAGCTGCGGCACGAGATCGAGCGGCCCGTGGGCCCCTACCTGCCCGACGTGGTGGACGGGGCGATGACCGCACTGCGCCTGACCGACGCGGCGCTGCTGTCCGCGCACGTGGCGCTCGCGCCGGGCGTGGTGGAGGAGAGGGTGGGGCGCCCCGGCGCTCCGGACCCGGAGAAGATCCTGCTGCGCCAGCGCGACGGCCTGCGGCGCGTGGCCCGCGTGGGGACGGTGGAGGCCGCCCTGGCGGGGGTGTGCGACGGCACCATGCCGGTCGGCCCGCTGCTGAACGTCATCGCCGAGCTCATCGGCGAGGACCCCGCGCTGGTGCGCGAGCGCACGCCCGACGCGCTGCGCACCCTCATCGCGGAGGGGTTCTTCCGGGTGGCCCGCTGACCGGGGCCGCCCGGGCGGACGGCCCCGGCGGGCCGGAAGGCGCCGAACTCGGCCCGTACGCCCCCGGTCAGCTCGCCCGAGGAGCGCTCGCCCTCGTCGAGCAGTCCCAGCGGGCGGCGCCGGACGGGGTCTCCGAGGACGTCGAAGGCGCGCATGACCTGGCCTTACAGGCGAAGGCTTGTACAAGCTGGCGTTGACGAACCGATGCGCTAGCGTTCTCCCATGGCGCGAATCGAGGAACTCGTCCACTACCCGGTCAAGGGATGCGCGGGCACGTCCGTGCGGACCGCCGAGATGACGTCCGCCGGTATCAGGCACGATCGCACGTTCATGGTGGTCGACGACGCCGGGGGCTTCCGCAGCCAGCGCAACGACCCCCGCATGGCGCTCATCCGCGCGGGGATCACCGCGGACGGCGCGCGTCTGAGCCTGGGGTGGGCCCCCGGGGCGGGGACCGGCGGGTCGGCGCCCCTGGAGGTCGGGGTGGACCCCGAGGGCCCGCGCCTGGACGTGACCATGCACCGGCAGCCGTTCGTCGGCGTGGACCAGGGCCGTGAGGCCGCGGAGTGGCTGTCGGAGGCGCTCGGCGCGCCCAGCCGCCTGGTGCGGGTGCCCGACGACCACGACCGCCACGTGGGCGGGCTGACCCCGGGCACCAGCGCGTTCGCGGACAGCACCGCGGTGCTGATGGCGTCGCTGGCCTCCCTCGACCTGCTCGGCGAGCGCATCCTCGCCCGGGGCGCCGAACCCGTGCCGATGAACCGCTTCCGGCCCAACATCGTGGTGTCGGGGTGGGCCGAGCCGCACACCGAGGACCGCGTCCGCGCCCTGCGCCTGGGCACCGCGGAGCTGGGCTTCGCCAAGGTGTGCGTCCGCTGCGTGGCCACGACCGTCGACCAGGCCCGGGGCGTCAAGGCGGGGCCCGAGCCGCTGCGCACCCTGGCGGACTACCGCCGGGCCGAGGGCGGGGTGGCCTTCGGCGCCAAGTTCGCCGTCACCCGCACCGGAACGCTGGCCGTGGGCGACGAGGTGGAGGTGCTCGCCTGGGAGCAGGCCCGGGACGGGGACGCGGACCTGGCGGTCGCTTCGGCCTGACCTGCGTCCGCCGCACGCGGCGGGTGCGGCGGACGGGCTCCGCGGCCCCGGTACCGGGGCCGCGTCCCTCGTCGTCGGGCCGGGCACGGAAGGCCGGTCGGCCCCCGGGCGCTCCCGTGGGCGCCGGAGACGGCCTCAGTCGTCCAGGTCGGCCTCGGCCAGCAGCCGCGCCACCGCCCCCGGTTCCCGCAGCGCGTCGGCCAGCACGTGCCTCCTGGACCACTGCCCCGCGCGCCAGCACAGCGCCCGGGCCAGCCCGTCCGTGGTCGAGGCGTGCGCCGAGCCGTCCGCGACGTACCACTCCACCTCCACCCCGTCCACCGTGAGCGTCTGGTGGTGCAGGTAGGTGCGGTCGGGCTCCCCCGCCGGGTCGAGGAAGAGGTCCGCTTCGTCCGGGACCTGGCGCATCTGCCCCGCGGACCCGACCCTTCCCGTCACGGCCTCGCTGGCCAGGTCCAGGTCGAGCACGTCCGCCACGGCCTCGGCCGTCTCGGCCGGGGCGAGCACCAGGGCCCGCTCCTGCTCCTCCAGCAGCGGCAGCAGGTCCGGGGAGTCCACCACGACCGCGTCCTCGGCGTCGGCCACCACGATCGACCCGCCCCGCACCGCCCGCACGCGGGACGGCGGGGTGACCAGGTCGGCGTCCACCCCGGCCAGGGCGGCCCACACCCTGCGCAGCGACGCGCGGTCCACGTGCCGCTGGGGGTCGGCCAGCCGGGCGAGCAGGTCGTCCGCGCCGTCCGGGTCCGCCAGCACGTCCTCCAGGGTGGTGCGCACGCCCAGCGCGCGGGCGAACTCCGGATCGACGTCGGCGCTCACCTCGTCGTACAGGCCCACCAGGGCGGGGTCCGCGTCTCCGAGCCGCAGCCCCGCGGGCGCGCTCCCGCCCAGCAGGGCCCGCGTGCGCAGCCACCAGGCGGTGTAGGAGGGCACGTCCGTCACGCGGCCGTCGGGCAGCAGCACGCGGGCGGGGGCGGTCACCGCCTCCCGCAGCGGCCCCTCGGCGAGCATGGCCAGGGCGCGGGGCCACTGCTCGTCGGCCACGTAGTCCAGGTCGGCGACGCACACCAGCTCGGGGACGACCGGCGGCAGCTCCGGGTCGCCCACGCGTTCGAGGACCTCGTCGGCCCAGTCCTCCAGGCCGTCCGGGCCCTCCTCGCCCGCCGCGCCGTCGAAGACCGAGGCCAGGTCCTCGCCCAGCGCGACCTCCTCGGCGCGGACCGCGGTCAGCTCCCACAGCGCGCCGACGGCGCGCAGGACCCCGGTCCCGTGCCGTTCCACCAGGTCCGGGTGCACGGTGCCGAAGGGGGCGTCGTCCACGAGGAGGTCGGCCAGGGGCGCGCCGGGCACGAGGAGCTCGGCGGCGACCGAGTAGCCGTCCTCGTCGTCGCGCAGGGCCAGCTCGGAGAGCCAGGGCACGTCGGCGGCGCTGATCCCCGAGGCGGACACCAGACCGAGCACGGCCTCGGCCACGGGTTCGGGGTCGTCGGCGTCCAGGGAGGCGCGGACGGCGGCCTCGGTGCGCCCGTCGCGCAGAACGGTCGCGGCGCTGGCCTCCACCGCGCCCAGGCGGTTGAGGAGGGGGTGCACGGCCTCGGGGTGCACGACGCGCACGCCCAGGGCGGCCAGGGCGTCCAGGGGCCCGCGCTCGCGCCGGTCGTCCCCTTCCCCTCGGTCGTCCCGGTCGTCCCGCTCTCCCCGGTCCTCCCAGCCGTCCCGGTCTTCACCGCGCGCGCCGTCCGCCGACCAGTCCTGCGAGGGCACCAGCAGCGAACGGGGACCGCGCACGAGCCTGCCGTCGGCCAGCGGGACGGGCAGGGCGCCGAGTTCGTCCAGGTCGGCGCCGCCCCTGCCCGCCCGGTCCAGGGCGGCGTAGAGCGCGGCCCACCAGTGCGGGGGCCGGTCGGTGTCGGCGAGCAGGTCGGCGACGTCGGCCAGGCCGAGGCGGTGGACGCGCAGGGCGGCCAGCGCCGGGTGGCGCGGACTCCAGCTCCCGGGCAGCAGCGGGGGAACGAGTTCGGACAGGACGCGGACGAGGTCGGCGGCGGGGCCGTCGGTCCCGCCCGGCCCCCCGGTGTCGAGGAGCACGGCGTCGCGCGGGGCGACGGGCGCACCGGCCGCCGTCACCAGGAACGGCGTGTCCTGGAGGGGCTCGGCCACCCGGGCGCGGAAGACGGCGTCGACGGCGCCGCCGCCCACACGGGTTCCGGGCACCAGGTCGAGCGACGCCCGGGGGTCGAAGCGCCGCAGCAGGGCGCAGTAGGCCTCCGCGGCCTCCATGAGCAGCAGGTCGGTGGCGGCCCCGGGCTGGACCGCGCGCCGGTCGCTGCCCAGCGGGAAGGTGCCGATGAGGACGGCGGGCAGGTCGAGCTCGGTGTCGGTGGGCGTGGGCGCGTGGACCACGGACTCGACGTCGGCGGGCAGGGCGGCGACCGCACCGTCCTCGTCCACGGGGACCGCCCACGTCAGCGACCACGACGTGCGGTCCCGTTCCTCGGTGGGCCGGTCGGCGAGCAGGGCGGGGTCGAAGGAGCCCGAGCGTTCGAGGGTCCGCCAGAGGGTGGTCCGGGTGCCGTCGCCGTCCAGGTGCGCGGTGACCAGGTCGGCCGTTCCGGCGGCCTCCTCGCGGGTGAGGACGCGTTCGGCGCCCTCGACGTCCACGCGCACCTCGACCAGGCCGGGCAGGGCGAGCAGGAGCGCCTCGCCGGTCCGGTCCAGGAGTTCGCGCACCCGGTCGCGCGCGCGGTCGTCGCGCAGCAGGAGGGTGACGACGGTGTCGTAGCCCTCGGCGCCCTCTCCTGCCTCAGGGGCCTCGGAGGTCACACGGTTGACGGCCTCTGCGGGGAAGGGCAGCCGCAGCATGGGCACGTGCCCGGAACGGCTCTCCACCTCCTGCGCGAGGCCGCTGTGGGCGCCGTCGTCGCCCAGCAGGTCCGTGACCGCGGCGCGGGCGGCCTCGGCGCTGAAGCGGACGGCCGAGCCGCCGGAGTCGACGGTGACGTCGTCGCTGAGCGCCGCCACCGCGGAGAAGCCCACGCCGAAGCGTCCGGCCGAGCCCTGCTCGCCGCGCTTGGTGGAGGCCCTCAGCGTGGCCAGCGACTCCACGCCCTCGGCGGTCAGGGGTGCGCCGGTGTTGGCGGCGGTCAGCCGGTGGCCGGTCAGCGCCAGACGCAGCCGGCCCGGGACACCCGCGCGGCGGGCGGCGTCGGCGGCGTTCTGGGCCAGTTCGACCACGACCCGGTCGCGGTAGCCGCCGAGTGCGAAGTCCTCCTCCGCGTTGGCGTCCTCACGGAAGCGCGCGGGGGCGTCGGCCCACGCGGCGAGAACGCGTCGGCGCAGCTCGGCGGTGTTGTAGGGATCGGCCACCGAAGCGGTCAGCGGCTCGGCCATGGCGGTTTCCTCCTGCGCTGCGGGCACGCCCGGCACGGTGCACCCGGGGCGGGATCGGATGCGGTAAACCGACCCTAGCCCACCGGAGCGGAGGGCTGGGGCCGGACCGTGCGGCGCGGCGGCACAGCGTCAGCGGGAGGCGCGTCCGGACGGCTCCGGGACGCGGCGGCTCCAGACGGCACCGGGGCTCGGCGTCGGCCTCGGACGGCACCGGCGTACGCCGACGTCAGGAATCCGAGGAGACCAGTTCCAGCTCGGCCGTGTCGTCGAAGACGATGTGGTCGTAGCCCATCTCGTCCACGACAGGCTTGACCGGATCGTTGCGCGACTCGGGGCGGCGCACCTCGGAGTGGGCGCCGCAGCCGTGGTCCATCGAGACCACGCGGCCGTCGTCGGGGGCGTACTCGTTGGTGCACACACCGAACATCTGGCGCAGCTCACCGGCGAGCGGGGTCATGAACCCGCAGGTGAGGCAGCGTGCGGGCGCGGCTGCCGCGATCGGGCTGCGCGGGCCGCCCTCGCCGTTGTACCAGCGCTCGGCGGCCTGCTCGCGTCCGAACTCCGAGAGCACCTGGCGTCGGCCCAGGCCCAGCTCCCAGATCGCCTGCCGGTCCTCGCCCTCGGCGTCCAGCTCGCTGTCGGGCACCTGGGCGTAGCCGGGGACGAGCCGTTCGTCGTCCTCCTCGGCGGGCAGCAGGTCGCCCACGCCGAGGTCGCCGGGGCGCAGGCGCTCCTTCCAGGGCACCCACTCGGGCGGGGCGAGGGCGCCTTCGCCGGGCAGCAGAACGACCTCGTTCACCGTGACCTGTTTGGCGCGCGAGGCGCGGACCACGGTGACGGCGTAGTTCCACCCCGGGTAGGCGGGGTCCAGGCAGGTGAAGAGGTGAGTGACCAGGCGGGTGTCCTCGACCTGGGGGGCGAGGTGCTCACCCACCCACTCGGGTCGCCCGACCTCGGCGGCCACCGAGCGAGCCAGCTCCACCGCCTCGATACATGCCTTGTCCGGTACAGGAGAACGTCGAGTAGGGCTCACGCCCCCATTCTCACTGATCGCGAGCACCGATTTGACCATAACGAGGGTCAAGGTTCGCCCGATACATCCTCCGGACGCGGTCTCGGACCCGTGACCGCCCGGGGACCGGGGACACCGGGCCGGGCCGAGGCGAACCGGGGCGGGCCCGGCCCCCGGACGGACCGGGTCCCGCCGCCCCGCGAGCCGGGGGCCCGGCCCTCCCGCCCGGGGGCGCGCGGACCGCTCAGGCCTCCAGGTCGTCGGCGACCACGCGCAGCACGGAGGCGATCCTGGACGCCTCGCGCCGTTCGGGGTGGCGTCCCCGGCGGTAGCCGTTGGACAGGCCCTCCAGGAGCTTGATGAGGTCCTCGGTGATCACCACCATCTCGTCCGGCTTCTTGCGCCGCGCCCGGGCGACCGAGTGCTGGTCCTCCAGGAGCCTGACCTGGAGCGCCTGGGCGCCCTTGCGGCCCTCGGCCACGCCGAAGTCGACCTTCTGGCCGGGCCGCAGCGACGTGGTGCCCGGAGGGAGCGAGGAGGAGTGCACGAAGACCTCACCGCCGTCGTCGCGGGTGAGGAAACCGAAACCCTTGTCGCCGTCGTACCACTTGACCTTGCCGGTGGGCACCTGGGGACCTCACGCTTTCACTGGCGGGTGTGCCGGGAACGGGCCGCGGGCGGGCGCGGTGGAGTCCGCGCGGCCCGCGCGTCGCCGGGACACCCCTGGTTTTTCCACGGGTGCCTCCAAAGTAGTGCCCGGGGACTCACCGGCGCGAGGGCATAAACGGCCGCCGGTCCCCGCTCGCGTCCGGCCGGGCGGGGCCTTCCGGAGGAGCCACGGGCCCGGACACGGCGAGGAGGCCCGGATGCGGATCATCCGGGCCTCGCGGCGCCGACTGCGGCCCCGCACCGCTGGGTGCGGAGTGTGGGACGGGACTCGGCGGAGACGTGGGCCGCCTCGGCTGCTGTGGCGACCGGGCTGGAGGCCGGGGCGCCGGTACTGACGCGACCGCCTGAAGCGAAAGAGGCGGTGTACCGACATGACTACCCGAATCCGTGTGTTCGGACGCGCGGTAACGGGCCGACCGGAAAAGGTTATTCCCCAGCGTTTGCCAAGCAATGACCAGCGGGACCAGGCCGTTGAACTGGGAGGACACCGCACGTGCCCCGCCACGGCGCACGGCCGCGCGCACGCCCTCAGCGCGGTGCCGCGTCCCGCGCGTACGGCGCCGGGCGCGGGAGCCGGGCGTAGAGGTAGACCGCGCACACCAGGGAGGCCGCGCCGAGGCCGATGACCCCGGTGGCGGTCAGGGACTCCTGGACGTACTCGTCGACGAACTCGGCCTCGCCGCTCCACAGGGCCATGCCGAGCGCGCAGGAGAGCAGGGGCAGGCCCACGCCGATCCACTTGTCGCGGGCGGGCCACACCTGGCTGAGCAGGATCAGGGCCGCCCCCAGGACCCACAGGAAGGCCAGGTCCCACCACCAGGGCACGGCCAGCAGCAGCAGGAGCAGGGCCGCGGCCTCGGGCGGGTGGCGGCGCAGCACCGCCACCGGGCCGCCTCGGTCGGGCCGGTCACCCCGTCCGGGCCGGTCGCCGCGGTCCGCGCGGCGGCCCCGGACGCGCATCTCCGTCTGGCGGGGCCCCTCCAGCAGGGACCTGATCCCGCGGTCGGGGCCGCCCCGCCAGGGCGGCGGCGGCCGGTCGGCATGGCGCGGCCTGGAGGGGATCAGCTCGTCGTCCTCGACGTCGAGGTCGCGGCCGTCGAGGTCGCGTTCCACCAGGTCCCGGGGCGTGCCCAGACCCCTGAGGATCCCCCGGACGGTGTCCACGTCGTGTCCCGCGGCGGCGCGGCGCGCGTCGATGCGCGAGCGCACTCCGGCGAGGTAGGCGGTGCGTTCCTGCGCGGTCATGCGACCGTGCAGCTCCAGGCCGACCTCGGACAGATAATCCAGTACCAGTTGTTCCGAGCGCTGGTTCATGCCCCCATATTGGCTCAGGATGACCTGGCTTTTAAGCCCTACTTCCCAGTTTCGGTCACCGATTTTCCTTCGGATACGGTCCACGACGGTGTGCCGGAGGCAGTCGCGGAAGCCACAGGGGACGGACGCGAACACCGGGGCCCCGATCGCTTAGCGTTGAACCGATGAGCGACAACGCACCGCCCGACGGGCGCGGACCGGGCACGGGGAACCGCACGGCCCCCGCGTCGGGCCGTCCCCCCACGTTCACCTCCTGGCTGCGCGGCCGGTCGGACGACGCACTCGTCGCCCTGCTGCGGGCCCGCCCGGACCTGGCCCGGCCCGTCCCCGCCGACATCGGCGCGCTCGCCTCACGGGCCGCCACCCGCAACACCGTTCTGCGGGTCCTGGAGCGGCTGGACCGGTTCACGCTCCAGGTGCTGGAGTCGGTGGTCGCGCTCGGTGACGACCGGTTGTCCGAGCCGGTGGGGGTGTCCGCCGCCGAACTGGCCGACGCGCTCGGACCGGTGGTCGGCCGCGCGGCCGACCGGGCGGACGCAACGGCGGGCCGCCCGGGCGGCCCCCCGGGCGGCGCCGCGGTCGGCGGACCGGCCGCGGGGGCGGCCGACGCGCGGACCGGCGCACCGGCGCACGGCACGGTGGGCGGGCCGGTCGGCGAGGCCCTGGACACCCTGCTGCGCCTGGCCCTGGTCTGGCCCGACCGGGGGCGGCTGCGCCCCGTCCAGGTGCTGCGCGACCTGCTCCCCCAGCCCGCCCAGCTCGGCCCGCCCGCGCGCGTGCTGCTCGCCGCGCTGCCGCACGCCGCCCTCAGGAGGCTCGCCGACGACCTCGCGCCGGGCGGCGGGGACACCCCCGTCGAGGCGGTCGCCGCCGTGCTGTCCGCCCCGCCCGGACCGGTCGGCGACCAGGCCCGGCGGCTGCTGGACAGCATGGCGTGGGGGCCGCCGCACGGGACCGTCTCCGACGCCCGCCGCGAGGTCACCCTGGACACCGCCGCCTCCCCGGTCGAGGAGCTGATCGCCCGCGCCCTCCTGCTGCCGAGCGGCGACGACACCCTCACCCTGCCGCGCGAGGTGGGGCTGCACCTGCGTTCGGGCCGGCTGTTCCGCGAGGTCACCACCGCGCCGCCGCCCTTCGAGGGGACCGCGCACCCCGCCGAAGCCGTGGCGCGGGCGGCCGCCGGGCAGGCCTTCACGGTGCTGCGGGCCGTCGAGGAGCTCCTGGAGCACTGGTCCGAGGACCCGGCCGCGGTGCTGCGCAACGGCGGCCTGGGCGTACGCGACCTGCGCCGCGCCGCCCAGACGATGGACACCGACGAGGCCACCGCCGCGCTGTTCGTGGAGGTCGCGTACGCCGCCGGGCTGCTGGGCGCCGACGACCGGGTCGAGGGCGAGTGGCTGCCCACCCGCGAGTACGACCTGTGGCGGGAGCGCGCGCCCGCGCACCGGTGGCTGCGGCTGGCCTCCGCCTGGCTGGAGTCGGACCGCGTGGCGTCGCTGAGCGGGTCGCGCGACTCGGGCGGACGGATGCGCAACGCGCTCGGTCCGGGCCTGGTCCGTCCGGCCGCGCCGCAGGCCCGCCGCGACCTGCTCACGGAGCTGGGCACCGCGGAACCGGGTCTGGCCCCGCTGCCGGACTCGCTGTCGGCGCGCCTGTCCTGGCGGCGCCCGCGCCGCCAGTCGCCGGTCTACGCCGAGCTGGTGCGGGCGGCGGCGGCCGAGGCGGCCGCGCTCGGCCTGACCGGGCGCGGCGCGCTGGCCGACCACGTCCGGCCGCTGCTGGACGGCGACGAGGACGCGGCCGCTCGTGTCCTGGGCGAAGAGCTGCCCAAGCCGCTGGACTACGTGCTGGTGCAGGGCGACCTGACGGCCGTCGCGCCGGGCCCGCTGGTGGCCGAACTGGCCCGTGAGCTGGCCCTGGTCGCCGACGTGGAGTCCACCGGCGGGGCCACGGTGTACCGGTTCACGGAGGGGTCGATGCGTCGGGCGCTGGACGCCGGGCGGGGCGTCGCCGACATCACCGCCCTGCTCGAACGCCACTCGCGCACCCCGCTCCCCCAGGCCCTGCGGTACCTGGTGTCGGACGTGGGCCGGCGGCACGGGCGGTTGCGGGCCGGTTCGGCGTCGAGCTACCTGCGCTGCGACGAGCCCGCGCTGCTGGAGGAGCTGGTCAGCGACCGGCGGGCCGACGACCTGGGACTGCTGAGGCTGGCGCCGACCGTGGTGGCGAGCCGGTTGACCCGCGCCGCGCTGGTGGAGCGGCTGCGGCAGCTGGGGTACCACCCGGTGCCCGAGGGCGGGGACGGGTCGATGCGGCTGAGCCGTCCCGAGGTTCGCCGGGCCGACGCGGCGGACGCACCGCCCCCCGCGATGGACGGATCGGCGGTGTCGCGCGCGCTGGCGGCCGAGGCCGTGCGCGCCGTGCGGGCCGGGGACGAGGCCGCCACGGCGGCGCGCACACCGGTCCCGCTGCCCGAGAACGGCCCGCCGGGATCGCGGTCGGCGGCGGTGCTGGAGGTGCTCGCGGGAGCCGCCAGGGACGGTCGGAGGGTGTGGATCGGCTACACCGACACCGACGGCCGACAGGTGAGCCGGATCGTGGAGCCGTCGGGTGTGGACGGGGGCTTCCTGACCGCCTACGACGCGACCCGGGCGGCGGTGCACCGGTTCGCCGTGCACCGGGTGACCGCCGTGGCCGAGCTGGACCCGGAGCCGGGGGAGGAAACGGGGCGGCAGGAGCGGGTGGAGCCGCGCTAGGCAGTGTTTTTGGACCTCCGCTCCGCTTCGTCCCACCCGTCGCCCGCCACCACCCTCGACGGACGCCTGCGGCGCGGTCCTGCTCGTGCTCGGGCGTCCTTCGACGCGGGAACCTTCGGTGACTACGGCGGGCGGGCCCACGGGGGCGGGCCGCGCCGTACCGGACGGCGACGGCGCGGGGCGCACCCGGGTTCCTCACGACCGCCCCGGAGGCGGCGGGCTAGTCTGGAACCGAGTTGGTCGACCCACCGACAGCGAGAGAACCCCCATGAGCAACGCATCGCTGCCCCCCGGGGCATCGTCCCCCCGTGAGCACGGACGCGACGACGACCGCGAGCGCCGCAGGTCCCGCGCCCCCGGGCGCGGCGGGGGGCGCGAGGCCGGGAGCGACCGCCGCGACGACCGCGAGGACGAGCGCGACGGACCCGACGCACGCCAGGCGGCGATCGGGGCCAGCAGTTCGACGATGGCGCTGATCCTGCACGCCCTGACCTTCGTGTGCTGCATGAACTGGCTGTTCGGCGTCGCCGGGATCGTGTTCGCGGTGCGCGCCGCCCACGCCCGCGACCGGGGGCGCGCGGTCCAGGCGGAGACGCTCACGCGCTACTCCTGGTACTGCCTGGGCGCGGCCGGGGTGATGCTCTTCGTGATGCTGGTGCTGACGCTGGTGATGTTCACCCAGGCGGGCTCCTGGATCCAGGGGATCGTCCCGGTCACCAACTACTGAGCCGTGTTTGGCGGACGGGGCCACCGGGCACCGCGTCTGCACGGAGCGCGGGGGGACGTCCGGCGGCGACGGCGCCGGAAGCGGTACGAGGCGGGTCCGGCAGGCAGGGGGAGGGGGACGAACGGTGATGAACGGCGGAGGCGGCCCGAAGGCCTTCTGGGAGAGGACGCACGGTCACACACCGGGGTCCGTGTCCGGAGGCGGCCGGGGACGCCCGGCGCCGTTCCGGCTGCCCGGGGCCCGGGTCGCGCCCGGACCGGGCGGTGTGCCGGGCGCGCCGGGACCGGGCGGTGTGCCGGGCGCGCCGGGACCGGGCGGACACGCCACGGGCCCCGCCCCCGCGAGCGCCTCCCCGCTGGCGGCGCCCGCCGACCCCGCGCTTCCCCCCGGGGCGGTCCCCCCGGCGGCCCCTCCCGCCCGCGTGGGCGGCGCCGTGGCCGCGCTGGTGGTGGCCGTCCTCAGCGCGGCGGCGTCGATCCTGATGATGTACCTGGGCTTCTGGTTCTTCCTGCTGGCGGTGAACGTGCCCGGGGTCTGGTTCGGCATCGCGACGCTGCGCAGGCTTCCCGACCCCGAACGGGTGGAGCGGTACATCCGGTACACCTGGGCCTGCAACTTCGCCTACTTCGCCCTGTTCGTCCTGTTCCTCATCCCGGTCGTCGTCCTGGCCATGGTGATGCTCATGTTCACCTCCTGACCGGGCCCCTGCCGGGTCCCCCCGGTGCCGCGCACCGCGCTCCACGGAAGGAGCACGGGCGTGGACCGGCGGCTACACCCCGTACGGCGGCCGCGGCGTCCCCGGGAGCGGCCGCGGTCCCGAACGGCCCGGTCAGCGGGGTCCACGAGAGCACGGGCCCCGCGGGCATGATCGGAGGCCCGGATGCGTTGCACCTGTGGCCGCCCCCGCCCCGCGAGATTGAAGGTCCGTGTTGTCCTGCCTGATCGTCCAGTCCGACAAGACGCTCCTGCTGGAGGTCGACCACGAGCTGGCCGGCGAGTGCCGCCGGGCCATCGCCCCCTTCGCCGAACTCGAACGCGCGCCCGAACACGTGCACACCTACCGGATCACACCGCTGGCCCTGTGGAACTCCCGTGCCGCCGGGCACGACGCCGAGCAGGTCGTGGACGCGCTGATCCGGTTCTCCAAGTTCCCGGTGCCGCACTCGCTGCTGGTGGACATCGCCGAGACGATGGACCGCTACGGGCGGCTGCGGCTCGTGGGCGACCCGCGGCACGGTCTGGTCCTGGAGTCCTCCGACCGCGCCGTGCTGGAGGAGGTCGTCCGCGCCAAGAAGCTCAAGGGCATGCTGGGCGAGCGGCTGGGCGAGGACTCGGTCGCCGTGCACCCGAGCGAGCGCGGCAACCTCAAGCAGGCGCTGCTCAAGATCGGGTGGCCCGCCGAGGACCTGGCCGGGTACGTGGACGGCGAGGCGCACCCCATCGACCTCGACCAGGACGGCTGGGAGCTGCGCGGCTACCAGAGGGAGGCCGCGGAGAGCTTCCACGCGGGCGGGTCCGGCGTGGTGGTCCTGCCGTGCGGCGCGGGAAAGACCGTGGTCGGCGCGGCGGCGATGGCCATGACCGGGGCGACCACGCTCATCCTGGTGACGAACACGGTGTCGGTGCACCAGTGGAAGACCGAGCTGCTGCGGCGCACCTCGCTGACCGAGGACGAGATCGGCGAGTACTCGGGCACCCGCAAAGAGATCCGCCCCGTCACCATCGCGACCTACCAGGTCATGGCGGCCAGGCGCAAGGGCGTGTACACGCACCTGGAGCTGTTCGACGCCCGCGACTGGGGCCTGGTCGTCTACGACGAGGTGCACCTGCTGCCCGCGCCGATCTTCCGGATGACCGCCGACCTCCAGGCCCGGCGCCGACTGGGCCTGACCGCGACCCTGGTGCGCGAGGACGGCCGCGAGGGCGACGTGTTCTCGCTGATCGGCCCCAAGCGCTACGACGCGCCGTGGAAGGACATGGAGAACCAGGGGTGGATCGCCCCCGCGGACTGCGTCGAGGTGCGGGTGGACCTGTCGGAGGCCGAGCGGCTGGCGTACGCGACCGCCGAGCCGGAGGACCGCTACCGGTTCTGCGCCTCCTCCGAGACCAAGACCTCGGTGGTCCGGGAGATCGTGGAGCGCCACCCCGATGAGCAGGTGCTGGTCATCGGCTCCTACATCGACCAGCTGGACGAGCTCGGCGCGTCGCTGGGCGCGCCGGTGATCAAGGGCGAGACCCGCAACAAGGAGCGCGAGCGCCTCTTCGACGCCTTCCGCTCCGGGGACCTGCGGACGCTGGTGGTGTCGAAGGTCGCGAACTTCTCCATCGACCTGCCCGAGGCCGGTGTCGCGGTGCAGGTGTCGGGGTCCTTCGGCTCGCGGCAGGAGGAGGCGCAGCGGCTCGGCCGGGTCCTGCGCCCCAAGGCCGACGGCCGCGCCGCCCGCTTCTACGCGGTGGTGGCGCGCGACACCCTCGACCAGGACTACGCCGCGCACCGGCAGCGCTTCCTGGCCGAGCAGGGGTACGCCTACCGGATCACCGACGCCGGCGACCTGCTGTCGGGCGAGGAGATCTGACCGGGGCGGGCGGCCCCGCACGCGGCCCGGCGGGGCGCGTCCGGCCGGGGTTCGCGTCGCTCAGAAGGACGGCAGACCGCCCATGACGTAGGTGCCCGCGGCGATGCCCCAGGCCACCAGGGAGTAGCTCAGGGTGCGGGTGCGCAGGAGCCGGTCGCCCCGCACGGACGGCGCGGTGAAGGCCGCCACGAGGAGCGCCATGCCGAGCAGGGCGGGGATGGCGGAGGCCAACGCGAAGAGCTGGGTCTGGGCGGCGCACGCGGTGTAGCCGGATGTGCCGGGATCACCACAGAACACGTCGTTCCCCGATCGTTCGGTGCGGTCGGTACTCCCCGACCGTACCGTTTCGGCGGGGGCGCGCCGTCAACGGCCGCGGTCGGACATCCGCCGAGTCGGATTCGGTTTTTGGCGCCGCACACCCCGTTCGCTCTTTACACGAACCCCTTCCGTGTCCAATCATGAGGGCACAGCAGCTCCCCCCAGCGGCCAGGAGGTCCTCCCCATGCCCGTCTCCCCCGCCCCGCCCCCGCCCTCTCCCGCGCGGCGCCGCACCGGCTTCCACTCGCTCCGGGGCGGCGGCCTGAACTGGGACTCCCTCCCTCTCAAGCTGTTCGCCAAGGGCAACGCCCGGTTCTGGAACCCGGCCGACATCGACCTGAGCCGGGACGCCGAGGACTGGGAGGGGCTGGGAGAGGGGGCCCGGGCGCGGATCCTGCGGCTGTGCGCGTTCTTCGTGGCGGGAGAGGAGGCGGTCACGGAGGACATCCAGCCCTTCCTGCGGGCCATGGCCGCGGAGGGGCGGCTGGGCGACGAGATGTACCTGACCCAGTTCGCTTTCGAGGAGGCCAGGCACGTCCAGGCGTTCCGGCTGTGGCTGGACGCGCTCGGGGTCCACGAGGACCTGCACGGGTACGTGGACGCCAACCCGGGGTACCGGACGCTGTTCTACGAGGAGCTGCCCAGCTCGCTGGAGGCGCTGCTGGAGGACCCGAGCCCCCGCAACCAGGTGCGCGCCTCGGTGACCTACAACCACGTCATCGAGGGCTCGCTGGCGCTGACCGGGTACTACGCCTGGAACCACCTGTGCACGGCGCGCGACGTCTTCCCGGGGATGCGCCGGATCGTGCGCATGATCGGCGACGACGAGCGGCGCCACATGGCGTGGGGCACCTTCACCTGTCGCCGCCACGTCGCGGCCGACGACGCCAACTGGGACGTGGTGCGCGATCGGCTGGACGAACTGCTGCCGCACGTGACGTCCACGGTGGAACGCGGTGAGGAGCCCTCGGGCGACCCGGCGACCCGCCGCTACGAACTGCCTCCGGGCGAACTGGTCCGCTACGCGGGCGACCGCGCGCTGCGCCGCCTCGGCGCGATCGGGTCCGCGCGCGGGGTGCCCGTGTCGCGCATCGACCTGGACGCCACGCCCGAGGACCTGGAGGAGCGGTTCGGCGAGGAGGACCGGGAGGCCGTGCGGAGGCTGGCGGCCCGGGACTGAGAACCGGCCGGGCCCGCCCGGACGGCAGCCCGCCGGGCCGCTCAGACCGCGCTGCGCGGGGCGCGCCCGGACGCGTGCCACAGCTCCCGGCGCCCGCGTTCGGCCTCCAGGGCGACGCGCCCGAACGGCTCGGTCCGCCAGTCGTCCTCCTCCCGGTGGTTGGCGTAGAGCACGTCGCCGTCGCGGGAGAGGACGTAGAGCGAGTCCGCCAGCCGGTGGGTCTCCAGGAACTCCACCGTGTTGGGGAGGCCCAGATAGAAACGGTCATGGTGGAGTTCGGGCATCCACCTGCCGAAACCCTGGTCGGCGCGGGCCCGGGCGTACCGGTCGGCGATCGCGAAGCGGCTGTTGGAACTGTGGGTGGCCACGAGGGCGACCTCCACCCGGTACCCGGCGTCGCGGAACCCCTCCACCCAGGACGCGGCCCAGTCGGCGCGGCCGAGGGGGTGGCTGCACACGGCGTCCACGCGGCCCGCGCGCATGTGCGCCATGGCCAGCCCGTGCAGGCCGCCGACCTGCCGGGCCAGGGCGGCGGAGGCGGCCCGGTCGTCGGCGGCCATCGCCCACTCGTAGTCCGGCGCCAGGCGCAGCAGGTCGTCGCCGTCGTAGCTGACGGTGCCCTCGGGCAGGAACGGCAGGACCAGGCGCTGGAGGGTGGACTTGCCCGAGCCGGGCTGGCCGCCCAGGAGCAGGAGCCGGGGCCGCTCGCGGGCCGGTCCGGTGAGCCGGTCGCGGAGCGCGAGGTCGAACAGCGCGTCCAGGTCGGCCCCGGACAGGACGGGGCCCGGATCCCCGGGGGTCGCGCCGTCGCGGACCCGGATCGGCTCGGCCCGCAGTTCGGCGACGATCCCCGGGAGCTCCCGGTTGACCCGGGCGACCTCCCCGTCGTCGAGGAAGGGCAGCCGTGCCTCCCGGGCGAGGAGTTCGGCGGCGCGCTCCCGGAGCCCGGTCCTGCTCAGGCAGGCGCCGACGGCCGCGCTGTAGAGGTTGTAGGCCCGTTCGCGGGCCCGCCGGGAACCGGCCTCCTGCGCGGGGAAACCGCCGCAGGCGCTGTCCTCCACCAGGGTCCGCTCGCCCACCTGTGGAACCGTCATCCGTGTCCGCCCTTCGCCCACCGGGGATGCTAGTGGTTCCCCGGCCCCGGGGTACGGGGTTCGGCGCGGTTGGCCGGAGGCGGCCAGGAGGACGGGGCGGGACCCGCTGGGCCCCACCCCGTCAGTGCGGTCAGGCCGCGGAGCACGTCACCTCGGGCGCGCCGTTGCTACCGCCGTGGGTCCCGGTGAACCCGAACTCGGTGCTGCCGCCGGCGCTGAGCGTGCCGTTCCAGCCGAGGTCGGAGGCGGTGACCCGCGACCCGCTGCTGGAGAACTCGGCGTTCCAGCCCTGGCTGAACCGCTGCCCGTCGGCGTAGGTCCACGTCACGGTCCAGCCGCTGAGGGAGTCCTCGGCGGTGACCGTCACCGCCGCCTGGAAGCCGTTGCCCCACTCGCTGACGACCCTGTAGTCGGCCGTGCAGCCCTCGCCCTCGGGCGGGTCGGTCGGCTCGCCGGGGTCGGTGGGGTACTCGGGGGCGTTCACCGCCATGTCGTAGGCGGCCTGGGGCACGAACTGCCCCGCGGGCGCGATGCAGCCGTCGGCCTCACCGGGCAGCTTGGTCCAGATGAAGGCGTCGATCAGCGGGTTCCCGGTGTCGGTGGTGCTGGGGCGGCCGATCATCCGCCCCGGCGGGTCGCACCACTCGTTCTGGGGGGCGGGGCCGTTGCCGTTGCGGCTGGTGTCGATCACGGCGCCGAGGCCGGGCACGCCCGTCGCGGCGATGACGGCCTCCGCGAAGGCGACCTCGTCGTGGGTCCAGTTGTAGTTGGAGGTGTTGGTGGCGACGCCGTGCGCGCTGTTCGCGACGTCCGCGCCGTTGAGCAGGCCGGCGGCCTCCTGCGGGTCCAGCCAGGCCGAGTTGCCGATGTCGAAGTAGACCCTGGCCTCGGAGGAGCCCTCCATGAGCGCCTTGCCCGCGTAGGCCATGGAGTCCAGGAGCTCGGACGGGTCGCTGCAGCCGCTCACCAGCGGCAGGGCGTCGGGCTCCAGGACGATGGTGGCGGACCGGCCCTCCAGCCCCGCGGCGACCTCGTCGACCCAGGCGCGGTAGGCGTCGTGGCTGGGCGCCCCGCCGCCGCTGTGGTTGCCGCAGTCGCGGCCGGGGATGTTGTAGACCACCAGGATGGGGGTCTGGCCCTGGGCGTCGGCGGCGCTGACCACCGCGTCCACGTCGTCGCGGACCTCGGCGGGGTTGTACTGGGTGAACCAGGTGGCCTGGGCGACCGAGGCGATGCGGTCGCGGATGACGTCGGCCCGGGGGTCGTTCGGGTTCTCCTCGACCCAGACGGCCGCCGACGTGTTGGGGTTGACGTAGAACTCGGAGTCGGCGGCCGAGGCGGGCGCCGTGGCGAGCAGCGCCGTTCCCAGGGCCAGTGCCGAGACGGAGCTCACTGCTGCTCCGACGGCTATGCGTGTGCGGGACATGAGCCTTCCTTCGGTGTGGTGTTCCCCGGTTTCCCTGCTTCCCCGTTACTGCGCGCATGGGAGCGCTCCCAAAAAGTCACATTACCCGGCGGAGCCCCTCGCCCCCAGGGGGGTAACGACTGTGTTTCCCAAAGGTGACATCCGCGCCCTGGCATAGGGTGGTCGCATGTCACCCATCCCGCCCTCCTCCCCCGCCGTCATCGACGCCCTGGCCTGGGTCCACGTCCGCGAGGGGCGCCTGCTGTGCGTCCGCACCGACGGAGTGGACCTGTTCTACCTGCCCGGGGGCAAGCGCGAGCCCGGGGAGAGCGACGAGGCCGCGGTGGCCCGCGAGGCGCTGGAGGAGGTCAGCGTCGTGCTGCGGCCGGACACCGTCCGCCGGATAGCGGTGATCGACGAGGCCGCCCACGCCCAGGGCCCGGGCACCCGTGTGCGCCTGTCGTGCCACACCGCCGAGTACGACGGCGAGATCTCGGCGGACAACGAGATCGCCGAACTGGCGTGGATCGGCTTCGCCGACCGCGGGCGCTGCGCCCCGGCGGTGCGCCGCCTCATCGAACTCCTCCATGCCGAGGGCACCGTCGTCTGATCCGGGCCCGGCCCCTCCCAGCCCCGGAAAAATGGGTGGCCCGCGCCCCTCCCCGCTGGTTACAGTCCGGATACTGTGCGGACACTTCCCCAGCCCACCGGCGTTCCCGAACGCCGTTCGGCCGACCGGTTCCTGTGGTGGCTCGCCCGGAAGGAGTGCCGCTCACTGCTGTGGGCCGGGACCACCACGGGCGCCTTCATGCTCACCGGCGTGCTCATCTCCGCCGCGCTCGGCGCCGCCCTCGACTCCGGGGTCACCCGAGGCGACCCGGACGCCCTCCTCGGCTGGTTCGGCGTCCTCAGCGCCCTCGTCGCGGTCTCCGTCGCACTCGTCCCCCTCTCCCACCGGGCCGACTGCTTCAGCTGGTACGCGTCCGCCTACCGCACGATCCAGGTGGTCACCAACCATTCCGTGCGCATGGGCCCCACGCTCACCCGGCGTCTGCCCTCCGGCGAGGTGGTGGCCGTGGGCACCGAGGACATCGACCGCGTCGGCGACTTCTACGAGACGGTGGGCCAGCTCCTGGCCGTCTTCGTGACGGTGGCCGCGGTCAGCGCCCTCATGCTCACCTCGCACGTCGCCTTCGGCGTCATCGTCCTGGTGTCGGTCCCGCTCATCATGGCGGGGATGGTCCCCCTGCTGAACCTGTTCTCCCGCCGCCAGGAGCACCAGCGCGACCGGCAGGCCGAACTCACCACCCTGGCCACCGACCTGGTCGCGGGCCTGCGCGTGCTCCGGGGCGTGGGCGGCGAGCGCACCGTGGACCACCGCTACCGCACCGCCTCCCAGGGGGTCCGCTCCGCCGCCATGCGCGTGGGCTGGGTGGACGCCGCCCTCAACGCCGTGCGCGAGCTCCTCCCGGGCCTCCTCCTCGTGGGCATCGTCTGGTACGGCGCGCGCCTGGCCCTGACCGGGGAGATCACCGTCGGCCAGCTCGTCGCGTTCTACGGCTACGCCGGAACGCTCTCCATGGCCGTGCGCCACCTGATGCGTTCCCTGTCCATGTACGTCTCGGCCCGGGTGGCCGCCGGTCGCGTGGTGCGCGTGCTGCGCCTGGAGCACGACCACCCCGACCCCGAGCGCCCCGAGCCGGAACCGGCCGGCCCCTGCGACCTGCACGACCCGGGCAGCGGAGTGACCCTCGCCGCGCACCGCACCACCGGCGTGGTCTGCGCCGACCCCGCCGACGCCACCGCCATCACCGAACGCCTGGGGCGCTACCGGGACGAGGAGGGCGCGCACGCCGCACTGGTCGAGACGGCCACGGGCCGGACCGTGCGCCTGCGCGACCTGCCCCGGTCCCGGGTGCGCCGCCGCGTCCTGGTGGCCGCCAACGACGCGCATCTGTTCTCCGGAACCCTGCGCGGTGAACTGTCCCCGGACCAGGGGATCTCCGACGAACGCCTGGCCGAGGTCGTGCGCGCCGCGCACGCCGACGACGTGGTGCGCCAGTCCGCCGCCGGACTGGACGCGCTGCTGACCGAGCGCGGCCGCGAGTACTCCGGCGGCCAGCAGCAGCGCCTGCGCCTGGCCCGCGCCCTGGCCCTGGAGCCGGAGATCCTGATCCTGGTGGAGCCCGCCTCCGCCGTGGACGCCCACTCCGAGGCCGCGATCGCCGCCGGGCTGCCCGCCGAGCGGGCGGGGCGCACGACCGGCCTGGTCACCACCAGCCCCCTGCTGCTCGACCACACCGACCACGTGCAGTTCGTCGAGGAGGGCCGCCTCACGGCCGAGGGGACCCACCGCGCCCTCCTCGCCGAGTGCCCGAACTACGCCGCCACCGTCCTGCGCGCCGTTCCCACGGAGGGGAAGCCATGACCCGGGCCGCCGACAACGCCGAGACCCTCGGCCCGCCGCAGGCGTCCGGAGTGTTCGAAACGCCCCGAGCGCCCGAGGCGGCCCGCGCACCCGGAGCGCCCGCCGATCCCGCCGCGTCCGCCGCTCCCGCGGAGCACCGCGCGGCGGGACTGCCGATCGCGCCGGTCGCTGCCGTGTGGCGGCGGCTGCGCCGTGCCGGGCGCGAGCACGGACGGCTGCTCGCCGTCGTCGTCCTGCTGTACGGGACGGCCGCGCTCACGGCGCTGGCCTCGCCCTGGATCCTGGGTCTGATCATCGACACCGTGCGCGCCGAGGGGGCGCCGTCCGCGGCCTCGGAGCAGGCGGCCTCGCGCGTCGACGTGCTCGCCTGGCTCATCGTCGCGGCGCTGGTGCTGCACGCCGGGTTCACCCTGGCCTCCGTGGCGGCCTCGATCCGGTTCGGCGAGAGCGTGCTGGCCGAGCTGCGCGAGGAGTTCGTGCGCGCGGTGCTCCGGCTCCCGATGGGAGTGGTGGAGCGGGCGGGCACGGGCGACCTCGTGGCGCGCACCGGCCGCGACATCGGCCACCTGAGCCACACCGTGCGCGTTTCGGTGCCGGTGATGGCGGTGAGCACGGTGACCCTGGTGGTCGTCACCACGGCGCTCATCGTCCTGCACCCTCTCCTGCTGCTGGCGTGGCTGCCGTCGGCGCCCGTGCTGTGGCTGTCCACGCGCTGGTACGCGCGCAGGGCCCCGGACGGGTACGTGCGCGAGCTGGGCACCTACTCGGAGCTGACCCAGAGCGTGACCGACACCGTGGAGGGCGCGCACACCATCGAGTCGCTGGGACGCCAGGCCCGGCGGATCGCGCTCAACGAACAAAGGGTGGGGCGGGCCTACGCGGCGGAGCGGTACACGCTGTGGCTGCGCTGCGTCTGGTACCCGCCGCTGGAGTTCGGGTACATGTTCCCGATCGCGCTGACCTTCCTGGTGGCTGGCCTGCTGTACGCCGACGGAGCGCTGAGCCTGGGCGGGATCGCCACCGCGGTCTTCCTCAGCAGGCAGATGGCGCGGCCCCTGGACCAGTTGCTGGACCAGGTGGACAGCCTGATGATGGGCTTCACGAGCATGCGCAGGCTGCTGGGCGTGGAGCTGGCCGGGGAACCGGAGGGGAGGGCGCGCTCCGCGGCGGACGCGGCCGGGACCGCCCGGCCCGGCGAGGTGCGGGTGGAGGACGTGCGCTTCGCCTACACCGACGCGGAGGTCCTGCACGGCGTCGACCTGGTGCTGGCGCCCGGTGAACGCCTGGCCGTGGTGGGTCCGAGCGGCGCGGGCAAGTCGACCCTGGGCAAGCTGATCGCGGGCGTGCACCCGCCCACCTCGGGCGCCGTCCGCGTGAGCGGTGCGCCGGTGTCGGGCCTGCCTCCCGAGGAACGGCGCGCGCGGGCGATCCTGCTGAGCCAGGAGAGCCACATGTTCCGGGGCACGATCGCCGAGAACCTGGCGTTGGCGCTGGACCGGCCCGAGGGCGCGGCCGAGGTGGACGAGGAGCGCCTGTGGGAGGCGCTGGCCGCCGTGGACGCCGAGCCCTGGGTGCGCGCGCTGCCGGAGGGGCTGGGCACGCGGGTGGGGTCGGGCCACGCCCCGCTGGACCCGGCGCACGTGCAGCAGCTGGCCCTGGCCCGCGTGGTGCTGGCCGACCCCGACGTGCTGGTGCTGGACGAGGCCACGTCCCTGATGGACCCGCGTTCGGCCCGCCACCTGGAACGCTCGCTGGCGGGGGTGCTGTCGGGGCGCACGGTGGTGGCCATCGCGCACCGGCTGCACACCGCGCACGACGCCGACCGGATCGCGGTGGTGGAGGACGGCCGGATCAGCGAGCTGGGCAGCCACGACGAGTTGCTGGCCCGCGGCGGCTCCTACGCCGACCTGTGGCGGGCCTGGCACGGCGAGGACTGAGGGGCCTCGGGCCGCTGCCGCCCGCGTGCTCGGGGGTGCCGCTGGCGCTGGGCCTGGAGGCCTTCTGCGCGGCTGAGGACGCGGTCCGCACCCTCGGGAGTACCGCTGGCCGGAGCCGGAACCCGGCGGGCGTACGCCCCCGGGCCGCCGCTGCGTCCGCGCCCGGGTCAGGAAGACCACTGGTCGGGGCCGGGGAACCTGGACGTGTCCAAATCGACGTCGAAGGGCTCCGGCAGCCGAATCTTCGCGCCGAAGTCCACGGTCGTGGCGTGGTTGTAGCGGCCGTTGCCGGGCTGCTCGTAGAGGGTGACCGACGGCCCCGCCTCGTCCCAGGCGTCGATCAGCAGGTAGAGCGGGACCGGCGCGTGCGCGTAACCCCACAGCTTCTTCCTGCGGTCGGTGTCCCTGCTGCTCCGGGAGACGATCTCGACCACCAGTTCCGCCTCGTCCGCCGGGCAGGGGGTCCAGGAGGGGTCGGGGAGAACGTGCTCGGACATGACGACCAGATCAGGCATGTACAACTGCTCGACCGCTGGCAACTGAATTCCGAGGACCTGGTAGACACCCCGGTCATCGGGGATGGTGGCGAACAACGACCGGCTCACCCGGGACGCGATGACGTTGTGGGGGCATGGACGGGGGCGCCACGAGCCGAATGCTGTCCTCATCGAGGATCTCCGCCCGCCAACCGTCGGGCACGTCCAGCTCTCGACAGATGCCCAGCAGGTAGTTCCACCGCGACAGCCCCACCGCCGGGGCGGCTTCCGTCATGGCCGGACTCCTCCAACTCGTGCCTTCATACCGGAAGCGTAGGACTCCGCGCCCGCGTCCGTCCGACGCTTCGCGGAACAACCCGGCTTAGCACGAGGAAGAGCGCCGTGCCTCACCCCGGAAAAGGCGAAACCGGGCGACCCCCGAAGGGGCCGCCCGGTCGTCGCGGGCGAGGTCGCGTATCCGGACCTCAGACACCTGCGGGCCCGGGGGCCCGAGGTCTCACGGACCTACTAGAAGTCCATGCCGCCCATGCCACCGGTCGGGTCGCCGGCGGGAGCGGCGGCCTTCTCCGGCTTCTCGGCGATGACGGCCTCGGTGGTCAGGAACAGACCGGCGATGGAAGCCGCGTTCTGCAGAGCCGAGCGGGTGACCTTGGTCGGGTCGATGACGCCGTCCTTGAACAGGTCGGTGTACTCGCCGGTGGCGGCGTTCAGGCCGAACCCGGGCTCCAGGTTCTTGACCTTCTCCGCCACGACGCCGCCCTCGAGGCCGGCGTTGATCGCGATCTGCTTGAGCGGCTCGGCGATGGCGCGGCGCACGATGTCGGCGCCGATGGCCTCGTCGCCCTCCAGCTCCAGCTTCTCGAAGGCCGGGACGCTGGCCTGGAGCAGAGCGACACCACCGCCGGGCAGGATGCCCTCCTCGACCGCGGCCTTGGCGTTGCGGACGGCGTCCTCGATGCGGTGCTTGCGCTCCTTGAGCTCCACCTCGGTGGCGGCACCGGCCTTGATGACGGCCACGCCGCCGGCCAGGCGGGCGAGACGCTCCTGGAGCTTCTCGCGGTCGTAGTCGGAGTCGGTGCGCTCGATCTCGTTGCGGATCTCGTTCACGCGACCGGCGATCGCGGTGGCGTCACCGGCGCCGTCCACGATGGTGGTCTCGTCCTTGGTGACGACGACCTTGCGGGCGCGGCCGAGCATGTCGAGCTCGGTGCTCTCCAGCTTGAGGCCGACCTCCTCGGTGATGACCTGGCCGCCGGTCAGCACGGCGATGTCGCCGAGCTGGGCCTTGCGGCGGTCGCCGAAGCCCGGGGCCTTGACGGCGACGGACTTGAAGGTGCCGCGGATCTTGTTGACGACCAGCGTCTGGAGGGCGCCGCCCTCCAGGTCCTCGGCGATGACGACCAGCGGGCGGCCGGCCTGGAGGACCTTCTCGACAACCGGCAGGAACTCGTTGTTGTTCGAGATCTTGGAGTTGACGATGAGGATGTAGGGGTCCTCGAGGACCGTCTCCATGCGCTCCAGGTCGGTGGCGAAGTAGGGCGAGATGTAGCCCTTGTCGAAGCGCATGCCCTCGGCGAGCTCGAGCTCCAGCCCGAAGGTCTGGCCCTCCTCGACCGTGATGACGCCTTCCTTGCCGACCTTGTCCATGGCCTCGGCGATGGTCTCGCCGATCTGGGGGTCGCCGGCGGAGATCGAGGCGGTGGAGGCGATCTGCTCCTTGGTCTCGATGTCCTTGGAGAGGTTGCCGAGCTCCTCGTTGATGCGCGCGACGGCGGACTCGATGCCGCGCTTGAGGCTGATCGGGTTGGCGCCGGCGGCGACGTTGCGCAGGCCCTCGCGAACGAGCGCCTGGGCGAGCACGGTGGCGGTGGTGGTGCCGTCACCCGCGACGTCGTCGGTCTTCTTGGCGACCTCCTTGACCAGCTCGGCCCCGATCTTCTCCCACGGGTCCTCGAGCTCGATCTCCTTGGCGATGGAGACACCGTCGTTGGTGATCGTGGGGGCGCCCCACTTCTTCTCCAGGACGACGTTGCGGCCCTTGGGGCCGAGCGTGACCTTGACGGCGTCAGCGAGCTGGTTCATGCCGCGCTCAAGGCCGCGACGGGCCTCCTCGTCGAACGCGATCAGTTTGGCTGCCATTGAGTTCTTGTCCTCCCGTGACCGGGCTGATACGCGATGGGACGAGGCATGCGCCCGCGACGGACGACCGCGGAACCTCCCGGCAACCCTGCTGCCGGGAGCCGCGATCTCGCAGCCTCGATCCGGTTAGCACTCAGTGAAGGCGAGTGCTAACCAGTTCCCTTTTTAGCACTCGACCCCGGCGAGTGCAAACGATGTGGTCACGATTTCCCATCCCGGCATTTCCGCATCTACCTGCATAAACACCGTATGACATGCGGGTTTTCCGCGCTGAGCGGACGGAGCCGCGCACCGGTTCCCACCTCTCCCGGCGCGCGGCTCCGCTCCCGCTCCGACCCTGCTCCACCGCCCCCGGCCGGGCTTCGCCCCCGGCTCCGGACGGACCCCGGCCCGACCCCGACAGCGGCGCCCCGGTCAGGAGCTGAGGCGGCGCATCGCCCGCGACCCCCCGGCCAGCGCGGCGACCGCCAGCACCACCGCCACGGCCCAGCCGAGGGCGACCGAGGCGTCCCACTGCCCGGCGAACAGGGCGCGCTCGGCGTCCACCACGTAGGCCACCGGGTTGGCCCGCGAGAGCGCGTACAGCCACGGCGGCGCCAGCTCCATCGGCAGCAGCACGCCGGACAGCAGCATCAGCGGCATGATCAGCGTCTGCACGATGGGCGCGAACACGTAGGTCTGCTTGACCGCCAGGGCCGCCAGGTAGGACAGCGTGGCCAGCCCGGCACCCAGGACGGCGAGCAGGAGCAGCCCCACGACGGCTCCCGCCAGCGACGCCTCGAACCCGAGCGGCACCACCAGCACGAGGATGAGCACCATCTGCGCCAGCATCATCACCACGTCGCGCAGGACCCGCCCCAGCAGCAGCGACACCCGGCTCACCGGGGTGGCCAGCAGCCGCTCGTGCGCTCCGGAGGACATCTCCGGCAGCAGCCCGAACCCGGCGAACCCGGCCGTGAACAGGCCGAGCATCACCAGCAGGCCGGGGACGAACCACTGCCACGGGTCCTGCCCCTCGGCGCCGGCCAGCCCCGTCAGCAGGGGCGCGAACAGCACCAGGTACAGCACCGGTTGCAGCATGCCGAAGAACAGCATCGGCGGCCGGTGCAGGAACGGCCGCATCTGGCGGGCGAAGACGGTCACGGTGTCGCGCACCAGGCCCGGCCCCCGCGCCGCGGGCGCCCCCGCCGGGGTCCCGGTCATCTCGTGGAAGCTCATGCCCCCTCCTCCCTCAGGCTGCGTCCGGTCAGGGTCAGGAACACGTCGTCCAGGGTGGGCCGCTGCACCCGGACGGAGAGCAGCGGGACCCCGGCCGCGTCCAGTCCGCGCAGCAGCTCGGGCAGCACGGTGTCCCCGCGTTCCACGCGCAGGCGCACCTCGGCGTCGCGCCCCGCGTCCGCGAGCACCTCCGCGGTTCCGGCGGAGGGCGCACGTTCGGCGATCCCGGCGGCGGTGCGCGCCTGCTCTGCGTCCGGCACGGTGAGGGTGACCAGGTCACCGGAGACCTTGCCCTTGAGCTCGTCGGCGGTGCCGTCGGCGATGACCCTGCCGTGGTCGATGACCAGGACCCTCTCGGCCATGTCGTCGGCCTCGTCGAGGTAGTGGGTGGTGAGCACGACCGTGGTGCCCGTCCGGTCGCGCAGCCGGGTGATGTGCTCCCACAGGTTGGCCCGGCTGTGCGGGTCGAGTCCGGTGGAGGGCTCGTCCAGGAACAGCAGCCCCGGCTCGTGGATGAGCCCCATGGCGATGTCGAGGCGCCTGCGCTGTCCGCCGGAGAGCTTGGTGACCTCGCGGTCGGCGGCGCCGCCCAGCTCCAGCTGGTCGAGGAGACCGTCGGCGCGGCGGCGCGCGGTGCGCCGGTCGAGCCCGTACAGCAGCCCCTGCGTGTACAGCTCCTCCCGGGCCCGCTGGTCCTCTCCGGCGCCGTGTCCCTGGCCGACGAAGCCGATCCTGCGGCGCACCTCGGCGGGCGCGGTGCGGACGTCGTGCCCCGCGACCACGGCGGTGCCCGAGGTGGGTTCGAGCAGGGTGGTGAGCATGCGCAGCGTGGTCGACTTCCCCGCGCCGTTCGGTCCGAGCAGGGCGACCAGTTCGCCCTCCGCGACGTCGATGTCGACGCCGCGGACGGCCTGGACGACCTCCTTGCCGACCCGGAAGTCCCGGGTCAGCCCACGTGTGTGGATCATCCCTCTCCTTATTAAAACTTGAGTACGAGAGAGAGTGTGCACCACCGGACGGAATATTCAAAGTTTAATAAGCGCTCGGTCCGCGCCCCGGGGATCCGACCTGGTCGGCGGGGCCCGCGCGGACGGGGGAAGCGGAGGCGGCGGGGCCGATGGAGGCGGGAGGGCCGCCGGGTCAGCGGTCGCGGGCGGCCGCCCCCGGCACCGGGGGCAGCCCGAAGGCATCGGGGCCGTCGTCGGCCATGGTGTACTCCCCGGCCCTCAGGGAGGCGACGAGTTCACGCGTCCAGCGGGCCTCGGCCCCGAGCGTGCCCCGCCACAGGCCGAAGAGTTCGCGCACGTGCGCGGGCTTGCCCCAGTCCTCGGAGGGGCGCAGCTCGCCCTCGGTCCTCTCCAGCAGCTCCAGGCGCTGTTCCAGCAGCGCGACGACCTCCGCGCGCGGCAGGGCGGTCATGAGGGTGACCGCCGCGAAGAGCATCGCGGGGTCCTCCCTGCGCGTCAGCCCGCGGCGGACGAGGCGGTGCAGCTCGGCCTCGCCGTCCTCGGTGATCGCGTAGGAGACGCGGTCGACCACCTCGTCCCCCTCGGCCACGAACTCGCGCAGCCTGCCCTCCTGGGAGAGCTTGCGCAGGGCGTGGTAGATGGAGCCCCACTTGATGTTGGCCCAGTGCTCGGTGCCCCAGTCCAGGAGCTGACGGCCCACCCGGTACCCGTGGGCCTGCCCCTCCATGCGCACCACACCCAGGACCAACAGCCGTGTCGCCGACATCTCCACCCTCGTTCGACCGGAATCCCCTCCAGCCTACGAGCAGCGACGAGGCGGTTCGGCGAGCCAGGGCCGCGCCCCGGGCGGTCCCCCGCGCCGCTACAGCTTGCGGAAGTACCGCACGATCGGCAGCGCGGTGTAACCGGCGCGCTCGTAGGTGGCGCGGGCCGGGGCGTGACCGTCGTCGCCGCCCGTCTCGACCATGGCCACCGCCGCCCCCTGCTCCCGGATCCAGTCGGTGGCGGCCCCGGTCAGCGCCGTCCCCACGCCCCGCCCCTGGTGGTCGGGGTCGACGGCGAGCAGGTGGATCTCCCCCATGTCGTCGTCGGGGAGCATCCTGGCGGTGGCGAAGCCCGCGACCGCGCCGTCGGCCTCGGCGACCCACACGCGCTGGTCCCCGGCGTCGACGCTCCCGGCCACCTCGTCGTACTGGCTGCGCCGCCAGTCCGGGACCAGGACCGGGTAGACCTCCTCCCCCAGGACCCGGCGCAGCGACGCGTGCACCGGTTCCCACGCGCGCAGTGCCAGAGCGATGACCGCTTCCCTGTCGGACTCCCGGAACAGCCGGATCTCGATGCCCATGCGCCCAGGCTAGGGAGCGGCGGACCCGGGCGCACCGGGTTTCGCGGAGCGCGCGGGGCCCCGCGGACGGCGAAGGGGCGGCCCCGGCGCCCTGTCGCGCCGCGGCCGCCCCTCACGCCGGGGCTCAGCAGCCCCCGGCGACCGCCGGGATGATGGAGACCTGGGCGCCGTCGGCGACCTCGGTCTGCAGGCCCTTATCGAAGCGCACGTCCTCGTCGCCGATGTAGACGTTGACGAAGCGGCGCACCTTGCCGCTGTCGTCCAGGATGCGGGCGCGGATGCCGGGGTAGTTGGCCTCCAGGTCGTCGAGGACCTCGGCCAGGGTGGCGCCCTCGGCGGAGACCTCGGAGGCGTCGTTGGTGTAGGTGCGCAGGATGGTGGGCACGCGGACGCTGGCGCTCATGGCGGACTTCCTTACTCGTGGGAGATGACGGGTGGTCGGGGCGGCCTGAGCCTGCTCTTACGGGGCCTCAGCGCCGGAGGGGTCGCTCGGGCGCCCGAACAACGAAAGTGCCGGGCTTCGCGTCCGTGGGGGGCGGTAGCCCGCCTCGTCGCGTGGCGCCCCTGCGGGCGACGGCGGGCGACGGGCGGGCCGAAGCGAAGCGGAGGCCCCGGAGGACACTGTCTAGGCCAGACCGGCGTCGGTGAAGGCGCTCAGCGACGGCTTGATCGTGGCGCTCACCCCGGCGTCGACGGCGTTCAGGGTCTTGAGCCCGTCACCGGTGTTGAGCACGACCGTCTCGGCCTTCGGGTCGAGCCTGCCCTCGCGGACGAGCTTGCGCAGCACGCCGGTGGTGACGCCGCCCGCGGTCTCGGCGAAGATGCCCTCGGTGCGGGCGAGGAGCTTGATGGAGTCGACGATCTCGTCGTCGCCCACGTGCTCCACCGATCCGCCCGTGCGCTTGGCGATGTCCAGCACGTAGGGCCCGTCGGCCGGGTTGCCGATGGCCAGCGACTTGGCGATGGTGTCGGGCTTGACCGGCTGGATGACGTCGATGCCCTTGTCCCAGGCCTGCGCGACCGGGGAGCAGCCCGTGGCCTGGGCGCCGAAGATCCGGTACGGGCGGTCCTCGACCAGGCCGAGCTTGACCAGTTCCTGGAAGCCCTTGTCGATCTTGGTGAGCTGGGAGCCGGACGCGATCGGGACGACGATCTGCTCGGGCAGGCGCCAACCGAGCTGCTCGGCGATCTCGTAGGCCAGCGTCTTGGAGCCCTCGCCGTAGTAGGGGCGCAGGTTGACGTTGACGAAGCCCCAGCCCTCGCCCACCGGGTCGCCGATGAGCTCGGAGCAGAAGCGGTTGACGTCGTCGTAGTTGCCGTCGATGGCCACGACCTTGCCGCCGTAGACGGAGGCCATGACCACCTTGGCCTCCTCCAGCCCGGCGGGGATGAACACGCAGGACTCGAACCCGGCGCGCGCGGCGGCGGCGCCGACGGCTCCGGCCAGGTTGCCGGTGGAGGAGCAGGACAGGGTGGTGAACCCGAAGGTGCGGGCGGCCTCGACGGCGATGGCGACCACGCGGTCCTTGAAGGAGTGCGTGGGGTTGCCGGAGTCGTCCTTGACGTGGAGGGAGTCCAGGCCCAGTTCGGCCGCGAGGCGGTCGGCCCGCACCAGCGGGGTCAGGCCGGGGGCCATGTTGGGCAGCTCGGCGACGTTGGCCGGGACGGGCAGGAGGGAGCGGTAGCGCCAGATGCTCTTGGGGCCGCTCTCGATGTCGGCGCGGGTGACGGTCCCGAAGTCGTAGGCGACCTCAAGGGGGCCGAAGCAGAACTCGCAGGCGAACCGGGGGGTGAGTTCGTAGCGCTCGCCGCACTCGCGACAGGAGAGCGCGGTGCCGGGGCCGAAGGAGCGGGCGGCGGTGGGTTCGGTGGCGGCAATCGCCATGGCGAGGCGTCTCCCCTCATCTTTCCTGGCGGACACCTTGTCCCCAGGCCGGAGTTGGCACCTGTCCCAGCCGTCCCGCGGGTTCGCGGGTGTCACATGCTGGAATGGTTGCCGGGGCTTCGCAGGGCCGGTCCCTCCACCCCTCTGGATGAGCAATATGAAGTTTTGCGCTGGTCCTGTCGGATCCGCACCGCAACTGTAACGGAGGTGCCGGCCGGTTTTCCACGCCTGGTGACCCGGGTAACACGAAACGGCTCACATGGTGAGACGGCGCTGGTCCGGGCCGGGAGGGCGCACCCCCGGCGCGCTGGACGTGTGACGCGCACCCCCGCTGACCCGCGCGGGGTTTGGGGCGGCTGTCGACAGGCGAGACATAGGATGCGACCCCCTTTCACCACCGCCCCACCCCGATCGCTTTTTCTCCGAGAGGACGACCACGTGGACAAGGCACAGATCCTCATCGCCTCCAACAGAGGGCCCGTGTCCTTCTCGACCGCCGACGACGGCTCGCTGGAGCATCGGCGCGGCGGGGGCGGACTGGTGTCGGGGATGATCTCGGTCGCCACCGAGATCGACAGCATCTGGGTGTGCGCCGCCCTGTCCGACGCCGACCGGCGGGCCGCGGCGGAGGCGCCGCAGGCCCGGCTGGACCAGGCTTACGACCTGGACGGCATGCGGGTCCACATGCTGGACATCCCCCGGCAGACCTTCGACGGCGCCTACACCGGGGTGGCCAACTCGACCCTGTGGTTCGTGCAGCACATGCTGTACGACACCCCCAACAAGCCGTCCTTCGGTTCGCGCTTCCGGCGGACGTGGGAGGACTACACCGCCTACAACAACGCGTTCGCCGAGGCCCTGGTGGCCGGTGCCGCCGAGGGCGCCCGCGTCGCCGTGCAGGACTACCACCTGGCGCTGGTGCCGCGGATCCTGCGCGCGCGCCGCCCCGACCTGCGCATCGCGCACTTCTCACACACCCCGTGGGCTCCCCCGGAGTACTTCCGGATGCTGCCCGGTCAGGTCGCGCGCGAGCTGCTGGAGGGCATGCTGGGCGCGGACCGGCTGGGCTTCCTCAGCCCGCGCTGGGCGGACGCGTTCCTGCGCTGCTGCGAGGAGATCCTGCGCGCGAAGGTCGACTTCGAGCGGCGCACCGTGGAGCACGGCGGCCGGGTGGTCGGGGTGGGCGTGCACGCCCTGGGCGCGGACGGGGAGGGGCTGCGCCAGAGCGCCGCCGACCCGGCCGTGGCCTCGCGCCGGAGCACCCTGGAGGAGGCGGTCGGCGACACGAGGCTGATCGTGCGGGTGGACCGCACGGAGCTGTCCAAGAACATCGTGCGGGGCCTGGAGGCCTACCGCGAGCTGCTGACCGCCCGCCCCGAGTGGCGGGGTCGGGTGACCCACTTGGCGTTCGCCTACCCGAGCCGGGGCGACGTGCCGGAGTACCGCGAGTACACCGACGCGGTGCTGCGGACCGCCAAGGAGATCAACGAGGAGTTCGCGACCCCCGAGTGGACGCCCCTGATCCTGGAGGTCAACGACGACTACCCGCGTTCGCTGGCCTCGTTCCAGCTGGCCGACGTGCTGCTGGTCAACCCGATCCGGGACGGCATGAACCTGGTGGCCAAGGAGGGCCCGGTCCTGTCGGAGCGGGACTCGGTACTGGTGCTGTCGCACGAGGCGGGGGCGGCCGATGAGCTGGGCGGGCACGCGCTGCTGGTCAACCCCTACGACACCGTGGAGACGGCGGAGGCGCTGCACGAGGCGCTGTCGATGCCCGCTGAGGAGCGGCGCGGGCGCAGGGAGCGGCTGGCCGAGGCCGCGGTGGCGCTGCCGCCGCGCCGGTGGTTCCAGGACCAGCTGCGCTCGCTGGGCTGAGCCCGGAGGCGTCGGGGCGCGTCCGCGCGGTTTCCGCCCGCGGTCGCGCCCGCTGTTCCCGCCCGCCGGGGGCGCGTCCGCGCGGTCCCGGGGCCCGCGGGCGCGGATCGGCGGGTCCGGGGCCGCTGGGGCCCGGAGGCGGGGGCGCGTCCGCCGTCGGGAGACGGTACACGCCCCTGGCCGCGGCCCGGTCGGCCGGGAACCGGTCAGCCGGTGGCGCCCCTCCCGGCGTCCGCCTCGGCGAGGAGCCGGCGGATGATGTCGGTCTTGGCGTCGGCGTAGTCCTGGATGCGGTCCCAGGTCCGCCCGACCAGCTCGCGCTTGACCGCCGTGTAGCGTTCGCGCGCGTCGGCGTCGGCGATGAGGTGGTCGCGGAAGCGGCGCATGCGCTCGGCCTCCTCGCACCCCCGGCTGAACACGTGCAGGTTGAGGTTGACCTCGGAGCCCTTGAACACCCGGTGCTCGTACCAGTCGGGCTCCCTGATCACCAGGGGGTACCCGGCGGCTTCGAGGTCGGGCAGGTAGGCGGCCTCGTCCGAGGAGTCGGCGACGAGGAGCAGCAGGTCCACGCAGGGTTTGGCGGCGAGGCCGGGCACGGCGGTGGAGCCGACGTGCTCGAAGAGCAGCACGCGGTCGCCGAGGGCGGCGCGGACCCTCCCGTCCTCGCGCCGGAACAGGTAGGGCCACTTGGGGTCGTACTCGGAGAGGCGGACGCGCCCGTTGACGAGGTTGCGGAACTCGGGCGCGATCCCGGCCCGCGGCTCGCCCCGAGAGGGCAGAGGAGACGCTTCGAGGGGTGACATTCTCCAAAGCCTTGTCCCCTCGGGTGTCCGCGTCAAGCCCGTCCGGCGTTGCTTACATATGCACGCGCGGACGTGGCGTGACAGACCGTCGGGGGTCCGTGACGTGCGGCGACCACGCACCGTGTCCGGTGTCCGGTTCCGGCCGGGGAGGCGCACGGCGCGCCCGCCGGGCCCCGGTCGGCGGGCGGGGGCCGTACGGCCCCGGTTCCTAGTCGGGGACCGACACCACCAGCACCAGCGAACCCTCCAGCTCGGGCACTCCCCTCAGGTGTCCGAACCGGCGGTCCCAGGTCCCGTCGGCCAGGTCCCGGGACAGGTGGGCGGTGAACCGCTCGTGCACCGCCTCGTCCACGAAGCTCCACGACGAGCAGGACAGGCGCGCGCCCACCTCCAGCAGGCCCTCCGGCCGCCCGTAGTAGGCCTCGTTGAACCCGTCGGAGCAGTCCAGGGGCACGGGGACGGGCACGACGCTGGTGGCGCCGCCCAGCCCCGCGGCCAGGTCGGCGATCGCCGGGTAGCGGCGGGCCTCGGTGTCCAGGACCTCGGGCGCGTACTCGTGGAGCCAGAAGTCGCGCACCAGGTCCGGGTCGCAGGTGAGCACGGCCACGGGGCCCGCGGTGACCCGCCGGGCCTCGGCCAGCCCGGCCTCCAGGTCGCGCCACTGGTGGACACTGAACGTGGTCATGGCGGCGTCGAAGGCCCCGTCGGGGAAGGGGAGGCTCTCGGCGACCGCGTCGAGCGCCGCGGGCAGGGTGTCCGGGCGTTTGGCCCGCATGCTGGCGGAGGGTTCCACCGGGGTGACCTCGCGGTCGAGGGGCTCGTAGGAGCCCGCGCCCGCACCGATGTTGAGGACCGTGCGCGCGTCACCGAGCGCGCGGTGCACGGCGGCCGCGATCCGCGGGTCGGGGCGGCGGTGGTCGGTGTAGGTGCGGGCGATGACACCGTAGTCGGCGTCGCCAGCGCTGCCGTCGGCCATGCGCGTCATATGCTCTCCGCCCTGTCGTGGGCGCGCCCGGGGCGGGGCGCCCGGCGGTGAGGACGCTATCCGCCGGGCGGAGCCGGACGCCAGTGCTTAACGGCCCCGCCGTCCGCACAGGCGGTGTGAGCGGCACCACACCGGTGGTGCCGTGCACCCGCCGGTTACGGCGCGTCCGGAACCGGAACCGGGGGTGTGGCAGGGCGTCCGGAACCGGGGCGTCCCGCCGGGAGCGGGGAGCCGAGGCAGGTCACCGCGGCGGCGCGCGTGGGAGCCGAGGGCCCCGAACAGGAGCCGTCCGCGCCCTCCCCCGAGGGGCGGGCACGGACGGCTCCGGTCGCTCAGTCGCGGCTCAGTTACCGCGCGTCTTGCGGCGGCGTCCGCCCTTGCGGCGGCGGTTGGCGGGCGCGGCCTCGGCGGCGCGCTCGGCGGCGATCTCCTCGTCCTGCTCGCGGCGCTCGGCCTTCACGCCGTAGGGGTCGGCGGTGGAGCGGCGCACCCACACGACCAGGATGAGCACTCCCAGGACCACCACGGCGCCGACGGTGACGAACCACGCCCACGCGGGCACCAGCCCCGACTGGTCGTCCCGCCCGGCCAGGTCCTCGTCGATGAGCGGGATGTCCTGGGCGACGCCGGACGCCTGCTGCTCCGCGCTGGGCAGGTGCAGCGCGGGCAGGCCGTCGGGGCCGGGCTGGGAGCCGTCCACCAGGGCGTCGCGGATCTGGTCGGGCCGCAGCTGCGGGTGCTCCGCGCGCATCAGGGCGGCGGCCCCGGCGACCATCGCGGCGGCGTAGGGAGCCCCGGTCACCTCGGCCTGGCCCGGTTCCGGTCCCGCCGTGACCAGGTCGGCCCCGGGGGCGGTCAGCGCGATCATCCCGGCCCCGGGCGCGCCCTGGATGAGGGCTCCGTCCTGGTCGGTCCCCGCGACGGTGAGCACGTTGGGGTCCTCGTCCTCCCCCGCCGGGCCGACGACCAGCGCGCCGTTGGAGGAGGCCTCCTGGGTGGCCTCGGCGAGGCCGGGCCCGGCGGGCTCGGGCAGCAGGATGACCTGGGCGCCCTCCTGGGAGGCGAACCGCACGGCCTCGGCGAGCTGGTCCCCCGTGGGCAGCACGAGCACGGTGGCCTCGGGCGCCACGCCCAGGACGCCGCCGTCGGCGTCCCTGCCGTACCCGTGGGCCGCGACCAGTCCGGCCGCGGCGTTGCCCTGCTCGATGTCGCCGTCGTTCTCACCGAACCGCGTGTCCAGCTGGACGTTGTCGACCAGGTCCGGGTGCCCCTCGTCGACGGAGACGCCCGGAAGCGCGACCGTGGCGCCCTGACCCTGGTTCTCCTCCCACAGCTGCGGCGCCCCCACGGCCTGGAGTCCCCACTGCTCGGGCCGGTAGTCGGGGATCAGGTCCGCCGCGGCCGGGGCCGAGGTCAGACCGAGGACGGCGGCGGTGGCGGCCGCGAAGACCGCGCTGGCCCCGCCACGGGCGCGGCGTGTGTGTATCCTGTTGCGGCTGTTGCCCCCGAGCACGTCAGGCTCCCTCGAACGATGCGGTCGACGTTCCACGCGGCCCTGGCCGGACCCCGGCAATTCTGTCACGTGCACAGGATTCAGGCGTGTACAAGTGGCCTGAGGGGTAGAGAACGTAACTGTATCCCTGGTGCCAGTCCTGCGGTTTCGGCTCCTCATCCGGCATGTCGAGTCGCTAGCATGAGTCGGGCCGATCCGGACAAACCAATTTCCCGTCCAGGGGGTGTCCCATGCCGAATATCGGTCCGACCGAAGACGGTCAGTCGGCCCTCGCCGAGCGCGAGCAGCGCATCCTCGCCTTCGAACGCCAGTGGTGGAAGTTCGAGGGCTCCAAGGAACAGGCGATCCGCGACGAGTTCGGGTTCTCCGCGACCCGCTACTACCAGCTGCTGAACGGGCTGGTGGAACGGCCGGAGGCCCTCGCCTTCGACCCGATGACCGTCAAGCGGCTGCGTCGGCTGCGCGCCGACCGCCGCCGTCAACGCAACGCACGCCAGCTGGGCATCCAGCTCTGACGTTTCCCGCTATCCCTCTTCTTTGGGTCGTTCCTACCCACCCCGCGCCCCGGTGACGACACCCGCGGTCCCGTCGGCGCCCTCCGCCCGGGCCACCCCCACGGCGGAGAGCGGCAGCGCCGTCCCACGAGGCCGACCGCGCGCCCGACACAGCACGGACATCCGCTGAAACAACCGTCACACACGCGGTGGAGTCACGTCGGCGCGGGGACGCGTCGGTAGTCTGGCGGTCCCGCCCGGCCCGCATCAGCGGCCCCACCGGAAAGGCCCTCCATGTCCCTGCCCCAACCCAGCACGGACGCCGGACGCACCGCGCTCGACGCCTTCCTCGCCGCACCCGAGCGGGCGCTGGCCGCCTTCGACTTCGACGGCACGCTCGCGCCCATCGTCGCCGACCCGCGTACGTCCGCCCCCTACCCGGGGATCGTGGACGTGCTCGCCGACCTGGCCGGGCTCCTGGGCTCGGTCGCCGTGGTCACCGGCCGCCCCGCCGAGACGGCGGTGCGGCTGGGCGGCCTGGACCGGGTGCCCGGCATCACCGTGCTGGGCCACTACGGCGCCGAACGCTGGGAGGACGGGCGTGTGGCCGCGGCGCCCGCACCGCCCGGCGTGGCGGTGGTGCGCGAGGAGCTGCCCGGCCTGCTCGACGACCTGGGCGCCCCGGAGGGCACCTGGATCGAGGACAAGGGGCGCTCGCTGGCGGTGCACACCCGGCGCACCGCCGACCCGGACGGCGCGCTCGCCCTGCTCACGCCCCCCTTGAGCGAACTGGCGCGGCGGTCGGACCTCCAGGTGGAACCGGGCCGGATGGTGGTCGAGCTCCGTCCACAGGGTGTGGACAAGGGCGCGGCGCTCACCGCGCTCGTCGCCGAGACGGGCCCGCGCGCGGTGCTCTACGCCGGTGACGACCTCGGCGACCTGCCCGCGTTCGACGCCGTGGTGGGCCTGCGGTCCCAGGGCGTCCAGGGCCTGAACGTGTGCTCGTCCTCGGACGAGGTCACCGCCGTGGCCGAGGCCGCCGACCTGGTCGTCCCGGGCCCCGCGGGGCTGGCCGACCTCCTGGGCTCGCTCGCCGGGGCGATCCGCGACGCCTCGGGGGCGTGACGTCCCCGGGACGTGACGCCTTCGGGCAGGACCCCGCCGGGACGTGACGCGCGCACGCGTTGACCGAAAACGTGGGCGGTGCGGCGTGTGGGGTCTCCCTGCCGACGCAGCCGCCCCCTGCCCCGGCCCCGGTCCGCCGCGTGGGTGCGCTCCCAGCGCCCGCGTGCGCCGTCGCCGCCCGTCTCAGGACGAGGACTCGTGCGCCTGCGGCGTGAGCGCCGACCGCGCGGCCGACCGCAGGTCCACCAGCCCGGTCCGGTCGCGCCCGTAGTGCACGGCGTTGGTGAGCACGCCCACGTACCGGCCGCTCTGCGGGTGCATGAACAGGCTCGTCCCGGTGAAACCGTTGTGGTAGACCACCCCCTCCGGGGTGACCAGCCAGCCCAGGCCGCGCCACAGCCTCGCCCCCGCGTCCACGTGCGGCTGCCAGCTCGCGCGCACGTAGGAGGACGGCACCGGTCCCTGACCCCCGTCGTGCATCCGCAGGATCTCCCGGGTGAACGCGCCGAGGTCGATGGCGGTGCTGAACACCCCGGCGTGCCCCGCCACGCCGCCCATCAGCGCGGCCGCCTCGTCGTGCACCACCCCCCAGGTGGGAGCGGCTCCGGGGATGCGGCGCTCGGTGGGCGCAACACCGGGCGAACGCGGCAGGGGTCCGAATGCGGTGGAGCGCATGCCCATCCGCTCCCACAGATCGCGGGACAGCCGGTCCAGGCCCGTGCCGTAGAGGCGTTCCAGGAGCATGCCGAGCAGGATGAACCCGCGGTCGACGTAGGCGTAACCGGGCTCCTCCAACGGGTCGGCGAGGATGGCCTCCGCGAGGTCCTGGTCGGTGCCCACGTATCTCTCCAGCCAGGTCACCGGGTTGAGGCGGCCGGTGTGGGTGAGGATCTGCCGTGTGGTGACCTCCGCACCGGGCAGGTGGTCCACGTCCAGGTACTCCGACATCGGGGCGTCCAGGTCCATGATCCCCTCGGCGACCGCCTGGCCGACCAGCGGCCAGGTCGCCATGACCTTCGTCAGGCTAGCGACGTCGTAGGCCACGTCCGGGGCGGTGTCGTGCTCGCCGTCGATGCGGCCGACGGCGACGAACTCCCACATGCCGCCGGTGCCGATCACGGCGGCCCCGCCGGGCAGCCACCCGGCGTCCACCATCACCTTCAGAACGCCCCGAATCCGCGCCCCTGTCTCCGTGAGCCAGTCACCATCACGCACAACACGCCTCCCCCCGGGTGGTCTCGTCTTCCGGCGATACCCCGTTATCAGGTTGTTGTCACACGGGTCCCGGAGGTGCACAGGACGAAACCCCCGCAGGTCGCAGCCGTAATGAGGGTCGCGGCGCACGGCGGAGTAGTCTGGCGCCGGAGAAGCCCCGAGGAGGACGATGAGCAGCCAGACCCCCGTGCCCGCAGGTTTCCGCGGCGTGGCCGGAAACATCGGGATCAAGGACCCCAACGACGACTTCTTCGCGGTGGTGTCGGAGGTCCCCGCCCGCGTGTCCGCCGTGTTCACCCGGTCGCGGTTCGCCGGACCCAGCGTGCTGCTCAGCCGCCGTTCGGCGGCCGACGGCAGCGCGCGGGGGGTCGCGGTGATCGCCCGCAACGCCAACGTGGCCACGGGCAGGGTCGGCGACAGCCACGCCCACGAACTCCAGGAGCGCGTGGCGCGGGCCGCGGGGGTGCCGCCCGAGGAGGTGCTGGTCGCCTCCACCGGCGTGATCGGCCGCCCGTACCCGATCGAGAAGGTGCGCGCCTACCTGGACGCGCTGCCCGAGGAGTTCCCCCCGGCGGACCTGGACCGCTCGGCCGCGGCGATGATGACCACCGACACCCGGCCCAAGACCGCCTCGGCGACGGTGGGCGGGGCGACGCTGACGGGCATCGCCAAGGGAGTCGGCATGATCGAGCCGAACATGGCGACCATGCTGGCCTGGTTCTTCACCGACGCCGAGCTGGAGCAGCCGGTGCTGGACGAGGTGTTCCGTCGGGTGGTGGACCGCACGTTCAACGCGCTGAGCATCGACACCGACACCTCCACCAGCGACTCGGCGGCGGTGTTCGCCAACGGGCTGGCCGGGCCGGTGGACGTGGCGGAGTTCGAGGCGGCGCTGCATGAGGTGGCCCTGAAGCTGGTGCGGATGATCGCCTCCGACGGCGAGGGCGCCAGCAAGCTGATCGAGGTGCGCGTGACCGGCGCGCGCGACGACGCCCAGGCCAAGCGGGTGGCCAAGGCCGTGGTGAACTCCCCGCTGGTGAAGACCGCCGTGCACGGCGCGGACCCCAACTGGGGCCGGGTGACGATGGCGGTCGGCAAGTGCGAGGAGGAGACCGACATCCTCCCCGACAACGTGCGGATCTCCTTCGGTGACGTGGAGACCTACCCGGCGGAGGCCACGGACGAGGTGCTGGAGCGCGCCGCCCAGCACATGAAGGGCGACGAGGTGGTGATCGGCGTCGGCCTGGGCATCGCCGACGGCGCCTTCACGGTCTACGGGTGCGACCTGACCGAGGGGTACATCCGGATCAACGCCGACTACACGACCTGAGCCACCGGTCCGGGCCCGGAGGGGTTTCGGACAGTCAGGTCGGTCGGTCGCGGTCGGCGTCGCCGTGCACAGCGGAGGCGGCCCCGCCCTTGTCCCCAGGGGTGGGGCCGCCTCTTCCTCGGCGGGTTCCCGGATACTCCCGCGCCACGGGTCAGTGCACGCTGAGCCCGCCGTCGGCGGCCAGCGTCTGCCCGGTGACGAAGGCGGAGGCGTCCGAGGCGAGGAAGACCGCCAGACCGGCGAAGTCGCGGGGGAGGCCGTTGCGGCCGACCATGGTGCGGGCCGCGAGTTCCTCCTCGCGGCCGGGCACCGCGACCGTGTGCATCGTCATCGGCGTGACCACGAAACCGGGAATGATGGTGTTGGCGGTGACGCCGTGGGGCGACCACGCCTCGGCCTGGGAGCGTGAGAGCCCGCCGACGGCGGCCTTGCTGACGCCGTACACCCCCGAGTTGCCGAACGCGCTCCACGTCTGCTGGGAGCCGATGTTGAGGATCCGGCCCCAGCCCCGCTCGGCCATCCGCGGCCCGCACGCCTGGCCCAGCAGGTACGGCGCGGTGAGGTTGACCGCCAGCGTCTCCTCCCAGACCTCCTCCGACGTCTCCCCCAGCGGGGGCCGGTGGTTGACCGCGGCCGAGGTCACCAGGATGTCCGCCCCCGTCACCGGTTCACTCGCGCAGAGCTCCCCGAGCGCGTCGCGGTCGGCCAGGTCGACCGGGGTGGTGCCGACCTCGATGCCCTGGACGGCGAACTCCTCCGCCGTCTGGGCCAGGCGTCCGGCGTCGCGGGCCACCAGGTGCACGCTCGCCCCGGCGCGTCCGAGGGCCTCGGCGACGCCGCGGCCGATGCCCGAGTTCCCTCCCGTCACGAGGGCACGGCGGCCGGTGAGTCCGAACAGTTCGTCCAGATAGGCCCGGTGCTGGCCGGTGCGCTCGCTCAAGAGAAGCCCCCTGTCGGGTCGTACGAATGGCAGGGCGGCGCAGACCGCCGCTCCGCGAAGTCTGCCGCCCGGGAACGCGCACGTCGGAGGCGGCCCCACCCTTGTCCACAGGGGGTGGTGCCGCCTCGTCTTCCGCGGTTTCCTGGTTACAGGGGGCCGCGGCCTCCAGCGGCACGGGCGTGCCCGGAGCCCACAGAGCCGCCGGCGTGCCCGCGAACCCGTGCGGCATCGACGCGCCCGGGGCCCGAGGAGGCGCCCCGGCGGGCCCAGGACCGGGTTCGGCGTCTGCGCGGACCCGATCCAGGGTCTGCGCAGGTCCGGCCCGGTAAGGGGCTTCCGCGCGCAGGACCGGACCCCGCTCCCGGCTAGATGTGGACGGCCGGGCCGTCGGTCATCCTGCCCGAGCGCATGAACAGCGACAGCACCGCGGCGACCAGCATCACCGCCGCCGCGATGGTGAAGGCGAGTTGCAGCCCTTCCATGAACGCCAGGTTGCTGGCCCCGGTCACGGCCGCCACGACCTCCGGGGTCGCGCCCTCGGGCAGCACCGCGCCGCCCTGGGCCACGGCGCTCTGCATGTCCGCCAACTCCTCGGCGGCGGGTTCGGCCAGCCCCGCGGCGGCGAAGTGGCCGGGCAGGGTGGCGACGATGGTCGCGGACATGACCGCGCCCAGGACCGCCGTGCCGAGCGAGCCGCCCAGCTGCATGGCGGCCTGCTGCACCGCCGAGGCCACACCGGCGTAGCGCACGGGCGCGTTGCCGATGATGGCCGCCGTGGCACCGGTCATGATCAGGCTCAGGCCCATGCCGAGCAGGACGAACGCGGCCGAGATGTAGAGCACTCCCGTGTCGGTCCGCAGCAGCGACAGCATGAACATGCCCGCCGACGCCAGCAGCAGGCCCACCGTCGTGGGCGGCCGGGCGCCGACCCGGTCCAGGACCCGGCCCGCGATCGGCGAGGTGACCGCCATCAGCGCGGTCATGGAGATGAGCTGGAGTCCGGTCTGGGCGGGGCTCATGCCCCGCACGCCCTGGAGGTAGAAGGTGATGAAGAACAGCGACCCCATCAGGCTCAGCGCCATCGCGACCGTCAGGACAGCGCCGATGGAGACCGAGGGGTTGGCGAACAGGGCGAGCGGGAGCAGGGGCTGTTCCGGGCGCCGCTCCCACACCAGGAAGGCCACGGCGAAGACCGCCGTGACGGCGAGCGAGCCCAGTGTGACGGGGTGGCCCCAGCCCACGCTGGGCGCCTCCACCAGGGCCCACACCAGGGCGAAGATGGCGATGCTCAGCAGCACGATGCCGGGCACGTCCATCCGGCTTCCGGCGTCGGTCGGCTTGTTGGCGGCCAGCAGCCACAGACCGAGTCCGAGGGCGACCGCGCCCACCGGGACGTTGATGTAGAAGACGGACTCCCAGCCGAAGGAGCCGACCAGTACGCCGCCCAGGATGGGGCCGCCCGCCGTGGCGGCGCCGATGAGGCTGCCGAAGACGCCGAAGGCCCGGCCGAGCTTGCTGGGCGGGAAGCTGGCGCGCAGCAGACCCATCGCCGAGGGCAGGAGCAGCGCGCCGAAAACCCCTTGCAGCACCCGGAAGGCGACGAGCATGATGACACCGGCCGACAGCGCGATCGCCACCGAGCTGAGTACGAAGCCGACCGCGCCCACGAGGTAGGTGTTGCGGTAGCCGAAGCGGTCGCCGATCTTGCCCGCCGTGATCAGGAAGACCGCCAGGCCGAGCAGGTAGCCGTGGGTCACCCACTGGAGTTCGGCCAGCGAGGCGCCCAGGCTCGTGCCGATCGCGGGGTTGGCGACGGCCACGATGGTGCCGTCCAGCGCCACCATCATCACGCCGAAGGCGATGGCGACCAGGGTCGCCCAGGGGCTCTCCGTCCAGCGCTGCTTCCGCTCCGTCTCCGTCTCCGGAGCAGCCTTCGGGACGGTCTGTGCGGTCATGGTTCCCCCTGCGTGCCGGTACCGATGTCGTCGTCCGCATGATTATGTCTGCCACTGACTCTTTGCAGCAAGTGCGTTTTGTCAGCCGCTGACGTAATCTGTTTCACACGGTATCCTCGGTCGACAGGGCCGGAATCAGCGGGCAGAGCCAACACGCGGGAGGCACGTCCATGAGCACGACGAGCGCCGAACCGGAGGAGCAGCTCGGGCTGCGCGAGCGCAAGAAGGCCCGGATGCGCGAGTCCCTCATGGAGTCGGCGCTGCGCCTGTTCCACGAGAACGGTTACCAGCGGACGACGACAGAGGAGATCGCCTCCTGCGTCGGGGTCTCCCAGCGCACGTTCTTCCGCTACTTCGGCTCCAAGGAGGACGTGGTCCTGGAGGCGGTCGAGGACCTCGACGAGCAGCTGTTCGCGGCCCTGCTGGCCCGCCCCGCCGAGGAGCCGCCGTTCACCGCGCTGCGCAACGCGATGCTCGACCACTGGGCCTACCTCGAACGCGAGATGCTCCACCTCCGGGGCAGCGCCATGGGACTGGTGTCCGAGAGCCCCGAGCTGATCGAGGTCAACATGCGCTACTGCCACCGCAGGCAGGAGCGGCTGGCCCGGGCGCTGGGCGAGCGCACCGGCGCGGACCCGGTCACCGACCCCCGCCCGGGGGTCCTGGCCTCGGTGTTCCTGTCCGTGCTCAACAGCGGCCACCAGGCGTGGTGCGCGTCCGGCTCCAGCGACGTGGAGAAGCTGGTCCAGGCGTTCCTCGACCGGTTCGACCTGGTGCCCGAGGTGGTCGGCGGCCGTTGGGAGGGCCCGCGCGGCTGAGCGGCTGCCCGACCTCGCGGGACCTCCCTTGGTTCGCACGGGGAGCTCCAGACGTACAGGACGCACCGGGTCGCCGACCGCGACCCGAGGCGGAGTTCGACGACACCGCCATGGGATGATCCCGTCCACCATGTGTACTGATCGGTTATGGAGGTCGGCGATGTTCGCGTTGCCCCTGGATGTGGACGGCGCTGAACTGCGCCCGCTCGAACCCCGGCACGCCGAGGAGTTCCTGGCCAACATCGACCGGGGGCGCGAGTTCATCGGACGCTACATCGCGCTCCCGGACGTCATCGTGGACCTGGAGTCGAGCCGGTCCTACCTGCGCTCGTACGCGGAGAAGGCCGCCACCGACACCGGAGGGATCTACGGAATCTGGTCGGGCGACAAGCTGCTCGGCGGCGTCCTCTTCCGCACGATGGACCTCAAGCACGGCACCGCCGAGGCGGGCTGCTGGCTGGAACCGTCAGCCGTGGGGCGAGGGCTGGTGACCAGGGCCGCGCGGCGGATCATCGACTGGGCCGTCGAGGAGCGGGGCGTCCACCGGGTGGAATGGCACGCCTCGTCAGCGAACGAGGCCAGCACCGCCGTGGCCCGGCGGCTCGGGATGACGCGGGACGGCGTGCTGCGGGAGAGCTACGTCTACCGGGGCGAGCGCCACGACATGGAGGTCTGGTCGGTGCTCGCTCCGGAGTGGCGCGCGCAGCGCCAGTCCTCCTGACGCCCGCGCCCGAGGCGGCTCGGAGGCAGTCGGCTTCCTCATCCGCCGGGGCGCGGACCAGCCAGGCGCGGGCGGCCCGGCGGCCGGAAGAACCAGGTGCGCGCCACCGCGGAGACGGCATCCGGGAACTCCGGCGGCGGAGCGGCCCCTTCCGGTGGGACGATGGGCACACGTACCGCAGACGGCCACACCCCGGCCGATCCCACGAACGAAGAAGAGCACACCACCATGCCCGAGAAGTTTCTGCCCAGCACCACGACCGAGCAGGAAGCACGCGACCTGTTCACCCGGCTCGACACGGACCAGGACGGCTCCATCAACATCCACGAGTGGCTGGTGTACGCCGAGCGGGACCTGGGACTCGACCGCATGAGCGCGCTGCACGCCTTCGCCCTCGACGTCGACACCGACCACGACCTGCTCATCAGCCAGGACGAGTTCGTCCGGATCGGCACACAGGGGGCCTGAGGGCCCCGACGCCCCGTGCCGCCCCTGCGTACCGGACACACGCCGACCTCGGACCGGGTGACCCCCTGACGAAAGCCGGTGCGGGGGGATCGGCCAAAGCCCGTCGGGCCCGGTCCGTCCCCACCATGGGAGGTCCTGCGAATCCTCCGTTCGGGGGAGGCGCGCGCGGAGCGGTCGCCGGTAGCGTGCGGAGGGCTCCCACCGTCCGACCACGGACGGTGGACCCCGTACAGAGCCTTGTGAATGGAGAACACCCGTGCTCCTCGCCCGAAGCGCCGCGCTGGCCGCGGCCTCCGGACTGTTGCTCACCGGCGTTGCCGCCCCCGCCTCGGCAACCCCGGGCCCGGAACCGGAGTGGCGGCTGTGCTCCGACGTCGCCCGGGGGTGGGACGGGAACGACGACCGCACCCTGTGCGCCACCGTCCCGGTGCCCTTGGACCACGAGGACCCCGACGGGCGCACGATCGGCATAGCGGTGACCCGTGTGCCCGCCACCGGGGAGAACACCTATCCCATCCTGTTTAACCCCGGCGGCCCGGGGCATCCGGGCGTGACCATGCCCGGGCGCATCCTCGACAGCGAGGCCGCGGACCTGGCGCTGGACCACGACCTCGTGGGCTTCGATCCGCGCGGCGTGGGTTACAGCGACGCCGTGGAGTGCGGTCTGGAGGGGACCGCCCCCGACCCCGGCCTGAGCGACGAGGAGAGCGCACGGCACGTCGCCGAGGAGCAGAGCCGGATCAATCGCGAATGCCACGCCCGGGATCCCGAGTTCGTGGACTCGCTGACCGCGGAGAACGTGGCCCGGGACATGGATCTGATCCGCGAGGCGCTGGGAGCGGAGACGATCGGTTTCTACGGAGTGTCCTGGGGAACCCTGCTCGGCGCCGCCTACAGGTCGATGCACGACGACCGGGTCGAGGCCATGCTCCTGGACTCGGTGATGTCGCCCGAGGCCAGTGTCACCATGTTGGACGAGGGGCAGGCCATGGCCGCCCAGGCCGCGTTCCACCGCTTCACCGACTGGCTGGCCGAGCACGACGACCACTACGGGCTCGGCACGGAGTCCGACCGCATCCGGGACGAGGTCTACGGGCTGCGGGAGGAACTGGCCGATGAGCCCCGCACCGGCCCCGACGGGACGGTCGTCGACGGCGGCGCCGTGACCGCGCTGCTGGCCACCCCCGAACGCGAATGGCCCGCCAACGCCCGCTCCCTCGTCACGCTCCTCGACGGAGGCGTGCCCGGGACAGGGGTCGCCCGCGGACCGGTCTCCGGCGCCGGTTGGGACTCCGAACCCGTCTTCGACGCCTTCGCGCAGGTGTCACTGCTCTGCAACGACTCCGACAGCCCGCGCGACTTCGACCAGGTGTGGCAGCACCGGTTGGAGCGGGCCGAACGGTACCCCGTCATGGGCACCCTGGGCTTCTACGAGCACTCCTGTGTCGGCTGGCCCGAGGAGGGCGCGGCTCCCGACCTGACCCACGGGGACAGCCCTCTGCAACTGGTGGGCCACGTCAACGAGATGGTCACCCCGCACGACTGGGCGCTGGACATGAGGCGGGTCGTCGGCGGAGAGGTCATGAGTGTGGAGGACGACGGGCACGGGACCCTGTCGGGCCTGGACTGCGCCGCGGCGGCCGTGGACTTCTTCAACACCGGGCGGACCACCACGCGAACGTGCCCGGGACCGCCCGCGCCGACTCCCGAGGGCTGAGGACCGGTTCGCCCACGGCCGTGCGCCCTCCCCTGTCCCGGATGCGGGGAGGAGAGGGCGCACGGCGTGCCCGGGTGGGCGTCAGCGGTCGACCGCCTCCGGGTGGGCGGCGGCCCTGACCGCCTCGCGCGCCTGTTCGGCGCTGGAGGCCGCGACCGCCAGGTCGGCCAGTCTGCGGCAGTCACTGTGGGTGTGCAGGGCCAGCGCGTGGCGCACGGCGGGCAGCGCGGGCGCGGACATCGACAGGCTGGTCGCGCCCAGTCCCACCAGCACCAGGGCCAGCAGCGGGTCGGCGGCGGCCTCGCCGCACACGCCCACCGGGCGTCCCGAGCGCTCCCCCGCGCCGCCCACGGTGCCCACCAGCTGGAGCAGCGCGGGCTGCCAGGGGTCGAGCAGGTCGGGCAGCGCACCGAGGGTCCGGTCGGTGGCCATGGTGTACTGCGCCAGGTCGTTGGTGCCGATCGACACGAAGTCCACCCGGGACAGCAGCCGGTCGGCGAGCAGCGCCGCGCCGGGCACCTCGATCATCACGCCGACCTGGTCGATCCCGGCCTCGCGGGCGAGGGAGACGAACTCCTCCGCCTCGTCGGGCGTGGACACCATCGGCGCCATGACCCGGACCTTGGCGGAGGTCTCCCGGGTGGCGGCGGCGATGGCCTGGAGCTGGTCGGTGATCAGGTGGGGGTGCACCCGCGAGGTGCGGAAACCCCGTACGCCGAGCGCGGGGTTGTCCTCGTGGCCGGTGGACGCGAAGGCCAGGGGCTTGTCCGACCCGGCGTCCAGGGTCCGCACCGTGACCGTGCGCCCGGCGAACGCCTCGAACAGGGCCGTGTAGGAGGCGGTCTGCTCCTCGACGGTGGGCGGGTCCGAGCGCTCCAGGAAGAGGAACTCGGTGCGCAGCAGCCCCACGCCCTCGCTGTCGTGGGCACCGGCCTTCTGCGGGTCGCCCTCACCGACGTTGAGCAGCAGCGAGACCGGAACGTCGTCGGCGGTCCGGCCCGGACCGGTGGCCTCGGCCAGCAGGGCGCGCCGCCGCTCGGTGCGCTCGCGCATCCGCTCGGCGAGCTCCTCGTCGGGCTCGACCTCGACCGTTCCGGCGTCGCCGTCCACCGCCACCGGCGTCGCGTCGAGCAGTTCGGCGGCCCCCGCGCAGCCGACCACGGCCGGGATGCCGAGCGACCGGGCCAGGATGACCGTGTGGCTGGTGGGTCCGCCGTAACGCGTGACGATGGCGAGCACGCGCTCGACGTCGAGCTGCACGGTGTCGGCGGGCGCGAGGTCGTCGGCGACCAGCACGTGCGGGACGCCGGGGTCGGGCAGCCCGGGCATCGGCAGCTCCAGGAGCACGGCGGTCGCCCGGTCCCGGATGTCGGCGAGGTCGGCGGCGCGTTCGGCGAGGTAGCCGCCCGCCGCCTGGAGCAGCTCCTGGTAGGCGCCGCAGGCCGCGTGGACGGCCCAGGCCGCGGGGTCCCCGGCATCGGTGCGCTCCGCGGCGCGGCGCGCGAGTTCGGGGTCGCGGGCCATGAGCGCCTGGGCGCTCAGCACGGCCGCCGCGTCGCCCTGGAGGTCGGCGGCCTGGCTTTCGAGCAGCTCGGCCACCTGTTCCAGGGCCTGCCGTGCCCGGGCGGCCTCCTCTCCCGGGTCCACGACGGTGGGCCGCTGGTCGGGCAGGGACGGCGGCGGGGCCATCCGCGCCACCGGGCCGACTGCGGCTCCCGGGCTGGCGGGGATACCCGTCAGCCGGGTGTCACCGGTTGCGGCGGGGAGGGGTTCGGTCTTCGCCATGGTCGCTCCGTACGTCGGAAAGGGCCAGAGGGAGGGGCCACGGCCGGCGAACGGCCGTGGGAGGACTCCCGTATCCAGGAAACCCCGGGCGGGCGGGCGGCGGTAGCCCCTGTGGACAACCCGGGAGGACGGGGGCGCGACCGCGCCCGCACGTCGTGGGAACGCCGCCGCCCCCGGGCGGGCGGGTACCGCCGCCGCACCGGGGCGGCGACGGTACCGCCTTCGCGCACGCGCGCTACGGCTGGATGGTCACCTTGATCGCGGTGCCCGAGGCCACCGTCTCGATGGCCTTGTGCACGTCGGACAGGGACATCCGCTCGGTGATCAGGTCCGCCACCGGCACGGCGCCGGAGGAGATCAGCTCCAGGGCGCGGCGGTTGTGCTCGGGGCTGGAGCCGTTGGCGCCGAAGATCGAGATCTCCCGGTAGTGCACGGCGTTGGAGTCCAGCTGGATGATCGGCGCGTCCTTGGGCAGGCCGCCGAAGAAGCTGATCCGGCCGCTGCGCGAGACCATGCGCAGCGCGTCCTCCTGGGCGCGCCCGGAGGCGGCGGCGGTGATGACGACGTCGGCGCCCCGGCCGTCGGTCAGGCGGAGCACCTCCTCCACGGCGTCGGTCTCGGCGCCGCAGATCGACGCGTCGGGCTGGACGATGTCGGCGGACATGTCCAGGCGGCCCCGGTTGAGGTCCACCAGGTAGACCTTCGCGGCGCCGCGCGCACGGGCCAGCCGGACGTGCAGGCAGCCGATCGGCCCGGCGCCCATGACCACGACCGTGTCGCCCTCGCCGACTCCGGCGATCTCCTGGCCGTTGAGCACGCACGCCAGCGGCTCGGCGACGGAGGCCTCGGCCAGGTCGATGTTGTCGGGGACGCGGTTGACCCCGTCCACGGCCAGGACCGACTCGGGGATGATCATGTACTCGGCGAAGCCGCCGTCGTAGTGGTAACCCATGGACTCCTGGCGCGAGCACACGGTGAACCGGCCGTCGGAGCACTCCACGCAGGTGCCGCAGGGGATGGCGGCGATGACCTGGACGCGGTCGCCCTCGGCCCAGCCGGTGACGCCCTCGCCCACCTCGACGATCCGCCCGGCGATCTCGTGGCCGATCACGCGGGGCGGACGGATGTGGTGGTGTCCGTGCCGGGAGATCTTCACGTCGGTGCCGCACGTGGAGCAGTTGACGACGGCGATCTTGAGCTGTCCGGGTCCGGCGGTCGGCTCGGGGGCCTGCTCCAGTCGGATGTCACCGGGGGCGTAGAAGCGGGCGACGAGCATGTTCGGGCCTTTCTGCTGGGCCCGCCGGCCCTGGGTCAGGGGACCGGCGGGTGGTTCGGTTGGGCTCAGCCGTCCTGTAGGGGGCCGAGCAGTTCGAGGACGTCGGACGTGGTACTGGCGGAGCGCAGGCGCGCCGCCTTCTCCGGGTCGGTGAGGATCCCCGCCAGCGAGGACAGCACACCCAGGTGCTCGTCCCCGGAGGCGGCGATGCCGATGGCCACGTGGACGGTGGGACCGCCCCAGTCGACCCCGCCGGGGAACTGGACCACGGCCAGCGCGGTGCGCTTGACCAGGGCCCGCGAGGCGTCCGTGCCGTGCGGGATGGCCACGCCCTCGCCGACGAAGGTGGGGATGGAGGCCTCCCGCTCGTGCATGGCGGGCACGTAGCCGGGTTCGACGGCGCCCAGTTCGACGAGCAGGGCACCGCACTGGTCGATGGCGTCGGCCCGGTCGGCGGCCTCGCGGCCCAGCCGGACGGCGTCCTCGGTCAGCGCCAGATCATTCGGCAAGGGTGCTCCCGTTCTTCACAGCCTGCTCCAGGCGGGTGAACGCCGGGTCTCCCAGGAACATCTGGAAGCTGATGACGACGGTGCCGGGCACCCGGGTCCGGGCCCGGTCGACGAGCCCGGTGTGGCACAGGACCACGTCGGCGCCCTCGGGGATCCGGTCGACCGGGGAGTGCTCGACGGACACGCCGTACGGGGACAGGGTCTTGCTCAGCTGCGAGGTGAGCAGGACGCTGCTGCCCATGCCCGCGTCGCAGGCGACGACGACCTTCTTGATGTCGGAGCCCTCGATAGTGCTCATCAGCTGTTCTCCTGGTTCTGAGCGGCTTCCTGCTTGGCCTTCTCCTCGCGCTCGGCCTTGCGCTCGGACCGGCCGAAGCCGAGCAGGAGCGAGGCGATGACGAAGGAGACGATGGTGGCGGCGACGACCCCGGCCAGGACCGACAGGTGGCCTCCCTGCGGGGTGACCGCCATGATCGCGATGATGCTGCCGGGGGAGGCGGCGGAGACGAGCCCGGCGTCCATGATCATGAAGGTCGCGACGCCGGACATACCGCCGCCGATCGCGGCGAGGATCAGCTTCGGCTGGGCGAGGATGTACGGGAAGTAGATCTCGTGGATCCCGCCGAAGAAGTGGATGACGGCCGCGCCGGGCGCGGTGGCGCGGCTGACCTTGGAGCCGAAGAACATCAGGGCCAGCAGGATGCCCAGGCCCGGTCCGGGGTTCGACTCGATGAGGAACTCGATGGCCCTGCCGTCGGCGACCGCGCGGGCCGTGCCCAGCGGGGTGAAGACGCCGTGGTTGATGGCGTTGTTGAGGAACAGCACCTTGGCGGGCTCGACGATGACCGAGACCAGCGGCAGCAGGCTCAGGTCGATGAGGAACTGCACGCCCTTGCCCAGGCCGGTGGCGATGCCCTCCACGACCGGTCCGACCGCGTAGACGCCCAGGGCGGCCAGGATCGCGGCGAGGATGCCGGCGCTGAAGTTGTTGACCAGCATCTCGAAGCCGGCCTTGATGCGCGGCTGGACGACCCGGTCGAAGTGCTTCATGAGGTAGGCCGCGAACGGACCCATGAACATCGCGCCCAGGAACATGGGGATGTCCGCGGAGACGATCACGCCCATGGTCGCGGCCGCGCCGACCACGCCGCCGCGCCTGTCGTGCACCAGCGCGCCGCCGGTGTAGGCGATCAGCAGCGGCAGCAGGTACTTGATCATCGGGTCGACGAGCCCGGCCATCTGCTCGTTGGGCCACCACCCGTCGGGGATGAACAGGGCGGTGATCAGGCCCCAGGCGATGAACGCGCCGATGTTGGGCATCACCATGCTCGACAGGAACCCTCCGAAGCGCTGTACTCCGGAGCGCACCGAGGCGAGTCTGTCCGTGCTCTGCTGTGTGGTCATGGGGGACCTCCTGGGAGGTGCGGCGGGCGGATCGCCCGCCGGTGAGGTGGGGAGGGGCAGTGGGTGTCGGTGTTGGTGTGGGTGGGCGCGGGGTGTTCCGGGGCGGGGCGGTCCCGGACGGTGGAACCGCCCCGCTCGGTGTCCCGCCCTGGTCAGACCACCTGGACTCGGGGTCCGGCGGCCTCCAGTTCGTCGGCGAGACCGCTGGCGAGACCGGTGTCGGTGATGACCAGATCGAGGTCCTCGACCGCCGCGAAACGGGCGAAGTGGTCGTTGCCGACCTTGGTGTGGTCGGCGAGCAGGACGCAGCGGCGGGCCGAGGCGATCATGGTCCGCTTGACCTCCGCCTCCGCGGGATCGGGTGTGGTGAGCCCGCGTTCGGTGGAGATCCCGTTCGCCGCCATGAAGGCGACGTCGACGTAGGACTCGGCGAGGGAGCGCAGCGCCCAGGCGTCGACGGTGGCCTGGGTGCGGGTGCGCAGGCGCCCGCCGAGCAGCATGAGGTTGATGTGGGTACGCGGGGCGAGCGTGAGGGCGATGGACAGGGAGTTGGTGACGACGGTGAGTTCGCGGTCGGCGGGCAACTGCTCGGCGAGGCGTCCGGTGGTGGACCCGGCGTCGAGCAGGATGGCGCCCTCCTCCGGGAGTTCGGCGAGAGCCGCCTTGGCGATGCGCTCCTTCTCCTGCGTCATGACGGAGTCGCGCACATTGAGGGCGGGCTCGAAGCCCAGCCGCTCGACGGGGATCGCGCCACCGTGGACCCTGCGCAGGACCCCGTGGCGTTCGAGTGCCGTGAGGTCGCGCCTGATGGTCTCGTACGTGACGTCGAACTCCGCGGCGAGTCCCGTCACGTCGACCCGGCCGTCCCGCCGGGCGCGTTCGAGGATCGCCTTCTGGCGCTCTTCCGCGTACATGTTGGATCACCTGTGTTTCGGTGTGGTTTTCTGTGAGTTTAATGGTGTTGCCTGGGACACACAAGAGGTACCTTGAACCAATATCCCAGCAACACTGCTCGTCGCGAAGCCCCTACGGTCCGCCCGAACCCACCAGGAGTGTTTCCCCTCGCTCCGACTGCGCCCGCGCACCGGGACACCGGTGACACGAGCTCCACCCGCCCGTGACCGACAGTGGCCAAAACCGGAAACCAGGGCACAACAGCATTGACACACGCAGGCAAACACACATAATCAAAGGTAGTCCCACATCCGGACCGGGCCGGGCGCAGCCACCTCGAAAAGAGCACCCATGATCCTGACCCTCACCCCCAACCCGAGCGTGGACCACACCCTGGAGGTCAGTCACCTGACCCGCGGTGAGGTCCTGCGCGTGGGCTCCACCCGCGCGCAGGCGGGCGGCAAGGGCGTCAACGTCTCCCGCGCGCTGCGCCGCGCCGGCGTGCCCACACGGGCGGTACTGCCCGTGGGCGGCGGCGGAGGCGCCGAGCTGACCACCCTGCTCGGGGACCTGCCCTGCGTCGCCGTCCCCATCGAGGGCGAGACCAGGGGCAACATCGCCGTCACCGAGGACGACGGCACCACCACCAAGCTCAACGCACCCGGTCCCGTGCTCTCCCCCGAGGAGACCGACGCCCTGCTCTCCGCCCTGGAGAGCGAGCTGGACCGGGGGCCGGCGTGGGTGGTGGCCAGCGGCAGCCTCCCCTCCGGCACCCCCGACGACCTGTACGTGCGCGTCGCCGAACTGGCCGCCTCCTACGGGGTCCCGCTGGCCCTGGACACCTCCGGCAAACCCCTGGAGGCCGCGGCCCGCGCGGGGTCGGTGGCCCTGCTCAAGCCCAACCAGGAGGAGCTGGCCGAGCTGATCGGCCGGGAACTGACCACCGTGGGCGCGGTCACCGAGGCCGCCCGCGAGGTCCTGGGGTGGGGCAACGGCTCCGCCCTGGTGACACTGGGGGGCCACGGTGCGATACTCGTGGACCCCGAGCACACCTGGTGGGCGCGCGGGCCCCGGGTCCGCACGCGCAGCACGGTGGGCGCGGGCGACTGCGCCCTGGCCGGGTTCCTGGGCGCGGAAGGCTCCCCCGAGGACCGGCTGCGGCACGCCGTGGCGTGGGGGACCGCCGCGGTCTCCCTGCCCGGAACCACCGTCCCCTCCCCCGACGACGTGGCCGCCGACGCGATCACCGCGGTGGCCGACCCCGACCCGCAGTGGCCGGTCGACACGCTCTGACCCGGGCCCCCGCCCAACCGACGATCTCCCGACGACTTCTCCTAGGACTGACATGCCCCAGCGCACCGTGGCCATCGCCTCCCAGCTCGGCCTGCACGCCCGCCCCGCCAGCCTGTTCGTCCAGGCCGTCAACGGCACCGGCCTGCCCGTCAAGATCGCCCGCGAGGGCCAGGACCCCGTGGACGCCCGCAGCGTGCTCGCCGTGATGGCGCTGGGCGTCAAGCACGGCGAGACGGTCACCCTGTCCTGCGAGGAGCAGGAGAACGCGGACAAGGTCCTGGACGAGCTCGTGGAGATGCTGTCCCGGGAACTGGACGCCTGATCCACGGGCTCCGCGCGACCCCCGCCCGGACACGGGCCGCCCCCGCGCGGGGGCGGCCCCTCCGGGGCGCGGTCCCGCCCGGCCCTGGTCTTCGGGGTCGGCCGGGGCTACCTTGCTGCCATGGACACCTCACGTGACGACACCGTCATCGGCCCCTCGGGGATCTGCAGGCGGGGGCAGCACGACTGGAAGCACGATCCCCCCGGAGCGAAGCGGCAGATCTGCACCCGTTGCCGGTCCATGTCCACGACGAACTACTGCGACTGCGCCGAGTGCGCGTCCGGCGGCGCGCAGGCCTGAGCCCCGCCGGGTCCGACGGCGACCGCGGCCCGCACCCGCCTCCCGGGCCGGTGCCGTGACCACGGGGAGGGTTCGCCGGGCCCCTCCCCCGGGACGCCCCTCGTACCCGTGGCGCGTCTGGGCCGCGTGGAACCGGGCGGTCGCCGCGACACGGAGCCTGCCGGGGCCTCGGCCGTGGCGGCCCGGCCGGGGACTGACGGAGCGGCCGTCGAACTCGGCGGCCACCCCGCCCGCCCCCGCTGGGATTCGGGTCGGAAAACCCCCGTGCCACACCGGTGACGGTTCCGGCCGGCCCGCTGGGCAGTGTTCCTTAGGACTCCCCCCGCCGCACGCGGTGGACCTTGTGCTGGGCGGCCTGCGCGCGCGGTCGCACCACGAGCAGGTCGATGTTCACGTGCGGGGGCCGCGTGACCGCCCACACGATGGTGTCGGCGACGTCCTCGGCGCTCAGCGGGTCGGGCACACCGGCGTAGACGGCGTCGGCGGCCCCGGAGTCACCGCGCATCCGGTTGAGGGCGAACTCCTCGGTCCTGACCATGCCCGGCGCGATCTCCAGCACGCGCACCGGTTCGCCGCACAGCTCCAGTCGCAGCGTGGCGGCGAGGCTGTGCGCGCCGTGCTTGGCGGCCACGTACCCGCCGCCGCCCTCGTAGGCCACGTGCCCCGCCGTGGAGGAGACGACCAGCACGGTGCCGTCCCCGCTGGCGATCAGCTTGGGCAGCAGGGCCTGGGTCATGTTGAGCACACCGATGACGTTGACCTCGTACATGGCGCGCCAGTCGGCGGGGTCGCCCTCGGCGACGGTCTCGGTTCCGATCGCGCCGCCCGCGTTGTTGACCAGGACCTCGCACGAGGCCAGGGAGTCGGCGAAGGCTTCGACGGCGGCCCTGTCGGTGACGTCGAGGGCGTGGGCGCGGGCGCTGCGGCCCTCCTCGGCCAGTTCCTTCGCCAGCGCCTCGACCCGGTCGGCGCGGCGGGCGACCAGGACCACGTCGTAGCCCTCCTCGGCCAGGCCGCGCGCGGTGGCGGCCCCGATCCCGCTGCTGGCTCCGGTGACGACGGCGGTCGCTGACATGGTGGTTCCTCCCGGAAGTCGCTGTCGCGCCGAGCGTATCCGGTGACCGTGCCCGGCCCGCCCGGAGGAGGGACCCGTCCGGTCTCCCGGGTCCCGGCGGCGGTCGCGGCGCCCCGGGCCGAGGGGGCGCCGTCGTCCACGCGCGGACCTGGGGGCGCCGCCCGCGAGCGGACCGGACCCGGCGGGGCCCGCTGTCCGCCGCGCCTTCCGCCATACGAGAGCCGGTCAACCGGGCGGTACGCGTCCCGTGCTTCCATGAGGGGTGCTCGCCGACCCGACGCGTGTCGGGGGCGGCACGGGCCATGTCGGCGAAGGCGAGGGGGACCGTCCAGTTGCGGGGTATCGAGATCCGGGAGCTGGAGTGCTTCCTCGTCCTGGCCGAGGAACCGCACCCCGGACACGCCGCGGTGCGGTTGGGCGTACCCGCGGAGACCGTGGACCTGCTGCTGCGCGCCCTGGAGGACCGGATCGGCGCCCCTCTCCTGGACCGCACGGGCCCGCGCCCGTGCCTCACCCCGTTCGGCGAGGAGTTCCTCGACGCCCTGCGGCCCGCCTACCAGAACCTGGCCGCGGTGGTGGACGGCGCGCGCGACCGCGCCCACGGCGGGCCGTCCACGGTCCGCCTCGGGTTCCGGGGGAAGGTGCACGGCCCGGTGGCCGAGGCGGTGCGCGCCTTCGAGGAGCGCGAGCCCGGCACGCGGGTGCGGATCGTGGAGACGGCGCACTCGGACCCGTTCGGTCCGCTGCGCGAGGGCGAGGTCGACGCCGCCGTCGTCCTGCTGCCGGTGCGCGAACTCGACCTGGTCGTGGGCGCGGTCTTCTCCCGGCAGCCGCAGCGGCTCGCGCTGCCCGCCGACCACCCCCTCGCCGCGCGGACGGGCGTCGGGATCGAGGACATGGCCCGGGTCTCGCTCATCCCGGTCCGGCGGACCCCCGACCACTGGCTGCGGGTCCACGCCCCCACCGTCACCCCCCTGGGCAGGACCATCCGCCACGAGACCGGTGTGGACACCCTGCGGGAGGGGTTCTCCCAGATCGCGGCCGGGAGGGGGGCCATGCTGCTGAGCGGGGACGTCGCGGACCACGCCGACCGGGACGGACTCGTCCTCGTCCCGGTCAACGGCCTGCCGGAGTCGTCCCTCGGCCTGGTGTGGCCGCGCGGGGACCGGCACCCGAGCGTGCCGGTCCTGGCCGCCGCCCTCGCCGACGCCCTGGGCTGAGGAGCGGGCCGGACCCGTTGCGGGTGCGACGCACGGGACGCCCGTGGTCCGCGGCCCTGCCCCTCACTCCTGCTGGCGGTGGGCCCGGTGCTTCTTCTTGGGCACGTCGCGCATGTCCACGTAGGGCTCCTCGTCCACCGGCCGGCCGCCGGAGATGGCGCGTCCGCGTTCGATCTCGGCGTTGAACTCCTCGCCGAGCAGGATCGCGATGTTGGTGATCCACAACCACACCAGGAAGACGACCACCGTCGCCATGGTCCCGTAGGTCCTGCCGTAGGACGCGAAGTTGGCCACGTAGAAGGCGAAGGCGGCCGAGGCGAGCAGCCAGAGCACGACCGCCAGCACGCTCCCCGGACTGACCCAGCGGAACCCGCGTCTGGCGTTGGGCGAGGCCCAGTACAGGAGCGCGATCATGAACACCACGATGAGCAGCAGCACCGGCCACTTCGCGATGTTCCACACCGTCACCACGGTCGAGCCCAGGCCCAGCAGCTGCCCGACCCAGGCCGCGGCGCTGCCGGTGAGGGCGACGCCGACCACCGTCAGGGACAGCAGGACGACCATCAGCAGGGTGACGCCGACGCGGATCGGCAGCGTCTTCCAGATGGGGCGTCCCTCGGGCACGTCGTAGACGACGTTGGAGGCGCGCATGAAGGCCGCGATGTAGCCGGAGGCCGACCACAGGGCGATCGCCAGGCTGACCAGGCCGAACACGCCCGCGGCCGTCTGGTTGCCCTGGAGGTTCTCGATGGCCGTCGTCACCAGCCGCGCGGCGTCGGCGGGCATGGTGGCGGAGATGTTGTCGGTCAGGGTCTGTGTCGCGGAGGGCCCGGCGAGGCCGAGCAGTGACACCAGCACGAGCAGCGCCGGGAAGAGCGACAGGATCGCGTAGTAGGTGAGCCCGGCGGCGAGGTCGGCCAGCGCGTCCTCCTTGAACTCGCCGACGGTCCGGCGCAGCGACGCCCACCACGACGACGCCGACATGTCGGTCGGTTTCTCGGCCTCCTCCGGGGAGGAACGGCCGTCGTAGGCGTCCGAGGAGTCGCCTCCCACCATCTTCCCGCTCCTTCCCTCGCCGGTCCCGGGGGCCGGGCCCCGGAGGATGCGGGGCGAGGGGCCTCCCGGCCCCTCGCCCGCGCCGTTGCGGACACCCGTCCACGGGCGCCCGGCCCGGAGGCGTTCCCCCGGGCCGGGGTGGGACTCAGGAACCGCGCATCTCGTCCTTGGCGGTCTTCGCCTCGTGACGGGCCTGCTCGCCCGTGGCCTGCGCGGCCTCCGAGGCGCTGCCCTTGAGGTGCTCCCCGGCGGTCCGCGCGGACTCCACCGCCTGCTCCTTCACGTGGGCGGCCGACTCCGCGACCGCCTGGCGTGCCGGCTCGATCGCGTCGGCGTGCTCACCCACCCGCCGGGCCGCGCGCTGTTCCGCACGGCTCTCGGAGAGGACGGAGGCGGCCAGGAGACCGGCCCCGAAGGCGATCAGCCCCGCGGCGATGGGGTTGCCCTGGGTCTGGTGCACGGCCCGCTCCGGCAGCGACCTCGCCATGCCGACCGCCTGGCCGGTGGTGTGCCGGATCCCCTCGGCCGCCTCACCGGTCGAGGGGGCGGAACCCATGATCCGGTCCTTCAGGTCCCGTGTCCCGTGCCGGACCCTGCGGGTACGCCGGTGCACGACGTTGCGCGGGTTGGCGTGGTCCACCAGACGGTCGGTGTCGTGGGTCAGCTCCGAGCGGGTCCGCTCGATGTCCTGTCTTATCTGGTCGGGTGTTTCGCCCATTGCGCGTCCTCCTTGAGGGTCTCGATGGTGCGTTCCGGTTTCGGAGAGACCTCGCGCATGCGGTTGCGGCCCATGACGGCCAGGACCGCGCCGACGATCGCCCACACCACCGCGACGACCAGCGCGGCCCAGCCCAGGCCGATCAGTTCCGCCAGTCCGAACATGGCCGCGAGGCTGAGCAGCAGCAGGGCCAGGTACCCGGCCACCGCGGCTCCGCTCAGCAGGCCGGCGGCCTTGCCGGTCTTGACCGCCTCCTCGCGCATCTCGGCCTTGGCCAGCGCGAGTTCCTGACGGAACAGCTTCTGCAGGTCTCCGGTCACCGCGCCGAGGAGTTCGGAGAAGGACTGCTCCTCCTCGCCCGGCTCCCGCCGTTCCCCGCCGGTCTCCCGCCGTGCTCCGGGAATGGTCGCCATGTCAGCCCCCTCAGAACGTGCGTCCACGCGGCCCCGGATCGGGCGGTGGCGGACCGATGTCCTCCGGCCGGGGCGTGACGGGCGGACGGGAGGACGCGACCCCCTCGTCCTGGTCGCTCTCGCTCAGACGCGGTGCGGGCGGACGGACCCGCTCACCGGCGGGGAGCGCCTCGGGGCGGCTGTCGCCGGCCCCTTCCCGGCCCGCGGAGATGTCGGACGAGGCCTTGAGGACGCGTCCGAGCGCGAATCCGGCGATGGCCGCACCGGCCAGGAAGGCGACGGGCCTGCGTCGCGCGAAGCTCCTGGCCTCCTCCACCAGGCCCTCCATGCCGCGTTCGTCCAGGAAGTCGGCGGCTCCGCGGCCGCTGTGGGCGATCTGGCGCACGGCACCGCTCACCGGGGAGCCCTGCTCCCCGCTGTCCGCCATGGACGACAGCTCCTCGGACCACTGGCGCAGGTTCTGCGACGTGCGCCGGGTCTGTTCGTGGACTTCCTCGCGCAGACGGGTCTGGACGTCGTCGGCGACGTGCCGGGCCTCGGTCCGGGCCTCGTCGGCCAGGGAGCGCACCTGGTCCCCCGCGGTGGAGGCGACCTCGCCCGCCGCCCCGCGGGCGGTGTCGGTCAGGCGGCCGCCCGTGCCCCCGGGCCCGTCTCTTCCCTCGTGTGAGTGCATCGCCAAGCCTCCTTGGAGTCGGCCTGTTGCTCGGTTGGCACCGCGACTACCCCGGCTCCACCCGGTCATGCACACCGGAACGCCGCACTTCACACGGGTCGTCGCACCCGGGCCCGGGTGCGCGGAGGGCACCCGGACGACCGTGTCGTCGTCCTCCGGTCACCGCCCCCGGTGGCGGGGGCGCGGACCGGCCCTCGCGGAACACCTCGCGCGGAGACCGGTCGCCGTGTCCCCGGGGGCCGTGGGAGAACCGGGTGATCGCCGTGTCCTCGCGGGGCCCGGAAGAACCGGTGGGGTGCGGCGTCGCGCGCCGTCGCCGGGCTCGGGCAAGCCGGTCGGCCGCGGCGCTGTCGCGGGGTGGGGGTGAACCGGTCGGCCACCGCGTCGCGCGGGGTCCGGGAAAAGCCGTGGCCGCACCGGAACCCGCGTGCTAGCTTGGGCGGAATTTCCCTCCGGAACCGCTAATGCCACCGCCATCAGGGGCTGGTCGGAGCCGCGACGTCCCTCGACCAGGAAAACAACCATGCCCGTGGAGAGAACCGCCGAATCGTCATTGTTCCTGCGCTACACCTCGTTCGCCCTTCTCGGCGCTTCGGCCGATTTCCTTTTCGGCGCGGTTTTCGTCACCATCCTCCTGGAACGCGGGGCGGACCCGTGGCTGCTGGGACTGATGCTCGGTTCCACGAACCTGGTGGCCCTGTTGGTGGAGGCGCCCAGCGGTGCGCTCGGCGACCGCTACGGCCACCGCAGGCTGCTGACGGTGGGGTTCGCCGTGTGGGGCACGGGCTTCGTGCTGACGGGGTACGCGGACGGGCTCGCGCTGACGCTCGCGTCCATGTACCTGTGGGCGGTCGGCTTCCACCTCCAGTCCGGGACTCTGGTCGCGCTCGTGGTCAACCGGATCGGCGACCGCGACCGCCCCGCGCGGATCGCGCGGACGGTGCGGTTCGTCCAAGTGGCGGGCAACAGCGGTGCGGTGCTGGGGGCCGCCTCGGTGATGGTGGCGGGCACCTGGCTGTCCGCGGACGCCCTGGTGCTGGTGAGCGGTGTGGTGCTGGTGGCACTGGCGGCGCTGGCTCCGGTGTGCTTCCCCCACTCCCCCGGCCAGCCGGGGCGCCCGCTCACCGCGATCGTCCGGGAGTCGGCCGTACTGGTGGCGAGCAGGCGTTTCGCGCCGCTGGTGGCCCTGTCGGCGGCGTCGGTGTCGGGGCTGACCGCCCTCGTGCTCTCCTGGCAGCCGTTGCTCGCGGCCGAGCACGGCGCGGACGTGCGGCTCAACGGCCTGGTACTGCTGCTGATGATGGCGGCCATGGCGGCGGGTTCGGCGTGCTCGCGGTTCGTGGGGCGCGGTCGGCCGCACGTGTGGGGGCCCGTCTTCGCGGCCGCCTCGGGCCTGCCCCTGGGGCTGGCGGCGCACGGGGCAGTGCCGCTGGTGGCGGGGCTGGTGGCGGCGGAGTTCCTGCTGGGGCTGGCCGTGGTGCTGTCGCACGTGTGGCAGCAGACGATGTTCTCCGACGCCAACCGCAACACCATGTCCGCGATGCTGGGGATGGTGGGCAACGCGGCGAGGATGCTGACCGTGCTGGCGTTCGGGTGGTTGTGGGAGTTGTTCGGGCTGGCCTGGACGGTGACGGCGGTGGTCGGGTTCGGGGTGGCCGCGGCGCTGGCGACCGTTCTGCTGTCCCGGCGGTTCCCGGAGTCGACGCGGTTGGTCGAGGGCTCGGACGAGAGCGAGGGGTCCCCGGACGAACCGGAACTGGACGGGACGGGCGGATAACGGTCGGGAAAGGCGGCCGGTGGACGGGAGGGGCGGACAGCGGACGGAAAGGGCAGGCGGCGGACGCGCTGTCCGGGTGGCGGAGGCGCCGTTCTCCCACCTTTCCCAGTGGAGGGGAACCGGGAAAGTCCCTCTTCCTTTGGCGCACCCCAGGGAATTCTCGTGTCCCATGTCACAGAAAGAGTCGACTGAACCGCGATATCGCATTTCGGGGCGGGTGCGGTCGAACCCCGGAAAACGTGCGTCGGTAGCATTCCCTGGACATGGGAGGCGTGGTCCGCGCAGCACTCCGCTCGCGGGTTCCACGGGGGAGCCGGACCCCGCACGGAGCCGTCGGGGCGGGGACGCCGCCGCGCCTTCGCCGTACCGGCCGAGGACGAGGAGAGGGAGCATGAGCCTGGCGGAGCTGCTGCGGGAACGCCCGATCGTACAGGCGCCCATGGCGGGCGGGGCCGCCACGCCCGCGCTGGTGGCGGCCGTGGCGGGAGCGGGCGGAACGGGTTTCCTCGCCGCCGGGTACCTGGCCCCCGAGGTCCTCGCCGACCAGCTCGGGGCGGTGCGCGACGCCGGGGTCGGTGCGTTCGGGGTGAACGTGTTCGTGCCGGGCCCGCCCTCCGACCCCGACGTGGCGGCGTCCTACCGTTCCGACCTGGAGTCCGAGGCCGAGCGGTACGGGACGCCGGTCGGCGCCCCGGTGCACGACGACGACGCGTGGGCGGCCAAGATCGACCTGCTCGCGGAGGCGTCCGTGCCGGTGGTGAGCTTCACCTTCGGTTGCCCGGAGGCCGCCGTGTTGGAGCGGCTGCGCGCGGCGGGCAGTGCCACGGTGGTCACCGTGACCACGGTCGGGGAGGCGCGCGAGGCCGTGGCCCGCGGAGCCGACGGGGTGTGCGCGCAGGGTACGGAGGCCGGGGGCCACCGCGGCGCGTTCGACCCGGTCGGGAACGGAGGTCTGCCGCTGCGGGAGCTGCTGGCGGACGTGGTCGGCGCGGTGGAGGTACCGGTGATCGCCGCCGGGGGGATCATGACCGGGGCCGACGTGGCCGGGGCCCTGGACGCGGGTGCCGCCGCTGTGCAGCTGGGCACGGCGTTCCTGCGCTGTCCCGAGAGCGGCGCCAACCCGGTCCACAAGGCCGCGCTGGCCGATCCCGCGTACACCGGGACGGCCGTGACGTGGGCTTTCACCGGCCGTCCGGCGCGGGGCCTGGCCAACAGGTTCATCGCCGAGCACCCGCGGAGGCCCTTCGCCTACCCCGAGATCCACCACATGACGAAGCCGCTGCGCGCGGCCGCCGCCCGGGCCGGAGACCCCGGCGGCATGGCGCTGTGGGCGGGAGAGGGGTTCCGGGCGGCCAGCGACGATCCCGCGGCGCTGGTCGTGGAGCGGTTGCGCCGCGAGGCCGCGGAGGCGGGCCGGAAGGTCTGAGGGACGAGGGGTTCGAGGGGCGCGGGGGCTGGCCGGAAGGCCCGGGGATCGCGGGGCTTCGAGGGTTGCGGAGGCTGGCCGGAGGGTCTGAGGTTCGCAACGACGGCCCGAACGGTGGACCCGAACACGGAACCGGCCCCGGGCGTGGCGCCCGGGGCCGCGGAGTGAGCCGGTGCGCGGCGCCGTTCAGGCGGGCGCGCGACCTCCCTCGCACGGACCTCCGCCCGCGCGGGGCTTTCGCCCGCGTCGCCCGACCCTCGTCAGGCGGGCGCGTAGGTGAGGCAGTCGGCCTGCTGGTGCACGTACCCGACGGAGATGGCCGGGGCCTGGCACTCCAACTGGACGTTGTGCGCGCAGTTCGACATCTTGCAGGCGCCGACCTGGCCCGTGGCGACGGGGTCGCCACCCCGGTCATCGGCACCGAAGAAGGTGTCGCACTGGGCGTGGGAGGAGTTCCCCACGGTGATGGCCAGTGCGTGGCAGGAGTGGTCGGTGTTGTAGGCGCAGGCGTCCACCTGGCACGAATTCACCACGGGCATGTCCATCGCGTTTCCCCCAGAGCATCGACGGCGCGTTCGAGGCTGCCAGACGGGACGTCCGGCTTCCAGGACACCGCCTCGTGTCACCGCGAGCAGGACGGAGTGTTGACGAAGGCTTGGCGCGGAAGCGACCCGAAGCGCGGCGCGGAAGCGACCCGGAGCACGGTCCGGCCAGGCTGGAGCGGGGTTGTCCACAGGCGGCAGGAGGGGGCGGCGGCGCCGACCGTCCGCGTCCTAATCTGGAAACAGGGGGGTCCCCGGGCCCGTCCGTCTCGTGCTGCCCGCGCCGCGCTCCGTCAGCGCCCCCCACCCCCTTCCCGCCGAGCCCCTCCCCGACTGCGCCCCTGGTCCGTGCCCCAGCCCTGGCCAGCCGTTCTCACCCGACTCCGCCGGATCCCTCCGCAGACCCTCCCCCGTCAGCGCTCCCAGTCGGCGGTCGCGAACGCCAGCCCGTCCGGCAGCCCGGCCCGCCAGCAGGCCCGGTCGTGGCCGCCGTTGTACTCCTCGAACACCGCGAACCCGGGATCGCTGCCGAGCGCCGCGCCGCGTTCAATCAGGGCCGCGTGCAGACGGCGGTTGGCGTCCAGCAGCGACCACTCGTTGGTCCCCGCCGTGAGGTGCACCCGTCCCGGGACCTCGTCCGCTGCGGCCACCAGCTTCGTCATCCGCTCGCTCTCCCCGCCGGTCACCGCGACGTTGGGCCACCAGAACGACCCCGACTGCGACACCGCCCGCCCGAACCGCTCCGGCGCCCGGTGGGCCGCGTACACGGCGGTGAGCCCGCCCAGGCTCTGCCCGGCCACCGCCGTGCGCCCGGGGTCGTCGCTCACCCAGTGGTCGCGGCCGAGCCAGGGCAGCAGTTCCCCGCCCAGGAAGGCGACGAAGTCGTCCGAGCACGCCAGCTCCGCGACACGGGTGGGCATGTCGAGGGAGTCGACCATGACGGTCAGCGCCGGGGGCAGCGTTCCGTCGGCGACGAGGCCGTCCAGCAGCGGCGCCAGGGGCAGGCCGTGCCAGTCGCGGCCGTCCAGCAGGACGACGACCGGCCAGGGCAGCCCGTTCGGCGGGCGCCGGGCGGGCTCGTGGACCCACACGGTGCGGGTGTTGCCCAGCAGGTCGCTGGTGATCTCGGCCGCGGTGACCCGCCCGGCCGGGGTCGTCGGGTCGGGCGTGCGCCACAGCTCGGGCGGTGCCCCGGGCAGGGAGACCACGGACAGGGAGTCGTCCAGCCGCTCGCGGGCGAGCGGATCGGGAACCGCCCGGGACAGGGCGTCGAACCAGCGGGCGACGGCGGGCCGTTCCTCCGGCTCGGAGACGGCGAGGGCGCGCTCGCGGCGGACGCGCACCGGCTCCGGCCACGCCTCGGGCGGCAGGGGCTCGCCGTGCGCGGGGACCGGGGCGACGGAGTAGGAGGCCCGCCAGTCCCCGCGCATCCGGTAGGTCAGGTGCCACACGTCCGTGCCGGGGATCCGCTCCATGCGGTTGGCGTCGTAGGAGGAGGCGTCGGCGACCTTGTTGGCCACGAGCAGGACGTCCGCGAACTCGTCGCCGCCGCGCCACAGGAAGGTGACCGCGCGGTGCCCGTCCGCGTCGGGCTCCCCGACCAGGGGCGTTCCCTCCCCGGCGACGCGGCGCCAGAACCCCTCCGGGTCGCGGGCCGCCTCGGCTGCGCACGGAGTGGCGACGCGTTCGGGGCGCACGTTCGGCTTGAGGCGCGGGGGGACGGTGTGGAAAGCGGGTGTCGGTACGGACACGGGGCGGCCTTTCTGCGCGGTCGGATGTGGGGCCTCGCCGCTCGCGGGAACGGGCACCCCGCCCGGACCGGCGGCGCGGCGCGCGTCGGCGAGGCCCCGCACGCGGGACCTACCGGTAGGTCCCGCCAGCGGGTCCCGTCGATGGGGTCTCCCACCGGTGGACCCCACCAGCGGGTCCCGCCCGTCGGCGAGGTCTCAGCGGTCGGGAACGGCCTCCACCGCGCGGAGGAGGCGGAACAGGTCCTCGACCTGCCGGTCGTCGAGGGCGTGTTCCAGCGGCGACCGGAACGTGAGCCCCGCGCCGATCGCCTCGACGGCCCGGCCGCCCTCCTCGGTGAGCCGCGTCACGCGCATGCGCCGGTCGCTCCTGGAGGGGACCCTGCGGACGAGCCCCCGTTCCTCCAGTTCGCCCGTGACGATCGACACGCGGGAGGCCGTGCAGCCGAGCTGGCGCGCCAGCGCCGCCTGGGAGGGGTCGTCGCGCAGCGCGCGCAGGGTCCGGGCCTGGAAGGCGGAGAGCCCGTGCTCGGCGGCCAGTTCGGTGAGGAGTCCGTCCAGGCGCTGGGCCACGCGCAGGAGGGCCTCGCCCACGTCACGGAGCGTGGGAGGGACTTCCCGCTCCGGTGCGGCGGACACTCCGGCGCGGTCGGACGGGGGCTGAGCGGCCACGCTTCGCTCCACTCCACGAGTTGACATGAGGGTAGGCATACCTAACTATACTTTTCATGAAGCAAGCAAATTCCTTCCACAGCCTAGCGACCTGCGGTGTCGTCGCCGCCCTCGTGTCCCCCCTCGCCGCGTGCGGCGCCCCGAGTGCTGAGGAGGAGGCCCCGGCGGAGGCCGGGGAGACCCGGACGGTCACCCACATGTACGGCGAGACCGAGATCCCCGCCGACCCCCGGAACGTGGTCTCGGTGAGCGTCACCGCCACCTCGGCCCTGCTGAGCCTGGACGTCCCGGTCACCGCCTCCGCCACCACCGCCCCGAGCGCGCTGACCGACGACAACGGCTTCTTCGCCCAGTGGGCCGACGTCGCCGACGAGCGCGGCGTGCAGCCGCTGGCCGGTCCGGAGGTGGACATCGAGGAGGTCGCCTCCGCCCGGCCCGACCTCATCGTGGGCAACGGGTTCGGGGCCGACGCCGTGGACGAGGCCGTCTACGAGCAGCTGTCCCAGGTCGCGCCGACCGTCGTCCACGGCGAGTCCGACATGGCGTGGCTGGACGTCACCGAGCAGTACGCCGAGGCGTTCGGCCGCCAGGACCGGGCCGCGGAGATCGCGGAGGAGTACGAGCGGTTGGTCGCGGACACCTCCGGGCGGCTGTCGGCCGAGCACGACGTGGTGATCCTGACCGGGACGCCCAGCGGGTTCAACGTGTTCACCGAGGAGTCCGCCCAGGGAAGGCTGGCCACCGACCTGGGCCTGACCCTGCACGGGCTTCCCGACGACCTGGCCGCCCCCTCGGCCCAGGGCGGCAGCGGGCGCGGGGACATCGTGCAGGTGGCCACCGAGCGGGCCTCGGACTTCGGCGACAGCACGCTGCTGTTCGTCAACACCCAGGGCCAGGAGCCCGAGGACTACCTGGAGACGGCCCCGGTCCTGGAGAACCTGTCGGCGTGGGAGGACGGCCGCGTACTCACGCTGGGCGCGACCTCGTTCCGGATGGACTACTACAGCGTGCCGCTCGCGGCCGAGCGCCTGGCCGAGGTCCTGGGTTCCTGAACGCGCGGGGGCGGGCGGCGCTGCCCTCCCCCACGCGCCCGCTGAACTGCAACGATGCCTTCTTCAACCCGCTTCTTGCAGGTCAGGCGAGGCAGACGCCAACCTCTTGCATGGCTCAGCTCTCGCGCACGCCAAAGCTGTACATTAACCTCATGGCTGGCAAAGGGATCAAACCTGGCGAACTGACCACTCGGGCGGAAATGAAGGCGGCCTTTGGAGGTGGGCAGGGACAGGGGATCCATCCTTGCGCTACCTCTCCCAACGTGTTGCTCTATACCGACCCTGCATCAGGCGAGCAGTTCGGATACTACGACGGCTGGGTCCCTGACGCAGAAAACTCCGAGCCTCTTTTCGAGTACACCGGAGACGGAGAAGAAGACCAGGTCTTCTACGGTCGCAACGGCCAGAGAAACCGCGCCATTTTGCTCCATGTAGACGATGGGCGAGCGCTACGCGTCTTCAAAGCCGTGGGCACTGTCCCAGGAAAGAAGACGAGAGTTCAGCGTTATATTGGAAAGTTTGAACTGGACAAGGAACTTCCCTACGTCTTTCGCGAAGCGCCCAACAGACAAGGTATATTCAGACGAGTCATCGTCTTCCGTTTACGTCCAGTTGAGGAACTAGTACCACACTCGGAAGACATCATTAAACCTCTACCAAGCACCGAGGTTCGGCAAGTATCTGCCGACGTCTCCACCGTTACGACGAGCATCATGGTGGAGCCGGAGGCACATAATGGCAATCCCATCTCCAGGTCAGCCATCCCGAAGACAAAAATCGGCCGCAAAGAGGCCGAACTATGCGAAGCCTTCAAGACCATGCTCGAACAGCATGAGCATGAGGTCAAAAGATACCAAATTAGAGTCGCAGGGCTCTCGTCCAGCCTTCTCACTGATCTCTATGACAACAATTCCCATGTCCTCTATGAGGCCAAAGGAACCAGCTCGCGCGAAGCCGTGCGCATGGCCATCGGCCAGCTCATGGACTACCGGAGACATATCACGCCGCCCCCCACGCTTGCCATCCTGCTACCCGAGAAACCCCACTCGGACCTGCAAAAACTTCTTTCCTCAGTGAATATCCACCTTGTCTACTGGGACAAGAATGCCTTTGTCGGCTGGCCAGTCGGATCTGTTTCTTCAACATGACCCCGCCCTAGTGCTGCAACCGAGAAGGTTCACCGGGGTTGGGGGCGGCGAAAGACCGGATGAGCGGTTCGAGGGATCGGGCAGCCCATGCACTGGGCGTGAGAGGATCTCGCCGTGACCATCAATCTGCATGACTTTGACGGAAAGCACTCGCTGACGTTGGGCACTGGTGGCCTGGCTGCCGATGCCGCAGTAGCTGCCGCCGGGCACGAGCCGAACGGGCCCTTCTGGGAAGGTCTCGTGCGGTTCGCCTGGCCGGATATTGCCGAGCGCCTCGATTTCGATAGCGAGGCTGGCATGTTCTGCGCAGTCGGGAGTTCGAGCGACCTCGCGCTACTCAAGGCGGCTGTTGAATCTGTCATCACGAGCCCAGAGGCAGTCAGCGACATCATTGCCCGTGCGGAGGCTTCGGGCTTCGAGTTCGACGACTGATGCTGTGAGTTCGCCGGGTTGGGTGGGATCAGGCTGCGGCCAGCAGTGGCCTGCCGAGCCAGCGGAGACCTCGTTCGCTGCGGATGCGTGCGCGCTCGGGTCGTTGGGCGGCCAGGATGTCGGGATGGCGGGCGTTCCGGTTGCACCAGCGCAGGTAGGCGTGCAGAACCCGGGGCTGGACGCTGAGACGGTCAGCTCACTTGGTGGTGGCGCAGGCAAGGCGGACGCGACCGGTTGCGGACAGCACGGATCCCACCGGGCGGCTGTCCGCTTCTGACCAGGTGGTTCGCGTCAGCCGACGTTCGGCTCCCCGTCACCTACCAGTTGGTAACAATTGGGTCCGTGCGGCACTCCGGCCCTGGAGACTGTGACCGCGGACACCCTAGGGTTCCGCTATGGGTGTAATGCGTAAGCGTGTCCTTGTTCGCGTACTTCTGGGCTTCCTCGCCGCGGTCGTGGTGCTGGCCCTGGTCGGCGCGCTCCTGGGGATATGGACCGTCCGGAGGTCGTTCCCGGAGACATCGGGAGAACTCCCGCTCCCGGGGCTGGAGTCCTCCGTCACCGTGCTGCGCGACGAGCACGGCGTCCCCCACGTCTACGCGGACAACACCCACGACCTGTTCATGGCGCAGGGCTTCACGCACGCCCAGGACCGCTTCTGGGAGATGGACTTCCGCCGCCACGTCACGGCCGGGCGCACCGCCGAACTGTTCGGCCCCGACCAGGTGGACACCGACGTCTACCTGCGCACCATGGGCTGGCGGCACGTGGCCGAGCAGGAGTACGAGCTGCTCGCCCCGGAGACGCAGGCCCACCTCGACTCCTACGCGGCCGGGGTCAACGCCTGGCTGGCCGAGAACGACGGCACCAAGGCCAGCCTGGAGTACGGGCTGCTCTCCGTGCTCAACGGCGGCCACGAGATCGAGGAGTGGACGCCGGTCGACAGCCTCGCCTGGCTCAAGGCCATGGCCTGGGACCTGGGCGGCAACATGACGGAGGAGACCGAGCGCGCCCAGCTGCTCGACGCCGGGATGACCCGCGAGCAGATCGAGGAGCTGTACCCGGCCTACCCCCACGAGGAGCACCTGCCCATCACCGACACCGACGAGCACGGTCAGGCCGGGGCCGACGGGGAGTCCGGGGGTTCCGAGGGCTCCGACGAGGCTGACCTGCGGGAGGCCGACGAACGGCGCACCCCCGAGCTGCCGGAGGAGGCCGTCACCGCGCTGACCGGGGTGGCCGCCACCGCGGCGTCACTGCCCTCGATGCTCGGTCCCAGCACCAGCCCCGACCTGGGGTCCAACTCGTGGGTGGTCGGAGGCGAGCACACCGAGAGCGGGCTGCCCCTCCTCGCCAACGACCCCCACCTGGGCGCGTCGATGCCCTCCACCTGGTACCAGATCGGCCTGCACTGCACCGAGCTCACCGAGGCGTGCCCCTACGATGTCAGCGGCTTCAGCTTCTCCGGCCTGCCCGGTGTGATCATCGGGCAGAACGAGTCGATCGCGTGGGGGTTCACCAACCTCAACCCCGACGTCATGGACCTGTACGTGGAACGGATCGAAGGCGACGGCTACGTGGTCGACGGCCGGACCAGGCCGCTGGAGACCCGTGAGGAGACCGTCCGGGTCGCGGGCGGCGAGGACGTCGACATCGTCGTGCGCTCCACCCACCACGGGCCGCTGCTGTCCGACACCGCCGCGGGCGCGAACCTGGAGGCGCTGGCGGAGGAACCGGAGCTGGAGGGCGCGGAGGAGGGCGAGTACGCCGTCGCCCTGCGGTGGACCGCGCTCCAGCCGGGCAGGACCGCGGACTCGATCTTCGCGCTGAACCGGGCCCGGGACTGGGGCGACTTCCGTGAGGCGGCCAGCCGGTTCGAGGCCCCCGCGCAGAACCTCGTCTACGCGGACGAGGAGGGGAACATCGGCTACCAGGCCCCCGGCCTGGTGCCGGTGCGCGGCGAGGGCGACGGCCGCTACCCGGCGCCCGGCTGGGACTCCGCCTACGACTGGGAGGAGTACCTCCCCTTCGAGGAGCTGCCGAGCGTGTACAACCCCGAGTCGGGCGTCATCGTCACCGCCAACCAGTCGGTCGTGGACGCCGACTACGAGCACATGCTCACCGGTGACTGGGACTACGGGTACCGGTCCCAGCGGATCAACGACCTGCTCACCGAGGCGATCGGCGAGGGGCCGGTGACCGGTGAGGACATGTCGCGCATCCACATGGACTCCTTCCACGGCGGCGCGGTCGAGGTCGTGCCGCACCTGTTGGAGGCGGACGTCGACGGGGTCACGGCCCAGGCCCAGGAACAGCTGCGGGAGTGGGACCTGTTCACCGGGACCGACTCCGCCGGGGCCGCGTTCTACCAGGCCACCTGGCGCCACCTGCTGCCGCTGCTGTTCGACGAACTGGAGCCGCTGACCATGAGCGGCAGCTCGCGCGGGATGTACGTGGTGGGCCAGCTGCTGGAGGACCCCGATTCGGACTGGTGGCGGGGCACCGAGGCCAGCGGGCGCGAGGAGGTGCTGGCCGCGGCGATGGACGCCGCCGCCCAGGAGCTGACCGAGCTGCTGGGAGGGGACCCCGCCGACTGGCGCTGGGGGGACCTGCACACCCTGACCGCGACCCACGAGTCGTTCGGAACGTCGGGCATCGGTCCGGTCGAGTGGCTGTTCAACCGGGGCCCGGTGGAGAGCTCGGGCGGGGCCAGCATCGTCAACGCCACGGGCTGGGACCCGACCGCGGGGTACGCGATCACGGCGGTGCCGTCGATGCGGATGGTGGTGGACCTGGCCGACCGCGACGCGTCGACCTGGGTCCACCTGACCGGCAACTCCGGACACGCCTTCCACCCCAACTACGACGACCAGCTGGAGCCGTGGAGCCGGGGTGAGACCCTGCCGTTCGCGGTCACCGAGGAGGCCGTGCGCGCGGCCGCCACGGACGAACTGGTCCTCAACCCGTAGAGGAAGTCGTCCGGAACCGGCGCGGGTGGGAACCACGGGGTTCCACCCGCGCCGGTCTCGTGCTCACGGTGCTCGTCGGCGGGTACCGGGTCCGGGCTGAACGCACGCCCTGCCGGTGTGACGCGGGTGGGCGGGGCGGACGGGGACGGCGGTACCGGCGCGCACCCCGGGACGGGTGTGCCCTTCCGGTCGAAAGCCGAGCGGTACGGGCGCGCGTCCCGAGGCAGGCGTGCCGTTCCAGACCGAAGCCGAGCGGTACCGTCGCACGCCCCGGGGCAGACGTGCCGCTCCAGATCGAGGCCGAGTGGCACGGGCGCACATCCTGGGACAGGCATGCCGTTCAGATCCGAAGCCGAGCAGGACCGGCGTGCACCACCGCCGGTCAGACCGGGTCGGACGACCGCAGCGGGAAGCTCACCCCGGTCATCTCCTCCGACAGCGTCCACAGGCGCTTGGCGGCGCGACCGTCCCAGGCGGCCTCGCTCCGGCTGGACAGGGCGGGGGCGCCGCGCGTGCCGCCCATGGCCTTGGGTCCGGCGAAGGCCGCGCCGGGCACGTCCTGGGTGGCGGCGTAGATCGTGGGGAGGGCGCCGTTGGCGGCGCTCTGGGCGAAGACCCTGTTGCCGAGCATGAGGGCCGCCCTGGAGATCGGGTTGGCCCCGTGGCTCTGGAGGTTGGTGGCCGCGTAGCCGGGGTGGGCGGCGGTGGAGAGCACGGGGGAGCCCACCGCGTCCAGGCGGCGCTGGAGCTCCAGTGTGAACAGCAGGTTGGCGAGCTTGGACTGGTTGTAGGCCCGGTAGGGCGTGTAGCCGCGGTCCAGGTTGACGTCGTCGAAGTCGATGCCCCGGGCCATGCGGTGCATTCCGGAGGAGAGGGTGACCACCCGTCCGGTGACGTGTTCCAGGAGCAGGTTGGTCAGGGCGAAGTGGCCGAGGTGGTTGACGCCGAACTGCGTCTCGAACCCGTCCTTGGTCACGCCCTTGGCGACCGCCATGACACCCGCGTTGTTGATGAGCAGGTGGAGGTCGCCGTTCCAGGCCTCGGCGAAGGCGCGCACGGACGCCAGGTCCGCCAGGTCCAGGTGGCGCACCTCGGTGTCGCCCCGCACTCCTGCGGCCTCGGCGCGCCCCTTGGCCACGTCGCGCACGGCCATCACGACGCGCGCGCCCGCACGGGCCAGGACGCGTGTGGTCTCGATGCCCAGGCCGCTGTTGGCTCCGGTGACGACCGCCGTACGGCCGCTCAGGTCGGGGATGCTGACCGCTGTGGTGTCCATTGCGCCACGGTAGGCGAGCGCACCCGGGCTGTCCACGGCGGCCACGGAGAGCGTGACACCCCGGGCTGTCCGCAGTACTCACAGCAGTCACAGACACCACGTCGGCCACAACACCCCGGGCTGTCCCTGGCGCCCCGGCTCCCCCGGGCTGTCCCTGGTGGCCACGGCGACCACGAGGACCGCGGGGGCGTCGGTCTATCCTGGTTCCCATGGCCGACCGCCCCTACCACCACGGAGACCTGCGCGCCGTCCTGCTCGCCAACGCCGAACGCGCCCTGGCCGAACGGGGGCAGGCCGCGCTGTCCCTGCGCGAGATCGCCCGCGAGGCGGGGGTCAGCCACGCCGCGCCGGGCCGCCACTTCCGGGACAAGCAGGCGCTGCTGGACGCGCTCGCGCTCAGCGGTTTCGAGCGCCTGACCGAGCGGTTGGAGGCGGCGGAACCCGAGGCGGGCGACGCGCGGACCCGTGTTCTCGCCCTGGCCAGGGCCTACGTGGGGTTCGCGGGGGAGCACGCCGCGCTGCTCGACCTCATGTACGCGCGCAAGCACGACCCCGACGTCTCCGAGCAGCTGTACGCCGCCGTGGGGCGGCTGCTCGAACGGGTGATGCGCCCCATCCTCGACGCCCAGGCCGCAGGGGAGATCGCGGGCGGCACCCCGGAGGCCGTCACGATGACCGTGTCCGCCGCGATGCACGGCCTGGTCGCGCTCACGGCCACGTCCTCCCCCGAGGAGATCGACGCCAAGCTCGCGGACATGGTCGGGGTGCTCTTCGAGGGCCTCGGGCCGCGCTGACGCCCGGGTCCCGAACCGAACGGCCGCCCCATACGTCCCACGGGCGAGGTACCCCCGGGGCGTAAGGCCCCCGAGACAGAAGAAGGCCCCCGATGGAGTTCTCCGGTGACTTCGAGACCCACCTGACCCTGGACGCGACCGCCCCCGGGCGCGTCGCGGAGGCGTCGGAGTGGGCGCGCGAGCACGGGCTCAAGTTCACCCACATCGAGCTGGACCGGGGCGAGTCCCCGTCACAGCCGATGGTCACCTACCACTCCGACGGGAGCACCCTGGCGCGGGAGCTGGCCGTGGCGGAGCGCTGGGCGGCCCTGCTGGCAGGGGCCGGGTTCGCGGTCACCCGCACCAAGCTGGAGGTGTCCCGCCGGGCCGCCGGGGTGCCCTGGGACCGGGAGGAGGCCGAGCTGTTGCCGGAGTCGTGCTACTTCGAGACGCACGTCAAACTCCTGCTCCCCGCGTCGGCCGACCTGGCGGCGCTGTCCGCGATCGTGGAACCCCACCGCGCCCGGCTGTCGCGCAACGCGCGCAGGGTCCGCGACGACGGCTTCCAGGAGCGGTTCATCACCCAGCGGTGCTCACGTGTGGGCCACAGGGAGGCCGCCCGGTTCGAACACGCGCTGTTGAAGACCCTGGAGAGGGCCGGGGTGACCTTCGAGGACAAGGAGGGGTGGCAGCCCAGGGTCCTGTCCGTCGAGCGGGAGTTCGTCGTCCACGACACCGCCCTGTCCGTGGACGCGGGATGGATGGACGCCGCCCCGGTCCGCGACGCCGACGAGGTGCCGCCGAGCGTGTACGCGCCGGACGGCTACCGGCAGCGCCCGCCCGGCACCTACGTGCCCAACACCGACGGCCCCGAGGCGAGTCAGGGCAAGGTGTTCGACCCCGCGCTCAAGCACCTGGACGACGCCTACCGGGCGGGTGAGCCGGTGTTCACCGACCCCGGCCTGGGCTCCCGCTGGTGGGAGGCCAACCGGCGGGCGATGGAGCTGGCCCTGCGCGCGATCTCGAGTACACCGTGGCGGGACAGCCTCATGCTGCGCGGCAGCATGCTCATGCCGGTGTGGGTGGGTGACGCCGCCCGGCGCCCCCGGGACCTGGACTTCGTGGTGGTCCCGGCCGAGACCGCCCCGTTCGGGGACCCGGCCGACCGCATGTTCGCGGACGTGGTCGGGGCCGTCACGGACGCTTCCGCGCAGGGGATCTCCTTCGACGCCGAGGGCGTGCGGCTGGAGAGCATCTGGACCTACGAGCGGGCGCCGGGCCGCCGAGTGGTCGTCCCCTGGCGGGCCGGGGGCCTGCCCCCGGGCACCGTGCAGATCGACGTGGTGTTCAACGAGTCGCTGCCCGAGCCGCCGGTGGCGGTGTCGGTGGCGGGGTCGGACGTGCTGGCGGCCGGGGCGGAGCTGTCCCTGGCCTGGAAGGTGCTGTGGCTGTACACGGACACCTACCCGCAGGGCAAGGACCTCTACGACGCGGTCCTGCTGGCCGAGAGCGCGCGGCCCTCGCGTGAGCTGCTGGTCGGTGTGCTGCGCCCCGAACTGGGCGACCGGGCCGAGACCGTGGACGAGCGCTTCCTGCGGGAGGAGGGCAGCCTCGACTCCGACGAGTGGGACGACTTCGTCAGCGACTGCCCGTGGGTGGAGGGCGACGCCGGGGAGTGGGTGGACCGCTTCGAGGCGGCGATGGCCCCCGTGTTCCGGGGGGAGTGAGCGGGCTCCGGAAGAAGCTAGCGGGCCCCGGAAGGAGTACGGGGACCGCCCCCCTTTTTTTGCGGGGGGCGGTCCGTGTGTCCGCGGGCAGGGCGCGGGGTGAGACGGTGTGCGGGCACGTCGAGATGGGCGGGCCCGGGGGACCCCCCGCTTTCCAGCAAACCGCGATCGGCCCTCACTCCGCCAGCCCTGTTCCGTGCCTGTGCACAACCTCCGGCCGGGGTGGAACGCGTGCCGTGCCCGGGGGCGCGGACCGACCAGGCACGGGCCGGTCAGGCACGGACCAACCGGTCAGGCACGGACCGGTCAGGCCGGACGGACGAACGGGTCGGCGGGCGGGTCGTAGGCGGTCTCCTCGTCCAGCAGCCACACCCACTCCGGGCGCCACTCGGGGGTACGGCCGGCCATCTCCGCGGCGACGTCCCCGACCCACACACCGACGCCGAGGGCGGACTCCGTCGACCACTCCGGCCGGTGGTCGTAGGCCCGGTCGACCTCCACCGCGTCGGGAGTCGCCCGGGCGCGCAGGAAGAACCACGTGCCGTGCTCGGGGTGGCCTTCGACCCAGCGCAGTTCGTAGTCGTGGTGGCCGCGCGGTTCCTGCTGGATCCGGTTGCCCCCGGCGTCCACCAGCGTGGACTGGCTCTGGCTGTTCCCGCCGGTGATCGTGTAGGTCACTTCGCCTCCGTGCTCGGCGGCCAGACCGCGCAGGAGGTCGCCCAGCTCGCGCAGTGGTCCGGTTTCCCGGGGCGCGGGTCGCGGCCTCTCCGCGGCCGTCCGCATCACGGACTCCACCAGGACCGACCACTCCTGGTCGCTGAGTACGCGGGTCCGGCCGCGTTCGGCCGGTTTCTCCCTCCCGGCGGGAAGCGGGGCGGCGGGGCGGCCGTCCCCGGAGACCCCGGCGGCGCGGAGGACGCTGGTGGCCGCGGCGGTGTCGAAGGGCATCGGGTCCAGGAAGCCGAAGTCGACCGCTCCTCCCTCGACGGTGTGCTTCACCCGGGTGTAGAGCCGCTCCCCCAGGTCGTCGAAGGGGTCGTCACCCTCGTCGGGACGCGGGCCCCCGGTCACCGACACCACCTCGTTGACGAGGGCCAGGAGGTGGTGGGTGGCCTCCTCCGGTCCGACGAAGGCGGACAGGCGCATTCCCACACCGTCCTCGTCCACCTGGTCGTGGTAGGTCGAGCGCGCCCACGTCCCGTCCTCCCACCAGTACACGAAGCCGACGGGGACGCCGCCCTCCAGCCGGGAGATCCACTCCCAGGGGAGCCACTCCGGGGCGTCCGCGTACGGATTGACCGGGGGTCGGAAGGCACTGTCGGTCCTCCCCGCCCGGTCCCAGCCGATGATCAGGTACCGACCGCCCTCGACACGGGCCATCCGCCACCAGTTGCCGCCGCCGTCCTGGAGGAGCAGGACACCGTCGTCCTCGACCCGGTGCCCCTCCGACCAGACGGGGCCGAAGCCGGCGGACAGCGCGATCCTCAGCGTGCCGAGCGTCCAGAGCACCTCGGGGCGCGGCAGGTCCTCGGGGTGTCCGGGGCTGTGGAATCCGGATGGCACGGGCTCTCTCCTGGTGTCGGGGGTGATCAGGACTTTGTCGCATGTACCTCCGACACTCCGCGCGGCGGGAAGGTTCGGCGCGGCTCCGGAGACACCGCCCGACGGGAGTGCTGGCAGGGGTACTGACGGCAGGGCTGACTAGCCTGGGGCCATGCGGGAGATCCGGAGAGAACCGCGCGGGTGGGCCCGTCCGGCCTTCGAGGCCGTGCTGTGGGCCCTTCTGGGCGCGCTGATCGTGATCGAGCTCTCCGGGGTCCGCGACCGGCCGCCGGTCCTCGAAACGTGCCTCCTGCTGGCCGCCCTGACCGTCGCGGCGGCCCTGTCCCGTCCCCTGCCGTTCGTCTCCCTGGGCGTCATGCTCAGCGGGGCGGTCCTGCAGACGTCCGCCTCGGGGTTCCTGGTGGTGGAGACCACCGTGATCGCGCCCTGGCTGGCCGTGGCTGTGCTGGCGCTGCTCACCGGCCTGCGCTCGGAACGGGTGCGCCCGGTGGTGACGATGGTGGTCGTGGCGTGCTCGTTCACCCTCGTCCTGCACCTGTCGGCGGGGCTCGTGTTCGGTGCGGGCGTCCGCGCGTTCCTGTCCGACTCCGTGGACTGGCTGGGCGTCGTCCTCGTCATCGCGCTGAGCACACTCGCCCCCTGGCTGTTCGGCCGCTACCAGCGCCTGCGCCGCCGGGTGTGGCGGGGCGGCTGGGAGATCGCCGAGCGCATGGAGCGGACCCGCGCGGCCGAGGCCGACCGCGCCCGCCTGCGGGAGCGCGCCCGGATCGCGACCCGGATGCACGACTCCCTCGGCCACGACCTCGCGCTGATCGCGGTGCGCGCGGCGGCCCTGGAGATGACCGCTCTTGAGGACTCCGAGCAGGGCCGGGCAGCCGGTGAGCTGCGCACGGCGGCGCACGAGGCCAACCTGCGGCTGCGGGAGATCATCGGGGTGCTGCGCGAGGACGACGACGGTGGCGACGGCCACGGTGAAGCCGCTTCCGGACCGGGCGCGGGCGGTCCGAAGGCAGGCACGCCGAACACGGGCGCACCGAACGCGGGCGGTCCGAAGGCAGGCACGCTGAACACGGACGAGCCGGGCACGGGCGAGTCGGTGGCGGACCTGGTGCAGCGCGCCTCGGACGCCGGTATGCGGGTCCGGCTGCTGCGGGAGGGCCCCGATCCGGACCCGTCCGCACCGGGTGGCGGCGCCGTGCACCGGATGGTCCAGGAGGCGCTGACCAACGCGGCCAAGTACGCGCCGGAGGCGGAGGTGACCGTGCGGGTGGTCCGCGAGTCCGACCGGACCCGGGTGTCGGTCAGCGACACCGGACCGCCCGGGGCCGTGCGGACGGTCCTGCCCGCGCGGAGCGGGGGCGGGTCCGGCCTGGCCGGGCTGCGCTCCCTGGTGGAAGGGCTCGGCGGGAGCTTCGCCGCGGGCCGGGAGGAGGGCGCGGGGTTCACCGTCCGGGCGACCGTGCCCGACCCCGGCGCCGAGGGCGGGGCGGAGGAGCTCGGGGAGTCGGAGACGCGTCGCGCTCACAGCGAGGCCCGCGCCCGCGCGCGGCGCCGACTGGTGACCGCGGTCGCCGTTCCGGCCGCGCTGGGCCTGGGGCTGGCGGCGGTCGGCCTGGGCCTGCTGTCCTGGGTGGGCGTCAACACCGTCCTGCCCGCGGAGCGGTACGAGCGGTTGACCGTGGGGGACGACCGGGAGCGGGTGGAGGAGGTGCTCCCCCGGTTCTCCTATCCCGAGGGTTCGGTGTCGGCCCGGGCCTCCGAGCCGTCCGCGCCGCCCCGTGCCCGGTGCCTCTTCTACCTGTCCCGGTACGAGAACGGGCTGCCGCCGGTGTACCGACTGTGCTTCGAGGACGGTGTCCTGGTCGCCAAGGACGAGCTCCAGCGGACCGACTGACCGGGCGGCGCACTGACCGGGCGCCCCAGTAGGGTGTCGGCGTGAACGCGACAGACGGTGCCGGGGTGCTTCGCCTCGTTCTCGCCGACGACGAGGCCATGATGCGCGCCGGGCTGCGCGCGATCCTGTCGGCGGCGCCGGGGATCGAGGTGGTGGGCGAGGCCGGGGACGGTGCCGCCGCCGTGGCCCTGGTCGCCGAGCACCGTCCCGACATCGCGCTGCTGGACGTGCAGATGCCCGGCACGGACGGCCTGGCCGCGACGGAGGTCATCGCCCGGGAGCACCCGGGGACGGCGGTGGTCATCCTCACCACGTTCTCCGAGGACGCCTACATCGCGCGGGCCTTGTCCGGGGGCGCCAGCGGGTTCGTGCTCAAGAGCGGGGACCCCCGGCAGCTGGTGGAGGGGCTGCGCGCGGTCTCGGAGGGCGGGGCGTACCTGTCGCCGGAGGTGGCGCGCCGGGTGATCGACGAGCTGGACGCCTCCGGAGGGCGGCTGTCCCGCGCGTCGGCGGCGCGCGAACGCGTCGGGCGGCTCACCGAACGCGAACGCGGGGTGCTGGCACTGGTCGGCCAGGGGTGCTCCAACGACGAGATCGCCCGCCGCCTGTCCATCGCCCCGGGCACGGTCAAGGTGCACGTGGGGTCGATCCTCACCCGGCTCGACGTGCGCAACCGGGTGCAGGCCGCCGTCGTGGCCTACGAGGCCGGACTGGTCTGAGCCGGACCGGCCTGAGGCCGCAGTCCGGTCCGCTCCCGGACCCAGCCCGCTCCTGATCCGGCCCGGCCCGGCCCAGTCCGCTCCCGCTCCAGTCCCGGTCCGGTCCCGGCGCGCTGGACGAGGGGCCCGCCGGTGGAAGCCGTCCGCGGGCGCCGGCCGGCCCGGAGGGTGCGGGTCCATGGACACGGGTCCACAGGTTGTCCACAGGCGGGGATCGGGGCTGGCGGCGGGGGTCTTCGCTGCGGTTCGATGGAATCAGGGGGTCCCCAGGGCTCTCTCCGTCGGCATGCCCTCACCCCGTTCCCCACGCCCCCACGCCCCGCTCCCACCGCCCGCCCTACCCCTTTGTGCCTACCCGGCCGCTGCCGTCCAGGCGATGTGCGCCGGACGCCCCGGCCCCGAGCATGGTCGGCATGAACACCACCAACTCCGTCCGCGCCAGGCGCGCGACCGCCTACGGATCGGCCGCCCTCGTCCTCGCCGCGGCGTTCTCGATCCCCACCGCCCTCAACGCGGCCACCGACTCCGGGAGCGTGGTCCTCACCCCGCCCGAACCCACAGGTCCGCACGCCGTCGGCCGGACCGAGCTGCACCTGGTCGACCCCGACCGCGGCCACCCCTGGGTGGAGGAGGCCACCGAACGGGACGTCATGGTCAGCGTCTGGTACCCGGCCGGAGAAGGCACCGGCGCAGGCGGGGAGGGCGGCACCTCCGCCGGGGACGGCACGGGCACCGGCGAACCCGCGCCCTACGTCACGCCCTCCGTCTCCGGGGTGCTCAAGAGCGAACTGGAGCAGGGAGGACTCCACCGCGACAGCGTCGACTTCGACGCCTTCCGGGTCAACGCCCTCCAGGACGTCCCGGCCGCAGACACCGGCCCGTTCCCCGTGGTCCTCTACTCCCCGGGGATGGAGCAGTCCCGGTTCCTCAACGCCCTGCACCTGGAGGAACTCGCCTCCCACGGGTACGTGGTGGCCGCCATGGACCACCCCTACGAGACCCTCGCCGTGGACATGCCCGACGGCCGGGTACTGCGCACGAGCGCCCCCTCCTTCAGCACCGAGGCCCTCAAGGAGGCCGTCGCGGTCCGGCGCGCGGACACCCGCCTGGTCCTGGACGGGCTGACCGCGCTCGCGGAGGGCGGCAGCCCCGACGCGGGCGGCCAGGAGCCCCCCGAGGGCCTGGGCGGGGCGCTGGACCTGGAGGCGGTGGGCATGTTCGGCCACTCCGCCGGAGGGCTCACCGCCGCCGAGGTGATGCTGGAGGACGACCGCGTCGACGCGGGGCTGGACCTGGACGGCACCATCGGCTACCACGTCGGCGACGAGGTGTGGTCGGAGGCCAACCTGCGGGGCGCCGACCGCCCCTTCGCGCTCCTGACGGCGGGAAGGGCCGGGGTCGAACTCGAACCGCACCACAGCGGGTACAGCGCCGGGTTCCGGACCTTCGTGGACGCCTCCTCGGTCGACGTCCTGGAGCTGTACATGGCCGATGGCGAGCACTTCAGCTACACCGACCACCAGTGGGTCCTGCCCGGCGTCGACGAGGCCCTCCAGCCGGGCAACCGCGCCTGGCCCGACCTGGTGGAGGGGGCGATCGGCACCGTCGACCCCGAGGAGTCCGTCCGGGCGCAGCGCGCCTACGTCACGGCCTTCTTCGACGCCCACCTGCGCGGTGAGCGGGACCCGATCCTGGACGGCCCCTCGCCGGACCTGCCCGCGATGGAGTTCGTCGGCGGGGACTAGTCCCCGGGCGGGCGCCGGGAGGGCTCGGGCTAGGTACCCGCACCCGGCACCGCGGAGGCCCGGGACGCGCAAGGCGCGTCCCGGGCCTCCGGCCACCGGTAGGGCCCCGTCAGGCTCCTCCGGTCCCTTACACGTCGCGCACGCGCAGTTCGGTGTGGGCCACGATCTGCGCGGCCAGGGCCCAGCCCACGACCGCGGCGATGTTCACCGGCCCGTCGTGCGGAGCCGTGTAGAAGCCCACGTCACCGCCCGCGTAGAACTCGATTCCGGCCGTTCCCGGCATCAGCGCCGCGAAGTCGCTGATCATCTGCACCTGGGAGAGCTGCATGACCATCGGCAGCCCCATGAGCAATAGGAACCCCACGATGAACGTGCCCGGCATGCTCCGCGTCGCCGTGCCGATCCCGACGAACAGCACCGCGAACAGCGCCATGCACACGCCCGCGTTCAGCGACGTCGCCAGGGTCTCGGCGACGTCGGCGGAGGCGTACCGGCCGACGAACACGCTCAGCACCGCGACCGCCGTCACCGTGGCGAGCACGCCCGCCGCGAAGGCCAGTCCGGCGGACACCAGCGTGCGCGCGACCAGCACGGTCCCCCGTGCGGGCCGCCACAGCAGCGTGCTGGTGACGCTGCGGTTGCCGAACTCCCCGGTCGCGGTCAGCGCGGCCATCACCAGCACGGCGATCTGCACCAGGTAGAAGTGCCCCTGCGAGGTGAGCCGCATGAACGCGGCGCCGTCCGCCTCGTCCGGGTTCTCCATGATCCGGGTCCACTCGGTGTAGCCCATGAGCGCGGCGAACACGGCCATGCCCGCCAGCGCGGCGCCGAACGCCCACCACGTGGACCGCAGGGACGACTGCCGGATCCACTCGGCGGCGACCTCCCGGAACAGGTCCGTCCGGGGGCGGCCCCCGGAGCGGTCGGTCCCCGCCCCGGCCGCCTTCGCCGTCCCCGCGGCCCCCCGCGTTCCCTCGGCGCTTGCGGAGGTTTCGGAACCCTCCTTCACACCCGTGGCATCGGACACCCTCGACACACCCGTCATGCTCTCCTCACCCCTGTCGTCCCGCCCGCTTCGGCTCCCGCCACGGGCTCGCGCCCCTTCCTCCCGCCACCGGTTCACCGGGACCTCCTGAGTCCCACGCGGCGCAGTAGCCCGGCCGGTCCCACGGTGCTCCCGGAAGACGCCGAGTTCCCGGCGGCGGGTCCCGTGTCCCCCGGCGCGTTCCCGAACGCGGGCGCCGCGTTCCCCGAAGCGTCCCGGCCGGAGGCGGCGGGTCCGGAACGGGCGCCGTACTCGACGGAATCCCCGGTCAGTTCCAGGTAGGCCTCCTCCAGCGAGGCCTCCTCCAGTCGGAGCCCGTGGATCCGCGCTCCCACGGCGTGCGCGTGGTCGCCGACCTCCGCCACGCCCAGCCCGAACACCCTCAGGCCGGTGCCCCGGTCGTCACCCCGGTTCCAGCTGTCACCCCGGCCCCGGCTGCCGTCTCGGTCCCGTCCGCCACCGGCACCCCGTGCTGATCGTTCGGCACCGGCCTCCTCAACACCCCGAACACCCCTGTCGTCCCAGGTGTCCTCCTCGGCCTCGACCCGCACCGACGGCCCCAGCCGCTCCAAACCCTCCCGCAGCCTCGCGGCGTCCGGGCTGCGCACCAGCACGTGCGTGCGCGACCAGGCCGCGATCACGTCGGAGATCGGCGCGTCCGCGATCAGCCGCCCTCGCCCCACCACGACCAGGTGGTCGGCCACCATCTCCATCTCGCTCATCAGGTGGCTGGAGACGAACACGGTGCGCCCCTCGTCGGCGAGCCGCCGCGTCAGGTCGCGCATCCACCGCACGCCGTCCAGGTCGAGCCCGTTCACCGGCTCGTCGAACAGCAGCACCCCCGGATCCCCCAGCAGCGCGTCCGCGACGCCCAACCTCTGGCGCATGCCCAGGGAGTACCCATGGACCCGCTGGCGGGCGACGCCGGTCAGACCGACCTCCTCCAGCACCTCGTCCACCCGGCTCCTCGGGATACCGCCGCCCGCGGCCTTCGCGGTCAGGTGGGCGCGGGCGCTGCGCCCGGGATGGGCGGCGTCCGGAGACAGCAGGGCGCCGACCCGCCGCGTCGGCCGGTCCAGCCGCCCGTACTCCCGGCCGTTGACCAGCGCCTCTCCCGACGTGGGCCGGGCCAGGCCCAGCATCATCCGCATGGTCGTGGACTTCCCCGCGCCGTTGGGCCCCAGGAAGCCCGTCACCCGCCCGGGTTCGACGGTGAAGGTGAGTCCGTCCACCGCCGTCCTCCCCCCGTAGCGTTTGGTCAGTTCGCGCACCGTGAGCACGGTTTCCCCTCTCTTCCGCTCTCGTGGTGCACCACGCTAGGAAGAGGGGCCCCGGGCCCACATCTGTGGTTCGTCGGGGACCGGATACGCACTTGTGCCTACCCGGCGCCGCCGGGAGCCGTCTCGCTGGGGGCCGTTTCGCCGGACCGGCGTTTCGGGTAGGTCCCGTGGGTGACGGCCAACCGGTCGAACGGGGGGGGAGAGGTCATGCGGGCGTCCATCGGCGACTACGTGCGTACGCACGGGGTCGTGAGCACCGAGGGTCAGCACGTCGGGGAGATCGTGGAGGTACGCGGCGCCGACGACGGGCCGCCGTACGTGGTGCGGTTCCCCGACGGGGAGGAACGGCTCGTCTACCCCGGGCCGGAGACGGTGGTGGAGCCCCGGCACCCGGTGGACTGAGGGGCACCGGAGGGGCGGTCGGGTCACCCGGAACGGACGAGCCGAGGGGAAGCCCGCTGGGCTGAGGGGAACCGGAGGAGCCGACCGGACCACCAGGGACGCCCCGGGCGTCCGGCCGGGCGGGACGGCCCGCCCGTCGGACCCCTGTGAGCGACCGGGGCGGTCAGGGCCGCCGGGACGGCACAGACGCCCCGGTTCTGGGGGCCGAACCCGGTGACGGCCCGCGACACGGCGGGCACACAGGACGGCGGCGGGCGTGACGCCCGCCGCCGTGGTGTCCGTGGCCGTGGTGGCCGGGGTCTACGTGCTGGTCAGGCCGACAACCGGTCCAGGAAGCCGCCCAGGTTGGTCGAGGCGCGGGCGATCTGCTCGTCCACGGTGAGGGACTCCTCGAACCGCCCGCCCGGCTCCGGCTGCTTCTTCCCGCGGATGTACAGCGAGCAGGCGAAGTCGGTGCACATGTACAGCCCCACCGTGCTGCCGTCCTGATCGGCGCGCCTGGCCTTGGGCGCGGCCAGCAGGGCCACGCCCCGCCCGGGGTGGGTGGTCAGGCACACCGAGCACACGCTCCGGCGCAGCCCGACGCGGGCGTTCGACAGCCGGAAGGCCACGCCCACGAGCCGGTCGCCGCGCTCGGTGACCAGGTAGGCGCGTTCGTGCGCGGTGTGGTCGCGCCAGCCGAGGAAGTCCAGGTCCTCCCACGGGCGCCGGTCCAGGTCGCGCGGCAGCGAGAGCCGCTGTGCCTCCCCCTTCGAGCAGTTCACGAACGACGTGCGGATGTCCCGCTCAGTCAAAGCTCTCATGAGGGGGACGCTAACGCCGCAGGTCGGACCCGGGCAACGTTTTTACGGCGCGGCGTACCGCGCCCGCGCGGACCGGAACTCCCGCGCCGCCGGGCGTCCGGCACGCTCCGCCCCGACCGCACCGTGCTCCGCGTGACCCGTCCCACCCCCACCGACCGCTCCCCGGCGCGGTTCGGCCGTCCCGTGCCCACGGCCAGTGGGCTGGCACCTCGCGCACCCGCCGTCTCAGGGGCGTCTGATCAGGTAGAGCGCGAAGGGCTCTCCCCCGTGGCGGATCTCGCGCGCGTAGCCGAAACCGAGCCGTTCCATGACCGCGCGGGAACGGAGGTTGTGCACCTCGGTGAAGGAGACCACCTCGTCCGCGCCGAGGTCGTGGAAGGCGAATTCCAGCCCCGCGCGGCCGATCTCGCTGGCGTAGCCGAGCCCCCAGAAGCACTCGCGGACCGCCCAGCCGACCTCCAGGCACCACAGGGAGTCCACCACGGCGCGGGACAGGCCGCCGCGCCCCACCAGCTCGCCGGTCCACCGGTCGTGCGCGATCCACTTGTGGACGCCGTCGGTCTCCCAGGCCCGTTCCATGTGCAGGGCGCTCTCCCAGGCCTCCCCCCGCGTCCACCTGCCGCCGTACCAGCGGGCGACGCCGGGGTCCCGGTGCAGCCGCCACAGTTCGCGGGCGTGCTCGGGTCCGATGGGGTCCAGGCGCAGCCTCCGCGTGACGCGGACGCCGGAAGGCCCCCGAGGTCCGGCCGGGCCGTCCTGGGTCCCCGGCGGAGCGCCGCGGCGGTGTCCGCGGTCGGAGCCGGTCACGGATGCTCCAGCCGGGTGCGGGCGCCGGACGGGGCGGGGTCTCGGTCTCCGGGTCGGTCGCCGGGCGCACGGAGGAGGGCCCCGTGCGCACCGGGCGTCCTCCCAGCCGTACCGCGTGCGTCCCGGTGCACGTCGCAGGGGTTGTCCGCCGCACCGCGCACGTCCCCGTGCGCCCTCTCCGCTCCCACACGGGAAAGTCTAGGTTCCGACCCTCCCGTACGGCCGTCACCGCCGTGTACTGGGACTTTCCCGTTATCCGCGGGCACTCGGCGCGTGATGTCCCCTCCCGGCGCCGACCGGACGTCAGTCCCGCTGGAAGAGGCGCGCCGTGTACAGGACCGCGCCGGAGGCCAGCCCGGCCAGGGCCAGCGAGGCCGCGAACGAGGCGGCTTCGAGCACGAAGCCGGAGAGTTCGACCGTCTCGGCCAGGAATCGGCGCGAGGCCTGGCGTGAGAGGACGAACACGGCCACGAAGACGACGAAGGAGACGACCGAGGAGACCTTCACCGGAGTGTTCCGGGGCGTTGGAGAGGAGGCATGCGGGCCATCCTAGGACGCGCCGCCCCCGGTCACTCCCCTGGCCCGGGGGTCGGCCCCGCGGCGGCCCGCTCCCCCTCCTCCCGCCCGCCCATCTGGAGGAACGCCGTGCCGACGGTCACCAGCAGCAGACCGCCCACCCGCGGCCAGGTGAGCGCCTCCCCGAGCAGGGCCACGCCCAGGGCCGCCACGGCGGCCACGCCCAGCGCCGTCCACAGGCCGTAGGCCACCCCGACGGGCATCCCGTGCCGCAGCGCGAGGGAGAAGAGGTAGTAGGCCGCCACCACGCTGACGACCGCCAGCACCGTGGGGACCGGGGCGGTGAAGCCGTCCGAGGCACGGGTCGCGAACGCCCCGAGTACCTCGGTCACGACGGTCGCGACCAGGAAGAACCAGGCCATGGCGTACCCCTCCGCATCACGGGACCCATGCGCCCCGAATTTATATGAACGATAGTTCAACTTATATCCCATGGATCTGAAATCGATCAATGCTGCCTTGGCCGGAACTAGTTGAACTATCGTTCGTTTTGTGTGAGGCTCTGCTCCGACGCGAAACATCTGGGAGGAAGCATGCTGCTCGCCTACGCCCTCCTCGCCGGGACCGTGGCCCTGGAGGTGGTCGGAGCCCTCGCCACGCGCTACTCCGACGGGTTCACCCGGCTGCTGCCGACGGCGCTGACGGTCGCCTCTGCCCTGGGCGCCTACTACCTGTTCTCACTGGCCCTCCTCGAAGGGCTCGACCTCGGGTTCGCCTACGCCGTCTGGGCCGCCGCGGGCGTCGTCGCCGTCACGCTGGCCGGCTCCCTCCTCCTCGGCGACCGGCTGACGCGCACCCAGTCCGCGGGCATCGGACTCGCGACCCTCGGGGTGGTGTTGTTGCAGCTCGGAGCGGCCTGAGGCCCGTCGCCCGCCCGCACGCCGGGAGCGCGCGCTGCTAGACTCCAGCGAGCCGAGCAGCACGCGGCCCTGGAGGCGGAGATGACGCGAACGACCGGTGCGCGGGTCGACGGACGCCGCGCCCGGGGCGAACGCAAACGGGAGGCGATCATCGCCGCGGCCCTGCGCGTCATCGAACGCGACGGGGTCTCCGGGGCCACCCACCGCACGGTCGCCGGGGAGGCCGGGGTGCCCGCGAGTTCGGTGGCCTACTACTTCGCCACCCTGGACGACCTGCTCGTGGCCGCCCTGACCGTGGCCTCGGACTCCTACATCGCCCAGCTGCGCCGGGTCATGGACGCCGACGGCGACGACCTCGCGACCCTGGCACAGCTCATCGCCGAGGCCGCCGGGCCCGACCGCCGCCGCGCCCTGGCCGAACGGGAGCTGACGCTGCTCGCCGCGCGCCGCCCCGCGCTGCGCCCCATGGCCCTGCGCTGGCGGCAGACCCTCACCGAGATCGCCCGGCGCCACACCGACGATCCGGTCGCGGTGGAGGCCTTCCCCTCGGTGTCGGACGGGTTGTGCGCGCGCGTGCTGCTGGGAGGGGACACCCCCACCGTGGGCGAGATCGAGGCCGTCCTGCGCCACACCCTGGGCGTCCGGCGCTGACCGCGCGACCCGAACACCACGCGCCCCGGCGCCCCGATTCCGCCTTGGGCGCCACACGCACCCGAAACCGCCCGCCCGCCTCGGGCACCGCACCCCGGCGCCGTTCCGGAAGACCCCGGTCCCGGGCCGTGTCACACACAGGCACGCACGGGGCGCAGGCAGCAGACTGGGCCCGTCCGGGACCCTCCGGGCACGCGTCGAGGAGGACACGCATGGAACTCGGTATGCACGTCGCCGACTTCACCTGGGACGGCGGAACGCCCGCCATCGGCCCCGCGCTCGCCGGCACCGCCCGCGCCGCCGAGGCCGCGGGCGTCTCGCGGCTCACGGTGATGGACCACTTCTGGCAGATGGGCGGGGACATCGGCCCGCAGGAGAACGCCATGCTGGAGGCGTACACCACCCTGGGCTTCCTGGCCGCGCACACCGACCGGGTCCTCCTGCACACCCTGGTCACGGGGACCGTGTACCGCGAACCGGGTGTGCTGGCCAAGCAGATCAGCACCCTGGACACGCTGTCCGGCGGACGCGCCGGGCTGGGCATCGGGGCCGCCTGGTACGCCGACGAGGCGCACGGCCTGGGTATCCCGTTCCCGTCCACGGCGGAGCGGTTCGAGCGCCTGGAGGAGACGGTCCAGATCTGCCTCCAGATGTGGGGCGGGGACGAGGGCCCCTACCGGGGCAGGCACCACACGCTGGAGCGCACCCTCAACTCGCCGCAGAACATCTCCACACCGCACCCGTACCTGATGATCGGCGGCGGCGGGGAGCGCAAGACGCTGCGCATGGTCGCCCAGTACGCGGACGCGTGCAACATCTTCGGCGGCCCGGACGCGGCGCACAAGCTCGACGTGCTCCGGCGGCACTGCGAGGACCTGGGGCGCGACTACGACCGGATCGAGAGGACCACGACCTTCTCCGTCACCCCCGACACCACGCGGGACGCGCTGGTCCGTCGGTTGCTGGAGCTGGCCGCGACCGGGCTCTCGGTCGCCTACGTGTACGGCCAGGGGTTCTCCGACCCCCGCCGCGCGGTCGAGCTGCTCGGCTCCGTCCTGCCGGAGGTCGCGGAGGCCTGAACCGGGCGGTTCCGGCACCCGTGCCGGAAATCCGCGTGCGGAGCGGGGCCGCGGCGCGTACCGTCGGGGGCTCGACCACAGGGGGTGGCACATGGCGGACGGACCGCGCGTCTTCGAGGTCCTGGTGCCCGGATACGACAGCCTCGACGAGGTGCTCGCGCTCCAGGAGCCGGTGGCGCGGCTCCTGTGCCCCGACCCGTCGCACACGGGCCCGTGCGAGGTGCCCTGGAGTCTGGGTCCGCGCACGGAAGAGGAGCAGGACGACCCCGTGGGGACCGGCCACACGGTCGTCGCGGGCCTCCACGCCACCCGGGCCGGGGCGGAGGAGATCGCGGCGCGGATCGGGGCGGAGCTGGGGCGCACCGCCCATCTGGTCGAGGCCGATCCGGGCGACCACGAGGAACTCGTCGAGCAGTACCGGGCCCGGGGCCGCCGTTGAGCGCAGGGGCCGCGACGGCCCCAGCGGCGCGCCCTGCCCCGAAGGCCGCGACGCGCCCCCCCCACGGGCGGCCCGGCCCGCCGTCCGGACGGTCCGGAACCGCCTTCCGGGCAGGGGTCAGAGCGTGTCGATCAGCTCACGGCACGCCCGCTCGCAGTGTCGGCACGCCTCCGCGCACACCCGGCAGTGGTCGTGCATCGAGGCGTGCTGTTCGCACTCGTCGGCGCAGGTCTTGCAGGCCTGCGCGCAGGCCTCCAGGACCGCGCGGGTCAGATTGGCGTCGTAACCGGTGTGACGCGAGAGCACCCGGCCGGTGGTCTCGCACTGGTCGGCGCAGTCGAGGTCGGTGCGGACGCACTTGACGAGGTCGGCGACCCCGTCCTCGCTCAGACAGGCGTCCGCGCAGGCGGTACAGGCCTGGGCGCACTCGAAGCACGCCTCGATGCAGGCCCGCAGCCTCTCGCGGTCCACCCCGCCCAGGTCCTTGGGATAGGTCTCCAGCATCCGGCTCGCCACGCTCATGGCGTTCCCCCTCGGCGTCGTGCGGCGCCGGGGGCGGGCGCCCCCGGCCCTGGTCCGCACTCCCACTAACCGGCGGGCGCCGGGGCAAACCCGGGGGGAGGGCCGCGGCGGGCGCCGGGTGGTCCCGGCGCCCGCCGCGGGTCGGGCCGGGTCAGTGACCGCCGTGGTCCCCCTCGGCGTCCTGTCCGGAACCGCCCTGTCCGGTGCCGTCCTCCCCGGAGCCGCCACCTCGGCCGAGCATCGCCTCCATCTCCTCGATCTCGGCCTCCTGGGCGTCGACGACCTCCCGGGCCAGCTCACCGGCCTCGGGATCGACGCCGTTCTCCAGCTGGTCCTCGGCCATCCGGACCGCGCCCCGGTGGTGGGCGATCATCAGCTCCAGGAACAGCGTGTCGAAGGCCTCCCCCTCGGCCCGCTCCAGCTCCGCCATCTGCTCCTCGGTCATCATCCCGGACATGCCGTGGTGCTCCCCGTCGCCCTCGGGCTCGACCCCCCAGGCGTCCAGCATCCCCCGGAGCTGTTCGATCTCGGGCCCCTGGGCGGCCTCGATCTCGGCCGCGAGGGCCGCGACCTCCTCCCCCGCCCGGTCCTCGGCGAGCCGGGACATCTCCACGGCCTGCTCGTGGTGGGGGATCATCATCCGGGCGAACACGACGTCGGCGTCGTTGAACTCGGCCGCCGACTGCTCGGCGGACCCGGGCGCGGGGTCGGGGGCCTCCCCGCCGCCGCAGGAGGCGAGGAACAGGGCGGCGGCCAGTGCCGCCGGAGCCGCCGGGAACGCGCGGGTACGGAACTGCGTGGTCATCGTCGGTCCTTCTTCATGGCTTCTTCGCGCATGGCGCGGGGCGCCACGGCGAGGTGAACAGGGCTCGGGACCGGGTGTCGGGGCGCGTGGGGCCACCGCACCACCCGGGAGGGGCGTCTACACCCTCAGCACCTGTAACTTCGCCAGACACGGGGGTTCGGGCGGCGCGACGCGCACCGCCCGCCGGAGCGTCGGGGACGGCGGCCTCGGCAGCGCTCCCGGCCAGGGGAGGAAGACCACGGCGGCCAGCCCGACGAGGGCGGCCACCAGGGCGGCCACCGCCAGGCACATCGTCGTCGGGTCGGTGACGGGGGAGGCGGCGTGCGCGTCCGGGTCGGAGTACCCGCCCGCGGCGGCGTGCGCCTCCGGAACGGGGGCGGCGTGCGCACCGGCCTCGGACGCGGCGTGGGCCGCAGGAGCGGCCCGCTCCTCCGGAACGGGATCGGCGTGCGCCACGACCGAGGCGGTGGAGACGGGAGAGGCGTGCTCCGTGTCCGTGGACGCGTGCCCCAGGGTGTGCATTCCCGCCACACCGAGCAGCACGGACACCAGGAGCAGCATCCGCACCCAGGCCAGGCCGGGGTGCGCGGAGCGCCCGCGCGCGGCCCTGCCCACGGCTCCCACCGTGGGCGCCGCGCCACGCGGAAGGAGCGGTGGGACAAGGGCGTACGTGCTCGCCACCAGCGTCTCCTCCCCTCGCCTCCGCCGCGCACGGCGGGTTCCGTCCGGGGTCCGGGATCCCGTCCGGACCGACTCCACCAGGGTAGGGCCGCCCTCCGGAGGTCCCCGACCGCCCCCGCCCTACCCCCTTACCCCTAACGGGTGAAGGCGGCCGCGGCCGCCCCCGAGCGCTGCGCACGGGGGCGGCCGCGGTCACGGCGGGCACCGGTCAGCGGGCGCCGCTCAGGTGGTGACCTCCTCCATCCGGGCCCGCGCCGCCGCCTCGACGTTCCTCTTGATGTGCTCCATCTCGGTCGGAACGTTCTGGTTGTACTTGACGGTCATCTGCTCGTCGTCGAAGGGCGCGTCGGGCCTCATGGCGAACTGGTAGCTCCAGGTCAGCCGCACGCCCTCCGGAACCTGCTCGTAGTTCCAGTGGATCCGCACGTACTCGAAGCCCTCGGTCTGGACGCGGTGGGACCACGCCTCCCCCGCCTCGCGGTCCACGGTGCGCTCGGACACCCAGCTCCACACGCGCCCCTGCTTGTCGGGTTGCTTGGTGACGCGGAAGCGCGTGGTGTCGCCGTCCTGCTCCAGGATCTCCACCGAGGAGTGCCAGGTGAAGATCTGGGGCCAGGAGGCGACGTCGTTGGTCAGCTCCCAGACGAAGTCGTAGGGCGCGTCGATGACGACGCTGTGCTCGATGCTTCCGGGCACGGGATCACATTCCTTTCGCGGGGGCCGCGACGCCCCCGTTGACGAGGGTGGACAGCACTGCAGGGGAGGGTGACGCCTCGGCGTCCGCCCCGAGCTTGCGGCCGACACGGCGCTCGATCTCGGCGACGATGCCCATGACGCCCAGGGAGTCGATCCCCAGTTCGTCGAAGGTGCTCGCGGAGGCGGTGGCGGCGTCGGTCCGGACACCGGCGCAGGCGGACATGAGTTCCACCAGCTCCTCCATCTCGATGTGTCTGTCGGGCATGGGTCTCCTCGGAATCTCGTGTGTCGGTTCGGGTCCCGGTGCGCGTGCCGTGTCAGGTGCCGGTCCGCGTGCCGGGTGCGGGTCTGTTCGTCGGCCTGGCTCGGGTCAGACCGACGCGGGTCAGACCGGGTCGGGGCGGGTCAGGACGACGGCGGAGTTGCCGCCGCCCAGGCCGCGCGACAGGACCAGCGCGGTGCGCAGGCGCGCGGCGCGCGGCACCCGCACGACCAGGTCCAGTCCGCTGGGCGCGTCGGGGACGTTGGGTGTGGGCGGTACGACCTGGTGTTCCAGGCTCAGGACGGCGGCGGCCACGTCCAGCGCGCCCGACCCGGCGTAGGCGCGTCCGAAGCCGGTCTTGGGCGCGGTGACGGCCACCCCGCCGGGGAACAGCTCGCGCAGCACGGCGGCCTCGTCGGCGTCGGCCTTGGGCGTGCCCACCGCGTCGGCGAAGACCACGTCCACGTCCTCGGGGGCGACGGCGGCCCGGCGCATCGCCTCCCGGGCCGCGTGCAGGAGTCCGGCACCGCCCGGGTCGAACGATCCGACCCCGCCGAAGGTGCTCGCGTGCCCCGCGACCCGGGCCCGGATCCTGGCGCCGCGCGCCCGCGCGGCGGCCTCGTCCTCCACCACGGCGACGGCCGCGCCCTCGGCCGGGACGTGGCCGACCGCCCCCTCGGTGAAGGGGAGGTAGGCCGTGCGGGGGTCCTCGCCGCGGCTGAGGACCTCGGCGCCCGCGTGGCAGGCCAGTGCGAACGGGGAGCCGATCGGGGCCTCGCTTCCGCCGACCAGCATCGCGGAGGTCCCGCGCCGCAGGGCCCGTTCGCTCTGGCCCAGGGCGTCGAGCATGCCCGGCTCGTCGGTGACCAGCACCCCGCACATGCCCTTGAGGCCGTTGCTGATGGAGATCTGTCCGGTGCTCGCCGCGTAGAACCAGGCGATGGACTGGTAGGGGCCGACGTGGTCGGGGCCCCTGCTCCACAGGGCCTCGATCTCGCGCTGGCCGAACTCCACGCCGCCCGTGCAGCTGCAGATCAGCACGCCGACCGCGTAGGGGTCGGCGGCGGGGTCCAGCCCAGAGTCGCGCAGGGCCTCGCCGGCCGCGACCATCGCGAACCAGCTGAAGGCGTCGGTCTGGACGACGTAGCGGCCGTCGAGGTGGTCGTGCGGGTCGAAGCCGGGGATCTTCCCGCCCACGCGCACGTGGAAGCCGTCGGTGTCGAAGTCGGGGATCGGCGCGAGGAGCGATCGCCCCTCCCGGACCGCCTCCCAGTACTCCGGGACGCCCACCCCGGCGGGTGAGACCGTGCCGAGTCCGGTGATGACCGTGCTCATACGCGCACCTCGCTGCCCCGGTCGAGGACGACGGCGGACTGGAAGCCGCCGAAGCCGCTGCCCACGGAGAGCACCACGTCGGTGCGCCGCTCGCGCGCGGTCACCGGCACGTAGTCCAGGTCGCACTCGGGGTCGGGCGTGCTCAGGTTGGCGGTCGGCGGCACGACGCCGGTGTCCATGGTCAGCACGCAGGCGGCCAGTTCGATGGAGCCGATCGCGCCCAGCGAGTGCCCCACCATCGACTTGATGGAGGACATGGTCACCCGCCGCGCGTGCTCGCCCAGGGAGCGCTTGACGGCGTCGGTCTCGTGGCGGTCGTTCTGCACGGTGCCCGATCCGTGGGCGTTGACGTAGTCCACGTCGGTGGCCGGGCGCCGCGCCTGGTCCAGGGCGGTGGTGATGGCCCGCGCCATCTCCTGCCCCTCGCGGCGCAGGCCGGTCATGTGGAAGGCGTTGCCGTGGTTGGCGAAGCCCGCCACCCGGCAGCGGATCCGCGCGCCCCGGCGGCGGGCGATCGAGGCCTCCTCCAGGATGAGGACGGCCGCGCCCTCGCCCATGACGAAGCCGTTGCGCTCGCGGTCGAAGGGCCGGGAGGCCCGCGCGGGGTCGTCGTTGCTGTCCGAGGTCGCCCTGATGGCGTCGAAGCAGGCCATGGCGATGGGCGAGATCGGCGACTCGGCCGCTCCCGCGACGACCACGTCGGCGAGGTCGTCCTCGATGGCCTGGGCGGCGTAGCCGACGGCGTCCAGGCCGGACGTGCAGCCGGTGGAGACCGTGCGCACCGGTCCGCGCGCGCCGACCAGTTCGGCGATCTCCCCGGACAGGGCGCTGGGCGTCACCGCCCGGTACAGGTGGGGCGAGGCGGCCTCGGGGTCGACGACCCAGTCGGCGCCGCCCCGGCTCATCTGGACGTAGTCCCTCTCCAGGCGGGTGGTGCCGCCGACCGCCGTCCCCATGCTCACGCCCACGCGCCAGGGCGAGACCTCGGACAGGGGCGGGGCGCTGTCGGCCAACGCCTCGGCGGTGGCGACGGCGGCGAACTGCACGTACCTGTCCATGCGTTCGGCCTGGTGCTCGTCCAGTCCGTGCGCGGCGGGGTCGAAGTCGACCTCGGCGGCGATCCGGGAGCGGAAGTCGGACGCGTCGAACAGGGTGACGTGGCGGGTGGCTGTGCGTCCCGCGGTGAGCATCTCCCAGAACGCGGACGCGCCGATCGCTCCGGGCGCCACCACGCCGATGCCGGTGACGACGGCCTCGCGTCTCACTGCGCCTCCCCGGGGAGGTCGCGGGCCCGGCTCAGGTCCAGGGCGGAGGCCGCTCGCGCGGCCTCCGCGGGGTTGTGACAGGGCAGGGTCATGCGGTGTTTCCTCCACATGGTCTGAGGGATGCAGAGAACGCGGCTTTCCTTTTCACGTTCGGTAGCGTGTGTATCACGCTGAGCCAACCCTCTCGGCGATGAACGCGCTCCCACGCGCCACCTGGCCAGCCAGCTTCCGTCTCCCGGGCGCGCCCCGGCCCGGGCGCGCTCCGCCGGACCCCGCGCTGGCCGCCTCCGCCCCGGGCGGGTCAGGCCGCCTCCGCCTCGACCACGGCGTCGGGGCACTCCGCGGCGAGGGCGACGAGCGCCTCGTGCTCGGCCGGGTCCACCGTCAGGGCCCAGCGGACCTTGACCGTGGTCCACTCGGTGACGTACCGGCAGTGCGCCTCCGCCGAGGCGGGCAGCCACTGCGCGGGGTCCTTGTCGGCCTTGGAGCGGTTCTGCGCCGCGGTGACCGCCACCAGGGCGACCGGTTCGCCCATGTCGTTGGCGTAGTCGCGGCGGCGGTCGGTGGTCCACTCCGAGGCGCCCGAGTCCCAGGCCTCGGCCAGGGGCACCATGTGGTCGATGTCCAGGGCGCGGGCCTCGGTGTGCGCGCGCCCGTCGTAGTAGGACTCCCACTGTCCGCCGCTCAGGCGGCACCGCTCATCGACCTCGGGCATGACGACGGCCTCCTCGATCAGGACCTCGGCGCGGGTGTTGCAGCCGTCGCGGTCGGTGTCGGCCCAGTGCGGGAACAGGGAGCGGTCGTATCCCTGCCGGTTCTCGTCGGTGACGGGAAGGCCGGCGACGGCGACGGCGAGCGGGACCGCCTCGGCGGCGTGCGCGGCGGCGGGCGCCGGTGCGGTGACGGGCGCCAGCACGGCGGCGGACAGGACGGCGGCGGCGGCGGCGGTGCCCACGGTGGCGCGCACGCGAGCCTCCTTCGGGTTCGACTACGGGTCGCAATCGTTCGTTTCCGGAGAGTGCACACGGGTAACCCGCGGGCGGCCCGTCCCGCCGCTGACCGCAGGGCGCACCAGGGCGATACGGGAGAGTCCGGCGCATCGGCGCACCGGAATCGGCTCTGCCGTCCACAGCCTTCCGGTCAGGCGCTATCGACCGAACCCGAGACGGGGGCCGTTGCCGCCCGTTCCGGCCCGCGACCGGCGGCGGGACGCCCTCCGCCCACGTCGGGGCCCCGCGATCCCGCGGAGACGTCCGCAGCGCGCACCCGCCCCGGAGGACGGCCCCGCGCGCACGCCCGAGCCGGTTTCGGACAAAGGGGTCGCCGTGTGCACACATCCGCCCCCGGCCGTTCCGACGGAACCGACTTTGCCCTAATATGAAAACCATTATCGTTTTTGCTGACCCAGCGGGAGGAGAAACCAGGTGAGGCACGTGTCCCTCCCGCCTGGCAGGACGCGCCCGATGCCCGACGACGCGGCACCCGACGGCGCGGCGTCCGGGCGGACCGGCCCGGCCGGGGTCAGATGGCTGGCCACACGGGCGGGCACGGCCACCGCCGCGGTCGTCCTCGGCGTCCTCCTCGCGGTCTCCGCGGTGCTGGCCATCGGCCTGGGATCGGCGGTGGTCCCCCCGGCCGAGACGGTGCGCTACCTGTGGGCGGCCCTGAGCGGCGGCGTGATCCAGGCAGACGAGGTGGTCCGCTACCAGATCATCTGGCAGATCCGCACCCCCCGGGTCCTGCTTGCCGCCGTCGTCGGGGCCGGTCTGGGGGTCGTGGGCGTGGCCGTCCAGGCCATGGTCCGCAACGCCCTCGCCGACCCCTACATCCTGGGGGTCTCCTCGGGCGCCTCCGTCGGCGCGGTACTGGTCAGCGTGCTGGGCGCACTGTCCGCGCTCGGTATCCACGCGGTCTCCGCCGGGGCCTTCCTGGGCGCGCTGGGCGCGACGCTGCTCGTCCACCTCGTCGCCCGCTCCCCCACGGGGGTCACCCCCCTGCGCCTGGTGCTCACCGGGGTGGCGCTCTCCTTCGGCTTCCAGGCCGTGATGAGCGTGATCGTCTACCTGGCGCCGAGCAGCGAGGCCACCGCCACCGTGCTCTTCTGGACCATGGGGAGCTTCGGCGCGGCCACCTGGAGCTCCCTGCCCGTGGTGGCCGTCGTGGTGGTCCTGGGCATCCTCGTGCTGCGCGGCCTCGCGCGCCCGCTCGACGTGCTGGCCCTGGGCGACGAGACCTCGGCGAGCCTGGGAGTGGACGCGGCCGGGCAGCGCAGGGTCCTGTTCGCGGTGACCGCGGTCATGACCGGGGCCATGGTCGCCGTCAGCGGCGCGATCGGCTTCGTCGGCCTGGTCATCCCCCACATCGTGCGGATCGCGGTGGGCGCCGACCACCGGCGCGTGCTCACCGTCGCCCCGCTGCTGGGCGCGCTCCTCATGGTCTGGGTGGACCTCTTCTCCCGCGTGGTGGTGGCCCCGCGCGAACTCCCCCTGGGCGTCATCACCGCCCTGATCGGCGTACCGGTGTTCCTCGGTCTCATGCGCCGCCGCGGCTACCTGTTCGGAGGACGATGATGGACCTGCGCCTGGACGGGCTGTCCGTCGAGCTCGGCGGCGCCCGGATCGTGGAGAGCCTCTCCCTGGACGTGCCCGCGGGACAGGTCGTGGGGCTGGTGGGCCCCAACGGCTCGGGCAAGTCCACGGCCCTGCGCTGCGTCTACCGGGCGCTGCGCCCCAGCGGCGGGACCGTGTGGGTCGGGGACGAGGACCTGTCCTCCCTGAGCCTGCGCCGGAGCGCCCAGCGGGTGGCCGCCCTGACCCAGGAGAGCGGCAGCGACCTCGACTTCACGGTGGAGGAGGTCGTCGCCCTGGGGCGCGCCCCGCACCTGCGCGGCAACCAGCCGCTCGACGCGCGCGAGCGCGACCTGTGCCGCCGGGCCATGGAGCGCCTGGAGGTGGCCCACCTGGCCCACAGGGGCGTCATGGAGCTGTCCGGGGGCGAGCGCCAGCGGGTGCTGGTGGCCCGCGCCCTGGTCCAGGAGCCCAGCGTGCTGGTCCTGGACGAGCCCACCAACCACCTGGACATCCGCCACCAGATCGCGCTGCTGTCCCTGCTCCGGGACTCGGGGCTCACCGTCCTGGTGGTCCTGCACGACCTCAACCTGGCCGCGGCGGCCTGCGACCGGATCGGTGTGCTCCACGAGGGCCGACTGGTGGCCGCGGGCGCTCCCGACCAGGTCCTGACCCCCGCCCTGCTCCTGGAGGTCTTCGGCATCGAGGCCTCCGTCGTCCCCCATCCCCTGACCGGGGACCCCCAGCTGCTGTACCGGCTGCTCCCCGCCGTCGAGAAAGGCCTCCAGTGACACACCGGACACCCCTCGGGACCCGCGCGTCCCACCGCTCGCTGCTGCCCCTGACCGCTGTGGCCGTCCTGGTCGCCGGGTGCGGAGCCCAGGTCGAGGAAGGGCAGGAGGCCTCGGCCGCGGGCACGGTCACCGTGCAGCGGTGCGGCGAGGAGATGGAGTACACCACCCCGCAGCGCGTCGTGGCCTACGAGGCCGGGAGCGCCGACAAGCTGTTCGCCCTCGGCCTCACCGACCACGTGCACGGGTACGTGATGCCCCCCGCCAACCCGCCGGTGGAGGAGTCGCCCTGGGCCGAGGAGTACGCCCGGGTGGAGTTCCTCAGCGACGACCTGCTCAACCGGGAGCTCGTCGTGGACGCCGGGGCCGACCTCGTCGTCGCCGGGTGGAACTCCGGGTTCAGCGAGGAGCGGGGCATCACCCCCGAGATCCTGGACGGTCTCGGCATCCAGAGCTTCATGCACACCGAGTCCTGCTTCAACTACCCGGGGCACCCCGAGGAGGTCACCCCCTTCGAGGGCCTGTACACCGACCTGGAGCGGCTGGGCCGGATCTTCGGGGTCGAGGACCGCGCCGGGGAGCTCGTCACCGACTACCGGGCGCGGGTGGCCGCCGTGGAGGAGCAGGCCCCCGCCGGCGACCCGGTCCCCGTGTTCCTCTACGACTCGGGCACCGACCAGCCCTTCACCGCGGGCAGCCAGGTCCCGCCCAACGACATCATCAGCCGCGCGGGCGGGGAGAACATCTTCGCCGGCCTCGACGAGCGCTGGACCCAGGTCGGCTGGGAGGCGGTGGTGGAGGCCGAGCCGGAGGTCATCATCATCCTCGACTACGGCGACCAGCCCGCGCAGGAGAAGATCGACTTCCTGACCTCGTTCCCCGCGATGGCCGAGGTCCCGGCGGTGGTCGAGGAGAACTTCTTCGTCCTGGACTACAACGAGGGCATCTCCGGTCCGCGCAACATCGACGGCCTGGAGAAGTTCGCCGAGTACCTGCGCGGTCTGGAACAGGGCTGATCCGCGCCCGCCCGCGCCGCTCCCCCTGTCCCGGGACGGCGCGGGCGGGCGCGCATCGGTCTGCGGGGACCGTCTGGAGGACCTCCGCGCCCGGGGACGGCGCGGGCGGGCACGGGTCGCTCAGCGGCGGCCGCGGCGGACCGGGGCCCGGCCGGAGCCCCCGGACGCGGCGGGTCAGTCCGCGCTCTGGGTCCGGCGCACCGCCTCCCCCGCGGCGGACGTGAGGCCGCGCGGGGTGAACGCCACCTCCCGGGCGCGGGCCGGGGTGACCACCTCGCGCAGCGCGGGGTCGGTGAGCAGGACCACCGGGGCGATCCGGTTCGGCTCCAGGGGGTACCACCCGGACAGGGCCCCCTCGACGGCGGCCCAGGCCTCGTCGGTGGCGCCGCGGGCGGCCAGCTCGCGGGCCGTGTCCAGGGCGCGCTCGAAGGCGGGCGGCTCCGGCAGCCGGCGGGAGGCCAGCCACTCCCGCCGCTCGGTCCCGCCGGAGGGGATGTCGAGGCCGGGCACGGCCCCGGCCAGGGCGCGTTCGGCGTAGGCCGCGCCGCCGGGGGTGTCCAGACCGGCGCTGTGCAGGTAGAGCGGCACCGCCTCGGCCTCGATCCGCCCGGTGCCGACCTCGGCGACCACGTGGGGGCGGTGCAGCAGGCCGCGCAGCCTGTGGTGCGCCCCCCGCACGTCGAGGAAGGCCGCGAGGACGACTTCGAGGTAGGCGGCGGCGCCCGATCCCTTCTCCCTGGCCCGGCGCAGGGCGTTCAGCGCCTCCTCCACCCGGCCCTCCAGCGCGGCGCGGCGGCCCCGGGCCAGGAGTTCGAGCGCTCCCTCCGGGTGCACCGGACGCCCCTCCGCACCGAGCAGCTCCTCGAACGAGGCGCGTTCGGCGGCCACGAGGTCGGCGAAGGAGCGGTGGCGCTCCCCCGGGCCGGGGTTCCAGCTCGACCAGGTGTAGGCGGCCCACTCCCCGTCGGGGGAGACGTCGCCCGCGTCCAGCACCCAGTCCTGGGCGTCCCCTTCGGCCGAGACCAGCAGCAGCGGTCCGACGGGTCCGCCCTCCCCCGCCACGAGGGACTCGTCCACACCGCACTCGTCCTCCAGGTCGGCCGCCCAGCCGACGGCGGCGGTGGAGCGCAGGCCGTACACGAACGCGCTCGCGGGCCCCCAGCCGTCGGAGGCCTCCAGGAAGGCGCGGTAACCGGGCGGGAGCCGCCTGCCGAGCCGCTCCTCCAGCTCCGCGATCCGCTCCTCGGGTGCGCCGTCGCAGCCCAGCCAGGAGGCGGCGCGCTGCTCCGCGGTGGTCCCGGGGAGTTCCTCCTCGGTCAGGACCCGCAGCATGTCCGCGCTGTACCCGGCCAGGTAGGCCCGCCACTGCTCGGCGGTGGCCGGGACGCGGGCCGGCAGGTCCTGAGCTATCCCCCCGTACGGGGAGGGCGCGCCGCCCGCCGTGTAGCGGTGTCCGTCGAACGCCTCGTAGGTGCGGCCCTCGGAGAAGAAGCGCACCCGGTTGAGCTGGATCTCGGAGCCGCCGCAGTTGCCGGTGATCTCCAGCCGCAGGTGCCGGTAGGGGGTGTCCGCGGCCGGGTCGGTGACGTGGAAGTCGCGGGCGTGGTGGCGGCCGGGGAAGAACTCGTCGGAACGGGTGTCGAGCGTGACCCAGGTCCGGCCGTCCGCCGACCCCTTGAGCGCCCAGTTCCGGGGGTCGCGGTCGGCGAAGTCGTTGGCGGAGACCAGGACGTAGTGCCGGACGCTGACGGGTTCGGCCATGGTGAACTCCAGCCAGTCGGCGTCGCGCCAGCTCAGCCACTTGGAGGAGGTGTCGTCGAGGAGGTTGGCGGCGACCTCGCCCGCCCGCGTGTGCTCGTTGCCCGCCCGCACCTCGCGCACCCCGCCGGTGACCTCCTCCCCGCTACCGGCCTCCTCCAGGGCGATGGTGCGCAGGGCGACCGCACCGCCGCCGCCCTCGCGGTCGGCCCAGGTGACCCGCGCGGCCGGGGAGCCGCCGTCCTCGATGAGCAGCCGCAGTTCCTCCTCCCCGTCCGCGCCCTCGACGCCGAACCTGTGGACGGGGCGGTCGGTGAGCCGCTCCACCAGCCGTCCCCGCCAGGCGTGGGACGCGCCGTCCGCGGTGGTCCGCGTGCCGGTGAACGCGGTCATGCCGGGTTCGAACCCGACCACCGCCTCCGCGCCGTCGAGGTCGCGCCAGCCGAGCTGGGCCAACGGCACGGCCCCGCCGGGTTCGAACCCGACCACCAGCCGGTGGTCGGCCAGCCACTCCCCCGTCCGGGCCCGCTGCCGTTCGGTGCGGAAGACGCGGACGGTCGGGTGCTCGTGCATGAAGGCTCCTACGGTGAGGGGGTTCGGGGAGGGCGGCCGGGGGCGCCGCCCGCGGATCCGCGAAGAGGCTACGCGTGCGGCCCGACATTTCGGATGTCACTCGGACGCCTCCCGGGCACCGCTCCCAGCCGTGCGGACCGCCCCGTCCGTCGTGGTCTCGCGCCCGTGGCGGGGTCCGACCGCCCGGACTCGCTCCAGGCACAGGATCACCGCAGGTCAAAACCCTTGCGTCACACCAGCTGTGCCACACCGGCGACGCTTCCGGCCGGACCGGATCCGGTACCCGCCGGCGAACGCTCTCAGCGCTCCTCGGTGTCCTGGACGTCGGCGGTGCCCGGCCCGTGGTCGGGAAGCGCGGAGCCCGAGGTCGCCTCCCGGTGCAGCCGCAGGAACTCCAGGTGCCGCTCGTACTCGTCGAGGATGTTGCCGATGAGCTGCTCCTTGGTGTAGCCCATCACGTCGTAGCCCTGGCTGCCCTCGGTGAGGTAGACCTCGAAGCGCACGTAGGTGTCGTGCTCGGCGAGCGAGCGCATGGCGAACGCGGGGGTGGGCACCTCCATCGGCCACACCCGGTAGCTGAACTCCTCCTCCTCGCCCATCGGCGCCCGCAGCTCCAGGTAGGCGATGCCGACGGCCTCGTCCACCCCCTCGCTCACCGACGCCTCCGCGCCGTGTTCGCGCAGCTCCTCGGCGACGTCCCGGAACGCCGGGCGGCACACGTCGCGGACGAACCGCTCGGCCGCCCGCCTGCCGGGGAAGCTCACCGCCCGCTTGATCCGCTGCCGCCAGTTGCGTTCGGGCCCCCGCCGGTCGGCCGCGGTCCGGTCCGACAGCGACGAGGACAGGGTGGTCCGGAAGGCGTCCTTGCGGAACTTCTCGACCCGCAGCGCCTTGAACAGGCCCCACATGATCACGAACATCACGAACGAGAACGGCAGGCCCATGATGATGGTCGCGCTGGTCAGCGTGTCCACCCCGCCGACCAGGAGCATGGCGAGGGTGAGCAGGCCGGTGGCCGCCGACCAGAAGACGCGCAGCCACGGGGCGGCGTCGGTGAGCGGCGTCGGCAGGTGGGAGCTGAGGTTGCCCATCACCAGCGCGCCGGAGTCGGCGGAGGTGACGTAGAAGAGCAGTCCGACGACCGTGGCCAGCCCGGCGCTGAACAGGACGCCCGGGTACTGCGCGAGCAGCGCGTAGAAGCCCTGTTCGGGGTGGTTCATGGTGGTCTCGCCGAACGCGGCGCCGCCCTCGCGCACGACGCTCAGCGCGCTGTTGCCGAAGAAGGACAGGAAGGTCAGCGTGAACAGGAGGGGGACCACCAGCGTCGCCGCCACGAACTGCCGGATGGTGCGTCCGCGCGAGATCCGGGCGAGGAACATCCCCACGAACGGAGCCCAGGCGATCCACCAGGCCCAGAAGAACAGCGTCCAGGCGTTGAGCCAGTCGGTCGGCGGGTCGTAGGCGAAGGTGTTCAGCGTCATGGAGGGGAAGCGGCTGAGGTAGTCGCCGATGTTGAGGACGAGGGCGTTGAGCAGGTAGAGGGGGTCCTCGAAGACCAGCACGTACAGCATCAGGACGACGGCGAGCACGACGTTGATCTCGGACAGCCGCCGGATGCCCCGGTCCACGCCCGCCACCGCCGACATCGTGGCCACGAGCACGGCGACGATGATCAGGCCGAGCTGGGCCGCGACGCCCTCGGGGACGCCGAAGAGGAAGTTGAGCCCGTAGTTGAGCTGCACGACGCCGATGCCGAGCGACACGGAGATGCCGAAGATCGTGCCGATGACGGCCGCCAGGTCGACCGCGTCGCCGACCGGGCCGTGGATGCGCCTGCCGATCAGCGGGTACAGGGCCGAGCGGATGGCCAGGGGCAGGTGGTAGCGGAAGGAGAAGTAGCCCAGGGCCATGCCCATCAGCGCGTACATCGCCCACCCGGTCACGCCGTAGTGGAAGAGCGTCCACACCACGGCCTGCCGCGCCGCCTCGACGGTCTGCGCGTCGCCCTCGGGCGGCGCCAGGTAGTGGCTGACCGGCCCGGAGACGGAGAAGAACAGCAGGTCGATGCCGATGCCCGCCGCGAACAGCATGGCCGCCCAGGCGAACACCCCGTAGTCGGGCTTGGAGTGCTGGGGGCCGAGCTTGACCCTGCCGTAGCGGGAGAGCGCGATGACCACCACGAACCCGAGGTAGAGGGTGGTGGCGAGGAAGTAGTACCAGCCGAACACCTCGGTGATCCACGTCACGACGGCGCCGATGGTGTTCCCGGCGTGCGTGGGCGCGACGATCGCCCAGACCGAGAGCGCGACGATCAGCGCGGACGAGCCGTAGAACACGACCGGTTTGAGGCGGCTCGGACCGCGCTCCGCCTCCTCGGGGGTCTCCGGTCCGGTTTCCGGCTCCGGCTCGGCTTCCGGCTCCGGTTCGCGGTCCGGACGGTGCTGCCCTCCGTCGGTGGCCACCGTTTCACCTCTCGTTCGTGCGGTACCGGAAGTGGCTCCCCGGGGGCGGTGCCGACGGGACGCGGATCACCGGATTACGGGATTCAGACATTCCACGGCGCCATCTTCACGGATCGTCCGTCCGTGGGCGGGCACCCCACCAACGGCGGCGTGGCGCGGGCGCGGCGGCGCGCGGACGGCTGGCCGGGGGCGTCGGCGGCGGTCGGAGCGCAGGCCGGGTGCGGCGGGCGGGCCCGGGAACCGAGTCGAACGCGGTGCCGAAACCCGTGGGCGGACCCGGTTCCGGGCAAGGAGAGGGAAGGAAACAGTGGCCTCCAGGTGAGGTCTAATGCCGCCTCCCCGCCGCACCGGGATTGGTCCACCTCCGGCCGGTGCGGACCACACACGCGGCGGGGCCGGGTCCTTCCAGCTCCCGTCCCCCCGTGTTCGGCGGCCCCTCCCGTACCGCCCGCCGAACGGCCCCGACCGGTCCTGCGGCCGGTCCGGTCGGCCCCCGCACCCGGCCGCGGCCGGGAGACCCGACTCCTCGTCACGGTCCGCTTACCGGCTTCCCCTAGCGGGAAACCCCTGTTCCAGAGGGACTCCGGACGCCGCGTCCCCAGGGACTCGACGCCCGCGGCCCTCCCCCGCAGTCACGAGCGCTCGCCTTCGCCCCGGGCAGGTACCGGCCCGGGTCTCCCCCGACGGATTCCCGCTACCGTCCCGGCCCTGCGCGCCGGGGCGCGATCCATGACCGAAGGACCCGCACATGCTGAACCGCAAGTCCGACACCCCCCGCCCCCGCAACCGGCACCGGCTCCGCACCGCGGCGGCGCTGGCCGCCGCCACCACCCTGTTCCTCGGCCTCATGCCCGCGGGCACGGCCAACGCCCACGGCTACATCTCCAACCCGATGAGCCGCCAGGCCCAGTGCGCCGCGGGCATCGTCCAGTGCGGCGGCATCCAGTGGGAGCCGCAGAGCGTGGAGGGCCCCAAGGGGCTCATGCAGTGCAACGGCGGCGTCGGCCGCTTCGCCGAGCTGAACGACAACAGCCGGGGCTGGCGGGTGACCGACGTCGGCCGCGTCCAGACCTTCGAGTGGACCATCACGGCCGCGCACTCCACCTCCACCTGGGAGTACTTCATCGGCAACCACCGTGTGGCCGTGTTCAACGACCACGGCGCCCGTCCGCCGTGGTCGTTCAGCCACACCGTGGACCTGTCGGGGTACAGCGGACGGCACACGCTGCTGGCCAGGTGGAACGTCGCCGACACCGGTAACGCCTTCTACGCCTGCGTGGACGTCAACATCCGCGCCTAGCGGCGCGGAGGCCGGTGGGCCCGCCCGGTCCGGCGGATCGCACGGCGTCCGCGACGCCGCCGCCGGGCCCGGGCGGGCCGCGTTCCCCCGGTCCCGGCGGGCGGCTCAGAACCGGTGGGCCCCTTGCCGGGCGCGGTCGCGGGCCCTCTCCACCCCCGGACCGGCGTCCGGGCCGTGCCTCAGGCGGCGGGTGAGTCCCGGGCGGACAGTTCCCCGGCCAGTTCCATACAGCGCTGCCGGGCCGGGGAGAAGTCGTAGGGCATCTTGCCGAAGGCTTCGAACGCGCTCATGGAGCCCGGCTCCCGACTGCCGGAGCCGGGGTCGGCCTCGTCATCGGCGGGAGCGGGGTGCAGAGCGTCCCAGGCGTCGAAGAGGGCGTCGTCCTCCTCCCCCAGGCCCGACTCCTCGATGACGGCGTGCAGGGTGCTTTCGAAGGCGTGCCGTTCGGCGGCCACCCGGGCCACCCGCGGATCATCGACGGCGACGCTGTCGTCGAGCGCCTCCTCGGCGTCATCGAGGCGGTCGGACTCCTCCCGCAGAGCGGGACGCGTGGCCAGGGCGATGAAGCGGCCGGCCCGGACGGCCGCGCCGAGCGGGCCGAAGACCCGCTCGGTGACCAGCAGATCGTCCAGGTCCGCCTGGCGCAGGGAGCCCTCGGGCAGGCTCTTGAGGCGCTGGGTGACGAAGTCGGAGAGCAGGCCCATACGGCTGCCTTCGGTGCGCATCCGCCGCACGGCGGCCCGCTGCCGCCGCAGTTCCGCCTCCTGATCGGCGAGGCTCTCCTCCAACCGCTCCAGGATGCCCGCGATACCGTCTGCGCCGTCGGCGTCGGCGTCGGCGTCGGCGTCGGCGTCGGCGTCGGCGTCGGCGGAAGCCGTGCCGGTGGTGAAGGAGTCGCGGATGTCGTCCAGGGCGATCCCGGCGTCGGCCATCCTGCGGATCCACAGCAGGCGGATCATGTCCTCGTACCCGTAGCGGCGGCGGCCGTCGACGCCCCGCTCGGGCTCGGGGAGCAGGCCGATCTCGTGGTAGTGGCGGATCGCCCGCGGCGTGCTGCCGACGAAGGCCGCCGCGTCGCCGATCTTGACCCGGCGGGGCGGCGTGAAGGACAGGGGCATGAGCAGGGTGGCTTTCCTCAGGGGACCGGGACGTGGGTCCACCAGACCACATGCCGCTACGGAAGGTGCAACCCCGCGCACCGCCCCGCGCCGGTGCCGGGGAACACGCCCCTCCTCCGTGACGAGCGCGGGGCCGTTCGGTCACCACCGTGCGGGGCGCGCACGGGAGCCCGAACCCGGAACAGGGCCCAGCTGTCGAAGAGCCGCGCCTACTTCCGCACGCGGAAGCGCAGCGTCGTGACGGCGCCGGACTGGGTGTTGCCGAAAGGCTCCAGATCGATCCTGCCGAGGCCCGGGGGCGTGAAGCGGACGCCGTCGCCGAGCAGCACCGGCAGGACGTACACCAGGATCTCGTCGACGAGCCCGCGCCGCAGGCACTGGGCGGCCACGTCCGCGCCGAGGATCTCCAGGTTCCTGTCGCCCGCGGCACCGCGTGCCGTGGCGACGGCCTCTTCGAGTCCGCAGGTGAGGAAGGTGACGGTGGGGTCCGGCTCTTCGGGGGGCTCGTGGGTGAGGACGAACTGCGGTCCCCCGTCGTAGGCGGTGCCCTGGTCGGGCATGCGTTTGGCGACCTCGTAGGTGCCGCGGCCGACGAGCATGGCGCCCGTGGCCGCCATGACCTCCGGGACCGCGTCCGCGGTCAGGTACTCCGAGATCCAGTCCATCGCGTGGCCGGGACCGGCGATGAAGCCGTCCAGTGACATCGCCCTGTTCACGACCACTCTGCCGGTGCCGATGCCCACGTCACTCATCCGTCTTCTCCAAGGATTCCGGCGGCCCGGAGCCGAATCCTAGCCCGGGCGGCGGGAGGGGCGAGGGCGGAAGCCGCACGCGTGTCCGCGGCGGCCCGACGCGAACGGCCGGCGTCCGGCCGCGCCGGCCGCGCGGCGTCGGGGACGTGCCCGGGTACGGAGTGAACAGCACGTCGGGGGCGCCCTCGGTCCCGGGCCGCGTGGCCGGCCCGGCGACCGTTCGCGGCCACCGCGCTAGGACCCGCGCCGCGCCCTGATGCCCGCCAGGATCAGGTCCAGCGTCTGGTCGAAGTAGGTGTTCTCCACGGCCAGGGCGTCCGCCTCCGAGACCGCGGCGGCGACGGCCTCCTCGTGCTCCTGTTCGCGGTCGGACTTCATCGCGCGCATGGCGACGGCGGAGGTGGCCGCGCCGAGGATCTGGTTCGACACCGCCCGGATGGCGACCGCCTGCGCCTCCCCGCCCCCGCCGTACTCCCCCAGCGCCTCGATGATGCGCCTCGACAGGGCGACGGCGTTCGGGCCGATCAGCGGCCGGGAGCCCGCGAACTCGGCCGCCCAGGTGTGCGCGGTCAGGGCCGCGTAGAACCGCAGGGCGGTCTCCTTGAGCGCCTCGTCCCAGGGGGCGTCCGGGGGCGGCGGCACGGAGGCGGCCCCGGCCAGGATCTCGTCCACGGCCAGGTCCACCAGGTCCTCCCGGCGTTCCACGTACCAGTACAGGCTGGTGGCGTGCACCCCGAGTTCGGCGGCGACCTTGCGCATGGTCAGCGAGGACGCCCCCTCGCGGTCGAGCAGGTCGATGGTCGCGGCGACGATGCGTTCGCGGCTGAGGGCGGGCTGGGACCGGCGTCGGCGCTGCGGGCGGTGGAAGACGCTGTCGAACTGCTGGTCGGATCCTGAGGTTGCCATGTCCAACAGGATACTGGGAATCCTACGTTGTAGGTTTCTATCCAACAGTGTATGTTTCTCGGCATGGCTACCGACAGCTCCCTCACGAGCCCCCAGACCTCCGTCCCCTCCGAGTTCCACGCCGAGGCCCCCGACCGGTCCCGCACGACGGTCGCCGACCCCCGCGGCCTCACCGCCTTCCTCGTGATCGCCTTCGCCTTCTCCTGGACCGCCTGGTGGCTCGGCACGCGCCTGCTCGGCGGCGCCGACCCGATGCCCGCCGTGATCGTCGGCAGCTTCGGGCCGATGGTGGCCGCGGCCGTCGTCACCGCGGCCACCCAGGGCCGCAAGGGCGTGGGCGCGCTCTTCCGGCGCCACTCCCTCCGGCGCAGGGGCGGCGTCATGCCCTATCTGATCACCGTGCTGGTGGTCCTGGCCCTCGCGGGCTCCGCCGCGATCCAGGTGTACCTGGGCCAGTCGACCCTGGACGAGGCCCAGCTGTGGGCGGCGCTGCCGACCCTGCCCGTCCAGTTCCTGGTCATCGCGCTGGTCGGCGGCGGCAACGAGGAGCTGGGCTGGCGGGGCTTCGCGCTGCCCCGCCTCCAGGGCGTGCTCTCCCCGCTGGCCGCGAACGTGCTGCTCGGCGCGGTCTGGGCGATGTGGCACGCCCCCCTGTTCGCCATGCCCGGCACGCTCCAGGCGCAGATGTACTTCCCCGCCTACGCCCTGCTCTGCGTCGGGTTCACGGTGGTCCTCGGCCACGTCTTCAACTCCGCCCGCGGCGGCGTGGTCGCCGCGATCGTCACCCACGCCGCGATCAACGTCGTCTCGGGCGTCAAGGCCGTGGCCGTGGGCGACCCGGCGAGCGCGCCCGAGGTCGCCATGGTCGCCCTGCTCGCGGTGCTCCTCGCGGTCTGCACCCGCGGCCGCCTGGGACTGCGCCGTTCCGACGGCACCCGGGGTTAGTCCCGGCGGGAGCCCCAGCACACCTCAGGAACCCGGACGAACGCCGCCCGGGGCCGCCGAGAACACGGATCACGTGGTCGGCGGCCCCGGGCGGGCTCGGTGTCGGGGCGGTCGGTGATGACCGGGGCCCTCAGCGCGCGGCGAGCGCCCGACCGGCCTCGCTGGCGCTGACCAGGGCCCGGTCGTGCTCCTGCTGGGCGAGGTCCTTGAGGGACTCCATGCCCGGCGTGGTCGCGGCCAGGGTGAGTTCGCGCTTGATGAGGGTCAGGTCCGCCTGCCAGATGTCGCCGACGACGCGCTCCAGGTAGGGGGTGGAGTGGTCCCAGCCCTCGCGGGGGGTGCCGGGGCCGTAGCCGCCGCCCAGGGTGGTGGCCAGCACGGTGGGGGTGTCCTTCAGCAGCGGGGTGGTGGCGCCCGCGCCCGCGATGACCAGGTCGGCCCAGGCCTTGAAGTGCTGGGAGACGCCGAAGTTGTACAGCGGCACGGCCAGGACCACCGCGTCGGCCTCCTGGAGTTCGGCGGCCAGTTCGGCCGCCAGGGCCAGAGCCCGGACCTGTTCGGGCGTGCGGTCGGCCTCGTCCGTTCCGGCGCCGATGGTGGCCAGGGCCCAGGCGTCGGCGGGCAGCGGGTCGGTGCCCAGGTGGCGGCGGTTGACGGCGCCCCGCGGGTGGGCGGCGGCCCATTCGGCCTCGACCCGGTCGGCGATCTCGGCGCTGCAGGAGACGGTCGGCAGGATGCTGGCGTCCAGACGGAACAGGTTCATCGGGCTCTTCCCCCAAGGGTGTTCGGGTTCGCGGTATGCGGAGCACGGCCACACGGCCGGACGGTCCAGCTGTCCGGGTGACCCTCGCACCACTATAAACGGACTTTACCCCGCTTAGTGTTCCCGAGGTAGATTGTCCGTGTGACTTCGCCCCTGGTGCCCTTCGGGAAGGAGCGCGGCGAACGCGCGGACGCCGCGCGCAACCGCGAACGCCTGCTGGAGACAGCCCGCGCGATGATCGCCGAACACGGAACACGGCAGGTGACCATGGACGGCCTCGCCGAACGCGCGGGGCTGGGCAAGGGCACCGTCTTCCGCCGCTTCGGCAGTCGCGCGGGCATCTTCGTGGCCCTGCTCGAAGACGCCGAGCACCGCTTCCAGGAACAGGTGCTGTCCGGACCGCCGCCGCTGGGACCGGGCGCCGACCCCGCCGAGCGCCTGGTCGCCTACGGGTGCGCCCGCATCCCCTTCCTGCTGGAGCACCACGCGATCGCCCGGGCCGCCGTGGACCGCTCCCTGCCGGTACCGGCGGGCGCTGTCGGTATGACCCAGCCCCACATCCGCATGCTCCTGGGCCTGGCCGGTCTGCCCGCGGACCGGGTGTACGGCCTCTCCGTGCAGCTGACCGCCGCGTTGGAGGGTCCTCTCGTGCTGTACATGTCGACGGACGAGGTCGCCGCCCCTCCTCCGGAGCCGGACGCCCCCAACCCCCTGATCGACGGCTGGAGGTTCCTCGTCGAACGCCTCCTCGGGGACTGACCGGCCACTCCTCACCTCACGGTTGGGACCCACCCGGGCCGCGCGTCCGGCTGGACCCGGGCGGACCGCGTGTCCGGCTGGGTTCGCAAGGGCCCGGGGGTCAGGGCCGGTCCCGTCCGGCGCGTACGCAGGAACACCACGAGCGCGATCACGACGGCGGTGACGGCGGGCACGAGCATGATGGGCGACCCGGTGCCCGCCGACCGGTCCATGACGGAGGCGCCGAGGTCGATCTGCAGGACGATGCAGATGAGGAAGGTGAGCGTGTTGAGCAGCCCGTGGATGACGATCGGGATCTCGATCCCGCCGGTGCGCCAGGTGATGACGGCCAGGCTGAGGGAGAGCAGGAAGTACCAGATGTTGATCCACGGGTCACCCGCGCCGTGGATGGTCGTGAACAGCAGGCTGGAGACGACGACGGCGAGGACCAGTCCCACCCGCGGCCCGCGGCTCCAGCTCCCGGCGACCTGGAAGGCCAGCCCGCGCAGGCCGTACTCCTCACCGGCCGCCTGGAGGGGGACCAGCAGCAGGGTGAGGACGAACATGGCGACCAGATCGGCGAGGGGCCAGTCCTTCTGAACGGGGGGTGTCCAGACGTTCATGACGGTGACGGCGATCAGCCAGAAGGGGCCGATGAACAGCAGCGCCCGGCCGAGCACTCCGAATCGGAAGCGCGAGAGCACCGAGTGCTGGGAGGCCCCCCTGACTCCGTAGAGCAGCCGCTGGATGAGCATGCTCAACGGGATGAGCATGGCGAGTCCGAGCATGCCCGAGGCGTGGTAGACCGGCGTGTAGTCGGTGCCGCCCGCCGCCGGGTTGGTCCTGCCCATCTGCCCGTCCATGAACGCGGAGGCCTCGGCGAAGGCGTAGCTGATGGCGAACAGCCCCACGAGCAGGAGCACGATCGCGAGGACGCCGCGCAGGACGCGGCGCTTGTCCCCGGCGAGCATGCGGTGGTACTCCACCCCCGGCGGGACGGGACGCGGGCCCCGGCGGCGCGAACGGTGCCCGGACGGACCGGCTGACGGGTCCGCGTCCGGAGCGGGAAGGAAGGCGTCGGTCGGCGGAGGGGCCGACCAGGCGTGGTGACGGTCGTCGTTGGGGTTCATGCTCCCGAACCTAGGCCGGAGCAGTTCTGTCACTGAGTGTCACCGGTCACGGGTTTTCCGCGCACTCCGCACGGGACGGGCATGACGGATGTCATGCGCCGACGGAGTCCGTGACCCGACCAGGCGACCGGTGACGGGCGCACAGGCCCGACGGCCGCCCCGCCAAGGTCCGTCACCGTCGCGGAGCCGGGCGGTCGGGCGACTGGGCACCGGGCCAGTCGGGCGCGGGACAGCCGGACACGGGGACGGCCGGGGACAGGATCAGCCGCCCAGTGCCGGGTAGTCCGTGTAGCCGGTGGCCCCGCCCACGTACATCAGGTACCTGTCGCGCACCGGGTTGACCGGCGCCCCGGTGCGGATGCGCTCGACCAGGTCGGGGTTGGCCAGGAAGGGCCGGCCCAGGGCGACCAGGTCGGCCCCGGCCCGGAGCATGCGCTCGGCGGCGTCCCGACCGCCGTCCGCGGGAATCTCCCCGCCGGGCAGCACCGGGTTGCCGATCAGGGTGCGCGACCAGCGTGAGCGGATCCGCTTCCACACGGAACTGTCGGGGTCGGCGAAGGCCACGTGCAGGTACACGGGCCCCAACGCGTCCAGGCGGGTGGTCAGTTCCGGGTAGAGGGCGGCGATGTCCTCGTCGGTCTCCGCGATGCCGTTGGCGGTGTTGCCCGGGGAGACGCGCACGCCGACGCGGTCGGGACCGACCTCCGCGACGACGGCTTGGACCACCTCCAGGACGAAGCGCATCCGGTTCTCGGGAGCGCCGCCGTAGGCGTCCCGGCGCCGGTTGGTGCCCGGGGTCAGGAACTGGTGGAGGAGGTAGCCGTTGGCGGCGTGCACCTCCACGCCCAGGAACCCGGCCTCCACGGCCCGGCGGGCGGCGGAGGCGAAGTCGGCGACGGTGGTGGCGATGTCGTCCCGGCCCATCTGCCGGGGCGTCACCGCGGGCTGGCGTCCGCCGGGGGTGTGGATGGTCCCGGGCAGGGCGATCGGTGAGGGCGCCAGCGGGGTCAGGCCGCTGGTGTCGGGGTGGCCGACACGGCCGCCGTGCTGGATCTGGGCGAACATGCGCCCGCCCGCCTCGGCCACGCGTCGGTTGACCCGCCGCCAGCCCTCGGTGTGCTCGGGGCGGTACAGGGCGGCGATGTCGGGGTAGGTGCGCCCGACCCTGCTGGGCGTGGAGGCCTCGGCGATGATCAGACCGGCCGAGGCCCGCTGGGCGTAGTACTCGGCCATGAGCTCGCTCGGGGTACCCGAGGGCTCGGCGCGGTTGCGGGTCATGGGGGCGATCACGAGCCGGTTGGGCAGGTCGGTGCCGGCGAGGCGCGCGGGGCTGAGAAGCGGGGAGGCTGTTTCCTTGGCGTTCATGCGGATACCGTAGGAGTTGACACCAATGTCAGATTCAAGCGCGAGGAACGTGAGGTGCGTCATGCGCATCGGTGAGCTGGCCCGGCGCAGCGGGGTGAGCCCGCGTTCGCTGCGCTACTACGAGCAGCAGGGCCTGTTGGCCTCCGAGCGCACCCCGGGCGGGCACCGCGAGTACGCCGAGGCCGCGGTGGACCGGGTGGTGCGGATCCAGGAGCTGTACGCGGCGGGGCTGTGCAGCGCCAAGATCGTGACGCTGCTGCCGTGCATGCGCGACGCCGACGGCGGGCCAGCGGCCACGGCCGACGCCCACCTGGTCCGCGAGCTGAGGACCGAGCGCGAGCGCATCGACCGGATGATCGCGGACCTGCGGCGTTCCCGGGAGCTGCTCGACGACGTCATCGCCTCCGCCGAGGGCGACGAGACCGAGGAGGGTTCCCTCACCGGCCGCCGCTGACTGAACTTCCCGCCCGCGGACGCCGGAAGCTCGGCGGGGATCGGCGGGGAAGCCCGGCCCGTCGCGGTCACGGCCCGCTGGCATCGAATCCGTCCGCCCCGCCCGAGGGCTCGGCGAAGCGCTCCCCGACCACGCGCTGGAGGCGGTTCCCGTTCCCCGTGCCGGACCCCGCTTCCGGCCGGTCAGCGGTGGTCGCGGCTCATCAGCGCGACGACCTCCCCGGCGGCCCGGCGCAGCGGCCTCCTGCGCAGCCACACCAGGTGCACCGGCATCGCCAACCCGTTCTTGAGGTTGACGAACTCCAGCACCCTCACCCTCCCGGCCGCGACCGCCTGCCGCACCTCCCCCAGGGGCAGGTTGGCCCATCCCGCGCCGCGTTCCACGAGCCCCAGCGCGGCCTCCACCGAGTCCACGTGCCACCGGGCGTCGGAGACCAGGAGCCGACGATCGGCGACCGCGTCGTCGGGACCGGCGACCACGATCTGGCGGCTGGCGCCGAGGTCCTCCAGGCGCCGCAGGTCGGCGGGCAGGCCGGGGGTGTCCGCGGTGGCCGAGACCACCGCCACGAAGACCTCGTCGGTCACGTTGGTGAAGACCTCCTCCCGGTCCACGTCCGGGGCCGCGGCCAGCAGCGCCAGGTCGGCCCGCTCCCGGTGCAGCATCTCCCGGACCCCGTCCTGGGGCGCCCGGAGCAGGTTCACGCGCAGCAGGGGGTAGCGGTCGCCGACCCGGGCCAGGGCGTCCAGCAGGTCCCGGTCCGGAACACCGGCGGCCACGGCGACGGTGAGCGTGCTCTCCAGGTCCCGCGACAGCTCCACGGCGTGGACCTGCAACAGCCGCAGTCTGCTGGCGACGGACCGTGCATGGGGCACCAGGGCCAGGGCCCGCGGGGTGGGCACCGCCTCGCGGCGCGACCGGTCGAACAGGGGGTAGCCGAGTTCGGCCTCGATGTTGGCGATGCCCATGCTCACGGCGGAGGGCACCCGGCGCAGCGCGCGGGCCGCGCCGGAGAAGGAGCCGTGGTCGACCACGGCCAGGAACAGCTCGATGCCGTCGCTGGAGAGAGCCATACAATTGTCAGCTTTTCTGAAGGGACCTGACTTTTCTGTTCAGTAGTCCTGAATATAACGTCTTCCCCCGTTGACCGACGGAACGGGAGTGTGTGTGCTGTGCAAGGTGTGAAGCGCAAGCTGGTCTACGTGGGCGGATACGAGATCCTGGGGCTCGCGGTGGGCACCGCGGTGATGTCCCTGCTGACGGGCGAGTCACCGGCCACCACCGGACCCCTGGCGCTCATGATCACCTGTGTGGCGACGGTGTGGAACCTGGTCTTCAACTACCTGTTCGAGGCGTGGGAGCGGCGCCAGCGCGACCGCACGCGCACCGTGCGCCGGCGCGTCCTGCACGCGGTGGGCTTTCAGCTGACCCTGGTGTGCTTCCTGATCCCGCTCATCGCGTGGTGGCTGGAGATCACGCTGTTGCAGGCGTTCGTGCTGGACCTGGTGTTCATCGTCTACATCCCGTTCTACACCTTCGCCTACAACTGGGCGTTCGACAGGATCTTCGGCGTTCCCAGCTCGGCGGTGAACGAGGTCGGGCAGGAGGAGCGGGTCGGTTCCGGGCGTTCTGACTGAGGCACGCCCGTCGCACGCGCGCACGCGGAACCTGTACCGGTGGCCTCCTTTCGGCGAGCCGTCTTCCGGAGCCGTCGACACCGCCGCGGGGCCGGTCGGAGGAGGAATCCGCCGACCGGCCCCGCCCGGGAGGGCCGGACAGTTCAGCGCGACCCGTAGGTGAGGCGGCGCAGCGCCACCTCGGCGGGTCCGCGCACGCCCCGGCGGCGCATGAGGTCGGCGAGCAGCACCGTGGCCAGCCACACGGCCACCGCGACGCCCGCGCCGACGGCGGGCGACGTCATGTGCAGGTCGAGCGTGTAGGAGGAGAACAGCACGGCCCAGGCCACGGACTGGGCCAGGTAGAAGGTCATGGAGCGCTGTCCGAGCGCGGCCAGGGCGTCGGTCACCGGCCCCTCTCGGCCCGTGAGGCGGACCGCGACCAGGGCGATGAGCGCGGCGTAGCCCAGCGCGCCCGCGTAGCCGCTCACCTGGTGCAGTGCCGTGGCGGCGACGAGGTCCCCGGTCGTGGCGCCGGTCCACACCTCCGCCTTGTCCAGGGCCAGGGGGAGGCCGCCCAGCGCCGCCAGGGGGATGCCCGCGAACGCGGTGGCGCGCAGCAGCCGCAGGTGCTCGTGGGGCCGCTCCAGGATCCGGTGCCGGGCCGCGAGGACACCGATCAGGAACGGGACGAGCGTGCTGGCGAACATCACCACGGCCAGGACCGAGAACAGGGTCACCCGGAAGAGGAGTTCGTCCGCGAACCCGTCGGGCATCAGCGGCATGCCCTGTCCTGTCACGGTGTCCTCGGCGGCGATCAGGGCGTGCACGGCCGCGGCCACGGGCAGCCAGGCCGCCGCCAGGATCACCAGGGTCCGGTCGCGCAACCGCAGGACGCCCACCAGGGCCAGCGTCACCAGGCCGTAGACGGCCAGGATGTCGGCGGGGAAGAGCAGCACCGTGTGCGCCAGACCGAAGGCGACCATCCACAGGCCGCGTCGGCGCAGCAGGCCGCGGGTCCGGGGCCAGTCCTGCCCCTGTTGGCCGCGGCGGCGGTGGATCCGGGCCAGGCCGTACCCGAACAGGGCAGCGAACATGGGGTAGCTGCGCAGGTCGACGAACATGACCGTGGCCGCGGTGGTGAGCTGGTCGGCGGGGTTGGGAGCGCCCTGCGGGCCGCCGATGAACACGGTGAACAGGTGCGTGTGGGCGAGCGCGATGAACAGCAGCATGACGCCGCGGGCCAGGTCCGGGGCCAGGGAGCGGCGGTCGAGCGGGAGCGGGTGGTCGGGGGCCGGAGCCGTGCGGGGCTCCGGGGTGGACGTGTGGGACATGGTGGCCTCCGAAAGGGCCGTGGGCTCCGATGGACGGCGTACGCGCCGAGGCGCGCACCGGGACGCACGTCGGAGCGACGCACTGCGCGTACAACGTATACACAGCACACCCCCTGTCGCAAACCCTTCAAAGTGCAGATTTAAGACCAACAGCACTAGTGCACATGCCTAGTGCACCAGGGATCGAAAGGGGCTCCCCCGGGTCACCCCAGCGCCTTCGACGAGGCAGCCTGGACCCCGCCGTGCACTAGTACACTCGGAGTAGCGCGACAGGAGCGGAAGGGGTCAGTGGTGTCCACGACCGGAAAAAAGGAACTGCCGCCCTACGCGCGGGTCGTCACCGACATCCGCGCGCGCATCGGCTCCGGTGAGCTGCGACCGGGCGAACGGGTGCCCTCCACCCGGGAGATCATGCGCGAGTGGGGGGTGGCCATGGCCACCGCCACCAAGGCGCTGGCCGCCCTGCGCCAGGAGGGCCTGGTCGAGGCGGTGCGCGGAGTGGGCACCCTCGTGCGCGGCGCACCCGCCTCCGCACCGGAGCCGCAGAAGCCCCAGCGGCAGCGGGAACGCCCGCGTCCGGCGCGGACGGAAGACCCGGAAAGCCACCGTCCGGCCGCCGAGACCGGCGGCCTCGCCCGGGAGGCCATCGTGCGGGCCGCGATCACCATCGCCGACGCCGAGGGGATCGACGGCCTGTCCATGCGCAGGGTCGCCACCCAGCTGGGGGTGAGCACCATGGCCCTGTACCGCCACGTCGCGAACAAGGACGCACTGGTGACGGCGATGATCGACCAGGTCTACACCGAGCACGCCCTGCCCGACCCGCCGCCCGCAGACTGGCGCGAGGCGCTCGAACTGGCGCTGCTGACGGAGTGGGGCATCTACCGGGCACACCCCTGGGCCGTCCAGTTGACCCCGCTCGCCGGAGCGGTCCAGTCGCCCGGGCTGGTGCAGAACGCCGAGTGGATGATGCGGGTGATCACCGGCCAGGGGCGCTCGCCGGACGAGGCCATGGCGATCCTCACCTTCGTGTCCGCCTACACCTCCGGCATGGCCCTCCAGGGCACGCGCGCGGTAGTGGAGGGGTACGAGTCCGGGATGGACGCCGAGCACTGGTGGAGGTCCCGGGGCGAGGAGTTCCTGCGGATCGCCGAGCAGGGCGGGTTCCCCCTGACGTTCAGCGTCTCGGGGCCGACCGACGTGCACGCGATCTTCGAACTCGGCATGAAACACCTGCTGGACGGGCTCACGCCGCTGATCGAATCGGGAGGCCGACCCGCGGGCGGGGGCCTCGCGGGTCCGACGGGCACACCCCGGTGAGCCCGCGAAGGGGTCCCGACGGGCGTCCCGCGAGCGCCGCGGGGTACACCTGAACACGGGGGGATTCCTACCTGTGCGACACCGTGGACGACCGCTTCCGCCCGGCCCGCGGCGGCAACCCGGCCGACGAGAGGAACCGGAGGCGTTCCGAGGTGGCGGCATCACTACAATCACCAGCGGTCCGACAACGCGATCGGCGGTCCTCCCGCCCTCCGCGGCACCAACCTCTCAGGTAAGTGCACAGCAGCGCCATGACGTCGGTGACGCGGCCGCTGTGGAGCCGCACCCCACCGGCGCCCAGGTCGGCTTTGAGGAGCTACCGAAGATGTCCCAGGGTCTGGTGCGGTACGCACCCTCGGTGAACGACGCGAGGGTGCGCGGGGCGGTCTACCCCCGACGCTCCCTGGTGGTGGTCACCGGGGTGCCCGGCGCCGGCAAGAGCACGCTGCTGCGGCGGCTGTTCGGTCTGCGCGGGGACGAGGACCGGACCGTAATCGCCGCGGACGGTGTGCGGGTGATCGACTCGCTGCAGTCGCGCTACCGGCTCCGGGCGCTGCTCGGCCGCGCCCCCTACCCGCTGTGGCGCTGGGTGGTGCACGTACTGCACCTGGCCCGGGTGGCCGCGGCGCTGCGCGGCGGCCCCGTGGTGGTGCACGAGTGCGGGACCCGGCGCTCGGTCCGCGTGCTGCTCGCCCTGCTCTGCCGACTGCGCCGGTACGAGGTCCACGTGCTGATGATCGACGCCACCCCGCAGGAGGCCCGGAGCGGGCAGGCCGCCCGGGGCCGGCGGGTGACCGCGCGCAGCCACCGGACGCACTCGCGGCGCTGGCGGCGGCTGCGCGCGGCCACCCGGCGCGGGCCGAGGGCGTTCGCGCCGGGCGCGCGCAGCCTGCTCGCACTCGACCGGCGCCGGGCGCGGGAGCTGGCCTGGATCCGCTTCGGTTCCGGCCCGGTCGCCCGCGGTCCCCTACGCACCGCGGAGGAACCACCACCCGCCCAGATCGAACGCGTGATGTCCGGTACCCCGTGACCCCGGCCGGTCGGCTTCGCCTCCGCGCGTGCGTGGTCCGGAGGGGCGGAGCGTCCCCCGCCCCGGCCGTCACGGAAAAGCGCTTGCGGCGGTGGTTGCACCGTAGTACCTGTGGGAGCGTCCCGGAGGCAGGTTCGTTCCCACCTGGAGTCGTCGATGGCCGTTCGCCGCGTGGTGCCCGACATTCGGTCGGAGGCGCTGCGGGAGAGCCGGGAGTTCTACGGCCTGCTGGGCTTCGAGGAGGTCATGAACCACGGTTGGATCATGACGCTCGCCTCCCCGTCCTCTCCGGCCGCACAGGTCAGCTTCGTGACCGATGACAAGACCGGCCTGGTCGTCCCCGACATGAGTGTCGAGGTGGACGACGTGGACGCGGCCTACGCGGCCGTGCGGGACAGCGGCGCGGAGATCATCCACCCTCTGCAGGACGAGGAGTGGGGCGTGCGACGGTTCTTCGTCCGCGACCCCAACGGCCGGGTGGTCAACGTCCTGGACCACCACTGACAGCACCCCACACACCCGTCCGCCAGTACGGCACACCCCACTCCCGGGCGACCGTGGCCAGGGAGACGCCCTCCAGGCGGGTGCGGCCGATGATCTCGGCCTCGTCCGGGGTGATCACGTCGTGGCGGGCAGCCCGGCAGAGGACCGTGTCCGGCGTTCCGGTGGGGACGATGGCGGTGACGGGCGGTTCGGCCATGAGGAGCGGCTGACGCAGCGCGGCGGTCCGGGCCCGAAGGCCCGCGCGCTGGGCGCGGCAGCGCAGCGCCCAGTGCAGGCGGTGCCAGGCGGTGTCGGCCTCACGGACGGCGTGGACGAAGCCCGCGAGGAGCTCCTCCTCCACCTCCTCGACGGTGCGCGGGTCCAGGCCCCGGCACAGGCGGCGGGCGCAGGTGCGCAGCGCGGGCATGGCGAAGCCGATCGCGGCGACCATCCACTCCTCGCGGTCCTGTGCGCGCACGACCAGGTTCCGCCAGACGTCGTCGCGCGAGCGGCGGTCGGTGGTGCGGTCCAGGAGTGCGGCGCGCAGCTCGACCGGGGTGGTGGGAGGGGTGTCGGTGGCGGGGACGAGCTGCGCCGCGAGGTCGGCGACATCGAGGTCGAGGAGCTGGAACTCCCTCTCGGCGCGGTTGAGCGGTTCGGTCGTCATGGGTCTGTTCCCTTCGCGGGCCGTGTCGGTGATGACGCGGACCAGGAAAGGAAGCCCGGCTGACGGCGGGCGCACGGAGGGCTCACGGTCGGCGAGCGGAAGGTGGGCGGGGTGCTGGCGGGGAGCTGACACGAGGCGCGCGGATGCGGGGGTGGGGCGGGCGGACTCTTCTCAGCGGCTGTCCGCTGACAGCACCGGAAACAGGCTCCGGCCAGGGATGACAGCGTTGGCGGGAGTGCTGACAGCGGGAGCGTCAGGTGCTGTCAGCGTCCGCCTTGGCCGAACCACGACCGAATTTCCGAGAGCGGCGAATGGGCGATGCGCTGACAAGGGCACCCTGTTCTCGCCCGTGGCTGGCGCCGCGTAGCCACGTCTACTGGAGACGCTCCGGGCGCACCTCGTAAGGGGGCGGCATCGCTCAGGCCTCCCGCAACTGGTCGATCTCTCCCTGGAGTTGCTGAATCAAGGCGATCATTTCGCCGCGGCTCAGGTCGTAATTGCTCTTGATCCTCCAGGTTCGTTTCATCTGCTGCTTCGCGTCCTCCTTGGCCTCGGGGGTGGTGGCGGCTTCAGCCGCCCGCATGTATGCGGCTGCGGCGCGGTTGGCGGTCCCTCGAAGGGTCTCGAAGATCACTACCTCGGGGGTTTCCGGGTCGTTCAGGGTGGTGTTGTCCACGGTCGTCTCCTCTTGTCGGGGGGCGCGGACGCGCAGGGTCTTTCCGTCATGTGCCGCGTACTCTCCGGGCGCGATGAGTTCGCCGTCAGCCAGGGCGATGCCGGTCAGGTCGAGTTCGGTGAACGCCAGCACCGGCAGGCGGCGGATGAGGGCGGCTGCTGTGGTCTGGTCCACCAACACCGCCAGCAGGTTCTTGTGGTGCGTCAGCCCCTGGGGGCCCTCGACGGCAGCACGGGTGCGGGTCACTCCCCAATGGGCGCGAGCTTCGCGCACCCCCTGCCCTCTCACAGGTGCCAGTCCGGCCTCGGCCAGGAGGCCGGGTGGAACCAAAGCTCCGTCGGGATTCCCGCTGTCGGTGATGACGAGGATGCCGCCGGTGTCGTGCACCCATGCCATGCGGCGTCCCAGGGTGTCGCGGACTCGGTCCGACGGCAGGTACTGCGTTCGGGTGTCCATCCCGCCCCTCTATTGTGTCCCTAGCCCTACACAAAAAGTGTAGGCCCATGTACACAATTCGTCGAGGGGGAATCAACTCCGTTCTGGACCTTCGGGCTCCAGGCCACTGCGGGCGCGGTTCTGCTCTTCTGGGACCGAGCCGCCACCGGCCGGGGCCCCGACCGCGAGGCCTGCGTTGCCCGGTGAGCCGCTGGGTCCAACGCCCACTGCGGAAGCCGCTCAGCGTCCCCCCGAGATCCACAGCTCGGTCGCGGCACCTGCTGCTCGTGAGCAGCACACTCGATCTCCGCCTGCTCGGCACGGGCCTGGGCCACGTCGGCCTCGATCGCCTCTTGCTGCACACGCGCGGCCGCCGCCTGCGCCCGCTCCTGCTGGGCCGGCACCTGGACCAGCTCAGAGCTCGCGCGCGCCCACTGCTGCTCGACAGCCCCGCGGCTGGTGCCCTGGCGCAGCAGCACCCCCGGGAGGTCTGTCGCAACCAGTCGACGACTCCGGCTCCCGGCGCAGCTCCTGCGCGCGCTGGCCCGCTTCGGCCGGTGCGGCGTGCGGGTGCGGCCGCCGCCGGACTTCCGGGCCGCCCGCCGGCGGGAGCGAACGGCGGGCGGCCCGGTCGGGTGAGGTCAGCGAACGAGCACGACGGTCTTACCGGGCAGTCGCCCGGTGGCCGCGTCCTCGTGCACGGCGGCCAGCTCGGCCATCGGGCGGTGCGCGGCGACGTGGAGCCGGAGCCTCCCGGCGTCCACCTTGGCGACGAGGTCGGCCAGCTGGGTCCCGTCGCTGCGGACCCACAGGCTCGCGCTGCGCACCTTCCGGTCGGGGTCCTCGGGAACCGGGCCGGCAGTGCTGGCGGCGACCCCGCCGTCGGCCACGTAGTCCGTCAGCCGCGCGAGCTCCTCCGGGGAGAGGCGCACGTGGTTCACCACGACCTGGAACGGACCACCCGCGGCGGCCGGGCCCGCGGCGAGGTCGAGGGGGCCGACGACCCGGTCCGCGCCGTAGCTCCGAAGGCGGTCGGCGTGCTGCGGCGCGTCCACCGCGGTCACGTGCGCTCCGGCGTCGACCGCGAGCTGCACCACCAGGCTGCCCACCGCGCCCCCCGCCCCGTTGACCAGGACGCTCTGGCCGGGCTTGAGCTCGGCGAGTTCGAAGGCCGTCTGCCAGGCCGCCAGGCCGGTCAGCGGCAGCGCCGCGGCGTCGACCAGCTCGATCGTCCGGGGCGCCGGGGCCAGGGACCCGGCAGGGGCGAGGGCGTACTCGGCGGCCCCGCCGGCGGAGTCGAGGGGCAGCATCGCCACGACCCGGTCGCCGACCTCCAGGCCCGTCACGTCCGCGCCGAGTTCGGCGACGGTGCCCGCCAGGTCGATCCCCGGCACGTACGGGAGGGTCATCGGGATCATCTCGGCCAGGATGCCGGCGCGGATGTGGTCGTCGACCGGGTTGAACGACGTGGCCGCCACCCGCACCAGCACCTGCCCGGGGCCGGGGACCGGACGGTCGACGTCCTCGTGGCGCAGGACCTCGCTGCCGCCGAACTCGTGGAAACGGACTGCCTTCATGACACTTTCCTCCAGGGTGTGTTGAACGTCGTCGCCCGGGGACGGGCGAACGGGGGTGAGGGTGGAGCGCGTCGGGGGCGCTCAGGTCAGGCGCACCGACCGGGTGGAGTTGCCCATCACCATGCGGTCGATGGCGCTCACGGCGCTGCCGGGGTCGTCGGCGGCACCGACGGCGCACAGCAGAGGGACGAAGTGATCGGCCGTCGGATGGGCGACCGCGGCGCCGGGTGCCTTGACGCGGTAGTCGACGAGGGCGTCGGCGTCGCCCCGGGAGAGGGCGTCGACGGCCCATGCGTCGAAGGCCGCGGTGGCGGCGACGAGCTCCGGCTGGCGGAAGACGGCGAAACTGTGCGTCATGAAGCCCGAGCCGAGGACGAGGACGCCTTCTTCTCGCAGGGGCCGCAGGCGTGATCCGAGTTCGAGCAGGGCGCCGGGGTCCAGGCCGGGCATCGACAGCTGCACGACCGGGACGTCGGCGGCGGGGTACATGGCCATGAGCGGGATGAAGGCGCCGTGGTCGAGGCCGCGGTCGGCGAACTCGTGTACCGGTGTCGTGCCCAGCAGGCCCGTGAGCCGCCGGGCCAGGTCGGTGGCGTCCGGGGTCGCGTAGGGCAGGGTCTTGTAGCGGGGGTGGAAGCCGCTGAAGTCGTAGTGGAGCGGGACGCCCGCCGCGGCTCCGGATATCGCGACCGGTGCCTGTTCCCAGTGGGCCGAGACGACGACGATGGCCCGGGGTTTGGGCATCGACTGGGCCCAGTCGAAGAGGTCGCCGAGCCACTGCGGATCGTCGAGGGTGAACGGTGCGCCGTGGCTGACGAAGAGGCTGGGCATGGGCCCGCCGGAGGGGGTCCACACCCGCTGGCCGCGCGCCTGCGGCAGGACCCGGGCGAGGAGGTCGTCGTACGCCGCGGCCGGTGCGCGCGTCGGCGAGGGGGGACCCAGGCTGCTCTCGGTGGTCATCAGAACCAGCTCCTTCACTTGCCCAAGCAAGTGTTTTTACTTGCCTTGGCAAGTGAAAGGTAGCCCATATTGAGTTGCCTGGGCAAGTGATCCGAGTTGCCCGGGCAAGTATGATGAAGCCCATGGACACTCAACCCTGGCTCGACGACGACCAGCAGGACCTGTGGCAGGCGCTGCTCACGGTCGTCATCGCCCTCCCAGCGGCCCTCGACCGCCAACTGCAGCGGGAGGCGGGTATCTCCAACTTCGAGTACGGGGTTCTGGCCCGGTTGTCCATGGCCGACGAGGCCACCATGCGGCTCAGCGACCTGGCCCGGCTCTGCGACAGCACCCTGCCCCGCCTGTCGAAGGTGATGGACCGGTTCGAGGCACGTGACTGGGTCATGCGCCGGTCCGACCCCGGCGACGGCCGGTACACCCTCGCCACCCTGACCGGCGCCGGTCGGCAGAAGCTCGTCGAGAGCGCACCGGAACACGTCGCGCAGGTGAAGCGGCTTGTGTTCGATCCGCTCAGCGCGGCCCAGCGCCGCCACCTCGGGACCGCGCTCACCCGCATCGCCGCCACCGTGCGCCGGGAGCTCGAAGGAGGCTGAGCGTCCTCCTCGGGCGGGCCCCCGTCAGCTCCGCGACGCCGTGATGCGGTGCTCGGGGAAGGTACGGCCGTCCATAGCAGGGCGCGAATCTCGGCGGGGGCGGTGCGCGCCAGCGCGCCGGAAGCGGGCCCGTCCGCCGGACGCACGGGGGCGGGCGCCAGCTCCTGGAGCATGTCAGCGCTCTTGTCAGCGTCGTTGTCGAAGCGGACATGGATGCCCGTGGGTTGATCGCCTGTCAGCAGGTGATCGGTGGCGAACCGGAGCACGGCGCCGGTGTACGACACGAGGGGGGCGCCGTCGCGCCCGTCCTCGGACGGACGGAGGTCTGCGTGTAGGCGATCGCTCTCGGGGCGGGCAGGCCGCCCCGGCGACGCGGCTGACCGGACATCTCCCCAGGTCAGAACGTGTGAGAGCCAGCGAGGGGACTTGAACCCCTAACCTATCGCTTACAAGGCGATTGCTCTGCCAATTGAGCTACGCTGGCGGGCTGCCGCGACCGTGGTCCCGGCTGCGTCCCTGGGAAATGGTACCGGTTCAGATACCGCCCGGCCTACTCGGATACGCCGGTGCGGACGAATCGCCGCCCCGGCCGCCGCTCTGCCGGCCGACGACCCCCTCCCCCGCGCTGACTGCGCACCCCGATCCGGCAAAGAAGTCCGGATGCGGTCCGGCGCCCGGTTACCGCCCGCCCCGACCGGAAACCACAGGGGAAAGTGCCCCCTCCCGGGGGCGGAGAGGTGGGAAGGACATGACCGGCAACAGGGGTGTGGTGTACAGGGGAGCGGGCCGGGTCGAGGTCGAGGACGTCGACTACCCCGAGTTCGTCATCAAGGACGGCCCCGGGGTCAACCCGGCGAACGTCGGACGCAAGGTGCCGCACGGGGCGATCCTGAAGGTCGTCGCCACCAACATCTGCGGAAGCGACCAGCACATGGTGCGGGGGCGCACCACCGCGCCGGAAGGGCTGGTCCTGGGCCACGAGATCACCGGCGAGGTGGTCGAGACCGGACCCGGCGTGGAGTTCGTCAAGGTCGGCGACCTCGTCTCGGTCCCGTTCAACATCTCCTGCGGGCGCTGCCGCAACTGCAAGGCGCGGCGCACGGAGATCTGCCTGAACGTGAACCCGGACCGGCCGGGCTCGGCCTACGGCTACGTCGACATGGGCGGCTGGGTCGGCGGGCAGGCCAGGTACGCGCTCGTGCCCTACGCGGACTGGAACCTCCTCGTGTTCCCCGACCGCGACCAGGCGTTGGAGAAGATCCTGGACCTGACGATGCTCTCGGACATCTTCCCGACCGGCTACCACGGCTGCGTCACCGCGGGCGTGGGCGTGGGGTCGAGCGTCTACGTCGCGGGGGCCGGGCCCGTCGGGCTGGCCGCCGCCGCGTCGGCCCGACTGCTCGGCGCGGCGGTGGTGATCGTCGCGGACATGAAGGAGGAGCGGCTGGCGCAGGCCCGCAGCTTCGGGTGCGAGACGGTGAACGTGGCCGAGGGGGACCTGGCCGGGCAGATCGAGCGGATCCTGGGCGTCCCCGAGGTGGACTGCGCGGTGGACGCGGTCGGCTTCGAGGCGCACGGGACGGGAGAGGGAGCCTCGAAGGAGGCGCCCGCCAGCGTGCTCAACACCGCGATGGACGTGACCAGGGCCGGAGGGTCCATCGGGATCCCGGGCCTGTACGTGACCGGCGACCCCGGCGCGTCCGACGAGGCCGCCAAGGAGGGCTCCCTGTCGGTCCGGATCGGGTTGGGCTGGTCGAAGTCGCACGCCTTCTTCACCGGCCAGTGCCCGGTCATGAAGTACCACCGGGAGCTGATGGAGGCGATCCTCCACGACCGGGTGCGCATCGCCGAGGCGGTCAACGCCGTGGCGATCCCGCTGGAGGAGGCCCCCGAGGGGTACCGGGCCTTCGACGAGGGTGCGGCCAGCAAGTACGTGCTCGACCCGAACAACTACCTCGGCACGCGCTGACGCGCCGGGAGGTTCAGGGCCCGCGGGCGACGAGCGGGGTGAGGCCGCGCGGGCAACGAGCGGGGTGAGGCCGCGCGGGCGGCGAGCGGGGCGGGAACGGGCTCAGGCCCGTTCTGCCTCCGCACCGCCCTGCCCGGTCCCCGCGCCGTCCCGATCGGCTCCCGTACCGCTCCCTGCGGTCTCCGCACTGCCCCGATCGGTCCCCGCACCACTCCCCTCGGCTTCCGTACCGCCCCCTCCGGCTCCAGCACTGTCCTCTTCGGCCCGCGCGCCCACCGCCCGGCGCGGACGGGCCGCCGGGCTGAGGAACCCGGCGAACGCCACGAGGAGCAGGGGCACGACCAGGGCCGTACGCAACCCGTACGCCTCTCCCAGCAGGCCGAGCACGGGCGGCCCGACCAGGAACGCGACGTAGCCGAGCGTCGCCACCAGGGAGACCCGGGCCGCGGAGTCGGGCCCGGAGTCCCCGGCCGCCGACAGTGCCACGGGGAAGCCCAGCGAGGCGCCCAGTCCCCACAGGACCACGGCCGCCGCCGCCAGGGCCGGGCTGTCCGCACCGGCCACCAGCCCCATGCCCGCCACCCCGGCCAGCGCGCTCGCGCCGAGCACGCGGGCCCTGCCGAAGCGCGCCAGGAAGTAGCCCCCGGCGAAGCGCCCGACCGTCATCGACGCGGCGAAGACGGCGTAGACCATCGACCCCAGGGCCGGGGCGAAGCCGTGGCCGTCGACCATGATCAGCGGGAGCCAGTCGTTGGCGGTGCCCTCGGCCAGGGCCATCGCGAGCACGATGAGGCCGATCAGCACCAGGCGCGTGTCCTTCCACAGCGCGCGCCCGCCGCCCGTGCCCTCCTGCCCGGAGGCGCGCGGGAGCGCCCTGCCGGTGCCGGGGGGCAGGGAGCCGAAGAGCGCCGCCGCGACCGCCAGGGTCAGGACGCCCATCGCCGCCAGGTGCCACGCCACGGGGAACCCGACCGCGGTGAGCGCCATGCCGACGAGGGCGCCGATCACGGTTCCCAGGCTGAAGAAGCCGTGCATGCGCGGCAGCAGCGGCTCGGCCATGACCCGCTCGACGTCGGCTCCCTCGATGTTCATGGCGATCTCCCCTGCGCCCATGCCCAGCCCGAAGAGGAACAGGCCGAACGCGACGACGAGGGCGGTCGACAGGCCCGCGCCCAGACCGATGACGGGCAGGCTCCCCAGCATCGCGGCGGTCCCGGCCACGATGACCGGCCGTGCGCCCAGGCGGGCGACGACCGCCCCCGACCCGAGGACGCCGATCATCGAACCGATCGAGAGGCCGAACAGGACGAACCCCATCTCGGCGGTGGAGGCGCCCAGCGCGTCGCGGATGGCGGGGGTGCGCGTGACCCAGGACGAGATCCCCAGCCCGGGCAGGAGGAACAGGACGCACAGCGCGAGGCGCCGACGGCCCACGGCGGTTCCCATGAAGGGCTCCCAGTGGAGTGGCGGTCAGTAGTGTGTACAAAAGTACACACTTGTGGACCCGGGCGCCACGGGCGCGGACGGGGGCGGCCGCGTACCAGAATGGCCGTGGACGCAGGGCTCCGAGGCCGGAAGGGGAACATGGCCGGAACCAGGCGGGTGGCCAACGACCCGCGACGCAAGGAGCGCATCCTCGCCGCGGCGCTGGAGGTGATCGCCGAGCGCGGTGTGCACAGGACCACGCACCGGGCGATCGCCGAGCGCGCCTCGGTGCCTCTGGGCTCGCTCACCTACCACTTCGACGGCCTGTCCGCGATCCTGGAGCAGGCGTTCACGCACCTGGCGGGGACCATGTCGGAGTACTACGCGCACCGGCTCGCGGCGGCGCGCGACCGCGCCGAGGCGTGCGAGGCCGTGGCCGACCTCATCTGCGGGCCCGAGTACGCCACGCCCCACCAGTTCGCGCTGCTCTTCGAGATGTACTCCTACGCCAACCACGACGAGGCGGTCCGCAGGGCCGCGCGCGCGTGGATGGACGTCAGCCGCGCCTCCCTGTCCGCGCACTTTCCCCCAGAGGCGTGCCGCGCGCTGGACGCCCTGGTCGAGGGGTGGTCGCTGCACCGCCACTTCGAGCGCGACGAGGGCACACCGGACCGCGCGGTGGTCCTGGCGGCGGTGACCGCCGTCGCCGACCGGCTCGGCTGACCGGCGCCCCGGTCCTTCGGGCCGGGCGGGTGAAGGCGATGGCCTCCTCGCCCGCGCGGTGGGAGCGCGGCGGTCCGCGGTTACGGAACAGGCGGGACAGCGGCTGGCGCACGCCCCACTTGTAAAGCTATAGTTTACGAATGCAAGCTAGCTTGACAGAGGCGTTGCGGGTGTTGAAAGCGCGCACGGAGGCGTTCCTCGCGTCACGCGTCCTGACGAGGGACGACGACTGGACCGACTCGATCAGGCGCGCCGTGAGCATGCAGACGGCCGCCGATGACGTCGTGCGTGCCGTCGTACAACAGGCCCGGCAGAACGGTGCCACGTGGCAGGTCGTCGGTGACGCGCTCGGCGTGAGCCGACAGGCAGCGTTCCAGCGCTACGGCAAACCGATCGATCCAAGGACAGGAGAACCGATGAACACCACGCCGCTACCCGGCGTCGCCGAACTGGCCGCCTCGGTGATCGAGGACCTCGCGTCCGGGCGATGGTCGCGTGTCACCGAGCGGTTCGATCCGACCATGCGCGATGGCCTGTCAGAGGACGCGCTCGCCGCCGCGTGGGCGCAGATCGTCGGCCTGGCGGGAGCTTTCGAGGGGCATGGGGAGCCGGAGGTCACCCGGGCCGGCGACGTGACGATAACGAACACGCCGCTCTCGTTGGAGGCGGGCGACTACACGGCACGGATCGCGTTCCGCGACGACCGGACCATCGCCGGTCTGCACATCCTCGAAGGGCGGACGCCGTGACCGCCGCGTCCCCGCCCGGACCGAACACGCCCACGACCCGGGACGGAACCCGCATGAGCGGCCGCGACCTGCGGTCCATCGGGGTGTTCACCGCCCTGGCGTTCGCACTCGCCTGGCTCTTCGCGCTCCCGCTCTGGTTCGGTGACGGGCTCTCCGAACCCTGGTTCCCGCTCGTGGCCACCGCCACGATGACGACCCCCGCGATCGCCGCCCTCGTCGTCGTGTTCTTCGTGGAGCGGCCGCGGCGGAAGGCGTGGACGCTCGGGCTGTGGCCGTTGACGCCGGTCCGCAGACTGCTCGGCTACGCGGCGCTGGGGATCGTCGTGCCCATCGCTCTCGTCCTGGCGGCGCTCCCTGTCGGCGCGCTGCTCGGGGTCTATCCGGCCGACTTCGCGCACTTCTCGGCGTTCCGGCAGGTCCTCGACGAGCAGGCCGGAACGGCCGGAATCCCGATACCGGTCGGCGCGCTCATCGCCATCCAGCTCGCCGCACTCCCCATGGCCGCGTTCATCAACCTCATCCCGGCGCTCGGGGAGGAACTCGGATGGCGCGGATGGCTGCTCCCGAAACTGATGCCGCTCGGTACGCTCCCCGCCCTCCTGGTCATGGGAGTCGTCTGGGGCCTCTGGCACGCTCCGCTCATCCTCCTGGGGTACAACTACCCGGACGCGCCGGGCTGGGTCGGCGTGGCCGCGATGGTCGTCATGTGCGTCCTGGTCGGCGCGGTCTTCGGCTGGCTGCGGCTGCGATCGGGATCGGTGTGGCCCGCGGCCCTCGCCCACGCCGCGTTCAACGGGGCGGGCGGGACCTACCTCCTCTTCGCCGAAGCGGGCGAGCACGTCGACACCACGCAGGCCACGATCCTGGGCTGGAGCGGGTGGATCGTGCCGCTCGTACTCGTCGCGGTCCTGATCGCCACGGGACAGTTCTCCTCCGCGAAGCACCCGTCCGCCCCGCCGCCGGGGTAGCGGGCCCCCGCCGGACCGAGCCGCGCACCGGGTGACCCCGTCAGCAGAGGGACCGCCCGGGCGCCGCCGGTCGGCGGCGCCCGGGCCCCGCGTCACATCTGTTCCAGCAGCACGTCCTCCACCGCCTCGGCGTAGGCGCGCACCGTCTGGTGGTCGAACAGCAGCCGGGTGGGCACCGTGACGTCCAGCAGGCGTTCGACCTCGCGCACCACCTGGAGGCTGCGCACCGAGTCACCGCCGATGTCGAAGAAGTTGTCGTCGCGGCCGATGCGCTCCAGCCCCAGGGTGCGCCCCCACACCTCGGCCACGGCCTCCTCGGTGGGGGTGCTCGGCTCGACGTGGACGGGCGCGGCGGCGCGCGCCCAGGCGGGTTCGGGCAGGCGGGCCCGGTCCACCTTGCCGTTGGCGTTGAGCGGCAGCGCCTCCAGCGCGGTGACGGCCGCGGGCACCATGTAGGCGGGCAGTTCGCGGGACAGTCGCTCGCGCACCAGCTCCGCGTCCACCTCCCCTCCGGTGACGTAGGCGACGAGCTGGCGTCCGCCGGTGGGTGCCTCGGCCACGAGCACCACGGCCTGGGCTACCCCGGGCCCACGGAGCAGGGCGGCCTCCACCTCGCCCGTCTCGATGCGGAACCCGCGCAGCTTCACCTGGCCGTCCGCGCGTCCCACGAAGACCAGGCGCCCCTCGGCGGACCAGCGCACCAGGTCGCCGGTGCGGTAGAGCCGCCCGCCGTCTCCGAAGGGGTCGGCCACGAAGCGCTCGGCGGTCAGGCCGGGCTGGCCGTCGTAGCCGCGCGCCGTCCCCGGCCCGGACAGGTACAGCTCGCCCACCCCGCCGGGCGGGACCGGGCGCAGGGCGCCGTCCAGGACGTGGGCGCCGGTGGCGTCCATGGGGCGGCCGATCGGGCAGTGCCCGGCGTCGGCCTCCTCCGCGCTGAGCGGGGTGCACGTGGCGAAGGTGGTGGCCTCGGTGGGCCCGTACACGTGCACCAGCTTTGTGTCGGGGCACGTCCGGCGCACGCGGGCGAGGGAGGCCGGGTCGGCGGCCTCCCCGCCGGTCCACAGCTCGCGCAGCCCCGCGAAGCACTCCGGGTCCTGCTGCGCGAAGAGGTTGAACAGGGCGGTGGTGAGGAAGACCGCGCTGACCCCGTGCCGGGCGGTGTGCTCGCGCAGGGCGTCGGCGGAGACCGGCCCGTCGGCCACCACCGCGGTTCCGCCGTTGAGCAGCGGCACCCAGACCTCGTAGGTGGCGGCGTCGAAGGCGTGCGGGGAGTGGAACAGCACCCTGTCGTGGCCCTCGCGCCAGCGGGAGTCGGCGCTGAGGGCGACCACGGCCCGGTGGTCGACCACCACGCCCTTGGGCGTGCCCGTGGAGCCCGAGGTGAACATGACGTAGGCGGCGGTGTGCCCGTGCACCGGACCCCGGCGGGCACCGGCCCCGCCCCCGGCGGTCGTACTCGTACCGGCTCCGGTCCCCGCGTCGACACCAGGACCCGCGTCCCCACCGACATCAGCGGTCGCACCGACCCCGGTTCCCGCACCAGTGGTCACACCCGGGCCGCCGTCCGCACCACCGACAGCATCAGCCCCGGCACCAGCACCAGCACCAGCACCAGCACCAGCACCAGCACCAGACAGCGTGCCGTCCGCGGCGTAGCCCACCACCATCTCCATGTCCGCGCAGCGGTCGGCCATGCCGGGATCGGCCACGGCCACGCGCGCGCCCAGCGCGCGGGCCAGGGAGGCGACCCGCTCCGCCGGAACGGTCTCGTGCAGCGGCGCGTAGGCGGCCCCCGTGCGCAGGACGCCGAGCATGGCGGCCACCACCCGCGGCGAACGCGGCATGAGCAGCAGCACCCGGGATTCCGCGCCCACGCCCAGCGCGGCCAGGCGGTCGGCGACCCGGTCGGCCTCGGCGTCCAGCTCGGCGTAGGTCCACTCGCCGTCCGCGCCGGCCAGGGCGGTCGCCTCGGGGTGACGGGCGGCCCGCTCGGCGAACAGGCCGGTGACGGTGGCGGCGGGCGGCTCCTCGCCGCCCCCGTCGGCCAGGGCCAGGGAGCGGGCCGGGTCGGCCCCGGCCACCCGGCCCAGGGGGCGTTCGGGGTCCTCGGTGAGCGAGACCAGGATGCGCTCCAGGTCGCCCAGCAGGCGATCCGCGGTCCCGGCGTCGAAGCACGCCGGGTCGTGCCCCAAGACCAGGCGCAGCCCGTCGGAGGCGTAGGCGCTCAGCGCGAGCGGGTAGTTGGTGGCCTCCACCGCGTTGACGAATCGGACCCGCAGCCCGTGTTCGGCGGCGGCGGCCTCGTCCACGGGGTAGTTCTCGAACACCACGACGCTGTCGAAGAGCGGGGTGTCCCCGGGCAGGCCCGCCTCGGCCTGCACGCGCGCCAGCGACAGGTGGTCCTGGGCCCGTGAGCGCGCCTGGTCCTCCTGGAGGCGGCGCAGCCACCGCGCCACGGGCTCGGTGGGGTCCACGGCCACGCGCACGGGCAGGGTGTTGATGAACAGGCCCACCGCGGCCTCGACCCCGGGCATGTCGTCGGGGCGTCCCGAGGTGGTCGCGCCGAAGACCACGTCGGCCCGCCCCGAGTACGCGGACAGGAGCAGGGCCCACGCGCCCTGGACCACGGCGTTGACGGTCAGGCCGTGGGCGCGGGCGAAGGCGTGCACGGCCCCGGCCCGCTCCGGCGCGAGGACGGCCTGGCTCCGGGCGCTGGAGCGGGCGGCGCGCAGGGCGGCGGGCGGCCGGTCGTAGGGCAGCGGCGTGGGCTCCGTGACGCCCTCCAGCACGCCCCGCCAGAAGGCGTGCCCCTCCTCGGCGTCGCGTCCGGCCAGGCGGCGCAGGTACTCCCGGAAGTCGGGGCGCGCGGCCGGGACGCCGCCCCGGTAGGCGGCCAGGACGTCCTCCATGACCAGGGGCAGGCTCCACCCGTCCAGGACGAGGTGGTGGAAGGTCCACACCAGGCGCACGGAGGCGTCGCCGGTGCGCAGCAGGGCCACCCGCAGGAGCGGGTCGCGGACGGGGTCCACGCCCCGGGCGGCGTCCTCGGCCAGGTGGTCGGCCAGGGCACGCTCGCGCTCCTCCTCCGCCGCGCCGCGCAGGTCCAGGTGTGCCACCTCGACGGGGACGGCGCGGTGCACGAGCAGGACCGGTTCGGACAGCCCCTCCCAGGCCACGCGGGCGCGCAGGACGGGGGTGGCCGCGACCACCCGCCGCCAGGCGCGGCCCAGGGCCCCGGGGTCGTCCACGCCGCCCAGGTCCACGACCACCTGCTCCAGGTAGGAGCCGGAGTCGGGCTCCAGGGCGGAGTGGAAGAACATGCCCTGCTGCATGGGGGTGAGCGGCCACACGTCCTGGACGTCGCGGCCGTCGCCGACGAGGCGGTCCACCTCGTCCTGCTCCAGGCGCACGAGCGGGAAGTCGGAGGGGGTGGCCCCGCCGTGGGCGGGGTCCAGGCAGTGCTCCACCAGCGCGGCGAGTTCGGCGGCCATGGCCTCGGCGAGGCGGCGCACGGTGGCCGTGCCGTGGACGGTGGTGGCGTGGTACCAGTCGAAGACCAGGCGTTCGCCCTCGAAGCGGCCCACCACCTCGACCAGGTGGGCGCGCTCCTCGTCCGGGGAGTGCTCGCCGCCGGGGTTGAGCCGCATCGCGGTGTGCAGGGCGCCCCGGCCGGGGTCGGTGTCGAAGCGGCCCAGGTAGTTGAAGCTCACGCCGGGCGCGGGGTCGCGTTCCAGACGGGCCCGCTGTTCGGGCGTGCCCAGGTGGCGCAGGGCGCCGTAGCCCAGGCCGTTGCCGGGGACCGCGCGCAGCATCTCCTTGGTGGCGCGGATCCGCTCGGTCCGGTCGGGTCGGCCGGTGAGCACGACGGGGAACACGGTGGTGAACCAGCCCACGGTGCGTGAGGTGTCCAGGTCCTCGAACAGGTCCTCGCGGCCGTGCCCCTCCAGGTCCACGGGCACGCGCGCGGAGCCGGTCCACTCGCACAGCACCCGGCCCAGGGCGGACAGCAGCAGGTCGTTGACGCGGGTGCGGAAGGCCGCGGGCGCCTCGGCCAGCAGGCGGCGGGTGTCCTCCTCGGACAGCCCGGCGGTGACCACCTCCTGGTCGCGCACCAGGCCGTTGCCCCGGCCGGGGTGGTCGCGGGGCGGTTCGGCGCGGGTGGCGGCGACCTCGGCCCAGGTGTCGAGTTCGGCGTCGAAGGCCCCCTCGGCGGTGTGCCGGGCCAGGCGGTCGGCCCACACGGAGAAGGGTGTGGTGCGCGGCCCCGGGTCCACGGGCGCGCCCTCGGCGGCCTGGCGGTAGGCGGTGGCCAGGTCCTCCAGCAGCACCCTCCAGGACACCCCGTCCACGACGAGGTGGTGGGCGGTCAGCAGCAGCCGGGAGCCCTCGGGGCCGGAGTCGAGCAGGACGGCGGCGAAGACGGGGCCTCGGGCCAGGTCGAGGCCGCGGTGGGCGGCCCGGATGCTCTCCTCGGCCAGGTCGCGGGCCCGTCCGGGTTCGTGCCCGGACAGGTCGACCACGCTCAGCGGCGGGGCGGCCGTGCCGGGTTCGGCCACGCGCGGGCCGTCGCCGTCGCGGCGCAGCCGCAGCATGTCGTGGTGGTCGGCGAGGGCGGCCAGGGCGGTGCGCAGGGCGCGCGGCTCCAGGGGCCGGGCGAGGTCGAGCAGCACGGACATGGCGAAGTGGTCGGGGGCCACGGGGTGGGTGCGGTCGAACCAGCCCATGACGGGCGTGGCGGTGAGCGGGCCGCTCACCGGCCCGGTGCCGGACGCGCCGGGCCGCCGCACCCGCGCCACCTCGGCCAGGGCGGCGACGCTGGGGTGGGAGAAGACGTCGCGGCTGCTCAGCTCCACACCGGCCAGGCGGGCCCGGGAGACCATCTGGATGCTGAGGATGGAGTCGCCGCCCAGGGCGAAGAAGTCGTCGTGGACGCCCACGCGCTCCACCGCCAGGACGGAGGCGAACACCTCGGCGAGGATCCGTTCGGTGTCGGTGCGGGGGGCGGTGTGCTCCCCGCCGTGCCCGGGGTCGGGCAGGGCGCGGCGGTCGACCTTGCCGTTGGCGGTCAGGGGCAGGGCGTCCAGGGCCACGACGGCGGCGGGAACCATGTAGCCGGGTAGGACGCGGACCAGGGCGCGGCGCCACTCCTCGGCGGTCTCCTCGTCCGCCTCCCCGGCCGAGGGCACGGCGTAGGCGAGGAGTCTGCGCCCGCCGCCGGGTGCGGCGCGCACGAGGGCGACGGCCTCGGCGACGCCCTCCAGGGCGAGCAGGGCGGCCTCGACCTCGCCGGGTTCGATCCGGAAGCCCCGGATCTTGACCTGGGAGTCGGCGCGGCCGACGTACTCCAGCTCCCCGGAGCCGTTCCACAGCACGAGGTCGCCGGTGCGGTAGAACCGTTCGCCGTCTCCCGCGGGGTCGGCCACGAAGCGCTCGGCGGTCAGTCCGGGGCGGCCCAGGTAGCCGCGGGCCACTCCGGCCCCGCCCACGTAGAGCTCCCCGACCGCGCCCGGGGGCACCGGGCGCAGGAGGGTGTCGAGCACCCGCGCGCGCATGCCGTCCAGGGGTGCGCCAATGGGCACGGTGCGCACCGGTTCCGCTGTGCGCGCGGCGGTGTGGTGGGCGGCGAAGGTGGTGGTCTCGGTGGGCCCGTAGCCGTTGGCGACCGCGGTGCCGGGGCAGGCCCGCAGCACCCGGTGCACGCTCGCCGGGCTGGCGGCCTCGCCCCCCGTGATGACCTCGCGCAGCGGGGCGAAGCAGGAGGGGTCCTGTGCGGCGTAGAGGTTGAACAGCGCGGCGGTGACGAAGGTCGAGGTGATCCGGTGGCGGCGGGCCAGCGCGCCGAACTCCTCGGCGCTCATGCGCCCGGGCGGCGCGACGACCACGGCCCCGCCGCGCAGCAGCGGCGTCCAGATCTCGTAGGTGGCGGCGTCGAAGGCGTGCGAGGAGTGGAAGAGCACCCGCTCGTCGCGGCCCCCGCCCCACCGGGAGTCGCGCGCCAGGGCCACCACGTCGGCGTGGGTCACCGCCACGCCCTTGGGCTCTCCGGTGGAGCCGGAGGTGTGCATGACGTAGGCCAGCGCGCGCGGGTCGGCCTCTGGCAGGGGGTCCTCGGTCCGCACGGTCGGGTAGGGGCCGTGCCCGTCCAGGACCAGTACGCGCGCGTCGGTGCCCTCGGGCAGGCGGGAGCGCGAGGCGGTGTCGGTGACGATGACGCGCGCGCCGGTGCGGGCGAGCGTCCAGGCCACGCGTTCGGCGGGGTCGTCGGGGTGGACGGGGACGTAGGCGCCCCCGGCGCGCAGCACCGCGAGCATCGCGGTGACCACGTGCGGCCCCCGCTCCAGCAGCAGGGGCACGGCGTCCTCCGTGCCGACCCCCCAGGCCCGCAGCAGGCGGGCCAGGTCGGCGGAGCGGGCGTCGAGCTCGGCGTAGGTCAGCGCGGGGAAGTCGCCGACCAGGGCCGGGGCGCGGGGGGTGCGGGCGGCCTGCTCGGCGAACGCGGCGGTCACGGAGGCGGGCGCACCCTGGGCGGGGGCGTGCTCCCAGGAGTCCAGGAGGGCGCGTTCGGCCTCGGGCCGCAGGTCCAGGGCGGCCAGGTCCAGGCCGGGGTCGGCGACGACGGCGTCGGCCAGCCGGGACAGGGAGTCGGCCAGGGCCGCCACGCGCCCGGCGTCGTACAGGTCGGTGTTGTACTCCACCGACAGGCGCAGGGCTCCGTCGCGTTCGGCGTACTCGAAGACCAGGTCGGCCAGGGCGGCGGTGCGCGGCAGGTCGACCTCCTCGGCGCGCAGGCCCTCCAGCTCCAGCCCGCCGGTGTGGGCGTTCTGGAGGACCATCAGCGCCTGGAACAGGGGGCCGCGGGCGGGGTCGCGCTCGGTGACCAGGGCGTCGACGACCCGGTCGAAGGGCATCTCGTGGGCGAGGGCGGCGTCGGCCTCGGCGCGCACCTGCCCGACGAACTCGGCAGCGGTGGTGCCCGGCCTCAGGCGCGAGCGGAGCACGACCGGGTTGACGAAGAAGCCGACCACGTCCTCCAACTGGGGGTGGTCGCGTCCGGCGGAGGCCGCGCCCAGGGCGACGTCGGCCGAGCCCGACGCGGCCGAGAGCACGGCCTGGGTCAGGGCGGCCAGGGTCGCGAAGAGCGTGGCGCCGCACGCCCCGCCCAGCGCGCGCAGGCCCCGGAGCTGGTCGGGGGTCAGGCGGGTGCGGTGCACGGCTCCGGCTGTGGTGCGCCGGGCGGGCCGGGGGCGGTCGGTGGGCACGGCCAGCGGGGGCACGTCCTCCAGGACGCGCGCCCAGTACTCCAGGCGGCGCCGGGCCTCGGGCCCCTCCCAGCGGCCCTGCTCCCAGACGGCGAAGTCGGCGTAGTCGGTCTCCGCGCGGGTGTCGGGCTCCTCACCGCGCACGGCGGCCCGGTAGTACGCGGCGAGGTCGCGGTGGAGCAGGTCGACCGACCAGCCGTCGCAGGCGATGTGGTGGGTGCTCAGGACCAGGACGTGGTCCCGCTCGTCCAGGCGCAGCAGCAGGGCGCGGGTGGGCGGCCCCGTCACGAGGTCGAAGGGGGTGTCCACCTCGCGCAGCAGGTGCCGGTGCAGCTCCCGCCCCCGGTCGGCCGGGTCGGCGGAGGGGATCTCGCGCACGGTGAGCAGGTCGGCGCGGGGTTCGCGGACGTACTGGACGGGTTCGCCGTCGACGGTGTCGTAGGTGGTGCGCAGGGCCTCGTGGCGCTGCTGGAGCAGTTCCAGGGCGCGGCCGAGCGCGGGCACGTCGAGCGGTCCGCGCAGGCGGAAGGCGCTTCCGGTGTGGTACTCGGCGCTGTCGCCGTCGAGCTGGTGCAGGAACCACAGGCGGCGCTGGGCGGCCGACAGCGGCAGCGGTCGGCCGCGCCCGGCCGGGGCGATGGGTTCCTCGCGGCGCCCGGCGTCCTCGGCCGCGGCGATGCCCTCGGGGGTGGGATGGCGGAACAGCGCGCGCGGGTCGAGGCCGGTGCCCAGGCGCTCGCCCAGGCGCCAGGCCACGCGGGCGGCGAGGATGGAGTCGCCGCCCAGGGCGAAGAAGTCGTCGCGGGCGCCGACGCGCTCCAGGCCCAGGGCCGCGGCGAACTCCTCGGCGGCGGCGCGCTCGGCGCCCTCGCGCGGCTCGACGTGGTCGGCGGCGGAGCGGACGGCGGGCGCGGGCAGGGCGCGGTGGTCGACCTTGCCGTTGGCGGTCAGGGGCAGCGCGTCCAGGGCCACGACGGCGGTGGGAACCATGTAGCCGGGCAGGCGGTCGGCCAGGCGTTCGCGCAGGGCGCCGGTGTCGGCGGTACCGACGACGTAGCCGACCAGGACGCGCGCGCCCGGGGCGTCCTCGCGGACGGTGACCAGGGCCTGGGAGACGCCGTCCTGGGCCAGTAGCGCGGCCTCGATCTCCCCGGGTTCGATCCGAAAGCCCCGGATCTTGACCTGGGAGTCGGCGCGGCCGACGTACTCCAGCAGGCCGTCGGCGTCGCGGCGCACCAGGTCGCCGGTGCGGTAGAGCCGCTCGCCGCCGCCGAGGGGGTCGGCCACGAAGCGTTCGGCGGTCAGTCCGGGGCGGCCCAGGTAGCCGCGGGCCACCCCGGTCCCGCCCACGTAGAGCTCCCCGACCGCGCCCGGCGCGACCGGAACCAGCCGGTCGTCGAGCACCCGGGCGCGCATCCCGTCGAGGGGCGTGCCTATGGGCACCGACAGCAGCGGGGGCCGGTCGCGGTCCACGGCGAAGTGCGTGGCGAAGGTGGTGGTCTCGGTGGGCCCGTAGCCGTTGGCGACCGCCGTGCCGGGGCAGGCGTCCAGCACGGCGCGGACCGCGCCGGGCGGGACGGCCTCTCCCCCGGCGATGACCTCGCGCAGCGGGGCGAAGCAGGAGGGGTCCTGGGCGGCGAACAGGTCGAACAGGGCGGCGGTGACGAAGGTGGAGGTGATCCGGTGGCGGCGGGCCAGCGCGCCGAACTCCCCGGCGGTGAGCCGCTGCGGCGGAGCGACGACCACGGCGCCGCCGCGCAGCAGCGGTACCCAGATCTCGTAGGTGGCGGCGTCGAAGGCGTGCGAGGAGTGCAGCAGCACGCGCCGGTCACGGCCGCCGCCCCAGCGGGGGTCGCGCGCCAGCGCCACCACGTCGGCGTGCGTGACCGCCACTCCCTTGGGCTCTCCGGTGGAGCCGGACGTGTGCATGACGTAGGCCAGCGCGCGGGGGTGGGGGGCGGGCAGCTCCGGTCCGGTGACACCGTTGGCGGAGCCGTCCCCGGTGGCACGGTCCCCGGTTGAGCCGCCCCCGGCGGAGTCGCCCCTGGTGGAACCGCCCACGGCCGTGCCCTCCCCGGCGACACCGTTCCGGGCCGTGCCGCCCCGTCCGTCCACTCCGGTCTCCGGGCCGCCCTCCGCGTCCAGGTCGATGATCCGGGCCAGGTCGGCCAGGCGGGCGGGCAGGCGGGGGCCGAGCGCGCGGTCGGTGAGCACCAGGCGCGCGCCGGTGCGCTCGGCGGCGGCGAGCACCCGCTCGGCGGGTTCGTCGGGGTGGACGGGCACGTAGGCGCCCCCGGCGCGCAGCACCGCGAGCATCGCGGTGACCACGTGCGGCCCCCGCTCCAGCGCGAGCAGGACGGTGCCCTCGGGTGCGAGCCCGCGGGCCAGCAGCAGGCGCGCCAGGTCGGCGGAGCGGGCGTCGAGCTCGGCGTAGGTCACCGTGGGGAAGCCGCCGAGCAGGGCCGGGGCGTCGGGGGTGCGGGCCGCCTGCGCGGCGAAGGCATCCGGGACCGAGGAGGGCGGGGCCGTGTCCGCGGGGGCGGGGACGGGACGGGTGGACTCCTGGGAGGACAGCACGTGACGGCTCCTGGCGCGTGTTCGGGAGGGAGGACGGCGGAGGGTCGGGTGTGGGGGCGGTGTGGGGGTCCGGCCGCCCGCCGCCTCGGTGGTGACGTGGCCGTCCGGCGGCGGGCGGGCGGACGCGAATCGGACCGCCATTCCCAGCGGACCGCCGGACGTCAACAGAGCGTGCCATACCGGCTTATCCAACCGGGCACTTTACCAAAAACACCTTCATCCAGATATTCCCTTCGACGACAGATAACCCCAGACCGAGCACCTTGCACCACACGGAATACTCAAGCCCCAAATCAGACAAAATAGAGCAAAAGCCATATTCAACATATCGCGCCAGCACAAAGCCATGTAAAGCGAACAAAAGCCACACAAGAGCGGAAGGTTTAGATACCGTACGGAGTGGTTAAATTACTCAAAGTAAAGGATTGGGCAATACCTGTCCACATGCGGCCATCAGGGAAATCCCTCCTCCGCCCGCAGGTCAGCCCCGTACGCACGCCCCCGACGTACGACACCGCCGAAACCACACCCCCCACCCCGGGCCCCGACGGCCGCACCCCGACGCCGCCCCACGGGAGCACACCCGCCCGGGCGGGAACATCACCGCTGCTCAGGACCTCGACAAGGCCCATACCACACCCCGGAACCCAGTACACGGGTTACTCCACAAAAGACCGAACCGCGTTCACCCGACGATCCCTTCGGCCCCGCTCCCGCCGAAGAACCGCCGTTTCAGCGACCAAAACAGCGCATACGCGAACAGGAGCACTATTGACCGCAATCCCCTCTTCACCAGCACGAACGGGTGACAAGGAACACAATCACGCGGGTAAACCCAGGCCGTTGTCGACCGACGTCCACAACGCGACACGACCATCCCATCCAAGCCTTCACCGTCCCGACCGGAAGGCGAACCCCCTGCTAACGGCGGGGATACACCGGGAAAAACACGAAGGCCTCGGTACGGGGCTAATGTCTTCACACCCCGGAAATCTCCTGGAAGGCCCGGACCGTATTCCCCGTCACCTGGTTCCCGACATATCCGAAACCCTTGCCAAGATTCGAAGCGATATGTGAGTATCCGTGGCACGTGCGGTGTACCGCCCCGTCCCCACCGAAGCGACCGGCCGCTCCCGTCCCGAGCGCCGGCCTTTCGGGTGCCCTCCGACTCCCACGAGGAGAACGTCGTGCGCGACGCCCTGTCCGACCTGCTCCGCCGGACCTCTCACCAGGCCGGCGTCCCCGGAGCCCAACTGGCGGTCTACCACCGCGGTGAGCTGCACACCTGCGCCACCGGGGTGGAGAACATCCAGACGGGGCGCCCCGTGGCGCCCGACTCGCTCTTCCCGATGGGGTCGGTGACCAAGACCGTCACCGCCGCCCTGGTCATGCAACTGGTGGAGGACGGAGACGTCGACCTCGACGCCCCGGTCCTGGACCACCTGGGCGGGTCCTCCCCCGACCACCCGCTGCGGGGCGCCACCCCCCGCCAGCTGCTCAGCCACACCGCCGGACTGGTCTCGGAGCGCTCCGAGACCGCGCCCGCGCCCTCCCTGCGCCGCTACGTCTCCTCGCTCGCGCCCGAGGACCGCGTCGCCGAGCCGGGCACGCTGTTCTCCTACTCCAACACCGGCTACGCCGTGGCGGGCCGGCTCGTGGAGACCGTCACCGGGCAGAGCTGGTGGGAGACCGTGGAGTCGCACCTGTGCGGCTCCACCGGCATGGAACTGGCGCCGGTCCTGGCGCCGCGCCCCTTCCCCACCGCCGACCTGGTCACCGGGCACGCCGTCGACGGCGCGGGCCGGGCCCACCCAGTGGGCTTCCACATCGAGCCCGCGCTGGCCCCGGCCGGGGGCCTGGCCGCCAGCGCCACCGCCCTGGCCGCCTTCGGCCGCGCCTTCCTCGACCCCGAGCACGCCGCCCTGGACGGCGAGGTCGCCGCACCGGACGTGCTGCGCGAGATGGGCCGCTCCGTGAGCGTGGCCGACCCCTTCGGCCTGGCCGACGGCTGGGGCGCCGGGTGGTCGCTGCACCTGGCCGGTGACCGCCTGTGGTACGGCCACGACGGCACCCTGGACGGCGCCACCTGCAACCTGCGCGTGGACCCCGAGGGCGGCTCGGTGGTGGCGCTGACCACCAACGCCACCACCGGCGTGACCGCCTGGGAGCACGTGGTCCGCGGCCTGCGCGAGCTGGGGGTGGACGTGGGCCACTACCGCCAGCCCGACGCCGCGGCCGAGGGCACCGCCACCGGGCCCGGCCCGGACCGCGTCACGGGGCGCTACGGCAACGGCGGCCTGGCCGCCGAGGTCGTCCCCGGCAGGGACGGGTACCGGCTGGTCATGTCCAACGGCTTCGAGGGCGCGCTGTCCACCGGCCCGGGCGGCGCCTTCCGCGTCGTCTCCGAGCGCCACGGCGGGATCACACTCAGCGGGCGCTTCCTGGCCGACCCCGCCGAGCCCCGGCGCGCCACGGCGCTCCAGTACAACGGGCGCACCCTGCGCCTGAGCGGGCTCGCCGTGGGCCCCAACGCCTGATCCACACCCTGCGCAGACGAGGACCGGCACAGCCACCATGAGCAGCGAAGCCACCGCCGACCCCACCACCGACGCCGCCCGGGCCAGGGCACGCGAGGAGGTCCTGCGCCGCCTGCGCTCGCGCGGCGGGAGCGGCCAGGACATCCCGAGCGTGCCCCGCGACCGCCCGGCCGCGCTGTCCTTCGCCCAGCAGCGGCTGTGGGTCCTGGAGCAGATGGCTCCCGGCCGCACCGACTACAACTCCGCCCTGGTGCTGAGGCTGACCGGGGACCTGGACGCCAGGGCGCTGCGGCGCTCCCTGACCGCGCTCGTGCACCGGCACGAGTCCCTGCGCACGACCTTCACCGAGGTGGACGGCGAGGGGCGCCAGGTCATCGGCGCCCCCCGCGAGGTGGAGCTGCCGGTGACCGCCGCCGGGAGCCGCGAGGAGGCCGCCGAACTGGCGACCCGCGAGTACGCCCTGCCCTTCGACCTGGAGCGCGGCCCCCTGATGCGGGCCAGGCTGCTGGCCGAGGGACCCGGCGTCCACGTGCTGGTGCTGTGCCTGCACCACATCGTCACCGACGGCTGGTCCCTGGACCTGCTGCGCACCGAACTGGACACCCTCTACCGCGCCGCCACCGCCGACCCCGGACGCGCGCCGGAATCCCTGGCCGAGGAGCTGGGCGCGCCGCCCCTCCAGTACGCCGACTACGCCGCGTGGCAGCGCACGCGCCTGGACGGCCCCGCCCTGGACCGCTCGCTGGAGTACTGGCGCCGCAGGCTCGCCGACCCGCCCGTGCTCGAACTGCCCGCCGACCGCCCGCGCCCGGCCGTGCGCGAGGGAGCGGGCGACACCCTGCCCTTCGCGCTGTCCGCACCTCTGACGGAGCGCCTCGAACGCCTGGCCGCCGACCACGGCACCCACCTGTCCACGGTGCTGCTGGCCGCGGCCCAGGTGACCGCGGCCCGCTGGAGCCGCAACCCCGACGTGGTGCTGGGCACCGTCGCCTCCGGCCGCGAGGACCGGCGGCTGCACGCGACGGCGGGCTTCTTCGTCAACACCCTGGCCGTGCGCCAGCACGTGGACGAGGAGCTGTCCTTCGGCGCGCTGCTCGACCGGACGCGCGCCGGGTTCCTCGCCGACCTCGACCACGGTGAGGTCCCCTTCGACACGGTCGTGGACGCCGTCCTGACCGAACGCGACCCCGCCGTGCCGCCGCTGGTACAGGCCGCCGTGGTCTTCCAGAGCGCCCAGGGGCCCGCGACGGGGCTGGGCGGCCTGGAGGCCGAGCCCGTGCCGGTGCGGCGCGGCCAGTCGGTCTTCGACCTGACCCTGGAGTTCCGTCCCGGCCCCGGCGGCGTCGCCGGTTCGGCCGAGTTCGACACCGCGCTCTTCGACCGCGCCACCGTGGAGCGCCTGGTCCAGGACCTGGTGCGGGTGCTGGAGAACGCCGAGGACCCCCGGCCGCTGCGCGCCGTGGCGCTGGTCGGCCCCGAGCGGGCCGGGGAGCTGGAGCGCTCCTGGACCGGGGAGCCCGGGCCCCGGCCGCGGAGCCTGCCCGAGCTGTTCGCCGAGCGGGCGCGCCTGCGCCCCGACGACCCCGCCCTGGTCGGCGCGGACCGCACCGTCTCCTTCGCCGAGGCGGACGGGCGGGCCGCGCGCCTGGCCCGGCGGCTGCGCGAACTCGGCGTGGCGCGGGGCGACCGCGTCGGCGTGTGCGTGGAGCGCGGCCCGGCCCTGGCCGAGGCCCTGCTGGGAGTGGTGTACGCGGGGGCGGTCTACGTCCCCCTGGACCCGGAGTACCCGAAGGAGCGCCTGGCCGCGATCCTCGACGACGCCGAGCCGCGCGCGGTGGTCGCCGACGCCGCGGGCGCCCGTCGCCTCCCCGGGGGCGGTCCGCTGGTGGACGCGGCCGACCCCGACGTGGACCGCGCGGAGCCGCTGCGCGAGCGCGTCCTCCCCGAGGACCCCGCCTACCTCATCTACACCTCCGGCTCCACCGGAAGGCCCAAGGGCGTCCTGGTGGCGCACCGCGGCCTGGCCGCCCTGGCCGCCTTCCAGGGCGAGCGCATGCGCGTGGGCCCCGGCTCGCGGTTGCTCCAGTTCGCCTCCCCCAGCTTCGACGCGGCCATCGCCGAGCTGGTGGTGGCGCTGCTCAACGGCGCGGCCGCCGTGCTGCTGCCGCGGCCGTCCCTGGCGGGCGAGGGCCTGCCCCGCGCCCTGCGCGAGCACCGCGTCACCCACGTGACCCTGCCGCCCGCGCTGCTGCCCGGCCTGTCCCCCGACGAGCTGGGCCCGGTGGAGCACCTGCTCGTCGCGGGCGAGGCCTGCCCCGGCGAGCAGGTCGCCCGCTTCTGCGGCGACCGGGCCGTGTACAACGGCTACGGCCCCACCGAGTCCACCGTGTGCACCACCCTCAGCGCGCCGCTGACGGACGGCGGCATCCCTCCCCTGGGCGACCCCGCGACGGGCACCCGCGTACGGGTCCTGGACCGCTGGCTGCGCCCGGTGCCCGACGGCGTCCCCGGCGAGCTCTACATCAGCGGCGACGGGCTGGCCCACGGCTACCTCAACCTGCCCGGCACCACCGCCGCGCGCTTCGTCGCCGACCCGGACGCCGAGGGCGGGCGCATGTACCGCTCCGGCGACCTGGTCCGCCGCGTCGGCGGACGGCTGGAGTTCCTCGGCCGCACCGACGACCAGGTCAAGATCCGCGGCCACCGCGTGGAGCCGGGCGAGGTCGAGCACGCCCTCACCCGCCTGCCCGGGGTCGAACGGGCCGTGGTCGTGGTCGACGGCACCGGAGCCTCGCGCCGCCTGGTCGCCTACGCCGTCCCCTCCCCCGGGCACGCCCCGACCCCCGCCGACCTGGAGCGGGCCGCCCGTGTGCTCCCCGCCTACATGGTCCCGGCGGCCTTCGTCGTGCTGGAGAGCGTCCCGGTCACCGCCAACGGCAAGACCGACCGGCGCGCCCTGCCCGCCGTGGACTGGGCCGCGCGCTCCGGCGCCGGGCACACGGCCCCGCGCAACCGCGCGGAGCGGGAGCTGGCCCGGGTGTGGTGCTCCCTGCTGGGCCTGGAGCGCGTCGGCGTGCACGACGACTTCTTCCGCGTGGGCGGCGACTCCGTCACCGGCGTGCGCGTGCTCGCCCGCGCCGCCGAGCGGCTGGGCTACCGGCCCCCGCTGCGCGCGCTGTTCGAGCGGCCCACCATCGCGGCGCTGGCCGAGCTCTACGACGGCTCCGGCGACCGCCGCGACGCGCCCGCGCGGACGGAGCGCCAGGGCCCCGCGCCCCTGTCCGCCGCCCAGCGCCGGATGTGGTTCCTGGACCAGTACTCGCCCGGAGGGTCCGGGTACAACTCCGGCGGCGCGCTGCGCCTGACCGGTGAACTGGACACCGCGGCGCTGGAGCGGGCCCTGCACGCCCTGTCCGCGCGCCACGAGGCGCTGCGCACGGTCTTCCCCTCCCGGGACGGCACGCCGCACCAGGTCGTGCTCCCCGATTCCGGTCTGCCCGTGGAGACGGTCGAGCTGGACGGCCCGCCCGGCGCCGGACGCGAGGAGCGGCTGGACGCTCTGCTGGAGGAGTTCGCCGCGCGTCCCTTCGACCTGGCCGGTGGACCCCTGACCCGGGTCCTGCTGGTGCGCGTGGACGAGGGCGACCACGTCCTCTCCGTCGCCATGCACCACATCGTCACCGACGCCTGGTCGATGTCGGTGCTCTTCGGGGACCTGGGCGCGCTCTACGAGGCCGCCCGCGAGCGGCCCGGCGTCCCGGCCGACGCGCTGCCCGGCGCCGCGGACCTGGAGCCGGTGGGCCTGCGCGCCACCGACGTGGCCGTGTGGCAGGAGGAACGGGCCCGCTCGGGCGCCTTCGAGGAACACCTGCGGTACTGGCGCGAGCAGCTCGCCGGGGTGGAGCCCCTGGCGCTGCCGACCGACCGGCCCCGGCCCGCCCGGCGGCGCGGCCTCGGCGCCGCGCGCGCCTTCGAGGTCCCCGCGCGGGTGCGCGAGGGCGTCCGCGCGCTGGAGTCCGAGCACGGCCTGACGCTGTTCATGGTGCTGGCCGCCGCCACCGCGGTGACCCTCGCCCGCCACAGCGGCCAGCGCGACCTCGTGCTGGGCACGGTGACCTCCGGGCGCGACGACGCGGCCCTGGAGAACACGGTCGGGTTCTTCGTCGACACCGTGGCCCTGCGCCTGCGGGTGGACCCCGACGCGAGCGCGGCCTCGCTGCTCGCCGACGTGCGCGAGACCGTCCTGGCCGCGTTCGAGCACGGCGAGGTGCCCTTCGACGGCGTCGTGGACGCGACCGGGCAGGAACGCGACCCCTCCCGCCCCACCCTGGTCCAGGCGCTGGTCACCCTGCGCAACACACCGGGCGCCCCCTGGAGGGTCGGCGGACTCCGCGCGCGCCCGCACGACGTCGTCCACCGGCACACCCAGTTCGACCTGACGGTGGAGTTCGCGGAGGAGGACGGGCGGCTGCTGGGCGCGGTGGAGTACGACACCGACCTGTTCGACGCCCGCACCGCCGACCGGATCGCCCACCACCTGACCGCCGTCCTCGACCTGCTCTCCCGCGCGCCCGGGGCGCCCGTGCGCTCCCTGGCCCCCGCGCCCGCCCCGGAGGAGGCCGAGGCCCTGCGGTCCTGGGGCACCGGCGCGCCCGGCCACCCCCCGGCCTCGGTGCCCGGCGTGTTCGGCGAGCGGGCGCGCGAGAACCCCGACCACCCGGCCCTGGCGGGCCCCGGCACGGCGGTGACCTACGCCGAACTGGACCGCGCCTCCGCCGCCCTGGCGGCGCGGCTGCGCTCACTGGGGGTGGGGACCGAGACGCCCGTGCCCCTGCTGCTGGAGCGGGGGCCGCACGTGGTCACCGCGATGCTCGCGGTGCTGCGCGCCGGGGGCGCCTACGTCCCCGTGCACGCCGACGACCCCGCCGAACGCGTCCGCCTGCTGGTCGCCGAGACGGGGGCGCCCTGCGCGATCACCGACACCGCCTCCGCCGACCGGGTGCCGCCGACCTGCACGGCGGTGCTGGTCGACGCCGCCGACGCCGCACCGGCCACGGACGTCGGGGCGCGTGGACTGGACGGCGCCCGCCCCGACCAGCTCGCCTACGTCATGTACACCTCCGGTTCCAGCGGCGCGCCCAAGGGCGTGGCGGTGACCCACGCCGACGTGGTGCGCCTGGCCGCGGACCGGCGCTGGTCCGGCGGGCACGCCCGGCGCACGCTCTTCCACTCCTCACACGCCTTCGACGCCGCCACCTACGAGATCTGGGCGGCGCTGCTGACCGGCGGCACCGTCGTGGTGGCCCCGCCGGGGCGCCTGGACGCGGACGGCTTCGCCGCCCTGGTGTCGGAGCACCGGGTCAGCGCCACCTTCGTCACCGCGGCGCTGTTCAACCTCTACGCCGCGCAGGACCCCTCCTGCTTCACCGGGATGGAGCAGGTCATCACCGGGGGCGAGGCGGCCAGCCCGCACGCGGTGGAGCGGGTGCGCCGCGCCTGCCCGGACACGATCGTGGCCAACGGCTACGGGCCCACCGAGACCACGACCTTCGCCGCCCACCACGCGCTGCCCCGGGAGGGCGCCACGCCCGAACCGGTGCCGATCGGCCGCCCCCTGGACGGCACCCGGCTGCACGTGCTGGACGAGCGGCTGCGGCCGGTCCCGGTGGGCGCGGTCGGCGAGCTGTACGTGGGCGGCCGGGTCACCCGCGGCTACCACGGCCGCCCCGGGCTGACCGCCGAGCGCTTCGTGGCCGACCCCTTCGGCGACGGCGGGCGGCTCTACCGCACCGGTGACCTGGTGCGCTGGAACAACTCCGGCGAACTGGAGTACACCGGCCGCGCCGACTCCCAGGTCAAGCTGCGGGGCTTTCGCATCGAACCCGGGGAGGTGGAGGCGGCCCTGCTGCGCCTGCCCGACGTGGCGCAGGCCACCGTCCAGGTGCACCGCTCCGCCTCCGGAGCGCGCGGCCTGGTCGCCTACGCGGTCCGCGCTCCGGGAGCGGACGCGGACCTGCCGGACCTGCGCGAGCGGCTGCGCCGGACCCTGCCCGACTACATGGTCCCGGGCGCCGTGGTGTTCCTGGACGCCATCCCCCTCAACGCCAACGGCAAGGTGGACCGGGCCGCCCTGCCCGAGCCCGCCGAGCCCGGGGAGCGCGCCGCCCCGGACGCGGCCCCGCGCGGCGCCGTCGAGGAGTCGCTCGCGGATATCTGGGCGGAGCTGCTGCGGGTCGCGGACGTGGGCCGCCACGACAACTTCTTCTCGCTGGGCGGCGACTCGATCCTGAGCATCCAGATGGTCTCGCGGGTGCGCGAGGCCGGATGGAACATCACCACGCGCGACGCCTTCCTGCACCAGACCGTCGCCGACCTGGCCGCCGCGGCCGAGCGGGGCGGGGCCGCGGACGGCGCGCCCGTGCGGATCCCGGTCACCGGAACCGTCCCGCCCACGCCGGTGGAGCGCTGGTTCCTGCGCACCCGCACGCGCCGCCCCGAGCACTTCGACATGTCGCTGCTGTTCGAGGCGGCCGAGGGCACCGACCCCCGGCTGTGGGCGCGGGCCGCCGACAGCCTGCCCGCGCACCACGACATGCTGCGGCTGCGGGTCACCGACACCGCGGACGGCCCGCGCGGACACCTGGACGCCGACGCGGCGCCCGGCGCCAGGGTGGTGCGCGTGGACGGCGGCGACGGGGAGCTGGAGCGGGCGGTGGAGCGCGAGGCCCTGCGCGAGCGCCCCGCCAAACGGCTCGCGGAGGGGCCCCTGTTCGAGGCGGTGGTGTTCGACCCGGGCGGGCGCCGGGCTCCGCGCGTGCTGCTGTCGGCGCACCACCTGGTGGTCGACGCCGTGTCCTGGCGGGTGCTGCTGGAGGACCTGGCCACCGCCTACGGTCAGCTGGAGCGCGGGGAGGCGGTGGACCTGGGAGCGCCCACCACCCCCTTCCCCGAGTGGGCGCGCCGCCTCGGGGACCACACCGCCCGGGGCGCCTTCGACGGGGACGCCGGGTACTGGGCCGACCTCGCGACCCGGGCCGCGGACGCCCGCCTGCCGGTGGAGCTGGACTCGGGCCCCAACGACGTGGCCTCCCAGCGGATCGTCACGGCCTCCCTGTCGGCGGAGGAGACCGAGGCGCTGCTGCGCCGGGTGCCCGGCACGCTGCGCAGCAGCATCGACGACGTGCTGCTCGGCGCGCTGGGCCGGGTGCTGACCGACTGGAGCGGCGACCCCCGCCTGCTGGTGGCCAAGGAGGGCCACGGCCGCGAGGACCTGTTCGACGACGTGGACCTGTCCCGCACGGTGGGCTGGTTCACCGCCATCCACCCGGTGCTGCTGGAGGTCCCCCCGGGCACCGGCACGGCCGAGGCGGTGGCCGCCGCCCGGGCCCAGCGGCGGGCGGCGCCGGAGGCGATCGGGTTCGGGGCGCTGCGCGAGCTGGGCGGCGACGGGGTTCCGGCTCCGCTGGCCGCGATGCCCGAACCCCAGGTGGCCTTCAACTACCTGGGGCGGTTCGGCGACCAGGACGGCGGCCCCGTGGGGCGTCTGCTGCCCCTGCCGCCGTGCGACCACGCCCCCCAGGAGGAGCGCACCGGCCTGTTCGACGTGACCGGCGGCGTCACCGGCGGGCGGCTGGAGTTCTCCTGGACCTACTCGGCCAACCGGCACCGGCCCGAGACGGTGCGGGCCCTGGCCGACGAGTACACCGAACGGCTGCGCGGCCTCGTGCGCGAGGCCGGGCGGGGGCGCGCGCGGAACCGCCGGGCGCGCTGACCGTGCCGCGCGAACGGTGCGCGGCACCCACGACGACAAGGAGACGGAACGACGTGAGCAACCCCTTCGACGACGAGGACGCCCGCTTCCTCGTGCTGGTCAACGACGAGGGCCAGCACTCCCTGTGGCCCGCGTTCGCCGAGGTGCCCCGGGGCTGGCGGGTGGCGCAGGGCGAGACCTCCCGGGCCGAGGCACTGGAGTACGTGGAGCGCGAGTGGACCGACCTGCGCCCGGCGAGCCTGATCGCCGCGCAGGAGGGCTGAACCCGCCGGGGGCGCGCGGGTCCGGCGCGCCCCCGGCCCTCAGGCGTCGCCGTTGTCGCGCAGCATGCGCAGCACCGCCTCCTCCACCCCGCCCTGGGTGGCGAGTTCGCCCGAGGACGCCTCACCGCCCAGTTCGGGCAGCGCCCCGGCGATCGTCACACCCCGCTCGTGCAGCCGGAAGACGCGGGGGTCGATGTAGGAGTCCCGGGCCACCGCCTCCGTGTTGCCCAGGTAGTCGGCCACCTCGCGGACCACGTGGGTCCTCAGCCGGGCCAGGGACCTGTCGTCCTCGGGCGGCACGGCCACCGCCACCCCGACCGCGGCCAGGACCGTCGCGTGCCAGGTGCGGAACTCCTTGACCGTGTGCTCCTCCCCGGCGACCTCGCGCAGGTAGGAGTTGAGGTCGTCGGTGTTCACGTCGTGCCAGTCGTCGCCGACGCGGTAGGCGAACAGGTCCTGCCCCGGTGAGCGGACGCGCTGGAGGCCGGAGACCACCCGGCAGATCTCGGGTTCGGCGCACTCGACGCGCTGGTCCTGGCCGGACTTTCCGGGGAACTCGAACACCACCGTGCCGCGTCTGCGGTGGACGTGCTCGCGCAGCAGGCTCGCCACCCCGTAGGAGTCGTTGCGGGCGGCGTAGGCGTCGCCCCCCGCCCGCAGGAAGCCGAGGTCGATCAGGCGGACGGCCGCGGCCAGGACGCGCTCGCGCCGCAGTCCGCGGCGGCCCAGGTGCTCGGCCAGCGTGCCGCGGATCCTGGGGAGCAGTTCGGCGAAGTCGAGCATGCGGTCGTACTTGGCCTCCTCGCTCCGGCGCCGCCACTCGGCGTGGTAGAGGTACTGGCGGCGGCCCGCGTCGTCGGTGCCGCACGCCTGGATGTGCCCCTCGGGCGAGGGGCAGATCCACACGTCGTGCCAGCCCGGGGGCACGACGAGTTCCTTGATGCGCCGGATCTGGTCGGGGTCGGTGACCGGCCTGCCGTCCGGGCCGTGGTAGCTGTGTCCGCGACCGCGACGACGCCTGGTGATCCCCGGCTCGGCCGGGTCGCTGCGCCGCAGGCTCATACCGGGGCCTCCTCACGGACGACCATGCGCGTTCCCCGGACCGTTCGCCCGGTCAGGACGGGTCCCGGCCGGGCGGGCGCTCCGGGCTCTCGGGCACCGCCCGCGCGTCGGCGGCGTCGGCGGCGTCCTCCCCGCCCTCGGGCCCGGGGTCCCGGTGCGCCTCGTCGCCTCCCTCGGCCGAGTGCAGGCGGTCCTTCAGCAGCTCCAGCACCCGCATCCGGCCGGAGTGGCTCTCCTCGTAGGCGATCAGCTCGCGCACCCGCTCCGCGGAGAGGGAGCGGACGCGTTCGTCCAGGTCCCGGAGCGAGAGGTCCTCGTAGTCGGGTACAGGAGGAGTCGCCATGCCGCCCACCCGCTTCCTCTGCGATGGTCAGGTGCAGCAGCACAGCTACCCGCGGGGCCGGAGCGGAAAACGAAAGCGCGGACCCGCCCTTCTCCGCGTGCGCGGAGCGGGACGGGTCCGGCGCGGGGCGCTGCTACCCCTTCGCGGCGGAGCGGCGGCGGGCCACCTCGTAGAGGGACACCCCGGCGGCCACGGAGGCGTTCAGCGACTCCGCGTTGCCGATCGGGATGCTCGCGACCACGTCGCAGGCCTCGCGCACCAGGCGGGACAGGCCCTTGCCCTCGGAGCCGATCACGATGACCAGCGGGCCGGTGGCCAGCTCCAGGTCCGGGATGGGGGTGTCGCCGCCGGCGTCGAGGCCGACGACGAACACGCCCTCCTTCTTGTAGCCCTCCAGCGCGCGGGTCAGGTTGGTGGCCTGGGCCACGGGCAGCCGGGCGAGGGTGCCCGCGGAGGTCTTCCAGGCGGTGAGGTTGACCCCGGCCGAGCGGCGCTCGGGGATGAGCAGGCCGTGCGCGTTGAACGCGGCGGCCGAACGCGCGATGGCGCCGAGGTTGTGCGGGTCGGTCACCCCGTCCAGGGCCACGATCAGCGCCGGGGTGTCGGACTCCAGCGCCGTGTCCAGCAGGGCCTCGGGCGCGCGGTACTGGTAGGGGCGCACCTGGAGCGCGAGCCCCTGGTGGGCCGCGCCGGGCTGGCCGTTGCTCTCGCAGCGGCGGTCCAGCTCGGTCTTGGTGACCTCCAGCACGTCCAGGCCGCGCTCACCGGCGATCCGGGCCGCCTCGTTGACGCGCTCGTCCGGGTCGAGGCTGTTGGCCAGGAACAGGCGGGTGGCGGGCATGCCGGCGCGCAGCGCCTCCACCACCGGGTTGCGCCCCACCAGCAGGTCGGAGGCGTCCGCACGGCGGCGCTCCCCCTGCTGCGGGCCCCGGGCACCGCCTCCGGAGTCGGGGCGGCGGGCGGCCCTGGCCCGCTGCTTGCCCTCGTACCAGTGCCGCTGCTCGGCGGGCAGGGTGCCGCTCTTGCCCTCCAGCGAGCGGCGGCCCTTGCCTCCGCTGCCCTTGGTCGGGCCCTTCTTGCTCTTCTTCGCCGGCATGGTCGCCGCCTCCCCGTCAGTGTCGCGGGCATGCCGGAGGCGCGTGGCATCCGGCTGGTGGAATATGGCCTGCCAACGTGAACGCGGCGGCAAACTCCCAGACTAACGCCGCCGCGCCACCGCCCGGGCCGCCTCAGTCGCGGCGCAGGTCCCAGCGCGGGCCCTCGGGGGTGTCCTCGACCACGACGCCCGCCCCCGCGAGCTGGTCGCGGATCGCGTCGGCCGCCGCGTAGTCCTTGCGGCCGCGGGCGGCCTGGCGCTGCTCCAGGGCGACCGCCACCAGGGCGTCCACGACCTCGCGCAGCCCCTGGTCCCCGCCGGTGGCCCACTGCTCCCCGAGCGGGTCCAGGCCCAGGACGCCGAGCATGGTGCGCAGCTCACCGGCGATCTCGGCGGCCTGCTCCTTGCCGCCCGCCGCCAGCGCCGTGTTGCCCTCGCGGACGTGGCCGTGCACGACGGCGAGCGCCTGGGAGACCCCGAGGTCGTCGTTGAGCGCGGACGCGAACTCCGCGGGGACGTCCGCTGCCGGGGCGACCTCGCCCAACACCTCGACGGCGCGGGTGAGGAAGCCCTCGATGCGCTGGTAGGCGGTGGCCGCCTCCTGGAGGGCGGCGTCGGAGTAGTCGATGACCGAGCGGTAGTGCACCTGGCCCAGGTAGTACCGCAGCTCGACCGGGCGCACCTTGCGCACCATCTGCGGGATGAGCAGGGAGTTGCCGAGCGACTTGCTCATCTTCTCGCCGCCGACGACGAGGAGCCCGTTGTGCAGCCAGTACTGGGCGAAGCCGTCCCCGGCCGCGCGGGACTGGGCGAGCTCGTTCTCGTGGTGCGGGAAGACCAGGTCCAGGCCGCCGCCGTGGATGTCGAAGCTGGGGCCCAGGTACTTGGTGGCCATGGCCGAGCACTCCAGGTGCCAGCCGGGGCGTCCGCGCCCCCACGGCGTGTGCCAGCTGGGCTCGCCCGGCTTGGCGCCCTTCCACAGGGCGAAGTCGCGGGGGTCGCGCTTGTCGCGGTCCGCGTCGCAGTCGGCCGACTCCACGACCTGGTCCAGGCGCTGGTTGGACAGGCCCCCGTAGGGCGGGTAGGAGCGCACGTCGAAGTAGACGTCGCCGGAGCCGTCGGAGGCGGCGTAGGCGTGGCCCGCGTCGATGAGGCGGTGCATGAGGTCGATCATCTCGGGCACGTGCCCGGTGGCCCGCGGCTCGACGGTGGGCGGCAGGCAGCCCAGGATCTCGTACGCGTGCGTGAAGGCGCGCTGGTTGCGCTCGCTGACCTGCCACCACGGCACGCCCTCGTCCGACGCGACCCGGATGATCTTGTCGTCGATGTCGGTGACGTTGCGGCAGAAGGTGACGTCGTACCCCAGGTGCGTCAACCAGCGGCGCAGGATGTCGAAGTTCACCCCGGAGCGGATGTGCCCGATGTGCGGGGGTGCCTGCACCGTGGCACCACACAGGTACAGGGAGGCGGCCCCCTCGCGCAGCGGGACGAACTCGCGGACCTGTCGGGCACTGGTGTCGTAGAAGCGCAGACTCACGTTGTCAAGCGTATCCCCTTTCCCCTCGCGACGACGTCACAAACCAGGGACTCCCAGGTGGGAGAAGCCCTCCCGGACATCCCCAAGTGCGTATATGTGATTGGCCGTATTCGGACACACGAGGTGTGAGATAACCCTGACCGGAAGTCCGTTCCCAGGGTTCTCCCGAGCGCCACTCCCTGCATATTCCGACAGAACGACACAGAACGCCTGGGGACGGCCCGTCTGGTAGCGACCATAATCAGCCGGAATCTCGTGTTCGCGGCACCGCCTGGACTACGCTGCGAAGGCGATGGCCCCTTACAACAACGCCCCCGAGTCAGGGACACGGAACGGTAGGCCCGCAGCAGGTCGCGGCGCGGGAGCCGGTGCTCTCGTCGGCGGCGGCCTGTTCGTCGGCCTCATCGCCCTGTGCGCCCTCGTCATCTCCTACAACGGCATCTTCCAGTTCGCCGAGTACGGCGGCCACGAGGGCAGCCCCCTCGCCCACGTGTTCCCGGTGACCTACACCCTGCTGCTGATGATGGCGTGCTGGGTGAGCTACCTGCTGCGCGGAGCGCCTCCGCGCGAGCGGCTCTGGGTCGACCTGGTGCTGATCCCGGTGCTGGTCCTGTTCGCCGCGACGGCGATGCTGATGAGCAGCCTGGGACTCGTCGAGCGGGTGCACCAGGGGGTCGCCAACGTGATCGTGGCGGTGGCGCCGCTCGCGGCGCTGCTGGTGGCCTTCCTGCTGTGGATGACCCTGCGCGCGCACATGCGCAGGCGCCGCCGCTCACGGATGGCGAGGCCGCGTCCGGCGGACGACCCCACGACCGTGCTGCACGCCCGCACCGCGGTCCCCCCGCGCGGGGACACCGCTCCCCTGTCCGTCCCGGAGGGCGGCACGCTCCGGACGCGGCTGCTGCGCCTGGGCTCCGACGACCGGGACGAGGACGAGAAGGAGACCGAGGCGTTCGCGCCCGTCGGCCGCCCCGGCCGGGACGAGGGCCGCAGGGCCGGGGACGGCCGGGACGAGGACAGGTGGGACCAGGGCCGCCGGGACGACGAGGACCCGGGGTCCGCCGGGGTCCCGGAGACCTCGGGAGGGTCCGGGGAGTTCGCGCGGCCGGAGGATGCCGAGGAGCGGCGGGAGCGCCGGGGGGACCCCGAACCCGACGCCGTCTGGGACCGGGACGAGGCGGGCCGAGACGGGGACGGCTGGGACGACGAGGAGTTCGCCGCCGAGCCGCTGCCCGTGGCCGGGACCGACGCACCGCGTTCCGGCACCGGGAACGACCGGGACGGCCGGGACGACTGGGACGGGATCGAGGCGTCCGTGCCGACGGTGCGCCTGCCCCGGCGCTCGCGGGACGGGCACAACCCGATCAAGCGGGCGGCCGAGGAGACCCCGGTGGTGCCCGGCGCGGCCGCACCCGCCGACGACGAACCGGAACCGGAAACGGCGCCGGAGCCGGTCGCGGTGGGCCCCGACCACCTGGCCGACGAGGGTTTCGAGCACGAGCCGCCCTTCGGCGACCCGGTGTCGGACGAGGCCGACGCCCCGCCGGTGGCCGCGGAGCACGAGCCGGAGCCGCACGTGGAGCCCGAGCGCCATGTGCGGCCGGAGCCGGAGACCGGGGCCGCCACGGTCTTCGAACCGGAGCCCGAACCGGTGGAGGAGCCCGCGGAACCCCGGCGGGAGCCCGCCCCCGCCGTGGCGCCCGAGCCGGTGGCGGACGCACCGTCCGAGCCGGACCCCGTGGCGGGGACCGAGGACGCGCGGGCCGGGTCCGTGCCGGAGTCCGCGCCCGTGTCGGACCCGCAGAGTACGCCGTCCGGGCCGGAGCCCGACACCGAGCCCGCGGTGGAAGCCGGACCCTCGGCGGAGCCCACCCCCGAGGACACAGCGCACTGGGAGCCGCCCGCGGACGACTCGGGCGCCCACGTCCTCGCGGACTACGTGCCGCCGGTGTGGACGCCGCCGGAGGACGACGCCTCCCCCTTCGCGGAGGAGTCCCGGGAGCCGGAGCCGACCCCCGTGCTGGACCACGACACCGGCCCCACGGTGCGGGCGGCGTTCCGGATCGGCGAGGCCCCGGTGGAGGCGGCGCCCCCCTCGGACGCACCCGTGGAGCCCGCGCCGAGGCTGGAGGAGGCCTGGGCCTGGTACGAGTCCGATGAGGACCGGTTCCCTGAGAAGGATCCGCTCCAGGAGCCGGAACCGCTCGGGGATCCCGAACCCTCCGCGACCGACGCCGACCTCCCGCCCGAGGCGGAGGAGCTTCCCCCGGCGGTCCGGGAGGAGGACGAGGACGGGCGGCTCCCCTCCTCCCCGGAGCCCCCGGCCGGGCCCGCGCCCGGTGCCGGGCGTCCCGCTCCGGAGCGGCGCAGACCCCACACACCGGTGGAGAAGCGCCCCATGGTGCTCAAGCCGCCGCGTCCGCCGCTGCCGGACTTCACGTCGGGTCCGCCCTCGCGGCGCGTACGCAGCGAACCGCTCCGCCCGGACGAGTAGGAACGGCGGGTAGGCGCGCCCGGCGGACGGGTCGGGCAGACACACGACGGGGCTGTGCACAGGTTGTGCACAGCCCCGAAGCCGTTCTGGTGCCCCCGGCCGCCACGGCCTGGCCTGAAGACAAGGGGGCCCTCGGAGACCGCCGACACCGTGCTGCCCCGGATCACTCCGGCCCCTCCGGGCCCCGAACCCAAGCCCTCGAAGCCCACCGGGGAACGCCCGACGGCGGCACACCCGACCACGGCGCACCTCCCCCGCCACCGCGGGCGCCCGCCCTCAGATGATCTGCTCGGTCGGCAGGATCGTGATCTCGGTCAGGTTCACGTGCCTGGGCACGGACGCCACGAAGGAGACCGTCTCGGCGACGTCCTCGGACCGCAGCACGTCGATCTGCTCGATGAGGTCCGCCATGAGCTTCGAGGCGTCCGGGTCGGTGACGTGGTCGGGCAGCTCGGTGTCCACCATGCCGGGCTCGATGGTGCACACGCGGACCCGCTTGCGCCCCAGCTCCGTGCGCAGCAGCCGCGACAGCTGGGTGACGTAGGCCTTGGTCGCCGAGTAGACCTGGAACTTCTCCAGGACCCGCACCGCGGCGATCGAGGAGGTCGTGATCAGGTCGGCGGGCCGTCCCGCCGCGGCCGCGGCCTCCAACGAGCCGACGAAGGCCTGGATCGTGTTCATGACGCCGACCACGTTGGTGTCGAGCTGGGTGTCCCAGTCGTCCACCGCCAGGTCGGTGATCCCCGAGATGAGCTGGACCCCCGCGTTGGCGAAGACCAGGTCGACGGGCCCGAGCCCGTCCTCGATCCGCCGGGCGGCGGCCAGGACGGCCGCGCGGTCCGTGACGTCGGTCGGCAGCGCCAGGGCCGTGCCGCCGTTCGCGCGGATCCGCTCCTGGAGCGCTTCGAGCCGGTCGCCCCGGCGGGCGATCAGCGCGACCTTCGCTCCCAGCTCGGCGAACCGGAGCGCGGTCGCCTCGCCGATGCCGCTGGAGGCACCCGTGACGACGGCGACCCGGCCGGTGAGCGGCGTGCCGGAGACGACCTGTGCGGTGGGCTGAGTGTTCGCTGTGGTGTTCATGTCCACCATGCTCGGGCCGCGGCGCCGGATGAGGGAGGCTGCGACGCGGCCCCCCTCATCCGGCGCCCGGCTCCTAGACTCCACCCATGGCGAAGACGGAATTGGGCGAGTTCCTGCGCACTCGCCGCGCGAAGGTCACGCCGGACGCCCTCGGTCTCCCCTCGGGCGGCCACCGCCGGGTTCCGGGACTGCGGCGTGAGGAGGTCGCCCAGGACGCCGGGCTCAGCGTCGACTACTACCGGCGCCTCGAACAGGGCAGGGAACCCCGTCCCTCGGAGCCGGTGCTGGCGGCGCTGTCGGCGACCCTGCGGCTGAGCCGGGCCGAGGAGGGGCACCTGTACGCGCTCGCCGGTGTGGCGCGGCGGCTGGACGAGGAGGCGACGGTGCGCCCCGTCCCGACCGAGCTGCTCACCCTCCTCGACTCCTGGCAGGAGGCCGGGGCCATCGTGCTCGACCCCGTGCTCGACGTCATCGCCATGAACCACCGGGCGCGGGACCTGTTCCGCGGATTCGCCGACACCGCGAACCTGCTGGAGATGGTCATGCTCGACCCCGAGGGGCCGCGGTTCTTCGTGGAGTGGGAGGCGGCGGCGGAGGCCACCGTGGCGAACCTGCGCGCCAGCGCCGACTTCAGCCGCACACCGGCGAGGCTCACCGAACTCCTGGAGACGCTCCGCAGCGGCAGCCCCGCGTTTCCCGACCTCTGGGCCAGGCACGACGTACAGCCCAAGACCCACGAGACCAAACTGCTGCGCCACCCGGAGCGGGGACCGCTGACGGTGGACTTCCACGCCTTCAACGTCGCCAGCGCCCCCGGCTACCAGCTGCTCGTCTACCAGGAGCGCGGACGCGCGTCGTGACGGGGCCGCCCGGGTCTCAGCCCGCGGCCACGCACAGGGCCGTGGCCACGGCCGCGATGCCCTCTCCGCGGCCGGTGAGGCCCAGACCGTCGGTCGTGGTCGCCGAGATGCTCACGGGCGCTCCCACGACCTCCGAGAGCGTCTTTTCGGCCTCCGCGCGGCGCGGCGCGAACTTGGGGCGGTTGCTGATGATCTGGACGGCCACGTTGCCGATCTCGAAACCGGCCGCGCGCACGCGCGCCGCGGTCTCGGTGAGCAGGGCCGCTCCGGAGGCGCCTTTCCAGCGCGGTTCCGAAGTGCCGAAGTTGGATCCCAGATCGCCGAGTCCGCAGGCGGACAACAGCGCGTCACACGCCGCGTGGGCGGCGACATCGCCGTCGGAATGGCCGCTGACGCCATCCTCTCCCGGCCATTCCAAACCGGCCAGAAAAAGGGTGCGCCCAGGAGAAAACGGGTGGACGTCTGTTCCGACGCCCACCCGAGGCATATTCGTCATCAATTACGTGATTTCAGAACCGGTTCAGGTAGTGAGAACCTCGTCGAGGAGGGCCTCGGCCTTGTCCTCGTTGGTCTTTTCCGCGAGGGCGAGTTCGCTGACGAGGATCTGCCGCGCCTTGGCCAGCATCCGCTTCTCGCCGGCGGACAGGCCGCGCTCCTTGTCCCGGCGCCAGAGGTCCCGAACCACCTCGGCGACCTTGTTCACGTCACCCGAGGCCAGCTTCTCCAGGTTGGCCTTGTAGCGCCTGGACCAGTTGGTGGGCTCCTCGGTGTGCGGCGCGCGAAGCACCTCGAAGACCTTGTCCAGGCCCTCCTGCCCCACCACGTCGCGAACGCCGACGTCCTCGGCATTCGCGGCGGGCACGCGCACCGTCAGATCGCCCTTGTCGACCCTCAGAACGAGGTAGATTCTGTCCTCGCCCTTAATGTTGCGCGTCTCGATCGCTTCAATACGAGCAGCCCCATGATGGGGGTAGACAACAGTGTCGCCGACCTTGAAAGCCATGTGACAGGTACCCCTTCCGCTACCACAAGGATACCACGAATCTGTGACTTAACGTACCTATTAGGTTTGCGAACACGCAGGTCAGGCCCCACTTTTCAGGGCTTGACAAAGTGTACCCGAGGCCTGCTGCGCACCTGGTCAGACCCTGTACGGAAGGGCTTGCGGACGCCGTGTCCGCCCCTTCACCGGAGCTTGGGAAGGGCGTTACGGACACGCCCGAGAAGCCTTCCGGGAGGGGCCGGAGCGACGGATCTCACGGTGCCGGGTCGACTGGCGCACGTCGTCCGCGAGAGCCCCCGACGACCCGCCGGAACGGCCGCCGCGGGGTCCGCCTCCGGCCGCCGCGCAGCCCGTTCGGGCCGGTCGGCCGCCCGTGTCCCCGCCCCGGCCAGGCACCGCGCGCTCCGGCGCGGCGCCGGGGGCACCCGCGGTTCGGACGCCCGAGGGGGACGCGTCTGCGTGGCGAAGAGGCGGGCCCGGCCCGCGAGCGGCGTACGGCCCGGCAGGTCCGGGCCCGCGCGACCGCCCCGGGCGTACGGAGTGACCGTCGAGGGGACCGCGGCCGGCTTCCCGGAGGGCTCCTCTCCGGGCTCAGCCCTCGGGGTCGTAGTCCTCGCGCTTCTCCCCCGTCACCATGTAGACGAGGTTGTCGGCGACGTGCACCGCGTGGTCGCCGAAGCGCTCGTAGAACCGGCCGACCAGGGTGACGTCCATGGTGGCCTCCACCCCGTACTCCCACCCGGGGGCGAGGATGCGCTGCAGCAGCTTGCGCCGCAGCCGGTCCATCGTGTCGTCGTCCTTGTCCAGCTCCAGGGCGGTGTCGGGGTCGCGGTCCATGATGACCTCGCCCGCCTTGGTGACCAGCAGTTCCGCCTGGTGGCCCATCTCCAGCACGATCGACCGCACCGGCTTGGGGATCGCCGAGTCGGGGTGGCGGCGCCGCGCGATCTTGGCCAGGTGGACGGCGTGGTCGCCCATCCGCTCCAGGTCGCCGCGCATGTACAGGGAGGTGATGATGGTGCGCAGGTCGGAGGCGACCGGCTGCTGCCGGGCCATCAGGCTGAACGCGGTGTCCTCGATCTCCTGGTCGAGCCGGTTGATCTGCTCGTCACCGGAGATGACCTCCTGCGCCGCGTTGATGTCACTGTCCAGCAGCGCCGTGGTCGCACGAGCGACGGCGTGCCGGGCGAGCCGCGTCATCTCGACGAGGCGTTCACTCAGGCTGTCAAGGTCCTCGTGGTAGGTATCGCGCATGGCGTCAATGCTCCCAGTGGTTGATTGAAGAGTCGGCCAAGAGTTGGTGAACGATGCAAGAACCTCGGTTGTGTCGCATGCCCTGGCCGGGTAAAGCCCCAGCCAGCACGTTTACGATCGAATCGTGCAAGGGGAACTTCTCGCCGCGGTGACCGGCATCATCGGACTCGTCACGGGCGTCGTCATCGGCGTCCTGGCCGGTCCTTTCTTCCGTACGGGTACCGCCGCACGGCAGCGGCAGGCTCCGGAGCCCGCGAACCGCGACGGCGGCGTACTGCCCTCCGGCATAGCCGAGGTGCTCTCCGCGATCCCCTCCTCCGCCGTCGTGCTGGACTCCGCCGACAGGGTCCTGCGCGCCTCCTCCGCCGCACGCGCCTTCGGCATCGTGCGGGGCGAGGAACTGGTCATAGGCGAACTCCTCACCCTGGCCCGGCAGGTACGGCGGGACGGCGTCATCCGGGAGACGGACATCGAGGTCGCCGTGCGCAAGTTCGGCCCCGACGCCACGTCCTTCGCCGTGCGGGTGGCCCCCCTGGGAGGGACCGGGCTGGTGCTGGTGCTGGCCGAGGACCAGACCGAGCACCGGCGCCTGGAGGCGGTCCGCCGCGACTTCGTCGCGAACATCTCGCACGAGCTGAAGACCCCGGTGGGCGCTTTGTCCCTGTTGGCGGAAACCGTACAGGACGCCAGTGACGACCCGGAAGCGGTGCGTCGCTTCACCGAGCGCATGCAGATCGAGGCCTCCCGGCTGACCGCGGTGATCCAGGACCTCATCACGCTCTCGCGCATCCAGGGCGCCGAGCCGATGGCCGAACCCGCCCGGGTCGACCTCGGCCCCGTCGTCGAGGAGGCGCTGGACTCGGTGCGCATGCCCGCGGACGCCAAGGGGATCGAGCTGGTCGGCAGCGGAGCCGAGGGCGTCGTGGTCATGGGCGACGAGGGGCTGCTGGGCACGGCCCTGCGCAACCTGGTCGCCAACGCCGTGGCCTACAGCCCCAAGAACACCCGGGTCGCCGTGTCCGTGGTGTTGTCCAGGTCCAGCGTGGACGTCAGCGTCGCCGACCAGGGCATAGGGATCCCGCAGCAGGACCTTGAAAGGATCTTCGAGCGGTTCTACCGTGTGGACGCCGCTCGGAGCCGGGCCACCGGAGGTACCGGTCTGGGCCTGGCGATCGTCAAGCACATCATGACCCACCACCGTGGAGAAGTGACCGTGTGGAGCAAGGAGGGGTCGGGGTCGACGTTCACTCTGCGTCTGCCCCGTTCCGAGAGCCGGGGGCCCGAGGCCGCCCGGAACACCGACCGTCAGGAGGCGGCACAGTGACGCGCGTACTCGTTGTCGAGGACGAGGAATCCTACAGCGACGCCCTGTCGTACATGCTGCGCAAGGAGGGCTTCGAGGTCGCCGTGGCGCCCACCGGGACCGTGGCGTTGGAGACCTTCGACCGTACCGGGGCCGACCTGGTGCTGCTGGACCTGATGCTGCCGGGGCTGTCGGGCACCGAGGTGTGCCGGACGCTGCGGCAGAAGTCCAACGTCCCCGTGATCATGCTCACCGCCAAGGACTCCGAGATCGACAAGGTCGTCGGTCTGGAGCTGGGCGCCGACGACTACGTGACCAAGCCCTTCTCCTCCCGCGAGCTGGTGGCCCGCATCCGCGCGGTGCTGCGCCGCCGGGGCGAGGACGAGGTCGTGCTGCCCGCCGCCCTGGAGGCCGGTCCCGTCCGGATGGACGTGGAGCGGCACGTGGTGACGGTGCGCGGCGACAACGTGCAGCTCCCCCTCAAGGAGTTCGAGCTGCTGGAGGTGCTCCTGCGCAACGCCGGGCGGGTGCTCACCAGGATGCAGCTCATCGACCGCGTGTGGGGCGCCGACTACGTCGGTGACACCAAGACCCTCGACGTGCACGTCAAGAGGCTGCGCGCCAAGATCGAGGAGGACCCCGGCAGCCCGCGCTACATCGTGACCGTCCGCGGTCTGGGCTACAAGTTCGAGCCGGTGACCGTCGACGTCTGAGGGGCACGGGATCTCTCCGGGGATTCCCCCTCCTGCGTCCTTCCCGTGTCCCGGGCCGTGGCGGCGTCCACAGCCCGGGCCCCTTCATGCCTCCAGGACGACCGTGAACGGCCCCTCGTTGGTGAGGGAGACCGACATCTTCGCGCCGAACACCCCCGTGGCCACCACGGCGCCGAGTGAGCGCAGCTCCTCGACGACCGCGTCCACGAGGGGTTCGGCGACGGGGCCGGGCGCCGCGGCCTGCCACGTGGGGCGGCGGCCCTTGCGCGCGTCGCCGTAGAGCGTGAACTGGCTGACGACGAGCAGCGGGGCGCCGGTGTCGGAGCACGACCGCTCGTCCTCCAGGATCCGCAGCGTCCACAGCTTCCTGGCGATCCTGACCGCCTCGGCGGCGGTGTCGGTGTGGGTGACCCCCACCAGCGCCATCAGGCCCGGTTCGGTGACCTGCCCGACCACCTCGCCGTCCACCGTCACCGACGCGTGCGACACGCGCTGCACGACCGCGCGCATGGTGCCTCCCCCTCGTGGTCTGCGGCGGCCTACCGCCGCTGGAACTGGTTGAGCGCCCGCAGCCGCCGGGCGTTGGTGATGATGCCGGTCAGCGTCACCACGAACGTGGTGATGGAGTCCGCGAAGTCCTCGATCCGCCACTCCCTCGGCCCCGTGTACCAGGCCAGGCCGTCACCGGTCAGCTCCTCGGGGGTCAGGTCGGTGAGCGCGGCCGAGGCCAGGATGTTGGCCCAGTGGTCGACGTCGTCGAAGATCACCGCGTAGGGCAGGTAGCGCGAGTACAGCTCCACCCGCTGCCCCGGGGGCGCGGTCGCCGAGCGCGGGCTCAGCAGGTAGTCGCGGAAGCCCACCGTGTGCGCGTACACCGAGCTGCCCAGGGCGGTCTTGGCGGGCATGTACTGCGCGCCCGCCGTGACGGCGGCGCCCGCGATGATGACGGCCAGCCCGGTGAACGCCGCGCTGGTGAAGACCGCCAGGACGCCGGTCAGGAGCACGCCCGCGGCCGTCACCGCCATGCCGACGGCGCTCCAGCGGCCGCGCACCTGGCTGGGCGAGCGGGCGAACCACTTCAGCCGCACCATGTCCCGGTACAGCTCCTCGCGCACGCGGTCGATGCGCGCCGGGAAGTCCGGGGAGGTGCGGGGCGAGCCGACCTGGGACAGGCGCACGGTCGGGCGCCCGCCGAAGAGCGCGTCCAGCAGAAGCCACTCGTAGGAGCGGAGGGTGTCCTCCGGGGGGCCGTCCAGGCGCACCAGCCGCCAGTCCACGGACGTGAAGTGCTCGTGCGGCAGTTCCTCCAGGCGCACGTAGCCGCGCACCGCGAGGTCGACCACGGCACCGGTGAGGTCGGTGATGTCCACGGTCTCGTTGACGAGCGTGCCGATCTGTCCGGGGTGCACGTCGTCGGGCGGGGTGAACCGCAGGCGTCCGTGCTCGCCCTCGGCCACCGGGGCGTGGTCTCCGGCCGAGGCCTCGTCGCGCAGGGCGCGCTCGTCGCGGCCCCGGACGCGGATCAGCACCACCAGGCCGCCCAGGAGCACCGCCAGCAGCAGTCCGAACACGCTGGCGGTGGCCGGGGTGACCGCGAACGCGGAGGCCAGGGACCAGCGGCGGGTGAGGATGGGTTCGCCCTCGGCGGTGCCGGGCGGGTAGTTGACGACGATGTCGAGCCGGTCGCTGGGCTCCATGTCGGCCTGGAGGAAGTGGGCCACGCCCGCGTCGGCGCCCATGTCGGAGGCCGTGCAGTACATGGCGCTGCGCGGCTCCCCGGCCAGGCAGGACAGCGCCCCGGGCGGCAGGGGCGCGGTGACGGTCACGTCGGTGGTCTCCACGGTGTGGCTGTAGGCGCCCACGGCCCGCCACTCCATCTGGACGCCCTGGGAGACCTCGCTCACGGTTCCGCTCACCCGGTAGGAGAGCACGACCCCGGAGGTGGCCTCGGTGGGGATCTCCACGGACAGGGAGCCGTCGTCCCTGCTCACCCGGGCGTCCAGGGCGTCGCCGTCCAGGTCGGTGGCCCGCACACCGGTGACCTCGAACTTCCGGTCGTACTCGGTGTCGTAGAGCATCGTCTCGGTCAGGGAGCGGGTGAAGGTGGCCGGGGCGCCGCCGGAGAAGGAGATGGTCTCCTCGCCGTGGAGGACGCCCGCGTGGTCGAGTTCGAGGCGGACGTCGTTGGTGATGACCGGGGCCGACCGGTCGCTGGCCGCCGCCACGGAGCCCCCCGGTACTGTGGGAGCCGGTGCCGCTGGCGTCGCGGCGTGGGCCTCCCCACCCGGCCACGCGACGACAAGCGCCGTGACCAGTGAGGACAACACGAAGACGGCCGTCGCGACCGCGACGGCCGGGCGCCAGGAGCCAACCCACCACATGTCGCGAGAGCCTATCCGGTCCCCCGGTGCACCGTTCCCCCCGGGCACGGCGGCCGACGTCGTGCCCCGGTGCCGCGGGGAGCTGCCGTGGTGAGCCGCAGACCCGTCCGGGGACCGGATTTCTGGCCCGAGGACCCCGGGTTCCTCCAGCGGATGGGCCTCGGGGTCACGCTCACGCTGGGCACCGGGGCGGCCGCGGTGGGGTTCACCGGTTTCCTGGCCATCTCCGCCGCCCTGCACCCCTCCGAGCCCGCGTGGTCGCACCCGGTGGCCTCCGCGGACCTGGCGACGGGCGGGTCGGGCGGAGCCTCGGCGGCCGAGGAGCCGCTGACCGCCTCGGGCCGGGGCGACCCGCTCACCGACAACCCGCTGTACCGGATCGGCGAGCTGGGCGAGATCACCTGCGAGGTGCCCGAGCTGGACGAGAAGGACGCGGAGTCGGTGGAGGCGTTCGTCCACGAGATCGCCGACTGCCTGGACACGGCGTGGGGCTCCTACTTCGCCGAGGCGGGCCTGGAGTTCACCTCCCCCAACCGCGTGTACTGGCACACCGCCGGGAACAGCCCGTGCGGCGCGTTCCCCAGCGAGGGCACCGCGGCCTTCTACTGCCAGGCCAACCAGGGCCTGTACCTGGGCGTGGAGGACATCGTGGCGGCCTCAGGCGGCAGCGACAAGCCCGAGGCGTACACGTTCCTGCTCAGCCACGAGTACGGGCACCACGTGCAGGGGCAGTCGCGCATCCTGGCGCGGTTCCACAGCGAGCGTGCGGGCGCCGACGAGGCGGAGGCCGACGAGCTGACCAGGCGCAACGAGCTCCAGGCCAACTGCCTGGGCGGGGTCTTCCTGGGCGCCTCGCGCGAGGACCTGGGCCTCGGCGGGTCCGAGCGGGAGAATATCCTCGACGACGTCGGGCTGCGCTCCGACTGGGGTGACGAGCACACCCACGGTTCGGCCGCCAACGGCCGCCTGTGGACGGCGCACGGCATGGACCGCAGGGATCCGGCCGCGTGCAACACGTGGAACGCTCCCGAGGAGCTGGTGCGGTGAGGCGCTCCGGGGGGCACGGTCAGGTGCCGGGCGGGTCCGGCCCGGCCACGGTGACGACAGGGCGGGCGGACAGGGGTGTACGCAGGGTTCGGTAGGTCGCCGGCGTCCGCGGCTCGCCGCGCCGACCGCCGGGTGTTCGGTCTGGTGACCGCCCTCATGGTGGTGCTGCTGGCGCTGGCGCTGTTGTCGTGGACCACCGCCGGCGAGGACGGTCCCCCGCCCGGGGCCGCGCCGGACGCGACCGTCCCGCAGACGGACGCCGACTCCGACGACAAGCCCGGTCAGGCCCCCTCCGGCATGGCGGGCGGGCAGGGGCTTTCGGAGCGGTTCGGCGCCCAGGAGCGTCCGTCGGGGTACCAGGCCCTGGTCGCCAACCCGCTGTACGAGACCGGGCGGCTGAGCCCGCGCCCGTGTCCGGTGCCGGAGCTGGACGTGGAGGACCCCGAGTCGATGGAGGGCTTCCTGCACACGGTCGCGGACTGCCTGGACGACGCCTGGCGGACCCAGTTCCTGCGCGCGGGCATTCCCTTCACCCCTCCGGAGCGGGTGTTCTGGGACGAACCCGGGATCAGCCCGTGCCGCGCCTACCCGTCGCGCGCGGGCGCGTTCTACTGCCGGGCGAGCACGAGCATCTACATCGGCACCGCGGACGTGGTGGACAAGTGGAACGGCGCCACGGAGAGCGTGGTGTACGCGTCCCTGCTGGCCCATGAGTACGGCCACCACGTGCAGGGGGAGTCGGGGCTGCTGGAGTACTACCACGGGCAGCGCCAACTGGAGGACGGCGTGCTGGAGCGCAACGCGTGGACGCGCCGCGGCGAGCTCCAGGCGAACTGCCTGGCGGGCGTGTTCATGGGGTCGGTCCGGGTGAGCTACCCCCTGGACGAGGGGGACGTGGAGACGCTGCTGGACGACGCCGCCGCCACCGCCGACCGCGAGGACGGCGAGGAGGAGGAGCGCACGCACGGGTCGGTGGACAACAGCGTGGCGTGGACCCGGACCGGTCTGGAGGAGCAGAGGCCGGGGGCGTGCAACACCTGGGACGTGGCGGACGAGTCGCTGGTGCACTGAGGGGGATCCGCCCCGCAGGAACGGGGCCGCGGACTGCGCCCTCCGGGCCCGGGCGGATACGGCGGCCGGGGCCGCCGGGGCCCCGGCGCGCGTGATCCGCACCGGGCGGCCGACCACGCGCGCGTTCGGCCCCGCCGCGGCACGCACGGGTGCCGGGGGCGGGGCCCCGGGACGCGTCCCGGCCGGGCCTACCGGGACTCGACCCTTCCGAGCGGGTCGGGGCCGCCCGTCAGCGCGTCGCACGCCGCAGGCCAGGCGGGGTCCCCGGGGCGGAACCGGTCGCGCAGGTAGGCCCAGGTGAGCCGCTGGACTGCGGACACCCGCTCGGGGTTCTCGTCCGTGGTCTCGGCGACGTCGTACCCGGAGACCCCGCCGAGCCCGTGCTCCGCGCCGAACAGGGTGAACAGCGTCTTGGGGCCGGGGGCGAGGAGGTAGGGGTCGACGTGCCACTCCGGGCCGCGGACGGTCAGGTGGGCGGAGTCGTCCCTGTCCCCGGCGACCACGAGCGCGGGTGTGGTCATCGTGGAGAAGTCCGTGGTCAGGAAGAACGGCCAGTCCCGGGCCGTGGATTCGGTGAGGGAGTCGCCGCCTCCGCCGGGCGCGGCGAGGAGCACGCCCGCCGTGATCCGGGGCTCGGACAGGTCCACCACCTTTCCGTCGTGCGGGTCGGTGAGCCGGGCGCCCAGCAGCAGGCTCGCGGTGTGCCCGCCCATCGAGTGCCCGGCCACGGCGACCCTGCTCCGGTCCAGGCGTCCGGAGAGCCCGGGGACGGCGGCCTCGATCTCGTCGAGCCGGTCCAGGACGCGCGTCATGTCCTCGGCCCGCGACCGCCAGTACAGCGGCGCCTCGGGGGTGTCGGGGTCCAGGTCCAGCGTCCTCGAACTCAGGTGGGTGGGCTGGATCACCGCGAATCCGTGGGCCGCCCAGAAGTTGGCGAGGGGCGCGTAGCCGTTCAGCGAGGACAGGTGGTGGGAGGGGCCGTGGCCGTGTGAGAGGAGGACGATCGGCAGCTCGCCGCCGGTCACGGGCACGGAGACCCGCACCTCCAGGTCCACGGCGCGGTCGGGCGTCGGCAGCACGACCGGACTGACCGAGAGGACGGGTGCGGCGGGGCTGACGGCGTCGGCCGTGCGCGTCGGTGCGCTCATGGTGCGTTTTCCCTTCGGCGGCCCGCGCGGCCGGTCCTCTCGGATCGGCGGCGGGCAGGGCGGGCGGAAGTGTCCCGTCGCAGCTAGACTGCAAGCGGAGCACTGTTCCTCTTAATATACGGAGCATTGTTCCGTTTTGCAACGGCCACCGGAAGGAGAGCGTGTATGCCCAGCACAGGGGGGTCGGGAGAGGTGCCGGCCCGCGGCAGGCGGGCCGACGCGGTGCGCAACCAGCAGAAGCTGCTCACCGCCGCCGCCGCGGTGTTCGTCACCTCCGGAGTCGACGCGCCGATCCGGGAGATCGCGGCCCGGGCGGGGGTCGGGATGGGGACGATCTACCGCCACTTCCCCACACGGGCGGACCTGGTCGTCGCCGTCTACCGCCACCAGGTCGAGGCCTGCGCCGAGGCCGGCCCGAGGCTGCTGGCCGAGGCCGCGTCCCCGTTCGCCGCGCTCCGCGCGTGGGTGGACCTGTTCGTCGACTTCCTGGTCACCAAGCACGGGCTGGCCGGTGCGATGCGGTCGGACAGCGGCGGCTTCGAGGCCCTGCACGCCTACTTCCTCGACCGCCTGGTGCCCGTCTGCACGACCTTGCTCGACGCCGCGGTCGAGGCCGGGGAGATCGGGCCCGGCACGCGGGCCTACGAGCTGATGCGCGGCATCGGCAACCTCTGCGTCGGCAGCGACGACCCCCGCTACGACCCGCGCCGACTGGTCGAACTGCTCCTGCGGGGACTGCGGCAGCCACAGCCCTCCTGAGGTCGGCGGACGGCACGTGCCCGGGAGCGCCCGTGGGCCCCGTCCCGTACGCGGCGTGTCCTCACGTGCGGGTCCTCCGCGCGCCCGGGGGAGGCGCCTCCCCGGGGTGCCGCCTCCCCAGGACGGAGTTCCCCCGGCGTTGTCCACAGGTTCGAAGTACCGCTGTCGCGCGGATACGGAGCGTGGCAGGATGCTTCGTATGTCGGACCTCGCCGAACCCCTCAGCCCGTACGAGCCCGAACCGACCTCCCCCGCTCCCCACTCCCCCGAGCCCTCCCCCGACGACGCCACTCCACCGCCCGTCCCGACCGGCCCCGGCTCCCCCGCGTGCGAGCGGGTCGAGCTGCGCGTACACGGCGTCAGCGGCGGCCAGGCCGAGGAACTGCTGGACGTCGAACCCGCGATGCGCGTGGGCGGCGACCGCCTGGCGGGGTTCTTCCGCTGGCGCCGCGAGTCCGACACCAAGACCCTTCCGGGCGTGCGCCGGGAGATCTTCGCCTGGGGCAACCTCACCTCCGGACGCTCCTCCCGGGCGTTCTGGCTGCTGCTGCTGCCGTTCATGCTCGTCAACGTGGCGTACTGGATGCGGCCCGGGCGGATGGACCGCGACCCCGCGGGGGCGCGGCTGCTGGCCAACAACGCCTACGGCGGGAGCGTGCGGCTGCTGGCGCTGTCCCTGACGGTGCTCATCACCCTGGCCGCGGCGGGGATCGGCATGGACCTGGTGGCCTGGCAGTGCGCCTCCGGCCAGGGCGAGGAGTGCGTGCGGGCCCGCCCCTGGCTGGCCTTCCTGGGCTCGCCCTCCTCGGTGCTGTCCGCGCCGGGCCCGGCCCTGCTGGTGGGCACGGTGCTGCCGGTGGCGCTGATCGTGGTGCTGTGGCTGCTGTCGCGGCGCACGGCCGCCGACTACGAGGTCGTGGAGAGCCCGATACCGCCCCGCCCCAGCGCCGCCGCCCCGCTGAGCCACAAGGGTTTCTGGCGCAACAGCGAGACCATGGCCCGGCTGCGCTCGGCGCACATCTCGGCGGCCCTGGGCACGGTGGCCGCCCTGCTGGTCGTACCGGCGCTGCGGCACGACCTGGGCCCGGCGACGGCGGGTCCGCCCGACGGGTCGGGGCCGTGGATCGTCGGCGCCCTCCTGGCCGCCCTGCTGGCGGCGGTGGTCACCCTGAGCACCCTGAGCGTGCTGGTCCCGGGCACCGACCCGCGCTGGAACGCCCGGGCCGACCGGATCTGCCGCCTGCTGCGCGACGCCACCCTGGTCCTGGGGCTGGCGGTGGCCGCGTACGCGCTCTGGCCCCGCCCGGAGTGGACGGCGTCGGGGCGGCTGCCCGGCAACGGGGCGATCCTCAACACGCTGTTCGCGGTCCAGGCGGCCCTGGTGCTGGTGATGCTGGCGGCGGCGCTGTTCCTGTTCGCCGCCGACCGCTCCCACGGCGGCGCGGCGATGCGCGGCCTCGCGGGCCCGGCCACGGCGGCCCTGGGCGCCCTGCTCGGCGGCGGTTTCTCGGCCGCGCTCGTCTACCAGGGGTCGCTGGCGCTGAGCGGCTGCGGTTCCCTGGCCACCCCCGAGGTGGACTGCCTGCCGCTGTCGGTACCGGCCGCCTACTCCTGGCTCCAGCTGGCGTTCGCGTTGGAGGCGGCCATCGCGCTGGTCGTGGTGGGGGTGCTGGCGCTGCTGCTGCGCCGCGACACCCGGTCGCACCTGGCGGGGGTCACCGAGGACTACGCGCGCAGCGTGCGCGACCGCCGCACCTGGGACATCGCCCACGCGCGGGCGATGGGCCGGATGACGGAGGTGCTGCCGTGGGTGCTGGCGGCCTTCCTGCTCCCGGTGGTGGCGCTGGGCGTGCTCGTGCTGTCCTCCACGCTCTCGGGGCACCTGGCGGCGGGTCCGGCCTCGGTGACGACGGCCGTGTCGGACGCGGCCGCCGTGCCCGGCGAGGTACGGGGGTTCGCCCAGGGGACGGTGTCGGGGCTGATCGGCGTCGGCTCCCTGCTGGGCGGCGCCGCCCTGGTGGCGCTGGCGTGGATCGGACGCAGCGCCTACCGCGACCGGCCCACGCGGCAGGCGGTCGGCTCGGTGTGGGACGTGGGCACGTTCTGGCCCCGGGCGGCCCACCCGCTGGCGCCGCCCTCCTACGCGGAGCGGGCCGTGCCCCAGCTGTGCGCCCGGGTGGCCCTGCTGTGCCGGGAGGGCACCGACGTGGTGCTGTCGGGACACTCACAGGGCTCGGTGCTGGCGGCGGCCACGGTCTGGCAGCTGCCCACCGACTGCCTGGGCCGGATCGCGCTCATCACGCACGGCTCACCGCTGGACCGCCTGTACGCCCGCTACTTCCCGGCCTACTTCGGGCCGGGACCGTTCGCGGACCTGCGGGAGCGGGTGACGGACTGGCGCAACCTGTGGCGGGTCACCGACGCGATCGCCGGGCCGGTCCGGACGCTCGACTCCTCCGGCGGATCCCGGAGCACGCGCGTGGTGGAGCGGGCCGAGCCCCTGCCGGACCCGCGCTCCTACGACGCCCTGCCCGGCGAGGCCAGACGCCCGGAGATCCTGGGCCACTCCTACTACACGGGCGACCCCGCCTACTCCGCGGAGCTGCGGCGGGTGCTGGACGGCATGGAGGCGCAGGCACGGCGTGAGGCCTCCTCCGGGAGCACGGGGCACGAGGCCCCGGCCGGAAGCACGGGATGAGACCTGGGGAGGCCTACCAGGGGCCGTAGGGGCCGTTGTTGCTGTTGCCGCCCACGCCCTTGACCGCCGGACGCACGTCCAGCAGGAAGACGAGGGTGGCGACCAGGCCGAGGATGACGAACATCCCGCGGCCGGAGAACACGGCCAGCAGCGAGAGCGCCGTGGCGACACCGGTGAGGATGACCCACAGCTTCTTGGTCTGCTTGTCCATCAGTTCGAAGGCCGCGGCCGGCGTGCGGACCGCCTCGATCAGCGCGTACAGACTCGCCACGAAGGTGACTAGATAGATGGCGTGCCAGATCAGTCCGAACAAAACGCACACTCCCGACGACGTTCCGAGCGGGGAGTCCGCCCGCTCTCCACCGTAAACGGATGGGACGCGTTGATCGTGCCCGCGGAGGCGGGTGTCACACACGCGCCGGGATCGCGGTCGGCGGCGGCAGCGGGCCGCGCGCGGGCGCGACCGGCGGCCGGGAGGGTCACAGCGGGATGTGCCAGAGGCAGGTGACCGCGGCCAGCAGGAAGGCGGAACCGCCCATGATGAAGGCGCCCGCGTGGTAGGGCAGTTCGTTGTCGGGGTGCAGGAGGCGGTTGACCCGCCGCATCACCCCGGGTTCGGCGTCGGGCACGGCCGCCATCGCCCCGGCGGGCACCGGGGCCGGTCCGGCGGCGCCGAAGCGCAGCAGCGCCATGGCCAGCTCGCGCGAGGAGCTCTTGCGCCGGGCCTGGTCGTCGGCGCACATCTCGATGAGCAGCGCCACGCTCTCGTAGTAGGTGCGGACCAGGCGGAACCGCGGGAAGGCGCGCTTGAGCGAGGAGAAGGGCAGCAGCACGAGGTCGTGGCGCTGGCGCAGGTGGGCGTGCTCGTGGGCCAGGACGGCGGCCAGCTCGCGGTTGTCCAGGACCGCCAGGGCCCCGGCGCTGATGACCACCTGCGAGCGCAGCACGCCAGGAAGGCAGTACGCGGCGGCGGCCGGGTGGTCGAGCACGCGGGCGCCGGGCACGTCGGGGTGCTCGCTGGCGATGAGTTCGAGGAGGTCGTGGTGGCGTCGGCGGACGCGGACCACGTGCAGGAAGGAGGAGACCAGGCCGTAGAAGAGCACCAGGGTCAGCACGACGGCCAGGACCACGGCCACGATGTGGCTGACGCCCTCAAGTCCCTGGGAGAGTTCGGCGAGCAGCAGCTCACCGGTCACGATGTCCGTGGCCAGGGCCATGGAGCCCCCGGCCGCGCCGAGCTGGTAGGAGGAGAGCCCGAAGGCCAGCAGCGCGCCGATGGTGGACACGCCCCAGGCGAGCCCGAGTGCCTGCCAGGTGATCACGGCCGTGTAGGGCCCCCGCGAGGGCCACTTGGCCCGGTGGAGGCCTTCCATCGCGATGAGACAGCAGACCGCGACGAGGGTGAGAAGTGCGGCACTGACCATACGGACTAGTTCCTTGGCTGCTCGGTTTCCGCGAGTGCGCGCCGGAGCGCTTCAGCCTGCTCGCCGTCCATGGACTGGACGAAGGCGGCCAGGGCGGCGTCGCGGTCCCCGGTCTGTCCGAGAGCGTCGAACATCAACTCGGAGACGTATGCCTCACGGCTGGCTGCCGGGCGGTAGCGCCACGCGCGACCCTCACGTGCCCGGGTGACGACCTTCTTCTTGGCGAGCCTGTCGAGCACGGTCATGACGGTCGTGTGCGCCAGGTCGCGCTCGGCCAGAGCCTTGCCGACCTCACGAACCGTCATTGGTTCGTTCCGTGACCACAGTACATCCATCACCGCGCGCTCAAGTTCGCCAAGCCGATTCATACCCGTGATTCTACTTGGGGTCGTACTACCCGTTGTCGTACCCCCAGGTTAAATCCTCATCGCCTACGGGACAAGGGATACCGGCCCCGGAACGGGGTGGGATCGGCCTCCCCCGCACCCGGCCCGAGGCCCCCTGGGCGACGGCCCCGGAGGGTGCTCCCCGAGACCGGAGCGGCCCTGGTCACGCCCCCGCGCACGCGCCTGGAAGCGGGACCGGGCACCGCCCGCCGAACGGGGCGGAGGCGACGGTCACGCGCCCGCGCGCGCCCGGGTTCCGGCGGACCGACGGCCGATCCGGCGGGACACGTGTCCGCGCCGGGTCCGGCGGCGGGTCAGCCCCAGTGGCCGGGGTCGGCGATCGGTGCCGGGTAACCGGGGGGCGGGTGCTCCTCCCGCCAGGGCGTGTGTGCGCGCCCGCCCGGGAGATCGGCCAGTTCGGGCAGGTAGCGGCGGACGTACACGCCCTCGGGGTCGAACCTGCGGGCCTGGCGCAGCGGGTTGAACGCCCTGTTGGGCCGGGTGTCGTTGCCCGTGCCCGCGACCCACTGCCAGTTGCCGTAGTTGTTGGCCACGTCCCCGTCCACGAGGTGGGCGTGGAAGTGGTCGGCGCCCTCGCGCCAGTGCACGCGCAGGGTCCGGGTGAGGAACGCCGCGGTGATCATGCGCGCCCGGTTGTGCACGAACCCCTCGCGCAGCAGCTGGCGCATTCCTGCGTCCACGACCGGAACGCCGGTCCGCCCCCGCTTCCAGGCGTCGAGGGCGTCGGGGTCCTCGCGCCATTTCCTGTCCCGGGGCCGGTAGTCGCGGACGTTCACCGCCGGGAAGGCAGCGGTGACCTGGTGGTGGAAGTCGCGCCAGGCGAGCTGGCGGACGAACGCCCCTCCCCCGGGCAGGGGTGAGGCGGCCAGGGCGGCCTCCAGCGGTGACAGGCAGCCCAGGCGCAGGTCGGCGGACAGGTGAGAGGTGGCCGCGCCCGGCAGGTCGTCGTGCCGGTCGGGGTAGGCCGCCAGCCCGGACGACAGCCAGGCGTCCAGGCGCTCGCGGGCCGCGCGCTCCCCTCCCCGCGGCAGGTCCTCGGCGAGCGCGCCCAGACCGTCCGTCCCGCGTCCGGGCAGCTCGCCGGGCCGGACCCCCTCGGGCAGGACCACACGGTCCGGCGGCGCGGCCGGATCGCGCCACGCGGCGGCCTCCCAGGCCTTCCAGTAGGGCGTGAACACCTTGTAGTGGTCGCCGCCCGCCGGGGTGACCTCCCCCGGCGGGACCACGGTGAGCCCCGGGAAGGCCCGCACGGTCAGGCCGGTCGCGCGCAGGCGTCGCGCGCGTCGCGCGGCGAGGGAGCTGACGCCGTCGGTGACGTGGACGGTGTCGGCCCCGCTGGCCCGGGCCAGGGCGGCGACCTCACGGACGGTGTCGCCCCGGAGGAGGACCAGGTCGGCGCCGCGCTCGCGCAGTGCGGCCCTCAGGTCGGCGAGGGCTTCGGCGAGCAGGGCGGCTCGGTTGCGGGCGGACCGGCCGGCCACCGCGGGGTCCAGCACGAAGACCGGCAGGGTCGGGCCGGGGCGCTCGACCGCGGCGGCCAGGGCGGGGTGGTCGTGGACGCGGAGGTCCTGTGTGAACAGGACGATGGTGGCGGACGCCAACCGGCACTCCTTCACTGGACGTGTTCGCGTGGACACTCTAGATCCTTCGGGGAAAAGCCGGTGCTCAGGGCGCTGACCGGGTAGGAGGGTCGCATGACCACACGGCTTCCTCCGCTGCCCGACACGCCGGTCCGCCCCAGGGTCGGGGTGTCCAGCTGCCTGCTCGGCGCTCCGGTCCGCTACAACGGCGGGCACTCACGTTCGCGTTTCCTCACCGACGAGCTCGACCGGCACGTGGACTGGCTGCCGGTCTGCCCGGAGGCGGAGATCGGCCTGGGCGTCCCGCGCCCCACCCTGCGCCTGCAGCGCCGGGAGGGGCTGGACCGGGTGGTCTCCAGCGCGGACGGCGCCGACCGCACCGAGGAGCTGGCCGAGGTCGCCGACCACCACCTGGCCCAGCTGCGCCACCTGGACGGGTACGTGCTCAAGAACAAGTCGCCCAGTTGCGGCCTGTTCGCCCTGCCCGTGTTCGACCAGGGCGGCGGCCGGGTGGACGGCAGGGGCCGTGGCGCCTTCGCCCAGCGGCTCACCGAGCTGCTGCCCTCCCTTCCGGTGGAGGAGCAGGGCCGCCTGATGGACCCCGTGCTGCGCGAGCTGTTCGCCCAGCGCGTCTTCGCGCACGCGCGGCTGCGCCACCTGTGGGAGTCGGACTGGCGTCCGCGCGACCTGGTGGCGTTCCACAGCCGCCAGAAGCTCCAGCTGATGTCGCACTCCCCGGAGGGCTACCGGGAGACGGGAAGGATCGTGGCCCGCGCGGGCGCAGACGACCCCGAGGAGGTCCGGGCGGCCTACACCGACGCCTTCCACCGGGCGATGGCCGTGCGGCCGAGCCGGGGCAAGCACGTCAACGCCCTCCAGCACGCCTTCGGGATGCTGAGCGCGCTGCTGGACGACGCCCGCAGGCACGACCTGCTGGGGGCGATCGAGGACTACCGGCGGGAGCAGGTGCCGCTGAGCGTCCCGGTGGCGCTGCTGCGCCACCACTGCGCGGCGGAGGACGTCGAGTGGGCCCGCGACCAGACCTACCTGCGCCCGTACCCGGACGACCTCCGGCTGCGGCACGCCGTCACGGTCTGATCACGGGGAGAGGGGCGATTTCCCCCCGAGTTGTGCCCGAAGACACATGACCGGTTACACTCAGTGATATTCCTCCGGTCCCCCGACAGGGTGCCGCTGACCCGACCCTGAGGTTTCGGTGTGTTCGCGTCCTTCTTCCGGCGGGTCTTCGTGCTCGTCTCCTCCTGCGTGGTCGCCACGGCAGCCGCCACGCTGGCCACGGTCCCGCCCGAGGAACTGACGGAGCGGCTCGAACCCGACCCGGGCCCCGAGCCCCGACTGGCCCACAGCAGGACGCTGCTCTCCCCGATCCAGGGGCCCTCCGCGCCCCTGCCGCGTCCCGGTCAGGTCTCGGCCTGCGCCGCACCCGGCAGGGACGAGGTCGTCACCCTGCCCGACACCGGCGCCCCCGAGGGCGGCCGTCCCCTGTGGATCCGGCGCCCCTCGGGCCCCGACAGCGCGGACCTGCCCGTGCTCTACCTGCTGCACGGGTCGGCCTCCACCCACGAGACGCTCATGGACGAGGACGTCGGCGCGCTCCTGGACCGGCAGATGTGCCGTTCGGGGGTCGAGTTCGTCATCGCCGCCCCCTACGGCCAGGAGAGCGGGGGAGCCACCACCGAGTGGGGCGACGCCGCCGACGGGGGGTTCGCGCTGGAGAGCTTCGTCACCGGCGCGGCCGTGGAGGCCGTCGAGGGCGAGCACACGCGCCCCCGTGCGCTGCGCGCCGTCGGCGGGTTCTCCATGGGCGGGTACGGGGCGGCGGCGCTGGCGCTGCGCCACCCCGACCTCTACACCCAGGTGGTGTCCTGGGCCGGGTACTTCCGGGTGGACGACCCGTACGGCGTCTTCGGCGGCGACACCGGGCCGCACTCCCCCGACCGGCTGCTCGGTTCGCAGGGGGTGCGCGACCTCAGGTTCATGCTGGTGGAGGGCACCGAGGACCACACACCGCTCCAGCGGGGCAGCATCCACGGGGAGGCCGAGCGCTTCGCCGGCCTGCTCACCGAACGCGGTATGACGGTCGCCACGCTCCACCCGCACGGGGGCCACGACTTCACGACCTGGAAGCGCTCCTTCCCCGACGCCGTGGACTTCCTGGTCTCGGGCTGGAGTTCCGCACCGTAGGTCACGCGGTGTGCGCACCCGGCCCCCTCGGACGGAGCGGCGGGGAACAGTGTGTACCTTCGTCGCTGTTGACGACAGCGGCTGCGCACACGACCTGAAGGGACCCCCGGTGTCTGGAATCGTTGAGCAGACGGCGGTCCCGTCCCGGGTGGCTACCGTCAGTCTGCACACCTCCCCGCTCGACCAGCCCGGCACCGGCGACGCCGGAGGCATGAACGTGTACGTGGTCGAGGTGGCCCGGCGCATGGCCGAACGCGGCGTGGCCGTGGACGTGTTCACCCGCGCGACCCGGGCCGACCTTCCGCCGGTGGTGGAGCTGGCCCCGGGCGTGAACGTGCGGCACGTGCCCGCGGGGCCCTACGGCCGCCTGGACAAGAACACCCTCGCCGAGCACCTGTGTCCGTTCATCTTCGGGATGCTGCGGGCCGAGGCGCAGAACGAACCCGACCACTACGACCTCGTGCACGGGCACTACTGGCTGTCCGGCCAGGCCGGTGTGGTGGCCGCCCGCCGCTGGGGCGTGCCCCTGGTGCAGTCCATGCACACCATGGCCCGGGTGAAGAACGCCTCCCTGGCCGACGGCGACGAGCCCGAGCCCGAGGCCCGGTTGCGCGGGGAGGACCAGCTGGTCCGCCAGGCCGACCGGCTCATCGCCAACACCGACGACGAGGCCCGCCAGCTCCGGGAGCACTACGGCGCCCGCGACGGCCAGATCAGCGTCATCCCCCCGGGTGTGGACCTGGAGGTGTTCAGCCCCGGTTCGCGCCGGGACGCGCTGGCGCGGATCGGACTGCCCGCGGGCACCGAACTCCTGCTGTTCGTGGGGCGCGTGCAGCGGTTGAAGGCCCCCGACGTGCTCATCCGGGCCGCCGCCGCGCTGCTGGAGCGCGACCCCTCACTGCGTTCGCGCCTGGTGGTGGGCGTGGTCGGCGGCCTGTCGGGCGGCGGGATGCGCGAGCCCGGCCTGCTCACCGACCTGGCCCGCTCCCTGGGCGTGGCGGACGTGGTGCGGATCGAGCCGCCGCAGACCCGCGAGCGTCTGGCCGACTACTACCGCGCGGCCGCGGTGACCGTGGTGCCGTCCTACTCCGAGTCGTTCGGCCTGGTGGCGGTGGAGTCCCAGGCGTGCGGCACCCCGGTCCTGGCCGCGCGCGTGGGCGGCCTGACCACGGCCGTGGCCGACGGGGTGTCCGGTGTCCTGGTACGGGGGCACAACCCGGACGACTACGCGGCCGAACTGCACCGGATGATCGCCGAACCGGCGTGGCGTGCCAAGCTGGCGATGGCGGCGCCCGAGCACGCCGCCACCCTGGGCTGGTCGCGGACCGTCGACGAACTGCTGGACGTGTACCGGGCGTGCACCGCCCCCCGGGCGCTGCCCCTGGCGGCGTGCCGGTGACCGAGGAGGAGGGGAAGTACGAGGTGGACAGGGACGCTGCCCGCGACGCCGCGGCCAAGGCGGTCTCCTCGGCCGTGGCGGAGGCCGAGCTGGAGGTGGAGCGCCCCCGCGAGGGGTCGTTCCTGGTCACCCTGCCGGGGAAGGCCAAGCTCAAGACCCTGGTGTGGCTGGAGGTGGGGCCGCACAGCCTCACCCTGACGTCGTTCTTCTGCCGTCAGCCCGACGAGAACCACGCCGACTTCTACCTGTGGCTGATGCGCCGCAGCGCCGACATGTACGGGATGGCCTTCGTCGCGGACGAGGTCGGCGACGTCTACATCCGCGGCCGCCTGCCGCTGGAGGGCGTCACCCCCGACGAGGTCGACCGGCTGCTGGGGTGCGTGCTCACCTACTCGGACGAGAACTTCAACGGCGCGCTGGAGCGCGGGTTCGCGTCGGCCATCCGCAAGGAGTGGCGCTGGCGTGCCGAGCGCGGCCACGACATGCGCAATCTGCGGGCGTTCGCGCACCTGGTCGAGCCCCGGGACGAGGGATAGGGCGGCCCGGTCGCGGCCGCTCCCCCGCAAGGGGCGGGCGGACGCCCGAGCGCGGTGCCCGGGTGGCTAGGCTTGCCCCCATGGGAACTCTGGTACTGCTGCGACACGGTGAGAGCGTCTGGAACGCGAAGGGCCTGTTCACCGGCTGGGTGGACGTGGACCTGTCCGCGACGGGCGAGGAGGAGGCCCGCCGGGGCGGCGAGCTGCTCAAGGAGGCCGGCGTACGGCCGGACGTGGTCTACACCTCCCTGCTCAAGCGCGCGATCCGCACCGCGAACCTCGCCCTGGAGACCGCCGACCTGCACTGGCTGCCGGTCGAGCGCACCTGGCGCCTCAACGAGCGCCACTACGGCGCCCTGCAGGGCAAGGACAAGGCGCAGACGCGCGAGGAGTACGGCGAAGAGCAGTTCATGATCTGGCGCCGCTCCTACGACACCCCGCCGCCGCCCATCGCGGACGACGACACCTACTCGCAGGCCGGTGACGCCCGCTACGGCGAACTGCCGCCGGAGCTGCTGCCGCGCACCGAGTGCCTCAAGGACGTGCTGGACCGCGCCCTGCCGTACTGGTACGACTCGATCGTGCCGGACCTGGCCGCGGGCAAGACCGTGCTGGTCGCCGCGCACGGCAACTCGCTGCGTGCGCTGGTCAAGCACCTGGACGGCGTCAGCGACGCCGACATCGCCGGGCTGAACATCCCGACGGGCATCCCGCTGCGCTACGACCTGGACGACCAGTTCAAGCCGACCAACCCCGGCGGCACCTACCTCGACCCGGAGGCGGCCAAGTCCGCCATCGAGGCCGTCGCCAACCAGGGCAAGAAGTAACGCCCGCCCGATCCCGTCGCCGTGCCCGCGCCGCCTCCGGTGGTGCGGGCACTGTGCTGCCGGGGGCCGGGCAGGACGTGGACCGCGTGGGGCGCCGTCGGGAGTCGCGCGGGGTGTGGGCGAGTACCGCGTGGGGAGCGGACGAGGGCCGGGCGGAGCGCCTCCGGAGGCCGCGTGGGGCGCGGGCCGCGTGAGGGCATGGCGGTGCGGGCGGAGGCGCGGCCTCCCCCTTTACCACGCTAGGTCTCGGAGGAGGGGCCGCGCCAGAGCCGTTCGCGGCCTGTGGACAACGCTCCCCGCCTCAGTAGACGAGGGCCTGCGCGCCGTCCTGGACGGCCTCCTCGACGAAGGACGGCGCCCCGGCGATGCGCACGCCCCGGATCAGGTCGTCCCCGGTCAGGTCGCGTCGGGCGGCGCACTGGGTGCACACCGTCACCCGGCCCGCGGCGAGCACCGCGTCGAGCAGGTCCTTGAGGGGGGCCGCGTGCGGGAGGGAGAACCGCTCGGCGCGGCCGGGGACCGCGAACCACGCCGACTCACCGGTCAGCCAGAGGGAGACCCCGACGCCGCTGGCCAGGGCGGCGGCGGCCACCGTGAACGCCTGGTTGCACCGCTCGGGGTCGTCCTCCCCGGCGGTGACCTTGATCACCAAGGAACGAGACATGCCCGTCAGCCTACTCAGAGCGCCGCGGCGGTCAGCACGGCGCCCGCGATCGAGCAGACCGCGAGGGCGATGGTGAGCGCGAGGGCCTCGGTGCGGCGCGGGGAGACCCGCACCGGCTGGTCTTCCACACCGTGCTCGATGCTGAGCGTCCCGTCCTCGGGGGCGGCCAGGACCACGCGGCCCTCGCGCACCTGGACCCGGCCCGTGACACGGATGCGGGCGCCCGGCCGGATCACCCACTCGCGGTACTCGAACTCGATGGTCTCGCCCCGGAAGACGCCCGAGATGCGGCCGCGCACGCGGGGTAGCAGGTCGTCCGCGGGTGAGGCCACACCCGGCTGCGGACGCCCCACCACGCGCTTGAGGCACAGCTCGGCGCCGCGCGGCTCGGTGTCGCCCGGGTCGACGAAGATCCGGTCGCCGTCGCCGGGGCGACCCTCGGCGACGATGCCGAACAGGTCCTCGGAACCGTAGTCGGCGATGGAGTCGCAGGCCCGTTCGCGGACCGCGCCCTCGGACGGGTCGCGGTTGAGCGGCCAGTAGTGGCGCAGCACCTCGTGGCCGTGCCAGACGCACTCGGCACCGGCCAGGCCGGAGGAGATGGGACCGTCGGGACCGGGAGCGGCGACACCGGTGAGCGTGACCCGCTGCCCCTCCCTGGCCGCCAGCACGCCCGGGCGCAGCTGGGCCAGTCCCCGCTGACGCAGCCAGCGCCGCAGGGCGATCAGGGTCAGGGGGAGGAGGACCACCGCGGCCACGAGCAGCGCCGAACCGATCACCAGTAACACAGGCCGCCCCTTTGGAGAACACGTCGGAGGTCTAGGCGCGGTCGGCAGAACACGCCCCGTGGCCGCACCGCGCTGCTGACAATCTTTACCAGTTCTCCGGGAAAGCGGGGCCAATTGGGCATGTCCAGACCGGGGCCGGGGAGTGGCGGAGGCCACGGTGCGCCGTCGGCGGTCACCGCCGCCTCCAGCCGCCGCTACGCTCTGGGGATATGGACGCTGAGGTACACCCCGATCTGGCGAAACTGTCCTTCCTGCTCGGCCGTTGGGAGGGCGTGGGCGTCGCCGGTTACGCCGACGTGGAGGAGTTCCAGTTCGGCCAGGAGATCGAGTTCGCGCACAACGCGGGCCTGCCCTACCTGACCTTCACGAGCCGGGCCTGGCGGATGAACCCGGAGGGCACCCGCGGTGAGCTGGTCACCGAGGAGTCGGGCTACTGGCGGGTGCGGCCCGAGACGGGCGCGGAGCCCAAGGAGGGTGAGCCCGTCGTGCACCTGGAGGTGCTGATCGCGCACCCCGAGGGCTTCAACGAGGTGTACCTGGGCAACGTGTTCGCGAACCGGGTGGAGATGTCCACCGACGCGGTGGTGCACACCGAGACCGGGATCGACGCGACCGCCTCGCACCGGCTGTACGGCCTGTTCGGCGACAACCGGGAGACGCTGGGGTACGCCTGGGACCTGGCGGCGCGCGGCCACGGCCTGCGCTCGTACATGTCGGCGCAGCTCAAGAGGGTCGGCTCGAAGTAGTCGGGGCCGAGTGGCCGGGGCCGGTCCGGGCATGGGCAGACCCCGGGCTGCTCCCGCCGCTGGGGCGGGGCCGGTCGGACGAGTTCCGGCGGCCCGGGGTCCGGGTGTCCGTCTGGGATTCGCTGCGAACGACGTCGCGCGAACGCGAGCGTCGTCCTAGCGGACGGCCACCTCGCCAGTCCTAAGATCAACCATCTCTTGGACCACCTCCTTTCTTGCGTGCCTCCGACACTACGTCCCGCTCCGGAGGCGGGGCAAATGTTTTTTCTGTGCGCGAAACCGCAGGTGGGGACGGCGTTTCCGCTCCCTTGGCAGGCCGACTAGTCTCGCTGGTATGACTTCGCCGCTGCTGAGCACACCGGGCGCCGTGAGCGCCGAGTCCCCCGACACCGGAGTCGCCGCGCACTACGGCGACCCCGCGCACGAGGGACGCGCCGCCGAACGTTCGAGCGCGTGGGTCGACCGGAGCAACCGGGGCGTGGTGCGGGTGACCGGCCCCGACCGCCTGGGCTGGCTCAACGACCTCACCAGCCAGCTGACCCGGGGCCTGGCCCCGGGCACCGCCACCGAGGCGCTGGTCCTGGACACCAAGGGACACCTGCGGCACCACCTGTCGCTGGTGGACGACGGCGAGGCCACCTGGATCCACACCGAGCCGGGGGACGGCCCGGAGCTGGCGGGGTTCCTCGACTCGATGCGGTTCATGCTGCGTGTCGAGGTGGAGGACCTGAGCGGTTCCCACGCGGTGCTGAGCGTGCTCGGTCCGGACCGCGCCAAGGCCGTGGAGGCCGCGTCGCTCGGTGACGTGACCGCGCGCGCGGTCGAGGGCGAGACCGACCTGTTCGTGCCCGCCGAACGGCTCGTCGGGGCCGCGGAGGCGCTCACGGCGGCCGGGGCGCGCCCGGCGGGCATGTGGGCCTACGAGGCGAACCGGATCGCGGAGCACCGGGTGCGCGCGGGTCTGGACACCGACGACCGCACCATCCCGCACGAGGTGGACTGGGTGGGCCGCGCGGTGCACCTGGAGAAGGGCTGCTACCCGGGCCAGGAGACGGTGGCGCGGGTGCACAACCTGGGCCGTCCGCCGCGCCGTCTGGTCATGCTGCACCTGGACGGCACCGCCGAGCGCCTGCCGCAGGTGGGGGCCGCCATCGAGCTGGACGGGCGGTCCGTGGGCCGGGTGGGCACGTCGGCCCGCCACCACGAGCTGGGGCCGATCGCCCTGGGCGTGGTCAAGCGCTCGGCCCCCACCGACGCCGACCTGGTGGTGGACGGCATCGCCGCCGGTCAGGAGGTCGTGGTCGACCCGGACACGGGCGCCAACGCCAAGATCGAGCTGCGCCGCCGTCCGCGTTAATTCGGTTCGAGGAGGCTACGTCCGCCGATGTGGACCTCGGCGAACTCGGTCCCGGTCGGCGCCAGGAACAGGATGTGGGTGGTGACGCTCTCCCCGGGGTTGATCTCGTCCCAGAAGTAGTCCCACGCCACGACGATCTCGGCGTCGACGTCGTTGGCGTACTCCAGGCCCTCGGTGGTCACGCCGATGGTCCCGTAGGTGTCGAAGACCGCGGGCTCGGAGCCCTGGTTGGTGACGTCGAGCCGGTAGACGTGGTACTCGGAGTCCGGGGGCGCGACGGCGGAGGCCCCCATCCCGTCGGTGACGGTGGTGTCGGTGTAGGCCGTCTCCACCTCCACCAGGAAGGTGTCGAAGACGGCGGAGGCCCCGGTGTAGGACTCCGGCGGCACCGGCTGCGGATCGGACTCCGCCCCGCCCCCGGGCGGCTCCTCCTGCTCGGGTCCCGGGTCCGGCGGGGCCGGGTCCGGCACGGAGGGACCCGGCGCTGAGGGATCCGGTGTGGCGGGCTCCTGGGCGGTACCGGGCTCCGGCTCCGACTGTTCCAGGACCAGCCGGGCCTCGGGGAGCGGGGCGCGCTCCAGCGAGACCACGGTGGCCACGCACCCGGCTCCGGCCAGGATGACGGCGACGGGTGCGACCAGGGCCCGTACGACGGAGCCGGGCCCTCTGGACGGTGGTGGGTGACGGCCTCTACTACTCATGCTGGTGTGACGCACGGCACCCGTGGTTCATTCCACCCCGAGGCGCCTTCTCCCTGGTCAACCGCCAGGCAGCCCTGCCCAGTCAGCACTTTTCCCGTTCCACCCCACTGGACATAAGAACATCGTTATGTTCTCCTGTATGTGGAAGATCTTCATGCTGGAGCCCGTCGAAGAGTGGTTTTTCAAGATCACTCAGGATGACCCGGTCACGGCAAAGCTGGTTCTGAACGCTCTGGAGCACCTACAGAACAGGGGCCCACGAGAGGGTCGCCCCCTCGTGGACAAGATCAAGGGAAGCCGAATACACAACCTCAAAGAGCTCCGCCCAGGATCCTCCAAGAACACCGAGGTCCGCATGCTCTTCGTCTTCGACCCCGATCGACAAGCGGTGTTCCTTGTAGCGGGCGACAAGTCGGGTCAGTGGGACAGCTGGTACCGAAAGAACATCCCGCTTGCGGAGAAGCGTTACCGGGACTACTTGGACAATCGAGAGGACGATCGCCGATGAGGGCGCGCAACTGGCTGGAGATCAAAGCCGAAGCGGAACAACTCAACCCCTGGCTCACGTCGCCGGAGGCGAACGTCATCGCGGAGGAGGACACAGCCCGGATCGAAGCCGAGCGTCAGGGTTACGCGCTCTCCTCCCTGCGCAAGGAGAGCGGGAGGACCCAGAAGGAGGTCGCCCAGATCATGGGGGTGAGTCAGGCACGGATCTCCCAGATCGAGCACGGGCGGATCGACAGCCTGGAACTCCTGCGGTCCTACATCAGCGCCATCGGTGGCGAACTGCACCTGAGGGTCGACCAGGGTCCGCTGAGCGTCACGCTCGACATCCCCGGAAGCGACGCCGCTGCCGCGACTGGAACCGGGGAGGATGTCGACGCCTCCGCGGGCGAGCGAGACGCCGCGTGAGGACGACGGGCCCGGCCGGTGCGGCCGGGCCCGTCGGGGACTGGTCAGACGGTGAGGACGATCTTTCCCCGGGTGCGTCCGGCCTGGCTCAGGCGCCAGGCCTCGGCCGCCTCGGACAGCGGGAACTCGCGGTCCACGTGCACGGTGAGCCTGCCGTCGTCGGCCAGGTGTGCCAGCTCGGCGAGGTCCTCGGAGTCAGGGCGCACCCACAGCCAGTGCCCGCCCAGTTCCTGGACGCTCGGGTCCGCGATGGACACGATCCGCGTGGGACCGCCCGTCAGCGGCACCGGCTCCTGGACCACTCCCCCGCCGACGAAGTCGAGCACCGCGTCGACGCCGTCCGGGGCCAGTGCCCGGACGCGGTCGACGAGGCCGTCCCCGTAGACCACGGGTTCGGCGCCCAGGGACCGCAGGAAGTCGTGGTTGCGCTCGCTGGCGGTACCGATGACGCGTGCGCCGCGGGCGACGGCGATCTGGACGCCGAACGCTCCGACGCCGCCCGCCGCGGCGTGGACGAGCACCGTGTCACCGGAGCCGACCCCCGCCCGTTCGACGGACTGGAGGGCGGTGAGGCCCGCCAGCGGGACACCGGCGCTCTCCTGCCAGCTCAGCGACCGCGGCTTGGGCGCGAGCATGCGCACGCTGGCCGACACCAGCTCGGCGTAGGTGCCGTTCTTGGCCCAGTCCTTGCGGGCGTAGCCGTAGACCTCGTCACCGACCTGGTACTCGTGCGCGTCGGGTCCGACCGCCTCGACGACACCGGCGACGTCCCAGCCGGGGATGAGCGGGAAGTCCGTCTCGAAGAGGGCGTCCAGGCCGCCCGCCGCGAGCTTCCAGTCCACGGGGTTGACCCCCGCGGCCCGTACCCGGATGAGGACCTCGCTCGGGGCGACCTTCGGGTCGGGAAGGTCCACCAGGGCGAGGTCGTCGGCCGATCCGTACTGCTGTAGTGCGATTGCCTTCATGCACACAACAGCGGTCGCGTCCCGGAGTTCATTCCGTGCGAAAGGACACGGAGGGCCCGACGGGGCTCACCCGTCGGGCCCTCCGGGACGCGGTGTCAGCGCATCGCGGCGGCGAGGCGCTCGTCGTGCAGGCGCTCCCCCCAGGAGGGGGCGAGCGGGGCCACCTGGCCCACGCGCCAGCGCAGCAGGAGGTCGGCCAGCTGCGGGTTGCGCGGCAGGGCGGGGCCGTGCAGGTAGGTGCCCAGCACCTGGCCCTGGTAGGCGCCCTCGGTGCGGTCGTCGTTGCCGATGCCGCGCACCGTGGTGGACAGCGGCCGGGCCGAGGGGCCGATGGCCGTGCGGCCCTGGTGGTTCTCGAAGCCGGTGATCCGGCCCACACCCAGGGCCGGGTCCACGTCCGCGACGATCTCGCCGACGGCGCGGGTCTGGCCGCGGCCGCTGCGGATGTCGAGGATGCCCACGCCGGGGAGCGGGTTGGCCTCGTCGTCGCCGTAGGTCTCGCCGATGATCTGGTACCCGGCGCACACCGCGAAGACGCAGGCGCCGCGGGCGGCGGCGCGGGCCAGGCCGCCGTCGGCGCGCAGGCGCTCGGCGGCCAGGATCTGCGGCCGGTCCTCGCCGCCGCCGAGCAGGTAGATGTCGCCCTGCTCGGGGACGGAGTCGCTGGAGTGGACGTGCACGATCTCGGTGGGGATGCCGCGCAGTTCGGCGCGGCGCTTGAGGATCAGGACGTTGCCCTGGTCCCCGTAGGTGCTCAGCAGATCGGGGTAGATCCACACGATCCGCAGGGCGCTGGTGTTCGTCATGGGTGTCTCCCTACTGGACGCGGCCGTACGCCGTGCGGATCTGCTGGAAGGCGGTGTAGTTGGCGATGAGGTCGACCTTGGTGATGCCCGGCTGGTCGGCCTTGATGCGGCCCAGGACCTCGTCGACCCGGTCGGCCACCTCGAACCGCACGCCGTCGGTCTCCAGGCGCAGCGCGAGGTCGGTGCGGCGCTCGCCCATGACGAACACGCGGCGTCCGCGCAGGACGGTGTAGTCCACGTCCCACAGCCAGGAGGTGTCCTTGCCGTCGGGGACCTGCGCGTTGACCGAGAGGATCACCGGGGTGTGGGGCGGGTCGAGGACGGCGAAGGACTCCAGCCATCCGGCGGGGTTCTTGGAGAGCAGCAGCCGCACCTCGACGCCCATGGTCACCACGGAGGTGTAGCGGCCCGCGACGGAGGTGATCTCGCGCAGCCGCTCCACGGTGCGCTCGGGGTGGATGCCGTACCCGGCGGCGGTGGCCGCGGCGATCGCGGCGTTGGAGCGGTTGGCGTCACCGGGCAGGTTCAGCCGCAGCTTGATGCTCTGGCCCTCCGGGGTGAGGAGGGAGTCGGAGGCGTTGTCCACCGCCCAGGTGGTCGCGGGGCGGGCCAGTCCGCACTCGGGGCAGGCCCAGTGCGGGTCCACGTCGCGCTTGAGGTGGCCGCCGCACTCGGGGCAGCACCAGGAGTCCTCCTTCCAGCGCTGTCCCGCGGACACCCAGGTGGCGTTGGGCGCGCCCAGGCCCGCCCAGGCCACGAGCGGGTCGTCGGCGTTGGCGATGACGTGGGCGTTGCTCTTGCCCAGCGCGAGGCGCCACTTCTTGGCGAGCAGGTTGATCTCGGAGGCGCGGTCCATCTGGTCGCGGCTGAGGTTCATCAGCACCACGAACGCGGGCTGCGTGGCGAGCAGCACCTGCGGGAGGTACTTCTCGTCCACCTCCAGCACGCCGTTGACGGCGGACTGGTTGTTCGACAGAGCCGTGATGTGCCCGGTGGGCATGTTCGCGCCGTGCTCGTTGGTGGCCACGTCGCCGAACTCGCGCAGGGCGTGCGAGATGAGCCTGGTGGTGGTGGTCTTGCCGTTGGTGGCGCTGACCAGGGCGAGCCTGCGGCCCCGGGCGAGCTTGGCGAGCAGGTCGGGTTCGACCTTGAGCGCCACCCGGCCGCCGATGACGGAGCCGTCTCCGCGTCCGGTGGCACGGGACAGGCTGGCCGCGCTCCTTCCCAGAACCGATGCCAGTTGGGCGCGCAGGGGAAGCTCGCTCATCTACTCTCCAGTAAGTGCTGGACCACCCGCGCCGTTCGCTCCTGGGAGGCGGCGGGCGGTGTGTCGGGCCAAGCCTAGTGTCCACCCGGGGTCAGACCCGCCAGTCCAACCTCTCGGGCGGCGGTCCCAGGTTGGGCGGCACCCCGTCCTCCACTGCCCCCGTGGGCGCGGGAGCCCCGCCCGCGGCGGCGGTGCCGTCGGGTGTGTCGGTCAGGGCGTCGGGGTCCGCGGTCGGGACCCGGGGGCGGACGCCTCCGGTACCGCGCCCCCTCGCGGCCGCGGCCGCGGCGCCACCGCCTCCAACGCCCGGTGTGTCACCGGTGTTCCGGGAGTCGTCCACCGTGGCGAGTGTGGCTGTGGACAGGGTGAGGATACCCGGGTTGGTGTCGGCCAGCACGGGACCGTCGGCGGTCAGGACCACGGCCGCCGTGGCGGGGAGTCCGCGCAGCGACTCGGCGTCCAGGCCGCAGGGGCGCCCGGGTGCCGCGCCGTCGTCCCCGGTACCGGCGGACCCGCCGGTGCCGGCCTCCTGAAGGGTGGCCCGCCCCCACGCGGTGGCGGATCTCACATGGCGGACGAGGTCCAGGGGCGCGACCGCCGCCGCGGCGTTGCGGATCACCGCGCCGGACTCGGTGTGCGGGGAGGGGAAGAACCGGTCGTCGGCCTCCACCTCGGCGTCGGGGTCCTCCGGCTCGCCCGTGGCCGCGCCGCCCACGGCCCCGCCGACCGCCTCGGTGAGGCGGTGCACCCGCAGCCCGCCGGGGTCGTGCCCGGCGACACCGGGCGCCGCGGCCACGGAGCGTTCGACGGCCTCCGCCGAACCCCCGTCCTGACGCATCACCACCGGCAGGCAGGCGGGGTCGGCGAACCGGGCGAGCGCGGCGGGGACGGCCGTGCGGAACATCAGGACGACCTCCACCCCGCCGTCGGCCGCCGCGGCGAGGACCTGGTCGATCTCCCCCTCGGGGAGGGACTCGGCGCCGCAGACCACGACGGTGCGGGTGCGGTCCGGGCGCACGCGGGGGCGTCTGCCGTCGGCGTTCCTGGGCTCGGGCGCCTCCAGCAGCTCGCTGAGCGCGGACACGGCGTAGGTGCCGTAGACGCGCGCGGCGGTCTCACCGGAGGCCCGGTCGGTGGAGATGATCTTGACCTGCGCGTAGTCGTTGTCGTCCGCCCGGGTGCCGACGGCCTCGAAGGGGCTCAGGCGGCGCTCCAGCTCCCAGGCCCGCTCCCCGATGCGCGGCCCGTCGCCGCAGCGCTCGCGCACCCGGGCCCGCTGCCCCGGCGTGAGCAGGGCGAGCGCGGGGTCGTCCTCGGCCGCGTCCTCCTCCGGGGTGAGCAGGGCGCGCAGGCCGCCGATGAGTTCGGCGATCCCCGCGTGCGGCCCCAGGACCTCCAGGAGGCGCAGCAGGAGCGTCTCGTCGGCGTCGGCCTCCGCGGTGCCGCCGGAGGCGGACGCGACCGCGGAGAGGATGCGCGCGCGCTGGCCCGCGTCCAGGTTGGTGCCCAGGGTCATCCGGGGCAGGTCGGCGGGGAGCACCCACCTGCGCGGGGCGACGGCGCAGCGGCGGGCCAACCGGACGAGTTCGCGGGCCACGGAGTGCCCGGTGAGGTCGACCACGGTGAGGTCGCCGCCCTCGCGCAGCCGGGAGACCCCGACGGTGGCGAGCAGCGCCGACCATCCGGCGTCGTCGCCGCCCACCACGACGACGGTGCCCCTGTCGGCGGGGACGGTCACCCCGTACCAGAGCGGCTGCGCCTCGTAGGCCCGCGAGGCCGCCTGCCACTCGGTGTACCTGCGGGCGTGCTCGTGCTGTTGTTCGCGCAGGATCCGGTCGCGCTCGTCGCGTTCGGCGGCCAGGCGCTCCCTGGCCCTTTCCAACCGGGCTGCGACGACCTGGCGGCTCTGGACGAGGGCGAAGGCGATCGGCGCGGCGATGGCGGCGCAGGCGAACACGCCGCCGAGGGCGAAGCTGCCGGGAAGGATGCGCAGGGTCCACAGCAGCGGCAGCAGCAGGGTAAGGAGGCAGAGCCCGGCCAGGGCGAAGTACAGGGGCCGGTTGGTCTGGGCCTCGCTGTCGCGCTGGGCGGCGATCCACTCCTCGCTGACGGTCTCGGCGTCGGCCGGGGTCGGCCGCCGCGGGGCCGGCCCGGGAGGCGGCAGGAGCACGGCGTGCCGCCAGCCGACGTAGGTACGTCCGGCCTCTCCTCGGGACGCTCCTCCCGAACGGGGGTTGGGCACCGTCCGAACACCTCCTGACCGGCCGTCGCGGGGGGCGGCCGGGGATTCGATCACGCGGGGCTCCGGGCCGGGCCGGAGCGTGGGCGGAATGCCGTCACCCGCCCGCCGCGCTCGTCACGGCCCCGCCGGAACCGGTCACGGGCACGGGAGGGTGCCGGTGGGCGCGGGTGGAGTGGCCGTCGATCTCAGTCAAGCAGCAGCGCGCACCGCTTTCCAGCCCCGCCCCGGACCTGTGGAAAACGCGTCGCGAACCCGGTGGAGGCTGAGGGGTCACGCGACCCGGCTCCTGCTCCCGGAGGGCCGCGCGACGAGGGGCGCACGGACGGTGCGCGCCCCTTCCCGGCGCCGGTGGCGTGAGCCGCCGTGTCAGCGCCTCCCCGGGGGCAGGGGAAGGGGGACAGAAGAAGAGAGGACGCCCCCCTTCCGAGGAGTGACCCCCCATTCCCGAGGTCTACCTGTACGCCGCGCTTCTCGCCCTGATGGTCGTCGTCCTGGCCATGTTGATCGTGTCCGCGGTCATGAGCCGCCGGTGGCGCCGCCGCAACGGACGCCCGCTCTGGCCGCCCTCCGCCTCGTGCGCGGAGGAGGGGATGTGGTCCGGGGCGGACCGGGAACAGCGGCGCAGGGTCGCAAGAGCGGTGCGGCGGGGCCCCGGCCCACTCCCCCGCCCCGTCCTCCGTCAGCCCCGTGCCCGCCTCGGGAATCCGAGGGCCGCCCCCGGGACGGACGGGGTCCGCAACGGCGCGGGGCGCCGGTGCCGGACGGTCTCCCGTCGGCACCGGCGCCCCGTACGCCTGAGGTCGCCCGGCCGTCTAGGCCTGCACCTGGAGGTCGATGACCTTGCCCACCTCGGCCTGCACCGCGTACTCGCCGGTGAAGCCCTTCGAGGCGAGGACGCGCACCTTCCAGGAGCCGTCAGCGGCGAAGAAGCGGAATGTGCCCTCCTCGCCGGTGGCCACCTCTCCGACGAAGTCGTCGGAGTCGTTCAGCAGGCGGGCGTAGGCCCCGCTCAGCGGCTGTCCGTCACGGGTGACCGTGCCCTGGATGACCGCCTGGTTCCCGGCGTCGACGTCGGCGAGGGCGACCCCGCCGACCGGCGCTCCGCAGCTGTCGCTCACTTGGCCTCGGCCTCCCCCAGCTCGACCGGGACGCCCACGAGGGAGCCGTACTCGGTCCACGAGCCGTCGTAGTTCTTGACGTTCTCCAGGCCCAGGATCTCGTGCAGGGCGAACCAGGTGTGCGAGGAGCGCTCGCCGATCCGGCAGTAGGCGATGATGTCCTTGTCCAGGTCCACGCCCGCGCCGGTGTAGAGCTCGCGCAGCTCGTCGGCGGTCTTGAAGGTGCCGTCCTCGTTGGCCGTCTTGGCCCACGGGATGTTGCGCGCGGTCGGGATGTGGCCCGGGCGCTGCGAGGTCTCCTGCGGCAGGTGCGCGGGAGCGAGCAGCTTGCCGGTGAACTCGTCGGGCGAGCGCACGTCGACCAGGTCCTTGGTGCCGATGGCCTGCACGACCTCGTCGCGGAAGGCGCGGATCGAGGCGTCCTGCTCCTGGGCGGTGTACTGGGTGGCGGCCCGCTCGGGGACCTCCTTGACGAGCTCGCGGGAGTCGAGCTCCCACTTCTTGCGGCCGCCGTCCAGCAGGCGGACGTTGGTGTGGCCGTAGAGCTTGAAGTACCAGTACGCGTAGGCGGCGAACCAGTTGTTGTTGCCGCCGTACAGGATGACCTGGTCGTCGTTGCCGATGCCCTTGGCGGACAGCAGCTTCTCGAAACCGGTGCGGTCCACGAAGTCGCGGCGGACCGGGTCCTGGAGGTCCGTCTTCCAGTCGATCTTGACGGCGCCGGGGATGTGGCCCTTGTCGTACGCGGACGTGTCCTCGTCGACCTCGACCAGGACCACGTCGGCGTCGTCCAGGTGAGCTTCCACCCAGTCGGCGTCCACGAGGACGTCGGAGCGGCTCATGGGGAACCTCCTGTGTTTCTTGTGCGGTGTCGCGTGTGCGGGTCGGTGCTCCCGGGGGCTGCCGTCCCGGGAGCGGGGGATGTGGAAAGTCTGCGGAGTGGTGCGGGGCTCCCGGTTCCGGCACGGGCCGGGGCCGCCGGACGTGCTCCCACGGGTCGGGGCACGCCGGACCCCGGGCGTACGGGGAACGCGGACAGCGGGCTGCGGAGCGGTTGCCGGACCCTCCCGACCACCGCGCCCGCGCAGGACGGAGGACGGCGGCCGAGGACGCGAAGGTCGGCGGCTGCCGGGGCTCCGGCTGGTACGGAAGTGGTCAGGGCAGGCGCGAGGCGCTGCCCGTGAGGGTCGACCCGCATGTGTGCTGTCCCCAGATGCGTACACGGAAGAGGAGAACCAGTCGCACGGAGGGGGCGTGGGCTCCGGGGCCCGTCCGCCCTAGGGACACAGACAGAGCGCGGTGGCGACGCGGCAGAAGTCCACTGCCCGTCGCTTCGTCAGATACGCGCTCGTCAAAGAGGTCACACCGGAGACGCTACAGGCCCCGTTACGCGTTTGTCACTGGTGGCCTGGATCACAGAGATGTCGTCCGCGTCGGTGCGGCGTCCCCGGGGAGGCCGTTCAGAGGACGGCAGCGCCGATCGCGGCGATCACGTCCGCCTTGCGGGGCTGGCCCGCCGCCCGGCGCACCACGCGGCCGGAGGCGTCCAGGACCAGGACGGTGGGGGTGCCCGTGACGTCCATGCGGCGGACGAGGTCGAGACGGGACTCGGCGTCCACCTCCACGTGCGCGACGCCGCCGACCATGCCCGCGACCTCGTCGAGGACGCGCCGGGTGGCCCGGCAGGGCTGGCAGAAGGCGGTGGAGAACTGCACGAGGGTGGCCCGCTCCCCCAACGGGGCGCCGACCTCCTCCGCGGTGAGCACGTCGCCCGCCGCGTCCGCGTCCTGTCGCGCCATGACGCTTCCCCTCCCCTTGCGTGTCCTCTTCCCCGGTCCTCCCGCCGCCGCTCCCGGTGCGCGGGCCGCCCGTCGGCCCGGTGCGGTCCGCGCCCCGGTGGCGGGCGTGCGCTCCGGCCCCGCGGCCGTACCGTCCGGCGAGGACCGCGGCGGCGCCGCCGCGGGCGGCCGGGGCCGGCCTCAGACCGCGTCGGCGCCCATGAGCGGAACGTCCGAGCCGGTACCGGTGACCCGCAGGCCGCTGGAGGTGGCCTCCATCTCGGTGACGGTCAGGCCGAACGGCAGCTGCGGGGCCTGGGCGCTGAACGTGAGCATGGTCGCGGCCATGCCGCTGAGGTCGACGGGGGCGTCGCCCACCTGGACGTCGACGGGGGTGACGGTCACGGTGTCGCCCTCGACGGAGAACTCGCCGCCCGCGTTGACGGAGGTGCTGATGCCGAACTCGGGGAACGCCAGCTCACCGGTGATACGGGGCTGGCCGCCCTCGGTCGTGATGGTGATGCCCTCGGGGAGGTAGGCGTTGAAGAAGGAGTAGGGGACGGTGAAGGAGCCGTCCAGCTGCCCCGCCACCACGGTCGGCTGGTTGAGCAGGTCCGCGGGGGGCGCGTCGACCTCGGTGGCGGTGACGTCGATCTGCTCGACGGTGATGCTGTCCATGGTGGCCGAGGCGGCGGTGATGTTGACCTCGGAGTAGGTGCCGCCGACGGCCTGCGGCAGGAAGGCCCAGCCCTCGATGGACACCTCCGGCTCCTCGGCCATCTGGAGCCGCTGGGCCAGCTGGCTCGCGACCATGTTCTGCGCGAAGCTGCGTGCCCCGATGTCGGCCGCAACCACCGCGACCGCCAGGAGGATCAGGAGAACGACGAGAAACTTACGCATCGGAGATCCCAGCACACTTTCTTTCGTTCCGGCGCGCTCTCGGCTGGGTCATCCCGCCGGTCGTGGTCACACGCCATCGGCGCCCGACGGGCGCCGGTCATGGAAACCTGTCGGAAAGGCTACTTCACCACAGGTTGGACGCCCGGGGCCTTCCACCGGTTTGTCCCGACTGGACAACTAGACCGGTTCGAGACCTCTCGCGGGGCGAAAAGGGGCGCCACGGCCCCGTCCACGGGCCTTGCGGGCCCTGCTCAGCGGGGCATCAGCATGGCGGCGAGGCCGTCGCTGGCCGCCGCGCCCGCGAGGGAGAGTTCGATCACGTTGGTGGCGACCACGTGCTGGGGGCTGAGGCGGGCGAACTCCAGGACGTGCGGCTGCTGCTCGTGCTCCTCCTGCGCCAGCTCGTCGCGGTACATCGCGTAGACGATGCGCTGGAGCGGCGCGCTGGGCACCGTGTGGCAGGCGAACAGCAGCGTGTCCGGCTCGCTGTGGGAGACCTGGGCGACGAGGGCGTCGGCGATGCGGTCGAAACCCGGGCCCTGGCCGTCGGCGAGCGTGTAGATGGTGATGACGCCGCGCAGTTTGCTGGGCGGCGCCTGGCGGACCGGCGGACCGTCGTAGTAGTCGTCGTAGGGATCGGCTTGGCGACGCTTGCGGCGCACGGGCTCCTCCGGGAGTTCGTCGTCGGGGTCCGCGCCCCCGTCGTCGTAGTCGTCGTAGTAGTCGTCATCGTCGTCGTAGGGGTCGCGGCGCGGGCGCGCGGCCATGGCGGCGGCCCCCCACAGCGCGGCGACGGAGCCGAGCATCAGCAGCGGCCCCCCGAAGCCGAGGCCGAAACGGCCGACCACGACGGAGAGCAGTGCGGCCAGGCCGACCAGCCCCAGCACCGTCAGGTCGGTGCGGCGGTGGTCGGAGGCGCGCCTGGCGACCGCGACGAGCGCCGTGACGAGGAAGACCGCGACGAGGACCTGCGCGAGGTTGACGAGCGAGCGCGGGATGAGGTCGTAGTGGTCGCCCATGGCGGGGTAGGAGGCGTCGAAACGGGTGCCCACCCGGTCGACGGACAGCACCACCAGGGGGACGATGGTGAACGCGCTGAGGAACAGCCGCGAGGTGAACCGGCCGCGGGGCGAGCGGACGCCGTACTCCAGCGCGCCCCAGGCCATGTAGAGCGGGCCCAGGAGGCTGATGCCGATATGCAGCAGCCGGAAGGTGATCCCGCCGAAGTCGAACATCGCGCCGATCACGGCCGCGCTGAGGCCGACCGTCGTACCCAGTGCGGCGACGAGCCATCCGACCGTGGCCACACTGGGACGGCGCTGGGCGTACGCGGCGAGCGCGGCGGTGGCGCTCCAGCCCACCAACGCGCTTATGAATGCCAGTCCTACCGTCACCATCCCGACAATGATGCTGCACGTTAGCGGGTGGATGTGCACTAGATGCAGATTCGGGGGGCCAGTGCGGGCGGCGATCCCGCAGAGTGGAGGCCACAACGGGGATTTACACTGTGATCTTCATCACCGGGTTTGCCGCCGCATCCCAGGGGCCCCACCCTGCCCGCGGGTGGCCGTAGGCTCGCACTACGCGGGGAGCGCCGCCCCGACACCGAAGGGCCGCTTCCCCCACCCAAGCCAGGAGAGAACCGTGTCACACGACGCCGTGTCCCCGAACGCGCGCGGGGCCGCCTTCTTCGACGTGGACAACACCCTGATGCGGGGTGCGTCGATCTACCACTTCGCCCGGGGCCTGGCCTCCCGGGACCTGTTCACCACCCGCGACCTGATGCGGTTCGCGTGGGGGCAGACGGTGTTCCGGGTGACCGGCAGCGAGCAGCCCGAGCACATCAACGCCGCGCGTGAGGCCGCGCTGGCGTTCGTGGCCGGACACGACGTGAACGATCTGGTGGCGCTCTGCGAGGAGATCTACGACGACACCATGGCCGACAGGATCTGGGAGGGCACCCGGGCGCTCGTCCAGGGGCACCTGGACGCCGGGCGGCCGGTGTGGCTGGTGACCGCGACGCCGGTGGAGCTGGCCCAGATCATCCGGCGGCGGCTGGGCCTGACCGGTGCTCTGGGCACCGAGGCCGAGTGCGTCGACGGGGTGTACACGGGACGGTTGAACGGGGACCTGCTGCACGGTCCGGCCAAGGCCGTGGCGGTGCGCGCCCTCGCCCACAGGGAGGGGTGGGACCTGGCGTCCTGCTCCGCCTACAGCGACTCCTCCAACGACCTGCCGCTGCTGTCCCTGGTGGGGCGTCCGCACGCGGTCAACCCGGACACCGACCTGCGCAGGTACGCCCGCACGCACGGGTGGCCGGTGCACGACTTCCGGCGGCACCGGAACGCGCTGCGGGTGGCCGTCCCGGCCGCCGTGGGCGCGGTCGCCGGTGCCGTGGCGCTGCGCGCGGTCAGACAGAGACGGACCGGCTGAACCGGGCCGGAAGGGCTGGACACCGGAACCGAACGGCCGGGGCGCCCGGTCGGGTCGGGTGACCGCACGGGCGGGACGCCAGTGCCGTCGAGGGGCCGCCACATGGGGCGGGCCCGGGACCGGGGTTGTCCACAGGCCACGCGCGGGCGTGGCGCCGGCGGGCGACCGCCTGGTGGAATGGATCAAGGGGGCCCAGGGGCCCGGAACGCCTCATGCTGCCCGCAAAGCCCTCAGATGCACTTTCCGGGCGTTTTGCACTGTGGGCCGCACCCAGGGCCGACCGGAGACCCCTCAGCGTCCCAGCGTGGCCCTGGCGAGGGCGAGCACGTGGACAGGCCGCAGACCGCCTCCGCGCGAGGACGTACCGCGGCGGCTGCCCGCGTAGGTCTCGAAGGCCTCCACCGAGCTGTAGGCGGGCGACCAGTCCAGCACCCGCTCCAGGGAGTCGGTGCGCATACCCGAGGTGTTGAGGCCCGCGCGCACGGCGCGGGAGGTGCTGGAGCTCGCGTAGTCGATCCGGCCGTGCTTGGCCAGGCCGCGCAGCACCCGCAGGCCGCGCGCCGGGACGGGGAGCCGCTGGCCGCCGACGCGGCGCAGGCAGTGCGAGAGGCGGACCGAGTCCTCGCCCGCCACGTCGAAGAACCCGGTGCCGTCGCTGAGCGCCATGCGCACCAGCGCCTCGGCGCCGTCGTCCTCGTGCAGGAACTGCACGTCGGGGTCGCTGCCGAGCACGGTGGGCACGAACCGCGAGTCCAGGTAACGCGTGAGCGGGGTGCTCACGGAGGGGCCGATGAGGTTGGCGAACCGCAGAACGGCCACCGACAGGTCGGGGCGGCGGCGCTGGAGGCCGCGGGTGTGCCGCTCGACCTCGGCCGCGTCGTCGGCGTCCAGGGTGGCGCTGGACCGCACCACCAGGCGCCGGACGGTGGTGGAGCGCTGGGCCGCGCCGAGCACCCGCATGGTGCCCAGGACGTTGTCCTCGCGGTTGGGACGGCCCGCGGTGTCCAGGCCCAGGTGCAGGACGAGTTCGGCGCCGGAGTCGGCGACGATCCTGTCCAGGCTCCCGTCGTGCAGGTCGACATGGGCGTACTCGACCCCCGGCGTGTCCGTGGGCGGCGGCGAGGAGTCGGCGCCGATCACCCGGCGGACCCCGGGCTCCTCGCTCAGGGTCTGCGCGACCCTGGCGGCCAGGGGTGTGGAAACCCCGGTGACGAGTACGACACGAACCATGGCGACACGTTCCTTGGGAGGAGACGGGAGCTGTTCCGGCAGGCCCGCGGACCGTTCACCCCCGGGGGTGAACCGGCGACCGCGACCCGTGAGACACAACAGCGCCTCACCCAGAAAATTCCATTGCTCCGGCAAAGGCCGGGCAAGGACGGCGGTGTCTCCGCGTCCGGGGCGTGCCTGGAGCGCGCCCGCGCCCGCGGAGAGACGACGTTCGCCGCTACCGGTCCTACTTCTTGTTGCGACGCGCGACACGCGTGCGCTTGAGCAGCTTGCGGTGCTTCTTCTTCGCCATCCGCTTGCGGCGCTTCTTGATGACGGAACCCATGGGATCACCTTCTCGCTGACGGAGGTTACGGACATGCCGCACCGCTGGGCGGTGGAAACCGGCAAGGGGCTCGGATGCGGTCACCGGAGCCGTTCGGACACCGGCGTGCCCGGGCCCGGATCGGCCGGTGCGACCGGGGTGGTGTCCCCCGGGTCCGGCGCTGGAGAGCGCGCACCTACCGCACCCGAAGGCCCAGCTTACCGTTACGGGTGCGCGCTCCGGGTCACGCCCCGGGAAGTGCGGGCTCGTCCTTGTACAGGACGGCGGCGGGTTCCGCGTAGCTGACGCTGGTCAGCCGCTGGTCGCTGAAGGTCAGCGACGTCACGCTCGCCAGGTTGCACTCGCGCAGGTCGGGACGGTGCCAGAGGCGTTTGCCCTCGGCCGCGCGACGGGTCATCCAGATCGGCAGCTGGTGGCTGACGCACACGGCCTCGCGGCCCCACGCCGCCCGGCGGGCGATCTTGACGGCCTCCACCATGCGCGTGACGATCTCGGAGTAGGGCTCGCCCCACGACGGCAGGAACGGGTTGTACACCCGGCTGAACACACGGGGATCGCGCACCGACCGCCGCGACAGGCTCATCCCCTCGAACTTGTTGGCCGCCTCGATGAGCCGGTCGTCCAGGGTGACGGGCAGGTCCGTCGCCTTCTGGAGGGGCACGGCGGTCTCCTGGGTGCGGTCCAGCGGCGAGGAGAACAGCGCCGCGATGTCGTGGCCCTCGAACCACTCCGCGGTCATCTCCGCCATCCGCTGGCCCCGGTCGCTGAGGTGGAAGCCGGGGAGCCTTCCGTAGAGCACCTTGCCGGGGTTGTACACCTCTCCGTGTCGCAGCAGGTGCACGACGGTGGTCGTCGTCATCGTGAGTGTCTTTCCTTCGGGGTCGTGGGCGTCGGGGCTGTACCGGCCCTGGGCGTCAGCCCTGGGCCTCGGCCGCGGCGCGGGCCGCCCTGGGCAGCGCCGAGACCACCCGGTCCACGGCGGCGTCGTCGTGCGCGGCGGAGAAGAACCAGGCCTCGAAGGCGGCGGGCGGCAGGTACACGCCCTGGTCGAGCATGGCGTGGAAGAACGCGGAGAAGACCGCGGTGTCGGTGGTGCGCGCGGTGTCGAAGTCGACGGCCTCCTGGTCGGTGAAGAACACCGTGAAGAGGTTGCCGCCGTTCTGGAGCCGGTGGACGACCCCGGCCTCGCCGAGCGCCTTGGAGACCTCGGCCGCCACCCGGGCGGAGACCTCGTCGATGCGGGCGTAGACCTCGGGGGTGGCCCCCCGCAGTGTGGCCAGGCCGGCGGCGGTGGCAAGCGGGTTCCCGGACAGGGTGCCCGCCTGGTAGACGGGACCGTTCGGCGCGAGGCGGTCCATGATCTCGGCGCGTCCGCCGAACGCGGCGGCGGGCAGGCCGCCGCCCATGACCTTGCCGAAGGTCATGAGGTCGGGGGCGACGCCCTCCAGGCCGAACCAGCCCGAGGCGCTGACGCGGAAGCCGGTGAGGACCTCGTCGAGGATGAGGAGGGCGCCGTTGGCGTGCGCGATCTCCTTGATCCGGGCGTTGAACCCGTCCCGGGGTGCGACGACGCCCATGTTGGCGGGGCAGGCCTCGGCGATCACGCAGGCGATCTCGTCGCCGTGCTCGGCGAAGGCTCGCTCGACGGCCTCGGGGTCGTTGTAGGGCAGCACGAGGGTGTCGGCGGCGCTGGCCCCGGTCACGCCCGGGGAGTCGGGCAGGGCGAAGGTGGCCAGGCCCGAACCGGCGGAGGCCAGGAGGGCGTCGACGTGGCCGTGGTAGTTGCCCGCGAACTTGACGATCTTGCTGCGCCCGGTGAAGCCGCGCGCGAGGCGGATCGCGGACATGGTGGCCTCGGTGCCGGAGTTGACGAGGCGGACCTTCTCCACCGGGGTGCGCTCGACGATCAGCTCGGCCAGCTCGACCTCGCCGGGGGTCGGCGCGCCGTAGGAGGTCCCGGCGTCGACCGCGCCGTGGAGGGCCTCGACGACGGCGGGGGCCGCGTGGCCGAGGATCAGCGGCCCCCACGAGCACACGAGGTCGACGTACTGGCGGCCGTCGGCGTCGGTGAGGTAGGGGCCCTCGCCCCTGACGAAGAAGGGCGGGGTGCCGCCGACGGCGCCGAAGGCGCGGACGGGGGAGTTCACGCCACCCGGCACGACGGCGGAGGCACGCTGGAAAAGCTCTGCTGAAGTCTGTTGAGTACCCACCTCACCAGTGTGTCAGCTGTGTCCGGTACCAGGACCATGACCCGCCCCGCGTCGGCCGAGGACCCGGCGTCGGCGCCTGGACCGGTGTCGGGGTCAGGGGCGGTGTCGGGGTCAGGGGCGGATCAGAGCACGGACCAGCTGGTGGATCCGTGTGCTGGGGTCGCCCGTCGGCGGCAGGCGCTCGGCGCGCTCGCAGGCCTCCTGGAGGCCGTGGGCGAAGTCCTCGAAGCGGGTCCCGCCCTTGTTCCACCTCGGCAGGAGCGCCCTGAGCTCCTTCTCGGCACTGGCCCCGGTGACGAGTGCGGACCGGTGGTCCCTCAGGTGGAGGATGAGCCAGGTCTCGAAGGTGGGGGTGGAGGGAGCGGCCTCGACCCCCTCCCGCACGGCGGACGCCACGAGCGCGGCGACGTCCTCTCCGTCGGTGTCGAACACCGCCCAGCGCTCGGTGCAGTCGTCCCGCTCCGCCTCGGCCGCGCTCCTGACCACGATCTCGCGCTGGGGATGTTTGGCCTTGCGGGCGTGGACGGTGTGCAGCCGCACGTCCGGGTGCTTCTTCATCGTGTCGAAGTAGCGCTTCTCGGTCTCGCCCTCGCAGACCACGAGGTAGACGCGCTTCTCCTCGCGATGCGGCCTGCGGCGGTCGAGACTCGTCTCCCTCTGCTCCCTCTTGCGCCTCTTGCTCACGGGGCGGCTTCCTCCGACTCCCGTGACTGCTCTCGCCGGTGCAGGGCGTCCCGGAACAGTTCGTCGTCCACGTCCGGAACCGCGCCGTAGCGGCCCGTGAGGTAGCGCCGGGCGCGGTTGTCGTCCCCCCGGGGCTTGAAGTCGCTGAGCGGGTAGAGCGAGGTACGTCCCCGGTCGTCCTTGTCCACGAACCAGATGTGGTCGCGCTTGAGGACCTCCTCACCGCGTACACGTCCGAGCAGGGCCGCGTCGTGGCTGGTGAAGATCAGTTGGGCGCCCTTGGGATTGTGCTCCTCGTCCTGGAAGAGGGAGATGACCTTGGCGGAGAGATAGGGGTGGAGGCTGGCGTCGATCTCGTCGACCACGAGGGCTCCGCCCGTTTCCAGTACACGCTGGGCGTCGAAGCCGATCGTGGCGAACGCCCTGGTTCCCAGGGATTCCTCCTCCCAGAGGAGGGGCGTAGCGTTTTCTGTGCCCTGATGGCGGAAGAGGAGGGTGGATCGGCCGTGCCTGAGAAGGGTGCGCAGACTCGCCTCGAAGGCCGACGTTCCACTAGGGCCGAGCTTGGTCTGAGATCTGTCCCCGTCCTGGTCTCCTTTGAGCAGCCTCCGGGCCAACGCTCGCGTATATGGGTCGCGGAACCTTTCCTCATCGGAGGAGGAGTCCCTAGCAGAGGCGGTCCGTCCCATGGAGTCGAGATGGTCGTGGCTGAGTTCCACCGTTTCGATACCCGTGTCAGCGGACTTCAGAAGACGGCTGAGATCCGCCATGTGTGCCTCGGAGGCGCTTCCCTCACGCAACCACGCTGGATGGCCCGGCCCCCGCTCGGTGGCGGACACCAGACTCTCGGAGAACCAGCGGTAGACCGGTTCCACCTCCGCGTTCGAGGCGCGGGCGGCGACGGTGAGGAAGAGGACGTTCCGACCGGTGATCTCCTTGACCTGGCGCAGTTTCCCCGAGGTCTGGTCACCGAAGGAGAACTCCTCCCCCTCACGCTCGAACACGACGCGTCTGCGCTGTCTGGGGTAGCTGTACAACCACTCCTCCACGACCCGCTCGTCATCGACCCCGAATCCGTAGGTGTGGCGGACACCGTCGATCACGAGGTCGACCACGAACGTGGAGGGCTCCTCCCGGGTGTCCGCGCTCAACTTGAAGGGGTGGCGCTGGATTCCGCTCCCAGGCTCGTTGTGGCTCATCGACCACCGGACGGTGTCCCGCATGAAGGAGAGCGCGTCCAGCAGGTTCGACTTGCCCGAGGCGTTGGCCCCGAAGATCCCCGCGACCGTGGTGGCCTCCCAGCCGGCCTCCTGCGGGCGGGCGTCGTCGTAGACGGGAGTGAGCAGGAGCTGTTGTTCCTCACGGATGGACTTGTGGTTCTCGACGCGGAAACTCAGCAGCATCGCGGCACTCTCCCCGGAAGTCGAGCGGCTTCACCGCTTTTCGCGCGGAAAAACCACACGTGACAAGCATGCCATGAGGTCCTGCCCCGCACACGCGTGTGCCCCGCCCCCGGGGGACAGGGACGGGGCACACGGAAGCCGACTCAGTGCCGGGCGGCGTAACCGTCCCGGGCGGGGGCGTCGGGCGGGGGCGGCGCGCCCGCGTCCGAGGCGGCCGGGGTATCCGGCCGCTCGGCGCGCACCAGCGGGCGCAGGCGGTCGTTGCGGGCGAGCAGCTCCACGAGGGCGGTCATCGGGCGGGAGGCGGCCAGGGAGACCAGGGCCGCGACGGTGGCGCCGACGAGGAGGCCGACCGTGACGTCGTGCGGGTAGTGGGCGCCGACGAAGACCCGGGAGAAGGCCTCCAGGACGGCGAGCAGCACGGCGAGGACGGCGATGCGGCGCCAGGCCAGGATGAGCGCCGCGGCGGCGGCGCCCGCGATCGCGGCGTGGTTGCTCGGGAAGGACCAGTCGCCGAGCGGGTCGCAGGTGGCGATCGTGGTCAGGTCGGTCATGGCCTGGCAGGGGCGCATCTGCTCGAAGAACGTCTTCACCGTGCGGCTGACCATGTAGGCGACGACGGTGGCGACGGGAGCGAACAGGGCCAGGCCGACCAGACGGGAGTCCACGGAGCGGGCGCGCCACCAGGCGGCGAGGAAGAGGACGGCGAACACTCCGAGGAAGAGGTCGGTGCCCACGTAGGCGACGCTCTGCACCCAGGGGTCCAGGTCCGCCGTGAACTCGATCAGGGCCCGGGACCAGGCAGCGCTGACGGCGAGGATCTCAGAGACCATCTCTCTCCATTGGGTCGTTCAGGGGGGAGGGTCGCGCGCAGGGGGGAGGTTCTGGGCGACGCCCCGTCCGAAGGTGACGGGGATCCCATGATTCGGTGACAGGAAAGGCTTCATCCTGTCATCAACCGGGGCTTTCCGGGCCCGCGAAACGGCCGTATCGACGAAAGAGACGGAGGGCACCGACGAAGGAGACGCCGTGCCGCCCGAGAGGTCTGGCGTACCGATGAGTAGCTTGGGGGTGTCCACCCTCCCGGCGGCACCCATCCGCCCTCCCGAGACGGAGCCCCGATGACCTCGCACTTCACCACCGCGGACCTCATCGACGACCACGGCGACACCCTGCGCAGCTGCTCCACGCAGTTCCGCCAGTTCGGGGGGCGCGCGGTGTTCTCCGGCCGGATCCGCACCGTCCGCTGCCACGAGGACAACGGCCTGGTCAAGCAGGTCCTCAACACCCCGGGCGACGGCGCGGTCCTGGTGGTGGACGGCGGCGGCTCGCTGCGGTCGGCCCTGATGGGCGACATGATCGCCGAGGCGGCCGTGGCCAACGGCTGGGCCGGAACCGTGATCTTCGGCGCGGTCCGCGACACCCGCGCCCTGGGCGGGCTGGACCTGGGCGTGAAGGCGCTGGGCTCCAACCCCCGCAAGTCCCTCAAGGACGCCGCCGGTCGCCTTGACGTGCCCGTGACCTTCGGCGACGTCACGTTCGTACCGGGAGAGTGGCTCTACAGCGACGAGGACGGCGTGGTGGTGAACGCCGAGGAGATCGGGCTCTGACGCGGGGCCAAGCGGAGGAGAACGGAGGAGGTCGCGGGGATGACCTCCCCGGCGACATCCCCGGAGCCTCCCCAGTGCGCCTCCGGCACCTCCCGCCGAACCCTCGGACACCCCCGCGGGCTCCGAGGCCTTCCGCGTGCCCGGCCGCACCCGCCCCTGCCCGCCCTGCGCCTCAGGCCCGACCGCGCAGGAGCGGAAGCACCACGGCCGCGCACATCGCGGGGAGCAGCAGCAGCGGGACGAGGAGCCACGCCAGCATGTGGTCGACGAACAGGACGACCGCCGCCTGCGCCGAACCGACCAGCACGAAACCGGTTCTCATGAGGCGGTGCGCGGCCGACCACCAGCGGACGAGGGGCCTGTCGTGGTCCGCCCCGGGCTCCGGCGCGGGCAGGACGACGCCGACACCGACCAGGAACAGGCCGGTCGCCACGCCCAGCACCCGGCTGATCGGGAGGTCCCACCCGGCCTGGCCCAGGACGAGCACTCCGTGCGTCACGAGCAGGAACAGGGACAGCAGGCCCAGGAGGGCGCTCATGCCCCGCGCGGCGTTCCGTGCCTTCGGCGCCGCCGGTAGACCCAGCGCGTCCTGGAGGCCGTTCTGGAGACGGGTTCCGAAGACCACCGCGGCCGACAGCACGACCGCCAGGAGGCCGGTCGTCAGGGGCAGGGCCAGCGCGAGCACCGCCCGGGGGACCGTGTCGGGGGTGCCGTCCAGGTTGGTCCGTCCGCTGAGCACCGTCCCCGGCAGATCGGGCCAGGCCGTCCAGGAGACGAGGGCCATGAGGACGACCGAGGCCGCCGTGACGAGAATTCCCGCGAGGGGAATGCGGGGCCTTTCCACATTCTCCTCCACCGGGTTGTCCGTGCCGTTCATTCCGTTTCTTCCTCTCCCTCGCCGTTCTCGTGGCACAACAGTAGGAAAAGGAGTTTCGGAACCGCATCGACCGCGAGGCACGGTGCGGTCACTCGGTTCGCGGACACCGGACATGCCTGAGGTCATGGCGCGAACATGCCACTGACCATGACCTCCTCCGGCGGTCCGCGCGGAACCGTTCCGACTACGCTCGGAAGAATGCGCACCCCCGGCTCCCCGACCGACCCGTCCTCCTGGGTCACGCTGCACGAGAACCGTCCGCCCCGCGTTCTGGAACTGCTGTTCTGGGGCGCGGTGGCACTCACCCTCGGCCTTTACGCGCTGCTGTTCCTGAGCGGCCAGATGCGTTTCCACGGCGGCGACCCGGTCGCCAACACCGCCGTGCTCGTCAGCGTCGGCGTCCTGCTGCTCTGCTGCGCGCTGTGGCCGTTCCTGGCGTGGTCCCCGGTGTCCCCGTGGCCGCGCAGGGCCGTCAGCGCCGTCTTCCTCGCCCTCACCGTGCTCTGCATGCTCAGCAGCAACCACACGACCTTCCTGCTGTTGTGCGTGGGCACCATGAACGCGGTGGCCGTGTTCGGGCTTCCGGGCGGCGTCGGCTACGGCTCCGCCGTGCTCGTGTTCAGCGTCGGTCTGACCCTGGTGGTCCCCGACCTGCCGTTCGCGGTGGGGCTGTTCGCCGGGGTGATCCTGCTGTTCATCGTGGCGGCGTCGGGAACGGTGTTCCTCGGCCTGACCGTGGCCGCGCGGCGGGCCGAGCACACACGGGAGCTCCTGGCCGCGCTGGAGGAGGCCCACGGGGAGCTGCGACGCCGCTCCGATCGCATCCGCGAGCTCACCGTGGCGGAGGAGCGCGCCCGCATGTCCCGGGAGATGCACGACAGCACCGGCCACTACCTGACCGCGCTCACCATGTCGCTGTCGAACGCGCTGCGCTTTCGCACCGCACGGCCCGACTCGGCGTGGGAGGAGGTGCGACAGGCCCGCGAACTCGCCCGGGAGGCGCTCACCGACACCCGGCGCTGGGTGCGCGCGCTGCGCCCCCTGGGGTTGGAGGGGCGCGCGGGGCTGGCCGCGATGCGGGCGATGGCGGCCTCCTTCGACGGCGGGGGCGTCCGGATCAGGTTCGCCGTCACCGGCGACGGGGTCTGGCCCGACCTGTCGGAGGAGGCCGAGCTGGTCTGCTACCGGGCGCTCCAGGAGGGCCTGACCAACGCCATGCGCCACTCGGGCGCCGACCTGATCGAGGTGGAGGTGCTGACCCGCGCCGAGGGGGTCGCGGTCACGGTGACCGACAACGGCGGCGGCGCGGGGAAGGAGGCGGTGCGCGCGGGGTTCGGGCTGCGGGGTCTGTCCGAACGGGTCGCGGCCGTCGGCGGGACGATGCTCAGCGGCAACGTGTGCGCGGCCGACCGGGCGCGGGAGGCCGCGACACCGGGGAGCACGCCCCCGGCGGATACCCTCGGCTTCCGGCTCCGCGCGGAGGTCCCCGCGCGCGCCGGTACGCGGGAGACTGTTCCCGGCACGGCGGGGGGCACCACATGACCACTGTTTCGGTCCTGATCGTCGACGACCAGATCCTGATGCGGCAGGGCCTGCGCAAACTGCTGGAGATCGAGGAGGGCGTCGACGTCGTCGGCGACGCCGCGGACGGCGTCGAGGCCCTGGAGTTCCTCTCGGCCGCCGACCCGCTCCCGGACGTGGCCCTGGTGGACGCCCGCATGCCGCGCATGGACGGGGTGGCCCTCATCGGGCGGATGCGCGCGGAGTACCCGGACGTGCCCGCCCTGGTGCTGACCACGTTCGACGACGACGAACTGGTCTTCGGCGGTCTGCGGGCCGGAGCGCGCGGCTACCTGCTCAAGGACGTGCCGCCGGAGGAACTGGTGGCGGCGATCCGCCGCGTCGCCCGGGGTGAGACCGTTCTCGGCGGTCCGGCGGCCGAGCTCCTGGTCGCCGCGCTCGGCGAAGGCCCCTCCACCGTCCCCGCGGCGGACCCGCCCCGCCCGCCAGGGCACGGGGAGGCGCCCCGGTTGTCGGAGCGCGAGGAGGAGGTGGCCCGCCTCGTCGGCACGGGCGCCACCAACCGGGAGGTCGCGCGTGCCCTGTTCATCACCGAGGGCACCGCCAAGAACCACGTCACGAGCATCCTGCGCAAGCTGGGGCTGCGCGACCGCACCCGGCTCGCCCTGTGGGTACGGGAGCGCCGGGGCGACTAGGGCCCGTTCCCGAACGCCGAACGGACCCGGTCCCTTGAAGGCCCTCCGACGCGTGCGCCGGGCGCGGCCCGGACGTTGAGCGCCCCTCGCGGGCGCGGAAGGCCGCCGGAACGCTGTCCGCGCTCGTCCTCCGGCGAAGTGACCGGCGGTCCGGCCGTGACCCCACCCCCAGAACCGGTATAGTATGGCCGGTATAGTTATTGGTTGCGTGAGAGGCCGCCGCATGATCGAGATCCTGAAACCCGCCGAACTCGCCCGAGCCAAGGACGCGGGCGCCCTGGTCGCCCACATCCTCCGGACGGCACGGAGCCGCGCCATGGTCGGCACCAACCTCCTGGACATCGACCGGTGGGCCCGGGAGATGATCGCCGAGGCCGGAGCGCAGTCCTGCTACGTCGACTACGCGCCGTCCTTCGGGCGCGGGCCGTTCGGCCACTACATCTGCACGGCCGTCAACGACGCCGTGCTCCACGGACTGCCCCACGACTACGCGCTCGCCGACGGCGACCTGCTCACACTCGACCTCGCCGTCTCCCTGGGCGGGGTCGCCGCGGACTCCGCCGTCAGCTTCGTCGTGGGCGAGTCGAGGCCCGCCGAGAGCGTCGCGATGATCCGTGCGACCGAACGCGCGCTGGAGGCGGGGATCGCCGCCGCCCGGCCCGGGGCCCGCGTCGGCGACATCTCCCACGCCATCGGCTCGGTCCTCAGCGCGGCGGGGTACCCGATCAACACCGAGTTCGGCGGTCACGGCATCGGGTCGACGATGCACCAGGACCCGCACGTGGCCAACACCGGACAGCCCGGACGCGGCTACAAGCTGCGCCCCGGCCTGATGCTCGCCCTGGAGCCGTGGGTCATGGCGGACACCGACGAGCTGGTCACCGACGCCGACGGGTGGACGCTGCGCAGCGCGACGGGCTGCCGGACGGCGCACAGCGAGCACACGATCGCCATCACCCACGAGGGGGCCGAGATCCTCACCCTGCCCAGGTAGGAGTCCGACCGCCGCTCGCTCGCCCGAGCGGTACCGCCACCGGTACGCCCGGCGCGCCCCGGGGTCAGGCGGGGAACTCCTCGCTCGCGTCGGCGAGGATGTCGAGCACCACGATCGGGTCGGGCAGCACCACGGCCCCGTCCTCGGCGCGCGGCGGGCGGATCCAGGTGACCCGGTCGCCGGAGGGCAGCAGCGAGGGGGCTCCGAGCACGAAGCTGTCCCGGCAGTGCCAGCGCAGCCCCGGCATCTCCTCCACGGCCTCGGGCACGCAGTCCAGGTGGCAGGACCACCACTCGTCCTCGTCCACCGGCGAACGGGTGGCCACGAAGAACAGGTAGCGCGAGGACTCCACCGCCGCGACCGGGCCCGCGGGAACGCCCGAGCGGCCCATGCGCGCCAGCGCCATCACACCCGCCTCACGGGGGACGTCGAACACGTCGAAGACCCGCCCCGTGGGCAGGATGATGTTCGCGTCGGGGGTGGCCGTCCACCACCGCCGGATGGTGTCGGTGTCGGTGCTGGCCTCCACGCCCCAGGCCATCGTCACCGGGTGCGCCGCCGGGTCCGGGCAGCCCATCCGGTCGCAGCTGCACGCGCGGTCCTGCCCCGGTGAGGTGCCGCGCGCCACCGGCCAGCCCAGCTCGGCGTAGCCCAGAGCGGCGTCCAGCATGCTGGCCGCCGCATGGCGGCGCTTACGTCGGTACAGAACCTCGGCCATGGAGCCTCCCCGGTGTTCGCTCGTGTTCCAGGCGCGGCCTCGCCGTCGTGGGAGGCCCTGCGCCCGGGGACCGCGACCGGGGCGAGGGGCCTGGTCGCGCTACCGCAGCAGGCGGGCGGCCTCGGTCGCCCAGTAGGTGAGGATCTGCTCGGCCCCGGCCCTGCGGTAGGAGGTCAGTGTCTCCACGATGGCCCGCTCGCGGTCGATCCAGCCCCGCTCCGCGGCCGCCTCGATCATCGCGTACTCGCCGCTGACCTGGTAGGCCGACACGGGTACCGGGGAGGCCTCGGCCACCTTGGCCACGATGTCGAGGTAGGCCAGGCCGGGTTTGACCATCACCATGTCCGCGCCCTCGGCGACGTCCAGTGCCACCTCGCGCAGCGCCTCGCGCGCGTTGGCGGGGTCCTGCTGGTAGCCGGAGCGGTCGCCGAACTGCGGCGCGCCCTCCGCGGCCTCGCGGAAGGGGCCGTAGAACGCCGACGCGTACTTGGCGGCGTAGGCCAGGATGGGCACCTGCTGGTGCCCGGTGCGGTCCAGCCCGGCGCGGATCGCCGCGACCTGGCCGTCCATCATGCCGCTGGGCGCCACCACGGCGGCGCCCGCCTCGGCCTGGGCGGCGGCCACGGACGCGTACCGCTCCAGGGTGAGGTCGTTGTCGACGTGCCCGTCCACCTCCAGCGGGCCGCAGTGGCCGTGGTCGGTGTACTCGCACAGGCACAGGTCGGCCATCACCACGAGGTCGTCGCCGACCTCGGCGGACAGGTCGCGCAGGGCGGCCTGGACGATCCCCTCGGGGTCGTCGGCGGCCGAGCCGTGCGCGTCCTTGTGCGCGGGGATGCCGAACAGCATCAGCCCGCCCACTCCGGCGGCGGCCGCCTCGTGGGCCGCCTTGCGCAGGCTGTCACGCGTGTGCTGCACCTGGCCGGGCATCGAGGAGACGGCGACCGGCTCGGTGATGCCCTCCTTGACGAACATCGGCAGGACGAGGTTCTCGGGGCGGACCCGGGTCTCGGCGACCAGGCGGCGCAGCGCCGGACCGCGGCGCAGGCGGCGCGGCCGGACCACGGGGAAGGCGGCGTCGTTGCTGGAGGCGTTCATCACGGGGCTCCCGGGAAAGGTTCGTGCGTCGGTGGCGGTGTGGTCTCTCAGAGCTTGCGGCGGCGACCGCGTCTCTTCTGACTGGGCTTGAGGACGGGCTTGCCCGCCTCGACCGCCTCGCGCCTCTTCTCGGCACCGTACTCCGAAAGGGCCTGTGCGAGGGCGGAAACCGAGGCTTTGGGCGCCACGACGTCGACGCGCAGGCCGAACTCGATCGCGGTCCTCTCCGTCTCGGGACCGATGACGGCGATGACGGTGGTGTTGTGCGGCTTGCCCGCGATCCCCACCAGGTTGCGCACCGTGGAGGAGGACGTGAACAGCACCGCGTCGAAGCCGCCGCCCTTGATCGCCTCCCGGACGGGCGCGGGCGGGGGCGCGGCGCGCACGGTGCGGTAGGCGGTGACGTCGTCGACCTCCCAGCCGAGCTTGTCCAGCCCGGCGGACAGGGTCTCGGTGGCGATGTCGGCGCGCGGCAGCAGGACCCGCTCGATCGGGTCGATCTCGGCGTCGTAGGGCGGCCACACCGAGACCAGGCCCGAGCTGGACTGCTCCTCCTCGGGCGGGGCCAGGTCGGGCTGGATGCCGAACTCGCGCACGGCGCGCGCGGTGGCCTCGCCGACGACGGCGACCTTGACCCCGGCGAACGCGCGCGCGTCCAGGCCGTAGGACTCCAGGCGCTCCCGGATGGCGCGGACCGCGTTGACGGAGGTGAAGGCCACCCACTGGTAGCGGCCGGTGACCAGGCCGCGGACGGCGCGCTCCATCTGCTGCGGGGTGCGCGGCGGCTCCACGGAGATGGTGGGCACCTCCTCGGGCACCGCGCCGTAGCCGCGCAGCTGGTCGGACAGGGCCGCGGCCTGCTCCTTGGTGCGGGGCACCAGGACGCGCCAGCCGAACAGCGGACGGCTCTCGTACCAGGACAGCTCGGGGTGGCGGCCCGCGGCGGGGCCGACGACCATCAGCGCGGGCGCGGTGACGTGGTGGCCCTTGGCGTCCTTGGACTTGAGGTCGGCGACGAGCCGCCCCAGGGTCGAGGAGACCGTGGTCTGACGGGTGGTGCCGCCCGCGCGCACGACCGCGACCGGGGTCGAGGCGGGCCGCCCTCCGGCGATGAGGGTCTTGCACAGCACGTCGAAGCCGGGTCCCTGGTGCTCGACCGGCTCACCGGCGGGCGCGTCGCCGCCCATGACGACCAGGGTGGCGCCGCTGGCGGCGGCCTCGTGCCAGTCGACCCCTCCCCCGCCGTGCGCGCGGGCGTTGAGCACGCGCACCTCGGGGCTGTCCGCGTCCAGCAGCGGCACGCCCGCGAAGGTCGGCACGGAGGTGATCGCGGAGACGCCGGGGGCGACCTCGACCTCGACCCCGGCCTCGTGGCAGGCGGAGACCAGTTCGGCGCCGCGGCAGCCGAAGAACGGGTCGCCGGAGTAGAGGCGGACCACCCGCTGCCCGTCGCGGGCGCGCGCCACCGCCAGGGCGTTGACGTCGCCGCCGCACTCGCCCGCCTCGATCACGGAGACGTCCTCGGAGCAGTGGGAGAGGAGTTCGGCGCGAAAGCCCGAGAGCTCCTCGGCGGCGGGCTCGCGCAGGGTGATGACCACGTCGGCGTGGCTCAGCAGCTCGGCGCCGCGCAGGGTGAGCAGGTCGGCGCCGCCCGGACCGGAACCGACCAGGGCGACGTGCCCGGCCCGCGCTGCGGCGCGCGGCTCCTCCGGCTGGGGGTTGGCGTTGGCGTTCACGTACTGGCTCCTCTGTGTGGGTCGCCGCGCCCCGGTGTGCGGCGCCGGGGGCGGCGGTACGGCGGGCCCAGGCCGAGGAGGCCCGCCGACTGCTCCTGCTTAGGGCGTGTCCCTCTCGGCGAAGGCCTCGGCCACGATGCGGTCGGCTCCCTCGGCGATCATCTGGCGGGCCAGGTCCCGGCCGAGCGCGGTGGCGGCGGCCAGGTCCCCGGGCGAGGCGAGGTCGGCGGCGCGCTCGCGGCGCACGGCCTCGGCCCCGTCGGTGGCGACCACGGCGGCGCGCAGGCGCAGGCGGCCCGTCTCGGCGTCGTACTGGGCGTAGGCGCCGACCGGGGCGGCGCAACCGGCCTCCAGTTCGGAGAGCACGGTGCGCTCGGCGACGACCTCGGCGCGAGTGGCGGGGTGGTCGACCGAGGCCAGGTAGGCGAGGTCGCCGTCGAGGCGCTCGACGGAGCACTCGACGGCGAGGGCGCCCTGGCCGGGCGCAGGCAGCATCTGCTCGGGCTCGAAGACCTCGGTGACGTCCTCGGTGCGTCCCACGCGGCCGAGTCCGGCGTAGGCCAGGACGACGGCGTCCAGCTCTCCGGAGGCGACCTTGCCCAGACGGGTCTCGGCGTTGCCGCGGATCGGGACGTAGACCAGGTCCGGGCGCAGCGCGGCGAGCTGGGCGACCCGGCGCGGGGAGCCGGTGCCGATCCTGGCCCCCGCGGGCAGGTCGGCGAACTTCAGCCCGTCGCGCGCGCACAGGGCGTCGCGCGGGTCGTCGCGCTCGGGGATCGCGGCCAGCACGAGCCCCTCGGCGGGCGTGGTGGGCAGGTCCTTGAGCGAGTGGACGGCGAAGTCGACGGTGCCCGCGTGGAGCTCGTCGCGCAGGGCGTTGACGAACACGCCGGTGCCGCCGAGCTGGGTCAGGTGCGCCTTGGTGACGTCGCCGAAGCTGGTGATCAGCTCCAGCTCGATCACCCTGCCGGTGCGCGCGGTGATGGCGTCGGCGACCATGCGCGACTGGCTGGTGGCCATGGTGCTGCGGCGGGTGCCGAGCCTGGCCGGGGCGCCGTGGTCGGGTGCTCCGTCGGCGGTCGTGCCGTGGGAGGGCGTGCCGGTCATGACTTCTCCTGTGCGGTCCGTGCCGCGGTGGCGGTGCCCTCGGGGGCGGTGAGCGCCTCGGGGCTTCCGGGGTCGAGTGCGAAGAGTTCTCTCAGTGCCGCCTCGTAGGACTCCCCGTCCGGTGCGGCGGCCAGTTCCTTGACGCGCACGGTCGGTCTGTGCAGGAGCTTGTCGGCGACGCGGCGCATGGCGCGGCTGATCTCCTCGCGCGTGCGGTCGTCGAGGTCGGCGGGCAGGCGGCCGTGCAGGCGCGACAGCTCGGCGTCCACCACGTCCCTGGCCTGGGCGCGCAGGGCGACGACGGTGGGGGTCACCTGGTGGGCGCGGCGGACCGCGCGGAACTCGGTGACCTCCTCGTCGACGATGCCGCGCACGAGGGTGAGGGCGCTGTCGCGGCCGGTGTCGGCTCCGGGAGCGGTGGCGGCGGCCTGGCGCAGGTCCTCGATGTCGACCAGGCGCACGCCGGGCAGCTCGCGCACGGCCGGGTCGATGTCGCGGGGCAGCGCGAGGTCGAGGAAGACCAGGGGCCGCGTGCGCCCGGCGGTGGCGGCGGCCACGGCCTCGGCGGTCAGGACCAGGCCCTGGGCTCCGGTGCAGGAGATGACGAGGTCCACCTCGGCCAGGACCCCGGCGGCGTCGGCGAAGGGGACGGCGCGGGCCTCGACGGTGTCGTAGGCCTCGGTGAGGCACTCGGCCAGGCGCGCGGCCCGGTCGAAGGTGCGGTTGGCCACGACGACCGCCTCGGCGCCCTGGCGGGAGACGGTGTTGGCGGACAGGGCGCTCATGGATCCGGCGCCGAGGACGAGGACGCGCACGCCCGTGAGGGGGCCGTGCGCGGGCCGGGCGAGCCCGGGCGCGTCGGCGGTGTCGCCCGGGACCGCGGACATGGGGCAGCCCGCGGGGGGCAGCGAACCCACGGTCTGGGCGGTCTGGAGGGCGGTGGTCTGGGGAGCGCCGGTCGGGCCGAGCCCGAGGCCGCCGGAGGCGACGGTGAGGCCGAAGCTGACCATGTCGGCGCCCGCGTGGTCGAGGTGGGTCTCGGTGTGGGCGCGCTTGCCCACGCGCAGGGCGCGCTGGCCGAGGTCGTTGAGGACGCGGCCGACGGAACCGGTCTCCTGGCCCTCCTTGAGGGCGTCGCGCACCTGGCCGAGGATCTGTCCCTCGCCGAGGACCATGGAGTCGAGCCCGCAGGTGACGGAGAACAGGTGCTGGACCGCGCGGTCCTCGTAGTGGACGTAGAGGTGCTCGGAGAGCTCTCCGAGGGGGACGCCGGTGTGCCAGGAGAGGAGTTCGGTGATGGCCGAGACGCCGCCGTGGAAGGCCGAGACGTCGGCGTAGACCTCGGTGCGGTTGCAGGTGGAGACCACCATGACCTCGTTGACGGGCTCGGAGCCGACCATCTCGGCGACCGCGTTGGCGCGGGTCTCCCCGTTCAGCGCGACACGTTCGAGGAGCGCCACCGGCGAACTCCGATGGCTCAACCCCACGGCCAGGACACTCATCCGCACTACTCCTATGCAGGCACCACACAGCGTCTTCGTATGCCCCGGCGGCGGCCAGACCGCCGGAGGCGCGGCGCACGCTCGCTCATCGCCCACCGCTCATGCGGGCCTCGCGGCCCGGATCGTCCATCCCTCAGGTCACGTCAGCTCCAGTCCCGCGCGTTCCGCGCCGCGGCCGTCGCCATCGGCCCTGCGCTGCGCGTGGAAGGCGAGGATCTGGAGTTCGATGGACAAGTCGACCTTACGCACATCGACTCCGTCCGGCACATTGAGTACGACCGGCGCGAAGTTGAGGATGCTGGCCACCCCCGCCTCGACGAAGCGCGTCGCCACGCCCTGCGCGGAGACCGCCGGTGTCGTGATGACACCGATGGAAACCCTCTCTGAACGGACAACCTCCTCCAGGTTGTCAATATGCCTCACGTCCAGGGAGGCGACACTCTGCCCCACCATCGCCGGGTCCGCGTCGAGCAGCGCCGCGATACGGAACCCGCGGGTCCCGAACCCCCCGTAGTTGGCCAGTGCGCGGCCCAGGTTGCCTATCCCGGCGATGGCCACGGCCCAGTCCTGGGTGAGACCAAGCTCACGCGAGATCTGGTAGACGAGGTACTCCACCTCGTAACCCACGCCACGCGTCCCGTAGGACCCGAGGTGGGACAGATCCTTGCGCAGCTTGGCGGAGTTCACACCGGCGGCGGAGGCGAGGTCCTCGGAGGAGACGGTGAGGGTGCCGCGGTCCTGGAGGGTCTGGAGGGCCCGCAGGTAGACGGGGAGCCGGGCCACGGTGGCCTCCGGGATGCCCCTCTCCCGGGGCCGTGGTGGACGACTGGTCACAGGCGGGCGCTCCTGGTCGGCGGGCGGGCGCGGGAGGCGGTCCGGGCGGGAGGCGGGCCGCCGGGACCGGCGCGGGGAGCGGACGGGCTGCTGCCGCCGCGCCCCTCGGGCGTGTCTTGGAGTACCTAGATTACGCGCTTGTGAAAGCACGCACAAAGTGGGGCCCGCTGTGACGGCGGGCTCATAAGTTCCCACCGGCAAGGGCCTTGGCGCCCCCGTGGAAACCTCCGGTGCGTACGCCGGCAATTCGGGACAACCAAAGACCGTCATATGTGCATATTTGTGGGCACAGTCGTAGTTTTCGGGCTTACTCAGCTCTCCGGAGGAGCCGTCCCGTGAGAGCGGCCGGAAACGTTTTCGCCCATCGCCCGGGCCGCTGACCGCACATCCCCCGGAGAACCGACGAAAACCCCTTCAGCCGCCCAGGGCGGAGCGCAGGCGGTCCTCGCCCACCCTCCAGAAGTCGTGGCGCCGCCCGTCCACGAACGTCACCGGGATCTTGTCCCAGTACTCCTCGCGCTCGTCCGCGCCGACCTCGTCGAGCTGGCGCACCGCCCGGCTGGCGCCGAGTTCGTCCGTGACCCGCTCGATGACCCCCCAGGCGTCCTCGCACAGGTGGCATCCCGGCTTGCCGAGCATCACCACGCGCGCCTGGCCCGCCCACTGGGGTGTTTCCGCCATGTTCCCCTCCTGTTTCCGGAGCCGTACGGCCCCTCAGCCTCCCGCGAAGGGCGGTAGGACCTCGATCACAGTGCCGTCCGCGACCGGCACGTCACCGTGCGCTCTGCGCCCGACCGGCCGCTCGTCGACCAGCAGCGAGGAGGATCCGAGTACGCGCTGGAAGCGGTCGTCCGGGTGCAGCCGACACGCCGCCTCCAGAGCCTCCGCGAGCGTGGCGGCCCCGACCGTTTCCTCGGCGGTTCCGGCGGCCTCCTTGGCCGCCGCCCAGTACCTGATAGTGCACTTCGCCATCCGTTGATTATCCTTGGTGTTGCTCGGAGGCGACGAATTGGACATCTTCACCGGGGGCAATGGCGCCTTCGATCGCCCGCACAGAGCGGGGTGACGAGAAGAGACGCATGAGCCATCTGCTGCTGTTGACGAACTCGAACGAACCGTCCGACCACGTACTGCCCGCCCTCGGTCTCCTTCTGCACTCGGTGCGGGTGGCGCCGGCGGAGGCGGGGGCCCTACTGGCGTCGAACGCGGGCGGCGGCTCCGGCGCGCCGGTCGACGCCATCCTGGTGGACGCGCGGACCGACCTCGCCGCGGCCCGCAACTTCTGCCGCCTGCTCGACACCACGGGCCTGGACTGCCCGCTGATGGTGATCCTGACCGAGGGCGGCGTCGCGGCGCTGACCCCCGACTGGCAGGTGAACGACTTCATCCTGTCCACCGCCGGTCCCGCGGAGGTCGAGGCGCGCCTGCGGCTGGCCGTGGGGTCGGCCGAGGCCGGGACGGACGACCCCGACGAGATCCGCAGGGGCGATCTCGTCATCGACGAGGCCACCTACATCGCGCGGCTGCGCGGCCGCATCCTCGACCTCACCTTCAAGGAGTTCGAACTGCTCAAGTTCCTGGCGCAGCACCCCGGCCGGGTGTTCACCCGGGCGCAGCTGCTCCAGGAGGTGTGGGGCTACGACTACTTCGGCGGCACCCGCACCATCGACGTCCACGTGCGGCGCCTGCGCGCCAAGCTGGGCTCGGAGTACGAGTCGCTGATCGGCACGGTGCGCAACGTGGGCTACCGCTTCGTGCCCGACCCGGTCGCCAAGGCGCCCTCGGCCGTGCCGGAGGGGGTCGACGCGCCGCCCGCCGCGCGCTCCGCCGAGCCCAGCGCGACCTAGGGCGGCACGCGGGGAGCCGCCTCCCTCCGCCCGAGGACCACCCCGGGGCGCCCGCGCGGGCGCCCCGGAGTCGTTTCCGGACACCCGGGGACCCGGCGCTTCCGCGTCCACCGCCGCGGGCCCCACCCACCGCGTTCCAGGGGCCGACCGTCCCGCGGGCGAACGGTGTGAGAACGGGCGTCCGAACACTCGTGTTCGACGGCCCCAGGTCCTAAGATCGTGTGGGCACCCCCACGCCGGGACGTCAGGCGCGGCGAAACTCCCCGCGAGCGGGTGCGCAGAAGCTGCCTTGGCGCGCCATCCGCGAGGAGGAGAACGCCCCGATGCCCACGAACGCCGCGAGACCCCCGCTCACCCCCGGACGCCGTCGCACGGCCATCGCCCTGGGGGCCGTCTTCGTCGGTTCCAGCCTGGTCGCCGCCATGTCCCCGGCCCACGCCGAGCCGAGCCCCTCCGCGTCCGCCTCCCCGGCGCCCTCCACACCGCCGTCCTCCCCGGAGCCGGACCCGTCTGCTGTCGTCTCCTTCGAGCGGGACTCCGACGAGGTGAAGTTGGGCGACTCCGCGGTCAACCCCCTCACCGCGACCAACACCGGCGACGCCAGCGTCTGCCTGCTGGCGATGAGCGTGGACACCGGCGGGTTCGGCGTCAGGGGGTTCACGCCCCAGGAGGTCGCCCCCGGTCAGGAGGCGTCCGCCGGAGAGGTCACCGGCGCGACCCGCGAGCGGGCCGAGGTCACGGCCACCCTCACCTACGCGCTCGCGCAGGAGGGCGTCGCGTGCGCGGCCCTGGAGCCCGCGAGCACGCACACCGTCGCCACCGGCACGTGGACGGTCTCGATCGCCAGGCCCGAGCCCACCACTCCCCCGGAGCAGACCGGGGAACCCACGGACGAGCCCACCGAGACCGAGGAGCCGGACGACACCACGAGCCCCTCCGACACGCCCCGCCCCGACCCCACCCGTGACGACGACCGCGGGGGGAACTCCGGCGGCGGTTCGGGCGGTTCGGGCGGTTCGGGCGGCGGCGGGTCCGGCGGCTCCGGTGGCGCGCCCCGCTCCTCCGGCCGTGTGGACGACGTGCCCACCAGCGACGTGCCCACCACCCGCGACAGCTTCCCGGACCTGCCCAGCGACGAGGCGGCCCTGCCCGGGGTCGTGCCCGGCGCGGAGAACCTCGCCGAGCTGCCCACGGTGACCCCCGGCGCGCAGGACGACGACCTCGACGGGACCGAGGTGGCCGCCGACCACAGCGACCTGGGGCCGAACATGGCCCCGGCGGTGCTGCTCGCCGCGTTCCTCCTCGCTCTGCTGCTCGCGGCCCCGCTCGCACCGGTGCGGCGCGTCCGCGTCGGCGGCGGCTACCAGGGCAGGCGCCGCAGGAAGTAGGACGTCCCGGAGCCGTTCCCCGGCGGCCCCGCCACCGGGGACGGCACCGGCGACACGTGGATCAGGGCAGCTACCAGGACAAACATCTCACCTGCCGTGGCTGACAGAAGTCTTGCCGTCGCCCCGTCGTAGGCTTTCGGTCCATGGACACCCCGCTAGTCACCGATGACCTGGACCGGACCCTGGCCGAACAGGTGCTGACGCTCGCCGAGGCCGCGCGCGCGGCCGACGGCGTCGCACCGCTGTCGGAGCACACCCTGCTCCGCGTCAGACACGGCGCCCCCTCGGGGAGCAGCCGCTTCCACCTGGTCCTGGAGGACGGGCGCGCGGTCGGCTTCGCCTTCGTGGAGCGCGTCGCGGGCGAGCCCGACTCCGGAGAGGTCGTCGTCCACCCCGACCACCGCGGACGCGGGCACGGAACCGCCCTGCTGCACTCGGTGGACCGGGACGCCGGGCCGGACGGGGTCCGCGTGTGGGCGCACGGGCGCACCCCGCAGGCGGTGTCGGTGGCGCGGGAGGACGGCTGGACCGCCGTCCGCGAACTCCACAAGATGCGGATGCCGCTGCGCGACATCGCCGGGGACGAGCCGGGCGGCCCCTGGGAGGCGCCCGAGCTGCCCGAGCCCGAGCTGCGGCCCGAGGTGGCCGAACGGGTCCGGCTGCGCCCCTTCGTCGTGGGCCAGGACGAGCAGGCGTGGCTGGCCGCCAACGCGCGGGCGTTCGCCGACCACCCCGAGCAGGGCCAGCTCACCCTGGACGACCTGCTCCAGCGCGAGGTGGAGGACTGGTTCGACCCGGACGGCTTCTTCCTGGCCACCGCCAAGGACGGCGGGGTGGCCGCGTTCCACTGGACCAAGACCCACGCCGACGGCGCCGGGCTCACCGACGGCGAGCCGGTGGGCGAGGTCTACGTGGTGGGCGTGGACCCCGAGTGGCAGGGCAGCGGACTCGGCCGGGCCCTGACCCTGGCGGGTCTGCGGCACCTGCGCGACGCCGGTCTGCCGTGGGTCCACCTGTACGTGGACGGCGACAACGAGGCGGCGGTGCGGCTGTACGAGTCGCTCGGATTCGCCATGTGGGACACCGACGTGATGTACGCGCCGCCGAGGGACGACGCCCCCCGCCCGAACGTGTGACCTGTCACATTCACCGGGCAATCCCCGGGCCGCCACGGGAGTGCGACACCTCGTTCATCTTCCGTTCATCTTGTTTGGGACAACTGGTCACCTGTTGCACCTACCTTCACATTCGGCGCAGCACGGCCACCCTCCACCACGGACCGTGGCGCGGTGACCGGCGATCGCCCCAGTACGGGACGCGGAGGGGACCTCGGCGGGGAGACATCCCCCGACCGGCGGGAGAACCACGCGTCGCAGGGAACACACCAGGCACGCAGAAGGTGCACGGAACGCACCGCACCATCCGGGCGACCCGCCCCGAAACCTTCCGAACCGGAGCCAACCCATGACGACCACGGACGCCCCCGAGGCGGCACCGCCGCCCACGGGCAAGCGCCGGATCGGCGACGTCGCCTTCGCCGGGCTCGCCCGAGGCTCGGGCATCCTGATCCTGCTGATCCTCGCCGGTGTCGCCGCCTTCCTGCTCGTGCAGGCCTGGCCGTCCCTGACCGCGAACACGGTGAACTTCCTCACCAGCACGGAGTGGGACCCCAACGTCCGCGAGGAACCCGCGTTCGGTGTCGCCGCCCTGGCGTTCGGCACCGTCCTGGCCGCGGCCATCGCGCTGCTGCTGGCCACCCCGGTGGCGATCGGGATCGCGCTGTTCATCGTCTTCTACGCGCCGCGCAGGCTCGCCTCGGTACTCGGCTACCTGGTGGACCTGCTGGCCGCCATCCCCAGCGTCGTCTACGGCCTGTGGGGCATCGGCTTCCTCGCGCCGGAGCTGGTCCCCGTCTACCAGGCGCTGACGCGCTACCTGGGCTGGATCCCGCTGTTCCAGGGCCCCGCCTCCACCTCGGCCCGCACCATCCTCACCGCGGGCGTGGTGCTGGCCGTCATGATCCTGCCGATCATCACCGCTATGGCGCGCGACGTGTTCCACCAGACCCCGCAGGGGCACCGCGAGGCCGCCCTGGCCATGGGCGCCACCCGCTGGGAGATGATCCGCCTGGCCGTGCTGCCCTTCGGCAGATCCGGCGTGGTGGGCGGCGCCATGCTCGGCCTGGGCCGCGCCCTGGGCGAGACCATGGCCGTCGCGATGATCCTGTCCCCCTCCCTCATCGTCTCCTGGAACCTGTTGCAGAGCGGCAACCAGACCATCGCCGCGCACATCGCCCTCCAGTACCCCGAGGCCACCGGGTACGGCGTCTCCGCGCTGATCGCCGCCGGGCTGGTCCTGTTCGCGATCACCCTCGTCGTCAACATGGGCGCGCGCTACGTCGTGACCCGGGGGAGCAAGGAGTCTTGATGGACACGACGACCACGCAGCCTCCCGGCCCCGAAGCGGGCTCCACCGCGACCGACCTGCGCCGCGGCTCCCTGCCGCAGCACTTCCCCGCCGCCCTGCTGGCCTCCTCCGCCGCCGTGGTGGCCGGGGTCCTGCTGGCCTTCTCGTCCTTCGGGTTCCTGCTGTGGGGCCTGCTCACCGCCGCCGCGTACGTGGTGATCGTCGTGACGGCCTCCGCCCGCGTCGAGGGCGGCCGCAAGGCCAAGGACCGGCTGGTCACCTCGCTGGTCTACCTGTGCTTCCTGCTGGCGATGCTGCCGCTGGTGTCGGTGCTGTGGACGGTGCTGAGCAACGGCATCGTCCGGTTCGACGCCTACTTCCTCACGGTGTCCATGAACGGCGTCCTGCCGAGCATGGACGCGGGAGGCGTGTACCACGCGATCGTGGGCACCCTGGCGATCACCGGCATGGCCACGCTCATCTCGGTGCCCATCGGCGTGATGACCGCCGTGTACCTCGTGGAGTACGCCGAGGGCCGCATGAAGCGGATCATCGTGTTCTTCGTCGACGTCATGACGGGCATCCCGTCGATCGTCGCCGGACTGTTCGTGGTGGCGCTGTGGATGATCCTGTTCGGCCCGGGCCGGACCAACGGCGCGGCGGGCGCGATCGCGCTGGCGGTGCTGATGATCCCGGTCGTGGTGCGCTCCAGCGAGGAGATGCTGCGGCTGGTGCCGCAGGACCTGCGTGAGGCCTCCTACGCCCTGGGGGTGCCCAAGTGGCGGACGATCACCAAGGTGGTGCTGCCCACCTCCGCGGCCGGCCTGACCACAGGAATCATGCTCGCCATCGCCCGCGTTATCGGAGAGACGGCTCCCCTGATCCTCACCACGGGGTCGTCCGCGGTGTCGATCAACTGGAACCTGTTCGACGGGCAGATGATGAACCTCCCGGTGTTCATCTACTCGCAGGTCCGCATGGGCGGCGCCGTCAACTACGAGAGGGCCTGGGCGGCGGCGCTGACCCTGATCCTGGTGGTGATGCTGCTGTTCTTCCTGGCCCGCATGATCGGCCGCCTGTTCGCGCCGAAGGCCCGTTGACCCCTACACACACCGCCCACGCCCCGCGCGCGGAGCAGATTCACGAGGAACTTCCAGTGGCGAAACGTATCGACGTCTCCGGTCTCCACGTCTACTACGGCGACTTCAAGGCCGTGGAGGACGTGTCGATGACCATCGAGCCGCGGTCGGTGACGGCGTTCATCGGATCGTCGGGCTGCGGCAAGTCCACCTTCCTGCGGACCCTCAACCGGATGCACGAGGTGACCCCGGGAGCCCGCGTCCAGGGCAAGGTGCTCCTGGACGACCTGGACATCTACGGGCCCGACGTGGACCCGGTCATGGTGCGCAGCGAGGTCGGGATGGTCTTCCAGAAGGCCAACCCGTTCCCGACGATGTCGATCTACGACAACGTCATCGCCGGTGCCCGCCTCAACAACCGGCGGATGAACAAGTCCGAGGCGGACGAGCTGGTGGAGGGTTCGCTGCGCGGCGCGAACCTGTGGGAGGAGGTCAAGGACCGGCTGAACAAGCCCGGTTCGGGCCTCTCCGGCGGGCAGCAGCAGCGGCTGTGCATCGCCCGCGCCACCGCGGTCAAGCCGTCGGTGCTGCTGATGGACGAGCCGTGCTCGGCGCTGGACCCGATCTCGACCCTGGCGATCGAGGACCTCATCCACCAGCTCAAGGAGAACTACACGATCGTCATCGTGACGCACAACATGCAGCAGGCCGCGCGTGTGTCCGACCGGACGGCGTTCTTCAACCTGTCGGCTCCGGGCAAGCCGGGCAAGCTCATCGAGATGGGCGAGACGAACCAGATGTTCACCCGGCCGGAGAAGAAGGAGACCGAGAACTATATCACCGGTCGGTTCGGCTAAACCGCTGCTGATACCCCTCTGACCAGGGACGACCGGTGATCGGGTGGTCGCTTCGGCTAAACCGCTGCTGATACCCCTCTGACCAGGGACGACCGGTGATCGGGTGGTCGCTTCGGCTAAACCGTCACCCGGACCCTTCCCGACCAGGGACGACCGGTGATCGGGTGGTCGCTTCGGCTAAACCGTCACCCGGACCCTTCCCGACCAGGGACGACCGGTGATCGGGTGGTCGCTTCGGCTAGACCGCTGCTAGTACCCCTGGGATGACCGGTGGGCGAGTGACCGCGGGAGGCCCCCGCGGACGAGAGAACACGAGGACAGGCGTGACCACACCGCTGGTGATCGACACCGACACCGCGCAGGACGACTGCGTGGCCCTCCTCATCGGGCTGCTGGACCCTGAGGCGGACCTGCGCGCCATCACCATGGTCGCGGGGAACGTCGGCTTCGACCAGCAGGTGCGCAACGCCTTCCTGACCCTCAGCGTGGCCGGTCGCCTGGGCGAGGTGCCGGTGTACCTGGGCTGCCGCCGTCCGCTCGTGCGCCCGTGGGTGAGCGCGGAGAACGTGCACGGCGACGGGTCGGGGGGCCTGTCCATGGACGTCTCCGGGCTGGAGACCGAGCGCGAGCACGCGGCGGACGCCCTGGTCCGGCTGGCCGCGGAGAACCCCGGCGAGCTGTCGATCGTGGCGATCGGGCCGCTGACCAACATCGCGATGGCGGCCGCCAAGGACCCCGACTTCGCCCGCAACGTCGGCGCCCTCTACGTCATGGGCGGGTCCAACAACGGCCGCGGCAACATCACCGCCGCCGCGGAGTTCAACTTCTACGTGGACCCGGAGTCGGCCAAGGCCGTGTTCGCGGCGGGCTTCGAGATCACCGTGGTCCCCTGGGACCCTCTGACGCTGCGCCAGGCGGTGTTCGGCCAGGAGCGGCTGGACGCCCTCGCCGCCCTCGGCACGCCGCTGTCGGACTTCTTCGGGCGCGTGTGCGCGGCGACGCTGGAGTTCGACCGCAGCGTGGGCATCGACGGCACCACCCACCCCGACTCCCTGACCGCCGCGGTGCTGCTCCACCCGGAGCTGGTGCGCCGCTCCGCGCGCTACCACGTGGACGTGGAGACCGCCGGGGAACTGACCCGCGGCTACTCGGCCATGTCCTGGGGCGTGCACGGGCTGGAGGCGAACGCGACGGTGATCGAGGAGATCGACGCCGACGGGTTCTTCGACCACCTCGCCGGGCTGCTGTCCCGACGCACCGTTCCGAACCGGACCGTCACCGGCCTGTAGCTTCCGACCTCCGGCTGCCCGGCACCTGACGGACACCTTCTCCATGCCATGTGCCACGGATCCATAACATCCGCACGAACGCGGAACACCGCACCGCCACGCTCATAGCATCGATGCTATGAGCTGGGGTAGCATCGAACTGGAGCCGGAAGTCGAGCTGTGGCTGGAGGCGCTGTCTGACGAGGAATGGGCGCAGGCCATGTTCCACCTGGACCTCCTTGAGTCCCGCGGAGTCGGCTTGGGGTTCCCCTACACGAGCCAACTGGACGGCAAACCGCGGGAACTGCGCTTCTACTGCGGTGGGCAGCGGGTGCGCGTCACCTACTACATCGCGGGCGAGCGACGCATCATCATGCTGACCGTGTTCCGCAAGACCCGGGCGCGCGAGTCAGCCGAGGTCAGGCGGGCGACGAGGGCCATGAACGAGTGTCTGCGCGCCGGTCACACCGTCGACGGCGAGGAGGAATGATGAGTACCTCACCGAGAAGGACCCTGTCCGAACTGAAGTCGTCCGAGCGCTTCGACCGGCCCGGAGTCCGAGAGGCCTACGAACTCACCCGGCTGCGTTTCGAACTGGCTGAGACCGTCCGGCTGCGGCGGGAGCAGCTCGGCTGGTCCCAAGCCGAACTCGGGCGCCGGGCGGGCATGCCCCAGTCCAGCATCGCCCGTTTCGAGCACGGTGGCACGGAGCCGACACTGCCCACACTGGAGCGCATCGCCGAAGCCCTGGGGCTGGTTCTGCGGGTACGGATGGAAACCCCTACGGAACAGGAACCCGACTCCAGCGCCGCGTAGATCGTTCACACCACCGGGCACCGTCCCGAACCGGACCGTCACCGGCCTGTGAACCCGTCCCCTCGGCCCCGGCCGGGACGAGGGGTGTGCGCGGCAGGGCGACGGGACGCTCCAGCGGCCCCCGGGGGCTTCGGCGTGCGAGGGGGCACGCCCGCCCGCCGCCGGCCCCCACGGGGCGGTCCGGGGAGCCTCAGCCGTTCTTGACGACGATGGTCTCCACCGTGTTCGCGACGTGCTCGAACGCGTCCGCGGCGGTCTCCAGCTCCTCGATGACGTCCTTGAGCTTGAGGACCGTCAGGGCGTCGTACTCCCCGCTGAAGAGGCGGGCCAGGAGCTTGCGGTAGATGCGGTCGGCCTGGTTCTCCAGCTGGTTGATCTCGATCCAGTACCGGGTCAGGTCCTCCAGCGTGCGCAGGCGGGGCATCGCCTCGGCGGTCAGCTCGGCGGCGCGCTCCAGCACCTCGATCTGGTCGATGATCCCCTTGGGGAGGCGCTCCAGGCCGTACAGGCCGATGAGGTCGACGGCGGCCTCCATGGAATCCATCACGTCGTCCAGGTTCGAGGCCAGACGGTAGATGTCCTCCCGGTGGATGGGTGTCCCCGAGCTCTTGTTGAGGCGTCGCATGATCGCGTGGGTGGCGTCGTCACCCGCGTGCTCGCAGGCGCGCATCTTCTCGGTGATGGCCTCGCGGTCGGCGCCGTCACTCATCAGCTCCACCAGCAGGCGAGCCGCGATGACCAGGTTGTTCGCCGAGTCGGTGAACATCTCGTAGTAACTGTCATCACGCGGGCGCAAGCGCAGGCGCACGTCGTTCTCCCGATGGTGCGGTGGTGTTCCTTGGTGGATGTTAAGCGCGTCGGCCAGTTGGTCCGGCGCGGCCGGGCTGGGCGGCGCCGGTCCGGCGCCGAGGGGTTGGGCTGGCACGGGCTTAGTCACCGCTTATTCATCTGGTGGTGCCGCCGCGTGGAACACCCTGGGGGTGCGGGGTCCATCGCAATCCTCCCAATCTCGACAACACCGGGACGGTTCGGGACGCTACCGTGTCCCGCTCCCGCTGGCCAGCGTCGCGCTGAGACAGGAATCACCCAATCGAGCGGAGACCGGTGGACAGTTCCACCGGGGTTCTTCGATGTCCACCTTCGGTCTATTTGGCCGCAATAACAAGTACCCCCTCCGTTCAACGGGCCGATCACCCGGCCACGCCGCGGTTCGGGCCCGTAGGCTCACCTCCATGCCTTCCGCCCTGAGCGCGAGCGCCGTGCGGCGCCTCCGCGCGTCCCTGGACGAACAGCTCTCCGAACTGGGAGAGGCCCCCTTCGAGGGGAACGACGAGGCCGCAGTGGCCGCCTGCGCCGAGGCCGTGCTGCGCGCCGGGGAGCCCGTGCGCGCGGCCCTCAAGGCCGCGGTGCGGGGCACCCTGGCGGTGCTCGCGGACCGTGCTCCCGGTCACAGCCTGGAGGTGCGCGTACCGCCGTACGGCGCCGTGCAGGCCGTCGAGGGGCCCCGCCACACCCGCGGCACACCGCCGGGCGTCGTCGAGACCGACCCTCTCACCTGGCTGCGCGTGGCCACCGGCCGCACCCCCTGGGAACAGGCGGTGTCGGAGCACCTGGTGCGGGCCAGCGGCGTGCGCTCCGACCTGTCCGGACACCTGCCCCTGTGGCCGGTACCTCCCCCGGGTGGTGCCCGGCCGACGGCCAGGCACTAAGCTGTGGGTGTGTCGTACTCCGACGGCCGGCTCACCATGGATCTCGATCCGCTCGAACGCGGCCCGCAGGACGCCTGCGGTGTCTTCGGGGTCTGGGCGCCCGGCGAAGAAGTCAGCAAGCTCACCTACTTCGGCCTCTACGCTCTGCAACACCGCGGTCAGGAGTCCGCGGGCATAGCGTTGAGCGACGGGGAACGGATCGTCGTCTACAAGGACATGGGACTCGTCTCCCAGGTCTTCAACGAGGCGACCCTGGACTCCCTGCGCGGCCACCTCGCGATCGGCCACTGCCGCTACTCCACCACCGGGTCGCCGGTGTGGGAGAACGCACAGCCGACCTTCTACACGGCGCGCGAGGGGGGTCTGGCGCTCGGCCACAACGGCAACCTGATCAACACCCCGGAACTGGCGGCGATGCTGCCCGACACGCGCCGGGGGGCCACCACCGACACCGAGGTCCTCACCAACCTGCTGGCCGAGCGGGCCAGGAGCGGCAGTTCCGTGGAGGACGCCGCCCTCGAACTGCTCCCGCAGGTCAGGGGCGCCTTCTCCCTGGTGTTCATGGACGAGGACACCCTGTACGCGGCGCGCGATCCCCAGGGCATCCGCCCGTTCGTGCTGGGCCGCCTGGGCGAGACCTCCGGCGCGGGCGGCTGGGTGGTCGCCAGCGAGACCGCCGCCCTGGACATCGTGGGCGCCAAGGTCGTGCGCGAGATCGAACCGGGCGAGCTCCTCACCATCGACGAGCGCGGGGTCCGTTCGCGGCGCTTCGCGCCCGCACGCCGCAAGGGCTGCCTGTTCGAGTACGTCTACCTGGCCCGCCCCGACACCACCATCGCGGGCCGCAACGTCAACTCCACCCGTGTGGAGGTGGGCCGCCGCCTGGCCAAGGAGCACCCGGTGGAGGCCGACCTGGTCATCCCGGTGCCCGAGTCCGGCACGCCCGCCGCGGTCGGTTACGCCGAGGCCAGCGGCATCCCCTTCGCCCAGGGCCTGGTGAAGAACTCCTACGTGGGGCGTACCTTCATCCAGCCCAGCCAGACCCTGCGCCAGCTGGGCATCCGGCTCAAGCTCAACCCGCTGCGCGACGTCATCGAGGGCCGCCGCCTGGTGGTCGTGGACGACTCCATCGTGCGCGGCAACACCCAGCGGGCCCTGGTGCGGATGCTGCGCGACGCGGGCGCTGCCGAGGTGCACGTGCGCATCTCCAGCCCGCCCGTGCTGTGGCCCTGCTACTACGGCATCGACTTCGCCACGCGCGCCGAGCTCATCGCGGCGAACATGTCCGTGGACGAGATCGCCGCCTCGGTCAACGCCGACTCCCTGGCCTACGTGGACCTCGACGAGCTCATCGCCGCGTCGGAGGTGCCCAAGGACAACCTGTGCCGGGCCTGTTTCGACGGCGTGTACCCGATCGAGGTGCGCGACGACGCCCGGGGCAAGTACCTGCTGGAGAAGTCCTGCGGCACGCCCGAGGGATCGACGCTGGCCACCAGCGACAAGTAGTCCGCCGCCGGGCCCGCACGGGCCCGCGCGGCGGCTCCGCCGTGCCCTGGGAGGGGAGGCGGGGACCGCACCACCAAGCGACACAGCACGAGGAGAACTGGCGTGGCAGCCGAAAGCACGGGGACGTCGGGCGCGTACGCGGCCGCCGGGGTGGACATCGCCGCCGGCGAGCGCGCCGTCGACCTGATGAAGCGCCACGTGGCGCGCACCCGCAGGCCCGAGCAGGTGACCGACGCCAGCGGCTTCGCGGGCCTGTTCCGGCTCGACACGAACAAGTACAAGGACCCGGTCCTGGCGACCTCCACCGACGGCGTGGGCACCAAGGTGATGCTCGCCCAGCAGATGGACCGGCACGACACGATCGGCATCGACCTGGTGGCGATGGTCGTCGACGACCTCGTGGTCAGCGGCGCCGAGCCCCTGTTCATGACCGACTACGTCGCCTGCGGCGCGGTGGTGCCCGAGCGCATCGCCGAGATCGTCGGCGGCATCGCCGAGGGCTGCCACCAGGCGGGCTGCGCGCTGGTCGGCGGTGAGACCGCCGAGCACCCGGGCGCCATGGAGCCGGACGAGTACGACCTGGCCGGTGCGGGCACCGGCGTGGTGGAGGGCGACGCGATCCTGGGCCAGGACCGGGTCCGCGAGGGCGACGCCGTCATCGCGATGGGCTCCTCGGGCCCGCACTCCAACGGCTACTCGCTCGTCCGCAGCATCGTGGACCGGGCGGACCTGGACCTGTTCGCGCACGTCCCCGAGCTGGACGGGGTGCTGGGCGAAGTGCTGCTCACCCCGACCCGGGTGTACGCCAAGGACTGCGTGGCGCTGACCGCGGCAGTGGAGGTACACGCCTACGCGCACATCACCGGCGGCGGGCTGGCGGCCAACCTGGCGCGCTCACTGCCCGACCACCTGGACGCGGAGCTGGACCGCTCCACCTGGGCACCCGCCCCCGTGTTCGGCTACCTGGCCGACAAGGGGAGCGTGGGCCGGGAGGACATGGAGGCCACGTTCAACATGGGTGTGGGCATGGCGGCGATCGTCGCGGCGGACGACGCCGAGCGCGCCCTGCGGGTACTGTCCGACCGCGGCGTCCCGGCCTGGCGGCTGGGCACGGTGACGGCCGGTTCGGGACGGGCCGTCCTGACCGGCGAGTACCGCGGCGCGTGAGGAGCGGACGCGAACATAGCCGGTGCGAACCACCGCAGTGGTTCGCACCGGCTATATCCACCTGTCCGCTACGGCTCCCGGGTGCGGGAGCCGTGACCGCCACAGGTCAGCGGTTGTTGTCCGAGCGACCTGAAGGTCTCGGTCTGCCGGGTACCGGCCCTACCGGGTACCGGTCCTGCTGGATACCGGTGCTGCCGGGTACTCCGGGTACTACTTGTCCGAGTCCGAGTACTTGTCGGCAAGATCCGCGTAGCGGTCGACCAGGTCGTCGTGAGAATCCGCGTAGGAATCATCCGGACCCGACGGCCCGGAGGGAGACCCCTCGTCCTCAGCGACACCCAGCTCCGACCGCAGCCGCTCAAGGTCGGTCCCGCCGGAGCTGTACTTGAGCTTCCGGGCGACCTTCTGCTGCTTGGCCTTGGCTCGGCCGCGCCCCATTGGCTCGACCCCCTCAACGATTGGGTTCCGACGAACCCCAGATCACTTACAAACCCGCACTATCGGGCTGACGGCCGTCAAACGCGACTGACGACAGGCGCCAGCTTACGTACACACACAACCGTACCTGGTCGGCCCCCGTCGTGCCTACGCCACCCGGGTGTGACGGATGTGGTGAGCGCACGTAACGGCGGCCGCACAGGCTACCCGTGGTGAGTGCCACAGACAACGATATGTGCCACGATGCGTTCGTGCTGCCCTACACCGCCTATCTCCGCGTCTACCAGCCGATCAACGCCTTCTCTCCGTACGAGCGCGGTTACTGGGAGGAGTACGCCGCCTCCCCCGACCGGCCCCGGCGGATCAACGCGCTGGCGGCGGAGCACGCCGAGAGCCTGAGCCGCCTGGTGGCCACGCCCCCGGTGGTGGCGCCGGCGGAGGAGAGCCGCAACGCCTACCTGCGGCGGGTGAACGAGCGGCTGTACGTCTGCCCCTGGCAGACCCGGCTGCGCTCATGGCGGGCCTTCACGGAGTTCACCAGCACGATGCCGGTGGGGGTGAGCACGGCGTTCGTGCCCGTGGACGAGGCGGAGCGGGCGGAGGAGGAGTACCGCGAGTGGCGGGACTCGGGCGCGCTGGTGCGGCCGGGGATCCTGTCGAGCAACTGGACCGTGCCGATCCCCTGGTTCGTGCCCTTCGAGGCCCAGGAGCGGTGCCTGGTGCTGTCGGCGAACTCCACCCGGACCCTGCTGTACCTGACACGGACCTCGCTGGCCCTGAGGCGGCTGGAGCAGACGGCGGCGGTGCTGCGCGAGCACATCGGCGAGCACGCGGTGTCGGCCGCCACCGAGCAGCTGACGGACTGGCTGACGCTGACCGCGCACCCCGACTCGCTGCTGGAGCTGGACTACGGCGGGCTGCCGCACCTCCTCAGCGACGACCACCTCGGCGAGGACCACTCGGTGGCGGAGGTGGCCGGGGCGATCGAGGCCCTGGCGACGGGGGACGGTCGGCGCGTGGTGGAGCTGCGCGAGAGGCTCACGCGGCGCTGGAGGTCGGTACGCGCACTGGAGCACGCCAACTGAGGGTTACGGTGTCACCACGTTTTCGTGGACACCCACCGCCTTCTGTCGTCATCCGAAAGGGCGGACACGTGCGCGCCACGCCGGTTACCAACCTGGTACACCAGGTTTCTCGCTCTTCCTCCGCCATCTTTTCGCACGTGACAAGGGTGCGAGCCCGGACGTCGTCCGCGCACGACATCAAGAGTCGTGAAACTGGGCATAACGCCCGATAGGGATCGGCGTAGACTGTAGCCAAACGATCACAGAGCGCACCCTCAGTAACCAGGAAACCCTTGTCACGCGGGGAATCCGCGCGACCCGACCGTCAGCCGAAGCACACGGCGCCCCTCCCCCGCCGGTCCGCCTTCTCCCCCGCACGCGAACCGCCCACCGAGGGCCAAAGGCGCCGCCACGCTCCACGGAGCCGGGTTTCGGTCAGGCAGCCGTAGCACTTCGGGCACTCCGCATCGAGAAAAACGAGGCCGGAGAACGAAGTTTTGACCGAATACGCCACATGCCACTAAACGTGTCGCTAGAATCACTTAGCGTGACGCGGCCACGGGCGGCTTTCTTTGGCCTCCCACGTGCAAAGTTGCTTGGAGTGGTCGTACAATCACCTCGGGTGATGCCAATATAGACCTAGAGGGAATATTGGACATCCGGGCCAAGTGCCAGGATTAAGGCTCAAGGATCGGCACACAGATCCAGGAGGAGAGGCCGTACACATGTCAACTCGCACGCCCGAGGCGGAGCCCCTGTTGACCCCCGCCGAGGTTGCCACCATGTTCCGTGTGGACCCCAAGACCGTGACACGCTGGGCGAAGGCGGGCAAGCTGACCTCGATCCGCACCTTGGGCGGACACCGCCGCTACCGCGAGACCGAAGTCCGCGCCCTGCTGGCCGGAATCCCCAGCCAGCGTACGGAGTGATCTCCCCTGTCTGCGCCGATTCCGGGGGGAACGGTCGGACGGGCTCCGGCCGCTGACAGCGGCTGACAAAGGTCGAGGGCGGGTCTTCCCACAGGAGGCCCGCCTTCCGCGTGTCCGGGCGCCGAGGGGCGGCGGGCCCGGACGTTCCCACCGGACGGGCCCTCCGCCCGGGGCCGTGTGAGGACATCCAGCGAAGCCGGGCACACGGATGCCCGGGCACGCGGTGGAGCCGGGCGGCGGGTCCCGGAGGGCGCCGGCTAGAAGTCCTCGATCCGGTCGTCCATGGCGGTGGTGCGGTCGCGGGCCAGGAAGGTGGCGGCCGCGCCGCCGCCGACCGCCACCACCGCGGCGGTGATCAGCGCGGCGAGCGAGCTGCCCGTGGTCGCCAGGCGGTCGTCGTCCCCGGCGGCCTCCTCCGGCCGCGGCGACTCCTCCTCGGGGTCGCCCTTGTCGCCCGGGAAGGGCGGGGTGGTCGCGGCGTAGGTGGACCCGAGCGCCCACGCGTCGGCGAAGTCCACCGCGAAGCCCCTCTCCTGGCCGACCTCTCCGACCTGCACCCACACGGTCATCCAGCTTCGGCTCCCCCGCCCGTCCCAGTCCTCGTCCTGGTCCCGGAAGGTGGTCTCGTTGGCCTCGAAGCGGATGCGGACCGGCACCTCCAGGGCCACGTCCCCGTCCTCGTCGAAGACCTCCAGGACCTCCGCCACCACGGTCCCGTCGGCGTTCTTGCCCAGCGGCCCGGCGGAGACGCCGAACGCGGTCAGGTCGCCGTGCGCGAAGGTCGTCTCGGTCACGCCGTCGTACCCGGCGGTGGCCGTGGCGGTCACGTCGGCGAGGGTGAACTCCACGGCGTTGCCGTCGGTGGACACCGTCTCGGCGGCGGCCCCGTCGAGGAGGAGCACGTCCCCGGCCGCGCTCGGGGAGGAGCCGGAGGGACTGGGGGACGCGCCCTCCTGCGGTTCGTGCCGGGGGGCGTCGGAGGGCTCCTCGCTCGCCTGGGCCGCGTCCTGGTCCCCCGTGTCCGCGGGGGTGTCCCCGTCGCCCCCCGAGCCCCCGTTCGCGGTTCCCCCGTCGGCGGGGTCCCCGCCCGAGGGGGTTTTGTCGTCCGCTCCGCCACCCGTGTCGCCGCCCGTGCTGCCCGCGCCGTCCGTGCCGTCGCCGCCGGTGCCGTCTGGCGAGGGCTCGTCCCGGAAGGGGGTGCCCTCCGAGGACGGTTCGGCCTCCGGGGAGGGGGACGGCTGCGCGGAGGGCTCGGGCAGGTCCACCTCCGGCGGCACGTCGATCAGCCCCTGGGCGGCGAGGTCGGCGACCTCCATCCGGAAGGAGGCGGTCCGCACGGTGGAGGCGGCGCGCGCGCTGTCGGCGTCGACCACGGTGTGGCTCTCGCCGTCGATCTCCAGGTAGGCGGCCATCGGCCCGAAGAGGTCCTCCGCCGCGGCGCTGCCCTCGGTCTCGCCGCCGAATCCGGTGGCGGTGGAGTAGCCGGTGACCACGTCGCCGTCGGCCACCCAGGCCTGTGCGTTGCCCCAGACGAGCTGGTCGGCGGCGGCGGGGAGCGCGGGCACGGCGCCCAGCACTCCGAGAGCGACGAACAGGACGCCGCCGCGGACGAGGCGGCGCGCGGTCAGCTTGGCGGGAGACACCACAACACTCCTGTTGTATGCGGGGGATGTCCGACCCTGGGGTCGGCCCGTGACCGCCGCGAACGGCGGACAGGGTTGCCCGGCCGACCTGAGACGGCCGGTCGCGGTGTGCGGGGCGGATCGTGTCGGGGCCTTCCCACCCCGGGAAGGTGACTCTGTGTCGGGCGGTGTGTGCGGGCGCCCTACGGCGAGCCTAACCTCTGGATCACGAAACGGAAACCGTTCGCCGTGGGCCGATCGGCCGGTGCGCGGGCGCCGACCACCGGTCAACGGAGGCCGCCGCCGCGAAGTTCCGGACGCCCCGGGAGGCAGCGGAAGCGGTGCCGGGCGGAAGGCTCCGGACAACGGAAACGGCCCCGGGGAACGTGTCCCCGGGGCCGGGTCGGCTCAGCCGACGCCAAGCGCGTGCCTAGCCCTCGCTGGTCTCCGCGGCGGAGTCAGCGGTGTTCTTCCTGCGGCGCGCGAAGTACGCGGCCAGACCGCCACCGGCGGCGATCGCGGCACCGGCCGCGATCAGACCGGCGATCGGGCTGCCGGTCTGGGCCAGGGACTCGGCGTTCTCCAGCTTCTCCGGCTGCGGCTTCTTCTCGGTCTTGTCCTCGGGGTGGGTGGGCGCGGGCTTGTCGTCGCCGTCGTCACCGCCGTTGTCACCGTTGCCCTGCTCGAAGACACCGACGCTGGCGAGGCTCTCGGCCAGGTCCACGTAGTGGAAGGGGGCCTCGGCGCCGTCGACGGTGAAGGACACCGCGAAGCCGGTGTAGGCGTCGTTCCAGGTGACGCCGTTCTCCTCGTCGCTGTACTCCTCGACGTGCTCGTACGACTGGATGTCGATCAGAACGGTGATCTGCTCACCGCTGTCGAGGGTGACGACCTCCGGGTAGGAGATGTCGGCGACGTCGGCGCTGTGGGAGACCTCGCCGTCCCAGCTCTGGGTGGTCGTGGTGGTCACACCGGACAGGGTGGCGTCGAGGACGATCTCTTCCGAGCCGCTGACCAGCTCGGTGCTCTCCTCGTCCAGAACCAGGGTCTCGGGCTCGGAGACGGTCGCGGGGTCGGTTTCGGGGGCCGGGCTGGTCTCCGGCGCCTCCGGGGCGTCGGTCCCGCCGCCTGTGTCCTCGCCGCCGGTCTCACCGCCACCGGTGTTCTCGTCACCGCCGGTCTCACCGCCCTCGCCGCCGGTACCGCCGTCCTCGGGCTGGCCGTCGTCGACGCCGGGCTCGGTCTCCTCGCCCTCGGGGGCCGGGGACTCCTCGGCCTCGGTCTCCTCGGTCTCCTCCGTGACCTCGGACTCCTCGTCGAGGTTCTCCTCGACGATTTCCTCGACATCGGAGACGGTGAGCTGGACGCGGGCGGTGTCCACGGTGGCCGTGGCGGTGACGCCGTCACCGCCGACCGTGGCGCTGCTGGTGCCGGAGAAGGTCAGCCAGCTGCCGATGGAACCGGAGTAGCTGTTGGTGGTCGTGCCGTCGTAGCTGACGGCGACGCCCTCCCAGTTGCCGACGGAGGCGTAGGCCCAGCCGTAGTACTCGGTCTCGGCCGCGGCGGGGAGAGCCGTGGCGATGCTGAGCGCGCCGAGAGCGGCGAAAGCCGCTCCGCCCTGGAGAATGCGACGCGCGGTAACGCGAGTGTTCTTCAAGTCAATCCTCTTCGGATCGGCCGCAGTCCGCACTGGTCAGACTGCTCTGGATACGCGCGCCACCGGCCGACCGTGGGGGAAGTCGTGGGAACACAGGGCGCGAACCAGGATCGGATGGGGGATGGCGGGAGCACACAGAAAGCTCACTGCCAGCGGAAACAGGAGGGCGCGGTCGCGACCACCGGACGGAGGAGGCGCGGGAACCGGGCCGTGGAGTACTTCCGATTTCCTAACCCAGACCTTACATCCCCACAAAGGACGAATTCTCCCGAAGCCCATCACGAAAAGATCACAGGGAAAGAACCCCTCACTCTGAGCGACACCACAATTCTCTGCGGAAGTTTTTCTCGGAACCGGTAAACCGAACACCGTATGTCGCGTCTTACAAGGGAAGCGCGTCCCCGAGGAATGCCTTTGACCCGCCCGGGGCCGCGCCCCGGGTGACGGGCGGCACACCCCCGGGCGGGGCCCGCTCCCGTCAGCCGCGGCCTCCCCCCGCGCCCCACCGCCGCACGTCCGGGGTGACGCCCGGGCCCCCGGAGCGGCTAGGTTGTGGGCATGCCCGTCTCCGCACCGTCAGGGCCCCGGAGCCGCGCCACCCGCGCCCTGTCACTCGCCTCCGTCCTCCTCCTCACCGCCGTCGCCTGCTCGACGACGCCCGGGGCGCCCCCCGGCAGCGACCCCACCGCCGCCCTCCCCCTCCCCGGACCGCAGGACGGCGCCGACGGTGACGACCGCGAGGCACCCGGGGGCGGGGAGCAGGAGGGCCCGCCTCCGGGCCAGGGCCCCCTCGGCGACAGCGTCGTGGTCATCGACCCCGGCCACAACGGCGGCAACGCCGCCGCCCCCGACGAGATCAACGCGATGGTCCCCGCCGGACCGAACGAGAAGGCCTGCGACACCGTCGGCACCGAGACCGCGAGCGGCTACGCCGAGCACGAGTTCAACTGGCAGCTGTCCGTGCTGGTCAAGGAGAGGCTGGAGGCCGACGGCGCCACGGTCGTCCTCACCCGCGAGGACAACGGCGGGGTCGGGCCGTGCATCGACGAGCGCGCGGGCATCGGTAACGAGGAGGGGGCCGACGCGGCCGTGTCCCTGCACGCCGACGGCGGCCCCGAGACCGGTCGCGGGTTCCACGTGATCATGCCGGGCGAGGTCGAGGGCTTCACCGACGACATCACCGAGTCCTCCCGGCTGCTCGGTGAGGACATCCACCGCGCGTACCTGGAGGGGAGCGGCGTCCCCACCGCCGACTACCTCGCGGACGAGGGCCTGGACGTGCGCACCGACCTGGGCGGGCTGAACATGTCCGACGTGCCCAAGGTGTTCCTGGAGACGGGCAACATGCGCAACCCCGAGGACGCGGCGCTCATGGAGGATCCCGCGTGGCGGGAGCGGGCCGCCGACGCCATCGCGCAGGGCCTGGCCCTCTACCTCATGCGGGGCTGAGGGAGGGCGGACGGCGCGACGGCCCGCCCCGGGCGTCCACACCCGGCCACAACTCCCGCCGCTGTGGCGGAGGCCGCTCCCCCGCGGGCATAATGCGCCCATGACGTCCCCCGCCCCGCGCCCCCTCCCCTTCCCCGGTTTCGACATCGTCCTGCGCGGCTTCGACCGCCACCAGGTGGACGACCTCGTCCACCGGGCCTCCTCCACGCTGACCGCCCTCACCGGCGGCCCCGTCCTCACCGACGAGGACGGGCGGGCCCTCGACCGGCCCTCCGCGCCGGCGCCCGACCCCATCACCTCCGCGGAACTGGCCGACGCCCCGGTGGACCTGGTCCTGCGCGGGTACGACCGCTCCCAGGTGAAGGACCTCCTGTCCCGCCTCGTGGAGCTGCTGGCCGAGGCCGAATCACACACGACCCGGGGATAAGACAGCCCTGCGAACCTCGTCAACTGCACAATGGGGACCATGCCTCTGACACCGGCGGACATCCGCGAAAAGAAGTTCCACACGGTGCGTCTGCGCCCGGGGTACAACGAGGAGGACGTCGACGCGCTCCTCGACCGGATCGAGGCGACGCTCGTCGCCCTGGAGGGCGGCCCGAGCACGGGCGCGCTCATCACGGCCGACGAGGTGCGCAACTCGCGGTTCCGCACCACGAGACTCAGCCCGGGCTACCGGGAGGACGAGGTCGACGACTTCCTCGACCTCGTGGTCGCCGACCTGGCCGGCCGCGGCCTCGGCCGCGCCCGGGACCAGTCGCCGCCCCGCCCCGGCGCGGCGGGCGCCTCCGCGCGGCCGCGGCACCAGCGGCCCGGTCCCGACGCGGGCCCGGACGCGCCGTGGCGGCAGGAGGGCCCGCCCCGGCCGCCGCGGCGTTCCGGGATGACCCCGAGGGACGTCCGGGAGAAGCAGTTCGCCACCACCCGGCTGACCACGGGTTACAACGAGCAGGAGGTCGACGACTTCCTGGACCGGGCCGAGTTCACGCTGGACGTCCTCCAGCAGGGGCGGCCGGACCGGGCCACGCTCACCGCCGCCGAGGTGGAGCGGATCCAGTTCAGCACCACGCGCGCGCGGCCGGGGTACGACCCGGCGCAGGTGGACCACTTCCTGGACCTGCTCGCCGAGGAGCTGCGCGGGTACGAGCAGCCGCACTGACGGTGACTCCGGGTGAGGGACCCGGTCTGAACGGACGACCGCGGGCCGCGTACGAACCGGGCCTCGGCGACGGCCCCGGACGCGTTCGCGCCTGTCGGGCCGGGGTGGAGGGGCCACCGGCCACGGACACGCCGTAGCGCACACTCCCCATTTTCAGGACAGCGGAAAGTAATATTTGGACACAGGAAGTAGTCATCCCCCCGCTGTCCCGCAGACCGCGCCCCGAGGGGAGGCAGGATGTCCCACGCGATGCCGCCGGAGGGGCGCGCCACCGCATGTCCGGCGCACGGCGCGCCCGACCGCTGCTCCGACGCCGACGGCGGCCCCAGAACCCGTTCCAGGGAGGGGCTGCGGGTGCTCGGCGCCGACGAGGAGGTCGTCCCGGCCTCCGCCCACCCGTGGGAGGCCCCGCTCCTGGCCGCGTGCGTGGGCGCCACTCTGCTGACGGCGGCGGGACTGGCCCACGCGGTGTGGTCGCTGACGGGGTCGTGGCTGTGGGCGGCCGCCGCCCTGGCGGTGGTGCCCGCCGTGTACTGGCAGGCGCGGGGGCTGCTGTACGCCCGGCGCAGGGCGGAGTCGGTGAAGATCTCGCCCACGCAGTTCCCCGAGGCGCACCGGATGGTGGTGGCGCTGGCCGCCGAGACGGGGCTGCCCCGGACGCCGGAGGCCTACGTGCGGGTGGGGCCGCGCCGCTGGGGGACCGACGCCGCCGGGCACGGGCTGCGCCGGTACCTGGTGCTGTCGGACGACCTGTTCGGCCCGTGCGGCCGGGTCCGCGACCCCGAGGCGCTGGCCTTCCTGGTCGCGCACCAGCTGGGGCACGTGGCGGCCGGGCACACCGGTTTCTGGCGGCGGACGGCGGCGCTGGGAGGGGAACTGGTCCCGGGGCTGGGGGCCGCGCTGTCGCGGGCCATGGAGTACACGGCCGACAACCACGCCTACGCGCACGTCCCCGAGGGCGCCCACTCGGTGCGCGTCCTCGCCGGGGGCGGCAACCTGTACACGCGGGTGAACATGGGCGAGATGGCGGACCGCGCGCGCACCGACCGGGGCTGCTCGCTGCTGCTCTACCACCTGCTGACCCGCCGACCGGGCAACACCCGCCGCATGGCCGCCCTGCGCGACCGCACCCGGCGCGGCCGGGTCTTCCTCTAGACCACCCCTCCGGGCACCGGCTCCCGCCCGCCCGGCGGGGTCCGCTCGACGGCGCCGGGCGGGCTCCGGATCAGTTCCAGTGGCGGCGCATGGTCCAGCGGTCGGAGGCGAGGTCGCGGGTGATGTCGATGATGCTCGGCTCCCCCGTGTCGGACTCGGCCGAGACGCGGAGCAGGTGGATCTGCGTGGCCGGGACGCCGGGCGTGCCCGGGCGGGCGGGCCAGTCCCCGATGACCCTGCGGACCCGGTAGGCACGGCCGCGCCAGGTGAACTGGGCGGGGGTCCCGCCCTCGGTGGAACGGACGTCGATCTGCTCGTTCAGAAGACTCACCCCGCCAGCTTATCGAACACCAGTTCGAACAAGTCAAGCGTCGGCGGCCCGTGTCGGGGACCCCGCCGGCGACAGGCGGGTCAGTCCGCCCAGGACCGGTCGTACTCGGGGTGGTTCCGGTACACACCGGCGAGGTACTTGACCGCCAGCCGCCAGGCCAACAGCTCCGACCAGGGGTCGCCGCCGGCGCCGCGCCGGGCCTCGGGGAGGGGGCCCGCGCCGCCGGGGGCCACGAGGGGTTCGAGGTCGCGCATACCCGCCCGGTGCGCCTCGGCGTACCCGCGGACGATCTTGCGTTTGGCCGCGACCTCCGCCAGCGCACGGTCACGGCCGCGGGTTCCCGCGGGGACGGCCTCCGACGCGCGCTCGTCCTCGTCCAGACGCGCGTTGAGGAACTCGACGATGGTCAACGGACAACTCCCATCCTGTCCACCACTGCCCCGGTACTGGGTGCAGGACCCGTACCCGCGCCGGGCCGCCCCGGCGACGGCCCGGCGCGGAGCGGGGCTCCTCCGTCCGGTTCCGGCCACGGGCCCCCGCTCCGGCCTTTCGCCCCCCCCCCCCCCCGCGCCCCCGCACCCGCCCGCGGGCGCACCACGTTCCCGGACCTCACGTCGGATCGCAGCCCTCGAACTGGGGCACGCTCGTCACCACGAGCTGGGGGTTGATCCCGCCGAACCAGTGCTCCAGCAGCTCCTCGGCGGTGCCGTCCTGGTACATCTGGCTGATGGCCCTGTTGACGGCCTCACAGGCGCGCACGTCGCCGTGGGGCAGGCCGACGCCGTACTTCTCGTCGGTGAAGGGGTTGTTGACGAACCGGAAGGCGTCGGGCTCCTCGGCCAGGAACCCGGCCAGGATCAGGTTGTCGGTGGAGACGGCGTCCACCTCCCCCGCGCGCAGGGCGTCGATGCAGGCGCTGTAGCTGGGCGCCTCCCTCTGCTCGATGCCGATGCCCAGGCCCTCGCTGATGCGGACGGCGGAGTAGGAGCCCTCCCCCTGGCAGACGCTGCGGTCCTCCAGGTCGCGCACCCCCCGGACGTCGGTGTCCTCGGCGCGCACCAGCACGTCCTGCTTGGCGACGTAGTAGGGGCCGCCGAAGGTGACCTGGGTCTTGCGGGCGGGGGTGATGGAGTAGGTGGCCACGACCATGTCCACCTCGCCGCTGATCAGCTTCTCCTCGCGGTCGGCGGAGGTGACGCCGGTCACCTCCACGTCCTCGGCGGCGAAGCCGAGCCTGTCGGCGATGTAGAACGCCACGTCCACGTCGAAGCCGGTGATGCCGCCGCTGCCGTCCTCCAGCCCCAGGTTGGGCTGGTCGGTCTTGACGCCGACGGTCAGCGTGTCGGCGTCCAGGAGCGACTCCTCCTCGCCCAGCACCGCTGAGCAGGCGGGCAGCCCGATCACCGCCGCGGCGGCCAGGGCGGCCGCGGCGGCGCGCCCGTGTCGAAACCTCATCGGCCTGTTCCTCGTCTCTCGGGGGGTGCGGATCCGGGTGGGGGTGGACTCGGGGCGGGAGGCCGGACTCAGCGGTACTCGGCCAGACGGGGGCGGACCCCGAGGACGAGCAGGACCAGCAGCAGGGCCGTCGCGGCGGGCAGCAGCCACGTCCAGGGGGTGAGCGCCGCGTCAGCGCGTCCGATGCCCGCGTCGAACGCCTCCTCGTGCAGGTCGGTCAGCTCCGCCAGCGCGGCCTCGTAGGTCTGGAAGGCGCCGTCCTCGGAGTGCGCGACGCCCATGCGGACCCCGACGGCCCCCGCCAGGTCCCCCTCCTCGGCGGCCGAACGCAGCGCCCGGTCCTCCGCCTGGAGGGCGTTGTAGGACTCCAGCACCTCGGCGAGCGCGCCCTCCTGCCCCGGCAGCAGCGTGTCCTGGGCCCGCTGGCCCAGGTAGCCGAGCGTGCCCGGGTCCTCGGGGTCGGAGCCGTCCGATCCCGGCAGCTCCGGGTAGGCGGCGACCACGCCCTCGATCTGACCGTAGTACGCGTCCAGGTTGCTGGCCGGGCGGTACAGCACCTGCTGCGCCCGCTCCAGGTACACCAGTTCGTAGTTGTCGGCCATGTCCCGGTCGAGCAGGTAGCGGCTCTGGTCCGCCTGCATGTCGGTGGAGATGGCCCCGGCCCGGGACAGCGCCATGGCCGCGTCCAGCCCCTCCTCCTTGGCGTCGCGTTGGTGCCCGCCGCTGACGGTCAGGACGAGGACCACCCCGCCGGTGAGCAGGACTGCGACCGCCGTGGCGGCCAGCAGCGGCGCGCTGAACCGGCGCCGGAACCGCACGCGCAGGTACAGCTGGAGGCCGAGCAGCGCGGCGACGGTGACCGTGCCGACCGCGCCCACCCAGAGCATGCCGAGCGCGACGGAGGACTGCCCCTCCTCGTGGTTGGCGCGCACGTTCGCCGACGCGTCCAGCCCCAGGTTGAACGCCTTGGGCAGCAGTTCGGCGTGCATCAGCCGCGTGGCCTCGCCGTAGGCCTCCAGGGCCGCCCCGTCCACCCGGCCGGGCGGGGCCTGTGCCTCGTCGTTGAGCAGCCGCGCCTCTCTGGCGAGCTGCTCGTAGGCGCCCATCCCGTTCAGGACCGCCTCGACGTTGCGCTCCTCCACGCTGTCGCCCTCGGTCAGCGATGCCGCTTCGAGCAGGGCCTCGTTGGCCCGTGCCCGGCTCGCCTCGTACCCTTCCAGGGCGTCCTCGCGGCCCGAGCCCAGGCCGTGGTCGGTGCCCATGAGCAGCACGTCGGCCACGCGGGCGTCCATGTCCGCGAGCGCCAGGTACAGGTCGGTGGTGGCCAGTGCCTGGGGACCGGCGTCGTCCCCGAGCACGCGCAGGCCGTCGCGGGCCTGGCCGAGGGTGGCGGTCGCCGAGCCGAGCAGTCCGAGGACGGCCAGCACGCACACCGAGGACAGCAGCCACACCCGAGCCGGGGTGGTGCCGGCCCAGCGGCGGAGCCCGGAGACCCGTTCACGGGCGCCGTGCCCGCTCCGCCCGCGTCGGGGCGGGCGGGCGCCCTCGCGGTCGGGCGCCGGGGCCCGCGGGGGCTGGCCGCCCGGCACCGCCGGGAGCGCGCCGTGCGGGGCCTCCGGCGGCCTGGTCCCGGTCCCGTGCGGGGCCCGGTCGGGGGTGGGGGGCGTCAACGGGGTTCACCCCTTCTGGAGGATGATGACGGTCCATGCGCCGACGTAGATCCGGTCGCTGTCATTCAGGGGAACCTCCACGTTGGGGGCGATGGGGTTGGCGGTCCCGTTGACCGTGGTGCCGTTGGTCGAGCCCGGGTCGAGGATGGCCCAGGTGCCGCCGGGTTTGGCGACGAGGATCGCGTGGACGTGGGAGATGGCCGGGTCGCCGCCGGGACCGCCCAGGTCGATCTCGGGTGTGAAGCCGCGCGTGGCGCTGCGCCGTCCGATGTGCACCCTGTCCCCGGTGAGCGGCACCCGGCGCTGCGCGCTGCCCTTGGGGAAGGAGATCTGGTCGGGGTCGAGCATGCCCTGGTGGACCATGTACTGGTAGTAGGCGGGGTCGGCGACGACGACCGCGCGCCAGCGCGCTCCCGCCCGCCCTTCGTCGGCGCGGGCGCGCCGGTGGTCCTCGGAGCGCGAGGCGAAGTCGTATCCGCACTCCTCGCAGAACCGGCCCGCGCGGTAGGTGCCGCACTCGGGGCAGGGGCCTCCCCTGGGAGGGGTCACCGGGCGCGGCGGCGCGGGGGGCCGCGACGGGGCCACGGGGGGTGTGGGCGGTGTCGGATGGCGCTGCGACGGGGGCCGCGACGCGGGGGAGTAGGCCTGGAGGCGCAGCCCGCAGACGTCGCAGAAGTCGGTCGCCGTGGAGCGGTGCCCGGAAGGGCAACTCGGCATGGGTCCCTCCTACCCGGGTGTGGGGGCACCGCCGGCGTCCGGCCCGCTCTGCCGCGGCCGGGTCCGTACGGTCCGGGTCGAGTTGGTGTCCAGGGTCATCTCGTCGACCTTGCTGACACCGGGCTTGAGCCGGACGGTTCCGGTGACGGGGTCGGCCACGTCGACGACCCTGCCGAGGAGCCTCGCGGTCTCCTCGTTGCCCGACTCGTGGGCGAGTGCGACGGCGCGGCCGAGCCGCGTGGTGGCGGTGTCGTCGTCGCCGTCGCGACGGGCCGCGAGCCCGTCCTGGATGGCCCGGGCCAGTTCGACCTGGCCGGTGTAGTGGGCCACGCGGGGGTTGATCTCGGTGGCGCGGGCCTCGTCGGCGGTCCACTCCGCGAGGATGTTGCCCGAGGCCAGGACCTGGTCCTCGGCTCCGGCGGTCCCGGGGAGCACCACGCGCACCCATCCGGCGCGCAGCTGGCGGCCGGGGACGCCGGGCGGCACCTGGACGCACACGTGGTAGTCGCGGCTCTCGGTGCCCCAGGACCCCGTGGGGTAGTCGCCCGACTGGGGCACGCGCTCCACGCCGCGGCCGGTGAGGTCGCTGACGGTGGGGGCGACCTGCTTGACGTGGCGGACGACGGCGTTCTGGGGCGTCCACAGCCGCAGCACCACGTCGGCGACGGTCTTGCCCATGGAGGCCTGCGCCATCGCCCGGAAGTCGGCCACCATGTCGGCGGGGTCGGCGATGATGCCGGGGCCTCCGCCGAGCAGGGCGGAGTCGATCCGGCGCAGCTCCTCGACCCTCCAGCCGGTGCCCACGCCCCGGCAGTCGCAGACGAAGGAGCCCGCGACGCGGTCGAGCGCCTGCCCGAAGACCGCGGCGGGCTCGTTGTTCTGGCCGTCGGTGAGCAGGGTGGCGTGCTTGATGCCGCCCTCCACGGTCGCGAACAGCTCGGCGGCCCGGACGAGCCAGGAACCCATGCGGGTGCCGCCGTCGGCGCGCAGTCCGCCGATCGCCTCCGCGGCCTCGGCGCGGGTGACGGCGTCGGCCCGCACCATCCGCCCGCCTCCCTCGGGGAAGAGCACGGAGGCGTCGCTGTGCCCGGCGACCACCGCGAAGTGGACGCCCTCGCGCAGGACGCCCACGGCGGCGCGGGCGGCCTGCTTGGCCGCGTCGATCTTGGCGCCGTACATCGAGCCGGAGGTGTCCACGATGATCACCTCGGCGGCGCGCACCGAGTCCCCCACCACCACGGAGCCGGTGGAGGTGACGCTGACGATCGCGTGCACCTCGCGTCCGCCCACCGGCAGGAGGACGTTCTGGTCGACCTCGATCCGGAAGCCCGGTTCGGCCGCGCGCTCAGTCGTGTCGGGCACGGGGACCCCCAGCGGGCACGGGAACGATCACGACGGTGATGTTGTCCTTGCCGCCCGCCTCCAGGGCGAGGTCGACGTAGGCGCGCGCGGCCTCGTGGGGTCTGGCCCCCGCCCCCGGGACGGCGTCGGTGAGCGCCTGCGCCTCGGGGAAGTAGTTCCACAGGCCGTCGCTGCACAGCACGACCGCGCCGGGGCCGGTCGGGGTCACGGTGGAGATGTGGGCGTCGATCTCGCCGGAGTCGGCGCCCATCCACGCGACGAGGGCGTGGGCGTTGGAGGAGCGCATCGCCTCCTCGCGGGAGAGCGCCCCCATCTGCACCATCGCCTCGCTCCAGGAGTCGTCCCTGGTCAGCAGGGCCGAAGCGCTGGAAGTGGGGCCTCCGGAGAGCCAGTAGGCGCGGCTGTCGCCGACCCAGCCGACGGTGACGGTGCCCGCGGCGGGGTCGTAGACCGCCGACACGAAGGTGCACGCGGGCGCGGAGCGGGGCGAGTCGGCGATCCCGGCGACCGCCTCGGCGGCCCGGATCATCGCCGCGCCGGTGGCCTCGCGGGGGTCGGCGCCCTGGCTGACGCGCTCGGCGAGGACGGCCACTCCGGTCTCGGCGGTGACGCGGGAGGCCTCGTCCGAGCGCGGCGAGCTGGACACCCCGTCGCAGACCACGGCGCAGACCACGCCGGGTGCGCGGGGGTGGTCGGCGTCGATCACACGGATCGCCATGGCGTCCTCGTTGCGCCTGTGCCGCAGCCCGCGGTCGCTGACGCCGACGGCGGCGCGCGTGCGCACCTCGACGTGGTCGCGCCCGGTGGGCTGGAGGAGGCCGCACCGCTCGCAGTAGCCGTCGCTGACCGCTCCGGGGCACCACGCGCACAGGCCGGGGTTGGCGGGCCGCACCGGGTTGCTCCCGGTGGCGGGCGGCGGCCAGTCGGGGACGGCCTCCGGCTGGGCGGCCGGGGGCGCGGAGGACGCGAACGAGGGCAGGCTGTCCCGGCGTATCGGCTGGGTGACCATGGAGTCGGCCGCGTGCGGGGCGGAGTCGGGCAGCGCCTGCGGCGCGGGCGCGTCCCGCCCGCCCGTGTCGAGGGACCGCAGGCTCACCTGCGGAGCCGTGGGTGCGCCGTCGTCGGGCACCAGGCCGGGACGCGCGTCGGCGCCGGGCGACACGGCACCGGACGGACCCGGGGCTCCCCCGTTCCGCGCGCCGCCGTCGGCCCCGTCCCGGGACCACCCGCCGGGCGGTACCGCACCGGCCAGGCTCGCCTGCGGGGCGGTGGGCATGCTGTCGGGGTGCCCCGCGTTCTCCGCGCCCTCGGGGAGGGGGCGTCCGCACCCCTCGCAGAAGGCGTCCTCCGTGGACACCCTGTCCGAGCAGGCGGGGCAGGTCCGCACCTTGGTCATCGCCGTTCCCTCGTTCCTCACAGCAGCGTCACGGGGCGTAGGGAGTTGGCCCTGTCGACGAGCTCATAGCGTTCCGACGGCGCGACGGCGCGCTGGGCAAGCGCGCGGTAGCGGCGCTCCAGGTTGGCCCGCACACCGTTCTCGGTGAACGGGGCGCCGAGGAGCTCCTCCCCCGCCGGCGCCCCCGCACCCGCGCCGAGCCAGCCCAGGGCCGACTCCAGGACCCGTACCGCCAGGCGGTCGGCGGACTCGCCGTCCAGGCCGATCCGCTCCAGGCGCCGTCCGGCCTGCACGAAGTCGGCGGCCCCGGTGCCCTGGTGGTGCGCCGCGAGCACGGCGATCAGCGCGGTCTGGGCGTGGACGTGCAGCCGCGACAGCTCCGGGACCGTGTCCAGGACGGCGGTGGCAGCGGCACGGTCCCCCTGGACCAGGCGGATGCGGGCCAGGCCGAACGCGGCGCTGACGAAGGAGCGGTCGGTGTTCCAGACCGCCCGGAACAGGCGGGCGGCGGTCTCGTGCTCGCCGGTCCGTTCGCAGGCCAGGGCCAGTGCGAGCTTGGGCGCGAGTTCCCCGGGCAGGTGGTCGTACAGCTCGTCGAAGTGGTCGCGGGCGTCGCGGAACCGGCCGGTGCTCAGCTCGGCGACGGCCAGGTACCACATGGTGCGCCAGTCGCCCGGGACCACTTCGCTGAACCGCTGGAGGACGTCCATGGCCTCGCCCTGGCGTCCGACGGTGACGAGCGCGCGGACCAGCATCAGCAGGGTCTCGGGGGTGGGCGAGGGCATGGCGCGCAGCGCGGGGACGAGTTCCTCGGGCGGCAGGGTCTGGAAACCGCGCAGGTGCTGGGCGGCCGGGTCGGACTGGTCGATGAGGGGCGCGGGCAGCAGCGCCGCCGCGTCGGTGGGCGGGGGCGCGAGGAGCATGCGGTCGGCGTTGTGGGCGCCGGGGTCGGGTCGGGCGGCGGGGTTCTCCGCGCCGAACAGGGTCGAGGGGGCGGGGTGCGGCGTTCCCTCCAGGTCGGAGAGCACCTCGCGCAGGACGCCGGTGAGCTGGTCGGCCATGTCCTCGGCGTCGTGGAAGCGCAGTTCGGGTTCGCTGTGCGTGGCGCGGCGCAGCAGCCGGTCGAAGGACGGGTGGCGCTGGAGCAGCGGCACGGTCTCCCTCGGCGGGATGCTGTGCGGGTGGTCGCGCATGAAGCTGAAGCGGAAGCTGAGCACGGCCAGGGCGCGGCCGACCGAGTACAGGTCGGCGCTGACCGTGGGGCCGGGGCCGCGCAGCTCCTCCTCGGGCACCCGGTACCCGGGCGTGGTGTAGACGGGGCTGACGGTGTCGTCCATGCGCCGCACGCCGCCCAGGTCGATCAGCTTGATCTGCTCCTCGCTCTGGATGACGTTGTCGGGTTTGAAGTCGCAGTAGAGCAGGCCCCTGGAGTGCAGGTAGCCCAGCGCCCGCAGGACCTCCAGGCCGTAGGCGATGACCTGGTCCGGGGGCAGGACGGCGTCGGGGTCGTCCTCCCGGCGCTCGATGAGCAGCTCGCGCAGGGACTTGCCGCCCACGTACTCCATGACGATGTGGCCGCCGGGGATGCCGGTGCGCGGGTCGGGGTGCTGGGAGAAGTTGATGATCTTGACGATGTTGGGGTGCTCGACCTCGGAGAGGAACGCGCGCTCGGCGGCGGCCGCCTTGTGCGCCTCGGCGTCACCGGCGTTGAGCAGGCCCTTGAGGACCACCCAGCGGTCGTTGACGTTGCGGTCCCGGGCCAGGTAGATCCAGCCGAGGCCGCCGTGGGCCAGACAGCCGAGCACCTCGTACTGGCCGCCGACCAGGTCCCCGGGGGAGAGCTTGGGCGTGAAGGAGAACTGGGTCCCGCACTTGCGGCAGAAGCCCTCGGTGCGCCCGGGCTGGTCGCCCTGGGTGCGGCCGACCCGCTCCCCGCAGTTGCCGCAGAAGCGGTTCTTCTCCGCGACGACGGGGTTGTCCATGACGGCTTCGGAGGGGTCCCGGTAGGGGACGAGGGGCACCTGGACCATGCCCATGCCGAGCATGCCGCGGGAGGAGCGGCGGCTGCCGCGTCCGGCGCCGCTGACGCTGGCGCCCGAGGTCGCGGAGACACTGCCGGGACCGGAGCGCCCCGAGAGCCTGACGTTGCCGGAGAGGGGGTGGGAGTGGACGGGGTCGCCGCTGAGGGGGTTGGCGGAGGAGTTCGCGCCGAGGGAGGGCTGCGGGCCGGAGGTCGGCGGCGCGGGCCGCTGCCGGGGAGCGGGGCCGTCCGGAGGCCGTACGTCCGCGGGGGCCATGCCGCACACGCCGCAGAAACCGTCCTCGACCCGGCCGGGGCAGCCGGGGACCGTGCACTTCGTCATCTGTTCACACCACCATCGCTCTCGCCCTCTGACGCGTCCGGGCCCGGTGTGGTTCTGTTCACAGCGGAATCGGTTCCGCCGAGTTCCTGGAGCGCGCGCTGGTACGCGGAGAGGGCGACCGTGGCCGCGCGCAGGTCGCAGGGCGCGGTCCACAGCTCCCAGTGCGCCGTGCTGTGGAGACGGGTCAGCCGCGGGTCCTCGGCGACGCCGATCCGGACCGAGCGGGAGCGGTAGGCGTCCAGGCGTCCGCGCAGTTCGGCTCGGCGCTCCAGGAGGCCGGTGAGGTTGGCCTCGCGTTCCCGGGCGTCGTCGGCCGCCTCGCGGACGGCGCGCTGGACCTCGCCCAGGCGGGCGCCGAGTTCGCGCCACCGGCCCCGGCCGCGCAGGTCGTCCATGGCGTCGATGTGCGCCCGCAGCGCGGGGACGGGGTCGGGCACGTCGACCGCGGCGGGCGAGGAGACCTTGGCGACCACCTGTTCGCGCAGCGCGCGGGCGCGCTCCACGGCCTTGCCGACGTCGTCGATGGCGAAGCCGAGCCGCTCGACGCTCTCGCCGTAGGAGTCGCGCATGCGCAGGGCGTCGCGGAGCTCGCCGCGCACGCGTTCCAGCCGCAGGCGCAGCCGTTCGAGGGAGGACGTGTCCACACGGCCGTCCTCGACGAGCGCGAGGGGGTCGCGGCGGACGGTGGCGCCGACCGCGGCCAGGTCCACGCGCAGTGACTCGTACTCGTCCTCGGCGAGCTCCACCATGTCGGAGAGGGTGCCGATCTCGTGCCACATGGCGTCGAGTTCGCCCAGGCGCGGGTGGAGGGCGTCCCAGGCCGTCTCGGCGGCCGAGATGACCTCGGTGGCCTCCTCGTAGTCGGCGGACATGCGGGCGACGGCGGCGGCGAGGGTGACCGACTCCCGTCCGGTGTGGAGCAGCCCGCGCTCGTGCAGCGGGACCTCGCCGGCGGGCAGGGGTACGGAGCCGCCGTTGAGCAGGGAGGTCAGGGCGGCCTGGTCCTCGGGGCCCTCCGCGCGGTCCCGGATCCGACCCGCCCTGTCGACGACGCGGCGGAAGGCATCGTAGACCGTCCACAGGCTGCGGATGCGCCCGCTGGCGTGCTCCCAGCGCCGCCGGGTGCGCCCGACGAGGTCGGCCCCCTGGAGCATGCGGTGGCTGACGTGGCCGTCCAGGTCAGCGAGGTTGAGGGAGATCCTGTCGGCCTCACCGCGCACACGGTTGAGCGCGTGGTCGATGCCCTCCCAGCTCATGGGCGGCATGCTCGCCCCGGACGCCCTGGCCACCTGCCGCCTTCCTCCCCGGCGTCCACGCACGCTCCCCGCAGCCGTCTGGGGCGTGGACGGTCAATGGTCCTTTACCTAGACAAGAGTCTGGCCCCCGCTTTCGCGAACTACAAGAGAAAGCCCGGTTTACGGCCATGAACGGCCACTGGTGCCCCGTTCACGGTCCAGAAGGCGCATCGTATGACAGAGGCTTCGTTTTATCACTCCCGTCACTCCCGTCGCTTCGGGCTCTCCCGTCGCGGTTTCGGCGGTCAGGTCCCGCCCAGGGCCTCCAGGACGAAGCGGGCCCGTTCGGCGACCGGCACGCGCGGCAGCTCCACCAATTCGTAGCCGCACGCCGGGTAGGCCTCGGTCATCGCCCGGTGGGTGCGCTCGGCCTCCTCCGGGGACTGGTGGCGCTCGGCGTCTCCGGTGAAGATCTCCGGCCAGGGCGGGGCCACGAAGACCCGGCGGTGGTAGCGGAACCGGCGGGCCGCCTCGGTGACGTGTCCGGGGACCGGAAGGCCGCGCAGGCGGAGGTAGCCCACCAGGTCGGGGACGCCGCGGTCGCAGAAGACGGGGCCGGGCAGGGACGAGGCCTCGCGGTGCGAGCGCATCTCCCACGAGAGCATGAGTTCGGCGAACAGGGCGTCGTCGCGCCAGGCCAGGCCCCGGCCGCCGATCTCGCGCTGGTCGCGGATGACGGCGCGCCCCGCCTCCGGGGTGCGCGCGTAACCGAGCGAGGCCAGGTGGTCGATCAGGGTGGTCTTGCCCGATCCCGGGCCTCCGGTGACGACGACGAGGTGGTCCATGGTGCTCCGTTCGGGGACGGGGCCGGGCGGGGCCCGCCGTGTCGGCCCCGCCCGGCCCGGTGGTCGCGACGCGTCGCCGCGGTACGGGGGTGCCGGTCCCCGGCGAGGGGACCGGCCACGGCCTCGGCGTCCGCGCCGGCGCGGCCCGGGTACGCCGATCCGCTTCCGGCGGATCGGCGGGGCGCCCGGCCGGGGTGTCCCGGCCGGGGTGTCCCGGCCGGGCGCCCTCCGGGGCTGGGCGTCGGCCGGACCCGGCTCAGGCGGGCAGTTCCGCCTCGACCAGGTCGGCCGCGTAGGAGGTACCGCTGGCCTGGAGCCGGGCGCTGACCTCGGCGAGGCGGCGGGCGACCCCGGGGTCGGCGGTCAGCTCCAGCAGGGCCGAGCGCAGCCGCTCCGCGCTGGCCTCCCCGGTGTCGATCCTCCGGGCGACGCCGAGTTCCACCAGTCGGTCGGCGTTGTCGAACTGGTCGACGGCCTGCGGGACGGCGATCATCGGCACCCCCGTGTAGAGGCCCTCGCTGGAGCCGCCCATACCGGCGTGGGTGACGAAGGCGTCGGCCTGGCGCAGGACGGCCAGCTGCGGCACCCACGTGTGCACCTCGACGTTGCCCGGCACCTCCCCCAGCTCGGCGGGGTCCACGTACTTGCCGATCTGGAGCACCACGTGCCAGCCGGGCAGGTCCCCGAAGGCCTCCAGGCAGGCGCGGTAGAACCCCGGCTGGTTGGTGAACGCCGACCCCAGGGAGACCAGCAGGACGTTGTCGGCGTCCGCCGGACGGGTCCATTCGCCCTGGTCGGCCCGGTCACCCAGGCACGGCCCCACGAAGGTCACCGTCTCGGCCACGGTGTCGGCGAAGGGCTGCATCTCGCGTGGGATCAGCGCCAGCGCCCGCTCCGGCACCCCGGCGAAGGAGGAGTGGTCGAGACCGGTGACGCCGTTGTCGGCGAGCCAGGCGTCGAGCTTGGCGTAGTGCTCCTCGGCCCCGGGCTGGGCGCGCAGCCACTTCAGGACGGTGTCCTCGTAGTCGGCCCAGGCCACGTAGGTGGGCGAGAGCTGCACGGAGGGGATGTCCCAGTTGACGGAGAGGACCCGGGCGGCGAACCCCGAGATGTCGTACAGGAACAGGTCGGGACGGTCTCCGTCGTAGGCGGCGCGCAGGGCGGGCAGCTGGTTGATCGCCTCGTCCAGGAAGATGTCCATGCCCTTGACCGGGTCGTCCGGCCAGGTGCCGTCGCCGGTGGGCAGGATGGTGGAGTAGGGGACGAGTTCGGCCCCGACGCCGGTGATGGTGTCGGCCAGCAGGGGGTCGTTGGCGTAGGTGACCCGGTGGCCCCGGTCCACCAGCTCGCGGATGACCTCCAGGCTGGGCAGGACGTGGCTCACGGTGGGGGTGCCGACCATGGCGATGTGGGCGCGGCGGTTCAAGGTGTTTCTCCAGACGGGGGTGTTCACGGGTAGGGCGGAGGGCACCGGGCCCCGTGGCGGGGCGGGTGCGCCGCGGCGGCGGTGACGCCTGTCGCTAGCCGTAGATCTGGAGGTGCATGCGCGCCATGGTAGCCAGGCGTCGAGGGATCGCGCACCTGCTTTTCGGCGCGGTCCCGTGGCCCCGGCGAAGCACTCCTTTCCACGCGGTCCCGTGGATCCGGAGAAGCGCCCCGTGGCCTTGGGGCGGCTAGCGTGGCCGTCTCCGTCAGCGCCGTCCGCCTCACAGGCCCGGCGCCGAACCGCCCCGGCCGCCGGGAAGCCGCGCGGCCCGCCCGCGCCCGCACCGGGTCCGGCCCGACCACCCCGTGGACGCGGTTCCGCCTGCGGCGCCCGGTACCCGCGCGGGACCCGGCGTCCGTCCGGTGGGCCGAGGGGCCTCAGCGGAGCTCGTCGGGGCCGCCCTCGTCACCCGGGGCCCGGTGTCTGCCGCCCGGCCGGTCGTCCCAGCCGCCGCGGTCGTCCCTGTCGTCCCACCGGCCCTGATCGTCCCCCCGGTCCGCGGAGTCGCGCTCACCCCAGCGGTCCAGGTCGTCGTCGTGGGAGGCGCGGTCGGCCCGGTCGGCGCGGTCCTCCAGGAGGTCGCCGGGGCGGGTTCCGCGGTCGTACGGCTCCTCGGGTTCCTCGGGCTCGCCGAGACCGGCGAAGGCGGGCGAGTCCTCCGGGGGCAGGAAGGCCTCGGCCGCGCCCCGGAGACGGAACCCGGCCACGGCCATGACCGCGCCGAAGATGACCGCGTACATCGCGATCACGAACATGATGGCCTGCGCGCCCTCCAGCGGCCAGAACCACAGCAGGAGCCCGAAGACGACCGAGAGCGCCCCGACGAAGACCAACAGCCACTCGGAGCTGATGTGCGCCCGCAGGCGGATGGCGGTGACGATCTCGGCCACACCCGTGACCACGGCCCAGACGCCGACGACGAACACGAGCGCGACGATCGCCGCGACCGGCCAGAAGAGGGCGATCACCCCCAGGACGGCGCTGAGGACCGCCTGGACGACCAGCGGCAGCCGGGCGCCGACCGACGAGCGGTAGGCCGCGTACCCGAGGGCCGCGGCGTCGACCAGCGCGTAGACGCCGAAGACGATCGCCAGGACCACCAGCGTCTTGCCCGGCCAGACCAGCGCGACCAGACCGAAGAGGACCGCGGCGACCCCCCGTAGGACCACCAGCCACCAGTTCCGGCTCAGCTCACCGAGCAGGTCACCGGCCCACGCGTACCTGACCATCGTCGCCCCCTCCCGCACACGGCCCCGTCCGGTAACCGCACCCTGCCCCTTCCCCCGATGTCGCACACGGACGACAGCGATCCGCAAAATGCGGGAAAAGGCAGCCCGTAGCGGTCATACCCGGGCGTGCGGAGGGCCGAACAGCGCGGACACGGCTGTGGAGAACGCACGGGAGCGCCCGCCCCGTCTGACGCGGGCGGGCGCTCCTGTGTGCTCCGGGGGTGTGCCTGCTTACCCCTGGCCGGGGAGCCGGCGCTCGGCGGAGCCGACGTAGTGCTGGCGCGGGCGCGCGATCCGGAAGGCCGGGTCGCGCAGCTGCTCGCGGTAGTGGGCGATCCAGCCGGGCAGGCGGCCGATGGCGAACAACACGGTGAACATGTTGGTCGGGAAGCCCATGGTGCGGTAGATGACGCCGGTGTAGAAGTCGACGTTCGGGTAGAGCTTGCGCTCGGTGAAGTAGGAGTCGGCGAGCGCGGCGGCCTCGAGCTTGAGGGCGAGCGCGAACAGCTCGTCCGGGTTCTCGTCGCGGTCGAGGATCTGGCTGGCCAGAACCTTGATCTCCTTGCTGCGCGGGTCGAAGTTCTTGTAGACCCGGTGCCCGAAGCCCATGAGGCGCATCTCGCGGGCCTTGACCTTCTCCAGGAAGTCCTCGATGGAGATGCCCGAGTCGCGGATCTCCTCCAGCATCTCCAGGACGGCCTGGTTGGCGCCGCCGTGGGACGGGCCGGAGAGGGCGTTGATGCCCGAGGCCACGCTGGCGTAGATGTCGGCCTTCGAGGAGCCGACGACGCGTACGGTGGCGGTGGAGCAGTTGAGCTCGTGGTCGGCGTGCAGCACCAGCAGCATGCCGACGGCCTGGTTGAACAGGTCGCCCAGCTCGCTGTCGGCGTGGACGTCGCCGAAGGTCATCCGGATGAAGTTGTCGACGTAGTCGAGCGAGCTGTCCGGGCCGATCGGCTTCTCGCCGATCGAGTTGCGGTAGATGCGGGCCGCGATCGTCGGCAGCTTGGCCAACAGCCGGATCGTGGCGAGCTCCACCTGGTCCTCGTCGCCGGGGTCGACGCTGTCGTCGTAGTAGGCGGCGAGGGTGTTCACGGCGCTGGCCATGAGGGACATGGGGTGGCCGTTGCGGGGCATCGCGTCGATGAGCGCGCCCATGTCGGCCGGGATGTCGGCGTTGTCGCGCAGCTTGTCGGCGAACTCCTTGAGCTGGTCCGCGTCGGGCAGCTCGCCGTAGATCACCAGGTAGGCGACCTCGATGAAGGTCGCGCCCACGGCGAGGTCCTCGATCGGGTACCCGCGATAGCGCAGGATCCCGGCGGCCCCGTCGATGTAGGTGATCTCCGAGCTACACGAAGCGGTGTTGCCGAACCCCGGGTCCAGGGTCGTCATCCCCGTCGACCCCAGCAGGGTCTTCAGCTCGATGGTGCGCTCACCCTCGGTACCGGTGAACACCGGCAGCTTCAGCACGCCGCCCTCGTAGTGGAGCTCCACCGTGCGCTCTTTGTCGTCTTCGCTCATGCCCGAGGTCAACCTTTCCAGGCGGGGGATACGTGAGGTGCGTCATACGCGGGGCGGTCCGCCGCCACGTTCCTGCTTCACTCGTTATTGTTCTGTTTTGTTAAACGACAGTTAAGCAAAAGCATATAAGTTTCACCGATTCACGAACAGGTGACATGCAACACATACCCACACGTGCACTGAATTACCGCCAGGTGAAGATTTACAAACTTTGCCAGCCGTCGATTACTTCGTGATCGCCCTGAGACGTCGCAGACGGAACCGGGAGGTCCTCCCGGCGCCCCGCTGCCTCCTTGTACCGGTCCCCTGGGCGGTCCGACATCCGCCCGAACCCTCCCCCTTCGGCCTGTCCTTCACAGAAGTGGACAGAGCTGGACGAAGCTCGGTGCGGCCGGGTGTCCGAACACGCCCTAGTGGCCTTCCCTCAGGGTACCTTCGCGCTGTTCACGGGGCCTGAGGCGGGGTGCCCGCGCGCTGGTGATCTTGGCCTCTGCCTGGGCCCCGGGGATCACGGCGACCCCGGCGACCGCGGCGAAGCGGGCCCGTCGTGGCAACGGACTGTGCGTGCGCCACGGGAGTTCACACCCGGCGGGCGCACAGCTCCTCCGCACCGCCGGGACGCCCTCCGGGAGGCGTTCCGCGAAGCGCCCAATTTCCCCGGGATCCGGACCCCGGTAACGACAGCGGGTAACCGATATTCACCCGGGGTAAACGGCCCGGGCGTGCTTTGCCGTAAAGGGCGGCGGCCCGGACCGAAGGAACCGGTCCGGGCCGCGGCGCGGCCGGGGGGCCTCGCCGCCCGGGGCCTCACTCGGCCTCGTCGACGCCTCCGGCCAGCAACGGCTCCATGAACAGCGTCGGGTGGTCGCGCTCGATCACCCTCAGACGCCACTTGTTGTGCACCAGCACCAGAAGCTCGCCGTCGCCCCGTCGCCGCAGCACCTCCGCGCCCGACAGGGCGTGCAGGGCGGGAGCCGACTCGGCGTCGGTGCGCCGCGCCACGGAGTAGTCCAGCGGCGAGGCCTCGATCGGGGCCCGGAACTCGTGCTCCATGCGGTGCTTGACCACGTCGAACTGGAGGGGGCCCACCGCCGCGAGCACCGGCGCCTGCTCACCGCGCACGTCCGAGGACAGCACCTGCACCACGCCCTCGGCGTCCATCTGGGCGATGCCGCGCTGGAACTGCTTGTACTTGCTCGCGTCCTTGGCCCGCGCCACCACGAAGTGCTCGGGGGCGAAGCTCGGGATCGGCGGGTAGGACACCTTGGGGCCGTCGTAGAGGGTGTCGCCCACGGCCAGCGCCTGGGCGTTGACCAGCGCGATCACGTCTCCGGGGTAGGCCGTCTCGATGGTGGTGCGGTCGGATCCGAACACCGCCTGGGTGTACTTGGTGGCGAACGGACGCCCCGTGGGCGCGTGGGTGAGCACCATGCCGCGGTCGAAGCGGCCCGAGCTGATGCGCACGAAGGCCATCCGGTCCCGGTGGTTCTTGTCCATGTTGGCCTGCATCTTGAACACCTGGCCCGAGAACGGGTCGGCCACGGCGCGCGGGCGCTCGCGGTCGTCCTCCTTGGGCCCGGGGGCCGGGGCCAGGCCCACCACGGCCTCCAGCAGCTGACCGACCCCGAAGTTGGGCAGCGCGGCGCCGAAGAGCACCGGGGAGGACTCCCCCGCCAGGAAGGACTCGGCGTCGAAGTCGGCGCCCAGCGCCTCCAGCAGCTCGATCTCCTCCTGGGCCTGGACCCAGGCGTCGGCCTCCACCTCGGCGGCGCGCTCGGGCTCCAGCACCTCCTCGATGGCCTTGTGGGCCCCTCCCGGGGTGCGCGACATCTTGGTGTAGACGCCCTCGCGGCGGTCGATGAGGCCGCGGAAGTCCCCGGCGATGCCCACCGGCCAGTTCATCGGGGTGGGGCGCAGCCCGATGCGCTGCTCGATCTCGTCCAGCAGCTCCAGGGGCTCGCGGCCGGGGCGGTCCCACTTGTTGACGAAGGTGATGACCGGCATCTTCCGGGCCCGGCACACGTCGAAGAGCTTGAGCGTCTGCGGCTCCAGGCCCTTGGCCGAGTCCAGCAGCATGATCGCGCAGTCCACCGCGGACAGCACCCGGTAGGTGTCCTCGGAGAAGTCGGCGTGGCCGGGGGTGTCCACCAGGTTGAGTACCCGGTCGTCGTAGTCGATGCGCAGCGCGGCGGAGGTGATGGAGATGCCGCGGTCCTGCTCCATCTCCATCCAGTCCGAGGTCACGCCCTTGCGGTCGCCCTTGCCGTGCACGGCGCCCGCCGAGGAGATCGCGGCGGCGTGCAGCGCCAGGGCCTCGGTCAGGGTGGACTTTCCGGCGTCGGGGTGGGAGATCACCGCGAACGTCCGCCGCCGGGAGGCCTCGCGTACGACCTCAGACTCCTGCTTGGTGGCGCCCGCCGTGTCCACGCTCATTTCCGCTGTCCGATCCGCCTCGTGTGACTACCCGTTTCCCGGCCCACCAGCCTACGCTCGTCGGAGCGCCGCCCCGACCGCGCGGGCCCGGCCCCTCGGACTCCCTACGCCTTCGCGGGTCCCTCGGCCCCTTCCACCCTCTCCGGTCCCTCGGGCCCCTCGGACTCCCGGACGGCCTCGGCGACACGGCGGAGCAGCTCCTCCCGGCCGGTGCCACCGGGGTAGACCGCCACGAGCACCCGGTCGCGCCGAGGCTCCGGCGCGGTGCGCAGCATCGGCTCGGCGGCCCGGCGGACGAACTCCATGGCCTCGTCGAAGCGCGCCCACACCTCTCGGACGTCCTGTTCCGGGCCGCGCAGCCACCCGCGCAGGACGTGGTTGTGCGCCGCGATGAGCGACGCCGCCACCACCCCGGCGGCCAGCGAGCGGTCAGCGCCTCCCCCGCGCCGCGCCAGGTAGCGGCTGAAGGCGGCCTGGTAGCGGGCGGTCATCGCCACCTCCCGGTCGCGCAGGCGGGCGTGGGCGCGGACCAGGCGGTAGCGGGGCACGGTGATCTCCGGATCGCCCAGGTACCCCTGGAGCACCAGCCGGGTGGCGGAGAGGACCGACGTCAGCGGGTCGTCCGGGGAGGCCTCCAGGAAGCCCTCGACCGTGGCGAACAACTCGTCGTGCTCGGCGAAGAGGATGTCCTCCTTCGAGCCGAAGCGGCGGAACAGGCTGCGTCGGCTCACGCCCGTGGCCGCGGCGATCTGGTCCATCGTCGTGGCCTCGAAGCCGTCCCCGGTGAACAGCCGCACCGCGGCCAGCACCACAGCGCGGGTGTCCCCGCGCGCCTGACCGCCCCGGCCTCCCGAGTTCTCCATGGGCCGCACCCCCTTCGTCCGGTGTCTGGGAGGGCTGTGCGCCCCCATCTGTGTACTTCATCCCTTCCACCCCCTATCCTGGCACTGGATGCCAACGAATGGCACGCGGTGCCATCTCCCGGGACCGCCGCCAGGGGAGGAATGCAGATGAGCGACTTCGACCTGTTCAGGACCACCGAGGATCACGAGGAGCTGCGCGAGGCCGTACGCTCCGTCGCCGAGGACAAGATCGCCCCGCACGCGGCGGAGGTGGACGAGAGGAGCGCCTTCCCCCAGGACGCCCTCGACGCGCTGGTGGCCACGGACTTCCACGCCCCGCACATCGCCGAGGAGTACGACGGTGTGGGCGCCGACGCCCTGGCCACCTGCATCGTCATCGAGGAGGTCGCCCGCGTGTGCGCCTCCTCCTCCCTGATCCCCGCCGTCAACAAGCTCGGCACCATGCCGCTGATCCTGGGCGCCTCCGAGGAGGTCAAGCGGCGCTACCTGCCCGAGGTGGCCAGCGGCGAGGCGATGTTCTCCTACGGCCTGTCCGAGCGCGAGGCCGGTTCCGACACCGCGAGCATGCGCACCCAGGCCGTCGCCGACGGCGACGGCTGGATCCTCAACGGCCAGAAGTCCTGGATCACCAACGCCGGGGTCAGCAAGTACTACACGGTGCTGGCGGTGACCGACCCCGAGGGCGCGCGCGGCCGCAACGTCTCCGCCTTCGTGCTGCACGCCGACGACGAGGGCTTCACGCTGGGCGAGCCCGAGCGCAAGCTCGGCATCAAGGGCTCCCCCACCCGCGAGCTGTTCTTCGACAACGTGCGCGTCCCCGGCGACCGCATCGTCGGCGCCCCGGGCGAGGGCCTCAAGATCGCGCTGCGCACCCTGGACCACACCCGCGTCACCATCGGCGCGCAGGCCGTCGGCATCGCGCAGGGCGCGCTGGACCAGGCGGTGGCCTACGTCAAGGAGCGCAAGCAGTTCGGCAGGCACATCGCCGACTTCCAGGGCGTGCAGTTCATGCTCGCCGACATGGCGATGAAGCTGGAGACCGCGCGGCAGATGGTCTACGTGGCCGCCGCCAAGTCCGAGCGCGGCGACGACGACCTGCCGTTCTACGGCGCCGCCGCCAAGTGCTTCGCCTCCGACGCCGCCATGGAGATCACCACCGACGCCGTGCAGCTCCTGGGCGGCGCGGGCTACGTGAAGGACTTCCCCCTGGAACGCATGATGCGCGACGCCAAGATCACCCAGATCTACGAGGGCACCAACCAGATCCAGCGCATGGTGATGGCCCGCCAGCTGCTCAAGTAGAGGCCCGGGAACACGGGAAGACCCTGCTCACGGCCGGTCTCCGCGGAGACGCGGGCCGTGGGGCGGGGTCTTTCCGTGCGGTGCGCCGTGCCCTCGCGCGAGCCCGCCGGAAGCGGGCTGTTCCGGCCGTGCTCCGCCGGGAGCGCGCGGGCCCCGTCCCACCGCGCGCCGGTCGCCCGGCGCGCGGCCGGGGCCGCGTGGGGGCCCGGCTCTCAGGAGCGGGAGGTCAGAGCGTGGCCTCGCGGACGAAGCGGCCCAGCGGGATGGGGTCGCGGCCGAGCGCCGCGCGCACGTCCTCGGTGACCTCGGCCGCCCTGCCCCGGACCGCGGCGGCGAAGCGCTCGTTGAGGGTGTCGATGAAGCGGTCGTTCCACCCCCGGTCCGCGGCGCGGAAGTAGAAGCCCGCCTCGTCGACGGCCTTGAACCGCCACACCGGGCTCTCGGTGCCCCGGGTCTGCTTGACCACCTCGCGGAAGGTGAGCGGCTGCGGTCCCGTGAGCGTGTACTCCCTGCCGCTGTGGTCGTCCAGCAGGGCCGCGACGGCGGCGTCGGCCACGTCGCGGGCGTCCACGAAGCTGACCTCGGTCCTCTTCTTGACCGGCAGTTCGAGGCGGCCGTTGCGCGAGCGCGCCAGACCGGCGAACATCCCCTCGGTGAAGTCCTGGAAGAGCCAGTTGGACCGCAGCACGGTCCACCGGCCGAACAGGTCCCTGGCCCGCAGCTCGGCGACGCGCTGGTCGGAGTCCGACGGCGCGTACTCGCTGCCCATGGCGGTCAGGACCACGGCGTTGACGGCCCCGGCCGCGGCGGCCCTCTCCAGGAACCCGGCGACCCGGTCGCCCAGCGCGCTCCCGACCGGTGTCACCACGAGGACGTTCTTGACGCCGTCGAGGATCTCGTCCCAGTTGGAGGTGTCGGTCCAGTCCAGACGGGTCTTCGAGGTGCGGGACGCGCCCGTCGCGGGCAGGCCGCGACTCCTCAGCTGGGTGAGGACGCGGCGGCCCACCATTCCGGTGGCTCCGGTGACCAGAGTGCTCATCGTCTACAAGGTACCGACGCGCGGACCGGACGCGAACCGTCCTCGCCGCGTCGGGCCCGGCGCGGACCCGCGCGGACCGGTCCCGTCCTCAGGCCCGGCTCCGCGGCCGCCGCGCCTCCATCCCCAGGGCCAGGACGGCGCCGACGGCGGCCACGGCCAGGTTGGCGAGCACCTCGTGGCCCTCGAAGGCCGCCACGCGGGGCACGACGAAGCGGTTGAACGAGTTGAGGACCACACCCAGGAACGGCTGGTACCAGAGGTGGTCGACGGCGCCGCTGACACCGACGAGGACGAGCAGGACGCCGACGCCCTGGATGACCTTGCGCATACCCCCGACGCTAGAGCCAGGGCGCGCGCGGCGCATCGGCCGACCGTCCAGCCCCGACCGGGCGCGCGTCGGCCGAACGGCCGAGGGCGCTCGTCCCGCGCCCCGCCCGCTCCCGCCCTCCGGGAACGGTCCCGAACGTAGACTGCACGGCGATGAACGCTATGGCCGGGCGGTGCGGCGCGCGCGACTGGATCGTGGACTCCTCCATCTTCCTGATCGCCCTCCTCTCCGTACTGATGAACGCCGCCGAGTTCCCCCACCTGCCCGTCCGGGAACCGGTCCTGCCCGTGTGGCTCAAGGCCGCCGACGCGGCCCTCTCCCTGCTGGCCTGCCTGGCGCTGTGGTGGCGGCGGCGCTGGCCGGTCCAGATCGCCGTCGTGCTCGTCCTGTACTCCGCCGTCTCCGGTCTGGCCTCGGGCGCGATGCTCATCGCCCTGTTCTCCCTGGCCGTGCGCCGCCCGCCCCGCACCAGCCTGGCGGTGTACGGGCTGAGCGTGGGCGCCTCGCTCGTGCACGCCGCGCTGTGGCCCGACCCGCACGCCCCGTTCCTGGTGATCCTCCTGCTGGGGGCCGCCCTCCAGGGCGCCGTGACCGGCTGGGGGCTCACCGTCCAGCACCGGCGCGAGCTGGTGGAGTCGCTGCGAGACCGGGCCCTGCACGCCGAGACGGAGGCGCAGCTGCGCGCCGAGCACGCCCAGCACCAGGTCCGCGAGGCCATGGCCCGCGAGATCCACGACGTGCTCGGGCACCGGCTGTCGCTGCTGAGCGTGCACGCGGGCGCCCTGGAGTACCGGCCCGACGCCCCCGCCGAGGAGGTGGCCCGGTCGGCGAAGGTGATCCGCGAGAGCGCCCACCAGGCCCTCCAGGACCTGCGGGAGGTGATCGGCGTGCTGCGCGCGCCCGTCGGGGAGCTGCCGCAGCCGACCATGGCCGACCTGCGGCAGCTGGTGGAGGAGGCCGACGAGGCCGGGACCCGGGTGGAGTTCGTGCAGGAGTGCGCCGGGACGGTCCCCGAGCGCACCGGGCGCACCGCCTACCGGATCGTCCAGGAGGGGCTGACGAACGTGCGCAAGCACGCCCCGGGCGCCACCACGCGCGTACTGGTCCGGGGAGCCCCGGGCGACGGCCTGCTGGTGGAGGTGGGCAACGACCCCTCCCCCGGCGCCCCTCCCGCGGCGTCGGGCGGGGACGGCGACGGCCAGGGCCTGGTCGGGCTCGCCGAGCGGGTGTCCCTGGCCTCGGGGCGGCTGGAGCACGGCCCGGACGGTCGGGGTGGCTGGCGGCTGGCGGCATGGCTACCGTGGCCGACATGAGCGAGACGGAGCGGGAGATCGGGGTCGTGCTCGTCGATGACGACGCGCTGGTCCGGGTCGGCCTGGTGATGATGATGGGCGGCGCGCCCGACATCCGGGTGCTGGCCGAGGCCGAGGACGGGAGCGCGGTGGTCGACCTGGTGGCGCGCCACTCCCCCGACGTGGTCCTGATGGACATCCGGATGCCGACGGTGGACGGGCTGACCGCCACCGAGCGGCTGCGGGCCCTGGAGAACCCGCCGGAGGTGCTGGTGCTGACCACCTTCGACGCCGACGAGCACGTGCTGCGCGCGCTGCGGGCGGGCGCGGCCGGGTTCCTGCTCAAGGACACCCCTCCGGCGGAGATCGTGGAGTCGGTGCGCCAGGTGTCCCGGGGCATGTCGGTGCTCTCCCCGGCGGTGACGCGGCGGCTGGTCGAACGGGTGGGCGCCAACGACCGCGGCGAGCGGGCCCTGCGTGCGCGCGAGCGGCTCTCGGCGCTCAACGGCCGGGAGTTGGAGGTGGCCGTGGCGGTCGGCGAGGGCCGGTCCAACGCCGACATCGCCTCGGCCCTGTTCCTGAGCGTGCCGACGGTCAAGACGCACGTGTCGAGCATCCTCACCAAGCTCGGGCTCAACAACCGCGTCCAGGTGGCGCTGCTCGTGCACGACGCCCAGCTCCTGGACGGGAGGGGCTGACCCGCCTTCCGCCGCCTCCGCGGCCGTCCAGCGCCGCCTCACGGCCCCCTCCCGCCCCTCCGCGGCCGTCCCGAGCCATGCCCTGGCCCGTCCTGGGTAGCCGGGGGGTGAAGGGACACCGACACGGAAGGGGGCTGCGGCCGAGGTGAGTGACCGCGACGACTACGCAGAGGTGCTCGACGCCGTCATGGAGAGGGTGCGGTCGCACATCGGCGAGGGCCGGGTCGCCGACTACATCCCCGAACTGGCCAACGTGGACCCGGACGAGTTCGGGTTCGCCGTGGCCACGGTGGACGGCGACCTGTACAGCGTCGGCGACCACTCCCGCACGCGCTTCTCCATGCAGAGCATCACCAAGGTGTTCACCCTGGCGCTGGTGATGAGCAGGTCCGGGGACAGCGTGTGGAAGCGGGTCCACCGGGAGCCCTCGGGCAACTCCTTCAACTCCCTGTACCAGCTGGAGTTCGAGAGCGGTGTGCCCCGCAACCCGATGATCAACCCGGGCGCGCTCATCGTCACCGACCAGCTGCTGTCCGACACCGGGGACGCCGTCGGCGCCCTGGGGGAGCTGCTGTGCGCGGAGACGGGCGACCCCGACCTGCACACGGACAACCTGGTGGCGCGCTCGGAGGACGAGCACGGCGACCGCAACCGGTCGCTGGCCTACCTCATGTCGAGCTTCGGCAACATGCGCAACCCGGTGCCGGAGGTTCTGGACCACTACTTCCGGCAGTGCGCGATCACCGTCAGCTGTGAGGAGCTGGCCCGGGTGGGGCTGCTGCTGGCGCGCCACGGCAGGCGGGCGGACGGCTCCCAGCTGCTCAGCCGCTCCGACGCGCGCCGCGTCATGGCGGTGATGCTCACCTGCGGCACCTACGACGCCGCGGGCGAGTTCGCCTACCGTGTCGGCCTGCCCTGCAAGAGCGGGGTGGGCGGCGGCATCCTCGCGATCGTGCCGGGGCGCTGCTCCGTGGCGGCGTGGGGACCCGGCCTGGACGCCAAGGGCAACTCGGTGACGGCGGCGCTGGCTCTGGAGGCCTTCACCGACATCACCAACTGCTCCGTGTTCTGAGCGCTCCGACCGCTCAGTCGTCCCGGTCGGCCGGTTCGAAGCTGCGGGACATGTGGTCCAGCAGCGCCCGGTTCTGCTCGGGGTCGTCGTTGTCGGCGACCAGGAACAGGGCGTAGCCGATGTCCTCGGTGTGGAAGCCGCGGTTGACGGCGTGCATGTCGCCGTTGCCGAAGGTGAACTCCCAGTCGGCGGCGCTGACGTAGTCCTCCGCCCAGTCGGCCTCCACGTCCTCGATGCCGATCAACTCGTAGCCGCTGAAGTTGTTGCTGCCGACGGGCTCGAACTCGCGCCAGTCGTCCCCGGCGTCGGGGTTGGGGTCGTCGGTCTGGTCCACCAGCAGGTAGCCGCCGTCGGGGTTGCGGAAGTAGACCATGTGGCCCTCGCGCTCGACGTTCCAGCCCTCGGGGACGTCCACGGAGAAGCCGCTGGGGTCCTCGTGGCGGGTGAGGGGCCCCCAGACCTCCTCCACGCCGCCCTCGTCCCGCTCTTCCTCCGACTCCTCGTCCGAGGGCTGCGCGGACTCCCGCGGCGTCTCCTCGGCAGCGGACGCGCTCTCCTCGGCGGGGGGCTCCGACGCCTCCGCGCCGGGGTCGGCGGCGGCCTCCTGGCCCGAGCCGTCGACCAGCCCGGTGTCGGCCCCGCCCGAGCGGTTCATGCTCACCAGGAGGCTGGTGGTGGCGCCCGCGACGAGGAGCACGAACACGGCGGCGGCGACCAGCAGCGTCCGCCGGACGGAACCGGGGCGCCCCTCACGGCGGGGGGCGGCCGGGCCGGGGGCCAGCGGTTCGGCGCGGACGGCCGCCTCCGCGACCTCCTCCGGCTCCGGCGCGGGCACGGTGGCGACCATCGTGGGGGCGACCGTCTCGGGGGTGTCGTCCGCGTCCCGGATCTCGCGCAGCAGGGCGCGCACCTCGCCGACCGACGGCCGGTCCTCCGGGCGCTTCTCGCACAGGGCCTCCAGGACCGGGCGCAGCGGACCGGCGTTGACCGGCTCGGGCAGGTCCTGGGTGACGATGGCGGTCAGCGTCGCCATCGGGGTCGGCCGTTCGAAGGGCAGGGTGCCCTCGACCGCCTGGTAGAGGGTGACGCCCAGGGCCCACATGTCCGAGGCCGGGGTGGCCGAGTGCCCGTGCGCGACCTCCGGGGCCAGGTAGCTCGGCGAGCCGATCAGCAGCCCGGTGCTGGTCAGGTGGGTGGCGCCGTCCAGGTGGGCGATGCCGAAGTCGGTCAGGACCGCGCGGTCGTTGCCCGCGATGAGCACGTTGCCCGGCTTGATGTCGCGGTGCACGATGCCGCGGGCGTGCGCCTCGGCCAGCCCCGCCGCCATCTGCTCGCCGATCCCGGCGGCCCGCCGGACCGGCAGCGCGCCCTCGTCGCGGACGAGGTCGCCCAGGGAGGGGCCGCGGACCAGCTCCATGACGATCCACGGACGGCCGTCCTCCTCGGCCACGTCGAACACCGTGATGATGGCGGGGTGGCTGAGCTGCGCCGCGCTGCGCGCCTCGCGCAGCATGCGGGTGCGCAGCACCTCGACCTCGTGCGGGGGCAGGTTCGGCGGTGTGGTCAGCTCCTTGACGGCGACCGGCCGGTCCAGGAGGGTGTCGGTGCCCTGCCAGACCCGCCCCATGCCTCCGGAGCCGATGACCTCGTCCAGACGGTACCGGTTGACCAGGAGGCGACGGGGGTCGGCTTCGGAACTGTTCATGAAGGCGCTGTTCCTCTGTGCGGAGGGGCGGTGCGGGGAGTACGGGGCGCGGCTGAGGAGGGGCCCCTGGGCGTTAGCGAGTCTAGGATCCCCCGGCCACTGTTGGCGCTCCCCGCCACGGTGTCATGTGTCTTCCCCGGGTGCGGGGCGTTCGGGCGCACGCCCCTGACATGGGCGGATTCCGCCGGGGGCTCCGCGCCGCGCCGGAGCGGCGGGACGGGGATCACCGGGCGTGTCCGTCCGACCCGCGCCGCACGGACGCGTGCGGGGGGCGGCGTCGGCCCTCGCCGCCCCCGGGTCGTCGGGCGACACGGGCGCGCGGGGGCCGCCTCAGGACCCGCGCAGCAGCCGCGCCAGGAGGTTCGGCAGGGACGACCGGCCGCCGGGGGCCCGATGACCGGGCCCGGGCGCGTCGGCCGGGAGCGCCGCCGCCCCGGGCCCGCGGGGCGGGGGCTCCTGCGGGGGGAACTCCACGGGGAGCCGGACGGGGGACCAGGACAGGGCCGACAGCCGCCAGCGCAGCTGGTCGGGCGGGACGGCCAGGCGCAGTCCGGGCAGGCGGGTGAGCAGGACGCGCACCGCGACGCCGACGACGGTGGTCGCCTCCTCGATGGCGGGGCACCGGTGCGGCCCCGCGCCCCAGGCCACGTGCGCCCGGTTGGCGGTCTCCTCCATCCGCTCGGCGTTCTCCCGGGCGAAGAAGTGGTTCGCCGCGGCGAAGGCCATCAGCACGGGGGACCCGGCCCCGATCACCCGGCCGTCGTCCAGGGGCACGTCCACACGCGGGTAGAGGACGGGGAAGTTGGTGATCGGCGGGTCCCGCCACAGCACGCGGTCGAGGGTCTCGGCCAGGGAGGCGTCGGAGGGCGGGGGCGCGCCGGGCCCGGAGGGTCCGGTCAGGCAGGCGCGCAGGACCGCGTCGATCAGGTGCGCGGTCGGCTCGTTGGCGGCGGCGACCAGCAGGAGCTGCATGACCGCCTCCTCGTCGCTGAGGGCGGCGCGGTGCCGGATCATCCGCGTGGTGAGGTCGTCGGCGGGTTCGCGGCGCCTGGCCGCCACCGCCTCCGACAGCACCCGCTCGGCCTCCGCCCCGGACCTCTGCGCGTCCACGCCGAGCCACAGGTCGCGCACGGCGGCGGCCAAGCGCGTGCCCTGCTCCTCGTCGAGGCCGAGGAGGTCGTTCATGACCAGCGGCGGCAGCACGCGCGCGTACTCGCCGAGGAGTTCGGCCCGCCCCCGCGCGCGGAACTGGTCGATGAGCCGGTCGGCGTAGCGGCTGGTGGTCCGGCGCAGGCGTTCGGCGCCGACGCCGCCGAGGACGTCGGTGAGGACCCCGCGGTAGCGCTCGTGCTCCGCGCCGTCCACGTACAGGGCGCTGGCGCGGGGGGCCAGCATCGGTGTCAGCGCGGAGCCCGGGCCGACCCGCCCCTCGCTGAGGTCGCGCCACAACCTGGAGTCGTGGCTGAACGCGGTGGTGTCCCGGGACCAGGAGATGAGGGTGGCGTAGTCGGTGACCAGCCATCCGTGCACGCCGGGTTCGATCTCGACCGGGACCACGGGCCCGTGGTCGGCGCGCATCCCGGCGTACACGGAGTAGGGGTCGGGGTGCGGCTCGTTGCGGTGCAGCGCGGCTCGGGGACATCCAGAGGACACGGGTACCTCGGTTGGGGGGATCGGGTACGGGCTGGTCCGCGCCCCCCACGCGGGAGGTCGGGGGCGGGGGGACTCGGCGGCCGGGGCGGGGACCGCGCGTGCGGGAGCGTACGGGCACGGCGTCGCGCGGGCACGCCCGGACCGTGCGGCCTCGCGCAACCCTAGCGGCCCGCCCCGGACGGGCGCGAGACCCGCCCCCGCGTCCTCCGCAGAGGCGGAGGGCCCCTCGGGACCGAGACGGCCCCCACGACCGGGGGGAGGGACGCGGATGCTCCCCGCGCCCCTCCCCCCTCCGTCCTCCGGTACGCCGGTCAGGAGTCGGCGGCCCCGTCCCGCGCCAGCGGGCGGAACCGGCGCAGCCGCTGGCTGTTGCTGACGACGAAGACGCTGGAGAAGGCCATGGCGGCTCCGGCGATCATGGGGTTGAGCAGCCCCGCCGCCGCCAGCGGGATCGCGGCGGCGTTGTAGGCGAAGGCCCAGAACAGGTTGCCCTTGATGGTGCTGAGGGTCCTGCGGGAGAGGCGGATGGCGTCGGCGGCGGCGCGCAGGTCGCCGCGCACCAGGGTCAGGTCGCTGGCCTCGATGGCCACGTCCGTCCCCGTGCCCATCGCCAGCCCCAGGTCCGCCTGGGCCAGGGCGGCGGCGTCGTTGACCCCGTCGCCGACCATCGCCACCGTGCGCCCCTCGCCCTGCAACCGCTGCACGACCTCGACCTTGTCGCGGGGCAGGACCTCGGCGACCACCTCGTCGATGCCGACCTGGTCAGCCACCGCACGGGCCACCGCACGGTTGTCCCCGGTGAGCAGGATCGGGGTGAGCCCCAGCTCGCGGAACCTGCGCACGGCCTCGGCGCTGGTGGGCTTGACCGTGTCGGCGACCACCAGCACGCCCCGGACGCGGCCCTCCCAGCCCACCGCCACGGCGGTGCGGCCCTCCGCCTCGGCGTCGGCGAGGGCGGCGGCCAGCCGCTCGGGCAGAACGGCGCCGTCCTCCTCCAGCAGCGCGACCCGGCCGACGGCCACGGCGCGGCCCCCGACGGTCCCCCGGACTCCCAGGCCCTCGGCGTTGGCGAAGTCCCCGGGGGACGGGAGCGCGCCCACGCGGTCGGCGGCCCCGGCGGCGACCGCCCGCGCGATGGGGTGCTCGGAGGCGTTCTCCAGCGCCCCGGCCAGGCGCAGGACCTCGTCCTCGTCCTCGCCCTCGGCGGTGAACACGCCGGTCAGGGTCATCCGGCCGGTGGTGACGGTGCCGGTCTTGTCCAGCACGACCGTGTCCACGCGCCGGGTGTCCTCCAGCACCTCGGGGCCCTTGATGAGGATGCCCAGCTGGGCGCCGCGCCCGGTGCCCACCATCAGGGCCATGGGCGTGGCCAGGCCCAGGGCGCACGGGCAGGCGATGATGAGCACCGCGACCGCGGCGGTGAAGGCGGTCGGGGCGGACGCCCCCAGCACGAGCCAGACGACGAGCGTGGCGAGCGCGACGAGGATGGCGATCGGGACGAAGACCCCGGAGACGCGGTCGGCCAGGCGCTGGACCTCGGCCTTGCCGTTCTGGGCCTCCTCCACCAGGCGCGCCATCTGGGCGAGCTGGGTGTCCGAGCCGACCCGGGTGGCGCGCACGACGAGGCGCCCGCCCGCGTTGACGGTCGCGCCGACCACGGAGTCGCCGGGGGCGACCTCCACCGGCACCGACTCACCGGTGAGCATGCTCATGTCCACGGCGGAGGTGCCCTCCTCCACCACGCCGTCGGTGGCCACCTTCTCCCCCGGCCGGACGAGGAAGCGGTCGCCGACGACGAGCCGGTCCACGGGCACCGACTCCTGTCGGGAGTCCGCGCCGCGCAGGACGGTGGCCTCCCTGACCCCGAGTTCGAGCAGGGCGCGCAGGGCGGCGCCCGCGCGCCTCTTGGAGCGGGCCTCGAAGTACTTGCCGAGGAGGATGAAGGTGGTGACCCCGGCGGCCACCTCCAGGTAGATGTTGCCCGACCCGTCGCCGCGGGCGACGGTGAACTCGAAGGGGTGGGTCATCCCCGGCATGCCCGCGGTCCCGAGGAACAGCGCGTACAGCGACCACAGGAACGCCGCCGACACCCCGAGGGAGACCAGCGTGTCCATGGTGGCGCTGCCCAGCCTGAGGTTCTTCCAGGCGGCGACGTGGAAGGGCAGCGCGCCCCAGACGACCACGGGCGCGGCCAGGGTCAGCGAGGCCCACTGCCAGTGGGTGAACTGCAGGGCGGGGATCATCGCCATCGCGATGACCGGTACCGACAGGACCGCGCTGACGATCACCCGGTCGCGCAGCGCGCGGGTGGGGTCGGCGGGTTCCGCGGCGTCCTCGGCCGCCTCCGGTTCGGTCCGGGGGACGGTGGCGGTGTAGCCCGCCTTCTCGACCTGGGCGACGAGGTCCTCCACCGGGGTGGGCGTGCCGTCGAAGGAGACGCGGGCCCTCTCGGTGGCGAAGTTGACGGTGGCGGTGACCCCGTCGAGCTTGTTGAGCCGTTTCTCGACCCGGTTGGCGCAGGCGGCACAGGTCATGCCGCCGATGTCCAGTTCGACCGGTGCGGTGTCGGCCCGGCCCGCCGCGGCTGCGCTGCTGCTCATAGCCCTTCCTCGGTCCTCCGTGACGTCCCCGTGCTCTCGTGGACGGTCCTGCGCTCCGGGGCCGGGCGGCCCCGGAGCCCGGTGCGGGCGGACGTCCCGCCCGCGCGCCGGAACTCCCCCGCGGGCCGGGGTCGGCGGTGCGCCGTTCCCGTCCGGACCGCGGGGTCCGGTGTGCGCGTCAGCCGCGCACCTCGTACCCGGCCTCGTCGATGGCGGCGCGGACCGACGCGTCGTCGACCGGGCCGTCGCTGGTGACGGTCACCTTCTTGCTGTCGAGGTCGACCTTGACGTCGGTGACCCCCGCGACCCCGCTGACCTCCTCGGTGACGGAGTTGACGCAGTGTCCGCAGCTCATGCCGTCAACGGTGTAAACAGCGGTGCTGGTGGCAGCCATTTCGCCTCCTGGGGCATGTGTGCTGTACCGGTCCTGCTGGGACCGGTCTCCGATGCACTCAACATACCCCTTGGGGGTATGGTGCTGTCAAATGTCCGCCGAGCGCGCCGCCCCCGGAAACGACGAAGGCCCCCGCACGCGACGTGCGGGGACCTCGGGCGGCGGCCACGGGGACCGGGGAGGCGTTCGGCGCCCCGGCGGGCGGTCCGGATACCCTCCCCCCGTTCTCCGGGGGCGGCCCGTGTTCGGACCGGAGAGCGGGGCGGCGGGTGGACCGGACTGCGCGCGGCGGGGCGGCCGGAAGCTGGAAGGGGGACGGGGGGTCGGGGGCGGGACGCGGATCAGGAAAAGGGGAAAGAGGAGACGGGGACTACTCGGTTTTGAGTTCCAGGCGGGCGACCACGCGTTCGCTCACGTGGTGGTTGTTCAGCGTGAACCCCGCCCTGCGGAACATCTCCACCGTCCCCGTGTAGACCTCGGCGCTGGGCGCCCGCCCTCCGGCGGTGTCCACCGGATAGGCCTCCAGGACGCGCGCGCCGTTGGCCCGGGCGTACTCGATCGCCCCGTCCAGCAGGCGGCTGCCCAGGCCGCGCCTGCGCCGACGGGGCGGGAGCCAGAAGCAGACCAGCGACCACACGCCGGGCTCACGGGGATCGGCCGGGCGCAGGGACCGCGACCGCGACAACCGGATGAAGTCCTCCCGGGGTGCCACGGACACCCACCCGCAGGGGCCGTCCTCGTCGTAGGCGAGCAGGCCGGGCACCCGCCCGTCCAGGGTCAGGCGCCGCAGCTCCTCCTTGTTGTCCACACCGCGCTGGGAGCGGTCGCAGGAGGTGCTCGCCGTGTGGTCCTTGGCCCGCCTCCGGAAGAAGGTGCACCAGCAGTGCCCGTAGGCTCCGGTCGGTCCGAACAGGTTCTCCAGGTCTTCCCACCGCTCGGCGGTGGCGGGCTCGATTGAGACGATGGACATCGGACTCCCTCGACGAGACACACGGGCCGCCACAACTGTGATCCAGCACACTAGCGATTATTCGCCGTGACCGAAAGAACACAGATGCACTGAAAAGCCTTACCTGGTGGGTTCTGTCATCTAATGACCCGTTGAAGACGCCGGTGGGGCGGGGGATGCGTTCTCCCCCGCCCCACCGGCGAACGGACCGGAACCCCGTCCGGGGCACGGGACGGCTCGGGGCCCGTGCGGCGCGGGCCCCGACCAGCGGCCCTCAGACCTTGTCGGTCTCGGCCGCAGCCTCCCTCTCCCTGGGCTCCCAGCACTCCACTCCGCGCAGGTCGGGCAGCCGGTCCCGCGTGAACACGGGGTCGATGCCCTGGCGCCGCTGGTCGTTGTAGTCCTTGAGCACCCGTGCCGCGATCGCGGCCAGCGGTGTGATGGCCACGAGGTTGATCAGCGCCATCATGCCCATGGTCGTGTCCGCCAGCGTCCAGACCAGGTCGATCGAGCCCAGCGAGCCGAGGAAGCTGGCCACGAGGAAGACGATCTTGTAGCCGAGCATGACGCGCCGGTCGGCGGTCAGGTACTCCAGGTTCGATTCGCCGTAGTAGTAGTTGCCCAGCACCGACGTGAACGCGACCAGGAGGATGATCAGCGTCATCAGGTGCAGCGCCCAGGGGCCCAGGGCCTCGGTGACCGCGATCTGGGTGAGGTCGCCCTCCAGCTCCCGCTCGGAGCCGCCCTCGTAGCCGATGAGGATGATGAAGGCCGTGATGGAGCAGACCACGAGGGTGTCGAAGTAGACGCCGAGGGTCTGCACCAGGCCCTGCTTGGCGGGGTGGGTGACGGCGGCGCTGGCCGCGGCGTTGGGAGCCGATCCCAGGCCCGCCTCGTTGGAGAACATGCCCCGGCGCACGCCCTGGATGATCACCGTGCCCAGACCGGCGGCGGCGAACTCGCGGATGCCGAAGGCGTGCTCGAAGATGAGCGCGAACATCCCGGGGACGCGCTCGAAGTTCATCCCCACGATGATGACGCCCATGATCAGGTAGATCAGCGCGAAGGCCGGGATCAGCGCCTGCGCGGTGTTGGCGATCCTGCGCACGCCGCCGAAGATCACCATCGCGGTGACCGCCACGAGCACGACCCCGACCGCGGCCGACAGCCCCAGGCCCGCGTCCACGTTCATGTTCTGGGCGGAGTTGGTGACGGCCCCGGCGATGGTGTTGCTCTGCACGGCGTTGAAGACCATCGGGAAGGTCAGGATGAGGACGATGGCGAAGAGCACGCCCATCCAGCGCTGGCCCAGGCCCTTCTCCATGTAGTAGGCCGGTCCGCCCCGGTAGCCGGTGGAGTCCCTGACCTTGTAGAGCTGGGCCAGGGTGGACTCGACGAAGCTGGCCGCGCAGACCACGATCGCCATCGTCCACATCCAGAAGACGGCGCCCGGGCCGCCCAGGGAGATGGCGACGGCCACGCCGACGATGTTGCCCGTGCCGATGCGGGCCGCGGCCGAGATCATGAACGCCTGGATGGAGGAGACCGCCTTGCCCCCGTCAGGAGCGGTCTCGGGCTTGCTCTTGAGCACCCGGAACATCTCCGGGAGCATCCGGATCTGGACGGCGCCCGTCCGGACGGTGAGGTAGAGGCTCACCACCACGAGGAGCGGGATCAGGATCCAGGACCAGAAGAAGTCGTTGTTGAACGTCGCGATGGCGTCTGTCAGACGCGCGTCCAGGGTTGGCGCTTGGTCGGCAGGCAACACGGGGAGGGGCTCCTTCGCTCCATAAAAGGACAACCGCTCCCACATACCCCTGAAGTACGCAGAATCACCATCCGGGACATGCCGTGCCCGGATGGTGATGTCCCCGTTATCCGCCTCCGGTCCGCGGAGCCGCCCCGGAGGACCCCGCGCGCGGCCGCGGGCTCAGCCCTCGTGGACCAGGTCGGCGTAGGACGGGTTCTTCTTGAGGTAGGCCCGCGCGAAGGGGCAGATCGGCACGATCTTGAGCCCCCGCGACCGGATGTGGTCCAGGGAGTCGCGCATGAGGCGGCTCGCCACACCCTTGCCCTCGAAGGAGGGGTCGACCTCCACGTGCGGCAGGGCGTACACGCCCTTGTCGATCAGGTGGTAGGCGGAGAACCCCACCACCGCCCCGTCCGCGCTCACCTCGTAGCGCGAGCGCTCCGGAACGTCGACGACCGTCAGGTCCATGGCACTCTCTCCCACTCCCCGTGTTCGCGCACGCGGTGTGCGCGGGCCAATGACCACGTTCCCACACATAACCGCCGCGCACACCCCGGTCACGCGGTGACCGTCCGTGACCGGGACGGGCCGCGGTCCGCCCGGACCGCCCCGGCCGGACGGGCGGCCCGGGCCATACGGGGCCCGAGCCACACAGGCGGCCGGGTCACACGGCGGGCCGCACGGACGGCCTCGGCGTCACGGGAGACCGGACCGCACGAGAGACCGGGCCGCACTGGCGGGCCGCACGGGCGGCCGGGTCACCAGCCCCGGCGGGCGGGCCGCTCCGCCTGCCCCGAGGCGGTCGGGTACCGGTCCCGCGTGCGGTAGACGACGTAGGGACGGAAGAGGTAGCCGATCGGCGCGCTGAACGCGTGCACCAGGCGGGTGAAGGGCAGCAGGGCGAACAGCCCCAGGCCGACGAGGGCGTGCAGCTTGTACGGGGCCTCGGCGGCGGACATCGCCGCGACGTCGGGCTGGAGCACCCAGATGGAGCGGAACCACGGCGACACCGTCCGCCGGTAGTCCTGGGTGTGCCCGCCCGCCACCTCCACCCCGGCGAAGTAGGCGGTCATGCCCAGCCCGGTGACGATGGCCAGGACCAGCACCAGGTACATCAGCTTGTCGTTGCGCGTGGTGGCGCTGAACACCGGCCCCGTCGTGCGGCGGCGCCAGATCAGCAGGACGATCCCGCCGAGCGTGCACACCCCCGCCACCAGCCCGAGCGACAGGGCGGTGACGTGGTAGACGGTGTCGGACACCCCGAGCGCCCGGGTCCAGCCCTCGGGCACGAGCAGCCCCACCGCGTGGCCGCCGATCACCAGGAGCAGGCCGATGTGGAACAGGGGGCTGCCGATCCGCAGCAGCCTGGACTCGTACAGCTCCGACGAACGGGTGGTCCAGCCGAACCGGTCGTACCGGTACCGCCAGACGAGGCCGCCCACCACCAGGACGAGGACCGCGTAGGGCAGGACGCCCCACAGCAGCAGGTCGAGCGCGCCGTACCCGTTCACCGCTCCTCCCGGTCGTACCCGGGGGCCTCGGTCCGCGGCAGCGGCGCCCGCACCCCGTACGGTTCCAGGCCCACGTCCTCGGCGGGCGGCCCCTGGGCCGCGAGCCTGCGCACGGCTTCCAGGTCCCCGCGCTCCTGGGCGGGCAGGGTCATGCGGACCGCGTCCACGATCCGCGCGTAGGGCGTGCCGTGGTCGTGCAGGGTCCGGGCCATCAGCTCCAGACCCGGCCGGAAGCGCAGCAGCAGGGCCTCGCCCGCGCGCGCGTCGCCCCGGGCCGCGAACTCCAGGACCACCGCCAGGTGGTCGGGCAGCTCGCGGTTCTCCACCCGCCACCCGGCCTCGGCGTAGACGCGCTTGATCTCGGCCAGGGCGTGCCCCCTGCGGCGGGTGTCGCCGTCGGTGTAGTAGGTCATGTGCAGGGTCCTGCGCCTGCGCAGGTCGAACACGTCCACGTAGTGCTCGCACAGCTCCAGTTCGGAGACGGTGGAGGCGTGGTCGCAGAACTCCTGGAGCGCCGCGCGCACCCCTCCCCTCGGCAGCTCGGCGACCGCGCGGGCTACCAGCGGCAGGCGTTCGAAGAAGGCCTGGTCGGGGTAGCCGAGCAGGACCGAGGCGGCCTGGTGGGTGACCGCCACGCGGTGCGCCCGGCGGATGGCGCGCGCCTCCCCCAACCAGCCCGTACCGCTCCGTACCGTCCCGTCCGCTCCCCCTGCGTCAGCGGTGGTGCTCATCCTCTCCCCCTCCTCGGCGGCGCGGTCTCGCCGCCACCGCCGCCTTCGTCGTCACCACCCCGTCGGGGTGGGAAGAGCCCTGCGGGTCGGCCGTTGCCGTCCCAGTTGAGGAGGTTGACCCGGCCGCTCGTGTCCGCCTGGGAGTCGCTGGTCTGGCGGGTGCGCAGGGCGTGGAAGTTCTCCACGGTCGCCGCCTGGGGCTGCCCGGAGGCCTCGCCGAAGGGCACGCCCCCGCCCATGCCGCCCATGCCCGGCCCGCCCTCGAAGTCGAGGCTGCACCCGATCTCGTCGATGACCCCGCGGTCGGCCTCGTCCACCCCGTAGGCGGTGGGGATGACGTAGCGCTCGTCGTACTTGGCCAGGGCCAGGAGCCGGTACATGTCCTCGATCTCGGTGCCGGTCATCCCGACGGAGGCGGCGATGGAGTCGTCGCGCTCCCGGCCCAGGTTGATCCGGCGCATGTGGGAGCGCATGGCCGCGAGCCGCCGCAGGACCAGGTCCACGGGGCCGGTGTCGCCCGCGGTGAACAGCTCGGCCAGGTACTCCACGGGGATGCGCAGGGTGTCGATGGCGGCGAAGAGGTTGTCGGCGTCCTCGCCGTCGTGCCCGGTGGAGGAGAGCGCGTCCACCACCGGCGACAGCGGCGGGATGTACCAGACCATCGGCATCGTGCGGTACTCCGGGTGCAGCGGCAGCGCCACCCGGAAGCGCTTGGCCAGCGCGTAGACCGGGGAGCGGGCGGCCGACTCCACCCAGCGGTCGGGGATGCCGTCGCGTCGGGCCGCGGCGCGCACGGCCGGGTCGGTGGGATCGAGGAACACGTCGAGCTGGGCGCGGTACAGGTCCCTCTCGTCCGCCACCGACGCCGCCTCGCGGACCCGGTCGGCGTCGTAGAGGACCACGCCCAGGTAGCGCAGCCGCCCCACGCACGTCTCGGAGCAGACGGTGGGCATGCCCACCTCCACCCGCGGGTAGCAGAACGTGCACTTCTCGGCCTTGCCCGTCTTGTGGTTGAAGTAGACCTTCTTGTAGGGGCAGCCGGTGACGCACATGCGCCAGCCCCGGCAGCGGTCCTGGTCGACCAGGATGATGCCGTCCTCGACCCGCTTGTACAGGGCGCCGCTGGGGCAGGCGGCCACGCACGACGGGTTGAGGCAGTGCTCGCAGATGCGCGGCAGGTAGAACATGAAGGTCTCCTCGAAGGAGAACCGCACCTTGTCGCCGAGCCTGCGCACGATCGGGTCCCGCCGGGTCAGCTCCGGTCCGCCGCCGAGGTCGTCGTCCCAGTTGGCGCTCCAGCTGACCTTCATGGGCTCGCCGGTGAGCGCCGACCGGGGCTCGGCCACCGGGAAGTCGTCGCCCAGGGGCGCGTTGGTCAGCGTCTCGTAGTCGTAGGTCCAGGGCTCGTAGTAGTCCTGGAGGGAGGGCATCACCGGGTTGGCGAAGATGGTGGCCAGCCGTTTGAGCCGCCCGCCCGCGCGGGGCTTGAGCCGCCCCCTGGCGTCGAGGACCCAGCCGCCCTTCCAGCGCTCCTGGTCCTGGTAGGTGCGCGGGTAGCCCTGCCCGGGCCGAGTCTCGACGTTGTTGAACCACACGTACTCGACGCCGCTGCGGTTGGTCCAGGCCTGCTTGCAGGTGACCGAGCACGTGTGGCAGCCGATGCACTTGTCCAGGTTCATCACCATGGCGACCTGCGCCATGACCCTGCCGACCGGCTGCTCCCCTCCGGAGCCGCCGGTCCCGCCGCCGTGGGCCTGTGCCATCAGTAACGCACCTCCGTGGTCCGCTTGCGCACGACGGTGACCTCGTCGCGCTGGTTGCCGGTCGGGCCGAGGTAGTTGAAGGCGTAGGAGAGCTGCGCGTAGCCGCCGATGAGGTGGGTGGGCTTGACCAGCAGGCGCGTGAGCGAGTTGTGGATGCCGCCGCGCCTGCCGGTGGTCTCGGACTTGGGCACGTCGATGGTGCGCTCCTGGACGTGGTACATGTACACGGTTCCGGCGGGCATCCGGTGCGAGACCACCAGCCGCGCCACCACCACGCCGTTGCGGTTGACCGCCTCCACCCAGTCGTTGTCGGCGGCGCCGATCGCCTCGGCGTCGGCGGGGCTCATCCAGATCGTGGGGCCGCCGCGGGAGAGGGTCTGGAGCAGCAGGTTGTCCTGGTACTCGGAGTGGATCGACCACTTGGAGTGCGGGGTCAGGTAGCGCACGACCACCTCGCGCTGGCCGGTCGGGCCGAGGCGGGGCTCGCCGAACAGGCGGCTGATGTCGAGCGGCGGCCGGTAGACGGGCAGGGCCTCGCCGAACTCGTGCATCCAGTCGTGGTCGAGGTAGAAGTGCTGGCGGCCGGTGAGGGTGTGCCAGGGCTTGTCGTGCTCGACGTTGATGGTGAACGGCGAGTACCGGCGGTCGGGGGCCTCCTTGCCCGACCACTCCGGGCTGGAGCCCACCGCCGTGGGACCCCGGCTCGCGTCGGAGAAGACCACCCGGCGCTCGGCGGCCTGGTGGATCAGCTCGTCCATGTCGGTGCCGGTGCGCTCGGCCAGGAGGCGGAAGCCCTGCGCGGCCAGGCGGCCGTTGCTGGTGCCGGACAGCGCCAGGATCATCTCGCAGGCCTTGACGTCGGTGTCCAGGGAGGGGCGTCCGTCGGTGACCCCGCCCCGGACGGCGCCGTTGCGCTGGCGCAGCCACTCCACCTCCCGGTCCGGGGTGAAGGACACGCCCTTGACCGGCAGCCCCTTGGACTCGGCCAGAGGTCCCAGGGCGGCCAGCTTCTGCGCGACCTCGGAGTAGTTGCGGCGCACGGGCACGACGGCGGGCATGGTCCGGCCGGGGACGGGCCGCACGCCCTCCGCCTTCCAGTCCGGCGGGACGCCGTGCGGCTGGGCCAGCTCGCCGGGGGTGTCGTGCTGGTGGGGTACGGCCACCAGGTCGGTGACCTCGTCCAGGTGGTCGGCGGCCAGCGCGCTGAACGCCTTCGCCAGGGCGTGGAAGGCGTCGAAGTCGGTGCGGGTCTCCCAGGGCGGGTCGATGGCCGGGTTGAACGAGTGCACGTAGGGGTGCATGTCCGTGGTGGACAGGTCGTACTTCTCGTACCAGGTCGCGGCGGGCAGCACGATGTCGGACAGCAGGGTCGTGCTGGTCATCCGGAAGTCGATGGACAGCAGCAGGTCGAGCTTGCCCTCGGGGACCTCCTCTCGCCAGGTGACGTCGGCGGGCCGGTCCGCGGGCCCGGCGGGTTCGGCCAGCAGGTTGGAGCGGGTGCCGAGCAGGTGCTTGAGGAAGTACTCGTTGCCCTTGGCCGAGGAGCCGAACAGGTTGGACCGCCACACGGTGAGGACCCGGGGCCAGTTGGCGGGGGCGTCGGGGTCCTCGGCGGCGAAGCGCAGGTCACCGCTGTGGAGCTGGTCGGCGACGTACTCCGCGGGGTCCTGCCCGCGCTCGCGCGCCTCGCGTCCCAGGTCGATCGGGTTGCGGTCGAAGGTCGGGTAGGAGGGCATCCACCCCATGCGGGCCGATGCGGCGACCAGGTCGGCGGTGTGCTGGCCGCGCACCCGCCCCGGGCCGAGCGGCGAGGCGAGGGCGTCGGCGCGGTAGGTGTCGTAGCGCCACTGGTCGGTGTGCAGGTACCAGTAGGAGGTTCCGGCCATGAAGCGCTGCGGCCGGGTCCAGTCCGCGGCGGAGGCGAACGCGGCCCACCCCGCGGAGGTGCGGCACTTCTCCTGGCCGACGTAGTGGGCCCAGCCGCCGCCGTTGACGCCCTGGCAGCCGGTGAGCAGCAGCAGGGACAGGAAGGCGCGGTAGGCGTTCTCGCCGTGGAACCACTGGTTGGTGCCCGCGCCGAGGATGATCATGGCCCGGCCGCCGGACTCCTCGGCGGTGGCGGCGAACTCGCGGGCGATGCGGGCCGCCCGGTCGGCGGGTACCCCGGTGAGTTCGGCCTGCCAGGCGGGCGTGCAGGGCTCGGCGGCGTCGTCGTATCCGGTGGGCCAGGTGCCGGGCAGGTCGTGCCGGTGCACCCCGTAGTGGGCCAGGACCAGGTCGAAGACGGTGGTGACGAGGCGTCCGCCGACCCTGCGGACCGGGACGCCGCGGGTGAGTACCCCGGCCGTGCCGCCGGGGGTGTCGAAGCGGTTCAGGGCGACCTCGGCGGCCTCCCCGCCCTCCGCGTAGAGGGTGAGGGCGGGGACGCGGCCCTCCAGGTCCAGGTTCCACCGTCCGGTCCCGGCCTCGCCCCAGCGGTGGCCGACGGTGCCGTTGGGCGCGACGGGGGCGTCCTCGCCCTCCGGCCAGAACACCGGCTTCCACTCGGCGTTCTCCCCCGTGTCCCCCAGGTCGGCGGCGGTGAGGAACTTGCCGGGGACGAGGCGGCCGTCGCGGCTGTCCAGGGCCACCAGGAACGGCAGGTCGGTGTAGCGGCGCACGTAGTCGTCGAAGCGCGGCGTGGTGCGGTCGACGAACCGCTCCTTGAGGATCACGTGCCCCATGGCCATCGCCAGGGCCCCGTCCGTGCCCGGGTGGGGAGCCAGCCACTCGTCGGCGAACTTGGTGGCGTCGCTGTAGTCCGGGGAGACGACCACCACCTTCTGGCCCCGGTAGCGGGCCTCGGCCATCCAGTGGGCGTCGGGGGTGCGGGTGACGGGGACGTTGGAGCCCCACAGCACCAGGTAGGCGGCGTCCCACCAGTCACCGGACTCGGGGACGTCGGTCTGGTCGCCGAACACCTGCGGCGAGGCCACGGGCAGATCGGCGTACCAGTCGTAGAAGGACAGCATGGAGCCGCCGAGCAGGTTCACGAAGCGCGCGCCCACGCCGTGGGAGACCATCGACATCGCGGGGATCGGCGAGAACCCGGCGACGCGGTCCGGTCCGTACCTGCGGATGGTGAGCACGTGCGCGGCGGCGGCGATCTCCAGGGCCTCGTCCCAGGTGATCCGGACCAGCCCGCCCTTGCCCCGGGCCCGCTGGTAGCGGGCCCGCCGGTCGAGGTCGGTGGTGATCTCCTCCCAGGCCGCCACCGGGTCGCCCAGACGGGCGCGCGCCTCGCGGTACATCCGCACGAGAACGCCGCGCGCGTAGGGATAGCGGACACGGGTGGGCGAATAGGTGTACCAGGAGAAGGCGGCGCCGCGCGGACATCCGCGCGGTTCGTATTCGGGGCGGTCCGGGCCGACCGATGGATAGTCGGTGGCCTGCGTTTCCCAGGTGATGATTCCGTCCTTGACGTAAACGTCCCAGGAACACGAGCCCGTGCAGTTCACGCCGTGCGTGGAACGGACCACGCGGTCGTGGCTCCACCGGTCGCGGTAGAAGGAGTCGCCCTGGCGGCCACCCTTCCTGACCTGGGCGCGGTCGCCGTCCAGCGGCTCGGAGCGGGTGAGGTGGTTGCCCAGCGCCAGAAGGGCGTTCCCCGCGCCGCCTTTTTTGCTTTCCGCCGCCATACGGACAACACCCCATTTACCGTTCCTTGGCCCCCAGCGGGGACGCCGGGCCAGAACCCACTGCATTCCGCCAACAAATATGCCTTCTCCGGCGCGAAAAAGACGCATCCCACACCGGATCGGGTGACAATCGCCTGGAACGGCGGAGGAAGGAATGCGCATATGCGTACGGAATCGGGAAAAAGGGTGTCGCGCCGCGGCACGGCGGGCGGCAACCTCGCGTTGGCCACGGCGGCGTTCACGCTCACCTTCTGGGCGTGGAACCTCATCGGCCCCCTGTCGCGCACCTACACCGAGAACCTGGGGCTGACGCCCACGCAGACCTCGATCCTGGTGGCCTTCCCGGTGCTGGTGGGGGCGTTGGGGCGCATCCCCGTGGGCGCGCTGACCGACCGCTACGGCGGGCGGCTGATGTTCACGGCCCTGTGCTTCGCGAGCATCGTGCCGACGTTCCTGGTGGGGGTCTCGGGCGACTCCTACGGGATGCTGCTGCTGTGGGGATTCGTCCTCGGCGTCGCCGGGACGTCGTTCGCGGTCGGCATCCCGTTCGTGAACGCGTGGTACCCGGCGAACCGGCGCGGGTTCGCGACGGGCGTGTTCGGCGCGGGGATGGGCGGCACCGCCCTGTCGTCCTTCCTCACCCCCCGGCTGGTGGGCGCGGTGGGGCTGTTCACCACCCACCTGCTGCTGTGCGCGGCGCTGGCGGTCATGGGCGTGGTGATGTGGCTGATGTGCCGGGACTCGCCGGACTGGCGGCCGCGCACGGAGCCCGCGCTGCCGCGCATGGGGGAGGCCGTGCGGCTGCGGGCGACCTGGCAGGCGTCGCTGCTGTACGCGGTCGCCTTCGGCGGTTTCGTGGCCTTCTCGACCTACCTGCCGACGCTGCTGACGCTGGCCTACGACTACGCGCAGACCGCCGCGGGTCTGCGCACCGCCGGGTTCGCGGTGGCGGCCGTGGCGGCCCGGCCGGTCGGCGGCGTCCTGTCGGACCGGATCGGCCCGGTGCGGGTGTGCCTGATCTCGTTCCTCGGCACCTGCGTGTTCGCGGTCGTGCTGGCCCTGCACCCGCCCGCGGAGTTCCCGGCCGGTGCCGCGTTCGTGCTGATCGCGCTGTCGCTGGGTTTGGGCACCGGTGCCGTGTTCGCGCTGGTGGCCAAGCTGGTGGAGCCGTCGAGGGTGGGCACGGTCACGGGCCTGGTCGGTGCGGCCGGCGGGCTGGGCGGCTACTTCCCGCCGCTGCTCATGGGGGCGGTGTACCAGGCGACCGGGGCCTACACGCTGGGCTTCGTACTGTTGGCGGCGGTCGCCCTGGCGGTGGCCCTGTACACCTGGCGGGCCTTCGCCCACGTGCGGGGATGAGGCGGCCGGAAGCGACCCCGGTCGTCAGGACGCCCCGCGCCGCGCCGGGGAGCCGCCCCACGAGACCGGGAAGCGGAGGCCGCGCGCGGAAGCGGGTGGGCCCGCGCGCAAGCGGTCAGGGAGCCACACGGAAGCGATGGGCACCGCACGGGAGCGAGCGGGCCCCGCGTGGAATCGGGTGGGCACCGCGGCGTTCGTCCACAGCCTGTGGACGAACGCCGCGACCGGAAGGGACGGGGCCCGGGTGACCGCGAAGACTCGCAGGCCCCGACCAGCCGCCACCGCGGGTCGGGAACCCCGTGTCACCCCAGCGACGGTTCCGGCGGTCCGGCTCAGGGCGCGATGTCGCGGGCGCGCACCAGCACCGCGGCCCGGTTGCCCACCTTCACCCGCTCCAGCGCGCGCACGCCCTCGGGCAGGGAGACCCGCCGGGTGCGGGCGGTCACCACCACGACGGCGTGCTCGGGCAGCACCCGGCCCAGGGAGGCCAGCAGCCCCCGCATCGGCTCACCGGCGCCGCCGGGAACGTTCCCCTCCCACCGCGTCATCTCGCCGTAGGGCACGTCCGTCACCACCAGGTCGGCTTCCACGCCCTCCTCCAGGGAGAACACGTCGGCCACGGCCGCCTCGTGGGGCAGGTCGCCGCCCTGCGCGGCCAGCCCCGCCGCCAGATCGCGGGCGGCCTCGGCGCGCTCCACGAAGGCCACGCGGCCGAAGTCCCGGGCGGAGCGGCGCAGCTCCTCCTCGCGTTCGGCGAGCCCCTCGGCGGTCAGCAGCCGGAGGTTGCGCGCGGCCAGGGCGACCGCGTCGGCGTCCACGTCGGTGGCCCGGACACCGGTGAGCAGGTCGCGGTGGAGCAGGCCCAGCACCGTCGCCAGGTACCCGCTGCCGCAGCACGGGTCCCACAGGCGGACGGGCTCCCCTCCGGTGTGCACCATCGCGCGCTGGAACAGCTCACTGGCCAGCCGCACCGGAAAACCCGGAAAGCCCGGCGCGGACCGCAGCACGTGTCCGCCCGCCAGGGCCGAATGGTCGGTCCGCTCGACGGCGTACCGGTAACCCAAGGTCCCTCATGCCCTTCCGTGTCCGTGTCGGCCGCAGAACGCCGAAGGCCCGGTGTCTGATCGACACCGGGCCTCCATCATGCGGTCCTGACGGGATTTGAACCCGCGGCCTCCACCTTGACAGGGTGGCGAGCACTCCTAACTGCTCCACAGGACCTCGCTGCATGAACAACTCTAGCGCGACTTCGGAGTGCTTCGTACCGGCGGCCGCCTAGAGTGGCGGGAAACGCCCCGGAGAGTGGAAGGAACCGGCGTGAACGAGTTCTCGGCACCCCTGCCGTCGGGCCCGGAGAGCACCCGGGTCGACCGCTGGCTGTGGGCGGTACGCCTCACGAAGACGCGCTCGGACGCGGCCCAGGCCTGCCGGGGCGGGCACGTGCGGGTCAACGAGCGCCCGGCCAAACCCGCCACCACGGTCAAGGCCGGCGACGAGGTGCGCGTCCGGCTGCACGGGACCACGCGCACGGTCGATGTGGGCCATGTCATCGAGAAGCGCGTGAGCGCGCCGATCGCCGCGCGCTGCTACACCGACAGGACGCCGACGCCTCCGCCGCAGGCGACCACGCCCGTCATCAGGCGCGACCGGGGAGCCGGACGGCCGACCAAGCGCGACCGCCGCATGCTGGACAGGCTGCGCAGCGACTTCCCGCCGGGTCCGCCCGCTCCGTAGCGCACGGTCGGCGAATGCGGTCGGCGGCCCTGGCCGGCGGAAACGGGCGCGGTCGGCGGGAACGTCCGCGCCCGGGGTCCGGACCCCGCCGACCGGTCCCGCCGACCGGTCCCGCCGGCCGGTCCCGCCGACCGGTCCCGCCGGCCGGTCCCGCCGACCGGTCCCGCTGACCGGCCCCACCGGTCAGTCCCGCGCGGGAAGCGGGTGCTCCGCCAGGAAGTCCAGCACCTCGCGCGTGGCCTTGGCCGCGTCCTCGTGCAGGTAGCCGTGGCGCATGCCGGGCAGGACCAGCAGCCGGGCATCGGGGACGCGCTCCGCCAGCAGGGCGGCGTTGCCGACCGGGGTGAGGACGTCGTCCTCACCGTGCACGACCAGCGTCGGCGCCTGGATGGAGGGCAGCAGGTCCCAGCCGTCGTAGCCCGAGCTGGCGCCGAAGTGCAGGCGCTGGGCGCGCAGCGGTCCGCGAGGCAGGACGCGGGTGACCGTGTCGGGGTGGGCGGCGGCCCACTCGGGGCCGTAGAAGAGTTCGGCGATCAGGTCGCGCCCCTCGGCCGTACTGGCCCGGCGCAGCGCGAGGGTGGCCGACCTCGGGCGTTCCACCTCGTTGCTCCCGCCCGGCGCCGTGGAGCCCAGCACGAGCGCGCCGAGGCGTCCGGGCCGGGTGGCCGCGAAGGTCTGGGCGACCTTCCCGCCCATGGAGAACCCGTAGACGTGCGTGCGGGGGATGTCCAGGGCGTCCAGGACGGTGAGGGCGTCGTCCACGAACAGGCCGAAGGTGTAGGGCTCGTCCAGGGGCGCGTCGCTGCCGCCGGTCCCCCGGAAGTCCATCCGCACGACCCTGTGGCGCCGGGCCAGGTCGGCGTGCACCCCGTCCCACATCTCGTGGTCGAGGGACTGCCCGTTGAGGAGCAGGAGCGGGTCGCCCTGCCCGAGGACGTCGTACCAGATCCGGGTTCCGTCAGCTGCGGTCACGTGGCTCACGGGTCCGGACACTACCCGAGGAGCCCCGCGCACGCCGTGGTCGGCGTCACCCCGCCGCAAGGGCGTTCCGTACGCTCGGGGCGCGGTGCCCGGGACGGTCCCGACCCTCCGCCGCCCCCGAGCACGGGTTCAGGCGGTGCGCGGGTCAGTCGAAGGTCAGAGGCCGGGGTGTGAAGGAGAAGGTGTGCGGGTCCGGGTCCGCGTCCGGGTACTGCGGCTTGTCCTCCCCGAAGAAGGACGCGAAACGCAGGACCCCTCCCGGCGCCTCGTGCGCGCCCCGAGCGAAGTCGGCCACGTCGGTGTTGCCCGTGGAGAGGTTGGCGTCGACGTAGTAGACCATGTCCAGGCCCGTGCGGAACACCGTCTCCTCACGGGGACGGGGGTTCCTTTCTACGCACTGCCTGCGACGCTCTGGGGTCGCGAACCCTGGAAATCAGGAAGACCCGTACTTCGGAACTCCCGGAGTACGGGACTTCGCGGGAGGGCACGAGCATGCGGCGGGCAGCCACCGGGGACCGCCGCCGTCCACCGACGACCACCGACCAACGCAAAGGCCCCGCCGCCTGCTTCCGCAGGTGGCGGGGCCTTTTTGCATGTCTGCTTGGAGTGGCTAGGGGCGGGGTCGAACCGCCGACCTTCCGCTTTTCAGGCGGACGCTCGTACCAACTGAGCTACCTAGCCGCACTCGCCGATCTCTCGGCGACGGCGGTCCTGACGGGATTTGAACCCGCGGCCTCCACCTTGACAGGGTGGCGAGCACTCCTAACTGCTCCACAGGACCTTGTTCAGTTGTCGCACCGGGCCTGGGCCCCGTGCTCTCGCTGCGGTTCTCATTCTGCCAGATGTCCGGGAGTGCTCGAACCGCCTCGTACCCCCAACGGGATTCGAACCCGCGCTACCGCCTTGAAAGGGCGGCGTCCTAGGCCGCTAGACGATGGGGGCCCGTGTGACACGTCAAGCATAGGGGAGATTCGCAACCAACACCAAAGTGATAAGCGCGGCCAGTCGTCACCTCCTCCACCTGCGCTGACGCGCGGGTCAGGGAGTCCGCTGCCCGTCGCCGGCCTCCTCTGCGGGTTCCTCCTCCGGTTCCTCGGAGGGTTCGCCCACCGGGCGCTGCGGGTCGGTCTCGATGTGCCGCTCGACCTGTGCCGACGTCAGCCCGATGCCGCCCAGGTCGATGTCGTCGCGGGCCTGGAGGCGCCCGGTCTCGGCGTCGAAGTACAGCACCGACGCCTGGTAGGGGGTCGGGCGGCCGGGCCCGTGGTCCAGCCCGCGCAGACCGGCCCCTCCGGTGGACCCCTGCACGAGGAACCTGGTGCCCAGGTCGGTCAGCTCGGTGGACCTCAGGTGGTCGTCGCCCGTCAGCACCAGCGGCACCACCCCGTCGAAGGCCTCCGCCTGCGTGCGCGTGTGCATGACGACCACGTCCACGTCCTCGCGGGAGTCGACCACCTCCCCGGCCTCCTCCTCGCCCCGGGCGGCCACCTCGGAGGCGTCGGGGTTGAGCCGGGTCGCGTCCGGGACGTAGCGGGGGTCCCCCGACCCGTAGAAGGTCAGGCCGCCCACCTCCTGGACCTCGCCGTCCAGCACGACGGCGTTCTCCTGCGCCGCGACCGCGCGCTGCGTCCCCATGGAGTCGTGTCGGCCGCGCACCCACACGTACGGCACGTCCAGTTCGCCGATCTCGTCGGCGAAGGCGTCCTCGGCCGCGCTCCCCCGGTCGGTGAGGTCGCCCGAGTCCACGACCATGTCCGCCCCGTACTGCTCCCGGAGCGTGCGGATGATGCTCCACGAGGCCGGGTTCAGCTGGATGTCGGACACGTGCAGCACGGTGATGACCGACTCGTCCTTCTCGTACACGGGGAGGGTGGAGGTCGCCTCGTAGATCATCGCGACGTTGCCGACCAGTCCGGCCAGCTGTTCCTGGTACTGGCTGAACCGGCCCACCACCTCCTCCGCGCTGCCCACCACCTGCGGGGCACCCGCGATCAGCCCGGTGTAACGGGGCTCGGCGATGGCGCTGGGGTTGAAGGTGTTGGCGGCCACGGCCCCGGAGGCCACGAGCACGCCCAGCGACACCAGGGCGCTGGCCAGGGCCCGCCACACGTCGCGGAAGAGCAGCAGCCCCACCACGGCGGCCCCCAGGGCCGCGGCGAGCACCGCGCGCACCAGCAGGCCGATCACACCGGCGCGCAGGTCGGAACCGATCCCCGCGGCCATGCGGTTGATCGCCTCGGGGTCGGCGAACACCTCCTCGGCCGCGGACAGCCGGATGTTGGAGATCCTCGCCTCCAGCTTGATCGGGGCGCTGTGGGTGTCGAAGGCCAGCTGCCCCAGCGGGGCCACGTCGACGACCGTCTCACCCCGCCACTGGGGGCTCAGGCTCATCGTGACGTCCGCGGGACCGATGGGGGTGACCACCTGGCCGCCCAGGGCCAGGCCCAGCCAGCCGCCGACCAGGCCCGCGACGACGACGCACCCCCACCGCCACGCGCGGCCGGAGCGCAGCCGGTCGAAGGTGCCGCGGAGCCGTCGGAGGGCTCCGCGAAGGTCGTATCCGCGGATCGCTTCCCAAGACAACACACCCCCATCATGCCCCTCCCGGGGAGACGTTCCCGTGTTTCATCCCCTTCGAGAGTGTTATGTCGCTTCCGGCGCGTCGCGGGGAGGCAGCACAATGGCAGGTGTGGTGGAACTGACGCGCAGGGACTTCGAGGAACTGGTCGCCGACGCCCTCGACCAGATCCCGCCCGAGCTGGCGCAGCTCATGGACAACGTGGTGATCACCGTCGAGGACGAGTCGCCGGAGGGGCTGCTCGGCCTGTACGAGGGCATCCCGTTGACCGAGCGGGGCGACTCCTACTTCGGTGTGCTCCCGGACCAGATCTTCATCTACCGGCGCAACATCTGCGCCTTCTGCGAGACCCCCGAGCAGGTGGTGGAGGAGGTGCTCGTGACAGTGGTCCACGAGATCGCCCACCACTTCGGGATCGACGACTCCCGTCTGACCGAGCTCGGCTGGGGCTGAGCCCGGGACTCCCCCGGCCCCCAGCCCCCGGGTCGCGGTCTCCTTCGAATCACGCTTTTCGTCACTCTTCGCACATGTGAATCCACATTATGCTCACCAACAACATTCCGGCACAGCGGTACGTCTCCGCGCGCACGCGCCGCGAGCAGTGGAAACAATCCGTCCAAGGCGACCTGACAACACGGACGAATCCACCCGGCATTCCTTACCCACAGCAACGAATCAGACACGAATTTCCCCAAACGGCTTGCGACGAAGCTCACCATCCGGAACTGTTGGTTATTGGGACACGACACAGCGTGATTACAACCCTGTAACAGTAAGGGAGTGCCGGGTGGCCAATCCGCGCCTCGACAACACACCTGACAACGGAGACCACGAGTCTTCGAGCGCCCCCAACAACGACGACTGGCGGAGCAGCTACCGCGACGTCATGGCGATCGCCGAGTTCCGGTCCGTCTGGCTCGCCCACGCGCTCTCGGTGATCGGCACGAACCTGCTGAACATCGCCACCAGCGTGCTCGTCTTCCAGATCACCGGCTCCGCGCTGGCCGCGGGCGTCACCCTTGCCCTGACCTTCCTGCCCCCGGTCATCAGCCCCCTCATCTCCGGACTCGCCGACCTCCTGCCGCGCCGCCGCGTCATGATCGCCTGCGACCTCGCGCGCGCGGCCGTGATCGTGCTCATCGGCATCCCCGGCATGCCGATCTGGGCCGTCTGGATACTGCTCTTCTGCTCGGTGGTGCCGTCGGTCCCCTTCGCCGCGGCCCGCGCCGCGATGATGGCCGAGATCGTCCAGGGCGAGCGCTACGTCGCCAGCACGGCCATCATCCAGCTCACCTCGCAGCTGGGCATGCTCGCCGGTCTGGTCGCCGGCGGCCTGATCGTCGCCGCCATCGGCCCCAACATCGCCGTGATGTCGACCGGCGTCCTCTTCGTGCTGTCCGCGCTGGTCGTGCTGCTGGGTGTGGCCGCGCGTCCGGCTCCCCGGGGGGAGCGGTCGGAACGCCCGGGGTTCGTCGCCATGACCCGCGACGGGGCCAAGCTGGTCTTCGCCGACCGCAGGCTGCGCACCCTGGCGCTGCTCGCCTGGCTCGCCGGCCTGTACGGCATCCCCTACGGGCTCGCCAACCCGATGGCCGAGGAGATCGGCGCCGGAGCGGCGGCGGCCGGGTTCATCATGGCGGGCTCGGCGATCGGCGGGTTCGTCGGCGGGTTCGTCCTGACCCGGTTCGTCCCGCCGCCCGTCCGCATGCGCCTGCTCGGCCCGCTGGCCGTCCTGGCCTCGGCGCCGCTGCTGCTGTGGCTGACCGAACCGCCGCTGTGGCTGATGGTGTCCGCCCTCGCGCTCTGCGGCGTCGCGGGCTCCTACCAGTTCGTGGCCAACGCGGCGTTCGTGCTGTGCGTGCCCAAGGAGGGCCGCAGTCTGGCCTTCGGGCTGGTCGCGGCCGGGCTCCAGGCCGCCCAGGGCGTGGGCATCCTGGTCGCCGGGTTCTTCGCCGAGAAGTTCGGCACCGGTGTCGTCATCGCCGCGGCCGGCGCCCTCGGCGTGGTCTGCGCGCTGCTCCTGGCCCTGCCGTGGTCGCGGATGGCCGGCGAGACCATCGACCGGATGAACGCGACCGGGGGCGGCGCCTAGGACCCCCAGCGCACCGTGTCCCTAGCGCTCCTCGCCGCGCTCCGCGGGGGCTTCGCGGGTCTGCTCGACCTCGCGCTCCTCCCGCGGGGTGCGCAGCTCGCGTCGCTTCCAACCCGGTTGTGCTCTGAGGGTCCACATCAGCTCTGGCTCGGCTTTCCCTGGAAGTTGCGGATGATCTGCTCCAGCAAGGAGCGCTTCTCGTTCTCGGCCGGCATGATCAGCCAGGCCAGGATGTAGACGAAGACGCCGCTGAACCCGAGGACCGTCAGGACCACGAAGACCAGGCGGACCAGCGTGGAGTCGACGTTGAGGAACTCGGCGATCCCCCCGCAGACGCCGGCGAGGTAGCGGTCGCTCCCACTGCGTCGGAAGCGCTTGCTCTGGAAGTTCTGGTTCATGTCTCCACCCTGCCCCCTCGTGACGACGATTCCCATCCGGGACAGCCCTGGGCGTCCCCTGACATCCCCCCGAGCCCCCGGAAGGGGCCGGGCACGGGGTGCCGGCCCGCCCCGCAGGGGTTGGACGCGGACCGGGGCGCACGGCGTTCCGGCCGGGCGCTGAGGCGTGGGGCACACCGCGGGCGCGGACCGTGCCGCCGGAGGGGTCGGGCCCGGATCCCGGATCGGGGTCCGGCCCCGGGATCCGGGCGCGGAGCCGGGCGACGCGGGGTTCGGGCGAGGGCCCCGATCAGTCAGCGGTCCCGGACCGCCCGTAGACCTCGCCCAGGAAGCGGAAGTCGGTGCGAAGGCTGGCGCGGACGTCCGACGCCTCCTCGTTCTCCGAGAAGCGCAGACGCCTCATGGTGTGGCGCATCACCGCCATGGCCGCCGCCGCGACCACGACCGAGCGGTCGTCCTCGGCGGGGACGCCGGTCCGCTCGGCGATGGTGGCGGCGAGCTCCGTCTCCACGGTGTGGAAGCGGGCGAGCACCCTGGGGACGAGCTGGGGCTCGCGGTCCATGAGCTGTTTGCGCAGGCGCATGTCGTCGCGCTGGGTGTCGAGGTCGTCGGTGCTGACCAGGAACGCGATCAGCATGGTGATGAGGTCCTCGACGAAGTCACCGGTGGGGCCGCCCTCCGCGAACTGCCTGCGCATGTCCTCGTCGGGGCACCGCGGGACCTCGCCCAGGAGGGCGTCCTCCTTGGTGGCGAAGTAGTTGAAGAACGTCCGGGTGGAGACGTCGGCCTCGGCAGCGATCTCCTCGACGGTCACGTTCTCCAGGCCGCGCTCCAGCGTGAGGCGGACGGCCGCGTCCTGGAGGGCACGGCGCGTGGCCTGCTTCTTGCGTTCGCGAAGCCCCAATGGTCCTCTCCCGTACAAGGTAGATCCTTGCAGTCCATGCAAAGTTTCCCACAAGTATCCCCCAGGAACGGCGAACACGCGCGCCGGAGGGCGCGCCCCCGCCGGGGGGCGGGGCCGCGCCCGTGTCCGGGGGCGTGTTCGGGGGTGCCGCCCGTCGCGCAGCAGGGTACGCGTCCGCCGAGCACGCCCTAGCGGCCGACGAAGCGCTCCGGCCGGACGTAGACGATGACACGCTCCTCGTCGGGGCTGTCCCACGGGTAGGGGGTTCCGAGGTACTTCTGCGCCATCTCGTTGATGAAGGCCTTGTCCGGGTCCTCCTCCACCCGGTCGACCACGCCGCGGACCTCGACGTACATGTAGGGGTCGTCGGGGTCGGTGGCCGAGACCGAGATCCGGCCGTCGCGCCTGAGGTTCTGGAGCTTCTGCCGCGTCGTGGTCTGGCTGAACCTGAGGAACTCGCCGTCCCAGTCGATCCACACGGGGCTGGACTGGGGGGAGCCGTCCGGGCCGAGCGTGGCCACGTGTCCGAACGCCGGTTTGCGCAGGACCGCCTGCTGCTTCTCCGAGAACGCCATGTCACTCCTTGTCGTCGGTTGACGCCGATGGTCTCGAGTACACCAACACGCCCCGCGGCGGACGCGGAGACGCGCCCGAGTCGGACGGACCGTATCGGAGAACGCCCCGGGGCCCGGGGACCGACCGGTGTCCCGACGGCTCGGGACCGCCGGGAGGGCCCGCGGTCCCGGCCGCTTCCGCGCTCCCCCGCAGGGCCGCGGCCCGTCGCGACCGCGCCCTCGCGGCATCCTTTCATTGCAGTTGTTACTGCAATGACTGTAATATCGTCGTATGAGCGAACCACCGGGCGAACCCCCAGAGGACGAACTGGCCTTCGTCGACGAGGTCGCCGTGTTCTTCGAGCACGAGGGCCTTCCCCTCATCGCCGGGCGCGTCGTCGGCTGGCTGCTGATCTGCGATCCACCGGAACAGAGCGCCGCCCAGCTCGCACAGACCCTCCAGGTCAGCCGCAGCTCCATCAGCAGCGCCACGCGCCTGCTCACCCCCAGCGGCCTGGTCGAGGGAGTGCGCAGGCGCGGGCAGCGTCAGGAGTACTTCCGCATCGCCGCGAACGGCTGGAGCCGGATGCTGGAGCGCCGGTACGCCCAGACGGCCGCTTTTCGCGAGGTCACCGAGCGCGGGCTCAGCATGCTCCGGGAGGCCCCGGACGAGCGCCGCGAACGCCTGGCCAACGTCCACGAACTCTACGGATTCCTGGAGTCCGAGCTGCCCCCGCTCTTCTCGCGGTGGCGGAGCGAACGCGAGAGGAGCGATCGGCACCCGTGAACCCTCCGCCGTCGGACCCCTTCCCCCGCGTCAGCGTCGAGCAGCCCGAGGGCGCCCTCAGCGTCATCACCGCGGGGCGGGGCACGAGCACCGTTCTGCTGCTGAGCGGCGCCGGCCTGGACAACGCCCTGCTGAGCTGGCGCCACATGATCCCGGCCCTGGCCCCCGACCACAGGGTCCTCGCCCTGGACTGGCCCAAGCAGGGGCACAGCAGGCCCTGGAACGGCACCGCCGACCACACCCGGATGCTCGCATGCGTCACCGCGGTCCTGGACCGCTTCGAGGTCGAACGAGCCTCCCTGGTGGGCCTGTCGCAGGGCGGCGCGATCGCCCTGGCCTACGCCATCGACCACTCCGAACGGGTGGACCGGCTCGTCGCCCTGGCTCCGGCCGGGATCATCTCGTTCCCTCCCCTGGCGCACCAGCTGCTGTGGCTGACCGCCAGGAGCCGCCTGCTCAACCGCACACTACCCACGTGGCTGTTCCGCAGCCGCGAGAGGGTGGCCCGGTTCGCGCGCACCAGCCTGTTCGCGGGTCCGGTCGACGACTTCGACGACATCGTCGGGGAGATCATGCCCGAGGTCCGGGCCAACGGCGCGGGCTCCTCCGACTGGCAGAACGCCTCCATCGGCCCGTGGCGGATGAACGTGGACCTGCGCCCCCGTCTGGGCGAGATCCGCTGCCCCACCCTGTTCGTCCAGGGGGACCGGGACGTCGGCGTGCACCCCAGGCACACCGTGGCCGCCGCGAAACGGGTTCCCCGTTCCCGCCTGGAGATGCTGGAGGGCCACGGGCACTGGGTCAACCGTCAGTCGCCCGAGCGGGTCAACGCGCTGGTGCGCGACTTCCTCACCGGACCGGGAGCCTGACCGGACCGGCCACGCCGACGCCCGTTCCCCACGGTACGCCTGCCAACCCCCGGACTCCCGGCCACGGGGCGGCGGCGCGAGCGCCCGAAGCGCCCCGCCGCCGAACCCCGCGGGGGCCGCCGGGGCCCGCCGGAGCGCCGTGTCCGGCTACGGGACGGCCGGGCCCCAAACGGACGACGCGGTGGTGGGAGCGCGCCGGGGAAGGCCCGCTCCCCGGGCCTCACCCGCGGACGGCGGCCGCGACGATGTCCTCGACCTGACCGACGATCGCCGCGCGGTTCCGCTCGAACTCGGGGTCGGTGACGCCGTCGCCGGGACCGAAGTCCAGGACCGGGGTGTGCACGTGACCGGCGGGGATGTCCAGGCCGGTGGCGTCGCGCAGCAGGGTGTTGCGGTAGGCGATCTCGTTGGAGAGGTAGTCGCCTCCGCCTCCGGCCCGCGCCTCGGAGCCGGGCGTGGGCCCGTCCACGCGCACCACCGGTTCGGTCCCGCCCTCGGGGATCTCGGTCACCGTGGTGTTGTCGACCACGGGGAACGGCGCGCCGCTGGTCTGCTCGACGATCGCGGGGTGGTCGAGGGAGGAGTCCGACCACTGCGGCTGCGGCGTGACGGTGGGGACGCCGTCGGGGACGGGGACCATCTCCTCCGTGCCGACCGACTCGTTGTCCGCGGCGCCACCGCGCCAGGCGCCGTTGTGGGCCTCCAGGTCGAACCGGCCCGGTCGGCCCTGGCTGACGGTGATGACCGTGTCGGCCGGCCGGTCGCCGGTGTAGTGCGGCAGGAGGGCCTCCTCGACCATGCCGTCGGTGAAGTCGCGCCAGCGCACCGGGAAGAGCATGGTCTCCACGACCGCGACCCCGGCGTCGGTCTCGATCACCGCCCCGTCCAGGGCGAGGGCGGCCGCGCCGGAGGGGTTGGCCTGGCGGATGTCGTTGTCGAGGCGGAACGGGTCGAACCCGGTCACGACGACGTGGAGGGCCTCGGGCTCCCCGGGGACCTCGGCGAAGTGGGTGTCGTCGTGGCCGCGGGAGCGGCGGTCCATGTCGGCCACGAGCCCGGCGCGGTCGGCCTCGCTCAGCTCGAAGTCCGGCTGCCAGCGGTTGAGGGCCGAGGTCATGGCGAGCCGGGCCCAGTAGACCGGACGGTCGTCCCCGGCGCTCAGGCTCCCCTCGACCCTCGCGTTGCCCTGGACCCGGTCCACCGCCTCGCGCCAGAGCGCGTCGCCGTGGCGTTCGACGACCGCGCTCGCCTCCTCCGGGCCCGACGCCGCGCACAGTTCCCGCGTGAAGCGGTCCACGGTCATGACGAACCCGGATCTGCGCAGGATCTCCTGCGGGACCTCCTCGGTGACCCGCGCCTCCTCGACGGTGGCGCCGTCCCGGCTGAGGCAGCCGGTCGTCTGCTCGGCCTGGGCCGGGGCGCCCAGGGCGAGGACGGGGGCGGCGATGAGCGCCGACGCCGCGATGCGGGGGATGGTCTGGTGGATGCGCACGCTGGCTTCACTCCGTAGTTCGATGTGTTGGACGAGAGGGGGGAAGTAGGAGGTTCCCTGTTTCACAGGAGTCACACCGCCCCCACGTCTCGGACAGGACCGGTCGGCGGCGCCTGCCGCGTCCGTGCGCGGGTCGGGGCGGGTCAGGTCGGAGCGCGCGCGGGACACCGGTCCGGGCGGCTGGAGCGCGCCGTTCACGCCCACGGTCAGCGGGGCGGGTCCGGCCCGGGGCGCGACGGCCCGCCGCCCGCGGAGCGGACGGAGGAGCGGGGTTACTCCAGGAGCGGGGCCGCCGCCTGTTTCCGCCGGGAGTAGGAGAGCGCCGTGGCCATCTCGTCCATGGCCAGCCGGACCCGCTCCAGCACCGCCGGATCACGGAACTCACCACGGGAGTCCACCCGGCTGGGGGCCCCGGAGACCGTGACCGAGTCGACCAGGACGCTCCCCATCAGGGTCAGCGTGGGAATCAGCGCGAGGTGGCCGCGCATACCGCCCGCCTGTCCCGGTGACGCGCTCATGAGGAGGGTCGGCTTCCCGGCGAGCCCTCCGGAGCCGACCAGCCAGTCCATGGCGTTCTTGGTGGCCCCGGAGGGGCCGTGCGCGTACTCGGGGGTCGCGATGATCACGCCTTCGGCCCGGTCGGCGCAGGACCGGAACCTCGTGACGACCTCCGGCAGGTCCCCGTCGTCGTCCAGGTCGGGGTTGAACAGGGGCAGGCGTCCGGCCAGGTCACCGCCGACCACGGAGACGTCGGGGTTGCTGCGGCCCGCCAGGCGCAGCAGTGCGGCGTTGTGGGAGTTCCGGCGCAGGCTGCCGCAGATACCCAGTACCGCCCACATGGCCGCTCCCCCGATCCGAAGTCATCCGCACAGTACCTCCCGAAGCCCCGGCGTGTGCGCGGAAGCCACCGGAGACGGCGGATCGGGGATCCGGCCCTCCCCGCCGCCCCGGGCCGGTCGCGCGCCTCAGCCGTGCGGGGCCGTGGCGCGGATACCGGCGAGGACCACGGCGACGATGCGCTCGGCGTCCGCGCGGGTGAACGCGCGCAGGCCGCGGTTGAGGATGAGGTGCACCGGGCCGGAGATCATCTCGCCGAGGAAGGCGCTGTCGACCGGGGGCAGCTCACCCCGCTCGACCGCGGTGTCCACCCGCCGCCGCATGACGGCCACGCGCTGGTCGAGGACCCTGGACAGCGCCTGCCGGACGGCGGGGCTCTGGTGGGCGGGCTGGACGGCCTGTTCGAGCGTCCGGCCGAAAGGCGTCTCCAGGCCACCGGCGAGGCCCATCAGGAAGTCCGCCAGGTCCCGGTGGAGGTCACCGGTGTCGGCGACCGACGCGAGGTTCTCGGCGTAGCTCAGTACGGCGTCGACGACCAGCTCCTCGCGGTCGGGCCAGTTGCGGTAGACGCTGGTCTTGTGCACACCGGCGCGCTCGGCGACCTCCTCGTAGCGGAAGCCCACGACGCCGTCGCGCGCGACGAGCTCGGCGGTCGCGGTGAGGACCCGCGCCCGCACCCGCGCGTTGCGGCCGCCGGGGCGCCGTGCGGGCGGCCGGTCAGCGGTCCCGTCGGCCATCTCCACGCCCACCTCCTGTTCTCTGCTCGGGTGCCGATTGTCGCCAGGCGCGGCATTGCGGTGCAAGCCGACCGTGGGTAGGCTTTCTTAAAGCAACAAATAGTTGCTTTAGTTGCCAGGTACCGCGACCCTTGCGCCGACCGCGCTGCCGCGCCCCCTCCCCTGCTCCGGAGCACCGCCACCCATCCGACCGGCACGTCCGCCCAGACCCACCTGGAGCACATCCCGTGAACATCCTCGTCTCCGGAGCCGGTATCGCCGGCCTCGCCGCCGCGCGTGAACTCGGCACCCGCGGCCACGACGTCACCGTCGTCGAGTACGACCACGGCCTCCGCCTCGCGGGCACACCCATCGACATCCGCGGTGACGCGGTCCGAACCGTGGAGAGGATGGGCCTGCTCGCCGAGATCCGGAAGCGACGGCTGCGGATGACCGAGTCCACCTGGTTCGTCGACGGCGGCGGCGAACCGGTGGGCCGCATCCCCATCGCCCAGATCAGCGACTCCGACGACGACATCGAGATCCTCCGCGAGGACCTCGTGCGCGTCCTCGCCGACGCGCTCCCCGGCACCGCGGCGATCCGTTTCGGCGACTCGATCGCGGAGCTGGCCGACGGCGGCGACGGTGTCGGAGTGCGCTTCGCCTCCGGTCGAACCGGGCGGTACGACCTCGTGCTCGGTGCCGACGGCCAGCACTCCGCGGTACGCAGGCTGGTGTTCGGGCCCGAGGAGGACTACCTCCGCCACCTCGGTGTCTACATCGCGCTCGCCGCCCTGCCCGGCGAGGCCCGGTCCGAGGGCGTCAACTCGATACACAACGTCCCCAGCCGAATGGCGGGCACCTTCTGGTACAAGGACAGGGCCGTCGCGGTCTTCCAGTTCCGCTCGGAACCGCTCGACTACGACCGCCACGACCTGGACGCCCAGAAGAAGATCGTCATCGACGCCTTCGCCGGGCACCGGTCGTGGAGGATCCCGGAGCTGCTCGACGCGGTCCGAGCCGACCCCGGCTTCTTCTTCGACTCCGCGAGCCAGATCCACCTGCCCTCCTGGCACCGCGGCCGCGTCGCCCTCGTCGGCGACGCCGGGTACAGCCCGGCCTTCCTCTCCGGCCGGGGCACCTCACTCGCGCTCACCGGCGCGCACATCCTCGCCGAGGAACTCGACCGGTGCGGCGGCGACCACACCGCCGCGTTCGAGCGGTACGAGGTCCGGCAGCGCCCCTACGTCACCTTCGCCCAGGCCAGCGTCGACCGCGGCCGCGACCGCATACTGCCGACCAGCTGGGCCGCCATCGCCGCCCGCGACGAGGCCCTGCGGGCAGCGGACACCGGCACACGCTGAACCCCGACGCGAGGAGTTCCCGACCCCTGACGCGCCGGAAAGGCGCGCTGGAGAGGATAGATGTGAAGGACACGCCGGAAGAGTCCGCTGCCGACACCCCGGAGCACCGATGGAGCGGGCGACTCGTCCTCTGGGTCGCCGTTCTCATCCTCGCCAACGTCCTGGCCGACGTGGCCATCGCCTCCCCCCTGCTGGTCCTGCCCCAACTGCTGGAGCACTTCGACACCGACCAGGCCGCGTGGCTGAACGCGAGCGCGATGCTGGCCGGGGCCATCTGGTCGCCGCTGCTCGCGAAGAGCTCCGACGTCTTCGGCAAGCGGCGGCTGCTCGTCGTCACGCTGGTGACCGCGTGCGCGGGCGCGCTGGTCTGCCTCGTCGCCCCCAACGTCTGGATCTTCCTGGTGGGGCGCTTCCTCCAGGGGGCAGCCCTGGCCGCGATCTTCATCACGGTCGCCCTCGTACTCCAGATCTGCGCCCCGCGGGTGGCCATGCCCGTGATCGGGCTCGTGACGTCGGGATCGGCGATCGTCGGGATCATCGAACCGTTCGTGATGGTGCCGGTCATCGACCTGTTCGGCTACCGCAGCGTGTTCGTCGTGGCGGCGCTGCTCGCCGCGGCGGCCGCGCTCTGCGTGCGTGCCCTCATCCCGGAGTCGCCGGTCCGCGGCGCCGGCCGGATCGACGTGGGCGGGGCGCTCCTGCTGGGCGGCGGCCTCGGCTCCGTGCTCGCCTACGTCAGCCTCGGCGGAGACGCCGGGTGGCTGTCCGCGGGCATGGTCGTGCTGCTGGCGGCCGGTGTCGCCGCGTTGGCCGGTTGGGCGGTCCTGGCCCTGCGGATCGCCGAACCCATCATCGACATCCGGGCCCTCAGCCGACCGGTCCTGCTGACGCTGCTGGCCCTGGTCCTGGCCGCGGGCTCCTTCCGGAGCATGCTCCAACTGACGAGCATCGTCGCCCAGGTGCCTCCCGAGCTGGGACTCGGCTACGGGTTGGGCGACGGAGGCGCGGTGGCGGTCCTGCTCGCCGCGCCCTCGCTCGGCATCATGGTCGGCGGCACCCTCGCCGGATGGGTCGCGGGGCGGTTCGGCGCCGCACGGCCCCTCCTCGCCGCCATCGCCGTCGGTGCGGCGGCGACCCTCATGATGCTCGTCGGCGTGTCGGTCCTGCCGCTGGCGGTCGCCTGCGGGGCCCTGGTCGGCATGGCCGCCGGCGCGATCTCGACGTCCGGCTACAACCTGGCGACCAGCCTGGCACCGCCGGAACGGCAGGGCACGGTCTCCGGCCTGGTGTCGGTCATGTTCGCCCTCGGCTCGGTCGTCTTCAGCTTCGCCGGAGGCGAACTCCTCAAGGCCACCCAGATCCCCGGGGTCGTGGCCGACGGCGCCCCGGTGAGCACGGCGACCGGCGTGTACCTCTACGTCCTGACGGCCGGGGTGCTCTTCGTCCTCGCCGCGGTGCCCGCGGGCATGGTGGTGCGCGGCGGGCGCGCGGCGCCCGCGCCGGTCACGGCCGGGGCGCCGTCGTAGCGTTCGGGTGCCCTGTCCGGTTCCCGGGCGGCCGGGGACCGGACAGGGCCGGGTGGAGCCGGGCAGGGCCGAGCGGGACCGGGTGGGGGACGTACTCCGGTGCGGGCGGGCCGACTCGCCGCCCCCGCACGGGCCCGACCGTCCCGGGTCGTGGCACGGGAACGGCTGTCAGCCGAGGCCGTCGGGGACGATGCCGAGTTTTTCCGCGATGCGGGCGAGGGCCTTCAGGTCGGTCGTGTTGAGCGGGTCGAGGATGGTGCGGCGCACGGAGCGCAGGTGCGTGGGCGCCGCCGAGCGCACGAGGTCGAGGCCGACGTCGGTGAGTTCGGCGAGGGTGTAGCGGCCGTCGTCCGGGTCGGGTGTCCGCACGACCCAGCCGCGCTGTTCACAGCGTTTGACGACGTTGGACAGACGGGAGAGCGAACCGCTGGCGAGAAAGGCGAGCTCCCCCATCCGCAGCCTGCGCCCCGGGGCCTCGGAGAGGTGGCTGAGCGCGAGGTACTCGAACAGGGTGAGGCCGTTCTCCTGCCGCAGCGGTGACTCCAGCTTGCCGGGCAGCAGCAGGACGAGGGAGACCAGGCCCGTCCACGCCGCCTTCTCCTGTTCGTCGAGCCACCGCGGCTCCTCGTCGTCCCCGTGCCCGTGTGTGCCGCTCATGGGCCCTTCCGTGTCGCTCATGGAGCCGTCCCGCCCTTCCGGCGAATCCCGTCATCACTTGACGCTTGAAGTCATTGCTTGCTACTGTCACTTTACGCTTGAAGTCATCGAAGGGGAAACGCACCCCTGCGGAAGAAGGAGCATCATGAGCACCGTCACCTTCGGCATCGCTCCGGGCTACGGCGAGAAGCTGCACGCGGCCCTCGGCTACAGCGGGGCCGTCCGCGTCGGCGACCGGGTCGAGATCTCAGGCCAGGCCGGAGTGGACGACGACCTGGCCGTCCCCGACTCGCTGGAGGACGAGATCGTCCAGGCCTTCGACAACGTGGAGAGCACGCTCGCCACGGTCGGCGCGACCTGGAAGGACGTCATCCACGTCAACTCGTACCACAAGGTCGCGCCGGGGGACGACGTCATCGGCGACGACCACAACAGGGTCATGGCCGAGCAGTTCCGCCGCCGCCTCGGCGGCCGTGCGCCGATCTGGACCGAGACCGGCGTCACCGTCCTCGGCCTCGCCGCGATGCGCGTGGAGATCCGCGTCACCGCCATCGTCGGCTCCGGGAGCTGAACCACCACTGTTCCGTGGCGGTCTCATCGCAGGTCGGCGAGGCACGGACCGAGTCCGGCATGTACCGGCTCCGGTGGTGACAGCCAGGTGAATGGCCTGGGTGGCGTTCCGGCCGCCCGGGAGGCAGGACCGCGCATCGGTCCCAGAGCGGCTCGGCCGGCCATGATGGGAGCACGGGCACGGGCCTCCTCGGCGATCACGGGGTGCCAGCGGCTCCATGGTCGACGGGACCCGTGCCCGCTCGGCCGCCCGCCTTCCCGACCGCGCCAGTTCGCGCGGCCGACAGCGCTTCCGAACCTACGGCTGCTTACGCCGTCCGCTCCCCTGCCCGCCGTTTCCGGCGCTTCGGCCGGTCGTGTTCCCGACAGTGCCCGGTGAACCGGGGCGGTCGGCCCGACCACTCGGGAACACGCGTGCCGGCAACGGCTGAGGAGCTCCTCTCACGGGGCCTCTGCGCACGGATGGCGAGAGCTTGGGCGCTCAGATGCTGTTGGCGATGCGCTCGTGGTCCCGTTCGCCCTCGCGGGTCTGGATACCAGCGGCGAGCAGCTTGTGGGCGAGCTCGGTGACCTCATCGCCGAACGCGGCGACCAGACCCTCGTTCTCAACGGCGTAGGCCGCACGCGGAATCGGCTGCGCGACCGCGTCGACCGCAGCCTTCGTCATGGGGATCACCTCCGCCCGGAGGCCGGCGATCCGTCGGGCGAGGGTGTCCACGAAGGGATCGAGTTCTGCGGCGGGCAGGGCACGGTTGATCAGGCCGTACCGTTCCGCGAGCTCCGCGCCCACGAGCTCTGCGCCGAGGATGAGCTCCAGCGCGCGGGCCCTTCCCGCCAGCCGCGTCATGTTCACCGTGCCACCGCCTCCGGGGAGGATCCCCATCAAGGACTCCGGCTGGCCCTGACCCGACTCGCCGATCGCCGCGAACCGCATGTCCAGGTACATGAAGAACTCGTTGCCCGCGCCGCGCGCGAAGCCCGCGAGCTTGCCGATAGTGACCTGCGGCAGCGAGCGGACCTCCTCGCTCATCGCCTGGAGGATGTTCAGGCCTTCCGGGACGGTCGAGCCCGGTGCGGCCGCGATCGCGGCGCGGGTGGCTGCGGGCAGCGCGTCGGGGTCGGTGAGGTAGGCCATGTCACCGTGCGCGACGAAGAACTCCGGGTCAGCGCTCTCGAAGACGATGACGCGGACGTCGGCGTCATCCCGCACACGCGCGACGAACGCCCGGAGTGACGACAGGAGGACCGCGTCCATCAGGTTGAGCGGCGGGTGATCGATTTTCACCGTCGCGACCCCGTCCGAGACGTCGATCGTCAGGGCGGGAAGGTCCTTGTAGCTCATGAAGTGGCTCCATGTACGCGTGTAAGGGACGGCCTGCGGCCAGGCCGCCGACCGGGGACCGCGTCGCGAATCCCAGTATCGAGGGTGACACTGGGTGTCAGACTAGAAACCTGGATTCAAAGAAGCAAGCGAGTGTGTCGGAGTACACTCGTCCCCATGAGCGCAGCGCCAAGCGGTACCCGTGAGATCAGCCGCCACGCGGTGCGAGCAGAGCTGGCTCGCGTCGCGTTCAACCGCTTCTGCCTCACCGGCTTCGACCAGGTCACCTTCACCGACCTCTCCGAAGCCGCCGGGGTGTCGCGGAGCACCTTCCTGCGCTACTTCGGCACCAAGGAAGACGTGGTCCTGTTCGTCTTCGACCCTGTCGGTGGCGTCATCGCCGACGCACTCGATGCCGAACGGGCCGACCGGAACGACTGGAGCAGATTGCGCAACGCCCTGGAGTCAGCCGTGAGGTTCCTCGTGCGCGACGTCCAGGAGCTCGTGACGATCCTCGGCCTCATCGAGCGGACCCCGGCCCTGTGCGCGCGCCTCCGCGAGAAGCAGGCTGCATGGCGCCCGGAGATCGTCGCCCGACTGCAGAAGACGACCTCCTCGGCCGACGGGTCGTCGGTCGTCGCCGAAGTGCGCGTGGCGGCGGCGCTCGAGATCCTGTGGATCGTCCTCGGGCAGTGGAGCGCGAGCGAAGGCCGAGAGGACCTCGGCAACCTGCTGGACACCGCGTTCGCCGCCTTCTCGGCCCCGGCACGCCAGCAGACGGACACTCCGTCGTAAAGGGCCGAAGCGGCGGCTTTCCCGGCGGTGCCGAAGCAGCCGAAAGGAGTGATCGGCCCGGCGGCAGTGATCGCGTCGTCGGAGCCCAGCCCAGGCCGCGGGTGCAGGAGACCGCCCCGTGCCCCCCCGTCCCGGAACAGCCGAGCAACCACTGGGCACCTCCTGCGAACGGCGGGGCGCGGGTCGAATCCGCCGGTTCTCAGCACCGCCCGTTTCCGGCTGCCTCAGAATCCGGGAACCCGATTCCGAAGAACGCGGCACACCGGCGGTGACGGCGGGGACGCGGTGCGGCCCACACGACCCCGGGGCAGGGACCAGCCTTTTTCCGGACGTGGGCGGGCATCCGCGACTTGGAGAACCAGCACGACGGGGCCCGGGAGCGTCCTACTCCCGGGCCCCGTCGTGGTCGGGTCAGCGGCGCGGTCGGCGTGCCGCGGCACCACGGTGCCGCCGCTCCCGCGAGCCCCCGGCAGGCACGGCGACCGGTACGCCCGAGGGCTCACGCGCTCCGGTCACCCTGGTCAGCTCCACGTCCTGGGCGTCCACCCGCGCGGTGTGCGCGTCGATCCGGGCCCGGCTCATCAGCCGGGTCATGTCGCGCCGCTGGCTGGGCAGCACGAGCGTGACCACGCTGCCCGTCTCGCCCGCGCGCGCGGTGCGTCCGCCCCGGTGCAGGTAGTCCTTGTGGTCGGTGGGCGGGTCGATGTTGACCACCAGGTCCAGCCCGTCCACGTGGATGCCGCGCGCGGCGACGTTGGTGGCGACCAGCGCGGTCACGGCGCCCCTCTTGAACTGGTCGAGGGTGCGGGTGCGCTGGGGCTGGGACCGCCCGCCGTGCAGCGGCGCGGCGAGGACCCCGTTGGCCAGCAGGTGCTCGGCCATCCGGTCCACGGCGCGCTTGGTGTCCAGGAACATGATCACCCGACCGTCGCGGGCCGCGATCCGGGTCACGACGTCCTGCTTGTCGGCGTGCGACACGTGCATGACGTGGTGCTCCATGGTGGAGACCGCGCCCTCGGACAGGTCGACCGAGTGGACCACCGGGTCGTTCAGGAACCGGCGGACCAGGGTGTCGACGTTGCGGTCCAGGGTGGCCGAGAACAGCATGCGTCGACCGTCGGCCGGAACCTGCTGGAGAATCGCGGTGACCTGCGGCATGAAGCCCATGTCGGTCATCTGGTCGGCCTCGTCCAGGACGGTGACCTCAACCTGGTCCAGAACACAGTCGCCGCGCTCCATCAGGTCGCGCAGGCGGCCCGGGGTGGCCACGACCAGCTCCACGCCCTGACGCAGGGCGCGGGACTGGCGGCTGATGGGCATGCCGCCCACCACGGTCGTCGCGTGCACCCCCACCGACCGCGCGTAGGGCGCCAGTGCGTCGGCCACCTGCTGGGCCAGCTCACGGGTGGGTGCGAGCACCACGGCCAGGGGGCGCCGGGGCTCGGCCTTGCGCCCGTCGAGCTGGGCGAGCAGAGCCAGTCCGAAGGCCAGGGTCTTGCCCGAACCGGTCCGGCTGCGGCCCAGGACGTCGCGTCCGGCCAGGGAGTTCGGCAGGGTGGCCGCCTGGATCTCGGACGGGACCGTCAGCCCCTGCCGGGTCAGGGTCCGCTTCAACGGTGCGGGCATGTCCAGCGCCTCGAAGGACTCCACCGGCGGGAGCGCTGGGGTGATGCTGACCGGGAGGGCGAACTCCCCGGAAGGACCGCCGGACCGGGGGTGTCCGGGCGTGCGGGGGCGCTGACGGCCGTATCCCCGGGAGGGACGACCGCGGCTGGTGTCGGTGCGGTGCGGATAACTCATGTGAGGCCTTTCGCCAGCGGCGCTCGCCGGGCGGGAGGCCTTTCGACCTCGCAGGGGGAAACCGGAGTACGCCGGATAAGTAATGCGGGTTTCCGCGCTCGTCCGGAGGACTCCGGGGCGCGGTGGACGCCGGTGCCGTTCGGGGGGTGACGGCTGGAAAACCGGGCGGAGAAAAAGGAAAAGCGGCAGGGGCCCAGCGCCCTGAGGGCGGGCCCCTGCCGCAGGAGGAGCGTCGGCTCCCCTAGACCAGGGTGATGTTCTCGGCCTGGGGACCCTTGGCCCCCGCCACGGCGTCGAACTGCACGGCCTGGCCCTCGGCCAGCTCGCGGTAGCCCGTGGCCTGGATGTTCGAGTAGTGGGCGAAGACGTCGGGGCCGCCGCCGTCCTGCTCGATGAAGCCGAAGCCCTTTTCGCCGTTGAACCACTTGACCGTACCGGTCGCCATAGGGATACCTCTCGTTCGGAGCATGAAGAAAACCGCGGATGACGATTTTCCCGTCACCGCGGTGATCGCCCGAAGAGATGGAGTCCATCGGGGTTCACGACTGCAACTCCTTAGAACCTATCACACAGGAATCCCCCTGTCCCGGAAAAGCGGTGTGCCGCAGGACACCGAAATGCGTAGTACAGGGGTTAGAGGAAATGTGTTGTGGCCGAAGTATTTTTTCTAGGCCGGGAAAACTCAGATCCTGTTTTCGGGAAATCCCCAGGCCGCCCCGCCCGACCCGGCGCCGGGTGGCCGCCCGTCGGGCACGGGAGTTGGGCACAGGCCACGGCCAGATCCGCCCGTTTTTCCGCGATCACCACCGCGCCCCTCTTCGCCCCCGGCGTTCGTCGCGGTGCCGGTCCGGTCGGAGCAACGTTGCCGACCCGCCGACCGGCCTTCACGCGCCGCGCACGGCTGCTTCAGCCGGTGGTGTTCGCCGCGCCGTATCTGGCCTCCATCATCAGTACGGCCTCGTCCACGACGCGTGCCATCGATGCGTCGTCAGGCGACCAGTCGATGAGCAGCATCCGGGGCCAGAAGACGTAGTTGGAGATCATCCCGAGGAACTGGGTCGCCGCCAGTTCCGTGTCGTCCAGCTTGGCCGTGCCCAGGGCGTTCTCGGCGTCGAGATAGCGGCGCACCGAGTCGAAGTAGGGCATCTTGCCGCGCTCGAAATGGGCTTCGCCCAACTCGGGGAAGCGCGGCAGTTCGGCAATGACGATGCGGAAGAGGGCCGCCATGCCGGGCTGGGCGAGGAGGGTGACGTACCGGCGGCCGATCGCCGTCAGGCCCGCCCGCAGGTCGCCCGTCGGCGGGCGGAGGTCTCCGTCGTCCTCAACCGTCCAGGACTCCGTCACGATCGCGTCGAACAGAGCCGCCTTGGTCGGGAACTGCTTGAACAGAGTCGCCTTCGACACCCCGGCCGCCTCGGCGACCTTGGCCAGTGAGGTGCCGGCGTACCCGGCGTCGAGGAACAGTCGGGTGGCGGCCTTGATGATGGCCGCCCGCTTCTGCTCGGCGACGCGCCGGTGGTAGGGCGAGGGCTCCGTCGTCATGGGCGCCACTCTACGCGAGGCGAGCCACTTGACTCACCACCCGTCATGTACGTAGCTTTGGCGAGGCGAGTCACTCGACTCACCATTGTTTCGCAGGGAGGACCGCGTCATGGGACGCTTCGACAAGCAGACCGTTCTCGTCACCGGCGGCACTGGCGGGCAGGGGGCCAGCCACGTTCGGGCCTACCACGAGGAGGGGGCGAACGTTGTCATCGCCGCGCTCTCCGAAGGGCCTGGCAAGGAGCTCGCCGCCGAACTCGGCGAGCGGGCACTGTTCGTTCGTCTGGACGTCACCGACGAGGACGCCTGGGCGGCGGCGGTCACCGAGACCGAACGCCGGTTCGGTCCGATCGGGATCCTGGTCAACAACGCCGGCGTCCAGAACCCCGCGGTGCCGATCGAGGCCACCGAACGGCGGGTCTGGGACCGCGTACTCGACGTCAACCTCACCGGCACGTTTCTCGGCACCAAGACCGTGACCCCGTCACTGCGCCGCAACGGCGGCGGAGTGATCGTCAACATCGCCTCCACGATGGCCCACGCCGGCACCTCGCTCTACGCGCCGTACGTCGCCAGCAAGTGGGCGTTGCGCGGGCTCACCAGGACCGCCGCGCTGGAGCTGGGTCGAGACGGCATCCGGGTCAACTCCATCCACCCCGGCGTCATCTCCACCCCGTTGGTCAACGAACCGATCGCCGGTCAGCCGCCCATCGCCGACTTCTACTCGCCCGAGCCGTACGCCATCCCCCGAATGGGAACCCCGGCCGACATCACCGCACTCCTCCTCTACCTCACCTCGGCCGACGCCTCGTTCGTCACGGGCTCGGAGTTCGTCGCGGACGGCGGGCTCCTGCTCGGCCCCGCCCTGCAACCCGACACGGCGGCAGCCTGACCGAATCGCCAGCCGCCCCGAACGGCCCCGCTTCCTCACCGACACCACGGCGAGGCGCACACGCCCAGGACGTGGACGAAGAGGTCCGGTTAGGTTCCTGCGGGGCCCGGTGGCATGCGGTTAACAGGGTGCGGACATTGTTCGCGCTCGCGGCGGTGCGCAGCCGGGTGTTCCCCTATTCCAGGGATGGTGGTGCTGTCCGCGAACCCGGTCCCCGGTTCACCGCCCGTCCCGGGGCGGCGTTGGGAGGCGAGCTGGGGTGTGCAGGAACTCCCGATGGGATTCACCGAGTTCCCCAGGGTCGCGTTCTCCCGGATGATCGTCGCTTCTGGAGCGCTGCTCATGGTCCTCACGAACGCGCGGATCGGACCACGTCGCTCTCGCATGAACCGTATGGTCCGCCTCGCGCAGAACGTCTCGAAGTTCGGCCGTCGTCCTGCCACCACGGCCGAAGCCGCCGAAGTCGTCCACGCGGTGCGGCGGCTCGGCCTGTTCTCGCCCGTGCGGGTCGCCTGCTTGGAAGAATCGGTGGCCGCGGCACTGGCCCTGGCCCTCCTCGGACGCGGCGTGCACTGGTGCCACGGCGTGATCGCCGACCCCATTCGTCTGCACGCCTGGATCGAGGCGGAGGGGCGCCCGGTGGCCGAACCCGACAGCACACGGCGGTGCACGACACTGCTGACCATCCCAACAGCGGAGGAGACCACGTGAGCGACCCCCTGATCTGGCTGCGCGGCGACAAAGCCGGAATCGGCCCGCTGCGCGCCGACCTCGTGGAGGAGTACTGGAAGTGGGAGCAGTCGATCCCCACCATCGTCGGCTACAACCGGCAGACCCCGCAGCCGTTGGAGTCCACGCGGGAGATCCTCGTGGAGGGCTACGGTCGCGCCTCGGGTAGGGAACTGCGGTTCACCGTCTACGACCTGACCGGGGAGAGCCCGTGCCCGGTTGGCCTGGCCCAGGTCTACATCGACCAGATGCGGCGCAACGGCGAGTACGTGGTGGCCCTGGGCGAGTCCCGGGGCAGGGGCGTGGGCACCGAGGCCACTCGGCTGGTGCTGGACTACGCCTTCCACGTGACCAACCTGAGGTGCGTGTACCTGACCGTCATCGAGCCCAACGCCGGGGCGATCCGCGCCTACGAGAAGGCGGGGTTCAAGCGGCAGGGGATGCGGCGCAACTCCAACCAGTGGCTGGGCGAGACCGTCAACGAGGTGCTGATGGACGCCATCCCCGAGGAGTTCGAGGGTCCCTCACTCGTCAAGGCCCAGTTCCGGATGTGAACCTCCGGTGCCCGCTGTGCTCGGCGAGCGTATGCGTCCGTGGGGTGCGGGCCGTGACCAGCGGACTTCGGACCGACCGAGGAGATAGGGACCGCTCTGAGTGGGTTCGGGCGGGCTGTCGCTCCGGCGAGTCGGAGGCCGAAGAGCAGCCAGCGGAGCAACCCCACGCCCCGGGAACGAGAAAACCCCAGGGCGAGGACCTCGAAAATAGCCTCTGAACTGGGGTTTTGCGGGTAGGCCCCCAGGGGCTCGAACCCTGAACCCACGGATTAAAAGTCCGCGTGCGTGCGGGCAGAACGTCCCGTTATATAGAGGTTTGTTCCGGCCCGTCCGGTCGGCAGTGTCTCGGTGCGTGCCACCGGAGACCACCGCGTGTCACCCCGTCCCGGAACAGCCGAGCAATCACCGAGCATTTCCTACGGTCAGCAAGGCACGGAACAAATCTGTTGGTGACTCGAGCTGTCCTCACAGCAGACAGCAGCTCAGGTATTTGAGTTCGGTAAGTGAACCTTGTCGGCGGCCAGACAGACGGATCCGGACATGACGCAGCTACCCGTGCAACGTCGCGTTGCGCGGGGGCTTCCGTGATACTGCGATGACCTCAGGCGGGGGCCTACCGCCCAACGGCTTGTAGCAACCCTCCTCGACCCCGTCTAACGTGGCGAGCATGCGTTCACCCACCCCCCGTCAGTGGTCCAGCATCGCCCTCGCCACCACGGCATTGCTCGCGCTCACCGCCACCGCCCGACCCCTGCTCGCCTTCCTGTGGGACTTGCTTCCCCCAGACCTGCCTGTGGAACGAATTCTTCTCGGGGTAAGCCTGGTGGTCGTTCTGACGGTGGCCGTGGTGTCGATTCTCCTGGAGATCCAGAGTCGGACCTCGTTTCACCTGTGGTCGCTGATCTTTGCCGCATGGGCGGTGGCCATTGGAGCGGTGGCAGCGATGGTGCTCCTTATCTGGCTCGTGCTGGGAGCCCCTGGGCTTGATCGGCCCACCGACCTGTCCCCCCGGGCCCTGGACGCCATTGCCACGCGAGCCTTTGCCGTCGTCGCGGGCCTGGGTGGTGTGGCGCTGTTGGTCATCCATTACCGGCGCCAACGCACCAGCGAACAGGGAGAACAGCGCGAGATGGCCAGACTGTTCACTGAAAGCTTTGACGCAGCCAGTGAGAAGTTGGGCAGTGAGCACGCCACCGTGCGTCTGGCAGGAGTGTATGCCCTGGCGCGGTTAGCGGACGAGGCACCCGCGGGCCGGGACGACCTGGTGCAGATGATCATCGATGTGCTGTGCGCCTACCTGCGTATGCCCTACATCCCTGCGCCTGCCCCACTGCCTGAGGGAGCCACCGATGAACAGTCTCTTGAGCATCACGATCATGAGCTAAGGTTCGCCTCCTTCCAGGAAGTGCGCCACACCATCATCCGTGTCATCGGCGACCGTCTGCATGAGGACACCCGCTGGCGCGGACGAAACTACGACTTTACTGGAGTGGTTTTCGACGGTGGAGATTTCAACCGTGCCCACTTCACTACCGGCAAGGTGAGCTTCCGCCGTGCGCATTTCGCCAGCGGCACAGTGAGCTTCTACCAGACACACTTCTCCGGAGCCCGGGTGAGCTTCACGGGGGCAAAATTCACCGGAGCCGAAATCGACTTCACCGAGGCGGATTTCTCCGCAGGCACAGTGTCCTTCCTCAACGCTGAGTTCACACATGGCACGGTAAATTTCCGCCATGCCAGATTTACCGGCGCAGCAGTGGGCTTTCAGGAAGCGAAGGTCCTAGGAGCTGAAGTCAGCTTCTTCGGGGCGCATTTCGCCGATGGCGATTTGCTGTGGGCTGGCGCGAAACTCACCGGAGGTACAATCGCCTTCAACCTCTCGGTCTTCTGCGGGGCCAAGGTGGACTTTACCAGCACCCAGATCACCAGAGGCGAGTTGAACTTCGGATCTGCGCTCTTCAATGAGGGTGTTCTGGACCTTCGGTACACGAGCGTCTCCGGAGGAGTTATCACCTTCTTCTGGGCCAAGTTCTCCGGTACTGACGTGATCTTGCATCCAGCGGAGTTCCTCGGCGGCACAGTGGACTTCCGGGATTCGGAAGGAACGTGCCCTTTCAGTCTTGTTGAGGCGCAGAAGCGAGCCGCACCAGGCATCCTGCTCCTTCCCCAAGCGTGGAGCCCATCTGCGCGGTCATCTGAACGCTGAACTGCGGTTTTCTTGGCGCCAACAGCCAGGGGTTGCCTTTCCGGGAATCTGTAGTAACATACTTAGTATCAGCAAATGAGCATTCAGGGCGCGCCATGCGCCCTATTTTTAGTTCCCGCCCCAGAGGTGGGTTTTTGCTCGCAGAATCAGAGAATTCTTCCAAGAAGGAAGGACTTCGTCATGCCCAGAAACAAGCGAAAAGGAGATTGCGTATGGAAATTCAAAGCAACGACGATGGCCGCGACGCATCGGACCGAACCAGCAGGAAGGGGCGGCGGGAAGTACTGGTGCATTGGACAAAGCTCCTGGCTCCCTCCGCCATCCTCCTCATCAGGTTCGCCCTGCCGGGAGAGCTTCCAGTGATGTTGGAGGAATCAGGGGAAGTGCTGGATATCCTGCTCTCTCTAAGGGTCCTGGTGAAATACTGGCAGGCGAAGCGGACTCCCCGATGGGATACAGGAGAGAAAGGATGACCGAACACTATTTGTGGACCGGTGTTTTTTTCTCACACCTCTAAGGAAATTGTGCCCCGCCTGATCTTCAGGCGGGGCAACCCATGGGCTTGGTTTAATCATTTCTGGGTTTCTCCGATTCCGGCTCGGAACCGGGGTAGGCGCCGTCAAACGTGCCCGACTGCCAGCCTCGTGGACAGCCGTGGTCGTCTTCGACGACAAGGAGCAGGTCCCTCGTCCGGAGCGAAGACGGTCTCAGCACGTGCGGCCGGATCGCTCGTTCGCGCAGCTTAGGCGGGTACTTCCTCGGTGCCGCCATGTCTCTCATCCTTCCCAGGTTTGAGAGTCTCCATCACACCCGGCACGAGACACCCCTACAACGGTGGAATCTGGTTAACGAAATAGCCTATGACGCCACCGATAACACCACCAATAAGTAGCAAAAGAACGTCCTTTCGGTGGCGCTCCCACCACGTAGGTCGCTGAGAGCGGGGAGCGTTGACCAGTACCGTTTTCAGCGACACAGGAAGCCTCCAGGTGCGCACACCAACGGCAAATGAAACGAGAAGCGCGAAAGCAGTCATAATACTGACAGATACAACATCGTCAGAGTTATCAGCACTCCCCCACAGAAACAATATGGACAGAAAGAATGCTCCCCCGCCTAGTAGCAGAGCACTGATAAAACGCCGGACTGCATAACCGGCAGGCAGGGGATGAGAACCGCACACGGTGGCAATTTGCTGCATGGCTCCGCGCGCGGCGTTGTCAGGCTCTTCGACAAGCACGCGGGCTTCGGTGGGTCCGATGAGCAGTTGCAGGGACGTGGTACCACGGCGTCCAGTGATGGTCAGGCGTTGAAGGCGCTCGGGGCCGCCAGCCGCGGCGAAGCGGGCGAAAGCTTCGGGGGCTGTTCCAGTGGTTCCGCGGTCGTCATGGAAGTCAATCTCGACATTGCCGCATTCGTCGCGGATGATGCGGGCAGCCTCCACGAGTTCCTCACGGTAAAGCCAAGCAAGGTGTAGGTGGGTCTCGATACGACGGGGCCGAGAGTGGGAGAGGACGGCCTTCCCCGCTTGGTCCTCTTCTTCAGGCTGGCGTGTGTCCATAGACCGGTGATACCGCATGCCTCATGCGGTGTCTGCCATACCTCAGCCCTGACAGCCGGTAAGCCAACTTACCGGGGCCCAGAACCGGTCGATACCGGGACGGACCACTCCAGATCGCTAGACCAATCCGAGAGCCCGGATTGGTCTACCCCTGGCCTACGGAAACGCGAGTCCATTACCGCTAGAGGGTTGCTATCTGTTCCTGTCCGCCCGGGCAAGGGAGACGAGGAAGGCGCCCCAGGCAGCCGAGGTGAAGACGAGCTGGCCCCGCGAGCGGTTCTGGGTGTCACGCACATCCGCGCCAGTGCTGTGCTCACGGACCTCGACGCACTCGTTGTTGCCGCCGCTGTAGGACGACTTGTGCCACTCAGTCACCGTTGATCCTCTTCATCTCGTTACGGATGGTCCTTAGCGTCTCATCTGGTCCCCAAGCCACACCCTGCAAGGCCGCGAACCACATCCGGTAACGGCCCACCTCGTTGGTCGCGGTGATGATCTGACCCTGGTGTGCCGACTCCACGTAGACCACCTCGGGCTGGTCAGACGAGGTGATGACCCGGAAGGGGCCGTTGTTGCCCGCGTGGCGCGGCTCGTCCACCGGAACCACCAGCAGGTTGACGCGCTCCCTCTCCACCAGGTCCACCACGTATGCGAGCTGTTCGAGCTGCACCTGGGCCGAACCGTAGCGGCGCATGAGCAGGGACTGATCCACCACGAGCCAGATGACCGGAGAGAGCGCCTTGGCCATCTGCTGCGCCCTACGGGCCCTTTGCTGGGCGCGCTCAGCGAGTTCGCTCGCGGACAACCAGGGAGCACCGTAGCGGATCACGGCTCGCGAGTAGGCCTCGGTCTGGAGATACACCGGGAACACCAGCGCCTGGTACTCGTACAGGGCATCGGCCGCGTGGGTGCGCTCGGCGACCTCGTGCAGCCACGCCCGCCGTCCCGAGCCCGTCAGCTCCTCCCACAGCCGCTCCAGGCGTCCACCGCCGTGCAGTGTCTCGTCGAGGGCTCGGCGCAGCCAGGGCTTGGCGACGGCCTTGCCTGTCTCGAGGTCGGAGACGTGGGAGTTGCTGATGGCCGTGCCGCGCTGGCTGATACGGCGCGCGACGGTCTCCTGGGTCAGTTCGGCCTCGTTTCGGAGCCTGCGCAGCTCGCGCCCGAATGCCTTCAAGGTGCGTTCGTCAGGGGTCATGCGCTCATGTGACCACATCACAACATGTGCCGTGGAGGGATTCCAGAAGGTTCCAGAGGCCTCTGGAAGATTCACGGGTTATCCGGGCACGCTTACGGATCCTTTTTCCCGGACCGCATCCTGTCGTTACGGTCTCACTTACGGCGACTACGGCCACGGCGAAAGGACCCGGTGGAAATCCATGACCCCGGCTCAGGCTTCTTCCTCGCTCGACCTGCCCAGGCGCATCCGCCACACCGACCCCGACACCAGCGGCCTGGTCTGCGGGCCGGATCCCCACCACGTGCGGGCCGCGCGCCGGTGGGCGATGCAGGCCACCAGGACCACACCCGGTGCGGCCCACCCGCTGCTGGTGTCCCTGGCTGAGCTGCACGCCAACGCCCTCAAGCACACCGCATCCGGGCTTCCAGGAGGCCGGGTGAGGATCGAGATCCAGCGGCGCCCGCGCCTGTTCCTGCTCCGTGTCACCGACGACGGCCCCAAACCGGGCGCGCAGGCCACCGTGCCCGTCGCGCCTGCCGCATTCGATGCAGGGGAGAGCGAACTCGTGCTGGCCGAAGGTGGATACGGCCTGGCATTGGTGGACGCCCTGGCCCTGTACTGGGACTTCTCCACAAGCGCGGGAGGGCCGTTGACGGTTCGTGCCGCTTTCGACCGTTCCGGTCGGACCCGCCTGCCGCTGTGACTCGAACGCGGTGATGTTTCCCAGCGGCAGGTGTTGAAGAACCTCGCTTATCCAAGCGAACATCGACCAGCCCAGCGGAAGCGGCACCAATTTCCGCAGCAAAAAGGGCTATTTGTGCGCTTTATGTGGTGTGGGTGGGAAGCGCAGTTTCGGGTGCCATGCGACCCCGGCTCCAATGACACCCGCCCGCTCCGCACAGGAACGACAGAAGACATGGAGGCGCCCCGGCCCGGTGTTCGCACCACCAGGCCAGGGCTGAATCCCCACCTGAAGCAACCAGGAGGAGATCGTGGAGAAGCCTAGCGGTCGGCACCGCAAACCCGTCCGAGGATGGGCACAGCAGGTGCGGTGGCTGTTCGGCGCGGTACTGGCCGCGCTGCTGTGCAGTGCGGTGGACGCGCGCCAGGAACGACGCCCACTACCCTCACCTCGCAGCAGCAGCAGCACACGAGAGCAGATGAGGCCCCTACCGCGCGTCAGGAACGCTGTGCCTGAAGCGCGGGGCCCACGGCCGGGAAGCGCTCCGTCCCCAGCACAGCACACACACCCGATTTCGGGGCCGGTGCGGGTACCGCGTCCTCGTCGCCCTCACCCTTGCGAGCAGGGCTGGTGCGTCGATGACGACGGAGTGCGCGGAGTGCGCCCCTACCTGTTCCACCACCCAGGCGGAGTACCCGACCGCAGGGAGCGGGTCGCGGTCGTGAAGAAGTCGGGAGAGTTCGATGAGTTGGCCGCTGCGGTGAGGACCTGGCTGGACATCCGCCGCTGAGCAACCCGCTTTCACCTCGGGGCGGCGCCACGCACGTGGCGCCGCCCCAAGGACGTTGGCGGGGGGGGCGGTGTGTCCACTGAACCCGTTCTGAACCTGTTCTGAACCCGAAGTGAACCCCCTCCCGGGGGCTGAACCCGGAAAAGTTCTTCCCTCGGGTGTCGCATCCGCGCTTGCACGGTCTTCATCAGGGAGTTCAAAGCACCAAACCGCGACCGCTCCGGGAGGGCATGCGTGAGCGACTACACCAAGACACTGATCCACCTCGCGCCCCGAATCACCAGCCGCGACCGCCAGATCCTGGCCGGACTCTGGGAACACCGAGTGATGACCACCCACCACCTGCACCGCATCTACTTCCCCGACGCCGGACCACGCCGCGCCCGCTCACGCCTGCTCACCCTGTACCGCTACGGGGTCCTCAACCGCTTCCGCCGCCACGCCCACGACCGCAACACCCCCGACCACTGGGTCCTGACCCCCACCGGCGCCGTCCTTCTCGCCCTGCACCAGGGCAAGGAACCCGACGCGCTGAAGTTCCGCGCCGACCGCGCCCTGGCCGTGGCCCACTCACCCCAGCTGGACCACATGCTGGGCCTGGCCCAGACCCGGGTCGACTTCCTGGACAGCGCCCGCCAGTGCGGCGCCCAGGTGGAGCAGTGGCTCGGTGAACGCGAGTGCGAACGCCGCTACGGCTACGACGTGCGCCCCGACGCCCAGGTGAGGTGGAACCAGGACGGGGTGCGTCTAACGGCGTTCGTGGAGTACGACACCGGCTCCGAGTCCCTGACCCAGCTCAAGAACAAGATGCGCGGCTACAAACGCCTGACCCGCTACCGCACCCCCGCCGCAGTGGTGCTGTTCGCCCTCCACTCCACCGAGCGCGAGAAGAACGCGGCACAGAAACTGGCCGAAGACTGCACCGACCGCGTCGGGGTGTACCTGACCACCCACCAGCAACTGGCGACCCCGGGAGCGGGAGCACGGATCTGGCGTTCGGCCACCAACCCCCGCATCGTCGCCCTGCACGAGATCGCCCGCACCTACCCCACGGCCCAGGAGACCGAGTGGTGAACCCCAAAGCGCGGTGAACCTTCGGGCCGATGGGTGGGCCTATGACAGGGCCAATGCCTACTCCACCCGCCCGTCCGCGTGGGGGTCCGGCCTTGGGTGGACCACCCCTGAGAACAGTCACAGTGCAGGTCGGCCGGGCTTGGGGGTGGTCCACCGGCCGCCCCGGCTGTCTACCCAAGGAGGTAGTCCTCTTCACGTGGGGCGGGCGGCGCCCCGTGGTGTGCGGGGGCGCGAACGCCCCCGCACACCCTCAACACCAAGCCACCACCCACCACAACGGCCCCGTCTCCTCTGCTCCTCCTCTGCTGGAAGCTCTTGTCCCTCTGTTGCTTCTGGTCTTGCCTGTACTGCTCGGTGGTGGCGCAGCGGCGCGGTCAAGATCACCCAGCAGGCCCAGGAGGACGGCGGCGCGTCTGCTCTTCTCACACGACCCTCGTGCGATGGCGCGGACCAGCTTCGCGCCCGGTCGGGCGAGTGGAGGCGGCGCTGCGAGGGCGCGACCTCGCAGCCACAGCTTCGGAGCCGATGTCGCATCCGCGGTGGCGGGTGTCTTCTTTGGGGTTCATCAGGGTGAGAACACCCATCGCACGGGGTCAGGTCAGATGCCGTGCGGTGGGGCCCTGGGCGGATCGTGACCGATTACGAAAGGGCGGACATGGGGGACATGCGACGACGGGCACCGTTGGGGAGCCGGGGGCCGTTGGTGGGCGACGTGACGGCCCGAACCCCGGGCTCGCGCCCCACGGGCGGTGATGGTGCGTCGGGCGCGGACGGGCCGTCTGACGGCCCCACAGGGGGCAGCGTCACCCGTACCACCGGGTGCGTCGTCGGGACGAAACCGGTGGGACTGACAGGGGTTTCCTGTGCTCCTGAACGTGAAAACGGCATACCGCCCGAAACGGGTGGGCGAACAAATGGGGAGCGTGAAACCGCTGGGAGATTCATCGAATCCGCTTGCACTACTCGGCGAGGTCGAGCGTGGATGCATGGTACCCCGCCACACGCGGGGCCGCGCACCACATCCGCGCAGGTCAGAGATGACGAGGAGGTGAACAAGGTGGACATGAGTCCTTCGCCCGTGCTGGGTGAGGTGAGCCGGTTGCCGCTGGTGCTGGACCCGGTCACCGCCGGACACCTTCTCCGGATGGGCCGCTCAACGGTCTACCGCCACCTTCAGGAGGGCACGTTCCCCGCGCCCTCCTATCGAGCGGGGCGATCGTGGTACATCCCGACCTCAGGAGTGCTTCTCCACCTGGGGATCGACCTCACCGCCCTGTCGGGGTGCTGTGGGTGCGGTGCGCGTCGCGACGAACACCAGGAGGCCGACGTTGGCCGCTCGTGAAGGAACCACGTTCAAACGCTGCGGATGCCGCGACCCCAGGACCAACAAGCTCCTGGGCACCACGTGCCCACTACTGCGCCGCCGCACCGGGGCCTGGAGCTCCACCCACGGCAGGTGGGGCTACCAGGTCGAACTTCCGCCCACCATCGACGGAAAGCGGCGCCAAGCCCGCCGTATCGGTCTCACCAGCCAGGAGGACGCCCTGGAAGCGCTCCAGCACATCCGCTCCCTGCTCGACCTCGCCGAAGACGACACCGAAACACTCCTACAGATCGCTGACGTGATCCAGGGCTCCATCAAAGCCCGCGCTCCCCTACCGAACCTGCGCGAGGTACAGCGGCGCATCAGCGTCGGGGTGGACGTACGCACCGAGGTACCCACCCTCGAGCAGTGGCTACAGGAATGGTTGCGAGACAAGCCCGGCCTGACGGAGAACACCCGACGCTCCTACGCCGGCCACATCCGCAACCACCTCACCCCGCACCTGGGCAAGGTCCGGGTGGACAAACTCCAGTCCCGTCACGTGGAGGCGATGTTCACCGCGATCGAGGAGGCCAACACCCACACCCTGGAGTGCCGCGAGGCCGACGACGCGACCGTGCGGGCCTCGGTGAAGGGCAAACGAGTGGTGTCGCTGACCACCAAGCACCGCATCCGCGCGACCTTGCGCAGCGCCCTGTCCGACGCGGTGCGCCGCCCCGATCTTCCGGTCACGGTCAACGCCGCCTCCCACGCCCGCCTGCCCACCTGTCCTCGTAAGAAGCCGCTGGTGTGGACACCGGACCGGGTGAGGCAGTGGGAGAAGGACGGCACTGTTCCCGGGGAGGTGATGATCTGGACGCCCGAGCAGACCACGCGTTTCCTAGTCCACGCCCGCAAGTACACCTGGCTGTATCCGCTGTTCCACCTGATCGCGGTCAAAGGTCTGCGGCGCGGTGAGGCGGTCGGGCTCCCGTGGGCCAACACCCGCCTGACCGACGCCGAGATCGACATCCGTACCCAGATCGTCCAACTCGGCTGGGAAACCCGCACCTGCACACCCAAAAGCGTGGCCGGGGAACGCACCATCACCCTGGACGCCGACACCGTCCGGGTTCTGCGCGCTTGGCGGCGCCACCAGTTGGAGGCCAAACTCGCCGCAGGCCCGCAGTGGAAGGACACCTGGCTGGTGTTCACCCGCCAGGACGGCACTGCCTGGCACCCGGCCCAGGCCACCGACTGGTTCTCCCGCATCGCCCACGCGGCGGGCCTGCCGCCGATCAGCCTGCACGGGCTGCGCCACGGGGCGGCGTCGATGAGCCTGGCCGCCGGGGTAGACGTCAAGGTGGTCTCGGCCGAACTCGGCCACGCCACCACCCACTTCACCCAGAACACCTACCAGACCGTGTTCCCCGACGTGGCCAAGGCCGCCGCCGAGGCCACCGCGGCCATGCTCAAACCCGCCACCAGCAGGGCGTAGCCACCAGTGCATCACCGGCCCCCGCTCGGGCCAACGGCACCATCGCCCGAGCGGGGGCCTTGCGTGCCGAGCCGAGAAGGTGCCGTCCAAGCGAGGCGGTGTTGGTGTGCTCGGTGGTGGCTCCGCTGTCACCAGCCTGCCTTCCCAGGCAGAGTGCGGGTATGTGCGAGCGGTGGGTAGCTTCGGGTTCTGGTGGGGTGTACCAGCCACCGAGAACCCGTATGGCTACGGTAGAGTTGGCTCCGGCGACGGCCAGGACCACACTCCGAGCCGTATCGCGGGCCTCTAGCTCAATTGGCAGAGCAACGGACTTTTAATCCGTGGGTTCAGGGTTCGAGCCCCTGGGGGCCTACCCTCACTATCTTTGGACACCCAAAGGTTTGTTTACTCCGGGTACCACTCTGAGGCATACCTGAGCAGCATGGTTTCTGCAAATCGCAGAGTCACCGCAACAAAATTTCCCCTGAGAGACCGACTCAATAACAGGGTTCACTTTCCAAATTTCAATGCCCTACAGCAACGCCTTCTTCTCATCCACCCCGGCGACACATCCCTCGCCCGATCCGTCTCGTACGTTGCAAGACGAGGTGCGACGGAAGTTAGGAAGCCCTCCTTCCGGGCAGCAGTGGGCAAGCGGAAGAAGCATGGACACTGATTCAAGCATATGAGGGACCAGCGGATGAGCTAAGCACCTCCCATGCCGCTCGCTGAGACCTAAGCAGCTCACTCAAGGCCTGCTATCCGGAAGACGGATCATTCGAACGACGTGGCTTCACCATGCTCGGCTTCCAGCAGGCTCCGTAGAACTGCGACCTGGCGATCCAGGCTTTCTTTTCACGCGACCCCGGTTGCGTCCGACTGCACCGCGTAGCCTGAGCTTTGCCTTCGCTCCTCCAGGTGCCGTTAAGCACACATACAGGCCCAGTTCAATGTGATGTAGAACACAGACCGCGTTTGTTCATGTCCGAAACCCCCCTGTGGGCCACGAATGGGAGGGACCAGTTCGCCAACCAGCGAATTCTCTCCTCCTCCACGAGAGCAATGTTAATTGCATCACACCTTGGATGTGCAGTGGTTTTTTCAGGACTATTGGCATTGACCAGCCACGATGGCAGTGGAGCACCAAAGGTTCTTAACACACCAACCGATAGGAGATGCTTCGTAGCATGGTAAAAAAATCCATGCCAGACTGCCGGTGCTTGATCCCGTTAGGCACCAAGCACCAAATTCCCCCTTTCCCCCTAAAATTAAGGAAAGCTGCTGATGAGCAAGCTGGTCCGCCGATTCGTTGCCCCGGTCCTGGTCGCCATGGCCCTCGCTGGTGGCGCTGCCACCGCTGCCTCTGCCACCATTACCTACCCCCCGGAGGGCGGCACTTGGGACCACGGTTGGAACGTCAACCGCGTGTGGTCCAACTACCTGCACCAGAACATCTGCCACGGTTCCACGGCAGTCGGACAGACTACTGTTAGTCGAACTGCCAGCGCCGGCAACTGGTCTCTCGCCGACGCTCGTGTGAAGCTCGCCGGAAACAAGGCATACTACCGGACTTCTTGCTAATAAACACACCCTTCTGAAATCTGAGGGGTTACTCTGAAGCGGGCCTGGCGACAGATTTCTGGCGCCAGGCCCGGACGATTTCCGTTACTAGGAATATCAGAAAAACCATATGCTTAACCGCAGCATGAAATTCATTTCCGCAGCATTTTTGCTACTCTCGGCAACCTTGGCTTTTATTGTGGTGAGGGAGCTTGATGAGGTCATCCCCGACGAGAATGCCGCAATCATATGGGTTCGAGAAACCGACGGGAGCGTCTCCAGAGAAGATATTGTTCGGTCCATCAATCAATTTTCCCAAGAGCATCAGGTAAATGTCGCCCTTGAAGCCCCTGATTTGAAAAATCCCGGCGGCTTGCGCCACCTTTACCTGGCTTCAGGAGATCCAAGCCACTCCAGCAGTTCCTGGATCGAGGAGGGGTACCCAGATTTTTCACACTCCTTCCGAACCAAGGTTCACCCTTTTGACGAATCTGAAGAACTCGACCTTCGCGGGTACTACTATGTATTCGGAGACCAGAACGAAGCACTTTCCTTCCGAGACACCTTGTCTAATTCCGGGTTGCACGGAGATGTCGCCTCACAGGATGAAGTAGTTACTTGGGTTAAAATCATCCAGGGGAGGACGCTTTTCGCAGCACTTATCGGTGCTGTTCTATGTGGGATCGTAGCTGCAGGTTCTGGCGTACTCCTGAATGCTCGTTCCTATGCAGTACTTCGCCTGCAAGGAATGTCATTTGGAAAAATACTCCTTCGCGACCTTAGGCAAATGGTCAGTTTTGTGCTGGCCTCAGCCTCGGTCACCATAACCGGATTCGTTATTCTTCTTTACTTCTACAACGGATTGGCGCGGTTCTCCCTACTTCTCACCATCGCATCATTCTACCTGGCCATACTCATCGCCTTTAGTTTTTTTGCGCACGGAGTCACGCTCGCTTTCCTCCACCGTGCGGAAATCCTTCCATCTTTGAAGGGAAAAATACCTTCAAGGATTGCCATTATGGCTGCGTATTGTGTTCGCATACCAGCATTGGCCCTAGTTCTCATTTTTACGAGCGGATTGGTCCTCTCTTTCCAGAACCTCCAGGAGCAACGTGTCGGCCAAGAACGTTTCTCCGAAGTCGCAGGGTTTTCCCGAATACACTTGACCGGCAGCGCCAGTGAACTCCAGGAAGCAGGGACAGAAGAGGAAGTAGGCGAGTGGCTGCGAGACACTGACGCAAACGGAGAGCTGCTCATTTCCTTTCCAGAAGAGGGAATTTCTATTCTTCCCCAGGGAACGACGGAACGGCCTGAATTTCAGCTACTCGTTGTGAACGAAACCTATCTGGAAAATACCTCCATCCTGGACCCCATTGGAAACACTTATGGGGCACACCAGGACGATAACGAGGTACGCATTCTAGTTCCCGAGTCCCTAGCCACCTATGAACCTGAGATTCGAGAGGGAGCCCAATCTTGGGTTTTCGATTTCCAGGGCAGAGATAATCCCGACCTAGATGCGGATATTCAATCTCTTCCCATGAAAGACGGCCAGTCGATTTTCACCTATGGGGCAGTAGGAATCGGACCCATGGGGACTTCTCCTTTCCTTCAGGATCCGGTAATTCTTGCACTTCCCAACGGATCCGATATTCTGCACCCCAGGAGCTATTTTAGCTACGCAACGACGGGTGCAGTCATTTTTCCTGAACCGAGTGTCATTGAGAATAGCGCAGCAGACGCAGCGATTTACCAGTATGTCAATAGTGTTCAGCCTATCGCACAACAGGCGGCGGACACCTACCGAGACCTTGCTGCGCAGATGAGGCTAGAAGCATTCAATCTCATGGCAGGAACACTCGTACTTTTCGTTACAGGAATCACGGTGTGTATCGTCCATACTCGCAAGGAAGCCCAGAGGATATTCGCCAGACATATCAGTGGTTGGACATTCTGGGCAACTCATCGGTCGATCATCACCATCGAACTCCTTCTAGCCGTTGCTTTCACCGGATGGGCTACGGTTCGCTCACTGGAAAATTTGTCTACAATCAGAGATCCCATGAGCGCCCCTTCCATGAACACGACTGCTGAGGTCGTCTCCGCCGAACCGGTGATCGCAGCATCGATCTCTGTCCTGGGGTTCGCCCTGGTATTCTCAGCGCTGGTTTTCTTTCACCGAAGGATCGTTCGAGAGGGCGCTTCGGAGTCCTGAGTAGGGTTAACAAGAGGAAGGCATTAATATATGATTTACGTTGAAAGGCTCAGTAAATCTTTCGGCAGGCGGACCCTGTGGTCAGATTTGGACCTCACAATCCCTTCTGGGCAGATGACAGCTTTCGTGGGACCCAGCGGTGCAGGAAAATCTACACTCCTTAACTGCATAGGGCTGCTCGAGTCGGTAGATACAGGCCGTATCGTATTTAAAGAAAAAGACCTTACCCGACTGAGCACTTCCGGAAGGCGTCGGTTCCGGCGCGACACCCTCGGATATCTTTTCCAGAATTATGCTCTGGTCGAGAACGCAACGGTGGAAGCAAATCTTGATATAGCCAAAAATGCAGGATCTCGATTGACCCTGCGCCGACGTATCGACTACCGAGAAGTATTGGAGCACGTAGGCCTGGCCGGGCGCTCCAAAGAAAAAGTTCACCACCTCAGCGGAGGTGAACAGCAGCGAGTGGCACTAGCTCGCCTCATGGTCAAGCGACCGGCCATCGTGCTTGCTGACGAGCCGACCGGAGCTTTGGACGAGGCCAACACTCGTATGGTAATCAACGTGCTTCGAGAAATGAGCGACCAAGGGTGCGCGGTAGTGATTGCCACACACGATGACAGGGTCAGGGACAGCTGTGACAAGACTTTTTCGGTGGATACTCGGGAAATGAGCTCCGTGTCCACCGTTGGCTCATAAGCCAAATCGGACAGCAGCCTTCGGGGTTCAATAAAAAAGCTCCGGAGGCTCATAGCAGAGGGCTTCTCCTTTGTGCCTGCTGTCGGCATTTCCGACCCAGCGCTATTGCCCTGCTGGGTCGGAGCTGCCTCACGCAGCAGACAACGGATCATGGCATCAATCACCTCTGAGGGTTGCCAGCACGGTCTCAGAAGTAACCTTGCATGCGAGGCCGATGAGTCCCCGTGGGTGACCGAACGACCAGTTCATCACGGTCAGCGATGCCGGAAGACCGTATCCGCTGTATCTTTTCGGGCGGCGAGAGCGTTCCGCTGTGCTCCAAGGTCAGCCACGGAACAATCCTGTAACTGAGTCGGACATCCCCAGGTGGAAGGCCATGGGCGCCGGTGACATCAACGTGCGTCGACGGTAGCCGTTTCCAGGTAGGCTACGATGACCCCCGCAGCTCGATCAGGCGTGAGAACAATCGTCCACCCCTTCATGCCGAGAAGCTGAGCATCAGCGAAACAGTTCACCATTCGGACTCGTTCCGCTCACACCATCACCCTCCTCCTCCTAGAAGAAACCCATGCCGATCCGCGGTATCGCTTTCGCACACACGGCCTTTCTCCTGCTCTCCGCACTCCTGTCGTTCCTGGTCGCCAGAGAGCTTTTGGAAGCCACGCCGGCCCCCGAGGCGACGCTCGTGCAGGTGCAGGGCGGCAACACGGCCGCCGAGCAGAACGGTGTCTCGGAGGCGATCGTGTCCTTCGCTGAGGAACACAGGGTGAATATCGCCCTGGAAACCGCCGATGTGCGCGATCCAGGAGGTCTACGCCATCTCCACATAGCCGTGGGGAACCCCGAACAGCCCGGCGCTTCCTGGCTCGACGAAGGCTATCCCGGCCTCTCCTTGGACCATCGGACCGAGGTCCACCCGTGGAACGAGGCAGCTGAACTGGATCCGCGCGGCACCTACCACCTCTTCGGCGAGGAAGGCAGCGCGACGGCCTTCCTCGACGCCATGTCCGTGTACGGGCTGGACGGTTACGTCGCTCCGGAGTACCAGACGGTCGAGTGGTTCGAGATCGTCCGGGACGCCGCCCTGTTCGACGCCTTCACCGTCGCCCTCCTGTGCGGAGTGATCGGTATCGCCACCAGCGTGCTGCTCAACGCCCGTTCCTACGCCGTCCTGCGCTTGCACGGCATGTCGCCGTCCCGAATCCTTCTGCGTGACCTGAGGCAGCTGGCACCGTACTGGTCGGCTGTCACTGTGATCACCGCGATGCTCATGACGGCGCTCCTCTACGTCCACGGAGCGCTGCCGCGTTGGGGGCTGCTCCTGGAAGTGGCCCTGTTCTACCTCTCGGCGTTCAGCGCCGCAGGGGTCGTCGCACACGTCGCCGCGCTGGCTCTGGTGCACGCCACCGACGTCCTTCCTGCCCTCAAGGGCCGGCTGGCCGTGCGGCTGGCCACTGTCTCCACCTACGCCGTCCGCGTTCCAGCCCTGGTCCTCGTCCTCGGTCTGATGGCGAGCCTGGCCCTGAGCCTTCAGGTTCTCCAAGGCCAGCGCCAAGCCCACGAAGCCTTCACCGAGGCCGGTGACATCTCCCGGTTCCACTTCTCCCAGTCGGCGGACGAATTGCAGGGGCAGGAGACGACACAGGCGTTCGGTGAGTCGCTCCGTGCTCTGGACGAGCAGGGGCGGCTTCTCCTCGCGGCTCCCGGCGAGAGCGGTTCCATCCTGCGTACAACGGCCGTGCCCGAGGACCTGACCCTGATCGTCGTCAACGACACGTACCTGCGACGGCATCCCGTCCTGGATCCCGAGGGGAGACCGTACGGCCCCTCCACCGGCAGCGATGAGGTGCGTGTACTGGTCCCCGAGACCCACGCCGACCTGACGGCCGTTCTCCAGGAGGAGGTCGGACTGTGGCTGCGTGAGTCCTGGGAGACGAACGACGGCGTACCCCCGCGTACCCGGGTGGATACGGCACCCAGCCAGGCCGGGCAACAGTTGTTCACCTACGGCGCCACACCCCTGGGAACCCAGAACGACGTGCCCTTCGCCCGGGATCCCGTGATCGTCGCCGTACCCAACGGCTCCGCGGCCCTGCACCCCTTCGTCCACTACCACTCCTACGCCACCATGGGCGCGGCCCTCCCCCTCGACCGGGAGGGTGCCCTCGAGGTCGTGGAGGAGCAGGAACTGTCCGCCTACGTCGACAGCGTCCAACCGGTGGCGCTGGCCGCCGCCGATGAATACCGGGAGGTCTCCGCCCAGGTCCGCATGGAAGCAGCGACCCTCATCGCCGCGTTCTGCGTCCTCCTCGTCACCGGAATCACCGTATGCGTCGTGCACGCCCGGGCACACGGCCAACTGGTCCTGGCCCGACACCTCCACGGTTGGCGTTTCCTGACCACGCACCGGTCGCTGGTGACTTTGGAAGTAGTACTCGCTGTCTTCTTCGTCGGGTGGGCTGTGTGGAACACGATGGGGAATCTGGCGTTCTTCGATGCCTCGTCGGCGGCGGTTCCGAGTGACACCGCCATGCGAGCCGTGGTCGTGGAGCCCTTCATGGCGTCGGGGATCTCCGTGACGAGCTTGGGGCTGATGGTGGCGGTGCTGGCGCTCTTCCACCGCCGTATCGTTCGTGAGTCCTCGGCTGCCGCATAGAGGTGGAGGCACAGGCGAGGCTGAAGAGCGCACATGGAGCGAAACCCAGGTGGAATGGGCACCCGATTTGTCCAGAGCACCGGCCCTGACCTGCGGGTTTGTCGCGGGCAAGCGGTGGAATCACGCTTATTAAAAGTCCGTTGCTCTGCCAATTGAGCTAGAGGCCCGCGATACGGCTCGGAGCATGGTCCCAGCCATCGCCGGAGCCAACTCTACCGCAGCCATACGGGCTCTGGACGGCCGGTACACCCGGCGGGGCAAGGGCTTACCCCCCGATCGGCGGACCCTGGCCGACGGGTCCCCGCGACGGAACCGCGCGCTGACGTGGAGCACACCCACGCGACAGGGGAGTCCGCCGGTTTCCCGGCACCACGCGCACCTTCCGCCCCAACACGAGCGCGGTGTCGTGCCCGAGCCCGGCCGCGACCACTTGGGCTACCGCGGCTACGGCATAGGCACGGCCCTCCGGCAGGGCCCCGTGCGCCCCGTCACGGAGCGGTGGCGATCGTGCGTCTCACCCAACCGCTCTCACCGCTCCGCACTGGCGGGATCAGGCCGGCGGGCAGCCCGAACCGTCGGCGCAGGGGACCTCGCCGGGCCCGGCGCCCTCCTCCGGGCGCCGCCGCTCCAGCAGGACGGTGTCGCGCCAGATCCCGTGGTGGCGGGCGACGCGCTCGCGCACGCCCACGGTGCGGTAGCCCGCCTGGTGGTGCAGGGCCAGGCTGGCGCGGTTCTCGGGGAAGATCGAGGTCTGGAGCGTCCACAGCCCCGCCGTGTCGGCCTCGGTGACCTGCCGGTACAGCAGCGCCTTGCCCACGCCCCGGCCGCGCGCGTCCTCGGCGACGTAGACCGAGGTCTCGGCCACCCCGGCGTAGACCTCGCGGGCGGAGACGGGTGAGGCGGCGGCCCAGCCGACGACGCGGCCGCCCGACTCGGCCACCCAGCGGTGCCCGGGCGTCCACCGGTCCTTCAGCGCGTCCGCTCCGGGGACCTCGGTCTCGAAGGTGGCGTGGCCGCTGGCGATGCCCTGGGCGTAGATCTCCCGGACCGCGTCCAGGTCGGCGTCGGCCATGGCGCGGGTGGTGACGTCGGCGGGCAGGTCGGTGGGGCAGCACGGGCGGGCGTTGAGCATGCCCATCACCGCGTCGGCGGCGTGCGGCAGGCCGGTGCAGCAGGCGGGGTTGACCGCGACCCGGGTGGAGGTGCCCGCCTTGGTGAGGGTCACGAACCCGACCTCGGCGAGCTTGCGCAGGTGGTGGGAGACGGTGGGCTGGCGGACCTCCACCATCTCGGCGAGCTGGCCCACGCTGACCGAGCCGGGGGTGGTGGCGATGGCGTGCAGGAGCCGGACGCGCATGGGCTCGGCCAGGCAGGCGAACCAGGCGGCGTAGGTCTCGGCGTCAGTGGCGGGGAGGAGGCCGCCTTCGCGCTCGGGCGTCGTCACAGTCATGGCACCCATTATCGACGAAGATCTATGGTTGCGTCCATCGACTTCCGTCGATAGAGTCCCGATCCATAGACGCCAGTCAATGAAAGAGGAGGGCGTCATGGACGCACAACGTCCGGTCGTGGTGATCGGCGCCGGTCCGGTGGGACTCGCGGCCGCGGCGGAGCTGGTCGCGCGCGACCTGCCGGTCCTGGTCCTGGAGAAGGGCGATCGAGCCGGTGCCGCCGTGTCCGAATGGGGCCACGTGCGCCTGTTCTCGATGTGGCGCGACCTGGTCGGCCCGGCCGCGGAGAAGCTGCTCACCGCCACCGGTTGGCGGCGTCCGGACGACGCGGGCTACCCGACCGGCCGCGAGTGGGTCGAGGCCTACCTCGCTCCCCTGGCCGGGGCCTTGGGCGAACGGGTCCGCTTCGGCGCCGAGGTGACCGGTGTGAGCCGCATGGGCCGGGACCGGGTCGTGGACGCCGGGCGCGGAGAGCAGCCCTTCACCGTGCGCCTTCGCACCGACCGGGGCGAGGAGCGGATCCTGGCCCGCGCGGTGGTCGACGCCTCCGGCACCTGGGGCACGCCCAACCCGGTGGGCGGCGACGGGCTGCCCGCGCTGGGCGAGTCGACGGCCGCCGAGCACGTCTCGTACCGCATTCCCGACACCGCCAGCCCAGCCGGACGGGCCCGGTACGCGGGTCGGACCACGGCGGTCGTCGGCAAGGGGCACTCGGCGCTGACCGCCCTGGTCGGCCTGGCCGCGTTGGCCGGGGAGGAACCCGGCACCGAGGCGGTGTGGGTGCTGCGCCGGGAGGAGATCGGCGATGCCTTCGGCGGTGGCGCGGCCGACCAGCTGGCCGCGCGCGGCGCGCTCGGCCAGCGCGCCCGCGACGCCGTGGAAGCCGGGCACATTCGAGTGGTCACCGGGTTCCGTACCGCCGGGGTCCGCACGGAACAGGACGGACGCCTCGTGCTGGCCGACGAGGAGGGCCGCGAGCTGGAGCCCGTGGACGAGGTGGTCGCCCTCACCGGATTCCGTCCCGACCTGTCCTTCCTGTCCGAGATCCGCCTGGGCCTGGACAGCACCCTCCAGGCGCCGGTGGAACTCGCCCCGCTCATCGACCCCAACGTGCACTCCTGCGGCACCGTCTACCCCCACGGCGCCGCCGAGCTCTCCCATCCTGAGGAGGGGTTCTTCCTGGCCGGGATGAAGTCCTACGGGCGCGCCCCGACCTTCCTGGCCCTGACCGGCTACGAACAGGTCCGCAGCATCGCCGCCCATCTGGCCGGGGACCGCGAGGCGGCCGCCCGCGTGGAGCTGGTCCTGCCCGAGACGGGGGTGTGCAGCGGCGGAGGCCTGCCCGAGGAGCCGGACGCGGCGGCCGACAGCGGCGGCTGCTGCGGCCCCGCGCCCGAGGCCGCGCGGGAGTCCGCGGCGCGGTAGGCGCTCCCTACCTCCGCTCCGGGGCGAAGCGCCTGCGCCAGGCCAGGGACACGTACACCAGGGCGATGAGCACGGGCACCTCGATCAGCGGGCCCACCACCCCGGCCAGGGCCTGGCCCGAGGTGACGCCGAAGGTCGCGATCGCGACCGCGATGGCCAGCTCGAAGTTGTTGCCCGCCGCCGTGAAGGCCAGCGTCGCGGTGCGGTCGTAGTCCATCCCGACCGCCTTGCCGAAGGCGAAGGTGCCGAACCACATGAGGGCGAAGTAGGCCAGCAGCGGCACCGCGATGCGCGCCACGTCCAGCGGTTGGCTGGTGATCCGGTCCCCCTGGAGGGCGAACAGCAGGACGATGGTGAACAGCAGCCCGTACAGCGCCCATGGGCCGATCCGGGGCAGGAAGGCCGACTCGTAGCGCTCGCGGCCGATCCTCCGCTCGCCGATCCGGCGGGTGAGGAACCCCGCCATGAGGGGGATTCCGAGGAAGACCACGACGTTCAGGGCGATGGTCCAAGGGGAGACATCGAGTCCGTCGGTGTCCAGGCCCAGCCACCCGGGCAGCAGGTCCAGGTAGAACCAGCCCAGCAGGCCGAAGACCAGCACCTGGAAGACCGAGTTCAGCGCGACCAGCACCGCGGCGGCCTCGCGGTTGCCACAGGCCAGGTCGTTCCAGATGATGACCATCGCGATGCAGCGCGCCAGGCCGACGATGATCAGGCCGGTGCGGTACTCGGGCAGGTCGGCCAGGAAGATCCAGGCCAGCGCGAACATCACCGCGGGGCCGACGAGCCAGTTGATCACCAGGGAGGTGACCAGCAGCCGGGTGTCGCGGGTGACGGTGTCCAGACGGTCGTAGCGGACCTTGGCCAGCACCGGGTACATCATGACCAGCAGGCCGAGCGCGATGGGCAGGGAGATCCCGCCGACCTCCATGGCGGCCAGGAGTTCGTTCAGCCCCGGGACCAGGCGTCCCAGACCCAGGCCGACGGCCATGGCGAGCAGGATCCACACCGCGAGGAACCGGTCGAGGAACGACAGTCTCGCGACGACGGACCCACCCGTACCACTGGTGGTCCTGTCGGTCGAGGCCATCAGCAGGGCCTCCTGTTCGCGGCGGCTCCGCTGGTACGGGCGGTGGCGGCGAGCCCGGCCAGGGCCCCGGAGAGGTCCTCGATCCGGTCCGGGCGCAGCCGGTAGTAGGTGAACCGGCCGCAGGGCTCGGTCTCCACCACCCCCGCCTCGCGCAGGATCCGCAGGTGGTTGGACAGGTTGGTCTGGCGCGCCCCGGTCTCCTCGACCAGGTGCGTCGTACACAGGGTCTCCCGGGCGAGCAGGGTCACGATCCGCAGCCGGAGCGGGTCTCCCAGCGCCCTCATGAGGTCAGTGTCGACTGATATCAGCATACGCTGATATTATCCTGTCGGTTGTCGCCGACAAGCCCGTCGGACGCCCTCCCCTTCTCCCGGGAACCCGTTTCTCCCGGGGAACGCGGTCCGCGTCCGGTCCGGCGCCCTCCGCCCCCGCACGGACCCGATTCCCCTCCGGCCGCGCGGAGTCCGGTTCCCCGCGGCGTCCGTCCACCACCGAAACGAAGCAGAGGCGAGTGACCGTGACCAGTTCCGACAAGCCGTCCGTCCTGTTCGTGTGCGTCCACAACGCGGGCCGCTCCCAGATGGCCGCCGCCTGGCTGTCCCATCTGGCCGGGGACCGCGTGGAGGTCCGCTCCGCCGGGTCCGCGCCCGCCGACGCGCTCAACCCCGCCGTGGTCGAGGCCATGGCCGAGGTCGGCGTGGACATCACCGACCAGCACCCCAAGATCCTCACCACCGAGGCCGTCGAGGCCTCCGACGTGTGCGTGACCATGGGCTGCGGCGACACCTGCCCCGTCTTCCCGGGCAAGCGCTACCTGGACTGGTTCCTGCCCGACCCCGCCGGTCAGGGCGTGGCCGCCGTCCGACCCATCCGCGACGAGATCAGAAGGCGCGTCGAGGAGCTGATCGGGGAGCTCTCCCCGGGCGCGCGGCCGTAGGGTCGTTCGGCGCACCCGGCCGCCGCGGTCCGGGACTCCCCCGGGTGCGCGGCCGCAGGACGTGCCCACGCCGGGCGGTCCCGGAGGGCCGCCGACGCCCTCCTGGAAACCCCCGCCGAGCGTTCCCGAGGCACGTCGGCACCGCGTAATGAGGCGCGCACGTGAACTGCGCCCAACGGCGATCGGTACGAAGGCCAAAGGCTTGGCCGCGCTCCCCGGCCGCGCCCGGAGAGGTCGCCGTGTCCGCCACCCGTGGCCTCCCGCGGGGAAGGCGCGTTTCACCGACCGCCCTCCCGAACCGTCCGCGGGCCGGGAAACCCCCAGCGCGGTTCCCCCTCCGGTGCGCAGGGCGGTCGCCGACCGGGCGGCCCCGTGCTCCCTCCGCACGCGTGTTCGCACCCTCCCGGCAGCGGAGGCGGAACGGCGTCGCCTCGGCCCCCGGTGATGCCACGCCGACCCGGAGACCTCAGTAAGCTTCGTGGGCCACCCCCTTTTCCCCGAGCGCGCCCCCGCCGTGCCCTGTCCACCGTCGCCGTGTCCCGCCGAGGGAGGCGACCGAAGCAGCTGGAGCAGACTCTGCCGTGTCCCTCTTCGAAGCAGTCATCCTTGGCCTCGTCCAGGGACTGACCGAGTTCCTACCGATCTCCTCCAGCGGACACCTGCGCGTGGTGTCGGCCTTCTTCGGCTGGCCCGACCCCGGCGCCGCCTTCACCGCCGTCAGCCAGATCGGCACCGAGCTGGCCGTGGTGATCTACTTCCGCCAGAGGGTCTGGGCGATCCTGTCCACGTGGACCAGGTCGCTGTTCAACCGCGAACTGCGCAGCGACATCAACGCGCGCATGGGCTGGTACGTGATCCTCGGCTCCGTCCCCATCGTGGTCCTGGGCCTGCTCCTGGAGGAGCAGATCGACAGCGTCTTCCGCGACCTGCGCCTGATCGCGCTGAACCTCATCATCTTCGGCGTGGTCCTCGGCATCGTCGACCGGTACTCGCGCAAGCACCGCACCCTGGAGGACCTCAACGTCTCCCGGGGCATGACCTTCGGTCTGTTCCAGGCGCTCGCCCTCGTCCCGGGCGTCTCCCGGTCGGGCGGCACCGTCACCGGCGGGATGCTGCTCGGCTTCAAGCGCGCGGACGCGGCCGAGTACGCCTTCCTGCTGGCGCTGCCCGCCGTCTTCGGCTCGGGTCTGTACAAGCTGACCGACATCGGTGAGAACGAGTACGCCGGGTGGGGCGCCACCATCGTGGGCACGCTCATCGCGGGCGTCGTCGGCTTCATCGTCATCGCCTGGCTGATGCGCTTCATCTCCACGCACAGCTTCATGCCGTTCGTCTACTACCGCGTGGGCCTGGGCATCCTCATCCTGGCCCTGGTGAGCTGGGGCGCGCTCGACCCGCAGGGCGGCGCGGGCGCGCAGCCCGCCGAGAGCGAGATCGTCAGCGAGCAGGAGACGCCGGGGGAGGAGTCCGAACCCGAGACCGACACCGAGGCCGACGCCGGGACCGGCCCGTCCTCCGAGACGGCCACGGAACCGTCCGAGGAGCCCTCCGAGCAGGCCGTCCCGACCGTCGACCCGGTCACCGGCTGGGAGATCGACCCCGAGGTGGGGCTGCCCCGCAACCCCGAGACCGGGCTCTACCACGACTCGGACCTGGGCATGGACGTGGACTACGACCCGGTCACCGGCCTGGCCACCAACCCGGTGACCGGTGAGACCTACGACCCCAAGGCGGCCGGTTAGGGGTTTCCACCCCCGAAGGCCAGGGCACGCGGCGGAAGCAGGGCTCCGCGCCGGGGCCCGCCGCCCGGGGACACGGTGTTCCGACACCCGAAGACACAGCAGGGGACCGGCGGATGTCCGCCGGTCCCCTCCGTCATCCGCCGAGGCCCTGAACGGCGGTGTCCAGCCGCCGCGCGAGGGCCTCGGTCTCCTCCGGCCCCGGCCGCGCGCCGCCGCGCTCCTCCAACAGGTCCGCGCGGCCGATCACGCGCAGCGCCCCCGCGTAGCGCGGACCGTCGAGGTCGGCCTCCTCGACGACGTCGGCCCGGCCCTCGTGGACGACCAGCACGGGGTCTCCGTTCTGCGTGCTCAGCAGCCGAGCCACGTGCTCGGCACGGACGATCTCCACCGCCGCCTCCTCGTGCTCCTCGTGGGACGCCTGTCATCCCCGACTGCCCGGGGACGGCCGAGGTGAACATGGCGGTCGCCCAGTGCACCGCGTAAATCGCAGTCCCCGCACATATCATCATCAGGTGAACAACGGCTGACAGCGGTCCGCTGTGTGGACCCGCGCACCGCGAACTGGAGCCGTCCAACCGCGTTCTCCCGCGCAATTACCGGGATATCCCTTCCCGTCACCCGCTTCGACCAGGGGATACGTTCAGGGCCGCGCTCCCCGGGGACGGCGCGCGGACGACCGGCGCGCCGGAAGGCCCTACCGGAACGGGACTTCGGTCACGAGTTCGCTCCGGGAAAGGCCGATGTGAAGCACAACACGGGAGCTTCCCACAAAACCGCAGGTCACGGCGTCGATACTGTCTCCGACCTGGAGCGCGCCGAGGCAAGCGCGATGCCGCTGGGGCCCATGTGCACTAAAGTTTCCTTGCTATGGGGCATTCAGCGAGAAGTCCGTCATCGGGGGACATAATCCGATCGACCCGGGAGGGTAATCCCGAGCTCACCAGGGCGCTCTCCGCGTACCTGGGGGTCGAGCTCGCCCCCCGGGAGTTCACCCTCGCGGACGGGACCCGGGTCGGGGTCGACTGCGCCGACGACGGTCAGCCGACCGTCCTCGCCCAGTTCTCGCCCCTGCACGGGCCGATGAAGTCGGCCCAGCGCAACAAGGTCATCGCGGACGCCTTCAAACTGGCCTGGCTGCGGGACCAGCACTTCCCGGACGCACGTCCGCTCGTGGTGCTGGGCGAGCCCCTCGCCAAGCTCTTCGGGCGCGGCGCGTGGCTGCCCGTGGCCTTCGCCTCGCACCAGATCACGGTCGCCCTCGTTGACGACCGTCTCAGGATTCGGGCACTCGATATCAGTATGTGATCAACACTTCATAACGCGTTAATCAGCAATCCCTAACGTTTGACACGTCAAGATTCCCGCGGGCCGTCGCCATGCTTGCTTCCACCCGCTCTCCATCGAAGGTCCTCGGGCACCCGTGTCCGAGGACAGCCATCTGGAGGGTGTCCCATGGGCCTTCCCCATGCGGTCGTCGTCGCAAGCAGTGCCGTCAAAGCAAGCACTGTCGGCCCGCACACCGCCGCGTCCCCCAGCGGCTCCGCCACGCGTTCCGCGGCGCTCCCGTCGTGCTTCGCACCCCGTTCCGGCTCCGTGCCGCCCGGCCCCCTCCTCGGTCGATGACGCCACACCCCTGTGACCTGCGCGCCCGTTTTCGCCCCTCCAGCACCCATTCACCGCCAGGACACGTTGTGCAATCATCCGATCACACATCCCGAGGAGAAGGTATGGCACGTCCAGCACGGCCGGAGACGGGCCCGGGGCCCGCGGCCCGGCGCACCGAACACACGTACCGAAGGCGGGACGCCGCGTGAGCGACGACCGTATCGAAGTACGCGGACTCAGCAAGACCTACGAGGGCGGTGACCCGCACCGGCCCGCGCTCGACCGCATCGACCTGGACATCCCCCGAGGCGAGTTCGTCAGCCTCATCGGCCCCAGCGGCTGCGGCAAGTCCACGCTGCTGCGGGTGATCGCCGGGCTGGAGGGCCACGACAGCGGTGACGTCACCGTCTTCGGCTCCACGCCCAAGCGCATGTGCGAGGCCAAGGCCGTGGGCCTGGTCCCGCAGACCCCCGCCCTGCTGCCGTGGCTGAACGTGCGGCGCAACATCTCCCTGCCCTCGCGGGTCAACCGCCGGGCGGGCAGGGGCAGCGAGGACCCGGACCAGCTGCTGCGCATGGTCGGCCTGGACGACTCCGCCCGCAAGTACCCCCACGAGCTGTCCGGCGGCATGCAGCAGCGCGTGGCGATCGCCCGCGCCTTCGGTCTGCGGCCCGACCTGCTCCTGATGGACGAGCCCTTCTCCGCGCTGGACGAGTTCACGCGCGAGGCGCTCCAACTCCAGCTCCTGAACATGTGGGAGCGCATGTCCACGACGGTCGTGTTCGTCACCCACTCGGTGCGCGAGGCGGTCACGCTCTCCGACCGCATCGTCGTGATGTCGGCCCGGCCCGGCCGGGTGCACGAGGTGCTGCCCGTCGACCTGCCCCGCCCCCGCGACAAGGCCGTGGTGACCGGACCCCACATGCACGCCCTGGAGGACCGGGTCCGCGCGTCCCTCCAGTCCGCGTGGGAGGCCGGAGCCGCCCCCGACGACCTCGTTCCGCTGTGAGAGGAGGAGAGACCATGGCCACCAGCACACCCGTCCGGCCCCGCCCCGAGGGCGAGGCCTCCCCGAAGCGCGGTGCCGCGCGCCGGCGCCGCTTCGGCCTCAGGCTCAGCGTGTGGCTGCCCACCGCCGTGGCGGTGGTGATCGTCGGCTTCGCCTGGTCGGCGACCGCCGAGGACCAGCCCTACCTCCTGCCTCCGCTGGCGGAGGTCGGGGGGATCCTGGTCGAGGATCCGCTGCTGTTCGTGAACAACGCCTGGGCCACCCTCAGCATCGCCCTGACGGGCGTGGCCTTCGGCGCGGGCACCGCGTTCGTCCTGGCCCTGCTGATGTCGGAGATCCCGCTGCTGCGGCGCGCGATCATGCCGCTCGCCGTCATCCTGAACGTGACCCCGGTCATCGCGATCGCCCCCGCCCTGGTGGTGGCGTTCGGCTTCGGCATGACCCCCAAGGTCATCGTCACCGCGATCATCACGTTCTTCCCGGTGCTCATCAACGTGACCACGGGGCTGCGGTCGGTCTCCCGGCCCGTCCTGCACGTCTTCTCCACCCTGCACGCCTCCCGCCTGGAGGTGCTGCTCCGGCTGCGTATCCCCAGCAGCCTCCCCTACACCCTCGCCGCTCTGCGGGTGGTGTTTCCCCTGTCCATCGTGGGCGCCGTGGTCGCGGAGTTCGTCGCCGCCGGATCCTCAAGCGGGCTCGGCACGATGATCCGCAACTCGGCCGCGACCGCCCGGTTGGAGTACGTCTACGCGGCCGTCGCCTGTCTGGCCGTCATGGGCGTGCTGATGCTCGCACTCATCACCGTCCTCGAACGCAGACTGCTGTTCTGGCACGAGTCCCAGCAGCGCACCACCTCCTAAGGAACCCCCAATGACCAATCCGCCCCACCGCCCCAGTCCCCGGCGCCGACGCTCCCTCGCGGCGGCCGCCGCGGCATCGGTCCTCCTCCTCACCGCCGCGTGCAGCGGAGGGGATGCGGCCGAGGAGGACACCCAGGTCGCCACCGTCATCGACGAGGAGCGCTGCCAGACCAACCGCGACGCCGGCACGGTCACCTACATCACCGGTTACCAGTACCAGGCCTCGGTCTCCATCCTGGAGGCCGTCGCCGCGGACGCCCTCGGCTACTTCGAGGCCGTCTGCCTGGACGTGGAGATCCAGCCCGGCAGCGGTGACACCATCGGCAACTCCCAGCTCGTGTCGGCCGGCACCGCCCACTTCACCTCGCTGGGCAACGAGGCCGAGGTCCTCCAGGCCAACGACGCCGGACACGAGGTCATCGGCGTCTCCACCTACGGGCACGTCCCGATCGCCAGCCTGCTCACCGGCACCGGCATCGAGGAGCTCAAGGACCTGGAGGGCACCACCCTCGGCCACAAGGGCATGCTCCCCGCGCCGCTGGAGGCCATGCTCGTCGCCGACGGCGTGGACATGGACTCCATCGACATCGTCGAGGTCGGCTACGACCCCAGCGTGCTGCCGCGCGACCAGGTGCAGGCGCTCACCGCGTTCCGCTCCAACGAGCCCTTCCTCCTGTCCGACATGGGCGAGGAGTACAACGAGTGGCTCCCCGAGAACTACGGGGTCGTGGGCTCGTTCGGCGTGATGGCCACCAACCCCACGTGGGCCGAGGAGAACCCGACGGTCGTCGAGGACTACCTGCGCGCGATCGCCAAGGCCTTCGAGTACTGCCAGGACAACGGCGAGGAGTGCGTCGGCTACGCCGCCGAGCTGGCCGAGGCCGGATACGACACCGAGCACAACCTGCGGATCTGGAACTCCGAGCAGGAGCTGGTGACGGCCTCCACGCCCGACGACTCCACCCCTGGCTACATCGACCTGAGCCTGACCGAGGCCGAGGGCCAGACCCTCGTCGACAACGGCCAGCTGGACGAGCTGCCCGACGTGGAGCCCCTGTTCGACCCCCGCTACCTGGAGGCCGTGCACGTGGCGACCGAGGTGTCCTGGCCGTCCGAGTAGGACCGGGCACAGCCCACACAGCAGGACCGCGCGGACAGCGCCGCGCACCGAGCGCCCACAGCGCCTGGGCGCGGCGCACAGACCGCGCTGCGCACGGGCGACCGCAGTGAGCGGCGCCCGAGAGTGAATGAGGAGCCAAGGATGGCAGCAGAAGGCGGGCCACAGGCCGCCGAAACCGAGTACGGCATCTTCCTGCCCATCGGCAACGGGGGGTGGATCGTCTCGGAGACCGCACCGCACCCCGAGGCGACGTACGAGTACAACAAGAAGGCCGCGGTCCTCGCCGACGCCTACGGACTCGACTTCGTCATGTCCATGGGCAAGTGGCGCGGCTACGACGGCGCGACCGACCACTGGGGGCGCACCCTGGAGTCGATCACGATGATGTCGGGGCTCGCGGAGGCCACCGAGCACGTCAAGGTGTGGGCGACCGTCCACACGAACCTGTTCCACCCGGCCCTCGCCGCCAAGATGTACACCACCCTCCAGGACATCAGCGGCGGACGCGCCGGGATGAACATCGTGGTGGGCTCCTACGTGGACGAGTTCGCCCAGATGGGCCTGTGGCGCGAGGACATCGGCCACGGTGACCGCTACCGGTACACCGAGGAGTGGACCAGCGTCCTCAAGCGGTTGTGGACCGAGGACTCGGTCACCCACGACGGCGAGTTCTTCAAGCTCGACGACTGCCGCTCGCGGCCGCACCCCGCTCCGGCGCCGACCCTGATCAGCGCGGGCCGCTCCGACACGGGCCTGAACTTCCAGGCGCGCCACTGCGACGGCTCGTTCCTGACCGCGGAGGACCTGCCCGGCCTGCGCGACGCCAGCCGCGACGTCAAGGAGCGCGCCCAGAAGGAGGGGCGCAGCATCAAGACGTACTCGATGCTGACCGTCGTCATGGACGACACCGACGCCGCGGCCGAGGAGCGGCGGCTGGAGTACGGGCGCGGCGCGGACATCGACGCGCTGGTCAACATGAAGCGGTCCTGGGGCCTGCCCCTGGACAAGGCCCTGTCGCTGACCTCCGAGCGGCCCGAGGACGAGGCGTTCCAGACGCCGTTCGTGACCGGGTCCCCCGAGACGGTGGCCGGACGCATCCGCGAGATCGTGGAGTACGCCGAGCTCGACGGTCTGATGCTGATCTTCCCGGACTACCACGCCGACCTCGCGGCGTTCGGTGAGAAGGTCATGCCGCTGCTGCGCCCCGCCGGGGGAACGGCCGCGGAACAGGGCTGAGGCCCTACGCCGCGGACGCCCGCGGCGGTCGACGCGCGGTCGCTGCGGTGCGAGACGCCCCCGCTCGGGGTTTCGCACCGTGGTGACCTGGGGCCGCGGCGCCCCGCCGGACGCCGCGCCCGGCCCGGCCGCGCTCCCCCCCCGCGACGATTGGGCTTCCCTCCGACCGGGTAGGCGCCCCCAGTGTCCTCGCAGGTCGGGCGGCACACCCCCGGTGACCGGGGCGCAGACGCCCGGCCCTCGCACGAGTCGGAGGGACTGACGATGAGCGTCAAGCGTGGCATCGAGGGGCTACAGGACGTCCTGGGGGAAGTGGACTTCCCGGCGGACAAGGACCGGATCGTGACGCACGCCCTGGACGCGGGCGCCGACGAGGAACTGCTCAGCGCTCTGCGGGCGATGCCGCCCGCCCAGTACAACGAGGCCAACGAGGTGCTGCGCTCGGTGCCCCTGCCCCGCTCCGAGACGGACTCGCACACCGAGTCCGCCCGCGCGCAGCTGCGCAGGGAGCACACGAAGCCCGGCATGGCCGAGTCGATGAAGGAGAGCCGCCCGGTCAACCCCATCGAGGAGGAGCTGGGCGAGAACCGCAAGTCCTGAGGCCCCGAGCCGTGGTCCCGGCGCTCTGACGGGCCCCGGGGCCCTTTCGTGCGCGGGCTGGGAGCGGTCGCGGGTCCGCGGCGTCCGGTGCTCCGGGAAAAGGCGCACAATGGTCCTACCCGTGCGAGAAGACCCCCGGAGTGCGACCGTGAGCGAGACCGGCCTGACCGTCAAGGCCCTGCTGAAGGCACTGGACAAGGCCGTCCACGGACTCGCCGCCGCGCCCCGGGGGCTCGGGGGCGTGGTCCGCTCGGTGGTCGTGGCCGGGGACGGCGCGCCCATACCCGCCGGTGCGCTGGTCGTCGTCCCGCCCGGGGAGGCCGCCGCCCTGGCCGCGCGTCCCGGGCAGCTGGCCGCCAGCGCCGTGGCGGCCGTGGACGGGGACGCCGACGGGCTGCGCGGTCTGGGCCTGCCCGTGCTCTGCGTGGACCCCGCCGTGGGCACCGGCGAGTTCGCCGCCCTGGCCCGGTCGGTCCTGGAGGCGGCCGCCACCGACACCGGCCACGGCGACCTGTTCTCCCTGGCCCAGACCGTCGCGACCCTGACCGGCGGCATCGTCAGCATCGAGGACGCCGCCGGTCAGGTCCTGGCCTACTCCGCCTCCGGCGAGGGGGCCGACGAGCTGCGCAGGCAGACCATCCTCGGCCGCGGCTGCCCGGAGTCGTTCCTGGCGCACCTGCGCGAGTGGGGCGTCAACGAGCGGATACGGGACGGCGAGGTGGTCGAGGTCGCCGAACGCCCCGACCTGGACGCCGCGCGCCGCCTGGTGGTGGGGATACAGGCGGGCGAGCGCGCGCTCGGCACCATCTGGGTGCAGGTGGGCGGCAGGCCCCTCGCGCGGACCAGTCCCCAGGTTCTGCGCGGCGCGGCGCGCCTGGCCGCGCTGCACGTCATGCGCGCCCACAGCGAGGCGCGCAGCACCGGGCGCGACACCGACGCCCTCGCCCGCCACCTGGGCGCCGACCCCACGACGCCGGTGGCGGTGGTCGCGCTCGCCCTTCGGGAGGGGGAGGTCGACCCGCCCTGGCGGCTGGACCAGGCCGCGGAGATCACGTCGGTGTACGCGGCGGCCTACCGCCGCGAGGCCCTGGTCATCCCGGCCTGCGGCCTGCTGTACGTGCTGGTCCCCGCGCCCTCCGGGCAGGCGCCCACCGCGTGGACGCGGGAGCTGGTGTCGGTGCTGCGCGAGAACCTGGGCACGCCCGTCCAGGCGGCGGTGGCGGGAGTGGCGCCGAGGATGCGCGCGGTGCCGTCGCTGAAGAAGGTCGCCAGCCGCGCCCTGGAGGTGGTCGCGGACCGCCCCGAGCGGCTGGTGACCGCGTTCGAGGAGGTCCGTTCCTCGGTGGTGCTGCGCGAGCTGTTCGACGCCCTGGCCGACCGCCCCGGGCTGCGCGACGACCGGCTCGACGCCCTCGACGACGAGCAGCGCCGCTCCCTGTCCGCCTACCTGGACGCCTTCGGCGACGTGTCCGGGGCTGCTGAGCGGCTGCACGTGCACCCCAACACGCTGCGGCACCGGATCAGGCGGATCCGCGAGCTCACCGGACTCGACCTGGACGACGCCGACCAGAGGCTCCTGGCCACGCTCACGCTGCGGGCGTGAGCCGCGGGCCGCGTTCGCCGCCGCGGCGTCCCCCCGGCGGCGGCGCTCCGCCCCGGCGCGGTCTCCGTGCGCCTCCCGTCGGCGTCGCGCCGGTCCCTCCCAGGACACCGGCCGTTCCCTCCATGGTCGCGGTACGGCTCCCGCCAGGTCTCCGGCCGGTCACGGCCACCCGGCCGACGCGCCCCGGCGGGGCCGGATTGTCCGAAGCGACACCGCTCCGCCGCCCATGTCGTCCGTTCGCACAACGGTGGCGCACGCCACCCGCGTCTAGGCTCCCGGCAATGTACGCAGGCCACGCCCCTCGGCCCGCGCGATCCCCGACACCCCACCAGGAGCCCTGCACATGAGTGTGGACACCGCACAGGCTCGGCCGCCGAGGGCCAAGGTCCTCATCGCCAGCCTGACCGGAAGCACGATCGAGTGGTTCGACTTCTTCCTCTACGGCACCGCCGCCGCCCTCGTCTTCGACGAGCTGTTCTTCCCCTCGGACGACCCGTTCGTCTCGCTGATGCTGTCGTACCTGACCTTCTCGCTGACGTTCTTCATCCGTCCGCTGGGCGGCGTGGTCTTCTCCCACATCGGTGACCGGATCGGCCGCAAGAGGACCCTGATCATCACGCTGACCCTCATGGGCGGCGCGACCATGCTCATCGGCCTGCTGCCGACCTACGACAGCGTCGGGATCCTCGCCCCGATCCTGCTCGTCGTGCTGCGGATCATCCAGGGCCTGGGCATCGGCGGCGAGTGGGGCGGCGCCCTGCTGCTCGCCTACGAGTACGCGCCCGAGAACCGGCGCGGCCTCTTCGGCAGCGTGCCGCAGATGGGCATCACCTCGGGCATGCTGCTGGCCAGCCTGGTGCTGACCCTGATGTCGCTGCTGCCCGACGACCAGTTCGCGACGTGGGGCTGGCGCGTGCCGTTCGTCGGCAGCGTCCTGCTGGTGCTGCTGGGACTGTGGATCCGCTCGGGGATCGACGAGACCCCCTCGTTCAGGAAGGCCAAGGAGGAGGGCGAGGTCGCCGAACTGCCGGTGGTGGAGACCTTCCGGTTCCACTGGCGGGCCGTGCTGGTCGCCGTCGGCGCCAAGGTCGTGGAGACCGCCCCCTTCTACATCTTCGGCACCTTCGTGGTGAGCTACGCGACGGGCACGCTGTCCTTCGACAACACCTCCGCGCTCAACGCCGTGACCGTCGGGGCGATCGTGGCCACCGTGTGCATCCCGATCGCCGGACGCCTGTCGGACACCTTCGGCAGGCAGCGGGTGTACCTGGTCGGCGCGGTGCTGCTGGCCCTGTTCATCGCGCCCTACTTCCTCATGCTGGGTACCGGCAGCACGCTGATGCTGGTCCTGGCGACCGTGATCGGGCTGGGCGTCCTGTGGGCACCGGTCACCGCCACCATCGGCACCCTGTGCTCGGAGATCTTCTCCACCCGGGTGCGCTACACGGGCGTCACCCTGGGTTACCAGATCGGCGCGGCGGCCGCGGGCGGCACCGCCCCGCTGATCGCCACCTGGCTGCTGTCGCGGTTCGACAACTCGTGGGTTCCGGTCGCGGGCTACCTGGTTCTCACCGCGGTGGTGTCCATCGTCGCCGTGGCGCTGGCCGGGCGGGCCTCCAACGCCGAGGAGAGGCACCTGGCGGCCTCCGAGAAGGGCTGACGCGCGCCCTCACCGGGCGCACGGCGTGAGGGGGCGGCGTCGACCGCCCCCTCCCCGGCCTCCTCCGCCCCGGAACGGACACATGGCCCCTGGGCTGGACATTCATCCCATCTTCCGCCAGCATGGGCGAGGCGCGCGCCCGCGCCTAGGTGTGCCGGGAAGACTGGTCGGCGAGTCCCTGTCAGTCGTACGCCCGGAAAGTTGCACATGAGCATCGACCCGATTCTGCGCTCCGAGCGCCACGGCCCGCTCTCACGGTTGGCCGACACCCTGCGCAGCGACAGCGTCGGCGGCTTCCTGCTGATCGGCGCCGCGATCCTCGCCCTCGTCTGGATCAACTCGCCCTTCGGCGATGTCTACGAGAACCTGCGGGCGGTCACCTTCGGGCCCGAGTCGCTGCACCTGAACCTGTCCCTGGAGACCTGGGCCGCCGACGGCCTCCTGGCGATCTTCTTCTTCGTCGTCGGCAACGAGCTCAAGCAGGAGTTCGTCCACGGGGAGCTGCGAGACCCCCGCCGGGCCATGCTGCCGATCGTCGCGGCGATCTGCGGCATGATCGTGCCCGCCGCCATCTACGCCGCGATCAACTTCACCTCGCCCGACACCCTCCACGGGTGGGGCATCCCGATGGCGACCGACATCGCCTTCGCCCTCGCGATCCTCGCGGTGATCGGCCGGGGACTGCCGCCCGCGCTGCGGACCTTCCTGCTGACGCTGGCGATCGTGGACGACCTCGGCGCGATCATCGTCATCGCGGTCTTCTACACGTCCGGCATCAACTTCGTGGCCCTGCTGGCCGCCGCCGCGGGCCTGGCGGTCTTCTGGTACCTCCAGCGCGGCAAGGGCCTGGCCGCCAGGCTCAACGCGTCGGTGGTCCCCAACTGGCTGGTCTACGTGCCCCTGGCCCTGGTGATCTGGGTCCTGGTCCACGAGAGCGGCGTGCACGCGACCATCGCGGGTGTGGCCATGGGCCTGCTGATGCGCACCAACAAGCTGCCCGGCGAGCACCACGACCCGAGCCACGGCGTGGAGCAGCTGCTGCGCCCCTGGTCCGCGGGACTGGCCCTGCCGATCTTCGCCTTCTTCTCCGCGGGCGTGGTCTTCGACGGCTTCGGCGAGGTCCTCACCGACACGGCCGCGCTGGGCATCCTCGCGGGCCTGGTCGTCGGCAAGGTGATCGGCATCGCGGGCGGCTCGTGGCTGACCACCAAGGTGACCAGGGCCGAGCTCAACCCCAGCCTGAAGTGGATCGACATCGTCGGCATGTCGCAGCTGGCCGGTATCGGGTTCACCGTGTCGCTGCTGATCAGTGAGCTGACGTTCGCCGACGACCCGGGGCACCTGGCGCACGCCAAGACGGGCGTGCTGGTGGCCTCCGCCATCGCGACGCTGCTGGCGACGGTGATCCTGGGTGCGAGGGCGCGGCACTACCGGAAGCTGGAACGCCAGAGCACGGCGGGCGCGGACTCCGAGTAGGAACACGGCGGCGGCCCGTCTCCCCCGAGCGGGGAGGCGGGCCGCCGTCGTGTGACACGGGGGCGGGCCCCGCGGCGGGGCCCGCCCCCCGGGCCGCCCGGCAACGCAGAAACGGGCGGCCCCCCAAAACCACAGGGGGCCGCCCGCGACGCGTGGTACTCCTACACGCTGACTCCCAGGAACCAGGTCACCACGGTGTACATCGCGGCCAGGATCAGGAACAGCGCGATGAGGTTGAGCCACACGCCGCCGCGCATCATCTGGCCGATCCGCACGTGGCCGGAGCCGAAGACGATCGCGTTGGGCGGTGTGGCCACCGGGAGCATGAAGGCCATGGTCGCGGCCAGGGCCACCGGGATCACCAGGGACAGGATGTCGATCTGCATGCCCACCGCGACGCCGCCGAGGATGGGCAGGAAGGTGGCCGCGGTGGCGGTGTTGCTGGTGAGTTCGGTCAGGAAGAGGACCAGCCCGGCCGCGACCAGGATCAGCACCCAGGTGGGCACGCCCTCCAGGACGGCGACCTGGCCGCCGATCCAGGTGCTCAGGCCGGACGCGGTGAACTGCCCCGAGATGGCCAGACCGCCGCCGAACAGGAGCAGGACGCCCCACGGCAGCTGCACGGCGGTCTCCCAGTCCAGCAGGCGGGTCCCGCGCTCGACCGGGATCAGGAACAGCAGGACCGCCACGGTCATCGCGATCCCGGCGTCGCTGACGCTGGACAGCCACGGGAGGAAGTTGTCGGCCAGGACCGGGACGAAGATCCAGGAGAGCGCCGCGAAGGCGAAGACCGCGAGCACGAGCTTCTCGCCGCGCGCCATCGGGCCCATCTCAGCGAGCTCGGAGCGGATGAGGGCCTGGGCGCCCTCCACCTTCTTGACCTGTGGCGGGAAGATCTTGATCAGCACGAACCAGGCGATGAGCAGGAAGACGGCGGCCAGCGGCAGGCCGACCAGCATCCACTCGCCGAAGCCGATGTGGATGTCGTGGGCGTCGGCGAGGTAGCCGACCATCAGCACGTTGGGCGGCGTGCCGATGATGGTGGCCACCGAGCCGATGGAGGACGAGTAGGCGATGCCGAGCATGAGCGCGGTGGCGAAGTTCGCGTCGGTCCTGCCATCGCGGAACTGGGTGATCAGCGTGATCACCGACAGGCCCACGGGGAGCATCATCACGGCGGTGGCGGTGTTGGACACCCACATCGTGATGAACCCGGTGGCGATCATGAAGCCGCCGACCAGCCCCGCGGTGTTGGAGCCCACCTTGGAGACGATGACCAGGGCGATCCGCTTGTGCAGGTTCCACTTCTGCATCGCCAGGGCGAGCATGAAGCCGCCCATGAACAGGAAGATGGTGTCCGACCCGTAGGAGGAGGCGACGTCCCCGACGGGGGTGCCCTCCAGCAGGAGGGGGAAGAGCACCAGCGGCAGCAGGGAGGCGACCGGGATCGGGATCGCCTCGGTGGCCCACCAGATGGCGATGAAGGCGGTCACCGCGGCCACCGCGCGGCCGTTGGCCGACAGGACCGTCTCGCCGTCCTCGCCGTCGACGACGGGCATCGGCATGTCCGGCATGAGGAAGTAGACCAGGAGCCCGACCAGCGGGCCCGCGATCAGGCCGATCACGCGCGAGGGCGGGGTGCCCCTGGCGACTCTGCCGTCCTGCGTGGGGGATGCGGTGTCGGGCGCGTCGACACCCTTCTCGGACGCCATGGAATCCTCCTGTTGTGGGTCACCGGGAAGTGACACTGGGCTTACCGTCGGGTTTCTCCCCGATTACCCCGAATTGATACAGCGATGGTGTGGGTCTCTTTCTCGCGTGTTCAAGGTCTCAAGGAAGATTTGAGATTCCTCTGACATTTCGGAACCTTGGGTCGTCGCCTTGGCACGAAAGGTGACCACGCGCAAGGTGTGACCTGGGGGTCTGAACCGCCGTCCTCCCTCGCCTAAGCTGCGGGTATGCATGGACCGAACCGGCGCACCGCCCTGAGGGGAGCCGCCGGCGTGTTCATCACGGCCGCGCTGGGCGGCTGCTCGTGGCGCGAACCCTCCACCGCTCCGGCGTCGCTCGTCGTGGCCACGGGCCCGGCCGGGGCCGTCTACCGGGAGATCGGCTCGGAGATCGCGGGGCTGCTGGACGCCCGGTTCCCCGACATCCGGGTGGAGGCCGTCGAGACCGGCGCCTCGCACGACAACCTGCTGCTCATCGAGTCGGGCGAGGCCCACCTGGGTCTGACCAGCCTCGACGCGGTCCTGGCCGACGAGGAGGCCGACACCGGCCCCTTCCGCGCGATCGGGCGCCTCTACGACAGCTTCCTGCACCTCATGGTCCTGGACGCCTCCCCCGTGCGCTCCCTGTCCGACCTGGAGGGCCGCCGCGTCTCGGTGGGGGCGGTCAACTCCGGCACCGAGTTCACCGTCGCGCAGGCCGCCGAGGAGACCGGACTGGCCATGGAGACGGTGCGCCTGGACCAGGCGGCCTCCGCCGACGCCCTGGCCCGTGGGGAGATCGACGCGATGTTCTCCCTGACCGGACTGCCCACGCCCGCGGTCGCCGACCTGGCCCGTGAGCACGTGACGCGCCTGGTCGACCTCGGGGACGTCGCCTCCGCCATGGCCGAGGCCCACCCCGAGAGGTACTTCCCGGCCACCATCCCGGCGACCACCTACGAGGGCGTGCCCGCCTGCCCCACCCTGTCCATCCCCAACCTGCTGCTGTGCGCCGCCGACCTGCCGGACGACCTGGCCTACTCCGTCACCGACACCGTCTACACCGGCGCCGCGCGGATCGCCGACTCCCGTCCCGAGGCGGCGCAGATCAACGTGCGCACCGGCATCTCGACCGGCGTGGTCCCCCTCCACCCCGGCGCCGCGCGCTGGTACCGGGACAACAAGCCCTCCTGAGGCCCTCCCCGACGAGGGCTCAGTCCGCCGACGGCAGCGTGATGGTCACGCCGAACCCGGGCCGCTCGCCGGGCAGGCCCTCGCCCAGCGCCAGTTCCCCTCCGGCCTCGCGGACCAGGTCGGAGACGATCGCCAGCCCCATGCCGGTCCCCTCGGTGTTCTGATGACGGGGAGAGCGCCAGAAGCGGTCCAGGGCCGCGCCGCGCTCCTCCTCCGGGAGCCCCTCCCCGTCGTCGAGCACGCTGATCCGCGCGGGGTCGCCCGCCGAACCCCGCACCTGCACCCGTGTCCCCCCGGACAGGCGCAGGGCGTTGCTCACCAGTTCGTCGAGGATGCTGCCCAGGCCCCCGGCCGGGGCGCAGACCCGCAGCCCGGCGGGGACGTGCACGGTCACGGTGATCCCCCGGGCCTGGCCCAGGGCGCGCCAGCGCTCCACCCGGGTCTCCAGCAGCTCGGGGACGTCCACGGCCTCGGTGCCGGTGACGCTCTCCAGGCGCGTCGCGGCCAGCAGGGAGTTGAGCATCCGGTGCATGAACGTGGTCTCGTCCACGGCCACGGCGTGCGCCTCCCTGGCCTCCTCCGAGCCGAGGTAGGGCGCGAGGTTCTCCACCGCCAGGCGCAGGCTCGCCAGGGGGTTGCGCAGCTGGTGGGAGGCGTCGGAGACGAAGGAGCGCTGACGCTCCAGGGCCCTGCGCACCACGTCGACCATCGTGTTGAAGGACTCGGTGAGGCGGCGCAGCTCCGGAGGTCCCTGCTCGGCGTCCACCCGCACGTCCAGGTCCCCCGAGGCGACGGCGGTGGTCGCGGCGTCGAGTCGGCCGATGGGGCGCAGGACCCAGCGCGACAGCGGCAGCGAGGCCGCCACCAGGAGCGCCAGGGGCACCAGGCTGAGCAGGGCGAGCCATCCCCACGAGCCGAGGATGTCGGCGCCGAGCCGGTCGGTGGGGGCGGCGACGATGACCGCCCCCGTCACCTCGCTGTCGCGGCCGATGGGCTCGGCGACCACGAGGGGGTCGGACTCCCAGGGCCAGACCGTGGTCGGAGGGGCCGGGCGCTCCCCGGCCAGGGCGATGGTGAGGGCCTCCGGCGCGGCCAGTTCCGCGAGCACGTCGCGCTGGTGAGCCGTGCTGCCGGACCCGGCGATGATCTCTCCGTCGGGGGCCACCACGACCACCGGGATGCCGTAGAGCGCCTCGTAACGGGCCATCTCCTGGAGGAGCGCCTCCGTGCGGTCGGCCTCCAGCGCGGTGCGGGCCAGGGCGGCGAAGCGGCCCGCGTCCCCGAGGCGGTCGACGTAGACCTGCTGGGTCAGCTGCTGGGCGATGACCGTCCCCAGGGGGATGACCGCCGAGGCGACCAGGACGAACGCGGCGGGGAGCAGGATGGTGAGCAGTCTGCGGAGCACGGGCTCAGGACCGGTCGAGGAGGTAGCCGACACCGCGCACGGTGCGGATCTGCACGGCCCGGCCGAGCTTGGCGCGCAGCGAGCCGATGTGGGTGTCCAGGGTCCGGGAGGAGGTCTCCCAGGCCGTGCCCCACACCTGGTCGAGGATCTGGTCGCGGGCGACCACCGACGGGGAGCGGGAGGCCAGGAGTGCGAGCAGGTCGAACTCCTTGCGGGTCAGCTGGAGTTCGGCGCCGCCGACGCTGGCCGCGCGGGAGCCGGGGTCCACGGTGAGCTCGCCGATCCTGACCGCGGGCTCCTCCTCCGCGGCCTCGGCCCGCGCGGCGCGGGTGCGGCGCAGGACCGCGTCGATGCGGGCGAGGAGTTCGGCGACGCCGAAGGGCTTGACCACGTAGTCGTCGGCTCCGGCCCGCAGGCCGCGCACACGGTCGCGCTCCTCGCTGCGGGCCGTGACGGCGATGATCGCGGTCTGCGGGCGGTCGCGGAGCTTGCGGAGCAGGTCGATGCCGTCGGCGTCGGGGAGGCCGAGGTCGAGGAGGACGACGTCGGCGGGCGGGGCGCTCAGGGCCCGTTCGGCGGTGGCGACCCTCTGGACGTCGAAGGACGCCGCCCGCAGGGCGGTCACCAGTCCGCGGGCGACCCGGTCGTCGTCCTCGACCACGAGAATGCGCATGTCCAGCATGTTAGGCAGTGTTCGCCCCGGTCACGGCACACCGCCGGGGCGCTCCCCGGCACCGGACGCTGCTCCCGGCCCCCGCGGGACGGGTCCGCCGCCCGTCGGCGGCGCGGCACGGAGTTCCGTGCGGGCGGGCCCGGCCGCCATTTCCACGGACATAAGCGGTCATAACGCCAGAGACGGAATTGCGTCCGCACCGGGGCACCCGCTTCCCCCGAAGCACACGGGGCGACTGCGGAGCGGTCCGCCCCGGGCACAACATCCTGACCCCGAGCCGCAACGGAAACGAAAAGGGATCGGAGTCACGAGCCGCCGACACCCGCCCTTTTCCCGCACGCGCTTTTCGGCGGGCCGGAGAGGGGGTAATCGCCTCTTCGCCACGCGGCCTCTCTCCGGCCGATCTTCTCACGCCCTTCCCGGTAGGCGTCCGCTCCCGCCCTCCGGGCGGAGCCGGGCCCGCAAAGCCCGCGGGCACGGGCTTTGCGCGCGCTGGCCCGGGAAGGGCCCGCGGCGGCGGCGCCCCGGCGGGCACAGCACGGTCCCGGCGCCCGCGAAACCGAAGTGGAACCGCTTCCCGGCATATCATTCGCGTCTTTTTCCGGGCCATCCGGAGAACGGCCGCGCCCGGACAACATGAACACCACTCCAGTGGGCATGTACAAGTCGGCGCCTGTGACCAACCGAATACATAACTGAACCGGAGTCGGACCCGATCGCACTTTCAGAACTGCTCGGGAAACAGGAGCGACCAATGGTGGAACTGGGAGAATCGAGGCCGCCGCGTGCGTAGCGACAACCAGCGGGGACAGAGCGGACGGGAGTGCCCGTGAGAGGGCTGGGACACGAACCCGGTCGGTGGCGGAAGTCGAGCTACAGCGGTGGCGGCAACGGCGACTGCGTCGAGGCCGTCCTGGGCGCGCCGCGGACGGTCGGCCTGCGCGACTCCACGCACCCCGACCGCGCGGCGCTCGCCCTGCCCGCGCACCAGTGGGCCGCGCTGCTCCGGCTCGCCGGGCGCCGCTGAACGCCGCGGTCGGCCCGGGGAGCGCGGCCCCGGACCGCGACCGGTCACATCTGGGCGAGGTAGATGTCGGCGTCCCCCCGCACGGTCCTGCGGAGGCTGAGCGTGGCGGGGTGGTCCGACCCCATCACCTCGCGGTAGCCGTCCTCCACGGCGACGAACTCGGCCTCGACGTCCTCGCCCTGGGCCCTGCGGTCCACGAGCAGGTTGCGGCGGGCCAGCAGGGCCAGCGGATGCGGGGCCCCCAGCGCCTCCTCGCAGCCGCGCAGCGCCTCCTCGTCCCGTTCCCGGGCACCGGCCACGTCGCCCATGAGGAAGTGGTCGTTGGCCAGGTTCACCAGGCAGGCCAGGGTGCTGGGGTGGTGGGCGCCGAGCCGGTCCAGGAACAGCTCCAGGGAGCGCTCGTCCAGCTGGCGGGCCTCGGCCGCCCTGCCCAGGCGGCGCAGGATGATCGCCCGGTTGACGTCCGCCGCGCCCACGTAGGGGTGGCGTTCGCCCAGGAGCTTGACGTAGCGCTCCCCCGTGGTCTGGGCCAGCTCCAGCGCCTCGTCGTGCTGGTTGACCGCGCTCAGGGACATGGAGTGCACCAGAGCGGCGTACATGGTCTCGTTGTCGTCCACGCCGTGCTTGACCCGGAAGCGCTGCCAGGCGCGCTCCGACAGTGCGAGCGCCTCCCGGTGGTGGCCGACGCGCCGGCGCATGACGGCCAGCGTCCGCTGGTTGCGCAGGACGCGGTTGTCGTCCTCCCCGATCAGGCCGATGGCCCGCTCGACCTGGTGGGCCTGGATCTCCTCGGCCTCCCGGTAGCGGCCCTTCTCCATCAGGGCCTCGGCGTAGCCGTTGTTGGTGCCCAGGGTGCGCGGGTGGTCCGGGCCGAAGACGGCCTCCAGCCGGGCCAGCGTGTCGCGGTACTGGTCGGCGGCCGACTCCGGGTCGCCGCTGAGCAGGAGGTTGAAGGCGCGGAAGTGGGCGGTGACCAGGGTGTGCGGGTCGTCCTCGCCGAAGAGGCGCACCCGGCGGTGGTAGGCGTCGGCCGCGGCCGTCAGCGAGTCGCGGAACCGGCCCAGGAAGCGCAGGGTGCGGATGTACTCGATCTCCGCCTCCAGGGTCTCGGAGTCCCCGGGGTTCTGCGTCTCGCGCAGGGTGCCCAGGGTGGCCTCGCACAGCGCGAGGGCCTGCTCCAGGTACCCCTGCCCGCGCATCGCCGTGGAGATCTGGATCGCCATGCCCAGGGTGGAGGGGTGGTTCTCGCCCAGTTGCAGGCGCCACCACTCGTGGGCGGTCTCGCCCAGGCGGCGGGCCTCGTCGAACTCCTGGCGCAGCACGGCGACCCGGCACATCTGCACCACCAGGTTGCGCGCCCAGGGGTCGGTGCAGTTCCACAGTTCGGAGGCCCACACGTGCGGCAGCAGCTCGGTGTAGCGCTCGGAGGCGTCCACGGCCACCACCTGGAGGTCGTTGCGGCCCAGCAGCTGGTGGGCGCAGTGGCGCATCTCCTCGCGCTCCTCGTCGCTCATCGGCGCCTGGACGGCGCGCTGCACCAGCCGGTGCAGGGAGACCGTGTTGCGCTGGTGGTCGATGTGGGCGAGGCTGTTGCGCCCGATGTCGCGGATCGCCATGCCGAGCCTGGCCGGGTCCTCCAGGGCGCCGCGCAGCTCCGCGGGGCCCTCGATGCCCCGGGCGAAGTTGAACAGCGTCCGGGGGATGGGCGCCGTCGACATGAAGGAGCAGAGCTGGAGCAGCTGGAGCGCCGCCGGGTTGGTGGTGGCCAGCCGGTCCAGGGACACGTTCCAGGCGGCGGCGACGGCCACCGGGTAGGCGCTGTCCACCGGGCGCAGGAGGTCGAGCATCTCCTGGCTCTTCTCGGCGAACTGGCGCAGGTACTCCTCGGTGGCCATCCCGCTCTCGTGCAGCCACACGGCGGCCTGGTTGAGGGCCAGCGGCAGGTCGCCCAGCTCGTGCGCCAGCTGGTCGGCCTCCTCGGTGGTCAGCGACGCGGGTCCGCGCCGTTTCAGCAGCTCGATGCTCTCCGCCCGGTCGAACTCGCGGACGGAGAGGTAGGCGTCGCCGCCCCGCACCGTCCAGCTGGAGTCCCGAGAAGTGATGATCACGTGGCCCTCGCCCCCGACAGGAAGATACTGATCCAGTTCGGACCGGGCCTGCGCGTTGTCGAAGACGAGGAGCCAGCGCGGATAGTCCACGCCCTGGCGCAGTGCCTCCAGGACGTTCTCCAGGACGTGTCCGCTGCCCGCGCCCGCGCTGTCCAGCCTGAGCCTGGACGCGAGGACGGAGAAGCTCTCCCTCAGCTGGTTGCTGTGGGCCGCGGGGATCCAGCAGATGAGGTCGTAGTCGGACGCGTACCGGTACAGGTACTCCTTGGCGAGCTCGGTCTTGCCGACCCCCGACATCCCGTTGAGGGCGGTGATGACCTGGCGCCGCCCCTTCAGGAGCTGTCCCCTCAGCGCGGAGAGGAGTTCCTCCCGGCCGGTGAAGGCGCTGTTGCGGCGCGGAACCTGGACCCAGACCGCGTTGAGCGGTCGGCCACTCATGGACGATCGGGACGTACGACCGCTGGACTGGCCGCCAGATTCTTGCATCATATCCTCATTTGACAGTTTTGTGGCCATATGAGTTTCTTTCCCCGACCGTTCAGAAAAGGGTGCTCTGTTCCGCGCCTTCCAGCCGTTGTTCCCGCCCACACGCGCAGATCCGGAAACCTTCGGTAATACTAGACCAGCGGGCGACGGCGTACCCGCCTCATGCGTTTCTTCCGCACCGCGGGTCGCACCCGTCCCGGAGATATCGGCGTATTCCCTGATGGGCGCGGCATAACGTCGGGTGAGGGCCGCGCTCTCCACCGCCGGGAGCATGGAATTCGCCCAGTGGTGGGACAGCCGCGTCCTTTTCGGGAAGTCGTCGTTCCCGCCCCGCAGCATCAGGCGCAGGGCGTCGAACCAGGGGTCCACCCGGCGCAGGCGCTCCGCCGCCAGGCCCAGCACCCGGCGGATGTCGGAGACCCGGCCGCCCAGCGACAGCAGGGCCCTCCGGACCCCCGGGCGGAAGTCCCACCCGACCGGCCCGTCCTCCTCCCCCCCGCCGCCCCCGCGCACCAGCCCGCTGAAGAAGACCTCCGTCAGCTCCGAGGGCGTGGTGCGGCCGAGCACGTCCTCGCAGACCGCCTCCACCAGACGCGGGTCCAGCGGCACGGCGGCCAGGGCCACCGCCAGGTCGAACGCCTCGGGACTGGCCAGCTGCCGGAAGCGCCGCGCCTCCCGTTCGGCGTCGAAGGCGGGTTCCCCGGCGTCCGGAGCCTCGGCGGGGGCGGGGTCCTCTCCCGCGGGGAACCGCGCGGTGTGCGCCCACAGGCGTCCGGGGCCCCTGCCCATCGCGAAGACCGCCCAGTCGCGGATCGTCCGGGGATCCAGCGTCAGCACCGGCACGAGCACCCCCGGCTCGCGCTTGTCCTCCTCCGGGTCGGTGAGGGTGCGCTCCCGCGCGTACCGGGTGTTCGCGGCGCAGGGACCGGCGGCCCGGGGCGCGGCCAGCTCCATGGGGACGGTGGCGATGGCGCCGCGCCGCCACAGGAGGGGCTGGAGCAGGTGGAGGATCGCGACCGCGCCGCGGTCCGCGGCCTCGGCGACCCAGTCCTGGAAGCCGCGGTCGCGCCAGGCGCCGCCGAGCCCGTCGGTGAGGAACAGGACCACGTGCGCGCGGCCGCCGCCGAGGCGGCCGGGGCGTCCGTGGCCGTCGCGCAGCCTGGGGACGCCGGGGCGCGCGGAGTCGAAGTACAGGGAGGCGACCTCGCGGAAGATCCCGCCGGAGCGCGCGAGCCGGACGAACTCGGCGGCCAGGCCGCGCTGGAAGGCCATGGTGACGCCGTCGTCGACGAGGAGGGTCAGGTTGACCGCCCGTTCCCGGCGCGCGCACGGCCGCGGCACCACCGGGACGCCGGCGCCCTCGCGCTCGTCCTCGGACCAGTGGAGGCTGTCCAGGAGCGAGCGCGCGTAGTTGCGCGCGGTGCCCTCCGGGTCGACGCCGTCCGGCCGCCCACGGGGTTCGGTCAGGTGGAAGGGACCCAGTGCGGCGACCAGTTCCTGGCGCCGTTCCAGGACCGGCTGGACGAACCCGGGGGGCTCCGTCGGCGACCCGCCGTCCCCCGGGTCCCGGTGCGGCCACGGGGGCGTCCCCTCACCGCTGTGCGGCGGGGCCGGGGCCCGCCCACGGGGCACGCGCCCGGCGGCGGAACCGCCCCCGCCGGCGGGGAGCCCCGGGGACCGGGCGGTCCCGGTGTCCGTGCCGGGCGCAGGGGAGGACCGCTCGGTCCCCGGCGCGTCCGTCCCCGTCCCGGCCTCCACCGGGGGCGGACCGGAACCGGCGGCCTCCCCGGGCGGCGGACCGTCGGCGGGCGGCGCCGTGAAGATCGGGCGGTCGCGGCGCGCGGCCTCGGCACGCGCCTGGAGGGCCGCCAGGTGGAGCGCGTCCGCCCACTCCGTGGGCGTGAGGCCACCCGGGGAACCGCCCGACCGGTCGCCGGAGCCCCGGGGGCGGTCGTCCCCCGGCTGGTGCGCGGGGCTCATCCCGGGGTTTCCGTGAGGCGGTGCCAGAGCAGGTCGGAGAGGTGGCGGACCTGCTCGGGCCCCGGCTCGCCCCGTCCCATGGCGCCGACCAGGTGCACGGCGTTGAGCAGCTGGTCCACGGCGAGTCCGTGGCCGTCGGCGCTCCTGCGCAGGAACTCGGTGACCAGGGTCCGCGTGCCGGTGGGCGGGTCGCCGTCGAAGTGCCCGGCCACGGCGGCCACCAGCTCGTCCTCGTCCGGCAGCCCCATCCGGACCGGGATGCAGCGGCGCAGGAAGGCGGGCGGCAGGTCCCGGTCGTCGTTGCAGGTCACCACCGTGACGGGAAAGGCCGAGCACAGGACCTCGCCGCGTTCGACCGCCGCCGTACGGCCGGGGTCGTCGGTGGCCACCCGGATCCTCCCGGCCACGTTGGCCAGTCGGCCCAGCTCGGGGACGGTGTAGCCGCCGTTCTCGAACAGGTCGAGCAGGTCGCCGGGCAGGTCGAAGTCGCCCAGGTCGAAGTCGTCGACCAGGAGCACGCGGGGCAGCCGGGTGGGCAGGAAGGCGGTGCCCAGGGGTCCCAGGGTGAGGTAGCGGCCGATCGACTCGGCGCTGCTGCGCAGGTGGGCGTCGGCCTCCGTGCCGTCGGCGCTCGCGTAGCGGCGGTCCCGGGCGCCCAGGGCCCGGTTGCGGGCGTTCTCCAGGTTGAGGTCGTGGATCTGGGTGAGGGGGTCGTAGGCGTACAGGCCGTCGCGCACGGTGCTGCGGCTGGTGACGGCCCAGCGCAGGACGCGGCCCAGGCCCAGCTCGCGGGAGATCTGGTGGGCGAGGCTGGACTTGCCGATCCCGGGCGGGCCCACCAGCAGCAGGGGGCGGCGCAGGCAGATGGCCGCGTTGACCTTGTCCAGCAGCTGGCGGCGGTGCGGCCCCAGGGGAATGGGGAAGCTCCAGGGCCGGACGGGGCCCAGGTGGCGCTCGCTCTCGGCGGCGGGGCTCCCGGCCCGCGGCCCCGGGTCGTAGAACGGGGGGTCCGCGCCGGTTTCGTCGGGGTCCGGCCCGCCGCCGTAGGTGCGCCACCGGGGAGGCGGGGGGAGCTGGGCGGCGAGGTCCAGGTGCGGGCGGGGCTGACCTGTGCCGTGGAAGATCCACCACTCCGGCGCGGAGCTGGTCGATCCGGGTTCGGCTGGTGTGGTCATGGCAGGCCCTTCGAGCCGCGCCCAAGGGGGGCTGTCGGATGCTGTGGGGGGGTCATCGGTCTGGGGGCGGGCAGAACCGGAAGGGTGTCGTGGTAGAAGACGGCGACCTCGAAGCTTTCTTCGATGTACCCGGTATCGTCCGGGGAAACGCATCCGGAACGCGATTGGTGGAGCGCCTTGGGAAGCGCTCGTATTCTTTCGGGTGGCACCATTACCTCCCGCCCCACCTTCCCCAGATTGAGCCACGGACTTGCTCCAGGACCATTGTCGGTGGAACGCCAGATCACGACCGGAACCCCGATCATGAGCGCCGACCAGACCGACATGTGGCATTCATCCAGATGGGAGGGAACGGAGAGGGCGACGATCCTGTCGTCCTGGAGCCTTTCGACCAGGGGTTCGCGGTAGGTCCGTCCGCCCCTGCGCCTCCTCTGCCCGGCCTCGTGCGCGGTGTCCAGGTGCAGGACCTCGCACGCGCTCGCGAGCCCCTCCCACCGGCGGGCGCAGGTACGCCGGGCCTGCGCGGTGTCGCCGCGCGCGGGGTCCACCAGCTCCTCCGCCCGGTAGACCACCTGGGCCCGCGCGCCGAGCCTGCGGTCGCCCTCACCGGCCTCCTGCCAGCGCTCGGCCTCCAGGCGGCGGAGCAGGTCCAGCCGTGCGACCAGCTCGACCCGCACGCCCTCGTGGTACCCCGTGCGGTGGTCCACCTCCAGCAGGGTGAGCAGGCCGCCGACGTGGGCGCCGATGCGCTCGGCCTCCATGTGCGGGGTGTGGCCGTGGCCGCAGAAGTCGGGGGCCCTGCCCCGTCTCTCGCTGAGCACCGTCCAGTACTCGACGTCGTAGCGGTCCCGGCTCCGGCCCTGGGTGACGTGCACGACGAGCCGGGCCGGCGCGCGCGTGCCGGGCGGCGCGGCCGCGCCCTCGCGCCGCCCGCCGCCCCAGAGCAGGAGCAGGTCGGCGCAGTCGCGCAGCGGGACGGCGCAGGGCAGCAGGGCGCAGAAGACCCGCAGCGGGAGTTCGACGCCCTCGGGCACGGTCATCTCGGCCAGGTCCACGAGCCGGTCCCAGGCCGTGTGCGGCGGCGCCTCGGCCGGGGCGAGCTGGTCGGTCCGGGCGGTCTCGAAGGCCTCGGCGACCAGGTCCGGGGAGTGCCCCGCCAGCTCCCGGCGGACGAGGGCGACGTCGGCGTCGGTGGTTCCCTCGGGCAGGAGGCGGTACAGCTGCTCCCACTCCTCGGCGTGGACCAGCGGCTCCGCGGCCCGGGCCGCCGCCAGCGAGCTGCGGCCGCGCTCCTCCAGGTAGAGGATCCAGCGCACGAGGCAGCCCAGGCGCACCTGCTCCCGGCACAGGCGTACCAGGTGGCGGGCGAACTCGACCGGTGAACCCTCCAGGCGCAGGTTGCGGCGGACCCGCGTCGGCAGCTGGTAGGCCAACTGCTCGCGCGCGTCCGGGAGGAGGACGCACCGGAGCGCGCAGAGGGCGTCGACCAGGTCCTCCACACCGCCGTCGGCCGGGAAAGGCCGTCCGGCGCCCTCCGGGAGGAGCCGTCCGCCCTCCGATGGCGGACGCCCTCCGATCGGGGCCTGGCCCCCCGCCGTGGCCGTCGTCTCGCTCACCCGGGCGGGCTCCCCAGGAGCGGGGCCGCGGCCTCGCGGACCCGGAGCATCCCCGCGCTCCCGTCCTCCCTCGCGTCGAGGAGGGCGAGCACCTCGTCGAGGATCCCGTACTCACCGTGGGCGAGGGCGACCAGCTGCGCGGCGAAGGAGAGCAGGTCCTGGTCGGCGCGGAGCCTGCGGCGCAGGCGGGGGTCGAGCGCGACGTACAGGTCCAGGCGCAGGTCGGGCAGGAGCAGCGTGCGCAGATCGGTCATCGCCCTGGCGGTACGCGTGAGCGCCTCCCGTTCGCCGTTCGCCGCCGCGCCCGCGGCGGTCCGCTCGGTCGGCCACACCCGGGGGATCGCCTCCATCGGAATCATCCAGCCCGCCCTGCCGCTGCCGGTCGCCTCGCAGAGCAGACCGAGGAGGGCGTTCCCCCTCTCCTCTCGGACGCCGCTGCCGCTGAAGCCGGGCAGGACGGTGAACCCCGCGCGGGAGTCGACGTCGATCTGGACGTAGCCGAAGCGGCTGCCCCCGGTACCGGTGGCCCGGCCGGTCACCCACAGGCCGGTCTCGGCGCGGGGGAAGCCGAGGACGCGGACCCGGTCGCCGACGCGGTACCGGGCGGGGACGGCGGGAGGGACCGGGGCGGGCTGGTCCAGGCGCAGCACCGCCGCGTCCCAGGGCGCGGCCTCCTCCCACCACCAGCCGTCGGCGACGACCGTGGCGGCGGCCTCCCAGCCGGGGAGGCCGCGCGGAGCGTCCAGGCGTACGGCGGCGCCGGGTCCGGCGGGGACGCCGGACCCGGCGAGGGCCTCGCGGACGACGTGCGCGCAGGTGATCGCGTATCCGGATGCGACCAGTACCGCGGCTCCGTGCAGGGCCGTGCCGCCGCGGTCGGTGACGCGCAACTGCCAGTCGGGGGCGAGGGGGCGGGGGGCCAGGTGGGACACGGCGCTCCCGTTCGGCGGGCGGGGCACACGGGACGGGCCCGAACGCGCGGTCCCGCTCAGTGTTTCGGGTGCACCGAATTCTACCTGTCGTTCATGAAAATGTGTTGTCGTGAAGGAGAGCGAAAGATTTGAGTGTTTTTCTTGAGGTATAGGTGAATTTAGATAAACAAGTTAAGAAAAGGGGGTTATGTGCGGTACCCGGGCCGTCCGCCTCCGGCGACGGACGGCCCGGACGCGCTGGTCAGGAGGCCGGTACCGGTTCAGGGGTCCGACGGCGGGGGCGACCCCACGGCATGAGGCGGTCCACGGAGAGGCGGCCGCCCGTGAACCCGAGGGCCAGGGCGACGGCGCCGAGGACGAGCACGAACTCGAAGCCGCCGACCAGCGGGTCGCCGACGTGGGCGAAGAAGTAGGCGCCGGCCATCATGAAGGCCAGGAGGATCCCGGCCAGGGGCAGGGCGAACCCGACGATGAGGGCCAGCCCGGCGCCCACCTCGATGCTCGCCCCCAGGAGGGCGGCGAACTGCGGGAAGGGGATCCCCATGGACGCGAAGCCCTGGGCGGTGCCGTCGAGGTCGGACATCTTCGGCCAACCGTGCGCGATGAAGACGACGCCGACCACGACTCTGGCGAGCAGCGCGACGACGTCCCCCACGCGGGACATGAGCGGATTCTCGGTCATAGCGGTTCCTGTTCCTGTGAGCGGGTAACCCAGGAGGAGGTCGTGGCCTCGCACCGTTGCTTGAGACTACAACCTTTTCCTGGGAAAGCAGATGATAGTACGCATCCACCCGGACACATAGAGTGCCAACGAGGGATATTTCTCCCCCATGGCGTCCGCCCTGGTGAGAGCCGACAACAGAACGCGGCTCAGTCCCGGCGCACCGTACCGGTCGGCCCCGTGTACCGCGGCTCCTCGCCCCCGGGGTCGAGCACGCCGAGCATGGACTCCGCGATCCCCCGCAGCTGCTTGACCTGGTCGCCGGTGAGCGCGTCGAAGAGCACGCGCCGGACCTCGTGCACGTGGCCCGGCGCCGCCTCGCGCAGCACGGCCGCCCCCTCCGGGGTGAGCTCGGCCAGGGTGGTGCGCCGGTCTCCCGGGCGCTTGGACCTGCGGACCAGGCCGTCCGCCTCCAGGCGGGCGACCGCGTGCGAGAGGCGGCTGGGCGAGGAGCGCAGCCGCCTGGCCAGCTCGGTCATCGTCATCACGCGCTCGGGCGCCTCGGACAGCTTCACCAGGATCTGGTAGTAGGCGTGGGACATGCCGGAGTCCTGTCTGAGCTGCCGGTCCAGCGCCCCGTCCAGCAGGTGGACGGCGGCCAGGAAGGCCCGCCACGTCTGCTGTTCGTCCTCGTCGAGCCACCGCGTCTCGGCCATCGGGCCCGTGCCCCCAGGGGTAACTTGAGAGTTCAACTGTGTTCTGGTCAAATATCCATCTTCCAGGCATAGGAGAGCGGCCACGGCACAGCGGCCGAGGCGCGTCCCGACCCCGTGCCTCAGCCGCGGGGCGTCGCCGCCGGCGGACGACACCGGGTGGACCCGCCAGCCGGTCGACCGGTCCTGCGGCCTCACCCGCCCGAGTGCGGTCCTCCGGTGTCTGCGCACTCGAAGGACGCTCCGTCCACCGTCGGCGCCACGGCGGACGGGGGCCCTCTGACCTAAGGCTCCTGGGGTTTCCCGCAACGCTACTACGGAGTCACATACGCCGCCCCGGGTACGCACCGCCCTCGTTCGAGGCCCCCGTACCGGGCCGCCGCACGCCCGCCCGGCGCCGCGCGTGTCGGTACCGCTTGGGACACTCTCCCCCATGACGGACACACGCGATCCCGCGGACGCGCGCACGGTCGAGGAGCTGGTGGCCTCGGCGGGCGGAGCCGAGTACCTGTGCTTCTGGGGCCACCAGCCGCCCGCCTCCGGAGGCGTGTCGGCGAGCTGCCTGTCGCAGTGGTGGCCCGCCGACTTCACGGTGGAGGGGGTCGGCTACCGCACCGTGGAGCACTACATGATGGCCGCCAAGGCCCGCCTGTTCGGCGACGCCGAGGCCGAGGAGCGGATCCTCGCGGCGGGCCACCCCCGGGACGCCAAGGTGATCGGCCGCCAGGTGCGCGGCTTCGACGAGCGCGAGTGGGAGGCGGCCCGCTTCGGGATCGTGGTCGAGGGCGGCCTCGGCAAGTTCGGCCAGAACCCGGAGCTGCGCGAGTTCCTGCTCGGCACCGGCGGACGGGTGCTGGTGGAGGCCAGCCCCCGCGACCGGGTGTGGGGCATCGGACTGGGCGCCGAGAACGACGACGCGCGGGTCCCCGAGCGCTGGCGGGGCCTCAATCTGCTGGGGTTCGCCCTGATGGAGACCCGGGCCCGCCTGGCCGCGGCCCGGTGACGCCGGGTCCGGCCTCCGCCGGACCCGCGCGGCCGGGATCGCCGCGGTCGGACCCACGAGCGGACGGGACCCGGGGCACGGGTTCGCGCTCACCACGGGCGGGAGCCGCGGGACCGGCGCCACCGCCGCGCCGCGGCTGACCCGTGAGGGCGCCGACGTCGCCCACCCGGCCGGTCCGGGCGGCCGGTTCGTCACGGGCACAAGCGTGAACGGTGGGCTCAATGCCTGAACCCGGGCCGGGGCGCGCCGGAGCCGCGTGCGTTCCGGCCCTTCGGGCTCCCGCCACCTCCGCTGGCGCGTCAAAAAAGACGTATCGTGCGTGGTGTGTAGTTATCGTGTGCTTTTTCCGAATCGCATCCCGCGATCACCGTCGGATCACCCGGATTTCATCCGCCGTATCCGCGGTTACGGCTCCGGTGTGCTCACGACAGGAGTAGAGTCCACAACGCGGACAGCATGGTGCTTCCGGCACCGCACCCGTTCTTTGGGGCACTCCGGGTCTCGGCGTTCCCGCCGCCACCCGTCAGACGCTCGCGCGGCCCGACCACGTACGCCCGCCGCACGCTCCGGGAGACCGGTTCACCCACGCGCACCCGCCGGTGCCGCGCGCGGTCCGGGAACGCACCGTCCTTCTTCCATCCAGGACGAACCACACTCCAGGGACTTCCCATGGCCTATTACCGCATCCAGTTGCGCGACGGCTCCAACCACACGCTCCAGGCGGTGCGCATGCGCACCGACGCACGCAGCCTCTACCTGGAGGAGCGCACCGCCGGGGCGTGGACCGAGGTGTTCTCGAACCCGATCACGGAGGTGGAGCGCGTCCAGCGCCGCTTCACCGAGAACGACGGCACGTGGACCTGGCTCAGCGAGCGCCTGCCCGCCCCCGTCGGCGGGGTCCGCGCCTGGTGAGGCCCCGGCCGGGCGGAGGGATCCGCCCGGCCCCGGGCCCGCCGCGGAGCGGTCGATGGCGCCCCCGGGGGATGGCGGTCCCGCCCGAACTCCGCAGGCGTCCCGGCCCTCCGCTTCCCGTTCCCTGTCGGGTCCTTCCGCTGACGTGCCCTGAACAGGCGCCCACTCCCGGTACGGCGCGCACGGGGGCCGCGCACGAGCCCACCGGCGGAAGCCGGGCGCCGCGGGTGTGAGGGTCCGAAGCCGTGGTCCCCCGGTCCCGTGGCGCACGCCCCCTGGACCGAAACCCCTCTTACTTAACATTCATTAAGGAGGAGGGAGGGGAAAGCTGGATACCGTGGACGGCGGGTCCCCGCCCCCCGCATGGGCCCGGAGTACCCGACGGGGTACAGGAAGTGGAGAGACCAGGATGAGCGAGACGACCCCGGCGCCGGACACCCGCGCCTCCTCCGGCTCCGAGGCGCCAGCGCCGCGGAGGCGGGTGAACCGGCGCGAGCAGATCCTGCGCACGGCGGCCGACGTGTTCGCCTCGCAGGGCTTCCACAACACCTCGCTGGCCGACATCGCGGCGACGCTCAACATCACCCCGGCGGGGGTCCTGCACCACTTCGGCTCCAAGACCGACCTGCTCACCGCGGTCCTGGAGCTGCGCGACGACACCGACCCGGCGCCGGAGGGCAGCCGGATGCTGGACCACCTGGTGTCGACCGCCGAGCGCAACGCCGAGCGGCCGGGGACCACGCAGCTGTACGCGGTGCTGTCGGCGGAGAGCGCCACCGACGGGCACCCGGCGCAGGACTGGTTCCGGGACCGCTACACCGTGCTGCGCGGGGAGATCGGGAACGCCGTGCTGGACCGGCTCGGGCCGGGGCACCGGGAGGCCGCGGACACCCCGGGGCCGGACGGGCACACCCCGGCGGAGGCCGCGGCGTCGGCGGTCATCGCCGTGATGGACGGGCTCCAGGTGCAGTGGCTCCTCGACCCGGGTGCCGTGGACATGGCCGCCGTCACCGAGCTGGTGATCGACTCCGTGGTGGCCCGGCTGTCCCGGCAGGACTGACCGGGCGGGCGCCCGGCGCGGGAAGGCCGTCTCCCGCGGGGACCGCGGAACGCCGAAGGGGCGCCCGGAACCGCGCGGTTCCGGGCGCCCCTTCGGCGTTGGGCGGGCGGTTACTGCTCGCCGTGGACGGAGCCGGGGGTGCCCGAACCGTCGGTCACCTGCGGCTCGCCGGTCGCGCTCTCGGCCAGCCACTCGTCCCAGGACATCTGCCAGAAGCCCCAGCCGTTGTTCCACTCCAGCTCGCGGTCGGTACCGGTGGTCTCCAGGACGTCGCCCATGAGGGTGTTCTCGAAGATCCAGCGGGCGTCGTCCATGCGCAGGTTGGTGCAGCCGTTGGAGGTGTTGGCGCTGCCGATGTTGCCGTTGTAGGAGGCCTCGTGCAGGAACTCGCCGCTGTCACTGGTGCGGACCGCGTACTGCACGTCCACGTTGTAGGCGCCGGGGGTGCCCTCGGGGATGCCCACGGTGGAGGAGTCCATGGTCATCTGCTCGTAGCGCTGCATGAGCACGTGGGTGCCGGAGGTCGTGGTGTCGAAGCGGCGGCTGGCCTTGCCGTTGCTCACCTCGATGGTGCGGTCGTGCTCACCGTCGATGTTGACGACCAGCTCGTGGTCGGGCACGTGCATGGTCATGATCAGCTCGCGGCCGACCTCGAAGTCGATGCGGTGGTTCTCCACGCCGTAGACGCCCTCGGAGGCCTCGACGCCGGCGAGGCGCAGGTCGACGCTCACGGACTGGTGGGGCTCCCAGTACTCCTCGGGCCGGAACACGGCCATCGTGTCGGTCTCCCAGTTCCAGGCGCCCTGGACGCCCTGCTCGGAGATGACCTCCATGGAGTTCTCGACCTGCGCCTTGTTGGTCACCGGCAGGTCGAAGTTGATGACGATCGGCATGCCCACGCCGACGGTGTCACCGGAGACGGGCCAGTTGGAGGCCAGTTCCAGGCGCTGTCCGGCGACCGCCTCCAGGGTGGTGAACTCCTGGACGACCTCGGTCTCCTCACCGGCGTCGTTCTCGGCGGTCGCGGTGACCACGACCTCCGCGCCGGGGCGCAGGTTCCAGTCGCTGACCCACTCGGTCGCGTCACCGTTGAGGGTGCCGGTCATGGCGTAGAGGTCGGCCTCCTGCGCCTCGCCCTCGCCCTCCGCCGCGGCCTCGGTGGCGACGACCTGCTCCACCTGGACGTCCGTGATGACACCGCTCTCCGCGGTGACCCGGATGGGGGAGTTGGGCGCGACCTCCTCGGCACCGTTCTCGGGAGTGATCACCAGCTCCGCGGGATCGGCGCTGGCCGCGTCGGTACCGCCGCCCTGGGTTTCGGCCTCACCCGACGTGCAGGCCGTGGCGGCCAGCGCCAGCGCTGCCAGTCCGATACCGAAACGACGCGCCACCGCCGGAGGTGTCTTGCCCGTCACGTCTGGTTACCTCCATGTCATGCCTGAAACGCCATCCACGCAAGTAAGACGCACACCCACCGAAAAGGTTCTGAAATCTCATGCATCGGTATAGAGCGGTTATCTGGGGCGTGGGACGTGGGGGACGCCGGAACCGAAGACGATACACCCCGGGGGTACACCTCGATTCCCTACGGGTATGAGGTTACGGCCACCCGTAACTCGCCTTGGACGCCGGGTTGGCCCTGCGCCTAGAATCTTGTCCGAACGCTCAGGTTTCTTCTCCGGAGGAACCTGGTCAAACGCTCAGTTCTCCGTCGGGAGGAACGCCGTGCCGTGGCTCTGGCTGGCCGGAGCGATCATCGCCGAGGTGATCGCCACCACCTCGCTCAAGCTCTCCGAGGGCTTCAGCCGACCGCTGCCCTCGGTCGTCGTGGTGGTCGGTTACGTCGGGGCCTTCCTCATGCTCAGCCAGTCCCTCACCCGGGGCATCAACCTCGGCGTGGCCTACGGCGTGTGGGCGGCCGTGGGCATCGCGCTGGTCGCGGTGATCGGCACACTGCTCTTCGGCGAGTCGCTCACCTGGGTCCAGATCGGCGGAATCGCGCTGATCATCGCGGGGGTCATGGCCCTGGAACTGGGCGGGCGGCACTGAACGGCCACGACACGGCGGCCGTCGGCGAGGGCATCGCCGACGGGCGCAGACGCAAGGGCGAGCGGCGCCGCCGACAGCTCTTGGACGCCACCATGCGCGTCATCGAACGCGACGGTGTGGCGGCGGTCAGCCAGCGGCGCGTGGCCACCGAGGCCGGGGTGCCGCCCAGCACCGTCACCTATTACCACGCGACCGTCGACGACCTGCTCGTGGACACCCTGACCCGGGTCAACGACACCTACGTGGCCGCGCTGGCCGCCGTGCCCGAGGACGCGGACGCGGCCCTGCGCGCCCTCGCCGGGATGATCGCGGTGGGCTCGGGCCCCGCACGGGCCCAGGTGATGGCCGAGTGCGAACTGTTCCTGCTCGCCGCGCGCCGCCCGGCCCTGCGCCCGCAGACCGAGCGCTGGAACCGGGCCGTGGACGCCTTCCTCGCGCCCTACCTCCCCCGCCCGGAGGACCGCGCGGGCGTGGGCGCCGCCGTCGACGGCCTGTTCGTGCGGGCCTGCGCCGACCCTGAGCTGACGCCCGAGGACGTGTACCGCACGCTCAGCCGCCTGGTGTCGCGCGTGCCGCGTAGCGCGCGGGAGGGGTCCCCAGAACGGCGGTGAACTCCCTGGTCAGGTGGGACTGGTCGCTGAACCCGAGTTCGGCGGCCAGGCTCCCCCAGTCGGGCGCCGCGCCCTTCCTGGCCCGCTCGGCGGCCTCGTAGAGCCGGTACCTGCGGATGACCGCCTTGGGGCTCAGGCCGACGTGGTCGGCGAAGCGGCGCTGGAGCAGCCGCACGCCCATCCCCTCGCGCCGGGCGAGCCCGGACACGTTGACCACCGAGGGGTCGGCGGCCACCCGCTCCACGACGTCGCGCGTGTCCTCGGCCGGGTGACGGTACGCGGGGAGCAGCCCGGCCAGGGCGCGGTCGACCGCGGCCATGAGGTCGAGGGGATCGGACGTCTCGGACGCCAACGCGCCGTCGGGCGCCCCGCGCCCGTCGGCACCGGGAACCCCTCCCCTGCCGGGGGCCCCGAAGACCTCCGACGCGGGGAGACCGGCGTCCACGATCGTGTTCATGGGCCTGCCGAGGAACGGACGGAACCCCGCGGGCCGGAACATCACCCCGAGCGCCCAGCCCTCGCCCTCCAGGCGGCGCTCGGTCACCTCGGTGGTCGGGCCGTACACCGTCGCGGTCCCACCGGTGAACACCAGGTTCACGACGGGGTGGGCCAGGACCCGCTGGGTGTGCGGCTCGCGGCCGGTCAGGTTCCACGAGGTCAGCCAGTAGCGGTCCACAAAGCGGGCCACCCGCTCCGAGGGAGCGTGTCGGTCCAGGCGGAACCGGGTCAGCCCGGCGTCCGGGTCGAGGATGCCGCGCGCGTCCCCCTCCACCCCCACGGAGTACGGTCTCACGGCTCCAGGGTAGTCCTCCGCCTCCGAACACACGTGCGGTTCGTCGTGTTTGTTCAAGACGGCGCCCGGTCGAGGGGGTGAGGATGGCGGACACCGAGACACACCCGAGGGGAACACGATCATGAGCGACATCTCCGAGCGCTACGCCCGCCTGTCCGAGGACTTCGCCGGGACGGTGGCGGCCGTCCCCGCCGACCGCTGGTCGTCGGCGTCCCCCTGCGAGGGGTGGGACGCCCGCGACGTGGTCCGCCACGTCGTGGACACCCAGGGCATGTTCCTCGGCCTGGTCGGCCGCGAACTGGGTGACATCCCCTCCGTGGACGAGGACCCCCGCGCCGCCTGGGACGCCGCCCGAGCGGTGGTCCAGGCCGACCTGGACGACCCGCGGCGCGCGAACACCGAATTCGACGGGTTCTTCGGCCGCACCACCTTCGCCGAGGCGGTGGACCGGTTCCTCGGCTTCGACCTCGTGGTGCACCGCTGGGACCTGGCCCGGGCCACCGGCCTGGACGAGCGCCTGGACCCCGGCGACGTCCGGTGGGCGCACGAGGCCACCGCACCCTTCGGGGAGCAGCTGCGCGGGAACAACGTCTGCGGGCCCGAGCTCACCCCGCCCGAGGGCGCCGACGACCAGACCCGGTTCCTGGCCTTCGTCGGCCGCCGCGCCTGGTAGCGGCCCCGGGCTCCCCCGCCCCGGGGACCGGTGCGGGCCCGTCCCGGGGAGGCGGCCGGGCCGGGCCGCCCCGGGCGACCCGGCCCTGGGGCGGCACACGGGCAGGGACGGCAGCCGGGCGGTTTTCCCGCTGAAGCAGGACACGATCGGAACGCTCTCCTTCCGGGGCTCCGCGCGTGCGGAGTATGCGGTCAGGGGGTGCGACGCGGATCGTGTGCTGCGGGGAGGCGGCGTCGTCCACTCCCACTATGCCGCCTTCGGAGCCGAAGCGGCGGAGTACGTCCACACCTGTGGAAAACCCGGAGGGCCACGGGGAGTCCCCGTGGCCCTCCGGCCGGGTCTTCGCGCCTCACGCGCGGACGCCGTTGAGCGCGATCGCGCCGCCCGCGTGTCCCGCGCGACCTGTGCCTCACGCGCTGACGGCACGGCCCGGCGGCCGTGCCGTCAGCAGGTCAGCGGATCAGCAGGTCAGCTCCCAGGAGCACTCCAGCTCACCGCCGGGCTCGCTCGGCGCGCTCTGGGACCGGACGCTCACGGGCGCCTGGTGGCCCAGGTACTCGGCCAGCCGGACGGCGATCGCGTCCTGCACCGGCGTGGGGGCCGGGCCGCCGTAGCCGTTGTTGACGACGCTGAACGCCAGCCCGTCGCCGCCCCCCTGCCCGGCCACGTATCCGGACAGCGCGCTGATGCCCGTCATGGTGCCGGTCTTGGCGGAGACGACGCCCGCGGCCGCGGTGCCGCCCATGCGGAACCGCAGGGTTCCCCCGGTGAACGGGTCGCTCTCGCCCGCCAGCGGCAGCGAGTCCGCCCAGACCCCGTGCCAGGACGCGTCGCGCGTGCTCACGAGCAGGTCCACGACCGTGTCGGAGGTGACCAGGTTGCCCCGGGACAGGCCCGAGCCGTCGTTGAGGACGAGGTCGGAGGTGTCCACCCCCAGCCCGGCCAGGGACCGCTCGACACCGGTCAGCCCGGCGTCCCAGCTGCCCTCGCCCGCGACCTCCTGGCCGATGCTCTTGACGAGCATCTCGGCGTGGCCGTTGTTGCTGAACTTCATGAAGGGGACGAGGATCTCCGCCAGCTCGGGGGACTCGTGGTCTGCCACCAGCCGGGCGCCGTGGCGTCCCCGACCGGGCGCCTCGCCGAACTCCACGCCGCCCTCGACGGTGACGCCGTGCCGCTCCAGCGCCTGCGCGAAGAGGTGCCCGGCCAGGCCCGCGGGCTCGTCCACGGTGCGCAGGGCGGTCACGGGGGCGGCGTCGGCCGGGATCGTGCCGGTCACCGTGATGGTGTTGGTCCCCACGGGCCGGTCGACGACCACGCTGCTGGTGCCGCCCGGAGGGCCGGTCACGGCCTGGTTGTCGAGTTCGGCGTAGCCCTCGGCGGCGCCCAGGTCCACGGTGGCGGGCGCACCCGCCGCGCCGGGGGTGACCACGACCTCGGTCACGCCGGTGTCGTAGCGCTCCCCGTGGGCGACGGTGAGGGCCGAGATCTGCGCGGAGTAGGCGTAGGGCTCGTCCTCGGGCCACCAGTCGTCCACGAGGCGCTGGGAGTCGAACCAGGTGTCGTCGGCGAGGACGTCGCCCCGCACGGTCCTGACCCCGGAGGCGGCCACGTCGGCGGCCAGCGCGTCCAGATCCTGCTCGGACAGGGTGGGGTCGCCGCCGCCCACCAGGTACAGGTCCTCCACGGAGCGCCGCTGCCTGTGGCCCTCGGCCACGACCTCGGTGGAGAAGGTGTGGTCGGCGCCCAGGACGTCCAGGGCGGCCGCCGCGGTGAACAGCTTCATGTTGGAGGCGGGCACCAGCTGCTCCCCGCTGTCGCGCGAGTACAGCACCGCGCCGGTGGCGGGGTCGGTGACGGTCACCCCGGACACCCCTCCCTCCAGGGACGGGTCCGCCAGGAGGGCGTCGATGTCCGCGCGCAGGTCGGTCAGGCGCTCCTCGGCTGCCGCCGGGTCGGCGTGGGCCGGGAGTGCGCCCAGCGGCGCCGCGACGAGCACGGGGACGGTCGCGAGGGCCGCGGTCCAGGCGGCGCGTCGCCGGACCGGGGCACGGCGCCTCCCGACCGGGGGTTCACTGGAAGCGGTGGGGGTTCTCAACGGTGTGTCTCCTAGCGGTCACGGACACGAAGGGGCACCGCACCCTAACCCGCTACGGATCCCCGGCACCAGCACCCCGGGCGCGGGTCGGACACGGGAGGGGCGCGTGGGGACGTCTAAGCCCCAGGTGACACATGTGCACCTAAATCCGCTACGGAGAAAATCGTCCGGTTTCGGCCTCCTTCCCCGGCGCGGCGGGGGGACGCGGCATCCGACAGCGGTGTGTGCCCGGCCCCGGAGCGGACCCCGGGCACCGGGCCCCTTCCGCCGCCGCGTGCGGCGCGAACGGCGAACGGGCCGGTGCCGGGGGCGCACTCCCCCGGCACCGGCCCGTCACGGCCGCCGCGCCCGGATCACCCGGACGGCGCCCCGGTCAGAACAGTTCCCTGGCCCGCGAGTAGTGGCAGGCGTCCAGGTGGCCCGCCCCCCGGTCCATCAGTTCCGGCGGCTCCTCCACGCACTTGGCGCGCTCGCCCTCCGACAGCTCGTTCGCGAACTTCGGGCACCGGGTCCGGAACCGGCAGCCCGAGGGCGGGTCGGCGGGGCTGGGCACGTCGCCGGTGACGACGATCCGCTCCCGGGTCCGCTCCTTGACCGGGTCCGGCAGGGGGATCGCCGAGATCAGCGCCTGCGTGTACGGGTGCGAGGGCGCCCCGAACAGCTCCGCCGTCGTCCCCGTCTCCACGATCTTGCCGAGGTACATCACGGCCACCCGGTCGGCGATGTGCTTGACCACCGACAGGTCGTGCGAGACGAACAGGTACGACAGGCCCAGGTCGTCCTGGAGGTCCTCCAGCAGGTTGATCACGCCCGCCTGGATGGACACGTCCAGCGCCGAGACCGGCTCGTCCAGGATGAGCACCTTGGGGTTGAGCGCCAGCGCGCGGGCGATGCCGATGCGCTGGCGCTGGCCGCCCGAGAACTCGTGCGGGTAGCGCGAGCCGTGCTCGGCGTTGAGCCCCACCAGGTCCAGCAGCTCCCTGACCCGCTTCTTGGCGGTGCCGTTGCCCTGGCCGTGGATCCGCAGCGGCTCGGCGATGATGTCCGAGACCGTCATGCGCGGGTCCAGGGAGGCGAACGGGTCCTGGAAGACCAGCTGGAGGTCGCGGCGCAGCGGCCGCATCTGCCGCGGGGACAGCGTGTGCAGCGGCTGCCCCATGTAGCTGACCTCGCCCGAGGTCTGCCTGATCAGCTGGAGCATGAGGCGGGCGGTGGTGGACTTGCCGCACCCGGACTCGCCGACCAGGGCGAGGGTCTCGTGCTCGCGCAGCTCCAGGGAGACCCCGGAGACCGCCTGCACCTCGCCGATCCTGCGCCGCAGGAGGCCCTTGGAGCGGATGGGGAAGTTCTTGACCAGGTCCTTGACGGTCAGGATGGCCTCACGGGGTCCCCCGTCCGCGGGGGCGGCGGTCTCCGCGCCGATCTGGGCGCGCGCCTCCTGCGCCTGCTTCTCGGCCTCCTCGACCTCCGTTACGGTCTCGGCCTCCACCGCCGTCCCCCGGAACAGGTCGGCGGGGGCGGCGCCCCCCAGCTCCTCGCTGAAGTGGCAGGCCGCCGTGTGCGCGGAGGTGTCCGTCACCGGCACGCGCACCCGCTCCCCGTCTCCGCCGACCGCGAGCAGGAGGGGCTCCTGCTCGCGGCACAGGTCCCGGGCCATCGGGCAGCGCGGCGAGAACGCGCAACCGGTGGGCAGGGAGAGCAGGGAGGGCGGGGTGCCCACGATGGGGGTGAGCCGCTCGTGGCGGTCCTCGTCCAGGCGGGGCAGCGACCCCAGCAGACCGAGGGCGTAGGGCATCCGTGGGCGGTAGAAGACCTCCTCCACGGGGCCCATCTCCACGAGGCGGCCGCCGTACATCACGCCGATCCTGTCGACGTGCCCGGCCACCACGCCGAGGTCGTGGGTGATCAGCACCAGGGCGGCGCCGGTCTCCTTGCGGGCCGCCTCCAGCGCCTCCAGGACCTGGGCCTGGACGGTCACGTCCAGGGCCGTGGTCGGCTCGTCGGCGATGATGACGTCCGGCTCGTTGGCCATCGCGATGGCGATCACCACGCGCTGGCGCATGCCGCCCGACAGCTCGTGCGGGTACTGCTTGATCCGCTGCTCGGGACTGGGGATCCCCACCAGCTCCAGCAGCTCCAGCGCCCGGGCCATCGCCGCCTTCTTGCCCACCTTGCGGTGGGCCAGGACGGCCTCGGCGATCTGGTAGCCGACGGTGTAGACGGGGTTCAGCGAGGTCAGCGGGTCCTGGAAGATCATCGCGATCTTGTTGCCGCGGACCTTGCTGATCTGCGCGTCCTTGAGGCCGATGACCTCCTGTCCCAGCACCTTGGCCGAGCCCTCGACGCGGGCGTTCTTGGGCAGCAGCCCCATGATCGCCATCGAGGTCACGGACTTGCCCGATCCGGACTCGCCCACGATCCCCAGCGCCTCGCCCCGGCGCAGGACGTAGGACACCTCGCGCACGGCGGGCAGCGGCCCGTCGTCGGAGGGGAAGGTGACGCTGAGGTCGCTGACCTCCAGGACCACGTCGCCGGTCCCGGCCGGGGCGGTCTCCTCGTTGCTCATCTGGTCAGTCGTGGTCATCGCCGCACCATGGTCTGTCGTGGGTCGAGGGCGTCGCGCAGCCCGTCGCCGATGAAGTTGATCGTCAGGCAGATCACCAGCAGCAGCAGGCCCGGCGGGTAGAACAGCCAGGGCCTGGTGGAGACGGCCGTGCGCGCGTCGCTGATCATCTGGCCGAGCGAGATGTCGGGGGGCTGGATGCCGAACTGGAGGAAGGACATGCCCGCCTCCAGCAGGATCGCCACCGCGATCAGCAGCGTGGCGGCGACGATGATCGGCCCGGCCGCGTTGGGCAGCAGGTGGCGGACGATGATCCACCCGGGCGAGGCCCCCGCGGCCTTGGCCGCCTCCACGAACTCCTGCTCGCGCAGGGACAGGACCACGCTGCGCACCACGCGGGCGATCTGCGCCCACGAGAAGAAGCCGATGATGAGGGCCACCGCGTACCAGGTGGTCCCGGCGCGGGCGTTGCCCGCGATCGCGGCGACCATCACCAGCAGGGGCACGATCATGAACACGTCGGCCACGCGCATCATGAGCGCGTCGATCCGGCCGCCGTAGTAACCGGCCGTGGCGCCCCACAGGGAGCCGATGACGGTGCCCATGACCGACACCGTGAACGCCACCTTGAGCGTCTGCTGGGCGCCGCGCATGAGCTGGCCCAGGACGTCGTGCCCGGCGGTGGTGGTGCCCAGCGGGTGGTCCGCGTTGGGCGGCACGCTCGGCGGGATCTCCAGGTGGACGGTGTGGTCCCACCTCCACAGGAGCGGGCCCACGAAGGCGGCCAGGACGACGACCACCAGGACGACCAGGCTGATCATGGCGGCCCGGTGGCGCAGGAACCGGGACAGGATCATCTGGAACTGGGTGCGTTCGGCACCTCCGACGCTCTCGGCGTCGGCGCTCCGCGGCGCCTGGGGCGCCCTCTTCTCACTCATAGCGAATCCTCGGGTCGAGCACGCCGTACAGGAGGTCGGCGATGAGGTTGGCCACGATGACCATGACACCGCTGAGCAGCAGCCACGCCATCAGCGCGTACGAGTCGTTCTTCTCGACCGCGGTGATGAAGAACTCGCCCAGGCCGCGCCACTGGAAGACGCGTTCGGTCAGGACCGCGCCGTCGATGATCCCGGCGATGCCGACGGCGACCACCGTGGTCAGCGGGATGAGGGCCGTGCGCAACGCGTGGCGCCGGATGACGACGCGGTTGGGCAGGCCCTTGGCGCGTGCCAGGCGGACGTAGTCGCTGTTGAGCACCTCGAGCATGGAGGTCCGCTGGTACCGGCTCCACGAGGCGAAGCTGGTCAGCATCAGCACGATCGTGGGCAGGGTCATGTAGGCGAAGGCGTTGGTGACGAGCCCCCAGAAGTCCTCGCCCTGTGCCTGGTAGACGCCGTCGCCGATCGTGGCGAGGACCTGGTCGCCCACCAGGTCGTTGAAGCTGACACCGGCCTGCTGCATGATGCCCGCGAACCAGAAGACGGGCATGGACAGGGCCAGGAAGCCGATGAACGTGAGCGTGTAGTCGAGCTTGGAGTACTGGCGCATGGCGCTGACGACGCCGGCCAGGACGGCCAGGCCCAGCGCGAAGACCATGGACGCGCCCACCAGGCGCAGGGTGGTGCCCAGCCGCTCGGCGATGTTGGCGCCGATGTCGTAGCTGTTGCTCTGCGTGGAGGGGCCGAACTCGCCCTGGAGGAGTCCGATGTCCCCGTTGCCGCCGATGCCGGTGATCCAGAGCCAGTAGCGCTCGGGCATGGACCGGTCGAGGTAGAGCCGCTCCTCCTGGAGCTGGATGACCGAGGGGTCCGGGGGCGGCTGCTGCATCCTGAGCTCTGTCAGGGGATCACCGGAGACGTCGATCAGGACGAAGGTGAGCACGGACGCGAGGATCAGGATGGGTATCGCGCCCAGGACGCGCCGCACCGTGTAAACGAGCATGAGTGTGATCCTTCAGGGGTGGACGAGGACCAGCCCGGGCCCGGGAGGTTCTCCCGGGCCCGGGCCACGGGCCTTGTGCCGCGAACTACTCGGCGAGGTCCCACTCACCGATGTTGTAGGTGGCGCGGTAGCTGGACTGGAGGTTGTCCTCGACGTTGGCGAGCCTGTCGTTCACGAAGAAGTAGTTGGGCTCGGCCACGATCGGCAGGACGTAGGCGTCCGGGACCACGGCGGCCACGGCGGCGTTGGCGTGCTCGGCCGCCTCGTCCAGGTTGGCGGCCGTCGCGGTGGCCTCGGCGTGCTCGTCCACCTCGTCGTTGGAGTAGCCGCCGAAGTTGCTGGTGCTCTCGGAGTGCCAGAACTGCTCGGGGCTGGAGGCGAAGTACGGGCTGCCGCTCCAGCCGAACTGGACGATGTCGTAGTCCTGCTCGGCCAGCATCGTGCCCAGGTCGTCGGTCATCTCGATGGTGGTCTCGATGCCGATCTCGGCGAGCTGGGCCTGGATCAGCTGCACGGAGTTGTTGCGGATGACGGTGTCGGTGCTGCGCAGGCGGAACGGGCCGACCTGCTCGCCGTCGAGCATGAGGGTGTCCCCGTCGAGCTCGTAACCGGCCTCCTCCAGGATCGCGGTGGCGGCCTCGACGTCGCCGCTGCCCTGCCCGGACTCGGAGACGAGGTCCTCGAAGTACTCGCTGTCGCTGCCGAAGATGTGGTTGTTCTTCAGCTCGTACTCGGGGTATCCGGCCTCGAAGTTGCGGCTGGCGATCTCGTCGCGGTTGATCGCGGTGAACACGGCCCTGCGGAGCTCGACGTCCGAGAGCCACTCGTTCTCGGTGTTGATGTCGATGTGCTCCCAGATGTTGCCCTCGCCGATGGTGAGCGTGGCGGTCTCCATCCCCTGGAGCTGGGTGATGATGTCCTCGCTGTACTGCGCGGGGTTGGCGCCGTCGATCTCGCCGTTCTGGAAGGCGGGGATGAAGGTGCCCTCGTCGGTGTTGTACGGCATGATGATGCGGTCGAGCGCGGGCTGCGTCTCACCGAACCACTCGGGGTTGGGCTCCTTGACGACCTGGTTCTCCAGGTCGCCGTCCACGATCTGGTAGGGGCCGCCGGACCACTCGGGGCGCGTCTCGTGCAGCCAGGCGTAGTACTCGCCGAGCTGCGCGGGGTCGTCGACGTCCCAGCCGTTCTCCTCGGCCAGGTGCGCCGGGTAGAAGCCGCCGCCAACGCTGTGCGCGTCGAACATGCCCATCCACTCGGGGTTGGACAGGCCCTCCTTGAGGGTGAAGGTCGCGGTCTTGCCGTCGACCTCGACCTCCTCGACCATGTCGGCGCCGGTGGTGCCGCGGGAGTCGCAGGTGTCGCAGTAGCCCTCGGTGGGGGACGCCGACATCATCATGGTGACCCGCAGGTCCTCGCCGGTCATCGGCGTGCCGTCGTTCCACACGGCGTCCTCGGCGAGGGTGAAGCTGAACTGGAACGGACCCTCGTCGGGATTGTCGTTGATGAGGGTGGGCTCCTCGGCGAGGACGTCCATGTCGTACTCGTACGTCGCGTCGGGCTGGTACTGCCCGGTGAAGGGCACGACGCCGGAGAGTGCCTGGATGACGTAGACGCTGCCTCCGGCGCTACTGATGGCTCCCCAGGCGGCGGGAAGGCTGTTGATCACCCATGTGACCTCCTTCTCCTGCTCGCCTTCGCCACCACCGCCGCCGCTGCAGGCGGTCAGCACCATCAAAGCGGAGGTGCCCGCCGCGGCGAGCGCGAGCGTCTTCCTTCGTTTGTGCATCAGTTACACCCTTGATCACTAATACGAGCCGAACCTCGGGGTTGTGTGGTTCGCACACGCCCCGCAGAACTAGGCGATTAGTCGATCAGAAGACCATTGAGCGAAATGTCTGTATAGCCCTACTGCTGGATTCGTGACCCATCCGCAACCGGTTCGCGCCCATCGCACCGGGCCGCCGACACAAAGTCCATACCCCGCCCAGACATGAGGGTCACCGCAGGTCAGAGCCCGAACCCAGGAGAACGGACCCTCTCTCCGGATTCGGACAAGCCAGAAATACATTGCGGGCTAGTTACGTCGGCGAACAACGGCTAAGGTAAAGTAAACGTCGTTTAACTACCCGAACGTCCCAAATGACTACACAGAGGAAAACGGACAAAAGTCCCCAAAGTACACATATAATCCCGAATGTTCGCGACGGCCCCCCGTTCGCCTTCATGGCGACTCCCACAGGAAACAGAATGCAACAAACATAGGATGACGTGATGTTAATCAGACACAAGCGCCCTAACCCCTCAGGCAGGTGCAGACCACACCAGGCAGGTACGGAAATCCACAGCTCCGGTTGTCCGAAACCACCGTCCACGCGCCGCCGGAGCCGATAGGGTTTTGAACGGCGATTGCCGTCATCCCACCCGCGGTGCCCACTGAGAGAGGCTTGTGCCGTGTCCGAAACAGTCCGCCTGGTCTGCCCCGTAGGCCGCAAGCACCTGGAGCTGTGGGGCGGCTACGGTCTGGTGGCTCTCGGCGCCCTGGCGATCGCGGTCGACGTCTCGCACTGGGCCAACATCACCCTCGGCGTCCTCCTGGCCCTCATGGGCGCCGCCCTGGCCGCGCACGGCCACATGATCAAGGCGCCCGTCCTGGAGGTCTCCGACGGCGAGTTCCGCTACCAGCGGGGCCGCTACATCGTGCGCGTGCCCTTCCACGACATCGGCTCCTACTACGTGCTGCCGGGCCGCATCCGCTCCCTGGGCCTGTACGACAACGCCGGGCGCCCCAAGCGCTTCCCCTCGCTCCAGAGCCGCCGCACCTCGCGTGCCTACCTTCCGCTGACCGGGATGACCAGCCCGGCCCGGGTCGAGTCCTTCATGGCGGTGGCGGGCATCCCGCCGCGCGGGCGCTCCCTGACGTCCTGAGCGCGGCGGCCGCTCCCCCGGGGCGCGCGCCCACCCCTCCCGAGGTCCGCCCCCTGCCGGGGGCCGCGACCCCCTCCTCCGCGCGGAGCGGCACCACTCGCGCCGACCCGCCGCGACATATCCCGACACTTCGGGCAATTACCCACCACGCCCCGTACGGACATACCGCCGCAAGGCAGTGTCCTCTACTCTCGATGGGGTGAAGCAGTCCAGAATCACCGCCATCCTGACCGTAGCGGGGATGCTCGCGGCCATGTGGGTCTTCGAGATCCTCGACAGCTTCGTGCTCCTCGGAAGGCTCGACCAGCAGTACGGTCTGCGCGCCTGGGACCTCCAGGGGCCCTGGACCGTGTTCACCGCGCCGTTCATGCACGGGAACCTGGAACACCTCATCGGCAACTCGCTGCCGTTCCTCGTGCTGGGCTCGCTCGTCGCGTTCAGCGGCCTGGGGCGGTTCCTGCTCACCACGCTGATCATCATCCTGGTCAGCGGTGTGGGCGTGTGGCTGTTCAGCTCACCGTTCTCCCTCACCGTGGGCGCCAGCGGCCTGGTCTTCGGTTACTTCGGCTACACGGTCCTGCGCGGGATCGTCGAGCGCAAGACCATCGACATCGTCATCATGATCTGCGTGGTCCTCTTCTACGGGACGATGATCTGGGGGGTCCTGCCCCAGTACCCCGGCGTCTCGTGGCAGGCGCACCTCTTCGGGTTCGTCGGCGGCATGCTCGCGGCCTACCTGCTGCCCAGACGGGAGCGCCGCAGGCAGCTCGACCAGGGCTACGGAGGCGCCCAGGGCGGCTACTACGCGCCCTGACGGCACGTCCGGGGCCGCGTGCGTGCGGCCTCCGGGAACGCGGACGGGCCGCCCCCTCGGGGACGGCCCGTTCTCGTGTGCGCGGTACCGGAGTGCTCTCCGGGGCCGGTGCGCGTGCGGGGGAAACCGCCCCGCGCGCCTCTAGAACTCCAGGCCCTCGGCGTCCCCGCCCAGGGTGCGCTCCAGGAACTCGGGGTTCTCCGCGAGCCAGGCGCGGGCGCCCGCCTCCGGGTCGTCCTGGTGCTCCTGGAGGGTCTGGACCTCCAGGGTGGCCAGCTCGTCATCGCTGAGCTGGAAGCTCTCCAGCCAACCGGTGAGCTCGGGGTACTCCTCACCGAAGCCGTCACGGCCGACGGCGTGGATGGTCTCCGCGTCGCCCATCAGGCCCTCGGGGTCCTCCAGGTCCTTCAGGTCGTACTGGGCGTAGGCCGGGTGGGGACGCCACAGGGTCACCACGATGGGCTCCTCCTCGGTGATCGCCGAGTCGAGCTCGGCGAGCATCGCGGCGGTGGAGGAGGTGACCAGCTCGAAGTCCCCGTCCAGGCCGTAGCCCGGCATGGCCTCCTCCTGGGTGACGCGGGTCAGCCCGGCGCCCGGGTCGATGCCCACGATCCGGCCGCCCAGCTCGTCGGCGTGGTCGGTCAGGTCGGAGATGCTGTTGACGTCCTCCATGTAGGAGGGCACGGTGATGGTCAGCTTGGCGTTGTCGTACCAGGCGCCGAGGTCCTCCAGCTGGTCCCCGTAGTCCTCCCAGTAGTCGGCGTGCGTCACCGGCAGCCAGGTGTCGAGGAACAGGTCGACGTCGCCGTTGGCCGCGCCCTGGTACATCGGGGCGACGTCCACGTCGGTGATCGTGACGTCGTAGCCCTTCTCCTCCAGGATGGCCTGCCACATGTGCGTGACGGCGATGCCCTCCTCCCAGGCGATCAGCGCGATGTTGATCTCCTTGGCGTCCTCGCCGCCCTCCTCCGGGCCGGTCAGGCTCTCACCGCCACCGCCGCCGCAGGCGGTCAGGAGGAGCGCGGCGCTCATGCCGGCGGCGGAGAGGGCCGTCATGCGCTTACGGCTGTACATCGTGGGGTTCCTTCCCTCGGGGAATTCGGTGTGCGGGGCTGGACGGGGCGGGCACGCCGCTCAGGCGGCCGACGCGGCCGCGCGCGGGCTGTTGCGGGTGACGGCCGCGGTCAGGCGGTCGAGGAAGATCGCCAGGATGACCACGGCGATACCGGCCTCGAAACCGAGGGCGCCGTCGTTGCGGGTGATGCCCTGGTAGACCTCGCTGCCCAGGCCGCCCGCGCCGACCATGCCCGCGATGACGACCATCGACAGTCCGAGCATGATGACCTGGTTGACCCCGGCCATGATGGTGGGCAGGGCCAGCGGCAGCTGGATGCCGGTGAGGACCTTGGTCGGGGAGGCGCCGAAGGACTCGCCCGCCTCCACCAGCTCCTTGTCGATCTGGCGGATGCCCAGCTCGGTCAGGCGGACGCCGGGCGGCATCGCGAACACGATGGTGGCGACCACGCCGGGGACGGCGCCGATGGAGAAGAAGAAGATCGCCGGGATCAGGTACACGAACGCGGGCAGCGTCTGCATCAGGTCCAGGACCGGCTTGACGATCTTGCTGACCAGGTCGTTGTAGGCGGCCAGGACGCCGATCGGGATCGCGATGACCACGGCGATGGCGCTGGCCACGAGGACGAGGCCGAGCGTGTCCATGGCGTTGGTCCACTGGCCGACCGAGGCCACCAGGGTGAGGGCGATCAGGCCGAACAGGCCCATGCGCCACCCGGCCACCGAGAGCGCCAGAAGGCTCAGCAGCAGGATCATCAGCAGTGCCCCGGGCCGGGTCACCAGCATCGGGAGCACGAGCCAGCCGAGCAGGACCAGCACGAGCCAGCCGCCCGCGACGACGCCGGTGCGCACCCGGGTGCCCCGGTCGAGCACGCCCAGGACGGTGACCGCGACCAGGAAGACCAGCGAGATGCAGAAGTAGGCGTCCACGTACTGCTGGTCGAACAGGTTCATCGCCCACAGGAAGAGCTGCGGCGGCAGGCTGTTGACGATGGTGTTGCCGAGCGCGAACTGCGCGTGCAGCACGTAGAGCAGCGAGACCGCGGCGACGATCACCACCAGCGGCAGCCGCCGGCGGCGCAGCAGCGGAACGGCGATGATCACGGCGGCCACGAAGGCGAGCTGTCCGGCGGCCGGCTCGGTGAAGAAGCCGGACAGGGCGCTCACGGCCCAGCGGATGAACTCGCCTACGGCGTCGAAGAAGAGGCCGAAGGTGCTCTTGAGCCAGGCGTTGAGTGCCTCGAAGCCGTCACCGATCGGCAGGGACGGCGGAAAGTCAACGGGTGTCACGGGGTCTCCTTCCCGCCCGCGAGCGCGGCCAGTACGGAGTTGCGGGTCACCGTGCCGAGCACGGTGCCGTCCTCGTCGACCACGCGGAGGCGGTCGGAGGCGGCCGCGCTGGCGTACAGGTCGGCGACCAGGGTGTCGGCGCCGACCTCGGGCGCCGAGGAGTCGGCCGCGGGGGCGCTCGGGTCGAGCACCGACGCGGCGGTGAGCACGCGGGTGCGGTCGACGTCCTCGATGAAGCGCTCGACGTAGTCGTTGGCGGGCGCGCTGAGGATCTCCTGCGCGCTGCCGATCTGGGCGACGCGGCCGTCCCGCAGCACGCAGATCCGGTCACCGAGGCGCATGGCCTCGTTGAGGTCGTGCGTGATGAAGACGATGGTCTTGCCCAGGCTCTTCTGGAGTTCTAGGAGCTGGGTCTGCATGTCCCGCCGGATGAGCGGGTCGAGGGCGCTGAACGCCTCGTCCATGAGGATGATGTCGGTGTCGGCGGCCAGTGCCCTGGCCAGGCCCACACGCTGCTGCATGCCTCCGGAGAGCTGGTGCGGGAGCTTGTCCTCCCAACCGCCGAGCCCCACGAGTTCGAGGGTCTCCCCCGCCCTGCGGCTCCGCTCGGCGCGGGACAGGCCCCGCAGTTCCAGGCCGTAGGCGGCGTTCTCCAGGACCGTGCGGTGCGGCAGGAGCGCGAAGTGCTGGAAGACCATGCTGATCTTCTCGCCCCGCAGCTTCAGGAGGCTCTTCCTGCTGAGCGCGGTGATGTCCACGCCGTCGACCTCGACCGTCCCCGCGGTGGGTTCCAGGAGGCCGTTGAGCATCCGGATCAGGGTGGACTTCCCCGATCCGGACAGGCCCATGACGACGAAGATCTCGCCCGGTTCGACCTCGAAGGACACGTCGATGACGGCGGCCGTCACGTCGAGGTCGGCGATGGTGTCACGGTGGCTGCCGTCCGAGAGCCGCCCGACGGCGGCTCTGGACTGTCTGCCGAACACCTTGTACAAGTGGTCTGCGCGTACTGCTGGCACGGTCTCCTCTAGGGGGCTGTCCCGACCGCGAGGCGTGCCGGGGCAACAGTTCCGCCCCATCGCCGACCCGCGGTTCCCACAGGTAGTCGGCGTGCGCGGAGCCCCCTTGCGCGCCCCTCATCAGGGCGGAACCGCTACCTGGTTCACGTCGGGGCGCAACCTTACCGAGGTGTGTACGTACAGTTCAGGCGCTAAGTAACCACCAAATAACATGTTTAAACGTCGTAAAAACGGTCCGCCGACCTGTGGCAGCGGATGCCGGAGCCCCGAAAGGCTCCTTTGTGATTTACACCACACACGGAAAGATAGTGACCTTAGTCACATACTAGTGACAGGGGGATCAAACGACAGTCCGTGTCCGCTCAGGACCGTACCGTAAACAAAACGCCCTGTCTGCCCCCGGTCCCGGCTAGACGCTCTCCGGGCTGATCGGGGTGCGGATGAAGTTCTGGTGGGACCTGGACGGCGTCGGCCCCCGCTGCCCCTGGTAACGCGATCCGTAGCCCGCGGAGCCGTAGGGGTGCTCGGCCGGGGAGGACAGGCGGAACATGCACAGCTGGCCGATCTTCATGCCCGGGTAGAGCTTGATCGGCAGGGTGGCCACGTTGGACAGCTCCAGCGTGACGTGCCCGGAGAAGCCCGGATCGATGAACCCGGCCGTGGAGTGGGTGAGCAGTCCCAGGCGCCCCAGAGAGCTCTTGCCCTCCAGGCGGCTCGCGATGTCGTCCGGGAGGCTGACGACCTCGTAGGTGGACGCGAGCACGAACTCGCCCGGGTGCAGGACGAACGCGTCCTCACCGTCGGTCTCGACCAGCCGGGTGAGGTCCGGTTGCTCGGCCGAGGGGTCGATGTGCGGGTACTTGTGGTTCTCGAACACCCGGAAGAAGCGGTCCAGCCGGACGTCGATGCTGGAGGGTTGGACGAGGCCGGGGTCGAAGGGGTCGATCCTGACCCGCCCGGCGTCGATTTCGGACCTGATATCGCGATCGGAGAGCAGCACGGTCCGAACCTACCGCCTGGGGCAACGCAGCGTAGCGGCGATCCCCGCCCGGGTGGCGGTCCGCGCCGAGTTGCCCACCCGCCCCGGAGTTGGGCTAGGATGGCATCCGTTGCCAGCCGGGTTCTTCCGGCGGTGCCGCGCGGATGTAGTTCAATGGTAGAACTTCAGCTTCCCAAGCTGATAACGCGGGTTCGATTCCCGTCATCCGCTCCACGCAGCGCAAGGCCAGGTAGATCGGTGAAAACCGAACACCTGGCCTCACGCGTTTCTGGAGGTCCGTACGGGCCGCGTGCCCGTTACGTGCCACACGCGCGGACGCCGACCTCAGCGCCTGATCGGCTCGCGAGGTTATAGCAACTGCACCAGCCCGGCCGCCAGATGTCCCATGACAGCAGTCGCCATGGACACGGTCCCAATCTGGATCAATCGGTACTTGCGGACGGTGATCGCTGACAATGTCTTCACCTGTGTGACCAACCGTTGGAGTTCCATGGTGCTCGACCAGCGCAGTGCCTGTTCGAGCCGGTTCTCCCGGTCAGCTCGCAACACGTCACCGTAAAACCGGATCAAGTCGGGGTGCGCCACGACCGTGTGGTCACTGGTCTTGGGAAAGACCGCCAGCGTGAACGCCGCCATGGCGCACACACCCGCCGCTGAGCCGATCCACCACAGGACCGCCCCGAAGGAGCTCAGCTCCGCCGGGGTCCACCGCCCGTCCAGCACTGCTCCCGACAGGACACCGGTGGCGATACCCACGGCAGCGAAGAGGATCGCCGCCTTCTGGTCGGCCCTGACGATCTCGGCGCGGGTATCGGACAGGAGAGCGGACGTGTAGCGGCGCACGTCATCCTCGGCCGCGTCCCTTCGCCAGGACCACCAACGCGCAGGGGCCGCGTGGACACCCGACATGGTCAGGCACCGCCTTGGACAGGGCCCGGGGCGGGAGCCATGGCGTCGAACCGCGTTCCCAGTACCGACGGGTGGTAGCGGGCCAGACACCGCACAGCGGTGGCGCTGTTACCCAAGAAGGCCAGGTTGGACACGTTGGCGGCGAGTTCCGAACCCTCCATCGTGGGTGATTCCGAGCCCAGGCGCCCCAGCGCCTCGACGAGGAGTTCCCCGTTATCGGACTTGGGGTCGGCGACACGGTGGCATTCGTGGAGGACACGCTCCCACGCCTGGGTGTGCGCCAAGAGCGCACGCCCTGCCCGCTCGCGCCGCACACGGACCCTGCGGCGGGCGGCCGCCGACCGCAGGGCACCGACGACGCCGTCCCACGGACGCGTGGCGGACGTCCTTCGACCGTTCGAGGAAGCCGATCGGTGGTGGCGTATCTGTGCCGGCAGGACGGTGAACACAGCGGCGGCGGTCAGAACCCCGGCGGTGACCTCCGGCAGAGGGCGGACCGGTGTCGCCCCCACGACCGCCACGACCCACATGACGGGCCAGGACACCACGATCACGCACACGAACAGGTAGACGAGGATCCCGGCCCTGCTGCGTGTGCGGCCCCCGGTACGGGCGTGGCCCCCACCGGATGCGACCAGGGAGGAGCCGGCCGTGAGCCATACGGTCGCCAACAAGAGGCCGGGAAGGTAGCCCAGCGGAGCCCAGGCAAGTTCGACGCCGAGTCCCGTGACCAGCAGATCAGCGCCCGACTGGGCGAGCAGCACCAACAGCAGCGTTGCGGAGACCGTCCACACGAGCGCGGACCGCACGCGTCGCGGTGGGGGCTGCGTGTCGTCTCCCGGCCGCGATGGGTCGTCCGCCACCGGCATGGGAGAGGGTCCCAGGTCCTGTGGCAGGAGCCACTTCTGGACAGGGGAGTCGTAGGGTCGGGCGACGTGCGCGAGGCTGGGGAGACGGTGGGCGTCGGCGAGACGGTCCAGCGCGGCACGGGTCTTCCAGTACGTGTCCGTCAGTTGGCGCGCGTCCTGGGCGATGCGGTAGCGGTGCCCGGCGAGCTCCCCGACAGGAGCAGTGCGGGCGGTGGGACCGGGGGTGACGGTCGCGGTGTCAGACGGCATCGGAGTGCTCCCTCGGGTCCGAAGCGGGTACGGGTAGATCGTCACGGAGCTGGGCCACCAACTCCTCGTATCTCTGTCGCAGCGGGGAAGGGTCGTGGAAGCGGATGAACCGCCAGGCCTCGTCGAGGACACCGATGTCGGGATCGGGCTGCCGGAGTCCGTCGAAGCGTTGGAACGCGTCGGCACCGGGAGGCCCGACAGGCGCCTTCTCACCGTCCTCCTCGGCCCGGGTCCGGGGCGCTGGGGCCTCGGGGCCGTGCATCCCGTGGCGATGGCGGGACACCAGGATGTAGGAGTCCCAGGCCCGGTCGGTCTCTTCCCGGGCCACCCCTTGGAGAGCGGCGCACTTGGAACGCATGTCGCTGTGGGCGGTGTCGAGCTCGGCGAGCGCGTCGAGGGCCTTGCGGCACTGCTCCTCGAAGACATGGATCTCGGCGTCGAGGCGGCGCCTGGCCTTCTTCATCTTCGCGGCGTACGGGTTGTGCACCAGCGACTCCAGGAGCACGGCGCCGAGCGCCAGTGTGACGATGAGGAGGATCACGTCGGGTTCCGCGAGGATGATCGGCATCCCCTCCTGGGAACCGGCCCGATAGGCGGCGAGCATGCCGAAGACGTTCGCCATCCACATGATCGCGATGACGCCGACGAGCGCCTTGAGCCAGCCGGGCCCGCGGTTGACGGCACGTCCCGCCGCCTGGCGCAGCCGCCAGTGCCATGGAGCCGGGTCCTCCCTGCCTGGCCCGGTGGCCGCGCGAGCGGGCGCGGAGCGGATGTCCCACACGGCTTCGGCGAGCAGGCGTCCGCATGCCCACAGGACGACGGCCAGGAGCATCCCGAGGCACAGACCGAGGGCGCCATGCCACTCCCCGGGCTCGACTCTCAACAGGTCGAGGGCGACCTCGTAGAGGAACCACGTCTCGATCGCGGCGATCATCAGCACCGCCACGACGGCGATGAGACGGTAGTACAAAGGTGGCGCCTGCCTGCTCTTGGCGGGGATTCCCGAGAAGTCGCGTTCGAGGTCGGCGATGTACTCGTTCGCCTCGACCAGACGACGCCGACGGTGGAAGGACGCCATCTCCTCCAGTGCCCCCTGGACACGTCGACGGGCGCTGATCACGCCCCCGCGCAGCCAGCGGACGTCGGCCTCCCGGTTGACCAGAGTCCGTGTGGCGTTCCTGGCCGCACGTAGGAGGACCGCGCCTTCGAGGTTGTTGACCTTCCGGGGGTCGGGTTCATGGGGAAAGTGGCCGTCGTCGTTCGGAGGGACGTTGTGCCCGTATCTGTCGGGGTGGAGGGGATCGAGGTTGTCGTCGGGGTTGTAGGGGAAATCGTCGTCGTTCATGTCCGGTCTCCGTCGTACTCCAGGACGACCCGCCGGTTCTCCCGCGCGCACACGGGGTCGAGGAGCCGCCCGTTGTCGTCGTAGTCGCCCGTGCAGGAGGGTTCACGGCTTCCGCGTCCGTGCGCGGTGACGTCCGTGAAACCGCGGGCGGTCAGCTCAGCCGCCACGGCCCGGGAGCGGCGTAGGGAGAGGTCATCGTTGTAGGAATCGCTGCCCTTGGAGTCGGTGTGTCCGATGACGGTGATGGGCGCCGTGCGATCCGGTCGACGCTCGGCGACCTCGTCGAGGACCGTCTCCGCGCTGTCCCGGAGTTCGGCCGAGTCGAAGTCGAACAGCATGGCCGCGGGGATCTCCTCCCGGTCGGGTTCACTCGGTTTCGGTTTTGGGAGCACCACCTCCGGATCCTCGACCGGGTCGCCGTCGGTGGGAACAGTGGTCTCCGTCGTAGCGGACTCACCGGGTGCGGTCGCGCATGGCCGTGACCCGTCGTGGATGTCGCACACGGTGTTCCAGAAGTCCTCGATGAGGGGGAGTTGACGGTTGTCGAGTTCGGCCGCGGGCGCGGGTTGAAGCACGACGTTCACCTCGATACCGCCCAGACCGTCCTCAGGGGTCTCTCCGGAGGCCACGCAGCCCTCGGACAGTTCCTCGTCGGTCAGCTCCAGGTCGAAGTAGCGGTTCATGTCCAGGCAGCCGACGTTGACGAGACCGTCGGTGAAGACGTGGAGCGATCGGGTCGCGCCGTCGCCGGTGGTGGCGAAGCGCCGCGCCCCGGTGGTAACCCCGGTGAGGACGTCGCTTCCCTCGGTGGCGGCGGGGCTCGGTGGGTTGGCGCCGAGGAACTCTTCCAGGCACTCACGGAACAGCTTCGCCTGGTTGGAACGGCCGTGCTCAGATCCCACCACTCGGGGCACGAGCAGGCGGTTGAGCTGGAACTTCGGTGTCTCCTGCGCGCCGCCGAAGTATCCGACGGACAGGAGTCGATCTCCGTTCGTACCGTAGAAGTCGTCGTGCTCGACGATCTCGGCCACGGAGGACGAGAAGTCGGGCATCTCGCCCGCGCCGTTGGCCATCGAGGCGCTGGTGTCGATCATGAAGACGAGTTCCGCGGTGACCTCGTCGGTGTTGCCCGAGTCCGGTAGGACCTCGCCGAGGCGGGAGTCGCAGTCGTTGTCGAGCGGCACGTCGGCGGGACCGCTCCAACAACCCGTCAGCATCAGGCTCAGGATGAGAGCCGCTGGGGCCAGCGGTGCTCGTGGGGGGCCAGTCATCGGAATCCTCCGTGGTGAGATGAGCGCCGCGCTCCCTGAAGGGGGTAGGGGCGCGGGTCAGGACCTGGTGTGGGACGGGGGTGGGTCGGGGACGCGGTTCTCCTCGGCCACGTGGTCGATCTGCTCCACTGGCACACCCAGGTGCAGGAGGACCTGCCGGAGCGCCCGGTCGTGACCGAACGCGAAATCGACGAGGTTGGCCTCGTTGTTGCGGCCGATGATGGCCTGCAGGTCCCGCACGAACCTTCGTCCCTCCGCCTGTCGCTGGTTGAGGGCCGTCTGGAGGACACGGGAGGCGTCCTTGCCGTTCGTCTGCGCCACTTTCAGCGCCTGTCCGGCCAGCCACGAGACACGTTCCTCACTGACGTCTCCCATCTGGCGCATGGTGTCGAGGAACAACTCCAGCCAGGCCTGTCGCATCTCCTGCAGGTGCCTCACCTGGAGCATGGCCAGAGCGTGGTCTCCGGCGGCCTTGGTCAGGCGCATGGAGACAGCCTGTTGCTGGGCACGCACCTCGGGACACACGTCCACCCAGGTGTGCACGGTGGCGTGGACGAGGTACTTGTCATTGGCCGAGACGTGCGCGGGGATCCCCGTCGTGGCCGGCGGTGTCGTTCGTTCATAGCGTCGTGACCGCAGCTGGTCGTTGAGGTTTTCCTCGAGTTCCGGTGCCTGGTGCGGCAGGTACCGTCGACTCAGGTTCCGGATCACACCGGAGATCTCCGCGCGGATCGTTCGATTGCGCCTCTCGACGTAGTCCTCCACGGACTCCTGCCAGGCACGGTGGACGTCGGGGTCGTCGTGCGTCAGATGGGCGTGCCAGCGCACACGGGCCTTGATCCGGAAGGTGAAGCCCTCCCCCTTGGCGGGAGGGTCGACGGAGAACAGGTTGTCCCGTGGAGCCATGACCGAGGTGGACATGGATCCTTCCTTGCGGATCCACTGGTGCACCTCGTCGCCGTCGACGAGGATCGCCCTCCGGTCGGTGATGCGGTCCAGGACGTGTCGGACGGGTGTCGAGGAGTCGTTCGAGGTCCGGCGACGGAACCGGGGGAAAGGCCACCACCACGAGCGACCACTGGTGTGGGGAGACATGGGAACTGCCTTTCTGCGTCGAGGGTTCGCCTCATGCCGGTGTCGGCGACGTCCGCCCTGCGCCGTTCCGGCGCTCGCGGATGATCGTGTAGAGGGAGAGCCGTTCCTTGAGCTTTCGGTCCGGATCCGACCTGATGCGTTCGAGGAGGGTGTCGATACACGCGCGGGCGGCGGGGTTCGCCGCGTCGTCCGGGTACCGGGCCTCCCAGTCGTCGAGGACGGTCCACGCCGGGCTCAGGTCATCGTTGCCTCGCAGCGCGTCGAGCCACAGGTCGTGAACGCCCTCGACGGTGTCCACCGCGGAGGCGGGTGTGACACCGTAGGTGTCGGGGTCTGCGACGACCGCCGCCAGCCACTCCACCAGTGCGAAGTCGCGCCCTCGGGAACCGTCCTGGCACCGGGTGGGCAGCTGGGCGATCTTCAGGAGCGTGCGCACCGCCACAGGGCGCAGGCACGGGCGGTGGTCGTCGCCGTGCCACGTCACGAGGTGATGCAGGGCCATGGCCCGTGCAAGGGGGGAGTCCCCGTCGAAGGCTTCCACGACCGCGCTCTCCACGAACTGGTCCAGGCGTCCGACCACCCCGGTCACCGGGCCGAACGTCCTCCTCGTCCCACTCCGACCGACCTCCGATGCCGCCATATCGATCGCCGGGAACGACTTCTCGGGGTACCGAACGGCGATGCTGGTTCCGTAGGCGGTGAGGGCGTAGAGCAGCTTCCAGGAGGAACCGCTGCTGCTCCACCGCTCGAGCAGGTCGAAGGCTCGGGCGACCTGGCTGCCCTCGACGACGAGCATCTCGATGATCCACGCCGCCATGAGCGGCAGGTGCGGGGCGAAGTCGTCGGCCGAGGACTCCTCGCATGTGGTGATCCAGTGTTTGAGGACCTGTTCCTCCACGATGGCGAAGTCGTGTGCGGCGATCCGGCCGATCGCCTGCGCCGCGTCGATGCGAACACGTGGGTCGGACGACGTCTCGCACAGGTGCACGAGCCACTTCAGGAAGGGCCCGCGGGAGAGCTCGTACTCGGTCCACGCGACGTCGAGGACGGCACTCCACAATCGCGGTTGCCGAAGCCGTAGCGTGCGCTCGGAGAGCCCATCATCCGGCTCGGAGGTCCGCTCGCCCAACCGCACATGCGGCAGGCGGTGGTCCAGTCGACGCTCGAAGATGCGACGGCGCTGCGCACGGCTGCCGAACTCGACATGGACGAGACGCTCGGCGAGATCCCCCGCCTCCGAGACGACCGTCGTCAGCGTGTGTCCGTCCAGGACGGCCGAGCTGATGACGTAGGCCTGGTCCACCGGTGCGTGCCGGTGATCCAGTCCCCGCAGCAGGTCGCGGGCACGCTGGAGGAGCATCTCATCGCGGTTCTTCTCGAGGAGATCCGCGAGACGTTTCAGCCAGTCCGGCTCTTCCCGATCGGATTGGTCCTTGACGAACCACGCCGTGCGGGCCGCCTCGCCCGGGGACTCGATCGAGTCGAGGCAGTCCTTGATCCTCGTCTGGGCGCGGACACGATCGAGGAGTGCACCGGCCGCGTCCTCTCCACCGACGTAGTGGGACAGGTGGCTGTGGAGTACCCGGAGGAGTTTCGGAGCGGTGTGTCGGACGAGGAGGGAACGCCATCTGGCCGGAACGTCCTCGTCGTCGATGATGACCACCAGGTGGGAGTGCTGTGTCTCGAGGAGGGACTTGACGCGTACCATCTCGTCGTCTTCCCAGGGCCACGCCCGACGGGCGGAGCGCACGAGGTAGTGGGAGGCGTCCGTGCCGGGGGCCGAGAGTTCCGACAGCAGCTTCTCGGGCGCGACCCGTATCACCGGGTTGCCGTGATCAACGGAACGGAGGGCGATGATCGCCGAGGTCGTGCGTCCGGTCTCGGGATCACCGTGGAGGACGGCCACCCGTTCGTTGTCGAAGGCACTGGTGAGCCGTTGGAGGGTGCCGCCGTCGACGTGGACGTCTTGGAGGAAGTCGATCTGCTCCTCGGGGACGGCCGTACCGTCCCCGCCCGTGTCCGACATCGTCGTGATGTTGAAGACCGTGTCGCCGTGGTGGTCGCCGCCGTAGGCGTTGCCCATGCCTCGGGCGTCGACGCGGACCCCACCGAGACGGAAACGCTTGTTGCGGTAGTCCCGGCGTTGGCGCTCCCGGTTCTGGGAACGGGGGTCGACGCTGGACTCCCATACGTTCTCGCTGGGCTCCGGGTCGGGCTCTTCGGACGAGAGGTCGTCGTCACCGTCGTGCGAAAAGGCGTCGGAGCCCTCGGGGGGAAGGGCGTCCGACTCATCGGCACGGGGACCTGCGGTCAGGGGAGTGTTCTGCCCGCTCTCGGGTGCGGTCGTGGTCGGGGACACCGGGAGCGCGATCGCCGCGTCTTCGGGAGATGAGGGGAGTTCTGACATGTCGCGCTCTTCTAGCCGTGGGTGGTGAACGTGGTGTCACCGTGGTGGTCGCCGCCGTAGGCATTGCCGGTACCGCTGTGATGGACGACGGACCGTTGCGGGGAAGGAGCTGTGTGGTCGGTCGTGTCGTCAGGCGCGCGGTGCCCTGCACGAGTCGTGGAATCGTCGCTGACGTGGACCCACGCCGTGGTCTGGAAGTCCTTGTTGGCGAGCTGGTGCCTGTTGAATGTGAACCGGTACAGGTCCTCCTGCCCGTGTACGACGACATCGCTGTAGATCGAGTCGGAGACGGCGACGACGAACGGCGCACCGGGATGGGAGGTCAAAGCCGCGCGCAGGGCGTCGGAGTCGCGCATCCTGCACACGGCGTTGACGGCGTTTCCGATGAAGCCGAATTCGCCGACGGCGATGTTCCCCTGGTCGATCGCGATGCGAAGGCGCAGCCGGTACTCCTTGTTACGGCTCTTGTTGTAGTGGTGGAGGGCGGTGGACAGACCGCGAATGAAGTTCGAGATGGCCGTGGCCTCGATCGTGCCCGGAGGGAGGACGGCAACTTCTCCGTCACCTTGGGGCTGACGGTCCCAGTCGACCCGGTCGAGGTCGCCGTGTTCGTCCACGTGGTCGAGGACCTCTCGCAAGCCTCTCTGGACCTCCTTCATGCCGTCGAAGGAACGGCTGCTGTAGCCTTCGGCGTCGACAGCGATGGTCAGGCGGCGCTGTGGCACGTTCACGTCCATGTATGTCCTTTCTCGTCCGGACAGCGGTCATCGCACGCGGGGCCGGCAGGCGCCGCGTGATGCCATGTTCGGGAGAACCGGAGGGAAAGACCTCGTATTAGTAGGAGATCTTGCGGTTCGATCAGAAATCGGGGGGAAGCTCAGCGAGTTTCAGCAGAGCGTCACGGTCGAGCACCGTGAAAGTGCGGTAGCCGGTCAGGATGACCTTCCGGAAGCGCAGGTCCGTGAGGGCCTTGGAGACGGCCGCCTCGGAAGCACCGGTGATGGAGGCTAGTTCCGGCTGCGAGATGCGGAGGGCGACCGCGACGCCCTCCGGTGTACTGACCCCGTGATCCCGTACGAGGCGGAGAATGACCCGCGCCAGCCGGGCCTGGACGTCGTGGCTGCCGTAGTCGACGATCTTGTCGGTCGCTGAGCGCAGCTTCGCCGAGATCGACGCGCTGATGGACCGGGATGCTGCCGGATGGGCGTCCAAGAAGGCGTGGAACTCCGCTGCGGTCACCAACCGTGTGGTGGCGGGACCCGCCGTCTGTGCCGTGGCCATCCGCGGACTGCCGTCCATCCCGGCGAGTTCACCGACCAGGTCACCGCCCGAGCGCACGGCCAGGAGGACCTCGCGGCCGGAGTAGGACGTCGTCGTGATCTTCACGTAGCCGTGGAGGATCACGAAGACGTGTGTGGAGTGTTCGCCGTGGTTCAGGAGCACATCTCCGGGCGCGTGGTCGGTGCGCCTACCGAGTCGAAGGAGAGCATCACGATCGGGGGAGCTGAGCAGCGACAGCGCGGAGTTGGACGGCCACGGCTCTCCCTGGCGCATACGTCTCCTCAGAGTGAGTGCCTGTCTGATCGGGGATCGCTGCCATCCGTTCATGGGGTGTGAGCGCGAAATCCCAGCACCGACTTTTGTACTACACCCTATGACCCGATAAAGGACCAACCAGAGAACTCGTCGAGGTGATTAGAAATGATGCAGGTGGGAGCGTTGGAGGTAAGACCGATGTCACCGGAGGGGAAGCGAATTAGGACGGGGGGACATGTTTTTTGATGAGCCCATGACCCCACGACCCTGGTTCTTCGGGCATGGACGCCGCCTAAGCGGATTGTAACCTTTCACCGTTTTATCCCAAAGGTGTGGTATCTGCGTCGAAGCGATACGGGGCGGACGCACACGCCGTGGTCGGCGACCTGTTCGGCCGCCTCCCGTGGCAGCGGTTGCGCGAGGCGTTCGTCCCGGGTGGACTTAACGGTAGGCGTCGGCATCAAGCCGCCTCCACAACCACGGAGCGGGAGACCCCCACCCCATGCAGCCCGAGCGACCGCCGCTGCGGCCCCTGGTAGGGCTGATCGTCGTATTCGCGTCGCACGTCGTCCTCGTGGTGACGCCACCGGCCTTCGGCGGCAGGCCGTACGGGATGACCGTCGCGTGGGCGATCATCGTGGTGTTCGCGGTCATCGTGTACCGGAAGCTGTGGGCCCAGTACCGCACCTGCCGGGAGGATCCTCCGACCGAGGAGGAACCCGGGCCGTAGGCCCCTGCCCCGCGGCGGGTACGATGCCCTCCCGATCGTAGGAGGCGACGCGTATGGCACTGGTCCGCAGGGGTTCCCGCCGCATCACCGTGGACGGCACCGGCTACCGGTGGCGCGTACGGCGTCGGCCGACCTACGCCCAGGGCCTCTGCGAGTCACCCATGACCTTCGCCGTGGAACTGGCGGAGGAGCCGGGGCAGACCCTCGTGGTCGCCACCCGGCACCCGCACCCGGGATCCTGGCTGTCGGTCGACCCTCCCGTTCCCGTGACCCCGGGCGTCGTCTCCACCGCCATCCGAAACGCTCTCGCCCAGGGGTGGTCCCCGGCCTCCCCCGGGTCGGCCCACCACACGAAGCTCTAGAGCGCGAACACCGCGCCCGGCGCGGGCCCCGTTCAAGGACGGCCCCCGGTGTGCGAAGCGGCTTCGCGCGGCAGGAGACGTCTCCGTGTTCTGTGCGCACCCACCCTCAGGCCGGTGACGCGGACCCGGACGGCGACGCGGCCGTGACGGCCGAACGCCTCCACGCGAGCGCCACCAGCCCAGCGGCCACACCCACGCACACGACCTGCCCCACCAGGCCGAAGACGCTGTACCCGTGCACCCCGAACTGGATCATGAACCCCGCCCAGCAGTAGGTCGCCACGGCGCCCGCGACGGCGGCCAGGGTGTGGCGGACCGTCCAGCCCGCGCGGCCCGAGCTGACGAGGAGCACCGCGCCCGCGGTGAGCGCCAGGGCGAACATCACCGCGAGTGTGACCGCGGCCGGGACCACCCCGTTCTCCTGGACGAGGATGAAGCCGCTGCCGCACACCAGCGCCACGGCCGCCAGGGCGAGGGGGTGGGGCACGCGGCCGTCCCGGGCCCGACCGGGTCGCAGGAGCAGTCCGCACACCACGCAGGCCGCCACCAGGGCCAGCACCACGGCGACCTGCGCGGGAGAGGCGAAGAACCGGTAGGTGTAGTAGTTGCCGAGCCCGAGCAGCGTGCCGCCCAGGAGGTAGACCACGACCACGGCCACGGTGCCCGGCACCCGCAGCCAGGGCTCGCGGGCACGGGCGGGGAAGAGGAGTTCGACCAGCACGATCGGCACCAGGATGCTCCACACGCTGTGGATGCCGACGACGTAGGACGACCACACCGGGCTGGTGCCCAACTCGGGCGTCCAGCCGTACTCCAGCAGCCCCAGTCCGAGGTACTCACGGTTGAAGAGGGTCCCCAGCACGATGCCCTCCTCGATGAGGCCGTAGCCGACGGCCAGGGCGAACATGGTGGGGTAGCCGCGCCCCAGCCGGCGGGTCACCTCGCGGATGAGCAGGGCGCCCCCGCCGTACAACAGGACGAGCGGAAGCAGCATGAAGGCCCATGTGGAGGGCTCGGGCGTGATGTTTCCCAGGAGGTACTCGCCGACGAACGGGGAGAGCACCAGCAGGACCAGTGGCGGGATGAGGCGCATGACGGCCTTTCACGTCGGTGAACAGGGCGGATGTCACCGAAGTTAGGGACCCGGAGCGGGCGCTTCCAGGGCCGCGGGGCCGATCGCGACGAACGGACCGCCCCACGGGGCCGTGTCACGACGAAAGTCGCACCGGGCCCGGCGCCTCAGCCGAACCACCGGGCGGCCATCAGGGCGAGCTGGGTGCGGTTGCCGCAGTCGAAACGGCGCATCATCCGGGACACGTGCCCCTTGACGGTGGCCTCGCTCAGGTAGAGCTCGCGGGCGATCCGCGCGTTGGAGGCGCCCGTGGTCAGCAGGCGCGCGATCTCGCCCTCGCGCTCCGACAGGGTCGGCCTCTCCACCCTGTCGGGTTCGGGGGCCTCCTGTTCCCCCTCCGCTCCGGCGTCCGCCACGTCGATGCGCACGGTCAGCCTCGGCCCGGAGGCGGCGCCGGGCACGTTGAGCCCCTGTAGTGCGACCGTGCGCAGGTCGCGTGCCTGGGCCGCGGCGGTCGCGTCGCGCGCGGCCGTCAACATGCTCTCCGCCCGCAGCGCCACCAGGAGAAGCGCCTGCCGGGCGTCCCCCGTGTCGGCCCCGGTCGAGATCGGCGGGACGACGGGGCGCGACAGCCTGTCCCGGCGTGCCTCGTTGAGCCGCTGCACGGTGGCCACCAGGGCACCGCCCAGGACCGGAACCGACGAGGCGAGCAGGCTCGGCACCAGGGGGGCTCCGCCCTGCGCGGTGACGACCGCCGACACGGCCGCGGCCGCCGACGACAGCGCCACACCGGACACCAGCTCGGTCATGCTCCGGGCCCGGCGCACGAGGTTGAGGGTGCCGAAGGCGAGCGCCAGGACGGTCCAGGGAACCGCGCCCAGCCGCAGCAGTTCGCGCAGGGCGGGTTCGAGGGCGATGCCCAGGGTCACGACCGCGACCACGCCGGTCACCACCGCGGAACGGCCGGTGAGCCGCCAGCCCAGCGCGGTGGCGCCCAGTTGCACGAGGGTCGAGGCCAGGACGACGGCGGCGGCGTGGGGCGCGATCAGCAGACCCGCCGCGCCGCCGAGCAGGGCGGCGGCGGCCAGCACGAGGGCGGGCAGGCCGGTTTCCCATCGACTCGGGTCGGTCACGGGACCGATCCTAGGGCGGGTCCGCCGCCGATCGCGGGTCCGTTCCCGTTCCCGTATCCGTCCCGCCGTGCGCAGCCCCGTAGGAGCCAAGCCGCCGATCACGGGTCCGTCCCCGTCCCTCCCCACCGCGCGACGCCCCGCGAGCGCGAAAGGGTCGGCGCCTCGGACGCGGCCTGCCCCGACCGCGCCCGAGGCGCCGACCCCCGACGGTCCCGCACGGGACGCGCCCCGCGGCCGTCAGTCCTCGGCGCGCACGTCCACGGCCTCGCCCGCGGCGTCGAGGATGACGTCGTACTCCTGACCGTCGGCGCCGCGCACCTCGGCCTCCCAGCCGTCCCAGCCGTCCTCGTCCTGGCGCTCGACGTCCACGGTGGTCGCGCCCTCGCCGACCGCGGCGGCGGCGTTGGCGGAGACCGTCTCGCGGTCGGCCGCGGCCTGCTCACCGGTGTTCTGCCAGGGGGCGGGGCCCCCGTCGGTGTCGCGGAAGGCCGTGCCGTTGACGGTGAACACGTCGGCGTCGTCGCGGTCCTCGCCCTCGTCGTCATCGTCGTCCTCGTAGCGCACGCCCAGGGTGACCTCGGTGCCCTCCAGGCCGCGCAGCTCGTCCAGGAGCGGCTCGACGGTGCCGTTGCCGTCGAAGTCCTCCAGCTCGGGGTTGGTCAGCAGCCACTCCTCCGGACCGAAGTCGACCTCGACCCCGGACACGGACCAGTCGTCGACGTCGTCCCCGGCGCGCAGCTCGCCCACGAGCTGCTCCAGCCCGTCGACCGTCCGGGTCGAGGGCTCGCTCTGCTGCGACTGCCCGTTCCCGCCCGTCTCGGAGTCGGCCCCGGCGGTGACGCCGGTGAGCGCGATCGGGGCCACCTGCTGCTCGGGGTCGCCGGCGACCAGGTAGCCGACCGTGCCCACGGCCAGCAGCCCGGCGGCCGCGGCGGAGGAGAGGATGATGATGGTCTTGGTCTGCATCGCGGATCCCTTGCTCACATGCTCGAAGGTCTGTGTACCACCCAGCATGCGGCGGCGCGATGATGGCGGCATGAGGTCCACATGAGGGTCTTCTTCATGTTGCGCTCAGGGACGGTTCAGCGGCCTCCGCCAGGGTGGGAGGCGACACGGGGAAACGGGGAGGGGCACGGCCTTGGCGATTCTGGTGGTGGAGGACGAGGAGGGGATCGTCTCCTTCGTGCGGCGCGGGCTGGAGACGGCCGGTTACCAGGTGCTCACCGCAGCCGACGGGATCGACGGGCTGACGATGGCCCTGTCGTCGGACGTCGATCTCGTCGTCTTGGACCTGGGGCTGCCGGGGATCCCGGGTGAGGAGGTGCTGCGGCGGCTGCGCGCGCGCCGCCCCTCGGTGCCGGTGATCGTGCTCACCGCCAAGGACGCCGTGAGCGACCGGGTCGCCAACCTCGACGCCGGGGCCGACGACTACATGGTCAAGCCGTTCAGCGTGAGCGAGCTGCTGGCCCGCGTGCGGGCCCGGCTGCGCGGCGGCGGCCAGGAACGCGGCGACGTGCTGGCCGCGGGCGGTGTGGTGCTCGACCTCGGGGCGCGCACCGCCTCGGTGGAGGGTCGCACCGTCAACCTGTCGGCACGTGAGTTCGCGCTGCTGGAGGTGCTCATCCGCCATCCGACGCAGGTCTTCTCCCGGCCCCAGCTGCTGGACCGGGTCTGGGGCTACGACTTCGACGGCGCCTCCAACGTGGTGGAGGTCTACGTCAGCCAGCTGCGCCGCAAGCTCGGCAGCGAGCGCATCCAGACGGTCCGCGGCGCCGGGTACCGGCTCGGGGACGGCGCACGGTGAGCCTCACCGGCCGGGTGGTCCTGCGGTCGCTGCTGGTCATGGCCCTGGTCATCGGCGGTGTCGCCCTGCTCACCTACGAACTGGTGCGCGTGTCGGGCCTGGCCGACATCGACCACCTGCTGCGCGAGGAGTCGGCGCTGGTCGGCGACGCCCTCGACGGGCGGCTGCCCGCCGCCGCCGGACTCGACGGCGTGGTCTCGGGCCCGGAGGCCGAGCGCGCCGCTCGCCAGGCGCTCGCCGTACGCCCCAGCGGAGCCCGCCACGTGACGCTGGTGACCGTCAACGACGTGCGGTTGCAGAGCACCGGGGGCCCCTCGCGCGTCGCGGGCCTCATGCGCGGCGGCGACGCCCCCGGGCCCGAACCCGGGACCCTGCGCACGCTCGACACCGACGCGGGCCCGCTCCGGGTGCTCGACACCCGGGTCGTGGACGACGCCGGTGACACCCTGGCCGTGGTCACCGTCGCCGCCCCGCTCGACTCCACCCGGGACGCGGCGGCCACCGTCCTGCTGGGGGCCGGTCTCGCCGGGGTGATCGGCGTGGTCGGCGGAGGAGTCGTGCTGTGGCTGGTCGTGCGGCGCACCCTGGGTCCCGTGCGGGAGGTCTCCGACGCCGCCAAGGCCATCTCGCCGGCCGACCTCGCCACCCGCGTCCCGGTGCCCGCCACCCGCGACGAGATCGCCGAACTGGCCACCGAGATCAACCAGATGCTGACCCGCATCGAGCAGGCCGACAGCAACCGGCGCCGGTACCTGGCCGCGATCTCCCACGAGGTGCGCACCCCTCTCTCCGTCGCCGAGGGGCACCTGGAACTGCTGGGCACCGCGGAGGCGGCGGTCGTGCGCGCCGAACTCGGCCGCCTGCGCCGTGTGCTGGAGGACCTCATGGCGGTGGCCCGCGGCGGCGACGAGATCGACGTCCGCGTCGAGGCCGTGTTCCTGCCCGACCTGTTCCACGACGTGCGGGCCCGGCTCGACGCCCTGCCGCACGCCGACGCCGTCACCCTGGAGGAGCCGCCGCCGGACGTCCTGCTCGGCGACCAGTCACGCCTGGAGCAGTGCCTGGCCAACCTCACCGCCAACGCCGTCGACCACAACCCGCCCGGCACCCGCGCCACCGTGACCGCCCGCGGAGGCGAGGACACGATCACCCTCACCGTGACCGACGACGGCCCGGGGATCAGCGCCGAGGTGCTCCCCCACGTGTTCGAACCGTTCGTCACCACGCGCACCACCGGATCGGGGCGCACCTCGGGGCTCGGCCTGTCGGTCGTGCGCTCCCTGGTCGAGGCCCAGGGCGGTGAGGTGGGCATCGACAGCGGCCCCTCCGGCACCGTCGTCAGGATCACCCTCCCGCGTGCCACGCCCTGACCGGTCTCGCGCGGGGCCGGGACCACGCGTCCGGCGACCCGGGGCGCATTCGCTGTTCACACGGGTCCTCCGGGGGAATTCCCCTTCGCCGCGAACCCTTCACCACGAAGGGCGGAAACGGGGAATCCCCCGGAAACGAAGAACGCTTTCCGGAGCGGACGCCCCCTCCGCTCCGGCGCGCGGGGCCCACCGGCGCACACTCCGCGGGGAGGCCGTAATCCCCGCCTTCCGTGATAGTCTCGTAATATCGCCGCAACGCCCCTCACCTGCGCGTACGCCCGTTACGGGCCCCTGACCCGACCGTGGCCGAGTTTTGGGCGGGCCTTGGGGGGCAGTGCGATATGGCAGGAGGTGCTCCGATGGAGACCGGAACAATTGTCATCATCGCCTTAGTGGTGGTGGTCGTCATCGCCGGAGGAATCGCGATCGCCGCGCGGTCCTCGATCCTTCCGGCCCGGCGCACCGCCCGGCTGAAGAAGCGTTTCGGCGCCGAGTACGACCGCGCCGTGGAGGTCCACGGCAACAGGACGGCCGCCGAGAACGACCTGTCCGAGAGGCTCCGCCGCCGCGACAACATGAGGCTCCGCGAGCTGAGCGACCAGCAGCGCGTGGCTCACACCGAGACGTGGGCCGCGGTGCAGCAGGAGTTCGTCGACGACCCCGTCCGCGCCGTCCGCGACGCCCGCGGACTGGTGGAGGCCATCATGGCGGACCGCGGCTACCCCGGCCCCGCGTCCGCGGCCGACAGTGAAGCGGCCTTCGACCAGCGCCTCGACGACCTGTCGGTGGACCACTCCGCCGCGGTCACCGGGTTCCGCCGCGCGCACGCCACCGGAAGCTCCGCCGAGGCGGGTCGGAGCGGCACCGAGCACCTGCGCGAGGAACTGGTGTCCTACCGCGATCTGGTGGAGTCCCTGCTGGGCGGCCTGCCGACGGCCGACGGCACGACGAACCGGAGCCCGGGCGCGGGGCGGACCGCTGTCGACCACACCGCTCCGGCCGCGGGCACGGAGCGCACCGCTGTGGAGCGGCCGCGCCGGGAGAGGGGACCGGAGGCGGGTCTGTGACCGGCCCCGGCAGCTTCTCCGCGAGGAACCGACGACACGAGGAGGCGGACATGGTGGAACGCGTACCCGGCCCCGGCACGAGCCGGGAGACCGAATCGGACCAGTACCGGGCGCGGACGCCCGGAACCGGGACCGGCCCCCGTACCGCGGAGCCGGTGACCGTCGACGCCGAGGTGAACGACCCCGGACGCGGGACCGGCCCCGGACCCACCGGTGCTCCCGGTCCCGACCGCACGGATCCCGTCGGCGGTGACCACACCGGCCCCGCCGGACACGCCAGGCCGGGCGGACGCGGAACCGCGCCGGGCCGGGTGCCGGAGCAGCCCGGCGCCGGAGCGGACCGCCCGGGCCCGGCGGACGGGCCCCGGACGCGGGGCGCGAAGCTGGAACGCGTCCGGGAGCGCTGGAACGCGACGCAGGGCAAGTTCGTCGACGACCCCCACGGCGCCGTGCGCGAGGCCGACGCGCTGGCGGCGGAGGTCGCCGACGCCGTGGTCGCGGAGATCGAGGAGCGCCGCTCCGCGCTGCGCTCCGCGTGGAACGAGGGAGAGGGCACGGACACGGAGTCGCTCCGGGTGGCCCTGCGCGACTACCGCTCCTTCGTGGAACACCTGGTCAACACCAACACCTGACGGCGTGCGGACGCCGCGAGCCGTCCCGGGAGGGGCCGCCCACCGCCGAGCGCGGGGGCGGCCCCTCCCGTCGCGCGTCCGCCGCTCGCCCCCCGACGGGGCCCGTACGCGGGTCCCCGTCCCCCGGCCGGAGCCCGCGCGGGCTCCACCGGAAGCGGTCAGCGGTGGTCGGCTCATCCGGCGACGAGCTTGTCGACCGCCGCCTCGGCCTCGGCGAACAGCTTCTGGTAGTGGCGCCCCCGGGCCGCACCGGACAGGTCCTGGGCCTCGCTGTCGAACAGCGCGGCCGTGTGGACGTCGAAGATCCCGCAGTACTCCGAGATCCCCCGGCGCAGGGGTCCGTCGAGCAGGTCGAGCACCAGGTCCGCGTTCTGCTCCCCCTCGGCGAGCCCCGCCAGGCCCAGCCACAGCATCCGCTTGCCCGCCATGGGGGACCTGCTGCGGCCGTACGCGAGGCCGTAGTTCCACACGCGGTCGATCCAGCCCTTGAGCAGGGCCGGCAGCCCGTACCACCACACGGGGAAGACGGGGACGATGAGTTCGGCGGCGTGGACGCGGCGGATGTGGGCGTGCACCTCGTCGGAGTAGACCTTGTCCCGGTTGCCGTAGTCGGGCTCGTCGGCCTCGCTGTTGCGGGGGTCGAACCCCTCGGCGTGCAGGTCGAGCAGGTCGACGCGATACCCGGCCGCCTCCAGGCGCGCCGCGGCCCGTGCGGCCACGGCGGCGGTCAGGGAGTCCGGACGGTGGTGGGCGAACACGACCAGGGCGGTGCGTCCGGTCGGCGTGAGGGGCTCGGAGGTCTCGGAAGCTGCGAAGGGCTCTTGGTTCATGGATCCAGTACAGACCAGCGGGCGTGGACGTTCCATAGCTGAAAAGCTGCGTTTCTTTGGCGTGCGTCTACACTCGTTCCCATGGACCCTTTGAGCGACATGCTCAGCGGCATCCGCTCCGCCGGAGCCTCCGTCAGCCAGGCCTCGCTGGAACCGCCCTGGACGATCCGCTTCACCGGCGGCGCGCCGCTGACCATGCTGACGGTGATCAGCGGCGGCGGTTCGGTGGTCATGTCCGACGGGACGGCCCTCGCGATCAGCGCGGGCGACACCGCGCTCGTGCGCGGCCCCGACCCCTTCCACCTCGCGGACAGCCCCGCCTCGCCGCGCCGCCCCCACCGGGACCACGAGATCGACTGCCTCGACCCGGACTCCGGGGGCGGGCCGGTCAGCGCTCACCCGGTCGGTCTCCCCCGGCTCGACGGCCTCCGGGACGGCGGCCCCGGCGGCGGACTCCCCACCGGGCTCCCGGACGGCGGCCTCCCCGACGGGGCTCCCGAGGGCGCCACCACCCTCCTCGTCGCCGCCTACCGGGCCACCCGGAGCCGCCACGAGCGGCTGCTGCGCACCCTGCCGCGCACGCTGGTCCTCACCGAGGACGCCGAGAGCGTCTTCTGGCTCGAAGCGGCGAGGGACGCCCTGTCCCGGCGCCACCTCCCGGGCGGCCAGGCCCTGGTCGACCGCGTCGTGGACATGGGGCTGGTGTGCAGCCTGGCCTGCTGGTTCGAGCAGGAGGGCGCCGACGCCCCGGCCTGGTACCGGGGGGCCGTGGACCCGGTGACCGGTCCCGCTCTGGAGGCCGTCCACCGGCGTCCGCACGAGCCATGGACGGTGGGCGCGCTGGCCGCCCGGGCGGGGGTGTCGCGCGCGCTGTTCGCCAAGCGCTTCACCGAGGTCGTGGGCCAGTCGCCCCTGGGCTACCTGACCGAGTGGCGGATGTACACCGCCGAGGAGCTGCTGTCGGACCCCGACCTGAGCGTGGCGAAGGTGGCCGGGGCCGTGGGCTACGCCGACCCCTCCTCGTTCAGCACGGCCTTCAAACGGCTGCGGGGGCTGAGCCCGCGCGAGTTCCGCCTGCGGAACCTGCTGCCCGAGACCGGCACCGCCCCTGGAACCGGCGCCGGGTCCAGCCCCTGACCCGGGCCCGGATCGGGGCCGGAACCCGCTTCCGGCCCCGATCCGGAACCCCAACCGACCCCGGGGACCACGTCCGTCCCGGAGGCCGCACGGGTCCTGGGACCGCCCACGAACCGGGGAGCACACCCAAGCCGGGAGCCGTACCCGGCCCGGGGCCGCGACCGCTCCCCGGGCCGGACGGACTCAGCCCCAGACGACGGGGAGCGCGGCCCGACCGCTCGCCACGATGGACGGGGCCTGCTCCACCTCCGCCCCCTCGGCCAGGCGCAGGTCCGGGAAGCGCGTGAAGAGCGCCTCCAGCGCGGTCACGCCCTCCAGCCGGGCCAGCCCCGCGCCCAGGCAGAAGTGCGGACCGTGCGAGAAGGCCAGGTGCCCCCGCTGCTCCCTCCGCAGGTCGAAGGCGTGCGCGTCCTCGCCGTGGCGCCCCGGGTCGCGCCCCGCCGCGCCGAAGCCCATGAGCAGCGCCTCCCCCGCGGGCACGCGCGTGCCCGCCAGGGTGACGTCCTCGGCCGTGTAGCGCAGCGGCAGGTACTGGATGCTGGCGTCCCAGCGCAGGGTCTCCTCGACCGCGTCGGCCCAGGAGGCGCCGCCGGACCGCACCAGCTCCAGCTGGTCCCGGTGGGTGAGCAGCGCGTGCACGGCGTTGGTGATGAGGTTCATCGTGGTCTCGTAGCCCGCGCCGATCATGAGGATCAGCGTCCACACCAGTTCGGTGTGGGAGAGCCGCTCGTCGCCCTCCGCCCGCGCCTGGAGCAGCGCGCTGGTGAGGTCGTCGCCCGGCTCACGGGACTTGCGCTCGGCCAGCTCCGCCAGGAAGGCCTGCATGTCGGCGTTGGTCCGTGCCGCCACCTCCGGGGTGGTGGTCGCGTCGAAGACCCGGTGCATCAGGGTGTGGAGGGTGCCGCGGTGCTCCGCCCCGACCCCGAACAGCTCGGAGATGACCGTCATGGGCAGCGGCAGCGACAGCGCCGCCTTGAGGTCCACCGGTCCCGGCCCGGCGGCGGCGAGGCCGTCGAGCAGTTCGGCGGTGATCTCGGTGATCCTCGGGCGCAGCTCCTCCACCCGGCGCGGGGTGAACGCCTGTGAGACCAGGGTCCGCAGGCGCCGGTGGCGGTCGCCGTCCGCGGTGAGCATGTTGTCCGGGGCCACCCAGGAGATCAGCGGCCAGTCCATGGGGATCTCGCCCTGCGCCCACGCCCGCCAGTGCCGCGCCTCCTTGCGCACGCCGGGGTGGGCGAGGGCCTCCATGATGACGTCGTGGCCGGTCAGCGCCCGAACAACCACGCCACCAGTGATCTCAACCTCGACGACGGGGCCGCGGTCGCGAAGTCCGGCTGTCTGTCGGTGGAGGTCGTAGGGGTGGAGGACGGGGATGTCTGCTGCCATGGCGGTGTTCCCTTCGGGGAGTCGGGCGGAAATTCCACGGGGAGTTCGGCCAGGGCCCGCGCGAACGGGGAGACGCGCCAGCGCGGGGCCGGGTCGGTCACGCGCAGGCCGCGCAGGCGCCTGGTGAGGACCTCCACGCCGACCTGGGCCATGGCCTGGGCGAACCCGTGGGCCGGGCAGCGGTGCGGACCGACCCCGAAGGCCAGGTGGGCGCGGGTGACGTGCTCGATGTCGGGTCCGTTCTCGGCCATCGCGCTGTGGGCCGCGGCGTAGCCGAGGAGGATGGGCTCGCCCTTGCGGATGACCCGTCCGCCGCTGATCTCCACGTCGCGCACCGGGTAGAGGACCGGGTAGTTGGTGATGGGCGGCTCGCGCCACAGGACCTGCTCGACCACCTCGTCGATCCCGACGAGGGCGCCGTTGAGGGCCCGGCTCACCTCGGGGTCGGTGAGGATCGTGTGCGTGGCGGCCGCGATGAGGTTGGCGGTCGGCTCGGCGCCGGCGCCGATGGTCACGACGAGCTGGTGCAGCATCTCCTCGTCGGTGAGCCCCGCCCGGTGCTGGAGCAGCCAGGTGGTGATGTCCTCCCCCGGCGACGCGTGCTTGTGCGAGATGGCGTCGGACAGGGCGCGCTCGTACTCGGCGTTGGCGCGCACGACGTCGTTGCCGTCCCACAGGTCCACGAGCGAGGTCAGGACGCGCTCGCCGACCTCGCGCGAGAAGCCGAACAGGTCGCAGAGCACCAGCAGCGGCAGCAGGCGGGCGTACTCGGACACCAGCTCCGCGCTGCCGCGTTCGACGAAGGCGTCGATGAGGCTGTCGGCGTGGCGGCGGGTGCTCTCGCCGACACGGCTCTCGGGCACTCGGCCCAGGGAGTCGACCACCGACCGCTTGAGGCGGGCGTGGGCGTCGTCGTCGGCGAAGAGCAGGTTGGGGCGGTAGGCCATCATCGCGGCCACGGGGGCGTCGTCGGGGACGCGCCCCTCGGACCAGTCGAGCCAGAGCCGGGAGTCGCGCCGGAAGGTGCGGCTGTCCCTGCACCAGGCCGTGATGAGGGCGTAGTCGGCGACCACCCAGGCGCTGATCCCTGGGGAGATCTCGGCGGGGAAGACGGAGCCGTGTTCCTTGGTCATCCGCGCGTAGACGTCGTGCGGGTCGGCGTGGAACTCGGGGGCGTGGAGTTCGGCGTAGGGGCAGCGGGAAGCCAACGTTTTCCTGTTCTACAGGGGGGTTCGAGAGCCGCGCCAGTCTAGTACCGCGACATGTCCGTCGTTCCTTCCGTCCCATCCGTTCCACCCCCGCGGAACGGAGGGAGCGCCCGCCCTCCTCCCGGAGTCCCGGAGGTGCCCGGTCAGCGGCGCGAGTTGTAGCATCGTGGCCGGATTCCTCCCCCCTGCAACCCGCTCCTCCGGTCCCGGCGAAGGCCGCGCGGCGGGGCTTCCTCGACACACACGGGAACGGACGTTCATGGACGCTGAAGACACCCAGGTCATGACCAGGACGGGTGAGTTCACCAGCACCACCCTGAGCTGGGAGACCTCGGTCCGGGGTCGGGTCGCGGCGGCGGTCGACCGCCTCTCCGGGCCGCTGTCCGACCTGCTGGAGCGCGACGCCAACGACGGCGACACCCGCATGCTCGTCGCCGACTTCTTCAGCGTCGGCCTGAACTTCAGCAAGTACCAGGACATGACCACCCAGTACCGGACCAGCGGGGACTCGATCGACTACGCGATCGTGCTGGACGGCAAGCTGTTCGCGCCGGTGGAGGTGCGCCGGGTCGGCCAGGAGCTCGACCAGCGCAACATCCAGGTGTCCCGGCGCCTGGCCGTCGAGGAGGGCGCCGAGTGGGTGATCCTCACCAACGGCCGCCTCTGGAAGGTCTACCACCTGCGCCCCGACGAGGGCGGCGGCAACCGGCCGGTGGAGGTCATCGACGTCGACCTCACCGACGCCGACGCCTACCAGCGCAACATCGACGCCCTGTTCCACATCACCCGCGAGGCCGTCGACCGCGGTCGGCTGGACACCCTGCGCGGGTGGAAGGAGGCCGTCGAGGCGGCCCCCGTCGCCGAGGTGCTGCGCAGCGACGCCGTGGTGGACGCGGTCCGCGCGCAGCTGCGCGCCGCCACGGGCCACCTGGGGCACACGGGCGACGCCGACGAGGTGCGCCGCGCCCTGGTCGAGGAGGTCATCGCGCCGGGTCTGCTCAAGGACTGACCCCGGTGGCGGGCCCGGCTCCCCCGGGGGCCGGGCCCGCCCGCGTTCACCCCGCGCCGCTGTTCACCGGTTTCACTCCGGGCTGCTTGCACCTCCTGCGCCGTCCGCTGGTTCGTGCGTTTGCCCCCATTGACAGCTGTGATACACGACACAACAATGGTCATACTATTGGGAGCGCTCCCAGTGCTTCCGGCCGCTTACCCCCCAGCGGAAGGACCCCCCGTTGAGTCCGGCACGAAGAAACCGCGCGGCGGCGCTCGGCGCCGCAGCCGCACTCGGCACGAGTCTCCTCGTCGCCTCCCCCGCCCAGGCCGACGACGAACCGGTCGAGCAGATCACCAACGGCGACTTCTCCGACGGCACCACCGGTTGGTGGGCGACCGAGGGGATCGACCTCGCCGTCAGCGAGGACGGAGCCCTGTGCGTCGCGGTCCCCGGCGGCACCAGCGACCCGTGGGACCAGATCGTCGGCCAGAACGACATCCCCCTCGTGGCGGGGGAGTCCTACTCCCTCACGTTCACCGCCTCCGGCGCCGACGGCCTGCCCGTCCGCGCGCTGGTCCAGGAGCCCGTCGACCCCTGGCGCACCGAACTGGACGAGCGCCCCGTGCTCACGCCGACGGCGACCGGCTACGAGTACGTCTTCACCGCGTCGGCCGAGATGGCCGACGCCCAGCTCGCCTTCCAGATCGGCGGGGCCGAGGAGGACTGGACGTTCTGCCTGGACGACGTGTCGCTGCTCGGCGGCGCCGAACCACCGGTCTACGAACCCGACACCGGCCCGCGCGTCCGCGTCAACCAGGTCGGCTACCTCCCGCAGGGCCCCAAGAACGCCACCGTGGTCACCGACGCCGAGGAGGCCCTGCCCTGGCGGCTGGCCGACGCCGGGGGCGCGGTCGTGGCCGAGGGCGACACCGTGCCGTACGGCCTGGACGAGTCCTCCGGGCAGAACGTGCACACCGTCGACTTCAGCGGCTTCACCGGGACGGGCGAGGGCTACACCCTGACCGCCGACGGCGAGACCAGCCACCCCTTCGGCATCACCGCCGACCCCTACGCCGCCCTGGCCACGGACGCACTGGACTTCTACTACACCCAGCGCAGCGGTATCGAGATCCTCGACGAACTCGCCCCCGGGTACGGGCGCGAGGCCGGGCACGCGGGCGTGGAGCCCAACCAGGGCGACACCGACGTCACCTGCCACCCCTCAGCCCCGTGCGACTACTCGCTCGACGTGTCCGGCGGCTGGTACGACGCGGGCGACCACGGCAAGTACGTGGTGAACGGCGGCATCTCCGTCCACCAGCTGATGAGCGTCTACGAGCGCGCGCACACCGCGCCCACCGGCGACCCCGCCCGGGTCGCCGACTCCACCCTGTCCGTCCCCGAGCGGGACAACGGCGTGCCGGACGTCCTGGACGAGGCCCGCTGGGAGATGGAGTTCCTGCTGTCCATGCGGGTCCCCGAGGGCGAGGAGCTCGCGGGGATGGCCCACCACAAGGTCCACGACGAGCGCTGGACCGGCCTGCCCCTGCTGCCCTCCGAGGACCCCCAGCCCCGCTACCTGCACCCGCCGTCGACGGCGGCCACGCTGAACCTGGCCGCGACCGCCGCCCAGTGCTCCCGCGTGTTCGCCCCCTACGACGCCGACTTCGCCGCGACCTGCCTGGAGGCGGCCGAGACCGCCTGGGACGCCGCGGTGGCCGAACCCGAGCGCTACGCGACCGTCGGCGGCGAGGGCGGCGGCGCCTACGACGACGACAACGTGGCCGACGAGTTCTACTGGGCCGCCGCGGAGCTGTACCTGGCTACCGGGCACGGGGACTACGAGGAGGCGGTGGTCTCGTCCGAGCTGCACACCGCCGACGTGTTCACCTCCGCCGGGTTCGACTGGCGCTGGACGGCCCCCCTGGGCCGCCTCCAGCTCGCCACCGTGCCGAGCGGGCTCGACGGGCGCGACGAGGTCCGCGCCTCCGTCGTGGAGGGGGCCGAGCAGTACCTGGCCGACGTCTCGGAGCACCCCTACGGACTGGCCTACGACCCCGAGGGCGGGGTCTTCGCCTGGGGCTCCAACAACCTCGTGCTCAACAACATGGTGGTGATGGCCAGCGCCTACGACATCGGCGGCGACACGCGCTTCCGCGACGCGGTCCTGGAGGGCATGGACTACATCCTGGGACGCAACGCCCTCAACCAGTCGTACGTGACCGGGTACGGCGAGAACGACGCGGTCAACCAGCACAGCCGCTGGTACGCCCACCAGCTCGACCCGCGCCTGCCCAACCCGCCCGAGGGCACCCTGTCCGGCGGGCCCAACTCCGACACCGGCACCTGGGACCCGGTCGCCCAGTCCAACCTGGACGGGTGCGCCCCCCAGTTCTGCTACATCGACCACATCGACTCGTGGGCGACCAACGAGCTGACCATCAACTGGAACTCCACGCTGGCCTGGGTGTCCGGATTCGTCGCCGACCAGGGCGACGCCTCCCTGCCCGCCGGCTCCTCCTGCGAGGTGGACTACGTGGTCCACGGCGAGTGGCACGACCGCTTCAACACCCAGGTGACCGTCCGCAACACGGGTGACGAGCCCGTGAACGGCTGGAAGCTGGTGTGGTCCTTCCCCGGCGGCCAGACCGTGGAGCGCCACTGGAGCAGCGCGCTGGAGCAGGCCGGGCACGCGGTGACCGCCGTGAACGCGGACTGGAACGGGACCATCGAGCCCGGCGACGAGGTGACGTTCGGCTTCATCGGCACCCTGGCGTCCGGGGCGAACGCCGTGCCCGCGAGGTTCGCCCTCAACGGTTCGGTCTGTAGCTGACCCGTGGGCGGGGCGACGACGGCGCGCCCGCCCACGCCGTAGGACCCCCTTGGAGGACGGGGCCCCTCAGGAGAGCGTGGGGCCCCGTCCGTATGTCCGGGGAGGGGAGGCGGTCCGGCGCGCTGGGGGGAGGGCGGTGTCCTCCGGTCAGCGCTGCCAGCGCGCCTGGCAGAAGCAGTAGGCGCCGTAGAGGGCCACGCCCAGGGCGACGGCCACCAGCGCCCAGGGGCCGGCCGGGGTCTGGGAGAAGGCCCGCAGCGCGCCGTCCAGCCCGACCGCCTGGTCCTTGTCGAAGGCGATCGCGGCCTGGAGGAAGAAGACGCCGACGGCGGCCAGGACCAGGCCCTGGGTGCCGATGCCGAGCACGCCGACGGTGACGACGGCCCTGCGCCGCCGCGGTGCGAGAGCGCCGAGCGCCAGCTCCTGCGTGAAGCGGCGGGTCACCGCCTTCCAGATCTGGTACAGGCCCACGGCGATCACGCCGCAGCCCACCGCGCCGACGGCGAACCGGCCGAAGGGCAGCGCCATGACCTGTGCCGTCAGCGCCTCCGACCGGCTGTCCTGGGACCGGGTCGACCCCTGCCCCAGCAGGAAGCCCGCGATGCTGGAGGCCAGCACGGCGTAGACCACCGCGCGGGACCCGGAGGCGATGCGCTTGGTGGCCCTCTCCAACCCCACGGCGGCGTAGACCGCCTGCCACACGGTGAGTCCCACCAGCCCCGCCGCCGCGACCCAGAGCAGCAGCATGCCGCCGGTGTTCTGGGCGACGAGCTGGAGGGCGCCGCTGTTGTCCGCCTCCTGGCCGCCGCTGTCGCCGAAGGCGATGCGCAGGGCGAGGTAGCCGATGATGAGGTAGAGCAGGCCCGTGGCGGCGAAGCCCACGCCCGCGAGCCTGCGCAGCCAGGTGCTGTGGGCCGCCTGGCGTCCCGCGCGTCGGCCCGCCGCCCGGGCGTCCTTCTCGGAGCGCCGCGCCTTACCTGGTAAGTCTGAGGAGGACATGTCCGGCCCGTGCCCGCGAGGAGGGCGCGAAAACGGATGTTTACCGTTAATACTCCCTTTTGTGCTGTTCAGCGACGTGGAATCCCTCCGGGACGCCCGTGCGGGACGACGGGTTGACGCGCGGCGTTCCCGGTGCGCCGACACGAACGCGAAGCACCGGGTCCCGGGGGAGACAGCGTGGAACAGCGCGGACCGGCCCGGGACGGCACGGACGCCGGGTCCCTCGTGGAACACCGGATCCCGCCCGGGAGCGCGGGCACGCACACCGGGTGGGCGGGGCGGCCGCAGCGCCTACTCCAGCGGCACCCGCAGGATCCTGTCGCCTCCCTCGGCCGGTTCCCCGACCCCGTCGAGGTTGCTGGTGGCCAGCCACAGCGCGTCGCCGCCGGGTGCGGTCACCACCGTGCGCAGGCGGCCGTACTCCCCCTGGTGGTGGTCCACGGGTTCGCCCACGCCGCCGTCACCGGCGAGCGGCACCTCCCACAGGCGTTCGCCGCGCAGCGCCGCCACCCACAGGGAACCGCCCGCGACCGCCGCGCCGCTGGGCGAGGCCTCCGCGGGCCTCCACGTCAGCAGGGGGTCGACGTACTCGTCGCCTCCCCCTGCGCCCTCCACCTCGGGCCAGCCGTAGTTGCCGCCCGGTTCGATCAGGTTGACCTCGTCGAACTCGTTCTGCCCGAACTCGGTGGCGTACAGGTTCCCCTCGTCGTCCCACGCCAGCCCCTGGACGTTGCGGTGGCCGTAGCTGTAGACCGGGTTGCCGAAGGGGTTGTCCGGCGCCGGGTCCCCGTCGGCGGTGATCCGCAGGATCTTGCCGCCCAGCGAGCCGGTGTCCTGGGACAGCCCCTGCTGGCCCGCGTCCCCGGTGCCGACGTACAGCAGGCCGTCGGGGCCGAACTCGATCCGGCCGCCGTTGTGGTAGGAGGCGGAGGGGATGCCGTCGAGGACGACCTCGGTGTCCCCGAAGCCCCCGCCGTCGGGGGCGTACTCCAGACGGCTGATCCGGTTGTCGGAGGCCGCGGTGTGGTAGGCGTACACGTACGGTTCCCCGGGGAAGTCCGGGTCCACGGCCAGCCCCAGCAGACCGCCCTCACCGTTCGGCGCGGCCCCCTCGACGGTGCCGACGCCGGTGACCGAGCCGTCGGGGGACACGCGCACGACCTCCGCCGAGTCGCGCTGGGCGACCAGGGCCGAGCCGTCGGGGAGGAAGGCCAGCCCCCACGGCGCCTCCAGGCCCGCGGCGACCTCCCCGGGCCGGCCGGGGTCGGCACCGGCGGAGCCGTCCTGTCCACCCGCCCCGTCCCCCTCCGCGCCGGTGGTCCCCTGGGCGCCGCACCCGGCGAGGAGGACGAGGGAGCCGAGGACGGCGGCGGCACGGAGCGCCGCGCTCGCGCGCGCTGAAGGTTCCATGCCGCTTCCCTTCCCCCCGGCACCGCCGTCGTCACCCCGCCGTAGCGCCCGGCGTCCCCTCCTCGCTGTTCTCGTGCCCCTCCCGCAACTCCTCGAACAGTCGTTCCAGGTCGGTGAGGAGCGCGCTGTGCACGGGCCAGCGTTCGGAGTCCCAGTCCTCGCTCATGTGCTCCCGCGCCCGGTCGATGCGCCGGAGCCCCTCCTCCAGACAGGAGTCGAGGTCGGCGGAGACGGTGTCGCGCTCGGGTTCCCCGGCCTCGTGGAGGGCGTCGAAGGCGTCCGCCGCCGCGTCCAGGAGCGGGGCGAACTCGCGGAGGAAGGCGTCGCTCGGCTCGGGGAAGCGCGACCGCCCCTCCTTCGCGGTCCTCAGGGTGCGGACGAGGGACTGGAGGTGGCGCGCGGACCGGCCCAGGGCGAGGATCCAGCCGTAGTAGGCCTTCGGCGCCCTCTTCGGCGAGGGACCGGTCAGGAGCCGCCGCGGGTTCAGGCGCGCCCGGTACTCCTGTTGGGAGACCGACTCCCGGGCGTTGCGCTCGGTGTTGTCGAACCCCTGGGCGACCCGCGCCCAGTAGCCGACGTCCCCGAGCCCCTCATCGCCCCCGCGGAGCGCCTCGGCCATCTCCCGGCTGAGGTCGCGCAGGCCGTCCGCGAAGTCGAACACGGCGCTCTCGGCGTCGCGGAAGCGGATGGCGGGCGCGAAGACCGTGTTCGTCACGACCGCGGCCCCGGCCCCCACCAGCACCATGAGCAGCAGGGTTCCCATGTCCGTGAGGCTGCCCGCGGTACCTCCCGCGAGCGCGAACGACGCCACCACGGGTATCTGCTTGCCCTGGTCGCCGAAGACCGTGAACTGCCCCGCGATCATCGCGACGAACACGGCCAGGGCGAAGAACCACACGTTGAGCCCGACGGTGAGCCCGGTCAGGCCCGCGATCAGGGCGCCCAGGAAGACCGCGGGGACGTAGCGCAGGGACTGGAGCACCGACCCGTACACGCTGGGCCGCACCACCAGCAGGGCGGAGAAGGGGGCGAAACCGATCTGGGACGAGCCCCCCAGGAGGGTGCCCACGAGCCAGGCTCCGGTGGAGGCGATGACGCACTTGGCGACGATGACCGCGGTCTCGCGCTCGTAGCCGCGCCGCTCGACGATCCGGCGCAGCACCTCGCGGGCGTTGGCCGCGGTCCTCCTCACACGTTCGGCGACCACTCGGCCCCCGCCCTCCGGTCCCGTGCCGTCTCCCGAACGAACTCCCCGACCAGGTCGGCGACCCGGCCGGGGGCGGCGGCGGTGAGCGCGTGGGGCTGTCCGGGCAGGGTCACGAGCCGCCCCCGGGGCAGCAGCCGGGCGGCCTCCCGCGCCCAGGGAGCGGGGCAGAGGGGGTCCCTGCCCCCGCGCAGGACCAGGGTCGGCTGCCCCACCCTCGGCAGGACCGTCTCGATCCGGTGCTCGCGGCTGGCCAGAAGACTGCGGACGTCCCTGCGCACCCCAGCGTCCCAGTAGTCGGCGACGACGGAGCGGATCACCGAGAGGTCCTCGCGCGTGGCGTCGCGCAGCAGGCGCGCGGCCAGTTCGGGCAGCGAGCGCGCCCCGGGGTCCGTCGTGGGCCCGGCCAGCACGAGCGACCCCACCTCGTCGGGCGCGCGCACCGCGGCCTCGGCGACCACCTGCGTTCCGAGGGAGAGCCCGAGCAGGCAGGGCCGCTCGATCCCGCGGACGCGGAGCCACGCGAGGAGGGAGTCCGCGAGTCCGGTGACCGTGGGCGCGTGGTCGGGTGCGGTGCTCGCGCCGAACCCCGGCAGGTCGACGGCCCAGGCGGGCGTCCTTCCCTCCAGGGCCCTGACCACGGGCAGCGTCTGGCGTGAGGAGATCCCCGCGCCGTGCACGCAGACCACCGGCGGCCCCTGTCCGGGTACGTGCCACCAGGCCATCGACGCGCGTCCGACCCCGTCCGTGCCCCTGAGGGCCTCCATGCCTACCCCCGAACGACCTCCTCGGCACCGGTCATGTGGTCGCCACAACTACCCAGGGCCCCCGCCTTCAACCCACTCCCCGTCGAGGCGTGTGGAGACGCCGCGGGGCGGTCAGGGAGGTACACGCAAGGGTGTGCGCGCGAAGGGAGCCAGGTGATGGGCAGGAAGTCGGATTCGCCTCCGAAGCACCCGTGGTTGAGGGGGGCCGTGCGGGGTGTCGCGGGTGCGATGGCCATGAGCGGTATGCGGCAGGTGGAGGTCGGAGCGGGGTTCGTGCGGCGCACACCGCCCGAGGCCGTCCTGGCGGAGGGCGTGCCCGCCCTGCTGGAGAGCGTTCCCCCGGAGCGGAGGAAGGCCGCGATCGAGCTGGCGCACTGGGGGTACGGGGCGGCGGCGGGTACCGTCTTCGCGCTGCTGCCGCGCCGGGTGAGGCGGTGGCGGCTGGCCGGCCCGGTCTTCGGGGTGGCGGTCTGGAGCGCGTACGAGCTGGCCGTCGCCCCCGCGCTCGGCCTCGCCCACGCGCGCGGGCACCGGCCCCGGGAGCGGTGGGCGTTCCTGTTCGACCACGTGGTCTTCGGGCTCATGGTCGGGGAGGCGCCCGAGAGCGTGGTGGCCGGAACCGGCGGCTCCGGGGACGACGCGCAGGAGGGGTGCTGCTGCGGGGGCCACGGGAGTGCCGGGGGCCGTGGGGACCACCGGGGACGCCGAGGGCGCGGGGGCCGCCGGAGCCGCCGGGAGCACGGGGGACACGGGAACCACTGCGGTCACGGCGACCACGGGCACCACGGGGACGACCACGGCTCCGAGGTTCACGGTGACCGCGGGAAGCACGGGGGGCGGGGAAAGCGACACCGGCCCTGACGGCGGGGAGGCGGGGGCGGGCGACCGATCGGTCGCCCGCCCCCGCCTCTACGGCGTGCTCGGCGGACTCCGGCCCGGGGCGGTGTCCGGGACCAGGACGGAGGCGCTACTCCTGGGCCTTCTGGAGGCGCACGTACGCCAGCTGGAGCCAGTCGGACACGGCCACGGCGCTGAACACCGCCCCGGTCCCCCGGGTCACACCGGGCGCGAACACCAGGCCGAAGGCGTAGGCCGTGGCGATCCACTGCGCGGTGCAGAACGGGCAGGTGATCAGCTCACCGACCGCCCGGCGTGCACCCTGGCCGCGTACCTCCTCGGCCAGCTCGGCCGGGGCCGAGACCCCCTGGAAGCGGGTGAAGAACGCCCGGAGCGGGCTGGTGACCGCGTCCTTGGCCAGCATCCGCGACAGCTTGTGCGTGGTCAGCCCCATCAGCGCCAGGTCCCACGGCCCCACGCTCTCGGCCCTGCGCCTGCCCCGGAACCGGCGCGCGGCGAGCAGCCCGACTCCCACCAGGGCCAGGTAGCCCGAGGCCACGGCCGTGTACCCGAAGAGGGGCTGGTCGCTGTCGCCCCGGTAGGCCTCCGCCTCCTCCTGGATCGTCTCCTTGATGTCCCCGGTGGTGTTGTGGTCAGCCATCTGCTCCAGTCCTCCTTCGTCGTGTCGCGCCGCTCGACCTGTCGCGCACCCACGAGTGCAGCGCCTCCCCGTCCCCCGCCTGGTCGAGGTTGACGGCCGCCTCGATCAGCGCGAGGTGGGTGAAGGCCTGGGGGAAGTTGCCCAGCATGGTGCCGTCGGCGGCCATCTCCTCCGCGTGCAGGCCGAGCTCTCCCGAGCTCCCGCACAGTTCCTCGAACCTCCGCCGCGCCTCCTCGGTCCGCCCGGCGAGCACCAGGGCGGAGACCATGTCGAAGGAGCAGAGGAGGAAGGCGCCCTCCGGGGTGCCCAGTCCGTCGTCGGTCGTCCCGGGGTCGTACCTGTGGACGAGCCCGCCCTCCCCGCCCAGCTCCGCGTCCACCCGTTCCAGGGTCGCGAGCACGCGCGGGTCGGTCCCCTCCAGGAAGCCCAGGAGCGGGATCCGCAGCAGCGACCCGTCCACGTGGGACGAGCAGTAGGACTGCGTGAAGGTCCCGGCCTCCGCGTCGTAGCCCCGGTCCAGGACCTCCTGGCGCACGGCGTCCAGCTCCTTGCGCCACTTGTCCAGCGGGACGTCCCCGCCCGCCTTGCCGGACTCGGTGGCCAGCTGGATCCCGCGGTCCAGGCACACCCAGGCGTAGACCTTGGAACTCGTCCAGTGCCGCGGCCGCGACCGCACCTCCCACATGCCCTCGTCCGGCTCGCGCCAGACCCGGCACGCCGCGTCGACCATCGAGGAGAGCTGTTCGACGTCCCCGCGCCCGAGCCCGCCGGTGGCCTCCTCGTAGGACAGCGCGGCGTCGAGCACGTGCCCGTACACGTCCAGCTGGTGCTGTGAGTAGGCGTCGTTGCCGACGCGGACCGGCCTGGACCCGGCGTGTCCGGCGAGGTGGTCCAGGGTCTCCTCCTCAGGCGGCGGCTGTTCGTCGACCGCCTGCACCGGGGGGACCCAGTCGATCGGCTGACCGCACATGCGCAGCAGGAAGCGCAGGTAGTGCCCCGCCTCCTCGGCGTGCCCGAGCCGAAGGAAGGCCAGGACGACGAGCGCGGCGTCGCGGTGCCAGACGTAGCGGTAGTCCCAGTTGCGCGGGCCTCCCGGCCACTCGGGCAGGGACGTGGTGGGTGCGGCGATGAGGGCGCCGCTCTCCTCGTGGAGCAGACCGCGCAGGGTGAGGGCGCTGCGGCGCACGTGCGTGGCGCCGACCCCGTCGTAGTCGGTCCGGCCGGACCACTCCCGCCAGGCGTCCAGGGTCTCCCGCATCAGCGCCCGGCCCTCCCCCAGTCCGACGCGGCGCCCGCCCTCCAGGTAGTCCAGGGCGAACACGGCGGTGTCCCCCTCGGCCAGCTCCACGCGGTACTCCGGCACGCCGTCCCGCGCGAGCGCGGGCGCGGGCGAACCCGACAGCATCGGCCCCGAGGCCTCGCGCAGTCCGCCGTCCACCCGCTCCCACACGGGTTCGGCACGCGCGAAGTCGGGTCTGGCGTCGAGCCGCGAGCGCACGGACGTGCTCCCGGAGCGGCACTCGACGACCCGTAGGAGGAGACCCTGCCGGTACAGGCCCGCCCCGCCCTCCTCCGGCCTTCGCACCGCGAGCAGGTCGCGGACGGCCACCTCGGTGTCCGTACCCCGCCAGAGCGTCTCCAGGACGAGCGTGTCGTCGACGTAGGCGCGTCCGGCCGGGCTCGCCCCCTCGACCTCCAGGGTCCATCCGCCTCCGCGCGGGTCCAGGATCCCCGAGACGAGGGCGGGCCCGTCGAACCGGGGAACGCACAGCCAGTCGACGGTGCCGTCGGGTGTGGTGAGCGCGGCGGTGTGGCAGTCCGAGAGGAAGCCGTGGTCGCCGATGCTCGCGGTGCCCTGCGCCATCCGCACCTCCGAGTCGTGTCGTGTTCCCGGGAACCCCTCATGTGCGACTGCCCCGGGGCGCACCCGGCGAAACGACAGCTCAGAAGCTTGCCGCGGCACGTACATACCGGGCGGCGCTCCCGGGTAGCGGAGGGTGCGAAGGGCCGGAAGCGGCCGTGTCGACCCGTGTGGGGGTGGCCGAGGTGGCCGGGAGACCTAACGGCCGGATCGCGGTGGTCAGCGGAGCCAGCGCGGGCGTCGGAAGGGCGACCGCGCGCGAGTTCGCCCGGCGGGGGTACACCGTCGCGCTGCTCGCGCGGGGGCAGGCGGGGCTGGAGGCCGCCGCGGAGGAGGCCCGCGCCGAGGGCGTGGCCGCGCTGCCGCTGCGGGTGGACGTGAGTGACGCCGAGGCGGTGCGCGGGGCCCTGGCCCAGGTCGAGTCGGAGCTGGGACCGGTGGACGTGTGGGTCAACTGCGTGCTCGCCACGGTCATCTCCCCGTTCATGGAGGTGGAGCCGGAGGAGTACCGCCGGGTCACCGACGTCTGCTACCACGGCTACGTCTACGGCACCCAGGCCGCCCTGGAGCGCATGCTGCCCCGGGACAGGGGGGTGATCGTGCAGGTCGGGTCGGCCCTGGCCTACCGCGGCATTCCCCTGCAGGCGGCGTACTGCGGTGCCAAGCACGCGATACGCGGGTTCACCGACTCCGTCCGCGCCGAGCTGATCCACCGCGGATCGGGCGTCCGGGTGACGGAGGTGCACCTGCCCGCGGTGAACACCCCGCAGTTCACCTGGACGCGCGCGCACCTGGACGGCCGCCGCCCGCGCCCCGTGGCCCCCGTGTACCAGCCGGAGGTCGCGGCCCGGGCGATCGTCTGGGGTGCCGAGCACCCGAGGCGGCGCCGGTACTGGGTGGGGGTCTCGACGGTGGCCACCGTCCTGGGCCAGCGGTTCGCACCGAGGGTGCTCGACTGGCAGCTGGGGCTCACCGGACGCAAGAGCCAGGTGCGCGACGCCCACCCGCCCGCGCGCGACAACCTGTTCCGTCCCCTGGACGGCGAGCACGACTTCGGCGCGCACGGCGAGTTCGACGACGAGTCGCGCGAGTCCAGCCTGCTCCAGGAACTGAGTCAGCGGCGGAGCACCGTGGCCCTGCTGGGCGCCGCGGGGTTCGCGGTGGGGGCCGCGGGCTACGCGGTCGCACGGGGAGCGCACCGGCGGCCCTGAACAGCGACGAAGCCGAAACCGAGGGGGAAGAGCATGGCCGAGCACGATCCCGCCGTGGACGAGGCGTGGGAGGAGTTCCACGCGGTGGTGAACATGACCGGGGAGCAGCTGCGCGAGTGGCTGCTCACGAACGCCTCGGGCGAGGACGCCTTCCGCACCGAGCCGGGGCACACGGTGTCCCGGAGGGGCGAGGCGGTCGTGAACCTGCTGAACAAACGCCGCGTGGACGTGACGGAGTCCGACGTCGAGCTGATGCGTGAGGTGACCGAGTACGTCCGCGGCCAGCTCGCGGACCCGCACCGCGAGGACGCGCGGTGGCGGCACCGGCTGATGTCGGTGGGACACGACCCGCTCAGCCCCGACTCGGCGCGCCCCGACGAGGAGGACCTCGCCGGGTAGCGGTCACCGCGAGGCCGGGGCGGGCGCGGACGCCCGCCCCGGCGCGCGTCGGCACCCGACCGCGAACCCGCCGGTCGGCCGCGGACGGGACGGCTCAGCGAAGGGGCGGGCCGTGCGGTTCCGTTGTCCTCCTTCTTCCGAGGGACCAGGCCGCGGCCGCCGCCAGGACGGCGAGTCCGCCCAGGACCGGGCCCACGACGTGGAACGCGTCCGTGAACCGCTCGCCCTCCAGGCGTCCCCCGGTGAGCGCGGCCAGGAGTGCCCCGACCGCGGCGAGGGCGACCGTCTCCACGGTGATCCGGGAGGCGTTGAACACCCCGGCCGCGACGCCCGTCCGCTCGGCGGGCACCGCACCCATGGCCATTCCGTCCACGACGCCGTTGGTGAGGCCCACCCCGGCTCCGACCAGCAGGAACGGCAGGAGCAGCCGCCACGGTGTGGCGTCGGGCCCCAGCGCGAGCAGCCCCGTGGCCCCGGCGGCGCACAGCAGCAGGGCGCCGACCACGACCGCGGTGTGGGGCAGGCGCGCGGCCAGTTCCGCGCCCGGGGCGGGCAGCAGGAGGGTGGGCAGCGTGAGCATCAGCAGCCACAGCCCGGCCTGACCGGCGCCCAGCCCCACCACGGCGATCAGGTACGACGGCAGGTACACGAGCAGGGGCACGAGCACCGCCATGAACGCGGCGGCGGCCAGGGCGTGGGCGACGAACCGGCGGTTGGCCAGCAGGACCAGGTCCACCAGGGGGTCGCTGGCCCGGCGTTCGACGAGCACGAAGGCGATCGCCAGAGCCGCGACCAGGGCCAGCCCCGCGAGCACCGTCGGCAGGCCGCGCGCGGGTCCCTCCACCAGGACGGCGATCGAGGCGAGCAGTGCCGAGGTGAACAGGACGGCTCCGAGCCGGTCCACGGGCCTGCCCGTGCCGCGCGCGGCGGGCAGGAGGGGCACGAGGAGGAGGACGAGCCCGGCCACGGCGGCCGGGGAGGCGAACGCGGCCCGCCAGCCGAGGTTCTCGACGAGCAGTCCGGCCACGGCCGGGCCGAACGCGGTACCGGCGCCCAGCACCGTGCCCAGCAGGCCGAAGGCCCGGGCCCGCGCGGGGCCCTCGAAGGCCGCGGCGATCATCGAACTGCCGCCGGCGACCGCCGCCGCGGCGCCGACGCCGCCCGCCGCGCGCAGCAGGATCAGGGCGGTGGCGTCCCGGACGAGCAGGCACAGCAGACCGCTGGCGCAGAACAGGGCGAGGCCGAAGGCGTAGACCCGGCGGCGGCCGACCGCGTCGGCGACCGACCCCGCGCACACGAGGAAGGCGGCGAAGCAGGCGTTGTAGGAGTTGACGACCCACTGGGCGGCGGTCAGCGTGGCGCCGAGTTCGGCCTGGACGGCGGGCAGGGCCGCCGAGGCGCCGGTGATGGCCAGCGGGAAGGTGAGCGTGGAGAGCAGGACGGCGAGGAGGAGTATCCCGCCGCGGTCGCGTGTGGACAAGAGGGGCTCCGTGGCATCGGAAAGGCGGAGCCGGGCAGCACGCGGTACCGCACCGGCGTGGTCGCTGATGCGGCGGGAGGACTCTGGGGTCGGCCGCCGCTAGGCGGCCGCGTCATCCGATTCGGGCACGGGCGGGAGCCTAACCGGTTCCCGGTGGTCCGGGCCAGCGGTTTTCCGCGCCGAGGACAGAACCAGAAGGGCGCAGGCGAGGGAGTATGGCCGCGTCGCCTTCGCCCGGGTGCCAGGCAGGTCATGCGTCCGCCGTCACCCTGACCTGGATCCGCGCGGATTCTCTGCTGGAGTACGTCGGCGGGGACGACCGGCGCCGTCCATGAGGAGAAGGCTCGTGTCCAATGTCTATACGAACTTCCTGCGTGTCATCCCCCGGCCTGGCCGGAGGATCGAGCGCTGCGAGGCCGAAGAGGTCATCGGCCGAGTGCTCAACGGGCGCGGCTCCTACAACGTCCCGGTGACGGTTCGACTGACAGCCGGCGGAAGTCTTCTCGACATCCAGGCCGGATGCGGGAAGAACCCCGGCTTCTACGACTTCTGGGACAAGCACCATGGCCGATACACCTGTATGTGGGAACGGTTCTTCGACGATGGCGGCCTCCAGGACACCATCACCTACCACGGGCAGGAAGGGGGAACCGATCACGGTGTGTTCTGGTACGGGTTCGACGAGGTCCGCGTTCTAGGAGCCGCCGAGCACCTTCCCGACCTCGGTGTGCCGTTCGTCCACTGGAAACCGTTCGGTGACGGTGCCTGGCGCGCCGACGTCAGCGGCCGCTACCAGACCGGAAACGACCGGACCGACATCGAGAAGGCGGGACCGTGTTCGATGAAGGTCGAGTGGAACCCACGGTCATGGACGTGGCTCCTGGCGGTCTCGCCACACCGACGACTCCCAGCCGCTGGAACGCGGAAATCGTGAGGATGGAGCCGAGCGGGCTGCACGGCTTCGTGGAGCGTGGCCACCACGGCACCGCGAAGGGGTCGCGCGCGGAGCGCGTGGAACTCCTCTGGCGCGGACGCGTGGTGCACCGGGCGCAGATGGAGTACGAAACCGACTTCGATGAGTACGCGTGGGAGCAGCGCAGCGCCGACGACTGGGACAACTGCCTGGACCCGGACTACCTCGCGAGCATGCGGATGTACGGGCCAGGGAGTTGACGCGGCTCAGGCGAGCCTGTCGGTGAGGTCGGGAGCCAGACCGTCCACGATCTCGTAGGGTTCGGGAGCACGGATACCGTAGCCGTCCACAGCACCGAAGTAGGTGGGTTCTCCCGGGTTCGTGGCCGCATGCAAGGTGGACTCGACCTCTTTCAGAGCCGCTGCGAGCCGGGGTGCGTTGGCCGCGTGCACCTCCGGGTGGGGGACGCCGGAAAAGGCGTGGTGTGCCCAGACGTCATGGTGAACGGCCGCCTCCACCGAAACGTCCTCGAACAGCGGCATGGTCTCCAGGAGGACGAGGTCCGCTTCTGTGTGAACGTTTCCCCGAGCGTCCGTCCAGACACCCCCGCCGCGTGTCCGCAGCAGCTTGACCCGTGCGTCGGGGGCGTCCCGCGGACGGGAGGCCAGGAGGCGCTGCGCGTACTCAGGCGTGTCGATGGCCCCGGCAACCGGAACAGTCCGGTGGGCATCGGGCCCACGGCTCTGCGGATGCTCCCAGCAGACCTCGACGGATTCGACCTTCAGCAACCCACGGCGGTCAAGGATCCCGGCGACGGCTGCCAGCGTGGAGAGGCAGTGGAAGACATCTGCGTTCTCACCTGTGTCGACGAACCACTCCCACGAACCAACAGCCTCGGGAGCCCTGAGGAGTTCAGACATCAGTTCCATCCCGGAGCCTGACACTTGGCTTCGTGAACACTCTCTTCTGGCTTGCCATCCACCAGAAAACCAGACCGGAGAACCAATTGTTCCCCCTACGGTCAAGCGATAGTGCATCCGTCGCCGATTACAACTCTCACGTCCGGCGCCCCGTTGTCCCGGAACCATTCGACTAGCTCTGGCCCACCGATGATGCGGGGCTCGCTTTCCGTGCCGACGTCCACGGTCCCCCTGACCCAGCCACCGGCTCCGGTCACTGTGCACCCGAGGACCTTGGCCTCCTTGAAGACAGTGGTTCCGGAAGCTTCACCCGGACCTAACCACACGCTTGACAGATCTGATCCACGCAGGTCCGTCTCGTGCATCCATGCTGCGTTGAGGTATGCCTCCCTGAAGCAGGAGCCGAAAATTTCGGAACGGTAGAACTTCGCTCCGACGAACGAGGCCTTGGTGAAGTCAGTTCCCCGCGCCTCGCACTCCGAGAGGTCGGCCTTGCGGAAGCTTGCTCCGACGAACTTCGAATTGTTGAGTACAGCCGCACTGAGTTCCGACTTCGAGAAGTCACATCCGTTGAACACGCTCCCGCTGAGATCCGCCTGAACAAAACACAGGTATCTCATGGGGGTTCCCGACAGGTCAGCACCTCGCAGATCCATCCCGGACGCCCCCGACTCCTCATTCATCGAGCGTCTGCTGGAGAGCGCTCGTTGCTCCGACAACGCGTCCGCGAACGCGGCGGTCTACCTGCCCGTCCCGGCGCTGACAGCCGTGTCCCACCACCAGTGGCCAGCGGGAACGCCCCCGGGGACCACGGGCGCGGCACCGTATGCGCCGGACAGGTTCGCCCGGAGCTCCTCGTCGGTGTCGTCGATGTCCTCGGCGTCCAGCAGGGTGAACGTCAGGCTGCCGAGATAGGTCTCGAACAGGTTCTCCAGGGCCGAGCGGTACAGGCAGGCCCCGTACCAGCCCTCGTCCGCGGACATGAGCGCGTAGTCGTCGGTCTGGCCGAGGCAGGCGTTGAGTTCACCGGCTCGGGCCGTGACGAGTTCGGCGACGCTGAGCCGCTGGTTGTCGGAGGGCGCCCCCTCACGGAGCCTCGCCCCCCACAGGAGGAGGAGGGGCCGGTCGAAAGGGATCTGCTCGTCCGCCAGGTCGGATACGGCCTGGGAGAGCAGGTCTCGCCCGGTCCCGTTGAAGGCGTGCACCGGCTCGGTGGGAGGTGTTGGCCAGCCGTAGGCCTCCAGATGCGTCTGCCCGTCGGTCTCCACACGCACCCGTGCCGACAGCGTCACGGTCGCCAAGCCGGTCTCGGGCGCATGCCGGTGGAAGACCAGGACGCGGGACCCGTCGGAGTCCGTCGTGTCGCTGACCACGGAACCCTCTCGCACGGTGGCGGACGCCGACGCGTGGTAGGCGCGGATGGGCGTGCCGTCACGGCGTTCAGCGGAGGGCAGTTCGTGCAGGCGGCGTTTGGTCTGCGTCGCCGCGTTGACGGGAGAGTCGAACGTCAGCATGTCGGCACGGGCACGGAGTGTCTCGCGCACGGCGGACGGGGCCGCGCCGGGTTCGACCCGTACCCCGGCGCGCCCGAGCGCCGCTATCGCGGCCAGGTCCCGGTCCAGGCTCCGCCGCACCAGGCCGGGGTCAGCGAGCAGCCGCTCGGCAGAAATTTCTCCTGGGGTGCGGTCAGAAGGCATGGGAACTCCAAAGCTGTAGAGAACGTTCGGTCACGGCGGTTCCGTCTCCTCATAGTGACGCCTCCAGTGCCGTTCCGCTTCGCTCATGTCCTGGCGTTTGGGCGCGCGCCACCACCAGTGCGACTCGGGTACCCAGTCAGGAATCTCATCTTCACGAAAGGGCGGCGCACTCTCCGATGCATCCTCAAGGGACTCGTCGATGTCTTCGATTTCCGACCGAAGGTGAATCCTCTCAAATTTTTCCCAAGGAACAAAGTGATCATTGAGGATCTGAAGCAGCGATCGGCGAGAACAGGCCTCGTCAAAACCGTCCATGCTGCCGCGCTCAGCATACTGACCCGTGTCATAGATAAAATCTACAAACCCAAGGGAATTACTTTCCCGCTCCAGAAGCTCCCGAATTCTGAGCTTAAATATCTGCAGCTCTTCATTTGGAATAGCATTATTTTGGAGAACTTCATGCAAGCGCCGCAGAAGAGAGAGCGACCGACTGACGCCGCTTACGTTCCTCTCCCCGGCGGAACTTTCCAGCCGGAGCACTATACATCTCATGATATCGCGAGGGTCACTCGATTTTTCCTTATTTTCTACATCTGAACCCACTCTACTTCCCCCCATAGGTTGCCATGACTACTCTTCCATCCTCCCTCACATACAATATAGCCTTCATGTAGACAGGCTCCCCCGTTTTTGTATTCAATACATAGCTTCCATCTGCATCCAGCTTCGGCCTAGCAAATACGAACTTTCGGGAACCGTTTTCTTCAACCCTCGAATCAATGACCTCCCCGCTTCTGATCGTCACTTCCGCGCTGTTGAGGTAGTCACGTACCGGATTCCCCGTCCTCTCTGCACTGGGGAGCTCGTTCGCATGTTTACGAGAGTGGTAGGCCGCCGAAGTCTCATGCCCCATCTCGATATCCCCAGCGCGCTCGCGGATATGCTGCTCCATCTGAGCAGTGGTCAATTCTGGGTCAATATAGGCATGTCCGTGCGGACGCATTTCATTGACGACGTCATGGTCTTGGCGGAGCCGTGCGTCCATGTCCAATTCCAGGACCTCCGCAGCCGCCGGCATACGCGCTTCTCCCTTGGACATTCCCTCCGCCATGAGAGACTTGACCAGCTCATCGAAGGTTGCCTTGTAGTACTCATATCGATAGGCGAATTCTCGCCCATTTTCTGCGCCATCGAAAGAAAAACGTGTAGCCGGACCGTGGAGTTCCGACTTCACTCGCTTATGGAAATTTTGGTCAAGTGCGCCGAATACTCGGTCCCACCCGTCGTCGCCTTCGCTTTGCCCACCGATGAGGTGGTCGATCTCTGCGTCTGTGAGCCCTCCGAGACTGAGCTCTTCCGAGAGGGTCTTACCGTTTTTAAGTTTCTTCTCGGAGGACGGGTCGTCAGTACCGTTCCGGGATCCTTGGTCCCCCTGGGACGGTGTCTCCGCATCTTCGGGACGGGTCCCTGGTGTTTCGTTCCCTGTCTCTCCAGCTCCGGAACTCGAAGGAGTGTCTGATTCTGGGTCAGAAGCACCATGAGCTCCATCGTCGTCGGGGCTTTCCCCCTGGCCATCATCGCCACCGGTACCGGTGCGGTCGTTGGGGGGCTCGTCGCCACCGCCGCCACCGCCACCGGCGGCGGGCTCGGAACGCTCCGCCTCCGGCTCCTCGCGCGGGCCACCCGTGCCCTCTCCCGCATCGCTCCGGTCGCTCTCGTCGTCCTCGTCACGACGCGGGGGACGCTGTTCGGGGTCGTCCTCGGCGCGGGGCGCGTCGGTGTCGCCGCGCTGGGACTCGCCCTCCGGACGCGGCGTCGGGGCCGGGGCGCCGGGCCTCTCCTCGGGCCCTCCCGGTACCTCCGTGTCCTCCTCGTCAGAACGCCGCGGAGTGTCCTCGTCGCCCGGTCGGTTCCGGGGGGTGCCGCTGTCCTGGGGCTGCGGCGCGGGCGGGTTCTGCGAGGGCCGGTCCCCGCCGCCGTCGGGCACGGGGGTGGTCGGGGTGGAGGCGGGCGGGCGGTACCGGTCGGGGTCCAGCAGTGAGTTGTTCAGCATGGTGAGCGGGTTCTCGAAGCGCTCCCCCGTGGGACGCTGCCCCTCCCCGGCGCCCGGCAGCGGACTGCTGGGCCAGCCCCGCGTTCCCGCTCCGCCCCTCGACGTGAAGCTGTCCGAGCCCGAGCCCGAGCCCGAGCCCGAACCCCCGCCGGAACCCGAGCCGGAGCCGTCGAACTCCGCGTCACCCGAACCCCCGGGGGCGTCCATGGAGCTGACCACCCCCGCCCCGGCGATGATCTTGAGAGCCTTGAGGGGCAACCCGACGGTCATCAGCGCGGCGTTGGCGCCGATGGTGGTGTTGGAGTAGGCGACGCCGTCGTCCCGCGTGGACCAGGCGGTGTGCCCCTCCCAAATCTCGGTGAGGCTGCCCCAGGCGTTGCCGGTCCACCGGTCCCATCCGGCGCCCCAGCCCTCCTGGCCGCCCTCGCCCGGCTCCCACAACCACCCGTGTTCGTCGTGGACACCAACCAGGGTGGCCGTGTCCATCCACGCGTCGCCCCAGGCCGCCGTGGCGTTGTCCCAGCGGCCCCGCGGATCGAACCGCCACCCGTTGTCGGGGTGCCAGAACCCGAGCTTGGACGTCAGCCCCACCGCCGTCCCCCACAGGAAGTCGGTGGCCCCCGTGTCCCACAGCGCCTGGCCGATGGGATTGCCCCAGTCCATCAGGGAGGGGTGGAACTCGCTGCCCGCCCACGCGGCGAAGTCGTTGATGTTGCTGTTGACGCCCTCGAAACTCAGGGCGTTCTCCAGCGACAGGTCGCGCTCACCGGCGTCGGTGGGCAGCCCGTAGACCAGCGCTCCGTCCCCGGCGGCCTGGTCCGGGGACACGTAGGCGGGGCCGCCGAAGGTCGCCGAGATCCGGGTGGCGCAGGCGTTCTCTGCCTCGTTGAACGTGGACCAGGCCGTGTTGACCGCGTCCTTGATGCGGATGTTCTCCGCCAGCGCCCACTCGTCGGTCTCGTCGTCCTTGTTCAGCCACCACACCTTCTTGTCGTGGTTGGCGTTCCACAGGCTCTGGGCGTCGATCCGCAGGGTGTTGAGCGAACCGCGCGCGGTCGTGGCCGCCTCGGCCAGGTCCTCCAGCGCGCTGGCGACGGTGGCGAGGTCGCTCTGGATGCCCTCTCCCCGGGTGAGGACGGGGTCCATCGCGGCGAAGAGCGTCTCGCTCTCCGGTGCGCTGTAGTGGGCCTGGAGCCCTCCCCAGGTGGAGGACATGTCCTCGGCCCCGCCGAAGAGGTCCTGCCCGCCGGTGCGCAGGGTCTGGGCCGCGTAGTTGAGGGACCAGACGTCGGTGAGGGGGTAGGGGATGGTGTCGGGGTCGATGAGCGTGAACGGGTTGGGGTCCACGCCGTTCTGGGGCTCGGTGGGCTCGAAACTCACCAGGGGGCCTTCCGTGGGGGCGGGGCGGGGGTGTCGGGGGTGCGGGGGCGCGTCGGGTCAGAGGTCGAGGTTCTCGCCGGTGCCCGCCTGGCTCTGGGCTTCGGCGGCCATCTCCTCCTGGCCCTGGTTGTAGGCCAGCGTGGCGTCGTTGGCGCCCTGCAGGCACGACAGGGCGCGGGTGAACATGGCGTCGGTCTCGCCGGTGAAGTGCTCGAAGAACCCGGACAGGGCGGCCTCCACGGGCGGGCTCTTGGCGTTGGTCAGCGCCATCTCGATCCCGTCGGCGGTGGAGTCGATGGTGTCGGAGAACCCGCCTCCTTCGAGACCGAGCTGGTCGCCCAGGTCACCCAGGACCAGCGAGACCCCGTAGACGTCGATGTTCCACCGGCTCATCGGCTCTCCTTTCCGGGGGTGTCAGCGGCGAACCGGTGCGCGTGGAACAGCGCCCCGGCCCCGGCCTCCGGGGCTTCGGCGGCGTGAACGCGGGCCTCGGCCGTGCTCTGCTCCGCGACGCGGGCCCGCAGCAGCTCCAGCGAGGCGCGCACGCCCTCGACCGCCCTGGCCCTGCGTTCCCGCACGGGCCTAGGGAAGGCCGCGTCCGGCTCCTTGAGGACCACGATCCCGTCGGTGGGCGCCGGGTCCCGCGGTCCGGCGACAGCGGCGTTCCCGTCCGACTCGTCCGACGGCTCCACCAGTTCGAACTTCATCCGGTCGCTGCCCTCCCTCGTCGACTCCGCGGTCCGCCTGGCGGACTCCAACAGCAGTATGCGCGTATGGAGTGACGTTCCACGATCGGTCCCGGTTCCGCGGGAGACCCCGCTCCGGCGGTGGTCAGGCGCGGGGTCACCGGCCGAGCCGAGCGGAACACGCAGGTGGGAACAGTGAAAGTGACGTGCGTCACTACCGCTCCGGAAAAGGGCGACGGGACTCCCCCAGGAAAGGCTCAGCCCCTCTTCGCGGAGGCCGCGAACAGGTACTCCGTCTGCCTCCGCATGAGGTCCAGGGCGCGCAGGGGCGCCACCGCGTCCTCCACCACCGGGTACCAGACCGCCCGGGCCCCGTCCGCGCCGACGAGCGTGCCCGGGATCGGCCCCGCCTGGGCGCGGCCGGTCCCGATCCGGCGCAGCCGGTCCGGCCCGACCGCGAGCCCGACCGGGACCGCGGGCCCCGCCCACACCGGCGCGTAGGTGACATCGGCGCGCCCGGGGACGCGGCGTACGCGCAACCCGTCCAGCAGCCCCTCGGCCGCCAACGCCTCCACCAGGGCCGGAAACGCGTCGGAGGGCACGGCGTCCCCGTTCTCGAACCCGGCCACCACCGACACCCGCTCCAGGACCCTGCTCCCGCGCCGGGCCAGGTGGAGCTGTCCGGCGAAGGGGCGCCCCCCGCCCAGCGGACCCGACAGGTACAGGATCGAGGGCCTGGATCCGCGTTCACGCACGTGACCGGCCATCCGGTCGCGGTCCCAGGCCATGAGCGCGGGCTCGTGCGGACCCCACGCCGACGGCGCGGTCCCCGCCACGTGCTCGGAGACGACCTCCGCCACGCGGCCCAGGTCCGGGGTGAAGGGGTCGCCGTGGAGCACGGACACGTCCACCACGATCTGCGTTCCGGCGCTCTCGGTGTCGTCCGCGAGGAACCCCGAAACCGGCTCGGCGTCCGGATGCCCGGCCGCCCACGCCAGCCCGGCCGGTTCCCTGTCCGCGCGGAACCCCTGCTCGTCGTCCCAGCGCACGGGCAGGCCGGTGATGCCGTCGTAGTGGCCGCCGTCCTCGCCCCGCACCACCCAGCGCCCCAGCGTCCCGGCCGCGAAGGTGCGTACCGCGTAGGTCAGACGGGCGGTGGGCGGGGTGAGCACCTGGAGCGTCCTCTCCCCGACGTGCGTGGCCACCGCGTCGCTGAGCCAGGACGAGAACGGCACCACCGCCCGGTCCTGGGCGACCAGGAGCGCCCCGGTCGCGGTGCGTTCGACCGCCGGGTGCTCCGACTCCTCCCACAGCCCGAAGTCGGCCCGCCCCGAGGTCCACACCGCCCCGCCGAGCCGCAGCGCGAGCCCGTCGGCGAACCGGTGCGCCACCTCCCGCCCCCGCTCGTCGGGGCGGGCGCGCGTCTCCACCCACCAGAAGGTCTCCGGCAGGCCCGCCACGACCTCCGGCCCCAGCAGGCGCACGACCGCGTCCGAACGCTCCACCGGCTGTCCGGGTTCGAGGGTGGCCAGCAGGTGGTCGTCCCCGTCGCGGATCTGCAGGACACGGGTGTCGCCGTGCCAGTGCAGCCGCAGCTCGGGGTCCACTCCTCCCAGGGCGTGGACGACCGCCTTCTCGTCGGGCTCGTCGGCGACCAGGGCCACCACGTCGTAGCTCAACGGCTCTCCTGAGGGGGGTCGGGGGGCGGGCGGGGACCGCCACGGCCCCGCCCGCCCGGATCAGGCGTCCTGGTGCTTCTCGACCCAGGACGTGAGGGGTTGCCCCTGGATGGCCGCCGCCATCAGCTCGGGGAACATGTCGGGGGTGCAGGCGAACGCGGGCACCCCCATCTCGGCGAGCGCGGACGCGTTCTGTCGATCGTAGAACGGCGCGCCCTCGTCCGACAGCGCCAGCAGCACCACCACCTGGACCCCGGCCGCCTGCATCGCGGCCACCCTCCTCAGCATCTCCGCTCGGACACCGCCCTCGTACAGGTCGCTGATCAGCACGAAGACCGAGTCGTTCGGCTTGGTGATGAGCCCCTGGCAGTAGGCGATGGCCTTGTTGATGTGCGTGCCGCCGCCCAGCTGCGTGCCGAACAGCACCTCGACCGGATCGGTCAGCTGCTCGGTCAGGTCCACCACCGCGGTGTCGAACACGACCAGCGACGTGCGCAGGGTCTTCATCGAGGCCAGCACCGCGCCGAACACGCTCGCGTAGACCACCGAGGAGGCCATCGAACCGCTCTGGTCGATCGCCAGCACCACGTCCTTCTGCACGCCCCGGCTGCGGCGGCCGTACCCCACCAGGGTCTGCGGCACGATCGTGTTGTGCTCGGGCAGGTAGTGGGCCAGGTTGCGGCGGATGGTGGCGTTCCAGTCGATGTCGGCCACCCGGCGCGGCCGGTGGGTGCGGGACGACCGGTCGATCGCCCCCTGCACCAGGGACCGCGTCTTCTGCGCCACGCGCCGCTCCAGGTCGTCCACCACGCGGCGCACCACCGCGCGGGCCGACTCGCGGGCCTGGTCGGGCATCACCCGGTTGAGGGACAGCAGGGTCCCCACCAGGTGCACGTCCGGCTCGACGGCCTCCATCATCTCCGGCTCCAGGAGGAGCTGGTGCAGCCCCAGCCGGTCCATGGCGTCCTTCTGCATCACCTGCACCACGGAGGACGGGAAGTACTCGCGGATGTCGCCCAGCCAGCGCGCCACGCGGGGGGCCGAGCCGCCGAGCCCGGCGGAGCGCTGGGCGCTGGTCCTGCCGGGGCCGACGCTGTCGTAGAGCGCCTCCAGGGCCCCGTCCATCCCCTGGTCGGCGGCGCTGAGGCCGGAGGCGCCGACCCCGCCGGAGCACTGCGCCTCCCGGCCCAGCACGAGCCTCCAGCGGCGCTCCCGCTCGTCCACGGCGTTCATGTGCGCACCTTTCCGTCGGTGAGGATGGCCAGCGCGGTGGCCAGGGCCGGGGCCGCGCGCCGGGTGTCCACGTCCACGCGGGCCGGGGCGGCCCGGTCGGCGGCGGGCGCCGTCCCGAGCCGCAGGGCGGCCGAGCCGATCTCCTGGCGCTCGGGGCCGTTGAAGGCCCCGAAGGTGCGCCGCAGCAGCGGCAGCACCGCGGTGAAGCGCTCCTCGGGCAGGGAGAGCAGCCAGGTGTCGATCAGCCCGAGCAGCCGGTCGTCGTGCACCAGGATCAGCCCGCTGCCCTGGAGGAACCCCTCCAGCCAGGCCGCGGCCGAGGCGGGTTCGACGCCCGGGGACATCGCCAAACCGAGGCGGCGGCGCAGTTCGTCGGCGTCCACGAGCCCGGAGTCGGACAGGATCCGGTTGACCCGGCCGGCGATGCGGCCGGGCAGGGTGTCGCGTACGGCCAGGGCGGTCAGGGCCGCCGTCCAGGCCTGGGCGCCCTCCCCGCCGAGGAGGGTGGCGGCGCCCTGCGTGGCGTCGATCTGCCGGACGAACCGCTCCGCAGCGTCGTCGTCCAGGCCGTGCACGGCCGGTGCCAGCCCGACGCACACCCGTCGCAGGATCTGCTCGGCCACCGTGCTCAGGTAGGCGCTGTCGGTGCCGCGCACGTCCCCGTAGCGGGCGGAGCGGGCCAGCGGCGGCAGCGCCTCCATCAGGTGGGTGACGTCGCTGTCGGTGGCCGCGCGGTCGGTGAGCAGGGACAGCACGCGGGGCAGGGCCCCGCCCAGGTCCGCGAACAGGCACTGCTCGGTGAGGGAGGTCAGCGCGGGCAGGGCCGCGTCCTCGGCGAGGTCGGCCACCCGGGCCGTGGCCGCCGAGGCGACGGTGGTGCCCCACCGGCTGGCCTCGATCAGCGCCACGTCCATGTCGGGGTCCCAGCGCAGCCGCCACGACTCCCGGAAGGTGCCCTTCTGCCCTCCGTCGGGGGTGCGCGGAACGCCCCACTCGACGCCGAGCAGCCGCAGCCGGTGCAGCAGCACGCTGCGTTCGCGCTGGCTGTCCTTGCGCAGGTCCAGGTCGAGGTCGCTGTCGAAGGGCTCGGCCTTGAGCCGCAGGCGCTTGCGGATCGCGATGAGGTCGCGCTGGAGCGGGACCATGGGCGTGGACGGGGGCACCGAGCCCATCCGCTCGCCGACGGCCATCCGGCGGTGGACGAGGGCGGCCCGGGTGGGCTCGCCCTCGCACAGGACGGCCGTGAGCGCCTCGGCCACCTCGTCGAGTCCGGCGAGCGGCCGCCCGCGCAGCACGGCGAGGCTCTCGGCCAGCCGCACGCCCTCGATGACGTGGGACGAGGACACCGCCAGCCCCTCCTCGCGGAGCATGCGGGCGGCGTCGGTCAGCCACCGGTGCACCGGGAGGTCGGGCGCGGTGAACAGGTGGTGGTACCAGCCGGGGGCGGCGACCCCGGCGCCGTAACCGCTGGAGGCGGCCAGGCGCCCGTGGGTCCAGGGCACCCAGGTGGCGGTGACCTTCGCCTTGGGCAGGCCCTTGAGCAGGGCGGTGTCGTCCTTGACCGAGTAGTCGGCCAGGTCGCGCAGGGCGGGGGCGTGCCAGGCGCCGCAGACCACGGCGATCCGCTCGTGGCCCTCCTTGAGGGTGGCGCGCAGGGTCTGGCGCATGTACGCCTCCCGGCGCGCGTCGCGCTCCGTCTCGGGGCCGGACTCGGCGCGGACGGCGGCCATGGCGTCGGCGATCGCCGGGAACGGGGAGGGCTCCCCGTCCCGGCGCTGCTCGATGACGTCGTCCCACCAGCGCTCGGCGTCGTCGTAGCCCGCCGCCTCGGCGAGCACCCCCAGGGGGTCCAGCCGGATCCGCTCCGGCTCGCCGACCTCGCCGCCGTCCGTCCCGTCAGCGGCCTCCGGGGTCCCGGCCCCGTCGGTCCCGCCGCTTCCCTCTGCCGCGACAGCCGCACCGGCTCCGGCCGCCTCGGGGTTCCCGGCAGCCTCCTCGGCCCCCGGGTCCTCTGAGTCACCCTCCGTGCGGGCGCTCTCCTCCTCGGCCCGGCGCCGCTCCTCGGCCTCGGCGACGCGCTCGGCCAGGGTGTTCGCGGCGGGCAGGTCGCAAAAGCGCACCCGCACGTCGTTCTCCACCGCGTAGCGCAGGGCCTCCCACTCGGGGGAGAAGCTGGCGAAGGGCCAGAACGCCCACCCGTCGCCCTCCGCCACCCTCAACGGTCGCGCTCCGCGCGCAGTCTTTTCCTTACCGTCACCCGCTCTCGGTTCGTCCCCCTTGGGGGTGTCGGCGAGGTAGGCCAGCAGCGCCACCGGCGGCTCCAGCTCGCCCACCAGCGAGGTGAGGGCGTCCGCCTCCGGCGGTCCCTCGATCAGCACGGCGTCGGGTTTGATCTCCTCCAGCGCCGCCCGGACGGCCCGGGCCGACCCCGGGCCGTGGTGCCGCACGCCCAGGACGTGCAGCCCGCTCGTGTCCAGTCGGGGCCGACCCATCAGGCGCCCACCTCGCGGCAGGCGCGGTAGAACTCGCCCCAGCCGTCGCGCCCGCGCGCGACGGTCTCCAGGTACTCGCGCCACACCACGCCGTCGGACACCCGGTCCTGGACGACGGCGCCCTGGATGCCCGCGGCCACGTCGGCCGGGCGCAGCTGCCCGTCGCCGAAGTGGGCGGCCAGCGCGATGCCGTTGGTGATCACCGAGATCGCCTCGGCGGTGCTCAGCGTGCCGCTGGGCGACTTGACCTTGGTGCCGTTGTCCTCGGTCACCCCCGAGCGCAGCTCACGGAAGACGGTGACCACCCGCCGGATCTCGGTGAGGCTGGTGGGCACCTCGGGCAGGTCCAGGGCGCGGCCGAGCTGCTCCACCCGCTGGGTGACGATGCGGACCTCGTCCTCGGCGCTGTCGGGGACGGGCAGCACCACGGTGTTGAACCGGCGGCGCAGCGCGCTGGACAGGTCGTTGACGCCGCGGTCGCGGTCGTTGGCGGTGGCGATGATGTTGAAGCCGCGCTGGGCCTGCACCTCGACGCCCAGCTCGGCCACCGGCAGGGCCTTCTCCGACAGCACGGTGATGAGGCCGTCCTGCACGTCGGAGGGCATGCGGGTGAGCTCCTCGATGCGACCGATGGAGCCGCGCGACATGGCGGTCATCACCGGGCTGGGCACGAGGGCCGCCTCGGAGGGGCCCTCGGCGAGCAGCCGGGCGTAGTTCCAGCCGTAGCGGACGGCCTCCTCGGAGGTTCCGGCGGTGCCCTGGACGAGCAGCGTGGAGTCGCCGGAGATCGCGGCGGCCAGGTGTTCGGACAGCCAGGTCTTGGCGGTGCCGGGGACGCCGATGAGCAGCAGGGCGCGGTCGGTGGCCAGGGTGGCCACGGCGACCTCGACGACGCGGCGGGCGCCGATGTACTTGGCGCTGATCTCGGTGCCGTCGGACAGGGTGGTGCCCAGCAGGTACTGGGTGACCGCCCACGGGGAGAGCTTCCAGCCCGGGGGCCGCTGCCGGTCGTCGGCCTTGGCCAGCGCCTCCAGCTCGGCGGCGTAGGTCTGCTCCGCGTGCGGGCGCAGGGCCTGGGCGGCGTCGGTGCCGATGGAGGGGGTGGAGGTGGTCAACTGAGCTCCCTGTGCATGTCGAGTCGGAACCGGAGGGTGTCCCGGAGCCGGAGGTAGGCGTCGCCGGAGGCGTCGTTGTACGGAGGGGTCTGGTGGAGGTCGGTGAGGTGCCCGGGGGGCATGTGCACGGCCGCGGCCTCGCAGAGCAGCCGGTAGCCGTGGTAGTCCTTCTTGCGGTCCTTGGCGTGCAGGCGCGCGACGACCCGCGCGCTCAGCTCGGGGGTCCAGGGGCCGGGCGTGTCGCGGAGCTGCTCGCCCCAGCGGTTGAGGGAGGCCTTGTCGGTCAGGACGCCGTCGGCGTACGCGCAGCGCTCCTCGACCGGCAGCAGTTCCAGCAGCCTGCTCGTCTGGAACCCCGGTCCCGTGCCCCGCGAACCGAGGAACTCCAGGACGGCCCTGGCCCACTCCACGTTCCGCTGGACGACGACGGCGTTGACCAGGGCGCCCACCAGACGGGCGTTCTGCACGGCCTCCCGGTTCGCCGCCTCGAAGATGTCGGCGGGTTCGGCGCCCAGCAGCCCGGGCCACACGTCCAGCGGCGCGTGGGTGAGCAGCGCCCACAGCCGCTCGGCCCGCTCGTGCGCGTTCTCGTCGTCCTTGGAGGGCGCGGCCAGCGCCAGGTCGCGGTGGACGGCGGCGTCGCGGGTGCGGACGGGGTCCACCCACAGGGCGCCGTCCTCCCTGAGCGAGGCGTGCGCGCGGACGTGACCGCGCAGCCGCTCGGCGTGCGCGCTGTCGGGCAGCCGGGTGAGCAGGGACAGCGCGATCCCGCGCACGTTGGCGCTGCGGTCGTCCAGAGCCCGGTCGAGGAAGTCCGCGTCCGCCGGGCCGAGCCCGGTGGCGAAGGTCTCCAGCAGGCGGCGGCGCAGGTCCGCCTTGGCCAGGTTGGTCCAGACGGCGGCCAGCAGCTCGCGGGCGCGGTCGGGGTCGGTGGCGCGCAGCGCGGCGAGCGCGCGGCGGCGCTCTCCCGGGGTGCCGCAGCCCCAGTCGCGCTCGCTGAACCGGTCGGCGTGGACCGACTCGGCCAGCATGTAGGACCAGGCGGGGTTGAGCCCGGCCAGCCAGTGGCCGCGTGTGCCGACCGCGGCCGCGAGCGCGGGGCGCAGCTCGCTGTCGCGGGCGCCCTGGTCGAGGAGGGCGGGAACGCTGGAGTGCGCGACGCGCCGCCCCGAGGCGGCCACCAGCTCCAGCCACTCGGGGAGGAGTTCGGTCCGTCCCGTGAGGATGTCCTCCAGCCGGTTGGTGGCGGCCTGTCCGGTCTCGGGGCGCTCGTCCTCGGCGCCGGGCTCGACGGGCTCGACGCCGGTGACGGGGGTGTACCCGGCGGCGCGGCGGACGGCGATCAGGGCCGCCCGGTCCAGGAGGGCGACGGAGTCCTCGTCCTCGGGGGTGGGGGGCAGGTCGGGGGTGTCGGGGACGGAGCGCTTGGAGGTGCCGACCAGGGCCGTGGAGACCAGGCGGTCCCAGGAGTCCACGGCGGCGAGGGGGTCGGGGGTCACAGGGAGACCGCCTTTCCGTTCCGGTCCCACACGGTGATGGGGGTGAGTCCCGTCGCGGGCGACCACTCGGCGGCGACGGTGGAGGGGTGGCCGCCGGTGACCGCGAGGAGGCGCCAGGGCTCGGGGGAGGCCAGGGGCAGCGCGTGGCCCTCGGTGTCGGTGAGGTACCACCGGCCGTCGTGGGCGGGGGCGGCGCGGTCGAGCACGACCGGCCAGGTGTCGCGCCAGGGGTCCTCGGCGAGGGAGGCGGCGAAGGCGTCGAGGGCCTGCGTGACCGTACCGCCCTCGGGCGGGGCCGCCTCGGTCGTGGTGCCGTCGCCGACGGGGGCGACCCGGTGGCCGTCGGGGTAGAAGGCGAACTCGGCCTCCACGTCGGTGCCGGCCCGGAAGGGGGTGGTGGGCGCCTGGCCGGATCGGGCGAAGGCCAGGTACAGGGCCACGCGCCCGGTCGCGGTGCCGCGCAGCCACAGGCGGCGCACGCGCATGTCGGCTTCGAGGGCGGGGGCGTCGTGCCAGCCCAGGACCCGCCAGGTGTCGCGGACGCGCTCACCGCCGGCGAGGACGTCCTCGGCCTTGACGGTGATGCCCACCCGGGAGCGGACGGCGCCGCGGACGCGCTCGTCGAGGGCGTCGCCCGCCCGGTAGCCGTTGACCAGCAGGTGGAGGAGGCCGAGCCGTTCGAGCATCCGCTCGGGCCAGCTGTCCCCGCGCGCCGCGGAGGGCAGCTGGGAGACGAGGGAGGCCGCGCCGCCCGCCTTGGCGTCCACGAGCCGCTTGGCCATGCGGTCCCAGTGGTCGTAGCCGTGCTTGGGCACCTCGGCCAGCCCGGTGTCGACCTGGTCGCGCAGCCAGAGGCCGAGTTCGTCGACCCCGGCCCGGACCGCCTCCTCCCTCCTGCGCAGGGTCGCGGCCGCCCGTTCGGGGTCGGCGGGGGCCGCCGGGCTGTTGGCCTTCTCCTGGCGGGCGGCCCTTCCGGAGAGCCACTTGGCCACCCACTCGGGCCGCTCCTCCCGGTCGGCCACGCTGTCCTGGGTCCACAGGGCCAGCAGGCCCAGGACGTGCTTGCAGGGAATCTTGCGGCTGGGGCAGCTGCACTTGTAGGCGGTCCCGCCCGCGCCGTCCAGGTGGACGGCGGCCAGGTAGGGCTTGGAACCGCTGCCCTTGCACTCGCCCCAGACGGCGGAGGTGCCGCCGGAGGGGGCGGCGACCGCTCCGCGCTCGGGCCAGGACGACTCCTTGGCCACCTTCAGGGCGGCCTTGCGGGAGGAGGCGTCCGGAGCCAGAGCCCATACGTCGTCGGTACTCCATCGATCGCTCACACAGAGAACACTACGGACTCCCTATGACAAAAAGCGGCCTTTTCGAACCTTCTTGCGAACGCCCGTGGAACTGTCGCATCCCCGTGGCAGACTCCGGCCGCGGAGCGGCTCCGCCCGGCGCGCGACCCCGGGTTCCGGCGCTCGGGAGCCCCAGAAAAAGTGCGCCTTAATACCATTTACCACTAATACGCGAGCGCCCTTTCTCCGCCGTGTTGAAAAAAGAGCGCGGCCCCTTCTACAATGAGCGATCCCGCTTCTCCCCTCCGTCACCGCACCGGCACACCATCTCCCCGAAGAGAAGGACTCGGTTCGTTGACGACCACACGGCTGTACGGCACCACACCCGCCACCGGACGCGACGGCCTCTGGGCCGCGCTGCGCGAACGCCACGGACCCGTGGCCCCGGTCGAACTGGAGACCGGCGTACGGGCCTGGCTTCTGCTGGGCTACCACGAGAACCTCGCCGTGTTACAGAACCAGCACCTCTTCTCGCGCGACACCCGCCGCTGGCGCGAGGTGGTCGAGGGGCGCGTCGACCTCGCCTGCGCCCGGCCCGCGCTGTCCTGGCGCCCCAACGCCCTGTACGCCGACGGGGCCGAGCACACCCGGCTGCGCTCGGCCATCGCGGACAGCCTGGCCAGGGTGGACATGAACGCCACCGCCCGCACGATCCGGCGGATCGCCGACGAACTCATCGACTCCTTCGTCGCCGACGGCAGGGCCGACCTCATCTCCGAGTACGCCAACCCCCTGCCCGTGCTCGTGGTCAACAGCCTGTACGGGCTCTCCGACAGCTACGGGTACATGCTGGGCGACCTCACGTCCATCGTCTTCAGCGAGAACGCCGAACGCGCCGAGGACGCCGTCGGCCGCATCCACCAGTACTTCTCCGAACTGGTGGCCCGCAAGCGCAGGATCCCCGGTCAGGACCTGGTGTCGTGGATGCTGGAGCACCCCGCGGGGCTGAGCGACCACGAGGTCGCGCACCAGGCCGCGCTCATCAACAATTCGAGCCACCAGACCACCACACACCTCATCGGTAACACGATGCGCACTCTGTTCACCGACGAGGCGGTCCGCGCCGCCTACACGGACGCGCAGATGACCGTCCACGAACTGCTCGACCACGTGATGTGGACCGACACGCCCTTCCAGATCCTGCCCGCCCGGATCGCCCTCCAGGACATGCGCATCGGCGACGTCGACATCCGCGCGGGCGACGCCCTGCTGATCGGCTTCGACGCCGCCCACCGCGATCCGGCCGTCCACTCCGACCAGGCGGGGGGCAGCCGGGCCCACCTGATGTTCGGCGCCGGGCCGCACGCCTGTCCGGCCCGCGAACTGGCCCGGCTGACCGCCACGATCGCGGTCACCGCGCTCCAGGAGCGCCTGGGCGGGCTCCGGCTCGCCGTGGAGCCGGAGGACCTGCGCTGGGTCCCGTCGCCGTTCCTGCGGGGGTTGCGCGAACTCCCGGTGGTCTTCACCCCGGGCGAGCCCCTCGCCCTCGGCCCCCGGGAGGGCGCCGGAAGGGGCGGCTCCGGAGGGGACGGGCAGTCGGAGGCCGGGGCGCGCGGGGGGAGCCGGGGCGACAGCGACGAGGGCCACGAGGACGACCTCCTCAGCCGTCTGCTCGCCTGGTGGCGCGGACGGAGTTGACCCCGCCGCGGCGTCGGGTCCTGGCGTCGGCGGCGCGGGCGCGAGCACCGCGCCCCGCGCGGCGCTCCGTCGAGCCCGTGCGCGACCCGGGCCGCGTCCACGTGGTGCCCGGACCACGAGGGCCTCCACGGAAGCGCGGAGGGAGCCGTGTTCGTCCACGACTCCCTCCGCGGGTACGCCCGGTCCGTGTGAGGGGCCCGGCCCCGGACGGCGCCCGTCCAGCGGGCACCGCCGGGGCTAACCGGCGCCCATCGCCCGGATCGGTCCGGCCAGCTCCCGCTCGAAGAAGCCGAAGAACCCCTCCGGGTCGGGTCCGGCGTTGATCAGGCACAGGTGGTCGAACCCCGCGGAGGCGAACTCCCGCACCACCTCCAGGTGCCGGTCCGGGTCCGGCCCGTACGCGAAGACGTCGCGCATCGCGTCCCTGCCGATCAGGGCGGTGGCCGCCTCGAAGTTCACCGGGTTGGGCAGTTCGGCCTGCACCTTCCACCCGGTGAGCGCGAAGCGGAACAGCTCGCGCGCCGACTCCAGGGCGTCGCCCTCGTTGGTCGCCCACGCCAGCGGCACCTCGGCGTAGCGGGGGCCGGAGCCGCCGTTGTCCTCGTAGACCCGGTTGAGCGCCTTGCTCGGCTCGGTGCAGAACAGTCCGTCACCCGACTCGGCGGCCAGCAGGGCGGCCTCCTCGCCGCCCGCGGCCACGACGATCGGCGGCGCCTCCTCGGGCAGGTCGAAGACCCGGGCGTCCTCCAGGGTCAGGTATTTGCCGTCGTAGGAGTGGTAGCCGCCCGACCACAGCAGGCGGATGATCTGGATCGCCTCGCGCAGCATCTCGTGGCGCCGGGTGGCGTTGGGCCACCCCTGGCCCACCACGTGCTCGTTGAGGCGCTCCCCCGACCCCAGTCCGAGCGTGAACCGCCCCTCGGACAGGATGGCCGTGGTGGCCGCCGCCTGCGCGACGATCGCCGGGTGCACCCGCAGGATCGGGCATGTGACACCGGTGGCCAGCTCGACGCTGTCGGTGCGTTCGGCGATGGCGGCGAGCATCGACCACACGAACCCGGAGTGGCCGTGGCTGTACAGCCACGGGTGGAAGTGGTCGCTGATCTCCACGAAGTCGAACCCGGCCTGTTCGGCGCGGACCGCCTGCTCCACGATCTCGCGGGGGCCGAAACCCTCGGCGAAGAGCTTGTAGCCCACCTTCATCGCGTCTGTTCTCCCTTCACTCCGTCTTCGCTACGTGTCAGTCGCTCCCCCGCCGTCAGGCGGGCACGGACGCCGTCGGCCGGTCCCAGAACCGGTGCCCGCCCAGCAGCCTCGTGAACTCGGCGACGCCGTCCTCACCCGCGTCCGGCGAGGCGACCACGCCCAGTTCCACCCGCAGGGCGTCCACGGGCCCGGTCAGCTCCTCCGGCAGCGGCGGGGCGAGCAGCTCCGTCCCCGCGCCGACCGCGGCCACCGGCTTGTGGTGCTTGTACGCCTCCAGCACGAAGTGCCGCGCGAGCCCGTCGCCCGCCAGCGTCCGTGCGGCGTCGGGACCGCCGGTCACCACGACCGCGTCGTAGAGCACCGAGGAGACGGTCGGGTAGGCCCGGTCGACGGTCACGACGCCGCCCCGCGAGGTGCGGACCGCGCCGTCGGCGGCCGCGAGGAGTTCGACCACGGCACCGGCCCCGATCAGGGGCTCGCGGAACGCGTCGACGGCGGCCTCGTCCACGCCGTCCGCGACCAGGACGGCCACCTTGCGGCCGACGACGGAGCCGAACGCCGTGTTGAGCTGGCTCAGGGCGGGCGAGGAGCGGCCGTGGTTGGGCGTGGCCTCCCGCTCCGGCGGCTCGACGCCGATCCCCTCCGCGACCCGGACGGACAGCCCGTGGTCCACGTGGTTGAGGTTGGCCACCACCCGCTGGCGCACCTCCAGCTCCTCGCACTTGCCCAGCTCGAAGCGGAAGGCCTCCACCACGTGCTCGCGCTCCCAGTCGGCGAGGCTGTTGTAGAAGAGCGTGGCCTGGGAGTAGTGGTCGGCGAAGCTCTCGCTGCGGACCCGGATCTTGTCGCCCTCGACCTTCTCCGTGTAGTGGCGGTAGACGCCCTCCCCGTGCGCCAGGGCCGGGCAGCCGCCGCCCAGGCTGTTGGGGTGGTAGGAGGTCCCGCCCCGGTGCACGCGGTGCTGGGCGAAGCCGTCCCGCTGGTTGTTGCTCACCGGGGCCACCGGACGGTTGATCGGGATCTGCTGGAAGTTGGAGCCGCCGAGGCGCAGCAGCTGGGTGTCCAGGTAGGAGAAGTTGCGGGCCTGGAGCAGCGGATCGTTGGTGAAGTCGATGCCCGGGACCACGTTGGCGGTGTGGAAGGCCACCTGCTCCGTCTCCGCGAAGAAGTTGTCCGGGTTCCGGTTCAGGGTCAGCTTTCCGATCGGACGGACCGGAACCTGCTCCTCGGGGATGATCTTGGTGGCGTCCAGCAGGTCGAAGTCGAAGGCGTGCTCGTCCTCCTCCGGCACCAGCTGCACGCCCAGCTCCCACTCCGGGTACTGGCCGCGCTCGATGGCCTCCCACAGGTCGCGCCGGTTGAAGTCGGGGTCCTTGCCCTGGACGCGCTGCGCCTCGTCCCAGACCAGCGAGTGCGTGCCGAGCAGGGGCCTCCAGTGGAACTTGACGAAGGTGCCCCGGCCCTCGGCGCTGACGAACCGGAACGTGTGGACGCCGAAGCCCTGCATCGTCCGGTAGCTGCGCGGGATCGCCCGGTCCGACATCAGCCACATCATCATGTGCGTGGTCTCGGGCTGCAGGCCCACGAAGTCCCAGAGGGTGTCGTGCGCGGACTGCGCCTGGGGGATCTCGTTGTGGGGCTCGGGCTTGACCGCGTGGACGAAGTCGGGGAACTTGACGCCGTCCTGGATGAAGAAGACCGGCATGTTGTTGCCGACGAGGTCGTAGTTGCCCTCCTCGGTGTAGAACTTCACCGCGAACCCGCGCACGTCGCGCACCGTGTCGGCGGATCCGCGCGACCCGGCGACCGTGGAGAAGCGGACGAAGACCGGCGTGGTGACGTCGGGGCCGCTCAGGAAGTGGGCCGCGGTCAGCTCGGAGAGCCCCTCGTAGGGGCGGAAGTGGCCGTAGGCGCCCGCGCCGCGCGCGTGCACCACCCGTTCGGGGATCCGCTCGTGGTCGAAGTGGGTGATCTTCTCCCGGGCGTGGAAGTCCTCCAGCAGTGTGGGGCCGCGCGCCCCGGCCCGGAGCGAGTTGTCGGTGTCGCCCACCCGGACGCCGGTCTCGGTGGTCAGGGGCTGGTCGGAGTCGGTCCTGACCGCGTCGAGCTGGCGGTCCTTGGCGTCGCGCCCCTCGCTTCCCCCACGTCCTTCAGTGCTCACAGCAGGCCTCCGTCGATCTGCGGGTACCACGTGCCGGGGTCTCCCCCCGGTTCCACCTGACCGACGCCCGTTCGGGGCAAACGTCGTTGACCGCCTTTTGGAGCGGCGTTCACCGCGGTGCCGTCCGGGCCGGGACGACCCGCGCCGGGCCCGAGTCAGCGGGGGCGAACGGGGTAGGGGCGGGCACGCGGAAGGACCGCCCGGGCACGCCCGGGCGCACAGCGCGGGACGCCCCGGACGGATTCCGGGCCGGGCCCGCGGAACCGAAACGACAGGGGGAGACGACCATGTCCGAGACTTCGCCTCCGGCGCAGAGCCAGCCCTACCCCGGCCGGACCGAGCCGATGGATCCGCAGCCCAGGGACGAGATGCGCGGCTACGAGGGCCGCGGCCTGCTGAAGGGGAAGCGGGCGCTGATCACCGGGGCCGACTCCGGGATCGGCCGCGCCGTCGCCGTGGCCTTCGCCAAGGAGGGGGCCGACATCGTCTTCGGCTACCTCAGCGAGGACGCCGACGCCCAGCACACGGTGGGGCTGGTCCAGGAGCAGGGGCGCAAGGCGGTGGGCGTACGCGGCGACCTGGCCGACGAGTCCTTCTGCGCCCACCTGGTGAACCGCGCGGTCGAGGAGCTGGGCGGGATCGACATCCTGGTCGAGCACGCCGCGACCCAGGCGCCGGTGGACGACTTCACCGACCTGAGCACCGAGCAGCTGCGCCGCACGTTCGACGTCAACGTGATGGGGGTGTTCTGGACCGTCCGCGAGGCGCTGGAGCACATCCCCGAGGGCGGTTCGATCATCATCACGGGGTCCATCAACGGCCTGCGCGGCAACAAGTCGCTGATCGACTACGCGTCCAGCAAGGCCGCGGTGATGAACCTGTCGCACTCGCTGGCGCAGACGCTCATGGACCGGGGCATCCGGGTCAACTGCGTGGCCCCCGGTCCGGTGTGGACGCCGCTCATCCCCTCCACGCTGGGGGAGAAGGGCGCGGAGGGCTTCGGCAAGCAGTCGCCCATGGGACGGGCCGCGGACCCGGACGAGATCGCGCCCTCCTACGTCTTCTTCGCCAGCGAACGGCTGTCGTCGTACTACACCGGCGAGACCCTGGCCCCGACCGGCGGGGAGATCCAGGCGAGCTGAGCCGGGGGAGGGGGCGGGGCCGCGGTTCCCGTCCCCTCCCACGCCCGGCGGCCAGGGGGGGCGGCCACGGGCCCGGGGGGCGCTGGCGCCCGGCTGGTCCGCCCGGCTCGCCCGCCCTCCCCGCACGTGCCTTCACGACGTGTGCCTTCCCAACGCAGGAAGAAGCCCCTCCCGGATGGAGCTCGGGAGGGGCTGCCTGGGATGAGCCGACGGCGTGTCCGGCCGGGATGGCGTCAGGAGCGCGCCTTGGCGGTGCGGCGGTCGTTCTCCTTGCGCAGCGCCTCGACCAACTGGTCCTTGTTCATGTTCGAGCGCCCCTGGACGCCGAGCTTCTTCGCCTGCTCGTAGAGGTGCTCCTTGCTGGCGTTGGCGTCCACTCCCCCGGCGGTCTTCTTGTCCTTACCGCGTCCGCGCGCGGCCTTGGGGTTGGACGCCTGCTCGTCCGAGGGGCCCGAGCGCTGCTTGGGCACCCAGCGGTCGCCCTGCTTCTCGAATTCGTGCTTGACCGCCGCGAAGGCGACGCGGTGTGCGCGCTCGCCCTCCCCGTACTCCTCCACAGCGGAGTCGTGCGCCTTGATCCAGGTGCGTTGGGCCTTCTTCGGAGACCGCTGGAGGGTCGACGGAAGTTCGCTTGCACCGGGCATGGTCATCACTCCCTCGTCGTGCGCCTACACGGTCCGCCTGCCCGGGGAGGGACCGCCAAAACACCGCGGCCCGCCGGTGCGGCGAGGGGTCGGGACGCCGGTGCTACGGGAACCGGTGCCCCGAGGGCACCACGAGCGCACCCGGGTCACCGGGTGGCCGCACGTCCCCCTCTCCCCCCGCGAGCTGGGCTCCGTCACTACTGGTGATTCAACGGATGCACGTTTACCGAAACGACACCATAGTGAATCCACGGCCGAAGGGAGCCGGTCACCCGGCCCCCTCCTCCGCCACCGAGAGGCGGGGCGGCCACCGCCGACCACTGCGGGTGCCCATATGGTTACCTTACGGTAATGTCGGCTTTCCCCCCACGGGAGACCCTTGGTCCGCGAACACCGCGAGGTGCGCGGATTCCCGCTGCACGAGAAAAAGGAAAAACCGTGCGAACATACCCCCTTTCCCCCGAAGAGACCGACGGCGCACAACACGGCCCCCGCTCCCGCGTGGCCCGGTTCGCCGCCCGCGCGGGTATGACCCTGGCGCTCACCGCCGGGCTGACCGGCGTCGTCGTCTCCCCGGCCCAGGCCGCCAACCCGTACGAGCGCGGCCCCGCGCCGACCGAGTCGAGCGTCACCGCCGAGGAGGGCTACTTCGACACCGACGAAGAGAGCGTGTCCTCGCTGGTGAGCGGGTTCGGCGGCGGCACGATCTACTACCCCACCGACACCAGCGAGGGAACGTTCGGCGGCGTCGTCATCGCGCCCGGCTACACGGCGAGCCAGTCCTCGATGGCGTGGATGGGCCACCGGATCGCCTCGCAGGGCTTCGTGGTGTTCACGATCGACACCAACACCCGCTACGACCAGCCCGACAGCCGGGGACGCCAGATCGAGGCCGCCCTGGACTACCTGGTCGACGACAGCGACGTGTCCGACCAGGTGGACGGCGACCGCCTGGCCGTCATGGGCCACTCGATGGGCGGCGGCGGCACGCTCGCGGCCGCCGAGGACCGGCCGGAGTTGCGCGCGGCGATTCCGCTGACCCCCTGGCACCTCCGGAAGGACTGGTCGGACGTCGAGGTGCCCACGATGATCATCGGCGCGGAGAACGACAGCATCGCGTCGGTCAACTCGCACTCCATCCCGTTCTACGAGAGCCTGGACGGCGACCTGGAGCGCGCCTACCTGGAGCTGGAGGGCGCGAGCCACTTCGCGCCCAACCTCTCCAACACGATCATCGCCAGGTACAGCATCTCCTGGCTCAAGCGCTTCGTCGACGAGGACGAGCGCTACGAGCAGTTCCTGTGCCCGCCGCCCGACACCGGGTTCTTCTCCGACTTCTCGGACTACCGGGACTCCTGCCCGCACATCACCTGACCCCGCACCGGCGCCGCGGGGCCGCTCCGGCCCCGTGGTCTCCGGAACCGCGACACGGCGGCGGCCCGGCGGACCCTCCCCCGGGCCGCCGCCCGTGTGTTCGGGCAGGAAGGCCGTCCTCACCGACGAGCACGGACGGGAACACCGTCCACGGGCTCCGGTCAACGCGCAAGCCGAGGGTGGTGTCGTTGGCGGTGGTTGTGGCTGTGGCGGCACCAAAGGCGGCGGGTGTCCGGGGACTCCGATCAACGCCCTGGTTGCGGGTGGTGGCCGAAGGCAGCGGCACCAGCTGCCGCGAAGTGGCCCGGGAGGGTGACCAACGGTCGGCCTTCGCGCGTGGTGGAGCTCTGCTGCGTTGGCACCAAAGGCAGCGGGGCTGTCGGGCCTCGGGCAGCGGTACCGGCCCCCGGGGCGGGGGCGGGCGACGGTGGCAGCGACCACGGTGGGCACGGGGCCCGGGCTGCCTGTCGGGCGCGGGCATGCCGGGGACCGGCACGACCCGGGGGTCATTCCCGGAGTGGGGGAACCGGAATCCTGGCGGGCGGATGGTGCCGTTCCCGCTGTCGGTGTGTGCGCAGTTCGCGTTGGTACTTGGCCCGGTTGTGCGGCCCGCACAACGGTTGCAGGTTGGCGACCACGGTGCGCCCTCCTCGGGAGAACGACTGCACGTGGTCGGCCTGGCACAACGCCACCGGTACCTCACATCCGCCCGGGTGGGCGCAGGTGGCGTGTCCGTGGAAGGCGGCGGTGCGTTGGCGGGTTGAGGCCAGGCGGCGGCTGTGGCCCACATCCAACACCTGCCCGGTGGGCGGGGCGGTGAGCATCCGCACCACCTCAGAATCGGCGGCCAGTTCGTGCACCAGCCCGACCGGAATCACTCGACCGTGCTTGTCCAACGCGGGCCTTTCCTGACCCTGAGCGTCCAGGTAGGTCTGCACGGGCACCACGATGCGGATCTGCGCCAACGGAGCCGGAGCGTTGTCACATCCGGTGTGGGTGGTGGCGAAACGCAGCGCCGCGATGAGCGCGTCGTGCTCACGCTGGGACCGGGACCGGGTGTCGTCCTCGCTGGGTGGGGTGGTGAAGGTGTCGATGGCCGCGCGCACGACCAACGCATCCCCAGACCCACCCCAGGCCTGGAGTTGGTAGCTGCCCTGGAACGTGTCATGGACCGTCAGTCCACGGGCGGCATGGGCGGCTTCGTGGTCGCGGTCCAGGCGGTGGGGGTCCAAACGGTAGGCGACCTGGCGGGCCACCGACTGGAGCTGGTTGACCGACAACGCAGGCCGCTCCGCCTTGGCCGCCACCAGAGCCGCTTCGAACCCCTCCCGGTACTCCCCCTCATCGGGAAAGTGGTCCTCATCGCGGGTCTGGACGGCCTTGTCAGTGGCCTTGGCGATCGCCACCGCCTCACCCAACACCACCCTGCCCTCAGCTACTGCTTGGGCAGTGGCGGGCAACGTCTCCTCCTGCACGTGCTGGGCCAAACGAGCCAAATCCTTGGCCTGGGCAGTGGGGACCTTGCAGCGATGGGTGATCCACTTGTCCAACGTGCTGTAGCCGCTGTAACGGGCGACCTCACCACGTGCGTACAGGCGCGCCATCTGTGCCAACGCCTGATAGCGGATCTGGTCCAGCTGCGCCCACAGCGCCGCGATCTCCTCAGCGGCGGCCTCGTCGGCCCCGGGTGGCACCTCGGCGTTCAACGCCTGGTGGATGATCTCGCGCGCACCGGCCAGCGCGGCCACGGCCGGGGAACATTCCCCGGGGGCCGCCTCGGGCGCTGCGGTCGTCATCTCCATGCTTCTTATTATAGGCCAGCGTCCGCCATTTCTCCACTATTCACAGCATCAATGGCTGACTTTCTTTCCGGAGACTGCTTTTGCTTCTTCTGCCACAATTAGACCGGACTCAAAAGGCGTCCGAAAATGTGGCCCAGAATGTCACCTTAGCCTTGGCGCGATCGTCGCCCGCGCTGACCACGGGGGCCGGGGTCGTTGCCCGAGGCTGGAGGGCCTGCTTGCCGTTGGTGCCGACGCAGCAGAGCCCGGCCATCCGTACACCCTGGGCGTTGGTCGCCCTCCGGTGGCCGCTCACGCCTTTGGTGCCGCTGTTCGTCCGATGCCCAACCCTTCACCGGCCCCGACCGCTCTCCGCCGTCCGTACCCTTTCGCGGCAGCTGGCGCGCTTTCGTTGCCGCCAGAAACCCCCGACAGGAATGGCGTAGGGAGGGGCCCTGAAGACGGCCCCTCCCTACCCCTCAATTCATTACCCCCGTTGAGCACAGGGCGCTTAAGGGCACACCAAAACCTCCGTGGGTGGGATCCCCCCTATTTCCAGGAAACCATCCCCAGCCCACCCGCGACCAGCCCCGATGTGCGCCTGTGGAAAACGCGGCCTTACAAAGACCGCCCCACTCATGGAGAGCACCGACCCGCAGTGACCATCCACTCGCGGAGACCACCGATTCGCAGTGACCACCGATCCGCAGTGACCACCGTCCCGCGGGGACCACCACTCTCCGAACCCATCCGAGTTCCTCCGAGTTCCTCCGAGTTCCTCCGGACCCATCCGAGTCCCTCCGAACCCACCCGGGCCCGTCCAAGTCCATCGGACTCATCCGAAACCATCCGAACCCGTCCGGACCCATCCAGACCCATCCGAGCTCAGTCGTGGAAGACCAGCTCGTCCGGGCCGAGGGCCGTGAAGTCGGCCTCCTCGATGGGGCCGCCCTCGCGGTCGGTCACACGGGGCTCCTGGACCATCTCGATGCTGCCGCCCGACTCGTACCGGACGACGTAGACGCCCTGGTGGCCGCCGTGGTCACCGTCTCCGGAGGCGAAGGGGACGGGGCTGGGGCCCTGCCACTCCTGGGACTCCAGGGCGTCGACGAGCGACTGGCGGGTGAGGTCCTCGCCCGCCGACCTGAGAGCCTGGGCGAACATGACGGCCTGGGTCATGCCGAAGACGTGCGTGTTGGTGATCGTGCCGCCCTCCCCGTACTCCTCGTACACGTCGATGAAGAACCGGGCCCACTCGTCGTCCTCGTCCTCCACGCGCGGCATGTAGCTCGTGATGAGCATGCCTTCGAGGAACTCGTCGGCGGGCACGCCCTCGGCGTCGGTGTCCTGCGTGAACTCCGCCAGCAGGCCCTGGAGGGTGGCGGTGTCGCCGCCGATGCTGGAGACCACCCACTGGGGCTCATAGCCGATGCTGGCCGCCTCCAGCATGCCGAGCGCGACGAACGCCGGGATGCAGGAGCACACGACCACCTCGGCCCCGGTGCGCTCCAGTTCGGCGATCTGGGCGCTGAGGTCGGGCACCTCGGACTCGTAGTGCTCCCGGGCCACGACCTCGTCGCCGAGGTACTGGTCGAGCCCGGTCTGGGAGTCCTCGCCGACGTCGTCGTTCTGGAACAGGTAGCCGACGCTCTGGTCGGGGAAGTTCGCCGCGATGTACTCGCCCTGGATCTTCGCCTCCTTGGTGTAGTCGGTCTGCCAGCCGTAGGTCAGCGGGTGCTCGTCGGGGTTGTTCCACGCCAGGGCGCCCGAGGACGGGAAGACGTCGGGCACGCCCTCCTCGTTGAGGTAGTCGAGGACGCTGCTGTGCGTGGGCGTGCCCAGACCGCCCACCATCGCGAAGATCTCGTCCTCGATGACCAGCTGCCGGGTCACGTCGATCGTCCGCGCGGGGTCGTAGGCGTCGTCCTCGACCCGGTAGTCGATCTCGCGCCCGTTCACGCCGCCCTGGGCGTTGACGTACTCGAACACGGCGCGGGCGCCCTGGGAGACCGCGAGGTAGCCGGGGGCCGCGGGCCCGGTCAGGGGCTGGTGGGAGCCGATGACGACGGCGTCGTCGGTGACGCCGGTGGAGACGTTCAGGTCGACCTCGGAGCCCTCGGTGACCTCACCGGCGCCGGTGCAGGCCGTCGCCAGCATCGTCAGGGCCAGGGAGGCCGCCAGGGCGGCCCGGGTTCCGCTGCGGTTGCGCATGGGGTTCTCCTTCTCGGGGGGTGGGGGGTGGAGCGGTGCCGGGCGGGCGGGCGCCCCGGCACCGACTAGCGGGGTCCGGACCCGGCGGGTCCGAGGCGTGCGGTCAGGCGCTGGAGCGCGCCGTGGATTCCCAGGGGCCAGAAGCGCAGGACGAGGATGAGGACCACTCCGAAGAACACGATCGGGAGGTTGTTCTCCGCGTCGCGGCTCAGGCCCAGGGCTCCGGCCAGGTCGGAGACCCAGACCTCCAGGTAGACGATGGCGACCGCGGCCCACAGCGCACCCCACAGGCTGCCGATGCCGCCCAGGACGAGGGCCGCGAGCAGGGTCAGCGACAGCGCGAGGGTGAAGGTGCTGGGGGTCGCGGTGCCGAGCACGTAGGCCTGGAGACCGCCCGCGAGGCCGCCCGTCGCCGAGGCGATGACGAACGCGACCACCTTCGTCGTGCCGACCGGGATCCCGGCCATGGCGGCCGCGGTCTCGTCGTCGCGGATGGCGCGCATGCGGCGGCCCAGGCGGCCGGTGGAGACGGTGGCCAGCACGGCCAGGCCGATCACCACGGCGGTCCACACGACCAGGGCCTTCCACTCGCTGTCGGTGACCAGGCCCTGGAGGAGGGGCGGCGCGCCCGCCGTGCGGATGTTGAGGCCGTTGCTGCCGCCGAGGAGCTCGTGGTAGCGGTGGGTGAGCCCGGGCAGGCCGACCGCGAGGATGAGGGTGGCCCCCGCCAGGTAGGGGCCGTGCAGGCGTGCCGTGGCCGCGCCGACCGCGATCCCGGCGACGGCGGAGGCCCCCGCGATGAGCAGCAGGTTCACCGCCAGGGGGAGCATGGGCTGGTACAGGACCAGCAGAGCCATCGTGTAGGCGCCGATCATCATGAACGCGCCGTGGCCGAGGGACACCTGGCCGCTGCCGCCGACGAGCAGTTGCAGCCCGGCGACGGCCAGCATGGTGTAGCCGACGGCGGCCACGCGCAGCGCCGTGAGGTCTCCGGTGGCCAGCAGCAGCGCGGTGACGGCGGCGAGTCCGAGGCCGGCCAGGAGCAGGTGGCGCAGCGGCGCGGGCAGCGCGCGCCACCGGCCGCCGGAGGCGGCGGACGGGTTCGGGGGGTGGGGGGCGGCGGCGCGCTCCGCGCGCTGCCGGGTGGGTGAGGGCATCGCTACACCTTTCGCGCGGCCGGGCGGGACAGGATGCCGTCGGGGCGCACGCTCAGCACCGCGACGACGATGACGAGGGCGGCGAGGGTGGCCAGCTCGGGCCCGGCGTAGCCGGACACGTAGGACATACCGAGGCCGATGAGCATCCCCCCGAGGACGGCGCCGAACGGGTTGTCCAGGCCGCCGATGACGGCGGCGGTGATGCCGTAGACGAACACGGCGTCGAACACGTTCGGGGAGATGAACGGCGGTCCGGCGAGCATGCCCGCCAGGGCGCCGATGAAGGAGGCGATCGCCCACCCCGCGGTGAGCATCAGGCCCACCCGCACGCCGCTGAGCCGGGCGGCCTCGGGGTGGAAGGCGGCGGCGCGCATGCGCAGGCCCAGGGGGGTGAACCGGTACAGGGCGAACAGGAGCAGCGCGACGGCTCCGACCGACACCAGGGCGAACACGTTGGCGGGCGAGAAGCGGCCCACGTAGCTGAACGCGTAGCCGAACCCGTGCTGCTCGTTGCCCCAGACCATCCCGACCAGCCCCTGGACGACCAGGAGGAGGCCGAGGGTGACGATGATGGCGTTGAGCTGGGAGACGCGGGCGATGGGCCGGATGACGAACCGCTCGACCAGCGCGCCCGCGGCCAGGCCCGCGGTGAGCGCGGCGGCGAAGCCGAGCCAGTACGAGCCGGTGAGCTGGGTGACGGTGTAGGCCGTGTAGACCGCGACCAGGGCGAGCGCGGGCTGGGCGAAGTTCACCAGGCGGGTGGCCTGGTAGATGATCACCAGGGACAGCGCCAGCGCCGCGTAGGCCGCCCCGGACGCCAGCCCGTTGAGGGTCAGGTTGATGAAGTGGGTCATGCGGGGACTCCTCTAAAAGCCCAGGTAGGCGTGGCGCGTGCGGTCGTCGGAGAGCAGGTCGGCGGAGGCGCCCCCGACCGCGACGCGCCCCTGGTTGAGGACGAACCCGGTCTCGGTGACCGACAGCGCCCCGGCCGCGTTCTGCTCGACCAGGACGACGGTGAGCCCGGTGCGGTCGCGCAGGTCGCGCAGGAGGGTGAAGATCTGCCTGGTGACCAGGGGTGCGAGGCCCAATGAGGGCTCGTCGAGCAGCAGCACCCGGGGCCGGGCCATGAGGGCGCGGCCGATGGCGAGCATCTGGCGCTCGCCCCCGGAGAGGGTGCTGGCGGGCCTGGCGCGCCGCTCGGCCAGGGGTGGGAAGAGCTCCAGGACCTCGCCCATGGCGGAGTCGCGGCGGCGGTCGGACCGCCACAGCCCGCCCAGGCGCAGGTTCTCCTCGACGGTGAGTTCGACGATGACGCCGCCGCCCTCGGGGACGTGGGCGAGGCCGCGGGTGATGACCTTCTCGGCGGGCAGGCCGGTGATGTCCTCGCCGTCGAGCAGGACGCGCCCGGAGGCGGCCGGGTGGAGGCCGGTGAGGGTGCGCAGCAGGGTGGTCTTGCCCGCTCCATTGGCGCCGAGGACGGCGCACACGCCCTTGGCCGGGACGGTGAGGGACACGCGGTCCAGGGCGCGGACGGCTCCGTAGGAGGCGCTGAGCTCCTCGACGGTCAGCAGGGGCGGGGCGGTCATCGGGCGGCTCCGTTCGCGTCGCCGGGACCGGCGGCGGGGGTGTCCGTGGGGGCGGCGGCCGTGGCTCGGGCCGGGGTTCCCGTGTCCCGGCCGGGCGCGTCCGCGGGGGTGTCCTCGGGTGCGTCCGCGGGGGTGCCGAGGTAGGCCTGGGTGACGAGGGGGTCGGCCTGGACCTCGGCGGGGGTGCCGGTGGAGATGACCCGGCCGAAGTTCAGCACGACGATGTGGTCGCAGACCCGCATGACCAGGTCCATGTGGTGCTCGACGAGGACGACGGCCATGTCCCGGCTGAAGCCGCGGATCCGGTCGGCGAGGGCGTCGATCTGCGCTCCGGACAGCCCGCTGGCGGGTTCGTCGAGCAGGAGGAGTTCGGGTTCGCCGACGCAGGCGCGCGCGAGGGCGACCTGCTTCTGCACGCCGTAGGGCAGGGTGGCGGGCAGCCGGTGGGCGTGCTCGGCGACCCCGAAGCGCTCCAGGGCGGCCAGGGCGCGCCCGCGCAGCTCACGTTCGTCGCGGTGGTGCCGTCCCAGCCCGGTGAGCAGTGAGAACGGGCCTCCGGAGGCGAGGCGGTCGGCCCCGGCGACGACGTTGTCCAGGACCGTCATCATCGGGAAGAGGTTGAGGCCCTGGAAGGTCCGGGCGATACCGGCGCGGGCGAGGTGGTGGGGGCGGCGGCCGGGCGGCGGGGCGCCCTTCCAGGTGATGGTCCCGGCGGTGGGGCGCAGGACGCCGGACAGGACGTTGAACAGGGTGGTCTTGCCCGCTCCGTTGGGGCCGATGAGGCCGACGACGGACCCGGGCGCGACCCGGAGTCCGACGCCGTCGAGCGCGGTGAGGCCCCCGAAGCGCACGGTCACCCCGTCAGCGCTCAGGAGGTGCTCCGTTGCGGTCGTCGTCATGGGCTGCCTTTCTCTTCGACCGGAGGCGTACCGACCAGTTGGTATGAGGGGGGTGTCCGGCGGCGCCTCGACCGTCGGCCCGGGGTCAGTTGAACAGGCGGGCCAGGTCCACGCGGGACCTGATGTTGAGCTTGCGGAAGATGCCGCGCAGGTGGTGCTCGACCGTGCGCGGGCTGATGAACATGTGGGCGGCCACCTCGCGGTTGGTGGCCCCCTCGGCGACCAGCCGGGCGATCTGCTGCTGTTGCGCGGTCAGCTCGCTGGTGGAGACGGGGTCGGGGCCGCGTTCGGCGGTCCCGATCGCGCGCAGCTCGGCGCGGGTCTGGCGCACCCACAGCCGCGCCCCGAAGCGTTCGAAGGACTCCAGCGCGTTGTACAGGTGCTCGCGGGCCCGGCCGGGCATGCGGGCCCGGCGCAGGTGGGCGCCGAACAGCAGCTGGGTGCGCGCGTGCTCGACGTCGTCGTCGCCGCAGGCCCGGTGCAGGGCCAGCGCGTTCTCGAAGTGGTCGCATGCCTCGTCGCCCGCGGCCAGCAGGCCCGAGCCCCGGGCGGCCAGCGCCAGCGTGCTCGGGCTGCCCACCGACTCGGCCCAGCGCCGGTACCCGGCCAGGGAGGTGCGCGCCCACTCGGTCTCGCCCATGCGGGTCGCCGCCTCCACGAAGTGCGGGGCGGTGAGCAGCCGCATGGTGGGGTGGCCGTGCCCTGGGGCGGCGTGGACCAGGGCGCGCAGCCGGAAGAACGCCTCCGCGGCGTTGCCCCGGGACAGCTCCAGGACGGCCAGTGCCCACGCCGACAGGGCGGCGGCGAGGCCGAGGCTGTTCTCCCCCGCCTGGGCGGCGACCGCGCGCGCCCGGATGCGGCAGGTGTCCACGTCTCCCTGGATGGCGGCGATCATCGCCAGGGACGCCAGGTGCTGGGTGGCCCACACGGTCTGGCCGGTCTCGCGGGAGACCCGCAGGCCGGTCAGGGCGGTCCCCGCGGCCGAGGGGAAGCGCCCGCTCCAGAACTCGGAGAAGACCAGGAAGCCCAGCGCGGCGGGCAGGGTGGCCCGTTCGCCGCGCAGGCGGCCGACCTCGACGGCGCGCGAGGTCACCGAGCGCACGAACGGCGCGTCGCCCAGGCGCAGGCCGCTGATGCCCGCCCAGACCAGTTCGGAGGGCTTGGCGATCGCGGCCAGCCCGGTGGCCTCGCGCAGCAGCGGGGTGGAGCCGGGGTAGTCGCCGCGGAAGGAGACCGCGCACCCCTCCAGGAAGGACGCGACCATGCGCATCGGCGCCGGGTCGTCCGGGCCGACCAGGGGCAGGGCCAGTTCGGCGGCCCGGCCGTGGCGGACGGCGTCCCCGGCGAGGGAGGCGGCGTCGGCCGAGCGCACGAGGGCGCGCAGGGCCAGGAAGCGGTCGTGGGGGATGAGTTCGCGGCCTACGGTGAGCAGGCGTTCGGCGACGTCCATGGCGTTCTCGCCGCGCATGGCGATCTGGGCGTCGATGAGGTCGGAGGTCGCCCGCCGCCGGTCCGTCACCGCCAGGGGGCGCGCCCGCGCGAGCAGCCGGGTGGCGCGCGCCGAGCTCCCGGCCATGTAGGCCTCGTAGGAGGCCGTGTTCAGTCGGCAGGCGCGCTCGTCGGGGTCGGGGCACAGGTCGGCGGCGCGCTCGTAGGCGTGGGAGGCGGCGAGGCGGCCCTCGATCCGCTTGACGCGCCGGGCGGCGGCGGTGGCGGCTTCGGCGAGCCCGGCGTCGGGCGCGTCGGCCCCCGAGGCGGTGTGGCGGACGAACTCGGCGGGCGAGAGTTCGGGGTCGCAGGCGCGGGCCAGGGCCCGGTGCGCGGCGCGCAGTCGCCCGGCGGGGGCGTCCTGGGCGATGGCCTCGCGCGCCAGGGGGTCGGTGAAGACGACGGTGTCGCCCTCCACCCGCACCAGGCCGCGCTCCTCGGCGGGTTCGAGGTCGGTGACGGTCGGTCCGGGGCCGGTGGTGTTCGGTCCGGGTTCCTCGCAGGCCTCCAGCAGCCGGTGGACGCGGGGCTCGTCGCCGAGGGCGGCGAGCAGCAGCAGGCGGCGGGTCCGCTCGGGGAGATCGCGGTAGGGGGCGAGGAAGCCGGCGCGCAGGCGGCCGGGCAGGCGCGGCGGGGCGGGGAGGGGTTCCTCGCCCAGGAGCTGGGCCCGGGACAGCCCCCGCAGGAGGCCGAGGACGGCGGCGGGGTTGCCGTGGGCGGCGCGGACCAGGGCGGAGCGCACGGCGGAGGCCGGGGTGACCGGGGCCCTGTCGGTGAGGATGTCGTGGACCGCCCGCTCCTCCAGTGGCGCGAGCGGGAGTTCGGTGACACCGGGGACGAGGGCGTCGGGAGGGGGCTCGGCGTCGGCCTCGGGCACGCGGGCCCCGGCGGGCTTGCCGCGGCCCTCGCGCGCGGTGAGGACGGCGGCGACGGGGGTTCCGGCGAGGCGCCGCGCGACGAAGGCCAGGGCGTCCAGCGAGGGCGCGTCGAGCCGGTCGGCGTCGTCCACGCACAGCAGGAGGGGGCGGTCGGCCGCGGCGCGGGAGAGCAGTTCGACCAGGCCGGTGTAGAGGGCGAGCCGGTCGGCGTCGGCGACCGCTCCCCGGGTCAGGGCGTCGCGGAGCAGGCCGCGCCGGGGCTCGGGAAGGCGCTCGGTCTCCTCCGCGAGGGGGCGGAGGAGGCGCTGGAGCCCGGCCAGGGGCAGGTCCGCCTCGTCGGCGACCCCGTCCGCGCGGAGCACGGTGAAACCACCCGCGGACCCGCTCAGGTGCTCCAGGAGCGCCGTCTTGCCGCGCCCGGGGCCTCCGGAGAGGAGCAGGGAGGCGCCCCGGCGGGACCGCGCGTCGTCCAGGGCGTCGGAGAGGGCCCGCTGCTCCGTGTCGCGACCCCGGAGGCGGGTGACGGGGGGTTGTGTGTTCCTGCCAGTCACGTGCACACATTCGCACAGCGGGCCCCCGACGCGGCAGGTGCGGGCGACCACACTGGTCGTTTCACCGATGCTCACCCGGAGTCGCACGCGACGTGCGTGACGGGCCTGGGTTGGGGTACTCGCGGTACTCACGGGACGGGTGCGCGGGCAGGGCATCACGGTGCCCACCTGGGTTTCCGTGGTCGGGGAAAGTGACGGGGCTCACCCTTCCGGGGGTCCCGCGCCGCCCCGGCTCCCACGCGGGCCGGGAGCAGGGTTATCAAGCCGTAACGTGCGCGCAACGACACACCCGCGATACCGGCAAACGGGACAAAAGATCACATGGATAGCTTTTTATCTTCTTCAGGACACTGTCGCGACCGCCCCCGACGGGGATATCCAGTCCGGGACGCCCCGTGAGGGAGCGCCCCTACGGCAGGGAGGGACCGACGCCCATGGAGAACCGCTCCACGGCAGCACACGACACGCGGCGGCCGGTGTCCGCCGGCACCCGCACCGGCAACCGCACCGTGCCCCCGACCTTCGGCGTCGAGGAGGAGTTCTTCGTCGTCGACCCCGGCACCCGCCTCATCCTGTCGCGGGCGCCCGAGGTGCTCGCCAACACCCGCGTCCTGGGCGACCACCTGTGCGGTGAGTTCTCCCGCGCGCAGGTGGAGGCCAACAGCCCGGTGTGCGACGACGCGGGCGAGGCCCTGCGCTTCCTGCGCGCGGCGCGCGGGGAGCTGGACCGCGCCGCGGGCGCGGCCGGGCTCGCCGTCGTCGCCTCCGGCACCGCCGTCCTGGGCGATCCGGCCTCGGTGGGGACCAGTGAGGGGCGCCGCTACGCCGACATCACCGCGCACTTCGGCGCGCTGCGCGAGTCGCACGTGGTGTGCGGCTGCCACGTGCACGTGGGCGTCCCCGACCGGGAGACCGCCGTGGCCGTGGGCAACCACCTGCGCCGGTGGCTGCCGTTCCTGGTGGCGCTGTCGGCGAACTCGCCGTTCCACGCCGGACGCGACACCGGCTACTCCAGCTGGCGCACGGTCGCCTGGAACCGGCTGCCCTCGGCCGGCCCTCCCCCGTTCCTGCGCTCCCTGGCCGAGCACGAGCAGGCGGTGCGGGCGCTCTCCGACTCCGGGGCGATCCTGGACCGGCGGATGGTCTACTGGGACGTCCGCCTCTCCGACCACCTGCCCACGCTGGAGATCCGGGTGAGCGACGTGGCCGCCACCGCCGAGGAGGCGCTGCTGCTGGCCCTGCTGGTCCGCGGCCTGACCGGTCGCGCGCTCGCCGACGTGCTCTACGGGGTCCCCGCGCCCGCCATCCCCGACCAGGCGCTGCGGGCCGCCGTGTGGCGGGCCGCCCGGGACGGGTTGGAGGGCGTGGTGCCCGACCCGCTGACCGGTGAGGCGCTGCCCGGGCACGCGGCCGCCGAACGGCTGCTGCACGCCGCGATGCCCGGCCTGCTGGCCAACGGCGACGCCGACCTGGCCTCCTCGCTGCTCGACCGGGTGCGGGCGGCCGGGAGCGGGGCCGCCCGCCAGCGCGCGGTGTACGCCCGGCGGGGCAGACTCGCCGACGTGGTGGACCGCCTCGTGGTCCAGACGAGGGAGGGCCTCGTCTGAGGAGGGCGGGCCGCCGTTGTCCACAGGGGCTACCGCCCGCCCCGGATCCGCGGTTTCCTGGATACGGGGGGTCCCCAGGGCCCTCCCACGTCGTGCTGCCCGCGTCCGGCCACCGGCTCCGGCAGCCCCGCCGGGCAGCCGCTCCCGGAGGCCGCTCGGAGCGCCCGAAGGCGGCCGGGACCACCACTGCACCCCGGAGCGCCCCAAGGCGGCCGGGGCTACCGCCGGGCCAGCTCCCCCGGGCTTCCCGGGTCCCCGGGGCTCCCGTCCACGCCCGCCACCTCGGCCATGGTGGGCGGGTTCGCCCCCTCCCGGGTCACCGTGACCGCGGCGACCGAGACCGCGAACCCCAGCAGGGCCTCCAGGTCCGCCTCGTCCAGTCCGGCGAGGCGGGCCCGCGGGTCCTCCCCCAGCCGGTCGTGACGGTCCAGCCAGTTCAGCAGGGCGCCCATGAAGGAGTCGCCCGCGCCCACGGTGTCGGCCACCTCGGTCCTGGGCGCGGCCACCGCCACCTCCTCGCCCCGGCAGACCGCCAGGGCCCCGTCGGCGCCCATGGTCACCACCACCAGCACCGGGCCCAGCGCGGCGACGGCGTGGGCCGCCCGGACCGGGGACAGGTCCGGGTACAGGAACGCCAGGTCCTCGTCGCTCGCCTTCACCAGGTGCGCCTGCGCGGCGTGGCGCAGGGCCAGCGCCCGCGCGGTGACGGGGTCGCCGATGACGTCGTGGCGGATGTTGGGGTCCAGGGTGAGCGTCACCCGCCCGCGCCCGTGCTCGCGGCGCAGCATCGCCTCGATCAGGGTGGCGCCGGGCTCGCGGAACAGCGCTATCGACGCGGCGTGCAGCGCGCGGACCCCCGGTTCCAGCTCCTCGGGCAGCTCCCCCGTCCGCCAGCGCCAGTCGGCGGCGTCGTCCATGCGGAAGTCGTAGCGGGCCGACCCGTCCCGGCCGAGCGTGGCCAGGGCCAGCGCCGTCGGCTCCCGGGCCGGGAGCAGTCCCGCCGGGTCCAGCCCCTCCCCGAGCAGGCGCTCGCGGATCAGCTCGCCGAAGCCGTCCGCGCCGATCCGCGCGAGCAGCCGCGTGGGCGTGCCCAGCCGGGCCGCCGCCACCGCCGTGTTGGCCGGACCTCCGCCGGGCGCCGCCTTGAGCACGTCGGGGCCGTGGGACGTGGGCAATAGGTCCATGACGTTCTCGCCCACCACGACGAGGCGGGGGGAGGACCCGGCCCCCGCGGTCCCTCCGGCCGGGGCGCCCTGCGCGTCCCCTGTGTTGTCGGCGGTCACGCGTTTCCTCCGGAGTCGTGGTCGGTGCCGGGCAGGAGGGCGGCCGCGATGGAGGCCGACAGCCCGATCTGGGGCAGGAGTGCCGCCTGGTAGGCGTGGTAGACGTCCGGTTTGCCCGGCCACACGCTCGCGGCCGGGCGGTTGTCCGGGTCCAGTTCGTGGTACCAGCTGCCGCGTTCGCGGTCCACGTGGTACCGGTCGGCGTAGGCCCACCAGCGTTCGTGCAGGTCGGCGTAGGTGGCCACGCCGGTGTGCTCCCCCAGCGCCCAGGCTGCCATGGCGGCCTCGGCCACCACCCAGTGCATGCGCTCGCGCACGACCGGCCGGTCCTGCCAGTCGAGGGTGTAGACGAACCCCTCGGCGCCGTCGACGGCCCAGCCGCGCCGGACGGCGTGGTCGAACAGCGCCTCGGCGTCGGTGCGCAGCCACGCGGGGACGGGGTCGCCCGCACGGCTCAGCGCGACCTCCAGGTGGACCAGCAGGCGCGCCCATTCGAGCAGGTGGCCGGTGGTGCTCCCGAAGGGCCGGAAGGGGTGGTCGGGCCGGTCCCGGTTGTAGTCCGGGACGGGCTTCCAGTCGGAGGTGAAGTGCTCGGGCAGGCGCCAGTCGTGCTCGGCGGCCACGCCATGGATCAGGCGTTCGGCGACGGAGAGCGCGCGGCGGGCCCACACGGCGTCGCCGGTGGCATCGGCCGCGGCCAGGAAGGCCTCCACGGCGTGCATGTTGCTGTTGGCGCCCCGGTAGTCCTCGGTGGCGGTCCACCCGCTGTCCCAGCTCTCGCGCAGGGCGCCCGCGGACTCCTCCCAGAAGCGCTCCTCGACGACCCGCAGCGCGTCGTCGAGCAGCTCACGCGCTCCCGGGCGACCGGCGAGGGTGGCGCTGGAGGCGGCCAGGACCACGAACGCGTGCTCGTAGGCCGACTTGCGCGGCAGCTCATGGGAGCGCTCCCGGGGAGTGTTCCCCCCGGTGTCGTCCGGCACCCGGTCGAACCAGCCGCCGTCCCGGGCGTCGCGCAGGGGGCCCGTCGCCAGGGACGCCACACCGTGGTCGGCCAGCCGTCCGGCGTCGGCCTCCCCCCGCAGGTGGGCCAGGGAGAACACGTGCGTCATCCGCGCGGTGATCCAGGCGGCGGCGGGCCGGTCCCGCTCCACACGCCCGTCCGCGTCGAGCCAGCCGAAGCCGTCGGACACGGCGGATCCCGCGGCGAAGCCGTACAGCCGCCGCTCCTCCTCGCGCAGCCACTCGGGCAGGCCCGGGGCCGGTCGTGTCGATGGTGTCAATCCACTGCCTCCTCAAGGCGTCGGTGAGCGGGTCCACGGTATCCCGCGAACTCGACACCGCGGTAGACCGGGGAGCCCGGTCAACAGAACACACCATCGTTCCCGGGACAGAACATTCCGGACACGCGGCTCCGGAGGGCACGCGGCTCCGGAGGAAGGCCGAAAAACCGGGTGCGCCGCCCCACCCCTTCTGCCAGAGTCGCCCCGGCACCGCCCGGACCCGCGGCGGGGCCGGCTCCCCGTCCGTCCACGGCAGAAGGCAGGCCCGCCATGGCCCACTCCGGCCCCTCCCCCGAACACCCCGGCCGGGACGCCCTGTCCCGCGACCCCCTGCCCCTGCGCGGCAGGACCGCCCTGGTCACCGGCGCGAGCAGGCGCGGCGGCATCGGCTACGCCGTCGCCCGCCGCCTCGCCGCGTACGGCGCCTCGGTGATGGTCCACCACCACCAGCCGCACGACGCGGAGCTGCCCTGGGGCAGCGACGACCTCACCGCCGTGCTCGACGGCGTGCGCGAGGTGCTCGGCGACCCCGCCGCCCGCGTGGCCGACGTCGGCGCGGACATGGCCGACCCCGACGCGCCCCGGCGGGTGGTGGAGGCGACCGTGGCCGAGTTCGGGCACCTGGACGTCCTGGTGGCCAACCACGCGCGCAACGGCGGCGACGCGACGCTGGCCGAGGTGACCCTGGAGATGCTCGACGGGCACTGGGCGGTCGACGCCCGCGCGCCGATCCTGCTCGCCCAGGCCTTCGCGGCGCGGCACGACGGTCGCCCCGGAGGCCGGGTGCTGTTCATGACCTCCGGGCAGATCCGCGGGGCGATGCCCGGCGAGGTGGCGTACGCGTCGGCCAAGGCGGTCCTGGCCCAGATCACCCCGACCGTCGCCGCCGAGCTGGGCCCGCGCGGCATCACCGTGAACGCCGTCGACCCCGGCCCGGTGCAGACCGGCTACATCGACGGGGACCTCATGCGCCGCGTCCTGCCCGGCTTCCCGGCCGGGCGGGTGGGCCTGCCCGACGACCCGGCCAGGCTGCTGGCCTGGCTGACCACCGACGAGGCCTCGTGGGTGACCGGCCAGGTGATCAGCACCGACGGCGGTTTCAGCTGCTAGGGGTCCGGGCTCAGTCCGGGGGACCGGGTTTGGTCACCCGCCCGGCCGCGTTGCGCGCGGCGGCCTTGGCGCTCCCCAGGTCGGCGGCGCGGCAGGTCCACCGGACGTGCTCGGCGGCCGTGACCGGGTCGTCGGCCATGGGGATGTGCCCGCTGCCGATCAGCGAGACCATGCGCGCGTTGGGCACCCGGTGGTGGGCGTGCGCGGCGCTGGACGGCAGCAGCGTCCGGTCGCGGTCGCCCCAGGCGATGGTGACCGGGCACTCGATCGGCCGTGCCGTGAAGACGTACTCGGCGATGCGCGGCACGAGCCGGATGTAGGGCGAGCCCTGCTGGAGGCCCCGGACGCTGAACCGGGTCGCCTTGGCCTCGGGCGTCGAGGGGTCGCCGCGCAGCGCGATCCGCGCGGCCGTCCTGGCCGGGGCGGTGTTGGCCAGGCGCTCCTTGACCGGCATCGGGACGCGCGCGGCCAGGCGGGAGAGCGCGCCGACCCCGCGTATCGCGCACCGGGCGAGCCTGTCGGAGAACCCCGCCGGGGAGAACACCGTCACGGACGCGGCCAGCCCCCGGACCCCCAGTTCGAGGGCGATCGATCCGCCGAGCGAGTTGCCCGCCAGGTGCGGGCGCTCCAGCCCGTGCAGGCGGCAGAACGCCTCGATGTCGTCGGTCAGGGTGAGGACGTCGTAGGGCTCGTCGGGGCCGGGCCCCGGTGAGGCGCCGAACCCCGGCAGGTCCACGCAGACGACGCGGTAGTCGGCGGAGAGCCGCCGCATCACGGCGGTCCAGCTCTGGCGGCGGTCCCCGAGTCCGTGGAGGAGGACCAGGGGGCGGCCGCTCCCCCGTTCTTCGAAGGCGATACGTGTCGGGTCCATGTCCTTCGGTCTACCCGATACGGGGACCGGTAGCGCCCCTGGCTCGCGGGCACCGGGGCGTGCGGCCGGGCCGGGCGCCGCGAACGGGGGCGCCCCGCCCGGCCGCGAGGCGGTCAGCTCCTCCGGGGAGCCCGAGTCAGCACCACGCCCGACAGCACCGCGAGCAGTCCGAGCACCGGTCCCATGCCGAGCCCCAGGCCGGACACCGTCAGCAGCAGCATCCCGCCGCCGACCAGCGCCGCGGCGGCCAGGACGCGGACCATGCCCGGGGAACCGCTCAGCACCTTCGGCGGGTTCTCGAACCGCACCGCCCAGTGCGCCAGCGGCACGATCAGGGGCACCAGGACCACCAGCCCCAGCACGCCCCACAGCACCCACAGGCCCGTCAGCGGCTCGGGGGTGTCGATCCCCAGGCCGAACACCAGCACGCCCGCCACCACGCTGAGCGGCAGCATGTGCCACAGGTAGACCGTCATCAGCTGCGGGCAGATCCGGTCCAGCAGACGCGCCGGGCCCGGGCGCTCGGACCAGGCGCTGATCCGCTCGCGCAGCAGCACCGCGACGCCGATCTGCAGCGCGCCCATGGCGGCGAGCACCAGGGTGGGCGGGGACACGTTGGAGGACTCCGTGGCGAACACGCCCGTCATGTTGAGCGAGTAGGGGCCGAACGTCGTCAGGGCCAGCGCGGCGGCCGCGCCGCCCGCCACCATCCCCGCGGCGTAGCGCAGGCGGATCGTCCCCGTCGCGTAGCGGAACCCCAGCTGGTGCACGCCCAGCCACACGAAGGCCACGTTGAGGTAGCCGACCCAGTCCGCGCCGGTGGAGAAGCGGGTCAGGTCCACGGCCGCGGCGGCGGCCAGCAGGGCGATCGGGACCCACCAGCCGAAGAGCTCCTGGGCCCGGAACAGCAGCGGGGTGGACACGACCACCAGCACGTACACGGCGAGGAACCACAGCACCATGCCCGCGGCCTCGGCGCCCACCAGGACGGCCTGGGCCGGTGCGCCGCCCAGGACCAGCAGGTGGGAGGCGACGATCCACAGGGCCGCCAGCGGCACCACCGGCCAGGCGAGTCTGCGCAGTCTGCGCGCGAACCAGTCCGAGGCGGACATGCCCCGGCCCGAGGCCGAGCGCCAGCTGATCAGGTTGGCCGCGCCCCCGACGAAGAAGATCAGCGGCATGACCTGGACGACCCACGTCAGCACGAAGCCGCCCTCGGTGGACAGGACGCTGCCCGCCTCGAGGGACCCGGGCTCGTGGACGAGGACCGGCAGCCACCAGTGCTGCATGACCACCAGGGCCATCACGAACAGCCGGATGACGTCCAGGAACCTGTCCCTGCCCGCCCCGGGCCGCGGTGTCCGCGGAGAGGGCAGGAGGACGGTACTGGAGGCGTACGCCGACGACGTGCCTCCGCCTTCGTTCTCGACGGTCACGGTCATCGGTCGCTCCTTGGTCTACCCCGTACGCGTGTGCGTCCCCGGACGCGGTGGTGCGCGGGGGGCCGTGTGGCCGGGATCAGGGGGTGGCGACGCGTTCTCGAACGCGCCCGGTGGCGTGGCCGCGTCAGCTCAACTGTCGGCGACGCGTGGTAAACGAGAGTAGGTCCGGCCGGGTGGTGGCCGCGATGGATCTGGCGCCCCTCTCCGAGGGGCGGTTGGCCCGACCATGGAAGGTGGTGCCTGCACCACCGCGCGTCAGCGCACGGCGGATCGGGGACCGTTCTCCCCCGGGCGGAGGGCGCGGAAGCGCCGAACGTGCTCCGGGAAGTCCGAGGGAGTTCCCGCACACGGTACCCCGCGAGACGGCGTGCACGAAACCCTTGGGGAAGGTCCGTGTGCGGAGACGGAACAGCTGTCCGGAGCGGTCGGGCCGTGCGGCACCGGCGTGAGGACCCCGGGCACGAGCGGAAACGGCGGCTGGGGCGTCAGCGGAGCCGACACCCTGAGCGGAGGCGGGACCGGCGCCCCGTGCGGGCCCGCTCCGGCCCTGTGACCGGGAAGTCCACCGGCCCGGCCGCGTACGCCGTGGTCTTGTACCCGCGGCGGGTCCGGAGCGTCGAACCCCGCTGCGGGTACAGGACCACCGCGGGTCAGAACCCCTCGCGTCACACAGGCGACGTTTCCGGTCGCGGTGTCAGGGAGCGGTGGGCAGCGCGCGCTTGTGGGCGGTGACGCGGTACCGGTCGACCAGCGCGGTCTCCACGTGCCCGGGCACCGGCAGGCCCTCCAGGAAGTCGTCGATCTGGTCGTAGGTCAGGCCGAGCGCCTCCTCGTCCGGCTTCTGCGGGGAGAGCGTCTCCAGGTCGGCGGTGGGCACCTTGCGCACCAGGTCCTCCGGAGCGCCCAGCTCGGCGGCGACCGCGCGCACCCGGCGCTTGGTCAGCCCGGTCAGCGGCACGAGGTCCGCGCCGCCGTCGCCGTACTTGGTGAAGAAGCCGGTGACCGCCTCGGCCGCGTGGTCGGTGCCGACCACCAGTCCGCGCAGGCCGCCCGCGACCGCGTACTGGGCGATCATCCGCTGCCGCGCCTTGACGTTGCCGAGGACGAAGTCCGCCGAGGACTCGCTGGCGTAGGTCATCCCGGCGGCGGCCAGGGAGTCGGCCATGGCGTCGCTGGCGGGCCCGACGTCCACGGTGAGGCAGCGCTCGGGGGCCGTGAACTCGACGGAGCGGGCCGCGTCCTCCTCGTCCTTCTGCTCGCCGTAGGGCAGTCGCATGGCGACGTACTCGCACTCGTGTCCGTTCTCGCGGGCCCGGTCCACCGCCAGGCGGCACAGGCGTCCGGCCGTGAGCGAGTCCACGCCGCCGCTGATGCCCAGGACCAGCGCGGTGGAGCCGGTGCTGATCAGCCGCTCGGCGAGGAAGGCCACACGGCGTTCGATCTCGACGCGCGCGTCGAAGTGCTCGGGCACTGCGAGGTCGCGGATGATCTCGCGACGGGCCTGGCTCAGCTCGGTGTCGGTCACTGCGGTCCCCCGTGGGTGTGGTGCGTGTGCCCGCCGATTATCGCCTGTCCCGTGTTCGGGGACGAGTCCGGGGAGCGTCCGGGACCGGAAGCGGCGGTGGAGGGGCGCGGTCTCGGAGCCGGGGGAAGGGAACGCAGGGCGGGCGGAGAGGGGCTGCGCGGGGCCCGGGGCGGCCTCAGGTGTCCGTGCGCAGGCGGCGGGCGAAGCGCTCGTAGTCGACGACCACGCCGTCGCCGTCCACCGACAGCCGGTACTCGCCGTGCAGGGGGTCGCGGTAGGTGTAGCGCTCCAGGCCGTCCTCGGCGGGGTGGCGGGTGTAGCGCTGCCTGACCCGGCGCACGCGCAGGGAGGGGATGTCGATCCAGACCACCGCGATGTCGCGGTACTCGCCCGGGCGCAGGCCGAGGCGGCGGATGGGCAGGGTGTTGGTGAGCGGGGTGGCGGCGACGTCCACGTCCAGGCAGCCCACCAGTCCGGGCAGGGGGACGCCGTCGGGTCCGGTCCAGTGGCCTCCGTGGGCGTCGAGCGTGACCGACTCCAGGCCCTGGGAGGAGAGGACCTCGGCGTACACCCGCCGGGTCGTCCACGCCAGGTCGGTGCGGACGCTGAAACGGGTGAAGAACCGCTCCTCGCCCACGACGACGGTCTCCCCGGCCTCCAGGCGGTAGCCGTCGGGCTCGGGGAGGAGCGCGCCCAGCCCGAGCCCCTCGGGGACGTCGGTCCGGGCCCACACGGCCGGGTGTTCCGTCAGTGACGACATGTCACCGTTCTACCGTTCCGGGGTCGGGCGCGCCAGAGCGGCCCTGGGGCCCGCACCGCGGACTCGGCGGGGCGGGGAGGCCGGGGCGGTCACCGCCCCGGCCGTCGCCGGTACGGCCGCCGGTCAGACCCGTGCGGCCTCTCCCGGGGCGGAGCCGGTCCCGCGGATCTCCGCCTCGACCCGGTCGAAGTCGCTCTCCATCTGCGGGGTGACCCTGGCCAGGCCGTTGAAGACGAGGATGGCGGCGACGCTGAGGACCACGGCCGGGACCATGGCGTACAGGCCGGTGCCGAAGAAGTTGGCGTCGAGGACGTCCCACACGATCGCGGTGGTGCCGCCCGCGATCATGCCCGCGAGCGCGCCGGACCAGCTCATGCGCTTCCAGAACACGGAGAGCACCAGGATCGGGCCGAAGCCCGCGCCGAACCCGGCCCAGGCGTAGCCGACCAGGTCCATCACCGACTGGTCGCCCCACAGGGCGATGGCCGCGGCGCCGAGGGCGACGGCGACCACGGTGACGCGGCTGATCCACAGCAGCCTCCCGGGGTCGGCGTCGCGGTCCACGAAGGCCCGGTAGCCGTCCTCGGTGAGCGCGGACGCGGCGACCAGCAGCTGGGAGTCGGCGGTGCTCATGACGGCGGCGAGGATGGCGGCGAGCAGCAGACCGGCGACCAGCGGGTGGGTCAGGGCCTCGATCAGGAGCGGGAAGACCTGCTCGGAGTTCTCCAGCGGGGTGTCGAAGTAGGCGACGCCGATGAAGCCGACCAGCACGGCCAGGGCCATGGCGGTGACCGCCCAGACCACGCTGATGACGGCGGCCTTGGGGATGTCGCGGACCGAGCGGATGCCCATGTAGCGGGACAGGATGTGCGGCTGGCCGAAGTAGCCGAAGCCCCAGGCCAGGCCGGAGACGATGACCACCCAGCCGAGGGTGTCGGTGCTCACCCACTGGCCGAGCTCGGCGTCCAGGGCGGTGCCGCCTACGGCCGACAGCAGCCCGTCGCTCTTGTCGGACACGCCCTCGGTCAGCCCGGCGAAACCGCCGAGCGCGGTGACCGCCATGACGGGGACGGCCAGCAGGGCGATCCACATCATCGCCGCCTGCACCACGTCGGTGTAGGACACCGCGAGGAAGCCGCCGAGCACGGTGTAGAGCACCACGATGCCCACGCCGATGGCGATGGCGGGGCCCGGGCTCAGTCCGAAGACCTGGTCGAACAGGGCGGCCATGGCGACGAGCCCGGAGGCGACGTAGAAGAAGTAGAAGACGATGATGAGCACCGCCGACACCCCGCGCAGCAGCCGTGTGGGGTCGTTGAAGCGGTTCTCTAGAAAGGAGGAGAGGGTCAGGGAGTCGGAGTCGCCCCCCGAGCGGGCGTCGGTCACGCGCTCGGTGTACACGCGCAGGCGGGGCGCGAGGAGGATCCAGCTTCCGGCGAAGCCGCAGGCCAGGCCGACCGCGATCCAGGCCTCGCCCAGACCGGAGACGTAGATGGCGCCGGGCAGTCCGAGCAGCAGCCACCCGCTGAAGTCGCTGGCGTTGGCGCTCAGACCCGCCACCCAGCTGTTGAGCTGTCTGCCGCCGAGCACGAAGTCCGACTGCGAGACAGTGAGCTTGTAGGCCCACAGGCCGATGGCCACCATGGCGGCGAGGTAGACGCCGAAGGTCGCGACGGACCAGAGCATGGACTCGTCCAAGACCCTGCCCTCCCTTCTCCTGAGCGCGCGGGCACGAGCCTTACGCGCTGTTCGTGGATATTGCGGGGGATCATTGCCCCGTGTCCGGCAAGTCACAACACCCGTGCGTGGAACAACACCGCTTTGAGACCTCGGCGAGTCCTCCGCCGAGAGCCGCCGCCCGCCGGACCGCGCCCGGGTACTGGTGTTCGTCGGATCGCGTAGAGGCGGGCGGCCCTCCCGTTCCGAACCTTTTGTGACGCGCGTCACGAACGCCTCGGGTGCCGGAGCCCGTGCGCCCCGGTCCCCACGTGGAGATCCATGATCCCCTTCCGTCACACGGAACACTCGCGGCACTCTGTTCCCGGCGCTCCGGCGCCTCCTGGTTCACCGCTGTCCGAGGGGGAACTGTTCCGGGCAAAGTGGATGTCAGAGAGGTCCCCGAACGTGGCCACCCCCCATACCCCGCGCGGCCTACAGCCCAACGAGCCGTCATGGCAGATGCGGGTGCTCGACCAGTACGGCACCGTGGGCGGTGCCGTGCTCCTGTCCCCCGGCCTCCTGGTCACGTGCGCGCACGTCGTCAACGCCGCGCTCGGCCTCCACGGGGAGAAGGAGGAGCACCCGGGCCCGCTCGCCACCGTGCGCCTGCGGTCCTTCGACGACCGGGTGTGGGAGGCCTCCGTCGACACCCGGCTGTGGTCGGCGGGCCCCGACAGCCGCGACCTGGCCGTGCTGAGGCTGCGGGACGCGGGCCCCGACACCTCCTTCCCCGTGCTGCGGGAGTGCGCGAGCCTGGAGCCGCAGCAGCCCCTGTACACGGCGGGCTACCCGGAGGGCATGCGTTCCCTCCAGGCCCCGCTCGTCTGCCAGGGGCCCGGCGGGCCCACCGGGGTCACCCACCAGGTCGAGACCCCCACCTCACAGCCGGTGCGGATCACCGGCGGGTTCAGCGGCTGCGCCGTGCGCACCGGGACGGGCGAGCTGGTGGGGATCATGCAGAAGACCCACCACTACGTCTGGAACGACCCCGACCGGCCCTCCGGCATCGCGTTCATCCTCCCGGTGGAGGAGCTCGTCGGCGAGCGCGACGACGGCGAGGTCGTCTCCGCGCAGCGCCTGGCCGACGAGTCCCTGTGCGGCAGGGAGGCCTACGACAGGCTGCACGACCTGCTGGACTCGGTCCCCCTGGACGCTGTCCCGCCGGAGGACCTGCTGAGCCCCGCCGAGGCGCGCAAGGCCAGGCGGCACGGCGCGGGCACGACCGCCTGGCGGGTCCTCACCGCGCTGTGGGACCTGGTCCCGCCCGTCGGCGAGCCGCCGCCCCGGGTCGCCTGGGTGCACCACGTCTACCAGGAGATCCGGCACCAGCGGCCGCTCCCGCCCGCGGTGTGGTCCTGGATCCGGCAGGAGGCCGGGCCGATGGGGCGCGACTGGGAGGAGGCCCTGACCCGTGACCGGGACCGGCGGCTGCTCCGGCGCAGGGAGCCGGACGCGCCCGCGGCGCCCTCCGGCCACCGCGACGAGCGTCCGCCCGACACGGTGGTGCTCTTCGAGCTGGAGCCGGTGACCGGCGGCTACCGGCTCTCGCACCGGATCGCCCACCGGGGCGAGAGGGACGATCCGCTGCCCCAGGGCACGAGGCTGGTCGGCGAACCGCAGATCTGCGACGAGATCGCCGACCTCATGGGCGAGGCCACCATGCAGAGGCTGGTCACGCCCAACGAGGAGTCGCTGCGGCTGCGCGTCCTGCTGCCCAGGGACCTGCTGCACCTGAACCCGGGCCAGGCCAGCCCCCACCGCGACCTGCTGGAGTACGCGCCGCCGCTGTGCACCATGTACGAGATCGTGTACCACGTCCGCGAGCGGGTGCGGTTACCGCACTACCTGGGGGTTCCCCCCGACAGGTGGCGCCTGCGCTGCGAACGGCAGACGGCCAGCCCCCTGGTGGAGGACCGCAACGTGCTCGCCTCCTGGAAACAGGAGGTGAGCGAGGTGGCGATCGCCCTCTCCGACCAGAACGTGACCGTGTGCGTCACCGACTCCGACAACAGCGATGTGGAGCACGTCTACGACTCCGCCCTCTACTGGGGAATTCCCACCATCATCAGGGGGCCCAGAAAGGCGGTGACCGCCTTCCTTGAGGAACTCCTGGACCGGGAACCCGATTCGCGGGTGCGCATCTCCGGACTCGCCCGCCACCTGCGTGACAGCGCGAGAAGGAGTTCGCAGGCCAGGGAGATCGCGATCATTCATGACATCTTCGGCGACGCCCTCCTCCAGGAGACGCCCGGGGAGCCCGCGGGCCCTGAGAGACCGGGCGTCTGAGGGATCATGGAAGGAGTCCCCGACCGGACGGCCCGCTGCGCGCCGAACGTCCGCCCACCCGGGACGCCACGATTTCCGGCGTTCCCCAGGAGAGAAAATCCCGGGAGGAGAAAACCGCTGGCAGCGGACCTATCGGCACCGAGGCTGCGCCTTTCTTGGTTAGGATCGTTCTGGTCGGGCGGCTACGCCGGGGAAAAACTCACCGGCGCCCCCGGGGGACGCGGTTCACCGAACCGGATACAAAGTCCACTATGAGGACGAAAACGACATGGATGAACTGTCGCACAGGTATCGCAACGTACTCGACAACCTGACAGGCGGACCGTCCCGCCTGGCCGTCCTCGTCGACTCCTCCCCCCTGATGGGCCTGCACACGGCCGGCGTCGCGGCCCTGACCGGGGAGGCCGAGCGGGCGGGGGCCACGGTCGTCCGCTTCCACCCCGGCCACGCCGTGCACGCGCCGCAGCTCGGCGGCGCCGAGGCGGCCGTCCTCGTCACCGACACCCTGGACCGGAGCTGGCGCCAGCCGAGGCTGCGCGCCTGGATCGCCGAACTCGCCGCCCGGCTCCCCACCGCCGTCCTGCACCTCCTGGACCGCTCCGTGTGGCCGGAGGGCCCGCTCACGCCGCGACCGATGCGCATGACGGCCCCGTTCCCCGCCTCCCCCGCCTCGTGGGCCTTCGCGCGCGCCCCGGACGAGGCCTCCGCCCCCGGCCTCCCCGCGGACGCGGCGGTGCTGCCGGTTCTGGAGTGCGAGCCGGAGGCCCTCGCGGAGTGGGCCTCGGTGGTGGACGGCCGACCGGGCGCGTGGGAGGCCGACGTGTGCGTCCTCCCGCCCGGCGGCGCGCGCCCGCCCAGCGCCGTCCCCTGGGAACCCGACCCGGTGTCGCGCTTCCTGTCCCACGCCTCGCGCGGGGCCCGCGAGCTCGCGGTACGCCTCACCCAGGCGCCCGTCAACCTCCCCGTCGCGGAGCTGATCCAGCGCAACATCCCCCACGCGCCCCGCGACGGACGCCTCGCCGTCACCGAGATCGCCGAGGTCTTCGGCGGCGAGCTGATGGACCCGACTCTGCCGCCCGGCGACCTGCACGACCCGGCCGCCACCGCCCTGGAGTTCCTGCCCGGGGTCCGCAGGGACCTGCTCGGCAGGTTCGGCGACCTCAGCGTCATGCGGTCGGTGTACTACTCGCTGGGCATCGAGTTCAAGGACTCCGCACGGATCTACCAGTGGCTGGCCCGGATCGAGACCGGAGCCCCCCTCGTGCCCTCGCTCGACGGGGAGGAGGGCCTGGCCGCGGCCGTGCTCCCCGCGCTGTCCGAGATGCCCGGCGAGTACCGCCGCTTCGCCGGGCACCTGCGCGCCGCGCTGGAGGGGGACTCCGCCCCCGCGGTCCCGGGCGGCGCCACCGCTCCCTCCGCCACCGACCGCCGCACGCCCGCCGCCCCCCGAGAGGAACCGAGTCCGACCGTGACCGACACCCGCGCCTCCGAGACCGAATCCGCCCCCTCGGAGCCCACCATCCCGCGCTCCCGGAGGCGCCAGTCCCGGACCCGGCCCCTGGCCAAGCTCCGCGGCGTGCCTCCGCACAACCTCAACTTCACGGGGCGCGAGAAGATCCTCGAACGCGTCCACGGTCTGCTGGAGGAGTCCTCGGGCGGGATCTACCTGCTGTCGGGCGGGGGCGGCATCGGCAAGACCCAGATCGCCACCGAGTACGCTCACCGGTACCGGGACAGCTACGACCTGATCTGGTGGGTCCCCGCCAACAGCCCCGCCGACATCCAGCAGTCCTACATGCACCTGGCCCGGCACCTGGGCCTGGCCGAGGACGGCGGCAACCTGGAGAAGACCGCCCAGCGCGTCCGGGACGTGCTGGAGAGCGACCCCGAGGTGGGGCGCTGGCTCCTCATCCTGGACGACGTCTCCAACCTGGACCAGCTGGGCGGGGGCGAACTTCCGACCGACGGCCCCGGCGACATCATCATCACCTCCCGCGACCAGAGCTGGATCCCCAGCGGGCGCAGCGAGGGTTCGGTCGTGCCGAGCCTGACCCCGCAGGAGAGCGTCGCGCTGCTCCGCAAGGTCTGCCCCCAGGGGCTGGAGGACGACGATGACGCCCTCCGGATCGCCGAGCGCCTGGAGCACCTGCCCCTGGCGCTGGCGCAGGTCGGCGCCTACCTGCGCGACTCCCTGATGAGCGTCGAGGACTTCCTCCAGCTGATCCAGGACAAGTTCGACGACCTGGTCACGCACGTGGAGTCGGAGGACCTGTACCCCCTGCCGCTGGCCGCCGCCTGGAACATGCAGCTCGACGACCTGAGGCGCGGCACCGGGGGCGACCGCGCGCTCAAGCGGATGGTCCGCGAGTTCGTCCAGCTGTGCTCGTTCTTCGGCCCCCGCCCGCTGGCGCGCACCCTCTTCCACCGGGCCCGGGGCCTGAGCGCCAACCCCGAGCTGGCGCAGATCCTGGGCAACGAGATGGCCCTGTCCCGGGTGCTGCGCTACGTGAGCAGGCACAGCCTCGCCGAGTTCGACCGGTCCAAGCACACCTTCCAGATGCACGTCACCTTCCAGACCGTCGTGCAGAGCACGCTCGGCGACGAGGAGCGGGTGCGCTACCGGGACCTGGCCCACCGCCTGCTGGCGCAGAGCGACCCCCTCGGCCCCGAGCTGCCGCAGAACTGGCCCGAGTACCAGCTGCTGCTGACCCACGTGACCGCCTCCGAGGCGTGGCGCAGCCACGACCCGCAGGTCCGCGGCCTCGTCCACAACGTGATCGTGTACCTGGTGGAGACGGGCAACGACGACGCGACGCTGGAGCTGGCGGACCGCGCCATCGAGGCCTGGTACGACGACATCCCGCAGCGGTTCCAGGTCCAGCTGCTGCGCGCCAGGGTCCTGCGCCTGCGGGGCGACAACGAGGTCGCCCTCGCCGAGGCGGAGCGGATGTACGCCGAGCAGTCGGAGCTGGAGGGCCCCGAGAGCGAGGAGGCCCTGGAGGCGCGGCGGGCCCGGGCCATCGCGCTGAGCAACCTCGGCCACTACGACGAGGCCCTGGCCATGTTCGAGGACATCCACCGGACCAGGACCGCGCTGTTCACCGAGGACGACGAGAACACCCTGGTCATCGCGCACGACATCGGGGACTGCCTGCGCCGTCTGGGCCGCTTCCAGGACGCCCTGGACCTGGACCGCCGCACCCTCGAACAGCGCAAGTACCTGTTCGGGTCGAACGGCATCCCGACCCTGCGCTCCCGGCTGTCGGTCGGACTCGGCCTCATGGCCCTCGGACACCTGGAGGAGGCCCGGGAGGCCCTGGAGGACTGCCAGCGGCGCTTCGAGGCCACCGAGGCGGACGCCAGCGCGCACACCTCGGAGATCCCGATCTTCCTCTCCGTGGTCAACCGCAGGCTCGGCGCCCACGGGTCGGCCCTGGAACTGTCCCAGCGGGCAGTGGACGCCAACACCTCGCGCCACCGGCCGCACTCCCGGGTGACACTGCACGTCAACAGCATCCACATGGTGAACCTGGCCTTCGCCGAGCGGGTGGCCGAGGCCAAGAGCCTGGCCGACGACCTCCTGGAGCACATGGACGCCGTGTACTCCGGCCGCCACCTCTTCCCGTGGGCCTCACGGGCCAACGCGGCGATCGTGCTGCGGATGGCGGGCGAGTACGAGCGGGCGTACGCGCTCGACGTCGAGGCCCGGCAGGAGATCCTGCGGCTCTTCCCGGACGCGCGGATCACCGTCGCCGCGGTCGAGGTGAACCTGGGCAGCGACCTGTTCGCCCTGGGGCGGCTCAAGGAGGCCCGGGCCCAGGACGCGGCCAGTGTGGAGCTGTGCCGGGAGGTCCTCGGCGAGCACAACCTCTTCCTGACCACCGCCCGGCGCAACCTGCTGATCAGCCGCCGGGCACTGGGCGAGGACGTCCGGGAGGAGTGGGCGGCCCTGCGCGACCACTACACCGCCCGGTTCGGCCCGGACCACCGGTTCGTGACCACGATGGCGGAGTACGCCCGGCTGGACACCGACATCGTCCCGGTCCGGACCTGAGGCCGGAGACCGCCGCGCGGCACCCCGGACCGCTCTCCGGGGTGTCGGGACGTGCCTGAACACGGTGCCGTCAGGGCGTCGGCGCGCCCCGGGGAGAGTCGGGGAATCCCTTTCCCGTGTCCGGGCCGGGAGGGAAAGGGGAGTCGGGGAACGGCGCCCCCTTTGCCGTCCCGGAAATATCCGGGACCGGTTTCCGGGGTTCTCAGGACAGGGACGCCAGCAGCGACAGCCACTCGCCGGCGCCGAACCGCAGCGTGTGCCCGTCCGGATGGTGGGAGTCGCGGAACAGGATCCGGCCCGGTTCCCCCAGGGAGGCCTCGCAGCACGAACCCGCGTCCGAAGACATCGACGACTTGCGCCACCCGGTACCGTCGCGTCCGTCGCGCCAGCGGGCACGCGCGTCGTTTCGCCCGGTCATAACTGGTTCGCCCCACCGTTTCCTCCGCACGGACGGCAGCGGAATCTCGTCTTTTGCGGACACTTCCCAGTATTTTACTTTCCGAGCTCTCCCACAGGAATAGCTTTACCCCTCGCCAAGGAACGTATGAGGTCAAAGTGAACAAAGTGATCGACTTCGTCACCGACGACGGCACCGTGGTCAGTATCGAGTCCGTACCCGCCCGGCGGGAGGGGGCCGCCAACGTCTCCAGGAGGTCCGAGGAGGCCACCGGCGACAGGCGGCTCGACGACGTCCTGCTGCGGATCCGCAAGGTCGCCGAGGCGGTGTCCGGGCAGTTGCGGGAACTGTCCTCCTCCTCGCTCGCCCCCTCCGAGACCGAGGTGGAGTTCGGGGTGAGCGTGACCGCCGAGGCCGGGGCCGTGGTCGTCAAGGGGAGCGCGGAGGCCACCTTCAACGTCAGGATGACCTGGTCGGACAAGGGCTGAGCGCACACGGCGGTGGCCCGGGTCGCGCGCCACGACCCGGGCCACCGCCGGTGGGGAGGAAGCCCTCCGGCCCCTGCGGTCCCGGTCAGGGGACCCAGGGCCCCACTAGTCCCAGTCCAGGCCGCCGCCGGTCTGGTACTCGATGACGCGGGTCTCGAAGAAGTTCTTCTCCTTCTGGAGGTCCATCATCTCGCTCATCCACGGGAACGGGTTCTCCGTCTCACCGAAGATGGGCGCCAGGCCGATCTGCTCGGCGCGGCGGTCGGTGATGAAGTGCATGTACTTCTCGCACAGCTCCGCGTTGAGGCCGAGCACGCCGCGCGGCATGGTCTCGCGGCCGTAGGCCACCTCCAGCTCGCAGGCCTCGGTGAGCATCTGCCGGACCTCGGCCTGGAACTCCTCGCTCCACAGGTGCGGGTTCTCGATCTTGATCTGGTTGATCACGTCGATGCCGAAGTTCAGGTGGATCGACTCGTCGCGCAGGATGTACTGGTACTGCTCGGCGATGCCGACCATCTTGTTGCGGCGGCCCAGCGACAGGATCTGCGCGAAGCCGGTGTAGAACCACATGCCCTCGAAGATCACGTAGAAGGCCACGAGGTCGCGCAGGAAGGCCTGGTCGGCCTCCGGGGTGCCCGTGCGGAACTCGGGGTTCTCCAGGTTCTGCGTGTACTTGAGCGCCCAGGCGTCCTTGGCGGTGATCGAGGGGACCTCGCGGTACATGTTGAAGAGCTCGCCCTCGTCCAGGCCGAGGCTCTCGCAGATGTACTGGAAGGTGTGGGTGTGCACCGCCTCCTCGAAGGCCTGGCGCAGCAGGTACTGGCGGCACTCGGGGTTGGTGAGCTGCCGGTACACGGCCAGCACGATGTTGTTGGCCACCAGCGACTCGGCGGTGGCGAAGAAGCCGAGGTTGCGCTTGAGCATGAGGCGCTCGTCCTCGGTCAGCCCGTCCCTGGACTTCCACAGCGCGATGTCGGCCTGCATGGCGACCTCGGTGGGCATCCAGTGGTTGTTGCAGCCCGCGAGGTACTTCTCCCACGCCCACGTGTACTTGAGGGGGAGCAGCTGGTTGACGTCGGCGCGGGCGTTGATCATCGCCTTGTCGTCGACGTTGACGCGCTCGGCGTCGCGCTCGATCTCACCGAGGCCGCTGGTGGCGCTCGCGCTGTTCTCGGAAACTGCGGTCATGCTGGGGTTTTTCCGTTCTCCGGACGTACCGGAAGAGTCGTGGCTGGGTGAAGGGGACGGACGCCTCCGCGGCCCGGGGCCCGCCGGAGGGCGGGGGCGGCGTCATGCCGCCCCCGCCCTCCGGTCGCCGCACGGGGGTGCGCGGCCGCCGGTGCTACTGGCAGGCCTCGCACTCGGGGTCGTCGATCGAGCAGGCCTGGCCGTCGATGATCTCGAACTCGTCCTCGTCGGCCGCGCCGCCGGTGACGGGCTGCGGGTTCGGGGACGGGCTGGGCGCGGGGCTCGGCGCCGGGGCCGGGCTCGGCGCGGGCGAGGCGACCGGGGCCGCGGGGGTCGCGGCGACCGCGTTGAGGCGGCCGTCGGTGCCCTTGAGCGTGCTCTTCTCCACGTGGGTGGCGCTCTGCGAACGCAGGTAGTAGGTGGTCTTGAGACCGGAGCGCCACGCGCGGCGGTACAGCGAGTCCAGCTTCCTGCCGCTGGGGGCCGCCATGTACAGGTTCAGCGACTGGGCCTGGTCGATCCACTTCTGGCGGCGCGAACCGGCGTCCACCAGCCACTCGGGGTCGACCTCGAACGCGGTGGCGTAGAGGGCCTTGAGGTCGGCCGGGACGCGGTCGATGGCGCCGAGGCTGCCGTCGTGCATCTTCAGCGCGGAGACCATGTCGTCGTCCCACAGGCCGCGGGCCTTGAGGTCGCGCACCAGGTAGGGGTTGACCACGGTGAAGTCGCCGGACATGTTCGACTTGACGTACAGGTTGCGGTAGACCGGCTCGATCGACTGGCTCACGCCGGTGATGTTGGCGATGGTCGCGGTCGGGGCGATGGCCATGACGTTGGAGTTGCGCATGCCCGTGGTCTTGACGCGCTCGCGCAGCGAGTCCCAGTCCAGGGTCTCGCCCCGGTCCATGTCCAGGTCGCCGTCGCGCGACTCGGCCAGCAGGCGCAGCGAGTCGATCGGCAGCACGCCCCGGCTCCACAGGGAGCCCTCGAAGCTCTCGTAGGAGCCGCGCTCGGCGGCCAGCTCCATGGAGGCCTCGATGGCGTAGTAGCTGATCAGCTCCATGCTCTCGTCGGCGAAGGAGACCGCGCCGTCGGAGGCGAAGGGCGTGCGCAGCTTGAACAGCGCGTCCTGGAAGCCCATGAGGCCCAGGCCCACCGGGCGGTGGCGCATGTTCGCGCGGCGCGCCTCGGGGATCGTGTAGAAGTTCACGTCGATGACGTTGTCGAGCATGCGCACGGCGGTGCGGACGGTGCGGCGCAGGCGCTCGGCGTCCAGGCCGTCCGGGCCCACGTGCTGGGCCAGGTTGACCGAGCCCAGGTTGCAGACCGCGACCTCGTCGGCGCTGGTGTTCAGCGTGATCTCGGTGCACAGGTTGGAGGAGTGCACCACGCCGACGTGCTGCTGCGGCGAGCGCAGGTTGGACGGGTCCTTGAAGGTGATCCACGGGTGCCCGGTCTCGAACAGCATGGTCAGCATGCGCCGCCACAGGTCGACGGCCGGGAGGGTCTTGGAGACCTTGATCCGGCCCGCCGCGGCCTCGGCCTCGTAGTGGGCGTAGGCCTCGGCGAACTCGGCGCCGTACTTGTCGTGCAGGTCGGGGACCTCGTCCGGCGAGAACAGGGTCCAGCTGCCGCCCTGCTCCACGCGCTGCATGAACAGGTCCGGAACCCAGTTCGCGGTGTTCATGTCGTGGGTGCGGCGGCGCTCGTCACCGGTGTTCTTGCGGAGGTCGAGGAACTCCTCGATGTCGATGTGCCAGGTCTCCAGGTAGGCGCACACCGCGCCCTTGCGCTTGCCGCCCTGGTTGACCGCGACGGCGGTGTCGTTGGCGATCTTCAGGAACGGCACGACGCCCTGGCTCTTGCCGTTGGTGCCGCGGATGTGCGAGCCCAGGCCGCGCACCGGGGTCCAGTCGTTGCCGAGGCCGCCGGAGTACTTGGACAGCATCGCGTTGTTGCTGATGCCGTGGAAGATGGCCTGGAGGTCGTCGCCCACGGTGGTGAGGAAGCAGGAGGACAGCTGCGCCCGCACGGTGCCCGAGTTGAACAGGGTGGGCGTGGAGGCCATGAAGTCGAACGAGGACAGCAGCTCGTAGAACTCGATGGCGCGGGCCTCGCGGTCGTCCTCGTTGAGGGCCAGACCCATGGCCACGCGCATGAAGAACGCCTGCGGCAGCTCGTAGCGGACCTCGTCGCTGTGCAGGAAGTAGCGGTCGTAGAGGGTCTGGATGCCCAGGAAGGTGAACTGCTCGTCGCGCTCGGGGCGCAGCGCGGCGCCCAGGCGGGCCAGGTCGAACTTGGCCAGCGCCGGGTCGAGCTGGCCGAGGTCGATGCCGCGTCCGACGTAGGCGGCGAGGTAGGCGGCGTAGCGCTCGCCCATCTCGGACTGGCCGGCGGCGTCGGGGGCGCCGCTGATGAAGGTGAGGGCCTCGCGGCGCAGCTTGTCCAGCAGCAGGCGGGCGGCCACGTAGGAGTAGTCCGGGTCGACCTCCACGAAGCTGCGGGCGGCCATGACCAGGGCGAGTTCCACCTCGGCGTCGGAGATGCCGGGGTAGAAGCCGCGACGGGCCTCGGTGAGGACCTTCTCCGCCGAAACACCGGTGAGCCGCGCACAGGCCTCGGCTACGACGTGCTCGATCCGGTCGACGGCGGCAGGGGGGTTGCCGTCCTTGCTGGACCGAACGGATGCGGGCACGGCCTCGACGTCAAGGGTCATACAGCGGCTCCAACCTCGATAGAAGAGTCCCGGCGGGGAGGGGACGAGAAGCGAGGGTCGCGCGGCGCTCCCGGCGGACCGGCGCACTGGGTGCGCGCGGTCGTCCGGCCGGCGGGCCGCGGCGGCTCGTTCTCGAAGCCCCGTCGTCGGCACACACTCAGGTGTGCATCACCGGTGGCGGGTGGGCGGGGACCACGGCACCGGGGTTCCGCGGGGGTTCCCGGTACCTGTGACGGCCTCTTCTTCCACTCACCGCTGCGGGGACGGCCCGGCTCGTACCGGGTCCCCTCTGCCTCACCCCGAGGGGTGAACCACCAGCGGGAGAGATACTACATCTAGGGGATGGTGCGTTGGAACACCGCAAGATGATGGCGTGTCATCGATTTCTCAGGTTCTTCGACGATTGTCGAACACACCCTGGGGGCGTGGTATGAGGGGCTCTGGGAGGCCCGTCGGCGCGGGGGCTGAGCGCCCCGTCGGGGCGGCCCTGAGGCGGCCCGACACAGCCTAGGTCGTCGCCGGGGGCGCCCGCACCCGACCCTGCCCGTGCCGCCGCCCCAGTCGGCCCGCAACGCCCGCGCACGGGGGCCGCACGGCTCCGCGGAACCTGGCGTACCCGATCCTGCGGCCGCGGCCTCGGGGCGTCGCGGAAAAGCACTCCGGGCGGAGTCGGCCCGGGCGTGTCGCGGCCCCCGGGAGGGAAACGTCGGAAACCTCACTCACCGGGGTCGGCGCGGGCCGCGGGGGCGGGCGAGCCCGGCGCGGCCCTCACCCGGCGTCGAGCCGCCGGTCCAGGGCGTCCTCGTCCAGGCCCAGGTCGACGCGGACGCGGAACCGGATCCGCAGCAGCTCCAGCAGCAGGTCGTGGACGTAGGGCGAGGCGTCCAGGCCGAGGAAGCGGTGCGCGCCGACCGTGGCCCACCGCTCGGCGCCCTCCAGGTCGTCGTGCGCGTACAGCGCCTCGGCAACGTGGATGTAGGTCTGGAGCCCCGGGGGTCGCTCGCTCTCCAGGCGTTCGAGGTGGGCGTAGGCCGTCCCGACCTCGTTCAGTTGCAGCAGCGCACCGGCGCTGAGGGCGCGCGCGTCGATCACCGTGGGGCCGCCGTCGTCGATCGCCCTCTGGTAGGCCGAGCAGGCGCGCTCGAACTCCTGGGCGATCTCCCACTGCTCCCCCGCGCGCACGAACAGCTCCGCGCGGGAGATCTCGCTTCCGGCGTCGACCCGGTTGGCCAGGTCCATGAGCTGGGCGGCGACCCGTCCGTGCTCACCGGACCGGACGGCGTGGAATTCCAAACGGTCGAGTTCTGCCGTCGTCACGTGGGTCAACCGCATCGCCCTCATCACCTACTCGCACTCCCCGCGCAAGGATCTCAGGGCCTGGCACGCTCCAGTGCCTGCCAGAACCCCTGGCGCAGTCCGTCCCGGACCTCGTCACGCAACAGGTGGTCGATCGGCAGCGAGGAACCCTGGAGCAGACGCGCCTCCAGGTCGGAGGGCATCCGGGGCCTGCGGGCGAGGACGGCCTCGACCCACAGGGCGGGCGCCTCGCGGGCGATCGACTCCGCGAAGTCGTTCCCTTCTTTGCGCGCAACATGCACCGCTTCGTCAACGGTATGCGTGGCGGGACGCGTCTGCTGGGGATATCCAGGACTGGGACGCGGTTCCCGGTAGTCGCCGGCGGCGAACCGGCTGTCTTGTTCGGGACCAGTAGGCTGCGGTCCCCCGTAGGAGGGGGCCGCCCCACCGCGTTGGGCGGTGTCAGTTTCCGTACTGGTCCCATAGGTAGGGTTTGCGTCGTTCGCACCCCCGAAGCCGGGGTTGTCCCCCGGGCCGAACCTGGGGTCCTGGGGCGGGGCGCTCCTCTGCGGTGGCGCGTGCCCCGGTTGCCCGTGCCCCGGCTGCCCGCCGTGCTGGCCCGGCTGGCCGTGCTGGCCCGGCTGCAGGGACTGCCCCTCCTGGGAGAAGGAGCGCTGCGGCCCGGTCCCGCCGGCGAAGGACTGCTGTGGCCCGGTCCCGCCGGCGAAGGACTGCTGCGGCCCCGTCATGTGCTGCTGCGGGGGCGGTGCCTGTCTCGCCGGAAGCCCGTAGCCCGTCTGGTCGGCCCCGCGCAGCGACTGGTGCCCCCCGGTGACGGGGTAGCCCCCCTGGCCGCCCGGCGCCGGGTGCCCCCCGGTCATCGAGGCGCCCGGATAGGCGCTGTTGCCGCCCACGTTCGGCGGGACCTGGCCGCCGGAGGGGAACCCGTTGGCGTCGATCGGGCCGGACTGCTGGTTGTCCGTGTTCGGCCCGGCCAGGTGGTCCCCGCCGCCGCGCTGCTGGGCGAGGGACCTGCGCATGGCGCGCAGCTGGTCCATGGCGCTGCCCTGGGGGGCGGGCTGTCCGCCGGTTCCGGCGAACATCGCCTCCAGGCCCACGGCGGACGAGGAGGCCGCCTCCACCCGGCTGCCGCCGGGCTGCGCCGTCGCGACGGGCTGCCTGGGGGTCTCGGGCGCCGAGCGGGCGCGGCCGTTGGAGAACGGCGTGGTGGTCTTGGCAGCGGTCTCCTGGGCGGCGCCGCCGCTGGAGAGCAGGTTGACGTGCGGGCGCAGGTGGCCCGCGCCGATCTCGATGAGGTCGTCGCACTCGCGGCGCAGGGCCCGGGAGATGGTCCAGTTGCCCTCGACGGAGACGTGCACGACCGTGACGCGCACGCCCATGTCCTGTACGTCGGCCACGACCGGCGCCATGTCCTCGTCCCCGCTGACCAGGACGGCGTCGCACAGGACGCCGGTACGGGCCAGCGTGGTGAGGTCGCGCTGGACGTAGCTCTCGACGCCCTCGCGGCGGCCGGGCCTTATCCGCGCGCCGCGGAACTTGATACCGGGGATGTCGGCGATGCCGTCCTGCTCCTGGGTCCGCCGGTCGTCGGCGACCGCCTCGTACCAGTAGCAGCGCAGGAGCGGCAGGCCGGTGCGGTCCCGCGCGACCTCGTTGAGGAACTGGACGAGACCGGTGTAGTCCCAGGAGACGGAGTCCCGGTTGCGGGTTCCGTGCACTGCCATCGCGCCGTCCGCGAGAAGGTACCCCGCGTCAACGAACAACGCGCAGCGGTCCACTGGCACCGACCCCCTTCCCTGTTGTCTCTGGGCCATGTCCATGACCGGGCCACAGCCTAGCCAAGTCTGTCTGGTTTTGCGTGCCCCTTCTGAACACACAGAGTTATTGGACTGCTACTCACAGGCGGTTTTCCGGAGGGCCCCGTGGCTCCGAAGCGGCCGGACAGGCCCGGACGGGGCGGGTGGAAGCCCGTACCTCAACTACGCATGGGGGCCGTCAGGACCACTGCCCCCACCATCACGGCGTCCTGTTCGGTCAGGATTCGGATGTCCGTTTCTCGGCCAAGTACTGAGTCGAATCGGACCACGTCGGTGCCGAACGCGAGCGGGTCGCCGACCGCGCCGCGGGCCGAGCCGGTGAACGCGTTGTCCGTCCGCCCGTAGCCGCCGACCGGCTCCGCCGCCGCGCCGTCCACGGTCACCCGGTCCCCGCCCAGGTCGGGGTCGCCCTCCCAGGCCACCACGTCGATCCGGGCGGGTACGGCGGCGGGCAGCAGGCCCGACACCGCGAAGGGGCCGCCCCCGCCGCCGTGGAAGGAGACCCGGGTGTCGTCGAGGACCATCACCTGGTTGCGGGTGCCCACCCGGGGGTCCTCCAGCACGACCACGAGGCTCCAGCCCGCGTAGTGGCCGCGGCCCTCGCTCACGGGGGCGTCGCCGACCCACCACTGGCCGCCGCCCTGGGCCCGCACCAGGTCCGTGACCTCGGCGAACGCCTGGTAGGCGGGGTAGCCGGGCAGCTCGGCGACACGGTTGCTGGTGGCCTCGACGGTGCGGTAGTCCGTCATGCCCGGTCCCCTGACCCGGACGGAGGGGGCGTCGGGGGTCCCGGTCCCGGAGAAGTAGAGCCCCGCCCAGCGCACCCCGCCGCCCTCGGGGAGTTCCCAGGTCGCCGAACTGGAGGAGGTGGTGGAGGGGTCGTCGTCGGCGTCCAGCGGGACCATCGTCCAGTGGTCGTTGTCCAGGCGCGGCCCCTGGCGCAGCCTGGCCCGGGCGCAGGGGCCGTCCTGGGCCTCGGGAGCGCCGTGGAACCCGGGGCCGTCCTGCGCCCGGGGAGCGTTCTGTGCCTCGGAGGCGCCGTGGGACCCGGGGGCGTGGTGGGCCACCGTCGCCGGGCCGTGGCCGCCGTGCCGCGCCACGCCTTCGGAGAACGGTCCGCGCGCCGTTTCCGTGGGCACGTTGTTGTCCGGCGCGCCCACCGTCCCGTCAGGAGCCCCTTCGCCCTCTTCCCGGCCAGGGACCGCATCCTCCTCCATGGTCGCCTCGGCTTCCGGCGGCTCCGGTCTCGGGGACGCGGGGGCGCCCGGAGCGGGGGAGGACTCCGTGCCCGGCTCGGTCCCGGGACCCTGCGGACGCGGGTCGGGGACGTCCGGGGCGTACGGCCAGTCCCACCACGGCCACGGCCAGCGACCCCTCGGCTCCGGTTCGACGCAGGTCATCAGGGCGTTGCCGACGCTCTCCGCGCGTACCCGGCCCGCGGTGGCGTAGCGGGCCGTGACGCCCTCCGCGCTCACGCCCCGCTCCCCCGTCGCCTCGGCGGTCACGCCCGCGGCGGACACCGACACCGTCGCCGGAACCCCGACCTCGGCGTCCGGGGCCACGCGCACGTCGATGAACTGGGTGCCGTCCTCCCCCGCCGCCATCCCCGGGTGGGCGCAGCGGCCGCCCCCGCTGCCCGCGGAACAGCTCCAGTCGCCGTGTCCCACCGCCCTGGGAAGCGCGTTTCCCGCACCGCCGGAGGAGACCATCTCCACGCCCGGCGGCAGGGTGAGCTGGGCGACGACCTCCTCGGCCGCGCCGCCGCCGATGTTGCGCACGTCCAGGACCATGATCCCCTCGCTGCCCGGGAGCAGGGAGCCGACCGGGTCGATCCCCGCGGCGAACCGCGGCCCGGGCTCCTGCGCCACCTCCTCCTCCGGCACGTCGGCGGGCGGCACCGCCGGGACCGGCTCGGCGGGCTCGGGCCGCTCGTCCGCGTCGGGGCGCGGCCGGTCGCTGGCCGGAGGAGAGGGCCACGGCGCGTCCGGAGCGGGCTCGGGCTCGTCCGGAGCGGTCGGCGCCGGAGGCTGCTCCCACGGGGCCGCCGCCGGGGGCGGCTGCTGTTCGGGAAGCGGTTCCGGCGCGCTGGTCAGGGCCAGGGCGACCGCGACCGCCACACCGGCCGCCGCCGTGCCTCCGGCCACCGCCTGCTGCTGGCGGCGCGACATCCTCCCCCACCAGGCGCCCCCGGCGGGGGTGGCGGAGAGGTAGCCCGCCGCCCCCGCGCCCGCCACCAGCGGCAGGACGACCCCGCGCAGGCCGACGTTGACGTCGGTCAGCTCGGCGTAGACCGCGCGGCAGTCGGCGCAGCCGTCCATGTGCCGGTCGACCTTGGCGGTGTCGCGCCTGGACAGCCCCTCCCTGACGTGGGCGCCGAGCAGTCCGAGGGTCGGGCGGCAGGCCTCGGCGGCGTTCCCGCCCGCCAGGTGCATCTGGAGGTAGGCCTGCCGCAGCCCCTCCCGCGCCCGGTAGGCGAGGGCGGCGACGCCGTTCGGCTTCATGCCGAGCACGTCCGCGACCTCGGCCGGTTTGGCCCCCTCGATCTCGGTGTGCCAGAGCACCGACTGCCAGCGCTCGGGGAGCGAGAGGAAGGCCCGGGCGATGAGGGAGCGCTCCAGCCCTTCGAGCGCGGGATCGACGAAGGGCTGGCCGGGGACGAGGCTCTCCATGTCGTCGGTGACGACCTGGCGCCTCTCCCCGCGTCCCCGGTCGTAGGCGGCGTTGCGGACGGCGGTGAGCAGGTAGGGGCGGAAGGAGTCCTGCGGGCCCCCTCCTCGCTGGATGACGCTGAGCACGCGGGTGAACGCCTCGGCGGCGGCGTCCTCCACCTCCGCCTCGCCGCGCAGCAGTTGCCGGGCCAGTCCGCGCGCCGCCGCGGCATGGCGCTCGTAGAGGGTGGCGTAGGCGCCGGTGTCGCCGTCCCGCACCCACTGAATCAACTCACCGTCACCGACCAGAGTCTCTGTGTGATCGTCGGGGACGTCGTTCACCCGGCGTCCTTTCTGGGGAGTGTGCGCCGCGGTCCGGGGAGGAGCCCCGGTCCGGCGCTGGAGGACACGTGCTCGAAAAATATCCCGCATTCGCGTCACAGCCGCCACCGATCTCCGTAATCAGGGGTGAGGGAGGACGGAACGCGCCGAGCGGACGCGGACCCGCCTCCGCGACAGGACCGACCGACGGGAGCGGCGCCATGGGAGATGCCGAGGTGAGGACCGGGACGCGGGACCGTACCGCCCGTGCCCGGGAACTGCGCGCGCCGTGGGGCCGGCGGAGCCGGGAGGCGGGGTGGGACCCGCCCGAGAGCTGGTGGACGCCCGCCGTGGACGCGGTGTGCGGGGCCTTCGCGGCGGGGGACGACCTGGCCGGCCCCTGCGGGCTCCTGGGCGGGGCGCGGGCGCGTTCGGGGGTGGGGATCGGGCAGAGCCTGGACGACCTGTCGGCGTTCACGTCGGTGGCGGGGTGGCGGAGCCCGCCGCCGGTCCTGGTCCGGGCGCTGGCCGAGGGGTGGGCGGACGCGGGGCGCGGGTGGCAGACCTGCCAGGACCCGCTGACCGGCCTGGCCACCGCGGAGTACCTGCGGACCCGGCTCGGTGAGCTGTACCGGCACACCGGCGACGGGGCGCCGCCCGCCTCGGGGCACCGGCTCGTGGTCGTGGCGCTGGATCCGGGGATCGACCCGTGGCGGCGCACCGCGCGGTTGATCGTGCTCGGCCACGAACTGCGCGGGTTCTTCACGCGCGGGGAGTCGGTGTGCCTGCTGGCCCGGGGTCGGATCGCGGTGGTGGCCCCCGAGTCCGCGGACCTGGACCGCGAACTGGACGCGCTGCGCCGGGGGACCTGCTGGGAGCACGGGGCGGCCGTGTGGACGGTGCCCCTGCCCGCCAGCCACGGGGAGGCGTTGTCCCTGGTCGGGGGGTTGGAGGACAGGAGATGACCTGAGGACGCCGTCCCAGCGCCGCGAGGCCCCGGCCCGAGCGGCCCGGCGCGGGACGGCAGAGCCGACCGGACCGGTGCTTCGCCGAGGGGACGGACCCGGACGGTCGGCGCCCGCCGGACCGGGTTGTCCGGGTCCTCTGGCCCGCGCAAGGGCGGCCCGTGGACCGGACCGGCGGATGGGGGGTGCCGTACGGCGTCCCCGGAGGCGCGTCCGCAAGGGGAGGCGGGCGCGCCTCCCCCTGCTGTCACCCGACCGCGGGTTCACCCCAGGTTGAGGCGTCCTCCGGTCACCGCGAAGACGGCCCGGCGCCAGGGGGAGGCCGGGACGCTTTTCACCGCGGCGATCCTCTGCTCGTATCCGCCCTGGACCGGGGTGCGCCCGTCGCCCACGGCATCGATCCAGGACTCGATGCCCAGTGCCCGGGGGTCCTGTGCCGGAGGGTCCTGCGCGGGGACCTCAGTGGGCGGGGCGTACGGGGTCGGGGCGTACGAGGTCGGCGGGTCCGGGCGGTCCCCGGTGCGCGGGACGCCCTGATCGGGTTCCGGCCGCCCCACACCCGCGTAGGGTGCGGCCGGAATGTCCGCGAACCCGGTGGGCCCCAGTGGCCGGTCGCCGTAGGCGGGGTAGGCAGCGCCCTGCTCCGGCTCCCGGGCTCCGGGAGGAGCGGACTCCTGCCCGGCGCCCGGTGAGGAACGCTCGGCGGCCGCCGCGGAACCGGCCTCCCCCGGCGCGGGTCCGCTGACAGCGGTGCCCGCCTCGAGGGGAGCGCCGGTGGGCTGGGCGGGGTCGGTGGGTCCGGAGTCCTCGGCCAGGGCCTCTCCCGCTCCCGTGCCCGGCACGGACGTGCCGGAACCGGGAGCGCTGTGGGAGACGGCTCCTCCACCGGTGTCGGAGGAGTCGGCCTCCCCGGACCCGCGAGCGCCGTCGGATTCGGGCCCGGCTGGCCGGATGCCCGTGCCCGCGACGGGGGCGGCCGTCTCCGAGGAGTCGGCCGGGTCCGCCTCCACGGGCGGCGGAGCCTGGACGCGCACGGTGTCCGTGTCGGGGCGCACGGGTTCGGGGACCCCGAGGGAGGACTCGGTCTCCTCCGGGCCGCCGGGTTCCGCGGCCTCCGGCTCGGGTGCGAACGGGGAGACGCCCTGGTACAGCGGGGAGCCGTGTTCCTGTGCGGCCTCGGGGGCGGTAGGGGCGGGTGGGGTCTCCGAGGCCGTTGAGGACTCCGGTGAGTCCGGTTCCTCCCCGGTCCGCGGGGCCTCCCTGCCCTCCTCCCGCATCTTGCGGGCGCGCCGGTCGGCGCCCATGACCAGGAAGACGTCCGTCTCCTCCGCGTCCGGGTCCGGTGAGTCCTCCTCGCCTCCGGGGTTGACGGTCACGGGGTCCGCCGGGCGCGGCGGACCGACCCGCCGGGGCTCGCGGGTCGCGCCGGGAGGTACCGGCGGGCGCGACGCCTCGGAGGCGGAGGTCGTACCGAACCAGGCGCGGGCGGGCGGGACCTCCTCGCGGGGCCGGGAGTCCGAAGACGTGCCCTCGTGCGGCGGGGCTTCCTGTCCGCCCGGCGGTCTCCGGCTGCCCGGCCGCTCCCGCTCGCCGGGCGGCTCCTGGTCGCGCGGCGGTTCCGGCCGCGGGGCGGGCGACGGGTTCGCGGGAGGCGCCGGTGGCGCGGCGGGAGGAGCGGCCGACGCGCTCCGGTCCACGGGCACGGCCGGGTCCGGCTGCGGCTGCCATGGCGCCTGCTGTTCCGGAGGCTGCGGCCACTGCGGGGGCCGCGGCCACGATGCCCGCTGTTCCGGCGGGCTCTGCGCGGGACCGGGCCCGTACTGCTGGGGTCGCTGAGGCTGCTGGGGTTGCTCGGGAGGCGCCGGAGGCTGCTGGGTCGGCGGTGCGGGCATGGGCGTCCCCGACAGGAAGGCCTCGGCTACCGAGTCCTGCGCGAAGGTGCGCGGCGTCGCCGTTCCACCGGGCGGGGTGGGGGGCCGTTGCGGGCCCGAGTGGCCCGCCCAGGGCGCGTTGGGGCCGGTGGGCTCGTACGGCCTCGGCGGCTCGACGGCGTAGGGCGTCGGAGGAAGCGCCCCCTGTCCCGGATAGCCCGGCGCGCCGCCGGGCGGGGTGCCCTGGCCGTGTCCGGGCGCGTCGGAGAACCAGCCGCCGGGCGGGGCTGGTTGGGGGCCGCTGGGCCCGCCCTGCTGGCCATACGCGTACTGCGGACCGCTGGGAAAGCCCTGGTCGGCGGCGGGCCGCTGAGGCCCGCTGGGAGCGCCTTGCGGACCACGGGGGTGCTGCCCGCCCGGAGAGACCTGCGGACCGCTCGGCGCGGCGCCTCCACCCGGAAAACCCTGACCAGCGGCAGGCCGCTGAGGCCCGCTCGGCGCAGCGTTGGCGCCCCCCTGCCGGCCGTACGGGTGCGCCGTTCCCCGACCCGGGTACGGCGTGTGCGGGAAGGGCCGCTGGCCGCCGGACGGCTCGCCCCGCCCCGGTTCCGGCCACCGTGCGGCGTCCTGACCGGCGGCGGTCTCCGATCCGCTCGGGACGGCCTCCCCTCCCGGGAAGCCCTGACCGGCGGCGGGCCGCTGCGGACCGCTCGGCGCCGCGCCGCTCCCCCGCTGCCCGGCGTCGTGGCCGCCGGACGGCGCGGGCTGGCCGTGCACCGGCCCGGGGTGCCGTCCCGGTTCCCCCCACGGCGCCTGCCGCCGACCTCTTTGGTCGGGACCCCCGTGCACGGGAGCCCCCGGTTGCCAGCCGGTCGGGTTCCCGGCGTCCGGCGGCGCGTCCGGGTTCCCCCGTCCGTCGTGCTCCTCCCGGGTCTCCTGCTCCCCGGGAGGGGTCCCCCGTTCCGGTTCGGGTCGCTGCTCCACGGCTACTCCCCTCCTTCGACGCGCGTCCGGACCGGCCCGGCGCCGTCCACCGAACGGTCCAGCGCCTCGGCGGCCACCAGCTGAACGGTCCGGTGGGTGGCCTCACCGATGAACCCGGGGCGTACGACCGTGCCCTGGGCCAGGTGCCGGTCGTGCGGCAGGACGATGACGCCCGCGCCGCTCTCGGCGATGATCCCGGTCGTGCGTGCCACGTCGAACCCCGGGTCCTCACGCCGCCGCTCGTCGAAGACGACCACCACGGTCCGCCGTACCTCGTCCTGTCTGCCGTCCGCGACCAGCAGGTCCAGCTCGCGCCCGACCCGGATCGCGGCCTCCCTGGTCGCGCGGACCACGCGCACCCGTGCGTGGGCGGCCCCGCCGACGGCCTCCACGAACGCACCGCCCGACTCCCCGGCCACGAGGGTCACCCCGAAGAAGCGCGAGATCGGCAGCAGCCCGGACATGTAGGCCCCGGCCCCGCCCGGGGCGGCCCGCACCGTCCACAGGCGCTCGTTGGCCTCGCCGAGACTGGCGCGCACCGACTCGAAACCGGTGGGGTCCACCCCGTCCAGGTCGCCGGGCTCGTCCAGGCCCAGCCGCTCGGCCAGGGACGGCGCCCGACCGGTGGCGTCCACGGCCAGCACCCGGTCGTGGCGGAAGTGCGCCAGCGAGCGGGCGACCAGCGCGGTCACCACCGACGCGTCGGCGCCCGACCCCAGGTCGTCCACGACGATCCGGCGCCCGGTCGAGGTGGGGCGCTGCAACCGCCTCCCCAGCTCGATGGTGTCGGCCACCTCGTCCGCCGCCCGGAACGGGCGCAGCGCCGCCCGGCCGACGCGGCGCACCCAGCCGTCACCGCGCACCGGCCGCGTCCCGGAGGCGGCCGAAGCGGCTCCGGCCGGAGAGGCCCCGCCCGGGGCCCGCGTCTGTGAGGCGTTCATCGTCCCCCCGTTCAGAAGGTCGTGAGGAGGCGCTGGAAGGTGCCGAACGCGCCGATCGCCAGGGGCACCAGCACGACGACGGCGACCGCCTCGAACCTGCTGGTGACACCGCGCAGCCGCGCCCGCACGTGCTCGGGCTGCTCGATCGACAGCACGACCGCGGGGACGGCCGACACCGCGACCGCGATCCCCAGCGCGGGCCACACCCCCCAGGGCACGGCCTCGGCCCAGGAGAGGAGGAAGGCCACCAGCACCACGAGGCTCGCGGCGATGAGCACCGACTTCTGCGCGACCAGCGGGAACAGCCGGGCGCGGCTGGCCACCACCAGGGCCAGCACCACCGACAGCCCCGCCGTCCACCAGTCGAAGTGGGTGGCCAGGCCGATCCCCGCCGTGGCCGCGGACACCGCCACCGCGATCGTGGCGATCACCAGGCTCCGGTGGGCTCCCGCCACCGAGGTGAGCACGTCGCTCCGGGTCACCGCCTCCCCGGAGCTGCGCCGGTCGTCCAGGACCGCCAGCCCGGAGAACATCAGCGCCAGGCGGAGCAGCAGGCTCAGCAGCACCACGCAGGCCACCGCCATGATGACGGCGATCTGGTAGGTGGGCAGGCCCAGCGCCGCGCCCACCGACCACACGACCGCCAGGGCGAGTCCGACCCCGCCACCGGTCAGGCCGCCCCGGCCCAGTCCCGACGTGAGCCCGAGCAGCAGGACCAGTCCCGCGACCAGGGCGGCGCCGCCGCCCCAGCGGGCCCACTCGGGCCAGCCGAGCTGGTCGCAGGCCAGCCACAGGACCAGTCCGCCGACCGCGGTGCCGCTGATCGCCAGGGCCGTGCCCAGGGGCTCCCGCCAGGTCGGGCCGATCGACGCGCCCACCGCAACCAGCACGGCGGCGACCACGGCCAGGCCGACGAGGCCGCCGTTGCCGGAGAAGTACCCCTGCACGATCCAGGCCGCGCCCACGGCGAGGGCGACGAGGGAGACGGTGGCGGTCCAGCGGGCCGCCACCGGGTTCCAGCGCCCCTGGTGGTCGTCCAGGGCCATCGAGACCGCCTCGGGGACCTCGTGCACCACCGGGGCGGGCACCGGTTCCTCCGCCCGGACCAGCCGCAGCACCGCGCCGTCGGTGATCTGCCGTTCCGCGAGCGTGGTGTCGCCCTCCAGGACGATCCCGGAGGCGGTCACCAGGTGCCGCAGTTTGGCGGGGTTCTCCACCTGGTCGCCGAGGAGGTCGAGCACCTCGGGCATGAGCGCGCCCACGGGTTCGCTCGCGGGCAGGACGGCGTCGACCCTGCGCTCCTCGCCGACGAGGGTCACGCGGCTCCAAGCGGTCATTGCCTTCCCATCCTCGCTCCTGCGTCACCGGTGGCCCTGGCCACCGCTCTCGGGTCCGGGGTCCGGGCCCCGGAATTCGGTCGTGCCCTCCAGCCGGACGGTGTGGAGGCTTGCGTCGGCGCCCCTAGCCGGGCACGTCGCTGACGGCGATGCGCTCCAGGTAGCCGTTGCCGATGAGCCAGCGGATCGTCGGAACGGTGGGTACCTCGGTGAACCCGGCCGTGTCGAGGGTGAAGCGGACGCCGCCGCCGGGGTGCCCCCCGTTCGCGGGGGCGCTGGTCGCGCTCACCTGGAAGGGGTGGATGACCCGGTAGCGGTGGTAGAGGTCCTCGCCGTCGGGAGCGGTGCGGGCGTGGTCGGGCAGACCGCGTTCCCCGAAGGCGGTCCCGTCGGGGAACAGGTAGCGGCCGCTCTCCTGGCCGAAGGCGTCCACGACGTCGCCGACCGCGAGTCCGTGCAGGTAGGAGCCGCCGCTGCGCTCCTGAAGGCTCTCGCGCACCGTGGTGACCAGCTCCGCCGTGGCCTCGGCGGTCTGCCTCTCCTCGGCCTGGGTGAGGACGGTCGGTTCGGGCTCGGTGGTGGCCAGTTCCTGGTAGAGCCAGCGGGCCGCCTCGTCCTCGGTGGTGAACTCGGGTCCGGGGCGGCCCTGGTCGAAGTCCATGACGGCGGCGGACAGGTAGCCCTCCGCGTCCTGGCTGAGCAGGTAGTAGCTGTCGAGGGTTCCGGGCTCGGGACGGGGGTCGCCCGGGAGCACGTACAGGCTCTCGGGGACCCCGGCGGCGTCCAGCTCCCCGCGCAGGTCGTCGAGCGTGACCTGCGCGCCGACCCAGTCGCCCGGAATGGGCGGGACGGCGTTGTTGGCCGGTCCCGACGCCTGCTGTTCCTGCTCCACCCGCTGGGTGCTGAGCTGGTTGCTGACGAAGGACCAGCCGACGGTGCCGCCGCAGATGACCGCGGCGAGGCAGGCGCTGATCGCCACCTTGCCGAAGTTCTCGTCCAGGCGGCGCCTGGTGCGCTGGCCGCCGAAGAGCACCGCCTCGCGCAGGCGCTGTCGGCGCACGGCGACGGACTCCAGCAGCTGACTGTCGTAGTCGCGTGCCAACCGTGCTCCTCACTGCCTCTCGTGCGTGTCCCGTACCTCGGGTGCGGTCAGATGTTCATGACCGCGCTGTTGGCGCGGCTGAGGGTCTCCTGGGCGGTGGAGTCGTTGGTGGACAGCGTCTCGCGCACGAGCCGGATGATCTCGCGGACCTCGTTACCGGCGTTGTGCCACTTGAGCTCCTTGGCGCTGTACTCCTCGGACACGCCGGTGGCCTCGAACTCGGCCATGGCCTGGCTGACGTCGGTGTCGTGCTCGCCGATCAGGGTCTCGAGGCGGTTGGTGATCGACTGGATGTTGCCCTGGACCTCCTGGGAGGCACCGAGGTCGTAGGCGTTGTTGCTCATGGATGCTCCTTACCGGGGGGTCGGGGGGTCAGCGGAACTTGGCGGCGTCGAAGTTGGCCGAGCCCATGCTCTGGTTCGCGTCGTCGGCCATGGTCTGGTCACCGGTGACGAACGCGGTGTTCATGCCGGTCTGGCCCTCCTGGATGGAGCCGAGGCCCGCGCGCAGGTCCGCGGTGATGCCGTCGGCCCTGAGCTTGAAGGAGTCGAACGCGGCCTTGCCCGCGCCGTCGAACTTGCCGGACAGGGGCTCGGCGGCCTGGACGAGTTGCTGGATGAGGCTGCTCAGCTCGTCACCGGTGGTGCCGGTGCTCTGGGACAGGGTGGTCAGGGTGCTGTCGCCGATCTGCCAACGTGACAACTTTTCACCTGCTTTCCTCGGGGGTCCTCGCGAGGCTGTTCGCCTCCCGTGGGGGAGGACGCACGCGGAGTGCCCGTGGTTCGGGAGAAGATCCGCGACCGGGCAACGGACTGGATCCCCCCATAGGGGAGGATCTGCATCATACAAGTGGCCTCTGACGTAGGCACAGGGATGATCCGCGCCTGTGGACGACGGCCGGTGAACGGCGCGGACCCCTCCGGCGGACCGGCCTGGCCCGCTCACCCGCCGGGGCCTTCGGGGCGGGCGCCCGGACGCGACTGCTCCCCTTCCCGCCGTCGGCGCGTGGCCGTATCCGGCCAATCCGAACGAGGTACCGGCACCGGCCGAAGCCCCTGCCGGCACCCGGCCGCGGCTCCGACCGCCCCCGCGGGGCCCGGTGACCGCCCCGCGGCGTGCGCGCGGCCCCCGCCCGGCCCGGTGCCGCTCGGGAGAACGGGGGTTTCCCGCTCCGCGGTCCCGGTGAAACCTTCAGCGGGGAACGGGCGTCAGACCCTGGTGTCCGCGCCGCACGCGCGGGCCGGGGGCGGTACCGCGCCACCGGTCCCGCTCCCGGCGGCCGGGGCCCGGCGGCGCCCCGGACCCGCACGGCACGAAAGGAGCACCACGTGTCCCAGTGGAACATCCAACCCGCCGCGGTGGGCGGCGTACTGACGACCGTCGCCGGACACCTCGGCGAGGAGGGCGGCGGCGACGGCCTCATCGGTGTCATGCAGAAGGTCGAGGAGCACCTCGTCGACTCCGGCGACTACGCCAGGAGCCCCGTCATCGGCATGGCCCTCGGCGAGTTCGCCGAGCACTACTTCGCGATCATGAGCGAGATGGCGGGCCTGACCGTCTCCGCCGTCTCCGGTGCCAGCGAGGCCACCACCCACTACGTCGAGGGCGACCTCGACATGGCCGCGGAGTCCCAGGCCAGCGCCGGGGTCATCCCCGAACCGGAGCCGGAGCCCGCCCCCAGGGGCGGCCGCCACCTGGCAGTCTGACCGCCGGACCCCGGGCGCACGGCACCGCCCCGGCCCGTCCCCCTCCGCACGAACCCCGGCGCCGCCCGGCCCCCACGGCGCCACGTCCCCCCTATCCGTCATCCGCACACCGGTGCACCGCCCCTGCCCGGTCCACCGGGACCGCGCACCGTCCCCCCGGACGCGCGCGGCCCCGCCCCACGACATGTACGGCACCTGGGAAGCGCCACGGCCCCGGCCCCCGCCCGCGGCGTCCCGGCACACAGGTAACGGTGACGACCTTGTCCGACGAAGGCCTGATCGACCCCAGCGCGTTCCCCATCCCCGACACCCTCACCTACCTCCTGGACTCGGCGGCGGCCAAGCTCAAGGCCGACGGGACCGACCTGACCGACACCGCGGGTGACATCACCGGCGCGTGGGCGGGCCTGGACGGCATCTACTCCGCACCCGAGTCCGCGACGCTGTTCAACGTCCTGAACCCGCTCACCGGGGACGCCGACGAGGTGTCGTCGGCGCTCTCCAGCGCCTCCGACGCGCTGATCGACTTCGCCGAGAAGACGCGCGACATCAAGGACCGCTGGTACACGCTGCGCAGCGACTCCTACGCCTTCCTCCAGAGCATCGACTACGGGCGTGACGAGGACTGGGACGAGGGCAGCGGCATGCTCTGGTGGAAGGAGGAGAGCCCCAAGGTCGCCGAGCACAACGCCCTGCTCGATCGGGCCGCCGCGCTCAAGCACGAGTTCGAGGAGGCCGAGCGCACGTGCGCGAACGCCATCACCGCGCTCTTCGGCGGCACCACCTTCATCGCCCAGAGGGCCGACGGCAGCGTCACCCCGGGCGCGGGCGAGTTCGTCTACGGTTTCGACGCGCCCCTCGAAGGCGTCGAGATGGAGTGGGGAGCCCCCCAGACCAGCGACTACGCCTGGTACACCGACGCCACGGACGCCGTCGGGGACTACGTGGTCGGCATGGCCGAGGACCTCGGCGGCATGGTCGGGGCGCACGGCCCCGAGGGCTGGTTCTCCGGTTCGTGGGGCGACAACCTCTGGGACTACTGGGGCGGCACCGTGGAGGGCCTCGGCTCCCTGGTGGGCGCGTCCCGGGACGAGAACGGCAACTGGGGCTGGTCCCTGGAGACCGCCGGGAACGCCTGGAAGGAGGCGGCCCACTCGGTGGTCCCGTGGCGGGAGTGGGGCGACCGGCCCTGGTACGTCATCGGGACCGCGGCGCTCAACATCGGCGCCACGGTGGGCGGCGCCCTGCTGACCGCCACCGGCGTGGGCGCGGTCGTCGGCGTCCCGCTCCTGGCCTGGCGCGGGTCGCGGATCCTGGACGGGGTCAACGGCGGCCGTGCGGACGCCGACCTGCCCGACGGCGGCGGGGTGGACCTCCAGACCCTCATGTCGCGCGTGCCCAGCTTCGGCGACGGGTCCATCCAGCCGGTGGACCTCAGCAGGCTCGCCGACCTGGATCTGGACCAGGGCGAGTTCGGCCGGATGACCGACGCCCTGCAACGGCTCAACGACCTCGACGGAGGCGACGGCGCCTCCCCCGACCGGCCCGGCAACAGCGACAACCGCACGGTCCCGGTCGACGACGCCGACGGGGTCGGCGGCGACAACGGGTCCGCGCCGCGCGCGAACACCGCGCCCGGGGACGAGCCCGAGGCCGCGGAGCGGCGCGGGTCCTCGGACCGGGACCGCGACGACGCGGAGGGCGACGGCGCCGACCAGGACGCCGAGGAGCCGACCTATCCGACCACCGAGCTGCTCGACTCCAGCCAGGACTTCCTCGACGGCGTCGACCCCGAGTCCGTCCGGGGCCTGCGCGAGGGGATGGACGGCCAGGAGAACGACTGGGTGACCTCGCAGGTACCCGACGACGTCTCCTCGGTCAACGACACCCCGGTCCAGCGCTACGAGTCCGAGCCCTCCCGCGTGGAGGCCGGGAACGAGCGCCCCGAGGAACTCGTCCTCGCGGGCCGGGGAGAGCACGAGATCGCGGAGGGGGCGGACGGCGAGCGCGTCGACGCCCGCCACGACACCACGGTCGACAACAGTGCGGGTGGAACGACGTCCCTCGACAGCCCGCGCGGAGGCACGACGGTCATCGAGACCGACTCCGGCCGCGGCGGTTCCGGCGGCGGCACGGGCGGTGGCGGCACCGGCGACGGACCGCCGCACTCGCCCGACCCCGGCGGCGGGAACGGTTCCGGACCGGACGATCCCCTCGACGGCGACAGCGGTGACGGCGGCGGCGGTGACGAAGACCTGCCGAGCAACGTCCAGGACCTGGCCAACCACCGCTGGGGTGACACCCCCGAGGGCAGGAAACGCTTCTACCAGCACTTCCAGGACCTGCTGAACGACCGCTCCAACGGGGTGTTCGACCGGTTCTACCAGGACAACGGCTACCGCAGGAGCCGGTTCACGAAGGTGGGTCCCGAGGAGATCCCCCTCCCCAAGCTGACCTGGGACAAGCACAACGGCCGGTGGATCGTCCAGGAGACCCTTCCCGCCGCGGACCCGCCGGACTACAAGGGAGACGTGAACAAGCGCGACGCGCTCGTCTCACGGGATCCCGCGAACGACGGCTACACCTACCTCGACGAGCTCGCGGAGAGGCGGCGCAGCGCCATCACCGCGGACGGCACCGCGGGCACCAGGCTCCAGGCGCTGGAGGCGCGGTACAAGGAGCACCTCGACGCGGGCGGCAGCGTTCCCCGGGACCTCGCCGCGGCCAGGGAGGTCTACGCCGAGCGGCACACCGACATGCTCAGGGCCTCGGAGGGCTTCGGCGAGGCGACGGCCGACATCGCGATCCTCGACCAGTTCGACGGCACACACCCGGCCCTCGACTCGGCGGGCAGGCCGGTCCTGGACGAGAACGGCGACCCCGTCAACAAGCCCAGGGTCACCGAGCAGATCACCCTGCCCGACACCTCCCCCCGCAACGGGAACCACCAGTTCGACCAGGTCTGGCGCACGGAGGACGGCGGGCTCGTCGTCGTCGAGGCCAAGAGCAGTACGGACACCCAGCTCGGCACGCGCTTGGCCGAGGTTCCGAACAGCACGCCGGTCAGGGTGTCCCAGGGAACGAGGGCGTATCTGGAGTCCATTCTGGAGAGCATGCGGGAACGCGGGGAAAGCGACGCCAGAAACGCGTTCACCGAGGAGGACCTGGCCGACGAGATCCAGGCCGCTCTGGAGAACGGCAAGCTCCACTACGTCGAGGTCAAGGGCAATCCCATCACCAATTACGATGACCAGGGCCAAATCCTGGATTCCCGGAGCGAAGGTTACTCCTTCCGAGAATTCGACCTGGACCGGAGGGCAGGACGTTGACGTACCGCATCGAGAGCCACCGAATCGACAACCCCGCCTACCGGATCAAGGAGAAGCAGTTCCAGGAGAAGCGGGTCAAGAAGATCGACGACCTCTCCCGGCACCCCGAGTCCATCGGCACGACCTCGTCCACCGTGTACCGGTACGCGAAGATCGCCCTCACCCTGGACCCCGAGGGCGGGAAACTGGAGACCTGGGAGGCCTGGGCCGCCGCCATGCAGGTCTTCAACGCCGTCTTCGACCTCAGCACCGCTCCCGAGGGTGCCCGGGTCCAGTGCGTGATCGACCACGAGGTCCGCGACCTCACCGCCACCGGACCGGGCCACTTCACCAACGCCGGGAACTGGGAGACCGCGTTCTTCCTCGCCGTCACCTGCCGCGACGAGAAGCGCTGGCGCAGGCTCTGCGAGGTCCCGGTCGACCTGCTGCGCGAGGCCGGGGAGCGGGGCGGCATCCAGCACAACGAGTACGTCTACCACTGGGTCGCCGCGCTCCAGGCGTTCGTGCTCAACCGGCCCGGCCTGGCCGACCACCTCGCCAGGGCCATGGAACTGTCCGACCCCCGCAACGGGGCCTTCGGCGGCGACACGCTCGACAGGATCGTCTTCCCCCAGATGAACGCCTTCCGGTTCTTCGCCGCCAACGACGCCGACGGGTTCAACAGGGCCCTGGCCGAAGGGCTCACCGCCTTCCGCGATCACTACACCGCCACCGCCGAAAGCGCCGAGGACGTGCACGGCGTCGTCCCCCTGGGGCTGCTCGCCCTGGCCTGCTGGGCTCACGACCGCGGCCACCACCACCCCGAGTTCACGCTGGAGGTGGAGTCGGGCTACCTGCCCAAGTACCTCCTCGACGGCGGCTGGGTCGGGGAGTTCCCCACCTGACGCCGACCGGGGCCACCCACCCGCCCGGGAAAACGGGGCCCGGGGGCGAACCTCGCGGACGCCCCCGGGATCCCACCCTCCCAGTACCGCCCTCCCCCGGAGTGTTGAGGAGATCCCTTGAGCCACGACGCGGTCGCCCTTCTGGCCAGCCCTCCCGACCGGCGCGCCCTGACCAAGGCCCTGGTCGCCGCCGGACCCGACCTCCGGGTGCGGTTCGCGGCCGACGGCGCCGTGGTCGAACTGCTCGACGCCGGGGGCCGCCTGGTCGCCGCCATGCAGGCGGCCCAGCGCCTGGCCCTGTCAGCCGAGGCCGAACGGCTCCTGTCCGACGGCATGGTCGACGACCTGCCCGCCCAGCCCTACTGGGTGGAGGCGCGCGGCGCCGAACTCGCGGACACCGACACCGCCGGGGCCGTCGGCCGCTTCGTCCGCGACCTCGCGGACCGGCTCGGCGGCGTCGTGTGGGAGCCCGAGCCGCGGCTCTCCCGCGGCGACGCCTTCCTGGACGGCTCCACCGACCACCCCGCCGTCACCGCCCGCACCGACAGGGCCGTGGTCGTGGTGCAGGACCGCCCCCTGGTCCCCATGTCCCCCTGGCTCGTGGACACCGTCGCCGCCCACGGGCGCGAGGGCCTGCGCCTCCAGGTCGTCACCCCCTCCACCAGCCGCCTCACCCACGCACTGCACTCGGTGCTGGCCGACCCCACCGCCCGCTGGGTGGTCCAGGCCCCCGACGGCGCCTACTACGACGGGTTCTCCGGGGTGCCCCTGGTCTGGGACGAACGGGAGGCCTTCGTCCTGGACCGGAGCGCCCGGGCCGAGGACGGGCCGCACGAGGCGTTCCGCGCCCGGGCCGAGGATGTGGAGGGGACCGGCTCCCACCTGCTCGTCGAACTGAAGGCGGAGCACCCCGCCGACAACGGCCTGGTCCTGGGCGAGGCCGCCGAACTGCTCGCCGAGCGCCTGGGCGGCCGCGCCCCCGCGCTCTGGGGCACCAGCGAGCCCCTCCCCCAGGAATGGAACCGGGCGGCGCTGACCCGGCTGTGCCGCGAACGCGCGCCCGGGCAGACCTGGTTCGTGTTCACCGGCCCTCCCGAGGGCGTGCGCGAGGAGGGTGTGCTCCCCTTCTGCGGCACCCAGCGGGTGATGCGCACCGCGCACGGGGTGCGTGAGAGCGTCTCGTTCGCGGTGGCCCGGCCCGCGGGCGAGGAGCACGACCTGGACGCGTTGTCGTCGGTGGTCCGTACACTCACCGAACGCGATGTGCTGCGGACCATGACGGTGCGGCGCGCGGCCGGGCGGCCGGACCTGACCCACGAGCCCCGCTGGTGCGGCCTCCCCCTGCCGGTCGGCCTGGCCGTGGGGGTGGAGGGCGTCTCCTCGATCGGCACCGACCGGGCGCTGTCCGCTCCGGTGCGCGGGGTGCCGTTCGGCCCGCCGCTCACGCCCTCGGTCTGGTACCGGGTCGGGGACGGCACCGAGCCGGACGGCTGGCAGCGCTTCCGCGAGCTCATGGACCACCTGCACCCCGACGGGGCCCGCGCGGGCTGACCCGCGGCCGCGGCCGTGCACGCGGCCGGGCGCCGACCGGAGCCGCCGGTACGCGAAAAGCCCCTCCGACACCGTCTTCGATAGGATTTTTCCGCCCCCGCGCAGCCCCGCGCCCTCGTCTTCCCATCCCTGCGCCGAGAGGAAAGCCGATGAGCCTTCGCGTCGTGCACCGGCCGACACGAACCGTCCATCCCACTCCGGTGCAGGAACCGCACGAGGTGGAGGCCCCGCCGACCCTGCCCGACGGCAACGCCCAGGGCAACCCGCTGATGACCATCCTGCCGATGGTCGGCATGCTGGCGTCGATGACCATCATGATGGTCATGCGCAACCCGGCCTTCATCGCGCTGGGCGGCGTCCTCCTCGTGGTGGCCCTCCTCGCCGCCGTGGTCATGCTCTTCTCCCGGCGCGGCCAGGTCGCCCGGCAGCGCCGCAACCAGCGCGAGCTGTACCTGCAGTACCTGGAGGAACTGCGCGAGGAGCTCACCGCCTGGGAGCAGGGCACCCGCGCCCACGCCCGGCTGCTCGACCCGCCGCCCGAGGCCCTGTACGACGTCATCCGCGACCCCACCCGGCTCTGGGAGCGCCGCCGCAGGCACCGCGACTTCCTGCGGGTGCGGGTGGGCACCGGCCTGACCGAGGGCCGCCCCCTGCGGCTCGCCGAGCAGGGCACCGCCCTCATGCCCACCGACCCGTTCATGCTCTCCGAGGCGCAGGCCGCCATCCGGCGGTTCGCCTCGGTCCCCGAGATGCCGCTGACCCTGCCCCTGGACATGGCCGGGAACGTCAGCGTGATCGGCGAGCGCGAGGACGTGATGCGCGTGGTGCGCGCCCTCGCCGCCCAGTTCGGCGCCTTCCACGCCCCCGAGGACGCCGGGTTGGCGGTGTCCTACCCCGCGGACAGGGCCGAGGACTGGTCCTGGCTGCCGTGGCTGCCCCAGGTCCTGGACCCGCAGCGCCGCGAGGGCGGCGCCGCCGTCCGCCTGATCGCCCCCGACCCGGTCAAGCTGGGCGGCCTGCTCGCGGACGAACTGCGCTCGCGCACCGACTTCGCCTCCGAGGTCCGCCGGGGCATGGGCAAGCGCGAGGCGTACCGGATGCTGCGCAGGCTCCTGGTCGTCCACGACACCCACGGCGACGTGGCCGCCGAGCTGGTCCGGCCCGACCACGCCGTGGACCCCGTCGACCTGGGCGTGACCGTGCTGCACCTGGTGTCCCGCCAGATCGACGAGCCCAGCGACGTGAACGTGCGCGTCACGGTCACCGGCGACCAGGTCCGCGTCGAGGAGCTGCGCGGCGCCGACCCCGTGGTCACCACCGGCACCGTGGACGACGTCTCCGACGCCACCCTCACCGGCCTGGCCCGCATGCTGGCCCCGCTGCGCCTGTCCCCGGAGTCGATCGAGGAGACGGCGCAGGAGGGCGGCAGCGTCGACTTCCCCGCGATGATGGGCGTCCAGGACCCCGGTTCCATGGACGTGCCGCGCCTGTGGGCGCCGCGCAGCGAGCGGGCGTTCCTGCGCGTGCCCATCGGTGTGGACGACATGGGCCAGCCCGTGGTGCTGGACCTCAAGGAGTCCGCGCAGCTGGGCATGGGACCGCACGGCCTGTGCGTGGGCGCCACCGGTTCGGGCAAGAGCGAGATGCTGCGCACCCTCGTGCTGGCGCTGGCCGCCTCGCACCCGCCCGAGCGGGTGAGCATGGTCCTGGTCGACTACAAGGGCGGCGCCACGTTCGCCCCGTTCGAGGACATGCCGCACGTGGCCGGGGTGATCACCAACCTGGAGGACGACGCCGCGCTGATCGAGCGCGTGTACGCGAGCCTGTCCGGCGAGGTGCAGCGCCGCCAGCAGGTGCTGCGCGACGCCGGGAACGTGTCCAACATCGGCGACTACACCTACAAGCGCGAGCACGACCCGAGCCTGCCGCCGCTGCCGCACCTGCTGGTGATCATCGACGAGTTCGGCGAGCTGCTCACCGCACGCCCCGACTTCATCGAGCTGTTCCTGTCCATCGGCCGCATCGGGCGCAGCATCGGCGTGCACCTGCTGCTGTCCAGCCAGCGCATCGAGGGCGGCAAGCTGCGCGGCCTGGACACCTACCTGTCCTACCGGCTGGGTCTGCGCACCTTCTCCGAGGAGGAGAGCCGCACCGTCCTCAACACCCCCGACGCCTTCCACCTGCCCTCCCTGCCCGGGTTCGGCTACCTGAAGGTGGACACCAGCGTCTACCAGCGCTTCAAGGCGGGGTACGTCTCCGGCGCCTACCGCGGCCCGGTGGCGGAGGAGGAGCCCACCGAGGGCACCCCGTCGGTGCGCCGCTACACCGCCTACAACGCCGACGCCGAGCCTGTGGAGGCCGCGGCCTCCGGGTCCTCCGGCGAGGACGTGCCCATGCCCTCCCGCACGGTGGGCCCGACCCTGCTGGACGTGATGGTCGGCCAGTTCGGCAGGCACGGCGAGCGGACCCGGGAGATCTGGCTGCCGCCCCTGCCGTCCGCGACCACGCTTGACGCGGTGGCGGGCGAGCCGGAGGAGAGCGACCGCGGGCTGCGGCTGCCCGGCGGGCACGAGGCGATGCGCGTGCCGCTCGGCCTGCTGGACGACGCCACCAAGCAGTGGCAGGGCGTGTGGAAGCTCGACCTGACCGCGTCCGGCGGCCACGCCGCGATCATCGGCGGCCCGCAGAGCGGCAAGACCACCCTGCTGCGCACGCTGGTGCTGTCGCTGGCGCTCACGCACACCCCCGCCCAGGCGGCCGTGTACTGCCTGGACCTCATGGGCGGCGGCATGCAGTCCCTGGCGGCGCTGCCGCACGTGGGCGGCGTGGCGGTGCGCACCGACGCCGAGCGGGTGCGCCGCACGGTGGAGGAGGTCCAGGGCATGCTCGAACACCGCCAGACGGTGTTCCGCGAGCGCGGGATCGACTCGGTCGCCCAGCTGCGCCGGATGCACGCGCGCGGCGAGGTCCCCGAGCTGGCCAGCGCCGACGTGGTGTTCGTCGTGGACGGTTTCGGCGCGCTGCGCAAGGACTTCGAGGACATCGACCCGATCGTGACCGAGCTGCTCCAGCGCGGCGGCGGGTTCGGCGTCCACGTGGTGGCCGGGATGCTGCGCTGGAACGACGTGCGCATCGCCGCCCAGTCCAACTTCGGGCAGAAGGTGGAGCTGCACCTCAACGACGCCTCGGACTCCACGATCGACCGCAAGCTCTCGGAGACGATCAGCGCCAGGACCCCCGGTCGGGTGCTGACCGACGGCGAGCTGTTCGGCCAGGCGGCGCTGCCCCGGTTCGACGGGGTGGCCGACAACGACAACCTGGGCGAGGTCGTGGAGAAGGCCGTGCGCGCGGTGGACCGGGCCTGGCGGGGCACGCGTGCGCCCCAGGTGCGGATCCTGCCGCACCGGCTGTCCGCCCGGACCCTGCCCACGGCGGAGTCCGAGCCCAAGGCGGTGCCGATCGGCGTGGACGAGCGCGCCCTGGAACCGGTGCTGCTCGACCTGTTCGAGCGGGACCAGAACCTGCTCGTCATGGGCGACGGGGAGTGCGGCAAGACCAACCTGCTGCGGCTGGTCGCCGAGGGCCTCGTGGCGCGCTACTCCTCCGACGAGGTGGTGTTCGCCGTGATGGACCCGCGCCGGACCCTGCGGGGCGTGGTGCCCGAGGAGTACATGGGCGGGTACGCGAGCAACCCCCGCGTGTGCGCGGGGCTGGCGGGCGGCGTGGCCAAGGAGGTCGAGGGCCGCCTGCCCGAGGACGGGGACGTGGACTCCCTGGAACCGGGCTCGTTCAAGGGTCCGCGCATCGTGGTGCTCGCCGACGACTACGACGTGCTCACCACGGCGGGCCAGAAGCCGCTGGCGCCGTTCGTCCCGTTCGTGCCCAACGGCCGCGACATCGGCCTGCACTTCGTGGTGGCGCGCCGGGTGGCCGGTGCGGGGCGCGGGATGTACGACCCGCTGGTGCAGGCCATGCGCGAGATCGGCACGAGCGCCCTGGTGATGTCCGGCGACCGGAGCGAGGGCCAGATCCTGCCCCGGGTCTACGCGGCCAGCCAGCCCCCCGGGCGCGGCAAGTGGGTGACCCGCGGCGGTTCGTCGCGGCTGGTGCAGACCGCGCTGCGCGAGCCGCACGAGGAGCGGCCGTGACGGCACCGGCCGCTGTCGGGGGGCGGGAGTAGAGTACGGGCGCGCTTCGGGGGATCGCGGACAGCCGGTGTTCTCCCGAACCGCGCCCGTGTCCACGGCATCGGACAGAACGCACGCCACGGCCCCCCGCTCCGTGGCGCCCCGACGCCCCCGAAAGCACCTGACGACATTCGGCAGGAGAGCCATGCAGCCCCCGCAGCAGCCCGCCGGTGGACAGCCGGAGCACGGTTCCCCGTACGCGGGGTACGACGTCCAGCCCGCCTACCAGGACCCCTACGCGCCGTCCGGGTACCAGGTCCCGCCCGCGCCCGCGTATGCGGCGCCGCCGCAGCCCTCCATGTACCCCCCGCCCCACCAGACCCCTTACGCGCACGGTCATCAGGGCTACTACCCCCCGCCGCAGAACTGGCTTCCGCCGGCCCTCACCGACCCCGGACACTGGAACCCGGACAACCCCGAGGTCGGCCGCGCCGAGATGGGGGTGCGCTTCGTGGCCAGGATGGTCGACACGTTCGTCGTCGGCTGCGTCTGGTACGCGATGATGGTGCTGGGAGTCATCGTCAGCGTGATCATCGGCGGCGGCGAGATGGACGGCGGCGGCCCCGGCGAGATCGCCTTCATGGTGACCGCCGTCTTCAACTTCTTCCTGCTGTCCATCGTGGTGGAGGCGCTCCAGGTCCGCCTGTGGGGACGGTCGGTCGGCAAGATCCTGCTGGGTCTGTGGGTGGTGCGCTCCGACGGCGGCGGAAGGGTCAAGCTCGGTCGCGCGTTCGTGCGTGCGCTGCTCTACTCGCCGGGCATGAACCCGGTCAACTGGATCCTGCCCTGGTCGATCACCAACGTCCTGTGGCCCCTGCGTGACAAGAGGACCCGCAAGTGCCTCCACGACAAGGCGGCGGGCACTGTGGTCGTCCAGGTCCGCCGGTAGGTTCCGTCCGGGCCGCACGCTCACGCGAGGGCTGGGGCCGGAGCGGGACCGGGTCGCGGCTTGCCTCGCCGAACGAACACGCTGCGTGGTGCTGCGACTCGGGGGAGGAGCAGCGGGACGAACGGCCAGGAAACACCCTTGGACCCGGACTCGCCCGCTGGTACCTTCGCTCGATGACGCGGTTCGTGGGATCCCTCATCGGCGCGGGCTTCGGCCTCGCCTTCGTCCTGGCCAACTCCGGGCCGCCGCTCGACCCCACCCTCGCCTCCGTGCTGCGGGTGTTCGCGGTCGCGGCGCTCGTCGGGGTGGTCGTGCTGGCGGTGGTCACGGGCCGCGGGTCCGGTCCCGCCGCGGATCCCGAGCCCGGCCCCGAGGGGCCGCGGATGCGGTTCGACGCCTTCTACGGCGTGGTCGTGCTGCTGGAGGCGGTCCTGCTCTTCGGCGGCATCCAGGTGCTGCGCGCCCTGGACGCGCCCGTGCAGGCCAACGTCGCCTGGATCGCCCTCGCCGTCGGTCTGCACTTCCTCCCGCTGGCCCGGCACTGGCGTACCCGCTCGCTCCTGGCCGTCGCCGCCTACATGTCGGTGCTCGGCGCCGCGGGACTGGCGATGGCCCTCACCGGGCGCCCCGACTGGGTGCCCCTCGTCAGCGGCGTGGTCACCGGGCTGGGCATGCTGACCGGCCTCCTGGTCGGCCTGCTGGTCCCCCTCGTGACCGTGCGCGGGTCCGGCCCGGCCGCCGCCGGCACCGCGTCGGCCCCCTCGCCGTAGACGCGGGGCCGACGCTCCCGCGCCCGCTGCTAGGCCTCGGACCCGTCCAGCCCGAAGAACGGCAGACACGGCTCCAGGCCCGTCACGGTGACCGGGACCGTGCGGTGCTCCGCCCAGTCCCGCCTGGTCAGCCGGTAGTGGTTCTTCACCACCCGCTCACCCCTGACCTCGATCAGGTCGAACCCGTTCCCGCGGTACCCCAGGCGCTCGCAGACCCGCTCCGAGGCGGTGTTGCCCTCGAACACCGACGACACCGCCGCCACGGCGCCCAGCCCCTCGAAGGCCAGGTGCAGCACGGCGGCGCGCATCTCGGTGCCGATCCCCCTGCCCTGGTGGGCCCTTCCGAGCCACGATCCGGTGCCGACCTGGCGCGTGACCGCGAAGTCGCGCGCCCGCATGTCCTGGATGCCCACCACGGCGCCCTCGTGGACCACGACGAGGTTGAGCCCCCAGTCCTGCGGCTTCCACGAGGCGAGGGTCCCCAGGTTGTGCTGTATCACCCCGAGGGCGAGCTCGTCCGGCGGCTGGTCGGTCCACGGTACGACGAAGGGCATGGTGTCCGGGTCGTGGACGCCCTCCACCGCGACCTCGGCCAGCTGGCCGAGGTCGTCGAAGGACGGGAGCCGCAGTTCGAGGCGGGGTGTGGTCAGCCGCAGGCCCAGAGGCGGGAAGTGGTCGGTGATCATGCGCCGATTCTCCGCAGCCCGCCCCGCGGTGTCACCCGGTTTTCCCACCGCCGCACCGTGCCCGGCCCGCCACCGTGCGCCCTGCTCATGGCGCCGCCCGGGAGGCACCGGCCGCCCGGGGGCCGAAGCGCCGACCCGGGCGACGCGGCGTCTCAGGAGCCGCCGCGCAGCTCCACCAGCAGCGCTGCCAGGGCCTCGGACGCCTCCTCCGGGGCCGCCTCGCGCACGCTCCAACCGCGCAGCCGCGCCAGGCGGGCCGCGTGGCGCAGGCCCGGATCGGTGAGCAGGTAGCCGCACGGCGCGTCCGGCCAGTCGGAGACCGTCGGCAGCGGCTCGGTCCGGTAACCGGCGGGCTCCCCGGGCGGGATCGCCGTGTCCGGGACCGCGCCCTCGGGGCTCTGCGTCCTCGCGACGTCCGCGCGGGTGGGGCCGCCCGGCTGGGGCAGGAACGCGTCCACCAGCACGTAGCCGAACACCGGCCGGTGCGCCGCCCGCTGGGCCGCGCCCACGGCGCCCAGCAGCGGTCCGGCGCCGCCCTCGGCGACGAGCGCGGTCGGCGCGTCGGGCGCGACCAGGCGGTTGACCTCCAGGCTGGCGCGGGCGACGTAGCGGGCCGCGTGCGGCGGGTGCTCGTCGCCGCCCACCTCGGGGCGGACGGCGGTGATGCCGTACCCGGCCAGCCGGTCGGCCAGGCCGGGCAGCCTCGTGGGTTCGCCGAGGGTCGGGGGGAGCAGGACGGCGATCACGCGGAGGTGCCTCCCCGGGTCTCGTCGCGCACCCACTCCAGGTAGGCGGGGTTGCCACCGGTGACGGGCACTGCGACGACCTCGGGAACGTCGTAGGGGTGGACCTCGCCGATGTGCGCGGTGAGCTCGTCCAGCCGGTCGGCGGCGGTCTTGACCACCACCATCCACTCCTCGTCGGCCTGGACCCGGCCCTCCCAGCGGTAGAAGCTGGTGACGGGCCCGCTCACCTGCGCACAGGCCGCCAGCCTGTGCTCGACCACCGACCGCGCCAGCCGTTCGGCGCCGTCCCTGCTGTCGACGGTGGTCTCCACCCGGACCGTGTCCCCGGACTGCGGCATGGCCGTCCCTCCCACCGGGGGTGATGCGGTGCGCCCGCGTCCCGTCCGGTGTTCTAGGCTCACTGATCATGAGCGAACGTGATGAACTCCTGCGTCAGATCAACGATAAGGCGGTCGTGCGCGGCAAGGTGACCCTGTCCTCGGGCATGGAGGCCGACTACTACGTCGATCTGCGCCGGGTGACCCTGGACGGGAAGGCCGCGCCGCTGGTCGGCTCGGTCATGTTGGACAACGTCGCGGACCTGGAGTTCGACGCGGTCGGCGGCCTGACGCTGGGCGCGGACCCGGTGGCCACCGCCATGCTGCACGCCGCGCACGCGCGCGGGCGCACGCTGGACGCCTTCGTGGTGCGCAAGGCGGGCAAGGCGCACGGCCTCCAGAAGCGGATCGAGGGGGCCGACGTGCGCGGGCGGCGCGTGCTCGCCCTGGAGGACACCTCCACCACCGGCGGCTCCGTGCTGACGGCCGTGGAGGCGCTGCGCGAGGCGGGCGCCGAGGTGGTGGCGGTCGCGCTGATCCTGGACCGGGGCGCGCGCGAGCGGGTCACCGAGGAGGGTCTGGAGTACCGGGCGGTGTACGGGGTCTCCGACCTGGATGTCTAGCACGCGCGGCCGCGGGGCGCCGCGGGGCGTTCCGGCGGCCCGTGCCCGGGGGCGGGTGCGCCGCCGGGGTTCGTGCCCGGGCGGCCTCAGCCGTCCTGCGGGTCGATCGTGAAGCTGAAGCCGGGTTCGCGGTCGGAGATGTCGCGCTCGTCGCCGTCGACGAAGACCTCGACGGCGGCGGGGTCGCCGATGGTGACCTCCAGGCCCTCGGCGGCGGTCGCGTAGTTGACCGACTGGCCCTGGCTCATGTTCTGGTCCATCAGCACGTCGCCGCCGGGGATGCGGACGAAGACGTCGCTGGACTCGCCGACGACGCGGACGTACAGGACGCCCATGTTGCTCGGCTCCGTGCTCTCGCCCGCCGTCTCCGAGGCGGTGGCGCTCACGCTGGTGCCGGGGAGGGAGCGGTACAGGAAGAAACCGCCCAGGGCCAGGAGCGTCACCAGGAGCACGACGGCTCCGACGATGGCCATCACCTGGCCAACGCCGCGAGGATCATTCCTATGCCTTCCCACGGCGTTGAATGTAGCGCGTATCACGGCAAAAAGCGACAGCAGCCGCATGGAAGACCCCCGTCCCCCACAATTCCGTCACAAGGGGGATGAAGGGGTCACTCTCCGTCGTCCCGGGTGCGCGGAGCCCGGGCGCCGACCCCCGCCAGCTGCGGCTACACCGACAACCTCGGGCAATTTGGTCTAGACCTTTTCAAGGGCTCCGGGTATTCGGGATACTTGGGTGACACCTGGTGGACACACACGGACGCACGGCCCGAGGGCCGCCGCCCCCCGACGTCCGTCTCCACCGGGGCAACGCACGTGGGGTGCCGTCGGCGTGATACCGGCGGCCGCTCGCTCCAGGCCGAATCCAGGGAGAGTCAAGCATGCCCATCGCCAGCCCCGAGGTCTACACCGAGATGCTGAGCCGCGCGAAGTCCGAGGGCTTCGCCTACCCGGCCATCAACGTGACCTCCAGCCAGACGCTGCACGCCGCCCTGCGCGGCTTCGCCGAGGCCGAAAGCGACGGCATCGTCCAGATTTCCACCGGTGGCGCGGAGTTCCTGTCCGGCGCCACGGTCAAGGACATGGTCACCGGCTCGGTCGCCTTCGCCGAGTTCGCCCGCGTCGTGGCCGAGAAGTACTCGGTGAACATCGCCCTCCACACCGACCACTGCCCCAAGAACAAGCTCGACGGCTTCGTCCGCCCGCTGCTGGAGATCTCCAAGGAGCGCGTGGCCAAGGGCCAGGAGCCGCTGTTCCAGTCCCACATGTGGGACGGCTCGGCGGTCGAGCTGGAGGAGAACCTCCAGATCGCCGAGGAGCTGCTGGCCGCCTCCAAGGCCGCGCGGACGATCCTGGAGATCGAGGTGGGCGTCGTCGGCGGCGAGGAGGACGGCATCGTCGGCGAGATCAACGAGAAGCTCTACACCACGCCGAACGACGCCCTGCGCACCGCCGAGGTGCTGGGCCTGGGCGAGAAGGGCTACTACCTGACGGCCCTGACCTTCGGCAACGTGCACGGCTCCTACAAGCCGGGCTTCGTCAAGCTGCGCCCGGAGGTGCTCAAGAAGGCCCAGGAGGCCGTCGCCGAGAAGTACGGCCGGGCCAAGGCGTTCGACTTCGTCTTCCACGGCGGCTCCGGCTCCACCATGGAGGAGATCCACGAGGCCATCGAGTACGGCGTGGTGAAGATGAACGTCGACACCGACACGCAGTACGCCTACACCCGCCCCGTGGTCGACCACATCATGAAGAACTACGACGGTGTGCTGAAGATCGACGGCGAGATCGGCAACAAGAAGGCCTACGACCCCCGCGCCTACGGCAAGGCGGCCGAGGCCGGCATGGCCGCCCGCGTGGTGGAGGCCGCCCAGCACCTGAAGTCCGCGGGCAACAGGATGAAGTAGTCGCGGCCCGCCACCGGTTCGGTGGTCCGCGCACGGTGCCCGGCGGCCTCGGCCGCCGGGCACCGTGTTTTCCGGGGGCCGTGCGCGCGGCCGGGCACCGCGCTCTCCCGGAGAGCACGTTCTCCCGACCCCCTCGCCTCGCACAACAAACCATCCCCAAATACCCGCAACACCGTTTTCCAGTTATCCACAGCCCCGTTTCGCGAAGGGGTGCCCGGGAATCATCCTGAACGCGCGCAACCCCCTCCCAGCGGAATGCGGGAAAGCGAAGGGCGGGAACAGCGCCGCCCGAATCATCGCGGACGGAGTGTTCGCCGCGGGAACCGTACTCGTCGGGGTTTCCACGGCCGCAGCGGCGTAGGCCGGGAGCGGGTCGCGGCGGCCCCGTCCTCGTCAGCGTGCGTGCTCGCCGCCAGCGCCCACCGCATCCGGGAACTCCGTCCACGGCCCCGGTCCGCGCACCGGATGCGGCGGCACGGTGACCCCCGCCGTCCAGGTCCGCGCACGGCCCCGTCTGGCCCGACAAGGCGGTGGCCGAGGCCGGGCGCAACGGTTTCGGAAACGGCTGTCCGCGCGCCGGCGGAACCCGCGACGGCAACGGCGCCTATTTCACCGGGACCCGCGGTTCCAGCGGCGACGAACTGTCCTCCGGGCGGGTCAGCCGATACTGACCGAACACGCGGACCCCGCGCTTCTCGGCCCCGCCGGTGTCGGCGGGCGCGGTCGCACCGGCCGTCGCCGTGGCGGCCCCAGGGGCGCACGCCGCGCGTCCACCGGCGTGCGGAGGCGGCGCAGGAGTGACGGGGAGCGCTGGGAGGGGCCGTGCCGGGGTGGGACGCGCCGGGGCACCGCGGGGACCGGAGCGCGGGGATCACCTGGAGGGGGCGGGGGCGGCGAAAGCGCGCGGAGGCGGCGGAGCGGAGGGAGCACCGCGGAGGTGACGCGGAACCCTCCGGCGGACCCGGCCGTCCGGTGGCAGGATGGGGCCATGAACCTGCACCAGAACCTGCTCAACGAGCCGCCCGAGACGCGTCTGGCCGACAACCCCGAGGCCCGCGAGGCCCTCGCCTCGGCCGACGACCCCACGCCGGTCGCCGGGCGCTTCCCGGAGTACTCCGCCGCGTGGGCGCGGCTGGCCGAGCTGGCCCTGGCCGACGGCCAGCCGGTGACCGCCTACGCCTACGCCCGGACCGGCTACCACCGCGGCCTGGACCAGCTGCGCCGCTCGGGGTGGAAGGGCCACGGCCCGATCCCCTGGGAGCACGAGCCCAACCAGGGCTTCCTGCGGGCGCTGCACGCCCTGGGCAGGGCTTCGGCGGAGATCGGCGACACCGACGAGGCCGAGCGCTGCGCCACCTTCCTGCGCGAGTCCAGTGCCGAGGCCGACAAGGCGCTCAACGGCTGACACGCCCGCCTGCCGGGCGCCGGGCCGTCCGGGATCCGTACGGGTTCCGGACGGCCCGTCCACGCCTCGGAGACCCTGGGGTCGGCGGGGCCCGTGTGTCGCACGTGCCCCAGTGCCCCACTTAACCCGGATGCCCTGGTCGTGTACCCTCAATACGCAACGGCCCCTGTCGCAGCCTTGCGCCAGGGGTTTTCCGTGTTCGGGGCCGGAAAGCCCCGGGTCAGGTGTCGAGCGAAGAGGTAGAGACCAATGCCGGCGATCACGCTCGTGGGTGCCCAGTGGGGCGACGAGGGCAAGGGCAAGGCGACCGACCTTGTCGGCGACCGCGTGGACTACGTGGTGCGCTACCAGGGCGGGAACAACGCCGGGCACACCGTGGTCATCGGCGACCAGAAGTACGCCCTGCACCTGCTGCCCTCGGGCATCCTGTCCCCGAACGTGGTGCCGGTCATCGCCAACGGCGTCGTCATCGACCCGGGCGTGCTGCTGGAGGAGCTGCGCGGTCTCAACGAGCGCGGCGTGGACACGTCCCGCCTGCTCATCTCGGCGAACGCGCACCTGATCATGCCCTACCACCGGGCACTGGACAAGGTCAGCGAGCGCTTCCTCGGTAAGGGCAAGATCGGCACCACCGGGCGCGGCATCGGCCCGACCTACGCCGACAAGGTCTCCCGCCAGGGCGTGCGCGTCCAGGACATGTTCGACCCCAAGATCCTGCGCAAGAAGATCGAGCTGGCCCTGCACGACAAGAACCAGCTGCTCACCAAGGTGTACAACCGGCGCGGCCTGGAGGCCGAACCGATCATCGAGGAGTACCTGGGCTACGCCGAGCAGCTGCGCCCCTACGTCGCCGACACCTCCCTGATCCTCAACAAGGCGCTCGACGAGGGCAAGACGGTGTACCTGGAGGGCTCGCAGGGCACCCTGCTGGACATCGACCACGGCACCTACCCGTTCGTGACGTCCTCCTCCCCCACCTCGGGCGGCGCGGCGGCCGGGTCCGGCATCGGCCCCACCCGCATCACCAAGGTCGTGGGCATCCTCAAGGCCTACACCACCCGCGTGGGCTCGGGCCCGTTCCCCACCGAGCTGCTCGACGAGCAGGGCGAGTGGCTGCGCACCCAGGGCGGCGAGTACGGCGTCACCACCGGCCGCAACCGCCGCTGCGGCTGGTTCGACGCGCCCATCGCGCGCTACGCCACGCGGATCAACGGCGTCACGGACTTCTTCCTCACCAAGCTCGACGTGCTCACCGGCCTGGAGCGCATCCCCGTGTGCGTGGCCTACGAGGTCGACGGCGTCCGCCACGACGAGATCCCGATGACCCAGACCGACTTCCACCACGCGAAGCCCGTCTACGAGTACCTCGACGGCTGGTCCGAGGACATCACCGGCGTCCGGACGTTCGACGAACTCCCCAAGAACGCGCAGGCCTACGTGCGTACCCTTGAGGAGATGGCGGGGGCCCCGATCTCCGCCATCGGTGTCGGACCCGGCCGCGACGAGACGCTCCAACTGCGCTCCCTGGTCTGACCCCCCGTCTGTCCGCCTTCAACACGAAGAGGCCCCCAGTAGTGAAAGCCCTCGTTCTCGGCGGCGGAGGCCGCGAGCACGCTCTGGTCCGCGCCCTGTCCCTGGACCCGGGTGTCACCAGCATCCACAGCGCCCCGGGCAACCCCGGCATCTCGGAGCTGGCCGAGAACCACGTGCTCAACGTGACCGACGGCCTGGCCGTCACCGAGCTGGCCGCGCGCATCCGCGCCGAGCTGGTCGTCATCGGACCGGAGGCCCCGCTGGTCTCCGGTGTGGCGGACGCCCTGCGCGACCGGGGCATCCCGGTGTTCGGCCCCGACCAGGAGGCCGCACGCCTGGAGGGCTCCAAGGCCTTCGCCAAGGAGGTCATGGAGGCCGCCGGGGTGCCCACCGCCAAGGCGCGGGTGTGCAGGACCGCCAGCCAGGTGTCCGAGGCCCTCGACGAGTTCGGCACGCCCTACGTGGTCAAGAACGACGGCCTGGCCGCGGGCAAGGGCGTCGTGGTGACCGAGGACCGCGCCCTCGCCGAGCAGCACGCCCGGGAGTGCGGCCGCGTGGTCATCGAGGAGTTCCTCGACGGCCCCGAGGTGTCCCTCTTCGTGCTGAGCGACGGGCTGCACGCCCTGCCGCTGCTGCCCGCCCAGGACTTCAAGCGCGCCTACGACGGCGACCAGGGCCCCAACACGGGCGGCATGGGCGCGTACGCGCCGCTGCCGTGGGCCCCGGCGGGCCTGGTGGACGAGGTGATGGAGTCGGTCGTGCGGCCGACCCTGGTGGAGATGAACCGGCGCGGCAAGCGCTACCAGGGCCTGCTGTACGTGGGGCTGGCGCTCACGTCGCGGGGTCCGCGCGTGGTGGAGTTCAACGCCCGGTTCGGCGACCCGGAGACCCAGGTGGTCCTGGACAGGCTGGCCACCCCGATCGGCGCCGTCCTCCAGGCCACCGACACCGGCGGCCTGGGGGGCATCGGCTCCCTCCAGTGGAAGTCGGGCGCCGCGGTCACCGTGGTGGTCGCCGCCGAGAACTACCCGGGCGACCCGGTCAAGGGCGACGTCATCGGCGGCCTGGACCAGGCCAACGCGATGGAGGGCGCGTACGTGCTGCACGCGGGCACCGACTGGGAGGGCTCGGGCGGCGTCAAGGCGAGCGGAGGCCGGGTGCTCAACGTGGTCGGCACCGGGATCGACCTGCGCCAGGCGCGCGAGCGGGCCTACGAGGCCGTGGCGCGCATCGAGCTGCGCGGCTCGTTCCACCGCACCGACATCGCCGAGCGCGCCGCGGCCGAACTGTAGCGGGGTGCGGGCACGCCTGCGGGCGGGCGTGCCCAGGGCATCCCGATGGGGAGGGGGTTCGAGGCCCCCTTTCCAAGTCCATCACGGACCGGGGCACGTTCCACAGCCCCTTCCCGAACCTGTGGACAACCCGCCCGGCGCCGCTCGGCCGCCGGTGCGTAGGAGAGGGGAAGCCATGAGCGGTTTCGTCGTCAGGCCCGAACCCGTCCGGGTCGAGGGGCTCACCCACCTGCACACCGGCAAGGTGCGCGAGCTGTACGCCGCGGCCGACGGGTCGCTGGTGATGGTCGCCAGCGACCGCGTGTCGGCCTACGACTGGGTGCTGCCCACCGAGATCCCCGGCAAGGGGCGGCTGCTCACCCAGCTGTCCCTGTGGTGGTTCGACCAGTTGGGCGGCCTGGTGCCCAACCACGTCGTGTCCGACGTCCTTCCGGAGGGAGCCCCCGCCGACTGGGCGGGGAGGACCCTGGTGTGCCGCAGGCTGGACATGGTGCCGGTGGAGTGCGTGGCGCGCGGCTACCTGACCGGTTCCGGCCTGGAGGAGTACCGGGCGGACGGCACCGTGTGCGGGATCGCGCTGCCCGACGGGCTGGTCGACGGCTCCGAGCTGCCCGAGCCGATCTTCACCCCGGCGACCAAGGCCGAGGTGGGCGACCACGACGAGAACGTCTCCTTCGAGGCCGTCGCCGCCGCGCACGGGGCCGGGCTGGCCGCCGAGCTGCGCGACCTCACCCTGCGCGTGTACGGGCGCGGCCGGGAGCTGGCGCGGGAGCGCGGCATCATCCTCGCCGACACCAAGTTCGAGTACGGGCGCGACGCTTCGGGGGAGCTGGTGCTGGCCGACGAGGTGTTCACCCCCGACTCCTCCCGCTACTGGCCCGCCGACACGTGGGCGCCGGGCGGGCCGCAGACCTCCTTCGACAAGCAGGTCCTGCGGGACTGGCTGCGCTCGCCGGAGTCCGGGTGGGACCGCGCCTCGGAGACGCCGCCGCCGGAACTGCCCGAACACGTGGTGCAGCGCACTCTTGACCGTTACGTGGAGATCTACGAGCGTCTGACCGGGACGAAGCCCGCCCTGTGAGGCACCGCGCGGGAGTGATTCGACGCACGCGACCGCCGATTCGCGTCCAGGAGCACGTATGGTGGTGACGTTGTGCGGGTCACCGGAGGCGGGTGAACAACCATACGCACGGCATCCCCGGTCTTTCCCGTTGGCGGAATACCTCTTTGGCCGTTTGGCGGGACTCCATCCCCCGATCTGCGGGTATACCACGTCCTGGACCGGTACATGCGAACGGGTGCTATAGAGTTCTCGCGAACACCGGTTCACTGGCCGCGCAGGTCACACGCATGATGTCGCAACGTTCCAGGGGAAACCCGCGTCTCATACGCACACAGGCGAAGCCCGACGAGGGTGACCTTTTTTCCACATCTGCCTCACAAAGGAGCACATGAGCATGGGCCAGGAGGTTCGTTACCGCGTCCGCGGCGGACGCCCCCTCAGTGGAACGGCGTTCATCCAAGGCGCGAAGAACGCCGTCCTGCCGATGATCGGGGCCGCCCTCCTCGCGGCCAGGGGCCGTACGGTGCTGCGGAATGTTCCGGTCATCGAGGACGTCTACCGAGCTCTGGAGCTCGCCGAGCACGTGGGTGCCAAGGTCGAGTTCCACGAGGCCGAGCGCACCGTCGTCATCGACGCGTCCAACCTCAACGACCCCGAGCGGGCCGTCCTGCCCGCCGAGATCGCGGCCCGTTTCCGCGGCTCCGTGCTCTTCGTTCCGGCGCTGATGCACCGCACCGGCCGCGCCCGCATCGAGGGCGTCGGCGGATGCAACCTGGGCAGCCGCAACCTGGACTTCCACTACCGGGGCTTCGCGCGCCTGGGCGCCGAGGTCACCGAGGACCCCGAGCGCAACCACATCAACGTCGAGGCCAGCAACCTCCGCGGCGGCCGCCTGTACCTGGACACTCCGTCCCACACGGGCACCGAGAACCTCATCATGGCCGCGGTCCTGGCCCCGGGCACCACCGTGATCGAGCACGCGGCCCTGGAGCCCGAGGTCATCGACGTCATCGACTTCCTGAGCGCCATGGGCGCCAAGATCAGCGGCGGCGGCACGGGCTTCATCACCGTCGAGGGTGTCAAGGAACTCACCGCGGTCGAGCACACCATCATGTCCGACCGCATCGACGCGGGCGTGTTCGCGATGACCGTCGCCGCCACCGGCGGTGAGGTCAGCCTCGTGGGCGCCCAGCTGGACCACCTGGGCGTGGCCCGCTGGAAGATGGAGCAGATGGGCGTGGGCTTCTCCCAGGAGGGCGCCGTCCTGCACGTCCACCGGGACCCCTCGGTGCCGCTGCGGCCGATCAACGCCGTGACCTCGCCGTTCCCGGGCTTCGCCACCGACCTCCAGTCCCCGCTGATGGCCCTGGCCACCCTGGCCGAGGGTGAGAGCTACATCCACGAGGCCATCTACGACGGCCGGTTCGCCCTGGCCGACGAGCTCACCAAGATGGGCGCCAAGATCGAGGTGGAGGGCACCCGCGCGATCGTGCACGGCACCACCAACCTGCGCGGCACCGAGGTCATCGCCCACGACCTGCGCACCGGTGCGGCCCTGGTCCTCGCCGGACTGGTCGCCGAAGGTGAGACAATCGTGGCGCCCGGCTATCTGGTGGACCGCGGTCACGCTCAGTTCGCGACCCGGCTCGCTGCGCTAGGCGCTGACGTGGAGCGCGTCGTCGTCTCGTAGGGAGCCGAAAGCGCAGTTCAAGCCGGGGTGGGAGCCCGCCTCCCACCCGGGCTTTCGGCGTTGATATGGAAAACGATCTTCTTTGGCCCCGCACAATGGGTACGATCTCGGCAATCATGCCGTGACAGAGATCGGGTCGGGAAACCAGTGGGCGCACATAGTGAAGAGCGTGGAATGGTAGCGGGGAGCAACCCGAGGTGAGTGCCCAGCGTACTGGCGATTTGACGATCGGCGTCATAGGACCCCATGAGGTGGTCGAACGGGTCATGCTCATGGGTCCGGGGTCCACGGGACCCCTCAACGCCAGACTCATCGCCGCCGCGTACCGAGATGAGCAAGAGGCGACGGACAAGGTCGTCAGGCTGGGTTCGGCGATCGACGCGTACCTGTTCGCCAGCCCTGTCCCCTACGAGTTCGCGCGCAAGGCCGGTGTGCTGACGATGCCCGCCACCTTCGTGCCTCTCGGCGGGGCGAGCCTGCACGAGGCCCTGCTCCGGGCGACCCTGGACGAGCGCTACGACCCGACCAGAGCCAGTCTGGACGTGCTCAGCCGCGCCGACGTGGTGGAGGCCTACTCCGAGGTCGACCTGCCCGTGGACGGGATCCACGTGCACGAGGAGCTCACCAACACCGCGCAGCTCACGTCCTTCCACGAGGGGCTGTGGCGCCGCAAGGCCACCAAGATGGCCATCACCTGCGTGCGCGGGGTCGCCGAGCGCCTGGAGGCCATCGGCGTGCCGGTGGTCCGGCTGCGGCCCACCAACGCGGGTGTGCGCAGCGCCCTGCAGACCGCGGGTCTGCTGGGGGCGCACCACCGCCTGGAGGAGGCCCAGCTGGGCGTCGTGGTGGTGGACGTGCCCACCCTGCGGGACTCGACACGGCGTTCGACGCCCCGGTACTGGCGGGAGGAGCTGCGGCTGTCCCTGCACCGGCTGCTGCTCCAGGAGGCCCACCGGATCAACGCCACGGCGCACCGGTTGGACGACCATTCGTTCATGGTGACCGCGACTCGCGGATCGCTCGTGACCGCGACCGAGGGTTTCCGGCAGCCGCCGTTCGTGGAGCGGATCAAGGCGGAGCTGGGGATCGCGATCGAGGTCGGCATCGGCATGGGGCGGACCACCCAGGACGCCGAGGCCCACGCCCGGGCCGCGCTGAACCGCGCCCAGGCGTCGCGGCAGAGCTTCGCGGTGGACCGCGAGGGCCGTTCCCTGGTGCCCGCCCAGCGCGCGCCCGCGCGGCAGTCCTCCGAACCGCTGCGGACCAAGGGACGCGAGACGCTGATTCGGCTTTCGGAGAAGATCGCCGAGGAGGACGGACCGCTGGTGGTCGACGCGGAGAACGCCGGGCGGATGCTCGGTGTCACCTCCCGGACCGCGCGCCGGCTGCTGCGGACCCTGGTGGAGGAGGGGCTGGCGTGGCCGCTGCCGCCCAACAGGACCCTCCAGCCGGGCCGTCCCCGCCAGCTGTACCGGCTGATCGTGGAGAAGCTCGACAAGGACGCCGCGGGCAAGTAGCCGACGGCCGGCGCCGAGCCGCACGAGCGCCTGTGAGACGCGTGGAAGCGTCGGACGGGGGCGCTCCCGACCCAGGGGGCGCCCCCGTCCTTGTGCGCGGCTGTGCGGCCGTGTGAGCGGCGCGTGAGCGTGCGCGGGTCGGCGGGCGGCGGTTCGGCGTGCGCGGGGACGGCCGATTCGGCGTCCCCCGGGGGCCGCTCCAGCGTCCGTGGGCGAGCGGGTCCGAGCGGCGAAGGTCGGCTGGGCCTGCGTGAGGCGGCGTGCGCGAACCGTGGAGGCCGGTTCGGCGTGCGCGGGTCGGCATGCGTGAGTAGCGGAGGCCGGTTCGGCGTGCGCGGGGCGAGCGGTGGGGGCCGGCCGGGCGGTGGTGCGCGGTTGTCCACAGGCTGTGGAAGCCGGTTGTCCGCCGGACGGGCGCGCTGGGATCCTGGAACACGGGGGCGCCGCACGGCGGCCACGGCGGACCGCAGCGCCCCCGAATCGAGGTTAACCCCGCCCCGCCTGCCCCCACCAGCCACCGTCCACAGGCTGTGGATAATTCCGGTGACCCGCGACCGCCCGCCTGACAGGCTTGCGCGCATGGACGACCACGAGGACCACGACGGCGGCGGCAGCGCTCCGGGCAACAGGAGCGACGACAACAAAAGCGGCGGCGGCAGCGCTCCGGGCAACAGGAGCGACGACAACAAAAGCGGCGGCGGCAGCGCTCCGGACAGCGGAAGCGGTAACGGCAGCGGCGACGCCGGGACCGGGCGCCAACGCCTCCTCCTCATCGGAGGCGGCTCGGGGACCGGCAAGACCACGGTCGGCTGGGAGGTCTCCGTCATCCTCCAGCGGCGCGGAATCGCCCACTGCGTCCTGGAGGGCGACCACATGGACCAGGTGCATCCGGCCCCGCCCGGCGACCCCCGCCGGGGCGGGATCACCGAACGCAACGTCGCGGCTGTCTGGGCCAACTACGCGGCCCTCGGCCACCGCCGCCTCGTCTACACCAACACCGTCAGCGTGCTGGAGGAGGACATGCTCCGCCGCGCCATGGGCGGCGGGGACATCGGGGTGACCCGGATCCTGCTCACGGCGGGCGAGGCCACCGTGCGCGCACGCCTGGCGGTGCGCGAGACCGGCTCGCAGCTGCTCCCCCACGTCGAACGCAGCCTGAGGACGGCCGTGCGCCTGGACGCCGAGGCGCCCGCGGGGACCGTGCGCGTGGCGACGGACGGCCGTACCGTCGAGGAGGTCGCCGCCCGGGTCGTGGCCGCCACCGGCTGGTGAACCCCGAGCCCCGAGCACCGCAGACCGGTGAATCCCGGACCCCGCCGACTGGTGAACCCCGGGCCCGCCGCGGTCGGCCGCACGGGTCACCGGCACCCTCCGGCCGGACGCCGCGCGGCTCCCGGGCCGCCCGCGGGCCGAGCGCCTCGCGGACCCCGCCGACCGTCCCCCGGGCCGCGGCCGGGGGAACGCGCGTCCTCGTCCACAGCCTGTGGACAACCTTCGGCCGCGCGGCGGCAGGGCCCCGAGGACCTACACCGGGGCCTCCGGAACTCCCACGCCTGACCGTTCCGCGCACCACCGCGCGGTGTCCCGCAGGGAGGGGCGGCCCCGCGCCGTGTCGAGCCGCCGGACCACCTCGGCGAGCAGCCGCTCACAGCGCACCGACGACACCTCTCCCAGGCGGGGCAGCACGTCGCGCACCAGCACGGCCTCCGCCTCCTCCCACGACCGGGCGCGGGCCAGCGCCCACAGCAGGCTCACCGCGGCGTGGAACACGAACCGGCCGCCCCCGTCCGCCTCCTCCGCTCCCGCGGACCGTCCGTCCGCCCGGACCAGTTCCACCGTCCGGGCGAAGGACTCGGCGGCCGTGCCCGGCTCACCGGCGTCGGCGCTGACCATGGCCAGGTGCCAGGTGACCTCCGCCTCGGTCAGCCACCACGTCCATGCCGGATCGCCCCGGCGCGGCCCCTCCAGGTAACGGCTGAGGGTCTCCCCGAGCAGCTTCCGTGCCCGGGTTCGCTCGCCCTCCTGGGCCACGGCACGCGCCAGCCGCAGGGTGAACAGGGTGCGCACGCTCCCCGCCGTTCCCGCCGCCAGCGCCGCCTCGCACACCCGCCGGGCCTCGGTCGGCCGCCACAGGTGGACGTCCTGCATCGCCAGCTGGCTGAGCGCGAAGTACTCCATGGAGAGGTCGCCCGCCCCGCGCGCGGCGTCCAGCGCCGTCAGGGTCATCCGCCGGGACAGGCGCTGGCGCTCGGCGTCGAAGGCCACCCAGCCGGTGACCTGGTGCAGTTCGGCGGTCGCGGCGAGCACGTCCGCCGAGTCGGGCAGACGCGTGCGGACCGCCCCTCGGGCGCGGGCCGCGGCGCGCGCCGCGGCGTCCACGGTGTCGCGGGCGCCGTACCGGGTGTCCAGGGCGACGACGCGCGCGCTGACCGAGCGGACCGCCTCGGCTGCCCGCTCCGGCGACGCCCGGAGTTCCAGCGCCTCTGCAAGCCCGACCGTCTCAGAACCCGCAGGAGCCACCACCCGGTCCCCCGCACCGCCCCTGTGGACCGTGCGGGGAACCGGCGCCGTCGGACTAACGGCGCTTGCCGTAGGAGGTGGCCACGGCCAGGAACGCGTCGTTCTCCTCGGGGGTGCCCAGGCTCACCCGGGCGCCCTCCCCCGCGAACGGGCGCACGGAGACGCCCTCACGCGCGCACGCCTCGGCGAAGTCGAGCGTGTCCTCGTCCACCCGAAGCCACACGAAGTTGGCCTCGGTCGGCGGGACCGTCCACCCGGACGCGATGAGCGCGTCGCGCACCCGCCCGCGCTCCTCGACGGTGGCGGCCACGCGCTCCAGCAGCTCCCCCTCGGCGGCCAGGGAGGCGATCCCGGCGGCCTGGGCGAGGTGGTTCACCGCGAACGGGACGAGGGTCTTGCGGACCGCGGCGGTCACCGGGGGGTGCCCCACGAGGAAGCCCAGGCGTACGGCGGCGAGCCCGTAGGCCTTGGAGAAGGTGCGCAGCACGGCGACGTTGGGCCGGTCGCGGTACAGGGAGACGCCGTCGGGCACCCGCGGGTCGCGCACGTACTCGCGGTAGGCCTCGTCCAGGACCACCAGGACGCTCTCGGGGATCCGGTCCAGGAAGGCGACCAGCTCCTCCTCGCGCACGGTGGTGCCGGTGGGGTTGTTGGGGTTGCACACGAGCACCATGCGGGTGTCCTCGGTGACCGCGTCTGCGATCGCGTCGAGGTCGTGCGTCTCGTCCCGGAGCGGGACCCGCACCGAGGTGACCCCCGCCAGTTCGGCGAGCAGCGGGTAGGCCTCGAAGGAGCGCCAGGCGTAGACGACCTCGGCGCCGGGCTCTCCGACGGCTTCGAGCAGCTGCTGGAGCAGGCCCACCGAACCGGCGCCCAGGGCGAGGTGCTCCTCGGGGACGTCGAGGCGGCGGGCGAGCGCGGAGGTGAGCTCGGCGGCGCCCGGGTCCGGGTAGCGGTTGAGTTCGGCCGCGGCCACGGCGATGGCCTCACGCACCGACGGGAGCGGCCCGTAGGGGCTCTCGTTGGAGGACAGCTTGACCGAACGCCCGTCGGGACCGACGACCTTCCTGCCCGGCTTGTAGGGCGGGATGCTCTCCAGCACCGACCGCAGATATGGCGATTTCGACTCCGACACCGTTGTCCTTCCTCAATACTTTGTGCTAACCCCGCGACACGCTCAGCGACATCGCGTCCGGGTCGGTCACCGCTCCCAGCGGAAATATCGCACAAACGAGGAGATATCACCATGCACTTGCGTCCTTGCCCCCCGAACTCGGCACGGATCGACGCTGGTCAGCTCTCCGGGCCGCGCGAGAGGCGAGGACTCATCCGGTCATTGGCCCTTCCCGTGGCCGTGCCCGTCGCGGTCCTGCTGAGCGCGTGCGGTGGCGGCGCCGCCGAACAGCCCGCCGACCCCGGCGCCGAGGCCGCGGAGGCGCTGCACGAGGCGCAGCCCCTGCACGTCCGCGACGCCACCTTCGTGTCCGGGAGCAGCGAGCGCGGCACCTACTCCGAGCTTGCCACAGTGCGCTACAGCGAGCAGGTGCGGGCCGCCGCCGAACTCGACAAGCCCGAGTGCCTGGACGCCGCCAACCAGTGGGCCGCCCTGGACGGGGTGCGCGACTCCCCCGCCTCCGTGGCGGCCTACGAGTGGCCCGAGGGCGCGGTCACGCACATGCTGGTGCGGTTGGACGAGGCCACGGCGGTGGAGGCGCTGTCCGCCACGCCGCCGCGGAGCTGCGACGAGTACACCGCCTCCTACGAGGACGGCACCTCGTCCGAGTACAGCGTCAGAGACCTGGAGGACGTGCCGCGGATCGGTGACGAGTCGCGGGCCTTCGCCGTCGAGGTGGAGTCCGGGGAGGACAGGAGCCGCATGGTCAGCCTCATGTACCGCAACGGCGACCTCGTCGGCAGCACGTCCGTCCTCGGGGACGGTGAGCTGGAGGACTACGAGACGATGCTCGTGGAGTTCAGCGAGGCCGCCGTGGAGCGGCAGCGGCAGATGCTCGGGTCGGGGGCCGACCGCTGACCACCGGAGCGGCTCCCCGCCCGGATCCAAACCGGGCACCAAGCAGGAGCCGGGGTCACGTCCGGACCGGGTTCGCGGCGCCGCCGCCGACGGGCCCCGGAGGCCGGGGCCCGTCGGCGCGCCCTCATCCGGCCGGGGTCGGTTCGCGCCCGCCCCGATCCGTCCCGCCGGTGCCCTGCTCCGCGGCGCCCTGCTCCGCCGCGTCCCGGCCGACCTCCTCGCGCCCGCTCGGACCGCGCTGTCCCGGAACGCGTTCGCCCTGGACGTCGCCCTCCCGAACGCCTTCGTCCCGGGCGCTCTCGTCGGATCCGCCCGCGACGAGGTCCCACACGGCGGAGCGTTCCCGGGCGGTCCGAAGGCTCAGCTCGGCCCTGGCCTCGTCGTGCCGCCACGCGTCCCGTCGGGCCGCCTCCCCCGGGTGGAGGAGCTTGCGCGGCGGGCCGGTCAGCTCGATGCGGGTGACCGCGCCGAAGGAGGCGACCACCGCTCCGCTCTCGCGGTCGACCAGGGCCGCGCGCACCGCGGTGCCGCGCCTGCCCCCGGCCCTGACCGCGTACACCACGTCGACCCGGCGGCCGTGCCGTACGCCGTCGTAGCGCAGGAACCTCCAGCAGCCCTGACGCCACACGTCCTCGGGTTCGGTCCCGAGCATCACCGGTTCGTTGACGCGCCACACATCGCTGCGGCGCAGGGTCCGCACGGTGCGGCGCAGCGGAACCTCGCGCAGCGCGCAGGGCTCCTCGTGCAGGGTGCGCGCGGCCGAGGTGCGCAGTTCGGGGCTCAGCAGGGCCAGGAGCAGCAGTTCGGCGCCCAGGACCCCGGCGTGCAGCGGGGTCGGCGGGGCGACCGCCTCCCAGCCCGCGGGTTCCAGGCCGAGCGTGGACAGCGCGGCGGCCGACAGCAGTCCGGCCCGGGCCAGCGTCCGCCAGCCGATCGGCGCCTGGCTCAGCCCGCCGAAGCAGCCGCAGCCCGCCTCGGGGTCGCGTCTGCGGATCACCACCAGGACCACGACCGAGACGGCGAACACGACCGCGGTCAGCGCCCGCACCGCCTCGCCCGACAGGCCGGTCAGTCCGAGCAGGCCGAGCGCCAGCGCGGCCTCCAGCAGGCCGGTGCCGACCGTGGACGCCCGGCGCAGCCGCTCGGGCGCCAGGACGGCCAGGCCCGTGGCGGCCGCCCGACTGGTGGTCTTGGCGACGGCTCCGACCAGGAGCAGCACCGCCAGGAGCGGTAGCTGCACCTCGCGGGCCGCCTCGACGATCTCCGGGAGCATCGGTCATCCCTCCCCGTCGTGGACGGTGACGGTCGCGTTGAAGCAGCCGTCCTCCAGCCGCCCGCCGAGGGCGACGAAGCCGGTCATGGTGAGGGAGGCCAGCCGTCCCGCGCTCTGGCCTCCGCAGGAGGAGCACAGGTCGCACAGCCAGCTGTCTGCCGCGGCGCAGTCGACCACGGGAAGCGCCGCGGACTCGTGCGTGCAGTCGTTGCGCAGGCTCAGGGTCGCCCCGGTGGACAGCAGCGGCAGCGGGACGCAGGAGGTGCGCCGGTCGCAGGGCCCGTCGTGGCCGACGGGGTCGAGCGCCGGGTAGGCGATCCCGTCGACGTGGGCGCGCGGGTCCACGTGGGAGGAGCGGCCCCACGCCGGGTCGTACCAGGTGGCGACGCCGCTCAGCGTGGTGGCGCGCCGACGCGTGGGCGGCCGGTGCGGTGTGGCGCCGAGCGGGTAGGGCGGCTGGGTCGTGGCGGGGCGCACGGCCCGTACGGCCCCCTCCTCCCAGACTCCGACGGCGTCGAAGACGTAGCCGGGTTCCAGCCGCGGGTGGCGGACGGAGATCCGGCCCGAGGTGCGGTAGGGCAGCACGACGGTCTGGCGCGGGCGCCCGTGCCCGGGGTCGATCTCCAGGGTGTCGCCGTCGCGGCTGACGATGACGCCGGTGGCGCGGGCGGCCTGGGCCCACACGCGTGCGGCGATGGGGTGGCCGCCGGGTACGCGCAGCACCACGGCGTCGTCACCGGGGCGGAGTTCGCCCGGGCCGACCTCCCCGCCCCGCCAGAACACGGTGGAGCGGTCGTACATGAAGTGCTCCTCGCCGCCCGGCACGGCCAGGCAGAGAATGCGGGCGTTGGCGCTGACGACCACGCCGCGCGCGACGCGGTGCCCGAGCGGCGTGGGTTCGGGTGCGCTCGCGGCGCCAAGCACCGCGGCTGTGAACCTTCTGCGGTCCCGTCCGATCTCGGTGGTCACTGACATCTCGACTGAGCCCCCTCACCAGTACGACTCGTCGCTTCGTCCCCGTTGTCCAGACATGTTCTCGATGCCGCGGCCCCGAACGACGCGTGGGGCACCCCATGGAACCAGAGAGCGGATTCCGCGCACACCGGGCTTCGCACATCGGGCGACTCGGGATCGCCCCACCACAGCCTGTCGTTACAAAGCTACGCATAGAACCCATAAATCTAGAAAGATTCATAAACACCCACAAGATCCCCCAAAACACAGGGGTTCCCGTTCGGTCGGCCCCTCTTTCCCCCGCCAGCGGGACCGGTCCGCGCGGCGAGGCCCGGCGAGCGGAACCGGCCCGTGCCACGGGCTTGTCGGCCGTCGGCGCCGCGACTCGCCGGGGCCGGTATTCGGACACGGAAGCAGGCCGGCCACCTGCGGTTTTCCGGCGGTCCGTTTGTCGGCGCGTGGGACACACGTGCCTGGATGTTTGCGTTGGCTGTGTGAGAGTTAGAAGGGAGGAACACGACGAAAGCCCACGCAGCGCCCGTGAAGGTCGGTGGTCGGCGTGACAGGGACGACCCGGACGCCCCGGTACGACGAGTTCAGCCACTACGTGGCCGAACGCGGACCGGTCCTGCTCCGGATGGCCCGGTCGCTGACGGGCAGCCACGCCGACGCCGAGGACCTGCTCCAGGCGGCGCTGGTCAAGACCTTCCTCGCCTGGGACCGGATCACCAACCCGAAGGCGCGCGACGGGTACGTGCGCAGGGCCATGGTGAACACGCAGATCTCCGAGTGGCGGCGCAACCGGCTGGACGTCTACCCGACCGACGAGATCCCCGAGCAGCGCGTGGACGACCCCACCTGGCGCAGCGACCTCGCGGACGTGGTGGAGCGCGCCATCGACCGCCTGCCCGACCGGCAGCGGACCACGGTGGTGCTGCGCTACTACGACGACCTCACCGAGGCGCAGATCGCCGAGCGGATGGGGGTGACGCTCGGCACGGTGAAGAGCACGCTGTCCCGCGCCGTGGACAAGCTGCGCCTGGACGCCGACCTCATCATCGAGCGCACCGTCGGCTGACCCCGTGGACCCGCCCGGCCCCTAACCGCATCAGCAGTGCGGCGCCCTCCCCGGCACCGCCTCCACCGGTCACGGGGGCGCGGCGGGGCCTTCGTTTTGCGCAACCGTCCGTGGTGTCTGTAGGCTTGTCCCAGCCAGGAGGATTCGCCTAGTCAGGTCTATGGCGCCGCACTGCTAATGCGGTTTGGGTTTACGCCCATCCGGGGTTCAAATCCCCGATCCTCCGCGCTCCGACCTGGGGCTTCTCACATCGCGGGAGCGAGAGAAGCCCCGGGTCTTTTTCGTGCCCGGGGGCGGTCGGCACAGGACCCGTGCCGACCGCGCACGCCGACCACCGCCCCGGCCGCTGGCGCGCGTCGGCGGGGCGCGGAGTTGCGTTGCGCGGTCGTGGGGCCGGTACTCCGGGCGCTCTCAGGCCGAACGCCCGGCGATGGGGTGGTAGGCGCGCTCCCTGCCTTCGAGGGTGTCCGTGACCACGGCTCCGAGGCTGTTGCGGATGTGGGAGCGCACCAGCCCGGCCGCGGCGGCGCCGTCGCCGACGGCGACGAGCTCCAGGATCTCGTGGTGCTGGTTGAGGTCGAGGGTGCGCGGCTCGGCGCCCGCGGGCAGTTCCAGGCCGATCCGCCGGTACCGGTCGGCCTTGTCCCACAGGTCGTCCAGGAGCCTGGTCATCACGCTGTTGTGCGAGGCGGCGTAGATCGCCCGGTGGAAGGCCCGGTGCGCCGCGATGGCCTCCTCCCCCCAGGTACGGGTGACCGGCAGGAGTTCGTCGGCGGCCGCCCTCATCGCGGCGATGTCGCGTTCGGTGCGGCGCAGCGCGGCCAGTTCGGTGGCGGAGGGCTCCAGCGAGAAACGGGCCTCCAGCAGTTCGCGGGCCTCGGTGGCGCTCATGGGCGCCACCCGGACGTCCCGGTGGGTGTCCATCACGACCCAGTCCTCGCTGGCCAGCCGCCTGATCGCCTCGCGCAGGGGCGTGATGCTCATCCCCATCTCCTCCGCCAGTTCGTACTGCGGCAGGCGTGAGCCCGGGGCGAGCTCACCGGAGGTGATGCGGCGGCGCAGCTCGGTGTAGGCCAGCCCGCCCTTGCTGGAGAAGACGTTCGCGCCGGTCATCGTGACCTCTCTCACCAAATTCCCGCTCACGGTCTTGTGACCCCCGTCTCGGCCAGTATAGGCTCCGCATAACTTATAAGGGTCTTATAAGATCAAGTTCGGCAGGAAGGGACCCATGCGAATCGTTTCCGCCCACGTCGGCACCATCCCGATCAGCTCGTCGATGCGCAACGCGTACATCGACTTCAGCAGGATGGACTGCACGATCCTGGCGCTGGTCAGTGACGTGGTGGTCGACGGCAGGCCCCTGGTGGGTTACGGCTTCAACTCCAACGGCCGGTACAACGCCACGGCCATCCTGAACGAGCGGATGCTGCCGCGGCTGCGCGAAGCCGCCCCGGAGGATCTGCTGGACGAGAACGGCGAACTCTCGCCCGCCCGGGCGTGGGACGTCATGATGCGCAACGAGAAGCCGGGCGGACACGGTGAACGCTCCGTCGCCGTCGGCGTGGTGGACATGGCGCTGCACGACCTCGCCGCCAAGGCCGCGGGAGTGCCGCTGTACCGGTGGATCTCCGACCACTACGGCGACGGCGACCCGGACGGGGACGTCTTCGTCTACGCCGCCGGCGGCTACTACGCGCCCGGCAAGACCCTGGAGGACCTCCAGGACGAGATGCGGGGCTTCCTCGACGCCGGGTACGAGGTCGTCAAGATGAAGATCGGCGGCGCCGACCTGTCCGAGGACCTCCGGCGCATCGAGGCGGTCATCGACGTCCTGGGCGGCGACGGGTCCCGGCTGATGGTGGACGTCAACGGCAAGTTCGACCTGCGGACCGCGCTGGAGTACGGCCGGGCCATCGACCGGTACGGCCTCTTCTGGTACGAGGAGGTCGGCGACCCGCTGGACTACGCCCTGAACGCGACGCTGTCGGAGGACTACCGCAACCCCATCGCGACCGGCGAGAACCTGTTCTCCCTCCAGGACGCCCGGAACCTGATCCGCTACGGCGGGATGCGCCCGGACCGCGACTTCGTCCAGGTCGACCCGGCGCTGAGCTACGGGCTGACGGAGTACCGCCGGGTCCTGGACATGCTCGCCCGGCACGGCTGGTCCTCCCGCCGGTGCATCCCGCACGGCGGGCACCAGTTCTCGCTGCACATCGCCGCGGCCCTCAAGCTCGGCGGCAACGAGTCCTACCCCGGGGAGTTCCAGCCCACGGGCGGCTTCGCCGACGAGGCTGTGGTCACCCGCGGTCGTGTGGCGCCGGGTGACCTCCCGGGCATCGGGCTCGAAGGCAAGGCGAAGTTCTACGAGGTCCTGCGGGGCCTGCACGGCTGACCGCCCGGGACGGGCGGCTCCCGCGACGGTCGCGGACACGGGAGCCGCCCGCGCACGAGCGCTCCGAGGCGGCGTGAACGGCCACCCGGCACACGGCGACCGGCGACGGTCCCCCCTTGTTTCCCTCGCGGAGTCCCCACGGCCGCGCTCCCCTCGCGGCCGATGCCGATCCGCGTACCCCCCGAACCGGTCCTTCGCCCCGCTCCGCGCCGGGCGGGGGGCCAGAAGAAGGTGCAGCACAATGGCAACCTCTTACCCGTACCCCCTGTGGGAGAGCCTGTGGGCGTCGCACAGGGAGGTGAAAGGACTCCTGACGTTCTCCAGGCGCGGGAGGCCGTCACGGACCGAACCGGTGGCCTCCGGCGACGGCCCCTCCGCCGCCCATGACGGCCCCGAGGCCGCGGGACCGGCCGCGGAGTCCGGTGGTCCCGGCCCCGGCTACACTCCCGCGCGCGTCACCGGGCTGGTGCTCGGTCCGCTGCTGTTCGCGCTGACGCTCGTGTTCTTCGAACCCGAGGGGCTCTCGTCGGCGGGGCGGGCGGTCCTGGCCACCACCCTCTGGGTCGCGACCTGGTGGATCACCGAGGCGATACCCATCCCGGTCACGTCCCTGCTCCCGGTCGCGCTCCTGCCGCTGACCGGCGCGCTGGAGGGCGACGCCGTGGTCGCGGCGTACGGCAACGACATCATCTTCCTGTTCCTGGGAGGGTTCTCGCTCGCGATCGCGATGGAGAAGTGGAACCTCCACCAGCGCATCGCCCTCGCGATCGTCGCGGCGATCGGTACGAGTCCGCGCCGCATCGTCCTCGGCTTCATGGTCGCGACGGGCTTCCTGTCGATGTGGGTCTCCAACACGGCCGCCACGATGATGATGATCCCCGTCGGCCTGGCGGTCGTGTACCAGGCATCCCGTTCGCTGCGGGGCGGGGAGTTCGCCGACGACCTGCCCAGGTTCGAGAAGTCCGTCGTCTTCGGTATCGGCTACGCGGCCACCATCGGCGGTCTCGGCACGCTCATCGGGACACCTCCGCTCGCCGTTCTCGCGGCGACCTCCGGGGAGCTCTTCGGCGAGAGCGTCTCGTTCGGCGGGTGGATGGTGTTCGGGGTTCCGATCGCCGTCGTCCTCCTCGCCCTCGCGTGGTTCTACCTGACGGGCGTCAAACTCAGGGTCCGGTTCAGGCAGCTTCCCGGAGGCAGGGAGATCATCCGGGAGGAGAGGAGGTCCCTCGGCCGGATGTCCACCGAGGAGAAGCTCGTGCTCGGCGTCTTCCTCGGCACGGCCTTCATGTGGGTGACCCGGTCGTTCCTGTGGGAGGACCTCCTTCCGGGGATCAGCGACGGGGTGATCGCGATCGTCGCGACGGTGGTCCTGTTCACGCTGCCGACCCGCGGTGCCCGGGAGAGGAGGATCCTCCAGTGGGAGGACTCCAAGAAGATCCCGTGGGGGATCCTCCTGCTGTTCGGCGGCGGGCTGGCCATCGCCGCGGGGTTCGTCGACACCGGCCTCTCCGCGTGGATCGGCGAGCAGCTGCGCGTGCTCGACGGGGTCGACGTGATCCTGACCATCGTCATCGCCACCGCGCTCGTGCTGTTCCTGACGGAGATCACCTCGAACGCCGCGACGGCGACGATGATCCTCCCGGTCATGGCGGCCCTCGCGGTCTCCCTGAACATCCACCCGTACGCGCTGATGGTCCCCTGCGCGATGGCCGCGAACTGCGCGTTCATGCTCCCCGTGGGCACCCCTCCGAACGCGATCATGTTCGGCACCGGCAGGGTGACGATCATGGAGATGGTCAGGAGCGGGTTCTGGCTGAACGTCATCGCCCTCGCCCTCGTGGTCGCGGGGACGCTGTTCCTGCTGCCGCCGTTGTGGGGGATCGACCTGATGACCCTTCCCGCCGGATTCCGGTGAGCGGTGCGTCCGGTTCCGGCGGAGCGCCTCCGGGACCGGACGCACAGGCGTCCCGGCGGCGCGCTCTCAGGGGTCCCCGTCGGCCCGGTCCTCCCCTTCCCCGAGGGACCGGTCCTCCTCGGGGGACCGCTCCCGGAGGGTCCCGGCGAGGGCCGAGGCGACGAGGGCGACGGCGCGGTCCTCGTCCCGGGTCAGTCGGTCCAGGATCCCGCGCACGGCGGCTCCCCCGATCTCGACCAGCGCCTGGACGAGACGGATCCGTGTCGCGGAGTCCGCGCCGGGTGCGGCGAGTTCGTCGGCCAGGGCGGTCGTGATCCGGTCCGCGCACCCGGGGTCCCGGGACAGTCCTCCCAGCGCCTCCGCCGCCTCCACGTCCCTGGAGCCGTCGACCACCATGCCGACCAGCGCGGGTACGGCCTCGGCCGCGCCGTACCCGCCCAGGGCCAGGGCGGCGTGCCCGCGCACCACGGGGTCCGGGTCCCCGAGGGCGTCCGCGAGCACCGCGGTGACCTCCGGGGCCTCTGGCATCCCGGCGACCGCCAGCACCGCGCGCCGCCGGACGTCGGGGTCCTGCGACCGCGCACCGGCCGCCAGAGTCGCCACGCCGTCGCCGCCCGACCGGGCGAGCGCCCAGCGCAGGGCGCCCGCGACGTGGGGGTCGGACTCGGTCAGGACCGCCCCGGCCAGCAGTTCGGCGGAAGCCGACGCGTCCCCCGGCCGGGACAGGACGGCCTGCTGTCTGCGCGCGGCGCTGGTCGCGTCGAGCCCCCGCATGAGCTCGACGACGCTCAGGACGTCCTGCCAGTCGGCGGGCTCCGACGCGTCGATCGCGCGGAGCCGGTCGAGCAGTTCCCGCTCCCGGGCCAACCGCTCCTGCGTCCACCGGATGAGGTCGTCCACCAGGGCTGACGGTGTGAAGGCCGGGTCCTCCAGAGCCCGCCCGATCTGCCGGAGCGAGAGCCCGAGGGTCCGCAGGCTCTCCACCTGGAAGATCCTGCGGACGTCCTCGTCGGAGTACTCGCGGTAGCCGCCGGCGGTACGGCCCGTCGGCCTCACCAGCCCCAGGGCGTCGTAGTGGCGGAGCATCCGGGTGCTCACCCCGGAGCGGCGGGCCACGTCACCGATCAGCAATCCGCGTCCTCCGCGTCCTCGACGGCCCCTGCCTCCTTGGAGGCCTCCGGCACCCCTGTGCCCGCCGACGCGACCGCGGCGGCGGCAGCGGCGGCTCGTTCCGGGCCGAGTGTGACCACGCGTCCGGCCTCCTCGACGGCGGCGTCGAAACCGCTCTCCGGATCCTGCCGGAGCAGCTCGGTGGCGCGGGCGTGCGCCGCCACCGCAGGGTCGGGGTCCTCCGCGGCCCTCTCCAGGGCGGGCACGATCACGTCGCCGAGGTCGACGAGGGCCCGGCTCAGGCTCAGCCGCACATCGCGGTCGCCGCGACCGAGTTGGAGGACCAGTTCGCCGGCCAGGCCGCTCCTCTGCTCATCGTCGTCGGGCGCGAGGGCGACCGCGACGCGCCACGCGGTCCGCGCGACCTGGTCGCTGGCGTCGCGCAGCATGTCGCGGGTGATCCAGGCCCACGTGCTCCTGTCGCCGATCTTGGAGAGCAGGTGCAGGGCCTGGCTGCGTGCCTGGGCGCGCTCGGAGACGAGCTCCCGGCGGATCCGTGGCAGGGTGCTCTCCGCCGGGAGGCGGGTCAGCGCCCAGGACAGCATGTCCCGTACGAAGAAGTCGGGCTCGACCGCGCACCGCTCGACGAGCGGCTCCAGGAGCGAGGGGTCGGGGTTCGACCCGGCCGCCAGGGCCGCCTGGAGCCGGACCGACGTGTCCCTGGCGGACAGGGCGTCGGCGACGCGGGCGTTCTTCGGGGTCGTGTTGGCAGCGTTGATCGGGACCACCTCCTGCACCCGAGTGAAGACCCTGTCACCGTGTCAAGGTCAAGCCCGCGACCGGCGCGCGGGGAAGTCCGACGGTCGCGGCACCGGTCCGGTCTCCCCGCACGGGCCGGGACCTCCGCCGCGCGTGTGCCCCCGCCCCGCCGCGGAGCACGGGACCGGGGTGCGCGGCCGTCCGCGGATCCCGGCGCCCGCCCGCCGGTCGGGGTGTGCGCCGGGGGTCAGGTCACCAGCCCCTGCCGGTAGGCGTAGACCACGGCCTGGACGCGGTCGCGCAGGTCGAGTTTGGTCAGGATGCGCGAGACGAACGTCTTCACGGTCTCCTGGCTGATGAACAGGCTCGCGGCGATCTCGCCGTTGGACAGGCCGTTGGCGATCAGGCGCAGGACCTCCAGCTCGCGGGGGGTCAGCCGGGCGTCGGCCGCGGCGGCGTCGGGGGGCCGGATCCGGGCGGCGTACCTGCCCACCAGCTGTCGTGTGACCTCGGGGTCCAGCAGGGCCGCGCCGGTGGACACGGTGCGGATGCCGTGCAGCAGCTGGGCCGGGGGCGCGTCCTTGAGCAGGAACCCGCTGGCGCCCGCGCGCAGCGCCTCGTAGACGTACTCGTCGAGGTTGAACGTCGTGACCACCAGGACCTTGACGGGACGGTCCACCCCGGCCCCGGCCAGGCGCCGGGTGGCCTCGATGCCGTCGAGCACGGGCATGCGCACGTCCATCACCACGACGTCGGGGCGCAGCCGCTCGGCGAGTTCGACGGCGGCCGCTCCGTCCCCGCACTCGCCGGCGACCTCCAGGTCGGGTTGGGCGTCGATGATGGTGACGAGGCCGGTGCGGATCAGCACCTGGTCGTCGCAGACCAGGACCCGGATCGGCGCGCTCATGCCCGGTCGCCCACCGGGGCGTGCGCGGGGATGCGGGCGTGGACGGCGAATCCCCCGCCCTCGCGCGGGCCAGCGGTGAAGTCGCCGCCCAGGACCTCGACGCGTTCGCGCAGGCCGACCAGGCCCCGCCCGCTTCCGCCGGGGGAGACGCCCGGGGGCCCGGCGTGGTCGGTGCTGACGTTCACGGTGATCTCCTCGGGGCGGTGGCGCACCCGCACGGTGGTGGGGCTTCCGTGCGCGTACTTGAGGGCGTTGGTCAGGGCCTCCTGCACGACGCGGTGCGCGACGAGGTCGGCGCTGCCGCGTGAGGAGGCCGGGGTGCCCTCCTCGCTGAACTCCACCGGCTGCCCGGCCCGGCGCGTCTGCTCCACCACGGTGAGCAGCCCTTCGTCGGAGGCGGGGACGGGGGTGGAGTGGTCGGGGTTGAGCAGGTCGAGCAGGTGGCGCAGGTCGGTGATGGCCCGCCTGCCGGTGTCGGTGACCGCGGTCAGGGTCTGGTCGAGCCGGTCGGGCGCGGAGGTCAGGTAGCGCGCCGACTCGGCCTGCACGACCATGGCGGTCACGTGGTGGGTCACGACGTCGTGGAGTTCGCGGGCGATGCGGGTGCGTTCGGCGGTGCGGGTGGCCTCGGCGACGAGGCGGCGGCGTTCGGCCTCGGCGAGGCGGGTGGAGCGCAGCCATGCCCCGACCCCCCAGGCCAGGGCCAGCGCCCCGTAGAACGTCACGTACCCGGCCGGGGTCTCACCCGTTCCGAGCCGGTCCACCCCGACCGAGAGCACCACGTAGGCGGCCGAGGCCACGAGCACGGTGGTCCACCGGTACCGGTGGACGTGGGCGCCGGCGCTCACCAGCGCGATGGGCAGCGCGGTGCCCGCGAACAGGTGGTAACCGTTGAGCTGGTCGAGGGCGAAGCCGCTCGCCACCAGTGCCAGGGTCAGGATCGGCCACCGCCGCCGCCCGGCCAGGGGCAGCGACTGGAGGGCGATCGCGACCAGGCCCAGGGCGTCGAGGGGGCGGTCGGCCACCCCGCCGAACTCGGTCCCCTGCCCGTGCAGTGACGGGATGAGCGAGGCGGTCAGGAGCAGCAGCCCCAGGGGCAGGTCCCGGAGGGTGACGTCGAGTCGCTGCCACAGTTCGGGGAGCCGCCGGAGACTGGTCACTGGGGCAGTGTAGTGGTGGCGGCGGGACGCTCGCCGCGCCGGCGGACGGGGACGATCCGGTCGCGGCGGCGGGCGATCCACATGAGGACCACGGTGACGATGACGCAGAACACCACGGAGTACATGCTGCCTTCGGGGCCGAAGTCGCCGCCGGTGATGATCGTGGGGCCCGAGATGGTGACGTCCAGCAGTCCCTGGGGGGTGTCGCTGCCCGAGACCGCGGTGCTGAAGATGGCGGATCCGGCGATGTTCCAGCCGAAGTGCAGGCCGATGGGCAGCCACAGGCTGCGGGTGGCGATGTAGGCGGCGGTGAGCATGCCGCCGGCCTCGATGGCGATGGCGAGGGCGCCCCACAGGGTGGCGTGCGGGTTGATCAGGTGCACCAGGCCGAAGGCCAGGCCGGTCAGTGCGAGGGCGATCCAGCTGCCGGTGCGCTCCTCGATGATGCGGAACAGCACGCCGCGCCACATCAGCTCCTCGGTCACCGCGACGGCGGCCATGAAGCCGACCAGTCCCAGGGCGCTCATCGGAGAGCCCAGGCCGTTGACCTGGTAGCCGCCGAGGAAGACGATGTTGACGATGACCAGGGCGAACAGTCCGACGCCGAGGAGGGTGCCCCAGCTGGTGGCGGAGGCGGCGCCCTTCCAGTCCAGTTCGGTCACGGTTCGGCGCTCGGTGCGGCGCACCACCCACCGGTAGACGAACACCGAGGCCACGGCGACCAGGAGGCCCAGGACCAGGGAGACCAAGGGGACGTCCTGGAACGCCATGACTCCCTGTGCGCCGATGAAGGCGACCGCGGCGACGGCCAGGAGCTGCCAGACAAGTCTCATCGAAATTCCTTCGTAGGGGGTTTCGCGTCTGGGAGAAACGCTACGGAGCGGGGTGGTGCGCGGTCGTCACCGTGGAGAGGACACCTGCGCGTAGCTCGCACGGGGGACACGGGCGCGCGGGGCGGACCTTCGCCGGTCCACTCCGGTGCGCGGCCCGCGCCCGTCCGCGGCGGTGGACGGTCCCCCGGAGGCGGCGGCGGGGCGCGTCCCGGCGCTCCGGGCACGCCCACGCGGCCCGGGAGGGGCGCGTCGTCACAGGTGGACGGGGCCCGCCCCCGCGCGGGGGCGGGGCGGGGAGCCCGGTGCGGGCCAACGGGTGCCGCCCGGGTCGGCGGCGGGAGCCGTCCCCCGCGGGAGCCACACGCGGGTGTCCCTCCGTGCGGTGACGACCCGGGCGCCGCCGCGTCCGTAGGTTCTTCCCCAGCCGCGGAGTCCCGGCCCGCGGGAGCGGGGCCGAGGCCCTCTCCCCCGGCCCCGCGGCACCACTCGACGCCCCCGTCCCGATTCCCTCGTTGGAGGCCCCGATGTCGCGTTCCTTCCGGACGACCGCCCTGACCGCACTGTGCCTGGCCGTGGCCGGGACCGGCCTCGTCGGGTGCTCCGACGTGCGGTCCGGTCTGGAGGAGGTGGAGTCCGGCCTGGAGTCGGCCGCGGAGGACGTGATGACCGACGGGGAGCTGTTCACCGGGACCAAGACGCTCGACGTCGAGGGCGGTTCCCTGAACGTCTCCTGCTCCGGCGCCCCGGCCGGCGAACGGCCGGTCATCGTCCTCATGGCCGGGATGGGCGACGGCCTGGACACCATGGCCGACCTCCAGGGGACCCTGGGCGAGGGGGACCGGGTCTGCTCCTACGACCGGTTCGGCGAGGGCGGGAGCGACCAGCCGCCCGGCCCCCAGAGCGTCGCCGACGCCGGGCGGACCCTGACCGCCGTCCTGGACGACGTCGCCGGTGACGGACCGGTCGTCCTGGTCGGCCACTCGCTGGGCGGGCTGATCGCCGCCCGCTACGCCCCCGACCACCAGGACCGGGTCAGGGGCCTGGTGCTGCTGGACGCCACGTCACCGACGATGCTCGACGACATCAACGAGGTGATCCCCGAGTCGGCGACCGGCCCGGGCGCCGAGGTGCGCGCGCAGAACCTCGCGGTGTTCCGGGGCGAGAACCCCGAGAGCATCGTCATCGACAGCGACGCGGAGGTCCGCTCGGCCGGGGACATCCCGACGGAGGTCATCCAGCACGGGGTCCGGTACCTCGGTGAGATCCCCGAGTACGGCGCCGAACTGGAGCGCGTGTGGGCCGAGGGCCAGGAGCGGTGGCTCCAGGTGTCCGGTGAGAGCCGGCTCAGCACCGCCGAGGAGAGCGGCCACCACATCCACGTCGACCAGCCCGAACTCGCCGTCGAGGCCATCCGGCGCGTCACCGACCGGGCCGCCGCCTGACGGCGCCTGCGCGGCGCGGGCGTGGTGCACCGGCCCGCGGTCCGGAGTCCGCGCGTGCGGACCCCGGACCGCGGGCCGGTCCCGGAGGCGCCGGGGGTCACCGAAGCCCCGCGCTCCGGGAACCGGGGAGGCGCACCTGGACGGTGGGCGCCTCCCCGGAGTCGTGTCCGGACACTCAGACGGGCCCCTCCCGCAGGCCCGAGGTGATCCGGTGGTAGAGGCCGCCGGAGGTCAGGCCGCCGTCGACGACCAGTTCGGCCCCCGTCACGTACCGGGAGGCCTCCGACAGCAGGAACAGCACCACGTCGGCGACCTCCCCGGGTTCGGCCACCCGGCCGGCGGGCACCGAGCGCAGGCTCTCCTCGACGAAGTCGTCGGTCCCCGAGCGCAGCAGCGGGGTGTCCACCAGCCCGGGGTGCAGGGAGTTCACCCGCACGCCCCAGGACGCGAACTCCAGCGCGCCCACCTTGCTCAGGCCGCGCACGCCCCACTTGCTCGCGCCGTAGGAGGCGGAGAAGTAGCCGGTCATCCCGGCGATGGAGGACACGTTGACCACCGACGCCGACCCCGACGCGCGCAGCAGCGGGGCCATGGACCGCATGCCGTAGAACACGCTGGACAGGTTGACGTCGAGCACGCGGCGCCAGTCCTCGTCCGTGGTGTCGGCGATCCCGAAGCGGTGGCTGACCCCGGCGTTGTTGACCAGCCCGTCCAGGCGTCCGCCGTCCTCCTCCGCGATCCGGTCGCGCAGGCGCGCCCAGTCGTCCGGGTCGGCGGCGTCCAGGCGGGCGAACCGGGCCGTCGCGCCCAGCTCACCGATCTGGCGGGCCGTGTCCTCGCCCCGCTCCGCGTCCAGGTCGGCCACCCAGACCCGGGCGCCCTCGCGTCCCAGTGCCAGGGCCTCGGCCCTGCCCATGCCGCCCGCGGCGCCGGTCACCAGGACGACGCGTCCGGCCAGTCCGTGTCCGGTTCCGCCGCTCGTCGCGTCCGCTGTGCGCATGTGCCTTCTCCTCTCAGTCGATCGGCAGTTCGGTGCCGCGGGTCTCGGTGACGAACAGGACGGCCACCAGCGTCACCAGGGCGGTGAGGACGAAGTAGCCCGCGGGAGCCAGCGGCTGGCCGGTGGCGCTGATCAGCCAGGTCGCGACGAAGGGCGCGGTGCCGCCCAGGAGCGTGTTGGTGACGTTGTTGCCGAGCGCGATCCCGCTGTAGCGGGTGGAGGCGCCCAGCATCTCGGCGTAGGTGACGAACGAGGCGCCGTTGACGACCGAGACGCACACGAACAGCGCCGTCTGGCCCACGATCGCGGCCCAGGCCGGGCCGGCGGACATCATCATGAACATCGGGAAGCCCAGGAGCGCGGCCCCGACGCTGCCGATGAGGATGACCTTCTTGCGGCCGATGGTGTCGGCCAGGTAGCCCGAGAGCGGCAGCGTCGCGGCGCCGACGACCATGGCGACCGAGGTCGAGGCGAAGGCCAGCTGGGCGGAGTGCCCGGCCGTGGTCTGGAGGTAGGTGGCCGCGTACACCGAGACGATGTAGTAGCCGCCGGTGATCACCGCGCCCAGGCCGATGATCTTCAGCACGGACCGCCAGTTGGTGACCAGCAGGGTCCGGATCGGCATGCGCTCGGTCTCGCCCTTGTCCTCCAGCTGCTTGAACTGCGGGGTGTCGTCCAGGTGGCTGCGGATGTAGAGGCCGATGACGCCGATGGGCAGGCTGAGCAGGAACGGCAGGCGCCACGCCCAGTCCAGCATCTGCTGCTCGGTGAAGACCGTGGTGAAGGTGAGCGCCACCAGCGAGGCGAACAGCGAGCCGAAGTAGGTGCCCGAGTTGACCAGGGAGGTCTGGGTGGCCCGCCAGCGGGCCGGGGCGGACTCGGCCACGAAGGCGTTGGCCCCGCCGAGTTCGCCGCCCGCGGCGAAGCCCTGGACGCAGCGGCACAGGACCAGCAGGACGGTCGCCCAGACGCCGAGCGTGTAGTAGTTGGGCAGCACGCCGATGGCCGCGGTGGCCAGGACCATCAGCAGGATGGTCCAGGACAGGGCCCGCTTGCGCCCGTAGCGGTCCCCGATGTGGCCGAAGAGGATGCCGCCGGGCACGCGCATGAAGAACGCGACGGCGAACGCGGCGAACGTGCCCAGCAGGGCCGCCGTCGGGTCCTCCGAGACGAAGAAGAGCATCGCCACGAACGTGGCCATGTAGCCGTAGATGCCGAAGTCGTAGTACTCGACGACGGTGCCGATGACCGCCGCGCGGATGACCTTGATCCGCGACTGGAAGCCCGCCTCCGGCGCCGGTGCGGGCCCGGACGCCGACTGCTGGTGGAGTGACATGCTGCCTCCCTGGGGAGAGGATCGGATCGGTGTGTGCGCCGCCCGATCCCGTGGTCGTGGGGGATGGCGGGGGGCCGGGGCGCGTGCTGCCGACTGCCGGGAGGGCGGTGGGGGCCGTGCGCCGAGGGGGCCGCGTGAAGCGTCCGGTGCGGTGGGGCGGAAGGTGCGGGACGGGTGCGCCTCAGGACACCCGCCCCGAGGCGTGTCCGGTGGCGCCGCCCGTCACGCGACGGGACGCGTCGGCCGGGCGGTTCCCCTCCGTGCGCCCGCCGCTCCCCGACCGGCGATGCGGCCCATGGTGAGGGCGTTGGCGACCGCGTTGCCGCCGCCGACGTAGCGGGGACCGAGGACTCCGGCGCCCGCCTCGCCCGCGGCGAAGAGCCCGGGGACCGCGGTCCCGGTGCGGTCGCGCACGGCGGCGGCGGAGTCGATCTCCAGACCGGCGTGCGTGCAGACGATCTCGGCCGGCAGCACGCGGGCCGCGTAGTACGGAGCGGTGTCCAGGGGCTCGGGGTCGGCCTGCGCCCCCTTGCCGCGCAGGGTCAGGTGGCGCAGGAAGTCCGGGTCCCGCCCGTTCGGCAGCTGGGAGTTCCAGGTCCGCACCGTGGTGAGCAGCGCGGCCTCGGACACCCCCATGAGGGCGGCCAGTTCCTCCAGGGTGTCGGCGCGCAGGGTGCGGCCCGCGTCGGCCTCCTCGGTGACGCGTTCGGGCGTCCAGTCCGCGTACCCGGCGGGCAGCGAGGCCCGGGCGCGGTCGTCGAACACGCACCACGCGGAGCCGCCCTGGGCGTCGATGATGCCGGTGGAGACTGCGTAGGAGGCGTCCTCGTCCATGAAGCGGCGCCCGGCCCCGTTGACGTACACGCGCGAGAGCGGCGGGAACCCCGACTGCCAGTGGTGCTGGCGTTGGAAGTAGACGGTGGGCATCCGCAGCCCCCAGCCCGCGCCGGTCACGGAGGCCCCCACCTGTTCGGCGAAGCGCAGGTGGTCGCCCCGGCTGCCGGGCGCGGCCACGACGAACGCGTGTTCGCCCGCCTCCAGGGCGTCCGGGTAGTACTCCTTGAGCAGTTCGGGGTCCTGGGCCAGGCCTCCGGTGGCGACCACCACGGCGTTCGCGCGGACGGTGACGCCGTCGGCGACGACGCCGCGCACCCGGCCGTCCTCGAACAGCAGGTGCCGCACCCGGGTGTTGAGCACGGTCTCGACCCCGAGGCGGCGGCAGGCCGCGGCGAGCACCTGGACCAGACCGAGCCCCTGGTCGGCGGGGACGTGGGCGCGCCAGACGTCCTCGACCCCGGCCCGGGTCAGGCCGGGCATGTGCGCGTTGGTGGAGGTCCGGGCCGGGAACCCGGCGCCCAGTCCGATGAGCCACTCCAGGGTGGGTCCGGCGTTCTCGCAGAAGGCGCGGACCAGCCCGGGTTCGAGCATCCACTGGTTGAGGTCCATGTAGTGCTGGTAGAAGCGCTCGGCGCTGTCCTCCACGCCCGCGCCGCGCTGGACGCTGGTCGCGGCGGCGGTGAAGAGCCCCGCCGAGAGCTGGGTGGAGCCGCCCAGTTCGGACTCGGACTCGAACAGCAGGACGCGCGCGCCCTCCTCGGCGGCGGTGACGGCCGCGGCGAGCCCGGCCCCTCCCCCGCCGATGACGACGACGTCGGCGGTCTCCTCGTCCTCGTGGTCGTGCCGGCCGACGTGCTCAGACATGGCGGGAACCCCCGTCGACGGCGATGCTGTGCCCGGTCACGTAGCGGCTGCTGTCGGAGAGCAGGAAGAGCAGGACGCCGACGACCTCCTCGGGGGAGCCGACCCGGTGCAGCGGCACGTTGTCCAGGGCGGCGGCCAGGGCCTCGGGGTCGTCCTGGAGCCAGCGCGTCATCTCGGTGTCGATGAAGCCGGGGGCGATGGAGTTGACGCGCAGCCCCCTGTCGCCCAGCTCGACGGCGAGGGACTCGGTCAGGTGGGCGACGGCGGCCTTGGACGCGCAGTAGGCGGCGCGGCCCCGGCGCACGCGCACCGCCGACACCGAGGACATGTTGACGATGACGCCGCCGGGCCGCATGCGGCGGGCGGCGGCCTGGGCGCCGTGCAGGACCCCCTGGACGTTGACGTCGAGGACGGTGGACATCTGCTCGGCGGTGATCTCGCCGACGGCGGCGTACGGGAAGACCCCGGCGTTGTTGACCCAGTAGTCGAGGGAGCCGAACTCGTCGACGGCGGCGCGGGCGAGGTCGTCGTGCTGCTCGGGCACGACCACGTCGACGCGGCGGGGGGCGACCCGGCCGGGCCTCTCGTGCAGAGCGCCGTCGGCCAGGTCGCGGTTGATCTCGTCGGCGACCCGCTTCATGTCGACGTCGTTGATGTCGGCCGCGACGACGTTGACGCCGCGGGTGGCCAGGGCTGCGGCGAAGCTGCGGCCCATGCCGCGCGCCGCCCCGGTGACGACCGCGGTGCGGCCGGCCATCTCGGGGTGGACGGCCTCCATCACGCGGTGGACGACGCGGGCGGGGCCGGTGCCCTCGTGCTGGGTCATGGTGTGCGGCCTTTCCTTGGGTGGGACGGGACCGGGGTCGCGGGTCCGGATCTGGTGGGGAGCGGGTGCGGTGGGTCCGGGTGCGGTCGGGCGCGGCCGGGGTTCAGGCGGTGTCGTCGCGCCGGACGTCCCGGCGCGCGATGCGCCAGTCCTGCCCGTCGCGGACCAGCCGGTCGCTGACGGTGGTGAACCTCAGGATTGCGGTGTCGCCCGTCACACGGGTGCCGATGACCTGAAGATAGGCGCTGACCTGCGCCTGTGTGGTGTCCGCGGACTCCACGAAGAGGTTGGTGACCACGTGGCGGCGCACCTCGCCCGCCTCCCGGGCCGCGTGCGCGAAGTCCTCGGCGAAGGCCCGCAGGCGGTCGCGCCCCACGACCGGCGCGGGATAGGTCGGCGAGTGGAACTCGCCGTCGGGGGTGAAGGTCCGGGCCCAGGCGTCGGCGTGGCCGCCGTCGATCAGGTGGGACTGGCGCGCGTAGAGCTGGTGGATGCCGGTGACCAGCGAACCGTCCATGACCTTCCCCCCATGTGTGCGATAATCGCACTAGGTGTGCAATTAAGGCTTAACGTATGTGTCACACATCACCTGCGTCAAGAGGCGGGAGGTGTATCTTCGCGGTGCGAGAGGAGCCAGATGCCCGAGACACCGGCCGACAGGCCCAACACCCGCACGTCCAAGACCCTGCACAACGGGATCGAGGTGTTGGAGCTGCTCAGCCGCAGTCCGCACGGACTGTCGCTCACCGAGATCGCCGAGGGGGTGGGCGTGCACCGCACGGTCGCCCACCGGCTGGTGCGCACGCTGGAGGAGCACCGGCTGTGCAAACGCGGTCCCTTCAAGCGCATCACCCTGGGGCCGGGGCTGGTCGCGCTGGCCGAGTCGGTGGAGGCGGACCTGCGCCAGGTCGCCGGTCCGGTCCTGGCCGAGCTGGCCGAGTCGCAGGGGGCCACCGCGCACCTCGTCGTCCCCGAGGGCGAGGATGAGGCGCGCGCCCTGATGGTGGTGGAACCGCGCCGGGCCACGGCCCACATCGCCTTCCGGACCGGGCGGGTCGATCCCATCGACAAGGGGTCGGCCGGGCTGGCCCTGCTCGCGGCCATGCCTCCCCGGCCCGGGGAGCGCGAGGAGGTCGCCCTGGCCCGCGAGCGGGGCTACGCCGTCTCCCACGCCGAGGTGACCAACGCGGTGACCGGGGTGTCGGCGGCGGTGGTCGGGAGGAGTTCCGATCCGGTGGCCAGCGTCGGCGTCTCACTCCTGGAGCTGGACGACCCCGCCCCCTTCGGCGCCGCCGTGCGGGAGGCGGCCGGTCGGATCGCCGGGATGGTGCACCTGCCCTGAGCCGGGACCGGGCGGGACCTGCCGGACCTTTTCCCCTGGCCGCGACCGGGACGTCCTGACGCACGCCTGTTTCCCCGACACCGGGTCTGGCTCACTGGGTTGCTCGTTACCGCTTCAGTGATCCACCTGATGAGCAACCCGGTGAGCCACCGTCTGCCCCTCCGGCCACGGCCGGGGCGGGGCCGGATCCCGCGCCGTTTACGCGTTTGCGCCCCGGGTAGCGGCGTTCACGCGTTTCGGCCGCACGGGAAGGGGTGGTGTCGGTGCCGTCCAGGGACAGGATCGCCGAACCATGGGGGTCGCGCACCCCGTACGGGCCCGGCCAGGAATGGCCGACCAGAGTGGACAGCCACCTGGCCGAGGGGGTGGACCCCGGCCAGGTGGACCGCTGGGTGCGGTCCGCGTCGATCCTGCACTCCAACGGCGACGCGCTCGACATCGCGGTCAAGGACGACCGGATCGTGGGGGTGCGGGGCCGCGAGGGCGACCGGGTCAACCACGGGCGCCTGGGCCCCAAGGACCTCTACGGGTGGCAGGCCAACCACTCACCCGACCGGCTCACCCGGCCCCTGGTGCGCCGGGACGGCGAGCTGGTCGAGACCGACTGGGACACCGCGATGGACCTGGTCGTGCGGCGCAGCGGGGAACTGCTCGACGAGCAGGGCCCGAGCGCGATCGGCTTCTACACCAGCGGACAGCTCTTCCTGGAGGAGTACTACACGCTCGCCGCCATCGGGCACGGCGCCATCGGCACCAACCACATGGACGGCAACACCCGGCTGTGCACGGCCACCGCCGCCGCCGCGCTCAAGGAGTCGTTCGGCTGCGACGGACAGCCCGGCTCCTACACCGACATCGACCACGCCGACGTCATCGCCCTCTACGGCCACAACATGGCCGAGACCCAGACGGTGCTGTGGACGCGCGTGCTCGACCGGTTGGCCGGGCCCAACCCGCCCCGGATCCTGTGCGTCGACCCCCGCCCGACCCCGGTGGCGCGCGAGGCGACGCTGCACCTGGCCCCGCTGCCGGGGACCAACGTCGCGCTGATGAACGGCATCCTGCACGAGATCATCCGGCGGGACATGGTCGACCACGACTACGTCGAGGCCCACACGGTCGGCTACGACTCCCTGGTCGCGGAGGTGGAGGGATACCCGCCCGAGCGCGCGGCCGGGATCTGCGGGGTCCCGGCGGAGCGGATCCGCGAGGCCGCCGCGCTCCTGGGCGACGCCGAGCGGCTGTTGTCGACCGTGCTCCAGGGCTTCTACCAGTCGCACCAGGCGACCGCCGCGTCCGTGCAGGTCAACAACATCCACCTGGTCCGCGGCATGCTCGGCAGGCCGGGCGCGGGCGTCCTCCAGATGAACGGGCAGCCCACGGCGGAGAACACGCGCGAGTGCGGCGCCGACGGCGACCTCACGGGCTTTCGCAACTGGAGCAACGACGAGCACATCAGCGACCTCGCCGCGGTGTGGAACCTCGACCCGATGCGGATCCCGCACTACGCGCCGCCCACGCACGCGATGCAGATCATGCGGTACGCCGAGAAGGGGTCGATCCGGTTCCTGTGGGTCAGCGCCACCAACCCGGCGGTGTCGCTGCCCGAGCTGGCGCGGATCCGCTCGGTGCTCGCCCGGGAGGGGCTGTTCCTGGTGGTGCAGGACATCTTCCTGACCGAGACGGCCGAACTCGCCGACGTGGTGCTGCCCGCCGCGACCTGGGGCGAGAAGACGGGCACGTTCACCAACACCGACCGCACCGTCCACCTGTCCGACAAGGCCGTCGAGCCGCCCGGCGAGGCACGGTCGGACCTGGACATCTTCCTGGACTACGCCCGGCGGATGGACTTCCGCGACAACGACGGTGCGCCGTTCCCCCAGTGGCACGACCCCGAGTCGGCCTTCGAGGCGTGGAAGGAGGCCACCGCCGGACGGCCGTGCGACTACACCGGCCTCACCTACGGCAGGCTGCGCGGCGGCAGCGGCGTGCAGTGGCCCTGCAACGACCAGAACCCGGACGGCACCGAGCGCCTGTACGCCGACGGCCGGTTCTGGGCTGCGCCCGACCAGTGCGAGAGCTACGGCCGCGACCTGGTCACCGGGGCGCCGCTGGAGCCGACCGAGTACAAGGCGATGAACCCCGAGGGCCGGGCGATCATCAAGGCCGCCGAGTACCTGCCGCCGCACGAGGAGCCGAGCGGGGAGTACCCCTTCGCGCTCATCACCGGCCGCACGCTCTACCACTTCCACACGCGCACCAAGACCGGGCGCTCACCCCAGTTGCAACGGGCGGCCCCCGAGGTCTGGGTGGAGGTCTCCCCCTCCGACGCCCGGGAGGCCGGGATCTGCGAGGGCGATCCCGTCGAGGTGGCCTCGCCGCGCGGGGTGGTCCGGGCGCGGGCGCGGATCAGCGGCATCCGCCCCGGGGTGCTGTTCGTCCCGTTCCACTACGGCTACTGGGACAGGCACGCCGACGGCGGCTCCCCCGACCGGGACCGGGCGGCCAACGAGACGACCGTCACCGACTGGGACCCGGTGTCCAAACAGCCCCTGTTCAAGACCGCGGCGGCCCGGCTGCGTCCCCTCGGCCGCGGGGACGGCGCACCGGCGCCCGCGCCGACGACGACCGCGTCCCGGCCGGTCGGCGACGGGGTGCCCGAGACCGTGGGCGGCCCCGACGCCGCCTCCGGGGAACACGTCACCGGAGGTGCGCGATGAGGATCACCGTGGCCCTGCGCGAACTGCACGACGCCGAGAGCGCCCTGGCCGGGGAACTGCTCAGGATCGCCGAGCGGCACGAGGAGGAGCAGGAGATCCACCACGTGGCCCGGGACCTGGTCCGCTGGTCGCGCGAGCACGTGCGGGAGATCTCCGAGGCCGGTGCCCGCTACGGCCTGGACCTCGGGGAGCCGGAACCGGAGAACCCGGACCCGCCCACCGAGGAGGCGGGCGAGCTGCCGGGGGACGGCTCCGACCCCGACCTGCTGCTCCTGGCGGACCTGCGTCGGCTGTACCGCATGGCGGCGGGTGTGTCCCTGGACTGGGACCTGCTCGGGCAGGGCGCGCAGGTGACCGCGGACGCCGAGCTGCTGGCGCTCACCAAGCGGTGCCACCCGCAGTCGCTGCGGCAGATGAGCTGGGCCGACGCGATGCTCAAGACGGTCTCGCCGCAGATCCTGGCCACCTGAAGGGCGTGCGGGTCCGTTCCGCGTGCCCGTCACGGCCGGGGCGTTCCTCAGCGTCCCGTGCGCCGCTCCGCCGCCGGGCTCACCGCCCGGCGAGGTCGGCCAGGACCGCGGCGGCGGCCCGCCCCCCGCTGACCAGGGCGCCCTGGAGCGAGGGCGTGTCGCGGTGGTCGCCCGCGACGTAGAGGCCCTCCTCCAGGCGGACCGGACGGCGCAGGTCGCCCAGGGGCGGCGGCGCCGCGGGCAGGGCGTCGGGCACGTGCACCGTCTCCAGGTGTTCCCAGTCCCCGTCTCGCGTGCCCAGGATCCCGGCGGCCTCCGCCCGCACCTCGGCCTCCGGGGGCTGGTGGGGTCCCACCGTGGAGGAGGCGATCAGCGCCCGGCCGGGCGGGGCGTAGGACGGGGCGGTGGCCGTCAGCACCATGACGCTGCTCAGCCTGGTCCCGCTGCGCCGGGAGCGCCCGTCCACGTGCAGGAGCGGGTCGTCGTCGGGTCCGGCGGGACGGGAGTGGTAGTAGGTGGTGGCGGGGTTGAGCACCGGCGCGGGCAGCGAGGGCAGGAGCTTGGACACCGCTCCCGGACCGACCGCGACCACGACGGCGCGGGCGTGGACGGTGCCCGCCTCGGTGCGCACCAGCCCCGGCGCCACCTCGTGCGCGGGCGTCCCCAGAAGGAACCGCGCGCTTCCGGCGCGCGCCGCGAGCTGGTCGGAGACGGCCTGGATCCCCGCCTCCGGAACGGCCAGCCGCCCCCGCGCGAAGCTGCGCCAGACCAGGTCGTTGACCCTGCTGGACGTGCCCAGGGACTCGTCCAGGAAGACGCCGGTCAGGAAGGGGCGCACCAGGGTGTTCACGGCCCGTTTGCCCAGGCCGAGGCGGCGCAGCGCGGTGAGGGTGTCGGTCTCGGGCCGGGCCTTGATCCGGTCGGCCGGTTCGAGGGCGTCCGCGGCCACGGCGCGCAGCAGGCGGAAGAGGTCGGAGGGGCGGACGAGCGATCCGGACAGCAGGGACAGCGACGACAACGCCCCGGAGGGCGACGGGCGCAGCCGCAGCAGCCCCCGGTCGGTGCGCACGGCCATCCCCTTGGGGAAGGACCGCAGTCGCAGGGCGTCCAGGTCCAGGCGGCGGCGCACGGCCGGGTAGGCGGTGTTGAGGATCTGGAAGCCGCGGTCGAGCACATAGCCGTCCCGCACGTCGCTGCGGACGCGTCCCCCCACGGACTCCCCGGCCTCCACGACGGTCACGTCGAGCCCGGCGGCGGCCAGGTCGGCGGCGGCGGCCAGTCCGGCCATGCCCGCCCCCACGACCACGGCGTCGCAGCGCTGCGGCAGATCAGTCATGGCGCCAGAGTAGGCCAGCCGCCCGCGCCCGGCCCGGACGCGAACCGGCGAGCCGCGCGGGGCCCCGCCGGTCGCCCGTGGGGCTCCAGGGGGACTGGAACGGTGACAGGAGGCCGGAGGGGTTCCAGGAGGGCTCAAGGGTTCCGGGAACTCGGATGCCGCAGAGGGGATTCCTCCGGCTCCGCCCCTGGTCAGGGGCGCGTATGCACGAAAAGCCTTTTCGGCGACCGGCCCTCACCCCTTACGGGCCGCCATCACCGTCCGTAACCACGCAGGGCGCATCGGTCGCTTTTCGCATCCGATCACGCCGGGTAACCCCAAGGCGTCTCGTTGTCCTCGCAGCTCAGGCGGCTCACATGTCCCACAGCCACGGCATTCCTCCCCTGACCACCGTCAAGCCCTCCGACAAGCGCTACCCAGCCCTCGACCGGGGGTTCAACCAGCGTTGGATCGCCCGTCCCGACTACGTGCGGTTGGTGGCCACACCCGAGGGCGCCGCCCGCGCCCTGTCCGAGGCGGTCAACCGGACGACCGCGGACCTGGACCGCACACGGATCACCGTGCGCTCGGGCGGCCACTGCTACGAGGACTTCGTCTGCGGCGACGACGTCCGCGTGATCCTGGACGTCAGCCCCATGTGCGGGATCGGCTACGACCCCGGACTGGAGGCGTACTGCGTGGAGGCGGGCGCCACCAACTGGCACGCCTACAGCCACCTGTATCCGCTCAGCGGGAAGGCCCTGCCGGGCGGGTCCTGCTACTCGGTCGGCATGGGCGGGCACATCACCGGGGGCGGCTACGGTCTGCTCTCCCGCCAGTACGGGCTCACCGTGGACTACCTGTACGCGGTGGAGGTGGCGGTGGTGCGCCCCGACCGCTCGGTCGAACTCGTCCTGGCCACCCGGGACGACCCCGACCCCGACCGCCGGGAGCTGCTGTGGGCGCACACCGGGGGCGGCGGCGGGAACTTCGGGATCGTCACCCGGTTCTGGTTCCGCGACCTGCCCGAACCCCCGTCGAACGTGCTGCTCAGCGGCCTCTCGTGGAAGTGGTCGGACTTCACCAAGGACGACTTCGCCGCCCTGGTCACGGCGTACGGCGAGTACTTCCGCGACCACCAGGACCCGGACGAGGCGTCCGGCAGGCTCTTCGCGCTGCTCAAGCTCAACCACGTCAGCAACGGGGAGATCGGCCTCGTCGCCCAGGTCGACGCCGACGACCCCGAGGGCGGGCGGGCCATGGAGGAGTTCCTGGACGCCGTCGACGGCCGGATCGCACCGGAGTCCGGACAGATGACGACCCCCATGGGGGAGCACCCCGCGGTCCAGGGCATGCAGACCCCCCGGAAGCTGCCCTGGCTGACGGCCACCCAGGTACTCAACGGCTCCGGCGAGAACCAGTGCGGCAAGTACAAGTCGGCCTACCTGCGCAAACCCTTCAGCGCGGCGCAGATCGAGGCCATGTGGGCCTATCTGGGCAAGGAGCACTACACCGACTACGTCAACAAGGAGGCCCTGATCCAGGTCGACTCCTACGGCGGGGCCGTCAACCAGCCGCCGGTGGACACCGCCGTGCCCCAGCGCGACTCCGTGCTCAAGGTGCAGTACCAGGTCTACTGGAAGCGCACCGAGCCGGAGTCAGCCGTGGCCGGGCACCTGGCGTGGATCCGCGACGTCTACCGCAAGACGTTCGCGTCCACCGGCGGGGTCCCCGTGATCGGAGACGCCACCGACGGGTGCTACGTCAACTACCCGGACGTCGACCTGAGCGACCCGGCCTGGAACACCTCGAAGGACCGCTGGTCGAAGCTCTACTACAAGGACTCCTACCCCCGGCTCCAGCGGGTGAAGGAGCGGTGGGACCCGCTCAACGTGTTCCGGCACCGGCAGTCGGTCGAACTCCCCGCGTCGGCGGGCGATGCCGGTCAGGGCTCCGGATCCTCCTGAGCCGGGGCGCACGGAGAGGGCCCGCCGCGTGTGCGGCGGGCCCCGCCCCCGCGGTGTCACCCCGTGCTCGCCACGGGGTGACACCGGTCGTGGATCAGCCGGTCAGCCGATGTAGGTCGGGTACGCGGGCTCCTCCTCCGGCCGAACCGGGTCGGAGGTCGCGGTGGGGTAGTCGGGGGTCGCGGTGGGGTCCACCGGGCACTCGGCCGAGTCGGGAATCGCAGTGGGGTAGTCGGAGGTAGAGGTGGGGTACTCCGGGTTCTCGGTGGGGTAGTCGGGGACCTCGGTCGGGTAGTCGGGGACCTCGGTCGGGTAGCCGGGGTCCTCAGAGGGGTACTCGGGAACCTCGATCGGGTAACCGGGGTCCTCGGTCGGGTAGCCGGGGTCCTCAGAGGGGTACTCGGGAACCTCGATCGGGTAACCGGGGTCCTCGGTCGGGTAACCGGGGTCCTCGGTCGGGTAGCCGGGGTCCTCAGAGGGGTACTCGGGAACCTCGATCGGGTAACCGGGGTCCTCGGTCGGGTACTCGGGGACCTCGGTCGGATAGTCGGGGATCTCGGTCGGGTACTCGGGAATCGCGGTGGGGTCCACCGGGCACTCAGCCGAGTCGGGAATCGCAGTGGGGTACTCGGACTCGGGAACTGCGGTGGGGTAGTCGGGGGTCGCGGTGGGGTAGACCGCGTCGTCGGCCCAGGCGGGGGATCCGCCGAACAGGGCGGCGGCCGCGAAACCAGCGACGATCAGGTGGTGCTTCAGACGCATGGCAGTCCTCGTGTGTGGTCCGTGTGCGCGGGATACCGTCCCGCGCGGCGATCCGGAGACGGTCGGCTCAGCCGGAGATCTCGACCGGGGTGCCGATCGGCGGGTTCTCGGCCATCCAGGTGATGTCCTCGTTGGAGACCGGACACGCCCGTGGCTGACCTGGCGACCCAGGGCGTCCTCGTCGTTGGTGCCGCTGGCCGGGCCTGCCCGCGAACGTCTCCAACGTCTCGGAGAACCCGCTCAGGCCGAAGGCGTAGACCCCGTAGGGTCCCTCCGGATCCGGTGGCTGGAGCAGCTCGGGAAAATAGTAATGGCCCTCGGGGGTGGGGGTTTCGCCCTCTCCCGCGCCGTTCACTCCGGTACGCACCTCCTCGCCCCCGTCGAAGACGGTGAACGTGAAGTCGCCGGTGTCGACCTCCATGCGGTACTCCGTGGTGACCAGCGACACCTCGTCGCGCTCGACCAGGAACGCGCGTTCCACCCCGAAGTCGTTCGGACTCGCGAGGGTGTGCAACATCTCCCCGCCGCCGGGCTCGGCGTGGACGTCGACCCCGTCGCCAAGAACCGTCGCGTTCTCCACGCCCTCGACGCCGTTACCGGCGGCGTCGAGGGCGCCTCCTCCGACTCCGGTTCGTCGGCCGGGTGAAGCCCCTGAGGGGACGACCGGCGACCGGCGACCGGGCACGCAACCCGTGCACGCGCAGGAGGCACAGGGCCGGGGCACGCGAAGGGGCCCGCCGCGTGCGCGGCGGGCCCCGCCCCCGCGGTGCCACCCCGTGCGCGCCACGGGGTGACACCGGTCGTGGATCAGCCGGTGTAGTTCGGGTCCGCGGGCATGGGGACGGGGGCCCCGGCCTCCTCGATCTCCCGCTCGCGGTCCCGCTGCTCCTGCTCGGCCGCCTCGTCCTCCTCGGCCGGGGAGGGCTCCTCAGCGGGCGGCGTGGACTCCTCCCCCGGCTGGGCCGGGTCGTCGCACGGCTCGGCCCCCGCACCGGGCGCCCACCCGCCGGACTCCTCGGACGGGGCACCGGCACCGGACTCCTCGGCGGGCGGCGCGGGCTCCTGGGAGGGGTCCACCACGCACTCGGCCGGAGCCGGGGCCGCGGAGGGGGCGATCGAGTCGTCGGCCCAGGCGGGGGATCCGCCGAACAGGGCGGCGGCCGCGAAACCGGCGACGATCAGGTAGTTCTTCAGACGCATGTCGGTCCTCGTGTGTGGGTTCGTGTGCGCGGGATACCGTCCCGCGCGGCGGTCCGGAGCCGGTCGCCTCAGCCGGAGATCTCGACCGGGGTGCCGATCGGCAGGTTCTCGGCCATCCAGGTGATGTCCTCGTTGGAGACCCGGACGCACCCGTGGCTGACCTCGCGTCCCAGGGCGTCCTCGTCGTTGGTGCCGTGCACGGCGAGCTGGCCGGGCCCGCCGGCGAACGTCTCCAACGTCTCGGAGAACCCGCTCAGGCCGAAGGCGTAGACCCCGTAGGGCCCCTCCGGATCCGGCGGCTGGAGCAGCTCGGTGAAGTAGTAGCGGCCCTCGGGGGTGGGGGTCTCGCCCTCCCCCGTGCCGATCACTCCGGTGCGCACCTCCTCGTCCCCGTCGAAGACGGTGAACGCGAAGTCGCCGGTGTCGACCTCCACGCGGTACTCCGTGGAGGTCAGCCACACGTCGTCGCTCCTCACCCAGCCCGTGCTGCCGTTCGGTCGGACCGGCAGCAGGACCTGGAGCCACTCGTCCTCGTTGCGCTCGACGAGGAACGCACGCTCCACCCCGAAGTCGTTCGGACTCGCGAGGGTGTGCAGCACCTCCTCGCCGCCGGGCTCGGTGTGGACGTCGATCCCGTCGCCGACGACCGTCGCGATCTCCACGCCCTCGACGCCGTTGCCGGCGGCGTCGACGGGCGCCTCCTCCGACGCCGGTTCGTCGGCCGTGGCGGACGAGCAGGCCGTGAGCGCTACCAGGGCAGCGGCGGCCGCGAGGGACGTCAGAGCCCGGGTGGGGCTTACGGGCATCGTTGGGCGCATGGGGTTTCCGTCCGGCTTCGTTCGGGGAGGCGTCCGGCGTGCTCGCGCTCCGGACGACAACGAACACTGGCCGACGAATGTGAAGAACCCGTGTGCCCGTCGTGTGGGACCTGTGTGGTGACCTGCGGGGGCTCCACCGGCCCGCTCCGGCGCCCTCGCGCGCACGCGTACGATCGAGCCGCACCGAGGCCCGACCGGGCCGGAAGCCGATCGGAGGTCACCGTGTGCGCGCATGTGCTGGTCGCCGAGGACGACGTCAACCAGGCCGACCTGATCCGGCGCTACCTGGAGCACGAGGGGCACTTCGTCCGCGTCGTGCACGACGGGCGCGCGGCGGTCGCGGCGCACCACCGGGACCGCCCCGACCTGGTCGTCCTCGACGTGATGATGCCGGTCATGAGCGGACTCGACGCGTGCCGGGCCCTGCGGGCGGAGTCCGACGTGGCGGTGCTGATGCTCACCGCCCGCTCCACCGAGGAGGACCTGCTCACCGGGCTCGACCTGGGCGCGGACGACTACGTGACCAAGCCCTACAGCCCGCGTGAGCTGATGGCGCGGGTGCGCACGCTGCTGCGCCGCTCGCGCAGGGACCCCGACGACGCGGACCGGGTGCTGCGCGCGGGACCGGTCGCGGTGGACCCGTCGCGCCACGCGGTGCGGGTGGACGGGGTCCCGGTCACGTGCACGCCCGCCGAGTTCCAGCTGCTCGCCGCGCTCGCCGCCCAGCCGGGCCGGGTCCTGACGCGCGCCCAGCTGTTGGAGCACATCCACGGCATGAGCCGGTTCATCACCGAGCGCACCATCGACGTACACGTGAAGAACCTGCGCCGGAAGCTGGAGCCGGACCCGCGCAGGCCGGTGCGGCTGGTCACCGTGTACGGCGTGGGCTACAAGCTCGTCGGGAAGACCGATGACCGGTCGGCGTAGGGGCGCGCTGCGGCACAGCCTGCTGGCGCGCCTGCTGGCGAGCTCGGTCCTGGTGGCGGTCTGCTCGATCTTCGCGACGGCGTGGCTGGCGGTGCAGAGGACGTCGGAGTCGCTCACCGTGCAGCAGGGGGAGACCCTGGCCGTGGACACCCGCATCCACGACACGCTCGTCGCCTACGCCGCCGCCCACCCCGGGTGGGACGGCGTGGGCGAGACGGTGGGGCGCCTGTCCGAGGAGACGGGGCGGCGGATCGTCCTGACCACCGAGAACCGCGGACTGGTCGCGGACTCGGCCCAGGAGGCCCGGCCGCTTCCGCCGCGGACGACCTCGGTGGTCGATCCGCTGGCGGTGGACGTCACCCTCGCCTCCGACGTCACCGGGCGCATCGACCCCCGCGCGGTGGGGCCGTTCGCGCTGCCGGAGACGGAGCGGATCCGGCTGGCCGAGATCGCGGAGAACACCGCCGACTGCCTGCGCGACCTGTACGGGTTCACGGTGGAGGTGGAGGCCGGGCCGAGCGGACGCCCCGCCGTCACCGTGGCCCAGGCGAACCGGTACGCGTGGCTGGACTGCGGGCTGGAGAGGCTGGAGGAGCCGACCGACGGCGAGCGGGAGGCGCTGGAGGAGCTGAACGGCCTGGTCAGGACCTGCCTGGGCGTGGAGGCTCCCGAGGACGCGGAGGCGGAGTACCGGATGGACGGGGCCCTCGGGGTTCCCGTGGCGCTGCCCTACGGTGCGCCCGAGGATCCCACGGGGTTCGCGACGGACTCCGGGGGCTTCGCGGACGAGGCCCGCGCCCCGCGCGATCCCTCGGCGCCCGGGGAGGAGGCGGTCGCTCCCGGGGAGGTGCCGGACGACCCCGGCGGCGAGGAACCCGTGCCCGTGGAACCGTCCGAGGAGGTCCGGGACCCGGCCGGGGGCTCGGGCGAGCCTCCTGTTCAGGACGGACCGGCGCCGGTGGAGCAGTCGCCGTGGTCCCCGGAACCCGCGGAGGACCAGCCCCCGGGAACGGTTTCCGCGGAGACGGGCGGCTGGGGGTCCGGGGCGCCTCCCGAGCCGCCGCGCTTCGACGCGCGCACCTCCGCGTGCCTGGACTCCGCCCGGCGCGAGCAGCTGGACCCCTACGTGGCCCCGGCGGCGCTGCTGTTCACCGACGACCCCGAGGCGGAGGCGTCGGGCGTCGTGCCGCTGACCGGCGAGGGCCTGGTTCGGGTGTTCGGCGTGGTGCTGCTGGTACTGGTGCTGACGGTGGTGGTGAGCGTGGCGGTGTCCACGCGGCTCGTCCGCCCGGTGCGCGCGCTCACCGACGCGGTGCGGCGGATGCGGGAGGGGCGGGGGGACTCGCGGGTGGAGGTGCGCGACTCCGGTGAGCTGGGCCAGCTGGCGGACGCGTTCAACGAGATGGCTGAGCACCTGGAGCGGTTGGAGAAGCAGCGCCGGGCGATGGTCAGCGACGTCTCGCACGAACTGCGGACGCCGCTGAGCAACCTGCGCGGCTGGCTGGAGGCGGCCCAGGACGGGGTAGCCGACCTGGACCGGGAGCGGATGGGGATGCTGGTCGGCGAGACGCTGCTGCTCCAGGACATCGTCGACGACCTCCAGGACCTGGCGCTGGCGGACGCGGGCAAGCTGCGGCTGTCCCCGGAGCCGGTGGACGCCGGGGCGCTCGTGGAGCAGGTGGTGGACAGCCAGCGGCTGAGGGCCGCCGGGGCCGGACTGCGGCTGGTGGCGGAGGCCGGGGACGAGGCCGGGCATGAGGCCGGGGACGTGGTGGTCGTCGCCGACCGGACCCGGCTGGTGCAGGTGGTCGGGAACCTGCTGGGGAACGCGCTGCGGCACACCCCGGCGCCCGGAACGGTGACCGTGCGGGCGCGCCGCTCGGGCGGGGAGGCGGTCGTCGAGGTGGCCGACACCGGTGTGGGCATCCCGGCGGAGGACCTGCCGCACGTGTTCGACCGGTTCTGGCGGGCGGACAAGTCGCGCAACCGGCGTACGGGAGGGAGCGGGCTGGGGCTGGCCATCGTGCGCAACCTGGTGGAGCTGCACGGAGGGTCGGTGGCGGTGGAGAGCGTCGTCGGTGAGGGGACGACGTTCACGGTGCGGCTGCCGTTGGAGGGACCGCGAGGGGTGGAGGAACCGGAATGGCCCGAGGGATCGGAGTGGCTGTCGGAGGACTGAGGGGGTGCGGAGAGCTGAGGGGGTCACGCCGTTAACCGCCGGGGCCGGAAAGCGGAGCCCAGCGCGGCAGCCGGTGACGGTGGACCGTACATGGAAACGCGTGCCCGGCCGAAGGCGGCCACGCCGCGCCCGGAATGCCCTGTCTCGTCTAGGATTCGGGCAGGCGCGGCACCGGCCCGACCGCGCTTCCCCCTGCCCCGGGCCCGTGGAGGATGCGTGCACCAGCCCCCCAACGTCCGCCGCCCGAGTTACACGGACCTGTACGGTCCGAGGTTCGGCGCGATGATGGTCTGCTGGATCACGTCCTTCCTGCTCCTCGTCATTCTTGTGGTGGTGAAGGGCCTCCATGTCGTCATGGGGGATCTCGCCTGGTTCGGCGTGGCCCCCGCCTGGGCGGACGCCGCCGCAACCTTCTCCGACACACTCGGGACCGCCTTGTTGGTCCCTCTTCCCCTGCTCAACGTCCTCGCTCTGTTTCTCACCGCCTCCTTGGACGCGGTGCACCCGAAGAACCTGCCTCCATGGGCAACGCGCGAACAACTGCGTGAGGCGCGGGTCCTGTCGAGCAACGCCGTCATGGGCGGTGACCCCTGGACGAACTTCCTCGCGCGTGTCCACGCCGGAGTCCACCTCAGGTCCTTCGGTTGGGTGTTGCCCCGTTGGGGGCTGGTCAGCTATCTCGTCCTGAACGGGCTGATGATCGGCAACGGTGTGTTCCTGCTCGTTCTAGGGTTCCGGCACGAGGACCCCGCCCTCATAGCGATAGGTCTGAACAACATTTCGCTCTTCGCCGGGTTCGCCGTCTTCGCTCTGGCTCTCAGGGCCCGGCGCCAGCACATGCGCGCCTTCTGCGACCTCTACGACGCGGCCCAGAGACGGACGGTCCGATGAACCAGCAGCGTCCTTCCCTGTTCCTCCGTATCCGTGTCTACGCCCACCGGAACCCACGTGGTTACGCGATCCGCGCCGGCCTCGCCGGCGGCCTCTTCTTCGGTGCGTTCACGGGGCTCTTCTGGGCCTTCTTCCTCCAGTCCGTCGGGGACAGCGCCGTGTGGGCCCTTCCGTTCGGGGCGGTTTCGGGGGCCCTCTTCGGCGTTTTCATGGCCGTGGTCATCGTCAGATCGCTTCCTTCGACCCCTCTGCCTCCAGGCACCGACCGGGCGGGGATGCGCGAGGCCGCGCGACTGGTCCGCGGCGGAGTCCCCGGTGCCGATCCCCTGGTCAACCAGATCGCCCGACACCAGGCCGAGGCGGTTCTGCGGCAGCAGTACTGGCCGAAGACCATGTCCGCCATCTTCGGCATGGGACTAGCGCTGAACCTGTGGTCGGCAACGATGAGCACCACCGGCCTCGGGCTCTGGGGCAACGTCGTGGGCCTCGTGGTGTTCCCCCTCATGCTGTTCGTGGCGATGCCGCTCACCGCACGCCAACGCAGACGGGCCCGGGCCTTCCTCACCGTGTTGGAGGAAGGCCCGGGCCCGAACCCGGACGACGGAAAGACGAACCGATGAACCAGCAGCGTCCTTCCCTCTCCTACCGCTTGCGTCTGTACGCCCACCAGAACCCGCAGCGGTACGCGGTTCGCTCCGGGGTCTTCGGCGGCATCTTCTTCGGCTGCTTCACGGCGCTCTTCTTCGCGTTCTTCCTTCTGGTCGTCGGGAGCAGCGCGCTGTGGGCCTTGTTGATCGGTGGTCTCTCGGGAATCGTCTTCGGGCTGGTCATGGGGGTGTTCGCCAGGCGGATGATTCCCGAGGAGCTTCTCCCGGACGTCAGCAACGCCCGCTTGCGCGCGGCCGGTCGGCTGGTTCGCAGCGGGGTTCCCGGAGCCGATCCTGAGATCAACCAGATCGCCCGGCACCAGGCCAAGGCGGTCCTGAGAGCGCCCTACTGGCCGAAGACCATGGTTGCGCTCTTCGGTCTGGGCTTCGCGTTGAACCTGGGGGTGGCGTTCACCGATCCCGGACCTTTGACCTGGGCCCGCGTCGTGAACCTCGCTGTGCCCGCCCTCGCGTTGTTCGTGCTGGCGCCGCTCATCGTCCGCAACCGCAGGCGGGCCCGGGCCTTCCTCGCCGCGTTGGAGGAGGACCCGGGCCCGCGCCCGGACGCCTGAGCCCTCAGCGGCCGAGCGCCCGGAACCGCCGTACGCACAGCGGGAAGAAGACCGCTGTGAGCACCAGCGGCCAGACCACGGCCATGAGCACCGCGTTCTGCGCGATCCAGCTCTCCCCGCCCCACCCCGGGTTGCCGAACAGCTCCCGGGTGGCGGCGACCGTGGACGACAGCGGGTTCCAGTCCGCGACCGCGCCCAGCCACACCGGCATGGACGCCGTCGCCACGAAGGCGTTGGACAGGAAGCCCAGCGGGAACTCCAGCATGTGCACGGCCCCGAGGGCGCCCTCGCCCCGCACGGCCAGGCCCACGTAGACGCCGACCCACACCAGCGAGAAGCGCAGCAGCAGGAGCAGCCCGATCCCGGCGGCGGCCTCACCGGTGCCGCCGTTCCACTGCCACCCCACCAGTAGACCGCACAGGACCAGCAGGACCAGGGTGATCGCCGACCGGAGCATGTCCGCCGCGCACCGGCCCACCACGACGGCCGAGGGCGCCATGGGCATGGAGCGGAACCGGTCGGTGACCCCGCGCGCGGCGTCCTGGGACACGGCGGTGACCGTCTCGCCCACCCCGAAGACCATCGCCATGGCGAACATGCCGGGCATCAGGAACTCCCGGTAGTCCCCGCCGCCGGGCACGGTCATCGCCCCGCCGAACAGGAACCCGAACATCAGCACCATGACCACGGGGAACAGCAGTCCCGCGACGAGCTGACCGGGCTGGCGCAGCCAGTGCACGACGTCGCGCCGGGCGATGGTCCACCCGTCCGCCAGCGCCCAGCGCAGCCGGTCGGCGGGCGCGGACACCGCGCCCTGGATGACGGTGTCGTTCATCGGCTCTCCCCCACTCGGTCGTCGCTGTCCTCGTGCTCTCCGCGCTCGCCGTGGTCCCCGCGGTCACCGCGTTCCCCGCGAACGTCGTGACCGTCACCGCCACCGGCGTCGCGGTCACCTCCGTCACTGACGTCACGGCCGCCACCGTCGTCACTGACGTCACCGCCGTTACCGGCTTCACCGACGCCCTCACGGCCACGGCGGTCCCCGTGGCCGTCGCGGTCGCCGCGGTCGCCTCGGTCCTCATGACCGCCGGTCAGATGCAGGAAGACCTCGTCCAGGGTCGGACGGCGCAGCGCGACGTCCTCCACCTCGATCTCCTCCTCCTCCAGCGCCCTCACCACCTCGGTGAGGGCCGCGACCCGGTTCCGAACACCGACGCCGATCCGACGCGCGTCGGCCTCGACCTCGGGCCGCTCTCCGCTCACCCGGCCGATGAGGGCGGTGGCCCGGTCCAGCGCGGCGACGTCGTGGAGCACCACGTCGAGCCGGTCGCCGCCCAGCTGGGACTTGAGCTCCTCCGGCGTGCCCTCGGCGACGACGCGGCCGGAGTCGACCACCGAGATCCGGTCCGCCAGTTGGTCGGCCTCCTCCAGGTACTGGGTGGTGAGCAGCACCGTGGTGTCGCCCGCCACCAGGGCGCGGACGGCGTTCCACACCTCGTTGCGGCCCCGGGGGTCGAGTCCGACGGTGGGCTCGTCCAGGAACAGCACGGGCGGGGACAGGATCATGCTCGCGGCCAGGTCCAGGCGTCGGCGCATGCCGCCGGAGTAGGCGCTGACCGGCTTGCGTCCGGTGTCGGCCAGGCGGAAGCGTTCCAGCAGCTCGTCGGCCCGCGCGGCGGCGCGCCGGGCGCCCAGGTGGTAGAGGCGGCCGAACATCTCCAGGTTCTGCCGTCCGCTGAGCACCTCGTCCACGGCGGCGTTCTGGCCCACCAGTCCGATACTCCGGCGGACCGCGTCCCCCTGGGAGGCCACGTCGTACCCGGCGACGCGCGCGGTGCCCTCATCCGCGCGCAGCAGCGTGGCCAGGACGCGTACGGCGGTGGTCTTGCCCGCGCCGTTGGGGCCGAGCAGCCCGCACACGCTGCCCGCGGGCACGTCCAGGTCGAACCCGCGCAGCGCCCAGCTCTTCCCGTAGCGCTTGCCCAGACCGCGCGCGGTGATCGCGCCTCCGGTCGTGTTCACAGCGTTCCCCTCTCCACGCTTGTCGTACGCCGTACAGTACGGCCTACGATCCAGGGAACACAAGGGGATCGGAGATAATTCCGTACGGCGTACAGAATCTTTTTCCCGGGCCGGACACGCGGTGTCGGCTCCGCCGTGTGCGCGGGTTCAGGTGGTGGGCGGCTGGTCGATCCAGAGCAGTCGGCGGACCTCGGCCGGGTCGAAGCGGAGGTGGCCGCCGGGGGTGCGCACCACGGGGATGCGCCCCTGTGCGACCCACCGGTTCACGGTCCTGGGGTTGACCCTGAACATGTCGCCCACCTCGGCCACGGTGAGCAGGTAAACGGGCAGGTCGGCATGGGATGCGTGGGGCTTGCGGGGTGCGTGGGGTGTGTTGGGCACGGTTGTCCTTCGTCGGGGGTGGAGGCGGGGCGAGAAGCAGGAGGTGACAGGAGGTGAAGGGTGGAGGGTCGCGCGCCGGGAGGCTCGGGGCCGCCCGGCGCGCGACCGGTTCAGGGAGTGCGCTGCCGGGGGATGACCGGTGGCTTCTCCAGCGGTGACCTCCACACGACCGGGTGGAGGCGGTGGTGCTCCCAGGGGGTGCGGCACACGCGAACCTGTGTGCCCTGCTGGGCTCCGTAGACCTCCTCGTGCTGCCAGGTCGAGCCCAGGTAGCGGACCCTTACCCCGTGGGCGCGCGCCCAGGCGTGCAGGGCCTCCCTGCTCTCGACCTCGCGCACCTCGAACACGGTCCTCGGTTCGCGGCGCGGCTCGGGTACGGCGGTCATGGCTCACGTCCCGGCCGTTGACCGGACTCGCTCAACTCGCGGGCGGCCTGCTGAGCCAGGCGGGCGAGCTTCTCCAGGGCGGCGACCCGCGCGGCGCGGCCGTGCGCGCTCCAGCCCGGGGAGAGGTCGACGTGGCAGGCGGCCACGGCCAGGGAGGCGAGGGAGCCGGAACCGTTGGCCTCGCGGCACAGGCGGACGTCGTCGCACGTCAGGTCCGTGACGGTGACGGCGGTGGTCGCGGACATCATCGCTTCGCCTCCCGGAGTACCTGGTGCGCGGCGGCGCGCACGATCGGGAGGGCGCCCGTGGCGACGCTGACCCATGCCGTGGGGAGCACGGTCAGGAAGGGACGGGTGCGGCGGCTGCGGCTGCGGCTGCGGCGCGACCGGAAGGCGAGGGAGTTCACGCCCGCACCCCCTCGAAGGTTCGGGCGGCCTGAATGGCTTGGGTTGTCTGGGCGGTCTGGGCGGTGTGCCACTGGCGGACCACGGCGGCGAGGTCGGTGAGGTCGTCGGACGGACGCGGGCGTGGGAGCGGCACGGCTGGGGCGATGACGTGCAGGAGGTCGCCGCCGAGGTGGTCGGGGGCGGGTCGCTTGTCTGCTCGTTTCTGCTCCCATGCCCGGTAGTAGGACGGGATGAGGTCGCGCTCCACCGGGGGTTCGACGGGCTCCGGAGGAGGGGGCGGCGGGTCCTGCCACTCCCAGCGGCGGCGCACGGGCGGGCGGCTGCGCGGGGCTTGGATTCGAGCGGGAGGTGGCGCGGACCGCGTGTGGCGGCCCTGGGCGGGCGGGGCTACCGCCCGCCACAGCATCACGAAGAACTGGATCAGGTATCGCACGAGGCGACTCCTCTCGGCTGCCGGGTGGGAAGCCCGGCAAGGACTGAGTAACCTCATGATGCAACTAGGATTCCAAGTTTTCAAGGTTGGGATTCCTAGTTGTACGCTTACGCCCGATATCCAGTTACAGGATTCCTAAAATGTCCCTCTCTGACCGACGACGATCTACGATCAGGGGCATCATGGCCACCAGGTACTCGCCAACCATCCGACGACGTCGCCTGTCCGCTGAGCTGCGACGCATCCGCCAAGCCGCGCGCATGACCAGTGAGGAAGTCGCGAAGGCCGCCGAGCTGTCCAAGTCGACGTACTCCAACATCGAGTCCGGCCTCAAGCAGCGCCCGAAGCTCCCGGAAATCCGCGCCATTCTGAACGCCTGCGGGCTGTCACCCGGCCGCGAGTACGAGGAGATCCTCGACCTGTGCCGCCAGTCCCTCGAACGCGGCTGGTGGAACCGGTACCGAGACGTCCTGGCCGCGAGATATGTGGGCTTCGAGACCGAGGCCAACGCGATCTCCACGTGGGAACCTGTGGTCCTGCCCGGCCTGCTCCAGGTGCCGGGCTACATAGAAGTCATCGCCCAAGCCGCGCTGGCCCAGCCAGAGGACATCCGACGCGCCATCGACGCGCGCATGACCCGACAGCGCATCCTGGACGATGAGGACGCACCGGAACTGTGGGCCATCTTTGACGAGACCGCACTTCTGAGGCTGGAGCAGCACCCGATGGTGCGCCAGGAGCAGATCCGGCACCTGCTGGAGATGGCCGAGCACCCGAATGTGACACTCCAGGTGACGCGCGCGACCCAGCTCAACGCGGGAAGCGGAGGCCCCTTCGTGATCCTGGAGTTCCCCGAATCGGTCGATCCCACGGTGGTCTATTTGGAAACGGACACCGATGGGATCTACTTGGAGGAGCCCGACGAGATCGCCCGCTACAGAAACCTGATGAACCACCTGCGCCTGGCCGCTCTCCGTCCCGGCGAGACGATCGACCACCTTCGACAGATGATCGAGTAGAAGACCATGACCTCAGTTCCCACACCGCTCAACTTCCGCAAGTCGAGCTACAGTCAGCCCACCTCCGGCAACTGCGTCGAGGTCGCGGAAACCGGCACCGGGGCCGCCGTCCGTGACACGCAGAACCGTCACCTCGGTCACCTGGAGGCGCCCTCAGCCGAGTGGGCAGCGTTTCTCACCAGCGTCCGTTCCCGGTAACACGCGTAAAGGGGCCGCTAGCGTTCTCCGCTGGCGGCCCCTTCTCAGTTCCTACAAAACCTGCTCACTGGACCATCCCCGCGTGTGCGGGGAGCAGGGGGGGCGTCCGGCAGTGCGGACGGCGGACCGAAGGACCATCCCCGCGTGCGCGGGGAGCACAAACAACACACGCAACAGTACGTTGATGTAATGGGACCATCCCCGCGTGCGCGGGGAGCAGCATCTTGCGCCGGGCGATGACCGGGTCCCCGGGGGACCATCCCCGCGTGCGCGGGGAGCAGACCGTCACCAAGTCGGCGGTGTTCAAGGGCCTGGGACCATCCCCGCGTGCGCGGGGAGCAGCTGGCGCTCCACGGGGCCCATCTGGCGGGCCAGGGACCATCCCCGCGTGCGCGGGGAGCAGGGTGCTAAGAACGGGGCCGTTATTGACCGGCTGGGACCATCCCCGCGTGCGCGGGGAGCAGGCTCGGCGTGGCCCGCGCCACCGCCCAGAGCCGGGACCATCCCCGCGTGCGCGGGGAGCAGCGACCGTCCCGGTAGACCTCCGCGCGCTACCAGGGACCATCCCCGCGTGCGCGGGGAGCAGACTCGCTGAACTGGGAATTTACCAGCGGCAAGCAGCCAAATTTCCAACTTCCCGAGAAACAGACATTTCACCCACAAAGCCGAGTCCGAACCATCCCATGGTTCCACACACGGGACCGGCACACTCGCCCAGCTGGACGGGATCGCGGATAGGCGCTCTTGCTCCTCTTGCGAGTTTTGTTACTGGTGTTCCCGGTGTTATTGGAGAGGTTTCACGGACACGGAAAAAGGCACTCCCCGGAGTTTTCCACAGAAGTAGGAGGTGCCTTCCGGCGCGACGGCGGTCCTGTTTTCATGAAGGGGAAAGAGCGAGAACCGCTGATCCGACGATCCGAACGGAGGCCCCGTGACCGGTACCGAGGCGGCGCCCGCCCCCCGCACGTCCGCCGCCGCGACCGGCCCGCGTCCGCGCGTGCCCGACCCCGGCACACCGGACGCCCGGGGCCCCTGGCGCTACCTGTGGTGGCTCATCGCCTCCCAACCATGGCGAGTGCTGGCCGGAGCCTTCTGGGGAACCGTCTGGATGACCGGCCTCATGGTGACCCCCTACCTCCTCTCCCGCGCCGTGGACGACGGCCTGCGGGCCGGGGACCGGGGCTCCCTCCTGCTGTGGGCGGGCGCGCTGGCGGGCGCGGGGATCCTCAACGCGGCCGTGTCGATCATGCGGCACCGCACCATGACGCTCGTGCGGATGGACGCCTCGCTGCGGACCATGCGTGTGGTGGCCAGACACGCGGCCCGGCTGGGCGCGACGCTGCCCCGGCGGCTCTCCTCCGGGGAGCTGTCCACCATCCAGGTCCTCGACGTGGGCCGGATCGCGCAGATGCTCACCATGACCGGTCCGGGGGTCGGCTCGGTGATCGCCTACGCGTCGGTCGCCGTCCTGCTCCTGACCGTGTCCCCTCTACTGGCGGCGGTCGTGCTGGTCGGCGTACCCCTGCTCGTCCTCACCCTGGGACCGCTGCTGCGCGGCCTGCGCGGCGGACAGAGCGGCTACCGGGAACGGGAGGGACTGCTGACCGCCCTGGCGGGTGACATCGTGGCCGGGCTGCGCGTGCTGTCCGGCATCGGCGGCAGGGACCGGTTCGCCGCCCGGTACCGGGAGCGCTCGGCCTCGCTGCTGCGCCAGGGGCACCGGCTCGGCGCGACCAACAGCTGGTTCGAGGCGGTCAGCTCCTGCCTGCCGGTGGTCTTCCTGGCGGCCGTCACCTGGATCGCCGCCCGGCTCGCGGTGTCCGGGGAGATCACCGTGGGGGAGGTGGTCGCCGTGTACGGCTACGTGGCCGTGCTCATCATGCCGGTGTTCTTCCTGGTGGAGGCGGCCAGCGACCTCACCCACGGCCACGTGTCGCTGGAACGGGTGGTGCGGGTGCTGCGGTCCGGGCCCGATCTGTCGGAGGGCGGCGGCGCGGCTCCCCCGGAGGGGCCCGCCGAACTGGTGGACCCCGGGAGCGGAACGCGGGTGCCGCCGGGGTCGATGACCACCCTGGTGTCGCTCCGTTCCGGGGACGCGGCGCTGGTCGTGGACCGGCTGGGCCGCTACACCGACTCCGACGCCACCTGGGGCGGTGTGCCGCTGCGCGACATGGACGTGGAGCGGGTGCGCGACCGCGTCCTGGTCGGCGACAACGATTCGTACCTGTTCGCCGGTCCGCTGCGCGAGGTGGTCGCGGTGCACGGCGGCCGCACCGACGAGGAGGTCATGGAAGCGCTGCGGACGGCCGGGGCGCTGGACGTGGTCTCGTCCCTGCCCGACGGGCTGGACTCGGCGGTGGAGGAGCAGGGCCGCAACCTGTCCGGCGGGCAGCGCCAGCGGGTACGGCTGGCCCGCGCGGTCCTGGCCGAACCGGAGGTGCTGCTACTGGTCGAACCCACCTCGGCGGTGGACGCGCACACCGAGGCCCTGGTCGCGGCCCGGCTGTACGAGGCGCGCGAAGGGCTCACCACCGTGGTCGCGAGCACCTCGCCGCTGCTGCTGGCGCGGGCGGACCGGGTGGTGCTGCTGGACGAGGGGCGGGCGGTGGCGGTGGGCACGCACGGGGAGCTGGTGGCCACGCGGCCGGACTACCGGGAGCTGGTCCTGCGCGGAGCGGACGAGGGGAGCCGGTCGTGAGCACCGAGACAGGGAAGGGCACAGAGACCGGCGGGAGCGCGGACGCCGGAAAGGAGAGCGGGACCGTCGCAGGAGTGGGAGCCGAGTCGGGCACGGGAACCGGGCGGGTCGGCGGCGGGCACGGGATGCGCGCCGGGGAGGAGGAACGGCTGCCGGTGGCGGAGCCCGCCCAGGCGCGTCGGGACGCCTGGCGGCTGGTGTCGGCCGACCGGGCGGGACTGACCGCGACGCTCGTGCTGACCTGCCTGGCCAGTGCGGCCGGGCTGGCCGGGCCCTACCTGCTGGGCCGGATCATCGACCTCCTGGAGGCCGGGCGGGCCACCGTCGCGGCGGTCGACGGGCTGGCCGCCGCCGTCCTGGCCTGCGCGCTGGCTCAGCTGGTGCTGACCCGGTACGCGCGGCTGGGCGCGTTCCGCTTCGCGGAGCGGGCGCTGGCGCGGCTGCGCGAGGAGTTCGTGGACCGGGCCCTGGCCCTGCCCGCCCGGGTGGTGGAGCGGTCGGGCACCGGGGACCTCACCAACCGGGCGTCCGGCGACATGGGGGTGATCGCGACGACCCTGCGCAGCGCGGCCCCCGACGTGTTCCCGGGCCTGTTGCAGATCCTCTTCCTGCTGGCCGCGGTGTTCTGGCTCAGCCCGTCCCTGGGCGTGCTGGTCCTGGTGGTGGTGCCTCCGCTCTGGTGGGCGCTGCGCTGGTACCTGCGCCGGTCGCGCGCCGCCTACCTGGCGGAGGGGGCGGCCACCTCGACCGCGCTGGCGGGGGTGACCGCCACCGCCGAGGGCGGGCGCACCGTGGAGGCGCTGGGGCTGCGCCGGGAGCGGGTGGCCCGTACCGACCGCGACACCCTGGAGCTGTACGGGGCGCGACGCCGCACCCTGCGCCTGAGATCGGTGCTGTTCCCCGTCGCCGACGCCGCGTTCTCCCTGCCCGCCGTGGTGGTGCTGCTCGGCGGCGGTCTGCTCCACCTGGAGGGCGGGGTGAGCCTGGGAGTGGTGGTGACCTGTTGCCTCTACATGCGGCAGATGGAGGAGCCCGCCAGCGGGATCATGTACTGGGTGGAGCAGTTGCAGCGGGGCGGGGCGTCGTTCGCACGGGTGCGCGGCGTGGGGCGGGTGGCGGCTCCGGTGTGCGCGGCCCCGACACCCGCCGACGACCGGATCGAGGTCCGCGGCGCCCGCTACGCCTACGTGACGGGAACGGACGTCCTGCGCGGGATCGACCTGACGGTGCGGCCCGGTGAACGGCTGGCGGTCGTGGGGCCCTCGGGGGCGGGCAAGACCACCCTGGGGCGGCTGCTGGCCGGGGTGGACGCGCCGGACTCGGGGAGCGTGCTGGTGGGCGGGGTGCCCGTGGCCGACCTGGGCCCGGAGGAGCTGCGCCGCCGCATCGTCCTGGTCGATCAGGAGCACCACGTGTTCGCGGGGACGCTGCGCGAGAACCTGGCCCTGGCCTCGGAGGAGGCCGACGACGCCGACCTGCTGTCCGCGCTGGAGGCGGTGGACGCGGACTGGCCGCGGGAGCTGCCGGAGGGGCTGGACACCCAGCTGGGCGCGGGCGGCACGGCGCTGGACGCCGCGGCGGCACAGCAGCTTGCCCTGGCCCGGGTGGTGCTGGCCGACCCGCACACGGTGGTGCTCGACGAGGCCACCTCGCTGCTGGACCCCACCACCGCCCGGGCCGCGGAGCGCTCCCTCGCGGCGGTGCTGGAGGGCAGGACGGTGATCGCGATCGCGCACCGGCTGCACACCGCGCACGACGCCGACCGGGTGGCGGTGGTGGAGGACGGCCGGATCACCGAACTGGGCGGCCACGACGAACTGGTGGGCGCGGGCGGCGCCTACGCGGCCCTGTGGAGATCCTGGCACGGCACCGCCTGAACCCCCCGGACGCAGCGGTCCTTCGCGGTCGGACGGAGCGGCTCACCCGCTCGGCAGGCGGGGCGGGCCCCGGTGTCGGCCAGCGTCCGGGACGCCTCGCCCGGGACCGGAGGGTCCGTGTCAGTCGAGGACGCTCCTTCCGGCGCGGGCACGGGCGAACACCAGACGGAAGGAGAAGAAGGCCGCCGTGAACCAGACCAGGGCCGCCAACACCATCGCACCCAGCGCCGTCAGGACCTGGACGGCGGTACCGCCGCCCTCCACCAGCCGGACCGCCTCCAGGCCGTGGGTGGCGGGCACCGCCTGGGCTATCCACCGGACCGGGGCGGGCCAGTACTCCAGCGGCACCATCGCCCCGCAGAACGCGGTGACGTAGAGGGTGGCGATGGTGCTGATGACGTTGCGCGCCTCGGAGAAGACCAGCGCGACCGACCCCAGGAGCAGGGTCATGCAGTAACTGCTCAGCGCGGTCAGCGCCGCGACGCCCACCAGGACCGGCACCTGCCACGGCTCCCAGACCACCCCGAAGAAGGGTGGTACGGCCAGCAGGGCGATCGACGTGGTGACGGTCGCGGAGGCGGGCCACTGGAGGCTGCGGCCGAAGAAGAACAGGCCGGGTTCGACCGGGGAGGCCGCCAGCAGACCCAGCGTTCCCTGGTGCTTGTCCCAGCAGGTCGAGGCGGTGGCCAGCATCGTCTCGGACACGCAGATGAGCACCGCGGCGCCGAGGACGACGTAGGCGGTGAACTCGGGGTCACCGACCAGGACCCCGACCAGGCTGTAGAAGACCACCTGGGTCAGCAGCCGGACCAGCCATCCGAAGAGCCAGGTCCGCCAGGTGTAGACGAAGGACATGTCGGCGCGGGCCAGGACGGCGGCCCGGCGGACCGTGGTGGCGGCGTGCGTGATCACGGCTTCCCCCTCAGATCCGGGACAGGGTTCCCTCGGCGCGGGCGCGCCGGAGGAAGCGGACGAGGGTGGCCGATCCGAAGGCCAGGGCCAGTGCGCCCAGGAGCACCACCGCGGCCAGCCGCGGCGCGACCGACTCCACCGGTCCGGGTTCGAGCGCGTCGCGCATCAGGTCCGCTCCCCAGGAGAGGTAGAGCACCCGGCTCAGGCCCTCCAACCAGCCGGGGAAGAGCGCCACCGGGACCATCACGCCGCTGAGCAGGAACACCGGCATGGACAGGGTGTTCTGCACGATCCGGGCCCCGGGCGCGGCGATGAACAGCGCCGAGAGCGCCGTCGCCGTGGCCGCGGTGGACAGGGCGGTCGCCACGGCCGCGAGCACGAACACCACTGGGTGGTGGACCGTGACCCAGAAGCCGAAGAGCAGCCCGGCCACGCCGACGGACAGCGCGAAGGCGGGAACGGAGACCAGCATCGCGCCGCACAGGCGGCCGAAGACCAGCATCGGGACGGACACCGGCGAGGCCACCAGGGGCTCCAGGCGGCCGTTGTCCCGGTCGTCGCTGATCATCTCCCCGGCGAACATCAGCGCCGCGGTCCACAGGGTCATCAGCGTGGGCGCCACCACCGTGTAGGAGGCCAGGTCCGTACGGCCGGAGTACAGGACCATCGACAGGAAGACGGCGGTGAAGAAGGGCACTCCGACCAGGGCGAAGTAGCTGTCCACGCTCCCGGCCATCCGCCGGGTCTGGAAGGAGAAGCCCAGGCCGAAGCCGAGCGCGAGGGACCTCACGTGTCCACCGCCATACCCCGGTCCCCGACCAGGTGCAGGTAGACCTCCTCCAGGCTCGGGTGGCTCCGCGACACGTCGCCGATCCCGGCCTCCACCAGGACGCGCAGCACGGCGAGTGTGGCGTCGGGGTCGTCGGTCTCCACACGGATCCCGGCGCCGTCCGCCTCCTGAACCGACACCACGCCGGGCAGGGCCGCCAGCCGCTCCCGCAGGGGGCCGGGCACGCCGCGGGCGTCCACCCGCTCGTAGGAGGAGACCAGGCGACCGACGGTCTCGGGGCTCTCGGTGAGCACCAGGCCGCCCTGGTCGATGAGGGACACCCGGTCGCTGAGCGCCGCCGCCTCGGCCATGTCGTGGGTGGTCATGAGGATGGTGCGTCCGCCGCTGCGCAGTTCCGCGACCAGCGCCCGGAAGTCACGGGCGGCCACCGGGTCCATGCCGACCGTGGGTTCGTCCAGGATGAGCACACCGGGGTCGGAGACCAGGCCGCGCGCCAGGTGGAGGCGCTGCTTCATGCCCCGGGAGAAGGCGCCGACGCGCTCGTCCGCCCGGTCGGCCAGGCCCATCCGCTCCAGGAGTTCGTCCACCCGACCGCGCCGACGGGCGCCCCGGAGGCCGTACACCCCGGCCCAGAAGGTGAGGTTCTGCCGGGCGGTGAGCCGGTCGTAGGCGCCCTTGTCGCCGCCGAACACGATGCCGAGGGAGTTCCGCACCCTGGCGGTGTCGGTGACCACGTCGTGGCCGAGTACCCGGACGGTGCCGGAGGTGGGCAGCAGCACGGTGGAGATGATCTTGCACAGCGTGGTCTTGCCCGCGCCGTTGGGGCCGAGGAGGCCGTGCACCTCGCCCTCGGGGACCTCCAGGCTGACGCCGCGCAGCGCCTCCAGTTCCTCACCTCCCCCGCGCCGGTAGACACGTCTGAGGTTCGTGATCTCCAGAGCACTCACGTGCGCTGACCTCCGGGGGGTCGGGGGAGGCGCGCGGAGCCGGGTACGGCGCCGACACCAGATATCTCTACGTCGAGATACCTTGCTCATCCTAGGTGACGGACCGATCCTCGCGCGTGTCCGGTTCCGGCCACAAGGGACTTTGCGCCCCCGTGCCCCGACCGGAGGTCGCGTCCGGACTGTCTCCGACCTGCGGCACCATGGAGGCGACCACCGCCGCCGGCCCCGAGGAGCTGCCATGTCCGACCAGCGCTGTGCCTGGGCACGGGGGTCCTCCGAGCTGATGCGGGACTACCACGACCACGAGTGGGGCAGGCCCTCCCGCGACGACGCGCACCTGTTCGAGATGCTCGTCCTGGAGGGCGCGCAGGCCGGGTTGTCCTGGTCCACCGTGCTCAACAAGCGGGAGAACTACCGGCGGGCCCTGGAGGGCTTCGACCGGGAGCGGATCGCGGAGTACGGCCAGGAGGACACCGACCGGCTCCTCCAAGACGCCGGGATCATCCGCAACCGGCTCAAGGTGGCCTCGCTCCCCCGCAACGCCCGGGCCTTCGGGGACGTGCGCGAGGAGTACGGCACCTTCGCGGCCTACCTGTGGGGCTGGGTGGACGGAACGCCCGTGGTCAACCGCTTCACCGAACCCTCCGAGGTCCCGGTGAGCACCCCGCTGTCGGACCGGGTCAGCAGGGACCTGAGGAAGCGCGGCTTCACCTTCGTGGGCACCACCATCGTCTACTCCTACCTCCAGGCCGTGGGCGTGGTCGACGACCACCTGGTCGCCTGCCCGGCCAAGCCCGCCTGACCGCCGCCGACCGCTCCGACCGCGGCCCGACCATGGCCCGGCCGCGGCTCGGCGTCGGCTCGGTGACGAGGCAGCGGCGGGGCGTCGACGCCCCGCCGCCGTCCCCCCGTCAGTCGGCCCCGGACACCTCCACCGGGGCGTGACCGCGCTCGGTCCGCCACCAGCGGCCCACCCCGACCTCGCGCAGGAACGCGTGGTCGTGGCTGGCCACCAGCAGGGCACCCCGGTAGTCCGCGAGGGCCTCGGCCAGCTGCCGCTGGCTGTCCAGGTCGAGGCTGTTGGTGGGCTCGTCCAGCACCAGCAGCCGGGGAGGCTCGTCCGCCAGCAGCAGCCGGGCCAGCGCCACCCGGAACCGCTCGCCGCCGGAGAGGTCGCCCGCCCTCTGGTCCACCCGGTCCCCGCGGATGAGGAAGCGGGCCAGACCGGCCCGCACCCGGTGCGGCGTGGCGGAGGGCGCCGCCGCGCGCACGTTGTCGAGCACGCTCAGGCCGTCGTCCAGCACGTCCAGCCGCTGCGGAAGGTAGCCGATCCGGTCGGCGGCGTGCACCACCTCGGCCTGCGGGTGGCGCCCCCGGCCGACCACGGCCCGCAGCAGGGTGGTCTTGCCGGACCCGTTGGGCCCGACCAGCGCCACCCGTTCGGGCCCGCGCAGGTACAGCCGCCCGCCGCCCGGAGTGCCCAGCTCCAGGACGCCGTGTCCGGCCGGGACCCCGGTGCCGGGCAGGGCGACGCGGATGGCGTCGTCGTCGCGGACGGCGTCCTCCGCCCGGCCCAGCTCCTCCCTGGCCCCGACCAGCTTGGCCTCCTGCATGACGCGGTGCTTGCCCGCCGCCACCTGGGCGTCGCGCTTGCGCTGCTTCATGACCACGCGGGGCTCGCGCTTGGTGTCGTACATCTTCTTGCCGTAACGCACCCGCCTGGCCAGCTTGACCTGGGCGTCGGCGAGCTGGCGCTTCTCGCGGCGCACGTCGGCCTCGGCCACGCGCACCATGCGCCGGGCCGCCTCCTGCTCGGCGGCGAGCTGCTCGGTGTAGGCGGAGTAGTTGCCGCCCCACACGCGCACCCTCCCTTCCCGGAGTTCGGCGATCTGGTCGACGCGTTCCAGGAGTTCGCGGTCGTGGCTGACCACGACGAGCACCCCCTGCCAGGACGCGACCGCGTCGTGGAGCCGCTCCCGGGCGCGGCGGTCCAGGTTGTTGGTGGGCTCGTCCAGCAGGGTGACGGCGGGGCGGCGCAGCGCCAGCCCCGCGAGCGCGACCAGCACGGCCTCCCCTCCGGAGAGGGTGCCGACGGGGCGGTCCAGCGGGGCGTCCCCCGTCAGGGCGACGCCGAACCGTTCGAGCTGGGCCAGGGCGCGTTCCTCCACGTCCCAGTCCTCGCCGACGGCGGCGAAGTTCGCCTCGGTGGCCTCGCCCGCCTCGATGGCGTGCAGCGCGGCGCGGGCCCGGTCGACGCCCAGCAGTTCGGCGACGGTGCGGCCGGTGTCCAGGGTCAGTCCCTGGTCCAGGTAGCCGACGTCGCCGTCCACGGACACCGTGCCCGACGCCGGGGTCAGCCGCCCCGCGACGAGGCGGAGCAGGGTGGACTTGCCGCTGCCGTTGCGGCCGACCAGCCCGGTCCGCCCGGTGCCGAAGGCGGCGTCCAGACCGGTCAGGACGGGCGTGCCGTCGGGCCAGGCGAAGGACAGTCCCGCGCAGACGACGGAGAAGGCGGAAGACATGCGGACCTCTCGATGGTGGTGGAGAACTGCCGGGGACCCTGGGTGCGGCGGAATCGGTCCATCGTGATCTCCTCCTTCGAGAGGGCTTGATGCGACTATTGTCGCGATAAGGAGCATGGCACATGAAGACAGCAAATGCAACTAGAGTTGCGTTATGACCTCTGACACGGAAACCCCGGGCGCCGCGAGACCCGGCGGCCGCACCGCGCGCAACACCGCCGCCGTACTCCAGGCCACCCTCGACGAGCTGGGCGAACACGGCTACGCAGGACTCACCGCCGAACGCGTCGCCACCCGCTCCGGCGTGCACAAGGCCACCGTCTACCGCCGCTGGGGAGGAGTGGACGGACTCCTGTCCGCGGCGCTGGAGTGGTCCACCACCCGCGACTGGGAACCCGAGCGCACCGGCTCCCTGCGCACCGACCTGCGGGCCCTCAACGCGACCGTGCTGCACGGCTTCACCGAGGCCCCCGAGGGCGCGATGTCCGCGGCCTCCATCGCGGCCGCCTTCGCCTCCCCGCGCGTGGCCGGGGCACTGCGCGTGTTCATGGCCGACCGCCACGCGCGCGCCGCCGTCCTGGTGACCGAGGCCGTCGCCCGGGGCGAGGCCCCCGAGGGCACCGACGCCGAGGAGGTGGTGCGCTCGGCGATCGCACCGGTCTACTACCGCCTCTTCGTCAGCCGCGAACCCGTCACGTCCGCCGACCTGGACCTGGCCGCCCTGGTCACCGCCGAGGCCGCCGCCCGGGGCGCCTTCGTCCGCAGGTCCTGAACCCGGCGCCGCCCCAGCGCCCCGGACCGAACGCGGGAGAGCCCGCCGCCCGGGGCGCCTTCCGCATGCCCTGAACCCGGCCCGGACGCGGAATCGCCGAGGCGGGCCCGGTGTCCGGCCCAGGCGGGCAGGAAAGCACGGCACCGCCCGCGGACCCCCTGCTCCCCCGGGCACCGCGCCTCCTCTTGCACACCGTTCCCGTACACCGTACTGTACGACTTACGGAAAACCTGGATCCCCCACTGCACGGATGGAGAGCCATGACCTTCCTCGTCGCCGGAGCCACCGGCAACGTCGGCCGCCACGTCGTCGGGCAGCTGCTCGGCGCCGGACACCCCGTACGCGCGCTGACCCGCTCCCCCGACCGGGCCCGCCTGCCCGAGGGCGCGCAGGTCGTCGGCGGCGACCTCACCGACCCGGACGGCCTCGCCCCGCACCTCGAAGGGGTCACGGGGCTGCACCTGATCACCTTCGGCGGGGACGACTACAGCCCCCTCACCTCGGCGCCGCGCCTGGTCGAACTCGCCGAGAAGGCGGGCGTGCGCAGGGTGTCGGTGCTGTGCGACTTCTACCCGGGACCTGTGGAGGAGGCCCTGGCCGCGAGCGGCCTGGCCTGGACCCTGCTCCAGCCGGTCGAGTTCATGGCCAACACCCTGGAATGGGCCGGCTCCGTGCGCGCGGAGGGCGTGGTCCGCGAGGCGCGCACCGCGCCCAGCGCCCTGGTCCACGAGGCCGACATCGCCTCCGTCGCGGTCACCGCCCTCACCGGGGACGGTCACGGCGGCCGCGCCTACCCCCTCACCGGCCCCGAGGCGCTGACCCCGGCGGAGCGGGTGGCCGTGCTCTCGCGCGGGATCGGCCGCGAGGTCGGGCTGGTCCGCCTCACCCTGGAGGAGGAGGCCGAGCGGCTGCGCGCCCTGGGCCACGACGAGGAGTACGTGGCCTTCGGCCTCCAGCTGGCCACCGACCCGCCCGAGGTCGGCACCAGGGTCCAGGACACCGTCGAGCGGGTCACGGGCAGGCCCGCGCGCACCTTCGCCGAGTGGGTCGGGGAGAACGCGGACGCCTTCCGCCCGCGGTCCTGACCGCGGGACGACGGTCTCGGTGACATTCCCAGCGGGCACCTTCCGCCCACGGGCTTGACCGGGCGGGGCCCTTGACGGGTCCGGCAGCTCGGGCGGACGCCTTCCGCCCGCGGGACCGACCCGCGGACCGCCGCGTCCGGCCGGGGCGCCCCCCCCCCGGCCGGACGCGGTCCGGCCCTCCCGAACCCCCCGACGCCCCGGCCTCCCCCGCGACGCCGCGCAGCGGGGCGTGCGCCCGTGGAACACGCCCTAGACTGGCCGGACACCGGACCGAGAGCAGGACGGCCGATGCCCACGCAGTACACCAAGAGCGGCGACCCCGCGCGCAGTCTCGCCCTGCTGTGGCGGACCCAGGAGCCCGTCAGCCGCCGCAACAAACCGGACCTGAGCGTGGACCGGATCGTTGCCGTGGCCTCGGAGATGGCCGACAACGAAGGTCTCGCCGCGCTGTCCATGCGCAAGGTCGCCGAACGCCTGGGCGTGGGGACCATGTCCCTGTACACCTACGTCCCCGGCAAGGGCGAGCTGGTCGACCTCATGCTCGACGCCGCCTACGCCGACATGTACGCGGACGGCGAGCGCCCCGAGCACTGGCGCGAACGGCTGAGCGCGGTCGCGTACGCGAACTGGCGGCTGCTCCTGCGCCACCCCTGGATGCTCCAGACCCCGCGGGGCCGCCTCCTGGGCCCCCACCTCATCGCCAAGTACGAGTACGAGCTGTCCGCCGTGGACGGCCTGGGACTGTCCGACGTCGAGATGGACTCCACGGTCAGCCTGGTCAACAGCTACGCGGAGGGCGCCGCCAGCCAGGCCGCGGCGGTCAGCGAGACCGAACGGGCCACGGGGATGACGGACGGCCAGTGGTGGAGCACCCACGGCCCGCTGCTCGCGGCGTTCACACGGGACAGCGACTACCCGCTCGCCTCACGGGTGGGCAGCACGGTGGGCAGGGAGCACAGGACGGTCTACTCGTCCGACCACGAGTTCGCGTTCGGCCTCGAACGCGTCCTGGACGGCGTCCGGGTCCTGGTGGAGTCGCGCTCCGCCCGGGGCGCCGAGGGGTCCTGAGGACCGGAGCACCCGGGGTCAGGGGGTCGCGCGGCGGCCCTCCGCCGGCACCGCGCGTCTGGACTGCCGTTCCGCCCGCCTCCGGCGGCGGGCGCCGTTAGAGCACCGCGTCCCTGCCACGGACCGGGACGAGTCCGCTCCGGAAGGCCCAGACCACCAGCTGGACGCGGTTGCGCAGCCCCCGCTTGGCGAGGACGCTGGACACGTGTGACTTGATGGTCGTCTCGGAGAGGCCGAGGACCCCGGCGATCTCCGCGTTGCTGGCGCCGGTGGCGACCAGCGCGACCACGTCCTTCTCGCGGTCGGTGAACTGCTCCTTCCAGCACGAGTCCGGGTCGTCCGCCCCGACGCACACCGCCGCCTCGTAGCGGACGAACTCCTCCACGACCGTGCCGACCACGGCCGGGTCGAGCACGGTGTGCCCCTCCCGGAGCGAGCGCACGGCGTCGGTGATGACGGACATGTCGCTTCCGGTGAGGATGTAGCCGCAGGCGCCGGCCCGCAGGCAGCTGACGAGGTTGTCCCTGTCGCTGGGCACCGCCAGGGCGAGGACGCGAACGCGGGGGTCGTCCAGCTCCGAGAGCTCGCGGACCACCTCGTTCCCCCTCTCCCCCAGCGCCGCCATGTCGACGACGGCCACGTCGGGACGGAGCTGCCGCGCCCTGGCCACCGCCACTCGCAGGTCGCCGGTCGTTCCGACCACCTTGATGTCTTGTGTCGCTTCGAAGGCCGTACACAGTCCCAGCCTCACTACGTCCTGGTCACCGATAATCAGTACGCGGGTAATCAGTGGACCTGTCCCCTTTTCGTGCGAAACCTCCGGGGTGTGGGGGCGGGGGAACCCGGGGTTGTCCATTGGAAAGAAGCCAGCCGTTCTTAAATCCCCGATCCCCTACGGACAAACCCTTCGCCCATGGCCGCATGTGGCCATCGGAGAATAAAACCGAAAAAAACGGTCACGGCCCGTGTCCGCCGATCACCGAGGTCCGAGCATTGCGCCGGGATCCTCATTTCCCCGTTCTGCGGACAAACGCGTCCAAGCAGGCCCCGCCGTGCCCGGCGGCTTCAACCCGTAACCATTTCCTTTTCCATAGGAGATCGCCGTGGGTATCGGACGGGGAATTCCCCTCTTTTTGGAATCCCGTCCCTGAAGGCCGGCTCCTCACTCGCCCCAGGCGACCGGAAGGGAGTGCACCCCGTAGACCGCGGAGCTGTCGCGCATACGAACGCTGTTCGGCGGGACGGCCAGGCGCAGGTCCGGTATCCGCCGGAACAGCGTGCCGTACCCCAGCCGCAGTTCCGTCCGGGCCAGCTGGTGGCCCAGGCAGTGGTGGGCGCCCAGGCCGAAGGCCAGGTGCATGGGGCGCTCCCGCCCCGGGTCGAGCACGTCGGGGCCGGGAAAGGCCCGCGGGTCGCGGTTGGCGGCGGCCAGGGAGACCACGACCGCCTCCCCCGCCCGGACGAGCTCCCCGCGCACCTCCAGGTCCTCGCGGGCCACCCGCATCGCCCCGAACTGCATGATCGTCAGATAGCGCAGCAGCTCGTCCACCAGCCGCGTCATCGGCTTCGGGTCGGTAGCGGTGAGCGCCCCGCGCCACGGTCCGGGATGGGTGAGCAGGGCGAACGCGCCCAGGGCGAGCATGCTCGCCGTCGTCTCGTGCCCGGCGACCAGCAGCAGGAAGGCCATCGCCGCGACCTCCTCGTCCGTCAGGTCCGGGGCGTCCAGCAACCCGCTGAGCAGGTCCTCCCCCGGTTCGCGGCGCTTGCGGCGCACCAGGTCGGCCAGGAAGGCGTTGAGGTCGGCGAGCGCCGCCGAGACCCGTTCCCGGGGCTGTCCCACGTCGAAGGCGACCGCCGTGTCGCGCTGGAACCGCTCGCGCTCCCCGTAGGGCACACCGAGCAGCTCGCAGATGACCAGCGACGGCACGGGCAGGGCGTAGTCGGTCACCAGGTCGGCGGGCGCGCCCGCCGAGAGCATGCGCTCCACGTGCTCCTCGGCGATCTCCCCGATGCGCGACTCCAGCAGGAGCATCCGCCGCCGGGTGAACTGCCCGGCCAGGCGCCTGCGGTAGCGGGTGTGCTCGGGCGCGTCCATCCGCACGAAGAAGCCGGGCGCCGCGGGAGGCGCCGGGGCCTGCCCCGGCGGCGGGACGCGGATGTCCTGCCGCGCGCTGAAGCGCTGGTCCACCAGGACGTCGCAGGCCAACTCGTAGTCGGTCACGAGCCACCCCCGCGTCCCGTCGGGCAGGGCCAGCCGGGTGATCGGCGACCTCTCACGCAGTTCGGCGAAGCGGGGCGGCGGGTCCAGGGCGTGCTCGCGTGCGGTGGGCAGGCTCACGGGGCACGCCGACGGTGTCGGGGCGTCGGCCATGGACGTGCTCCTCTCGTCGCGGGACCCGCGCTCACGGGCGCGCGGACGCCCCGGCGTGGGCGGCGGCCATCGCGGTGACCAGGGTCGTGTGGTAGCAGGTGCGGAAGACGTAGGCGGTGGCCCGCTCCCCCGTGCGCCCGGCCAGGACCCCGGCGTCGAAGGGCGGACCGGGCAGGGAGCCGTCGGGGCGCTGGGCCCGGGCCAGCCGGTCCCAGGCCCGCCGCTCCAGCGCGGACGGCACCCCTCCGGCGATCCGCGCGCACAGGAGCAGTTCGGCGGTCAGGTCCAGATGGTCCTCGTCCAGGTAGGCGCGCAGCAGGCCGTCGAGCACGCGCCCCATGCGCGCGGCGTCCCCCGGCAGCGGCCGTGCCCCGAAGTCGGTGGCGTACAGGACGGCGTGGGTGACCCCGTAGGCGTCGTACTCGCCGGTGCCGCCCGCGTGCTCGGCCACGCAGGCGTCGTAGAGCGGCGCGGTGCCGGGCAGGTCCGCGGGGGCGGCGAGCCCGGCCAGGTCGAGGATGTGGCGCAGTTCCAGGGCCAGGACCGGCGAGGCCCCGGCGCCGGGGGGCCGCGGGGGCCGCCGCTCGGCCAGGGCCCGCGCGTCGGCGAGGGGCCCGTCCGCCGGACGGCCCAGGTCGGCGAGCAGCGCCGCCGTCCACAGCCGGTAGGGCGGGTTCTCGCCCTCCCCGCCGGGGGCGGTCGCGGCGACCGCGTCCCGGGCCAGCTCCGCGGCGGCGCGCTCCAGTCCCGCGGCTCCGGGCGGGGCCGGATCCGTCCGGCGCAGGAGGCGGCAGAGCATGAGCAGCTCCATGACGGTGGCCCCGGCGAAGTCGCGCGGCGGGAAGTGGTCGTCCCAGCGCGGCCCGAACCACTCCGCGTGGTCGGTGAGCCAGGCCAGGGCCGCGTCCAGGACGCCGGAGGCGGTGCTCGCGTCCGTCCGGGCCGTCGTGCCCGTCCCGCCGGTGGCGGCCATCGGTCCTCCCCGTCGCGTGCCGGGCGGGTCCCGGCGGTCCCCTCTTCCCTGCCGACGCTCCCGACCCTAGGTCGGCCCCGCTCACGGCGCTTCGGTCCGGAGGAGGAAATACGCGCCCCTCCCGCGGACCGGCCGGAGCCGTCCGGACGACGGAACCTCCTACCTGGGGAGGAGGATGCGCGAGAATGTCCGGGAATCGCGCCGCGAAGGGCGTCGTGAAGCGGTGTGGGGCCCCGGGTCGCGGGTAGGTTGAAGCGCGCGTTCACGCAGAGCGACCATCGAGCGACACTGGAGTGGGGACGGTATGGGAGACATCGACCTGGCGCTGATCGGGGACCTGTACCGCAGGTACCGGGACCCCCTGGCGAAGGTCCGGGACGCGCAGCGCGAGTTCCTCCGCCGCACGCGCGGGCGGATGACGCCGCAGCTGGACGACCTGGAGGCGGAGATCACCTACCTGCTGCTGCGCGAGACGCGGCCGGACACGGTGATGGAGCTGGGGACCTTCCACGGCTGGTCCACCACGTGGATCCTGTCCGCGCTGCGCGACAACGGCGGGGGGACGCTGCACTCCTTCGACATCGTGGACAACGTGGTGGCGAACGTGCCCTCCGAGCTGTCCCTGGGGCGGTGGGAGTTCCACAAGGGCGACATCCGCGAGAACATGTCCCAGGTCCCCGAGGGGATCGGGTACCTGTTCGTGGACGCCGCGCACAACGGCCGGTTCGCCAGGTGGTACCTGGAGTCGCTGTTCCCGCGCGTGGCCCCGGGAACGCCGGTCAGCGTCCACGACGTCTTCCACGGCAAGCGCGCCCTGCCCTTCACCGAGGGCGCCGTGGTGCTGTCGTGGCTGCGCGAGAACGGCACGGACTTCTTCACCCCCTCCCGCAAGAAGGCCCCCGCGCCCTACACCGCCCTCCTGGAGCTGCGGGAGGAGCTGGGGCTGGGCGAGCCCGTGCGCACCAGCACGGACAACCCGATGATCTACTTCCGGATGCCGGAGCACCGGGGCGCCCGGACCGGGAACTGAAACTCCCGCGCCGGGCCGGGGCCCCGGGGCGGCGCCCGCAGCACCGCCAGGTGGCGGGGTCCACACCGGTCGGGATCCCGGATCGCGCCCGCCGGTGACACCACGGGACGGCGGAGCATCCGCGCCGGGCGGGGCCTCCCGGTCTCAGACCGGCACGGGCCCCGCCCCGCTGCTCCGCCACAACCGGGCGTAGGCGCCCCCCGACGCCGACAGCTCCGCGTGCGTGCCCGTCTCGACCACCCGGCCGCCGTCGAGCACCGCGATCCGGTCCGCGCGGGCGGCCGTCGCCAGGCTGTGGGTGACCACGAAGGTCGTCCTCCCCCGGGACAGGCGTTCCATCGCCGTCAGCACGGCGCGCTCGGTGCCCGGGTCCAGCCCCGCGGAGGGCTCGTCCAGCAGCAGCACGTCGGGGTCCACCAGCTGCGCCCGCGCCAGCGCGACGAGCTGGCGCTGCCCGGTGGACAGGCCGCGCCCGCGCTCGCCGACCGGATGGCGCAGCCCCCGGGGCAGGGCCGACACGGCGTCCAGGGCGCCGACCGCGCGCACGGCCTCCTCCACCTCGCGGTCGCCGGCCCCGGGGCGTCCGTAGCGCACGTTGTCGGCGACGGTCCCGGTGAACAGGTGGGGCTCCTGGGGGACCACCCCGAGTCTGCGCCGGTGCTCGGCCGGGTCGAGGTCGCGCACGTCCGTCCCGTCCACCAGGACCGCGCCCCGGTCGGGGTCGTGGAAGCGGGCGATGAGCCTGACCACGGTGGACTTCCCGGCGCCGGTCTCGCCGACCAGCGCCACGGTCTCGCCCGGGTCGGCGGACAGGGTGACGTCGGCCAGGGCGGGCCCGCCCGCGCCGGGGTAGGCGAAGCCGACCCCCTCCAGGCGCACCCGGCCGCCGCCCCGCCGGACCGGTGCGGGGACCGCGCGCCGGGAGGCCGCGGCGGTGGGCGGCGTGCGCAGCAGTCCGCCGATGCGGTCCACGCCCACGCGCGCCTGCTGGTAGCTGTCGAAGACCACCGACAGCTGCTGGAACGGGGCGTAGAACATCCCCAGGTAGAGCAGGAACGCGGTCAGGACGCCCACCGACAGGGTGCCCTCCGCCACCCGGTACGCGCCCGCACCGAGGACGGCGGCGGTGGACACGTCCCCGAGCAGGGTGACGAACGGGAAGTACAGGGCGATGTGGCGCTGGGCGGTCAGCCTGGTCCTGCGGTAGCGGTCGGACAGGGCGGCGAAGCGCTCGCTCGCGCCGTCCTCGGCCCCGGCCGCCTGGGACTCGCGGGCCCCCGCCACCTGTTCCTGGAGGTCGGCGTTGACCTCCCCGATCCGCTCCCGGGACAGGTGGTAGGCCAGCGACACGCAGCGGCGGAAGTACAGGGTCGCGGCGAGCAGCACCGGCAGGACCGCCAGGGCGACCAGGGCCAGGCCCGGGTCCAGCACCAGCATCGCCACGACCATCCCCAGCACGGTGGCGCCGTTGACCACGACGATGGTCAGCCCGCTCTCCACGAACGTGGACAGCGCGGTGACGTCGGTGGTCATGCGGGTCATGGTCCCGCCGCCGCGCTCGCGCTCGTGGAAGTCCACGCCGAGCCGGTGCAGGTGCCGGAAGACGCGCAGGCGCAGGGCGTACAGGGCGCTCTCCCCGGTCCGGGTGACCACGCGGGGCTGGAGGGCCAGGACCCACCAGTTGACCGCCACCAGGGCCAGGGCCGCCGCGCCCACGGCCGCGACCACGCCCGCGTCGCCGGGGGCGACGCCCCGGTCCAGGCCCCAGCGCAGCACGACGGGCAGGGCGGTGGTGGCCAGGGCGTCGGCCAGGACCAGCAGGACGGCGAGGGCCAGCAGTGCCCGGACGGGGGCCAGCACCCGGCGGACGCCGAAGCGCGTTCCGGGCTCCTCCGGCGGCGTGCGGTCCAGGCGCTCGGCGGGGCGGTCGTCGGCGGCGGGCAGCGCGGCCTCGTCGGGGTCGGCCGCCTCCGGCACGGGTTCGGGCCACAGGGGGGAGCCGCCGCCCCCGGGGGCCGGGGCCGGTTCCTCGACGCCGCCCCCGTCCCCGGCGCACAGCCGCGCGAAGAGCGGGCAGCGCCGGGTCAGTTCCGCCTCGGTGCCCACGTCCACCACCCGGCCGCCGTCGAGCACCGCGATCCGGTCGGCGAGGGCGAGGGTGGACCTGCGGTGGGCCACGAGCAGGACGGTGCGGTCGGCGGTGACGTCGGCGAGCGTGGCGACCATGGCGGCCTCGGTGGAGGCGTCCACGGCCGAGGTGGCGTCGTCCAGCACCAGGACGCGGGGGTCGCCCAGGAGCGTGCGGGCCAGGGCCACGCGCTGGCGCTGGCCGCCGGACAGGGTCAGGCCGCGCTCGCCCACGGGGGTGTCGTAGCCGTCGGGGAGCGCGCGGACGAAGCCGTCGGCCCCGGCGGCGCGGGCCGCCGCGCGGACCTGCTCGCGGGTGGCGTGCGGGCGTCCGTACGCGATGTTGTCGGCGACCGAGCCGGAGAACAGGAACGGCTCCTCGAAGGCCACGCCGACCGCGGCGCGCAGCGAGCGCAGGCGAAGCGAGCGCACGTCCACCGCGCCGCCGGGAGGGCCGATCCGCACGGCGCCGCCGGTGGTGTCGTAGAAGCGCGGCAGCAGCAGCGAGACGGTGGACTTGCCCGACCCGGAGGGGCCGACCAGCGCCAGGGTCTCGCCCGGGCGCACGCTCAGGGACAGCCCGTCGAGCACGGTGGAGTCGCGGGTGTAGCCGAAGCGCACGCCGTCCAGCTCCACGCCGACCGGCCCCTCGGGCACGTCGGCGGCGTCGGGCGCGTCGGTGACGTCGGGGCGGGAGTCGGCGAGGTCGAACACGCGCAGGGCCGCGGGCCGCACGAGCTGGGCGCTCATGACCAGGTTGGACAGGGACGCCGACGGCGCGGTGAGGGTGACCATGTACCCGGAGAAGGCGACGAGGGCGCCCAGGGACACCTCGCCGCGCGCGACCAGCCACGCGCCGACCACCAGCACCGCGGCCTGGCCGAGGTAGGGCAGCACGCCGAGGGTGGCGCTGGGGGCCGCCTGCATGCGGGCCACCCGCATGCGCTCGCCGAACAGGCGGGCGGCGAGGTCGGCCAGACGCCGGGTCTCGCGCTCCTCCTGCCCGAAGGCCTTGACGACGCGGACGCCGGTCACGGTCTCCTCGACGTGCTGGGCGATCTCGGCGGTGCGGCGCTGCACGGCCATGGTCGCGGGCGGCATGCGCCTGCTCACGCGCGCCGTCACCACGACGAAGGAGACCACGACGGCCGCGGCCACGACGGTGAGCACGGGGGAGAGCCACAGCATCGCCGAGAAGGCGAACACGATGAGCACGAGGCCGCCCAGGGCCTGCGGCGCGGTGGCCAGCAGCCCCTGGACCAGTTGCAGGTCGGTGCCCGCGCGCGACATCACCTGGCCGGTGCGCAGGGTGTCCTGTTTGCCGCCGTCGAGACGCTGGACCGAGTCGAACACGGCCGTGCGCAGGTCGTGCTGGACGCCCAGGGCCAGCTTGCCGGACAGGAACTGGCGGGCGAACGCCCCGGCGAACTGGAGCGCGGCGGCTCCCAGCAGGGCGAGGGCGAGCACGCCGATCCGGTCCGTGCGCCCCTGGACCGCGTCGTCCACGGCGATCTGGGCGGCCAGCGGGGCCAGCGCGGTCAGCCCGGTCCCCAGGACGGCCGCCGCGGCCACCCCTGCGGCCAGCCCCGGGTGGCGGCGGCAGGCGGACAGCAGCCGCAGGACCCAGTGGCGGTCCCGGGCTGCGGGCGCTTCGGTCGGCGGGGAGCCGGGCATCAGACCTCCGGTGTGACGGGGCGCGCCAGGACGAGCTGCTCCCACGCGGGCCGCGCCCCGGTGGCCGCGTACAGCAGTGCCAGGGCCACGCCCGCGTCCCCTTCGAGGAAGGAGGCGTCGCGGATCATCCCGGCGGGGTTGAAGTAGGTCAGCGGCCCTTCGGCGCGCCGCTCGGCGAGCCAGCCGGTCCAGCGCCGGACGCACTCCAGCCCCTCGGGCAGGCCGTGGTCGTCGTGGGCTCGGCGGCCGAACCAGACCAGTCCGGCGGCGCCGTGGCACACGCACCCGTCCGTGATCCCGCAGTCCCGCTCGGGCCGGGTGGCGACCGCCGAAGCGGTGGCGCGGGCCAGGTCGGCGTCGCGCGGGTCCCCGGTGACCCCGGCGGCCGCGGTCAGCGCCAGGGCGATACCGGGGTCCCCCGAGCACCAGGTGGCGCGGGCGGGCGTGTAGCGCGTCTCGACGCGGTGCGGGAAGACGGCGTGGGAGAAGTCGCCGCGCTGGGCGCGCAGCCAGCGCACGGAGTCGTCGAGCAGCGGGCGTGCGCGCGGGGCGGCGGCCGTCCCGGCGGCCGAGGCGAGGTAGGACACCAGTCCGGCGGTGCCGTGGGCGGCGCCGAGCACCCGGCAGCCCGCGGACTGGTCGGCGCGGCGCGCCGGGGAGTCGCCCAGGCGCAGGAACAGGCCGTCGCCGTCGCGTTCGGCGCGCTCCTCGACCACGTCCAGGACGCCGGAGGTGGCCTTGTCGCGGAACCCGGCGTCGGGGTGGGCCAGGGCGTAGGCGCCCAGGCCCAGCACGCCCATGGGCAGGTCGACCTCGCCCTCGGCGGGGTAGTCGGCGATCCACCGCAGGACGGCGTCGTCCACGGCGCCCAGTCCGGACGGCTCGGTGCCGCGCTCCCGGGCGAGCCGGAGCGCGGTCCACCCGGCCTGGGCGGCGCCCCGGTAGAGCCAGGGGCCGGTGCCGCCGCCGGAGCGCAGCAGGCCCATCGCCTCGTGGAAGGCGTCCTCCGCGCGGTGGTCCTCGCCGAGGGCTCGGGCGAACTCCATCCGGGCCACGGCCTGGTCCAGCAGCAGCGGGAACGTGGGGTTCTCGCGCACCTGGGCGTCCATGTCGTCCAGGAACCGTCGCGCCAGGTCCAGTGTGTCCGCGTCGTTCATCGTTTCCTGCCCTCCAGTGCGTGCAGACGGCGCAGGTGGCGCCGGGCGAGTTCGTGCGCCAGGTACTCCATGCGCACCGCGTCGAAGGCGAAGGTCCGGTTCAGGTGCAGGTGCAGCGCCGACCCGAACACCGACCACCGGTCGCGGGTCCCGGTCCCGGGCTCCAGCGCGGCGGCCAGCGCGCCCAGGGCCTTGGCCACGCCCTCGTCGGGGCGGACCCCCTCCAGGTGGGCGCGCAGGGCGGCCTCGTGCGTGCGGGCGAACTTGCCGAGGCGGTTGCCCTCGCGGGTGGGGGCCACGTCCAGACCGCCCTGGCACGCGCGCAGGAACTCCTCGCGCTCGTCGAAGGCGGCGAACAGCTCGGTGCACCAGTGGGTGACGTCGGCGACCGCCCGGTAGAGGCGGGCCGACTCGTCGGCCAGCTCCGGCAGCGCGGCGGCGACGCGGTCGCTGGAGGCGGTGAACAGCCCCTCGGCCGCCCGCAGGCCCTCTGTGCCGCCGTAGCGCGCCACCTCGGGCACGTACTCGTCCAGGACGACCCTGCTGACCAGGCCCTCGGCGGCCAGCCGGGCCCCGAGGGCGTCCACGGCGGTCAGCACGCCGGGCCGCGCGGCGGGTTCGGCCGGGCGGACCCGCACCCGCACGTGGTAGCCGTCCCCGTCCTGGTAGCGGAGGAAGAACCACTGGTCGGCCTCACCGGCGGCGCGCAGGTCCGAGGAGAGCCGGTGGGCGCGCGCCACCACCTGGTCGGCGGTGGCGTGCCCGCAGTACAGGCGCGCGTAGATCCAGGCCCGGCCGTGTCCGCGGTCCAGGACGGCCGTCCCCGCGCCGGTGCCGGGCGGCTCGCGCAGGACGGGCCCGGTGGGCACGACCACCTCGGCGACGTGGCCCCCGCCGGGGCCGCGCACGGCGGGCGCCTCGGCCTGGGGCATCTCCACGAAAGCGGTGTCGCGTTCGCCGGCGCGTGCCAGGGCGGCGCGCACCGAGGCGTCCTCGCGCAGGTCCACGGGGAGCACGTGGTCGTACTCGCCGGTGCCCACCCAGGTGCGCCCGCCCAGGCCGGGCAGGCGGTCGCGCAGCGCGGCGGCCGGGGAGGGCGCGGACAGGACCGCGGCGACGTCCCCGGGGCGCAGCAGCCAGCGCTCGGGGGTGACCACGACCCGGCCGCAGGTGACGCGGGGCAGGTGGGGCAGACGGGCCAGCGGGCCCCACGACCAGCCCGCTCCGCCGGACGTGGCCAGGTGGCCCAGCACCGCGTAGACCGGGTCCAGGCCGTGGAAGTCGACGTTGTGGGCGGTGTTGAGCTCCACGAGGACGGGTCGGCCGGTGCGGGCGTCGCGCAGGCGGAAGCCGTCCGGGCACAGGCGCAGGAGCAGCCGGTCCAGGTGCAGGGTGCCCGCGTGGGCGCCGGTCAGGGCGATGGTCTCGTCCAGCACGCGGGGGCGCACCAGGACGTTGCCGATGCGTCCGCCCGGGTGGTAGACGAGTTCGGCGTGGAGGGGGTTCCGCGCGGGGTCCGCGGCTCCGTGCCGCCCGCGGGCGCGGTCGACCTGCTCCCGGACGCGGTCGGCGACGGCGGGGCGGTGGAGGCCGAACCGGGCCACCAGGGCGTGGGGGGCGCGGCCGACCCCGCCGACGAGCATGCTGTGCGGTCCGTCGTGGGAGGAGGGGTCGGCGTCGCCGAGCAGGACGGCCAGCAGCGCGCGGGAGCCGTCGGTGTCGGACTCGGGCAGGTGGGCGATGTCCACGGAGCCGCCGTCGAGGTGGCCGCCGTCGGCGGTCCAGCGTCCGAGCAGGTCGAGCAGCTCGGGGTTGACGGTGGGTTCGGCGGGGCGGGAACCGGCGCGCAGGCCCGCCCTGGCGGCGAGTTCGGAGGCGCCGCGCCGAGCGGGCCGCAGCACGCCCGACTCCAGGTCCAGCGCGCTCAGCAGCGGCACCTCGGCGTCCTCGAAGCGCTGGGCGAAGGCGGCGCGGAAGGAGGCCATGTCGAAGCCTGGGCCGCCGCCGGGGGAGGAGAGGGCGGTGAGGCGGCGCACGGCGGAGCGCAGGTCGGCGACGGTGCGCCGGTCCAGGCTGGCGGCGCGCATGGCGAGTTCGGGGTGCAGGTCGAAGCGTTCGGCGTACCTGGTCCGGGCCAGGGCGGGCGCGTGGTCGGCGGCTCGGTCCCAGGCGGTGTCGAGACGGTCGCGCAGCCCCGGCTCGAAGGGGCGCTCCCCTGCGGCGTCGGCCAGCAGGACGCGCACGGCGGCGGCCCGGTCGCGGTCGCCGACGGCGTCCAGGAGGCGCACGGCCCGGTCGGCGGGCTCGTCACCGGGGGCGATCAGGCCGTCGGAGGGCTGGAGCAGGCCCCTGTCCCTCAGTCCGCGCACGAAGGCGCGCAGGCGGTCGGGCTCCCCGCCGGGCAGCCGCTCGGAGAGCGCTTCGGCGAGGTCGTCGGCGCTCATCTCGGCGCCGCCGAGGACCTCCAGGGCGGTGTCGATGGCCTCGGTGCGCCGAACGCTCACCACGGCCGCGGTGGCGTCGCCCGGAGCGGCGAAGCGCACGGCGGAGGGACCGACGCCGGCCAGGGGGTTGAGCCGCAGGGGGACGTGGTCGGGGTCGGCGTCGGCGAGGGCGTCGGCGACCGTCTCCTCCAGGGCGCGCACGTCCACGCGTACCCGCACGCGGTGCCGGTCGCGCCGGTCGGTCTCCAGGTCGCGGCGGTCCCCGACCGACAGCGGCGCGGTTCCGGCGAACAGCCCGTAGGGGGTGGCGCGCCCGCCCATGCGCGCGAGGTAGCGCAGCAGGGTGGCGCGGGCGCGCTCCTCGGACGCGGACGCGGTGCGCAGGTGGGGGTCGGCGGCCAGGTCGACGGCCATGGCGGCGACGGGGTCGTGGACGTCGCCCGCGGCGACCATGCGGGCGGACTCCTCGACGCTGAGCAGGGGGACGCGGACCAGGCCGAAGTCCGGCCCGCTCACCGGGCACCGCTCCCCGTGGCGGCGGTCGCGGAGGGGGCGGCCCCGTCGGAGCGCGCGGTGTCGCCGGTGGGTACGGCGTTCCCGGCGGGGACGGTTCCGACGGGAGGGGCCGCGGCCCCGGCGGGGGAGGCCGCGCGGCGGCGCACGGCGGCGAAGACCTCCTCCACGGCGCGCAGGTGGTCCTCGGGATCGCTGGACAGCTCGGTGACGACCGCCTCGTCGGCGCCGGTGATGGCCAGGACGCGGTGGACCGCTTCGGCGCACTGGTCGGCCGTGCCCGCGCAGTTGACCCGCACGCCCTGGCGCAGGCTGTCGGCGCGCGCCGTGGCGGGGTCGTCGTTGGCGACCAGGGCCAGGGCCACGGCCGTGCGCCCGCCGGGATGGGCCGCCCGGTAGGCCCTGAGCGTGCTGACGCAGGCGTCCACGTCGGTGTTGAAGAACAGGGCGTGGCAGTAGTGGGTGCCGGTCCTGGCCGCGATCTCGGCGGAGCGGTTCCCGGCGCCGTGCGACCAGAGCTGGAACCCGGTGTCCACCGGATCGATCCACTCCGCGCCCCCGCGCAGGAGGGCGACGGTCGCGTCGATGACGGCGCCGACGTCCTCACCGCGCTCGCGCAGGTGGGCCAGGTCCTCGGCCGCTCCCCCGCTCACGTCGCCCCGGCCGAACCCGACGTCGAGGCGGTCGGGACAGAAGTGCGCGGCGGCGGCGACGTCCTCGGCGGTCAGGTGGGGGTCGCGGATCCTGGACAGCGTGACGGCGGTGCCCACCCGCACGCGCCGGGTGTGGCTGCCCAGGACGGCGGCCAGCAGCAGCGGGTTGGTGCTGGGCACGCCGGAGGCGTGGTGCTCGGGCAGCCAGACGCGGCTGTAGCCCAGCCGCTCTGCGAGCAGGGCCGAGGCGAAGGCGGTGTCGCGCTTGTCCCGGACGGGTCGGCCCTCGGTCAGGTCGAGGTACTCCAGCAGGCCCAGCGGCGGCGCGGCGTCCAGCGGCGTCTCCTCGCGGTCCTGCGCTGTGTCGTCGTGCATGGGGGACTGCCTCCTCGGCCGGGTCCGCGCCCGCGGCGCCGCGCTCGCGGAAGGTACGGAAAACACCTGTGGATGCGCCGCGGGGCGGCGGTCGCCGGGCGACCGCCGCCCCGGGCGTGGTCGTGCCGGGCCGCGGTGGATCAGGGACGGGGTTCCACCGTTACGGACGGCCGAGTGCCGCCCACGGCCTCTGTGGGGACTGCGGGTCCACCCCCTAGCAGGAGATGGTGTTGGCGCTCGGGCAGGGGGTGCCCCAGCAGGTGGTGCCGAAGGTGATCGGGCCGGGGGCCTCGGCGCCGCTGTTCTCGACGGACTGGCCCGAGCCCGGGGTCTCGAAGGTCTCGGCGTCGACGTCGAGGTTGATCTCGGGGCGGCTGCTGGCGGAAGTGGCCATGGGGAATGCCTTTCTCGACTCAGGGCGACCGTTTTGTCGGTAACGCCTGACGTGAAATACACATTAGGCTCCGGCCGCGCAGCGGTCTTCATTCACGCGGACCATTTTCCCTTCCTCCTTCAGGACGAATTCACGGCCTTCCGCGGGACGACCCCCCGCCCCCGGGGTGGGGGGTCGCGCAAAGGAGGCACCCACCCGAAGGAGGGGCGCGAATGCCCGCGTTCCGGGAAACGGACCCGCTTCCACCTGCGTTTCTCCCTGACCCACCCGACACGACGACTGCGGCGCGGTCACCCGCGTCCGGGGCCGCACCGCCCCGTGTCTCCGCCCCGGGGAGGAGGTGCGCCGACCCGAGACCAAAGCCCCGGATAACAGCAAAAAGTCATGCGAATACCCCGAAAAATGAGGAAACCCCGGCCGCCGAGACGGCGGCCGGGGTGCACGGCACCGCGTCAGAAGACGCCCTTGTGCCGCTCCTTGACGAACTCGGTGACCGAGGAGACCACGTAGTCGATCATCTCGTCCGTGAGCCCGGGGTAGACCCCGGTCCAGAAGGTCCGCTCCGTGGCGGTGTCGCTGTTCTCCAGCTCTCCGGACACGCGGTGCGGCCGGTCCAGGTAGGCGGGGTGCCGGGTCAGGTTGCCCGCGAAGAGCAGGCGGGTGCCGATCCGCCGGGACTCCAGGAAGTGGACCAGCTCGGCCCGGTCGAACGGCGCCCCGGGGTCCACGGTGACCACGAAGCCGAACCAGCTCGGATCGCTGTTGGGCGTGGCCTCCGGCAGGATCAGGCCCGGAAGCCCGTCCAGCCCCTCCCGCATCCGGCGCCAGTTGCGGCGCCGGGCCTCGCCGAAGGAGTCGAGCTTGTCGAGCTGGCTCAGCCCGAGCGCCGCCTGGAGGTCGGTCCCCTTCAGGTTGTAGCCCACGTGGGAGAACGTGTACTTGTGGTCGTAGCCGGGGGGCAGGGTCCCGAGCTGGTAGCTGAAGCGCTTGCGGCAGGTGTCGCTCTCACCGGGCTCGCACCAGCAGTCCCGCCCCCAGTCGCGCATGGACTCCACCACACGGGCCAGCATGAGGTTGGACGTGAGCACGCAGCCGCCCTCGCCCATGGTGAGGTGGTGCGCCGGGTAGAAGCTGACCGTCGACAGGTCGCCGAAGGAGCCCGTCACCTGCCCGTCGTAGAGGGAGCCCACGGCGTCGCAGTTGTCCTCGATCAGGAACAGGTCGCGCTCCTCGGCCAGGCGCGCCATCTCCCGCGCCTCGAACGGGTTGCCCAGCGCGTGGGCGATCATGATCGCCCGGGTACGGGGGCCGATGGCCCGTTCCACCCTTTCGACCGTGGTGTTGTACGTGCGCAGCTCGATGTCCACGAACACGGGCACGAGCCCGTTCTGGAGGATCGGGTTGACGGTCGTCGGGAACCCGGCGGCGACCGTGACGACCTCGTCGCCGGGGCGCAGCCGCTGGTCCTCCAGCAGGTGCGAGGTCAGGGAGGACAGCGCGAGCAGGTTGGCCGAGGAGCCGGAGTTCGTGAGGTGGGCCTTGCGCCTTCCGAGCCTGCGGGCGAACGCGGACTCGAAGCGGCGTGCGCTGGGGCCCGCCGCGATGCGCATGTCGAGGGCGGCCGCGACCAGGGCCACCCTGTCCTCCTCGTCCAGGACCGCCCCGGAGGGCCAGATCTCCGTCACACCCGGAACGAACTCGCGTTCGGTGCGGGTGGACCGGTGGTGCTCACGGACCGCATCGAGAACCGCCGCCGCCTCGTCACTCGTCGCCATACGTGGTACTTCCCTCCTGGGCTCGCGGCCCGGACGGGAGCGGACCCCTCCGACCGCTTCCGCGGACACCGGACCCTCCCGGCCTCCGGGCCCGGGTACAGCGCCGAAAGAATAGGGGAAGCGCCGCGCGGCACCACCCCCGCCAGGAGGGGGTCCCCCCTCCGGCGCGGACGGCGGCGCCCCGCCCGCCGCGGCTCTGGCAGTATGGCCGCGCCGAGTCCGTGGCCGGCTGCCGCCGCCACCGGTGTCTCGGCAGCGGTCGACACGAGGGAGGTCGTGTGTCCTCGACGCTCGGGGGTACGGGAGCGCCGGTACGGCTCGGACTGGTCGGCTGCGCCGACATCGCCTGGAGGCGCGTTCTGCCCGCCGTGGCGGTGACGCCCTCGGTGGAGCTCGTCGCCGTGGCCAGCCGCGACCCCGCCAAGGCGCGCGGGTTCGCCGAGCGCTTCGGCTGCGAGGCCGTCACCGGCTACGCCGACCTGCTCGCGCGTCCGGACCTGGACGCCGTGTACATGCCGCTCCCGGTGGGGCTGCGGCACGAATGGGTGGGCCGGGCCCTGGAGGCCGGGCTCCACGTCCTGTCCGAGAAGCCCCTGACCGTCGGTGGGCGGACCTCGGCCGAGCTGGTCGCCGAGGCCGGTCGGCGCGGTCTGACCGTCATGGAGAACTTCGCCTTCCGGCACCACTCCCAGCACCACGAGCTGAGGCGGCTGCTGCAACACGGCGCGGCGGGGCGCACGCGCGCGCTGATGTGCGAGTTCGGCGTGCCGGCGCGCGCTCCGGGGGACATCAGGCACGACCCGGCGCTGGGCGGCGGCGCGCTGCTCGACGTGGGCGTGTACCCGCTGGGCCTGGCCCAGTTCCTGTTGGGTGACGACCTCCGCGTGCGCGGCGCCTTCCTGGACCACGCGCCGGACACGGGGGTGGACACGCGGGGTTCGGTGCTGCTCTCGGGTCCGGGCGGGGTGGCGGTGCAGCTCGGGTTCGGCTTCGGGATGCACTACCGCAACACCTACACCGTCTGGGGGGAGAAGGGGACCCTGCGGCTGGACCGGGCCTTCACACCGCCCGAGACGCTGCGCCCCACCCTGGAACTGCGCACGGACGAGGGGGCCGAGGACCTGTCCCTGGAGGCCGACCACCAGTTCCGCAACCTGTTGACGGCGTTCGCGGACGGTGTGCGGGGGCGGGCGGCCGTGGACACGGCGCCGGTCCTGGCCCTCGCCGGCCTGGTCGAACGCGTCCGCGAGGCCGCCGCCCACTCCCCGGTCTGAGCGCGTGCGCGCCGGGTGTCAGCCCCCCGCCCGGCGGACGAGCGCGTCGGCGAGGTCGGCCGGAGAGGGCATCGCGCGCATCGCCTCGCGCACGCGCGCGGTGCCCCGGGCCAGGGCGGGGTCCTCCAGAAGCCGGGAGACCGCCGTGCTGACGTCCCCGGCGGTCATGGTCCGGTGGGGGACGGAGACGGCCGCGTCCCGCGCGGCGAGCATGTCGGCGAGCATCGGATCGTCGAACCAGCTGGGGACGATGACCTGCGGCACGCCCGCGTCCAGTCCCGTGAGCACGGTCCCCCACCCCCCGTGGTCGACCATGGCGGCGCAGGTGGGGGCCAGGGCGTGCAGGGGGACGTACTCGACCAGGCGGGCGTTGCCGGGGACGGTGCCGAGCTTGGCCTGTTCGCGGGCGGGCAGGGTGGCCACGACCTCCACGTCCAGCTCGGCCAGACCCTCCAGGAGGTCCCGGAACACGTCCCCGCCCCGGTCCTGGCCCATGAGGGTGGTGCCCAGGGTGACGCAGACCCGGGGGCGGGTGGGGGGTGTGCGCAGCCAGTGGGGGACGACGGCGCGTCCGTTGTAGGGCACGTAGCGCACCGGCAGGTACTCCAGGTGCGCGGGCGTGTCCACCCGCAGGGACGCGGGGACCTGCTCGACGGTGGCCTGGCCGTGGACCAGGGTCTCGGAGAAGTCCACGCCGTACCGGGCCGCCCTGGTCCCCAGCCACGCGGCCAGGGGGTCCTCCCGCTGTGAGGCGGGCTGCTCGCCCATCCGCGCCAGGAAGCGCGCGCGGGTGCGGGCGAAGATGTCGGCCCCCCACAGGTAGCGCACGTGCGCGGCCCCGCACGCCTCGGCGGCGATCGCCCCGGAGAAGCTCACCGAACCCCAGACCACCAGCTCGGGACGCCACTCGCGGCAGAAGGCGACCAGGTCGTCGACCATGGGGTCGTTGACCATCCGCCACCACCACGGCACCACACGGCGGTAGCCCTCCAGCAGGTACTCCCAGGGAACCCGCTCGTAGGGGTCGGTGACGCGGCCGAACAGCGGGACGTCGTCGAGGGTGTCGTGGAGGTCGAAGGCCTTCATCGTGCGCCAGAAGGCGTGGTCCCTGCCGACGGCGGTGAAGGGCAGGCCCGCCCCCGCCGCGACGGGCTCCAGCGCGGGCTGGCTGGCCACCCGCACCTCGTGGCCCGCGGCGCGCAGCGCCCACGCCAACGGGACCATGCCGAGGAAGTGCGGCTTCTCCGCGGCCGCGGCCAAGAGCACACGCATGTCCCGTCCCCTCCTCGAAACGCGTCGGAAGACTAGGGGAGGACGCGTCGGCCCGTCCAACCCCGGTCGGCGCCGGACCGCGCACGCGCCGCCTCCGCCCCCTCGCCCGGAGCTGGTAGACATGGCGCTTCCGCCGGAGCGGCCCCCGCTCCGCGCCCTCCACACCTCGGTGCCCCCACCGACCAACGACCCCCAGGAGAGCGACCGTGCGCGTCGTCGTGGCGTCCCTCGCCGAGAAGACGAACTTCCTGAGCCTGGTGCCCCTGGCGTGGGCGCTGCGCGCCGCCGGGCACGAGGTGCGGGTGGCCAGCCAGCCCGCGCTGGAGCCCGTGGTGCGGGAGACGGGAGTGCCGTTCGTCGCGGTGGGGCGCGACCACGGGTTCTGGCGCCATCTCACCGCCCGGTCCTCCTTCGACGGGATGCGGGGAGGCGTCCCCCTCTTCTCCGTGTACGGCCGGGGCGGGCCGGAGGGCTCCTGGGAGGAGACCCTGGAGGAGTACCGGCAGGTCGTCACCTGGTGGTGGCGGATGGTCAACGACCCCATGGTCGACGACCTGGTCGCCCTCTGCCGCGAGTGGCGCCCCGACCTGGTCGTGTGGGAGCCCATCACCTTCTCCGGGGCGATCGCCGCCGAGGCCTGCGGGGCCGCGCACGTGCGCTATCCCTGGGGCGCGGACGTGTTCGGCGCCGTACGCGCGCGCTTCCTGGCGCGGATGGGCGAACAGCCCGCCTCACGGCGCGAGGACCCCCTGGCCGCGTGGCTGGGGACCAGGGCGGCCCGGTACGGCGTGGACTTCTCCGAGACCCTGGTCCACGGCCAGGCCACCGTCGAGCAGGTCCCCGCGTCCCTGCGGGTGGACACGCCCGCGCACCTGGAGTACCTGCCGGTGCGCTACGTGCCCTACAACGGACGCGCCGTCGTCCCCGAATGGCTGCGCACACCCCCCACCCGCCCCCGGGTGGCCCTGTGTCTGGGCACCAGCACGGCGGCGTGGCTGGGCAGGTTCGGGGTGGACGTGGCCACGGTTCTGGAGGGTCTGGCCGAGCTGGACGTGGAGGTGGTGGCCACCCTGCCCGCCAGTGAGCAGGCCAAGCTCGGCGCCGTCCCCGGCAACGCCCGCCTGGTCGAGTACGTGCCCCTGCACGCCCTGGCCCCCACCTGCGCCGCCATGATCACCCACGGCGGGACGGGCACCGTCCTGACCGGTCTGGTCCACGGGGTCCCGCAGCTCGTCTCGCCCCGGCCCACCTTCGACGAACCCCTGCTGGCCTCGTCGGTCGCGGCCGAGGGCGCGGCGCTGGTCGTGGACCCCGACCGCATGGACGCCGCCACCGTCACCGCCGGCGTACGCGCCCTCCTCGAAGACCCCCGCCACACAAGCGCCGCCCGCGCCCTGCGCGCACGCATGGACGCCATGCCCACCCCCGCCGACCTCGCCCACACCCTCACCGCGCGCCGGCCCGCATTCCGAAGCAAATGAAACCAGGCCGAAACGCCACATCGAAAACAACCGGAACATAAACGGACACTTTCTGTGGTTCACTGGCCCGGACCGCGGAACGCCACGGAGAAAAGGCGGCGCGGAAAGGGCGCGGCCGCGTCGGGGAGGAACGCGCGAAACAGCCGACCGCCCGGCGGACCGCGAAGGCACAGAGGAGCGAGGAGGGCCCGTGCCCATCCTGGAAGTCCAAGGAGTGAGCAAGAGATATGGGAAGAACCTGGCGGTCGACGACGTCAGCTTCTTTATCGACGAGGGGGAGACCTACGGCCTGCTGGGACCCAACGGAGCGGGCAAGTCCACCACGATCGGCATGATCACCGGCATCCTGAGCCGGGACGCCGGAACGATCCTCGTGGACGGCGTCGAGCACAGCGTCACGAACAGGAAAAGCAAGTCCCTCATCGGGTTCGTCCCCCAGGAACTCGCCCTCTACCACGACCTCAGCGCACGCGACAATCTGCGTTTCTTCGCGCGCATGTACGGGCTCTCCTCCTCACAGGCGCGCAGCCGGACGGAGGAGGTCCTGGAAACAGTCGGCCTCTCCGAGCGCGCCGGTGAGGCCGTATCCAAATTCTCCGGAGGAATGGCCCGAAGGCTCAATATCGGCCTCGGACTACTCAACAACCCGAGACTCCTCATCCTCGACGAACCGACGGTCGGCGTGGACCCCCAGAGCCGCAACTCCATCCTGGAGAGCGTGGACGCCCTGACGCGGGGCGGCGTCTCCGTGCTCTACACGACGCACTACATGGAGGAGGCAGAACGCCTCTGCGACCGCGTCGGCATCATCGAGGGCGGCCGCATCCGCGCCGAGGGCACGCAACGCGAACTGGTCGCCCAGGTGGGCGAGGACGACACGGTCCTGGTCACCCTGGACTCCCCCGGCGAGAGGCTGCTCGGCGCCCTGCGCGCGCTGGACCGCGTGGACGAGGCGACCTGCGAGGGGAACCGGATCAGGCTCCTGACGCCCGACGCCCGGGACGTCCTGCCCCGCATCCTCGACACCCTGACGCAGGAGGGCGCCGGCATCAGGTCGGTCGAGGTCCAGGAGCCGGATCTGGAAGCCGTCTTCCTGCGCCTGACCGGGAAGGGACTCCGGGAGTAGCCATGGCGAACGGAACCAACGCCCTCTCCATGACCGCGGCCATCGTCGCCAAGGACGTGCGCCAGCGGCTGCGGGACGGCAGCCTGCTGGTCTTCGGGCTGCTCCTGCCGCTCGGGGTGGCCTTCTTCTTCAACATGCTGCTCGGCGACGGGACGTCCCAGGGGACGAGCTCGGAGTACGTGGTCGTCGACGGCGACTCCGGATCGCTCGGCGAGGGCTTCGTCGACGAGGCGCTGCGCCCCCTGGAGGACGACGGGGTGCTGGAGCTGTCCGAGGCCGGTTCCGAGCGCGAGGCGCGCGAGGCGGTCGAGGCGGGGGCCGCCGACGCGGCCTTCCTCATCCCCGAGGACTTCACCGAGTCGCTGGAGGCGGGCGAGGACGCGGTCCTCACCGTCGTCGGCGACGCCGACTCCCCCGTGGCCACCCACATCGCCCGGGAGATCGGCCGCGCCTACGCCACCGAGCACCACCGCATCCGACTCGCGATCGCCACCGGCTTCGACTCCGAACCCGACCCGGCCGCCGCGGCCCGGCTCCTGGAGGAGGCGGAGACGGCGGCGCCGCCGCTGACGGTGGTCGAGGACGCGGACCTGGAGTGGCGGGAGCTGGGCACCGCCACCTACTACTCGGCCTCCATGGCGTTCTTCTTCGTCTTCTTCGCGGCGATGTTCAGCGTCACCAGCATCTTCGACGAGAAGGCGGGCGGGACCCTGGCGCGCCTCCTGGCCAGCCCGATCCCGCGGGGGGCGATCCTGGTCGCGAAGCTCTCCAGCGGACTGCTCATCGGCCTGGCGAACATGGCGGTCCTGGCCGTCGCGACGACCCTGTTCTTCGGCGCCGACTGGGGCGACCCGCTGGGCGCGGCGGCGCTGATCACCACGGGCGTGCTGGCCGTCATCGGGCTCACCGCCGCCGTGGCGAGCTTCGCGCGCAGCTCGGAACAGGCCGCCAACTGGCTCTCGGTCCTGGCGATGCTGCTCGGAGCGTTCGGTGGAGCGCTGTTCCCGATCTCGCAGCTCAACGCGCTGGCGGTCGTCAGCTACCTGACCCCCCACCGGTGGTTCCTGCTCGGCCTGGGCGAGCTCTCGGCGGGAGGCGTCGGCTCGGTCCTCCTGCCGTGCGCGGTCCTGCTCGCGCTCGGCCTCGCCGGCTCGACCGTCGCGCTGTTCCGTATGGGACGGATGGTGAACTCATGAAATCGCTGACCATCGGCGTCCTCAACGTACGCCGCGTCTTCCGCGACCGGACGAACATCTTCTTCGTCCTGCTGCTCCCCTTCCTGATGGTCTTCATGATGGGGCTGATGTACGGGGAGGGGAAACCGGTCCTGGGCGTCGTCGCGCCTTCCGGCGGAGGGCTCGCCGAGCGCCTCGTGGGCGCTCTGGAGGAGGACGAGCGCATCGACGTCCTGCGTCTGGACGAGACGGAGATGCGCGACCTGGTGGAGGCCGGGGACGTCCAGGCGGGCCTGGTGGTCCCGGACGACTACGGGGACCTGGTGCGCGACGGCGGGCAGGTCGAGCTGGAGCTCGTCACACGCGGCAACGACTGGGCCGCCGCGGACGTGGGGACCTGGGTCCGCTCCGTGGTGGCGCAGGAGTCGGCGCTGCTGAGCACCGCCCGGGTCACGGAGAGCGTCCGCGACGACGGGTTCGAGGAGCGCCTGGCGGACGCGGAGGAGACCGAGGTGTCCGGCGTCCGGGTGGAGGTGGTCACCGCGGGTGAGGCCACGTTCCCCGAGGGCGTCTCCTCGCACAGCCTGGCGGCCCCCCCGCTGCTGCTGCTCTACACCTTCATCACGGCGCTGACGACGTCGCTGGGCATCGTCCAGGCCAGGCGTTCGGGGGTCCTGCGGCGCCTGTACGCCTCCCCCACCTCGGCGGGGTCCATCGTCCTCGGCGAGGCGCTGGGCAGGTTCCTCATCGCCCTGACACAGGCCCTGCTGATCCTCTTCGGGTCGGCCCTGCTGTTCGGAGTCGCGTGGGGGAACCTGTTCGCCACCTCGCTGGTGGTGACCGCGTTCTGCCTGGTCAGCAGCGGTGCTTCGCTACTGCTCGGCAGTCTGGCGAGGACCGAGGGCGGCGCGTTGGCGGCGGCGGTGGGCATCAGCCTCGGGGCGGGCGCGCTCGGCGGCACCATGCTCCCGCTGGAGTCCTTCGGCGACACCATGACCACCATCGCGTTCCTGACCCCGCACGCCTGGGGCTACGACGCGTTCAGCGCGCTGGTCCGCGACCAGGCCTCACTCGTGGACGTGCTCCCGCACGTGGGAGTGCTCCTCGGGTACGCCGCCGTCCTCCTGGCGCTGGGCGTCTGGCGCTTCCGCGCCGCGGTCACCAGGTAGGCGGGCCCCGGCGGGGTGCCGCGCCCGGCGTGGCCGGACGCGGCACCCCTTCTCCGGGGGCGGCGGCGGATCAGGCGGACCGGTCCGTCACCGCCCGGTGGGGAGGCGTCAGCTGCAGCTCACGAGGCTGGCACCGCTGTTGAGGAAGGCGCCCTCCTCAACGAGGGTCTCCGCCTCCAGGGACTGCAGGTCGAGAACGTCGCTCACGGCCATTTCTTCACCTTTCAGGAGAAAGGAATCCCGGGCTGCCCGAGGCATTCGTCCCGGGCCCGCACCGCGATCCGACCCGGCTTTGTGCCAGGGTCGTCTCACGATAACAGCGCCCGCCCCGCCGCTTCCTTCCCATATCCGAGATCCCCTTTCCCCGAGTCCGGGAAAATTGACGGCGGCCCCGCGGCGGGGAATGGCGGGCGCACCTGGCGGGATGCGGCGGGAGCCGGGGCGGTGCGGCCCGGCCGCGGGGGCGGAACCGCCCGTACCTGCCAGAACGGAGCCCTCCAGGCGGCTAAGGTAACCGGAGCCGCCCCGCCTGTCCCGCTGGCGGGACAGGCGGCGGGAACCCCCGATACGCCCCCATTCCCTCCGTCCCCGTTTTCGGGAATCCTCCCCCTTCCGGCGCACGGCAGGAACGGAACGGCTGCGAACCGACAAAAAGTTGAGGCAGGAGAGCGTGCCAGAAAATACCGTGGAAACACGCAGAGTCAGGCTCCGACCGGTTGAGAACCTGGGCGCGGCCGCCGCCGTCAGCGCATTGGCGGAGAGGGGCGTCCCCGAATTCCCGGGAATGGACGACCTCGTCAGGCCGCTCCCCCGCGACGCCGAGGACGCGGCGGAGCAGTTCCTCGCCGTCGCCCCCTCCACCGGCGCCGTCCTGGGGTTCTGTTCGCTCTCGCGCCTGGACCGGGAGGAGCGGTGGGTCCAGGTGGACGTGGTCGTGGACGAGGGGGCCAACGCCGTCGGCATCGCGTTGGAGGCCACGGTGCTGACCGTGGACCGCGCCTTCCGCGCGTGGCCGGTGGACGAGGTCCGCTTCTGGTCCGTCGGCGAGCGGGCGAACGGCCTGCGCGACCATCCGACCATGGTGACCGAGTCGGAGCCCCCGCGGCGGCCCCCGGGCCTGGAGTCCGCCTCCCACTTCGTCATCCAGCGCGAGCGCTGGGAACGCTACGGCGCCAAGTTCGTCCAGCGCCTCTCCCAGGGGCCCGACGCGGGCTGAGGACGCCACCCCACCACACCAGAGAAGAGGTTCGGCAACGATGGCCGCAGTAGACCAGAGCGAGATCCTGTCCCAGATCAAGGTCCAGGCGATGACCGTCCTGATGTTCACGTCGAACGAGCCCCAGTTCGACCTCCCCGAGCCCTCGCAGACGAGCGACCTGGACTCGTTCTCGATCGTGCAGCTCGTGCTGGCCCTGGAGGACGTCTACAACGTGTCCCTCCTGGAGGACATGTCGGAGTTCACCGGCAGCAGCTTCGAGGACCTGGCCGGGTTCGTGGCGGAGAGGATCCGTGAGCAGAAGGGGGCGCCCGACAGGGCGTGACCCCGGCGGGAACGCCGTGTCCGCCGCCGTAGCGGACACGGCGTTCCCGTTCTCAGGCGCTTCGGCCCTCGGCGGCCAGCTCCTCCAGCACCGGGACGAGTCCGGCCGGGCTGGTCATCCCGTGCGCCCTGTCGCGGAGCACGCGCGCGCCCTCGGCGAAGCGGGGCTCGTCGAGCAGGCGTCCGACCTGGAGGGCGACCTCCCCGCCGGTCATCCCGGCCCCCGCCAGCGCGAGGCCCGCCCCCAACCCGGTGATCCGCTCGGCGAGCAGCGGTTCGTCGAAGACGTACTGGGCCATGGAGAACTCGGGGAGGACGAGCTGCGGGACACCGTGGAACACCGCGGTGCAGAAGGTCCCGGCTCCCCCGTGGTGGACCACCGCGTCGCAGTGGGGCATGAGCGCGTGCAACGGCACGTGCTCCACCACCCGGACGTTGTCCGGCAGGGTTCCGGCCCGCGCGCTCTGCTCGGCGGACAGGGTGGCGACGACCTCCACGTCCAGTCCGGCGACCGACTCCAGCAGCTCCGCGAGGGGCAGCCGGTAGCGGTCGTCGAACTTCTCCGGCACGGCCGAGCCGAGGGTCAGGCAGACCCGCCTGCGCCCGCCCGGGGAGCGCAGCCAGTCGGGCACCACCGCGGTCCCGTTGTAGGGCACGTAGCGCAGGGGGATGTGGCGCACGCCCTCCTCGGGGTCCAGGCGCACACCCGGCGGATAGGGGTCCAGGGTGGCCTGGCCCCGGACCAGGTCCTCGGAGAAGTCGGCGCCCACGCGCCGGGCGCTGCGCTCCAGCCAGTCGGCGAGGGGGTCCTCGCGGTCGGCGGCGGGCAGCGCGGCGGCGCGCTCCAGGAACCGGCGGCGGGTGCGGGAGAACACGTCCAGCCCCCACAGGACCCGGACGTGCGCCGCGCCCGAGGCCCGTGCCGCCACCGGCGCGGCGAAGGTGGTCGGCTCCCACAGGACCAGGTCGGGGCGCCACGAGCGGCACAGGTCGGTGAGGTCGTCCAGCATGGGCGTGTTGACCGGATGCCACCACAGCCGGACGAACTCGCGGTAGCCGTCGAGCAGGTAGTCCCAGCCCAGCGCCTCCGGATCGCTCCTGGTCATGTCGAAGCCCCGGCTGTCGCCGAAGCCCAGGCCCTTCAACGTGGTCAGCAGCTGGTGGAAGAGGTGGTCCCGGCCCACCTGGACGGCGGGCAGCCCGGTGCGCGCCGCGACGGGGACCAGCGCGGGCTGGCTGGCCACCCGCACCTCGTGCCCGGCGGCGCGCAGAGCCCACGCCTGCGGGATGAGGCCCAGCAGATGGGTCTTCTCCGCCTGGCTGACGACGAGCACGCGCATGTGCGGTACTTCCTCCCGGTCGGGCCGGGCGGGGCGCGCCCCGCCCTCAGCCCAGGGTGTGCAGGCAGACGAGGAGGGTCCTCGCCTCGATGTTGAGGTAGTGGCCGTGCCGGACCAGCTCCATGAGCTGGGCGACGGTGACCCAGAGGAAGTCCGGGGGGACCTCCGCGGGCAGGTCCGGATCGGCTTCGACGATCCGGTACCTGGTCTGGGCGTGGTGGAAGCGCCCGCCCTCCTCCGAGAGCAGGGCGTCGTAGCGCACGCGGTGGTCCGGCGGCGACTCCGCCTGGGCGGCGAAGGGCTCCGGGCGGCCCAGCGCCTCCGCCGAGGCCGAGTACTGCACCGTCGGGGTGATCTCGACGCGGTCGAGGGTCCCCGGTTCGGCGCGTGCCCGGACCAGGACGTGGAGCACGCCGCCGATCTCGCGCACCAGGAAGGCGGCGAACCCGTGCCTCTCGGGGGCGAGCAGCGGCTGCGTCCAGGACGCGACCTCGCGGATGCGCGCCGAGACCGAGACCATGATGATCCGGAACCCGGGGCCGCCGGAGATCTCGTCCCCGGTCCTGCGCCACCCCTCGGCCCGGGGCAGCGGCAGCAGCTCGGAGCGCCAGTCCACGACCGTCTTGGCCTCGGTGAACCAGCTGACCACACCGGTCATCGGATGCAGCGAGCCGTCCCCGTAGGAGCGCGCGAGCGCCCGCTCGAAGGGGTCCGCGGGCTCCGGCCCCTCCCCCCGGGTCACCGGCAGACAGGACAGCACCGTGCGGGCGTCCATGTTGACGAGGTTGTCCCGGCGCAGCATCCCGTGGATCTGCCGGAGCGTGAACCACCGGTAGTCCTCGTGCTCGGGGACGTCCTCGTCGGGGCCCACCTCGACGACGATGTTGCGGTTGTGCTTGCGCCAGAACCACTCGCCCTGCTCGGACTGGAGCACGTCCACCAGGACCCGGCCGCGGCGCGGAGCGCGGAAGTACTCCACGTAGGGGGTGGCCCGGCCTCCGTGGACCCCCGTGTAGTTGCTGCGCGTGGCCTGCACGGTGGGCGAGATCTGGCGGAGGTTGACGTTGCCGGGCTCGAACTTGGCCTGCATCAGGAAGTGGGGCACCCCGTCGAACTCCTTGACCAGGATGCCCAGGATGCCGATCTCCGGCTGGTCGATGACCGGCTGGTGCACCACCGCACCGCCGGAGGCCACGCGCAGCCCCCGGACGGAGAAGAAGCCGCCGCTCTCGTGGACGAGGTCCCCGGTCCCGGCGGAGAAGGACCAGCTGCGCGTGTGGTCGAAGCCGACCCGCTCGACGGAGAGCAGTTCGTGCCGGGGCCTGCTCTCCCACCACCGGGCGAACTCGGCGTCGGACACCAGCGGTACCGCCCGGTCCGACGCCGAGAGCGCGAACCGGGCTCCGTCCCCGGAACCGGTCACAGCCTGGCCAGGGTCTTGGTCAGGGCCTCGATGATCCGGTCCTGCTCCTGCCGGGGCAGCGAGGGGTACATCGGCAGCGAGAAGATCTCGTGGGCCAGCTTCTCGGTCACCGGCAGACTCCCGGTCTCGTAGCCCAGGTGGGCGAAGCCGGACATCGTGTGGACGGGCCACGGGTAGCTGACGTTGAGCGCGACGTCGTGGGCCTTCATCTCCTCGATGATCCGGTCCCGCTCGGGGTGGCGGACCACGTAGAGGTAGTAGGCGTGCTCGTTCCCGGGCGCCGTCGCGGGCAGGACCAGGTCCGTGTCGGCGAGCGCCTCGTCGTAGGCGCGGGCCACCGCCCTGCGGCCCTCGATGTACTCGTCCAGGCGGCCGAGCTTGCGGCGCAGGATCTCCGCGTGGACCTCGTCGAGCCTGCTGTTCTGCCCGTTCGGCGTGACGACGTAGTAGCGCTCCTGGTCCATGCCGTAGTAGCGCAGGCGCCGGAGGGCGGCGTCGACCTCCGGGTCGTTGGTGATCGTCGCGCCCGCGTGGCCGTAGGCGCCGAGGATCTTCGTCGGGTAGAAGGAGAAGGCGGCGGCGTGGCCCATGGAGCCCGCCACGCGCCCGTGGTGGGTGGCTCCGTGCGCCTGGGCGCAGTCCTCCAGGACGACCAGGCCGTGCTCGGCGGCCAGCGCCTCCAGCGGGGCCATGTCCACGCACTGCCCGTACAGGTGGACCGGCAGGATGCAGCGCGTGCGCTCGGTGATCGCCGCGGCGACCTGGTCCACACGCATGAGGTAGGTGTCCGGGTCGATGTCGACGAAGACCGGGCGCGCCCCCACCAGGTCGATGGCCAGGACCGTGGGCGCGGCCGTGTTCGACACGGTGATGACCTCGTCGCCCTCACCGACGCCCAGGGCGCGCAGGGCGAGCACGATGGCGTTGGTGCCGTTGTCGACGCCTGCGCAGTGCGCCACGCCGTGGTACTGGGCGAACTCCTCCTCGAAGGCCACCAGGGAGGGGCCCCAGATCAGCTTCCCCGACTTGAACACCTTGTCCACGGCGTCGAGGATGTCCTCCCTTTCCTTCTCGTACTCCTCCAGGTAGCCCCAGACATAGGTCGTCATGTGTTCCTCCGTTTTCAGGTCGCCCGCGGCCGGGAGAACCGGGCGCCTGGATCGTGTCAGCAAGGGTGGCCCCCGCGCGGCGACCACCCGGCTCCGTACCGGTTTCCGGCACACCAGAAGAATCGCCGACGGGGGTTTTCCCACGGGGGGAGTCAAAATAAACGGCGGGGCCGTAACGGACCCGGGGTCTCGGCTCAGCCGACCTCAATCATTTTCTTGGCAGCCATGTCCAAGGCCTTGGAAGCCCACTCCGGGAAACTCATACCAGAACTCTCGGCGGCTTCCTGCCATTGCCTCTTCCGCTCCGGGTTAATGGCGACCTGAACGTATATGGTCTCCCGTGCGGGGTCCACTCCCCGGGCCTTGAGGCGGATGCGGCGGCGGAGCTCGTTACGGGACCAGCGGCCCGCCTCGGCCTCGGCCAACCAGCGTTCCTGCTCCTCCTCCGGGAGGCCGCACACCTCGGCGTGGTGCTGGAAGCTCAGCTTCTCGCGGCGCCGGGCGGGGACGAACTTCCTGGCGACCCAGGCGTAGTTGCGCAGGGTCTGGTAGTCGAGGGAGGTCTTCTCGATCGCGCGCTTGTACCGCTGGGGGTAGTTCTCCTGGCCGTAGATGAGCCAGTCCCCGAGCCACCAGGCGGACGCGTCGGAGATGACGAAGATGTGCTGTCCCCAGCGCTCCCAGTCGACCATGGCCATGCCGTCGGGCAGGTGGAGGCTCGTTCTGCGGGTGGGGTTGCCCGAGGCGCCCCGTCGGCCGCCCGAGTCCGCGGCGGACCGGCTCCGTCTGGCTTCGGGGACCTTCGCCTGGGGGCTGGCGTGGCTGTCCGGATTCATCACTGCTTCCATGTGGGTCCCCTTATCGACCTTCCTGAGAGGGCAAGAGAACTCAGCGCTCGGGCCAGGATCAGTCGTCTTGTAAGACAAGGTGGTCTGATATCGGTAAGAGGGCTCACTGCGCATGTTCGCGGGTTGTGCGGACAAGGGTCCGGGCACACGTCGACGCCGGGTTCATGGGAGCACACGTGAAAAGGGGAACGGTCGACGGAAGTCGATCCTCAACCCCTCAGCGCAGATATGCGGTGAGCACAGAACGGACACAGTCTTCAAACTGGTTTAAAGAGGTCAAGAAATCAACTGGAGCCTGAAGACCCTCCCTGGCCGATGCCGCAGCGAAACCGGTCGTGGATAACCGGCGATAACCAGTCCGTCAACATGGCCGGTATCGGTCAACGCCGTTCGTAAAGCAGCGTATGAGATAGCTGAGCGTACAGGCAACCCCCTGATTATTAAGCACTTTGTGCTAGGCGGCGCACACGGTAAGTCGCGCAGGTGGGACGCCAAACCGCGGGCCCCGACTCGACGACACGCGGCCCGACCGGTGCTCACTCTCGGCGACGGAGCCCGGACGCAAGGAGGAAGGTCATGTGAGAAAAGGTTTTACTAATTCCTTCGAAACCCTCGCCCTAGCATTTCTGACAGATCGTGAGGATCTCCGGTGCGTATCTTGTTCGCAACGTTCTCCGAGAAGACCCACTTCATCGGGATGACCCCCCTGGCATGGGCGCTGCGCGCAGCCGGGCACGAGGTGCGCGTCGCCAGCCAGCCCGAACTCGCGCCGACGGTGGCCGCGACCGGGCTGCCGTTCGTCGCCGCGGGGTCGGACCACGTGCTCCCCCAGGTGATCGCCTGGGTCGGGCGCATGGCGCGGGACATGCGCCCCGACTTCGACATGATGCGCGTGGCGGCTCCGGAGGTCCCCTCCGGGGAGGAGCTGCGGGCCGCCTACCGCGACGTGCTGGTGCCGCTGTGGTGGAAGATCGTCAACGACCCGATGCTGGAGGACCTGGTCGCCTTCTGCCGCGAGTGGCGCCCCGACCTGGTCGTGTGGGAGCCCATCACCTTCTCCGCGGCGATCGCCGCGGAGGCGTGCGGTGCGGCGCACGTGCGCTTCCTGTGGAGCCTGGACCTGTTCGCCGCGATGCGCGAACAGTACCTGCGCCACATGGAACGACAGCCCCCACAGGAACGCGACGACCCCCTCGCCGCATGGCTGGGCGACCGCGCCGCCCGCCACGGCGTCGACTTCTCCGAAACCCTCGTCCGCGGCCAGGCCACCCTGGACTACCTGCCCGCCTCCCTGGGCGTGCCCGCCCCCACCGGAGCCCGCCGCCTGCCCATCCGCTACGTGCCCTACAACGGACGCGCCGTCGTCCCCGACTGGCTGCGCACACCCCCCACCCGCCCCCGCGTCTGCCTCAGCCTCGGGACGACGGCCACCCAGCGCCTGGGCGGCTACACGGTCGACGTCGCGACCCTCCTGGAGGGCCTGGCCGACCTGGACGTGGAGGTCGTGGCCACCCTGCCCGCCCGCGAGCAGGAGAAGCTGGGCGCCGTCCCCGACAACGCCCGCCTGGTCGAGTACGTCCCCCTGCACGCCCTGACCCCCACCTGCGCAGCCATGATCACCCACGGCGGGGCGGGCACCGTGATGTCCGGCCTGGTGCACGGGGTCCCGCAGTCGGCCGTGCCGCACCACATGTACGACGAGCCCCTGCTGGCCTCACTGGTGGCCGCGCAGGGCTCGGGGGTGGTCGTGGACCCCGCCCGGGTCACCCCCGAGGCCGTCCGGGAGAGCACCCGGAGGCTGCTGGAGGACCCCTCCCACGCCGAGGCGGCGCGACGCCTGCGCGGGGAGGTGGACGCCATGCCCTCCCCCGCCGAGGTCGCGCGCCGGCTGGCGCGGGCCGCGGGGGAGGGCGGGCGGGTGGACCTCACACGGTGGTGACGTCCGGGACGTAGTGGATCCAGCGTCCCCCGGCCTCGCGGAACCCCTCCTCCTTGGCCATGATCTCCTCGGCGTGGTTCCAGGCCAGCAGGAGGGCGCGGTCGGGGTAGGAGGCCGTGAACGCGCCGTGGTCGCGCACCGGCACGTGGGAGCCCGGCGTCAGGCGCCCCTGCTTGGCCGGCGTGGTGTCGCAGACGAACTCCAGCAGGTCGGGGCCGATCCCGCAGAAGTTGAGCACGGTCGCGCTCTTGGCGGTGGCGCCGTAGCCCACCACGCGCAGGCCCTGGTCGCGCAGCGAGCGCAGTTCCTCCACGAGCCGGTCGCAGTTGCCCCGCACCCGGTCCGCGAAGGAGGCCAGCGACTCCGGGGAGGTCAGCTCCCGCTTCCTCTCCTCCTCCAGGATCGCCTCCACGGCGGGGGAGGCGGCCCGGGAGCCCTCGCGTGCCAGGGTGTAGCGCAGCTCGCCCCCGTGCGTGGGCAGACGCTCGACGTCGACCAGCTCCAGGCCGAACCTGCGCGCCATGTTGCGCACGGAGGAGGCGGTGAACAGGAAGAAGTGCTCGTCGTAGAACTGGTCGAAGGACGCCTTCTCGCTCACGTCACCGAAGTAGGGGTCCTCGAAGACGAACACGCCCCCGGGGGACAGCAGCTCCCCGATCCCCTCCAGTACCGAGTCCACGTAGGGGATGTGGCAGAAGGTGTTGGCCGCGTAGACGACGTCGGCGGGCCCGTCCTCGGCCAGGATCTCCAGGGCCGTCGCCTTCTCGAAGAAGGCGTTGCGCACGCGCACGCCCTTGCCGCGGGCGACCTCGGCCACGGCTCCGGAGGGCTCCATCCCGAGGTGGCGCACGCCCGCGCGGGCCACCGTCTCCAGCATGACGCCGTCGTTGCACCCCAGCTCGACCACGAAGGGGTCGGAGCCGGTCAGGTGCTCCGCGAGGAGCTTCTCGGCGGTCGCCTCGAAGTGGGAGCGCATCACGGTGGAGCCCGAGGAGTAGTACGGGTACCCCTCGTGGAACATGCGTTCCCGGGGCACCTCCTCCATCAACTGCACCATCTGGCAGTCCGGGCAGAGCCCGACCGCGAGGCGGTAGAAGAACTCCTCGCTCGTGTCGTCGGGCGCCCGGAAGGCGTCGGACAGCGGCTGGCGGCCGAAGTCCATGAACTGGGTGACCGTTCCTTCGCAGACACGGCACGTGGTGGTGGGGACCAACCTCAACTCCTCGGCTTCTCACGGACGTCGTCGGACGGGCGCGCCGGACTCGGCGGCCCGGGCGCGGACGGGGCGGTGGCGCACCGGCCGCGGCGGGGTCAGCCGGTGGTGTTCTCCGGCTGTTCGAGCCACCAGGGGTTCTCCTCGGCCCACTCGATGGTCCGGGCGACCCCCTCCCGCAGCGAGGTGGTGCTCTTCCAGCCCAGGAGCGAGCGGATCTTCCCCGCGTCGGGGATGCGCCGGTCCAGGTCCTGGTAGGAGTGCCCGAACCTGTCGCGCGTGTCGATCGAGGTCGGGACGACCTTGCCGCCGGTCAGCTCCACGATCAGGTCCACGGCCTCGCGGATGGTGACCTCGTCCGAGCTGCCGACGTTGAAGCACTCGCCGTCCGCCTCCGGACGGGTGCCGATCTGGACCGTCGCCTCGACGGCGTCGTCGATGTAGGTGAAGCTGCGGGTCTGGCCGCCCTCGTCGTAGACGACGGGGGGCTCGCCGCGCAGGGCGCGGTGGAGGCTGCGGCTGACGAGGAAGGCGGGGCGCTGGCGCGGCCCGTAGAGGTTGAAGTAGCGGACGATGGAGGCGTTGAGCCCCCGGCCCATGTAGCCGAACGTCAGGTGCTCGGCCAGGGCCTTGCTGGAGGAGTAGCTCCACCTGCTCGCCGAGGTCGTGCCGAGGACCCGGTCGGCGTCCTCCTTCCAGGGGACGTCGGGGTTCTTGCCGAACACCTCGCTGGTGCTGGCGAAGACCACCTTGGCCCCGGCGCGCTCGGCCAGGTCCAGGACGTTGCGCGTCCCCGTGAAGTTGACGTCGATGACCTCCATGGGGGACTCCAGGTACCGGTCCACCCCCACCACGGCGGCGAGGTGGTAGACCACGTCCACGCCCCCGCGGATCGCCTTGGCGAGCTGCTCGGAGGAGCTGACGCTGCCCCGGACGTACTCGACCTCCTTCCATGAGGGGGCGGGCGCGGGCCGGGCCCCCCTCGTGTCGAAGACCACGACCTCGTCGCCCCTGGCGAGGAGCCGGTCGACGAGGTGGCTTCCGACGAAGCCGTTCCCTCCGGTCACTACGGCGCGTGCCACGTGTCTACCGTCCGATCCCTCGGTAGGTGAAACCGAGCCCCGTCAGGGACTCGACGGTCTGGTCGTCGAAGTGGGCCCTGCCGTCCAGGAGGAGGCACTCCCGCGCCGTGAGGCGGCGCAGGGCCGCCATGTCCAGTGCGGCGAACTCGTCGTGCCAGGCGAGCACGGCGAGGCAGTGGGCCCCGGTCGCGGCCGCCTCCGCCGAGGGGGAGGGCTCCAGGCCGAACGTCTTGCGGACCTCGTCCGGGTCGGCGAGCGGGTCGAACACCGCCACGTCGGCCCCGGCGTCGCGCAGCGCGGCGACCACGGGCAGGGTCGGCGTGGACCTCAGGTCGCCGGTGTTGTTCTTGAAGGACAGCCCGATCACGGCCACGCGGGCCCGCTCGGCGGGGGTTCCCAGCGCGTCCAGCCCCTCGGTGACGAGCCCCGCGACGTAGCCGGGCATCGCGTCGTTGGCGCCGCGGGCCGAGACGACGGTTCCCAGGTGCACGCCCCTGTCCCGGGCGGAGCGCCACAGCATCCAGGGGTCCTTGGTCAGGCAGGAGCCTCCGACCCCGACCCCCGGGGAGAGGACGTTGATGGTCCCTCCGCCCTTGGGCACCTCGTTGGTGGCGGCGATGACCTCCATCGCGTCCACCCCGATCGACGTGCAGAAGCGGGCCAGCTCGTTGGCCAGGGCGATGTTGTGGTCGATCCACCAGTTGTTGAGGAGCTTGACCGTCTCGGCGGCCTCCATGGAGGAGCAGACGACGGTCCGCACGCCGAGCCGGGACTCCCAGAACCTCGCGGCGGCGGCCCCGCTCTCCGCGTCCCACCCGCCGACGACCACGGGCAGCTCCCGGATCTCCGCCAGGGCGTTGCCCTGCGACAGCCGCTCGGGGCAGAAGGCCAGACCGAAGTCCTCGCCGCACGTCAGCCCGCCGCTCTCCAGCAGGGGGACGACGAGATCACGGGTCGTGCCCGGGGGGACCGTGCTCTTGAAGACGAGGAGCTGCCCGCGGCGCAGGTGGCGGCCCGCCTCGGCGGCCGCGCTCCTGATCTGGGTCTCGACGAGGGTGCCGTCCTCCCGGACCGGCGTGCCGACCGCGACGACGACCACGTCCGCCGAGGAGATCGCGGAGTAGTCGGTCGTGGCGCGCAGGCGCCCGGCGTCCCGCCCCCGGGCCACCAGTTCGGGCAGTCCGGGCTCCTTGAGGTGGCAGCGGCCCGCCTCCATCTCCTCGACCGGGTGGGCGTCCACGTCGACGCCCACGACGTTCACCCCGTTGGACGCCAGGCTGGCGGCCACGCACGACCCCACGTACCCCAGGCCGACGACCGAGACGGTGATCTCCTCCCGGTCCAGCAGGAAACGCATACGATCTCCATTCGACTCTCAGCCCGGCGCTACAGGGAAAACAGGTCCGGAGGGACCTTGACGAGAAAAGTCGGGTTCCGTACCCGGCCATTCACCTGGCCCGGAGGCCGGATTCTCCCACTCTTTCTTCACTACTTCCCGTGGCCAGGGACGCACGGGGCAACATCGAGGGAATCATCGTCGGAATCGGAACAGCCAGCTTCTCTACAATCCCCTTTGTCGAGGACAGATAAAGCACCGGCCGGATCGGCTGGGCAATGATATCCGCGCGGAAGCGGCTCTTGGCAAACCCGGTTGCGCGGTGATTGGACCGCCCGCCGGAAAGGTAACAGGCCCGCCACCGGGGGCGGCGGAACCGGGAGCGCCCCGGTTCCCGACCCGGTGCGCGGGACCGCACACGAAGGACGGAGGCGACGGCCGTGCGCGTGCTGATCGCGACGCAGGCGGAGCGGACCCACTTCCTAGGGCTGGTGCCCCTGGCGTGGGCGCTGCGCGCCGCGGGCCACGAGGTCCGGGTGGCCAGCCAGCCCGAACTGGAGACGGTGGTCACCGGGACGGGCCTGCCCTTCTCCCCCGTGGGCAGGGACCACCTCCTGCGCAGGGTCATGCGGCAGTACCACGCGATGACCGGCGGGGAGGACGACGACTTCGACATGGCCGAGGACCGTGACGAGGTCCTGACCTGGTACTACCTCCTGGAGGGCTACCGCCTGACCGTGCAGTGGTGGTGGCGGATGGTCAACGACCCCATGGTCGACGACCTGGTCGCCCTCTGCCGCGAGTGGCGCCCCCACCTGGTCGTGTGGGAGCCCATCACCTTCTCCGGGGCGATCGCCGCCGAGGCCTGCGGGGCCGCGCACGTGCGCTACCTGTGGGGGGCCGACATCTTCGCCCGCACCCGCGCGCGCTTCCTGGCGCGGATGGGCGAGCAGCCCGCCTCACAGCGGGAGGACCCCCTGGCCGCGTGGCTGGGGACCAGGGCGGCCCGGTACGGGGTGGACTTCTCCGAGTCCCTGGTCCACGGCCAGGCCACCGTCGAGCAGGTCCCCGCGTCCCTGCGGGTGGACACGCCCGCGCACCTGGAGTACCTGCCGGTGCGCTACGTGCCCTACAACGGACGCGCCGTCGTCCCCGAATGGCTGCGCACACAACCCGACCGCCCCCGGATCGGACTCAGCCTCGGGACCAGCGCGAACGAGTGGTACGGCGGTCACCGGGTCTCCGCCGGGGAGATCCTGGAGGGTCTGGCCGAGCTGGACGTGGAGGTGGTGGCCACCCTGCCCGCCAGTGAGCAGGCCAAGCTCGGCGCCGTCCCCGGCAACGCCCGCCTGGTCGAGTACGTGCCCCTGCACGCCCTGGCCCCCACCTGCGCCGCCATGATCACCCACGGCGGCCCCGGCACCGTCCTGACCGGCCTCGCCCACGGAGTCCCCCAACTCCTGTCACCCAACGCGCACATGTTCGACACGGTCCTGCTGTCCGGGCTGGTGGAGGAGGCCGGGGCGGGCAGGGTCGTGGACCCCGACCGCCTGGACGCCGCCACCGTCGCCGCAGGCGTGCGCACCCTCCTGGAGGACCCCCGCCACACAAGCGCCGCCCGCGCCCTGCGCGCACGCATGGACGCCATGCCCACCCCCGCCGACCTCGCCCACACCCTCACCGGCCTCACCCGCACCTGAACACGGACCGCGGGAGGAGCACTCAGACACCGCCGCCACGGGGCACCCGTTGTCCCGCTGGCGGGACCGTCCCTCAGACGGAGGCGCCCAGACCCTCCAGGACGCGGGGCAGGCCGCGCACCGCCTCCGCGGGCGAGGGCATGGCGGCCATCTCCCCGCGCAGGCGCCGCGCCGCCTCGGCGTGGGAGGGGTCCTCCAGCAGGCGCCGGGTCGCGTCGCGGACGCTGTCGGCCCCCGCCTCGCCCGACGGCACCACCAGCCCGGCCCCCTCCCGCTCCACCAGCCGTGCGAGCAGGGGGGCGTCGAGGCGGGGGCCGGGGACGAGGAGCTGGGGGACGCCGTGGGAGAGCCCGGAGCACAGGGTCCCCGGCCCCGCGTGGGTGATCATGACGTCGCAGGTGGGGGCCAGGACGTGCAGGGGGGCGTACCCCACCAGCCGCACGTTGTCCGGGACCGCGCCGAGTGCGGCCTCCTCCTCGGGGGGCAGGGTCGCGACCACCTCCGCGTCCAGTTCGCCGAGGCCGCGCACCACCTCGGCCAGGGAGAACGTGTGCCCGCCGAACCACTCAGTCGTGCTGCTCCCCACGCTGAGGCAGACGCGGGGGCGGGTGGGGGGTGTGCGCAGCCAGTCGGGGACGACGGCGCGTCCGTTGTAGGGCACGTAGCGGATGGGCAGGCGGCGGGCTCCGGTGGGGGCGGGCACGCCCAGGGAGGCGGGCAGGTAGTCCAGGGTGGCCTGGCCGCGGACGAGGGTTTCGGAGAAGTCGACGCCGTGGCGGGCGGCGCGGTCGCCCAGCCATGCGGCGAGGGGGTCGTCGCGTTCCTGTGGGGGCTGTCGTTCCATGTGGCGCAGGTACTGTTCGCGCATCGCGGCGAACAGGTCCAGGCTCCACAGGAAGCGCACGTGCGCCGCACCGCACGCCTCCGCGGCGACGGGGGCCGCGAACGTCGTCGCCTCCCACACGACCAGGTCGGGGCGCCACTCGCGGCAGAAGGCGACCAGGTCCTCCAGCATCGGGTCGTTCACCATGCGCCACCACCAGGCCGCGGTGTCGCGCAGGCCCCAGCGCATCTCGTCCCAGGACAGGTCGCCGGGCCAGCTCTCCCCCACGTCGAACAGCCCCGGGGCGTCGCCCTCGCCCCACTGCGTCACCAGCTCGAACCGCTCGCGCAGCAGGTGGTCCCGCCCGACCGGGACGGCGGGCAGACCCGCACTCCTCAGGAACCCCGCCAGTCCGGGCTGGCTGGCGACGCGCACCTCGTGCCCGGCGGCGCGCAGCGCCCACGCCAGGGACACCATGCCGATGAAGTGCGTCTTCTCCGCGTAGGAGGCGAGTAGTACACGCAAGGGGTCATCTCCCAGATGGAGGGCCGAACCCGCTTCCGGGACCGGGGCGGGCGCCGCGCGGCTCGGCGGCGGAGGAGGGGCCCTTGGCCGCGTCGAGTTCACGGGGCCCGGGATACGGTGCCATTCGTCCGCCGGGAGCGGGTCGGTCCCGGCCCGAATCCGCCGGACCGGAGCATACCGGCGCGGCCTTTCCCCGGAACGTGGAAGCCTTCCCCCGACGGCCTTTCCTGCTCCGGAAAAGTGGCGGCCTACCCGTGGGCTTCTTCAGCGGATGAGAGCTCCGTCCGACCCCGAGTCCCGTTTTCTCCGCGAGAGACACCATGAAACAGGGGAGAGAATGCAGTACACACGCCTTGGCCGGACCGCTCTTGAGGTCAGCCGGCTCTGCCTGGGAACGCTGAATTTCGGCGTGAACACCCCGAGGGACGAGAGTTTCGCGATGATGGACAGGGCCCTCTCCCACGGCGTCAACTTCTTCGACACCGCCAACCACTACGGATGGCAGGTCCACAAGGGCATGACCGAGGAGCTCATCGGCGAGTGGTTCGGCAGGGGCGGCGGACGTCGCGAACGCTCCATCGTGGCCACCAAGGTCTTCAACCCGATGAGCGACTGGCCCAACGACCGCGGCCTGTCGGCCCGCCACATCATCGCCTCGTGCGAGGGGTCCCTGCGGCGGCTGGGCACCGACTGGATCGACCTCTTCCAGATGCACCACGTGGACCGCAACGCGCCGTGGGAGGAGGTCTGGCAGGCGATGGAGATCCTGGTCCACCAGGGCAAGGTCCGCTACGTCGGCTCCTCCAACTTCGCGGGCTGGCACCTGGCGGCGGCGCAGGAGGCCGCCAACCGCAGGAACTTCCTCGGCCTGGTCTCCGAGCAGTGCGCCTACAACCTGGTGACGCGCCACGTGGAGCTGGAGGTGCTCCCCGCGGCGCAGGCGTACGGCATCGGGGTCCTGACCTGGTCGCCCCTGCACGGCGGCCTGCTCGGCGGCGCCATCCGCAAGCTGCGCGAGGGCACCGCGGTCAAGACGGTCAAGAGCCGGGCGATGCAGGCGCTGGAGGAGCGGCGCGAGACGATCGCCGCCTACGAGGACCTGTGCGACGAGATCGGCAGGGACCCCGCCGAACTGTCCATCGCCTGGGTCCTGTCACGCCCGGAGGTGCACTCGACGATCGTCGGGCCGCGCACCCTGGAGCAGTTCGACGGGGCGCTGCGGGCCCTGGAGACGGGGCTCGGCGAGGGGGACGGCGAACGGATCGACGCCCTGTTCCCCCCGGTCGGCAAGGGCGGCCCCGCCCCCGAGGCGTGGTCCTGGTGACCCCGGGGGGCCGTGGCCGCTCAGGCCTCCCCGGTCCTCCCGGCGCACAGCATCGCCGCGATGCTGCGGACGTCGGTGAACGCGCGGGGGTCGATCCTCTCGGCCCGGATCCGCACGCCCAGGCCGGTGTGGATGTGGTTCATCAGGACGGCGGTGTTGAGGGAGGTGAGCACACCCCACTCCCGCAGCGGTGAGTCCTCGGTCAGCTCGCCGTGGGGGTCGCCGTCCAGGAACCGGTCGCGGACGAAGAGCAGGAGGAGTTCCCGCACCTCCTGCTCGCTGGCGTCCTTCGTCACGTGTTCTCCCTCCGCTCCGGAGCACGCGCCCACCGGGCGAGCTCCAGTCTGTCGGTCTTGCCGTTGGGTGTGCGCGGCAGCGCCTCGGTGAAGCGCACCGCGTCCGGGATCATGTAGGCGGGCAGGTGCCGCGAGGCGTGGCGCTTGAGCCCCAGCACTCCCAGCCGGGCGCCCCTCCTCAGGACGGCGAACGCCGTGATGGCCGCCGTGACCCCGCTCCCGGTCACCACGACGGCCGCCTCCTCGACGTCCGGGCTGCGCTCCAGCGCCGCCTCCACCGCCCCCGGCTCGACGCGGTACCCGCGGACCTTGGCCATGTGGTCGCGGCGCCCCAGGAACTCGAACACGCCGTCCTCGCGCACGCGTGCCAGGTCGCCCGTGGCGTAGGGGCCCTCCACGGGCGGCGCCCCCCAGTAGCCGAGCATCACCGTGGGACCGTCCACCACCAGTTCTCCGGCCTCGCCCGGAGCCGCGGGTCCGCCCGTGTCCGCGCGCACCCAGACGCGGTTGCCCGCGGTGGCCCGGCCGATGGGCAGCGGCCTCCCGTCCTCCAGGTCGGCGGGCACCACCTCGTGGAAGGTGCACGCGTTGGTCTCGGTGGGTCCGTACAGGTTGAGCAGCCGTGCGGGGCTCCACTCCGCCAGGCGCCGGGCGTACTCCGGAGGGAGCGCCTCCCCGGCGAAGAGCACGGCGCGCAGGGCCGGAGGCGGGGGCCGGTCGGCGAGCCCGCCGTCGCGGATCATCAGCACCAGCGCCGAGGGCACGGAGTACCAGACGGTCACGCCCTCGCTGTGGACGAGGTCCACGAGCAGGTCGGGCGCGAAGGAGTACCCCTCGGGGATCAGCGTGACCGACGCCCCCGCGCTGAAGGCGGTGTACAGGTCCAGGACCGACAGGTCGAAGGTGAGCGAGGCGTGGTTGGCGAAGCGGTCCCCCGGCCCCGCGTCCAGCTCCCCGCGGGCCCACTCCACGAAGGCCAGGGCGCCCGCGTGGCTCACCGTCACACCCTTGGGCCTGCCGGTGGACCCCGAGGTGTAGAGCACGTAGGCGGGCGCGTCCGCGGGCGCGGTGCAGGCGGGGACCGGCCCGCTCCGCGCCGGAGGGGCGTCGATGTCGAGGAACGCCGTGTCCGCGCCGAGGCGTCCGCGCAACCGCTCCAGGTCCGCGGCGGCGGCGCAGACCACACGCGGTCGGCAGTCCCCGGCGATCCGCAGGACGTGGTCCGGCGGCATGGCGCCGCTGGCCGGAACATGGACGGCCCCCGTCCGGAGCACCGCCTGGGACGCGGCGACGGCGCGCAGGCCCTTCTCCGCCCAGACCAGGACGCGCTCGCCGGGGCCCGCGCCCAGCGCCGCCAGGTCGGCGGCCATGGCGTCGGCCTCCGCGTCCAGCTCCGCGTAGGTCAGCTCCCGGCCCCCGCAGCGCAGCGCGGTGCGCTCGGGCGCCTCGCGCGCGGACCGGCGGACCAGGTCCTGGAGGTTCACAGGCCCTCCCCCCGGGCGATGATCTCGCGCTGGATCTCGCTCGTGCCCGAGACGAGGGTGCCGGGCAGGGCGTCGCGCAGCCGCTGCTCCATCCCCGTGCCGACGAGGTAGCCGGAGGAGCCGAAGAGCTGCACGGCGTCGAGCCCGTTGGCCACGGCCGCCTCGGTGACCGCGACCTTGGCCAGGGAGACGGCGGTGTCGGCCTCCGGCCTGGCCCGGTCGAGCAGCCAGCAGGCGCGGTAGAGCAGGAGGCGGGCGCCCTCCAGCCTCTGGCGCATCGCGGCCACCCGGTGCGAGACCGCCTGGAACTCGCTGATCGGCCGCCCGAACTGCCTGCGGCCGCGCACGTGCGCCGCGACCCTGCCCATCTGGTCCTCCATGGCGCCCAGGTAGATCGCCGGGAGGCAGGCCCGCTCCCAGGCCATGGAGAACTGGAAGACCGCGTTCCCCTGCCCCTCGGCGCCCAGCCTGAGCGAGGCGGGCACGCGGCAGCCGGAGAAGGTCACCGGCGCCGCCGCGCAGGCGTGCAGTCCCGCCTTGCGCAGTGTCGGGCCGACGGTGACCCCGGCCGTGCCGCGCGGCACGGCGAACGCGGTGACGCCGAAGAAGCCCGCCGACGGGTCGGTGACCGCGTAGGCGACCAGGACGTCGGCCTCGGCCGCGTTGCTCACGAAGGACTTGGTCCCGTCGAGCACGTAGCCCCCGTCCTCCGGCCGGGCCGTGGTCGCCATGGCGTTGACGTCGGAGCCCGCGCCCTCCTCGGTCGCGGCGTTGCCCGCGACCAGTTCCCCGCCGGCCATGCCCCGGAGCAGGTCGGTGACCTCCGGGCCGCGGCCGAACTCGCTCATGGGGACGCCGCAGGCCAGCAGGTGGGCGGCCACCGCGAAGGGCAGACCGGCGTCGGGGCAGGCCGAACCGAGGGCTTCCAGGGCGAGGGCGGTGTCGAGCGCGCCGAGCCCGCCGCCGCCCACGGAGGCGGGCAGGCACGCACCGGTCAGTCCGGCCTCGGCCGCGGTCCGCCACTCCTCGCGGGTCAGCGGCTGGTCGTGTTCGCGGGGCGGGGCCCCGCCGAGGCGGTCCCGGACGAGCGCGGCGACGCGCTCACCCCTCTCCCGCTGCCCGGGGGTCGGGTCGAAGTCCACGGTGTCCCTTCCGTCTCAGGAGCCGGACGGGGGTTCGGCGACCCTCACCACGGCGCAGGAGACCGTCATCCCCGATCCGAGTCCGCCCAGGATGACGTGGTCCCCCGGCCCGACCTCGCCCTCGTCCATGAGGTGGCGCAGGCCGATGAAGGGGTCGGCCGCGCCGATGTGCCCGATGGTGCGGCCGTGTTCCCACGTGGAGCGCTCCATCGGCAGGCCGAGGACCTCCATCCAGCGGTGCTCCACCGCCTCGGGGCCCAGGTTGCCGAAGGCCGCCCGGGAGATGTCCCCGAAACCCACCCCGGCCTCGGCCAGGGTCCGGCCCACCAGCAGCATCATCTTCTTCTGGAGGGTGAACCAGGCGATGTTCACCTCCGGGTCCCGCTCGCCCTGCCGGGCGTGGTCACGGGCCCTGGCCCGGAAGTCGAGGAGCGAGCCGGTGGTCGCCGCGGGCGGGAAGTCCGGCTCACCCGAGCGGTGGTGCTGCTCCAGCTCGGGGACGACCATCGACCCCACCGCGAGCACCCGCGCGGGTCCGGGGCGCCGGCCGAGGAGGACGGAGCAGGCGCCGTCGCCCAGTACGAAGGCGCCCGACCGCCACCGGTCGACGCCCGGGGTGCCGAAGTTGTCCGCGGCGACGAGGAGCGCCGTCGCGTCCTCGGGCGCCTCCCTCAGGTGGGGGACGCACAGCTCCATGGCGGTGAACAGGGCGTTGCACCCCTGGCGCACCTCGGCGGCGATGACGTCGCCGCGGACCAGGTGGTGCTGGAGGTGGTACTGGGGGAACCAGCCGTCCGGGCCCTGGTGCCAGGTGTCGGCGTACAGCAGGACACGCACGTCGTCCGGGCTGGCCCCGGCCCGCTCGAAGGCCTCGCGGGCGCTGCGCAGCGCCATCTCCGGCGCGGGCAGGTCGTCGGCCACGGCGGCGCCGACCATGTCGTGCACGGCGGCCTCCTCCGCCGTCGTGAGGCCCCGTTCGACCGCGGACCGCACGCTCACCCGGGTCTCGGGCAGGTACACGCCGAGGCCGCGGATCCATAGTTCTGGCGTCTTCAAGGGGAACCCTTCCTGTCCGGTCGCGGCGGGCGGCCGGGGCCCGCCCGGATGCGCGCCCGGTCGGCGGCGCGCCCCCGGACCGGGGCGCGGGACGAAGGTAGCGAAGGGCCGGAGCGCGCCCGCCCCGGCCGCCGTCACAGCTCAGGCAGGGGCCACCGGCCGGCTCTGCGGGCGGCCTCCTCGGCCAGGGCGTCGCGCACGGCCCGCACCTCGGCGGCCAGGGGGCGGTCGCGGTCCAGCGGCGGGCTGAGCTCGGCGATCCGGGCCCACGGCCCCGCCTCCTCGGACCGGCCCGAGAGCGCGGCGAGCTGCGCCAGGCCCACGCCGAGCGAACCGACGACGAGCCAGGCCAGCTCGATCGCCTGGGCCACGGAGTTGGCGCCGTTCAGCGCCATCGGCACGTGGTCCTGGTTGCCGTTGTTGCAGGGCAGGGCGGTGAGGCTGGCGGGCGTCACGAGCTGGCGGATGCGCGAGACGAACGAGGTGGCGCTCACCTGGACCCCGGCCAGACCGCTGCCCGCGCCGGGCCGGGGGGTGAGCATGGGGGGCAGGCCCCCGTTGGTCTCCGAGGCGCAGAGCAGGGAGAGCTGCCGGTCGGCCAGGTAGGCGACCTGCTGGAGGGCCAGGCCGATCTGGTCCGAGCACAACCCCACCGGCATCGCGTGGAAGTTGCCCCCGTGCAGGACCTCGTCACCGTGGCTGACCGGGTTGTCGGTGGTCCCGACCGCCTCGCGCAGCAGGATGCGCGAGGCGGCGGAGAGCTGGTCCAGGACCGCGCCCAGCACCTGCGGCGCGCACCGCAGGCTGTAGGGCTCCTGGAGGGGTCGCGAGGGCGCGCGCTCGGCTCCGGCGGGCAGGTCGGACCTGATCCAGGCCGCGACCGCGGTCTGGCCCGCCTGTCCCCGGGCCTCGGCGACACCGTGCGCGTACGCCTGGGGGTTGGCCCCCAGCAGGTCCGCCATCCGCGCCGTCATCATCGCCGAGGCGCGCACGACGTCCTCGACCTGCTGGTGGTTGTGCAGGGTCACCGCGAGGCTGACCCCGCTGCCGTTGACGAAGGAGAGGGCCTCGCGGGCGCTCCAGCGCACGGGGGCGGCGCCCAGTCGGGCGAGGGCCTCGTCGGCGGGCACGCGGGACCACCGGCCGGGGCCGTCGGACACCCACGCCTCCCCCTGCCCGGCGAAGGCCAGGGCGGCGCTGGCCAGGGGCTGGAGGTCGCCGCTCGCGCTGACGGTGCCCTCCCGCGGGATGACGGGTGTGAAGCCCCGGTTCCACAGGCCGACGAGCTCCTGCCAGAAGTCGACCGAGACCGCCGAGTAGCCCCGGCGCATGCTGGTGAGGCGCAGCGCGACCACGAGCCTGCTGACCTCGGGCGGGAGCGGCTCGCCCTGGGCGCTGCCGAGGTGGGAGATGAGCCCCTCCCCCTGCTCGCCCGCGGACTCCGCCGCGGGGAAGGCCACGAGCGGGCCGAAGCCGCGCGTGACGCCGTAGACGTCGGCGCCCTCGGCCAGGTGCTTGGCCATGGTCGTGGCGCTGGCGCGCATGCGCGAGAGGTCCTCCTCGGTCCATCCGATGCGCGCGTCCGGTTCGGCCTGGCGGAGGACCTCGGCCAGGCTGCTCGGCGTAGGCGTCAACTGTCCACTCCTTCGGGGCGGGCGCGCGTCGGCTGCACGCGCCGTAGTTTGCCTGTCTCGGAGCGGTCGATCCGCTCCACCGCGCACACCCTCCGGGGGCGGTACGCGATCTGGTCCAGGGCCCGCGCCATCTCGTCGGCGCCCGGGACGCCGTTCTCCCCCGGTACGACCAGCAGGTCGAAGTGCTCCCCCGTCAGGGGGTCGCGCACCGGGACGCAGGCGAGGTCCTCGCATTCCAGGGCGCCGGCCAGGGTCTCCTCCATGGCGTCCAGGTCCAGGCGGCGGCCGTTGACGTTGACCAGCCGGGTCCTGCGCCCGGCGAAACCGAAACCGCGCTCCCCCACGCGGACCACGTGGTCGTCCATGCGGCACTCGGGGCCCGCCGTCCCGTCCTGGGGGCGGGCCAGACGGGGGCTGCGCACCACCAGGGGCGCCTCCGCCGCCGGGGCGGCGGGCCCGCCGCCGAACTCGACGTCGGGGAAGAGGCGCCACGGCGGGTCGTTGGGACCCCACACCCGGTGGGCGACGCCGCCGGTCTCCGTGGACCCGAAGATCTCCACCAGGCTCGCCCGGTCCCCCAGACCGGCCATCAGGTCCACCGCGCTCTGCGGCAGGACCGCCGTGCTGTGCACGAAGGCCAGGTGCTCGGCGGAGGCGAGCCACTCCCGGCGCTGCCGCAGGATGCGGAAGGTCCAGGGGATGGCCATCACCGCCCAGCGGCGGCCGTCCACCGGCGGGAGCGGCGCGAACTGGGAGACGTACCAGACCGGCACGCCCAGGTAGGCGGGCACCAGCACGCTGGCGAGCATGCCGTAGACGTGCCGGGGCGGGGCGAAGGACAGGACCGCCTCCGGGCGGTGGCCGACCACCAGGTCGGCGAGCAGACGGGCCTCGTCCATGAGCTGCTCACGGGTGCGGAACCAGGACCGCGGCCGCCCCGTGCTCCCCGAGGTGAAGAACTCCGTCTCGGGCGGGAGGAGTTCGGCGAACAACCGGTCGACCGGTTCGTCCGCCTCGTCCCAGCGCACCGTCCACGGGCGCTCGGTGAGTTCGGGGGCCCTGGGCAGCTTCGCCATGAGGTCGCCGGGGGTCAGCTCGTCAACCGCCACGTGAGTCCTGATCCGATCGTGGTCGTGTCCCGGACCGGTCCGGGAGCTGTGCGGATGGGGCGCGCCCGCGGGTCGGTGTCCCGCCGGCGGGACGCGGCCCGGGGCGGAGCCCGTCAGTCGTCCTGCTGGGGGAGGCGCTTCTTCAGCGGCTCCCACCACGCGCGGTTCTCCGTGTACCAGGCGACGGTGCGGGCCAGCCCCTCCTCGAAGGAGACGGAGGGGCGGTACCCGAGCCTGGTCTCGGCCTTGGAGCCGTCCACGGAGTAGCGGCGGTCGTGGCCCTTGCGGTCGGCCACGAAGCGGATCATCGAGCCGTCGTGGCCGAGCAGTTCCAGGAGCGCCTCGGTGACCTCCAGGTTCCGCTTCCCGACCGAGCCGCCGATGTTGTAGACCTCGCCGGGCTCGCCGTGCTCGGCCGCCAGGGCGAGGGCGTCGCAGTGGTCGTCCACGTGGACCCACTCCCTGACGTTGCCGCCGTCCCCGTAGAGGGGGACCGGGACGCCGTCCAGGAGGTTCGTCACGAAGAGGGGGATCATCTTCTCGGGGAACTGGAAGGGCCCGTAGTTGTTGGCGCAGCGGGTCACGCAGACGCGCATCCCGTAGGTCCGGTGGAAGGACCGCGCCAGCAGGTCCGAGGCGCTCTTGGAGGCCGAGTAGGGGGAGTTCGGCTCCAGGGGGTCGGTCTCGACCCAGGACCCCGTGCTGAGGGTTCCGTAGACCTCGTCGGTGGAGACGAGGACGAAGTTCTCCACGCCCTCGTTGAGCGCGCTGTCCAGCAGGTGGAACGTGCCCACGACGTTGGTGCGCACGAAGCACCCCGCGTCGGAGATGGAGCGGTCGACGTGGGTCTCGGCGGCGCAGTGGACCACGGTCGAGACCCCGCGCATGAGGCCGCGGACGAGCTGCTCGTCGCAGACGTCCCCCTGGACGAACGTCATCCGGGGGTGGTCGGCCACGGAGGCGAGGCTCTCCGTGGTGCCCGCGTAGGTCAGTTTGTCCAGGACCACGACCTCGGCGTCCGCGAAGCGCGGATAAACGCCTGCGAGCACGCGCCTGACGAAGTTCGAACCGATGAATCCGGCTCCACCGGTGACCAGGATCTTCATACGCCCGCACCCTGCCATACCCCGGCCGCCCGGCGGGCGGCCTCCATGACGTACTCGCCGTAAGGCGAATTCTGCATTTCCTCCCCAAGGCGATAGCACTCATCGGCCCCGATGAAGCCCATGCGCAATGCGATCTCCTCAAGACAGGCGACTCGGACTCCGGATTCCCGGGCCATGGTGGACACGTACCGGCCCCCCTCCAGCAGGGATTCCTCCGTGCCGAGGTCGAGCCACGTTATCTCGTTCCCCATGGTCACGAGTTCGGCTCTGCCCATTTCCAGATAGGCGCGGTTGACATCGGTGATCTCGAGTTCTCCGCGCCCGGACGGCTCGATCCGCTCAGCGATGTCTACCACGTCCTGGTCATAGAAATAAAGCCCGGTCACCGCGTAGTCCGACTCCGGCTCGGAGGGCTTCTCCACCAGGGAGACGAACCTGCCCTTTTCGCCGAAGCCCGCCACGGCGTAATGCCGGGGGTCGCTCACCTTGCACCCGAACAGCGTGCAGCCGGAAGTGGAGGCTGCGGCCCTGCCGAGGAGGTCCGGAAACCCTTCGCCGTGAAATATGTTGTCGCCCAGGACTAGGGCGCTACGGGTTCCGCGAATGTGGTCCCGCCCGATGAGGAGCGCCTCGGCTATACCCCTGGGCTCTTTCTGGACCGCGTATTCGATCTCTATTCCCAGATGGCCGCCGTCACCCAGGGCCTGCTGGATGAGGGGGAGGCTCTCTGCGTTCGATATCACCATGATCTCCCGGATTCCGGCCATCATGAGCACGGAAACCGGATAGTAGAACATCGGCTTGTCATAAACCGGGAAAAGGTGCTTGGAGACGCTTCGCGTGGTGGGGAATAGGCGGCTCCCAGTACCGCCTGCCAGCACAATGCCTTTCATGGTGACTCCCAACGGTGGCCGAACATCGATATTGCTGGGCAAGCACACCACGGATGCGACGTGGTGCTTTGGTCAGCGGCCTGGACCCGGCACTCGGTGCTAGGCTCTCCGAACCTCTCCCGAAGGAATCCTCACAACAGTACCGTCACGCTGCCTCGGGAGAGGAGAACAGTCCGGAGTGCAGCACCCGCAATGAACATGGCGCGGGCCGGACTTGTCAAGGATCGATGTCGGCTTTCACTCCTCGGAACATCGGGTCATCGAAATCTCGGAAGTGGGGAACACGTTGCGAATCGTCGTCGCGGCTTACGCGGACAAAGCTTATTTCTTTAGCATGGTGCCGACGGCGTGGGCACTGCGCGCCGCCGGGCACGAGGTCCGGATCGTCACCCAGCCCTCCATGACCGAGGCCGCGGCGGAGACGGGCCTGACCGTGGTCCCGGTCGGCGGCGACCACACCCTGGCCGAGGTGCTGGCCCACGCCCGCGATCAGCAGGGCGAGTCGATCTTCGACCTGGCCGAGGAGCGGCCGGAGATGCTGGTGCCGGAGAAACTGCACCACGCCTACGAGGAGTACGTCACCTGGTGGTGGAAGCTCGTCAACGAGCCGATGGAGCGGGACCTGGTCGCCTTCTGCCGCGAGTGGCGCCCCGACCTCGTGCTGTGGGAGCCCAACACCTACTCCGCGGCGATCGCCGCGGAGGCGTGCGGCGCCGCGCACGGGCGGTTCCTGTGGAGCGTGGACCTCTTCTCGCGCATGCGGCGCCTGTACCTGGGGGCCGCCGACGCCACCCCCGGACCCGACCCGCTCAGGAGCTGGCTGGAGGAGAGCGCGGACCGGCACGGGGTGGCGTTCTCCGAGGACCTCGTACTCGGCCAGTTCTCCGTCCACCAGATCCCGGAGGCGCTGCGGCCGCGCGAACTGGAGAAGACGGGCACCCACCTGAGCGTGCGCCCGGTTCCCTACGCCGGAAGCGCCGTTCTGCCCTCCTGGGCACGGGCCGGGTCCGAGCGGCGGCGCGTCCTGGTGGACTGGGGGTCCTGGAGCAGGACGGCCGAGGGCGCCGCCGCCCTGGTGGACGTCATCGACGCCTGCGCCGAGATCGGCGCCGAGGCCGTCGTCCTCTCCCCCGCCTCCCGCAGGGACTCCCTGCCCGCCCTGCCCGAGGACGTGGTGGTGACCGACTCGGGGGCGGCCCACATGCTCATGGGCTCCGGCTCGCTGATCGTCCACGGCGGCGGCTTCGACGTGTGCTGCAACGCCGTGGTCGAGGGACTGCCGCAGCTGGTCGTGCTCAACACCGAGCAGTTCGACGCCGCTCCGCTCTCGCGGGCGCTCCGGGAGCGCGGGGCCGCGCGCGTACTGGCGGTGGAGGAGGTCCTCACCCGGGGCGTGGACGACCTCCTCACGGAGCTCCTGGACAGCGGGGAGGTACGCGCGGCGGCCGGGCTGGTGCGCGACGAGGCCCTGGCCGTGCCCGCCCCGGACCAGGTGGTGCCGGAGCTGGAGCGCATCGCGGCGGCCCGTGGCGGCGGCGTCTGAGTGCTCCTCCCGCGGTCCGTGTTCAGGTGCGGGTGAGGCCGGCGAGGGTGTGGGCGAGGTCGGCGGGGGTGGGCATGGCGTCCATGCGTGCGCGCAGGGCGCGGGCGGCGCTTGTGTGGCGGGGGTCCTCCAGGAGGGTGCGCACGCCTGCGGCGACGGTGGCGGCGTCCAGGCGGTCGGGGTCCACGACCCTGCCCGCCCCGGCCTCCTCCACCAGCCCCGCGAGGACCGGGATGTCGAACATCCGGGCGTTGGGTGACAGGAGTTGGGGGACTCCGTGGGCGAGGCCGGTCAGGACGGTGCCGGGGCCGCCGTGGGTGACCATGGCGGCGCAGGTGGGGGCCAGGGCGTGCAGGGGGACGTACTCGACCAGGCGGGCGTTGCCGGGGACGGCGCCGAGCTTGGCCTGCTCACTGGCGGGCAGGGTGGCCACCACCTCCACGTCCAGCTCGGCCAGACCCTCCAGGAGGGTCGCGACGTCGACCGTGTAGCCGCCCAGGCGCAACGCCGCCGTCGTGCCGAGGCTGAGTCCGATCCGGGGGCGGTCGGGTTGTGTGCGCAGCCAGTGGGGGACGACGGCGCGTCCGTTGTAGGGCACGTAGCGCACCGGCAGGTACTCCAGGTGCGCGGGCGTGTCCACCCGCAGGGACGCGGGGACCTGCTCGACGGTGGCCTGGCCGTGGACCAGGGTCTCGGAGAAGTCCACGCCGTACCGGGCCGCCCTGGTCCCCAGCCACGCGGCCAGGGGGTCCTCCCGCTGTGAGGCGGGCTGCTCGCCCATCCGCGCCAGGAAGGTCCGGCGGACCCTGCTGAACAGGTCCACGCTCCACAGGTGGCGCACGTGTGCGGCACCGCACGCCTGGGCCGCCACGGGGGCGGCGTAGGTGGACGGCTCCCACACGACCAGGTGGGGGCGCCACTCGCGGCAGAGGGCGACCAGGTCGTCGAACATGGGGTCGTTGACCGTCCGCCACCACCAGGTGACCACCCCGCGGTAGCCCTGGAGGAGGTGGTCCCAGGTCAGGACCTCGTCGCGGTCCTCGGCCATGTCGAAGTCCAGGTGCCGGTCCGCCCGGCCGTCCCGGCTGATCCTGGCGAAGTGGTGGTCGCGGCCCACGGCGGTGAAGGGCAGCCCCGCCCCCGCCGCGACGGACTCCAGATGGGGCTGGCTGGCCACCCGGACCTCGTGGCCCGCGGCGCGCAGCGCCCACGCCAGGGGCACCAGCCCCAGGAAGTGGGTCCGCTCCGCCTGCGTCGCGAACAGCACCCTCATCCCGGCGCTCCCCGCCGGAGGGGACCCGTCCTCGGGGCCGCGCTCACGCCGCCCTCCCGGCCGCCGCGTCCCGGACGTAACCGGCCCCGTCCGCGTCCCACGCCTCCCGGTAGACGGCGAAGATCCGCGCCGAGCGCAGCCGTTCGCCGTCGAGCACGTACTCGGAGAGCGTCCCCTCCCGGTGCACCTCGACGCCGCTCGCCCGCAGGGCGGGCAGCCCGCTGTCGACCACCCAGAAGTAGACCTTCCGGATGTTCCACATCGCGAAGGCGTAGTTCACGGCGAGGGCGTGGGCGTGGGCCACGCCCTCTGAGCCCAGTACCTCCGGGTCCGCGGCCACGGAGCACTTGACATAGCGCCCCAGCGGATTGAGGGAGTGGAGGGAGGCGTAGCCCCCGACCCTTCCCGACCCCGGTTCCTCCACGAGGAACTGCGCGGCCACGCCCTCGAACTCCTTGGGCCACAGGGACGCGAAGACGTCCCTGCTGGGAAGGCCCCCCAGCCCGTGCCGCGAGAGCTCGTCGTGGACCGCCTCCCCCGACCTCTCCGCCGTGGAGGCGAACCTGACGGCGCGCGTCACGATATGCGGAAACACGATCTCCTGCACCACATCTCCCGTCGCCCCGAACGGGGCAGAGAAAAGCGCTGTGAAGAATGGATTTCTCCACAGCGCATCAGAGGAATCAGCTGCAACCGACGTAGCTGAGACCGCTGTTCAGCAGAACGGCTTCATCGAGGACGGTGTCCATCTCCTGAAGGGACAGAACGTCAGAGAGAACCATGGCTGGCCTCCTTTCCTTCGCGTGGGCCGACACTGGCGGGACAGAACCTAGGACAATTCCTCCGGCTCGACAAGAAGGCGGACCGGACCGGGGCCCCGGACGCGGCGGCTGTCCCGCCGGCGGGACGCCGCGCGGCGGGAGGGGGGATCCGCGCCTCGGCGCGGACACTAGGGTGTGGCGCCATGCTCACACTGCACCTGGAGACCCCGCGTATCAGGTTCGGTCCCATCGCCCCGGAGAAGGTCGGAGAACTCTACGACCTCCTCGTGGAACTGGGCCTGGAAAGCCTTCCGTCACGAGACGCCTTCATCGAGTCCTACCACTCGGTGGCCAAGCGCTTCGTCGACGTATTCGAGATCCAATTCCGCAGTACGGGCGAGGTCCTCGGTTTCGCGTCGATTCGCGAACACGATCCGGCGGGGCACGTGAAACTGGGCATCTTCATGCGCACGGACCGTCTTCCCGTGGGTGTGGGGGCCGAGTCCATGATGATGCTCGTCAACTACGCCTTCGCCCACTGGGATTACCTGCGGAAGGTATACGTTCTGACGACGGACGCGAGTCTGGGGAAATTCGGTTCGGCGCTCGCCACCACCCCCCGGGAGGCGTCCCTCCCCCGGCACGTCTACTTCCAGGGCCGTTTGTGGGACCTGCACTTCTACTCGGTCTCCCGCGCCGCCTGGACCGCCAAAGGGGCGCCCATCCTCGACCGGATCGCGCGCGGACCGCGTTCGAGACGGTCCGAGGGCCCGGACCGCGGCTGAGCCGCCGCCCGCGAGCCGGACGCAGCACCCGCCACACCGCCCATCCCGGAGGGAAGCCCCCCATGCTCGACCTGGTCGAGATGTACACGCTCGCGGACCCGTTGTTCTTCGAGGAGCCGAGCAGGCTCACGGACGACTCCCCCAACGCCCTCGTGGCCCCGGCGGACCTCTCCGTCACGAGGCTGGACCCGCCCCCGGGTTGGCGGCGCGAGCGCGACGGCCTGTGGCACGTCGTCTCCCCGGAGGCTCCGGACCTGCCCGAGCAGGGATGGAAGATCCACGTCTCGGCGACCGTGGACAACGCGGACGCGGTCTGCCGCGAGGTGTGGGACCACTGCACGGAGCACGGCCTGGTGTTCAAGTACCTGCTGAACAGGAACATCCTGGTCGCGGCCAACACCAAGTACGCCCCCCGGGCCTCCAGCGGCAAGCTGCTCACCGTCTACCCCCGCGACGAGGAGGAGCTGGAACGGACCCTGCACGCGCTCTCCGCGCGCGTGGGAGGGCAGCCGGGCCCCTACGTCCTGAGCGACCTGCGGTGGGATCGGGGGCCCCTGCACGTCAGATACGGCGCCTTCCGCCAGATGTGGTGCCTCGACGAGCACGGTTCCCGGGTCCCGGCGCTGCGCGACCCCGACGGAGCGCTGGTGCCGGACCGCCGGCTGCCCTCGTTCACCCCGCCTCCCTGGGTGGTGCTCCCCTCCTTCCTCCAGCCGCACCTCGACGCCCGCTCCACCGGGGAGCGCGTGCCCTACCTCATCGACAGGGCCCTGCACTTCTCCAACGGCGGAGGGATCTACCTGGGACGCCGCGAGGAGGACGGGACCCGGGTCGTGCTCAAGGAGGCCCGTCCCCACGCCGGGCTCGACCGCGAGCTGCGCGACGCGGTGTCCCGCCAGACACGGGAGGAGGAGAACCTGCGGCGTCTGGACGGGGTGCCCGGCGTGCCCCGGTTCCTGGACAGCTTCACCCTGGGCGGCCACCGCTTCCTGGTCCAGGAGTACAAGGAGGGCCGGACCCTGGGCTCCTGGTGCGCCGTGCACCACCCCGGCGTCACCGAGGCGTACGCCGACGCCGACTCCCTCGCCGCCTTCACCGGGCGCGCCCTGCGCATCCTGGGCCGGTTGGAGGCCATCCTCGACGCCGTCCACGACCGCGGCCTGGTCTTCGCGGACCTGCACGCCAACAACGTGCTGGTGGACGAGGACGACGAGGTCTGCCTGATCGACTACGAACTGGCCTTCGACGCGAAGAGGGAGGGGCACCGGGCGCCGCTCGGAGCCCCCGGGTTCGCCAGCGCCGACCGGGTCGGCACCGCGGTCGACCGGTACGCCCTGGCCGCGACCCGCCTGTCGGTCTTCCTGCCCTTCTCCCGGATCACCGCCCTGTCTCCGCACAAGGCCGCGGAGCTGGTGGACGTGCTCCGCGAGCTCTACCCCGTCCCCCGCGAGTGGGCCGACGAGATCGAGCGCGAACTGGTCCCGGAGCGCCCGGAGGAGGCCCCCGGGCGCCCGCCCGTGTCCCTCGGCTCCGTCGCGGCGGGCATCACCGCCTCCGCGACCCCGGAGCGGACCGACCGGCTGTTCCCCGGGGACCTCCAGCAGTTCCTCTCCGGCGGTTACGGCGTGGCCCACGGCGCGGCCGGTGTCCTGTGGGCGCTGGAGCGCGCGGGCGGGGACCGCTTCCCGGAGCACGAGGAGTGGCTGGTCTCCGCCGCGCGGCGGCTGCGCTCCCCCGGCCAGGGCTTCTACGACGGCGTCAGCGGCCTGGCCTACGTCCTGGACCACCTCGGCCACCGCGACGAGGCCGACGACCTGCTGGAGCGCCACGCCGGGGACGAGTGCGGCGGGATCTCCCTCTTCTCCGGCATGGCGGGCGTGTGCGCCGCGCTGGTCCACCTCTCCCGGGGCGGCGCGGGCGACGCGCGCATGACCCGCGCCCTCGCCCTGGGCGGGCGGCTCTCGGAGGCGGTCGCGGAGGCGGAGGCGGCCACGGAGCCCCCGAGGCCCGGACGCGCGGGGCTCATGCGGGGATGGAGCGGCGTGGCCCTGGCCCTGCTGAACCTGTACCGGGCGACGGGGGACGGCCTCTGGCTCGACACCGCGGCGCGGGCCCTGCACCTGGACCTGGACCAGTGCGTCTCGGCCCCGGACGGCACCCTGCTGGTACGCGACCGCGGGGCGCGGGCCCTGCCCAACATCGACGCCGGGGGGCTGGGCGTCGCCCTGGTCGTCAAGGAGTTCCTGGAGCACCGCGAGGACGGGCGCTGCGCCGAGAGCCTCCCCGCGCTGACCCGTTCGTGCCACACCCTGCTGTACGCCCAGGCGGACCTGTTCCACGGCAAGGCGGGCCAGGTGGCGGCGCTGGCCCGGCTGGGCGGAGCGCCCGAGGCGCTGCGCTCCCGGATCGCCGAACTGGAGTGGTACGCCCTGCCCTTCCGGGGGCAGACCGCCTTCCACGGCGGCCGGGTGCCGCGGCTGTCGATGGACCTGGCCACGGGCGGAGCGGGCGTACTCCTCGCCCTGGCCGCCGCCGAGGGGGGCGGCCGGCCGTTCCTCCCCTTCTTCTCCGAGGCCCCCTAGGCCGCGGAACCGGACCGGACGGTCCGCGGCCGGGGCGTCAGGCGCCCCGGGTCCGCCGACCATGGACGAAGGACCGATCGGATGTACGACACCTACTACGCCGCCGTCTACGACGCGGTGATGATCCACCGGGGCAAGGACTACGCCGCCGAGGCCGACCGGATCGGCGAGATCGTCCGGGAGCGGCGGCCCGGCTCCGCCTCGCTGCTGGACGTGGCGTGCGGGACGGGCCTGCACCTGCGCGCGTTCGCGGAGCGCTTCGACGAGGTGGCGGGCCTGGACGGGTCGCGGGAGATGCTGGCGCTGGCCCGGGCGCGCGTCCCGGGCCTGCGGACCTGGTGCTCGGACCTGCGGGAGACGGCGCTGGAGGCGCGTTTCGACGCCATCACCTACCTGTTCGCCGTCCCGCACCTGGAGTCGGAGGCGGAACTGGCCGCCGTGGTCCGGTCCCTCGCGGACCACCTGAACCCGGGAGGGCTCCTCCTCCTGGAACCCTGGATCGGCCCGGACGGTTTCACGCCCGGGTACGTCTCACGGGACGTGGTGGAGGACGGCGACCGCACGATCATGCGCCTGTCCCACTCCGCCTCCGTGCCCGGGCGGCGCGACCGGATGTCGATCGTCGTGCACTACGCCGTGGCCGACCCCGCGGAGGGGCTGCGCCACGCCACCGAGTCGACGGAGATGTCCCTGTTCACCCCGGAGCAGTACGCGGCGGCCTTCGAGGGGGCCGGGTGCGAGGCCGAGCACCTGAGGACCGAACCGTTCGCGCACGGGCTGTGGGTGGCCCGGCGCCGCGACGGCTGATCCGGCTCAGCGCTCCTCCCCCTCCGGCAGCGCGCGCCGGGCGGAGCCCCCGAGTTCCCCCCGCCGCGCCGACGGGTGGGGGAGCCGCGCGGCCACTGCCGTGGCCACCGCGGCCGTGGTCCCGCCCTCGTAGTCGCGGCCCCACTGGCTCCAGTGGACGGAGAAGGGGTCGTACCGGGGCTCGGTGCGGTCGCCGCGGCCGTCCGCCGTCACGAACCTCAGGCTGCCGTCGTGGCCGCCCGCCACGGAGGTCCACCGCACCTCGGCGATGTCCTCCAGCGCGAGCTGCTGGGGGCCCGCCGCGCGTTTGGCCGCCTCCGCCTTCCAGTTGGGCCTGATGTAGACGTGGGTCCCGTCGAAGACGACGGACGCGTCACCCGCTTCGGAACGCACCGGAGCCCCGGGGGCCCCGACCAGGTACCGGTCCGGGGCGCTCTCGGGGGCAGGGCGGCGAGCTCCTCGGTGACGGTCTCGGCGAAGTACTCGGCCACCAGGACGCGGGAGCGGCCGACCCTGAGCTGGTACGGATCGCCCCTGCGGGCCAACAGGCCCCGGGTGACCTCGGTGAAGGGGTCGGCGCCCGGGCGGAGGTGCACCCGCAGGGTCCCGCCTCCGCGCCGGGGTTCGAGGACGACGCCCGCCAGCGCGGGCAGCGGCAGCGAGACCACGCCCAGGGCACGGCGCAGCTGGTGGGACCTGCGGCCCGGAGTGATCCACACGGCCGCGCCGTCGAAGGACCACGAGCCGTCGCGCGCGCTTACCTCAGCCATGCCGTCATCGTAGGGGGAGAGGTCACCGCCCGGCCCCCTCGACGGAGGGCTCGGCCCCCCGGCCGCGCTCCTCCGCGGGGGTGTTGATGCCCCGGCCGGTGTGGGCGAGGAAGACGTCGTCCAACGAGGGCGACCTGACCTGAACCGACGTGATCTCGGTGTCCGCCTCGGCGAACAGACGGGGGACGAACCGGCGCCCGTCGGCCACCGTGAACCAGACGGTGTCGCCCTCGACCACCGGGGCCGTGTCCAGGATCGACCGGAGCCGCTCGCAGAGCGCCCCGGGGTCGCGCGCGACGATCTCCACGCGGTCCCGCCCGATCCCCGCCTTGAGTTCGGCGGGGCTGCCGACCGTGACGATCCCACCGCCGTCGATGATGGCGATGCGGCCGCAGTTCTCCGCCTCCTCCAGGTAGTGCGTGGTCATGAGCACGGTGACGCCCTCGCGCTCGTTGAGCTCCCTGACCCGGTCCCAGATGGCCTCCCTGGAGCGGGGGTCGAGCCCGGCGGTCGGCTCGTCCAGGAACAGCAGGCGCGGACCGTGCAGCAGCCCCCTGGCGATCTCCAACCGTCGCCGCATACCGCCGGAGTAGGTTCCCGCGAGCCTCTCCCGGTCCTCCCACAGGCCCACGTCCCGCAGGGCCCGGGAGACCCTCTCGTCGACCTCCCCCGGGGGCACCCCGTAGATCTCCGCGTGGAACCTGAGGTTGTACCAACCCGTCAGGTAGCGGTCGAGGGTCTGCTCCTGGAACACCAGGCCGATGCTGCGGCGCACGTCGGGCCGCTCCCGGACGATGTCGAAACCCGCGATCGAGCCCGTCCCGGAGGTCGGTGTGACCAGGGTCGAGAGCATGCCGATCAGCGTGGACTTGCCCGCTCCGTTGGGCCCGAGGAGGCCGAACAGCTCGCCGGGGGCCACGTCCAGGTCCACCCCCCTGACGGCCTCGACCTCACCGAAGCGCTTGGTCAGTCCGCGCGCGCGGACCATGGCCCGCGGGCCGGAGCCGTTCACCGACGTGTTCTCCAACAGTCCTCCGTACGTAGGGCGCCCCGTGTCGGGCGCGCGGACGCGGGCGCCCCGGCCCCGCGGGCCGGGACCCTCACGCGGGGTCCGCCCGGCCGACGCGCCCGTCGACGAAACCGGTCCCGGTCCGCTCCCACGCGTCCCGGTAGACCGCGAAGACGCGGGCCGTGCGCAGTGTGCCCCCGACGAGCACGTACTCGGGCAGGGAGCCCTCCAGCCGGACCTCGACCCCGGTGCGGCGCAACGCGGAGGGGTCCTCCTCCAGGGTCCACAGGTAGAGCTTCCTGAGGTTCCACATGGAGAACGCGTAGTTGACGGTGAGCGCGTGGGCGTCGGTGGCGCCCCGCGGTCCCAGGACCGCCTCGTCCGCCGCCAGGGAGCAGCAGCCGTGACGCGCCTGGAAGTTGAACCCGTGCAGGGAGGCGTAGCCCGCGACGCGCCCGGAGCCCGGGACGCGCACGAGGAACTGCGCGCCGACCTGGTCGTACACGCCCGGCCACAGGGCCTCGAACACCTCGCGTCCGGGCACTCCGGCCACGCCGTGCCCGACGAGTTCGTCGTACACCCTGCCACCCCTCCTGGTGTCGGTGGGGTCGAGCACGGCGTCGGCGGAGCCGGTGTGGGGGAAGATCATCGGACACGACCTCTCGCGGGCCGGGTCGTACACGCCCGGCCGGACGTCGGGGAGAGCGCCGCGGAGCAGGACGCCTCCGCGGCGCTCCCGTGGGGGGGGACTAGGCGGGGCGGACGATCACGTCACCGCTGCATCCGACGAGGCTGAGTCCGCTGTTCAGCATGGTGCTCTCGTCGACAGCGATCTCGAAACCCTGCAAATCGAGAACGTCGGAAAGGGGCATGTTCCCTCCTCGGAAGAGAATGGACGGGGGTGCCGGCACGAAAGGAACATAGAAGAACTCGGGACCACCCACAAGAGAGGTTCCCGCGCTCTCCCGAACAGCTCCCGTCCTCCTTTGGTGGGATCATCGGCAGAACCCCTTCCGCATGGCGCGCCAGGCCTCAGGCAGGCCTGACGATGACGTCGCCGCTGCAGCCGACATAGCTCAGACCGCTGTTGAGGAGGGCCTCCGCCTCCAACCGCACGCCCAGGGACTGGAGGGAGAGGACATCGGAAATGATCATGGTTCGACCTTTCTCGGATGCTTTTCCGACAGGACTCGCCAGAACCTAGGCAAGGGTTTCCGCGGGCGCAAGGGAAAGGCACGGAACCGCACGTCCCGCCGGCGGGACGTTTACGCGCGCGAGGCCCGCGGACCCTTCCCGGACGCGCGACGCCCTTTCTCGGGATTTCACGCGAGGACGTTCAGGGGCTTTCTCCCGCCCTTCCGCGCCGGTCACGCCATGGGAGCGCTCCCACAACCGGGGGCGCGTGCAAGGATGGCCTCTCCCCCGGGCTGCCACGCCCGACGGTCCCACGGAAAGGCCAGGGCAGTCGGCGATGATCCCCCTCCACCTCGAAACCCCCCGTGTCCGGTTCCGCCCCATCGGGGAGGACAACGTCCTCGGGCTGTACCAACTGCTGCTGAGGCTCGGGATCGAGACGCTCCCGGCCCGGGACAGCTTCGAGTCGTCCTTCAGGGCGCTGGACGGTTCGGACGTCACCGTGCTCCAGATCGAGGCCGCCGGGAGCGGCGAGGTCCTGGGGTTCGCCTCGGTCCGCGAGCGCAGCCCGGCCGGACACGTGAAGATCGGCATCTTCATGGACCCGGACGGACTCGCCGTGGGGGTCGGCGCCGAATCCATGATGCTCCTCGTCAACTACGCGTTCGCGCGCTGGGACGACATCAGGAAGGTGTACGCGCTGACCACGGACGCGAGCCTCATGCACTTCGGTTCGGCGCTGTTCGCCACGCCCAGGGAGGCGACGCTCCCCGGCCACGTCTACTTCCGGGGACGGCTGTGGGACCTGCACTACTACTCGGTCTCCCGGGACCACTGGCTCCAGACGGGGGCCCGGCTCCTCGCGCGCATCACCGGGGGCCGGTCGCGACGGGAGGGCGGCCCGGTGGGGATCGGCTCCGCGCCGGTCTGGACCGAGTAACGGGCGCCCGGACCGACCACCCACCACCACGAGCAAGGACAAGGACCAGATGACGGCCACGCGACGGCGCCCGCTCCCCACCTCGCCCTTCGGGCTCGGCCACGACCTGCGCACGGTCCGGGTCGTGCTCAAGCGCGACCTCTTCCGCTTCGTCCACGACGTCAGCCGGGGCGTGGCGATGCTGCTCCAGTCGGTGATGTGGCTGTTCGTCATCGGGGTGGGCTTCGGCTCCCTCATCCCGAGGGGCGAGGACGACCTCCCGCTGACCGCCGTGATGTTCCCGGGCGTGGTCGTCATGACCGTCATGGGGACGGCGGTGTCCGCCGCGGCGACCATCGTCACCGACCGCGAGGTCGGCTTCCTGCGCGGAATGCTCGTCGCCCCGGCCAAGCGCTCCGCGCTGATCCTGGGCAAGATCCTCTCGGGCGCGGTCCTGGCCACCCTCCAGGCCAGCATCATCCTGGCGGTGGCCGGCCTGGCGGGCGTGCCCTACGCGCCGGGGCTGATGCTGACCCTGTTCGGGCTCACCTTCCTGGTGGCGCTGACCGCGTCGGCGGTGGGCGTCCTCATCGCGATCTCGGTCCGGGGCAGTGAGGCGTTCATGGGGATGGCCCAGCTGGTCATCTCCCCGCTGGTCCTGCTGTCGGGCGCCATGTTCCCCATCGGGAACCTCCCCTCCTGGCTCACCGCGATCACACTGGTCAATCCCGTCACCTACGTCGTCGACCCCATGCGCCAGGCGGTCTTCGCCCACCTGGACACCTCACCGGAGACCGAGGCGCTGTTCAACCCCGGCATCTCCTGGTTCGGTTGGCAGATCCCCTGGGCGGCCGAGGTCGCCCTCGTGGCGGGCGTGGGCGTCCTGCTGGTCTGGCTGACGGTGGTCAGGTTCGGCGACTCCGAGTAGGAGGCGCCCCGGCCCCGCCGGGGCCGGGGCGCGGGCGGCGCTACAGGGCGGCGGCCTCCCTGGCCAGACCGGTGATCCGCTCCCACTCCCCCGCCGCCACCAGGTCGGCCGGGGTCAGCCAACTGCCGCCCACGCAGCCCACGTTGGGCAGGGCCAGGTAGGTGGGGGCCGACGCGACGGTGATGCCGCCGGTGGGGCAGAACCGCACCTGGGGCAGGGGCCCCGCCAGCGACTTCAGGAACGCCGCGCCGCCCGAGGCCTCGGCCGGGAAGAACTTCATCTCCGTCACCCCGCGCTCCAGGAGCGCCAGGGCCTCGGACACGGTGCCCACGCCGGGCAGGAAGGGCAGGCCCGTGTCGGACATGGCCGACGCCAGCCCGTCGGTGCACCCGGGGCTGACCAGGAAGCGCGCGCCCGCCCTGGCGGCCGCGGCCGCCTGGGCGGGGGCGGCCACGGTGCCCGCGCCGACCACGGCCTCGGGCACCTCGGCCGCGATCCGCTCGATGGCCTCCAGCGCGGCCGGGGTCCGCAGGGTCACCTCGATGCCCGGCAGGCCGCCCGCCACCAGCGCGCGGGCCAGCGGCACGGCGGCCTCGGCCTCCGAGACGACCACCACCGGCATCACCGGGGCCAGGTCGAGGATGTCGGCGCCCGAACGGGGGTTCGTCGTCATCTGAATCCTTTCGAGAAAACTCTGGCCTTCAGGCCAGAGAGGAATCGGGCTCCTGCGGAGCGGGACGGTCAACGGTCGTGCGCCCCCGGGCGAATCACCATCCACCAAAATCACCGAACCCGCCAACCACCACTCGAACCGGTGATAGCTTGCTTCGCGTCGGCTCAGACGAGAACCACATCCGGGCCTCCTACTGCCGGGCTGGCAGAAAGTCAGGTCTGTGGAGCTGATGTAAGACCGATGGGCGGCACCCCGTCCCCCGCCGTTAGTTCGGGTCGGCAACCGGCTACGAAGCAGAAAGCTCAACCCGCGAGGGAAGAATCTCCCCGCTTCAGCTGGGAGAGAAGTCAAGTCGTGTTCTCTCCAGGATCGGTCGAAGGTCTGGGGCGGGCGCGCCGCGGCCGCGGGGGCGTGCGGGGCGGATGTCCGCCGCGCGCCCCGGGCCGGTCCCCCGGCGCGCCCGGGTCGGCGGTTCAGGATCCGAAGACCCCGGCGCCCTTCTCCGCGGGGCCGACCGCGCCGCGCAGGGCCGCGAAGAGCTCCCGGCCGGTACCGGTGGCGGAGTCCACGGTGGGACGGGCGGGCTCGCGGCCGGTCAGGTCGGCCAGCACCTCCAGTGTGCCCGTGGTGGCGTCCAGGAGGATGGGGTCGCCGTCGCGGACGTAGGCCAGCGCGCCGCCCGCCTCGGCCTCGGGGGACACGTGGATGGCGGCGGGCACCTTGCCCGAGGCGCCCGACATGCGGCCGTCGGTCACCAGCGCCACCTTCTGGCCCCGGTCCTGGAGCACGGCCAGCGGCGGCGTGAGCTTGTGCAGCTCGGGCATGCCGTTGGCGCGCGGCCCCTGGAAGCGGACCACCGCGACGAAGTCGCCGGTCAGCTCCCCGGCGGCGAACGCCTCCTGGAGTTCGGCCTGGTCGCCGAAGACGCGGGCCGGCGCCTCCACCACGTGCCGCTCCGGCGCGACCGCGGAGACCTTGATGACGGCGCGGCCCAGGTTGCCCGACAGCATGCGCAGGCCGCCGTCGGGGGCGAAGGGGTCGTCCGTGCCGCGCAGGACGGAGGTGTCGCCGCTCTCCTTGGGCCCGTCGACCCAGGTCAGCTCGCCCCCGTCCAGGCTCGGGACCTGCCGGTAGCGGCCCAGGCCCTCGCCCATCAGGGTGCGCACGTCCTCGTGGAGCAGTCCGGCGTCCAGCAGGGAGCCGATCAGGTGGGCCATGCCGCCCGCCTCGTGGAACTGGTTCACGTCGGCGGCGCCGTTGGGGTACATGCGGGTGAGCAGCGGCACCACCTCGGAGAGGTCGGCGAAGTCGTCCCAGGTCAGCTCGATACCGGCGGCGCGGGCGATGGCGACCAGGTGCAGGGTGTGGTTGCTGGAGCCGCCGGTGGCCAGCAGGGCGACCACGGCGTTGACGACGGCCCGCTCGTCGACCTGGCGGCCGACGGGGTTGTAGGAGTCGCCCAGGGCGGTGCGGGCGAGCACGCTGCGCCCGGCCTCGGCGGTCAGGGCCTCGCGCAGCGGGGTGCCCGGCTGCTCGAAGCTGGCCCCGGCCAGGTGCAGGCCCATGACCTCCATGAGCATCTGGTTGGAGTTGGCGGTGCCGTAGAAGGTGCAGGTGCCGGGCGAGTGGTAGGCGGCGGACTCGGCCTGGAGCAGCTCGCGGCGGCCCACCTGGCCCTCGGCGAAGCGCTGGCGCACGCGGGCCTTGTCCTTGTTGGGCAGGCCCGAGGGCATGGGTCCGGCGGGCACGAACGCCACCGGCAGGTGGCCGAAGGACAGGGCGCCGATCAGCAGGCCCGGCACGATCTTGTCGCACACGCCGAGCATCAGCGCGCCGTCGAACATGTCGTGGGACAGGGCCACGGCGGTGGCCATCGCGATGACGTCCCGGCTGAACAGGGACAGCTCCATGCCCGCGCGGCCCTGGGTGATGCCGTCGCACATGGCGGGCACGCCCCCGGCGAACTGGGCGACGCCGCCCGCCTCGGCCACGGCGGCCTTGATCACGGCCGGGTAGGACTCCAGCGGCTGGTGCGCGGAGAGCATGTCGTTGTAGGCGGAGACGATCGCCAGGTTGGGCGTGACGTCGCCGGACAGCTTGAGCTTGTCCGAGACGCCGCAGGCCGCGAACCCGTGGGCGAGGTTGGCGCAGCCCAGGGCGGAGCGGGCGGGGCCCTCGGCCGCCGCCGCGTCGATCCGCGCCAGGTAGGCGGACCGGGTGTCGGCGCTGCGCTCGGCGAGGCGCCGGGTGACGTCTGCGACGACGGGGTGGACGGCGGGTCCGTACCCTGCGTTGTCGGCGTCGTCGGGGATGTGCGCGGTCATCGGGGTCGCTCCTCTTCGTACCACGTACGGCCTGTTCGGCCGATGAGCCGGTGCGCGCCCGCGGGGCCGGCGCTTCCGGCTGGATAGGTCTCGGGGGTGGTGCTCAGGCCGTTCCACGCCTCGATGACGGGGTCCACCCAGCGCCAGGCGGCCTCGACCTCGTCGCGGCGCATGAAGAGGGTGGAGTCACCGGCCAGGACGTCCGTCAGCAGCCGCTCGTAGGCCTCGGGCGAGCGGGTGGCGAAGGTGTCGGCGAAGCTGAGCTCCAGCGGGGCGGGCCGCAGCCGCAGCGCTCCGGCGCCGGGCGTCTTGGCCAGCATGGTCAGGTGTATGCCCTCGTCCGGCTGGAGCCGGATCACGAGGCTGCCCGCGCCGGGCAGGTTGGTGCCGGGGAAGATCGTGTGCGGCACCTCGCGGAAGCGGATGACGATCTCCGAGCGGGCGTGCGACATGCGCTTGCCGGTGCGCAGGTAGAAGGGCACTCCCGCCCAGCGCCAGTTGGCCACCTCGGCGCGCAGGGCCACGAAGGTCTCGGTGTCGCTGAGGGCCGGTCCGCCGGGCTCGTCGAGGTAGCCGAGCACCTCCGAGCCGTGGACGGAGCCGCGTCCGTACTGGCCGCGCACGGTGTCCTCGGCGACGCGGTCCCCGGTGAGGGGGCGCAGCGATTGGAGGACCTTGAGCTTCTCGTCGCGGACGGAGTCGCGGTCGTAGCTGGCCGGGGGTTCCATGGCGGTCAGGCACAGCAGCTGGAGCAGGTGGTTCTGGACCATGTCGCGCATGGCGCCGGAGGTGTCGTAGTAGCCCCGGCGCCCGCCGACGCCGACGGTCTCGGCGGCGGTGATCTGGACGTGGTCGATCCAGCGGGAGTTCCACAGGGGTTCGAGGAAGACGTTGGCGAAGCGCAGCACCAGCAGGTTCTGCACCGTCTCCTTGCCCAGGTAGTGGTCGATGCGGTAGATGCGCGACTCGTCGAAGACCGCCCCCACCGCGTCGTTGACGGCGCGGGAGGAGGCCAGGTCGCGGCCCAGGGGCTTCTCCATGACCACGCGGGAGTCGGGGGTGACGAGCCCGGCGTCGTCCAGGCCGCGGCAGATCGCGCCGGAGATCATCGGCGGGACGGCGAGGTAGAAGACGCGGTCGCGGCCGGGGGCCAGGGCGGCGGTGAGGTCGTCCCAGCCCGAGGGGTCGCCGCCGACGTCCACGGTGACGTGGGAGAGGCGCTCCAGGAACCGGTGGAGCACGTCGGGCTCGGCGACCTGGACGGCGTGGTGACCGCGGACCGCCGAGGCGGCCTTGTCCCTGAGGTCGGCGTCGGTGAGGCCGTCGCGCGAGACGGCGACGACGCGGGTCCCCCCGTCCAGGTGGCCGTCGCGGTCCAGCAGGTACAGGGAGGGGAGGAGTTTGCGCATGGACAGGTCGCCGGTACCCCCGAAGACCACCAGGTCGGTGGCACGGGACGCGGACTGCTGCGGCATCTTCGGTCTGCTCCAGCGGGGAGGGAAGGGGATGGGGAGCGGGGGGCGGAGTGTGACGCAGGCGGGGGGCGCGGGGAGGCGGCGCGGACGCGCGGGACGTCCGGCCCTTTGAGCCTAAACCCGACTATGGTAAAAAACCAAGCACACTTGAGAACAATTATTTACATAACCTCCCAGCCTTCCCGTCGTAACCTCATGGTTGAATGAGCTATGGCCAGAACCCCCGGACGCCTGTCCTCTGCTGCCACCAGCGGCCACATCCTGGAGCTCATCCGCTCCGGAACCGCGACCAGCCGCTCCGAGATCGGCCGGGTCACGGGCCTGTCCCGTCCCTCCGTCGCCCTGCGGGTCACCGAGCTGATCGGCGGCGGGCTCGTCACCGAGGGCACCGGCGCGGTCTCCAGCGGCGGACGGCCGCCCACCCTGCTGGAGTTCAACGCCGCCAGCGGCCTCATCCTCACCAGCGCCCTGGGCATGGTCCGCAGCCAGGCCGCCGTGTGCGACCTCGACGGCGAGGTCCTCGTGCGCACGCCGGGCTCGCCCGCGATGGAACAGGGCCCCGACGCCACCCTCCCCTGGCTGCTGGACACCTGGTCGGAGCAGATCGCCTCGCTCGGCCGCGACCCCGGTGACGTGCGCGGCGTGGGCATCGGCCTGCCCGGCACCGTCGAGTTCCACGCGGGCCGCGCCGACGACCGCCCCTTCCTCGGCAAGTGGGCGGGCGTGGCGCTGGCCCCGCTGGTCGCCGAGCGCTTCCCGGTGCCGGTGATGGTGGACAACGACGTGAACGTGATGGCGCTCGGCGAGCACATCGCGGGCGGGCACGGGCACCCCGACGACATGGTGTTCGTGAAGGCCTCCACGGGGATCGGCGCGGGTCTGCTGTCCGGCGGGCGGCTGCTGCGCGGTTCGCTGGGCGCCGCCGGGGAGATCGGGCACATCCCGGTGCGCGGCGCGGGCGGGCTCCCGTGCCGCTGCGGCAACACCGACTGCCTGGAGGCGGTCGCGGGCGGGCGGCGGCTGCTGGAGAGCGCCGCCGAACAGGGGTGCCGGGCACGGACGCTCAAGGACCTGGTGGCGCTGGCCTCGGGGGGCGACCCGGTGGCCGTCACCCTGGTCCGGGAGGCGGGGCGCAGACTGGGTGAAGCGCTCGCGGGGGCGGTGAACCTGCTCAACCCCGAGGTGATCGTGCTGGGCGGCGACCTGGCCGAGGCCTACGACCACCTGGTGGCGGGCGTGCGCGAGGTGGTGTTCCAGCAGTGCACCGCCCTGGCCACCCGTCAGCTGCGCGTCGTGGCCAGCTCCCTGTGGGACGAGGCGGGCGTGCGCGGCTGCGCGGCCATGGTGACCGAGGAGATCCTGTCGCCGGAGGCGGTGAACAAGCTCCTGGCGGGTTGAGGGCGATGCCGTGGGCCCTGGGGGGCGGCGCCGGCCCCTGGCAGCCGCGGCGGCGGAGGTGCCGGGTGGCCGCTGGTGAGACCGAGGCGGCGTAGGACCGGCGGGGCCGTGCGCCCCGTGGCGGACCGTTCCCGGGCGCGCGCCGGACCCCTCCTTCGTCCACAGGCTGTGGACGGGGAAGTTACCTCCGCGCCTGACCGGGAATCCTCGCACGGGAGGGGCCCTTGCTCCCCTCCAGCGACCGCCGCGACCCGCGACCGAGCCGTGCCCCCGCGCTCACCCCGCCGACCTGCGACGACGCGTTCTTCGGCGCGCACTCACCCCGCACCCGCACTTGACAACCGCCCTCGGCGTGACGAATAGTCACCGAGCATCACCCCCGCCCCGCACACCTCTGTCACCCCTGTGGCCGCGCCCGTGCGGACCCCCGCCCGGAAAGGTCCCCGCCGTGTTCCCAGAGAACCCCCTCGCACTGATCCTGTTGGGCGCCGGAATCAGCCTGGTCACCAGCGTCGTCGTCACCGCCGTCCAGGCCCGCCTGGTCAGGCGCGACGCCATCCGCACCTCCTCCCGCGCCTCCGCGCGCACCCTCACCAGCGCCTTCATCGCCGAACGCGACTCCGTCGACGGCGGCGACAGCTTCCTCGCCGAGGCGGAGCTGACCGTCATGTCCATGACCGACCGCAAGACGCGGGACCGGCTGCGCGACGTCATCCGCCTGCTGCGCGAGCGGGCCCTGCCGGAGATCGAGGAGCTCAGCGGGGTCAGGTCCGAGCGCTCCCGCCAGCTGCTGTGCGACCACGCCCTGGAGGTGCTCGGCGCGCACCTGCGTTCCGAGAAGCTGCCCGAGGTGCCCGCCGCGGTCCGCAAGATGCTGTCCGTGGAGGAGGAGGCGCTGAGCATCCACTCCGGCGAGACGCCTCGTCCCGCCGAGCCCATCACCAAGAGCGCGGTCACCCCGCGCCCCCGGCACACCGGCGCCAAGCCCGCGTCCCCGGCCCGCAAGCCCGCCAAGAGCACGGCCAAGACCCCCTCCAAGCCCGCGGCGAAGGGCGGGCGCTCCTCCTCCGCGACCGCGGAGGAGCCCGCCAAGGAGAGCGCCTTCTGGGACGACTGACCCGGCCCTGCTCCGCTGACCGCCCGCCGTCCCCGCTCAGGGGCGCGGGCGGTCAGCGTCTGCACCGACAGAGACCGGACATAGGCGTTTCAAGCGGACAAGCCGGGGAAAGTCAGGCGGACAGACTCCAGGAGACGACCACGGGGGCTGAGGAATTGTGCGGCGCAATTGCGGTCAGGCCCCCCGCCCATGGACAACCCGCGCGCGCGGACGGGAAGAACTTGACCTAGGATCTCTGGCACGCACGCGTTTTCCGTGCCCTCGGCCGCACCCGCTTCCCGGTGCTGCCGGTGCCCCGCGGGCCGCCCCCGAATCCCCAGGAGGCCCCGGATCCGGCGACCGCCCGCCGCTGACGTTCCGCGCGTTCCCCGCCCTCCCCCGAACTCGGACGCGTGTCCCTCCGGCCCGGCGTCCGACCGTTGGCACGTCCCGCCGTCCGAACTCACCGAGATTGCACGATGCCCGCTGATGAGAAGCCCTCTGCCTCCGGCAGGGACCACACACCAGACGACAGGCCCGAGGACGGCTCCACACCCCGATCAGGGACCGAGAACACCGGCGACGACGCGGCGGGTGGGGACAACACCACCGCGTCCGAGACCGGGGCTGACGGAACCGGCCGGGCCCACGAGTCGGACGAGACCGAGGGGGCGGAGGAGGTCGGAAAGGCAGAAGAGGCCCCCAACACCGGTGTGACATCGGACACCGGAGGCGCCCAGGAGACGCAGCAGGCCCAGGAGACCCCGGAGGCTGACGAGCCTGCCGGTGCCGGGGAGGCTGCCGAGGCTGGCGACACCCGAAAGTCCACCGGTACCGAAGGGGCCACCGAGACCGAGAAGGTCACCGGAGACGAGAAGGCCGTTGAGGCCGAGGAGGCCACTGCGGAACCAGCGGCTGGATCCGCCGCCGGGGACGAAGAGCGCACTGGGACCAAGGCGCCCTCAGAGGCCGGTGGGGCTGGTGCCCCAGCCGGAGCCGCCGGGACCGGGGAGTCCGGAGAGACCGCGGAGACCGCTGGGGCCGCCCCGACCGCCGCTCCCGTCCGCACGAAGCGCCGCCGGACCGGCAGGATCCTGGTCTGGGTCGCCGCGAGCCTGGTCCTCGTCCTGGCCGCCGGGGTCGGCACCGCCTACGGCTACTACCGCTCGCTGCGCTCGGACATGGTCCAGTACGACATCGACGGGCTGCTCAAGGAGGAGGACCGGCCCGAGAGGATCAACGACTCCGTCAACATCCTCTTCATGGGCACCGACGGCTACGAGGAGGGCAGCACCGCCTACTCGACGGAGTTCGAGGGCGAGCGTTCGGACTCGATCATGCTGGCGCACATCTCACCCGAGAGCCGGGTGTCGGTGATCAGCTTCCCCCGCGACTCGCTGGTGGCCCTGCCCGACTGCGACCCCTACGGAGAAACCGAGGGCACGCCCGGCTACTTCGGCATGATCAACGCCGCGATGTACCACGGCGGACCGCCCTGCGTGGTCAGCACCATCGAGTCGCTGAGCGACGTCCGCATCGACCACTTCGTGCACCTCAGCTTCATGAGCTTCCGGGACGTGGTGGACGCCATCGGCGGCGTGGACATGTGCATTCCCGAGCCGATGGAGGACAGCCGGTCCAAGCTCGACCTCGACGCGGGCCAGCAGACCCTCGACGGCGACGAGGCGCTGTCGTTCGTCCGGGCCCGCTACGAGATCGGCGACGGCGGCGACATCGGCCGCATCGACCGCCAGCAGATGTTCCTCGCGGCCCTGGCCGACCAGGTGACCAGAAACGACGTGATCACCGACCCGGGCAGGCTCAACGCCGTTCTGCGCGCGGTGGCCGAGCACAGCGCCACGGACAGCGCCCTCACGTTCGACCGGATGCTGTCGATCGCCGTGACCCTGGCGGACGTGGAGCTGACCGACATCGAGTTCCACACCGTGCCCTGGTACCAGGCGCCCTCCAACCCCAACCGGGTCCTGTGGTACGAGGACCAGGCCGAGGAGCTGTTCACCGCCGTGCGCGAGGACCGGCCCCTGCCCCTCACGATGGCCGACGAGGCGCCCGTTCCCCAGGACCCGCCCGGGGCCTCGCCCTCCCCGGCGGACGAGGAGGTCGCGGAGGCCTCCCCGGATGACGAGCCCGCCCGTCCGGGCGTGGGACGCGACGCCACCTCCAACCCGTGCTCCGACGGCCTGGGCTACGGCACCGGGGACGAGATGGAATAAGGCGCCCCGGAGGGGCCTCTGAGACCCCCGGAGCTTTCCGGGATCTCAGAGGCCCCTCCGCCGCTCCTCCAGTGCCTTCCGGAACGCCGAGGGGCCCCGGGACCGGTACGCGAAGTCGTACCGGCCCCGGGGCCCCTTGCGTGTTCCCGGGAACTCCGGGCACGAAGGACCGCGGTTCCGGCCCCCCCGGTCCGGAACCGCGGTCGGGCCTCGGGCGGCGGAGACTCCGCCCTCCGCCGGTACGCGCCTGGAACCCCCACAGTTCCGTTCGGCGCCCCTCAGCGGAGGTGGTCCCGCTCACCGCCCGAGGCTCGTGCGCCCGCCACGACCGGCGGGCGCACGTTCCAGGGAGGTCAGGCGATGCTGTCGGGCAGCAGGTTCAGCTGGCTGGTGTCCACCCGGGGCTGGCCCAGGTCGGGCATGCCGTCCACGCCCACCAGGTCGTTGCCCACGAAGTCGCCGGAGGGGTCGAGCTGCGTCGTGCGGACCGCGTCGACGGCGAGGTCGGCCACGTCCGAGACCTCGGGAGCGGCGGCCATGGGCAGGGTGCCCTCGGGCAGGGGCAGCAGGTCGGCCGAGGCGTCGGCGACGGTCTGGGGCAGCGAGGAGGTGCCCGCGGACATGGGCAGCGTCACGTCGTCGGACAGCACCAGGTCGGAGACCAGGTCGGCGGCGCCGCCGGTCAGGTCGGTGTTCTGGCCGTTGATGGGGCCGGCGGGGGTGTCCGCGGCGGCCAGGGGAAGGGTGTCCCCGGACGCGGGCAGGGTGGCGTCCAGGCTGCTCAGGTCGGTACCGACCTCGTGCGTGCCCCGCTCGACCGACGAGCCCAGCTGGTTGAGGCCGGTGCCGACCGTCTCCCTGGTGTCCTGGAGGGACAGGGAGGACTCCGGGTGCGACAGCGGCAGGGTGCCGCCGCCCGCCCCGCCACCGACACCGCCGAGCAGGCCGCCCACGAGGTCCGTACCGCCCAGCCCCGTGGAACCGCCGCCCAGCAGACCGGACAGCGGGTCGCCCGACACCGGACCCGAGGCCAGCTGCTCCGTGGAGGCGTGGCTCAGCGGCAGCGTACTGCCGCCGGTGTCCAGGCCCACGCCTTCGAGCAGGTCGGTTCCCCCCAGCAGTGTGGACAGCGGGTCGCCCGACACCGGCCCCGAGGCCAACTGCTCCGTGGAGGCGTGCGACAGCGGCAGGGTGCCGCCGCCCGCCCCGCCACCGACACCGCCGAGCAGGCCGCCCAGGAGGTCCGTACCGCCCAGCAGACCGGACAGCGGGTCACCCGACACCGGGCTCGCGGTGCCCGACAGGGGCAGCGTCTCGCTGACGGTGTCCAGCTCCAGCGGACCGACGTTGGTGGCGTTCTCCTCCCCCGCCCGGATCGGGGTGTCGGTGGAGACGGCGTTCCCGGCGACCGGGCCGAGGGGCTGGTCCGGGGCGGACTGGCGACGCACGTCGGGCTGGGCGGAGATCTGACCGGGCTCGACCTTGACCAGCTCGCCCAGGGGCGTGGAGACGCCCTCCGTCAGCGGCGCCGGAACCTGGCTGCCCAGGTCGTTCAGCGCGAGCCCGTCCGTGGCGCCGCCGAGGACGTCGGCCCCGGCGATCCCGGCGCCGAGGGCGACGAAACCCGCGGTGCTGGCGGCCACCAGCAGGGTCCTGGCAGAGGTGCGAGCGGTGTTGAACATGTCGTGTGTCCTTCCGGAATGTGGTCTGTGGCTCTCGCGTGGACGGCGTTCGTGTGCGCTTCCCGCCGTCCGACGGTTCCGCTCCCCTGGCCGGGGGGAGGGGTTCCGCTCTGGTCCGGGCTTTCCGGTGGGAGAGCCCGCCGCGCCTGGAGGGAGCGGTGCGGCTCTACCGGTCATCAGTCGTGGATCTGGCTGGCCACTGACTGACGTGAACCTCGCCGTCGAGGTGCGCGGCTCACGTCAACCCCCAGAGGAGTCCGGTTCCTCACCCACCGTGATCGGTCGGAGGCGCTGCGGCTCTGGGAAGGGGCGTGCCAGGAGGGGTCGCTGGGCGACCGGCTGGAAGGGGGCCGCTAGTCGGGCGAGAAGGTCGGCTCGTCCGCGGACTCGGCGGGGACCGCGAGCAGGACGCGCCGGGCGGCCTGGAGCTGGCCGGGCGCCGGTGCCGGGGCACCGGTGGTGGTCAGGTAGCCCGCGACGGCGGGGACGCCGATGGGAGCGCCCTGGGCGGAGCCCGAGGCGGAGCCGTTCAGCCCGGAGGGCGTGGCGACCGGGTCGGAGACCAGGCGCGCGGGAGCGTTCTCCGCGGCCGGGTCGGCGTGCGCCCGGACGGCGCCCGCGGTGGCTCCGGTGACGGCCGGGACGAAGTGCGTGACGACCTCGGCGGGGACGGGCGGTACCGCGGAACCGCTCCCGGTTCCGGTCCGCTCGTCCGTGTCGGCCGGGGTCGCGGACGGATCCTGCGTCCGCGGCTCGGTGCCGGAGGCGTCGTCCTCGTCGAGGTACTCCTCGACCGGCTCGGTCACCCCGTGCACGGTGTCGCGGATCTGCCGGGCCACCTCGGGGGTCTCGGGCACGTCGCCGCGGGAGACCCCGGCGGACCCGTCGAGGACCATCCGCGTGGTGTTCTCCCCGACCGCGGACACGGCGCCGACCAGCGGGTCGTCGATCCTGGCGGTCATCGGGACGGAGGCGCCGGCGTCCGGGCGGTCCCCGGAGTCGGAGCCGCCCGCGTCCGTCCGCGCGGCGCCGGCCTGCCCGGAGCCGTTCCGGCCCGGGCCTTCGCGACCGTGAGCGGCCCGCTCCGCCTCCGGCCGCTCCGCGACCGCCTGTGCGGCGGGTGCCCGCACGCTCGCGGCGACGGAGGCGGCCTGGTGCACGAGGGTGCCGGTCGCCCCCTCCTCCTGCGCCCGCACGGGGTCGGAGGCCGTCAGCCACGCGGTGACCACGAGGCCGCAGACCAGGGCTGCGAGCAGCAGCGCCCGCCGCACCGGCGCGGGGAGCACGGCGGAACGGGCGCCGGCGGCGCTCGTGAGACCGTGGACTCCAGACACCGGGGGTTCCTCTCCACCGTGGGGCGAGAACCGACACGCGGGGGCGGTCGGGGCCGGTCGCGCCGCACCGGGCGGCGCCTTCCAGCCGGGGGACGGGAGGTCACAAGGGCCTCGTCGCGTCCGCTGATCGCGACGTTAGCATGAATTAGACGACCGGAACCCCGAATCCACAGGAATTCCCGCCCATCCGGAACCGGCCCCTGAACAGCAAGATGTGGCAAACCGGGGAAAAACCAACGACAATTCGACTATTACGCCCGAGGAAACGCGCATTGCCACAACGCCGACCGGCTCTGCGGAGGTTGACGGACACATGACTGAGATCCCCCAGAGCTCCTCCCTGTCCCCCCACAGCGTGGACGAACTGCTGGACGAGGTGCGCTCACTGGACCCGCGCATGTCCGCGCACGGCCGGGTGCACTCGCTGCTCCAGGCCGTCCTGGCCATCGGCGGTGACCTCGACCTGGCGACCGTGCTGCGCAGACTGACCGAGGCGGCGGCACAGCTGACCGGCGCCCGGTACGCGGGCCTGGGAGTGATGGACGAGGACGGGGGCTTCAGCGAGTTCATCCCCGTGGGCCTGAGCGAGGAACAGGCCCGGCGCGTCACCGGCTTCCCCCACGGCAAGGGCGTCCTGGGCGTGCCCCTGAACGAGCGCGCGTCACTGCGCCTGGCCGACCTGCGCGAGCACCCCGACTTCGAGGGCTTCCCCGAGGGCCACCCGCACATGGGCAGCTTCCTCGGCGTCCCCATCCAGGTGCGCGACGAGGTCTTCGGCAACCTCTACCTCACCGAGAAGGCCCGGGGCGCGGAGTTCGACGAGGACGACGAGGCGGTGGTGACCGCGCTGGCCACCGCCGCGGGCATGGCCATCGAGAACGCGCGCCTGTACGAGGAGGCGCGGCTGCGCGAGCGGTGGCTGGCCGCGTCCACCGAGGTCACCACCCGCCTGCTGTCGGGCGCCGACACCTCCGAGGTGCTCGCCCACATGGCCGCGCAGGCCCGGGAGATCGGCGGCGCGGACACGGCCGTGATCATGCTCCCCGACCCCCGCGCCCGAGGGCACCTGTTCGCGGAGATCGCGGACGGGCCCATCGCCCAGGAGGTCCTGGGGACGCCGGTGGAGATCCACGGCTCCGCGTGCGGGTGGGTGTACGAGTCGGGAGAGGCCCTGAGCGTCCCCGACCTGAGCCGGGCGAACTGCCCCATGCTCGCCCATCGCGGTTACGCCTCGGGCCTGGTGGTGCCCCTGGGCACCCCGGGGAACACGCGCGGGGTACTGCTCCTGGGCAAGCTGTCCGACCGCGCCCCGTTCACCGCGGCGGTACGCCGCATGCTGCACGGGTTCTCGGTGCAGGCGGCGGTGGCCCTGGAGCTGGCCGAGGCGCGGCGCGACACCGAGCGCCTGGCGGTGCTGGAGGAACGCGACCGGATCGCCAAGGACCTGCACGACGTGGTGATCCAGCGCCTGTTCGCCTCGGCGATGACGCTGATGAGCACGCTGCGGCTGATCACCTCACCCGAGGCCGAGGAGCGGGTGCAGCGGACCATCGACGAACTCGACGGAACCATCCGCGAGATCCGCTCGACGATCTTCGCGCTCCAGAACCCGCCGAGCCGCAGGGACACGTCGCTGCGCGGGCGCATCCTGAAACTGGCCGAGAACACCGCGCACAGCCTGGGGTGCCACCCCGGGGTGAGCCTGGACGGGCCGATCGACGCGTCCGTGCCCGACGACATCGGCGAGCAGCTGCTCGCGGTGCTCGGCGAGGGACTGACCAACGTGGCGCGGCACGCGCGCGCGACGGAGGTGCACGTGTCGGTGGCGGTGGAGGAGGCCGCGCACACCGGGCGCCCCACCACCCTGACCCTGACGGTGACCGACAACGGCGTGGGCCTGCCCGAGCACGGACGGCGCAGCGGTCTGCGCAACCTGGAGCAGCGGGCCAAGGCCCTGGGCGGCGGTTTCACCGCGCGCGGGAGTGAGGGCGGGGGCACGGTGCTGGTGTGGCGGGTGCCCCTGCGAGACGACGCCGTTCCGCCCCCGGACAGTTTCTGAGGGATCCGGTCCCACGGTCCCCGAGCCACCGCGCGGTCGCCGGGGCCCGTGGGACCACCGGGGCTGCGGAGACCATCGGGACCGCCGTGACCGGCCCGGTGGCCCGGCCCGCCGGGGCGGGCCGGGCAGCCGTGGTCAGTACCGGCGGCCGCGCAGTTCGGCGACGAGCACGGCGGCCTGCGTGCGGCGCTTGAGGTCCAGTTTGGACAGCAGGGCGGACACGTAGTTCTTGACGGTCTTCTCCGCCAGGTACAGGCGCTCGCCGATCTGCCGGTTGGTCATCCCCTCGCCGATGAGGTCGAGGATCTGCCGCTCCTGCGGGGTCAGCTCGGCCAGCGGGTCCGGCTCGGCCTGGGCGCCGCGCAGCCGCTCCAGCATCGCGCCGGTGCTGCCCGAGTCCAGCAGCGAGCCGCCCGAGGCCACCGTGCGAACCGCCCCGACCAGGTCGGCGCCGTGGATCTGTTTGAGCACGTACCCGGCCGCTCCGGCCATGACGGCGTCGTACAGGGCGTCCTCGTCGGCGAACGAGGTCAGCATCAGGCAGGCGATCTCGGGGTGGTCCGAGCGGATCTCCCGGCACACCTGCACGCCCGACCCGCCCGGCAGCCGCACGTCCAGGACCGCGACGTCGGGCAGCACCACGGGGATCCGCGACAGCGCCTGTTCGGCCGTCCCGGCCTCACCGACGACGGTCATGTCGTCCTCGGTCTCCAGCAGGGCGGCCACCCCCCGGCGGACCACCTCGTGGTCGTCTACCAGGAACACCCTGATCCGCTTGCGAACGCCCTCGGCTCCACCACCCGGCATCGGCCCATCCTCATCCCTGCGTCACCGCGATCAGACACCGCTCCGATGAAGACGGTAATACGTGCGGAGGCCCGCGCGCGGGCCCTTAGGCACCGAACTCCTCGGACGAAGGTCCTACAAACGGACAATTCTCCTCATCTTCGGAGCAAAGCACCTGATCGCAGCGGGTGTGCGCATGATTCCCACGAGCCACGGAACCTCTCGGAATTCACGGCCTCCGGTCCGCCCAGGGACGGGCGAGCTCGAACGCGCGGCAGGCCGCCAGCACCCGGGCGTCGGCGTGCCGGGGCCCGACCGCCTGGAGGCCCACCGGCAGCCCCGCCGCCGTGAAACCGCACGGCACGCTCGCCGCGGGCTGCTGGGTCATGTTGAACGGGTAGCTGAACCCCGCCCACGAGGTCCACCGCTCCCCCGCCAGCCGCGGCGGCGACTCCAGCCCCGCCTCGAACGCCGCGATCGGCATCGACGGGGTGAGCAGCAGGTCGTAGGCGTCGTGGAAGCGGCCCATCCGGGCGCCCATCTCCATCCGCAGCGCCATCGCGGTCAGGTAGTCCTGCGCCGAGTAGGTCAGCCCCTCCTCGACGATCTCCCGCAGGCCGGGGTCGAGCAGGTCCCGCTGGCGGTCCGTGAGCCGGTCCGTGGCCTTGGCCGCACCGGAGTACCACAGCACGTGGAACTCCTCCCGGGAGTCGGGCAGACCGGGGTCGGCCTCCTCCACCCGGGCGCCCAGCGCCTCGAACACGGCCACCGCGTCGGCGACCGCCGCGGCCACCTCCGGGTCCACGTCCAGACCGCCCAGGGTGGGGCTGTAGGCGATCCGCATGCCCCGCACCAGCCGCTCGGCGTCGGTGCGCAGGCGCACGTCGCCGAGGCCGGGCGCGGGCGCCGCCAGCGCGGCCCAGTCGCGCGCGTCGGGCTGGGCCATGACCTCCAGCATCAGCGCCATGTCACCCACCGTGCGGGCCAGCGGCCCGGTGTGCGCGAGCGACCCGAAGGGGCTGGCCGGGTAGTGCGGCACCAGGCCCCACGTGGGCTTGATCCCGCACACGCCGGTGAAGCTGGCCGGGATGCGGATCGAACCGCCCCCGTCGGTCCCGGTGGACAGCGGGGCCATCCCGGCCGCGACGGCCGCCGCGGACCCGCCGCTGGAGCCGCCCGGCGTGGTGGACAGGTCCCACGGGTTGCGGGTGACGCCGGTGAGCGGGCCGTCGGTGACGCCCTTCCACGCCAGCTCGGGCGTGGTCGTCTTGCCGACGAACACCGCGCCGCTCTCGCGCAGCCGGGCCACCGCCGGGGAGTCCTCGTCCCACGGACCCTCCTGGGAGCTGGTGACCGAGCCCTTCAGGGTGGGCCACCCGCGGGTGAGGTGGACGTCCTTGACCGAGACCGGCACCCCGTCCAGGGCCCCGGAGGGCTCGCCGCGCCGCCACCGCTCGGCGGAGGCGCGGGCGGCCTCGCGGGCCTCGTCCGGGCGCACCAGGCAGAACGCGTTGAGCGCCGGGTTGTCCCGCTCGATGCGCTCCAGCACGGAGTCGACGGCCTCCACCGGGGAGAGCTTCCCGGCGGCGTAGGCCGCGAGCAGCCGCTCGGCGGACAGGTCGGCCGGTGCGGAGGGCCCGCCGGCGCGCGCCTGCGGAACCGCGGCCGCCCCCGGGGCGCCCTCGGCCGCGCCGACGTCCGCGTTCGCGTCCTCGGTCCCGGCCCGGTCGGAACGGATCGTCACTTCAGCCTCCCGTGTCACGCCATCAGGGGTCAGCCGGGCACGTAGCCGCGGCTCTTGTCGACCACGTTGAGCAGTTCCCGCCCGTCCAGGTAACGGGCGAGGTTGTCGAGGAACAGGTCCATGAGGTCATCGCGCCAGCCGACGACGTCGCCCGACATGTGCGGCGAGACCACCGACCCGGGCAGCCCCCACAGCGGGGAGACCGCCTTGAGGGGCTCGTCCTCGAACACGTCCAGTGCGGCGCCCGCGATGACGCGGTGCTCCAGGGCCGCGGCCAGGTCGGCCTCGACCACGATGGGGCCGCGCGCCACGTTGACCAGTCGCGCGGTGGGTTTCATCAGCCCCAGGAAGCGGCGGTCGACCAGTCCCCGGGTGGCGTCGGTGAGCGGGGCGGCGATCACCACGTAGTCGGCCTCGGGGAGTTCGCCGGCCAGGGTCGGGGCGCCGTCGGCGCCGCGTTCGGCCAGGCTGGACTCGGCCACGGTGCCGAAGTCGGGGTCGCCTTCCCGCGCGCGGCTGCCGGAGGCGCGCACGCGCATGCCCACGGCCGTCAGCTTGCGGGCGATGTGGCGGCCGATCGGCCCGGTCCCGACCACGAGGGCCCGCCTGCCGGACACGCGCTCGGTCTCCCTGTGCTCCCAGCGGTGCTCGCGCTGGTGCTCCCAGGTCTGCTGGAAGCCCTTGGCGAAGGCGATGACCTGGCCGAGCACGTACTCGGCGATGGGCTCGTCGAAGACCCCGCGCGAGTTGGTGACCACCGCCGGGCTCTCCACCAGGCCGGGGAACATGAGGTTGTCCACCCCGGCGGTGGCGGCGTGCACCCAGGACAGGGAGTCGGCCTTGGGCCAGGCGGAGGCCAGCGCCTCGGTGAACAGGTCCCACACCAGCAGCGCGTGCGCCCCGGGCAGCCTGGCGGGAAGCTCGTCGGCGGTGGTGTAGACGACCTCGCCGAGGCGGGGATGGTCGTCCATCCGCTCGCGGCCGGGCGGGAGGTCGTCTCCGTGGAGGACGAGGAGTCTCGGTCGGTCGGGCGGGATGAGGCTGTTCACGGGCGTGCACTCTCCGGTTGGCGACGGTGGTTCAGAGAGGTCGTCGGGGACGGATCGCCCTGCACGGGAAACGCTAGGGAGCCCACATAGGATTGTCAACAATCCTCAAATCGACTGTTCCCCCCGAAACCCGGGCCTCCCCCACCACCTCTGACCTGCCCGGGATACCCACTCGCACCGGGGTTATTGCCGCATCCGGGTTGTGGACCCTAGGATTGTCAACAATCAACACCCCCGGCGCCGGGGGTGTTCCCGCAGGTCCCGCTGCCCGACGTCGAAGGGACTACCCGTTGCCCCGGTACATGACCATCACCCTGCCCAGGCGCGGGGTCTCCTGCGTCGCCGAACTCCTGGACAAGGACGCGCCCCGCACCTGTGAGGCGGTCTGGAACGCCCTGCCGCAGGGCGACGCGGTCCAGCACGCCAAGTACGCGCGCAACGAGGTCTACACGATGGTGCCGCGGTTCGCCGAGGACGAGCCCGGCCAGGAGAACCCCACCGTCACCCCGATCCCCGGCGACGTCGTCTACTTCTCCTTCGACGGGGGCATGCTCGACCGCGCCTTCAAGGAGGACAAGGGGATCGGCCACCTGCCCGGGGTCATCGACCTCGCCCTCTTCTACGGGCGCAACAACCTGCTCCTCAACGGCGACGTCGGCTGGGTGCCCGGCAACGTCTTCGCCACCGTCGTCGAGAACCTGCCCGCCATGGCCGAGGCCTGCAACGACGTCTGGCGCTCGGGCAGCGTCGGCGAGCGGCTGGTGTACGAGCGCCTGGAGCGCTGACCGGCCCGCGGGCCACCACGACCGCGCCCACGGGCGGCCCTCGGGCCCCCGGCGCGGAGCGACCGCGTCCCCGCGGGGACGGCAACGACAACACACATCCGGGAGGTGAGTGACCGATGCGGACCGACGGAGAGCACACGAACGGCACCGGCGCGCAGCAGCAGGTCGTCGAACTGGCCGCGAGCACGCGGACGCCGTGGCAGGCGGGAGTCGGCGTCATCGCGCCCTACGACTTCGCGCTCGACCGCGAACTCTGGCGCTGGACGCCCGACGACGTCTCACTGCACGTCACGCGGTTGCCGTACGTACACGTACCGGTGACGGTCGACCAGGCCGCCGCCCTGTGCCGGGAGGAGCACGTGGCCCCGGCGGTCCGCGCGCTGCTCGCCCCCGAGCCCCTGGCCATCGGGTACGCGTGCGCCTCGGGCAGCTTCGTGCACGGCGCCCGGGGCGAGCGGCGCCTGCACGGGGCCATGGTGGACGCCGGGGCGCCCGCCGCCGTCACCACGTCCGGGGCGCTGGTCCAGGCCCTGGAGGCGCTCGGCGCCGACCGGATCGCCGTCGTCACGCCCTACGTGGACAGCGTGACCGACCGGCTCCTGGCCTACCTCTCCGAGCACCGCGTCGCCGTGACCTCCAGCGTGGGGCTGGGCCTGCTCAGCCACATCTGGCGGGTGACCTACGCCGAGGTGTCCGAGGCGGTGCACTCGGTGGACCGCCCCGACGCCCAGGCCGTGTTCATCAGCTGCACCAACGTGCTCACCTACGACATCATCGCGCCCCTGGAACGCGAGCTGGGCAAACCGGTGATCGCGGCCAACCAGGTGACCATGTGGGCCGTGATGAGGGCCGCGGGCCGCCAGGCCGTGGCCCACGGACAGAGCCTGATCGACGTCGCCGCACCGAGTGCCGCGTGATGCGCGGGACGTGACGCAAAGGAGGGCCACATGAACCGCGTCGGATTCCTCTACCCCGGGTTCAGCGCCGAGGACGACTACAAGGCCTTCGAGGGCCTGCTCGGAGGGGGCGTCGAACTCCCCGTGGTGCACACGCTCATGCGCGAGGACGCCCACCGCGTGGACGCCCTGCTCGACGTCGGCGGCGAGGACGTGCTCGCCAGGGGCGCCCAGGAGCTGGCCATGATGGAGGTGGAGGCCGCGGTGTGGGCCTGCACCAGCGGCAGCTTCGTGTTCGGCTGGGAGGGCGCCCGCAGGCAGGTCGAGGGGGTGCGCCGGCACGCGGGCGCTCCGTCGTCGAGCACCTCGTTCGCCTTCGTGCACGCGCTGAGCCAGCTGCGCGTCTCGCGGGTGGCGATCGCCGCCACCTACCCCGACGACGTCGCCCAGAGGTTCGTGGAGTTCCTCACCGAGGCGGGGGTGACCGTGCTGTCGCTGGCCAGCCACGGCATCGCCACCGCCGCCGAGGTCGGCGACCTGGACCCCGACGACGTCCTGGACTTCGTCATCTCCAACGACCACCAGCGCGCCGAGGCCGTCCTGGTGCCGGACACCGCCCTGCACAGCGCCCACCTCATCGAACCCCTGGAGGCGCTGCTCGGCAAGACCGTGCTCACCGCCAACCAGGTGAGCGTGTGGGAGGGTCTGCGCCTGGCGGGGGCGACCGCGGGCCGGGGCTCCGGACCGGGCATGCTGTTCCGCTCGGGTTCGGCCGCGGTCAACAGCGTCCTGGCGCCCCGTTAACCTCGACGACGCGCCCGCCGCGCGTCCCGTCCCCGATCCGAGAGGAGGGCGGCCATGCCCGCCCCAGGCCAGCTCAGACCCGTGCCCCGGCGTTCCACCGCCGAACTGATCGCCGACCAGCTGCGGTCCGCGATCATGTACGGCTCGCTCGCGCCGGGTGACCAGCTCGGCGAGTCCGAGCTGGCGGGTCAGCTCGGGGTGAGCCGCGGCCCCCTGAGAGAGGCGATGCAGCGCCTGGTGCAGGAGGGGCTGCTGCGCAGCGAACGGCACAGGGGGCTGTTCGTGCGCGAACTCACGCCCGCGGACGTGCGCGACGTCTACGTGGCCCGGCTCGCCGTCGAGCGGACCGCGTGCGAGCTGATCATGCGCGGCAACCGGGGCGAGGCCGTCGCCCGCCTCACCCCGGCCGTGGAGCGGCTCGCCGCCGCGGCGGCGGGCCGCGACCGCAACGCCATGAGCGACGCCGACCAGGCCTTCCACCAGACCCTCGTCAGCTGCGCGGGCAACAGCCGCCTGGAGCGCATGGCGCAGACGCTGCTGGTGGAGACCCGGATGTGCCTCACGGTGATGCAGGACGTGTACCCGGAGCCGGAGGAGCTCCTGGACGAGCACCGCCGCATCCTGGACGCGATCGTGGACGGGGCGGAGGAGGAGCTGCTGCGCCTGATCGAGGCGCACATGGTGGACACGGTCGAGCGCATCAACGGCGAGGGCGGGGAGTCCGTCCCCGAGGCATAGGACGCCCGCGGAACACGGACGCGCCCGTGCCGGTGCGCGGCGCCGACGCCCGGAGTGCCCCTGGGCACGGTCGTGCCGTGCCGCCGCCCGGCGCCGACGCCCGACCCGCGCTGGCCGGAAACGTCACCGGTGTGACGCAAGGGGCCTGAACTGCGTCTTAGCCGATGTCGGCGCTCGAACCCCGCTATGAGTACGAGATCACGGCGAACAGGATCGCGGGGCGCCGCGTCGCCTCCGTCACTCCCGCAGCCGGTACCTGGCCAGGATGCGCTCCCTGGCCTCCTCGAAGCTCATCTCACCGCGTGCGATCCGCTCCAGGTCCGCCCGCGCCTCCGGCGACGGTTCACCGCCCGCCGCCCTGACGGAGGCCAGAGCGGCGGCGGTGTCACCGTCGTCGGGGATCCGTGTGCCCATGGGGCGAGCGTAGGCGGTGCCGCGCCCGAGGCACAGTCGAACCTCCGGATCGCCCGGATATCCGGTCAGATTCCGCCGATGCCGACGTACTTGGTCTCCAGGAACTCGTCGATGCCGACCCGGCCGCCCTCGCGGCCCAGACCGGAGTGCTTGACCCCGCCGAAGGGCGCGGCCGGGTTGGAGACCACGCCCTGGTTGAGGCCGACCATGCCGGTCTCCAGGTTCTCGCTGACCCGCAGCGCCCGGTTGAGGTCGCGGGTGTAGACGTAGCTGACCAGTCCGTACTCGGTGTCGTTGGCGGCCCGCAGCACCTCGTCCTCCGTCTCGAAGGGCAGCACGGGGGCCACCGGGCCGAAGATCTCGGTGGTGGACAGCTCGGCCTCGAAGGGCACGTCGGCGAGCACGGTGGGCTTGTAGAAGTGGCCCGGACCGTCGCCGGGGCCGCCGCCGACCAGCACGCGGGCGCCCTTGCCGACGGCGTCGTCCACCAGGCCCTGCACCTTGTCGCGGGCCTTGTCGTCGATGAGCGGGCCCACGTCGACGCCCTCGTCCACGCCGCGGCCCAGGCGCAGCGCGCCCATGCGGCGGCTGAGGCGCTCGGCGAACTCCTCGGCGATGCCCGCCTGGGCGTAGATGCGGTTGGCGGCGGTGCAGGCCTCGCCGATGTTGCGCATCTTGGCGAGCATCGCGCCGTCCACGGCGGCGTCCATGTCGGCGTCGTCGAAGACCAGGAAGGGCGCGTTGCCGCCCAGCTCCATGGAGGTGCGCAGAACCTGCCCGGCGCTCTGTTCGAGGAGCTTGCGGCCCACGGCGGTGGAGCCGGTGAAGGAGACCTTGCGGATGCGGCCGTCGCTGAGCAGGGGCTCGGTGACCGAGCCCGGATCCGTGGTGGGGATGACGCTGAGGACGCCCTCGGGGAGCCCGGCCTCGGAGAGGATGCCCGCCAGCGCGAGGGCGGACAGGGGCGTCTGGTGGGCGGGCTTGAGGATCATGGTGCACCCCGCGGCGATGGCGGGGCCGATCTTGCGGGTGCCCATCGCCATGGGGAAGTTCCAGGGGGTGATGAGCATGCAGGGGCCGACCGCCTGGCGCATGACCAGGAAGCGGGACTTGCCGTCGGGGGAGGTGGAGAACCCTCCCTCGATGCGCACGGCCTCCTCCGAGAACCAGCGCAGGAACTCGGCGGCGTAGGCGATCTCGCCCCGGGCCTCGGCGAGGGGCTTGCCCATCTCCAGGGTCATCAGGACCGCCAGGTCCTCCCGGCGCTCCATGAGCAGCTCGTAGCCCCGGTACAGGATCTCGCCGCGGTCCCGGGGCGCCGTGCGCATCCAGTCGGCCTGGGCCCGGTGCGCCGCGTCCAGGGCGTCGAGCGCGTCCTCCTTCCCCGCGTCCGCGACCTCGCAGAGCACCTCACGGGTGGAGGGGTCCTCCACCTCGAAGGCGTTCCCGGAGGCGGCGTCGCGCCACGTCCCGCCGATGAACAGCCTCTTGTCCACCTGCGCGACGACCCGTGCTTCCTGATCCGACATGTTCGCTACTCCCCGGTCGAGATTCGGCCTGTGGTCAGAACTGCCCAACGTGCGCCCACTGGACACCGTCGCCGCACGGATGTTTCCATAGCAGCGTCGATTGTCAACAATCCTACGGAACACGCGACACGGAATCGAGGCCACGCATGGCGGAGCTCTCCCCGATCCTCAAGCAGGCGACACCGGTCGTCGCCGCCCGAGGCGAGGGCGCCTACATCTACGACGAGGACGACCGCCGCTATCTCGACTTCACCGCCGGCATCGGCGTCACCAGCACCGGCCACTGCCACCCCCGCGTCGTGGCCGCCGCGCGGGAGCAGGTGGGGACCCTGGTCCACGGCCAGTACACCACCGTGATGCACCGGCCGCTGCTGCGGCTCACCGAGCGGCTGGGCGAAGTGCTGCCCGCCGGGCTCGACCGGCTGTTCTACGTGAACTCGGGCAGCGAGGCCGTCGAGGCCGCCCTGCGGCTGGCCCGGCAGGCGACCGGTCGGCAGAACGTCATCGTGTTCCAGGGGTCCTTCCACGGGCGCACCATGGGCGCCGCGTCGCTGACCACGTCCGGGGTCAAGATCCGCGCGGGCATCGGCCCGCTGATGCCCGGCGTGGTGGTCTCGCCGTTCCCCTACGCCTACCGGCTGGGCGTGTCCGAGGCCGACGCGGTCGCGTACGCGCTGCGCGAGCTGGACTACCTGTTCGCCACGGTGACCTCGCCCAGGGACACCGCCGCCGTGTTCATCGAGCCGGTGCTGGGCGAGGGCGGCTACGTGCCGGTGCCCTCGGCCTTCCTCCAGGGGCTGCGCGAGCGCGCGGACCGGCACGGGTTCCTGCTGGTCGCGGACGAGGTGCAGACCGGCTTCGGGCGCACGGGCACGTTCTGGGGCCACGAGCCCTCGGGCATCCGGCCGGACGTGGTCATCACCGCCAAGGGGCTGGCCAGCGGCTTCCCGCTGTCGGCGATCGCCGCCCCCGCCGCGATCATGGAGAAGGCCTGGCCCGGCTCCCAGGGCGGGACCTACGGCGGCAACGCGGTGTCCTGCGCCGCCGCCCTGGCCACCCTGGACGTGATCCAGGAGGAGGGCCTGGTGGAGAACGCCGCGCGCATGGGCGAGCGGCTGCGCCTGGGCCTGGAGAAGGTGGCGGAGGCCAACCCGGTCATCGGCGACGTGCGCGGCCGGGGGCTGATGCTCGGCAACGAGTTCACCGCCGCCGACGGCTCGCCGGACGGCGCCACCGCGCTGCGCGCCCAGCAGGCCGCGGCCCGGCACGGACTCCTGCTGCTCACCTGCGCCCCCGAGGGGAACGTGGTGCGGATGATCCCGCCGCTCATCGTCGACGGCGACCAGGTCGACAGCGCGGTGTCGCTGTGGGCCGCCGCCGTGGAGGAGGCCGTCGCGGGCTGAGGCGAGATTCGTGACCACCGCCCCGGTACGGATTCCGTGCCGGGGCGGTAACGTGCGGTACGGACTCCCCGAGAAACCGCGCGTCCGAAACGCGTGTCCGAAACGGAGGGGGCCGAGCGCGGCGAACCGCACGCGAGAGGAGCCGAACCAGTGTCGGACAGCCGGTGGAAGGTCGCGGACAGCACGGGTGGGGGCGCACGTCCCGTCCTGGACCCCTCACTGCCTCCCCGCCTCGCCGGAAGACTCCGGAAGCATCTGCCCTTCCTGCGCTCGAAGCGGGCCTGGGCCAGGCAGCCCCGGTTCCCCAACCGGACGCGCATGGCGGCGGCCGGGACCGCGGTGGCCGCGCTGAGCCTCCTCTGGGCGCTGGCCAGCGGTCCCCTCCTGGTGTGGTCGGTCCCTCTGTACTTCCTGGGCCTGCTGGTGCAGGCCGCGGCCGTGGGCGCCGCCGGACTCGCCGTCACCCGTGTGCGCCCGCGGTCCCTACTGCCGCGGTGGCTGTCGCGGACCTCCCGGCGCCGGTCCTGGCAGGCGTTCTCCCTGGCCTTCGTGCCCGCGACCCTGACGAGCTGGTTCCTCGCACTGGCGGGGCCGGAGTGGGCCTTCAACCTCTACTGGTTCGTGCCGGGCGCGGTGTACGCGGCCGCCGCCCTGTGGGCGGGGTGGTGGTGGCCCCGGGGCGACCGGCTGGCGGCGGCCCACGCGGACCGCTACCTGGTGCCCGCGAACCTCGGTCGGCAGGGCGCCCGCCTGCTGCTGGACGTGCAGAGGACGATCGGGACCGTCGAGGAGGCCGACCTGCGGCTGGGCGACTCCTTCGACGCGGCCCAGCCCCTGTCGGTCCTGCGCGCCGAGGAGTGGCGGATCGCCTCGCTGCTGCACCGGCACGAGCGGATCAGGGAGGAGTACGTGGCGGACTCCCTCGACGCCGTCTCCGACCGGGTGCTCGCCGTGCTGGACCAGCAGCACGAGCGCCACGAGGCCGTGTACCGGGAGCTGGCGGCCCGGGTGGACGCGATCCGCGACTACGGGGCGTCCGTCGAGGAGGCCCTGGCCGCGCACACCGAGTGGGAGCAGGTGCAGAGGGTCGAGGAGCGCCAGCGCGAGCTGGACCTGCTCCTCGTCCAGGTGGACTCCGACGGCGGCAACGCCGACCGGCTGCACGGCGAGGCCCTGAACGCGCGCGCCGTCAGGGAGACCAGGGACGAACTGATCGACCGGATGCTGGAGGCGGGCCGTTCCCTGGAGGCCGGGGCCGTCGTTCCGGTCGAGTCGGCCGTGCTGGCCGGGGCCGCCGTGCCGACGGAGCCCGCCGAGGGCGCGAGGGCGTAGACCGGGGGCTGTGCGGACGGGGACGGCGAAGCCCCGGACCGGGGTCCCGGTCGGTGCGGGCCGGACGGCGGTGCGGTGCCGGGCCCCTTCCGTCCCGTTCGGTAGGGGGAGCGAGTCCGCGCGCCAGCTCCTTCCGGCGGAGCGCGGCCCCCGTGAACCGCCGCCCACCAGGGGGAGAACTTCTGTGGACGCCCATCCGCCGAAAATGTTCACCCACAGAACCGAAAATCATTCGGATCGAGAGTGACATAAGTCACATGGCAACTTTGTTACCAGTAAGAACACGAAAACGTCGCGGACGGATCGTGACCACGGGTTGACGCGACGCTTCAACGGTCGTCAGATTGGGCGCGTCTTACCAGCCCCTCCAGTGAGGCGACCCCCATGATCGACCGAAGACTGTTCCTCGGCGGCGCATCGCTCGCCACCGTCAGCACCCTGCTCGTCACGACCGGTTGCTCCCGTGCGGAGAGCAACGGCGAACTCACCTCGGGCGGCTCTCAGGCCGGCGCCCTTCCGGTGAGGGTCACCAACGAGACCGGGACCTTCCCCGACAGCGAGATCCGCGCCTACATCGTGGGAACCGACCTGACCACGAACACGCAGTCCTGGGTCGACGCCAGCGGCGTCGCGCACCCGGTCGCGGAGTCCGACAACACCGACGACGGGTTCACCGACTACTCGATCCCGCTGGACTCGGTCAGCGAGCTGTCCCTGCCGTTCATGTCCGGCCGGGTGTACTTCGCCCTCGGCGGCAAGCTCCGGTTCAAGGTCGTCACCGACGGCAACGGCAGGCCCGCGCTCCAGTACCCGGCGGGCTGGGTCGAGTCCGACCCCAGCCACGGGGTGCTCCACGACACCGTGGAGTTCACCCACAACGAGACCGGCATGTACTGCAACACCAGCATGGTGGACCAGTTCAGCGTGCCGCTGGCCATCCGCCTCCAGGGCGAGGCCGACCAGACCACCGGCACGTTCGAGCCGGGCGGCCGCGACGCGGTCTTCGCCACGCTCTCCGCCGACCCCGTCTTCTCGTCGCTCGTGCTGAGCGAGGGAGAACTCGTCATCGCCCCCGGGCACGGGCTGGACGCCGGACTGTTCCCGGCCGACTACTACGACTCCTACATCGACCAGGTCTGGGAGCGCTACAGCACCACCGACCTGCGCGTCACCACCAACGCCGGGACCTTCACCGGCCGCGTGGACGGCTCGGGCAACCTGGTCTTCGACGGCGGCGTGGCCCCGATCCCCAAGCCCTCCACCCGCGACGTCTTCTTCTGCGACGGCGCCCTGGCGGCCCCCAACGACGGCATCACCGGTCCGGTGGCCGCGATCCTGGGCGCGGCGTTCAACCGCTCGACGCTGCTGGACACCGCCGAGCACCCGGTCACCGACCCCGCGGCGTTCTACAACCACGAGACCACCAACCGCTACGCGGCGGTCTTCCACGAGAACACCGTGGACGGCAAGGCCTACGGCTTCGCCTTCGACGACGTGTCGAATTTCGCCTCCTACGTCCAGGACCACGCGCCGGTGTCCCTCGACGTGACACTGACCGCGTTCTAGCGCCTCCCGGGCCGGGCCCTCCAGGACCGGAGGCCCCGGCCCAGCCCCTGCTCCCGGCTGTTCCTCCCCGAAACCGAGGTGTTCCCCGTGCCCACCCGCATCCGCCCCGGCCGCATCGCCCTGGCCTGCGCCGTCGCACTCCCCCTGACCGCCTGCGCGGCGGGCTCCCCCGTCGAGGTCGAGACCGTCGCCGACCAGACCTCCGCGTCGTGCGGCCTGTTCTTCGACGACTTCGACTACACCGGCCCCGACGACCCGGCCCTGCGCGGCCAGGGCTGGAACGTCCGCAGCTGGCCCGGCGGCCCCGGCGTGCCCGGCGCGTCCTGGGACGCCGACAACATCTCCTTCGCCGAGGAGAGCGGCGACTCCCTGCTGCGCCTGACCTCGACCACGGACGGCACCCCGGCGGGTACCAGCCAGGCCGAGCTGACCTTCGGCGAGGAGAAGTTCCACGAGGGGACCTACGCCGCCAAGGTCAAGTTCTCCGACGCCCCGGTCTCCGGCCAGGACGGCGACACCGTGCTCCAGACCTTCTACACGATCACGCCCCTGGCCTACGACAACGATCCCGCCTACAGCGAGCTCGACTTCGAGTACCTGCCCAACTCGGGCTGGGGCGCCCCGGCGGAGGCCATGTACCTGACCTCGTACCACACCTACCAGCGCGACCCCTGGGTCGCGGACAACACCAGCGACGTGGTGAACCGCTCCTTCGACGGATGGCGCGACCTGGTGGTCCAGGTGACGGACGGCGTGGTCCGCTACTACGTGGACACGCACCTGGTGGCCGAGCACAGCGGGAAGTACTACCCCTCGTCGCCGATGTCGATCAACTTCAACCAGTGGTTCGTGGACATGAGCGGCCACACCGGCGGCCCGAGCACCTACGTGCAGGACGTGGACTGGGTGTACCACCAGCAGGGCGAGTCCGTGGCGCCCGAGGAGGTCAACCGGCGCGTGGGCGCGCAGCGCGACGCCGGTGTCTCCCGCGTCGACGGGGTCGCCCTCGGCGGAACCTGCTGACGCCCCGGCCCTCCCTCCCGGACGGCGGCTCCGACAACGCGCGAGCGCGTCGGGGCCGCCGTCCCGCCGTTCCGGGCCGCCCGGCGGACGGGGACCGGCATGACCGGTCGCACACTCACAAAACGGTTCGAGGCCCTCTGACACCGTGATAGAGTCAAAGACGTCGCCAGGGAGACCGGGCGACACACAACTGAACAACCTGCACTCGTAGCTCAATGGATAGAGCATCTGACTACGGATCAGAAGGTTGGGGGTTCGAGTCCTCCCGAGTGCGCCACCTTGAGACAGTGGAGAAACCGCCGGACCCGCACACCACACGGGCCCGGCGGTTTCTTCTGTGCTGCCCGGGGTCGAGGGGCGGGATCCTCGTCGGAGGCCTTCGTTCCAGGTGTCCTACCCGGAGCGGCCCGGCCGCCGGGACCGGGCCGCCGCCGGGCCGGGTCAGGCCGGGGTGATCTCGGAGACCGTCGACGCGCCCATGTCCGGGTTGGCGCAGACGCGGTCGTTTCCACCCGTGGGCACGTAGGCGGCGCCCTCGTCGTTCTGGAGGAACAGGTGGGCCCCGGCCACCTCGGTGGGGCTGCACTCCTCGGGGTCGTAGACCTCCGGGTTGGGGCGGGACACGGTCACCGTGGCCGCGTCACCCGGGTACAGCGCGAAGACGCCGCCGCCCTGGCCCTCGACCTGCGCGTCGGCCCCGATCCGGTTGCCCTCGGAGTCGCCCCAGTACATGTTCGCGGCGGAGGGGTACATGGTGCACGCCACGTCGTCCTGGGGGTCGAGCGGTTCCTGCTTGACCAGCTCGAACTCGACGTGGACGGTACCGGCCGCGCCCTCGCGCGCGGTCTCGGAGATCTCGAAGTCCGCCGCGGTGCAGTCGCGGACGCTCATGGTCCCCGCACTGGAGTCGGCGTCCTCCGCGACCGCGGGCGCGGACGCGAGCAGGAGGGCGGGCAGCGACACCGCGCCCAGGGCCGCGACTCGGACCGAACCCGTGCGAAATGCGCTCGTCATGGCGAACATCCCCCTCATTGCGTGTTCCGTCTGTCGACGTCGATCCATGCTCGACTACGGGTGGTACGACGTCGGTTCCCCCTGTGTCGTTCTCTCCCGAAAGCGATTTAAACAACGTTTACCTATGTCATGCCGACAGACGGCGTCGAGGCACCCCGGCGCACCGGGGCCTCGAACCCCCGCCGGGAGGCCCGGAACGCCGCCAGGCGGCCCGGGGGCTGGCACAGCCCGGGTTCGCGCCGACCCGCGCGACTTCCCGACGACGCGCCCCGACGGCCAACGGCGCGGAAGGCCCGAAGACCCATGGCGCGGTCCCCCGGGCGAACCGGGCGAAGGGCCGCCCGGCTATCCTCCGGAAGGCCGCCTGCCGTGGCGGCGCCCGGGAACCGGAGACCGTACACCGCCCGCCCCCACCCACGGAGCGCCCATGTCAGCACCGAACGCGCGGACCACCAACTGGGCGGGCAACGTGACCTTCGGCAGCCCGCGGGTCCACCGGCCCCGGACACTGGACGAACTGCGCCGCGTCGTCCGCGACAGCCCGCGGATCCGCGCCCTGGGCAGCGGCCACTCCTTCAACCTCGTCGCCGACTCCGACGCCGACCTGGTGCGCCTGGACGGACTGCCCGCGGAGGCGGAGATCGACCCCGAGGGGCGGACCGTCACCGTCACCGCCGGCACCCGCTACGCCGAACTGGTCACCGCGCTGCACGGGCGGGGGTTCGCGCTGGCGAACCTGGCGTCGCTGCCGCACATCTCGGTCGCGGGCTCGTGCGCGACCGGCACCCACGGCTCCGGGGACGGCCAGCGCTGCCTGTCCGCCGCCGTGCGCGCGGTGCAGCTCCTGGGCCCCGACGGCGACCTGGGCTGGCTGAGCCGCGACGCGGACCCGGAGGTCCTCCCCGGCGCGGTGGTCGCGCTGGGCGCGCTCGGCGTCGTCACCCGGCTCTCCCTGGAGATCGAACCGGCGTTCACGATGACCCAGCGGGTCCGCGTCGGGGTGGCCCTGGACGAGGTGGCCGACCACGTCGACGACGTGTTCGGCGCGGCCTACAGCGTCAGCCTGTTCACCGACTGGCTCGGGGAGGGCTCCGTGTGGCTCAAGCAGCGGACCGACCGCCCCGAGGGCGCCTGGAGGGGCGGTCGGCCCGCGTCCGGGCCGGTGCACCCCGTCCCGGGGATGCCTCCGGAGCCCAGCACGGAGCAGATGGGGGTCGTCGGCCCCTGGCACGAGCGGCTCCCGCACTTCCGTCCCGAGCTGGAGCCGAGCGCGGGCAGGGAGTTGCAGTCCGAGTTCTACGTGCCGCGCGAGGCCGCGGGCGCCGCGTTCACCGCCCTTCGCGGGATCGGGCACCTGCTCGCCCCGGCGCTGTACGTCGCGGAGGTGCGCACGGTGCGCGCGGACGACCTGTGGCTGAGCCCCGCCCACGGCCGGGACTGCGTCACCTTCCACTTCACGTGGCTGCCGGACCCGCGGGCCGTGGCCCCGGTCCTGGCGGCCGTGGAGGAGCGCCTCCTGCCGCTGGGCGCCCGCCCCCACTGGGGCAAGCTCACCGCGATGGACCCGGCCGACATCACCGCCCGGTACGAGCGCGCGGCGGACTTCGAACGCCTCACACGCGCGCTCGACCCGGGCGGGAAGTTCCGCAACGCCTTCACCGACGCGCTCTTCCCCCGCGGGTGAGACCGGGCCCGCGGCGGCGGTCCGCCTCGCCGGGCCCCGACGAGGCGGCCCGGCGGCGGAGCGCGGTCAGGCCGGGTCGACCCGGTACAGGGTGGTCGTTCCGGACACCTCGTTGGCCACGGCCAGCATCGGCACGCCCCGGATCGGCGAGTCCGAGGCGCTGATGAAGGCCAGGCCCTCCGCGCCGAGGTCGCCCGCCTCGCCAGTGCCGGGCTCGGCGGTGAAGTCGCGGTTGTTGAGGTACTGCACGAAGGACGCCTCGCGGGGGTCGGTGACGTCGTAGACCATCACGCCGCTCACCCGCTCCAGGCCCACGAACGCGTAGGTGCGGCCCGCCACCTCGCCGAGCACGACCCCCTCGGGCTCGGGGCCCTTGTCGTCGCTGCGGTTGTCGAAGGCGTTCTCCGCGTGGTTGGAGTTGAAGAACTCCGGATCGGCCTCGGCGGTGATCCGCTCGAAGTCCGACCCGGAGTCGAAGAGCAGCTCGCCCTCGGTGGTGAAGATCGAGAACGAGCGCCCGCCGAACGCGTACACGTCCTCGTAGCAGCTGCCGTCCTCGCGCAGACCCTCGGCGGCGGTGACCGTGAGCCTGCCCATGTTGGCCTCGTCGAGCAGTTCCCCGGTGCTGTCGACGCCCAGGTCGTTGTCGGCCAGGAACTCCCGCAGGCGCGGGGAGTCCTCGCACAGCGGGGTCTCCTCGGCCAGGTCGCCCAGGCGCGTCTCCTCGGAGTAGCCGTCCCAGTCGCGGGTGTCGCCCTCGTTCGCGGTGACCATCAGGGTCTGGCCGCGCCAGCGGTAGGTGTCGAACCCGTCGGGCTGGTACATGCCGTACACCGGCCAGTTGGCGAGGCGGATGCCGTCGTCCCGGTTCGACACGTCCAGCTCGTTGCCGGGCTCCATGTGGTCCTTGAGGCCCAGGGGCACGATGTCGGTGAACTCGGCGGTGCGCAGGTCCAGCAGCGCGACGGCGTTGGCCTCCTGGAGCACCACCTGGGCGCTGTAGGCGGTGTCCGCGGAGATGTACTCCGGTTCCAGGTTGCGCGCCACCCGGCCCGGGGTGCCCGGTTCGCCGGTGGACAGGTCCGGCCCGAACACCCGCACCCCCGAGGGCAGCTCCCGCTCCCCGTCCCAGGCACGGAAGTCGGCGGTGCGCACGTCGTCCTGGGTGAGGGCGGCGGGCCTGCGGTTCACGCGGATGACGCTCACCGAGCCCTCGGGGTCGACCGAGTAGTCGTCGCTGGGCTCCCCCTCGTTGGCCACCAGCAGCAGCCTGCCCTCGGGCGTGAAGGCGGCCATGTCCGGCAGGGCGCCGACCCGGACCGCGTTGAGCGCGGTGCCGTCGGTGTCGTAGAAGACCACCCAGCCGTCGTCGGTGCGGTCGGGTGCCTCCACCGCCACGGCCACGGTGTCGCCGTGGACCGCCACGGAGTTGGCGACCGCGCCCTCCGGCACCACCGAGCCGTCGGCCGCCCCGACCCCGGGCGTGCGCAGGTCGAACAGCTTGGCGGGGGCCGCGGGGTCGGAGACGTCGAGCACCTCCACGGTGGCGGCCAGGGCGTTGACCACGTACAGGCGCTGGGTGCGCGGGTCGTGGGCGACGATCTCCGCCGCCGCCTCGTCGAAGGAGCCGGTGCGGTAGCTGCCCAGTGCGGACAGTTCGACGCCGCCGCGCCCGCCCTCGCGGGGCTCCTGCCGCTCCGCGTGTGCGGGGGCCGCCGTACCGGTGAGGGCGACGGCGAGGGACACCGCGACCGCCGTGGTCTTGCGCATACGTGCTTCCTGAGGGCTCCGGGGGAATGGGCGCGGTCACGCCCGCGCCGAAGCCAACCAGGGGCGGACGAGATCGGGCTGAACGCCCGGTGGCGCGGGAGTGAAGGCGGGTGGCGACCGGTCCGAGGCGGCGGGGCCCGACGGGAGGGGGCCGCAGGCTTCGGACACGGGCGACCCGTGGCCGGACGGAGAACCGGGCGCTCGCGTGCCAGCGCCGTGACGGCGGCCGTCCTCCGGAGACCCTATCGGCCGCGGGAATGTGCTTGACGCCGTCCTACCTGTGGAAATTCCGCGCGCATGATGCCAAATCGGCGCATTGGCACACCGGCGCATCGGAGAAATCCGCGAAAAAAGCCGCGGGCACGTGTCCGAACGGCACGGGAAAAGGGTGCGGCGCGGGTTCGACGGGTGTCGGGCCCCGGAGGCGGCGGATGCGGCGGGGACGCCGGGAAAAGCCGGGAGGGAAAGTCCCGGAGAACTCAGTGACCGGCCGACCGGAGCCTGTGCCAGGCGGTCGTCCAGCGCTGGCGCTCGGCGGCGTCCTCACCGGCGCAGGCGGTCACGAAGGCCATCAGGAACACGTACCGGGGCAGCTGGGTCCCCTCCAGGACGTCGCGGAAGGTGGTCGCCCGTACCGCTCCCCCGCACAGGTACTCCAGCTCCAGGTAGGACCAGTCGCCCGCCCAGACGAGGTAGCGGCGCATGACCAGCAGGAACTCCGCAGGCGTCTCGGCGTCCAGGGGGTTGGGCCGACCCTCGTAGCCGTCCAGGGCGCGGACGGTCGGGTGGCGCTCGACGGCGGAGCTGGGAGTCGTGAGGACCCGGTCGAGCCAGCTGGTGCGACCGAGGGACCGGTTCGGTCCGGTGGGTTCGAGGACGCCCGTGGTGGTCACACCTTCTCCTTTTCACCGGTCGAAATCGACGTCGCGGGGGTTCTCTCGTACGCGTCGCGCCTGTTCGGCGCACACGTGAGCAGGGGGGTGGAGAGAACGACGAAGGCCGGATACCAGCTGTTGTGGGGAGAACTCCGGCGCTTCGGTTACGGAGAAACCTACCGGATGAACACGGAACGCGAAAGCGCCTGGCGGCACGGTTTCGGAGAGGCGTTGGTCTCCCTCGTGTGTGACGTCGCCGCCACCGCTTCCACTGCTGTGTGCTTTTACCGCAAAGGACAACAAAGGACATCTGGAACACCGAGCAAAACGTCCCCCATGACGGTAGTGCCCGAAACGCGACCACCTGGGACGTCAGGAGGGAAGCCCCCGGGTTCACCAGATTAACTTGTCCGAATAGGCAATTTAAGGGTGACCGTAACCAGGGTCACGGTGTCCACGCCAGCACTGTGGCGTCGTCGCTCCCCTTGCCGCGCGGATGACGGAGCCGGTCGGGGTCGGCGGCCTCCAGTCCGCGCACCCGGTCCAGCAGGGCGCGCGGTCCCCTGTCCGAAACCAGGGCGAAGGCCCGGTCCCAATCCAGGTCCCCGAAGAGGTCCACCACCCGGCTCGCCCCGTCGGTCATGGCGGTGAAGCGCCCGAGGGGCAGGGTTCCGGTCAGCGCCTCCTCGGCCGCCCGGGGGTGCGCCCCCGCCGTCCAGAAACCCCCGGGAACGTTGCGGTACGCGCGGATGGCGTTCCAGGGGCTCCCCCGACGGGCCAGGTCGCCCCTGAGGTCGTCCAGACGGGTGTCGGTGAGCACGCGCACCCCGCCCCCGCCCTCCACCAGCAGCACGGAGTCGGACAGCACCAGGTACTCCAGCGCGTCGGAGCCCGCCCTGACCGCCACGACCGTGGCGGACGGGCTCTCCTGGTTGGCCAGGTCGCAGGTGTGCGCGTGCAGGGCGGAGGCCGTCGCGATCGCCTCGGCCAGGGCCTCGCGCAGGGGGAGTCCCGTGTCGGCCCCGGCCAGCAGCAGCGCGCCGAGCCGCCGGGTGTACCAGGCCACCCCGTGGGAGCAGCCCGTCTCCACGTCCCGCGGCGCGCTCGCCCCGTCCAGGAGGACCGCGCTGGTCGCTGTCGCCGCGGCGAAGTCCTCGTTGGGTCGGCCGGGGTCACCCGGCTCCGTGGCGACGTGGAAGGGCACTCCCGGACCTCCCGTTCATGGACGGCGCGTCTGTCGTGGGCACCGCGGCCCCGCCCCGGAGACACGATGACCGCTCCTTACCCCAGGAAGTTACACCTATGGAAAGCACATCTTTCGGGTAGGTGAACGATTCAGTACTTTTCTTGAGACGGCCGACATCGCACGGCCCGACTCCGGCAAGGACGCGAGCAGGAGAAGCACCCCCCGCGACGAAAGCGGGGACCCGCACCCGCAAGGACCAGAACAGGAACCAGAAGATGACAACGGGATGGATCACCCCATGTGGAATATTCCCTACTATTTTCGGAGAGCCAGGCGAATACTCAGGAGAATGGTTCCGGTCCCGGTCAGGAAGGTGCTCTTCCTTCCCGTCTCATGGAGGCACCGGAGGAGGGACCCGGAACTCACCGTGTCGACCTACCGGCACGAACCCGTCCTCGCACGGCGCTGGTCCGGTCTCTTCGACACCGAGGACTTCGTCGCCCGGCAGACGAACCGCTTCGCCGACCTCCTGCGTGAACGGGGGATCGACTACTTCTTCTCCCGGTCCAACGGCGTGTACCACCGTTCGGTCGCCGTGTCCGAGGAGGACAGGGCCGAGGTCCTGTCGGTCCTCGCCTCCCGCTACAGCCTCCACGGCTCGTACGTGAGGACTCCGGTCGGGTACCGGCCCCTGTCCCCGCTCCGGCTGCGCCGGCTCCGCCGCGCCCCGGTGATCCGGCTCGGGGAGCACGTCGTCGGCGACCGGGGCCCCGCGGTCGTCGGCCCCGCCCACGGCTTCACCGTGGAGTTCTGGCAGGAGGGCGAGCGGTTCCTCGCCTCCCCCGACCACGAGGAGAGGCTCGACCGGCTCCGGGTCGTGGCCCCCGAACACGTCCTGCGGGAGTCGCTCATCGCGCCGCAGCCCAACCCGGTGAGCGAGGTGATCCCCGGAAAGGCCCGGAAGACCGCCGAGGTCAGGGTCGGGGACCGGACCCATCCGACTCTGGACGCCTTCACCTGGGAACTCGCCACCGACCTCACCTTCGCGATCGACGCCGTCTACACCTGGGTCGACGGGGCCGACGAGGCCTGGCGCGCCAGGCGCGACGCCCACCTCGGGGCGAACGCCCCGGCCAACCCGCACTCCGCCTCCGACTCCCGCTACACCAGCCGGGACGAACTCCTCTACTCCCTGCGCTCGCTGGAGATGTTCGCCCCCTTCGTACGCAACGTCTACATCGTCACCGACGGCCAGACGCCACCGTGGCTGGACACCGGCCATCCGCGGGTACGGGTGGTGGACCACACCGAGATCTTCGCTGACCCGTCGGTTCTCCCGGTGTTCAACTCACACGCCATCGAGTCGCAGCTGCACCACATCGAGGGCCTGGCCGAGCACTACCTGTACCTCAACGACGACGTGTTCTTCGGTCGGCCCGTGTCCCCCTCCCTCTTCTTCCACCCCAACGGGCTCGTGAAGCTGAACCCCTCCCCCTACCGCTTCGGCCTGGGCGAGGTCAGCGAGGAGGACCAGCCCGTGGACGCCGCCGCCAAGCGCAACGGCGCGCTGCTGGAGAAGCACTTCGGCAAGGTGCCCGTGTCCAAGTTCAAGCACACGCCCATCCCGCAGCGCCGGTCGGTGGTCGAGGAACTGGAGGAGAGGTTCCCCGAGATCTTCACGCGGACGGCGGCGTCGCGGTTCCGGCACCCGGACGACCACTCCGTGCCGTCGTCCCTGCACCACTACTACGCGCTGTTCACGGGCAGGGCGGTGATGGGCGGCCTGCGTTACACCTACCTCAACCTGGCCGACCTGGACGCGGTGCGGTACCGGACCGAGTCCCTGCTGGCCCAGCGCGACTTCGACGCCTTCTGCGTGAACGACACCACGGAACCGGGCGAGGAGGCCGAGAGGCACGTCGACGGGTTCCTCGGCGACTACTTCCCCTTCAGGAGCAGTTTCGAGACATGAGGGGTCGCGACGAGATGGGGACGGGGCGGCCCGGCCGCGACCGGGCCGCCCCCGGGGTCAGCGCACCAGGACGGTGGTGTGCACGTCGATGTTGCCGCTCTCCCAGAGCCAGTCCATCGCGGCCAGGCTCACCCGGGCGCACCCGTGGGAGGCGGGCTGGGCCGGGACGACCGGGTACCCGTGCACGGCGATGCCGCCGTTGAAGTACTTCGGTCTGTACAGCGCACCGTAGGGACCGGGGTCCCAGGCGTCGACCTCGCGGAAGACGGTGTAGGTGCCGGTCGGGGTGGTGGCGATCCGCTCGGTGCCGTCCGAGGACTCGTAGGGCTGACCGGATCCGGTGGAGGTGTTGAGGACGCGCTCCACCTCGCCGCCGGAGACCACCAGCAACAGCTGCCGGTCCAGGTCGATCTCCAGCAGGTCGCCGGAGGTGCTCTGGGCCTCGGGGAGCACGCCCTCGGCGAGGGCGGCGCGGGTGGCGGGGCCCACGACGCCGTCGCGGGCGATCCCGGCGGCCTTCTGGAGCGCCACGACGGCCTGCTCGGTGTGGAAGCCGAACTGGCCGTCCACGCCGTCGATCCAGTAGCCCAGTTCGGCGAGGCGCTCCTGGACGGCGCTCACCCCGGCTCCGGAGCTGCCCTGGCGCAGTTCCGGTCCGGTGCTGACCGAGGTCGGTGCGGCGTGCGCGGCCGGGGCCGCCACGGCGGCGCCCAGGATCAGGGCGAACGCCGCCGCCACGGCCAGGAGGAGGGTGTGCTTCGGGTGCGGTGTCAGGAGGAATCGGGGGGTTGCCATACGTCCTCCTTACCCACCCGGCGCGCGGTTCTCCCCGCCCCGCGGAACCTGTGGACAACTCTCGTCTCCGTGTGCGGGCGGACGTGCGCGGACGCGCTGGCGGTTTCTCGGGCCGCGCGCCCGGCGCGACGACACGCGGACGCCGACGGTGGGCCGCCGCCGAACCCGAGGCCCCCGGCACCGGTCGTCACGGGCGCCTCCCACCACGCGCTCGGCGCGCGGGGTCCGGGGCGCGTCCCGGACCCGGGACGCGCCCGACCGGGTTCAGCGCCTCCCGGGTCCCGGGCCGTGCGAACGCGCGTGCAGGGACGAGGCGACGTGGGCCAGGGCCCGGCACCGGGCGAACTCCACGGCGGTGAAGGGGATGACCTCCCGGCGGACGGTCAGGACGCCGCCGTCGGGTGCCGGAAGGGTCATCACCGTGCCGGACAGGTCCTCGCGGACCGTTCCGGCGGGCGGTTCGGCGGTGTGCTCCACGGCCCGCGCCGAGGCCAGGGAGAGCAGCGAGCGCTCCAGCGTGGTCGCCCCGGTGACCAGGGCGCTGACCAGGGCGAGCGTGCGGCTGGTGGTGTCGCTGAGCTCGTGGACGTCGGCGCGGCGCACGGCGGCCTCGCGTCCGCCCGCCTCCCGTACGGCGGTGTACAGGTCGCCCTCTCCCACGTGCGCGGGAGCGCTGACGAAGAACTCGTCCACGGCGTCCGGCCCCGCCGGGTGCACCTGCATGAGCCGGATGTCGATCCCGAGGGCGGCGAACCGCGCGGTGAGCGCGGCCAGGCCGCCGGGCACGTCGGCGACCGTCGCGCGGACGCTCCACAGCAGGTCGTCGGACGGGGCGCGCACCGGTTCCCCACCCGCCGGGGAACCGGCCGACGCCGGGGCTCCCTCCCCGGTCGAGGGGGCGCTTCGGAAGGATCCGCCGCCGGCCGACCCGGCGTTCCCGGGCGACTCAGCGTTCCCGGGCAGCCCGGCGCTCCCGGGCAGCGCCGTGTCCTCGGATGTCCCGGTGCCACGGGACGCACCGTCGCCGCCGGTCAGCCCGCCGTTCGCGTACGGGCCGGTACCCGTGGGCGGCCCGGCGCTCCCGGACGCGTTCACCGCTCCGGAGCCCCTGGGCGGCCGGGGAGCGGACGCGGCCTTGTGGCGGCGCCACCGGTGGACCGCGGAGACCGCGAGCAGCAGCAGTCCCACGGTGATCAGGACGCGGACGCCCGCGTCGCTGTGCCCGAGGGAGAGCACCACCAGGTGCGCCGCACCGGCGGCGAGGAGCAGGGTGCCCAGGTCGAGTGCCTCGCGGCCGAAGAAGCCGTGGCGGTGGTCGTCGGTTCCGTGCTGTCCTTCGGAAACGTCCATGGGACCGAAGATCCCAGGGCGACGTTGCGCCCGTTCGCCCCCACGTGAAGGACCGGTAACGACGGAGGGTGACTCTGGCCACTCCGACGGTACGCGCACGTCCCCGAAGCGGTCGCGCCCGGAGGCGGACGGCTCCCGGCGGGGACCGGGAAACGGCTGCCGCACCGGCCTTCCCGCGACCGCGACGCTCTCAGAAAGCCCGCCCGAGCAGCAGGGACGTCGGCCGTCCCGGCTTCGCGCACACGGAATGTGCCGTGCCGCACAGCGCTTCTACCGTGAGGTGGAACGGCACCGGTGTGTCCTCCCCATGACGACATCCTCCCGTTGGACGCCTTCCGTCCACAGACGCATGGAGCACACGGAACACATGAAGCGCGACGTGACCAGGACCGAACCGCAGAACAGGGCCCGCGGTCCGCACCCGCGAACGACGAGCGGCTCCGAGGCGCCGGTGCGCACACTGCGCGCCCGGCCCCCGCTGCCCCTCCTGGTCACCGGGGCCGTCGCCTCCCTGGTGGCCCTCCTGGCGACCGCCGAGATCACCGCCACCCTGGTGGGCAGTCCGCTGCACCACCACGCGTGGATCTGGTTCGACACCCACGGCCACGACCAGCTCTGGGCGACCCCCGAGACGATGCTCGCGTCCGCGCTGCTCATGTCCATGGGACTGACCGTCGTCGTGCTCGCGCTCGTTCCCGCGCGCGGCGACTGGCTGGCGCTGTGCGACGACGGGGTCCGGCCCGCCGACGGCGTGCCCGGCCTGCGCCGCGAGGCGGAGGAGTAGGCGCCGACGGCTCCGCCCTCACCGTCCCGGGGCAGGATCGTCCAGGTCGACGACATCGATGTCCAGGCGGGCGACGGGCAGGCCGAGCCGCTGTTCGGCCAGGGAGCGCATGGCGCGTCGGGCGGCGTCGGCGGCGTCCGGGATGGGGAAGCCGACGGCGACCCGCGCCGTGGCCCGGACGGAGAGGCCCTCGCGGGTCTGCTCGACGCGGCAGCGGCCGACCACGACCCCTGGAACGGACTCGACGGAGGTCCGGAGCATGGCCGCCACGGCCGACTCCCTGACCTCGGTGCCGCCGGGGCCGGAGCCGCTCAGGACGATCGTCCCCTCCGAGCGGCGCTCGGCGCGCACCACGCGCATGACGTCCGTGAGCAGCCCGGGAGGTGCGGTGACCTCCTCCTCGTCGTCCCGGCGCACCGCTTCGACGAGTGGACGCAGCTCACCCGCCTCCGCCCGGCAGTGCTCGCAGGAGGACTCGTGCTCGGTGAGCCGACCGGCCAGCAGGTCCCTCAGGAGTGCGTCCACCGAGGTCCCGCAGGGCAGTCGGTCGTGGTCGTCGGACGGGTCTACCGCCATGGCTCAAGCGCCTCCACGAGATGGGTACGCGCGCGGTGAATACGTCCACGCACAGCGGTCGGGGTCGTGTCGACGATCTCCGCTATCTCTTCATAGCCCAATCCTTCCATTTCGCGCAGAACCCAGCAGATCCGCTGCGGGGGCGGCAACCCCGACAGCGCTTCGAGCAGCGCCTCGCGCAGGTCGCCCGCGAGCGTCTCCCCCGCCGGTCCGGGTTCCCTCGCCTCCAACCGTTCGTCGTCCTCCACCGGTTCCACCGGCCTGCGGGCCCGCAGCATGTTCAGGGCGCGCCGTCCCACGATGCGGTTGAGCCAGGCGGGGAAGCTCTGCGGGTCGGCGAGTTCGGGAAGCCTGCGCCACGCGGTGATCAGGGCCTCCTGGGCCGCGTCGCGCGCGTCGGCGGGATCGCGCAGCACACGCAGGGCGATCCGGTAGACGGTGTCCTGGTGCCGACGGACGAGGTCCTCGAACGCCCTGTCGTCCCCGTCCTGGGCGCGCTCCACGAGCACGCTCTCCGGAAGTGCGGTTTCCCTGTGCATCGTCGCCGCGGCCACCCCTCCCCGTACACGAGCACAGAGAAACTACCCCAGGTTCGTGCCGAACACGGCAGCCCCGCACCCGTGCCTCCCCCACACTAGTAGTGACACAGGTCACACGATGATGGCCGTGAGCCGACGGCCCTTCCCCGTGTCCTCCCCTGTGACGGCGCCACGACGGGTGACGCCGAGCGAGCGAGGAGAGCACCGCCATGGGAGAGATCAGGTTCGGCCTCAGGAGGACGGCCGCCAGGCGCGCCGCCGAGAGGGCCGCACTGGCCGGGCCCCCGCCCCTGGCCCGCGCACCCGGCGCCGCGCCGGAGCACGCCCGGACCGGCGGCCGGGACGTGGTGGTGGACGCGGCGGCCCGTTTCACGGCCTCCTCGCGCGACCACGGGCGATAGAGGCCACGACACCGCCGCAGGAGGAGTCGGCGGCGCCGCTCGGGGAAGACCGACAGTCCAGCTCAGAGCGGCCCCGACGGCCCCGTCCGAAGGACCGGCGGACGGACCCGCCCACGGCGGGACGCCCGTTTCCGCCCCTGACCGAACACCCGACAACGCAAGGAGAACCGACCATGGCCGCGAAGAGCGCCCAGAGCAGTGAACTCGTCCCCGCCGAGCTGCGCGAGGCGGGCAGCACGAGCAGCGTCCCCGTGCGCGCCCAGCACTCCCACGAGCTGAACACCGACACCGGGCGCACCTCGATCGCCGACCACGTGGTCGCCAAGATCGCCGGTATGGCCGCCCGGGAGGTCCGGGGCGTCCACCACATGGGCGGCGGGGCCGGGCGCGCCTTCGACGCCGTCCGCGAGCGCATCCCCGGTTCCACCTCCACCAGCACCGCGGCGCGCGGCGTGGCCGTGGAGGTCGGCGAGCGCCAGGCCGCGGTGGACATCAACCTCGTCGTCGAGTACGGCGTCTCGATCCCCGACCTGGCGGCCGTCGTGCGGCGCAACGTCATCTCCGGTGTGGAGCGGATGACCGGCCTGGAGGTCACGGAGGTCAACGTGACCGTGGACGACATCCACCTGCCGGACGAGGAGGAGAGCCGTTCCGCCGCCGAGCCGAGGGTCAGGTGACGGCGGAGCGGACAGCGGCACACCGGCAGACACGACGTGAGGGAGTGAGGACCCATGTGGTCGATCGTCGGACTCGCCTTCGGGGCGGTCCTCGGCCTCGCCGCCGCCTTCGGGGGCTTCGGGGCCTTCCTCCTGGTCCTGCTCCTGGGAGCCGCGGGCTTCCTGGCGGGGAGGGCCTACGAGGGCGAGGTCGACTTCGCCGAGCTGTTCACGCGCCGTGAGCGCGGTGGTCGCCTGTGAGCGCCGCCGAGGCCTCCCCGGGGAGCCGCGGACCGGCCCCCGGGGAGGACGCCGCGGGGAGCGGGGCGTCGGTGGAGGCCGCCGGAGCACCCGGCGCGCGTGCGCGGTCCGGCGCCGAGCCGGACCGGCACGCGCCCCGGGTGCCGCCCGAGGAGCGCGGCACCACGGTCGTGTCCGACCGGGCGGTCCGCCGCCTGGCGTGCGCGGCAGCCGCCGAGCACCGGTCCACCCGTCCCCTGGGCGACCGGCTGGGCGGGCTGGTGGGTGAGGGCCACAAGGCCCGCGCCGAGGTGCGCCGGGGCGGCTCCCGCGTGGGGCTGCGCCTGGAGATCGCCGTCGCCTACCCCTCCCCGCTCGCCCGCACCGCCGAGGAGGTCCGCGCGCACGTGGCCGCCACGGTGGAGAACCTGACCGGGCTGACCGTCCACAGCACCGACATCGAGATCGTCGAACTCGTACCCGCGCCGCGGGTGCGCTGAGCCATCGGAGGAAGCGGAGATGACTTCCCTCCAGGAGGAGGCGCGGACCCACGAGGCGTCCGCGGACCCGGGCGGCCCCCCGCCCGGGGGTCGGCGCGGGGACCGCGGGGCCCGGCGGACCGCGGTGAGGGTCTTCCGGCCCCGGCGGACGCTGCCCGCCGTCGTGGTCGCCACCTCGGTGGCGGTGGTCTCCGGGCTGGTGCTCGCCGTGATCACCGCGAGCATCGTCGGCGCGCCCGCGCCGTTCCCCGCGGTGGACGGCATGGCCGCCCGCGCCGCCACGGTCCCGTGGGAGGCGCCCGAGACCATGCTGGCCTCGGGTGTCGCCGCCACCCTGGGCCTGACGCTGCTGACCGCGGCGTCGCTGCCCGGGTACGGCGGCCACCTGGTCCTGCGCACCGACGACCGCGACATGGCCGTGGGCCTGTCCCGGCGGGCGCTGCGCGACCTCCTCGCCGTCTCGGCGCGCGGGGTGGACGGTGTCCGCGGCGCCCGGGTTCGGGTGGGCCGCCGCACGGTGCGGGTGCGGGCGCGCACGCACATACGCGGCGCCCACTGGCTGAGGCGGGACGTGGACGCGGCCGTGCGCCGGAGGCTGGAGGAACTCGTTCCGGTCCGCACTCCGGGGGTCCGCGTCCGGGTGCGGGAGGAGGCGTGAGCATGGACGGACAGCGATCCGCACCGGAGCCGGACCCGTCCGGCACCGACACGGGCGGCACGGGCGCGGGCAGCGCCGAAACGGGCAGGACGAGCGCGGGCGGGACCGCCCCGGGCACGACCGACAAGGGCGCGGCGGTCTCCGACACGACCGGCACCGGTACGACACGCGCCGACGCGCCCCGCCGGGACTCTCCGACCCGGTCCACGATCCGGGGCTTCCCCCACCGCCGCAGCAGGAGGACCGCGCGGGGCAACCGGCTCGGGCTGTTCCTCACGGGCCTGGTGCTCCTGGTCGGCGGCGCGGCCGGACTCGCCGTCGGCGGCGGCCTGTTCGGCGACGGCCCCGCCGCCGCCACGCTGACCGGCCTCGAACCGGTGGCACGGGCCCTGGCCTGGCCCTGGACACCCCATGCCGCGGCGGCGGTCGCACTGGTGCTCACCGTGCTGGCCGTGCGCTGGCTCCTGGTCCAGGGCCGCGCCCACCGCCCGCGCAGGCTGCTCGTGGGCGCGGACACGGCGGCGGGGCGGACCGAGGTGTCGCCGTCCGCCGCCGGGAACGCCCTGGTCGCCCAGCTCAGCGCGCACCCGCGCGTGGTCCGTGGCAGGGCGAGGTTCACCGGGTCCGCTCGGGAGCCGCGCCTGTGGCTCGACCTGGTGCTGACCGAGGACGCCGATCCCGTGGAGGTGTGGCACGCCTGCCGGGACGAGGGGGTCGGCTCCCTGCGCGAGTCCCTGGAACTGGAGCGGCTGCCCACCGTCGTGCGCATGTCGGCCTCGGGGCGCAGCGGGGGCAGAGACCTCGCCTGACCCCGTCCGCCCCACTGGGGGAACGGAAGCCGGGCCCCGCCTGGCCCGTACGCCCCGCTGGACACACGTGGGTGAGGACCCCGCCCGTCCCGCACCCCGCTGAGGGGAGGCGGGCGCGGACACCTCACCCGCCCCGCACCCCCGCCGAGGGGGCGGGAGCGAGAACCCCGCCTGGTCCGTGCGTCCCCGTTGAGGGGAGGGGGCGTGACCGGGCGGGCGACGGAGGCGGCGCGGTCCGCCGGTACAAGGGGAGACACCGGCGTGACCCCGCCTCCGTCATCACATGCGCGTTCCGCGCGCCCGGCCCGCGCCGCGATCGGGACCGGCGGCGGCCCCGCGTGTGCTATCTTCGCCACTCGCGGCGACCCGGACCTGAGCCCCGTGCGTCAGGGACGTGCCGGACCCCCGTGTCTCCCCCGGCCCCCGGTGTCGAGACCGGTAGTTCACCACCTGCACGTCTCGACACACCAGGAGTCCACGCCCGTGCGCGTCTACTTCGCGGTGTACGCCCGAGGGCTGCACCGCTACTCCACCTACCGCGCGGCCACGATCGCCGGGATCCTCACCAACTCCGTCTTCGGCACGATCAACGCCACCGTCATGCTCGCCCTGTTCGCGGCGCGCCCCGAGATCAACGGCTACGACGCCGGGGACGCCGTCACCCAGGTGTTCGTCAGCCAGGGCCTGATCGGCATGGTCGCCATCATGGGCCCGCCCCTGGAGCTGGGTGAGCGGGTGCGCTCGGGCGCCGTGGGCACCGACCTGCTGCGGCCGGTCTCCCTCCAGGGCTGGTGGCTGGCCGAGGACCTCGGCCGGGCCACGTTCAACCTGGTCTTCCGCGGGGTGCCCACGTTCGCGGTGGGGATGGTGCTGTTCGACCTGGACCTGCCCGGCGACCCGCTCCGCTGGGCCGCCGTCCTGCTGTCCGCCGTACTGGCCACGCTGGTCTCGTTCGGGCTGCGCTACCTGTACGAACTGGCCGGGTTCTGGCTCCTGGACTCCAGCGGGATCTGGGCGGTGGCCGGGCTGCTCGGCCCGGTGGCCGCCGGGATGCTACTGCCGCTCACCCTGTTCCCCCCGGCGCTGGCCGACACCCTGCGGCTGCTGCCGTGGGCGTCGATGGTCCAGATCCCCGCCGAGATCATGCTCGGCAAGGACACCCTGCCGGGCGGCGCCGTGCTCGGCGGGCTGGCCCTCCAGGCGTGGTGGGCCGCCGCTCTGTTCGGCCTGGGCGCGTGGCTCACCGCCCGCGCGACCCGCAGGGTGGTGGTCCAGGGTGGCTGACCTGATCTCCCGCGCCCGCGGGTCCGTGGCCTGGCCGCTGCGCGCCTACCTGCTGCTGGCCTGGACCTGGTGCCGGGCCCTGGCCCAGTACCCGACCTCGCTGGTGCTGATGACCCTGGCGACCTCGGTGGGGGTGTTCGCCGAGATCGGCGCCGTCCTCGTCGTGTTCGGCCACGCCGGACGGCTGGCGGGGTTCGACCTCGCCGAGGGGCTGCTCATCGCCGGACTGGCCGCGACCGCCTTCGCCTGGGCGGACATGATCCTGGGCAACGTCGAGCGGCTGGGGGAGCACATCCGCACCGGATCGCTCGACGTGATGCTGGTGCGCCCGGTGCCGCCGCTGGTGCAGATGGCGACGGACCGGTTCGCGCCGCGCCGCCTGGGCCGGATCGTTCCGGGCTCGGTCGTGGTCGTCTTCGCCCTGGCCGCGTGCGACATCGACTGGACCCCCGGCAGGGTGCTGATGCTGCCCGTGCTGCTGACCTCGGGGACCGCGATCTGCTGCGCGGTCTGGGTCATCGGGGCGTGCCTCCAGTTCCTCGTCGCCGACGCCCGGGAGGCGGCCAACTCGGTCACCTACGGCGGGCAGGCCCTCACCGAGTACCCGCTGGCCATCTACGGCCGCGACCTCGTGCGGGCGGTGACCTTCGTGCTGCCGCTCGCCTTCGTCACCTGGCAGCCCGTCCTGTACCTGCTCGACCGCCCCGACCCGACGGGGCTGCCGGACGCCCTGCGCCACGCCACACCCCTCGTCGCCGTCGTCCTGTGCCTGGTCGCCGCCGCCTGCTGGCGCTTCGGGCTGCGCCACTACCGATCCTCCGGGAGCTGAGCATGACCTCCGTCCGCGAGTCCGACGCGTCCGCCGCCGAACCGATCATCGAGGCCGTCGGCCTGGGCCGCGACTTCGTCCTGTCCGAGGGGCCGTTCCTGCGGCGCAGGCGGCGCACCGTCAGCGCCGTGCGCGACGTGAACCTCACCGTGCGGCCCGGCGAGATCGTCGGTTACCTGGGCCCCAACGGCGCCGGGAAGAGCAGCACCATGAAGATGCTCACCGGCATCCTCACCCCCTCCTCCGGACACCTGCGGGTGACCGGCCTGGAGCCCTCCCGCCAGCGGACGAGGCTGGCGGGCCGGATCGGCGTGGTGTTCGGCCAGCGCACCACCCTGTGGTGGGACCTGCCGCTGCGGGACAGCCTGGAGCTGACCCGGCACATGTACCGCGTTCCGGCCGCCGACCACGCCCGCCGCCTGGCCGAGATGACCGAACTCCTCGAACTCGGGCCGTTCCTGGCCACCCCGGTGCGCCAGCTCAGCCTGGGCCAGCGCATGCGCGGCGACCTCACCGCGGCGTTGCTGCACGGCCCCCGGCTGCTGGTGTTGGATGAGCCGACCATCGGTTTGGACGTGGTCAGCAAGTCGAGCATCCGCGAGTTCCTGCTGCGGCTCAACGCCGAGGAGGGCACGACCATCCTGCTGACCACGCACGACCTGGGCGACGTGGAGCGCCTGTGCGAGCGGGTGGTGGTCATCGACCGGGGGAGCCTGGCCTACGACGGTGATCTGGACGGGCTGCGCGCGAGCGTGCCGGCGCCGCGCGTGCTGGTCGTGGACCTGGCCGAGCCCGCCCCGGACATCGAGGTGGAGGGCGGCCGGTGCGTGCGCGTGGACGGCCCGCGCCAGTGGCTGGAACTGTCGGAGAACCCGGCGGCGGTGATCGCCCGCGTCGCCCAGCGGCACGAGGTGGTCGACCTGACCCTGCGCGAGCCCGACATCGAGGGCGTGGTGGCCGCGCTGTACCGGGGGTCGGCCGTCGGCGGCGTCTGAGGGGTCGGCCGGAGGCGCCGCCGGCGCGCCCCTGCGCGAACCGCTTCTCCGCCGGGGTCCCCGTTCGGTCGGAAAACCCGTGCTGACCGGGGTTTCCCGGCCCCCGCGGCGAACCTGGCCCGGGACGGCGGGATCATCGCTGTCATGGAAACAGGCGTGGTGTCGGGGATCGTGTTCGCGCTGCTCTCGTGTGCGGCCTACACGGCCGCCGCGGTGGCCCAGCGCAGGTTGGCGGTACGGGTGGCAGGGCCGCTCACCGGCGGTGGGCAGCTCGCGGCCCTGCTGCGGCACCCGCTGTGGTGGCTCTCGCTGCTGTTCAACGGGGGCCGGGCCGGTTTCCAGGTGGCGGCGGTGAGCAACGCGCCGCTGACCGTGGTGCAGCCGCTGGGCGTGCTGGTGCTGGTGTTCGGCATCCCGTGGTCGGCCCGGCTGGGCGGGCGGCGGGTCACCCGCGAGGAGTGGCGGGGCGCGGCGTTCACCTCTCTGGCACTGGGCGTGCTGCTGGTGGTGACGGTGACCGGCGGTCAGGGCGGTGTCCTCGACGACACCGGCTCGGTGGTGGTCGGCGGCGGTACGACCGCGCTCCTGCTGGCGACCGCGTGGGCGGCGGGACGGGTCCGTTCGGCGGCCTGGCGAAGCTACCTGCTGGCGGGCGCGGCGGGTGTGGCCTTCGGTGTCTCCTCGGCCACGGTCAAGACGGCGGTGGCGGTCATCGGGGAGACCGGCGCGGTCGGGCTGGTGCACGCGTCCTCGCTGGCCACTCCCGTGATCGCGGTGCTCGGGCTGTTCCTGGCCCAGGCCGCCTACCAGGGCATGGAGCTGGGCGCCCCGCTGGGGATCACCACCTTCGCCAACCCCGTCTCCGCCACGGTGGTGGGCGTGGCCTTCATGGGCGAGACCTACGCGGGCGGGTGGATCGGCGGCGCGGTCGCGGTGGTGTGCGCCCTGTTGGCGGCGTACGGGATCCGGCTGCTCACGGTTCCGCAGGGTCCGGCCCCCGCGCCGGAGCCGGAGGGGCGGCGGGAGTCCGAAAGCGTGACCGGGGAGCACTGATCGATCGGCGGACCCGGCGGACCGGGGCTCAGCCCCCGGCGGCCGGGAACCCGACCGTCACCACCAGTCCCCCGCCCGGGCGCGCGCGGGCCTCGGCCCGCGCGCCGTGGGCGGAGGCGATCGAGCGGACGATGGCCAGGCCCAGGCCGCTGCCGGGCCGCGCGGTGCGCAACCGGGCGTCGCCGCCCCGGTGGAAGGGCTCGAACAGGCTCTCGGGGTCGGTGACGTTCCCGCCCGTGTTGGCCACCCTCAGCACGGTGCGACCGGCCGCCGTGCGCACCCGCGCCTCGACCCACCCGCCCGGGACGTTGTAGCGGACCGCGTTGTCCACCAGGTTGCGCACGAGGTGCTCCAGCAGGACCGGATCCCCCTCCACCTCCGCGGCCGCGAGGTCGGTCCGCAGGTCGACCCCGGCCTCCCGCGCGTCGCGTTCGAGCAGCGCCGATGCGTTCTCCGCCGCCCCGGCCAGGTCCACGGGCTCGGTGCGGGCGAGGCCGCGGTCGGAGCGGGCGAGCAGGAGCAGCCCCGCGATGAGGAGTTCGCTGCGGTCCACCGAGTCCAGCACGCGGGTGAACGCGGGCCTGAGGTCCTCGGGGACCCGGCCCTGCGACAGCGGTACCTCCACGGCGGCCTTCTGGACCGCCAGCGGGGTGCGCAGCTCGTGTGAGGCGTTGGCGACGAACCGCCGCTGCGCGTCGAAGGCCCGCTCCAGCCGGGAGAGCATCCCGTCGAAGGTGTCGCCGAGCTCCCGGAACTCGTCGTCGGGACCGGTCAGCGCCAGCCTGCTGTGCAGGTCGCGCTCGGAGATGCGGCGGGCCGTCTCGGTGACCGCGTGCAGCCTGCGCATCGGCCTGCCCGCGATCAGCCACCCGGCCAGGGCCGCCAGGGCGGCGACGGCCACCAGCACGGCGACCGACGTGGTCAGCAGGTCGGAGAGCACACCGTCCTGGTAGTCGACCAGCGGACTCGTCGGCCCGGACGCCCTCTCCACCTCATCGAACGGCCCCGCCGACTCCACGAGCTCGGCGGGCCCGACGGCGATGGAGGGCTCCCCTCCGTCCCCCGAGGCGACGATGGTCGCGGCCAGGTCGACGCCCCGGGCCTCCAGACTGGCGGAGACCATCGCGTAGTTGGCCCCGAGCAGCACCGCCCCGCCCGCGGCGAAGACGGCGGTGTAGACCAGGGTCAGCCTGGCGCGCAGGGTGAGCCCGGCCCTGGCCCCGCCGCCCCTCCCCCTCCCCATGGACCGCACGTCAGACCCGGTACCCGTGGCCGGGGACTGTCCGGATCACCGGCGGATCCCCGAGTTTGCGGCGCAGTCCGTGCACCACGACCTTGAGCACGCCGCTGAACGGGTCCAAGTGGGCGTCCCAGACCTTCTCGACGAGGTGGGTCGTGCTCACCGGGGCGCCGTCCGCGCGCAGCAGCTCCTCCAGCACGCCCAGCTCCTTGGGGGAGAGGGAGAGCTCTCGGCCCTCGCGGAAGGCGGTGCGGCGGTTGGTGTCGACCACCAGCCCGGCCCGGGACAGCCGCGGGCGCGCGCCCGGGCGGGACCGGCGCCCCAGCGCGCGGACCCGCGCCAGCAGTTCCGCGTAGGCGAAGGGCTTGGCTAGGTAGTCGTCGGCGCCCAGGTCCAGACCCTCGACCCGGTCGTCCAGACCCCCGGCCGCAGTAAGCATGAGCACGCGGGCCTCGACGCCGGGGGCCTCGACCACCCGCGCGCACACCTGGTCTCCGTGCAGGACCGGCAGGTCCCGGTCCAGGACGATGACGTCGTAGCCGTGCACGCAGGCCATCTCCAGGCCCGTGTCGCCGTCGTGGCACACGTCCACGGCCATGCCCTCCCCGCGCAGCCCCTCGGCGACGGTCTCGGCCAGCGCCGGTTCGTCCTCCACCACCAGGACCCTCATGCGTCCCCCTCGCTCACGGCCCGCACCCCGATGGCGGCGCCCCGGACCAGCACTACCGTCCCGGCGGTTAGGCGGAGGTTAACCCCGCCGGACTCCGCGGCCCTAACCGGCGGCTAACCCGGGCTCCGCTGACATGGGCCGTGCGACACGCAGGAGAGGTGCCGGACGGGGCACCCCCACGGGACAGGAGTGATCGACATGCGCGTGACAGCGGGCCCCCTCGTCGGGGCGGCACTGGCCGGACTGCTGCTGACCGGCTGCGGAGCCCTCGACGGCGGTGAGTCCGGCGGTGGCGGCGCCGAGGGAGGCGAGGAGACGTCCGCGGAGGAGGCCAGGCTGGAATTCGCCGAGTGCATGCGCGACAACGGCCACGAGATGCCCGACCCCGAGCCCGACTCCGAGGGCGGCGTCGCCTTCGCCCTGCCCGAGGCCGACCAGGAGGGGTTCAAGGAGGCGTTGGAGGCCTGCGAGGAGCACCTCCCGGTGGACGAGGACGCCCCCGACCAGCAGGAAGTGTTCGAGCAGGACCTGAAGATGGCCGAGTGCCTGCGGGAGAACGGGATCGACATCCCCGACCCCAGGCCCGGTGAGAGCCTGACGCTGCCCGTGGACCCGGAGGACGACGAGCACACCGAGGCGTTGACCACCTGTTCCGAGGATGTCTTCGGAGAGGGCGGCGGCTTCGGCGGCACCACCGGGGCCGGAGGAGGGAACTCGTGAGCGCCGACACCGCGCTCCTCCCCGAGGAGGAGCGGGAGGAGGAGCGGCCGCCCCGCCGCTGGTTCGGTCCGCTGTGGCTGGGCGCGGCGCTGCTCACCCTCGTGCTCCTGTGCGTCGTGGCGTGGGCGGCCGTGCGAGGACTGCCGGGGGGGTCCGCGGACGGTGAGGCTCCCGACCCCGGACCGACGGCGCGGATCGAACGCACCACGCTGCTGCGCGAGGAGAACCTCGACGGCGCCCTGGGGTACGCGGGCGGGGGCACGTTCTTCGCCCGCTCCGACGGCGTGGTCACCCGGCTGCCCGGGGTGGGCTCCGAGCTGACCGCGGGTGACCTCGCCTGGGAGATCGACGGCAGGCCCACGGTCCTGCTGCGCGGGGACAGGCCCGCCTACCGGCCGCTGGAACCGGGGAGCAGCGGCGAGGACGTGCGCCAGTTCGAGCGGGCGCTGGCCGAACTGGGCTACTCGGGCTTCACCGTGGACGACGAGTACACGTGGCTGACCGCCGAGGCCGTCCGTCGCTGGCAGGACGACACCGAGGGCATGGAGGTCACCGGCGAGGTGCACCCCTCCCAGATCTGGTACACGTCCGGCGCGGTGCGGGTGACCGGGCACGAGGTGGACGTCAGCGCGGGCGTCGCGCCCGCGACGGCGCTGCTGACCACCAGTTCCACCCGCCAGGTCGTGCGTGTGGACCTGGCCGTCGGCGACCGCGACCTGCTCACCGAGGACGCCGGGGTCACCGTCCAACTGCCCGGCGGGGAGAGCGTCGCCGGAGTGGTGGAGAGCGTCGGCACCGTCGCCAGCGTCGAGGAGGGCGAGGAGGGCGCGGGCGGGGGCGGCGACCCCACCGTGGAGGTGGTCATCGACCTGGAGGAGGACCCCGCGGGCTTCCTCGACCAGGCACCGGTCACCGTGGTCGCCCGCGGGGAGTCGCGGGAGGACGTGCTGGCCGCGCCGGTGGGCGCGCTGATCGCGCTGCCCGGGGACCGCTACGGACTGTCCGTGGTGGACGCGGACGGCACCGTGCGCGACGTGCCGGTGGAGACGGGCTGGTTCTCGGACGGCCGGGTGGAGGTCAGCGGCGAGGGGATCGGCGAGGGCACCGAGGTGGTGGTCCCCGAATGAACGCGGCCGAGTTCACCGGGGTGAGCCGCCACTACCCCGGCGGTGTACGGGCCCTGGACGGGGTGGACCTGGTCGTGGGCCGCGGCGAGATGCTGGCGATCGTGGGCCCCTCGGGCTCGGGCAAGTCCACCCTGCTCAACCTGCTCGGCACCCTGGACGCGCCGACCTCGGGCACGGTGCGCGTGTTCGGGCACGATGTGGGGTCCCTGCGCGACGACGAGCTGTCCGCGCTGCGGGCACGCTCGGTCGGTTTCGTCTTCCAGCAGTTCCACCTGGCGCCCAACGTGCGGGCCGTGGACAACGTGGCCGAGGGCCTGCTGTACTCCGGCGCGTCCAGACGCGAGCGCGGGCGCCGTGCGCTGCGGGCGCTGGAGCGCGTCGGGCTGACCGACCGCGCCGGCCACCGGCCGCACGAGCTGTCCGGCGGGCAGAGGCAGCGCGTGGCGATCGCCCGCGCTGTGGCCTCCTCCCCCCGGATGCTGCTGGCCGACGAGCCGACCGGGGCTCTGGACTCGGCCTCGGGCGCGGCCGTGATGGAACTGCTCGGCGAGCTGCACCGGGACGGGGTGACCGTGGTCGTGATCACGCACGACAGGGAGTTGGCCGCGGGTCTGCCGAGACGGGTGGAGGTGCACGACGGCCGGATCGTCGCCGACTCCGGTCGCCCGGTCCCGGTGGACACGGGTGCCGACGGCGCGGCGGGGACGGACGGCTCCGCGCGGCCCCGCGACGCGGCGCGGACGGGCTCCGCAGGACCCCGGGCCAAGGGGGTCCGGTGAGGGGGCGGGACAGGGAGGACGCGGTGGAGGCTCCGCGCGCGGGAGGCGCGGAGAGGGAGCCGGGCGGGGAGGGCCCGGGAAGGGGTCTGTGGGCAGGGCGGCGCGAGCGGGGCCCGGTACGGGGTCCTCGGGCACCGTGGAGCGGACGCGGACCGGGCGCCGTGCGGAGTTCGCGGGCGCGGCGGCGCGGGCCGGGCCTCCGACCGGCCAGGTTGTCCGTCTCCGACCGGCTGCGGACCGGGGCGAGCGGCCTGCGTGCCCGGCCGACGCGGGTGGTGCTGTCCGCCCTGGGCATCGCCATCGGGATCGCGGCCATGGTCGCGGTGGTGGGCGTCTCGGAGTCCGGCAGGGCCGAGCTGGACGCCCGGATCGGACGCCTGGGCACCAACATGCTGACCGTCGCCCCGGGCAGCGACCTGTTCGGCGGCACCGCCGTGCTCCCGCCCGAGGCCAAGGGCCGGATCGACCGTATGCCGGAGGTGGAGCGCTCCGCCCAGGTGGAGATGGTGAAGGGGGCAGGCGTCTACCGGAGCGACCTCGTCCCCGAGGGCGAGTCCGGGGGGATCGCCGCGTACGGCGTGGAACCGGGCCTCCTGGACACACTGCGCGCCCGGGTGGACGAAGGCGTGTGGCTGAACCCGGCCACCACCGACCACCCGTCGGTCGTGCTGGGGCGGGACGCGGCCGCGAGGCTGGGCGTTACCCGGGTCACCCCGGACACCCTGGTGCTGGTCGGGGACGAGTACTTCGCCGTCGTCGGCATCCTGGACGCGGTGGAACTGGCCCCCGAGCTGGACAACGCGGTGCTGGTCGGCCAGGAGGTGGCCGAGAGCCTGCTCGGCGCTCGCGGTGAGGCCTCCACGATCTACGTGCGCCTGGCCCCCGATCGGGTCGCGGACGCACGATCGCTGGTCGGGCGCAACGCCAACCCGGAAAACCCCAACGAGGTGAGGGTGTCGCGCCCCTCGGACGCGCTGGAGGCGCAGCGGGCCGCCGACCAGACCCTCAACGGGCTGCTGCTGGGACTGGGCGGGATCTCCCTGCTGGTGGGCGGGGTGGGGGTGGCCAACACCATGGTCATCTCGGTCCTGGAACGTCGCGGGGAGATCGGGCTGCGCCGGGCCCTGGGCGCCACACGCCGCGACATCCGGACGCAGTTCCTGGTCGAGGCGGTCGTGCTCTCGGCCCTGGGCGGCGCGGCCGGGAGCGTGCTCGGCGTCCTGACGACGCTGGTCTACGCGGTCCTGCGGAGCTGGCCGTTCGCCGTGCCCTGGTGGGCGGGGGCCGGGGCCCTGGCGGCGACGGTCGTCATCGGTGCGGTGGCTGGCCTGGTGCCCGCGCTGCGCGCGGCGGCGCAGCACCCGACCGAGGCGCTCGGTTCCGCCTGACCCCGTGGCGCCGCCGTGGTGCCGCGCCCGACCGCAGACAGCGGTCGGGCGCGGCCATTGCGTTGGCGGCATGAGGCTGACCACCGGACGTTTTCCGTTGACCTGAAGGTGACGAAACCCGTTGCGTAGCCGATCGTGATTTCGTTGCGTTGTTTCGTCACCAGAAAACGCGTTCAGCCACGCCCTGCCGAGCGCCCGCACGGCGGCCCGGCCGACCGACCGGGGCGGTGCCCGCCGGGGTGCCCCGCACCGGTGGCCGCTCCGGTCGGGTGAAGGCCGGTGAATCCCGGGGCCGCACGGCGCTGGGCGCGGGTCGAGGACGAGCGGGCGGTCCGGCATACGCGGTGCGACCGGTCGAGGCACCCGCGGAGAACGCGACCACGCGCGCGGCACCGCCGGGGAGTACCACCACGCGTGCGGCGCGATCGGGCCGCGCCCTGACGGGAACCGCGACCGGACGTGCGCGCACCGTTATGGGAACGCTCCCAGAAAGGGGGATGGGCACCCTCTGAAAACTGGGGGATACTGACCGCCATGGCCGGTACGGTCCCGCTCCGACTGCCGCGCGCCACGGTGTTCGCCGCGGTGTGCACGGGTGTGTCCTCCACCGGCCACGTCCTGGCCTCCGGACACGCGGTGTCGCCGCTCGGCCTCGCGGCGGGGTTCGTCCTCGTCCTCGCCGTCGCCCACGGGCTCTTCCGCTCCGAGCAGCGCCTCGGCCCCCTCGTCGCGACGACGCTGTGGGGACAGACCGCCCTGCACCTGCTGTTCGCGGTCGCGTCGCCGGGCGGCTCCGCGCCGCACGGCGACGCCCACGCGGCCGGTTCCGGGGCACTGGCCGGAGCCGGGGTCGGGCCGGGCATGCTCCTCGCCCACGCCGCCGCCGGGGTGGTGTGCGCGTGGTGGCTGCGCCAGGGAGAGCGGGCGGTCCTCGCCCTCGTCGACCTCGTGCGCTCCCTGTTCCACGGCCTGCTGGTCCTCGCCTCGGCCCCCGGCGTTCCCGCGCGCGGCGGACCCGCGCGGCTCCGCCGACGCACGCCGCTCCGGCACGGCGTCGTCCTCCTGTTCCTGCGGCACGTCCGGATCCTGCGCGGACCGCCCGCGGCCTTCCTGTCCTGAGCCATCCGCCGGTGCCGCCAGCGCCCGGCCTCCACCGACACGTCGGTGCCCCAGGCGTGCCCGCACCCCCCGGGCCGCCCCGAACCAGACCCAGGAAGGTCGCCCCCATGACGTCCCATGCCCCCGACCGGCTCGACTCCCCCGAGACGCCTCCTCCGGACCGCCGCTCCCCCGTCTGGGCGGCCCTGCGCCAACTCCTCCTACGCCTGCACTTCTACGCCGGAGTCCTCGTCGCGCCGTTCATCGCCGTGGCCGCCCTCACCGGACTGCTGTACGCGTACGCGCCGCAGCTGGAGCAGGTGCTCTACGCCGACCAGCTCCGCGTCACCCCCGGCGACAGCGCGCTGCCCCTCCAGGAACAGGTGGACACCGCGGTCGCGGCACGTCCCGAGGGAACGCTGAGCGCCGTGCGCCCGGGCACGGCCCCCGACGAGAGCACCCGCGTCCTGCTGGACGTGGAGGGGCTCCCCGAGAGCTACCGGCTCGCCGTCTTCGTCGACCCCTACAACGGCGAGGTCCTCGGCGAGACGACCAGCTACGGCAGCAGCGGCGCGCTGCCCGTGCGGTCGTGGCTGTCCGAACTCCACCGTCACCTGCACCTGGGTGAGTTCGGCCGCCTGTACGGCGAACTCGCCGCGAGCTGGCTGTGGGTGGTCGCTCTGGGCGGGGTCGTGCTGTGGACCGCGCGCCGGCGCAAGGCCCGCCGCCTGCGCCGCACCCTGCTGCCCGAGCCCTCCGCCAAGGGGCGGAACCGGACCATGTCCTGGCACGGGTCGCTCGGCATCTGGGCCGTAGTCGGCCTGCTGATGGTGTCCGCCACCGGACTGACCTGGTCCCGGTTCGCCGGGGCCAACGTGACCGACATGCGGGTGGCCCTCGGCTGGACCACGCCGTCGCTGTCGGCGCCCGCCCCGTCGGAGCACGCGGACCACGAGGAGCAGGCGGACCACGCGGGGCACGAGGACCACGGCGGGCACGGCGACCACGCGGACCACGGCGCGGCCGGACAGGACGTGGACCTGGACACGGTCCTGGCGTCCGTGCACGCCGCGGGGATCGACGGCCCGATGGAGATCTCGGTGCCCGTGGAGGAGGGCGCGCCCTTCACCGTCCAGGGAACCGGGCGGAGCTGGCCCGTGCACCAGGACGCGGCGGCCGTGGACGCGACGAGCGGCGAGGTGGTCGAGGAGCTGCGGTTCGAGGACCATCCCTTCGTCGCCAAGATGGCCACGTGGGGGATCGCCTTCCACATGGGTCTGCTGTTCGGCCTGCCGAACCAGCTCCTGCTGACGGGGATCGCCCTGTCCGCGCTCTTCCTCGTGTTCTGGGGCTATCGGATGTGGTGGCTGCGCCGCCCGACCCGGGACACCGCGTTCGCCATGGGACGGCCGCTCGCCCCGCGCGGGACCTGGCGGGGGCTGCCGTGGTGGTGCCTGGCCCTGGTCGCCGCGGCGGCGGTGGGCGTCGGCCTGTTCCTGCCGGTGTTCGGGGTCTCCCTGCTGGCCTTCCTCGTGGTGGACGCGGCCCTGGGCCTGCGGCGCGGGCGCACGCGCTCGGAGTCCGTCCCGAAGCCGTGACCGCGCCACCGGGACCGGACGCACCCGACGCGTCCGGTCCCGGCGGGTCCGGTCGTCCGCGCCGGACCGCCGACGGGCGCGGATGAAGGATTCCTCATGTTCGTTTCATCTCGTATTCCCCCGCGCCCGGAAGGCTCGGGGAGTATGAGATCACCACTGTTGTTGCTGTTAGCGGGCACCGTCGCGACCCTCCTGGTCGCGGGGGCGGTCCTGGTGTGGGCGATGCCCGAGCGCACCCCGGACACCGCCGCCCCGGGTGAGGTCGTGGTCGGGGAGTCCCCCGGCGCCAGCCCCGCCCCTCCCTCCGACGAGGACGTCGTCCCTCCCCCGCCGCCGATCACCGACCACGACGGCGACGGGACCCCCGACGCCGAGGACCCCGACCACTCCGAGGCGTCGGCCGAGCCCTCGCCGCCCCCCTCCTCGATTCCGAGCCAGACCCCCGCCCCCACCTGCGGTAACGGCGACGGCGATGATGATGACGACTGCGACGACGACAACGACGACAACGAGGGCGGCGACGATGACGACTGAGGGTCGTTTCGACGGGGACGCCCCGACCGAGGACCTCAGCGGCGTGGTCGGCGGGAACTCCTGGAGCGCGTCCGCGCACACCGACGTGAACTCCACCATGGTCATGAGGGGACCCCAGCCGGAGGTGCCGCAGAAGCGGCGCATCCCCGCCAGACTCCTCATCATGGCCTGGGTCGTCCTGCTGATGGCCGCCGTCCTCGTCCTGGTCAACATCCTCACCTGGAGCGCGCTCACCGCGCGCAACGACGAGCGCGTGGACGGGGCGCTGTCCCAGGAGATCGGCGAGTTCCAGGAGTTCGCCGCCGTGGGCGTGGACCCGAACACGGGTGAACCCTTCACCGACGTCTCCACCCTCATCCGGCTCCACCTGGCACGCCAGTACCCCGACCGGGCCGAGATCCTGTTCGGCTGGGTGGAGGAGTCGGCCTCCGGCGGCGGCGCGGGCGGCGCCCCGGACGCCGCGGCCCAGCCCGGACGCATCCGCCAGGGCCAGGAGCCGCCCTTCGACGTGTCCGCGGATCCCGCGATGGTCGCGGAGGTCCTGGAGGCGTCCAGCGCCCGCGGCACCCTGGACACCCCCGCCGGTCCGATGCGGTGGGAGAAGATCCGCGCCCTGCCCCCGGGCGGCGGCACCGACGCCGAGGGCGCGGGGTGGTTCGTCATCGGCTACTTCACCGAGGCCGACGAGGACACGGTCACCTCCACCACGCAGACGATCGCGCTGGTCAGCCTGGCCGGGCTGATCGCCGCGAGCACCGCGGCCTGGTGGGTGGCGGGACGCTTCCTCGCGCCCGTGCGCCTGGTCCGGCAGACGGCCGCGCACATCACCGAGGAGGACCTGACCCGGCGCATCGACGTGTCCGGTCGGGACGACATCGCCGCGCTCGCCGAGCAGTTCAACAGCATGCTGGACCGGCTGGAGGGCGCCTTCACCGCCCAGCGGCAGTTCGTGGACGACGCCGGGCACGAGCTGCGCACGCCCATCACCATCGTGCGCGGCCACCTGGAGCTGATGGGCGACGACCCCGAGGAGCGGCGCGAGGTCCTGCGCCTGGTCACCGACGAGCTGGACCGCATGAGCCGGATCGTGGAGGACCTGCTGCTGCTCGCCAAGGCCCAGCAGCCCGACTTCCTGCGCGAGGAGGAGGTGTCCCTGGCCGAGCTGACCAGCGACATCGACGCCAAGGTGCGCAGGCTCGGCGACCGCGACTGGCGACTGGAGTCGCTGGCCGAGGGGGTCGCCCGGCTCGACCCGCAGCGCGTCACCCAGGCCGTGGTGCAGCTGGCCGCCAACGCGGTGCGGCACACCGCGCCGGGATCCACACTGCGTGTGGGCTCGGGGTTCAGCGGCGACGACGTGCTGTTCTGGGTCTCCGACCAGGGGCCCGGCATCCCGGCCGAGGAGCACGGCCGGATCTTCGAGCGCTTCTCGCGGGGCAGCGGGGCGGCCAGGGGGGACCGGGGCGCCGGTCTGGGCCTGGCCATCGTCCGCGCCATCGCCGAGGCCCATCACGGACGGGTGGACCTGCGCTCCGCGCCGGGCGTCGGTTCGACGTTCACCCTCGTCATCCCCACCGGAAAGAGGTACGTGTGAGTCGCATCCTCATCGTCGAGGACGAGGAGCGGATCGCCTCGTTCGTCCGCAAGGGCCTGGACGCCAGCGGGTTCACCACCACCGTGGTGGGCACGGGGGCGGAGGCCGTGGACTACGCGGTGACCGGCGGGTTCGACCTGATGCTGCTGGACCTGGGCCTGCCGGACACCGACGGGTTCGACGTGCTGCGGCGCGTGCGCTCGCTGGGCGTGGACATCCCCGTGGTCATCCTGACCGCGCGCGACGGCGTGCGGGACACGGTGACCGGCCTGGAGATCGGGGCCGACGACTACGTCACCAAACCGTTCCGGTTCGAGGAACTGCTGGCCCGGGTGCGGCTGCGGATGCGCAACGAGCGTCCGACCGAGCTGACGGTGCTGCGCGCGGGCGGCCTGGCCCTGGACCTGCGCACGCGGCGGGTGGCGGTGGAGGGGACGTCCGTGGACCTGACCGCGCGCGAGTTCTCCCTGCTGGAGCTGCTGATGCGGCACCCGGGCCAGGTGCTCACCAGGCAGCAGATGCTGTCGCACGTGTGGGGCTACGACTACGACCCCGGGTCGAACGTGGTGGACGTGTTCGTGCGGGCGCTGCGCCGCAAGGTGGGCGCGGAGCGGATCGTGACCGTGCGCGGGATGGGCTACCGGTTGACCGGGTGAGACGGGCGGCCCTGTGCTGACCCGGGTGGTCCGGACTGCCCTGCACACCGGGTGACCCGCGTGCTCCGGGTGGTCCTGTGCTGACCCGCGTGGCCTGCGTGACCTGCGTGAGCCGGACGGCCCGGGCCATGCGTGACCGGCGTGACACGGAGGACCCGGACGGCCCGGGCCACGAGCGGCCCGCGTGGTACGGACGGCCCGGAGCGGCCCGGTGTGCCCCCGGATGACCGGGGCGCTCCGGGTCGGCGGGGCCCCGGTGTGCGGCGGGCGATGTTCTGGTGACGAGGGGGCGGGGGTGTCGGTGACGCCCCCGCCCCCTCGTCCATGTCGCGGATGACCGACGCGTGACAAACATGAGGGTTCCCTCATCCACTCCTCATGGGTTCCTCACCGCCCGTCCAGAGGATGAACGCATGTTCTGGTTCGCGCTGGCGGTCAACACGACCGCGATCATCGTCCTGTCCTACGCCATCTACTTCCGCCGCCACGGGCGCCGCGACCTGCTGCTGGCCTACGTGGCGCTCAACACCGGCATCTTCGCCGTGGTGTCCATGCTGACCAACCAGGAGGTCGGCCTGGCCGTCGGCTTCGGTCTGTTCGGCGTGCTGTCGATCCTGCGCCTGCGGTCGGACCTCATCAGCCAGGGCGAGATCGGCTACTACTTCACGGCGATCGCCCTGGGCCTGGTCAACGCGGTGGCGGCCCCGATGCCCTGGGTGCTGCTGGGCCTCAACGCCCTGCTGCTCACCGGCATGTACGCGGCCGACCACCCGCGTCTGCTCTCGCGGCACGAGCGCCGCATCCTGACCCTGGACGTGGTGCACGAGGACTCCGTGGCCCTGCGCCAGGACCTGGAGGCCCGGCTGCGCGGCCGGGTCACGAAGATCGAGGTCACCGAGGTCGACTACGTGCGCGACCTGATGGTCGTGGACGTGCGGTTCCAAGCGCCCCGGATCGCGTCGGTCCCGGGCTCCGGGCGCGGGTTCGGGCATGGCTTCACCTCCGTGACGGGACGCCGATGAGCACGGCCGCCCCCGCCCCTGCGGAAGCCCCCGCCACCGTGGAGAGACCCATGACCCTGGACGCCCTCGGTCCCGTGGAAACGCCCGCTCCGGTGGACGTTCCCTCCCCGGTCCTGGCGGCGCTGCGCCCGATGTCGCTCGCCGAGATCAACGAGCGCGCCGCCCTGGTGACCCGGACCTGCCGCAAGTACCTGGTGCCCGTCGAGCTGCTGGAACCGCTGTTCGCGGCCGCCGGGGACCGGTTCGGGGTGCTGACCATCGACGGGCAGCGGGACTTCCAGTACTCGTCCACCTACTTCGACACTCCCGACCTGCGGACCTTCCACGACCACCGCCAGGGGCGGCGGGTGCGCTTCAAGGCCCGGACGCGCACGTACGTGGACACGGGGACGCGCATGTTCGAGATCAAGCTCAAGGGCGCGCGCGGGATCACCGACAAGACCCGGATCGCCTACACGGGGCCGCCGGACCGGATGACCCCCGAGGCCCGGCGGTTCCTGGACGACACCCTGCTCTCGTACGGCATCGAGGCGCCCGACGTGCTGGCGGCCAGCGCGGTGACCGACTACCGGCGCACGACGGTGGTGGCCTTCTCGGGTGAGGAGCGGGTGACGGTGGACACCGGCCTGGTCGGCTACCGGGCGGGCTGGTCGGTGCGGATGCGCCCGGATGCGGTGCTGCTGGAGATCAAGACGCGCGGCGGGCTCACCGCGACCGAGCGCAGGCTGCACGAGCACGGGGTCCGGGAGGCGCGGTTCACCAAGTACGGGGCGACGGTGGCCGCTCTGGAGCCCGGGCTGCGGGGCAACCGGTGGCACCGGGCGATGGGCGCGTGCCTGGACCACCCGGCGCCGTGCGCCCTGGAGCGGGCGCGGGTGGGTGCGGCGCCCGCTCTCCGGCGGAACCGTTGACGGGCACGGGAACCCGCACCGTCCGGGTCCGCCGGGCGGCCGACGGCCCGTCACCCCGCGTCTCGGGGCGCCGTCCCCTCCGTCCCCGCACGGAAAATCCGGATGCGCTCCCCGCCCCCGGTCTGTGACCATGTCCACCGAACGACGGAGGGAGGCCGGGATGCGGGACCAGGACGGGTGTCTGATCCTCTCGGGAATGCCCGGAGCCGGAAAGTCGACGGTGGCTCCGCTGGTGGCCGCACGGTATCCGCGTGCGGCCCACATCAGCGGGGACGTTCTGTCCTACATGGTCGTCCAGGGACGCGTCGGCTTCAACGGGCGGCCCGCGGAGGAGGCGCGGCGCCAGCTGCGGCTGTGCGTGCGCAACATGTGCGACCTGGCGGCCAACTTCGCCGACAACGGCGTCTTCCCGGTCGTCGAGTACACCATCGACAACCGCCGGATGCTGGACGCCATGGTGGAGATGCTGCGGCCCAGGCCGGTCATGTTCGTCGCCCTGTTCCCGCCCCTGGAGGTGTGCCGGCGGCGCAACGCCACGCGCGACCCCGGGCACCGCGTCGACTTCGACTTCGCGCCGCACTACCGGGCGATGCGGGAGGACCTGGGCGGAGTCGGCTGGTGGTTGGACACCGCGGCCCTCACCCCGGAGGAGACCGCCGACCTGATCCGCGCCCGCGCGCACGAGGAGGCGCTCCTCTGACGGAGCGCTACCGACGCCCCGGAGCCCGCCCGCGCGATGAATGGCGCCAGCCCCGCCCCGGGAATGGACGGAGCCTCCGGACCTTTTTCCGCGACAATCCGTTGACCGGGTTCCGCGCCTTTTCCGGGCACCGCGCAGCCGCCCCCCGGCGATCGCCGCGACCTTCGAGAACGCGAGCCGACACGGAGAAGTCTCAGGTCACGACCGCGATCCGGCTCCTGACAGCCTTCGTGAAACGGCGCCCCGAAGCGAACACGGCTCCCGCGTTCTCACATTTGCCGCCACGGCCGAACGTGTGTAGCGTTCCCCTGCCGAACCACAGGCGCCAAAAGACACAGAAATTCTTTGCGCATACCGCGAATACCCCTGTCGGAAATACCCCCTGCCATTCTTCCCCGGAGGTTCCGTGTTCCCTCGTGCCGCCCGCCTCAGCGGTGCCCGCGCCGACTCCCGCAGCGCCCTCGGACTGCCCGGAGGCGTGTCGCGACGCCGCATGCTCACCCTGACCGGCACCGCCGGGGCCGCCGCGGCCGCGGGCGCCCTGGGCGCGGCGCCCGTCTCCGCGGCCGAGCGCACCTGGCGGGTCACGGGTGAGGACGTGGCTCCCCTCGCGCACTTCGACAGCGTGATGAAGGACTACATGCAGGCGCGCGGGATCACCGCGGGCTCGCTGGCCGTGGCGCGGAACGGCAGGCTGTCCCTGGCCCGCGGGTACACGTGGGGCGACGACAGCGTCGCGACCACCGGCGTGACCGACGTCTTCCGGATCGCGAGCCTGAGCAAGCCCGTCGCCGGGACGGCGGCCATGCGCCTGGCCCAGGAGGGCGAACTCGACCTGGACGCGCCGCTGGCCGACCTGGTCGACCTCTCGCCCCTGGCGGGGAAGACGGCCGACCCGCGCTTGGGCGAGGTCACGGTGCGGCGGGCCCTGCAACACCTCGGCGGCTGGGACAGGGACCTCTCCTTCGACCCGCTGTGGAACACCATCGCGATCTCCCGCGAGATGGGCGTCGACCTGCCGCTGGGCAGGAGCGAGGTCATCGCCTACACGAGCGGGATGGAGCTCGACCACGCCCCCGGAACGCGGTACGCCTACAGCAACTACGGCTACCTGCTGGTCTCCGAGGCGATCGCCGCGGTCACGGGGAGGTCCTACGAGGACCACGTGGTCTCCGATGTCCTCGGCGCGGTGGACATCGCGCGCATGCGTGCCGGGCGTTCCCTGTCCGCGGACCAGGAGGGCGAGGTCGGGTACGACTCGAAGTACACGGTGACCTCCGCCCTGGACTCCTCGGGCGCGCAGGTCCCCTACCCCTACGGCGGGTTCAACCTGGAGATCCAGCTCGGCAACGGGGGCTGGGTCGCCTCCGCCGCGGACCTGGCGCGGTTCTGCACCATCTACGACACGCCCGAGGCCGCCGGGGTGCTCACCCCGGACTCGATCTCCACGGTGTTCGAGCAGCCCGAGACGGGCGGCGGCGCCACGCACTACGGCCTGGGCTGGTCGGTGCGTCCGACCGGCAGCGGCGAGAACACGTGGCACACCGGGAGCATGCCGGGCACCTACACGTTCCTGGCGCGCAGCAACGGCTACACCGTCGTGGCGCTCTTCAACCGGCGCGACGAGGGCGACGCGCTGAACTGGGGCGAGATCGACCCGAAGCTGTGGGACGCGGTGAACGAGGTGGGCACCTGGCCCACCGAGGACCTCACGCCGATCTACTTCTGAGGCCGGGCGGGTCCCCGGGGCGGATCGGCCGGGGGCCTCCCGACACCTCGTGCACGAATACTTTCAATTCCGGCATGAGGGATTTTTTGGATGGGGCCAGTATTTCATGCTGGCCCCTTTCTCATACCCGCTGATCTGGCACGACAGAACCGGAACGAACTTTTTCCGGCCGCTTCGCGGGAAACGTGCTCCGCCCGAACAGGCGTGCCCTAATCTGGCTGCGACCACACAACTGAACCCACACGATGACCCCGCAACGGTTGACTGCCGTTCGGGGCCGTGGCCAGCAACTTCCACCTCTTTAGACACAAGGATTGCCAGCATGCGCCAGTTTAGCGCTGCCCTTCTCAGCCGTGCCCTCGGCCCGCTGATCGCCTTCCTCTCCGCACCCTGCGGACGCCACTCCACGGTGGCCGGTCGCCGCCGACGCCGCTCCACCCGCGTGCGACGCTACGTCCCCGCCCCTCCCCCGGCCCCGCTTCCGCATCCCCGCCTGACTCCGCCCGACGCGCCCTTTCCGGCCGAGGACGTCGCCCTGGTCAGGCCCTACTTCACCGCCCACGAGCGCTCGCGCGCCGCCGCGTCCGGCGTTCCCGTGCCCCGCGTCCCGGCACCCCGTGTTCCCGAACTCCACGCTCCTGTGCCCCGGATCCCCGCCGCGCCAAGGGGTCCCGAACTCGCCTCCGAGACGGAGGAGGTCCGGCGCGCGTTCGCCCTCGTCCAGGAACGCGCCGCCGCCCTGCGCCAGCAGTGGAAGGACGACCCCGGCGGCGATCTGCTCGGTGAACCCGCGCCCCGTTTCGGGGTGGTCGGGGCCGCCGGGCCCCGGGGGCGGGACGCGTTCTCCGGCCTGCCGCACACCCGGCCCGCCCGCCAGCGCCAGGCCGTACCCGCGTGACCCCAACCCCGACAGCCCCGACAGCCCCGACAGCCCCGACAGCCCCGACAAGGAGACGTATGCCCAGCCGAGCCCACGAGATCCCTCTACGGATCATCCAGAACCAACCAGCCCTGGCCTCAGTGCTACTCAAGGAGTCCTTGGGATTCGACGTCCCCCACCACACCGAGGCGCTGCCCACCACCTCAGTTCTCACCAACTGTGACCCGAAGGAACTCAACAGCGACGGAGCCACACTGCTACGCGACGGGAACCGCAACGTGCTGGCGGTCGTCGTGGAACGCCAGCACGATCGGGACAAGGAGAAGCGGGCGAGCTGGCCCGCTTACCTGGTCAACCTGCACGTCCGTCTGGAGTGCCCCGCCGTGCTCGTAGTCCTGTGCCCTGACGACGCTATGGCGCGATGGTGCGCCAAACCCATCAGCATCGGTCATCCCGACTTCGTGCTGAGGCCGTTGGTGATCGGCCCTGGCAACACTCCCGTCGTCACCGATGTGGAGCGGGCACGCGCGATGCCCGAACTCGCGGTGCTGTCGGCCTACGCCCACGGGGACACCGATTCGCGCACCCTGAAAACGGTGGTGGAGGCGCTCGACTCCACTGCTCCGAAGAACCGCACGTTCTACTATGACTACGTACTGGCCGGTCTCCAGGAGGCCGCCCGGAAGGAGTTGGAGGGCTTGATGGCCTTGGACACCTACAAGTGGCAGAGCGACTTCGCCCGCAAGTACGTCGGTATGGGCCGGGAAGAAGGCCGAGAGGAGGGTCGTGAGGAGGGTCGCGCGGCCGAAGCGGCGAACAGCGTCCTGCTCTTCCTCGACGCACGCGGCCTGACCGTCCCCGACGAGGTCCGCCAGCGCGTCAGTTCCTGCACCGACCTGGAGACCCTGCGCATGTGGGCCCGTCGCGCCAGCGAGGTCGAGCGCGCTGAGGACATCTTCGGCTGACACGCCCGCGACCAGCGCAAAGGTTTCACGTGAAACCTCGCTGAGCTGCGGGAACGAGGCAGCCACCGTCCCGTATCCGATCGGGACGGTGGCCTGTCGCGATGTCCCTCCCGCTACCGGAGGGGCGCCGCGATCCCCCAGAGATTACCGGGTCCGGTTCCGCCGTCGACGGGACCTTCGCCCCTCAGGAGGAGTTGCTCAGGTCCACCCGGCGCAGCAGCTGGGCGTTGAGCGCCACGATGATCGTGGACAGGCTCATCAGCACCGCTCCCACGGCCGGGGCGAGCACGATCCCGACCGGGGCCAGCACCCCGGCGGCCAGCGGGACGGCGACGACGTTGTACCCGGCGGCCCACACGAGGTTCTGCACCATCTTTCGGTAACCGGCCGCCGACAGCCCGCGGACCGCCACCACGCCGCGCGGGTCGTCCGAGGCCAGCACGACCCCGGCGGACTCGATCGCCACGTCGGTGCCCGCGCCGATCGCGATGCCGACGTCCGCCCTGGCCAGGGCGGGCGCGTCGTTCACACCGTCGCCGACCATCGCCACCCGGTTCCCCCTCGACTGGAGGTCGCGGACCACGGCGTCCTTCTGGTCGGGCAGGACCTGGGCGAAGACCTCGTCCAGGCCGAGCCGCTCGGCCACGGCGTCGGCCACGTTGCGGGCGTCGCCGGTCACCATCGCGACGCGCACGCCCCGCTCCTGGAGCCGCCGGACGGCCTCGGCCGACTCGGGGCGGACCTCGTCGGCCAGCGCCAGGGCACCGGCCACCCCGCCGTCCACGACCACGTGCAGCACCGTCGCGCCGCGCTCGCGCCAGGGACCGGTGCGTCCGGCCAGGTCGTCCGGCTCGGTGAGGCCGAGCGACTCCAGCAGGGCCGGGCCGCCCACCTGCACGTCGGAGCCCTCGACCGAGGCGCGGACACCGCGCCCGGTCAGCGACCGGAAGCCGGTGGCGGCGGGCACCGCGCCCGCCTCCCGCGCCGCCCGGACGATCGCCCTGGCGAGCGGGTGCTCGGAGTCGGCCTCGACCGCACCGGCCAGGGCCAGCACCCGCTCGGAGGCGTGCCCGGAGGCGGCGGAGGTGTCGGTGACGGCGGGGGCGCCCTTGGTCAGGGTGCCGGTCTTGTCGAAGAGCACGGTGTCCACGAGGCGGGTGCGCTCCAGGGCCATGCGGTCCTTGACCAGGATGCCGTTGCGGGCGGAGACGGCCGTGGAGATCGCGATGACCAGCGGGATGGCCAGCCCCAGGGCGTGCGGGCAGGCGATGACCAGGACGGTCACGGTGCGTTCGACGGCCTCGGTGACCTCGCCGAACAGGGTCCACACGGCGGCCGTGAGCACGGCGGCGACCAGGGCGAACCAGAACAGGAGGGCGGCGGCCCGGTCGGCCAGCGCCTGCGAGCGCGAACGGGACTCCTGCGCCTCGCTGACGAGCCGCTGGATACCGGCCAGGGCCGTGTCCTCGCCGACGGCGTCGACGCGGACCCGGACGGCGGAGTCGGTGGCGACGGTCCCGGCGACGACACGGTCGCCCTCGGAACGGGTGACCGCGCGGGACTCACCGGTGATCATCGACTCGTCCATGGCGGCGCCGCCCTCGACCACGGTGCCGTCGGCCGGGACGCGCCCGCCGGAGCGCACCAGAACGGTGTCGCCGGTGCGCAGGTCGGCGAGGCCCACCTCCTCGACCCCGCCGTCGGCGCCGACCCTCTCGGCGCGGTCGGGCAGGAGCGCGGCCAGGGCCTCCAGGGCACCGGACGCCTGGCCGAGGGCGCGCATCTCCAGCCAGTGGCCGAGGAGCATGACCACGACCAGCAGGACCAGTTCCCACCAGAAGTCGAGTTCCATGCCCACCACGCCGAACGTGGCGAGCACGCTGGAGCCGAAGGCGACGGTGATCGCCATGGCGACCAGGGTCATCATGCCGGGCCTGCGCTCGCGGAGCTCGCCGACGACACCGGAGAGGAAGGGCCAGCCGCCGTAGAGGTAGACGACCGTGCCGAGGACCGGCGGCACCCAGGTCAGCGCGGAGGGGACCTGGTAGCCGAGCCAGCCGGAGACCATGTGGCTGGTGAGGACCACGGGAACGCTGAGCAGCAGGCTCCACCAGAAGCGGGTCCGGAACATCGCGGCGTGGTCCCCATGGCCACCGTGACCCCCATGACCGCTGTGGCCACCGTGACCGGCGTGCTCACCGTGTCCGGGGGCGTCCCCGTCACCGGCGTGCTCATCGGCGCTGCTGGGACCTTGGCGATCCCCGTGGCTGGAGCGCTCACCATGCCCCGGAGCACCGGCGTGAGCCGTGTGCGTGCCGTGACTGGCGTGCCCCTCATGCCCCTCGTGTGTCTCATGAGCTGAGGGGTCCGTGTACCCGGCACGCTCCTCGGAGCTCTCGTCCCGCCCCCGGCCCCGGTCTCCTCCGTGGCCGTGCGGTCCCTGTCCACCTGCGGTCATGTCGTTCTCCCCCTCACTCTCGCAACATACCCCTTGGGGGTATCCAAGGGACGGATGTCCACCCCGTCGGCGTGTCACTACAAGCAATATACCCCCAAGGGGTATTTCTACAAGGGATGACGGTTCATTCCCCGTTCCGGAACCGGCATCTCCCGCCACGGCCGCCGCCCCGCCGGAGGGAACGGGACAGTCCGCGCCCGACCCCGAGCCCGGATGTCCAGCACGGCGCCACCCGACACGGCGCCTCCACAGCACCCCGCGGACAGCGCCGCCCCGCACGACACCGCCCGGGTTCCCTGCCGGGGCGCCGGGGTAGGCCGATGCCGAGTGGACCTGGAGGGACACCATGGCCGGACACGAGATCGACGAACGCGGGCTCCTGAGCGGACCGAACACCACCGAACGCCCCCGGACCACGAGCACCGCGGTCTACACGGCCCACTTCGACGCGCCGCCCGACCGGGTCTTCGCGTTCTGCACGAGCCGGTCGGGCCTGGAGGACTCCATGCCCGGCGGGGTACGCGTCCTGCGCTGGCCCGAGGCGGGCTTCGCCGAGGGCGAGACGATGGTGATGCGCTGGCGCCTGGCCGGGCTCCTCCCCGTACGCTGGGTCGGCGTCATCGACTCCTTCGAGGAGGGCGACCACTTCACCGACCTCCAGCTGCGCGGTATGTTCCGGTACTTCCGGCACACGCACACGACGGCGCCCGAGGGGGCCGGGACCGCCTACACGGACCGGGTGGAATTCGCCAGCCTCTTCGGTCCCATTGTGGACAGAACCGTACTAAGGTTTGTGATGGACCGGATGTTCCTGCAACGTCTGGCCCGCATGCGGGAACTGGTGGAGGCCGGAGCCTGACCGCGGGGAGCCCTTCCGGCTTCCCCACGTCGGTTCCACGGACCCGCCAGCGCCCCCACCAGCACGTACGCGGAGGCGTCGACACGTCGGCGCACCCGGCCCCGTCCCGGACGGGCGTCGGGACCGCGGACACGCGCGGCGCCCGCCGGACCGGGTCCGACGGGCGCGGTGCCACGGGCGGGAGAGCGGCTCAGTCCCTCGCGGGAAGCGCGCCGTCCCCCTCGCCGTACCAGGGCCACCACTGCGTGGTGCGCCCGGACGGGATCATCCGGTCCAGCCGGATGGTCACCCTCAGTGCGAAACCGCCCGCGACCATCCCCGCCATCAGATCCGTGAACCAGTGGAAGTGCAGGTAGATCGAGACGATGGACTGGAGCAGGGCGATGCCGACGATGCAGTACGCCAGGCGCCGGATGATGTGCGGCCGGGCCGCCCCGAACCGGATGATCAGGAAGAGCACCAGGCCGTAGATGAGGATCGCGTTCGCCCCGTGCCCGGACGGGAAGGCCACGTTGCCCGGCCCCATGAAGAAGTCGGGGTTGAAGTTCTTGGCGTGTCCCCGGTTGATGGCCAGCTTCATCACCGACACCAGGGACATCATCCCCACGACGCCGACCGCGCCCAGCACGATCGGACGCCAGCTGCGATGCCAGTAGGCCAGCTGGAGCGCGGTGACGCCCAGGACCGGCAGCGCGACCGCACGGGAGGCGACGGTGTCCGGCCACAGGATCATGGGTTCGCGAAGCGTGTCCCAGTAGGGCCGGGGCAGCTCGTTCAGGAAGTTGTCGACCGGGTGCAGCGGTCCCGCGGCCAGCATCGTCATGACGAGCAGGGCCACGGCGAGCATGATGGCGACGCGGTCCGACGCGATACCCCACGCGATCTCGCTCACACTGGGCCAGCGGACCGGGCGCACGACGGGCCGCCCAGGGTCGTACACGGTGGTACGCACCATGGGGATCGGCCCGCTGTAGGGTCCCGGGAGCGGTGTCGCCCGCTCTTGCCTGTCGTGTGGCTCGGTCAACTGCCTCGCCCGTGGATGTCGTCGTGTCCTCGAAGAGTGCGTCATGTGCTCAGTGCTGTCTCACACGTCGTGGGCTTGCCTGTGGCACTTGTGAAGCGTGGGGGACGGGCTAGCCGTGGTTACTGGAACTGATCTGACGTCCTCAGCGCCGACTCGGGGTGGACATGACGGAGAGTTCACTACTCTCCGCCCACTCCGTTCGACGGCCGGTCCTTCGGACTGGTTCACTACGTCGTGACCGGCCTCTGGGCAGGATCGGCGTCCGAGGAACAAGGGGTGTCGACAGTGGCGTCTACGGTGCGCCTGGTGCTCGGCCCGAACCAGTCGGCGCGGACCGCTTGAGCGCGGGTGAAGGCGGCGCGGGTCGGGGCGCCTCATCGAACTCCTCGTCGTTACGTGCGTCACGCTCCGTACAGCTTTGTGTGAATATTGCCGACAGATGAGCCTACCCGGACAGTTCCCCCTGTCGGTGGTGTGGTGGCCCACGTACGTTCGCCGCCACCTCGGACTTTGCCCCAAGCCCCGACACTGGACGTTGGCGGTTCACCGCCATGCGACCTGTTCGTGAGCCTTCCGTTAGCGGTTCGAGGCCTGCTGTCCGGTTGACCCGCGGGTGTGTGGCACTCTTCAAGGAGTTTGTACGACGCTGAGTGAGCCGGTCCGCGCACGGGCCGTGTGCTGGACGTGGAACGGAAGGGCTCTGGATGGTCGACCTGCCCCAGCTGCCGGATGATCCCTCCAAGCTGGCTCGCGAGCCGCTCAGGGAGCAGATCCGGCAGGTACTGGTCGAGGGCCTGCTGTCCGGTCGCTGGCAGCCCGGAGAGCGGATCGTGGAACGCCGCGTCGCCACGGAGCTGAGGGTGAGCCAGGCCCCGGTGCGCGAGGCGCTGCGCGAGCTGGAGACCCTGCGCCTGATCGAGACCGTCCCCAACAAGGGCGCCCGGGTGCGGGCCTTCGGGGTCCAGGACATGGCGGAGATCTACCCCGTGCGCGCCGGACTGGAGCTGGTCGCGGCGCAGTTGGCCGCGCCCCGGCTGGCCGAGGACCCCTCCCCCCTGGAGCGGGAGGTGGAGGCGCTCCAGCGGGCGACCGCCCAGGGCGACGTGTCCGAGCAGATCCGGCACAGCGTGGAGTTCCACCGCGAGGTCGTGCGCGCCGCCCACAACAGCGTGCTGCTGCACACCTGGGAGTCTCTGGGCGTGGAGGTGTGGACCGCGCTGTCGGTGCGCTGGCTGAACATGGAGCTGCACGCCAAGGCCGCCGACCACGCCCAGATCACGCGCGCCTTCATCGAGGGCGACCCCTCGGTGGGGCAGATGCTCAGCGACCACGTGCTCAACTACGTGGAGGCGGCGCTGAAGTCCCACGAGAGCGCCCGCTGACCCCTGGCCCCTCCGCCGCCCGACGCCACCGGCCCGTGGGAGCGCGGTGACCTGCCCCGTCGCACCGAAACCGGACCTTCTGGCATAGAGTTGTATTGATCGATCATCGATCAGACCGTAGAGTGTGCGCGACACACATCACACACGAGCGGACCCCTCCCGGGCAAGCGGAGTCGTTCATCCGGCCGGTGGACGAACCCGTGCGACCGGCACCGCCGCGCCGGGCCACGGACGCATACGCCGGTGCAGACCGGGAAGCAATGCGGCAGGGGTTCTGCGGACAACTGCACACGAGACCCCACCAGCGCTTCGTGTCCGGGGGAGGACGAGCCACCTCCCCCGGGACGCGCCCCGCAACAGCCACAGAGCGCCGCCACCGCATGAGCCGGGTGGCTGCGCACGCCACGGTCGCACCCGACAGCGCGGCCACGGCGGGCCTGGCACCCCGGTCCACAGACCCGGGGCCCCAGGCCTTCTCGTACGTAGAAAGGCACACCATGGCTGACACGGCCAAGCCGAAGGGCCGCCCCGCCAGGTCCTCAGGGACCCGGCGGCGCACCACCCGCAAGGACACCTCCCCCGGCCTCGCTGACGAGAAGCCCGACACCCTGCTCGACTACTACCGCCAGATGCTGTTCATCCGGCGGTTCGAGGAGCGCACGGCCCAGGCCTACACCCAGGCCAGGATCGGCGGCTACTGTCACCTCAACCTCGGCGAGGAGGCCACGGTCGTCGGCCTGATGACCGCCCTCCAGGAGCGCGACTACCTGTTCACGAACTACCGTGACCACGGGTACGCGATCGGCAAGGGCATGGACCCCAAGCGGGTCATGGCCGAGCTCTACGGGCGCGTCGACGGCGTGTCCAAGGGCTGGGGCGGCTCGATGCACATGTACGACACCGAGACCCGCATGCTCGGCGGCTACGGCATCGTCGGCGGCCAGCTGCCGCTGGCCGCCGGCGCCGCGCTGGCCGTCTCCTACCGGGGCGGCGACGAGGTCGTCATGTGCCAGATGGGCGACGGCACCACCAACATCGGCGCCTGGCACGAGACGCTCAACATCGCCAAGCTGTGGAACCTGCCGATCGTCTTCGTGGTGATCAACAACTTCACCGGCATGGGCACCACGGTCGAGATGTCCTCCGCCGAGCCCGAGCTGTACAAGCGCGGCTCCGCCTTCCGCATCGAGGGCGAGCGCGTGGACGGCCGCGACGTGCTCGCGGTCCGCGACACCGCGTCCAGGCTCATCGAGCGCGCCCGCGAGGAGCAGACCCCGTTCCTGCTGGAGGCGTGGAGCTACCGGATGAAGGGCCACTCCGTGGTCGACCCGGCCAAGTACCGCACCGACGAGCAGAAGGACGAGGCGCGGTCGGAGGAGAACGACCCGATCGCCCTGTTCGAGGCCAGGCTCACCGAGGAGGGCCTCCTCACCGACGAGCTGCGCGAGGAGATCGCCGCCTCCGTCAAGGCCGAGGTGACCGAGGCCGCGGACTTCGCCGAGAACAGCCCGCACCCGGAGGTCTCCACCCTCTTCGACTACACCTACGCCACCCCGGTGCCCAACGAGTCCACCCGCATGCCCGCCGACCCGGTGTTCGCGGAGTAGGGAAGGAACCCACATGTCTGTGATCACTTACCGCCAGGCTCTGCGGGACACCCTTCGCGCCGAGATGGTCCGCGACGAGAACGTCCTCGTCATGGGCGAGGAGATCGGCGTCTTCGAGGGCTCCTACAAGATCACCGAGGGCCTGCTCAAGGAGTTCGGCCCGCGCAGGGTCAAGGACACCCCGATCGCCGAGGAGGGCTTCGTCGGCGCCGCCGTCGGCGCGGCCATGCTGGGCCTGCGCCCGGTCGTCGAGCTGATGACGATCAACTTCTCGCTGATCGCCATCGACCAGATCATCAACCACGCCGCCAAGATCTACGGCATGTTCGGCGGACAGACGAGCGTGCCCATGGTCATCCGCACGCCCGGCGGCGGCGGCCAGCAGCTCGGCGCCACGCACTCGCAGAACATCGAGCTGTTCTACTCGTTCATCCCCGGCCTGAAGGTGCTCGCTCCCAGCACCCCGGCCGAGGCCTCGCAGATGCTGCGCGCGGCGATCCGAGACGACGACCCGGTCCTGTTCCTGGAGAACCTGGGCCTGTACAACTCCAAGGGCGAGGTCCCCGACGACTACGCCGAGCCGGAGAACGACACCGTCGCCACGATCGGCCGCGCCAAGGTCACCCGCGAGGGCAGCGACATCACCCTCATCGGTTACTCCCGGATGGCCATGGTCGCGACCCAGGTCGCCGAGAAGCTGGCCGAGGAGGACATCGACGTCGAGGTCGTCGACCTGCGCAGCCTGCGCCCGCTGGACCGCCAGACCTTCGTGGACTCGGTCAAGAAGACCGGCTCCGCTGTGATCTGCGAGGACGACTGGCTGACCTACGGGATCGGCGCGGAGATCGCCGCCTCGATCCAGGAGGGCGCCTTCGACTACCTCGACGCCCCGGTCCGCCGGGTGGCGATGGCGGAGGTCCCCATGCCCTACGCCAAGCCGCTGGAGACGGCGGCCCTGCCGTCGGTCGAGTCGATCAGCACCGCCATCAAGGAGACCCTGAGCGCCGTCGGCAAACGGGTCGGGTAGAGGGAGTTTCAAGCATGAGCGAGATCCAGATGCCGCGCCTCTCCGACACCATGGAGGAAGGCGTCATCAGCACGTGGGTCAAGAACGTGGGCGACAAGGTCGCCTCCGGTGACGTCCTGGTCGAGATCGAGACCGACAAGGCCGTCATGGAGTACGAGGCCTACGAGGACGGCTACCTGGTCAAGCAGTCCGTCTCCGAGGGCGAGACGGTGCCGATCGGCGCGGTCATCGGCGTGATCGCCGACTCCCCGGACGCGGTACCCGAGGACTCCGGCGACGGCGGCTCGGAGCCCGAGGCCGCGCCCGCCGAGGAGGAGCAGGGCGAGAAGGCGGAGGAGATCCAGGAGGCCGCCGAGGGCACCGAGGCCGAGAGCGCCGGGGAGTCCGCCGCCTCCTCCGGCGATGGGGCCGCGCGCCCGCGCACCTCCCCGCTGGCCCGGCGTCTGGCCAAGGAGTACGGCCTGGACATCAACAGGATCCAGGGGTCGGGCCCCAAGGGCCGGATCGTGCGCGCCGACATCGAGGCCGCCCGGGAAGGCGGTGCCGCCGAGCAGGCCGCACCCGCCGCGCAGCCCAAGGAGGAGGCCAAGCCCGCCGCGGAGAAGGCGGCGACCGCTCCCGCCTTCGACGACGGCCGCGCCTCCGAGGAGCTCAAGGTCAGCAACGTGCGCAAGGTGATCGCGCGCCGCCTGACCGAGAGCAAGCAGACGGTGCCGCACTTCTACCTGCGCCGCACGATCGACGCCGAGGCGCTCAAGGCCTTCCGCGCGCAGATCAACGAGCAGCTGTCCAGCACGGGCGTGAAGGTCAGCTTCAACGACCTGATCGTCAAGGCCAGCGCGACGGCGCTGAAGCTGCACCCGGCGGTGAACACCTCGTGGGTGGACGACAAGCTGCTCCAGCACCACCGGGTCAACGTCGGCGTGGCCGTGGCCGTGGACGCCGGGCTCGTGGTGCCGGTGCTGCACGACACCGACAAGGCGACGCTGTCGGAGATCTCCACGCGCACGCGCGAGCTGGCGGGCAAGGCCCGTGACGGCAAGCTCAAGCCGCAGGAGATGAGCGGCGGCACGTTCAGCGTGTCCAACCTGGGCATGTTCGGCGTGGACAGCTTCTCCGCGGTGATCAACCCGCCGGAGGCGGCCATCCTCGCGGTCGGCGCGATGCGCCAGGAGCCGGTGGTCGTGGACGGCGAGGTCGTCGTGCGCAACCGGATCTCCCTGGAGCTGTCGGTGGACCACCGCGCGGTGGACGGCGCCGTGGGCGCCGCGTTCCTCAAGGACCTCGCGGAGATCCTGGAAGAGCCGATGCGGATCATCCTGTAGCGTCCGGCGCTCGGTACACGCGACGCCCCGGCCGGGAACGGCCGGGGCGTCCGTCGTTCCCGGACCCGTGCGTCCGGCCCGTCGTTTCCGGGCGGGCGCGGCGGATTCCGTCCACAGCCTGTGGACAAGTGGACGCGAGGACAAGTGGACGCGGAGACATGCCGACGAGTCGACACGGCGACGAACCGACAGGGTGACAGAGTGACAGGGCGGCGCCCTCACCGCTCCGACACCGGAGGTCCCGGCGTGGCGGCCACCGCTGTCCACAGGCTGTGGACAGCCGAACGAGTGAGCGGGCGGGCGAACGGGCGAGAGGACACGTCACCAGGGAGGCATGGCGAAGACCTGGCCGAGAAGGGACCCGCCCGCGACGGCCGCGCCGTAGGACGGCACCCGCCGGCCGGACTGGCGGAACCGTCCACGCAAGCGACGGCCCCTGGGTCCGCCGAGCACCTCCCGCATGCGCGGGTCGCGGTGACGGCGGTCATCGGAGGTCCTCACTGCCGCACAGGGCCACCGTCTCGACCAGTTCGCCGCCGAACCCGGCCAGGTCGGTGCGCACGTCGGCTCGGGCGGCGGACGTCCGGGAGAGGGTCCCGGGGAAGGTCCGGGCCCTCCACCGGGGAACGGTGGGCGACGCCTGCGGCACAATGGACATGTCGACAGCTCGCTTTCTGGTCGTTCGCTGGTCGGTTGTCGGCCTGCTCTGGGGGTGTGAGTGCACCCGCCAGGGCCTTTTCGTTCGTCCGCCCCCAGCGGGCGGCGTGCTGGGCGGCCGGGCCCGGGGACGGAGCCGCCCTCACCCGGAGCCAGCGCCACACCTCACCGCACTTCCTCCAGGCAGCGGAGACGACGGCGGACCTGTGATCCGCCCGTTCGCGCGCTTCGTCCACAGCCTGTGGACAACGGGACCGCCTCGCCCCGACTGGTATACGGTCGGCCTCATGCCCCACGTGCTGCACATGACCGAACTCGAACGCTGGGCCTCCGGCAGCGGTGACGTCGAGGCCGACTCCCTGCGCACGCAGGGGTTCGTGCACGCCTCGCCGGACGAGCCCACCCTGCTCGCGGTGGCCAACGCCTTCTACACCGGCGCCTCCGAACAGCTGGTCGCCCTCGTCGTGGACACCGACGCGGTCGGCTGCGAGGTGCGCTGGGAGGCCGCCGAGCCCGCCCCGCCGCCGGGCACGGGGGACGACGTCCTCTTCCCGCACGTGTACGGGCCGATCCCCCGAGCAGCCGTGACGGGCGTGCGCTACCTGCGCCGCGACCCCTCGGGCCGCTACACCGGCGCCGAGGAGCGGCCCGCCACGGCCGAGGCGCTGAACCTGCTGCCGCACCCCGAGGGCGGCTGGTACCGGCAGACCTGGCACAGCGGCGTCACCGTGCACCCGGAGGGCTACCCGGGACCGCGGTCCACCGCCACCGGCATCCACTTCCTGCTCGGCCCCGGGGAGGAGTCGCGCTGGCACCGGGTGCGCTCCGACGAGGTGTGGGTGTTCAACCGGGGCGGGCCCCTGGTGCTGGAGTACGGCGGCACGGGAGGGGCGCCCGAGCCCGACGGACAGGTGACCCTGGGCTCGGGGATCGAGCGGGGAGAACGCCTCCAGGCGGTGGTCCCGGCCGGTACCTGGCAGGCCGCCCGCCCGCTGGGCGGCGGGGAGGCACTGGTCAGCTGCTTCGTCTCCCCCGGTTTCGACTTCGCCGACTTCGAGGCGGTCTGACCTCACCCGACCCTCTCGCGGACGCGGTCGGCGAGGTCCCCGTCGCGCGCGATCCGGGCCAGCCCGGCCGCCAGGCGCGCGACCTCGTCGCCCTCCACGAGCTTGGCGAGCTTGCCGCCGTCCTCCGGCAGTCCGACCTTCTTGGCCCCGCCCAGCACGTACTTGTCGGTGTAGGGCCGCAGCCAGGGCCACACCGCCTGGACCTCCCGGCAGAACATCACGGCGCCCGTCGGCCCGATGCCGGAGAACTCCCGGACCATCGCCTCCACCCGGCTCGCCCGGTGCTCGGAGCGCTCCCCGAGTCTGCGCAGGTCGCCCTGGTACTCCTCGCGCACCCGGTCGACGCACTCGCCCAGCCGGGTGGCGGTGCTCTCGTCGTAGCGCACGTAGTGCCCGCGCCCCAGCGCGTCCACGCGGTCCTGCCAGCTGAGCGAGGCCATACCGTCGGGGGTCGTGCCGCCCGCCTCGTTGAGCTCACGGGCGGCGGCGATCGCGATCCGCGCCGAGATGCGCGCGGACAGCAGGTTGACCAGCACCAGCAGCTGCCACAGCGCTGAGGGTCTGTCCGCCATCCGGAGCCCGGCCTCGGCGGCGAGGGTCGTCCCCGCCTCGTCCACCACGGCGCGGGCGACGTCGGCGTTCCTGGCCATCTCCCGGTCCCCTTCCAGGTGTGGTCGGATGCGTCCTGGTACAGGGCTGATACCCGGCCGGAGGGCGCTGACGCGGTTGTCCACAGGGCTGTGTACAACCCTTCCCTCCCGGCGCCGGACACGGGAGAGCCCCGGATCCGGGTCCCATCCCGGTTCCGGGGCTCCCCTCCCCGCCGCGGCGCCCGGCGCCGGGCTCAGGCGTGGCTCAGTCCGTTGCGGTGGGGCGGCGCGTCGCTGTGCTGGCCGACGCTGGTCGGGATCGTGTGGCGCGCCTTCCCCTTGTCGATGCCGAGGAAGCGGTTGAGGTGGCCCTTGCGGCCCACCACGAACCAGGCGATCGCCCCGAACAGCGGGAACCAGAGGATGAAGATGACCCACAGCAGCTTGCCGCCCGCGGAGGTGTCGCGGTCGACCAGCGCCGAGATGACCGCGGCGAGGAGCAGGACCAGCAGCGCCAGGCCCACGAGCGCCAGGACCACTCCGAAGATCCCGCTCATCCAGGTGACGGCCGTGTCCGCGCGGTCCGCGAGGTTCGTGATCATGGTCTCCCCCAACAAGGCACACTCCCTATTGTTACGCAGAGTAACCTTTTGAGCGGGGGATCCCGTGGCGCTTCCGGTTTTCGGGCGTTTCCACTACGCAAGGACCGGATTCCGTTTCCGTGGTGACTTTCCGAACTCACGTCACTACTTTCAGGTAATTCCACCTGTCAGGCCCTCGCGCTGCTTTACTGGGAACCATGGGCGAGCTTCGGCGATCTGGCAGGTTCACTCCCCTTCTCCCTCCCGGGTCCCCCACCGCAGACGGTGGCGGCCCCGGCACCCGCGACCACGGCGTCCCCGTCCCACTGGCCAAGCGCAGAGACCAACGGGCGACGGGAGGCCGCACGGCCGAGGCCCGGTGACCGTGGGCAGGCAACCCAGGTACCTCTGGCTGGCGGAACAGCTGCGCGGGCCGATACTGAGCGGAGAACTGCCGCCCGGCACGCGTCTGCCCTCCCGGACCCGGCTGGCGCGCTCCTACCGGGTCAGCGAGCAGATCTCCCGCACCGCGCTCCGACTCCTGGTCACCGAGGGCCTGGTCGAGTCCAGGCCCGGCTCCGGGTACTACGTGCGCACCGTCCCCGAACTCTTCCGGATCTGCCGGACCGACTCCTCCTCCGGCTCCGGCCTGGGGCGGCTCAGCCGCGAGTCGATCGGCACCGAGCAGGAGCAGTGCGCGCCGCCGCTGAGCCTGCGGCTGCGGCTGCGCGAGGGGGAACCGGTGTACCGCACCACCTCACGCGGGCTGTCCTCGGAACTGCCCATCACCCTGCACCGGTCCTGGGAGCCCGCGTCCCTTACGGCGGGCACCCTGCGCACCCCCTTCGACAGCTCGCCCGGCAGCGGACTGCTCGAACGGCTCAGCGCGGCGGGCCACCCGGTGGACCGGGTGGTGGAGGAGGTGGGCGTCCGCGCGCTGCGCGACTCCGAGGCCTCCCTGCTCGGGTCGGCGCCGGGGATACCCGTGCTGGTGGTGGAGCGCACCCATTTCAGCGGCAACCGGCCGGTGGAGACCTCCGACCTCATCGGCTCGTCCGAGCAGTGTCGACTCCTCTACAAACTGACACTGGCCCGGCCCCGCCGCGTCGGCGACCCGCGGCGGTACTGACCCGGGCCCGCGCGGGTGCGGCGCTCCGGGACGGGCACCCGGGCACCGCCCCCGGGCACGCGTGAGGGCGGCGGCCCCTCCCGGAGGAGGGGGCCGCCGCCCTCATCGCCCACCGGCCGCCGCGCCGGTACGGACACCACCGGACGCCCGCTCCGCCCAACCGTTCCCCGTCACGCGGAGTGACCGGCTGGAGTCGCCCGGCGGTGTGCGCGGTCAGGCCCGGGTGAACTCCCCGGCCACGACCTCGGCGATCTGCGCCGTGTTGAGCGCGGCGCCCTTGCGCAGGTTGTCACCGCACAGGAACAGGTCCAGCGACTTCGGGTCGTCCAGCGACTGCCGGATGCGGCCGACCCAGGTCGGGTCGGTGCCCACGACGTCGGCCGGGGTCGGGAACTCGCCGTTGGCCGGGTCGTCCTGGACCCGCACGCCCTCCGCGGAGCCGAGCAGCTCGCGGGCGGCGTCGGCGGGCACCTCCTCGGCGAAGGACGCGTGCACGACCAGCGAGTGGGTGGTGATCACGGGGACGCGGACGCAGGTGGCCGAGACGCGCAGGTCGGGCAGGCCCAGGATCTTGCGGGACTCGTTGCGGACCTTGAGCTCCTCCGAGGACCAGCCGCCGTCCTTGAGCGAACCCGCCCACGGAACGACGTTGTAGGCCAGCGGCGCCGGGAACGGCCCCAGCTCGCCGACGGCGGCGCGCACGTCGCCCGCGGTGTCGCCCAGGCTGCGGTCGGCACCGGCCTTGGCCATCTGGTCGCGCAGGGTGTCGATGCCCTCCTGGCCGGCGCCGGAGGCGGCCTGGTAGGAGGAGACCACCAGGTCGGTGACGCCGTAGGCGCGGTGCAGGGCGCCGATGGCCACGATCATCGACAGGGTGGTGCAGTTGGGGTTGCTGATGATGCCGCGCGGGCGGTTGCGGACCTGGTCCGCGTTGACCTCGGGCACCACGAGCGGGACGTCGGGGTCCATGCGGAACGCGCCGGAGTTGTCGACGGCGACCGCGCCGCGGGCGGCGGCGATCGGCGCCCACTCCTTGGACACCTCGTCGGGGACGTCGAACATGGCGACGTCCACGCCGTCGAAGACCTCGGGGGCCAGGGCCTGGACCACGACGTCCTCGCCGCGCACGCGCAGGACCTTGCCCGCGCTGCGCGGGGAGGCGACGAGGCGGATCTCGCCCCAGACGTTCTCGCGCTGGGTCAGGATGTCCAGCATCACGGTGCCGACGGCGCCGGTGGCGCCGACGACGGCGAGGGTGGGAAGACGGTTGCTCATCGGCCGGTACCTCCGTAGACGACAGCCTCGACCTGGTCGGCGTCGAGCTGGAACTCGCTGTGGGCGGCGCGGACGGCCGCGTCGATCTGGTCCTCCTCGACGATCACCGAGATGCGGATCTCCGAGGTGGAGATCATCTCGACGTTGGTGCTCGAACCGGCGATCGCGTCGAAGAAGCGGGCGGTGACACCCGGGTAGGAGCGCATGCCCGCGCCGATCAGCGACACCTTGCCGATCTTGTCGTCGTAGCGCAGGGACTCGAACCCGACCTTGTCCTGCACCTTCTTGAGCGCGGCGACGGCCTCCTTGCCGAAGTCCTTGGGGACCGTGAAGGAGATGTCGGTGCGCGAGGTGGAGACCGCCGACACGTTCTGGACGATCATGTCGATGTTGATCTCGGCGTCGGCCAGGGCCCGGAAGATCGTCGCGGCCTCGCCGACCTTGTCGGGCACGCCGACGACGGTGATCTTGGCTTCGCTCCGGTCGTGAGAGACACCGGAGATGATCGGCTGTTCCATGCCTTCGCTTTCCTCGACTTCCGGGACGACCCAGGTCCCCGGCTTCTGGCTGAAAGATGAACGGACGTGAAGGGGGATGTTGTACTGACGCGCGTACTCGACACAGCGCAGGTGCAGGATCTTGGTCCCGGACGCCGCCATCTCCAGCATCTCCTCGTAGGAGATCTGGGGGATGCGCTGGGCGCTCGGCACGATGCGCGGGTCGGCGGTGAACACACCGTCGACGTCGCTGTAGATCTCACAGGCGTCGGCCTCCAGGGCGGCGGCCAGCGCGACGGCGGTGGTGTCGGAGCCGCCCCGGCCCAGGGACGTGATGTCCTTGGTGTCCTGGGAGACGCCCTGGAACCCGGCGACGATGCAGATCGCGCCCTCGCCCACGGCCTCCTGGATCCGGCCCGGGGTCACGTCGATGATCTTGGCGTTGCCGTGCAGCGACGTGGTGATCACACCGGCCTGGGAACCGGTGAAGGACCTGGCTTCGAACCCCAGGTTCTCGATGGCCATCGCCACGAGTGCCATGGACATGCGCTCGCCCGCGGTGACCAGCATGTCCAGTTCGCGGGCCGGCGGCATCGGGCTGACCTGCTCGGCCAGGTCCAGGAGTTCGTCGGTGGTGTCGCCCATGGCCGAGACCACGACGACGACGTCATATCCCGCCTTTTTCTGAGCGACGATCCGCTGGGCTACTCGCTTGATGGCTTCCGCGTCTGCCACGGAAGACCCACCGTACTTCTGCACGATTAGGGCCACGATCGATGCTCCTGAGGAGTTGGGATCAAGACAATGAAATGGAGTGTAGCCACAGACGTCCTCGCCTAGCCCATCTGACCTGCGACGGGAGGGCGTGGCGTCTTGACACACCGGCGATGGGGCTTACCCGGTCAGGCGGAGGTTACTCGTGTTTCGCGCGGATGAACGGCGAATGTGAGTTAGAACTCCAGGGCGCGACGCGCTAGAACTCCAGGCTGCGGCGGCCCTCGAAGGCACGACCGAGGGTGACCTCGTCGGCGTACTCCAGGTCGCCGCCCACGGGCAGGCCACTGGCCAGACGGGTCACCTTCAACCCCATGGGTTTGACCAGCCGCGCCAGATAGGTCGCGGTGGCCTCCCCTTCCAGGTTGGGATCCGTGGCCAGGATCAGCTCCGTCACCTGGCCGTCGGCCAGGCGGGTCATGAGTTCCTTGATGCGCAGGTCGTCGGGGCCCACACCCTCGATGGGGCTGATAGCGCCGCCCAGGACGTGGTAGCGGCCCCGGAACTCGCGGGTGCGCTCGATGGCGACGACGTCCTTGGACTCCTCGACCACGCAGATGATGGCGGGGTCGCGGCGGACGTCGCGGCAGATGCGGCACTGGTCCTCTTCGGCGACGTTGCCGCAGACCGAGCAGAAGCGCACCTTCTCCTTGACCTCGACGAGCGCGCTGACGAGGCGTTTGACGTCGGCGTGCTCGGCGGACAGGAGGTGGAAGGCGATGCGCTGCGCGCTTTTCGGACCGACGCCGGGCAGCCGCCCGAGCTCGTCGATCAGATTCTGCACCGCGCCTTCGTACATCGCCTACCCATCAGTGACGGACCGGGTCTGTCGGGGCGGTCCGCATCCCCACCCCCCACCGTATCCGGCGCGGCGGACTCGCGCGTACGCGCGGGCCCGCCTGACCGGTTCCCGGGGCCGCTCCCCGGTTCCGGGAACGACGGCGGGAACAGCGGGAGCGGCCCCGGTGCCGGTCCGCAGACCTCCCGGTGCCGGTCCGCGGACCGGCACCGGGAGGTCCGTGCGGCTGCCGCGGGCCGGGCTAGAAACCGGGGAGGCCGGGCATGCCGCCGGGCATCCCGCCGCCGCCCAGGCCCTCGGCGAGCGGGCCCATCTTCTCCTGCTGGAGCCGCTCCACCTGCGCCTCGGCGTCGCGGATGGCCGCCAGGACCAGGTCCGCGACGGTCTGGGCGCTCTCGGCGGGATCGGCCGGGTCGATCGCCTCGGGGGCGACGGTCACGTCCTCGACCTGTCCGCGCCCACTCAGCTTGACCTTGACCAGGCCGCCGCCGGAGGTGCCCTCGACCTCGGCGTCCTCCAGCGCCTGCTGGGCCTCCACGAGCTGCTGCTGCATCTGCTGGGCCTGCTGGAGCAGGGCCTGCATGTCCATTCCGCCAGGGTTCACGGCCGTCTCCTCGCCGCACTCTTGGTGCTGGTTCTCGCTGTCGTGTCGCTGTTGCTGTGAGCGTAACCGGTCATCAGCGAACATGCGGGCGGGCCCGTCGGCGGCGGGAGGAGGCGGACCGGGCCGCCGGGACCGGGCGGTGCTGACCGGTGCGCACGCCGGGCTCCGGGAGGACCCATCCGGCCCCGCGCGGACTCCTCCGCGACGGGGCGGGGCCGCACGGCGGAGGACGCCACGCCCGCCGGTAGGACGACTCTCCCGAAAGGGCACCTACCAGGAGCGAGAACCAAGAGTGGCGCTAACATCACTCTCGGTTGGAAAGGTGTTCTGCGGGGCACAAAAGTCCCGGTAGTGCCCTCGGGCACCACCGGTAACGCTGAGAGCCACGGGGGAGTGAGGACGTGTTGACCGCCAGAGAGCGCCACTCGGCGCTGGTCGAGGCGATGGTCGCGGACGGCACGCTGACCGACGCCGCCCTCACCGACACGTTCCGGTCGGTGCCCAGACACCGGTTCGTCCCCGAGACGGGCGCGCTGACCGCGCACGGGACCGCCCTCAACGCCAACAGCAACCCCGAGCGGTGGCTCGCGGCCGTGTACACCGACAACGCCATCGTGACCCGGGTCGAGGGCCCCGACCCGTCCGCGTACCGGGAGGCGCCCGACCCCCGGGCCCCCGGGTTCCGGGCGCCCGGCGAACAGGAGCCGGAGCCCCGGGAGCAGCGCGCCCACGACGACCGGGAGTCCGTCCCCTGGAGCCGTGGGCCGGAAGGCCCGGGCCCCGGGGAACGGGCGGAGGCGGCGACCTCGTCCGTCTCGGCGCCCCGGGTCCTGGCCCGCCTGCTGGAGCTGTCCGACCTCGCCAACGGGCAGAGGGTCCTGGAGGTGGGCACCGGCACCGGCTGGAACACCGCCCTGCTGGCGCACCGGCTCGGCGACAGCGCCGTCACGTCCGTGGAGACCGACCCGCGCCTGGCCGGGGTCGCCCGCGAGGCCCTGCGCGCCGAGGGCTACTCCCCCGCCGTCCACCTGGCCGACGGCTACTACGGCTACCCGCCCGGCGCCCCCTACGACCGGATCACCTCGACCTGCGGCGTGCGCCGTGTGCCGCCCGCGTGGGTGGAGCAGCTGCGCCCCGACGGCCTGGTGGTGTGCCCGTGGGGGCTGTTGGAGGGGGCCGGGGTGATCGCCCGCGTGGAGTGCCCCGGGGACGGCTCGGCCCGGGCGAGCTTCCACGGCGGTGTGGGGTTCGTGCCGCTGAGGACCCCCGACGCCCAGCCCCGCCCGGTACGGGACTCGGGACAGCAGCCCGACGAGTACCGGCTCACGCAGACCGACCCCGTGGCACCGCTGATGACCTTCCCGTCGGCGTTCGCGCTGTCGGTGATGGTGCCGGGCTGGCGGGTGCGGCGGCGGTGGATCGGCACAGGGTCGGGCGTGTGGGTGTTCGACCGGAGCGGCGCCTCGTGGGTGCGCGTGTACCCCTACGGCACCTCGTGGATGATCGAGCAGGGCGGACCGAGGAGCATCTGGGACGAGTTCGAGGAGGCCCTGGAGCTCTGGAAGCGTTTGGGCGCGCCCGATCCGGACCGCTTCGGACTCTCGGTGGGCGCCGACGGCACGCACCGGGTGTGGTTGGACTCACCCGACGGACACGGCTGGACGGTGTGACCGCGGCGGGGCGCGGACGCCGGGATCCGGCTCCGGGAGGCGGGCTCCGGGTGAGGACGCGGGGAGCGGATGCCGGGTGCGCACGGCGCAGGCGCACCGGCGCGTACGGCGGGACCGCGCCGGTGGCGCACCGCGAGGGATCGCGCGGGGCGCGCGGACGCCGACGGCCCTCTCGGAGGAGGGCCGCCGCGCGTTCACGCCTCGCCCTGGGCGCCTTCGGCCTTCTCGGACGCCGCGTCCGCGTCCTTGCCCTGCTTCTCGCGGAGCTTGCGCAGCAGCTCCTGCTTGCGCTCCACGGCGTCGTCGCTGGGGCCGCCACGGCCGCCGCCCTTGCCTCCGCGAAGCGCGGAGCGCGAGACGGTGTTGCGCTGTCCGCCCATGCCCAGAAGATTGTCGCTGTTCCTGCCCACGCGGACCTCCTTTCCCTCCAGGCGAGGCGAAACGCCTCGCCAAGTCGATCCGACCTCCGTAGGATATCGGCACCAAGACGATACGTCTCGTCATTTTTCAGCGGTTAACGTGGCAGGTATGGCAGAGAACACCGCACAGGGAGAGACCAGGGTCCGCCGCGGTCCCGACCCCCGACGCCGCAGCGAACGCGCGCGGCGCGCCATCGTCGACGCCGCCACCGAGCTGATGGGCGAGGTCGGCTACGCCAGGCTCACGATGGAGGCGATCGCCGCCAGGGCCAGGGTCGGCAAGCAGACCATCTACCGCTGGTGGCCGTCCAAGGCGGCCGTGGTCCTGGACGTGTTCACCGCGCTGACCGGCGGGGTCGCCGGTGAGCCCCTGCCCGACACCGGCGACCTGGCCGAGGACATGCGGACGGTGCTCCGCGCCACGGCGGACGAGTTCCGCATCCCGGAGATGGACCGGACCACGCGCGCGTTCACCGTCGAGCTCCAGCACGATCCCGCCTTCGCCGAGGTCGTCCAGGAACGCCTGCTGGGCCCGAACGCGCGGGTGTTCGAGGACCGGCTGCGCTCCGCCGTGGCGGCGGGCGAGGTGGACCCGGAGATCGACCTGCGGCTGGCCACGGAGCTGTTCCTCGGACCGTTCCACCAGCGCTGGCTGCTGCGCACCGGGCCGCTCACGCACGAGTACGTGGACGAGCTCGTGGACACGGTACTGCGCGCGCTGCGCCCCCGGGACTGACTCCGCGGACCGCCGAAACGCTCCCGCCGCGGATGGTCCCGCTCCCAGAGGCACTGCCGGCGGCCCGCCGTGCTCCCGGGAGCGAGATCACCGGTGAGGAGGCTCCCGCACGCCACACCGTCAACGGTCGGCGCACCGGCCCCGGGGAGCCCGGCCCGCCAACGGCGGACGCGTGACCTGGTGGCGGGAACCTAGAGGGACGGGTCCGGGGCCTCGTGCTCGATCTCGTCGATGATCCGGCCGCCGAGCTCGGACTCGATCAGCCCGGCGCCCGACGTTCCCGAGGCGCTGGGAGGCCTGGAGTCCCCCGCTCCTGCGGGGGCGCCTGCGGAGGCGGCTCCGGCGGGCGGCGCCGCCGTCTCGGGCCGCGGCGGGGCGGGCTGGGGGGGCGGGGCCTGCTCGACCGCGGGCGAGGAGTCGCCGTACTCGGGCGGCGGCGCGGCGGCCGCGTCCTCGTAGGGGTCGGGCGGCGGTTCCTGGAGTCCGGTGACGATGCGGTCCGGCGGCGGCCCGGTCGGCGCGGACTCCGGTGCGGGGTCCGGGGCCGGAGCGGGTTGCGGGGTCTGCGCGGGGCTCGGGCCGGAGGCCGCCTGCGGCGCGGGTTCGGGCGCCCCGGACCGCACGGGTTCGGCGGAGGGCGCGTCCCACCCGGCGGGCTCGGCCGGGCGCGCGGGCTCGGGCCTGCGCGCGGGGGCGGCGGAGGCCGCGGCGGCGCTGCCCGCGGCGGCGACGCGCACCTCCATGCCCAGGACCTGCTGGATCGCGGCGGCCACCACCTGGTCGCTGCCGCTGTTGCTGAAGCCCTTGGCCTCGTTGGGCCGGGAGAAGCCGAGCAGGACGGCGTTGCCCTCCACACCGACCGGACGGACGTCGCTGCCGCTCAGCACCATCCAGGTGAACCGGCGGCGGCCCTTGACCGCCTCCAGGATCTGCGGCCAGGCGCCCTGCACGCGCCCCAGGTCCAAGGATCCGCCGGACGCCGCGGGCGCCTGGCTCCGCGCGGGGGCGGCCTGCCGGGCCGGGACGTCCCAGCCGGCGGGCTCGGAGCGCTGCTGTGCCGGGGCCGGGGCGGCGGGGGCCTCCACAGGGGCCGGAGCGACCGACGGGGCCGGAGCCGCGGCGGCGCGCACGGGTTCGGAGGGCACCACCGGGGAGGCCGGGGTGACCGGCGCGGGAGCGGGAGCGGGGGCGGGCTGGACCGGCGCGGCGGAAGGGGCGACGGCACCGGAGGCGATCCGGCGCTCCATCTGCTCCAGGCGGGCCAGCAGGGCCAGGCCCTGGTCGCCGTCGGCGGCTGGGAGAAGCACCCGCGAGCACATGAGTTCCAGCAGCAGACGGGGCGCGGTGGCGCCGCGCATCTCGGTCAGGCCCTGGTTGAGGATGTCGGCCGCGCGGCTCAGCTCGGCCGGGCCCAGACGCGCGGCCTGGTCCTTCATCCGCTCCGTCGCCTCCGGGTCGACGTTGACCAGGCCCTTGTCCAGGGCGTCGGGCACGGCGGCCAGGACGACCAGGTCGCGGAAGCGCTCCAGCAGGTCCGTGGTGAACCGGCGCGGGTCGAGTCCGCCCTCCACCACGCGGTCGATCAGGCCGAACACGGCGGCGCCGTCACGGGCGCCGAGCGCGTCGACCATCTCGCCGAGCAGACTGGAGTCGGTGTAACCCAGCAGGGAGACGGCGCCCTCCCGGGTGATGCCGCCCTCGTCCGAACCGGCGATGAGCTGGTCCAGCACCGAGAGCGTGTCGCGCGCCGAGCCCGCGCCCGCGCGCACGACCAGCGGCAGCGCGGCCGGGTCGTAGGAGACGCCCTCCTCCTTGAGCAGGTCCTCCATGAGTTCCTTGAGGGTGCTCGGCGGGATCAGGCGGAACGGGTAGTGGTGGGTCCGCGAGCGGATCGTGCCGATGACCTTCTCGGGCTCGGTGGTCGCGAACACGAACTTCAGGTGCGGCGGGGGCTCCTCGACCAGCTTGAGGAGGGCGTTGAAGCCCTCCCGGGTCACCATGTGCGCCTCGTCGATGATGTAGATCTTGTAGCGCGAGTTGACCGGGGAGAAGAAGGCGCGTTCGCGCAGGTCGCGGGCGTCGTCCACACCGCCGTGGGAGGCGGCGTCGATCTCGATGACGTCGATGCTGCCGCCGCCGTCGGGGGCCAGGGCGACGCAGGAGTCGCAGGTGCCGCAGGGGTCGGGGGTGGGGCCCTCGGCGCAGTTGAGGGAGCGGGCCAGGATGCGGGCGCTGGTGGTCTTGCCGCAGCCGCGCGGGCCGCTGAACAGGTAGGCGTGGTTGATCCGTCCGCTGCGCAGCGCCTGGCGCAGCGGGTCCGTCACGTGTTCCTGGCCACGCACCTCGCCGAACGTCGCGGGCCGGTACTTGCGGTACAGCGCGATGCTCACGGTGTGATTCCTCCCCTGGTCCCTGCCACGTGTCCATTCAACCCGCGGGCGGTGACAGCTCGCGCCGGTTGACGAGGACCGGGAGGGGTTCGACCGGGCCGGAGAAAGACAAAGGACCCCCCGCGCACCCGCCAGAGCCCATTTATCCTTGCTGCCTTCCGGCCCTGGGGAGGTTCATAGGGTGACGCCGCACGAGGGGTCTGCCCCGAGTGTATCCGAACCCCGGACCGCTCGGGCAACCCGCGCCCCGCCCCCTCCCCGGGGGCGCGTCGCCCTCCGGAGCGGGACGTCCTCCGGAGCAGGCCGCCCCCCCCGGAGCGGGCCGCCCTCCGGAACACGGAAATCGGGCGGAACGCGCCTCCCGGACCGGGCGTCTCATCTCGGGCACAGGGCCCACGGGGCCTGGACCGGCACACACGTAACCTCTCAGAGATCATGGACGGCATGGGCATGCTCGACCGGCTCGATTCCACCGACAGCTCCGCGGAGCGCCGCGACCTCATCGTCGCCACGCTGGAGAACGCCTTCTCGGACCTGATGTCCGCCGACCCGGCGGCGTTCCGCGTCAAGTTCCGCAAGATGGCGGCCAACCCGTTCGCCTTCTACCGGGGCAGCGCCGCGCTCTTCTACGACGACGTCTCGGGCATGGACGACCCCTGGGCCGACGAACGCACCTCGCGGGTGTGGATCCAGGGTGATCTGCACGCGGAGAACTTCGGCACCTACATGGACTCCACCGGGCGGCTGGTGTTCGACGTCAACGACTTCGACGAGGCCTACCTCGGCCACTTCACCTGGGACGTGCTCAGGTTCGCGGCCAGCATCGGGGTCATGGGCTGGCAGAAGGCCCTGTCCGACAAGGACATCAGCGCGCTCCTGCCGCACTACGTCGACGCCTACATCGCCCAGGTGCGCGAGTTCGCGACGACGGGCAACGACTCGGAGTTCTCGCTCAAGCTGGGCAACACCGACGGCACCGTGCACGACGTGCTCCAGAAGACCCGGCTCAACAGCCGCGCCGAGATGCTGTCGTCCATGACGACCCGCGACGGGTACACCCGCCGCTTCGCCGAGGGCCCCCGGGCCCGCCGCCTGGACGACGCCGAGCGGGAACGGGTCCTGGCCGCCTACGAGGCCTACCTGGGCACCATCCCCGAGGACCGGCGGTACGCGTCGATCAACTACGCGGTCAAGGACGTGGTGGGCAGCGGCGGCTTCGGGATCGGCTCGGCGGGGCTGCCCGCCTACACCCTGCTCATCGAGGGCCAGTCGGAGGCCTGGGACAACGACATCGTGCTGTCCATGAAGCAGGGCAACGTGGCGGCGCCCTCGCGTGTGGTGACCGACCAGCGCATCATGGACCACTTCCAGCACCACGGGCACCGCACCGCGATGTCCCAGCGGGCGCTCCAGGCGCACGCGGACCCGCTGCTGGGCCACACCGAGATGGGCGGCGTGGGCTTCGTGGTGAGCGAGGTCTCCCCCTACACCAACGACCTGGACTGGGACGACCTCACCGAGCCCGCGGAGATCGCGCCGGTGCTGGACTACCTGGGGCGCGCCACCGCCAAGGCGCACTGCGTGTCCGACTCGCACGCGGACGCCACGCTCGTGCGCGGTCAGACCGAGGAGGCGGTCATGGCGGTGCTCGACGGCCGCGAGGCGGAGTTCACGCGGTGGTGCGTGGACTTCGCGCACCGGTACGCGGCCCAGACCCGGGCCGACTACTCGCTGTTCGTGGACGCCTTCCGCAACAACGCCATCAGCGCGGTGAGGTCCAGCCGGGACCTGTGACCCGGGATCGGGGAGCCCGGCTCCGGGGCCGTCCGGAGGGCCCCGGGAGGGGCCGCGAAAACCTGTTCAGAGCACCCCGTGACGGCATGTAGAGTTGTTCGCGGAGGATTCGCCTAGTGGCCTAGGGCGCACGCTTGGAAAGCGTGTTGGTGGCAACGCCTCAGGGGTTCGAATCCCCTATCCTCCGCGGCGGCTAGCAGCCGAAACGAAAGGCCCCGACCGGACACCGGTCGGGGCCTTCGTCGTTGGTGGTCTCATTCTTGGTCTCAGTTGGCCGCGGCGGGACCACCCTCCCCCTCCCGGGGAGCCTCCCAGATCAACCCACCGACACGGTCGGCGGCGTCCGCGCGGACCTCGTCCACCACGTGCTGGTAGCGCTTCGCCATCGCGGAGGAGGACCACCCCATGATCCCCATCATCGCCCTCTCCGGAACCTCCAGGATGAGCAGCACGGTCGCGGCGGTGTGCCGGGCGTCGTGCAGCCGCGCCTCCCGCAGCCCGGCCTCCCGCAGCAGGGCCTTCCACTCGTGGTGGTCGGTGTTGGGGCTGAGCGGCCGGCCGAACTCGTCGGCGAACACCCAGCCGCCTCCTCCCACAGGCCCCCGGCGGCCCCACGTTCCCGTTCCCGGCTGATCCGACCCCGCTCCCCCGGTACACGAGGTGCGCCCGCGACCCTTTTTGCAACTTGTTGCATAATGAGTGCGGGCCGACCGGACACCGGCCCGCGAGGCACCGCGCGAGGAGACGACATGGGCGACTACCCCCACCTGCTGGAACCGCTGGACCTGGGCTTCACCACCCTCGCCAACCGCGTGGTCATGGGCTCCATGCACCTGGGCCTGGAGGAGGCGCCGGGCGGCTTCGAGCGGATGGCCGCCTTCTACGCCGAGCGCGCCCGGGGCGGCGTCGGCCTCATCGTCACCGGCGGCATCGCACCCAACCCCGAGGGCGCCACCTACAAGGGCGCCGCGAAGATGACCACTGAGGCGGAGGCCGAGGAGCACCGCGTGGTCACCGCGGCGGTGCACCGCGAGGGCGGGCGCATCGCCATGCAGATCCTGCACACCGGCCGCTACGCCTTCAACGAGGACTCCGTGGCGCCGAGCGCGATCCAGGCCCCCATCAGCGCCTTCACACCCCGGGCGCTCACCGGCGACGAGGTCGAGCGCACCATCGAGGACTTCGTCCGCGCCGCCGAACTGGCCAGGCTCGCCGGGTACGACGGCGTGGAGATCATGGGCTCCGAGGGGTACCTGATCAACCAGTTCGTCGCCCGGGCCACCAACAGGCGCGAGGACGATTGGGGCGGCTCCTTCGAGAACCGCATGCGCTTCCCCGTGGAGATCGTGCGGCGCGTGCGCGAACGCGTCGGCGCCGACTTCATCGTGGTCTACCGGCTGTCCATGCTCGACCTGGTGCCCGGCGGCTCCACGTTCGACGAGGTGGTCCGGCTGGCGAAGGCCGTGGAGGAGGCCGGGGCGACCATCATCAACACCGGCATCGGTTGGCACGAGGCGCGCATCCCCACCATCGCCACGTCCGTTCCGCGCGGCGCCTACAGCTGGGTGACCCGCAGGCTCCGGGGCCGGGTGTCCGTGCCGCTCGTCGCGGTCAACCGCATCAACACCCCCGAGGTGGCCGAGGCGATCCTGGCCGGGGGCGACGCCGACATGGTCTCCCTGGCCCGCCCCTTCCTGGCCGACCCCGACTTCGTCGCCAAGGCCGCGGCGGGCACCCCCGAGCAGATCAACACCTGCATCGGCTGCAACCAGGCCTGCCTGGACCACACGTTCAGCCTGAAGACCAGCTCCTGCCTGGTGAACCCGCGCGCCTGCCACGAGACCGAACTCGTGCTCTCCCCCACCCGCCTGCGCAGGAGGGTGGCCGTCGTGGGCGCCGGACCCGCCGGGCTCGCCTGCTCCGTGTCCGCCGCCGAGCGCGGGCACGAGGTCACGCTGTTCGACGCGGCCGGGGAGATCGGCGGCCAGCTGAACCTGGCCCGCCGCGTACCGGGCAAGCAGGAGTTCGACGAGACCCTGCGCTACTACCGGGTCCAGCTCGACCGGCACGGGGTGGACGTGCGGCTGGGCGCCCGGGTGGGGGCCGCCGACCTGGAGGGCTACGACGAGGTCGTGCTCGCCACCGGCGTCACCCCGCGCGTGCCGGGGATCCCGGGCGTGGACCACCCCAAGGTGGTGGGCTACGCGGACGTCCTGCGCGGGAGCGTCGAGGTCGGCGAACGCGTGGCGGTCATCGGCGCGGGCGGCATCGGCTTCGACGTGGCCGCCTTCCTCACCGACGGCGGGGGCGACGTCGACACCGGGGAGTTCCTGCGCAGGTGGGGCGTGGACACCGACCCCGCCTCCAGGGGCGGCCTCGGCGAGCCCCGGCGTCCGGCGTCGCCGCGCACCGTGCACCTGGTCCAGCGCAGGGCCGGCAAGGTCGGTGCGGGCCTGGGCAGGACCACGGGGTGGATCCACCGGCTGGAGCTGCGCCACCGCGGCGTGGAGACGGTCGCGGGGGCCGAGTACGACCGGATCGACGACGAGGGCCTGCACCTGACCGTCGACGGGGAGAAGCGCGTGCTCGACGTGGACACCGTCGTGGTGTGCGCGGGCCAGGAGCCGCTCCGGGACCTCGCCGACGAGCTGACCGCCTCGGGCCGTGCGGTCCACCTGATCGGCGGCGCCGACGAGGCGGCCGAGCTCGACGCCAAGCGGGCGATCGACCAGGGCACCCGCCTGGCCGCCGCGCTGTGACACCCGCCCCGGCCTCCCCGGCGCAAGGGTCCGGGGAGGCCGGGGAAAGCCGGGTTCAAGGATCCGCGCGGCTCCGGGTCCCGTGAGTGACACGCGCGCGCCCCGGGTAGCCGCACCACCATGAGAATCGGTGAACGCATCCGCCGGATCGAACGCGACGAGCAGCTCGACCCCGCGGTCTCCAGCATGAAGAGCCTGGCCGAACGGATCCCGTCCGGCACCGTCCGCGACATGCTGCACGGGGTCCAGCTCGGGCACCCCGTCCACCCGATCCTGGTGCAGCTGCCCCTCGGTACGTGGATGGCGGCGGTCCTGCTGGACTCGCTGCCCGGGGACCACCGACGCAGCGCGCACGCGCTGGTCAACGCCGGGCTGGTCACGACCCTGCCCGCCGTGGTGAGCGGCCTGGCGGACTGGTCGCAGCAGCACGAGCGCCAGCAGCGCGTGGGCGTGGTCCACGCGGCGACCAACGGCGTCGGCACCCTGCTGTTCGGCGCCTCCTCGCTGGCCCGGGCCCGCGGTCGCCAGGGCTGGGGGAGGTTCCTCGCGCTGGTCGGCGTGGGCGTGGTCGGCCTGAGCGGGTCCCTGGGCGGGCACATGGCCTACTACCGGTCGGCGGGTGCCAACAGCGCCGACCACCTGGTCGACCTGCTGCCCGGGGGCTGGCACGACCTCGGCCCGCTGGACGGGTTCGACGACGGCGGGCTCGGCGGGGGCGACGTGGCGGGCGTCCCGGTCCTGGTGGCGCGGACTGGCGGCTCCGTGAGCGCGATGCTGGGCACGTGTCCGCACATGGGCGCGCCCCTGGCCGAGGGTGAGCGGGTGGACGGGTGCGTGCGCTGCCCCTGGCACGGCAGCGAGTTCCGCCTGGACGACGGGACGGTGGTCCACGGGCCCGCGACCGCTCCGCCGCAGGTCCTGGACGCGTCGGTCGTGGAGGGCCGGGTGATGGTCCGCCTGCCCGAGTCCGCCCCGTGACGGAACGCGGCTCCCGCGACGCTGCCTAGAATGCGCCCATGTCCCTGCCCCACGCCATCCTGACCGCCCTGCTGGAGAAGCCCTCGTCCGGCCTGGAGCTGGCCCGGCGCTTCGACCGCTCGATCGGGTACTTCTGGTCGGCCACCCACCAGCAGATCTACCGGGAGCTGGGCAAGCTGGAGCGGGCGGCGCTGATCCGGGCGCTGGCGACGGACGGGCCGACCCGCGGAGGGCGCAAGGAGTACGAGGTGCTGCCCGCGGGACGTGAGGAGCTGGAGCGCTGGGTGGACCTGCGCGAGGACCCCAGGGCCTCCCGCGACCCGCTGCCGCTGCGACTGCGCGCCGCCGGGGTGGTGGGCGTGCGCGGCCTGGTTCCGGAACTGCGCCGCCACCGCGACCTGCACCTGCTGCGACTGGAGGAGTACCGCGGGTTCGAGCGGCGCGACTACCCGGACGGGCCCGCCACCGAACGGGAGCGGGTCCAGCGCCTGGTGCTGCTCGGCGGCATCGACGTGGAGGCCGGGTGGGTGGCGTGGTTGACCCGCGCCGTCGAGGAGCTGGAGGACGCCGGGGAGGGCGCCCCGGACGCCTGACCGCGTCGGCCCGCTGGACTCTCAGTCCCAGTCCGCCCCGGACTCCGACAGGTTCTCGGGCAGACGCAGCCCGGGGCGCAGCGGAACCAGTTGGCCCTGCAGGACCATGGCCGCCGCGCCGATGGCGGGCGCGGTCGCGGCCGACGTGGACATGCGCACCTCGACAGGGTGGGCGGCGCGGGCGAAGAAGGCCCGGTCCAACTCCTCCTGGATGACGGGCAGGTAGACCGACCCCGCCGCGGCCAGGCTCGGACCGGTCAGCACCAGCAGGTCCAGGTCCATCAGGTTGGCCAGCGTGCGGACCGCCACGGCCAGGTGGCGCGCGGAGCGGTCCAGCAGGGCGCGGGCGGTGGGCTGGCCCAGGCGGGCCGCGCGGACCACGGCGGTGAACTCCGCGCCCACCGACGGCCGGACCGGGCCGCCCTCCCGGGTGAGGCCGGCGGCGCGGGCGAGGTCCCCGTCGGCACGGGCGGCCGCCACGACGGCGGCCGGACCGGCGACCGCCTCGGCGCACCCGCGTCCGCCGCACCAGCACAGCGGCCCGTCCACGTCCAGGCACACGTGCCCGACCTCCCCGGCGTTGCCGCTGGCCCCGTGGTAGGGGATGCCGTTGACCAGGACCCCGGCGCCGACGCCGGTGGCCATGTACACGGCGGCGAAGATGGACGACCCGCCGACCACGCCGGACCAGTACTCGCCGAGGGCGGCGGCGGTCGCGTCGTTGCCGGGGACCACGGGCAGGCCGACCGCGTCCTCCAGTTCCCCGGCCGCGGGGTAGTCGGCCCAGTGCCGCAGCGAGGGGTGCCGGTGGAGCCCGCCGGTCGGGGCGACCAGCCCGACGCCGAGCACCCGTTCGCGGTCCACCCCGGCGCCCTCCACCAGGGCTTCCACCTGGCGGGACATGCGGGAGGTGGTCTCGGCGGGGTCCTCGTCCCGGTTCACCCCGGCGCGGGTCATCCGGGAGACCACGGCGCCGGTGAGGTCGATGAGGGCGTAGGTGATGCCGATGGGGTCGATGTGGACGCCCACGGCGTAGCGCGACTCCCGGTTGAGCCGGAGGAGGACGCGCGGCTTGCCGCCGGTGGACTCGGCGCGCCCGGTCTCCAGGACCAGGCCGTCGTCGATGAGCCTGCGGACGACGGTGGAGATGGTGGCGCCCGTGAACCCGGTGGCCTCCACCAGTCCCACGCGGCTGATCGTGCCCGCGGCGCGGATGACGTCGAGGACCGCCGCCCTGCTCGTCGTGTGCGGAATCGCCCGTGACGGCCCGCCCAATGCCACCTCCATCCGGTCACGTCGCGCCCGCGCGCGGGGACCCGCCCCTCCGCGTCCGGCGGGCGGGCGTGGGCCAAGTGTCGCGCCCGCGCGCGGGGACGGCAACCCGGCTCCCCGGCCGGGCTCCCTCCTCCGTGCCGTGCCCGTGGAGGACGGCACGCGCGGTGCCCTCCCGAGCCGGGCCGGGGCCGGGTTCAGAGCCGGGTGGCGCGCACCAGGACCAGCCGTTCCGGGAAGAGCACCGGCGCCTGGAGGCCCGCGCGCTCCAGCGCCGCGCCCCTGACGCGGACGCCCTCGGGGGTCCACCAGGGCAGCGGCACCCCCCACCGGTGCGCGTTGCCGTCGGGCACGTCCCCGGGCGCCTGCGGGCGGACCCGGTAGACCGCCTCCGGGCGCAGGCCCGGCAACCGGACGGGCCCGGTCGGGTACAGCTCCGAGGTTCCCGTGGCGACGATCGCGTAGAGCGCCTCGGAACCGTCCTCGGCGACCACCCCGTGCACCCGGACCGCCGGGTCCGGGTGGTCGCCGTGCACGGCGGTCCCCGTGTGCAGCAGGCCGCGCAGCTCCTTGTACAGCTCCACCCACTCCCGCAGGCGGGCCAGGTCGGCGGGGTCGGCGCGGGTGAGGTCCCATTCGATCCCGAAGTGCCCGAACAGGGCGGTCCCGGCCCGGAAGTCGACGGTGTGGCGGCGGTCGGTGGTGTGCGCGGTGCCCGCCCCCACGTGGGTGCCCATCAGCTCCAGCGGGACGAGCGCGTTGGTCCACCGCTGGATGTCCTGCCGCTCCAGGGCGTCGATGCAGTCGGAGACCCACACGCGGTCGGTGCGCTCCAGCACCCCCAGGTCCACCCGTCCGCCGCCGGACGAACAGGACTCGATCTCCACAGCCGGGTGGCGGCGGCGCAGTTCGTCCATCAGCCGGTACACCGCCAGGGTCTGGCCGTGGACCCCGGCCCGCCCGGTCGGCCGGTGCCCCGCGTCGACCAGGTCCCGGTTGTGGTCCCACTTGAGGTAGGAGACCGGGTAGGCGGACAGCAGGTCGTCCAGGCGCTCCAGGACGTACGCGAACGCCTCCGGACGGGCCAGGTCGAGCACCTGCTGGGAGCGCGCCGGCCGGGGCAGCCGGTCGCCCGCGGCCATGATCCAGTCCGGGTGCGCGCGGGCCAGGTCGGAGTCCTCGTTGACCATCTCCGGCTCCACCCACAGCCCGAACTGCATGCCGAGCCCGGTGACGTGGTCGGTGAGCGGGCCCAGCCCGTCCGGCCACACCTCGTCGGAGACGTACCAGTCGCCGAGGCCGCGCCGGTCGTCGCGGCGCGAGCCGAACCAGCCGTCGTCGAGCACGAACCGCTCGGCGCCCACGCGGGCGGCGGCGTCGGCCAGCTCGCGCAGCCGGTCGAGGCCGTGGTCGAAGTAGACGGCCTCCCAGGTGTTGACGACCACCGGGCGCGGGGTGGAGGGGTGGTGCGGGCGCGAGCGCAGGTGCCGGTGGAAGCGGGCGGAGACCTCGTCCAGCCCGTGCCCGTGCGAGCCGTACTGCCACGGGGTGGTGTAGGACTCCCCCTCGGCCAGCACGACCTCCCCGGAGAGCAGCAGCTCGCCCGAACCCAGCAGGGACACCGCGTGGTAGGTGCGCTCGGCGAAGGTGCGGTGGTTGCCCGACCAGGCCGTGTGCACGGCCCACACCTCGCCGGAGCGGTTGCCGGAGCCGTGCGTCCCCGCGGCCAGCAGGTGGGCCGCGTCGTAACCGGTGCGCCCGGTACGGTTCTCGCGCACCCGCAGGCCCTGGGTGAAGGCGGTCCGCTGCGGGCTGCGCTCGCGCATGTGGCGCCCGCCGAAGTCGAGCAGCTCGACCGCCTCGGCCGGGACGGGGAGGACGAGGTTGACGGCGTCCACGGCGAAGGGGGACGCGGCCCCGTTGGTGACGGTGGCTCGCTGGCGGACCAGGCCCGAGGGGGTCAGCTCGACCACGAGGTCCAGGGAGAGCCCGGCCCGGGCGTCCTCGGCGCGTACGGTCAGGCGCCCGCCCGCCGGGGAGCGGTGCTCCACCGCGGACTCGCGCACGCGGAAGGCGGTGGAGAAGTCGGCGCCGCCCCGGTTGCCGACCAGGCCCGGCGTGCCGAGCCAGCCGGCGGACTGCTCGGGGAGCACGGCCACCTCCACCGGCCCGTCCACGGAGAACCCGATGGGCTGCGGGCTCAGCGCCAGGCGCAGGTCGTCCAGCTCCCCGCGGGAGAGGTCGCCCAGGTCCGAACCCCAGTGCAGGACCCGGGGCAGGGTCTGGCCGGTCAGGTCCAGCAGGAGGCTCACCCCGGCGGCGCGCAGGTGGGGGAGGTCGGAGCCGCCGGAGAGGGGGCGGTGCGATGCCACGGTCGCCACGTCCTTCGTGGTCGGGAACAGGGTTGACTTACTTTGTTCGGAAAAGTAAGAATCCCCGAGGTGGCTGGTTCGCGCAAGAGGGACCGCCACCCCACGACGACCGCGACGCCCCGCGGAGCGCGCTCCGCGGACACGCCGGACGTCCCCGCCCCCGAAGCCCCGAGAGGCACAGATGATCCGTCACACCCTGCACGACGGCTGGCGGCTGTCCGCGACGAGCGGGCCCGTCCCGGAGAACGTCGCGGGCCGCACCGTCCCCGCCCAGGTCCCGGGGAGCACCCACCTGGACCTGCTGGCCGCCGGGCTGATCCCCGAGCCCTACCTGGACAGCAACGAGACCGAGCTGGCCTGGATGCACCGCGCGGGCTGGCGCTACTCCCTCACGTTCGAGGCCGACGCGGTCGAGGACGGCGAACGCGTCGACCTGGCCTTCGACGGCCTGGACACGGTGGCCACCGTGGAGCTCAACGGCACCGTGCTCGGCACCACCGCCAACATGCACCGCGGGTACCGCTTCGACGTGCGCGACACGCTGCGCGCCGGGGCCAACGAGCTCGTGGTCGTCTTCCGGTCCGCGCTGGAGTACGCCGAGGAGGTCCGCGGGGAACTCGGCGAGCGGCCGCACACCAACACGCACCCGTACAACATGGTCCGCAAGATGGCCTGCTCCTTCGGCTGGGACTGGGGGCCCGACCTCCAGACCGCCGGCATCTGGAAGCCCGTGCGCCTGGAGCGGTGGCGCACCGCCCGCCTCTCCCAGGTACGCCCGCTAGTCACCGTCGGCGAGGACGGCACCGGCCGGGTGGAGGTGCACGCCGACGTCGAGTGGTCCGGGAGCGCTCCCGGTCCCGGTCTGGTCCTGTCCGCCGAGGTCGCCGGTGCGCGGGCCACCGCCGACGTGGCGCCCGGCGCGGAGGGCGGCGTGGTCGTGGTCGAGGTGCCCGACGCCCGCCTGTGGTGGCCGGTCGGCCACGGCGACCAGCCCCTGTACGACCTGTCCGTCACCCTGACCGCGGACGGGCGGGCCGAGCCGCTGGGCTCGGAGGACCGCCGCGTGGGCTTTCGCACCATCACCGTGGACACCACGCCCGACGAGCACGGCACCCCCTTCACCGTCGTGGTCAACGGCAAGCCGATCTTCGTCAAGGGCGCCAACTGGATCCCCGACGACCACTTCCTCACCAGGATCACGCGCGAGCGCCTGGCCCGGCGCGTGGACCAGACCGTCGGCGCGCACATGAACATGCTGCGCGTGTGGGGCGGCGGGATCTACGAGAGCGAGGACTTCTACGACGTCTGCGACGAGCGCGGCGTCCTCGTGTGGCAGGACTTCCTCCTGGCCTGCGCCGCCTACCCCGAGGAGGAGCCGCTGTGGGGTGAGTTCGAGGCCGAGGCCCGGGAGAACGTCGCGCGCCTGACCTCGCACGCCTCGCTGGCCCTGTGGAACGGCGGCAACGAGAACCTCTGGGGCTTCATGGACTGGGGCTGGCAGGAGCGGCTCGGGGACCGGACCTGGGGTTACGGCTACTACACCGACCTCTTCCCCCGCGTCGTGGCCGAGCTCGACCCCACCCGGTTCTACGCCGACGGCAGCCCCTACACCCCGGGGTACGCCCCGAAGGAGGTCCACCCCAACGACGAGGCGCACGGCACGCGCCACGAGTGGACCGTGTGGAACCAGACCGACTACCGGGCCTACCAGGACCACGTGCCCCGGTTCTGCTCCGAGTTCGGCTTCCAGGGTCCGCCCACCTGGGCCACCCTCACCGACTGGGTGCACGACGAGCCCCTCACGCCCACCTCGCCCGCCTTCCTGCTGCACCAGAAGGCCGAGGACGGCAACGGCAAGCTCGCCCGGGGCCTGTCCGCCCACCTGCCCACGCCGAGGAGCTTCGAGGACTGGCACTGGGCCACCCAGCTCAACCAGGCCCGCGCGGTGGCGTTCGGCGTCGAGCACTTCCGGTCCTGGTGGCCGCGCACCGCGGGCGCCCTGGTCTGGCAGATCAACGACTGCTGGCCGGTCACCTCCTGGGCGGCCGTGGACGGCGAGGAGCGTCCCAAGCCGCTCTGGTACGGGCTGCGCCGCGCCTACGCGCCGCGCCTGCTCACCGTCCAGCCCCGGGACGGGCGGCTGGTGCTGGTGGCCGTCAACGACACCGACGAGGCCTGGTCGGAGCCGGTCAGCGCGCAGCGCCAGACCTTCGGGGGCGAGGTGCTGCACACCGCTAGGATCGAGCTGGCCGTACCGCCCCGTTCCGCGGCGGAGTTCGACCTGGCACGGGAGCTGCTCGCGGCCGGGGACGCGAAGGAGGAGGTGCTCGTGGCCACGACCCGCGACGCCCGCCTCGTGCGGCCCTTCCGCGAGGACGTCCACCTGTCCTACGACCCCGACGCGCTGACCGCCGTCGCCGCGCCCGTGGAGGGCGGCTACCGGGTGGAGGTGCGCGCCTCGTCCTTCGCCAGGGACGTCTCCGTCCTGGCCGACCGGGTGGCCCCCGACGCCGAGGTGGACGACATGCTCGTGGACCTGCTGGCCGGGGAGACGCACAGCTTCCTGGTGCGCACCGACGCGGAGGTGGACCCGACGGCGCTGACCGCCGCCCCCGTCCTGCGCTCGGCCAACTCCCTGCGCGCGCGGCGGGCCTGATGGACGGGTCCGGGACCGGAGGCGCGGTCGGGCTGGTCCTGGCCAGGCCGCGCCGCCTGCTGAGCGCCGAGCCCTTCTTCATGGAGTTCATCGCCGGGATCGAGGAGCGGATGGCCGAGCGCGACATGTCGGTCCTGCTGCACCTGGTGACCGGCCGGGAGGCCGAGCTGGCCGCCTACCGCCGGTGGGCGGAGCGGCGGCTGGTGGACGCGGTCGTGGTGGTCAACCCGACCGAGGGGGACGAGCGCCCCGCCGTGCTGCGCGAGCTGGGCCTGCCCGCCGTGGTCGCGGGCAGCCCGGTCCCGGACCCCGCCACGCCCACCGTCCTGACCGACCACGTGTCCCCGGTCCGGACGGCGCTGGAACGCCTGCTGGAACTGGGCCACCGGCGCGTCGCCCGGGTGAGCGGGCCGGTCGAGCTGCTGCACACACGCGCCCGCACGGAGGCCCTCGCGGAGGGCTGCCGAGCGGCCGGGATCCCCGCTCCGGTGGTCCTGGAGGGCGACTACTCCCACGAGGCGGGCGCCCGGCTCACCGCGGAGCTGCTCAAACGGGAGGACCCGCCGACCGCGGTCCTGTACGACAACGACGTGATGGCGGTGGCCGGGCTGGAGGCCGCCCGCGGCCTGGGCGTGCGGGTCCCCGGGCAGCTGAGCCTGGTGGCCTGGGACGACTCGACCCTGTGCCGCCTGGCCGAGCCCGCGCTCACCACCATGAGCGTGGACGTGTACCGGTACGGGGTCGCGGTCGCGGAGTCGGCCCTGGAGTGCGCCGACGGGGCGGCCGTGGCGGAGCGGTGGTCGCCGGCGGCGCGCTTCGTAGCCCGGGGCAGCACCGGCCCGGCACCCGCCGGGGAGTAACCGCACCGGCCCGTCGCCACGGCGGCTTGTCGGTCTGTCGACGGGGCGACCTGTCGACAGGCCGACAAGTCGTTCAGGGGCCGCACTCCGGCCGCCGGACCCTGCCCTGGCCGACGGAACCCGATCAGGGAAACGCGAAGGGCCGGTTGCTCCGCGCCGCGCACACCGTGCGTCGGCTCGGACCAACCGGCCCTCGCTACCTCTACCGGCCGGACGCTCACCCGCGTGAGCATCGGCCTCGTGCGGTGGAGGAGGGATTTGAACCCTCGAAGGGTTGCCCCTTACCCGCTTTCGAGGCGGGCGCCATCGGCCACTAGGCGACTCCACCGCGAGACACTCTACCGGATACGGCGCCGTGCGAAAAACCGGCTCAGGAGATCGGAGCACCTGTCCGAGAGCTCCCGCGGCACCAGGTCCGGCGGAACGACCTCCGGGCGGTGGTTGAGGCGGGGGTCGCGGACCGCGTCCCACACCGACCCGGCCGCGCCCGCCTTGGCGTCCCTCGCCCCGTAGACCAGCCGGTCCACGCGGGAGAGCACCGTCGCGCCCGCGCACATCGTGCAGGGTTCGAGGGTGACCACCAGGGTGCAGCCGCCCAGCCGCCACTCGCCTCGCGCGCGTGCGGCGGCCCGCAGCGCCAGCACCTCGGCGTGCGCGGTGGGGTCGCCGGTGGCCTCGCGCTCGTTGCGCCCGGTGCCCAGGACGGCGCCGTCGGCGTCCAGCACGACCGCGCCCACCGGCACGTCGCCCGTCTCCAAGGCGGCCTCGCCCTCGGCGATCGCCGCGCGCAGCGCGGCGTCGAGGACGTCCCGTCCGATCACAGCCTCATGCCGTCGAGGATCTCGGCGAAGCCCGCGCGCTCGGCCACCACGGCCAGGACGTCGCTGGGCAGGACCCCGCCGCCGACGGACAGGGAGCGCAACTCCTCCTCGGTCAGGCCCAGGTCGGAGAGCAGGCCCCCGTCGCCGTCGGGCCGCGGGTCGGGCCGGGCTCCGGCGCTCTCGGAGGGCGGCGGCGCGCCCAGCCCCCCGGCCTCGGACAGCACCGAGGCCAGCGGGTGGTCGTGCACCACCCGCGCGTCGGAGAGGTACACGCGCGGCTCGCCGCCGTCGTCGTCGGCGCGCACGATGGCGAACCACTCGTCGTCGGCCTCCACCAGCAGGATCGAGACCTCGCTGCCCCGGTCGGTCGCGAAGTCGAGCATCAGTTCGGTGACGTCGTCGATGACGTCCACGTCCCCGAGTTCGACCTCGGTTCCCCGCCACGTCCTCCCGTTGGGAGCGAAGACCGCTGCGAAGGTCGACACCGCGTGCTCTCCTGTTCGCCCGGATGCTCTTCTAGAGCAGGTCCTTACCCCATACCGTCCAGTACACGCTGGAAGGACTGGGCGAATCCCAGCCGCTCGGACACGCTGGCCAGCACCTCGTCGGGGTACAGGTCCAGATCGCCCGCCAGGGCGCCCAGCTCCATCTCGTCCAGTCCGAGGTCGGCCACGATGGACAGGTCGCCCGCGGGCAGCACCTGGTCCAGGTCGTCGTCGTCCGGCTGGTCGATGTCCAGGTAGTCCAGGACGTCCCGGGCCACCTGCCAGTCCACGGACGCGGTCACGTCGGACAGGAAGAGGGAGACGTCCTCACCGTAGACGCGCACGATGATGAAGAAGTCGTCGCCGACCGAGACCAGACCGAGGGAGCCGCTGATGCTCGGCTGCTGGCGCAGGGCGTGGATCAGCCCCTTGAGGTCGTGCGTCAGGGTCACGGGGAGCAGGTCGACGTCCCAGTACTCCTCTTCCCTGTACGCGATGGCCGCGAAGTCGCCCGAGTCGTCGTCACCATGATCGAGCACTGTCATCGTCACCCCAACCCGGCCGGTGTATCGGTGCGGACGAAGGAATCCCGGATCGCCCGTGCGAGTGACATGGTAACGATCACTCCGGTGCCACCGTCCCCCTTGGTCCGCGTCATTCCGGACCACGCTCTCATGAGAACCGGATCCCCGCTGCCCCTCCGCCGCTCCCACGCCCCCCGGGAGGCCCCGGCCGCGCGGCCGCGCCGGTCCGGAGCGGGGACCGCGCGGCCCTCGGCGCCTCCGGTCCGGTGAATGCGCGCGGTTAGACTCGGGCAGGCCTCCTCCCCAGCCACCGTCTTGTTGTCCCAGCTCAACCGGAGAACGCTTTGGAAACCCTGGTCGTCGACCACCCCCTGGTCGCGCACAAACTGACCACCCTGCGCGACGTGGGTACCGACTCCCCGACCTTCCGGCGCCTGACCGACGAGTTGGTGACCCTGCTCGCCTACGAGGCGACCCGGGACGTCCGAGTGACGGACGTCACCATCCGGACCCCGCTCGTGGAGACCACCGGAACGCAGCTGACACGTCCCACGCCGCTCGTGGTGCCGATCCTGCGCGCGGGCCTGGGCATGCTCGACGGGATGACCCGCCTGCTGCCCACCGCCGAGGTCGGCTTCCTGGGGATGGCCCGCGACGAGGACACCCTCCAGCCCGCCACCTACGCCGACCGGCTGCCGCAGGACCTGTCCGGCCGCCAGTGCTACGTGCTGGACCCGATGCTGGCCACCGGCGGCACCCTGGCCGCCGCGCTCAGGCTCCTGGTGGAGCGGGGCGCCGACCACATCACCGCGATCTGTCTGCTCGCCGCCCCCGAGGGCCTGACCGCGGTGGAGCACAGGCTCGCCGAGGAACTGGACCCCGACCACGGCGCGACCCTGCGCGTGGTGACGGCCGCGGTGGACGAGCGGCTCAACGAGCAGGGCTTCATCCTGCCGGGGCTGGGCGACGCGGGCGACCGCCTCTACGGCTGCGCCTGAGACACATCCGCCCCATCCACCCCCAGCGCCCACCGGATCACGGTTGGGCGCTTTTTCGGCTCTTTTTGCTACCGGAGGAATGAACGACCGAAAACCGGGCATGCCTGCAGCCGACTCCCCCGTCCGCCCAGGTGGACACGGCGAGCCGGCGCAAGCGCCGACACGGTTTTGCATTAGCCGAATTCATTTCGAGACGGTAATGTAACAGAGAGGAGTGAAGATGGTTCTCGCACGCCCGTAAGCGGAGACCAGCCGGACCGAAACACCCCTCGCCCCTAGACCCCTCATCATCAGCCCGCTGACACCGCACGCCCGCGCCTCCTCCGGCGCGACGCTTCGTCCACCCTCCAGCGGCTACCGAAAGATCCCGGAAGAACACACAGCGCGACCCCCGTAGCCCCCAAGGAGTGAGATGACCGAGAACCCCTCCACCTCGACCGCCCGCGACTCTCGCTTCGAACCGGTGCGGAGCCGGTTGGCCGAGGAGTTCTCCGAGGTGCACCACACCTCCACCGTCACGCGGTGCGTGGACGCGGCGCGGCACGGCGCCGAGGACGTGACCGGCAAGGCCACCCCCGAGCTCGTGGAGCGGATCGCCCGACAGCACCTCCAGGTGCTCGCGCTGGCCTTCGCCGAGCAGTCCTAGCGGATCCGAGCAGGTCCTACCGAGGTTTTCGGCCTGTCCGAACTCCGGTGACCTGGACAGGGGGCTATGAATTACCCCCTTATATCCAGCAGTGTCCTTAATGTCATAGTCCTCAGCGGACCTGAACCACATTCCGGACCACCAATCACTGGGTTACCAACACCACCGGAACCGGACACAGCCCGCATGCGAGGAAGGTCCGACATACCGCCACGCCGAGGGTGCGCCCCAGGCTTTACGGGCATGATGGTCGGTGCGACAATCACTGCTGGGTTGGTGGGTCAGGTGGATTCCAAGGGGAGTCAGTCGTGGCGAAGTTGAAAAAATGGGGCGGCTACGCGCTCATCGCTTTCGTGGCGTTCTATCTGTTCACACAGCCGGAAAGCGCTGCGGGGGTCATCGAGAGCGCTCTGGGCGGTCTGATGGGGGGCGCGGAGTCGATGTCCCGTTTCGTCAACGCGCTCCTGTAACCGGAACGGTCGGGTGGCATGCGGCTCGTAGCGTCGAGTAACAGCGCTCCTGCGTCGGTCAACCGCTACCTCCTGCCGCACGAGCAGGACGTGGTGACCATCCGTCGGCACCCCGCGGTGCTGATCGGTCCGGTCGGAGCGGTCCTCGGCGCGCTGATCCTCGCCGGGATCCTCAGCAACACCTCCATCGCCGACAGCGCAGCGACGCTGGCGATCATCTGGTGGGTGTGGCTGCTGGTGTTGGTGTGGTTCGTGTGGCGGGTAGCGGAGTGGTCGGTGGACTACTTCGTCATCACCTCCGCACGACTCCTGCTGACCACCGGCCTGATCGTCCGGCAGGTGAACATGATGCCGCTGGGCAAGGTCACCGACATGAGGTTCGAGCGGACCCTGCTGGGCCGCTTCCTCGGTTACGGGACCTTCGTGATGGAGTCGGCCGGTCAGGACCAGGCCCTGAGCCGGATCGACTTCATCCCCTACCCGGAGCAGCTCTACCTGGAGGTCGTGGGGCTCATCTTCAAGGAGTGACCGCCGCGCCTCAAGGCCCACGCGGAGCACCCGCCGTCCCGGCGGGTGCTCTCGCTGTGTTCGGGCCCCTGCCGGGCGGGCGGTAGGCGGTCCCCGGTGAACCGTGGCCTCCGCACACGGCCGGGCCACTCCGGTGCGGTGCCACCGCGGCGCGGCGCCGGGCGCGCGGCCGGACCGGGCGCCCCCTTCGCACTTCGTTCACCTTCCGTTCACCTTCCCTTCGGGTGACACACTCCTTTCCCCTGCGCAGGTCAGAGAACCGTCACACAGGGCATTCGTCACATCACGCATAGAACCCCCCGACCTGGGCATGTCTCCAAACAGGCCTCACACGGAGGCCGAGCCCCCGATGGACCGAGCCCGCGAGCTCCAGCGAATTGACTCGAAGGTGAACGTACGGTTAACTTGGGGCATCTGAAACGGAAACGAGGAGGGTCCCATGGCGCGCAGGACGGACCGTGCACCCCACCCCACTCGGTTCTCGACGACCCGTCGGCGCATCCGCCTCTCGGCTGGGACCAACCGCCTCTCCGGTCTCGCGACCGAGCCGGTCAACGTCCCGCAGCCCCGCGAGGACGCCGACGCGACGACGTCGGGACACCCGATCATGCACTGGGTGCTGGTGACCGACGACAAGGGTCGGAGCCGCCCCGAGGTCCGCTGGCTCTAGCCAGCGGCTCGAACGAAGGCCTCCCCGCCGGATCCTCCGGACGGGGAGGCCTTCGTCATGGGCCCCGCGGCCGACCGCGCCCTCCGTACGGGCGGGTCCGGTCCGTGAAGGGCCGCACCGGGTCCGGCGCACGGGTGCGCGGCGGACCGAAGCGAGCACAGGGGGCCGCCCCGCGGGGCGGCCCCCTCGTCCTGTGCGGAGTCCGCGCGGGGCCTCCCGGCGACGCCCTCCTGGTGCCACGTCCCTTTGTCGACAAATCGGCTTGACCATAAAGAGCAAAGTGGTTAGCCATTACAGGGCCTCTGGTACCCCGAACACCGTGATGTCGGTCTCACGGATGTCCGCTTGACGACCAAGAAAACGAGACGTATCGTCTTCCCCATGAGGCTGATCTTCCTGTAGTCCCGCGTCCGACGCCCGAGCCGCCGCCAGCGCCCAGTGCCGCACGGCGACCTCCCCACGCTCCCCGGCGTCGCCGTACCGCGGTCGACCACGGAAGGCCTCACCGTTCCCTTTTCTCGGACCCGCGCCATCGCCGCGCCCTGTCCGAAACCCGGAACGCCAGCGCCCCACCGTCGATCCGCGGCTCCTCTCCCAGCCACACCGCAGATCAGGAGGCGCGCATGCTCACCGCCCGAGTACGAGCACAGTCCCAGCTCACCCTCAACGACATCACCCACCGCTACGGCGACCACACCGTGCTCGACCGTGTCACCCTCACCATCAGCCCCGGCGAGCGCGTCGGGATCATCGGCGACAACGGCTCGGGCAAGAGCACGCTGCTGCGCCTGCTCGCCGGGGAGGAGGAGCCCACCAACGGCGACCTCACGGTCCGGGCTCCGGGAGGAACCGGCTACCTGCCGCAGACCCTGGAGGCGGTGGGGGTCTCCACCGGCACCGTCGGCGACGCGATCGACTCCGCCCTGGCCGTCCTGCGCGACATGGAGGCGCGCCTGCGCGCGGCGGAGAGCACGCTCGGCTCGGCCACCCCGGAGGAGCTGGACGCCTACGGCGACCTGCTGGCCCGGTTCGAGGCGCGCGGCGGCTACGACGCCGACGCGCGCGTCGACGCCGGACTGCACGGGCTGGGCCTTCCCGGCCTGGACCGCGACCGCCCGCTGAGGACCCTCTCCGGCGGGGAGCGCTCGCGCCTGGCCCTGGCCGCGATGCTGGCGGCCTCGCCCGAACTGCTCCTGTTGGACGAGCCCACCAACGACCTGGACGACCGCGCGGTCGCCTGGTTGGAGGACCGGCTCCGCCGCCACCGGGGCACGGTCGTGGCCGTCACCCACGATCGGGCGTTCCTGGCCAACGTGACCGACACCGTCCTGGAGGTCGACCACGACCTGCGCCGGATCCACCGTTACGGCAACGGCTACGACGGGTTCCTGGCCGCGAAGGCCTCGGCCAGGGCCCGGTGGATCCGCGAGTACGAGGAGTGGAGGGCCGACCTGGCCCGGCAGCGCAGGCTGGCCGAGAACAGCATCGCGGCCCTGAAGGCCATCCCGCGCAAGATGGAGAAGGCCGCGTTCGGCCACGGGGCGTTCAAGATGCGGGGGGCCGCGCACGGTTCCATGGGCCGCGTCCGCAACGCCAAGGAGAGGGTGGAGAGGCTGACCGCCGACCCGGTGGCGCCGCCGCCGGTACCGCTGCGGATGACCGCCGGGTTCACCGGATCCCGCACCGGTGAGAGCGCTCCGGCCGCCTCGCTGGAGGGGGTCCGGGTGGACCACCGCCTGGAGGTGCCCTGCCTGGACCTCGCTCCGGGCGAACGCGTGCTGGTCACCGGGCCGAACGGGGCGGGCAAGACCACCCTGCTCCGGCTCCTGTCCGGGGACGCGGTCCCCGACGAGGGGCGGGTTTCGGTCCCCGGCCGGGTGGGTTACCTGCGTCAGGAGGACGGTTCCTTCGCCGCCGGACAGACCGTGCTCGGCGCCTACGCCGCGGGGCGGCCCGGGTTCGCCGAGGACCACCGGGACGAGCTCGCCTCGCTCGGGCTGTTCCGGCCCGGGGAGCTGGACCAGCCGGTGGCGTCCCTGTCGGTGGGCCAGCGCCGCAGGATCGAGGTCGCCCGGCTGACGTCGGGTGCCTACGACCTGCTGCTCCTGGACGAGCCGACCAACCACCTCTCCCCCGGTCTCGTGGAGGACCTGGAGGAGGCGCTGACACGTTACGAGGGCACGCTGGTGGTCGTCACCCACGACCGCAGGACCCGACAGCGCTTCACCGGCCGCCACCTGGAACTACGGGAGGGGATCGTGGTCAGCGACTCCGTGTGAAGCGGACGTAGCGCTTTGTCGACAAATCGGCTTGACCATAAACCGCTATTACGACTAGCCGATATTCGGGGCCCGCCGCGCGGCGGGCCCCGAAGCACCGGTCTAGCCGGGTGCCATGTCGACGAACCGGCTGTAGTGGCCCTGGAAGGCCACGGTCACGTCCGCCGTGGGGCCGTTGCGGTGCTTGGCCACGATGATGTCCGCCTCGCCCGCGCGCGGCGACTCCTTGTCGTGCACGTCCTCGCGGTAGAGCAGGATGACCATGTCCGCGTCCTGCTCGATCGATCCGCTCTCACGGAGGTCGGACACCTGCGGGCGTTTGTCGGTGCGCTGCTCGGGGCCTCGGTTCAGCTGGGAGAGCGCCACCACCGGGACCTCCAGCTCCTTGGCCAGGAGCTTGAGCGACCGGGACATCTCCGAGACCTCCTGCTGACGGCTCTCCACCCGGCCGGGCGAGCTCATCAGCTGGAGGTAGTCGACGATGACCAGCTTGAGGTCGTGCTGCTGCTTGAGCCGCCGGCACTTGGCCCGGATCTCCATCATCGACATGTTCGGGGAGTCGTCGATGAACAGGGGCGCGTTGGCCACCTCGCCCATGCGCCTGGCCAGGCGGGTCCAGTCCTCGTCGGTCATCAGACCCGAGCGCATGGTGTGCAGGGGCACCCGGGCCTCCGCCGACAGCAGGCGCATGACGATCTCGTTGCGCCCCATCTCCAGGCTGAAGAAGACCGCGGTCATGTCGTGCTTGATGGACGCCGCACGCGCGAAATCCAGGGCCAGCGTCGAGTTGTGGGTGGGGACCATCGACCGGGTGGCCAGGAACAGGTGGTCCGGGTGGTCCACCTGGACGCAGCGGACCGGAACGCTCTCCACCGGTCGCACCTCGGTGACGAACCGGGAGCCGATCCGTGCGTAACCTCGGTCGGCGCCGCGCTCCCGGTGCGCACGCCTCTTGCGTGCGAGTCGGAAGACCTCGCTCCTGGAGCCGAAGGTGACCGTGTAGCAGGTCGACGATTCCTCCGACCGGCCGCCGACCCGCCTGGTCGACATCCCGGTGCGGTACCCCAGGCTGTGCGCCAGTTCCCGGAAGCCGTTCGCCAGGCGCTGGCTGGTGACCGCGAACTGCACGGAGCCGGTGGCGTTCACCGTGCCGTCCGTGTCCAGCAGACCGGCGAGGAGGGCGCGCCGCTGGTCGGCCGAGGCGCGCAGGTACTCCTGGGGGATGTGCTTGTTCCCCAGAACCCCGAGGGTGCGCAACCGCGCCTGGACACTGCCGTGGCTGGTGACGCACTCACGGCACCGGAGCTGACCGAAGCAGGGGCGCCCGCAGTCGACGCAGGAGGTGTGCGGCACAGGATCGGAGACGAAGCGCGCCTTGCCCCCGCACGACTGCCCACAGCTGCGCACGTGAGGCAGGGAGGGCACGAACTCCGTTCCGCACACCACGCACTCACGGGCCGTGGGCGTGGTGTCCTCCTCCGGCAGGAAGACACCATAGGTCATGCCGGTGGAGCCGACCGGCTTGGTCACGAGTCCCTCGGCCTCGATGTTGAGCAGGACCTCGGGGTCCGTGCTGGTGACCCGGGCGGCGGCGGAGGCTCCGTCACCGAGCCAGGCGCCGAGGAAGTAGGGCGGCAGGGGGAGGTCGCGTTCGGGCAGCTCGATGGCCTCCGCGTTGACCACCGAGTGGTTCAGCCTGCGGTCGGCGGTCTCCGTACGCAGGGTCCGGGCGATCTCCCTGGTGGTCCTCACCTCGGGCAGCACACGGGGAACCGTGCCCCGGGCCTCGGCCTCCCGGGCCGCGCGCCGCGAGGCCCGCGTGTGGGTCAGCCACTGGTGGTCGCCGTCGGCGACGACGGTGGTGCCGTCGTCGAACACGACCTCGAAGCAGGGCCGCCCGGTCATGACCTCGGTGGCGGCCACCACCCGGGTGGGTGTCCCGTCGGCGGCGATCAGCTCGGTGCCGACCTCCACCTCCCCCATGGTGGTCCATCCGCCGGGTGTCGGCAGGGGCGTGTCCAGGGCCAGCGCCTTGCCAACGGCCGGGCGGGCGGCGATGATGACCATCTGGCCGGGGTGGAGGCCGTTGGTGAGGGCGTCGAAGTCGGCGAAGCCGGTGGGCACGCCGGTCATGGTCCCGTCGTTGGCGCCGATCGCCTCGATCTCGTCCAGGGCGCCCGGCATGATGTCGGCGAGCGCGACGTAGTCCTCGCCGGTGCGCTTCTCCGCGACCTTGTAGATCTCGGCCTGGGCGTGGTCGACCAGGTCGTCCACCTCGCCGTCCCCGGCGTAGCCGATCTGGGCGATGCGGGTGCCCACCTCGACCAGGCGGCGCAGGACCGCGCGGTCGGAGACGATCTTGGCGTAGTAGCCCGCGTTGGCCGCGGTCGGGATGGCCTCGGTGAGGGTGTGCAGGTAGAGGGCGCCGCCGACCCGGGTGGCCTCGCCGCGCTTGGTCAGCTCGGCGTTGACCGAGATGGCGTCCACGGGCTCGCCGCGGGAGAAGAGGTCGACGATGCTCTCGTAGATGATCTGGTGCGCGGGGCGGTAGAAGTCGGCGGAGCGGATGATCTCCACGACCTGCGTGATGGCGTCCTTGGACAGCAGCATGCCGCCGAGCACGCTCTGCTCGGCCTGGATGTCGTGGGGCGGGGTGCGCTCGTATCCGCCTTCTTCAGGTGGCTGCTCAGCGACACTCACGAACGCTCCCCCGGGACGGTACTTCCGTCGACCCGGGAACGGGCCGACCCTTCCAGGATGCCCCATGGCGGACGCCGGAGGCGCCTCGACCGGAGGTTGTGGACACGTCCCCTACCACCATGTCCGGTGCCCCGCAGGGCATCCCGAACCGGGGTTGTGCACATCACCTGTGGATAACTTTGTCACGACCGCTGCATATAGCCTTTGACCTGCCAAAACGCAGGATGCAGTCAGGGGGTGCAAGATGCCTCACAGGGCGTGTTTCCACAAGTTATCCACAGGCTTCAGCCGGGGTGTGGATAACTCCACACCCGCGTAGAACGCGTGTCCGATACTGTGTGCTGGTCATGCCACAACTGCTTTCGGCCGCCCCTTTCCGGCACCGCCACGACCGCGAGATCCTCGCCCTGGCGGTCCCGACGTTCTTCGCGCTCATCAGCGAGCCGCTGTTCCTGCTCACCGACTCCGCGATCGTCGGCACGCTGGGCACCGAGGCGCTCGGCGGCCTGGGCGTGGCCGGGCAGGTGCTGCTCACGCTCGTGGCCGTCTGCGTCTTCCTCGCCTACGGCACCACCGCGGCGGTCTCGCGCAGGTTCGGCGCGGGCGACGTCCCCGGGGGCGTGCGGGACGGCGTGGACGGGCTGTGGCTCGCGGTCCTGCTGGGTCTCGCCGCCGTCGCGATCGGCTGGCCGCTCGGCCCGGTGATGGTGGAGGCGCTGGGCGCCTCGCCGGACGTGGCGCCCCACGCCCTGACCTATCTGCGCATCAGCCTGCTCAGTACGCCGTTCCTGCTCATCGTCATGGCGGGCACCGGTGTGCTGCGCGGCCTCCAGGACGCCCGGACCCCGCTGGTGGTGGCGGTCTGCTCCTACGTCGCCAACGCGGTGCTGTGCTCGGTGTTCGTGCTGGTCCTGGACTGGGGCATCGCGGGTTCGGCCTGGTCGACGGTGCTCGCCCAGGGCGGGGGCGCGTTCTGGTACGTGATGACGATCGCGCGCGCGGCCCGGCGCGAGGGCGTGTCGCTCATGCCCACGACGGCGGGCCTGCGCGCCTCGGCCTCGGCGGGGTTCGCCCTGTTCCTGCGCAGCGTGTCGATGCGCGTGGTGGCCCTGGTGACCACGGCGGTGGCGGCCCGGCTGGGCGACGCGTCGATCGCCGCGCACCAGGTGAGCCACAACATCTGGGCGCTGCTGGTGTTCGCCATGGACGCGATCGCCATCGCTGGGCAGTCCATCGTGGGCCGCTACCTGGGCGCGGGGGACGTCCAGGGCACCCGGGACGCCACGCGGCGCATGGTGGAGTGGGGCGTGGGACTGGGCCTGGTCTTCATGGCGGTGGTGTTCCTGGCGCTGCCGTGGGCGTGGATCCCGTTCACCTCCGACCCCGAGGTGCGGGTCCTGATCACGGCCTCGCTGGTGGTGGTCGCGCTGTTGCAGCCGCTGAGCGGGGTGACCATGGTGCTGGACGGCGTGCTGATGGGCGCCGGGGACCAGCGCTACCTGGCGTGGGCGTCCCTGTGGACGATGCTGGTCTTCCTGCCGTTCGCCCTGGTCCTGCCGCGGCTGGCGGACGGCCCCATGTGGGCGCTGGTGAGCCTGTGGATCGCCTTCGGGGTGTGGATCCTCGCCCGCGCGGTCACCCTCGGGTTCCGGGCCCGGAGTACGGCCTGGCTGGTCACCGGCGCGTACCGGCCCTGATCAGGGGCCCGCCACGGCGCGGCCGTGGCGGGCCCGGTTCCCGCGTCCCTCCGGTGGACCGGCGGGGTCACGTGAACGTGTCGCGCTCACCGACGGCGGGTCCGTGACTGTAGGGCCTCACCTGTTCGTCCCGCGGCACGTCGGGGTAGGTCGGCAGCTGGTCGGGCTCCGGCGCCGCGACCGCCGCCGCGCCCGGGTGGGCGAGCTGTTCCCGCATCCTGCTCCTGACGGTGGAGCGGAGCTGGGGAAGCGCCGCGTAGAGCTTGTCGCCGGGACAGCCCGTCGCGTTGAAGTCGCGGTGGCCGACGATGGCCTCGTCGGGGTCCAGCCGGTAGGCCAGGCACAGCCAGGCGCAGGTGTCGGCCAACGACTCCAACAGGAGCGCGGGCGGGGTCGCCGAGGTGTAGGTGCCCTCGTTCTCGATCCCGATCGCGTGCTCGTTGTGGTTGGCGGTGTGCGCGCCGAGCACGTGGTGTCCCGCGCTGACGGCCTGCAGGCTCTGGTCGCGCCCCTCCATGATGTGGCCGCCGCGGCTGATGGTGAACTGCTGCCCCATGTCGCTCCACCCGTTGGTGTCCATGTGGTACCGCTGGATGGAGCGCGACAGCGACGCGGCGTGCGAGGTCGAGGTGTCGGACGCGTTCGCCGTGGCGGTGTGGTGCACGACGATGTGCGTGGCCCCGCGGCGCACGACCTCGATCTTGTTCTTCGGAGCGCGCGCCCCCCAGTCGGCGCGCGTGTACACCTTGGGTCGCGTGGCCGCGGAGGCCCGGTCCACGGCGGGGATCCCGGCGATCCCGCCGAGGAGCACTCCCCCGGCGGCGAGGGCGGTCCCCCGCAGAACGGTCCTGCGGTCCACCCGTGTGTGTCGGCCCGGCTCGTCTCTTCTTTCCACGGTCATGGCTCTGCGTCCTCTCCGTGCTGGGTGGTGCAACGTACGACACCAACACAGAGAACACGATAGATTACAAAGAGTAATCAAAGGGTTGTCTGTCGGCCAGGCGTGTCAGGAGAACCGAGCGAGAACGCGGACCGCCTCCGGGGGGTCGGGCCGCGGGGGAAGCACCGGGGGTGCGACGCAGATCTCGGGGGAGCCCGGAGAAACAGCGGGGCCCCGCCTCCCGGAAGGGAGACGGGGCCCGACGTGCACGGCGTCGGTCAGGAACCGACGACGTCCAGCTTGATCGTCGCGGAGACCTCGGGGTGCAGGCGGACCTGGACCTTGTGGCTTCCGACGGCCTTGATCGGGTTCTTGATCTCGATCCGGCGCTTGTCCAGTTCGGGACCACCGGTCGCCTTGACGGCGTCGGCGATGTCCGCGGGCGTGACCGAACCGAACAGGCGGCCACCCTCGCCGGCGCGCTGCTTGAGGCGCACGGTGAGCGCGTTGACGCGGCCAGCGACCTGCTGGGCCTCGTCGAGCGTGCGGATGTCACGCGCGGAGCGCGCGCGCTGGATCAGGTCGATCTGCTTCTGACCGCCGCGCGTCCACCGGATGGCGAACCCGCGGGGCAGCAGGTAGTTGCGACCGTAGCCGTTCTTCACCTCGACGACATCGCCGGGGGCTCCGAGACCGTTGACCTCGTGGGTCAAAATCAGCTTCACGACAAAAACCTCCCTCGGATATCGCCGTTAGCGGGCGGTGCTGGTGTAGGGCAGCAGGGCCACCTCGCGCGCGTTCTTGATCGCGGTCGCGACGTCGCGCTGGTGCTGGGTGCAGTTACCCGTGACGCGGCGGGCGCGGATCTTGCCGCGCTCGGAGATGAACTTGCGGAGAAGCGTGGTGTCCTTGTAGTCGATGTAGGACTGCTTCTCCTGGCAGAAGAGGCAAACCTTCTTCTTGGGCTTGCGCGCTGCCGGCTTAGCCATCGTGGTGCTCCTTCGCAAGAGCCCCGGGGTCCTCCCGGGGATGGTCTGGTGTGGAAAGGGTCTGGCGCCTCGGGGCGCCGGACGGGGTACTCGCCGCGGTTAGAACGGGGGCTCGTCGGAGAAGCCCCCGCCTCCGCCGCCGAAGCCGCCGCCACCGCCGCCGTTGGTCGCCCACGGGTCGTCGGCCGGGGGACCGCTGCGGCCTCCGCCGCCCTGCGACCCGCCGAAGCCGCCGCCCTGGTTCCCGTAGCCGCCGCCCTGGGGCTGGCCGCCACCGAAACCACCGCCGCCGCCACCGCCGAAGCCGCCTCCGCCGCCCTGGCGCTGCGACTTGGTCACCTTGGCGGTGGCGCTGCGCAGGGCCGGGCCGACCTCGTCGACGTCGATCTCGAAGACGGTCCGCTTCTCACCCTCGCGGGTCTCGTACGAGCGCTGCTTCAGCCGGCCCTGCACGATGACGCGCATGCCGCGCTGAAGGCTCTCGGCCACGTTCTCCGCGTACTGCCGCCAGACGGTGCAGGTGAGGAACATGGACTCGCCGTCCTTCCACTCCCCCGACGCGCGGTCGAAGGTGCGGGGCGTCGAGGCCACACGGAAGTTGGCGACCGCGGCTCCACTGGGAGTGAAGCGCAGTTCAGGGTCGTCGACCAGGTTGCCGACGAGCGTGATCTGGGTTTCGCCTGCCATGGATGGGCTCCGGTTCGAGGTAGTCGGATCAGGCGGTTTCGCCTGCTCCCCCGATCATCCGCGCGACCACCGACATAACAGCCGGGGCCGGGGGTGGATCGGGGCGGGGGACGGCGGCGGTGCGCCGCCTAGTGGACCTCGGGGCGGAGCACCTTGGTGCGGAGCACGGCCTCGGCGATACCGAGCTGGCGGTCCAGCTCCTTGACCGTGGCGGGCTCGGCGGTGAGGTCGATCACCGCGTAGATGCCCTCGGCGTTCTTGTCGATGTCGTAGGCGAGACGGCGCTTGCCCCAGATGTCGACCTTCTCCACCGAGCCGCCGTCGTTGCGGACGACACCCAGGAAGTTCTCCAGCGACGGGGCGACGGTGCGCTCGTCGAGGTTGGGGTCGAGGATGATCATGAGTTCGTAACGACGCATAGGCGTACGTTCCTCCTCTGGACTGTCGCGGCCATGGAATCTCCATAGCAGGAGGGCAGGAGTCCGGGACGGGTTCCGCGCCGCGGGGGCGGGCGTCGCGCGGACTCTGAGCCATACGGGACCCAAGATTACCAGCAGCCGCACACCTTCCGGTGCGGCCTGTGGACGGAGCCCGGGTACACGCGAAGGGGGCCGGTGCGCTCCGCGCGCACCGGCCCCCTCGCCCCTCCGGGACCGGGTCAGTCGTTCCGGCCGAGGATCACCAACCTTCCGGGCTCGCCGCCGGTGTTGGTCGTCCTCCCGAAGATCCCGCCGCCCTGCTCCCCGCCGTCCTGCTCGGGGTCGGAGGCCTCACCGCTGGGATCGGTGTCCTCGCAGGCGGGCTGGCCCCAGCCACCGCACTCCTCCTGGTCCCCCGAGCCGGGGCTCTCCGGGCAGTCCCGGCCCCACCCGGGCTCACAGGGCTCATCGGTCTGCTGGTCCTGGCACTCCGGGGAGTCCGGCATGGACGGGTCGCACTCCGCCGGGCTCTCGCTCGGGGACTCCTCGACCGAGGGCTCGTCGCTCGGCTCGTCGCTCTCCTCGGCGCTCGGGGAGGGCGTGGGCACGAAGCTCTGCTCCGTACCGACGTAGGCGGGCGGCGGGAACTGCGCCGGTTCGACGCCCTCCATGGCGGTCGTCATGAACTCGCGCCACACGTTGGCCGAGGTGGTGCCACCGAAGATCTCCCCCGCGGTCTGGCCGTCGAACTCCAGGGCCTGGTTGGCGTCCGCGCGGCTCAGGCCCACCGCGGCGACGAGCTGCGGCGTGTATCCCACGAACCACGCGGAGACCGCGTCGCTGGAGGTACCGGTCTTGCCCGCGACGGGGCGCCCGTCGGGCAGCGCCGCCTGGTCGCCACCGCCGCCGGGCTCGACGACCTGGGTCATGGCGTAGGTGACGTCGGCCGCGACGTCCGCGGTGACCACCTGCTCACCGTTCTCCAGCAGGTCGGCGTCGTCGGGCGGGATGACCTGGCCGTCGGAGGTGCGCAGCTCGGTGACCATGTGCGCCGGACGGTGCACGCCCCCGGCGGCGAAGGTGGAGTAGCCCTCGGCCTGGTCCAGCGCGCTCACCTGGTGGGTGCCCAGCGCGATGAGCGGGCCCTGGGCGGAGGTCGTGGTCTGCTCCTCGGCCACACCGGCCTGGACCGCGAGCTCGTCCACCGCGGCCGGGGTCATCTGCACCGCCAGCTCCACGAACGGGGTGTTGATCGACTGGGCGGTGGACTGGATCAGGTTGACCGGACCCCAGCTCCTGCCGCCCGCGTTGATGACCTCGCTCTGCAGCCCCGGGAACTCCTGGGGGGAGTCGCCGTCGAACGTGCTGTTGAGGCTGATGCCGTTCTCCAGCGCGGTGGCGAGCACGTAGGGCTTGTAGGACGAGCCCGCCTGCGTCCGGTGGGTCAGCGAGTTGTTGACGTCCTCGACCACGTTGTCGCCCCCGTGGAAGGCGACGATCTGCCCCGTGGCGGGGTCGACCGCGGTCAGGCCCATCATCGTGTCCTCGGGGGTGTTCGGCAGGACGTCGAAGGAGCTGCGCGCGGCGTCCATGAGCACGGGGTCCAGCGAGGTCTGCACGACGAAGCCCTGGGTGGCGATGTCCTGGGCGGTGATCCCGGAGTAGCGCTCCTCGATCTCCTGGACGACCGCCTGGCGGACGTAGTCGAACTTGGGGTCGTACTCCTGCTCCTCCTCGCCCTCCTCGGTGCCGTACGGGACGAGCTCGGGGATCTCCAGGGCCTCGGCCTCGGCCCTGGGCAGGCCGAGGTCGGGGTCCTCCTCGTGCATGAGCGCCAGCTGGTTCTGCACGTAGGGCCAGCGCTCCTCGTTGAGGTAGGTCCTGGTCCAGTCGCCCATCTCGCCCTGGAAGTTGCTGGGCATCTGGATGATGATGCCCAGGAAGGCGCCCTCGGCGTCGGTCAGCTCGTCCAGGTCCTTGCCGAAGTAGGACTGGGCGGCCATCTGGATGCCCATGGCGTTGCGGCCGAAGTAGATGGTGTTGAGGTAGGTGGAGAGGATCTCCTCCTTCTCCATCTGCTGGTTGAGCTTGATGGAGATGAAGATCTCGCGGATCTTGCGGATGTACTGGTTCTCGATCTCCAGGTCGCTGTAGTAGTTCCGCGCCATCTGCTGGGTGATGGTGGAACCGCCGCCCGCCTCGCCGCCGGAGAGGAGGGCGCGCCCGATCCCGGAGATGCTGATGCCGGGGTCGGTGTAGAAGGTGCGCTGCTCGGCGGCGAGCACACCGTTGATGACCGTCTGCGGGATGTCCTCGCTCTGGACCTCGACCCGCCTGACCTCGCCCGTGGTGACCGCGACCTCGGGCTCGGCGTCGCCCTCCGGAGCCCACATGATCTGGGTGGCGGACAGGTTGGCGTCCGACTTGGCCTCGAGCTCGTTCACGTTGGGGGCCATGGCGTACAGGATCGCGAAGGCGGCCACGCCGCCGATGATCATCAGGCCGAAGACGGCCAGGGCGGGTTTCCACGCCTTGGACAGGAAGCGCTTGAACCAGGGGCGGTCGTCCGGCTCCTCGTCGCGGGAGCGGCGCCGGCCGCCTCCCCGGCCTCCTCTGCCGCCGCCGGCGGCGGCGCGGGAGCCGCGGCCCGGGGCTCGCCGCCCCTCGGAGCGGGCGGCGTTCTCACGGTCACGGCCGCGGTCGCGGGGGTCGCGGGGGTCGCGGTCCCGGGGGTCGCGCGGTCCGGAACCGGCCGCCCTGCGGCGGCCGCGGGGGTCCTCGTCCGGGCGGCGGCGCTGTCCCTCGGAACGGTGACCGGAGCGCTCGCCGTCCTGGGGCCGCCGGGGGCGCTCGCCCTCGGGGCGGCGGCGGGGGCGGTCACCGTCGGCGGGGGCGCGGCGCTGTCCCTCCGGGCGGCGGGGGCGGTCGCCCTCGGAGCGGCGGCGGCCCTCGGAACGGGCATCCTGCTCCGGGGGGCGTCGGCGGCGCGGGCGCTCGGGCCCGGTGTCGTCCCCCCAGAAGCCGTCACCGGCGTCCGGGCGGCGGCGGCCTCCGGAGGGTTCGTCCCGGGGCGGGCCGTCGGCCCGGCGTCGTCCGCCGCCGCCGCGCGAGCCGTCGGCCGGGCCGTCGGCCCGGCGACGGCCGCCATCGGCGTTCCGTCGTCGTTCGGTACTCACGTGGTCCTCGATTGCCTCTCACGGCCGGTCGGCCTGACGATTCCTTGGTGGAAACGGGGGGACGGTCCCCCTGGGGGATCGGTGATCCGCGACCTGCTTCTCGCGACGACTGCGTGGACCGGACCGGCGTGGCCGTGTCCAACGCTGTGCCTGTCGTTCAAGGCTTGATAAAGGACGCCCGAAGGCGCGCGGGGGTTTTCACACAGGTCGCGAAGACGTAAGCCGCTTCTTCCTCCTGGTCGTTGGCCTGCGGGAGCGACAGCCCTCGGTGCTCGGTGCCTACGGAAACGCCGCCGCGGCAGGGGCTGGGTCCGGGGGCTCTACCGGCTACGCACGCAAATCACAGGTCACGTTAGAGCGATCGAACGGTATAGCACAACCCACGCGCGAGGTTATCGCGCGTCTTGGGACACCTGGCCATGTTTCGCCGGGAACCGCCCGTCGTGCCAGTTCAGAGCGGGCAAACCGAACGCCGGCGAGTCGGCCGGGCGTCGACCCGCCCGAGAAGTGTTCGGTGTCGGCGCTGGTAGGGATGGGTGTGTGAGATTTTCCCCGCAGGACTCCGGAGGTTCACGGACGGCGGTCGTAGCCCGGACGCACGCGCGCGGACACGTGTCACAGGTCTGGCATGCGGGCCCGCGGGTGGGCGGAGATAGAGTCAGAACTGAACAAAACAGCCAGACATGCATGTTCCCCCCGCGGTTCCCGGTCGCGGGACGCGAACCGTGCCCTGGCCGTCCGCAGAGGACGGCACGGAGGGCACGGGGACCGCGCGCGCCGGACACCGACCACCGAGGGCGGTGCGGGGCGGCGGGTGGGAACAGAAACGCCGTGTGCGCTGCTGACCACATACGGGAAACGAACGCGTGGCGACGGGACCCGGAACCGCCGTCGGCGCGGTCCCGTCGTCGTGCGCCGTGGAATCCATGTTCGCGAACAAGAAGGAGCAAGGACCAATGGGTTCGGTACGTGTAGCCGTCGTGGGCGTCGGCAACTGTGCGGCGTCGCTCGTCCAGGGCGTGCACTACTACAAGGACGCCAACCCCGAGTCCCGGGTACCAGGCCTGATGCACGTGCAGTTCGGCCCGTACCACGTGCGCGACATCGAGTTCGTCGCAGCCTTCGACGTGGACGCCAAGAAGGTCGGCCACGACCTCGCCGACGCCATCACGGCCAGCGAGAACAACACCGTCAAGATCTGCGACGTGCCGCCGACCGGCGTCACCGTCATGCGCGGACCGACCTACGACGGGCTCGGCAAGTACTACCGCGAGGTCATCCAGGAGTCCCCCGAGGACGCGGTGGACGTGGTCGCGGCGCTCAAGGCCAGCAAGGCCGACGTGCTCGTGTCCTACCTCCCGGTGGGCTCGGAGGAGGCGGGCAAGTTCTACGCCCAGTGCGCGATCGACGCGGGCGTGGCCTTCGTCAACGCCCTGCCGGTGTTCATCGCCTCCGACCCCGAGTGGGCCGAGAAGTTCACCAGAGCGGGTGTGCCGATCATCGGCGACGACATCAAGTCGCAGATCGGCGCGACCATCACCCACCGCGTGCTGTCCAAGCTGTTCGAGGACCGCGGCGTGATCGTGGACCGCACGTACCAGCTCAACTTCGGCGGCAACATGGACTTCAAGAACATGTTGGAGCGCGACCGCCTGGAGTCCAAGAAGATCTCCAAGACCCAGTCCGTCACCTCCCAGATCCCGCACGAGCTGAAGGCAGGCTCGGTGCACATCGGCCCGTCGGACCACGTGCCGTGGCTGGACGACCGCAAGTGGGCCTACATCCGCCTTGAGGGGCGCGCGTTCGGCGACGTGCCGCTGAACCTGGAGTACAAGCTGGAGGTCTGGGACTCCCCCAACTCCGCGGGCATCATCATCGACGCGGTCCGCGCCGCCAAGATCGCCAAGGACCGCGGCATGGGCGGCCCGATCCTGGCCCCGTCCTCCTACTTCATGAAGTCCCCGCCCGAGCAGTACAGCGACGCCGAGGCGCACGAGAAGGTCGAGCAGTTCATCGCCTCGGGCCAGCACGACGGCGCCGACGAGTAGAGCGCTCCTGAGGGCGGTCCCGGCGCACGGCCGGGCCCGCTCCTCCCCGGGGCCGCCCCGGCCCCGGGCACGGCCTACCCTTGGTGCCGTGTCCTTCTTCGGTGATCTGCGCGTGGTCCTGCGGGGGCCCCGGTTCCGCCGCCTGTTCGGCACCCGGCTGGTGGCGCAGTTCTCCGACGGGGTGTACCAGGCCGGGCTGGCGGGCTTCGTCTTCTTCACCCCCGAGCAGCACACCAGTGCGGGCGCCGTCGCCGCGGCCTTCGCGGTGCTGCTCCTTCCGTTCTCGGTGGTGGCGCCGTTCGCCGGGGTCCTGATCGACAGGTGGCCCCGGCGCCAGATCCTGCTGCTGTCCTCCCTGGCCAAGGCGGCGCTCGCGGTGGCGAGCGCGTTCCTGGTGGCACGGGGCGAGAGCCCCGCCTTCCTCCTCACCGCGCTCCTGGTGCTGAGCGTCAACCGCTTCTTCCTGTCCGGGCTGTCCGCCGGACTGCCCTACGTGGTGGCCCGGGACAAGCTGATGATGGCCAACGCGGTCACGCCCACCAGCGGTACCGCGGCGAGCTTCCTGGGCGCGGGGGCGGGCGCCGCGATCGGGCTGCTCGGCGGCGAGGACGCCCTGGGCACCGGGCTCATCCTGTCCATGGCCGCGCTCGGCTTCGCCGGGGCGGCGCTGGTCTCCCTCACCCTGGGCCACGACGAGCTGGGACCGCACCTGGAGCGGGAACCGGACGAGGTCGCGGCGGCCGTGCGCAACGTGGTGCGGGGCATGGTCTCGGGGGTGCGCCACCTCTGGGCGCGCCCGGAGGCCCGCGACGCGCTGCTCACGATCGGCGGCCACCGGGTGCTGTTCGGGATCTCCACGCTGCTGACGCTGCTGCTGTACAACAACACCTTCACCGGCGGCGGTGTGGCCGGACTGGCCGGTTTCTCGGTGGCGATGGGCCTGTCGGGGGCGGGGTTCCTGGTGGGCGCGGTGGCCACGCCGTGGGCGACCGCCCGGATGGCCCCGGGGGCGTGGATCGCGCTGCAGCTGGCAGCGGCGTCGGCGGTCCTGGTGGTGTTCGGACTGCCCTTCTCACCCGTGCTCTTCCCCGTGGCCGCGTTCGCGCTGGGCTTCGTCTCCCAGGGGGTCAAGGTCACCGTCGACACGTTGGTTCAGCGACATGTCGACGACGCGTTCCGGGGGCGGGTGTTCTCGGTGTACGACGTGCTGTTCAACGCCACGTTCGTCCTGGGCGCGGCGCTGGCCGCCGCGCTGGTCCCGCCGTCCGGGGTGAACCCCGCGGTGGTCGTCGCGATGGCCGCGGCCTACCTGGTGATGGGCGCCGCCTGGGTCGTGCGCGGGCGCCGCGCCAGCGCCGCCGAGGCGGAGCGCGAGGTCGCGTAGCGCCCTGTCGACCTGGCGACACATCGACACGTCACCATGTCGTCACGTGTTGTAGTGTCCACGGGGAGACTTGTCGACAGCGGGGATGGTCCTCCATGAACACCGGTGACGCACTGTGCGACGCCTCCAGCGCCTTCGGGCCGCGGGGGGTGGTCAAGCGCGTCGGGGCGGTGACCCGGCAGCTGCCCGTCCGCGGCGACCGCCTGCTCGACGTGGGCTGCGGCGACGGCACCTACACGGTCGAACTGGCCGGGGGCTACGTGCGCGTGGACGCGATCGACCTCGAACCCGAGCGGCTCAACGCGTTCGCCGGGCGCATCGCGGGCACCGGGCTGGAGGACCGGATCGGCATCCACAAGATGTCCGCCGACGCGCTGGCCTTCGACGCCAACACCTTCGACCGCGTGACCGCGTTCGAGGTGGTCGAGCACGTCGATGACCTGGAGGGCGCCCTGCGCGAGGTCCGCCGGGTCCTCAAGCCGGGCGGCGCGTTCTCCCTGACCACGCCCAACCGCTGGTTCCCCTTCGAGACCCACGGCGTGCTGTGGGGCGGCCGGCGCCGCTCGGCGCTGACCGCGCCCTTCCTGCCCTGGGTCGGACCCCTGCACGCGCGCATGTCGGACGCGCGCGCGTTCACCACCCAGCAGATGGGCCGACTGCTGCGGGGAGCAGGGCTGCGCGTGCGCGCCATCGACTACCTGATGCCGCCGTTCGACCGCCGCACCACGGCGTTGCAGACCCTGTCCGACACCCTGGAGGACACCCCGCTGCGCGTGTTCGGCATGGCCATGGCGGTCACGGCGGTCAAGCCGGGCCGCTGACCCTCACAGGTGCTCGGCCGCCCAGGCGCGCAGCTCCTCGGTCGCGGCCTCCCTGCCCATCGGGCCGTTCTCCAGGCGCAGCTCCAGCAGGAAGCGGTACGCGCGGCCGACCACGGGACCCGGCTTGACCCCCAGGATCTCCTGGATCTCGTTGCCGTCCAGGTCCGGGCGGATGCGGTCCAGCTCCTCCTGCTCGGCGAGCAGCTCGATGCGCCGCTCGATGTCGTCGTAGGAGCGCGCCAGCGCCGCCGCCTTGCGGCGGTTGCGGGTGGTGCAGTCGGCACGGGTGAGGATGTGCAGCCGCTCCAGCTGCGAACCGGCGTCGCGGGCGTACCGGCGGACCGCGGAGTCGGTCCACTCGCCCCTGCCGTAGCCGTGGAACCTCAGGTGCAGTTCGACCAGGGTGCTGACGTCGGACACCACGTCCTTGGGGAAGCGCAGCGCGGTGAGCCTCTTGCGGCTCATCGAGGCGCCCACCACCTCGTGGTGGTGGAAGGTCACCCGCCCCCCGGACTCGAAGGCGCGCGTCTTGGGCTTGCCGACGTCGTGCAGCAGCGCGGCCAGGCGCAGCACCAGGTCGGGCTCGTGGCCCCGCTTCTCCTCCAGCTCGATCGCCTGGTCCAGGACGGTGAGCGAGTGCTCGTAGACGTCCTTGTGCCGGTGGTGCTCGTCGATCTCCAGGCGCAGCTTGGGGATCTCCGGGAGCACGTACCGGGCGATGCCCAGGTCCACCATGAGCTCGATGCCGCGGTGCGGGTCGGGGCTGAGCATGAGCTTGGTCAGCTCGTCGCGGACGCGCTCGGCGGAGACGATGGAGAGCCGGTCGGCCATGTCCCGGGCGGCCTCGGCCACCTCGGGAGCCAGGGTGAAGCCGAGCTGGGCGGCGAAGCGGACCGCGCGCATGATGCGCAGCGGGTCGTCGCTGAAGGAGTCCTCGGGCCTGCCGGGGGTGCGCAGCACCTTGGCCCGCAGGTCGGCCAGGCCGCCGAACGGGTCGACGAACTCCAGGCCGGGCAGGCGCACCGCCATGGCGTTGACGGTGAAGTCGCGGCGCAGCAGGTCGTCGTGGATGTCGGTGCCGTAGGCCACCTCGGGCTTGCGGGACTTGGGCGAGTAGGACTCGCTGCGGTAGGTGGTGACCTCCAGCTGGAGGCCCTTCTTGCGCAGGCCCACGGTGCCGAAGTCGATGCCGACGGTCCACACGGAGTCGGCCCAGCCGTCCACGAGCTCCAGGATGCGCTGGGGCACCGCGTCCGTGGTCAGGTCCACGTCGTTGGCCGGCCTGCCCAGGAGGGCGTCGCGCACCGGTCCGCCGACGAGGGCGAGCTGCTGGCCGTGCGCGGCGAAGCGCTCGCCGAGTTCCTCCGAGACGGTCGGGAAGGAGTCCGCCAACGCCGTGACCGCGGCGCGCTGCGCACCGGTCAGCGCGCCCGCACCTGTCGCGTCCCCGGCGTCCGGCTGCTGGGCGGCGTCGTTCTCCCGCGAAAACTCTGTGTTCGGCACACCACGAGACTAGGCGGCGCCCGAAGCAAACCGCGAATCGTCCCCGCCCCCGGTACCGGGCCGTACACGGATCGGCGGTCCGCCGCCGTTCGGCGGGGAACCCGGTTTCCCCACACACGCCGCGCGACGGCCGCGACCCGACTCCACGCACGGGGAAGGCGGTATCTTCGAGGGAAGTGGTAGGACGCCCCGGTTGCCCCGCGTCCACCCGACCCGCGTACGCCGTGTGCGCCGTGCGGGTACTTCCGACCGTCCCCCCGCACCGCGTCACCGGCGGGACGGCCACCTGGACCCGAGTCAGGAAACCGGTCAAGCGTTGCGTCGATTTGTCTCCGCGACGGTGGTCATGGCCTTCACCACCGCGCTGCTTCCGATACCGGCCACGTCCGCGAACGCGGAGCAGACGGCCGATCCGCTCGTCGTCGAGCGCGTCACACCGGACGCGGCCGACGAGGACAGCACCCTGCGGGTCGTCGGCGAGGTGACCAACACCACCTCCGAGGACCTGAGCGACGTCAGCGTGCGGCTCAGCTACTCGCGGCACCCCTTCAGCGACCGCGGCGAGCTGGACGAGTTCGCCTCGGGAGAGGGCTGGCAGCCCGACGCGCCGGGGCCCGACGAGGAGGTCGCCGCGGAACTGGCCCCCGAGGCCAGCGCCGAGTACTCCCTGAGCGTGCCGGTCGAGGACCTCGACCTGGACTCCTACGGCGTCTACCCGCTGGTCGTCGAGGCCGTGGACGGGGGCGGCCGGGTCATCGGCTCCCAGTACACCTTCCTCCCCTACACGGGCGGGGACGACGTCCCCTCCGTGGACATCGCCTGGGTGTGGCCGCTGATGGCGTCGCCCCAGCGCGCGGACGAGGACACCTTCCTCGACGACGACCTGCACTCGTCGGTCGCCGCCGACGGCCGCCTGGGCCGCCTGCTGGCCGCGGGGGCGCAGGCGCCGGTGTCCTTCGAGGCCGGGGAGGAGGACCTGGTCGAGCTGCTGGGCCTGAACGAGGAGTCCGAGGAGCCCTCGGAGGGCACGGCCACCGCGGAGGAGACCGCGGAGGCCCTCCCCACGGAGGAGGCCACCGGCGAGGGCGCGGAGAACGCGGAGGACGAGGACGAGTCCGCCGAGGAGGCCACCGAGCGCACCGGGGGGGTCCCGGTCACCTGGGCCGTGGACCCCGGCACGCTCGACGACGTCCTGCGCATGGCCTCCTCCGGGCACGCGGTCGTGGAGGACCCCCTCGCGGTGCCCGCCGAGTCCGAGCCGGTGCGGCACGAGGTCGAGGCCAGCGAGGCGGCCCAGGTGTGGCTGCGCGAGGCTCGCCGCGTGCTGGCCGCCGACCACGTCGTGGCCACCCCCTACGCCCGGGCCGACCTGGCCGCCCTGCTGCGGAACGACATGGGCTCCGACGCCGAGGAGGCCCTGAGGGTCGGCCAGGAGGCGGTCCTGCGCGCGCTGGAGACGGAGGCCGACGAGACCTTCGCCCTGCCCCCCGGCGGCCTGATGGACCGGGGCGTCCACCAGCTGCTCGCCTCGCACGGCGCGACCCGCTTCCTGCTCGACGAGAGGGCCCTGCCCGCCGTGTCCTGGCTGTCCACGACCCCCACCGCGCAGGCCCCGCTCCCCGCGCCGGAGGAGGAGGCGTCCGAGGAGCCGTTCGCCCTGGTCGCCGACCAGGGCATCACCGACGTGCTGTCCATGCCCACCGGGAAGCCGGGCCAGTCCGAGCTCGCGCTCCAGCGCTTCGCCGCCGAGACGGCGATGATCGCGGGCGAGAACGCCGGGGGCGGCCGGGTGGTCGTCGCCTCACCGGAGCCGGACTGGAACCCCGACGCCGAGTTCGCCCGGGGCGTGCTGGCCGCCTCCGAGGACCTGCCGTGGCTGTCCCCCCGGAGCCTGGACGAGGTCGAGCTGCCCGACGCCGGTGAGCGCGAGCGGACCCGCCGGTCCCTGACCTACCCCGACAGCGCCTACGGGGAGGAGCTCAGCTCCACCTACCTGGAGCTGATCGAGGACGTGAGCCGGGACGTGCGCCTGTTCAACAGCGTCCTGGTCGGCGACAGCGACCCGCTCCGCCCGGCGCTGCTGCGCCTGGAGTCGGTGTACTGGCGGGAGGAGGAGGCCATGGCGGGCGCCACCCGCTCCCTGGTCGCCCAGGACGTGCAGGACCGCATGAACGACGTGCGGGTCATCCCCGGCGAGCCGGTCACCCTGGCCAGCCGGACCGGCACCACCGGTGTCCTGGTCGCCAACGACCTGGAGGACGAGACCGTCTTCGTGAACCTGTCGGTCTTCTCCGAGAACTCCGACCGCCTGAGCGTGGGCGAGTACAACCACTCCTTCGAGCTGGAGCCGGGCACCAGGACCACGGTGTACATCCCGCTGTCGGCCCGGGTCAACGGCCGCACGGTCCTCAACGTGGGGCTGCAGAACTCCGAAGGCGAGCCGATCAGCAGCCAGGACGTCGAGATCCCGGTGAACGCCACCGGTCTGGGCACCCAGGCGCTGGCCATCAGCGGTATCGGCCTGCTGATCCTCGTCGCGGCCCTGGCCCCGCGCGCGCTGCGCAAGTGGGCCCGCAGCAAGGCCGCCGCGGCCGCCTCCGAAACCTCCGGGACCGCCGAGGCGCCCGAGGCCGCGGAGGCCTCCGGAACCGCCTCCGGGGCGGACCGGGACGGCGCGAACACCGAGGGCTCCGCGGGCGTCCCACACTCCGGGGCAACACCCTCCGAGGACCCGTCCGGGAGCACCTCCTCCGCGACGGACCGCGACACCGCCTCGGACACTGCCGGGGGCCCCTCCCCCGCGAAGGACGCCTCCCCCGCCGGGGAGGCCGCCCCGGACGGGGAGGCGGACGGAGCCGAGGACACCGAGCGGCCGGAGGACCACTCCGGCCACGAGAAAGCCGACTCCCCAGCCGCGGCGGGCGGCGCGGAGCGGGACCGCGACGGCACGGGCACGTGACCCAGCGGTTCCGGAGAGGGTGACATGGCTCCCTACCGACAGGACGCCATGTCGACACACCCGCACGTCTCCATGTCGGCGCACGCGGTCCGCACCCGCGTGGCCGACCCGCGGACGCCGGACCACGGCGCCGCGGCCGGACATTCCCCAGTCGGACGAAAGGAAGCCTGATCCACGGTGGTCACCGACTCTTCGAACGGCGGCGGGAAGCACCGCCGACGCCCCCAGCCGCAAGCCCCGGTCCCGAGCGCGGTCCGTCCCGAGAGCGGCCCCGCGCCCACCTTCGAGGAGGGTGATGTGCCGGGTCCCGTCACCGACACCGCCCCCGGGTCCGGAGGGGACTCCGGCGGCGGCTCCGACCGGGGCGGGGACGCCGGGTCGGGCGGCGGCGGCATGATGCGCTCCAGCGCCATCATGGCCGTGGGCACCCTGGCCTCCCGGATCACCGGCTTCGCCCGCACCATCGTGCTCGGCGCCGCCATCGGCACCCACCTGCTCGGTGACGCCTACCACACGGCGCACACGATCCCCTTCATCCTCAACGACCTGCTCATCGGCGGGCTGATGGCCAGCGTCATCATCCCCTTCCTGGTCAAGCGGCGAAAGCGCGACGCGGACGGCGGCAAGGCCACCGAGGACCGGCTGTTCACCACCACGCTGCTGGCGCTGCTGCTGCTCACCGCGGTCGCGATCGCGGCCGCCGAGTTCCTCATCTGGCTCTACGGCTCCCGGTTCACGCCGATCCAGTTCGACGCCTCGGTCTACCTCGCGCGGTACCTGCTGGCGCAGATCTTCTTCGTGGGCATGAGCGGCCTGCTGAGCGCCATGCTCAACACCCGCAACCGGTTCGGCGCGGCCGTGTGGGCCCCGGTGCTGAACAACCTCGTCATCATGAGCGTGGCGGCCGTGTTCCTGTGGGTGGCCGGTCCGGGCCGCACCCCCGAGACCGTCACCGACGGCCAGCTGACCCTGCTGGGCGCGGGCACCGCGGCCGGTATGGCGCTCCAGGCCGTCGTGCTGTTCGCGGCCCTGTCCCGCACCGGCTACCGCTGGCGGCCCCGCCTGGACCTGCGCGGCTCCGGGCTCGGCGACGCCGTGCGCACCGCCGGGTGGATGATGCTCTACACCCTGCTCACCCAGGCCGGACTGTGGATCACCACCAACATCGCCAACGCCGCGAACGTGGCGAGCATCAGGGAGGGCCTGGACGTCGGCGCGGGCATCAGCGCCTACAACCTGGCGTACCAGCTCTTCCAGCTGCCGTACGCGATCATCGCGGTCTCCCTCATCACCGTGCTGCTGCCCCGGATGAGCGCCCACGCCGACGACCACGACTGGGACGCGGTCCGCGCGGACTTCTCCCGCACCCTGCGCGTCTCCGCGTTCGTGCTGGTTCCGACCGCCTTCGCGGTGGCGATGTTCGCCGAGCCGCTGTCCGTCCTGGCCTTCGCGCGCGGGTCCATCTCGGTGGACGACGCGGAGAGCATCGGCCAGATCCTCGCGGTCATGTCGCTGGGGCTGGTGCCCTTCACCGTGTTCCAGCTCATGCTGCGCGTGTTCTTCGCCATGGGCGACACCCGCACCCCCGCGATGCTCGGCCTCGCCAACCTGGCCGTGCACAGCGCCCTGGCGCTGACGTCCTACCTGGTGCTTCCGCCGAACCTGGTGGTCGTGGGCGTGGCCGCGGGCTTCATGATCTCGTTCCTGTCCGGGCTGACCATCGCCGGAATCGTGCTGAGCCGGCGCATCGGGGGGCTTGACGGCAAGCACGTCATTGGCACATTGTTGCGCCTGCACCTGGCCGCCGTCCCGAGCATCGCGGCCGGCCTCGGTGTGCTCTGGGCCTTCGACACCTACGTCGGCCCCGGCCTGGCCACCTACATCGGCGCCCCGGCCGCCGGATGCGTCCTGGGCGCGCTGCTCTTCCTGGGATGCGCGCGGCTGCTGCGCGTCCCGGAGCTGACCGGTGCCGTGGAACTGATCCGCGCCCGGCTGCGTCGTTGATGCCGTGACCCCCCTCCCCCGGCTCTGCCCCGCCGAGGCCCCGAAGCCGCCCGAACGAGAGTGAAGGACAGCACGACGGTGTCCAGCGAGCTGCCGCAGCGGACGTCCCCCGGGGACGCCGAGCCGCCCGACGGGAACAGAACCCGTCGGCGGCCCGCCATGGTGATGCCGGAGGACGTGCTCGACACCTACGAGCGCGAGGAGCCGGGCACCGAGCCCGAGACCGGACTGCACACGCTCCGGGACCCGAGCGACATCGGCGACGTGGGCACCGCCGACCGCCTGGAGGACGGCGACGAGATCGGCGGTACCTCCCACACGGCGCCGGGCAACCTCGCCCGGTCGAGCGCGATCATGGCGCTGGGCACCATCGTCTCCCGTGTCACGGGCTTCGTGCGCACCATCATCCTGGCGGCGGCGATCGGCACCCAGCTGCTGGGCGACGCCTACCAGACGGCGGGCATGGTCCCGTACATGGTCTACGACCTGCTCATCGGCGGGTTGCTGGCCAGCGTGTTCGTGCCGTTCCTGGTCAAGCGGCGCAAGCTGGACGCCGACGGGGGCGACGGCGTCGAGCAGCGCCTGGTCACCCTGATGCTGCTGGTGCTGTTCGCCCTCACGCTGGTGTCGGTGCTGGTCGCGGAGTGGTTCATCCGCATCTACGCGGGCGGGTTCTCCGGGGCCCAGTACGAGGTCTCCGTCGTCCTGGCCCGGTACCTGGTCACGCAGATCTTCTTCATCGGCGCCAGCGGGCTGGCCAGCGCGATGCTCAACGCGCGCAACAGGTTCGGCGCGCCCATGTGGGCGCCGGTGCTGAACAACGTGGTCATCATCGGCGTCTGCGTGTGGTTCCTGAACCTGGCCGGTCCCGGGCGCACCCCCGAGACCGTCACCGACGGCCAGCTGATGCTGCTGGGGCTGGGCACCGCCCTGGGGCAGGTGGTCCAGGCCGCCGTCCTGGTGTGGGCGCTGGCCGCGGCGGGCTTCCGATGGCGCCCGCGCCTGGACCTGCGGGGCTCGGGCCTGGGCGAGGCGGCCGGAGCCGCCTCGTGGATGATGCTCTACATCGTCGTCGCGCAGGTGGGGGCGCTGGTCTCCACCAACGTGGCCACCCGCGCGGGCGCCCTGGCCGCCGACGCGGGCTTCGAGTCCGGCGCGGGCATCGCGGCGTACAAGTTCGCGTCGATGCTCTTCCAGCTCCCGTACGCGGTCATCGCCGTCTCGGTGATCACCGCGCTGCTGCCCAGGATGAGCGAGCACGTGGCCGCGGGCCGCAAGGACCAGGTGCGCAGCGACTTCTCACGCGGTTTCCGCCTGTCCTCGGTGCTGATCGCGCCGCTCTCGGTCGCGATGATCGTCTTCGCGATCCCGTTCTGCGTGCTGATCTACGCGCAGGGCAGCACGAGTGCCGAGGACGCGGCCGCCATCGGGCGCATCCTCATGGTCTTCTGCGTGATGCTGATCCCGTTCACGCTCTTCCAGCTCCAGATGCGCGTGTTCTACGCTCTGGGCGACACCCGGACCCCGGCCCTGGTGTCGATCCCCTCCGAGATCGCCCACGCGACCACGGCGATCGGCCTGCTGTTCCTCGTGGAACCGCAGCACGTCGTGGTGTGGCTTCCCGTACCGTACGGCCTGTACTACGTCGTCGGTTCCGTCATCATGTGGTACATGCTGCACCGGCGGCTCAACGGCCTGGACGGGCGCCGGACCGCGGCCACGCTGCTCCGGCTGCACCTGGCCGCCGCCCCGTCCGCGGCCTTCGGGGTGGCGATGATCTACCTCTTCCGGGACCTGCCGGGCGAGGTCTGGCCGGGTCTGGCGGCGATGGCGGCGGGAGGCGCCGTCGGAGCCGTGCTGTTCGTGGTGACCGCAAAGCTCCTCAAAGTGACAGAAGTCACATCCTTCCTCGATTTGCTCAAAACCCGGTTGCGACGCCGCTGATCACCAGGAATAGCTGAGATTGAGCGGACCCGCTCCGTTACGCACCGGAAGGTGGCCGAGTATCCGTTGTCCTCCGAAGATGCTGTTCACGCGTCCTAGCATGGACAGGCATCGCTTTACCGCTACCGCATTGTTCAACCGAACTGCCCGAAGGGAGGCTGGGGACAGCAGGCAGGGCCGACGGACCCCTCGCGCGCACCCCGTACCGCTCCGGTCCGCAGACGGCCAGGGAGCGCGGACGCACGCGAAACCACGGCACTGGCACCCGTCACTCCCATCATGAGCACCTTCCTCATCGAACCCGGTGCGAAGCTGGCCAACCGCTACCGCCTAGACCAAGTGGTGAGCGAGACCGGCGGCGCCACACGCTGGAAGGCCACCGACGAGACGCTCGCGCGTCCCGTGGCGGTGTGGACCTTCGCCGAGGGCTTCCCGCGCACCTCCGAGGTCGTGCGCGCCGCCCGGGCCACGAGCCGCATTCCCGACGCCCGCGTCACGCAGGTCTTCGACGCCGACGACTCCTCCCCCGTCCCCTACGTGGTCGAGGAGTGGGTCATCGGCTCCTCCCTGGCCGACCTCCTCGCGCAGGGCCCCATGGAGCCCGAGCGCGCCGCCGGGCTGGTCGCCGAGGCCGCCGAGGCGATCGCCGCCGCGCACGCCGGAGGCCTTCACCACCTGTGCCTGACCCCGAGCAAGCTCATGTGGAGCAGCGGCGGCGCGGTCAAGGTGACCGGCATCGGTGTGGACGCCGCCCTGCTGGGCGCCGGCAACCCCGACCCCGCGGCCACCGACGCCCAGGGGCTGGGAAACCTGCTCTACGCGGCGCTCACCGGGCACTGGCCCGGCGGCCCGCAGAGCGGCCTGCCCGCCGCACCCGAGGGTCCCGCGGGCCCCTACCCTCCCCACCACATCCGCCAGGGCGTCACCGAACCCCTGGGCACCATCACCACGCGCGCCGCCCTGCCGCAGCTCGCGGGGCAGCTGGTGCCCGGACCGCCCATCGCCTCGCCGGCCGACTTCTGCGCGGCCATGGCCGAGGTGCCCCGGCTCATCCCCCTGCCCGTCACCCAGGCCGAGTCGGCCCCGCCCGTGCCCGGGACCTCCCGGCGCACCGGCGAGTTCGACAGCACCGGCCCGCGCCGCGGCCCTCGCGGTACCCGTGGCGGGGCCGCGGGCGCACGGGACGACCAGGAGGCGCGCCACGGTTCCGTCGGACGGACGGGATCCTCCTCGCGGGGCGGCGGCTCCGTCCGGGGCGGCTCCGAGGTGCGTGAGCGGCAGGGCCCCTCCCGGATGGAGCAGCGGACCGCGCGCACGCAGCCCTCGCTCCGCAAGATCCTGATCGGCGTGGCGGCCCTGGTGCTGTTCGCCGGTGTGGTCGTCGGCGCCTGGACGGTCGGGACGATGTTCAGCGCGGGCGGAGGCGAGGAGGCCCCGCCCGAGGGCGGCGGCGGCCAGGCCTCGGACGGCGGCGGGGAGGTGGAGCTGAGCCCGCTGGAGATCCAGGGGTCACGCGGCCTCAACCCGCACGGCAACACCGACGAGCACTCGGACAAGGCGGGCCGCGCCCACGACGGGGACACCGCCACCGAGTGGAACACCCAGGGCTACAGGGACCCGCTCAGCGACATCAAGCCCGGCGTCGGACTCCAGCTCGACCTCGGCGCCGTCCACGAGGTCCACGAGGTGGACCTCAACCTCGGCGGCAGCGGCTACGAGTTCCAGATCCTGGCCGGCGAGAGCGACTCGGACAGCGAGACCGGTTACGAGGTCGTCGGATCGGGCACGGGCGGCTCCCAGGTCGTCACCCTCGACGAACCGGTCGAGGCCCGCTACGTCGTGGTCTGGTTCACCGAGCTGGCCGGGTCCGGCGAGTGGAGGGGCACGGTCTACGAGGCCGAGGTACGAGGGGTCGAGTAGCGGAGTACGTGATCGGGTACTGATGGACGCGGTCCAGGAGCTTCCTGACCGGGAGCTGTTGACGAGGCACGCTCAGGGCGACGACCAGGCCTTCGCGGTCCTGGTGCGTCGGCACCGCGAGCGCCTTTGGGCTGTCGCCGTGCGCATGATGGGCGACCGCGAGGAGGCCTCCGACGCCCTCCAGGACGCGTTCCTGTCCGCGTTCCGCGCCGCCGACCGCTTCCGCGGTGAGGCGCAGGTGAGCACGTGGCTGCACCGGATCGTGGTGAACGCCTGCCACGACCGGCTGCGCCGCCGCAAGGTGCGCCCGGCCACCCCGACCGAGGACGAGACCCTGGACGTCATGTCCAACGAGCGTCTCGGCCGCTCGGGAGGGGGGCCGGACCACGCCTCGCAGACCGAGACGCGCCTGGACGTCAACGCCGCGCTGGACCTGCTCCCGCTGGACCAGCGCATGGCGCTGACCCTCGTGGACATGCTCGGCTACCGGGTGGAGGAGGCCGCGCAGATCCTCGACGTGGCGTCGGGGACGGTCAAGAGCAGGTGTGCGCGAGGTCGCGCCAGACTTCTCCCGTCGCTGGCCCATCTGAGGAACCCTCGACAGGCCGGAGACGTCACAACTGGGAGAGGAGGTGCCAACCCATCGTGACGTCCCATCCAGACGTGGAGGCACTCGCCTTCTTCGCCGAGGAGCTCCTGGAGCCCGACGAGGAACGCACCGTCGCAGCCCACATAGACACCTGCGCGACCTGCGCGACGACCCTGGGAGAACTCACCGGGGTGTCCGAGGCGCTGGCCGCCGCACCGGTTCCCGCCCTGCCCCGGGACGTGGCCGACCTCCTCGACCAGCGCGTCGCGGAGGCGGCGCGCGAGCGCGCGGCGGGCGCGGTCGGTACGGAGGACGCCGCGCCGCCGCAGACCGGGGGCGCCCCGGTACCCGGCGGCGCCACGGTGACCCCTCTCCCACGCCGGCCCCGGAGCGGGCGGAGCCTGAGCAGGGCCCGGCTGATGATGCTGGCCGCCGCCGCGGCGGTCGTCGTGGGGGGCGGCGGCGCGGCCCTGTTCAACGGCGTGCTCACCCCGGGCGGTCAGGGCGGGGAGACCGGTGTCGCGGCCCCGCTGGCGGAGAACGGCCAGGAGAACGCCCCGGACACGGCGCAGTCCTACACGCCTCAGGTGGTGCGGAGCGGGACCGTCTACACCGAGGCGGCCCTGGCCGAGCAGGCCGCCCGGACGCTCGACCTGTCCCCCGTGGGCGGGACCGGTGCCGCAGGCGGAGGCGAACCCGGAGGGGGCGTGGAGACCGCCCCCCTGGCCGTCCAGGCGGCTCCCCCCGGCGTGCAGGAGTGCGTGGTGCTCCTCGGTGAGGAGTTCGGCGGGCACTTCACCCTGGTCGACGACGCCCGCTACGGCGACGGGGAGTCCCCCGCGTGGGTGCTGTTCTCCCCCCGGGGCGAGCGGTTCGAGGTGTACGTGGTCGACCCGGCCTGTGCCCAGGGCGGCGACCCCGGCCAGAACGTCCTCGCCCAGGAGACCGTCCGGGCACCCTGACCGCTCCGGGCCCGTGTCCGCCCGACGCCGTGTCCCTTTGACGCCGTGTCGACATGTCGCCGGGACGGGGCCGGAGCCGCCTGCGGGCGTACGCTCACCGGCCCGGGCGGACCAGGCCCGTCTCGTAGGCGACCACCACCAGGCCGACCCGGTCGCGGACTCCGAGCTTGGCCAGGAGGCGCCCCACGTGGGTGCGCGCGGTCGCCGGGCTCAGGTGGAGCGCGGCGCCGATCTCCTGGTTCGACATACCGCGTCCGACCAGCGCGAGCACGTCGCGCTCCCGGCCGGTGAGCACGTCCAGCCGGGAGGCGCTACCGGGGGCGACCGCGGTGTCGGCGAGGCGCTCGATCACCCTGCGGGTGACCCCCGGCGAGAGCAGGGCGTCCCCCGCCGCCACGGTGCGGACCGCGTCCCGCAACTGCCGCGGACCAGCGTCCTTGAGCAGGAAGCCGGAGGCGCCCAGCCGCAACGCGGTGAACACGTTGTCGTCCTCGCCGAACGTGGTGAGCACGACCACCCGGACCCCGTGGTCCGTCGACGTGTCGACATGTGCGTTTGTGGACCTCCCGGGCGCGGGGCCGCCGCGGCGTCCCAGCTCGCGGAGCACCGCCAGGCCGTCCATCACGGGCATCTGGAGGTCGAGCAGGACCACGTCGGGGCGGTGGCGGTCGATGTCCACGAGCGCCTCGCGGCCGTTCTGGGACTCGGCCACCACCTCGATCCCCTCGTCGCGCTCCAGCAGCGCGCGCACCCCGGTGCGGACGAGGGGTTGGTCGTCCACGAGCAGGACCCGGATCACCGGTCGTCCCCGAGCGGCAGCAGCGCACGCACCCCGAACCCGCCGCCGGGCCGGGGCGCGGCCTCCACCGATCCGCCGACCAGGCGCACCCGTTCGCGCATCCCCGCCAGCCCGCTGCCCCCGGGGGACGCGACCGGCACGGCCGTCCCCTCGTCGGTCACCGTCACGTCGAGCATCCCGTCCCTCCTGGAGAAGGCCACCCGCGCCCGGGGGGCGCGCGCGTGGCGCAGCGTGTTCGTCAGCGCCTCCTGGACGATCCGGTAGGCGGTCGCGTCCACCATCCCGGGCACCTCGCCGGGAGCGGGAACCCCGGTCACCTCCACGTCCACCCCGGCCGCGCGCACCGTCGCCACGAGTTCGTCCAGGTGCGCGAGGGAGGAGACCCGGTCGCCGCCGGGGTCGGCCTCGCGCAGCGCGCGCACGGTGGCCCGCAGCTCGCTCAGACCCGCCCGCGAGGCCCTGGCCACGTGATCCAGCTCGGCTCGCGCGACGGGCACGTCCGCCGGGTCGTCGTCCAGGGCCTCCGCGGCCACCGCCGCGTGCAGGGACACCACGGAGAGGTGGTGCCCCACGGCGTCGTGCAGGTCGCGGGCGATACGGGTGCGTTCGAGCGCCTGGCGCTCGGCCGCCTCGGACTCGCGCGCCTGCCGGTCGAGGACCTCGATCCGCACGCGCTGGTGCTCGGCCCGGCGCCGCTGCCACTGCACGTGGCCCAGGGCCGTGGCCGCGCCCATGACGGCCACCGTGGTGGGCAGCTCGTACCCCAGGAGGTAGGCGGGGTCCTGCCCCTGCTGCAACCGGGTGAACGTGGAGACCAGGACCAGCGCGGCGGCCAGGCCCACCGACCACAGGGTGCGTCCCGCCTCCGCGGCCGAGTACAGCGCTGCGGCCACCGGGACGGCCAGGCCGATGACGGGCAGCTGGAGCACGTAGTTGGCGACGACCAGGACCGAGGTGGCGACCAGGACCGCGACCGGTCGGCGGCGCCGGACCAGCATGAGCGCGCCGAGGACCCCGGCCACCCCGTACCCGAGCGGCAGGTTCCCCGTGTCGCTGACGTCGGAGGCGACCGCGATCGCCACCACGGCGAAGACGGCGAACCCGAAGAGCGCGTCGACCACGACGCCCCGGCGGTCACTGGGCATGCGGCGATTCTACGGACCCGGCCCCGTGGCGGCACGGGACCGGTTGTCCTCGTCGCCGTCCTCCGGGTGGCCGCCGTCCTGGCCCTGAACGCCCCGTGGGGGCTCGCGGCGGGCGCGGTCGCCCTGGGGGTGCGGTCGGCCCTGGACGGCCGCCAGCGGCGCCCCTGAGGGTTCCCGACCGCCCTCGGGGACGCGCGTTCTCCCGGGGCCGTCCCGCGCCTCCCGGCCGTTCCCCCGCTCCCGGTGTCCCCGCCCGCCGCGCGGGCGCCGGCCGGCCGCCGACGGGCTCTCCCGGGGAGGGGCCCGAAGGGTGCGCGGCACCGCCTCCTACGCATACCCCGCCCCCGTAACCTGGGGCGATGTCCCGAAGGGAATGCCCTGCGCCTACCATCGGTTGTGCTAACCAACTTCCCCTGAGGTCACACGGCGTGGCCAGGGCAGCGACTGTGTGAAGGGCCAACGAGCGTGAGTGACGTCCGCAATGTCATCATCATCGGTTCCGGACCGGCGGGGTACACCGCCGCCGTGTACGCCGCCCGTGCCGAGCTGCGACCCCTGGTGTTCGAGGGTTCCATCACCGCCGGCGGCGCGCTGATGAACACCACCGAGGTCGAGAACTTCCCCGGTTTCCCCGACGGTGTCATGGGCCCCGACCTCATGGACCACATGCGCAAGCAGGCGGAGCGGTTCGGCGCCGAGCTGGTGCCGGAGGACGTCACCGAGGTCGACCTCACCAAGCCGGTCAAGGAGGTCGTCGCGGGCGGTGAGACCTTCCTCGCGCACACGGTCATCCTCGCCACCGGCTCCGGCTACCGCGAGCTGGGCGTCCCCGGCGAGAAGGAGCTGTCCGGGCGCGGCACCTCCTGGTGCGCCACCTGCGACGGCTTCTTCTTCCGCGACCAGGACATCGCGGTGGTCGGCGGCGGCGACACCGCCATGGAGGAGGCCCTGTTCCTCACCCGGTTCGCGAGGTCGGTGACCGTCATCCACCGCCGCGACCAGCTGCGCGCCAGCCGCATCATGGCCGAGCGCGCGCACGCCAACGACAAGATCACCTTCCTCTGGAACTCGGCGGTCACCGAGGTCCTGGGCGAGGAGCGCGTCTCCGGCCTCAAGGTGCTCGACACCCAGACCGGCGAGACCAGCACCCTGGACGTGACCGGCCTGTTCGTCGCGATCGGCCACGACCCGCGCGTGGACCTGTTCGACAAGCAGATCGAGCTGGACGAAGAGGGCTACGTCAAGGTGGACTTCCCGTCCACGCGGACCAACCTGGAGGGCGTCTTCGCCGCGGGCGACGTCGTCGACCACCAGTACCGGCAGGCGATCACCGCCGCGGGAACCGGCTGCTCCGCCGCCCTGGACGCCGAGCGCTACCTCGCCGCGCGCGGCAACTAGAGGCGGCTGGCCCCAGGGCCCGATCCCGGGGCCGCCGCCACCGACTCCCCCCTCGCCCCCCTGCCCCGGACACGTCGAACCAAGGAGAACCATGTCCGCTGTCAAGCACGTCACCGACGCCACCTTCAAGGAGGAGGTCCTCTCCAGCGACAAGCCCGTCCTGGTGGACTTCTGGGCCGACTGGTGCGGCCCGTGCAAGCAGATGGCCCCGGTCCTGGACAAGCTGGCCGACGAGTACGGCGACAAGATCGAGGTCGTCAAGCTCAACACCGACCAGAACCCGGAGACGCCGCGCTCCTACAACGTGCTGTCCCTGCCGACGATGAACCTCTACAAGGACGGCGAGGTCGTCAAGCAGATCATCGGCGCCAAGCCCAAGCGCGTCCTGGAGAAGGAGCTCGCGGAGTTCCTGTAACCCGGAACCCGCCGCACCTGCGGCTCCTCCGCAGGCCGGTACGGCGAAGGGCCCCCGAGATCCCTGGGATCTCGGGGGCCCTTCGCCGTACCGGGGCCCCTTCGGCGGTGATGTTTCACGTGAAACATCACCGCCGAAGGGGGCTAGCCCATCTGGCTGATGATGCGCTCCAGGTCCTCGTGCGTCGCGAACTCCACGACGATCCTGCCCTTGCGCTTGCCCATGTTGACCTTCACCGTGGTGTCCAGCCGGTCGGAGAGACGGGAGGCCCACTCCTCGACCTGGGGAGGGTTGGCGGTCCGGGTGGGGGCACGGCGGACCCTCTCCTCCTCGGGCTCCTCCCTCAGGGCCACCATCTCCTCCAGGGAGCGGACCGAGATGCCCTCCTCCACCACCCGGGCGGCGAGGCGGTCCTGGAGGTCGGGGTCCTCGACCTTCAACAGCGTCCGCGCGTGCCCGGCGCTGAGCACACCCGCGGCCACGCGCGTCTGCACCTTGGGCGGGAGGGTGAGCAGCCGCAGGGTGTTGGTGATGTGCGAACGGGACCGGCCGATCCGCTGGGCCAGCTCCCCGTGGGTGGCGCCGAAGTCGTCCAGCAGCTGCTTGTAGGCGGCCGCCTCCTCCAGGGGGGTGAGCTCCTGCCGGTGCAGGTTCTCCAGGAGCGCGTCGCGCAGCAGCTCGTCGTCGTCGGTACTGCGGACGATGGCGGGGACGCGGGTGAGCCCCGCCTCCTTGCTGGCCCGCATCCGGCGCTCGCCCATGATGAGTTCGTACCGGGGGCCGTCCTCACCCTCCAGCTTGCGCACGACGATGGGCTGGAGCAGGCCGACCTCGCTGATCGAGTCCCGCAGCTCCTCCAGGGCCTGGTCGTCGAAGTACTTCCGCGGCTGGCGGGGGTTGGGGATGATCGAGCTGAGCTCGACCTCCTCCAGGTACGTCCCGTCGGGCAGGGCTTCCACCCGTGGCTCGACGGGCTGGGTCTCCTCCTCGGAGACGGTGACGGGGGCGGGGGCGGGGGCCGCGGGCCCCTGTGGGATGAGCGCCCCCAGTCCCTTGCCCAGTCCGCGCCGCTGCTGGCTCACCGGCACCTCCACACTCCTCTTCCGCTTGTCAGACCTTGGCCCTGTGGGCGATCTCCCGGGCGGCTTCCAGGTAGGCCACCGCACCGGTGGAAGCCGGGTCGTACGTCATCACCGACTGGCCGTAACTGGGCGCCTCGGACACCCGGACGCTCCGGGGGATCAGCGTCTCCAGGACGGTGTCCCCGAAGTGCGAGCGCACCTCGTCGGCCACCTGCTGGGAGAGCCTGGTCCGGCCGTCGTACATCGTCAGCAGGATGGTGCTGACCGCCAGCCCCGGGTTCAGGTGGGACTGGACGAGCTCCACGTTGCGCAGCAGCTGCCCCAGACCCTCCAGGGCGTAGTACTCGCACTGGATCGGGATCATGACCTCGTCGCACGCCACCATCGCGTTGACCGTCAGCAGGCCGAGCGAGGGCGGGCAGTCGATGAGGATGTAGTCCAGGTCCGAGGTGTCGTAGGCGGCGAAGGCCCGCTTGAGCCGGGCCTCGCGCGCGACGAGCGAGACCAGTTCGATCTCGGCGCCCGCCAGGTCGATGGTCGCCGGGGCGCACCAGAGGTTGGGGATCTCCGGGACCGGCTGGGCGAGCTTGCGGATCTCCTCGTCCTCCACCAGGCAGTGGTAGATGGACCGGGTCTGGTTGTCGCGCTCCATGCTGAGGGCGGTGGACGCGTTGCCCTGCGGGTCGAGGTCGACCACGAGGACGCGCTGTCCGTGCATCGCCAGGGCGGCCGCGATGTTGACCGTCGTGGTGGTCTTGCCGACGCCGCCCTTCTGGTTGGCCACACTGATCACCCGGCATTCCTTGGGCCGGGGCCAGATGTCGTCGGGCCCGCGAACCGCCATGGCCTCGTGGGCCGCACGGGCGAGCGGAGTGTCGGGAACCCCGGACGGTGTTTCACGTGAAACATCGAGCAGGTCTCCGTAGGAGGATGTTTCACGTGAAACACCGGGGTTGTCGGATGGGTTCACGAAGGAGTTCACCTCTTCCGTCCGCGCTTCTTCTTGCCGCCGCGCGCCTTCGGCGCGGGCGGACCACCGGTCACCGTGACGCGAACGACCGTGGTAGCGGGATCGACTTTACCCCGCCCCACCCTGATCACATCGCTAACGCTGGGCCGCAGTTTCGAAACGTCTTCCTTCGCGGCGGCCAGTTCGGCCTCCGCCTGCTCCCCCTTGAGCGCCAGCAGGCTGCCGCCCTCGCGCAGGAGGGGCAGGGACCACCCGGCGAGCCGGCTGAGGGGAGCGACCGCGCGGGCGGTGACGAAGTCGGTGTAGACCTCGCCGTGCGCCTCCTCGGCACGGCCGCGCCGCACCTCCACGTTGGGCAGCTCCAGGATTTCCACGGCCTCGTTGAGGAAGACCGTCCGGCGCAGCAGCGGCTCCAGCAGCACCATGCGGATGTCGGGGCGCAGCAGGCCGAGCACCAGACCGGGCAGCCCGGCGCCCGAGCCGACGTCCACCACCTCCGCGCCCTCGGGAAGCAGCTCCTCCACGACGGCGCAGTTGATGAGGTGCCGCTCCCACAGGCGGGGGACCTCGCGCGGACCGATCAGGCCCCGGCGCACCCCGTCGTCGGCGAGCAGTTCGGCGTAGCGCCGCGCCGTCGGCAGGGAGGTGCCGAAGACCGCCTCCGCCTCCGCCGGGGGAGCGGGGAGCGCGGCGCCGGGCTCCTCAGTGCCCGAGGTCATCGGTCACCACCTGTGAACTCGTCCATCATCACTTCCATGTCGGTTCGCCACGGCGTCCGCGCACACGGCGGGACCGGTGGGCGAAGGGGGACGCGCAGCGGCGCGGAGAAAAGGGATCCACCCTGAATCCTACGCGCGGGAGGACACCGCGGTTTCACGTGAAACATCCACGGCCCCCGCTTCTGCCTTCCCGGTCCGCGGCCCGGCCACACATGGCGAGAAGTCGACAGAGCCACATGCCGACACGGCGAGGGGGTCCACACGGCAGGAGCCGGGTACAAGCGGAGGGGGTGGCGATGTTTCACGTGAAACATCGCCACCCCCTCCGGGGTGTCCGCGCCTAGGGGGCGGGCCGCACCACCACGTAGCGGTGGGGCTCCTCCCCCTCCGACTCGCTGTGCAGACCGGCGGCGGCCACCGCGTCGTGCACGACCTTGCGCTCGAACGGGGTCATCGGCTCCAGGGGCTGGGTCTGGCCGGTCTCCTTGGCCTTGTTGGCGGCGTCCGTCCCGACCTGGAAGAGCACCTTGCGGCGGTCCTCGCGGTACCCGCCGATGTCCAGCATCAGGCGGCTGCGCTCACCGGTGGCCCGGTGCACCGCCAGCCGGGTGAGCTCCTGGAGGGCCTCCAGGACCTCGCCCTTCTCCCCGATCAACTCGTCGAGGGTGGCACCGACGACGGAGACCATCGCGCGGTCGCCCTCGACGTCCATGTCGATGTCGCCGTCGAAGTCCGCGATGTCGAGGAGTCCCTCGATGTAGTCCGCGGCGATGTCGCCCTCGTTCTCCAGGGCCTCGACATCGATTCCGGCCTCAGGCGCCTCAGCCACCGCTACGCCACCGCTCTCTTCCTCGCTACTTGCCACAGCGATCCCGTCTCCTCATCCCTCACGCCCTGGCCGCCGTACGCCTCAGGGGCAGTGTCGCCTGCGCACTCGAACGCCTTCTCGGCCGGGAGCCGCAGAACCTAGCGCGGACCACCACCGGCCCGCTTGGAACGCGGCTGCTTCCTCGGCTGCTTGCGTTCGATCTTAGGCTGTTCCTTCGGCTCAGGAGCGGATTCCGCCGCCTTCTTTCGGCTGAGCATGCCCTTGGCGGAACCGTTGGCGGAGGCACCGCTCTTGGCCTTGGCCTCGTCCTGGCCGGGGGCCGGCTGCCTGCTGTAGAGGAAGTGCTGCTGCCCCATGGTCCAGACGTTGGAGGTGACCCAGTAGACCAGCACACCCACGGGCATCATGAGACCGAAGAGCCCGAACAGGGGCGCCATGTACATCATGATCTTCTGGGTCTGCATCATGGGGTTGTCGGGCATCTGGGAGACGCTGCGCTTCATGCTCTGGCGCATGGTGAGGAACGTCGTCGTACCCATGATCACGCAGGCGATCGCGATGATGACCTTGGCCATGATCGGGTCGGACGCGCCGAGCGCGAGGAGCTCCTCGGGAGTGCTGTTGAACTGGGCCGCGACGGGCGCCTCGAAGATGAGCGCCGCACGCGCGCTCTCCACCAGCTCCGGGGTGAAGTTGTACTGGGCGTTGCCCTCGGCGACGCTGCGCAGCACGCTGAAGAGCGCGAAGAAGACCGGCATCTGCAGGAGGAGCGGCAGGCAACCCATGATCGGGTTGGTGCCGCTCTCCTGGTAGAGCTTCATGGACTCCCGCTGCAAGCGCTCCTTGTCGTGCTTGTAGCGCTCGCGGAGCTTCAGGATCTTGGGCTGGATGTCCTGCATCTTGCGCTGCGTGTTCATCTGCTTGACGAACAGCGGCACCAGCAGGAGCCGCATGAGCACGGTGAGCAGGACGATCGACAGGCCCCAGGCCCAGCCGCTGTCCGTGTCGAGGCCGATGTAGGTCAGACCCGAGTGGATCTGGACCAAGATCCAGCCGACGATGTTGTAAAGCCAGTCCAGCACCGGCCAACTCCTATGTGATTCGCTTCAGCTACTGGTCCCCGGGAGGGGTTCCGGTGTGGCCGGCTCCGCCCGCAGACTCCTCGGACTCCCCGTTCCGGCGCCCCCTGGGCGGCGGAACCGGATCAAGCCCCCCCGGATTGAAGGGGTGGCAACGGGCGATACGCCGGGCTCCCAGCCACAACCCGTACAGAGCTCCGTGCACGCGCAGCGCCTCGACGGCGTACGCGCTGCACGAGGGGTAGAAACGGCAGACCGGGGGGAAGAGCGGGCTGATGAAGCGCTGGTAACCCCGGATGGGCAGGATCAACACGCGCGCGAACACCGTCGGTCTGTGCTCGGTCATCGGCCCCACCGCTCTCCGCCCTCGTCCGGGCGTCGGTTCCCTGCTGTCTCGCGCACCGCGGGATCGGCCACCGGGGGCCGAGGCCGGCCCCGGCCGGACCGGCGGCGCGACGACGTCCCGCGGGGGCGCGTCGCCGCGGCGATCGCGCTGTCGAGTTGGGCGGCCAGGTCCTCGTGCCGCGCGGTGGCGGCGGCGGGTCGGGCGCGCACTACAAGCAGGCTACCGTTTGGCAGAACAGCCAACCGAGACCGCATCAGGTGGCGCAGTCTGCGCTGTACGCGCTTGCGCACCACCGCTCCCCCGACCGCCTTGCTGACCACGAACCCGACCCGCGGGGGGTCGGCGTCCGCGATACCGGAGGGCGGGGGGAGGTAGACGACGCCCAGGCAGTCCCTGGACGCGCGCCGTCCCGAACGCATGACGGAGCCGAACTCGGCGCTGTGGCGCATCCGGTTCCTCGGCGAGAGCATCGGCTTCCTTCGTGCTTCGGTACTTCTCCCACGACAAAGGGACCGGCCGGCGAGAAGGCCGGACGGTCCCGAAGGGCTTGGTGCTGGGCGTGGCCTAGTGGCTCACGGTCAGCGCCGCGCGCCCCTTGCGACGGCGCGAGGCGATGATGGCGCGACCGGCGCGCGTACGCATGCGCAGCCGGAAGCCGTGGACCTTCGCGCGACGCCGGTTGTTCGGCTGGTACGTACGCTTGCTCACTACTGGCTCCAGGGGCGTGTCAGGATAAGTACTACGACAGACCCCCAGGATATGCGGGGCCTACGGGTGCATGAGCCGTGGCCGCGCCTCCGTGCGAACACGGGCACAGGCAGATCGTCGGCATAAGCATAAAGAAGATACGACCTGGTCCGGCCGGGGTCAAATCGGGCCTGTGGACGGCGGTTACACGCGTCCGGCCTGGCCCCTCCCCTCCCCGCCTCCGCGCTCGCTCACGGACGGTCGGCGCGGAACCCGCACCCGCCTCTCCCCCGCCCTGTGGACGACTCGTCGTCCACAGGCGTGTGAGACTTCCACACCCCCCCGGCGTCTGTGGATAACCTCAGCCTGTGGATAACTTGCCCCTCGCACCGGCCGGCGCTCCCCCGATGCCGGGAACAGCCCTCTTGCACACCTTCTGATCTGCACATTGTGGATAACTCTGCGCTGTGCGCGGAGATCTGCCATCCTGTGGACAAGCCTGTGGAAAACCTGTGGACAACCTCCTGAAGCTGTGGATACCGGGGTTGTGGCCGCAGAGGCGCAGCTCAGGGGGCAGTGAAGTTATCCACAGGCACATAACCACCCAAACAAGCTGTTTTCGCCCCCTCACCCGACCCGGCACCGCCGCGGGAGGAGGACAATGGGAAGTCGCTCCCTGCGGCCCCAGGTGCCGCGGGCGCCCGCCCGACCGACACGCCACGGGCTTCGCCGTGGTCACCACGTCCCCTTCCGTCCCCCACTCCGCACCGCACAGACCCGTACCGAAGGGACAAGCACCCATGGCAGGTCGTCTTGGCTGACGCGCAGGTCAACCTCGCAGTGGTCTGGTCCAGCGTCCTGGACGGGATCGACAACGACTCCCTTCCCGCGCACCAGCGCGCATGGCTGCCGCAGACCCGTCCGCTGGGCCTGATCGAGGACACCGCGCTCATCGCGGCGCCCAACGAGTTCACCAAGAAGGTGCTGGAGACACGCCTGTACCCGGCGATCAGCAAGGCGCTCTCCGCCCACCTGGGCCGGGAGATCCGGGTCGCGGTGACGGTCGACCCGACCGCGGTGCCGACCCCGCCGCCCACCCCGACGCCGCCCGCCGCTCCGGGGCCGCAGGGCCCGCGCAGCGTGGAGGGGCACACCGCGCCCGCCTTCTCCCCCGTCGTGCCGGGCACCGCCCCCGGCCCGACCCGGCCGACGGCTCCCCCGGCGGCGCCCGCGGACGCCCAGCGGGCCGTGACCGGCTCCCGGGGACAGCACGCGCGTCCGGCAGCCGAGGCGGCCGAGCAGCCCGCACCGTGGCCCTCGGCCCCCGCTCCGGCCCCGGAGCAGGCCGACCTGCTGGGACCCACGCCCCCGGCCGACCACCCCTCCCCCACCGACGAGGCGCCGCACACGGTCCGCGACGCGCCCGCGCCCTGGGTCCAGCAGACCTTCGCCTCCCCCCAGGAGACGCCCACCGCGCCCCCGCTGTGGGAGCAGCCCTCGGCGCTGGAGCGGCCGCAGGAGCCCGCGGGGTGGCGGCAGCAGTCCTGGACGGAACCGGAGTGGGACCGGCCCAACCGCTGGGAGACCCCGCGGGAGGAGGCGCCCGCGCCGGGGGCGGAGGCGGCCGAGGAGGCCGCGCAGCCCGCTCCGGAGGCCGTGGAGGCCCCTGTGGAGGACGAGGCCCCGAAGGCCCCCTCCTCTCCCCCGGGGCGCTCGCAGGAGGTCCCGCCGGGCGAGCACGCGCGCCTGAACCCGAAGTACACCTTCGACACCTTCGTCATCGGCTCCAGCAACCGCTTCGCGCACGCGGCGTCGGTGGCGGCCGCCGAGGCTCCGGCCAAGGCCTACAACCCGCTGTTCATCCACGGCGGTTCGGGGCTGGGCAAGACCCACCTGCTGCACGCCATCGGGCACTACACGCACCGCCTCTACGAGGGTTCGCGGGTGCGGTACGTCAGCTCGGAGGAGTTCACCAACGAGTTCATCAACTCGATCCGGGACGGCAAGGCGGACGGGTTCCGCCGCCGGTACCGCGACATCGACGTGCTCCTGGTGGACGACATCCAGTTCCTGGAGAACAAGGAGCAGACGCAGGAGGAGTTCTTCCACACCTTCAACACGCTGCACAACTCCGACAAGCAGATCGTCATCTCCAGCGACCGGCCGCCCAAGCAGCTGACCACGCTGGAGGACCGGATGCGCAGCCGGTTCGAGTGGGGCCTGCTCACCGACGTCCAGCCGCCCGAGCTGGAGACCCGGATCGCCATCCTGCGCAAGAAGGCCGCGCAGGAGGGGCTGGCGGCCCCTCCCGAGGTGCTGGAGTTCATCGCGAGCAAGATCTCCACCAACATCCGGGAACTGGAGGGCGCGCTGATCCGCGTGACCGCCTTCGCCAGCCTGAACCGGCAGTCGGTGGACCTGGACCTGACCAGCCAGGTGCTGCGGGACCTGGTGCCCAGCACGGAGGTCCCCGAGGTCACGGCGGGGGCGATCATGTCCCAGACGGCCGCCTACTTCGGCCTGACGGTCGAGGACCTGTGCGGGACCTCGCGCTCCCGGGTGCTGGTGACCGCCCGGCAGATCGCCATGTACCTGTGCCGGGAGCTGACCGAGCTGTCCCTGCCCAAGATCGGGCAGCAGTTCGGCCGCGACCACACCACGGTCATGCACGCCGAGCGCAAGGTCCGCGGGCTGATGGCCGAGCGCCGGTCCATCTACAACCAGGTGCACGAGCTCACCAGCCGGATCAAGGACCAGCCCTCGCTGACCTGATCCACAGACTGTGCACGAGCCGCGGGGCGGCCCCCGGGACGGGGGCCGCCCCGCGGCGTCCGGTCCGCGGCCCGCGGCGGTGTGTCGGCCTGTGGACACGGCCACCTGTCGACACGGCCCCAAGGCGACGCAGTCACAAGGCGGCACACGTTATCCACAGGGCCCCACCACGCCTGCGGCCGAGTTATCCACAGGCTTGTGCGCACGAACGCCCGCCTCTGGAGGGGTTCGCCGCCTCTGCCGACCTCCGGACGGGTTCGTGCCCGGCACGCCCTGTTCTCCCTGTTTCCCAGGCCTTCCGGGGCCGCTGTTGCCCTTCCCACACCTGGTCGGAGGCCTCCGCGCCGGTGTTCGGCGCGCGGAAGGGGGAACTCCCCTGTGGACAAACCTGTGCACAGACCCTTTGTCGGGGTTCGGGTGTTCTGTGGAGGGGCTCGGAAAAAAATTTTGGCGCTCTCTCGCCCAAGTTATCCACAGGAGGGGGGTCAAATCTGTGGACAACCCTGTGGACAACCTGTGGAAAAGCGCGCCGAGCCTGTGGGTAACCACCCCTGTCCCTGTGGACGCGGCGGTGGGTCATCCGATGACTGAACCACCGATCCTTGTGGAGAACCTGGGGAAAACCTGTGGACGAAGCTGTGGACGGAGTGTGGAAAACCTGGGGACGGCTTCGTTCGTCCACAGGCGGGCCAAGTTACCCACAGGGTTACCCACAGGACCTGTGGACAAAAATTCGCAGGTTGACCTGCGAAAACAAGGGTTATCCACACTATCCACAGGCCCTACTACTACTGCGCACCTTCATTAACCAAGATGTGGCTTCACAACCGCTCCGCGGAAAATCTGTGGACAACTCTCCGAGACAGGCGCGACGACAGCCCGGTGCTGAGCTGTCAGCGGCAGCGGGTGAATCCGGGTAACGTGTGGTCTCGCCCCTGTCCTCCGCCGCCCGCATCCGAGCGGTGACCCCGTACGGGATCCGAGACAGCTCCCGGCGCCACCGGCGCGGCCTCCACAGCCCTGTGGACGGAGCCCTCGGTGGACCCACAGATCCACGAGCTGCAACGTTGAGGCTTCGACCGGCACGCCGGTCGTGCGGAAAGTGAGTCGGAAAGTGAAGTTCCGGGTCGAACGCGACGTACTGGCCGAGGCGGTCGCCTGGACCGCGCGCACACTCCCGACGCGCCCCTCGGTGCCGGTGCTCGTCGGCATCCTGCTGGAGGCCGGTGAGTTCGACGGCCGCCAGCAGCTGCGCCTGTCCGGCTTCGACTACGAGGTCTCCACCCAGGCCGCGGTGGACGTCGAGGTCGAGGAGCCGGGCACGGTCCTGGTCACCGGTAAGCTCCTGGCCGAGATCACCCGCAACCTCCCCGCGCAGCCCGTGGAGATCTCCACCGACGGCGCCAAGGTCGTCGTCACCGGCGGCAGCGCGAAGTTCACCCTGACCACCATGCCGGTGGAGGACTACCCCACGCTCCCGGAGATGCCCGGTGTGAGCGGGACCGTCGGCAGCGACGCCTTCGCCGCCGCGGTCAGCCAGGTGGCCGTGGCCGCCGGGCGCGACGACACCCTGCCGATGCTCACCGGCGTGCGCGTCGAGATCGAGGGCGAGACCATCACGCTCGCCTCCACCGACCGCTACCGCCTGGCCGTGCGCGAGTTCACCTGGAAGCCGGAGAACCCCGACCTGTCCGCGGTCGCGCTGGTCCCGGCCAAGACCCTCCACGACACCGCCAAGTCGCTCACCTCGGGCGCCGAGGTCTCGATCGCCCTCTCGGACGGCGGCTCCGGCGAGGGCATGATCGGCTTCGAGGGCGGCGGCCGCCGCACCACGACCCGCCTGCTCGACGGCGAGTTCCCCAAGTACCGGGCGCTGCTGCCGGACACCTTCAACTCGGTGGCCGAGGTCAGCCGCTCCGAGTTCGTCGAGGCGGTCAAGCGCGTCTCGCTGGTCGCCGAACGCAACACCCCGCTGCGGCTGTCCTTCAGCCAGGGCCAGCTGGTCCTGGAGGCGGGCACCGGCGAGGAGGCGCAGGCGGTCGAGGTCCTGGAGGCCGACCTGGACGGCGACGACATCCAGATCGCCTTCAACTCCGGGTTCCTCCTGGACGGGCTCGGCGCCATCGGCACCGACGTGGCCCGCCTGCACTTCACCACCTCGACCAAGCCGTCGATCCTGACCGGCAAGCCCGCGGAGGAGGGTTCCTCCCCCGAGTACCGCTACCTGATCATGCCGGTGCGTCAGCCGGGCTGATCCGCGGCCGGTTCGATTGACTGGCACCTGCCGGATCCGGTCCGCGACCCGGGTCGGCCGGCGTCCATCCACAGGCGGCGAAGGGGAGCAGAGCAACCATGCAGCTCGGAATGATCGGTCTCGGCAAGATGGGCGGCAACATGGCCGCCCGGCTGCGGGAGAAGGGCCACGAGGTCGTCGGGTACGACGTCGCCTCGCCGGAGCGCGACGTCGACACCCTGGTCGGACTGGTCGAACGGCTGGCCGCCCCCCGGGTGGTCTGGGTGATGGTCCCCGCGGGCGACCCCACGGCCGCGACCATCGCCGAACTGGGCGAACTCCTGGACGAGGGAGACCTCGTCATCGAGGGGGGCAACTCCCACTACGCGGACGACCGCGTCCGCGCCAAGGCGCTGGCGGAGAAGGGCGTCGGCTACCTCGACGTCGGTGTCAGCGGCGGTGTCTGGGGCCGCCAGAACGGCTACGGCATCATGGTCGGCGGCCCGGCCGAGGAGGTCGCGAAGGCCCGCCCGGTCTTCGACTCCCTCGTGCCCGAGGAGGGCGTGGGCTTCGTCCACGCCGGAGCGGTCGGCGCAGGACACTTCGTCAAGATGGTCCACAACGGCATCGAGTACGGCATGATGCAGGCCTTCGGCGAGGGCTACGAGCTCATGGTCGCCTCCGGCCTCGTGGACGACGTCCCCGGCACGTTCGAGAGCTGGCGCGAGGGCACCGTGGTGCGCTCCTGGCTGCTGGACCTGCTCTCGCGGGCCCTGGAGGAGGACCCCGAGCTGTCGCGCCTGCGCGGCTACGCCGAGGACTCCGGCGAGGGCCGCTGGACCGTCCAGGCCGCCGTGGACCTCGCGGTCCCGGCCCCGGCGATCACCTCCTCCCTGTACGCGCGGTTCGCCTCCCGCCAGGACGACAGCCCGGCGATGAAGGTCGTGGCGGCCCTGCGCAACCAGTTCGGCGGGCACGCCGTGCACCGCGCCGAGACCTCCGACGACATCGACGTCTGAGGCGTCCTCCCCCGACCCGGGGACGCAGCCCACGGGCCGTCCCCGGGAGCGCCCCCTTCCCCCGACCGCCGCCGCCCCAGGAGGAAGGCCGGATGTACGTATCCCACCTGCAACTGGCCGACTTCCGGTCCTACCGCGAGGCCCTCGTGGAGATGGGCCCCGGCGTGAGCGTGTTCGTCGGCGCCAACGGCCAGGGCAAGACCAATCTGGTCGAGGCGATCGGCTACGTGGCCACCCTCGGCAGCCACCGGGTCTCCTCCGACACCCCGCTGGTCCGCCAGGGCGCCCCCCGCGCGATCGTCCGGGCCAAGGTGGTGCGCGACGAGCGGTCCATGGTCGTGGACCTGGAGCTCAACCCCGGCAGGGCCAACCGGGCCCGGATCAACCAGGCGCCCGCGGGCCGTCCGCGCGAGGTCCTGGGGATCCTGCGCACCGTGCTCTTCGCCCCGGAGGACCTGGCCCTGGTCAAGGGCGACCCCGGCGAGCGGCGCCGGTTCCTGGACGACCTGCTGGTGGCGCGCGCGCCCCGGATGGCGGGTGTGCGCTCGGACTACGACCGGGTGCTCAAGCAGCGCAACGCCCTGCTCAAGTCGGCCTCCGGCCGGATGTTCCGCCAGCGCTCGGCGCCCGACCTGAGCACGCTGGAGGTGTGGGACTCCCACCTGGCGGAGACGGGCGCGGAGCTGCTGGCGGCGCGGCTGGAGCTGGTGGAGGAGCTGCGCCCGAGGATCGCCGAGGCCTACGCCGGGCTGACCGACTCCGGGGGCCCGGCCGTCCCCGACTACCGCAGCGGCGCGGTCCCCGAGGGGGTCGAACCGCCGACCGGCCGTCCACAGCTTGTGGAAACCCTGCGCGCGGCCATGGCCGAGGCCCGCGACCGCGAGCTCCAGCGCGGCGTCAGCCTGGTGGGCCCGCACCGCGACGACCTGGTCCTGCGACTGGGCGGGATGCCCGCCAAGGGCTACGCCAGCCAGGGCGAGTCCTGGTCGTACGCCCTCTCGCTCAAGCTGGCCGCCTTCGACCTGCTGCGCTCCGACGGAGACGACCCGGTGCTGATCCTGGACGACGTGTTCGCCGAGCTGGACAGCGAGCGCCGCCGCAGGCTGGCCGAGCGCGTCGGCGACGCCGAACAGGTCCTGGTGACCGCGGCCGTGCCCGAGGACATCCCCAAGGAGCTGGACGGGGCCCGGTTCGGCGTGCGCGAGGGGGGCGTCGCGGGTGAGTGAGCGTTATCCACACCCTGTGGACCGGGGATCGGCCTCCGGCGCGGCCGACCACGGCGGCGGAGGACTGCGTCCACAGCCTGTGGACGGGGCGCGGCGTCCGTCGGAGCCGGGGCCGTCGGCTCCCCCGGCCCCGACGGGGGCCGACCTGGCCCGCCAGGCGCTCGCGCGCGCCCGGGCCGAGGCCAAGGACCGCGGCGCGGTGCCCCGAGGCCTCCAGCGCTCGCGTCGGCGTGGCCGGTTGCGGTCACGCAACGAGCCCCAGATGTTCGGTGAGGCCGTGCGCACGTGGCTGATCGAGCACGGCTGGCAGGAGCAGGTGGCCATCGGCGGCGTGTTCGGCCGCTGGGCGGATATCGTGGGCGATTTCAACGCGGAACACCTGCGTCCGGAGAGCTATTCGGACGGGGAACTGGTCGTGGTGGCCGATTCGCCCACCATGGCGGCCCACGCGCGAGCGATGGTGCGCGATCTCATGCGCCGTCTCAACGAGGAGCTGGGCGACGGCACGGTCGTCGCCATCAAGGTCCGCGGACCCGGTTTCCGGCGCCGCTGAGGCGCGCCCGCCCGGGCCGCGGGGCCGGGGTGCCCGTTTCCTCCACTTTCGCGGCTTGTGGATATCCCCAGGTGAACGCCGTTCCGGAGGGTGTCCGGCGCGGCCGGGGAGGGGCTCCGGGCCGCCCCGGGGCCGCCGGTCGCCGCAGGCGGCACTCAACCGCACCGGGACTTGCGCGCAGCCCCTCCCGCGTGTAGGGAGTCGTCTCCCTCCCTGAACGTTCGTTGTGAGGCGGCACAGGGCCGCCAATGCCACTTTGTCGCACCGTGCGGGGTATCATGGAGACGGTTCTTCAGACGCCTGTAGCCGGTCCCACGCCCCCAGAAGAGGGTGGGCGGACGGCCCCTGTGGCGAACGGTGATCCCCCAGGTGTCGCGGCACGCAGACCCTCCCGATCACCGTGTCACGGGTGACCGTCGCCGCTCGGCCGCGGTCGGCAGGCGTCCCCAGCAGGAGGGTGTTCCCACTTGGCCTACGACGCAGGTTCAATCACGGTTCTGGAGGGGCTTGAGGCGGTCCGCAAGCGCCCCGGAATGTACATCGGTTCCACAGGGGAGCGGGGCCTGCACCACCTGGTCTACGAGGTGGTCGACAACTCCGTCGACGAGGCGCTGGCGGGCCACGCCGACGCCATCGAGGTGACCCTGCTGGCCGACGGCGGCGTGTGCGTGGCCGACAACGGCCGCGGCATCCCCACCGACCTCCACCCGGTGGAGAAGCGCCCCGCCGTCGAGGTCGTCCTCACCACGCTGCACGCGGGCGGCAAGTTCGACGGCAAGTCCTACGCGGTCTCCGGCGGCCTGCACGGCGTCGGCGTCTCCGTCGTCAACGCGCTGTCCACCGCGCTGGAGGTGGAGATCCGCCTCCACGGGCACGTGTGGCGCCAGCGCTACGAGATGACCGCGCCCACCGGCGAACTCGTCAAGGGCGAGAGCACCGACGAGACCGGCACCCAGATCACCTTCTGGCCGGACGGCGACATCTTCGAGACCACCACGTTCTCCTTCGAGACGCTCGCCCGCCGCATGCAGGAGATGGCCTTCCTCAACAAGGGGCTGTCCATCACCATCCGCGACGAGCGGCCCGAGCACACCGACGGCGGACCGACGGTCAACACCTTCCACTACGACGAGGGGCTGTCGGACTACGTCCGCCACATCAACGCCAAGAAGGAGCCGGCGCACGCGTCGATCATCTCCTTCGAGGAGGAGGGCGAGGGGATCTCGGTCGAGATCGCCATGCAGTGGAACCAGTCCTACACCTCCTCCGTGCACACCTTCGCCAACACCATCAACACGGCTGAGGGCGGCACGCACGAGGAGGGCTTCCGCTCCGCGCTGACCACCCTGGTCAACCGGTACGCCCGCGACCAGAAGCTGCTGCGCGAGAAGGACGACAACCTCACCGGCGACGACATCCGCGAGGGTCTGACCGCCATCATCTCGGTCAAGCTGGCCGACCCGCAGTTCGAGGGCCAGACCAAGACCAAGCTGGGCAACACCGAGGCCAAGTCCTTCGTCCAGAAGGTCACCAACGAGCACCTGCGCGACTGGTTCGAGCGCAACCCCGGCGAGGCCAAGGACATCGTGTCCAAGGCCAGCCAGGCCGCCCGCGCGCGCGTGGCCGCCCGCCAGGCGCGCGACCTGACCCGCCGCAAGACCCTTCTGGAGACCACCTCCCTCCCGGGCAAGCTGTCGGACTGCCAGTCCACCAACCCGGAGGAGTGCGAGGTCTACATCGTCGAGGGCGACTCGGCCGGCGGCTCCGCCAAGGGCGGCCGCAACCCTCACAACCAGGCCATCCTGCCCATCCGGGGCAAGATCCTCAACGTCGAGAAGTCGCGCATCGACCGCATCCTCAAGAACGCGGAGGTCCAGGCGATCATCACCGCCCTGGGCACCGGCATCCACGAGGAGTTCGACGCCGAGAAGCTGCGGTACCACAAGGTCATCCTGATGGCCGACGCCGACGTCGACGGCCAGCACATCCGCACGCTGCTGCTCACCCTGCTGTTCCGCTTCATGAAGCCGCTGGTCGAGGCCGGGAACGTCTACCTGGCCGCGCCGCCGCTGTACAAGATCAAGTGGGACCAGAAGGGCAGCGACGCCAGCTACGCCTTCTCCGACGCCGAGCGCGACCGGGTCATCGAGGCCGGGATCGCCCAGGGCAAGAGGGACCCGCGCCCGCGCGACATGGTGCAGCGCTTCAAGGGTCTGGGCGAGATGAACGCCAACGAGCTGTGGGACACCACGATGGACCCGGACCGCCGCGTCCTGCTCCAGGTCAGCCTGGAGGACGCGGCCCAGGCCGACGAACTGTTCAGCGTGCTCATGGGTGAGGACGTCGAGTCGCGGCGCGCCTTCATCCAGCGCAACGCCAAGGACGTCCGCTTCCTGGACATCTAGGCGGTGTCTTCCGGACCTCCGCCCCGCTCCGGTCCGTGTTCGGACGCCCGAACCGACCCCCGCGAGCGGAGGCCGGTCCGAGAGGCACAGCCTGGGCCCCGAGGACCCGGGCCCCGCTCCCACCCGTGCTCAAGCAAGCTTCGTAGAAGGGACCGACATCCGTGACGGATGCGAACAACCCCGACGCCCCTGAGGGCGGGGACTCCACTGTGGAGGCCCCGCCGCGCGTGACCGACCGGATCGAGCCCGTCGACATCCAGGTCGAGATGCAGCGCAGCTACCTCGACTACGCGATGTCCGTCATCGTCGGCCGCGCCCTGCCCGACGTGCGCGACGGCCTCAAGCCGGTCCACCAGCGCGTGCTCTACGCGATGTACGACGGCGGCTACCGTCCCGACCGCGGCTACTTCAAGTGCGCCCGCGTCGTCGGCGACGTCATGGGCAACTACCACCCGCACGGTGACAGCGCCATCTACGACACCCTGGTGCGCCTGGCGCAGTGGTGGTCCATGCGGATGCCGCTGGTCGACCCCAACGGCAACTTCGGCTCGGCGGGCAACGACCCGGCCGCCGCCATGCGCTACACCGAGTGCAAGCTCGCGCCGCTGGCCATGGAGATGCTCCGGGACATCGACAAGGACACCGTCGACTTCCGGCCCAACTACGACGGCCGCTCCTCCGAGCCCGTCGTGCTGCCCGCCCGCTTCCCGAACCTGCTGGTCAACGGCTCCTCGGGCATCGCGGTCGGCATGGCCACCAACATCCCGCCGCACAACCTGCGCGAGGTCGCCGACGGCGTCAACTGGTACCTCGACAACCCCGAGGCGCAGGACGAGGAGCTGCTCGACGCGCTCATCGCACGCGTCAAGGGCCCCGACTTCCCCACCCGCGGGCTCATCGTCGGCAAGCGCGGCATCGAGGAGGCGTACCGGACCGGGCGCGGCTCCATCACCATGCGCGCCGTGGTCGAGGTGGAGGAGGACAAGCGGGGCCGCCAGACCCTGGTCGTCACCGAGCTGCCCTACCAGGTCAACCCGGACAACCTCGCGCTCAAGATCGCCGACCTGGTCAAGGACGGCAAGATCACCGGCATCGCCGACGTGCGCGACGAGAGCAGCGGCCGCACCGGACAGCGCCTGGTCATCGTGCTCAAGCGCGACGCCGTCGCCAAGGTCGTGCTGAACAACCTCTACAAGCACACGCAGCTCCAGGAGACCTTCGGCGCGAACATGCTCGCGCTGGTCGACGGGGTGCCGCGCACCCTGCGCCTGGACCAGATGATCCGGCACTGGGTCAAGCACCAGGTCGAGGTCATCGTCCGCCGGACCCGGTACCTGCTGCGCAAGGCCGAGGAGCGGGCGCACATCCTGCGCGCGCTGCTGCGGGCCATGGACCGCATCGACGAGGTCATCAACCTCATCCGGGCCAGCGCCTCCGCGGACCAGGCCCGCACCGGCCTGATGGACCTGCTGGAGATCGACGACATCCAGGCCCGCGCCATCCTCGACATGCAGCTGCGCAAGCTCGCCGCCCTGGAGCGCAACGCCCTGACGGCCGAGTACGACGAGCTCATGGCGCAGATCGCCGACTACAACGACATCCTCGAATCGGACACGCGCCAGCGGAGCATCATCCGCGAGGAGCTCGGCGAGATCGTGGAGAAGTACGGCGACGAGCGGCGCACGCACATCATCCCCTTCGAGGGCGACATGCGCATGGAGGACTTCATCGCCGAGGAGGACGTGGTCGTCACGATCTCCCGCGGTGGATACGCCAAGCGCACGCGCATCGACAACTACCGCGCCCAGAAGCGCGGCGGCAAGGGCGTGCGCGGGGCCCAGCTCAAGCAGGACGACATCGTCCAGCACTTCTTCGTCACCACCACCCACAACTGGATCCTGTGCTTCACCAACCAGGGCCGGGTGTACCGCACGAAGGCCTACGAGCTGCCCGAGGCCGCCCGCGACGCGCGCGGCCAGCACGTGGCGAACCTGCTCCCGTTCCAGCCGGGCGAGGAGATCGCGCAGATCATGGCGCTGCGCGACTACGAGGCCGCCCCGTACCTGGTGCTCGCCACCCGTGAGGGCCTGGTCAAGAAGTCCCGTCTGGAGGACTTCGACTCGGCGCGCGCGGCGGGCATCATCGCGATCAACCTGCGCGAGGGCGACGAGCTGATCGCCGCCCGGCTGGTCTTCCCCGACGACGACCTGCTGCTGATCTCCAGCGACGCCCAGGCGATCCGGTTCCCGGCCTCCGACGAGTCGCTGCGCCCCATGGGCCGCGCCACCAGCGGCGTGATCGGCATGCGGTTCCTGGAGGACGACTACCTGCTGAGCATGGACGTCATCCGGCCCGGCGACGGCTCCACGGACGTCCTGGTCACCACCGAGAACGGCTACGCCAAGCGCACCCCGTCCGACCAGTACCCGGTGCAGAACCGCGGCGGCAAGGGCGTGCTGACGGCCAAGGTGGTGGAGGCCCGCGGCAAGCTGGTGGGCGCCCTGATGATCGACCCCGAGGTGGACGAGGTCTTCGCGATCACCTCCGCTGGCGGTGTCATCCGCACCGGTGCCGACGAGGTCAAGCGGTCCGGCCGCACGACCATGGGCGTCCGGCTGATGAACCTGGCCAAGGGCAACAAGATCGTGGCCGTGGCGCGCAACGCCGAGGCCGCCGAGGAGGAGGCCGTCGAGACGGCCGAGGACGCGGGTGAAGCGGCCGCCGACACGGCCGAGGACGTGAACGCGAACGCCGAAGGCAACCCGGAGGCCTAGACTTCGCGTTAGGCCCCATATGGGCCGCGGGGTTCGTTTTGCGCGGACCCCGCGGACACCCTGGTCGCGCCAATCACCCGTTCTCAAGGAAAGTCCAGCGGTAACGTTTCTATGTCTGACAACCAGCGGAACACCACCACGAACGAAACCGACCCGGACACGGCGGAGACCGCCCGGGACGGGGACGTGGAGACGACCGAGAAGGACACGGCAGAAGCGGGGGCCGCCGTGACCACCGAGGTCGGCGACAAGGCCGAGGCGGCGACGGGCGCCACCGAGGCCGGCACGGCCGAGGAGTCCGGCGAGGAGTCGGGGAGCAAGCCCGGCGACGAGGACGAGGGCTCCGCCGACAAGGCGGACACCGGGTCCGGGACCGCCGCCGGACCGGCCGGATCCGTGGCGGAGGACCGCGCCGAAGCGGGGGGAACGCCAGTGTCCGAATCGAAGACCTCGGTGCCTGAGGGTCCGAGCGCCGTGAAGGCCAGCCTGTCCAGCCGTAAGGCACACCTGTCGGTCTCCCGTGTGGAGCCGTGGTCGGTGATGAAGTTCAGCTTCGTCGTCTCCCTGGTGTGCTTCATCATCCTGTTCGTGGCGATCGCGGTGATCTACGCGACGCTGTCGATGCTGGGTGTCTTCGACGAGCTGACCAACATGCTCACGGCGCTCCTGGAGGGCGACGGGACCGAGGACGAGCTCGGCCTCGACCCGGCCTCCTGGTTCTCGCCGGGCCGCGTCCTGGGGTACACCGGCGTGGTCGGCGCGCTGAACATCGTGCTGATCACCGCCCTGTCCACGGTGGGCGCCATGCTGTACAACCTCGTCGCCGACCTGGTCGGCGGCATCGACGTGACGCTGTCCGAGGCCGAGTAGCACCGCCGTGAGGGCCCGGCCCCCGCTGGGGCCGGGCCCTCACGCGTTGGTTCGGAGCACTTCCGCACCCGGGTAAAATGGGAGGTGGAAAGGGACGCGTGCGCCGCGTCCCGCCTCGCGTCCGCCCCGGATCACCGGTTCGCCCCGGTCCCGCCGATGCGGTAGAGTTCCACACGCAGCAAGGGCGTATAGCTCAGTCGGTTAGAGCGCATCCCTGATAAGGATGAGGCCCCAGGTTCAAGTCCTGGTACGCCCACACACGAGAAGGCTCCCCACGGGGGGCCTTTTCTCATGTCCGCGCGTCACACGTGCGTCGGCGCCCGAGGCGCGGCCCGGCCGGGCACCGTGTCCCCGTGTCGACAACGGGCCGTGTCGACCTGTCGACTCGTGTGCCCGTCGACTCGGGGACGCTGGTGCGATCAGGGCACCTGTAGGATGCGGCGCACCGGGAGGGCGTCGTCACCTCCGCCCCGGAGCGCGGGACGCGGGAGGCCTCCAGAGCGAGGACGGAGAAGCGTGGCCACGACCTTCGACTACCAGCTTCCGTTCCACATCAACCAGGTGTGGAACATGCTCCCCCACTCCGTGTCGCGCACCAAGGGGGCCTCGGGCCCGGGGAACCCGGTGCCCGGCGCCGGTTACCGCTACGCCTTCTCCACCGGCATGAGCCTGCTCACCCGGGGGTTCAACGTGTACGTCGACCTCTTCCCCATCCCCGGGGCACGCGCATGAGGGTGACGCCCAGCATGAAGTTCGGCGTCGTCGACTGGGGCGAGGGCGGCGAGGTCGCCGCCAGCCTGCACCACCACCTCGGCAACATGCTCCAGATCCAGGTCAACCAGGGCTACGGCCGGGGCGGGCGGTAGGGCCCGCGACGGAACCGGTCGACGGAACGGGCGCCGCCCGGCTCCGCCGCCGCGCCCGGTCGAGCCGGGAAGAGGCTCCGGGTCGACGTGTCGACTCGTGCACGTGTCGATTCATGTACCTGTCGACCCGGGGACCTGCCGCCCGGGGCCGTCAGCCGCACGTGCTGACCCTCCCGGCGAGCGCGGCGTTGAGCTCGCACACCATGTCCTCGGGGTGCGGGTCGGTCGAGCCCGGGCGGATCTGCGTGTCCACGTGGTCCCGCAGCACCTCGCTCACGTACGGGTAGTAGGGGGTGCGCGGCCGCAGCAGTCCCTCGCCGACGGCGTCGCGCAGCTCCTCCCAGTACCGCACGTCCCGGTCCTCGGCGTCGCTCAGCCGGTAGCCGCTGCCGCGGGCGGGGAGCAGACCGGCCTCCCGGAACTCCGCCTGGACCTCCTGCCCGGTCATGGCCGCGACCAGGCTCCAGGCCTCGTCCCGGTGCGGCGACTCCCCGGTGACCGCCAGGCTGTTGCCGCCGAGCACGGCCGCGGGCAGCCGGAGCACCCCGAACGCGGGGTCGCCGCCCCCGGCCTCCCCCGCCCAGCCGACCCAGCGCAGCCCCTCCCGGAGCGTCTCGGCGCTCTCGGAGTCGGCCTGGAGCTGGGGCACGACCCGGGGCCAGTGGCGCATGAACACCACCTCGCCGCCGCGGAACCGGTTCAGGCTCTCGGTCTCGGTCTCCTCCAGGGCCGCGCGCGGGATGACACCCCCGGCCTCGGGCTCCAGCCCCGCCTCCAGCACCTCCAGGCCCTGGAACTCGCCGCTCGCACCGGCGGACGTGACACAGCCGTCCTCCGCCCCGCCGCCGTCCGCCCCGTCCGACCCGTGGAAGGTCCCCCGGCTGTCCGCCTCCAGACCGGGATGCCCGCCGAGGACGAACTCCAGGGCGTTGACGGTCAGGCCCTCGTAGTCGCCGAACTGGCCCGTGTACCCGTGCTCCAGGCCGTGCTCGTCGCGTACCTCGTCCGCGAGGCCGAGCAGCCCGCGCCAGCCGTCCTCCTCGATCCGGGCGGTGACCTCCTCGGGGCCGACCAGGTCGGCGCGGTAGTAGAGCAGGCCCACGTCCATGTGGAACGGCACCGCCCGCGCCCGGCCCTCGTAGCACACCGCGTCCCGGGCGCGGCCCAGGAAGCCGTTCCACGCCAGCGGGCCGTCTCCGCCGGTGTCCACCTCCGCCAGCCAGCCGCGTTCGTGGAACTCCGGCACCCACTGGTTGTCGAGGAGGAGGACGTCGTAGGCCGCCGGGTCGGCCTGCATCGCCACGACCATCTGCGAGCGCTGCTCGTCCGCCCGGGGCGAGAGCCACCGGACGTCGACCTCCCACCCCTCGTTCTCCGCCTCCCAGCGCTCGATGAGCCGCGTGTACACCCCGCCCCCGCCCGTGTCCTCCGTGGCGGTGACGTCAACGGGGAGGGCGACGCGCAGGACCCGTTCGTCCCGCTCGCCCCGTGCGTCGCAGGCGGCGGAGCCCAGCAGCAGGAGCGACAGGAGCGCGCACACGACCGGCCGCGGCGGCCTCGGGCGGGCCCTCACGGCGTCGCCGTCCTGGTCCCGGCCACGATGCCGTAGACGACCTGTTCGAGTTCGTCGGCGCGCGGGTGGTGGCACTCGGCCCCCGCGCCCGCCAGCCGGCTGAGCAGCCCGTCCCCGCCGCACCCCTCGTCGCCCACGGACACCACGTGCACCCGCACGCGCTCGTCGAGGTCCTCCAGCACGGCGGCCACGTCGTCCGCCCGCGCGCCGCCGCGCGGCTCGGGGAGGGCGACGCCGTCGGTGAGGACGACCAGGGCGCAGGCGCCGGGCTCCCCCGGACGGTCGGCGCAGGACTCCAGTTCCTCGGCGCCGTCGCGGACGGCGTCGGCCAGCGGGGTGGCCGGGAACTCGGCGCTCAGCGCGTCGATCGCCTCGCGCGCCGACTCCTCCCTGCGCGCGTCCATGCCCGGTTCCGGGGGCAGGACGCGTTCCTGGCCGGTGACGTCGTTGCCCGGTCCGCCCTCGGGAAAGGTCCAGACCCCCACGGTGTCCTGCTCCCCCAGGAGGCCGACGGCGGTCCGGGCCAGCTGTTGCGCGGTCGCCAGCCGGGTGCCGCCCGTGCCGGGGCCGCTCATGGAGTCGGAGCGGTCGACCACGAGCAGGACCTCGACCGGGGTGCGGGAGCGCTCCTGCTGCCGCAGCCCGGACTCCAGCCGCTCCCGCCACTCCCCGTCCTGACGGGCCGAGTTGAGGTGTGTGACCTCCATCAGGGACCGCTCCGCATCCTCGCCGATCATGGCGCCCTCCACCGTCCGGTAGCCCTGGAAGGCCGTTGTCTCCCGGGGGTGCCGCATCCACTCCCCGAACGCCTCCGCCTCCCGTTCGACCCCGTCGCCGCCCCAGTCCAGCCGTACGAACGGGTGGTCCAGGCCGGGCGTCTCGGAGAAGTAGACGGGGACCAGGGGCTCGTCCGGTTCCTCGCCCGTCGGCCCGCACCCGGGGCCCAGCTGCGCGCCCGTGTTGTAGGCGTTGATCGCGTACTCGGTGCTGAACACCCCGACGGAGGCGGGGTCGGCGCTCCCGCCGCGCAGCGCGCACAGCAGGCCGAGGTTGCCCTCGGCGTCGAGCCCGGCCGAGGTCGCGCGGGCCTCCGCGATCTGGATCTCCTCGGCGCCCCCGTCCCCGTACGCGGAGTACAGGGCCTCGGTCTGGATCAGCGCCGAGACCGAGGCCTCCGGTGAGGGGCGGGCCAGGAGGAGCCCGGCCTCCGCCGCCGCGGCCGTGCAGACGACGAGGTTCGAACGCGCTCCGCCCGGGTCGGTCCCGGAACAGGCGGGGACCTCGCCCGCGGACTCGGGCAGCCCCAGCACCACGGGTGTGAGCCTGGTGGCGCTCCCCTCCCCCGTCTCCAGGCCGGGCGCGTCACCCGGATCCCCGCGCAGCAGGGCGACGTCCGCGCTGGAGTCCGGCAGCCACACGTGCGGGCGGGGCCCCGCCCGCAGGTCGGTCCACCCCTCGCGCAGCAGCTCGCGCGTCCGCGCGGCCCCGCCCGCGACGGTGACGCTGACGCGCACGGGTACGCACCCGCTCCTCTCGTCCCGGCCGCCGACGTGGGCGGAGAAGTCGTCGGCGGCCCGCTGGACGACGGCGTGCTGGTCCGGGGTGGTGAGCACGGTGAGCTCGGTGGGCGGGGCGCACTGGAGGCCCAGCCCCAGGTGGCCGTTGGCCCGCAGCCAGTACACGCCGTTCGGGACCAGGGTGAGCAGCGCGACGGCGGCGACGGCCAGGGGCCACACCGGTCGCCCGGCACCACGGCGCTCCCGCATCCCGGCCGTGGCACGGCTCCTCCGGGCGGGGACGGCCGCCGTCCCCGCCCGCGTGCCGTGACCGCGCCGTTCCCGGACGGCCACCGCGAGCGTGTGCGGAAGCCTGCGCAGGGAGGAGAGCCGGGCGCGGACGAAACGCCTGGCGGTGTTGCGCGCCGCGCGCGGGAGGTCCACCGGGACGAGCCACGGCTCCGTCCCCGCGTCCTCCCTGACCAGGCGCCGGAAGTCCTTATCGCGGGCGAACCGCGTGGACCGGCGGGCGATCAGGTCCCCGTTGCGCCGGTCGTGGTCGACGATGACGCCCACCAGCCGTTCCCTGACGAACACGGCGGTGCCGGAGGCCCCCTTCCACGACACGTCGTTGCCGTACTCCCGCTGGACGTCGAGCCGGAGGTCCTTCCTGACCATGCCGTCCCACGGGCTGAGGGTCCCCCGCAGGTCCTTCAGGTCGCGGCCCCCGTCGTTGGCCGCGAGGTCGGGGTAGCCGAGCGAACGGTACGGCTGCGGTTCGTCCGCCGAGAGCTTCCCCCAGCGCACGGAGGGGTGGGACCGCGGCTCCTCCAGCCGCAGCAGGGCGACGTCCGTGCTCCGGTCCGACCAGACGACGGAGCACCGCAGGAAACCGCTCGGCCGGTCGGCTCCCAGGCGCACGTCGACACGCTCGTGGCCGTCGAGCACATGGGCCGCGGTGAGGACGAGGGAGGGCCCGACGAGGTAGCCGGTCCCTCCCCTGGAGGCGGCCCCGGCCCTGGCGACGCGGACGTCCGCGACACACCTCGGGTCCATCAGTCCAGGTCCCTGCGGTCCTCCCAGACCGCTCCGCTATCAGAGGCGATCGCGAGTTTCCTTCCGTCCGCGTCGGTCAGGGCGAGCTTCAGCGTGATCCGGTGCGTGTCCTTGCGGCCGGCCTTGCCCTCGGCGTTGAGGGAGAGCACACCGAAGCGCACACCGGCCTTCCCGGCTCCCTCATGGTGCGCCTCCAGGAGGAGTTCGACCTCGGCCTCGACGATCTCGATGCCGATCTCGTGGCCCTCCCCCTTCCGGCGCGCGGCGGCGAGCTCCCGGCGCAGTTCGTCGATGGCCTGGGACAGTCCGATGGTGAGCACCTGATGACTCCCTGGGGGGCGTTTCGTCGTGGGGACGGCGGGAACAGAGCCGTGGTCTACGTCACAGGACGGGTGTGGTAGTCAGTTTTCCACGCCGGTCCGTCGCTAACCGGGTGTTTTTCGCTGTACACGACCGCTCTCGGGCGGAGCGCCCCGCTTCTCCCTGCTCACGGCCCCTTCCGCCCCGAAACGGATTCGGCGGTATGTCGACTCGTCGATCCGCCGACATGTCGTCCGCCCGGCGCCGAGCTGTGGCTGGTCACGAGCCGCGAGCCACCGACAGTGCCATTCATCTAACCGACCGTTCGGTCAGGACATAGCTTTCGAGCTGCGAAAAGTAGGTCCCGGTGTAGAAAGTGCCTTGAGTCACATGACATGGTGTCCTGGGGCTCAGTCCGGTGTCGGACATGTCCTTCCTGTCGCTTGTGCGTCTGGAGGGACGGGTGGTTGTCACCGTGGCTGCCGATACCGAGAGCCCACGAGCGGAATCCGACCTCCGGTCGGTAGAGAACATACGGAGCACCAATGGCAACTTCCGACTCGACGGCCCCAGGGCCGGGCGGCGCGATCGAGACCAGGGAGCGGCGGCGCGTCCTCGCCGGGACCATGGTCGGCACCACCATCGAGTGGTACGACTTCTTCATCTACGCGCAGGCCGCCGGCCTCGTGCTCGCCCCCCTGTTCCTGTCGCCGCTGACCGAGGACAGCCCGGGGCTGGCCCAGGTCCTGTCCTTCGCGACCATCGGCATCTCCTTCCTCTTCCGGCCGCTCGGCGCGATCGTCGCGGGCGCCCTCGGAGACAGGTTCGGCCGCAAGCGCGTGCTCGTGGCGACCCTGGTCATGATGGGGCTCGCCACCTGCCTGATCGGCCTGCTGCCCACCTACGCCCAGATCGGCGTGGCCGCGCCCGTCCTGCTGATCATCCTGCGCATCCTCCAGGGCTTCTCGGCGGGCGGCGAGTGGGGCGGCGCGGCACTGATGTCGGTGGAGCACGCACCGGTCGACAAGCGCGGCTTCTTCGGCGCCTACCCGCAGATCGGAGTCCCCTGCGGCATGATCCTGGCGACCTTCGTCGTCTGGGTGATCACCGCGGCCATCGGCCCGGAGGCGTTCCTGGAGTGGGGCTGGCGCATCCCCTTCCTCCTGTCCTTCCTGCTGATCATCATCGGCCACCTCATCCGCAAGTCCGTGGAGGAGTCCCCGGTCTTCAAGCTCATGCAGGCGCGCAAGGCCGAGACCTCCGCCCCGCTGGGCCGACTGTTCCGCGAGCACACCCGTGAGGTCGTCCTCTCCGCGCTGATCTTCATCGCCAACAACGCCGCCGGGTACCTCGTCATCGCCTACCTGGCGACCTACGCCTCCCGGCCGGTCGAGGAGTTCGGCCTCGGCATGGACCGCGGCCCCGTGCTCCTGGCGACCACCCTCGCCTCGTTCGGCTGGCTCATCTCCACGCTCTACGGCGGCATCCTGAGCGACAAGCTCGGCCGGGTGCGGACCTTCCAGCTCGGCTACGTGCTGCTGGCCGCCTGGTCCGTGCCGATGTGGTTCATGGTCGACACCGGCAACATCTACCTGTACTTCGCGGGCGTCTTCATCTTCACGCTCACCCTGGGCCTGAGCTACGGCCCCCAGTCGGCGCTGTACGCGGAGATGTTCCCGGCCGAGGTCCGCTACTCCGGCGTGTCCATCGGCTACGCCCTCGGCGCGATCCTCGGCGGCGCCTTCGCGCCCATGATCGCCGAGCTGCTGCTCACCGAGACCGGCGCCTCGTGGTCGATCGGCGTCTACATCGTCGTGGCCTGCGCGGTCTCCTTCCTCGGGGTCACCCTGGTGAAGGAGCCCAAGGGCGTGGACCTGTACGCGGACGGCACCAGGCCGAACGCGGTCGGCAAGTAGGCGGCGTCGGGGCGGCGGACCGGTCCGCCGCCCCGACCTCTGTCGCCTTGTCGCTCCGTCGCCTTGTCGACCCGCCGCGGTCGGGGCGCGGTCACCGCCCCCGCGACTCCGCGCGCTGGCGCGCCGGGTCCCGTCGCCCAGCAGGGCGGCGAAGCGGGCGCCGGAGTCGGACCCGGGCAGGCACAGCCGGTCCACGCTCCCGTCCCCGCCGTCCAGCGCCGACGTCTGCATGCCACCCAGAAGCGCGTGGTCCTCGATGGGCGGAGCCACGCCCTGCCCCCCGTCCACGACCGGATCGGGCGCCCCTCCCCGCTCCCGTGTCAGCGGCCTCCCCGCCCGTCTCCCGGCAGGAACTCCTGTGCCTTCGACACGACGCCCCGCTTGACCACGGACCACGCCTCGGGGTCGCCCTTGGCCAGGGCCTTGGCCACGCTCTCCATCTGGTCGAGCGTCGCGTGCGGCGGGATCGGCGGGACGGCGGGGTCGGTGACGAACTCGACCACGCAGGGCCGGTCCGCCGACAGCGCCCGCTGCCAGGCGTCGCGCACGTCGGAGGGGTCGTCCACCTTGATCCCCCTCAGGCCGATGCTCTCGGCGAACCCGGCGTAGGGGAAGTCGGGGATCCGCTGCGAGGGGAGGAACTGCGGCGCTCCGCCCATCGCGCGCAGTTCCCAGGTCACCTGGTTGAGGTCGCGGTTGTTGAGGACGGCGACGACCACCCGCGGGTCCTCCCACTCCCTCCAGTAGTGGCCGATGGTGATCAGCTCGTTGATGCCGCTCATCTGCATGGCGCCGTCCCCCACGAGCGCGACCACCGGCCTGTCGGGGTGGGCGAACTTCGCCCCCGTGGCGTAGGGGACGCCGGGGCACATCGTGGCCAGCGTGCCCGACAGCGTTCCGCGCATGCCCTCGCGGAACACCAGGTGGCGCGCGTACCAGTTGGCCGCCGAACCGGAGTCCGCGGTCACCATCACGTCGTCGGGCAGCAGCGGGGACAGCTCGTGGAAGACGCGCTCGGGGTTGACCGGGTCGGCGTCCACGTGGGCGCGCCGTTCGAGGACCCGCCTCCACCGCGCGACGCCGTCCTCGACCTTCTCCCGCCAGGAGCGGTCGGTCTTGCGCTCCACGAGCGGCAGCAGCATCCGCAGCGTCTGCGCGGAGTCGCCGACCAGGTTGCACTCGAACGGGTAGCGCATGCCGACCATGGTCGGGTCGATGTCGATCTGCACGGCGCGCGCCTGGTCGAACTCGGGCAGGAACTGGCTGTACGGGAAGCTGGATCCCACCACGAGCAGGGTGTCGCAGTCCCGCATCATCTCGTAGGAGGGCCGGGTGCCGAGCAGCCCGATCGACCCGGTCACGAAGGGCAGGTCGTCGGGGAGCACGTCCTTGCCCAGCAGCGCCTTGGCCACCCCGGCGCCGAGCCTGTCGGCCATCTCGACGACGGCGTCCGCCGCTCCCCTGGCCCCCTGTCCGACCAGCATGGCGACGCGCTCACCGGAGTTGAGGATCTCGGCGGCCTCGGCCAGCCCCTCCGGGGACGGCGTGGACCGCGGGGAGGGGAGGCCGAGGCTGGAGGGCACCATCTTGAACTCGTGCTCGGGCGGCGAGTACTCCAGGTCCTGGACGTCGGCGGGGATGATGACCGCTGTGACCGTGCGCCTGCTCGCGGCGATCCGGATCGCCCGGTCCAGCACGTTGGGCAGCTGCTCGGGGACGGTCACCATCTGGAGGTAGTCGCTGGCCACGTCCTTGTACAGCGACATCAGGTCGACCTCCTGCTGGTAGGAGCCGCCCATCGCGCTGCGCGCGGTCTGGCCGAGGATGGCCACCACCGGCACGTGGTCGAGCTTGGCGTCGTAGAGGCCGTTCAGCAGGTGGATGGCGCCGGGACCCGACGTGGCCGCGCACACCCCCACCCGGCCGGAGAACTTGGCGTACCCCGTGGCCTCGAAGGCCGCCAGTTCCTCGTGCCGTGACTGGATGAAGCGGGGCCGGTCGTCGGCCCGCTCCCACGCGGCGAGCAGGCCGTTGATGCCGTCGCCCGCGTAGGAGAAGACGCGGTCGACCCCCCACTCGCGCAGACGCTTCAGTACGTGGTCGGACACCAGTTCCGCCATGACCGCTTCCCTCCCGGGTTCGACGCCGTCGGTCGGCACCGTTCCCGCGGCGCCGCGTCCGCCGCGTGCGGAGGCCTCGCCCCACCGGCTCGCGGCCCCCGGTCCACCGCGGGAGTGCCTCGCTGGCGCGACTACCCCGACTCCCGCGTCCGCACTCACCGCGCGGGCGGCGTTCCCGCACGTCCCGCTCCCGCGCTCCGGCCACCGTTCCTCTGCTCCGGCCACCGCTCCCCCGCGCCGCGGGTCGGACGTTCGTCCGCGCCCGGGACCGGTCGGCGGTGTGCGGCGGCCGGGGTCGGCGGACGCCGCCGACCGCCAGCGTGAGTGATGCGCATCACATCGGGTAATGGTTCACCACCAGCCCCTTGCGTCACAGGGACTTATGAAACGGACGCAACACGGTGGAGGTAACCATGTCCAACAGGACATCGACCCAGGGCGTGACCAGGGTTCCCGGAAAGCCGATCCGCCTCGCCGCGCTCATCTACGGCATCGTCTTCCTGCTGGTGGGCGTGCTCGGCTTCATCCCCGGAGTGACCACCAACTACGACCAGATGCAGTTCGCCGGGCACCACTCCGAGGCCCTGCTGCTGGGGCTCTTCCAGGTGTCCATCCTGCACAACCTGCTCCACCTGGTCCTCGGCGTGGCCGGGGTGGCGATGGCGCGCACCGCCGGTCTGGCGCGCGTCTACCTCATCGGCGGCGGTCTGGCCTACCTGGTGCTGTGGCTCTACGGCCTGCTGGTCGGGTCCGACGACCCGGCGAACTTCGTGCCGCTCAACAACGCCGACAACTGGCTGCACCTCTTCCTGGGACTGAGCATGATCGCGCTCGGGATCATCCTGGCGCCCTCCCGGCGCGACCGGGTCAGGCGCTGACGCGCCCGAAAGGACCCCGCGCGGAGCGGGGACGGTGCGACGACGGCCGCCGCCTCCCGGGAGACGGCGGCCGTGTCATGCCGTACGGCCGCGCCCGCACCGGAGCCGCACACGGTCCGGCCCCGGTCCCCGAACGGGGACCGGGGCCGGACGACCGCGGGTCAGCGCCGGTCGAGCCACTCGTAGGCGGCACCGGTGGCGCAGGCGTAGACCGTGTGGTGCAGCAGGTCCACCCCGACCTCCTCGGCGCCCCACTTCCAGGCCGGGGGAGCCGTGCCCGTGGCCGGGAGGGCGACCTGCTCACCGCCCCACACCAGCGCCAGGTGCGCGGCCGCCGCAGCGGTCCCGTGCAGCCCGGCGGCGCCCAGCAGCCCGCGGACCGCCCCCCACGAGGCCCCGTAGCCCCAGTGCACCGCGGTGCTGAACCGCTGCTCGCCAGAGGGGCCCTCCGGACGCACCCCGAGCACCTTCCCGGCGGCGTCGGCGGGCGAGGTGCTGCCTCCCCTGCCGCGCAGCCTGGCCTCGACGGTGCTGGAGACCGTCATCGCCGCCGTGCCGACCACCCCCGCCAGCAGTCCCCTGCCGACGGCGGACGAGGTGTGCGCGAGGGCCCGTGCGAGCCGTTCCATCACGCCCGCCTCAGCGCTCCACCACGTGCCGCTGGTTGGGCACGCAGTGGGTCATCGTCAGCCCCGACACGTCCCGGGGGCCGTTCTTGCCCAGGTTGGCCATGCGCTGGCGCTCCCCCTCGTCCAGGGTCTGGCTCCGCAGCGGCTCCAGGTGCGCCACGTCGCCCGGGCCGATGCCCAGCCCCTCGCCGACGCGCAGCCCCAGGTCGTCGTCGACCATGAGGAAGTGCCAGACCATCCTCTCCTGGATCGGCCGGTCGCACTGGGAGAGCTGTCCGATGAAGTTGCGCACCAGGTCGTCGCGCTCCCACTCCTCCATCAGCGTGTACCGCTGCCCCGCCTGCTGGTAGTCGTTGGTGCGGGAGATGCGCTTGCGCGTCATCCGCCCCCGGATCTCCGGCCCCTGCTCGTCGTGCGTGGGGTACTGCCCCTCGCGCAGGCCGCCGTTGATGGACGGCTCGTAGTTGACGTGCGGGTTCTCGCCCCCGGAGTCCTGGTGGTAGGCCATCAGGCCGTCGCGCTGGTTGGTGCGCACGTCGGCGTTCTTGGCCTGGTTCACCGGCAGCTGGAGGTAGTTGGGCCCCACCCGGTAGCGCTGCGTGTCGCTGTAAGAGAAGGTGCGCCCGACGAGCATCTTGTCGTCGGAGAAGTCCAGGCCGTCCACGAGCACGCCGGTGCCGAAGGAGATCTGCTCGTTCTCCGCGAAGTTGTCCGACACGTTCCGGTCGAGCACGATCCGCCCCACCGCCTTGGGCGGGAAGTCCTGCTCCGGCCAGGTCTTGGTGTCGTCCAGCGGGTCGAAGTCGAGCTCGGGGTGCTCCTCGTCGCTCATCATCTGCACGAGCAGCTCCCACTCCGGGTAATCGCCACGGTCGATGGCCTCGTGCAGGTCCTTGGTCGCGTGCCCGGTCTCGTCCGCCTGGAGGTTGGCGGCGTCGGCCTCGGTCATGCTGCGCACACCCTGCTTGGGCATCCAGGTGTACTTGACCAGGACGGTCTCGCCCACGTCGTTGACCCACTTGTAGGTGTTGACGCCGAAGCCCTGCTGGTGCCGGTAGTCCGCCGGGATGCCGCGCGGGCTGAACAGGTTGACCAGCATGTGCATGCACTCGGGGGTCTGCGACATGAAGTCGAAGATGCGGTTGGGCTCCTGGCGGAAGGTCACCGGGTCCGGCTTGAGGGCGTGGATCACGTCGGGGAACTTGATGGCGTCGCGGATGAAGAACACCGCGAGGTTGTTGCCCACCAGGTCCCAGTTGCCGTCCTCGGTGTAGAACTTGATCGCGAACCCGCGCGGGTCGCGCGCGCACTCCGAGGAGTCCCTGCCGCCGATGACGGTCGAGAAGCGCAGCGCGATGTCGGTCCGCTTGCCCCTGCCCTGGAAGAGCTTGGCCCGCGTGTAGCGGCTGATCGGCTCGTCACCCCACGCGCCGTAGGACTCGAAGTAGCCGAACGCGGTCACCCCGCGCGCGTGCACCACCCGCTCCGGGATGCGCTCCCGGTCGAAGTGGCTGATCTTCTCCAGGAACTGGTAGTTCTCCAGCGTCGCGGGCCCACGCTCGCCGACCGTGCGCTGGTTCTGGTTGTCGTAGACCGGGTGTCCCTGCCGGTTCGTGAGCACCTCGCGGTCGTCTCCCGGCGCGGATCCCTGGCTGGATACGTCGGTCATGGAACTGGTCCCCCACCACGTCGTCATGATCCCTGTCCAGGTGCCCCCTGCCCATCGCCACGGCTTCGGACGCACGGCGGGGGAAGTTCTTACCAACTGGAGGGAGTACCGCAACCCTCCTCCCGCCGGGGAAGTCCGGAAAGGGGGATTTTCGGCCCTCTCCTCCCTCGGTGTTTCACGTGAAACCCCGTCCTCCGGACCGCGTCACAAAAGCCCCATGGAACCGCCACGGGCGGCGTGTCCCCGCCCGCGCGGAGTCGCGCCCGGCGCACGGTGGGGATCCGGACCCATGCTCCCCCTCGTCCGTGGGTAGCGGCAGACCTGGAGACCATCGACGGGCCCCGGGCCCGGGGCGGAGGCGAGCATGGGCGTACGCACGTGGATCGAGTCGTGGCCGGTGTACCGGCAGTTCACGGGGGGCGACCCGACGGGGCGCGGGGCCGCCGCGAAGTCCCGCCGGTCGGAGAACCTCAGGTCCCGCACCGAGGAGGCCGACCGGGTCGTGAAGTCGGTCTGCCCCTACTGCGCGGTGGGATGCGGGCAGAACGTCTACGTCAAGGACGAGAGGGTCGTCCAGATCGAGGGTGACCCGGACTCGCCGATCAGCCGCGGGCGGCTGTGCCCCAAGGGGTCGGCCAGCCTCCAGCTCACCACCGGCTCCGCGCGCGAGGAGAGGGTCCTGTACCGGCGCCCGTACGGCACCGAATGGGAGGAACTCGACCTCGACACCGCCATGCGGATGGTCGCCCACCGCGTGGTCCGCACACGCGAGCAGACCTGGGAGCGGGAGCACAAGGGGCAACAGGTGAACCGCACGCTGGGGATCGCCAGCCTCGGCGGCGCCACGCTGGACAACGAGGAGAACTACCTCATCAAGAAGCTCCTGACCTCGCTCGGCGTCGTCCAGGTGGAGAACCAGGCCCGCGTGTGCCACAGCTCCACGGTCGCCGGGCTCGGGACGTCCTTCGGGCGCGGCGGGGCGACCATGTTCCTCCAGGACCTGCAGAACTCCGACTGCATCGTCATCGAGGGCTCCAACTTCGCCGAGGCCCACCCGGTCGGCTTCCAGTGGGTCATGGAGGCCAAGGCCCGCGGCGCGGTGGTCATCCACGTCGACCCCCGGTTCAGCCGCACCAGCGCGCTCGCCGACATGCACGTGCCCATCCGCGCCGGCACCGACATCGCCTTCCTCGGCGCGATCATCAACCACGTCCTCACCGAGGAGAAGTACTTCCTCGACTACGTGCGCGCCTTCACCAACGCCGCCACGATCGTCGGCGAGGACTTCCAGGACACCGAGGACCTGGACGGCCTGTTCTCCGGCTTCTCGGAGGAGGACAAGAGCTACGACGCCAGCACCTGGAGCTACGAGGGCGCCGAGGTCGCCGCCGCCTCCGGCAACCGCAACCAGCTGTTCAGGGAGCGGCTGGAGGAGAACCTCGGCACCAGCCACTCCGGGCGGCCCGAACAGCAGGGGTCGGGCGGCGCGGTCATCCGGGAGAAGCCCAGGGAGGACCCGACGCTCACCGACCCGCGCTGCGTGTTCCAGGTCCTCAAACGCCACTACGCGCGCTACACGCCGGAGCTGGTCGAGGAGGTCTGCGGTATTCCGAAGGAGACCTTCCGGAGGGTGTGCGACCACCTCACCGAGAACTCCGGCCGGGACCGCACCAGCGCCTTCTGCTACGCCGTGGGCTGGACGCAGCACACGGTCGGCTCCCAGTACATCCGGGCCGCCTCCATCCTCCAGCTGCTGCTGGGCAACATCGGCCGCCCGGGGGGAGGCATCCAGGCGCTGCGCGGACACGCCAGCATCCAGGGCTCCAGCGACGTGCCCACCCTGTTCGACCTGCTCCCGGGCTACCTGCCGATGCCCCACGCCCACGAGGAGCAGTCCCTGGAGACCTACATCATGGCCGCCGGCAACCCCAGGAAGGGGTTCTGGGACGGGATGGAGGCCTACACCGTCAGCCTGCTCAAGGCGTGGTGGGGCGAGCACGCGACGGCCGAGAACGACTACTGCTTCGACCACCTGCCCCGGCTCACCGGCTCCCACAGCCACTACGACACCGTGATGGGGCAGATCGCCGGAAAGTGCAAGGGCTACTTCCTCATGGGCGAGAACCCCGCCGTGGGATCGGCCAACAGCAGGGCCCAGCGCATGGGCATGGCCGAACTGGACTGGCTGGTCGTGCGCGACTTCTCGCTGATCGAGAGCGCCACCTGGTGGAAGGACGGGCCGGAGATCGAGTCCGGCGAGATGCGCACCGAGGACATCGGCACCGAGGTGTTCTTCTTCCCGGCCGCCGCGCACACCGAGAAGTCGGGCACCTTCACCAACACCAACCGGCTGCTCCAGTGGCACGACCGGGCCGTGAGCCCGAGCGGTGACCAGCGCAGCGACCTGTGGTTCATGTACCACCTGGGCCGCGAGATCCGCGGTATCCTCGCCGGCTCCGAGGACCCCAAGGACCGCCCCGTCCTCGACCTCACCTGGGACTACCCCCTGGAGGAGGACGGGGAGCCCGACGCCGCCGCGGTCCTGCGCGAGATCAACGGACACGACGCCGAGGGCCGCCCGCTCACCGTCTACACCGAGCTGCGCGACGACGGGTCGACCTCGTGCGGCTGCTGGATCTACTGCGGCGTCTTCAAGGACGGGGTCAACCAGGCGGCGCGCAGGAAGCCCCACACCGAACAGGACTGGATCGCCGGGGAGTGGGCCTGGGCGTGGCCGGACAACCGGCGCGTCCTGTACAACCGCGCCTCCGCAGACGAGAACGGGGAGCCCTGGAGCCCCCGCAAGAGCCTCGTGTGGTGGGACGCGGAGCAGGGGCGCTGGGTCGGGCACGACACCCCCGACTTCGAGAACCGCAAGGCGCCCGACTACGAGCCCGAGGAGGACGCCGAGGGCGTCGCGGCGCTGACCGGTCGGGACGCCTTCATCATGCAGGCCGACGGCAAGGGGTGGCTGTACGCGCCCGCGGGCCTCAACGACGGCCCGATGCCCACGCACTACGAGCCGCAGGACACCCCGTTCGAGAACCCGCTGTACGGGCACCAGCGCAACCCGACGCGTCTGCTGTACCCGCACGAGTACAACCGGTACCACCCCGCCCCCGGCACGCCCGGGTCCGACGTCTTCCCGTACGTGGTGACGACCTACCGGCTCACCGAGCACTTCACCGCGGGCGGGATGAGCAGGTGGACGCCCTACCTGGCCGAACTCCAGCCCGAGTTCTTCTGCGAGGTGGGGCCCGAGCTGGCCGAGGAGCGCGGTCTGGAGCACGGCGGCTGGGCCACCGTCGTCACGGCGCGCAACGCCATCGAGGCCCGGGTCATGGTCACCGACCGGATGGCGCCGCTGCGGGTGCAGGGACGGGTGGTCCACCAGATCGGGATGCCCTACCACTGGGGGCCCAACGGGTACTCGACCGGGGACGCGGTCAACGAGCTGATGCCCATCGCGCTCGACCCCAACGTGCACATCCAGGAGGTCAAGGCGATCACGGCCGACATCCGGCCGGGACGCAGGCCCCGGGGCGTCGAGCGCCTCGACCTGGTGCGCGAGTACCGGGAGCGGGCCGGAATCACGGAACAGACGGGACTGGAGGTGTGAGCGTGTCCGCGGAGAGCAACGGGGACGGCAGGCACGAGAGGGTCGGCTTCTTCACCGACACGAGTGTGTGCATCGGCTGCAAGGCCTGCGAGGTCGCCTGCAAGGAGTGGAACATGGTCCCCGAGGACGGCCTGGACTTCACGTCCATGTCGTTCGACAACAGCGGTGGACTGAGCGCGGACACGTGGCGGCACGTGGCCTTCGTCGAACAGCGCGAGCCCCTGGGCCACCAGGACCCGGGCGTGGGCCGCCCCGGGGCCGTGGACCTGGGCATGCCGTCCTTCGAGCTGCCCGGCGCCGCCACGGGGGCCGACGAGCGAGGCGAGTTCCGCTGGCTGATGTCCTCGGACGTGTGCAAGCACTGCACCAGCGCCGCCTGCCTGGACGTGTGCCCGACCGGCTCGCTGTTCCGCACGGAGTTCGGCACGGTGGTGGTGCAGGAGGACATCTGCAACGGCTGCGGGTACTGCGTTCCGGCCTGCCCCTACGGGGTCATCGACAAGCGCGAGGAGGACGGCCGGGTCTGGAAGTGCACCCTGTGCTACGACCGGATCGGCGACGGCCTGGAGCCCGCCTGCGCCAAGGCCTGCCCCACCGACTCGATCCAGTTCGGCAACCTCGACGAACTGCGTGCGCGCGCGGAGGCGCGGGTGGCCGACCTGCACGAGGCCGGGGTGTCCTCCGCCCGCCTGTACGGCGAGGACCCCGACAACGGGGTGGACGGCGCGGGCGCGTTCTTCCTGCTGCTGGACGAGCCCGAGGTCTACGGGCTGCCGCCGGACCCGGTGGTGACCACCCGGGACCTGCCGTCGATGTGGCGGCACGCCGGTGTCGCGGCGGCGGCGCTGGTGGTCGGAGCGGCCGCGACGTTCGTGGGGAGGCGCTGATGAGCTCGTCGGACGTGACCAAGGAGGGCGTGCGCGGGCAACGCCCCGGACGGGAGGCCGTCACGGGGGCCGCCGACGTCGTCGGGGAGGAGCAGCGCCGCGAACACGGGGAGGGGCGGCGCAGGAAGAAGGGGCGAGGCGAGCCCACGCGGGTGCCCGACGCCGAGTTCCGCTCCTACTACGGCAAGCCGGTCCTCAACCAGATCGTGTGGAAGGCCTCCGACATCGGCGGCTACCTGTTCCTGGGCGGTCTCGCCGGGGCCTCGTCGGTGCTGGCCGCCGGCGCCGAGCTGACCGGCCGCCCGGAGCTGGCCCGCCCCCTCAAGTACACGGCTCTGGGCGCGATCTCCGGTTCGACGGCCGCGCTCATCCACGACCTGGGGCGCCCCGAGCGCTTCCTCAACATGCTGCGGGTGGTCAAGCCGACCTCGCCGATGAGCGTCGGGTCCTGGATCCTCATGACCTACGGCCCCCTGGCCGGGGTCGCGGCGGTGACCTCCGCCACCGGGTGGTTCCCGAGGATCGGTCTGGCGGCCACCCTGGGCGCCGGGGCGGTGGGGCCGCTGGTGGCCACCTACACGGCGCCGCTGGTGTGCGACACCGCGGTGCCGTCCTGGCACGACGGCTACCGGTACATGCCGTTCGTGTTCGCCTCCTCCGCGGCCGCGGCCGCGGGCGGGATGGGCCTGGTCACCGCGCCCCTGGCGCAGAGCGGTCCCGCGCGCCGCGCCGCCGTGGGCGGCGCCCTGGTGGAGACGGCGGTGTCCAGCGCCATGGAGCGCGGGATGGGGCTGTCCGGCGAGCCCTACCGGCAGGGCAGGGCGGGCGCCCTCATGCGCGCGGCCCGGACGCTCACCCTGGCCGGGGCGGCCGGCGCGGTGCTGGGCCGCCGCAGCCGGGTGGCCTCCGCGGTGAGCGGCGCCGCCCTGCTGGCCGGTTCCGCGTGCACCCGGCTGGGCGTCTTCCAGGCGGGTAAGCAGTCCGTGGCCGACCCCAAGTACACGGTGGTGCCGCAGCGCCGCAGGCTGGCCGAGCGGGAGGCGGAGCGCAGGGGCGCCGACGCGGCCGCCGTCCCGCGGGCCCGGTCGGCCGGGGACTGAGGAGCGGCCGTTCTCCTCCCCTTCCCGCGGTTCGGGCGAGGGAGGAGGACGGCCGCGCGGGGCCGTGCGGCGGTCGGGGCGGCCGGGTGCGGTCAGGCGTCGCGGACCTGGTCCGGGCGGCTGACCACCGGGGGCTCCACCGACCAGGGGAAGTTGATCCACCGGTCGGTGTGCCGCCACACGTACTCGCACTTGACCAGGGACCGCGGCTTCTCGTAGATGACCGCGCTGCGGACCTCGGCGACGTGCTCGGCGCAGAAGTCGTGGACGAGCCTGAGCGTTCTGCCGGTGTCCGCGACGTCGTCGGCGACCAGGACCCTCTTGCTGCTGAGGTCGACCGCGTTGGGCACCGGGGGGAGCATGACGGGCATGTCGAGGGTGGTGCCGACCCCGGTGTAGAACTCCACGTTCATCACGTGCAGGTTCTTCACGTCCAGCGCGTATCCCAGACCGCCCGCCACGAAGAGGCCGCCGCGCGCGATGGAGAGGATCATGTCGGGTTCGAACCCGTCGTCGGCGATCGCGTGGGCCAGGTCGCGGATCGCGGTGCCGAAGAGCCCGTAGTCCAGGTTCTCGCGCTCGTCGCTCACGAGGCCCCCTCTTTCCCGGTGGTGTGGTGTGCGCAGCGGCTCGGTACCGCCCCAGGCTAACCACCCCGGCGCCGCTTCGCGCCCGCGCGCGGACGCGGCGCGGTGGCGCGGGCCACTTGTCCACGCCGGGGGGTGTTCTGGGTCACACGGTTGGTCGTTTGGCCAGTATTCTGCGTGAAATCCTCGACGTTTTCTTGAGTTTTGCGCGGTTGTGGCGAACAGATGGCAATGAACAGCACCATGTGTCTGAACACATCTTTCTGACACAGGAGGCTGGCGCCATGGCTGATGACCGGGACCTTCTCCCCTCCGAGCAGCCGGTCCGGCTGCTCGACGAGACCGGAAGCCCGGTGGACGGGGCCGCCCTGCCGTTCCCGGACCGGGAGCGGCTGCTCGCCGCGTACACCTCCCTGGTGATCGGCCGCCGCGTCAACGACCAGGCCAGCGCCCTCGTGCGGCAGGGCCGCCTGGCCGTGTACCCCTCCTCGCACGGGCAGGAGGCCTGCCAGACGGGCGCGGCCCTGGCCCTGGCGGAGGGCGACTGGCTCTTCCCGACCTACCGCGACACCGCCGCCGTGGTCGCGCGCGGGGTGGACCCGGTGCAGGTGCTCACCCTGCTCAAGGGCGACTGGCACTCGGGCTACGACCCCTACGCGCACCGCGTGGCCCCGCAGGCCACGCCGCTGGCCACCCAGCTCCTGCACGCGGTGGGCGTCGCGCACGCCGCCCGCCTGCGCGGTGAGGACACCGTGGTTATGGCGATGTGCGGCGACGGCGCCACCAGCGAGGGCGACTTCCACGAGGCGCTGAACTTCGCGGCGGTGTTCCGGGCCCCGGTGGTCTTCTTCGTGCAGAACAACGAGTACGCCATCTCCGTCCCCCTGGCCCGCCAGACCGCCGCCCCCTCGCTCGCCCACAAGGGCGTCGGCTACGGGGTGAACGCGGAACGGGTGGACGGCAACGACACCCCCGCGGTGCTCGCCGTGCTGGACCGGGCCGTGGCCGCCGCGCGGGCGGGCGAGGGCCCCCAGCTCGTGGAGGCGCACACCTACCGCATGCAGGCGCACACCAACGCCGACGACGCCACCCGGTACCGCACCCAGGAGGAGGTCGACCCCTGGGAGGCCCGCGACCCCCTGCTGCGCATGGAGGCCTACCTCACCAGGAAGCGCGTCCTCACCAAGGCCCGCAAGGCGCGCATCGCCGAGGACGCGGAGGCCGTGGCCGCCGCCATGCGCGAGGGCGTCACCAGGGACACCGACCCCGAGCCCGCCGAACTGTTCGCGCACGTGTTCGCGACCCCCACGCCGCAGCTGGACGAGCAGGCCGCCTTCCTGGCCGACGAACTGAGCAGAGAGGGCAACTGACATGGCGACCGATCCCACCAAGCTCTCCATGGCCCAGGCCCTCAACCGGGCCCTGCGCGACGCCATGGCCGAGGACCCGGCGGTGTACGTCTTCGGCGAGGACGTCGGCCCCCTCGGCGGCGTCTTCCGCATCACCGACGGCCTCACCGCCGAGTTCGGCGAGGACCGCTGCTTCGACACCCCGCTCGCCGAGTCCGGGATCGTGGGCATGGCCGTCGGCATGGCGATGAACGGCATGCGCCCCGTGGTGGAGATGCAGTTCGACGCGTTCGCCTACCCGGCCTTCGAGCAGATCGTCAGCCACGTGGCCAAGACGCGCAACCGCACCCGCGGCCGGGTCGGGCTGCCCATGGTCATCCGCGTCCCCTACGCGGGCGGGATCGGCGGCGTCGAGCACCACTGCGACTCCTCCGAGGCCTACTACGCCCACACGCCCGGCCTGACCGTGGTCACCCCGTCCACGCCCGCCGACGCCTACTTCCTGCTGCGCGGGGCGATCGCCTCCGACGACCCGGTCGTGTTCATGGAGCCCAAGAAGCTCTACTGGGGCAAGGACGAGGTCGACCTGTCCGCGCCCGAGCCGCCCATCGGTCGCGCCGTGGTGCGCCGCCCCGGCACCGACGCCACCCTCATCGCCTACGGCCCCTCGGTGCCCACCGCGCTGGAGGCGGCCGAGGCCGCAGCCCAGGAGGGCCGCAGCCTCCAGGTGGTGGACGTGCGCTCCCTCGTCCCCTTCGACGACGCCACCGTGTGCGAGGCGGTCCGCTCCACCGGGCGCGCCGTCGTGGTCGCCGAGGCCAGCGGGTACGCCAGCGTCGCCTCGGAGATCGTCGCGCGGGTGACCGAGCGCTGCTTCCACTCCCTGGCCGCGCCGGTGCGCCGCGTCACCGGCTTCGACATCCCCTTCCCGCCGCCGAAGCTGGAGCGCTTCCAGCTCCCGGGCGTGGACCGGATCCTGGACGCCGTCGACGACCTTCAGTGGGAGGACCAGTGACGACGCAGACCTTCGACCTCCCCGACCTGGGCGAGGGGCTCACCGAGGCCGAGGTGGTGCGCTGGCTCGTGGCCGTCGGCGACACCGTGGCCGTGGACCAGCCGATCGTGGAGGTGGAGACCGCCAAGTCGATCGTGGAGGTCCCCTCCCCCTTCGCGGGCACCGTCAGCGAGCTGCACGGCGAGGAGGGCCGGGTCATGGAGGTCGGGCACCCCCTGATCAGCGTGACCGACGGTTCCGGTTCCGGGGCCGAGGCCGGGGCCGCGTCCGGTTCCGGGGCCGCCGCGAAGGCGTCGGCTGAGGGGGAGCGCTACCGCGAGGAGGAGCGCGCCGGAACGGGTTCGGGCAACGTGCTGATCGGCTACGGGACGCCGGAGGCGGCGGCCCCCGGGCGCCGTCGGCGCCCGCGTGAGCGTCCGCCCGCGCACCCGGCGCAGCCCGCCGCACCGGCCGCCACACCGGTTTCCGCAGCGCGGGCCTCCGCCGCCCCGGCCGCGCGTCCGCCGCTGGTCACCTCGCCCCTGGTGAGGCAGATGGCCCGCGAGGCGGGGCTGCGGATCTCCGAGGTTCCCGGAAGCGGCCCGGGCGGACTCATCACCCGACGTGACGTACGTGAGGCGATCGAGGCCGCGCGGGCCCCCGCCGCCGACTCCGCCGCTCCCGCCGCCGGGCCGGAGCCCGTCGCGACCGGTGGCGTGGACGCCCGCACGGGACTGGCCGAGTCCCGGCGCGTGGCCATGAGCGGGTTCCGCCGCAGCGTGGCGGCGTCGCTGTCCCGCAGCCGCAGCGAGATCCCCGAGGCGACCGTCTGGGTGGACGTGGACGCGACCGAGCTGGTGCGCCTGCGCCGGTCCGACCCCTCCGGGCCCGGCCTGATGTCCTACGTGGCGCGGTTCGTGGTCGCGGGCCTGCGCGCCCACCCCGAGCTCAACGGCAGGGTGGACGCCGAACGCGGTGAGCTGGTCCAGTACGACGGGATCAACCTGGGTCTGGCGGTGCAGACCGACCGGGGCCTGGTCGCCCCGGCCGTGCTGGGCGCGCACCGGCTCACCACGGCCGAACTGGACGGCGAGATCCGGCGGCTCACCGACGCCGCCCGGGAGGGCCGGGCCTCCCGGGCCGAGATGACCGGCGGCACCTTCACCCTCAACAACTACGGGTCGCTGCGTGTGGACGGCAGCGCCGCCATCATCAACCACCCGCAGGTGGCGATCCTGGGCCTGGGCCGGATCATGGACCGCCCGTGGGTGGTGGACGGCGAGCTGACCGTCCGCAAGATCACGCAGCTGTCGTTCGCCTTCGACCACCGCGTGTGCGACGGCGGGGCCGCCGCGGGCTTCATGCGCGTGGTCGCCGACGCCATGGAGAACCCGGCCGCGGCCATCGCCCGCCTGTAGGCCTGGACGGAGCGGGCGCCCCGGGACCCGGTGTCCCGGGGCGCCCTTCCGCGTGCCGGTCCGGCCGCCGCCGGAGCGGTCGTTCCCGCGCTTGCCGGACCGCCCCGTGTCGACTCGTCGCCATGGAGACTCATCCCCATGGCGACTCGTCCACACGTCGTCCCGGGCGGGAGCGGGCGTCGCCGCCCTACCTCCCCGCGATCCGCTCCATCAGGCCCGCCACCAGGGCGACCTGGCGCGGCGTCCCGCCGACCAGGACGTGCTCGTCGCGCGAATGCGGTCCGGCGCCCACCGCGCCCAGCCCGTCGAGCACCGGGCGGCCCAGCGCGGAGACGAAGTTGGCGTCGCTGGCCCCGCCCACCGACACCTCCTCCAGGGAGGCGCCCAGTTCCCCGGCCACCTCGCGCAGCAGGCCGAACGCCTTCTCCGAGGGCGGGTTGGGGTTCATCGGAGGGCGGTTCCACCCGCCGGTGACCCGGACCGTCACGCGCGGGTCGGCGGCGGCGAGCGCGGCCAGCCCGGCGTCCACGCGGGCCATCTCGGCGGGGTCCTGCACCCGCACGTCCACCCCGCAGCGGGCGTGCCCGGCGACGACGTTGTACCCGGTCCCCCCGGAGACCAGGCCCACGTTCACCGTGGTGCCCGCCTCCGGCGCGGACAGGGCGGTGAGCGCGGGCACGACCTGGGCCAGGGCGTGCACGGCGCTCGCCCCGGCGGCGGGGTCCAGGCCCGCGTGGGACTCCACGCCGCGCACGTCCACGTCGAAGATCCCCATGCCCTTGCGCCGGGTCTTGGGCATGCCCTCCCGGCTGGGTTCGAGGACCAGGGTCAGGTCCACGCCCTCGCTGGCCCGCTCGATGTGCGGGCGCGACGCGGGGCTGCCGATCTCCTCGTCCCCGGTGAGCAGCATCCGCACGGTGGGCCGGGGCAGGTCCAGTTCGCGCAGGAGCCGCAGAGCCCAGGCGCTCTGCACGATCCCGGCCTTCATGTCGAAGCAGCCGGGGCCGCTGAACCGGTCGCCCTCGACCGTCACCGGCCACTCGGCCAGGGTCCCGGCGGGCCAGACGGTGTCGTAGTGGCTGACGAAGAGCACGGTCCCCGCCCCGGTGCCGGGGTAGGACACCTCCAGCACGTCGCCGAAGGAGCCGCCGTCGTAGCGGACCCGGGTCTCGGGCGCGCCCAGCCGCCGGGCCAGCCACCCCTCGATGCCGTCCAGCCCGGCGGACAGCAGGTCCCTGTCGCCGCTGGGGGTCTCCAGCTCCACGAGGGCGCGCAGGTCGTCGATCATGCCGGGCAGGGCGCGCTCGGCCGCGTCCGCCAGTCTCGCGGTCACCGTCTGGCTCATCTGTCACTCTCTTCGTTGCGGTGGGCGGGGGACCCGCCCGGGGCGGGAGGGAGGCGGTCAGCGCACCGGGACACCCGGTCCCAGCGGGATGCCGAGCGTCCACCAGCCCAGGAACAGCAGGGTCCAGCCGACCAGGACGGTGAGGCACAGCGGCAGCGTCAGGGAGATCAGCGTGCCGATGCCCGCGTCCCGTCGGTAGCGCTGGAGGAAGCCCAGCGCCATGACGAAGTACGGGCTCATCGGGCTGATGACGTTGGTGCTGGAGTCGGCGATGCGGTAGACGGCCTGGGTCGTCTCGGGCGGCACGTCCAGGAGCATGAACATGGGCACGAAGACCGGCGCGATGAGGGCCCACTGCGCCGAACCGCTGGTGATGAGCAGGTTCAGCACCGTGGAGAACACGATCATGCCGAGGAAGAGCACCAGGGGGTGCACCCCCGCCGAGTCCAGCAGCGCGGCGCCGCGGATGGCCACGACCTCACCGATCCCGGTCCAGCGGAAGTAGGCGAGGAACTGCGAGGCCGCGAAGAACAGCACGACCACCGGCGCCAGGTCCCGCACTCCCGCGGTCATCGCCTCGGGGACGTCCCGCGCCGAGGCCACGGTGCCCGTGGCGCGCCCGTACACGACTCCGGCGAGCAGGAACAGGACGCCCAGCACGTAGGCGACCCCGGTGATGATCGGCGAGCCGAGGACCGTTCCGTCCTCCCCGCGCAGGGGCGAGGCCGGGGGCGCGAGCGCCGCCGCGAGGACCGCCACGGCCGCCAGCACGGTCAGCCCGGCGTTGCGCAGCCCCCGGCGCTCGGCGTCGGTGAGGGTCATGGAGCCCAGCTCCCGCGCCTCCCGGTCCCCCTCGCCGTCGCCGTCCTCGGTCAGGCCCTCGGAGCGCCTGCTCAACAGGAACTCGGTGACGAGGGTGATCAGGGCGGCGAGCACGACGGCGGAGACGACGCTGAAGAAGTAGTTGTCCAGCGCCGTGACCGTGTAGCCGGGGTCGATGATCGAGGCGGCCTCGGTGCTCAGGGCGGCCAGGAGCGCGTCGGTGGGCGTGATGAGCAGGGACGCGTTGTATCCGGCGGAGACGGAGGCGAAGGCCACGACCAGGCCGAGGACGGGGCTGCGGCCCGCGGCCTTGAAGAGCAGGGCGCCCAGCGGGATGAGCACGACGTAGGCGGCGTCGGAGGCGACGCTGCCGGTGATGCCGGTCAGCGCCACGGCGAAGGTCAGCCACCGGGCCGGGACCCTGGTGACGCTGCCGCGCAGCATCGCGTTGAGCAGGCCGCTGCGTTCGGCGACCGAGACCCCGAGCATGACCACGATGATGATCGCCAGCGGCGGGAAGGTCGCGAAGTTGTCGATCGCGTCGCCGACGATGGTCTGCACGCCCTCGGGCGAGAGCAGGCTGCGGACCGCGATGCGCTCGCCGTCCACCGGTGAGACCGCGGAGACGCCCAGCGCGTTGAGCAGGGCGCTGAGCGCGATGACGATCCCGGCCATGATCGTGAACAGCCAGAACGGGTGGGGCAGCTTGTTGCCCACCCGCTCGACCACCTGGAGGGAGCCCAGGAGCAGCCGCATCGGCAGCCTGGGGCGTGTGGAATCGGTCGTGGTCACCCGTGCTCCCCTGACGTCCGGGCGGGCTGGCGCCCCTCCCTCGCTGCGTTGACCAGTACATTGCATGTGTGGTGGATGGATATGTCAACCACCAGCGATAAAGTGGTGGAATCATTCATCTCATGCGGCATATTTGGTGACAGCGGTCTTGGTGAAGGCGGAAGCGGTGCTGGACGAACTCGACATGGACCTGGTCGCAGCCCTCCAGCTGGCGCCCCGGGCGCCGGTCAGCGCCCTGGCCGAGGCGGTGGGGAGTTCGGCGAGCACCGTGGGGCGGCGGCTCCAGCGCCTCCAGTCCGAGCGGTCCGTGCGCGTGGTCGGCCAGGTGGACTGGCCGCTGCTCTCCGACGCCCACCCGCACCACGTGTGGATCACCACCGCCCCCGGCCACTCGCGGCGGGTGGCCCGCCGCCTGGCGGAGCGGCCCGAGACGCAGTTCACGGCCGTGACCAGCGGCGGATCCGACGTCTACTGCGTCGTCCACCCCTTCCGCCGCGACCGGGCGGCGGACCTGCTCGCCGACGGGATCCCCTCGGTGGAGGGCGTGGCGGCCACACGGTCCGATCTGGTCCTGCGGGCGGTGAGCCGGGCCGACTCCTGGCGGCTGGACCGGCTCGACCCCGTGCGGTCCCGGGCACTGGACCCCTACACCGACACGGGGGAGGACGGGGCCGCGGAGGAGCCCCGTGGCCCGTTGAGCGCGCAGGAGGCGCTCGTGGTGCGGATGCTGCACCGCGACGCGCGCGCCGGTTCGGGGGAGGTCGCCCGCGCGCTCGGGGTCAGCCAGTCCACGGCCTACCGCCTCGTCCAGTCCGTGCTGGAGCGCCGCATGGTGCGCCCCCGGGTGGAGGTGGAACCCGCCCTGCTGGGCATGGGCGTGGAGGCGGTGCTGGCCCTGGAGGTCAGCCCCCGCGAGATCGGCGGAGTCGCCGACGCGCTGGGGGCGCACCCCTCGGCGCGCTACGTCTCGGTCGTGGCCGGGACCTCGTCCGTCATCCACCACGCGGTGTTCCGCGACGAGGCCGAGCTGGCCGACTTCCTCTCCGCGGACCTGGGGCGCCTCTCGGGCATCACGGGCCTGCGGGTCTCGGTGGTGCTGGACGTGCTGCGCCGCTACTGGACTGCGCGCGAGGGCGCGCGGCTCGGGCCGCCCGGCCCGTCGGCGCTGCTGGACGGGGAGCCGTCCGCCGGGGAGTGAACGGCCGCCTCCGGGGCCGCGCACTCCTCCGACCGGTTCACGGGCCGCCCGCCGGAGGAGTGCGCGCGGCTTCCCCGCGCGCACCGCGGCGCCCGCCGGGAGCCCCGGCACACACGACGGCGCCCCCGGCCACGCCACCGCCGGGGGCACCGCCTGTCGGTGAGGTCGACATGTCCGTTCGCCGCCGTGCCCGCTCACTGCTGCGCCACCTGACGACGTGTCCGTTTGACGACATACCTGTTCGGCGACCTGTCCACTCACCGGCACACCCGCGCACGGACGCGTCCGCGCGCGGGAGCGCAGACGCGCCTACCCCTCCCCGCCCTTGGCGACCAGCGTGAGCACGTCGTAGGTGGCCACGGCCTCGCCGTCCTGGTCGGTGACCAGGGCGTCCCAGCGCACCTCGCCGTAGTCGGCGTTCGTGCGCGGGGTGATCTGCTTGGCGGTCAGCGTCACCCGGATGGTGGCGTCCTCCTTCACCGGGGTGAGGAAGCGCAGGTTGTCCACGCCGAAGTTGGCGAGCACCGGGCCCGGGGCCGGGTCCACGAACAGGCCCGCCGCCAGTGACACCACCAGGTAGCCGTGCGCCACGATCCCGCCGAACAGCGGGTTGGCGGCGGCGGCCTCCTCGTCGGTGTGCGCGTAGAACGTGTCGCCGGTGAACTCGGCGAAGTGGTCGATGTCGGCCCGGGTGACGGTGCGCTCCGCCGACCGGATCGTGTCGCCGATCCGCAGCTGGGACAGGTCCTTGCGGAACGGGTGCACGTCGCCCACGGTCCGCTCGGAGCCGGTGGTCCAGTGGCCGGTGATCGCGGTGACCATGTCCGGCGGGGCCTGCACGGCGGTGCGCTGCATGTGGTGCTTGACGCCGCGCACGCCGCCCATCTCCTCGCCGCCGCCCGCGCGGCCGGGTCCGCCGTGCACCAGCACGGGCAGCGGGGAGCCGTGGCCGGTGGACTCCTTGGCGTCGTCGCGGTTGAGCACCAGGATGCGCCCGTGCCAGGGCGCCAGCCCCAGGACGACCTCGCGCGCCACGTCCGGGTCGCGGGTGACGAGCGACCCCACCAGGCTGCCGCTGCCCCGGGCGGCCAGCTCCACGGCCTCGGCGACGCCGTCGTAGGTGATCACGGTGCTGACGGGGCCGAAGGCCTCCACCTCGTGCGGCTCCCGGGCGCCGGGCTCGGCGCGCAGCAGGATCGGGGACATGAACGCGCCCGACTCGTCGTCGGCCCCGGCGACCTCCACACTCTCCGGGTCGCCGTAGACGAGCTCGCTGGTGGCGCGCAGGGCCTTGACCGCCTTGCGGACCTCCTCGCGCTGGTCGAGCGAGACCAGGGCGCCCATCCGCGTGTCCGGGTGGTCGGCCGCGCCGACCACCACCCTGGCCAGGCGTTCGGTCAGGGCCCCGGTGACGGCCTCCGCCATCGACGCGGGCACGATGACGCGGCGGATGGCGGTGCACTTCTGCCCGGCCTTGACGGTCATCTCGGTGACGACCTGCTTGACGTACAGGTCGAACTCGGGGTCCTCCTCGGTCACGTCCGGGCCGAGGATCGAGCAGTTGAGGGAGTCGGCCTCGACGTTGAGCTGCACGCCTCCGCTGACCACGTTGGGGTGGTTGCGCAGGATGGCGCCGGTGGCGGCGGACCCCGTGAAGCCCACGACGTCCTGCGGACCCAGGGCGTCGAGCAGTCCCCGGTGGCTGCCGACGAGGAGCTGGAGGGAGCCCTCGGGCAGCAGGCCCGACTCGACCATGCGCCGCACGACCGCGACGGTGAGGTAGGCGGTCTGCCCGGCGGGCTTGACGATGCTGGGCATCCCCGCGAGGAAGGCGGGGGCGAACTTCTCCAGCATGCCCCACACCGGGAAGTTGAAGGCGTTGATCTGCACGGCCACGCCCGGTCGGGACGTGTACACGTGCTGGCCCACGAACGTGCCCTGCCTGCCGAGCGGCTCCAGGGGCCCGTCCAGGATGACGGTGGAGTTGGGCAGCTCGCGGCGGCCCTTGCTGGAGAAGCTGAAGAGCGTGCCGAAACCGCCGTCCACGTCCACGGCGGTGTCCCGTGCGGTCGCGCCGGTCCGGTGGGAGAGGGCGTAGAACTCCTCCTTGTACCCCGTCAGGTGCTTGGCGACCTCCTTGAGGATGTTCGCGCGCTGGTGGAAGGTGAGCGCTCGCAGCGCGGGGCCGCCGACGGTCCGCGCGTGGTCGACCATCCCCGCGACGTCGGGGCCGTCGGACGAGATCCGTGCGACGGTCTCCCCGGTGTTCGCGTCGGCCAGGGGCGCGCCCTCGTCCGCGGGGGTGAACCATGCTCCCCGCGCGTAGCTCTGGAGTGTTTCGGGCACCGGACGGTCCTCTCCTCGGGCTGTGCTCTCTGACGAACAGTATTACAGACCGATCGGTCAGTAAATAGCCCCGGTAGAGCTGCGCCGCCTCCCACCTGCCCTTTTTCCCGTTTTCCACAGGCCCGCGCGAAGGGCTGGGTCAGGCCCCCGGCTCACCGGCGGGAGAACCCGTGCGCCCGCGCGCGCAAACCCCGGTCCGACGCTGTAATACGGAGGCCCCGCCGGACAGAAGGGGGTGAGACCGCACGGAAGGAAGTCGATGAGCAGTGAGGACACGGACACGGAGGAACCCGCGAAGAGCGAGTTCACCCGGTTCTTCGAGCGCTACCACGGCGACGTGTACCGATACGCCGTGCGCCGCCTGGGCCCGGACCTCGCGGACGACGTCGCCGCCGAGACCTTCGGCGTCGCCTGGCGCAGGTACGACCGCCTGCCCAAGGACCAGCCCCTGCCCTGGCTCTACGGGGTGGCGCGCAACGTCATCCGGACCCGGCTGCGCGGCGAGCGCCGCCGAGGCGAGGTGCTCGGCGCCGGGGTCGCCGCAGACGCCCCCGGCACGGCCGACACCGTCCGCCAGGTGGAGGAGCGGGACGCCGCGCTGCGCGCCCTGGACCGGCTCAGCGCCACCGACCGCGAACTGGTGATGCTCCTGGCCTGGGAGGGCCTGGAACCGGCCGAGGCGGCCCGGGTCCTGGGCTGCACCACCGCCACCGTGCGCGTGCGCCTGCACCGGGCCCGCCGCCGGATCGAGCGCTTCCTGGACTCCTCGCCCCCGGCCGGCCGGGACCAGCCCCCACCGCGTCCGGCTACGCCGGGCCCCACGCACGTCCGAGTTCCCGTGGAGGAGAAGTGAACAGTAACCCCGCCAGCCGCGGCTCGCGCGGCGACACCGAAGCCGTGCGCGGGATGCTCGCCGCGCACGACCCCGCGGCCTCCGTCCGCCCCGACCCCGCGGCCCGCGACCTCGCCAGGATCGAGGCGATCGCCTCGGGCGACCGCCTCCGGGGCCGCGGCCTGACCCCCCGGCGCACCGCCCCGCGCCTGGCGCTGGGCGCCGCCGCCGCGTTCACCGCCGTGGCAGTGCTCGGAACCCTGGGCTGGAACTCCGTCCAGCCCGCGTACGCCGGTCCGCCCCCCGCGCCGCTGGAGGTCCCCCTGGCCGCCGACGCGCCCGCGGGCCGCGAGCACCTCCTCGCCCTGGCGGAGGCCGCCGAGGAGCAGCCCCCGCCGCCCGCCGGGGGAGAAGTCGCCTACGTGCACACCGCGGAGTGGACTCTCACCTACTCCCAGGACGCCGACACCGGCGAGGCGGGCTGGGGCGTCCTGCCGACGGACGAGCAGGTCTGGCGCACCCCGCACCGGTCCGGGCGCAGCGTCTCCACCCCGAGCCTCCCCGAGCACGGGGGCGGTGACCCCGCCCCGCTCCGGTGGCTCTTCGAGAGCGGGCCCGAGGAGTTCGAGTGGGGCGGCGGCGAGGGCGGGAACGGCATGTTCTTCACCTTGGAGCCCGACAGCCTCTCCGCGGACCCGGACCAGCTCGCCGAGCAGCTCCTGGCGGTCGGCGGCCGGGCCTCCGGGGCCACGCGGGACCCCTCCCCCGCGGTCGGGCTCGTGTACGCCCTCCAGTTGCTGTACGAGGAGGCCCCGGTCGGCCCCGACGTGCAGGCCGCCGCGCTGCGCGCGCTCGCCGGGCAGGAGGACGTGCGGTACGCGGGCACGGCCAGGGACCGCGAAGGGCGCGAGGGCGAGCTGTTCCTGGTCGAGGAGGACGCCGGGGACGGCATCGTCCTGGAGCGCAGGATCATGTTCGACGCCGACACGGGCACGCCGCTCTACCACGAGACGGTCGCCGTGGAGTCGCCCGGGGAGGAGGGGCTGCCGAGGGTGAACAACTACACCGTGCTGGTGGAGACCGCCTGGGTGGCGGAGGTCGGCGCCGCCCCCTGACCGGCGCTCCCGGCGCCGGGAGCGGCACCGGACGCACACCCCCCGGTACCAGCTCGGAACCAGCCGCAAACCGGGGCGGAGCACGCCGAAACCACACATCGATTTGTCGACATTCGTACCCGCACGGCGATGAATCCGCATGTGGACGTGTCGACACGCGGCCGGGCGCCCCGCCCGGCCGCGTGTCCGCTCCCCCTACCTGGTCAGCGCCAGGACCTCGGCGCCCGGCAGGTCCGCGAGCAGCTTGCCCGGCACCAGCAGCTTGGAGCGGCGCACCCCGCTGCCCACCACGACCTCGGCCTCGGCGGCGACCGCCTCGTCCACCAGGACCGGCCACCCCTGCGGCAGGCCGAGCGGCGTGATGCCGCCGTACTCCATCCCGGTCAGCCCGGTGGCCTCGTCCATCGGCGCGAACGAGATCTTGCGGGCGCCGAGGCGGCGGCGGACGACCCCGTTGACGTCGGCGCGCTGGGTGGCCAGCACCATGCACGCCGCGTAGGACACCTCGCCGCCGCGCCTGGCCGCGACCACCACGCAGTTCGCGCTGGTCGCCAGGGGCATCCCGTACCGTTCGCAGAACTGCGCCGTGTCCGCGAGCTCCGGGTCGATCGGCGCCACCCGTGCGTCCTCACGGCCGCGCACCGCGGCCAGGACCGGGTCGGCCAGCAGCTCCGGGTGCTCGTCCGCACGTACCCAGTTCAGCCCATCGGACATGGCACACCTCGATGTCGTCGTGAAGGTCGTTCGGAGGGGGTCCTCCGACGAGGGGACACCGCCAGGCTAACCGCCGCCTCAGTGGCGCCCGGCGATCCGCAGCGCCAGTTCGGCCAGGTCCCCGGCCCGGTAGCCGGGCCACCCGTGCACCGCCTCCAGGTACTCCCCCGGGATCGCGCCCGCGCCCCACCGGGCGCCGAGCAGCGCCCCGGCGATCGCGGCCACGGTGTCGGTGTCGTCGCCCGCGCGCACGGCGGCCCGCAGCGCCGGGGCGAACCCGTCCGGCTCGCGCACCACGGCCGACCACGCCGCCTGGAGGGCGGTGACCACGAACCCGTTGGGGCTGAAGGCCCGCGGCGGGCGCTCCTCGGCCTCGTCCAGCCGCGCCGCCCACGCTGCGCGCCGCTCGGGCGGCAGCAGCTCCAGGCCCGCGCGCACGCCCGCCAGGTCGCCGTGCGCGACCGCGTGCCGGATCCCCTCGCACCACAGCACGCAGGCCTCGGAGGCCAGCGGGTCGCCGTGGGTGAGGCGGCTGTAGCGGTCGGCCGCCGCGGCCAGGCCCTCCGGGTCGTCCGGGTAGGCCAGGGCCAGCGGCCCCGTGCGCATGAGCGACCCGTTGCCCGCGCTCGGCACCCCCTCGGCGAAGCGCTCCGCCGCGACCCGCTCCATCACCTCGGCCACCTCCGGACGCCGGTAGGCGTGCCCGGCGCGGCCCATCACCCACGCCGTCTGGTTGCCGATGTCGGTGGCGCCCTCGTTCCTCCAGCGCAGGAAGGCGTCCGCGGTGTGCCGCAGCGCCTCCGCCGACAGCGGGTCCCCGTGCTCGCGCAGGGCCTCGGCGATGCACACGGCCATCTGGGTGTCGTCGGAGTACTCGCCCGGGGCGTAGGGACCCAGGCCGCCGCCGACCATCTCCGGGACCCGGTCCTCCGAGAGCGGCGGACCGAACTCGTAGGGAACGCCCAGGGCGTCGCCGCACGCGGCGCCGAGCAGGACGCCCGCCGCGCGGTCCTCGCGGGTTCCGGGGGAGGGGAGGTGCACAGGGGCCTCACAACGTTTCGGTACCAGGGATGCTGCGAGTCGACCCTACTGTTCGGCGCATGTCCGCATATGACCCGGGAACGTGGGATTCGGAAGGGTGCGGGGGAATAGAATCCGTGCCATGGAGACCCCCACTCCCGATCCCCTCTTCGGCATCACGCTGCACGAGCGCTACATCCTCGGAAAGCGGCTGCGCAGCGGCGCCTCGGGAACCGTCCACGTCGCACACGACCTCGGCGGCGACCAGACCGTCACGGTCACCGTGCTGCACCCCTGGCTGGTGGGCGACCACGGTGCCGTGCACGCGTTCCTGGACCGCGCCCAGACCCTGGAGGGCCTGTCCCACCCGGGGATCGCCCGGGTCCTCGGCCACGGCCGCGACGGCGAGCACGTGTACGCGGTCGGCGAGTACCTGTCGGGGCACACCCTCGCGGAGGCGCTGGGCGAGGGCGGCGGGGGGCTGCGCTACCCGGTGCAGGCGGCGCTGGCCATCGTGGCCGGGACGCTCACCGCGCTCGACGCCGCCCACGGCGCGGGCGTCGTGCACGGCGCGCTCGACCCCCACACGGTCGTGGTGGACGGTGAGGGAGGGGTGCGGGTCACCGGTTTCCCCCTGCTCTTCGACGCCGAGGAGGACGCCGGTCCCGAGACCCGTACCGACGTGCACGCCGTCGGGCGGCTCCTGTACACGCTGTTGACCGGGGTGCCCGCGGACCCGGAGGCCCGGCCGCTGCGGCCCTCGGCCGTCATCCCCGGCCTGCCGTCCGACCTGGACATGCTGGTCGCCAACGCCACCGACCCCAACCCGCGCTACCGCCCGCGCGACGCGGGCCAGTACCTCACCGTGGTCGAACAGGTGCTGCGGTCGCTGTCCGGGGCCCCGGTGAACCCCGCCGACGTCGACACCCGGCCCATCCCGGTGATCACCGACGCCCCGCCGGAGCGAGGGGAGGAGCGCGCCGCACCGGTCCCGCCGTGGCGGCGCGTCCCCGTGCTGGTCACCGCGGGCGTCCTGGTCCTGGTCCTGTTCGCGGCCGGGTGGGCGCTGGTCCCGGACGACCGCGTCGCGCTGCCCGACCTCGTGGGCGCCTCCAGCGAGCAGGCCGAGGAGCGGCTGGCCGGGCTCGGCATGGACCTGGCCGTGCGCTTCGAGGACGCCTACAGCGACACCGTCGGAGCCGGAGCGGTCGCCGACAGCACGCCCGCGCCCGGCAGCGACGTGGCGCGGGGAGCCGAGGTCCTGCTGCACGTCTCCACCGGGCCGCGGTACTCCGGGGTTCCCGACGTGGTCGGCGGCACCGAGAACGAGGCGCGCGAGACCCTGCGCCAGGCCGGGTTCACCGGTATCGAGATCGTCCAGGAGCACTCCCCCGACCAGCCCCCGGGCACCGTCCTGTCCACCGAGCCCGCGGCGGGCGAGGAGGGCGACCGCGAGGAGCCGGTCGTGCTCAGCGTGAGCGAGGGCGTCATCGTCCCCACGCTGATCGGCATGGGCCAGGAGGAGGCCGCGACCGCCCTGGCCGGGCTCGGCCTGGTCGTACAGGTCACCGAGGAGCACCACGACACCGCGCCCGTCGGCGAGGTCAGCGGGCAGGCCCCCGAACCCGGCACGATCCTGCCGGAGGAGGCCGCCGTCTCCCTCACCGTCTCCCTCGGCCCCGAGCCGGAGGAGGAAGAGGAGGAGTCCGAGGAGGAGGCCTCCCCCTCCGACGAGGACGACCCCCGCGTCGACGAGGGGGAACAGGACGGCCGGGGCGACCAGGACGGCTGGGGCGGCCGGGGCGATGACGACGACCGCGGACGCGGGGACGGCGGCGGCTCCTGCGACGCCCCGCAGTGGAACGGGGGCACCGTGTACGACACCGGTGACCGCGTCCAGCACGATGGCCGTGAGTACGAGGCGCGCTGGTGGATCCAGGGCTACCCGCCGAGCGGCGACCAGTGGGGCGTGTGGGAGGACAAGGGCTCCTGCTGAGGAGTGCCGCCGCCCCGTGCCGGGGCGTTCCCGGTCCCTGCGGCGGTCGGACCCGGCGCCCGCCACCGGGCCGCCCGGCGCGACGCGTGCCGGGCACGGGGCCCGGGGTCAGACCGACGCGCCCGCGGTGAAGTGCGCGGCACGTTCGCGCGCCCACGCGCGGAAGGTCAGCGCGGGCCGGCCGGTGACCGCCTCGACGTCCCCCGAGACCGGCTCGGGGGTGTCGACGAGGGAGGCCCAGTAGGCGAGCCCGGCGGTGGCGAAGTCGGCGCCCATGCTCTCGGCGATCTCGGCGCGGGCCTCCTCCTCGGGCTGCTCCTCCCAGCGCACCGGCTGTCCCGTCTCCTCCCCGAGGATCCGCACCTGCTCGGCCTGGGTCAGCGACTCGGGTCCGGTCACCGTGTAGGCCCTGCCCGCGTGCCCCTCGTCCAGCAGGGCCCGCACGGCGACCGCCGCGACGTCGCGCTCGTGGACCAGCGAGCGCGAGGCCAGGCCGTGGGGGGCGCGGACCGCTCCGGCGCGGACCTGCTCGGCCCAGACCAGGGTGTTGGCGGCCATGCCCGTGACGCGCAGGAAGGTCCACTCCCGCCCGGAGGCGCGCACTGCGGCCTCCACCCTCCCCCACACGCTGTCGGCGTCCTCCCCGGCCGCGACCGCCGAGAAGTAGACGACCCGGCGCACGTGCCCGGTCAGGGCCGCCACCGTCTCCTCGATCCCCTCGGTGCCGTACCCCGGCCAGAGCAGGTACGCCCCTGTCGCGCCCTCGGCGGCGGCGGACACGGCTCCGGGGTCGGTGATGTCTCCCCCGACGACCTCGACGCCCTCGGGCAGCCGCGCCCTCCCCGGATCCCGCACGAGCGCCCGCACGGCGACCCCCTCCGCGAGCAGCCCCGCCACCACGTGGCGGCCGGTGTTGCCCGTGGCCCCGGTGACCAGGATCGTCTCGGCCATGGTTCTTCTCCCGTTCGCTACGGCGGCCCGGACCCCGGTCCGGGCGGGCGCCGGCGCGGCGCCCGGAGGCCACTCTTCTACCTCAATAAATATTGAGGTCAAGGGGGAGGAGCGGAGCTCGTGCGGCCGCGCGGCGCGTGTGGGCTCCCCGTACACCGATCCGGGGCCGAATGTATGTGCCCGCTACATGTGAAACGGATCACTCCGGTTCTACCTTCGGGTTGGCACCCCATCCCCCCAGCTCGGGCGGTTGTGTCGGACAGGCGGGTGCCGACTGGAGGAACAGTGATGCGCAAGACCCCCCTGACCGCCGCCTCCTGCGCGGTCGTCCTCGCCGTGACCGCCTGCGGAACCCCCGGCGAGGCCGCCGGGGGAGGCGAGGACGCGCCCGTCAGGGTCGGCATCGTCTACTCCGCCACCGGCCCCCTGGCCACCTACGGCGAGCAGTACCGGCAGGGCTTCGAGGCCGGACTCGACCACGCCACCGGCGGGACGATGGAGATCGACGGCCGCCCGATCGAGGTCGAGTACATGGACGACGCAGGCGACCCCACGAAGGCGGTCACGGCCACCCGCGACCTCATCGGCACCGGCCACGACATCATCGCCGGGTCCACCGCCTCCGGCATCGCCGTCCAGGTCGCCCCGCTCGCCGAGCAGAACGACATCCTCTTCATCTCCGGATCCGCCGCCACCGACGCCGTCACCGGCGTCAACGACCACACCTTCCGCTCCGGGCGCCAGACCTACCAGGACATCCTCACCGCCGGAACCTTCATGGACGACCCCGAGGGCGCGGACGTCCTGGTCCTGGCCCAGCAGAACGCCTTCGGCCAGGACAACGTCGCCGCCGTCACCGACGTCCTCGGGGCAGAGGGGGCCGACGTCGACAGCGTCCTGGCCCCGCCGGAGACCACCGACCTCACCCCGTTCGCCGAGCAGGTCAGCCGGGCCGAACCCGACCTGGTCTTCGTCGCCTGGGCGGGCGAGACCGCCTCCGCCATGTGGCGGGCACTGGACCAGCAGGGCATCCTCGACTCCACCGAGGTCGTCACCGGACTGGACATCAAGCCGTCCTACCCGGTCTTCGGCGAGGCGGGCGGCCGCATCTCGTTCCTCTCCCACTACTTCGACGGCGCCTCCGACACCGAACTGGCCCGGACCATGAAGGAGTCCGTCGAGGAGGCGGGCGGCACCGTGGACCTCTTCACCCCCGACGGGTTCACCGCCGCGCAGATGGTCGTGCACGCCGCCGGGGCCGGGGACGAAGTCCGGGAGCGCATCGACGCCCTGGAGGGCTGGACCTTCGACGGCGTCAAGGGTGAGCTCACCATCCGCCCCGAGGACCACGCCCTCCTCCAGCCCATGTACCAGGTCGAACTGGTCGGCGAGGGCGAGGGCGAGGACGCCCACCCCGAACTGGTCGCGGAGATCCCCGCCGCGGACGTCGAGCCCGCGGTCGCGGAGTAGGCATGGCCACCGGACCCACCGGACCCACCAGACCCACCGAGCCCGCCGGACCCACCGGGACCGCGGTCGCCGAGGCCGTCGCCGCTCCCCCCGCCCCCGGCGCCGTCCCGGTCCTGGCCCTGGAGAACCTGACCTGGTCGGTCGGCGGCGCCCTCATCGTCGACGACGTCACCATGGCCGTGGACGAGGGAGAGTTCGTCGCACTCATCGGCCCCAACGGCGCGGGCAAGACCTCCCTGTTCAACCTGGTCTCCGGTCTCACCCGGCCCACCGGCGGCCGTGTCCGCCTCGCCGGGACCGACGTCACCCGCCACGCGCCCCACCGCCGCGCCCGGCTCGGCATGGGCCGCACCTTCCAGACCTCCAGCGTCTTCGGCGACCTCACCGTCGGCGCCAACGTCGGCCTGGCCGTCCAGGCCCGCACCGGGGAGTCGCGCCGCTTCTGGCGCCCGGCCACCCCCGACGGCGGACCCGGGGCCACCGCCGCCCTGGACCTGGTCCGCCTCTCCCACCGGGCCGACGCCCTCGCGGGCGACCTGTCCCACGGCGACAAGCGCAAGCTCGAACTCGCCCTCCTCCTGGCCCGCCGCCCCCGCCTCATCCTCCTGGACGAGCCCATGGCCGGGGTCAGCGCCGGGGAGGTCGGCGAACTCACCACCGTCATCCGGGACGTGCACCGCGAACAGGGCTGCACGGTCCTCATGGTCGAACACCACATGGAGGTGCTCCTCGACATGGCCGACCGCCTGGCCGTGATGCACCACGGCGCGCTGCTGGCCCTCACCGACCCGGACTCGGCCATGGCCGACCCCGAGGTGCAGGCCGCCTACCTCGGGGACGGGGCGTGAGCGCCGGGGGGCCGCTGCTGGAGGCGGCCGACCTGCACGTGTGGATCGAGGGCTCGCACATCCTCCAGGGCGTGTCCCTCACCGTGCCCGGCCGGGGCGTCACCGCGCTCCTGGGCCGCAACGGCGTCGGCAAGACCACCACAGTCAAGGCGCTGCTCGGCCTGGTGCCCCGCACCGGCCGGGTGTCCTTCGACGGCGCGGACATCACCGCCCGCCCCACGCACGCCATCGTCACCATGGGCATCGGCTACGTGCCCGAGGAGCGCGGCGTCTTCTCCGCGCTCACCGTCGCCGAGAACCTGCGCCTGGCCGAGCGACGCCCCGGCCAACCGCGCTACGGCCTCGTCCACGAGCTGTTCCCCGAACTCCGCGAACGGGCCGACCAGCCCGCGGGCACCCTGTCCGGCGGCCAGCAGCAGATGCTCGCCATCGGCCGCGCCCTGCTCAACGACAACAAACTCCTCATCGTGGACGAGCCCACCAAGGGCCTCGCCCCCCGCATCGTCCGCGAGGTCGCCGACGCCGTCGCCCGCGCCGCCGAACAGGTGCCGGTCCTGCTCGTGGAGCAGAACCCGTCCCTGGTCCGGCGGGTGGCCGAACGGGCCGTGGTGCTCGACGCGGGCCGCGTGACCCACACCGGGCCCGCCCTGGAACTGCTCGACGACGCCGACCGCGTCCGCGAACTGCTGGGCGTCTCCCGCGCCGCCGCCGGAACCGAAGGGAGGCGGACCGCGTGAGCACCGTCGTCCTGCTCGCCATCACCGGGCTCGGCCTGGGAGCCCTGTACTTCCTCATCGCCTCCGGGCTCTCGCTCATCTTCGGCCTGATGGACGTGCTGAACTTCGCCCACGGCGCCTTCCTCGCCCTCGGCGCCTACGGCACGTGGTGGGCCGCCGGGCACCTGCCCGGGGCCGGGACGGACGGGTTCGGCTTCCTGCTCGCCGTCGCCTTCGGCGTCGGCGCGGGCACCCTGGCCGCCACCCTGGTCGAACTCTGCGTCATCCGACCGCTCTACGGCAGGCACCGCGAGCAGATCCTCGCCACGGTCGGCCTCAGCCTGGCCGTCCCCGCGCTCATCCAGGCGGTCTGGGGAGCCGACCCGCTCACCTTCCCCAAGCCCGAACTGGTGAGCGGCACCGCGGCGGTCCTCGGCGTGAACATCCCCCGGGACCGGTTCCTGCTCATCCTGGCCGCCGCCGCCGTGTTCGCGGCCCTGTGGCTGTTCAACTCGCGCACCCGCTACGGGCTCGTCGTCCGGGCGGGCGTGCAGGACCGCGCCATGGTCACCGCGCTGGGCATCGACGTGCGCAGGTCGTTCACGCTGGTGTTCGCCATCGGCGGCGCCGCCGCGGCACTGGCCGGGGCCCTGGGCGGACTGTACTTCGGCGTGGTCACCCCCACCCAGGGGATGTCCCTGCTGGTCTTCGCCTTCATCGTCGTGGTGATCGGCGGCACCGCCTCGCTCACGGGCTGCGCGATCGCCGCCGTCGCGGTCGGACTCATCCAGCAGTTCGCCAACTACTACACCGTCGCCGGGCTCGGCGACATCGCCGTGGTCATCGTCCTGGCGCTCGTGCTGCTCACCAGGCAGGGCGGTCTGACCGCGAAGAAGTCAGCGGAGAGGGTGGCATGATGACCGACACCGACGTGGCCACCCGGTCCTCCCGGGGCCCCGAGTCCCCCGGAGCGGCCTCCGGGGGGAGCGCGCGCGGGCGCCGCCTGCCCCGCTGGGCGGTCCCGGTCGCCGTCCTGGCGGTGGCGCTCTGCCTGCCCTTCTCCACCCTGCGGATCCCGGTGCTGTTCGAGGGCGCCCTCAACAGCCCGCCGACCCTGCACCTGCTGGCGTTCTGCCTGGTCTTCGGCGGCCTGGCCACCAGCTACGACCTGCTGTACGGCAGGGTGGGCCTGCTCTCCTTCGGCCACGCCCTCTACTTCGCCTGCGGTGCCTACACCGCCGCCCTGCTCATGCGGGTGGTCGAACTCCCGCTCCTGTGGGCGGCGCCGGTCGCCGTCGTGGGCGGCACCCTGCTGTCCCTGCTCCTCGGCGCGGTCTCGCTGCGGGTCAACGGCATCGCCCTGGCCATGGTCACCCTCGCCTTCGCCCAGGCCGGGTCGATCCTCGTCTCCCGAGACCCCGGACGCCTGACCGGCGGCGAGGAGGGGCTGTCCCTCGACACCGACAGGGTCCCGGACGCGTTCGTGGGCGTGGCCAACACCGTCAACCTGTACTGGGCGGCCGTCGCCTTCGCCGCGTTCTCCGTCGGCGTGGTGTGGTGGCTGACCTCCTCCCCCGTCGGCCGCGTCTGGCGGGGCATCCGCGCCAACGAGCAGCGCGTCGCCGTCCTCGGGGTCAACCCCTACCCCTACAAGCTGGCGGCGTTCACCGTCGGAGGCGGCCTGGCCTCCCTGGGCGGTGTCGCCTACCTCCTCGTCACCGGGGGCGTCACCCCCGGCATCACCACCGCCGAGTTCACCCTCACCCTGCTGGTCATGGTGGCCCTGGGCGGCGCGGGCACCCGCTGGGGGCCGCTGCTGGGCGCCGCCCTGTACACCTACGCCGACCACCGCCTCCTCCAGCTGGGCGGCTCCGAGGCCTTCGCCGCCCTGCCCGCGTGGATCGCCGCGCCGCTGTCCCAGCCCCTGTTCATCCTCGGCACGCTGTTCGTGCTGATGGTGTTCTTCTTCCCCGGCGGTCTCGTCGCCCTCCCCGGGCGCGTCCGCTCGGCCCTACGCGACAGGAAGGCCGCACGGACATGACCGACGTCTGGACCGACGGGGACGAGTACACCGTCCCCGTCCCCGGAGGAGACCTCGCCGTCACCCGCTGGGGCGGCCGTTCCACGACCCCCGTCCTGGCCGTCCACGGCATCACCGCCAACGGCCACTCGTTCGCCCGCGTGGCCGCGGAGCTGGACGGGACCGGCCTGATCGCCCCCGACCTGCGCGGACGCGGCCTCAGCGGACACCTGGGCGGTCCGCGCGGGCTGGTCGCGCACGCCGACGACATGATCGCCGTGCTCGACGCCCACGGGGTGGGGGCGACCGTCCTGGTCGGCCACTCCATGGGCGCGTTCGTGGCCTGCCTGGCCGCCGTCCGCCACCCCGACCGGGTGTCGGGGCTGCTGCTGGTCGACGGCGGGTACGGGCTGCCCGTCCCGCCGGGGACCGACATCGACACCGTGCTCGGGCCCGCCACGGCCCGTCTGCGCATGACCTTCGAGGGCCCCGACCACTACCGGGAGTTCTGGCGGGGGCATCCGGCCTTCGCCGGGCGCTGGAACACCTGGACCGACCGCTACGTCCTGCGCGACCTGGTGGGGGAACCGCCCGCCATGCGCTCGGCCTGCGACGAGGAGGCCGTGCGCGCGGACGGGGCCCAGGTCCTGGCCGACCCGGACGCGCTCGGCGCCGTCCACCGGCTGCCCTGCCCCGCCCGCCTGCTGTGGACGGCGCGGGGGCTCCTGGACGACAGTCCGGGGCTGTACACGCCCGAGCGCCTCGCCGGGCTGCCCGAGGGCGTGGTGACCGTCGAGCTGCCCGACGACAACCACTACAGCCCGCTGTTCTCCCCGACCGCCGGTCTGGTCGCCGAGCACGTCCGCGCGCTGGTCAGGGCCGTCGCCCCCGGTGTTCCTCGGCGGTCGGCTCGGTAGGTCCTTCGGGGTCGACCGCGGAGGCGGGGCCGCGCCTGGTCGGATGCCGGGGGCGGCGAGGTGGAGTCGGCAGGCGCGGTCCAGTGCGTCCGCGGGGGTGCCTGCGGCGCTGCCGGTGGTCAGCGGGGAGTCTTCGCAGCGGTCTCTGCTGGCCAGGCAGAGGGGGGAGCCCCACCTGCCGACGGCGCCCGCATAGCGCAGCCGCATCAGCTTGTCCCGTGCGCCATGGGCCGGTCCCGCCTCGACGTACCTCGATCGGCCTGTCCGCCCCGCCTGTTGCCGCTGTCCGTCCACTCACCCTGCGTGCTGCCGAGCGCGAGCGGCTGGAACTGATGGCCTACGGCCACAAGACTGAGTACCGGCTGCGGATGCGCGCGCGGGCTGCCAGGGCACCTCAGAACAGGCCGCCGCTTGCGTGGATGGTCTGGCCGTTGATCCACGCGCCCTCGTCCGAGACCAGGAACGCGACCACCGATGCGATGTCGGCCGGCTCGCCCAGGCGGCCGAGGGGCGTCTGGCTACGGATGGACGCGGCCACGTCAGCCGGCATCTGAGCTTGCAGGGCCTCGGTGCGGGTAGCGCCGGGCAACACGCTGTTCACCGTGATCCCGCGCGGTCCGAGCTCGTGTGCCGCCGTCCGGGCCAGTTGCTCAGCTGCCGCTTTACTCGCGGCGTAGAGGCCCGCGCCGGGATGCGCCACGACGGTCGCACCGCTGGAGATCACGACGACCCGCCCACCGTGGCGCATGTGGAGTACGGCCTCCTTCAGGGCTCTGAAGACGGGCCGGGTGTTGATGGCGAAGTGCAGATCCAAGTCCTCGTCCGTGGCATCCGCCAGGGACGTGGGGCGCGCCATCCCCGTATTGCTGACGAGGACATCCAGCCCGCCGTACTCCGCGACGGCCGCCTCGACCAGGGAGCTCAGCTGCGTCGCGTCGCGCACATCGGCTCGCACCGCGGTGGCCCGTCCGCCCGCACGCTCGACGGCGGCCACGGCGTCTTTCGCCGCGACCGCGTCCGAGTGGTAGTTGACGATCACCCGCGCTCCATCCGCCCCCAACCGTTCGGCGACAGCGCGCCCGATCCCCCGGGACGCTCCCGTCACGACCGCGACCTTGCTGTTCATGCGTATGCCCGAGCCTCTCGAAAGGTGATGATGTCGATAGGTGAGATGCTCTCCTAAATTATCGATGAAGTCAATCATCTAGACTGTCCCCCATGACCTCGCATGCCCTTGCCGCCGCCGTGACCACGCTGCACCGCGAGGCCGCCGCCCTCTACGCGCTCATCGGGCGCGAGTTCGGCCTGACCACTCAGCAGGCCCAGCTGCTGTGCGTCCTGACTTCCGATCGGCCGTCCTTCAGCGAACTGGCCGCCACTCTCGGCTGCGACAGGACCAATGTCACCGGCATGATCGACCGGCTGGAGAGGCGGGGGCTGCTGGCGAGGGAGCGCGACAGCGAGGACCGCAGGGTGCATCGCGTAACGGCCACCCAGGAGGGCGAACAGCTGATCGCGCGCCTACGGGATCGCTTCGCCGAATCGGTCGCCGACCGGTTCAGCCGTCTCACACCCGAGGAACATGACCGCCTCGCCGCCCTGGCGACCGCACTCACCCCCGGAACAGCACCGAACTCGAAACACTGATGGCCCTGGTCGGCGAACCGGCCGCTCCACGCCACCCCCTGCGGCGCACCGCCGCTGTGCGCTCCACGGGCGCGGGGTTCGCGGCCCGCTCAACCGCCGTTCTGGTCGCCCAGCAGGTCCACGCCCCGGTCCAGCAGGCCGTGCAGGTGCAGGGCCAGCTGGAGCTCCAGCGCCCGGCCGGGACGCTGCCAGTCCGCCCCGATCAGCTGACCGATCCGCTCCAGGCGCTGCGCCACCGTGTTCACGTGGATGTGCAGGTCCTCCTTGGCGCGCGACAGGTTGCCCCCGGCGGCGAAGTACGCCCGCAGAGTCTCCACCAGCAGCGTTCCCCGCCTGGCGTCGTACTCCAGCAGCGGCCCGAGCGTCGCCGACACGAACCCCGGCACGTCCCGGTCCTGGCTCAGCAGCAGCCCCGAGAACCCCAGGTCCCCCGTGGTCGCCACGTCCCCCTCCCGTCCCAGCGCACGCAGCGTCTGGAGGCACCGGGCCGCCTCGGCGAACGCGTCCCCGAACGAGGCCGGACCGGCCGTCGGACCGGCCAGCCCCGCCGTCACGGGGCCGTTCACCGCACCCGACAGCTCGTCGGCCACCCGTCGGCCCACCGCCGACGGGTCCCTCCCGGGCAGCGCCAGCACCAGGCGGCCCGACCGGCTCCCGGCCAGTCCCCCGGTGGTCTCCGCGACGTGGGTCGCCGCCGAGCGCAACCGCCCCGGGTCCCCGCCCGGGGCCTCGGCCACCACCAGCACGTGCGGCGCGTCCAGGTCCGCGTGCAGCAGCGCGGCCCGCTGGCGCAGCGAAACCGGATCGCGCGCGGGCACCTCCAACAGCTCGTCCAGCAGGTCCCCGCGCAGCCTGTGCTCGGTCTCGCTCACCGAACGCCGGATGAGCAGCAGCAGCGCCGTCACCATCGCCGACCGCTCCAGGACGCGCTGGTCGGTGGAGTCCAGCTCCACCCCGCGCAGCACCAGCGTTCCCAGCGGCTCGGTCCCGGCCGCCGCCGTCGCCACCCACGCCCGGCCCGCCCGCACCGCGCGGCCGCTGGCCAGCGACGAGCGCACCGCCTCGGCCAGGTCCCCGTCGCCCGCGTCCCACGGGACGCCCTCCCGCACCACACCCTCCGGGCTGGCGGTCACCGAGGAGTCCGAGGTCGCGTCGTGGATCAGCACCGTGCCGCCCAGCACCTCGGCCACCGCCGCCGCGACCTCGCGCACGCCGCCGCCCCGCAGCACCAGGTCGGTCAACCGGTCGTGCGCCGCCGCCGACCGCTCCACCGACGCCGTGTGCCGCTGCAACCGCTCGTTGACGGTGTGCAGCTCGTCCAGGGCACGCCGGGTGTCGTCGATGAGGTTCGCGCTGTCGATCGCGATCGCCGCGTGCGCGGCCAGCGACGACAGCAGCGCCACCTCCGAGTGGGCGAAGGGGCGCTCGCGCCGGTTGGCGGCGAACAGCACGCCCACGTCGCGTCCGTTCATCTTCAGCGGCACGCCCAGGATGGCCACCAGGCCTTCGTCGCGCACCGCGTGGTCGATGTTCTCCGCGTGCGTGAACCGGGGATCGGCGAAGTAGTTCGCCGTCACGTACGGCAGGGCCGTGGTCGCCACCAGCCCGCCCAACCCCTTGCCCGGGGCCAGCCGCAACCGCTGGAACGCCGCCGACACCGACCCCGACGTCACCCGCATGTACGTGCCGCCCGCCTCCGGGTCGCTCAGCGTCAGGTACGCGGTGTCGGTGCCCAGCAGGTTGCGGGCCCGCTCCACGATCGCCTGGAGCACCTGGTCCAGACTGCGCATGCCCGCCAGGTCGTTGGCGGTCTCGAACAGCGCGCCCAGTTCCGACTCGCGCCGCCGCCGGTCGCGCATCACCGACCGCACCCGCAGCGCCGTCATCTTCGCGGCCTCCAGGGCGGCGACCACCTCCGGGTCGTCCCCGCGCGCCCGCGCGCGCAGCACCGGGCGCTCGTACTCCACGGCCGGGGCGTCGCGCAGCAGCAGGTCCAGGAACAGGGCCTGGCCGTCGGCGCCCGCGGCGCCGTCGTCGGCGGGGACACCGGTCGAACCGGACGTGGTGGTGTTCAGCTCGCGCTCCATGCTCCGTCCACGGGCAGGGAGGCGCCGTTGACGAACGACGCGTCCTCACCGCACAGGTAGGCGACCAGCTCGGCGACCTCGGAGGGCTCGATCAGCCGCTTGAGCGGGCTCCGGGCCAGCAGGACCTCCGAGAGCACCCGCTCCTCCGGAATGCCGTGCGCCGCCGCCTGGTCGGCGATCTGCCTCTCCACCAGCGGGGTGCGCACGTATCCGGGGTTCACACAGTTGGAGGTCACCCCGTGTGCGGCGCCCTCCAGGGCCACCACCTTCGAGAAGCCCTCCAGGCCGTGCTTGGCGGTCACGTAGGCCGACTTGTAGGCCGAGGCGCGCAGCCCGTGCACCGAGGAGATGTTGACGACGCGGCCCCACCCCCGTGCGTACATGTGGGGCAGGGCGCCGCGCACCACGCGGAACGGCGACTCGACCATGAGACGAAGGATGAGGGAGAAACGCTCCGGAGGGAAGTCCTGGACGGGCGCGACCGTCTGGACGCCCGCGTTGTTGACCACGACGTCCGCGCCCCGCGCGGCCTCCTCGGCGGCGTCCAGGTCGGTCAGATCCAGCTCCACCGCCTCGCCGACGCCCCGGTCGGCCAGTTCGTCCAGGGCCCGCCCGTCGAGGTCGACCATCCGGACCCGGGCTCCGGCGTCCGCCAGGCGCAGGGCGCACGCCCTGCCGATGCCGCTGGCCGCACCGGTCACCAGCGCGGTCCTTCCGGTGAGGTCGACCCGGGTGGTGCGGGGGTTCCCCGCCGTTCCGGGAACGGGGGGCCGGGTGGCCTGCCGCGCCGTGCCCGACGGGAACTCGTGCGTCGTCATGGAAGCAAACTAGGCGCGCCTCCGCGAGCGGGGGATAGGGGCACCGGACACACCCCCGGGCTCGGACATGTGCCCCGCGCCCATGGGCCGGAGGACGGCTGTGGGTTCCCCACTGGCGGCGGAGGTGTGATCGCTGTCTCCGCTACATGTTGTGTGGATCACATCAGGGCTAGGCTCCCGGCCAGATCCCCCGCTCACCGACCGGATCACCGGAGGCACCCCCCATGGACTCCACGGCACCACCCGCCAGCCGTCCCCTGCCAGCGACCGCCCTCTCCCTCACCGCGACCCTGGCCACCGTGGCCGTCATGGTCGCCGCCCTGCTGATCGCTCTGGCCCCGCGCGCCTCGGCGGCCACACTCACCCCGGTGCCCTCGTTCGGCGCCAACCCCGGCAACCTGGCGATGCACTCCTACGTTCCCGACGGCCTGCCCGCCGACGCGCCCCTGGTCGTGCTCCTGCACGGCTGCGCGCAGAACGCCGCCGCCTACCACGACCACTCCGGGTGGGCCGGGTACGCCGACGAGCACGGCTTCGCCCTCGTCTACCCCGAGCAGAGGCCGGCCAACAACGCCACCGGCTGCTTCAACTGGTTCCAGCCGGGAGACACCGCGCGCGACTCCGGCGAGGCCAGGTCGGTCCGCTCCATGGTCGGGCACGCCGTGTCCGCCCACGGCCTGGACGCCGACCGGGTGTACGTCTCCGGGCTCTCCGCCGGAGGCGCCATGGCGGGAGAACTCCTCGCCGCCTACCCCGACCTGTTCGCCGGGGGCAGCGTCGTCGCGGGAATCCCCGTGGGCTGCGCCAGCGGCATGATCGACGCCTTCGGCTGCATGAACCCCGGAAAGACGAGGAACCCGCAGCAGTGGGGCGACGAGGTCCGCGCCCAGAACCCCGGGTGGGACGGGCCCTGGCCGCGCGTCGCCGTCTGGCACGGCACCGCCGACACCACGGTCGACCCCGCCAACGGCGAGGCGGTCGCGAGCCAGTGGACGAACGTCCACGGGCTGTCCGGCGCCCCCGACGCCACCGAGCGGCTGCCGGGCTCCACCACCGCCGCCTACCACGGCGGAGACGCGGCCACCGCGGCCGTCGCCCACTACACGGTCTCCGGCATGGGCCACGGCACCCCCGTCGACCCGTCCGCGGGCTGCGGCACCGCGGGCGCCTACTTCCTCGACACCGTCTGCTCGACCGGGTACACCGTCGACTTCTGGGGCATCGGCGACGGAGGCGGCCCCGGCCCGGACCCCACGGACCCGCCCACGGAGGAGCCGACCGACCCGCCGACCGGGCCGGGGACGTGCGTGAGGGACAGCAACTACGACCACGTGTCGGCGGGCCGCGCCGTCCAGCGCTCCGGGCTGGTCTACGCGGTCGGCTCCGGCGACGCGCTCGGCCTGTGGAACGTCTTCGTCACCACGTCGCTCACCGAGACCTCACCGGGCCACTGGGAGCACACGCCCGGAGGCTGCTAGGACCCGTTCCCGCCGCGTGCCAGGCGCCCGAAGTGGCTCACCGCCGCGCCCAGCGCGAAGTGCGCGGCCTGGTGCTCGGTCATCGGGACCACCCCTGCCGGGACGGTCACCCGGAAGGGGAACTCCTCGTCCGGCCGGATGCGGAAGTCGTCAATCACTCCCTGGGACAGGAGCATGGTCAGTGCCTCGCGGACCTGCCCACTGCGGTTGTCTGACGCCCAGATCGACATGTCCCCAACCCTAGCCCGGCGGCGGTCCACCCTCGGGGGGAACGGCGAACACCCCCCGGGCCGACGACGGATACGGGCGGGCCGCGACCGCGACCCGCCCGTGCTCCGGAGGACGGACACGACCCCCGTGGTGTCCGTCCCCGCCGCCCGCCGCTGCCGTCCGTCGTCCCCCGACGGCGGACGCGGCGGACGGAGTCCGTCGCGCCTCAGCCGCCCTCGGGCAGCTGGGCCTGTCCCGCGAGAACGTTCGCGGTCAGGCGGCGCAGCGCCAGCCTGGTGGCCTCGAACTCCTCCTCGGGGAGGTCGATGACCCTCCCGATCGCCTCCGGAATCCCCTCGGCGCGCGCCCTGAGCCGCCCGCCCTCCTCGGTGAGGGCGACGAGGACGGAGCGCTCGTCCCGCGGGTCACGCCCCCGGACCAGCAGCCCCCGGGCCTCCAGCCGCTTGAGCAGCGGTGTGAGGGTCCCGTAGTCCAGCTGGAGTACGGAGCCGAAGTCCTTCACCCAGCACTCGCCGCGCTCCCAGAGGAGCATCATCACCAGGTACTGGGGATAGGTCAGCCCCAACGGCTCCAGCAGGGGCCGGTACAGGTTGGTGACCGCACGCGACGCCGCGTAGAGGGCGAAGCACATCTGCTCGTCTACTGCGGGAAGGGAGAAGCCGCCCGCGGGGGCGGGGGTTCGGTCGGCCATCGCCACCATCGTAGTTACCCGGCGCCCGATTTCCAAAGCCCGCAATTACCTTGCGTGCAAAGAAAAGTGGTACCGCGTCCCCCAGGTGTGCCGCACGGGGTCGTCGCAGGTCGGAAGGGGCGCCGGTGCCGCGCACCCGAGTCCCCGCCGTCACACGGGACCGCCGCGCGGGAACGGCGCGCGTTCACGGAAGGCGGCGCGCCCCGACGGACGCCAGCAGCGCGGTGCCCCCCCACCCACATCCGTCTCCGCACCCGCATCTGTCCCCCCACGCGCACCCGGCTGTCCCGGCGCCCGCGCGTCCGGCCGGGCGGTCACGCACTCCATCCGCGTGGCGTCTCCCGCACCCGGATTTGCGGCCCGGGCGGTCACGCACTCCACCCGCGCGGTGCCCCGCTGCCCGCACCCGTGCGTCCGGCCCGGGCGGGCACCAACCCCACCGACCTATCCGCGCTCCTCCCGACGGGGCAGCAGGCGCTTGACCACCTTGCCCGTGGCGTTGCGCGGCAGCTCGTCCACGACCACCACGTCGCGCGGCACCGAGAACCGCCCGAGCACCCGCCGCACGTGCGTCCGCACCTGATTCGGATCCACGCCCCGGCCCTCGTGCGGCACCACGTACGCCGCGAACCGCTGCCCGAACTCCTCGTCGGGCACACCCGTCACCACGACCTCACGCACCTCGGGAAGCGTCACGATCGCCTCCTCGACCGGCCGGGGGAACACGTTCTCCCCGCCCGAGACGATCATGTCGTCGTCCCGGCCCGCCACGTGCAGCAGCCCGTTCGCGTCCACGTGACCCCGGTCGCCGGTCTCCATCAACCCGTCCGCGACCCTCCTGCTCCGCCCGTCCGTGTAGCCGTCGAAGAGCATGTCGTTGCCGACGTGGATCGACCCCTCCGTCCCCGGAGGCACCTCCACCCCGCCGGGGTCCAGGACCGCGATCCGCGTCCCCAGGGGCGGACGGCCCGCCGTCGTCGGGGACAGCCGCATCTCCCCGGGAGTCGCGATCGTCGCCCACGACACCTCGGTCGACCCGTACAGGTTGTAGAGCACGTCCCCGAACGCGTCCATGAAACCCGTGATCAGCTGCGGGCTCATCGCCGAGCCGCTGCACGCCACGATCCGCAGCGACGACGTGTCGTACCGCTCGCGCGTGGACCGGGGCAGGTCCATGATCCGCCGCAGCATCACCGGCACCGCGAACAGCGCGGTGCACCGCTCCTCCTGGACCGTGCGCAGAGCGTCCTCCGGCTCGAACAGCCGCCTCATCACCAACGTCGCCCGCATCGACATGCCCAGCTGCACACCCGCCAGCCCCCACGTGTGGAAGATCGGCGCCGACACCAGGATGCGGTCCGAGGACCGCAGCGGGATGCGCGACAGCACCGACGCCGCGTCCTGCGGCCCCCTCGGAGTGGGCCTCCGCGCCCCCTTGGGCGCGCCCGTCGTCCCCGACGTCAGCACGACCAGACGGCCGGGGCGCTCCGGCGGCTCCGGATCGGACTCCGAGACCTCCCGCGCCCGCCACGGCACCCCCGGGCCCCCGTCGGAGGGCTCCCCCCAGGCCGTCACCCGCACGACACCGGGATCGAGCTCGGCGCACATCCCCTCGAACTCGGCGTCGGCGACGACCACCGACACCCCGTTGCCCCCCACGGCCGCGGCCAGCTGGCCCGCCGACAGCCCCGTGTTCAGCAGCACGGTGTCGGCGCCCAAGCGCCCGCAGGCCACCATCGTCTGCACGAAACCGCTGTGGTTGCGGCACAGCACGCCCACGCGCGCACCCGCGCCCACACCCGCGCGGCGCAGGTCCCTGGCCAGCTCGCGGCCGCGCAGGTCCATCTCGCGGAAGGTCGTGGGGCCCAGCTCGTCGACGACCGCGACGGCGTCGGGCACGCGCTCGTTCGCGGCGGCGTAGCCCCCGGCGATCGTGGCGCCCCACGTGCGCAGCGCGCGGAGCTGACGGACGACCCTGTCGGGACGTCCCGGGCTGAGCACACCGGCGCGGACGAGCACCCGCACCGTTTCCAGGACGTGTCGCGTGCGGGAGGTGGCGTGCGGGCCTTCGGCGTTGGGCGCCATGGTGTCTCCGGGAGCTGACGGGGACGGGCGAAGCGTTCCGCGCCTCACCGGGGAGCCTTCGCCGCGTGACTCCCCGGAAGTACTGCGACCGTAGGCGAGGAACCCCCGCCGTTTCTCCGTCCCCGGATGAGTCCCCGCCGGCGCGCGGTTGTCACCCCCGTACGAAGGACGGATGCGCGCGAACCCCTCGGGCACCGCGGCGGGGCCGCCGCGCGCACCGCACGGCGGCCCCGGGCAGCTGCCACGGTCGGTGGGGGCTAGCCGGTCACGGTGATGGGCGAGGACGGGGCGTCGGCGTTGGTCACCTCGTAGACCGCCTCGAAGGGGGCCTGCGTCGCGCTGGTCGGGCAGCCGAACCCGCCCGTCACCTCGACCGGGGCCGCGGTGTCGAAGGCCAGGGTCGAGGCGGGGGAGCCGTTGGTCCACGTGCCGCCGATGGCGGCGGCCGCGTCAGGGCTGACCGTCGCGGTGCACGAGGCCAGGCCGCTCGTGGTCACCACGATGCCCCCGGCCGGGATCACCATGGTGCCGACGGTCGGTGACCCGTGCTGCATGGTCATCTCCCACACGGGATCGGCCACGGTGACCGTCGCGGACACGAAGGGGACGTTGGTCGAGCAGTCCGTGAAGTCCGGCGCGTTGATGGTCGAGGAGACCGCGCCACCGGGGTTGTGGTTGCCGGGAGCCGTGGGAACCAGGTTGTTCCCGTTGCCCGGAGAGGTGGACGACGCGTCGCAGGTCACCACGACGCTGCCGGCGGTGAAGGTGGCGCTGCCGCTCAGAGCGGCCTCGAAGGCCGCCCCGGCGGGCGTCACCGTGGTCGGACCCTGCTGGGCGGAGGCGCTACCGCCCCAGGCCAGGGCCAGGACACCCGCCGCAGCCGTCGCCAGGAGGGCGCGGGCGGGGGATATCGGTCGCGGAACCGACATGGGTACTCCTTGTGTGTGGCGGCCGGACGGCACACGGATGCGCCGCACGGCGGGGTCGGGGGGTTGTACGCGCCGAATCGGTAGACGTGGTTTTCCTGTGGCCTCCGGGAACACACGGGCCCGTGACGCTCTCCGCGCGTGTCCCCGGTGGTACGGGGGCCGGTTCAGTCCCCGGCTCGGGTGTCCGGAGGGGCCTCCACGCCCTCCTCCTCCCGGCGCCTCCGTCGTCGTCCCCTCCGCCGGGGCGGCCGGGCGACCGGCCGCCAGGAGAAGGCCAGTCCGCCACCGGCCAGCGCCAGCAGGGTGCCGACCACCAGACCGCCCAGGTTGGACAGGATGAGCGCGCCCAGACCGAGGAACCCGGCCAGCGAACCGGTGATGACGTGCTGGTTCGGGGTGAACCAGGTGACCAGGCCCAGAACGGCGAGCATGCCGCCGAACATCAGCGAGGAGACCCCGCCGACACCGGTCTGGATCATCAGCTCCACCGGCATCGCGACGAGCGAGGCCATGACGGCGCCGGAGAGGATCATCAGGAGCCCTCCCGCGAAGGGGCGGCGCTTGCGCCATCCGCGCCAGCGCGCGCCCGCGCTCCGCGACGGCTTCAGAAGCACTCGTCGTCCCCCATGCTGATGCCCAAGCTCAGGCCGGAGAGACGGAAGGTCCCGGCGCTGGCGGCCCTGGCTGTCTGCTCCAGGTCCTCGATCACGATGGTGTCGGACTGCATGCCGAACAGGTCGTCGAACCCCCGCGACCCCTGCGGGCCCTGGTCGAGGGTGCCCGCGTCGCGGCCGATCTCGATGTCCTCGAACGAGGCGTTGCCGTCCATCTGCGACATGTCGATCACCAGGTTCTCCGCGACGACCGGGGTGCCCCGGTCACCGGCGGTCAGCCGGAGCGAGATCTGTCCGACGATGGGGAACTCGGTCAGGACCGACTGGCACAGCCCCTGGATCTCGGCCTCGCGGATCCCGGCGACGGCCACCGGCACGGCCTCCTCGCGGACCGTCTGGTCCAGCCAGCCGTACTGGACGAAGCCCTCGCCGTTCAGCTCCTCCGCGGAGATCTTGAAGTCCTGACCGGAGACGGTGAAGGAGGCGGCGAGGGCGCCCTGAGCCATGGCGACCAGGATGCCGCCCACGGCCGCGCCCGCCGGGATCGAGAAGAGCGCGAAGCGCTTCCAGCTGGTGTGGCTCTCGGGGGTGTCGGGGGATGTGGTGTCCATGCATGTCCTTCCGTGGGTGCATGGCCGCGCTGCGCCTGCCGTCCCCCCGAACCTTCGGCACGCGGCCTGGTCGCGGTCGTCCCCGTCCCTCGGGGCGCCGGACCAGAGTCCGTTCCGGTAACGCTGCACATCATGTATTGCATCCGGGGGGATTTCAAGGGCCTTCTTCGAACTTTCCCGCCTTTTCCGATTTTCACGCCAAACACGGGTGTGGCACCGTTAAGAGCCGACCTGAGCTGCGCAAACGCGCGAATGTGCTTGTCGGGGACGAGGTGTGGCATTTGGCTGTGAGCGCTCTTTGTCATTCCGGTGAGCGTTCTTCCGCACCGGCCTTCTCAGCCGGGTGAGTCGTCGGTGCCCACTCCAGCCCGCCCGCGCCCGGGTGCGCGCGTGAGGCGATGTGTGAGCGGCGACACGTGGGCTGCGGTTTGCTCGGTGTTCACGAGGGGGGTAGTGTTCTCCGAGTCGCCACGGGACGGCGAGCGGCCTTCGGGCCGACTCGGAACCGGACCGGGTCCGGCGGCACCCTCCTTCCTCTCAACCGAACCGGTTCGAGCACCGCTCTGCATCGGCTAGGCTTCGGGAGGCGCTTCCAAGGAAACACGGAAGCGAAACAGGAAACGGGCTTTACCCCGATCAGAAACACCCCGAACCGCCGATTTGGCGGGGCGCGGAACACCTGATAAAGTAAAGACACAACAAAGCGGAAACGCACAACGCCTTCGACGGAAAAGCTCACAGCAGCTTGTACACGAAGAGCGGTTGTTTCTTGAGAACTCAACAGCGCGTGTTTGATTTTCTTTAAGCCATGTTTGTTTTGGCCCCGTCACACAGAACCACTCGGTTCGTGTGCGGAGGTTCCTTTGATTAGCCGGGGTAACCCGGTTGGTCAGGATTACTTCTAGGTTTACCCGCCCAGACGGCTCCTTCGGGGGACGCGGGTCGGGTTGAGTGACCTTTATGGAGAGTTTGATCCTGGCTCAGGACGAACGCTGGCGGCGTGCTTAACACATGCAAGTCGAGCGGTAAGGCCCTTCGGGGTACACGAGCGGCGAACGGGTGAGTAACACGTGAGCAACCTGCCCCTGACTCTGGGATAAGCGGTGGAAACGCCGTCTAATACCGGATACGACCCGCCACCTCATGGTGGAGGGTGGAAAGTTTTTCGGTCAGGGATGGGCTCGCGGCCTATCAGCTTGTTGGTGGGGTAACGGCCTACCAAGGCGATTACGGGTAGCCGGCCTGAGAGGGCGACCGGCCACACTGGGACTGAGACACGGCCCAGACTCCTGCGGGAGGCAGCAGTGGGGAATATTGCGCAATGGGCGAAAGCCTGACGCAGCGACGCCGCGTGGGGGATGACGGCCTTCGGGTTGTAAACCTCTTTTACCACCAACGCAGGCTTCCAGTTCTCTGGAGGTTGACGGTAGGTGGGGAATAAGGACCGGCTAACTACGTGCCAGCAGCCGCGGTAATACGTAGGGTCCGAGCGTTGTCCGGAATTATTGGGCGTAAAGAGCTCGTAGGCGGCGTGTCGCGTCTGCTGTGAAAGACCGGGGCTTAACTCCGGTTCTGCAGTGGATACGGGCATGCTAGAGGTAGGTAGGGGAGACTGGAATTCCTGGTGTAGCGGTGAAATGCGCAGATATCAGGAGGAACACCGGTGGCGAAGGCGGGTCTCTGGGCCTTACCTGACGCTGAGGAGCGAAAGCATGGGGAGCGAACAGGATTAGATACCCTGGTAGTCCATGCCGTAAACGTTGGGCGCTAGGTGTGGGGACTTTCCACGGTTTCCGCGCCGTAGCTAACGCATTAAGCGCCCCGCCTGGGGAGTACGGCCGCAAGGCTAAAACTCAAAGGAATTGACGGGGGCCCGCACAAGCGGCGGAGCATGTTGCTTAATTCGACGCAACGCGAAGAACCTTACCAAGGTTTGACATCACCCGTGGACTCGCAGAGATGTGAGGTCATTTAGTTGGCGGGTGACAGGTGGTGCATGGCTGTCGTCAGCTCGTGTCGTGAGATGTTGGGTTAAGTCCCGCAACGAGCGCAACCCTTGTTCCATGTTGCCAGCACGTAATGGTGGGGACTCATGGGAGACTGCCGGGGTCAACTCGGAGGAAGGTGGGGATGACGTCAAGTCATCATGCCCCTTATGTCTTGGGCTGCAAACATGCTACAATGGCCGGTACAATGGGCGTGCGATACCGTAAGGTGGAGCGAATCCCTAAAAGCCGGTCTCAGTTCGGATTGGGGTCTGCAACTCGACCCCATGAAGGTGGAGTCGCTAGTAATCGCGGATCAGCAACGCCGCGGTGAATACGTTCCCGGGCCTTGTACACACCGCCCGTCACGTCATGAAAGTCGGCAACACCCGAAACTTGCGGCCTAACCCCTTGTGGGAGGGAGTGAGTGAAGGTGGGGCTGGCGATTGGGACGAAGTCGTAACAAGGTAGCCGTACCGGAAGGTGCGGCTGGATCACCTCCTTTCTAAGGAGTCTTTACAGGTCGGCATTACTTCTACAGCCGGCCGGACTCGAAAGTGGACCCGGCATCCTTCGGGGTGTTTGGGAGTGGCTGAAGATAGATCGAACTTGACCTCGGGCGACTAGAAGCGTCCGGGGGCGCGCTGTTGGGTGTCTGAGGAAACAACCTCTGCTCCGTAGGGAGTGGGTGTTGGTTCCCGCGGACCGTCTCCGAGAACTCTCGGGTCCTTGCCGTTGTGGTTGGGGATGTGAGTGGTGTTGGGGTATGCGGTTGGTGTTTTGATTTGTGAATAGTGTGCGCGAGCATCTTATTATCTGTAGTGGCCAAGTGATAGTGGCACACGGTGGATGCCTTGGCACCAGGCGCCGATGAAGGACGTGGGAGGCCGCGATAGGCCACGGGGAGCTGTCAACCGAGCTGTGATCCGTGGGTGTCCGAATGGGGAAACCTAGCCCGAGTTGTGTCGGGTTGCCGCCATCTGAATGTATAGGGTGGTTGGTGGTGACGCGGGGAAGTGAAACATCTCAGTACCCGCAGGAAGAGTAAACAACAGTGATTCTCCTAGTAGTGGTGAGCGAACGGGGAAGAGGCTAAACCGTAGGCGTGTGATAGACGGCAGTCGTTGCGTTTGCGGGGTTGTGGGACATATCTGTTCAGGTCTGCCGGCCTGGAGCGTTGATGTCGGTGTTAGTTGAAACCGTTGGGAAGCGGTACCGGAGTGGGTGAGAGTCCCGTAGATGAAGGTACCGGCTAGACGTTGATGTGTTCCCGAGTAGCGCGGAGCCCGTGAAAGTCCGTGTGAATCTGGCAGGACCACCTGCTAAGCCAAAATACGTCCTGGTGACCGATAGTGCACTAGTACCGTGAGGGAAAGGTGAAAAGTGCCCCGGTGAGGGGTCGTGAAATAGTACCTGAAACCGTGTGCTGTCAAGCCGTCAGAGCTGAAGCTTGTCTTTGGTGATGGCGTGCCTTTTGAAGAATGAGCCTGCGAGTCATGGTGTGTGGCGAGGTTAACCCGGGTGGGGTAGCCGTAGGGAAACCGAGTCTGAATAGGGCGATTTGAGTCGCATGCTGTGGACCCGAAGCGGAGTGATCTACCCATGTCCAGGGTGAAGCGGGGGTAAGACCTCGTGGAGGCCCGAACCCACCAGGGTTGAAAACCTGGGGGATGAGGTGTGGGTAGGGGTGAAAGGCCAATCAAACTCCGTGATAGCTGGTTCTCCCCGAAATGCATTTAGGTGCAGCGTCGCGTGTTTCTTGCTGGAGGTAGAGCTACTGTTTGGCTGATGGGCCCGACAAGGTTACTGACGTCAGACAAACTCCGAATGCCGGTTAAGTGAAGCGTGGCAGTGAGACTGCGGGGGATAAGCTTCGTAGTCGAGAGGGAAACAGCCCAGATCATCAGCTAAGGCCCCTAAGCGTGTGCTAAGTGGGAAAGGTTGTGGAGTTGCTGAGACAACCAGGAGGTTGGCTTAGAAGCAGCCATCCTTTAAAGAGTGCGTAATAGCTCACTGGTCAAGTGGTTCTGCGCCGATAATGTAGCGGGGCTAAAGCACACCGCCGAAGCTGTGAAGCTCAAGACTAGTTTCTTGGGTTGGTAGGGGAGCGTCGTGCGTCCGGTGAAGCTGCCGAGTGATCGTGTGGTGGAGGGCGTGCGAGTGAGAATGCAGGCATGAGTAGCGATAGCAACGTGAGAAACGTTGCCGCCGATTGACTAAGGGTTCCTGGGGCAGGTTAATCCGCCCAGGGTGAGTCTGGACCTAAGGCGAGGCCGACAGGCGTAGTCGATGGATAACGGGTTGATATTCCCGTACCCGTGCACGAGCGTCCAGTACTGAATCAGGTGATGCTAACCACGCTGGTGGTCTTGGGTCCCTTCGGGGAGCTTTGACTTACTGGTCTGGGAACCGAGCTTGTAGTAGGTAAGTGATGGGGTGACGCAGGAGGGTAGCTCTACCCGGCGGTGGTTGTCCGGGGGTAAGCGTGTAGGCTGAGAGGTTGGCAAATCCGCCTCTTATATGAGCTGAGACGTGATGCCGAGCCGTTTTTGGTGAAGTGAGTGATCCCATGCTGTCGAGAAAAGCCTCTAGCGAGTTCGTGTGTGGCCAGTACCCTAAACCGACGCAGGTGGTCAGGTAGAGAATACCGAGGCGTTCGGGTGAACCATGGTTAAGGAACTCGGCAAATTGTCCCCGTAACTTTGGGAGAAGGGGAGCCCTGTCTGGTGACGGATCTTGCATCCTGAGCTGGGTGGGGTCGCAGATAGCGGGGGGAAGCGACTGTTTATTAAAAACACAGGTCCGTGCGAAGTCGTAAGACGCTGTATACGGACTGACGCCTGCCCGGTGCTGGAACGTTAAGAGGACTGGTTAGTGGGGGTTCGCCCCTGCGAAGCTGGGAATCTAAGCGCCAGTAAACGGCGGTGGTAACTATAACCATCCTAAGGTAGCGAAATTCCTTGTCGGGTAAGTTCCGACCTGCACGAATGGCGTAACGACTTCCCCACTGTCTCAACCATGGGCCCGGTGAAATTGCACTACGAGTAAAGATGCTCGTTTCGCGCAGCAGGACGGAAAGACCCCGGGACCTTCACTATAGCTTGACATTGGTGTTTGGGATGGTTTGTGTAGGATAGGTGGGAGCCGGTGAAGCTGTCACGCTAGTGGCGGTGGAGGCGTTGGTGAAATACCACTCTGACTGTTTCGGGCATCTAACTTTGGACCGTGATCCGGTTCGGGGACAGTGTCTGGTGGGTAGTTTAACTGGGGCGGTTGCCTCCCAAAGAGTAACGGAGGCGCCCAAAGGTTCCCTCAGCCTGGTTGGTAATCAGGTGTTGAGTGTAAGTGCACAAGGGAGCTTGACTGTGAGACGGACGTGTCGAGCAGGAGCGAAAGCTGGGACTAGTGATCCGGCACCGGCGTGTGGAAGCGGTGTCGCTCAACGGCTAAAAGGTACCCCGGGGATAACAGGCTGATCTTCCCCAAGAGTCCATATCGACGGGATGGTTTGGCACCTCGATGTCGGCTCGTCGCATCCTGGGGCTGGAGTTGGTCCCAAGGGTTGGGCTGTTCGCCCATTAAAGCGGCACGCGAGCTGGGTTTAGAACGTCGTGAGACAGTTCGGTCCCTATCCGCTGTGCGCGTTGGAGACTTGAGAAGGGCTGTCCCTAGTACGAGAGGACCGGGACGGACGAACCTCTGGTGTGCCAGTTGTCCTGCCAAGGGCATGGCTGGTTGGCTACGTTCGGGAGGGATAACCGCTGAAAGCATCTAAGCGGGAAGCTTGCTTCGAGATGAGGTCTCCTGCCTCCTTGAGGGGGTAAGGCTCCCTATAGACGATGGGGTTGATAGGCCGGGTGTGGAAGCCTTGTGAGGGGTGGAGCTGACCGGTACTAATAGGCCGAGGGCTTGTCCGCTGCAGATAATTGGATGTTCGCGCACACTTTTCACGGGATTTTTCCGCCGTGGACGACTCCCCTTGGTGGGTTGAGTTGTTTGGGGTGGTGTGGTTTCCGTGGTGGTTATTGCTGGAGGGTCACACCCGGTCTCTTTCCGAACCCGGTCGTTAAGTCTCTTTGCGCTGATGGTACTGCCCTGTGGTGGGGTGGGAGAGTAGGTCGCTGCCACGGTTTTTCGTTGGGGGGGGTCGCCTGTGGGCGGCCCCCCTCTTTTTGTGGTGGGGGTGGGGTGCCTGCAAGGCGACCCCTTCCCCCTCTTTTTTGTGGTGGTGTTTGTGCGTTTGTGAACGCGGGGGTGGGCGTGTGGGGGTGCGGGTTCCTGGGTGGGCCCCCTGTTTCCAGTCAACCGGGTGCGGGGGTGGCGGTGCCAGAGCGTCTCGCGTCCTGTGGACAACCCACACCAGTAGTCCCCCCCCGCTGGGAGACGCACGGACTGACACTGCGCCCCAGGAGGCGGGGCATGGCACGTTTCCGCTACCGGGACCACGGGTCAGGACGGGGAGCGGACTCTCGTCACGGCGCAGACGGCCGCAGGGCGTGCTCGTCCTCCGCGCCGGCCCCGACAACAGGCACGACAGGGAGCGCAAGCCGGAGGCGCGAGTCACGGAGGCCCCTTCTCGGCGCACGCTGAACACCGCGGTCACGGCCTCGTCGTGCGCCTGGGGGTGAGAGGGGCGGGGGACCCGCGTCGGGGACAGCCTCTGGTCAGTCCTCGTCGGCTTCCGGAATGTCGATGAGCTGCCGCAGCAGCGCAAAGAAGTCTTCTTCGCTCATCGCCGACCAGTCCACGTACTCGTTCATGGTCTGCGATTTTCCCCAACCCGGGGCTGATAAGCCTGTGTTCGCCGTATTGGTTCGGGAAGTCTCGGTTAACGAGGCGTTAGCGCAGGTGGACGGCTTGGTCCCCGAAGGCTTGGGATTCCCGCCGGATCGCCCGAAGGACCTACCGGATCACACTCACGACCTCAGCCGAAAGAAACCGAAACTGTCCCCGACCGCTCCCACCGCGGGGCGGACAGGACGTACGGGACGCCGGGACGCGACGCGGGAACGGCGCGACGCGGGAACGGTCGGCCGTCCGGCAGCACGTTCGACACCACGTCAGCCGGGCGTTCGCCCCGGCTCCGCTCTCCACTTCCGGCGGTGCCTCGGAACACCCCCGACAGGGCCTCAGACGCGCTGCTGGAGCGCTCCCCGGCAATCGGGGCACCGGCACCGCTTGTTGTACCCGGTGACGGTCCCGTGCGGCAGGGAGGGGTCGCGCTGCTCGGTGAGCGTGAAGTCGAGCTGGTCGCCGAAGGCCGTGAGGATGCGGCCGGTCGAGAAGACCTGGGCCGGGCTGACGTCGAGTTCGGCCGCGGCCTCGTCGATGTGCTTCCCCATCCGGAGTTTCGCGATGAGACGGGAGCGCGTGCTCGGCGGCATCTCCGCCTCCGCGTTCGCGATCAGCTGCTCGGCGTCGTCAATGGGGTAGCTCATGGGTTTCCTCTATGTGTATGGTTACGCCCGCCGAAGCAGGCACCTCAAGCATCGTACGCGGTTTCTCCACGCTGGCATCAAGGTGAGACATACAGGACAGGAGTAAGCAGGCGGCTCTCCCGTCCCTGAAGTCACTGCTCCCTGGAGTCACCGCGGCCGCGGCTCTCAGGCCACCGCTCCGCTGAGGACACCGGGTCCGCCGGATCGCGGCCCTGGGCCAGGCGGACAGATCCGGGCGCCAGCGGTCACGGCCTGCCCCGAATTTTCGGCCGTGTTCTGGGAACCCGAATCTCGCGAAGGTCCCGGGAACCGGCGGCTGGTGTGATTCCTGGTGCGCTTGCCTGGTGCGCTTGTTATTACTGGTATCCCTGTTGTTCCCGTTGCTCCTGTTTCTCAAGTGCCCGGGCAAACATCCTTACATCCCCTCCTTCAGCTTTCCACGTCTTTTCCGTCACTCGTCTTCGCCCCCACCCCTGTTCTGCTCACGCCTTCGCCGCCACTTCCCGTTCCGTTTCCTTCCCCAGCTCCGCACCCCTGCCACCCCCCGGGACCTCGTCCGCCTTCGACACCGCTTCACCCTCCCGCCAATCCCCCTCCGGGGCTCCCCCGGTCCCGGCCCTCATGACGAAAGACGGGTTTGCCGTTCCACCGCCCGGGTTTTCGCCCTCCGTAATGCATCGAATCGGCAGCTGTTTTCTAGAAACTCATTGCTAGATGCTAGGTGGCGTGTTTCGCTGGTGGTACACCTCCGCCACTCTGCGTCATGGGATCATCGTTATGACCAGCCCCACGGTCCGTCGTCGACGGCTGTCCGCCGAACTCCGCCGCCACCGCGTACGGGCGGGTATGACCCTCAGCGACGTCGCGGACGAGCTGGAGTGGTCCCCGGCCAAGCTCGGACACATCGAGACCGGCATCCGCAAGTGGCCGTCGGTCATGGAGATCTCCGCCCTCCTGCGCCTGTACGGCGTCACCGGAGGGCAGCGGGAGGCCATCCTGACCCTCGTCCGGGAGTCGCGCCTGCGCCCCTGGTGGACCGAGTACGAGGACGTCCTGTCCTCCGCGTACGTGGGCAACGAGGCGGGCGCCGTCTCCGTGCAGTCCTACGCGGGCATACTCGTCCCCGACCTCCTCCAGGTGCCCGACTACACCGCGGCGGTGGCGCGGGCCCTGGGCCACGGCGAGCGCACCGTCGAACGCATGGTGGCCGCCTACCTCAAGCGCCAGGAGGTCCTGGACCACGGCGGCCCCGACCTCGGTTCCTCCGGAAGCCTCGTCCGCTACCACGCCATCGTCGAGGAGGACGCCCTCCAGCGGGTGTCCGGGAACCGAGAACTGCTGCGTGCGCAGACCAGCCGCATCGTGGAGTTGGCCACCGGGTCCGATCGGGTGACGGTCCAGCTGCTGCCGACCTCGGCGGGCCCGCACCCCGGCGTCGCCGGGCCCTTCTCCGTCCTGGAGTTCGACGAGGACGAGGCCGCCCTGGCCTACGTCGAGGCCACCCAGGGCGGCTCCATCGTGGAGGCGGAGGAGTCGGTCGCGGTCTGCAAGAGGGTGTGGTCCGAACTCACGCGGATCGCTGCTTCTCCGCAGGCCAGCCTGGGTGTTCTCCGTCGGATGGCGCTGCTGACCTGAGGCCTCGCTCGCGCTCCTCACGTATCGGGCTCAGAAGTTGGTGGAAATCGGTCCACTGTGGCGGGGACCGCTCCCGACGGCTTGCTAGTCTGCTTGGTGACAACCTCATAAAGTTCTCCGCGGAGCCCCCGTCCCGGACGGGAGCCCGCGTTGACGCACCGGATCAACGAAAGGGTCCAGACAGTGAAGAAGATCATCGTTCTGGCGCTGGTGGCCCTCGGGGCTTTCGCCGTCTACCGCAAGATCCAGGCGGACCGCGCCGAGCTCGACCTGTGGACCGAGGCCACGGCGGCCAGCGAGAGCTGACCGGCGGGTCTCCTGGCCGCCCTGCGCGGCCGTGGAGCTTCCACAGGGCGAACCGGGGACCGGCGAAAGCCGTCCCGGCCCGCTCGTGAGTGACACGAAGACGTGGGTGGGCCGATGATCCCGAGGTGCGACCCACGGCTTTGTGCTGCTCCCGAGCTGCGAACCGTGGCTTCGTGCGCGGGATCCCGGCCGGGTGAGCGGGACCGCCCTCCGATGAAGGTATGCTCTCCAGAGTGACCAGGGCTCGCGCCCGGGTTCATGGGGCCATAGCTCAGCTGGCAGAGCGCCGGTTTTGCATACCGGAGGTCAGGGGTTCGACTCCCCTTGGCTCCACCCAGGAAAAGCGCGGATCAGGCGTTGTGACGGGGACTCCCTACGGGGGTCCCCGTTTTCTGTTGCGGGTGGCCGGACCGGACGCGGGCCGTGCGGCGGCGGAGCGCGTCGTCTCGGCGAGGCCCCGGGGGCACCCCTTCCCGCGGTCTCCGGGAGCCCGCGGGAGTCCACGCGGCGAGCCGCTCGCGGACCCGGCCGGCTCCGCGCCGCGCTCTGGCCGGAGGGTCTTGCGGCCCTCCCGTGCGGGCTGCGCGGCTCTCGGAAGATACGTCACGAAAAAGCGGAATGGGCGTTTCGCGTCAACCCGTAAAGACTCTTCCGCCGCCGAAGTCCACGGAACTGCTTTTGTTACTATTCGGTAGTTCCGGTTCGTCCGTCAAGGTGGGAAATGGGGGGCGGGTGCGGTCGCACGGTTCGTACGACCGAGGGGTCCGTATAGCCCGTTCGGGTGACATGGATGACGCAGAGTCCACTTCGCCCGGTCGCGTCCGGGTACCCGGTCCCACCGGTCAGGCGCTATGAATCCGCAGGTCATCACCCGTGTAATGGAAAGTCGGGGTGGTGTCTTCACGTCTTCGCGCAGCGGGCTCGCCTCTACCATATGCAGTTACTCTGCGTGTGTGTATGATGACACTTCCCCTTAGTGCAATGGTCCTACTGGGCCATATGAGAAATAGGCCTCTTGGGGTCTGTTGGTGAACTGGGACGAACCGTAGTTTCGACACCAGCGACAACGAGGAAGACAGCGCGCCGAAACGATCGACCCCCGAAGACGAGCCTGGCGGCCCCCGCCCGGCCTCGTGACACCGTCCTCGGATCGGTTCGCTTCTCCTCACCCGCCGGCGGTCGCGCCAGCCGGCGGATTCCGATCACCACACATGCTGATCTTGGGAGTGGGGCAACATGTGGAATGAGAAGATGGCGGCCCGTGCCAAATGCCGCGAGATCGACCCGGACGCGCTGTTCGTGCAGGGTGCTGCGCAGAACCGCGCCAAACTGATCTGCCGGGGCTGTCCGGTCCGGACGCAATGCCTGGCGGAGGCGTTGGACAGCCGTATCGAGTTCGGTGTCTGGGGAGGCATGACCGAACGCGAGCGCCGCGCCCTGCTGCGTCGGCGCAAGGACGTCACCAACTGGTACGAACTGCTCACCAGCGCCGAGCGCCAGTACGAGCGGGAGCAGGCCGAGCAGGAGCCCCCGACCTCTCCGATCCCGGCCGCGGCTCCGGCCCTGGCCTCCTGCCCCGACCCGGAACCGACGCCGGCTCCGGACCCGGCCAGGGTCGTCGCGCCGGTCCCGACCGGGATGCCCTCCGCCGTCGCCGCCCGGTGACGACGGGCTCCCGGGGAGGGGAGCCCCAGCGGCCCGGGGCCTTGGGCCCCGGAGGCCCGGCGGCCTGACAGCCGGGAACCCGACAGACGAAAGTCGATGCGGCCTCCACCGAAAGGGGGAGGACCGGATCAGGGGAGGATCAGGGACGGCCCCGATAGCCGTGGCCGTTCCTATGGCGCATCATGAGGGGAGTACGGCCGATCCGTGCCGTACTCCCGTCGCCGTTGGGAGTGGGAGTGGCTGTGCAGGACCCTCAGTATCCGGCGAGGCGCCCCTGGGAACCGCAGGCCAGGCCGCAGATCCGCCTCACCGACGCCGAACGCGACGCCGCGATCACGGTTCTCCAGGAGGCCTTCGGCCGCGGCCAGCTCGACGAGGAGGAGCTCGACGAGCGCACCGACAGGGCCATGCGGGCCAAGTTCGGGGCCGACCTGGTCCCCCTCACCGAGGACCTGGGCGTCACCCCGGCGGGGACGCCCCGGGCGGCCCCCGGCCCGTCCGGCCGGTTCACCGGCCCGGGAGGCCGCCAGAGGACCGACTCACGTGAGCCCCTGCCGAGCACCCCGGTCGACCGGGTCGTGGCCGCGGTCGGGCACGCGGGGAACTACTTCCTCCCCGTCATCGCGCCCCTCCTGCTCCTCCTCGTGAGCGACAGGATCTCGCCCTACGTGCGGCGCCAGGCCATGGAGTCGCTCAACTTCCAGCTCTTCTGCGTCATCGCCGGACTCACGAGCCTGGCCCTGTTCTGGCTCGTCGCGCCCCTGCTGGTGACGCTGGCGGTCGCCCTGGGCTGGGCGATCCTCCCGGTCGTCGCCAGCATCTCCAGCCTCTTGGGCAACGACTGGCGCTACCCCCTGATCCTGCGCGTCCTCAAGGACTCCTGAGGGCCCGGCCGGAGGCGGGTCGGGGCGGTCGGGGCACCGCCTCCGAACGCCCCGGAGCCGCCGCTGTGGACCGCACGGACGCCCCGGAGCCGGGCGCGGCGGTCCACGCTCATCCCGCCCGCGGACACACCCCCCGACACGACGAAGCCGGGACGGAAGGAATCCGTCCCGGCGGAGGGAGGGTAGCCAGTCCGGGGGCGGGGTCTCCCCCGCACGGCACGGCTGTCCGTCTCTCGTCGCTCCCCGCGATCAGCCCTGGTGGCCGGGCTTGCCGTTCTCCTTGGCCCGGTTCTCGCCCGCGGCGGTGCGAACGGTCTCCTTGGTCTTGTTCTTCGCGGTCTTGGCCGCCTTGGCGGTCTCCTCCACGGCCTCCGTGGCCTTCTCCGCCGTCGCCGAGGCCCGCTCCTCCAGGTTCTCCCGCGTCTCGCGGACCTGGTCGCGCGCCTGGTCCAGGTGCTCCTGCCACTCGGCGTCCTGGGCCGCCTGGCGCATGCGGACCAGCGAGTACACGACGATGCCGCCGACCACGGCGGCGCCGCCGATCAGGACCCCCCGGGGAACCCGGCGGTTGCCCCGCCGGAGCAGCATGAGCCCGCGGCGACCCGGGTTCGGGTCCACGCGGTGGGCGGCCGCGGTGAGCACCTCGGCGACCCGCGGTGCCACGGTGTCCTCCACGCGCAGCGCGGCGTTCTCCAGCCGGGGTGCGGTCCAGCCGCGCGCCTGGAGGAGCTTCAGAGCGGCCTGGTCGCGTGCCTGGTCGGCGTACGGACCAAACCGTTCGGCCTGTTCCCGGGCTTTCTCCCGGGCCATGCCCTGCAGACGAGCCAAGCTCGCCTCAGTCTCTTTCTTGCGTGCCTTGAGTCGCTTGGAAGAGGTAGGCACGTCGTCAGCTCCTTCGGTCGTTCACCGGTTCTGCGGTCTCCACCCGGTGCGGCCGACGCTCGACTCCACACGGATGGTTTCTCCGTCGTCCTTACCCGTTACCCGGGTGTTATCTCAACATACGTCCTCTCCGTGTGTGATCTTCGTTTCGACACCGGCCGAGGGTTTTTCTCCTGTCCGCCCGCCGCGAACGGCGGGCCCGGGAGGAGGGGAGACCACCCTCCGGGGTCGGTCGGGTGCCCGGGGTGAGAGGGGTCCGTCCCGAAGCGGACGGAGTCCCGGACGCGGTGGGCGCGGGACCGGCGAGCTGCCCGGACGCAGCGCGACCGCGGCGGATCCAGGACGAGCCCGGGGGACGGACGGGTAACGTGAGCACGTAAACGAAGTCGACCGAAAGGCACGTAGGTGTCCGACTCCACGGCTCAGCCCACCGCGCGGCTGAACACCTCCAAGGGAACCATTGTCATCAGGCTGTTCGAGAAGGAGGCGCCGGAGACGGTCGCCAACTTCATCGGTCTGGCCGAGGGCTCGAAGCAGTGGGTGGACCCCACCACGGGCAAGCCCTCCAACAGCAGCCTCTACGAGGGCACGATCTTCCACCGCGTCATCGACGGTTTCATGATCCAGGGCGGCGACCCGCTCGGCACCGGCCGCGGCGGCCCCGGCTACAAGTTCAAGGACGAGATCCACCCGAACCTGCGCTTCGACCGTCCGTTCCTGCTGGCCATGGCCAACGCGGGCCCCGGCACCAACGGCTCGCAGTTCTTCGTCACCGTGGACAAGCCGTACTGGCTCGACGGCCGCCACACCATCTTCGGCGAGGTCGTCGAGGGGGACGACGTGGTCACCGCGATCTCCCAGGTCGAGACCGACTCCCAGGACCGTCCCCGCGAGGACGTGGTGATCAACAGCGTCGAGATCACCCGATAGCGGTGACGGCGCCCCGGCTCCGAGGAGGAACCCGCCCATGACCGCATCCCCACCGCCGTCCGGAGCGGCTCCGGAGCCGGAGCGCCCGGCCCCGCGCACCTGCTACCGCCACCCCGACAGGGAGACGGGGGTCAGCTGCAGCAGGTGCGAGCGGCCGATCTGCCCGGACTGCATGGTCGAGGCGTCCGTGGGCTTCCAGTGCCCCGGGTGCGTCTCGGAGGGGAACCGCGGGGTGCGCCGGGCCAGGACCGCCTTCGGGGGCAGGGCCGTCGCCAAGCCGTACGTCACCTGGACGATCCTCGGCATGATGGCGGCCGGGTTCCTCGCCCAGCTGGGTACGTCCACCCCGATCGGGCAGGCGGGCGCCTCGCCGCTGGTCTGGGAGTTCGCCATGCTCGGCATCGGCCGGGTCGAGGACGGAACCCTGCTCGGGGTGCTCCCGGGCGAGTGGTACCGGCTCCTCACGGCCGCGTTCCTGCACGGCAGCATCTTCCACCTGCTGTTCAACGGGTACGCCATGTACCTGCTGGGAACGCAGCTGGAGCGCTGGCTGGGACACGTCCGCTTCCTGACCCTGTGGGTGCTCGGCGCGTTCGCGGGATCGGTGCTCAGCCTCCTGGCGGAGCCCAACCAGTTCTCGGTCGGCGCCTCCGGAGCGATCTTCGCCCTGTTCGGGGCGGTGCTCGTCATCGGCAGGCGGCTGCGCCTGGACCTGCGCATGATCGGCGTCCTGCTGGTGGTCAACCTCGTGCTGACCTTCGTGGTCCCCAACATCTCGTGGACCGCGCACATCGGCGGGCTGGTCGCCGGGCTCGCGCTCGGCGCCGTGTTCGCCTACCTGCCCGGCAGGTCCGCCGGAAACCGTGCCCGTACGGTCACGCACGTCCTGCTGGCGGCGGCGTTCGCCGCCCTGCTCGTGGCCCTGGTGGTCACGGCGCCGCTGATCATCCTCCGCTGACGGCGGAGAGGCCGGGGCCCGGAGGAGCCCTCCTCCGGGCCCCGCGTCCGCGGACACCCCCGCGCCGCCAAGGGGCCGTGCGACGACTCCTCCCGGCCCCGGAGGACATCCCCGCGCGGCCTCCGGCCCCCTGTGTGCGGGCATGCCGAAGGGAGCTACCCACAGCCTGTGGATAACTCTGTGGAAAACCCGTGTCGTTGCTGTTCACCCGGGTGCGGACATGCCAGTGGAGAGCACCCGGAGGAGGGTCCGCCGTCGTCGCCGGGCGATCCGACCGCCCGGCCGGGGGGTCAGTGCCAGCGCGTGGACAGGATGACGGCCACGATGATGCCGCTGAAGCCGATCAGCAGGTTCCAGTTCTGCCAGTCCTGCATGTAGGGGATCTGGCTGCCCGCGATGTAGTAGACGGCGATCCACAGGATGCCCAGCGTGAAGAAGCCGAGCATCGCCGGTGCCAGCCAGCGCGGACTGACCTTGGGCTTCTCCTTCGAAGGAGGCGGTGTGTAGACGGCCTTCTTCTTGCGATCGCTGCGGGACTTGGGCACGGTCGCTGCTCCAGTACGTGGGGCGGGTTCCTGAACGAGAACACAGTCTACGCCCCGGGGGGAGCCCCCGTCACCGGCGGGACGTACCGGATCCGCGTCGGGTTCCGGAGGCGCCGGGTCGTGCTCCCAGGCGGCCGGGTGCTCCCCCGCCGCCCCTCGGCCTCGCGGGGGACGGGAGCCGACTCCCGTCGATGCGGGCCGCAGCTCCCCCGGGCTGTGCGGGGGCGACCCCGTACGGTCCGGGGCCCACGTCCACGGCGGGTGTCCTCCGCCCTGGACGTGCCCCGCACACGACGGCGGGCCGCCCCGTGCCCTCGCACGGAAGCGGCCCGCCGTCACGCCCTGTCCGTTCAGTCCCTGCGCATGGACGGGAACTCGAAGCCGCCGTCGTCGCCGCCGGGCGGGGTCTGGCCCCCGTCCTCACCGCCGGGAGGGGTCTCCCCGCCCTCACCCGGAGGGGACTCGCCGCCGTCGTCGCCGTCCGACGGCCCCTGCGTGGCCGGTTCGGTGGCGAGCACGACGTTCACCGTGCTCCCGGGCGCCACGTTCTGCCCCGACCCCGGGTCCTGCCGGATGACCGTGCCGACCGGGCCCTCCGTGCTCGGCTCCTCGGAGAAGGAGGCGCTCAGGTCCCTCTGCGCCAGCGCCGACTCCGCGCCGTCGCGGGTCATGCCGACCAGGTCGGGCACCTGTACCTGGTTGGGTCCGGAGGAGATCAGCAGCGTGATGTCGGTGTCCGGCGCGACCGCCTCCCCGGCGGCCGGGTCGGTGCCGATCGCCTGGCCCTCGGGCACGCTGTCGTCCGCCCTCTGTTCGGAGGTGACGTTCTCGAAGCCCGCGTCGTTCAGGGTGCCGGTCGCGTCGGACTCGGACTGGCCCTGCACGGACGGGATCTCCAGGGCGTCCGGGCCGCTGGAGACGTACAGGACGATCTCCTCGTCCACCGGGATCTCGTCGCCGGCGGGCGGGTCGGTCTCGATGACCTGGCCCTCCTCGACGTCCTCGCTCGCCTGCTGCTCCGGGGTGACGTTCTCGAAGCCCGCCTCGCTCAGGGAGGACTGGGCCTCCGCGACGGTGGACCCCGCCACGTCCGGTACCGCGGCGGTCTGCGTCTCGGGATCCCCTCCCCCCAGGTTCATCAGCACGAACACCAGGATCAGGGAGGCGACCACGCCGACGCCCAGAAGGACCCACAGCGCGGTCTTGCCGCGGCCGTCCTTCCCGCGGTCGTCGTAGCGGTCGTCGTAGTCGTCGTCGTAATCGTCGTAGTCGTCGTACCGCTCGGCGGGCGCGGGCGGCATCGCCGTCGTGGCGCCGGCGGCGGCCATGGCCATGGTGCCCGCCTGGGTGGGCATCCCGGCCAGGCCGCGCTGGATGTCGGCGCGCATCTCGGCCGCGTTCTGGTACCGCTCCTCGCGGTTCTTGGTCATCGCCCGGAGGGTGACGTCCTCCAGCCAATGGGGGATCTGGGGGTCGATCTCGCTCGGCGGGACCGGCTCCTCCCGCACGTGCTGGTAGGCGATCGAGACGGGCGAGTCGCCCGTGAACGGCGGACGGCCGGTGAGCAGCTCGTAGAGCACGCAGCCGGTGGAGTAGATGTCGCTGCGCGGGTCCACCCGCTCGCCGCGCGCCTGCTCCGGGGACAGGTACTGGGCGGTACCGATCACCTGGGAGGCCTGCGTCATCGTCGCCTGGTTGTCGTCCATGGACCGGGCGATGCCGAAGTCCATCACCTTGACGTCGGCGTTGCGGGTCAGCATCACGTTCGCGGGCTTGATGTCGCGGTGGACGATCCCGTTGTCGTGGCTGTACTCCAGCGCCTTGAGGATGCCGTCGACCAGCTCCGCCGAGCGCTCCGGCAGGAGGCGGCGGTCGTCGTCCAGCAGCTCCTTCAGGGTCCGCCCGTCCACGTACTCCATGACGATGTAGGGGATGGACACCCCGTCGATCATGTCCTCGCCGGTGTCGTACACCGCGATGATGGCCGGGTGGTTCAGGGAGGCGGCGGACTGCGCCTCCCGTCTGAACCTGGCCTGGAAGACGTGGTCGCGAGCCATGTCGTGTCGGAGGGTCTTGATGGCGACGAGTCGGTCGAGACGCAGGTCGCGTGCGCGGTAGACCTCGGCCATGCCGCCGCGCCCGACGATGGTGTCGAGCTCGTAGCGTCCGCCGAGGAGCCGGGGCTGGGACATGTCGTGTAGTGATCCTCGTGTCTTCCGGAGGCCGCCCGCGGGCCGCCGCCTACCCTGAACGTCTCTCGCTCACGGTCTCTAGGTGGTGCCTACTTCTTCTCCGCCGCCGTTTCCGCCGCCGTTGTTACCGCCACTGCCGTCGTCACCGCCGTTGTTTCCCCCGCCGTTGTTCGGCGGGGGCTCCGGGGTCTCACCCGTGCCGGGGTCGGGCGGAGGGCTCTGGCCGCCCTCGGAGTCGTCGTCCTCACCGTCTTCGGGGGCGTCGCTCTCCTCGGCGTCCTCGTCCGGGGAGGGGCTCGGACTCCCCACCGGGTCCTGCGGCTGCGTATTCCAGCCGGTGTCGCCCTCCGGGGCCACGGGGACGTCCGCCGGGGCGGACTCCACGGGCTCCTCGGTCTCCTCCGGAGAGGAGGAAGGGCTCGCCGCGGGAGGGTCGACGGTGTCGCGCATGTTGCCCACCTCGGACCTCCCGTTGGACAGGAATCCGGCCACCACCGCGGCCGCGATGATGATCGCCGCGGCCGCGGCCGCGAGGATCACGGGCACGCTGACGCGGCGGCGCCGCTCCGGTGCCCCGGCCAGCCTAGCCGACGCGTCCTCCTGACCGGCGGCGGTCGGCTGCCCCCCGGTCCGGTACGCCATCGAGCCGGAGCCGGGTCCGGGTCCGGTCACCGCTCCCACCACGGCGGTCTGCGCCATCCCCTGGAACCCGGTGGAGGGTGTGGGCGGACCGGTTCCGGCGTTGGAGCGGATCACCGCGGCCGTGTGCGCGACCTCGCTGGCCGACGCGGGCCGCTCCTCGGGCTCCTTCAACAGGAGGGAGGACACCAGGTGGTTGACGTCGTCGGGCACGTCCTCGGGCAGTTCCGGCGGCTCGTCGCGGGTGTGCGCCAGGGCCAGCGCCACCGGGGTGTCGCCGGTGAACGGCGGTGTTCCGGCCAGGCACTCGTAGGCCACCACGCCGAGGGCGTACAGGTCCGAGGAGGAGGTCGCGGGCCTGCCCGAGGCCTGCTCGGGGGAGATGTACTGGGCGGTGCCCATGACCATGCCGGTCTGGGTGAGGGTGACCGACATGTCGCCGCGGGCGATGCCGAAGTCGGTCAGCTTGAGCTGGCCGTCCGGGGTGACCAGCAGATTGCCCGGCTTGATGTCGCGGTGCACCACGCCGCGCGCGTGCGCGGCGGCCAGGGCCTTGGCCGCCTGGTACACGAAGTCCAGGGTCTGGTCCGCGCTGAGGTGGCCCTGCTCGCGCAGGACCTGCGAGAGCGGTTCGCCGACCACGAGTTCCATGATCAGGAAGGCGCGGCCGTTCTCCTCGCCGTAGTCGTAGACCTGGGCGATCCCGGGGTGGGAGAGGCCGGCGGTGATCCGGCCCTCGGTGCGGAACCGTTCCCTCGCCGTGGGCTCGGCCATCTGGGAGGGGTGCAGCAGCTTGACCGCCACGGGCCGGTTGAGCAGGGTGTCGGTGGCCTTCCAGACCGTGCCCATGCCACCGGAGCCCACCTGCTCCTCCAGGCGGTAACGGTCGCTCAGAACGGTCCCGGTGAGGTCACCGGGACCGTTCTGGGAAGACGGTTCGTAGGCGCTCACTACTGAACCACTGCCTCCATCATCTGCCGGGCGATCGGCGCGGCCAGCTCGTTGCCGCTGCCGCCGCCGTACTCGACCACGACCGCGACCGCGACCTGCGGGTCGTCAGCCGGGGCGAAACCGATGAACCAGTTGTGGGTGGGGCTTCCGTCACCGGTCTCGGCGGTACCGGTCTTGCCCGCGACCTCCATGCCGGAGATGGCCGCGTTGGTACCCGAGCCGCCCGGGCCGGTCACCAGGGTCATCATCTCGGTGAGGGACTCGGCCGTGCTGGCGCTGACCGCCTGCGAGTAGCTCTCCGGGCTGGTCTGGGTGACCACGGACAGGTCCGAGTCGCGCACGGTGTCCACCGCGTAGGGCTTCATGACCTCACCCGAGTTGGCCACGCCCGCGGCGACCATCGCCATCTGGAGCGGGGTCGCCTGCACGTTGGACTGGCCGATGCCGGCGCGGCCCAGGATGTTGCGGTCGGTCTCCACCGGAGCGCTGCTCGGGATCACCGACAGCGGGACCGTCAACTCCTCCTCGCGGTTGAACCCGAAGGCGGTGGCCTGCTCCGACAGGGCCTCTCCGCCCATCTCGATGGCCCAGTTGGCCATCGAGGTGTTGCAGGAGATCTGGATCGAGTGCGCCAGGGTGTCGGGCTGGCCGCCGTTGCAGGTCCCGCCCGGGGTGGCGTTGGGCAGCGTGCCGCCCAGCTCCAGCACGTCGGGCGCCTCCTGGGTCGTCTCCGGGGTGGCGCCCAGGTGCTCCATGGCCGCCGCGGCGGTCACCACCTTGAACGTCGAGCCCGGCGGGTAGAACTCGTGGAGGGCCCGGTTGAGCAGCGGCTTGCGCGGGTCGGCCTCCAGCTCCGTGTAGTTGGTCACGGCCGCGTCGATGTCGGTGATGCTGACGACCTCGTTGGCGTCGTAGGACGGGTAGGACACCGCGCCCAGGATCGCCCCGGTGCTGGGGTCGAGCGCCACGGCCGCGCCGTTCTTGTCGCCCAGGCCCTGGAAGGCCTCGTAGCCCGCCTGCTGCACCTCCGGGTCCAGGGTGAGCTGGACCTGGGCGCCCTCGGGCTCGCGGCCGGTGATGATGTCGCGGAAGTTGCGCACCGCCAGCCGGTCGTCGCTGCCGTCGAGCAGCGAGTTCTCGGTGAGTTCGATGCCCGAGGCGCCGTAGGTGCGGAAGGAGCCGACGATCGGCGTGTACAGGCCGCCGCCCTCGTACATGCGCTGGAACTCCGCGGGCTCACCCTCGCCGGCGATGTTGTCCGAGTAGGCCACGTTGTCGTCCGCGACCAGGATGGGGCCGCGGGCCTCGCTGAGCCGTTCGGTGAACTGGCGCCGGTTGAGCGGGTCGTCCTTGATCGCCTGCGCCTGGAAGCCCTGGAGCCAGGTGACGTTGGCCATCAGGATCAGGATCAGGACGAAGGCGAAGATGCTGAGTCTGCGGATCGGTGTGTTCATCGTCGGATCACCTGTGTCGCGCCCTCGTCCTGGATGGCCTGCGGTGCTGGGCGCCTGGCGTTGTCACTGATGCGGAGCAGGATCCCCATCATGATCCAGTTCGCCAGCAGCGCGGAACCGCCCGCCGCCATGAAGGGCGTGGTCGAGCCGGTCAGCGGGATCACCCGGGTCAGGCCGCCCAGGACGATGAAGACCTGGTAGGCGAGAAGGAAGGCGACACCGCTGGCCAGCAGCTTGTTGAACGCGCCGGTGGTCGCGAGCGCCATGCGCATGCCGCGCTCCACCAACAGGCCGAGCACCATGAGGATGGCGAGCAGGCCGGTCAGGCCCAGCTCCTCGCCGATCGTGGCGAGGATGAGGTCGCTGTCGGCGGCGAAGGTGTCGTACAGGGCCCCCGCGCCGATGCCGGTGCCGAAGAGGCCGCCGTAGGCCATGCCCACCAGCCCCTCCACCAGCTGCTGGCTACCGCCGACCGCCTCGTACACCTCCTGGTCGAAGGCGTTGAGCCAGATGTTGACGCGGGCCTGGACGTGCCAGAAGAGCAGGTAGGCCACGAACGCCCCGGCCGCGAACAGGAGCAGGCCGATGGTCACCCACGAGGAGCGCTGGGTGGCCACGTACAGCATCGCCAGGAACGTGCCGAAGAGCAGCAGCGAGGTGCCCAGGTCGCGCAGGAGCACCAGCATGCCGATGGCCAGCACCCAGCCGACCAGGATCGGTGCCAGGTCGCGCGCCCGGGGCAGTTCGATGAGCGTGAAGCGGCCGATCTTGATCGGCTTGCCGACGATCTGGAGCACCTGGCGTTTGCTCATCAGATAGGACGCCAGGAAGATCACCAGGGCGATCTTGGCGAACTCCGACGGCTGCATGGTGAACGGCCCGATGCCGATCCACAGCCGGGCGCCGTACACCTCCTGGCCCAGGCCGGGGATGATCGGCAGGGCGAGGAGGATGATCGCGACCAGGCCGCTGACGTAGGTGTAGCGCTGGAGGACCCTGGGGTCCTTGAGGAAGATGATGATGAGGAAGCACAGGACCAGGCCGATCGCCGTCCACATCAGCTGCGAGCCGACCCCGGCGCGCTCGATGTCCTCGGCCTCGCCCGCCTGGATCCGCCAGATCATCGCCACGCCGATGCCGTTGAGGAACAGCGCACAGGGCAGGATCAGCGGGTCGGCGTAGGGCGCCACGAAGCGCATCGCCACGTGCGCGGCGGCGGACAGGGCCGCGAAGGTCAGGCCCACCGTCCACATCGCGCCGGGGACCTGGCCGTTGAGGTTGACGCCCGCGATCGCGATGCCCGCCATGGTGATGACGATGGCGAAGAGGATGAGGACCAGTTCGGCGTTGCGCCTCTTGACGGGTGGCAGCGCGGTGGGCGCCTCGGGTTCGGAAGCCTTACTCACGCGGGCTCACCCGGACCCTTCCCCGGTCCGGGCCCCGGCCGTACCCTCGCTCAGCACGTCCACGCTCGCCCGGGCGTCGTCCAGGCTCTCCGCGGGCAGGGTGTTCTCCACCGATCCGCGGTCGGCCTCCGAGAGCGAGTCCAGGGTGATCCCGGTCTCCTCCACCTCCTCCGACAGGCTGAAGCCCGCGATGTCGGTGTTGATGCCCTGGTAGATGCTGACGGTGTCCCCCGAGGGGGAGGGGCCCACGTAGTACTGGCTGTTCACGTAGCGGCTGCCGAAGTAGTACGTGGCCCCCGCGACGACGGCGACCACGACCAGGAACACCAGCACCATCGGCCACCAGCGCCTGCGGCGGTACTCGGGTTCGGGACGGCCCCGCCGGTCGGCCGGCGGGGCCTCGTAGTCGTCGTAGTCGCCGTTGTAGGACTCCTGGTAGGCGCCGCCCGAGGCGTAGGCGTCCGGGCCGGGCTCGTCACGGACGGGGTCCATCTCGGCGGTGTCGCCGGATCCCCCGCGCAGTTCCTGCGCCCGTCTGGCGGGTGTGTCGTTGCCCTGGTCGACGTTCTCGCGGCGCTGGTCCGCGGCGCCGACCACCTGGGAGGCGCGGGTGGGCCCCTCGCTGTCGGTCTCGGCCTCGATGACGTCGGCGACGACCGCGGTGATGTTGTCCGGGCCGCCGCCGCGGATGGCCAGCTCGATGAGCTTCTTGGCCGCGCTGCGCGGGTCGGCCTCGGTGGCGAGGGTCTCGTGGATGGTCTTCTTGCTGACCACGCCGGAGAGCCCGTCGGAGCAGAGCAGGTAGCGGTCGCCCGCCTTGGCCTCGCTGATGGAGATGTCGGGGTCGACCGGGCTCTTGCCGTCCAGGGCGCGCAGGATGAGGGAGCGCTGCGGGTGGGTGGCGACCTCCTCCTCGGTGATCTTGCCCTCGTCCACCAGGGTCTGCACCAGGGTGTGGTCGTGGGTGATCTGCTCGAAGCGGGGGCCGCGCATGAGGTAGGCGCGGGAGTCGCCGATGTGGATGAGCGCCACCCGCGGACCGGCCCAGAGCATGGCCGTCAGGGTGGTGCCCATGTTCTCCAGCTGGGGCTCCTCCATGATCCTGCGCGACAGGGAGGCGTTGGCCTGCTCGACGGCGCGCTGGAGCACCTCGGCCATCTCGTCGGACCGGGGCGGCTCGGAGTCGAGGCGGCGGATCGAGGAGATCGCGATGGAGCTGGCCACCTCGCCGCCGGCGTAACCGCCCATGCCGTCGGCGACCGCGAGGAGGTTCTGGCCGGCGTAGCCGGAGTCTTCGTTGCCTTCGCGGAGGCATCCTACGTCGGAGTACGCCGCGTATCGGAGAGCGATTGTCATTTGCGCAGTTCCAGGACGGTTTTGCCGATACGGATGGGCTGTCCCACCGTGATGGGCTGGGGGCGGTTCAGCTTCTGCTGGCCGAGGTAGGTGCCGTTCGTCGAGTTCAGGTCCTCCACGAACCAGCGGCCGTTGTCGGAGTAGACGCGTGCGTGGCGGCCGGACGCGTAGTCGTCGGTGATGACGAGGGTGGAGTCCGGAGCGCGTCCGATGAGGATGGGCTGCGACGCGAGGTCGACGCTGGTGCCCTTGAGCGACCCCTGGGTGACGACCAGGGCCGTGGGCTCGTTCCGGCGCGCGCGGGGCGGCCGGGCGGGCTGCGCCGACGAGTACGACGGGGAGGGGTCCCGGTCCCGGCGCGGCGCCGCCGGGCGCGGTTTCCTCCGGGGCTTCTTCTTGGAGCCGAAGAGATCCGTGCGGATCACACCGATCGCGGTGAGGACGAACAGCCAAAGCCCCGCGAGATACACGATCTTGATCAGTATGAGGGTCAAGTTGGACATCGAACTGCTCTTCAGCCCCTGTCGTGCTTCGGCCGGGATGGCGGTCATCTGCGCCGCCACCATGTCTGCCCACCTTCGGGTCGGTGAGTCTCGAGGTCGCTGGACGCGGCCTGCGGCCGCGGCCATTGTGCCCGATCGGTCAGGTCTTCGCGGAGACTACCCTCCCGGCCGGATATCCGACAGCGGGCCTGAGCCCGGCCCGCCCCTTGTCAGACGCCCGCGGAACCGCGTTGGTTTTCTGGTTCCACCGCGGGACGTCAGTCGCGGCGGAACGTCATGGTGGTGCGGCCGAGGCTGATCCTGCTGCCGTCCACCAGGCGGGCCTGCCTGACCTGCTGTCCGTTGACGAAGGTCCCGTTCGTCGAGCCCTTGTCCACGAGGATGGCCTCGTCGCCGTCCAGCCGGATCTCCACGTGGTGGCGGGAGACGCCGTTGTCGACCAGGCGCAGGTCGCAGTCGGTGCCGCGGCCCAGGAGGGTGACCGGGGTGGTCAGCTCGAAGGACTGCTGCATCCCGTGGCTGGCGATGGCGCCCTCGGCGGCGGCGCCGCCGGGGGAGATCAGCAGGCGCGGACGCCCGGCCTGCTGCTGGCCCCCGCTCGGCCCGGGATCGCCGACGGGCTGGCGGACCTCGCCGTCCTTGCCGACCATGGTGCCGCGCACGACGCCGGAGCGGATGCGGAAGCGGCCGGTCTTGAGGCCTTCGTCGGACCTGAAGTGCACGCGGACCGGCCCGACGAAGGAGTAGCCCTGCTCCGTCGCGTAGTCGCGTGCCAGCTTGGACAGCTCCTGCCCCAGGCTGTCGGCGTAGACTTCGAGGCGCTCCTTGTCGCTGGTGGCCAGCTCGACGATGAAGTCGTTCGGGACCAGGGTGCGGCCCTGGGCGACGATGGCCGCCCGCTCGTCCATCTCACGCTGGACGGCGCTCGCCACCTCGACCGGTTGGAGCTCGGACTTGAAGGCCATCGCGAAGGTGCCTTCGATCATGCCCTCAAGCCTGCGCTCGAAGCGTTGGAGCACTCCCACGAGGTACCTCCCTTTGTACTCCACTTCGTATGTGTAGACGATCGTAACCGGGTAAAGGTGCCCCTGGTTTCAGGCGCACCCCCGGGACGGCCGCCCGGGGCCCCGGACCGGTGGTCCGAAAAGCGTGTGCGACCCACCTTCAGACCGTGCTAGCCTTATGCATGTCGCCAGGGGGAAACGGCCGAAAAGCCCGGTTCACCTGGCAACACAACTGAATGGCATGTCACTCGGGCGGGTGGCGGAACGGTAGACGCGCACGGTTCAGGTCCGTGTGTCCGAAAGGATGTGAGGGTTCAAATCCCTCCTCGCCCACGTTGCGCGGGTTGCTGCTCGCTAGCCTTCGGCTAGCTCGCGGCAGCCCGCGGTCTGTTTTCCGGGGGACGACCCCCGTACCCCCGGCTGGCGCGGATCGCTGCTCGCCAACCTTCGGCCAGCTCGCGGCAGCCCGCGGTCTGTTTTCCGGGGGACGACCCCCGTACCCCCGGCTGGCGCGGATCGCTGCTCGCCAACCTTCGGCCAGCTCGCGGCAGCCCGCGATCAGTCTTCCGGGGCACAACCCCTTCGTACCCCGGTGGAGGCAGGATACCCGGCGGGGGCCGATCGACCGCTCCACCGGGTTCCCGCGCGCTCCGGCTCCCCACCTGGTGGAGACGGTGCCGAACCCGGTCGCGGCGCCGTCGGCACGTGCTTCGTCGGCAGGAGGGCCCGGGCCGCTGAGCAGGCGTTCGGCCCTCAGCCGCCTTCCCGGCCCGGTCCCGCGGACGCACCGGGAGCGCACCACGGGCCGGAACCGGGCGGCGCCATCCCCCGGCCCCGGCACCCGTGTCGTCAGCTCCGCTCCTCCCCCTCTCCCCTCAGTCGGCCCTCCTCGCCCCGTCGAGGTCCCACACCCGCAGGTGCCCGCACATGCCGTTGCGCAGCGGACCGGGAGGGGAGTCGGCGGTGTAGACGGCCGAATCGGTGAGGTGTTCCCCGTCACCCCGGCCCAGCGCCTCCAGGTGCCGCACGGTGGTCCCCGCCTGGTGGACCGGGCCCCTGCCGACGTGGTGGCGCCATCCGGCGGCCCGGTCCCGGACCAGCTCCGTGGCGGCCCGGTACAGCCCCTTCAGCGCGTCCGGCCCCTCCCGCTCCACCCGCTCCCGCAGCTCCAGGTAGCCCTCCACGGCGAGGTCCCGGCGTTCCCGGGCCGCCCGCTCGGCCGAGGTGACGGCCAGGGGCAGCACGGTGGCCCGCCGGTAGGCGTCCGGGTCGGCCAGGACCCGGCCCGGGTAGGTGAGCACGGCGTCGCCCGACTCCGGCAGACCGGCGTTCTGCATGACGACCAGGATCTCCAGGTCGCCGCTGTCGTTGACCAGCCGGTGCACGGTCCCCGGTGTGAACCACAGCAGGCTGCCGGGCCGCAGCGGGGTCCGCTGGAACCCCGCGCCGCTCAGGGTCTCCAGCACGCCCTCGCCCCGGAGCACCACGTAGCCCTCCGCCGACGCGGTGTGCAGGTGGGGCGAGCCCCCGGCGCGACCGTCGACGGCGGGCCAGGCGTAGACCCGCAGGTGGGAGACGGCGGTGCCGCCGGGGAACCCGGGCACGCGCGGGGCGTTCACCGCTCCTCCCCGCCGGAGCCCCCGACCGTGCCGCCGCCGGAGCCCGCCTCGGCGGCCGCGTCCTCCAGTTCGCCCAGGCCGAGGTCGGCCAGGGCCCTGGCCCCCTCCGCGCCCCGCTCCCCGTCGGCGACGACGACCGCGTACCGGTAGGCGAGGGAGCCCCCCGCGGGGACGGTCACCACCTCGTCGAAGAAGGGCGCCGGGCACACGCAGGCGAAGATCCCGCTGCGCACGAACCACTTCACGGGGTGGCCGGGGTTGTCGGGGGCGTCGGCGAAGACCAGGGTCGAAGCCCCGTCCGTGCCGTCGTGGCGGCCGGTGAAGGCCAACCAGGGCGACCGCGCACCCATGAGGTCGTCGTCGCCCTCCCGCCCCTCCGCGTAGGCGCGGCCCCCGCTGAAGGAGCGGGGGCCGCGCCAGAACAGACCCCCGTACCCGGCGTTGGGCCGCCCCTCCGTGGTGGGGCTGCCGAAGGGGACCTCCTCCTCCGTCAGGTTGGTGAAGGAGGTCGTGAACACCATCGTCCAGGCCCCCCGGTCGGGGGCCGCGGTGAACCGCAGCCCCCGCCGCTCGGAGAACCAGGTCTCGCCCTGCTCGGTCACCCACTCCAGCCGTTCGCCTATCGAGACCCGTTCCGGTGAGGCCTCGATCCGATCGAAGGAGCGGTGCTCTGTCGAGCCGTCGTTGGCGAGCTGCCGGTACCCCGCGTCCCGGAGGTAGGTCGGGCCGCCCCAGAAGTTGGCCGTCCCGACGTTGGGCAGGGACCACGCGATCCCCTTGTGCCACACGTGGTCGTGCGGCCGGTACAGGCTGACGGTGTCCCCGCCCAGGGTGCGGACCGGGTGGAGGTAGGGGCGCGGCGACTCCAGCTGCGCGTCCCAGGGCCGGTACACGTAGCGGACGAGTTCGCCGCCGTCGTGGGTCAGGCGCAGCGAGCGCCCCTGTTCGTGGACCAGCCCCAGGCCGCTCCGGACGGGTTCTCCGCCGCCTGCCGTGGTCGCCGTGGTGTGCGCGGACATGTCCTTGTCCCTTCTGTCGCCTCTGTCGCCGTGGGGGAGGGCGCGGCCGTCACTCCTCGATGAAGTACTGCTCGGGGTTGGTCGGCCCGGGGTCGTTGTAGTTGCCGGAGGAGGGCATCGACCCGGGCACGTTGTGGAAGTCGTCCGCGACGATCCCGTAGCCGGTCGGGCTCAGGCTGACGCCCATCGCGTAGAACCGCTCCTGGGAGACCGACAGGAACTCGCGCATCAGCTCCTCGCGGGCCCCGGGGTCGGGCTCGGCCTGGACGGCGTCGTACAGCTCCAGGTGTTCGCGCACGTCGGCGGGCGGCTCCTGGGAGCGCGGGTCCTCGCCGTCGGAGACGTACCACTGGGCCCACGGGATGGCGAAGTTGGACTCCCCGCTCTGGGTGGGCGCGTACCAGCGGGGGTCGTACATCGCGTCCATCATGCCGTTGTCGCCCGACCACACGTTGGCGTCGTGCTCGTTGTTCTCCCGGCGGGTCTGCCACAGCGAGCGGTCCTCGGTGTTGAGCTCCACGTCGATGTCCAGCTCCTGCCAGAAGCCGACGACCATCTCCATCGAGTCCACGATGTCGGGGCGAAAGTCCGTGGGCACCGACAGCGTGAAGCGCACCGTCTCGCCGCGCGGGCTCGTGCGGAAGCCGTCGGAGTCGCGTTCGTCGTAGCCCGCCTCGTCGAGGATCCCGTTGGCCAGGTCCGGGTCGTACTCGGTGTACTGCTTGGCCAGCTCCTCGTTGTGGAAGGGGCTGTCCTCGCGGGGCGCGCCCTGCCAGGGCTCGCCCTGTTCGCGGTAGACGACGTCGATGATGTCCTGGCGGTTGACGGCGTGTGAGAGCGCCACCCGGAAGTCGCGGTCGTTGAAGGTCTCGCGCAGCTCCTCGTCCTCGTGGGTGAGGTTGAGGGAGATCATCGCGGTGTTCATCTCGGCGGGCCGCAGCTCGAAGAAGTCGTAGCCGCCCGACTCGCGCGCCTCGGCCAGGGTGGGCCTGTTCTCCAGGGTGTTGAAGTGCCGCGAGTGCATGTCGAACTCGCCGTTGAGCGCCCTGACCAGCATGACCTCCTCGTCCGGGAGGATGTCGAAGACGACCCGGTCGATGTAGGGGAGCTGGTTGCCCTCGGTGTCCACCTTCCAGTAGTAGGGGTTGCGCTCCAGCACCATCCGCCCGGAGTCGGCCAGCGGCTCCACGACCCGCCACGGGTACATGGTGGGGATGTCGGGGTTCTGCCAGTACCGGGAGCTGTCGATCACGCCCGCCTCGGCCTCGAACATCTCGACCCAGTCGGCGTACCCCTCCTCCTCGGCCAGCTCGTCGGCGTCGGGGTTGTACTCGATGTGGAACCGCTCCAGGTAGTGCTTGGGCTTGGTCACCACCTGGTACTGGAGGAGGTCGTACCCGGCCCACAGGGCGTCGGGCTCGTCGAAGGTGATGGTGAAGGTCCGCTCGTCCACCTTCTCGGCGGTGCCGGGATCGGCGGCCGCGACCGGCGTCAGCGCCTCGTTGTTGAAGATGTCGTTGAAGGCGAACACGACGTCGTCGGAGGTGAACGGCTCGCCGTCGGACCAGCGCAGGCCCGCGCGCAGGGTGAAGGTCAGCTCGGTGGCGTCCTCGTTGTACTCCCAGGACTCGGCGAGGTTGGGGATCACCTCCTGCCACTCCGGGTCCCAGCGGGTGAGGTTCTCGTAGCCCACGGTCCTGCCGAGCCAGGGCCAGTCGCCCACGCCGAGGATGGCGCTGTTCCACTCGCCGCCGTACACGCCGACGCGGTCGTGGGGCTCCACCACCAGCGGCTCGTCGGGCAGCCGCTCCTCCAGCGGGGGCAGGTCGCCCGACTCCACGAGGGCGGTGAGCATCGGCGCCTCGCCGGTGCCCTCCACCCGTTCGCCCTCCTCGACCTCGGGATCGAGGGAGAAGAAGGTGCACCCGGCGGTCACCACGACCGCCGCCGCTCCCGCGGCGGCGCCCAGCCACCGCCTCGCGCCGCCTGGCGTTCGTCGTCTCATGATTCCTGCTCCTGCCTCGTGGGGGGTTCCCGCGTCGCGCGGGCCGGGGGACCGGTGGTCGCGGTGCCGGGCGCGGAGTCCGCGGTGATCCCGGCCAGGTCGAGTTCCCCGGCGTGGTGGCACGCCACCGTGCGGCCGGGCGCGACGGTGCGCGGCGCGGGCTCCTCGGCGGCGCACAGGCCGGTGGCGTACCGGCACCGGGGGTGGAAGGGGCAGCCGGACGGCGGCCGCGAGGGGTCGGGCACCTCGCCGGTGAGCCGGACGCGCTCGCGGGTGCCGCGCAGCCGCGGGTCGGGGATGGGCACCGCGGAGATCAGCGCCTCGGTGTAGGGGTGCCTCGGCCGCCCGAACAGCTCGTCGGTGGGCGCGACCTCCACGATCCGGCCGAGGTACATCACCGCGACCCGGTCGCACACGTGCTCGACCACCGACAGGTCGTGCGAGACGAACAGGTAGGTCAGGCCCAGGTCGTCCTGGAGGTCCTGGAGGAGGTTGAGGATCTGCGAGCGCACGGAGGTGTCCAGGGCGCTGACCGCCTCGTCGGCCACGACCAGGCGCGGGCCCGGGACCAGGGCGCGGGCGATGGCCACCCGCTGGCGCTGGCCCCCGGAGAACGCGTGCGGGTGGCGGCGCAGGTGGTCGGGGTGCAGCCCCACCCGTTCCATGACCTCGCGCACGCGCGCCTCCAGCTCCTGTCCGCGCAGCCCCAGCAGCATCCGCAGCGGCTCGCCGACGATGTCGCGCAGGGTCATCCGGGGGTTGAGGGAGGACTGCGGGTCCTGGAAGACCATCCGCACCTCCCGCCGGTAGGCGGCGGTGTCGCCGCGGGGCAGCGCCAGGGCCTCCAGGACGCGGCCGTCGGAGGCGCGGTAGCGGATCTCCCCCGAGGCCTCCGGGCGGGCCCGCATGACGCTCGAACCCAGGGTGGTCTTGCCGCACCCGGACTCCCCGACCAGGCCGAGGGTCTCGCCCGGGTACACGTCCAGGTCCACCCCGGCCACGGCCCGCACGTGACGGGGGCCGCGCCGCGAGCGTCCGCGCACGGGGTAGTCCACCCGCAGGCCGCGGATGCTCAGGACGGGTTCGGCCGGGGTGGCGGACGCGGGTCCGCGCGGCGCGGGGTCCGGCGTCGCGGCCGGTGTCTCAGTCGGCATCGACGGTCTCCTCGCTGGTCGGTTCGGCGCCCGCGCCGCCTGGGGCCGGGACGCCGCCCTCCAGGAGGCAGCGCACCCGGCGGCCGGGGCCGGGGGCGGTGACCGGGGGGACGGTGGTGTCGCACAGCCCCTCCACGGCCTGGGGGCAGCGGGTGCGGAACACGCAGCCGGTGGGCTGGCTCCCGGGGTCGGGGATGGCGCCCCGGATGGTGGGCAGGCGGCGTGAGCGGGCCGCGCCGATCCGGGGGACCGCCTCCAGCAGGGCGCGGGTGTAGGGGTGGCGGGGGTCGTGGAAGATCTCGTCCACCGGCCCCTGCTCGACCACCGTGCCCAGGTACATGACGGCGACCTCGTCGGCGATCTCCGCGACCACGCCCATGTCGTGGGTGATGAAGAGCAGGCCCATGCCGGTGTCGCGGCGCAGGTCGGCGAACAGGTCGAGGATCTGTGCCTGGGTGGTCACGTCCAGCGCGGTGGTGGGCTCGTCGGCGATGAGCACGCGCGGCCCGCACGCCAGGGCCGCCGCGATCATGACCCGCTGGCGCATCCCGCCGGAGAGCTGGAAGGGGTAGGAGTCCACGACGCGTCCGGCGCCGGGGACCCGCACGCGTTCGAGCAGGTCCACGGAGCGTTCGCGGGCCTCACGGCGGGACACGCGGTGGTGCACGCGCAGGGACTCGCCGATCTGGTTGCCGACGGTGTGCACCAGGGACAGCGAGGACATGGGCTCCTGGAAGACCATGGCCACCTCGCGGCCGCGCACCGCGCGGATCTCCCTGCCGGTGGGGTGCAGGGCGGCCAGGTCCACGGGCTGCCCGCCCCCCTGTTCCGGGTGCAGCAGGATCCGGCCTCCCACCACCTCGCCGGGCGGCTCCACCAGCCGCAGCACCGAGCGGGCCATGGCGCTCTTGCCGCAGCCGCTCTCGCCGACCACGCACAGCGTGCTGCCCCGGCGGACCGCCAGGTCCACCCCGTCCACGGCGCGCACCACGGCGTCGTCGGTGGTGAAGTGGGTCCGAAGGCCCCGGATGTCCAGGACCACGTCGTCGCGGGTCTGGGCCGCCACGGCGGCCACCTCCCTCACCTGTACGGGTCGGCGGCGTCGCGGACGCCGTCGCCGACGAAGTTGAGCACCAGCACCGCCACCGTCACCGCGGCCCCGGGCAGCAGCAGCCAGGGGGCGCCCGCGATCGAGTGGATGTTCTGCGCCTCCTGGAGCAGGACGCCCCAGCTCACGACCGGCGCCTGCAGACCCAGGCCCAGGAAGGACAGTGAGGTCTCGGCCAGGATCATGAACGGCACGGCCAGGGTCAGCGAGGCGATGATGTGGCTGGCGAAGGACGGCAGCATGTGGCGGGCGATGACCCGCCCGGTGCCGCAGCCGTCCAGCCGGGCGGCCGTCACGAAGTCCTCCTGGCGCAGCGACAGGAACCGGCCGCGCACCACGCGTGCCAGGTCGGTCCAGCCGATGAGCGACAGGAGCACGGTGATGGCGACGTAGGTCTGCACCGACCCCCACTCGCGGGGGACGGCGGCGGACAGGCCCATCCACAGCGGGATCGTCGGGATGGACATCAGGAACTCGATGACGCGCTGGATGGCGTTGTCCACGCGCCCGCCCAGGTAGCCGGACAGACCGCCGAGCACGAGTCCCAGGACGAAGGACAGCGCGACCCCGGCCAGGCCGATGGACATCGACACCCGGGTGCCGTAGACGATCCGGGATGCCATGTCGCGGCCGTTGCGGTCGGCGCCCAGGAAGTAGACCTCCTGGTCCGGGTCGCTGGCGCCGATCAGGTGGACGTCCGAGGGGATCAGGCCCCACATCTCGTAGGGCTCGCCGCGCACGAACAGGCCGACCGGGATCTTCACGGACTCGTCGACGGTGTAGGTGTTGGCGAGCGTCTCGGGGTCGCGTTCCACCTGGTAGCCGTACACGTACATGCCCAGGTCGAACCCGTCGGAGGTGTCCACGACGCGCAGCGTCTGCGGCGGGGCGTAGGTGCGATCGGCGTTGTAGGCGCCCGGTGTGCTGGGCGCGACGAACTCGGAGAACACCGACACCAGGACCAGCGCGCACAGCACGAGCGCACCGGTGACGGCCAGCTTGTTGCGGCGGAAGCGCCGCCAGACGAGCACCCGCTGGGGCGCCTCGCCCCGCGGGTCCGCGGCTGCCGGGGCCTCGGGGCCCCCGGGTCCGGCGGCGGTGGCGCCCCGGGGCTCCTCGGGGGGCGGGGGGCGGTCGGGCAGGGCTGCCATGGGTCACACCCTCTCGACGTGGTGGTGGCGGATGCGCGGGTCCCACCAGGCCAGCAGCAGGTCGGACAGCAGGGTGCCGACGACCGTCAGCACGCCGAGGACGAGGATGAAGCTCCCGGCCAGGTACATGTCCTGGTTGCGCAGGGCCTCCACCAGCAGCGGGCCGGTCGTCTCCAGGCTCAGCACGATGGAGACCATCACCTCTCCGCCCACGAGCGTGGGCAGGATCCAGCCGATGGTGCTGATGAAGGGGCTGAGCGCCATGCGCACGGGGTACTTGAGGATGACCCGCCACTCGGGCAGGCCCCTGGCCCGGGCCGTGGTGACGTAGGGCTTGCGCAGCTCGTCCAGGAGGTTGGCGCGCAGCACGCGCACGAGCGCGGCCGTGCCCGCGGTGCCGATGATGAGCACCGGTATCCACAGGTTGGACACCACGTCCAGGACCTTGCCCAGGTTCCAGGCGGCGTCGGCGTACTCGCGCGAGACGATGCCGCCCACGCTCTGTCCGAAGTAGCGGAAGGACACCCAGGCGAAGATCAGCGCGAGCATGAAGTTCGGCGTGGCCAGGCCGACGAACCCGACGAACGTCACCGCGTAGTCGCCCAGCGAGTACTGGCGGACCGCCGAGTACACCCCGATCGGGAAGGCGATCGCCCAGCTCAGCAGCAGGGTGACCAGGGCCAGTGCCAGGGTGAGGCCGATCCGGTCCCACATCAGGTCGGCCACCTCGCGGTGGTACTGGAAGGACTGGCCGAAGTCGCCCCGCAGGACGATCCCCGAGATCCAGTTCCAGTACTGGACGAGGAAGGGGTCGTCGAGTCCGTACCTCTCCTCCAGGGCGCGGATCTGGGCGCCGTCCACGCCCTGCCCCTGCGCGGACAGCTCGGCGATGTAGGCGGTGAGGAAGTCGCCCGGGGGCAGCTGGATGACCAGGAACGCGACCAGCGAGATCGCGAACAGGGTCGGGACCATGTACAGCAGGCGGCGGATCACGTAGCGGCGCACGGCGTCCCCCTCGGCTCGGGCGGCGGGCGGTGACCGTCCGGGCGGCCCCCGGGGCCGCGCACCTGCGGGCGCGGCCTCACCACCGGACCGCCCCGCCGTCCATGCGCGCGTGGAACGGCGACTCCGGCCCGAGGTCGGCGGGGGCGACGGGCCGCCCCTCGAAGGCGGAGGCGTAGACCCCGGCGACCAGGCGCATCGTCCGCAGCGACTCGGCGGAGGACACGGGCGGGGCGGTGCCCTCGCGCAGCGCCTCCAGCACCCGGGCGATCTGTGCGCGGTGCCCGCTGTCGGTCCCGTGCTCCCCCGCCTCCCAGGCGGCCGTGACCTCCTGCTCGAACCCCGGGGCCGGGGTGACGCGCCAGTTCCCGTCGCCGTAGCCGTACAGGTGGACCAGCTCGACGGTCGCCCGTTCGAAGTCGATCCGGATCCGGCTCTCCTCCCGCGGGGAGACCAGGCTGTTGACCACGCTGGCCACCGCCCCGTTGGCGAAGTCCACCCGGGCCAGGGAGACGTCCTCGGTCTCGACGTCGCGCGCCTGGCGGCGGGCGACCGCCGACACCTCCGTCCACGGGCCCAGCAGGAAGAGCAGCAGGTCCATCTGGTGGATGCCGTGCCCCATGGTCGGGCCGCCGCCCTCGGTCTCCCACCTGCCGCGCCAGGGCACGTCGAAGTACTCCTGGGGTCGGAACCACGTCGTGTGGCAGGACGCCACCAGGGGCCGCCCCAGCACACCGGCCTCCGACAGCGCCCGCACCCGGCGGGCGCCCGAGCCGAAGCGGTGCTGGAACACCGTGGCCATCCACGGACCGCGACCGCCCCCCTCGGCCGCCGCCATCGCCTCCGCCTCGGCCAGGCTCAGCGCCGGCGGCTTCTCCACCAGCACGGAGGCGCCCGCGCCCAGGCAGGCCTCCGCCTGGGACCGGTGCAGGCCGGGCGGTGTGCACACGTGCACCAGTTCCGGACGCTCCCGGTCCAGCATCGCGGCCAGGTCGGTGTACCCGGCCGGGACCGCGAAGCGGGAGCGGAACGCGTCCAGGGCGCGGGTGTCGACGTCGACGGCGGCGACGACCTCGGCCCGGTCCGGAAGGGACAACAGCGCCTCCGCGTGGAAGCGGGCGATGTTCCCGGTTCCCACGAGAGCGACGCGGACCGGGCCCGCGGGCGGACCTGCGGTCGGGGAGGGGGTGCTCATGTGTGGTCGTCTCCTCTGTCAGGGGGGTACGGGGGGTGGAGGAGTGCTCGGCCGGGAGGGGCCGCGGCCGTGGTGGTAAGCGCTTGCTCAACGGGCGCGGGCGGAGGCCGCGGGCGGGGCCGCGGCTCCCGCTGCTCAGCCGCCTGTGGCGACCTCCTCCCGGTCGGCCCCGCCGGACTGGTCGACGGGGTCGAGCTGGACCCCGCAGGCCAGGCGCCGGGTGTGGTCCACGACGCGCGTGGGCCCGGTGAGCAGGACCGGCACGGTGTGCCGGACGTCCTCGCTGGACGCGGACAGCAGCAGCTCCAGGCGGCCGGGCTCGACGACGCGCCGCCCGTCCGGACCGGTGTAGGAGGCCAGGTCGGCGTGGACGGAGAAGTCCACCGCCCGGGCCTCCCCGGCCTCCAGGTGCACCCGCGCGTAGCCGACCAGCTGTCTGCGGGGCCTGGCCACCTGGGCGACGGGGTCGTGCAGGTAGAGCTGGACGACCTCGGTCCCGGCGGAGCCGCCGACGTTGCGGACGGTGCAGCCGACGGTGACCTCGCCGTCGGTGCCCACCCGGGTGGTCTCCTCCGGGCGGACGGCGCCCGCGTCCACGCGCGGGTCCTCCCAGACGAACCGGGTGTAGGACAGGCCGTGGCCGAAGGGGTGGCGCGGGGTCGGGTCCACCGAGCTGACCTCGCTGCGGTGGGCCAGGTCGGGGCCGAGGTAGGTGACGGGCTGGCCGCCGGAGGAACGCGGCACGGACACCGGCAGGCGCCCGCTGGGGTTGACCCGGCCCGAGAGCACCCCCGCCACGGCGGGCATGCCCTCCTCGCCGGGCAGGAAGGCCTGGACGACGGCGGCCAGCCGGTCGGCGACCGGGCCCAGCGCGTAGGGCCGTCCGGACACCACCACCGCGACCACGGGGGTGCCGGTGTCGGCCAGGGCCTCCAGGAGCTCCTGCTGGACCCCGGGCAGGCGCAGGTCCTCGACGTCGCAGCCCTCGCCGGAGGTACCCCTGCCGAACAGGTCGGAGCGGTCGCCCACCACGGCCACGCACACCCGGGCGCGTGCGGCCGCCGACACGGCCTCGGCGAAGCCTTCGGTGGAGTCGCCGTCCACGGAGCACCCGGCGCGGTGCTCGACGCGGACGCCGGGCAGTTCGGCGCCCAGGGACTCCAGCAGGGTGGGTATCTCCACGCCGACGGCGGTGCCGGGGTGGCGCCTGCCCACGTGGGCGGGGAAGGAGTAGCAGCCGAGCACGGCGTCGGCGGTGTCGGCGAGCGGGCCGACCAGGGCCAGGTCCCCGGTGTCGGCCAGGGGGAGCGCGTCGTCGGTGTTGGAGAGCAGGACCACCGAGCGCTCGGCGAGCTCGCGGGCCAGCGCGCGGTGTTCGGCGGGGTCCAGGTCCACGGGGACGGCGGGGTCCTCGGGCTCCGGGGACCAGCCGGCGTCGAGCAGGCCCAGCTGGCACTTCTGCGCCAGCACGCGCCGGGCGGCCCGGTCGACCAGCTCCTCGGGCACCTCGCCCGAGCGGACCAGGGCGGTGAGCCGGTCGCCGTAGCAGTGCACGGTGGGCAGTTCGACGTCCACGCCCGCGGTCAGGGCCAGGGCGCCGGCCCGCTCGGCGGAGTCGGCGACGCGGTGCAGGGTCTGGAGGAAGGCGACGCCGAAGTAGTCGGCCACCACGGTGCCCTCGAAGCCCCACTGGTCCCGCAGCAGGCCGGTGAGCAGGCGCGTGTCCGCGGCGGCGGGCACTCCGTCGTTGTCGTTGTAGGCGGACATGACCGACCCGGCGCCTCCGTCGCGCACGGCCATCTCGAAGGGGGGCAGCAGGACGTCGGCGAACTCGCGCGGACCGATCGAGACCGGCGCGAGGTTGCGGCCGCCGCGGGAGGCCGAGTAGCCCGTGAAGTGCTTGAGGGTGGCCACGATCCCGGCGGACTGGAGGCCGCGCACGTAGGCGGTGCCCACGGTCGCCACGAGGTGGGGGTCCTCGCCGATGGTCTCCTCGGTGCGGCCCCAGCGCGGGTCGCGGGACACGTCCAGCACGGGGGCCAGGCCCTGGTGGACGCCGACCCGGCGCATGCTCGCGCCGATCTGCGCGGCCATCCGCTCGACCAGGTCGGGGTCGAAGCTGGCGCCCCAGGCCAGGGGGACCGGGTAGATCGTCGCGGTCCAGGCGGCGAACCCGGCCAGGCACTCCTCGTGGGCCAGGGCCGGGACGCCGAACCGGTTGGCGGCCATGATCTCCCGCTGGCTGCGGGCCAGCGACGCCCGGCCGGCGGCGGGGTCGACCGGGGCGGTGCCGAAGGGTCGGGTGAGCTGGCCGAGACCGTGCTCGATGACCTTCTCCCAGGCGGGGGGTTCCTGGGTGAGGTCGTGCTGGTGCGGTGCGACGGCCTCGCCGGAGGCGTCCGCGCTCACCCACACACCGTGAAGCTGGGCGACCTTCTCCTCCAGGGTCATCGATCCCAGCAGTCGCTCGACGCGCGTCGCGTCGGGGAGGGAGGGGTCGCGCCAACCGTCGTCGGCGGCCTCCCGGTCCGCGACGTGTTCCGAGGGTCCGGTCATGTGGGTGGGCCTTTCTGTGCTCAGTGGGGATGCGGGAACGTGGTGTGTCCGGATGGTGGCTCGCGCGCCATGGAGCTCCGAAACTTTCGAAACTAATATCGAAACTTACTGACGGAGAATGTACGTAGTCGCGATAGGCAGGTCAACCCCTGTGGGAGATATAGGTCACAAGGAGGCGGTAGCCTGCGGCGCCGAAAAGAGCGTCCGCGAGCTGCGGAGAAGGGGTTTCGTCAGGCGCGTCCAGGGGAACCCGAAAAGGCTCGAAACTTTCGGAAAAGCGACCGGGGCCCGCCGTTCGGGTCTTCCGGGCCGCCCGGAGACCCCGAAGGGGCTGATGGGACACTTCGGGCGTGGGAATTCTCGAACGACTCCATGAGATCGGGCGGCCGCTGGTCGCCGAGCAGCTGGCGCACCCGACCGTCGCCGGGATCGCCCGGGGCGACCTGGACGATCGCGCCTTCCGGTACTGGCTGGAGCAGGACCACCTCTACCTGCTCGACTACGCGCGGGCCTTCTCCCGGCTGGCCTGGCAGGCCCCCGACGGGCACCTCGCCGACCTGGTGGGCATCGCGCACAGCACCCTCAACGAGGAACTGGAACTGCACCGCTCCCTGTCCGGGGAGTTCGGCGCCGACCTGACCACCCGGGACAAGGGCCCGGCGTGCGCGGCCTACACCGCCTGGCTGCTCGACGCCGCCGCCGACTACCGCGACGGGCTCGCCGCGGTGTACCCGTGCATGTGGGGCTACAACCAGCTCGGGCTGGCGCTCGCCGCGAGCCGCCCGGAGGAGCCGCGCTACCGCCGGTGGGTCGACACCTACGCCGACCCGGAGTTCACCGCCCTCACCGAGCACTACGGGCGGATGCTGGAGGAGGCCGCCCCGGAGCCCGCGCGCGCCGAGCGCCTCTTCCTGGAGGGCATGCGCCACGAGGTCGCCTTCTGGGACACGCCCCACACCGCGCGCACCGCCTGAACCGCGCGCGCACGCGACGGAGGGCCCGCGGTTGTCCACAGCACGCAGAACGTTCTGGTGCCGCTTGTTGGCGAGCGCCTAACCTTGGTTCGGGGAGCCAGGTTCCTCCGGCGGGCGCCCCGCACGCCCCCGTGTCCATGGTCTCCCGGTCGGCTCTTCGGAGGCGTCCCCCCTCCGCTGCCTGTGGACAAACGGCGCACGCGCGACGGGGAGCCGGGCGGCGCGGCCCGGCTCCCCGCTCTGCCGTCGGGTACCGCCCCCGTCAGGGGTTGAGCACCGTGGACAGGGTCTCGAAGCGCTCGATCTCGCAGCCGTTGCGCTTGTTGAACTCGGTGTCGACCTCGGTCCCGCCGACGTGCCCGGTCACGTGGACGACCTCGGGGCCGCCCACCTGCATCGTGCACATCATGTCGGAGGTGTCGCCGCTGCTGAAGGGGCCGGCGCCGACCTCCTCGATCTCGGCGCAGGCCGCCTCGGGGTCGGGGTGGTCGCCGCCCGCGGGGGAGCAGGTGAGGGTCCACACCCCCTCCTCGTAGCCCTCCGCGGGCTCCAGGCCCTCGTCCCCGCTGAGGGTGCGTTCGATGGTGAGGCTGGTCTCGGCCTCCCCGCCGCCGGACTCCCCCGGGGACGGGGAGGCCGCGTCGGAGGGAGAGGCGGAGGGGCTGGTGTCGTCGGGTGCGGACTCGGGTGCGTTCACCCCGGCGGGCTCGTTGCCACAGGCCGTGAGGAGCAGGCCGAGGGCTGCGAGGGCGGCGAGGCGGACCGGCAGGGCCATCGCGAAGGTGTGCTGAGCCATACAGTTCGGACGCGGGGGGTTCCCGACGGGTTCCCCGCTTCTCACTTTTTTCGGAGTACACGGATACAGGGGGTCACATGTTCGGCAGCGGTGTTCCGGAGGCCAACGCCACCGAGGTGCCCGAGGGCGCCTACCTCCTCGACGTCCGCGAGGACGACGAGTGGAACGCGGGCCACGCGCCCGACGCGACGCACATCCCGCTCGGCCAGCTCAACCAGCGCGCGGGTGAGATCCCGCGCGACCAGCGGGTCTACGTCGTCTGCCGCGTGGGCGGCCGCTCGGCGCAGGCCGTCGCGGCGATGAACCAGGCAGGGTGGGACGCGGTCAACGTCTCCGGCGGCATGCAGGCCTGGCAGCACGCCGGACGCGACATGGCCGCGGAGGGCGGCGTGGAGCCCCGGGTGATCTAGCGCGCCGGAGCCGATTTGGCTCCGATTGCGCAAAGCCCTGCCCCCGGGCCGCTTCCGGGTGGCACTATGACGTCGTGAGTTCCGAGCGCGCGCCCCTCAGCGCCGAAGCCGTGCTGGCCGCCTCAGCGGACGCGGTGGTCTGCGTCGACAGCGAACTCCGAGTCACCCTCTGGAACCCGGCCGCCGAGCGGTTGTTCGGTTGGCGTGCGGAGGAGGTGCTCGGGGGCGAGCTGCCGATCGTCCCCGCCGAGCTGAGGGCCGAGCACGGCGCGGTGCTCGAACACGTGCGCGCCGGAACCCCGCTGTCCATCCACACCCGCCGGGTGCGCAGGGACGGCGGGGTCGTCGACGTGCGGATCAACACCAACCGGGTGCCCGACGCCGACGGCGGCGTGGCCGGGTGGGTGCTCAACCTCTACCCCTCCGACAGCGACGTGCAGGCCCGCTCCTCGGCGATGGAGCGGGCCCGTCTCGTGCGGCGGCTCACCGACGTGGTCGTCGACATCAACGCCGACCTCAGCCTCAAGACCGTGCTCGACCGCATCTCCCGCGGCATCACCGAGCTCACCGGGGCGGACGCGGGCGGCTTCGTCCTGCTCAACGAGGACCGCGTGGAGCTGGTCAGCATCTCGGAGCTGTCGGAGGACCTCCAGGGGTTCAGCTCGGCGCTGGACGACAGCCTGTTCGGCGAGCTGCTGCGCAGCGGCAAGTCCGTGCTGCTGGCCAACGAGGACACCCGCGGCCTCCAGGACCTGGTCTGGGCCGACCTGCCCGGGCTGCACACCATCGCGCTGGGCGTGTCCAACGTGCACGGCCGCCCCTACGGCGCCCTGTACGCGCTCTACAGCCAGCGCAAGGTCGGGCACGTGGAGCTGGAGCTGCTCGAACTGCTCGCCGCGCACGCCGGGGTGGCGATCGGCAACGCGCTGGCCTACGAGGAGCTCAACCGCCAGCGCGTCCACGAGCAGGCCGTGGCCGACTCCAGCGCCGACGGGATCGCCGTGCTCGACTTCGGCGGCCGGGTGCGCAAGTGGAACCGGTCGGCGGTGGAGCTCACCGGTTACACGGCCGAGGTGATGGAGGGGCGCCACCCGCCCTTCCCGCTGCCCGCCTGCCACGGCCAGCCCGTCAAGCACAAGCTCCGCGACGGCCGCTGGCTGGAGATCCTGATGGCGCAGATCCCGCGCACCCACGAGTGGGTGGTGGACTTTCGCGACATCACCGCGCAGAAGGCCATGGAGGACGAGCGGGAGGAGTTCCTGGCCACGAGCGGGCACGAGCTGCGCACCCCCATCACCGTCATCCACGGCTACGCCACCACGCTCCTGCGCAAGTGGTCCCGGCTCAGCCCGGACTCGCAGTACCAGGCCGTCGGCACCATCGCGGAGCGCTCCTCGGCCCTGGCCGCGCTGGTGGACCGGCTCCAGCTGGGCTCGGACGTCGCCCGCGGCGAGATGCGGGTCGGCCGCGACCGGTTCGACCTGCCCGAGGTGCTGCGGCAGGCGGTCAGCGCCTTCCGCCCTCTGTCCGATCGGCACGACGTCACCCTGGACGACCTGCCCGACCTACCGCACACGGCGGGCGACCCGCTGGCCACGGGCATGATCATGGACCAGCTGCTGGACAACGCCCTCAAGTTCTCGCCCCGGGGCGGGGCCGTGCGCGTGAGCGCGCGGGAGGAGGGCGACGCCGTCGCGGTCATGGTCGACGACGAGGGCGTGGGGCTGCGTCAGGGCGACGAGGAGCGGATCTTCGACCGCTTCGTGCAGTCCGGGGTGCGCGGTGAGGAGTCCCGCTTCGGCGGACTCGGGCTCGGCCTCTACATCGTGCGCCAGCTGGCCAGGGACCAGGGCGGCGACGTCACCGCGCAGCGCCTGGAGCGCGGCACGCGCATGCGGTTCACCGTGCCGCTGCACTCCGGGGAGGATCCGGAGCCCTCTCCACGCGGCGAACCGCTCCACAGGCAACCTGAGTCCCAGGAAACAACAAAAACCTCACCAACCCCTGAACCCCTGTCCCGTCAGCGATCCCCGCGCCGACGTGCGAGTCGTACGCCGTGATTCACCCCGCGGTGGGTTTCCTTCCGAGGTGAACGGGGCATTTCCACCCCTGGTGGAATTCGCTGGCACACATCGGGCGGGTTCCGGACGGCCCGAGAAAGCACCAACGCGCAGGGATTTCGACGTGTCAGGAGACCACACCCCACTCGACGCGGGGGACAGCCCGCACAAGGTCGAGCGGAGCGTCACGCTCCCCCACACCCCCGCCACCGTGGCCGGTGCCAGGCAGCGGCTCTGCCGCGACCTCCGCGCCATGCGGATCAGCGAGGAGTGCGTGGACGACGCGGCCCTCGTCCTCAGCGAACTCGTCAGCAACGCCCTCCGCCACGCCCGCCCCCTGCCCACCCCCGAGAACCCCGAGGACAGCGTCGGCGTGTCCTGGCGGGCCGAGGTGGACCGCGGCTCGGGGGCGTGCGGCTGGGTGGAGATCGCCGTCCGCGACGGCGGATCCAGCACCATGCCCCGGGTGGCCCGGCCCTCGATCTCCGGCCTGGGCGGCCGGGGCCTGGGCATCGTCCAGTCCCTGTCCGGCCGCTGGGGCACCGAGATGGACGCGACCACCACCACGGTGTGGGCGGTCCTGGAGATCCCCGCCGAGGGCTCGGCCGCCGAGGAGGAGGACACGGCCCGGGGACTCCCGGAGGGTTTCGGGGCGAGCTCGTACCCGGACGCCGCCGACGTCGTCGAGCTGCGGCTGGGCGTCGCGGAGGACACCAGGGCCCGCAGCGCCCTGCTCTGAGGGAGGCCGCCGCGCGGCGGCGCCGCCACCGGCGGAGGAACGTCACCGATGTCGCGAAACACCGCCAACGAGGTGGCCCGGCGCTGGTGGGGCCGCTACAGTCACGACTGTGGAGTTGAAGATATCAAGCCGGTCTCAGCAAGACGTCGCGGTGGTAACCGTTGGCGGTGAGATCGACCTGTACACGGCGCCCCAGTTGCGTGACGAGCTCATCGGAGCCCTGGAGGACGGGGCGCGACGGCTGGTCGTCGACATGTCGCGGGTGGAGTTCTGCGACTCGACCGGCATCAGCGTGCTGCTCTCCGCCATGAAGCGCTCCCGCGACAAGGACGGCGATCTGGAACTCGTGGCTCCGAGGCCCGCGGTGACCAAGGTCCTGGAGGTCACCGGGCTCGACGCGGTGTTCGTCATCCACCCCGATCTCGACGCGTTGCCGGTGGCCGCGGGAACCGGCACCGCCCACTAGACGGGACACGCGTGCTTCGTGGGGAGGGCTCCGGTCCCGAGGGGGCCGCGATCGCCGTGGTCATCGCCGCCAAGGACGAGGCGGTGCGCGTGGGCAGCACCGTCGAGGCCGCCCGCGCACTGCCCGGGGTGGACCTGGTCGTCGTGGTCGACGACGGCTCCGCCGACCGCACGGCCGAACTCGCGCTCGACGCCGGGGCCCGGGTGATCAGGCACAGCCGCAACCGCGGCAAGGGGGCCGCGATGGAGACGGGCGCGGAGGGCGTCCGGCTCATCGAGGAGCACGAGGCGGGGGACGGGTCCCCGCGCTCCCCCCGACACCTGCTGTTCCTGGACGCCGACCTGGAGGCGACCGCCGCGGAGGCGGCGCCGCTCGTCGAACCGGTCCGCGACGGCAAGGCCGACATGACCATCGCCCTCTTCCCCGCGACCCGCATGCGCCTGGGCGGCCACGGGTTCGTGGTGCGCCTCGCGCGCGGCGGCGTCCGCAAGGCCACCGGGTGGGAGCCCGAGCAGCCCCTCAACGGCCAGCGCTGCCTCACGCGCTCGGCCTTCGAGGCGGCCAGGCCGCTGGCCCCCGGCTTCGGCGTGGAGACCGGCCTGACCATCGACGTGCTGCGGGCGGGCTACCGGGTGCTGGAGGTGGAGGTGCCGCTGGAGCACCGGGCCACCGGCACCGACCTGCGCGCGCAGCTGCACCGTGCCCACCAGTTCGCGGACGTGGCCCGTGCCCTGGCGGTGCGCGAGCTGCGGCCCACCGTGCGGCGCGGGTGGGAGCGGACCCGTGAGCGCACACGCACGGCGGGACGGCAACTGTCCCGCAAAATCGGGCACATGACTTGGAGAAACCGCCCGAAGTAGCCACATGGGTGCAGTGTGTAGCTATACGCTCGCTCCGTGTTCACTACGATCCTGGCTTTGACGGGAATGCTCTCGGGACTGGGCGCGCTCGCCCTCGGCTGGCACGCGCTGTCCAGGACCCGTGCGGTCGGCAGCGAGTCCCAGGCACTCGCCCAGCGGGCGGCCGCGGTCAGCGCCTCGGGCGTGGACCCCTTCGCCGTGCGCGACGTGGCGGTGCTCCACTACGACGCCCTGGAGGAGATGTCGGGCGCCCGCTCCTTCTCCCTGGCGCTGCTCAACAGCGAGGGTGACGGCGTCGTCGTCACCTCCATCAACGGGCGCACCGAGTCGCGCACCTACGCCAAGGCGGTGGTGGGCGGGGAGTGCGACACCCTGCTCAGCCCGGAGGAGTACCGGGTCGTCCGGTCGGCACGCCTGGGGGAGGGCGTCGGCGCCGCCGCGACCGCGGGAGGCCCCCCGGCGCGGGCGGCTTCCTCCGCCGGGGGCCGGCCGGTGACTCCGTCCGCGCCTCGGGAGGAGCCCGGGTCCCCGTCAGCCCGGGACGAGGAGCGGGGCGCGCGTGAGGGCGCGGAGGCGGTTGACGAGGGATCGGACCGGGAGCGGCGCGAGGCCCACCCGGCAGCCTCAACCGGTACGGGCGACTCGGCTGCCCGGACCGCCTCGGCCGCTCCGACAACCTCAGCCGTCCCGTCCGTCGCGGACGACGGTCGGGAGGACGTGGAAGACGCTCCGGCAGCCTCAGTCGCCCCGAACGGCACGGGCACGACCCGGGAGAACGCGGAACCGGCTCCGGCGGGCCCGTCAGCACGGACGGCCCGCGCCACCGAGCCCGTCGCGGATGACAGCCGAGAGGCTTCCGAGGTCATGCCGGCCTCAACCGGCACGGGAGTCTCGGCCGTCCGGCCCGCCTCAACCGCTCCGGCAGCCTCGTTCAACCCGGCAGTCCCGGGCGGCGGCCGGGAGGAGCAGGAGCCCCGCGGCCTCGTCTCCGTGATCCGCAGGACCATCGGGCGCGCCGGCGCCGACCGTCGGCCCCCCGTCCAGGCCGTGCGGTCGGGTGTCGGAGCGGCGAGGCCCATCGCCTCCGCCAACGTCACGGTGCGGCCGGGGCCCTCCGCCGCCGCGGCGGGGAGCACGGGGACTTCGGCCACCGGGACCGCGACGGCCGCCGAGCCGCGCCCGGAGGCCCCGACCGACGAGGGGACCGGCGGGGAGGGCACCCGGGAGGCGGAGGCCCCCGCGCCGGAGGCGCGCGGGTGACCGCTCCGACGCGGCCCGGACTCCGGCCCGGCCCCGGCCCCGGGCCCGCGTCGTGTCCCGAACCGCCGCCCCCGGCGCACCGGTCCGTATAGCCTGGTGTTATGCCCAACCGCTACGCCTACCTCGGCCCCGAGGGCACCTTCACCGAAGCCGCACTGCGCAACCTGCGTCCGGACGCGCCCGACGAGGCCCGCGTTCCCTGCGAGGGGGTAGCCGCGGTCTTCGACGCGGTCCGCTCCGGCGCGGTCGACGGCGGAGTCGTCCCCCTGGAGAACTCGGTCGAGGGCGGTGTCACCGCGACCATCGCCGAACTCGTCAACGGCGACCCGCTCCTCGTCACCGGCGAGACCGCGGTCCCGGTCGAGTTCTCCCTGTTCGCGCGGGGCGGGACGGTGCTGGAGGACGTCAAGCGGGTGGCCACCCACCCCCACGCCCTCGCCCAGTGCCGGGGCTGGCTCTCCCGCAACCTGCCCGACGCGGACACGCACACCGTCTCCTCCACGGCCGCCGCCGCGCGCGCCGTCTCCGAGCCCGGCGCGCCCTACGACGCGGCCATCTGCGCCGTGATCGCCGGGGAGCGCTACGGCCTGCACGCCCTGGCCTCCGGTATCGGCGACCGCTCCGACGCGGCCACCCGCTTCATCTACCTGTCCCGGCCCGGCGTCCTGCCCGGGCCCACCGGAGCCGACCTGACCTCGCTCGTCGCCTTCATCGCCGACGACCACCCCGGTGCCCTGATCGAGGTGCTCAACCAGTTCGCCGTGCGCGGGGTCAACCTCACCCGGCTGGAGTCGCGCCCCACCGGCGACCGGCTCGGCAGCTACTGCTTCTGCATCGACGCCGAGGGACACGTGGCCGAGGCCCGGGTCGGCGAGGCCCTCATGGGCATCCGGCGGGTGTGCCGGGACGTGCGCTTCCTGGGCAGCTACCCGCGCAGCGGCCGGACCACCGAGAACGACCCGCCGCTGCGGCCCCGACCGGCCACCGACGCCGACTTCGCCGAGGCCGAGCAGTGGCTGGCGCGCATCCGCGCCGGTCAGGTCGACTGAGGCCGGGGTCCGGCTCCGCGAACGGCTCTCCTCGCCGTAGCGCGTGGGCGCGGGCGGCCCCGACCGCTGGCCGCCCGCCCCGCCCGGCCCCCGGGTTCCCGCTCCCCAGGCCTGTCGGCCTCCGGGTCCCCGGGAGCGGCGCTCCTCAGACCCGGGCCGCCTCCCTCGGGGCGCCCCGGCGGACCTCCTCCCCCGCGTCCGCGCGGTCCAGCTCCAGGCACAGCGCCAGCCTCAGCGCGAAGTCCTCAGGACGCGTCGCCCCCAACACCTCCAGCACGCACGCGAGCTCCTCCGCGGTCATCTCGTTCAACGGCTTCACGATCGTCCCCCTCCTCGGTCTTTCATAAGAATGACGAGGTCACCGGGCATCCATGACGCGGTTGCGGAAAAGATGTCGGGAGGATGGAGCCCGGACGGTAACCTGCAAGACGTGATCGACCTTCGCGCTCTTCGAGAAGACCCCGAACGACTCCGCGCCTCGCAGCGGGCACGGGGGGAGGACCCCTCCGTCGCCGACCGCCTGCTCGGGCTCGACGCCGACCGCCGTTCCGCGCTGTCCCGGTTCGAGACCCTGCGCGCCGAGCAGAAGAGCGTGGGCAGGTCCGTCTCCAAGGCCTCCCCGGAGGAGCGCGAGGAACTCCTGACCCGCGCCAAGGCGCTGGCCGCCGAGGTCAAGGAGGCCGAGGCCGAGGCCGGCCGCCTCGCCGACGAGCTGGACGCCCTCCTGTCCGGCGTGCCCAACCTCGTGGAGGAGGGCGCGCCCGAGGGCGGCGTGGACGACTTCAGGATTCTGGAGACCGTCGGCACCCCGCGCTCGTTCGACTTCACCCCGCGCGACCACCTGGAGCTGGGCGAGATGCTCGGCGCCATCGACATGGAGCGGGGCGCCAAGGTCTCCGGGGCCCGGTTCTACTTCCTCACCGGCGTGGGCGCCCAGCTGGAGCTGGCGCTGCTCAACATGGCCATGAACCAGGCCGTCCAGGCGGGCTTCACGCCGATGATCCCGCCGGTGCTGGTGCGGCCCGAGACCATGGAGGGCACCGGTTTCCTCGGCGCGCACGCCGACGAGGTCTACCACCTGCCCGCCGACGACCTCTACCTCGTGGGCACCTCCGAGGTGCCGCTGGCCGGGTACCACTCGGGGGAGATCCTGCCCGCCGACGCCCTGCCCAACCGCTACATCGGCTGGTCGCCGTGCTTCCGCCGCGAGGCGGGCTCCTACGGCAAGGACACCCGCGGCATCATCCGCGTCCACCAGTTCAACAAGGTGGAGATGTTCGTCTACACCCACCCCGACCAGGCGCACGAGGAGCACAAGAGGCTGCTCGCCTGGGAGCGGGAGATGCTGGACAAGCTGGAGCTGCCCTACCGCGTGGTGGACATCGCCGGCGGCGACCTGGGCACCAGCGCCGCCCGCAAGTACGACTGCGAGGCGTGGGTCCCCACCCAGGAGACCTACCGGGAGCTGACCTCCACCTCCAACTGCACCGAGTTCCAGGCCCGCCGCCTCAACGTGCGGTTCCGGGACGAGGACGGCAAGCCCCGCTTCGCCGCCACCCTGAACGGCACGCTGGCCACCACCCGCTGGATCGTCGCCATCCTGGAGAACCACCAGCGCGAGGACGGCTCCGTGGTGGTCCCCGAGGCGCTGCGCCCCTACCTGGGCCGCGACGTCCTGGCGCCGATCGCCAAGGGCAGGTAGGCGCCCGGCCCCCGGTATCCGGACACCCGGGACCGGCGGCCCCGGCACCGGACACGCGAGGAGCCCGCCCCCGGCCGGGGGCGGGCTCCTCGCTCGGTGCTACAGGTACGGACCGGAGCCGTGCCGCTCCTCGTCCAGGCCGCCGGGGGTGCCAGGCCCCTGGGCCTGAAGACCCGCGATGCCGGGCGGCAGGGCCTTGCGCATGTTCTCCAGCTGGGCGCGGGCCGCCATCTGCTGGGCGAACAGGGTGGTCTGGATGCCGTGGAACAGCCCCTCCAGCCAGCCCACCAGCTGCGCCTGCGCGATGCGCAGCTCGGCGTCGCTGGGGGCCGCGCCCTCAGCGAACGGCAGGGTCAGCCGCTCCAGCTCCTCGATCAGCTCGGGGGCCAGACCGTCCTCCAGCTCCTTGATGGACGAGGTGTGGATCTCCTTGAGCCTGGCCCGGCTCGCCTCGTCCAGCGGAGCGGCCTTGACCTCCTCCAGGAGCTGCCGGATCATGCTGCCGATCCGCATCACCTTGGCGGGCTGCTCCACCATGTCGGCGAGGGTGCGCGGCTCCTCCGCGCCCTCCTCGCCGTCCCCGTCGCGGTCGGTTCCCATGACCAGGATCCGAGCCTGCTCGTCCGGGTTCTCTGCGCTGCTCATCAGTCCCCTTACGTGGATGTCACCGGCACGCCGTCAACGGGGAAGAAGGATCTTTCCGGTGTGCGCGCTCGTTTCCATGACGCGGTGCGCCTCCGCCGCGTTCCGCATCGGGACCGAGCGGTCGACGACGGGGCGGACGACTCCCTGTTCTACCAACGGCCACACCTGCTCGAGTACTCCCGAGACGATGGCCGCTTTCTCCTCCAGGGGGCGGGAACGCAGGGTCGTCGCGTGGACGGAGAGCCTCTTCGCGAGCATACGCCCCAGATCGGCCTCGGCGCGGCGCCCGCCCATCAGCGCGATGATCACCAGGCGGCCGTTGGTGGCCAGTGAGCGCAGGTTGGCGTCCAGGTAGGAGCCGCCCATGATGTCGAGGACGAGGTCGGCGCCGCCCGCCTCGCGCATGCGCTCGGTGAAGTCCTCCTCCTTGTAGTTGATGAGGATCTCCGCGCCCAGTTCACGGCAGCGCTCCAGCTTCTCCCGGCTGCCCGCCGTGACCGCCACCCGGGCGCCCAGGGCGCGGGCGAACTGGACCGCGAAGGTGCCGATGCCGCTGCCGCCGCCGTGGACCAGGACGGTCTCCCCGGCGCGCAGGCCGCCGACCATCACCAGGTTGGACCAGACGGTGCAGGCCACCTCGGGCAGCGCGGCGGCCTCCACCAGGTCCACGCCCTCGGGGACCGGCAGCAGCTGGCCCACCGGGACGGCGACCTTCTCGGCGTAGCCGCCCCCGGACAGCAGGGCGCACACCCGGTCGCCCACGGACCAGCCCGAGTCCTCGGTGCCGGGGCCGAGCGCGGCGACGGTGCCCGAGCACTCCAGCCCGGGGTACTCGGAGGCGCCGGGCGGGGGCGGGTAGTTGCCCTGGCGCTGGGAGACGTCGGCCCGGTTGGCCGCGCTCGCGGCCACGTCCACCAGGACCTCCCCCTCGCCGGGGACGGGGTCGGGAACCTCGGTCCAGGCCAGGACCTCGGGTCCGCCCGGTTCACTGATACGGATCGCGTGCATGAGCCAGACAGTACCCGGGGAGGTTCCTCGGCAGGCAACGGATTCCTCTGTTCACCTGCTCGTAAGGATGCTTCGGTGGGGCCGGGCGGGTAAGAGTGATCCCAGGGAGCGGATCCCGTCTCTTCCCCGCTGGGGTATCCCTCCCTCCACAGCACGCCCCCTTCAAGCAGGAGAACTCCGGTGGCACACCAGGAACACAACGGGTCGGGTCGAAGCTCTGAGACGGGCCCCGGACCCGCGGCCGGGGAGCACGTCGAACCGGACCGCTCGGCGGGTGACCCGGAGGAGTACGACCCGGACGCCGCCGCGCCGGGGCCGACCGCGCCCGAGCCCTCGCCCCACGACCAGTGGTTCGGCGGCTTCGAGGGCGAGGCGCCGCCTCCGCCGCCCTACGCCAGGCTGCCCGAGGACACACCGCTGCCGGGCGCGGGGCACCATACGCCGTCCCCGCCGGGCGGAGCGGGTGGGGCGGAGGCGGTAGGCGGGGAGCTGGAGAGGTCGGCCTCCGGTGACCCCGAGCCTTCGGGGCTTTCCGCTGTCCCCGAACCGGAGGGCCTGCCGGAGGAACCCGAGACCGAGGTTCTTCCGCCCTCTTCCGTGACTTCTGAGCCTTCTAGCGCTCCTGGGATTTTTGGTCCTCCTGAGACTCCTGAGGACTCCGGCGTTCCCGGGTCTTCCGGAACGTCCAGGCCTCTGCTGCCCCCGCGGGCCTCCGGGGCCTCGGAGTTCCTGGCGGGTTCGGAGGCTGCCGAGACCGCCGCCGCTGCCGAGGACGACGCCGACACCGAAGACGGCGAGGAGGAGGGCACGGTCCGCCTAGTGCCGGGGGCCGCGCGCAGACGCCCGCAGCGCCCCCAGCGGCAGCGCCTCCAGCGCCCCACCCGTCCGGGCGAGGACCCGCTGGCGCCCCGCAGGCCGCGCCGCGACCCCGACGTGCCCGAACCGGAGCAGCTGCCTCCCCTGGAGAACGAGCGCGACGACGCGCACGGCGGACCGCGGACCACGGGACCGGTTCCGACGGGGACGGAGACGGGATCTGGTCCGACGGGATCGGGTCCGTTCTCCTTCCGGGGGCCCGGTTCGAGCCCCGTCCGGGGACCGGGGGACAACGGGCCCGGCCCGGACTCCGGTCCCCGATCCGCGCGGGACACGGGGTTGGGCGCGTGGCTGGGCGAGGACTCCGGCCCGTTCCGGTCCGCGCCGCCACCGGGCGAGCCCGTCCGTCCGGCACCGCTCCGGACCCCCGAGCCGCCGTCCGCGCTCACCGGGCCCCGGGCCGACCTCGCGCCGCCACCGCCCCCGCCCGCTCCCCAGGGTTCACCGGACCGGCGCCCCGAACAGGAGCGGCAGACCTCCGACGCGCTCAACGCGGCCACCCTCGTGCGCAACCGGCGCCAGGGCCCCAGCGGCGGGTGGCGCCGGGCCGTGCACGCCGCCACCCTGGGACTGGTCAACCCGGGGGAGTCGGCCAAGGTGCTGCGCCAGCGCGAACTGGTGGCCCGCGCGAGCACACCCGTGGCGGCCGGACACCACCGGGTGGCCGTGCTCAGCCTCAAGGGCGGGGTCGGCAAGACGACCACCACGGTCGCCCTCGGCGCGACGCTGGCCTCCCTGCGCGGCGACCGGGTGCTCGCGGTGGACGCCAACCCCGACCGCGGCACGCTGTCGGACAAGGTGCGGCTGGAGACCGCGGCGACCATCCGCGACCTGCTCAACGAGCGCCACCTGGTGTCGCGCTACGCCGACATCCGCGGGTTCACCTCGCAGGCGCCCAGCCGACTGGAGATCCTGGCCTCCGACCGCGACCCTGCGGTCTCCGAGGCCTTCAGCGACGCCGACTACCGGGAGGTCGCCCGGATCGTCGAGCACTTCTACTCCATCTGCATCACCGACTGCGGCACCGGTCTGCTGCACTCGGCGATGCGCGGGGTGCTGGGGCTGGCCGACCAGGTCGTCCTGGTCAGCTCGGCTTCCGTGGACGGGGCCCGCAGCGCCAGCGCCACCCTGGACTGGCTGGAGGCGCACGGCCACGGCTCCCTCGTCCGCAACGCCGTGGTGGTGCTGTCGATGGTGCGCTCCGACAGCAAGAGCAGCGTGGATCTGAACCGGCTGGAGGAGCACTTCGCCGGGCGGTGCCGCGACGTGGTGCGGGTGCCCTGGGACGGGCACCTGGAGGAGGGCGCGGAGGTGGACCTCGAACGGCTCGCCCCCGCCACGCGGGACGCCTACCTCCAGCTGGCCGCGTCGGTCGGGGAGGCGTTCGCCTGGCAGAGGTGACCACGGGCGCGGTGCGCGGCCCCTTCCTCCACCCCGCCCCGTTTTCCGGAGCCCGCTTTCGGACAGGGGAAGGACGAGGGGGAAGGGGTTGGGGATGAACACACAGGAACGCCCGCCCGCGGTCGTGGTCGGCGTGGACGGCACGCCCGCCTCCCACGCCGCCCTGGTCTGGGCGACCGAGGAGGCGGCCAGGCGCGGCACACAGCTGCGGATCGTGCACGGCCTCGGGATGCCGGTGGTGATCGGCGCCTACGGGGCGGCCGGGCGCGTGGCCGTCGAGGACCAGCGGGAGGCGGGGCACGACCTGCTCACCGCGGGCGCCGCGTACGCGCACCGTGCCCGGCCCGGCCTGGACGTGGTGACCGTCCTGGCGCCGGAGGACGCGCCCGCGGTCCTGCTCAACGACGCCCTGCCCGAGGACGTCGTCGTGGTGGGGTCGCGGGGCCTGGGCGGGGTCCGGGCGATCATGCTGGGCTCGGTCAGCGTGCGCGCCTCCTCCCACGCACCCTGTCCCGTGGTGGTCGTCCCCGACCAGGAGAGGCCGCCGCCGCGGCGCGGCCGCGTCGTGGCGGGCGTGGACGGGTCCGAGTCCTCCCGCCGCGCGCTGCGCTTCGCCCTCCACGAGGCGCTGGTGAGCGGCTCGGAGGTCGTGGTGGTCAACAGCTGGGAGGTGCCGCTTCCCGCGGACACCGGGTCGCTGGCCGCCGACGCCCGGGCCCTGCACGAGGAGGCGTTCGACCGCCGGTCCGAGGAGATCGTCGCGGGCCTGCTCGCGGAGGTGGTCGACGAGAGGACCGAGCACCTGGAGATCAGCGCGGTCCGGACGCAGGCCAACCCCGTGGACGCCCTCCTGGAGGCGGGACGGGAAGCGGACCTGCTGGTGGTGGGCTCGCGCGGACGCGGAGGAGTACGGGGGCTGGTGATGGGTTCGGTCAGCCAGGGGGTGCTGCGGCACGCGCCGGTGCCCGTGGCCGTCCTCCCGCCGCTGTCGGAGGACGAGTGACCGGCGGGGAGGGGCGGACGAGCGGGAGGAAGGGCCCGGGGGAGAAGAGCGGTTCGGGAAGAGCGGGCGGCCCGACGCGGAGCCGCGCCGTTCCGGGGGACGGCCGCCCTCCCCGGCGATGATGGACAGCGTTACCAAGGGGGGAACCATGCCAAGCAACGAGGAGCACTCGCCCAGGGTCGTGGTCGGCGTCGACGGCTCCGACCACTCGCGGGCGGCGCTGGAGTGGGCGGCCGCCGAGGCGGAGCGCAGGGGCGTGCCGCTGCGTGCCGTCCACGCGCTGGGAATGCCGCTGATCGTGTCGGCCGGCTCCGTGCCCGCCCGCTTCGACCCCACCGCGGAGATCTCGGACCAGGCCGACGAGGTGCTCACCAAGGCCGCGGAGCACGTGCGCCGTGTCCGGCCGTCGGTGACGGTGGAGACCGAGACCGCCCTGGAGGAGCCGCCGCTGGCGCTGCTGAGCCACAGCCGGACGCACGACGTGCTCGTGCTCGGCACACGGGGCCTGGGCACGTTCGCGTCGGTGTTCGTGGGCTCGGTGAGCATCCGCGTGGCCGCCCAGGCGGCCTGCCCGGTCGTGGTGGTGCCCTCGCACGGGGGCAGCCCCGCGACGACCTCGCTCGGCCGGGTCGTGGTCGGCGTGGACGGTTCCAGGAACGCCCGCCGGGCGCTGCGCCTGGCCGTGGACCTGGTGCGGGAGAGCGGCGGCGAACTCGTCGTGGTCAACAGCTGGGAGGTGCCCTACCCCTACGACCCGATCGCGATGACCTCCATGGGATACGAGCCCCAGGAGAAGCTGTTCGACCGCAAGTCCGAGGAGCTGGTGGGCGAGATGCTGCTCGACGTCACCGGCAGGCGGCGCGAGGACCTCGACTTCGAGGTCAGCGTGGTGCGCACCCAGGACAGCCCGGTCAACGCGCTGATCGGGGCCGCCGAGGGGGCCGACGCGATCGTGGTGGGCTCCCGGGGCCGGGGGAGCGTGCGCGGACTGCTCCTGGGCTCGGTCAGCCAGGGCGTGCTGCACCACTCCGAGATCCCGGTGGTGATCCTTCCGCACCACGCCGAGGAGGAGTAGCCGGGGACACCGGTCCGGGCGCCCCCGGGCGGGTTCAGGCGCCTTCGCGGGTTCAGACGCCCTCGGCGGCGTACTCCAGGCAGAACGGGTGCCCGGCGGGGTCGGCGTAGACCCGGAACAGGTCGCGGGGGTCGTCCTCGGCGACCGCGAGCCTGCGCGCCCCGAGCGCCAGCACGCGCTCCTCGGCCGCCTCGATGTCCTCCACCCAGACGTCGAGGTGCGCCTGCTGGGGCCGCTCGGGGTCCGGCCACGCCGGGGCCTTGTGGTCGGGCGCGTGCTGGAAGGCGAGCCGCGGCCACTCCTCCCCGACCACAACCCAGTGCTCCTCGCGCTTGGTGACGGGGAGCCCGAGCAGTTCGGCGTAGAAGTCCGCGAGCGCGCCGGGGTCGGGGCAGTCCAGGGCGATGGTGTGCAGTCGTCCGATCATGGTTTGCACCCTGCCCAGCAGCATCGGAACGATGCGGCGACATGTCGACACGTCACCAGGGCGGTCGGGCACTGGTTGGTTGGCGAGGGCTTTCCGTCGAACTCCCCGCGCAGGGGCCGGAGGGCTCTGGGCAGAGCCGAGGGCCGGTGGGGTCAGGGAATGTGAGCTTGCGGAATCCCGTCGCGTTGGGTGCCTTAACCATCTGTCGACAAAACGACGAATCGGCTGGTAGTCGGCCACGGGGGACATGCTCCTTTCCCGCCGTCCGCTTCCGCCCCCACGACACCAGGACCGGCCCCGATCCCGGAAACGCCGGGGGCAGGTGGGCCCGGGCCCACCTGCCCCCGGTCACTGCGGAGGGTGTGGGATTTGAACCCACGAAGTCCCGTTGTGCCGAGGGGTCCTGACGACCTGTCGACAAACCGACGAAACGCCTTGTGACCTGCGCGGATGTTCCGAGGGCTTCCCAGCGCTTCCGGCCCCTTCTCAGAGCCATGTGCGATGAATGTGCGATGCGGTGGGGTGCGTTGCTGTGGCCCTTGCGGGCACGGATGTGCCCCGGGGCTTGGTCGGCGTAGCGTGCGTGGGCTAGGCCGTGTTCATTTTGCTCACCTCAACCACGACTACAGCAACCATATGGAACCAAGTACCACGGTTTCGGGCCGAGGTGCCCGTCAGCGCTGAAGTCGGTCCCCCAAGACGGTCGTAGCCCGCTGACGGGCGCCTCGGGACAGGTGAGCACATCCGTCCGTTTCGGGACCAAAAGCTCTGACATACGCGCAGGTCATCGGGCACGATGGCCTGACTCGGTCAGTTCTGGCCCCCGCTCTGTCGGGCTTGTCCGAGAGAAGTCATCTGGTGTGCGGCCTATGGGCGCGCTCGGGACCGGGCGGCAGCCCGCAGCCCGAGCGGCGGCCGAAGGCCGCTGCGACGGCGCTTGCGCCGTCGCCTTGATCCCATACAGGCCAACTCGGCAATTTTTAGGAGAATCGTGGTCGAGATTATTTCTTGGAGTGACCTTTCTAGCCTTATGGAACGGTTCTATAGCCCAAAGGGATTGAATAATCCTGACAAGGAGAACTCGCTGCGTCTTGAATGCGATGCGGACTCGATAGAAATCTTTAATTCCGACGATGAGAAAGTGTTTTCGCTGACGCTGGAAGAGTACTCGAATAGTCTAAACCTCCTTGAGGATGTGGGCATTGCTAATGGAAGCGACCTTTTTTGGGGGGAGTCATGTGAGATACACACAAGGATGCACTCTAGGTTTCCTGGGTCTGCCGCCAAGAATATTTTTGGCGAGCGGGTGATGGATAAAGAGAACGGCCTAACCTATGAGTTTGGCGAACCAAGTGTGGCTTATGCTCTGTATAAAATAAGCTATTTCCAAAGTGGCGGATATAAAGTTGGACCATTGATGGATTACCCGTCGGCGATTCGCTTGGGTGGTCCCCGCGCTAAGCTGGCTCGGCCTGGGGAAGGTTCTGCTTACTTTCTCCCGTACGGGAATTCAAAAACGCTTCGTATTTCAGCTGAAAAGCCTAGGTCCAGTGAAAGTTTCTATAACTTCGCTAATTCTTTTCTTTTTCAGGTGGCCTACACTTTTGATGTCGCGCTCATCCCTTCTATGGGTTTCGACTACTTGCTACGTTCAGGTAGGTTTGTGAGGCTGCGTAGGGGCGGGTCTCAAAGTACCATGGAGGCTCCTCTCAGGTCCTACAACAAGACCCTGGTGCATAATTATCAGCTGGCAATTGCAGCAGAGAATCCATTTTTGGAGTTTGTATCCTACTATCAGATAATGGAACATTTTTTCGAGCAAGTTTTCTCGGACCATGTTGTTAATATGGTAAGAGAAGAAATTTCTAGTCCGAACTTTTCTCTGAAGCGAAAAGTAGATGTTAGATCGCTGGTCAAGAAGATCGAGAGGGCGAGTTACCAGAGGCGGGAGGATGGGGGTGGAAATGAGACCAAGGCGATCGGACTAGTCTTGGAAAAGTATGTCGATGTTGATAGGCTAAGAGAGGATATCGCTAAGTTCGAGAACTCACTTATTAAATATTATGAAGAGAACTCTGTTCCTTTTTCCGGAGGGGTAACAATACCGTTCTCGGGCGGGGATAGGAAAAAAATTATTGGAGCCATGGGGAAAAGGATATATGACACTAGGAATGCTCTTGTTCATGCAAAGGAGGGTGGTAAGCCGCGATTTCTTCCTTTCAAGGATGATGGTGATTTGGCGCGTGAGGTTCCTATGATGAGACTTATTGCAGAGCAAGTTTTGATTGGCGAGGGGGATCTCCTGAGGTAAAGTTGATCGTTTTTCGGATCTCGCCCGGTGGTATTGCTATTTATTTTCGGACAATTTTATTCCGTCATGGCTTCGGATATGGGTTTTGTTTGGCTCTAGCGCGTCGAGGAGGCGAATTGCGTATACTGATCCCATGTGCTTTGTGATCTCCTCAGGCCCTAGCCACTTAACGGCGGTTGCCTCACTCGTGGGCCGTTCCTTGCCTCTGGAGGGCGTGCAGCGGAAAACGAGTGCGATGATTCCGCGGGCCATGTTCTTGTAGACGCCGGTGAGCTGATCCACTTCGACGTGGACGCCAGTCTCCTCCAAGACCTCCCGGGCAACCCCCTCTTCCGGGGTCTCGTCCAGTTCCAGCACTCCGCCCGGTGGCTCCCAGTTGCCGTTGTCCCTGCGCTTGATCACCAGCATCCGCCCGTCCTCGCGGATGACGGCTCCCGCCACGGACACGGAGTGCAGCGGCGTTGACGGCTTGTCTCCGGTGCTGTTACTCATGTGCAGGAGCATAGGAGGAACAGAAGGACTATGGCGAGCACTGTAGGGGCGCGGTCCGCGAAGCCCCGGTACCTCCAGATCGCGGACGACATCGAAGAGCAGATCAGAGCCGGGCGGTTGGCTCCTGCTGAGGAGATCCCGAGTGAGACCGCGTTGATGGAGCGCTACGGCGTCTCCTCGGGCACGGTCCGCAAGGCCGTGGCCCAACTCCGCACGATCGGTCTGGTGGAGACCTACCAGGGCAAAGGGTCCTTCGTGAAGTCTCGGCCCCCGGTCACTCGCAAGTCCTCCGACCGCTTCCGGCGCTCACACCGCCGTGCGGGCAAGGCGGCCTACATCGCCGAGACCGAACAGGCCGGGGTCAAGCCCACAGTCCAGGTCCTCTCCATCGGGCCCGTTCCCGCTCCCGCCGAGATCGCTGAGCGCCTGGGCGTGGACGAGGGCGACAAGGTGCTTGCCCGCCGCCGCCTCTACTTCAGCGACGGCACCCCCACCGAGGAAGCGACGTCCTATCTCCCGTGGGACGTGGCGCGGGACATCCCCGAACTCTTCGAGGAGAACCCTGGCGGCGGTGGCATCTACGCCCGGTTGGAGGAACACGGGCACGAGTTCGCCGAGTACACCGAAACCGTGCGGGCGCGTCTGGCCACCAAGCAGGAGGCAAGTGCACTGAGCCTGAGTCCCGGCTCCGCGATCATCCACCTGACGCGCAACGCCGTGACGACGGTCGGCCGTGTGGTGGAGGTGTGCGACACGATCATGGCCGCCGACCAGTTCGTGCTCGACTACCGCATCCCCGCCACGGACTGAGGCACCCGCTCCCTGCCTCCTCGGGCAAGTTTCTGTGCTCCACAGGGTTGACTCATGTACATGAGTGAGGCAACCTAATCTCACAACTCATATACATGAGTGCATGTGACGGTCTCATGTATAGGGGATGTTCTGTAGTCCGTTGGCGTGAGCGGCGCACTGGCCACCTGGCGAAGCGGCGCGGCCACCCGTCCCCCTGGAGCGTGCTTGGTGGATGCCGCCGTCTCTGATCCGAAGCGGTGCAGGTCCTGTCGTGGACGCGGACGCAAAACCGTCCGTTCTCGGCGCTTGGTAGTGCTGCGCTCCTCGACCACACGGGAACCGGCGACACGCGTCGTGGCGTGCACCGCGTGCCGGGGGACCGGTACGGACTCCTGACACACAAGGGCGGAGAAGGTTCCTGCCGGATGGCTACCGGTCATCGGAGCAACCGCCTACAGACAACTGACCCCCGCGACGCGGGCTAGGCATCCGGGGGCGCGGCCAACCTGAGGAAAGCAGGCTGACGTGAGCGACCTTATCGCCCTGATTCGGGCTTGGGTGACTCTGATTCGACCGAAACGACACGGCAGGCACCACCGCACCGGCCCCCGGGCCTACTACCTGCCCGCACCCGCGCGGGCGGAGCTGTGGCCCGCACCGGCCCCCATCGTGATGGACACGGGCGACCCCCGCGCCTACTCCCTCCAACGCGGCCCCTACACCCACCTGGAGCACCGGCGCCGCGCCCAGCGGGCCGAACGGGACCGGAGGGGGATCGATCTGCTGGTGCAGATCGCGCGTTCGACTCCCGCCCTCGACGACATGGCCGAGTTGCGTGACCTGGTGCGCACGGCCATCGCGGTCGGGGCGGTGCGGCGATGACCACCGAACCCTCTGCGCCGATCGCCGACCGGGAGACCCTGACCGCGTGGGCGCGGGAACAGGGCGTGCGGGTGCGGATCTCCTCCGAGGACTGGGACTCCATCACCTACGAAGCCCTCTCCACCGGCCCGGACGGAACCCCGCTGGTGGAGCGGTACCGGTGCGTGCTGCCCGCGTCCCTCGCGCTGCGGCGTCTGCGGCTGACCTACGTCGTCGGGCTCTGCCACGACGCGGGCGGGGCGGCGTGCAACCATGTCCGCCGGGTCGTGCCCCCGGTGCTCTCGGCCTCCGAGTCGGCCGCCCGCCATGACGTGGCGCTGGTCGCGGCGGCACTGGTGGAGTCCGAGCGCCGGGAGGTGTGCGGGGCGACGGTGGACAACCTGACCGTGTACACCGTGCAGCGTGCCCAGGACTGGCAACCCTTCTGAGGGGCCTTCCCTCGGCGCTTCTGTGACCCCCGCGTGCCCTGATGTCTCTTCGAGACCACGGGGCCCAGGGCACGCGGGCTCCTTCTTCGCGGCGATGTGCACGCCTGGGGTGTGCTTCCCGCCGTGTCCTCTGACCAGTGGTGGGGGTTCATATGTGCCCCCACCTGCTGACAGAGACGACCGAGAACAGTAAGCTACTCGACCATACGAGTACTAGAGTCACCAGGTGGACATCATGTCGAGTCTGGAGTTCGCTCCGCCCAAGTACGTGCAGATCGTGCGGGCTATCCAAGAGCGCATCGAGGACGGTACCTATCCGGTGGGGGAGATGCTTCCCTCCGAGTCGCGGATGGTGCGCGAGTTCGGGGCCGGGCGCTCCACGGTCGTGCGGGCCTTGCAGATCCTGAGCATGCAGGGGTGGATCGACCGCGAACACGGGCGCGGGTCCTTCGTGCGCGGCGTCCCGCAACAGGGCTCCGAACGCTCCCACGCGGGGGCCAGCGCCTTCGACGCCTCCGAGGAGGCCAAGCGCAACCGCATCCTGACCGCCGGACGCGCCCCGGCCTCCGCCGCCGTGGCCGAGGCGATCGGTGTGCCCGAGGGTTCCCCGGCGATCATGCGTCAACGCCTGGTCCTGGACGAGGGCGAACCGAGTGAGCTGGTCACCCTGTGGTTCCCCCTGGACGTGGCCGAGGGAACCGACCTGGGCGAGACGCAGCCGATCAGCATCGGCGCACGCGAACACGTGCAGATGGTCAAGCAGCTCCGGCCCTCCAAGGTCGTCGAACGGCTCTGCGCACGCCTGGCCACCGACGTTGAACGCGAACCACTGGGGCTGGATGAGGGCACTCCGGTCCTGGGCATCACCGCACGGATACTCGATGCCTCCGGGGGCGTGATCGCCGTCGCTGAGGTGGTGCTCCCCGGTGACCTGCACGAACTGGAGGACTCCTACCCGGCCGTGTAGACGCGGCTCCAAGACCGGCCACAGATCCACTTGTCCGGACGAGTGTGGCCGGTTATTCTTAGGCTCCACTCGACCGATCAAGTAGTTGAGTGAACATCACAAGGAAGGTTGATCAGATGGCTATTCAGGGTGCGTTGCCGGTGGCGTTCGGGACGGTGTTCCCGCATGGTGCGTTCGCGTTGGGGGTGGAAGCGATCACCGATTTCGAGACCAAGCGGCCCCAGCTCGATAAGGACAGCGGGTTGCCGTTGTGGGCGGTGGACGTGATCGACGCCGACCCCGAGGCGCGGGGCAAGGCCAAGTCGGTGAAGGTCAAGGTCGCCGCCGAGGTGTGCCCGACCCTGCCGGACGAGGTCCCGGGGCTGCCGTTCCGGCCGATCGAGTTCGAGGCGATGGCGGTCATGCCCTACGTGGACGACTCCGGCCGTCGCCCCCGGGTGGCCTACTCGCTGCGCGCCCGGGGTGTGAAGGCTCCCGCCGGTGCCACTGGCGGTCGTCGCGCTCCGGCTGCGAAGGATGCCGCCTGACTCCCATGTAAGCGGGGCGGCCTGGTGCTGGAACACCTCGGCCGCCCCTGAATCCCTCCTGCGACTGCGAAATCTCAGAAGAGGTGTCTCCAAGTATGTCCGATTACCCCCGTGACCTGTCCGGGTTGAGCGGCCCGGAGCTGGTCCGTCTGCTGCTGGACGCGACCAACCCCCCGCCCACCACTGACATCGAGCGCGCGGAGTTCTTCGACTTCAAGGCCCGGGTGTTCGCCACCCTGGCCGATCGGGAGGAGAACCCCACCGCCGCGACCTTCGCCGCCCGTGCTCGTGCTGACCGTGACCGGCTCCTGGCCCAGATCGAGAACGAGAACGGCGGTGGCCAGCGATGATGCGCCAACCCAAGGTGGGGGCCGCTCAGTCCTCCCCGACCCTGCCGACCCCGGCGCAGGGGGTGCGGTGGACGACCCCGATCGTGGAAACCCCCGGGATCGTCGTGCTGGCCTCCTGGATCTGGCGGCTGGTCCGCTTCCTTGTCACCCTGCCGTTCCGGTTCCCCGTCATGGTCGCCTGCCTGGCCGCCTCGGCGGGGGCCTGGTGGTGGTTCGACTGGATCGGCCTCACCTCACTGTGGGGCGCGGCTGCGGTGGTGGCCCTCATCTGGTGGCGGACCTGGCCGGACTCCTACCGCGCCTGCGTCGCCCTGCGTGTGCTGGCGTGGTGGCGGCACCTGTTCGTGTACCGGCGGCACTGGCAGCCGGTGTTGGTGATCTCGGGTCTGGCCGAGTCCTACCAGGAACGCCGCTACCTCCCGCGTATCCGCCGGGTTCGGTGCAACTCCTGGGCCGACTACGTCCGGGTGTCTCTGGTCGCTGGAACCTCTCCGGCCGACTTCGAGCACCGTGTGGCCGAGTTGGCGCACGGGTTCGCCGCACCCTCCTGCCGCGTGGTGGTCAACGGTCCCCGGGACATTACGTTGGAGTTCCCCCGCCACGACACCTTGGCCGAACCCCTCGACGCCTTCCCGATGACCCACCACGTAGACCTCAACGCCCTTCCCGTGGGACGACGCGAGGACGGTTCCCCGTGGCTGCTGCGCCTGCACGGAACCCACGTGCTCGTGGTCGGGGTGACCGGGGCCGGCAAGGGATCGGTGATCTGGTCCACCATCCGCGCCATGCTCCCCGCCCTGGCCAACGGCACCGCGCAGGTGTGGGCGATCGACCCCAAGCGCATGGAGCTGGCCTACGGCCGCGACCTGTTCACCCGCTACGCGGATACCGGCGAATCCGCGGTGGCACTGCTCGAAAAGGCAGTAGCGCAGATGCAGGAGCGCGCCGAACGCTACGCGGGCAAACAGCGCTCCCACGTGGCCACGGTCGATGACCCGTTCGTGGTGGTGCTGCTCGATGAGGTGGCGTTCCTGACCGCCTACCACCCGGATCGGGACGTGCGCCGTCGCGCGGAGAACGCGATCGCCACGTTGACCTCGCAGGGGCGTTCGGTCGGCTTCGCGGTCCTGGCGGCGTTGCAGGACCCGCGCAAGGAGGTCATGAACCTGCGCAACCTCTTCCCGGACAAGGTCGCCCTGCGCCTGGACGAGGCGTCCCAGGTGGACATGGTCCTTGGCGAGGGAGCACGCGAACGCGGGGCGGAAGCCCACCTGATCGACCCTGCCTTGCCGGGGGTGGCCTACGTCCGCCTGGAAGGCTTCCCGGCCCCGGTGCGAGTGCGGGCCGCCTACGTCTCGGACGAGGACATCACCGCCATGGCCGAGGGCTACGGCGTGGGTTCTTGGAAGGCCGAGTGATGAGCAAGGTATTCGCGTCGGGCCTCGATGTAGACACGCCTTTCCTGAACCACTCGGACTGTGCTGACTATGGCCCAGAGCGCCGCTATGACCAGGGCACCCGGCCGTCCGACCATGTACAGAGCGTGGACGCCCAGGAAGACCAGGATGATATTCGCGGCAAGGAGAACTGCCCACACGGTGAGAGGCCACTTGCGTGGTGGTTGGGGTTCCATGCGGTGGGGGCCTTCCGCTCTGTGGTTGTGGGGGTGGGCTGATGCCGACGCCTACCGGTAAGACAACCCGGGCCGAACGCCTCGCGCAACCGCTGGCCCGTGAGGTGGCCGAACAGGTCGCCGCCGACCACGGGGTGTGCATCCGCCCGGTGTCCCTTCGACGCACGAACCTCGCCACCGGTGCCACCGAGGTCATCGACGTGCCGTGCGGGTCCACCCTGGAATCCCGGTGCCCGGCCTGCGCCAAGAGGAAGCGCAGCCTTCGCCGCTCCCAGTGTGAAGAGGGCTGGCACCTGGCCACTGAACCCGTGGTGGAACCCGACCCGCCCACCGAACAGCAACGGGCCTGGGTGGAACAGCGTGCGATGGTCACCGCCGAACGGGACCGCCTCGCCGCCACGGGATCAGCCTCGGCCGAGGAACTGTCCGCGCTGGATGCGGCGATCGCGGACCTGGACGAGGAGATCACCGCCTCCGGGCTACGCGGTTCGGTCACCCGCTCCGCTTCGTCCTCGTCGGGGTCGCGTCGGGTGCGCTCGACCAAACGCCGTCAGGACGTGCCCGACCTGCCCAAGCGACCCATGACGAGGAAGACGGTCGGGCGGGCCTTCACCGATCCTGCCTCGGGGAAGGTGTTCCGTCCGTCGCTGTTCATCACGCTGACGTTGGATTCCTACGGGCGGGTGCGCTCGGACGGAACCCCGGTCGATCCCTCGACGTATGACTACCGGCGTGCGGCTCGGGACACGCTCCACTTCTCCAAGCTGGTGGATCGGTTCGTGCAGAACCTTCGCCGCGTGGCGGGGTTCGATGTGCAGTACTTCGCGGCCGTGGAGCCCCAACGCCGCCTGGCCCCGCATCTGCACATGGCCACACGCGGCACCATCCCTCGGGCGGAGCTGCGCCAGATCGCCGCCGCGACCTACCACCAGGTGTGGTGGCCTGCCGCCGACCGCGTCGTCTTCGAGGGTGACCACCTGCCGGTGTGGGACGAGGACAACGACACCTACCTCGACCCGACCACCGGGGAAGTCCTGCCCACGTGGGATGAGGCGCTGGATGAGCTGGACGCCGACCCGGACGCCGAACCCTTCCACGTGGTGCGGTTCGGGAAACAGGTGGACGCCAAAGGGGTCGTAGCTGGCTCGGAGGACGCCGCCCGGTGTGTGCGCTACCTGGCCAAGTACCTGACCAAGGACATCGCCGACTGCCACCAGGTGGAGACCACCCGACAGGAACAGCACGTGGACCGGCTCCTCGACGCCCTGCGCTTCGAGCCGTGCTCGCCCCGGTGCTCCAACTGGCTGCGCTACGGCATCCAACCGGACGAGGCCAAGGCCGGACAGCGCCCCGGGTTCTGCCGGTCCAAAGCTCATCGCCGCGAACACCTGGGCTACGCGGGCCGCCGCGTCCTGGTCTCGCGCAAGTGGTCGGGAAAGACCCTGGCCGACCACAAGGCGGACCGACTCGCCTGGGTCCTCAACGCCCTCGGAATTAACGGCGTTAATAGCGACCCCGCCAACGAGGGCCAGGCGGACGAGGACAACCCGCGTCCCCCGGTGCTGGCCTCGGTCGCCTCGGGCTCCTTCGAGTGGGAGTTGGCCCGTCCCACCGACCCCGACGTGGCCCCTCGGGAGCAACGCCTTCTCCGCGCGGTGGGCGAAGCACTCAAACGCCGCGCGCAGCTCGACGCGGCACGGCGGAACGATCTTTCGGCAATCCACGGAAGCAGGACGGCATGAGTGCGACGACGGCGATCCCGGCCGTTCCGGAACAGCGTCGGGACCACGGCCTGTGGTCGGTGAAGGACACGGCCTCCTTCCTGCGCGTTCCGCCCAAGACGCTCTACGAGTGGCGCTACAGGGGCGACGGTCCGCCCTCCCACCGCGTCGGCCGGTACGTGCGCTACGTGCCCGCCGAGGTCCACGCCTGGGTCCTGGCCCAGTAACCCACGGAAAGGAGACACCCCCATGGCTCGCGCGTGGGTCTACGACCGCACCAAGGACAGGGCGTATACGGAGGCGGTGAGCAAGGCCAAGGCGTCCAAGCGCACTCCGCCCGGCCGGTGGTGGGTCCGCTACTACGACCCCTCCGGGAGGATCAAGAGCGGCGGCGTCTTCCAGAAGAAGCCGGACGCGGAGAAGAAGCGGACCGAGATCGAGAACAGCCTTCACGAGGGCTCCTACCGCAACCCCCACGACGCCAAGGTCACCGTGGCGGAGATGGCGGAGAAGTGGCTCATCACCCGCACGGACATCAAACGGTCCACGTGGTGGCAGTACCGGGCGGTCCTGGACAACCACGTGTTGCCGCGCTGGGGGGACCTGCGCCTCTCGGCAGTCCACGCCGAGGACGTGGCCGTGTGGGTGGCCCGTCTCCAGAAGCCCCGGGACGAGGGCGGTGGCAACCTGGGGGCCTCCCAGACCCGGCACGCGCACGTCGTGCTGTCCATGGTCCTGGGCTGGTGCGTCCCCCGGCGCATCCCCTTCAACCCGGCCAAGGGCGTACCGCTGCCCAAGCCCAGCGAGGCCGAACACGTCTACCTCGACCACGCCCAGGTGGAGGCGCTGGCCGACGCCTCCCTGACGCTGCGCACCAAGTACGGGCAGGAACTCGCCTCGGCCAGGGTGAGCCGGGCGCTCGTCCTGCTCCTGGCCTACACCGGCATGCGGTGGAGTGAGGCCGCCGCACTGCGCGTGGGACGGGTGGACCTGGACCGGCGGCGGGTCCGGGTGGTCGTGACCTTCGCCGAGGTGGACGGCAGGCTCGTCGAACAGCCTCCGAAGAACGGCAGGTTCCGGACCGTGCCGGTTCCCCGGTCCCTCGTCCCCGAACTGCGGCCCTTCGTGGAGGGACGTCCGGTTGACGCGCTGGTCTTCACCACCAGGCGGGACGCTCCGCTGCGCATCCGGAACTGGCGCAACCGTGAGTTCGCCCTGGCGGTGAGGGCGGCCGGGCTCGACGGCATGGGGCTGACCCCCCACAAGCTCCGGCACACCGCCGCGTCGCTCGCCATCGCGGCCGGTGCGGACGTCAAGGTCGTGCAGGCCATGCTCGGCCACAAGACGGCGACCATGACCCTGGACCGGTACGGGCACCTGTTCCCCGACCGCCTGGACGAGGTGGCCGACGCGATGGACGCCGCCCGTCGGCGGGTCCTCGCCGCCTGACCGGTGAACGGCGAAGGCCGGTGGCTCCCCGGGCCGTGTGCGATGAATGTGCTACGGGCCCGGACCACCGGCCTTCGCCGTGTTCCGTGGAAGCCTCCCACCTGGGGAAACTCCCTCGTTCTGCGGAGGGTGTGGGATTTGAACCCACGAAGTCCCGTCAAGGACTTGGTGCTTTTCAAGAGCACTGCACTCGGCCGCTATGCGAACCCTCCCCGCGGAGAGCGAATCTCCGCCACGTCATGGTAGCCCACACCCCTCCGCCCGCGCGGCCCGCCCGGGAACACGTTTGCGTCCACCGACATCCGTGGGGTGGCGCCTATAGGTTACCCGGCAGTAACATGAGCGCCATGGCACACATGAACCCCGAGACGGCGGAAGCGGTCAAGGCCGGTTTCCTGGCCGCGGTCCCCTTCGTCCGGACCCTCGGCCTGACCTTCACCGAGCTGGACCACGGGCGCGCCGTCATGCGCCTGCCCGACAACGCGGACCACCACAACCACGTCGGCGGCCCCCACGCGGGCGCCATGTTCACCCTGGCCGAGTCCGCCTCCGGCGCCATCATCATCGGCACCTTCGGCGACCAGCTCGACCGCGCCGTACCCCTGCCGACCACCTCCACGATCGACTTCCTCAAGGTCGCGACGGGCGACCTGACCGCCGAGGCCGTCCTGGGCCGTCCGCGCGAGGAGATCATCGCCGAGCTGGACGAGGGCAGGCGCCCCGAGTTCCCCATCGACGTCGAGCTGCGCACCGAGGACGGCACCGTCACCGGTCGCATGAGCATCACCTGGACCCTGCGCCCCAACCGCAAGTAGAGCCACTGGAGACACAACCGTCACGTTCCCGGCCGGGCCCGCTCGCGTTCGGTGCCCGGCCGGAACCCTCGGCGCTGTCGGCCCCGCCCCGTCCCCGGCCCCTGCCCCCCGCGGGCCGCGCCCGGTCAGCGCTTCGCGACGCCTTCTCCCAGGTCGGGCCGTGCCCACGGTCGCGTTCGAAGGGGGGCGAATGTCGTCACCGCTGGGTACGTTGTCGGCAACGACAGCGCTACGAGGAGGCCTCACCGTGAAACTTCGAGTGGACCGCGACGCGTTCGCCGAGGCGGTCGCCTGGACGGCCCGGGCCCTCCCCACACGGCCCGCCGTCCCGGTGCTCTCGGGGATCCGCATGGAGCTCTCCCCGGACGGCGCCTCCCTGCACCTGTCGGGGTTCGACTACGAGGTCTCCACCCGCGCCTCGGTGGACGTCCTCTCCGAGGAGCCCGGCGCCGCCCTCGTCCCCGGCCGCCTCCTGGCCGAGATCGTGCGCAACCTGCCGTCCGGCTCCGTGCACATCGACAGCGACGGCCCCAAGCTGCGCATCGTCGGCGGCGCCGCGCGCTTCACCCTCATCACCATGCCGCTGGAGGACTACCCCACCCTGCCCGGCATGCCCGGACGCATCGGCTCCGTCGCCGCGGACGCCTTCGCGGCGGCCGTGCGCCAGGTGGCCCCGGCGGCCAGCCGCGACGACACCCTGCCCATGCTCACCGGCGTCTACCTCGACTTCAGCGGCGACACCCTGAGCCTGGTCGCCACCGACCGCTACCGCATCGCCGTGCGCGAACTGTGGTGGAGCCCCGAGGACCAGGGCCTGGACGCGGCCGCCCTGGTGCCCGCGCGCACGCTGAGCGACACCGTGCGCGGTCTGCTCACCAAGTCCAACGTGGACATCGCCCTGTCCACGGCCAGCGGAGGCGAGGGCGTCAGCCTCTCCCCGGGCGAGGGCATGATCGGCTTCGAGAACGGCGAGCGCCGCACCACCACCCGGCTGATCGACAGCGAGTTCGTCAAGTACGCCGCCTGGTTCCCCAAGGAGTTCTCCGCGCGCGCCGAGGTGGCCGTCACGCCCCTGGCGGAGGCGGTCAAGCGCGTGGCGCTGGTCGCCGACCGCAACACCCCGCTGCGGCTGGCCTTCTCCGAGGGCGAGGTCGTGCTGGAGGCGGGGTCGGGAGAGGACGCCCAGGCCGTGGAGGCGATCGAGGTCGGCTACGAGGGTGAGCCCCTGCGGTTGGCCTTCCGTCCCGACTACCTCATGGACGGGCTGGCGGGTGTGGAGACCGACACCGCCTACCTCAACTTCACCGAGCCGACCAAACCCGCCGTGTTCACCGACGTGCCGGCCAAGGAGGGGGAGAACCCCTCCTTCCGTTACCTGGTTCAGCCTTTGCGGGTGTCCTGATAAGAGGTTATGGACCCATTCTCAACCGGGCCGCCACCTTATCCACAGAGTTATCCACAGGAGGCCGTTCTTCCTGTGGATAACCCCGGGTAATCGTCCCCGGGAACACCAGAACCGCCCCGGTTGAACTCTCGCATTTCCCCTCTGACATGCGAGAACAACAATCGGGGCGGTTCTGTGCACAGCCTGTGGACAACTTCGCGGAGGGGGCCTACTCGCTCTCGTTCAGCGCGGACGAACCACCGCTCCCCACCGGCGTGTCCAGCCCCAGTTCGGCCTGGCGCCCCCGCCGGTAGCCCGCCCGGTACCCCGCGGCGCTGTGCGTGCGCTCGGGCCGGTGCTTGCGCAGCTGCGGGAACTGCTTCTGGAACTCCTCGCTCACCCGGTGCACGTCGTTGAGCAGCACCAGCTCCGCGCCGCGGGAGGCGTCCACGCTCTCCCCAGACCCGCCCGAGCCGCCCGGCGAGGCCATCTCCTGCAACCGCGCGCGGAACTCGCGGATGCGCTCGGCCACCGCCTGCCCGTAGGCGCGCACGAACGACCGGTAGTAGCGCTTGCGCTCGGTCTCCAGCTCCGAGCGCGTGTAGTTGCGCAGCTCCCGGATGTCGGCCACGTGCGACGAACTCATGAACTTCGCCGAGGCCTCCATCTGCATGGAGATCGACGGCAGCAGCATACGCAGCGCGTCCAGCGCGCTCACCGTGCCCACGAGGATCATGACGCGTTCGGTGTTCTCGGAGTTGTTGCCCCGTACCGCGGACTGGCAGCCGTAGGCCGCGGAGATGTCGGCCAGTGCGCGCACCCGTGCCTTGCCGTGGCCCCCCACCCCCGAGACGGTGTAGTCCATGCGGCTGATCGCGTCCGGCGCCTCGCCCCTCTCGGCGCGGGCCTCGGCCTCCGCGATCGCGTGGCGGGTCATCAGCTCGGCGGCCTTGGCGGTGAACGCCTGGCTCTCGGCATCAGTAACCGCGGGGTCCTCCGCCATGCGGAGGAGCCCGCGGACCCGCTCGACCATCTTCTGACGAGCAGATTCAGTCATCGGCGCCCGGTTGTCTCCCCTAGGTGAGTATCTGCCTTCCACCATCGGCGGAAGATACCGAGCCTAGGCGTTCTTGTTGCCGACCACCATCGCGATGAGGCCAACGGTGATCCAGATCGCCGCCGCGACGAACAACCCGCCGAACAGACCGCCGATGATCGAGCCGGTGAAGATGCTGACGAGGGCGTACCCCGCGCCGCCGATTCCGGCGGGCACGGCCGCGTACCGGAACGGGTAGGTGGCGGCGTAGCGCCTGCCCCGGCGGTCGGCCTTGCGGCTCATCACGCCGCCCACACCGCCGATCAGTGAGAAGAAGACCACCGCCGCGGTCAGACCGGAGGCGATCGCGCCCAGGCCCGAGCCCAGGTTGAGGAGGAAGAAGAGGGCACCGCCGGCGGCACCCCCCAGCACCGAGGTGGTCCAGGGCCAGATCATCGTCGCCGAGGCGACGGGAGTGAATGCGTTACCGCGCTCCAGCGTCATGTCCACTGCTCCAGTCGAATAGCGTGACGACCGCTCTGCGCCGGGCCGTCCCCTCCAGCATGCGGGGCCGGAGCCCGGAGCGCATCAGGGATCCGCCCCTGACATTCCCCCGAGACCGCCCTCCGGCACCCCGCCCGGACTCCCGACGGGTGCGCGGAAGGCCCCCGCGCAGGGTCCAACGCTCAACCGGTCGCGGAAGTGCCCGGACCGCCGCCGTTCTCCGAGAAGGCCGAGACCAGGTTCGCGTGCAGGTGCGGCCACGCGGCGCGGAACGGCGGCAGCAGCGGGAGCGAGTCGGCGGAGTCCACCGGCACCCAGCGCACCTCCTTGCTCTCGGAGTTGCCCGGCCGGAACGGCGTCAGCCCCGGCAGGCTCGCCATGAACGTGTCGTAACGCCACACGGTCAGGTCCTCCTCGTGGACGCCGAGGAGGCTGTACCCGTCCAGGTCGCCCTCGACCTCCTCCTCGAACTCGCGCACGGCGGCCTCCAGGGGTGTCTCGTCCCGGTTGCGGGCGCCCCCGGGGATGCCCCAGGTGCCCCCCATGTGGGTCCAGCCCGCCCGGTGCTGGAGCAGCACGTGGCCCGCTCCGGCGGCGTCGGTGGCGTACAGCAGCAGTCCGGCCGCGCCGTAGATCCCCCACCTGCGGGTTCCGTCCGGCAGGCTCACCCAGCCGTTTCCGTCGCCCTCCAGCATCACGTCCTCCAACTTCGCGCCCTCCGGGACCGCCGCTGCCGTCCGATCGGCATGCTCCCTAGCAACCTATGGCCCGACACCGGGCTCGCGCAGCCCTCCTCCCGGTGTACGTGCCCGGCGCCACAGGGAGTTCCCGGCGGAGGGCGCGCCCACCCGGGACCTCGTGGCCGTTCGAGCGTGTCGGGATCTCCGAAGGGGCGCCGGTCCCGGGGGAGCGTCCGGGACACGGATGGGGGAAGAACGCGAGAGGTACGAAAAGCTTCGCAAGGGAACGCCTGTCGCGTCCGGGGCGCGGGCCTTCCGGGGGACGGGAACAAGCTTGCCCTCCTGAGTCCGGGAATTTTCCGGATTTCGGCGATGAGGGGAACGTTTGGTTTATCCCCGTCGTTTTCCGGAAGGTTGGAGAGGAAGCGGAATCCGGCCCCGCGGAGGGCGTTCTCCCCGATCGAAGGCGCGCCCCCGGACGGCGGGCGCGTGGTGCGTGACGGCCGCCGCACACCAGGTGCACGGGCTCTGACCGTCCGCAACCGGCCAATCGCTGGCCCCGGCGGACTCCGGCGGTCCATGATGGCGCGGCCCCCGAACCGCCGCCGCCACACCGATTTCAGCGCTGAAAGAAGACTGAAAGCGGAGTGGAAGAGGATCTCTCTAGTGTGGAACACGTTCGACGCGTTCGGACCCGCGAGAGGACGGCTCGCGGGTCCGACACAGTGCGACGTTCGTTGGACACATGCCACCCGTGGTGTGCTTTGAGGCGGAACCCGCCACGGGTGGCCAGTCCGCCGGAAGGCGGGGTCCGTTGATGCTTCGTAGACGTAGGGCTACCTTGCGGCTCTACGCGAGTGCCGTGAGAAGAGGAGTCCGAGTGCCGAAGATGCTGACCGTGGACGAGGAGTTCGAGGCGATCGTCGCCGGCGACCTCCGCGAGGTGCGCGCGGACAAGATGCAGCCCTACCAGGAGCCGGACCCCTCGAAGCCGGTCCCGGCCGCGCCGCCCGTCGAGAGCGCGCCCGCCGAGAAGAAGTCCGCTGAGGAGAAGTAACTCCTTTTTCGGGTAGTCCAACGGTCACTCCGAGTACCTGCGTGGAGGGGGGTACTCGGAGCCGTTGGCATGTCCGTATTCCCTATTTCCGGCCAATGGCCCTTGCTAGGGTTGCTGATTGTGGAATTCGGCGTGCTTGGCCCCATTACCGTCTGGTCCGACGGCCGACCTGTTCCGGTCGGCGGTCCGCGCCAGCGCTGTGTGCTGGGCGCGCTGCTGGTGCACCTGGGGCGCGAAGTCACCATCGACCAACTCATCGGTTACCTCTGGAGCGACGATCCGCCCCGTACCGCCCGGTCGGTGATCCAGGTCCAGATATCCCACCTGCGCCGCAGCCTCCCCGGTACCATCGCCACCACCCCCGGCGGGTACACCCTCGACGTCGACGCTGACTCCGTCGACCTGCACCGCTTCCGCAGGCTCCGGGACCGGGCCGCCGCGGCCGAGCCCAAGACCGCGGTCGACATGCTGGAACAGGCGCTGGAGTGCTGGCGCGGAGTCCCCTTCTCCGGTGTCGGCTCCGAGTACCTGGACTACACCGTCGTCGCCCCCCTCCGGGAGGAGCGCTGGTCCTGCGTCGTGGCCTGGGCCACCCACGCGCTGGAACTGGGCAGGCACGCCGACGTGGTCTCCCGGCTGACGTCCCTGGTCAGCGAGGAGCCCTTCAGGGAGCGGCTGCACCACCTGCTCATCACGGCCCTGTGGCGCGACAACGAACGGGCCAGGGCGCTCTCCGTCTACGAGGAGTTCCGGGCCAGGCTGGCCGACGAGCTGGGTGTCGACCCCGGTCCGGAACTGGTCGCCCTGCACACCCGGATCCTCCAGGAGGACTTCTCGGAGGAGGGGCCGCAGGACCTGTCGTCCGGGGAGCCGGGAACGCGTTTCGTGGTCCGCAACGACCTCCCGCGGGACCTGCCGGACTTCACCGGACGCCAGGAGTCCCTGCGGCGGTTGGACGAGGTGGCCCGTACCGGAGACGACCGCGCCCAGGTCTGCGTCATCACGGGCAGCGGCGGCGAGGGCAAGACGACCACAGCGGTCCGCTTCGGCTATGAGGCGGCCGGGCGCTACCCCGACGGACAGCTGTTCATCGACCTGTACGGGTACACGACCGACAGGGAGCCTCTCGACGCCATGTCCGCGCTGGGCGCCCTGCTGCGCGCGGTCGGCGTCGAGCCCGAGGCCGTGCCCGAGTCCCTCGAAGAGCGCGCGGCGCTGTGGCGGGCCACCCTCATGGGGCGCAGGGTCCTGGTCATCCTCGACAACGCGTTCAGCTATGCCCAGGTCAGCCCGCTCCTCTCCTCCTCGCCGGGGTCGATGACCCTCATCACGACCCGCAACGAACTCTCCGGGCTCAGCGGCGCCCGCTTCCTCTCCCTGGGGGTGTTCGACGAGAGCTCCTCCCTGGAGCTGCTCGGACGCGTCCTGGGAGAGGACCGCGTACAGCGCGAACCGGACCAGGCCCGGGAGATCATCCGGATCTGCGGTGGCCTCCCCCTCGCCCTGCGCGTGGTGGCGGGACGGATGCTCAGCCGTCCCAGGTGGTCGTTCGCGCACGTCGCCCGCCGACTCGGTGAGCAGAACCGGAAGTTCCGCGAACTCCAGGTCGAGGGGCAGAGCGTCGAGGCCGCCATCGACCTGTCCTTCCAGAGCCTCAACCGGGACCAGAGCAGGACCTTCCTCCTGCTGGGTCTGATGATCGGCAGCACGATCGACCTCGGCGGCGCGGCCGCCCTCCTGGACATGACGGTGGAGGACGCGGACGACATACTCCAGGAGCTGGTCGGGGTGTGCCTGCTGGAGGAGCCCCAGGGGGACGTGTACCGCCTGCACGACCTCATCGGGGCCTTCTCCCGGGATCGTGCGGCCATGCTGCTGGACGCCGGGGAGATCGAGGCCGCGAAGCTCCGTCTGGCGGAGCAGTACATGGCCACGGCACAGCACGCCGCCGACCTCCTGGGTCCGCGCGCGCACGACGACGAGATCGACGTGAGCCGGGGTTACCGCACCGAACTGTCGGGGAGGGAGGACGCCGAGAACTGGTTCACCCTGCACCAGGAGAACCTCGCGGAGACGATCGAGTACTTCGCCTCGCACGGCAACGGCGAGTACGCCTGGCGTATGGCGGACGCGGTGTGGCGTTTCTACGCCCTCCACGGCCAGATGGGCCTGCTGATCAGTTCCCACCAGCGGGCACTCCAGATCAGCGACAAGCAGGGGAACCGGCGCGGGCGCGCGGTGACCCTCATCGGGCTGGGCATCGCCCACTGCCTCTCGGGGCGCTTCGACGAGTCGCTCGCCTTCCTCACCGAGGCCCGGGAACTGCTGACCGCGATCCACGACAGCAGGGGGATCATCCGGGCCCTGGCCAACCTGGGGATGGTCTACGAGCGCGTCGGCCGTCTCGCTGACGCGGCGGAGTCCATCCAGGGTGTGCTGGACTACGCGGTCCAGCTGGGCGACACCCGCCTGGAGGCGTTGCAGTGGGGCAACCTCGCCGTCCTGAAACAGACGCTCGGCGCGTACACGGAGGCTCTCCACTGTGCCCAGCAGTCCATGGAGAAGGCCGTGGGCGAGGGCCAGAAGGTGACCCGGTCCCACGCCAAACGGGTCATGGGGGAGGCCCGCACCGGGCTCGGAGAGCTGGACGCGGCCTTCGCCGACCTGAACGAGGCCCTGGAGCTGTCACACGAGCTGCGCCTGGTGGGCAACCAGGTCTACATCCACAACTCCCTGGGGCTGGCCCACCGGGCCGCGGAGCAGTGGGAGCGGGCGATCGAGTCCCACACCACGGCACTGGACCTGGCCGAGCAGCACGGGCGCCGCAGTGGTGACGCCGAGATCCGCGTCGACCTGGGGATGACCTACGCGGCCGCCGGACGCCACCGCGAGGCGCTGTCCGAGCTGGAGGGGGCCCACGCCATCGCGGTGGAGCGCGGCGAGCGCCACATGGTCGCCCGCGCCGCGCTCGCCCTCGGACGCCTGCCCGCACCGGTCATGGCCGCGGACCGGGCCCGGGGGTTCCTCGGCGAGGCCGAGGAGATCTTCACCGAGTTGGGGCTGGCCGAGGCGGAACAGGCCAGGAAGGCCCTGAAGGACCACCCGCCCGCGTCCCTCGGCTGACGGCCGAGGTCAGTCCCGGCCGACGGTTCCCCCCGCCCCGCGGCGCGGCGCCGCACCGGGTTCCGAACGGCGCCGCGGCGGCCCCAGCCAGCGCGGCCCCAGGGTTCCGCGCCGCATGGTCCACAGGCACAGCGTGGCGGGCAGGACGCGCACCGGCCGGGGAACGTAGGGGTACACCGCGCGGGTCGTCCGCACGATCCGGTCGAAGCGGCGCTGGCGCGCCGGCGACCACGGGATCGCGAACCGCTCGCGCAGGTCGGGCGGAAGCAGCCCGCCGGTGAGCAGGAGCTGGACCCGCATCAGCGGGCGCAGGGGCGCGCTCGCCGGGTGGAACAGCTGCCCGGTGATGGCGCGGGCCTCCTCGCCCACGTCCAGCAGGGCCAGGGCGCCGTCCCAGTAGGCGGCGAACTCCTCGGGGGACGCCGGCCACTTCTCCTCGGGCAGGCCCAGGGCGGTGGCGAACGCCGACGCCTCGCGCAGGTGCAGGGCGCGGTCCTCCTCGCCGAGTTCGCCGAACACCATCGCGTGCAGTCGCGAGGCGGTCTGGAACAGGGTGGCGGCCACCCACAGCAGGAGGTCGTCGTCCAGGGCCCGGTACCCGGGGCCGTTCACCTTGCGGTGCAGCGCCCGCACGATGGCGTGCAGGCGCCTCCTCTCCTCCTCGGTGCCGTAGACCGTGCCGTACACGAAGTAGAGGGTGCCGAGCAGCCGGTCGAACGGCCGGGAGGAGAAGTCGCTGTGGTCGTGCACCCCGCGGGCGACGCCGGGGTGGGCGATCTGGAGCAGGACGGCGTACCCCGCGCCGCCGAGGACGCAGGCCTCCGCGCTGATCCGTCGCAGAGGTGATCGGTCGGACGGTCTGCCCATGCCTGGGATCGTACGGCACCCGCCCGCGCGGGCGGGAGGGCCGCGCCCTCGTGGGCGTGCCCGCGGTGACGGGGCGGGCCGGGCGTGTGCGGGACCCGAAGAGGGACGGGGGAACCCGTCCACGGGATGGTTCCCACCCGTCCGCGCCGCGACGGTCACGGACGTGGACGGGGGCGCTCCGTCGGCTGGGACGCGGCTCACGGCCCCAGGGCGCGGAACATCTCCGGCCGGGTCAGCGCGTCGGTGTTGTCCGCGAACTGGTCGACCGAGCCCACCGGCGGCCGCGCGGCCAGTCCGGGGTCGGTGATCCCCGCCAGCAGGGCACGGGCGAACCGGGCCGCGTCCAGCACCGGCCAGGGGCGCTCGTGGAACGGTCGGGGCCGGGTGTCCAGGGCGGCGGCGAGGCCGGTCCGGTTCTGCCGGTCGGCCACCAGGGAGGACGCCTCGGCCAGGGCCGCGGCGTCCGCGTCCAGCGCCCGTTCCAGGAGCGGGGTCAGCTCCGCCGCCCCGGGCAGGCGGGCGAAGGCGCTTCCCAGCCACTTGGAGTAGGGCGGGTAGCGGCGCTCCAGCAGCAGCGCCAGGCGCATGAGGTCGCGGACCACCCGGGCCGCGACCACCCGCGAGCCCAGGCGGTCGCCCACCTCCGCGCAGCGGCCGACGAACGCCTCCTCCTGGGACACGCGCTGCCACTGGCAGGCCAGCACGTACCGCCACACGTCGTCCGGGTACCAGGCCAGGCGCTCCCTGGCCCGTGTGAGCGCGCCGACGCCGTCGTGGAAGACGGCTCCGCCCACCACCTCGGCCAGCCGCTGGGTGGGTGTGGCGAGCCAGTCGGCGGTCCCCGTCCCCTCCCCCGGGTCGAAGCCGAGTCGGCCCCGCAGCCATTCGCCGGATCCGCTGACCTCCACCCGGTGGCGGCCGCCGGGCGCGTCGGCGTCGGGCCGCCAGGTCTGGGGAGGGCCGCCGTTGGGGCCGAACCGGACCGGCCAGCCGCGCACCCGCTCGGGCAGGCCCTCGGCGAGCAGCGCCAGCGCGCGGTCGCGCTCATCGGGTTCGTCCACGAAGACCTGGAGCCGCGGGCCCCAGCCGTGGTCGGTGGAGCGCTCGGTGTCCAGTCCGAGGACCTCGGACCCGGCGCCGAGCAGCGCGGCGGCGTGCGCGACCGGCCCGGGCCCGCGGGCGAGCAGGGGCGCGACCGCGTCCGTGTACAGGGCCCGGGACAGTTCCAGGCCGGGGAGGAAGACCGGGGTCACGCCCGAGAGCCTAGGGTCCGACCTCCGCACGCGGCCACGCGTTTTCCGGCGCGGGGGCCCGCCGCCGCTGGACCGCGTCGGAGCGGGGGTAAGGGAAATCTATCCATCTGGTTAGGACCGCTCCAGGAGCGGGTCGAAGGGCCGATGGTCCACAACGTTTTACGACAGACCGGGGATCGCTACTGTAAGGTGTCTTTCCAGTTCGCGGCGCAAATGACCGGGGAAGTGTCGTCAGTACCAGTGCCGGAATGCGTTCGCCCGGTCGGGCCTTCGGCGCGGTGGTACGCGGTCCCCCAGCACAGCAGGGGTATTGACGTGTAGTGACAGGGTCTTTACGGTCTACCGACAACAGGTGGAAGGAAATTCCGGGGACGCCCGGAATGGCCGGGACAACGACGTCCGGTGTCCGCGGGGGAAATATCCGAGCCCCCACGGACGCACTCCACTTCCTGGGCCGGAAACGGTCCGGGTCACCCCGCTACGAATCCCCCGCACCGCGCCGCGAGGCCGGACGGGATCGTGACCCGAAGAGAAGGGCCCCGTTCAATGAAGACCCGCAGAAGGATCCGCTCCGCCTCAGCCGTCGCCGCGGCCACCGCTCTGATCTTCACCCTCATGCCCGCCAGCGCGGCCAGCGCGCACGGCTACGTATCGGCGCCCATGAGCCGCCAGGCGCAGTGCGCCGCGGGCATGGTCGAGTGCGGCGGCATCCAGTGGGAGCCGCAGAGCGTGGAGGGCCCCAAGGGCCTGATGAGCTGTTCCGGCGGCAACTCCCGGTTCTCCGAGCTCGACGACGACAACCACGGCTGGCACGTCACCCAGGTCGGCACCTCGGTGAACTTCACCTGGACCCTGACCGTCACGCACGCCACCGCCAACTGGGAGTACTTCATCGGCGGACACCGCGTCGCCAACTTCGACGACGGCGGGGCGCGGCCGAACTCGACCGTCCAGCACAACGTGGACCTGTCCGGCTACAACGGCCGCCACACGATCCTGGCCCGCTGGAACGTCGCCGACACCGGCAACGCCTTCTACGCCTGCGTGGACGTGAACATCCGCTAGCGACCCGACGCCTCCCCGGCCCGGCCCCCCGCACCCGGGCCGGGGTCGCGGCGTTCCCGGCCCGCAAGGCCCCCTGCCCGCCCCCGGGCACGACGAAGGCCGGTCCCGTAGGACCGGCCTTCGTGCTGGTCGGGGTGGGCCCTGCCCCACCTCCGGAACGGGGCACACCCGTAGTGCTCCGCCGCGGTCCGCGGCCGTAGGTTCGGGCGAGCCCGGATCACCGACGACCCGGCCGGAGACGAGGAGACCCGAGTGACCGCGTCCGACCCCTCTGCCCGACACCGTCCGCGCGGACCGCGACGGTGGGCGATCACGGCACTGACCGCCGTCCTCGTCACCGTCGGCGCGGCCGCCCTCGCTCCGCGCCCCTACGAGCTCGGCGCGGAGTCCGACGGGGACACGGAGCTGGTCGAGCGCGTGCGCGGGGGGATCGCCGACACCACGGGGTACCACGGCCTGTCGGTCGCGCTGGTGGAGACGGACGGGGACGGGGGGCTCCACGTGCGCACGGCGGGGCTGGGCAGCACCGGGGCCGACGGGGAACCGGTGGGGGAACACACCCGGTTCGGCTCCGCGTCGGTCGCCAAGGTGCTGCCCGGCATGCTGCTCGCCGACATGGTGGACCGCGGTGAACTCGCTCCGCACGCCCGGGTCGGCGATCTCCTGGAAGACGTCGACTTCGCCGATCCCGTACTCGCCGGCGTCACGGTGGAGGAGCTGGCTACGCACACCGCGGGCCTCTCCAGGGAGGAGACCAGCCTGCTCCAGACGTTGTGGCAGTTCGCGGCCAAACGCCACCCGGATCCGCCCGGGTCGGTCGAGGAGTTCCTGCGGACCGTGGCGGAGGACGTGCGGGTCGATCCCGCGATGCGAGGCGGCAACCACTACTCCAACACCGGGATCGACCTGCTCGGGCACGCCCTGGCGGCGCACGCCGGGACCAGTTACGCCCAGCTCGTCCAAGAACGGATCCTCGACCCGTTGGGGATGGAGGACAGCGCGATCCGGACCACCGGTGACGGTGCCCCCTTCCAGGTGCACAACGCCGATCTCGGGCGCCCCCTCGTCCCGGAGGGCTCGGAGGCCTCCGGCCCGTCGGGAGGGCTGGTCACGACCGCGGGCGACCTCGGCCTGCTCCTGGCGTCGGTGATGGAGGGCACCGCCCCGGGGGCCGCGGCCGTGCGTCCCGTGGCGCCGGGGGACGTCGAGCGCCGCGAACAGGGCCTCGGCTGGTACGTGGAGACGCTGGGAGGGGTGCCGATCACCGGCCACGGCGGCAACGCCACGACCAACGGCCACACGGCGTGGATCGGTTACACCGGTGACCGGGGAGCCGTGGTCCTGTCCAACACGCACCGGTTCAGCGAGGACATCGGCATCCGCCTGCTCGGTGTCGACGAACCGAGCCCCGACAACGCGGCGGGCGAGAGGATCTACGCGACCGCGACGGTCCTGCTCGCTCTCACCCCCGGTCTCCTCGCCCTGGGGTTCGCCTCACGGCGGCGCCCCGGCCGCTGGTGGCGCCGTCCCACCGACCGCCTGGGGCTGGTGTCCCACTGGGCCGGCGGCGCCACGGCGCTCACGTACGCGTTCCTCGCCGGGTTCTGGCATCTGGTGACCCCGTGGGCGTGGGTCGCGGGTCTGCTCCTCCTGGCCGCCGCCGTCCTGGTGGGGGCGTACCGGTGGCCGCGACTCCCGACCGCGAGGGGCGCCCGGCCGTGGGTGCGGTGGTCGCTGACGGCTCCCGTCGCCGCGGGGAGCGCGGTCATCCTCGTCCTGCTGGCCTCGGTCTAGCGGAGGCGGGGCGGCGGTCGGTCCGGTCGGGTCGGGGCCACGGGGACCGCAGGAACGAAGGCGCCCAGCGCGTGAACCCGGGCTCCCGCTTCTGACGCAACGGTGACGCACGGAAGCCGACAGGCCGAGGGTTCCGGCCCTGTGCGCTGGGGGAGCGGACCGTAGGGGGGAGCACTGGACCCGGGAAAACGAAGAACGGGTGCCCACCTGTGTGGACACCCGTTCCTTTGTCGGGGTGGCGGGATTTGAACCCACGACCTCTTCGTCCCGAACGAAGCGCGCTGCCAAGCTGCGCTACACCCCGAAGCAACGTCCACAAGTCTAGCGGACGCCCGGGAGTGCTCGCGCACGGTTTCCGATCGGAGCGCCGAGGGGGGTCAGGAGGAGGCCACGAGGTCCAGCAGGGAGGCCTCCGGGCGGCAGCAGAACCGCACCGGGGCGTACGGGGAGGTGCCCAGGCCGCCGGACACGTGCAGCCACGCGTCCCCGTACTCGTGCAGACCCCAGGCCCGCCTGCGGTCGATCCCGCAGTTGGTGACCAGGGTCCCGTAGAACGGCAGGCACAGCTGGCCGCCGTGCGTGTGCCCGGCCAGGAGCAGCTGGTAGCCGTCGGCCGCGAACCGGTCCAGGTTGGACGGCTCCGGCGAGTGCAGCACGCCCAGACGCAGGTCCGCCGACGGGTCGGCCGGTCCGGCGACCTCCTCGTACCTGTCCAGCTTGATGTGCGAGTCGTGCACCCCGGCCAGGGCGACGTCGAGTCCGCCCGCCTTCAGCCCGCCCCTGCGGTTGTTCAGGTCCAGCCACCCGGACGCGGACATGGCCTCGCCCAGCTCGCGCCAGGGCAGGTCCGGGGTCCGGCGCTTGTTGTAGTCGTTCTTGCTGGTCCGCCACAGGTAGCGGGCCGGGTTCTTCGGCTGCGGCGAGAACAGGTCGTTGGACCCGTACACGAACGCGCCCGGCCGGTCCAGCAGGGGCCCCAGGGCCTTCGTGAACGGTCCCACCGCGTCCGGGTGCGCCAGCGAGTCGCCCGTGTTGACCACGAGGTCCGGCTCGTGGGCCTCCAGCCCCCGGATCCACTCGATGAGCATCTTCCGGTCGGGTGTCAGGTGCGCGTCGGACAGGTGCAGGATCCGCAGCCGCGGGCTGCCCGGGGGCAGCAGGGGCAGCTCGTAGCGGCGCAGCCGGAACCAGTTGCGCTCGATGACCGAGGCGTAGACCAGTCCCGCCGCTCCGACGGCGCCCGTGATCGCGGCCGCGCGCCCCACCCGGCGCAGGATTCGTCTGTTGTCGGCGCCCATCGCCCTCCTTCGTCGTCACAGAGATCGTCGCAGATCCACGGAGCACGCGTGTGCGAATCCCCCGTCGCGGGCCGCCGGGCCGGTGTGAGCCGCGTCCGCGCGGCGTCCGCGCGCGCAAACCGTTGGTGACCCCGCGGCGCCCCGCCGTAGGATCGGCTCATGTCCGAACTCAAAGCCCGTCTCAAGAACGACCTGACCACCGCCATCAAGGCGCGCGACAAGGTGCGTACCGGCACCCTGCGCATGGTCCTGGCCGCCATCTCCACCGAGGAGGCCGCCGGCAGCACCTCGCGTTCCCTCGGAGACGACGAGATCACCCGTCTGCTCACCCGGGAGGCCAAGAAGCGCCGCGAGGCCGCCGAGGCGTTCGACAAGGGCGACCGGCCCGAGCAGGCCGCGGCCGAGCGGGCCGAGAGCGAGGTCATCTCCGACTACCTGCCCAAGCAGCTCACCGACGAGGAGCTGTCGTCGCTGGTGGCCGAGGCCGTCACCGAGACCGGAGCCGAGGGCCCCCGCGCCATGGGCCAGGTCATGAAGGTCGTCAACCCCAAGATCGCCGGCCGGGCCGAGGGCGCCCGCGTGGCCGCCGAGGTCAAGCGCCAGCTCGCCGGATGACCTGACCCGGCCAGACCGGGCCCGGCCTGGTCCGACTGTGCGCCACCCGCGAACGGCGGGGAACGCGAAGGGGCGGCGGTGTACGCACCGCCGCCCCTCTCACGTGCCGGGCCTCAGTCGTCCTCCCGGCCGGGGGAGTTCGACGCGGGCGCGACCGGGAACCAGTCCTCGTCGTCCTCCGGCCCGCTGGCGGTCCCGCCGCCGCTGCTGAGGAACACGTTGACCGTGGCCCCCTCCGGCAGCCGCGTCCCCGGGTCCGGGTTGACCGCGGCCACAGTGCCCTCGGGCTCGGGGGAGCGGACCCGGGTCGCGGACACGTTCGCCGTGTAGCCCGCGGCCTCCAGGACGCTCACCGCCTCCTGCTCGGACCGGCCGATCACGTCCGGCACGCCGCCGTCGTCGCTGGCCGGGCTGGCCTCCTCCTCCGTGCGCGGAGCCGATGTGGAGCCGAACTGCGACGGCGGCGACGGCAGCTGCTCGACGTCCAGGCCCTCGTGGGCGCCGCGCATGGTCTCCTGCCAGATCGGGCCCGGGATCGTCGCCCCGTACACCACCCCGTAGTACCGGTCGCCGATGGTGACGTTGCGCAGCGGGTACTGCTGCGGGCCGCGCGGGTCGCCGACGAAGACCGCACCGGCCATCTGCGGGGTGAACCCGGCGAACCAGGCCGCGGCCGAGCCGTCGGTGGTACCGGTCTTGCCCGCCGCCGGACGGCCGATGCCCAGGGAGGCCGCGGTGCCGCCGTTGAAGGGCTGCTCCAGCAGGTAGCTGACCCCGTCGGCCACCTCCTCGTCGATCACCCGCTCGCACTCGGGCTCGATCTCGATCGTCTCGTGCGCGTGCTGGTCGATGATCTTGGTGATGGCCTGCGGCTCGCACAGGATCCCGCCCGAGGCGAAGACCGAGTAGGCGTTGGCCACCCGCAGCGGGGAGACCTCCTCGCTGCCCAGCGTGAAGCTGCTGTTGGCCAGCGAGCGCTCGTTCTCGGTGAACAGCGTGCCGTCCGCGCGCCGCAGCCCCAGGTTCTCGGCCATCTCCATCACGTCGCAGAAGCCCACCCGCGCCTGGAGCTGGGCGAAGTAGGTGTTGGACGAGGCCCTCGTCCCGGTCATCATGTTGTGCGTGGTGTTGGAGTTGGTGTCGCCGGAGTTGCTGGGGGACCAGGGACTCAGGGTCCCGCCGTTACAGCTGCGCTGCCCGGAGACGGTCACGCTGGCCGGTGAGTTGAACGAGGTGCCGAACGGCATCCCCTCGGCCAGCGCCGCCGCCAGCGTGAACGCCTTGAACGTGGAACCCGCCTGGAAGCCGCTGCTGCCGCCCCGGTCCGCGTCGGTGGCGAAGTTGATGGAGGTCTCGCCGAGCTTGCTCTCGTCGGGCCCGTAGTTGCGGCTCTGCACCATGCCCAGGATGTGGCCGGTGCCCGGCTGGATGACCACCTCGGCGGCCACCTTGCGGGACTCGTTCTCGCGCGGGACCCACTCGTCCACGGCCTCCTGCGCCGACACCTGGGTCTGCGGGTCGAGCGTGGTGTGGATCTGGAGTCCGGCGGTGCGCAGCCAGCGCGCCCGCTCGGTCTCGTTCTGGCCGAAGCGCTCGTCCTTCTCGATCTCCTGGACCACGTAGTCGCAGAAGAACGGCTGGTCGCTGGGCACGCAGCCGTTGGGCGGGGTGGAGATCTCCACCTCCATCGGGACCTGCTTGGCCTCCTCGGCCTCCGCCTCGGTGATCGCGCCGGTGGCCACCATGCGGTCGAGCACGACGTTGCGGCGGTCGGTGGTCTGCTCGGGGAAGAAGCGGGGATTGTAGAGGTAGGGGTAGCGCACCAGGCCCGCGATGGTGGCGGCCTGGTGCAGCTCCAGGTCGCTGGCGGGCACCTGGAAGAAGTGCTGCGCGGCGGACTCGACCCCGTAGGCGCCGTCGCTGAAGTAGGCGATGTTGAGGTAGCCCTCGAGGATCTCGTCCTTGGTCATCCGCTGTTCCAGGGCGACGGCGTAGCGCAGCTCCCGGATCTTGCGGGCGATCGTCGTCTCGGAGGCCTCCTCCAGCTCCTCCTGGGTGGTGGCCGCCTCGATCTGGACGTTCTTGACGTACTGCTGGGTGATGGAGGACGCGCCCTGGGTGTCGCCGCTGAGCGTGCGGAGCGCGGCGCGCAGCGTGCCCGACACGTCCATGCCGCCGTGCTCGTAGAAGTGGGCGTCCTCGATGGCGAGGATGGCGTCGATCATGACCGGCGAGACGTCCTCGATCTCGACGAGCTCGCGGTTCTGGTCGAAGATCTCCGCGATGACGCCGCCCTCGCTGTCATAGATCGTCGATCTCTGAGGAGGCGGCGGAGTCTCCAGATTGCTGGGCATCTCCAGGAAGCCGCTGGCCACGTTGCGCGCCGTGATGCCCAGTCCCCCGACGGCGGGGAGCGCGAGAGCGGCGACGAGGAGTCCAGCGACGACGCCGACGCCGACCAGTTGGCTGATTCTTTGAAGCAATGTCCCCTGACCCACCCCATCAGACTAGGTGACCACGTACGTGCGAAGTGGTCCGATGTGGAACGGATAGTGCGCGAACGCGCGGAAATGACCCGCGTACCGCGGGCTGTGCCCCCATGCCATCTTTTCATGCCTATCGCCGGCCGGGCACTGACCGGTTCGGCGGCGCGGCACGCCCACCCCGTCCGATGCGGAGAGCCACCGGGCCCCCACGCAATGGCCCGAGCGGGCCATATTGGTGAGACGTGAGGGGGGTCCATCAGGTTCTGTTGGCGCGGCGAACGAATCCGTAACTTCTAGGCAACAGGGGTGGGCGTCGACCACCGCACCCCACGCGGCAGCGGGAGCCCACGGTGTTCCCCTCCGGCCGGGGCACGCGCGTGCCCCGGACACCGGATCCGCTGGCGCGGGGACCGGGTGCGCACAGGGGAGTAGAGGCATGTGGACCGACCAGTGGACGACCAGGGCGCTGTGCCGGCGGGTGGACCCCGACGCGCTGTTCGTCCAGGGCGCGGCGCAGCACCGCGCCAAACTCATCTGCCAGGAGTGCCCGGTACGCACCGACTGCCTGACCGACGCCCTCGACAACCGGGTCGAGTTCGGCGTCTGGGGCGGCATGACCGAACGCGAGCGCCGCGCCCTGCTGCGCAAGCACCCCGGCGTCACCAGCTGGGGGCCGCTCCTGGAGGAGGCCCGCAGGGAGGGTGGCGTCGACCTCGCCAGCTACGCGGCCGAGCACGCCGAGCGCACCTCTGCGGCCTGAGCGCTGACAGCGCCCTACCGGCCCCGGCCCGCCAGCTCCTCGCCGACGTCGCGCAGCCCCGCCAGGTCGTGCACGTCCTCCGGCAGGGCGGCCACCTCGGCCACGCGCACGCCGCCGTGCTCCGCCAGCAGGGCGTCCCGCAGCCGGACCTCGCGTCCGCGCGTGCGGACCCTCTCCGCGTGCAGCCGCAGGGCCGCCGAGGCCGGCGTCCGCGTGCCCGAGCGCTCCAGCGCCTCCGCAGCGGCGACCGCCTCGCGCACGTCCAGGGACCCGCCCGCCCCCTCGGGCAGCGGATGCGTCCGGTTGACCACCAGCCCGGCCAGCGGCATGGCGTCGGTGGCCAGCCGCTCCACGAAGTAGGCCGCCTCGCGCATCGCGTCCGTGTCCGGCACGGCCACCACCACGAAGGCCGTCCCCGGAGCCTGGAGCAACCGGTAGGTGCGCTCCGCGCGCTTCTGGAAACCGCCGAACACCGTGTCGAACGCGGCGACGAAGGACCGCAGGTCGTCGAGGAGCTGGGCTCCCACGACCTTGCTGATCGCCGAGGTCACCAGGTTGAACCCGGCGCCGAGCAGCCGGAAGGCCCCCGTGCTGGCCGGGGCGCTCAGGAAGCGGATCAGCCGCCCGTCCAGGAAGCGGCCGAGCCGCTTGGGCGCGTCCAGGAAGTCCAGCGCGGACCGGCTGGGCGGGGTGTCCACCACGATCAGGTCCCAGTCCCCCGACTGGCGCAGCTGGCCCAGCTTCTCCATGGCCATGTACTCCTGCGTGCCCGAGAAGCTCGTGGAGAGGGTCTGGTAGAAGGGGTTGGCCAGGATCTGCCGGGCCCGCTCGGGGTCCGCGTGCTCCCTGACGACCTCGTCGAAGGTCCGCTTCATGTCGAGCATCATCGCGTGCAGGCTGCCGCCCGACCCCTCCGGCAGCGGGACCGGACGCGGTGTGTCGTCCAACGACTCCAGCCCGAGGGACTGGGCCAGCCGCCGCGCCGGGTCCACGGTGATCACCACGGCCCGCCGCCCGCGTTCGGCGGCGCGCAGCCCCAGCGCCGCGGCCGTCGTGGTCTTGCCGACCCCGCCCGCGCCGCAGCACACGATGATCCGCGTACCGGGGTCGTCCACGAGGGCGTCCACGTCCAGGCGTCCGGCCCCCACCGCCGCGCTCACAACCGCACCCCCTGCCCGACCAGCCGCCGCGCCAGGGAGTCCAGCGCGGCGCGGTCCACACCGCCCTCCAGCAGCGGCAGTTCCAGCAGCGGGCGGCCCAGCCCCTCCAGGTCCGAACGCATCCGGCGCTCCAGCCGCACCCGCAGGGCGTGGGCGCGCAGTTCTCCGGCCAGTGCCGCCGCGAGTTCCCGCGCGTCATCCAGACGCGCCTCCTTCAGCCCGGCGGCCAGCGCGTCCAGGTCCGTCTCCCCCTCCGCCGCGGCGGCCAGGTCGGCCTCGTCCAGCAGCGGCCGCCGCACCATGTTCACCAGCACCGCGCCCACGTTGAGCCCCAGCCCGCCGACCTCGGCGATCCCGTCCCGGGTCTCCTGGACGGGCATCTCCTCCAGCAGGGACACGAAGTGCACCCGGGTCTGCCCCGAGCGGATGACCTCCATGACCCGGTCGGCGTGGTTGCGGATCGGTCCCACGCGGGCCAGCCCGGCCACCTCGGAGTTCACGTTGAGGAACTGGGCGATCCGGCCGGTGGGCGGCGCGTCCATCACCACCGCGTCGTAGTGGAAGGGGGCCGTCGGCGCGCCCTCGGCGGACCTGCGGCGGCCGCCCCGGCGGCGCCGCACAGCCTCGGTGGCCTTGCCGGTGAGCAGGACGTCGCGCAGCCCGGGGGCGATGGTGGTGGCGAAGTCCACGGCGCCCAGCCGGTTCAGCGCCTGGCCCGCCCGGCGCATCCCGTAGAACATCTCCAGGTACTCCAGCAGCGCCGCCTCGGCGTCGGCCGCCAGCACGCTCACGCTGCCGCCGCCGGGCGCGGCCATCATCTCCCGCTCCTCGTAGGGCAGCGGCGGGCTGCCGAGGAGGGTGGCGACGCCCTGGCGGCCCTCCACCTCGACCAGGAGCACTCTCGCGCCGCCAGAGGCCAGCGCCAGCGCCAGCGCGGCGGCGGCCGTGGTCTTGCCGGTCCCGCCCTTGCCGGTGACGATGTGCAGTCGTGCTCCCGCGCAGGCCTCCCCCGGAGGCTTCGGTCCGTGCTCGCTCTCGCTCACTCCAGGCAGTCTATGCGGGCGTTCCAAGCGGCGTCGGGAGCGGTGCCGCGGTGGGCGCGGGAGGGCACGCGGATGAGTAAGGTGGCGGCGTTGACGTGCGGCGCCCCGCCGTGGGGCGGTCCGCCGGTGAGCGAGCAAGGGTGAGGGACGCATGAGCAAGTGGGAGTACCAGACGGTGGCGCTGCTGTCGCACGCCACCAAGCAGATCCTGGACAACTGGGGCGCCGACGGCTGGGAGCTCGTCTCCGTCGTGCCCGCTCCGCTGCCGGAGGGCACCGACCCCCGCAACCAGCAGTACGTCGCGTACATGAAGCGGGAGCTGTGATGGCCACCCCCGAGGAGCGGATCGCCGAGCTGGGTCTGACCCTGCCCGAGGTGGCCGCGCCGGTCGCGTCGTACACGCCCGCGGTGCGCAGCGGCGACCACGTCTACGTGTCCGGCCAGCTGCCGTTCGTGGACGGGAAGCTCCCCACTACGGGCAAGGTCGGCGCCGAGGTCACCCCGGAGACGGCCAAGGAGCTGGCCGCGCGGTGCGCGCTGAACGCGGTGGCCGCGGTGCGCGCCGAGATCGGCGAGCTGTCCGGCGTGGTCCGCGTGGTCAAGGTGGGCGGCTTCGTGGCCAGCACCCCCGACTTCACGGGACAGCCCGGCGTGGTGAACGGGGCCAGCGACCTGCTGGCCGAGATCTTCGGCGCCGCCGGTGTGCACGCGCGCGCCGCCGTGGGCGTGGCCGCCCTGCCGTTGGACGCGCCGGTCGAGGTTGAGATGATCGTCGAGGTCCGCTGAGCGGGTCGCCCTCTTCCGGTGCGGTGACCCCCTTTTCGCGGCGCTCTGTCCCCGAGGAGGAGGGTACGCCGATGCGCGACGTCCCGGCAGGCGACGGCACCGGGAACGGGGGCGCGGCGCCGGGCGGCTCCGCGCCGGGCGGCGCCGTCGAGCCCCGCCCGGCCGCCACGGTCATGCTCCTGCGCCCCCGCGGCGGTGTCCGGGACGGGGGCGCGGACGGCCCCATGGAGGTCCTGCTCATGCGCAGGGTCCGCTCCATGGGGTTCGCCCCGGGCGCCTACGTCTTCCCCGGCGGCGGGGTGGACGCGCGCGACGCCGACGGCGACCTGCCCTGGACCGGCCCCGGCCCCGAGGAATGGGCGCGCACGCTGGGCACCGACGTGCGCACGGCCCGGGCGCTGGTGTGCGCCGCGGTCCGCGAGACCTTCGAGGAGACCGGCGTCCTGCTGGCCAGCGAACCCGGGCGCGCGGGCGGGGAGGCCATCACCCTCGACACCTCCTCCGAGGAGTGGGAGCGGGACCGGCTGGGACTGATCGACCGCTCCCACTCCTTCACCGAGGTCCTGGCCCGGCGCGGCCTCGTGCTCCGCTCGGAGTGGCTGCGCGCGTGGTCGCGCTGGATCACCCCGAGGGCCGAGCCGCGCCGCTACGACACCTGGTTCTTCGCGGCCGAGCTGCCTCCGGGGCAGGCCTCGCGCGACGTGGGCGGCGAGGCCGACCTCACCCGGTGGACCGACCCCGCCGCCGTCCACGGCGAGTGGGAGGCGGGTCGGATGCCGATGCTCCCGCCCACGGTCGTGAACTGCGCCGAACTCGCGGACTGCCGGACCCTCCGGGGAGTACGGGAGGCCCGACGGGATATCGTCCCCATTGAGCCGGTTGTCCGGGAGGTCGGCGGCCAGTTGCGCGTCTTCGTGCCGAACGGGGTGGACTACCCTCTCCCGAAACCCGACGCGACTCCCTGAGGAGCCGCCGGGCAGCGGGGCCGCGCGTGCCGGAGGCCCCGGCCGCTCCCCGGTCCGGTTCGGCGAGCGAAGCGAGGTGCGATGAGGATCGACGGTTCCGGGACACTGCGCGCCAGCTGCGTGCTGTGCCCCAATCCCGGCCCGATGACGCTGGAGGGCACCAACACCTGGATCCTGCGGGAGCCGGGCGCGCGCGGGGTCGTGGTCGTCGACCCCGGCCCCCACGACGAGCGCCACCTGGAGCGCGTGGCGCGGACCGTGCAGGAGCAGGGCGCCCAGGTGCTGATGGCCGTGGTGACCCACCGCCACCCCGACCACGGGGAGGGCGCCCGGTACTTCTCGGAGCTGACCGGTGCCCCCGTGCACGCGGTCGATCCGGGGACCAGGGTCGGCGGACGCGGCCTGTCCGACGGAGAGGTCCTGGAGGCCGACGGCCTTCGGGTACGGGTGATCGCCACCCCCGGCCACACCGAGGACTCCGTCTGCCTGATGGTGGAGGCGGACAACACCATCCTGACCGGCGACACCGTCCTGGGCCACGGCACCACGGTGATCGACGGCGACGACGGGCTGGGCCCCTACATGGAGTCGCTGTACCGGCTGCGCTCCCTCGTGCGCGAGCACGACGTGCGCACCCTGCTGCCCGGCCACGGCCCGATCATCACGGCCCCGGCGACGGTGCTGGACTCCTACGTCGACCACCGCGAGTCGCGCCTGGGGCAGGTCCTGGACGCGGTGCGCGCGGGGGCGGCCGGGGTCGAGCAGATCGTCGACCGCGTCTACCCCGACGTCACCGAGCAGATCCGGTTCGCGGCGGCCTCGTCGGTGCGCGCCCAGCTGCGCTACCTCGCGGCGCGCGGCGAACTCCCCGAGGGCGTCGAGAACTAGTCGGCGAGCGCTCTCCCGGCCCCGGGCCCGGTTCGTGGCGGCCCCCCGGACCCGGGGGCACCGGGAACCGGGCCCGGGGCCGGCTCCGGACACGGCTGTGGCCGCCCACCCGGCAGGGGGGAGCGGCCACACAGCGTTCAGGCCCGGGGAGCCCCGGCACGGGGCGCGAACGTCAGCGCCCCCGGGAGTCCCCGCCCGAGGGACACGGTCTAGCGGGCCCGGCGGCGCATCCGCTCGACGTCGAGCAGGACGACGGCCTTGGCCTCGATCCGCAGCCAGCCGCGCAGGGCGAACTCGGCGAGGGCCTTGTTGACCGTCTCACGGGAGGCGCCGACCAGCTGGGCGAGCTCCTCCTGGGTGAGGTCGTGGTGGACGTGCAGTCCGTCCTCGCCCTCCTTGCCGAACTTGTCGGCCAGCTCCAGCAGAGCCTTGGCGACGCGGCCGGGCACGTCGGTGAAGACGAGGTCGGCCATCACGTCGTTGGTCCGGCGCAGGCGGGCGGCCAGCGCCTTGAGCAGCTGGAGCGACACCTGCGGGCGGCTGGACAGGAACGGGCGCAGGTCGTCGTGGCCCAGTCCCGCGAGCACCGAGTCGGTGACCGCGACGGCGCTCGCGGTGCGCGGGCGCGGGTCGAACAGCGACAGCTCGCCGAACATCTCGCTGGGGCCGAGCACCCCGAGCAGGTTCTCGCGGCCGTCCACGGCCGTGCGGGTCAGCTTCACCTTCCCGCTGAGGATGACGTACAGGCGGTCGCCCTCGTCGCCCTCGCTGAACAGGGTCTGGCCGCGGCCGAGACGCACCTCGTTCACCGAGGAGCGGAGTGCGGCCGTGTCCTCCTCGTCCAGCGCCTCGAACAGAGGGGCCTTCCGCAGCACCTCGTTGATCTCGTCCACCACACGTCCTCCTAAAACCTGACCGCCAACAGTGTGACGTATATCGCACCCGGGTGTGAAACCAGGTCGTGATCCCGGCTTGTCCGCCGAGAGACAACTGCCCACAACAGCCGACGTCAGCCCCTGCGATCCTAGCCGTCATCAGTTCTGTACCAGGGCTGTCCGCGCCGCGCCACCGGACATTGGTTACATAGCCCCGTCCGCCGACAGTGGCGCGGACCCGCTCGCGACGGCCGCGTGAGCACGGCCGCCGGGCCGCGGTCCGCCCCGTCACCGGGACGCCTACCCTGTGATGATGCCCCGTGACACACCAGACGCGACCGAGCCGACGACCACGCCCACCGGTGAGAGCCGGCTCGCGCTGGTCCGCCGCGCCCGCAGGATGTACCGGGAACTCATCGAGCTGTACCCGGACGCCCACTGCGAGCTGAACTTCACGACCCCCCTGGAGCTGCTGGTCGCGACGATCCTGTCCGCCCAGTGCACGGACAAGCGGGTCAACCAGGTCACCCCCGCCCTCTTCGCCCGTTACCCCGACGCGGAGGGCTACGCCTCGGCGCGGCGGGAGGAGCTGGAGGAGATGATCCGCTCGACCGGCTTCTTCCGGGCCAAGGCCAACAGCCTCATCGGGCTCGGGCAGGAACTGTGCGAACGGCACGGTGGAGAGGTTCCGAGGAAACTCTCCGACCTGGTCAAACTACCCGGTGTAGGGCGAAAGACCGCAAACGTACTGCTCGGTAACGCCTTCGATGTGCCCGGTATCACTGTTGACACCCATTTCGGGCGGCTCGTCCGTCGTTTCGGGTGGACCGACGAGGAGGACCCGGTCAAGGTCGAGCACGAGATCGGCGCGCTCTTCCCGCGCCGGGACTGGACGATGCTCTCCCACCGCGTCATCTGGCACGGCCGCCGGGTCTGCCACTCCCGCAAGCCCGCGTGCGGGGCCTGCGGCCTGGCCCGTCTGTGCCCCTCCTTCGGAGAGGGGCCCACGGACACCGCCACCGCGACCAAGCTGCTGCGGATGCGCTCCTTCTCCTGAGACCCACGGGGGCCGGCCGCCCGGGTGCGCGGCGTGCGGACCCGGGCGGGCGCCCCGTACCGGCGCCCGGTCGTACAGGGGCGGCCGGGCGCGCATCGGGAGCAGGCGCCGGAGGTTTGTACCCTGATCACGTGAGTGTGCGCACATCGTCCCCGTCGCGGGCGTCCCAATCCGCGGCGCCCCGTGCGACGCCGGTACCCCCGCCCGTCGGCGCCGGAGGAGGTCCGACGACGTGACGACTCCCCGGGAACGACGCGCTCCCCCGCGCGGCGCTCCCCCGGGCGCGGGCCCCGCGGCCCCGCGAGGAGCCCGGCGCACGGCCCCTTCGACCCACCGACGGCGCGACGACTCCCGGAACAGGTTCCCCGCATGAACTCGATCCCGCTCTGGCTGGCCGCGCTCGCGGACGCCGCCGAGACGATGACCGTGCCGCCGCCCATGCGGCCGCCCGCCGAGGGAGGGCGCGAGTCCGCCGTCCTCGTCCTCTTCGGGGAGGGGCCCAGGGGCCCCGACCTCCTCCTCATCCAGCGCAGCGAGGGGCTGCGCCGCCACGCCGGACAGCCCGCCTTCCCCGGCGGCCGGATCGAGCCCTCCGACGCCTCCCCGGAGGCCGCGGCGCTGCGCGAGGCCGCCGAGGAGACCGGACTCCTCCCCGAGGGGGTCGACGTCGTCGGCCGCCTCCCCGAGCTGTACCTGAGCTTCAGCGACTTCCGGGTGGCGCCCGTCCTGGGCTGGTGGCGCGAGCCCAGCGAGGTGCGGCCGACCGACCTGGGCGAGGTCGCCGCGGTCTCCCGCGTGCCCGTCGCCGACCTCGCCGACCCGGCCAACCGGGTCAAGGTGCGCTACGGGGGCGGGCCCCGCTGGGGGCCCGGCTTCCGGGTGGAGGGGATGCTCGTGTGGGGCTTCACCGGCGCGGTGATCGACAGCCTGCTCGCCCTGGGCGGCTGGGAACTTCCCTGGCGCGACGAGGGTCTCACCGAAGTGTTCGAAGCAACCCCGCAGGGCCTGCGGCCGGTCGGTTAGCGCTCACTCTTGGAGGGCAATGTGCTCGACGTGATCCTGGTCGTCCTGTTGCTGCTGTTCGCGGTGACGGGGTACCGACAGGGTTTCATCGTCGGTGTCTTCAGCTTCGCGGGCTTCGTCGGAGGGGGCGTCCTCGCCGCCCTGACGGCCCCGGCACCCATCCAGGCGTGGGTGGAGGACCCCGGCAGGCAGGCGCTACTGGCGATCGCCGTGGTGTTCCTGTCCGCGGCGCTCGGCCAGTTCCTGCTCTCCTACCTGGGCACCTTCGTCCGCAACAAGGTGACGTGGGACTCGGCGCGGGTCCTGGACGCCATCGGCGGCGCCCTGATCAGCGGGCTCTCGGTGCTGCTCGTGGCCTGGTTCATCGGCAGCACGGTGGCCAACTCGGCGCTGCCGTTCGTCGCGGGCCAGGTCAGGGACTCGCGCATCCTCCACTCGGTGGACACGCTGATGCCCGAGGCCGCCCACAGCGGGTTCTCCACGTTCCGCCGGATCGTGGACCAGAGCGCCTTCCCGCAGGTGTTCAGCGGCCTGGGCACCGGTGAGCTGGCCGAGGTGGCGCCGCCGGACCCCGACGTGCTCACCACCCCGGAGCTGATCGAGTCGAGCCGCAGCGTGGTGAAGGTGCTGGGCACCGCGCCCTCGTGCCAGCGCCGCGTGGAGGGGACCGGCTTCGCCTACGCGGAGGACCGGATCATGACCAACGCGCACGTGGTCGCCGGGGTCACCGACGACCTGCGGGTGGTCACCCGGGAGGGCTACCAGCTCGACGCCACGCTGGTGCTCTTCGACGCCCAGCAGGACCTGGCCGTGCTGCACGTGCCGGGCCTGGACCTGGAACCGCTGGAGTTCACCTACGAGGCCCCGCAGGGCGGTGACGCGGTCGTGGCGGGCTTCCCGCGCAACAGCGGCTTCACGGCCGTCCCGGCGCGCGTCCGCGCCCGCCAGACGGCGCAGGGGCCGGACTTCTACCACTCCCAGCAGGTGAGCCGGGAGATCTACCAGGTGCGCGCCGTGGTGCGCCCGGGCAACTCCGGCGGCCCGCTGCTGTCGCCGGACGGCACCGTGTACGGGGTGGTCTTCGCCGCCGCCACGAACGAGCCCGAGACGGGTTACGTGCTCACCGCCGACGAGGTCGCGGAGAACGCCCAGAGCGGCCTGGAGAACGACGAGCAGGTCTCCTCCCAGGCCTGCGACTGATCGCGTGGCTGCGTTGTCCACAGGCCGGATCCGGGGCTTTCGGGGGCGCGCGGGAGGCGGTTGACTGGATGTACAGGGGGCCCGGGGGCACGGTCGGCACCGTGCTGCCCGCCTTCGCCCCGGGGCCCGCGCCCGCCCCGGGGCCCGCGCCTGCGTCGGCGCAGGACTCGCGGCCGCGCCGGGCCTCCCGGCGTGACGGGCGGCCCGTGACACACCGAGGGCGCCTCCCCGCGGGGAGGCGCCCTCGTGAGCGTTCGGACACCGGCCCGGCGACCCTAGTTGGAACTCGGGTCGGGCGAGTGCTCCGTGGCCAGCGGCCAGCTCATCCGCACCACGGTCCCCCGGTCGCTGGGGTCGATCTTCACCTCGTCGGCCAGACCCGTGATGACCGCCAGGCCCAGCCCCGGGGAGAACCCGGAGATCCCGCCGGGAGGGGTGTCCTCACCGTCCAGGAAGAGCCCGTCGAGCAGGGACGGGTTGGCGGGCTCCTCCGTGTCCTTGGCCGGGGCACGGTCGGAGACGACGACCTCGAAACGTTGCGTCGCGCTCCCGTTGGCGCGCAGGATGCTGCTCGTGGCGTCGGTGCGGGACTCCGACGCCGGATCAGGCCCGCTGCCGTCGATCAACTGGAGCAGGATCGGCTGTGTGGGGCAGTGCAGCTTGTGCGCCGCCACCGCCCGGGAACACGCCTCACCGACCGCCAGCCTGATCTCGTCGATCGCTGAGGCGGCGATACCCGCCCGCCGTGCGACGGTGGCGGCCATGAGCCGCGCCGTGCGCACGTGAGCGGGGAGCGCGCTGATCGTGAGCGTGATGGTTGCCATCGCTCGCTCGGGGCTACTTCGCGGAACGCTTGTCGATGGCTTCCTGCACCGAGTCGTGGATGCCGAAGACCTTGGTCAGACCGGTGATCCGGAAGATCTTCAGGATGCGCTCCTGGGTGCAGACCAGGTCGAGGGTCCCGTCGTGGGCCCGGACGCGCTTGAGCCCGCCCACGAGCACACCGAGGCCCGTCGAGTCCAGGAACTCCACCTTCTCCATGTTGACCACGAGGTGGAAGTTGCCCTTGTTGACCAGGTCGATCAGCAGCTCGCGGAGCCGGGGCGCGGTATAGACATCGATCTCACCCTCAACGACGACGATCTCGGTGTCGCCCTCGGTGTAATGATCAAGCTTCAAGTCCACTAGTCCTCCAGCGCCGAACCGCGAAAAACGCGAATGATCTCTGCCGGGCGTTACCCCACCAGCACGCATTCAACCACGCGTGTCGAGTGCGTCTTCCTGTGATGCACAGAAAAACCGTGACACCGCGCCACTGTTCCCCCGGATGTCACACTGAAACCAATGTCCCAGTGCTCCACCCTTGGGTGAGAGGCGCCTGCGGGCCTCGAACGCGTACCACTGAGGAGGGGTCTCGGATGAGGCGACCGGAGCCCGTGCTTCCCGGTGTGTGGCGTGACGATACCCGGTACCCACAGGTGACCCACATCGAGCACGTGGCCCGCAACGACGGGGTGAGCGGGGAGTGGCCGGTGTGGACCGCGCCCCACCTGGTCGAACGGCTCGCCGACAGGGGGATCACGGGACCGTGGTCCCACCAGGCCGAAGCCGCCGACCTCGCACGTTCGGGCCGTGATGTGATCATAGCCACGGGTACCGCCTCGGGAAAGTCACTCGCCTTCCTCCTACCCGCTGCGGACGCGATTGACGCGGGCGGAACCGTGCTCTACCTCTCCCCGACCAAGGCGCTCGCCCAGGACCAGCTGCGGTGGATAACGGACCTCTCCCTGCCGGGGATGCGGACAGCCGTCTATGACGGCGACACCCCGGCCGAGGAGCGCTCCTGGGTGCGCGAGCACGGCAACTACGTGCTCACCAACCCGGACATGCTGCACCACGGCATCCTGCCCCGCCACGGGGCGTGGGCGCGCTTCCTGCGTCGGCTGCGCTACGTGGTGATCGACGAGGCGCACCGATACCGGGGGGTTTTCGGCTCGCACGTCGCGCAGATCCTGCGTCGGCTGCGCCGCGTGTGCGCCCGCTACCGGTCGCGTCCGGTGTTCGTGCTCGCCTCGGCCACCTCCGGCAGCCCCGCCGAGAGCGCCGCCCGGCTGACCGGCGTGCCCGTCACGGCGGTCAGCCGGGACGGTTCCCCGCGTCCGGGGATGTCCGTGGCGCTGGTGGAGCCGGAGTTGACCGACCTGACCGGCGAGCACGGGGCGCCGATCCGCAGGACGGCGCCCTCGCAGGCCGCCGAGATGCTCGCCGACCTGGTCCGCGACGGTGTGCGCACCCTGGTGTTCGTCCGCTCCCGGCAGGGTGCGGAGGTGGTCGCGCTGACCACCCAGCGCCTGCTGGCCGAGCGCGGCGACCACGTCCTGGCCGGGAGGGTGGCCGCCTACCGGGGCGGATACCTGGCCTCGGAGCGCCGGGAGCTGGAGGAGGCCCTGCGCTCGGGGGAGATCCTCGGCCTGGCCAGCACCAACGCCCTGGAGCTGGGGGTGGACATCAGCGGTCTGGACGCGGTGCTCATCGCCGGGTGGCCGGGAACCCTCGCGTCACTGTGGCAGCAGGCGGGCCGTGCCGGACGGCGCGGGGAGGACGCGCTGGCGGTGTTCATCGCCCGTGACGACCCTTTGGACACCTACCTGGCGCACCACCCGGAGGCCATTTTCGGCCGGTCCGTAGAAGCGACCGTCCTCGATCCGGAAAACCCGCACATCCTGGGGCCGCACCTGTGCGCGGCCGCCCAGGAGCTGCCGATCACCAAGGACGACTTCGTTCTCTTCGGAGCGACGACCGAGGAGCGGCTCGCCGAACTCGTCGAACGCCGCCTGCTGCGAAGGCGTCCACGGGGCTGGTTCTGGACGAGTAACGAGCGGGCCAGCGACCTAGCCGATATCCGCGGGTCGGGCGGGCCTCCCGTACAGATCGTCGACACCGGGAGCGGCCAGCTGCTCGGCGAGGTCGACGAGCCCGCCGCCCACGGCACCGTCCACCCCGGCGCGGTGTACCTGCACCAGGGGTACACGTACCTGGTCGACGACCTCGACCTCGACGAGGGCGTCGCCCTGGTCCACCCGGCGGAGCCGCCCTACAGCACCTGGGCGCGCGACACCACCGACATCACGGTCCGGTCGGTGCTGCGCCAGGAGGAGTGGCCGAGCGGGGCCACCGTGTACTTCGGCGAGGTGCAGGTGGTGCGCCAGGTGGTCGGGTTCCTGCGCAGGGACGTGCGCACCGGTTCGGTCCTGGGGGAGCAGTCGCTGGACCTGCCCGAGCGCACCCTCGACACCCGCGCGGTGTGGTGGACGCTGCCCGCCGAGGGCGAGGAGCGGCTGCGCCGGGAGGACGTGGGGCTGCTGGGCGCCGCCCACGCCGCCGAGCACGCCGCGATCGGGCTGCTGCCGCTGCTGGCGACCTGCGACCGCTGGGACATCGGCGGGGTGTCCACCTCCGTGCACGGTGACACCGGCAGGCTGACGGTGTTCGTCTACGACGGGTACGAGGGCGGCGCGGGCTTCGCCGAACGGGGGTACGCGGCGGCGCGCGAGTGGCTGTCCGCGACCCGCGCGGCCATCGCCGACTGCGAGTGCGACCAGGGCTGCCCGTCATGCATCCAGTCGCCCAAGTGCGGTAACGGCAACGAGCCGTTGAGCAAGGCCGGCGCGCTGCGCCTGCTCGACGAGGTCCTCGCGGACGGCGAGGACTGACGGCCGGGACGAGGCCGTCCACAGCCTGTGGACGAAGTGCGGGGGCGCGGAGGGAGTTATCCACAGGCTGGGGAAGGGGCTTTCGCGTCGGCTCCGGCCCGCCGAACCTGGAGGAAGAGGGCCGGAGCAGACGGCCCCCCACCAGGAAGGCCGCCATGTCCGCTCCCGTGCCCATGCCCCCTCCCGCGTCCCCGCCCACCGCCGCGCCGTCCCCGGCGGACGCCGGGATGACGACCTCCGAGTACGCCTTCTGCACCATCGCGGCGGTCGCCTTCGCCGGGGTCCTCTACGCCGTGCTCACCAGCGGTGCGGTCGAGGACGTCCTCACCGATCTCGTGGTCAATGCGCTCGGCTCGGGTTTTTGACCGGGGCTCGGCCACCGCGGAGGCGGCGATGGTGCTGCCCTCCCTGCTGCTCGTCCTGGCCGTGGCCCTCGGTGCCGTCCAGGCCGCGTCGGCCCAGCTCTCCTGCGCCGACGCGGCGCGCCTGGGCGCCCGGGCGCTGGCCCGCGGCGAACCCCACGACCGCGCCCGCTCCCTGGCGCTGACCGCCGCTCCCGACGGAGCCGACGTGCACCTGTCCGAGGACGGGGGCATGGCCCGCGTCACCGTACGGGCGCGACTCCTGTTCGGCCCGGGGGTCTCCCTGCCGGTGGACGGCAGCGCCGCCGTCCCCCTCGAACCCGGGAGCTGACCCCGGTGCGCTCAGACTCCGGTTCCGCCACCGTCTGGTGGGTCGCCCTGGGGGCGCTGCTCTGGTTCGTCACCCTCGCCGTCCTCGCGACCTCCGCGGCGCGGCTCGACCGCGACCGCGCCACCACCGCGGCCGACCTGGCCGCACTCGCTGCCGCCGCCGAGGCCGTCCACGGAACGGAACGGGCCTGCGCGCGGGCCCGCGACACCGCCGAGGCCAACCGCGCCTCCCTCGAATCCTGCGTCCTCACCGGCTCCACCGCCGAGGTGGTGGTCGCGGTCTCCTCGTCCCTCATCGAACGGCCTGTCCGGGCGCGCTCCCTGGCCGGACCGGCCGCCGTCTCCTCCGAGGAAGTGGAATGAGTCCTGCCCCCGTCTCCGTGCTGATGTGCGCCCTCCTGCTGGGAGCCCCCGCCCAGCCCGGGGGCGCACCGCCCTGCCCCGCCTCGCCCGCGCCACAGATCACAGATCCCCTCGGTGTCGACCACTCCGGTGTTTCCATCGCTCCCGAGAACTCCGCGCACGCCGCTGGTTCCGCCGGTCTCACCCACGCCCTTGGACCCCAAGGTAGAACGGGCGCTACCGGTGTAGAGGATCCGGCCTCCTCCAACGGGCCCACCGAGGCCGCGCGCTCCGATGACCCCCTCCGCTCCGACGAACCCGTCGGCTTCGGAGCCCTCGAGAACTCCGGCCGAACGGCCCCTTCCGCCGGTCCCGAGCGGTGCGCCGAACCGTCACCGGTCCCCGCCTCCCCGGAACCGTCCCGCCCCGTGCGGAAGAGCCCACGCGACGCGACGGACGCGCCCTCGCCCCTCAGCGAACCGGTGGTGTACCGCACGGCCGCAGCCCCGACCCCGACCGGTACGGCGTTGCGGATCGTCGGCAACGTCTCGACCGGAATCCTGGTGCTGCTGTGCGTCGTGGTGCCGGTGCTGCGCCTGTCCGTGGGCTGGCCCCGCTTCCCCGTCCCCTACGAGGGCCAGCGGCGGCGCGGCTCCCGGGACGGGCAACCCTGACCGCCACCGCGCCGCCGCACACGCGACCGGGCCCGGGACCTCAACCGCCCAGGGCCCGGGACAGCAGCTCGGCGGCCATCGGCACGATGCCGATCAGCACGAACGCGGGCAGGAAGCACAGACCCAGGGGCGCCACCACCAGCACGCCCAGCCGCTCCAGCCGTGCCGTCCCCCGGGCCCGCAGGGTCCGGCGCAGATCGACCGCGTGCCGGTCCAGGAGGTCGGCCACCGGTGCCCCGGTGTCGGCGGCCCGGGCCAGGTCGCGCCCCACCGGGACGAGGGGCTCGGGCAGCGCCGGGCGCCGCCAGGCCTCGGCGGGAGCGGCGCCCAGGCGCAGTTGTTCGGCCACCGCGGCCAGTTCCTCCCCCAGCCTTCCCCGCGTCGCCCGGGACACCGCAGTGAGGCAGGCGGGCACCGTCGCCCCGGCGCGGATGCCCGAGGCGAGCAGACCGATCACCACGGGCAGGTCGGCGGTCACCGGCAGCCGTTGAGAACGGGAACCGGCGCTCCTGCGGGCGCGCACCCACAGGGCGGCGCACACCCCGGCCACGACGAGGCCCCCGACCGCGCCGAACAGGGCCACCGCGACGGTCAGCGCGAACGCCCCCGCCAGGGTCGGCCCCAGCAGGCGGACCGGCAGCCCCGGCCCGGCCGGAGCACGGGAGGGCGGACGCAGTCCGCGCGCCGTTCCCCCGCCCAGCAGTACCCACACACACGCGGCTCCCAGAACCGCGGCGACCGTCAGGAACATCCGTCCTCCCTCTTCTTCCTCGCGCTGCGCCACCGCGGCCGGAGCGATGCCGACCGTGGCCAGTCGTCCCTCCCCGGGCCCGGCTCGACGGCCGACGCCCAGGCCCTGGGCCCGAATTCCGAGTCGGGCTCCCGACCGGGGCACCCGGACGGGCCTCCGGTCAGTTCCCCGGTCGAGGCCCCGGACCTGCTGGACAGGCGTCCGACCCAGATCTCCGGACCGGAGACCGCTGCCGGGGTACCCGGGCCAGGCCTCCGGCCGAGGCGTTCCGACGGGCATCCGTCAGTCCCCCGGACGGGGTCCGCCGTCCGCGTCCCGTTGCCCGGGTCCTGTCAGGGAAAGGCGGTCGCCGAGCGCACCATGCGCAGCGTCCACCAGGTCCCGAGAGCGTCCAGGGCCACCCCGCCCACCAGGCAGGCCAACCCCAGCGGCGTGGTGAACAGGAACACCAGCGGCGATCCGCCCAGGCCCGAGGACAACAGCAGTCCGACGGCGGGCAGGGCGGCCAGCACGATCGCGGTGGTGCGCGGACCGGTGGTGCGCGCGGCGGCCTCCGTGCGCTGCTCCTCCTGCTCGGTGAGGTTCGCGGCCAGGGCGTCCACCACCTCGGCCAGACCCGCCCCGGTGTCCGCGGCCACCTCCCAGCACACCGCCAGGTAGGCCAGTGCCCACAGGTCCGGTTCGCGTTCGGCCTCGCGGCGCAACGACGCCGCGTCGGTCAGGGAGCCCACCAGCGGGCCCGCCTCGGCGGCGGAGATCCGCAGGGCCTCCTCCGGCGGCTGCCCGGCGCGCAGTTCGGCGGCCAGCACCCGGCACAGCACCACCACCGCGGCGCGGCGCCGGGCGCCCTCACCGGCACGGGCCGCCAGCGCCCGCCAGTCCACGGACCACGACACCGGCCGCCGGGGCCGGGGAAGGAGGGACGCCAACCGGCTGCGCCGCGCCCCGGGGACCAGGCACAGCAGCACCAGGCCTCCCGAACAGGCCGCCAGTGCGGTCACCACCGGCGCCACCCCCCGCCCAGCCGGGCGGCCACCTCGTCCGCCCCGGCGTGTTCCCGGCGGCTGCCGTCGGGACCGAAGGACACCGCCGGCACCGCCTCCACCAGCCCGTCCGAACCGCGTCTGAGCACCCGCAGCTCGGCCAGGCGCCGCCCGCCGGAGTCCCGGACCAGGTGCACGACCATGACCCTGGTGGCGGCCAGCTGGCTGTGCACGGCGGCCCGGTCCAGTCCGGCCGCGCACCCCAGCGCCTCCACCCGGGCGGGCACGTCGCCCGCGCCGTTGGCGTGCAGGGTCCCCGCGCCGCCCTCGTGCCCGGTGTTCAGAGCGCCCAGCAAGGACACGATCTCCGGCCCGCGCGCCTCGCCGACCACCAGCCGGTCCGGACGCATCCGCAGCGCCTGCCGGACCAGGGTCTCCAGCGACACCTCGCCGCTGCCCTCGATGTTGGGCGGACGGGTCTGGAGGCGGACCACGTGCGGATGCTCGGGCCGCAGCTCGGGGGAGTCCTCGGCCAGGACGATCCGCTCCCCCGGGTCCACCAGGGAGAGCAGGCACGACAGCAGCGTGGTCTTGCCCGTGCCGGTGCCCCCGCTGACCAGGAACGGCACCCGCGAGGCCACCAGGGACCGCAGCAGCTCGGCCCCGCACGGGGTGACCGTCCCCCGCCGGGCCAACCGCTCCAGGGTGAACACCCGCCGGGGAGGCAGCCGCAGCGACACGCACGCCCCGGCGGGCGCCACCGGCGGCAGCACCGCGTGCAGCCGCGCGCCGCTGGGAAGCCGGGCGTCCACGTAGGGCACGGCCGCGTCCAACCGTCTCCCCGCCTGCGCCGCCAGCCGCTGGGCCAGTCGGCGCACCGCGTCCGCCGACTCGAAGCGCACCCCGGCCCGGCGCAGGCCTCCGCCGTCGTCCACCCACACCTCGTCGGGACCGTTGACGAGGATGTCGGTGACCCCCGACGTCATGAGCTCCTCCAGCGGCCCCGCCCCCGACAGGTCGGCGGCCAGACGGCGGGTCATGGACAGCACCTCGGTGTCGCCCAGCAGACCTCCCTCGGCGCGCAGCGCCGCAGCGACGCTCGACGGGCTCACCGGCACCCCGGACGCCACCAGGCGGTTGCGCACGGCCTCCACCAGGGGGCTCACCGGACCTCCTCCAGCGCGGGCAGGCCCGCGACGACCCGGTCGGCGAACCGGGCCAGGGGCGAACGGGGATGGCGGGCGGGCACGTCCCCCGCGGCCAGCGACCGGGCCAGCCCCGGCTCGGACGGCAGATCCGCGCCCAGGTCCACCTTCAAGGCCCTGGACACCACGTCCGCGCTCAGTTCGCCCCGGGCGCCGCGCACCACCAGCCGCACGGTCCGCGTCTCCCCACGCAGCCGGGCGACCGTCCTGGTCGCCGCCACCACCGAGGGCACGTCCGCCGGGACGACCAGCAGTACCAGGTCGGATCGGTTCAGGAACACGGTGGTGGCCGGGTCGAAGGAGCGCGGCAGGTCGGCCACCACCAGGTCGGTGCCGTCCCTGGCCGAGGACAGGACCGCGCGCACGGCACCCACCGGCAGGGGGCCGGTCGGCTCCGGGCCGCGCGTCCAGGTCAGCACCGACACCCGGGAGGTCCCCGGCAGTCCGGCGCGCAGGTCGCGCCAGCGCACCCGGCCGCGCCTGCGCAGCAGGTCGCCCCAGCCGGTCCACCGCTCGGGACCGGGGGAGGGGCCCCGGTCGCACCCGAGGTAGACGTCGGGGCCGCACCCGAACGGGTCGGCGTCCAGCAGGGCGGTGGAGCGTCCGGCGCGCTCACCGGCCAGGGCGAGGGCCACCGCGAGCAGGCTGGCCCCGGCACCGCCCCGGCCGCCGACCACCGACACCGTGGGCGCCGGAGCCCGGCCGGGGGAGGACGCCCTCGCGAGCAGGTCGACCAGCAGCGCCTCGTCCCGGGGCAGCAGGAGCACGCGCGCCTCCCGGAACCCCCGCGGGGACCCCTCCCCGGCGGCGTCCGAGGCCGGGGCCTCCAGGGGAACGCCCGACCGGTGCCCGGCCACGCGCATGTCCGAGGTCGGGTGCTCCGCGGCGAGGTCCGGCCGGTACGCCTCCGCTGGGGCGTCCGGCGAGGAGCGCCCCGCGGGAGTGCCCGGCCGGTACGCCTCCTCCGGACCGCCCGGAGGGGAGCCCTGCGCGTGGGCGCCCGGCCGGTACCGGTCCGGGGGGACGCGCGGCCGGGGCACCGCGGCGACCGGGGGCGCGTCCCCCTCCCCCGAAGGGTCCCCGCCGGCGTCGGCCTCCCGGGGATCCCGGGTCACGACCACGTGGCGGCCCGGCGGAGGGTCGGCGGCCCGCAGGAGCGCGCGCAGGTCGGCGCCGATCACGACGAGCGGGGCGCGCGGCCACAGACTCAGCGCCCGGTCGGGCGTGTGGGCGACGGTGACCTCGGTGGAGGCGGCGGTGGCCAGCCTGAGGAGGTCGTCGAGGAGGAGGGGGTCTGCGGTCGCGAGCAGGGGCCGGTGCTGGGCGTCCATGGGACCTCCCGGGTCGAGGGGCTTTCCTCGACCTTCGCCGACCGGGCACGACGGCGAAAGCCCCGATTCGAAGCTGTGGACAACGTCGGCGGGGCTCGGATCGGCGAGGGGAGGCCGGGCGTCGCGCAGATGGGCGGACCGGTTCGGCTGTGGCCTGGTGTGTCCGCGACCCGGATCAGCCGGGTCCGGGTTCGTTCGCGGTCCGGTTCACCTGGCGGGCGGGATGCGTATACGGGGGCGGATACGCACCCCCGCCCGACAGGCGAGATGAGCGGACGCGGGGACTCGCCTTCACAGGGGGAGAAGGCCGCCACGCGGGGTTGCCGGTCCCGGGGGGTGAGGACCGGGTCCGCTCTCTGGTGAGGGTCGGCGAAGAGACGTGCTCTCGCGACCACCGGAAGGCACACGGACGTCATTCGGCGAAGAGGGATACCACCGGAACGCGAAATGGGGCGCGTACGGCGGAGGCGCGAAGCGGGCGGCCCGCCCTCTTGGGAACGACGGGACAGACGTTACCACGCAGAGTTCCGTATCGGTTCTGGAATCAAGGGCAAAAATTCGGGTCAACCGCCTTTTCGTCGCCGGAACATCGGCGTAGAAAGAAAGCAGTCGGTGGCTGAGAACCACCCCGACACGACAACCGGGAACCCACGCGCCACTTGGCCCCGTGAGGCCCGTCTAGATCGGACAGGCTGATGTCCTGCCTGGTCAGGCTAGGGAAATGGACGCCTGCTAACCCGGCGGAACGTGTCGGAGGCGGCGCCCCGGGAGACAGGACGGGGCGCCGTTCGTCCTGTGCGCACGCAAGGGCCGTGCCGCCCCCGCCCCCTTGTGGAACCGGCAAGCGTGATCGAACCGATACTCTTCCTGAACCTACCGGTCGGTAAATAACCGATTAGTGTTCAACATTTCGGTCGCGCACAGTTGCCGACCGTCAAAAGTTGTTGTCCTTTCCCGGCTTCTCCGCGCGCCTCGCGCACCTCCGCGTACCACCGAGGCCTCCGGCCCGTCCGTGCGCCTCGCGCGCCCCGGGCGCTTTCGAGACCTCCGGCCCGGAAGCCGGCGCCCCGCGCTCAGCCGCGCTTGAGGGCCTCACAGGTGGCCAGCGAGTCCTGCGCCCCCGCGCGGACCGCGCGGCAGCAGTACGCCACCCACCCGGCGACGCCCTCCGGGGTGCCGCCCATGTACCCGCGCAGCGCCGGCCCGTACTCGTCCCGCAGCGTCCGGTGGCCGAGCTCGGAGGGCACCAGCGACTTGGGGTCCAGACCCCGCTCCACCAGCGTCAACCGTTCGGCCGCGCGCGCCACCAGACCGTCGCCCCACCCGAACGGACGGACCGCCATCAGCTCCCCGTGCACCAGGGCCGACATCACCAGCGCGGGCACCGACGTGCGCGCGCCCAGCAGCGAGTACAGGCCCTCCAGCCTGGCCATCGCGGTCTCCGGAGCCGGGGCCGGGCCCAGCCCCAGGGGGTCCTCGACGCGTTCCCCGGCCCTGCGGGGACGGCCCAGCGCGTCCGCGGACACCGCGTCCGCCGCGGCCAGCGTGTGCAGCCGGGCCAGGGCCTGGCGCGGAGCCCTCGGCCAGGTGTCCACCAGGCTCCCCAGCTCTCCGGATACCCGAAGCGCGCCCTTGACGCGCGTGTCGTACACGTGCCCCTCGCGGATCTCCTCCATCGAGACCTCGGCGCCCTCCAGCGCCGCCGACGCGACCGCGCCGCGCAGCGCGGACTCCATGGACACGTCGCTGCTGCGGCGGCGCAGCACGCGGTGGCCCAACAGACGGTCGACCAGGGTCCGCGTCTCGGCGACCGCGTCGGCCACACCGGGCAGCTCGGCGATCCGGGCCAACGGGTCGGACACGGGGGAAGAAGTCGGTTCGCTCACGGAAAACAACACTACGCGCCGGTAACCCGGGCGGCCCACACCGGCGGGCCGGGTCGGCGGCCCGCGCCGACGACAGCGCGCGAACCGTTCCCCGCGACCGCTCGTCGCGGCAGGGCGACCGTTCGCCGCCCGTTCGTCGCGCGCCCGGCCTTCCCCGCCGCTGGACGCCACCCCGCCTGTTCACGGGGTATCGCACGACATGATTAATTGGGTGTGAACCAGCCTACGTAAGGAGAATCACAGTGGCCGACAGCACTCCCGCGAGCCAGGAGACACTGTCCAACCTTCTCCACGAGACGCGCAGCTTCCCTCCCCCGGAGGCGCTCGCCGCCGACGCCAACGTCAAGGCCGACGCCTACGCCAGGGCCGACGAGGACCGTCTCGGTTTCTGGGAGGAGCAGGCCCGCAGGCTCCAGTGGGAACAGCCCTGGGACACCGCCCTGGAGTGGAATCCGCCCTTCGCCAAGTGGTTCGTCGGCGGGAGGATCAACGCCTCCGTCAACTGCGTGGACCGGCACGTGGCCAACGGCCTCGGCGACCGGGTCGCCTACCACTGGGAGGGCGAGCCCGGCGACACCCGCACCATCACCTACGCCGAGCTCAAGGACCTGGTCTCCCAGGCGGCCAACGCCATGACCGGACTCGGCGTGCGCAAGGGCGACCGCGTCGCCATCTACATGCCGATGATCCCCGAGACCGTCGTGGCCATGCTCGCCTGCGCCCGTCTCGGCGCCGTCCACATGGTCGTGTTCGGCGGCTTCTCCGTGGACGCCCTGGGCCAGCGCCTCGACGACAGCCAGGCCAAGCTCGTGGTCACCGCCGACGGAGGCTACCGCCGCGGCAAGGCCAGCGCCCTCAAGCCCGCCGTGGACGCCGCCGTCGCCGACCGCCCCGCGGTCGAGAACGTCCTCGTCGTCCGCCGCACCGGCCAGGACGTCGAGTGGACCGACCGCGACGTGTGGTGGCACGACGTCGTGGAGTCCCAGAGCACCGAGCACACGCCCGAGGCGCACGACGCCGAGGACCCGCTGTACATCATGTACACCAGCGGCACCACGGCCAAGCCCAAGGGCATCCTGCACACCACCGGCGGCTACCTCACCCAGGTCGCCTACACCCACTGGGCGGTCTTCGACCTCAAGCCCGAGACCGACGTCTACTGGTGCGCCGCCGACATCGGCTGGGTCACCGGCCACTCCTACATCGTCTACGGCCCGCTCGCCAACGCGGCCACCACCGTCCTGTACGAGGGCACCCCGGACACCCCGCACAAGGGCCGCTTCTGGGAGATCATCGAGAAGTACAAGGTCACCATCGCCTACATGGCCCCCACGGCGATCCGCACCTTCATGAAGTGGGGCGACGACATCCCCGCCAAGTTCGACCTGTCCAGCCTGCGCGTCATCGGCTCGGTGGGCGAGCCCATCAACCCCGAGGCCTACGTCTGGTACCGCAAGAACATCGGCGGCGACCGCACTCCGGTCGTGGACACCTGGTGGCAGACCGAGACCGGCGCCGTCATGGTCAGCCCCCTGCCGGGCGTGACCTCCGGCAAGCCCGGCGCGGCCATGCGGGCCATCCCCGGCATCGTCGCCGACGTCGTGGACGAGCAGGGCGAGTCCGTCCCCGACGGCGAGGGCGGCTTCATCGTCATCCGCGAGCCGTGGCCGTCCATGCTCCGCGGGATCTGGGGCGACCCCCAGCGCTACAAGGACACCTACTGGTCGCGCTTCGAGGGCCTGTACTTCCCCGGCGACGGCGCCAAGAAGGACGCCGACGGCGACCTGTGGCTGCTGGGCCGCGTGGACGACGTCATGCTCGTCTCCGGCCACAACATCTCCACCACCGAGGTCGAGTCCGCGCTGGTCTCCCACCCGCGCGTGGCGGAGGCCGCGGTCGTCGGCGCCACCGACAAGGTCACCGGCCAGGCCATCGTCGGCTTCGTGATCCTGCGCGGCGGCGAGGAGGAGGTCCCCGAGGACCTGGTCCAGGAACTGCGCAACCACGTCGGCACCTCGCTCGGCCCGATCGCCAAGCCCGCCCGCCTCCTGGCGGTGCCCGAGCTGCCCAAGACCCGCTCGGGCAAGATCATGCGGCGCCTGCTGCGCGACATCGCCGAGAACCGGGCCGTCGGCGACACCTCCACGCTCACCGACTCCTCGATCATGGAGGTCATCGCCAAGCAGCTGCCCTCCGCCAAGCGGGAGGACTGAGCCGAGGGGCCCGCGCGGGCCCCTCGGCCACCGGTGAACGGCGCCCCGGTCCGGGGCGCCGTTCGCTGTCTCCCCTCCCTCCCCCCGCCTTCCCCGGTCCGGGGACCCGCGCCCGCCGCCCGTGCGACCGGAGGCGGCGGCGCCGTTGTGCGTGCCGTGAGAGACGTCCGAGACGGGGTATGTGCGAGGATGCGGAGGATCATCCGTGCGTTCGGACCGAGAGAAGGGAACCTCCACGATGGCGGAGAAGCCGGGTACCGGTGAACCTGGCGCCACCAGGGACACCGACCGTTCGATCAGCGAACTGGTCTCAGAGGCCACGGGCAACATCTCCCGTCTGGTCAGCCTGGAGATCAAGCTGGCCAAGCTGGAGGCCAAGGCCGACGCGGCCAAGATCGGCAAGGGCGTGGCCGGTTTCGCCGTGGTCGGGGTCCTCGCCCACATCTTCGTCATCCTCCTCTCGGTGACCGGGGCCTTCGTCCTGTACGAGGTCGCCGGGCTCCCCGGCTGGGCCAGCTTCGGCATCGTCACCCTCGTCTACCTGCTGCTCGCCGCGGCCGTCGCGCTGTACGCGATCGCCACCCTGCGCAAGCGGGAGGGCCTCCAGCGCACCGCGCTGACCACCTCGCGCTTCGCCGGCATCCTGCGCGGCGACATCCGCCCGCCCTCGAACGCCGTCGAGACCGCCGAGGCGTCCGCTCCCGCGGCCCGGTAGGCCCGCGCGTTGTTGGACGACTCGGCCGCCTACGTCGACGGCCCCTGGACCCACAGGACCGTCAGCGCGGCGGGGGCCCGGTTCCACGTCGCCGAGGCCGGTGACGGGCCGCTGGTGCTCCTCCTCCACGGCTTCCCCCAGTTCTGGTGGGCCTGGCGCGCCCAACTGACCGCGCTCGCCGACGCCGGTTACCGCGCGGTCGCCGCGGACCTGCGCGGCTACGGCGCCAGCGACAAGACCCCGCGCGGCTACGACCTCGTCACCCTCGCCCAGGACGCCGCCGGACTGGTCCGCGCCCTCGGCTCACGGGACGCGGCCGTGGTCGGGCACGGCCTGGGCGGCCTCGTCGCCTGGACGATGACCGCCTACCACCCCGGCACCGTGCGCGCCCTGGCCGCGGTGTCGTCGCCGCACCCGCTGCGAGCGGCCCGCGTCCTGGCCTCCGGCGGTCCCGGCGTCCGCCACATGCTCCGGGCACAGCTGCCGATCCTCCCCGAGCACCGGCTCCTGAGCGACGGGTGCGAACGCGTGGGCGACCTGCTCCGGGAGTGGTCGGGCCCCGGCTGGCCCGACACCGAGGCCGAGGAGCACTACCGCCGCGCCTTCGCCATCCCCAAGGTCTCCCACTGCTCCCTGGAGAGCCACCGCTGGATCTTCCGGTCGCGGTGGCGCACGGACGGACTCCGCTACGACGCGCGGATGCGCCGTGCTCCCGTGCGCGTCCCCGTCCTCCAGCTCCACGGGACCCTCGACCCGGTGTGCCCGCCCGGACCGGCACGCGCCTCACGGGGCGTGGTGACGGGGCCCTACCGTTGGAGGCAGGTCCACGGCGCGGGACACTTCCCGCACGAGGAACGACCGGAGGAGGTCTCCCGCGCGCTCGTCGAGTGGCTCGCGGAGGTCTCGGCGGTGAGGCGGACGGAGTCCTCGCAGGCGAGGGGGAACGGCGGTGAGGCACTGATGGCGACGGAGACCGCGGACGGGCACCGGGAGTCCGGGGGCCGAGGAGGCGGGCGGGACCGCAACGAGACCGGGCAGGCGCAGAACCAGCGCCCCCGGGACCGGTACGGGCGCCCGATGCCGCACGGGAGCCGGGGCGAGGTGGAGCGGGTCCCCGACGACGCCGAGTTCTCCGCGGAGGAAGGTCTGGAGGAGGCCCAGCGGCTGCTCGACCAGGGGTACGCTTTCACCGCCCACGAGGTCCTCGAAGCCGTGTGGAAGTCCGCGCCCGACCCCGAGCGGGAACTGTGGCGCGGCCTCGCCCAGACGGCCGTGGGGGTCACCCACGCGCAGCGCGGCAACATGGTCGGCGCGGCACGTCTGCTGAGGCGGGGCGCGGACCGCGTGGAGCCGTTCGGGCCGGACGCCCCCCACGGGGTGGACGTGGCGGGGGTGGCGGCGTTCGCCCGCGCCCTGGCCGACGACCTCGACGCCGGGCGCGCCCGCCCGGGTGACGGGATCGACCCTTCGGGGATGCGCCTGCTCGGCGGGTAACCGCCGAGAAGCGTGTCCTCCGGCCGACGCGGCAGGCGCTCTTCGGTCGTGGGCGCACGCGCCCGCGACTCCCGCCGCGGACCGGTGGCGGACCCCGCGGAGGGCCCCGTGGCACCAGCACTTCCTGTGACTAGTGAGGTCTGTGTGGCCTGCGGGGCCGATTCACTTTTTGTGGGCTTATGCACGCTTTAGCGTTAACATCGCATTGCGGCATTATGAGATGTTATATAAGCTGCATATCACTGAAAAAGGCATTTATCCTTTTCCTGAGATCACCGGAAGATCACATCTTCGGATTTTCTTGAGGAATGGCGGGCTCGGCTCTCACCTTTCTTTGTCGCCGTGCGTAGACTCCCCGGATCACCGCCCGTGAACACGTGGCACGGGCGGTACGCACCACAACCAAAGGTGGCACCGCTTCGACCCCGCCAAGCGTGCCGTCGAGCCAGCTCAGGCTCCTTCCGGACGGCGGTACGTCCACGACCGCGAGGACCGGCGCCCACAGGGCGAGCCGTTCCGCGCGTTCTCCCGTGGACGGGGCCGAAAAGGTCGTGCCCGTCTCAAGGAGGACGGATTGTCTGGGCTCAACCTCGCCGCTGAAGGCGGCATGGCCCTATCACTGGCAGGCACCGACTTCACCCTCGTCATCATCGTCATGGTGGTGGCCCTTCTGGCACTCGCCGTCGCGGGCGTGCTGGTACGTGAGGTCCTCGCCGCAGGGCAGGGCACAGAGCGAATGCGCGGCATCGCGCTCGCGGTGCAGGAAGGAGCGGCGGCCTACCTCAAACGACAGTTCCGCACCCTCGCGGTCTTCGTCGTCCTCATCCCGCTCCTGCTGCTCCTGCTCCCGGCCGACTCGTGGGCCATCGCGATCGGCCGGTCGGTCTTCTTCGCCCTCGGCGCCCTGCTGTCGGCGGCGACCGGATTCATCGGCATGTGGCTCGCCGTGCGCGGCAACGTCCGGGTCGCCGCGGCCGCCCGGGGCGGTGACGACGCCTCCAACCGCACCGCCATGCGCATCGCCTTCCGGACCGGCGGAGTGGCGGGCATGATCACCGTCGGCCTCGGCCTGTTCGGCGCGGCCCTCGTCGTCCTCCTCTACCGGGGCGACGCCCCCATCGTCCTGGAGGGCTTCGGCTTCGGCGCGGCCCTCCTCGCCATGTTCATGCGCGTGGGCGGCGGCATCTTCACCAAGGCCGCCGACGTCGGCGCCGACCTCGTCGGCAAGGTCGAGCAGGGCATCCCCGAGGACGACCCCCGCAACGCCGCCACCATCGCCGACAACGTCGGCGACAACGTGGGTGACTGCGCCGGCATGGCCGCGGACCTGTTCGAGTCCTACGCGGTCGTGCTCGTCGCCTCGCTGATCCTCGGCCGCGTCGCCTTCGGCACCGAGGGACTGGTGTTCCCGCTCCTCGTCCCCATGATCGGCGTGCTCACCGCCATCGTCGGCATCTTCCTGGTCGCCCCCCGCGCCAGGGACAAGACGGCGATGTCGGCGATCAACCGCGGGTTCTTCATCTCCGCGGCGATCTCCGCCGCGCTCGTCGTCGGCACCGCCTTCTGGTACCTGCCCTCCAGCTTCGACCAGCTCTCCGGCGTCAGCCCGCAGGTCCTGGCCGAGATCGAGGAGGCCGGGACCAACCCGGACCCGAGGATCCTCGCGGTCGCGGCGGTCCTCATCGGCCTCGTGCTCGCCGCCGCCATCCAGCTGCTCACCGGCTACTTCACCGAGACCGACCGGCGCCCCGTCCGCGAGATCGGCGACAGCTCCGAGACCGGCGCGGCGACCGTCATCCTCTCCGGCATCTCCGTCGGCCTGGAGTCGGCCGTCTACTCCGCCCTCCTCATCGCCGGAGCCGTCTACGCCGCGTTCCTGCTCGGCGGCGGCTCCATCACCCTGAGCCTGTTCGCCGTCGCCCTCGCCGGAACCGGCCTGCTCACCACCGTCGGCATCATCGTGGCGATGGACACCTTCGGCCCCGTCTCCGACAACGCCCAGGGCATCGCGGAGATGTCCGGCGACGTGGAGGGCCCGGGCGCGGAGATCCTCACCGGGCTCGACGCCGTCGGCAACACCACCAAGGCCATCACCAAGGGCATCGCGATCGCGACCGCGGTCCTGGCCGCGACCGCGCTCTTCGGCGCCTTCCGCACCTCCGTGCAGGCCCAGCTCGGCGACGCCGACGAGGCGTTCTCGCTCTCACTGGACCAGCCCGACGTGCTCGTCGGCGTCATCATCGGCGCCAGCGTGGTGTTCTTCTTCTCCGGGCTCGCCATCATGGCGGTCGGCCGGGCGGCGGGTCGCGTGGTCATGGAGGTGCGCGACCAGTTCCGCACCCGTCCGGGGATCATGGACGGCACGGAGAAGCCCGAGTACGCGCGCGTGGTCGACATCTGCACCAAGGACTCGCTGCGGGAGCTGGTCACCCCGGGCCTGCTGGCCGTCCTCGCGCCGATCGCGGTCGGCTTCGCCCTCGGCTACGCCCCGCTCGGCGCGTTCCTGGGCGGCGCCATCGCCGCGGGCGTGCTCATGGCCGTCTTCCTGTCCAACTCGGGCGGTGCCTGGGACAACGCCAAGAAGCTCGTCGAGGACGGCCACCACGGCGGCAAGGGCTCGGAGGCCCACGCCGCCACGGTCATCGGCGACACGGTCGGCGACCCCTTCAAGGACACCGCGGGTCCCGCCATCAACCCCCTGCTCAAGGTGATGAACCTCGTCGCCCTGATCGTGGCGCCCAGCGTGGTGATCTACGCCGACAACGTCGTCCTGCGGGCGGGGATCGCGGTGGCGGCCGTCGCCGTGCTCGTCGGCGCCATCCTGTGGTCCAAGCGCCGCGGGGGAGGCACCGAGACCGACCTCGCCGAGACCGGCGGCCGGTCCGCGCCCAAGGGCGCCCCGGAGACCGGAGGCGGAGCCCCGCCGAAGGGTGAGGTCTCCCCTGCCGGGGACGGCGGTGTCGGCGGGGACGCCGCGGACGGCGCCGACGACCGCAAGGAGGAGGCCCGCGCCGGAGAGGGGAAGTAGGTAGGGAGCACCGACCTCCGCGGCCGCCCGGGTAGCCCCCGGGCGGCCGCGCCCGTGTGGGAGCGGGGCCTAACCTGGGAACACAGCCGAGCGAGCGAAGGGGTGGTTCCCGGTGTCCGGGATGAAGGGACTGTTCGTCATCGTGGGTGCCATGGTGGCGTTCATCGTGGCCCTCTCCGTCGTCGCGACGGCGGTCTCCCCGTGAGCGGCGCGCGGAGGCTGCTGCTGATGCGGCACGCCCAGGCCGAGAACGGGTTCGAGGACTTCGAACGCGGTCTCACCGACCGGGGCCGGAGCCAGGCCGAGGCGGTCGGCCGCCTGCTCGCCGAGCGGGGGTACGTGCCCGACCACGTCATCTGCTCCGCGGCCAGGCGAACGCGGCAGACGCTGGACGGTGTGCTCGGGGCCATGGAAGCGGGGGTCCGCCCGGAGGTGGACTACTCCGAGGCGGCGTACTCGGCTGGGGTGGACACACTCCTGGAGCTGGTGAACCAGGTGGATCCCGACGCGGGGACGGTCCTGGTCGTCGCGCACAACCCGACGGTGGCCCAGCTGGCCGGCGCCTTCCTGGGGAATCCGGTTGCCTATCCACCGGCCACGGTCGCGGTCGTCGAGCTGGAGGTGGAGTGGCTCTACGCCGCCCCGGGAACCGGTTCCGGCACACTGCTGAACTAGTGTGACCCACGACACGTCAACTTCGAGTTGCCGGACCCCCGGGCCGCGGGTAATGTACTCCGAGTCGCCACCGAACGGCCCAGGGCCGCGAGGGGCTGCGACACCCTTCCGAGCGAAACGAACGCGATTTTCTGCGGGCGTGCCGGATACCCCTCCTTCCTCCGAATCACCGTTCCGAGCACTGCTTCGGTGCGGGTAGGCTCGGAGGGCGCTTCCAGGGAAACACGGAAGCGAAACAGGAAACGGGCTTTACCCCGATCAGAAACACCCCGAACCGCCGATTTGGCGGGGCGCGGAACACCTGATAAAGTAAAGACACAACAAAGCGGAAACGCACAACGCCTTCGGTGGAAAAGCTCACAGCAGCTTGTACACGAAGAGCGGTTGTTTCTTGAGAACTCAACAGCGCGTGTTTGATTTTCTTTAAGCCATGTTTGTTTTGGCCCCGTCACACAGAACCACTCGGTTCGTGTGCGGAGGTTCCTTTGATTAGCCGGGGTGACCCGGTTGGTCAGGATTACTTCTAGGTTTACCCGCCCAGACGGCTCCTTCGGGGGACGCGGGTCGGGTTGAGTGACCTTTATGGAGAGTTTGATCCTGGCTCAGGACGAACGCTGGCGGCGTGCTTAACACATGCAAGTCGAGCGGTAAGGCCCTTCGGGGTACACGAGCGGCGAACGGGTGAGTAACACGTGAGCAACCTGCCCCTGACTCTGGGATAAGCGGTGGAAACGCCGTCTAATACCGGATACGACCCGCCACCTCATGGTGGAGGGTGGAAAGTTTTTCGGTCAGGGATGGGCTCGCGGCCTATCAGCTTGTTGGTGGGGTAACGGCCTACCAAGGCGATTACGGGTAGCCGGCCTGAGAGGGCGACCGGCCACACTGGGACTGAGACACGGCCCAGACTCCTGCGGGAGGCAGCAGTGGGGAATATTGCGCAATGGGCGAAAGCCTGACGCAGCGACGCCGCGTGGGGGATGACGGCCTTCGGGTTGTAAACCTCTTTTACCACCAACGCAGGCTTCCAGTTCTCTGGAGGTTGACGGTAGGTGGGGAATAAGGACCGGCTAACTACGTGCCAGCAGCCGCGGTAATACGTAGGGTCCGAGCGTTGTCCGGAATTATTGGGCGTAAAGAGCTCGTAGGCGGCGTGTCGCGTCTGCTGTGAAAGACCGGGGCTTAACTCCGGTTCTGCAGTGGATACGGGCATGCTAGAGGTAGGTAGGGGAGACTGGAATTCCTGGTGTAGCGGTGAAATGCGCAGATATCAGGAGGAACACCGGTGGCGAAGGCGGGTCTCTGGGCCTTACCTGACGCTGAGGAGCGAAAGCATGGGGAGCGAACAGGATTAGATACCCTGGTAGTCCATGCCGTAAACGTTGGGCGCTAGGTGTGGGGACTTTCCACGGTTTCCGCGCCGTAGCTAACGCATTAAGCGCCCCGCCTGGGGAGTACGGCCGCAAGGCTAAAACTCAAAGGAATTGACGGGGGCCCGCACAAGCGGCGGAGCATGTTGCTTAATTCGACGCAACGCGAAGAACCTTACCAAGGTTTGACATCACCCGTGGACTCGCAGAGATGTGAGGTCATTTAGTTGGCGGGTGACAGGTGGTGCATGGCTGTCGTCAGCTCGTGTCGTGAGATGTTGGGTTAAGTCCCGCAACGAGCGCAACCCTTGTTCCATGTTGCCAGCACGTAATGGTGGGGACTCATGGGAGACTGCCGGGGTCAACTCGGAGGAAGGTGGGGATGACGTCAAGTCATCATGCCCCTTATGTCTTGGGCTGCAAACATGCTACAATGGCCGGTACAATGGGCGTGCGATACCGTAAGGTGGAGCGAATCCCTAAAAGCCGGTCTCAGTTCGGATTGGGGTCTGCAACTCGACCCCATGAAGGTGGAGTCGCTAGTAATCGCGGATCAGCAACGCCGCGGTGAATACGTTCCCGGGCCTTGTACACACCGCCCGTCACGTCATGAAAGTCGGCAACACCCGAAACTTGCGGCCTAACCCCTTGTGGGAGGGAGTGAGTGAAGGTGGGGCTGGCGATTGGGACGAAGTCGTAACAAGGTAGCCGTACCGGAAGGTGCGGCTGGATCACCTCCTTTCTAAGGAGTCTTTACAGGTCGGCATTACTTCTACAGCCGGCCGGACTCGAAAGTGGACCTGGTGCTGCGTGCAGTATCCAGGATGGCTCAAAGACAAATTGAACTTGACCTCGGGCGACTAGAAGCGTCCGGGGGCGCGCTGTTGGGTGTCTGAGGAAGCAACCTCCGGCCTGGGTCCTTTGGGGTCTGGTCGGGTGTTGGTTCCCGCGGACCGCCTCTGAGAACTCTCAGTGTCGTCAGGACGAGGATCCTGGTGGTGTGAGTGGTGTTGGGGTATGCGGTTGGTGTTTTGATTTGTGAATAGTGTGCGCGAGCATCTTATTATCTGTAGTGGCCAAGTGATAGTGGCACACGGTGGATGCCTTGGCACCAGGCGCCGATGAAGGACGTGGGAGGCCGCGATAGGCCACGGGGAGCTGTCAACCGAGCTGTGATCCGTGGGTGTCCGAATGGGGAAACCTAGCCCGAGTTGTGTCGGGTTGCCGCCATCTGAATGTATAGGGTGGTTGGTGGTGACGCGGGGAAGTGAAACATCTCAGTACCCGCAGGAAGAGTAAACAACAGTGATTCTCCTAGTAGTGGTGAGCGAACGGGGAAGAGGCTAAACCGTAGGCGTGTGATAGACGGCAGTCGTTGCGTTTGCGGGGTTGTGGGACATATCTGTTCAGGTCTGCCGGCCTGGAGCGTTGATGTCGGTGTTAGTTGAAACCGTTGGGAAGCGGTACCGGAGTGGGTGAGAGTCCCGTAGATGAAGGTACCGGCTAGACGTTGATGTGTTCCCGAGTAGCGCGGAGCCCGTGAAAGTCCGTGTGAATCTGGCAGGACCACCTGCTAAGCCAAAATACGTCCTGGTGACCGATAGTGCACTAGTACCGTGAGGGAAAGGTGAAAAGTGCCCCGGTGAGGGGTCGTGAAATAGTACCTGAAACCGTGTGCTGTCAAGCCGTCAGAGCTGAAGCTTGTCTTTGGTGATGGCGTGCCTTTTGAAGAATGAGCCTGCGAGTCATGGTGTGTGGCGAGGTTAACCCGGGTGGGGTAGCCGTAGGGAAACCGAGTCTGAATAGGGCGATTTGAGTCGCATGCTGTGGACCCGAAGCGGAGTGATCTACCCATGTCCAGGGTGAAGCGGGGGTAAGACCTCGTGGAGGCCCGAACCCACCAGGGTTGAAAACCTGGGGGATGAGGTGTGGGTAGGGGTGAAAGGCCAATCAAACTCCGTGATAGCTGGTTCTCCCCGAAATGCATTTAGGTGCAGCGTCGCGTGTTTCTTGCTGGAGGTAGAGCTACTGTTTGGCTGATGGGCCCGACAAGGTTACTGACGTCAGACAAACTCCGAATGCCGGTTAAGTGAAGCGTGGCAGTGAGACTGCGGGGGATAAGCTTCGTAGTCGAGAGGGAAACAGCCCAGATCATCAGCTAAGGCCCCTAAGCGTGTGCTAAGTGGGAAAGGTTGTGGAGTTGCTGAGACAACCAGGAGGTTGGCTTAGAAGCAGCCATCCTTTAAAGAGTGCGTAATAGCTCACTGGTCAAGTGGTTCTGCGCCGATAATGTAGCGGGGCTAAAGCACACCGCCGAAGCTGTGAAGCTCACACGCATGTGTGGGTTGGTAGGGGAGCGTCGTGCGTCCGGTGAAGCTGCCGAGTGATCGTGTGGTGGAGGGCGTGCGAGTGAGAATGCAGGCATGAGTAGCGATAGCAACGTGAGAAACGTTGCCGCCGATTGACTAAGGGTTCCTGGGGCAGGTTAATCCGCCCAGGGTGAGTCTGGACCTAAGGCGAGGCCGACAGGCGTAGTCGATGGATAACGGGTTGATATTCCCGTACCCGTGCACGAGCGTCCAGTACTGAATCAGGTGATGCTAACCACGCTGGTGGTCTTGGGTCCCTTCGGGGAGCTTTGACTTACTGGTCTGGGAACCGAGCTTGTAGTAGGTAAGTGATGGGGTGACGCAGGAGGGTAGCTCTACCCGGCGGTGGTTGTCCGGGGGTAAGCGTGTAGGCTGAGAGGTTGGCAAATCCGCCTCTTATATGAGCTGAGACGTGATGCCGAGCCGTTTTTGGTGAAGTGAGTGATCCCATGCTGTCGAGAAAAGCCTCTAGCGAGTTCGTGTGTGGCCAGTACCCTAAACCGACGCAGGTGGTCAGGTAGAGAATACCGAGGCGTTCGGGTGAACCATGGTTAAGGAACTCGGCAAATTGTCCCCGTAACTTTGGGAGAAGGGGAGCCCTGTCTGGTGACGGATCTTGCATCCTGAGCTGGGTGGGGTCGCAGATAGCGGGGGGAAGCGACTGTTTATTAAAAACACAGGTCCGTGCGAAGTCGTAAGACGCTGTATACGGACTGACGCCTGCCCGGTGCTGGAACGTTAAGAGGACTGGTTAGTGGGGGTTCGCCCCTGCGAAGCTGGGAATCTAAGCGCCAGTAAACGGCGGTGGTAACTATAACCATCCTAAGGTAGCGAAATTCCTTGTCGGGTAAGTTCCGACCTGCACGAATGGCGTAACGACTTCCCCACTGTCTCAACCATGGGCCCGGTGAAATTGCACTACGAGTAAAGATGCTCGTTTCGCGCAGCAGGACGGAAAGACCCCGGGACCTTCACTATAGCTTGACATTGGTGTTTGGGATGGTTTGTGTAGGATAGGTGGGAGCCGGTGAAGCTGTCACGCTAGTGGCGGTGGAGGCGTTGGTGAAATACCACTCTGACTGTTTCGGGCATCTAACTTTGGACCGTGATCCGGTTCGGGGACAGTGTCTGGTGGGTAGTTTAACTGGGGCGGTTGCCTCCCAAAGAGTAACGGAGGCGCCCAAAGGTTCCCTCAGCCTGGTTGGTAATCAGGTGTTGAGTGTAAGTGCACAAGGGAGCTTGACTGTGAGACGGACGTGTCGAGCAGGAGCGAAAGCTGGGACTAGTGATCCGGCACCGGCGTGTGGAAGCGGTGTCGCTCAACGGCTAAAAGGTACCCCGGGGATAACAGGCTGATCTTCCCCAAGAGTCCATATCGACGGGATGGTTTGGCACCTCGATGTCGGCTCGTCGCATCCTGGGGCTGGAGTTGGTCCCAAGGGTTGGGCTGTTCGCCCATTAAAGCGGCACGCGAGCTGGGTTTAGAACGTCGTGAGACAGTTCGGTCCCTATCCGCTGTGCGCGTTGGAGACTTGAGAAGGGCTGTCCCTAGTACGAGAGGACCGGGACGGACGAACCTCTGGTGTGCCAGTTGTCCTGCCAAGGGCATGGCTGGTTGGCTACGTTCGGGAGGGATAACCGCTGAAAGCATCTAAGCGGGAAGCTTGCTTCGAGATGAGGTCTCCTGCCTCCTTGAGGGGGTAAGGCTCCCTATAGACGATGGGGTTGATAGGCCGGGTGTGGAAGCCTTGTGAGGGGTGGAGCTGACCGGTACTAATAGGCCGAGGGCTTGTCCGCTGCAGATAATTGGATGTTCGCGCACACTTTTCACGGAGCTTGCTGCTCACTGTGATTCCCTGTCCTTTGGGGTGGGTGGAGTTGGGTGGGTGGTGTGTGGTTTCCGTGGTGGTTATTGCTGGAGGGTCACACCCGGTCTCTTTCCGAACCCGGTCGTTAAGTCTCTTTGCGCTGATGGTACTGCCCTGTGGTGGGGTGGGAGAGTAGGTCGCTGCCACGGTTTTTCGTTGGGGGGGTCGCCTGTGGGCGGCCCCCCTCTTTGTTTTTGTGTGGGGGTGGGGTGCCTGCAAGGCGACCTGTCCCTCTTTTTTGTGGTGGTGTTTGTGCGTTTGTGAACGCGGGGGTGGGCGTGTGGGGGTGCGGGTTCCTGGGTGGGCCCCCTGTTTCCAGTCAACCGGGTGCGGGGGTGGCGGTGCCAGAGCGTCTCGCGTCCTGTGGACAAAAGGCCCCGTTCCCGGGTGTGGGAGCGGGGCCTGGTGGTTCCGGGGAGCCAGCCGGAGACGTCAGTCGTGCGGCACCGAATCCGACACCGGATCGATCTGGTCCCGCATGTCCGCGGCCTCGATCTCCTCCCGGGTGATTCCGAGGATGAACGCGATCGTGTCCAGGTAGGGCACGCTCACCGAGGTGTCGGCCTGCTGCCGCACGACCGGCTTGGCGTTGAACGCCACGCCCAGCCCCGCCGCCTGCAGCATGTCCAGGTCGTTCGCGCCGTCGCCCACGGCCACGGTCTGCTCCAGGGGCACACCGGCCTCCGCGGCGAACCGCTCCAGGGTGGTCGCCTTGCCCTTGCGGTCGATGATCGGCCCCACCAGTTCGCCGGTGAGCTTGCCGTCGACGATCTCCAGGGTGTTCGCGGCGGCGTAGTCCAACCCGAGGCGCTCCACGAGCACGTCCGTGAACTGGGTGAAGCCGCCGCTGACGATCCCGCACTCGTACCCCAGGCGCTTCAGGGTGCGGACCAGCGTCCTGGCGCCCGGTGTCAGCTGGATCTCCTCGCACACCTTGGGAATGGCGGAGGCGTCCAGGCCCCTCAGCAGCATCACCCGGCGGCGCAGCGACTCCTCGAAGTCCAGCTCGCCGCGCATGGCCTCCTCGGTGACCCGGGCGACCTCGTCCGCGCATCCGGCGTGCGCGGCCAGCAGCTCGATGACCTCGCCCTGGATCAGCGTGGAGTCCACGTCCATGACGATGAGGTGCTTGGCCCGCCGGTGCAGGCCGCTGGGCTGCACGGCCACGTCCACCCCCTGGGTGGACCCCTCCATGGCGAGTTCGGCGCGCAGCTGGTCGGCGTCACCGCCGGAGATCTCCATCTCCACGGAGGTCACCGGGAAGCTGGACAGCCGCTCGATCCGGTCGATGTTCGCGCCCGCGCGCGCGACGCACGAGGTGAGGGCGCCCAGGGCGCCGGGACGCAGCGGGTCGGCCAGGACGGTCACGTGCAGCCGGTCGTGGACGACCGCCTTCACGCGGCCGTTGTCCTTCCCTCCGCTCTTGCCGTAGCCGACCTCCATGTCGAGGTCGATGGCGGTCTTGTCGAGCGCGTTGCGGACCTCCTCGAAGACCCGCGAGGGACTCACACCGGGAGCCACCCGCTCGTCCACCTCCAGGACCGCGCCCAGCACGAGGCGGCCCGCGAGGACCACCTGTTCCAGGTCGGCGATGGTCACCGGAAAGACGGAGAGGGTGCTCAGCAGACGAGCACTGATGCCCGGACGGTCGTGGCCGGTCACCGTCACCAACAGCGTGGATTTCTCATTCATGGCGGTGTCCACGGTACTCGGCCGTCCCGGAGGGGCGTCGCGCAGGGCTGACCCTTTTCCCAGCTAGTTCACTATGTGGACAGCTGTAGGCGCGACGTACGTCACCTGTCCTTCCGACTCTTCTTCTTTCGCTTGGGGCCCTTGGCCTTGACGTCCACCCCGCCCAGCATGCAGGTTCCCGTCAGACGGACGACCGGGGCGTTCGGATCGGTGACCTGGTCCGTTCCGTGCAGATCGGCGCCGCCCAGGATCCCGGACGTGTTGTTGATCACCCTGACCCCGTGGGGCACGACGATGTCCACTCCGCCCATGATCACCGCGACCTGGATGGTCACCTCGTGCTGGCTGAGCACAGCCTCGCGCAGGTCCAGTTCCACCCCGCCGCACAGCACGGACACGTTCGTGCGCGGCTCGACCAGCCAGCGGCCCTTGCGCTCGCAGCCGCCGAACACCGCGACCAGGTTCTCCGAGCCCTTGCTCTGTCCGGCCAGGTCACGCGCCTCGCTGCCCAGGATCTCCATGCCGCTGGGCGCGTCGGAACGCCGTTCCATCGACGCGTAGTCGTACCCGTGGCCGGGCGCGGGCAGGTCCTCCACGATGGGTCCGAGCTCGCCCATGGTCTTGGCCCTGTAGAGGGTGTCCAGTCGCTCCTCGTGCTCGACCGGTGTCAGCCGCCCCTCGGCCAGGGCCTCGCGCAGCCGCTCGGCAACCTTGTCCCGGTCCGCGTCGGAGGCTCGGATGTGCTCGGGCTGCATGATGACGGGTCTCCTCGTTCCTTCCGTGGGGCCGGGGATCCGGCCGACCACACAACCAGTATCGGTATTCTCCGCCTTCCCGGGATCAGGTAACGCCCCTGGCCCGACCCCGAGAATTCCGTTCCCCGTCCCAGGGTGTTCCCGCCCCCCTCCAGAGTGGCCCGCGAGAGCACGCGGAACAACCCCCGCCCCGTCCCTGCTCAACGCCTCAGCGTCCGACCGGCCGCGGGTCCGGCCGGACGCGTGCCGGGACCGGGCACGGGACCGCGGGGTGGTGCGCACCGCAGGGCCGCGGTGGCGGGGACCCCAGGACGGTTCCGGGGCCCGCACCATGGAGGGCGCCCCGCCGCCCTCCCTAGCGTGGCCGCATGACTCCCGACCCACACGCCCGTCCCCGCCCAGATCCACTCCCGGGACGGGTTCCACACCCGGGGCCACGCGGCGGACACCGCGTCCTCAGCGTCCTGGGAGCCGCCGCGCTGCTGCTCCTGCACGCGGCCCCCGCCTCCGCCGAACCCCTGCGGACCCCGGCCCCCGCCGCGGTCGACGCCCTCGTGGAGGAGTACCGGGAGGCCACCGGCCTTCCCGGCGCGGCGGTGGTCCTGACCCACGGCACGGAGGTCGTCCACGCGCAGGGGTACGGCACCACCCCCGGCGGGGAGCCCGTCACCGAGCGCACACCCATGGCCGTGGCCTCGGTGAGCAAGTCCTTCACCGCGCTGGCGGTCCTCCAGCTGGTCGAGGCGGGAGAGCTCGGCCTGGACGACCCGCTGCGGGAGCACCTGCCCGAGTTCACGATGGCCGACCCCCGCGCGGCGCGGATCACCGTCCGCCAGCTGCTCGACCAGACCTCCGGCATGTCCGACTCCGAGTTCGCCTCCTACAGCCGGGGCCGGAGCACCCTCACCCTGCGCCAGTCCGTCGAGGACCTGCGCGACGCGGGTCTGGCCGCCGAACCCGGCACCCGGTGGGAGTACCACAACCCCAACTTCCAGGTCGCCGCCCGCCTGGTCGAGGTGGTCGGCGGGCGGTCCTTCGCCGACCACCTGGACGAGCGGGTCCTCTCGCCGCTGGGGATGGACGACACCACCACCGTCGACACCGACCTCGACCTGCCGTCCGGCGCGCGCGGCCACATCAGCGTGCTCGGACTCCCGTTCCCGGCGGACGAACCCCCCGGGTTCGGCAACGGCTCGGGCGGCGTCATCAGCACCGCCGCGGACATGGGCGCGTGGCTCGTCGCCCACAACAACGGCGGTCGGGGCCCCGGCGGGGAACGGATCCTGTCCGAGGAGGGGATCGAGGCCCTGCACACCCCCTCGCCGGTCTCCGGGGGCTCCTACGCCCTGGGGTGGTCGACGGACGAGACCGGTTCGGGGGCGCCGGTGGTCGAGCACAGCGGCAACCTGATGACCGCCACCGCGCACCAGGCGCTGCTGCCCGAGAGCGGTCACGGTGTGGCGGTCATGGCCAACAGCGGGTCGGCGGGCAGCGGCGCCTCCGCCCTGGCCGCCGCGCTCGTGGAGCTGATCGACTCCGGGCGTGCGCCCGTACCGCCGACGGGAACGCTGGTGCTGGTCGCGGACGCCGTCCTGCTCGCCCTGGGCGCCGCCGCCGTACCGCTCGCCTGGCGCGGCGTCCGGCGCGCGGGTGACTGGGCCCGCGCACGCGGGGGGCGCCCGTGGTGGGCCGCGGCGGCGCGCCTGCTGCCCTGCACCGCGCCGCCGCTGCTGCTGGCGGTCCTGCACGAGGTGGTCGGGTGGCTCTACCGGGGCAGGGACGTGGCGTGGTTCCAGGTGCCCTACCTCTTCACGTCCTTCTGGGCGGCCCTCGCCCTACTCGCCCTGGCCTGTGCGACGGTCGCCTCGGTCCGCGTCGTCCGTCTGGTGTCGGTGCGCCGTGGAACAGGCGGTACCGGCGGGAGAGCGGAGCGCGCGTCGGGCTGAGCGACCGGGGCCGCCCGGTCGCCCGGGGGCGGGCACGGTCGTCCCGGCTTCCCGTTCGTTCCCGGACCGGGATCCCGTGCTCGCCTCCCGGCCGCTCCCGGGTCCGCTCAGCGCCCCGGAACGCCCCGGTCGGACGGGTCGATCGCCCCGTGCGCGGCCACCAGGGCCCTGCGCACCGCCGCGTCGAGCCTGCGCAGCCCCTCGGAGCGGGCCGTGGCCTGGTGGGCGGTCAGTCCCCGTCCCGACGACGGCTCGGCCAGCTCCACCACCCCGGCCAGCCGTGCAGCCTGCTCCGCCACACGGTGCGCCCGGGGCGGGTACCCGCGCGCCAGCGAGGGCGGGCCGCCGTCCAGTTCGCCCAGTCTTCGGTGCACGTCCGGTGCGAACGGGGCGACGTCGTCCACGCCCTCCATGGCCCGGGCGGCCTCGATGAGGGCGAGCTTCAGCGCCTGCTCCGCCTCGGCCAGGCCGGGTACCTGCGGCAGTGCGTCGTTCGCCGGATACGGTGTCCACGAAACGCCCACATAGGATGAACCACGCCGGTCGGCGGAGGGCACCAGGCCCACCTGCCGGTCGGCGAGCCGCACCAGCACCCCCTCCCGCGCCTCGACGGCGGCCTGGTTGAGTTCCTTGGGGCCCACGAGCCCGAGGGGATCGCCCCAGGTGGGCAGGGCCAACCGGAAGGCGGACAGCCCCAGGCCGCGCAGCCGTGTCAGTGCGGCCCGCAGCGGTACGCCGCTGTCGAAGGGCAGGTCCACTGCCGGTACTGTCCCGATCAGGTTGGGACCACCGCGCCGCTCGACGGCGTCGACGGCCTCGTCGAGGCCGACGTGTCCGGCCAGCCAGGCGTTGCCCCAGGCGACGAGTGGTGCGGACGAGAGATGCATTGCTTCAGGGTAGGGCGGCCCGTGCACCGGCGTGGGACGTGACGTGAGGGAGGACGATGGACGGGCGTGTTCTGGGCCTGAGCGGGGTCACGGTGCGGAGGGGCGACGCCCATCTGCTGGACGGGGTGGACTGGACGGTCCTGGAGGGCGAGCGCTGGGTCGTCCTGGGCCCCAACGGTGCGGGCAAGACCACACTGCTCAACGTGGCCTACAGCCAGACGCACCCGACCGCGGGCGAGGTGGAGATCCTCGGTGAGCGGCTGGGCCGGGTGGACGTGTTCGAGCTGCGTCCGCTCATCGGCTACGCGGGCGCCTCGGTGGCGTCGCGGATCGAGGAGGGCACCGAGGTCCTCGACATCGTGCTGAGCGCCGCCTACGGCTACGTGGGCCGCTTCCGCGAGGAGTACGGGAACCCGGACTACGGCCGCGCCCGCGCCCTGCTGGGTCACTGGGGCGTCGCCGACCTGGCCGACCGCCGGTTCCACACCCTCTCCGAGGGCGAGCGCAAGCGCGTGCTCATCGCCCGTGCGCTGATGTCGGACCCGGAACTGCTGCTCCTGGACGAGCCCGCCGCCGGGCTGGACCTGGGCGGCCGTGAGGACCTGGTGCGCCGTCTGGGGAGCCTGGCCCGCAACGAGGCCGCGCCCGCGCTGGTGGTGGTGTCCCACCACGTGGAGGAGATCCCCGCAGGGACCACGCACGCCCTGCTGCTGCGCGGGGGTTCGGTGGTGCAGGCCGGTCCGATCGACGGGGTCCTGACCGCGGACCACCTGTCGGAGACCTTCGGGCTCGCGCTGAAGGTGGAGAGGGACGGCGAGCGCTGGAGCGCCCGGGCGGTCTGAGGGTCCGGGCCGCCTGGGGGCTGGCGGCACGGGTGCGCCGGAGTCCGTCCGGGCGGATGCCCCGGCCCGGGCCCCGGGCGTGCGGACACCCGGCCCTCCGGGCAGGTGTTCCGTCCGTGCGTATGAGCCCCGACGACAGATTCCCTCTTATTGGATTGCATTAACGGAGCAAATGTATTGACCATAAACAGTGTTTCTGTCCGGATGTGGTCGCCCCGGCGCATATGGGGTAGCGTCAGCGGACGGTGAGCGGATCGCTCCATTTCGGCGCGCTTTATGATCTTCGGGTGGGCGGGGCCGCCGGGTGCGGTCCGTGCCCGCCTGTCACCCCCGTCTGGAGATCCGGAGCTGCCCAGATGCCGATACCGAATGACGTCCTCCGTCCGGAAACCGGGGCGGCCCCATGACCATGATCATCATCGTGGCGCTTTTCGTCGCGGTTCTTCTGCTCGTCTTCTGGCGGAGCGTGCGTATCGTCCCGCACTCGATGGAGGACGTCGTCGAGCGTTTCGGTAAGTTCCACCGGACGTTGAGCTCGGGTTTCAACATCGTCATCCCCGGTGTGGACCACGTGCGCGAACGCATCGACCGCCGCGTCCAGGTCGTGAGCTTCCCGCCGCAGTCGGCCATCACCGAGGACAACCTCGCGGTCGAGGTCGACTCGGCGGTCTACATCAGGGTCGTGGACGCCTACCGGGCCACCTACGAGGTGGCCAACTTCATCCAGGCCGTCGAGCAGCTGACCCTGGCCACGCTGCGCAACGTCATCGGCGGCATGAACCTGGAGGGGACGCTCACCTCCCGGGACGCGATCAACCGCGAGCTGAAGGCCGTGCTGGACGAGGCCACCAGCGACTGGGGCATCGAGATCAGCCGCATCGAGCTCAAGGGCATCGAGCCGCCGTCCTCCGTGCAGGAGGCGATGGAGATGCAGATGCGCGCCGACCGCGAGAAGCGCGCCCAGCTGCTCAGCGCCGAGGGCGAGAAGCAGTCCGCGGTCCTGCGCGCCGAGGGTGAGCGCTCGGCCGCGGTGCTGCGGGCCAGGGGCGCGGCCGAGGCGCAGGCGCTCACCTCCAAGGCCGACGCCGAGGCACAGACCACCCGGGCCCGCGGTGAGGCCGACGCCATCCACATGGTGTTCAAGGCCCTGCACACCAGCCGGGTCGACCCGGACGTGCTGGCCTACCACTACCTCCAGAAGCTCCCGGAGATCGCCCGGGGCGACGCCAACAAGGTGTGGGTCGTCCCGGCCGAGATGGGCCAGGCGCTCAAGGGGGTCAGCGCCGCGTTCGACCGGCTGCGCGACGACGTGGTCCGGGCCCCCTGACCCGGCTCCGCCGCCCGGCCGCCCGCCCGCCCCGCGAACCGGTTCCGCGGCGTCGGACCGGCTGACTGAGGGCCGGACCGCGAGGGCCCGAGCCCGGTCCAGTACCGGGCTCGGGCCCTCCGCGTATCCCGGCATGATCATCCGATGACCCGCTCTCGTAGTCTGTTGTCGTCCTCGACCGTCGGGGGCGGACAGGGAGAGCTGGGCGGATGGAACTCTGGGAGGCGGCGGTCATCCTTCTCGCCGGTGTGGCGGCCGGCGGGATCAACGCCATCGCGGGGTCGGGGACGCTGTTCACCTTCCCCGTGCTCCTGGCGCTCGGCTACCCGCCGATCACGGCGACCGTCTCCAACAGCATCGGCCTGGCCCCCGGGACGCTCAGCGGCACCATCGCCTACCGCCGGGAGCTGGCGGGCCAGCGCGCCCGCATCCTCCGGCTGGGCAGCATGTCCTTCCTCGGAGCGGTGACCGGCGCCCTGCTGCTGATCTACCTGCCTCCGGGCGTGTTCGAGGCCGTGGTGCCGTTCATGATCGGCCTCGCCTGCGTGCTGATCGTCCTCCAGCCGCGCATCACCCGGTGGGTCCGCTCGCGCAGGCCCGCCCACAGGGACGGCGGCCCTCTGCTGCCGCTGGGCGCCTACGCGACCGGCGCCTACGGCGGCTACTTCGCCGCCGCCCAGGGGATCATCCTCATGAGCATCCTGGGCACCGCCCTGGACGAGGAGATCCAGCGGCTCAACGCCCTGAAGAACATGCTCGCCACCATCGTCAACACCACGGCCTCGGTGTTCTACATCGTCCTGGCCGAGCCCGCCTGGCCGGTGGTCGGCCTCATCGCCTGCGGGACCATCATCGGCGGGTACCTGGGCGGAAGGTTCGGGCGCAAGCTCAGCCCGGCCGCCCTGCGGGTGTGCCTGGTCCTGGTGGGACTGTCCGCCGCGGTCCAGATCATCATGGGCCGGGTCTGACCCCGCCCCGCCGATCCCCTCGCATGGACCCGCCGCCCTCCGCGACGCCCCGTGAGAGGGCTTCGCGCCGGGCCCCGTCGGGTCAGGTCCGGAAGTACCCGCGGCGGTCGGCGTCGTCCACCAGGGCGGTCGCGTAGGCGCCCAGCGCCTCCGACCCCTCCTGGATCAGTTTGACCTTCTCCATCACCTGCGCCCGGGTGATCCCGAAGCGCACCCACGTGCCGCCCTCGTTGTGCCAGTTGGCGAGCATGGGCGAGAGCCGGTCGACCGCGCGGGCGAACCGCGCCTCGGCGGTGGCGCGCGCCTCGAACTCCTCCCACAGCTCGCGGGCCCGCTCGGCCTGGTCCTCGGGCAGGAGGGGGAAGATGCGGTCGGCCGCGGCCCGCTCGCGCTCCGCCTGGGTCCGGGAGTTGACGGTGTCGAAGAGGAAGGTGTCCCCGGCGTCGATCTCGACGATGTCGTGGAGGACCAGCATCTCGACAACGCGGTCGATGTCGGTGCCCTCGGGCGCGTACTCGGCGAAGGTGCGGGCTGACAGGGCCAGGTGCCAGGAGTGCTCGGCCGAGTTCTCCCGCCGGGAGCCGTCCACCAGGAGGGACTGCCGCAGGATGCGCTTGAGTTTGTCGGCTTCCAGAAGGAAGCGGAGTTGCGCGTTCAACCGCTCGTTGTCGACCCCGCTGGCAAAGACCGGTGCCGGTTCCGTCACGTGGTTCGCCCTCCTGAAGGATGAGTCGAAACGGTCAGGTGGGCCGCTCTGCGCGGCCGCCACTGGATGATCCCATGGAACGCGCACCAGCTGTCGCGGCGGCGTCCGTTGAGGGGACGCCGGAGGAGGTGCCAGGGTGCACCCGGTGAACGGGGGGTTTCGCACCGGACCGGAAAGCGGACGAAGCGCCCGGCGGGGCCCGCCGGAGCCCCTACTCGGCCGTCCGGACCTGGTCGGAAGACCTGAGGTGCTGGTGGAACCACTCGGTCAGCGCCCGGTCGGTGAGGACGCCGGCCGGGGTGAGCGGGCCGGGTCGCAGGCCCGGCTCCGGACCGATGGCGTGGGCCAGGTCGGGGACCACGATGTGACGGAGCGCATGTTCGGGTGCGTGGGCCGCCACGGCGTCGTGCAGCGACCGGCCGTGCTCGGGGGGCACGACCTCGTCCCGGCTCCCGCTGACGACGAGCAGGGGGACGCGGTCGCGGGAGACCTCCTCGGCGCGGGCGCCGAAGTCCAGCCAGTCGCGGGTGCTCAGGGCCTGCTCGGTCCACTCGTAGGCCGTGCCGGTGCGCCGCTCCCGCGCGGCGATGACCAGGGCGGGGTCCACGACCGGGTTGACGACGGCGGCGGCGCCGACGGGCAGGCGCCCCTCGGCCAGGGTGAGCAGGACGGCCGCGGCGCCGGCGCCCACGCCGACCAGCCCGACGGGCGCGTCGGTGACGGGGAAGGCGGCGCGCAGTTCGGCGGTGACGCGGTGGAGCTCGGCGGCGGCCTCCTCCACCACCGGGCCGAACAGTTCGACGAGGTAGTCGCGCTCGCCGCGCCGGTTGATCTCGGCGACGCCGCCCTCGGGGAGCCGGGCCCCGAACAGGGGCAGGCCCAGGTAGACCCGCCAGGCCGGGAGCGGGGCCATGGGCACGGTTCCGGCCAGGGCGGCCTCGGCCCGGGGAGGCTCGAAGGCGTGCAGGCCCAGCACGAGCGGGGCCGGGACGTCACCGCTGGCGGGCGGAAGGGCCAGGAAGGGCACTCCGGCGGCCGTTCCGGTGACGGGCCGGGAGAGGGTGCCGGCGTCGGCTACCACGGATGGTCGCCTCCGTTGCGTTGGGAGAAGTGGGACAGGTAACTGCTGACCAGGTGCTTGGCCTCGCGGACGAGCGCGGGGTCGCCCTCGGGGTCGTCGCGGAAGGCGAGCTTGAGCACGGCGTCCGCGGCCTCGACGGCGACGTCGATGGCCCGGTCGAGTTCCTCATTGTCGGGGATGCCTGTGACAGAGACGATGATCCTGCGCAGGCGGATGGAGATGACGCGGTTGTTGTCGGCGCCTCCGTTGAGGAGGCGTGTGTCGACGATGTCACCGAAGTGCAGGCTGCGGAAGCCCGGCACGTGGCGGTGCATGTCGATGTACTCGTCGACCACCGCGTCCACGGCCAGGGTCCAGTGGCTGAAGGAGGCGTCGGCGAGGCGCTCGGTGACGCGCGTGCCGAACTGGTCGAGGAAGCGCAGACCGAGGGCCTGGGTGATGGCCTTCTTGTCCGGGAAGAACTGGTAGACGGAGCCGATGGCGACCCCGGCGCGCTCGGCGATCCTGGTCGTGGAGAGGTTGTCGTAGCCGACCTCGTCGAGGAGTTCGGCGCAGCAGTCGAGCATGCGCTGGACCCTGAGCATGCTGCGCTGCTGGGCGGGCAGCCTCCGCAGCGGCGCCTGCGCGAAGGCGAGTTCGTCGTGGGCGACGCTGGCTCGTCCACGGCCCTCGCGTGACGCGTGGTCGCTTCCCGTGCTGCCTGGGGAGCGTCGTGACCGCGGGGGTGTTGAGCTTCGGGAGTTTGTCGTCACAGCTTCTATGATGCCTTTCCGGAATCACCTGGTTCCGGGGAAATTCCAGTTTCGTTCCACCGCCCCTCCCAGAGCGGGGCCAGCGGTCCGCAGCGGGGGGAGCTCCGGCCGGGGGCTCCCGGACGCTGCGTGCGCGGAGCGCGCCCCGCGTTTGGATAGCGCTTTCCTGTTCGGCTCTGGCATGGTTGGATCAGGGCCGACGCAGCGTACACACCCTCCTGGAGGCTGAGAGCCATGACCACCGCCCCGGACACCACGCCGGAGGAACTCGACGCCGTGATGGAACGGGCCGCCGCGGCGGCGCCGCTCCTGGCCGCGCTCACCCCGGGCGAGCGCGCCGGGCTGCTGCGCGCCGTCGCCGACGCCCTGGACGGCGCGGCCGACGAGCTCGTGCCGATCGCGATGGAGGAGGCGCACTACCCCGAGGCGCGCTGCCGGGGGGAGCTGGGCCGCACCACCTTCCAGCTGCGCCTGTTCGCCGAGACCCTGGAGGAGGGCTCCTACCTGGAGGCCGCCGTGGACCCGGCCGACCCCGACTGGGGCACCCCGCGCCCGGACGTGCGCCGCCTGCTGGTCCCGCTGGGGCCGGTGGTGGTGTTCGGGGCGAGCAACTTCCCGTTCGCGTTCGCCACGGCCGGAGGCGACAGCGCCTCCGCCCTGGCCGCCGGATGCCCCGTGGTCGTCAAGGCCCACCCCGGGCACCTCCGGCTCGCCCGGCGCACCGCGGAGATCGTGGTCGCGGCGCTCGACGGCGCCGGGGCGCCCGAGGGCGGTTTCGCCCTGGTCGAGGGGGTGGAGACGGGCAAACGCGCGGTCACCCACCCGCTCACCCGGGCCGTGGGCTTCACCGGGTCCATCCCCGGCGGGCGGGCCCTGTTCGACCTGGCGGTCTCGCGACCGGACCCGATCCCCTTCTACGGGGAGCTCGGCAGCGTGAACCCGGTGTTCGTCACCCGCGCTGCCGCCGCCGCGCGCGGCGACGAGATCCTGGGCGGGTACGCGGACTCGGCCACCATGGGCTCGGGCCAGTTCTGTACCAAGCCCGGCGTGCTGTTCGTGCCGGAGGAGACCAAGCTCGACGCCCTCGTCGCCGACTTCGGCGGGCGCGCCGCCGCCCCGCTGCTCAACGAGCGGGTCTCCGAGGGCTTCGTGCGCGGGCTGGACGCCCTGAGCGCCCACCCGGCCACCGAGGTGCTGGTCCAGGGCGTGCGCACCGGTGACGACTGGACCCCGTCCCTGCTGCGCACCGACCTGGACTCCCTGCTGGAGAACGCCGAGACCCTCCTGGAGGAGTGCTTCGGCCCGGCGACGCTCGTGGTCACCTACCCCGACGAGCGGCGGCTGCTGGAGGCGGCCGGGGTGTTCGGCGGCCAGCTCACCGTGACCGTGCACGGCGAGGAGGACGACGAGATCGCGCCCGCGCTGCTGGCGCTGGGCGCGTCCCTGGCCGGACGGGTGCTCTGGAACAGCTGGCCTACCGGGGTGGCGGTCACCCACGCCATGACCCACGGCGGCCCCTACCCGGCCACCACCGCGCCGCTGCACACGTCGGTGGGCACCACGGCGGTCCGTCGCTTCCTGCGCCCGGTCACCTACCAGTCGGTGCCGCAGTCGCTGCTGCCCCGGGAGCTGCGCGACGACAACCCGCTGGGCGTGCCGCGCCGCGTGAACGGCGCCGCTCCCTCCGCCTGACCAACTCGCCGGGCGCGTCGGCCGACGCGCCCGGCGAGTGCCGTGCCCGGCGGGTGCGCCGTCGGTGGTCCGACCGCGGACGTGCCGGACGCGGCTTCGGGGGTCCGTGTGCGGCGGGGGCCGGCCCCCGGGCCGGCACAGGGGCGAAGGAGCACGCCGAGGGGACGTGCCGGGCCGCCTTCCGGAGCGGTCGGCGCGTCGTACGCGGAGTCGTGAGGGGCGCGGTGAGCGGGTCCTAGGAGCGCCGTCCTCCGGCGGCGTAGTGGTCGTAGGCGTCGCGGACCGCCTCGGCGCAACGCCTGTCCCGAGCCGCCATGGACGGGTGGAGGAACACGAACAGCACGTTGCACAGGAGGGTGAAGAGGAGCCACCCGGTCTCCACGGAGAGGCCCTCCGTGGACAGCCACCACACCAGGAATCCTGCCTGTACGCACGACACCGCCGCCCAGATGGCGGACGTGCGGCGGGGGAACCGGATTCCGTACTCCCTCAGTTTTCGTTCGGCCATGATCCGGGCCAGCCAGTTGGTCCCGGGGTCGGGACACAGCACCCCCTCCGCCACCAGCTTCTCGGCCATGGCCAGCCGGTACGGATCGGCGTCGGGCGGCAGGGGGACGTCACCGAAGGAGCGGCGCGTCCCCCGGGCTGCCAGTTCACCGGCGAGCGCGGTCGCCCCGACGACCAGGGCCAGCCCGGCGCCGGAGTAGGCGAGGAACCGCTCGGGGGTGTCCGCGAGGTGGGCGGTCGGGATCAGACAGATCAGCCACAGGGCGAGGAGGACGGCGCCGAAGGCCACGTAGGGAGCGAGGCGCGGACTGGTCTGCGCGCGGAACACGGCGGTGCTCGACGGGGGACGCGGAGACCGCGGCGGGGGCTGGGGGATCACCTCCTCACCGTATCCGGGCCCGCTTCTGACGGACGGCTGTGAACTTGACCGGCAGGGGCTTGGGGCGGCTCCCCGGCACGCGTAACTTGTCGCCATGCACACACACTCCACGCCTCCCGACGTCGAGGCGCTCATCCGGGACCTGCCCAAGGTGGAGCTGCACGTCCACCTGGAGGGGTCGATGCCCGCCGACACACTGTTCGACCTCGCCCGCAGGCACGGCGTCACCGACGTCCCCGACACCCTGGAGGCGCTCCGGGACTGGTACGTCTTCACCGACTTCCCGCACTTCGTCGAGGTCTACCTCGCCTCGGTCGCGACCCTGCGCGAGGAGCAGGACTTCGCACTCCTGGCCTCGGCGGTCGCCGAACGCCTGGCCGCGCAGAACGTGCGCTATGCCGAGATGCACGTCAGCCTCTACACCCACCTGATGCGCGGGGTGCCCGCCCGCGTGGTCTTCGACGGCATCGAGGAGGCTCGCCGCGCGGCCGAGAGCCGGCACGGCATCCAGCTGCGGTGGATCCCCGACTTCCCCGCCGACTTCGGCCTGGAGAGCGCGGAGGCCACCGTGGAGGCGGTCCTGCGCGACGCGCCGCCCAGCGTCGTCGGCTTCGGCGTCGGCGGAGTGGAGACCCCGCTGGAGCAGTACGCCGGGGTGTTCGGCAGGGCGCGGGCCGCCGGACTGGCCAGCCTGCCGCACGCCGGTGAGCACGGCGGTCCCGAGCGGGTACGCGAGGCCCTGGACGCGCTCGGCGCCGAGCGCATCGGCCACGGCATCGACTCCATGCGCGACGAGGCGCTGGTCGGCCGCCTGGCGGAGGGGCGGATCCCGGTGGACGTCAGCCCCACCTCCAACGTGTGCACCCGCGCCGTGGCCGAGCTGGGCGACCACCCGCTGCCCCGCATGCTGGAGGCCGGTCTGCTGGTCACCCTCAACACCGACGACCCGACCATGTTCGGCACCGACCTGAACGGCGAGTACCGTGCCGCGCACGCCCTGGGCCTGGACGCCGCCGACCTGGTCGGGCTCGCCGCGAACGGCGTGCACGCCTCCTACCTGGGCGCGGCCCGCCGCCACGCGCTGCTGGCCGAGATCGGCGAGGTCGCCGCGCGCCACGGCGTCGACCCGGTGAGGGTCGCGGCGCTGCGCTAGCGTCCTGGCCGGAGCTGCCGCCGGTGTGACGTGCGGGTCCGCGAACGGCCGCCGTGGTCCCAGGCGGGTGAGGACGGGTTGCATGCACGTTCCGGTGGGCGGGGGAAGCGGGGCATGTCCTGATGAGCGGGACGCACCTCACACGCTTCCGGCGGTCGCGCCCTCCGGGCGGTACGGCGCCGCCGGCGGGGCTCCGTGGGTATTCCCTTTTTCCGGCTTTTCGCCCACAAGGGAATTATCTTTGCACGGGAGGGAAAACCCGGCACGGGGTTTCGGGCGTCAAGGGGTGGCTTGGGTGCGAATCTGCGAAGTTGCTTAGTAGGTTCGGTTCTGGGGTTTACCGGGAAAATTTTCTTTTCCTGTGGCAACATGGAGTAGGTGTCCATAAGCAAGGGGTAGTCAATGGGGCATGCTGCGAGCTGCTCTTATGACTCCGTGTAGCAAATCTGTTGCGGACTGTACTTATACTGGGGAAGAGTATTTTCCGAAAACGCCTGCGAGCCTTCGGTGGCTTGCTAACGTTTCGGTCCGTCGGCGGTTCCGCGAACTTTCGAACCGCGACTTCACACATGCGGGTCGCCCCGCCGCCACGCAGTCTTCTCTGCTGGCGGACCCGCACCGCCGTGGACAGCCGGACCCGCGAGACGACGCGGGCACCGGTCCCGTCGCGGACCAGCGTCGCAACGGCGCGATCCCCGAGCCGTACCCGTGAAAGGTCACCTCCGCACATGCGCAACACACTCCGTTACTCCTTCGCCACCGTCATGACCGCCGGGCTGGTCGTGGCGCCCGTGGCGGCGGCCTTCGCCGACACCACCACCAGCGGCTCCGGCGGGATCGGCAGCGGGAACCAGGTCGTCGTGCCCGTGGACGTCGAAGCCGAGCTGTGCGGCAACTCGATCGCGATCCTCGGCATCTCCAGCGCCACGTGCACCCAGGTCTCGGAGGTCCTCTACGAGGCCAGCGGCCAGGGCGGGGCCTCCACGGACGGCTCCGGCGGTGTGGCCAGCGGCAACCAGATCATCGTCCCCGTGGACGCCGCCATCGACGCCTGCGGCAACGCGGCCGCGGTCGGCGGCATCAGCCAGGCCGAGTGCGTCGAGGTGGTCGAGGTCCTGGAGGAGGAGAGCGCCGACGCGCCCACCACCAGGACCGACGGCTCCGGCGGTGTGGCCAGCGGCAACCAGATCATCGTCCCCGTGGACGCCGCCATCAACGTCTGCGGCAACTCGGTGGCCGTCCTGGGCGGCTCCAGCGCCAAGTGCACCACCATCATCAACATCATCCAGGCCTCCCCCGAGAACGAGGGCGCCCCCGACGCCGCCACCAGCGGCGCGGGCGGGATCGGCAGCGGCAACCAGGTCGTGGTCCCGGTGGACGCGGCCGTCGACATCTGCGGCAACGCCGTGTCCGTGCTCGGCCTGGCCGAGGGCTCCTGCATGGAGATCATCTCCGAGGAGGAGCGGCCGGAGGAGCCCGGCGAGGAGAAGCCCGAGGAGCCCGGCCAGCCCGAGGAGGAGAAGCCGGAGGAGGAGCAGCCCGAGGAGCCGGGTGAGGAGAAGCCCGAGGAGCCCCGCGAGGAGGACAAGGGCGAGGACGACTCCAGCACCGGCGAGGAGCCGACCGAGCCCCAGGCCGACGAGCAGCTCCCCGTGACCGGTGGCGCCCTGGCCGGTCTGGTCGCCGCGGGCGTCGCCGCGGTCGGCGCGGGCGGTGCCGGGCTGTACTTCGCCCGCAAGCGCAAGGCCGCCGCCGTGACCGGCGACGACGAGTAGCACGGTCGGGGGACCCGGGTTCCCCGACCACACACGCGGGGCCGCCGGTGACCGGCGGCCCCGTTCGCGTGCGGACCGCCGGAGGGGCGCGGCCGGCGGCGGTCGGCCCCGACCGCGGCGGCGGGCCCGGTCAGGCGGGCCGAGGGCCGCGCGGTGCGGGGAGGCGAGGGGCGGTGCGAGGCGGCCGGAGGAGTCTCATAACCTCGAAGACGTGCTCAAAGTCCTGTTCTCGCAACGCATGCTGGCCTTCCACGTGCTGGTGCTGGTGCTGGTGCCCAGCTTCGTCTGGCTGGGCTTCTGGCAGCTGGACCGGGCCGGGCAGCGCGGCGCGGCGGTCGACCTCCAGCAGTCCAACCTCGCCGCCGACCCCGTGCCGGTGGCCGAGCTGACCCGGGTCGGCGAGGACGTCGACCCCGGCGACCGCTGGCGCACCGTCGAGGCCGCCGGCACCTGGGACACCGAGCACGAGCTGCTGCTGCGCAACCGCGACGGCTCCGGGGGCGTGGGCTTCCACGTGCTGACCCCGCTGGTCACCGAGGAGGGGACCGCGGTCCTGGTCAACCGCGGATGGGTCGAGCGCGGCGAGACCGCCCTCGACCAGCCGGAGGTGCCGCCCGCGCCCGAGGGCGCCGTGGAGGTGGCCGGGCGCCTCCACTACTCCGAGACCGAGGAGAACACCGGGCTGCGCAACCGCGACGACCTGCCCGAGGGGCAGCTGATGATGGTCGACGTGGACCAGATCGCCGCGGACCTGCCCTACCCCGTCTACGGCGGGTACGTCGACCTGACCCGCCAGGACCCGATGCCGGAGGCGGCGCCCGAGCCGGTCGTCCTGCACGAGGAGGACGCGGGGATGAGCGCGTCCTACGCCGTGCAGTGGTGGGTGTTCGCCGTCGTCGCCGTGGGCGGATGGGTCTTCCTCGTCCGCCGTGAGATCCGGGACGCCCGCGAGGCCGGGGCGGGGGAGTCCGGTGAGGCCGGGGAGGCCGCAGGGTCTGCGGAGACCGCCGGGGCCATGGAGCCCGGTGAGACCGTGGAGGTCGCCGGGGCTGCTGAGACCGTGGAGTCCGGTGCGACAGCCGATGCCGCGCAGCCTTCCGAGTCCGCCGAGACCACCGAGGCCGTGGAGTCCGGCCGGAGTTCCAAGGGGCCTGAGGGGTCCGGCGAGGACTCCGGTGCGACCGCGGGCACGGGCAGGCCCGGGAGCGCCTAGCCCGGGGACGCGTCCGGTACGACCACGGGGTTTCTGTCTCCGGGACCCGACCGAGAAAGCGTGTGGGCGTCCGGGCCCCGTGCGCGCCCGCCCTTCTGGGAGGCTGGGGCCCATGAACGACGACGGCTATCCGGATCCCGGGCGCGTGGCGCGCCGCACCGTGGACGCCGAGGAGAGCGCCCGCGCCGGACGCCGGTGGTGGGACGGCGCGGCCGACGCCTACCAGGCCGAGCACGGGGACTTCCTCGGCGACGCCGAGTTCGTGTGGTGCCCGGAGGGCCTGACCGAGGCCGGGGCGCGCCTGCTCGGCGGCCCGGAGGACCTCCTGCGGGCCCGGATCCTGGAGGTGGGCTGCGGCGCGGGCCAGTGCGGGCGGTGGCTGCGCGCCCAGGGGGTGCGCGAGGTGGTCGGGTTCGACCTGTCCTTCCGACAGCTCCAGCATTCGCGCAGGATCGACGCGGGGACCGGGCACGCGCTCGCGGCCGTGCAGGCCGACGCCCAGCGGCTGCCGTTCGCCGACTCCGCCTTCGACGTGGTGTTCTCCTCCTTCGGGGCCTTCCCGTTCGTGCCCTCGGCCGACGACGCCCTGGCCGAGGCCGCGCGGGTGCTCAGGCCCGGCGGGCGGCTGGTGTTCTCGGTGACCCATCCGGTCCGGTGGAGCTTCCCGGACGACCCCGGAGAGGACGGGTTCACCGTGAACCAGTCCTACTTCGACCGCCGCGCCTACGTGGAGGAGGACGACGGCGGGGACGCGGTCTACGTGGAGCACCACCACACGGTGGGCGACTGGGTGCGCGGGATCGCCCGCGCGGGCCTGGTGCTGCGGGACATGGTCGAACCGGAGTGGCCCGAGGGGCTCGACCGGGTGTGGGGCGGCTGGGGGCCGGTGCGCGGCCGGTTGATCCCCGGCACCGCGATCTTCTCGGCGGTCCGGCCCCGAGTTCCTGACGGAGCGGGAGGGCGGCGCCCCGGCGCTGCGGTGCTGCGCCCCTAGACGGGCTCGCCGAGGTACTCCGGGGGCACGGCGGGTACCAGCCACACTCCGTTGCCGGTGACCCGGAAGACGTGGCCGTCGCCGTGCATGCGTCCGGAGGCGACGGTGAGGACCACCGGCGCGCCACGCCGGGCGCCCACCCGGCGGGCGGTCGCGGTGTCGGGGGACAGGTGGACGTCGTGCCGCCGCATCGGTCGCAGCCCCTCAGCGGTGATGGCGGGCAGGAGCCGGCCCACGGTGCCGTGGTAGAGCAGGGCGGGGGGCGTGCTCGGCTCCAGCCCCAGGTCGACGCGGACGGAGTGGCCCTGCTGGGCGCGGATGCGGGTGCCGTCCGGGCTCAGGACGAAGCGCTTCTTGTCGTTGGTGTCGACGACCTCCTGGAGGGCCGCGCGGCTGAGGCGCACTCCAGCCCTTCTGCAGCCCGCGAGGAGTTCGTCCACCCCGGCCCACCCCCGCGGGTCGAGCCGCACCCCCACACGGGCGGGGTCGTGGCGGAGCACGCGCGACAGCAACTTGGAGGCGCGTACGAGTTCTCTCCGGTCCATGGTTCCGATGATCCCCGCCGGGCCTCCGGAGGGGCCAGGGCTTTTCGGTCAGGTACCGGGGCGGTGCCCGGACGGCGAAAAACCCCTGGCGCAGGTGTGCACGGAGGAGGCAGGAACGGGTGAGCGGAGCGCGCCGGTCCCGGAGCGGGGGTCCGGGCGCCCCTGAGCGGTTTCCCGTACCCAGAGTGGGCGGGTCCGCGAAGGCGGTTCGCGGACCCGTCGGCGGGTATTGCCGGACCCGGAACACCCCTCCGACGACGAGCAGGAGCCCCCGCGTGACCGACGTCCGTGTCCGGACCGCCCTCCCCTCCGACCACCCGCGCATCCTGGCGGTCTGCGACGACTGGTGGGGGGCGCCCCGTGGCGCACATCCTCCCCCGGCTCTTCCTCGACCACTTCCACACCACCAGCCTCATCGCCGAGGCGGAGGGGGAGCTGGCGGGCTTCCTGATCGGCTTCCCCTCGCCGTCCGTGCCCGAGGAGGCGTACGTGCACTTCGCCGGGGTGGCCCCGGGACACCGCAGGACGGGGCTCGCGAACGGGCTGTACCGGCGCTTCACGGACGGGGCGCGGGAGCGCGGGTGCACGGTCGTGCGCGCGGTCACCTCCCCCGCCAACGAGCGCTCGATCGCCTTCCACCGCGCCCACGGCTTCACCGTCACCGGACCGCACGCCGACTACGAGGGGCCGGGCGCGGACCGGGTGGTCTTCACCCTGCGCCTCGGGCCGTGACGCGGGACGCCGCGAGCACCGGAGGAGGAGGCCGCGCCGCGGCCCCGGCGCGCGGTCCCGCGACGCGTATGATCCGGCTACCGGACGCGGAGGAGGCACGGTGCGGCTCAAACTCGACCTGCACGACATCTTCAACAAGGGACGGGACATCGACCGGGCCCTCAACGACATCATGGACGAGGCCGAGCGCACGGGCGCCAAGAGCATCGAGATCATCCCCGGCAAGGGGTCCGGGCAGCTCAAGAAGCGGGTGCTGCGCTTCCTCGACCGCAAGGACGTCAAGGCCCGCTACCACCGGGTCGAGAAGGACTCCAAGAACTTCGGGCGCCTGTTCGTGCACTTCAGGCACTGAGCGCGTCAGTGCCGTGGCCGGAGGCGGGTCGGCGCGCGCGGAGCCGCCGGGCCCGGACGTCCCCGTACCCCTCGGCGGGAGCGCCGCGTCCCGCCCGCGGACGGGCTCGGCAACGGCGAGTTGTGTGAGTCTTTGCCCCTCCGATCCCCGGAACCTCCCTCACCAGGGAAGGAACCGAAGGGTGGTGTGCCGTCACGGAGAGGGACAGCGATGATCAGTACGGATTTCACACCCGGGTCGCCCTGCTGGGTCGAGGTGTCCTCACCCGACGTCGAGGCCTCGACAGCCTTCTACGGGCACGTGTTCGGCTGGAGCGCCGAGACGCACATCCGGCAGCTGGAGGGCTACAAGTTCCTGTGCGCTGAGGGGCTCGCCGCGGCGGGGGTCAGCCCGGTCATGGGGGAGAGCGACCACCCCTCCTGGACCGTGTACTTCGCCGACTCCGACATCGAGGACACCATCACACGGGTGGAGCGGCTGGGCGGCACCCTCCTGGTGGAGCCGTTCGACATCTTCGACCTGGGCCGTCAGGCGCTGTTCCGCGACCCCCAGGGCGCCTCCTTCGGCGTCTGGCGGGGGGAGATGTACCTCGGTCTGGTGGGGCGGGTCAACAGCCTCTGCTGGGTGGAGCTGCGGACCACCGACGCGCGTGGCGCGGCCGAGTTCTACACCGGGGTCTTCAAGTGGGACCTCAGCCCGTTCGACCCGTCCCTCGGAGGGGAGGAGGTCGGCGGGTACACGGTCCTGCGCCCCGCGGGCACCGGTGACGAGCGCACCCACGGGGGCATCCTGCAGGCGGGTCCCGGGGACAGGGGCCGGTTCGGCGGGGAGGAGGACTGGCACCCGGTGTTCGCTGTGGCCGACTGCGAAGCCGTCGCGGAGAGGGTCGTGGCCGCGGGCGGACACGTGCACTCCGAGCCGGAGAACATCTCGGGCGTGGGACGCCGCATGGTCTGCTCCGACCCCTTCCAGGCCGGGTTCGTCCTGCTCAACTGGCCGCCCGCGTGACACTGACGCCGCCCGGCCGGGGCCCGCGCCCTGCGGGGGCGCGGGCCCGGCCTGAACCCGGCGGCTACTGCCGCGACACCGCGGACGCGCCCCCGCGCAGCACGAACTTCTGGATCTTGCCGGTGGCCGTCTTGGGAAGCTGCTCCACGAACTCCACCTGTGTGGGCGCCTTGAAGTGCGCCAGGTTGTCGCGGGCGAAGGCGATCAGCTCCTCCTCCGTGGCCGCGGCGCCCTCGCGCAGCACCACGGACGCCTTCGGCGACTCGCCCCAGCGCTCGTGCGGCACGCCCACGACGGCCGCCTCCAGCACGGCCGGGTGCCGCAGCAGGACCCCCTCCACCTCGACGGACGAGATGTTCTCCCCGCCGGAGATGATGACGTCCTTGATCCGGTCCTGGATCTCCACGTACCCGTCCGGGTGGGTGACCGCCGCGTCGCCGGTGTGGAACCAGCCGTCGCCCATGGCCTTCCGAGTGGCCTCCGGGTCGTTGTAGTAGCCCTTCATCACCACGTTCCCGCGCACGGTGATCTCCCCGACCGTCGTGCCGTCCCAGGGCACCTCGACGCCGTCGGCGTCCACCACCCGCAGCTCGCCGGAGGTGATCAGCTCGACCCCCTGGCGTGCCTTGACGGCGGCGCGGTCGCGCGGGGACAGGCCGCCGTGCTCGGCGCGCGGCTCGCACACGGTGATGAACGGCGTGGTCTCGGTCAGCCCGTAGACATGGGTGACGGTCCACCCGAAACCGTCCTCCAGGCGCTCGATGGTGTCGGCGGCGGGCGAGGCCCCGGCCGTCACCACGTGCACGCCGGACGGAACCTCGCCGCGCACCTCCTCGGGGGCGTTGGACAGCATGATCAGCACGGTGGGGGCCGCGCACAGCCAGGTGACCCCCTCGGAGCGGATCAGTTCGTACACGGTGGCCGGGTCCATCGCGGGCAGGCACACGTGGGCGGCGGCCGCGGCGGTCACCGTCCACGTGTAGGTCCAGCCGTTGGCGTGGAACATCGGCAGCGTCCACAGGTACCGGTCGTCGATGCCGATCCGCAGGTGGAGGAGGGTGCCCACCGAGTTCATGTACGCGTTGCGGTGGGTGATCATGACGCCCTTGGGCCGGGCCGTGGTCCCGCTGGTGTAGTTGATGGTCAGCAGGTCGGTCTCGTCGATCTCGGGACGGGTGTAGTCCGCCGTGGACTGCGCGACGAGGGTCTCGTAGTCCTCCCAACCGGGGCGCGCCCCCTCCAGGGCGACGAACCGCTCCACGTCCGGCATCTGGTCGCGGACGCCGTCCACGGCGTCGAGCTGGTCGGCGTGCACGCACAGGACCCGGGCCCCGGAGTGGTTGACGATGTAGACGAAGTCGTCCGCCGACAGCCGGAAGTTGACCGGTACCAGCACCGCGCCGAGCTGCGGCACGGCGTAGAAGGACTCCAGCTGGGCGTGGGTGTTGGGGGAGATGTAGGCGACGCGGTCGCCCTTGGAGACCCCCATGTTCTGGAGGGCGCGGGACCAGCGGTCGCAGCGGTCGAAGAACTCCTCGTAGGTGAGCCGGAGGCCACGGTCCACCACCGCCTCGCGCCGGGGGTGCAGTCTTCGGGTGCGGCGGGCGAACTCCAGGGGAGTCAGGGCGAGTTCCATGGTGCCGGGTGCCTTTCCGCGTCGGTGATGGTGGGCGGTGGTCGGGGCGGCGGAGGCCGAAGACGGCCGCCCCACGACCACCATCACCGGACGGCCGTCGGCTGTCCAGCACTGGTTGCCGGAAGCCGGTGGCCCTCAGAGCCCGAACAGCCGGGCGGCGTTGCCGTACAGGACGTCCCGCAGCCAGTCATCGCCCAGGTCGAGCCGGGCCAGGGCCCGGAGCTGTTCGAGGTAGGGGTGGGGGATGTTCGGGAAGTCCGTGCCGAACAGGATCCGGTCCGCGACGCCCTTCAGGCGGGGCACCTCCTGGTCGGGGAAGGGCGCCCAGTCCTTGGAGAACTCGGTGAACACCATCGTGGTGTCCAGGTGGACGCGCTCGTGGTCCTCGGCCAGGTCCAGGAACGCGCGGTAGTCGGGGGCCCCGGCGTGGGCGATGACCGCGGTGAGCCCGGGGTGGGCGCGCAGGGTCTCGGCGAAGGGTTCGGGGCCGGTGAAGGGTCCCGCCTCGGGGCTCGAACCGCAGTGGACCACCACCGGCGTGCCCGCGTCCGCGATCAGCCCCCACACGTCGGCCAGCAGCGGGTCGCGCGGGTCGTAGCGGCCGACCTGGAGGTGTGCCTTGAACACGCGGGTACCCGCCTCCAGCGCCGAGGCCACGTAGTCCCGGGCCTCCGGCTCGGGGTAGAAGGTGGCGCTGCGCAGGCAGTCGGGGTTGCGGTCGGCGAAGTCGCCCGCCCAGTCGTTGAGCCAGGCGGCCATGCCGGGGCGGTGCGGGTAGGAGAGGGCGGTGAAGCGCCGGACCCCGAAGCCCCGGAGCAGGGACAGGCGTTCGTCCTCGTCGAAGCGGTAGGTGATCGGCCACAGGCCGCCGAGGGCGTCGAAGTGGGCCCACACCTTGCGCAGCACGTTGTCGGGCATGAAGTGCGTGTGGACGTCGATGAGCCCGGGGAGCCCCAGGTCCTGCCAGACCGCGCGTACGGCGGCGGACTCGGGCCCGTGGTCGGGCGCGGGCTCCGCCGGGTGGGGGGAGCCGGGGCCGGTTCCGGAACCGGTGTCGGTGTCGGTGTCAGTGGCGGTAGCGGTGGCGGCGGTGTCCGTCGCGGTGGTGGACCCGGAGGGGGTCGAGGCTCGTGTCACGCCGGAAACGATACGGGTAAGCGCTGGTCAGAGTCATGAAGACGCTCAGAAAGCCAGGAGGAGAATTCCGGTCACGACGATGACGGAGGCGGCGACCCGCACCGGGCCGAACCGCTCCCCGAACAGCAGTGCGCCCAGCACCGCGGCGAAGACGATGCTCGTCTCGCGCAGCGCGGCGACGCCCGCGACCGCGCCGGTCAGCTGCGCCCACAGCACGAGCCCGTAGGCGACCGCGCTGACCACGCCGCCCAGGAGTCCGAACTTCCAGACCGGCTTGAGCTGGTGTGGAAGTGCGCCTCGGCGGGTGAACACCGCCACCACGAAGAACACCGGTCCCTGAAGGAACATGAGCCACGTGATGTAGCCCAGCGGATCCTGGGTGAGGCGGACCCCGTGGGCGTCGACCACGGTGTAGACGGCGATGCTGACGCCGGTGGCGAAGGCCGCCAGCAGCGCGGGGAGCTGTGCGCGGGAGGGCCGGCCGCCCGCGAACACCAGCGTCGTCAGCCCGGCGGAGACGACCAGGACCCCGGCCAGGTCGGACGGGGGCATCGACTCGCCGAGCAGGAGGATGCCGGTCAGGGCGACCACCCACGGCGCCGTGCCGCGTGCCATCGGGTACACCTGGCCGAACTCGCCGGTCCGGTAGGAGGCCATCAGCAGGCTCATGTACAGCAGGTGGGTGGCGAGGGAGGCGAGCAGGACCGGCCAGGCCTCGCGCGGGGGCGGTCCCACGACCGGGAGCAGGGGCAGGGCGGCGAGCATTCCGCCGAGGCCGATCAGGGCGAACCCGAGCAGGCGGTCGGTGATGGAGTGGGCGATCGCGTTCCAGCCCGCGTGCAGCAGCGCCGCGAGCAGGACCACGGCCACGACCCACGGCGTCATGGGGTGGAGACGGGCATCGGGGGCGGAAGGGGCATCCGGCAAGGCTAGGCGGTTGTCCACAGACCGGGGAGCGCGGGGTGGTGCCGGGACCGCGGTGGGCATACCTGTCATGGGGGACGTGTTCCACGGCGCGGAGGCCGGGCGCCCCCATCAACAGCATGCCCCTCCCGGGAGCCGTCCACCACCCCGCTGTCACGCCTGTGGACAACCCTCCTGAGCCCGCGCGCTTGGCCTCCTGACTTCGCGTGCTCCGGCCCCCGCGCTCCAGCCCCGCGCGCCTGCGGCCCCCGCGCGCCTGCGGCCCGCCTCGGAGACCGGTGCCGCTGCCGCCGGAATGTCGCAGGCGCGCGTGAGTATCGGGACCTGTCCAGTCGAGGAGGCCCCCATGTCGTTCCAGGCTTATCTGGATGCCGTCGAGGACAAGACCGGTCTGACCCCGCGCACGCTGGTCGACCGCGCCAGGGAGAAGGGCTACGACGACCCTTCGGTCAAGGCGGGCGCCATCGTCCAGTGGCTGGCCGAGGACTACGGTCTGGGGCGCGGCCACGCGATGGCCCTGGTCCACGTCATCAAGAAGGGCCCGCGGATCAGCGCCAAGCACGTGGGCACCACCGGTACCCATCGGGACGCCTCCACCGAGCTCTGGCTCGACGGCAAGGCGACCAGACCACAGACGGTCTGAGTCCGGGTGCCCCCGCGAGCCCCCGCACGGCCGGACGTCACGCAGACCTCGTCCGGCCGAGCGGACCCCGAAGCCGCCCTGGCCGGAATCCCCCGGCCCAAAGCCCCCTGGCCGAATTCGGCCACCTCCTCCATGTGCACCGCGACAGCCTTCCGCGCCCCTCCCCGCCGTCGTCGCTGGCAGCCGTTCCCCGCTCCCGTTCACCCCAGTCAACTCACCTTTCACGCAGAACCCGACGCGTTCCACGTCCCACTCCTGCCGCGCACCGGCTCATCCCGGATCGAACTGACAAGGGATCCACGTTTCCCCTGTTCAGGGCATACGAGAAGCCGGGAGATGAGCCACACGCGCCCCAAAACACCCTTGCGTGACGCGGGGTCTACACCACTCCCGGAGTGGATTTTCCAGGTGTTCTCCACCGTGCGGAGTACAGAACCAACAAAGCTCACTAATGCGGGCAATGCGCGCATAATTACGGAATGAGAACCACACCCTCCGACAGGCCCGCCGCGCGGGCCCGCGGACGGGGCAGACGATCGCGATGACGGCGGAACAGGAACGCCCGTCCCGGTCACCCGGCCGGACCCCGCCGGTCCACAGCGCGGAACAGCTCGTCCCCCTCACCCGCAACCGCGACTTCCAGGTGCTCTGGACCAGCCGGTTCCTCGCGGGACTGGGCAAGGAGAGCGGCGAGATCGCCTACCCCCTCCTCGCCCTCCTCCTCGCGGAATCGGCGGCGCAGGCGGGCGTCATCGGAGCGGCCCAGGTCACCACGGCCATGGTCACCGCCGTCCTCGGCGGTTCGCTCGCCGACCGGACCAACCGCCGCACGGTGCTGCTGTGCTGCGACCTCGGACGGCTTACGCTGCTCTCCCTCTTCACCGTCCTCCTGCTCACCGGGAACGTCACGTTCACCGTCATCGTGGGCGTCGCGGTCGGCTCCGCAGCGCTGATGGGCGTCTCCAACCCCGTCGCGATGGCCTCCGTCAAGCAGCTGGTTCCGGCCTCACAGACGGCCGAGGCCTCCGCCCAGAACCAGATCCGCCTCTTCAGCACCACCGCCCTCGGCGGACCCTTCGCCGGAACCCTGTTCGGCGTGGGCCGGGCCTTCCCCTTCGCCGCCGAGGCCCTCGCCTACCTGGTGTCGGCGGCCCTGGTGCTGCTCATCCGCCGCCCCATGCAGGCCCACCCGACCGGCGCGCGCGGACCGTGGACCCTGCGCGAGGCGGTCAGCGGGTTCACCGTGCTGGCCAGGCACCCGATCCTGCGGCCGATGATCTTGTGGATCGTCGGGTTCAACCTCACCTACACCCAGACGGGCGCCTTCCTGGCCCTCATCGCCACCGCCCAGAGCCAGGGCGCCAGCCACCTCCAGACCGGGATGACCGTCTCCCTGGCCGGGTCCGGCGGCCTGCTCGGCGCGCTCTGCGCCGGGGCGGTCGTCAGGCGGGTGCGGCCCTCGGCCATCTTCCTGGTCGCGGCCTGGGCCGCCCCGGTGTGCGCTCTGGGGCTGCTGTTCGCACCCAACGTGATGTTCCTCGGGGCGCTGGTGGGCTGCGTGTTCGCCATCGTGCCCTGCGTGAACGCCGTGTTCCACGGTTACGTCGCGGTGTCGGTCAGCGACCGCTACCAGGGCCGCGTCCTGGGCGCCGTCACGTTCATGGCGCTGGTGTCGCAGCCGGTGGGCATCCTCGGCATCGGGGTGATCTTCGACCACGCCGGACCCGCCTGGGTGTTCCTGACGATGGCGCTGGTCTCGGCGCTCGCCGCCCTGTTCAGCCTCTCCCCGGTCATGCGCGACCTGCCCCGGCCCGAGGAGGTGGCCGTGGCCTGACCGCGGCCCCGCCCCCCGAAGGGGCCGAGCGGTCAGGCCACGGCCGGTCGGGTGCCCGGACCGCCGCCCGGGGGATGAGGGGCCGGTCACCGGTCATCCGATGACCGAAGGAGAACCGGTCGCCGCCCGGCCGGGAGCCGAACGGCGACCGGCCCTCAGCCCTCGAAGGGCATCGCCATGAGCGGATCGGAGGTGGGCTGTTCGGAGCCGCCCTCGGGCTCGACGGTGACGGCCACGCCCCCGGTCGCCTCGTCCTGCGGCGCGGCCAGGACCGGGAGCACGAAGCCCGACTCGTCCACGGAGAGCACCCCGGCCGAGTAGACGCTGCCGTCGTCACGGGTCAGCCAGAGCTGGTAGTCCTCGTCCTCCAGCCGCTCCAGTCCGTGGGCGCTGAACACCAGCCGTCCGCTGCTCTCGGAGTGCACCACCGTCACGGACACGCCCTCCATGGGCTGGGCCGTGGTGTGGTCGGCGTCGGGGTCGGAGAGCACCGCCGCGATCTGCCGTTCGTTCTCCCGCAGGTCCCGCACCTGGCGCACCTGGTCGATGACGACCGCGCCCAGCGCGACCATGACGGCCAGGCAGGCGGCCAGCACCAGTCCCAGGCCCCGGGTCCAGCGCCCCGGACGCGGCACCGGCAGGCGTTCGGGAGCGGGGGCGAGCTGGCGGGTGCGCGCGACCTCCTCCAGTACGCGCTCGCGCAGTTCGGCGGGCGGCGTACCGGCGGCCGCGGTGCCCAGGAGGGCGACGGTCTCGGTGAAACCGCGCGTCTCCTGTACACAGGAGTCGCATTCGGCCAGGTGGTCCTCGAACCGCACGCTCTCGCTCGGCGACAGGGCGCCCAGGGCGTAGGCGCCCGAGAGGATGTGCGGATCCTGGCCCAGTGTCCTCCTCACCACTCCACCCCCAAGCAGTCCCGCAGCCGGATCAGGCCGTCGCGCATCCGCGTCTTCACGGTGCCCAACGGCGTCGAAAGCAGGCGGGCCACCTCACGATAGGTGTATCCGCCGTAGTAGGCCAGACGTACGGACTGGCCCTGGAGTTCGGTCAGGGTCTCCAGACAGCGGCGCACCCGCTCGCGCTCCAGACGGTTCGTGGCCTCCTCGGCCACCTCGTCGTAGGGGCGCTGAGTGCTCGCCGCCGCCACCCTGGCCTCCCGGTCGGTGGCGGCCTGCTCGGAGCGCACCCGGTCCACCGCCCGGCGGTGCGCGAGCGTCATCACCCACGCCTGGGGGCTGCCGCGCCGCTCGTCGTAACGGCAGGCGGTGCGCCACACCTCCACCATCACCTCCTGGGCGACCTCCTCGGACTGGGCGGGGTCGCGCAGCACACGGCGGACGAGCCCGTACACCGACGGGATGACCAGGTCGTACACCTCGCCGAACGCGCTCTCCTCACCCCGGGCCACTTGGCGGAGCAGCTCCGTGAGCCGCTGGGCCGGCGGAACCGGAGGCTCCGCCTCCGCCCCGCGGGGGCCCCGGGGTATCGCGGCGTGCTCGTCCATCCGCTCCTCTTCCTGGTGGTCCTGCGCTGCTCGCCTCGTCCGTGCGCCGGGCGGGTCCGGGTGTGCCCCGAAGGACCCCGACCCCTTCAGAGTCGCACGTCAGCCGTGCCGTCGCCCGGCTGTTCTTCCGTAGCGCGCCCGGCGGGGCTCCATGGACACCATGGAGCCCCGCCGGGCGCGGGTGCGGTGGCGGGGTCCCGGACGGCCCGGCGTCAACGCTCGGACCGCCCGGGGGTCGCACCGTGCCGGAGGCCGTTAGGCGGGCATCAGCACGCCGTCGATGATGTACACCGTGGCGTTGGCCGTCTGCACGTTGCCGCAGATGACGGCCGCCTCGCCGTTCACCGTGAACTCCTCGCCGGAGCCCTCGGTGGTGACCTCTCCGCCCTGGAGCGAGGTGAACGTGCCGTCCTCCAGGTCGGCCGGGGTCTGGCGGCCCTCGACCACGTGGTAGGTCAGCACCTCGGTCAGCTGCTCCTGGTCGGCCAGCAGCGCGTCGAGGTCCTCCTGCGGGATCGCCTCGAACGCGGGGTCGGCCGGGGCGAAGACCGTGATGTCCTCGGCCGAGTTGAGCGTGTCCACCAGGTCCGCCTCGGTCACGGCCGTCACCAGCGTGGACAGCACCGGGTTGTTGGACGCGGCGGTGGCGACCGGGTCGTCCGCCATGCCCTCGAAGCTGCCCTCGCCGTCGGCGGGCACCTCGGCGCAGCCGGAACCGAAGTTCTCGCCCGCCATCTCGGTGGTGCCCTCCTCGCCGCCCATGCCGCCGCTCTCGGACTCGGTCGCGGTGGGGGTCTCCTCGGCGGCCTCCTCCCCGCCGCCCATGTCGCCGCCACAGGCGGTCAGACCGAAGGCGAGCGCGGCAGCGGCGGCCGTGATGGTGAGGCTGTTCTTGCGGACCATTGTTTGCTCCTTCAACTTGGTTAACTTCTGTTTGCTCACGTCACCGACTTGCGCCGGTGTTGGTCGAGGGGTGCGTCTACTCGGCGGTGAACCGGATGCTGTGCCAGCCGGTGGCGCCGTCGGGCACGGGATCCACCCGTTCGGCGGGCTGGGTGAACCCGGTGGCGTCGGTGGCCCGGACCTCCACGGAGTGCTGGCCGGGTTCGACGGTGGTCTCGGCCACCCACTGGACCCAGGTGTCGACGCCGGGGACCTCGGCGAGTTCGGCCCGCCGCCACTCGCCCCCGTCCACGCGCACCTCCACGGCGTCGATCCCGCGGTGCTGGGCCCAGGCCACTCCGGCCAGGACGACCTCTCCGGCGTCCACCCGGCTCAGGGGCGCGGGCACGTCCACGCGGGACATGGTCTTGACGGGGGCGCGCACGGCCCAGCCGCGCTGCGCCCAGTAGGCCCGCTCGTCGGCGAAGCGGGTCAGCTTGATGTCGGTGACCCACTTGGTGGCGCTGACGAACCCGTAGAGGCCGGGGACGACCATGCGCGCCGGGTAGCCGTGCACGTGGGGGAGGGGTTCTCCGTTCATGCCTACGGCCAGGAGCGCGTCGCGACCGTCCATGACGACCTCGGTCGGCGTGCCGCAGGTCCAGCCGTCGTCGGAGGTGCTGAGGATCTGGTCCGCGCCGGACCGCACACCCGCCCGCCGCAGCAGGTCGGCCAGGGGGAAGCCCAGCCAGCGGGTGTTGCCCGCGAGGTCGCCGCCGACCTGGTTCGACACGCACGTCATGGTGATGTCGGCCTCGACGAGCTCCTCGGCGAGCAGTTCGTCCATGTCGATCTCGAAGGGGCGGTCCACCATCCCGTGCACCCTCAGCGTCCAGCGGGTGGAGTCCAGCCGGGGAATGGTGAGGGCGGTGTCGATCCGGTAGAACTCCCGGTTGGGCGTGGTGAAGGGGGTCAGCCCCGGAACGCCCAGTTCGGTCGCGGCGGGCAGCGGCGGCAGCGGGTTCGCCGCCGCGGGAAGGGCGAGGGCGGAGCGCGAGCCCGCGCCTCCGCCGAGGGTCGGCAGCAGGCGTCCGAGGACACCGGCGGCGCCGGACACGGCCAGGACGCCCGCCGCGGTCAGCACGAAACCGCGTCTGCCCGGGCCCCGGTCCGGTCCGGCCTCGGGAGGAGCCCCCTCCGCGCCCGCCGGTGTCCTCGGACCGCCCACCCCCTGTGGTCCGGGGTCCGCCTCGGGCCGGAGCGTCCCGCGCGCGCCGCGCACCAGGAGCACCAGGGCCAGAGCCCCCGCGACCGCCCCGACGAGCACGGGCACCGGGGTACCCGGGTCGTCGGAGCGGTGCGGAAGCACGGCGGCCAGCCCGACCGCGGTGAACACCGCCAACCCCGTGTACCCGACGACGGGCCGCCGGAGCGACGCCGTGCCGAGTACGGCCCCGACACCCAGGAGGACGACGATGATCCCGGCCACGAGCACGACCTTGTCGGCTCTGCCCAGCAGGTCGATCGCCGCCTCCACCAGGGAGGGCGGTGTGGTGTCGACGACCGTGTCGCCGACGGCGACCACCGGAGACACGGTGCGGAGCAGTCCTGCGGCCAGCTCGGCGGTGCCCAGTGAGGCGCCGACCGTGAGCAGCCCCACGACCGATCCGACGACGACCCGTCGCCTGTCGCGTGGCGGGGTGTTCCCGCGTGTCTCGGTGGTCACGTCGGTCATTCGGGGCCGACGCGGGGGCGGATGGGTGTTTCCGCGGAATTTTTTTCGTACCGCGCGAGAAAGCCCGTGACCTGCGGTGACGCGGGGCCGTCGGCGACCGCGGGAGCGTTGTCCGTTGCCCGTCACCCGTCCGGGGCGCCCCCGCCGCCCGTCAGGGACTCCTCCGGGCCCCGCTCCCGGAACCCGTTCGAGGCCCGTCCGGGACCCGTCCGGGGCTTTCGCGCCGACCGGATCGCCCCGCACCGGGCACCGGCCGCCAAGCGGACGTAACCCGCCAACAGCGGGCAGGGCGGTCGGTTCCGCCCCGCGGGTGCAGGAGGATGTTGCCCGTACGTCTCCTCAACGATCGGAGTTCCCCCACATGGCGAGGAAGTCGCCCCTACCCCTGGTCGCGCTGGCGGTCTCGGGCAGCCTCCTGCTCAGCGGCTGCACGGTCACCGAGGGGGTGTCCGACTGGTGGTCCGAGACCTTCGGAAACGCGTCGGGCCCGCCCGAGGTCAGGGAGGAGTTCCCCTACGTCCGTGAGGGCCGCATCTTCCAGGACACCGGCCGGGACAACGAGATGCGCTTCGCCGTCACCGGCCTGGAGCGCACCGACGAGTACACCGTCATGTACTACGAGGTCACCTACCTCGACGAGTTCACCGGGCCCAACCGGAACATGAGCATGGCCCACACCCTCGTCGATCCGCTCACCGGCCGCGTCTACCGGCAGTTCCTGGACGGGGAGGGCCTCAAGTACGGCTCCGAGAGCCCCAACCAGGACGGCCTCTACCCGGTCCACGACGGGGTCACCAACGAGTACGTGCGCTACTTCCCGCGACTGCCCGACGAGGTCCGGCAGGTCACGTTCGTCGGCAGCGGGCTCGGGGCCATGACCGGCATCCCGGTCGTGGACGTGGAGGAGGAGCGGGCCGACCCGCAGGACCCCAACGGGGCCGACCACCTCACCCCGGACGACCCGCCGCCGAGCGGGGAGAACCTCACCTTCGCCAACCGACGCCCGGACGCGGACGCCGTGGCCGACGAGGGCTGGGTGCAGAGCTTCGTGGACTCCGAGATCGCCTCCACCACCCGCGACGGCGACCGGGAGATCATCTCCCTGCACTCCGACGTCATGTTCGAGTTCGACCGCTCGGACCTGACCTCCGAGGCCGAGGACGTGGTGCGGCGCGCGGCCACCAGCCTGGCCCGCAACGTCGATCCCGACGAGCCCGTCATCACCGTCATCGGCCACACCGACAGCATCGGCGACGACGCCTACAACGACAACCTGTCGGTGCAGAGGGCCGAGAGCGTGCGTGACCTGCTCGCCGAGGAGCTGGGCACCGACTACACCCTTGAGGTGGAGGGCCGCGGCGAGCACGAGCCGATCGCCCGCGAGGGCGGCCCCGACGACGACGAGGCGCGGGCGCGCAACCGGCGGGTGGAGTTCTCCTACGTCTTCGACACCACCGTGGAGGCCACGGAGGAAGAGGAGTACGACGACGACGCCCTGGGCGCGGCCCAGCGCAACGTCACCTGGCCCGCGCCCTACGACGACGACCCAGGATCCGTGGTGGCCGAGGGCGAGCTGGACGGGGTGCGCCTGGAGGTCTACCCGCTGCGCCGCGACGGCGCGTACGTCATCGGCACCGTGGCGCTGACCAACACCACCGACGAGCCGACCATGCCCGACATGGGCGGGCAGGAGGCCGTCCAGGCGGGCGGCCCCGAGCAGTTCAACAAGGGCACGCTCGGCGGCTTCCAGCTGCTGGAGCCGGAGAGCGGCCTGGTGCGCTACGTGGCCCAGATGGACTTCGGCGAGGGGCGCTACAGCAGCTTCGCCGAGGAGGTCCACATGCTCCAGCCCGACAACACCTACAGCCTGGTCGCGGTCTTCCCCGCGCCGCCGGTGGACGTGGAGGAGCTGACCCTGCGGGCGGGCCCGTTCGGTGAGTTCGAGGAGATCCCCGTGGAGTACTAGGGTCCGTTTTCCGAATGCCCTCCCGTGCCGCTGGGGGTCGACGAGGCGTCCGGCGGGGTTCTGGAGGCCCGGAGGAGGCGTCCGAGGAACGGGGACGTCGACGTAGGGCCGACAGCCCAGGGGAGCCGCCCCGGGCCCCGTGCCCGGGGAACGGGGCCCGGGGCGCGGGGAGCGCCCGGACACGCGAGGGGGCCGCCCACCGGCGGCCCCCTCGGTCGTTCGCGTCGCGGGTCAGCCCCGGATGCGCTCGGCGGCCAGCAAGACCACCCGCTCCAGGTCCTCGCGCGGCACCTCCTCGCCGTAGGCGATGGCGGTGACGTACAGCTCGTCGGGCAGCGCCAGGTACAGGTGGCGGCTGGAGCCGTCCACGGTGCCCACGTACTCCAGGTCGCCGCCCAGGGAGTCGGACTCCTCGGTGTGGTAGGTGTCCACGTCCACGTCGATGTCCACCTCCCAGTTCATCTGCTCCTGCTCCCCGGGCACCCGCACCACGTCCGGGTTGGTGCTCGGGTCGGCGTTGAGGGTGAACACCAGCGTGAACGAGGAGGCGCCGGGTCCGGTGCTCCCGTCGCTGAACGAGCACACGACCTGCTCGGCGCCGTCGACGCCCTCCACCTCACCGACCTCCTCGGTGAGCACCTGCCCCGGGGCCAGCTCGCCGACCACCTCCGCGGCGCCGGCGGCCGCGCACGACTCGGGCAGCCCGTACTCCGGCGCGGCCTGCTCCGGCTGCTCCTCCTCGGGGCCGGGCGAGGCCCCGGCCTCCTGCTCCGGCGCCTCATCACCGTCCCCGAAGGGCAGGTCCACGCCGTCTCCGAAGGACAGGTCCATCTCGAACTCGTCGAGGTCGATCACGCCGAAGCCGACGAGGGCGAACCCGCCGACGACGGCGACGGCGGCGGCCGTGCCCAGGCACGACAGGGGAGTGGACGGGATCAGGCGCATGGATGGCTTTCGGTCGGGGGAGCGCCGGAGTTCGGGGTGGGGATCCGGCGGGGACACACGAAACTTAGCAAGTCCGCGGAGCGCCCGTGGCAGGGGTCGCGGCCCGCCTCCGACGGGCGGCGCCCCCACGGGTACGGCGCGGCCCCGCCGCCCTCCCGGGGCGGCGGGGCCGAGGGCGCCGGTGCGTCACATGTTGATCATGTGACCGGCCAGGCCGTGCACGGCCTCCTTGACCGCCTCGCTGAGCGTGGGGTGCGCGTGGATGTTGCGCGCCACCTCGTGCACGGTCAGGTCCCACTGCTGGGCCAGGGTCAGCTCGGGCAGCAGCTCGGTCACGTCCGGGCCGATCATGTGCGCGCCGAGGAACTCCCCGTACTTGCCGTCGGAGAGGATCTTGACGAAACCGCGCGTGTCCCCGAGGCCGTGGGCCTTGCCGTTGGCCATGAACGGGAACTTGGCGACCTGGACGTCGAAGCCCGCCTCCCGCGCCTCCTTCTCGCTGTAGCCGAAGCTGGCGATCTGCGGCTGGCAGTAGGTGGCGCGCGGGATGAACCGGTAGTCGATCTCCTGGGTCTCGGCGCCCGCGATGGTCTCCGCGGCGACGATGCCCATGGCCTCGGCGGTGTGGGCCAGCATCAGCTTGGCGGTGACGTCGCCGATCGCGAAGATGTGCGGGACGTTGGTGCGCCCCCGGGAGTCGATGCCGATCGCGCCCCGGTCGGTCAGCTCGACGCCGGTCTTCTCCAGGCCGTAGCCCTCCACGTTGGGGGCGAAGCCGATGGCCTGGAGGAGCTTGTCGGCCTCCAGGGTCTGCTCCTTGCCGCCGCCGCTGACGGTGACGCGCACGCCCTCGCCGGTGTCCTCGACCGACTCCACGCGGGTGGAGGTCATCACCTTGACGCCCAGCTTCTTGTAGGCGCGGCCCAGCTCCTTGGAGACCTCCTCGTCCTCGGTGGGCACGAGGCGGTCGAGGAACTCCACGATCGTCACGTCCACGCCGTAGTTGGCCAGGACGTAGGCGAACTCGACGCCGATGGCGCCCGCGCCGGCGATGACGATGCTCTCCGGCAGGGTGTCGGTGAGGATCTGCTCCTCGTAGGTGACGACCCGCTCGGACAGCTCGGTACCGGGCAGCAGCTTGGTGGAGGAGCCCGCCGCGATCACCGCGTGGTCGAAGGTGACGGTCTCGGTGGCGCCGTCCTCACCGCTGACCTCGACGGTGTGGTCGTCGGTGAAGGTGCCCCGGCCGTTCAGCTCGGTGATCTTGTTCTTCTTCATCAGGTAGTGGACGCCCTTGACCCGGCCGTCCGCCACCTCGCGGCTGCGGCTGTGCGCCTTGCCGAAGTCGAACTCCACCTTGCCGTCGACCTTGATGCCGAAGAAGTCGGCCTCGTTCTGGAACAGGTGGGCGAGTTCGGCGTTGCGCAGCAGCGCCTTGGAGGGGATGCAGCCCACGTTGAGGCAGACCCCGCCCCAGTACTTCTCCTCGATGACGGCGGTCTTCAGTCCGAGCTGGGCGGCGCGGATGGCGGTCACGTAGCCGCCGGGGCCCGCGCCGAGAACCACCAGATCGAAGTGTCGCTGTCCCATGACGGGATCTCCTTGAGTGTGTTTGTGACGCACCCAGCGCAGTCGGCTTGCCCGGGTTGTCGGATTGCCGAACGCCAGCCTAGTCGGGTGCCCCCGGCGCGTGGGTGACCAGCCGCTTCCTTCACGGTACTTTCCGTGGAAGCGCCTGGTCGCAGCGGGTCGCGCGCGTTCGGCGGCGGGAGGCCCCGGTCCGCGGTGCCGGTCCCGCGGTGTCAGTCCCGCGGGTCCCGCGCCCTCTCGTCGCCCCGCACCGCCCCGGCCCTCTCTACGGCCTCGGCTTCCTCCGCGGTCCCTGCTTCCTCTGCCGCCCCGGCCCCGTCTGCGGTCGCGGCCTCCTCGGCGGCCTTGGCCCTCTTCTGCGCGCGGTTCTGCTTGAACACGGGGACGAAGGCCATGACGACGACGATGGCCAGGGTGAACCAGAGGGCGTACCTGTCGACCAGCAGGACGATGTCGACCCCGGTCTGGCCCGCCGCGTAGCCGACCGAGGCCACGGACGCGGTGAGGACCAGTGCCCCGAGGGCGTCCAGCAGGAGGAAGGGCACCAGGCGCATCCCGGTCCAGCCCGCGATGACGAGGACGAACACGGTGGGAACGCCCGGCAGGTAGCTGAGGATGAGTGCGACCGGCATGATCCAGGGGTTCATGTCCTGTGCCCGGTCGGCGAAGCGCTGCGCCCTGTCACCCGGCGCGATGAGGTTGACGAAACCGCGGCCCCAGCGCCTGCCGACCCACCAGAACAGCCAGTCGATCTTCACCTTGCCGACGACTCCCGCGACCACGACCAGCCACAGGGGGATCTCCCCGATCCGCGCGAACGCCGCGGCCGCGCCGACCGCCGCGTTGCTGCCGGTGACGAACTCCAGCAGGACCGGGTGGTGGGCGATCAGGAAGGGCTTGACCGGCGTCAGCGCCATGAAGAAGAGGGGAACGCCGACGAAGGCGGCCATCAGCGCCTTGTCCTGCCGGGTCGCCCTGCCCTCCCAGGGCTTGATCGCGCGCAGGGCGGCCCGGGCCTCCTCCTTCTTCGCCTCCCTCTCGGCGGCCTTGCGCTCCTCCGCGGACATGGGTGCGCCGTCCGCGCGCGGGGAGTCCTCACCGGCGGGCGCGGTCCCGGACGCGGATCCGGTTCCGGCCTCGGACCCGGGCCCGGAACCCGTTCCGGCTCCGGACTCGGCGTCGGTGCCGGGGCGGTCGCTGTTCAACGTCGTCATACCCCCAAGCTTGGCCGACCGGGGAGGCCCGCCCCCAGACGCAGGAGTCACCGGGTCGGTGTGAGAGCCGCCTGTGTCGCGGCATGACACCTGTCATACGGCGGTACCGGCACGGGGCCCGGGTCGGCGGTCCCGAGCACGTACCCCGGACCCGTGACCGTCACCCGGTCCGCGGCCGGAAACGCCCTTCCCGGCCGGGCGCCGCGGGCCGTGCTCAGTCGGACGAACCGGGAGGCGCGGGCCACTTCCAGCCCGGAGCCCACGCCCAGCTGTCCGAGACGCCCGGCGGCATGGGCGGCAGCAGACGGGCGCCGGGGCGTTTGTCGTCGCCGTGGCCCCCGGAGTCCGCCGTGTCCTCCGCCTCCGCCGGATCCGTCGCGTCCAGGGGGCGGGCCGGGCCCGCCGCCCGGCTCTCCGGAGCCTCCGGCTGCCCCCAGGCGCCCAACGGGTCCTCCGGGGCCGCGGGGTTCCAGGACCGGTCCGGGCCCGTCCGGCCCGCCTGCCCCATGTGCTCCTCGGGTTCCGCGGGGGGCCGGGAGTCCAGCGGCTCGGGGCTGCGCCACTCGCTGATCGGCTCCGCGCCGCTCCAGGAGTTCTCCGAAGCGGCCAGGGGCCAGGGCCGGGCCCGGTCCGTGCTCTCGTCGGCCTCCGTGGGGGTCCGGAAGCCCAGCGGCTCGGGACTGCGCCACTCGCTCATCGGCTCCGCCGTGCCCCAGGAGTCCGGTTCCTCCACCGCTCCTCCGGACCGCCAGGGCTCCCGCGGACCCGAGAGCGGGTCCGAGAAGGGGTCCGAAAGCGGGTCCCCGGCCAGGGGGGCCTCCGGCGGCTCCGCACGCGTGCGGGAGGGCAGCGGGTCGGCGGCCCACGGGTGCGGTTCGGGCGCTTCGGTCCCCGGGGACCCGTCCCGGTCCTGCGACGGGGTCTCCCACGGATCCGGCGGGGACTGCGGTTCCGCGGCCGCGGCGCCGGTCTCCCCGGGAAGCGGGTCGTCGTCGGCCTCCGGTTCCAGCGACCGGAAGGAGGCCGACATCGGACCCGAGTCCACCTCGGCGAAGTGCGCGGCCACACCGAAGTGGCGGGGCGCCTGCGTCCGGTGGGTCCCGGTCTCGTCGTGCTCGATCGGCGGCGCCATCGGATGGCGCACCGAACCGGCCATGTGGATCCGCGTCCACCACGCGGCCGCGTCCTCGTGGCGCAGCTCCTCCAGCACCTCCAGCGACCCCGGGATGTGCGGGTGCCTGCGCCCCGCACGCCAGGAGTGGCTGAGCGACTGCGGCTCCAGCACCAGCACCCGCGTGCCGTCGACCAGCGGGATGTCCCCGGGAAGGGCCTCGTTGCCCACCCACGTGCCGTCGCCGCCGACCAGGTCCCACTCGCCGCGCACCACGTCCGCCAGCGGGTCCACCGGCGCGTCCAGGCAGGCGGCGGTCCATCGGGGGTCGGGCCGGGTGCCGGGCACCAGCCGCCCCTCCTTGCCGATCAGCGCGTCCGCGAGCAGCGTGTGCAGCTGGAAGTTGTCGCCGATCCCGTCGAAGCGCACCTGGAAGCCCCGGCGCGAGGTCCGGTCCAGCACCAGGAGCGTGCTCGCCTCCGCCATCCGCAGAAGTTCGTTCACCTCGACGAACTCGCTGAGCTGCGTGGACAGCGCGTGCACGATCTGGGTCAGCCCCTCCAGGGCGCTGGAGTCGGCGCGCACGGCCGCCCGTACCCCGGGGTCGCCCAGCATGGCCTTGGCGGCCAGCCCGTAGCGCAGGGACGTCCACCAGCCCACGGTGGCCAACGGGGCGTTCTCCCCGAGGACCTCCTCGACGCGCTGCTCGTCGGCCGCCGACACGTCGTTGGGCGCGGGCAGCTGTCCGCCGCCGGTCTTGTCCCACGCGTGCATGAAGGCCACTGCGGCCTGACCGTAACTTCCCAGCTGGCGCAGCACCTCCAGCCCCACCTGTCCCGCGGGCGCTCCGGCCTCCACGAGGGCGCCGGCCAGGACGGCGAGGTCGGCCGCGATCCCGGCGACGGGTTCACTGTCGCCCAGAACCGGGGCCAGCGCCTCCATGGCGATGGCGAGTTCTTCGACGGGCACCTGGGAGGACAGCCGGAACACGTCGTGCACGGCCGCCGGAAACGCGGGTGCCTGGCTGGCTGCGGTGTCGAGCACGCGTTGGAACGCGGCACGGAACTCATCGGTCACCTGTGAATCCTTCCATACCCACACGTAGTGTCCGTGGTCCGGTCACATGCGCCGATGTCGGACACCGAAAGGATCCCGCCGGAGAGGACCCGCCCGCGTCCACCGGGACGTGCGGCGGTCAGGCGGGCGACGCGAACCGGACCTCGTGCGCGTCGCGCTCCGGTGCCAGGAAGGCCAGCAGCCGCAGCCCCTCGGCCTCCGCCTCCTCGCGGTCGGCGGCCCCGATCGGCCGGAACGGCGTCACCTCCACGGCCGCCGTCCCCCCGGCGCGGACCACCTTCCAGGAGCCGCGCACCTCGCCGTCCACGAGCACCGTCGCGGGCGGCATCCCGTTGCGGGAGGCGAGCCGCTTCAGGTCCTCGCCGGAGAGTATCCGGCCGCGGTCGGCGTGGCCGCGCAGCACGTTGTCGAAGTCGTAGAGGAAGCGGACCGGCGCCGGGACGTCCGGGCCGGGGCGCGGGGCGTCGGGGAGGTCGAACAGCTCGGCGCCGTCCTCGCCGCGCAGGACCACGAGGCGCTCGCGCAGGCGGTCGACCACCGCGCGCAGCCGGGTCAGCCCCGACCAGGCCTGCACGTCCTTCACGGTGGCCGGTCCGAACGCGGCCAGGTAGCGCAGCACGAGCGCCTCCGGATCGGGCTCGGCGTCCATGGCCAGCCCGGTCCAGGTGTCGGCGGGCGCGAACGCGGGCGGTCCGGAGGAGCCCCACACCCCGCGCGGGGGTATCTGGACGACGGGCAGCAGGGAGCGCGCCGCGTAGGACAGGTCGTCGCCGGGAACCCCGGGCCACCGCTCGGCCAGGCGTGCGCCCAGCTCGCCGGGGGTCAGCGGCTCCTTCACCAGCAGGGCGCGCCCGGCGTCCGCCACGGCGTCCAGGTCGGTCCCGGCGAGGGCCTTCCCGTGGCCGCTGTGCGCCAGGCCGCGGGCGATGACGGGCTGGACCGTGGGGCGCAGCGCGCGGAAGTCCTCGGGGGTGACCAGGTGCAGGGTGCCGCGCATGAGGGTGGCGCGGACGAGTTCGCCGTCGGTGAGCTGGCGGCCGACATCCTCGGGGGAGGGGTCCTCGATCCGGTTCTGGAGTCCGACGTACCAGGTGTGCGTGGTCTGCGCCTGGAGGCCGACCAGGTGGGAGACGACCTCGGTCACCGGCCGGTCCACGCGCCGCAGGAGGAACTGGCGGGCGAGGGTGGCGCGGCCCAGCGCACGCCGGGAGAGGACGGTGTCGGTGGCGGCCATCGCTCGGTTCCTCCAGGATTGCCGGTCGGTGGGGGCACACTACCGGTCGGGTCCGACAGGCGGGCGTCGCGCGCGGGGCGGCCCAGTGCGTCCCCGGACGGCGGGCGGGGCGTCGGCTGTGTGGGGTACCCCACTCGACGGGCGGCCCGAGGGGCGACACTACAATCCGCAACGGACATAACGCCGTACACCGGAGGAGTGCCCATGTCGTGGTCCGAGCAGTCGCGTGTCCGGTTGGAGAACGAGCACGTGCTGCTCACCCCCCTGGTGGAGACGGATCGCGAGGGGTGGCGTGAACAGGCCATGGACTCCGACATCTGGACGCACTTCGTGGCCCGTGTGGACGACGAGGCGAGCTTCGTCCGGTTCTTCTACTCCTACCTGGCCGCCAGCGACGGCGGAGAGCGCTCCACGTTCACCGTCACCGACAAGGCGAGCGGGCGCATCGCGGGCAGCATGAGCTACGGGCACATGTCCGAGCCCGACCTGCGGCTGGAGATCGGCAGCTCCTGGCTGGGGCGCGACTTCCGGGGCCGGGGAGTCAACCACTGGTCCAAGTACCTGCTGCTGCGGCACGCCTTCGAGGAGATGGGCGCCGAGCGGGTCGAGTTCAAGACCGACGTGCTCAACGAGCGGGCCCGGCGCGGTCTGCGCTCCATCGGCGCCACGGAGGAGGGTGTCCTGCGCAGCTACAACGTCATGCCGGGCGGGCGCCGCCGGGACGCCGTGTACTACTCGGTGCTGCGCAACGAGTGGCCGGGCGTGCGCGAGCGCCTGGAGGAGGGCCCGCGCTTCCGGTGAGGCCCGCGTCGGCGGCGGACGGGCTCGCCCGTGCCCGAACCGGCGGATGGTTAGGACGCCTGACGAAGGGAAGACATCACCCTCAACACCGCCCCCCGGTGTCACGGGCGGCTCCCGTCCCCTGGGAGCCGCCCGCCCTGCGGGCACGGGTTCCGCCCGGGAGGGAACCGTTCCCGCCCCGCGGAAGTCGTAGACCCGAAACATCCTTCGTCCCGCTCACGACCCCGACCGGGAAGGCGTCTCCCCCGTGAACCCCCACACCCCCGCACCCCCGATGCCCGGCACGCTCAAGGCGGTCCGCGTCATCCTCGTCATCAGGATCGTGCTCGCCGTCGTCCTCTACTCCCTGGCCCTGGTCGGCCTCGTCGCCCTCGTCGACCTGCCCAGCGCGCAGGTCGAGGCGGAGATGGGCATGGGCGTGGGCGGACTCGCGGCCATCCTGGTCTACGGCCTCGCCCTCACGGCCTTCGAGGCCTACGTCGTGATCGCCCTGAAGAAGGGCGGGGCCAGAGCGCGCACACTCGTGCTCGTGGTCGTGGGCCTGGGGCTCGCCAGCGCGCTCCTCAACCTGCTCAGCGACGCCTCCAACCCGGCCGTGGGCGTGATCCTGATGGTCGTCATCGTGATCCTCGTCCGCACCGAGAGCGCCCAGGAGTGGTTCCGCGTGACCGACCCCGGGTACCGGCCCCTGCCGGGCGGATACCCCGGCCGGGGCGGTCACCCGGGCCACCCGGGTCACGGCGGACACCTCGACAACGGCGGACAGCCGGGCCACCCCGGTCACCCGGGCCAGCCGGGCTACGGGGGGCAGCCGGGCCACCCCGGCCCCGGCGGGTACCCGAACCAGCCCGGCCCCGGTGGCCACCCCGGCCAGACGGGTCCCACCGGTCACTGAGCGGCCCCGCCCGACACCGCGGGTCCCTCCCCATGGCGAAGGGGCGTCCGCGGACCCGCTCCCACGGCCCTCACGGGCCGGGGAGCGCGCCGCGGACGCCCCTTGGGGTCCTTCAGAGGCGGTCGAGCAGCTGGGCGCAGCGGATCAGGCCCAGGTGCGAGTACGCCTGCGGGTGGTTGCCCAGCGCCCGCTCGGTGACCGGGTCGAACTCCTCCGGGATGAGCCCGGTCGGTCCGGCGCAGTCCACCAGGTGCTTGAACAGCTCGTCCGCCTCCGCGCGGCGGCCGGTCAGCAGGTACGCCTCGATCAGCCACGCGGTGCACAGGTGGAAGCCGCCCTCGCCGCCCGGCAGGCCGTCGTCGCGGTGGTACCGGTACACGGTCGGGCCGCTGCGCAGCTCCGCCTCCACGGCGGTCACGGTGGCCTGGAAGCGCTCGTCGGCCGGGTCGATCAGCCCGGACAGGCCGATGTGCAGGGACGCGGCGTCCAGGTCGGTGCCGTCGTAGGCGGTGGTGAAGGCCTGCGCCTCCTCGTTCCAGCCCTTGTCCAGCACCTCGGCGGCGATGCCGTCGCGCAGGTCCGGCCAGGACGGGTCCACCTCGCGGCCGTAGGCACGGGCCAGGGAGACGGCGCGGTCCAGGGTCACCCAGCACATCACCTTGGAGTAGACGCGCTGGCGGGGCTCGTCGCGCTCCTCCCAGATGCCGTGGTCGGGCTCGTGCCAGCGGCGGGCGACCGCCTCGGCCATCGACCGCACCAGGTCCCAGTCGCGGTCGGCCAGGGTGCCGCGCACCGAGGACAGCTTCTCGATCAGCTCCACGACGGGGCCGAACACGTCCAGCTGCACCTGGTGGTCGGCCAGGTTGCCGATCCGCACCGGCCGCGAGCCCGCGTACCCGGACAGCGACTCGATGACCTCCTCCGGGCCCAGGTTCGTGCCCCGCAGCGAGTACAGCGGGCGCAGCATCTCCGGGCCGGGCAGCGAGTCCACGACCCGGTGCACCCAGTCCAGGAACTCCTCGGCCTCGGCGGTCGAGCCCAGGGAGACCAGCGACTGCACGGTCAGGGCGCCGTCGCGCAGCCAGCAGTACCGGTAGTCCCAGTTGCGTACGCCGCCGATCTCCTCGGGCAGCGACGTGGTCGCGGCGGCCATCACGCCCCCGGAGGGGGTGCACAGCCCGCGCAGGGTGAGCGCGGAGCGCGCCGCCAGCTGCTGGGCGGTGTCGGGCAGGGTGAGCCCGTCGAGCCAGCGCGACCAGTGTTCGCCGGAGGTCCGCTGACGCTCGGACTCGGGCAGCGTGCCGTGCACGAGGGAGTCGGTGCCGCAGCGCAGCTCCAGCACCACGGGCTGCTCCGAGCGCGGGTGGACGACCGCGCGGGCGAGGTCGGAGACGCCGTCGTGGTCGATCTCCCACTCCACGCCGGGCGAGTACAGGGCCATCGGGAAGTCGGCGCCCTCGACCAGCAGGCCGTTCTCCTGCGGCGTGATGCGCACCGGCGCGCGGCCGAAGTCGGGACGGGGGGCGAACTCCACCGTGGCCGGGGTGACGCCGCTGATCACCCGGATCAGGTCGGTGCGCCCCTGGGGGGTGCCGTGGGCGAGGTAGTCGGTGACGTCCATGCGCGACCAGCGGGTGCGCACGGTCATGGTGCCGGGCAGGTAGCGCTGGCCCAGCGGACGGCCTCCGTGGGCGGGGGCGACGGCGAACACGCCCGCCTGGCGGCCGCCCAGGACCTCGGCGAACACGGCGTTCGAGTCGGGCTCGGGGTGGCAGAACCACAGCAGGCGCGCGTCCGGGCCGACCAGGGCCACGGAGCCCTGGTTGGAGAGCATCGACATGCGCTCGATGGGCGTGGGGCGCTCGCCGAAGACCCAGAAGCGGCGCTCGGCTGCCAGCGCGGACAGCAGGGCCGCGGCGGTCGGGGTGTCGGCCACGCGGTGGGAGGCCACGGTGGGCCCCTCGCCGACCCGCACGCCCGCGTCGGCGCCGGTCAGCCGCATGAAGACGGGCTCCTCGCCCTCGCCGCCGCCGATGTAGAGGATGGCGGTGGCCTCGACCTGGTCGCGCAGCAGCTCCAGGGCGGCCGCCTTGTCCGAGGGCGAGTCGGCGTTGCGGTGGTCGGGGTCGACGGTCACGTCGGTGTCGAACTCGGTGCCGTGGGCGCCCACGAGGCGCACCTCGGCGGGCAGGCGCGAGAGCGCGGCCAGGTCGCGCAGGGGGCGGCCGGAGATGACCGCGCACACGGTGCCCGGCAGGTCGGCCAGGTCGCGCAGCGCGCGCAGGGCCTCGGGCAGCGGACGCCGGTCGGCAGGGTCGACCGTGGAGAGGGCGCCGTCGTAGTCGCAGGCCACCAGGAGCCGTGAGGTTCTGGCGAGGGCGGAGACGCGTTGCCGGACGTCCACGGGCATGAGCGCGGGAGCGGTGTCCCCCGGCATGCCCGGAACCGCTTCGACCGCTTGGGTGACCGTCACGCTGCCTCCTCCGTTGGTCCGCGTTGACCTGGGGAATCGGATGATCTGTAGGACTCCGCGCGCATGCTGCTGGTTCACTCTGATATGGGTGTGCACAAGAGTGGGCCCAGGGCTTGTGGCGCGGGATGGGACTTCCGGGGACGTCAGAGGGATCCTCAGGAGCTCTTCACGTGTGCGTGGGCGAGAGGTGGTGCCGAACGCAAAGATCCGGTCCGCAAGAAGTCAACGCGAGACTACCTGCGTCCCACAGGTCCCTGCGACCTCAGATTCCAGTGATGCAGGTCACGAATCAGTCGCAAAACGGGGCGAAGGTCGCGGATCCCGTCCCGGGCGAGCCCGTGACCACCCACCGTTGCCGAGGATCCGGGTGGTGGAGGGGGCGGGTGCGCTCCCCCGGCGCGGGACGTGCGATGGGACACGTCGGCGCTCGGCGGCGGGCCCCGGTCACCGCCCCGGTCCGGCGGTCCCCGTTCCGCCCGGCACCCGGGTCACGGCAGCCGGTAACCCACGCGGGGCACGGTCTGGATGGGGTTCGGGGTGCCCAGCTTGCGCCGCAGGGAGCGGATGGTCACGCGCACGATCGTGGTGAACGGGTCGATGTTCTCGTCCCACACCCTCTCCAGCAGCGCCTCCGCCGACACCGGGGCGCCGTCGGCGCGCAGCAGCTCCTCCAGCACCCCGAACTGCTTGGGCGACAGGTGCAGCGGCCTGCCGTCGCGGAAGGCCTCGTAGCGGGTGGAGTTGAGCCGCAGGCCCGAGCGCTCCAGAACCGGCGGTTCGGCCAGGCCGGGCCTCCTGGCCAGGGCGCGGACCCGGGCGATCATCTCCTCGCGGTCGAGGGGCCTGATGAGGTAGTCGTCCGCGCCCAGCTCGAAACCGGCGAGCCGCTCCTTCGGGCTGGTGGGAGAACTCACCATGAGCACCCGCACCTGACCGTGCAGGGCGGTGGCCACGCGGCACACCTCGTTCCCGCTCAGCCCCGGCAGAGCCCGTTCGAGCAGCATGACCCCGTACTCGTTGACGGCGAGCTTGTACAGCGCCGTCTCCCCGTCGGGAGCGGTGTCCACGGCGAAACCGGCCTCCCGCAGCCATGAGGCGGTCGGCTGTGCGGGGTCCTCTCCGTGGTCCACGACCAAGACCCTCATACGCTCTTCCTTCTCCCTCCGCGCGCGGCGGGCGTTTCCGTAGGACGTGGCGAGGGGGGCGCTCACACTCTGTTCACAGCGCGTCGTGTCTACTTCTTGGTCATGCCGTCGACCGACCCCGGGGAGCACTCGCTCCACCTCCCCGGCCACCCGGCCTCGCCCCTGGGTGAGGCCCTCGTTGATATAAGCGCGATCGCCCACAATGTACGGTTCATGGCAAAGCGGACCAATTCCGAAATTCTTGCCGTCGTCAAGGCGAACGGCTTCGGCCACGGGGCCGTGGAGGTCGCCCGCGCCTCCCTGGAGGCCGGAGCGACCTGGCTGGGCGTGACCTCCCTGGAGGAGGCGCTCGCCCTGCGCCGCTCCGGGCTGCGCGCCCCCGTGCTGTGCTGGCTGCACCGTGCGGACCAGGACTTCGACTCCGCCGTCGCCGCCGACGTGGACCTGTCCGTCCCCTCGGTCGGCCACCTGCGCGCCGTGGCCGACGCCGCCGTGCGCACGGGCCGTGTCGCGCACGTCCACCTCAAGGCCGACACCGGGCTGAGCCGCAACGGCGCGCCGCCGGACGCCTGGCCCGGACTGGTCGGTCTGGCCCGCGTACTGGAACTGGACGGCCTGGTCCGGGTGCGCGGTGTCTGGTCACACCTGGCCTCCGCCGACCTGCCCGGCGCGGCGACCACCGCGCAGCAGGTCACCGCCTTCGAGGGGGCGCTCTCCCAGGCGCGCGCGGCCGGGCTCGACCCGTCGCTGCGGCACCTGGCCAACACGGCCGCGATCCTCAACGAGCCCGCCACGCACTTCGACCTGGTCCGGGCGGGCGTCGGCCTCTACGGAGTGGAGCCCGTCGAGGGCAGGCGCTTCGGCCTGCGCCTGGCCATGACCCTGCGCGCCCGGGTGGCCATGGTCCGCCGGGTCCCCGCGGGGACGGGCGTCAGCTACCACCACGCCTACACCACCCCACGCGAGAGCCTGCTCGCCCTCGTCCCGCTCGGCTACGCCGACGGTGTGCCCCGTGCGGCGGGGGACCGGGCCTACGTGTGGATCGCCGGACGGCGGTGCCCCGTGGCCGGACGCATCGCCATGGACCAGTTCGTGGTCGACGTCGGCGGCATGGACGTGCGCGAGGGCGACGAGGTGGTCGTGTTCGGCCCCGGCGACCGCGGCGAGCCCACCGTCGAGGAGTGGGCCGACTGGGCCGGAACCATCCCCCACGAGATTCTCACCGGCGTGGGTGCGCGCGTGCCCCGCCTCCACCAGGACCTGGCGCGGCCCGTGCCGCGCGAACCGAGCAAGGAGAGATCGAGTGCCTGAGGCAAGGACACGCGTCGCCGTCGTCTTCGGTGGACGCAACGGGGAGTACGACGTCTCGTGCGCGTCGGCGATGTCGGTCCTCACCCACCTGGACCGCGACCGGTACGAGGTCGTCCCGGTGCGGATCACGCGCGCCGGGGCGTGGGTGGTGGGCACCGACACCGACGACCCCGCCGCGCTGGACGCGGAGCGCCTGACGGCCCTGACCCCCGAGCCCGGCGGCGAGAGGGAGCGGCGCCCGGGTGACGGCCTGGGCGAGGCGATCCTCGCGTTGGGCGAGGCGGACGTGGTCTTCCCCGTCATCCACGGCCCCTACGGCGAGGACGGCACGATCCAGGGGATGCTCGAACTCCTGGGAGTGCCCTACGTGGGCAACGGCGTGCTCGCCAGCGCCACCGGTATGGACAAGGCGACCACCAAGACGCTGCTGCGCGCGGCGGGGCTGCCGGTCGCGCGGGACGTGGTGCTGCGCGGACCGGACGACGAGGTCTCGCCGCAGGAGCGCGCCGAGCTGGGGCTGCCCGTGTTCGTCAAGCCCGCGCGCAGCGGTTCCAGCCTGGGGGTGACGCGGGTCGGCGACTGGTCGGAGCTGGAGGCCGCCGTCAAGACCGCGCGCGAGTTCGACACCAAGGTCCTGGTGGAGGAGGCGGTCGTCGGACGCGAGGTCGACCTGGCCGTCCTGGAGCTGCCCGACGGCGCGCTCAAGGTCGGGCCGCCGCTGGAGATCCGGGTCGCGGACACGGAACGCTTCTTCGACTACGACACCAAGTACGGGGGCGACGCGGTCTTCGACATCCCCGCCGACCTGCCGGTCGGGATCCAGACGCAGCTGAGCGACCTCGCCCTGGGCGTGTTCGAGGCGGTCGGCTGCTCCGGCCTGCTGCGCGTGGACTTCTTCCTGCGCGGGGGCACCGAACCCGTCGTCAACGAGGTCAACACCCTGCCCGGGTTCACCGCGCACTCGCAGTACCCCCAGATCTGGCGGGCTACGGGCCTGGAGTACCCCGAGCTGCTGGACAGCCTCATCCGGACCGCGCTGGCCTGAGGGCCGCGTCCGTCCCGGGAAACGCGAGGGCCCGCCACGTGTGTGGCGGGCCCTTCCATGTGGCTGTGAGGGGAGGGGGCTCAGCCCTTCCCCGGCTTGCGCAGGTGGTGCACCCACGCGGGCGGGACGTTGGCGAACACCTTCTCGGAGCCGATGCCGTAGCGGTCGATCCACTCCTGGACGAGCCAGCTCGTGCGGGCCTGGCGCAGGTAGTCCTCGCGGCGGGCGATGACCGCCTTGACCTCCTTGGTGTACAGGTACCCGTAGAAGGACATGGTGCCGCCCGGTTCGAGCACCTCGAAGTAGTAGTCCAGGATCTCCCGGACGGCGTCGGCGGTGAAGTTCGCGAACGGCAGGCCCGACACGATCACGTCGTAGGACCGGTCGGTGCCCATGTCGTTGACGAGTTTGGCGTGCACGCGGGAGCCGTCGGCCACCCGCGACATGACCGGGTCGGTCTTGAGCAGTCCCTCCACGTGGGCGGCGAACTCGGGGTTGGCCTCCACCAGGTCCAGGGTGTCCCCCGGCTGCATCGAGGCGGCGATCCCGCGGCTGATCGCGCCGGTTCCGGCTCCGGCCTCCAGGATGCGCAGCGGGCGGTCGGGTTCTGGTCGGCGCCGGACGTACTCGGCCATCGCACGCGCCAGCGCACCGCTGCTGGGGAGGATGGAACCGGTGGCGTGGAAGGTGCGCAGCGCCTGGCTGAAGAACAGTCGGGTGTCACGCAGGCGCTCGTCCAACCTCAGGGAGGAAAGGGGTCCGGCAGGACTGTGGGTCTCGGACATACACGCACGCTAACGCCTCACCCCTCCCCGAAGGGAGTCGGCGCGGCCGCGTTCTGGGAAAACCCAGGTGAAACCGTGTGTGTCCATACCCACCGCGCAAAGGGGAACTCCGACGCCGCGCGGGCCGGGGCGCCGCCGTACGCGCACGCCGGTCCGGTGTCCGCCGAGGCCGCTGTCCCCGCGACCGGTGACGGCCTACCCTGGGGGGATGAGCGAACCGGCCAGCACCTCCGAGACCCCCGCCCACCCACGGACCGCGCTGGTCACCGGAGCCTCCACCGGGATCGGCGAGGAGTACGCCCGCAGGCTCGCCGAACGCGGCTACTCCCTCGTCCTCGTCGCCCGCCGGGGCGAGCTCCTGGAGGCCCTCGCCGAGGAGATCGGCGGACGCTACGGGGTCGGCGTCCAGCCCCTGCCCGCCGACCTGGGCACCGACGAGGGCCTCTCGCTGGTCGTCAAACGCCTGTCCGCCGACGGCAGCGGCGACGAGGCCCCCGTGGACCTGCTCGTCAACAACGCCGGGCGGGGCGACGGCGGCCCCTTCGTCAGGCAGGAGCCCTCGGAGATCGACGCCATGCTCGACCTCAACGTGCGCGCGGTCCTGCACCTGACCCGCGCCGTCCTGCCGGTGCAGATCGCCCGCCGCGGGGGCCTGCCGCGCCGGACCAGGCTCGGCGTCATCAACCTCTCCTCCGTCGCGGGCGAGATCACCGCCAACCCCGGCGGCTCGGTGTACGGGGCCGGTAAGAAGTTCGTGTCCCTGTGGAGCGAGAGCGTGGCCGCCGAGGTCGCCGAGCACGGCGTGCACGTCACCGCGGTCCTGCCGGGGTTCGTGCGCACCGACATGACCAGGGGCGTCCAGGAGAGCGGGATGCCCGCGTTCGCGTTCGTCCCCAAGGAGCAGGTCGTGCGCGAGTCCCTCACCGCCTGGGCGGCCGGGCGCTCCAGCGTCGTCGCCGGCGCCCAGTACAAGGCGGCCACGGGGCTCCTGCGCTTCATCCCCAAGCCGATCGTGCGCGCCGCCGCACGCAGGGTGTGGTGAACCGGGCGAAGGCGCTGCGGACCGGGCGCGACGGCCGCCCCGCGCGGGGACGCGACCTGCGGGGCGCGGCGCGGTGTGGCGCACGCCGCCGCCCACATGATGAGACATCCCCCCGAGGGTGCGGCATCGGGGCGCCGGACCGCCTACGCTGGTAGCGCATCTGTCGGTCGAGGAAAGACACCATGAAGACCTTCGAAGAGCTGTTCGCCGAGCTGTCCGAGAAGGCGCGTTCCCGCCCCGAGGGCTCCGGGACCGTCGCCCAGCTCGACGCCGGCGTCCATGCCATCGGCAAGAAGGTCGTCGAGGAGGCGGCGGAGGTCTGGATGGCCGCCGAGTACGAGTCGGACGACCAGGCAGCCGAAGAGATCTCGCAGCTCCTCTACCACCTCCAGGTCCTGATGCTGGCCCGTGGCCTGCGTCTGGAGGACGTCTACAAGCATCTGTAGGCCGACGCGCCGCCCGTGCGCATCCGGCCACCGACGCCACGTCCCCGTACACGCAGCCACGAGAAAGCCGTGAACATGCCCGACATGCTGAGGATCGCCGTGCCCAACAAGGGCCAGCTCTCCGAACCCGCCGTGGAGATGCTCCGCGAGGCCGGGTACCGGCAGCGCAAGAGCAGCCGCGACCTGGTCATGATCGACCCCGACAACGACACCGAGTTCTTCTTCCTGCGGCCCAAGGACATCGCCGTCTACGTCGGCGAGGGCATCCTCCAGGCCGGGATCACCGGCCGCGACATGCTGCTGGACTCCGGCGCCGCCGTGGACGAGGTCCTGCCGCTGGGCTTCGGCGGCTCCACCTTCCGCTTCGCCGCGCCCGGAGGCGCCGGCATGAAGGTGTCCGACCTCAACGGCAAGCGCATCGCCACGTCCTTCGACGGCCTCCTGCGCTCCTACCTGGACGAGCAGGGCGTCGACGCCCGCGTCATCCACCTGGACGGCGCGGTCGAGAGCTCCGTCCAGCTCGGCGTCGCCGACGCCGTCGCCGACGTGGTCTCCACCGGCACCACCCTGCGCCAGGCGGGCATGGAGACCTTCGGCGAGCCGATCCTGGTCTCCGAGGCGGTGGTCATCCGTCCGTCCGGGGCCCCCGAGAACCCCAGGTTCGACACGCTGCTGCGCCGTCTGCGCGGCGTCCTGGTCGCCCGCGACTACGTGATGATGGACTACGACGTGCACGCCGAGCGCCTGGAGGCGGCGGTCGCGCTCACCCCGGGCATGGAGGGGCCGACGGTCTCCCCGCTGCACCGGGAGGGCTGGGTCGCGGTCCGCTCGATGGTGCCGAGCAAGGACGCCCAGCGGATCATGGACGACCTGTGGCAGCTCGGCGCCCGCGCCATCCTGGTCACCGACATCTACGCCTGCCGCCTGTAGGCGGTGTCCTGAGCAACGGACCGGCGGGGACCGGCGTCATGCCGGTCCCCGCCGGTCCTCGGCGTTCCACGGGGACTTGGCGCTCCTCGGAGCCGCCCGTCGGCCCGGTGCCGCCGGTCGGCCCGGCGCCGTCCGTCAGTCCGGTGCCGCCCCGGTGCGCCGCCCACGGCGCGAACGGGCGAGGCCGTGGGCCGTGCGGAGCAGCTCCCGGGCCGCCTCCCCGGTCCGCGGCCCCGGGTTCACCACGGCGAGCCAGCCCAGGCCGCCGTAGACGGGGTGCGCCACCACCGTGTCCGCCGCGCTCGGGTCCGCGTCCGGGTCGGCCGGCTCGCGCGGCTCGCGGCCCGTCCAGCTGACGAAGGCCTCCCTTCCGGCGGCGACGTTCAGGCGGAAGACGCCGGGCCGGTCCAGGCGCGACGCCCGGTCGTCGGGGTAGTCCTTCGTCACGATGGTCGCGAAGGGCTGGGTCGCGGTGGGGACGACGCCGTCGGGCGCGTAGTAGAAGAACGTGTCGCCCCAGCTGAGTTCGGGCGAGCCGTCGCCGGGCTGCGGCCTGAGGGTCAGTACGCCCTCAAGGCCCTCCAGGAACGCGGTGATCTCTTCGATGCTCATGTGTTCCAGCGTTACATTCATGTGGTTGTGGAGACTTTCCCCGAAGAGTGCGAGGTGGGGGAGTGGGAAGTCGCAACTCGACCGCCATGCGCACGGTCGACGTGGCCCGGCGCTCCGGGTACTCCGTCCAGCAGGTGCGCAACCTCGAACGCGGCGGTGTGCTGCCCCCGGCGGCGCGCACGGCCTCGGGTTACCGCGTCTACACCGAGGCGCACGTGTGCTCGGCCCTGGCCTACCGGTCCCTGGCCGCCGGGACCGGCCCGGTCGAGGCCGGGCGGATCGTGCGCGCCGCGCACGGGTACCCGGCCTCGGACCTGCTCGCCCTCCTGGACGCCGCGCACGCCCGGCTCCACGCCGAGCGCCGGGAACTCGGGCTGGCCAGGCAGGCCGCGGAGGCGATCGCCGCGGAGCCGGTCGGGGACGTCCGCCCGGCGGACTCCATGGGCGTCTCCGAACTCGCCGCCGCGCTCGGAGTGAGGCCCTCGACGCTGCGGCACTGGGACGCGGAAGGGCTCGTCGTGCCCGGCAGGACCTCCCCCGGGGGAACGCGGAGGTACTCGCCCGCCGACGCCAGGGACGCGCGGATCGTCCACCAGCTGCGCATGGCCGGGTACCGCATCGCCCCGCTCCGTGCCCTGATGCCGCAGCTGCGCCGCGCGCACCGGTGGGACGAGGTGATGGCCGCGCTGGCCGCCCGGGACGCGAGCATCGACGCCCGGTCGGCGGCCCTGCTCGAAGGCGCCGCCGCGCTCGGCGCCCTGCTGCGGTCGGCGCGGACCCCGGGCACGGGGCCCACCGGTGCGGGACCTGCGGATACGGAGCCCGCGGTAGCGGACATCCCGGGTACGGGGGCTCGGGACCCGGGGCCCTCAGGCGCGGGACCCGAGTCCCCGGGCCCTCACTCCGGAGCCTCCGACAGGGGCCGCAGCCCGACGGCGAACTCCACGCCCCCGTCGTACTCCGACTGACGGAGGGCGCCCACGTCGGCGAACATGCCCTCGACCTCGTGCCCGAACAGGTGGGTCAGCGCCAGGGTGAGGCCGCCCAGGCTCTCCCGGCCGGGCATCAGCAGCCCGACCTCGGTGCCCTCCCCGTACTCCACCAGCTCCACGCCCTCCGGCAGCGGGGACGGGGAGGACCCGGCCTCCGCGACCGGCACGCACACCCGGTAGCCCGCGCCGTCCGACCCCGGCTCCAGGCTCTTCCACCACCGGCCGTCGGCGCGCCACCCGAGCTCCTCGACCAGCGCGCCGAGCCGCCCGGCCAGGGCGTGCACCTCGGCGCGCTCCCGGTCCAGGTCGAAGTCCCCGTCAGGGGAGAGCGCGGTCACCCCCGTCAGGGCCGTGCGCGCCCGCCGGGGCCGGACCTCCACCCTCGGCTCCCACGCCAGGACCGCGAGGGCCTCCGCCAGCGCCCGGTCCTGGGCCTCCCGCTCGCGCCGGAGGTCCTCGGCGTGCCGGCGCAGCGCGTCCGGGGCCAGGCCGGGGTCGTCCACCACGCGCCGGACGGCGTCCAGGCCCATGCCCGCACGGCGCAGGGTGACGATCCGCCCGGCGCGCTCGATCTGGTCGACGGTGTACCAGCGGAACTGCGTGTCCTCGTCCACGCGGGCCGGGACCAGCAGCCCGAGGGAGTGGTAGTGGCGCAGTGCCTTGTGCGAGAGGCCGGTGAGTTCGCTGAAGGAACCGATGGGAAGCATGGTTCCACTGTGGCTCCTCCCCCCAGGGGAGGGGCAAACGGGCGCTCCGGGCTCGCCGACGCCCCGGCGCGGGGCGCCGTCGGTCAGTCCTTCCGGTCCCCGCGGCGGGCCTGGAGGGCGGCCCAGACGAGCGGGACCTGGAGCGGTACGCGGCCCCAGGCCACGAGGCGGTTGTCGGCCGGGCCCCGGAGCCTGCCCGTACCCGAGTCGAGGGCCATCCGGACGTTGGCGGGCCACACGGCGAGCAGCAGGGCCGCGCTCGCCGGTCCGGCCCACGCCCTGCGCGTCAGCAGCCCCGCGCCGCAGACCAGTTCGGCCGCGCCGCTGCCGTGGACCCACGCGCGCGGCGCGGGCAGGGAGCGGGGCATGATCGCCTGGAAGGGTCCGGGCGCCGCGAGGTGCAGCACGCCCGAAGCCACGAACAGGACGCCGAGGGCGTGGGGAGCGGCTCCGCGCACCCGGTCGAGCAGTCCGCCGCGCCCGCGCTTCACCTGCATGGAGTCCTCCTCCGGTGGGTGGACACCGACCCTACTCTTCGGTAATCCCACGGCCCGAGACGACCCCGCGGACAGCGCCCCGTTCCTCCCCTCGGCGGGAACGCGGGCGCGCCCGCCGGGCGGCACAATGTGGGGTATGGACCAGCCGACGACGTACACCGCCCCGGTTTCCCGTGAGCCCGAGGAGGAGACAGCCACCCTGGCGAGGGTGACCGGGGAGACCGGCGGAGACCTCGTGCTGCGCCGCGTGGGCGCGCACTACGAGATCTACTCGAACGGCGTCTTCCTCATGGACACCCGCGACGGCACCTCCGAGCGGGAGATGGTGCGCGCCAGCCTCGCCGCCCTCCCGGCGGGCCGCTCGCGCTCCCGGGTGCTCATCGGCGGCCTGGGCGTGGGTTTCTCCGCCCGCGAGGCCCTGGAGCACCCCCGGGTGGCGGTGGTGGACGTGGTGGAACTCGAATCCCACGTGATCGCCTGGCACGACGGGGAACTGGGCGAGGCCGCCGAGTACGTGCACCGGGACCCGCGCTGCCGGGTGGTCAACGCCGACATCGTGGCCTGGCTGGAGGAGGCGTCCTCGGCCGCGGCCCCCGTCCGCTACGACGCGATCTGCCTGGACACCGACAACGGGCCCGACTGGACGGTGGTGGAGAACAACAACCGCCTCTACGAGGCGGCCGGGCTGGACCGGCTCACCCGCCTGCTCGCCCCCGGCGGGGTCCTGGCCTTCTGGAGCGCCAACGCGGTGCCCGCCTTCGAGGAGTCGCTGCGGGGCAGGTTCGCCTCGGTGGAGGTCATCGAGGTGCCGGTCGCCCGCGGCGTGCCCGACACCGTCTATCTGGCGCGCGAGCCGCGCTGAGGCGGGCGGCCGCGTTCGCGGCGGTGCCGCCCGGGGGGCGGCACCCGCCGGGGGCTCAGCTCCTGCTGTCGGACATGTAGGCCGTGAACTCGTCCAGGGTGATCAGCCCGTCGCCGTCCTGGTCCATGGCCCCGATCGCCCGCAGGGCCTGCTCCTCGGTGCAGCTGTCCCCGAGGCGGTGCATCAGGTCGGCGTACTCCTGTGCGGAGATGCGGCCGTCGCTGTCGGCGTCGACGAACGCGAAGGTCGTCGCGTACTCGTTGGTGTCGGGCATCTGCGTTCGTCTCCAGGGAGTCGCGGTGGCGGGTCCGGCGCAAGATTACCGGTGAGGGGGCGGTTCGGGAAGCCGGCGGGACGTCGGCGCCGACAGAGCCGAAGGGGCCGCGCACCGGAGGTCTCTCCGGCGCACGGCCCCACGGGGTCGGGCTGTCAGCGGCTGCCCACGGAGGCCCGCGAGCCGATCCACCGCGCGATCACGGTGAACAGCAGCACCAGCAGGAACAGGCACAGGGCGGCGCCCCAGGCGCGGTCGATACCGGCCTCGAAGGGCTGCATGGCGCCCCGGTACAGCTGCATCGGCACGGCGCCCTGCGGCTCGCCCTGGAAGGCGGTCACGACCAGGCCGGTGCCGAACGCGGTCAGCAGCAGCGGGGCGGTCTCGCCGATGCCGCGGGCGACGGCCAGCATCGAACCGGTGGTCAGGCCGGGGGCGGCGGCGGGCAGCACCGTGTGCACGATGGTCTGCCACTTGCGCGCGCCCAGGCCGTAGCTGGCGTTGCGCATCTCGTTGGGCACGAGCCGCAGCATCTCCTCCGCGGACCGCGTCACGATCGGCAGCATCATCATGGCGATCGCCAGAGCACCGGCGAAGGTGCCGAAGCCCATCTGGCCCCAGCCGATGACGACCAGGCCGTACACGAACAGACCGACGAAGATCGAGGGGATGCCCGTCATCACGTCGGTGAAGAAGCGGATCGCGCCGGTCAGGCGGTTGGGACCGTACTCCACGACGTAGACGGCCGTGGCGATGCCGAACGGGATCGACATCACGACCGCGAGCGCCATGATGTAGAGCGTGCCGAAGAACCCGGCCGCGTACCCGCCGCCCTCGCGCCGCGGCGGGGGCTCGGTCTCGGTGAAGAACTCCAGGTTGACGACGCCGATGCCGCGCCGGGTGACCTCGAAGATGATGAGGACCAGCGGGATCATCGCCAGGACCATCGCGGCGGTCAGTGCCACCGACGCAGAGCGGTCCTTGAACCTGCGGAAGCCGGAGCCGGGCGGGCGCTGGCTCAGGGGGGTGTGCCGGGCGTCCGGAGGAGTGGTGGTTGCTGTGCTCATACGGCGGAGTCTCCCGTGAACTGCCCCAGGCGCCAGACGATGACGCGGGCCAGGATGTTGACGATCATCGTGACCAGGAAGAGGGCGACGCCGATCGCCATCAGCGCCGTCCGGACCTCGGGCGAGGCCTCACCGAAGGACGCGGCGATGTGCGAGGCCATGCTGCTTCCGGTGCCGAACAGGCTGCCGCTCCACCCCTGGGTTCCGCCGATCAGCATCAGCACGGCGATGGTCTCGCCGAGGGCGCGGCCCAGTCCCAGCATGGCGGCGGCCACGATCCCGGAGAAGCTGGCCGGCAGGATCACCTTGGTGATGACCTCCCACCGGGTGGAGCCCAGGGCGTAGGCGGCCATCTGCTGCTCGATCGGCTGGACGACGACGACCTCGCGGATGAGCGCCGTCATGATCGGCAGGATCATGATGGCCAGCACGATGCCCGCGGGCAGGTAGCCGACGCCGCGCACCGGTCCCTCGAAGAGGAAGAACCAGCCGAAGGTGCTCTCCAGCCAGACGAAGAAGGGGCGCATCACGTTCGGCAGGAACCAGTGCAGGCCCCAGAGGCCGAAGATGACGCTGGGCACGGCGGCGAGCAGCTCGACCGTGTACGACAGCGGCTTGGCGAGGCGGCGCGGGGCCAGGTGGGTCAGGTAGACGGCGACCATGATCGCCAGCGGCAGCGCGATGGCGATCGCGATGGTCGCCGTGACCAGGGTTCCGTAGATGAAGGGCCAGGCGCCGTAGGTGCCGGTGATCTCCGTGCGGGATCCGCCGCTCTGCCAGTCCTCCCCGAGGAGGAAGCCGAAGAAGCCCTCCTTGGCGAAGACCGGCCAGGCCTCGCTGGTGGTCCGGATGACCATCAGCGCCAGGATGATCAGGACGAGGGTGCCGCAGGCCGCGACGGCCCACTTGAAGATCGGATCGCCCAGGCGCCCCTTGCCGGACTTCAGCGTCCCCCGCCGGGAGTCCTCGGGGGCCTGGGGGGCCTCACGGGCCTCGGTGGACATGTGCTTCTCCTCTGTGGCTTTCGTGGGGAGTGGAGAGCGTCCCGCCCCGGGGCGGGGGCGGGGGTTGGGAAGAAGGCGTGCGGGGCCGGGACGACTCTCCCGGCCCCGCGGGGCGTTCCTACTCGGTGGTGGCTTCGGCCTCGGGAGCGCTCTCCTCGGCGCTCTCCTCGGCTCCGGCCTCCTCCTCGGCGCCGGCGTCGGCGCCGCCGTTCTCGGCGTTGGTCTTCTCCAGCTCGGCGACGACGCGGTCGGTCAGCTCCTGGCCCAGCGGCGCGTAGCCCAGCTCACCGGCCAGCTCGCGGGCGCCCTCGTCGGTCAGGGCCCAGGTCCAGAAGTCGATGATGGCGTCGGCGCTGGCCTGCTCGTAGCCGCAGGTGTAGGTGAAGATCCAGTTGGAACCGGCGATCGGGTAACCCTCGCCGCCGATGTTGTCGATCGCGAACTGGAAGTTGTCCGGGATCTCGGCCTCCTCGGAGGCCGCGATGGTGGACTCCAGGGTCGGCTCGATCGGGTTGCCGTCCTCGTTCACGATGTGGGCGACGGACAGGCCCGCCTCCTGCGCGAAGGACTGGTTCACGTAGCCGATGCCGCCGGGGTTCTGGGTGATGCCCTGGGCGACGCCGTCGTTCTGCTGGCCGCCGACCAGGCCGTCGGCCCACTCGATCTCCTTGCCCTCGCCGTACTTCTCGGCCCAGGAGTCGACCTCGGTGCTCAGGTAGTGCGAGAACACGTAGGTGGTGCCGGAGCTGTCGGAGCGGTGGACGGGGATGATCTCGTCGCCGGGCAGCTCCATGTCCGGGTTGAGCTCGGCGATGGCCGGGTCGTCGAACGTGGTGATCTGGCCGTCGTAGATGGCCGCGATGGTCGCCGCGTCCAGGACCAGGCCGTCCAGCTCGGGGTTGTTGAAGGCGATGACGACCGCGCCGAAGACGACCGGGAACTGCACGGCCTCACAGCCGCGGGCCTCGGAGGCGGCCGCGAGGTCCTCCTCGCCCAGCGGCTCCTCGGAGGAGCCGAAGTCGACGGTCTGCTCCAGGAACTGCTCCACGCCGGCACCGGAGCCCACGCTCTGGTAGTTGACGCTGACGCCGGGCTGGACGTCGTTGGAGTAGGTGTAGATCCAGTCCTGGAACAGGGGGTCGGGGAAGCTGGCCCCGGCACCGGTCAGGGAGGCGCTGAGGTCGCCCCCGCCACCGCCGGAGCCGTCGCCGCCGGTGTCGCCTCCGCTGCTGCACGCCGCCGCGAGCAGGGGGATGGCCGCCAGGACGGCGAGCTTGGAACGCCCGTTGCGCATGTCGTAGTTCTCCTCGTTGAATCACCGCTGTCGGGGCTGACGTGAAATGACAGTAAGTGCGCAGGAAGACGCTGTGTCATCGAGATGAAGGCGGGATGGTAGAAGAAGGGTGAATGCGAAGTGAATGGCGGTAACCATCTGATAACGGGTGTGTGTTTTCGGCTCCGCGCGGATCCTGTTATGTTCCGGGGACAGGCGGTGATGACCTGCGGGTATGGTCGTGGGGGCCGGGAGCGGCGCGGTGGTTTCCCGGTGGCGAAGGTGACACGTCGGATTGTTCGATGATTCATCTTCGCGTTCGTCTCGGATCGAGGTGACGTGAAGATGAACAAGGGGTCTCGTCGGCATCACCGAAAGGACCCGGAGGAGGGGAATTCACCGATCCCGTCCCGCGCTTTTCCTCCGCTCAGGAACCGTTCGCCGTGTCCAGTCGGTAGCCGATCCCCCGGACCGTGTGGATGAACCTGGGCTGTGCCTCGGAGTCACCCAGCTTGTGCCGCAGGCGCCGGATGTGCACGGCGATGGTGTTGTTCACCGGAGGCAGCGGCTTGTGCCAGACCTCGGTCCACAGCTCCTCGCGGCTGACCACCCTGCCGCTGTGCCTCAGCAGGAAGTCCATGATCCCGAACTCCCGCAGCGCCAGGTTGACCGGGTTGCCGTCCACGAAGAGCCGGTGCCCCAGCGCGTCCAGCTCCAGGGCGCCCGAACGCAGCGCGGCCGAGGAGGCGGTGCCGTCCGGGCCGCCGCCGTCCGGTCCCGGGAGGGAGCCGCGCAGCAGCGCCGCCAGCTCCGGGATCCGGTAGGGGCGGTTGACGCACGCGGTGGCTCCGGCCGCCAGCGCGCGCATCGCCCGCTGGGAGTCGCCGGGGCCCACCCCGATGAGGATCGGGATGTCCGTCGCCCGCCGGGTCACCCGCACCAGCGTCTCCAGGTCCACCTCGGGCGGAGTGGCGCTGGTCACCAGGGTGTCCGGTCGCATCATCCCCACCCGCAGCAGCGCCTCGGCGCCGTCCACGCACACCGTGATGTCCACGTCGTGCCCGCTCAGCGACAGCACCAGCTGGTGCGACTGCTCCGACTCGGGCTCCACTAGCAGGACCCGGAGCGGTCCCTCCGACCGTTCCGAGCGCTCGACCATTTCGTCCTCGACCGGGGCACCCGGGAACGGGACGGATGCGGACGTTGTGAGCGCGGGCATGGGAGGTCCACTTCGTCGAAGGAACAGTGGGGCGGATCCCCGGGAAGGGTGCTCCGGCCTGACCGAAACGGCCCTCCGGTCGACGGTCGCGACCGGAGGGCCCGCGGCCGTGGGGGAGCCGGAGGTCAGCGGTTTGGCTGGAGCGACCCCACCGATCAGCGGTCCCGGTCTGCGGGGGAGCCGGAGGTCGGCGGTTTGGCTGGAGCGACCCCACCGATCAGCGGTCCCGGTCTGCGGGGGAGCCGGAGGTCGGCGGTTTGGCTGGAGCGACCCCACCGATCAGCGGTCCCGGTCTGCGGGAGAGCCGGAGGTCGGCGGTTTGGCTGGAGCGACCCCACCGATCAGCGGTCCCGGTCTGCGGGAGAGCCGGAGGTCGGCGGTTTGGCTGGAGCGACCCCACCGATCAGCGGTCCCGGTCTGCGGGAGAGCCGGAGGTCGGCGGTTTAGCCGAAGCGACCGCTGATATAGTCCTCGGTCCTCTGGTCGGACGGCTTGCTGAAGATCGTCGCGGTCTCGTCGAACTCCACCAGGCTGCCGTAGCGGTCGCCCGCGTCGTCCACACCGGCGGTGAAGAAGGCCGTGCGGTCGGACACGCGCGCCGCCTGCTGCATGTTGTGCGTGACGATGACGATGGTGTACTCGCTGGCCAGCTCGTACATCAGGTCCTCGATCTTGAGGGTCGCGATGGGGTCGAGCGCCGAGCAGGGCTCGTCCATCAGGATCACCTCGGGGTTGACCGCGATGGTGCGCGCGATGCACAGGCGCTGCTGCTGGCCGCCGGAGAGGGCGAAGGCGCTCTCCTTGAGCTTGTCCTTGACCTCGTCCCACAGGGCGGCCTTGGTCAGCGTCTCCTCGACCAGGTCGTCCATGTTGCCGCGGACGCCGTTGATCTTGGGGCCGTAGGCCACGTTGTCGTAGATCGACTTGGGGAACGGGTTGGGCTTCTGGAAGACCATGCCGATCCGGCGGCGCACCTCGATGGGGTCCACCTCCGAGGCGTACAGGTCCTCGCCGTGGTAGGTGACCTTGCCCTCGATGCGGGCTCCGGGGATGAGGTCGTTCATGCGGTTCAGGGTCCGCAGGACGGTGCTCTTGCCGCAGCCGGACGGCCCGATCATCGCCGTGATCTGACGGGGGCCCACCTTCAGGTCCACGTCGCGCACGGCCTTGTTGGAGCCGTAGTAGATGGAGAGCCCGGAGACGTCGAAGACGGGGTCGCCCAGGTCGGGAACCTCGCGGTTGTACCGGACGGTGTCGGGGGCGACGCCGCGACCGGTCTCGGTGCCGCGAGGGGAGGCGGTGTTGCTGACAGACATGAGGCCACTTCCGGGTCGGACTGTGCGTGCGCGGGAGGTGCGCGGCCGGAGCCGCGGAGCGCGGTCGAACCCATGCAAATATGTCCGTATGAAGCAACGGTGAACGAACCCCGTGGCGAAGGTGAACGTGGGCGGTGAACTCGGAGGCGTGGCGATCGCGAGGCGTTGTCCTCCCGTCACCGAAGGAGGTGCGGACCGCCTCTGGAGTGCGGTTCGTCCCGTCTGGGAGGATCGGGCCCCGGGTGGGCCGAAACTCGCCGGACGGGTGGACAGGTGACCGGCCGCAAACCTCTTGATGACTTTTCGGTCTTCCTGTTTCGCCCTTTTCGGTCCTATCCGCGCGAGGCCCGGTCTCCTGCCGGGGCGGGGCGGCGTCCCGTCCGGAGGCCGTCGCCGCGTCCGCCCGGCCGGGCCCCGTCCGGACGCGCGAACGCCCCGGACGCCGCCCTCCGTGGGAGGGGGCGTCCGGGGCGCGCGGAAACGGTCCGTGCCGCTCCGGGAGTGTTACTCCGGTGAGCCGCCCTGCTCGGCGATCTTCTCCCGCACCTCGTCCATGTCCAGCTCCTTGGCCTGCGTGATGAGGCTCTCCAGAGCCTCGGAGGGCAGGGCCCCGGGCTCGTTGTAGATGACGGTGCGCTCGCGCACGATCATCAGGGTCGGGATGGACTGGATCTTGAACTCGAAGGCGAGTTCGCGCTGCGCCTCGGTGTCCACCTTGGCGTGGACGATGTCGGTGTGCTTCTCCGAGGAGGTCTCGAACACCGGGGCGAACTGCCGGCAGGGACCGCACCAGTCCGCCCAGAAGTCGATGAGGACGAAGTCGTTGTCCTTCAGCGTCTCCGCGAAGTTGTCCTTGGTGAGCTCGACCGTGGGCACGTGGTCTCCTGTATCTGTTCGTTGGTTGGTGTCGACCGTCGGCCAACCGCCATCTCTCAGTGCTACAGCGGTCGTGCCCGTTCGTTTGTTCCGCATGCCTGCCGCGGCCGGTGAACCATCCCGCAGTCTGGTTGTTTTACGCCATAACACGCCTTACATACCTGTTTGGGAGGAAAGAGGCGCGACGGCTAGTGTCGTCTGGAGGGACGCGGGCCCCACGTGGCGGGCCCGGCCCGGTTCGGGGGCGAACCCGGGTCGTCCCTGTCGAAAGGGGGGAGTGGGATGGGTTCCGAAGCCTCTCCGCGGGACGCGGAGGGTCCTTCCGTGGACTACCGGTTCACCCTCGCCAACGAGCGGACCTTCCTCGCCTGGGTGCGCACCGCGCTGGCCCTGCTCGCCGGTGCCGTCGCCGTCCTGCACCTGCTCCCGCTGGGCTGGGCGGAGGGGCCGCGCACCGCGGTCGGCCTGCTGCTGGCGGTGCTGGCCGGGGTCATCACCGTCTACGCCCCGCTGCGCTGGTACCGCGTGCAACAGCTCATGAGTCGCGGCGCGGCCCTGAAACTGAGTGCGCTCCCGCTCGTCACCGCCCTGGCGGTGGGGCTGGTGTGCGCTCTGGTTCTGCTGGGCAACCTGCTGTGACCACCCCCGTCGAACGCGATCCCGGCATGCAGCCGGAGCGCACCCTGATGTCCTGGCACCGCACGATCGCCCTGCTGGTCGTGGTGGGGCTGCTGTTCCTGCGCGGCTCCCTGGCCCCCGGCGACGACGCCTTCCCGCAGGCTCCGCCCGAGGTGCGCGTGGCCACCACGGTCGGACTGCTGCTCCTGGCGGGGGTGCTGGCCGCGCACGTGTGGCTGCGGTGGCGGGCCGGCGGGCACGGCGCGCCCGTTCCGGGAACCGGGCGGCCCTCGCCGTCCGTGGCGGGCCCGTGGGCGATGGCGCTCCTGTGCGCGGGCGTGCTCGCCCTGAGCTGCGTCCTGGTGGTGACGGTGCTGCTGCCTCTCTGAGGACCCGGCCCCCTCGTCCGCGCCGCCCGGAGGCGGACGCACCCGTCCATGCCCTCGGCGGGCCCGCGGTCCACCGGCGCCGATCGCCCTCGTGCGGGCATGGGGGAGCGCCGGACCCGTCCGGGACGCGCGACCGTCCCGTCGGAGGGAAGGGCCGGAGCCGTGGTCCTTCGTCTCCTTGTCCCGTGTCGGTCGGCCGAGGCGGAGAGGGCGCCCCGGACCGGACCCTTCAGGTTCGGTTACGCCGGCTGCGGTACGGAGCCGACCGCACGGCGGTGTTCCATGATCGAACGGATGATGTCGTTGAGGTCGCGCTCGGGGCGGTACCCGATCAGCCGCGCGGCCAGCGAGGTGTCCGGGTAGCGGCGCTGCATGTCCTCGTAGCCCTCGCCGTAGGCCTCCTCGTAGTCGACGTAGGTGATCGCGCTCCTCGAACCCGCCAGCTCCACGACCCGGTCGGCCAGGCCCTTGATGGAGACCTCCTCGTGTCCGCCGAGGTTGACGGCCTGGTTGTAGGCCTCGGGGGTGTCCATCAGCCGCAGGAGCGCGGGCACCACGTCGAACACCGAGCCGAAGCAGCGGCGCTGCGTCCCCGTCCCGTACACGGTGATGGGCTCGTCCGCCAACGCCTGGTCCACGAAGCGCGGGACCACCATCCCGTACCGGCCCGTCTGGCGGGGGCCGACCACGTTGAAGAAGCGGGTGATGACGCACGGCACGCCCGACTCGACGCCGTGCACGTAGGCGACGAGCTCGTCCAGCCCCTTCGCCGCGGCGTAGGACCAGCGGCTCTTGGTCGCCGGTCCGTAGACGCGGTCGTCGCCCTCCTTGAGACCGTCGGCGTCGTTCTTGCCGTAGACCTCGCTGGTCGAGGCGACCATGTAGGGCACGCGGTGCGCCACGGCCGCCTCCACCACGTTCTCCGTCCCGTGCAGGTTGATCCGCAGGGAGCGCAGCGGGTTGTCGACGATGTTGTACACGCCCACGGCCGCCGCGAGGTGGAACACGGCGTCCGCCGGGGCGACCAGGGAGTCGACCAGTTCCCGGTCCAGGACGTCCCCCTCCACGAACCGGAACCCGGGCGAGCCCTGCGCCTGGACCAGGTTCGCCAGGGTCCCGGTCGACAGGTCGTCCAGGACGGTGACCTGGTGGCCCCGGGCGATCAGGTGGTCGCACAGGTGTGAGCCGATGAAGCCGGCTCCTCCGGTGACTACAGCCTTCATGGTTTCCCCTCCACTCGGTGTTCTCTCTCGCCGTTCCCCGACTGGGAACGGCGTGTGTGCGCGGTCGTCGCGGCCGCGCATGGTGGGGCGGCGCGCGGCGCCGCCGGCCGCGGGTCCGGGAACGCTCAGGCCAGGCAGCGCAGCACGTGGAACCCCTCCCCGAGCGCCACGCCCGCCTGCATGCCCCGCAGGACGGCGAGGCTGCGCAGGGTGGGCTCGGAGCGGGTGTGCGGGTGCTGGTGGGACTGGGATCCGTACAGCTGCATGCCGTGGAGCTTGTCCACCACCTGCACCTCGTCCAGTTCGACGATGAGGTTGGGCGGGCACAGCGGCTCCGAGCGCCAGTGGTCGGCGGCCTCCTCGTAGGCCAGCGCCAGGCTCGGGTGGTGGCGCAGCGCGGTGTTGGACGGGCGCAGGGCGGTGTGCACCGCCTCGGCCACGGCCCGGTGGTCCTGGTTGTAACTGGAGTGGTGCGGTCCGAGCACCACGGTCGGGCGGAGCCGCTCGATGGACAGCGGGCTCTCGCGCTCGATCAGCTGGGCGAGGTCCACCCGGGCGACGGAGTCGAGCCTGAGGTGGTACTGGTCGCCGGGCAGGGCCATGTGCCAGTCGTCCCAGCGGAAGTGGTCGGCGACCTTCTTGATCTCCGCGTAGCGCTCCTCCGCTGTGGAGAAGCCCTTGGGAGACATGTCGGCCGTGTCCCCGACGGTGAGGAACTGGACGAACACCTCGGCGCCGGCCGCCTTGGCCTTGCTCATGAGGCCGCCGCAGCCGAGCGTCTCGTCGTCGGGGTGGGGCGCGAACACCAGGATGCGTTCCTGGGACCAGTCCGTCGTCATACCGTTTTCCGTCCTTTGCCTAGAGAGCGATCGGGTTTTTCCCGGGGAGCGGCGCCGCGCCCGGTGGCGCGGCGCTGTGGTGGACCCGTGTTCGGGTCAGCTCTGGGTTCTCGCCTGCCTGAGCACGTTCAGTGCCTCCGGGCCGGTGTTGAGGAGAAGGTCGATCGCCGACAGACGAGGGACGAAGTCGGCTGGGGCGCGCCCGTGCTGCGGGTACACCGGGTGCCGGAAGTCCTGCCACCGGACGTCGATCCCGTAGCGGTGCAGAGTCTCGGGCTCCAGGTAGTCCCGGGCGCCGTCGCCCGAGAGCATGGTGTGCGCCCCCGTTTTGGCGCAGATCTGGGCGAGGAGCTCGCTCTTGCGGCCGGGGAAGTCCCCGATCTCACTGGCCAGCGTCAGCGGTGTGTCGATCCCGAAGCACCGCATCAGCATGCGCGTGGTCGCCACGCACAGGTCCGCGAGACCGTCCCACTCCTGTTCGTACAGGTGGGCGATTTCGTCGCGGTAATCCTTCCAGTAGGGCGCTTTGCGGTAGCAGTGTTCCGCGAGTGACTTGTAGTGTCTTGACTTCCAATTCTGACTGTTGTCAACAACTTTGTCCCGTATGCGGTCGTCCCGGCTGCCCTGGACGACCGGAACGGTCAGCAGGACGGGTTTTCCGCTGCCGCCGACGTAGTTGCGGTTCTGCCATCCGCGACGTTCGAACTGGACGTTGTCGAGGATGATGAAACGGTCGGAACGGTCAATTTTATCCAAAAGCCCCAGCCACGGAAGGTAGTGCGGCTGGTGCAGTGCCACGGTGCGTGACGCACCGTCCTGGCTGCTCATGGCGGAGCGACCCCCCGGGCTGGTGACCTGTGGGATTCGAGTGGAACCGGATGAGGATGAGGACGGAACGCCGATCACTCCGAGCATTCTCCTTCTCTCCGCTGGTCACTTTCCGCAGAATTTTCCAGAACCTGGACAATGATGGACAAACCACAGACGAGCCGTAGCTACAGCTCACAAATATCCTCTTATGGTTACCATCTTCCGCAAGCCCGTGTATACGATTTGTGTGGCCTACATAGGACGCGAACCCGGGTGAACCTCTCGGTGTCGTAGGGCGTCAAGCTAACACCGACTTTGCGGGTTGATGTCGGTCCGAAACCGAGAACTTCGGAGGGTCCTAGCGCTGTGCGTACCGCACGTTTCATAGGCGGCCTGCTGATCGGGCTCATCGCCCTCGCCCTGGCCGCGGCACTCTTTGTCTACTGGTTCGGCTACGCGACGGACGTGGCCGAGGCCTCCGGCCTCGGCGCCCTGGGTTACGTGTTCCTGTGGTTGGCCTTCGGCGCCAACCTGCTGCTGTGGACCACCGTCGGACTCGTGCGCCTGGGCGAGGACTCGGTGCGCGCCGTGCTCCGGTCACCGCGCGCCGGACACCGCGGCGCCGTCGGGGGCGGGGCCCGCGAACGCGTCCTGGTGGGCGCGGGCGGTTCCGGCGGCGCCGCACTCGCCGAGAGGGGCGGCGACGCCTCCGAGGGGGGCGCCTCGGCGGCCGTGGCGGCCCGGGCGGAGGGTTCCGGGCGGGAGGTGTCCCTGGCCGTCATCATCCCGGCGCACAACGAGGAACCCGTCATCGGCGGCGCCATCGCCTCCGCCATGGGGCTGTTCGAACGCTGGGACATCTACGTGGTCTCGGACTCGTCGAGGGACTCCACCGCCCAGATCGCGGCCAAGACCGGCGTGAACGTCCTCGAACTCCTCGCCAACCGCGGCAAGGCCGGGGCCATCGAGGCGGTCATCGAGGAGTTCTCGCTGACCGACAACTACGACGGCGTCCTCATCCTGGACGCCGACACCGAGCTCGACCCCGGATACGTGGAGGGCGCCCGGAGGCAGCTGGCCGACCCGTCGGTGGCGGCGGTCGCGGGCTTCGTCGTCTCGGAGTGGAAGCCCGGGGAGCGCGGTTTCGTCGGCCGGATGATCTCGGCCTACCGGGACCGCCTGTACTTCATGCTCCAGTACCTCATGCGCTTCGGGCAGACCTGGCGGCACGCCAACACGGCCTTCATCGTGCCCGGCTTCGCCAGCGTCTACCGCAGCGAGGCGCTCAGGGAGATCGACGTCAACCCCAAGGGGCTGGTGATCGAGGACTTCAACATGACCTTCGAGGTGCACCACAAGCGCCTCGGCAGGGTCTCGATGAACCCCGACACCAAGGCCTACAGCCAGGACCCGTTCACCTTCCGGGACTACTACAAGCAGGTCACCAGGTGGACGCTGGGCTTCTGGCAGACCATCCGGCGCCACCGGGTGTGGCCGAGCCTGTTCTGGGCCTGCCTGGCGCTGTACATCCTGGAGGTGGTCCTGGTCTCCGCCGTGCTGCTGGTCACCACCGTGGTCGGCCTGTTCGTCCTGGCGGGGACGCTGGGCGGCGAGTTCTTCCTGAGCCTGCCGTTCGTCGGGGAGGCATTCACCGCGGTGACGGCCTTCCTGCCGCTGCTGGCGATCGCCATCGGCCTGTTCATCCCGGACTACATGCTCACCTGCCTGATGGCGGCGATCCGGCGGCGGCCGTCCTACCTGGTCTACGGCCTGCTCTTCTTCCCGATCCGGCTCGTGGACGCCTACCTCGCGCTGCGGATGATCCCCAAGGCGTGGACCACCGAGTCCGACGGCCGGTGGAGCAGCCCGGACCGCGTCTCGGGCAGGTGACCCGACCTGCGGTGACGTGAGATCGTCCGGCCCCGGGTACCCCGGGCGCCCGGGGTACCGGACAGCGTTTAGGCTGATTTTCGCCCGCCCGCGGACCTGTCTCGCCGGAGCGGGGACGCAGTCGTCTGAGGGGGATCAGCCGTGGACAAGAGGCGCGTGTCGTTCGCGTTGTACCGGGTGCTCGCGTACGTGACCGGAGTCTTCCTGCTGGGCCTGACCTTCGTGGCCATGCCCGCCAAGTACCTGGTCGGGGAGACCGCCCGCTTCTCCCTGGTGGGCGCGCCGCAGGGCCTGGAGCACTGGTTCGGCCCCGAGTCGCCGCTCATGCTCTACATCGCGATGCCGCACGGCTACATCTACATGGCCTACGTCTTCGTGGTCCTGTGGGTCGCCCTGGACCGCCGCTGGAGCGCCTCCCGCACGCTGGGCGTGGCGCTCGCGGGCACCATCCCCGTGCTCGGCTTCGTGGTCGAGCACCGGATCGTGCGCTCGGAGCAGGCCAAGGACCGCGAGGCCGGACGGGCTCAGGAGCCCGCGACCGCGGGCTGATCCTCCCGGGAGCCGCCCTCGCGCAGCTCCCGGCGCATCAACAGGATCCAGAAGACCACGGCGGAGACGCCGAACATCGCCCACTGCACGGTGTAGCTGAGGCTGCGCCAGTTGACGGTGAACCCCGTGGGCGGCTCGGGCGGCGGCGCGGGGACGAGCGAGGCGGTGGCAGGGTCCGTCTCGGGCAGGGTGACGTATCCCTCGTAGAGCGGGTGGTCCCACTCGTTGACGAGCACGGACGTGGCGATGCGCTCGACCTGGCCCTCGGAGACGTCCACCGGCACGACCCCCTCCGAGCCCGCCGGAGGCAGCAGCCAGCCGGTGACCGTGACCTCGCCCCCCGGCACGGGCGGGATGTCCTGGCCCTCCTCGGCCCAGCCCCGGTTGACGGTGACGGCGGCGCCGTCGTCGGTGACCAGGGGGACGATGACGTCGTAGCCGCGCACGCCGTCCACGACGCGCGGCACCAGCAGCTGGGCGTCGGCGTCGTAGCTGCCGCTGGCCTCCACCGCGCTGTTGGCGAAGGAGCCCGGGCGCATGTACTGGCCCGGTTCGAGCAGGTCCGAGACGGGCACGGCGCCGGCCAGGTCCGCGACCGGGTTGGTGATGACCTCGCGGTCGGGTTCGAAGGCGCGGACGAACTGCCAGGCGGTACCGGCGACGCAGACGACGCCGACCAGCAGGGCGAGCAGGTGGATGCCGAGCCACCGTGGGCTGAGGAGCGGTGATCTCACCAGACCAGGCTAAGCGTGGTCCCCGAGCGCCCCGTCATGACCCCGGTTTGACGCTACGCACACGGGCTTGGCCCGCCGCCTGCCGAGGAATGACGATCACTTTAAGTAGTTCATCGTGACTCAGGGTTGTTCTTCGAGGTTGTGGTGGGTAGTGTCTCCATCAACGCGGGACGACCGGGTCGTTTCCGCGGCAGGCCTTCAAGGCCGCGACTCCAGGGGGGAGGAGTCGCCGGCCGCTTCCCAGCGCGAGGGTCGCTTCCGTACTTTGAGGGGGGATGCGGAAGCGACCCTCGCCACCTCGTAACCGGGGGCGTTCCCACAGATCAGTGGGGGCGCCCCCGTCGTTTTCCCACCGTTCCCGGAAGTTCTCTCAGGGGATGTCCTGGATCCGGCGCTCCCTCAGGTCGGTGAGGTGGCGCGCGGCCGTCGCGAAGTCGTCGTCGTCATGGAGGACGACGAGTCCGTGGTGGGCGGCCGTGGCGGCGATGAGCAGGTCCACCGACGACAGCGCGCGGTGTGCGCCCGCGCGCAGGAGTCGGTACTGGGCGGACTCCACCCACTGCCAGGCGCTCTTCGGCACGGGGACGTTCGGGTGGAGCACCTCGAACATGTCGTTGAACTGTTCGTACTCGTCGAGGTTGCGTGCGGAGCGACGGAACTCGACACGCTGTACGGTGCACGAGCCCACGGCGCCTTCCGTGATGACCTCACGCCAGGCCAGCCTGTACTTCTCGTCCCGGAGCACACGCCACAGCGCGGACGAGTCGATCAGGAACCGGATCACGTGTACGGCTCCTTCGCGGCCGCCCGCTGCTCTTTCCAGCCTTCGTAGTCCCAGTCCTTGGCCAGGTCGGCGAACTGCTCCAGGGCCGCGATGCGCCGGTGTCTGCGCGCGTACTCCCGAAGGGCCAGGTTCACCGTTTCCTTCTTGGTGCGCGTGCCGGACAGGCGCATGGCCTCTTGGAGCGCCTCGTCGTCGACGTCGATCTGGGTCAGGCTCATGTTCCACCTCGCATCATGGCGATGTACACCGGATATGGAGTCCATGTACATCGCCATGATAGTCCGCCAACGGGGGAACGCCGTGTCAGCCCATGCTCTTCTGGCCGTCCAGGGCCTCGCGCAGGATGTCGGCGTGCCCGCAGTGCTGCGCGGTCTCGCGGATGACGTGCAGCAGCGCGTCGCGGGCGGACCAGGAGGCGCCCTCGGGGAACCACGGCGCGTCCGGGAGCCGGTGGCTGACCTCCAGGTCCGGCAGGCCGTTGACGAACTCCTCGGTCTCCCGTGCGGCCAGCGCGTAGTCCGCCAGGACGCTGTCGAGGGTCTCGCCCTCCAGCAACCGGAAGCTGTCGGCCTGCTCCTCCCAGGTGGCCGGGTCCTCGTAGTCCACCTTCGGGTGGACCGCTCCCTCACGGACGAACCGGATCCAGTTGCGCTCGGCCCGGGTCACGTGCTTGACCAGCCCGCCGAGGGTCAGTTCGCTCACCGTGGTGCGCCGCGCGGCCTGTTCGTCGTCCAGGCCCCGGACCGTGAGGCGCAGGAAGTCGCGCTGGTCCTCCAGGAACCGCAGGAGGCTCGCGCGCTCCACGTCCACCGTGCTCGTCGCCGTCGTGACCACCATGACCACCGCTTTCTCGCCCTGCCCGACTCGGTACACGAGGACTCTAGGGAGAGTGGAGGTCAGTTACGGTCCTCCACCGGACGGAAAACGGGAGGAAAGGGTGCGGCCCCGAACGGGGCTCTGCCGATAGCCTGGCGTTCTGGCGACTCGGAGGTTCCATGACCTTGATTCCGCTCCAGTACCGGCTCGACGGACCCCGGCACGCGCCCGTCGTACTGCTCGTGCCGCCCTTCGGCACCACGATGTCGGTCTGGGAACCGCAGCTGCCCGAACTCACCCGCGACCACAGGGTCCTGCGGGTCAACCACCGGGGGCACGGCTCCTCTCCGGCCCCGGAGGGCCCCTACACCGTCGAGGAACTCGCCCTGGACCTGCTCGGAGTCCTGGAGGCCCAGGGCCTGACCCGGGTCCACGCGGTGGGTGCCGGGCTCGGCGGGGCGCTGCTGGTGTGGATCGCGGCCAACTCGCCGCGCACCCTGGAACGCCTCGTGCTGCTGGCCGCGGCGCCCCGCACCCCGCGGACGCACCGGTGGGACCTCCTCGCCTCCCGGGTGCGCTCGTCGGGCCTGGACTCGGTGACCGCGGACGTGGTGCGGCCCTGGTTCACCCCGGACATGGGCGAGGAGCGGCCGCGGGTCGTGGCCCGGCTGACCGAGGAGTTCGGCGGGCTCGACCCGGAGGGCTTCGCCGCGGTCTGCGACGCCGTGGCCGGGATGGACCAGCGCCACCTGGTGGCCTCCGTGCGGGTGCCGACCCTGGTGGTGTCGGCCGCCCACGACCCGATGCTGCCGCCCGGCCACGGCCGGAGGCTGGCGGACGGGATCCCCGAAGCCCGGTTCGAGGTGGTCTCCGGCGCCGCGCACCTGCTCGGGGTCGAGCGCGCGGACCGGGTGAACGAGCTGCTGTTGGAGCACCTGTCCGGCTGAGGGGAGCCCGTCCGGGGAGGCGGGATCAGACCTGCGCCAGGGGGATCAGCGGGCTGTTGATCTCCAGCAGGTAGCCGTCGGGGTCGCGGAAGTGCGCCGCGCGGATACCCCATGCGGTCCAGTCGCGCGGCTCCATCACCTGCCGGGCGCCGTCCGAGACCAGTCTGGCGGCCGTGGCGTCGACGTCGTCCACCTCGAAGATCACCGCGAACCGGTCCTGGTTGGGCAGCGCCGGGTCGGCGGTGTCGGTCTCCAGGGCCTCCGCCATCACCTCGCGCTGGTTGATCGCCAGCCGGGTCCCCGACTCGACGTCGAACTCCGCGTAGCGGCTACCCTCGTCCCCGCGCAGCACGGGGAGCTTGAGCACCTCGGAGTAGAAGCGGAAGCAGGCCTCGTAGTCGTTGACGAGGAGCCGGATGTAGCTGCAGCGCATGGGGTCTCCTGCCGTTCGGCATCGGTCTTGGCACCATTGTCCCGTTCCGGGCGTCGCGTGGGGGGTTGTCCACACCCGTTTTTCCTCTTCCCCGGCACCGGGTTCGAAACGCGTTCTCCGCGTCGCCGTCCGGGCTCCCCGACCTGGGGCCTGGGGTAGAGGTGCGCGCTCGACCTCGTCACCGCCGCCCACGCGGCGCGGACGGGGAGAACCGGCCGGGACGCCAAGGCGCGTTCCGACGGCCTTCCGAGGGCCCGGCCGCAGAGGCTCGGCCGGGGCCTCAGAGGATGTCCGGGCCCGCCCAGCCGTAGGTGTCGCGCTCGCGGACCCGGGCCAGCTCGTCCTCGGACAGCACGCGGGGCTCGCCGAGCTGGCGGGCCCTCAGGTACGCGCCGCTGAGCCAGTCGAGCAGCCGCAGGTTCTCCAGCGCGTGCCCCAGGTCGCGGCCCAGGGCGAGGCCGCCGTGGTCGGCGAGCAGCGCGGCGTCGCGGCCCTTGAGCGCCTTGACGGCGTGGTCGGCGATCTCGCCGGTGCCGTAGGTGGTGTACGGGGTGACGGCGATCGCCCCGCCCAGACCGGCGGCGCGGTGGTGGATGGCGGGCAGCTCGGCCAGGACCGAGGACACGGCGACGGTGTCGGTCGTGAACGCGTTCACCACCGCGGTGACGTCGCGGTCGTGCTCGGCGGCCAGGCGGTGCACGGCCATGTGCAGCGTGGCCTCGGCGGCGGGGTCGCGCCTTCCCTCCAGCACGCGGTCGTCGAGCGACATCACCGGGCAGTCGGCGGGCTGGATCTGGTCGAGGCGGACACCGTGGGGCGTGACGACCACCAGGTCGCCGCTGCGGACGCTGACGGTCCCCGACTCGCCGGGCGCGGTGCCCGGGTCCGCGGCCAGGGCGCGGGCGGTCAGACACACGTCACGGCGTTCCTGTTCGAGCAGCATGCCTTCCTCAAGGGGTGCGCGGTGGGCGCGGTCCGTGCCGCGGGGGCTCGGGAGTCCGGACGAACCCGCTTAGGTATGCCTCAACTAAGGGCACACCTCAATGTACGTCAAACTCTCGTCCCCGTCTTCCCCAGGCGAGGGTGTTCCGCCGCTCCCCCGATCGTGACTCCGAGTAGTTGTTGGCCCGGATGTGACGCGGGCCGGACCACGGGCGACTCCACTGGGTCGGGTTGTTCGCGCAGACCAGGCCGGTCAACAGGGCGTACATGGCGGAAGAGTCTGATGAGACGAGGCTGTTTGTGACTAACGATCCGGGGCAAACCGGACCCGTGAACGAACTCTACGTAACCCTTCCGTCCGTGCCGTACCTGGCGGAACCGGGGTCGGCGACGGCCACCAGCCTCTACATCGACGGTCGGTGGCGGGCGGCCGGCAACGGCCGGGTGCGGGAGATCCTGAACCCCGCCGACGCCTCCGTCCTGACCATCGTCAGCGAGGGCGGAAGGGCCGACTCCGAGGAGGCCATCGCCGCGGCCCGCCGCGCCTTCGACGGCGGCGAGTGGCCCCGCACCCCCGCCGGGGAGCGCGGACGCGTCCTCGACCGCATCGCCGACCTGCTCCAGCGCGACCGCGAGGAGATCGCGGTCATGGAGTCCCTCGACACCGGCAAGACCATCGAGGAGGGCGGGATCGACGTCGACGACGTCACCGGCGTCTTCCGCTACTACGCCGGTCTCGCCGACAAGGACACGGGCCGCCTGGTCTCCGCGCCCGAGGGCGTGCACAGCAAGGTGGTCTACGAGCCCGTCGGCGTCTGCGGCATGATCACGCCCTGGAACTACCCTCTGCTCCAGCTCGCCTGGAAGATGGCCCCGGCCCTGGCCGCGGGCAACACCATGGTGGTCAAGCCCAGTGAGATCACACCGGTCACCACCGCCAAGCTGGTCGAGCTCACCACCGAGGCGGGCGTCCCGGCGGGCGTGGTCAACCTGGTCACGGGCAGCGGCCCCGACGCGGGCGCCCCGCTGTCCGAGCACCCCGACGTGGACCTGATCTCCTTCACCGGCGGTCTGGCCACCGGCAGGCGGATCATGGCGGCGGCCTCCGAGACGGTCAAGAAGATCGCCCTGGAACTCGGCGGCAAGAACCCCAACATCATCTTCCCGGACGTGGACCTGGACACCGCCGTGGACTACGCGCTCAGCGCCGCGTTCTTCCACTCCGGGCAGGTCTGCTCGGCCGGGGCGCGCCTCATCGTGCACAACGACGTCCACGACGCCTTCACCACCGAACTCGCCCGCCGCGCCGAGGCCATCCGCATCGGCCGAGGCCAGGACGAGGGCGTGCGCTGCGGCCCGCTGGTGTCGGCCGAGCACCGCGCCAAGGTGGAGGCCGCGGTCGCTCGCGGCGTCGAGGAGGGCGCCCGGATCATCGCCGGGGGCAGGCGGCCCGACGACCCGGACCTCGCGCAGGGCTACTTCTACCGGCCCACCGTGTTCGTGGACTGCGACCGGGCCATGGACATCGTCCAGACCGAGGTGTTCGGCCCGGTCGTGACCGTGGAGCGGTTCGAGACCGAGCAGCAGGCCGTCGAGCTGGGCAACGACACCGACTACGGCCTCTCCGGCGGAGTGTGGACCGACGACACCGCCCGCGGGGAGCGCGTCGCGGCGGCCCTGCGCCACGGCACCGTCTGGATCAACGACTACGGCCCCTACTTCCCCGGCGCCGAGTGGGGCGGCTACGGCCGCAGCGGGATCGGCCGCGAACTCGGACTCGCGGGCCTGGACGAGTACCGCGAGGCCAAGCACGTCTACCGCAACCTGTCCCCCGAACCGCAGCGCTGGTTCGGCTGACGGGGCCGAGCGACGAGAGGACCCGGACCGTGGACCCGACCGAGAGCACCTATGACTACGTGATCGTGGGAGGCGGCACCGCGGGATCGGTGATCGCCAACCGGCTCACCGAGGACCCCGGCACCACCGTGTGCCTCATCGAGGGCGGTCCCGACGACCGGAACCTGGAGCACGTCCTGCGCCTGCGCGACTGGCTGAGCGTCCTGGACGGGGAACTCGACTACGGCTACACCACCGTCGAGCAGCCGCGCGGCAACTCCCACATCCTGCACTCCCGGGCCCGCGTGCTCGGCGGGTGCTCCTCGCACAACACGCTCATCAGCTTCCGGCCGTTCGCCGAGGACCTGGACGACTGGGTCGCGGCGGGCGCCGAGGGCTGGGACAACGCCACCGTGCAGTCCTACGCGGACCGGATCAGGTGCAACATCGTCCCGGTCGCCGAGAAGGACCGCAACGCCATGGTCAGGGACTGGGTGGCCTCGGCGGCCGAGGCGGCCGGTGTCCCGGTGGTGGAGGACTTCAACGCCCTGACCTCGCACGGAGGCGGCTTCGCGTGCGGGGCGGGCTTCCTGTCCATCGCCTACGACCCCTACACCGGCCACCGCTCCTCGGCCTCGGTGGCCTACCTCCACCCCATCATGGACGTGCGCGACAACCTCACCGTCATGCTGGAGACCTGGGCCGACCGGCTGCTGTTCGACGGCGACCGCGCCACGGGGGTCAGCGCCACGGCGAAGGACGGCACGCGCACCACCGTCAGCGCCCGCCGGGAGGTGATCCTGTGCGCGGGAGCGGTCGACTCGCCCCGGCTGCTCATGCTCTCGGGGGTCGGCAACGCCGGGGAACTGCGCGAGGCGGGCATCGAACCCCGCCACGACCTGCCCGGCGTCGGCGAGAACCTGCTCGACCACCCCGAGTCGATCATCATGTGGGAGACCAGCAGGCCGGTCCCGACGAACACGGTGATGCACTCCGACGCGGGCCTGTTCGTGCGGCGCGACGACTCCGACCCGCGCCCGGACCTGATGTTCCACATCTACCAGGTCCCCTTCGACGACAACACGAGGCGGCTGGGCTACGAGTCCCCGCCCGACGGATACGCGGTCTGCATGACGCCGAACATCCCCCGCGCGCGCTCGCGCGGCAAGCTCCGCCTCGCCAGTGGCGACCCCCGCGAGAAGCCCGAACTGGACTTCCGGTACTTCACCGACCCCGAGGGCTACGACGAGAGGACGATCGTGGACGGCCTCAGGATCGCCCGCGAGGTCGCCGCCACCGAGCCGTTCCGGTCCTGGATCACCAGGGAGGTCGCCCCCGGCCCCGGCGTCCAGAGCGACGAGGAGCTGTCCGAGTACGGCCGCCGAGCCGCCCACACCGTCTACCACCCGGCGGGCACCTGCCGGATGGGCGCCGCCGACGACGACGGCGCCGTGGTCGACCCGCGCCTGCGCGTGCGCGGGCTGCGCGGCCTGCGGGTGGCCGACGCGTCGGTGTTCCCCACGCTGCCGACGCCCAACCCCATGGTCATGGTCCTGGCCCTGGGCGAGCGCGCCGCCGACCTCATCCGCCAGGACGCGCTGGCCGGGGAGGGCACCGCGGACCGCTGAGCAGGCCGAGTGGAGCGGCCGGGTAGGGGGAGGACCCCTGCCCCGGCCGCTCCGCCGTGGTTCCACGATCCGATGGCCCGCGGGATCGGCAAGCTCCCGGGCATCTCCGGCACGAGCGACATCGTGGTCGCCATGGTGGTCCGGGTCGCCGTGGAGACGGGGGCGACGGTCCTCACCTCCGACCCGGTGGACGTCGGCATGATCGCCGAGGCCGTGAAGGCACGGATCCCCCTGGCCACCGTCTGACCGGTCGGCGAGCCGGTGCGCGCCGGGGGGAGGGGGCCGTGCCCCAGCCCCCGGCGGCGCTTCCGGGAACCGGTACCGCTTGACCCCCTTGCCACGGCGGGCGCGGAACATGAGAATTCCTCGTGTCCACCGAGGAAGCGGAGGGCCATGCGCCGGGACCTGCTCGCCGCCGCCGTCGGCACCGTGCTGCTCCTGGACGCCCTCCGGGTGTTCCTGCCGTCCCTGATCACCGTGTTCGGCCAGGCCGGGACGACCGATCCCGCGCTGATGGGCGCGTTCGCGCTCGCCTGGTTCCTGGCCCCGTTCCCCTTCGTCCCCCTCGCCCGCCGGATCCCGCCCACGGCCATGGCGGGCGCCGCCGTCGTGGTGATGGCGGCGGGGCGCCTGGCGCTCCAGGCCACCGAGGGCGGCGACCCGCAGCTGTACGTCTCCGCGGCCACGGTGGGCGCGGGGACCGTGTGGCTGGTGTGCACCGCGATGGCGTCCGCCGTCGACGGACGCCTGTGCGGACGCGAGGTGGTGACCGGGGTCGTCGCCGCGATCGCGGCCACCGCGGTCGTACGCTCCCTCTTCGGCGTGATCGACCTCGTGTGGTGGCCGACGCCCCTGGCGTGGGCGCCGGTCATCGCGGAGGTCGGGCTCCTCCTGCTCCTGCTGCTCAACGTCCGGGACACCGCCCCGGGGCCCGCCCGCCCCGTGCCGCCCCGGGCCTGGCTGGTCCTGGGCCCCCTGTTCTTCCTCAGCGGCCTGTACACCGCCAATCCGGCGGTGGGGCAGACCCTCGCGGGGTCACCTCTGGGCGCGGCGGCCGTCGCCACGGGCGCCGTGCTGTCGGTGGGCCTCGTCCGGCGTCCGCTCCTTCCGGGCCGGAGCCGGTGGGCGGCCCCCGTCGTGCTCCTGGCCGCGCTGGCGTGGCTGGCCTGGGCGTCCTCCGACGGCGTGACCCCGGAGGCGGCGGCCCTGCCGTCCGCGGCGGCGCTGGTCGCCGGTCAGCTCGCCCTGGCCGCCTGCGCGGGCCGGGCCGTGTTCGCCCGGCCCGGGCGGGCGTCGGCGGCGCGCAGCGGGCTGGCCGCCGCGTCGGGCCTGCTGGTGTTCGTGGTGCTGGTATTCGCGTTCTACTCCGCCTACGACCTGTACGTGCCCAACGCGTACGTGCCCTTCCTCGCCGCGGCCCTGCTGCTGCCCGCCGTGTCCTCCCCGGTTCTGGAGACCGGTGGGCCTCCGCGCCCTCGCGCACTCGCGCTGACCGCGGGGACGGCCGCGCTCACCCTGGCGGCCACCGCCCTCTGGCCCGTGTTCGCGGCCCGCACGTTCGCACCCGCACCCGCGAGCGGGACCGAGGGGCTGCGCGTGGCCGCCTACAACGTGCGGATGGGCTTCGGCATGGACGGCCGGTTCTCCGTCACCGAGCAGGCCGGGGCGCTGCGCCGCCTGGACGCCGACGTCGTCGTCCTCAGCGAGGTGGACCGGGGCTGGCTGCTCAACGGAGGCAACGACGTGCTGTCCCGGCTCGCGCTCGAACTCGGCATGGCCGCGCACTGGGGACCGGCCGACGGGCCGCTGTGGGGCGACGCCGTGCTCACCTCCCTGCCGGTCACCCGTGAGCGGCGGCACCCGCTCACGCCGAGCGGTCCCACCGGGGCCCAGGCGCTGGAGGTGACCGTGGACCACGGCGGCACCGGGGTCACGGTGGTCTCCACCCACGTGCAGCCCGCCGACCGCGGCTTCCGCGCGGAGTCCTCCCGGCGCCAGCTGCGCGAGATCGCGGAGATCGCCCGCCGGGCGCGGGAGCGCGGAACGCCCGTCGTGGTGGCGGGGGACCTCAACATCGAACCGGACGACCCCGCGTGGGGCCTGCTCACCGAGCACGGACTGCTCGACGCGTTCCGGAACACGCGTCCCTTCCCCACCCTGCCGGGGGAGACCGGCTCCGACCAGCAGATCGACCACGTCCTGCACACCGGGGACCTGGCGCCGAGCGATCCGGCCAACCCGGACGTGCCGCACTCCGACCACCGGCCGGTGGCCGTCACGCTGACCCCGGTCGCCTGACCGTCAGGGGGAGGGGTGTTCGTACCTGCGGCGCCTGGACACCCAGTACACGTTCACGCACGCGGCGACGAAGCCCGCGCCGAGCAGGACGACCAGCCAGAGCTGGTCGGTCCACACGTACGCGGCGATCGCGCCGAGCAGTAGTACCAGGGCGCCGAACACGGCCAGCACCGCGCGGAAACCCAGGGCGCTCGCCGGACGCTCGTGGCTGCCCAGGGGGCCCTTCAACCTGCCGCGTCGCATGACGTCCGCTCCCTTCCGTCGCCGTACGCTCCCGGTTCCCGCGTGGGACCCGGTCCACCGATTCTCCCCGGTCCCCTACCCAGCCAGCGGCAACCACGCGGAAAACCTCCTCCGGGCGCCGCACGCGAAGGCGCGGGAGCGGCCACCGGGTCCGGGAGGGGCGTCCCGGACCGCTGCGTCCGCGCGGCTGAGCGCGTCCCGGGTGACCGTCGCCGACTCGGGCGGCGATCACCCGGGGTCGGCCGAGACGACGCGGCGGGGGCGCCCCGAAGGACGCCCCCGCCGCGAACGGCCAGTGTCACACGCCGTCCATCAGGGCGGGCAGGGCCGCCTCGTAGGAGGCGCGCAGGTCGGTCAGCGCGATCTCCACGGCGCCGCCGGGGTGCGTGACCGACAGGGTCTCGCCGCCCACGACGCCGATCTGCTCCACCGGCACGCCGTGCTCGTTGGCCAGCGCCACGAACGCCTCCTCCTCGCCCGGCCGCACCGCGACGACCGCGCGGGCGCCGGACTCGCTGAACAGGGCGGTGAACACGTCCCCGTCCACGGTCACCCGCACGCCCCGGCCGCCGCGCATCGCCGACTCGGCCAGCGCGACCGCCAGGCCGCCGTCGGACAGGTCGTGCGCGGCCTCGGCCAGGCCCCGCTCGGCGGAGGCGGCCAGCACCTCGCCCAGGGCGGCCTCGGCGGCCAGGTCCACCCGCGGCGGCAGGCCGCCCAGGTGGCCGTGGACCGTGTCGGCCCACGCCGAGCCGCCGAACTCCGGCCGGGTCTCGCCCAGCAGGAACACCCGGGCGCCGTCGGTGTCGAACGACGTCCGCAGCCGCGTGCGCACGTCGTCGATCACGCCGAGCACACCGATCACCGGGGTCGGGTTGATCGCCACGTCACCGGTCTGGTTGTAGAAGCTCACGTTTCCGCCGGTCACCGGGGTGCCCAGCTGCTGGCAGGCGTCGGCCAGCCCGCGGGTGGACTCGGCGAACTGCCACATCACCCCGGGGTCCTCGGGCGAGCCGAAGTTGAGGCAGTTGGTCACCGCCAGCGGGCGCGCGCCCGTGGCGGCGACGTTGCGGTAGGCCTCGGCGTAGGCCAGCTGCGTGCCCGTGTACGGGTCCAGCCGGGTGAAGCGGCCGTTGCCGTCCGTGGACAGGGCCACGCCGCGGTGGGAGTCGTCGGAGACGCGGATCATCCCGGCGTCGTGCGGGGTGGAGACCACCGTGTCGCCGCGCACGTAGCTGTCGTACTGCTGGGTGACCCACGTCGGGTCGCCCACGCCCGGGGCGCCCAGCACGCGCAGCACCTGCTCGCGCAGCTCGGCGTCGCCGGAGGGCCGGGGCAGCTTCCCGGCGTCGTCGGCCTGGAGCGCGTCCTGCGAGGCCGGGCGCGCGTACGGGCGCTGGTAGACGGGGCCCTCGTCGGAGGCGGTCCGCGGCGGCATGTCCACCACGGTCTCGCCGTGCCAGGTCATCACCAGGCGACCGCCGCGCTCGGCCTCCTCGGGGGTCACGTCGGTGACCTCGCCGATCTCGGTGGCCAGGATCTGCCACTTGTCACAGATGGCCAGGAACTCGTCCAGCTTCGCGGGCTCGACGATCGCCATCATGCGCTCCTGCGACTCGCTCATGAGGATCTCCTCGGGAGTGAGCCGGTGGTCGCGCAGCGGGACCCGGTCCAGCTGGACGCGCATGCCGCCGGTGCCGCCCGCGGCGAGTTCGGTGGTGGCGCAGGACACGCCCGCCGCCCCCAGGTCCTGGATGCCGACGACCAGGTCCTTCTCGAACAGCTCCAGGCTGCACTCGATGAGCAGCTTCTCCATGAACGGGTCGCCGACCTGCACGCTGGGCCGCTTGGCGTGCGACTCGTCGTCGAAGGTGGCGCTGGCCAGCACCGAGGCGCCGCCGATCCCGTCGGGGCCGGTGGTGGAGCCGAACAGCACCACCTTGTTGCCCGGGCCGGGCGCCTGCGCCAGCTTGATGTCCTCGTGCCGCATCACGCCGACGCACAGCGCGTTGACCAGCGGGTTGCCGATGTACCCGGCGTCGAAGCCGATCTCGCCGCCGATGTTGGGCAGGCCCAGGCAGTTGCCGTAGAAGGAGATGCCCGACACCACGCCGGGCAGCACCCGCTTGGTGTCGTCGGCGTCGGCCGGGCCGAACCGCAGCGCGTCCATCACCGCGACGGGGCGGGCGCCCATGGTGAGGATGTCGCGCACGATGCCGCCCACGCCGGTGGCCGCGCCCTGGTGCGGCTCCACGTAGGAGGGGTGGTTGTGCGACTCGATCTTGAACGTGACCGCGCGGCCGTCGCCGACGTCCACCACGCCCGCGTTCTCACCCATGCCGACGAGCAGGGCGTCGTTCTCGGGCGCCTTCTCCCCGAACTGGCGCAGGTGCACCTTGGACGACTTGTAGGAGCAGTGCTCGCTCCACATGACCGAGTAGATGGCCAGCTCGGCGGAGGTGGGGCGGCGGCCCAGGATCTCGCGTACCCGCTCGTACTCGTCCTTGGCCATACCCAGTTCGGCGTACGGCTGCGGTGTGTCGGGGTTGTCGTGCGCCACGGCGACGGTGTCGAGACCAGGTGCTTCAGACATGCGTGGTTCCGTTCGGGGTGTTCGGGTGGAAGCCGGGCCGTGGCGTCCGACCAACGGCGCGGAAGGTCGGGTCAGGGCGTTTGGGGCCCGCTCGCGTCGCCGAGCATCAGCGTCGCCGGGGACTCGGGTTCGTCGTGGGCGGAGGTGTCGGCCAGCATGTGTTCGCCGTCGCTGAGGAAGACCTGCTCCTCGGGTGCTCCCTGGGGCTCCTGCTCCTCCCAGCCCCGGCCGAGGAGGTGGGAGACCACCGTGTCGACGGTCTCGCGCGAGTCCTCGGTCAGCTCACCGTCCTCGGTCATGACCATCACCAGCCGGACGCACTCGGTGCCCTCGCAGTAGACGTCGGCCTCCGGATCGGAGACGTAGGACAGACCGGAGGGCGCCTGGCCGAGTACGTCCACGTCCGGCGGCGGGTTCTGGGACGGAGCGCCGCCCTGGCCCCCGTCCTGCTGGCCCTGGGGAGGGGGCGAGGCGACGGGTGCCGAGCCGATGGCGTTGAACAGGCCGATGCCCGCGGACACCACCAGTCCGACCACGACCAGCCCCACGAGGACGAACATCGTCCTTCTGGAGCGCAGCAGCCCCATCATCGGCCAACCCTCCAGTTCGGGATGCGGCTCAGGCGTTCACCGGCGAACCGGCGGCCAGGTGGGCGAGGATCGAGGAGAAGAAGCCCAGGCCCTCGTCGGAGGGGCCGGTGAGTGTTTCGACGGCGTGCTCGGGGTGCGGCATGAGGCCGACGACGTTCCCGTGCTCGTTGGTGATCCCGGCGATGTCGCGGCGGGAGCCGTTGGGGTTGCCGCCGACGTAGCGGACCACGACGCGGCCGGTGGCCTCCAGCTCGTCCAGGGTGTGCTCGTCGGCGACGTAGCTGCCCTCACCGCTCTTGAGCACCACCAGGATCTCCTGGCCCTCGGTGTAGGCGCCGGTCCAGGCGGTGCCGGTGTTCTCCACGCGCAGCACCTGGTCGCGGTTGACGAACCGCAGCGAGGAGTTGCGGGTCAGGGCTCCGGGGAGCAGGTGGCTCTCGCACAGGATCTGGAAGCCGTTGCAGATGCCCAGGACCGGCAGCGCGCCCGAGCGGGCGGCCGGGACCAGCTCCGACATCAGGGGGGCGAACCGGGCGATGGCCCCGCAGCGCAGGTAGTCGCCGTAGGAGAAGCCGCCGGGCAGGACCACGGCGTCGACGCCCCTGAGGTCGGCGTCCGCGTGCCAGAGCGAGACGGGTTCGGCGCCCGCCAGCGCGACGGCGCGCGCGGCGTCCTTGTCGTCGAGGGAGCCGGGGAAGGTGACGACGCCCACACGGGCTGTCATGAGCACACTCCGAGAGATCGGGTCGAGTCCGTCCCCGCGTGAGGCGGGGAGAGTGCGGCGAGGGAGACGCCGCTGCCTGGCCCCGTCCCTGGGGACGGTGCGTCCGCACTCCGCAGCGTACCCGCTCACCTGTGGTCGGGTACGACGGCGGAGTCCCTCGGGGGCCTTTCCTTTGGAGGATGCTCCGAACTCCGGTGGTCACGCACCGCGTTCCGGTGTGGCATTCCACAGGCGGAAACGGTGGTGTCGGAAGGGCCCTGTGTGATGCGTCACGGGGATGGTCCGCGGTCGCGGCGGGGCGGTGGACGCGCGCGTGGACGGCGCGGTCCGGGCCCTGGCCGGGGGCCGCCGCGTCCCGGGGTCGGGGGACACGCGGCTCGGCCCGCTCACATCAGGGCGTAGCGCTGGGCCGGCACCTGATCGGCGGCGCTCTCCTCCGGCGGTCCGTCGCAAGCCGTGAGCCGCTTGCGCAGCAGGACCGTGGTCCTTGGTTCCCCCTCGAAGGCGACCTCGTCCATGAGGTAGCGCATCAACAGAATGCCCCTGCCCGATTCCGCTTCCAGACCGGGGAGGGGCGTGTGGTCGGTGGTGAACCGCTCCGCGAGCGCCACGGGATCGGGCGCTCTCCCGGTATGGGATATCCGCAGTTCACACCATCGCCCGCCCATCTCCGCCTCGACCCTGTAGTCACGGGCCGGCCCGCCGTGGTCGATCGCGTTGGCACAGGCCTCGGAGACGGCCAGGAGGATGTCGTCGACGCAGTCCCCGCACACTCCCGCGCGAACGAGGAGGGTGCCCAGGACATCGCGGGCGACGGCGACCGTATACGCCTGCCTTGGGAGGGAGATCGAGAAATCGGCGTCCATTCGTACACCTCTCGTGCTCCGTTGTCGTGTTCATCCCGGCATGTTAGGAACCTTCCCCGAGGGCGGACGGAGTAAAACGAACAGCCGTGTCCCCGGCGGGGACACGGCTGTTCTCTCCGGCACTTCGGGCACGTCGGACACCGTGCGGACGAATTCCCGCGGATTTCCCCGCGGGTTTTCCGCGACGGCGGAATCCGGGAGGGACGCGGCGTAGGAGTGCCTCGGGTCACACGCGCGGAGGTCAGTCCTCCACGCGCACGCTGTACTCCTCGATGACGGTGTTGGCGAGGAGGGTCTCGGCCAGGCGGCGGACGTCGGCGAGCTTGGCCTCGTCCACCGCGCCCTCCACCTCGACCTCGAAGCGCTTGCCCTGGCGGACCTGCTCGATCCCCTCGAAGCCCAGACGGGAGCAGGCCCCGGCGATGGCCTGGCCCTGGGGGTCCAGGATCTCGGGCTTGAGCATGACGTCAACAACGACGCGGGCCACAGGGTCCTCCACAAGGAAAAGGGGTGTGCCGCACGTGCCTGCGGCGGGCGGGCCGCCTCCCCGGACCGGCGGGGAGGGGGACGTCGCAAGCGTACGGCACGCGCAAACGGGTAGGCATCCTGACCAGGAGGCGCGCCGGGCCTTTACCTCACATTGGGCAGTACCGGTGACTGTTTCGGGGGTCCCGTGACTCGTATCACGCGGATTGATGTCATCATTGGAGGCCTGCGGCGGCGTCTTACACAGTGGAAGTGACCGTCCGGTCGTCCTGAGGGGGAATCTTGACGACTATCGAAATGGACCAGGCCTCCACGACCGGTGAGACCCGCGAGGGGGAGCAGACGCTGGACTTCGCCACCGCGGTGACACCGTTCGCCGACCAGCTCTACCCCACGGCCCTGCGGATGACCCGCAACCCCGCCGACGCGGAGGACCTCGTGCAGGAGACCTTCGCCAAGGCCTTCGCGAATTTCCACCAGTTCCGCGCGGGTACGAACCTGCGAGCCTGGCTTTACCGGATCCTGACCAACACCTTCATCAACAGCTACCGCAAGAAGCAGCGCGAACCGCGCCAGGAGACCACCGACGAGATCAAGGACTGGCAGCTCGCCGCCGCCGAGGCGCACACGTCCTCCGGCATGAGGTCGGCCGAGAACGAGGTCCTGGACCACCTGCCCGACTCCGACATCAAGCAGGCGCTCGCCCGCCTGCCCGAGGAGTTCCAGGAGGTCATCTACCTCGTCGACATCGAGGGCTACGCCTACAAGGAGGTGGCCGAGCGGATGGGGACGCCCCTGGGGACGGTCATGTCCCGGCTGCACCGCGCCCGCCGCCAGCTCCGCGAGATGCTCGCCGACTACGCCCGCGACCGCGGCATGAGGGTCCCCGCCTCCAGGGCGCACGCTGCCGCCGAGTAACCGGCCGCGCAGGGCCCCGCCCCCCGGGCCGGTGAGGGCCCGCGAGCACCGCCGGGCCGAACGGCCCCGCATCCCCCGCCGGTGTTCGGGGCGGCCGTGCCCCCCGCGACACGTCCCCCCGCGAACCGTGCCGGTGACGGCCCGGAGCCGACGCCGGTGTCCTCCCCGAAGCCGGCAAACGGTCGTCCCCCGGGTCCGATGCCCCCGACCGGTACCCGAACCGGGCTCACGGGCGGGGCCCGCGATCCCCCGGACCGGTCACGCGTTCCGTTCCGCCACCGGGTTCGGGGCCGGCCCCACGGGGGTCGTCTCCGGTCCCGTACGTCGGGTGCGCAGCCACACCACGGCCGTGATCGCGATGAGCAGGACGCAGGGCACGAGCATGACGGGCGACCCGGCGCCCACCGACCGGTCCATCCCCTCCATGAGGTCGGCGTGCGTGACGATGGTGATGAGGAAGGCGAGCGTGTTGTTGACCGCGTGAATGACCACGGCGATCTCCAGACCACCCGTGCGCCACGTGATGAGGGCGAGGGTGACGCCCATCGTGAAGTAGTACAGGTTGAGCCACGGGTCGAACGCCAGGTGCGCCGCCATGAACAGCAGGCTCGACACGAACACGCCGAGGACGAGGCTGGTGCGCGCGCCACGGCCCCAGCTCGCGGCGACACGGAAGGCGAGCCCGCGGAAACCGTACTCCTCACCGGCCGACTGCAACGGTGCCAGCAGCACGGTGACGGCGAACATGGCGATGAGGTCGGCGAACAGCCAGGAGGTTTCGGGATAGGGCGTGAAGACGGAGAAGACGGCCAGGTAGACCGTCCAGACGGGCAGGACCACCAGGAGGGACCGCCCGAACACGTCGGCTCGGAAGAGCGACCGGACCGAATGCAGCGAGGCGCCCCTCACGCCGTAGAGCCACCGTTGGATGAGCATGCTCCACGGCAGCAGCAGGGCGAGCCCGAGCAGGGTGGAGGCCTGGGTGACGGGCGTGAACTCGTCCCCGCCCAGCATCACGCTGGAGCGGCCGAGCGCCAGGTCGGCGAACGCGCCGAGGAACCCGGCGGCGAAGGAGAAGACCAGCATTCCGCCCATGAAGAGGACGAGAGCGGCGATGCCGCGCCAGACGCGGCGCTTCTCGTGGGCGAGGACACGGTGATAGGGCACGCCCGGCGGGACCGGACGGGGGCCGCGCCGCCGCCTGGTCTCGGCTGAGGGGTGCTCGGGGCCCGCACCCGGGGCCGGGGGAGCCGTCCGGAGCGGTTGCGCGGGGGGATGTTCGTCGTCGCGGTTCATGTTCTGAACCTAGTTTCGGCGGATGGCGCACAGTAGTACCGCTGATCATCTGGTTTTTCCGCGTTTCACACCGATCGTCGCATGACGGTTGTCATGCGGGCGTGTCCGGAGGGGCCGCGGGTCGGCGCCCCGCGCCGGTGCCGGAGGACCGGGTGCGCGGTGCCTCCGGGCCCGTGACGGAAGAAGGCGTCCCCCGCACGCCGACCGGTGCGCGCGGGCGGGCGTTCCCCGTGCCGGAGCGGTTCTCGTGTCCCCGGACCCCGCGCGGGCCGCGCGGGTAGCGGCCGCGTCCTCGAAAAGTCGTTGGAAACCCTTGTAAGTGCTAGGAAGCCCTGGTAATCGCACTGGTCGGGGATCGGGGATCATGGGGCCCGCAGCTGAAAAGGTGACGCTGAGGGCTTGCGCTCTCCATGGTGAGTTCTGTCACGATATGGAGAGGGCTGTCCAACTCCCGCCCACCACCCCGGGTGGGACGAGGACCGTGATTCGGCCGATCAGCGTTCACCCACGCGAATTCGGCCCCGAGAACCCGAGGGAGCAACGTGTCGGACACGACCGTGCACGAGGAACCGGAGCTGATCCAGCTCCTGACACCGGAAGGGGAGTTGACGGGGCACCCCGACTACCCCCTGGACATCAGCGCCGAGGAGATCCGCGCCCTGTACCGCGACCTGGTCCTGGTGCGCAGGTTCGACAGCGAGGCGGTCTCCCTCCAGCGCCAGGGCGAGCTGGGCCTGTGGGCCTCGCTGCTGGGCCAGGAGGCCGCGCAGATCGGCTCCGCACGCGCGCTGGGCGCGAAGGACATGGCCTTCCCCTCCTACCGCGAGCACGGCGTCGCGTGGTGCCGGGGCATCGAGCCCCGTGAACTGCTCGGCATGTTCCGCGGCGTCACCAACGGGGGCTGGGACCCCCACGAGCACGGCTTCCACCTGTACACGATCGTCATCGGCAGCCAGACCCTGCACGCCACCGGCTACGCCATGGGCGTCCAGCGCGACGGCGCCGTCGGCGAGGACGGCACCGCCGTCATCTCCTACTTCGGCGACGGGGCCACCAGCCAGGGCGACACCAACGAGGCGTTCAACTTCGCCTCGGTCAACAACGCCCCGGTGGTCTTCTTCTGCCAGAACAACCAGTGGGCGATCTCCGAACCGCTGGAGCGCCAGGCCCGCGTGCCCATCTACCGGCGCGCCGCCGGGTTCGGCTTCCCCGGCCTGCGCGTGGACGGCAACGACGTCCTGGCCTGCCTGGCCGTGACCCGGGTCGCGCTGTCCAACGCCCGCGAGGGCAACGGCCCCACGCTCGTGGAGGCGTTCACCTACCGGATGGGCGCCCACACCACCAACGACGACCCCACCCGCTACCGCGCGTCGGCCGAGCTCGACGAGTGGAAGGCCAAGGACCCGATCCTGCGGGTCCGCCGCTACCTGGAGCGGGGCGGCCACGCCGACGAGGAGTTCTTCGCGTCCGTGGACGCCGAGGCGGACCGGCTGGGCGAGCAGGTGCGCACCGAGTGCCGTTCCCTGCCCGACCCCGAGCCCCTCGACATCTTCCACGAGGTCTACGCCGAGCCCAACGTCCACATCGACCAGCAGCGGTCCGAGTTCGCCGACTACCTGGCCTCCTTCGAGGGCGCGGGCGCGGAAGGGGGCCGCTAGGCCATGGGAACCAACCTCACCATCGGCAAGGCCATCAACGCCGGCCTGCGCGCCGCCATGGAGCACGACCCCAAGGTCCTGGTCATGGGCGAGGACGTCGGCAGGCTCGGCGGCGTCTTCCGGGTCACCGACGGCCTGTACAAGGACTTCGGCGCCGACCGGGTCATCGACACCCCCCTCGCCGAGTCCGGCATCGTCGGCACCGCGATCGGCATGGCCATGCGCGGCTACCGCCCCGTGGTGGAGATCCAGTTCGACGGCTTCTTCTTCCCGGCCGCGAACCAGACCTTCACCCAGCTGGCCAAGATGCGGCGCCGCTCGGCGGGCACGCTCAGCATGCCCGTGGTCATGCGCATCCCCTACGGCGGCGGCATCGGCGCGGTCGAGCACCACAGCGAGTCCCCGGAGGCCTACTTCACCCACACCGCCGGGCTGCGTGTGGTGTCGGTGGCCAACCCCGAGGACGCCTACTGGATGATCCAGCAGGCCGTGCGCTCCGACGACCCGGTGATCTTCCTGGAGCCCAAGCGGCGCTACTACGAGAAGGCCGAGGTCGACACCGAGGCGTCCATCGCCGAGGCCGCCCCGATGGGCGCCGCGCGCGTGGTCCGTCCCGGCACGGACGTGACCCTCCTGGCGTACGGGCCCATGGTCAAGACGGCGCTCCAGGCCGCCGAGGCCGACACCGACCACTCCGTCGAGGTCGTCGACCTGCGTTCGCTGTCCCCCGTGGACTACCCGACCCTGTTCGCCTCGGTGAAGAGGACGGGGCGCCTGGTCGTCGCCCACGAGGCCCCCCTCTCCGGCGGCCCCGGCGCGGAGATCGCCGCCCGGGTCACCGAGGAGTGCTTCTACCACCTGGAGTCGCCGGTCATCCGCGTGGCCGCGTTCGACACCCCCTACCCGCAGTCCCGGCTGGAGGAGCACTACCTGCCGGACCTGGACCGGGTTCTGGACGGTGTCGACCGGGCGTTCGCGTACTAGGGATCGGGGAAACCGAAGGACATGGCGATTTCCAAGAACGAACCCGCCGTCGGCGGAGTGCAGTCGTTCAAGCTGCCCGACGTCGGGGAGGGCCTGGTCGAGGCCGAACTCCTCTCCTGGTACGTCAAGCCGGGTGACGAGGTCAAGGTCAACCAGATGATCTGCGAGATCGAGACCGCCAAGGCGGTCGTCGAACTCCCCAGCCCGTTCGCGGGGACGGTACGCGAGCTGCTGGCCGAGGAGGGCCAGACCGTGGAGGTCGGCGCGGTGATCATCACCGTGGACGACGGCTCCGGCGGTTCCGCCCCGGAGGCCGCCCCGTCGGCGGACTCCGAGGAGCGGGAGAAGCCGCTGGTCGGCTACGGCGAGAAGGCGGCCTCCACCCAGCGCCGCCCGCGCCGCCGCCCTGGCCCCTCGGCCCCGGTGTCGCCGCCCGTGCCGCGAGTCAGCGAGCCCGCGCCCGCCGGCACGCCCGCGGTGCGGGAGACGCGGGCGGCCCCCGCTCCCGCCCCGGTGCGGGCGCCGGGCCGCCCGCTCGCCAAGCCGCCGGTGCGCAAGCTGGCCAAGGACCTCGGCGTGGACCTGGCGTCGGTCACCCCCACGGGGGAGAACGGCGTCGTCACCCGCGAGGACGTGCGGGCCGCGGTCGGTCGGGCTCCGGGGGGTCCGGAGGCCGCGGCGGTCGCGGGGATCGCGGAGGCCGCCCCCGCGGCGGCCGTGGACCGCACCGCGCGCGAGCGGCGCGTGCCCGTCAAGGGCGTGCGCAAGCACACGGCCGCGGCGATGGTCGACAGCGCGTTCACCGCTCCGCACGTCACCGAGTTCCTCCAGGTGGACGTCACCAGGACGATGAAGGCGGTCGCGCGCCTGCGCGAGCGGCCCGACTTCGCCGACGTGCGGGTGTCCCCGCTGCTGCTGGTCGCCAAGGCCCTGCTCATGGCGGTCCGGCGGCACCCGGAGGTCAACGCCTCCTGGGACGGGGAGAACCAGGAGATCGTGGTCAAGGACTACGTGAACCTGGGGATCGCGGCGGCCACCGAGCGCGGCCTGGTGGTGCCCAACATCAAGGACGCCGACGCCATGACCCTGCCGGAGCTGGCGGCGGGGCTGAAGCGGCTGACCGAGACCGCCCGGGCGGGCAAGACCAGCCCGGCGGACATGTCCGGCGGCACCATCACCATCACCAACGTCGGCGTGTTCGGCGTGGACGCGGGCACCCCGATCCTCAACCCGGGCGAGGCGGCCATCCTCGCCTTCGGGCAGATCCGGGACATGCCCTGGGTGCACAAGGGCAAGCTCAAGGTCCGCAAGGTGACGACCCTGTCGCTGTCCTTCGACCACCGCCTGGTCGACGGGGAGCTGGGCTCCAAGGTGCTGCGCGACATCGGCACGGCGCTGGAGGACCCGGAGCTGACCGCCCTGGCCTGGGGCTAGGGGCTTTCGGAGAGCGGGCCAGGGGGCCGGTGCGCGTACGACGCACCGGCCCCCTTCCGTGAGGGGAGCCCGTCCCCGGAGGGCCCAAGGAGGGTTACGGGGTTCCGTCCCCGCAGTCGACGTAGTCGGTGACGCTGGCCGTGTACTCCTCCTGGGTGTCGAGGGTCTCCCAGTGTTCGTCCATGTAGGCGTCGACGAACTCGTCGCCGTTCACGGGCTCCCCGCACCAGGTGACCTCGTTGGCCTCCATGGCGTCGATGAGGGCGTCATCGATCCTCGCGGTGCCGTCGACCCCCTCGGCGCGCCACGCGTCCTTGTCGGGTTCGACGGCGTATCCGTCCCCGGTCTGCTGGAGGACGCCGCTTTCGAGGAGCCTGTCCCGGCTGCCGCCGATGTCCGCGACGACCTCTTCTGGGCCGTTCTCGGCGAGCATGCGGTCGAGGGTGAGCACCATGGCCTCCCGTTCTACCCAGAAGCGGGAGACGCGGTCCGCCGGAGGGCCTCCCACCGGTCCGGGCTCGGATTCGGGCGCGGAGCACGCGGCCAGGGCCAGGCACGCGGACAGGGGGACCGCCAGGAAGACGGGCGCACGGCCTTCACGGTGTGTCACAGGGCCTCCAGAACGGGTGGGGTGGTGGCGGTGGCGGTCACGCGGGTCACGAGCCTCCGGGCGGGTTCCCGAACGTCTCGAGTCCGCCTCCGAAGTAGGTCTCCGCCTCCTGGTAGCCGCCCATGTACTGGTCGGTGAACTGCTCCACTCCCTCGTGGGCGGGCGTGCTGTGATCGACCGGGTACCCGTACTCGTCCTCGTAGGTGATGTCGACGGTGGTGCTGTCCATGACGGCGCTGAGCGCGTCGTCCATCCCGGAGAGCGCGTCGTCCTCGTTGTTCCGCCACCGGTTGGGGTCCGTCTCGAAACTCATCGTGACGGAGTCGTCGATGACGAAGTCGTTGGGGAGGTCGGCCGCACTGAGCACCACGCCGTTCCGCTCGATGGTGAGCGCACCACCGTCGACCAGCGCCCTGAGGTGGCCCCGCTCCACGCCGTCGAACGCCCCGGGGGCGCTGTGGGCGAGGAAGTCGAACGTCGCCGCCTGGAAGGCGCGCGTGGTGCTCTCCTCGCCGGTGTGGACGGGGTGGCGGGGGGAGACCTCGTACTCGCCGTCCACGATCGCGTTCACGATGCTCTCCTTGGCCAGTCCCATCCCCGTCGACAGGGCCCTGCCGATGACCGGGACTTTGTCGGAGAGCTTTCCCGCCTCGCCCACCACGAACTCGGCGATCTGCGTGTTGCGTTCGATGGTCTTGTCGAGGTCGGCGCTCCGGTCCTCCGAGTCCAGGTACAGGGCGCGTTCCAACAGCCCCTGGAGCTGTCCGGCGCCGCGCGCGGCGGTCGCCTCGTTGCCGGACTCCAGGAACGCGATGGATTCCAACTGCTTGTACACGTCCACCGTGTTGACCATGCGTCCGGCGGTTTCGTCGTTGCCCACGAGGAGCTGCATGTACAGGGCGCGCTCCTCGGCGCCCAGGCGCACGGTGCCCGTCTCCGGATCGAAGTCCCCGATGCCCGTCACGGGGTTCTCGTTCAGATCCAGGATGTCGGTGTTGGCGAAGCTGTAGATGTGCGCGTCGAAGACGTCGGCGAGGCTGTCGGCCAGCTCCCCGTTGAACTGGGTGAACGAGGCGTCGGAGTACTCGTTGTCTCCCTCGGTCACGTCCACGCCGGTGTTGACGAGGGCCTCGTGCATCTCCGCTTCGGTGATGGTCTCCATGAACCCGGCGAAACCGTCCCCGGCCCGCTGGCGCACGTCGGGGTCCTCGCTGTGGATGTCCTCGGCCAGCCAGTCGGTGAGCTGGCGCGCGGTGCGGCCGTCGTCGTGCCACTCGTGGGTGAGCGTGCCCTCCAGCGCCCGTGTGCGCAGGTCCTCGTCGCCGTGGTCGACGCCCTCCTCCGTGTCGATGTGCTCGCCGGTGAGCATGTAGTAGTTGGCGTCGGTGTTGCGGCTGGCCACGTCGATGATGTGGGAGACCTGCTCGGAGTCGGGCAGCACCCCGTCGGGGTCGGGGTCGTCGCCCCAGGCGTCGAGGAACGCGCCGGTGGTCAGGTGCAGGTTGGTCGACAGCCCGTAGCCGCCCTGGAGTCCCTCGTCCGTGTGCTCCATGAAGGCGGAGAGCGCCTTCATGTCCATCCCCATGCTCACGGGCGTGCCGGGGAGCTTGTTCTCGGCGTCGGGGTTGATCCAGGAGCCCTCGACGGCGTACCGGAAGCTCTCGGGCAGGTTGTCGTACCCTCCGCCGAGCGCGGGGTCCGAGAGCGCGAGCAGCCCGTTGCCGAGGACGCCGAGGGCGTCCTCCCGCTCCTCGTCGCTCATGCCGGACTCGTTCATGAGGTCGGGGTAGACCATGATGCCCGCCCCGACCCCGTCCCTGCGGTAGGGCTCCTCCAGCTGGGCGTAGAACTCCTCCAGGAACGCGATCTCCTCGGGGCTGAGCTCCGTGCCGTCCTGCTGGTTCTGCCGGGCGCCGGTCCCCACCATCGTGAGCACGAGCATCATCTCGTGGTAGCGGTCGTCCAGCGGCTTGTCACCGGACCAGTAGGCGGCGAGCTCGTCGGCGTACTGCTCGGCGTTCTCGGGCGTGAGCTCGCTGTCGTCGATGAGCGAGGAGTAGCGGGAGGGGTCCAGGTTGAGGAACGCCCAGTTGGCGTTGCCCGTGTCCATGAGCTTGCGGACGTTCTCCGGGGTCGGACCCTGTTCGAGCATCGTCCGGACGTCCTCGGCGCCGTCCTGGAGCTTCTGCCAGTTGGTCTGCTCCTGGCTGATGAGCCCCTCCTGCACGGTGGCGAGCTCGTCGTAGAGGGCCCGGCACCGCGCCTCGTCCCCCGCGCCCCAGTCCGTCCAGAGGAAGCCGTCGGCCTGGGGGTGGGACGAGGTGATGTGGTCGTCCTTGTACTTGGCGGGGACGGCGTTCTCCTTCTCCGTCCTGCTGCTCTCCCAGGTGGTGACCTGGGAGTCGCGCTCCTCGTGGAAGGCCTTCACGATGTCCCCCCACCTCTCGGCCACCGAGGCCGCGTAGGTGATCGAGACGGCGGCGTCCCGCCAGTTCTGCAGGTCCTCCTCGGACAGGCTCCGGATGTCCCAGGCGATGACGTCGGTGAACTCGCCCGCGGCCGAGTCGAAACTCCCGCTGAGGTCGTCGGCGCGGCCGAGGAGTCGTGCGTTGAGGACCTCCAGGTCCGCCGCGCAGTCGTAGACGGGTTTGGAGTCGTAGTGGAAGTCGCGGGGGACGAAGACGAGAGAGAAGGTTGCCACGGTCTTCCTCGGAGGGGCGGGGGAGGCGGGTACGGAGTGGGGAGGGAGCCGTCAGCCCTCGAAGTTGATGTCCCGGTGGGACTCCCAGGGGTGGTCGAAGTCCTCCGAGCTGTCCAGGTCGTTCTGCGCGATCTCCGCGGCGCCCGCCTGGACGTTGTCGGCCAGGGACAGGCCGAGCGACTGGACGTCGATGAGCGCCTGCGCGGTGTTCTCCTTGAACGCGCTGAACCCGGCCCTGACGTCGTCGTGGCCCGAGACGCTCTCGGCGTCCTCCATGAGGAGGTCGAACGCGTCGGCGAGTCCGGCCATGGCGGCCGCGAGTGTTTCGGCGTACTCGCCGCCCCGCATCCCCTCGATCGGGTTGCCGCCCGCTTCGGTGGTCATGTGGGGGTCTCCTCTCTCCTCGAACGCGGGACCCGCGGGGAGGGGGGCACGGCGCCCTCCCCGCACGGAAGGCCCGTCCGCGGCCGTCGGGGCCGCCGGAACGGGTCCGGATGACGGGTGGGACGCGCGGACGGGGGCAGGAGTTCCGCCGATCCCCTGAACTGTGGGGATGCTACCTGGATAGATGCCGCATGTGTACCTTTCGCCCCGGGATGTTAGCTCCTTGTTCAGCCGACGCCGGGGTTCGGGGGGTCCGGAACCAGCACGGGGCTCCGGACCCGGGTCCGCTCAGGACACCAGCCACACGAAGCCGTACTGGGCCCCCGTCAGGATGACGGCCGTCGCGGCCAGGACGACCAGGGAGAGGTGGATCCGCCCGGCCGGGCGCAGCCACCCCCTGACCCAGGCGGTCACGGCCACGGCCGCGGTGGCCAGGGTGAGCGGGACGGCGACGGCGAGCGGCAGGGTGAGCGCGAGGGACTCGCTGAAGATCCACTGCTGGAGCGTGTGGCTGTCGAACAGTCCGTACGCGACGAGTCCGACGGCGACGAAGCAGCTCAGCGCGGTCAGCGAGGCCAGCGCCCGGGCCAGGACGGTGAACCGGTCCGGTGCGCGGCGGAACTGCACGAACGCGGTGAACAGGACGAGCAGTCCGGCGGCGGCGACCACGCCGTGCGTGATCGGGCTGGTCAGCGGGGTGGTCCGCTCGTAGACCTGGGTGGCGTTGGTGTCCGTGGCCAGGGCGACGACCTCGCCGTCCTCCTCCAGGAAGGTCAGCCGGTCCGCGCCGTTCTGCGCGGCCATCCGCCCCCCGCCGAGGGGCAGCCAGCGGTCGTCCGCGGCCATCGGGCCGCTGACGGAGAGGGTGCCGTCCCCGGCGTCGCGCACGGTCATGTTGTCGAAGAGGGAGACGATCTGGCCGGGCCCGCTGGCGGAGCGGCGGCTGCTGACGTAGGTGCCCGTGTAGGCGCCGAGGTCGGCGCCGGTGTCGGCCTCCCCGGACGGCGCGGCCTGCGGGTCGAACGTGTCCCAGAACTCCTGGGCCACCGTCATCCGCAGGTCCTCCAGGGGGTTTCCCGGAACGGAGTCGTCGCCGTTGACCGCGACGAACATCCCGGCGTCGATCCCGGGGATCAGGGTGTAGGCGGTGTGCATGCCGTCCAGGTCGCCGGCGTGGCCGATGACCGGGGAGTCCCCGCCCCGCCACTGGTAGGTGCCGTAGCCCACCGCGGGGGCCTCCGGGTGGGACTCGTGCTGGCTCGCCAGCATCTGCTCGGCCACCCCGGCGGGCAGCACGCGCTCGCCGTCGATCTCGCCGTCGCCCAGCAGGGCCAGCATGAACCGGGCCATGTCGTCGGTCGAGGCGAGGGAGGCGCCCGCGGGGGCCTGGGAGACGTGCAGGTCCCCGGCCTTGCTGCCGTCGGGCAGGTGGAACGCCGGGACCTCGTAGACCTCGCGGGCGTCGTAGATCTGGAGGAACGCGCTCCTGTCCATGCCCAGCGGCTCGAACAGGTTCCGGGCGACGTACTCCTCGAAGGGCTGGCCGCTCACCTCCTGGACGACGTACCCGGCCAGGCCGTTGCCGTGGTTGGAGTAGGCGGTGAACCGACCGGGCTCGTAGAGCTCCTCGGGCTTGAGGGTGCTGTACACCTCCTCGAGGTCCAGGTGCCGTTCGGTGTCCCCGGCCGAGGGGAAGTCCAACACCTCCGCGAACCCCGCGGTGTGGGTGAGCAGGTGGTGCATCGTGACGCCGTCCATGGGCAGCCGGGCGGCCTCGGGCAGGTAGGTGTTGACGTCCTCGTGCAGGTCGATCTCCCCCTCCTCGGCCAGGAGGAGGGCGGCGGCCGCGGTGAAGGACTTGGACACCGAGCCGGTGGGAAGCGTGTGGACCGTGTGGTCCATGGGGGTCTGGGTGGCGAGGTCGGCGTACCCGTGGGAGGCGGAGGCGACCTGCTCGCCCCCGGCCACGACGGTCACGGCGACGCCGGGCGCCCCGTGCTCCTCCAGCAGTTCGGCGACGCGGGTGTCCACGAACTCCCGCGCGGTCTCGGGGTTGAGCGGCACGGCCTCGGCCGGGGCGGTCGGCGGGGCAGTGGGGGCACCGGGCGCGGCGGCGGCCGAGGCCGCCCCGGGCGCCAGGACGGCGGCGATCATCAGGGGTGCGGCCAGCATCGGCAGGACGCGTGGAACTCGTGGCATCAGGGGCTCCCGGGGTGTTTTCGCTACCCCTCGAACCTAGGATTCGGCGCTGTTCGGAGCACTGGTGCGGACGGGCGTTCCGGTACTACAGCCAGCTGCACCACCGGACGCGCGGACGTGGCGCCTCCTCGACCGGCCTCCGGGGCGGGCCCGCTTCATGCCCGGGCACGGGGAGGTGTTCCGGACGCGCCGCTCAGCCGCTCCGGGACGGCCCGGGGCGGACTCCGCCCCGGCTCACCCCAGCAGGAAGGTGACGGTGAGCAGCGCGGGAATGGTGAGGAAGGTGGTCACGAGCACCACCTCGCGGACCATCACCTCACCGGTGCGGTACTGGGTGGCGTAGTTGAAGACGTTCTGGGCCGTGGGCAGGGCCGCCAGCACGACGACGGAGAACAGGCTGGAGGCGTCCAGGTCGAAGACCAGGGCGCCCAGGGCCCACGCCGCCAGCGGCTGGACCACGGACTTGAGCGCCACGGCGAACAGCATCGGCACCCGTTCGGGGCCCCGGCCGGGGAACGGGCTGCCGTGCAGGGAGATCCCGAAGGCCAGCAGCATGGCGGGGACGGCCATGCCGCCGATCAGGTGGAAGGGCTCCATCAGGGGTTCGGGCGGCACCCAGCCCGAGGCGGAGACGGCCACGCCCGCCAGCGACGCGATCACCACGGGGTTGCGGACCGGCGTGCCCAGCGCCCGCCGGAAGACGGGGCCCACCCCGCGCACGTCGCCGTCGGCCAGGTCCAGGAGGGTGAGGCCGACCGGGGCCAGGACCAGGAGCTGCGTGAGCAGGATGGGCGCGACCAGGGACGCGTCGCCGAGCACGTAGACGGAGATGGGGATGCCCAGGTTGCCCGCGTTGACGTACGAGGAGGCGAGCGCGCCGACCGTGGTCGGTCCGACGCCCTGGCGCCGGACGAGCCCGAACACGACGAAGGCGAACGCCACGACGGCCACGCTGATGACGCTGACCAGGACCGGACCGGACACCAGGACGGAGAGGTCGACGTCGGCCAGGATCGTGAACAGCAGCGCGGGGCTGGCCACGTAGAAGGCGAGCTTGCTGAGCACCTCCCTGGCCCCCGGGCCGAGGAGCGGGATGCGCCCGAGCATGTAGCCGATGACGACGATGCTGGTGATGACACCGAAACCGATCAAGACCCCGGACAAGAGGCGCCCCCACTGCGCACGCGCGACACAACCCGAAGACGCTATCCGAGGTCGGGTTCCGGCGATACGTCCCAGATCACACCGGTGTGTGCCTTCTTTGGTCTAAGGCGAGGTTCGCCGTGCGCGGCGGGGGTTTCGGAACGCGGCCCCTCCCGGGACGGTACGGGTTTCGGCGCGGCGCCTCACTCCGCGGGCTCCTCCGGATCGGGGGACGGTGAGGGCTCCTCCTCGGCGGCCTCCTCCTCCGCCTCCCGGGCGGCCTCCTCCTCCGCGGCCTCCTCCTCGGCCAGGCGCTCGGCCTCGGCCTCGGCGCGGTCCGCGGCGCGGGTCGTGCAGACCTCCTCGGCGGCGGACGCGGAGCCGTCCACGGCGATCACCGTGAAGCAGTACTCCATGCCGGTGTAGCCGGTGGCGACCTGCGCGGTCACCACGCCGGGGCCGGTCCGGGCCAGGGTGGCGGCCTCGTGGCCGAAGGGGCCGCCCAGCACGAAGAAGGAGGCGGTGCCGCCGCTGTTGTCGGTCCAGCTGAGTTCGACGGCGTTGAGGCTGTCCGCCAGGACGACGCCGGTCGGCGCGGAGACCTCGGGCGGCGCCGAGGGGTCGACGACCGGTTCGGCGGCCTCCTCGTCCGCCGCGGGCTCCGGTTCGGCCTCCTGCTCGGCGGCCGCGACGACCGGGGCCGGTGACTCCAGCGCGGCGAACACCCCGGAGACGCTGGTGACCACGAGGATGCCGCACACGGTCACGGCGATGTGGAGGTGGCGGCGCCACCGCGGCTGGTGCTGTTCGGTCTCGGGCACGGGACCCCAGGAGGGGGTGTCGTCCTCGGTCCGCGTGGACTCGTCCACGGGCAGGGCGGAGGATTCGGCGGTGCCCGTCCAGCCCTCCAGACGCGACCAGGCGCGCAGCGCGGAGATCTCCTCGCCGCGCAGCTTGGCCATCATGATCTCGGCGGTGCCGCCCGCGTCGACGGCCGGGAGCCTGCTCCCCTCCAGCCCGGTGGGCCGGGGCCTGAGTTCCCGTGACGGCTGCGGCCGGGGCTGTTGCGGTCCGGTCGCCGGGTGCCGGGCCGCCTCCCCGGGGAACGGCGGCGGTGCGTGCGGCGCGGCGGGCGCGTGCGAGGTCTGGGGGCCCGAGGGTCGGAACCAGGCCGTGGCGGGCGGGTTCTGCGGACCCGAGGACGGGAGGGCGGGGGAGGGCGGGGTGTCCGTGCCGGGCGGGGTCTGCGGTCCGGGAGGCGCCGGGGGAGGGGTCCGGGGGCCCGTCCAGGGGGTGTAGGCGTCCTGCTGGGGGCCAGCGGCGTACGGCGGAGGCGGGAGCTGGGGTCCGGTGTGCGGGGTCCGCGTGTCCGTGGTCGGGGGCTGGAAGTCCTCCATGGGCGTCTGGGCGCCGGACATGGGGATCTGCGGCCCCGACATGGGCGTCTGGGGTCCGCTCATCGGCGCTTGGGGGCCGGACACGGGCACCTGGGGCGGTGCCGTCGGGTGCTGGGGTCCGGTGTGCGGGGTCCGCGTGTCCGTGGTCGGGGGCTGGAAGTCCTCCATGGGCGTCTGGGCGCCGGACATGGGGACCTGCGGCCCCGACATCGGCGCCTGCGCACCGCTCAGGGGCTCCTGGCCGCCGGTCGCGCCCAGCGTCGTGGCGGGCCGGGACGTGCGCGCCTGCTCGAAGGCCGAGGCGAACGCCGCCGGGGTCGCGAAGCGCTCCTCGGGCAGCTTGGCCAGCGCGCGGGTGAGCACACCCCGCAGCTTGCGGGAGATGTCGGCGCGGGGAACCGGCTTGGGGTCCTGCGTCAGGACGCGCTCGGCGTAACCGCGGGGGTCGAACGGCGTTCCGTCCGTCGACGAGAACGGCGTGTACCCCACCAGCATCGTCCAGACGGTGGACGCCAGCTGGTAGACGTCGGAGGCGGGCGTACGCGGCTCGCCCCGCAGCGCCTCGGGCGCCGCGTGCAGGAACGACTCCGTCGCCGGGTCGGGCGGGGGCAGGGCCTCCCCGGACCGGTGGACGGAACCGAAACCGGTCAGCACCGGTGTCCGGCCCGCACGCAGGATGTTGCCGGGGCACACGTCCCCGTGCAGCAGCCCGCGCCCGTGCATCGACCCCAGCGCGGCCGCCACACTCCGAGAGACGGCCGCCGCCTCCTGGACCGGAGCGGGTCCCCTCCGGGCGAGCATGTCGCCGAAGGAGCCGTCCGCGTAGAACGGCAGCACCACGAACAGGTCGCCCTCGGCGGTGGTCCCCGCGTCCAGCAGGGGGACCACACCGGGAACCCCGCTGAGCTCGCGCAGCTGGTTCAGCTCGGCGCGCCCCAGGTGCTCGGGCAGGACCTTGAGCACGACGTCGGCACCGCTCGTGGAGCGCGTGGCCCTCACGATCCGGGCGCGGCGCCCCTGGCGGAGCAGGGCCGGGTTGCCGTAACCGGGCGCCCAGGCGGCGTGCTCGGAGCCGGACATGGGAGAGCGACCCCCTGGTGGTGTTCGTGGTGTGGAGGATCCCCGTCAGGCGGCGGGGAGGGCGGCACCGGGCGCTACGGAGACGAGGGCGCCCCGGTGGCCGGGCTCTGGAACGTCTGCTGGCGGGCGCCCCAACCGCGCTCCTCGTTGACCTCCTGCTGCCTGCCGAAGGCCCCGATGAGGGCGATGACCCCGCAGATCAGCGCGACCAGGATGAGCCCGCCGATCACCGCGGGCCACACCTGCTGCCGCCGCCGCCAGTACCGGCTCGAACCGTACATGAGGGCCGACCGCAGCTGCCGGTGCCGCAGGGCGTCCGCCTGGAGGACGTACTTCTCCTCGTTGGGCGTGTAGTGGAACGCCTCGGGGAGCTGCGGATCCGGGTCCGCCGGGGCGGACGCGGGGGATGGGGACGACATCGCCGCTCAGCCTACTAGAACAGTCCGTCGAGGTAGCGGGTCAGCCTGCCGTAGTTGTCCGCGGTGTTGCTGGTCGCCGCGATCACCTTGGCGAAGGCGGCGTTGACCTCGGAGAACTGGGTGTCGAACTCCGTGGCCTTGGCCTGGAACTGGGCGCTGCCCGAGCCCTCCCACTGGCTGACGGTGCTCTCGGACTGCTCGTTGATCTGGCTCATGATGGCGGAGAAGCGGCCGAGGTGGGCCTGCTGGTCCTCGGCCAGGCCCTGGAGGCCCGCGACGTCGCCGTACACGTCGAACTGACTCATGGGAAACCTTTCTGGGGAGAGCGTGGGGGGACGACTCAGGCGTTGACCGGGCGGGAGAGGCCGCCGAGGTCGCTTCCGGCCTGGGAGTAGTCGGAGCTGGAGTCGGAGTCGGTGATGTTGAACTGCCCCTGGCCCTCGTTCAGCTTGATGCCGTTCTGGCTGCACCAGGACATCAGCTCGTCGAAGCGCTCGGTGAGCTGCTCGCGGGCCTCGCGGAAACGGGCGAGGGCCTCGCCCTGGAGGGCGTCGGCGTCGTTGCTCATGTCCTGGATGAGCTGGTTCATCTGGGTGCGGATGCCCTCGGACTCCTGTCCGAGCTGCTCACCGCCGACCGCGAGGCTGTTGACGTTTTCAAGACCGGCGTGGGACATCTGTGCCTTTCCCGGGAGTTGGGGGCGGAAGGGGCCGCCTCTTCATTTCCGTCTCGGGCCGCGTTCGCATGGGGATTCGTGTGGCCACGGTAAAGAGGGGAGATTACGGACGATAGTAAGGATCGCACCTTTCGGTCAACGGAGGTGCGCTTCTTGTGACATCGGTCGTCGGGCGGCGAACGGCCTGATCGCAGGCAGTGCCCCACGCGCGGCGGCTGACCGCTTCCGGCCACGGTTCCGGCCCTGGCCGGAGCCGGGCCGCCCTCACCGGCCGCCGTCCGCGCCGGGGCTCGCGCCCGGGTCCGCGGCCACCGGTTCCGTCACCCAGCGCACCACCAGCGGCCAGCCGTCCATGGACGAGTCGTGGAAGCGGGGGAAGAGTTCGGCGGCCTCTCCCGCCTCGCCCTCGGCCAGGTCCACCCGGTGCCAGGACCCGCTGGTCTGGAGCAGGACCGCGTCGCGTTCGGGCGAGGGCGCGTACTGCACCACCGGCCCGTCGCCCTCCTCCAGCAGCCGTGTGGCCGTGTGGCCCTGCCCCTCCACCGCCACCAGGTAGGCGCCCGCCGGGGGCTCCCCGCCGCCGGCGGGGGCGTCCGGGCGCAGCAGCGCGGTGCCCCCGCCCCAGACCAGGGAGTTGTCGAAGGTCTGCCACTGGCCTCCGTCGACGTTGAGGGTCGCGTTGACGACGCTGTCCGCCGTCTCCCGCACCACCAGGGTGCCGCCGTCGGCGGCGTTGCTCTGCCGGGTCTGCACGCTGTTGCGGATGTGCAGCGACCCGTCCGGGGTCAGCGCCCAGTCGCTGGGCCGCTGGTTCTCGCCGATCAGGAGGCTGCCCTCCTGGTTCGGTGTGCCCGTCGGGGCCTCCAGGGGCACCGACAGCACCTGCGGGGGCACGCCGTCCTGCGGGGTGTCGGAGACGAACCACAGCCGGTCGCCGTTGATGACCGGATGGGACAGGACCTCCCCCTCCGAGGCGGGCACCGACTCGACCGGCTGGTAGGAGACCTCCTCGGCGCCGGACTCACGCGGATCGGTGAGCGTCGCCACCTGCACGGCGTTGGGCTCCTCGGTGACGTAGGCGAAGTACGTCCAGTCGGCGGAGAACTGCGCGTGCACGGGCAGGTCCCGGGCCATCGGATCGACCGCGCCGTCGGGCAGCGAGATCCGCTGGAGCGGCTGCCCGGTCGCGGGGTCGTGGAAGACCAGGACCTGGTCGGTCTCCGGGTCGCCGCCCTCGTAGCCCCGGTGCAGCAGGGCCAGGCCGGACAGCCCCTCCTCGGCCAGTTCCTCCCCGGTCCCGGATCCGCCGCCGGAGCCGCCGGACGTGTCGGTGCACGCGGTCAGGGCGAGCAGGCACACTGCCGAGGTCAGGGCGAGGGGGCGCCGCATGGAGCCGCCTTTCGGGGGACGACGGGGTCGGTCGGGAGGCCGCGGGGGCACGGGGTGGGATCACCGGGGGGACGCCGCGGTTCGGTCCGGGACGCGGTACCCATTATCCGGTTCGCGACGACACGACGCCCCGGCCGGGGGGCCGAGCCGCCGTGCCGCGCCTCGCCGGGGTCGCGGCCGGGCAGGCCCGTCACGCGGGCCCCGCCCGGGCCGGGACGGCGGCGAACGCCGTCCCGGGGCGCGTGGACCACACGGGTCCGCCTGGCCACATCCGGCCACGGCGGCGGACTCCCGCCATGTGAGGGCCCCTCGCGCCGTGCCGGGATCCGCGCCGCCCGAAAGGCCGGTGCCGCGCGGGACCCTCAGCGGGGGAAGGCCGCCACCGCGTGGAGCCGGGCACCGTCCGAAGGCCCGTGCTCGTACCGGGTGGAACCCGCACCGCGCGAAGGCCCGCACCGCGCGAAGGCCCGCACCGCGCGAAGGCCCGCACCGCGCGAAGGCGCGCGGCGCGGAACTCCCGTCACGCGGGCGGTTCGCTCCATCCCACCTGGACCAGGTCCGGACGCTGGCCGCGGCGGGCCAGCTGGGCGCGGCCGACCGGCAGCTGCTTGGACGCCGTGCCGTTGGCCAGGCGCCCCTCCATCCGGTCTCCGGAGAAGAGCACGCCCGGCGTGGCCATGTCGCTGAGCGCCTGGAGCACCGGCTCGAACATCGCCCGCGCCGAACCGCCCGTGCGGCGGGCCGCGATGATGTGCAGCCCCAGGTCGGAGCCCTGCGCGATGAAGGGCACCAGCGGCGCGAGCGGGTTCGCCCTCGCCCCCAGCATGTCCATGTCGTCCACGACGATGAACAGGTCCAGGCCCTTCCACCAGCTGCGTTCACGCAGCTGCTTGGGGGTCACGTCCGGCCCCGGCAGGCGCTGCTTCAGCGAACCCGCGAGGTTCGCGGCGACCGCCTGGGTCTGCTCCGCGCTCGTGCAGTAGGCCAGCAGGTGGTCCTCCGGGACCAGCTCCAGGTGGCTGCGGCGGAAGTCCACCATGACCACGCCGATCTCCGTGGGCGGGCGCTGCACGATCTGCTTGACCAGTCCGCGCAGGAGGGTGGTCTTGCCGGTCTGCGGGTCGCCGTACACCACCAGGTGCGGGTCCCGGGACAGGTTCGTGGTGACCGGTGCCAGCGTGCTCTCGGCCAGGCCCACCACCAGTTCGGCGGCACGGCCCTTGGGAGCCCGGCGGCCCTTGAGCAGGTCGGACAGCTCCACCTTGGAGGGCAGCGTCTTGACGCCCTGGACGGCCTTCTGCGGCCAGCGCTCCCCGATCCGCTTGACCAGGTCCCGGATCCCGTCGGTGACGTCCTCGTCGCTGGCCACCGCGTCCACCCGCGGCAGGGCCACGTGCGTGTGGTGCTCCTCCGCGGTCAGGCCGCGCCCCGGGGTGTCCTTGGGCAGCGCCTCGGCGACCTTGCGCCCGATCCCCGAGTCCATCGGGTCGCTCAGCCGCAGCTCGAACCGGCCGCCGAACAGCGCCTGCAACCGGGACCGGATCTGCGAGGAGGCGGCGCCGGTCAGGATCGTGTGCACGCCCAGGGACGGGCCCCGGGTCGCGATGTCCATCAGGACCTCGTCGGCCTCGTCGAAGGTGTCGCGCACCGAGGACCAGCCGTCGACCAGCAGGAACAGGTCGCCCACCACGTTCGCGGGCACGGTCCCGTCCGCGCGCGCCTGGCGCAGCGCGGCGGGGGAGTCGAGCCGGTACTTGCGGAACACGCGCTGGCGCCGGTCCAGCTGGGCGCGCACGTCCACCAGCACCCGCTGCACCTTCTCCGGATCGGCCCGCCCGGCCACGCCCGCCACGTGCGGCAGATCCTCCATCGCCTGGAGCGCGCCGCCGCCGAAGTCGATCGCGTACACGCCCACGCGGCCCGGCGGGTACCGCCACGCCAGGCTCGCGACCACCGTGCGCAGCAGCGTCGACTTGCCGGACTGGGGCCCGCCCAGCACGATGACGTTGCCCTCGGCGCCGGTGAAGTCCATCTCGGCCGGAACGACGCGCTGCTCGCGGGGGATGTCGGTCAGGCCGATGACGGCCCGCATGTCCGACGGGCGCGGCTCGGTTCCGGCGCCCTCCAGGTCCTCGCCCTCGCCCAGCTCCTCCAAGACCCTGTCGAGGGTGAGCAGTCGCGGCAGCGGCTCCAGCCAGATCGGCCGTACCTTCTCCGCGCCCGAGGCCACCAGCCGGTCCACCGTGACCTGGAGCGTGGTGCGCTTGTCCTCCCCGCGCCCGGACCCCTCGCCCCTGCCGCGGACCGACTCCACCAGCGACTCCACCAGCGAGCCCGCCCCGGTCACCTTGTTCAGCCCGTTGAAGGAGAGCAGGGGCAGCACCGGTTCGTGCTCCTCCTTCTCCTCCTGGACCGGCGGCTCGTAGGGCTGCGACACCATCGCCGCCTTGAACCGCTCGAAGACCGACGTGTCCACCTTCAGGTAGCCCGAGCCCGGTTCGGGCGGCAGGTGGTAGGCGTCGCCCACGCCGATGGCCTCGCGGCTCTCCGCCTCGGAGAACGTGCGCAGGCCCACCCGGTAGGACAGGTGCGACTCCAGGCCCTTGAGCTTGCCCGACTCCAGGCGCTGGGTGGCCAGCAGCAGGTGCACGCCGATCGACCGGCCGATGCGCCCGATGGCCACGAACAGCTCGGCGAAGTCGGGGTGCGCCGTGAGCAGCTCGGAGAACTCGTCGATGATGATCAGCAGGTGCGGCAGCGGTTCCAGGCCGGGGTCGTTCTCCCGGGCCGCCTCGTAGGCGTGCAGGTTGGGCAGGTTGCCCGCGTCCTTGAGGATCTGCTGGCGGCGCACCAGCTCGCCGTAGGTGGCCTCGCGGAACCGCAGGACCAGTGAGTCGTCGTCGGCCAGGTTGGTGATCAGGCCGGTGCTGTGCGGCAGGCGGTCGGTGTCGGCGAAGGTCGCGCCGCCCTTGAAGTCCACCAGCAGCAGCGCGAGCGACTCCGGCGAGTGGTTGATGACCAGCGAGGCCACCATGGTCCGCAGCATCTCCGACTTGCCCGAACCGGTCGCGCCGACCACCAGGCCGTGCGGGCCCATGCCGCCGAACGCCGACTCCTTCAGGTCCAGCAGCACCGTGTTGCCGCTCGGCCCGACGCCGATCGGCACCCGCAGGTAGTCGCCGGTGCTGCGCCTGCGCCAGGTCTGCCGGGTGTCCAGCTGGGCGACGTCGGCCACGCCCAGGATCTCCGGGAGCCCCACGGTGGCGTGCATGGCGTCGTCGCCGTCGGTGACGGCGATGCCGTACGGGGCCAGGATGCGGGCCAGGGAGGTCAGGTGCGCGACGTCGGACCGGTCCGCGCGGCCCTCCAGCGGGACGCGCGGGGCGTCCTCGGAGGTGTCGGCGTGCTCGGTGGCCTCGGTCAGCGTGCCGTCGGCGTCGATGCGCAGCCGCAGGTCCACGCCCTCCGGCTCCTCGCGCCGGTCCGCCACCAGGGCGATCACGTGGATGCCCAGGTCGGCCAGGGAGGTCACCGGCGGTTCGGCGTGCAGTCCGGACAGGGTCGACTGGTACTCGCCGTCCAGGACCACGACCAGGCGCTGGGTGCCCGGGCCGGGCGGTGCGCCGCGGCGCCGCTGGAGGTCGACGGTGCGCCGCTCGATCTCGTCGGAGAGCAGTTCGGCGATCTGCACGGTGTTGACCGCGACGAAACGGGCGGGCATCGGCCCGTCCTTGGCGTCGTCGAAGGTGTTGTGCGGCAGCCACTTCAGCCACTCCCAGTGGGACCGCAGCTTGTTGTCGCGCACCACGCCGATCCGCAGGTCGTGCGGGGAGTGGAAGGTGGCCATCTGCGCGACGAGCGAGCGGGCCAGCCCCCGCGCCGCCTCGCGGTCGCCCACGACCGACACCACGCCGTGCTCGCGCAGCGGCAGGACCAGCGGCATCTCGGGGACGTTCGCGTACAGCTCGATGAGCTGGTCGGCCGCGCCCTGGCACACGGGGTCGTAGACGATCAGCGGCGAGGAGGTGTCGACCTTGAGCCTGAGCCGCCGCGCCAGCGGGCGCGTCCCGGTGCCCGCCCGCAGGTCCAGGAAGTCCGGGTCGGCGGCCCGCCGCTCCCACCGGCGCGTCCGCGACCGCGCCGGATCGACGAGCAGCTGCGGGTCGGGGTGGCGGAACGCGCTGTCGGCGCGCTGGACGGAGGCCACGTCCCGGACGATCTCGCGGAGCTGGTCGAGGTAGTCGACGTAGCGTTCGCGCTGCTCGCGGATGCGCTTGCGCGGGCCGTTGTGCTGGGCCACGAACATGATGATGCCGACGACCACGCTGGCGATCATGATCATCACACCGGCGACGGCCATCAGGGGACGGTGGCCCATGGTGATGGACATCAGCAAGGAACCCGAACCCGTGATGATCGGCATGATGATCATCGCGCCGGAACTCGACGAGGGCGGATTCTCCGGCATCTGCGGAGGGGTCGCGATGACGAGCGGAGTGTTCCCGGGGGCGGTCGGGACGCTGCGAGCTGGGCGGGGTACGGGTCTCGTCGCCACGGGGATCTCTTTCGGTCCGCCTACGGGGGCTGGTGTCTGGGTGGCTACGCTAGGAATGATCTCGCGATCCCCGCGAATCGCCTAATTCACGTCCGTCTCCCCCCGAGGGTGACAACCGCCCACGACGAACGACAAAGGAATTCTTGGTGTGAGTGGATACTGCCGGGTCACGGTGACCGGACCGGAACGCTGGGCCGATCTGGCACTCCCCGGAACGGTTCCCGTGGCCACACTGATGCCCCGCATCCTGGAGGTCTGCGCACCCGAGGAGGAGGGCACCGAACCCGCCGCGTGGACGCTCACCACCGTGGAGGGCGAGCCCGTCCACCCCGACCAGCCGCTGGAGGACGCGGGCGTCTACGACGGCGACGTGCTGGTGCTGGACCGCCGCACCGCGCCCGGCAGGCCCGCGCACGTGGACGACGTCCGCGGAGCGGTCGAGGACCGCGTCGACGCCACCGCGCACATCTGGAACCCCACGACCACGCTGTCCTTCGGCCTCCTCGTCGCGGCCATCGGCCCCCTGCTGCTGTTGGGGCTGATGATGCGGCTGAGCCCGTCCGCCTGGCACCTGGGGATCGCCTCGGCGGGAACCCTGTTCACGGTCGCGGTGATGCTCCTCGCCGCGCGCAGGCCGCTGCCCGCCGTCGCGCACGTGCTGTTCACGACGGCCTGCGCGTGGGGCGCGGTCACCGCCGTGCTCGCCGCGAACCTGCTGACCGACGCGAACTTCCTGGTGCAGGCGGCCTTCGCACTGTCCGGCGCCCTGCTGGTGGCGGTGATCGGCTGGACGATGCACGAGACGGGGCTGGCCTACATCTGCGCGCTCGGCGTGCTCGCGGTGACGGCCGGAGTGCTCGTGGCGGTGGGCGTCTTCGTGGAGCCGGTGCAGGGGGCGCGGTCCATGGGGCTGGTCCTGGCGCTGTGCGTGGGCGCGCTGCCGCGCGTGGCGATGGTGATGGGCGGGCTGTCCGGGCTCGACTACGAGGTGGGGCGCTCGGGGCAGGTCACCACGGACCGGTTCGAGGACACCTTCGGCAACACCGACCGCATCCTGCTGGGCATCGTGCTGGGCGCGGCGGTGAGCGGCGGCGCGACGACCGTGCTGCTGGCCTACCTGGCCACGGGCCTGCCCGACCTGCTGCTGTGCGCGCTGCTCTCGCTGCTGCTGGTGCTGCGCTCGCGGCTGTTCGACCGGATCCGGCACGTGCTGCCGCTGCGCCTGGCGGGGGTGCTGGGCCTGGGCGCGGCGGGCGTCGCGACGGTCGGCGAGTACGCGTTCCTGGCGCCGTGGCTGCCGCTGGTCGCGCTCGTGGCGGGGATCGCGCTGGGCGTGCTGAGCTGGGTGCGGCTGACCGACGTGCCGCGGGCCTCGCTGCGCCGCCTCCTCAACTGGACGGAGATCCTGGTGATCATCGCGATGTGCGCGGTGTTCGCCTGGGGGATGGGCCTGTTCGCGTTCGTGGAGCGGATGACCTCGTAGCCCGCTGACGGCGGGCCCCCCCGGGAACGGGCGGGGCGTACGGAGGGTCCGCGTCCGGCGCGCCGCGGTTCCCGAGGAGAGGCTGGAACCCCGCGACGGCCCGGCGCCGTCCGGAGGCGGCTTCCGGCGCGGCGGGTCAGTCGGTGCGCCCGGTCCCGCAGGGGGTCCGCGCGGCCTCGGTGGACTCCCGCATCGCGGTCAGGGCGCGGCGGCGGCGCGCCTCGCGCAGCGAGACGCCCACGATGCGGGTGGCCGCGGCGGCCGTCACCACGGCCAGCGGGATGACGAGCAGTGAGGCGGGCTGCCGGATGGGGCGGTACCGCGCCCCCTCCCGGTCGATCAGCAGGAAGCCCGCGGGCCGCACCCGGACGAAGCCGCTGCCCCCGGCGCCGTCCCCTCCCGCGGCGAACAGGCGGCTGGAACCACCGCCCATGATGGTCAGCGCGGTCACCCGGGCCACCGGGACGACCGTGGACCCCTCCGCGACCACGGCCGCGCCGAACGCCGACGAGGACCGCGCGGAGGCGCCGGTGTTCTCGATCAGCCTGGCCAGCGCGGACAGGGCGGGACTGGTGCGGCGGGCGCGGCGGCCCAGGGCGGTGTCCGGCATGGCGGCGGGTCCCTTCGTGGCGGTTGCGTACCCGCCCCATTGTGTAACGCGGCCGAGGTGCCCGGAACGTTCCTGGCCTGTTCCGGACACCGGGTCGCGGCCTGCGGAAGGCGGCGTTGGCCGGAACGCTGTGTGACGGAATGTGAGGGGAGGGCGATATGGTGTCCGCCGTCCGCGTTCCCCAGGAAGGAAACCCCCGGTGTCCCCTGCGCCCCACACGACGAAGACCGCGACCGCGCTGGTCCTGGCCCTCCTGCTGACCGCCTGCGGCGGCGCGGAGCCGGAGCAGGCCGCGGACGCCCCCGACGCCGCCGCGGCCGACGCCCAGGACTCCCCGACCGAGGGGACCCCCGAGGAGGCGGTCGAGCTGGTGGACCCGATGGAGCTCGCCCCCGACGACCTGTGCGCCGTCCCCTCGGACGAGACGCTGGACGAACTCCTCGGCGGCGAGGACATGCGCAGCGACGCCCAGCAGACCACGGGCCGCCCCGACCCCGCCGACCTGGAGGACCTCGACCGGCTGCGCATGTCCTGCCTGCTCGTCACGGCGGGCGGGCTCACGCTCCAGTACGACATGGAGGTCCACGAGGGCCCCTACGCCGACAGCACCCTCGCCAGCGTCACCGAGGAGGAGGCCGACCCCGGGATCGACCTCGGCGACTTCGCGGTCACCGGTTCCGGCTCCGGTGACGACGGGGCGGACGTCACCGTGGTCGAGGGCCAGGTCATGGTGCACGTCAGCTACAAGCAGGTGGGGGGCGGCGCGCAGGAGGAACTGCTCGACGGCGCCCTGACGGTGGCCGAGGAACTGCTCGCCTCGGTCGGGTAGCGGCTCCCGAACCGGGACCCGGGTCCGGCCCCGGGCCCCGGTTCGGGAGCGGCGGCCGGACACGTGCCGGTAGGGGGACGGAGCCCGGGCCTCCCGCGGCGGGGCCCCGCCGGTCCGGACGCCCTCCACCTCCCCTGCGCGGTGACTCCCCCGCCCACTTCTTCCCCGGGGCCTCGGAGAGCGGGCCCGCCGCACGCCCGCGGCCCGGCTCAGGGCGTGAGCACGTTGATCAGGCTCAGTTCGGTGTCGTAGACGGCGACGTCGCCGGTCCCCGTGCGCAGGCCCGCCACCCGGGACCCGTCCTGGGACAGGGCCATGGGGAACACCCGGGGCAGGTCCGGGCCCAGCGCGACCTCGGTCGCCGAGGCGTACCGCCACGCGACCATGTCGCCGCGGCCGGTGGAGGGGTCCAGGCGGGCGGCGAACACACGGCCGCTCGCGGCGCTGTACGCGACGTCCACCAGGATGCCCTCGTCCGAGCCGGGAACGAACTCGCGGACGATCGCTCCGGTTCCGGGCACGACGAGGAACACGGAGCCGGAGCGGATGAGCAGCACGGCCGAGCCGTCCGGGACGAGGTCGAACGAGGCCGCGCCGACACCGGCGCGCTCACGGATCAGGCCCCGCAGCGAGAGGCTCCCGGTGTCCCACACGGCGATCCCGCCGCCCTCCTCGCCGCCCGCCACCACGCTGCCGTCGAGCGAGTACCTGATCGAGCCCAGTACGCCCGAGCCGGACAGCCGCGCCTCCAGCTCCCAGGTGCGGGTGTCGTGCAGGTGCAGGTGCCGTCCGTCGGGGTCGCCGCGCACGCCCAGCGCGAGTGAGGAGCCGTCGGGGCTGAAGGCGATCGACCGCACGGCCCTCTCCTCGCCGACGTCCCGCCTCCTGCCGGTCTCCAGATCGACGACGGTGGCGCCGTCGAGGGTTCCGTAGGCGAGCAGGCACCCGTCGGGGCTGAACGCCGCCGGGGTCGGCGGCACGGCGGAGGAGTCGTGGTCGATGCGGGCGATGGCGCGCGACTCCCGCCAGTCCCACAGGGTCACCGTGTCGATCTGGGAGACGGCCAGGACGGAGCCGTCGGGCGAGAAGGACAGCGCGAGCGGCACGTCCTCGGGGAAGGAGGCCATCGGGGTCCCGGTCGGCGCGAGGCTGTCGGAGACGGCCGATCCGGTCGCGGAGCAGTCGGCGGCGCCCTCGGCCGCCTGGGGGTCCCAGGAGGGGGCGGTGAAGGAGTACAGCCCCACGCTCACCAGGAGCACCACCACACCGGCCAGCGCTGCCGCGCGCAGCAGGGAGCGGCGGCGGCGTTCCCCGAGCCGTGAGGGTTCTTCGGGGTGGAGGGGGCGCATGGGTCCTCTGGGGGGTGTTACGGGGGTGAGCGAGGACGGCCCGACGGTTCCGGGCCGGTGCGTGTGTGGTTGTCAGCAGCCACCGTAACCCCAGAAGACCGCTGGTGGGGAATGGTTCTGGAGGGTTCGGACAGGTTATGTGCCTGTCTGTCAGTTTTTGGTGCCTTAGGTCCGAAGATCTCTCGGCCGGAGGAAGGCCGCAGGGACGCGCGGCGGGCGAAAGGTCCGCCGGGGCCTTTGGAAACGGGACGCGGGAACGCCCGTGTGCCAGGGGATTTCGGCTTTACGCCGAACCGGGGCGTGTCGAACCCTCCTGCGCGGGTAGGCGAAGGGGCAAGGGATCGTCCGCACGCGCGCCGGACAGGTGGCCGAGGGGCGTGTGCGGGAAGAGGGTCGTCTCCACGGGAGAACGGCGCCGCGCGGGGCGACGGGGTCCGCGCGCGGGGCATGGGGACGCCGACAGGCGTGCCGGGCGCGTTCAGCGCCCGTACGAGGCCGTGCGCCGGACAGGGGAGTGCGCGGGCGGGTACGTGTGCGGAGCGGGCTCCGCGGGCGGCAGCCGGGGCCCCAGCGGGGCTGCGCTGGCCGGGGGCCTCGGATCCGGCCGTGCGGCCTCAGGCCGCGACCGTGTGTTTGATGACGCTGCCGTGGCCGTAGACCGGCTCGGGCCCCTGCGCGAAGGGGTTGAGGAGCTCGGCGGCGCCGACGGGGTCGCTCGCGGGGTGCGAGACCGGGCCGCCGTGGAACAGGTCGTTCCAGAAGAAGCGGCCGTCGCGACACCAGACGTTGACGTCCCGCTGGACCGAGACGACGGCCAGCTCGGAGCTGCCCGACCAGTAGAACTGGCGGGGGGTCACGGAGGCGAGCTCGCCCAGGAGTGCCGTGATCGCGCGCTGGGCGCAGAAGGCGTGGCGGGGCTTGTGCTTGATTCGCCTGGCGAGGGCCGATTTCGCCCGGGAGGCCCGGGGGTTGTTCAGGCGCCAGTGACTCAAGGTCGTCTCCAGTGGTCTAGGTTGCCGCGGTGCCGTGTTCGCTTGTGCGGCCACGTCGCCGCGGATCGAGGTGCTCCGCCTCAGGTGGCCTTGGCGGGTTCCCTCCACAAAGTTGGTGAGGCGTGAACGGTGTCGTTACCTCGTAGTTATTCTTTGCGCTCCGGATGCTAGCAGCAACTGACCCCTTGTAGTCGAGGCTTCTACAAGTGACCAATATCACATTTAACGAATGTGTCTCGACTTCACCAAATCAAGAACTACCAGCTCAGGGCATGTATTCCGAACACCAGACCGTTTTTTGAGCCTCCCGAAAAGCCTGTCCGTTTGTGTGGGGGATGTCGCCAGTGTCACTCGTTGTGGCGACTCTTGGCGTGTTTGTCGTGACTCTCCGCGACTTAGTGCAGGTTACGGGCCCTTGACCCGGTCAAACCCCGGCTTTGCCGTCCACGCCTCCTCCCGACATGCCGGTGTTCCCGTCGGTTTTGCCCACGCTTTCACCCCGGTGTAAGGGCTGGTCCCGTATGTGGAGGACACTGGAACGGTCGTACGAAACGGAGAGAAGTCGCCCAGTGACACAGACCGAGACATCCGGTGACCGGACTACTGCACGGGAGGGCGTCGTGGCCTCCGAACCCGCTGGCGGCGCCAGGGCCTGGCTCGTGTGGGGCGTCGCCGTGGGCGGGTACTTCCTGGCGATGCTGCACCGCAACGGTCTGGGTGTGGCCGCCCTGGAGGCCCAGGCCCGCTTCGACGTCGGACCGGCTCTGCTGTCCCTTCTGCCGATGCTGCAACTCCTGGTGTACGTGGTCCTCCAGGTGCCCACCGGGTTGCTGGCCGACCGGCTCGGGCCCCGCTACACGCTCGTCATGGGCATGGCGGCGATGACGGTCGGCGCGTGCCTGTTCGCGCTCGCCCCCGGCATCGAGGTGGCGGTGGCCGGGCGGTTCCTCATCGGTCTCGGCGACGCCCTGGTCTTCCTCAACGTCATCCGCCTGGCGGCCCTGTGGTTCCCGCGTTCGCGCTACGCCCTCGTCAGCGGGCTCACCGGCGTGGTCGGCGGAACGGGGCAGGTGGCCAGCGCCGCGCCGATGGCCTGGGCCCTGGAGGGCTTCGGCTGGGTGGCCGCCTTCCTGGCCACCACGGTCCTGACCGCGCTGATGGCCCTGCTGATGCTGGTGGTCGTGCGCGACCGCCCGGCCGGTGCGGCGGGCCGTTCCACGGTCGCCGACCCGATCTCGGTGTGGGCCGCGCTCAAGGAGGCGCTGCGTTCGCGAGGCCCGCAGATCGGCATGGCCCACCACGCGGCCGTCATGGCCCCGTTCACGATGATGATGGTGTTGTGGGGTTACCCGTTCCTCGTGGGCGGCCTGGGGCTGTCCGAGGACACCGCCGCCCTCACCCTCACCGCCCTGGCCGCGGGCGGGCTGTGGATGGCTCCGCTCGCGGGCGTCGTGATCGGGCGCAGCCCCGGCGTGCGCCGGTGGCTGGGGCTCATCCTGAGCACGACGCTGAGCCTGGGCTGGCTGCTGATGGTGGCGTGGCCCGGGGGAGTCCCGGTGGCCCTGGGGCTGACGGTGCTCGCGGCGAGCGCGATCGGGCAGACCCTGGCGCCGACGGTCTCCTTCGACTTCGCGCGCGACGGGATCCCCGCGAGCCGGACCGGCGTCGCCTCCGGCCTGGTGAACATGAGCGGGTTCACGACCGCCGTGGTGTGCACGGTGGCGGCGGGCGCGCTGCTCCAGACGCTGCCGGAGGGCCCCGAGGCCTACCAGCTGGCGTTCGTGCCGATGGCCGTCGCCACGGTGTGCGCGACCGCGGCGCTGTACTACTTCGTCCTCCGCCGTCCCCGGGTCTAGGACTCCGCCTCGCGCGCGTGCGCGTGCGCGGGAAGGAAGAGGTGCGCCCCGGTTCCCGGGGCCACCGACGACCGCATGCGTGAAGGCCGGTCCGACGACCGGCCTTCGCCGTGCGTACGGCCCCGCGCGCGTGCGCGCGGGACAAGAAGCGTCGCCCGAGACCGGAGAGCCCGTTCGGGGCCTCGCGAGCGTGCGCGGGGGCAAGCATGTCCCACCCCCTGCGGGAGAGCCGTCCGACGCCTCGCGCGCGTGCGCACGTGAGGACAAGGGACAGAAAAAGGGGCGTGCGTGCCCCTTGTGCCGCCCCGGGCCGCGTGGGATTTTCTCTGTCATGAGGTGGAGTCCGGAACGGTCCAGGGAGATGTTCGCGCGGAGCCGCGTCGCCAGGCTGGCCACGGTGGGCGAGCACGGGCAGCCCCATCTGGTGCCCGTGGTGTTCGCGGCCTACGGCGACACGATCGCGATCCCCATTGACCACAAGCCCAAGACCACGTACCGGCTCAGGCGGATGCGCGACATCGAGGGCAACCCCCGGGTGTCGCTGCTCGCGGACGAGTACTCCGACGACTGGGACCGGCTGTGGTGGGTCCGCGCGGACGGTGAGGCGCTGGTCCTGCACGACGGCCCGGCCTGGACCGAGGCCCGCGACAGGCTGGTTGAGCGCTATCCGCAGTACCGGGGCACGCCGCCCGAGGAGGCGATCATCCTGGTGGAGGTCCGCCACTGGTCCGGGTGGTCGGTCGCGGAGGAGCCCGACGCGGAGCCCGACGCGGAGTTCGGCGCCGAGCCCGGCACATCGGAACGCTGACGGCACGCCGGAGCACTGGCGGCACGTCGCAACGCTGACGGCACGCCGGGAAACTGACGACGCGCCGAAGCAGTGACGGCGCGGGGCGCTGAGGCGCGGGGCGTGTGCGTTCGACGGTGGTCCCTCTTGCGGCATCACCGTCGGCGGCCGACGGTGACGCCGGGAGAAAGACCGCCACCTGAATGGGGGGACCGCCGCGCACGGTCCTCTGGGTGGCGCCGGGGCGGGCCGGAGCCTCCCAGCGGACCGCGGCGGCGGATCCGGGTGCGGGCGGGGTCAGCCCGCGCGCCAGGTGGCGTCCTGGAGCGCGCCACCGGCCTGCGGGCCCATCAGGGAGAGTCCGCCGTCCACGAACAGCGAGGCGCCGGTGACGTAGGACGCCTCCGGCTTGGCGAGGAAGGCCACGGCCTCCGCCACCTCGTAGGCGTGGCCCGGCCGGGGCAGCGGGTACCCGGCGCGCGAGTCCAGCGCGGGCTCCTCCTCGTGCTGCCCGGTCATGGGCGTGGCGATCTCGCCCGGCGCCACCGCGTTCACGGTGATGCCGTACAGGCCCAGTTCCAGGGCCAGGACGCGGGTGAGCAGCTTCAGGCCGCCCTTGGCGGTGCAGTAGGCGCCCGCGGTCACCCGCGGGAACTCCTCGTGCACGCTGGTGATGTTGACGATGCGGCCGCCGCGACCGGCGTCGCGCATGTGCGCGGCCGCGATCTTCGAGCACAGGAAGGGCGCGTCCAGGTCCACGGACAGGACCTCGCGCCAGCGCTCGTAGCTGGTCTCCAGCAGGTGCTCCCCGGAGCCGGTGCCCGCGTTGTTGACCAGGACGCCGATGCCGCCGAGGTCCTCGATCAGCTCGGCGACGGCCTCCGAGCCCCGCACGGGGTCGGAGAGGTCGTGCTGGCGGACGGACACCCGGCGTCCGGTCTCGCGGATCTCGGCCTCCGTGCGGTGCACGCCCTCCGCGTCGCTGTGGAAGGTGACGCCGACGTCGAAGCCCTGCTGCGCGAGGCGGATCGCCGTCGCCCGGCCGATTCCGCTGTCCGCGCCCGTCACCACCGCCACGCGGTCGTAGTCGTCGAACTCCCCTGCTCCCTCGACGCGGTCGTCGCGTGCCATGCTCTGCCCCCTTCCGTGCGCCTCCCGGCGGCGCACGCGCTCGGGTGAGCGGCTACCCAGCGCCACCCCCCGTACACGTGGGACGAGTGGCGCGGACGTGCGGCGGAGCTGCCCGAGCGGGCGTGTTCCGGGCGTGTGGGACCGGAGCCGGTGAGCCGCGACCGGCGCGTCCCGCGCACGGGACCGTGGCGCGGGGCGTCCCGCTTGTCCACCGTCACGCTCCTTCGGCGACGGAACTTCGGGATGATCCTCGGATACCGCTTGGAGGTGGTCCCATGGCCGACGTGCTGATCCGGAACGTGCCGGAAGGCGTCCTGGAAGTCATCGACGCGGACGCCAGGAGGCAGGGACTGTCGCGTAGCGAGTACCTGAGACGCCTGTTGGAGCGGACAGCGCACCCCTCCGGCGGTGCGGTGACCGTGGACGGTCTGGCGCGCTTCTCCGAAGCCTTCTCCGACCTCGCCGATCCGGCGGTCATGAAACGGGCGTGGGAATGAGTCGCGGAGATCACGGGGCAACCGGTGGAGCGGCTGAGAACGGTCTGACCTAGGCATCCGCCGGAGGGCGGGGCGGCCCGGTGGCCGCCCCGCCCTCCCGCTGGGTCCGACGTGGTTAGAAGGCGGACTCGGGGACGTCCATCAGGTCCACCGTCACGCCCTCGGCGATGCGGCGCTCGGCGGCGATGCGCGGCAGGAACTGCTCGGCGAAGAAGCGCGCGGCGGCGATCTTGCCGGTGTAGAAGTCCTTGTCCTCGTCGCTGGCGCCGTCGATGCTGTTGAGGGCCACCTCGGCCTGGCGCAGCAGCAGCCAGGACAGGACGACGTCACCGAAGGCCATGAGCAGGCGGGTGGAGTTCAGGCCCACCTTGTACAGCTCGCGCGCGTCCTCGGCGGAGCCCATCGCGTGGCCGACCATGAGCTCGACGATCTTCTCGACGTTCTCGGCCGCCTCCAGGAGCAGCGCGCGCTCCTGCTTGAGCTGGCCGTTGCCCGCGTCGCTCTGCGCGAAGGCCTTGATCTCCCCGGCCAGCTTGCCCAGGGCCTGGCCGCCGTTCTTCACGATCTTGCGGAAGAAGAAGTCCTGGGCCTGGATCGCGGTGGTGCCCTCGTAGAGGGTGTCGATCTTGGCGTCCCGGATGTACTGCTCGATCGGGTACTCCTGGAGGAACCCGGAGCCGCCCAGGGTCTGGAGGGACTCGGCGAGCAGCGCGTAGGAGCGCTCGGAGCCCACGCCCTTGACGATCGGCAGCAGGAGGTCGTTCATGGCCTCCAGCTCCGTGGCGTCCTGGCCCGTGCGGTGCGCGATCTGGATCGCGTCCTGCTGGGTGGCGGTGTAGAGCACCAGGGCGCGCATGGCCTCCACGTAGGACTTCTGCGTCATGAGGCTGCGGCGCACGTCCGGGTGGTGGGTGATGGTCACCTTGGGGGAGTCCTTGCCCGCGGCCAGGTCGTTGCCCTGCACGCGCTCCTTGGCGTACTCCAGGGCGTTGAGGTAGCCGGTGGACAGGGTGGCGATCGCCTTCGTGCCGACCATCATGCGCGCGTACTCGATGACGAGGAACATCTGGCGGATGCCGTCGTGCTTGTCGCCCACGAGGTAGCCGATGGCGGGGTGCTTGTCGCCGAAGGTCAGCTCACAGGTGGTGGAGGCCTTGAGCCCCATCTTGTGCTCGACGTTGGTGACGTAGGCGCCGTTGCGCTCGCCGGGCGAGCCGTCCTCGTTGATGAGGTACTTGGGGACCAGGAAGAGCGAGAGGCCCTTGGTGCCGGGGCCGGCACCCTCGGGACGCGCGAGCACCAGGTGGAAGATGTTCTCGGTCATGTCCTGCTCGGCCGAGGTGATGAAGCGCTTCACGCCCTCGATGTGCCAGGTGCCGTCGCCCTGGTCCACGGCCTTGGTGCGGCCCGCGCCGACGTCCGAACCGGCGTCCGGCTCGGTGAGGACCATGGTGGCGCCCCAGCCGCGCTCGATGGCCAGCTCGGCGAACCGCTTCTGCTCCTCGTTGCCCTCGGAGTGGAGGATGCTCGCGAAGCCGGGACCGGCCGAGTACATGTGCACGGCGGGGTTGGAGCCGAGGATCAGTTCGGCGGCGGACCAGACCAGGGAGCGGGGGGCGCCCAGGCCGCCCAGCTCCTGGGGGAGGTCGAGGTTGTACCAGCCGGCGTCCATGTAGGCCTTGTAGGACTTCTTCAGGCTCTCGGGGAGCGCGACGGTGTTCGTCTTCGGGTCGAAGACCGGGGGGTTGCGGTCCGCGTCCTCGAAGGACTCCGCGATGACGCCCGTGGCGAGGCGGTTGACCTCGTCCAGGATCGTGCGGGCGGTCTCCTCGTCCAGCTCCTCGAAGGGGGCCTGCCCCAGGACGTCCTGGCGCTTGAAGACCTCGAAGAGGTTGAACTCGATGTCGCGCAGGTTGCTCTTGTAATGCGTCATGGACAGCTCCGCTGTGTCCCTGGCCGCGGTGTCTGTACACGCGGATCTACCGACTAGTAACAAGTCAATGTTACTACCGAGTAGCGACCTGCGCCAGTGGGAGGGAGGGAGTTGTGTCCCAGGGGATACCAAAAGGAGGGGCGGGTTTTCGTGAGGCGCGCTGAACGGGCTGTTCGGGGGCTCGCGCGGGGCGGGGAGGCGCTGGCCGGGCCTCCCCGCCCGTTCGGAATCCGGCCTCAGTCGATGAGGACGTAGGGGCGCGTGGCGGGCGGAGCGCCGCCCGGGGGGACGGCGAAGGCGGCCCACACGTGGGTGCCCAGGTCGGCCCAGGGGGCGAGGCGGAAGTGTCCCCAGGCTGTGGACAGGTTCTGCACGAGCAGCAGCCCGCGCTGGCCCTCGGCCCAGCTCCACTCGTCCTCCGTCCGCTCCTGCGGTACGGCTGGGATTGCGCCGCCTCCGCCGCAGTCGCTCACCGAGAAGCGGAGCGTTCGCGCGTTGGGCATCGACAGCGCGCGGACGACCTCGCCGTCCCTCTCTCCCGAATCCGTGTACTTGACGGAGTTCGCGAACAGCTCGCTGGCGCACAGCCGCACGGTCTCTACGACGTCGCCGTCGAAACCGGCCAGGTCGGCCGCGAGGTCGGCGCGGACCCGCGCGAGCTGGTCCAGCGCTCCCGGGTAGACGCGGTGCTCCCAGCGGACGAGGGGGCGCGGAACCTTGGGCGTGGTCAGGAAGATCATGCCGGGACCGCCTGTCGGTGGTGCTCCGTGCGGGGCTGATGTGACTGCTGTGCTCGCTGCGTCCGCTCGGCTCGTTGCTGCTGGTCGAGCCAGACGCGGGCGAGCCGGGCGAACGCGCGCCAGTCCTCGGGGTCCTCGCACGCGGGGGACGGAGGGCGGGGGGCGGGTACCGGGGCCGGTCCGGGCTCGGAGGCCTGCGCGAGGACCGGGACGGGAGCCTTGGTCGAGGCCGCAGCGGGGACCCGGGCCGGGACCGGGCCAGAGTCGGTCGCCAGGAGGTCGCCGGAGAACGGGGTGTTCGTGCCGGGCCGCTGGTCGAGGCGGATGGTGATCTCGCGCCGGACCCGCGCGGCTCCGGGCTCGCGGGTTCCCGCGCGAGCCTCTGCGCGGGCCTGTTCTCGGGCCGCGTAGTAGGGGCGGACCAGGGCGATGTCCTCGGCGGGGAAGCGCGCGCTCGGCGGGGCCAGACGGGGCGCGGGAGCGGGGCCGGGAGCGGCGGGGCGCTTGGGGTGCTTGGGTCGCTCGGGGCGTTCGGGAGCCCAGTCGGTTCGTGCGGGAGGTGCGGTGGCCTCGACCGGAGCGCGGACCTGGGCGGGAACCGGGACGTAGCGACGGACCCGGGTGGAGCGGCGGCGTCGGCCGCCGGTGGCGGAGTGGCGTCCGCAGGGAGGCGCGAAGAGGGCCTTGACCGTGCCGAAGGCGCGGATCAGGGCCGCAGCGCTAAACTGGCGCATGCTGGCAATCCTTGCTCTAAAAGGTTCGAAGTTGCTGGCCACGGCCCCGGACGGTGACTAACCGTCGCGGGGTCATTGTGTGGATGGAGTTGTGTGTCCGGTGCCAGATTAAGGGCAGGGGCGGAGTGGAAGCGAACTTTTCTGCGAACTACTCCAGGGTAATTTCGGGTTGACGGCATCGCCGCAGTTCAGTGGGCATGATCAATGCTTTCCTGGCTGTCCTGGAGTTCTGTGAAAGTGGCCCTGAATGTCGTTATTGGTGGCATTTGTTGAGAATGCCCGCCACTGCATGGGTGTGCGGGAAAGGCGTCGTCTCGTGGGATGCCGTTTCCCGGTCGTCGTGGCTTGACGCCCAACCCAGTCGGCCTTCCGACCGCCGCATTAGCCTGACCCGTATGGGGCTCAGGGGCTGTGGTCACACGGACGTGCGGTTGCCTTCACCGTTGGAGGAGGTCAACGACGAGTTCCTGCGCGAGCACGGGGTCCGCCTGCTGCTCAAACGCGATGACCTCATCAGCGCGGAGGTGCCGGGAAACAAGTGGCGCAAGCTCCACCTCAACCTTCAGGCGGCGCACGAACAGGGCCGTTCCACGCTGCTGACCTTCGGCGGCGCCTACTCCAACCACATCCGCGCGGTGGCCGCGGCCGGAAGGGCGTGCGGGTTCTCGACCATCGGCGTCATCCGGGGAGAGGAGCACCTGCCGCTCAACTGGTCGCTCGCGTATGCCACGGGACAGGGAATGCGACTGGAGTACCTGGACCGGACCACCTATCGGGCCAAGCACATGTCGGAGGTCATCGACGGGTTGCGCGAGCGGTTCGGTGACTTCTACCTGCTGCCCGAGGGCGGGAGCAATGCCCTGGCCGTGCGCGGCTGCGCCGCGATCGCTGACGAGATCGACGCGGACTTCGACGCCGTCTGCTGCGCGTGCGGCACGGGCGGAACGCTCGCTGGCCTGGCGGCGGGGTTGCTCGCTGGGCGGGAGGCCATCGGTTTCTCGGTGCTGAAGGGCGGTGGCTTCCTCAACGAGGAGGTGCGCCGGTTCCAGGAGGACGCGGGCGTGGTGACCGGCAACTGGTCGATCGAGACCGGCTATCACTTCGGGGGGTTCGCCAAGTACCCGCCCGAGCTGGCCGCCTTCATCCAGGAGTTCCACGCGCGCCACGGGGTGCTGCTGGAACGGATCTACGTGGCCAAGATGCTCGCCGGGGTCTACGACCTGGTGGCGCGAGGAAGGTTCCGCCGGGGAGGCACCGTGGTCGCGCTCATCACCGGCCCGCCCGAGGGCGCGGATGACCAGAACGTGGGAGACGGTGCGGCGGCCTGAAAGGGCGGTACCCCTGGCGGAGTACCGCCCCGTAGCTCCCGGTGGCTAGCCGAGGGTCTTGAGCGAGTCCACGAGCGCGGTCCACTCGGTGGCCGAGAACGACAGGTGTCCCAGATCGCGGTTCTGCGTGTCCCGCATGGCTGTGGTGACGCCCTCGGCAACCTCGACGCAGGTGGTGTCGCCTCTGCTGTAGGTGGACTTGTGCCACGTTCCTTCGGTGATCACTCGACTTCTCCTTGTGCTTTCTTGATCAGCGACCGCGACTGATCGGGAGGGAGCGCGACCCCCCGCAGGTCACCCATCAAAGAGATGTGCTCATCGACCGTGCCAGAGTCAACGATCACTCCTCCACTTGATTTGGTCTCCAAGTAGAGGAACATCCCAGTGCCCGGAACCCTCAGTAGTTTGAACCCACTGTCCAACCCCGGATGGTTCCAGGTACCGGCGGGGACGATCAGGATCTCCACCCTGCTCCATGTGGAAGTCTCCAACAGGTGTCCAAGCTGTTCCTTCATGATGTCAGGGCTGCCGAGGCGCCGGTACAGCGCGGTCTCGTCCAGAACGACCGAGAAGAAGGGCGGGTCATCGCGACGCAGGATCGACTGGCGCTCGGTGCGTTCTGCCACCTTGGTCTCTACGGCCGTCTGTGAGTCTGCTCGGTTGCTTGCTCTGATCGAAGCGCCTGCGTAGCCCCGCGTTTGCAGAAGCCCAGGGACGAGAAGGGGTTGATACTCATGAACCTGGGTGGCCTGTTGCTCGACGATTGGCAGCTTCCTGTACCAGTCCGGTGGTGTGTAGGCCTCGTGCTGCTCCTCCCACACAGCGACCAGGCGTCCTTCGCTGTTAAGGGCCTGGTCAATTCGTTGTGCTGTGTCCTTTTTGGCAGGGGTCTTTCCCAGTTCGATATCACTGACCGTCGCCTGGGACGCTGGTAGCAGGCTTGCGAGCCTGCTCTGCGAAAGCCCCGCCTGCTCACGGAACCGGCGCACCTCGGCGCCGAACTTCCGAGCCTTCGGATCGACCTCGTTCGCCATGCACAGCTTCTTACCAGTCCGCTATCAGGCGCCAACAGGGTTTACCTGAGAATTTCGCATTTCCCAGCGATCGGTAGATCAGACGAGCCTTCCGATGAGACTGTGACGGCGGCCGAAGAAAAGTCCCGGCGGCTGTACTGACAACCCCGGGACCTGGCCCGGAACCCGTGCTTCTCACGACAACAGGTACGAACATGAACCAGGCTATCCCTCGTCAGTCCACCCCGGAAGGCGTTACCGGCCGCCGAACGACGACGCTCCAACCGCCCTGGCGGATGCGGTTCGAGGACTCCGACCGCTGCGGCATCGTCCTGGGCAGCGACCCCCGCCACGTCGGGATCGCCCGGAACTGGGCCTACCGCAACGCCCGCTCCCCGCGCCGTGCGGCCTTTCCGCTGGTGCTGGCCGTGAGCCTGCTGGTCACCAACGCGCAGCAGCACAGCCGGTCCGGCGACCCCGGCGGCACCGTCCGGGTCACGCTGCACCGCAAGCCCCACACCTACACCCTGACGGTCACCGATGACGGACCCCGGCCGGACCAGCCCATCCGCTTTCCGCGTCCGCGAAAGCCCACGGAACCGCTGGAGGCCACCGGCAACGGGCTGCTGATGCTGGACGAGCTGTCGGTGTCCTGGGACTGGGCCGGAAACGCGGGCGAATCCCTGACGGTGCGCGCCCTCATCGACCGCTCTGGGGAGCAGTGGGCCGGGGCTCCCAGCACCAAGGTCTGAGGAACGGCACCGCCTCGCGCCACGCCCGCCCGCCGAACACGGAAAGCGCCTCATGCCCGACTACAGCTACCTTCTCGACGGCCGCCCCGACGTCTTCACCCCCGGCGAAGTCGCCCAACTGTTCAACATCCGCCCCCGCAGCCTCCACCGAGGCGACTGGGATCGCGTCCTCCGACCCTTCCGTACTCCGGGCGGAGCACGCCGCTACCCCAAGGAACACATCGCCGCCCTCCTGAACCAGCCGGATGAATCCGCCCCTATCCCGTAGCGCCGCCACGAGCCGGTCCGCGCGTCCGCGACGGTCTGCCGCCCCGGCCGAGATCCCGGGCACGGACTCAGCGGCACGGCGAAAGCTCCCCGGTTCCGCGGGCACCGTCCGAGTGGAACTGGTGGGACCCCGCGCTGACCTGGTGCGGGGTATCCGAAGAAGGAAGGAACTCCCTATGTCCTCCGCGAACCTCTCGACACTGCTGGAGTCGCCCGACGGCGAGTCCCGCGCGCAGATCGCCCGCCTCGGTGATGCCTTCCCCCTGGACCCCTCGACGGCCGTCTTCGAAGCCAGCGACGAGCCTCCGACCGGGGTCCGGCCCTGGGGGCTACGGCGCGCGGTCACTCCGAAGCCGCGCCCTGAGGTGGCCGCAGCGGTGGACCGCTACGTCTACGACCCCGTGACCCAGCGGGGCATCGACCGCCTCACCGGAGCACCGGCCGTGGGCAAGCGCTCCAGCGGCACCAAGGAGACCACGGGCGAGCCCGACAGCGCGCGGCCGAGCACCGAGGAAACCACCACCGACTGATGGCCTCCTCCGCAGCACGGAAGGCGGTGCTCGTCCTCACCCACATCGAGGACGCCACCGCCGACCCCGTGATCCATCACCTGTCCGAACGCGGCGTGCCCGTCGTGCGCATGGACCCCGGCGACTTCCCCGCCTCCATGACGGTGGAGGCCGCCTTCGACGGGAACTGGGAAGGAGCGGTGCACGACGCCTTCCGCGGCGTGGACCTGGGATCGGTACGGGGGGTCTACTATCGGCGCCCCTCCCAGTTCACGTTGGCCGAGGGCATGTCCGGCCCCGACCAGCGCTGGGCCTACCGCGAGGCCCGCATGGGTTTCGGTGGTGTCCTCCTGGCGCTGGACTGCCTCTGGATCAACCAGCCGTCACGCATGAGCGCGGCTGAGTACAAGCCCGTCCAGCTGGCGGCGGCGGCCAGGGCCGGGCTGAAGGTACCGCGCACGATCATCACGAACGTGCCCGACCACGCCGCGGATTGGGCCGCCGGTATCCCCGGCCCCGTCGTGTACAAGCCGGTCGGCGGCGCGCTGCACGTCGAACAGGGCCGTACCCGGATCGTCTACGCCAGCGCCGTCGCCGCCGTGGAGGAACTCCGCGACCCTGCCGTGGGCCTGACCGCCCACTGCTTCCAGGAATGGGTGGACAAGGCGTTCGAGGTCCGTCTGACCGTCGTGGGCCGGACGATGTTCGCCGTGGCCATCCACGCCCGGTCCCAGGCCGCGCACATCGACTGGCGCAGTGACTACGACGCCCACCGGTACGAGGTCGTCGGCATCCCCGACGACGTCCGCTCCGGCCTGGAGCGCTACATGCGCGCCTTCGGACTCGTCTGCGGCGCCGCCGACTTCGTGGTCTCACCCGACGGCGGGTGGACCCTGCTGGAGGTCAACCCCAACGGCGAGTGGGGATGGCTCGCGGACCGCTGTGGTCTGCCCATCGGGCAGAGCATCGCCGAACTACTGGAGAAGGGACAGATGTGACCGGAGTTGTTCACGAACCCTCGTCCGCACTGGTGGCCCGCCTGGTCGAGGAGGGCGCGCTGGTGCCTGACGACCGCCTCACCGAGGCGTTCCGACGCGTGGACCGGGGCGTGTTCGTCCCGGCCTTCGCCCTGCACGAGGAAACCCCGCAGGGTGCGCGTTACAGGCTCCTGTCCGCTGAGGACCCCGACCAGCGTGAGGAATGGGCCTGCCACGTCTACGCCGACGAGACGCTGACCATCGAGATCGCCGGAGAACCGGTGACCGACGCCCTGCCCGGGGGACGCGGTACCGGCCGGTGGACCAGCTCCTCCACGATGCCCAGCCTCATGGCGCGGATGCTCCACCAACTCGACCTGGGCGGCGACCCCCGCGTTCTGGAGGTAGGAGTCGGTTCCGGGTACAACGCGGCGATCCTGTGCGAGGTGCTGGGTTCGGACCGGGTCACGAGCATCGACATCTCACCGCGCTTGGTCTCCGACGCCGCCCGACGCCTCTCCGCCCTGGGATACACACCCGTCGTGGCCGAGTACGACGGGCACAAGGGCTTCCCCGACCGCGCTCCGTACGACCGGATCGTCAGCACCACGGCCTTCACCCACGTTCCGCCGGAGTGGATCACCCAGGCGGCACCGGGCGGGAGCATCCTCGTCAACATCGCGGGAGGCACCGGAGGCGCCATGCTCGGGCTCCGGGTGCGCGACGACCACACGGCGCAGGGGCGCTTCCTTCCGCAGTGGGCCGGGTTCATGCCCGCGCGGAGCAGCGTTCCCCGCCAACGCGTCAGCGTGGATGACGCGGGGGAACGGAGCACGACCACTCTGAACCCGGCGCTCGTTCGCGGGGAACCGGCCATGGCGTTCCTCGCGCAACTGGCCACGACGGACGCCGACACCGTGGTCAGGACGGCCGATACCGGGGCGGACTTCCTCTTCATGGAGGGCGCCGACGGGGCCTGGGCCGAGATCGACATGGACGCGGACGAGGGTCGCTACCCCGTGGTCCAGGGCGGACCGCGCCGTCTGTGGACGCGGGTGGAGGAAGCGCACCGGTGGTGGGTCGCCAACGGCCAGCCGGGCTGGAGCGCCTACGGCGTCACCGTCACGCCGGGGGACCAGCACGTGTGGTTCGGTTCGGCGGAGAGCGACCAGCGCTGGCCGCTGCCGCTCCCGTAGGCAACGACCTCCCTGTTCTGGAAGGGGCCCGACTCAAGGACATCAGTGACCTCCTCCTCTCCCGAGACAACGCCTGACCTCCACCAGGCGTGGCACCACGCGGTCGCGGCCCTGGGCCTGGCCGTGTTGCCTCATGCCGCACTGCACCACGGAGTGGGTGGCCGGGACCCTCAGCGGACCGGTCGCCCACAACGGCGGAGCCCCGATACGGCTACGCTGAGTACTGGCGCGCTCGCAGCGCCCTGCCGGTCGCGCTCTCACAGGAAACACTGGAGACCCCCACATGAGCATCCCCTCCGAGTGGCACAAGTCCACTTACAGCGCCAACGGGCATAACTGCGTGGAGGCGAGGGAGCATGCCAGCGGCGCGGACGTGCGCGATTCACAGAATCCGCACCTTGGGCACCTCACGTTCTCTCCCGCTGAGTGGGCGAACCTCCTCCAGGACATCAAGGGCGGCTGAACCCTCGATCGCCCACAACGGCGGAGGAAAGCACGAGCGCGACGACAAATGACCAACCCCGAAGACCTCCGGTCCCGCCTCGTCGAGGAGATCGCCCTCTCTCCGGCCTGGCGGGACACCTTCGAGCGGGTTCCCCGCCACCGCTTCATCCCCGACCGGATCTGGATCGAGGACGGGGATGACCTGACCGTCCTCGATAGGGCCGATGACTCGGACGCGTGGTTGCGTGCCTGCTACGCCGACCGGCCCGTCATCACCCAGATCGACGACGGAGACCCGACCGGGCGCGGATACAGCTCCTCGTCGGCGTCCATGCCGAGCATCGTGGCGCTGATGCTGGGGGCCACCGACCTCGACGCCGGTCAGCGGGTGTTGGAGATCGGCACCGGAACCGGGTGGAACGCCGCGCTGCTCGCTGACAGGGTCGGCGCCGGGAACGTGACATCGGTGGAGATCGACCCGGCCGTGGCCGCGCGGGCCGAGGAGAACCTGGAGGGCCACGGTGTCCATGTGATCGTCGGGGACGGTGAGAAGGGGTATCCGCCCGACGCCCCCTACGACCGGGTGCTGGCGACCGCCGCCGTCCAGCGGGTTCCCTACCCGTGGGTGGAGCAGACGGTGCCCGGCGGGCGGATCGTGACCCCGTGGGGGACGAGCTTCCACAACGGCACGCTGCTCCGCCTCCAGGTCGGCGCGGACGGAACGGCGTCCGGGAGATTCGGCGGAAACGCGGGCTTCATGTGGGTGCGTGGCCAGCGCACACCGCACGGCACGCTCGATGAGCGCGTCCGTCCCGACCACGAGTACACCGAGACCACCACGGACCTGCACCCGTACGAGCCGGTCGGCGACTTCGACGCGAGCTTCGCGATCGGTTTGCGGGTTCCCGGCATGAAGGACCTGCTGGTCTTCGACGACGACGTGCCGGGCAACCCGGACTACACGGTGTACCTGATGGACCCGGGTTCGGGATCGTGGGCCTCGTGGCGGGTCCGGTCCGGCGCTCGTGAGTTCGGGGTCCGCCAGCACGGCCCGCGCCACCTCTTCGACGAGCTGGCCGCGGCCTACGCCTGGTGGCGGGAGGCGGGCCGCCCGGAACACTCCCGGTTCGGCGTGACCGTGACCCGCGAGGGCCAACGCGTGTGGTTGGACGACCCCGGCAACGTTCTCCCCGTGGGGCAGATCGCCGCCGGACAAGCGGAGAACGGCCAGGCATGACCCGAGCCGTTCACGGACCCTCGTTCGCACTTGTGGACCTTCTGGTCGAGGAGGGCGCGCTGGTGCCCGGCGACCGCCTCACCGAGGCGTTCCGACGCGGGTGACGACAACCCCTTCTGACCTGAGACTTCTCGGAGGCGGGCCCCGGAGGTTCGACCGCCGGAGCCCGTTGCGTGTGGGTACGATGCGCCCATGCCCGGCCCTGGTGACAACAGCTGTCTCGTGCTGCCCTTCCCGTACGTGCCCACCCTCGGCCCCGTACACCCCGATGCCCTCACCGCCCGCCTGTGGGACGAGGTCATGGAAGTCAACGGCACTGGCAGTTTCCTGGCGCACGACAAGGACGCCCGCTGGGGTGGGACCAAGAACGAAACGGTCCTTGCCGATGCCATCCGCAACGAGGGCGAGACCGTCACCGTTCCCACCCTGACCACGCGAGGTCGGGGCGTGGTGAAGGTTCACCACTACGGGCCAACGCCCGACGTGGCCCAGGCGTTGGAGGAGGCCGGGAAGCTGGCCGCCGCGTACGACGCGGGGGCGGCGCGTGTGCTGTGGTTCTCCACCGAAGCCGACACCCGCTGGCACAGCTGCCGTGTCCAACTCAAGACCTTCACCGGGAACGAGCCCTACACCCATGGCGAGGTGGAAAGTCTGCACACTGAGACTCCGGCTGTTCAGGACACCTTTGCCGTTTTCGCCCAAGCACTCAAAGGAGACGGGTTCTCCTTCCTAGCCGAACAGATGCGAACCACTGGTCTGGACGGCCCGCTCTTGGTTGCCGTGTCCGAGGGACGTGTCGTCGGTGCTATCGGACCCATGGCCATTCGCCAGGACTCCATCGGCGTCCCGCGGCTTCTGCCGCAGTACTTCGGTGTGCTGCCCGAAGTGCGCGGTCACGGTCACGGGCGTGCGCTGTGGCGGGCAGCGATGGGCTGGGGACAGGAGAACGGAGCCGTCTACCAGTTGCTCCAGACCGAAACCGGCGGCGCGTCGGACCACCTGTGCCGATCCGAGGGGCTGACCAGCCTCGGCTTCGTCTTCACCGCCAGTCTGTAGAAACTGCTGCCGCAGTGGCCCTGCTGTCCGGGGGAGAATCCCGGGGCCGCTTGGTATCCACGGCCACCATGCGAAACGGCTGTGGCAAGCCCAAGGGGCGGCACTCCCCGTAGGGAGCACCGCCCCTTTGAACCCGGTCACCCGCTGTCCTATGTCCTGAGGATCAGGCCTGGAACTCGGTGATCGTCTGGGCGATGCCGTTCTCGACATCGACCCCGGCCAGCACCACGGTCCCGTCCTTCAGCTCAGCATCGAACTCCTCCATGCTGCACTCCACGGTCCCGGTCATGTCGTCGTTGGGGACCTCGGGCGCGCAGGTGTACAGGCCGCCGAGGATCTCGGTGTCCTCGGTGACGTAGAACGCCTGGTCGCCGACGATGTACTCGTACGGAGCCAGGTACACGACCTCGCCGGAGAGGGTTCCGGTGAACCCGTCGGCACCGGCCTCCACGCCCTGGGTCTCGGCTCCTCGCTGCTCGGAGGCCGCCGCCGGGCTGAAGCCGGTCGCGCCGAGAGTGAGCAGACCGGCGGAGAGAACGGCCAGCGCGCTGGTACGGATATCGCGATTCATCGCGTTCCTTTCCTGTGGGGAGCGGTGTGTCAATGGACTCGCCAGGGATTGGGGGATGAGTGCGTTATGCGTGGTCGTGCCCCCGGGCTGGCTTCTCAAACGCGGATCGTGGATATCGGGGAAAATCCCGAGGGTGCCGGAGTCGTATCGGCCCGAGGATTAACCGTCGAATTTCAGGGATTGATCATGGCGGAGCGGTTTGTGCTGTCCGGGTGAGGGAAGGATGGCCCTTCGCCTGGTCGGCGTCGCTGTCCGTGCGGGCTGGTGCGACCCCAGGTGCTCCGTGTCCGGGGGCCCTCGCCGCCTGTGCCAATGATCAATGACGGAAGCTAAATATCCCGTTAGGCTGCGCTGGTTTCCCTGGTTTGTCTGCGGTGGGACGATCGGCTCTTATCGGCGAACGCGGAAGTGCTTGAAACCGGCCTGATTCGCCTTGGATGCGCGTTCGGGCTCCGCGGTTCTGTCGATCGGGAAAATGCGCGGATTTCCCGGAGCGGACCCCGGGAAATCCGCGCCGTCCGAACGGTCCCCGGAAGGCTCTGGACCGTCCCGCCGCCCGAACGGTTCGGGGCACCCGGCCCGTGCGCTCCCGGCGCGCTCGTATCCTCGGACCCGGACCCGTCACCCGAGGTGGAGAGCGACGACGCGATGCTGGAGATGCTGCCCGGACTCGTCCGGATCTACGAGGAGTGGGCGGAGCGGTACCCCGACGTGCAGCCGCTGACCATCCAGTTCGCGCCGGACGGCAAGTCGGACAAAGGCCTCGACGGGGTGCTCGCCTACCCCCTGGACGGCCACTGGCTGCTGGTGTCCTTCGGACTGACCGAGCTGGGGGAGAAGACCAGCGAGGAGCCCCGCGTCTCCGGGTCGGGCTTCGAGTTCACCTGCCGCGTTCCGCGCGAGGACGGCGACGAGGCCGTGCCCGCCTGGATCCTGCGCGTCATGCACGCCCTGGCCGACCGCTTCGTCGCGGGCAGCGACCTGGACGTGGGCCACTGGATCGTCACCCCGTCCCCGCTCGGCGGCGAGCCCGCCAACGGCGACATGACCTCCCTGGTCATCGTCCCCGATACCGAGATCCGCGCCATGGACACCCCGAACGGGATCGTCCTCTTCTTCCAGCTCGTCGGTCTGCTGGCCGAGGAGGGCGAGGCCATGCAGCAGGCGGGGACCGCCGCGCCGCTCGTCGCCCTCCTGCGCGACCGCGACCCGAGGATGGTCACCGACCCCTCGCGCGAACCCGTCCGCCTCTGAGTCCGTCGGAGACGACGGTCCAGCGGCCTGCGCACGGAATCCTGTACAACCGTGGAGGTGTGACGGCGGAACCAGGAGGCGCAGCGATGAAGACCATGAGCTACTCGGAGTCCCGCGAGAACTACGCGGCCACGCTCGACTCCGTCGTGAACGACCGCGAGGAGGTCGTGATCACCAGAGTGGGACACGAGTCGGTGGTCATGATGGCGTTGTCGGAGTACGAGAGTCTCAGGGAGACCGCCTACCTCCTCCGCAGCCCGGAGAACGCGCGACGCCTCGTCACCGCCATCGAGGAGTCGGAGTCCGGGTAGACGGTCTCCGGTCACCGAAACGCCGACGGGCCGCCACCCGTAGGGGGTGGCGGCCCGCACGTGTCATCCGGTCAGCTCCCGGAGCCCCGTCCCCGCCCGATCGCGGTGCCGATCTCGCCCACCCGGTCGGCCAGCAGACCCATCGCGCCGATGGCCCTGGTCATCGGGTCGTCCTCGGCGCCGCCCAGCGCGCGGCCGCGCCGGAAGGCCTCCTTGACCTCCGTCCACCGGGCCTCCTGCTCGGGGGTCATGACCCCGCGCAGCTCCGCGAGCTTGAGCAGGTTGGCCTCCGCGCCCGAGGTCAGGGTCTGCGCCTCGCCCAGGTAGTGGTCGTCGATCACGGCCTCCACCTCGGCGTCGTTCATGACCGGCACGATCCTCTCCGCCAGCCGGTTCATGTTGCGGTACGAGCCCTGGAGCCGGAACGGCGGCTCGGTGCGCGCCTCCTCCGACTGCGCCGCGGAGGCGATGTAGGCGGCGTTGTTGGCCATCACCACCTCCTGCACCCGCAGCAGCTTGCGCAGCACCGACACGATCCGGTCCACCTCGACCGCCGAGTAGGGGTGGTCGAACTGGTCCGCGCCCACCGAGTCGTCGCCCCGCGCCATCCGCACGAACCGGTACACGTCCTCCCTGCTCCGCGTGGACAGCGGGGCCAGGGTCGGGTTCGAGGTGAGCGCGTTCTCGACGTAGCTCAGCGCGAACAGCTCCTCCCTGCCCGCCAGCACGTCGCCCAGGTTGTACACGTCGGCGCGGTTGGCCAGCATGTCCGGGATCCGGAACCGCTTGCCCTGCTCCGTGTACGGGTTGCCCGCCATGCACACCGCGAAGCGCTTGCCCCGCAGGTCGTAGGTCCGGGTCCGCCCGTTCCACACCCCCTCCATGCGCCGCTGGCCGTCGCACAGCGAGATGAACTTCTGGAGCAGCTCGGGGTTGGTGTGCTGGATGTCGTCCAGGTACAGCATCGTGTTGGCGCCCATCTCCAGCGCGAAGGAGATCTTCTCGACCTCCTGGCGGGAGGTGGCGTCCGGCGCCTCGTCCGGGTCCAGCGAGGTCACCGCGTGCCCCAGCGCGGGCCCGTTGACCTTGACGAACACCAGCCCCAGACGGCTGGCCACGTACTCCATGAGCGTGGTTTTGCCGTACCCGGGCGGGGAGATGAGCAGCAGCAGGCCGCTCTGGTCGGTGCGCTTGTCGTCCCCGGCCGCGCCCAGCTGCTTGGCCAGGTTGTCGCCGATCAACGGCAGGTACGCCTCGTCCAGCAGCCTGTTGCGGACGAACCCGCTCATCACCTTGGGCCGGTACTCCTCCAGCCGCAGCCGCTCGCGCTCGGCCGCCACCAGCTCGTTGCGGCGCCGCTGGAAGTCCCGGTAGGCGGGCACCTCCTCCAGCCGGAACCGGCGGGTGCGCGGCAGGAACTCGTCCAGCCGCAGTTCCAGGGAGCGCTCGCGCACGCGCGGGTGCGACCCCAGCAGCCCGTCCACGTCCTCCGCGACGGCCGCCGAGGACTCGTACCTCTCCAGGGCACCGCCGGTCAGCTCGATCGCGGCGGCCTCGGGCAGGTCGCCCGGGTCCACCTCCTCCAGCGTGGTCGCGAACGCCTCCAGCCAGGCCGCCACCAGCTGGTGGCGCGCGTTCAGGTCTGCGTCGAGGGCGCGCAGGTCCTCCTCGAAGGCCCTGCGCGTGCTCTCCCGGGCGCTGTCCACGGCCCGGTGGAACCGGTCCAGCAGCGTACGGGCGCCCGCGCCGGTCACGAACCCCGTCTCCCCGGGCCCCTCAGCCGCGATCTCCTCGAACAGGTACTCGCCCACCAGGTCCAGGTCGGCCTCCTGGTGGAGCCCGGTGTCGGTGAGGAACCCGTCCACGGCCGCCGCCAGCTCCGCGCGCAGCGCGTCGACCGCCGCCGACCCGCGCACTCCGAACACCTCGCGGGCCCGCGCCAGCGAACCGGCCCGGGTCCGCCACGCCGTCCGCCGCTCCTCGTCGGCGCCGAAGGCCCAGAACACCTGCGCCGCCGCACGCGTCGCGCCCGGGTACCGCAGCAGCCCGGCTCCCGCGCGCAGCCGCAGCAGCACCGACAGGATCCGCGCGGCGTCGTGGTCGTGCACGCCCCGCTCGTACCCCTCGTCGTAGCGGGCCTCGGCGAAGCCGCGCACCAGGTCCGGCAGCGACGACCCGTCCTGCTCCCCCGCGTCGGCCTCGGCCAGCCGCTCCGGCGTCAGGCCCTCCGAGCCCTCCTCGGCCGCGGCCAGGACCGACGCGGCCAGGTACTCGGCCCGGTACACCTGCGGGCTCTCCGACACCAGCACCCGGTCCCACAGGTGCCGCGTCCGCCCGAACCCCTCGTCGGTGACCGGTGCGCGGAAGTCGGTGCCGGTGATCGCCACCGACATCTCCCCGCCGTGCGGGGTGAGGGTGAGGTCGATCGGCTGGGTGTTCACGGCGAAGCGGTGCCTGCCCAGCCGGATCGTCTCGCCGCCCGCGCCGCCCTCGAACAGGTCGGCGCGGTCCCGCAGGGCCCGGCCAGCCTCCTGCCGGGCGGCCAGGATCTGCCCGTCCAGCTCCTCCGCGCGCACGCTCTCGCCGAGCGCGCGCAGCTCCTCGGAGGTGCGGCGCAGCCGCGCCACCATCGCGTCCGACGCGAAGTAGGTGTTGACGTCCTCCAGTGTGTCCAGCGCCGCGACCCGCCGCTGAACGCTCTCCAGCACGCGGGCGGCCGACGACGCCAGGCGGTCGGCCCGCCGCGCCCGCTCGTCCACCAGCCCCTGCTTGCGGGTGGAGAACGCCTCGTACACGTCCTCGCGCTTGTCCGCCAGCTCCCCGAGGAAGTCGTCGAACTCGGCGAACCGCGTCTCCAGGTTCTCCAGCTGGAGCATGATCCGCCCCAGCTGCTCGTCGCACCGGTCCGGGGTGTCGGCGGCGGCCAGCGCCCCCGTGATCGCCTGCCCGAGCAGGGCGAACTCGGCGGCGAACTCCGCCCGCCCCTCCAGGGCGAGCAGTTCGCCGCGCCGCGCCTCCAGCGTGGCGCGCGCCCGGTTGATCCCGGCCATCACCTCGCTGACCCGCTCCAGGATGCGCGTGCGCACCTGGGCGTCGCCGATGTCCAGCGAGCCGACGACCTCGGTGACCACCTGGAGGCCCTCGGTCTGCTCGGCGATGCGCTCCCCGACCGCCGTCGCCGCGCTGACCGCCCCGATGCCCTCGGCGTCGGCGACCAGTCGCTCCACCTCGTCGTGGTACCCGGCGAAGGCGTCGTCGCGCTCCAGGAAGGCCACCGTGCGGCGGCCGGTGGCGTCGATCTCCCCGGCGAGCCTGCCGTCCAGCTCCTCCAGGCGGTCGGTGTCCACGTAGCGCGTCTCGCGCAGCGTGGCCGCCTGCCCCTGGGCGCGGCGCAGCCCGGTCAGCCGCGCCACCCAGCCCTCCGCCGTGCGCGGGGCCTCCCCGCGGGCGGTGCGGATGAGCGAGGCCGCCTTCTCCTCCGCCTCGGCCAGGGTCTCGGCGGCCTGCCGGGTCAGGGTCTGGACGGTCTCGAACTCCTCCAGCACCCGCGCGGCGGTGTCGCGCACCTGCGACAGGGGCGCCGCCAGGTCGCCCAGCTCCTCCTCGCCCAGCCAGTGGAACCGGTCCGTCACCCGGCGGCAGGCGGCCATGAGCGCCTCGAACACCTCGGTGGAGGGCCGCATGTCCTCGGCCATGCGCGCCACCGACAGGCACTCGGACACGCCCCGCACCAGTTCGGCGTTGCCGATCCGCTCCAGCGGGCCCGTCCCCACCGGCTGCGCCGCCGCGTACACGTCCGACGCGTACGGCGTCTGCCACACCTGCATCGGGTGCACCCGGGTCGGCTCGCCCGAGTTGTCGCGGAACACCGTCATGGTGCCGTCGTCGAACAGGGAGTACCCGTGGCAGACGATCGGGGTGGCGACCTCCTTGCGGATGGTGTTGTAGGGCAGCAGCAGACTGCGGCCGTCCGCGCGGGAGTGGAAGACGTAGAGCACGTCCTCGCCGTTGGGCGAGCGCACCACGCGCTCGAACTCCAGGTCGGTGACGTCGGTGTCGAAGGTCCGCGCCACCCCGGTGGCCAGGTAGTAGCCGCCGGGGAAGATCAGTCCCTGGTCGTCGGGCAGGCGCTGGCAGGACTGGCCGATGCCGTCGAGGCGCTCGACCTCCTTGGTGCGCGTGTTGAAGACCAGGTGGCGCCACTCGGTCTCGTTGTAGGGCAGCACGCGCAGCAGGATGAGCGGGCCCACCCGCGCGTGGTGCACCGACGCGTCGGCCAGGCTCTGCAACGGCTCGTCCACGGGCTCGCTGTAGACGCCCTCGCCGACCTCGGTGTTGTTCTCGACCTTGATGGTGAGGTCGCCGCCGACCGTCTCCACGAACAGCTCGTCGAGGATCGAGATGTGCGGGTGGCGGCCCGCCACGTGGTCCTCGCGCGTGGCCTCCACCCACGCGAAGTCGTGCGCGGGCGGAAACACGTGGTCGCGTTCGCCGCGCGCGTCGAGGTAGGCGATCTCGCCCGTCGGCGACACCGACCACCGCAGCACGCGCACGTCCTCGGTGCGCGGGCCGGTCTGGAACACGGCCAGCAGCCGCTCCTCGACCCGGCGCAGCTGGAGCAGGCGCGCGTCGCGGTAGTACCGGTAGAGCTGGCCGAAGTCCTGCTGGAACCGCTCGTCGTCGAGCAGCCCGGGGACGGCGCCCCCGTCGGCGTCGGCGAAGGCGAAGCCGTCGTCGGCGCGCTCGTAGCGGTGCAGCGAGAACACGTCGGGGACGTGGGTCTCCCGCTGCATGCCGATGAACACGTTGTAGCCGAACAGGATCACGGCGCCGTCGGCGCCGTCCGCGGCCGGGCGCCCCACGCTCACGATGTCCCGGGGCACGCAGTTGTGCTCGGTGCGCACGCGCTCGGTGCCGAGCAGGGTCAGCTCGGTGCCGCCGAACACCTCCAGCCGTCGCGCGTTGAGCCGCTCGGTCCGCCGGGCCAGCTCGCCGGTCTGCTCGCGCAGCCGGGCGCGGAGCACCTCGTAGGTGCCCGCGTCCAGCGCACGCGCGTCCCCGGCGTCCGGCCCCTCGGTCTCCTGGGGCAGGGCCTCTGTCACGAAGGTTCCCCTACTGCTTGGCGAGGGCGGAGGCGGGCAGCTGGTCCACGCCCAGCGAGCGGGCGGTGCCGAGCAGGCCGTCGAGTTTGTCGGCCTGCGGGCCGCCCGCGCCGATCAGCTTGAGCAGCAGCGCGGAGACGGTGAGGTTCTTGACGTCCTCGGTGGACACCGACTCCATCACCCTGCGCATGTCCGCGGCGAAGTCGCCCTCGCCGTTGAGCCAGTTGCCGCCCAGCGCCTGCACGGTCTTGGAGTTGCCGACGAAGCCGTCCACGGCCTTGCCCAGGCCGATGGAGCCCACCATGCGGTCGAAGAAGGCGCCGTCGCCGCCGACGATGTTGATGTCGGCGTTCTCCAGGCCGGTGGCCAGCACGGTGGCCTGGGCCTCGGCGACCTCGCGCTGCACGTTGATCCCGGCCAGGCGGATCTCCTTCTCGGCCTCCAGGCGCAGGCGGTACTCCTCGTGCTCGCGGCTGACCTGGTCCAGGGCGGCCATGGCCTCGGCCTTGTCGGTGAGACCGGCGGCCTCGGCGCGCAGCTTCTGCTCCACGGCCTCGGCCTCGACGCGGGCCTTCTCGCTGGCCACGGCGGCCTCGGCGCGGCCGACCTTCTCGATGGCCTCGGCGTCCTGCTGGCGGACCTGCACCTCGGCCAGGCCGGTGGCGGCGGCCTCGGCCTGGATCCCCTCGGCGAGGCGGATCTTGGCGCGGGTGTCCAGTTCGGCGGCCTGCTGGCGGGCCTCGGCCAGGGTGAGCTCCTCGGCGGCCCGGTGCTTGGCGGCGGCCTCCGCGGCCTCGGCGGCCTTGATGTCCTTGACCAGGTTCTCCTGGGCCTCGGCCTCGGCCTGGATGATGACGGCCTGGCGGGTGCGCTCGGCCTCCTCGACCGCGCGCAGGCGCTTGATGGCCTCCTCCTGCTCGGCCACGGTGCGGTCCACGGCGATCCGCTCGCGGACGACGTCGGCGACCTCGCGCTTCTCGGCCTCGACCTCCTTGTCCTTGGCGATGCGGCTCAGCTCGGTCTCGCGCTCGCGCCCGATGACCTCCAGGAGGCGGTCCTTCTCGATGCGCTCGCTCTCGATGGCGATGACGCGCTCGCGGTTCTTCTCGGCCACCGCGATCTCGCGCTGCTGGTTCTGGTGCTGCACGCCCAGGGCCTCGGAGGTACGGATGTTGGCCGTCTCGGCCTTGAGGCGCTCCTCGGCCTGCACGCGGGCGGTCTCGGCCTCCTCGCGGGCGCGGATGATCTCGATCTCGCGCTTGGCCTTGGCGGCGGCCTCCTCGCGGCGCTTCTCCAGCTCGGCGAGGGTCTCGGCGGTCTCGGTGTTCTGCCGGTCGAGTTCCTTGCGGCGGTCGTTCTCGAACTCGTTGGTGCGCTTGTGCTCGATCGCGGTGCGCTCGGTGATCTTGGAGATGCCCTGCGCGTCGAGGATGTTGTTGGCGTCGTGCTGGTGCAGCGGGGTCTGCTCCAGCTCGTCGATGGCCACGTCCTCCAGGCTGTAGCCGTTGAGGTCGGTGCCGATCAGGGAGATGATCGCCTGGCGGAACTGCTCGCGGTGCGTGAACAGCTCCTCGAAGTCGAACTGCTTGCCGACGGTCTTGAGGCCCTCGGAGAACTTGGAGTTGAACAGCTCCTGGAGCGTGTCCTGGTGGCTGGCGCGCTCGGTGCCGATGGACTTGGCGACCTTCTTGACGTCCTCCGCGGTCTCGTTGACCCGGACGTAGAAGTACACCTTGATGTCCGCGCGGATGTTGTCCTTGCAGGTCAGGCCCTCACGGCCGCGCCGGTCCACGGTCAGCGTCTTGAGCGAGATGTCCATGATCTCGGCCTTGTGCAGGACCGGCAGGACGATCGCGCCCGTGAAGGTGACGTGGACGTCGCGGACCTTGGAGATGATCAGCGCCTTGCCCTGCTCGACCTTGCGGAACAGGCGGGTGACCATCAGGAGCAGGGCGATGAGGACGACGACGCCGACGGCAAGGGCGACGCCGACGGTCAGGAAGGCCGCGTCCGCGGCCTCCTGGCCGTTCGCGGTGGCACTCAGCAACACGTGGGGGTCTCTTTCTGCAAGGGGATGTGCGTAAGAGGGGGGAAAGCGCGTCGGGAGCGGGGGTGAGGCAGCGGGGATCCGGCCCCCCGGTCGGGGGCGCTCGACAGATGTGACGCGGCGCGCTCGCGAACGGTTCCGCGTACCACTTTTCCTTTTGCCGGGAGAACGGGCGGATGGGCGGGTGAGGCGGAGCCCCGGGGGTGCTGTACGGGCGCTCGCGGGTTCCCGCTCCTCGGGCGCTCGCGGAGGCCCCGGGGAGGTATCGGGTCAGCCCTGGCCGGGGTCCAGAGCGGCGTCGAAGTAGGTGACCAGGAAGACGTCCCGCTCGGTGCTGTGGTCGAAGATCAGGGCGGTGCTGCCGACCGGCAGGACCTCGCCGCCGGTGGTGCGCACCGGGATGGAGATCGACGCGCCGCCGGCGGTGGTGATCTCGGCCTGGCCGAAGCCCTCGTTGGCCTCGCCGATGCGGATCACGCAGGTGCGTCCGACCAGCTCGTTCCTGGAACCGCTGCTGCGGCTGGGCAGGAAGCGCTGCACCGACATGACCAGGCCGCTGGTGACCGCCCACGCGGCCACGAGCGCGATCAGCAGGACCACCAGGCCCAGGGCGATGAGCAGGGGGGTGGAGGTGGTGTGGAGGAGGCTGGTCATGATGCTTCCCATCATGCTCACGAACCAGGCGACGCAGATCAGCGAACTGAGCGCCACGGTGACCGGGACCCTTCCCAGGCCGACCCGGCTCATCAGGGAGTTCAGGCCCGCGGCCTCGCCCGAGTCGTCCACGCTGTCGAGCGCGTCGGAGCCGGTGGCGCCGACCGAGACGAGCAGCCAGTAGACCGCGACGACGACCAGCAGCGGGGTGAACAGCACGGTCGGGAAACCGAAGGCGGTGTCCAGGAACATCCCCACCCGTCATCCTCCTCCGCGCCGCACCGTGCCGGAACTCTACCGAACCGCCCTCTTCGCGACACGGGCGGGCGTCCCCTTGGCCGTTTGCGGCCACCGGGACGCGTCGCGGACCCGGCGGGCGTCCGCCGGGCGGCTGCGGTGACGACGCGACCGACGCCGGACACGGTCGGGGAGGGAGCGGAGGCAGGCGGGTGACGCGGTTCCCCACGGTGCCCGGGGGTGTGTTCGCTGCTCAGGGGCCCGGTGCGCGGTACGGCGGGGGCGCGGAGAAAATCTTTCGGGAAAAAATCCGGGGAGGTGTCGATCCGGCCCGGTGCCGTTCGACGTGTGGATGAGAGCGGGGGAACGGACCCCCACACCGCACGAGAGGCGAACACCATGCGCTACATGATGACGATCATGTCCACGCCCGAGGCCGAGGCCGTCGACTACGAGCCCAGCCCGGAGGTCTTCGAGGCGATGGCCGCCTACAACGAGCAGATGGTCAAGGCCGGTGTCCTGCTCGCCGGGGACGGCTTGGCCCCCGCCTCCGAGGCGACCCGGGTCACCTTCAGCAACGGCGACGCGACCGTCACCGACGGGCCCTTCGCCGAGGCCAAGGAGTTCGTCGCCGGGTACTGGGTCCTCCAGGTGTCCTCGCACGAGGAGGCCGTGGAGTGGGCCAAGCGCTGCCCGCACCCGCCGGAGGGCGACGACACGGAGATGAGCCTGGTGCTGCGGCGGATCTTCGACACCGACGACTTCGGCGACGAGATGCCCGAGCACCTCAAGGAGCGCGAGCGCGAGCTGCGCGCCGAGGGGTACTCGCACGGCGGCTGACCCGCACGTGCCGGTGCGGCCCGCGGTGCTCCCGGGCACCCGCGGGCCGCAGCCCGTTCCGGGCGTCGCGTACGGCCCGCTCGGCGGTCGGCGACGCCCGCCGCGCGTGCTTGCGGTGGGCTGCCCGCGGTGCTGAGATTGCCCCGTGAGCCACACCGACGCCACGCGCGCGGTCGAGGCGGTCTGGCGTATCGAGTCGGCCCGTCTCGTCGCAGCGCTCACCCGCATGGTCGGCGACGTCGGCCTCGCCGAGGAGTTCGCCCAGGACGCGCTGGTCAGCGCACTGGAGAAGTGGCCCGGCGACGGGGTTCCCGACAACCCCGGCGCCTGGCTGACCACCGTCGCCAAGCGCCGCGTGCTCGACCGCTGGCGCCGCGACGAGCGCTTCCAGCGGCGCATGGCCGACCTCGGCCGCGAGATCGCCGAGCACGACGGGCAGGCCGAGTTCGACGCCGTCCTGGAGGAGGACTTCGGAGACGACCTCCTGCGGCTGATGTTCGTGTGCTGCCACCCGGTGCTGTCCACCGAGGCCCGCGTCGCGCTCACCCTGCGCCTGCTCGGCGGGCTCACCACCGACGAGATCGCCCGGGCCTTCCTGGTGCCCGAGTCCACCGTCGCCCAGCGCATCGTGCGCGCCAAGCGCACCCTGGCCAAGAGGAAAGTGCCCTTCGAGGTGCCCGTCGGCGAGGACCGCGACGCCCGGGTGGCCTCCGTGCTGGAGGTCGTCTACCTGGTGTTCAACGAGGGCTACACCGCCACCTCGGGTACGGAGTGGACGCGCCCCACGCTGTGCGAGGAGGCCATGCGCCTGGGCCGCGTGCTCGCCCAACTGCTGCCCGGGGAGTGCGAGGCGCACGGGCTGGTGGCGCTGATGGAGCTGCACGCCTCGCGGCTGCGCGCCCGCGTCGGGCCGGGCGGGGAACCCGTCCCCCTGGCCGAGCAGAACCGCGCGCTCTGGGACCGCCTGCTCATCACGCGCGGGATGGAGGCCCTGTTCAGGGCACTGCCGCCGGACCGGAGCCAGCCCGGCGGTCCCTACGTGCTCCAAGCGGCCATCGCGGCCGAACACGCCAGGGCGGTCACCGCCGCGGACACCGACTGGACGGTCATCGCCGGGCTGTACCTGGCCCTGGTCAGGGTCACCGGCTCGCCGGTCGTGGAGCTGAACCGGGCGGTGGCGGTGTCGATGGCCTCGGGCCCGGAGACCGCGCTGGAGATCGTGGACGCGCTGCGGGACCAGCCGGGGATGGGCGACTACCACCTGCTGCCCTCCGTGCGCGGCGACCTGCTCGTGCGGCTGGACCGCCGGGCCGAGGCCCGCGCCGAGTTCGAGCGCGCGGCCTCCCTGACCCGCAACGAGCGCGAGCGCTCGCTGCTCCTGGACCGCGCCCGCGGCTGCGAGGACTGACCGGGCCGGGGACCACGCCGTCGGGGTCTCCCGCCGACGGAAGGACACGGGGGCTCGGCGGGCGGGGACCCCTCCAGGTCACCGAACCTGCGCCGGGTGAGCTCGTCCACGGTGTCGGCTGGCTCGTCGGCGTCCGGCCGGGGCGCGCGGGGGCTCGCGGCGGCGCTGACGCCGCGGCTGGTCCCGGACACGACCCAGGCCACCACACGAGGCCACGCCCGGTCCCGGTCGCTCGGACGCTCCGCCCCGTAACCGCGCGGGTGGCCGGAAGCGGCCATTCCCGCAAAGGCCGATGCCTTTTCCGGCTGTGCGCGGAAGGCTGTGATGGCGTCTTTTCCCCCGGGGGCGCATAACGAAAGTCAGGGCGCGTACTGACGAAGGATGTGTCGGCGGTCGCGCTGTCCGTCCTTCTCTCTCGAACGCTTTCTCCGATCGGTGCGCTCTCGTGGTGGATGGCGCATATCCGATGGACTGAGCGGTGTGCAACCCACGAAAGTCATGCTCTCCGGTTTCCTGTCGGGCTCGTGATTCATCGCTCGTGGAACGAAAGGATCCTTATTAGGATTCTCGCGGAACCCCGGCGGGGAACGCGGAAAGGAGAATGGCCGTGTCTCTCGCTGAAGGTGTTTTCCATTACTCCTCCGACGAGAGCGAAGTGCATGCCAGCGATCGAGATAAGGAACGTGTCCAAGACGTTCCGCGGCCAGCGGGCCGTTGACCACGTCTCCTTCACGGTGGAGCCCCGCACGGTCACCGGCTTCCTGGGCCCCAACGGCGCGGGCAAGACCACCACCCTGCGGTGCCTGCTCGGCCTGGTCCGCCCCGACAGCGGCGAGGGGCTGGTCAACGGCCGCGCCTACACGAGCCTGCCCAACCCGCTGACCGAGGTCGGCGCGGTGCTGGAGGCCACCAACCTGCACCCGGGGCGCACCGGCCGCAACCACCTGCGCGTCATGTGCGACGCCGCGGGCCTGCCCCTCTCCCGTGCCGACGAGGTGCTGGACGAGGTCGGGATCACCGGTGCCGGGAACAAGCGGGTCGGCGGCTACTCGATGGGCATGCGCCAGCGCCTGTCACTGGCCGGGGCGCTCCTGGGCGATCCCCGGGTGCTGATCCTGGACGAGCCCGCCAACGGACTGGACCCGGAGGGCATCGAGTGGCTCCGCCGGTTCCTGCGCCGCCAGGCCCACGACAGGGGCGTCGCCGTCCTCGTGTCCAGCCACGTCCTGGCCGAGGTCGAACAGACCGTCGACAACGTCGTCATCATCGCCAGGGGCCGCCTGGTCCACCAGGGGACCCTCGGCGAACTCACCGGCAACGGGGAGAGCCTGCACGACGCCTTCCTCCGCCTCACCGCCTCGGGGACGGCCGCCCACCCGCTTGGAGACCGCCAGTGACCGCTCTCGTCAGATCCGAACTCCGCAAGGTCCTCACCACCCGGTTGTGGTGGATCCTGCTCCTCGCCGCACTGGCCTGGGTGGCCCTCTCCCTGGGCCTCGCGGTCTTCGCCTCGGGGGTGGAGGGCGGCCTCAGCCGCGACAGCACCGCGTACGCCGCTTCCGTCTGGACCATGGGCGCTTCGGGGAACCTCTTCGCCATGGTCATCGGCATCATGATGGTGACGTCGGAGTACCAGCACCGCACGATCAACGTCACCTTCCTGACCAGTCCGCGGCGTCCGCCCGTGATCCTGGCCAAGGTCGTGGCCGCGGCTCTGGTCAGCCTGCTGTTCGGCGTGGTCGTCGTCGGACTGTCCTCCCTGGCTGCCGGGGCCTCCATCCTGACCGGGGGAGGCGGGTTGGACCTGGTCGACAACCAGGTGCCGCGCATCCTCGTCGGCTCCGTGGGCGCCTACGTCGCCTACGCCATGATCGGCGTGGGCGTCGGCGCACTCATCCGCAACCAGGTCGCCGCTCTGGTGTTCGGCATCCTGTGGGTGTTCATGCTGGAACCGCTCCTGACCGTCGTCCCCCAACTTCAGGACGTCGGCAAGTGGCTGCCCGGCGGCGCGTCCACCGCGCTCTACGACACCGGGATCGTCCCCGGCTTCGCGGGACTGCTCCCCGTGTGGGGCGCGGCCCTGGTCCTGGTCGGCTACGCCGCCGTGGCGGTCGGCCTGGCCTCGGTCACCACGCTCCGCCGCGACGTGGTCTGAACCCCGGTTCTGCCCTGAGCAGGCGACCCTGGCGGGTCGGGCCGACAACCGGCAGACTCACGGCCATGAGACTTCTGGTTCTGGGCGGTACCGAGTTCGTGGGGCGGGCGGTCGTGGAGGACGCGCTCGCCAGGGACTGGGACGTCACCGTCTTCCACCGCGGCAGGCACCCCGCGCCCCCCGGTGCCACCGCCCTGCACGGGGACCGCACCGAGGCGGGCGGGCTCGGCGCTCTGGCCGGAGGACGATGGGACGCCGTCGTGGACACCTGGTCGGGCGCCCCGTCCGCGGTGGCCGCAGCCGCGAAGCTCCTCGCCGACCGGGCCGGGCACTACTCCTACGTCTCCAGCCGCTCCGTCTACGCGTCCCCCGCCCCGCCCGGGCTGGACGAGGACGGGCCGGTCGTGGACGCCTCGCCCGAGGCCCCCAGCACCGACTACGCGCGGGACAAGCGGGGCGGCGAGCTGGCGGCGGAGGCGGCCTTCGCGGAGCGGGCCCTGTCCGTGCGCGCGGGCCTGATCCTCGGTCCGTACGAGAACATCGGCCGCCTGCCCTGGTGGCTGGAGCGGATCGTCCGGGGCGGCCCGGTCCTGGCCCCCGGGCCGCGCGACCTGCCGTTGCAGTACGTGGACGCGCGCGACCTGGCCGCCTGGACCCTCGACGCAGCCGAGGCCGGGCTGGGCGGCCCCCACAACCTGGTGAGCCCGCCGGGACACACCACCACCGGCCGACTCCTGGAGGCGTGCGCGGCGGTCACGGGATCGGACGCCGAACTGCGCTGGACCGACCCCCGGATCCTCCTCGACGCGGGCGTCCAGCCGTGGACCGAGCTGCCCGTGTGGGTGCCGCCCGGCGAGCTGTACGACACCCTGCACCAGGGGGACGTGTCCAGGGCGCTCGCGACCGGGCTGCGCTGCCGTCCGGTGACCGAGACCGTCGCCGACACCTGGACCTGGCTGAGGAGTCTGGAGGGCGGCGCGCCCCAGCGCCCGGACCGCCCCCGCGTCGGCCTGGACCCGGAGGTGGAGGCCCGCCTGCTCGCCGGAGCCTGATCCGGCCGCGGACACGGCGAAGGGCCGCCTCCCCTGGAGACGGCCCTTCGCGCCGCTTGTCCGTGTACGACCCGGCGCCCGGGTCAGGCCACCGGTGCCTCCTCGGCGCCGCGCGAGGTCACCCGGAGCCTGTCCGCGCCCTCGTCCACGTCCACCACCACGGTGGCGCCCTCGGCCAGGTCGCCCGACAGCAGCTCGCGCGCCAGCGGGTCGCCGATCGAGGACTGCACCAGGCGGCGCAGCGGACGCGCGCCGTAGTTGGGGTCGTAGCCGGTCAGCGCCAGCCACTCACGGGCGCCCTCCGTCACCTCCAGCCCCAGCCGCCGGTCCGCCAGCCGCCGGGCCAGCTTGTCGATCTGCAGGTCCACGATCCGCGTCAGGTCCTCGGTGGACAGCGCGTCGAACATGATCACGTCGTCCAGCCGGTTGAGGAACTCCGGCTTGAACGTCGCGCGCACCACGTCGAGCACGCGGTCGCGGCGCACCGACTCCTCCAGCGACTGGTCCACCAGGAACTGCGACCCCAGGTTGGAGGTGAGGATGAGGATGGTGTTGCGGAAGTCCACCTGACGGCCCTGGCCGTCGGTCAGGCGGCCGTCGTCCAGCACCTGGAGCAGGGTGTCGAACACCTCCAGGTGCGCCTTCTCCACCTCGTCCAGCAGCACCACCGTGTACGGGCGGCGGCGCACGGCCTCGGTCAGCTGGCCGCCCTCCTCGTACCCCACGTAACCGGGGGGCGCGCCCACCAGCCGCGACACCGAGTGCTTCTCGGAGTACTCGCTCATGTCGATCCGCACGATCGCGCGCTCGTCGTCGAAGAGGAACTCCGCCAGCGCCTTGGCCAGCTCGGTCTTGCCCACGCCCGTGGGGCCCAGGAACAGGAACGACCCCGTCGGCCGGTCCGGGTCGGAGATGCCCGCCCGCGCACGCCGCACCGCGTCCGACACCGCGGCCACGGCGTCCTTCTGCCCGATGAGGCGCCTGCCCAGCTCGTCCTCCATGCGCAGCAGCTTGGAGGTCTCGCCCTCCATCAGACGCCCCACGGGGATGCCGGTCCACGCCGACACCACGTCGGCGACCTCGTCGGCGCCCACCTCCTCCTTGACCATGGCGGCGTCGCCCCGGCTGGCCGCCCTCTCCTCGTCCCGGCTGGCCTCCTCGACCTGCTTCTCCAGCTGCGGGATGTCCCCGTACATCAGCCGGGAGGCCTCGCCGAAGTCGCCCTCGCGCTGGGCCAGCTCGGCCCGCGTGCGCAGGTCGTCGAGCTGCCCCTTGAGCTCGCCGACCCGGTTGAGGCCGGCCTTCTCCTGCTCCCAGCGGGCCACGAGCCCGTTGAGCTGCTCCTGGCGGTCGGCCAGGTCCGCGCGCAGCCGCTCCAGCCGCTGGCGGCTGGCCGGGTCCGACTCCTTGTCGAGCGCCATCTCCTCCATCTTCAGGCGGTCCACGGTGCGCTGGAGCTCGTCGATCTCCACCGGGCTGGAGTCGATCTCCATGCGCAGCCGGGACGCCGCCTCGTCGATGAGGTCGATCGCCTTGTCCGGCAGGAACCGCGCCGTGATGTAGCGGTCGGACAGGGTCGCGGCGGCCACCAGGGCCGAGTCGGCGATCTGCACCTTGTGGTGCGCCTCGTAGCGGCCCTTGAGCCCGCGCAGGATCGCGATCGTGTCCGCGGCCGAGGGCTCGCCCACCATGACCTGCTGGAAGCGCCGCTCCAGCGCGGGGTCCTTCTCGATCTTCTCCCGGTACTCGTCCAGGGTGGTCGCGCCCACCATGCGCAGCTCACCGCGCGCCAGCATGGGCTTGAGCATGTTGCCCGCGTCCATGGCGCCCTCGGCCGCGCCGGCGCCCACCATCGTGTGCAGCTCGTCGATGAACGTGATGACCTGGCCCTCGGACTCCTTGATCTCCGAGAGCACCGCCTTGAGCCGCTCCTCGAACTCGCCCCGGTACTTGGCGCCCGCCACCATCGCGGACAGGTCCAGGCTCACCAGGCGCTTGCCCACCAGGGACTGCGGCACGTCACCGGCCACGATCCGCTGGGCCAGGCCCTCCACGACCGCGGTCTTGCCCACGCCCGGCTCACCGATGAGCACGGGGTTGTTCTTGGTGCGGCGGCTGAGCACCTGGACGACCCGCCGGATCTCGCCGTCGCGGCCGATCACCGGGTCCACCTTGCCCTCACGGGCCCGCTCGGTCAGGTCCACCCCGTACTTCTCCAGGGCCTGGTAGGTGTCCTCCGGGTTCTCCGAGGTCACCTTCCCCGAGCCGCGCACCCGCTCGAACCCCTCCAGGAGCGCGTCGGGGGTGGCACCGGCCTCGGTGAGCAGCTTCGACGCCTCGCCGCCGTCCGCGGCCAGCCCCACCAGCAGGTGCTCGGTGGAGACGTACTCGTCCTCCATCTGCTGCGCGCGCTGGGCCGCGGTGTTGATGGAGACGATCAGCTGGCGCGAGGAGCTGGGCGAGCTGACCGTGGAACCGGCCGCCTTGGGCAGCGCGCCGACGGCCGCCTCGACCTTGTCCCGGAGCGCGTCCGGGTTGGCCCCGACCTCCTTGAGCAGCGGGCGGGTGATGCCCTCCGCCTGGTCCAGCAGGGCCGCCAGCAGGTGCACGGGCTCCGTCTGCGGACTGCCGTCCGTGGTGGCCCGGCGGATCGCCACCGACAGGGCCTCCTGGCTCTTCTTAGTGAGCTTGTAGTTCATGCGCGGTGACTCCTTTCGCAAGTCGTGTCACGGGGGGTGATGTCCGACGGCCGACCGCGCCCCCGTGTCGCCGTGGCGGAGTTCCGTCAGTCCTGCTCGTCGTCGGCGCGGCCCGGGGCGCCGCGGCCCCTGCCCCGCTCCTCGTCGTCGTTCCCGGGCTCGGCGGTGTTGAAGATCGTCACGCGGGTGCGGCGCACCAGCTCACCGCGCACCCCCGTGCCGCCGTCGGCCGGGCGGCCCCGGCGGGCCACCGCACGGCGGGCCGCCTCCAGCTCGTTGGCCAGGTGGAACACCTGCTCCCGCAGCTGCTCCACCTCGTGCTCCAGTTCCAGGATCCGCTTGATCCCGGCGAGGTTGATGCCCTCCTCCTGGGACAGCCGCTGCACCTGGCGCAGCGTCTGCACGTCGCGCATGGAGTAGCGGCGCCCGCGGCCGGACGCGCGGCCCGGCGAGACGATCCCCAGTCGGTCGTACTGGCGCAGGGTCTGCGGGTGCATCCCCGCCAGCTCCGCGGCGACCGAGATCACGTAGACCGGAGCGTCAGCGCCGAAGGAGTCGTTCACGTCGTTCACGCACCCTTCGCCCGCGTTTCGAGTCCGTCGCGCGGGTCGTAGTCGGAGGTCGCCGCGCGGAACTTCTCCAGAGCCTCGCGTGCGTCTCCGTTGAGAGTCCTCGGTACCGCCACCTCGATCGTGACGAGCATGTCGCCCGTGGTGCCGTCCTTGCGGTTCGCGCCCTTGCCGCGCACCCGCAGCTTGTGCCCGTTCTGCGTGCCCGGCGGGACCTTCACGGTCACCGGGAAGCCGTTGAGGGTGGGGATGCGCACGTCCGCGCCCAGCGCCGCCTCGGGGAAGGTCACCGGGACGGTGATCGTCACGTTGTCGCCGCTCCTGCCGAACACCGGGTGCTCCTTCACGTGGACGACGACGTAGAGGTCACCCGCCGGGCCGCCGTTCTCGCCCGGCGCGCCCTTGCCCTTGATCCTGATCCGCTGCCCGTCGGACACGCCGCCGGGGATGCGGGTCTGGACGGTGCGGGTGCTCTTGCCGCGCCCGCTGCCGTTGCAGGTGAGGCAGGGGTCGTCCACGACCAGGCCGCGGCCCTTGCACTCGCTGCACGGCTCGGACAGCGAGAAGCCGCCCAGGTTGGTGTTCTCGTGCCCGGTACCGGAGCACTTGGGGCACATCCGCGGGGCGGTGCCCGACTTGGCGCCGGTGCCCTTACAGGTGGGGCAGGCCGACTCGCTGGCCAGTTGGAAGGAGCGCGTGGCCCCCTCGGCCGCCTCGCGGAAGGTCAGTGTGGTCTCGGTCTCGACGTCGGCGCCGCGTCTGCTGCGGGTGGTCCCGCCGCGCCCGCGGCCGCCGAACAGCCCGCCGAAGAGGTCGCTCAGCCGCTCGCCGCCGCCCGCGGTCCCCGTTCCGCCCGTGCCCTGGCCGAACAGGTCGCCCATGTCGAACCCGCCGGGGCCGGTGCCGCCGCCGGGGCGGTAGGAGCTGCCGAACAGCGACCGCGCGTTGTCGTACTCCTTGCGGCGCTTCTCGTCCGACAGGACGTTGTAGGCCTCGGAGATCTCCTTGAAGCGGTCGGCCGCGCCGGGGTCGTCGGCGTTCGCGTCCGGGTGGTTCTCCCTGGCCAGTTTGCGGTAGGACTGCTTGATCTCGTCCTTCGAGGCGGTCTTTGAGACTCCCAGGACCTTGTAGTAGTCCTTCTCCAGGTAGTCCTTGGTGCTCATCGACTGGTGCCTTCCCCCGCTGGTGCCGGTTGCGTCCGATGCTTCCATGTGACCCCGCACCGTGTCGGGCCGGGGTCCGCCTCCGGCCGCGGCCGCCGCTCACGCGGGGCCGCGGCCGGAGGATCAACGGGTGGACCCGTTACCTGTCGTCTTCCCCGCCGTCGGCGCCGTCCGCGGCCGGGGACTCCCCGCCGGGGGCGTCGCCCTCGGCGGCGGAACCGGCCGCGGCCTCCGCGCCGCCGTCGGCGGGATCGCCGACGACCACGCGGGCCGGACGCAGGATCCGCTCACCGATGCGGTACCCGGGCTGGAACACCTCGATCACGGTCTGGACCGAGATGCCCGGGACGGGGACCAGGGTGAGCGCCTCGTGGAGGTTGGGGTCGAACTCGTCGTCCTTCTCCGCGTACCGCTCCAGGCCCAACTTGGTGACCACGGCCTCCAGGGCCTCGCCCACCGCCTTGAACCCGCCGTTGAGCTCGTCGTGCTCACGGGCCCGGCCGACGTCGTCCAGGATCGGCAGCAGTTCGCCGAGGACCTGGGCTGTGGCGATCTCACGGACGGCCACGCGGTCGCGGTCCACGCGCTTGCGGTAGTTGGCGTACTCCGCCTGCACCCGCTTGACGTCGTTGGTGAGCTCGACGACCCGCTCGTCCGCGTTGATCGCCTCCGACACCACCGACTCGGGGGTGTCGGGGACCTCTACGTCCTCCAGGTCGGCCTCGACGACCTCCTCCTCGGCGACCTCGGGGATCTCCTCGGTCGCGTCGCCCTCGGCCTCGGGGTTGCGGACCTGCCCGGTCTCCGGGTCGATCCGGCGGTTGTCCCGGATCACCGGCCCCTGGCGCTCCTCACCGTCGCCGGTGCCGTTGGTGTTCTCCGACGGTGCCATCTGAGACACGCCTCCTTCCTCGACTCGACCCGGGTTCAGGACTGCTGGTTGCCCTGGGTGCCCTTGTTGTCCTCGTCGACGATCTCGGCGTCCACGACGTCGGCGTCGTCGGCGGAGCTCTGGGCGCCCTGGGCGTCGCCCTCGGCGCCCTGCTGGCCCTGGCTGTAGATGGCGGAGCCGATCTTCTGGCTGGCCAGCGCGACCTTCTCGCTCGCGGTGCGGATGGCCTCCACGTCGGAGCCCTCCAGCGCGGTCTTCAGCTCGGCGACGGCGGCCTCGGTCTCGGAGCGCACGTCCGCCGGGACCTTGTCCTCGTTGTCCTTGATGACCTTCTCGGTCTGGTAGACGAGGGACTCGGCGTTGTTGCGGACCTCGGCCTCCTCGCGGCGCTTGCGGTCCTCCTCCGCGTACTGCTCGGCCTCGCGGACCATCTTGTCGATGTCGTCCTTGGACATCGCGGAGCCGCCGGAGATGGTGACGGACTGCTCCTTGCCGGTGCCCAGGTCCTTCGCGGTGACGCTGACGATGCCGTTGGCGTCGATGTCGAAGGCGACCTCGATCTGCGGGACGCCGCGCGGCGCCGGGGGCAGACCGGTCAGGTCGAAGACGCCCAGCTTCTTGTTGTACTGGGCGATGTCGCGCTCACCCTGGTACACCTGGATCTGCACGGACGGCTGGTTGTCGTCGGCCGTCGTGAAGATCTCGGAGCGCTTGGTCGGGATGGTCGTGTTGCGCTCGATGAGCTTGGTGAACACGCCGCCCTTGGTCTCGATGCCCAGCGACAGCGGGGTGACGTCCAGCAGCAGGACGTCCTTGACCTCGCCCTTGAGCACACCGGCCTGGAGCGAGGCGCCGATGGCCACGACCTCGTCCGGGTTGACGCCCTTGTTGGGGTCCTTGCCGGTCATCTCCTTGACCAGGTCCACGATGGCGGGCATACGGGTGGAGCCGCCGACCATGACCACGTGGTGGATCTGGTCCAGGCTGATCCCGGCGTCCTTGAGGACCTGCTGGAACGGGGTCTTGGTCCGCTCGACCAGGTCGGCGGTCAGGCGCTGGAACTCGGCGCGGGAGAGCTTCTCGTCCAGGTGCAGCGGGCCCTCGGCCGAGGCCGTGATGTAGGGCAGGTTGATCGCCGACTCGCTGGAGCTGGACAGCTCGATCTTGGTCTTCTCCGCGGCCTCGCGCAGGCGCTGGAGGGCCATCTTGTCCTTGGACAGGTCCACGCCGTTGGAGTTCTTGAAGCGCTCGACCAGCCAGTCGACGATGGCCTGGTCCCAGTCGTCGCCGCCCAGGTGGTTGTCGCCGTTGGTCGCCTTGACCTCCACGACGCCGTCGCCGACCTCCAGGAGGGAGACGTCGAAGGTGCCGCCACCGAGGTCGTAGACCAGGATGGTGGCCTCGTCCTCCTTCTCCAGGTGGTAGGCCAGCGCGGCCGAGGTCGGCTCGTTGATGATGCGCAGGACGTTGAGGCCCGCGATGGTGCCGGCCTCCTTGGTGGCCTGGCGCTGGGAGTCGCTGAAGTAGGCCGGGACGGTGATGACCGCGTCGGTCACGTCCTCGCCCAGGTAGGCCTCGGCGTCGCGCTTGAGCTTCTGGAGCACGAAGGCGCTGATCTGCTGGGGGTTGAAGGTCTTGTCGTCGATCTTCACCGTCCAGTCGGTGCCGATGTGGCGCTTGACCGAGCGGATGGTGCGGTCGACGTTGGTGACCGCCTGGCGCTTGGCGACCTCGCCGACGAGCACCTCACCGTTCTTGGCGAAGGCGACGACGGACGGGGTGGTACGGGCGCCCTCGGCGTTGGCGATGACCGTGGGCTCGCCGCCCTCCAGGACCGCGACACACGAGTTCGTCGTACCGAGGTCGATTCCGACCGCACGTGCCATGGTTGCTTCCTCCGTCAAAGTTGAGTCGTTCGGACGTAATTTTGCTTCGTCGGTTGAGGGCTGTCAAGTCAGTTGAGTTGACCCGACTCAAGTTGGTTCCTACGTCCTGACAACGGGCGGCCGGACCGGGATGTTCCCGACCTGGGCACTCTGATCGGGGATATGGGCGAACCCCGGGACAAGTCGGGGAGAACCTTGACCCGCAAGATCAGGGAGGGTCGGGGTTCCCCTGGGGTGGCTTCGGGGACGCGGTCGCTGGCGGCTCCGGAGGCGCGGTCACCGGAGGGGCGCCTTCCGGTCAAGCGGAGGGAAACGCCCGTGTCGCGGCGCCGGGCGTCCCCGGTCGGCGGCCGACGATGGCCCTGCCGCCGACACGCCGGTGCCGAAGCGCCGGCGCCGCCGGGCGGCGACCGCCGCGGCGGCTTCCCGCCGCGTCCGCCGTACCCCTGAAACGGAGACGCCCGTGACGTCCAAGGCCCTGCTCGCCTCCGCGCTCGCCGCCGCGGTGCTGCTGCCCGCGCTGGGCGCCGCCCCCGCGTCCGCCGAGGACGAACCGCGGTTGATCGGGGACACCACCGCGCCCGTCGTGGAGACCTCGCCGCCCGCCGCGGAGGCCCCACCGTCCACCGGGGACGCCGGGGAGTCCGGGGAGGGCTCCGGGTCCGCCGGGGACGGTTCCGCGTTCGCCGGGGAGGCCGGGGACGCCTTCTCGTCCGCGTACCGGCACAACACCTTCGAGCGCCCGGCCGCGGGCACCGCCTACACCCTCGACGAATGGGAGAAGGACGGCTGGTACGCCTCCAGCGCCAGGGGACTGGAGGAGCGCGCCGTCATCGACGACTCGGTCCCCGCCCACGGGGGCGGGCAGTCGCTGCGCGTGCTCTACCCCGAGGGGAGGATCGGCGCGCAGGAGTCCGGCGGGCTGGCGCCGTTCCAGCTCTCCCCGGCGCGCGAGTACTACCTGTCCTTCTGGGCGCGCCTGGGCGAGGACTTCAGCTGGGGGACCACCTCGTTCGGCGGAAAGCTGGGCTTCGGGCTGGCCGGGGGCGCGGGCTGCTCGGGCGGGGACGTCTGCACGGGCGAGAACGGCTACAGCTCGCGCGTGGTCTGGCGCCGCGACGGCAAGGCGGAGCTGTACTACTACCACATGGACAAGGCGGGCGAGTTCGGCGACTCCGAGCCCCTCGTCGCGGACGGGTCCGTCGTCCACCTCCCCCGGGGCGAGTGGGTGCACATCGCCCAGCGGGTCCGCGTCAACACGGTCACCGACGGCCGGGCCGAGCCCGACGGGGAGATCGAGGTCTTCTACAACGGCGAGCCCGCCGCGCTGGTCACCGGCCTTCGCCTGGTCACCGACGACGACCTGGTGGACAAGGCCTACCTCTCGACCTTCTTCGGCGGCTCCACCGAGGGCTTCGCCCCGGCCCACGACAGCTACGTCTGGTACGACGACCTGAAGGTGTCCACCTCGCGCACCGACATCTGCGAGCTCGGCGGCTGCGCCTGAGCGCCGACGGCCCCGCCCGACCCGCTCCGCCGGGGCCCGTCCGGGGGAGGGCCCCGAGCGCCGCGCCGCCTGGGGTCCCCGCTCCGGGGAGCCGTCCACAGGCGGAGGGTGGGCGTTGTCGGAGGCCGGGCCCCTTCGCGAGACTGGAAGACGGGGGGTCCCACGGCGTCCCCGGCTTCGCCGTGCCCGCGCGCCGCGCACCGTTCGCGGGGACGGACCTCGCGCTCGACCCCCGGCGCGGCCCCGTGTCCGGTCCTCCTGCGCGGTCCTCGTGCCCGGTCCTCGGGTGCGCCCCGCTGGAGGCACTCCACTGGAGGCTCCCGGAGGTCGTCCACAGCCGCGGATCCGTGGTTGTTCCACTCCCGGCGATGCCGCAACCTGGTAGTAGGGGAGAGACGGTGAAGTCACCGATACCCCCGTCGAGTCGTCCCGCGTCCGCCGTCCGCTACATATAGGACGTGCGGTGTGCCCGAGTCCCGTTCGGGCGCACCCGCGCGGTCCTGTCACACCGGTACCGGCGCCAGCGCCGGACGGCACCGGCGCGGGCGTGCCGACCGGGTTCCGCGACCCGGCGGCCCGCGGCGACGGCGGCGGGGTGTCCGTTCCGCGAGCGGTCGGGCATCCGGTGGCGACCGCGGCATTACTCGCTAGTAACATATAGTTCGACCCCCGGTGTGTGGCGCACCGGACGACGAAGCAGGATGGGAGGCCACGGACGATGCTGTACCTGACACTGGGCATCATCACCTCGGTCTTCGCCGTGGTCGCGTTCACCATGTTCGCTCTGGGCATCCGCCAGATCGTGCGAACCGTGGGTGTGGGCCGCTCGGTGGAGCCGGAGCGCAAGGGGCCGTTCGGACAGCGGTTCACCATGGCGCTCATCGAGATCCTCGGGCACGGGCGGATGCTCAAGCGGCCGTGGATCGGCGTCGCCCACTGGTTCGTCATGGTCTCGTTCCCGCTGCTGGTCTTCACCGTCGTGGAGGCCCAGGGCGAGGTCTTCGACCCGCACTTCAAGCTGCCGATCATCTACGACTGGGCCCTGTACGGCCTGGCCATCGAGCTCATCGCCGCGGCCAGCCTCGTCGGCATCGTCGGCCTGACCGTCTACCGCCTGCTCAACGGGCCCAAGCGCCTGGGCCGCCAGTCCCGGTTCACCAACTCCCGGCACTGGACGGCGTACTACGTCGAGGCCTACCTGTGGGGCCTGCTGATCTCGATCTTCGTGATCCGCGGTCTCAAGTCGGCCATGGGCGACTTCCCGTTCCCGGCCTGGGCGACGCCGATCTCCACCGGCCTCGGCGCGATCCTGCCCGGCGACCCCGCGGTCGCCGAGCCCGCCATCGCGCTGGTCGCCGCGTTCAAGCTGATCATCAGCTACCTGTTCTTCGTGGTCATCGCCCGCGTGCTCACCATGGGCATCGGCTGGCACCGCTTCCTCGCGCCGGTCAACATCTACTTCAAGCGCAACGCCGACGGGTCCCCGTCCCTGGGCGCGGCCAAGCAGATGATGGACAAGTCCGGCACCAAGCCCCTCGACTTCGAGGAGGCCGACCCCGACGAGGACCCGTTCGGCGCGGGCAAGCTGGAGGACTTCACCTGGAAGGGCCTCCTGGACTTCACCACCTGCACCGAGTGCGGGCGCTGCCAGTCCCAGTGCCCCGCCTGGAACACGGGCAAGCCGCTCTCGCCCAAGAAGGTCATCCTCGACCTCCAGCAGCACACCTACGAGAAGGCCCCGTACCTGCTCCAGGGCATCACCGAGGAGACCCTCGCCGAGAAGCCCGACGAGAGCCACGCGGGCGTGGACGTCCTCGCCCTCCTCAACCGGCCGCTGGTCGGCACCGAGGAGGAGAACGGCGTCATCCACCCCGACGAGCTGTGGGCCTGCACCAACTGCGGCGCCTGCGTCGAGCAGTGCCCGGTGGACATCGAGCACATCGACCACATCCTCGACATGCGCCGCTACCAGGTGATGGTCGAGTCCAACTTCCCGTCCGAGGCCAACACGCTCCTCAAGAACCTGGAGAACAAGGCCAACCCGTGGGGCATGGCCGAGGACCGGCGCATGGACTGGATCGAGGAGCTGGCCTCCCGGGAGGAGAACCCGGTCGAGGTGCAGGTCGTCGAGGACAAGCTCCCCGAGGGCACCGAGTACCTGTTCTGGGTCGGCTGCGCCGGTGCCCTGGAGGACCGCGCCAAGAAGACCACCAAGGCCATCGCCGAGCTGCTCGACATGGCGGGCGTCGAGTTCGCCGTGCTGGGCGGCATGGAGGCCTGCACCGGTGACCCCGCGCGCCGCCTGGGCATGGAGTACGTCTTCCAGATGCTCGCCCAGCAGAACGTGGAGACGCTGAACGAGGCCGGTGTCACCAAGATCGTGGCCAGCTGCCCGCACTGCTTCAACACGCTCGCCAACGAGTACCCGCAGCTCGGCGGTACCTACGAGGTCGTGCACCACAGCCAGCTGCTGGCCAAGCTCGTGGAGGAGGGCAGGCTCACGCCGGTCAACTCCGTGGAGGAGAACATCACCTACCACGACCCCTGCTTCCTGGGCCGCCACAACAAGGTGTACACGCCGCCGCGCGACATCATGGCGCAGGTGCCGGGGGTCAAGACGCAGGAGATGCACCGCCACAAGGAGCGGGGCTTCTGCTGCGGCGCCGGCGGCGCCCGCATGTGGATGGAGGAGCGGATCGGCAAGCGCATCAACACCGAGCGGGTGGACGAGGCGCTGACCACCAACCCCGACACCGTCTCCACCGCGTGCCCGTTCTGCCAGGTCATGCTCGGCGACGCGATCAACGAGAAGAAGTCGCAGGGCGAGGCGAAGGAGACGCTGGAGGTCGTGGACGTCTCCCAGCTGCTGCTGCGCTCGGTCCGGGGCGAGGCCCCCAAGGAGGAGGCCGAGACCGCCGACGCCCAGGGCTGACGCGAGGTCCGGACCAGGGCACCGAGCCCGCGCAGGGGCCGGGGAGCCGACCGCACGGTCGGCTCCCCGGCCCCTGCGCCGTTCACCGGCGGTCCGGCGCGGCACCGTGCCCGGGACTCCGTGTCCCGACCGCGCGCTCCGGACCGTGACGGCTCGTGGGGATGGCCGGAACCGCTGACGGCGAGGAGCCGTTCAGCGACCGGGGGCAGAGCCGTTCACAGGGCCGAGGCGGCGCCGCTCATGGCCGGGGGCGGGGGCACTTCCGGACCGGGGGCGGAACCGCTCACGGCGAGGCGGCGAGGTGTTCGTCGAGGAACCCGTCCAGGCCGTGCCGGGTGACCTGGCTGGCGAACCCTCCCCAGTTGAGGTCGAACATGTGCTCCGCCCAGGGGATCTCCAGGTGCCGGTGCGGGACCCCGGCCGCGTCGAGCCGGGCGGCGAGGCGGCGGTTGTCCTCCGGGCCCACGAACAGGTCGTGGCCGGGCGTGATCAGCATCGTGGGCGGAACCTCCGGCGAGACGTACGTGATGGGCGAGCTCATCGCGTACTCCTCGGGCAGCTCCGCCACGGAGCCGCCCATCAGGCGCTCGCTCTCCTCCAGGAGGTCGCCGCCCATCGGGGAGTTGCGCTGGCGCCAGGGCAGCTCGGGCGCCTCGGCGGTACCGTCGGCCACCGCGTACCAGGCCACGACCGCGTCGACGCCGGTGTCGGGCACGTCGCAGCTCGGGGGGATCTCCTCGTCCGAGCTGTACGCGGCCAGGAGGGCGAGCAGGCCGCCCGCCGACTGGCCGGTGACGGCGATCCGGCCGGGGTCGGCCCCGTACTCCGCGGCGTGCTCGCGGGCCCAGCCGATCGCGCACTTGACGTCGGAGACCGGCACCGACCAGTCGCCGTCGGGGAAGTAGCGGTAGTCGACGTCGAACACCACGTGCCCGTTGTCGGCCAGCCACACGTCCCAGCGGGGCAGGAGGCTCTGCGGCAGGTCGTCCGCGCCTCCGTGGACGTTCACCACGATCGGTGGCGGGGCGTCCCCCCGCCGCCGCTCGGGCTCCCACACGTCCAGTTCCAGGTCCTGCGGGTCGGAGGCGTCCCCGACCGCCGACTCGCCGGTGCGCAGGTAGACGCGGGTCTCGGGTGCGCGGTCGGCGCTGGTGGCGAGTCCGGCGGCGTACTCGCCGAGGTCGAGCCGGGCTCCCTCCGCGTGTGCGGTGGACCAGATCGTCCCGGGCGGGACGAGCGCGGCGACCAGTACCGCGCCGTTGGCCGTGGCGGCCGCCGCGGCGAGGCGCCGACGCCACACCGCTCCCCTGCTTCCCGCGTCCGGACGCCGCCCGGTGCCCTCGCGGAGGCGCGGCCTCCCCGCCGCGAACAGGGCCGGGACCAGGCCGACGACGGCCAGGGCGGCGAACACCAGGCTGAACTCCAGTACCAGCAGTCCGTACTGCCACGCGTCCCAGGAGGGCGGCGGCAGCAGGACGAGCGCGGCGGCGCCCGCGCCGACAAGCGCGGTCGTGCCCGCGAGGGCGGTCGCCAGCCAGCGGGCGGCCGCGGCGGCGCGGTTCCGTCGGTCCATGGTCTCCCCTTCGAGAACTCTTTCGATACGTTCGTATCGATACGAACGTATCAGAACGGGGGGTGTGTCAGAATGTGGCCGTGCCCAGGTACGTGGACAAGGACGGACGCCGCCGACAGGTGGCCGCCGCCCTGCACCGGATCGCCGCCCGCGAGGGCCTGGAGGGCGTCAGCATCCGCACCGTGGCGGCCGAGGCCGGACTCTCCGTCGGAGCCGTCCAGCGCGACTTCGGGACCAAGGAGGCGCTTCTCCTCTTCGCCATGCACGAGGTCGTCGACGCGGTCGCCGCGCGGCTCGCCCGGGTGCGGATCGGCCCGGGGCTGCTGTCCTTCGCCGAGGGGCTGCGGCAGGTGCTCACCGACCTGCTGCCGACCGACGACGAGCGCCTGGCCGAGGCCCGCGTCTGGTCGGCGTTCTACGCCCGCGCGGCCGTGGACGCCGAGTTCGCGGAGGTCCTGGCCGGGTTCGACGTCCGGGCCCGCGCCGCTCTGCGCGCCGCCGTCGGCTGGGCGGGCGAGCAGGGGGAACTGGCCCCCGGGCAGGACCCGGACGCCCTGGTGGAACTCCTGCTGGTCCTCGTGGACGGGATCTGGCTCAGCGCCGTCCGCCAGCCCCCGGGCTCCCCGCTGGACGCCCAGCGCGCCGCGGTGGAGGCGGCGGTCGCGGCGGTCACACGCGGGTAGACGTCCCGTACGGGCAGGCGTCCCGTGCGGGGAACGTCCGCGCCGTCGGTGCGGGCGCCAGTCGGGACGGCCCGCGGGGGCGGGGGCGCCGGGAAGGTGGAGGCTCCTGCGGCCGCCTCCCGTGTGCGGTGCGGCCCCGTCGGCAGCGCCACCGCGATGGCCTCGTGGTCGCTCAGGGCCGTTTCCCTCTTCCCTTCGCGCGGCCGTACCGCCCCGGTGAGCGCGGTGCGGGGCGGCGATCGCGGCCCCGGCCACCGCCCGCACCGGTACCGCCCCCGTGGACGCGGTGCGGGGGAGGGGCTTCCAGGGAAGGGTGATTTAGGTTAGCCTTACCTGACTGTCTTCTATTCGAGGTGGTCGCCCGTGAACGCCCCCGTTCCTCCTCCCGCCGATCGCGCCCGTTCCACCCTGGCCCGCGGCGGTCCGGTGACCGTGGCGGCGGCCTCGGACCGGTTCGGCGAGGCGGGGACCGTGTACCTGGAGGAAGCCCCCTGCCACGTGCACGCCGACGGCGCCGTGAGCCTCCTGCTGCCCGACGGCCACCCGCTCACGGACCCCCGTCCCAGGGGCCCCGTGGTGATGGCGGAGTTCACCGACCTGTCACCCGTGCTGATGCGCGACAGGGTGCGGGCGGTGCTGTGGGTGAGCGGCGCCGTGGAGGCCCTGGAGCACGCCCACGCCCGCGTACGCGCGGCCCGGCTGCCCGAGGCCGCCACCGACGACCGGCTGCTGGAGATCGGGTACGGCCTGACGATGGTGGTCCTGCGCACCACCCTGGTGGTCCAGTCCGACCACGACGGGGCCCACGTGCTCGATCCAGCCGAACTGGCCGCCGCGCGCCCCGACCCGTTCTGCCTCTGGGAGGCGCCCTGGCTGCGCCACCTCGACGAGGACCACCCGGACCTGGTGGGCGACCTGCTGGCCGCCGCTTCCGGCGCCGCGCGCGGAGGCCGACCCAGGCCCCTGGGCGTGGACCGCCTCGGGCTGCGGCTGCGGGTGGAGACCGCGCGGGGCCACCACGACGTACACCTGCCCTTCACCCGCCCGGCGCGCACCCCCGACGACGTCGCCGTCCAGGTGCACCGGCTGGCCGGACACCCCGTCCCCCAGGGCTACGACCGCGGATGAGCGGCCACCGGAAGGCGGGCGCGGCCGAGGGGTCCGAGGGCGCGGCCACGACCGCCCACCAGCGGCCGCCGCACCGGCCCGATGACATTTGTCAGTGCGCGCGCCGGTAGGTTCCCCCGTGCGGCCGGTGATAACGGCGTCTGTTCCGTGTGAGCCGTTCCGCGGGAACCTGGGGACATGACGACGACAGCGAGCACCGCAGCGACCGGCCCCGGCCGACAGGACGCCACCGGCCCGGCGGTGGTCGTCCGCGACCTCCACCAGCACTACGGCGACTTCGAGGCGGTCAAGGGGGTCTCCTTCGAGATCCACCCCGGCGAGCTCTTCGCCCTCCTCGGGACCAACGGCGCGGGCAAGACCACCACCATCGAGACGATGGAGGGCTTCCGCCGCCCCAGCTCCGGCAGTGTCCGGGTCTTCGGCCTCGACCCCTACGGCCAGCCCGCCGGAGTCCGGGAGCGCACCAACGCCGTCCTCCAGGGCAGCGGCCTGCTGGAGGACCTGACCGTCGCCGAGACCCTGCACCTGGCCCGCGACCTCGCGGCCGCGCCCAGGGACACGGACGAGACGCTGGAGCTGGTCGGCCTCGCCGACAAGCGCGGGGTCGCGGTCCGCCAGCTGTCCGGAGGGCAGAAGCGCCGCCTGGACCTGGCGCTGGCCCTGCTGACCAGGCCCGAGGTCCTGTACCTGGACGAGCCCACCACCGGCATGGACGCCGAGGGCCGCATCGAGACCTGGCGCATCGTCAACGACCTCAAGCGGGAGGGGGTGGCGGTCCTGCTCACCACCCACTACCTGGAGGAGGCCGAGCGGCTCGCCGACCGGCTGGCGATCATGCACCGCGGCGAGGTCCGCGTGGAGGGGACGATCCAGGAGGTCCTCGCGGGTTGGGGCGACCGGGTGAGCTTCGTGCTGCCCCCGAACGTGCGCACCGCCGACCTGCCCCGCGTCGAGGGCGCGGACGTCTCCGTGGAGACGCGCGGCCAGGCGCTGTGGGCCACCTACACGGTCACGCGGGGGGACGTCGAGGAGCGGGCGCACCACGCGGTGGCCGCGCTCATGTCCTGGGCCGTGGAGAACGGCACCGTCCTGCGCAGCCTCCAGGTGCGCAGCGCCTCCCTGGAGGACGTGTTCCTCCGGGTCGCCGACGGCGCCGCCGACCTGGTCTGACGCGCGCCGCAGCGCTCCGTGCCCCCCTGCCCCGCACAGTCCTTCGAGGAGACACCGCGATGACCGCGAACACCGCCGCCCCCGCCACCGACGCCACCGGCGTCCGACCCGGCGTCCGACCCGGCGTCAGCTGGGCCAGGCAGGCCGTCCGCCTGGCCCGAACCGAGTTCACCCTGTTCGCCCGGTACAAGACCGCCTGGATGTACCTGGCCCTGCCGCTCTTCTTCGCCTTCATGACCACGAACCTCCCCAATGACGAGGTCGTCCCCGGCTTCGGGATGGGGCAGATGGCCATGGTCGCCACCATCGGCTCCATCGGGCTCATCCTGGGCGTCGGCCACCCCTCCAACGTGTTCACCGCGCGGAGGGAGTCCCTGGTCCTCAAGCGGCTGCGGGTCAGCGGGGTGCCCCAGTCGGCGGTCTTCGGCGGCGTCATCGGGGCCGTGGTGGTCTTCTCCCTGGCGATCACGGTGGTGGTGGCCGCCCTGGTCCTGGTCTTCTTCGGCAGCCTTCCCCGGGACCCGCTGATGCTCGCCGTCGCGGTCGTCCTCAGCTCCGTCATGTTCTCCCTGATGGGGCTGCTCATCACCCCGATCGTCCGCAACGCCGAGTCCGCCCAGATGATCTCGATGCTGCCCATGCTGGTCCTGCTGTTCGTGGGCGGCGGACTCATCCCGCTGGAGTTCCTGCCGGAGACCGCTCGCGTGATCATCGGCTTCGTTCCGTCGGTCCCCGCCGGGGAGATGGCGCAGACCGCCTACTCCGGCTACGACGCCTTCCGGGGCTTCGGGGACGGGGAGGAGAAGGGCTACCTCGCCCTGTGGGTCGCGGCCCTGCCCTCCATCGGGATCATGCTCGCCTGGATCGCGGTGCTGGCCCTGCTGGTGCGCCGCTACTTCAGGTGGGACCCCCGCCAGCCGTAGGGCGGGCGCGGGGCGCCGGGGAGGCCGGGGACGGACGGCCTGCCCCGGCCTTCTCCCGTGCGGGTCCGGAAAGGCCTGTGGACAACCGTTCGGAGGGGGTCCGCGGCTTCTACGGTGGTTGTGGTGCGGCCGACGGCGGCCGGAGAGGAGCCGGCGGCCGCAGCGGCGCGGAGGAGCCGTCGGCCACGGCGGAGGAGAGGAGGAGCGGTGGGTTCCCAGGACACGTTCACCGCCGGGCACGGGACGGCGGACTCGGCGGTCCCCTCTCCCGTTCCAGGGGCCGACGCGGGCACGAACCCCCGTTTCCTGCGCAGGCTCCGGTTCGCGCGGTGGTGCATCCTGTGGACGCTGGGCTCGCTGGCGCTGATGGTGCCTTTCGCGCCGTTCATGGAACTGCTCCTGTCCGGGGCCCGCTCCGTCGGCTCGGAGGACGGGTTCAGGACCTGGCCTCCCGCGGTGTCCACCGCGGTCGCCCTGCTGTGCGCGCTGCTGTGCCTGTGCATGATCCGGAGCCGGGTGGACGGGAGGAGGATCGCCGACCCCCGGCTCTACTGGGGCTCGCTCGCCCTGCTCCTCCTGGCGTGCCTCCTCATGCAGGTCACTCCGTACGTCTTCCTCACCTGCACGTGTTGGTGGGGGGTGGCGGCCTTCTCCGCCCCCTGGAGGCGTTCCCTCCTCGTCGGCCTCGCCCTGCTGGTGCTGCCCTGGCTGCACCCGTCCGTCACACTGGTGGACATACCCCTCTTCGTGCTGGTGTTCTCCAGCCTGTTCTCAGTGGGCTGGACCCTCGTGATCTGGTTCGTCGCCCTGACCATGTTCCGCCTGTGGGAGGCCACGAACGAGGCTCTGGAGGGGGAGCACGCCCGCACCCGGCTGGCGGTGAGCGAGGAGCGGCTCCGGTTCGCCCAGGACATGCAGGGGGTGATCGGCCAGGGCCTGACCACGCTCGCTGTCAGGGCCAGACGGGCCGAACTGCTGCTGGAGAGCGATCCGGCGGGCTCCGCGGCCGAGATCGAGGAGGTCCACGAACTGGCCCGCAGGGTGCTCCAGCAGGTGAGGTCGGCGGTCAGCGGCTACCGGGGTGTGGACCTGGCCGCGGAGGTGGAGTCGATCGGTGCGGTCCTGCGCGCCAACGGCACCGAGACCGTCGTCACCGGAACGGCGGCCCCGGAACAGTTCCCGGCCGCGGCCGGAATCGCCGCCTGGGTGGTGCGCGAGGGGGCCACCAACATCCTGCGGCACAGCGACGCCCGCCGCTGCCGGATCTCCTTCTCCGTGGACGGGGAAGCCGGGCACGGGGGGAGGGCACTGGTGGTCGAGGTGTCCAACGACCGGGCGCGCGGCGGCCCGGAGGACGGCGCGGCCTCGGCCAGCGGTCTGGCCGGGCTCTCCGAACGTGTCGTACGGGAGGGTGGCACACTGTCGGCGAACCGTACCCACGACGGCGGTTTCCTGCTCAGAGCCGTCCTCCCGCTGCCCGACGGGACCCGACACACCGAGGAGTCACGTTGAGCGATCACGGCACGCCCTCCGCCGAGTACACGGCCTCCGACCGGGAGGGCGACCGCAGGGTCCGCTTCGCCCGGCGCATCGTCATCGTCTCGGTGGGCTTCACCGCGCTGCTCGTCGTGGGGATGCCCCTGGTGGACGTCGTCACGGCCGCGGCCTCGGACTGGCCCCTGTGGCGCTCCCTGACCGGGGTGGTCGCCTCCGTGCCGATCGCCGTGCTGCTGATCGTGATGCTCCGGGCCAGGCTGGACGGTCGGCGCAAGCCGGACCCGCGCGCCTACTGGACCTCGCTCGGCCTGATCGTCGTGGTCGTCCTGTGCCTCCAGGAGCCGATCAACACCGTGTTCTTCCTGGCCGCGTGGTGGGGGACCGGGGTCTTCCTCGCCCCGCGCAGGCGCAGCGCGTACGTCACAGCCGCCCTGCTGGCGCTGCCCTGGCTCGCGGTCCCGTTCTACGGGTTCGAGACGCAGTTCCAGCCGCTCCTCTACCTGCTGGTGTGGCTGGTGATGGTCTTCAGCGGGCTGATGTTCGCCGGGGCCTCGCTCTCCATGATCTGGCTGTGGGACATCAGCCGCGAGGCCGTCGCGGGACAGCGGGCCCGCGCCCAGCTCGCGGTGAGCGAGGAGCGGCTCCGCTTCGCCCGCGACATGCACGACCTGCTCGGGCACAGCCTCTCCGCGCTCGCGGTCAAGGCCCAGCTGGCCGGACGGCTCGTGGAGCGGGACCCCGAGCGGGCGGGCGCGGAGATGGCGGAGGTGCAGGTGCTCGCCAGACAGGCGCTCCAACAGGTGAGGTCGGCGGTCAGCGGCTACCGGGAGGTCGACCTGGCGGGCGAGACGGAGGCCGTCCGCGCGGTGCTCGACGCGGGGGGAACCAGGGCGGTCGCCACCGGGCTGGAGGGGCTGGACCTGCCGCCGCGGACCGCCGCGCTCGCCGCCTGGGTGGTGCGCGAGGGCGGCACGAACGTCCTGCGGCACAGCGACGCCAACGAGTGCCAGATCAGCTTCACCCTCGCCCGCGACAGCGCCGTGGGCCCCCGGACCCTCGTGGTCGAGGTGTTCAACGACCGCGCCCGGGGCGGCGGCCAGGACGGGAGGGAGTCGGGCAACGGGCTCGCCGGTCTGTCCGAGCGGGTCGCCATGGGCGGCGGCACCCTCTCCGCGGCCCGCACTCCGGAGGGGGGCTTCCTGCTCCGCGCCGTCCTGCCGCTCTGACGTGCCGCTTCAGCGCGTGCCCACCGAGTCGAAGGCCGCGTCGATGTCCTCGCTGGCGCCCTCCCCGCCCGCGGTGTTCACCCCGAGCATGAACGCGCCCCGGCCGTCGTCCAGCTCCACGATCACGAAGCGGCCGTAGGTGTCCCCCGAGTCGCTGCCCATGGTCGCCCCGAAGGCGGGCAGCCCGTCCACGTCGGTCTGCCCGGAGGGCTCGGCCCACACGCCGCCCTCGGCGGCCAGGTCGGCGGCCAAGTCCACGGCCAGTCGCACCCCGGCCACCGCGATCGGCTCCACCGAACCGAGTTCCTCGGTGCCGGTGACGATGACCGCGTCCGGGTCCTCGGCCGGGCCGAGGACCGCGTAGGAGGTGTACTCCGAGGGGACCTCCCCGTCGCCGAGTCTGTGCCACTCCTCACCGGGGAGTTCGTAGGCCAGTCCGGCCGGGGGGTCCGCGGCGGTGTCCCCGCCGTCCGCCGGGTCCCGCGGGGTGTCCTCCGTGTCCCCTGCGCCGCCTCCGCCGTCGGCCGCGTCGCCGCCCTCCTCGGCGGACTCCGGAGCCGAACCGGACAGGGGCCCGCCGTCGGAGAGGAACCAGCCGAGTCCGGCCGCGGTGGCCAGCAGGAAGGCGAAGGTCACGACGAGGGCGATGGTGAGGGTGACCCGACGGGCGTTGTCGGGCTCGCGGCCGTCCGTGCGGGGGCGCGGACCGACGCGGTGTCGGTCGCCGCGGTCCGGCCTGTCCGGTCCTGGTGGCATCAGGGGCTCCTGTGTGCTGCTGGGGGGTTCCCGGGGGCCGGGGCCCACAGAAGCACTACCCAGACCGGGGCGCGCGGAGACGGGCCGCCGTGGCCGGATCGGGCCGCCACCGGACAGCGCGGTCGGTCAGCTCGGTTGGGCAGTGCGAATGGACAACGCGGCCGGGTGGCGCCGCCCGGCAGCGCGGATGGACGACGCGGTCGCGGGCGGCGCGGTCAGCCGGTGCGGCCGGACTCCGTCCCCCCGGGCAGGCCGGAGGGGCCTCCCGGCCGTGGGCGGGGAGGGGACGGACGGCCTCAGACGTGCCAGGGGGCGAGGGGCAGCGGGGACCACAGGACGTGGGGCTCGGGCACGTCGCGGGGCGCGGGCAGCACCGCGGGCGGCAGCCGGTACTCGGCCGGGAGCGGATCGGTGGACCACGAGCGCCGCGTGCCGGGGTCCTCGTCGCGCGGTCGGACGACGTGGCCGGGCACGGGGCCCGCCGCCCGGGGAGGCTGCTCGGGGACCGGGTCGTGGACGTTCGCCGTCCCGTCGGCGGGTCCGGACCCGCCGCGGGGAAGGGGGCCGCCGGGACGGGCCGCTTCGGCGGGGACCGCGGGCGTCCCGGACAGCCCGAGCACCCGGTCGATCTCCTCGGGGCTGAGCGGGCGGTCGGCGTCGGCCACCGCGATGAGCACCTCGGCGTACAGTTCGATCTCGTCCAGCGCGACGTGGTCGTGGAGGTGGTCGTGCAGGTCGAGGCTGTGGTTCACGTGAGCTCACCCCCTGAGACAACGGTGTCGCGGCAGGACGGGACACCCCGCGCCGGAGTGCCGTGGGTACGGGTGCGACGGATCCGGACCCACGCGGACGTGAGGAGTACCAGGCTACGCGCAGGGCGGGCCGGTGCGCATGACCCGTGAGGACCAGGCGGCGGAGTCACCCGGGTTAGCCAGGAGGGGGCCCCACCTGGGCGGGCGCGGTGCTTTCGGGCCACCGCGCCGGGTGCCCCGGGCACGACTTTCGTCCCCACCCGGCGTGGCGCTAGGCCCAGGTGACGTCCTGGTGCTGGGCGGCGAGCGCCGCGTAGTGGGCCGGAGTGTGCTGGAGCACCAGCCGGTCGTTGTCGTTGAGCTCACGCACCACCTTGCCGGGCACCCCCGCCCACAGCGTGTCCGGCGGGACGGTCTTGCCCGGCGGCACGAGGGAGCCCGCCGCGACCAGGGCGCCCCGGCCGACGCGGGCGCCGCCCAGCACGATGGCGCCGATGCCGATGAGCGCGCCCTCCTCCACGACCGCGCCGTGCACCATCGCCTTGTGGCCAAGGCTCACGTCGTCGTGCAGGATCACGGGCTCACCGGGATCGGAGTGCAGGCCGCACTGGTCCTGGATGTTGACCCGGTCACCGACGACGACGTCCTCGGTGTCGGCGCGCAGCACCGACCCGTACCACACGCTGCTCCGGGCGCCCAGGCGCACGCGGCCGACCACCACCGCGCCGGGCGCGATCCACGCGCTCGGGTGGACCTCCGGTCGTCCGAAGTCCGCTCCGCCCACGCGGGGCCCCGCGGGCCCGCCTTCCGTGCGGCCGTTGTCCATCTCGTGGCCCTCCCTGCGTCTCGTACCGCCGTGTCCGTCTCCCCCGGGAGGGGGCGGATCAGCGGGAAGTTGACCGCTCTGCCCCCGTACGGGGATGATCGCGCATACCTTAGTAAGAACGTGACCGGGGTCCGCACGGCGATGTCCGGTCGGGGATCTTGACGCGGCCGCGCCGCGCGTGTCTACCTTGGTCGCCTGGACGGTGTCCACGGCGTTACGCTCCGCTCCCGACCGGTGCCCCCAGGCGGTCGAGCCGGTATGCAGAAAAGGGCACTATCGGGCGTATGTCGCTAACGAGACCGGTCAGGTGTCGTGGTGACAATGGGTACGGGTCAACTCGCACCTTCTGCGTCGTACAGTCACAACGGTGTAAGGACATGAAGGGCACATGAGCGATATGTTGCCGGGCGGCGGACTCCAGCAGGACAGGTTTCCGACGGTGCGCAAGGGCGGCTACGACAAGGCGCACGTCGACGACTACTTCGTGCGGACGGACAACCAGGTCAAGAGTCTGCGCGAGCGCCTCCAGCGGCTGGACGACGAGCTGGAGCAGTACAAGCGCGACCTCGCCATCGCCCGCGAGAAGGCGCAGGTCAAGCCGGAGCACGAGCAGATCAGCGAGCGCATGGCCGAGATCCTGCGCATCGCCGAGGAGGAGGCCCAGGAGCGCCGCTCCAAGGTCGAGTCCGAGGTGAAGGAGGCCGAGAAGAAGGCCCAGGACGAGATCGCCAAGTACCGCAAGGACGCCGAGGAGCACGCCGAGCGGATCCTGTCCTCCGCGCGCTCGGAGGCCCACTCGATGGTCGACAGCGCCAAGAAGGAGTCCGACCAGCTCCGGGAACAGGCCAAGCAGGAGGGCGAGCGCCGCCTGAACGAGGCCGAGGCGCGCGCGAAGAAGATCCACGACACCGCGGACCGCAGGCTCGCCACCCTCACCGCCACGCACGCCGAGGCGCTGCGCCGCCTCAAGGACATGCACTCGACCCTGGCCGACCTGGTCGCGGCCGAGGACAAGGCGGGCGCGCTGGAGAGCGGGCTCTCCCGCGACGAGGTGGCCGCCGCGTCCGCCCCGGCCAAGCCGGCCCCGGCCAAGCCCGCCGCGGCGGCCAAGGCCCCCGAGCGCGCCGCGGAGCCCTCCCGGCCCCAGCCCCGCCCCGAGGCGGCCGCGCCCGCTCCGGCCAAGCCGGCCCCGGACGCGCCCGGGGACAAGGACGAGGCCACCACCAAGCTGCCTCCGCTCCAGCAGCAGCCGGACGAGGCGACCGTGCGCATCAGGCCGGTGGCCAAGCCGGAGCAGACCGGCCAGGACCCGGCGGGGAACTCCTCGCCGAAGGACCAGGCCCAGTCCGCTCCCCGCCCCCCGCAGGGCGCCCGCTTCACCGGTCCCGCCCCCGAGGGCGACCAGAAGCCGCAGCCCGGCCCGCAGCAGGGCCAGGCGGGTCCGCAGCAGCCGCAGTCCGGTCCGCAGCAGGGCCAGAAGGGCCAGGAGCAGGGCGGCGATCCGGGCATCACCGGTATCTACCGCCACCCGGAGTCCGGCCACAACCAGCCACCCAAGGGCGAGGACGGCGTCCGGGTCATCCGCAAGCCCTGACCCCGCGGTTCCGCCCGGACGGGAGCGCCCGGGGAGCCCTCCCCGGCCAGTCCTCTCCGGGCCCGCGGCGAGCCCTCGCGGCGCACCGGTCCGGAACGCGATCCGGGGGTGGGGACCACGTCCCCGCCCCCGGCGTTTTGTGGCCCGATGTAGGGTGACGTCCGCCTTGTCGCAGGCTGTCGGCTACGATGCCGACAGCCATGATTATCCGCGCGGCCATCCGGTCGGACCTCGGTGCGATTCTGCGTCTTCTCAGGGAACTCGGCGACACCACCCACGCGCAGAGCGCGCACGTTCGCATGTCCTCCGCCGCCGTACGCGCCTGGACGCGGATGGAGAACGACCCCGACCGCACGATCCTCGTCGCCGAGCAACGCGGCCAGATCATCGGCACCCTGGACCTGCTGGTCGTGGCCAACCTGACCCACGACGCCCAGCCCTGGGCCGTGGTGGACAACCTCGTGGTCGACCCCCTGGCCCGGGGCCGGGGCATCGGCCGGGCGCTCATGGAGGACGCGCTCGACCGCGCCACGCGGGCCGGGTGCTACAAGGTGGAGCTGCTGGCGCACGAGAACGGCCAGGACGTCCACCGGTTCCACACCGCGCTGGGCTTCGACAGCTCCGCCGAGGGCTTCCGCCGCTACCTGTGACCCGCGGGCGTCAGCGCTTGGCCGCCGAGCCCCCGCTCAGCGGCACACCCCGCATGAACACCACGGTGACCAGCCCGATCACGGCGATCGGGATCCCCGCCAGGAACACGCCCTGCATGGCGTGGTCGAAGGCGCCCACGACCACCTCGCGGACCGGCTCCGGCAGCGAGTGCACCAGTTCGGGGGAGCCCTGCGCGGCCTCGGCCGCCTCCGACAGCCCGACCGACAGCTCCCGCGCCCCCGAGTCGGTCCCGGCCGCGGCGTCCGCCGCCACCCGGGCCCGCGCGTCGGCCGACGCCTGGGCCAGCTCGCCGTTGAGCCGTCCCACCATCACCGCGCCGAACGCGGCCACGCCGGTGGCGCCGCCCAGGTTGCGGAAGAACACGACCGAGGCCGTGCCCGTGGCCATGTCCGCCAGGGGCAGGGCGCTCTGCGTCGCCAGCAGCAGGATCTGCATGCACAGGCCCAGCCCCAGGCCGACCATCACCTGGCCCGCGACCACCGTGGTCAGCCCGGTGTCCAGATAGGCCAGGCTGAGGGCGGCGAACCCGAACAGGCACAGGGCCATGCCCGTGACCGGGTAGGCCTTCCACCGGCCGCTGCCGCCCACCGCGTAGCCGGAGCCGATCGAGGTGAGCAGGAACGAAGCCACCAGCGGCAGCGTCATCAGGCCCGACACGGTCGGCGTCATGCCGTGCACCATCTGGAGGTACTGCGGCATGTAGATGATCAGGCCGAACATCATCATCCCGACGCAGGCCGACCCGAGCGAGGACAGTACGAACGTCCGGTCGCCGAACAGGCGTGCCGGGATGATCGGCTCCCGCGCCCGCCGCTCGACCACCACGGCCGCGGCCGTGAGCAGGAGGGCCCCGGCGCCCAGGGCGTAGGACAGCGGCGAGTTCCACGGGAACTGTGTGCCGCCCAGGCTGAGCAGCACGATCACGGTGCTCGCGGCGCTGAAGATCAGCCCGGCGCCCAGCCAGTCCACGGGCGCGTCGCGGCGGGGGACGAAGGGCATGGTGAACATGAACTGGATGACGACGAAGGCGAACAGGGCCAGCGGCACGGTGATGAGGAAGCACCACCGCCAGCCGAGCGGACTGTCCACCAGGAACCCGCCCACCAGCGGCCCCAGCACGGTGGACACCCCGAACACCATGCCGATGAGTCCGCTGTAGCGGCCGCGCTCGCGGGGCGGGACCACGTCTCCCAGGATGATGTTGGGCAGTGTGGCCAGACCGCCGACGCCCAGCCCCTGGAGGGCGCGGGCCGCGATCAGCCAGTTGATGTCCTGCGCCAGGCCCGCGGCGACCGAGGCCACGATGAAGATGCCCAGGGCCAGCTGGAAGAGGAGCTTGCGCCCCCAGACGTCGGAGAGCTTGCCCCACACGGGGGTGGAGGCCGTCATCGTGAGCAGGGCGGCCGTGGCGACCCAGGCCAGGCGGTCCTGGCCGCCCAGCTCCCCCATGATCGTCGGCAGGGCGGTGCCCACGATGGAGTTGGTGAGCATCGAGGTGAGCATGGCCAGGACCAGGCCGACCATGATGCGGCGCACCACGCGGCGCGAGGGCAGCCCGGGGGCCTCGTCGGCGGCGGAGACGGCCGGGACGTCCGCCGCGGGGGCGTCCCCGGGTGGGGAGTCCGTCAGCGGTGTTTCGGTGAGGGGATCATCGCAGGTCCGCGTCCGCGCGACCGCCCGGGGTTCGACGCCCGGGGGAGTGTCCCCGGCTCCGGCTCCTCCACGCAACGACTGTTCCACACAAGCCCCCGATCACGGACGCACAAAAGGCCCCGCGGCGTGCTGCCGGGGGCGTCGTCCTGTCCTCAGGTATATGTAAACACTGTTGACCTGTCAAATCCATATCTCTCCGCACGTTTCGGTATGCGTCGGTTCTCCGGAAGTGTCAACCTGGAGTACTGACCGCCAGACCGCAGCCGCCAAGGGGTACGCAGATGGACCGTCCGGAGGAAACCGGAGGCGGCCCCGGGCCGACGAGGGGGCGGGAGGCCACCAGAGCCCGCATTCTGGCCAGCGCCAAGGAGCTGTTCACCAACGAGGGCTACGGTTCGGTGTCGTCGAGGATGATCGCCGCGCACGCGGGGGTCAACGTCGCGCTCATCAACCGCTACTTCGGCGCCAAGAGCGGACTGCTGACCGAACTCCTGCGCGAGGACGGCGTCTTCCCGGGGCTGATCGAGGGCGAAACCGCCACCCTCACCCGGCGCCTGGCCGAGCACGCGGTGAGCCGCCTGCACGGCGAGGCCACCGCGCTCCAGCGCGCGCTGGACGACTCCGCGGGCGACCCCGACCTCCAGGCGGTCTACCAGGGGCGGATCACCAGCGCGATGATCGACCCGCTGACGGTCTACCTCGGCGGGAACGACGGCCGGGCGCACGCCTCGCTGCTCTCGGCCGTGATGCTGGGGCTGACCCGGGTGCGCGTGGTCGAGGGGGCCACGGCCCTGCGCGCGCTCGACCGCGACCGGCTCACGGACCGGATCCAGGCGCTGCTGGACCTGTGCATGGACGACTTCGCCGAGGACGACGGGGACGCGCCGGCGAGCCGGTGACCACCGGCGGTCCCGTCCGCCCGGGCGACACGTTTTGCCGGGTCGGCAAAGAACGTCGCGCCCGGCGGACCGCGCGTGGAGAGTGGGGCGCGGAGGTGGTCGACATGACCGGTGAACACGCGGCGGACTCCCTGCCCGAGGAGATGGGCGAGGACTTCTGGAACGAGCGCTACCGCTCACAGGAACGGATCTGGAGCGGCAGGCCCAACCGCCACCTGGTGGCCGAGGCGGCCGACCTCGAACCCGGACGGGCGCTGGACGTGGGCAGCGGCGAGGGCGCCGACGCGATCTGGCTGGCCGAACGCGGCTGGCGGGTGACCGCGCTCGACATCTCGACCGTGGCGCTGGACAGGGGCGCCGCCCACGCCCGAGAGCGGGGCGGGGAGGTGCCCGGGCGCATCACCTGGAAGCGGGCGGACGTGACCCGCTGGTCCCCGGACGAGGACGCGTTCGACCTGGTGACCTCGCAGTTCATGCACCTGCGCGAGCGCTGGCGCGCCCGGTTCTTCGCCGCGCTGGCCTCGGCGGTCGCGCCCGGGGGAGAACTCCTGGTCGTCGCGCACCACCCCCGGGACCTGGAGGAGGGCGTGCCCCGCCCGCCGGACCCGGACCTGTTCTACACGGGCGACGAGGTGGCGGCGGCCCTGCCCCGGGAGGAGTGGACCGTGCTCGCCGACGAGGTCCGCGCGGGGACGGCCGTCCTGGACGGGGAGACCCACACCGTCCACGACCTGGTGGTCCGCGCCCGCCGCGAGGCCTGACCGGAACCGGCCCGCGGCGTCCGGCGGTCGGCCGGGGCCCGCGCGGGCCCCGGCCGACCGGGCGGGGCTCAGTCCCGGAGCTTGGCCACCACGTCGATCTCCACGAGGATGTTCGCCAGGTCCGAACCCACGGTGGTGCGCACGGGGTAGGGGGCGCTGAAGTGCTCCTCGTACACGGCGTTGAACTCCGGGAAGTCCGCCTTGAGGTTCTCCAGGTGGACGGTCGCCTTCACGACGTCGTCCAGCGTCAGGCCGTGCTCGGCGAGCACGGCGGAGATGTTGGCCAGTACCTGGGCGGTCTGCTCGCCCACGGTCGGGGCCACGCGGCCGGTCTCGGGCTCCTGCGGGCCGAAGCCCGCGGTGTACAGGAACCCGCCCGCGACCACTCCCTGGCTGTACGCCCCGGCCGGAGCGGGGGCGTTGTCGGTGCGGACCGCCTTCTTGGACATCCGTGGACTCCTTCGCTGGTCTGCTCCGGCGGCGCGTGCGCGCACCGGTGCCCGTGCCGTTTCACGGGCGCTTTACTGGCAACAAAGTTACCAATTTTCTTCCGGGCAGCGTATCTTGGCCACACCGGACACCGGTCGGCCGCGCGCCGCGCCGGGGTGACCGGTACGTCGAACGGAGGAACAGTGCATTCCGAGACCGTACTCACCGGCGGACTGGTGGTCGACGGCACCGGCGGTCCCTCCCGCCGCGCCGACCTCGTCCTCCGCGACGGCCGCATCGCCCACATCGTCCCACCCGGCGGCGCGCGCACCACGGGCGTCGTCGTGGACGTGGAGGGACTCGCGGTCACCCCGGGGTTCGTCGACATGCACTCCCACTCGGACCTGGCCGTCCTCGCCGACCCCGCGCACGAGGCCAAGACCCTCCAGGGCGTCACCCTGGAGGTCCTGGGCCAGGACGGGCTCGGCTACGCCCCCGTCACCGACGACACCGCCGGGGAGCTGCGCGCCCAGCTCGCCGCGTGGAACGGCCGACCCGACCTCGACCACTCCTGGCGCACCGTCGGCGAGTACCTCGACCGGATCGACGCGGGCGCCCCCGTCAACGCCGCCGTCCTCGTCCCCCAGGGCAACGTGCGCATGGCCGTCCTGGGCGGCGAGGACCGCCCGCCCACCGACGACGAACTCGACCGCATGCGCCGGATCGTCGCCCGGGGCATGGCCGAAGGCGCGCACGGACTGTCCACCGGCCTGACCTACACCCCCGGCATGTACGCCACCGACGACGAGATCGTCGCCCTCCTCGAACCCGTCCGCGCCGCGGGCGGCTACTACTGCCCCCACCACCGCAACTACGGCTCCCGGGTCGTGGAGTCCTACCGCGAGTGCCTGGAGACCGCGCGTCGCGCCCAGGTCGCCCTGCACCTGGCGCACTGCCACGTCAACTTCCCGCAGAACCGGGGCCGCGCCCCCGAGGTCCTGGACGCCATCGACGAGGCCACCGTCCACTACGGCCTCGACGTCACCCTCGACAGCTACCCCTACCGGGCCAGCGCCACCCACCTGGGCGCCCCGCTGCCCAGCTGGGTGCAGGTCGGCGGAACCGCCGCCACCCTGGAGCGCCTGCGCGACGCCCCCACCCGCGCGCGCGTCCTGCGCGAGATCGAGGAGGAGGGCACCGACGGCAACCACGGCGTCCCCATGGACTGGTCCGCCATCGTCGTCACCGGCGTCGCCGACCCCGGGCTGTCCTGGGCCGTCGGATCCTCCGTCGCCGACCTCGCGCGCACGCGCGGCCGACTCCCCGGCGACCTCTACATGGACCTGCTCGTGGCCGACGAGCTGCGCAGCGGCTGCCTGCTCCAGGTGGGCAACGAGGAGAACATCCGCACCATCATGCGACACAGCTCCCACACGGCCGGGAGCGACGGCATCCTCGTCGGCGCCAGGCCGCACCCGCGCGGCTGGGGCACCTTCCCCCGCTACCTGGGCCACTACGTGCGCGAACTCGGCGTGCTCACGCTGGAGGAGTGCGTCCGCCACCTCACCTCCCGGCCCGCGCGTAGACTCGGCCTCACCGACCGCGGCGTCATCCAGGCCGGCGCCGTCGCCGACCTGGTGGTCCTGGACCCCGCCACCGTGGACGCCCTCGCCACCTACGAGGAACCGCGCCTGGCCCCCCGGGGCATCCACCACGTCCTCGTGTCGGGTGACTTCACCGTCCGGGACGGCCGCCGCACCGACCGCCTGCCCGGCCGATCCGTCCGGAGGAACCGCCGATGAGCGAGCACCCGACCCCCGCGGGGAGCGGGCCGACCAGCAGCGCCGACGCCGTCTGCGTCGGCGAGACCATGGCGGTGCTCGCCTCGGCCGAGGCGCTCGCGGCCGGAACGAAGCTGATCGTGGGCACCGGCGGCGCGGAGTCCAACGTGGCGGTCGCCCTGACGGCCCTGGGGCACACCGCCGCCTGGGTCAGCCGCGTCGGCGACGACCCCTTCGGCCGCATCGTCACCGGTGCCGTCGCCGGGTGCGGCGCGGACGTGACCGGCGTGGAGGTGGACCCCGAGCGCCCCACCGGCCTGTACGTCAAGGACACCGGCCCCGGCGGCGCGGGCGTGCTGTACTACCGCGCCGGCTCGGCCGCCTCCGCGCTGTCGGCCGCCGACGCCGAGCGGGTGTGGGCGCGCGACCCCCGGGTGATCCACCTGTCCGGCATCACCCCGGCCCTGTCCGCGCGCGCCGCGGCGCTCGTGGAGCACCTGCTGGACCGGCGGACCGGGAACGGCGCGCTGCGCTCCTTCGACGTCAACCACCGGCCCGCGCTGTGGGGGGCCAGGACCGCCGCGCCGGTGCTGCTCGACCTGGCCCGCCGCGCCGACGTGGTCTTCGTGGGCCGGGACGAGGCCGAGCGGCTGTGGGGCACCCCGGCGGCCGAGGACGTGCGGGCGGTGCTGCCCGAGGTGCCGGTCCTGGTGGTCAAGGACGCCGAACACGGCGCGACCTGCTTCGACTCCGAGGGGGCGGTGTTCGTGCCGTCCCCGCCGGTGGACGTGGTCGAGGCGGTGGGCGCGGGCGACGCGTTCGCCGCCGGTTTCCTGTCCGGCCTGCTGGACGGACTGTCCGTGGAACAGCGGCTGGGCCTGGGCCACGCGGTCGCGGGCGCGGTGCTGCGCTCTCCCGGGGACGTCCTGGAGGCCCTGCCCGCGGACGTCGCCCGGATCCGCGGCTCCGCGGGGGCCTGAGCGCCCGCCCCGGCCCTCAGCCGATGACGATGGCGCCCGCCAGGACCGGGTCGCCGAAGCTCACCGAGCCGTGTCCGGAGGCCAGCGCGCGGCTGCCCTGGCAGCTCGTGCCCGCGAAGAGCGCGAACTTGACCCTGCTCTCCGTGGAGATCCCGGTGACGCCCCCCTGCCCCGTCTTGAGGGTGCGGCAGCCCCCGTTCTCCACGGTCTGCTGGTAGCCGGACTCGAAGGTGACCCGGACCGGGGGAGCCTGGTCCTGTCTGCTCGACAGCCCGGCGATCGCTCCGGCGATGGTGGCGGACATGGTGGCGAGGTTCGCAGGGCGGATCGGCACGGTAACTCTCCTTCTCTGCCGGCCCGCACGGGGCGCCCGGCGAGCACGGAGTTGGTTACTCTGTGTCATTTAGCTACAGCTTCACGAGAACCGAGAGGAGCCCCGGCGGAGTGTCGGCGGATTTCTGCGCCCGTCGGCCGCCGCTGCCGCACGCCCCGGGGCGCGGCCGGGCGTTGTGGGGGCGCCGCCGCCGCGCGTAGAATGCGGTTCGACCGGAACGGGGAGGTGAGGGCGCCGTGAGCCTCCTTCTCGCGTTCTTCGAGTTCCTGATGCTGGGCGTGGTCCCCGCCGAACTCCTGCCGGTCCCCGGCTCCCTGGCGCTGCTGGTCGCCGCCGTCGGCGCGGCCGTCGCCTGGTACGTCCTGCGCGGCACCTGGGCCTGCCCGGCGCGCGACGCCGCCGCGGGCGCGGTGCGCGCGATGCGCCGCAGGTCCGCGCGCCTGCCCGTACTCACCCTGTGTGACCCCGACGCGGCGGGACGGCCCCGTCCCAGAGCCCCCGGCGCGGCCCTTCCGGCCGCTCGCTGACCCCTTCTCCGACATGCTCGCGCGTGCGCGCACGCGCCGCGCCCCGGATGTGTGCTCCGCCCCGTGCGGGCGCGGTCACGAGCGGCCCGACGTCTGTTCCCCTCCCACCGGACGAAGGGCCTTCCCGCCTTGTACAGCCTCGGGCCGATCGCGGCCGCCATGACCCTGCTCTCGACCGTCCTGTCCGCCCTCACCTCACTGCTCACCCCCCTCACCGGAAGCCTGGCCGCCGGGCTGGCCGTCGTCGCCCTGACCGTGGTCGTGCGCCTCCTGCTCGTCCCCCTCGGGGTGGTGCAGGTCCGCGCCGAGAAGGCCCGCGCGCGCCTGGCCCCGCAGCTGGCGAAGATCACCGCCCGGCACCGCGGGAACCCCGAACGGCTCGTCGCCGAACAGCGCCGGGTCTACGCCGAGGCGGGCACCTCCCCGCTGGCGGGCTGCCTGCCCTCCCTCGCCCAGGTCCCCGTCATGATCGCCCTCTACGGCGTGTTCATCGGAGCGGGGAGCGGTGAGGAGGAGATGCTCGCGCACACCTTCGGCGGCGTCGAACTGGGCGCGACCCTGACGGGCGGCGCGGGCGGGGCGGCCGTGTTCGCCGCGCTCCTGGCCCTGATCGCCCTCGTGGCCTGGGCCAACCGCCGCTACCTCATGCTGCCCGCGATGCGGGCGGGCGCCGAGGCCGACCCGGGCCGGCCCCAGCTCCCCGGCCTCCTGACCTACATGCAGTTCACGACCGTGGCGGTCGCCGCGTTCGTGCCGCTGGCGGCGGGGCTGTACCTGCTGACCTCCAGTGCGTGGGCGCTGGGGGAGCGGCTCCTGCTGCGCCGGGTCGTCCCGGACTGAGCCGTGGCGCGGTCCCCGGACCGGACCGGGGACCGCCGGTCCGTCAGAAGTCCACGCTGACGCAGGCCAGGCGGTCGCCCGCGGTGCCCGCCTCGCCCTCGCCGGTGTGGGTGTGGTGCTCGTGCAGCACCAGCGACTGGGCCTCGCCCTCGCGGAACTCCCAGTCCACCGTGCTGGTCGCGCGGGCGTTGCCGTCGTCGTCGGTGGTGAAGTCCAGCCAGACCTCGTTCTCGGGGTTGGCGTAGGCGGGGTCGCTGGAGGGCTCGTCCTCGGTGGCGGCCGGGTCGAGCTCGTTCTGGTAGTGGGGGCCCGCGTCGGCCGGGTCGTCGCCGCAGGGCCGGGTGTGCACGTGGGCGCCGAAGTCGCGGCCCCCCTCCAGGCTGGTGCCGGTGAACTGCACGTGGGTCTGCCCGTCCTGGGCGCGCACCTGCACGTCGGAAGTGGCGCCCTCGGGCACGGCGGTCTCGTCGTAGGTGATGGCGCCCGCGCCCTCGCCGGGCGGCAGGAAGATCGAAGCGGTCACGCTGGGGGAGGCGCTGGGCGTGGTCTGCGGGGACTCCTGGGAGGCCGAGCCGCCGTCCTCGGCGGTATCGGGCTGCGCGCATCCGGCGGCGAGGGTCGCGGTCAGGGCCAGGCCGACGGCGAACGGTGTGATGCGCATGACGGAACTCCCGGTTGCTCTCAACGGACGCCCGCAAGACTACCCAAGGTACCCGAGGGATGACTAGGCGTGCGGAACGCGATCTGTCGGGGGCGGGAAGGGTGACCTGAGCGTGAAGGCCTCGGGGGTGGGGCCTTCGGCGCGCAACAGGTCCAGGCGCCTTCCGGCCTCCTCGACAGTGGGGATCGTACCGCTGGGAATCCACCACAGGACCAGATACGCCTCCCGCAGGTGCTCGAACCACTCCCGGCGTCCGCGCAGCAGCTCCAGGTGCTCACTGCGGTAGGTGAAGTTCCACAGCGACTCCACGTCCCGCCAGACGGAGTAGTTGATCAGGAGGGCGCCGCCGAAGGGCCGCAGGCCGGTGGCGTCCTCCTTGCCCTCCTCCACCAGCCGCCACACGAACCCCGGGGCGCTGTCGGCCAGCGCGTTGATCGGGTCGATGCGGGCGGTGAAACCCGCCATGGAGGGGTCGTCGAGGGGGGCCTTGAGGATGCCGACGTTGATCTGGGCCAGGTGGTACCCGGAGGGGGAGGTCTCGTTCACGGGACACAGCACACCACGGCCGGTCTTCTATGTCAATGTCCGTTGTTTTTGGAAATCACCACGCAGCACCGGCCCGGACGGGCGTCCATCCGGGCCCCCGCACCGTCCTCGCCGCGCCCCTCCAACAGGCCGCGCAGCAGTTCCAGGTTGAGTCCGCAGGCGAGCGGGGGGAAGGCGCGCGCCAGGGTGTGGAAGGGGCAGTTGAGCAGCCGCACGCCGCCGTCCTCCCCCGGGGCCTTGTCCGGCCCGGAGCCGCCCCCCGGAGCGCGGGCCGCCCCCTCCTCGGGCTCGTAGCCCCGGGCGCGCAGCAGGTCCACCAAGGGCTCCTCCCGGTGTTCCGCGCCGATGCGGCGGCCCTCCTCGCGGGCGGCGGCGTGCAGGGCCTCCTCGGCCCCGTGCCGCTCCACCGCCTCCGCGAGCACGTGCGCGGCCAGCTCGTAGTCCCTCGGCGGCAGGTGCAGCGACAGCTCCCGGTCCGCGCGCCGGTACAGCTTGGCCGGACGGCCCGACCCCGGCCCCTCGCGGCCGCTCACCTTGCGGCGGGCCACCTCCAGCAGTCCCGCGTCCGCCAGCCGGTCCAGGTGGTGCGCGGCCAGGGTGCGCTGGATGCCGAGGGCGTCCGCGGCCTGGCCGCGGCTGACCTCTCCGTGCGCCGCCGCCACGTACTCGTACAGCCTGCGGCGCACGGGGTCGGCGAGGGCCTGCGCGGCGTCGATCGAGGAGTCGTCCATGCCCCCATTGTCCGCGCGGCCCGACACCGCCCTCCCCCCGGCGGGGTCCGGCGGGACGGGCACCGTCGCGGACAGCGGGCCGCCGCCCGCGGCCCTCCCCGGTGGAGAAGCCGGGAGGGCGGCGCCGCGCCGCTACCCCCGGCCCCTCCAGCGCGACCGGAGCCGCGGTTCACCTGCGGGCACGGCGGGCCCCCGGCCCGGGGAGCGTCATGCGGGGTCGGGGCGCTTCCCCTCGTGCTCCGCCTCCCCTGGCGGGTCCGCCGAAGGCGTCCCGCAGCCGGTGCCCGGTGTTCGTGTAGAGCCGGGGAGGTCCCTGGACCCGCTCCGAGGTCCGCCGGTCCTCCATGCCCGCCTCGGCCAGGTCGGCGCGAGCACCGGCGAGCTGGGCGCTCAGCTCCAGCGGCCGCACCGCCGCGCGGAACAGCTCCCCGCTCACGGAGGGCGCGGCCCCGCGGCCGGGCCTCAGCGAACGGAGCACCTCGCGGACGCGCCCGGCGTAGGCCTTCCGCAGCGCGTGCCGGGCGACGCGGAAGGCCGTCGCGTACGCCTCCGTCGACTTGAGGTTGTCGACGTAGCGCAGGGCCGCCTCCAGAGTTCGCGGGTCGCTGTGCCCGTACAGCCGGACGGAGGAGAGGTAGACGCCCTCCCGCAGCCCCTCGGCCGCGTGCGGAGCGGTCCGTGCCTCCAGCAGCTCGGCGAGCGTCGTCTGGTTGAGGAGGGAGAGGAAGCCGGGCTCCTGGTGGGACATGCGGTCGGCTATCTCCCAGGAGACGACCTCCGCCTTCGCGTGGTCCTCGTCCCCGAGGTGCCGCCGGAGCAGCTCGAAGAGCCGGTCGGTGCTCTGGAACTCCGGCCGGTGGACGCCGTTCGTGGACCGGCCGTCCCGGTGGAACCCGGCCAGCTCCCGGGCGCGCCGGGCCCGCTCGGCGGCCACGGCGTTCGCGGCGTGCACGGACCTGCGTTCCCGCGCGACCCGGCTCGCCTCCGCGTGGACGTCCTCCGCCCCCTCGATGCGCAGGGCCGCCTCCTGGCACGCCCGGGCCGCCTCCGCGCGGCCCGGGTCCGCGGCGAACCCCTCGACCGCGGACACGTACGCCCGGAGCGCGTCATGGGGGCGGCCCGCCTGCTCCAACAGGCCCGCCACCACGTACTCGGTCTCCGCGCGCCTCGTGCGGGTCTCGCGGCTCAGGGGGTCCTCCAGCCGTGCCCGCTCGGCGTGGACGGCCGCCGCGGCCAGCGGGTCGCCCACGCTCAGCAGGGCGTCGGCCAGCGCCCGCAGATCGTCCGGCCTGCGGAGGTCGTAGCGGAAGACCCCTCTGCGTGCGTGCTCCGGCGTCTGCGCCGCGTCCGGGTGCGTGCCGCGCCAGGCGTCGAACGCGCTCTGGAGAACGTCCCGGGAGATCCCGGAGAAGGGGGTGTGCCGGTCGAGCCGTTCGGCGTACGCCGCCGCGAGCGCGGTGAGCGCGTCGGTCGGCGGATGAGTCTCCTGCACGGGGGGTCCAATCCGTCCGGTGGGGTCCGGGCAGGGGCAGCCCCGGCACGTGATGAGGGGATGATAGCCACGGGGGCGCCCGCGCGCCCCGGAGGCCCGGGTCCGCGGCACCGGCTGCAACAGGCGGTCCGCCGGGCGGGGCGGAACACCCGACGCCTCCGCGCCGGGGCGCACGCGCGCACCGGTCCGGAGTCCGTCAGCGCGATCGGCGGCTCGGACCGTCCTTGGGCGGCGTGGTGCCGTGGATGCGGCGGGAGACCTCGGTCCTCGTGGTGCGGGCCGCCTTCCTGATCCCGCGCCGGAGAAGGGAGACCTTCGGCCTGGCCTGTTCGGGAGCGGCGGCACCGGGCGGGGGCAGCGGGACGTGTCCGGCGTTCTTGGCCCGGTGCAGTTCGAGGCGTACCGCCTGCTCGGCGGTGGCCGCGAAGCCGACGGTGGCGTTGCCGCTCTCCGGCGGGGCCTCCTGCCGGTTGCTCCGGTCCACCAGCGGCGAGGCCCCCGGCGAGGCGTCGTCACCGGTCTCGTGCGTGGCCCGGTCCGGGATCTCCGAGAGCGCCGCGAGCCGCGCGCCGCCGCTGGGGGACGAGGCTGCGGAGCCGCTCGATGAGCACCATGCGGATGTCGCCGACGGACAGCCGGTCGGAGAGGTGGATGACGTGGTTCTCGGAAATCGTGTTGACGAAGGCGCGGCCCGCCCGGTGCGCGGGGAGTCGCCCGGCCCCGCTCCGCACCGAATCGGGTGCGGTACCCGCTGTTTCTCCGGCTGCGGCGCCCTTGCCGTCATCCACCTGTCGTTCCTCCCCTCGGTCCCGTGCGCACCGAAAAGGTGCAGGGCCGCTTCGCCGCCTGGCATGTGCGCCATTCGGCCGTGGCAGAACGAACCGATGGCAATCCTTCGTCGGGAGGGAAGGGGATTCGGGATCTGCCCGAATGGGCGGTGACGCAGACATTTCCGGGGCTCGACGCCGACTTTGTGACGCGAACGCTGGTGGAGGGGTTCGGAATGGGGTGGGTGATCCGCGTCGCCCATGCTCTCCCCGGGGTGTGTCCGCGGGTTCCCGCGTCCCGGACCGGGGAGGGGAGCGTTCCCGGGGACGGGGCGCCGCCCCCGGCGGGGTTCGGCGGTCGGGCCTCCAGTTCCGCGGACGGGCTCGGGGGGTCGGGGAGTACGGTCGTATACACTCGTTTCCATGCTGTTGGCGCGGTCCGTCGAAGAGGCCCTTCTCTATCTGGACATAAACTTCTGTTCCTGCGATCGCCCCCGTCTCGAACTGGACGGCGGAATGGACAAGCGAGAAGACGTTTTCCTCGTTGTCCACGAAGGCCGGTGTGATCGGTGCGGTGCGACGGGGCGTTTCGAGTTCGCGCTCGACACCTCGGAAGAGGTCCCTTACCCAGCCATCGGCGGAAGAACTCCCTCCCGTATCATCGCGCCGGAGGAATTTCTCCGGGTCAGCGACGACGCGGCCTCCCGTGTTCCGGTTGACGTGTCAGGGCTGTCTTCCGACGAGATCGCCGCGGCCCGTCTCCTCATGGAGAACGCGGTCACGGCTCTGGAGGAGCCGCGCGAGTTCGTTCCCGACGGTCACGTCGAGGTCCCCCGGCGGGAATCCGCCTCCGGGGCGGAGAGCGCTGCTCGGTCCGGAGCGCCCGAGCGGTTCCGGTCGGAGGAGATCGACGAACGCCTGAGGTCCTATCGCCAGGCACTCTCCCAGCTGGCGGACGCCTGATCCGGGTGGGCGGCACGCGAACGATCAGACGAGGCGGCGAGCACGAGCTGGAGATCCGCAGGTCCCGCTTCGTCTGCGCCCTGGCCAGGGTGGACACCGAGGACGCCGCTCGCGCCTTCATCGCCGAGCGCCGCAAGGAGCACTGGGGCGCCAACCACAACTGCACCGCCTACGTGCTCGGCGACCAGGGCGAGATCCAGCGCTCCAGCGACGACGGCGAGCCCTCCGGGACCGCGGGACTGCCCATGCTGGAGGTGCTGCGGCGCCGGGAGATCACCGACACCGTCGCCGTGGTCACCCGCTACTTCGGCGGGGTCAAGCTCGGCGCGGGAGGGCTGATCCGCGCCTACGGCAACGCGGTGTCCGCCGCCGTGGACGCCCTCGGGGTCCTGGAGCGCCGCGAACTCCTCGTCGTGGACGTGTTCGCCGACTACGTGCTCGGCGGGCGTCTGGAGAGCGACCTGCGCGACTCCTCCCTGACCGTGCGCGACGTCGCCTACGCCGACAGGGTCCGGATCGAGGTGGCGCTGCCCGAGGCCGACCTGCCCGGGTTCGGGGTCCGCCTGGCCGAGCTGACCGGGGGGAAGGCGGAGTTCGAGGTGCGGGGGACCACGGTCGTGGAGGTGGAGCCCTGAGCCCGCGCCACGTCCCATGGCTGTAACGACTCGCTCTCCCTGTGTCCGCCCGCCGCGGCGCGGCTTAGGATTTGCCGTAAACGTCATCGTTCGTGGGGAGAAACCGTCCATGCGCCGCTCACGGGTGCCCAGGGCCCTCACCTGTGGACTCGCGGTGCTGCTGGCCACCGCGTGCACCGGTGATCCGGAACCCTCCGCGCCCCCTCAAGGCGAGGAACCCGCCCCCGTCCCCACCGCGTTCGAGGGGCAGGCGCCGCCCGGTGTCGAGGGCGAGGTGCTGCGCTACCTGCACGGCGGTTCCGCCGACGTCCACGAGATCTTCGCCGACCCCCTCGGCGTGCGCATCAGCCCGGTCGGCGACGCCTTCCTGGTCAGCTCCGGCAGCGAGGACCGCCACCTGCTGCACGACGCCGCCACCGGCGAGACCCTGTGGGAGGGCGCGGCGCGCTTCGACGGCTTCGGCACCGACCGCGACGGCGAGCGGGTGCTGCTCATGGCGGACGCCGACGGTCTGCCGTTCGTCCTCGACGCCCGCGGGGAGCGGCTGTGGGAACCGGCGCGGGAGGGCGACGCCTACCTCGACGGCCTCGCCGTACGCCGTCCCGAGGGGTGGACTGCGGAGGAGCCCCACGGATCGTTCTCGCTGCTCGACGGCGGGGGCGGCGAGCTGTGGGACTACGAGTTCGAGGCTCCGGCCGAGCCGGAGGAGGCCGCCGAGGGCGACGGCGGGCCCGGGGAGACCGGGGCCGACGAGGAGGCGCGGGAGTCCGGGGAGCCGGCCCTGGGCGTGCCCGTGGCCGCGCGCGAGGATCTGGTCCTGCTCGCCACCGGAGGCCCCGTCCTGCACGCCCGCTCCGTCGGCGCCGACACCGCGGGCGAGGAGCTGTGGACGGTGGACGGTGAGGACGAGGAACTGGGCCTGCCCACCTCCTCCCCGGTTCCCGCGCCGCAGGTGATCGGCTTCTACACGCTTCCCGAACCGGACCCCGCCACCGAGTCCGCGAGCGAGTCGGAGTCCGCGAGCGAGTCCGCGTCCGAGGGCGCCGGGGACGGAGAGGACGGGGAGGACCCGGGGGAGGACGAGCCCGGGGGAGAGGGCGTCCTGCTGCTGCGCTGGGCCCGGTCCGAGGCGCCCTCGACCCTCTCCGCGCACGACCCCGACAGCGGCGACCTGCTGTGGACCCTGGAGGAGCCGGGCACGAACCCGGTCGCCGGGGCCTTCGACCCCGACGGCGTCGCGGGCAGCCTCTACGACGGGGCCACCGGAACCCTCCTGCTGCCCCAGGCCAGCGGTGCGGCGCCGGTGGTCGCGGTCGACCTGACCGGGGGAGAGGTCCTGTGGGGCCTGGAGGAGGAGGCGGGGTCGATCTCCCCGGCCTTCGCCTTCGACGGCCTCGTCTACGGGGACTCCCGCGCCAGCGGCGGACAGGACCGGCAGCTGGTGCTCGACGCCGTCACGATGGACGTGGTCGAGGACGAGCTCCCGGCGTATGTGGAGGCGGTCACCGAGAGCGGGCACGCCATCCTCGTGCACGACCGGCAGCGCTTCGTCTACGGTCCGCCCACGGACGAGGCGGAGGGGACCGGGGAGGCGGAGGAGTCGGTGGAGCCCTCGGACGCCCCCTCGGAGTGAGCCGGGGGCCCGGAGCGCGCTCCGGGCCCGGCGGTGTCCGCTCCTCGCGGGGAACCCGGCGACGTGCCTTCCCGGGGGCGACTCCGTTCGTTACACTCCGCCGCAGACGGCCCTGCCCCCGCCGCACCGCGAGAGAGGGAGCAGGTACGTGAAGAACCCCTTCGAGCCCAAGCCCATGCCCCGGAACCCGACGCCCGGCAGCGAGGGGTCCCGCACGAGCGGTTCGGGCGGCTCCGCCACGCGTGACGCGAACCAGGTGGGAGGAAGGAAGAACTTCCTCCAACGGGCGATCGAGAGGAACATGGAGCGCAACAGGGCCGAGGCGGATCGGCCCTCGAAAGCCGAGAGACCGGTGACCGGTCGCAGGACGGGGGAGAACAGCAGGGACTGGCGGCGCCGCCAGAACACGGGTATCGACAGGGACGGAAGGTCCACGTGACCGGTGGGGGTCGCGTGCGCCCGGACGCCCGGGACCGCGTACCGCCGGTGAGCACGGCGGCGAGCGCCTGACCCCGCCGCGGAGCGGTCACCACGAACACCGCCGGGCCCCGGTCCCCGGCCCCTTCCGGGCGTCACGCCCATGCGCTACCCTCCCAGAGCGGTGCGGGGGTCGGCGCCGTGCCCCCGGCCGACACGGCCGCACCCGTCCCCGACGACCGCCTGCCGCCGCGCACCGCGGTGGCGGCACGGTGCCGGGGACCGGTCCACCGGCGTCCGCGTGCTCCCGCCGGCCGCACCCCCGAACCGGGGCCGTACCCGGTCGGCGGCCGGGCACCAGCCGAGGACGACCGGCCCTGTCGTGGGACGATCCGGTCGCGGGTTACCGAGGCCGCCCCGCCGTAGCGGGCGGAGGCCCCTCGGCCGCCCGGAAGGACGTTCTCGGCACCCAAGGCCAGGAGGCACGGAATGAGGAGAAGCCGACCCGCTCCGGAGCCGTCGCCCGTACCGGACGTGCACTCCCTGACGACGCTGTACCGCGGCGCGGACGCGGTCCTGTACCGCGCCCGACGCGCGCCCGACGACGCCCCCGTGGTGGTCAAGTTCCCCGGACGGCGCCCGCGGGCCGGACGGCCGGGCGAGGCCGAGCTGTGGAACGAGTTCTCGTCCGATCCGGGCGTCCAACCCCTGCTCCAGTCCGGCACCACCGAGTCGGGCCGACCGTACGTGGTGACGGAGGACTGCCCGGACGGCAGCTACGCCGAGATCCTGGGGCGGGGCGGTCCGCTCACGGTGGACGAGGTCCTCACGGTGGGGAAGGCCGTCGCCCAGGCGCTGCGGGCCGTGCACGCGTTCGACCTGCTGCACCACGCGGTGACCCCCGCCAACGTCCTGCGCTCGGACGACGGACCGGTCCTGATCGACTTCGGTTCGGCGCTGCCCCGGGACCACCCCTTCCCACCCGTGTACTACGCGAGGGCGGCCCTGGAGCACGCCCCGCCCGAGGAGCTGCGCGGAGGCGCCCCCGGCCCCTGGTCGGACGTCTACCGGCTCGCCTCCACCCTGTGGGCCCTGCTGGCCGGGTACGCGCCGTTCGACGACGGAGCGGAAGCGCTCGTCACGCTGGAGGAGTACCGGTCCCGTCTGCTCACGGCTCCGGCGCCCGTGCTGCCCCGGGACGACGTGCCCGGGTGGCTGCTCTCCGTCCTGCGCCGCGCGATGGCCAAGGACCCGGAGCGGCGGACGCGGAGCGTGGAGGAGTTCGCCGAGGCGCTGCTGCTGGAGCAGGCCCCTTCCGAGTCCGAACCCGAGCCCGGGCTCGAAGCTGAGCCCAGTCCCGCCGAGTCCGGTCCGGAACCCGGGCCCGAGGCCGCCGTCACCGTCGCGCCGCGGCCGGAAACCGCGGAGGCGGGGCGGGCCGACACGGTCCGGACCGACCAGGCGGCGGAGGACGAGGGCGACGAGGCTCCCCGGTGGGAGGTTGACGACGAGCCCGAGCCCGAGCCCGGGGTCCCGGGTGAACCGGCCGCGGCCGACGCGGCCGGGGCCGACACCGCAGCTCCCGGTGCGGACGGGACGCCCCCGGGCGCGTCGGGACCGGGGGTCGCCGAGAGTCCGGCGGCGATGGAGGACGGCGAGGAGGACGACGGGGATCCCTGGTGGGACTCCCCGGTCCCGGCCGAGCCCGACGTCGTGCGCCCGGTGGACCCCGAACCCGAGGGCTCGACCGGCTCCCCCTCCAGCGGCCCCGCCTCCACCGGCTTCCCCCCCGCTGGACACCGCACCGCGTCCCCGGAGCCCGTGGAGGGCGACGGGGAGGTCCCGGGCGGCCGTACCGGCGCCGCTTCGGCACCCGCCGCGGCGCGGGCCGCGGGCGCGCTGTCCCCGGCGGGCTCCGCGCCGCCCGTGGCGGACCCCGCCGCGGCCCCTCACGGGTTCCCCCGCTCCGGGCACCACGCCCGGTCCACCGGGACGGCGCCGCACCGGACCGCCGGGCCTCCACCGGCGCCGTCCCGGAGCGCTCCGCGTCCACCGACTTCGGCTCCGACGCCGCGTCCGCCGTCCCCGGTGCCCGGGAACGCCCCCGGGACGTGGACGCACGAGGATCCCACCCGTGCCCTCCCGGGGTCCGGTTCCCGGGAGGGACGGGGGCCGTTGCGCGTCCTGGCCCTGGTCGGGGCCGCCCTGGTGGTGCTCACGGTGCTGGGGGCCGGGATCCTCGTGCTCGTGGACGGGTTCCGGTCGGCGGAGGAGGAACCCCCCGGCCCGCCGCCCGCCCAGGGCGCGGCCGGGGAGGACACGCCCGCCCCGGTCGCGGACATCGCCCCGACCGGGGTGGAGTTGACCGACGACACCTACAGCGTCTCCCTGTCCTGGACCGACAACACCGGCGGCGCCACCCCGCACTTCGTGGTCGGCGGCCCGACGGGTGCCGGGTCCACCACCATGGCCGACGTCGACGCGGGGGTCGCCGAGGTGGAGGTCAGCGGGTTGAACCCCGAGGTCGAGTACTGCTTCAGGGTGGTCGCGGTCCAGTCCACCGACGAGGTCGCCCCCTCCGAGCAGGTCTGCACCGACCGCGGAGCGGCGGACGAGGGCGCCTAGCGGAACCACCCGCCGATTCCGCCGAAAAGCGTGTGACCAGGGGAGATCCGCGTCCCCGGCGCGTCATCGCCATCGTGCGGCTCCGGACACGGGAAGTCATCAGCCCCACAACAGGACAAACGTTCCTATGGGGTCTATGATGTACGCCACCCCGGCCTTCGCCTCCTGTTCGGCCGGGGTTTCCGCTGGGGACACCATCCCCGTGGTCAACAGGGATCACCTGCTCCCGGATCCCGTCCACCGTGCCGGACCGCTCCGCCCCCGCGAGCCGAAGGCCGGTCTGTCGCGTGCCCGCGTACCGATTCGGACGGAAGGGTTTCCCGGCTCATGGGAGAGCTCCTGAGCACCATCCTGGCCATGGCCACGTCCACGCCGATCTACATGAACATCGTGGGCGGTGCGCTGGTCGGGGTGTTCTGGCAGTCCTACCTCGACACCAGAATCGCCAAGAACGACTACGAGGCCCACCTCAGGGAGGCCCTGGCGAACGAGGCCTCCAGGGTCGCCAGACATGAGAGGTCCAGGAACCTTCCGGCGTTTCTCCGGGTCGCCGACCTCGACAACATCTATCTCCAGAACGTCAACAGGGTCGCCACCACGATCCGGACCGTGGTGGAGAACAACGGTCAGCACCTGGCCAACCTGTGGTCCATTCCCTTTCACCGGGATGCGGTCAAGGAATTCCTCGGAAGGAAGCAGGGGAAATCGAGGGTGGACGCCTTCATGGACGGATACACGCAATCGGCCCGTATGAACGGGATCAACGTGAACGGCAGGCCGCTCACCACAGCCTCGGGCGGCGCCGAGAACAAGAGGACGAGGCTGTCGTGATGCTCCCCGCCGTGTGCGCGGCCGTCGTGGCCCTCTACGTCCTGAGGTTCCTGGTCACGGAGTCCACGGCGAGGTCGGGAGCACATCCCAGGACGCTGTCCGACTTCCGGGAAGCCCTGGACGACGCGCGTCGCGCCGAGATCCGTGAGAACGCCATCAGCTTCGGAAGGGCCGCGGTGCACGAGAAGACCCTGGTCCTGGACAACATGCTGGCGACCGTGAACTTCCGCGGACACGCCGGGGGCGGAGAGGCCTCCGCGGGGCTCGCCGACGACGCCGAGAGGCGGTTCGCGGAGTACTCGGACATGGTCGCCCGGTTGGACGGCGAGGTCGAGGAGGCGGTGTCCCGGGAGCGGGAGTCCTCCGCGGCGGGCCCCGTCGCCGGGTACGGCCCCGGAGCGGGTTCCGCGGGTCCCGGCGGGCGGGGGGCGCGGCTGGCCCGCACCGCCCATGTCGTCTGCATGGTGGCGCTGGCGTCGCTGGTCATCGCGGTCCTCCTCGCCGGATAGCGGTCGGCTCCGGCAGTACACACCGTCACATCCGGGAGAGGGAAGTTGTTCGAGTTCCTGTTCGGTCCAGGAGGGATGCTGGCCGGCGGCCAGGGCGCCGTGACGGCGGCTCTGGCCAACCTGGCCTTCGTGGCCGTCGCCGCGTACATCGCGAAGACGACCAAGAAGTACCTGAAACCCAAGGCGCGGAAGTCGGACCACTCCCTGCACGAGCTGTCCAGGGACGAGATGGCACGGGTCGAGGAGATCGCCCGCCAGATCAACACGGAGGTCTGGAACAGGCAGGAGTACCCCCTCACCGAGGGGAACGCGATGCGCGAGGGCGAGGCCGTGACCCTGGAGGCGGGCACCAACCTGCTCATCGTCGAGCGTCAGATGCAGGTCGCCAAGGCGGTCGTCGACAACCTCCGCGGCAGGGGCGCGACGACCCAGACCTTCGACGACATGATGCGGCCCGGCGGCACCGTGCTGATCGGCCCCGTGTCACGGGGAAGGCCGAAGCTCTCCCCGCAGGAGGCCGCCGCCACCGTGCGGGCCGTCACCGCGATCCGTGACAACGTCGCGTTGATGGACGCGCACATGAGGGAGTCCTACGGCATCCTCGGCCTGGAGGTGAACGTCGGTGCCTGGGAGGCCATGGGGAAGGGCGGCCTCCCCGGTTTCCGGGAGTGGGTCGACGCCATCCTGGCCGACTACCCGCGAACCATCGCCGACATCGTCAGGAACAACGGTCTGGAAGCCGCGCAGGCGACCCTGAACATCCTCAAGGACACGGGTCACCTGTCCCTGCGCGGGGCGGCCCAGCGGGACGCGTACACGACCGTCAGCGAGGCGGCGCGCAGGGACGACAAGGCCCGGGAGGGCCGCGACCTCCCCGTCGCGGAGGCGGATCCGCGCAAGCTCGTGGACTCCCCCCGCAGGAACAACCCCGTCACCCGTGCCGTCAACCGGGTGCGCCGCTGACATGGGGACGACTCCCGCACCGGCTTCCGGAGCCGCCGCCGCGCCGATCCCACAGACCCGTCCGGAGGAGCATCGGGATGGACGTTGACCAGTTTGCCTTCTACGTGTTCTTCCTGGTGGCCGCGACCGTCTTCGGCAACACGGTCCTGAGGCTCCGCCAACGCCGCCTGTACGACCCCGGGCTGCGGATCCGGAACGCGAGGGCCCGGCGCAGGCAGGGCGTCTCCTCCGCGGCGCTCCTCGCGGAGAGGGAGCTGGCCGACCGCAGGCAGCGGGTCGTCGGGGCCCTGGCGAGGGACGCGTCGGCGCTCTCCGGCCCCGCCGAGGCCGCGGAGGAGGACCGCCTGCGCCGTGAGCTGGAGTCGCTGCGCGAGGCCTTCGAGGCCCAGCGGGAGAGCGTCGCCAGGGAGCACGAGCGCATCGACCGGGAGGCCGACGAGGAGCTCGCCCGGTACCGTCGGCGCCGCCGCACGGCTCTGGCCTGCGAGGTGGCCCTCCTGGCGCTGTCCCTGGCCGCGCTGGTCGCGCTCGTCGCCGCCGCCGCGCCGTACTTCCGCTGAGGCGCGGCGCGGCCGTCCGGGCGGCGGTCCGCCGCCCGGTCAGCCGTCGGCCGTCACCGGGTCAGGCCAGCCACCGGCTGGTGATCGGCAGGCGCCGGTCCCGGCCCAGGTTGCGCTTGGTGATCTTGGGGCCCGGCGGGTACTGGCGGCGCTTGTGCTCGGCACGGTCGACCAGGCGCACGACGTGGCGCACCAGGTCCGGGTCGAAGCCCGCGGCCGTCATCGCCGCGATCCCCTGGTCCGTGCCGATGTAGGCGTCCAGCAGTCCGTCGAGCACCCCGTACTCCGGCTGCGCGGGGACGGAACCGGGGGCGCCCCACCCGCTGACCGGGTTCCGGCCCAGGGAGCGCTCCGGGATGGGCGGTGTACGCCCCGCGCGCGCGTCCTCGGTGTTGCGCCAGCGGGCCAGCTCCCACACCAGGGTCTTCCAGCAGTCCTTGAGCGGGGCGTAGGCCCCCACGGCGTCGCCGTGGTGGGTGCACAGCCCCGTCGCCAGCTCGCTCTTGTCGCCCGTCGCCAGGACCAGGTGCCCCTCCTCGCGGGACAGGGCCATGAGGAGCGCTCCCCGCGCCTGTGCCAGCAGGTTCCGCGTGCCGCCCTCGTCGGCGGCGGCGATCGTGGACTCCAGCGCGTCGAGCAGGTGGTTCACGGGGTAGACGCGGTTGGTGAGGCCCTGCCGCTTGATCAGCGCATCGGCGTCCTCCAGCGCCGCGGCGGTGGAGTCGCGCGCGGGCATGACCAGGGCGTGCACGTTCTCCGCCCCCACGGCGTCGGCCGCGATCGTGGCGGTCAGCGCGGAGTCGGCGCCTCCGGAGACGCTCACCAGGACCGACGTGAAGCCGTTCTTGCGCACGTGGTCGCGGACCCCCGTGACGAGGGCGGTGTAGACCTCGCCGAGGTCGCTCATGGGGTCTCGGCGGGGGGTCAGCACCGGCGAGCGCGTCCCGGGGGGAGGGGAGGGCCGGTCCGTGACCGCGTACCGGACGACCCGGAAGCCGTCCGCCCGCGCCGGCTCCTCCGGGGACTCCGCCGGGGGCAGGGACAGGTCGGTGACCAGCAGCGCCTCCTCGAACTGCGGGGCGCGGGAGACGAGGTCGCCGTCGGCGTCGACGACGAGGGAGTCGCCCTCGAAGACCAGGTCGTCCTGGCCGCCGGTCATGTTGACGTAGCCGATGGCGGCCCCGATCTCGCGTGCGCGCCGCTGGCACAGCGCGAGCCGAACGTCGTCCTTGTGCCGCTCGTAGGGGGAGCCGTTCAGGGTGACGAGCATCCCCACGCCGGCGTCGGCGGCGGCGGTGACGGGACCCCCGTCCTGCCAGAGGTCCTCGCAGATGGCGAAGGCGACGTCGACTCCGTGCAGCCGCAGCACCGGCAGCGTGTCACCGGGGACGAAGTACCGGAACTCGTCGAAGACCCCGTAGTTGGGCAGGTGGTGCTTGGCCGAGACGAGGCGGATCCGGCCCCGGTACAGCACGGCGAGCGAGTTCTGGGGGGCTCCCGAGGGCTGGCCGAACCGGGGGCCCGGGCCCTCGCGCCGGTTGAGGAAGCCGACGACCACCGGCAGGTGCCCGAGCCCTTCCGCGGCGAGGCGGTCGGCGAGATTGTGGGTGGCTTTTGTGGACGCGGAAACGAAACCGTCCCGCAGGGCGAGATCCTCGACCGAGTATCCCGTGACGACCATCTCGGGAAACACGACGAGATGGGCTCCAGCGTCGCTCGCCTGACGAGCGTAAGCGACGACGCTGTCGCAATTACCTTCCAGATCACCCACAGTCGGGTTGGTCTGGGCCAGAGCTATACGAAGTTTTACCACGCCGGGAGCGTAGCGAACTAGTTAACATGGACGCAATATGTCACGTTTTTATAACATAGCAAATTCAGAACGTGTTCAGATGATTGCCTAAAGCTGCGAGGGAACAAACTGGAGCGCGTTTTTCCCGGTGATCTGGGTCACAGGGAATTGCGGTGGCGGAGAGTCGGGGGGAGCACCGCCGCCGTCGGCCGGGACTGCTCCGCGGGCGCCGCCCGGGGGGCGAAGCCGCAGTTCACCGCCTGCCCGACGCGCTTTCGGCGGCGGTCGCGCCCCGTGTGTCGGCGTGGAGCGCGGCCCGGCGCGCCCGGCCGTGACCGGGCGGGGCGCCGCGAGGCGCGGATCATGCTCCGGGCTAAACGATCTTGCGGTTCGGGCCGTATTCCCGTTACCTAGTCGACGGCCCGCGTACACCCCGGGGCCCGGGTGATCCCGACCGGCGACGACCTCGGCGGAAGCGTCACCCTGTGTACCCGAGCCGTACGAGAAACGGCACACCCCACCATCATTCCCGCCCTGACCACAGCGGGCAACCTACCGGTCGCGGAGCGAGACAACGCCGTCTCCGCCACGACGAAGGGAAGAGTCCCGCTGTGGACGCCATCCAAGCCGGGATCGTCGCCCTCAACGACATGTTCTGGGCCTACCTGCTGATCCCCCTCCTCCTCATCCTGAGCCTGTACTTCACCGTGCGCTCCGGCGCCGTGCAGTTCCGCCTGATCCCCGACATGTTCCGCTCCATGCGGGGCGAACCCGGGCTGGCTCCCGACGGCAAGAAACCGATCTCCGGCCTCCAGGCGTTCGCCGTCTCCGCCGCCGCGCGCATCGGTACCGGCAACATCGCCGGTGTGGCCACCGCGATCGCCCTCGGCGGTCCCGGCGCGGTCTTCTGGATGTGGGCCATGGCGCTGCTCGTCGGCGCCGCCAGCTTCGTGGAGTCGACGCTGGCCCAGCTCTACAAGATCCGTGACAAGGCCGGCTACCGGGGCGGACCCGCCTACTACATGCAGTACGGGCTCAAGTCCCGTTGGATGGGCGTGCTCTTCGCCGTCGTCATCACCTTCACGTTCGGCTTCGTGTTCACGAGCGTGCAGAGCAACACGATCTCCGCCGCGATCGCCAACTCGGTCTCCACCGCCTCGGGCACCGGGACCGCGCCGGGCTGGCTCGCCTACGCCGTGGGCGCGGTGCTGGCCGTGTGCACCGCCGTGCTCATCTTCGGCGGCGCCCGGCGCATCGCCCAGGCCGCCACGGCGCTGGTCCCCGTCATGGCGGGCGTCTACATCCTCATGGGCCTGGTCGTCATCGTGATGAACATCGGCCAGATCCCCGCGATGGTCGTCGACATCGTCACGCACGCCTTCGGTCTGCGCGAGATCGCCGCGGGCGGCATCGGCACCGCGATCGTGCAGGGGATGCGGCGCGGGATGTTCTCCAACGAGGCCGGTCTGGGCTCGGCGCCCAACGCCGCCGCCAGCGCCGCGGTGAGCCACCCCGTCAAGCAGGGCCTCGTGCAGACCCTGGGCGTGTACTTCGACACCCTCGTCGTCTGCTCGACCACGGCGTTCGTCATCCTGCTGTCCAACCCCAGCTACACCGCCGAGGCCGGTCCGACGCTGACCCAGAACGCCCTGGAAACCAACCTCGGCCCCTGGGCGCTGCACCTGCTCACGCTGATCATCCTGCTGGTGGCCTTCACCTCGGTGCTCGGCAACACCTTCTACGGCGAGGCCAACATCGGCTACCTGACCAAGAGCCCCCAGGCCACGACCGCCTTCCGGGTGCTGGTCATCGTGGTGACCTTCCTCGGAGCCATCGGCTCCGGCGGCCTGGTCTGGAGCCTGGCCGACGTCACGATGGGCGTCATGGCCGTGGTCAACCTCGCCGCGCTCGCCCTCCTCGCGCCGACCGCCTGCCGACTGCTGCGCGACTTCGTCGGCCAGCGCAAGCAGGGCAGGGACCCGCTGTTCACCAAGGACCTCATGCCCGACCTCACGGGCGTGGAGTGCTGGGAGCAGGAGGACATGGACCGCCTCAGGGGGAACCCCGCCGGGGTCTGACCGTCCCGGACCCCGGTCCCCCTTCCCGGGGGTGTGGTGCCGACCCGGCACCGCACCCCCTCCCCGGGTGGAAGGTGGGCAGGAACCCGGTCCGCTCAGAGCACCGCCGCGACCGCCGTGCCCACCGCCGCGCCCGCGAGGAGCACGGCGGCCCCGGCGCACACGAGGTCCAGCAGCCGCGCGGTGGACCGCGCCCGGCCCGCACGCTCCCGGCGCTCTGCGAGGGCCGCGCGCGACCGCTCGACCGCCCGTCCCTCCTCGGCGTCCAGCCGGGCGAGGTCCCGGTCGAGGTCGTCGACCACCCGCACCGGATCGGGGAGGCCGTCGCCCGCCGCCCCGGGCGCTCCCGGGCGGACGCTCCCGCGCACCCGTGCTCCGGCCGTCTCCACCAGCGCGTACCGGCGCTCCAGGAAACCGCGCCGCAGCGCGTGCTCCTCCTCCTGCCCCTCCATGTCGAGCAGCGCCGACGGGTGGTCGAACCGGTGGCCCCGAACCCGCCGGACCGACTCCGCGCCGACCCGGACACAGACGGCCACGGCCACGACGGCGGCCAGCAGCGTGACCACGTCACCGGTGTCCAGAGCACCCATGACCGCTCCCTCCTCCACGTCTCACAGCTTCCGGCCCGGGGCCCGTCCGCCCGTCCGGCGGACCCTCGCGGCGTCGATGCGCTGCGACAGCCCCTTGCGCTCCCGCACCGCCTCGGCCAGGTTTCCCGGGGCCTGAGCGAGCAGGTCGTGTCCGGACGCCGCCTTCCGGGTGAGCTCGCGGATCCGCTCCTCGTCGACGCGGCCCGCCCGGTCCAGGCGCCCCCCGAGGGACGCGGCCTGCTCCTCGGTGAACGCCGGGGTGTTCAGCGGACCGCTGATCCCGTCCTTCTGGCCGTTGACCCGGTACCACTCCAGTTCCTGGAGGTGGCGCCCCAGCGAGGCGCCCGTCTCCCGCGCCGCGGGGCGCAGGCGTCCCGTGTCGATCGTCGGCCCCTCGCCGGTGTCGCGGAGCAGCCCGGCCTCCCCGAGGGAGCGGAGCAGCTCCCGGTGCCGGTCGAGGGCGGTGTTGAAGGACTGCGCCGCCCGCCGGGCCGTCTCGTTCGCCGCCGACTGCCGTGTCAGCAGGTCCTCGGCGTCGCGGTGCAGGGTCCCGGCCCTCCTCGCGCCCTCGGCCTCCACCCGCAGCCGCGGCAGCGCCGTCTCGGCCTCGCGCAGGCGCTGGTTGGCCGCGGTGCGGATCCGCTCCGCCTCCGCCCTGACGTGCTCCACGTGGGCCCGACCGCCCCGGCGCGCCTTCGCCAGGCTCCTGCGGAACATGAGGGAGGCGGTCACGAGCAGGGAGCCCAGCACCGCCCCGGCCGCGATCATCCACTCCACGGGCTCCTCCCCCCGGAGTCCGTTCCGGACGGGGCCGGACCCTCGGCACGGGGCGGGTCGAGGTCGGCCAGAGCCGCCCGGATCCGCCCCTCAGCCGCGTCGAGGTCGCGCCGGAGCCCGTCGAGGCGCTCCGGCGCCCCGTCCTCCACGGTCGCCTCCGACATCCGCGCGGCGGTGTCGGACAGCAGGTCGCGCCACGCCCACAGGTGCCCCGTGGACGCGCCGAGGTCCCTCGCACGCTCCAGCGCCCGGTCGGCGTCCGCCAGCAGGGCGTCCTCTGTCAGGCCGTCGGGCGGGTACACCCCCTGGGCCGTGTGGCGGCGGTTCAACCCCCAGCGCGCGGCGGCGAGCAGGACCGCGGCCAGCGCGATCACCACGGCGGCGGTCACGTGCGCGCCCCCCTGCCCGTCTCCCTCTTCGGGCCGGGCGCGGGCGAGCTCCGGAACGGCCTCGCGGCGCCGCGGCGCGCGCCGCGCAGGGCCGCGCGCACGCCCCCGGGCCGGTTGAGCCGCAGCAGCCGGTCCACGGCCCGCTCCGTGTCACCCAGCTTCTCGAAGTGGGCCTGGACCCGCTTCTCGCGGGCGACGGCCTCCTTCTCGGACCGCCTGACCGTCTGCTCGGCCCCCTCCAGCTCCTTGCGCACGGCGCTGTCCGCGGAACGGTAGGCGTCCAGGGTCGCCCGCAGCGCCGCGGCCTCGACCACGCGCGGGTCCCGCGACACCGCCAGGTCGTAGCGCTTGGCCTCCGCGAGCTCGCGGTCAGCCTCGCCGCGCCCCTCCCAGCGGGCGCCGAGCGCGACCGAGGCGACGAGGAGGCTGCTCGCGCCGATGAGGGCGCCGCCGATCGTCAACGCCACTTGCAGGGGGTCCAACCGCGCGCCTTTCAGGTCCGCCTCGCCGCGCCGCCCGGCGGGCAGGACCTGTCTACCGGGGCGGGGGTACGGACCCCGCGCCCGCCGGGAGCCGTGCGGTGACGCCCGGGTGAACACTGGTCGACCACGGCGGAGGGGCCCGCGGGACACCCCGGCGAACACCGGCCGATCACGGCGGAGGGGGTCCGCGGGACACCCCGGCGAACCCCCTCCGCATTCGGTCACGGACCCCCGGGCGGGGTCACCACTCGTCCTCGAACCACCCGTCCGGGGCGGGGTCGGCGGGCAGCGGGCGCGGGTCCTGGTGGCGCCGCGAGGTGCACTCGCGGAACGGGCCGTTGTCGCCGAGCAGGATGCCCATCTGGAAGTCGAGGTGGTCGCGGTACCAGACGGCCATCCCGGTGCCCGCCTCCCAGCGCAGCACCTCCCAGGCGTGCCACAGCGCCTGGAAGCGCGAGACCGCCTCGGCGTGGCGCCACCACTCCTTGCACCAGCGGAACTGGCCGCCCTCGGGGCGGATGTAGACCGGGAGGAAGCGCAGGCGCACGAACTCCTCGACGTTCTTGAACACCGGCTCCGGGGCCGGTTCGTCCGCCCCCTCCGGGTCGCCGCCGTCCACTCCGGCGACGGCCGCGTTGACGTCGGGCGCCTCGGTGGCGAGGGCCGCGCGCACTGCGGGGTCCCCCCACTCCTCCTCCGGGGAGTCCACGTCCTGCCTGTCGTGTTGGGTGCTCATGGTCGGCGTCGTCCCTCTTCGCGTTCGTGGTCGTCGTGGGGCCCCCGGGGCCGTCGCGGGCGTGCGGGGAGCGCGTGGCCCCGGGTCGGTCACGCGCCGCGGCCGGTCCGGGTGCGCGTGGTGTTGATCGAACTGCGCTCCTGGCGGCGCAGGGCCGTCCGCGCCGTCAGCCGCCTCACCGCGGCCTGCTGCTCCCCGCGCTGTCGCGGCAGCCGCCGGGCGGGGTCGTTGACGGCGGCGTGCGCCCTCCGGTCCGCCCAGTCCTGCCTGGTCCGGCGGGTCCGGTCGTTGCCCGCACGGGTCCCCTGCCGCTCGTGCCGCCCCAGCTCCTGGGGACGCACGACCGCCCGGCCGTTCGCGGTCAGGGCCGAGTCCAGCTGCCCCCTGTCCCCGGGGAGCCGGGAGTCGCCCAGGACCAGGCGCGGGTCCGCGGCCCTCGTGGCGTCGTGCGCGCGCAGCTCCGCCTTGGCCGTGTTGCCCGCGGCGACCGCCCCGGCCCGGTCGCGCGGCCCCTCGTTCAGCGGTGCGCCGCGCGCCTTGTCGAGCGCGTGGAGGAAGGCCTCCCCCTGGACGAACACCTCGGCCCCGCCCCTGTCGGCGCGCGTACCCGCCAGCTCCCTGCCCTCGCGGTAGTCCCGCGCGAACCCGGGCAGGGCCCTGTTCCCACTCGCGTTGCGGACCAGCTCGTTCCCGACGGCGGCGGGGACCCTGCCGTCCAGGGACGCGGTGAACACCGACTCGGCGGTGTCCCGGAGTCTGTTCAGGTCGGCCCGGTCGTCCTTGAACCAGGGCACGGCCTTGGCCCAGTACTCCTCCATCGTCTCCATGGGGCGGCCGTCGGCCTGCCAGGAGGCGCCCGCCATGACCGAGTTGGCGTCGATCCGCGCGGAGTCGGTCCGGCCGGTGAAGCCGGGATCCCGCACCATGCCCCGCTCGATGGACTCCGCGAGCTGCGGGTGCTTCTGGGCCAGCTCGCCGAAGAACCTCTTCTGCGCCTCCCGCGCGCCCGGCTCGTTGGAGTTGGCCGCGCTCAGCCAGTTCAGCGCCAGTTCACGGGCGTTCATCCGGCTGACGTCGAGGTTCTCGTCGAGCCCCCGGCGCCAGCGGTGCTCGGGGGGCGTGTCCGGGACCGGGTCCAGGAGCTGCATGCTGGTGCGCGCCGCCCGCTCGATCCGCCCGGTGTGGTAGTCGGCGCGCAGGACCCGGTCCACGTCCTGGACGCGCAGGTCGCGCTGGTGGTCGTGGACCCGCTGGACGTCGACTCCCAGGACCTGGGAGACCACGCGCGGGTCGGCCTGGCGCGCCAGGCCCAGGCCCGCCACGGCGATGTTGGGCGAGTACCCGACGTGCTCCTCGGCGAAGAACCCCTCCGCCCTGCTCTGGCCGCTCCTCCTGCGCAGGGCGTGGTGGAGGGCGGCCCTGGAGAGGTCCCCCGAGTTGCTGAGGCCGCCGCGCCCGAAGGGCGTGTGCATCGCGGCCAGGAGCAGGGCCTCGGTGATGTCCCTCTCCCCGCCGCCACCGCCGGACTCCGCGCCCGAGGCCCGCACGAGGTCGGCGAGGCGTTGGCGGTTGCGGCTGCGCTCGTCGGCCTTCTGGCCGGTGAGTCCGCCCTTCACCCGCTTGGAGCTCATAGGTTCCTCCAGGTGTTCTGTGCGCTCACGTGGCGGCCCTGCCCTTGGGGGTGCTCCGGCCGCCCCGCCGAAGGTGGGACGGGGCGGGGCCGGTGGCGGCGCCCCGGCGCCGCGAGTTCCAGGCGCTCCTCCAGCCCCGCGGTCCGCGCAGGGCGGGGGGTCCGGTCCGCGGTGCGGTCGGCGGCGCGGCGGAGGGGGAGACGGGGCCCGCGGCCGTCCCCGGTGCGCCGCCCGCCCGGGCGCCCACCGCAGCCGGGTTCACGAGGCCGTCGGCGGCGGCCATCCTCTCGTTGAACCGCCGCCGCTGGACGGTCCCCTTGGCCGCGTTCCACCTCAGGAGCTGACGGGCGTCCTTCCTCGGCACGTCCCTACTGGTGAGTCCCCTCAGGTCCTCCACCCGCCGGTCCACCTGGTCCACGTAGGTGTCGTGCGCCGACTCGGCCGCCCGGACGGCGCGGTCCGCACGGTCCCCGGCAGCCCGCACCAGGAGGTCGCCCTGCCGTGCCACGGCGGTGATCCGTGCCGCGCCCGCCAGGGCCGTCGCCCGCACGTCCGCGTCGCCCGCACGCACCGCGTCGGCGACGTGCTGGTCGGTCCGGGTCCTGGCCCTGCTCACGCGTCGGGTGCGGGCGTCCTCCGCCCGCCGGACCAGGGCGTCCCCCTGGTTCCTCGCGTCCCTCTCCGCGACGGATCCCCTCCCGGCCGCGTCCCTGACCAGCCTCTCCCGCTGCCACTTCGCCCGCCGGACACCGGCGTCCCCTGTCCGCCTCGCCTGGGCCACCACGCGGTCGGCGCGTTCCCGGGCCAGGGCGACGCGCGTGCCGCGCCTGGCCTGGGCCGCAGCCACGTCCGCCCCGGCCCTTACCGCCGCCTGGTGGGTCATGAGCGCGCTCATCCGCTCCGCCGAGCGCACCATGGCGGCGGCGCGGCCGCGGACGGTCCTCAGCGCCAGGCCCGCCTTCGCCTTGGTGAGTGCGGCCCTCGCCCGCCGTGCCCTGACCCTGGTCCGGATCCGGACGCGGCCCCGCCTGAGGCGCCCGCGCAGGGAACGGCCCGCGGCCCGCCGGAGCGGACGCAGCACCCACCGGTTGAGCAGCGCCGCCGCGAAGTCGAGGAGGCCGAGGGCCATGCGCGCCAGGAGGCCCTGGATCCGCCCCGCGGTCCTGGCCAGCCAGACGAGCCCGCCCACCGTCTCCGAGACGACGTCGCCCTGCCCGCTCGGCGCCCCGGGCACGCCGGGACCGCCCGGGGACAGGAAGCGCCGGGAGTGGGCGTCGGGGACGGCGCGCGCGGCGGGTTCCGCGGGCACGTTCCCCACCTGCGGCGGGGGCGGAGCCGGGGGCGCCGCGGCGGTGGCCGGGGGGCTGGCCATGGTCGTCCTCCTTGCGGGTCGGGTCGTACGGGGAGAGGGTCCGCGGTGGTGGTTCACCTTCCGCGGGGCGCGTCGTAGCGCACGCGGGCCCTGGTGGTGATCCGCTCCTCGGCCTCCTTGATCGCGGCGGAGACGATCCTGGCCCTGTCGGTCCTGTACCAGGGGCGCATCCGCAGGATCGTGGGCTGGGCGGCCGTGGCGAAGAGCAGGCACTCGCCCTTGTCGATCCTGCGGATGTCGGAGCCCTGCATGATCTCCTGGCGCCGGAGCTGGACGGAGTGGTTGCCCTTGCCCTCGCCGTAGCTGAACGACGTGGTGGAGATGTCGTGCTGGCCGATCAGCTTGGACAGCGCGTCCACGATCTTGTGGTCGTCGAGCCCGGCGCCGAACACCTTCACCGTGGCGGCGGACCACATGGCCTCCATGCCGTTCTCGGTCCAGACCCGCACCCCCTGCCGGTAGCTCTGGAGGATGGTGACCGGGACGATGCCGCGCGATCCCAGGTGGGAGTACATGTCGGGCAGGTCCGCGATCTTGCAGATGTTGGCGGCCTCGTCCAGCACGGCCACCAGCGGCGGGTCGAGCCTGCCGCCCTGCCCCTCCGACGCCTCCTCTCCCGCGATGAAGACCGCGTCGGTGAGGGCGGCGATGAGCGGGGCCGCGGCGGCGCGGGACTTGCTGAGCAGATGGAGCGTCTGTTTGGTGGTGACGAAGGAGCGCGGGTCGAACTCGTGGTAAGCCGAGCCGTCCGGCGGGGTCACCCACGCCATGATCTCGGGGTCGTCCAGACAGCGGGCGGCGGTGCGTGCGGTCGTGTAGATGCCGTCACGCGTCTCGGCGACGATGTTCTGCGTCTCGCGCAGTGCCTCGGCGTAGGCCGTGAACCCGTGCTCGAAGAGGATGTCCACCGGCTGGGGCAGCTTGGTGTCGTGCAGCCACTCCCCGACCCTGGCCAGGGACTCGCCCCCGAGCGCCGCGGCGAGCATGAGCTGGGAGAGCAGAGCCCGGGCCGCCGGACCCCACATGTCCTTCTTGGAGTCGTCGTCGATGGTGAGGACGAAGTGCCCGGCGAGCCGGTAGGCGTCCTCGACGCTGCGCACACCGGCCAGCGGGTTCCACCAGAAGTCCTGCTCCTGGTGGGTGATGTGCTGGGGGTCGAACAGCCAGACCCGGTCGCCGGTGGCCTGCTCCCGGATCTTCGCCGTGGCCGACCAGACGTCGGCCTTGTTGCTGGTGGCCAGCGCAGGACCGGGCGCGTCCAGGACGTAGGGGATGGCCATCGCCGTGGTCTTGCCCGCGCGGGGCGCCATGTAGGCGAGGACGGTGTCCTCCCACGACGCGAACAGCCGGGGCCCGTCGCGTCTGCCCGACCCCCGCACGTCGCCGATGACCAGGCCGACGTCGGCGTCGGCGAGCGTCCCGCTCCTGATGCCGCGCAGCGAACGTCCGCGCAGCCGGACCGCCTTCTGCGCGGCCTCGGGGCGGGCCAGCTCGGCGATCGTCTCGTTGTTCCTGTTCAGGGCGGCGACCGCGTCGGGCTGTCCGTACAGCGCGTTCCTGACCCGGACCAGGATCCACCAGAGGGCGCTGACCGCAGCCGCGGCCAGGACGGAGAACACCACGGCGACCGGGGCGCTCGGCGTGCCCGGCCAGGTCGCCCCGGTGTCCCAGACCAGCAGCGAGTACGCCCACATCGGGCCGAACTCGCCGACCGCGCCCCCGGTTACGGCGGCCACTAGCCGCGCCGACAGCCAGAAGAGGAAGAACAGGGCCACCAGGCCCCACAGGGCGAGCAGCACGAGCAGCGGCGGGGCTCCGGCCGCCGCCGCTCCGCCGCGCACCTGGTACGTGGGTCTGCGCCGTGCCATGGCCGCCTCACTCCCCCCGGATCGCCTGGTCGGTGTCGTACAGGACGAGTTCGTCGCGGGTGAGCGTCATCTGCACCGGGATCCCCAGGCGCTCCGCGCCCGTCTTGATCAGGTACTTCCCGCGCCCGGGGTGGCGAGCTCCGGGCTGCCAGGAGTCCGGGGACGACCACGACGCCACCAGCCCCTGCTCGGGGGCGGTCATCGGGGTGATCCGGTTGACCGAGGCGAGTTCGCGCGGCGGCAGCCCGGCCAGGACGGTGATGGCGGAGCGGTCCACGAAGCCCCGCGCCTTGGCCCGGTCCTCCTCGGTGGCCAGGGCCTCCAGGTCGTTGAGGGAGTGGGTCACCATGACCGAGGACATGCCCTTGGACCTGTTGAGCCGGGTGAGGGAGTCGGCGAACTCCACCAGGCCCGGGGCGCCGCGCAGGGCGCGCCACAGCTCGTCCATCACCCCGATGTAGGAGCGGCGCCGGATGAGGCCGAGGTCGGAGAGCACGGCCGCCGCGTCCACCATGCCGAACCCGTAGCTCCACGTGCACAGCATCGCCGCGGTCAGCAGCTTGTCCCCGGCGGCTCCCACCCGGGAGATGTCGACGCTGATCCCCGGCGCCTCCATGTCGAGGGGCCTGGTGGTCTCGGCGTCGAAGACCCCAGCCAGGGAGCCGGTGCACAGCAGGCGGAGCGTGAAGACCAGGTCGTCCACGCGCTTGTCGTACGAGTCCCTGCTGTCGGCGCGGGCGAACGAGCGCAGCGAGTCCGGTCCCTCCTCCACCACGTTGAGCACGTCCACGACCGTGGGCTGGCGACCGGCGAGCCGCTCGTCGAGCAGGTCCACCGCCGCGCCGAGGACGACCTCCTCGGAGTTGCCGATCCTTCCCTCGCGGACCAGGGTGCACAGGGCCATCAGCAGCGAGATGCGCCGGGAGCGCACCTCCCAGCGCAGCTTCTCCCGCTCCACCTGCGACAGCCGGTCCATGACCGCCCCCAGCGGGCCGGCGTCGAGCGGGTTGATCCGGTCCAGGCCGCGCCCGATGCGGATGACCTGCCCGCCCAGGTGCTGGATCAGTTCGGTGTAGTCGGGTTTGGTGTCTCCCAGGATGATGGCCTGGGAGCCGAAGGCCACCGCCCCGGTGACCAGCCGCTTGACGAACGTGGACTTGCCGGTGCCCGGCTGCCCCAGCACGAAGCAGCCGGGGTTGGTGATCAGCCCGGCCCTCAGCCACGCCATCGGGTCGAGGCAGACCGCCTCCCCGGAGAGGAGGTCGCGGCCGATCGGGGTGCCGACCGACGGCGGCTTGCTGCTGGTGACGAACGGGAACAGCCCGCACGCCTGGGCGGTGGTCGCCTGGTACTCGACCGCGTTGGGGATGTTCGGCGAGGCACCGCCTCCCCGGTGCCGCCAGCCGAGCAGGGGGGCGACGACCTCCCGGTCCCTCTCCCGGGAGCGGTCCGGCCGCCTCGCCTGCTCCTGGCTCTCCCGCTTCTGCTTGAGGCGTCGGCGCTCCGCCCGCTGCTGGCGGCGCTCCTCACGGCGGCTCTGCCGGTCGATGATCGCCATCGGTGCTCCCTCTCCCTAACCCATGCCGCGCTGAATGAGGAACGGCGGACACACCCCGAGGGGCAGGGTCGTGGCGAACGCGACGTCCTGACTGCCCCAGGCCCGGCGCAGCCGGATCCGCGAGGTCTCGGCGGCCGACTCGGTGTGCGCGACCGCCTGCTTCAGCCGCTCCTCGTCGTCGACGGTCGCCGTCGTGTACAGGCTCACCTGCACCAGCCCCGCGCCGCGCGTCTCCTCCTGGGCGGCCTGCTGGGCGTAGGCCACGTCCTGGCGGTCGCGCGCGCTCACCCTGTGGCGCACGCGGGCGGACAGCTCGCTCTTGTACTGGGCGGCGGCGTTCTGCTGCTCCAGGGCGCGCGCGGCCGCCGCGGCGGGCCAGGGCCGGAACAGCAGCGTGGTCCTCTTGACCCACCGGGTGGGCGAGAGCAGTTCGGCGAGCACCGTGCTGGTGACGTGGGTGCGCGGCGCCTCCTGCCAGATCCACGAGACGCTCGTGCCGCTGTCGTGGGTGTAGCGGTCGTGGTGCACCTCGGCCTCGACAGGCGTGGCGTCCGTCCAGTCGACGGTTCCGATGTCCTGGGGCTTGTCGTTCAGCACGGAACTGAGGTCGCTGACCACGGTCGGGTCGTAGGCGGTGCGCACCATGGCGACGAGCTGTTCCGGGGTGGCCCGGCCCAGGACCGACACGCCCGTGCTGGCGAGGCTGGTCTCGATCTGGTTGAGGTAGCCGCTGATCTCGACCGCCGCCTGCATGCGGTCCTTGGGCGCCACAGGGAACTTGCGCGGATCGTAGGTGAGGCTGATCCGGGTCTCGACCTGGGCGCTGACCGAGGGGGCGTTCAGCACGAGGTCGCGCATGATCCTCCGGGCGGCCGGGGGGGACTGCGGGTCGATGTCGGCCTCGACGCTGCCGCGCAGCGCGCTTCCGGGGGCGGGCCGTGACTCGACGGTCACGGTGACCCACTGGATCCACGGCATGTAACCGAGCGAGGCCAGCCACTGGTGCCAGTTGGCCACCCACGTGTCGACGTCGGAGGGCTCCGCCAGCCACACGGAGTTGGACGAGACCAGGACGGTCGCGGTCATGTGCCCGAGCCGCCGGTTCCAGGCCAGGCCGAACCGGCCGCCCCTGCCGTCCTCGCAGGAGAGCAGGGTGACGGGCGCCAGGACCCCCGGCAGCTGGAAGGCCCGCGGGTGCTCGACCATCACACCGGCCCGGTAGCGGGTGTGCCCGAGGACCTTGGCCCACCACCACCGCAGACGCGTCAGCAGGAAGCTGAGCACTGACTCGCCCTGGACCGGCACGGCGGCGAGCAGGAAGGCCACCGTCATGACGGGCAGGATGTAGAGGGCCAACCGGGGCGCGAACATGCCGGACAGCATCAGCACGACGAGGCCGCCCAGCAGGACGAGGGTGGCGTTGAGCCCCAGCCCGAACAGCCCGATGCTGCGTCGGCGGCGCCATCCTCCGTACGTGCGAACCACCTAGACCATCCTTCCGTCTGCTCCGTCGGCGAACTGTGCTCCGGACGCCCCCTCCGGGGCGGGCGCCGACCCGCCCCCGAAGGCGGCCGGGCCGCCTCCGTCCGGGGCCGTGGCCGCGCCGCCCGGCGCGTCGGCGCCTCCGGCGTCGGCTCCGGAGGCCGAACCGCCCACGGAGACCTCGTCCGCTCCGGACGCGGTCGTGTGGCTGTAGGACTGTTCCGAGCCGCTGACCGTCGAACTCACGGACTCCGTCGCCCCGGAGGCCGCCGCGTCCGTGCCGCCGTCGGCGCCGCCGACCGCGCCCCCGGCGGAGTCCGCGGCCCCGTCGGTGCCTCCGGCTCCGGTTCCGCCCAGGCCGGAGAGCTGCCCGGTCTGCGTTCCCAGGGCCGACGTGGCCGCGGCCCCCGACCCGGTGCCGGCCGCGCTCACCGCCGCCACCGGGACCGCGTCGCCGCCCGGGAGCGGCCCGCCCTCGTCGAGGTTGCGCGCCAGGCCCGCGGCGCGCTCGTTGGCCCCGGCCGCCGCCTGCTGGGCGGTGGCGGTACCGCTGTCGGCGGAGCCCGCGCTGCTCTGGAAGCCGGCGGTGTTCCCGCCACCGTTGTTCCCGCCGCCGCCGCCACCGCCGCCGCCACCGCCGGTGACGGAGTTGAGGCCGCCCGCGGCCAGCGCCATCATCCACACGCTCCCCGAGCTCATGAGCTTCATGAGGACGGGGAGCGCGCCGGTGGCCAGGAGCATGACCGCCGCTCCGGTGAGGTACCTGAGCAGGTCGTCCCCGCCGGGGCCCGCGCTCGCGAGGACGACGAGACCGACCAGGTAGATCATCAGGAGGAGGGGCTTGTACAGGAAGCAGGCGAACAGCCAGCCGATGACCTTCGGGAAGATCTTCAGGTTCGGGATCATGCTGCTGGCCGCGGCCAGGGGCAGCAGACAGGCGATGAGGTAGGTGACCGCCTCCAGGAGGGCGAGGACGATCATCTGCGCGATCAGCCCGAGGATCACCGCGAGTCCGACCAGCGAGGTCACGGCCCCGCGGGCGACCTCGTTGTCCGCGAACCCCAGGTCGGCGCCGTCGACGCCCACGCGCATGATGCTCGGGTAGACGCTCTGCGCGGACTCCAGGAAGCTGCTCTGGTCCCCGTAGGTCCCGGTGGTGAGCACCATGTTGGTGAGCCCGAAACTGAACTGCCGCAGGATGTAGATGAGGAAGAGCCCGCCGAAGGTGACGACGATGACCGTCAGCAGACCGCGGATCAGGTCCAGCATCGGGTCGAGGCGCCGGGTCCACAGCAGGCGGATGGCCGCCAGCAGGATGCCCAGCGTGGCCAGGAACAGGACCAGCGGGTTGAAGACGTCCTGGAGCTGCAGGACTCCCTGGTCCATCTGGAGGTTGAGGCGTCCCTCTCCTCGGCGGTCCGCGTTGTAGACGGGGCTCGACGCGCCGCTGTAGATGAGGAGATCGAACATGCGCTCGATGATCCCCTGGAGGCTCTCCGTCACCCAGCCGTCGACTTTTTCGCCGTTCATTCCTTCCACCTCCTCCGGTTCTGGAACCGACTCCGGTCACTCGTGTCGATGACGCCCGCTCACCGTCTCGGGCAGAAGTTCTCGCCGACCTTTTCCTCCCGCTGGTTCCCGCGCACCCAGCCGGGGTATTCGGTGCAGGCGTAGTACCTCTGCATCTTGGCCTCAGGCAGATCCGCCGGGTAGTGGTCGGGAACGCCTCCCGCGTTCTCCACCGGATTGTCCTCGCAGGCTTCGCTTCTGTCCCACCACGAAGCGGGGAGGTTGGGGCAGTGGTAGCGGGCGAAACTCCAGTCGGCGGACTCCATGAGATCGAAATGATCGTTATCCGGCGTGCAGGGGGACGCGCGGAAAGCGTTGGCGAACTCCCCGAAGCTCGGATCGAAGCAGTATTCGTAGCAGTCCTCCGCTCCGTCCCGTGTGCACCGGGGATCGGTGTCGGACCCGATCGGGACGGTGTGGGCGAGCTCCTCCCACCCGTCGTCGTCGGGGCAGAGGTAGGAGCCGTTCCCGGACTGGAGGGCGCCCGCGCAGTCGGCGGCCTCGCGCTCGTTGGCGGCCTGCTCCTCCACCAGCGCCCGGATGCTGGTGGAGACGTCCTCCTCGGGATGGTGCAGGGAGCCCTCGAAGAGCATCGCGGTCAGGCTTCCGGACCCGGCGATCAGCACGACGGCCAGGACGACGTACGGGAGTTCGGCCATACCGCGCGCGGCGATCCAGGGATCGCCGGTGAAGTTGGCGTGGATCATGCGTCCGCCGATGATGATCAGCGCGAGGACGCCCAGGATGACGCCCAGACCGGCGACGTAGCCGAGGAGGTTGTTCCCGCTGGTCTCGAAGCTCTGCAGGGCCAGCGGGGCCTGCGCGGCCCCGCCCGCCCGTTCCCACGGCACCATGTCCCCCTGCCCACCTCTTCCGGTTCGTTCAGACCCCCGCCAGCGTGGTGACGACGGAAATGGCGACCAGCATGAGGGAGACCCCCATGATGGTCCACACGACGCCGCCGACCCCGTCCGCGGCGATCTCGGACCGCCCCAGCTTCCCGACCGCCATCTTCGCGGCGGAGTAGAGGATGCCGATGACCCCGAGGACGACGATCACCCCCTGCGCCAGCCCGAGGAACCGTTCGATCGGGTCCGCGTCGGACTGGCCGCTCCACCGGCCCCACTCGGGCAGCTGCGGGACGGGGTCCCACCGCACCTCGGCCGGGAGCAGCGCGCCCAGCTGGACGGCGTCCGCCGCCCAGGGCAGGAGCGCGGCGAGCGTCATCCGCCCGCCACGTCGGCGACCGTCCGGATGACCGGGATGGCGACGAGCATCAGGGAGATGCCCATGATCGTCCAGACCAGTCCGCCGACGCCGTCGGCGGCGAGGTCGGACCGGCCGAACTTGCCGATCGCCATCTTGCCCGCGGCGAAGAGGATGCCGATGATGCCGATCACGACGATGATGCCCTGACCCCAGTTGATGATCTGCTGGATGGGGTTGGCGCTGCCGTTGAAGCCCGGAAGCTCCGGGTTGTTCGACCAGTCGAAGCTGTTCATGGGGAGGACGGCCATGTGGCCGACCAGGTCGCTCGCGGCGTACAGAAATCCGTCCATGCGTATCAGTTCTCCTCACCCTGAGGCCTGGCGCGCCAGGGTCTCGCTCGCCGCGCTGTGGCACGCGTTCCTGATCTCGTCCAGAGTCCGTTGCGCCCTCTTGGGCAGTCTCACCCGGCCCGCGTCCACGGCGTCCACGTAGCGCAGACCCGGGACGAAGGGGAACCGGACCAGTCGTCCGACCCGGTCCCGCACCAGGCGCAGCCGCGCCGAGGACTCGGGGGGTTCGGGTCCGGCGCCGTCCGCCACCGCCACCAGGGCCGCCGCGCGCAGGCCGTTGTGCTCCAGGACGTCGATGACCTCCGCGGCCCGTGCCGTCGAGGCGACGCTGTTGCCGCAGACGAGGACCAGGGGGCGGCCGAAGGCACCGATCGCGCCCCTGTCGGACGAGTAGGCGCCCAGGTCCCAGGGCGTGTCCAGCAGCACCCGGAGCGTGGTGGTGCCCGCGCCTCCGTGGCAGCCGAGCACGACCATCTCCCTGGCCCAGTCCGGTAGCGCCCCGTCCGGCGGCGCCCCGTCCGGCGGCGCCCCGGCCGACGGGCCGTGCCCGCCGTCCGTGTCGGTCCGTCGCCTCCTCATCGCTTCCCCTCGTCCGCGTCGTGAGAGCGCCGGTTCCCTCCGGGGAACCGCGCGGTTCCTGGTCCCCCACCGCTTCCGGGGTCGGGCGTCGCGCACGGCCGGGCCCCCGGAGCCGGCTCCCGTGCTCCCCGCCCGCCGGGCGCCCGGGGCCTTTCCGCGCGCCGTGGGGAAGCCGCGAACACGCGGGGGGAACGGTGGCGCTGCCTGGCCGGGGCGGGGGTCGAACAGCAGGCTATATATACCGTGCCGCGCCGAATCCGACCAGGTGACCGCCCCCATGTTGACTACTTTGAGTCATCTTGTGGCCCGAGGGGAATCTGAAAAGCGAATAAACCCTTGATGTTCTCGCTGACCCAGAAGAACCGTTCGGCTCTTCTGAGTCATAACTCGTGCTCAATGGCTGTTCGGTGCTCCGGTCTCCATTCGGGACCTTCGGCTTTTGTGGGCCCGGCCTCCGCGGATGGTTCTCCGAAACGTTATCAATTGTTACTCTTCGTGGTTTTCATGTTTTTCCCGCCCCTATTGCGCCGCCGATATTCCTGCGGGTATGGATGGGTGATTCCTGTCCACGTTCCCTGCTAGTGGGTGCCCATGATCAGAACAGCGGGTCCTTCATGAGCGACTTCGCCGGCGGTTCGCGGGAGAAGACGATCGTGTTCGTGATCGTGGGAGGCCTGGTCGTCGCCCTCCTGTTCCTCGGGTTCCAACTCCTCCCGGGGTCGGGCGGCGGGGAGGCCCCTCCACCCTCCTCACCGGACGGGAACGGGGAGCCGTCCGCGGCCGGTGCCGGAGGCGTAGGCGACGTCATGTCCCTGATGCCGTACTCGGAGGGGCAGTTGCGGAGCGGCGCCGAGACCGCGCGGGACTTCGTCGCGGCCTACAGCGAGGTAGTCCCCGACGAGAGCGGGGACGAGCGCCTCGACCGCCTCTCCCCGATGATCTCGGAGGAGTTCTTCGGCACCGTGGAGGACCTCGTCCTGGGCGCCCCGAACAGCGCGTACGCGCGCAACCCCCAGCCGACCAGCGCGTCGGCGACGGTCACGGGGATACGCAACGTCGGCACCGGGTCGGTCATCTACGAGGTGGAGGCGCGCTTCCTGACCGACACCGGGGACGACGGGGGGAACGAGCCCGTGGCGTACGCCGTCACCGTGGTGCCCGAGGGCGGGGGCTGGGCCGTCTACGCCTTCCAGGGCGCGGCCCTCGGAAACGTCGGGGAGGGCGGATGAGCCGCGTCCCCTCCGTCCGCGACGCCGCGGCGCGCCTGCGGGCGCGGGTACGCGGCCTCCTCCTGCCCCGGCGCGGGCGCGACGGCGACCGGGGAGCCGCGAGCGGGACCGCGCGCGTGGGCGGGGGCGTCACGGCGCTCGCGGTCATGGGCGGCATCGCCTACGCCTCCACCATGTGCGGCCCGGTCGGCGGCGCCACGGCGAGCGGCTTCGGCGGACCGGAATCGTCGGCGGGTGTGATCCAGGCGTCCGCGTCGTCGTCGCGCGAGACGATCACCATCAGCTCCCACGGCGAACAGGGCTCCTCCACCAAGACCGTCCGGGTGGACGTACCCGAGAACGTCCTGCGGGCGCACCGCACCGCAGCCGAGGCCTACGGCCTGCCCTGGGAGCTCCTCGCCGCGGTCGGCGCGATCGAGACCCAGAACGGCGCCTACGTCTCCACGGACCCGAACTGGCACTCCGGCCTGAACGAGGGCGAGCGCAACCCCTACGGCGCGGCCGGGATCGTCCAGTTCGGTGTGCAGGACCCGCGGACGGGGCAGGTCGGCGGCCGGCTCGGCAGTGCGGGCAACGCGTGGGGAGGCAAGCCGAAGGAACCGGTCGCGGACCGCCGCTGGCACTACGACGTCGGCGAGATGCCCGCCAACCCGCGTTACTTCGGCATCGACGGCAACGGCGACGGGATGGTCAACGTCTGGGACCCGTGGGACAACATCACCTCGGGTGCCTTCCGGCTCGCCTACTACGCCCAGCAGGCCCGGGAGAACGGGGTCGCCTCCGTCTGCGGGAGCGGACGGGGGGACCTGGACCCCATCGAGTGCACGGTCTACAGGCACAACCCCGCCAGGTGGTACGTCGCGCAGGTCCTGGAGGTGGCCGAGTACTACCGGGGTTCCGGCATCGCCCCGACCTCGCCCTCCCTCAACATCCAGACCGCGTCCTTCGGCGGCGGCCGGGACTGCGAGGAGCAGGGGGGCGGCGCCTCCCGGGCCGCGTTCCTGGGCGACGTCAGCGACAGGCACCGGAGCGCGGTGCAGTTCGCCAGGGACCAGATAGGCAAACCCTACGTGTGGGCCGCCACGGGTCCCGACGCCTATGACTGCTCGGGCCTGGTCATGGCAGCCTGGAACTCCGCGGGCGTCGCGATCCCCCGGACCACCTTCGCCCAGTGGCAGGACGGAGAGCCCGCCGCCACCTGGGACGGCGCGCAGGTCGGAGTGGTGGCCGACGGCGTCCTCGACGTCGGCGAGCTGCAGGCGGGCGATCTGCTCTACTTCCACTACTCCGGGCAGTCCCCGTCCCACATGGGGATGTACACCGGCGGCGGCATGATGATCCACGCACCGGCGCCGGGCAAGACCATCACCGAGGTGTCGATCGAGACCGAGCACTACCGGACGGTCTTCGTGGGGGCCATCCGGATCTCGCCCGGGTCGTCCGACGGCGGCAGCATGATGGCGTGACCGCCCGCCCCCGTACACCGCACACGAACCGAAAGGATGGCCCATCATGGCCGCTCCACTCCTCGCCGTCTTCGGAGGTGCCGCCCTCCGCACAGCCGGGCGCAGAGCCCTGACCTTCATCGGCCAACGCGGGGGCGCCTGGCTCGCGTCGAAGGGCGGCTGGAAGGGCCTGGGCAAGGGGATGCTCCTGGGCGGCCTCAAGCTCGGCGCCAGGGCCGGTCTCAAGGGACTCTCGGGCATCGGGAACACGGTCCTCGGCGCGGCCGGGGCGATCGCCGCGGCGGCACCGGCGGCGTTCGGCGGCAACCTCAGCCTGGTCGCGGGGCTGGCGGCGTCCGTGGCGGGCGGCGGTGCCGCGCAGTCCACGGGCTCCAGCGGCCTCATCGCGAGGATGGAGCAGAGACAGATGGCCGCCGGGACCGCCTGAGGCCCGAGCCTCGCGCCGCTTCCCCGGGAGCGGCCCGTCCCGTCGGTGCCCGCGCGCGGCCCCGCCGCGGCCACGGTATCTTCGCACCGGTGAGCGCCTGCCCCGCGCGCTCCCGCCGATCCCCCTTCCCGCCCGTCGGCGACGACGGCGCAGCTCCACCCCCACCACCCCACGCGGAAAGACGCCCTCTCTGTGAACACCCATGCCCTTTCCGGTCCGCCCGCACCGGTGACGGCGGACGAAGCGGTGGTCCTCGCGGACGAGTTCGACGGGATCGCGGCCTCCGTCGGGTCGGCCGTCCTCGGCAAGGCCGAGGTCGTACGCCTGGCCCTGGTCGCCATGCTCGCCCGGGGCCACATCCTGCTGGAGGACGTCCCCGGCACCGGCAAGACCACGCTCGCCCGCGCCATGGCCGCCAGCCTGGACGGCGACTGGCGGCGGATCCAGTTCACCCCCGACCTGCTGCCCTCCGACGTCACCGGCGTCACGGTCTTCAACCAGGCCACGCGGGAGTTCGAGTTCCACCCGGGCCCGGTCTTCGCCAACGTCGTCATCGCCGACGAGATCAACCGGGCCTCGCCCAAGACCCAGGCGGCCCTGCTGGAGGTCATGGAGGAGCGCACGGTCACCGTGGACGGCGCGGGCCACCAGGTGCCCTCGCCGTTCCTGGTCGTGGCGACCCAGAACCCGGTGGAGATGTCGGGCACCTACCGGCTGCCCGAGGCGCAGATGGACCGGTTCCTGATGCGGCTCTCCCTGGGCTACGCCGACCCCGCCAGCGAACTCGCCATCATCCGCGGCGACCGGCTCGTCTCGCCCGAGGACCTGCGGCCCAGCACCGGCGCCGAGCAGATGGACCGGATGCGGCGGGCCGCCGAGCGGGTGCACGTCCAGGACTCGGTCTACGAGTACGTCCTGCGCATCGCCCACGCCACCCGCGACCACCCGGCGCTGGGCGTGGGCCTGTCCACCCGCTCGACGGTGGCCATGGTGCGGGCGATGAGGATGCTCGCGCTCACCTCGGGCCGCCCCTTCGTCGAGCCCGAGGACGTCAAACTCCTGGCCCGGCCGGTGTGGGCGCACCGCCTGGTGCTGTCCCCGGAGGCCTCGGTCGGCGGGCGCGGCGGAGCCGACGTGCTGGAGGAGATCCTGAAGGAGACCCCGGCGCCGCCGCCGCGCCACCCGGGAGCCCCGGCGAGCCGCTGATGCCAACGACACGGGGATGGCTGGTCGCCGGCTCGGGCGTGCTCCTGCTCGCGGTCGGCGTCCTGTCCCAGTACCAGGAGATCGCGCTGCTCGGCGGTGTCGCCGTGACCGTGGTCGCCGTGGCGGTGCTGCTGGTGGGGCGCCCCGCCGGGGTGCGCGTCCAGCGCTCGGCCTCCACCACCCGGACCTCCCCCGGCGCCACCGTGCGCGTGCGGGTCGAGGCGAGCAACACCGGACGGCGCTCCGTGCAGGTCAGTGAGCGCGTCCTCGGCTCCGACGGCGAGCGCGCGGTGCCGCTGCGCCCCCTGGCCGCACGCGCCACCGGCGGCTCCGGCTACCGGATCGGGGCCCTGCGCCGCGGGGTGGTCGAGCTGGGTCCCCTGCGGGCCGGGCGCTCCGACCCGCTGGGACTGGCCTCGCTGCACCGCGACCACGGCGGTACCGAACGGGTCTGGGTGCACCCCCGCTGGGAGCACCTGCGCGCCGTACCGATCGGCCGGGTGGCCGACCCCGACGGCGCGGCGGACGGCGCGCCCGCGGGCACCCTGACCTTCCACACCCTGCGCGACTACGTGCCCGGCGACGACCTGCGCCACGTCCACTGGCGCAGCTCCGCGCGGCTGGACAGGCTCGTCGTGCGCGAGTACATCGACACCTCCCAGACCCGGATCTGCGTCATCGTCGACGACCGCCCCACACCCGGCGGCGAGGCCCGCCTGGACGAGGTGGCCGGCGCGGCGGCCTCCATCGCGGCCACCGCCGTCCGCTCGTCCCTGCACTGCGAACTGCGCCTGGCCAGCGGCAGGGGCAGGGAGAGCACGGGCGGCCTGCCCCCGCTGCTCGACCTGCTCTCCGAGGCCCGGAGCACTCCGGGGGCAGACCTGCACCGCGCCCTGCTCCTGGCCCGCACCCGTCCCGCTGGTGACACCGCGGTCCTGGTCAGCGGCGCGCTCACCGCCGAGGACCTGCGGTCGTTCGGGCGGCTCGGCGACCGCTACGCGGGCCTGATCGCCGTCGTCGTCGGATCGGAGGAGCACCCGACCGCGCCCCCGGACGTCACCCTGCTCACCGCCGGTGACGCCGCCGGGTTCGCCGACCGATGGAACGAGGCGCCGTGGTCACGCTGACACCGCCACCCCGCGCCGAGGAGGCTCCGGTCGCTCCCGCGCCGCCGGACCCGCCCCCGGAGGGCATCCCCGTTGCCGCGGGGCTGGTCATGGCCGCCGCCGCGGGCGGTGTCGCCGTCGCCCCCGGATACGCCGACCCCGCCCCGGTCCACGTCCTGCTGCCCGCCTGCGCCCTGCTCAGCGTCGTGGTGACCCTGCTGCTGCGGCGCCGGACGAGCGCGCTCCGCACCGTCCTGGCCGGGCTGCCGCTCCCGCTGGCTGTGGTGGCGGCGTGCTCGGTGTGGGTGCCCGGCGAGGGGACCGGGGTGCTCGGTTCCACCGTGGAGGCGGTCCTGCACTCGGGGGCGCGGATCCTCACCAGCACCGCGCCGACCCCGCTGAACGCGGACACCCTCGCCCTGCCGGTACTGGCCACCTGGCTGACCGGCGCCGCCTCCGCGCTGGCCTGGCGCGGACGCCGCCGGGCGCTCGCCCTGCTGCCGGGGCTGCTGCTGCTCGTCGGCGCTGTCGTGCTCAACGGCCCCGTCGCCCCGCCCGGCTTCCCCGCCATCGGACTGCTCACGGTGTCCGCGGTCATCCTCATGTCCGCGTCCCGGGAGGAGGCGGACCGCGGCGCCCCGGCGGACCGGACGGCGCTGAGCGTCGAGGTCGAAAGCTCCGGCGGCACCCCGCCGGGAAGACCGCGCCGGGCACTGGTGACCGGGGTCATCGCCGTGCTGACCGCCACGGCCACCGTGTACGGCGGGCCCGTCCTGCTCGCCGGATGGGACGCGGAGCCGGGCGACCCGCGCACGGCCGTGAGCCCGCCCATGGACCCCCAGGCGGCGCTCAACCCGCTCGTCCACCTGTCCGGCTGGGCCGCCGACCCCGACGAGCCGCTGCTCACCGTCGCCGCCGACGAACCCGTCAGCCTGCGCTGGGTCACCCTCTCCGACTTCACCGGCACCACCTGGCTGCCCGAGGGCGGCTACCGGGCGGCGGGGCAGGAGCTTCCCGAGCCCGTGCCGCCCCTGCCCCACGCCACCGGGGTCAGCGCCGAGATCACCGTCGGGGAGGACCTTCCGGGCAGCTGGGCCCCGGTCGTCGGCGCCCCCCGGCGGATCGGCCTGCCCTCCCCGGGCTACAGCGCGTTCTCGGGAACCGTGGTGAGCATGGACGGCGCCGTCGCGGGCACCCGGTACCAGGTCACCGGCGACGTCGCCGACTGGCGGCCGGACGAGCTGGCCGGGGCCTCCACGCCCGCGGACGAGATCTTCGACCGCTACCGCGAACTGCCCGCCGGGGCGCCGTCCGTGCTCAACGACGTCGTCGCCGCGGTCGCCAGCGAGGGCTCCCCGTACCAGCGCGCCCGCGCCCTGGCGGAGTACCTGAGGCGGTCGCACCGGTTCGACCCCGAGACCCCCGGCGGCCACGGCTACGCCAACGTCGCCGCGGTCCTCGCCCCGCCCGGGGAGGAGGGGGGCGGAGGCACCTCCGAGCAGTTCGCGAGCGCCTTCGCCATGCTGGCCCGCGCGGCCGGACTGCCCAGCCGCGTCGCCGTCGGCTTCGGGGCGGGCACGGAGGAGGCCGGCGGTACCCGCACCGTCCACACGGGCGACGCCGTGGCCTGGGGAGAGGTGTACTTCGACGGCGTCGGATGGGTGCCGTTCGCCGTCACCCCCGGCGAGGAGGGCGGGGACGACGCGAGCGAGGCGGCGCGGAGCGAGCGGACCCCGGAGGGAGCCGAGTCCGCGCAGGACCAGGTCCTGCCCGAGGACGACGCCCACGACGTCGCCGCGCCCCGGCGCGAGCCGGAGCGGTTTCCGGTGTGGGGGGTGCCCGCTATCGCGGGCGGTCTGCTCGCCGCCGTGCTCGCCGTCCCCGCGCTGCGCCTGGCCCGCAGCGGGCGGCGGCTGCGCGCGGGCACGCCCGAGCGCCGCGTCCTGGGCGCGTGGCACGAGCTGCGCGACGGCCTGCGCCTGTGCGCGTCGGAGCCGCCGCCGGGGCACACGGTCAGCGACACCGTCGCGCTCGCCCGGAGCCTGCTGCCCGAGACCGCCCAGGCCTGGGCCCACGTGGACCTGGGCAGGCTGGGCCGCACGGTCAACGGGATCGGGTTCGCCGCGGGGCCGGGCGTCACCGGGGAGCAGGCGGCCTCCATCGCCGAGGGCGTGCGCCGCCAGCTGCGCGCGCTGCGTCTCAGCAGGTCCCGTACCAGGAGGCTCACCTGGTGGTTCGACCCCCGTCCGCTGCTGTGGCGGGAGCGGTGATCCGCCGGGGCGCGGCAGTGAGAGGAGAGGACACCGGTGAGTGAGATGGGAAACGGCAGCCTGGTCGCGGGCTTCCACTCCCTGGAGGTTCTGCACCGCGGGGCGGACTCGACCGTCTACCGGGCGCTGCGGGACGCGGACGGCGGTCCCGCCGTGGTGAAGGTGATGCGCGGCGCGGACGGTGGGGCCGAGGTCGAACGGCTGTGTGAGATCGCCGGGTTCCCGGGCGTGGTGCCGGTGCTCGGCCACGGGCGCACCTCCTCGGGGCGGCCCTTCGTCGCCATGGACCACTGTGCCGGCGGGGACTACGCGGCCCGCCTGCGCCTGCACCGTCCGCTGCCGGTGGAGGAGGTGGTGGGGGCGGGCCTGGCCGTGGCCGGGGCGCTGGAGGCGGTCCACGGCCGGGGCCTGCTGCACCACGGGGTGGAACCGGCGAACCTGCTGCTGTCGGGGGAGGAGGTCGTGCTCGCCGACGCGGGCGCGGTCCTGCCCACGGGTGCCGTCCCGCCTGCTGTCGGGCTGGACCCGGGTGCCCTGGCGTACGCACCCCCGGAGGCGCTGCGGGGCGAGCGGCCCTCGGAGGCCTCCGACGTCTACCGGCTGGCCGCGACGCTGTGGACGCTGCTGTCCGGACACCCGCCGTTCAGCGACGGGCAGCGGGGGATCGCCGATCCCTTCGACCACCGGGAGCGAGTGCTCGGTGCTCGGCCTCCGGGGTCGCCGCGCGCCGACCTGCCCGCGGCGCTGCGGGCCGCCCTCGACCGGGCGCTGGCCAAGGACCCGTCCGAGCGCTTCCCGAGCGCGGCCGAGTTCGCCGAGGCGCTGGCCGCTCCGGCGGCGGGCGTCCCCGGCGCGGCGGAGGAGGACGTCCGCACGGAGTCCGGGGCGCTTCCCCCGGAGGAGGGGGCCGCACCGCTGCCCGGACACGCGGCGGCCGGTGGGGAGGCCGGTGAGGAGGCCTCCGAGCACGCGGACCCGTGGTGGGGGAGTGGTCCGGGGACGGGGGAGACCCCGGCGGATGACGGTACCTCGGACGAGTGGTGGGGGCAGGCCCCGACGTGGGGAGAGGACTCGGCGGACGACGGCTCCTCGGACGCGTGGTGGGGGCAGGCCCCGGAGCCGGGGGAGCCCCCGGTGGGCCAAGGCGTCGTTGATGGGTGGTCGGAGCGGTACCCGGCGTCGGATGAGGACCGGGCGGACGGCGCCGCTGACACGTGGCGGCGACAGGACCCGGAGCCGCTGGATGACGACACCGCGGACGCGTGGTGGGAGGAGGACCCGGCTGGCCGGGGTGCCGAGCCCGAGGCTGACAGGGCGACACCCGTGCGCTGGGACGCCGGGGAACCGGAGCGCCCGGAGGAGGCGCCGGCGGCCGCACCGCTGGCGGACGGCCCGCGCGAACCGGGGCTCGCACAGTGGATCCAGGCGGCGGGCGACGAACCGGAATCCCCCGGGGGCGAGCGGCCCGGAACCTCGGACCCGCACGCCGGAACGTCCGACGGCCCGCCCGTGGCGGAACGGCCCGAGGACCCCTGGGCCGGGCTGGACGCCTGGTCCGGTCCTCCACCGCGCCAGGTGGCCGCCCCCGCGGCTCCCCCCGTTCCCGCCGCCGAGCCCCCCGCCTTCGGCGTGCCTTCCGCCCCCACCGAACCCCCCGCATCCGCGCCCCGTCCCCCGGCGGCCGACCCCTATGCCCTCCCGACTCCACAGCGGTCCGCGGCGCCCGGACAGACCTGGGCGCAGCCCGCGCGGCCCGGCCGGAGGAGACCGCTCGTCATCGCCGCCGTGGCGGCCTCGGCCCTGGTCGTCGCCGCAGTACTGGTCGGCGCGGCGGTCGTCCTGCTTCCGCCGGGGGGCGGAGGCCGGGAACAGGCCGGTTACGCGGGCGCGGAGGAGTCCCAGGCCGGTCCGGAGTCGGCCCGGGGACAGGAGGACGAACCGCCCGCGCCGCCCGCCGCCGTCAACGAGGAGGCCGCGCCCACCGACGTCCGACTGGAGGACTCCGGCGACACGGTGCTGCTGACCTGGACGGACAACAGCGGCGGCGCGGTCGCCCACCACGTCGTCGGCGGCCCCGTCGGTACCGTCTACGCCCCCCTCGCCGACGTGGGGCCCGGCGGGACCCGGGCCGAGGTGAGCGGGCTCGACGCCGACGAGGAGTACTGCTTCACCGTCATCGCGGTGGTCACCGTGGACGAGGTCGCCTACTCCGAGGAGGCGTGCACAGACCGAAGCGGCGGGTGAACCGCTCCGGGGGCGCGGCGGCGGACAGCCGACACGTTCCGGTGGTTCAGGAACCGCAGTTGGTGCCGGTCAGGGTGGCCGACTGGTCGCCCACGGCCCCCGTGGTGTCCACGCAGATCCCCGGCGCGTGGACGTAGACGGGACCGGCGTACTGGTCGAAGGTTCCCGAGTCCCAGGTCCCCCCGCCGCTGCCGGACTGCCGGAGGCCGACGTCCATGTACATGGTCCCGGCCGTGCCGACGGTCACGGCGCAGTTGTACCCGGTGGTGCCCTCGTAGTACAGGTAGACGGTTCCCATACCGTTCGGGATCGCCGCCTGGTTGACGGGTTCGCTGTAGACCCCGTTGCCCTCGGGATGGCTGGCGTTGCACACCTGGGCGGGGTCCGCCCCCTGCGCGGTGGTGGCCGAGGACAGGACGAGGATCGACGCCACCGTGGCCAGTGCCGCCGCCGCTGTCCCGCACCTGCGCTTCCAGCTCTTCCTCGGCACGGGCTCCTCCTCCGTGTGCTCTCCGGTTCCCGGCCTGGACGTCGGCGTCATCTGAACTCCCGTGAGCAGCTGGCGGTACTGGTCGTGCCGCTGTCGGCGGTGGCGCTCTCGGACGCCGCCAGCACGGTGAAGGAGTAGCAGCGCCCCGAGCCGCGCGGCTGGTAGGTGTAGGAGAGCTGTCCGCCCCCGGCCGCGGTGCCGGGCGTGCTCACCTCGCTCAGCGACCTGGAGCCGTCGCCGTGCGGCGTGACGGTGTACTGGGTCGCCCCCTCCACCTGCGACCAGGTGACCGTCACCGTGTCCCCGGAAGCGCTGAAGGAGACGCTGGCGGGCGCTCCGATCTCCTGGGTGGGCATGGTGAACGGGGCGCTCGTGGCGGACTCGCCGCTGACGCCCCCCGTGCCGCGCGCCGTCACGGTGAAGGTGTAGGTGCCGCCCGGCGCCAGCCCGGCGACCTCCACCGACGTGCCCGTGGACGTGCGGTCGCTCACCGGACCGGAGTCGGAGGAGGCGGAGACGAGGTAGTCCGCGGCCCCCTGGGCGGCCTCCCAGGACACGGTCACGCTGTCGCTTCCCGCCGCGGCGACGGTGACGCCGCTCGGCGCGCCGGGAGCCCGGGGGCTGGGAGTGACCTCCTCGGTCTGCGCGGCGGGACCGGTGCCGAAGGCGTTGGAGGCCCGCACCCGGAAGCGGTAGGAGGTGCCGTTCTCCAGTCCGGTGATCGTGGCCTCCAGCTCCGAGCCGTCGACGGTCGTGCTGCCGCCCTGCCACGTGATGTCGTAGGTCTCCACGGGGGAGTCCGGGGAGTAGGCCTCCGGCCAGGACAGCGTGACGGAGCCGTCCCCGGCGGTGAAGGAGACGGGTGTCGGCGCGCCCGGCGCCGTGCCCTCGTCCTCTTCCTCCTCGCCGTCCCGGGGGTTCTCCACGACCGGGGTCTCGGGGGCGGTGCCGCCGTCGGTGCCGCCGGGCTCCGGGGCGGTGGTGTCACCGGGCTCGGGGCCACCCGCGTCGGGCACGGGAACGTCGCCGGGTTCGGGCGCGGTGGTGTCGCCCGCGTCCGGTTCCCCGGGAGCGGGATCGTCCTCGTCGGTCTCGCCGGGGCCGGGCGGCGGGGCGGTCTTGTCGATGACGGTGGCCTGGCCCCCGGGGTCGACGACCGCCGCCACCCCGGTATCGGGCGAGTTGATGTACAGGTTGCCCTCGCGCGTCTCCAGTTCCAGCGGTCCCTCGGCGCCGGGCAGGGTGATGGGGTTGAGCTCGTCCCCGGCGGGGTCGAAGACGCGCACCGTGCCGTCCTCGGGGAAGGGCACGTAGAAGCGGCCCTCGTAGGGGACGGCGGTGCCGCCGCCCTCACGGCCGGTGGAGAAGCGGTCCACGCCCGCCGAACCGGTGGGGTCGGACACGGTGACGACCTCGCCGGACCCGGGCAGCGTCACGGCGGCCAGGTCGCCCCGGGTGCGCGGCGGTACCTCGGCGCCCTCCAGCGGGACGGGGGAGGTGATGGTCCGGGACTCGCCGCCGTTGCGGACGGCGACCATGCGGTCGCCGCTCCGGTCGACCGCGAGCACGCCGTCGTCGAGGACCGTGACGGCGATGTCGGCGCCGGGGTCGGCCACCGACGCGGTCTGCGTGATGACGGCCTCCTCGCCCTCGACCCGGACACCGACGACCGTGCCCTGGGTGGGCACCCCCAGCCAGAGGGTGTCGGAGTCGTCGAAGGCCCCGCCGACCAGCGGGGCCGGGATCCTCAGGGAGGGCCCGGTGGGCTGGAGGGTCGCGGGGTCCACCGCCTTGACCTCACCGCTGGCGCGGTCGATGACCACCGCGGTCTCCTCGCCCAGCGCGAGGCCGAAGTCGCCGCCGGTGCCGAGGTCGAGCACACCGGAGAACCCCATCTCCCGCAGGTCCACCGAGGTCACCCGGCCGGTCTCGGGGTCGTGGAGCAGGAGGTAGTCGTCGTTCTGGGTGACCTGGACGGGGCTTCCGGCGGAGCCGGGCAGCGCGGCGACGAGGTCGATCCGCGCGTTGTCGCCGTTGACGCGGAAGCTCTCGCCCGCGGGGCTGTCCCAGAGCCACACGGCGCCGTCGGACATCTCGTCCGCACGGCCCATGGCCCCGGCGCCGAGCGCGGTGCTGAGCAGGCCCGCGGCCAGGAGCGAGATCATCAGGCCCGGGGCGCTGGAGCGGGTGCGGCGCCAGAGCGCCGAGGCCGCGCGCCGCACGGGGGAGGGGCGGGGCTTCGGCGCGGGATCCGTCGGGGGTGCGGTGGGCTGGTCCACCATGCAGGGCTCCCTTGTGCGTGTGGCTCGTGATCCCGTCCACAGGGAGGCGCCCACCGCGACGGGGTTCGGGTCTGGCGGTGAAATCGGCGGCCGGAGGGAGGGCAGGGGCACCAGAGGTGTACCAGGGTCACGACGATTCCGTCAATGTCCTTACGTGCCGCCCGAAGACACCCCAAAAGGTACGGAGACGGGTCTCCGCGGCCCGACGTGTCCGATCGGCGGCACCACGCCGCTCCCGCGGCGGCCCGGGCCCGCGCGTCGCCCGAGGTGGTGGAGTCCTCCGCCTCTGACCAGGGCGGTCGCCGCCTTCGGTCGGCCGACCCGGGAAGGCGTCACCGGGACCGGCTAGGATTCACCCCACATCCCCCCGTCACGCCCACAGCGCACCTTTTCCCCTGCCCTGGAGAAGGGCGCGGGCTCACCGCGCACCTCATCCCCACTCCAGACGAGGCCTGTGAGACGACAGCCGTGAGTACGCACCCCTCAGCCGTCACGCTCCCCGCGACCGCGACCGCCCTGACCTCCACCGACCCCGCGCGGATCGGTCCCTACCGGACCCTCGGGCGCCTGGGCTCCGGCGGTATGGGTGTCGTGTACGCGGCCCTCGACCGGAACGGCGCGCTCGTCGCGGTCAAGCTCATCCACCCCGAGTACTCCGCCGACGACGAGTTCCGGGCGCGGTTCGCGCGCGAGGTGCGGCTGCTGGGCCGGGTGGGCGGAGCCTGCGCGGTGCCGCTGCTGGCCGCCGACACCGAGGCCGAGCGCCCCTGGCTGGCCACCCCGTTGGTGCGCGGGATGACGCTCAGCGCCTACACGCGCGCGCACGGGCCCCTGGGCGGATGGCTGCTGATCGGACTGGCCGCCGGAGTGGCCGAGGCGCTCGCCCAGATCCACGAGATCGGCATCGCCCACCGCGACCTCAAGCCCGCCAACGTCATCCTGTCGCCCGAGGGACCCCGTGTCCTGGACTTCGGCGTGGCCCGCGCGATCGACCAGACCGCGCTGACCCGCACCGGGTCCGTGCTGGGCTCGCCCGGCTGGATCAGCCCCGCCCACTACCGCGGCGAACCCCCCAGCACCGCCGACGACGTCTTCGCCTGGGGTGCGCTGGTCTCCTACGCGGCGACCGGGCGCCCGCCGTTCGGCACCGGCGACCCGGCGGCCGTCGCGCACCGGGTGATCAGCGGCGAACCCGACACCGCGGGTTTCACCGGCCCCCTCGCGGACCTGGCCGCACGCGCGCTCAGCAAGGAGGCGTCCGAGCGGCCGACCGCGCTGGAGCTGGTCGGCGGCGTGATCGCGGCGGGCGACCCGAGGCGCTCCCACACCCCGCCGGACTCCGCCGCGGAGGCGGGCGGCGTCATGGCCACCGTCGTCGACCACCAGTGGCAGGGCGTGCGGACCGCACCCGAGCGCGAGTTCCCGGTGGCCCCCGAGAGGCGGGGCGGAGCCGGGAGGACGCTGACCGTCGTCGGCGCCGCCCTGGGCGCCCTCGTCCTGCTCGCGGGACTGGGCTTCGGCGGCGTCGCCCTGGCCGCCAACTGGGACTCCCTGCCCGTCGCCGCCTGGTTCGGGGACGAGCCGACCGGGACGGCCGAGGCGCGGCAGGCCGCCGGGGAGCAGCAGAACCCGGAACGCGGACACCAGGAGCGGCCGGACGGCGCCTCCTCCGAGGAGCCCTCCGCGAGCCCCTCCGACGAGGCGTCCCAGAGCGCTGAGGACGAGGGGGATTCCGGCGGCGGGTCCACCACCACGACGGCCACGGTGGGCGCCGGGGTGGGCGCGAGCGGAACGCGCCCACCGGGCGAGCACGTCGTGGCCTTCCAGACCCCCGGCGGTTCGGGGCAGTACGCCGTGCTCGACGGCGCCACGGTGGTGTGCGCGTGGAGCTTCTGCCAGAGCCAGGGCGGATCGGTCGGCGACGGCGGCGCCGGTTCGGTCGCCTCCACCCCCTCGGCCCTGACCGGCTACGTCAACCAGGGCAGCCGCGTCATCACCGCCGAGGTCACCTACACCACCGGCGCCGACGGCACCGTCACCATCACCCGCCTGGTGGAGCGGCACAGCACCAGCGGCACGGGCACCCCGCCGTGGTAGGGGCCGGAACCCGAAACGACGGGAGAGACATGCCGAAGACCCTCGTACGCGGGACCGCCGCCGTGGCGGGCCTGGCCCTGACCATGGCGGTGGGCACCCCCATGCCCGCCACCGCCGCCTCCTACGGGGGCCAGTGCGGGAGCGGATACGGGGTGGTCAACGAGGCCTCCGTCAACGGGGGCACCGTCTTCCTCACCTACAACAACTCCAACGGCCGCAACTGCGTCGTCGTGGTGCGGACCGACCCGGGCAGCGCCGTCAACATGGACGCGGCCCTCAAACGCAGCGACTCCACCTCCTGGGACACCGACCCGGGCGACTGGACGGAGTACGCGGGCCCGGTCTACGCCGACGCCGCCGGCCACTGCGTGGACTGGGGCGGCGTGGTCGGCGACGAATGGGTCCTGCGCAACGGCACCAACTGCGGCTGACACAACAGGAGAGGGCGCTTGTGAACGTGCACCACCCGTGGTGGATGAACCCGGTCAACACCCTGCTCAGACCCTTCGACAACAGCCTGGGGGCGGCCGAGGGCGCCTTCGACGCCATGCTGGCGGAGGCCTCCGCCAGCAGCGGGCTCCCCTGGCCCTCCGACGAACCCTTCCTCTCGGACACGCGCGTGCTCCACGACGCCTGGCAGGCGGTGCCCGGCGTCACCCCGATCGGCCGGATCGGCCTGCGGGGAGAGGTCCGGCGGCGGCTGGAGACGCGCCTGCGCATGCTCCACCTGCTCGACGCCAACCCGGAGGTCGCGGCCCAGCCCGTCGAGCGGCCGGTGTTCATCACCGGACTGCCCAGGACGGGCACGACGTTCGGCCACGGCCTCCTGGCCCAGCACGTCCGGGCCCGCGCCCCGCGGCTGTGGGAGATGCTGAGCCCGGTCCCCGACACGGGCAGGCCCGGGGAGCGCACCGTGGGCAGGCGCGAGCGCCTCGCGCTGGCGCGGAGGCTGGTCCGGGGCATGGACGCCATGGGACCCGGGTTCCAGACCATCCACCCCATGCACCCGCTCGAACCCGAGGAGTGCGTCTTCCTCCTGCCGCAGGGGATGTTCTTCCACGTCCGCGCCGCCTCCCCGGACTACCGCGCCTGGGTCGAGGGGCGCGACGCCACCCCCGACTACGCCTACCTCAAACAGCAGCTCCAGGCGTTGCAGTGGAAGCGGCCCGCGCGCCGCTGGGTGCTCAAGTCGCCCCTGCACCTGCTCAGCCTGGACGCCCTGCTCAACGTCTTCCCCGACGCGGTGGTCGTCATGACCGACCGCGACCCGGCGCGGGCCATGGCGTCGTGGGCCAGCCTGACCGAGACCTCGATGCGCATCCACAACAGCGACGTGGACCCGCACTGGATCGGCCGGGAGTGGCTGGGGATCTGGGCGGCGGGAGCCGAACGGGCCCGCCGCGTGCGCCGCGAGCACGGTCCGGAACGCTTCCTGGACCTGCCCTACGGCGAGCTGACCTCCGACCCGCTCGGGGCGGCCGAACGCGTCTGGAGCGGCCTCGGCGAGGACTTCGACCCCGACACCCGGGCCCGCACGCTCGCCTACACGCGCGCGGACCGGCGCAGGAACCCGGGCGGCCACCGGTACGACCTGGAGTACTACGGCCTCACCGCCGAGGAGGTGCACGCGGCGTTCGGCCCGGACCCGACCGGCGCCGAGGCGGCCCGCGCGGGAGGGGGCGGGACCTGAGGGGACGCGGTGCGCGCCCGGCCGGGCCCGGCCCACGCCGTGGTGTGCGTCCGGCCCGGACCGGGGACGCGTCCGTGCCACCCGGCCCGGGCCGGGCTCGCGTCCGCGCCGTCGCGGACGCGGCGACCTTCCGGACGGCCGCCGCGACCGCGTGGCGTCAGCGCGCCGTGCGGTGCAGCGGCCGCCACGACCACCAGGCGGCCGTCCACGCGGCCAGGCCCAGCCCGGTGCCGGTGACGGCCCCGACGAGCAGGCACCGCACGAGGTCGTAGCCGCTCACCTGCGCGCGGTCGGGCAGACCGCCCGCCACGGCGCCCGCCACCGCGCACACGGCGAGGGCGGACAGGGCCAGGACGCGCACGCGGTCGCCGGGGACGGACCCGGGGCGCCCATCCGCCTCACGGCCGGCGCGCCCGGCGTCCGCGCGGCGGGCGCGCTCGCGGTGGACCCACCAGGCCAGGACGGCCAGGCCGCCCGCCGAACTCGCGTACATCAGCACGTTGTAGAGCAGGTGCGGGCCCGCCACCGGAGCGCTCAGCGGCGGCCAGGCCCGCACCAGGGCCCCGCCCGTCTGGGTGAAGGAGTCCCAGGCCATGTGCGTGACCGAGCCCGCCGCCAGCGCCGCGGCGGTCAGCGCGGCCGCCCGCGCCGCCTCCCGCGCCGACCGGGGAGCCCGGACGCGCGGGAACCGCGTACGTGCTCCGGCCAGCGCGTGCAGCGGTGGACGGAGCACGTACGCGTACACCACCAGCACGGCGCCGCCGAGCAGCACGTCCAGCCACAGCCCCGCGGGGCCGTGCGTGGTCGCCGCGGCCACGGGCAGCGGCAGGTAGTACGGCAGGTCCGGCGCCACCGACCCGACGACCAGGGCCGCCGGCGGCAGCCCGGTACGCGCCAGGGGAAGGACCGCCGCGACATGGCTGGGGGTGAAGGGCACGTCGTCCTTCCTCGGCCGGGGACCGCGCGGCCCCGGCGGGCCTCGCTACTGCGCGTCCAGGTACTGGTAGGTGGCCAGGGTCCCCCCGATGAGCACGTAGACCTCGTAGGGGGAGACCGTGTCCTCCGGGGAGTCCGACCCCGCGAGCCCTCCGTCCCGGGCGTAGCAGAGGTAGGGGGCCCGTTCCGCGCCCGGCTCGACGGCCACGACGTCGTCCATGTCGCAGTACACCGCCTCGACGCCGTGGTCGAAGCGGATGGTGTCCTCGACGACCTCGCGCACGGTGGGCAGCTCCGGGTACTCGAACCGGAAGGCGGCGCCGCCGTCCCCGGCCAGGACCGGGAACTGCATGTCCAGGCCGCCGTAGGTGAGGGTGCAGCTCAGACCCGGTTCGACGGGTTCGGTCATCTGCTCGGGACACGCGGCGGCGGCGCTCGGATCGACGAGGGAGGCCTTGCGGGTCACCTCCGTCAGCAGGGCCCAGGCCGCCCGCTCGGACACCGACGCGGAGTCCTCGGGCTCGGGGGGCAGGGCGGACTCGTCCACCTGGGGTCTGGAGACGGGAACGGGTGCTTCGACGAGGAGCCCGGCGAGCTCCTCCTGGGACAGCGCCTCCGGCGGAGTGCCCTCCGCGGCGGTCGTCTCCTCGGCGGCCTCTTCCGAGGGCGCCGAGGCCTCCGCGGGGTCCTCCCCGCCGCCACAGGCGGACAGGGCGAACACGAGCGAGAGGGAGACCGCCGGGGTAAGGGCGAAGCGGCCGTGAGGGGGGAAGAAGGGCATCTCTGTCCTTTTCGTCCTTGGTGGGGGTGGGGGGAGGGGGATGCCAGTGGACCGTGAAACGCATGGGGTGGCCCGCCATTCCGACTCCCGTCACCCTCCGTCGGTTCACCGAATACCAGGAGTGTGTTCCACTTCACTGAAAGAACGCGTGCGGTGACACTTCGGTGAAACGCGGGACCCGAGAGGAGCCGAAGACCCCCTGAGGAGTCCGCCCCCGCCGTGAGCAGGCGCGGAAGCGCGCGTACCCCCTCGCGGCCGTGCGCGTGCGCCGCACTCCCCGGGGGCGGAGGCGTGGCGGCGCGGGAGGAGGGATCCGGCGCTTCCTCCGGCGGGCCGGGTCCGGCGCCGGGGTGTGCCGCGCCCCACACCCCGGGGCGGCGCGACCGAACGAGATTCTCTACCATCCACTATATGGACGTCCCTGAGAGCGGGGCCGCCGGATCCGGCGCCCCCAACCCGGCCGACGGGTTCCCCGCCGCCACACACGAGCGGTGGCGCGAACTCGTGGCGGGGGTACTGCGCAAGAGCGGTGTCCCCGAGGACCGGCTCGCCGACACACCCGAGTCGGCACTGGCCACGCACACCTACGACGGGTTCGACATCGAACCCCTCTACACCGGCGACCCCCCGGCCGCCGACCCCGGCTTCCCGGGGCTGCCCCCCTTCACCCGGGGCCACCGGCCCGGCGGGTCGGTCCCCGAGGGCTGGGACATCCGCGCCCGCCACACCGACGCCGACCCGGACGTCCTGCGGCGGCGCCTGCACGCCGACCTCATGAACGGCGTCAGCTCGCTGTGGATCGCCGTCGGCGGCACCGGCCTGCCCGTCTCCGCGCTCGGCCGGGCCCTCGGCGACGTCCACCTCGACCTCGCGCCCGTGGTCCTGGACGCCGGGGCCGACCACGCCGACGCCGCCACCGCGCTGCTCGACGCCCACGCCGACGCGGGCGTCCCCGACGGCCGGATCATCTCCCACCTGGGCATCGACCCCCTCGGCACCGCGGCCCTGGCCGGCGAGCGCCCCGACGTCATGGACCCCGCCCGCCTGGCCGCGGAGCTGGCCCGCGGGCGCCCCGGCCTGGGGCTGTTCGTGGCCGACGGCCGCCTCGTGCACAACGCGGGCGGCTCCGACGCCCAGGAACTCGGCTTCGCCGTCGCCGCGGGGACCGCCTACCTGCGCGCCCTGCACGCCGCCGGGATGGACCTGCCCGACGCCGCGCGGCGCATCGAGTTCCGCCTGGCCGCGAACGCCGACCAGTTCGGCGTCATCGCCAAGCTGCGCGCCGTCCGCGCCATGTGGGACCAGGTCCTCGACGCCAGCGGGGTGCCCGCCGACCAGCGCGCCATGCGCCTGCACGCCGCCACCTCCGAGGCGATGATGACCCGGCGCGACCCCCACGTGAACATGCTGCGCACGACCGTGGCCTGCTTCGCCGCCGGGGTCGGGGGAGCCGACGCGGTCACCGTCGCCCCCTTCGACTCCGCCGTGGGCCTGCCCGACGACTTCGCCCGCCGCATCGCCCGCAACACCCAGTCCCTGCTCATCGAGGAGTCCCACCTGGCGCGGGTCGTCGACCCCGCCGGAGGCTCCTTCTACGTCGAGGCGCTCACCCGCGACCTGTACCGGGCGGGCTGGGCGTTCTTCCGGGAACTGGAGGCCGAGGGCGGGGCCGCCGAGGCCGTCGAGCACGGCCTGCTGCGCGAGCGCGTGGACGCGGTGTGGACGCGCCGCCGCCTCGACCTCGCTCACCGGCGCTCCCCGCTCACCGGCGTCAGCGAGTTCCCCAACGCGGACGAGGTCCCGCTGGTGCGGCCCGCCGACCCCTCGCGGCCGCCGGCCCCGGTCCCCGGCGGCTTCCCGGTGCGCCGCTACGCCGACGACTACGAGGCGCTGCGCGACCGCAGCGACGCCCGCGCGGGCGACACCGGCCGAAGGCCCACCGCCTTCCTGGCCACGCTGGGCCCGGTCGCCGCGCACACGGCCCGCGCGTCCTTCGCGGCCAACCTGCTCGCCGCGGGCGGCGTCGCCTCCCACGAACCCGGCCCGCTCGACGGCGCCGCCGCCGTCGCGGAGGCGTTCGCCGCCTCGGGCAGCCGCGTCGCCGTGCTCTGCTCCTCCGACGCGGTCTACGCCGAGCAGGCCGAGGACGCCGCGCGGGCGCTCAGGCGCGCGGGGGCCCTGCGGATCCTGCTCGCGGGCGCGCCCGACGACTCCTACCGCGAAGCCGGGGTCGACGCCTTCGCCCACCGGGGGTGCGACGCCGTCGCCCTCCTCACCGACCTGGTCGACGTCCTGCTCACCGATCCGCCGGCACCGTCCGCCACTGCCGAGGGGGCGCACGCATGATCCCCGACTTCTCCGACGTCCCGCCGCGGCTCCCCGCCTTCTCGGGTGACACCGCCTCCGGACACGCCGCCTGGCAGAGAGCGCTGGAGGCCGGCACCGGCAAGGCCGCCGACGCCCTGGAGTGGGAGACCCCCGAGGGCATCGGCGTCAAGCCGCTGTACACCCCCGCCGACCGCGCGGGCCTGGACTTCGTGGACGGGCTGCCCGGCATCCCGCCCTACCTGCGCGGGCCCTACCCGACCATGTACGTCAACCAGCCGTGGACCATCCGCCAGTACGCCGGGTTCTCCACCGCCGAGGAGTCCAACGCCTTCTACCGGCGCAACCTGGCCGCCGGGCAGAAGGGCCTGTCGGTCGCCTTCGACCTGGCGACCCACCGCGGCTACGACTCCGACCACCCCCGGGTGGCGGGCGACGTCGGCATGGCGGGCGTGGCGATCGACTCCATCTACGACATGCGCCAGCTGTTCGACGGGATCCCGCTGGACAGGATGAGCGTGTCCATGACCATGAACGGCGCGGTGCTGCCGGTCCTGGCGCTCTACATCGTGGCCGCCGAGGAGCAGGGCGTCCCGCCGGAGAAGCTGTCGGGGACCATCCAGAACGACATCCTCAAGGAGTTCATGGTCCGCAACACCTACATCTACCCGCCGCGGCCGTCGATGCGGATCATCTCCGACATCTTCGCCTACACCTCGCAGCGGATGCCGCGCTTCAACTCCATCTCCATCTCCGGCTACCACATGCAGGAGGCCGGGGCCACGGCCGACCTGGAGCTGGCCTACACCCTGGCCGACGGCGTGGAGTACATCCGCGCCGGTCAGCGCTCCGGGCTGGACGTGGACGCGTTCGCGCCGCGCCTGTCGTTCTTCTGGGCGATCGGCATGAACTTCTTCATGGAGGTCGCCAAGCTCCGCGCCGCCCGCCTGCTCTGGGCGCGCCTGGTCAGGGACCTGGGCGCGACCAGGGACAAGTCGCTGAGCCTGCGCACCCACTCCCAGACCTCGGGGTGGTCGCTCACCGCCCAGGACGTGTTCAACAACGTGGCCCGCACGTGCGTGGAGGCGATGGCCGCCACTCAGGGGCACACCCAATCGCTGCACACCAACGCCCTGGACGAGGCGCTGGCCCTGCCCACCGACTTCTCCGCGCGCATCGCCCGCAACACCCAGCTGCTGCTCCAGCAGGAGTCGGGCACCACCCGCGTCGTGGACCCCTGGGGCGGCAGCTACTACGTGGAGCGCCTCACCCAGGAGCTGGCGGCCAAGGCCTGGGAGCACATCCGGGAGGTGGAGAAGGCGGGCGGCATGGCCGCCGCGATCGACGCCGGGCTGCCCAAGATGCGCATCGAGGAGGCCGCCGCCCGCACCCAGGCGCGCATCGACTCGGGCCGCCAGCCGGTGATCGGCGTCAACAAGTACCGCCCCGACACCGCGGACGAGATCGAGGTCCTCAAGGTCGACAACTCCCGGGTGCGCGCCCAGCAGCTGGAGAAGCTGCGCCGCCTGCGCGAGGAGCGCGACGAGGGCCGGGTGCGCGCCGCGCTCGACGCGCTCACCGCGGCCGCCGGGGGCGGGTCCCGGGCGGACGAGGCCCTGACCGGCAACCTCCTGGCGGCGGCGGTCGACGCGGCCCGCGCCAAGGCCACCGTGGGCGAGATCTCCGACGCCATGGAGAGGGTCTTCGGCCGCCACTCCGGGCAGATCCGTACGATTCAGGGTGTGTACAGGGACGAGGCGGCGGGCAGCGCCGACGCGGCCGACCTCATGGAGCGCGTGACCCGCCGGGTGGAGGAGTTCACCGAGGACGAGGGCCGCCGACCCCGCATCCTGGTGGCCAAGATGGGCCAGGACGGCCACGACCGGGGCCAGAAGGTGATCGCGACCGCCTTCGCCGACCTGGGCTTCGACGTGGACGTCGGCCCGCTGTTCCAGACCCCGGCCGAGGTCGCCGCGCAGGCCGTGGAGGCCGACGTGCACGTGGTCGGGGTGTCCTCCCTGGCCGCGGGGCACCTGACCCTGGTGCCCGCGCTGCGCGAGGAGCTGGCCCGGCTGGACCGCGGGGACATCATGATCGTGGTGGGCGGGGTCATCCCCCCGGCGGACTTCGCGCCGCTGCGGGAGGCGGGCGCGTCGGCGATCTTCCCGCCGGGGACGGTCATCGCCGAGGCCGCCGTCGACCTGCTCGACCAGCTGGAGGAACGGCTGGGGTAGGGGAGGCGCGAGGGGTGCCCGCGGGGTCGGCCGCCCCGGCGGCGCGGGCACGCGGCGGACGGGGCGGACGAGTGCGCGGCGGACCGGGGCGCGGCGTGTGTGGACGCGGTAGCGGAGGGCGCGTCGGCGGAGGAGCGCTGCGGACCGCGACGCGGCGGAGGGAAACCGCGTCCGCGGAGGACGCGGCGGGCGAGGGCCCGGCGGGGGCAGGACCAGCCGGGCCGGGACGCGGCCCCCGGGGCCGGGAAGAGGGAGGCAGGCGTGGCGGAGCAGGGTTCCGTGCCGGGCGCGCGGCGTTCGGGGCGGCGCCGCCCGGTGGACGTGGACGCCCTCGCCGAGGGGGTCCTGGCCGGGCACCGGCCCACCCTCGCGCGGGCGATCACCCTCGTGGAGTCCCGCCGCCCGGACCACGCGCGCGCCGCGCAGGAACTGCTGGTGCGGCTGCTGCCGCACACCGGCGGGGCCCGCCGGGTGGGGATCACCGGGGTCCCCGGCGTCGGCAAGTCCACGTTCGTCGACGCGCTGGGCACCCGGCTGACCAAGGCCGGGCACCGGGTGGCGGTGCTGGCCGTGGACCCCTCCTCCACGCGCACCGGAGGCAGCATCCTGGGTGACAAGACCCGGATGGAGCGCCTGGCGGTGGACCCCGACGCGTTCATCCGGCCCTCGCCCACGGCGGGGACCCTGGGCGGCGTCGCCCGGGCCACGCGGGAGACCATGCTGCTCATGGAGGCGGCCGGGTTCGACGTGGTCCTGGTGGAGACGGTGGGCGTCGGCCAGTCCGAGGTCGCGGTCGCCGCCATGGTGGACTGCTTCTGCTTCCTCACGCTGGCCCGCACGGGCGACCAGCTCCAGGGCATCAAGAAGGGCGTGCTGGAGCTGGTGGACGTGGTCGCCGTCAACAAGGCCGACGGACCGCACGCCGACGACGCGCGCAAGGCGGCCCGCGAGCTGTCGCGGGCGCTGCGGCTGCTCCAGCCGGTGCACCCGGACTGGCGTCCGCCGGTACTCACGTGCAGCGGTCTGACCGGCGACGGGCTCGACGAGGTGTGGGACGCCGTGACCCGGCACCGCGCGGTGCTGGAGAGCGACGGCGCGCTGGCCGAGCGCCGCAGCCGCCAGGGGGTCAGCTGGATGTGGGACCAGGTCCGCGACCAGCTCATGGACGCGTTCCTGCGCGATCCCCGGGTGGCCTCGCTCCTGCCCGGGACGGAGGAGCGGGTGCGGTCGGGGGAGACCACGGCGACCCTCGCCGCGCGCACGCTGCTGGACTCCTTCACCCGGGGCCGCGGGGTCCGTCCGACGGGTGAACCCGGAGGCGGCGCGGGGCCGGAGCGCGGCACGGAGCCCTCCCGGGAGCCGGGTTCGTCCGACGGGTGAACGCCGGGGAGGCGCGGTGCCGGGGCGCCGTCCGCCTCCCCCGGCCGGGACGCGGGTTTCGTCCATCGGGTGAACGTCCCGTGACGGCGGCGCCGCCGTGCAGTGTTGCCCGGGTGTCCATGGCACATCCCATGTCATGAAATGTCCCGGGGACAACGGTAGATAACGGGCGCTCACCGCCGAGTTCGTGCCCAGGAGGCGAAAATTTCTTCCGGTATGCCATTCCCGAACGGGCGGTTCGCTTATACCGTGTGTGTCCAACGACTTACCAGGCTCGCGGACGTACCATACGCTCCCCCCTGACGTCGGACCGGCTCTGTGGGAGTGGCGCCGGTCCGGGTGGGCGTGGTCCGCCGGTCTGCGTATGGTTAAGCGAAGGGACCCCTCACCATCTCAACGTGGGGCCGGGAGGAGTGAACGTGCACAGGCTTGGGCTGAGCACGCGGGTGGAGAGCCGCAGTGTCATCGTCGCGATCGAGGGAGAACTCGACATCGCGACCGCCGCCGACCTCCAGGAACACATCCAGTCCGCCGTCGAGGACCACGGTCCTTGGCTGATCCTGGACCTGTCCGCTCTGGACTTCATGGACTCCAGCGGTCTGAACGTCATCATCAACGCCTACAGAACCGTCCGTGAACTGGGCGGATCACTGGCGCTGGCCGCTCTGAACGAACGCGTCACCAAGGTCGTCCGCCTGGTCGGCCTGCACCGCCAGGTCCCGGTCCACCAGACCGTGGCCACCGCCGTCGCCGCCATGGAGGCACTGGAGGCCAAGCGCCAGGCCGGATAGCCTCCGGGCGTATGGGTCCAGTCCTTCCCCCGAGTCCCGTGGACATCTCCTGGGACCACAACAGCCACTACCACGAACACCTCCTCCGCCACGTGCCCCCGCACTGCACCCGAGCGCTCGACGTCGGGTGCGGCGGCGGTAGGTTCGCCAGGGTCCTGGCCTCCCGCGGGATCGCCGTCGACGCGATCGACCCCGAACCGCGGATGGTCTCCATGGCCCGCGAACGCACGCCCGCCCGGTTGCCGGTCCACTACCGCGTGGCCGCGCTGGAGGAGACGGAGCCGCCTCCCGGGGGGTACGGGTTCGTCAGCTCGATCGCCAGCGTCCACCACATGCCGTTCGGGCCCTCGCTCGAACGGATGGCCGCCGCCCTCGCCCCCGGCGGCACGCTGGCCGTCCTCGGCCTGTACGCCGAGAGGGGCGCCGCCGACGTCGCGACCGGCCTGGCCGCACTGGGCCCGCAGTGGGTGGTCGGCGCCGGTCTGCGGCTGGGCCGCGCGCTCACCGGCACGCCGAACCCGCACGAGGTGGGACCCACCGCCGAGATGCCGGTGCGCGACCCGGAGATGGGTCTGCGCGAGATCGCGGAGGAGGCCGGTGAGGTGCTGCCCGGCGCACGTCTGCGGCGGCTGCTGTTCTGGCGCTACTCCCTGGTCTACACGCGACCGGCCTGACCCCTTTCGAGGTCAGGCCGGTCGCTTCGTGTCGTACCGGTCGTGCCGGCAGTGTCGGTCGTGCCGCTGCGCGGTCCGGTGCGCCGGAGATCAGTCTCCGCCACCGCCGCCGCCGTCACCGGAGGAGGAGCCTCCCCCGCCGTCGGAGGAGGGACCCGCGCCGCCGCCGAAACCCCCGCTGTTGCCCGGACTCCAGCCGGTGCCGCCCCCGGGTTCACCGGACGGGGGCTGGTGGACCTCCGGTCCGGGGTGACCGGCGGGCCCCGGGTGACCTACGGGCCCGCCGCCGGGGTGACCGTACCCGTGCCCGGGACGGTCGTGCTCGGGCGGCGCCGGGTGGGCCTGCCCGAACCCGTACGGCTGGCCGGGTGCGGGCGGTGCGAACGCCTGCCCGGCCGTGGGACCCGCGGCCGCCGGATCGGCGGCGCGGGCGGCGGCGGACTTGGAGCGGACCAGGGCCACGGCGAGCGTGACCAGCGCTCCGGTGACCAGGAGCCCGTACAGGAGCTCCACGATGACGCTCGTCAGCCCGGTGACCGTCATGACCGCTTCGAAGGACAGGTCCACGACCCCGAGGGCGAAGGAGACCACCGAGCTCGCGACCTGGACGAGCGCGGCGGCGGTGAGCAGCGCCCCCACGGTCCGGACGGCGCCGGGGAAGGGCGATCCCTTCGCGCGGACGAAGGCGGTGATCCCCACCGCGAGGAGGAGGAGCGTGCCGAGGCCGTAGAGGAGCGGACCCAGGGTCGGGGGAAGGGAGGACATCGGAGGACTCCTCGTGTCAGCGGGTCGGGAAGGGCCGCGGACCGGGGTGGTGGCCGGGCGGCGGTGGCGGAGCGGTCGTCCGGGCCGTGAGGCGCTTCGCCGCGGCCAGCACCAGGGCGAGCAGGCCGCCGACGAAGAGCAGCGTGAACATCAGGTACAGGGCCGGGAGCACCGTGGTGTGCACCGCGATGTCCATGCCCGCGTACATGGGGGTGAAGGACCAGATCTGGACCGCCAGGTCGCCGAGGGCGCTGAGGACGATCAGGGCGCCGCCCGTCGCCACGAGCCCCCTGCGGCCGGAGGCCGCCACGCCGCTGAGGGCCAGCACGATGACGCCGAAGAGCAGGTAGAGGACCTCGAACAGCAGGGAGATGACGGAGGAGGCGGTGTAGAGGGGAGAGATCAGGTGCATCCGGGGCCTTTCCTGGGGGCACAGGCGGATCCAGACTCTCACGCCGGGCTGTTCGCCTGTTCAGCGCCGGTGCGAGGGGCCGTCGTCGCCCGCGTGGGACGGGGCGGCGGGACCGTCCGCGGCGGCGGCCGGGCGCCGCGGTCCGCGTATGTGTGATGAGACGACCGACCCGCCGCGGGAGTTTTCCACAGATCCCTTTCGGCTCTGGCGGCCCCCGCCTCCGGCGAGGAGCATGGGAAGCGGTGGCACAGCAGCCGGAGGTGACGTCGTGCTCGTGGTGGAACTGGATCGGATCGACGGGGTGGGGGCCGACCTGGTCGGCGGCAAGGCCGCCGGGCTGGCCGGGGCGATCTCGGCCGGAGAACGCGTGCCCCCGGGTTTCTGCGTCACCACCGAGGCCCACCGCTCCGGGAGGCTGCCGGAGGAGGAGGTGACCGCCGCCTACGAGGCCCTCGGCGGCGGCCGGGTGGCCGTACGGTCCAGCGCGACCGCGGAGGACCTGCCGGACGCCTCCTTCGCCGGACAGCAGGACACCTACCTCGACGTCGAGGGCGCCGACGACCTCCTCACGGCCGTCCGCCGGTGCTGGGACTCCCTGTGGACCGACCGCGCCGTCGCCTACCGGCGCGACCGGGGAATCGACGACGACGGGGTGCACATGGCCGTCGTCGTGCAGCGCATGGTCGATCCCCGGGCCGCGGGGGTGCTGTTCACCGCCAACCCGGTCACCGGCACACGGGGCGAGACCGTCCTGGACGCCGTCCCCGGCCTCGGGACCGCGGTGGTCGACGGCACGGTCCGGCCCGACCACTACGTCGTGGCCGCGGACGGCGGGACCGAGGGACCGGACTACGGGTGCCTGTCGCCGGAGGAGGTGACGGCGCTGCACGCCGCCGGGCAGCGGCTCCAGCGCCACTTCGGCTCACCGCAGGACGTCGAATGGGCCCTGGACCGCGATGGGACCCCCTGGATCCTCCAGTCCCGCCCGGTCACCACCCTCTTCCCGCTGCCCGGCCACCACGACGACGGGCCCCGCGCCTACTTCGAGGTCGGCAACATGCAGGGCATGCTCCGCCCGTTCACCCCGATGGGCCTGTCCGTGCTGGGAATCGTCGCCTCCGCGTGGCTCGGCTCCCGGGGCACCGGCCCCGACGGCGGGGACGCGGTGGTGGCCGACGTGGCGGGCAGGTTCTACCTGGACCTCACCCCCTACCTGCGCAACCGCTGGATCCGCGGGTTGTTGCCGGACAGCATGGCCGTCTACGGCCCCCGGGCCGCGGCGGCCATCCGCTCCCTCCTGGACGACCCGCGGTTCGCCGCGCGCCCCGGCGGACGGATCGACCCGGTCAGGGTGGTCGGGGCCGTCGCGCGGGCGCTGCCGCTCACCGGCAGGGTCCTCGGGGACGCCGTGGCCGCGCTCGTCGACCCCGACGACGCCAGGAGGCGCTTCCTGCGGGCCGGCGCGGTGCTCCGGGCGCGTGCCACCCGCCCCCCGGAGCACGCGCTCACCTCCGCGCGACGTCTGCGGCACGCGACGCGGCTCCAGAACGAGGCGCTGACGGAGGGGATGGCCCCGATGATGGGGCCCCTGTGCGTCGCGATCCTCTCCGCCAAGGCGCCCGAACTGCTGCTCAGGGGGATCGCCGAACCGGGCGAGGTGGCCGCCGTCCTCGGCGGGATGCCGCACAACGTCACCACGGAGATGGACCTGGCGCTGTGGCGACTGGCGGTCGGGGCGCGCGGGCACGGCGAGCTGTTCAGGGACACCCCGCCTGACGAACTGGCGTCCGGGTACCGGGCGGGAACGCTCCCCGACATCGGTCTCGACGTCTTCCTGGAGCGGTACGGGCACCGCGGAGCCGCCGAGGTCGACGTGGGCGTGCCCCGGTGGTCGGAGGACCCCGCGCCCCTGTTCGCGGCGATCGCCAACTACCTGCGGGTGAGCGACCCGGAACAGGAACCCGACCGGAGGTTCGCCCGGGCCGCCGCCGAGGCCGAACGCACACGGGACGCGCTGGTCCGCAGGGCGCTCGCCTCCAGGCCCGTCCGCGCGCGTCTGGCGTCGTTCTCCTTCGGCCGTGCGCGCGCCCTGGCCGGGATGCGGGAGTACCCCAAGTTCTCCTGGTTGTTCGCCATCGCCGAGACGCGTCGGCAGCTCCTCCTCGTCGGCGCCGAGATGGCCGGGGCGGGACGGCTGGACGCGCCCGACGACATCATGTTCCTCCGCATGCCGGAGGCACGCGCCCTGGTGGAGGGCGCGGACCAGCGCGCGCTCGTCGCCGAGCGCCGCGCCGGGTACCTGCGTGAGCGCGGACGCCGCCGGGTTCCCCCGGTCCTGCTGTCCGACGGCACCGACGTGGAGGCGGCGCTGCCCGCCCCGACCTCCGGGCGGGACGGGGAACTCCTCGGCGTGCCCGCCTCCTCGGGAACCGCGACCGGGGTGGCGAGGGTGGTCCACGATCCGGCGGGGGCCACGCTGGAACCGGGGGAGATCCTGGTGGCCCAGAGCACGGATCCCGGATGGACACCGCTGTTCATGACCGCCGGAGGGCTGGTGGTGGAGACGGGGTCCACCATCGCGCACGGGCCGACGGTCGCCAGGGAGTACGGCATCCCCGCCGTGATCTGCGTTCCCCGGGCGACCGAGGTGATCCGGGACGGGCAGCGGATCACCGTCGACGGTGCCGCGGGCACGGTCCGCGTCGAGGGCGGGGAGAGACCGGAGGAGCCCAGACCGGTGGAGGGCTAGAAGCCGCCTCCGCCGCCGCCTCCGTCGGCCCCGCCGCCGTCATGGTGGCCGCCCCCGCCGTCGAAAGCGTCGCCGCGATGGCCGGGATCGCCCGTTGCCGTGTGGGCGTTCGAAGCGTGCGCGGAGGAGCGGCCACCGCCGTACGGGGCGCCGCCCGGTCGTCCGCCCCGTGGTTCCGGCCGCTGCTCCGGTCGTCGCGGCACGGTTCCCCGGGGTGCGTGCCGCCGTCCCCGGGAGCTGATCACCGCGCACAGCAGCAGGACGAGCGCCACCGCGAGCAGCACGTGGACCCCGATGTCGAGGGCGAACAGCACCGGGAACGGGACCGGCACCTCACCGTTCTCCACCAAGGACGGGAGGAAGAGGAACCGGAACCAGAGTTCCCGGGCACCCTGGACGACGCTGAGGAGCGCGAGCAGGCCGCCTCCGGTGCGTACGAAGCCGCGCCCGCCGGGAGCCCTTTGGGCGAGGACCAGCGCCAGGACCCCCGCCAGCAGCGGGGGGAGCACGACGGTCAGCAGGGACAGGAGGAAACGCACCAGGTCGGGGCCCTGCTCGGTCATCGCCAGGCCTCCTCGTGCGGTCCGTCGAAGGGGGAGGATGACGGAGGGGGCGGTTCGGCCCGCGACGTCCTCCGGGTGGCGGCCAGGACCAGCAGGAGCATGCCCGCGCCGAGGAGGGCCGCGGACAGGTAGTACGACACGCTCGTGATCAGCGCGGTGGTCTCGGAGTCCGCCGCCTGTTCGCGCACCCAGGGGGAGAAGAGCTGGTCGAGCAGGGACAGGACGGAGGAGGCCAGCAGCGCCGCCGCGCCCAGTCCGGTGAGCGCGCGGCGCTCCGGCGCGGCGGCGAAGCAGCAGACCAGTGCGAAGAGGCCCACCAGCAGAAGGAGGAGAGGTCCGATCAGGTAGGGCAGGTGGAGGTTCACTGCGGTCCTCTTCGGTGGGGGAGTCGACGGGGCCGTGGCGCGGTGCTCGTGCGTGCCGCGAGGAGAACGTACCCGCCAGGGAGGCGTCCGAGGCGGCCACGGCCGCTTGTGGCCAGACAGGCCCGGGGGACCCGAACCCGACCCGCCCCGGCCGCGTCCCGGAGCACACACGCCAACCTCGTGCTGCGGGACGTGTTCGACCTGGACGTGCGGGTCGAGGAGGTCGCGGGCTCCCGGATCGGGGTGTACTACCGCTAGCCACGGGGACACCGGCACCCGCGGTCCCGACAGGTTCGGCCTCCGAGACGTACAGTCCGGTTCGTCCGCTCTTATCCTTGGGTCATGAACGCCCAGCCTCCGAAGCCCCCCGCGCGCACCGCTCCCCCCGGAGACCTCCGCGCCTCCCACGCCGACCGGGACGCGGTGGTGGAGCAACTGCGCGACGCGGCGGCCGAGGGGCGCATCGACCTCGATGAGCTGGATACGCGCCTGGAGCAGGCGCTGAATTCCAAGACGCACGCCGAGCTGGCCGTCCTGACCGCCGACCTGCCTCAGCCGCAGCTCCCCGAAAGCCGACCGCCGCTGGTGGTCAAGGGCGGTATGCACGGCGCGTCCCTCGGCCCCGGGCGCTGGGAGGTGCCCGGGCACGTGATCGCCCACGGGGGCATAGCCGGGGTGAAGATCGACTTCAGCCGGGTCGAGTGCCGCCTCACGGAGGTCGTGGTGGAGGCCTACGGAGAGGCGGCCGGTGTCACGATCGTCATCCCCGACGGCTGGGCGGCGGACACCAGCGGCGTGGACCCCGGCATGGGCGGCCTCAAGGACAAGACGACCCCCGACCGGCTCGCGGGAACCCCGCTGATCCGGCTCAATGGGTCCGGCGGCATGGCGGGGGTCGTCATCCGCCACCCCAACCGCTGGGAACGGCGCAAGCTGAACAGCAACCCGAAGCAGGACTAGCCGCCCCGCCCGAGGTCGTCCGCACCCTGTCCTCCTCGAACGTGGACAACCCTGATCCGTCGCGGCCTCCTGAAGGGGTTCGGATGCGGGCCGCCCTCCGCCGAGGCAGGACCGCGGCCGGGTGGTGGGCCAGGCCCCCGGCGCTTGCTGTCGGCTCCGGGACGCCCCGGCCCGCCGTGCGCCCTTCGGGTCGTTGGTCCCATGTGCGCGGCGCGCCCCGGGGTAGTTCGCCGGTATGAACAGGAACCGCGACATCCCCCGTGCCCCCGGGCGGTTCGGCACCCTCATGGGCCGATTCAACATCTACGCCCAGAACAACCCGCGTCAGTTCGGCCTCCGCACAGCCCTGGGCGTCGGCGCCTTCAGCGTCTTCTCCGCCTCCCTGCTGTTCGGCCCCCTGTTGGTGGCCGAGGGCTTCGGTGGGCCGCTCCCCGTCATCGCGGGAGGCACCCTGGCCGGGGCGCTGGTCCTCACAGCGCTCGGCGGCTTCTTCTGCACGTGGATGACGCGCCGCATGGTCAAGGGCAGGCCGCTACCTGTGGACGCCGACCCGGCCAAGGCCTGGGCCGCGCACTGGCAGATCATGCGGGGCACCCTCCACCCGGACCCCGAGACCAACCGGCTCGGGCGCATCCTCGCCGACCAGAGCGACACCTCCAGGTCGCCGAAGTTCATGCTCGTCTTCGGCTGCTTCGTCGCCGTGCCCAACGTCGCCAATGCCCTGCTCATCTACGACAGCGAATCTCTGGTCGCCCTGATCAACCTGTTCATGGCAGGAACGCTGGTGGCCATGATCGCTGCCTTCGTCCCCCTGATGATGCGCCGCCAGCGCAGGGTCCGCCAGTTCCGTGAGACCTACGACCTCGCCGCCGCGGGCTCCTCCGGTACGCTCGGACGCGAGGACTGACCACGGCGCCCCTTTTCCCCTCACCCCCACGCTCCGTGACCGCTCCTCGCCCGGCGGCGCCCATCGGCTCCGCGCCGGGACAACACGGTGCGCAACAGCGCATCGAATCGGTTCGATAACGGACGGGACGGCACGGTGCGGATCTCCGATGTGGCCCGGCACGCTGGCGTGTCGCCGAGCACGGTCTCCTACGTCCTCAGCGGCAAGCGGTCGATCTCCGAGACCACCCGGCGGCGCGTGAGGGAGAGCATCGACGCCCTCGGCTACCAGCCGCACGCGGGCGCCCGCTCCCTGGCCAGCCGCCGCAGCAACGTGATCGCCCTGGTCATCCCGCTCCGCGGCGACGTCCACGTCCCCGTCGCGATGCGCTTCGCCGTCTCCGTGGTCACCGCCGCCCGCGCGCACGACCACGACGTCCTCCTGCTCACCCAGGGCGAGGGCCCCGACGGCCTGCGCCGGGTCTCGGGCAGCGCCATGGTGGACGGGGTCATCGTCATGGACGTGGAGGCCGACGACGCCCGCGTCCCCGTCCTGCGCGAACTGGGCCTGCCCTCGGTCCTCATCGGCGTCCCCGAGGACACCGAGGGCCTGACCTGCGTGGACCTCGACTTCGCCGCCGCCGGTGCTGCCTGCGTGCACCACCTCGCCGACCTCGGCCACACCGACCTCGCCTTCGTCGGACAGCCCCCCTCGGTGTACGAACGGCGCACCGGGTTCGCCGAGCGCACCACCACCGGCTTCGAACGCGCCGCCGCCGAGCGCGGCGTCCGCGCCACCCTGCACCCGTGCTCCCCCGACACCGCGCACGGCCTCGCGGAGGACCTGCTCCGCGAGCGGCCCGGCCTCACCGGCCTCATCGTGCACAACGAGCCCTCCGTCGGTCCGCTGCTCGAATCCTTCGCCGAGCACGGCCGCACCCCGCCCGAGCTGTCCGTGGTCGCCATCGGCCCGGTCCCGCCCGGCGCCCCGCCGCTGACCTCGGTGGACCTGCCCGCCGAGGAGGTCGGGGCCCGCGCGGTCGGTCTGCTCATGGACAAGATCGACGGCCCCGGGAACCCCGGGGTGACCCTGCTCGAACCCCGGCTCACCTCCCGGGAGAGCACCGCCCCGCGCGCCTGACCGCGCGCCACGCCCGACCGCGCTCCGCCCACGGCCGCGCTCCGCGCCCGAACGGGGAATGTGGCGGGGGACACCGGAAAAAGTGTCCCCGGGTCGTGGAATACCCACCCCCACCCTCCCGTTGTACGGGGTGCCGGAAGGTGCGGTAGAAAGTGTCCCCCGGGCTCCACTCAAAGCCTTCACGGAATACCGCGCCCGCAAGGGCGGCAGGAGCCGTGTTGTGCACCGCGCCGTGAGGCGACCGCCGCACCGTTCCGGTGTACGTGACGGCCCCGCAGGGCAACTGCCCTGCGGGGCCGTTTCACGTCCCGCGCCCCAAGGGGAACTCAGCCGCGCCGGGCCCTCTGGACGGCCTCGGCCAGCTCCTCCTTGTTCATCTTGGAGCGGTTCTCGATGTCCAGCTCCTTGGCCTCCTCGTAGAGGTCGCGCTGCCTGGGAACCCTGCCCTTGACGTCGAAGCGCTCCAGCTCCCGGGCGCGCCGCTCCCAGAACGCCCTGCCCAGCTCCTGGGCCCGCTTCTGGCTCACGGCCTCCCTGAGGCCGGGCAGGACGTCGCTCTCCTCCTCCTCGACGTGGTGCTTGACCGCGTCGACGAACTCCTTGCAGCGCTTGTCGAACTCCTTGCTCTTCGGGTCGCACTCCTTCAGCTTCCGGAGCAGCTCCTCGGCCTCCTGGTGCTCCTCCGTGCCGTGGCGGACCTCCGGTCCCTCGCCAGCGGCCTTGGCGGCGGCCGGGTACACCTCGTCCTCCTCGGCGCGGCTGTGCGCGGTGAGGATCGCCTCGATCTCCTCCAGCAGGCGCGGCCGCTGGTCGGGCTCGGACTGGAGCCGGTCGAACAGCTCCTCCATCGTCCGGTGGTCCTTCAGGATCAGGGTGACGGCGTCCTCGGCCATGTTCTCCTCCGCTTCGGTGGTGGTGCTTCCGACCACCGCCACTACCCACGGGCCCGCTGTCCAGACACGGCGCCGACCGGTCACCGCCCCGGCCGCCGCCCCGCCCCGACCCGGGAAACAGCAGGGGCCGCGCCCCGCGCCCCGCGCGGAACACGGCCCGGATCCGGGAACGGAAGGTCAGCGCAGGCCGAACAGGTGCTCCATGGCGAGCTGGTCCAGGCGCTCGAAGTGGTAGCCCCGCTCACCGACCTCGGCCAGGTCGATCTCCTCGGCCAGCAGGTCGGACAGGGACTCGCCCTCGCCCAGCGTGGACTGGGACAGCTCGGGCACGCGCGAGGCCGCGAGCGCCTCCACCACCTCGGGGTCGGCGCGGAACGCCCTGGCCTTCTCCTTGAGGATGAGGTAGTTGCGCATGCAGGCCGCGGCCGACTCCCACACGCCGCTCATGTCCTCGGTGCGCGGCGTCTTGAAGTCGAAGTGCAGCGGGCCGTCGTAGCCCGCGCTCTCCAGCAGGTCCACCAGGAAGAACGCCTCCTTGACGTCGCCCGAGCCGAAGCGCAGGTCCTGGTCGTACTTGATCCCGCGCTGGCCGTTGAGGTCGATGTGGAAGAGCTTGCCCGCCCACAGGGCCTGCGCGACGCCGTGCGCGAAGTTCAGCCCGGCCATCTGCTCGTGGCCGACCTCCGGGTTGACCCCCACCATCTCGGGGTGCTCCAGCTCGTTGATGAAGGCCAGGGCGTGCCCCACCGTGGGCAGCAGGATGTCGCCGCGCGGCTCGTTGGGCTTGGGCTCCAGGGCGAAGCGCAGGTCGTGGCCCTGCTCGCGCACGTAGCCGCACAGGATGTCGAAGGCCTCGCGCAGCCGGTCCAGGGCGGCGTGGTCGTTCTTGCCCGCCTCGGTCTCGGCGCCGTCCATGCCTCCCCAGCACACGTAGGTCTCGGCGCCCAGCGACACGGCCAGCTCGATGTTGCGGATGACCTTGCGGATGGCGTACCGGCGCACGTCGCGGCTGTTGGAGGTGAACCCGCCGTCGCGGAACACCGGGTCCGAGAACAGGTTGGTGGTCGCCATCGGCACCTTGAGCCCGGTCTCGTCCAGGGCCGCGCGGAACCGCTTGAGGATGTCCTCGCGCTCGGTGTCGGAGCTGCCGGGCGGGATGAGGTCGTCGTCGTGGAAGGTGATCCCGTGCGCGCCGAGGTCGGCGAGGCGGCGGACGGCGTCCACCGGGTCGAGCGCCGGGCGGACGGGGTCGCCGAAGGTGTTCACCCCGCGCCACCCCACGGTCCACAGACCGAAGGTGAACCTGTCCGCGGGCACGGGCTGGTAGCTGCTCATGTCGTGTCTCCTGAGGTAGGCGCAGGACTCCGGAATAGTTTGTCTAGAGTCACAACTAATTGTCAACGGGGTGGCCGCGCAACACCGCCACCCCGCCGCCCGGCAGGGTCATCCCCTGCGCCGAAACGCCCGACACCAGGTCGCGGGCGCCCGCGTCCAGCCCGAACCGGGCCGGGTCGATCCACCGCGGCCGGTTGTCGTGGTTGGTGACGAACACCCACGCGCCGTCCCGGTCCACCCGGCGCACCACCTCCAGCCCCGGCTCCGGGAACGGCCCCGTCCCCGCCGCCTCGGCCAGCAGCCGCGCCAGGCCCCGGTCCGACAGCCGGGCCGACAGGTACCAGGCCTCGCCCGCGCCGTGGCGCCGCCGCGTCACCGCGGGCAGCCCGTCCAACGGGCCGCCCGCGTAGTGGGCCACCGCCTCGGCCCCCGCCAGGTGGACGTGCTCGCTCCACAGGGTGACCTCCTCGCGCACCGAACCCAGGTCCACGCCCACCGCGTCCCCGGGCAGCAGCGGGTGCACCTCCTCCACCCGCACCCCCAGCAGGTCCCGCAGCGCGCCCGGGTACCCGCCGGTGCGCACGGTCCCGTCCGGGTCGGCGGCCCCGCTCAGGAAGGTCACCACCAGCGTTCCGCCGTCCTCGGTGTAGCGGGCCAACCGCTCGGCCGCCTCGTCCGAGAGCAGGTACAGGGCGGGCACCACCAGCAGCGGCACCCGCGGCAGGTCGCGGTCGGGGCGCACCATGTCCACCGTGCGCCCCGACCGCCACAGCACCCGGTGCACCTGACGCGCCGCCTCCAGGTAGTCCACGCCCCGCGCCGGCAGCGACGGGCTGCCCAGCGCCCACCAGCACTCGGGGTCCCAGGTGAGCGCCGCGTCGGCGACCACGTCGGCGTCGCGCGCCTCCGCCACGCGGGGCAGCACGCTCCCCAGTTCGCACACCTCGCGGAAGATCCGCGAATCCGGCCCGGCGTGCGGCACCATCCCCGAGTGCCACTGCTCGGCGCCGCCCCGGGACGCCCGCCACTGGAAGAACATCGCGCCCCGCGACCCGCGCGCCACGTGCGCCAGGCTGTGCCGCGCCGTCTCCCCGGGGGCCTTCGGCCGGGTGACCTCGCCCGTGTAGGTCACACCCGCCGCCTGTTCCATCAACAGCCACGGCCGACCCGGGCCGGGCACGCGCTCCGCCCACGAGCGGGCCAGATCGGCGGCGAAGGCGGTCTGCTCCGCCCCGCCCTGCCCCGTCCGGTCCGGGTAGTCGTCCACGGCCACCAGGTCCAGGTGCTCGGCCCACCGCCACGGGTCCACCGGCACCCAGTCGCCGAAGGCCAGGTTGGTCGTGACCGGCACGTCCGGCCGGACGGCGCGCAGCACGTCGCGCTGGGACAGGAAGTGGTCGAGCATCGCGTCCGACAGGAACCGCCGGAAGTCCAGCACGTGCGCCGGGTTGGGCAGGTACTGGGTCGCCCGCGGCGGCTGGATCTGCTCCCACTCCGAGTAGTGCTGGCTCCAGAACGCCGTGGTCCACGCCGCGTTGAGCCGGTCCAGGTCCACGTGGCGACCCCGCAGCCAGTCGCGGAAGGCCCCGGCGGTGTGCTCGGAGTGCGACCACGTCCCGTACTCGTTGTGCACGTGCCACAGGCGCAGCGCCGGGTGCCCGGAGTAGCGCTCCGCCAGCGCGCGGGCGATGCGCACCGAGGCCTCCCGGTAGGCGGGGGAGCACACGTCGTAGGTGTCGCGGCTGCCGTGGGTGAGCCGGGTCCCGTCCGCGGTCACCGGCATCGCGTCGGGGTGGGCGAGCCCGAACCACGGCGGGGGAGAGGCGGTCGGGGTGGCCAGCGCGACCCCGATCCCGGCGTCGGCGAGCCGGTCCAGCACCCGGTCCAGCCACTCGAACCGGTACTCGCCCTCCTTCGGCTCCAGGAGCGCCCAGGAGAAGACGCCGACCGTCACGAGGTTGACCCCGGCGCGGCGCATCAGCTCCACGTCCTCCGCCTGGACCTCCTCCGGCCACTGCTCGGGGTTGTAGTCGCCGCCGAACCACAGCGGAGAGGACATGGGGAACTCCTTCTGGTTTGGTGTGTGCGCCAACAAAGTAGGGCGAAAACCCTTCCGGGCGACACCCCCCACACGAGGAGAGCGCATGTCCGCAGCACGACGGGTCCGCACCCGCCATCCGGTCGGGAACTGGGAGGACGCGCTGGTCACCGGCAACGGGCGCCAGGGGGCGCTCGTGCACTCGACGGCGGAGCGCGTCCGCCTCACGCTGGGCCACGAGCGGCTGTTCCTGCCGGTCACGGAGCCCCTGCCCGCTCCCGCGACCGCCTCCCTGCTGCCCGAACTGAGGGAGCTGCTGCGCCGGGGCCGCTCCCGCGAGGCCGCCGGGCGGATCACGGAGTTCGCGGCGCGGGAGCACCCGGGCTACGCCGACACCCGGTGGATCGACCCGCTGGTGGGGGCCGCCGTGCTCTCGTTCGCCCCGCGCGGACCCCGGCCGGGGCCGGTCACGCGCACGTGCGACCTGGACTCGGGCCTGGTCACGGAGGGGCTGCCGGACGGGACCGTGCACCGGGCCTTCGCCTCCCGGCCCGACGACGCCGTGGTCGTCGAGCTCGCCTCACCCGGTGGCCTGGACGGAACGCTGCGGCTCACCGCCTTGGAGGAGACGCCGCCGGTCCCGATGGCGGTGGCCCCTGAGGCGGCCCCCGGCCTGTTGACCCTGCGGGCGGACTTCCCCGAGCGCCCGCCCGGCGGCCTGTCCGGGTACACGGTGACCTGCGCCGTCAGCGCCGAGGGCGGTCGGGTCGGCGTCGGTGGTGAGGGGTTGGACCTGCGGGGTGTCCGGCGGCTCCGGCTGGTGGCACGCGTGCGGGTGGACGGTTTCGCCGCGTCCGCCGGGATCCCGGAGGACTTCGCCGGGGCGCTCGAACGCCACCGGGCGGTGCACGGCGACCTCATGTCCCGCTTCCGGCTGGAGCTGGAGGGCGGTCCGGCCCACCCCGACGCGCTCGGCGAGGACCTCCTGGCGGCGGGGGCCGCCCCCGACCTGATCGCACGCCTGGTCGACGCCGGGCGGTACGCGATCATCTCCAGCTGCGGCGACCTGCCGCCCACCCTCCAGGGGGTGTGGAGCGGCACCTACGACCCACCGTGGCGGTCGGGGTACACCTTCGACGGCAACCTGCCCTCCGCCCTCGCGGCCCTGCACACCACGGGCACGCCCGAGCTGATGACCGGCCTGTTCGACCTCCTCGACGGCATGGCCGACGACCTGGCGGAGAACGCGCGGCGGCTCTACGGCTGCCGGGGGATCCTGCTGCCCGCGCACGCCTCCACCTCCGGCAGGCACAACCACTTCGGCCCCGAGTGGTGCCTGACCTGCTGGACCGCGGGAGCGGCGTGGACGTCCCGCCTGTACTGGGACCACTACTCCCACACCCGCGACCGCGCGTTCCTGCGCGAGCGCGCCCTGCCCTTCCTCACCGCCGCCGCGGAGTTCCACGAGGACTTCCTCACCGACGAGGGCTTCTCCCCCTCCTACTCGCCGGAGAACACCCCCGGGGACGGCGGCGGCCAGGCCGCCGTCAACGCCACCATGGACGTCGCGGCCGTGCGCGACCTGGTGCGCAACCTGCTGCGGGCGCACCGCGTGCTGGGCGTTCCCGGCTCCCGCCGCTGGGCACGGCTGGGGGCGCGGCTGCCCGGATACCGGGTCGCCCCGGGCGGCGAACTCGCCGAGTGGGCGGGCCCGGCCGGGCCGGTCGGACAGACCGAGCGGCACGCGCACCGGCACGCCTCCCACCTGTACCCGCTCTGGTACGAGACCGACCCCGCCCTGGCCTCGCCCCGGCTGCGCGCGGCGGCGGTCGCCGCCGTGCGCGCCCGCCTGGAGTGGTGGCGCGGGCAGGAGTCCGACGAGATGGCCTTCGGCCTGGTCCAGCTGGGGCTGGCCGCGGCCAACCTGGGCCTGGCCGCCGAGGCGCACGAGACCCTGTCCCTGCTGGCCACCCGCTACTGGCGCCCCACCCTGGTGCCCACGCACAACCGGGGCAGCCTGTTCAACGTGGACATCGGCGGCGGGTTCCCGGCCGTGGCGGCGGCGATGCTGGCCCGGTCCGCCGAGGGGCGCCTGGACCTGTTGCCCGCCCTGCCCCGGGAGTGGGCCTCGGGCCGGGTGGAGGGGCTGCGGGCCCGGGGCGGGGTCGTCGTGGAACTCCTGGAGTGGTCCGGCGATCGGGCCCGCGCGCGGCTGCGGGCCGTCGAGCCCCGCGAGACGGTGGTGGCGCTTCCCGGAGGGGAGCGGCGCAAGGTGGACCTGGTACCGGACCGGACGGTGTCCCTGCAATTCCCGATGGTCGCCGGGGAAGAGTCGAATCGCTTCGAAATTTCCTCCACAACACCCCTTGCCGGGGGTTAGTCGGCTATCCAGACTAATGGGGAATTCGCGTCCGCCCGGGGCCGGATTTCCCGGGACGGGCGTACCCCCCAGATTCCCCCAAGGAGCCCGCACATGTCTCCCGAACAGCACCGGCCCCCCAGACGCGGGCGGGGCTTACCGGCGCTCGCCGTCGCGGCGGCCACCGCACTGGCCGCCTCCACCGTCGTCGCCACCACCGCGGCCGGGGCCGCTCCCGCCGAGCCGACCGCGGCACAGGCCGCCTACGAGTGGGACAACGTCGAGATCGTCGGGGGCGGCTTCGTCCCCGGCATCGTCTTCAGCGAGACCGAACCGGGCCTGGCCTACGCCCGCACCGACATCGGCGGCGCCTACCGCTGGAACCCCGACACCGAACGCTGGATCCCCCTGCTCGACTGGGTCGGCTGGGACGAGTGGGGCTACACGGGCGTCGTCAGCATCGCCACCGACCCCGTGGACCCCGATCGCGTGTACGCGGCCGTGGGCACCTACACCAACGGCTGGGACCCCAACAACGGGGCCATCCTCAGCTCCGACGACCGCGGCCAGACCTGGGACGTCGCCGAGCTGCCCTTCAAGCTCGGCGGCAACATGCCCGGCCGCGGCCTCGGCGAGCGCCTGGCCGTGGACCCCAACGACAACAGCGTCGTCTACTTCGGCGCGAGCGGCGGCAACGGCCTGTGGCGCAGCACCGACCACGGCGCCACCTGGGCCGAGGTCGAGGCCTTCCCCAACCCCGGCGACTACGTCCAGGACCCGGGCGACGAGACCGGCATGATGTCCGACATCACCGGCGTGACCTGGGTGGACTTCGACCCCAGGACCGGGTCCGAGGGCTCGGTCACCCAGGACGTCTACGTCGGCGTCGCCGACCTGGACGACCCGGTCTACCGCAGTCAGGACGGCGGACAGACCTGGGAGCCCGTCCCCGGCGCGCCCACGGGGCACCTGCCCGCGCACTCGGTCGTGGACCACGAGGGCGGCCAGCTCTACATGGCCACCACCAGCACCCCCGGCCCCTACGACGGCGACTCCGGCGACGTGTGGCGCATGGACCTGGCGACGGGGGAGTGGACCGACATCAGCCCCGTCCCCTCCGGCTCCGAGGACAACTACTTCGGCTACGGCGGCCTGACCATCGACCGGCAGGACCCGGACACGCTGATGGTCGCCACCCAGATCTCCTGGTGGCCCGACATCCAGATCTACCGCAGCACCGACCGCGGCCAGACCTGGACCCAGGCGTGGGACTGGGGCGCCTACCCCGAGCGCACCACGCGCTACGAGATGGACATCTCCGGAGCGCCCTGGCTGGACTTCGGCGGTACCGGGACGCCCCCGGAGACCCAGCCCAAACTCGGCTGGATGACGCAGGCGATGGCGATCGACCCGTTCGACTCCGACCGTTTCATGTACGGCACGGGCGCCACGGTCTACGGCAGCGACAACCTCACCGACTGGGACGCGGGCACCACCTTCGACATCGGGGTCAGGGCGCACGGCATCGAGGAGACGGCCGTGAACGACCTGATCAGCCCGCCCGAGGGCGCGCCGCTGCACTCGGCCCTGCTCGACATCGGCGGCTTCACCCACCAGGACCTGGAGACCGTCCCCGACCAGATGTACCAGCAGCCCTACTGGGGCCACGGGACCAGCCTGGACTTCGCCGAACTCCAGCCCGCGACCATCGCGCGGGTCGGCGGCAGCGACGCCGAGGCCGCCATCGGCCTGTCCACCGACGGCGGCGAGAGCTGGTGGGCCGGGCAGGAGCCCGGCGGCGTGACCGGCGGCGGCACGGTCGCGGTGAACGCGGACGGCTCGTCCGTCGTGTGGAGCCCCGACGGCACAGGCGTCCACGTCTCCACCACCCTGGGCTCGTCGTGGACCGCCTCCACCGGCGTTCCGGCGGGCGCGAGGGTGGAGGCCGACCGGGTGGACCCGGACGTGTTCTACGCCGTCTCCGGCGGCACCTTCTACACCAGCACCGACGGCGGGGCCACCTTCACGGCGGGCTTCGACGGGCTCCCGGCCGAGGGCAACATCCGCTTCGGCGCGGTGCCCGGCCACACCGGTGACGTGTGGGTCGCCGGAGGCACCGGTGACCACTACGGCATGTGGCGGAGCACGGACGCCGGGGCCTCCTTCGAGCAGGTCGAGGCCGTGGACGAGGGCGACGCGGTCGGCTTCGGCGCGCCCGCGCCGGGCTCGGACTACCCGGCGGTGTACACCAGCTCCAGGATCGACGGCGTGCGCGGGATCTTCCGCTCCGACGACGCGGGCGAGAGCTGGGTGCGGATCAACGACGACCAGCACCAGTGGGCCTGGACGGGGGCGACCATCACCGGCGACCCCAACGTCTACGGCCGGGTCTACGTCGGCACCAACGGCCGGGGGATCGTCTACGGCGACCTGGCGGGCGGGGGCGGCGACCCCGAGCCCACGCCGGAGCCCACGCCGGACCCCGAACCCACCCCGGAGCCGTCCCCGGACCCCGAGCCCGGGGACTGCGCGGTCGAGTACACCGTCACCAACACCTGGAGCGGCGGGTTCCAGGCCGGGGTGACGGTCACCAACGACGGCGACGAGGCACTGGAGGGCTGGGAGGTCGGCTGGGAGTTCACGGCCGGTGAGGAGGTCACGAGCCTCTGGAACGGCGCGTACACCCAGGACGGCGCGTCCGTGCGGGTCACCGACGCCGGGTGGAACGCCCGGATCGCCCCGGGGAGCTCGGTGACGGTCGGCTTCAACGGGACCGTGGACGGCGAGCCCGCGCAGCCGACCGGGCTCACCCTCGACGGGGAGGCCTGCGGCTGACGCCCTGACACGGCGGGGCCGGGAGCCGCGGGGGCGGTTCCCGGCCCTTCGCCGTGCCCGGACGGGGACCGGCGAACGGGCCGCCGCCGGAGCCGTCACGGAACCCCGGGCACACCCGCGCCCCCGGGGTTCCAGGAGGAGGGGAACCCCGGGGGCGCGGGCGGTCCTGAGGCGGCGCTACCCCTTCACGGCGCCGATGATGACGCCCTTGGTGAAGTGCTTCTGGACCAGCGGGTAGACGAACGTGACCGGCACCAGGGCCACCACCACGATGGCCATCTGGATGGCCAGGTTGGGCGCCGAGGCGGTGCCGCCCTGCATCGCGTCGCCGATCACCGAACTCGAACTGAGCTGCTGGCCCTGCTGCACGTACTGGCGCAGCACCAGCTGGAGCGGCCACTTGGCGTTGTCGTTGATGTAGAGGATGGCGTTGAAGAAGGCGTTCCAGTAGCCCACCGCGTAGAACAGGCCGACGACCGCGGTGACCCCCTTGGACATGGGCAGGACCAGCCGGGTCATGATGGTCCACTCGCTCGCCCCGTCCACCCGGGCGCTGTCGCCGATCTCCTGGGGCAGGTTCATGAAGAACGCCCGCATCACCACCAGGTTGAACGCGTTCACCGCCGTCGGCAGGATCAGCGACCAGTAGCTGTCGATCAGGCCGACGTTGCTCACCAGCAGGTACAGCGGGATCATCCCGGGCGCGAACAGGAAGGTCAGCAGCACCGCGAACAGCAGCGGCCGGTGCCACAGCGATCCGGGCTGGGACAGCCCGTAGGCGGCCAGGACGGTCGCCACCAGGCTGACCAGCGTCCCCACGGCGGTGACGCCCAGGCTGACCAGCACGGCCCGGGTCACCACGCCGCCGCTGAACAGGTCGGCGTAGGCCTGGAAGGAGATCCCCTGCGGGACCAGCACCAGGCCGCCCGCGCTGTTCACCGCAGAGGCGGGGGACAGGCTGGTCAGGATCACGACGTAGAGCGGGAAGAGGATGACGACCGCGATCACGGCCAGGGTGGTGTTCTTCGCGGCGCGCGCGGGAAGACCGGGGCGCTCCGCCCACACGGGGCGGTCCTTGAACAGTGTGCTCATGCTCGTCGGTAGATTCCGTTCTCACCCATCTTGTGGGCCAGCTTGTTGGCCAGAACGATGAGGACCAGTCCGACCACGCCCTTGACCAGGCCCGCGACCGCTCCCGCGCTGAAGTTCCCCGTCACCAGGGTCTGGTGGTAGATGAAGGTGTCCAGCACCTCCGACACGCCCGATCCGAACGCGTCGCGCTGGAGGTAGAACTGCTCGAAGCCGACGTTGAGGATGTCGCCGATCTTGAGGATGAGCAGCAGGACGATCACCGGGCGCAGGCCCGGCAGGGTGATGTGCCACATCCGCCGCCATCGCCCGGCGCCGTCCACGGCCGCGGACTCGTAGAGGTTCTGGTTCACGGCCGCCAGCGCCGCCAGGAAGATGATCGTGCCCCACCCGGCGTCCTTCCAGACCATCTGGGAGGTGACCACGAACAGGAACGCGTCGGGATCGGACATGACCTCCAGCGGCGCGTACCCGTTCTGCCGCAGGATCTGCGAGAACAGTCCGGCGCCGCCCAGGATCTGCTGGAACAGGGTGACGACCAGGACCCACGAGAAGAAGTGCGGCATGTACACGATGCTCTGGAGCACCATCCGCAGCCTGGGGCTGAGGACGCTGTCCAGCAGGATGGCCAGCGCGATCGGGATGGGGAAGAAGAACACCAATTGGACGGCGGCGATGACCAGCGTGTTGCCCGCCGCGGACCAGAAGCGGGGGTCGGTGAACAGACGCTCGAAGTGCGCCAGCCCCACCCACGGGCTGCCCCACACCCCGTCCCAGGGGTTGTAGTCCTGGAAGGCGATGATGTTGCCGAGGGTCGGCGTGTAGTGGAACACCGCCAGCAGGCCGATCGCCGGGACCGTCATCAGCAGCAGCTGCCAGTCGCGGCGCAGCCTCGCACCGAACGGGACCCGCCTGCGGCTCGGGGACGCGGACCCGCCCCGGCGGTCCGGGACGGCCGGGGACCGCCCCCGGCCCCCGCGCCCGCGGGACGCGTCGGCCGGGGAGGGCGGTTCGCCCTTGGTCATGGTCCGCTCAGTCACGGCCGTGCTCCTGGAGGACCCGCATGTAGAACTCGCGGCCCTCGTCGCCGCCGTCGCGGCGCCAGTCCGCGACGGCCTGGTCCAGGGCGCTGAGGTCCTCGCGGCCCCGGATGATGTCGTTGACCCTGTCGGTCATCGGGGTCTCGGCCCCGGAGAAGCGCTCGGGGCGCTGGATGCGGATGCCCGCGAACGGGTCGTCCTCGGTGAACTGGGCGGCGTGGTTGTACCAGTCGCACTTCCACGGCACGAAGTCCGGGTACTGGCTCTCGGTGATCGCCTGGGGGCGTCCGCTGATGAAGTAGTAGCCGTCGTTGACCTCGCCGTTGCCGGTGTCGGTGAGCTGCGGGGCGCCGTCGTCGTTGAGCTCGTGGTGCGCGCCCGCCTCGCCGTAGCGGTAGTCCATGTACTCCCGCGTGCCGAACGGAGCGGCGCAGTAGTTGATGATGCCGAGGATCTCCTCGACCTGCTCCGGCTCCATGCCCTTGCGTACGAACACGGACTGGGCGGAGGGGTCGCTGCGGTGCATCACCGGGTCGGCGCCGCCGTTGCCGAAGGCCGGCATCAGGTCCAGGCGGAAGTCGGGGTTGTCGCCGAGCATCTGCATGTAGGCCTCGTGCCAGGCGCCGATGCCGTCCTGGTTGAAGAGGATCTGCCCGGAGTTGAGCAGCTCCTTGGAGTTGTCCCCCAGGGCGACGATGTCGGGGTGGACGAGCCCCGCGTCGAACACCCTGCGCATGTACTCGATGCTGGCCCTCCACTCCTCGGTCTCGAACATGTGGATGAGCTCGCCGCCCGCGTAACGCCACTGCTTGGGCGCGCCGAAGACCTGGCGCATGGTGAGGTTGAAGTCGCCGAAGGCCCAGCGGTTGTTGTCCGGGTCGTTGACCTCCTCGCCGATCGCGAACAGGTCGTCGGGGCTGGTCGGGGCCTCCAGGCCGTACTCCTCCAGGAGGTCGCGCCGGTACAGGACCCAGTTGCCGAAGGGCTCGGCGGGCCAGGGCACCCCGTGCAGCTGCTGGTTGAAGACGTTCCAGCGCCAGGCGTCGCTGTCCAGGTTGGCCAGCAGGGGGTAGGCCTGCGCCGCGTCGCCGGCCAGGTGCGGCGTCAGGTCCTCGAACAGCTCGCCGACGGCCCGGTTGAACTGCGGGATCAGGTTGATGACCCAGTCGGGGATCATCGTGATGTCGGCGACGTCGCGCCCGGCGATCACCGCGTTCATCTTGTCGATGACCGAGTTGCCGTCCTGGAAGTTGAACTCCACCGTGGCGCCCAGACGCCCGTTGACGTACTCGAAGAAGGAGTTGTCGCCCAGGCCGGGCGGGATCGGCCCCCACAGCGGGGTCATCGCGGTGTAGCTCCCGCCCCTGCCGGGGGTCTCGGACACGGCCCGGACGAACTCCTGCGGGTAGGCGGTGAACCCGTCCGGGGCGCCGTGCTGTCCCGGGATGTCGGGGGTGACCCCCTGGAACGGGATGTGCGTGGGGATCAGGTCGTCCAGCGAGCTGGCGGAGGAGGCGGACCCTCCGCCGCTGGACGACTCCGAGCCGCAGCCGGTGAGCGTTCCGGCGGTGAGCGCCGCGGCGGTGGAGGCGCCCACCAGGCCGAGGAAGCGGCGTCGGCTGGGGGGCTGGCGCAGGGGGGTGGTGCGCATAGCGTCGTTCCTTCGGTTGAGCAGGCCGGGGAGCCCAGGGGGGTAGGAAACGAAGGGCCATTTTGCTATGAATTAGTTGGCCGTTTAGACAAACAAATTACTCCACTGTGATGTGGCACACAAGGTCTTCAGGTATCGAAGTCGAAGCGGTTCGATTTCGAAGGACAATACCCTCGCGCACGAGAGGCGAACACCCCCCATGACCCTCCAGCCGCACCTGCCGCCGTACCGGGACCCCGCCCTGCCGCCCGAACGGCGCGTGGACGACCTGCTCGCCCGCCTCACCCCGGAGGAGCGGATCGGCCTGCTCCACCAGCACCAGGCGCCCGTCGAGCGCCTGGGCGTCGGCCCCTTCCGGACCGGGACCGAGGCGCTGCACGGACTGGCCTGGCTCGGACCGGCCACCGTGTACCCGCAGGCCGTCGGCCTGGCCAGCACCTGGGACCCCGGCCTGCTCCGCCTCGTCGGCCGGGCCGTCGGCGACGAGGTGCTCGCCCGCAGGGGCGCGGGCGCGTCGCCCAACGTCTGGGCGCCCGTGGTCAACCCGCTGCGCGACCCCCGTTGGGGCCGCAACGAGGAGGGCTACTCCGAGGACGCGTGGCTGACCGGGCTCCTGGCCGCCGCCTACGCCCGGGGGCTGGCCGGTGACGGCGACACGCTGCGCCTCGCGCCCACCCTCAAGCACTTCCTCGCCTACAACAACGAGGAGGGCCGCTGCGATACCTCCAGCGACCTGCCGCCGAGGGTCCTGCGCGAGTACGAGCTCCAGGCCTTCCTGCCCGCCCTGGCCGAGGGGGCGGCCGTGGCCGTCATGCCCTCCTACAACCTGGTCAACGGGCGGCCCGCGCACCTGAGCCCGCTGATCGGCGACGTGCTGCGCCCGGCCGCGCCCGACCGCCTGCTGGTGGTCAGCGACGCCTACGCGCCCGCCAACCTCGTGGAGGCGCAGCACTTCCACCCCGACCTGCCCACGGCCTACGCGCACGCGATCCGGGCCGGGCTCGACAGCTTCACCCAGGACGACGACCGCACCGAGCCCACCCTCGGGCACGTGCGCGAGGCGCTGCGCCGGGGGCTGCTCACCGCGGCCGACATCGACCGCGCCGCGCGCAACGTGCTCTCGGTCCGGATCCGCCTGGGCGAGTTCGACCCCGTGATGGGCGGGGTCGACGGGATCGCCGGGGTGGGCGGAGACCTGCTGGCCGGGGACGGCCCGAACGGTGAGGTGTGGGGCGGGGGCGCGGGGGACACCGGGGGCGGCGGCGCGGCGGGGGAGGCCGGGCACGGGACCGCCGGGGACGCCGGGGCCTTCGACACCCCCGAGCACCGGGCGCTCGCCCGGGAGGCGGCCACCCGCTCGATCGTGCTGCTCCGCAACGAGGGCGCGCTCCCGCTGCGCGACGTGCGCCGGGTCGCCGTCGTCGGCCAGCTCGGCGACACCGTGCTGGAGGACTGGTACAGCGGGACGCTGCCCTACGCCGTCACCGCGCGCGCCGGGATCGCCGAGCGGGTGGAGACGGTGTTCTGCGAGGGCGTGGACCGCATCCGGCTGAGCACGTTCGGGCACGGACTCGTGGTGGACCCCGGCGACGGGGGCCCCGCCCGGTTGGAGGCCCACGGCGTCTGCGGCGGGCACCGCGGCGCGGACGGGCACGCGCCGACCGTGGAGGAGGAGGTCGAGGGCGCGGACTTCGACCTGCTGGACTGGGGCGGCGGCGCCTGCGCCCTGCGCTCGACGCGGACGGGGAGGTACCTCGACGTGGGACCCGGAGACGTCCTGGCCTTCACCGCGCCGGGGCCCGGCACCTGGGAGGTCACCCAGACCTTCCGCCTGGAGGAGCGCAAGGGCCTGCACACCCTCGTCCACGTGCGCAGCGGCCGCGGTGTCACCTCGGATCCGCGCGACGGGAACCTGCGCCTGGCCGGAGCAGGGGAGGGGGAGGGCCTGTTCATCGTGGACGGGCTCGGCACGGGAGCCGAGGAGGCCGCGCGGGTGGCCTCCGCCGCCGACGTCGCGGTCGTCGTCCTGGGCGACCACCCCATGGTCAACGGGCGCGAGACCGAGGACCGGACCGACCTGGACCTGCCCGCCGCCCAGGAGCGGGTGCTGCGCGCCGTGCGCGCGGCCAACCCCGCCACGGTCCTGGTGCTCAGCAGCGGCTGCCCGTTCGGGATCACCTGGGCCGACGAGCACGTCCCGGCCGTCCTGTGGTCGGCGCACGGCGGCCAGGAGTACGGCCACGCGCTCGCGGACGTGCTCTTCGGCGACGCCGAGCCCTCCGGACGGCTTCCGCAGACCTGGTACCGCTCCGCCGACGACCTGCCCGGGATGCTCGACTACGACATCGTCGGCGCGCGCGGCACCTACCTGTACTTCGAGGGCGAGCCGCTCTACCCCTTCGGGCACGGCCTCGGCTACACGTCGGTGGAGTACGCGGCCCCGGTGGTCCGCGTGGACGGCGGCCGGGTCACCGTCGCCGTCATGGTCGCCAACACGGGCGCGCGGCCCGCCGACGAGGTGGTGCAGGTCTACACCCGCCAGCTGGCCTCGCGTGTGCGGACCCCGCTGCGCGCGCTGCGCGGGTTCGCCCGGGTGCGCGTGGAGCCGGGCCGCAGCGCGCTCGCCACGGTCTCCTTCGACGTGGACCGGCTCGCGCTGTGGGACACCACCCGCGACCGCTTCGTGGTGGAGGACGCGCCGCGCCAGGTGCTGGTCGGGCGTTCGGCGACCGACATCCGCGCCACCGCGGCCCTGGACGTGCCGGGGGAGGCCATCCCGCCCCGCGACGCGCGCACGCCGTGGTCGGCCGCGGGCTACGACGACGCCCGGGGCACGTCCCTGTGCCCGCTCACCCCCGAGCGGGGCGACGCGGTGCGTTCCCGGGAGGGCGGCGCGTGGGCCGCCTTCCGCGACGTGGACCTCGGCGACGGGGTCACCGGGTGCCGCCTCACGGTGAACGCCGAACACGCCAGCACGGTCCGCGTCCGCCTGGACGACCCCGAGGACGGACCGACCGCCGCGGTGGCCGACGTCCCGGCGGGCAAGGACGGTTACGACTTCACCGAGGTCGGCGCGGCCTTCGAGGACGCGGGGGGAGCCGGGGGGATCCGTGACCTGTACCTGGTCTTCGACCGGCCGGGTACGGCTGTGGCCGACCTGGTCCTGACCGGCGCTGCTCCGGCACCGGAGGCGGACTGAGCGGTGGCGGGCCGGACACGGTCCGGCCGGCACCGAGCCGCAGCCGCCCCGGGGGAGGTCCGGCGCGGTGCGGCCGACAGTGAGCCGGGGGCGGCCCGCCCGGATTCCGGACGGGCCGTCCCCGGCCGCCCGGGTTCCGGCGGCGGTCGCGTCACCCCGGTCCGGGGGCCGTCGTGCGGCTCCCGGGTCAGCGGGGTCCGGAGGGGCTCACCGGAACTGGGCCACCAGCTGGGCCAGGATGTTGTGCGGCAGGCTGCGGGGGAGCATCTGGTTGACGGTGCCGGAGACGTGGAGGTCGCGTTCCGGAACGTGGTAGAGCACGTTCCCGAAGGCCCCGGAGTGGCCGATCATCTCCGGGCACGGGGTGAACGGAGTCATCCAGCGCGGGAGCCTGAACCGCATGACCCCGATCCCGTAGTCGATGGGGACCAGACGTGAGAACACCGGGTTCCAGCGCGCGGTCATCTCCGCCAGGTACCGCGCGGGGAACAGTTCGCCCCCCACGAAGGCGCGCAGGAGCCGCAGCTGGTCGGCCGAGGTCGAGACCACCGCTCCGTCGGGCGGGAACGAGGCGATCGTCCTCGGCACGCGCAGCCGGGTGCGGCCGTGCAGGAGCGTGGCGACCTCGTCGTAGCGGTCCAGCGTGTGCGGGGTGAACAGCCAGGTGTCGTGCAGCCCGAGCGGTTCGAGGACCCGGGCCCGCAGGGCCCGGTCGTAGCCGCCGGACGTGGCCACCTCGATGACGCGTCCGAGCAGCTGGTAGTTGGTGTCGCAGTAGTGCGCCCTGCCCGGGGTCGACGGGGCGAACCGGCTCGGCATGGCCCTGGCCATGCCGAGGAAGTCCTCGAAGGTCCAGGCGGCGTCCTCGCGGAGCATGTCGCCCAGGAACGTGGTGCCGTCGGGGCGCTTCTGCTCGAAGTAGTCGGGGATCCCGGAGGTCTGCGTCAGCAGTTCGCGCACCGTGATCGCCGGGCCGTGGTCGCGGCCCCCGTACGTGTTGAGCCCGCGCATCGTGTCCGCGCCGAGCAGGTCCGCGACGGGTGTGTCGAGGGTCAGGGTCCCCTCGTCGCGCAGCTGCATGACCATCGCGACGGTGTACAGCTTGGTGATGCTGGCGACGAAGTACGGCCGCCCCGTGTCGCCGTGGCTCCAGGAGAACCCGGTGGACGGCTGCTCCACGGCGAGGCTCATCAGCGACACCCCCGGCTTGGCGGCGTAGCGCGCCGCGATCCCGTCGAGCCGGGCCGAGATCCGCTCACTCACGGGGTGTCCTCCTCCAGCAGCCGTTCGGTGGCGTCGAGCCAGTCCAGCTCCGCCCTGGCCAGGGTGATGCCGTAGGAGAGCGTGGCCAGGCGGAGCGCCTGCCCGAGCCCGGCGGCCTCCGCCGGGACGGCGATCGCCTCCAGCGCGGCCAGCTCCCCGCCCACCTCCCGCCTGCGGGTGTCCAGCAGTTCCCGGATGTCCTCCGTGCGCATCCTGTCCGCGAAGAACAGCCGTGCCAGGAAGGGGTCCCGGGTCGGCGGGGTGCGCGGGGGAGAGGTGAGCCAGCGGTCCAGTTCGGCCAGCCCGGGGGCGGTCACGCTGTGCAGGTGCAGGTTGGGGCGCTCCTCCTGCACCACGGTGCGGCGGGAGGCCAGGCCCTCCTCCACCAGGCCGGTGAGCGTCCGGTAGATCTGCGACTGGTCCGCCGTCCAGAAGTGCCCGACGCTCTCGTCGATCACCTTCTTCAGGTCGTAGCCGCTCATCGGCTTGATGGACAGGAGCCCGAGGATGGCGTGTCGTAGGGACATGGGTAGAGGATAGCGCCAATATATGTGTTGTCCACTATGGGAGAGCGCATGTAGTCCGGGGGTCGGTGTGGACTCCGGAGCCGGAACGCCGGAACGACGGTGGATTCCCTGTTCAGGGCGGAGTGCACGCCGCCCTGTACGGCCTCCTGGTAGCTGTCCGGAAAGGTCACCGGTGTGACGCGAGGGGTTCCGGCCTGACTCTGGGCGAGGTCGGGCGGGCGAGACGCGCTAGGAGTACAGGCCCCCGGCGGAGGGGCGGGTCCGGCGGCCCCTCACGGTCACGGCACTAGGCGGTGTCCGCGGTGTCCCCGTCCGGCCGTGCCGCGTCCGCCGCCGGGCGTTCGGCGGGCTCCACAGCGGGCTCCGCGGCGGACTCCGCGGCGGACTCCTCGCTGGACGCGGGATCAGGGGCCCGGGTCACGGGCTCGGGCAGGGGCAGCAGTCCCGCGTCGAGCGAGTGGATCATCGCGGTGGCCCCGCCCCGGGCCGCCGCGCTCAGCCCCAGCGACGACAGCTCCACCCGGCAGCCGCCCGCCTCCGGTGCGAACGCGCTCGCGGCCGCCTCCGCCCGGCAGTTCGGCAGCAGCCACGGGCCCAGGGGCACGAAGTAGCCGCCCAGCACCACCAGACTCGGGTTGGTGACGTTGATCAGCACGGCCAGGCCCCGGCCCAGCCACGTGCCCGCCCGCTCCAGCGCGCCGACGGCGGTGTCCTCGCCCGCCTCGGCGCGTTCCACGGCCGTCCCCACCAGCCCGGCGACGTCGCTGCCCGACAGCGGGTGGTCCGGGAACCGGTCGGGGACGGCCCCGCGCAGGATGGCCCCGATCCCCGCCAGCGCCTCCAGGCAGCCGCGGCGCCCGCACGCGCACTCCGGGCCGTCCGGGGACAGCGACAGGTGGCCCACCTCGCCCGCGAACCCGCTGGCGCCGCGCAGCAGTCCGCCCCCGGTCAGGATGCCCGCGCCGATCCCGACCTCACCGGTCAGGTACGCGAGGTCGGCCGTCCCCGCGAACGACCCCACCCGGTACTCGGCCACCGCGCCCAGGTTCGCGTCGTTGTCCACCCGCACCGGGACGCCCTCCACCCCGGCCTCGCGCAGCAGCTCCGACAGCCGGTCCCGCAGCGGCACGTCGCGCCAGCCCAGGTTGGGCGCGTGCGTGACCGTCCCCGAGGGCGCGTCGATCAGCGCCGGGACCGCCACGCTCACCCCCACCACGGTGCGCCCGCGCAGCGCGGGGTCGGCCACCGTCGCGCCCAGGGTGCGCGCGATGTGCCGCGCGCACGCCTCCGCCCCGGCCGACCGGGCGTCGAAGGGGACGTGGCGGCTGACCAGTTCGCGCTGGAGCAGGTCCACGGCGACCACCGACAGGTAGTCCACGTTGACCTCCAGGCCGATCGCCGCGATCGAGGAGTCGTCCAGGTCCAGCAGCACCCCCGGGCGCCCCACCCGCTGCCGGGAGGAGCGCCCGGTCTCGCGGACCAGCCTGCGCGCCATGAGGTCGGCGACCAGGCTGGACACCGTGGTCTTGTTCAGCCCGGTGGCCGCGGCCACCGCCGCGCGCGAGCAGGGGGCCAGCTCGCGGACCGTGCGCAGCACGACGCCCAGGTTGGTCTCCCGGACCGTCTGGAAGCTCACCGTTCCCGAACCGACCGACACCTGGTCCCCCTCGTCCCGTCCGACACGGCACACCGTGCCCGGATCGTACAGGCAGCCGGTGGCGTGAGCGGGGGCGCTGCCCCGGCAGGGCGTGGCTGCGGAGGCGAACGCGGCGGAGGGGACGGTTGTGGCCGGGGAGGTGGTCGTGGAATCGGGGAACTACGCCGGGGAGGGAATCCGGATCTGGATCCGGGACCGGAAGGCAGGACCGCAACCGTGGAACCGGGGGTGGAGGGCGGAGCCGGGGGCGCGGCCGGGGACCGGCCGGAAAAGCCGTTGCGCCCGGCCGACCCCTCTGGTGGGATCCCGGTCATGGTGCCTCCCGACGTCTTCCGCGACCAGCCCGTCCTCACCGGGGAGAGGGTCCGCCTCGAACCGCTCGACGCCGGGACCGGTGAGCACTTCATCGAACCGGTACTGCGCATGGACCCCGAGGTGCGCCGCCTCACCGGCACCCACCGGGAGTTCACCAGGGAGGAGCTGGTGCGCTGGGCCGCGACGCGGCCCGACCACCACGACCGGGCCGACTGGGTCGTCTTCGAGAGGGAGGGCGGCGCGGCCGTGGGCGAGTGCGCGCTGATCGACCTCGACCCGGACAACGCCAGCGCCGGCTACCGGATCGCGCTCAACGGCATGTCCGTCACCGGGAGGGGCTACGGCACCGAGGCCACGGACCTCGTGCTGGAGTACGCCTTCACCGTGGCCGGGCTGCACCGGGTCGCCCTGGAGGTGTTCGCGTTCAACACCCGCGCGCAGAGGTCCTACGCCCGGTCGGGGTTCGTCCGGGAGGGCGTCTGGCGCGAGTCCCTGCGCTGGGACGGCGAGTGGCACGACGCCGTGCTGATGTCGGTCCTGGCCGAGGAGTACGCCGAGCTCCGCGCCGCCCGGAAGAAGGGCTGAGGCGGGTTCCGTGGGCGCCGCCCGTCGCGCAGCGGGGTGCGTACCCGCGGAACGCCTCCCGGGGCTACCCTCGGGCCATGCCCGTTCCTGACTTCCTCCTCGCCCTCCGCAGCCACGTCGGCCACGGCCTCCTGCCCCTCGTCGGGGTGACGGCGGTGGTGGTCAACGAGGAGGGCGAGGTCCTCCTGCACCGGCGCGCGGACGACGGCCGCTGGGCCACGCCCGGCGGCATCCTGGAACCGGAGGAGGAGCCCGCCCGGGCCGTGGTCCGCGAGGTGCGCGAGGAGACCGGGGTGGAGGTCGAGGTGGAGCGGCTCACCAGCGTGCTCGCCCAGGAGCCCTTCACCTACCCCAACGGCGACCGCGTGCAGATCCTCGACCTGGCCTTCCGCTGCCGCCCCGTGGGCGGGGCGCCCGACGCCAGCGGCGACGAGAGCCTGGACGTGCGCTGGTTCCCGCCCGGGGCCCTGCCGGACATGCCCCAGCGCATCCTGGACCGGATCGGCCACGCCCACGAGGACCGCCCGGGACCGTTCTACGTCACCTGAGCCCCGCTTCCCCGGATCCCGGCCTGTACGGGCGTCCCGGCCCCGGACCGAGCCGGGTGCCGCCACCGAGCTGGCCGTCAGCGGTCCGGCGGGCGCGGGAGCGCCCCGGGAGCCTCCGGCGACCGCCCCCGCGCGGTTCGGGGCCGCCCCGCCTCGCGGTGCCGCCGGTCAGGGGCGCTCGGCGGGCAGGGAGAGCAGTCCCTCCACCGTCCGGGCCAGGTCGCGGTCCGAGACGTCCGGCGGGGCGAAGACCGACGGGAAGCGCCCCTCCAGGTGGGAGGACCAGCCGGTCACCAGCCCCGCGTGCCGCGCCCCGGCGACGTCCCATCCGTGCGCGGTGACCAGGGCCAGCCGCTCCGGGGCGACTCCCAGGGACCGCGCGGCGGCCCGGTAGGCGCCCGGCGCGGGCCGCCACTCCCCGGCGGGGCGGGCGGCCAGCACGTCCTCCACCAGGTCGGGCAGACCGGCGCGCTCCAGCAGTCTCCGGGCCAGCGCGTCGTCGTGGTCGCCCAGGACCGCGACGGGCACTCCGGCCCCGCGCGCGGCGCGCAGCGCGGCGTCCGCCTCGGGCCGGGGGTCGAGTTCGGCCAGCCCCCCGATGATGGCGTCCTCGGCGGAAGGGGCGATCTGGTGGCCGGTGATGTCGCGCAGCGCTCCCCGGACCACGTCCTCGAAGGAGCGGTCGGCGCCGTCGCCCCCCACCAGGGCCAGGGCGAACGAGTCGCGCAGCAGGTGGTCCGACCAGCGGGTCATGAGCACCCGGGGGATTCCGGCCTCCCGGAACCGCCACTCCAGGGGCGCGAGGGGGAAGAGGGTGTCGAGGACGTCGAGGACGAGGGCGGCCGGGCGGAGCGGTCGCCCGGCGGGGCGTTCGGACATGGGAGCGGCTCCAGGGAGGGGGTCGGGAACGGCCACCCCGTTCCTACCCGGGCGCGGGGTCCTTCGCGCCTCCCGGACACCCGATCGCCGCCCCCGTGCCTCCGGGACACCCGGTCGCAGCCCTCACGCCCACCGTCCCCGCGACCGGTACCCGGCGCGCGCCTCCTCCCGCCTCCGCCGCACGGCGCCCCGGATCCGCTCCCGTTCCCGGGCCGCCGCTCGGCTCAGAGCGCGTCCAGGCGGGGGATCTGCTCCACCGCCCACGGGCTCAGCAGCCACGGTGTCCGCTCGGCCACCGCCACCAGGTCCGCCCACTCCGTCCACGCGTACTCGGCCACCTCCGACGGGTCGGGGTCCGGGCCCTCCTCCGCGCGCGCCCAGAAGACCGGGCAGAACTCGTTCTCCACGATCCCCTCGGCCGACACCGCCCGGTACCGGAAGTCGGGCAGCGCGGGCCGCACCCCGCTGACGCGCATCCCCAGCTCCTGGCCGACCCGGCGGCGCACCGCCGCGTCGAGGTCCTCGTCCGGGCCGGGGTGGCCGCAGCAGCTGTTCGTCCACACCCCCGGCCAGGTGGTCTTGCCCAGGGCCCGGCGGGTGATCAGCACCCGCCCGTCCGCGTCCAGGACGTAGCAGGAGAACGCCAGGTGCAGCGGTGTCTCCCGGGTGTGCACGGTGGCCTTGTCGGCGACGCCCACGCGCTGGTGCTCCTCGTCGAGCAGAACCACGAGTTCGCGCTCTGCGCCGCCCTCCGCGCCCGCGGCGGCCCTGTGCTGGGTCACGGCTCCTACCCCCCGCTTCCGGGACCGCCGCGCTCCGCCCGGTCGGCCCTCGTTCCTGCGTCACACGCGTACGGTCCGTACTCCCCACGCGGTGACGTTCTCCCCTCCCATACTCACCCGTCACTCCCACCCGATGCGCACCGGCTCCACCGGACCGCGCTCCGCGCGGTCCCGGGGTGCGCATACAGTTCCTGATGGCCCCGAGTCGGGAGCCACCGGACACAGGGAACGGAAGGCCGGCCGCGACGACCGCGGCGCGGCGGTGGAGCGGTGACAGAGACGATGACGGACACGGGTACCCGGACGCTGCCGGAGGAGTCGGAGCACCCGGCGGAGCGGATCGACCCCGACCGGTTGGCCGCGTGCCTGGACGTGATCGCCCGCGCCGGTGAGCTGCCCAGCGATCACCCGGACTCGGTCGCCCTCCAGCGCGCGACCGCCCGCCTGTTCAAGAACGTCAAGGAGCGGCGCCGCAAGGAGCGCCAGGCCGCCCGCCAGGCCCACGACAGGGCCGTGTTCGCGGCCACCGCCACCGCGGCGCCGGACCGGATCGACGACGAGACCAACGGCCGCGCCCTCACCAGCGGCAGCGGCGGCGCCCTCGCGGGCGTGCTGAGCAGGCCCCGGCCCTGCTACATCTGCAAGGAGAGGTACCGGGAGGTCGACTCCTTCTACCACCAGCTGTGCCCCGCGTGCGCCGCGTTCAACAGGGAGCGCCGCAACGCCCGCACCGATCTGACCGGGCGCCGGGCCCTGCTCACCGGCGGCCGGGCCAAGATCGGCATGTACATCGCACTCCGGCTGCTCAGGGACGGCGCGCACACGACCGTCACCACACGTTTTCCCAACGACGCGGTGCGCCGGTTCGCCGCGATGCCCGACAGCGGCGAGTGGCTGCACCGGCTGCGGGTGGTGGGCGTCGACCTGCGCGACCCCGCCCAGGTGCTGCGGCTGGCCGACGCGGTGGCCGAACAGGGGCCGCTGGACATCCTCATCAACAACGCGGCCCAGACGGTGCGCCGTTCGCCCGGCTCCTACGGGCCGCTGGTCGAGGCCGAGGCCGAACCGCTCACGGGCGAGGGCCTCCCCGAGCCGCTGGTGCTGGGCGGCGTGCGCCCGCGCGCCCTGGAGGACCGCGCCGACCCTGGGCGGGACGCCCCGGCGACCCACGCGCTCACTCCGGCCATGCTCACCTCCCTGGCGCTGACCACGGGCTCCGCGTCGATGGAGAGGGTGCGCACCGGGACGGCGATCGACGCCGGAGGGCTGGTGCCCGACCTGGCCCCGGTGAACAGCTGGACGCGGCGGATCGGCGAGGTCGACCCCGTCGAGATGCTGGAGGTGCAGCTGTGCAACGTGAGCGCGCCGTTCCTGCTGGTGGACCGGTTGCGCCCGGCCCTGGCCGCGTCCCCGGCGCGCCGCACCTACATCGTCAACGTGTCGGCGATGGAGGGGGTGTTCGGCCGCGGCTACAAGGGGCCGGGGCACCCCCACACCAACATGGCCAAGGCCGCGCTCAACATGCTCACCCGCACCAGCGCCCAGGAGATGCTGGAGTCCGACGGAATCCTGATGACCAGCGTGGACACCGGGTGGATCACGGACGAGCGCCCGCACCCGGAGAAGGAGCGGCTGGCCGAGGCCGGGTTCCACGCGCCCCTGGACCTGGAGGACGGGGCCGCGCGCGTGTACGACCCCATCGTGCGGGGCGAGCTGGGAGAGGACCTGCACGGGTGCTTCCTGAAGGACTACGCCCCCGCCAACTGGTAGAGGGCAACCGGAAGCCGGATCCCCTCGGGGACCCCCCGTATCCCAGGAAACCGCATCGGGCCCGGCGGCGGTAGAGGCGGCGGGAGGCTGTGGACAACCGCCGCCCGCGAGCGGCTGGAGGGCGTGCCGCTCCTGTCGGGAGCGGCACGGCGGCCGGGGGACGCGTTCCGCCGCCGGACGGTTCCCGGTCCCGCCCGCGCGCCACCGCGCGGCGCACCGGCGCCGCCCCGGGGAGGCTCCGCCTACTCCGCGTGCCCGTTGCGGTAGGCCCAGGCCGCCACCTCCACGCGGTTGCGCGCCCCCAGCTTGGCCTGCACGCTCGCCAGGTGCGTCTTGACCGTGCTCACGGTGACGAACAGCTCCCCGGCCACCTCGGTGTTGGTCAGCCCCCGCGCCACCGCGCGCACGATGTCCAGCTCCCGCACGGTCAGCCCGCCGTCCCCCGGCGCGGACCGGGGCGCCGCCGCGAAGTGCCGCAGCAGCCGCACGGTGACCCTCGGGGATACCAGGGCGTCGCCCCTGGCGGCGGCCCGCACCGCCTCCACCAGCAGGGCCGGTCCGGCGTCCTTGAGCAGGAATCCGACCGCCCCTCCGGTGATCGCCGCGTGCACGTACTCGTCCAGGTCGAACGTGGTCACCACGACCACCCGGAGCGGGTCGGCCACCCCCGGACCTGCCAGCCGCCGGGTGGCCTCCAGGCCGTCCACCCCCGGCATCCGGATGTCCATGAGCACCACGTCCGGGCGCAGCTCCCGCGCCAGCCGGACCGCCTCCAGACCGTCACCGGCCTCGCCCACCACCTCGACGCCGTCCTCGGCCGCCAGCATGTACCGGAACCCGGTCCGCACCATGGCCTGGTCGTCCGCCAGCAGCACCCGGATCGGCGCCTCGCCGCCGCCGGGCACCGCCCGCTCCCCTCCGGCCTCCTGGGACCCCCGCATCACCCTCACCCCTGCTCCCCGACAGTCGAACGTCGCTCCGGGCCCTCGCCCGCCCGGTCCAGCGGCAGCCGCGCCGCCACCTCCCAGCCCCGGCCCCGGTCACGCGGGCCCGCGGAGAACACGCCGCCGAGCAGGCGCACCCGTTCCGCCATGCCGACCAGGCCGAACCCGCCCCCGGCCGGTCCCGAGCCCCCCTGGCCGTCGTCACTCACCCGCACCGCGACCTCCTCCGCTCCGGCCTCCACCGACACCTCCACCCGGGCGGCGCCCCGGGCGTGCCGCAGCGCGTTGGTGACCGACTCCTGGGCGATCCGCAGCACCGCCGTCCCGGCGGTCGGCGGCAGGGCCTCCACGGGACCCCGGCACCGTACCGCCACCTCCGGTCGGCCCCCGGCCGCCGGTGTCACCAGCCGGGCCAGCCCCGCGGCGGTGTCCGGGGCCAGCGGCACGTCGCCCGGCTCCCGCAGCCGCGAGACCATCCCGCGCATGGACTCCAGTGCGCGCGCCCCCGCCGCCTCGATCTCGGGCAGCGCGTTCCGCACCGCGCCGGGGTCGCGGTCGGCGATGTGGCGCAGCGCCTGCGCCTGGACGACGATGCCGGTCACCTCGTGCGCCACGACGTCGTGCAGGTCGCGGGCGATCGCCAGCCGCTCCTGGGACCGGGCGTGCTCCACGTGGGAGCGCCGCTGGGCCTCCCGCCACCGCAGGTACAGCCCCGGGGCCAGTCCCACGGCCACGAACGTCAGCGACGTGTTGGCCAGGCTCGCGTAGTAGGGGACGGGCTCTCGCAGGTAGTCCGAGAGGGTGGCCGCGAAGGCGCACAGGGACACCGCGCCGATCTGCCAGGGGCCGCACCGCAGCCCGGCCAGCGCGAGCAGCACCAGCAGCCCGCTGACCTCCGAGCCCGCCAGGGCGTATCCGAACGCCTCCCCCATGGGCAGCGGCCACAGCATCGCGGAGGCCGCCAGCACCGAGGCCGCGGCCGCCGCACCGGACACCGCGGTCGCCACCGGTCCCGAGGACGGGCGCAGGGTGAGCAGCGCGAGCACGCAGACCACCCCGCCGGAGACCACCGGCACGTAGTCCATGGCCGAGTGCGGGGGCCCCATCCAGTCCGGGCGGGAGAAGTCGCCGTGAACGCGCAGCAGGTCCAGCGCCCACAGCACCGCGAGCACGCACGCCACGGCCCACGGCGCGATCCGGGACAGCGCACCGCTGGTCCGGCCGCCGCCGCGCGTCGCGAACACCCTGTTCATGGCCATGGCGACCAGCGTAGGCCGCGCGGACGCGGCGGGCCTCGGCCGAAGGTACGAGGCGGGCGGGTCCGGGCGTCGGCCGTTCGGTCGATGCGCGCGCACGGGCCCGGAGGCGAGGCTGGGAGCCGTTCGACGTCGGAAGGGGAGAGGGCGCCGCATGAGCGAGGCGGGGTACGACACGACAGGGGCACAACGGCACGGGGACGGGACGCACCACCCGGTCGGTGCCGGGGGGCGGTACACGGCCGGGGCACGGCACGAGGGCGGGGCGCTCCACACGGCCGGGTGCGGGGAACCGCGCACGGCGGGGACCGAGGCGCGGCACACGGCCGGGGCACGGCGCGCAGCCGCGTCCGACGGTGCCGGTCCCGGCCTGCCGTCCCCCGCGCGGCGCGTGGTGTTCCTGGACGTCGCCCGGGCGCTCGCGATGATCGGCGTGGTCATGATGAACGCGTCCTCGGTGGTCTATCCCGTCGAGATGTCGGGCGACCGCGTCCCGGGCGTGCTGAGCGAACTCGTGGACGGCGGGCTCACCCTGCTCATGTCGGGCAGGGCCAGGACCATGCTCATGGTGCTGCTGGGCGCGGGCGTGGTCCTGGCGTGGCGGGCCGCCGCCCGGCGCGGCGGGAGTCCGGCGGCGGTGATGCTGCGCCGCTACGCCGTCCTGGGCCTGCTGTTCGGACTTCCGCACCTGGCGGTCTTCGACGGGGACATCCTCACCCAGTACTCGGTCGCGGCGCTGCTGCTGACCCCGCTGGTGCCGCTGCTGCTCGGCGGGTCCCGCCGCAGACCGCTGGTCGCGGCGGCCGTGCTGTTCGCCGCCGTGCCGGTGTCGGACCTGCTGCTCTCGCCGTTCCTCGGGGACCACACCTGGGGGGCCTCGGCGATGCTGGTCCCGCAGACCCTCGGGTTCTTCTGCGTGGGCGTGTGGCTGGCCCGCCGCCCGGAGCTCACCGCCGAGCCCGGAACCGGTGCGGAGGGGACCTCCCGCCTGCCGCTGCGCATGCTCGTGTTCGGCGCGGTGGTCCAGGTCCTGAGCGTGGCCCTCATGCTCGTCGGCAGCGTCGTGTTCCCGACCGAGTTCGGCGCCGACGGCGCGCCGGTGCGGTCCGTGGGCGAGACCGTGGTCGTCCTCCTGGGGAACACCTTGCTGAACCTGGGCGGAGCCCTGCTCTACCTGGGACTGGTGTGGTGGCTGGTACTCAGGGGACGGGGCGCGGCGCGCGTGCTGGGGACCCTGGCCCCGCTCGGGCGGATGACCCTCACGGTGTACCTGGGCAGCACGGCGGTGTTCCTGGCGGTCATGGGCCCGTTCGAGGGGACGGTTCCCCAGCTGGCCCAGTACGCCCTGGCCGCCGCCTACTTCGTCGCGACCGCCGTCCTGGCCCACCTGTGGGCGCGCCGGTTCCGGCTCGGTCCGCTGGAGTGGGTGTGGCGGAGCCTGACCCACCTGCGCCCGGTGCCCCTGCGCGCCGAGCGCTCCGGTCGGCGGTCCGGCCTCCCGGCCGCCAGCGGGGACCCGGCCTGACACCGGAACCCGACCGCTTCCGGCGGCGGTGGTGCTCACCTGCCGGCGGTTGCGGAACCGGGTCCCACCCGGAGAGAGCCATGGGGCGGCGGACCGGTGCACCCCTTCCGGTCACCGCGCCAGCCCGACGGGGACGCCCGTCCGGGGCACCGCCCCACGGAGGTGTCGGCGGAAGTCGCGCGGCGCCCCGCCCGCCCTGCCCCCGGGGGGGGGCTCCCGGACGACCCGCACGTCGTGCGGGTCCCCCTCAGCCCCCGGCGACCGAGGGCAGCACGCGCACGTCCGCGCCGTCGCGGACCGGCGCCGCCAGCCCGCCGGCCCCGCGGCACTCGTCCTCGTCCACGAACACGTTGACGTAGCGGCGCAGCCGCCCCTGCTCGTCGCGGATCCGCCTGTCCAACCCCGGATACCGGGCGGTGAGCGCGTCCAGCACCCCGCCCAGCGCGGTCCCGTCCTCGACCTCCACCGGGACGTGGGCCGCGCCGTCGGCGTCGGCCATCAGCAGACCCGGCAGGTGTACCGTCACCCGCATCTCACACCTCCGCGGCGCGTACGCACAGGACGTCGGGCAGGTGCTGGACCACCGGGTGCCAGCCGTCACCGCCGTCGGTGGCGGCGTAGACGTCGCCCGACCGGGTGCCGAAGTAGAACCCGGGCACGTCCGCCCCGTCGGTGCAGGCGCCGTCGCGCAGCACGATCCCGAAGTAGGGCTCCCGCGGCAGGCCCTGCGTGAACGGCCGCCAGCTGCCGCCCCCGTCGTCGGTCCGGTACACGCCCAGCCGGTGGTCGGGCGGCAGGTGTACCTCCTGGCTGACCACGGGGAAGTTGAGCGCGGTCTCCGGCCGGTGCGGGTGGGCGACCACCGCGAACCCGAAGTCGGTGGGGAGGCCGGTCTCCACGGCCGTCCACCCCTTCCCCGCGGGGTCCGAGCTGCGGTACACCCCGTGGTGGTTCTGCGCGTAGAGCACGCCGCCCGGCCCGGCGGCCACCTTGTGCACGCACTGGCCGTACTCGGGCTCCTCGTCGGGCAGGAACACCGCCGAGATCCCCCGGTTGGCCGGAGCCCAACTGGCACCGTCGTCGCGGGTCTGGTAGACACCACCGGTGGACATGGCCACCGTCACGGCTCCGGGCACGCGCTCGCCCGCGCCGAGGATCCCGGGCAGGATCGTGTGGACCGCGCCGCCGCCCGCCCCGGGGAACCAGTCGGCGCGGTGCGGGTGGTCCCACAGGGCGCGGACGAGTTCGAAGCGCAGCCCGCCGTCGGAGGACCGGAACAGGGCGTGCGGCTCCACCCCCGCGTACACGGTGTCGGCGTCGTCGCCGAAGGCGAACTGCCAGGCCCGGACGAGGGAGGCGTCGGTGTCCTCGGGGAAGGCGATGGGCGCGGACCCGGGCTCGTGCCAGGTGGCGCCCCCGTCGTCGCTGTACCAGACGCTCGGTCCGAAGTGCGAGCTCTCCGCTCCGGCGAGGATGCGGCCGCTGTGCGGGTTGACGCCGACCGCGTACACCGCGCTCATGCTGGCGTAGTCCGCGGAGTCGAGCCGGTGCGGGCCGCTCACCTCCCACGCGCGCCGATCCTCGCTGCGGGCGGTGAAGAGCCCCTTGCGTGTGCCGATGACCAGGAGATATGCCATGACCAGCTCCAGAATGGGATCGAGGTCTCCACTGTGGCACAGGCCACTGACAATCGGCGGTCGCGCGCCCCGGCGGGCCGCGTTCCCCGGCCGGGAAACTGTAAGGAAACCGAACATTTTCCTGGAAGATGTTCAATGGGGACTGAACCGGAATGGCTCCCGCTCCGGCCGCGCGGAAGGCGAAATCCGCTGAGAGGCGAACCGCTTTCCGGGTAGATGTTCCGCACGGTCCGGAAGGCGGTTGTCAGACGAACCCCGCTCTGCAATAAAATTCCGGGCCAACCAGTGCGCCCGCGTGGGTTTCGGACTGTGCCCACCGGATGCGTTCCCGCTACAACAGGACAGACGACTTCCCGCTCCCCGGTCTCGCGGTGCGTTTCAGGACTACCGTCCCAATGGTCCCGCGTACCAAAGAGAACCGGATCCCCACTCGATAGGGTCGCCTCATGCACCACCCCCCCGACACGCTCCACGCCCGCAAACGGCGTAAGGCCCGGGCCATGATCGTGTCAGCAGCCTTCCAGCTCTTCGCGGAGCACGGATTCGACAACGTCACGGTCGCCGCGATCGCCGAACGCGCGGAAGTCGGCCGGACCACCTTCTTCAGGTACTTCGGCGACAAACAGCAGGTGCTGTTCGCCGACGACGGGGCGGAGGCCGACCGCATGTGCGCCTACGTGCTGGAGAAGGCTCCCCGGCCGCTGGGCGAGGACCTCGGCGCCGCCGTCGAACTGCTCAGGGAGGCCGACGCCGCCGTCAGGCCGCACACCGCGCTCTCCCCGGCCCACTCCGCCGTCCTGGCGCGCCTGCTCCGGGAGAGCGGTGAGCTGCGCTCGCGCTACCTGCTCACCCGCCAGCAGCGCGCCCACCGGTTCGCCGGTGCACTGGTGGAGGCGGGTGCGGTCGAGAACGTCGCCGTGCTCGCCGCCCACACCGCCATGGCCTGCGAGTTGACCGCCATGCGGCTGGCGGAGAACCCGGAGGCCTTCCCCGCCCGCCTCGACGAGGCGCACGTCCTCCTCCACACCATCGGCAGACCGGCGGCCCCCTGACCCGGGCCCCCACCCCGCACCGACCCGGGGCGCACCGATACCGGTACCGGCCGCCCCGGGCCGTGTCGCGCGGCCGGTACGCCCACGGCGTCCCGGACACCCGCGCGGTCCGGAGCGTGCGCGCCTGGACGCGGCCGGCGCGCTCGCGGCGCCCCGGCACGTCCACGGCGTCAGGACGTGCGCCGGGCCGCGTCGAGGGCCGCCTCCACGCCCTCGTCGTAGCGGAGCGCGGCGGTGATCAGGCCGTGGCGCACCTCGAACAGGGTCGCGGTGCGCACCGGGGCCGCCTCGGGCCCCGAGTCGGCGCGGCCGGGCCATGCGGCGTCCTGCTCCACCACGACGCGGTGCTCGTCCACGGTGTGCCAGCCGACCGGTTCGATGCGGATGCCCGAGTCGCGGACCCAGTCCAGGAAGGCGTCCACGCCCTGCGCGGAGCCCTGGGGGCCGCCGACCCTGATGCCGGGGTCGGCGACCGCCTTCGCCGCCGTCAGGTCCCTTGCGCTCACCGCCGCGTGCCAGTCCCTGACCGGCGCCCAGCGCGCGTCGTCGGTGTCCGCGCTCATGTGCATCGCCCTCTCTGCGTCGGGTGTCCGTTCCTTCGGCCCGCGTGCTCCCGCGGGCTCCCCCAACCCGCTACCCGGAACCGGGCGGTCGTGATCTTCCCCCTCCGGGAACAGGGTGCGCGCGGGTCGTGGAGGAAGCCCCCCGCGCCTTCGGGGCGGTGTGCTCTTCCCTCCGGAGGGAAAGGGCGTTCCCCGTGGGAAAAGACGGCGAGGGCGTTTTCCCGATTTCCGGTCTGACGTTTTCCCCGGTGTCCGGGCAGGCCGGGAACGCCGTTCGGAAGCCGTTCTCCGCGGGCGCCGCCGCGGGAGGGCGCGCGCCGCTCCGGCGCCGCCGCGCACGGGCGGCCGGGCCGCGGGTGACGGCGGGGGAGGGCGCGCCCGGACCTGGTGTTCCGCGTGGCCGGGGCGTCCCCGGGGAGGCCGTGAGAAGTGGTTTCCCCTGTGTCCCCCCGCCGACGTCCTTTCCCCGGCGAGGAACCGGGTACGACGAGGACGCGCGGGAAAGCGCGTCGGAAGGAGCACGGGAAACCGAGGGAAAAAGCCCTGGAACACGCGGCGGAGAAACCCCGCGACGCGTTCCCGCGCCGGAACCCCTCTCCGAAATCCCCTGTGCAGGGGCGCGCGGGGAGCACCTTGCCGTCCTCCCCGCGCTTTCCGGCCGCCCGTCCAGGCGGGGCCCCTCGGCCGGGGCGCCGCGCGCCCGCCGGGAGCGAACGTTCCCCCCGGTCCCCGTCCTCTCCGCGCCTCCCCGGTCTCCCGGCCCGGGCGGCTCCCCTCGGCCGGGGTCAGTGCACGACGGCGGCCCGGTACGGCTCGGCCCTGAGCAGGGTGACCCCGATGACCGCGCCCCGGGGCGCGGTGAACGTGCGCCGCTCGCCCTGGCGGGCGCCCACCAGCGCCGCGCCCAGCGGGGACTCCGGGGAGTACACCGTCATCCGGTCCGCCACGGACGCGTCCCGGACGCCGAGGAGGAACACCTCGTCCTCCTCCTCGCCGTCGTAGCGGATGGTGAGCACCTTGCCGGGAGCGGCGATCCCGTCGTCGGGCGCGGCCTCGTCCACGACGGCCTCGCTGAGCAGCCGCTCGATGGTGTGCACGCGCGCCTGCCGCACGGCGGGGTCGTGAATGTAGCGGGGCGCGGGGAGTACGTCCCCCGCGCCCCGGTCCGCCCCGGTGCCGGGGTCGTCGTCGGGGAGCGCGCGCAGCGTCCGGAGCTCCTCCCGGAGCCGCTCGTAGGCCTCCCGGGTCATCCATCGGTCGGTGGTCCTGGCCATGAACGTTCCTTGTCTTCAGGGCCCGCGCCGCGGACCGGGTCCACGGACGGGGCGAGCACAGCGGCGGCCGACACGGGGGCCGTCACCTACCACGAGTGTGTCCACGGGGACGGGGCCGGGCGTTATCCTCGGGCGACAATCAGGTGAGGCCCCTTTGTGGCCGCGGAACAACTCCGCCGCCGGGGAAAGGAGCGGGCGTGATCCACCTCGACCGTCTCGTCAACGTCCTGGGCGGCTACGGCGCCCGGCTCGTCGGCCCCGAGCCGCTGCGCCGCAGGGAGCTGCGCAGCGTCGCCATGCACGATCCCACCGACGACGTGCCGCAGCTGGGCGACGCCTTCCTCGCGGTCGGCGTGGACTCGGCCGCCGAGGCGGTGCGCCTGGCCGAGCAGGCCCGCGCGACCGTCGTCATCATCCGGTCCGCGACCGAACCCGGCGACGACGTACGCGCACGCCTGGGCGAGGGCGGCCCCGCCCTCCTGGTCGTGGAGCCCGCCGTGTCGTGGAGCCAGGTCTCCGGGGTCGTCTACGGGCTGGTCCTGGAGGGGCGCGAGACCGAGGCCGGGCGCGGCCCCAGCGACCTGTTCACCCTGGCCGACACCGTCGCCGCCGAGGTCGGCGGACCCGTCACCATCGAGGACCGCGCCTCGCGCGTGGTGGCCTACTCGGCCTCCCAGGGCGGCACCGACCGGGTACGGCGCGACACCCTCGTCGACCGGCGGGTCCCCGAGCGGGTCCGCGAACGCCTCGACGCCGACGGGGTGCTCACCCGGCTGGCCGCCGCGACCGGCCCCCGGTTCGTACCGGGGATACCCGAACTCGACATGGGCGGACGCACCGCCGCGCCGATCCGGGTGGGCCGCGAACTCCTGGGCACGCTGTGGGTGGCGTGCGACGCGCCCCTGGACGCGGACCGCTCCCGGGCGCTGAGCGAGGGGGCGCACACGGTCGGGCTGCACATGCTGCGCGCCAGGGTCAGCAGCGACCTGGAGCGGCAGGTGGAGTCGGAGTCGGTGATCGACCTGCTGGAGGGCTCGGCCGACCCGGCGCAGACCGCCGGGCGGATCGGCCTGCTCGGGGCGGGGCTGCGGGTGATCGCCTTCCAGGCACGCGCCCGCACCGAGCCCGAGGCCGCGATCCTGCACCTGTTCGAGCAGGTCACCACCGGTTTCGGCTGGTCGCGTCCAGGACGCAGCACCCTGCTCGGAACCACCGTGTACACCGTGCTGCCGTGCGGGGACGACCCCGCTCCGGCGGTGGAGTGGGTGCGCTCGACGCTGCGCGGCCTGCCCGACCGGCTGGGCGTGGTGGCCGGGGTGGGCGGCACCGCCGACGCCGCGGGCCTGCCCGCCAGCAGGCAGGAGGCGGACGAGTGCCTGACGCTGCACGGACAGGCGCCCGAGGGCGCCGACGCGGTCGTCTACGACGACGCCTGGGACTCCGTGCTGCTGCGCCGCCTGCGCCTGGTGGCCGAGGCCGGGCGCATGCCCGTCCGCAACCCGGTGGCGGACCTGGTCCGGTACGACGCCGAGCACGGCACCGACCACGCGCGCACGCTCCGCGCCTGGCTGTACGTGCACGGGGACCTGGGGAGGGCGGCGGAGCTGCTGGGCCTGCACCCCAACACGGTGCGGTACCGGCTGCGCCGGATGGGCCGGGTCGCGGACCTGCCGCTGCACGACCCGCGGGCCCGGGTGGCGATGACGGTCGCGCTCGCCGCGCTCGTGGCGGACCCGCCCGGGGAGGAGGGACCTCACCCGCTCTGAACCGACACCCGTGTCCGCCCGCGTCCGCGTGCCGCGCGGACCGGCGGCGCACCCGCTCCGGGCGGGCGGCCGGGTGTGTTCCGGCGCACTCTCCCGAGTTCGGGCAATGCCCGGGTGCGCGGGTCCGCGGATCGCTACCGTTTGCGCATGAGCACACTGATCAAGGACCTGACAGCGTTGTTGGGGACCGCGGCGGCGACCACCCGGTGGGACGGGCGAGTGGAGGAGGAGCTGGCCCGGCCCCTGGTGGAGGCGGGCCTGGCCCGCAGGACCCCGGCCGGGACCTACCTGACCCCCGCCGGGCGCGACGCCCTCCCCGACGGCGCCACCGCGCGCGAGCTGCGCCCGCGCTTCGACTGGGGCAGTGACCCCTATCCGGCCGCGCCCCCGGCCGCGCCGACCGTGGAGGACGTGCGGGCCTACCCCGCCTACTGGCTCTGCGGCCCCGGCAGGGAGCGCGTCCGCGAGGAGTGCTGAGGCGGGCACCGCGGGGACCCGTCCGTCCGGGACGGGTCCGAGCGTCACGTGGGACGGGCGGAGCCCTCTCTTTGAAGGCCCCTGCCAACACGGACCGGGCCCGCGCGGGGCGACCACGGAGGCGGTCGGCCCCGGCTCACGCGGCACCGGGCCCGCGCGCACGGGACGGGGAGCGGCAGGTTCGCCCCGGCCCCTTGTCAGAAGGGGCGGGCGCGGATTCAATCGGGGTGTCGGGCGGTCCGTCGGCACGGCCCGCCGTCGCCTCGGCGGAGGGAAGCGCGCATGCCGGGACCGTGGAACGCGTGGCCGTGGGAGGCCGACCCCGAGGCCGTGCGCCGGGACGTGGCGGTCGCGCACGCGCGCTTCACCGACTCCGGTCGGGTCAGCGGCCCGGTCCGCCCCGTCGTCGGCGCCTCCTGGCGGCGCAGCGCCCAGCACGGCGTGGACCCCGACACCGCCCTGCCCCGGATCGAGCTCACCGGCCCCGACCTGCGCGACCACCGCGACGCGCACCCGCTGGCCGCCGTCATGCCGCTGCTGCGGCACCTGCTCGTCGACACCGCGCCCGGCCCCCAGATCCTCGCGGTGGGCGACGCCTCGGGCCGCCTGCTGTGGGTGGAGGGCGACCACCGGCTCCGCGGCCGGGCCGAGGACATGTGCTTCGTCGAGGGCGCCAACTGGCACGAGCACGCGGTCGGCACCAACGCGCCCGGTGTCGCCCTCGCCCTCGACCACGAGGTCCAGGTGTTCGCCAGCGAGCACTTCGCCCGGGGCGTGCAGCACTGGAGCTGTTCCGCGGCGCCCCTGCACGACCCCGGCACCGGCGCCCTCCTGGGCGTCCTCGACCTCACCGGGGACAGCCACCTCGCCTCGCCGCAGGCCCTGGCCCTGGTCCGCGCCGCCGCCACCGCGGCGGAGGCGGAGCTGCGCGCCCTGCGCGCCGGGGCCCGGGGGCCCGAGCCGAGACGGCGGCGGGCGGGCCGGACCGCCCGCCCGCCCACCGGTCCACGCGGAGGCGCCGCCTCCGCCGAAGCCCGCGGACCCGCCGGGGACGACCGGCTCCGCGTCCTGGGACGCGACGGCGCCCGGCTCACCCTGGACGGCCGCGACCTGGACCTGAGCACCCGCCACTCCGAGATCCTGCTCCTGCTCGCCCGCAGTCCGCGCGGGCTGACCGGCGACGAGCTCGGCGCCCGGCTGCACGAGCGGGACGCCTCCCCGGTCACCGTCCGCGCCGAGGTGTCGCGCCTGCGCCGCCTCCTCGGCCCCGGCCTGCTCGCCTCCCGCCCCTACCGGCTGTGCCGTCCACTGGCCACCGACGTGGACGAGGTGCGCCGCCACCTGGCCGCGGGCGCCTACCGGCGGGCCCTGGACGCCTACGCCGGGCCGGTCCTGCCCCGCTCGGAGGCGCCCGGCGTGGCCGAGGTCCGCGACGGCCTCCAGGCCGAGGTGTGCGAGGTCCTGGGCGCCAACGCCGGACCGGACGTGCTCCTGGACTGGGCCGAGCACCCCGAGTGGCGCGACGACCCCCGAGTCCTGACCGCCGTGCTGCGCGCCCTCGACCCCGCCTCCCCACGCCACGCCGCCCTGCGCGGCAGGCTGCGCTGGCTCGGCGGCTGACCCGCCCGCAACGTGGTCGCAACGTGGTGGTGACTAGCGTCACCCTCCCGACCTCCCCGGAAGCGGCTGCCGGCCCCACGGCCGGAGCCCGGTGAACTAAGGAGACCTCCATGGCGATCTACGCACCCCCGGGCCAGCCCGGAAGCGTCGTCGAGTACGCCGCCCGCTACGACAACTGGATCGGGGGCGAGTGGGTCAGGCCGGTCCGGGGCCGCTACTTCGAGAACCCCAGCCCCGTCAACGGCCGTGTCTTCACCGAGGTCGCCCGCAGCGGCGCGGAGGACGTGGAACTGGCCCTGGACGCGGCCCACGGCGCCGCCCCCGCGTGGGGCCGCACCTCCGCCGCCGAGCGGGCCCTGGTCCTCAACCGGATCGCCGACCGCGTCGAGGAGAACCTGGAGAGGCTCGCCGTCGCCGAGTCCTGGGAGAACGGCAAGCCCGTCCGCGAGTGCCTGGCCGCCGACCTGCCGCTGGCCGTGGACCACTTCCGCTACTTCGCCGGGGCGATCCGCGCGCAGGAGGGGCACACCTCCCAGATCGACGGCGACACCGTCGCCTACCACTTCCAGGAGCCCCTGGGCGTGGTCGGCCAGATCATCCCGTGGAACTTCCCGCTGCTCATGGCCACCTGGAAGCTCGCGCCCGCGCTGGCCGCCGGGAACGCGGTCGTGCTCAAGCCCGCCGAGCAGACCCCCGCGTCGATCCTGCTGCTCATGGAGCTGGTCGCCGACCTGCTGCCGCCCGGCGTGGTCAACGTCGTCAACGGCTTCGGCGCGGAGGCGGGCAAACCGCTGGCCAGCAGCCCCCGCGTCAGCAAGGTCGCCTTCACCGGCGAGACCACCACCGGCCGCCTCATCATGCAGTACGCGTCGGAGAACCTCATCCCGGTCACCCTGGAGCTGGGCGGCAAGAGCCCGAACATCTTCTTCGCCGACGTGGCCGCGGCCGACGACGCCTTCTACGACAAGGCCCTGGAGGGCTTCACCCTCTTCGCCCTCAACCAGGGCGAGGTGTGCACCTGCCCCTCGCGGGCCCTGGTGCAGGACGCCGTCTACGACCGCTTCATGGGCGACGCCCTGGCCCGCGTCGGCCGGATCCGGCAGGGGAACCCGCTGGACACCGACACCATGGTCGGCGCCCAGGCCAGCAACGACCAGCTGGAGAAGATCCTGTCCTACATCGACATCGGCCGCCGGGAGGGGGCCGCGGTGCTCGCCGGAGGGGAGCGGGTCGATCCCGGCGGAGACCTGTCCGGCGGCTACTACGTCGCGCCGACCGTCTTCGAGGGCCACAACGGCATGCGGATCTTCCAGGAGGAGATCTTCGGCCCGGTGGTGTCGGTGGCCCGCTTCGACGACTACGACGACGCCCTCAAGACCGCCAACGACACCCTCTACGGGCTGGGGGCGGGGGTGTGGTCGCGCGACGGCAACACCGCCTACCGCGCGGGCCGCGACATCCAGGCGGGCCGCGTGTGGGTGAACAACTACCACTCCTACCCGGCGCACGCGGCCTTCGGCGGGTACAAGCAGTCCGGCATCGGCCGCGAGAACCACAAGATGATGCTCGACCACTACCAGCAGACCAAGAACCTGCTGGTCAGCTACTCCGACAAGGCGATGGGGCTGTTCTGATGGATCCCCGCGCCGACGGCGCGGCCGTGGAGAGGGTGGCCGTCACCGACGCGGCGGCCGCCCTGCTCCGCGAGCTGCGCGCCGAACACGGGCCGCTCATGTTCCACCAGTCCGGCGGGTGCTGCGACGGCAGCTCGCCGATGTGCTATCCGGCGGGGGAGTTCCGCACCGGGGCCTCGGACGTGCGCCTGGGCGACCTGGAGGTGGGCGCGCCCGAACCGGTGCCGGTGTGGATGTCGCGGGCGCAGTTCGAGCTGTGGAGCCACACCCACCTGACCATCGACGTCGTCCGGGGCAGGGGCGCGGGCTTCTCCCTGGAGGCGCCGACGGGCAACCGGTTCCTCATCCGCTCCCGGCTGATGACCGACGACGAGGCCGAACGCCTCTGAGCCCGCGCGGACCCGGCGGGGCGGAGAACGCGGTGGGGCCGCCCTGACGGAGCCGGACGGGGCGGCCTCCCGGGGGAGCGCGGGGGGAGCGGCCCTCCGGTCCGCGCCGCCCCGTCCCCCGTCAGGCGTTCCCGGGGTCCGGACGCCCGTCGGTCCGCGCGCCGGCTTCGGAGGCGCGGAGTTCCTCGTTGATCCGCTGCGCCTCCTCCAGCTGGTCCTCCAGGATGATGATCCTGCACGCGGCCTCGATCGGAGTGCCCTCGTCCACGAGTTCGCGGGCGCGGGAGGCGATCCTGAGCTGGTAACGGGAGTAGCGGCGGTGCCCGCCCGCCGAGCGCAGGGGCTCGATCAGCCGGGCCTCACCCAGGGCGCGCAGGAAGGCCGGTGTGGCACCGATCATCTCCGCCGCGCGGCCCATGGTGTAGGCGGGGTAGTCGTCATCGTCGAACCGGTCTTCGGTTTCGGGACGGGACAAGCGTTTCTCTTTCTCTCCTCATCGCACGCCGAGGGCCCCAGCGCCGAACAGCGCTGGGGCCCGAGAGTTCAACACCATCTACCGGCTGCTGCCGGTCTTCCGCTTCCCGAGGTCGAACTGGGACGGGAGCGCGGGGATCGCGGTTGTGTGACCGTGGACCACCTTCTTCCGAACCGGGGCCTGCGGTACCCGAGTGGGACATCCCCACACCCGGGCGATCCTCGATGGCATCTACTCCTCTCGATCTCACTGCGTACACTTCACACCTGCCGCGGCGCCCCCCGTACGGGCGGGGCGCCGGTCCTGCGGTACTGCCTTACCTCTGTACTGCGTGTCGCTGTCCTACCGGCTCCCGGCGTCTTGAGGCACGTGCACACCGGTCGAGCCGACCTGCTCTGTCACTGCGCGGTCCTCCCCGTGCGGGCGAAGAACCGGTCCTGCGGTACTGCCCTACCTCTGTACTGCGGTCCTACCGGCTCCCGACGCCGTACGCAAACCTCTGCGTCGGTCGAGCCCTACCGCGTTCTCCCTGTTGCCGCGGCGTCCCCCGTGCGGGCGGGACGCCGGCCCTGCTCCCCACCGGCGCATCCGGTGGTCCACCTCGTGGATCTCTGTGGCTACGACAGGAAATGTATCAGCGCTTCCGGCGGATGTCTACTCTGGCCGATGTAGATTTCGGTGAGTCCCGCGAGGAGGTTTTCCGGAAGCGCCGCCTCAGCCCGCCTCGGCGTACACCGGGGCCTCCAGGGACGCCCTCAGCTGCTCGGCGAGCGGTTCGTCGAGGCTGTGCGGCAGGCCCCCGTGGCGAGGGTCCCGGCACGCCCGCCGGAAGGAGTCGGGGTCGCCGGTCAGCTCCGCGGTGGCGTTCCTGAGGTCCTCCAGCGCCTGGCGGAGGCGGTCGGGAGTGCTCCCCCACGCGGTCTCGTAGGCCCGGAGGGCGCGGAAGAAGCGGACGCACGCGAAATGGGTCGTCTCCCGGTGGTCGTGGCGCTGGATGTGCTCGGCCACGGCGCGGGTCCTGCGGAGTGTGGAAGGCATCGGATCACTGCTTCCTGAGGGGAGGGACACGGACACTGCTCAGGGGCGGGCGGCCCGGCCGGAGCCGGGCCGTCGGGGGCTCAGGCCCGGATACTGCGGGGCTGGCCCTCGCCTGTGCCGACGCTGATCTTGCGCGGCTTGGCCTGCTCGGCGACCGGGATGCGCAGGGTCAGGACGCCGTCGGCGTAGTCGGCCTGGATGGCGTCGGTCTCCAGCGTCTCGCCGAGGAACAGCTGCCGGGAGAAGGTGCCGGTGGGCCGCTCGGCGACCACCACCGACTCGCGGTCGCGCACGGTGTCGGGGCGCTCGGCGGTCACCGTGAGCACGTTGCGCTCGACCTCCAGGTCGATGGAGTCGGCGCGCACGCCCGGCAGGTCGAAGCAGACGACGAAGACATCACCGTCACGGTAGGCGTCGATCGGCATCGCGGCCGGTCGGGACGCATCGCCCAGGATCCGCTGTGTCAGGCGGTCGATGTCCCGGAAGGGGTCGGTACGCATCAGCATCATGGAAACCTCCCTTGGCTCTACTAGAAAACCTGATGCGAGGTGACGCAAGTTTTATACCTCAGTCTGGAGAGGTAAACAACTATGTCTGACAAAGATTTTCTCAAGCCGTGGGTAAGACGACGGTCCCGACGGGAAGGATGCGCTGATGAGGGGACCGGGGCCGGATCCTGTCCGGGGCCTGTACACGATCTCCGTGGCCGCGGAGCTGTCCGGCGTCGCGCCGCGGAGCCTGCGCGCCTACGAGGAGCGGGGCCTGGTCGCTCCGGCGCGCACCGAGGGCGGCACGCGGCTGTACAGCGACGACGACATCATCCGCCTGCGGCGGGTGGCCGAGCTGGCCGCCCAGGGGGTGAACCTCGCGGGGATCGGCCGGATCCTGGAGCTGGAGGAGGAGAACACCCGGCTGCGCGGCGGTCCCGGGTGAGGCGGGCGGGGGCCGGCTCCGCCCGGACCCGGCCCGGACACGGCGAGGGCCCCGGGAGCGGGCTCAGCCGCCCTCCCGGGGCCCTCGCGGGGGTTCTCGCCCGCCGTCTAGCGGGAAGCGCCGTCCGCTTCGCCGCCGCCCTTCCCGCGCTTGGCCTCCAGGCGCTCGGCCAGCTCGTCACGGGTGGTGAGCTCCTCGTCGATGCGCCCGGTCCGGTAGCCCACGCGGGCGGCGATGTGGCCCGCCACCGGGACGGTCACGATCTGGAACAGCGCCACCAGCAGCAGCGTTCCGGCGCTGAAGACGTTGGTCTCCACGGGGATCAGCCGGATGCCGATCCCCACCAGCACCAGCAGCAGTCCCAGGATCTGCGGCTTGGCGGCGGTGTGCATGCGCGAGAGCAGGTCGGGGAAGCGCAGCAGGCCCACGCCCGCCACGAGCGAGAGCATGGCCCCGGCCAGGACGCACAGGAGCGCCACCCAGTCCAGGACGGTGATCAGCTGGTCGCTCACGAGGTCTCCCCCTTCTCCGGCCGCTCCGAGTCGGGGACCGCGTCGGTGGGCGTCGCTGAGGTCGGATGGGCCTCGGTCGGCGTGGCGATGTGCTCCTGGTCCTCGTGCGCCCGCCGCGCGACGAACTTGGCGATGCTGACCGAGCTGACGAAGCCCAGCAGGGACAGGACCAGCAGCGTCGGCAGGACCGTGGGGTCGCGGGTGAAGGCCGCGTAGGCGCCCACGCCGGCCAGCGCCGAGGCGAGCAGCACGTCCACGGAGATGGCCCGGTCCAGGATGCCCGGACCGATGAGCATCCGGGTCACGCTCAGCAGCGCGGCCAGGCCGAGCATGACGCCGATGACGATCCACAGGACGTTCACGGTCTCCCCCTCCCCCCGCCCAGCACGGGCTCCCCGGCCCGCAGCGCGGCGATGTCCTCACGGGTGCCCAGCGCCATCACGATCCGCTCCTCCAGGTGCAGGACGTCCTCGCGCCCCTGCTCGATCGAGCCGTCGTCGTCCGCGCCCAGCACGTGCACGTACAGGGTCCGGTCCGGCTGGCCGACCTCGACGATCACCGAACCCGGGATGATCGAGCTGGCGATCGACACGCACACCTGCATCAGGTCGGAGTCGGTACGCAGCCGCACCTCCACCACCGAGCTGTGCACCCGTCCGGGCGTGAAGGTCTGCACGGTCACCCGGAAGCTGGCCCAGACCATTCGGGCGAGCATGTACACCAGCAGCCGGACCAGGTACAGCGGCCGGAACCGGAACCCCGGGGAGATCGGCGGCAGCGGGAACACCAGCATGATCACCACCGACACCAGGAAGCCCAGGACCAGCAGGCCCAGCGACTCCGGCCGCAGATGGAAGGCGTCGAAGAGCAGCATCCACACCAGGGTCATGCCGAGTGCCACCGGGATCTGCACCTTGCCCAGGCGCCTGCGCAGCGCGGTCAGGCCGATCCGCTTCTTCTCCTGCAGGCCGTTCACCGGTCGCCTCCCAGAACCGCCTCGATGTAGGGGCCGCGCGCCTGGAGCTCGACCGCCGCGTCCGAGGAGTACTCGATCAGCGGTCCGGCCAGCACCGTCAGGGCGATGCTGAACACCACCAGCGCCACCGTGGCGCCGACCATACTCCTGGGCAGGACGACGGACGTGACCACGGGCGTGGCCGCGGTCGAGGTGTCGCCCAGGCGGGAGGACGGACCGACCGCCTCGCCGGGGCCCAGGGCCGCGGTGGAGGGGTCGTCGGTCTCGGTGTCCTCCAGCACGGTGCCGGGCTCGGCCACCATGCCCTCGGAGGGCGTGCGCCAGAACGCGTAGTTCCACACCCGGGCGATGACGTACAGGGTCAGCAGGCTCGTCAGCACCGACGCGCCCACCAGGGCGTAGGCCAGCGGCGTGCCCGCCTCCACCCCGGCCTGGATCAGGCCGAGCTTGCCGAGGAAGCCCGACAGCGGCGGGATGCCGCCCAGGTTCATCGCCGGGACGAAGAACAGGACCGCGAGTATCGGCGCGATCCGCACCAGTCCGCCCAGCTGGTCCAGCGAGGTGGAGCCGCCCCGGCGCTCGATCAGACCCGTGATGAGGAACAGCGTGGTCTGCACCGTGATGTGGTGCGCGACGTAGAACACCGCGCCCGCCATGCCCTGCTCGCTGCCCAGGGCCACACCGAACACCATGTACCCGATGTGGCTGATCAGCGTGAACGACAGCAGACGCTTGATGTCGGTCTGCGCGACCGCGCCGAGGATGCCCATGATCATCGTCGCCAGGGCGACGACCATCAGCAGGTCGTTGAGCTGGTCGCCCGGGAACAGCAGGGTCTGGGTGCGGATGATCGCGTACACGCCCACCTTGGTGAGCAGGCCCGCGAACACCGCCGTGACCGGCGCGGGCGCGGTCGGATAGGAGTCGGGCAGCCACGCGGCCAGCGGGAAGACCGCCGCCTTGATGCCGAAGGCGAACAGCAGCACGACCTGGAGGACCGCCCGCAGGTCCGAGGACAGCTCGGGCAGCCGCTCGCCGAGCTGGGCCATGTTCACGGTGCCGGTCGCGCCGAAGACCAGCGCGATGGCGATGAGGAACAGCACCGACGACACCAGGGACACCACGACGTAGATGGCGCCCGCCCGCATCCGGGACTGCGTGCCGCCCAGGGTCAGCAGCACGTAGCTGGCCGTCAGCAGGATCTCGAACCCGACGTACAGGTTGAACAGGTCACCGGCCAGGAAGGCGTTGGAGACGCCCGCCACCAGGATCAGGTAGGTCGGCTGGTACACCGACAGCGGTGCCACCTCGGCCTTGCCCGCCATGCCCTGGCCGATGGAGTACACCAGCACGGCCAGCGTGATCGCCGCCGACACCGTCACCATCAGCGCGGAGAGCCGGTCGGCGACCAGGGTGATGCCGATCGGCGCCTCCCAGCCGCCCACCTGCACGACCTGCGGGCCGTAGGCGTGGGAGCCGAGCATCAGCACGAGGCCGATGACCAGCACCAGGGCCAGCGAGATGACGCTGAGCGCCTGCTGGAGCCGGGGCCAGCGGATGCCGAGCGCCAGCTTCACCCCGGCCGCGAACAGCGGGAGCACCACCGGCAGCGGGATGAAGTAGTGCAGCAGACCGACGAAGTAGTCCGTCCCCATGGTCACTCGCTCCCTTGCAGGTCGCTGTCCTCGGCGCGGGCCAGGCGCTCGCGTTCGGCCCGCATGGTCTGGCGCGCCTGCCTGCGCTGCGAGCGGATGCGGCGGCGCAGCTCGCGCCACAGCTCGCGCTCGGCGGCGCGGTCCGCCCGCCTGTGCTCGCGCAGGCGCCTGCGCCCCTGGCGGATGCGCCCGCGCAGCTCCTGGACCTGGGCGGTCATCGACTCCGCGCGGTCGCTCAGGCGGCGCATGGTCTCGCGGGACTGCTCGTCCGGATCGTTCTCCTCCGCCTCCAGCTCGTAGCGGGCCAGTTCGGCCTGCGCCCGCGCGATCTCGGCCTTGATGCGGGCCTGCTCGGCCAGCTCGCGGGCGTCGGCGGTGGCGATGGTCGCCTGGAGTTCGGCCCGCTGGCGGCGGATGTCGGCCTGGAGCCTGCGGCGCTCCTTGAGGAAGCGCTGGCGCACCGCGCGGCGGCCCTCGCCCTGGACGATGCGCAGGTCCTCCGCGTCGTCCTGGACCTCGTCGTTGCCCTCCAGCTGCCAGTTCCGGTAGGCCATGGCCAGCAGGAAGGCGGTGATGCCGAGGGTGATGACGATCGCCGTCAGGATCATCGCCTGCGGCAGCGGGTCGGTCATCTCCTCCGGTTCGGTGAACCACAGGACCGGCGGCCCGCCGGGCTCGCCCGCCATGGACAGGATCATCAGGTTGACCCCGTTGCTCATGACGATGAAGCCGAGCAGCACGCGGGTGAGGCTGCGCTCCAGCAGGAGCACGACGCCCACCGCGACCAGGACGCCGACGATGACGACCAGGAGCAGGCTGGGGGACTCGTTCACGAGATGACCTCCTCGGGGCGTTCGGGTCCCCCGGTCCTGGCCTGGGCCTCCGAGTGCGCGGCGTCCCGCTCGATCTGCTCGTCGATGCGGGCGCCGAGGCTGCGCAGGATGTCGAGGATGAGCCCGATCACCAGCAGGTACACGCCGATGTCGAAGAGCATGGACACCGTGACGTGGGCCTCGCCCAGGATCCAGAAGTCGATGTAGGTGTCGCCTCCCGCGAGGACGTCGGTGCCGAAGACGGCCCCGCCCAGCGCGGTGCCGGTGGCCACGGCCAGGCCCGCGCCGATCAGCGCGCCCGGCTGCACCCACGCGGTGGCGTACAGCTCGAACCGGCCTCCGGCCAGGTAGCGGACGATGAACGCCAGGCCCGCGACGATGCCGCCCGCGAAGCCCCCGCCGATGGCGGTGTGGCCGGTGAGCAGCAGGTACACCGAGATCACCATGATCACGGGGAACAGGAAGCGCGAGACGACCTCGAAGATGACCGACCGGCGCTCGGTGGGCAGGGCGTCGGCGCCCGGCAGCCAGGTGCGCGCCCACCGGGGCTCGACGTGCATCCTGCGGGGGGCGAACCGCAGGCCGCCGAGGTCGAGTCCGCGCTGGCCGTCGGCGGGCGGCGGCGGTTCGGTGACCGACAGGGCCATCACCCCGCCCGGCGTCTTGCGCGGCTGGGCGCGGCGGCGCACGAACATCAGGCTGGCCACGCCGGCGGCCGCGGCGGCGAGCACCGAGATCTCGCCCATGGTGTCCCAGGCCCGGACGTCGACCAGCAGGACCGAGATGATGTTGTAGCCGCCCGCCTCCTCGGCCGCGGCCGGGTAGCCCGCCGAGATGGAGGGCTCCTGGCGGCCCGCGAGGGCGAACCAGGTCATCGCGGCCACCAGGACTCCGGTGGCCGCGCCCAGGGCCAGGTTCCACACCCGGCGCCCGCGCAGCGCGGGCGCCGAGAAGCGGGCCGGGAAGCGGCGCAGCACCAGCACGAAGACCACCAGGCTGACGGTCTCCACGAGGAACTGGGTGAGCGCGATGTCGGGGGCGCCCATCAGGTAGAACAGGGCGGCGACGCCGTAGCCGCCGGTGCCCACGAGGATCACCGCGAACAGGCGGCGGCGCACGAACAGCGTCAGCAGGGCGGACGCGCCGATGATCAGGACCGGGATGATCTGGACCGGGCTGTCCCACAGGCGCACCGCGGGGTAGTCCCCCTCCCAGATCCGGCCGCTGACCATCCACCACCCGGCGGCGACGACCAGCGTGACCAGGATGGTGCCGAGGTAGACCGGCAGCGAACCGCGCTGGGTGCCGCCGGTGACCTGGAGGGCCAGGTTCTCCAGCGCGGCCAGCATCCGGCGGTAGACCCGGTCGGCGTCGGGCAGCGCGGTCCGCGTTCCCGCCCACACGATCTCGTGGCGGAACCGGAACAGCGCCAGGCCGCCCGCGACGCACACCGCCGACAGCAGCAGGGGCAGTCCCAGGCCGTGCCACAGGGCCAGGTGCTTGGCGTAGTCGCCCTCGGCGACGGGGACGGTGTCGGCGTACACGGCCAGGAAGGGGTCCACGAGGGTGGAGAGCAGGCCGCCGAGCAGGCCGAGCCCGGCCAGGACCGCGGCGGGCGCCTGGAGGAGCGGGCCGGGGGCGTGCAGCGGGGTGGCCGGGACGTTCTCCTTGTCCCAGAAGGCGCCCCACAGGAAGCGCAGGCTGTAGGCGACGGTGAAGGTGGAGCCGATCACGATGCCCGCCAGGACGGCGATGTCGGCGCCTCCGCCGTGCTCGAAGGCGCCGAAGGCCAGCTCCTTGGCGGCGAACCCGAGGGTGGGCGGCAGACCCGCCATGGAGGCCAGAGCCACGACCGAGGTCCAGAAGGTCACGGGCATGGAGGAGCGCAGGCCGGACAGCTCGCGCAGGTCGCGGGTCCCGGTGCTGTGGTCGATGACGCCGACCACGAGGAACAGCGGCGCCTTGAACAGCGAGTGCGCGATGAGCATCGAGATCCCGGCCAGGGCGCCGGCCTGGGTTCCGGCGCCCAGCAGGGTGATGAGGAAGCCCAGCTGGCTGATGGTGCCGTAGGCCAGGACCAGCTTGAGGTCGTACTGGCGCAGCGCCTTCCAGCCCGCGAGGACCATGGTGAGCGTGCCGAAGAACAGGGCCGTGTACTTCCACACGGCGACGTCGTGGAAGGCGGGGGTGAGCCGGGCCACCAGGTAGACGCCCGCCTTGACCATCGCCGCGGCGTGCAGGTAGCCGGAGACCGGCGTGGGGGCGCGCATGGCGGCGGGGAGCCACAGGCTGAACGGCAGCAGGGCCGACTTGGACATCGCGCCGACCATGATGAGCACGAGCGCGACGTTGACCAGGGCGCCGGCCGGCGGCGAGGCGACGATCTCGGAGATCACGTAGGTCCCGGCGGTCTCGCCGAGCATGATCATGCCCACGAGCATCGCCAGTCCGCCGAAGGTGGTGACGGTCAGGGCCGTCATCGCCGCCCGGCGGCTCTCCTTCAGCTCCGTGCTGTGCCCGATGAGCAGGTAGGAGAAGACCGTGGTCAGCTCCCAGTAGACGAAGAGCTGGATGAGGTCGTCGGCCAGCACCAGGCCCAGCATGGCCCCGGCGAAGGCGACGAACACCCCGGCGAAGCGGGCCAGACCGGGTTCGGAGTCGTCGAAGTAGCGGGCGCAGTAGATCAGGATCAGCGCGCCCACGCCCGCGGCGATGAGCGTCATCACCAGGCCCAGGGCGTCCATGTACAGGCCGAGCCGGAGGGAGAACTCCGGTGCCCAGGGGATGGAGACGGCGAGGGTCTCGCCGCGCATGATCGCGGGGATCTGGAAGAGGGCCCAGAGGGTGGACACACCCGGGACGACGGCGAGCGCGAGGAAGGCGTTACGGCCCCACTGGCGCACCAGTAACGGCGCGATCGCAGCTGCGATGAAATGCGCGATCAGCACTGTTGTCAATGCGCCCCTCCCGGACCTGTCCGGGCCCGCCCTGGTGTCGGACGGACGTCCACTGCCCCGCACCGTGTCCACAACCGGTCAGTGGACGGGAGGTGTCGCTACGGTTTGTGGGGGCATGGATGTATGTGAACTTGCGTGCCTTAGCTATTTAATAGCTAGACTACACAAACGTCAAACCACCGCGCGGATTGTGGACCCGCGGTGCCCGCCCAGCATGCGAGGACCGTTTCGTGCCCGACGAGACCCACGAACCCCGTGCCGAACAGCACGGTTCCGAGCTTGAGGAGTTCCAGCGCGCCTGGACCGAACTCATCAACGCGGCTCTCCACGCCCGCTCGCGCAGCGGTCACGGTCACCGGGGTGCCGAAGATCTCACTCTGACGCAGGCGCTCCTGATGGAGGCGGTGCGCGGTATGGACAGCCCCAGCGTCGGCGCCGTCGCGCACATCGTCGGTGTCTCGTCCCCCTCCGCCACCCGCATGATCCAACAGCTGGAGCGCAAGGGCATGATGGCGCGCCGCCGCTCCGAGCGCGACGAGCGCAGCACCGTGGTGACCCTCACCGAGGAGGGCGAGCGGGTGCTCGCGATCCGCCGCAGGGACATGGAGCGCAAGCAGCGCCAGGTGTTCGACGCCATAAGGCCGTCGCTGCGCCCGATGGTGCTCACCCTGCTGCGCGACCTGCGCGAGGCCCTCGACGAGACCTGAGGCGCCCGGGGCCGGCGGGGTCCCCGGTACGGGCCCGGAGCCCCCGCCCGGGGGGCCTCTGCCGTCGGCAGATCTGCCCCGGGCCGAAACGGTGGAAGTCTCCCTCCCCGCCGCCGCAGGCTGGGATCACCGGCCCACGGGGGCCGGGGAAGGGAGAGTGCCATGCCGACCCATGTCGCCGCCTCGGACGAGACCTCCGGCGGTGCCTTCGACGACCAGCTGGCCACGCGCCTGCTGCGCAGCCGCATCGTGCTGCTGGGCACGCAGGTGGACGAGGCCAGCGCCAACCGCGTGTGCGCGCAGATCCTGCTGCTCGCCGACGAGGACCCGCGCAGGGACATCACGCTGGCCGTCAACAGCCCCGGGGGCTCGGTGTCGGCCGGACTGGCCATCTACGACGTGATGAACTTCGTCCCCAACGACGTGTCCACCCTGGTCATGGGGTTCGCGGCCAGCATGGGCCAGTTCCTGGCCTGCGTCGGCACGCCGGGCAAGCGCTACAGCCTGCCGCACGCGCGGATCATGATGCACCAGCCCTCCGGGGGCCTGGGCGGGACGGCCGCCGACATCGCCATCCAGGCCGAGAACCTCGCGCACACCAAGCAGACCATGGTGCGGCTCATCGCCAAGCACACCGGCCAGACCGAGGAGACCATCTCCCGGGACCAGCACCGCGACGCCTGGTTCACCGCGCAGGAGGCCAGGGAGTACGGGTTCGTCGACCACGTGGTCGCGTCGGTCGCGGAGATGGACGGCGGAGGCATTCGGCTGGGCGCCGGGGCACCCGGGTTCGCCACGTACGTGAAGGGGGAGGACCGGTGAGCGGTCGTTACACGGTGCCGATGGTGGTGGAGCGCACGCCCCACGGCGAGAGGTCCTTCGACGTGTTCAGCCGACTGCTGTCGGAACGGATCATCTTCCTGGGCACGCCGATCGACGACGACGTCGCCAACGTGGTGATGGCGCAGATGCTCCACCTCGACTACGAGTCGAGCGAGACCGACATCCAGCTCTACATCAACTCGCCGGGCGGCTCGAACACCGCGCTGACCGCCATCTACGACACCATGCGGTTCGTGCGCGCGGACGTGGCCACGGTGTGCATGGGCCAGGCGGCCTCCGCCGCGGCGGTGCTGCTGGCGGCGGGCACGGCGGGCAAGCGCACGGCCCTGGAGCACGCGCGGGTGCTGCTGCACCAGCCCTCCGGGGAGGGCCAGGGAGTGGCCGCCGACCTGGAGATCCAGGCCGAGGAGATCCTGCGGGTCCGCTCGCAGGTGGAGGAGATCCTGGCCCGGCACACCGGGCAGACGCAGGAGCGGCTGCGCGCCGACACCGACCGGGACAAGATCTTCACCGCGCAGCAGGCGAAGGAGTACGGCCTGGTGGACGGGATCATCACCACCCGCCAGGCGCACCCGGCGACGGGGAGGACCGCCGCCTAGGGGACCGTCCGGGGCCGGGGGCAGGCCCCCGGCCCCGGGGCCCGCCCCCTCAGGCGGCCAGCGACAGGACCCGGGCCTGGTGGGCGGGCGCGGTGGCGGGCCGGTAGTCGCCCAGACCGGTGCCCGTCCGGGTCAGCCGGGCTGTCACGGTGCGCTCGTACAGCCCGCCCAGCACGTCGGACAGGCTCAGCCCCAGGGAGCGGTAGACGGCGGCGAGCACCTCGGAGGAGGCCTCCTTGCGCCCGCGCTCGATCTCGGACAGGTAGGGCAGCGAGACCTGGGCGTCCTCGGCCACCTCGCGCAGCGTGCGGCCCTGTTCGTTGCGGGTGCGCCGCAGCAGGTCGCCGATGAGGTCGCGCATGAGGGGTTCCGGCGGCTCCTCGGCGCGCCTGCCCGCGCGGGCCTCGTCCAGGGAACTCAGGACGTCGGTCATCGGGCCTCCACGGTTGTCGTGCGCGACGGTCTCACCCGACGAGCCTACGCCGCCGCGGTCTCGCGGGGGAGTGCGTCCACAGGCGTTCTGCGAAGGGCAGAACCGTCCGGGCCGCGCGTGCGTCGCATCCGCTGTCGGGCACCCCGGCCCCCGCGCCGCGGGGCCGACGCCGCGGCCGAGGAGAGCCGGTGCCCCCGAGGAGAGAGGCCAGGGTTGTGGACACGACCGCCAGGACAGCCGGAACAGGGAGCCCGCCCCGGGAGGAGTTCTCGACCGCGCGCAGGCGCGTGCTGCGCACGCGCAGCCTCATCGCGCTCGGCGTCTACGCGCTGACCTGGGCCCTGGTGTTCGTGGTGCTGGCGACCGCGCACTCCATGGGCGCGCTCGCCGTCTCCCAGGACGGCATGGCCTCCGTGCTGTTGGTGAGCCTCCTGCTCGCACCGGTGCTGCTGTGGCTCGTGGTCAAACCGCTGCACGTGCTCGGCCGCGCGCTGACCCGCTGGCTCGGCGGCCACCGGGTGCTCTGGACGACGCTGCTGGTCGTGGCGGCCCTGGCCCTCGGGGTCGCCGCCCTGACCGCGCTCACGGCCGACCCCGCGCTCGGCGCGGTCGCCGCGGGGGATCTCGTCACGCCGCTGGCCGAGGGCGTGGCGCTCCTGTCCGCCGCCGCCCTGGTGGCGCTGCCGATGACCGTCCTCTACGCCGCCCTGCGCGTGGACCGGCCGATGCCCGAGTCCATCACGCGCGGCCTCCTCGCCCTGGCCCTCCAGGCGGTCGCGAACTGGTAGTCGGCCAGGCCACGGCCGGGCACGGAACGCGCAAAGCCTTGGTGCCGGGCGCGTGTCCCGCGTGTTTTCGCCGTCACCGAGCGGGCAGGGGGTGAGGGCGTCAACATCCGGGAGGAACAGATGGAGATCACCGGAATCATCAGTGCGATCATCGTCGGCCTGATCGTCGGCGCACTGGGACGCCTCATCGTCCCCGGCAAACAGCACCTGCCGATCTGGCTGACCCTGGTCCTGGGCATCGTGGCCGCCTTCATCGGCGGTTGGATCGCCGCGGGGCTCTTCGGCGCCGGGTGGATCATCACGCTGATCATCCAGGTGCTGGTGGCCGCAGCGATCGTCTACCTCGCCGACGGCTTCTACTCCAGGGGAGCGAAGGGCCGCACCGCCTGACCCCGCGGCCGACGAGGTCCGGAGAGGCACCGCCGCCGCACCGGAGGCCGACCCGCGAGGTCCGCCTCCGGGCGGCGCCGTCCCGTGCCGCTAACCGAGCGCCTCGTCCACGCCCACGGCCCGGCCCAGGCGCACGGAGGCCTCGGCGGCCTCCAGCACGGCCACCACATCCCGGCCGAAGCGCACGTCGCAGGGGTCGCCGACCTCTCCTTCCACCTGTGCCAGCAGCCGGTCGACCGCCGTGCCGAACGCCTGCACCGGGCTCCGGTCGCCGCCGGGCACCGGCACCCAGCCCCGATCGCCGTGCAGCACGACCTCGAAGGCCTTGGCCTCGGGCGCGGCGTCCACGGTCACCGCGAACGAGCCGACCGCGCCGCTCTCGTGCCGCGTGAGCATGTGCACGGTGTCGCGCGGCCCGGCCATCGCCGTCACCTGCGTGACCGGGCCGAGCACGGGCAGCACCAGCGACAGCACGTGCGGGCCCACGTCCCACAGGCCGCCCTTCTGCTGACGCCAGCGCGAGCCGCCGTAGGGGTTGCCGGGCTCGAAGATCGAGGCGAACAGCGTCGCCCGCACGCCGTGCCAGCCGCCCTCCGCCGCGGCCGAGTCCACGAAATCCACCACGTTGTCCGAGAAGCGGCTGGTGAAGAAGACCACCGACGCCAGCCCGCGCGCCTCGGTCTCGGCGACCACCGCGTCCGCCGCCAGGGTCGACAGCGCCAGCGGCTTGTCCAGCAGCAGGTGCTTGCCCGCCCGGGCGGCGCGCAGGGCCAGGTCGCCCTGGATGTGGGGCGGCAGCGCGATCGCCACGGCGTCCACGTCGTCCAGCAGCGCCTCGAAGTCCTCGTACGCCCGGGTCCCGTAGCGTTCGGCGAGCGCCGCCGCCTTGACCGCGTCGCGTCCCCACACCCCCGCCAGGGTGGCGCCGGGGTGGGCGTCCAGCGCCGCGGCGTGCGTCTCCGCGGCCCAGTAGCCGGTGCCCAGCAGACCGAACCTGAGTCCCATGCGTGCTCCCTCGTCCCTTGTGTCCACCGTCTCACCATTGTCCATGGAAGCGCTCCCACACTCCCGGTCGGGGCCGATCGCCCGCGGCTCCCCGCCCGGCGCCTCAGGGGTGCAGACGGCGCGCCCCCGCGGACGGCAGGGCACCGAACGCGGCCGGTTCCTCGAAGCCCCGCTCCCGGTAGGCCTCCAGCACCGCCTTCCCGCAGGCCTCCACGCGCCCGGTCTCCACCAGGGCGACCACGCACCCGCCGAAGCCGCCGCCGGTGATCCTGGCCCCCAGCGCGCCCGCGGCCAGCAGCGCGTCCACCGCGGTGTCCACCTCGGGCACGCTCACCTCGTAGTCGTCGCGCAGCGAGGCGTGGGAGGCGGTGAGCAGCGGCCCCACCTCCCGTGTGCGCCCGGACCGGAGCAGGTCCACGGCCCGCAGCACCCGCTCGTTCTCGGTCACCACGTGGCGCACCCGGCGGCGGGACACGTCGTCGGGCAGCGCGGCCAGGGCGCCCGGCAGGTCGGTGACGTCGCGCAGGGCCGCCACCCCCAGGACGCGCGCGGCCTCCTCGCACGAGCGGCGGCGCTCGGCGTAGGCGCCGTCCACGTGCCGGTGCGGGGCGCGGGTGTCCACCACCAGCACGGTCAGCCCGTCCGCGGAGGGGTCGAAGGGCACCTGCTCGGTCTCCAGGGTGCGCGTGTCCATGAACAGGGCGTGCCCCTCGGTGGAGAGCATGGACGCGGACTGGTCCAGGATCCCGCAGGGCATGCCCACGAAGTCGTTCTCCACCCGCTGGGCCAGCCGGGCCACCCCTCCCGGCGCGAGGTCGGCCCCGTACAGGGAGGCCGCGGCCATGACGGCCGCGCACGACAGCGCGGCCGACGAGGACAGGCCCGCCCCGCTCGGGATCGTGCTGTCCACCAGCAGGTCCAGCCCGTCCACCGGGTGGCCCTCGTCCCGCAGGACCCACAGCGCCCCGGCGGGGTAGGCGGCCCACCCCTCCACCGCGCCGGGGACCAGGTCGCCCACCGGGCCCGCGTACTCCTCCGGCGACTGCCGGGAGAGCAGCCGCACCCGCCCGTCCGTCCGCCGGGCGGCCGAGGCCGTCAGCGCGTGGGGCAGGGCGAAGGGGAGCACGAACCCGTCGTTGTAGTCGGTGTGCTCGCCGATGAGGTTGATCCGCCCCGGCGCGGTCCACACGCCCTCGGGCCCGTACCCGAACGCCGAGTGGAACGCGGTCGTCACGTCGTCCACGAGGTCCTGCCTTCCTGCTGTGCGATGGGGGTCAGGCCGTGCCGCGCCGCGCCAGGACGAACTCCCAGGCGTCGGCGACGGTCTCCTCCAGCGTGCGCACCGGCGTCCAGCCCAGCTCCTGACGGGCCCGGTCGTTGGCCGCGACCAGGACGGCCGGGTCGCCCGCGCGGCGCGGGCCGTCCACCACGGGCACCGGGCGGCCGGTCACTCGCCGGACCGCCTCGATCACCTCGCGCACGCTGTGCCCGCCGCCGGTGCCCAGGTTGTGGACGCGGAAGACGCCCGGGCGCACGCTCTCCAGGGCGCGCAGGTGCGCGTCGGCCAGGTCGGCGACGTGCAGGTAGTCGCGCACCGCCGTTCCGTCCCGGGTCGGGTAGTCGGTGCCGAACACGCTGGCGTGCCCGTCCCCCTCGGCGGCCACCCGCAGCAGGTTCGGCACCAGGTGCGTCTCGGTCTCGTGCCGCTCCCCGAAGCCCAGGTGCGCCCCCGCCACGTTGAAGTAGCGCAGGCTCACCGCGCCGACACCGTGCGCCGCGGCCCACGACTCCAGCATGTGGTCGACGGCGAGCTTGCTCGCGCCGTAGGGGCTGGTGGGCACCGCCGGGTCGGTCTCGCGGATCGGCGCGTCGCCCGCGGGGTCGCCGTAGACGGCGGCGCTGGAGGAGAACACCACGCGCCCCACGCCGTGGCGCCGCACGGCCTCCAGCAGGGCCAGCGTCCCCGACACGTTGGTGTGCCAGTACTTGCCCGGGTCCGCCACCGACTCGCCCACCAGGGACTTGGCGGCGAAATGCAGCACGGCGTCCACGGACGGGTCCAGCACGTCGGCGGCCTCGCGCACGTCGGCCACCACCAGCCGGGCCCCCTCGGGCACGGCGTCCGCGTGCCCGGTGGACAGGTCGTCCAGGACGGTCACGGCGTGGCCGGCCCGCAGCAGCAGGGCGGTCACCACGCTCCCGACGTATCCGGCGCCCCCGGTGACGAGCAGCCTCACGGCGCGACCTCCCGCAGCCGCTCGGCGACGGTCTCGGGCGCGACGTCGCTGATGAACGCGCCCATGCCGGACTCGGTTCCGGCCAGGTACTTGAGCTTGCCCGGCGCACGCCGCACCGAGAACAGCTCCAGGTGCAGGTGGGCCAGGTCGCGCCGGTCGCGCACGGGCGCCTGGTGCCAGGCGGAGATGTAGGGCAGGGGCGCGTCGTAGAGCGCGTCGAAGCGGCGCAGCAGGTCCAGGTAGAGGCGGCCGAAGTCCTCGCGCTCCTCCTCCGACAGCGCGGGCAGGTCGGGCACCTGCCGGTGCGGGTACAGGTGCACCTCCACGGGCCAGCGGGCCGCGGCCGGGACGAAGGCCGTCCAGTGCTCGGTCCTGGCCACCACCCGGATCCCGGCCTCCTGCTCGGCGCGCAGCACGTCGGCGAACAGCGAGCCGCCGGTGCGCTCGCGGTACTCCTCGGCGGAGTCGAGCATCCGCCGGGTGCGGGGGGTGACGAAGGGGAACGCGTAGATCTGTCCGTGCGGGTGGTGCAGGGTCACCCCGATCTCGGGCCCCCGGTTCTCGAAGCAGTACACCTGCTCCACGCCCGGCATCGCCGACAGCGCCTCGGTCCGGTCGATCCAGGCGGCCATGACCGTGCGGGCCCGCTCGGGGCCCAGGTCGGCGAAGGACGCGTCGTGGTCGGAGCCGAAGACGAGGACCTCGCAGCGGCCCGCGGCCACGCGCCGGGACGGCTCCAGCTCCCCGACCCCCTCCAGGGCGCGACCGTCATCGCGCACCAGCGAGGGGAAGCGGTTCTCGAAGGCGACCACGTCGTAGGAGGCGGCCGGGACCTCGGTCAGGCGCCCCTCCGCCGAGGGGCACAGCGGGCAGTCGTGGCTGGAAGGCAGGTGGGTGCGGCCCTGCCGGTGGGAGGCCACCACCACCCACTCGCGCAGCAGGGGGTCGAAGCGCATCTCCGCGCCCGTCGCGGACGGGGGCAGCTCGCGCAGGTCGGGCGCGGGTTCGCGGGCGGTGTCGCCCTCGTCGAAGTAGACGATCTCGCGGCCGTCGGCCAGCCGGGCCGAGGTCCTCCTCATCCGTCCTCCCTCTTCCTCGGTCGCACGTCGGCGACCACCAGGCGGCCCACGTGCTCGGTCAGCGCGGCCCGGACGGCCGGGTCGGTTCCGGAGTCGGTGACCAGCACGTCGCAGCGGTCCAGCGGCGCGATGGTGCTGATCCCGACCGTGCCCCACTTGCTGTGGTCGGCGGCGACCACGAGGGAGGCGGCGGCCTCCACCAGGGCGCGGTTGGTCTCGGACTCCATGAGGTTGGGCGTGGTGAACCCGGCGCGCTCCTGCATGCCGTGCACGCCCAGGACGAGGACGTCCAGGTTGAGGCCGCGCACGGAGGCGAGCGCGAGCGGGCCCACGAGCGCGTCGGAGGGCGTGCGGAAGCCGCCGGTGAGCGCCACGGTCTGGTCGGGCCGCGCGGCCCGGTGGAACACCTCGGCCACGCGCAGCGAGTTGGTGACGACCGTCAGCCCCGGCGTGTCGGTGAGGTACTCGGCGACGGTGGCGGTCGTGGTGCCCGCGGACAGGCCCACGGCGCTGTGCGGCTCGACCAGCTCGGCCACGGCCCGCGCGATGGCGTGCTTCTCGTCCTCCTGACGGGTGGACTTGGCCTCGAAACCGGGCTCCTCGGTGCGCGCGCCCTCCGGTGCCACGGCCCCGCCGTGCACCTTGCGCACCTCGCCCCGGCTCTCCAGGGCGTCGAGGTCGCGGCGCACGGTCATGTCCGACACCGAGAGGCTCTCGACCAGGTCGGCCACCCGCACCGCCCCGCTGCGCCGCACCTGTTCGAGGATCAGCTCCTGCCGTTGCGCAGCCAGCATCCGCCCCCCAGGCATGATCGAAAATGTGGGAATGTGTTGGATCCAGTGTTCCAGGTTCCCCTCCGGTGTCAATGGTACCCACCCTCTTGCCGGAAAACTGTTGGAAAACGTTGGGACCTGTTGACAGAGCCGGGGGTGCGTGTCGAACATATTAAAACGTTCGTGTGACCCCCTTCACATCAGTTCACCCCCTTCGAAGGAGGCCCCCATGCACCACGGACCACCGGGATCGTCGGGACCGCCCGGCCCGCCGGGCCTGAGGCGCCGCACCCTGCTGCGCGGTCTGGTCGGCGCCGGAACGCTGCTGGCCCTGCCCTCCCTGGCGGGCTGCGGAGCGGGCCGGCGCGGGGACCCGAACCTGGTCACCCTCGCCTCCAACCGGGCCAACCCCGCCCAGCGCGAGGCCGTCGCCGAGAGCGTCGGGCTCTTCGAGGCGGACTCCGGGCTGACCGTGGAGGTCAACACCTTCCAGTCCACCGCCTTCCAGGAGAGCGTCAACAACTACCTCCAGGGCACCCCGGACGACGTCATCGGCTGGTTCGCTGGCTACCGGACGCGCTTCTTCGCCGAACGCGGCCTCATCAGCGACGTCTCCGAGGTCTGGGACCGCCACTTCGGGGACGTCTTCACCGACCAGGTGCGCGGGCTGTGCACGGCCGACGACGGCAAGCAGTACATCGTCCCCGACTCCACCGCGCCCTGGGCGGTCTTCCACCGCAGGAGCGTGTTCGAGGAGCACGGCTACGAGGTCCCCGCCACCCGCGCGGAGTTCGAGGAGCTGTGCGTGCGCATGCGCGCGGACGGGCTCGAACCCCTCGCCTCGGGCATCCGCGAGGGCTGGCCCGCGATGGGCATGTTCGACCACCTCAACCTGCGGCTGAACGGCCCCGAGTTCCACCTGGAGCTGCTCAACGGCGACCACTCCTGGGACTCCGCCGAGGTCAGGAGCGTCTTCGGCACCTGGGCCGAGCTGCTGCCCCACCACCAGCCCGACCCCCTGGGCCGGGGGATCAACGAGGCCCAGACCGCCCTGGTCCGGCGCGAGGCCGGGATGATGCTCTGCGGCATGTTCATCACCCACGTCTTCCCCGAGGGAGAGGACCTGGACGACCTGGACTGCTTCGCCTTCCCCGAGTTCGACCCCGCGATCGGCGCCGACGCCGTCGAGGCGCCCATCGACGGGTTCATGCTCTCCGGGGACCCGCGCAACCCCGACGGGGCCCGCGAACTCGTGGGGCACCTGGGCACCCTCCGGGCCCAGGAGATCTACACCGCCATCGACCCGCAGGCGCTCCCCACCCACCTGGACGCCGACACCAGCGGGTTCAGCGCCCTCGACGCCAAGGTCAACGACATGGTCGCCAACGCGGGAGCGCTCACCCAGTACATGGACCGGGACACCCGTCCCGACTTCGCGTCCGTCGTCATGATCCCCGCGCTCCAGCGCTTCCTCGAACAGCCGGACGACATCGCCGACCTGACCGCCAGCATCCAGCGCCAGAAGGTCTCCATCTTCGGCGGCTGAACCAGAAGGGAGAGCAGGTGTGGTGTCGAACGCCCCCTCACCGCCTCGAAACCCGACCCCGGGGTCCGCGCAGGCCCCGCCCGGCCGGTCCCCGCGCGCACGCGGGAGCATGCGCCACAGCCGAGGGGACCGGATCGCCCTCGGCCTGATGCTGGGCGTGCCCGCCCTGCTCGTGGTGGGCCTGGTCTGGCTGCCCGCGATGGCCACGGTCGTCCTGTCCTTCACCCGCTGGGACGGCATCGGCGGCCTGGACACCATCGAGTGGATCGGGACGCGCAACTACACGGACGCGTTCACGATCTACCCGCCCTTCGCACCGGCCCTGCGCAACAACCTGGTCTGGCTGGTAGCGCTGTTCGCGGTCCCCACCCTCCTGGGGATGTTCCTGGCGGTGCTGCTCGACCGCGAGCTGCGCGGCGGTTCGGTCTACCGGAGCGTCTTCTACATGCCGGTCGTGCTGTCGCTGGCCCTGGTCGGGTTCATCTGGCAGCTCGTCTACTCCCGCGACCAGGGGCTGCTCAACGCCTTCCTCGCCGTGGTCGCCGACGTTCCGCCCGTGGACTGGTTCGGCGACCCCGAGATCAACCTGTACGCGGTCCTGGTCGCGGCCGGGTGGCGGCACACCGGCTACATCATGCTGCTCTACCTGGCCGGGCTGAAGGCGGTCGACCCCTCCCTGCGCGAGGCCGCCGCGATCGACGGCGCCGGGCCGGTGCGCACGTTCACCAGGGTCGTCTTCCCGACCCTGCTGCCCATCAACCTGGTCGTGCTCGTCGTGACCGTCATCGACGCGCTGCGCGCCTTCGACATCGTGTGGATCATCAACCGCGGCCGCAACGGCCTGGAGCTGATATCGGCGCTGGTGACCTCCAACGTCATCGGCGAGGCCAGCCGGGTGGGCTTCGGCTCGGCGCTGGCCGTGGTCATGCTGGTGATCTCGCTGGTGTTCATCGTCGTCTACGTGTCCACCATGCTGAGAGGGGCCTACCGGTGACCGCCACGACCCTCCCCGACGCCTCCCGGCGGCACCGCCGCCCCAGGGTCCGCCCGGCCCGGCTGGTGCTGCACGCCTTCCTCGGCGCCACCGCGCTGGCCTGGTTCTTCCCCATCCTGTGGGCGCTGGTCAACTCGCTGCGCGACTACGAGTACACCGCCCTGCACGGCTACCTCTCCCTGGGCGGGTTCACCCTGGACAACTACGCGCGGGCGTGGAACGAGGGCGAGCTGCCCGGCTACTTCTGGAACTCGCTGGTCATCACGGTCCCGGCCGTGCTGCTGACCCTGTTCCTGTCCTCCTGCGCGGCCTTCGTGCTCTCCAGCTACTCGCGCGGGTTCAACCTGACGATGCTCGCCGTGTTCCTGGCCGCGAACCTGCTCCCGGCCCAGGCGCTGCTCGTCCCGCTGTTCCGGCTCTACACCTCCATTCCCCTGCCGTACTGGATCAGCGAGTCCGGCTCCCTCTACGACAGCCACATCGGCGTGGTCCTCATCCACACCGCCTTCCAGATCGGGTTCTGCACGTTCGTGCTGAGCAACTTCATGAAGGCCATGCCCGCCTCCCTGCTGGAGGCGGCCAGGGTGGACGGGGCATCGGTCTTCCAGCAGTACTGGAGGGTGGTGCTCCCGCTGTGCCGCCCGAGCCTGGCGGCCCTGGCCACCCTCCTGGTCACCTGGATCTACAACGACTTCTTCTGGGCGCTGGCGCTGCTGTCCAGCGGGGACAAGCTGCCCATCACCACCGCGCTCCAGAACCTCCAGAGCGCCTTCTTCGTCGACTACAACCTGCTCTCGGCCGGGTCGGTCATCGTCGCCCTGCCCACGCTCGTCGTGTTCTTCGCGCTGCAACGCCACTTCGTCGCCGGACTCACCCTGGGAGCGAGCAAGGGTTGACTTCCTCTCCTGCCGGAAGGCAGGAGATTCCGGAACCACCTACCGGTGGTTCGAGGCCAATGCCTCGTCACGGGTCGCCCCGTGGCCTTCCTGTTTCGTCGCCGGTCGCCCCGTCCGGGAGGACTCCCGTTGAGGTCTCACACCAGCTCCGCAGGCAACAACCGCCAGCCCGGCGGCTTCGAGATTGTTCGCCGCATTCACATCACGGTCATGAGTGATCCCGCACCCGGGGCACGTCCACTCCCGCACGTTCAACGGCAGCGACGCGTGCACGTACCCGCATCCGGGGGTCGAGCACGTCTTGGAGGAGGGGAAGAAGCGGTCCACCACGACCAGGTCGCGTCCGTACCAGGCGCACTTGTACTCCAACATGGTGCGCAGCTCACGCCAGGCCGCATCCGAGATCGCCCGGGCGAGCCTGCGGTTCTTGACCAGGTTGCGCACCGTCAGGTCCTCGATCACGACCACTTGGTTCTCGCGGACGAGTCGGGAGGTGAGCTTGTGCAGGAAGTCGCGCCTGCGGTCGGTGATGCGGGCGTGCACCCGCGCCACCTTCCGGCGGGCCTTGTCCCGGTTCGCGCTGCCCTTGGCCTTGCGGGCCAGCGCCCGCTGGGCGCGGGCCAGCCTGGCGCGGTCGCGTTGCTCGTGGCGGGGGTTGGCTACTTTTTCCCCGGTCGACAACGTCACCACGGAGGTGATTCCGGCGTCGACGCCGACCGCGTTGTTGACGGCCGGGGCCGACGTGATGGTGTCCTGGCACAGGAGCGAGACGAACCAGCGTCCGGCCGCGTCCCGCGAGACCGTCACCGTGGACGGCCGTGCCCCTTCGGGCAGGGGCCGCGACCAGACGATGTCCAGGGCTTCGCTCATTTTGGCCAGGGTCAGGTGGCCGTCGCGGTAGCGGAACCCGGACCGGGTGTACTCCGCCGAGGCACGCGACTTCTTCTTGGACTTGAACCGCGGATACCGCGCGCGACGGTCGAAGAAGTTCCGGAAGGCGGTGTGCAGGTGGCGCAGCGTCTGTTGCAGCGGGACGCAGGAGACCTCGGTGAGGAAGGACAGCTCCTCGGTCCTCTTCCATGCGGTGAGCATGGTCGAGGTGTGGGAGTAGCCCACGCGTTCCTGGTGCTGGTGCCAGGCGGTGCTGCGTTCGGCCAGAGCGCGGTTGTAGACCAGGCGCACGCACCCGAACGTGCGCGACAGCTCGGCCGCCTGCGCATCGGTCGGGTAGAAGCGGTACCGAAACGCCCGCTTCACGCTCTTGTTGGTCATGGAACACACCGTAGCGACCGCTCTGCGATCGCGTGAGCCGAATCCAACACAAAGTCACGAGAAGGGAGAGGGCGTTTCCTCCCCGCCCTGAAGGGCGGGGTCTCCACGCCCAACAAACAGATGACCCACCGCACCATCAGCCTGCGCGCGGCGGGGACCGCCCTGGTCCTCGCCGTGCCCGAGGCCGGACTCCCGCACGTCCTGCACTGGGGCGCCGACCTGCCCGACGCCGAGGGGCTGGCCGCCGCCGCGGCGCCCTCCGCCGCGCACAACGACGTCGACCAGCCCCGGCGGCTGTCCCTGGTGCCCGTCCAGGGGGAGGGCTGGCGCGGCCACCCCGGGATCTCGGGCCACCACGAGGGCCGGGTCACCTTCCCCGAGTGGACCGTGCGCGAGGTCCTGGCGGACCCGTTGGAGGACGCCGCCCCCGGCGTGGGCGGGGCCCTCACGGTCCTGGCCGAGGCCGCGGGGATCGCGCTGCGCTGCGAGCTGCGCATGGAGGCCTCCGGGCTGGTCCGCGCCCGCAACACGGTCACCAACACCGACGCCGCGCCGTGGACCCTGGACGCCCTGCGGGTCACCCTGCCCCTGCCCCGCGAGGCGGGCGAGGTCCTGGACCTGACCGGCCGCTGGTGCCGTGAGCGCTCCCCCCAGCGACAGGAACTGGCGACGGGCACCCGCCTGCGCGCCTCGCGCCGGGGCCGGACCGGGCACGACGCCGCGCTGGTCCTGGCCGCCGGGACACCCGGGTTCGGGTTCCGCCACGGCGAGGTGTGGGGCGTGCACACCGCCTGGAGCGGCGACCACGTCCACCTGGCCGAACGCCTGCCCGAGGGCGCCGGGCAGGCCGACGCCGTGCTCGCGGGCGGCGAACTGCTCCACCCCGGCGAGGTGCGCCTGGACCGGGGCGCCTCCTACTCCACCCCGTGGGTGTTCCTCTCCTGGTCCGACCGGGGGCTGGACGGGCTGTCCGCGCGGATCCACCGCTGGCTGCGCGCCCGGCCCGCCCACCCCTCCACCCCGCGCCCGGTGGTGCTCAACACCTGGGAGGCCGTCTACTTCGACCACGACCTCGCCACCCTCAGGCGGCTCGCCGACACCGCCGCGCGGATCGGCGTGGAGCGGTTCGTGCTGGACGACGGATGGTTCCGGGGCCGCCGCGACGACACCGCCGGACTCGGCGACTGGACCGTGGACACCGGCGTGTGGCCCGGGGGCCTGCACCCGCTCTTCGACCACGTGCGCTCCCTGGGCATGCAGGTCGGGCTGTGGGTGGAGCCGGAGATGGTCAACCCCGACTCCGACCTGGCCCGCGCCCACCCCGAGTGGTTCCTGGCCGCCGAGGGGCGCCCGGCCCCGCCCAGCCGCCACCAGCAGCTCCTGGACCTGTCCCGCCCCGAGGCCTTCCGGTACGTGTTCGAGCACCTGGACGCGCTGGTCACCGAGTACCGGCCCGACTACCTCAAGTGGGACCACAACCGCGACCTGCTCGAACCCGTGCACGCCCCCACCGGCGCCGCCGGGACGCACCGCCAGACCCTGGCCGTCTACGCGCTGCTCGACCGGCTGCGCGCCGGGCACCCCGGCCTGGAGATCGAGTCGTGCTCCTCCGGCGGGGGCCGCGTGGACCTGGGGATCCTGGAGCGCACCGACCGCGTGTGGGCCTCCGACACCAACGACCCCCTGGAGCGGCTGGCCGTCCAGCGCTGGACCTCCCTGCTGCTGCCGCCCGAACTGGTCGGCAGCCACGTCGGCGGACGCACCGCGCACACCACCGGCCGCGACGCCGACCTGTCCTTCCGCTGCCTGGCCAGCCTCCTGTCCCACGCCGGGATCGAGTGGGACGTCACCCGCTGCACCGACGACGAGCTGGCCGCGCTGACCTCGTGGATCGCGCTGTACAAGGAACTGCGCCCGCTGCTGCACTCGGGCGAGGCCGTGCACGCCGACGCGCCCGACCCCGCCGAGCAGCTCGACGGGGTGGTCGCCCCGGACGGGAGCGAGGCGGTGTTCCGCTACGCCCGGCTGGCCACCTCCGTCCGCGCCCTGCCGGGGCGGGTCCGGCTGCCCGGCCTGCGCGAGGACCGCCTCTACCGCCTGACGTGGCGGCCGGAGGCGGGTACGCCCTCGACCACGCAGCGCGTGCTCCCGGAGTGGTTCGCCAGCGGCGGGGCCACCGTGTCGGGGGCGGTGCTCACCCGCTCGGGCGTGCAGCTGCCCAACCTCAACCCGTCCCAAGCCCTGCTCCTGCACCTGAGGGAGGCCTGACGTGCCCGCCATCCGCAAGCCCGCCTACCTGGAGGACTTCGCGCCCTCCGAGGGGACCCTCGCGCCCCGCGCCCGCTTCTCCTCCGACGCCCCGTCCCTGGACCTCAACGGCACGTGGCGGTTCCGGCTGCTCGACCGCGCGCGGGCCGACACCGACGGGTTCGAGGAGCCCGGCCACGACGACTCCGACTGGTCCGAACTGCCGGTGCCCGCCCACTGGCAGATGCACGGCCACGGCGCCCCCGCCTACACCAACATCTCCTACCCCTTCCCGATCGACCCCCCGTACGTGCCCGACGACAACCCGACCGGCGACCACCGGCGCGTCTTCGACCTTCCCCGGGAGTGGCCCGAGGGGGCGGCGGTCCTGCGCTTCGACGGGGTCGACTCCTGCTTCCGCGCGTGGCTGAACGGCACCGAGCTGGGCTTCTCCACCGGGAGCCGCCTGGCCGCCGAGTTCGAGGTCGGCCACCTGCTGCGCCCGGGGCGCAACACCCTGGCGGTGCGCGTCCACCAGTGGTCGGCGGCCAGCTACCTGGAGGACCAGGACATGTGGTGGCTGTCGGGGATCTTCCGCGACGTCACCCTCCTCGCCCGGCCCGCCGACGGGGTCGGCGACCTCGCGGTGAGCGCCGCCTACGACCACACCACGGGCACGGGTACCCTGCGCGTGGACGTGGCCGGATCCGCCGACGCCCTGGTCAGCGTTCCCGAACTGGGGCTGGTGGACGCCGCCGCCGGTGTGGACCACGGGGTCGGCGCGGTCGAGCCGTGGACGGCCGAGACGCCCCGCCTGTACGACCTGGAGGTGCGCACACCGGGGGAACGGGTCCGGACGCGGACGGGCTTTCGGACCGTGGAGGTCTCCGGCGGGCTCCTGCGGGTCAACGGCCGCCCCCTGCTGCTGCGGGGCGTGAACCGCCACGAGTGGCACCCCGACCACGGCCGCGCCGTGCCCCGGGAGACCATGCGCGAGGACGTGCTGCTGATGAAGCGGCACAACGTCAACGCCGTGCGCACCAGCCACTACCCGCCCCACCCGGACTTCCTGGACCTGTGCGACGAGCTGGGCCTGTGGGTCGTGGACGAGTGCGACCTGGAGACCCACGGGTTCGAGGAGGTCGGCTGGCGCGGCAACCCCTCCGACGACCCGCGCTGGCGCGAGGCCTACCTGGACCGGATGCGCCGCACCGTCGCGCGCGACCGCAACCACCCCAGCGTCGTCCTGTGGTCCCTGGGCAACGAGTCCGGGACCGGGGAGAACCTGCGGGCCATGGCGGAGTGGACCCGCGCACACGACCCCTCCCGGCCGCTCCACTACGAGGGGGACCGCGACAGCGCCTACGTGGACGTGTACTCGCGCATGTACGCGCCGCACGAGGAGGTGGACGCCATCGGCCGCCGGGAGGAGGCGCCGACCGCCGACCCGGCCGCCGACGGGCACCGGCGCGGACTGCCGTTCGTCCTGTGCGAGTACGGGCACGCCATGGGCACCGGCCCCGGCGGGCTGGAGGAGTACCAGCGGCTCTTCGAGGAGCACGAGCGCTGCCAGGGCGGGTTCGTCTGGGAGTGGATCGACCACGGGGTCCGCCGCCGCGAGCCGGACGGCACCGCGTGGTTCGCCTACGGCGGCGACTTCGGCGAGGCCCTGCACGACGGCAACTTCGTCGCGGACGGCCTGCTGCTGCCCGACCGCACGCCCAGTCCCGGGCTGGAGGCCTACGCCAAGACCGTCGAACCGGTCCGCGTGGTCCCCGACCCGGCCGCCGGGACCGTCCGCGTCACCAACACCTGGGACTTCCGGGACACCGCGGGCCTGGCCTTCGTCTGGCGGGTCGAGGGGGAGGGGATCCCCCTGGGGGAGGGCCCCCTGGACGTGCCGGTGCTCGCCGCCGGGGAGAGCGCCGAGGCGGTGCTGCCCGCACTGCCCGAGCCGTCCGGGGAGACCTGGCTGACCGTGTCCGTCCGGCTGGCCGAGGACCAGCCCTGGGCCCCGGCCGGGCACGAGCTGGCCTGGGGACAGGCCGAGGTGGGCGCCCCCGGGGAGCCGGGCGCGGCAGCGCCGGGGGTTCCGGGTGGGCAGGAAGGGACGAGTGCGTCGGAGAGGTCGGGCGCGCTGCGAGAGCCGCGGGAGCCGGGGGACCCGGGTGCGTGGCCGGGGGCGGAGGGAGCTGTCGTGCTTCCGGCGTCCGCCGGGCAGGACGGCACCGTGCGGATCGGCCCCGGCCTGCTGGACACGGGGACCGGCGCGCTGCTCTCCGTGGGCGGCCTGCCCGTGGACGCGCCGGCCGTGGACCTGTGGCGCGCTCCGACCGACAACGACGTGGCCCGGCACGGGGACTCCGTGGCCGTCCCCTGGCGCGCGGCGGGGCTGCACCGGCTCACCGAGCGCCTGCTGTCCACCGGCTGGGAGGACGGCGCGTTCGTCGTCCGGACACGGCTGGCTCCGGCGGCCCAGGAGTTCGGCATGCGCGCCGCCTACCGGTGGGGCGCCGACGGGGAGCGCCTGCTCCTGACCGTGGAGGCCGAGGCGGAGGGGGAGTGGCCCTGCCCGCTGCCGCGCTTCGGCGTGCACGTCGGCCTGCCCGCCTCCCTGGGCGAGGCGGAGTGGTTCGGCCGCGGACCCGGGGAGGCCTACCGGGACGTGTCCCAGGCCGCGCGGGTCGGCCGCTTCTCCAGCACGGTCGACGGCCTCCAGACGCCCTACCTGCGGCCCCAGGAGAACGGCAACCGCGTGGACGCCAGGTGGCTCGCCCTGCGGGCGGCGGACGGGACGGGCCTGCGGGTGGAGGGCGACCCGGTGTTCGACTTCACCGCGCGCCGCTGGGACACGGCGGCGCTCGACGCGGCCGACCACCCGCACGAACTGGTCCCCGGCGACCGGATCCACCTGCACCTGGACCAGGCGCACCAGGGCGTGGGCTCGGCCTCGTGCGGCCCCGGGGTGCTCCCCGCCCACCGCCTTGCGGCCGGGAGCCACCGCCTCCGGCTCGCCCTGGTCCCGCTGGGCTGAGTCCCCGGGCGGCGGTCGCCGCGCGGTGGTGGTCCGGGTCGGCACCACCGCCGCGACCGCCGCCGGGGCGCCCGTCCCCTGTGCGGGGGGGTGAGGGCCCCGCCCAGCACCGGGAAGCCCGGGGCCGTGGCGGTCAGCGGACCGGCCGGGGAAGGACACGGCCACCGCGGGCAGGCGTTCCGGGCCCCGGGACCGGAACGCGCGGGTCGGCAGGGAGCCGACCACGCCCAGGCAGGCGAACCCGAGCGCGTTCGGCGCGGTGGGGGCGCCTCGCGGCCGGGCCCGTCCGGGGAGGGAGAACCGTGTCCGGGGCCGGGAAACCGCGGAGGAGGGGTGGCCGCGGCCCCGGGGCCCTGCTGCGATGGAACCCCCACAACGAAAGGGGTTCCGCCCATGGCAGAGCCGACCGGACCCGCCGCCTCCCCCGCCCGGGGAGCCCCCCGCCTCGACCGCAGGTCCCTACGCGCCGACCTGCGCCGTCTGGTACCCGACACCGCCGCAGCCCTCGCCGTCACCTTCGCCCTCTTCGTCCTCCTCTACTCCCGCGTCGAGGCGGGCACCTCGCAGACCCTCGTGGTCATGCCCTTCCTCGCCGACGCCGACGAGTACTGGCTGTACTGGCTCTGCCAGGCCTTCGGCTGGTCCGGGCTGCTGTGGGCCTGGATCACCGTCATGCTCGGCCTGCTCCGCTCGACCGCCCCCCTGCCCGGGGCGCCGGTCTCCCACGCCCGGATCGAACGCTGGCACCGCGTCATGAGCCTGACCACCATCGGGCTCATGTTCGCCCACGCCCTCGCCTTCTTCCTCGAACTCGTCCGGGACAACGAGGACGGACTGGGCTGGGGCGGGCGCCTGTCCTCCGCGTTCGTGGACACCTTCGTGCCCGGCGGCTACTCCTCCGGGACCGGGCAGGTCGCCATCCTCATCGGCCTGATCGCCTTCTACCTGGCGATCCCTCTCGGCCTCGCCTACTACGTGCGCTCCTGGACCGGGACGCGCGTGTGGCGGGCCCTGCACCGGTTCGTCATCGTCGTCTACGCGCTCAGCGTGTGGCACACCCTGCTCTACGGAACGAACGTGTGGTTCGACGGCTGGTTCCGCACGGCGGTGTGGGCGCTCCAGCTCCCCGTGGCCCTCCTGCTGCTGGCCCGGCTCCTGGCGCCGCTGCGCGCGGACGAGCGCCTCACCCCGGGCGACCTCGCGGGAGGGCGCAGGCTCAGGGGACTCGCCCGCGCGGGTGCGCGTCTGGGCGTCGCGGCCGCCGTCGTCGTCCTGCTCGCCGTGACCGTCACCGGTCGCGACGGGGGCAGGACGCCGGGGGCCGGGAGCGGGGAGATGCTGGTGACCCAGAGCATGGTCTGGGGCGGGCTCGCCCTCCTGCTCACGGTGATCGGCGCGGTCGTCCTCGCGCTGCGCGGGCGCCCCGCGCGGGAGTGACGAGGACGCGCACGCGGGCGGGGGGAGCGTGTCGGCGCGTCCGCGCGCCATGAGGGTCGGGCGGGCGCGCACGCGGGCGGGGAGGCCCCTGTCGGTGCCTCCCCGCCCGGGATCGCGCGGAACCCCCTATCTCCCGGGCTTGTCGTCCCGGGTCAGGGCGTCCTTGGCCTTCTCGCCCGCCTGCTTGAACTTCGAGGTGTTCTTCTCGGCCTTGCCCTCGGCCTGCCACTGCTGGTTGTCCGTGGCCTCGCCGAGCTTCTCCTTGGCCTTGCCCTTCAATTCGTCGGCCTTGTTCCTGGCCTGGTCGCCTGCGGACATGTGCGCCTCCCACTCGGTGTTCGCTCCTGTGGGCAGACCCCTGACCGCCGGGCGGGGGCACGAACCGTGGTCCCGGTAAAAAATCCGACAAAAAGGTCAGAGGGGAGATGTCGCCTGGGTCCTGTTTTTTGAACCGGCCTCAGCTCGGGGGGTCCGTCCGGGCGCCCGAACACGGACCGAAGCGAAGGTCCAAAAAACACTGCCTAGGCTCCGGGGGCGACCGTGGCCACCGAGTCGAACGGGGCGTGCGTGCCCACCCGGTTGCTGATGCCCTCGCGCACCATCTCCTTGGCCACGTCGGCGGCCGGTCCCACGTCGCCGCCCTTGGCCAGCTCGGCGGTGATCGCGGCGGCGAAGGTGCAGCCCGCGCCGCTCACCCTGGCGTTCCCGATCTTGGGGGCGCTGAGGACGACCGTCTCCTCGCCGTCGAAGTACACGTCCACGGCGTCCGGGCCCGGCAGCTCCACGCCGCCCTTGACGATGACATGCCGCGGCCCCAGTTCGTGGATGCGGCGGGCGGCCTCGACCAGGTCGTCCACCGTCTCCAGCGCCTCCATCCCCGCGAGGGTGCGCGCCTCGAAGAGGTTGGGCGTGATCACGGTGGCCAGCGGCAGGATCTGCGCGGTGAGCGCCTTGTCGGTGTCCAGGGCCGCGCCCGGCTCCTGGCCCTTGCAGATCAGCACGGGGTCCAGGACCACGTGCCGCCACGGCTGGCGCCGGAGCCCCTCGGCGACCACGTCGATGGTGTCCGGGGTGCCCAGCATGCCGATCTTGACCACGTCCAGGTCGTGGCAGGAGGTGGCCGCCTCGATCTGGTCGGCGATGACCTCGGGGGCCACGGGGACGAAGCGGTGGCCCCAGCCGTTCTTCGGGTCGAAGGACACGATGCAGGTGATCGTCCCCATGCCGTAGACGCCCAGCTCCTGGAAGGCCTTGAGGTCGGCCTGGATGCCGGCGCCTCCTGTGGCCTCCGACCCTGCGATCACGTACGCGCGGTTGGTCATCGGGGAACCCCCTCGTCTCGGTGTGCTGTTGCGGAGTCCGCGGCCCCCACCTGCCCGCGAACCCCCGAACAATTGCACCACAGCGGACAGACCCGACGTTCCTCCAGGTCGGGGCGGCCGATCCGCGACGCCCCGGCCGGATCCTTCCAGGATCTGGACGGCATAAAAATATTACCGTATTATTTTTTCATGGCACGAACAGCGGACCACGAGGAGCGCAGGCGGCAGGTCGCCCGCGCGCTCCTGAGCACGGTGGGGGAGCGGGGGCTGGCGCGGACCACCCTCGCCGACGTCGCCGACCGGGCCGGCGTCTCGGTCGGCCTGGTGCAGCGCTACTTCCGCACCAAGTCGCAACTGCTGCGCTTCGGCGTGGAGTACCTCTACAAGCAGGGCGCCGACCGGCTGACGGCGGTGAACACCGACGGGCCGCCGATCGCCTCGGCCCGCGATTGGGTCTCCCGCGCGGCGCGGACCCTGCTGCCGCTCGACGACGAACGCCGCGCCGAGCTGACCGTGTGGCTGGAGTTCCTGCCGGCCACGATGACCGACCCGGAGATGTCGCGCCTGCACAAGGACACCACCGCCGAGCTGGTGGGCGTGTTCACGCAGGTGATGGACGAGGCGGTGCGCCGGGGCGAACTCCCGCCCGGCACGGACACGGCGGCCGAGGCCGCCGGGCTCGTCGCCCTCGTGGACGGCCTGACCGTGCACCACCTCATCACCGGCGACGACGCCTTCTCCGAGAGCGCGGTCCGCGCCGCGCTCGCCACCCACCTGGACCGGCTCTTCCCCGCCCCCGAGGGGCCGTGAACCCGTGAACCCGTACGAGCCAGAGCCCGAGGGGGCCGCTATGACCAGCACGACACCGCGGAGCACGGCCACGGCCCGCCCGACCACCCGGCTGCCCCTGCTCGACGTCCTGCGCGGCGTCGCCATCATGGGCACCCTGGGCACCAACGTGTGGCTGTTCGCCGCACCGGGCGCCGAGGCGGGCATCATCTTCGTCCCGGACTCGATCGGCCCGATGGCGGCCTTCCGCGAGGACCCGTCGGCGGCGACCCTGGCGCAGGGCCTGTTCGCCTTCGCCGCCAACGGCAAGTTCCTGGCCCTGCTCACCCTGCTCTTCGGTGTGGGGCTGGCCATCCAGTTCCGCTCCGCGGCCAGGCGCGGCGGGCGCTGGCCCGGCCCCTACAAGTGGCGGGCGCTGTTCCTGTTCGCCGAGGGGCTCGTGCACTTCACGCTGGTCTTCGCCGCGGACGTGCTCATGGGCTACGCGGCGGCCTCGATCGTGGTGGCCTGGCTGCTCACCCGGTCGGAACGGGCGCAGAACGCCGTGATGTGGACGTGCGCCGCCCTCCACCTGGCCTTCGTCGGCCTGGTCACGGCCGCGCTCCTGTCCGAACCGGATCCGCAGGGCGCCGAGGTCCCGCCCGAGGCCGTGGAACTGTACGCCGAAGGCGGTTACCTGGAGCAGGTCGCCTTCCGGCTCGACAACGCGCTGCTGTTCCGGGCCGAACCGGTCGTCACCTTCGCCCTGATGGTGTTCATGTTCCTGCTGGGCGTACGGCTCCTCCGCGCCGGGGCCTTCGGCGGCGACGACACCGGCCGCCGGATCCGGGGCCGCCTGCTCGCCTGGGGGCTGGGGATCGGGCTGCCGGTCAACCTGGCCACGTCCCTGGCCGGACCCGACCTGTTCATGCTGGACCGCTACGCCGCCGCGCCCGTCGTGGCGCTCGGCCTGGTCGGCGCGGTCGGCTGGGTCGTGGACCGGGCGAACCCCGCCGGACGGGGGATCACCGCCGTGTCCTCCCTGGGGCGGATGGCGATGAGCGGCTACGTCGCGCAGAACGTCGTCTGCATGCTGGTCTGCTACGGCTTCGGCCTGGGGCTGGCCGCACGCCTGGCCGACACCGGCCCGTGGTGGGTGATGGGCCTGTGGGCGTCGGTGTGCGCCCTGCTCCTGACCGTCTCGACGCTCTGGCTGCGCCGCTTCCGGGCGGGGCCGCTGGAGGCGTTGCAGAAGGCCGTGCTGGCGCGGGTGCCCGAACGCCGCTGACCGCCCCGCCGGGGGGACCCTCCGAGGGGCCCCGCACGCCGCGTCCGCCGAGGGCGGACGAGCCGGTGCCGGAGCGAGGGACGGCCCGGCACCGGGCGGCGTGCGGGGGAGGCCCCCGTCAGATCTGGTAGACGGGGGTCTGGGGCGTGTTCCACCGCGTGGGAGTGCCCTTGGACCCGAAGAAGTCGCCGCCCTTGCGCAGGGCGTCGTCGGTGCCCCAGGCCTCGTCGCGGCCGACCTTGCGCAGGTGCGGGATGTGCTTGCGGCAGTGGATGTAGGCCTCCTCCACGTGCACCACCGTCCACAGCACCGCCTTCTGCCCCGGGACCTCGGGCTCGGGCAGGCCGCGGACGTGGCGCCGCAGCTCCACGTCCTCCAGCAGGGACGCGCGGCCGTTGACGTGCAGTCCGATGCGGTCGTGCGTGAAGTCCAGGAACATCAGGCCCACGTGCGGGTTCTCCAGGATGTTGCCCGCGCTGGCGAAGACGCCGTTGCCCCGGAACTCGGGATAGGTCAGGGTGTGCTCGTCGATCACGTGGACGAAGCCGGGCGGGCCCGCGCGGAAGCTGGAGTCGCACTCGCCGTGCCGGTCGGAGGTGGCGATGAACATCATCTCCTGCCGGGCGACGAACTCGCGCATGAGCGGGTTCAGGTGGTCGAGCATCTGGTCTCGGTAGAAGCGTTCGGCGCGTTCGCTCGTGCCGTTCAGCGCCTGGACGCGGTGCTCACCCTCGCTGCCGGGAACGTGCCGTGGGGAGGTCTCGCGCATCACTGCCTCTCGGTGGGGCTGGTGGGGCCGGTGGGGCTGGTGTGACTGTTCAGGGACTCAGGGGCCGCTGCTGTCGGGGAGGAGGGGGGTCGGGGAAGGGAGTGCGGACGCGCCGGGGCGTCAGCCGGTGCCTTCGGGGTGAGGCCGCCGCGCCGCGGCACGGGTCAGCGTGTCGGGGCGTCGGCCCGCCGGTAGGGGGAGGCCCCCTCGGCGGAGGGGCCGGGCTGGGGCGGCGCGGGTGGTGCGGACGGCGCGGGCGGTGCGGGGCGCTCCTCGGCCGGGGACGCGGCGGCCCTGCCGTGCCTGGCCGTCTCGGACCCGGCGTGCCTGGCCGTCCGGGACTCACCCGACCCGGCCGACCCGCCCGACCCGCCCGACCCGCCCGACCCGGCCGACCCGCCCGACTCGGCCTCGCGCGCCCCCGCGAGCATGTTGGCGGTGATCCACTCGTAGACCACGATCCAGGCGGAGCTCATGGAGGAGGACCAGGTCGGCGAGACCTCGCTGACCGCGCGCACCAGGGCACGGCCCACGTAGGGGTAGTGCTCGGGCTTGATGTCCATGTCCCGCTTGTGCTGGGCGCCCAGCCGCCTCAGGTACCCGGCGACCTCCTCGGGCTCGTCGAGGTAGCGGACGACCTCCAGCAGGGCGAAGGCCATGCGCTCCTTCTGCGTCTGCATGTTCGCGGGGAACATGTCGCGGACGGCGGGCGCCATCTCGAACAGGTTCTGGTAGAAGCGGTCGGCCAGACGGGTGGAGCCGGGCGGTAACGCGGAGCACGACTGCCGGACCGCCTCGATGACGGCGGGGGCGGGGAGCGGTACCTCTTCGATGGAGCGGGGAGACAAGGAAGCCTCCAATCAGGTCGCGGAAAGGGCTGTGCCACGGGGGTGCACGTACCACCGTGGTGACGGAGCGTAGTCATGCCGGGGGTGCGGACACGCGTTCCCCACTGGTTCGCCGACCGAGGGGACACGTGCGGGCTCCACGCGCGCGGAGCCGGACGACCGGACGCGCGCGGGAGGGCCTCAGCTCACCGCTGGCCCGGCGGAGTCCCGGGGAACGGATGGGCCGCCCCGGCGGCCGGTTCCGCCCTTCGGGTACTCCCAGCCTCCGGCGCTCCTGACGGGGCCGTGTGCGCGGGCTGGGGCGAAGGGGACGGACGTAGCGCTCCTTCGGCAGTAGCGGGGGTGTCGGGAACCCTCATCGCTGCCTCGTCTTCTTCCGGATTCAGTACACATCCAAGGTTCGGATAGCGCTGAATGCCACGTGAGGGGTGAGCGACGACCGTTTCAACGTTCGCTACCCCCTTTACTGTGCCTGTTGTGGCAATGTAACAGAAATGTCGACGTTTGAGGATATTACCCTCTGGTAGCGCATGAGGCCACAGTGCTACCTGAGTTATCAGTGACAACTTTCGTCCTTCGTGTGACAGACGGCCTCCGTGCACCGTCCGGAGGGAGCGCGTCAACCGATCGGTTGACGCCGCGATCCACCGATCCCGTGGCCGGGCGGGCGATCCGCGGCGCACCCGCCGCGGGCGATGCTCGGGACATGCCGATCATCGACGTCAGGAACCTGCACAAGCGCTACGGGGAGAAGGTCGTCGTCGACGACGTGTCCTTCTCCGTCGAGGAGGGTGAGATCTTCGGGATCCTCGGCTCCAACGGGGCCGGGAAGACCACCACGGTCGAGTGCGTCGCGGGGATGCGCCCCACCGACGCGGGGTCGATCACCGTGCTCGGCCAAGACCCGAGGCGGGAGCGGGACGGGGTCCGCCAGCGCCTCGGCATCCAGCTCCAGGAGGCGCGGCTGCCCGACCGGATCAGGGTCGGGGAGGCCCTCGACCTCTACGCCTCCTTCTACCGCTCCCCGGCCGACACCGGTCAGCTCATGGAGAGGCTGGGCATCGCCGACAAGCGCGACACCCAGTACCGCAGGCTGTCCGGGGGACAGAAGCAGAGGGTGTCCATCGCCCTGGCCCTCGTGGGCCGACCCGCGGTGACCATCCTCGACGAGCTGACCACGGGACTGGACCCCCAGGCGCGCAGGGACACCTGGGACCTCATCGAGGATGTGCGCGAATCCGGGGTCACGGTCGTGCTCGTCACCCACTTCATGGACGAGGCCGAGCGGCTCTGCGACCGGCTCGCGCTGATCGACTCGGGCCGCGTCGCCGCCCTGGACACCCCGGACGGGCTCGTCACGCGGGCCAGCCCGGAGCAGCGGGTGACCTTCCGCGCGCCCCCCGGGTTCGACGAGCAGCTGCTCACCGCGCGGCCCGAGGTGGTCTCCGCGCACCGCAGGGGACGCCAGGTCCGGGTGGCCGGGCGGGACGACCTGCTCCACGCCGTGACCTCCGTCCTGGCCCGCGAGCACGTCGTCGCCGAGGACCTGCGCGTGGAGCGCTCCAGCCTGGACGACGCGTTCGTCGTCCTGACCGGAAGGGCCCTCGAATCATGAGCACCGACACCAGGAGGAGAGCCACCGTGTCCACCCTGCTGCGCGTCACCGCGACCGAGGCCCGGCTGCTGACGCGCGAGCCCGTGGCGGTCAGCGTCGGCATCCTGCTGCCCACCGCGCTCCTGCTCGGGCTCGGCGCCCTGCCGACGCTGCGGGAGCCCTCCCCGGAGTTCGGCGGCCTGCGCTTCGTCGACACCTGGGCTCCCATGGCCCTGATCCTCGGCATGGGGATCCTGTGCGTCCAGCACCTGCCGACCACCCTGGCCGCCTACCGGGAGCGGGGCGTCCTGCGCCGGATGTCGACCACGCCGATGCACCCCGGAACGCTCCTGAGCGCGCAGATCATCGTGGTCTCCGCCGCGGCGGCCGTCTCCGCCGCGCTCCTGGTGCTGTCCTCCTGGCTGGTCTTGGACGTCGAGCCGCCGAGCCGGCCGCTGCTGTTCACCGCCGCGTTCGCCGTCGGGACCGCCTCGCTCATCGCGCTGGGGGTCCTCATCGCCGCCGTGGCGCCCAGCGCGGGCGCGGCCAACGGCCTGTCGATGACGCTGTACATGCTCCTGCTGCTCCTGGGCGGGGTCTTCCTGCCGCAGAACGCCCTGCCCGACCTCCTGGTGCGCGCGGGGGAGTTCGCGCCGCCCGGCGCCCGGCTCCTGCTGGAGAGCTGGTCGGGCGGAGCCGGGGACGCGGGGCTGCCGCAACTCGCCCAACTGGCGATAATGGCGGGGATCGCCGTGGCGGCCGCGGCGCTGGCGGCCCGACTGTTCCGATGGGAGTGAGCGGCGGATGAGCCGACGGAGCACCGGGGCGGACGCCGTGCGGGACTGGGACCGGTGGTGGGACGGGTTCCTCGCCGCCGCCCCCTGGGCCCTGCTGCTGCCCTCGGCGGCGCTGGTCCTGTCCCGGCCCGTGGCGGACTGGACCGAGCACGCGGTCACCGTCGGCCTGACCGCGCTCACCGCCGCCTGGGTGCTCCTCGGGTACACGCCGCCGTGGCGGGACGGCCGACCGCTGCCCGCCGGGATCCACTTCGCGGTGCTCCTCGCGCTGGCCTCGGCGCTGATGGCGCACGACACCCTGTTCATGATGTTCACGGTCTCGCTGTTCTTCCGCGCGATGGCGCTGCCCCGGCGGCTGACCCTCGTCGGGATCGCGGCCACCGCGGTCGCGCTGTACACGAACACGATGGGATTCCCCGGAACGGACACGGAGCGGCCGTTCCTGGAGCACCTGTTCGTCTACGTCGGCGTGATCACCATCCAGACCGTGGCCGTCGGCGGAGGGCTCGTGATCGCGTCCAAGGCGGCCGAACAGCACCGGGAGCGCCGGGTGACGGTGGCCAGGCTGGAGGCGGCCCTGGAGGAGAACGCCGGGCTGCACGCGCAGCTCCTCACCCAGGCCCGGGAGGCCGGGGTGTTGGACGAGCGCCAGCGGATGGCACGGGAGATCCACGACACCCTGGCCCAGGGGCTCGCCGGGATCGTGACGCAGATCCAGGCGGCGCAGCGGGTGTGGGAGGACCCCGGGGCGGCGCGTCCGCACGCGGACCGCGCGCTCGGCCTGGCGCGGGAGAGCCTGGCCGAGGCCCGGCGCTCCGTGCAGGCCCTGCGCCCCGGGCAGCTGGCGGAGAGCCAGCTGCCCGAGGCCCTGGGCGAACTCACCCGCCGCTGGGCGGAGGAGCACGGCGTCCGTCCCGACCTCGACGTCACCGGCGAACGCGTCGCACTGAGCCCGGCGATCGAGGTGGTCCTCTTCCGGGTGGCCCAGGAGGCGCTCACCAACGTCGCCAGGCACGCCGACGCCTCGCGCGTGGGCGTGACCCTGTCCTACTCCGACGACGTCGTCCTGCTCGACGTGCGCGACGACGGCAGGGGCATCACGGGACACAACCAGCACGGGTTCGGGCTCAGCAGCATGCGCCAGCGCGTGCGCGGGATCGGAGGAGCGTTGGAGATCGAGAGCGGCGAGGGGGAGGGCACCGCCGTCAGCGCCACGGTGCCCGCGATTCCGGTGGGGGCGGCGTGATCCGGGTCCTGATCGCCGACGACCACCCGGTCGTGCGCGACGGCCTGCGCGGAGCCTTCACCGCGCAGGACGACATCGAGGTGGTCGGCGAGGCCGCCAACGGCCGCGAGGCGGTCGAACTGGTCGGACGGCTGGCCGTGGACGTGGTGCTGATGGACCTGCGCATGCCGGTCCTGTCCGGCGTCGGGGCGATCGCCGTCCTGTCCCGGGAGCGGCCGGACGTGCGCGTCCTCGTCCTCACCACCTTCGACAGCGAGAGCGACGTGCTCCCGGCGATCGAGGCCGGGGCCACCGGCTACCTGCTCAAGGACGCCTCCCCCGACGAACTCCTGCGCGGGGTGCGCGCGGTGCACCGGGGGGAGTCGGTCCTGGCGCCGACCGCGGTCCGGCACCTGATGGGTCAGGTCCGCAGACCCGCCGGTCAGAGCCTGAGCGACCGCGAACTGCAGGTGCTGGGGCTCGTCGCCGACGGCGCGTCCAACCGGGCCGCGGCGGCGCGGTTGTTCATCAGCGAGGCGAGCATCAAGACCCACCTCCAGCACGTGTACAACAAGCTCGGCGTGCGCGACCGGGCCGCTGCGGTCGCCGAGGCGTACCGGCGCGGCCTCCTGGGGTAGTCCCCGGTCCCCGGTCCCCGGTCCGCTGCTTTCGCCTCCGATTACCCCGGAGGGTGATTAGTCAGATACTCTCCGCTTGTGTCCGGGGTGGTGACCCCGGGCCGTACGAGCGGGAAGTAGGCGCGATGGACGCGTTTGGACATGGCGGGGACCCGGGGCCATGGGACGGTTTCGGGGGGCGGCGGGGGATGGACGCGCGTCCCGGTGCCGAGCCGGACGCGCCGGACCCGCGGGGCGGGCCCGACCGGCTGCGGTTCGCGTTCCGACTGGTCGACGGTGCGGACGAGTACGGGCTGGTGTTCTCCTTCGCCCGCCTCGGCGGCGCGGCGGGAGGGGGCGCGGAGGCCCACCAGGCGGTCTGGTACGTGGCCGACCGGAGCGCACGCGTGCACGGCGGCGAGTCGTGGGTGGACCAGGGGTGCGTCGACGCCGTCCGCGCCCTCGTCGGGGCCGACCGGGTCACCGACCCGCGGGTGCGCCGTGCGCTCCTGGACACCCTCTCCCAGGGGCGCCTGCCCGAACCCGACCGCCTGCTCCCGCGCGCGGCGCGGTGGCGGGAGGCGCCCCTGGACCTGGACGCCGGGGACGTGGTGCTCGTGCGGGGGGACGGGCACGGCGGTCTCCTCGTCGAGGCGCGGGGGGAGGAGTCCGGTTTCCGGCTGCGGCTGTCCCCGCCCGGGGACGGAGGCCGACCGCGCGAGCACGTCGGCACGGCCCGCGCCTCCACGGACGCGGCCGGGGCCGCGAGCCCCGAGGCCCCCGTCCTGGAGGCCCCCGTCCTGGAGGCCCCCGTCCTGGAGGCCGCGAGCCTGGAGGCCGCGGGGGTCCTCCACTTCCGGGGCCGATCCGCGCGGGTCACGGGCCGGGGCTGGCACGAGCGCGCGTTCGGCGGGGACATCCTCCCCGCGCGGGACGGCCGCGACGCCTCCTGGTCCCGTGCCCGCGTCCGCCTGGACAACGGATGGGAGCTGGCCGTCCACCGCACCGGCGGGGCCGACGCCCCGGACGGGACCCCGGCCGCGTGCGGGGCGACGGCCGTGCTGTCCTCCCCGGACGGGGAGCGCGTCGAGGCGCCCGCGACCCTGCTCGGCCTGCGCCCCTGGACGTCCCTGACCACCCTCAACACCTATCCCACGGCCTGCGACGTGGAGGTCCCGCTCCTGGACCTGCGGCTCCGGACCACGGCGTGGTTCCCGCGCCAGGAGGCGGTCTCGGTCACCGCCCCCTCCGGGAGGCTGGAGGCCCACGCCGACGCCGAGGGCACGATGGGCGGCCGCCCGGTCCGCGGCCACGGACTGTGGGAGGTCTTCCCCGACAACCGGATCGAGGACTTCGAGCGCCACGTCACCCGCATCCGCGCGGTCACCCGCCAGGAGATCGACCGCCTCTACCCGGCGGAGCCGGACGCGCGCTCCCTGACGGAGCTGGCCGGGACCGAGCACCGGCCCGAACGTCTCGACGGCGCGGTGCTGGAGGACCTGCACGCGTCGCTCGTGGGCCCGGTCCGGCACACCACCGCGGGCCTGGGCAGGAGCTGGCGCTCCTACGTCTCGATGGCGGCCATCGAGCTGTTCGGCGTCGACAGCGAGCCCTACCGGCCCCTGGTGGCAGCCGCCGAGCTCCTGCACACCGGCAGCCTCATCGTCGACGACGTCGAGGACCGCTCACCGCTGCGGCGGGGCCGACCCGCGGCCCACGTCGTCTTCGGCGAGGCGGTCGCCGTCAACGCGGGCACGGCGGCCTACTTCGCGCTGGACCGCGTCCTGAACCGGGTCCTGCCCGACGACGCGGCCCTGAGGCTGCGCGTCTACCAGGTCTACCTACGGGTGCTGCGGGCCGGACACGGCGGACAGGCGATCGACATCGCGGGCCACCGGGCCGCGATGGACGAGGCCGTGGAGACGGGCGACGCCGAGGCGCTCCTGCGGCGGGTGCGCTCGGGCCACTGGCTCAAGACCGCGGCGCCCGTGCGGGGGCTGGCCGAGATCGGCGCGCTCGTCGCCGGCGCCCGGGAGGAGCAGTTCCGGGCGCTGGGCGAGTACTTCGACGCCGTGGGGCTGGCCTACCAGATCTCCGACGACGTCATGGACCTGCGCGGCCTCACCGCGCCCGCCGGGGGCGGCGGGCGCTCGGCGACCAAGCACACCGCCGAGGACCTGCGCGCGGGCAAGGTCACGATGCCGCTGGCCCACGCCGTGGCCCTGCTGCCGCCCCGCCGGGTGCGCGAGCTCTGGTACGCGGTGCGCGACGGCGACGCCGACGAGGCGACCGTGGCCGCCGCCGCGGCGTCCCTGGAGGAGTGCGGCGCGGTCGCCGCCTGCACCGGGGAGGCCCGGGACCTGGTCGAGCGGACGTGGAAGCCCCTGCGGGACCTCGTGCCCTGCACCTGGGCCTCCGTCATGATGGGCGCCCTCGGCGCCTACGCCGCCCGCAGGGAACGCGAGTAGTAGCGGCGACCCCCTTCCCCCTCCCTCACGAGTGAGCAGACCGATGTCACACGCACCCACCCCCACACCGGCGCTGCGGGTCCGCGGCGTCCACAAGTCCTACGGCCGCCACCACGTGCTGCGCGGCGCCGAACTCGAACTCCCCGAGGCCTGCCTGGCCGGACTGGTCGGGGAGAACGGCTCCGGCAAGTCCACCCTGCTGCGCATCCTCTCGGGCGTCCTCGCCCCCGACCGCGGCACCGTCGAGCACCCCGGCAGCCTGGGCTACTGCCCCCAGCACACGGTGCTGAACCCGGCCTTCACCGTCTCCCAGCACCTGCGCCTCTTCCAGGTCGCGCACGACCTGCCCGACCTGTCCCGCGCCCGCGAACTCCTCGACGTCCTCGGGTTCGCCGAGTACCTCCACCACCGGGTCTCCACGCTCAGCGGCGGCACCCGCCAGAAGCTCAACCTCACCCTCGCGCTGATGCACGACCCGCACCTGCTGCTCCTGGACGAGCCCTACCAGGGGTTCGACTGGGACACCTACGAGCGGTTCTGGCGGCTGGCGGCCGACCTGCGGGACCGGGGCCGCTCCGTGCTGGTGGTCTCGCACATCGCCTTCGACACGGTGCGCTTCGACCGCCTGTGGCGGCTGGAGGGCGGGCGTCTGGTGGAGGGGGCGTCCTCGTCGGCGCCCTCGGCCCCCGCGGCGGCGGAGGGCCGGTGATGCGCCGCGCCTGGACCCGTTACGCCACCGCCACCCGCATGGCCCTGCTGGAGCACCTGCGCAACCGGCTGGCGCTGGTCCTGGTGGTGCTCTTCATCCCCGTCTGGATCACCCTGGTCTACCTGGTGATCGCCGACGCCGACGTGCGGTTCCTCCTGCGCGCCACCGGGGAGGCCGTCACCGTGCACGGCAACCACGTCAGCAAGATCTCCGGCGCCGTCAACGCCGTCACGCTGATCGTCGGGTTCATGATGTTCATCGTCACCTACCGCTCCTTCGGGTTCGACCAGCGGCTGGCGATGGCCGGGTACCCGCGCCTGCACCTGCTCGCGGCCAAGCTCACGGCGCTGGTCACGGCCTCGGCGCTGGTCTGCGCCTACGCGGTGGCGGTGATCTGCTGGTACTGGGTCCCCGAACAGCCGTTCATGCTCTGGCTCTCCCTGCTGGGGTCCGCGCTGGCCTTCGGCGGGATCGGGGTGATGCTGGCGGCCCTGCTCCGGGGGGAGCTGGAGGGCATGTTCTGCATCGTCATGCTGTCCATCATCGACATGGGGCTGCAGAACCCGGTGGCCAACCCGTCCTCGGACAGCGACGTCGTGCGCTACCTGCCCACCTACGGCACCATGCAGACCGGGGTCGCCGCGGGCTTCCAGGACACGGTGCCGCTCGCGTACCTGCTGCTGGGGCCGGCGTGGTTCCTGGCCACGGTGGCGGTGGCGGGGACGGCGTTCCGCCTGCGCACCCGGGACCGCAGCCGGTCCTTCGTCCGCCCGCGTGCCCTCCGGTCGCGCCCGGTCCGTGCGGACTGAGTGACGGCGCCGCGCCCGCCGGACCCGGACGGCGGCGCGGCGCCGGAGGTTTTTCTCGCGCCGGAAAAGACGGGAAACGGATGACGAAGCGCCGTGGAAAATCCGGAGGAGGGTTTTAACGGCGGTGGAAATTGCGTTCCCGGGGGCGGTCGGTCGCTTTTTCCCGAACCTTCCGTCGGGGGCGCGACAAGCCCCTCTGGTCAGGCGGTCCGGCCTGGTTCGGCGGGCTGTTCCGACCCTCTTCCCGGCAGGGCACGCGGAGCTTTTACGGGAATATCCAACGGCGCTTTCTGGTTGGAAAAGACAACAGGAGTGCGGGCCGGTGGTGAGGGCCCGCCGCAACGCCGCTCCGGTGCCCGAGACGGCGGGCGGGAGCGGAGGCCGTGGGGAGGAGCGGTGCAGCACACCGAACACATGCCGTACGACGAGGTCCTGGCCGACGCCGACCTCGGCGCGATGACTCCGGAGGCGCTGGCCTCCCTCGAACGCTTCGGGCGTGAGGTCTCCGCGGCCGCGCGCCGGGCCCTGCGGGCGCACGCCGAGGCGGGGGAGACCGCCTCCGCGGCCCGCGCGTGGAACGTCCTGGCCTCGGCCGACGGGGACTACTCCGTACGCGAGGCGGCGCACGTCCTCAACCGCGACCCCGCCATCTCCACCGGGCAGCGCCGACTGTTCTCCTTCATCCGCGCCAGCGGAATGGTCTCCCCGGACGACGACGTGCCTAGGGCCCGGCACGAACGGCACCTGCGCCTGCGGCCCACGTCCTACGACCACCCCCGCACGGGCAGGCGCGTGCCGGGGAGGCCGCAGCTGCGGGTCACCGCCGAGGGGCTGCGGTACCTGCACCGGAGGCTGGCCGGACACACCGCCCCGGCCCTGGACGAGGCGGCGTAGGGCCCGCGGGGCGCACGCCGCGTCCGCCACCGCCCGCGGGCACGGTGCGGAACGCGCCCGGCGGCGCGCGCCAGAACCCTCGCGCGTGCTCCCGGGCCCCCGGCGCGCGCCGGGGGCCCTCGCGCGTCAGGACAGGCGCAGGTCCACGCGGGCGGTCCCTGCCGGAACCGACACCAGGGTGCCGTCGTCGGTCACGGTGACCTCCGCCCCGGTGCCATCGGTCTCGGCCCCGCCAGTGCCGACCAGCAGCACCCGCCACCCGTGGGCCGGAGCGGCCCCGGCCTCCACGGTGACCCCGCCCCCCGAGCGCTCGGTCCGGAAGATCGCGGCGGCCGAGCCGTCGGCGGACGGCACGACCGTGGTGGTCGCCGTGGCCGCCTCCCCGGCACCGTACACGCGCAGGGTCAGCCCGTCCGTGTAGTCGTAGTCGGGCCGGTCGTCCACCGCGCCGACCGGCAGGACCGCGTTCGGCCGCACCAGCAGGGGCAGGGAGTCGAACCCGTGGGTCTCGCGGCGCCAGACCGGGCCCCGCACCGTCTCGCCCGTGATCAGGTGGGTCCACACGCCCTCGGGGACGTAGTACTCCACGGAGCCGTCCGCGCTCAGCACCGGGGCGACCAGCAGGTCCTCACCCAGCATGTACTGCGTGTCCAGGTGGTGGCAGGTCGGGTCGTCGGGGAACTCCAGCAGCATCGCGCGCATCACGGGCGTCCCCTCCCGGTGGGCCTGCACGGCCGCGCCGAACAGGTAGGGCATGAGCGCGCACTTGAGCCGGGTGAACACGCGGGCCACCTCGGTGGACTCCTCGTCGAAGTCCCACGGCACCCGGTAGGAGCGGCTGCCGTGCAGCCTGCTGTGCGAGGAGAGCAGGCCGAACGCGAGCCAGCGCTTGAACACCGCGGCGTCGGGGGTGCCCTCGAAGCCGCCGATGTCGTGGCTCCAGAACCCGAACCCCGACAGCCCCAGGGACAGGCCGCCGCGCAGGCTCTCCGCCATCGCCTCGAACGTCGAGGCGCAGTCGCCGCCCCAGTGCACCGGGAAGCTCTGCCCGCCCGCCGTGGCCGAGCGCGCGAACAGGACGGCCTCGCCCTCACCGCGCTCGCGCTTCAGCAGGTCGAACACCGTCTCGTTGTACAGGTGCGTGTAGTAGTTGTGCATGGCCTGCGGGTCGGAGCCGTCCGACCACACCACGTCGGTCGGCACCCGCTCGCCGAAGTCGGTCTTGAAGCAGTCCACACCCATGTCGAGCAGGACCTTGAGCTTTCCGGCGTACCACGCGCGGGCGTCGGCGGACGTGAAGTCCACCAGCGCCATCCCCGCCTGCCACATGTCCCACTGCCACACGGTCCCGTCCGGCCGCCGGACCAGGTGCCCCAGCCGGGAGCCCTCCTCGAACAGCGCCGACCGCTGGGCGATGTAGGGGTTGATCCACACGCAGGTCCGCAGCCCGCGCCCCTTGAGTCGGGAGAGCATGCCCACGGGATCGGGGAACAGCTCCGGGTCCCACTCGAAGTCGCACCAGTGGAACTCGCGCATCCAGAAGCAGTCGAAGTGGAACACGCTGAGCGGCACGCCCCGCTCCGCCATGCCGTCGATGAAGCGGTTGACCGTGTCCTCGTCGTAGGAGGTGGTGAACGACGTGGACAGCCACAGCCCGAACGACCACCGCGGCGGCAGCGCGGGGCGGCCGGTGAGCGCGGTGTACCGGGCCAGGATCTCCTTGGGGCTCTCCCCGTGGATCACGTAGTAGGTCAGGGCGTGGTCCTCCACGCTGAACTGCACGCGGCCCACCGACTCCGAGCCGACCTCGAACGACACCGGCCCCGAGTGCGCCACGAACACCCCGTAGCCCCGGTTGGTCAGGTAGAACGGCACGTTCTTGTAGGCCTGCTCGCTGCTCGTGCCGCCGTCGGCCTGCCAGATGTCCACGGTCTGGCCGTTGCGCGTGAACGGCGTGAACCGCTCGCCCATGCCGTACACCAGCTCGCGGATCCCCAGCGACAGCTGCCCGAGCATGTGGTGGGAGCCGTCCGCGTCCTCCATGAACGCGGTGCCCTTGGCGTCGGAGCCGGTCAGCACGGCGCCGCCCGCGCGGAACTCCATCCGCCAGGGGCCCTCGGTGGCCACCCGCAGCGACAGCTCCCCGCTGGTCAGCTCCACCGAGGAGCCGTCCCGCGCCACCGAGGGGGCGGCGCCGGGGTCGCTGCGCACGTCGAACTCCGGCGCGCGCCGGACCGAGCCCGCCAGGTGCGTGCTCCGCACACCGATCACACCGGGCGCGGGCGACCAGCAGTCCACCGTGATCAGCGGTGTGTTGAGCGTGTCCCCCCGGTGCCCGATCGGGCGCACCGGGGCGTAGAGGGTGAACCGGTCGTCGTGCACCCGCACGTCGCGGGCCTCGCGCGCGCGGTTGGCGCGCACGCCCTCCCTCATCTGCCAGAAGCCGTCGGTGAACTTCATGGGCGTCCCTTCCCTGTCGTCGTGGTCTCGGTTCGCCGGTGGTGCGGGCGGCGGGTCACTTGATCGACCCCCCGGAGATCCCGGCCGCCACGTATTTCTGCGCGACGACCAGGAGCACCGCCGCGGGGATCGAGGAGAGGACGGCCACGGCCATGACGGCGCCCCAGTCGCCGACGTGCGCGCCGATGTACTCGTAGATGCCGAGCGTCACGGGCTTGACCGCGTCGGTCGTGTTCAGCGTCAGCGCGAACAGGAAGTCCGACCACGCGAACAGGAAGGTGAACAGGCTGCCCGTGATCAGCGCGTTGCGGCTCATCGGCAGCACGATCGAGACCAGCACGCGCAGGCGTCCGCCGCCGTCGAGCATCCCGGCCTCCAGCACCTCCTCGGGGATGGACACCATGAACGCGCGCAGCAGGACGATCGTGAAGGGGATGCCCAGGGACGCGTCGGCCAGGATCAGCCCGAGGTAGGAGTTGACCAGATCCAGTTCGACGTAGGCGTTGTACAGCGCGTTGGCCACGACGATGCCCGGGACCATCTGGGTGATCAGGGTGGCGAACACGACCGTCTCCGCGCCGCGCAGCCGGAACCGGGCCAGGGCGTAGGCCGCCGGGGCGGCCACCGCCAGGCAGACCGCGACCGCGCCGAGCGCCACCAGGATCGAGGTGAGCAGGTTGCCCGCCTGCGACTCCCACGCCCGCTGGAAGTTGCCGAGGTCGAGCGTGCGCGGGAACCACCGCAGCTCCACCATCGCGGCGCCCGGTTGCAGCGCCGTGTTGACCATCCAGTACAGCGGGAACAGCAGCACGGCCAGGACCAGGACGCCGAACACCGCGCTCACGGCGTCGCCCCGCGCCCTGCGCGTCACGCGCGGGCGCCGGGGCCGCGCGGCGGCCGGTGCCCCGCCGCTCCGGGACGGGCCCGCCGGGGAGGGGGCGGTGCTCTCGGGTGCGGCGCTCATCGGGTGACACCTCCACGGTTGGCGCGCAGGTAGATGACCGCGAACACCATGCTGACGAGGATCAGGACGTTGCCGACCACGGCCCCCTGGCCGAAGTCGAGCTGGAGGAAGGACAGCTGGTAGGTGAGGGTGCCCAGGGTCTCCGTGGAGTGCGCCGGACCGCCGTTGGTCAGCGCCAGGATCAGGTCCAGGATCTTCACGGTCGACATGAAGCCCAGCACCAGCACCACGGTCACGACGGGCCGCAGCAGGGGCAGGGTCACCCCGAAGAAGGTGCGCAGCGGGCCCGCGCCGTCGAGCACGGCCGCCTCGCGCAGCTCCGCGGGGATCTCCTGGAGCCCGCCGTAGAGGATCACCATGTTGAAGGGGATGCCGATCCAGATGTTGACCAGCACCACCGACAGCAGCGCGAAGTCGGGGCTGCTCAGCCAGGGCACGGCCGACGACGTGATCTGGAGCGCCTGGAGCGACTCGTTCAGCACGCCGGTCTCCTGGTCCAGGACCCTGCGCCAGACGGTGCCGGCCACCACCATCGGGATCAGCCACGGCAGCAGGAGCAGGGACCGCATGATCCCCGACAGCGGGAAGCGGCGGCTGAAGAAGACCGCCAGCGCCATGCCGATGCAGAACTGCCCCGCCAGCGATCCCAGTGTGAACAGCAGGGTGTGCCACAGGGACGCGCCGAACAGCTCGTTGGCGAAGACCGCCCGCCAGTTCTCCAGCCCGTTGAACGGCGCCTCCCCCGTGAAGTACGTGGAGAAGGTGTAGTCCTGGAAGCTCATCGCCACGTTGCGGACCAGCGGGTACCCGAAGAACAGCAGCATGTACAGCAGCGCCGGGGCGACGAACAGCCACTTGGTGAGGTTCTGGCGCCCGCGCGCCGTGGTCGCCGTCCTCGCGGTCGCCGTCGCCGTGGGCCTCGTCCCCGTCGCCGTCATGACCGGGCCTCCAGCTCCGCCTCGACCCGCGCCTGGGCGCGTTCCATGGCCTCCCGCGGGCTCGCCTCGCCGGTGAGCGCCGCCTGGAGCGCGGTGCCGATGGCCTGGGAGTAGGCGTTCCACTCGGTGCCGGCGTGCTCGGTCCGGCTGCGCGCCGTGCGCACCTGGTCCACGAACGGGGCCAGCTCCGGGACCAGGTCGCGGTACTGCTCGGCCGCCCCGGTGTCCACGGGCACGTTGCTGCCCTTGGTGGACCAGTCCAGCTGCGCCTCGGCCGTGGTCAGGCAGGCCACGAGTTCGGCGGCCACGCGTTCGCGGTCGGGGTCCTCGGCGTTGACCGGCACGGTGAAGGTCGTCCCGCCGATCGGCGCCACCGAGGTGTCCCCGGCCTCGGGCACGGGGATCTCCGCCACGGCCCACTCCAGGTCGGGGTGCTCCTGGAGGACCGGCAGCTGCCAGGGGCCGTTCACCATCATGGCCGCGTTGCCCGCGATGAACTGGTCGTTGACGTCGGCCTGGGTCCAGTTGACCACCGAGGGGGAGACCGATCCCGCCTCGACCAGCGAGGTGACGTACTCCAGTGCCTCCACCGACTCCGGTGAGGCCAGCTCCCTCTCGTCGCCGCCGTTGGACCACAGCCACGGCAGGAACTGGTAGACGCCGTCCTCGGTGGCCAGGGCGCTGATCGCCAGGCCGTAGCGCCCGCCCCCGGTCAGCTCGGCGGCGGCCTCCTCCAGCTCAGCCCAGGTCCGGGGAGGGTCGATGCCCGCCTCCTCCAGGGCGGCCGCGTTGTAGAAGAGGCCGAGGGAGTTCACCGACCGGGCGGCGCCGTAGTACACGCCCTCGTAGCTGCCGATGGACAGCGCGCCCTCGGACAGGCCGTCCGTGGGTATGCCGAGTTCCTCCAGCGGTACCAGGCCCCCGGCCGCCGCGAACTGCGGCAGGTCCGAGCCGTCGAGGTTGAGCACGTCGGGGAGCGAGTCGGAGGAGGCCATCCGCAGGGCCTTGGGCACGAGCTGGTCGGCGGGCACGCTGATGTGGCGCACCTCCACGCCCACCTGTTCCCCGCAGGCGTCCATCGCCTCCTGGTCCCAGGTGTGGTAGGGCTCGTCGGTGCTGGAGTCCATGATGGTGTACACGCTCGGGTCGCGTTCGGCCGCGCAGCCGACTCCGGTCAGGGCGAGCGCCGCGGCGCAGACGGCCGCCGACGCCGTTCGTAGCGGGCGGTGCGGGTGTCGGTACAGGTGTTCGCGCATGTCGGGGGGCCTTCTCGGCGGGGGCGGGTGTCAACGCGCCGGTCGCGTCGGGGGCTGGCGCCGCCGGGGTCGCGACCGGCCGTCGGGTCCGGCGAGCGGGTCGCCGGGGCCGGGGGGTCAGGGCGGGGGAGCGGCTACCGTCCCCCCGGGGGTGATCTCGGGCGGGATGAGTTCGCGCCGTCCTCCCGGGAGCGGCGGGCTGCCGCGCGCGGCCTCGGCGGCCAGCCGGGTCACGGCGGCCGACATCCGCTCGACGGGCAGCTCGACCCGGGTCACGTCCAGTCCCGCGAGGTCCTCGGGGAAGCTGCCGATGGCCACCAGGGAGACGTCCCCGGGCACGTCGGTGCCGCGCGCTGCGAGGTGGCGCAGGACCCCGGGCACGGCGGCGGGGTGCTGGAGGGCGAGCGCGGTGGGCGGGCGGTCCCCGTCGAGGAGCGCGTCCAGCCGCCGGTACAGCTCGGCGGGGTCCTTCGCCGAGGGCAGGACGCGCACGGGGACGCCGAGTTCGGCGGCGGCGCGTTCGGCCCCGCGCAGACCGCGCACGGAGTAGCTGCGGCCCGAGGCGATGTCCTCCTCCACAGTCGACACGAAGCACAGGTCGCGGTGCCCGGTCCCGTGCAGCAGGCACAGCGAGGCGACCGCGGCCTCCTCCCAGTCGAGGTCGGCCCAGGGCGCGGCGTCCTCGTCGGAGGGGCGGCCGAGGACCACCACGGGGAACCCCAGCGCGTCCATCGCGCCGATGCGGGGGTCCTCCATCTCCACGCCCATGATCACCGCGACGTCGGCGAGCCTGCTGCGCGCGGCGCGCTCCAGCCCGTACGCCCCGGCGTCGTCGTCGCGCACGGTCAGGAGCAGCAGGTCGTAGCCCAGCTCCCCGGCGGCGCGGCTCAGCCCGTACATGAACCGCCCGCCGACCGGCAGGTAGCCGGGCGAGGCCAGCGGCAGGGCCAGCGCGATCACGCGGGTGCGGGCGCTGCGCAGGGAGCGCGCACCCGCGTTGGGGTGGTAGCCCAGTTCGTCGATGGCCGTCCGCACCGCGGACCGGGTCCGTTCGGAGACGCGGCGGGAGCCGCTGAGCACGTAGGACACCGTGCTCGGGGCCACGCCCGCCGCCGCGGCGACGTCCTTGATGGTCACCATCGCGGCCTCCCTCCCCCGCACACCTTTGTCGAAGCGCTTCGACAGCCCGCCGCGCGGATCCGTCGAATCGATTCGATGAACGGGCACCATGGTAGGAACCACACCCCCGTGTGACAACCCCCTCATCGGAGGATCCTCGCGGAGTCCGGGGCCGGGCCGCCTCGCCCCGGACCGCCGTGCGCCGAACCGGCGGCGCCCCCGTTTGCCGCGCGCCCGTGCGGTCAGGAGCGGGGGAAGGCGGACGAGGGGAGAACGCCATGGGACGCGGAGTCGCGCGCAAGCTGATCGACGCGCACCTGGTCGAGGGGGAGATGGCGCCCGGGGAGGTCATCGGGCTCTCCGTCGACCAGACCCTCACCCAGGACGCCACCGGCACCCTGGTCATGCAGGAGCTGGAGGCCCTCGGACTGGACCGCACCCGGGCCCGGGTCAGCGTGCAGTACGTGGACCACAACCTGCTCCAGACCGACGAGAAGAACGCGGAGGACCACGCGTTCCTGCACTCGGCGGCGCGCCGGTACGGTCTGTGGTACTCCAAGCCCGGCAACGGCGTCTCCCACCCCACGCACATGCAGCGCTTCGGGGTGCCCGGCGCGACGATGGTCGGCTCGGACTCCCACACCTGCGCCGCCGGATCGCTGGGCATGCTGGCGGTCGGCGTCGGCGGCCTGGAGGTGGCCATGGCCATCGCCGGGCGCCCGCTGCGCGTCCGGGCGCCGCTGATCTGGGGCGTGCGCCTGACCGGGGAGCTGCCCCCGTGGACCTCGGTCAAGGACGTCATCCTGGAGATGCTGCGGCGGCACGGGGTCAAGGGCGGGCTCAACCGGATCATCGAGTACCACGGTCCCGGAGTCGCCGCGCTCACCGCCATGGACCGCCACGTCATCGCGAACATGGGCGCCGAGCTGGGCGCCACCACCACGGTCTTCCCCTCCGACGGCGCGGTGCGCGACTTCCTGCGCGCCGAGGGCCGTGAGGACGACTTCACCGAGCTGCTGCCCGACGACGACGCCGACTACGACGTGACCGACGAGATCGACCTGTCCGGGGTGGAGCCGCTCATCGCCCGGCCCTCCTCGCCCGGCGACGTCGTCCCGGTCCGCGAGGTGGCGGGCACCGACGTCAGCCAGGTCGTCATCGGCTCCTCCGCCAACCCGGGACTGCGCGACTACGCGGTCGCCGCCGCCATGGTCAGGGGCCGCCAGACCGACAGCGCGGTCAGCTTCGACGTCAACCCGTCCTCACGCCAGATCCTCTCCGACCTGACCCGCACGGGAGCGACCCTCGACCTCATCCAGGCCGGGGCCCGCATCCACCAGGCCGGATGCCTGGGCTGCATCGGCATGGGCCAGGCGCCCGCCGTCGGCCGCAACTCGCTGCGCACCTTCCCGCGCAACTTCCCCGGCCGCTCGGGCACGGTGGAGGACGCGGTGTGGCTGTGCTCCCCGGAGACGGCCGCCGCCTCCGCGCTCACCGGAGTCATCACCGACCCACGCGACCTGGCGAGGGAGCTGGGCCTGGACCATCCCGACCTGCGTCCGCCGGAGCGGGCGGCGGTCAACACCGCGATGCTGGTCCCGCCGCTGCCGCCGGAGGAGGCCGCGCGGGTCGAACTCGTCAAGGGGCCCAACATCTCCGCGCTGCCGGACTTCCCGCCCCTGCCCGACCGGATCGAGGCGCCGGTGCTGCTCAAGGTCGGCGACGACGTCTCCACCGACGAGATCTCCCCGGCGGGCGCCCGCGCGCTGCCCTTCCGCTCGAACGTGCCCCGGCTCGCCGAGTTCACCTTCACCCGTATCGACGAGGACTACCCCCGCCGGGCGAGGGAGGCGGGCCGCGAGAGGGGCCACATCGTGGTCGGAGGGGAGAACTACGGGCAGGGCTCCTCCCGCGAGCACGCGGCGATCACCCCCCGCTACCTGGGCCTGCGGGCGGTGATCGCCAAGTCCTTCGCCCGCATCCACTGGCAGAACCTCGCCAACTTCGGTGTGCTGGCCCTGCGGTTCACCGAACCCGGCGACTACGACCGCGTCGGCTCCGGCGACGTCCTCGTCCTGGACGGCCTGGAGGAGGCCCTGACCTCCGGCTCGGAGCTGACCGCGCGCAACACGACGAGGGACGAGGAGTACCGGCTGGACCACCAGCTCTCCCCGGCGCAGGCCGAGGCGGTGCTGGCGGGCGGCCGGATCCCGCTGCTGGCCCGGGAGCTGGACTGACCTGCCCGCCGCCCGGGCCCGACGCCGGGACTCCCCTCAGGAGGCGGTGTCGGAGGAGCGCTGCCTCTCCGGCTCGGCGGCGCTCGGCGCGGTCGGCTCCGCGCTCTCCTCCGGGGCCGCGGGGGCGGCGCGGCGCTCGACGAGGTGGGCGCGCAGCGACCAGACCACGGCGCCGATCCACGCCGCCCACACGAGCACGTAGACGGCCGTCTGGGCCGCCGGGGGAAGGGTCAGCCACTCGGTGCCGAGCAGCGTCCGGGTGTTGGTCAGCACGATCAGCCCGCCGACCAGCGAACCGAGGATGCGGGGCGGGATGTAGCGCACGATCCAGGCGGCGATCGGCGCCGCGATGATGCCGCTGATCAGCAGCGCGAGCACCCAGCCGACGTTGATCCCGGCCGCGCCCAGACCGACGAGGAAGCCGAGGCTGGCGGCGAGGGCGACGATGAACTCGCTGGTGTCGATGGTGCCGACGACCTTGCGCGGCTCCATGCGCCCGCTGGCCAGCAGGGCGGGGGTGCCGACCGGGCCCCAGCCGCCGCCTCCGGTGGCGTCGACGAACCCGCCCACCAGGCCGAGCGGGGTCAGGAAGCGCCTGCGCAGGGGCTTGTCCAGGTTCCGGGTCGGCGTGCCCCACGCGGTGAAGCGGATGAGGATGTAGAGGCCGAGCGCGAGCAGGATGCCGGACATGATCGGCGCGGCGGCCTCGGTGGACAGCCAGCTCAGGAAGGTCGCCCCGGCGAACGAGCCGATCGCGCCGGGCAGGGCGATGCGCCGGACGACCTTCCAGTCGACGTTGCCCAGCTTCCAGTGCGAGACGCCCGAGGCCAGCGTGGTGCCGATCTCGGCGAGGTGGACCGTGGCCGAGGCCGCGGCCGGGTTGGTGCCGAAGAGCAGGAGCAGGGTGGTGGAGGTGACGCCGTAGGCCATGCCGAGACTGCCGTCGACGAGCTGGGCGAAGAATCCCGCGATGGCGAGGAGGACGAGAGTGCGCATGTGGGCCTTCCGGTGGGGAGGGATACGCGGGGCGGTGGAGGTCGGCGCGGTGTCCGGCTCCGGACGGAGGGCTCGGATCGGTCCGCCGCGGGCGCCGGATCGGGCGCCGTGCTGGCGATGGAGGTAAATCTACCATGTTGGTAGGAATAGTGGCCAAGTAGATCGCCGGGTGTTTCCGAGGATTTTTCGGCGCCCGCCCGGGGCGGCTCCCGGATCCCGCGCGGCTCCAGGGGTGGCCGCAGAGGGTGTCCGGTGGCGTGCGCCACGAAACCATATTATTCCTACCAACTTAGTTGACTTTAGGGTTCGGCCGGTCCTACCTTCGTGTCACTCGCCGCGAACGGCCCGCGACCGGACGCGTGAGGTGACCGCCGCGCCTTCCCGCCCCGTGAGGAGCCCTGCCGTGACCACCACCACGGACCTGTCCCTTCGCCCCGTCGCCGGACGCATCGGCGCCGAGATCTCCGGCGTGCGCCTGGGCCCCGACCTGGACGGGGCCACCGTCGCCTCGATCCGGGCGGCCCTGCTCGCCCACAAGGTGGTCTTCTTCCGCGACCAGCGGCACCTGACCGACGAGACCCAGGCGGGCTTCGCCGCCCTGCTCGGCCCGCTCACCACCCCGCACCCCACCACGGGCGCGGCCTTCGGCGGCGACCACCACGTCCTGCCGATCGACTCCGAGCGGGGCAAGGCCAACAGCTGGCACACCGACGTCACCTTCGTCGACCGCCCGCCGCAGGCCAGCGTCCTGCGCGCCGTCCACCTGCCCCCGCGGGGCGGCGACACCGTCTGGGCCAACACGGCCACGGCCTACCAGGACCTGCCCCAGCCGCTCAAGGACCTCGCCGACGGCCTGCGCGCGGTCCACACCAACGACTACGACTACGCGGCGGTCGCCCCCGAACGCGAGCCCACCGGCGACCTCAGGAAGTACCGGGAGGCCTTCGTCTCCACCCTCTTCAAGACCGAGCACCCCGTGGTGCGCGTCCACCCCGAGACGGGCGAACGGGTCCTGTTCCTCGGCCACTTCGCCCAGCACTTCACCGGCCTGAGCAGCAAGGACTTCCACCACCTGTTCGACCTGCTCCAGCAGCGCGTCACCCGGGCCGAGAACACCGTCCGGTGGAGCTGGCGCGAGGGGGACGTGGCCGTGTGGGACAACCGCGCCACCCAGCACTACGCCGTGGCCGACTACGGGGACGAGCCCCGGCGCCTGCACCGCATCACCGTCGGCGGCGACCTCCCCAGGGGCGTGGACGGCCGCCCCAGCCGCTCCCTGACCGGCGACTCCAGCGGCTACACCCCCGCGGTCTGACCCGCGGCCCCGAACCTCCTTCTGCCCGCGGCGGGCCGGCGAGCCCGGCCCGCCGCCCTCCGGAGCCAACACATGCACACCCGACGCGACATCCTGCGCCACACCGCGGCCGCCGGGGCCGCCCTCCCCCTGCTCTCCGCCTGCGGACCCCCGGGGAGCGGCGCGGCCGGAGCCTCCCCCGTGATCCGCTACCAGGGCTGGACCGGAGACGTCCTCCTGCCCGAACTCGCCGAGGACCTGGGCTACCTGGACGGCATCGGGCTGGAGTGGATCGGCGACACCACCAGCGGCCCCCAGGACATCCAGGCCGCGGCCACCGGCAGCACCGACGTGGGCGGCGCCTTCAACGGGGCGATCGCCAAGCTGGCCGCCGCCGGGGCGCCCGTCACCGCCGTCCTGGCCTACTACGGGGCGGACGAGGAGACCCACAACGGCTACTACGTCCTGGAGGACAGCGACATCACCGGGGCCCGCGACCTCGTCGGCAAGCGGGTCTCCATGAACACCCTGGGCGCCCACCACGAGTTCGTGGTCCGCGAGTGGCTGGCCAGGGAGGGACTGACCAACGAGGAGATCGCCCGGGTGGAGCTGACGGTGGTCCCGCCGGTCAACGCCGAGCAGACCCTGCGCAACGGGCAGGTGGAGGTCGCCACGCTCGGCGACCTGCTGCGCGAGGTCGCCCTGGAGCGCGGCGGCATCCGGCCCCTGTTCACCGACCACGGCCTGTACGGCGCCTTCAGCTACGGCTCCCTCGTGCTGCGCGACGACTTCATCGAGGCACACGAGGACACCGTCCAGGCCTTCGTCGGCGGGGCCGCCCGCGCGATCCGGTGGACGCAGACCACCCCGCGCGAGGAGGTGGTGGACCGCTACACCGACATCATCGGGCGGCGCGGCCGCAACGAGAGCGCCGAGGCCGTCCGGTACTGGCGCAGCACCGGCGTCGCCGGACCCGGCGGCGTCATCGCCCCGGACGAGTTCCGGACCTGGATCGACTGGCTGGTCCGCAACGGCGAACTCGACGAGGGGGCGGTCGAGGCCGAGGAGCTGTTCACCAACGACTACAACCCCTACGCCAACGGGACCTACCCCGAGGGCTCCGGCCCCGACGGCCGACCCCTCGCGGAGGGCGGTGCTCCCGGGGACGGCGCCTCCGGGGGAGCGGACGACACACGGCGCGCGGCCGGGGACGGGGGGAACCGATGAGCACCGCCACAGCACCCGTCAAGCTCCGCCTGAACGGGGTGCGGCAGACCTTCACCGCACGCGGCCGGTCCGCCACCCTGACCGCGATCGACGACGTCACCCTGGACATCGCCTCGGGCGAGTTCCTCACCCTGGTCGGGCCCAGCGGCTGCGGCAAGTCCACCCTGCTCGACCTGGTCGGCGGGCTCACCCGGCCCGCCTCCGGCGAGATCCTGCTCAACGGCGCCCCGGTCAGGGGACCGGGCCTGGACCGGGGCCTGGTCTTCCAGCAGTACGCGCTGCTGCCCTGGCGCACCGCGCAGGGCAACGTCGAGTTCGGGCTGGAGGCCAAGGGCCTGCCCCGACGCACCCGGGCCGACCGCGCGCGCGAGTACCTGTCGCTGGTCGGCCTGGAGGGGTTCGAGGACCGCTACCCCCACGAGCTGTCCGGCGGTATGAAGCAGCGCGTGGCCATCGCCCGGAGCCTGGCCTTCGACCCCGAGGTCCTGCTCATGGACGAGCCGTTCGCGGCCCTGGACGCCCAGACGCGCGAGTCCCTCCAGGAGGAGCTGCTGTCCGTGTGGGAGCGCACCGGCAAGACGGTCCTGTTCATCACGCACGGCATCGACGAGGCGGTCTACCTGGGACAGCGGGTCGCGGTGATGACCTCGCGCCCGGGCCGGATCAAGAGCGTCATCGACATCGACCTCGACCGGAGCGCGGGCGGCGACCTGCGCTCGGACCCCGCGTTCGCGCACTACCGGCACCGGGTGTGGCGGGAACTCCACGACGAGGTGGCCCAGGCCCGGCGGACCGAGCGCGCGCTCACCGGGAGGGGAACCGACCATGGCTGACACGCTGACCCGCTCGGCGGGCACCGCCCCCTCCGACGCCTCCTCCCCGGCGGCGCCGGGCCCGGGCGGACCTCCCCCCGCGCTCACGGCCGCGCTCCGGCTGGCCTGGCTCTGGTTCAAGCGCTCGGCCGTCATCGCGGCCTTCCTCCTGCTGTGGGAGGTGGCGCCGAGGATCGGCCTCCTCGACCGGGTGTTCCTGCCCCCGCTGACCGAGGTCCTGGCCGCGACGCGGGACCTGGCCCTGAGCGGACAGCTGTGGAACCACGTGTCCGCCAGCCTCGCCCGCGCCCTGAGCGGCTTCCTCGTCGCCGTGGCCGCCGCCGTGCCGCTGGGCGTCCTCATCGCCTGGTACCGGCCGGTGTCGGACTTCCTCACGCCGATCCTGGAGCTGTTCCGCAACACCGCGGCCCTGGCCCTGCTGCCGGTGTTCGTGCTCGTCCTGGGGATCGGCGAGGCCTCCAAGGTCTCCCTGGTGGTCTACGCGTGCGCCTTCCCGGTCCTGCTCAACACCATCACCGGGGTCCGGACCGTCGACCCCCTGCTCGTCAAGTCGGCGGCCTCCCTGGGGTTCGGGCCGCTCGCGCTGTTCCGCAAGGTGGTGCTGCCCGCCTCGGTCCCGTCGATCTTCACCGGCGTGCGCATGGCCGGGGCCTCCTCGATCCTCGTGCTCATCGCCGCGGAGATGGTCGGCTCCCAGTCGGGCCTGGGCTACCTCGTCAACGCCGCCCAGCTCAACTTCCTCATCCACGACATGTACGCGGGAATCCTGGCCATCGCCGTGGTGGGGGTGGCCCTCAACGGCGTCCTCGTCGCGCTCGAACGGCGCTTCTCCCGCTGGCGCACGACCGAGCGGTGACCGCGTGCCCCGGAGGCGGTGACCGGAACCGCCGACCGCTGGCCGACGACCGATGACCCACGACAGCGAAGGACCACGCAGATGACCGACGGACGACGGCTCCACCTCAACGCCTTCCTCATGGGGGTGGGGCACCACGAGGCGGCCTGGCGGCACCCGCGCACGCGGCAGGACGGGGTGCTGGACGTGGCGCACTTCCAGAACCTGGCGCGCGTCGCCGAACGCGGACGGCTGGACTCGGTGTTCTTCGCCGACGGCCTGGCCGTGGGCCACCGGGTCGAGCGCAACACCCTCGCCGTCTTCGAGCCCATCACCCTGCTCAGCGCGATGGCCGCGGTGACCGAGCGGGTGGGGCTGATCGCCACCGCCTCCACCGGCTACTACCCGCCCTACCTGCTGGCCAGGGCCTTCGCCTCGCTGGACCACATCAGCGGCGGACGCGCCGGATGGAACATCGTCACCTCCGGCCGCGAGGACGAGGCGGCCAACTTCGGACTGGACCAGGTGCCCGAGCACGCCGACCGCTACGCGCGTGCGGCGGAGTTCACCGACGTCGTCGTCAAGCTGTGGGACAGCTGGGAGGACGGCGCCCTGCGACTCGACGCCGAGGAGGGGGTGTTCGCCGACCCCGACCGCGTCCACGCCATCGACCACGAGGGCGAGCGGTTCCGGGTGCGCGGGCCGCTGAACTCCCCCCGCCCGCCGCAGGGCCGTCCGGTGCTGGTGCAGGCGGGGTCCTCCGAGGACGGCAGGGAGTTCGCCGCGCGCTACGCCGAGGCGGTGTTCACCGCGCAGCAGACCCTCCGGGAGGGGGTGGACTTCTACCGCGACCTCAAGGGGCGGTTGGCGCGTTTCGGACGCGCCCCGCAGGAGTTGAAGGTCCTGCCCGGGATCGTGCCGTTCATCGCGCCGACGGAGGCCGCGGCCAAGGAGCTGGAGGCGGAGTTCACCGGGCTCATCTCCCCGGACTACGCCCTGCGCCAGCTCTCCCAGATGCTGGGGGTGGACCTGACGGGGCACCCGCTGGACGCCCCCCTGCCCCCGCTGCCCGGCGAGGACGGCATCCGCGGCAACAAGAGCCGGTACACCCTGGTCGCGGACCTGGCGGCGCGTGAGTCGCTGACCGTGGGGGAGCTGATCGGGCGCCTGGGCGGCGGGCGCGGCCACCGGACCTTCGCGGGCACGCCCGAGCAGGTGGCGGACGAGATCCAGGGCTGGTTCGAGGCCGGGGCCGCCGACGGGTTCAACGTCATGCCGCCCCACCTCCCCGGCGGCCTGGAGGACTTCGTCGACCAGGTGGTGCCGATCCTCCGGGAGCGCGGCCTCTTCCGGGAGGAGTACGAGGGGACGACCCTGCGCGACCACTACGGTCTGCCCCGTCCTCCCAGCCAGTACGCCGAAGCCGTGCCGGTACCGGAGGTCTCCGGCGCGGTCTGAGGCGGCCGCGGACGGGACCGCGGCGTCGGCGCCCTTGGCGGCCCCTGCCGCCGCGGTTATTCCATACTTTTTCGGTTGGCAAAGTGGATTGAAGGGAAGGACCCTCGACACGGGGCGGTGGAATCGCGGAGCCGCCGCCCCGGGGCCGACCTCCGGCCGCCGCTCCGACGACCGCCGGAGCGGCGACCGCGCGGTCGGCCCGCGGATCCGGGGCAGGGGAGGGCCGCTGCGCGCGGAGCGCCGAGGCCCCGCCCCGGATCCGCCTCCCCGGCCCCGGCCCCGTCCTCCGCCCCGGATGTGTCGTCCCGCCCCGGGAGGCCATGCGCCTCCCCGGGCCCGTTCGCCTCCCGGACCTGTGCGCCCCCACGGGTCCCGACCGCCGTACGGCCACCGCCCGGCCGCCTCACGGCCACCGGCCGTGAGGCGGCCCCGCCCCGTGGCGCACGCCGCCTGAACGCCGCGTTCCCAGTACCGAGGGAGAGTCCGATGAGCACCGCGCAGAGCGCTTCCCCGCCCCACCCCGCCTCCGAGGCCGCCCGGTTCCGCGCGACGCTGCGGCACCACCCGGCGGGGGTCGTCGTCATCACGGCCGGTGTCGACGGCCGCCCCGTCGGACTGACGGCCACCTCGTTCACCAGCGTGAGCCTCGATCCGCCGCTGGTGGCCTTCTACGTCGCCGAGACCTCCTCGACGTGGACGACGCTGCACCTGGCCGGGGCGTTCGCCGTACACCTCCTGGCCGAGGACCAGACGGACCTGGCGGCGAGGTTCGCCCGCAGCGGCGCGGACCGCTTCGCCCCGCCGACGTCGTGGCGCCCGGGTCCCGAGGAGGTCCCCCTGCTCGACGGGGTGTCCGCCAGCCTGGTGTGCAGGAGGTTCGATACCCGGCTGATCGGCGACCACTGGCTGGTCGTCGGCGAGGTGACGCACACCCTGGTCCTGGACGACCTCCGTCCGCCGCTGCTGTACCACCGCGGCGCCTTCGGCGGTTTCGTCCCTCTGCACGGCCCGAACCCCGCCTGACCAGGGCGACTCCGACGGCCGCCCAGGACCCGGCGGTGACGCGTCGTACCCCCGCGGGGGTACGGCGCTCAGTCGTGCGCGGCGGACGATTGACATGACGTCATATTTGACGCCATAATGACGTCATGGATTTGATGCCGTATGTCGATGAACTCCGACGCCAGCTCCAGGTGGCCGCCGAGGCCGGGAACGAGGACGCCCGGGTCATCGCCGAACGTCTCAGTGCAGCTCTGGAACCCGCTGCGCGGCTGACTCTGCTGGACGCGCTCTCCGCCGCCGCAGACGAGATCACGCGCGAACTCGCGCCCGGGTCGGTCGAGGTCCGGCTGCGCGGACGGCGGGCTGACTTCATCGTGACGTCACCCGACTTCGAAGACGTCGAAGACGACGGTCTCATGACGCCACAGGCGCACCAGGATGACGTCAGACAGGCCGACCGGGCCCTCACGGAGCAGCTCCGGGCCGACGCCGAGGACGGGGGCACGTCGCGGATCACCCTGCGCCTGCCCGACCGCCTCAAGCCGCACGTCGAGGAGGCGGCCCGCGGGGAGGGGCTGTCGGTCAACGCCTGGCTGGTGCGCGCGGTGACCGCGTCCCTCGACAGCGGCAGGCGCCGACCCGACACCCGGGCACGCCAGATCGGCCGCGGTTACACCGGCTGGGTCCGCTGACCGGACCCGGCCGCCCGACTCCACCACGTCTCCCACCGGCGGAGACGACCACCAACGCCACGTCAGGGAGACAGCCATGCCAACTTTCGACACCCCCGGACCCGTCACCGCCGACATCACCCTGGTCGCCGGAACCCTCCAGATCAACGCCGGAGGCCGCACCGAGACCACCGTCGAGGTCCACCCGCGCGACGCCGCCAAGGAGAGCGACGTGCGGGCCGCCGAACAGGTCGAGGTCGAGTACGCCGGAGGCCGCCTCCAGGTGAGGGACCCCCAGCCCTCGGGCCTGGGCCGCGTGATCGGGCGCAAGGGCATGGTCGACATCACCGTCGAACTGCCCGCGGGCTCGCGCGTCCACGTCAGCGGCGGCTTCGGCAGCGCCCGCTGCGAGGGGGTCCTGGGCGCGTCCGAGATCACCTTCTCCAACGGCAACATCGCCGTGGACCGCGTCACCGGCAACGCCGAGCTCACCACGGGACACGGCTGGGTCCGCGCGGGGGAGATCGACGGCTCCGCCGTGGTCAAGTCCACGGGCGGGGCCCTCACCCTCGGCACGGTGACCGGTGATCTGCGGGCCAACTCCGCGCACGGTGACATCACCGCCGACCGCGCCCTGGCCTCCGTCACCGCGCGCACCCACCACGGCAGCATCCGGCTCGGCCAGGTGGTCCGGGGCGGCATCGACATCGGGACCGCCTTCGGGGAACTGGAGATCGGCGTCCGCGAGGGCACCGCCGCCTGGTTGGACGCGGTGTCCAAGAAGGGCGTCGTGCGCAGTTCCCTGGAGGCCGCCGACGGCCCCGGCCCCGCCGAGGAGACCGTCGAGATCCGCGCCCGCAGCGTCCACGGCGACGTCATCGTCCACCGGTCCTGAACAGACGGAAGAAGAGACCGAACATGAACCAGCGCACCCCCCGCTCGGCCGTCGCGGTCACCGGACTGCGCCGGACACACACCACCGCCAGACGAGGAACGGCCATGAGCGACCCCCTCCACACCGTCACGGCGCTGCCCGAGGCGCGTCGGCCCGGCTGCCCCTTCGATCCGCCCGAGGAACTGCTCCGGGCGCGCGAGCACGGCCCCATCAGCCGCTACGCCTTCCCCGACGGCCACCAGGGCTGGCTGGTCACCGGATACGACCTGGTCCGGTCGGTCCTGGCCGACCCGCGCTTCAGCTCCCGCAAGGAGCTCATGCGCCACCACCCGCTGATCGACTACGGCGACATCGAGGTCCCTCCGGCGCCGCCCGGCGAGTTCCTCCTCATGGACGAGCCGCAGCACGGGCGCTACAGGAAACCGCTGGTGGGCAGGTTCACCGCGCGGCGGATGCGGCTGCTCACCGAGCGCGTCGAGGAGATCACGGCCGAGCACCTGGACGCCATGGAGGCGGCCGGGCCGACGGCGGACCTGGTGACCGCGTTCGCCAAGCCCGTCCCCACCATGGTGATCTGTGAGCTGCTGGGGGTGCCGTACGAGGACCGGCGCTCCTTCCAGGAGAACATCGACAAGTTCATGAGCGGGGAGACGAGCGACGAGGACCTGACAGCGGCCTACACCGCGACCCAGCGCTACCTCGCGGAACTGGTGGCCGCCAAGCGCGCGAACCCCACCGACGACGTGCTCAGCGACCTCACCGACAGCGACCTGACCGACGAGGAGCTGAAGGGGATCAGCCTGGTCCTGCTGGCGGCCGGGTTCGACACCACAGCGAACACCCTGGCGCTGGGCGCCTTCGCACTGCTGCGCGATCCGGCGCAGCTGGCCGCGCTGCGGGACGAACCCGCGCTCGCCGACCGTGCCGTGGAGGAGCTGCTGCGGTACCTGAGCGTGGCCAAGACGTTCATGAGGACGGCGCTGGAGGACGTCGAGCTGGGCGGCCGGACCGTCGAGGCCGGTACGACGGTCATCGTGTCGCTCAACACCGCCAACCGCGATCCCGAGCGCTTCACCGATCCCCACGTCCTCGACGTCGGCAGGCGCGAGGGCGGGCACCTGGCCTTCGGCCACGGCATCCACCAGTGCCTGGGGCAGCAGCTGGCCCGCGTCGAGATGCGGGTCGCGCTGCCCGCGCTGTTCGACCGCTTCCCCACGCTGCGCCTGGCCGTGCCGGCCGAGGAGGTCGAGGCCGGACTGCGTCCGGAGACCGCGGACCTGCACGGGCTGAAGAGCCTCCCGGTCACCTGGGACGTGTCTACGGTGACGGCGTGAGGTGACCGTGCGGGCGGGGGAGCGTGACCGTCACGGTCAGCCCCCCGCCCGCGCGCGGTCGCAGGTCCAGCGCGCCGCCGTGGACCTCGACCACCCGCGCGACCAGGGCCAGGCCCAGCCCGTGGCCCGGGTCGGCCCCGAACCTGCCCTGCCCGCGCAGGAAGGGTTCGTGCAGTCGGGCCACCGTCTCGGGCGTGTGGTGCGGACCGGTGTTGTCGACCCGCAGGACGGTCCCGGCGCCGGGGGCGTGACCGGTGCTGACCGAAGCCGTCCCGTCCCGCCCCGCGTTGTGGCGCAACGCGTTCTGCACCAGGTTCTGCGTGAGCTGGGTGAGCAGTGCGGGGTCGCCGAGCGTCGGCGCCGGAGCCGACGCGAGGTACAGCCGCACCCCGCGGCGCTCGGCCTCCGCCGAGTTCTCGGCCACGACGTCGCGGACGATGTCGGCCAGGTCGACCGGCACGGAGACGGCGGTCACGGCGTTCGCGTCGGCCAGCCGCAGGAGGGCCTCGGTGAGCTCGACCGCCCGGGCGTTGGTGACGCTGAGCCGTTCGACCAGGTGCGGGACGTCCTGCCCCTCCGGGTCGCGGCGGGCCACGTCCAGGAGGGTGGCCGTCACGGCCAGCGGGGTCCGCAGTTCGTGGGAGGCGTTGGCGGCGAAGCGCTCCTGGGTCTCGAACGCGTTCTCCAGGCGGTCGAGCATGTGGTCGAAGGCGTCGGCGAGCTGTCGGAACTCGTCGTTGCGCTCGTGCAGCCGGATGCGGTGCTCCAGCCGCCCCGAGGCGGCGATGCGCACAGCCTCGTTGATCCGGTGCAGGGGGCGCAGCACCCATCCGGCGAGGAACCACCCGCCGACGAGTCCGATCACGGCCAACACCGCCAGGACGACCCCGGAGACCATGACGACGGCGTCGAGGATCTGCCCGCGGGTGGGGACGACCGGGCCGCCGGAGTCGCGCGGGTTGGCCGCGGTGAGCGGGTAGTCGGGGACGTAGCGCAGGACCACGTAGACCCCGGCCAGCACCGCCAGGCCCGCCGCCACGAGGAAACCGGCGTAGCTCAGGGTCAGGCGCAGGCGTGCGCTGCCCCTCCTCCCGGACGGGGCGGGGACGCGGGCGTTCACCGCTCCTCCCCGGGGGCCGCGAGGCGGTACCCGGCTCCGGGGACGGTGACGATGGGGTCCGGCCTGCCCAGGGTCCTGCGCAGCTGCGACATCGTCACCCGGGGCGCGCTGGTGAACGGGTCGGCGTTCTCGTCCCAGACCTTCTCCAGCAGCGTCTCGGAGCTGACCACGCCCCCTCCCGCCCTGATGAGCAGCTCCAGGACGGCGAACTGTTTGCGGGGCAGCCTCAGACGGCGCCCGTCCCGTTCGGCCTCCCTGCGGTACGGGTCCAGGCGCAGTCCGCCCCATTCCAGGACCGGCGGAACGGACGACGAGGGCCTCCGGGCGAGTGCGCGCAGGCGCACGACCAGTTCCTCCAGAGCGAAGGGCTTGGTGAGGTAGTCGTCGGCGCCCAGGGCGAATCCGCCCACCTTGTCCCGTAGCCGGGTCGCGGCGGTGAGCATCAGAACCCTGGTCCCGGGATGGTCGCGCACCACCGCCGCGCACACGTCGTCACCGTGGACCCCCGGGATGTCCCGGTCGAGGACGATCGCGTCGTAGTCGTTGACCGCGGCGCGCTCCAGCGCCTGGTCGCCGTCGAGGGCGATGTCGGCGGCGATGGCCTCCTGGCGCAGCCCCGCCTGGAGCGCCTCGGCCATGAAGACCTCGTCCTCGACGATCAGCACACGCATGGTGCCCCCTCCCGCTCCGATCGCTGCCGCGTCCCGGCACGCCCCGCCGACGGCGCCGGCGTCCGCGCGACCCGGCTCCGTGGCCGTTCAGCATAGGCGGGGGCCTGTTGCGAAAACGTTGGGCGCCGGGCACGAGGACCACACATCCGCGCAACAACCGCCCTCCTACGGTCGGGCGCATGCGAAGTCGTACTCTCCTGTCCGCTCTCGTCCTCGCGGTGACCGCGACCGTGGTCACCGCGGTCCCGGCGCACGCCATCGTGGGCGGGAACCCTTCAACACAGTCGTATGAGTTCATGGGCTCGTTCCAGCCTGACTACCCCGCGCCGCCGCGCCCGGACGGCCACGGGTGCGGGGTCGTCGTCCTGGCTCCCCAGTGGGTGCTGACCGCCAGCCACTGCGCGGGCAAGAACCCGACCAACGCGCGGACGGGCGTTCCGCGGGGCTGGAGCGTCCGCGTCGGGTCGCCGGACTCCGACTCCGGAGGCGAGGTGGCCGAGGTCGACCACTACTACCGGCTGGCCACGAGCGGGGACGAAGGGGGTTTCTGGGGCAGGGACCTCGCACTGATGCACCTGGAGCGCCCCGTCGAGGCCCAACCGTTGCCCATCGCCTCGGCCTCGCCACCGCCCGGGACACCGGTGCGGATCATGGGCTGGGGCATGACGTGCGACGACGCCGGGAACCCCGACTGCTTCCCGACACGGTTGCGGGAGGCCGACACCGTGGTGCAGCCGCCCTCGGCGTGCCTCGGCCAGGCGGTCGAGGGCGAGTTGTGCGTCGGCAGCCGGGACGGGAGCGTGGCCGCGGCCAACATGGACTCGGGCGGTCCCGCGCTGGTCCGCGAGGACGGCGCGTGGGCGCTGTCCGGGGTGGTCAGCGGTCCCAGCGGGGAGGGGGCGCCCACGCTGTTCACCGACGCCACCCGGCACACCGGGTGGATCGACGGCGTCGTCTCCGGCACCGACGTGCCCCCGGACGACGAGATCCCGGACGTGGAGGGCATGGTGGACCTCCAGGGCTGCGTGGGCTCGGTGGTGCGCACCCCGGCCTCGGAGCCGGACGCGCCGGCGCTGATGCTGACCAACGGCCACTGCGTACGGGAGGACTGGCCGGCGCCGGGGGAGGCCCTCGTGGACCGGCCCGCCGACCTGGAGGTGCCCGTGGCCGACCCCCGGGGCTATCCCCGGGTCACCGCCCGGGCCGAGCGCCTGGTGTACGCGACGATGACCGGAACCGACGTCGCGCTCTACCGCCTGGACCGGACCTACGAGCAGTTGGCCTCCCAGGGGGCGAAGACCTTCGAACTCGGCACCACCCCCGTGCGCCCCGGCGACGAGGTGACCATGGTCTCTCCCGGCACCCGCTCGGACTGCTCCGTCGAGGCCGTGCCCGCGCACCTGCGCGAGGGCGGCTACCAACAGGACGACCCGATCCGCTACGCCTCCGGTGAGGGATGCCTCCCCTACCCCGGCATGTCCGGCTCGGTGCTGTTGGCCCCCGACGGTTCCACCGTCGTGGGCGTCCACAACACCCACAACAGGGACGGCGAGGAGTGCACCGACGACAACCCCTGCGAGGTGGACGCGGACGGGAACGTGACCTTCGAGCGGGGACGCGGTTACGGCCAGCAGGTCCACACGGTCCCGGCCTGCCTGACCGACCGTTCGGAGCTGGACCTGTCACGCCGGGGCTGCTCCCTCACCGGCGCCGGGTCGGCCTGACCGTTCCGACCGGCCCGCCCGACGCTTTCGGGGCCGCGACGGGGAGCCCGTGCGCGGCCCCGGCGCGGCCCACCGCGTCCTCGTGGTTCACGACGCCGGGCTGTCGCCCCCGGACGCCGCCAACGACGTGATGAAGCGCTCGGCCGCGGCGTCGACCTCGGCGGAGGGGGCCAGCAGCCTCTGCAGCAACAGCCCTCGCAGGCACGAGGTCGCGATGATGCTCCGCTGCCTCGCGTCCGCCGCCGTGTGTCCGTCGCGAAGGGCGGCCGCTTCGAGGAGGGACGCCAGGTCGTCGATGTCGGCGACGAACTCATGGAAGACGTCGTGCTCGTACACCGCGAGTCCGACCAGGTGGAAGAAGGCGCGGATCCGGTCCTCGTGCGCGTCGTTCGCGTAGAAGCTCCACACGGCCCTGCACAGGGCGGCGAACCCGAGTTCGCCGCCGGTCGCGGCGATGACGAGGTTGTCGCGGCGGCGCGCCTCCAGCAGCACGGCGCGCAGGAGTCCCGGCCGCGACCCGAAGTGGTAGGTCAGCAGCGTGTGGTGTACGCCGAGCCGCTCCGCCACCTGGCGCATCGACAGGTTCGGGCTGGGGCCGCTCCCGCCGTACTCCTCGAACAGCGCCTGCAGGAGGCGCTCCCTGCCTTCCCCGACCGGTGCCCTCACACTGCCTCCCTTGACGAATTCACCACTGTTGAGTACGTTACCGCACAGCGAATTCACCACTGTTGAGGATGGTGGGTCGCAGTCCCGGAGAGGAGGCCCCGTGGCCGATGCCTGGTTCGCCGGCGGCATCGTCGCGGACGGATCGGGCGCCGACCCGACCGCGGTCGACGTGGGTGTGCGGGACCGCCTCGCCGGGTCCGTCAGCGCATGGCCTCGGCGTTGGAGGCCTCCCGTGCGGCGGGCCCGCGGATCGGCCTGGGTTCGGACCTCATCGGGCCGAACCAGCGGCGCCGGGGCGAGGAGCTGCGGCTGCGCGCCGAGCTGGAGTCACCCATGCGGGCGCTCGTGTCGGCCACCGGCGTCAACGCCGACATCCTCGGCCTGGGCGGGACGGTCGGGACGATCCGGGTGGGGATGCGGGCCGACATGGTCGTCTGGCGGCGGAACCCGCTCCAGGACGCGGCGGTGTTCGCCGATCCGGACACGGCCGTCCTCGTCGTGAAGGACGGCCGCATCATGAAGGGAGAAGCCCGATGAGCGGGATACTGCACGGCTGCCTGCCGGACACGGAGTACCTGGAGACCACCGCGCGGTCGGGGCGCCGCTACGGCGTCTGGGTGACCACACCCCCCGGTTACGCGGACTCCGCGGACCACCTGCCGCTGATCTACGTGTTGGACGGCAACTGGACGGTCGGCCTCACCGCGCCCCTCATCGTCACCCAGGCGGACCCCTACCTGACGATCGCCCCCTACATCCAGGTCAGCGTCGGGTACGCCGGTGAGGAGGCCGCGGGCTGGGCGCACATCCGCAACCGCGACCTCGTGCCGCCGGGCGAACCCGTCGGTGACGACATGCTGGCCACCCTCGCGGCGGCCCGCGAGTCGGGTGCGATGACCCGGGAGCAGGTCGACGCCTACCTCGCGGAGCTGCGGGAAACCCGGGCCGACGCCTTCCTCGACTTCCTGACCGGCGAACTCCACCCCCACCTGCGGTCGAAGCTGCGTGTCAGCGAGTCCGGGCACGGCCTCTTCGGCTACTCCTACGGAGGCCTCTTCGCCCTCTACGCGTGGCTGCGCGGGACAGGACCCTTCGCGAGCGTCGGTGCGGGCAGCCCCGGTGTGGCCAGTGCGGACAGCCGGATCCTCACCCTCGTCGAAGCCCTGCCGGAACCCGGCGAGGACGCGGCCGCTCCACGGCTGCACATCACGCTGAACGAAGCCGAGCTGCTGGGGGACATTCCGTTCTACCGCGGGATGGCCCGTAACGTCCTGACGACGGTGGAACAGTTGCACGCCAAGGGGCGGTCGGAGCGGATCTCGCACGTGTTGTTGCGGGAGACGCACGTCACCGGGCTACAGGCGTCGTTCCTGAGCTACCTGAAGGCGTGCCACACGCGCTAGCCGACGCTGCTCCCCGCCGACCGTGCGGCGGGAGCGCGTCACCGTCCCCTCGCCCCGCCCCGTCCGTCCTGGGAGGCGACACAGGACCCGCGTCCGCCTCCGCCGCGAACGGCCCATGGCGGGCGGGACGCGGGGCGGGCGACCCGACCATCGTTCGGGCCGTTCCGCGCACAATGGTCCACCGCGCCCGGCGGCGGTGTTGTGCGTGGGACGGGTGACGACCGCGCCACGCGCTTCCGGGCGTGCGGACCCACGCCGCCGAGCAGGTGGCGTCCCCCTTCGGACGATCCACTCCGGTCGCACCCCCGTCGCGGCCCGGGCATGAAAAAAAGGCCCTGCGAGCAGGGCCTTTCGTTTGTGTCCGAGGGGGGACTTGAACCCCCACAGCCTTAACGGCCACTAGCACCTCAAGCTAGCGCGTCTACCTATTCCGCCACCCGGACCGGGTGTGCTCGGCGCTCCCGCGCCGGACACGTCAACCATAGCAAAGGTCGAACACCGCGCGAACCATGTTTTCCGCCGGTGGAAGACATGGCAGGGTCGGTGGAACAGTAGGGCGACAAGGTGCGGCTGGACGGGAGCGTCAGATGGCGGAGCCAGGCAGGGAACTGAGCGCGGCCGAGGTCGAGGTGGTCGACCTGTGCCGGGAGCTCATCGAGTTCGACACCTCCAACTACGGCGACCACTCGGGACCCGGGGAGCGCAAGGCGGCCGAGTACGTGGCGGCCAAGCTCGACGAGGTCGGCGTCGAGTCGAGGATCTACGAGAAGCACCCGGGGCGCAGCAACGTCGTGGCCCGGATCACGGGGGAGGACTCCAGTCGTCCCCCGCTGCTCATCCACGGCCACCTCGACGTCGTTCCGGCGGCCCCGGAGGACTGGACCCACCACCCCTTCGCGGGCGAGGTCGCCGACGACTGCGTGTGGGGCCGCGGCGCGGTCGACATGAAGGACATGAACGCGATGGTCCTGGCGATGCTGCGCCAGCGCCTGCGCGAGGGCCGCCGTCCCCCGCGCGACATCGTGCTGGCCTTCCTCGCCGACGAGGAGGCCGGGGGCACCTGGGGCGCCCAGTACCTGGTCGACGAGCACCCCGACCTGTTCGCCGACTGCGACTCGGCGATCAGCGAGGTCGGCGGCTTCTCGTTCACGGTCAAGGAGAACCGGCGCCTCTACCTCATCGAGACCGCCGAGAAGGGCATCGCCTGGATGAAGCTGACCGCGCGCGGCACCGCCGGGCACGGTTCGATGGTCAACACCGACAACGCCGTCACCGAACTGGCGGCGGCCGTCGCCCGCCTGGGCGAGCACCGGTTCCCCGTCCAGCTCACACCGACCGTGCGGACCTTCCTGGAGGAGATCTGCGAGGAGTTCGGCATCCCCTTCGACGAAGGGGACGTGGACGCCACGGTCGCCCGCCTGGGCCCCATCGCGCGCATGATCGGCGCTACCCTGCGCAACACCCTCAACCCCACGGTCCTGGGCGGCGGCTACAAGGCCAACGTCATCCCGGGCGAGGCCACCGCCCAGGTGGACGGCCGCTTCCTGCCGGGCACCGAGGACGCGTACTTCGCCGAGATCGACCGGCTGCTGGGCCCCAAGGTCAGCCGCGAGTTCATCCACCACCTGCCCGCCGTGGAGACCTCCTTCGACGGCGGCCTGGTCAGCGCCATGTCGGAGTCGCTGCTGGCCGAGGACCCCGGCGCCAAGGCCGTCCCCTACTGCCTCTCCGGGGGGACGGACGCCAAGAGCTTCTCGCGGCTCGGGGTGCGCAACTACGGTTTCGCCCCCCTCCAGCTGCCCCCCGAGCTGGACTTCGCGGGCATGTTCCACGGGGTGGACGAGCGCGTCCCGATCGAGGGCCTCCGGTTCGGGGTCCGCGTCCTGGACCGTTTCGTCGGGTTGAGCTGACCCCGGGCGCTTTGCGCCGTCCCCTCAGCCGAACCGCGCCGAGAACTTTTTCGGCGCGGTTCGTAATCCGGCCTCCCGTCACCGAACGTGATGTTAGTGTTGCTGTGAGTTCGACGGTGCACGGCTCCCCGCCCGCCTTCGCGGGCGCGGAACGGCACCGGCGTGTGACCGTGGCGGGACCACCGCACGGGACCGTCCAGTAGCAGCGAAACGGGGGGCATCCATGGTGCTCGCGGGCAAGGAGTGGCTGGTCTCCAGTCGCGCTGCCCGCATGGCCCTGAGCCCCGCCCGGCTGCTGCTCCTGTCCGGCATCGTCGCCGTCGCATGGCTGGCCGGGGGGATCGGTGTCGCCCACGGCGAGACCGCCCCCGAGTCCGGTGGCCTGGTCGACCGCGTGCTGGAGGTCGGCGACGGGACCGGACGCACCGGACAGGCCGCCGCGGAGGAGATCCGCAGCGCCCGCCTCTCCGACGCCACGGCCCGCGCCGCGTCGGCCACGGAGTCGCTCGCCGACACCGTGGTGCCCCAGACGGCCGCTCTTCCCGCCGAGACCCTGCACGGGACCGGCGTGACAGCGGCCCTGGAGCGGACCAGGACCGGATCCGCCGCCAACAGGGCGGTCGAGGACACCACCCGGACCGTCGACGAGACCGCGCGCGGCGCGGGCGACCTCGTCGGGGGCATCGCCCGCAGGGGCCACGACATGGTGGAGTCCACCGACCGCTCGCTGCGCGACGGCAGCCTGGTGGGCACGGTCTCCGAGGGGCTCGCCGAGTCCACCCGGGCCGTGCAGGACCGGATCGGCGGCTCCGCGGGCACCGCGACGCCGCTCGGCCTGCCCGTCCTCGGCGGCGCCGACGAACTCTCCCCGACCGCACCCGCGCCCAAGCGCTCCGCGTCCGACGAGGACGAGGGCTCCGGCGCGGAACGCGACGGGGACCGCACCGGCGGGGTGACGGCCGTCCACGCTCCCGTGGACCCGTCCGTCTGGCACCGGGTCGCCGACGAGGGCGCCGACCGGGCGCCGGGCGACGACGGCCCCGGTGAGCGCATCCGCCTCATCGCGGGCGGCGGGTACCACCAGGCCGGAGCGGACGCCACCGGCGCCGCGTCTCCGTCCTTCCCCGCGCCCGGCGCCGCCGGGTTCCTGACGGCCCGGGCCGACCACCTGGCTCCCCGGGCCCAGCGGGTCGCCCTTCCCGGTGACCCCACCCTGGTTGTCCGCGACGCCGCGGACGACCCCTCCTTCGCTCCCGACTAGCCGCGTCCTCCACGACCGCGGCCGGTCCGTGCGCTCCTCTGCGCGCAGCCGCCTCGCCGAATCCGGCGGGCGTGCCTTCTCCCCGGCTTCCCCGGAGCACGAAGCTCTCCGTCCGCGGTCCACGAGCAGCTGGCCGATCTTTCTCGTTGACCAAAGGACACGCGATGACCTACCACACGCACGCCCGTATCGCCGCACTGGTGGCCGCGGGATTCTTCACCGCCGCCGGCGCCGGAGTGGCCTACGCCGACACCACGGCCACGACCAGCGGAAACGGCTCCATCCTCGGCGGCAACCAGATCGTGGCCGACCTGGACGCCCCCGTCAACGTCTGCGGTAACTCGATCGCCGTCCTCGGCCTCGCGGGCGCCCAGTGCACCGACAGCGGGGCCGTGGTGGAGGACGACAGCTCCACCTGGACGCCCGAGAAGCCCGAGGAGCCCGAGACCCCCGACGAGTCCGAGAAGCCGGAGACCCCGGAGAAGCCCGAGAACCCCGAGAAGCCGGAGAAGCCCGGCTACGGGGGGGAGCCCGGTGACGGCGGCCACGACGGCGGCGGTCACGACGGCGGTGGCCACGACGGCGGTCACGACGACGGCTACGGCGATGGTGACCACGGCGGCGGCGGTGGCGGTGGCGGCCACCACGGCGGCGGCGGTGGCGGTGGCGGCCACCACGGCGGCGGCGGTGGCGGCGACCACGGCGGCGGCAACGGCGGCGGTGGCGGCGGCACGCCCGAGCAGCCCGTCTCCCCGCCCGCCACGGACGAGGAGCCCCCGGCGCCCGCCCCGGAACTCGCCCGGACCGGCACCGACGGCAGCGCCCTGAGCGGTCTGTTCGCCAGCGCCGCCGCCGCGATCGCCGCGGGCGCCGGACTGCTCCTGTTCGGCAGGCGCCGCGCCCGCGCCTGACCCCGGCCTCCCGGGCCGTTCGCGGCCCGGGGGCTGACGCGAGTCCCGTAGCACCGGCCAAGGCCATGTGCGCGGGGTTCACGTCAGCCGCCGCCCTCCGGGGCGGGGCTGATGGACGGGGTGCGCGCGTTCCGCCGCAACCAGCGGAGCGGGACCGCGGCGCACTCTCCAAGCACCGGTAGCACGCACCTTCCAGGTGTGAGGCGGACCGGAGGAAACCCCGGCCTTGGCCGAAGGCCCGCACCCCACCCAGGGGCGTGGAACGGCCTGTGGCCCGAGCACACACCTTCTCATCGACATGTTTGAAAGGACCTCCCACATGCGTAAGTGGGTCAGCACATCCGCGAAGTCGGTGCTCCTGACAGCCGGTTTCGTCGCGCTGGGCAGCGGCGTGGCCTTCGCGGACAGCCAGGCCGTCACGAGCGGCAACGGCTCCCTGCTGGGCGGCAACCAGGCGGTCGTGAACGGGGACGTCCCCGTGAACGTCTCCGGCAACGCGATCGGCGCCGTCCTGGGCACCGCCGGTGCCAGCAGCACCGACACCGGCGCGGCCGTGGTCGACCACCAGCACGGCCCCGACGCGGCCACGTCGGGCAACGGCTCCGCGCTCGGCGGCAACCAGCTGGTCGTGGACGGCGAGATCCCCGTGAACGTCTCGGGCAACGCGATCGCCGCCGTGGCCGGGATCGCGGGCGCCAGCACGACCGACACGGGCGCCGCGGTGGTCGAGCACCAGCACGGCCACCGTCACCACCACCACAGCCCCGACGCCGTTACCTCCGGCAACGGCTCGCTGCTCGGCGGCAACCAGGCCGTGGTCGACCTGGACGTGCCGGTCAACGTCGCGGGCAACGCCATCAGCGCGGTCGGCGGCGTGGCCGGCGCCGCGGCCACCGACACCGGCGCCCTGGTGCACGACGGCCACGGCCACGGGCACCGCGAGCACCACTCCGCGCCCGCCGAGTACACGGCCATGGACCTGGTGCACGAGGCCGCGGAGAACGCCACCATCCTGCCGCTGCCGGACACCTCCGGCGTGAACGCGGGCGTGCTGCGCCAGTCGGCGCCCCGTGAGCACCAGTCGGCCCCGCGCGAGCACCAGTCCATCGCGACCTCGGGCAACGGCTCGCTGGTGGGCGGCAACCAGGCCGTGGTCGACCTGGACGTGCCGGTCAACGTCGCGGGCAACGCCATCGGCGCGGTCGGCGGCGTGGCGGGTGCGGCCTCCACCGACACCGGCGCCCTGGTGCTGGAGGAGGAGGAGCACGTCGCGACCTCGGGCAACGGCTCCGCGGTCGGCGGCAACCAGCTCGTCGCGGACGGCGAGGTTCCGGTCAACGTCTCCGGCAACGCCATCGCGGCGGTCGCGAGCCTGGCCGGCGCCAGCAGCACCGGCGACGGGGCCGCGGTCGTGCACCAGAGCGCGCCCGAGGCCCAGTCCAGCGCCCTGGACGCCCTGCCCCTGGTGCAGGACCTGCCCGAGGTCCCGGTCTCGGACATGCTGCCCGTCGAGTACGAGGTGAGCGAGACCACCCGTCAGGCCGTGGAGCAGCACGCTCCCGAGCACGCCGACCAGCTGCCCGCGTCCGCCCCCGTGGGTGTGGCCGACCCGGTCAACGAGCTGCTCGGCGCCGCGGGCGTGGGCCTGTAACGACAGAACAGGGGATCGCGCCCGCGTCCGTGCGGGCCCGGGGGAGTACGGCGTCCCGTTCCGTGAGGAACGCGGTGGACTGCGGGGTGCCGTATCCCACAGGGCGGCGTCGGACACGGAGCGCGATCCCGGACCGGCACAACGCGTGCCGTACGCGTCGACGGGCCACGACGACCCGCCTCCGCACTCCCGTTCCGTGAGGAACGCGGTGGACTGCGGGAGCGCGGAGGAGCTGGCCGTCAGCCCGTGACGTGAGCCGAGTCCTCCCGGGAATATCCGGGAGGACTCGCCGCATTCTGGGGAAAGCGGGCACTCGACGACCATCAAGTGTGACTGAAGTCACTCGCGGGGGTCGTTATGGGTGCTCGTCAGAGGCGGTGCTGGCCAACCGGCCCACGTTGCCGGGGCGGCTCACGTACGCTACGGACCGGTACCGGTTCGGGAAGCGCTTATTCTGCGGGTGCCGGTGGGCGTGGGCCGGGTGTCCACCCAGAGCGACGGAGCCCTCACCCGCGGAGGGGACAGCCCCTCCCGCCCACCGACGGGGGTAGCGCCTGGAGTTTCGGTTACTGTCGGTTCCCAGGAGCTTCCGACAGACCGCGGCCGGAAAGATCACGTAGGGCTAGACGTAGGGGAAGAGCGTGCCACCCACGAAGGGCAGCGCCGGCAAGAACGGCTCGAAGGACAGCGGACGACAGGGGGCGGGCACCGCCCTCGTCATCGTCGAGTCACCGGCCAAGGCGAAGACCATCGCCGGTTATCTGGGGCGCGGCTACGTCGTGGAGTCCAGCATCGGCCACATCCGCGACATGCCCAACAAGGCCGCCGAGATCCCCGCCAAGTACAAGGGGCAGGCGTGGGCCCGGCTCGGGGTGGACGTCGACGGCGACTTCGAGCCGCTCTACGTGGTCAACACCGACAAGAAGGCGCACGTCAAGAAGCTCAAGGAGCTCATGGCCGACGCCGACGAACTCCTCCTCGCGACAGATGAGGACCGCGAGGGCGAGGCGATCGCCTGGCACCTGCTGGAGGAGCTCAAGCCCCGCATCCCCGTCCGCCGCATGGTGTTCAACGAGATCACCAAGGACGCCATCCAGCGCGCGGCCCACAACACCCGCGACCTGAACACCCGCCTGGTCAACGCACAGGAGACCCGGCGCATCCTGGACCGCCTCTACGGCTACGAGGTCTCCCCCGTGCTGTGGAAGAAGGTCATGCCCAAGCTCTCGGCGGGCCGCGTGCAGTCCGTGGCCACCCGCCTGGTGGTCGAGCGCGAACGCGAGCGCATGGCGTTCACCTCCGCCGAGTACTGGGACCTCAAGGCCCTCTTCGACGCCACCGAGGCCGGTGTCGCCGAAGGCCCCGCCACCTTCCCCGCCGCCCTCGTCTCCGTGGACGGCACCCGCGTCGCCGCGGGCCGCGACTTCACCCCGCAGGGCACGCTGCGCTCGGACCGCCCCGTCCGCCAGCTGGACGAGGCCGCGGCGCGCGGCCTCGCCGAGCGGCTGTCCGGCGCCGGGTTCTCGGTCTCCTCGGTGGAGCGCAAGCCCTACCGCCGCTCGCCCTACGCGCCGTTCCGCACCACCACCCTCCAGCAGGAGGCGTCCCGCAAGCTCGGCCTGTCGGCCAAGCAGACCATGCAGGTCGCCCAGCGGCTGTACGAGAACGGCTACATCACCTACATGCGCACCGACAGCACCACGCTGTCGGACAGCGCGGTCAAGGCCGCCCGCTCCCAGGTGCGCAGCCTCTACGGCGGCGACTACCTGCCCGACAAGCCGCGCGTGTACGCCAAGAAGGTCAAGAACGCCCAAGAGGCGCACGAGGCGATCCGCCCGTCCGGCGACACCTTCCGCACGCCCGCCCAGACCGGCCTGTCCGGCCCCGAGTTCCGGCTCTACGAGCTGGTCTGGAAGCGCACCGTCGCCTCCCAGATGAAGGACGCGGTCGGCGAGTCCGTCACCGTGCGCATCGAGGGCACCTCCTCCGACGGCGAGGTCGCCGAGTTCAGCGCGACCGGCAAGGTCATCACCTTCCACGGGTTCCTCAAGGCCTACGTGGAGGGCTCCGACGACCCGGCCGCCGACCTGGACGACCGCGAGCGCCGCCTGCCCGCGATGTCGGAGGGCGACCCGCTCAAGGCCCAGAACCTGGAGGCCGAGGGGCACAGCACCCGGCCGCCCGCGCGCTACACCGAGGCCACCCTGGTCAAGGAGCTGGAGGAGCGCGAGATCGGCCGCCCCTCCACCTACGCCTCGATCATCGGCACCATCCTGGACCGCGGCTACGTGTTCAAGAAGGGCACGGCGCTGGTGCCGTCCTTCCTGGCCTTCGCCGTGGTGCAGTTGCTGGAGCGCCACTTCGGCAACCTGGTGGACTACGAGTTCACCGCGCGCCTGGAGGACGTGCTCGACGACATCGCCCGGGGGGAGGCCGAGAGCCTGCCCTGGCTGCGCCGCTTCTACTTCGGCGGCGAGGACACCGAGGGCCAGCGGGAGACCGGGCTCAAGGAGCTGGTCAACGACAACCTCTCCGACATCGACCCCAAGGAGATCAGCTCCCTGCCGCTGCCCGGCACCGACATCGTGCTGCGGGTGGGGCGCTACGGCCCCTACCTGGACCGGGACGGCGTGCGGGTGAACGTGCCCGAGGACCTGGCCCCGGACGAGTTGACCGTGGACAAGGCCGAGGAGCTGTTCGCCCAGCCCAGCGGCGACCGGGAGCTGGGCACCGACCCCGAGACCGGCCGCGTCATCGTGGCCAAGACCGGGCGGTTCGGCCCCTACGTCACCGAGGTGATCGAGGAGCCGCAGGAGGCCGAGGAGGGCAAGGCCAAGACCAGGGCCAAGGCCAAGGTCAAGCCGCGCACCAGCTCGCTGCTCAAGTCGATGAGCCTGGACACCGTCACCCTGGAGGACGCGCTGCGCCTGCTGTCGCTGCCGCGCGTGGTCGGCCAGATCGACGGCGAGGACGTCACCGCGCAGAACGGCCGGTTCGGCCCCTACATCAAGAAGGGCACCGACAGCCGCTCCCTGGAGACCGAGGAGCAGATGTTCACGGTCACACTGGAGCAGGCCGCGGCGCTGTTCGCCCAGCCCAAGCAGCGCGGGCGCCGCGCCGCCGCCCCGCCGCTGCGCGAGCTGGGGGAGGACCCGGCCTCGGGCGCCAAGATGGTGATCAAGGACGGCCGGTTCGGCCCCTACGTCACCGACGGGGAGGTCAACGCCTCCCTGCGCAAGGGCGACGAGGTGGAGTCGATCACCGACCAGCGGGCCGCCGAGCTGCTGGCCGAGCGCCGCGCCAAGGCGCCCGCCAAGAAGCCCGCGGCCAAGAAGCCCGCCGCGAAGAAGGCGCCCGCCAAGAAGACCTCCACGACGGCCAGGAAGACGGGCACGGCGGCCAAGAAGGCGTCCACCTCCACGACGGCCAGGAAGTCACCGGCCAAGGGGACCGGCGCCTCCGACCCCGCCCCGGAGGAGTAGACGCGGGCGGCGGGGAGCGGCCGGGATTCGTCTCCCGGGCCCCGGCACGCGTAGGCTCACCCGGACACCTCCCGACGGGGGTGACCGGGTGGGCGGTCTCCCGCGTGTTCACCCCGGGTGGGCGCAGCCTCACCCCTGTGCGGGAGCAGCCTTCCGTACTACGCTTGGCAGGACTCACGGGAACGCGGAAACGTGCGCGCTCCCCGGAGCCATCCAACGATTCTGAGGCGGGTCCGCGACCCGTCCTTCCCTCTCCCCCTCACCGATAATCTTGAGCGCTATGAGCAGATCTGCACCCCTGGGAGCGCCGGCCGAGGCGCGCAACGTTCTTGCGATCACACCCTTCCGAAGGCTGTGGATCTCTCTCTCCCTCTCCAGCCTGGGCGACTGGCTCAGCCTGCTGGCACTGGTGTCCCTGGCGACCGTCTTCACCGCCGACGGATCCCAGCTCGTCCAGTACCTGGCCGTCAGCGGCGTCGTGGCGATCAAGCTCGCCCCGTCGATCCTGCTCAGCCCCCTGGTCGGGTCGGTCGCCGACCGCCTCGACCGCAGGTGGACGATGGTGGTCGGCGACGTCCTGCGCGCCGTGCTGTACGTCTCCATCCCGGTCGTGGGCCTCCTCTTCCCCGGCTTCGCCCTGGAGTGGCTCCTCATCGCCACCCTCCTGGCCGAGGTCGTCGCCCTGTTCTGGACCCCGGCCAAGGACGCCACGGTCCCCAACCTGGTGCCCCGCAAGCTGCTGGGGCAGGCGAACCGGCTGAGCCTGCTCACCGCCTACGGCACCGCGCCCGTCGCGGCGCTGCTGTTCGCCGCGCTCGCCTCGGTCAGCAACGTGCTCGGCGCGTTCCTGCCCTCCATGGCCAGCCCCGAGGCCGACGTCGCCCTCTACCTCAACGGCCTCACCTTCGTCGTCGCGGCGGTCGTCGTCGCCGGGCTGCCGATCCCCAGGCACAAGCCCTCCAAGGACGCGGAGAGCGACACCCGCGACAGCGGCATCCTGCGCGCGCTGGGGACCGGTCGGCGCCACGCGGGCGGCACGCCCCGCGTGCGCGGCCTGGTTCCGGGCATGCTCTGCGTCGTGGCCGCCGGGGGCGTGGTCATCGGTGTCGGCCGCGTGCACGTCGAGGGCCTGGGCGCGGGCAACGCCGGTTTCGGCGTGGTCTTCGCCGCGGTCTTCGCGGGCATGGCCCTGGGCGTGCTCGCCGGGCCGCGCGTCCTCAAGCAGTTCAGCCGCAGCCGGCTGTTCGGTCTGAGCATCGCCCTCGCCGGGCTGGCCCTGCTGTTCGCCGGGGCCGTCGCCGACATGGTGCTCACCGCCGTGCTCACCGCGCTGCTCGGCGTGGGCGCGGGTATCGCCTGCGTGATCGGCCTGGCGGTGTTCGACCGCGAGGTGGAGGACGAGCACCGGGGTTCCGCCTTCGCCTTCCTGCACGGCGCCGCCCGCGTCACCCTGGTCGGCGCCGCCGTGCTCGCCCCGCTGGCCGCCGGGCTCATCGGCAGTTACCGGATCCCGGTCGGCCCCCTGAGCTACGACCTGCGCGGCAGCGGCCTCGTCCTCATGCTCTCCGGCCTGGCCGTCCTGGTCGTGGCGCTGGTCTGCTACCGGCGGATGAACCGCCGGGACGACCCCGAGGCCGGTCCCGGCCTGCTCCCGGAGCTGTTCGCGGCGCTGCGCGGCGTCGCGATCGCGCCGGAGGAGGACGAGGAGGCCAGGCTCGCGGGCGCGTTCATCGTCGTCGAGGGCGGCGAGGGCGCGGGCAAGTCCACCCAGGTGCGCGAGCTGACGGTGTGGCTGCGCGACCAGGGGTTCGAGGTGATCGGCACCCGCCAGCCGGGCGCGACCAAGCTCGGCATGCGCCTGCGCGGCCTGCTCCTGGACCGGGAGAACTCGCACATCACCCCGCGCGCCGAGGTGCTGCTCTACGCGGCCGACAAGGCCGACCACGTCCAGCAGGAGATCCTGCCCGCCCTGCGGCGCGGCGCGGTCGTCATCAGCGACCGCTACGTGGACTCCCTGCTGGCCTACCAGGGCTCGGGGCGCGACCTGTCCTCGGACGAGATCCGCCGGATCAGCGACTGGGCCACGCAGGGCCTGGTTCCGGACCTGACGGTGCTGCTCGACGTGCGGCCGGAGGACGGCCTGTCCCGCCTGGGCGGCCCGGCCGACCGCATCGAGGGCGAGCCTGCGGAGTTCCACGACCGGGTCCGCCGGGGCTTCCTGGAGCTGGCCAGGGCCGCGCCGGAGCGCTACCTGGTGCTCGACGCCCGCGAGCCGCAGGACAGGATCACCCGCGAGATCCAGCGCCGGGTGCGCTCCCTGCTGCCCGACCCGGTCCCGAGCAGCGCCGAGGCCGTCACCGGCATGATCCCGGTGATCAGGAACGACGAGGTCGGACAGGGCTGAGGCCGAGGCGGCCGGGCCGTCCGACACGCCGAGGGCTCCCTGCCCCGCTCGGGGGAGGGAGCCCTCGCCCGTGTCCGGGCGGGGCTCGCTCCGGAGCGGGCCGACCCGGGTCCGGCGCAGCGCCGGGGGAGAGCGGCCTGTGGACAACGGTCCGGACGTCGGCGCCGACTCCTATCCTGAAGACCGAAGCACCAGCGGTGGGAGGGAAGCATGACGGTCTTCGACGACCTCATCGGCCAGCGGTCCACGGTGGGCCAGCTCCAGCGGGCCGTCGCCGGGGCCGCCGACCTCGTCTCCGGCGGACGGGGCACGGGGATGACCCACGCCTGGCTGTTCACCGGGCCGCCCGGTTCGGGCCGCTCGGAGGCCGCCCGGGCCTTCGCGGCCGCCCTCCAGTGCCGGGACGGCGGCTGCGGGCACTGCGCCTCCTGTCACCAGACCCTCGCCGGCACCCACCCCGACGTGCTGTACGTGCGGCCCAGCGGACTGAGCTTCGGTGTGGCCGCCACCCGCGACCTCGTGTTGCGCGCAGGCTCCAAACCCTCCGGCGGCCGGTTCCGGATCGTGCTGTTCGAGGACGCCGACCGCGCCACCGAGGCCGCCTCCAACGCCCTGCTCAAGGCGGTGGAGGAGCCCTCGCCGCGCACCGTGTGGCTGCTGTGCACCCCCACCCCCGACGACCTGCTCGTCACCATCCGTTCGCGCTGCCGCATGGTCACCCTGGCCACGCCCGGCACCCGGGAGCTGGTGGACGCCCTCGTCCAGCGCGACGGGATCGACGCCGAGACCGCCCGCGCCGCGGCGGTCGCCGCCTCCGGGCGGATCGACCGGGCCCGGCAGCTGGCCACCGACCCCGAGGCGCGCAGACGCCGGGAGGAGGTGCTGTCCATCCCCGCCCGGCTCGACGGGCTCGGCGCGTGCGTCACCTCCGCCGCCCGGCTCTACGAGATCGCCGAGGAGGAGTCCAAGGCCCTCACCACGGCGCTCGACGAGAAGGAGAGGGAGGAGCTGCGGGCCGCGTTCGGCGAGGGCTCCACGGGCAAGGGCGTGGCCAAGGCGATGCGCGGCTCCGCGGGGGCGATGAAGGACCTGGAGGAGCGGCAGAAGCGCCGTGCCACCCGCATCAAGCGCGACTCCTACGACCGCGCCCTGCTCGACCTGGTCGCGTTCTACCGGGACGCGCTCACCCTCCAGCTGGGCGCGAGGGTGGAGCTGTCCACGGCCGAGCGCTCCGGCGACCTGGAACGCGTCGCCCGCTCCAGCACACCGGAGTCCACGCTGCGCAGGATCGACGCCATCATGGAGTGCCGTGAGCGCATCGCCGCGAACGTGCACCCCCAGATCGCCATGGAGGCCATGACCTCCGCCCTCCTGGCCGGATAGGCGGCCGCCCCGCGGGCGCGGCCTCCCCCCGCGGGCGGGACCGCCCTTCCCGGGCACCGTTCCGGCGGTCCCGTGGCAGGCGCGGCCCTCCGCGCGAACCCGTCGCGGGGCGGTGCGGCGGCGTCCGCACCCGGACGGCGGCCCCCGCGCCGGAGCGGGGAGGGGTACGCGACACCGCCCCGGCGGGGGAGAGGAACGCGAGTTGGACCGGTGCGGGCCGCGCCGGTCGTGGAGAATGGGGCGGCGCCGACGACACGTCGGTCGCGGTCGGACGTGACGAGAGGGCGGGACACCGTTGGCGACGAGGGTTCGGGGACCGTGGGCGGCCGTGCTCGCCGGGTCCGTGCTGCTGGCGACGGCGTGCACGGCGCAGGGCGACCAGCCGAGGGAGGGAGGCGTCGCGCCCGGGCTCTCCGGGGACCTGGCGGCCTTCGCCGACCAGGAACTGGCCTGGGGCGAGTGCGAGAGCGGAGCGCCCGGCACCGAGTGCGCCACCTACGAGGTGCCCCTCGACTACGGGGACCCGGACGGCGAGCGCATCGAGATCGCGGTCAAGCGCTTCCCCTCCGAGGGAGGCGACGTCCTCGGCTCCCTGCTCGTCA